>NZ_CM143297.1:2500-4395000 GCF_054958705.1 Bordetella sp. MIP270_01_BMS | reverse complement strand
TCGCAACAAAGACTTCGGCCCCGCCACCTGGAAAACTGCACCCGGGCAACGAAGAGGCGAGACTATACACCAAATTTCGGGGCCGTGCCGGCCAGGCCCGCATCACAGGCGCAGCCACTGTTCGCGGTGGCGCTGATTGAGGTCACGCAGGGCGGCCGCGTGCAGGCGGGCCCAGGCGGGTGCGCCTATGTCCTTCAACTGGTGCTCGTCGAGCTCACTCAATAAAGTGGCCGTCTGCTGGCAGGCCCGGCGATCGCGATAGGCGTGCCAGTGCCATTGAAAGAAGTGCCGTGCGGCTTCGAGGCACATGGCAAGGCTGCGGCGAGGGACGGCGTAGCGGGGGCTCGCCAGTGGGCGTGATTCCATTTCCATGTTGGTCTCCCAGATTTGCGTACTGGTTAGCCTAAAAGCACAGGAACCGCGTGTATAGCGCATTGTTATCGCCGATTTGGTCAGTTATGCTTACCAGCATGAGCCGACTGCCCTTGAGCACCCTGCCCGCCTTCCGCGCCGTGGGCGAACTGCAGAACCTGCGCGCCGCCGCACAGCGGCTGCACCTGACTCACAGCGCGGTCAGCCAGCAGATACGCGTTCTGGAAGAACAACTGGGCTTCGAACTGTTCGACCGGCGCGGCCGACGCGTGGTGCTGAACAGCGCGGGCGAGACCTTGCTGCGCAGCGTGCAATGCGCGCTTGCGCAGCTGGAGGAAGGCGTACAGTCGGCGGGCCTGGTGGCCCGCGGCGCCAGCCAGCGCCTGCGGGTATCGGTGCTGCCCTCTTTTGCCCAGCGCTGGCTGCTGCCGCGCATGGCGCGCTGGCGCGATCGCCACCCTGAACTGACGCTGGAAATCGAAACCTCGCAGCAGGTCGCGGATTTGCAGCGCGAAGGCCTGCACGCGGCGCTGCGTTCCGGAACCGGCCCGTGGCCCGGCGTGGTGTCCGATCCTTTGTTCGACATGCCTATGCCGATGATCGTGCTGGCTTCCCCCGACACCGCCGCCCGCCTGCCCGACCAGGAGCCGGCCACGCTGGCCAGGCAGCCGCTGCTCGGCGATAAAGAGTTGTGGCGCCAGTGGTTCGCCGCGGCCGGGCTCAATGTCAATGTGGTTCCGGTGGCCACGTTCAACGACACGGGCCTGATGCTGCAGGCGGTGGAACAAGGACTGGGACTGGGACTGGGACGTGAATTGCTGGCGGCCGACGCCCTGTGCGCCGGGCGGCTGGTGAAGGTGTCTGCGATCAGCGTGGATCTGGCCCCGGCGGATACCTATCACTTGGTATATCCACCCGGATTGCGCAACTGGCCGCCTCTGGAAGCGCTGCGCCTGTGGATACGTGACGAGCTGGAACGATCGCGTGACCTGCTCTCTGCCGCCCCGCCTCGGACGGGCGATTCTGAATCCAAACGTTGACCCCGTAAAGGGGTATGTCTGGAACGACCTTTTGCACAGGTTTGGTTGCAACCGCCGCTGACGCCCTTGCTATGCTGGCCGTCGGATAATCGGGCGCGAGGTTTACCCGTCATGACGTCGTACGTGGGCGCGCAATGCGCCCTGTGGCTCCGCCTGCTGGCGGCACTGTTGCTGTACCTGGCGGTGTGCGCGACTGCATCGACGGCGCCTCAGCCGGAGCGGCCTCCCGACGCGGCGCAGGCGGAATCAGTGCTGAGCGATGCGCGCAAGCAGATCGACCAGATCCGTGAAAAACTGGAAGACACCGGCGACGATGCGCAACTGGTGCGATGGCGCACCGACGCGTTGGACCTGCAGTCCAAGGCCGACGCGCTGGCCGAGGCGCTGACGCCACAGTTGGCCAGCATCAGCGCACGCCTGAGCGAGCTCGGCGAACCTCCGTCCGGTACGCGGGAGGCACCGGATGTGGCGGCCCAGCGTGCGCAACTGCAGAAAGACACCCGCGCGCTGGACTCGCAAATCAAGCTGGCGAGGCTGCTTTCAGTGGAGGCTGCACAGACCGCCGAACAGATCTCGACACTGAGGCGCAATCAGTTCCAGGCACGCCTGGGCGAGCGGCGCGATTCGATTGTGGGGTCGCCATTCTGGTCCGAACTGCGGGGCGACCTGCCGCGCGACTGGGACCGACTCGCGGGGCTGGCCGGTGAACTGCGCGAGGCCGCCGCAGCCACGCCCGCCGGTGTATGGGTGGCCCTGGCGCTGGCGGCTGCGGTTGTGCTCGCGCTGCGCGCGGCTTGCAGCCGCCTGCTGGTGCGCCTGACGGCCACGCGCGTGCCGCCCGGCAGACTGCGTCGATCATTCCTGGCGGTGAGTATCGTGGTTCTGGCGGTAGCCACGCCAGGATTGATCGCCGCTATGCTGAATATCGGTCTTACCTGGAACGGCACACTGGCCGACGACACAGTGGCGCTGCTGGGCGACCTGGTGGCGGTCGTCTGTTTCGGCGGCTTTGTCGCCGGGCTCGGGTACGCGCTGCTGGCACCCGAGCGACCCAGCTGGCGGCTGCCCGCCATGCACGACGATGTGGCACAGGGCATGCGCCGGCTGCCACTGGTGCTCGGCATACTGGTCGTCACCCTATGGCTCAGCGATGAACTGCCGGTACTGCTGAACGCGACCTTGACGACCACGATTGCGGTGACGACACTGGCGGCGCTGATGCTGGCCATCGTCTTTGCGTGGGCCTTGCGGCGCAGCACGCGTTTGCAGCAGCAGGTACGCCAGGCGGGCGAAGACGGCCGGGTCGCCGCCCGTCCGTTCTGGGCATCAACCCTGGTCGTGCTGGCATGGGCAGTCCTGGGCGCCAGCATCGCGAGCCTGCTTGCCGGCTACATCGCCTTCGGCAGCTTCCTCGTGAAGCAATTGCTGTGGAGCCTTGCGATTCTGTGCTCGGCTTACCTGCTGTCCGTGTTGATCGAAGATGGCTTCAGCACCCTGCTGGCCGCATCTCCGCACGATGAATCCGATGCGCGCCACCGGCTGCGCAGCCAGGCCGCCGTGCTGCTGTCCGGCATTGGGCGGGTTGCCGTGACCCTGCTTGCCATTCTGTTGTTGCTCGCCCCATTCGGCGAAGGTCCGAGTGACCTGCTGCATCGGGTCGACCAATTGCATAGCGGCCTGCAGATCGGTGAGGTGCATCTGCGGCCCGGCGCATTGTTCCAGGCGCTGATCGTGCTTGCACTGTGCCTGCTGGGGGTGCGCTTGCTCAAGCGCTGGCTGGCGAACCGCTATCTGCCCACCACAGAACTCGATCCCGGCATGCAGCTGTCGGCGGCCACATTGTTTGGCTATACAGGCATCGTCGTGGCCGTGGCGCTTGCGTTGTCGGCCCTCGGCATAGGGCTGGAAAGGGTTGCATGGATCGCGAGCGCGCTGTCTGTTGGCATCGGCTTCGGATTACAGGCCGTGGTGCAGAACTTTGTTTCCGGCCTGATACTGCTCGCGGAACGCCCCGTGAAAGTGGGCGACTGGGTGTCGCTGGGTGGGGTTGAAGGCGACATCCTGCGCATCAATGTACGAGCCACCGAGATACAGATGTCCGATCGTTCTACCGTCATCGTGCCGAACTCCGAGTTCGTGACGAAGACGGTACGCAACGTCACGCACGCGAACCCGTTGGGGCTGGTGCAGGTGAAGTTGCCCATGCCCCTGGATGCGGATGCCGAACGCGTGCGTGCCCTGATGCTGGAGGCCTTCAATGCCCACGAGGGCATTCTGGACGCTCCGCCGGCCGACGTGTTCCTGGAAGGCATCGAGAACGGGCACTTGATGTTCAATGCGCGCGGCTACGTCAGCTCGCCCCGCAGCACGTACGGTGTGCGAAGCGCCCTGCTGTACGACATACTGGCCCGCATGGCGGCGGCCAGGCTGCCGCTCGCATCGCCCTCGACGCTGGTGCTCGCGCGCAATCCGCGCGGCGCGTCGTCGCCGGACGCCGCGCCGCTGGCCGCGCCTAGCGGCCCAGACAACGCTTCATGAAGTCGAGAAAGCGCGGGTCAGTCGCGTAGGCGATGTTCACGCGCAAGGCCGACGTCAACTGCCCGCGGTCGGGCATGAAGATGGCACCCGGGGCAAGGAAGATGCTGGCATCCGACGCCGCGCTTGCCAGCGCCAGTTCGTCTTGCCCGGGCTTCAGGCGCGCCCACAAATAGTAGCCGCCCCCAGCCGCATACGGCAGCGCCAGGCCGGCGCTCTTGAGCGCCACCACAGCCGCACGGGTGGCGCGCTCGACATGGGCCTTGAGACGCCGCTGGTGTTTCAGGTACTGGCCGCTGGCTATGAGATCGAAGACCACGCGCTCGACGTAATCGGATGTGCTGACCAGGGTCAGCATTTTCAGGTCGCACAAGGCGTTCGCCAATGTGCCGTTGGCCGCCAGATACCCCACCCTGAGGCTGGCTGACAGCGTCTTGGAATAAGTGCCTACGTAGATCACCCTCTCGAGCTGGTCCAGCGTGGCCAAGCGCGGACTTTCGGGCGGCAGGATGTCGGCGAAGGGGTCGTCTTCGACGATGTAGAAGCCATATTGCGCCGCAGTCTGCAGCACTCGATGGGCGACAGGCAAGGTCATGGATCCGCCAGTCGGGTTGTGGGCCAGCGACTGCGTGAAGAACACCTTGGGCTTGTATTCGGCGGCTTTCTGGGCAAGGTCGTCCAGATCGGGGCCGTCGGCGCGACGACGCACGCCGACCAGCTTCACGTTGGAAAACCTCAACTTGCCGAACAACGGGTAATACCCGGGACTATCGACCAGGGCGACGTCACCGGGCTCGAGCAGCTGGCGGGCTACCAGATCAAGAGCGTGGTTGGCGCCGTGCGTCAGCAGCACTTGATCCGCTTCGGCCTGAATCCCCCGTTCCGCCAAGGTCAGCGAGATGCGCTCGCGCAGGGGCTTGTAGCCCCAGGGATTGCCATAGCCGTGCCCGATGTCGGTATTGCGCGCCGTTCTGGCGCCGCCGGACGGCCGGCTCAGGTCAAAACGCTCCATCCAGGATGGAGGTGGGCGACCATCGCCCACGCGCACTTCGTAGTGCTGCACCAACTGCTCGCGCAGCAGCGACACCGTGTCTATCGCTTGCGCGACGTGACGCGAACGCTGCTCGGACGACAGGGGACGGCTGGCCGCAACGTAGTAGCCCGACCCGGGCCTGGCCTGCAAATGCCCCATGGCGACCAGTCTGTCATACGCGTCGGCCATGGTGTTCTTGGAAACCCCGTGCTCGACCGCTCCCGCCCGCACCGACGGGAGGCGCTGCCCGGGTTTGAGCATCCCTCGGGCCACCCGCTCCGCGATCTGTTCAACGATGGCGCCAACCCGGCTCATGACCACTCCTGACGTGAATGTGTACCAATCGTGTATCTGGGACAGTTTTACGACTTACCCGTCAACTGTACCTTGTTTTGTCCCGGATAAGCGCCGATTATCCCATCTGCCAGGACAAGGCGAACCGCATGGGGCCCGCCCCGACCGGCGTGTGCTACCACGCTGGAACGACGGATCCCACTCAGAACATCAAAGGAGGAGATATGAAGACCATCGATCGCCGCTCGGCTATCAAGACTCTGGGACTGGGCGCACTAGGCGCGGCCGGCATATCGACCGGGATGCCCGCACACGCCCAGGAAGCCGTGACCTGGCGCATGCAGGCCCTGTGGGATGGCGGCACCACGCCGCAGAAATTCGAAGAACGCTTCGTCACGCGAGTCGGTGAACTGACCGATGGCAAATTCAAGATCGAACTGTTCTCTGCCGGCCAGCTGGTGCCCGCCAACCAGGCCTTCGACGCAGTACGGGGCGGCGCCTTCCAGATGATGAAGACGTTCGACGGCTACGAAGCCGGCAAGATTCCAGGGCTGGCATTCACGAGCACGGTGCCATTCGGCTTTCCGGAAGCTGACCAGTACGAAGCATGGTTCTATGAACTGGGCGGACTGGACCTCGCTCGCGAGGCGTATGCGCCGGCCGGGCTGTTCTACATCGCTCCGACGGTGTACGGTCCGGAGCCCATCCATTCGAAGGTGCCCATCAATTCCATGGCCGATCTGCGCGGCAAGAAGGGACGCTTCGTGGGCCTGGCCTCGACTGTGATGGGCTCGCTGGGCGTCGCGGTGACCCCGCTGCCTACCGGCGAGGTTTATTCGGCGCTGGACAAGGGGGTGATCGACCTGGCCGACCGGGGCGACCTCACGGCGAACCTGGAAGCCGGGCTGGGCGAAGTGGCCAAGTACATCATCATGCCTGGCCCGCACCAACCCACCACGGCCACCAGCTATGTGGCCAATCGGGCCGCTTACGAGCGCTTGCCCGCGCCATACAAGGCCGCGCTGGCCGCGGCCGCACGCGAGACATCCGCCGCGCTGCGCCAGCATATTCTCGTGGCCGACGGCAAGGCACTGGAGGCCTTCAAGGCGCAGGGCGTCACGGTCAGCGCCTTTGACCCGGCAGAACTTGCCCAGGCGCGGTCACAGGTCGTGCAGACGTGGCAGAAAGCGGCCGGCAACAACCCGAACGCGACAAAGATCCTGGAAAGCCAGATGGCATTCCTGAAGCGCCTGGGCCTGCTGGCCTGACGCACCCACGGGCGGGCCGTCAGGCCCGCCGCATCGCGGGTGCACGCCTGCATTACCACCGAGACCTTCATGCCTGGACCCATACGCTGGTATGTCGCGCTGGTGACCAGGATCAACCGCGTGTTGTTCCTGATCGTTGCCGGCTTGATGTTGATCATCGTTCCCGTCATGCTCTACGAAGTGACGGCGCGCTATGTTTTCGGCGCGCCCACGGTATGGGGCATGGAACTCGCGACGATGCTGTTCGGCCCCTACTTCTTGCTGGGCGGCCCGTATTTGCTGCATTTGCGCGGCCACGTCAATCTGGACCTGGTGCGGCGCCGGCTCTCGACGGAACGGATACGCCAGCTCGACCTGTTCAACCACGTGATCATCATGGCGTTCTGCGTGATTCTGGCGACGTATTCACTGCCGCTTGCCATGCAGTCCCTGGCGTTTCAAGAGACCTCGTTCACTGCCTGGAATCCCCCGGTATGGCCACTGAAGTTCGCTGTGCCACTGGCCGTCATACTGCTCGGCGCACAGAGTCTGGCTGAGTTCCTGCGCCTGTGGGTGCGCGACCCCGCGGCGATGGAGCTCAACCCATGACGCTCAGCCCCAACACCATTCTGCTGATCATGTTCGGCGGATTGACGGTCCTGATGCTGACCGGCCTGCCGATCGCCTTCGTGCTGGGCGGCCTGTCCCTGCTCTTGACTGTCACGCTGTGGAATGCCGATGCCGTCGTGCTCATGGTGCTGCAGATTTTCGACACCATGCGCTCCGAGGCGCTGCTGGGCATCCCGCTGTACATATTGATGGCAGGCATTCTGCAGCGCTCCGGCGTGATCGAAGACCTGTACCGCGCGATGGAACTCTGGTTTGGCCGCCTGCGCGGCGGCCTGGCCATCGGCACTGTCGTCATATGCGTGCTGATGGCGGCCATGACCGGCGTGGTGGGCGCAGCCGTCACCGCGATGGCATTGCTGGCCATGCCGGAAATGCTTCGACGCGGCTACGACCCCAAGCTCGTCACGGGCACCATCTGCGCATCCGGCACGCTGGGCATTCTGATCCCTCCGTCGGTCCTGACCATTGTTTATGCGGTGACGGCCCAGGTGTCGATAGGCAAGATGCTGATCGCCGGACTCATACCGGGACTGATTCTCGCAGGGCTGTATGTCCTGTACATCCTGTACGTGGCGTACTTCCGGCCGGGCCAGGTTCCGCCACCTACCGGCGACCCGGTGCCGCTGGGAGTGAAATTGCGCAGCCTGCGGGCGATCATCCTGCCGATGATGCTGATCGTGATGATTCTGGGCTCGATCTTCTTCGGCATCGCCACGCCGACGGAGGCCGCGGCGGTCGGCGTACTGGGTGCAGTGCTGGCCAGTGCGATACGCGGCAAGCTGACGCTGCGCAATCTGAGCGTGTCTGCCATAGAGACGCTGAAGGCCACCGCAATGATTCTGTGGATCACAATCGGCGCCAAGGCCTATGTGGCGATCTTCACCGGATTGGGCGGCGCAAACACCCTGATGACATTCATCCAGCAGCTGGACGTACCGCCCTACGCCATTCTGGCCGCGATGATGCTGATCCTGATCTTCCTGGGAACGGCGCTGGACGAGATCGGCATCATTCTGCTGACGGTTCCCGTATTCCTGCCCATCGTGCGGCTGCTCGGCTTTGACGAGATCTGGTTCGGGGTGCTGTATGCGATCACCATCCAGACCGGATATATCAGCCCTCCATTCGGATACACGCTGTTCTACATCAAGGGGCCGCTGCCGCCGCACCTGGGCATGGGCACGGTCTATCGCGGCGTGACGCCCTTCATGTTGCTGCAGGTGGTGGCCTTGCTGATATGCGCCGCCTTCCCTGGCCTGGTGACGTGGCTGCCGCGCCTGATGGCCAATTGAATCTACCTTCGATACCTGGATACACGATCGTGAACACACACGCCAAGAGCTCCCGCATTTCCGGTTTCCACAAAGACGACATTCAGACCCGGCTGGCCCGCGTGGCGGCATTCGCCGACCTGGACGACGAGACCGTGCGCCATCTGGCTAACATGGGCAATCTCGACCCGCACCTGGCGGACCACCTGATCGAGAACGTGGTGGCGACGCTGAATATCCCCATCGGCGTCGCCACCAATATGAAAGTCGATGGCGTGGACGTGCTGATTCCGATGGCGACCGAAGAATCGTCGGTGGTCGCGGCGGTATGCAACGCCGCGCGCCAATGCTATGACCAGGGCGGCTTCACGACTTCAATGTCCGGCTCGCTGATGATCGCGCAGGTACAGCTGGTGGGGGTGACGGACCCCGCACATGCCCGCATGCGCATCCTCGAGCGCAAAGCCGAAATCAAGGCATTGTGCGATGCCTGCGACCCCCTGCTGGTGAAGCTGGGCGGCGGTCTGCAGGATGTAGAGGTGCGCCAGGTCGACACCGCGGGTGGCCCGATGGTGATCACGCACTTGATCGTGGACACGCGCGACGCCATGGGCGCCAACGCGGTCAACAGCATGGCCGAGAAGCTGGCGCCGCACATCGAGGCCTGGACAGGCGGACGCGTCTACCTGCGCATTCTTTCCAATCTTGCCGACCGCCGGCTGGCCCGTGCGCGAGCCGTATGGACGTGCGAAGCCATTGGCGGCGCCTCGGTGCGCGACGGGATCATCAGCGCCTACCGCTTTGCCGCCGCCGACCCGTACCGCGCGGCGACGCATAACAAAGGCATCATGAACGGCGTGTCCGCCGTGGTGCTGGCCACCGGCAACGACACGCGCGCGGTGGAGGCCGGCGCACATGCCTACGCGGCGCGCAAGGGCTGGTATTCCAGCCTGACCGACTGGGAAGTCACCGCCGACGGAAACCTGGCCGGCACGCTGGAAATGCCCATGGCCGTGGGCCTGGTGGGCGGTGCGACAAAACTGCATCCGACTGCCCGCGCCTGCCTCAAGATCCTGGGCGTGGCGACTGCGGAGCGTCTGGCCAGGGTAATTGCCGCCGTCGGACTCGCCCAGAATTTCTCTGCCCTGAAGGCGCTGGCCACCACCGGCATACAGAAGGGTCACATGTCCCTGCATGCGCAAAACATCGCCATGATGGCGGGCGCGGTGGGCGATGAGATCGAACGTGTCGCCAAGGCCCTGGTGACGCAGGGCGCCGTCCGCGTCGACGTCGCAGAAGCCGAACTGGCCCGGCTTCGGGGCCAGGGCTGATACCGTCTAGCCCGCTGCGAGCGCCGAAGCCAGCAAGGCGCGCGTAGCGGGGATCAGCAGGCCCAGGCCTGAAATCAGCAACAGCACGAACACCATGCGTCTGACGGTTTGCACGGACCCGGATGACGCGTAGCGACGCACTGCCCAGGTCAGGACCACCACCACCGGCAGGGCCTCCAGACTGAGCCACAGCGACGTGGCGCCCAGGCTGCCATGCCCGGCGACCAGCGCCAGCCGTACCACGGCATTCGCGGCGAACAGCGCCAGCAAGGTATTGCGCACCAGCCCCAGCGGCAATGGCTGCCGGTACAAGTGATAGACCATGGGTGGCCCGGCGCTTGAAAACAGGCCACCCAGCACGCCCGATAAAGTGCCATACAGCACAAAGGACGCGGGCGATGAAACGCGCGGCAAGGGCCGTGCGCGACTCGCCAGCAGGAACGCGCATGCCAGGATCGTGAGGCCCAGCAGCCAGTGCAACAGCAGGGCTGTGTTGCCACTGATCCATTCCAGGGCCGCGACGCCCGCAACGACGCCGATCAAACTGGCAGCGAGAGGCAGCCGGATAAAGTTCCAGCTCAAGTGCGAACGTGCGTGCCCAAGCGCGACCACGGCGTTGGCCAACGTCAGCAGGCTGACCACATTCGACACCTCGGGCAGTGGCGCCAGCGAAAGCAGCCCGCTGAGCCCCAGCAGCACCAGTCCGAACGCAAACCCCGTCATGGTCTGGGCATACGTGGCAAGCGCCACGCAGCCCAGGAACAGCAAATGATCAACCCACGTCATCCTGCCACTACGACAACTGTCACGGGCGCGTGCGCGCCGCGTTCCGCTACCGCCTGCCTCCTGTGCGACTTGCGACCATGTTCAGGGACAGACCGGCCAGCACCAGGCCGGCGGCCATTGCCTTCCAGAATGGCAACGGCTCGCCCAGCATGGCGACGGAAGCCAGAATGCCGAATACCGGCACCAGCAATGCCATGGGTGTAATCGTGGCTGCGGGATGGCGGGCCAGCAGCCACCCCCACACGCCAAAGGCGTACACGGTATTGCCGACGGCCTGCCACAAGGCCGCCAGCCAGGCGCCCACGCTGGCGTTCGCCAACGCCTGCCCTATGCTCGCCGGACCGTCAACGGCGACACTGATCAGGGCGAGCGGGACAATCGCGAACAGGCTGCTCCATGCGGTGAAGGCAAGCATGTTCACACGCCCAACGCCCCGCATGACCATATTGGTGCACGCCCACGCCACCCCGGCTGTCAGGACGATGCCCAGCCCGGTCAATGTGACCGCGGCGGCCGTATCGGCGACACTGCGCCAGGCCACGAGCCCATACCCGGCCACTGCGAGTGCAAGCGCAGCGACCTGCAGGGGACGTATGCGCTCGCCTTTGAGGATCGACGACATCAGTATGGTGAAGAAGACCTGCGATTGGATCACCAGCGATGCCAGGCCTGGCGAAATGTCTTGCCGCATGGCCCAATACAACAAGCCGAACTGCCCTACGCCCAGCAGCAGTCCCGTGACCACCAGCGCACGCCACGGTACCGCCGGCCGCCGGAAGATGAAGACCCAGGGTAGCGCCGACAGCAGGAAACGCAGCGCGGCGAACAGGAAGGCAGGAAACTCGGCCAGCCCCCATTTGATGACGACGAAGTTCGTGCCCCAGATGAAGACTGCGGAAAGCGCCAACAGCGAATGGGACAGCGGCATGAATCATGCGGGGGGGTGGAAGGCCAGGCCGCATCATACCGCTGTCGAGACCGCCGCCCCGTTCCGGGGGGGGCCGTGGCTCAGCCGGGTACCGGATGAGCGGCTTGCGCGCCCACCACCGTGGTCCAGGGACGCACGCGCCACTGACGCACCAGACCGGCCCTCACGTAGGGGTCGGCGCGGGCAAAGGCTTCGGCCACGTCGGGGGAGTCGGCCTTGAACAGCAACACGGCCTGGTCGGCGGGATCGGCCAGCGCTCCGCCCAGGACCAGCTCGCCCCGCGCAACCGCCTCGCGGGCCAGAGCCAAGTGTTCGTCGCGAAACTCACCCCGGCGTTGAAGGTACTCGGGCACCAGGTCATAGAACATCAGATAATGCATGGCCGCTCCTGCGCAGATTGGATAATTTCCGATCATACTTGCCATCGCACACCCGCCATCAAGGAAAATCCGATGATTCTGGAAATCGCCAGCATTCTTGTCACCGCCGGCCATGAGGCCGAATTCGAAGCCGCCGTGGCCCAGGCCAAGCCGCTGTTCATGCGCGCCCGGGGCTGCCACGGCGTCAGCCTGCATCGCTCGATCGAGAATCCGCAGCAGTACACCCTGGTGGTCGATTGGGAAACCGTCGACCACCATATGGTCGACTTTCGCGAATCGGCCGACTTCCAGGAATGGCGCAAGCTGGTCGGGCCGCATTTTGCTCAGGCGCCTCAGGTACATCACGAAGCCAAGGTGCTCTGAGCGCTCAACTCATTACGGCCGGCGCCACCGGCCGCCGCTCAGACGCTTTCGACGCTGGCGGCGGCCAGTTGCGCCGCGAGTTCCACCGCCTGCGCGAGAAACGGTGACTTATCTTCCTTGCGGTGACTGAGAATAAGCGGCGAGACGAACGAGGCCGCGTCGATAGGCACGTGGGTCACATCTATGCGTTGTTGACGCTGCACCGATTGCGGCACCACGGTAATGCCCAGCCCCGCCGCGACCAGGCCCATCGCCGTCTGCAGTTCGTTGGCCTCTTGTACGACGCGCGGCGCGTGGCCGGCCGCGCGAAACAAGCCCAGCACGTGGTCCGCATAATTGGGGCGCGGCCGCGCCGGATAAAGCACGAAAGGCTGTGCGGCAAGCTGCTCGATACTCAGTTCGTGCCGCCGGGCCAGCGGATGCCCGAGCGGGAGCGCCGCAACCAGCGGCTCGGTCAGCAGAACCCGCCGTTCGATGGCCGGGTCGTCGAACACGATACGGCCTATGCCCAAGTCGATGCGTGCGGCCTTCAGGGCCTCTATCTGAGGCAGGGTGGTCATCTCGGCCAGGCCGACCTCGATCCGTGGATCAGCCTCGCGCACGCGGCGGATCAGTTCCGGCACGAAGCCATACAGACTGGACGGCACGAAGCCTATGCCGAACCAACCCCGCTCGTTGCGCCCCAGCCTGCGCGTGCCTTGTATCACTTCGTCCAGCCGGGTCGTCAACTGCATTGATTGCTCGAGCAGGAAGCGCCCTGCCTCGGTCAGTCTGAGGCTGCGAGCACCGCGCTCGATCAGCGTGACACCGATCTCGTCTTCGAGTTGCCGGATCTGCCTGCTGAGGGGGGGCTGCGCAATATGCAGACGCGCTGCCGCGCGCGTGAAGCTGCCTTCCTGCGCCACGGCCTGGAAATAGCGTAAATGCCGGAGTTCCATCGGTTGCCATACCTTCAAGGTATCGAAAGGAACCAATATAGTCTTGGACCCCATGAAAATTGAGCAGCATACTGAAGTCTGCAACCACTTCTTTGCGATCCAGGTATGAGTGCCATCCACATTGAACACATCGAGTCCCTACTGGTCGACTTGCCCACCATCCGGGCACACCAGCTCGCCATGGCGGTCATGCAACGGCAGACCCTGGTCATCGTGCGCCTGCGCTGCAGCGACGGCGTGGAAGGCATTGGCGAGGCGACGACCATCGGCGGCCTGAGCTACGGCGACGAAAGTCCGGAAGGCATCAAGCTCGCCATTGATACTTACCTGGCGCCCGCGCTTGTCGGGCAGGACGCGGCCAACATAAGGGGTGCACTGCTGCGCCTGGATAAAGTGGCCCGTGGCAACCGTTTCGCCAAATCCGCACTGGAGACGGCGCTCCTCGATGCGCAAGGCAAGCGCCTGCAGGTTTCCGTGGCCACATTGCTGGGGGGAGCGGCGCGGACGCGACTGCCGGTACTGTGGACGCTGGCCAGCGGCGACACCGCACAAGACATTGATGAAGCCGAGGCGCTGTTGCACTCGGGCCGGCACGACACCTTCAAACTGAAGGTGGGCCGGCGCGACGTCGCAAAGGATGTCGCGCATGTCACGCGGATCAAGCGGACACTGGGCGATCGCGCCCGTGTCACGGTGGACGTCAACCAGGCCTGGAACGAGGCCGAGGCCGCCGGAGCGATTGCGCGCCTGGAAGAAGCCGGGGTGGATCTGATCGAGCAGCCCATCCCGCGCGCCCACCTCGCCGGGATGGCGCGCCTGGCCGCCCGGTTCGTCGTGCCCATCATGGCGGACGAAGCCATATGTACGCCGGAAGACGCCCTGGATATCGCCCGCGTGGGCGCGGCCGATGTGCTGGCCCTGAAGATCGCCAAGTCGGGGGGGCTGCTCGAGATGACGCGCACGGCCGCGGTGGGCGATGCGGCCGGCATGGCGCTCTACGGCGGCACCATGTTGGAAGGGTCGATCGGCTCCGTGGCGGCGGCGCACGGGTTTGCCACCTTGCCGCGCCTGGCCTGGGGCACCGAGCTGTTCGGCCCATTGCTGCTGAAAGACGACATCGTCGTATCCCCACCGCGATACGGCGAGTTCTCGATGGAGCTGCCGGAAGGGCCCGGGCTCGGGCTCACCCTGGATGAAGACAAACTGGCTTTCTATCGGCGGGCCGAATCCTGACCGAGGCCCGGTACGCCTGTTTGCTGATTTCATAATTAACGCTGGAGACACACAGATGCACACGTCCAAAATCATTCAATCCCTGGCCGCGCTGGGAGCCGCTGCAATGTTGCTGGGCGCTCCCGCCGCCGCGCGCGCCGACTACCCCGAGAGGCCGGTGACGTGGATCGTGCCCTTCCCTCCCGGTGGCGCCATGGACAACATCGCGCGCACCTTAGGCGAGGCAATGGGGCGCGATCTCGGCACGTCGTTCATCATCGAAAACCGGGCCGGCGCGGGCGGAAATATCGGATCGGCAGCCGTCGCGCGCGCGCGGCCCGATGGCTATACGATCCTGATCGCGGCCAATGGCATGGCGGTAAACCCCGCGCTGTATCCCAGCTTGAATTACGACCCGCACGGCGATTTCGCGCCGATCTCGCTGCTGGCCGTCGTGCCGAACGTGCTCGTCACCAACCCGCAGCGCACCGGCGCGACCCGTGTGTCGGACGTGATCGCCAATGCCAAGAACAAGCCGGGTCACTATACGTACGCGTCCGCTGGCGTGGGCACGTCCATCCACCTGGCGGGCGAGTTGTTCGCCTCCATGGCCGGCATCGACATGCTGCACGTACCTTACAAAGGCAGCGGCCCAGCGGTGGCAGACCTCCTGGGGGGGCAGGTCGATTTCATGTTCGACAGCATCACTTCGGCGCGCCCGCACATTCAATCCGGCAAGCTGACGGCCCTGGCGGTAACGACGGCAAAGCGCTCAGCCGCCCTGCCTGACGTGCCCACCGTGGCGGAGGCCGGCCTGCCCGATTATGCGCTGACGCCGTGGTTCGCCGCCTTTGCGCCGGCGGACACACCATCCGACATCGTCGCCAAGCTGAACGATTCGATGCGCAAGGCCCTGAATGATCCGAAAGTGCGGGCCACGCTGGACACCATCGGCGCAGAACCCATCGGCAGTTCGCCTGACGAGCTGAAGACGTATCTCGCCAAGGAAACTGAGCAGGGGAGAAAGCTGGTGCAAGACCGAAACATCCGGCTGCAATAGTTCTCGCGGGCCGCCGCCTACCGTTGACCCCCGATCTGTGGAAAACTTGCCTTTTCCCAGAGGCACACATGAAGCTGGCCGCCAATTTGTCGTTGCTGTACCCCGACCTGCCCCTCGCGCAACGCATGCAAGCAGCCGCGCGCGATGGTTTTGCCGGCGTCGAGATACTTTTTCCTTACGAGCATGCCGCGGCCGAACTGGCCGCCATGCTGAAAGAGAACTCGCTCTCGCTGGTGCTCGTCAACACGCCCCCCGGCCCGAATGGCGAAAAAGGCTTGGCATGCCTGCCGGGCCGCGAAACGGACTTCGATGCCGCGCTGGTGCGGGCACTCGATGTATGCCATGCGACCGGCTGCCGCAGCGTGCACGTCATGGCGGGGCACCCGCCCGCCGCGGCCACCCATGCCCAATGCGAGGCGACGCTGGTGGCAAACCTGCGGCGCGCCGCCCTTCGGGCCGCCGACCTTGGCGTCACGCTGACGCTCGAAGCATTGAACCGGCATGACATGCCGGGGTACTTCTATTACCTGCCCGAGCAGGCGGTCCGCATCATCGAGCAGGTGAACAGGCCAGAAGTGAGACTGCAGTTTGACTTCTATCACTGCCTGCGCGAGGGGCTGGACGTAGACCTCGCCCTGCGGCGCAGCCTGCCCCTGGTGCACCACGTTCAGTTTGCGCACCCCGAGGGCCGGCATGAGCCGGACCCGGTGGATCCGCAAGTCCAGCCCGCACTGCGCACGCTGGCAAGCGGTGGCTATGCGGGCTGGATCGGTTGCGAGTACCTGCCCCGGGCCGACACCCAGGCGGGCCTGGCATGGCGCGAACACTACTGGCGGATTATCGAGTGGCCCTGACGGCGCCCCACAGCCTAGCCGGCGGCCAGGCGCCCGGACTACGCGCCGTCCAGCTCCGGATAATGGCGAAAGATGCCATCGCCGAACGGCAGGCGGCGCCCACTGGCGAAATAGGCCTGCAGCGCGGGCAGCTTCGCCACCTTGCCATGCAGCTCCATGACCTTCGGATACTCGCGGCCTATGGTTGCCATGCGCCGTGGAAAGGCGAACAACAACCCGTCGACCAGATGGAACAACGACAGGTCGGCATACGACCAGCGGCGTCCTCCCGCCAGCCAATCGCCTCGTTCGCGCAGCACGCGTTCGAAGTAGGCCAGGAACTTCGGCATGCGTTCGGCCCGAAAATTGGCGGCGCGCCGCTCAGCCTCGGCCTGCTGGTTTTCGTAATAGTCGCTGGCCGCCACGGGATGATGCGTGTCGTGCGCTTCGGCCACCATATCGGCGATGGTCAATTGCAGCTGATTGACCCAATATCGCCCCGAGGCGCTGGCGGGCGCCAGTCCATGCTTGTCGCCCAGGTAGAGCAGGATGTTGGCGGTCTGGCTCAGAGTGAGCGGGCCCGCCACCAGGTAAGGCGGCGCAAAGGGGGGATGCTTGCGCGGCCCGTTCAGGTCGTCGGCCAGGTCCTGGGCCGTGGTGCCCGGGCGGCGCGCGCATTCGCGGTAAGGAATCGCGGCGGCTTCCAGCGCCAGCCGGACGAACTCGCCGCGGCCCGGAATGCCGTCCCAATACCACAGGTCGTAGGTCATGGGTTTGCTCCTGATTGCCAAGATGCCAGGGAGGCCAGCGCCACCGCGAGTGTGCTGGCATTCCTTGACCTTAACATTCCGGCCATCGTCCGCGGGACGTCTATCGCGTGCAAGCGAGGATCAAGTCTTATATAAGATATAAGACACTTGCCCGGTCACCCTCGAGCCTCTACAATCCACGCCACAACCCTCCTCGCAACCCCACTTTACGCAGGCCTCCCCATGCTGGAAACGTATCGCCAACACGTCGCCGAGCGCGCCGCGCTGGGTATCCCCCCGCTGCCCCTTTCGGCCCGACAGACCGCCGACCTGATCGAACTGCTGAAGAACCCGCCCGCGGGCGAAGCGGAATTCCTGCTGGACCTGCTCACGCATCGCGTGCCCGCCGGGGTCGATGACGCGGCCAAGGTCAAGGCTTCGTACCTGGCCGCGGTAGCGCTGGGCAAGGAATCCTGTGCGCTGATCAGCCGCGCCAAGGCCACCGAACTGCTGGGCACCATGCTGGGGGGCTACAACATTGGCGCGCTGATCGAACTGCTGGATGATGCCGAAGTGGGCACCATCGCCGCCGCCGGGCTCAAGAAGACCCTGCTGATGTTCGACGCGTTCCACGACGTGAAGGAAAAGGCCGACAAGGGCAACGCCAACGCGCGCAGCGTGCTGCAAAGCTGGGCCGACGCCGAATGGTTCACCAGCCGTCCCGAACTTCCCGCCAGCCTGACGATCACCGTTTTCAAGGTGCCGGGCGAAACGAACACCGACGATCTTTCGCCGGCCCCCGACGCCACCACGCGTCCCGACATTCCGCTGCACGCGCTGGCCATGCTGAAGAACAAGCGCGAAGGCGCCGCGTTCCAGCCCGAAGAAGACGGCAAGCGCGGCCCCGTAAAGTTCATTGAATCGCTCAAAGAAAAGGGTCACCTGGTCGCTTATGTGGGCGACGTGGTGGGCACCGGCTCGTCGCGCAAATCGGCCACGAACTCGGTACTGTGGTTCACCGGCGAAGACATCCCGTTCGTGCCCAACAAGCGGTTCGGCGGTGTCTGCCTGGGCGGCAAGATCGCGCCCATCTTCTACAACACCATGGAAGACGCTGGCGCGCTGCCCATCGAACTCGACGTGTCCAAGATGGAAATGGGCGACGTCATCGAACTGCGCCCCTATGAAGGCAAGGCCCTCAAGAACGGCGAAGTCATTTCCGAGTTCCAGGTCAAGTCCGATGTTCTGTTTGACGAAGTGCGCGCCGGTGGCCGCATTCCCCTGATCATCGGCCGCGGCCTGACGGCCAAGGCGCGCGAAGCGCTGGGCCTTCCGCCCTCTACCTTGTTCCGCCTGCCCAAGAACCCGGCCGACTCGGGCCGCGGCTATTCGCTTGCCCAGAAGATGGTTGGTCGTGCGTGCGGCCTGCCTGAAGGCCAGGGCGTGCGCCCGGGCACCTATTGCGAACCGCGCATGACCTCGGTGGGCAGCCAGGACACCACCGGCCCCATGACGCGCGACGAACTGAAAGACCTGGCCTGCCTGGGCTTTTCGGCCGACCTGGTCATGCAGTCGTTCTGCCATACCGCTGCCTATCCGAAGCCCGTTGATGTCAAGACCCACCATACCCTGCCGCAATTCATCAGCACGCGCGGCGGCATCTCGCTGCGCCCGGGCGACGGCGTCATCCACTCGTGGCTGAACCGCATGCTGTTGCCCGACACGGTGGGCACGGGCGGCGATTCGCACACGCGCTTCCCCATCGGCATTTCCTTCCCGGCCGGCTCAGGACTGGTGGCCTTCGCCGCCGCCACCGGCGTGATGCCTCTGGACATGCCGGAATCGGTGCTGGTGCGTTTCAAGGGCAAAATGCAGCCGGGCGTCACGCTGCGTGACCTGGTCAACGCCATTCCGCTGTACGCCATCAAGCAAGGCATGCTGACCGTGGCCAAGCAGGGCAAGAAGAACGTGTTCTCGGGCCGCATCCTGGAAATCGAAGGGCTGCCCGACCTCAAGGTCGAGCAGGCCTTCGAACTTTCCGATGCCTCGGCCGAACGCTCGGCTGCCGGTTGCACGGTGCGCTTGAACAAAGAGCCGATCATCGAGTACATCAACAGCAATATCGTGATGTTGAAGTGGATGATCGCCAACGGCTACGAAGATGAGCGCTCGCTGGGCCGCCGCATCAAGGCCATGGAAGCCTGGCTGGCCGACCCGAAACTGCTGGAACCCGATGCCGATGCCGAGTATGCCGCGGTTATCGAAATCGACCTGGCGGATATTCACGAACCCATCGTGGCCTGCCCGAATGATCCGGACGACGTCAAGACGCTGTCGGATGTGGCCGGCGCCAAGATCGACGAAGTGTTCATCGGCAGTTGCATGACGAACATCGGCCATTTCCGCGCGGCATCGAAGCTGCTGGAAGGCAAGCGCGACATCCCCGTCAAGCTGTGGGTGGCTCCGCCCACCAAGATGGACGCGCAGCAGCTCACCGAAGAAGGTCACTATGGTGTGTTCGGCACTGCGGGTGCCCGTACCGAAATGCCGGGGTGCTCGCTGTGCATGGGTAACCAGGCCCAGGTTCGCGAAGGCGCTACGGTCATGTCGACCAGCACGCGCAATTTCCCCAACCGCCTTGGCAAGAACACCAACGTGTATCTGGGGTCGGCGGAACTCGCTGCCATCTGCTCGCGGCTGGGCCGCATCCCCACCAAGGAAGAGTACATGGCCGATATGGGCGTCATCAACCAGAGCGGCGACCAGATCTACCAGTATCTGAACTTCGACAAAATCGCCGACTACAAGGATGTCGCCGACGTGATCGAGGTGTAAGCCGCGGCTTGCGGGTGGGTTCCGGCCCGCCCCTGACGTATGGGCACGGCCCCGGGTAACTCCGGGGCCGTTTTGTTTGCGCGGCTCGGCAATGCGGCCCGGAGCGCCCCGCCGAGGCGGATCTGTGTCCCCGCGGGCCCCCGCCAGCCCGCGCGGCGCCGGCGTCGCGACATGGCAGTGGAAAAAAGATTGCGTCCCGCCCTAGGCGTCAGGATAATACGAAGCATTCTTATTTCTAATCGCACGAAGATCCTCCATGCCCTCCGCCCCAATTCTCGCCGCGCCCGCTGCGCGGATAGCATTGCGCCCTCTGTCGCTGGCGCTTCGACTGACCTGGACCGCGGGACTGCTGGCCAGCGGCCCGGCGCTCTCGCAAACGGTGCAGGGCTCCATCACGACGCTCGAAACCACGACAGTCACCGGCGAGGCCAGCCTCTCGAATCCCACGCCGATTGAATACGCCGGCGGCCAAGTAGGCCGAGGAGGCCAGCTGGGCGTTCTGGGCAACATCGACAACATGGATGCGCCGTTCGTGGTGTCGAGCTACACGTCCCGGCTTATTGAAGACCAGCAGGCCCGCACCTTGGGCGACGTGGTCAAGAATGACGCGTCGGTGGTGGTGGGCAATGGATTCGGCAATTCGGCCGAGACGTTTTCCATACGCGGCTTCGCGCTTAACAATGACGACCTGTCGTTCAACGGCCTGTACGGCATCCTGCCGCGCCAGGTGTTGCCCACGCAAATGATCGAGCGGGTCGAGATCCTGAAGGGCGCCAATGCGTTTCTCAACGGCGCGGCGCCGGGCGGGTCGGGCCTGGGCGGATCCATCAACATCCAACCCAAGCGCGCAGGCGCCGACCCACTGACGCGCGCCACCCTCGACTACACCAGCGACTCGCAGGTCGGCGCAGGCGTGGATATCGCCCGGCGCTGGGGCGACAGCCAGCAGTACGGGATTCGCGTCAATGCGGCCCACCGGGACGGCGACAGCCCGGTCGACGATGCGGGTCAACGCATGACCGTGGGAACTGTGGGGCTGGATTATCTGGGCGAGCAGTTGCGCTTGTCGCTGGATGCCGGGTACCAGAAATACCGCTACTCGCAGCCCCGGCCTACGCTGGTGCCGCTGGGCAGCGACGTCCCATCACCTCCCTCGAACAGCATAAACTACGGCCAGCCCTGGAGCTACAGTGAACTGGAGAGCACGTTCGGCGTATTGCGCGCCGAGTATGACTTCTCAAGCGCGTTCATGGGCTACGCCGCCATTGGCACAAGCCACGACCGCGAGCATGGCGATTACGGCCAGCCGCGGGTCGACGGCGACGGCCTGGGAACCGTCAGCCGTCTCACCGTACCGTATACACGGGACACCGTCAGCGGCGAAATCGGCGTGCGCGGCAAGTTCGCCACCGGCCCGGTCGGGCACGTGGTGAACCTGGGCGTATCGCGCCTGCAGACACGCGTGCGCCAGGCCTGGGAAATGAGCGATGCTTACCCCATCGACATCTACGACCCCGTGTATTTCCCGCGTCCGGGCACGACAATGGCCAGCGGCGATCTGGACGACCCGCACGTCAGCAGCCGTACGTACCTGACCAGCGTCGCGTTGTCTGACCAGATGTCGTTCCTGGACGATCGCGTGCTGTTCACTGCCGGCGTGCGCCATCAGAATATCAAGGACAAGCTCTACACGACCGAGGGCGTACACGACACCACGTACGACAAATCGGTATGGACGCCGGCCTTTGGCCTGGTGGTGCGCCCCTGGGAGCAGGTTTCTTTCTATGTGAACCATATAGAAGGCTTGAGCCGGGGTGATACCGCGCCGATGACGGCCAGCAATTTTGGTGACACGCTGGCGCCGTACCGTACCAAGCAGACCGAAGCCGGCGTGAAACTGGACTTCGGCAGTGTTGGCGGCCACATCGGCGTCTTCCAGATCGAGAAGCCCGAGGCCTATACCAATTCGGATAATGTGTTCGAACTGGCGGGAGCCCAGCGCAACCGGGGCCTTGAAATGAGCGTGTACGGCGAACCCATGCCGGGCGTGCGGCTGCTGGGAGGCATCACGTTCATGGACCCCGAGCTGCGCGGCACGCCGGGCGCGCTCCAGGACGGCAACGACGCCATCGGCGTGCCGCGCTATCAAGCGGTGCTGGGCGCCGAATGGGACGTACCGGCTCTCACCGGCCTGACGCTACAGGCCTACGCGCAGCGACGCGGGTCGCAGTACGTGAACATCGACAACACCGCCAAGATTCCCGCATGGACGCGCATAGACCTGGGCGCCAGGTATGCCACCAAAATCGACGGGCGCAAGGTGGTATGGCGGCTCGGTGTCGACAACGTGACCGACAAGGAGTATTGGTCCAGCGTAGGCAACGATTTCGGCCAACTGACCCAGGGCATGGGGCGAGTCTACAAGCTGTCGATGTCGGTGGATTTCTGAGCGCGGGCCTAGCCGGCAAAGCGCCTTTCAGGAACGCCCCGCACGCCCAGCCCGTAAACGGCGAACACGCTGCCGCGCGCCACGCCGTCCGGCCGCGACGGCGGGTTCGCGGGGCGGCCCATTGACGTCACGAACAACACGTCGAGATCGGGGCCTCCCAGCATGACGCTGGTCACGGCTTGCACCGGCATGTCGATGACCCGGTCGAGCGAACCATCGGGTGCATAGCGCACCACCTGTCCGCCAAACACGCGGGCATTCCACAGGCCGCCTTCGGCGTCGACCGTGGATCCGTCGGGCGCGCCCGCATCGCACGGGCCGGCCGGCACGTGGACTCGCCGGTTCGAGATCGCGCCCGTGCCCGGATGATAGTCGTACGCGCGGATCTCGCCGCGGGCGCTGTCGTTGATGTAGAACGTCTTCCCGTCCGGACTCCAGCAGGGGCCATTAGAAACCACCAGCCCGCTTTCCAGGGCCCGCACCGTCAGATCGGTGTCGAGCCGGTACAGGGAGCCGCTGGGCTGCGCTTCGCCGACGTCCATGCTGCCGGCCACGAAACGCCCCTGCCGGTCGACCTTGCCGTCGTTCAGCCGGGTGGAGCGCACGCCGGGCTCCGGATCGGCGATGAACGCGATCTCGCCGGTAGCGAAATCCAGGAAGTGAAAGCCATTAGCCAACGCCAGCACCGCCCCTCCCCGCTCGCGCAAAGCCATCGAACCTATATGCTGTGGAGCCTGCCAGGCACGCACCTCGCGCCCTTCGACAGTGCAGCGGAAAACGCGTCCGTCCGGCCCGTCGATCCAGTAGAGACGCTGTTCATCCACGTCCCAGAGCGGGCCTTCACCCAGGGTCGTCTTGACGTCGACGAGCACTTCTATGCGCATGGCGGTTCCTGGCAGGTGGGTAATGGCGGCGTTCCGACCATCTATCGCTCGGACCCGGGCGGTACTTCCGGGGCGGGCTCATCACGGCTGGCCTGCTTGTGCGCCGCCAGGGCCATCAATTGCCGATCGCGCCAGAGCTGGCGTTCGGCCAAGCCCTCGGCCGGCAGGTGCTGGCGGCGCTCTGCTTCAATGCGGTCCATGAGCGGACCGCCCCAGGGCACGCGGCGCTGCATCTGTTCGAACAGGCCCGCGTACATCGATTCGTATCGCCCGGCGTAGTCGCGCACGCCTCCCGGCGCATTGAGATCGATGGTTTCGAAGGGGCCCATGAATGCCCAACGCAGCGCCAGACCCTCGCGCAGGCCGATGTCGACGTCCTCTACACCCGCATAACCATCGTCCACCAGACGGAATGCTTCCTGCAGCAATGCGCCCTGAAGCCGGTTCATCACGAAGCCGTCGATCTCGCGCTGCATCACGATGGGCACCTGTCCCGCGTCGGCCAGGATCTGGCGCGCGCGTTCCATGGCTTGCGGCGCCGTCCAGGGAGCGGGCACGAGTTCTACGGCGGGCACCAGGTAGGGCGGATTGATGGGATGAGCCACGAGACAACGCTCGCGTCCCGCCACATGCTCGGTGAACCGCGATGGCAGCAGCGCCGACGTGGAGCTGGCGAGTATGGCGTCGGCCGGCGCCAGCCGGTCGAGCGTTGCATAGACCTGCCGCTTGCTTTCCAGCATTTCGGGCGTGCTTTCCTGCACATAGCCGGCATCGGACACGGCGCCTTCGATGTCGGTGGCAACCTGCAGCCGCGCCAATACATCGGCGGGGGGCCTGCCCCCCGAGCAGTCCCTGGTGTTGCAGATCGGGAAGCACCTGGGCTGCGAAACGCAGGGCCCGGCCCGGCTGCTCGGGATCGGCGTCCCAAAGAGCCACCTGGTGACCGGCGCGGGCGTACACAATGGCCCAGGCCCGACCCACCAGCCCGGCTCCGACAATGGCGACCTTCAACATAGGGACTCCTCAGGTGAACAAGCATCTTGGGGCACGCCGCGGCCGGCGTCTTCTGCATTATGGTCCAGCCGTTGCAGCCTGCACAGTGCCCGGCCTGCCATTGCAGCAGCGGCCGCCCGCTGCGCTTAGAATGCCGCAATCGATCAATTAGGATGAGGCGATGCGATACGGGCTGCCCCTGCTGACCCTGCTGCTGGTGCTGACTGGCTGCGCCACCACTCCGCCCAGGAACCCGGATAATCTTTGCGCCATTTTTCGCGAGAAACCCGACTGGCACGACGCCGCCATCAAAGTGCGCGACAAGTGGGGAGTTCCCGTGCAGGTGCCCTTCGCGATGATGTACCAGGAATCGAGCTTCAAACACGACGCGGTGCCACCCCGTTACTACTTCCTGGGTTTCATACCGTGGGGCCGCGTGAGCTCGGCGTACGGGTATGCGCAGGCCAAGGACGAAACCTGGGCCGATTACAAGCGGGAAGCGGGCGGCTGGACCGCCAGCCGCGACAACCTCGGCGATGCGCTGGATTTCATGGGCTGGTACATGAGCAAGACACAGCGCATCAACGGCGTGTCGAAGTGGGACGCCTATGGTCAATACCTGAACTACCACGAAGGCTGGACGGGCTACCGGAATCGCAGCTACGAGCGCAAAGCCTGGCTCAAGCGGGTGGCTCAGCAGGTACAGCTGCGCGCCGAGACTTTCGGATCGCAATACCGTTCATGCGAGAAAGAACTCAACCGGGGCGGGTGGTTCGGGTTGTTCTGATTCGCGGCCGGCTTGCGCCTTCCCGCCCGGCGGGCTGGCTGGGCTATCCTCTCGGCAACACGGCGAGGCAATATGTATTTCGACAAGACACTCTGGGCGATGACGAGCGGCGTCCGGCTGCGTATGCTGGCCTGCGCGCTGCTGGGGCTCATGGGCCTGGCCGCCGGCATCGCGCGCTTCATATTCCTGGCGCAATTCCTGGCGGGCCTGTTCGCGGGGGCCAGCGGGCCCGACCTGTGGGCGCCGTTGATCGGCGCGGCCCTGGCCATCTTGCTGCGCGGCGGTTTCGAACATGCGTTGAACTGCCTGGCCAATCGCAATGCCGCGCGCATCCAGAACAATCTGCGGGCGCGGCTCTACGACAAGATCGTCGAGCTGGGACCGGCCTGGTTTGGCGGCCAGCGCACGGGCGGCGTGATGCTGGCCGTGATCGACGGGGTGGAACAGCTGCAGAGCTTCTTCGGCCGCTACCTGCCCCAGCTGTTCATTGCCGCCTGCGCCCCCGTCGTGATATTTGCCTTTATCGCATGGTGGGACTGGCCCGTGGCGCTGGTGCTGATGGCCGCCGCCCTGCTCACCCTGATCCTGCCCCTGCTCGCGCATCGCAGTCATAAAGACGCGTCGCGGCGTCGCGCGCAGGCGTTCAAGGCCTTCGGGGAAGAATTTCTCGATGCCATGCAAGGACTGCCCACGCTCAAGGCTTTTGGCCAGAGCCGCGCATGGGGGGATCGCCTGGCCGAACGCGCGCGCGCCTTGTCGGACAACAGCTTCACGGTGCTGGGACGCGAGGTCTCGGCGCGCTTTGCCACCGATATCGGCATCACGGTCGGCGCCGCCTCGGCGCTGGCGCTGGGCGCCTGGCGGGTGGCGCAGGGCGAAATGAGCCTGGCTGCCCTGCTGGTGGTGCTGATGGCGGGAACCGAAATCTTCCGGCCGCTGCGCGACCTGCGCGCCGTGCTGCATCATGGCCTCATGGGGCAATCGGCCGCGGCCAGCGTGCGCGCCCTGCTCGAGGCGACCAGCGCTGCGCCGCGAGGCACAGGCCGCGCCGCGCCTTCGGCCTCGGAGGGCGGTCTGGCCATCGGATTCCACGACGTGGCGTTCTCGTATCCTGGCGGACGCCAGCAGACGCATCATGGCCTGAGCTTCGAGATACAGCCGGGAGAGCGCGTCGGCATTGTCGGCCCGAGCGGCTCGGGCAAGTCGACGCTGGTGCGACTGCTGCTGCGCCTGCATGATCCTCAATCGGGCTCGATCAGCATGGGCGGACACGACCTGCGCGCGCTCGACCCGGAAACCGTGCGCGCGCGCATATCGCTGGTGGCGCAGGACAGCACCCTTTTCCACGGTACGGTGGAAGAGAATCTCCTGCTGGCTCGTCCCGATGCCACGCCCGCGCAGTTGCTGGCCGCCGCGATCGCGGCCAATGCCCATGAGTTCATCATGGCGCTGCCGCAGGGCTATCAGACCCTGCTGGGCGAACGGGGCCTGCAGCTGTCCGGCGGCCAGCGTCAACGACTCGCGATCGCCCGTGCGTTGTTGCGCGACACGCCGATTCTGATCCTGGACGAAGCCCTTTCGTCGGTGGATGCCGAAAATGAAGCCGAGATCCAGCAGGCGCTGGACCGCCTGAGCAAGGGCCGCACGACCCTGGTACTGGCACATCGCCTGTCTAGCGTGGTCAATGCCGACCGGATTCTCGTGCTGGACGGGGGCCGGGTCGCAGAAAGCGGTACGCACGCCACGCTGATGGCCGGTGACACCTTGTACCGGCGCCTGATGGGTGGCCAGCATGACGCGCATCAGGTGATGCCGCCGGCCGCCGGCGACGGCCAGGCCCCACTGCGGGGTGTCGATGAGCAGGGGCCCGCACCGGTGGCACTCGAGGTGGAAGCGCGTCAGATCGGCACCGCGCAGGTAGTGCAGACGCTGATGCAGGTGATCCGGCCCTGGAGGCGCCAGTTTGCTGTCACCGTCGCCAGCGGCATTGGGCGCGTGGCGGCCTTCATCGCCGTTTCGGCACTGGGTGCAATGGTGATCGCACGCCTGAAGAACGGCGACTCCTTCGATGGCTTGCTGGCTGCCTTGTTCATCATGGCCGTCGCTGCCGCCGCGCTGCATTGGCTCGAATCGTGGCTGGCACACTCCATTGCCTATCAGTTGCTGGCCGAGATGCGAATTGCGCTGTACCGGAAGCTGGAAGCGCTGGCCCCATCCTACCTGCTGCGGCGGCGATCGGGCGACCTCGTAGGCCTGGCCACCCAGGACGTCGAGACCATCGAATATTTCTTTGCCCATACCGTGGCTCCCGCGGTGGTGGCGGTGCTGGTGCCCGCCGTGGTGCTGCTGGTGCTGGGATCGGCTGCGTGGCCGCTGGTGCCGGCCCTGCTGCCGTTCCTGTTGTGGGCGGGCGCTTCGCCCTGGATGAGCCGGGCGCGCGTGGACGCGCAAGGCAGCCGTGCCCGTCAGGCGCTGGGGCTGCTGGGCGCACACCTCTCCGAAACCATACAGGGCCTGTCCGACCTGGTGGCCTTCTCGGCTGCCGAGCGCCGGCGCAAGGCCTTCCTGCAAATCGCTCACGACTATCAGCGGGTGCGGCTCGCCTTGTTGGCAGACCTGTCCCGGCAATCCGCCCTGCTCGAGATCGCAACCGGCCTGGGCGGTCTGGCCGTGGCCGCCGTCGGCGCCTGGTGGGTCGCCCGCGGAGAATTGGCGGCCGGCACGCTGCCGCTCCTGGTGCTGCTGGCCGTAGCGGCCTTCCTGCCCGTTTCGGAGATTGCCCAGGTCAGCCGTCAGCTGGCCGACACGCTGGCATCGACCCGGCGCCTGCGAGCCATCCACGATGAACCTGTGCCCGTCACAGACGGCACGCTCGCGCCGCCGCTGGGCTCCGCGGGCCTGCCCCTGGCGTTTGATGGCGTCACCTTCACCTACCCATCGCGCGCACAGCCCGCGCTTCGCGACGTGACGCTGAACCTGCCGGCGGGCGCAACGCTGGCTCTCGTGGGCCCGTCCGGCGCAGGCAAGAGCACCCTCGCGAGCCTGCTGCTGCGCTTCTGGGACCCCGAACACGGCTCGGTGCGCATCGACGGCGTACGCCTTCCCGATTACACGCTCGACGCACTGTATCGCCGCATCGCGCTGGTGGCGCAAGACACGTGGCTGTTGAACGGCTCGCTGGAAGACAACATCCGCCTGGCCAGGCCGGATGCCAGCGCGGCGGATCTGCACCAGGCCATCAGTCGCGCGGCGCTGGCCGATTTCGTGGCTGCGTTGCCCGATGGCTTGCGCACGCAAGTGGGCGAACGTGGCGTCGCCCTGTCCGGCGGGCAGCGGCAACGCATCGCCATCGCGCGTGCGTTCTTGCGCGACGCACCGATTCTGATACTGGATGAGGCCACTTCGCACCTGGACGCCATCAGCGAGGCTCAGGTACACCAGGCGCTGGCCGAGCTGATGCGGCACCGCACCACCCTGATCATCGCCCATCGGCTTTCCACCATACGGCAGGCCGACACGATCGCCGTCGTGGATTCAGGGCGCATCGTCGAAGCAGGCACGCACGAAGAACTCTTGCAACGCGCGGGCGCCTACGCGCACCTGGTCAACCGCCAGATGATGGCGGCCCGCCAAGTCGCGTGAACCGACCGATGCGGCAACGAGCGCACGCGCACACGCCGCATGGCCGTGCTCAGGTGGAGCCCACGGCGCACAACCTCATATGGCGTGTTCGTTCAAGATCGCGCCGACCGGCCTGGTCTGGGTTTCTTGCGCGCGAGCGTTTGTGCAGGCCCTTCCCATGATGCGATGATCTCTTCGATGACTTCCATCACGCCTTGCGCTGCGGGTGAGGGAGATCGATCGCGCTTGCGATAAATGCCGATGGTGCGGCTCAATCGTGGCTTGATCAAAGGCACGGAAACCAGAAGTGGATGATTGCTCACCGGCAGGGCAATTGAGGGCAGGATGCTGACTCCCAAGCCAGCCTCGAGCATCCCGTGCACGGTCGACAGATGAGACACAGGCGTAGCATTCGCGAAATTCACGCGTTGACGCAGCAGTTCCTGCCGGACAATGCGGTGCACGCCACTGGTGGTGGACAGCTCCACCACGCGTTCATTTGCGAGATCTTTCCAGGTAACGCTGGTCTGATGGGCGATGCGGTGTGATCGGTGACAGACCACAAAGCAGGGGTCGTCGAGGCACGGCTCAAACAGGACGTCGTCATCAAGCCGCTCTGGCTCAACGGTAAGCGCGAAATCGGCCTCGCCGGAACGCACGGATTGCAATACCCGCGTTGCCACGTCGTCCCGGACTTCCAGCTCGACGGCCGGGTATTTTTCCGCGCACATCAGCATGACTCGCGACATCAACCGTCCGGCCACGGACGACACCGTCGATACCACCACGTGTCCACGCCGCGACTCCACCTGGCTTTTGGTATTCAGCAGCAGGCGATCGATATCGTCAAGAATGCGTGAGGCACCCTGCAAGAACGTCGCCGCCGCTTCCGTCGGCACAACCGTGCGCGAGGTGCGATCGAACAGAACCATGCCCAGCGCGTCCTCCAGGTCGGCGATGGTGCTCGACAGCGCCGGTTGCGATACGTGTACCTCGGCAGCAGCTCGACGAAAGTTCAGATGCTTGGCGATAGCTACCGCGGCGCGCAATTGGCGTAAGGTCACATTCATACAGATTATGAATCGCTGTATAAGAATAATCGAATTGTCTTATTGATAGGCTGATCTTACGCTGTGTGCATTCCCAGAACAACAGGACGTGAGGAGCCCATGTCTGTATTGAACTTTTCGACTGACGCACGACGCACGATGGATGCGCTGAAAAGCGGGGGCATCGTGGTGTTTCCCAATGATGTCGGCTACACCATCGCAGGTGGGTCCGCGGCGTCGCTAAAACGAATCTTCGAGGCCAAGATGCGCGCCCCGACCAAGCTCAACGCCATGGTCGGCGATCTGGAAACCCACCGCGAGCTGCATGTTCTGGATACCCGGAGCCGCGAAATGGTTTCTGCCATCGTCGAGGATTACGACCTGCCGCTCGGTTGTATTGCGCCCTACCGCAACGATCACCCCTTGATTCAGGCGCTCGATCCGGCAGCCGTCACGGGCAGTACGCGGGATGGCACTCTGGCGATGCTGCTCAACGCTGGGCATTTTCATGCAGCCATCTGCAAGCTGAGTCGGGAAGAGAACTTTCCCATTTTCGGCTCATCATGCAATTTCACGAATACGGGCACGAAATTCCGCGTGGAAGACATTCCCGCCGGGCTGCTGGCCCTGGCGGATGTAGTCGTTGATTATGGCTTGCGCAAGTACCATTTGTATCAGCGCTCCGCCACACTCATCAACTTCGAAACGATGGAAGTGGTCCGGGTGGGCTCGTGCTATGAGCTCATCGCCGATGTCCTTCGGCGCCACTTCAAGGTTGAACTGCCCACGGCCGAAACTGCGCTGCCGGCGGCCGTTTAGAACGATCGCCGCACGAGCGATCAAAAAAATACAAGAACACAAAGTGTTGGAGACATATCATGCGCAAAATTTCACGGCTCACTGCAGGTGTGCTTGTTGCTCTTGGCCTGTTGCCCGGCCCGTGGGCAGCGGCCAACGCCCGTGGCTTTCCCGATAAACCCATAACGCTGGTCGTGCCGTTCTCGCCGGGTGGCGGGACGGACATCCTGGCGCGCACGGTCGCGCCCAAGGTGGCTGAAGTGCTGGGCGAGTCCATAATCATTGAAAACCGCGGCGGCGCAGGCGGCAACATCGGCGCCAACAGGGTGGCTTCGGCGCAACCGGATGGCTACACCATTCTGTTCGGCTCCAACACCTTGTCCATTAATGCGACGTGGTACGAGTCGCTGCCCTTCGATACTGTCAAGGATTTCACTGCCATCGGCGTCGTCGCGACCGCACCGCTCATTCTGGTGGTGAACCCTCAAACCGGCATCGAGTCCGTGTCTGACCTGGTACAAAAGGCGAAGTCTCAGCCCGGCACGCTGAATTGGAGCACGCCGGGCGCGGGTACGCCGCACCATCTGGCGATGGCTCTGTTCAATCAAGTCACCGGTGCAAACCTGCCACAGGTGCAATACAAAGGCGGCGGGCCAGCCATTACAGATTTGGTCGGCAATCACACGCAGGCAAGCGTGCTGACCTTGGCGTCCGTATCGTCTTATATAAATGCCGGCAAGCTGAAGCCGCTGGGCCTGGCCACCAAGAAGCGCAGCGACCTGATGCCTGAAGTGCCGACGATCGCCGAGGCAGGCGTGCCGGGTTATTCCGCGAGCCTCTGGTATGGATTGTTCGCCCCGGCGGGCACGCCGCCGGATGTGATCAAGACGCTCAACGAGGCACTCAACAAGGCGCTTGAAGCTCCTGATACGCGGCAAACCCTCAAACAGCAGGGTTACGAAACCCGTCCCGGCTCACCCGAGGCGCTGCACAAGCTGCTGGTTGACGATCTGGAATCCAGCGCCCGCACGATTGCGGACGCCAATATTCCCAAGATGAATTGAACGGCTTCTCAGTTGAATGACCCGACCCATGTTGCAACGGTAGCGCGCCCGCACACGCCGCATAGGGGTCAGGAGTCGAGCCAGCGGCGTACAACCTCGTCAATGGGGGAAGCGGAAGCGGCGGGAGGCCCCTGTATGCGCGACGGGGTGCGCGAAAAGCGTGGCGCCGGCGCGGGTTGGCGGATCCCATCCACGTCGACAAACGCCTGGCGCGCCACATTGTGGGGATGACTGGCCGCTTCGGCGAGTGGCAGCACAGGCGCAAAGCAGGCGTCCGTGCCTTCAAGCCGGCTTATCCAGTCGGCCTGAGTGCGCGACATGAACAGGCGCGCGAGTTCCGCACGCAGCATTGGCCACCGGGCCGGATCGTGCTGCGCGTCGTGCAGTTCCTCGGGCAGATCCGCGCGGCGGCAGAACTCCTTGTAGAACTGCGGCTCTATCGGTCCCATGGAAACATACTTGCCGTCGGCCGTCGCATACACCCCATAATACGGGTGGCCGCCGTCGAGCAAGTTATGCCCGCGCGGCTCATTGAATGCCCCGCGCAGGGCGCGCCCCACGTGGTGGGCCATCAGGTTGATCACGCCGTCCGTGATGGCGCTGTCCACGACCTGCCCGCGCCCGGAACGGCGCGCCTCGAACAACGCTGCCAGGATGCCCATCACGAGGTATAGGCTACCTCCGCCGTAATCGCCCACGAGGTTCAGCGGCGTTACCGGGCCACTGTCTGCGGTACCGAAGGCGGCGAGCGCGCCGGTAATGGCAATGTAGTTGATGTCGTGACCAGCGGCATGAGACAAGGGGCCATCCTGCCCCCATCCCGTGACTCGGCCATAGACCAGGCGCGGGTTGATCTTGAGAAGCTCGTCGGGGCCCAACCCCAGGCGCTCCATGACGCCCGGCCGAAAGCCCTCGACAAGCACGTCCGCGCACTGCAACAGGCTCAGCACGCCTTCGCGCGCTTGCGCATTTTTTAAGTCGGCGCAGACGACGGTGCGTCCTCGTGAGGCGATCTGCGTGCGATCGCCCAGGGCGCGCCCGGGCCGTTCGACTGTGACTACGTCGGCTCCCATATCCGAGAGCAGCATGCCAGCGAAGGGGCCTGGCCCGATGCCTGCAAATTCGACGACCCGCAGCCCCGCGAGCGGGCCGCTGCCTGCCTTTGCATCCGTTGCCATCGGCCCGCTACCCCTCGGAGCGCGGCGGTTGCAGCAACTCGTCGCTGTGCGCGCCCAGGGGAGGCGCGGGCCGCCGCAACGACCCCGGGGTGCGAGACATCCTGACCGGGATATCCATGAGTCGCACAGTACCCTCGGTCGGGTGCTCCATGGTCTTGAAGAAATTCACGGCCTCGAGGTGAGGATCGTCGAGCACGTCTTGCAGTGAATTCACGCGCGCCACCGGAATGTCGTGCTCATCCAGCAGGCGGATCCATTCGTCGGTGGTCTTGGTCGCCACGATCTCTATCAGTTCACCGTATAGCGCTTCGAAGTTGCGGTTGCGTGCCGTGGTGGTGGCGAAAGCCGGATTGGCGATGAGGTCGTCGCGGTCGGCCATCTGGAAGAAACGCACCCAATGGGCATCGGTATAGGGCAGAATGCTGATGTACCCATCACGCGTGCGATAGGGTTTTCTATTGCTGGTGAGAATGCGTTCGTAACCCATGCCCGCGATGGCGGGTACGTAGCTTTCGCCGCTCAGGTGTTCTATCAGCGTAAACGACACCAGCGTTTCAAACATGGGCACCTCGATGGCCTGCCCCAGGCCGGACTTTTCCCTTTCATACAGGGCCATGGGAATTGCATAGGCGATGGTCAGGCCCGTGACCTTGTCCGCGATCAGCGTGCGCATGTAGGCGGGCCCTTCTTCTTTTCCCATGCCCTGCAGCGCCGCCAGCCCGCTGTAGGCCTGGATGATGTCATCGAACGCCGGTTTGCCCGCGTAAGGGCCCGCCTGGCCGAATCCCACCGCGGCGCAGTAGATCAGGCGAGGATTCAATGCATGCAGCGCGTCGTAGTCCAGCCCGAGCTTTGCCAGGGCCTGAGGCCTGATATTGGAAATGAAGACGTCGCTGTCCTTGATGAGCGCCAGCAAGGCATCACGGCCGCTGTCCTGTTTGATGTCCAGGCAAACGCTGCGCTTGTTGCGGTTGAAATTCATGAAAGGAGCGCCCATCCGCGGCGACCGGGTGGGCAGCGCGTGGCGGAAGATATCGCCCTCGGGGGGTTCCACCTTGATCACTTCCGCCCCCATGTCGCCGAATATCTGGGTAGCGTAGGGCCCCATGCCCACGGTGGTCAGGTCGATGACCTTTACACCACTGAGAGGGCCATTGTTGTGCTGCGGCTGCGCGCCATGCGTCGCGTTTTTCATGGGTGCGAGTTTCCTTGCTGGGATTCAGATTCGGACTGCTTCATCAATACTTTGGCCTGATAGCTCAGCACCACCTCGCCTCGCTGGTTGAGCACGCTGACGCCCACCGACAGCACGCCGCAGCCCGGCTTGCGCGAGGGCCGCTTGTCTTGGATGGACACTTGCGCGTGCAGCGTGTCGCCAGGCGCCACAGGCCTGGCGAACACAAAAGAGTCCATGCCCAGCCCCGCCAGCACATGGCCGCCCAGGATGCTTTCGAGCATGCCCGCCGAAACGGCGGCCGTGAGAAATCCCGGCGCGATGGGCGAGCCGTACGGACCATCGCGCCTGGCGAACTCGTGATCGATAAAGATGGGCAGGCTCAAGCCCGCGAATGCCGTAAAGCCAACCAGGTGGGCCTCAGTCACGGTACGGGCGTAGCTGACATGCACGTCGCCCACCTCGAACTCATCGAGGTATGGCGACCGGACATGAACGAATCGCGTGGAGTCCGACATCACTTGATCTGCAGGGCCTTGGTGATTTGCTGGATACGCTCGCGCTCTGCCTGCAGTTGCTCGGTGAACTCTGCGTTGCTGGGGTTGACCGGCTCGGCTCCGAGGCTGATGAGACGCTCGCTCACTTCCTTGGATCCCATGGCGTTCAACACGAGCTCGCGCAGCCGCTCGACGATTGCAGGCGGCGTGCCCGCGCGGGCCACGAATCCGTACCAGAGAGGTGTGGCGATGTAGCCCTCAGGATTGCCCAGGGCTTCCGGCACGGTCGGTACTTGCGGCATGGCGTTCGAACGCTGTCCCGAGAACAGCCCCAGCACGCGTATGCGCCCTGAACTGGCCTGCGACAATGCCAGGGGCATCGCTGCGGGATAGAGCGCGATATTGCCGCTCATGACGTCCGTGAGCGCCTGCGCTGAGCTCTTGTAGGGAATCTCCACCATGTCGATCCCGGCAACGCTCTTGAGAATCTCCATTTCGATCTGGCTCGGCGTCCCCGCCCCGGAGGAGGCGAAACTGAGTTTGCCCGGGTTCTTCTTGGCATAGGCGACCAGATCGGGCAGCGTCTCGATGCCCAGGCCCGCATGAACCGTCAAGGCGATCGGCACCGTGGCGACCTTTGCTATGGGCACAAAATCTTGCAGCGGATCGTAAGGCGGGTTCTGGTCGGTGCTTGCCGCAATGACAAACGGGTTCGCGACCATCAGCATGGTGTAGCCGTCGGCGGGAGCGCGCGCCACGGCTACCGTACCGATCGCGCCGCTGGCGCCCAATTTGTTTTCGATCACCACCGGCTGCCCCGTCTCCTGACCGATACGCTCGCCTACGGTGCGGGCGAACACATCACTGCCCGTGCCGGGTGAGAACGGCACCACGATCTTGATCGGCTGACGCGGAAATGAGTCAGACTGGGCCGCCTGTGCAGTCATTGCGGCAGCGAGGCCGAGGGCTGCCGCCGCGGCAGCCAGTACCCTGGGGGCAAACGGTCGTGTGGATGTCATGGTTGTCTCCTTGTTTATTTGTAGTGGGCGTGCGGCGCACGCTAGATCGGGTCCCAGTCGAACACGTCCTGAGTCCGATCCAATGGATAGAAACTCTTGCGCAGGGCGGGCATGGCGTGCGCGGCGATGCTGTCGGCCGTCCAGCCCGCCGATTCGTGCACCGAGCGCAAGGGCCGGCTCTGGCTCATCAGGAAGATCTCATTGGCACGCACCGTGAAGATCTGTCCGGTGACCTCCGCGCTGGCTTCACTGCCCAGGAACCGCGCCAGCGGCGCGATCTTGCGCGTTTCCATGACTTTGAGGCGCTCGACGCGCTCCTGCTGATCCGCGGTGTCCGTCGGTATGCTGCCGATCAGGCGGCTCCAGGCAAACGGCGAAATGCAGTTCGACCGCACGCCGTATTTGTGCATGTCCAACGCCATTGATTTCGAGAGCGCGATGATGCCGGCCTTGGCAGCAGAATAGTTGGCCTGGCCAAAATTGCCGATCATGCCCGCCGTGGACGTCATGTTGATGTAGCTGCCGCCGTTCTGCTTCCTGAAATAGGGAGCCGCCGCGCGCGAACAATAGAACGTGCCGTTCAGATGCACATCGACCACTGCGCGCCATTCTTCAATGTCCATATTGAAGAAGAACCGATCGCGCAGAAAGCCGGCATTGTTCACCACGATGTCGATGCGCCCAAAACTGTCGAGCGCGCATTCAATGATGCGGCTTGCCGATGGCCACTCCGCAACGCTGTCTGCATTGGCGACCGCCATGCCACCGAGTTCGTTGATCTCCTGCACCACGGCGCGCGCCGGATCGGCATTCCTGCCCTCGCCTTTCGCGGAAGTCCCTAGATCGTTGACGACGACCCGAGCGCCGGCACCTGCCATTTCCAGGGCGATATCACGGCCTATGCCATTTCCCGCCCCGGTGATCACGGCAACTTTGTTGTCCAACCTGGTGTTCAATCCTGTCTCCTTGATGATTACCCCTGCCCCTATCGGCAGCGGACCTGTTCTAGAATTCAGCCTGGTGATCGCGATGGAATCTGTTGCGCTCGTCGCTGCATAGCCTCTTTTTTGTGTGCCCCATGACGACAACCAAACGCGTAAAAGCGGCCGATCGCACGCTCGATTTGTTCGAGGCATTCGCCCGCAGCAAGCGCCCGTTGACCCTGTCGGAAGTCTCCAAAGCGATCGACATGCCGGTCAGCAGCTGCCATGTCCTGCTCCGGACCCTCACTTCGCGCGGCTATGTCACCACGTTCGACCAACAGCGCCTCTACTATCCAAGCAAGCTGCTGTCCGAACTTTCCGGCACGCTGCTGGCCAACAACCCGGTCCTCGCGATCATTTCTCCCCTGCTCCAGGCGCTGCGCGACCATTGCGGTGAAACCGTCGTGCTGGGCAAGCGCCTGGGTAACCAGGTCATCTACCTGGACGTCTACGAGACGCCCAAGACCATCCGTTTCAGCGCACGCGTAAGCACCTTGCGCGACCTCCATTCCAGTGCCCTGGGCAAGGCGTTGCTTGAACAGATGCCCGAGGCTGAGCGCGTGGCGTTTGTCGCCGGCCTGAACTTGCAGCCGATCACCGGCCATACTCTTACCGACGCTGCATCGCTGCTGACCAATATTCGCGAAGGCCTGGACCGCGGCTGGCAGCTCACCGACGGCGAAAGCGTGGACGACGTCATGGCCGTTGCCCGCGGTGTGTCGCTGGCCAGCGAACCTTACGCCGTGGCGATCGCCGGGCCCCTGGCGCGCGTGCAGCCGCGTCTTCATGAGCATGCGCACGCGCTTCTCGCAACCTTGCATAATCTGCGGGCAGAGGCCGGCTGAGCTCAGTCCGGGGCTATGCCGGCGGTCTTGACGACTTTCGTCCATTTCGCCAGTTCGCTCTCGTGGAACGCCCGCATCTCGGCTGGCGAGGACGGCGTGATCGTGAAACCCGCGCCGGCGAGTATGCGCTCCACCTCGGGCAGTTGAAGCACCCGGCGCAGTTCTGCATTCAGCGCCGCGACCACCGGCTCCGGCGTGCCGTACGGCACGAAAACCGCGAACCAGGCGCTCACGTCATAGCCGGGCAAGGTATCGGCCACCAGCGGTGTTTCGGGAAATTCGTGCGAACGGGTCGAGCCAGTCAGGGCCAGCAACTGCACCTTGCCCGCTCGGGCATGCTCCGCCGCGGACACCGCTGGCTCGATCATCAGGTCGACATGCCCGCCTATCAGGTCGATCAGGGCCGGCCCACTGCCTTTGTACGGCACATGAACTATCTTCATGCCGCCCATCTGCATCAGCAGTTCGGTGGCTACGTGCTGAGAGCCGCCTACGCCGCCCGTGGCATAGTTCAGCTTGCCGGGCTTCTGCCGAGCGAGTTCCACCAAAGCGCCGACGGACCCGGCCGGCAAGCCCGGGCGCGCCAGCAGCGCGAACGGTGTCGACCCGATGAGACCCACCGGCGTGAAGCTCTTCATGGGATCCCAGGACAGGCCTGTGCTGACCACCGGGTTGATGGCGATGGTGCCGATCGTTCCCAGCCCCATCGTGTATCCGTCGGCAGGCGCACGTGCCAATGCCTGAAGACCAATAGAACCCATGGCGCCGGCCAGGTTCTCGACAACCACGGGCTGCCCCAGTCCGATGCCCATTTTGTCGGCGATCACCCGCGCCACCAGATCGGTCGACCCGGACGGTGCATTGGGGACAATCATCTTGAGCGGCCGGGTGGGAAAGTCCTGTGCCTGTGCCTGCACACCGACCAGGCACAGCAAGCCGGCCAACATCAAGACCGGGCCACGAAATCCGCGTGAAAAGACGTTCATGTTGTTTCCTTGCTGTAGGGCACATTGGTGCTGACCAGATTCCAGACGTAGCGGGCAGAAGGCTTGTTCTGCTCTTCATGGATATGCCCGACCAGGCCGGCAGCCCGGCTCACTACGGCTATGCCTCGCATGATCTTCTGCGGGATGCCGATCTCGCCCAGAACGGCCGCCACCGCGCCCGTGACATTGATCGTCAGGTGCCGGCCCATCGCCTTGTCGACTTCTTCGGACAGTACGCTCAGCGCCTCGATGTGGCGTCCGCTCGCGCCATGGCGCCGCGCCACCTCGAACAGCTTGGGCGAGCGCGGATCATCGGGCTTGTGGAATGGGTGTCCAAATCCGGGGACGGCGAGGCGCGCCTGCACGTGCCGACGGGCGATCTCGGCCGCACGGGACCGCAGGTCCTGCGGCTGGGACAACAGATCATCGATCAAAGCGGCGGCGCCTTCCATGGTGCCGATGAAGGTGCCCCCCACCCCGAGGATGCCGGCCGCGATCGCGCTCTGCATCGCTTCGGGCGTCGAGTCGTATATCTGGCGGGCCACGATTGAGCTGGGCGTGAATCCATGCTCCATCAGGGTCACCAGCACGGCATCCAACACCCGTGCCTGCAGCGCGGTGGGGCGCTGGCCCATCATTTGAAGGAACATCATCTCGGCGAACGTCGTTTCGCCGATCAGATCGTTCACCAGGTCGACTTCGCGGATGTGGATACTGTCACTGCTGTGGCGCGCGATGGATGTCGTGGGAGCTGCAGGCTTCATGTCGGCTCCTGGGTGCCGGATTGCACGGGCCGGGTCCTGACCACCAGGTGCCATGTGCTTTCCATGACGTCTTCGCCACGCTGGTTGACTGCCACACGCTTCATGACAATCGTGCCCCGATCAGGCTTGCGACCGGGAACCCTGCCCGCGATTTCCAGCCGCACATGCAGGGTGTCGCCCAGCTTACACGGCCTGAGGAAGCGGCATTCAAGACTCTTCAAGCCTAAGATCGAAGGCTCCAGGTACTTCATCAACGGCAGGCGGGTACACAGGCCCGAACTGATGGACAACACCAGCAAACCATGGGCAATACGGCCTCCGTGCTGGGTCTGGCCGGCAAATTCCGCATCCACGTGCAAGGCGTTGTAGTCGGCCGACAGGCCAGCGAAGTTGACGACATCCGCTTCGGTGACAGTGCGTGCCGAAGTCTTGAAGCTGTCACCTTCGGCGAAGTCTTCAAAATAAAGAGGCGTCGCCTCGACGAGTGCGGATAAGCGTTCTGACATGCGCAGGTTCCCCTTCAGGAGCAATAGGTGTTAAGTGAGCACCGCTGGCAATTCAGCCGGCCGGCGCACCGAAGGCTGACACCCCCAGCAGGTCGCGGCCGATGATGAGCGTCTGTATTTCGCTGGTGCCTTCCGGAATCACGGCGCCTCGCGTATCTCGAAAAATGCGCTCGATCGGATACTCTTTGCTGTAGCCCATTCCGCCATGCGCCTGCAGCGCGAGATCGGCGACCTCATGGGCGGCCTGCGCCGCATAAAGCTTGGCCACCGAACATTCCATGCGTGCAGGAAGCCCGCGATCGAGGGCACGGGCTGCGCGCCGGCACAATTGCCGCGCCGCGTCGGTCCTGACTTTCATGTCCACGACCATCTTCTGCACGAGCTGGAAGCTGGCGATAGGCTGCCCGAACTGTTTGCGGGTGCGCGTGTATTCCACTGACAGATCCAGGGCCGCCTGGGCGGCACCCACCGCGCCGGCGGCTACCGACAGCCGGCCGAAATTCAATCCTCGCAGAATGGCCTTGAGCCCTTCGCCCACATTGCCCAGCACATTGGCTGCAGGCACGCGGGCGTCGTCGAACGACATCTCTGATGTGACCGTCGACCGAAGAATCATGGTTTCCATGCGTCGGGCCGTGTAGCGCGTCTGCGTGCGGTCCACCAGGAACGCAGTGATGCCGCCCGGCTCGCCTTCGACGGAAGGCATCACCCTTGCCATCAGGATGCCCAGGTCGCCGATGGCGCCATTGGTGATCCACATCTTCGTGCCGTTTATCACGAACTCGTCGCCCTCGCGCCGCGCTCGCGTTTCCATGCCCGCAACGTTCGATCCGTGATCCGGCTCGGTGATGCCGATCCAGACCCGCAGGTCGCCCGCGAGCAAGGGAGCCAGGTACTGCTCCTTCTGGGCGGACGTGCCCAGTGCATCCAGCAGCAACACCGCCATGTTCATGGTGTTCAGCGTGGCTCGCAGGCTATGCCAGCAATATCCCGCCTCCTCCATGAGAATGGCGTAATCCAAGTGAGACAGGTCATACCCACCGCGGCTCTCCGGCAGAAATCCGCCCAGCAATCCGAAATCGGCCAGTCGCCTGGGGAGGGACCAATCGAATTCCGCCCTGGCTTCGTAGCCCGGGACTGTGGGTGCGACCTCGCGGCGCAAATATTGCGCCAGGTTGGCGCGAAGCTCGCGCTGCTCAGGCGTCAAATCGTCATCGTCTTGCAACATGCAGTCTCCTGGCACCCCGTGGCTTTCAGCCTGGTAAAACCTTTTCTTCTATCCTGAAATGATCCGGCAAATAAAAAAGCCCCGCCACAAGGGATTACCCTTGTCGGGGCAAACAAGCGAGGGACTTCAGGCCGGGAACTCTTTGCGGGCAACGCAAGTCTTATATAAGATATAAGATACAAGACCAGTGCACCGCGGGCCGTTGTGTCTCACATACAATGACAAGCGCGCCAAAACGCCACAAAATGGCAGCTTTACGCGGTCCTACACCCACGGAGTCCCATCATGCCGCATAACACGTTCAATACCCTGCAGAAGTTCAAGATCGGCAATAAATCCTGTCAGTTTTATTCTCTGCCTGCCTTGGGCAAGGCCTTAGGGGTAGACGTGCAGCGGCTGCCCGTATCGATCCGCGTCGTGCTCGAATCGGTACTGCGCAACTGCGACGGCAAAAAGGTAACCGAGGAACACGTGCGGCAATTGGCCGGCTGGCAAGCCAATGCCAAGCGCGAAGACGAAATCCCGTTCGTGGTCGCGCGCGTAGTGCTGCAAGACTTCACCGGCGTGCCGCTTCTGGCCGACATCGCAGCCATGCGGTCGGTTGCCGACAAAATGGGACAGGACCCCAAGCGTATCGAGCCCCTTGTGCCGGTGGACCTGGTGGTCGACCACTCGGTCATGATCGACTACTTCGGCTCGAAGAACGCGCTCGACCTGAACATGAAGCTGGAATTCAAGCGTAACCAGGAACGCTATCAGTTCATGAAATGGGGCATGCAGGCGTTCGATACGTTCGGCGTGGTGCCTCCCGGTTTCGGCATCGTGCACCAGGTGAACCTGGAGTATCTGGCGCGCGGCGTGCACCAGAAAGACAATATCTACTACCCCGATTCACTGGTGGGCACCGACAGCCACACCACCATGATCAATGGCATCGGCGTGGTGGGCTGGGGCGTGGGCGGCATCGAAGCCGAGGCCGGCATGCTCGGCCAGCCCGTTTACTTCCTGACTCCCGATGTGGTCGGGGTGGAACTCAAGGGCCAGCTGCGCGGCGGCGTCACCGCCACGGACCTGGTGCTGACCATCACCGAGATGCTGCGTCGTGAGAAGGTCGTCGGCAAGTTCGTCGAGTTCTGCGGCGAAGGCACCGCGAGCCTGTCGGTGGCCGAACGCGCCACCATCGGCAACATGGCGCCCGAGTATGGCGCCACCATGGGCTTCTTCCCGGTTGACGAGCGCACGATCGATTACTTCGAGGGCACAGGCCGCACGCCCGAGGAAATCGCCGCCTTCGAAGCCTACTTCAAGGCCCAGAAGATGTTCGGCGTACCCAAGGCCAGCGACGTCAATTACACCAAGCTGCTGACGCTCGACCTGTCCACCGTGGCCCCCTCGCTGGCCGGCCCCAAGCGCCCGCAAGACCGCATCGAAATCGGCAACGTAAAGAACACCTTCATAGACCTGTACTCGAAGCCCACCTCCGAAAACGGCTTCAACCAGCCTGCCGACAAGCTGCAGCAGACCTTCACGACCAGCGCGGGCACGAAGATCAAGAACGGCGACATCCTTATCGCTGCCATCACCTCGTGCACCAACACGTCCAACCCCAGCGTCCTGCTGGCGGCCGGCCTGCTGGCCAAGAAGGCCGTCGAGGCCGGCTTGAAAGTGCCCAAGCACATCAAGACCTCGCTTGCGCCCGGATCGCGTGTGGTAACCGAATACCTGACCAAGACCGGGCTGCTGCCATATCTGGAAAAGCTGGGTTTTGACGTGGCCGCCTACGGGTGCACCACCTGCATCGGCAACGCCGGCGATCTCGCCGCCGACCTGAACGAAGCGATCATCGACAATGACCTGGTGTGCGCCGCCGTACTGTCGGGCAACCGCAACTTCGAAGCGCGCATCCACCCCAACATCAAAGCCAACTTCCTGGCTTCGCCGCCGCTGGTGGTGGCCTACGCCCTGGCCGGCACCATGACCCGCGACCTGATGACCGAACCTGTGGGCCGCGGCAAGAACGGCGACGTCTGGCTGGGCGATATCTGGCCCAGCACCGAAGAAGTGCAGTCCCTGATCAAGCACGCCCTCGACCCGGCGGCGTTCCAGGCCAACTACGGCCAGGTCAAGAGCAACCCCGGCAAATTGTGGGAGAACATCAAGGGCGTGACCGGCGACACCTACAACTGGCCCGAGTCCACCTACATTGCCGAACCGCCGTTTTTCCAGGGATTCGGCATGGAACCCGATGCCATGCCGCCCATCAACGGCGCGCGGGCGCTGGGCATCTTCGGCGACTCGGTCACGACGGACCACATCTCGCCGGCCGGCGCCATCAAGGAAACTTCGCCCGCCGGCAAGTGGCTGAAAGAACACGGCGTAATGAAGGCCGATTTCAACAGCTATGGTTCACGCCGGGGCAACCACGAAATCATGATGCGCGGCACCTTCGCCAACGTGCGCATCAAGAACCTGATGATCCCCGCCCTGCCCGATGGCAGCCGCTACGAGGGCGGCGAGACGCTGTTCCAGCCCAGCGGCGAGCAGATGTCGATCTACGACGCTGCCATGAAGTACGTCGCGGAAGGCACGCCCACCGTGGTATTCGGCGGTGAAGAATACGGCACGGGCTCTTCGCGCGACTGGGCGGCCAAAGGCACGCAACTGCTGGGCGTCAAGGCCGTCATCGCCCGCAGCTTCGAGCGCATTCACCGCAGCAACCTGGTGGGCATGGGAGTTCTGCCGCTGCAGTTCATTGGCGCCGACAGCGTCGAGTCGCTGGGCATCACTGGCCAGGAAGTCTTTGACATCTCGGGGCTCGAAAACGGCATCAAGCCCATGCAGGAAGTGACCCTGACGATACGCCGCGCCGACGGCTCGCGTCAGGATGTGCCGGTACTTCTTCGCATCGACACCCCGATCGAAGTCGAGTACTACCAGCATGGGGGCATTCTGCCCTTCGTGCTGCGCCAGCTGCTCGCTGCCTGATAGCGCGCAACGCCCCCGGGCTTGCCCGGGGGCGTCCGCAGCCGGCGGGCGTTAAACTAGCGGGTTACCTCTCCCCTTACTTTGGACACCCGCAAGAAACAATGGCCCGAGCCCGAAGCCCCTCTTCCCCCCGCCTGAGCCGCGATGCGTCGCGCCTGGTGGCGCTTGCCCAGTCGTTGAACCGCTCCGGCAGCCGGGTCGAAGATCTGTACTGGGAAAACCTGCTCGGCGAATCGATACGCAAGCTGATGCGTGCCGCCCAGGATGCACCGCTGGAATCTGCGCTGGACCACTTGGCGCAGCACGATCCGGGCGCCTATGAAGTGCTGATCGAACAAGCCGAAACCTTGTCCGAATCAATGTACATCGACAAGAACGGGCAGCGTTACGACGTGCTGCTCGTCGTGGCCCCCATCGTCGCATGGACCCGCTACGCCATCCCCACGGGGCCGATCGCGGCCCCGGCGCAGCAGGCGCTGCTGGCCCAGCTGCACGGCCACGTGCTGGCCGAAGGCGCGCGAGCCGCCTTGCTGCCCTTGCTGGTCAGCATCGAGCAAATGCCGCGCACGTTCTCGGAAACCTGGCAATGGATGCAACGCCTGGGCAACCAGGCCCTGGGCGCCGAATCCGTCATGCCTGCCCTGCGCAACGATTCCGAAGCCGCGAACATGCTTGCCGACACGCGCTACGTCGTGGCGGCAGTGGCGGTGCCGGAAGGCGCGCCCATCTTCCGCTGGCAGGAACAGCCGGGCGACGCCACGCACAGCCGCGAAACCTGCCTGGCCAACTGGGTCGAGCAGGCGCAGCCGACACTGGCGTCTATGCTGCCGGGCTGCGGTATCGAATGCCTCTTGCCCGATGCCTACTACGTCAGCAACCGCGAGGGCGACCGCCGCGTCCGGCCACTGTCGCTGCGGGCGGCGGTCAGCTGGCTTGAAAGCGCCGTGAACCTTGCCCCGGGCGAGTTGCGAGCGGTCGTGGCGGGCTGCGGAGACGTGCGCATCGAGGAATACCGGGTGGGCTTCACCGCCCGGAACGGCAACGATGTGTACTACGGGTGCGTCTGGCCGCTGTATGGCCGTGACGAGGAAGCGCCGGCTGAAGACCAGCCCGACACCGTCGACGAGATCGCGGCGCTGCTCAAGGAAATCGGCGTCATCGATGTACGCCGCATACCCGGGCTGCTGCCCCCCGAGTACTGCGAGGATTGCGACGCGCCGATGTTCCCGAACCCGCTGGGCGAACTGGTGCACGCCGAATTGCCCGAAGACGCGAACCCCGCGCCGGCACAGTTCCACTGACCCGCGCGGGCGCCATGCGAGCCGACATCTTTTGCCGGGTGGTCGACAATTTCGGCGATATCGGCGTCTGCTGGCGCCTGGCGAAGCGATTGGCGCACGGACGCGGATGGCAGGTGCGGCTGTGGGTCGACGAGCTGGCCGCGTTCGCGCGCATCCAGCCCGGAATCGCCGTGGACGCGGGCCTGCAGCGATATGCAGGCATCGACGTCGTGCACTGGGCTTCCGATGCTCCGGCCTATCCGCCAGGCGACGTGGTGATCGAGGCGTTTGCCTGCGACCCGCCGCCCGCGTTCGTGCAGGCCATGCTGACCCGCCCGCCCATCTGGCTGAACCTGGAATACCTGAGCGCCGAGTCCTGGGTGGAAAGCTGCCATGCCATGCCTTCCCGGCGGGCCGACGGGCTGGTGAAATATTTCTTCTTTCCCGGGTTTACCGCCGCCACCGGCGGCCTGTTGCGTGAACCCGGCCTGAGTCACACCCGCGACCAGTTCCAGGCGTCGCGGGCCGCCCAGGAAGGTTTTTTGCGTGGCCTGGGCGTCGCGCCAGACGATCTTGCGGCCTGGCGCGACGGCGGCCGCCTTGCCACGCTGTTCTGCTATAACCATGCGCCGGTGGCCGCGATGGCGCGGGCCCTGGTCGAAAGCGGGCAAAATACACTGATGCTGGCGCCTGAAGGCGTGGCCCCTGGGCTGGAGCAACTGGAAGGGGGCGCCTTGCGGGTCGCTCGGGTTCCCTTTGTCGAGCAACCGGATTTCGACCGCCTGCTATGGTGCGCCGACCTCAATCTCGTTCGCGGCGAAGATTCTTTCGTGCGGGCCGCCTGGGCGGCGCGTCCGTTGGTCTGGCATATCTATCCCCAGGAAAGCGACGCCCATTTGCAGAAGCTCGACGCCTGGCTGGCGCGCTACCCCGCCCCTGCCCAGGCGCTGGCGTTGATCCGCGCATGGAACGCGCCCGGCGACGCCGGGGCTGCCCTGTCGGCGGCGCTGCCCGCCGCGCTGAGCCCGCCCGCGTGGCAGAATTGGCAACGTATGGCCCGCCAATGGGACGCCGATCTGTCAGATCGACCCGATTTGGCCGATACCCTGGCCGATTTTTGCGCAGAGCTGGCCCAGAAACGCTAGAATAGAGAGTTTTCCGAGTTCCTTTGCCCGCGCAAGTTGCGTCGAGCCAGGCCTCGACTTTGATTGCCTCCCGGGGCACGCGGGCCGCCATGCCGGCACCTGCGCGCAAGCACGGCGAGCGCGCCCTATTACCCGGAGTTTTAAATCGATGAAAACCGCTCAAGAATTACGAGTCGGCAACGTGGTCATGGTCGGCAAGGATCCGCTCGTGGTCCAGAAGACCGAATACAACAAGTCCGGCCGCAACGCTGCCGTGGTCAAGCTCAAGTTCAAGAACCTGCTTACGGGTTCGGGCAGCGAATCGGTCTACAAGGCCGATGAGAAGTTCGACATCGTGATGCTCGACCGCAAAGAATGCACTTACTCGTATTTCGGCGACCCCATGTATGTGTTCATGGACGAAGAGTACAACCAGTACGAAATCGAAGCCGAGAGCATGGGCGACGCTCTGAATTACCTCGAGGAAGCCATGCCGGTCGAAGTGGTCTTCTATGATGGGCGCGCGATTTCCGTCGAGCTGCCCACGATCGTGGTGCGCGAGATCACCTACACCGAACCCGCCGTGCGTGGCGACACCTCGGGCAAGGTGCTCAAGCCCGCCAAGATCAACACCGGCTTCGAGTTGAACGTGCCGCTGTTCTGCGCCATTGGCGACAAGATCGAAATCGACACGCGCACCAACGAATACCGCAGCCGCGTCAACTGACCGGCCGGCATTCCAGCACAAACGGCGCCGGCAGGCGCCGTTTGTGCTTCGGCGCTACACTGGGCCTATCCGGCCGGCGGCAGCCACTTGTTTTCCCCATCCCGCGCCCCATATTCCTCGACATGGCTCTCAAGGTATTCGATTTGCAGTGCGACCAAGGCCACGTATTCGAAGGCTGGTTCGGCTCGCACGAAGACTACGACTCGCAACAGGAACGCGGGCTGGTGTCGTGCCCCATGTGCGCATCGAACACGATCACCAAGCGGCTGTCGGCGCCGCGCCTGAACGTGGCGCACCTGCACGACTCGCCGCGGCCCCCTGCTTCCCCTGCCCCGGCCGCGGGCTCGCCCGACACGGCTGCCGTGGCTCGCATGCAGGCCGCCGTTCTGCAGCAGATTCGCAAACTGGTGCGCAAGACCGAAAACGTGGGGCCCCGCTTTGCCGAAGAAGCGCGCCGCATACACGAAGGCGAAGCCGACGACCGCCCCATTCGCGGCACCGCCACCCCCGAAGAGCGCGCTGCACTCAGCGAAGAAGGCATCGACGTGCTCGCGCTGCCCGCCTTCCTGGACGACGAGCGGATGCAATAGGCTTGCGCATCGTTGCAGGCACGCCATAAAGCAATGGGCCCCGACGAGGGGCCCATTGCTTTATGGCGGGGGATTGAGCTATCTGGTGCTCTTGCGCTTCGCGGCGGCGCTTCCCTGGTCGCGCTGCAGATCGGCCTGCTGCGCCTGCAATGCTTCGATCTGGCGTTGCATGGCGCCCAGTTCCTGGCGCAACTGCTGCTGCTGCAGGGCCAACGCGGCGGCCTGCTGGCGTGCCTGTTCCTGCCGGGCCGCCACTTGCTGCTCTTGCTGCTGACGCAACGACTGATCGGCCTGCAGCGTTGCCAGTTCGCTGCTGCGCTCGGCCAGGATGCGCTCGGAGTGGGCGTACTCGGCCTGCAGCTTGATGCGCTTGATGTCGACTTCCGCGAGTTCGGCCGACTGCTGGGCGAAGGCGCGATACGTCGATTCGGCCTGCTTGTCGGATTTCGTCTGCAGCACGCGCCAGAAATCTTTCTGTTGGAACAGGGCCACGTAATAGGTGAGATCGTCGGGCTTGAACAACAGGCTGGCGCCGTACGTGCCGTTATAAGTGGTACGAAGTTCCGACACCTGCCGGTTCTGGATCAGCGCCTGCAACTCGGCCACCGTGGAATTTGCCTTGGAAGTGGCGGGCGGTGGCGTAACAGGCGTATCGCCCGATACCCGGCTTTCTACCTGCTGGACCGGCGGACGGCTGGCTTCGGACTGTGCGCTTGCGCACGCTGCCAGCCCGGACATTGCCATGCCCAGCACGGCCAGACGCGCAGCGCTGTGAAGTTGTTGGACTTGCATGCCTACCCCAAGAAAACGTTGCAGAACTATACCAATTTATCGCGGCTTTCAGGAGCCTGATTTCGCTTGTTCGCGCCGTTCATGACGGCTCGGCCAGGCCTTCGGCGAGTTCGCTCTGATTATTGCCCAAGCGCAGTTTGCGCATTTTTTCCCACAGCACCTTGCGACTGATGCCGAGGTAGTGGGCAGTGTCCTGCCGTCGCCAGCCATTGGACTCTAGCGCGGCAAGGATACGCGCGCGCTCCGCGCGTTCGGCGACGGTGAACGGCGTGTCGGCCACTTCGGCCTGCCCCGCCGGCGGTTTGGCCGGAGGGCCGGCCAGCCTGTCGAATATCCGGTCGATCCGGGCCCTGTCCCATTGCTGGAACTGGCGGCGCACGATGGCCACGCGTTCGACCACGTTGGACAGTTCTCGCACATTGCCCTCGAATACCGTATTGGCCACCCTCTCGAGCAGCCATGCGGGAGGCGGGTCGTCCGGTTGGGCGTGGTGCCTTTCGAGCAAGGTGCGGAAGATGGCGATTTTCTCTTCAGGGCCTCGCTCTTCCAGGCTGGGAATATGAAGCTCGATGACCGCCAGCCGGTAGTAGAGGTCGGACCGGAATTCGTCCTGCGCGCAGAGTTCGCGCAGATCCTTGTTGGTGGCGGCCACCAGGCGAAAGTCCACCGGCACTTCGACGGAAGAGCCCAGCCTGGTGACGGCGTTCTGTTCCAGCACGCGCAGCAGCTTCACCTGCTGGTAGAGCGGCAGATCGCCGATTTCGTCCAGGAACAAGGTGCCGCCGTCCGCCTGCTCAAAGTACCCTTTATGCGCGCCGACCGCGCCAGTGAACGCGCCTTTGGCATGTCCGAAGAAATGCGCTTCGAACAGGCCCTCGGGTATGGCGCCACAGTTGACGGCCACAAACGGGCCATCGGCCCACGCCGCCCTGTCGTGCAACAGGCGCGCCACGCGCTCTTTGCCTACCCCCGTCTGCCCATGTATGAGCACGTTGTTGCGGCAATCGGCGTACATCTGCGCATCGGCCAACAGGTTGCGCATAGGCTCCGACACCGCCACGAAGGGTTGTTCGTTGCGCGTGCGCTGGCGATCGGCACGGTCGAGCGAGCCCAGCAGGTCGAACAGCTGCTTGCGCAGTTCGGCAGCGGTGAAGGTCAGCGGCAGCGTGTGCGAATACTCCGGCGGGTAATAGCGCGGGTCGTTGCCACGTGGCTCGGAGCCCACCCAGATCACCGGCATTCCCTGCGACGCCAGCCAGTCGTACCCGCTGAAGCGCTTGTCGCCCATGACCGAGACCGAGACCAGCGCAACCGCCGTGCGCGTCATGTCGCGCTGCGGCGGAAAGCTGGTGCCGGCGTCCGCGCGCACCACCATGACGTCCATGCCCGCCAGGCATCGCTCGGCGCGCGCCGCGATATCGGACACGCCTTCCCAGACGTATAGGTCGAAGTCGTCTCGGATCGTTTTGCTAGACATAGGCAGACTTATCCGGCCATGGGCATTTCGTCGTCATGTCAGTAGACCAGCCGCGGCTGACCGCAATCTACAGACAGCAGGGATACGTCGGTTTCTCCCAGATTCACCCCGAGCAGCGCCAACAGCTGCTGCAGCAGCAGGGACAAGGGGTCGAGCAAGGGCTGCAACAGCGCAATCACGATATTGAAGAAACCGCTGGCGGCTCCGGAGCCGGACAGCGCCATCGTGGCCACGGCGTCAATGCGGCAATTGCGTATGCCGTTGGGCGTCAGGTTCAGCACGCACACCGTGTCCGCGACCACTGCCGCCACCGTGTCGAGCACATTACCGACCACTTTGAGCGTCCCGCCGACCAGCCCCAGCAGCCCGCCGTTCACCACCCGGTTGTTGAGCTTCTCGATCTCCTGCGCTGACCAGTTCATTTTGTTGATCACCGCCGACACTGATTCACCAGACCCGGAGCTGCCTACCAGGCGCTCGGCAAACTGCTTGGCCTGGCCCGCCGGGATTCTTGCGCTCTGGTCATTCAGGTCTCCCAGCAAGCCGACCATCAGCGTATCGACCACATTGCGCGTCAGCTGAGTGAGATTCAGGTCCGTGGCCGTGACTGTCTTGCTGGACTCTTCGGATACGGGCTCGGTCAGCGTGACGGAAACGGGATCAGACGCCCTGAAGACGGGCAGGGTCACCCGGCTACTGACGGGGAGGATGCCCAGCACATTCAGTATCTGGTGGCGCTGCACCGACGTGAATTCGTCTTCTATACAGGCGTTCGTGCTCGAGAAAAAGGCCTCGTTCGACGTCATGTTCGGGAAGCGGCCGATACACACGTTCGCTACCGATGAGCGCACATCGAGCACCGCCTGGTGCGGTGTGAGCGGAGCCTGGCAGATCGATGTGAGCGTGGCGTCGGCCTGCCCCACCTCGACGATCAGCGGCAGGTCGACCTGCGTGCCCAAGGTGCTCAATATGGGACCGGCAATCGGAATGTTGGACGTGTTCACGCGCAGGTAGACGCGCACACCGGCCGTGCTGGCTTTGGTGCCCACGCCGCCCACGGCGATCGACGGCGGCTCGATCACGCGCACCCGGCTCTGCACGCCCAGCAGCGGCACATTCAAACCCAGGTCGATCAGATTCTCGCCATTGGCAACCATCAGCCCCGTCTGCAGGAGGTCGATGACGCGTATGTCCGCCTGCAGGGCGGCCTGTGCGTCAGTGGCCACGCCCACATCCAGCAGTCCGCCATCGCCGAACAGCTTGATCGGCACATTGAGCGGCGCGACACCCAGCAACACGTTCACGATGTCGGCCAGCAACCCGACCTGCGCCTGGGCCGTGCCGCTGCCGCGCTGCGCAACCGCCAGCGAGGCGTTCAGGAGATCGCCCAGGGATATGGCCGGGATGGCCGCCAGTTCTTCGGGCGAACCGATGGCCGCCAGTGCCGAAACGGGCAGGCCGAGCTCTTGCAATAATCCCGAAGGGGTGATGCCCAGATTGACGAGCCCGGCCGAGTCCAGCACGGTGAGCTGCGCCGGCGTGGCGCCCAGGGACGTCAGCAATTTGCCCAGCAGCCCGTCGGAGGCCAGGCGCAGCAGCCGGGACTCGACCGTGAATGCGGCGGTGGGCGCCGTGGTGGAGGCCACGGCCTCGACGGTGACGCGCGTTCCGCCGACCCAGCGCCCGAGCACGTCGGGGATCAAAGCGCTGAGCGTCTTGTCGATGCGTACGCGCACTGCATTGGCACGCTCACCGGCTGCCGTGTCGGGCAGGAACAAATGGCGGCCGGATGGGTCGGCGCGAGACGGATCCCAATACATGCACTCCACGGTTACTTCGCTTTCCGCGAGCGGGTCGACCAGCGCAGGCACATTCACCATGGCGTTGCGCCGCGCCGCAACCAGCACCGGCATGCCGGCGCCGCAATCGGCCACGGCCCCTGAGGGCGCCAACACCTGTACTGCCGACAGGGCCGCCAGGTCGGCGGCCTTCTGCAGTTCGCGCTTCATATAGAACAGGTAGCCAACCTGAACCGAGAGCAGCACGACCAGCCCGATCAGGACGGCGAAGCCCGCTGACAGGGTGATGGAGCCGCCCTGGCGAGCGGATAACGGCGAGCAACGCGGAAGGGGTGTCATAGGCTGGCCTGGCACGTACGCTTATTGGGTGCCCGTATCCACGCGTTCCGTAAACCATTGCGGGATCGGTTGATCGAAACTGCCCAGGTAGCGCTTCCACGAAGCCGTGGACACGGGCCCCAGGATCGGCAAGGCCCCGCCTGCGCGCCGGCCATCTGCCTGGGCGGCCAACAAGGCGCGGGTGACATCACCGATCTGTTCCGAGCGCTCGGCCGCACCGGAAGGCGTCGCGGTGGCGGGCGTCGCTACGCCGGGCGTCGCTGCACTGGCGGCCGGGGCCGCCGCGGGCGGGGGGGCGACAGGCATGGGCGTCTGCACCTGCCGCACCACGGGCCGGTCCGGCAGGGCTTGCGCCGGCGCCGGCGCAACGGGGGCCGGCGCAGCGGCGGGACTGCCCGTCAAGGGCGCATTCAGTTGCGCGGAGGCCGCCCACGGCGTGAGAGCCGCCAGGGCAAGCGTGAGGGTAATTGCGGATCGTGACATGGTCGTCTCTGTCATTTTCGTGATGCGTGGCGCGCTGCCTGCGCCTACTGCACCATCGGCGGGTTGATCATGCGGTCCATCACCGGCTGCAGCATGGGCATGACCACGTCGCGCCGGCTGGACACCTGGGTGACTTCACGTTCTGGATTCGCGCGGCTCATGTTGCGCACGACGACGTCGCCGGAGCCAGCGCCTGCGCCGTGAGCAGGGGCGGCCGGCGGGGAGCTGAACTGCATCTGGCTCGCCAGCTGATAGATCTGGCCGCGCGCTTCCTGGCCCAGGCGGGCCTGGTCCATCAGCCGCTGGGCCTGCACTGCGTTGCCTTCGATGACGAGCAGCAAAGCCATATTGGCGAGCACCTTGGCGTTGGTGGGATCCAGTTCGGCGGCCTTGCCCAGCGGTACGCGCGCGCCGGCGGTATCCCCCGCGCGCAACCTCGCATAGCCAAGGTCGCCCAGCATCTGCGCATCGGTGGGCGCCAACTTCACGGCCTGCTCGAAATTCCGCGCGGCCTCGGCGTAGTCGCCGCGGGCGCCGGCAAGCAGACCCAGGCCATGCCAACCTCGCGCGGCCTGACTGCCTCGCAGCAGTTTCCGGTACGCGGCCTCGCTCTGCTCTTCCTGTCCGGTGCGCCGCAGCGCATCAGCCTGCAGCGCAGCCAGGTCGTCGCTGTCGCCGAACTGCTGACGATAGGCGTCGATATAGGCCAGCGAAGCGAAATAACGCCCCTGCGCCTGGTTTTCGCGGATCAGGGCCAGCATCAGTTGCGGCTCAGTCGGCGGGCGATTGAGCGTGTCGTCGTCTTCGGACTGGCGCATCAGGGCCTGCTCTTGCTGCTGCTGCTGGATCAGGTCCCAGGCCGACTGCATCTTGTTGCCCTGGCATCCCGCCAGCAGCAGGGTCGAACACGCCGCGAGCAGCCAGTTGCGATGTCGCATCAGATAATTCATTACATTCCTCCCGCGATTCGCGACAGGCCGCGCACCACCGACAAAATTCCCATGCCGCCGGTGACGATCAGCAGCGCGGGCAACAAGGTCACGATCATGACGCCCGTCATCTTCACGGTCAGGTGCCCGATTTTCTCTTTGAGCTCGAAGCGGCGCTTGTCACGGATGCGTTGTGCGAAGCGATTCAGGGGTTCCTGCACTGCGCCGCCATGCTTGTCCACCTGCACCAGCAGCCTGCAGATGGCGGCGAGATCGTCGTCGCCGAAATCCTGCGACAGGCGCGCCAGCGATTGCTCGCGCGTGCGCCCGCGGGCATAGACGGCGGTGGCAGCCCCGAACTCGTGCCCCAGCACCGGCAACACCGGACTGAACTCGCTGACGATCACGTGCAGGCTCTGGTCGACCGACAAGCCCACGCCCTGCAACAGACGCAGCAGATCGACGAGCAACGGCAGCTCTTTGGATGCCTGGATCTTGCGCTGCTTGACCCGGCGCACCAGCAGCCACTTGGGCAGCATGTACCCCAGCGCGAAGCCGAAGAACAGCGTCAGGCCGATGACCACCATCGATCCGGGCCCGAACCACGCGCGCCGCACGATCACGGCAGCCACGGGCAGCAACACCGCCAGGCCGAAGCGCAACACGATATACCGCGCCCGCGCGACAGCCACGTTGCCAAAGCCCGCCAGTTCGATAAGTTTCTCGTCTTCGCCGGGCAGCAGCGAGCTGGACAGCCGGCCCTCTTCCAGGCGCTTGCCCAGGGCACTGGTGCCCTGAGCCAAGGTTGCCATGCGGCCCTGGGCCTGCCCCTTGCCGGGCGTGGCCAGCGCCGGATTGCTGGCGGCGAGCGCCTGTTCCATGACCATCATCGAACGGGACTGGCCTCGTAGGCGCAGAATGATGCTCACGCCCACGATCAGCAGCGCCACGGCCACCAGCAGGATGCCTGCGGCCAGCAGGTTCGAACGGGCGAATAAGATGAGTGAATCCATGCCGCGCCTCCCGTTATATGGATTTGGACATGCGATACAGCCAGAACGAGCCCAGGGTCTGCAGGCCCAGGGCGGCCATCAGCATCTTGAAGCCCAGCGGATCGTCCCACATGGTCATGAACAATGCGTTGTTGGTCAGCATGATGTAGCAGGCAATTGCCAACGGCATCAGTGCCAGCACCCACGCCGACAGCCGCACCTCTGCGGAAGAGGCGTTCAGTTCGGCGCGCGCCTGGGCCAGGTCGCGCATGAAAGCGGCGATGCGCTCCAGCACCACGTCGCTGCGGCCGCCAAATCTCTGTGCCACGCGGACCACTGCGGCCAGCAGGCGCAGTTCTTCGAAAGCGTACTGCCGGGCGACGTTCGCCAGGGCCACGTCGAGTTCCTGCGTGGTGCGGCTCAGATGCGCCGCCTTCTCCACCACTTCGCGCAGCGGCTCGTTGGTGTTGGCCGCGGCTGCCTGGAAAGCCGCCGCCATGCTGTTGCCTATGGTGATCAGGCGCACCATCGTGTCGAGCATTTCGGGCAGCTGGTCGAACATGCGCGCACGGCGGCGGTCGGCGCGCAGCCAGATGTAGAAATAGGTGGCCACCAGCAGGGCGACCGCCGCCACGATGGCGGAGACCGCGCCGCCCAGCAGCGCGGCCAGCAGCACTCCGCCGCCCAGGACGCCCGCGATCACCACGTACAGTCCGGGTGTCTGGCGGATTCCGGCGCAGCGCAGCAACGTATCCCAGCGCTCTATTCCGCTGCGAACCGCGGTCATGGGCGTGGTGTCGTCGTCATTGCTGCCATTGGACTGGCCATGGGCAAGCTGGCGTTCCAGGAACACCGTAGTGGCCTGGCGCCGCTGCCCTTGGCCCGCGCGGCGCCAGAGCAGGGCCGCCCCGGATACCAGGGCGACCGCAGCGGCGGCCATCAGCAATGCGGCGGCCATCATCGTCTGCGGCTCCAGAACCCGCCACCAGCAGGCTCTTCCTGTGCGGCGACGCTGGCACGCAGTTCGTCGCGCAGCTTGGCAAGTTTCGGCGAATGCGGGTGCACCCCCAGCCAGTTCCAGGTGTCCTTCTCTTCGCCGTCGGGCGAGACGTAGGTCTCGTGCCGATACAGCTCCTGCGTGGCAATGACGTTGTCGCCCATGCCAGTGACTTCGGTGACCGACAGCACCCGACGCTTGCCATTGGGCAACCTGCCGATCTGCACGATGAAATCAAGGGCGCTGGCAATCTGGCGCCGCAGGCTGTCTTCACTGCCCTGGAAGCCGGCAAAACCCGCCAGCATTTCGATCCGGTACAGGCACTCGCGCGGTGAGTTGGCGTGGATGGTGGCCATGGAGCCTTCATGCCCGGTGTTCATGGCCTGCAGCATGTCCATCACTTCAGCCCCGCGCACTTCGCCGACGACCACGCGATCGGGCCGCATGCGCAGGCTGTTGCGGATCAAGTCACGGATCGTGACCAGGCCTTCGCCATCGAAACCACCCTGCCGCGACTCCAGGCGCACCACGTGCGGGTGGTTCAGCGACAGTTCGGCCGTGTCTTCCACGGTGACCACGCGTTCCGTAGGGGGGATGAAGAATGCCAGCGCGTTGAGCAGCGACGTCTTGCCCGAACTCGTGCCGCCGGACACCAGCACGTTGCAGCGATTGGCCACCGCCATGTTGAGCAAGCGGTGGATTTCTTCATTGAAAGTGCCCAGCGTCAGCAAGTCGGCCGGCTTGAGCGGGTCCTTGCGAAACTTCCGAATGGACACCATCGGCCCATCGACCGCCAGCGGCTCGATCACCACGTTCAGGCGTCCGCCGTCGGGCAAGCGCGCGTCCACCATGGGGCTCGACTCGTCCAGCCGGCGCCCGATCGGAGCCAGAATGCGACGCACGATGCGCAGCACATGCTGATTGTCGGAAAAGCCCAGGGTTTCGCGCGCCAGCACGCCGCGCCGCGATACGAAAACGTTGTCGTAGCCGTTGATGAGGATGTCTTCTACCGCCGGATCGGCGAGCAGGTCTTCCAATGGACCCAGGCCCGCCAGTTCCTTGGTCAGCGCCTCGGCGATGTGGCGCATTTCGCTTTCGTTGATGGCTACGCGCTTGGTGCGCGCGAAGCTGGCCACTTCAATATCGACGAAGTCCTGGATCGCATCGCGCGCCCAGCGGCCAAACTCCGCGCCCAGCTCTTCGATGCGCGAGAGCAGATGCTCGTACGCCGCTGTTTTGACTTCCTGGTAGCGCGCCGAGCCCACGAAACTCTTGTCGCCATCGGGGCCGAATTGGATCGTCGCTGTCATGATCATGTCGGTGTCCTGTTGCCTGTCGGAGCCAGTTATCGAGCCACCAGCATTCGACGGTGTACACCCGGCAGCCACGTTGCAAGCCAGCTGCCGCGTCCACTACTCTGTGTTGTGTCGTTGCAAAGCTTTTCGGTCAGAGCCTGTACGCCGCGGACATACACGTCTCGCTCGGCATCCTGGTGCAGCAGCCGTCCCTGGTTGGTGCACACCATCAGGGCGAGCGGCCGGTCGGGCAGCGTGCCCACGAGTTCAAGCTGGAATCGTTCGGCGATCTGCTGGGCCGTCATGCCATAGCGTTCGTCGTAACGGTTGACGACCAGCCCCAGCGTGCGACGTTCGACATGGCGGCGTTCGAGGTCCTGCAGCAGGCCGGCCAGGGCGACCAGCGAACTGACGCTTTGGTCTGTGACGATCCAGCTGGTGCTGGCCGTGCGCGCCAGACCGGCCACGAAGTCCATGTTGGAGAAACCGCCGGTGTCCGTCACCATCAGGCCGAAATGTTGCCGCAGCCGCTCGAACACGAGCAGGGAATCGGAAGGCGAGACATTGGCCATCTGCGCCGCGTCGCGAGGCAACGACATCACGCTGAGACCTTCGGCGGTATGAGCCATGGCCGAACCCAGCAGGGTGGCGTCCAGCCGCTGCAGATTGCGCGTGGCCTCGGCGAAGTCGAAGTCTCCGACGACGTTCACATACAACTGGGCATCGCCGATGGGCCAGCCCAGGTCCAGCAACGCCACGCGCGCGGAAAGTGGCAATTGAGTGGCAGTGTCGGTGCCCTTGCGGCCAGCGCCGCTCTGCTGCGCGTGGTTTTGCGTATATCGGTCTTGCGCGATGCCGGCCAGGTGGGCCGCCAACGTGCTCGTCCCGACGCCGGCACGCGCGCCGATCAGCAGCACGTCGCGTCGCGATCCGCCTTCGGGGCCGCCCGCGGCGGGCATGTCGAGCAGACGTTGCACCACCTCACGCACCTCGTGGGGCGCCACCGAGGGATCGACAAAATCGGTCACCCCGGCTCGCAGTGCGGCGATGGCGCCTTCGGGTTGCCCCAGCAGCCCGACGGCGACACGGGGAATGGCGGGAGCCACTCGCGCCAGGGTGCGGGCCAGGTCCGCGGATCGCAACAGCTTGCCCGGATCGGCATCGCTCAGCGTGAAATCGAGGAAGATGATCTTCGGGTCGAGATCGGCCAGACGGCGTCCCAGCTGGTCGACCGCAGGCGACTCCTGCGTGAGCACGCCGATGGGACCCAGGGCGGCGACAAGCTGCGCGGCCACGCCGTCGGCTTGCGAACAAAGAAGAAACCGGATGCCGCTTTGCAATCCGGCCAATTCTGAGGAATGCGCCTTCATATGCTTCACCGAGAAAAACCTGGTGCTTGTTGGCCGCCCGCCGGGCCCATGAGGTAATAACCCCAGGCATTGGTCAGAGAGTCCGGCTGGTCCTGGCGTTCGCCTGGCAGCGGCAAGGTCACGCCGCGCGCGATCGGCCGCACCAGACGCGGGGTGACAACAATCACCAGCTCATGCTCTTCTTGCGAATATTCGACGCCACGGAAGAACGCCCCGATGATCGGCAGTTCGCCCAGGAACGGCACTTTGTTGACGGAGGCCTTGGTCTGTCGCGACACCAGGCCACTGATGATGAAACTCTCGCCATCCCCCAGCTCGATCATGGTGTCGGCGCGACGCGTGCGCAGGGCCGGGATCAGCGTGGCCGTCTCGCCATTCAGAATGGGAATGCCATTGACGTAGTCGAGTTCGCTGGCTTCCGGCGCCACCTTCAACGCGATGCGCTCGCGCGACATCACCGTGGGAGTGACCGTCAGCCCGATACCGAAGGGTTTGAACACGACATTCTGCGTGCCCAGACCGCCGGATTCCGGAATGGGGATCTCGCCGCCGGCCAGGAAGCTGGCACTCTGGCCGCTGAGCGCCACCAGGGTCGGCTCGGCCAGGACGCGAGCCATTCCATTGGTCTGCAGCATGCGCAGCGTGGCGCCGAAATGGTTCGAATCGAACAACAGGCTGAAACCGTCGCCCAGGACATTTCGGCCGCTGATCGCCCCGGGTATGGACAGGCTGCCCGGCGACGTGCGCGCGCCGAAGCCCCATCCGCCCGCGCTGCCCGTCATGGACAGGCCCACCTGTTTCATCACCGATCGGGAAACCTCGACCACCTTGACTTCGACCTGCACCACGCCGCCAGGCGCCGCGGTCGACACATCGACCACGTTATCCGCGCCTACGGCGGCAGCGGCAGCCGCTACGGAATTCTGGTGTGACAATGCCGAGGGAGCCTGGCCCGACACCACGGCGTGCGAGCCCACGATGTCGACCTGCGCCCCGCCCGCCTGGCCGCGGCGCGCCAGTTCAGCCTGCACGGCGCCGGTCACGCGCACGGTCCATGCCATCGGCGTGCGGCTATCGCGCGCCCAGACCTGTACTTCAGTCGTGCCCGCCTTCTTGCCTATCAGCATGACCGCAGCCGGACGGCCCGCGGCGGCGGGCAGCACCTTGACGTCCGCGACATCCGGATCGGCCACGGCAATGCGGGTGGGCGTGCCGGGCAAGGGCAGCAGGTGCTGCCCCTTGACCGGAATCGACAATTCCTGGGTAGCGGCCGCTTCGGCCGCCGGCGGCGTGGCGCGGGCCTGACTGGCGGCGGGCGCACCATAAAAAACGCCCGCCATCGTCAGTGCGGTGCAGATCAACGAGGCGCGCATGCTGGGTTTCATCCGTGTCGACATAGATATGGGAAGGTCGAATTAGTCTGTCTGGCTGGGTCAGTAGGCAACGCGCTGGGCGCTGTCGCCGCGCAGTATTTCAATAGAGCGCCCCCCGCCACGGGCCACCGAACCCGAGCGCTTCACGGGTTCGGGAGCGGGACCGTCCAGCTGCGCCAGGCTGTCGCCGGCGTACGCGCGGTTCACCCCTTCTGCAAGCTCCTGCCGCTGCTCGGGCGACAGGTCGGGACGCGTCGGCATCACCGGCTTGCGGGCCACGAACAGATCGCGGTCGGGAAGCGCTTCGTCGTCCGGTGCGCGCAAGGCCAACTGCAGGCGGCCAGAACGCGTGGCGAGCAGCAACTCGTTCACGTCCTGCACGGGCACCGCCAGCAGGGCCGAACGCGCGGGCGCCGGCCCGCCGCTACGCTGCACGGCAGAGCGGTCGGTGCCGGGGGCAGGCCCGTCGATCGACTCCGCACCGTAAGCCAGCACGCGCACGCGCGACTGGAGCAGGCGCACCTGGCTGCCCTGGACTTCCTGGTTCTTTTCCAGCGAGAAGAAAACATCGACCAGGTCGCCAGGCGCCACACGGTTGCCCGCTCCGATGATCTCGTCCACGGGCACGGCCACGGCTCGCTCGCCCGTTCGCAACTGGCGGGCAAGGCCCTGCGCCAGCACCTGCCGGGTGACCGGCTCGCCGGCCGCGATGTCCAGCCGGGCCACTTCGCCGACCAGGTCTTCCGGCTTGGCGAAGCCCTGGCTGAGCCCGACGGGCCACTGCTGGACTTCCAGCATGCCGGTCTCCAGGCGCGTGCCCGCGGGGATTGCTTTCGCGGCCAGCACCACCGCGTGCTGGGTCGCCGGAGCGGCGGGTTGAGCGGCCACCGGGGATTCCGCGGCAGGCGCGGGCGGCGCCGGCCTGCTGGCCAGGTAGTATGCAAGTATTGCCAACACGATGCCGGCTACCATCAAGACAGCGGCGAAAATCTTGGTTACGCCGGTCATAACGGCTCCTGTGAAATTTGAATAGTGGCGCGCGCCGACAAGGTGGCGGGAATCAGGCGCTCGACGTCACCACCGGTGGCGAACCTGACCAATGCCTGGAAAGATTCCAGCATCGGCCATTGCGTTACGTCGTACGTGAGCTCGACAGTCACGCAAGGCATCTGCGCACCGTCGACGCCCGGCCATTCGCACACCTGCTGCGGCGCCGTATGGTTGCACTGGACGGCCGGCCCCGGCCCGAAGGCCTTCAGGGCCGTATCGCAGGCCGTCGATTGGACGTTGCCATGGCCGGCGTACTGCGCCTGCAAGCCGGCGCGCGCGCCCTCGCCGACCGCTGCCGACAACTGCTGCTGCGCCCAGAACAGGGCGCCGTATCCGATCAGGGCCAGCAACATCAACAACAGCACGGTGATGATGAGGCCGAACTCGACCGCGGCCGCGCCCCGTTGGCGCACCGGCGCGCTACCGCCACGAACGGACCGTCGGGCCGTCATGATGGCGTCGCGCCGGCCGCGACTGGCTGGCCCAGATATGTCGTGGCACGCCCCTGCAATTCGCGAGGCACCATGGCCTGTCCCAGCCATGGCAGCAGCGGGATCAACGGGCTGCTGGCATAGCCATAGCTGACCACCACTTCGATCTGGTCGGGATCCAGCAATGCGCCGCTGCACTGAGTGGCATTGGCGGCGCTCAACATGCCCGAGGCGCTGCATACGGCCACGCGGACCGGGCTTTGCGACATCAGGGAGATCCAGTCGGCCTGGGCCAACGCCGTGTCGCGCGCCGCGTTGGCACGAGCCTCGAGCGCGGCCGAGCCGTTCTGCCATTGCAAGGCTTTGCGAGCGCCGTCCTGGGCAGCCAGATTCAGGGACTGCTGTGCAGTGAACACCATGGCGTAGGTCAGGATGGCGTAAAGAACCGCAAAAAAGACTACGAAAACCAGGCCGAACTCAATGGAATAAGCCCCACGCTGAGCGCGCCGATCGCCATATAGGCCGCGTAAGGGACGCGGCTCCAGTAGGCGTCCAGAGCCCGATGACGCGATACCGCCATATAGACCAGGGCGTGCAGCCCGCCGATCAGACTGGCCAGCGCCAGCACCATGATCAAGCGCACCGGCCCCAGGACCAGTCCGTAGACCGCGATGGCCTTGACGTCGCCGCCGCCCATCCACCGCCGTTGCCACAGCAGGAAGAAGGGTACTGCCAGCAGGAATCCGGCCAACGCGAGCCACCAGCCCGGCCATAACGGCGGGTAGTGCCAGGCCGGCATCAGCAGGGCTGCGCCCACCCAGAGCAGTTCGCCGCATAGCGCCGCCAGGATCAGCGTGTTGGATACCTTCCGGTAACGCAAATCTCCGTACGCCAGCAGCAGACTCCATAGGACGAACAGCAGCCACCACAATGCTTCCCCTGTGGACAAATCCAACCTCGCTCATATCCGGCAATTGCCTAACTCTGAATCGATACCGCATAGACGAAACGCGCACGGGCATCGTCATGCACGTGCGCCCATTCGCCTGATCAGGTCGGTTTGGTGCCGGCGGTGGTCAGCTTCGCACCGATGCTCTCGAAGAAGGTCTCGAGTTCGTCGGCCATGGCCCACATTGCCGCGCCCACGGCCACGACCAGCACGGCCGCGACGATGGCATATTCCAGGGCGGTCACGCCCTCTTCATCATTCCAGAACTGCAAAAGTTGCTGCTTCATTTCTCTCTCCCATGCCTGTGCATGTCCATACAGTTTTGGCCGCCCCCAGATCGCCTGGCGGCCGGCCCCCATACCTCGGCAGGCCGAGGCTTTATCCGCGTCCCAGGGATTGGGCAGGCTCACTGCCTGCGATCCCTGGGGCGCCAGATCCGATAAGCACATCTACACGGCGCGCCATCTTGAGCCGGAACCGGGCAGAAGCGCGGTGCAACTGCCAGCGCAGCAGCGCCAGCGTGACGATAGACAGAACGAACACCACGTAGGGCAACGACGCCCCGCCGATAAGCAGGCCGGTGAATTCCCGGGGCGCGGTGCATACCATGGCCCCGGCGGCCGCGGCGGTGTAGTGCATGCCACAGACCGCAACGGCCATGACGGTTGCGGCAAGCACACGCTGACTGATGGTGTGCACGTTGAAGGCCAGCCACAGGGCCGCGATGGCCGCCACCACGGCGATCAGCACGGAAGCCACGACGAGCGCAATATTCCACTGGAACACCGCCGGTACGCGAAGGGCGACGATTCCCACATAGTGCATGGCGGCAATGCCAAGGCCGGCGACGACGCCGCCAGCCACGCATCGCAGCGCCGAAAAACGCGCCTTGGCCACATACCAGAGCGCAAAACCCGAGCACAGCACCGCGAGCAGGAAGCTCAGGACGGTCAGCCCGACCTCATAGCCGGCCGGAAACGGCATGGACTGCGACAGCATGCCGATGAAATGCATGCTCCAGATGCCAATGCCTCCCATGGCGACGGCAGCGATGCCCACATAGGGCAGCCAGGGCTGGCCATCCGCAACTGCGGCGCGCACATGCGCGGCAGCCGCCAGCGCCACATAAGCGCCATAACCCGCCACCAGGAACGACAGAATTACCAGTCCGGAGGCGAAGGACAGGGGAACAATCTCACCGGGGTTCATGGACACATCCGTTGCGCTGCTGTAAGCCGCTGAATAATTTGCCCGGGCAATCCGGTGGTGCCATGAGAAGACAAGCGAGCCGAACTAGGCCTTGCCATCGTAATTGCCTCAATTTTTAACAATTTGTTTACGCTACGTGTATTACGGTTTTTGTTCATATATTTCCGACTATCCTAACTTATCCCAACAATAAGTCTAGATAATGATTGAAACCGACAACAGATTGCAGCATATTAGTTACAAATAGCGATAAATGGCGCTTTAGATCTATATAGAGGTGACATTTTTGTATAGTTTTTTTGCCACACCACGCCCAATTTTTAGCGTTATGGCAACATTCGAAACTCTTAGCATTGTTCTTGTTGGATATCGAGCTGGCACGCGGCGTGGCGTAGCCGCCACACATTCCTGGAATCTTCGCGGCTCATGACTGCTTCTTCGCGCACCACTGCTTTCGCGTCCTCGACGCTTGCCACCCTGCTGTGCTGCGGCACCGCTTACGCCGACGGCCCGCTGCGCGGGAACCCGGTAGACGCAATGCCACGGGTCCAGACACCCGCCAACACGGGCGCGCCCCAGGCGCAGCCGGCCCTGCAGGCGCCCACGCCCGAGCAACAGGCCGTTCAAGCCCGGTTGGCGCAGCGTCTCGTTCCCCAGAATTTCGACGTGTCCGGCGTGCGCACCCTGCCCTTCGATGAAGTCTCGGCGCTGCTGGCGCCCCTGGCGGGCAAGGAAACTACGGTGGGTGCCCTGGTTGCAGAGGTAGACAAGATCACGGCGCTATACCGCGAGCGCGGCTACCCGCTGTCGTTCGCACTGCTGCAGAACCAGACCTTCGCCGGCGGCCTGGTGGTTGTCACCGTGGTCGAGGGATACATCGCCGAAGTCCGTATCGATGGCGACATCGGCAACGCCCGCGACCGACTGACCAGCCTGGCGGCCCCGCTGAAAGAAGAACGGCCGCTGACCCAGGCGACGCTGGAACGCGTCTTGAACCTGATGCGCACCGTGCCCGGCGTGACTTTCCAGCCGGCGCTGGACTTGCCGCGCCGCGCGGACGGGGCGACTGAACTGGTACTCACCGCGACCCGCCGCCCGGTCACGGCCGACGGCGGTGTGGCAGACCTGGGCACCGGCATGCAGCCTCTGGTGAACGTCGGTACGAACAGCCTCACGCCGCTCGGCGAGCAGGTCAAGCTGACCAGCAGCATTCCGCTCAACAGCGACGACGTTCGTTATGTGGCCGCCGCCATTACCGTGCCGCTGGGCTCGGATGGCATGGCCTTGCACGTGAACGCCCACCACTATAAATCGTCGCCCCAGGACGATGCGGTCGAGCGCCTGGGCTACGACCGGGAAGTCACCAACAACCGCCTGGCCGTTGCGCTGAGCTATCCGCTGCTGCTGAACAATCGCCGGTCGCTGACGGCGACTGCGGGAGTCTACGCGGTCGATGCCAAGGACCGCTACGAGGGACGCGAGAACGATTACTGGCTGCAGCAGGACGTCGATGTGCGCGCCGCCACGGCGGAACTGCGGTACCGCGACGTTCTGCCGACACGTTCGACAGAGATCGGACTGGGCGTGTCGCAGGGTTTCAACAAGGTCGGCGCAGGCAAGACCGTAGAGACCAACTATGGCTATACCGGCGTGCCCGATGTCGATCTCAATTTCACGCGCTACAACCTCGATGCGCGGCAGACCTTCAGCCTGCCGGCGCAATTCGGGCTCGTACTGAGCGGCGCCGCCCAGTACACCGACGACGTGCTGCCCAGTTCGGAACAGGTTTCGTACGGCAGCTGGCGATTTGCCATGGGATATCCCCAAGGCGAGAAAAGCGGCGACAAGGGTGTGGGCCTGTCCGCCGAGATCAACCGTCGTTTCGGGGTGGGCTGGAAGTACCTGAACAACGTTCAGCCCTATGCCGTCGTGGATTACGCGCGCACCTGGTACAACAACCGCACCCTGCAGAACAACAATCCCGGTCACCTGTCTTCGGTGGGCCTCGGCTTGCGGTTTACGGACGACAAACATTACTTGTTCGACGTGAACGTGGCCAAGCCTGTCGGCGCTCGGACCGTGGATGACAATGACAGGGGTGTGCGCTTCAACGCGAACTACTCCCTGTTCTACGACGCGTTCTGAGGTTAAAAAAAGGTCTTGGGAAGTGTGGCGTTACGTAACATAGCCCGTAACGTAACGTCATCTACTGCTGAAACCGTAACATTCGCAGCAAGCGTAACGTCCCAAATTTAAGATTTTCGCGGCTTAGAGATAATTTAAATAAACGCCGCAAGCTCTTGAAGTATCACGAATTTCCCTGGCGACATCGGTAAGGTCGTCGCGGCAATCCGACGATAATTCTAAAGTTGGCATGGATCGTGCTTGAAAGGACGTAACCGGCGCACACGACGCCGACCCGTCCACTTCAGGAGTGCAATCATGTCTGCGAACAATTCCGACGTACGCCGCGTTAAACGCGTATTGGCCAGGACCGCCCTGGTAGCCGCCCTGGCGGCCTCTCTTGCCGCCTGCGGTGGCGGCAGCGGTGGCGGCAAGCACGCCACGGGCCCCGGCGGCGGCGACCTGCCTGGCGGCGGGGGCGGTGGCGGTGGCGGCGGTGGCAACCCGCCGGCGACCCTGCCGGCCGGCCTGCTGGAAACCACGCTGGGCAATACCGGCAAGGCTGTCGACAACGCACTTCCGCTGGAACTGGGTGACGCGCTTGGCGGCATCGGCAAAGCGCTCGACCCGACCCTGGCCCCGGTTGTCGACACCGCGACCGGCCTGACCCAACAAGTCGGTGCGGCCACTGGCCTTGGCGCACCGGTCGACGGCGTCCTGACTCAGGTGGGCGGTGCTGTCAGCAACCTGGGCGACAGCGTGGCGGGCGCCGGACTTCCCGGCGGCCTGAGCACCGGTGTGGGCGGGCTCGTCAGCGGTCTGGGCGACACCGTCGGCAGTGTCGGCGGCCTGCTCAATGCCAACCCCGACAATCCCCAGCCCCTGACGACCGTGCTGGGCAACGCGACCAATGCCGTGGGCGCCCTGACCGCCGGCCTGGCGGGTGAAGGCGGGCTGCTCAATCCGGTCACCGGACTGGTGGGCGGCCTGACCGCCGGCCTGGGCAACGGAGACAAGCTGGCCATTCTGGAACCGGCCCTGGGCAATACCGGCACCGCAGTCGACAACGTATTGCCGCTCGGCCTGAACCAGGCCCTGGGTGGCGTGGGCAAGAGCCTGGATGGCGTGGTCAGCCCGGTTGCCGGTCAGGTCGTCAGCCTGACGCAGCAAGTGGGTGGCGCAACGGGCCTGGGCGCTCCGGTGGCGGGACTGCTGACGCAAGTCGGCGGGACCCTGGCCGGCGTGAATGGATCGTTGCCCGAAGGGACGCCCCTGAACGGCGTCTTGAGCAACCTGGGCAATGCGGTCGCCAGCCTGGGCGGCGTGTTGCACGCCACGCCGCAGAACACCAACCCGCTGGGCGCCACACTGGGTAGCGCCACCGCCGCGGTCGCTTCGCTGACGGGCAGTCTGGGCGGCGTGACCGGTGGCGGTCAAGGCGGGCTGCTCGCCCCCGTGACGGGCCTGCTCGGTGGCGTGACCGGCGGCCTGGGTGGCGGCAGCGGCGCCAACGGCGGCCTGCTGGCTCCGGTTACCGGTCTGGTCGGTGGCCTGACGGGCGGCCTGGGCGGTGCTGGCGGTGCCAACGGTGGCCTGCTGGCTCCGGTTACCGGCCTGGTCGGTGGCCTGACGGGCGGCCTGGGCGGTGCTGGCGGTGCCAACGGCGCCAATGGCGGTCTGCTGGCTCCGGTGACCGGCCTGGTCGGCGGCCTGACGGGCGGCCTGGGCGGCGCTCCTGGCGGTGACGCTGGCGCGGGCGGTCTGCTGGCGCCGGTGACCGGCCTGGTGGGCGGTCTGACCGGCGGCCTGGCTGGCGGTTCGGCGGGCGGCTCGGGCAACGGCGGCAATGCCAACGGCGGCCTGGTAGGCGGCTTGTTGGGTGGCCTGCTGGGCGGCCTGGGCGGCGCCGCCAAGTAATCCCGGGGACGGACAAAGGAGCGTGAACCATGTTGCAGCTGGCTTCAGCGGTACACCTTAGCCGGCCGTCTACCTCAGTTTCCGAAAGCGACGAGACACGGCCTGGCATGATCGATGACATTGCATTGATGCTCGGGCGGCAGTTCGCCGCCTACACCGCAGCCTGCCAGGCTTCGTTGTCTGAAAAGATGGGCATCGCGCTGGCTGACCTCAAGGCGCTGGACCTCGTGCTGGAATTCGAGTCCTTGCCGACGGGGCAGCTGGCCCAGCTCATGGGCATCAGCCCGGGGGGCGCCACCGCTCTCATCAACCGACTGGAGGCAGCCGGTTATGTGGAGCGCGGCCGCCACCCGCTCGACCGCCGGGTCATCGTGATCCGGCCGGTTGAAGAGCAGTGTCGTCCACTGCTGGCCGAGCGACATGCCATTGCGCGTGAAGTGACGCTGCTTGCGCGCAATTTCGATACCGCGCAACTGGAAACGGTACAGACCTTTCTGGCGCAATGCCTGAAGGCGCTAAGGCACGACACGCGGGTATGGCTCGAAACCCGTCACATGCACGGGCTGGACGGCTGATCGGCAAACGGCCGGCAAGCTGGCTACGCTAGCTTGCCGGACCGAATGCCAGCCGCGGAACCGCAGCCAGCAATCGCCGCGTCATTTCATGTCGCGGCGCATGCAGCACCGCATCGGCGCTGCCCTCTTCCACGATTTTCCCGCCGTGCATGATGGCAATGCGATCGGCGAGATATTCCACGACGCCGAAGTTGTGGGTGATGAACAGATAGGCGATACCCAGCTCGGCCTGCAGTTCACGCAGCAGATCGAGTATCTGCGCCTGCACGGACACATCGAGCGCAGAAGTCGGTTCGTCGCAGATCAACACTTTCGGTTCCACGGCCAGGGCGCGCGCGATAGCAATGCGCTGGCGCTGGCCCCCGGAAAACTCATGCGGATATCGCGCATCGGTGTCGGCCGGCAGACCCACGCGCTGCAGCAGGTGTCGGGTGCGGTCGCGCCGCTGCGACTCCGACAGCTCGGGTTTGAGTGATGCGATGCCCTCGTCGAGAATGTCGCCGACCCGCATCCGGGGATTGAGCGAGGCGTATGGATCCTGGAACACGATCTGTATGTCCTGGCGCAGGCGGCGCAGTTCGCCGCGACCCGCCCGCAGCAGGTCTACGCCGTTCAACTCGGCACGGCCGCGCACCCGGGCGCCCTCGACCAGGCGCAACAAGGCCTTGCCCGTAGTGGTTTTGCCGCAGCCCGACTCGCCCAGCAGTGCGAGGGTTTCGCCGGCCCGCAATGAAAACGTGACCCCGTTCACCGCCTGCACCCATGAATCGATGCGTCGCAGGAGGCCTTTGCGTATGGGGTAATGCACCTGCAGATCCTGCACGTCGAGCACCACCGGGCCCGTGGCCGCCCGCGAGACCGGCGCCGCCAGGGCGGCCTGCGCGGCCGCCTGGCCGGACGACAAGGGCCTGCCCCGCTTCTCGAAGCTGGGAATCGCGTCGAAGAGCTGGCGCGCATAGGGGTGGCGCGCCGCCTCGAAGAACGCCGCGGCCGGCGCGCTTTCCACGATCTCGCCTCCGCGCATCAGCGCCACATGCTGGGCGACATTTCGCACCACGGCGAGGTCGTGGGTGATAAGCAGAATCGCCATCCCCATCTCGCGCTGGATATCGGCGAGCAGGTCCAGCACCTGTGCCTGCACGGTCACGTCCAACGCGGTCGTGGGCTCATCGGCAATGAGCAAGGCCGGCTCGGCCGCCAGCGCGATGGCAATCATGACTCGCTGTTTCTGGCCCCCGGAAAACTGGAACGGATAGTCATCGATGCGCCTCTCGGGTTCGGGAATACCCACGCGCCGCAGCCAGTCGATGGCGCGCGCCCGTGCGGCATCGCCGCGCAGCGGCGTATGCGCCTTGAGGGTTTCCAGGATCTGGTCGCCCACCCGCATCACCGGGTTCAGGCTGGTGGACGGCTCCTGGAAAATGATGCCGATCCGTCCGCCCCGCACGGCGCGCATCGCACTTTCCGACAACTGGTTCAAGTCTTGACCGTCCAGCGTGACCTGGCCGCCCACAATGCGGCCGGCATCCGGCAGCAGACGCAACAGCGCCAGCGCAGTCATGCTCTTTCCGCAACCCGACTCGCCGACCAGGGCGAATGTCTCGCCGCGATCGATTGCGAGTTGCAGGCGCTTGACCGCGTGGGTCAGCCCGGCGTCGCCGGCAATGGCGACCTCGAGCCCGTTGATGTCGAGCAGAGCGTGAGAGCGGCTCATTGGTGAGCTCCGGGGTCGGGCACGGCGGTGGCGCCGCCGGCAGCGAGCCTCGCGGGCCGGAAGCGCCGCGCCCGCGGATCGAACGCATCGCGTACCGCATCGGCGAACAGATTGGCGGCCAGCACCAGCGCAAGCATGAACAGGAACGCAGTCAGCAGATTCCACCACACCATGGGATCGCGCGACATCTCGACGCGCGCGCGGTCGATCATGGAACCGAACGAGTTCATGCTGGGATCGACGCCGATGCCCAGATAGGACAGCACCGCCTCGTACAGCACGAGGCCCGAGAATTCCAGCACCGCCGTGATCAGCACGATATGCATCACGTTGGGTAGCAGGTGCCGCCGCATGATGTGCCAGTGCGATACCCCGAAGGCACGCGCGGCCTGCACGTATTCCAGTTCGCGCAGCTTGAGCGTCTCGGCGCGCAGCAGGCGGCAAAGCCCGGCCCATCCGGTCAGGCCCAGGATCATGCACAGCAGGAACAGCCGCAAGTCGGCCCGCGCCGCCGAGGTGTCGAAAAGTTCAGGATGCGTATCTATGTAGACTTGCATCATCAAGGCGCAGGCGGCCACCAGCAACACGCCCGGTATCGAGGTGATCGTGGTGTACAGATACTGGATGGCGTCGTCGACCTTGCCCTTGAAATAGCCGGCCGCAATGCCGAATCCGATAGCCGGGGGCAGCATCGCCAAGGTCGTCAGGCTGCCGATGACAAGCGCCGTTCGTACGCTTTTCAATGCCTGCCACAGCACGTCATTGCCGGTGCGGTCGGTGCCGAAAACATGGTAGCCGCTGGCCAGGCCTGCCACCGCGCCCGTGACCACGCACAATACCGCATAGGTGATCCATATTGCCCGCCACGGTACGTCGGTACGGCCACGGATGATGTCGCCCCAGGCGCGCAGCCACCCGCCCCGCGCGCGCGCCAGGCCAGCGGCCAGCAATGCGCCGCCCGCGATAGCCGCGGCGAGTCCGCCCGCCAGGCCCCACGCCAGGCGCCGCGCCACGTCCTGCACCAGCTGAGACTCTGGATCGTCGAGGTGAGCGCCGCCGCTGCGCAGGCGCGGGAAATCACGCACGGGCTGGCCGTCGATGAGTTCGGTTTCTTTGGTGAACTGGCGGGCTGCCAGGGGCGCCGAATAGGTCTTCTCGGGACGCGCCAGGACCGAACCATCCAGCAGGCTGTCCAGCGCCGATTTCACGGCTGGCGCGTAAACCGGCGGTGCATCGGGAGCGGCGCCTGCCACAGGGGGCAACTGCGGGCGGAAGTGGATCGAATCCAGCAAGCCGACCACCGCGAAGGCGCTGAGCACGACCGCCGAACACATGGCGGGCGCGTCGCGGCCCACCTGGGCCCAGGTGGCGCGCAGCGTGCGGCTGCGCCTGGCGCGCCAGATATAGACCAGCAGGCCCGCCACCATCAGGAACAAGGCGACATCCGTCCACAGGAATACGAACTTGGGCATGGCGGTTACTCAAAGCGCACGCGGGGGTCAGCCAGCGTGTATGAAATATCGGCCAGGATGAGGCCCAGGATGTACAGCGCCGACCCCAGGAACACCATGGCGCGCACAATGGAGAAATCCTGCGAATTGATGGCGTCAATGGTGTAGCTGCCCAGCCCCGGGATACCGAAGAACGACTCGGCGATCAGGCTGCCCATGAACAACAGGGGCAATGCCGATACCGTGCCCGTAAGAATGGGCAGCATGGCGTTGCGCAGCACGTGGCGGAACAGCACTACCCGCTCGGCAAGCCCCTTCGCGCGCGCCGTGCGCACGTAGTCTTTGCCGACCTCTTCGAGGAACAGCGTGCGGTAGAAGCGCGCTTCGGGCCCCAGGCGAGACACGATGGCGACCAGTACCGGCAATGCCAGGAACTTGATTGCGTCCAGTCCCCCGGCGAATCCGGAGTAAGGCACCAGGCGCAAGACCTTCGCAAACAGCCATTGCCCGGCAATGATGTAGAACAGGCTGGAAATCGACAGCAATATCACGCACAGCACCACCCCCCAGAAATCCAGGCGGGTGGCGCGGAAATACACCAGCATCAGCGAGAACACGACACTGGCGAACAGCCCCAGGAAGAAAGTGGGGATCGCCAGCGCAAGGCTAGGCCCCATGCGCATGCGTATTTCACGGCCAATATCGTGGCCTGCGTCGGACGAGCCGAACTCGAACGCCAGCAAGGGCACCGAGCGCTGGTAGAAGACGGTTTCGGTAAACTGCTCAACGCCTTCGGCGGCCGTGTTGACAAACAGCGGTTTGTCGTACCCGTGCTCGACCTTCCAGCGTTCGATGGCCTCCTGGCTGACCCGTTGCCCGCCTATGGCCAGGCGCGCCATGTCATCCGGCGTGTTGACGGCGAAGAAAAGAATGAACGTAAACAGATTCACGCCCAGCAGGATCAACACCCCGTAGAGCAGGCGGCGGATGACATAGGCGGTCATGACTGGGGCTCCTTGGCCGCGGACGCGTCGGCCGCGCGGGCGCCGAACGCAGTCTGGCGCTCACGCCGCTTCAGTGCGACGTAAGACGGCCAGATCGCCAGGGCCAGCACCAGGACGAGCAGACCCAACGGCCACCATAGCGGCGTGTTCCATTCGTGCACCTTGCGCACTCGCAGTTCGGGATCGACCTTGATGTACTGCAGCGTGTTTCGCACCATCTGCGTCGGCTTGGCGTTGCCCACCCATTGCTGATAAGCCCCGCCCGACATCGGGAAGAAGCCGAACATCCATGGCGCATCACGCTGCACTATGGCCACCATGCGGGCAATGATGGCCTCTTTCTCGGGGCCATCGTCCAGGAATTTCATCTGTTCGAAGAGCCGGTCGTACTCGGGGTTCGCGTAGTTGGCGGCATTCTCGCCGCCATGATTGGCTTTGCCATTGGGCCCGTACAGCAGGAACAGGAAGTTTTCGGCGTCGGGATAATCGGCCACCCAGCCCCAGAAGAACATCTGGGCCGTGCCGCGCTGCATCTTGTCCTGGAAGCGGCTGTAATCGGTAGAGCGCACGTCCATCTGGATGCCGATATTGGCCAGTTGCCGGCGCATCCAGTCGAACTGGGGATTCGCGCCTCCCCCGGACATGGCGTCGTAGTACAACACCAGCGGCGCGCCGGTCTCGGCGTTCCGGCCATTGGGATACCCGGCTTCGGCAAGCAGTTGCCGAGCAACGTCGAGCGGCTTGCGCTGCGGCTTGCCATCGACCAGGTCGTACACCACCGGGTTGATCCCTTCGGGCGGCTCGCGGAACCCCAAAACGCCGGGCGGCACCGGCCCGTAGGCCACCATGGCCTGGCTGTTCTCGAAGACCGCGACGTATTCTTCCCAATTGAAGGCGATGCTGATGGCCTGCCGCAGCTTGCGGTTCTTCTCTTGCTGCTCGGGCGTATCGCCATGCCCCACCACGGGATCGAGCCAATTGAATCCCATGTACCAGCTCGAGGTCTCGATGGCCGTCGGCAGCTGAATGCCATGTTCGCGATACCGCCTGGCCTTGTCGGGGGAATCGCCGGCGGCAACCAGCATGGCCACTCCGTATTCGCCTCGCTCGGCTTGCGGAATATCGTAGTAGCCCTGCATGAACTTGCCGGTGAGCGGAACCGCTTCTTTCTCCACGCTGAAGACCACGCGGTCCAGGAACGGTGTGGGCTTGCCGCAATCGTCGAGCAGGCCCGCGGCCCGATCAGCGGGCTCGCCGGCGCAGGGATAGGGTTCGCCCCAGTAGTTGGGATTGCGTGCCAGAACATGGCGGCGGTTCTGCAGCGATTCGGCCAGCATGAAAGGCCCGGTACCCACCGGCCAGGTGTTCAAGGACAGGTCGTGCTCGGCCATGCCCGTCTGGCTGTAGAACCGGTCGGCCTCCCAGGGAATGGGCGCCGTGAAAGTCATGGCCAGCCAGTACTTGAACTGCGGGTATTTGCCTTTGACGCGGATGCGCAGCGTGTGCGGATCGAGCGCCTGCACCCCTTCGAAGCCGTCGGGTTCCCGCAGGTCGAGCCAGGGCAGGTTTCGCTGGCCAAAAGGCAGTCCGCGCCGCAGTTCGGCGTCGCGTTCGCGCAGACGCTTGCCATAGTCTTGCATGCCCACGATATATTCGGCCATGACCGAATAGATGGGCGAGGCCACCCTGGGGCTGGCCAGGCGGCGGATCCCGTAGACGTAATCGTCCGCCGTCAGTTCGCGCGTTCCCGTCTTGGGGAAATCGGGCACGTAGTACTTGTCGTCGAGCTCGCCCGGCTTGAGGGGGAAATAGCTATAACTGCCATCGGCTTCGCGTGCGAAGGCCGGATGCGGCTGGAACCGGATGCCTGTGCGGATCGGGATGTCGTACACGCTCTCGGCGACCTGGTCGCCCGGGACGTCCGCAGGCAGCTCCTGGCCCTGTGCGTCGAGATAGCGTGGCGCCGAGACGGCGGAAGCCGCTCGCGGAATCAGTTCATACGGCCGCTTGAGGTACTGATAGCCGTACAGGGGCTCGTAGATGTTGTAGGTGTATGGGGTTTCGTCGGTAGAGTACGAACGGGCCGGATCGAGATACTTGGGCGAACGCTTGACGAAAGCCGTATACAGAGTGTTTTCGGCCAGGGCCCCTGATTCATACGGACTGTTGATGGGATCCTGCGAACAGCCGGCCAGCGCTAGTGCCGCAAGCAGCACCGCCATCGAGCATCCCCTCAGCCATGCACCCATAACGCCGTTTCCGTGTAGTTGACCCGCACCGGGCCGGCGCAAGCATAGCAAAGACCAGGCGCGCGCCGCATCCAGATTGGCCCGGGGTCGACGCCGGGCCTACGCCTTGGACCAGCGCCTAGCAGCGCTGGTTCCGCCAGCATTCGTAACGCCATTTCCAGGGTTCCATGGCCCCACCCTGCTGCCACAGGCCCCGGCGGGCTTCCCGGGCCTGCTGCTGCAGCGCGGGCAAGGCGCGATCACGCAGGTACTCGCCGCGACGGGCGGTATAGGCCCACGCAAAGCCGGCCGCCACCTGCGCCCGATTGGCGGAATTGCCATCGGGCAGCATCAGCGCGCAGAGGTCGCGTTCGTATTGGTCCTGCTCATAGCATTGAGCAGTGATCGTCTTGCCCCCCACCAGCTGCTCGAGATGCCGCCGTGCCGCGTCGGCATAAGGCTGCCCGGGCTGCTGGGCGCCATGTCCGGCCTCGGGCGCGTCGATGCTGTCGAGCCGGATGCGGTGCCGCCGGCTGCCCACCCGCAAGCTGATGGTGTCGCCGTCAGGAACCGCGATGACCTGGCCGGTAAGGGTGTAACGGCCCACCGGCACGGCATCGGCGGACTGCGGGGCCGCCTGCCCGGCCGGCCGCGACGGCGGCTGCGCAGGAGCGTCGTCGTTGCCCTGGAACCAGTGCACCAATGCGGCGGCCAAAGCCACACCCAATACGCCACCCAGCCGGCGGCCCATACGGCCAAATGAAAACTGCCTGCGCAAAACGAAGTTCCCGGAACACGAATGGCGTGCAGTGTGCCACAGCATCCCGCGCCTGGCGACGGGCACGGGCTACAGCCAGCCCGCCTTGCGGAACCGCCAATACAGCACACCGCAAGCGCCGGCGATACCGGACAACGTCACTGGGTAACCCCAGACCATCTTCAGCTCGGGCATGAATTCGAAGTTCATGCCGTAGATCCCGGCGACAGCGGTAGGCACTGCGAGAATGGCAGCCCAGGCAGCCAGCCGCCGGGTGATGTCGTTCTGCTGCGTCTGCGCGATCATCATGCTGGCTTCGAAGGCGAACGCCAGCGCTTCGCGCAGACCGTTGATCAGGTCATCGACTCGCCGAACCCGGTCGGCGACCACCGAAAAATACGGCCGCGCCTCGGGGTCGATCACGGACATCTCCATGCTGGACAGGCGGCGGCAGATCTCGGCCAGCGGCGCGATGACCGTATGGATGCGCAGCAGGTCGCGGCGCTGGCGATACAACCTGCGAATATCGGAGTCTTTGGCGCCGCGTATCAGGAGCTTCTGCTCGGCCGACTCGACCACGCTTTCCAGTTGCCCGGCGGCCGTGACGTAGTGATCCACGAGCAGGTCCAGCAACTCTGACGCAACATAATCGCTGCCCCGACGCAGCAGGTCCGGGGCAGCCTCGAGCCGCGCGCGCAGCGCCCGGTAATCGCTGGTGGCGCCCCGCCGCACCGTCAGCAAGAAGCCACGACCGATCACCAGTTGCGTTTCGCCAAACGCCGGCTTGGCGCGGCCCACTTCCACAGTGATTGCCACCACCAGTACGCAATGCCCGAAGTCGATGATCTTGGGACGGCGATGCGGCTCCAGCAGTTCTTCCACGGCCTTGGGCCGGATTCCAAGCGCGTCGGCCACATGGTGCAACAGCTCGTCGCGCGGATTATGCAGGCCTATCCATAACAAGGTGTCTTCCTGGCCCACGCTCGACCGGATGTCATCGACCGGTACGTCGCGCGCGCGCTCGCCGCGCACATACGCCACCGACGCCACGACTTCGCGTTCCTGCGGCGGCGGGCCGGTTTGATCGTGCAACATGCAGCCTCTCTGGTGTGGCGCCGCGTTCGACGGCGACCGGGGCATGATAGCTCAGGAAAACAGCTTCCGAACCCTTCGCGCGACGTCCATGCGCGGCTCGGGCTCGGCGCGAGGCTGGGCTCGCCCGAACGGCAGTTCCGGGGGCTTGGGCAGGCTGTCGAACAAAGGCAGCAACGCATCGGGTATGAACCGGGTGCGCGAGCCGTAGACATGGCGGTCTCCCATGCCCGTCTGCTGGTGCACGTAGAAACGCTGGGGCACCACCAGGTGCAGCTGCTCTTTGGCGCGCGTCATGGCCACGTACAGCAAGCGCCGCTCTTCCTCGATTTCTTCGGCGGTGCCGGTGCTCATGTCAGAGGGAATGCAACCGTCCACGACGTTGAGCACGTACACAGCCTTCCATTCCTGGCCTTTGGCGGAATGAATGGTGGACAGGATCATGTAGTCTTCGTCGCGCAGCGGCGGACCGGACTCGGCGCTGGTTGCATCAGGGGGATCCAGCGTCAGTTCGGTCAGGAACCGTTCGCGGCTGGCGTAGCCGGCCGCAATGCGCGCAAGTTGATCCAGGTCGGCCTTGCGCACGCGGGCGTCTTCGTACAGGCGCTCGAGCTGCGGCGCATACCAGCGCAGAGCCAGATCGAGGTCGCCCGGCCATTGCAGGCCCGGGGCGCGCAAGGCCGCATAAGTTTCGCAGAAGGCCTCCCAATCGGCCTTGGCCGCCGCTCCCGGCTTGAAATCATGCAGGGCCTGCATCGGCTCGGCCGCCTCGGACATCGCCTCGATGAGCCGCCCGGCAATGGCCGGGCCGATACCCGGCAGCAACTGCGCCACGCGGAACCCGGCCAGCCGCCCGCGCGGGTTCTCGGCCCAGCGCAGCACCGACAACACGTCTTTGATATGCGCCGCCTCGAGAAAGCGCAGGCCGCCGAATTTCACGTAGGGAATATTGCGCCGCGTCAGTTCCAGTTCCAGCGCCGCGCTATGGTTGGACGAGCGGAACAGCGCGGCCTGCGACTTGAGTGTCGCGCCCGCTTCGCGCTGGGCCAGCACCTGGTCGGCGATCCAGCGGGCCTGACCGGCTTCGTCACTCACCGTGACCAGCGCGGGACGGACTGAGGATACGCGGTCGGTCCAGAGGTTCTTGGTGTACCGTTCGCTCGCGAGCCCGATGACTGCGTTCGATGCATCCAGTATGGGCTGCGTCGACCGGTAATTGCGCTCGAGGGTGATGACGTGCGCGGGACTTGCAAACTGACCCGGAAAATCCAGGATATTGCGCACGGTAGCCGCGCGGAACGAGTAAATCGACTGGGCATCGTCTCCTACGACGGTCAGGCCATGCCCCTCGGGCTTCATGGCCAGCAGGATCGCGGATTGCAAGCGGTTGGTGTCCTGGTATTCGTCAACCAGCACATGATCGTAACGGTTGCCCACATCGCGCGCCAGCACCTCGTCCTGCATCATCTCTGACCAATACAGCAGCAGATCATCGTAGTCGAGCACCTGCTGGTCTTGCTTGGCCTGCACGTACGCCGCGAACAAGCGCTTGAGTTCGGCCTCCCATTGCGCGCACCAGGGAAAGGCCTGCTTGAGCACATCGGCCACCGGCGCCTGGCTATTGATCACCCGCGAATAGATGGACAGGCAGGTGCCCTTGAGCGGAAAGCGTTCCGCGGTGGCGGACAGCCCCAGTTCGTGCCGCACCATGCCCATCAGGTCTTCGGCGTCGCCCCGGTCATGGATGGTGAAGCTCTCTGACAGGCCGATGCGCCCCGCGCAATCACGCAACAGTCGCGCGCCGATGCTGTGGAACGTGCCGGCCCATGGCAGGCTGGGCGCCTGTTGGGCCGGATGGAGCTTCATGACCCGCCGCAACACCATGCCTACGCGGCGTTCCATTTCCTGGGCGGCGCGGCGTGAAAACGTCAGCAGCAGCATGCGTTGCGGATCGGCGCCGCGGAGGATGAGGTGCGCTACCCGGTGGGCCAGCGTGCTGGTCTTGCCCGACCCCGCCCCGGCAATCACGAGCAGGGCCGGCGCGTCGGGCTGGCCTGCGCCAAACTCGACCGCCGCCCGCTGGGCCGGGTTCAGGTCGGACAGGTAGTGGTCGGCGGTATCGGAGGACGTGGTGGGCATGGCAAGCAGAAGTCGCAATACTGTATATTCATACAGACTATAACGGAACTGCACGGCTGCTGCCGGCCGCCGCGCCAGCTCACATGCCCATCCTCACCGGCACCGCCTCCTGGACCGACCCCACGCTGCTGGCATGCGGCCGCTTCTACCCACCGCATGCCAGCACGCCTGAAAAAAGGCTGCGCCACTATGCGCGCCAGTTTCCGATGGCGGAGGTCGATTCCACCTATTACGCCATGCCCGGCGCGCACACCGCGCACCTCTGGGCCAGTCGCACGCCGCCCGGATTCGTCTTCAACGTCAAGGCATTTCGGCTGTTCACGGGCCACCACACCCCGCTTGGCGCCCTGCCCGCCGATATTCGACGCGAACTCGGCCACGGGCCCGACGGGTACGCTGCAACACTCGCCGGCGCCACTCGCCCAGGCGCGCAGGCCGGGCTCTTCTACAACCAGATGCCTGACGACCTGCGGGAAGAACTGTGGCGGCGCTTCCTGATAGCGCTGGAACCCTTGCGCATCTCGGGAAAACTGGGAGCGGTGCAGTTCCAGTTCGCGCCCTGGGTACACGCCAACGCGCGAGGACGCAGCCTGGTCATGGCGTGCGCGCGCCACATGGAAGAACATCTGATGGCCGCCGAATTCCGGCATCGCAGCTGGTTCGACACTTCTGCGCGCACCTTGGCCACGCTGGCGTTCCAGCGCGACCTGGGCGTCGTGCACACCATCGTGGACGCTCCGCAGGGCATCGACAACACCGTGCCGGCGGTGTGGCAAAGCACCCATCCCGACTTGGCCATCCTGCGTATGCACGGCCGCAACGCCGCCGCCTGGAACACGCCGTCCGGCGCATCGTCGGGACGGTTCCAGTACGAATACACACCCGCCGAGCTGGCCGACATCGCCGAGCGGCTCAGGCGGGTCGCCGAACGCGTACGCAACGCCCACGCCGTCCTGAATACGAACTACCAGGACCAGGGTATGCGTAACGCCGCGGGCCTGGCCGCCGCGCTGGGGCGGGCCCCTGCACCTGCCTGAACAGGCTTGAACAGCCTGCTCGGCGCGGGACCGGGCCGGGATTTCGGGCGAGGCGGGTATGGGTGGGGATGCGTGCGCGGCGGGATGAGCCGGAGTCGCGCGCGACTCCGTTTAACCGAGGTGCCCGCCAAGCGGGCCGGCATGGGTCTGCGCGCCCCTGCGGCCGGCCGCGAGCCGCTGGCGACCGGCGGCTATGCGTGTATCGCGCCCGCGCGCCTTCGCGCCACAGCGGCCAGGCTGTCCAGCACGACTTCGAATTTACGAGCGATGTCGTGCTCCGGCACGCACGCGTAGCCCAAAAGCAAACCGGGGCGGCTGTCGGTTCCCACGGCGAAGTAGCGCGACAGGGGCCGTGTCAGCACGCCGCGGGTACGAGCCTCTTCGACGACCCGGGTATCGTCCATGCCCGCCGGCAATTTCACAACCAGGTGCAGGCCGGCGTCGCTCGAATCGCGGTCGAGCCAGTCGGGTCCGAGACGCCGCTCGATCAAGTTGACCAGCATGGCGCGGCGCCGCGCATACAGCATGCGCATGCGCCGGATGTGGGCTGCGTAATGCCCTTCGGAAATGAAGGTGGCCAGCGCCGCGTGCGTCATCAAGTGGCCTTCACGGTACAACTCGGCGTGCGCCGCCTGGAAGGCGCGCGTGAGGGACTTGGGCAGAACCAGGTAGCCGACCCGCAATCCGGGATACAGAGTCTTGCTGAACGTACCCAGGTAGATCACCGGCGCATCCGGCTCCAGCCCTTGCAGCGACGCAATCGGCCTCCCCGAGAACCGGAATTCGCTGTCGTAGTCATCTTCGATGATCCAGCTGCCCCAATTGCGGGCCATGGCCAGCAGCTGCCGGCGTCGGGCCAGCGACATCACCGAACCCAGGGGATACTGGTGCGACGGCGTGACGAATACAAAGCGCGGCGCAGGCCCTTCGGGTTGCGCGGGCAGCTGCATGCCCTCGGCGTCGACGGGCTGGTGCACGATACGGATGCCATTGGCCGCCAGCACCGTGCGCGCGCCCCAGTACCCCGGATTCTCGACCCACGCCACGTCGCCCACGTCGCCCAGGATGCGGGTAGCCAGATCAATCGCCTGATGTGATCCTTCGACGATGATGATCTGGTCGGGCTCGCAATCGATCGATCTGGTCACCGCCAGATGCTGGGCCAGCGCCTCTCGCAATACCGGCAGGCCGCCCCCGTAGGAATAGCTGAGCATGGCCGGCGCCGGTTTGCGCCACAGCGCATTGAGTATGCGCCCGAACTTCTGGTGCGGAAACTCGGTGACGTCGGGCACCCCCGGCATGAACGCGCCCCACTGGTGCGGTGAGGCAGAGGCCTCATCGACAATCTGTGCGCCGCGCGCCGACAGGGCCGCGCGCGGCAGCGAAGCCGGTGCATGACGCCGGCTGCGCCCGCTGGCCAGGTACGTGTCGGGCACCGAGTCGGTGACGAACGTGCCGTTGCCCTGGCGGCTGTAGGTATAGCCTTCGGCCAGCAATTGCCCGTACACGTGCACGACCGTATTGCGCGCAATGCCTAGTTCGGCCGCCAGATCGCGCGATGCGGGCAGCCGAGTGCCGGCCGGGATGCTGCCATCGAGTATGGCTTCGCGGATGCCGCGGTACAGCCGCTTGTTCATCGGGCCGTCGGATGGCTCGCCCAGCCGAAGTTGCAACAGGTCGCCCGCCAGGGTACGCAATTGGTTCTACCTGATTTGCCAGAGTGGTTCTTTGTAATGGAGCCATCTTAGCGTTAAATAGAAGTCTGGCAGGCGCTGCGTCACGGCGCCCCGCTCTTCCTGCCGCGCCGCGGCACCCATGTCTGTTTGCCATCGAGGCTGAAATGCAAAACCGAGATCTGAACACCCGTCGTTCGCTGGCTACGCCCCGTGGCGTGGGCGTCATGTGCGACATGTATGCCGTGCGCGCGGAAAACGCCACGCTGTGGGACAGCACCGGCAAGGAATACATCGATTTCGCCGGCGGCATCGCCGTGCTCAACACCGGCCACCGTCATCCGAAGGTGAAGGCTGCCGTGGCCGAACAGCTGGAAGCGTTCACGCACACCGCCTACCAGATCGTTCCGTACGAAAGCTATGTCGCGCTGGCCGAGCGCATCAACACCCTGGCCCCGATCGACGGCCTGAAGAAAACCGCATTCTTCACCACGGGCGTCGAGGCAGTGGAAAACGCCGTGAAAATCGCGCGCGCCTACACCGGCCGCTCGGGCGTGGTCGCCTTTACCGGGTCGTTCCATGGGCGCACCATGCTCGGCATGGCGCTGACCGGCAAGGTCGCTCCCTACAAGCTCGCCTTCGGCCCCATGCCGGGCGACATCTATCACGTGCCGTTCCCCAATGGCACGCAGGACATCAGCGTGGCCGATTCGCTCAAGGCGCTCGACCTGCTGTTCAAGTCCGATATTGATCCGCGCCGCGTGGCCGCCATCATCATCGAGCCTGTGCAGGGCGAAGGCGGGTTCAACATCACACCGCCCGAACTGATGACGGCCCTGCGCAAGGTATGCGACGAGCACGGCATCATGCTGATAGCCGACGAAGTCCAGACCGGCTTCGCCCGTACCGGCAAATTGTTCGGCATGCAGCATCACGAGGTGCAGGCCGACCTGATCACCATGGCCAAGAGCCTGGGCGGTGGCTTCCCCATTTCGGGCGTGGTGGGCCGTGCCGAAGTCATGGACGGACCGGCCCCCGGTGGGCTGGGCGGCACCTACGCCGGCAACCCGCTCGCCGTCGCCGCGGCGCATGCGGTGCTGGATGTGATTGAAGAAGAACAGTTGTGCGCCCGCGCCGCCGAACTGGGCCAGCGCCTGCAGGACCACCTGAACAGCCTGCGTCCGCGTTGCGCGGCCATTGCCGATGTGCGCGGCCTCGGTTCGATGGTGGCCCTGGAATTGCGTGATCCCGCCACGGGCGAACCGGACGCGGCGGCGGTCAAGCGTGTGCAGGACAAGGCGCTTGAGCGCGGTCTTATTTTGCTAAGCTGCGGTGTATACGGGAACGTGCTTCGCTTCCTGTACCCCCTGACCATTCCGGACGCCCAGTTCGGCCAGGCGCTGGATATCATTGCCGACATCCTGACCGCCTGAGCTGCGTCTGCGGCGAGTTTTCCCGGCCGCGTGTGCGCATTCCTGGCGCGCACGCGGCCGGTTGGCCTTTACGCGCATTCATCCTTCAAGGAGTCTCCATGTCGCAATTGCCTCAATCTCTCAAGCGCGCCGAACTGCTGCGCGACGCCTGCTACATCGATGGAAAATGGGTCGGCGCCGGCGGCGGTGCCACGATCCCGGTCGACAATCCCTCTACCGGCAAGACCATCGTATCGGTGCCCAAGCTGGGCCGCAAAGAAACCGAGCAGGCCATCGCCAGCGCCGCGGCGGCGCTGCCAGCCTGGGCAGCCAAGACCGGCAAGGAAAGGGCCGCCATCCTGCTCAAGTGGGCGCAGCTGATGATGGCCAATCAGCAAGACCTAGCCACCATCATGACGTCGGAACAAGGCAAGCCGGTGACGGAAGCGGCCGGTGAAATCGCCTATGCCGCCTCGTTCCTGGAATGGTTTGCCGAAGAAGCCAAGCGCATCGACGGCGATATTCTGCAAAGCCCCAAGGCAGGCCAACGCCTGATGGTGCTGAAGCAGCCCATCGGCGTGACGGCGGCCATTACGCCGTGGAACTTCCCCGCGGCCATGATCACCCGCAAGGTGGGTCCCGCGTTGGCGGCCGGTTGCACAATGGTGGTCAAGCCCGCTCAACAGACGCCGCTGACTGCGCTCGCCCTGGCCGTACTGGCCGAAGAAGCGGGCGTGCCCGCAGGCGTTTTCCACGTCATTACCGGAAGCTCGCGCGACATCGGCGCGGCGCTGTGCGAAAGCGATGAAGTGCGCAAACTGAGTTTCACCGGCTCGACCGAAGTCGGCCGCACGCTCATGGAACAATGCGCCCCCACGATCAAGAAGCTGTCGCTCGAACTGGGCGGCAATGCGCCCTTCCTCGTGTTCGATGACGCCGACCTCGATCGCGCCGTCGATGGCATTCTCGCTTCGAAGTATCGCAATGCCGGCCAGACCTGCGTCTGCGCAAACCGCATCTACATTCAGTCGGGCGTGTATGAAGAAGTGGTCAAGCGCCTGACCGCCAAGGTCGAGGCCATGAAGGTGGGCGACGGTTTTGCCGAAGGCGTGACCCAGGGGCCGCTGATCGACAGCAACGCCGTCGCCAAGGTGCAAGAGCACATCGCCGACGCCGTCGAACAGGGCGCCAAGGTCGTCACGGGCGGCAAGACGCACGCGCTGGGCGGCACCTTCTTCGAACCCACGATCGTGCGCGATGTCACGCCGTCGATGCGTTTCGCCATTGAGGAAACCTTCGGCCCCGTGGCGCCGCTGTTCAAATTCGAGACCGAAGAAGAAGTGCTCAAGCAGGCCAACAACACCATCTTCGGCCTGGCGGCGTATTTCTATACGCGCGATTATGCGCGCCTGTGGCGCGTGTCCGAAGCGCTGGAATACGGCATTGTCGGCATCAATACCGGCATCATCTCGAACGAAGTGGGACCATTCGGCGGCGTGAAGCAATCGGGCCTTGGGCGCGAAGGCTCCAAGTACGGCATAGAGGAATATCTCGAGCTCAAGTACCTGTGTGTCGACCTGGGCGAATAAGCCCGCGTCACCGGGCATGGCATCAGGCGTCTGGCACGCGCCCGCCGCTCTGAGCCATGCAGGCCCGACAACACTGAGCGATGCCCGGCGTCACCATCGAAGCCGGGCACCGGCCTCGCCCACGAGGCTGTCCCGCAAGGCGCATTTGTGGCGCACCATCGCCTCGACGCCATTCAATCATGCTAGATTTGCGACTCTTTCTACCGAGTCCGGCATGAGCAAATCGTTTACCCGCGAAGATACCCGTCGCATTGCGGCCATCCTGGCCGAGGCGGCCCAGGCCGAAGTCATGCCGCGCTTCCGGCGCCTGCCGGCCGAAGCCATCCATGCAAAGAGCTCTCCGCGGGATCTGGTCACCGACGCCGACGAGGCCGCCGAGCGCTTCATCGCGACGCGCCTGGCGAGGCTGCATCCGGGCGCCGTCATGGTGGGCGAAGAAGCCGCCGCGCGCAATCCGGCGCTGCTCAACATGCTGGTCGATGCCGACCTGGCCTTCCTGATCGACCCGATCGACGGCACCCGCAACTTCGTCGCCGGGTTGCCGCTGTTCGGCATGATGGTGGCGGTATGCCATCGCGGCGATGTGCTTGCCGGCGTCATCTACGACCCGGTGGCGCACGACTGGGCCATGGCCGTGCGGGGCGACGGCGCCTGGTCCGAGGCGGCCGATGGAACGCAAACGCCCCTGAAGGTCGCCGCGCCTGCCCCGCCCCAAGACATGGACGGCATGGTGGCCACGGGCTTCCTGCCCGAGCCCTTGCGCGGCACCGTCAACGGCAACCTCGCCGCGCTGGCGTCGACCGCATCACTGCGATGCGCGGCGCACGAATATCGGCTGGCCGCCAGCGGGCACTGCCACGTCATGCTCTACAACAGGCTCGAACCCTGGGACCACGCCGCGGGCTGGTTGCTGCACCGCGAAGCCGGGGGCTTCTCGGCGCATTTCGACGCCAGCCCCTACAAGCCCACGCATCGCACAGGGGGGCTGTTGTACGCGCCCGATGTCGGCAGCTGGCATGCAGCGCGCCGGGCGCTGCTGGGCGACGACTTCCCCGCCATGTAGGTCCGCCCCTACCGCGGGTTATCCCCAATTTCTGTGGACAACCCTATGGACAGCTTGGGGCCATCCCGAAAAAAACCAATGCTGGCAAGCACTTGCTTATTGCGGTCACGATGCGCGGCTCAGGGGTCCGTACAGGGCATCGAGCGCCTCGGCGCACGGCCGCACGACTTTCAATTCGAACAAATGGTCGGCTCGGGTGCGGCCGAGGTTCAAGGCAGCGATGGGCAGGCCGGCCTCGGCGGCCGCCCGCACATAGCGGTAGCCCGAATGCACCATCAATGAAGAACCCACCACCAGCATGGCATCGGCTCGCGCCAGCGACTGGCGTGCCCGCACGCCGCGCTCCGCGGGAATGCTTTCTCCGAAGAACACCACGTCGGGCTTGACGATACCGCCGCACCGCGGGCAGGCAGGCACGTTGAAGCGGGTAAAGTCCACGCCTTCGAGATCGGCGTCGCCGTCTGGCGCGTCGGCGGCGTCGAGCGCGGCCCAATCCGGATTGCGCGCATCGAGCTCGTGCTGCCAGGCTTGGCGCGTGCCGCGCCAGTCGCAACGCATGCAGCGCACCTCATCGAGTCGGCCATGCAGGTCCAGCACGTTGCGGCTGCCGGCGGCCTGGTGCAGGCCGTCGACGTTCTGCGTCAGAAGCAATTCGATGCGGCCTTCGTGTTCCAGCCGCGCCAGCGCCAGGTGTGCGGCGTTGGGGCGCACATTGCCGAAACGCCGCCAGCCTATGGTGCTGCGTGCCCAGTAACGCGCCCGCACCAGCGCGTGGCCCATGAAATCTGGGTATTCAATAGGCGCGCTGCGGGCCCACTGGCCGTCGGCGTCGCGGTAAGCCGGAATGCCCGACCCGGTGCTGCATCCCGCGCCGGTCAGTACGAACAGATGCTGGTGGCGCCCGATGAAATCGCCCAGCGCACGCAGGTCGGCCGCCTGCTCCGCCGGGCTACCGGCGGCGGCCGCGCCGCCAGGGCCTGCGTCCATGCGCTGCCCGCCTTTCAAGCGCCGCCCAGGCCGCAATCCGGCGTGTCGCTGACCAGGCTCGCCTGCGTTACGTTGCTGCCTGGCGGGACGCTGCGCGTCAGCCAGACATTGCCGCCTATGGTGCTGCCGCGGCCGATGGTGACGCGCCCCAATATGGTGGCGCCGGCGTAGATCACGACGTCGTCTTCGATGATGGGGTGGCGGGGCAAGCCTTTTTTCAGTTCGCCATTCTCGCCCGGCGGGAAACGCTTCGCGCCCAGCGTCACCATCTGGTACAGCCGCACCCGATCACCAATGATGGCCGTTTCACCGATCACCACGCCCGTTCCGTGATCGATAAAGAAACTCTTGCCTATTGTGGCGCCCGGATGAATGTCGATACCCGTATCGGCGTGAGCGATCTCGGCCACGATGCGAGCCAGCATGGGCACCCCCAGCTTGTACAGCACACTGGCCAGGCGGTGGTGGATCATCGCGAGGACGCCGGGGTAGCAAAGCAGCACCTCGTCGACGCTATGCGCGGCCGGATCGCCCTGGTAGGCAGCCGTCACGTCGAGGTCGAGCGCGCGGCGCACCTGCGGCAGCGCCGCGCCGAATTCGCGCACGATCTGTATGCCGCGCGCGCGCAGGCTGGCGTCGGATTCCCGTTCGCTGCCGTTGCGGCCCATGTGGTGCAATTCCAGGCACACCTGGTGCAGCAGCGCATCGAGCGCGGCTCCTATGGTGTGTCCGACGTAGAAATCCTCGACCTCTTCACGCAGATCGATGGGACCCAGCCGCATCGGAAACAAGGCTCCGTACAGTTGCCGCACGATCACCCGCAGGCTTTCCTGTGACGGGAATTCGCGCTCGCCGGCGTCTTCACGCAGCCGACCGCGCGGCCCGCGCCAATCGACGCGCGCGGCCTTCAGGCCCGACACGATCGAATCCAGATTCCAGTGAGCCGGCGGCGAATGGGACGAATCATTCATGACAGCTCCTTCCCGGCCGCGGCGGCCATTATGTGGTCGTACATACCAAGCAACCCCTGCAAATAAACATCACCGCGTTCCGCTGCGGCGCAATAGCCGTTAACTGTAACCCGCCGGGCAAGGCGGGGGCCGGCGCGACCCGGCTCGCATTGGGGTTATGCATCGGCCGGCCAGCGCCGCGCCGCCTGGCCATCGACGGCGACGGCGCCGAAGGCGTTCGGCAGCGGCGGTGGGAGGCGCGCGCCGCGCAGTCGGCCCCGGCCGGCCGGGGGGCCACACCCGAGCAGGCTCGCAATAGCCGCTAAGGGTTATTGCCGACGCCCCGAAGTCGATGCGCGGCCTATAATCTTTTTCAAACGAACGTTTGAATTAACCATGAACGAAATCCGCTCCAGTTCCACGCGTGACACCATCCTGGACACGGCCGAGGCGCTCTTCGCCCGCCAGGGCCACGATGGCACCTCCATGCGGCAGATCACCGGCGAAGCCGGGGTGAACCTCGCCGCGGTGAATTACCACTTCGGTTCAAAAGAAGCGCTGGTGCAGGCCGTGCTGAAGCGCCGCCTGGAAGTCCTGAACCGCGAGCGGCTGCGCCTGCTCGACCAGCTGGAAGCGCAGGCCGGGGGCGAACCATTGAAACCATCACAGATCGTCGATGCCTTCTTCGGCACGGTGCTGCGGCTCGCCGCCAGCCCGGATCACGCCGGCAAGAATTTCCTGCGCCTGCTGGAGCGCACCATGACCGACCCCACCGGCTTCATCCGGGCCCTGGTGGCCGAGGAATACGCCGAAGTCATGGAAAGGTATCAGGCCGCGCTGTTCCGCGCCCTGCCCGACGTGCCTCGCGAAGAGATCATCTGGCGCTTTCAATTCATGCTGGGCGCCACCTCGTACGCCATCGCGGGCACCGGCGTGCTGCGACTGAGCATCGGGTGGAGCCTCGGTGATGACGATGACACGCACGACGCCGAACGGCTGCTGCCCCGCCTGATGAGCTTCCTGCTCGGCGGCCTGCGCGCACCACTGCCCAAACACGCCGGAACCTGACCCTCGCTCGCCCGCCCACGACCCAGCCAACCCGTCTCAGGAGATTCCGCGCCATGTACGCCCTACTGCTTGCTGCGGCCATTGTGGCAATTCTTGCCGGGCTGGTCCTGGGCCTTCGGCCATTGCGGCAGGCGCTGCTGACCCGGCCGCTGTTCAACGCGTATCGCAAGGTGCTGCCGCAGATGTCCGACACCGAACGCGACGCGCTGCAGGCAGGCACCGTATGGTGGGAAGGCGAGCTGTTCCGGGGGCGCCCCGATTGGTCGAAGTTGCTGGCGCTGCCCCGGCCGCGGCTCACCGAATCGGAACAGCGTTTCCTGGACGAACAGGTCGAAGAAGCCTGCCGCATGGTCGATGATTGGGACATCACGCACAAGCGCTACGACCTTACCGAGCAGACCTGGGCCTACCTGAAACGCAACGGCTTCCTGGGCATGATCATCCCGCGCGAGTATGGCGGCCTGGGCTTCTCGGCCTATGCGCACTCGCAGATCGTCACCCGCCTGTCGACGCGCTCGTCGGCGCTGGCAGTGTCGGTCATGGTGCCCAACTCGCTGGGGCCTGCAGAGTTGCTGCTGCACTACGGCACCGACGCTCAGAAAAGCCACTACCTGCCACGCCTGGCGCGCGGTGACGAGGTGCCGGCCTTCGCGCTCACCAGTCCGTGGGCAGGCTCCGACGCCGCCGCAATTCCCGATCACGGCACCGTATGCAAAGGCCTGTGGCAGGGCAAGGAAGTGCTGGGCATGCGCGTCACCTGGGACAAACGCTACATCACCCTGGCGCCCGTCTGCACGCTGCTGGGCCTGGCGTTCCGGCTGTACGACCCGGAAAGGCTGCTGGGCGGGCCGGTGGACGTGGGCATCACCTGTGCCCTGGTTCCGCACGACCACCCCGGCGTCGAAACCGGCCGCCGCCACTTTCCCTTGAACGCCATGTTCATGAATGGGCCCACGCGGGGCACCGACGTTTTCATGCCGCTGGACTTCATCATCGGCGGGCCCGCGATGGCAGGCCAGGGCTGGCGCATGCTGATGGAATGCCTGGCAGCCGGCCGGTCGATTTCGCTGCCCGCATCCAACACCGGCATGGCCCAGCTCACGGCCCGCGCCGTGGGCGCGTACGCGCGCGTGCGCAGCCAGTTCCGCACGCCCGTCGGCCGATTCGAAGGCGTTGAAGAAGCCTTGGCGCGCATCGGCGCGCACACCTACCTGATGGATGCCGCGCGCGTGATGACCGCGGGCGCGGTCGACCTGGGCGAGAGGCCCTCGGTGGTCTCGGCCATCGTGAAGTATCACGTCACCGAACGCGCGCGCCAGGTCGTCAACGACGGCATGGACGTCATCGGCGGCAAAGGCATCTGCCTGGGTCCTTCGAACTTCCTCGGACGCGCCTATCAGCAAGTGCCCGTGGGCATAACGGTAGAGGGCGCCAACATCCTGACGCGCAGCCTGATCATTTTTGGGCAGGGTGCCATCCGGTGCCACCCTTATGTGCTGGCGGAAATGCAGGCCGCCGCAGATGCCGACGCCCAGCGCGGGTTGCGGGATTTCGACCGCGCCTTCTGGGGTCACGTGGCCTATGTGGCCGGCAACGCATTGCGCGCCGTCGGCCATGGCCTGACCGGCGCGCGCGCGGCACGTGCGCCTGCGGGAACGGCGCGGGAAATGCAGCCCTACTATCGCCACATCTCACGCTATGCCAGCGCCTATGCATTGCTGGCCGACACGTCGATGGCCCTGCTGGGTGGCAGCCTGAAACGCCGCGAACGCCTGTCCGCGCGCCTGGGGGACATTCTTTCGCAGATGTACCTGGCGTGCGCCGTCCTGAAGCGATACGAAGACGACGGACGCCCCGCCGAAGACGCCGCCCTCGCGCACTGGGCACTGCAGGATGCCCTGCAGCGCGTACAAGATGCTTTCAATGGGGTGCTGGACAACATGCCATCACATTGGGTAGGCTCAGTGTTACGCCATTTGCTCTTTCCCTGGGGGCCGCCGCAACATGCACCCACCGATCTGCTTGGCCAACGCGTCGCCCGGTTGCTCACTGAACCCGGCGCCCCGCGTGATCGCCTCACCGCCAGTTGCCATATCCCGACAACGGCCGACGAACCTGTTGGCGCGCTCGAGCAAGCGCTGGCGGCCACCATCGCGGCCGCACCGGCCGATGCGCGCCTGCGTGCTTACGAAAAAACCGGCGCACTCTCCGGCAACCCTCAAGCCAACGTGCGTGACCTTGCCGATGCAGCCTACGCCGCTGGCGGGATCGATCGCCACGATTACGAACTTCTCAAGCATCGCGACGCATTGCGGGATCAAGTCATACGCGTCGACGATTTCCCATTCGACTTCGGCATGACCGGCGCCAGGCAGCCGGGTGCTCAGCGCGAAGCCGCCTAGAGGCCGCCATGGCATTCACCCCTATCTATGTCGTAGACGGCGCACGCAGTCCGTTCCTGAAGGCACGCAACGCTCCGGGGCCCTTCGCGGCGTCCGACCTTGCCGTGCAGGCCGGCCGCGCCTTGTTGCTGCGGCAACCCTTCCAGCCCGACGACCTCGACGAAGTCATCGTGGGATGCGCGGCGCCGTCCGCTGACGAAACCAACATCGGCCGGGTCATTGCATTGCGGCTGGGATGCGGTCACCGCGTGCCCGGCTGGACCGTCATGCGCAACTGCGCCTCGGGCATGCAGGCCCTGGACTCCGCCATTGCCAATATCCACACAGGACGCGCCTCATTGGTGCTCGCGGGCGGCGTCGATGCGCTGTCGCGCGCGCCACTGCTCGTGTCCGACGACATGACGCGCTGGCTCGCCGGCTGGAATGCGGCCCGCGGCGTGGGCGGCCGCCTCGCGGCATTGCGCGGATTTCCCTGGCGCGGACTGGCGCCTGTCATCGGACTGCTCAAAGGACTCACCGACCCCGTGGTAGGCCTCTCCATGGGCCAGACCGCCGAGAATCTGGCCACACGCTTCGGCATCAGCCGCGGCGCCATGGATGCCTACGCCGCGCGCAGCCATGCCCGCGCACTGGCGGCCCGGGCGCAAGGCGCCTTTGATGAAGTGGTTCCGCTCATCGATGCGAAAGGCAAGCTGTATCCCCACGACGACGGCGTGCGCGACGACTCCACGCCTGAACGGCTCGCGAGGCTGCGGCCGGTGTTCGACAAACCCTGGGGCAACATCACCGCCGGCAACAGTTCGCAGGTCACGGATGGCGCGGCCATGCTGCTGCTGGCCTCGGAAGACGCCGTGCGGCGCTGGAACCTGCGTCCGCTGGGCCGCATCGTCGATGTGCAATGGGCGGCACTGGACCCGGCAGAGATGGGCCTGGGGCCCGTGCACGCCGCCACGCCGCTGCTGCAGCGCAACCAAATGACACTGAATGATCCCGACTTGTGGGAAATCAACGAGGCGTTCGCCGCGCAAGTATTGGGCTGCCTGGCCGCATGGGAAGATGAATCTTATTGCCGCGCGCAGCTGGGCACGCCTGCCTGGGGCACGCTCGATCAATCCCGGCTCAATGTCGACGGCGGCGCCATCGCCATGGGGCATCCGGTCGGCGCCTCCGGTGCGCGTATCGTGCTGCACCTGCTGCACGCCCTGCGCACCCGGGGCCTGCGGCGCGGCGTAGCGGCCATCTGCATCGGCGGCGGACAAGGCGGCGCAATGCTGGTCGATACCGAGGCCACACCATGACCCATCCTGCCCTCACCGAACTGCGCCACTGGCATCTCGAACACCGGGCCGACGGCCTGGCCTGGCTTACTCTCGATCGCGCGGACAGCGCTGTCAACGCCCTGTCCGCCGACGTAATGGCGGAACTGGCTACGGTGCTCGACACCTTGCAGGCCCGGCCGCCGGCCGGCCTTGTCATCCGCTCGGGCAAGCCCGCCGGCTTCATCGCCGGTGCCGATGTCGACGAGTTCTCCCGACTGGCTACCCCACAGGATGCGCAGGGCCTGGTCGAGCGCGGCTGGCACCTGTTCGACCGCCTGGCCGCCGTACCCTACCCCACGCTCGCCCTGATCCACGGACATTGCCTGGGAGGCGGACTCGAGCTCGCCCTGGCATGCCGCTACCGGCTCGCCATCGACCAGCCCGGCACCTCGCTGGCCCTGCCGGAAGTCATGCTGGGCATTTTCCCAGGCTGGGGCGGCATGCGCCGCCTGCCCGCCCTGATCGGCGCACCCGCGGCCCTCGACATGATGCTGACTGGCCGCCCTGCCGACGCCCGCCGCGCCGCCGCGTTGGGTCTCGTCGATGCCCGCGTGCCGCCTCGGCTGGCCGAACAGGCGGCCCGCGAACACGTCCGCAGCGGCAAGCCTGCGCGCCGGGCGCGCGGACTGGCCGCCCTGACCAATCGCTGGCCGATCAAGCGGCTGGTGGCCCGCCGTGCACGGCAGCAGATCGCCGCCAAAGACCCGCAACAGCACTATCCCGCTGCGCCAGCCATCGTCACGCTCTGGGAGCAACACGACGGCAACGCCCTGCAGGCGCCAGAGATCGTGCAGCGCATTCTCACGTCTGGCGCCGCGCGCAATCTGCTGCGCGTCTTCCGACTGCAAGAACGGCTGAAAGCCTACGGCAAGCAAGCGGGCGTCCCACCCGTTGCGCACGTCCATGTAGTGGGAGCTGGCACCATGGGGGGCGATATCGCCGCCTGGTGCGCGCTGAAGGGCCTCACCGTCACTCTGCAAGACCAGGACGCCGCGCGTATCGCGCCGGCCATCGGCCGCGCGGCGCGCTTGTATCAGCGTAAATTGAAAGACCGCCGCGCCGTGCGCGCCGCGGCCGACCGGCTCATCCCCGATCCACAGGGCCATGGCGTGGCACGCGCCGACATTGTGATCGAGGCAATCAGCGAAGTGGCCGAGGCAAAACAGGCGCTATACCGCACGCTTGAGCCGCGCATGAAGCGCGATGCCTTGCTGGCCACCAACACCTCCAGTCTGTCGCTGGCCAGCCTGCGCAATGGGCTTGAGCGCCCCGGCCAACTGATCGGCATCCACTTCTTCAACCCGGTCTCCAGAATGCCGCTGGTTGAAGTCGTGCAGGCCGGGCCTGACGAACACGCCTCGCAGGCTCGGGCCTGCGCTTTCGTGGGCCAATTGGGCAAGCTGCCGCTGCCCGTGCGCGACGCGCCGGGCTTTCTGGTCAATGCGGTGCTGGCGCCATACCTGCTCGAAGCCATGCGCTGTGTGGACGAAGGGTTGGCGCCTTCAACGGTCGATCGCGCCCTGACGGATTTCGGCATGCCCATGGGTCCGCTGGAGCTGGCCGACACGGTGGGCCTGGACATCGCGCTTGCCGCCGGGCGCGAGCTCGCCGGACAATCCGAACCCCCGCGCTGCCTGGCCGAGCGCGTCGCCGCCAATGACCTCGGGCGCAAGACCGGCCGCGGCTTCTATGTCTGGAAAGACGGCAAACCCCGCAAGAGCGCACCGGGCGAGCGCCCCGCCGGCCTGGCCGGGCGACTGGTGCGGCCCCTGATAGATCGCACGCAACAACAAGTCGACAACGGGGTGGTGGCCGACGCCGATCTCGCCGATGCCGGCGTGATATTCGGCACGGGATTCGCGCCGTTCACCGGAGGGCCGCTGCACTATCGCGGGGCCGCGCGGCCCGCGCCCTCTGCCGCTCAACCCCATCCTGGAGGGACCTGATTCCAACTGCACGACCTCGCACTGATTCCACGTCCGTTCAGCCTGACCAAGGAGGAGACACATGAGTAAGGCATCGTGGGCTATGAGCACAATGTCGGCCGCCATCGCGGCTGGCGTTGCGGGTACCGTCAACGCTTCGGGGTTCCAGTTGCTGGAACAGAACGCCAGTGGCCTGGGCAACGCCTACGCCGGCTCGGCTGCCGTCGCGGATAATGCCAGCACTATTTATTTCAACCCTGCGGGCATGACGTATCTGCCGGGGCTGAGCGTGTCGGCGGGCGTCAATGCGATCAGGCCGTCGTTCAAGTTCCGCGACAACGGCAACAGCCGCAACCCGCTCGCGCTGGGAGGCGGAGTTCCCACCGGCGGCAACGGTGGCGATGCCGGCAACCTTGGCATTGTGCCCAATGCCTATGTTTCCTGGCAGCTCAACGAACAATGGTATGTAGGCCTGGGTGTGGGGGCCCCCTTCGGCCTCATGACCGAGTACGACGACGACTGGGTAGGCCAGTACCATTCCACCAAGTTCGATATCAAGACCATCAACATCAATCCGTCGATCGCATACAAAGTCAACGATCAGTTCTCGATGGGTTTCGGCGTCAACTGGCAGCACATCGACGCGCAGTACAAGAAAAAGGTGGTGGTGCCGGTGTCGCCCATGGGGCCGTTCCTGCCGGGCGACGCCGATCTCAATCTTGATGGCGATGCGTGGGGCTGGAACGCCGGCCTCATGCTTCAGCCTTCGGAAGACACGCGCATCGGGCTGTCCTACCGATCAAAGATCAAGCACACGGCGCGCGGCAATACCGACATCGACGGCTATGCGCCGGGCCAGTCTTTGTCATACGACGCGAAGGCCAAGGTTTCGCTGCCCGACACGCTCATTCTCAGCGCCCTGCACCGCCTGAACTCCCGTTGGGAACTGCTGGCCGATGTTTCCTGGACTGGCTGGAGCAGCCTGCCCAAGCTCACCATCGACAACGATGGTGGCCCAACGGATACGCTGCCGCTCGATTTTCGCGATTCGTGGCGTATCGCGCTGGGCGCAAACTACCAGTTCGCCCCGCAATGGAAGTGGCGTTTCGGGGTAGCCTGGGACCAATCCCCCGTCCATAACCCGTCCGACCGGCCTACCTCGCTACCCGACACCGATCGCTGGTGGTTCTCCACGGGCGTACAGTATCAGGCAGGCAAAGACACCACGATCGATGTGGGCTATACCTACCTGTATTTGCGGGATACAGATATCGACACCGACTCCGGTGACCCTCTGACCCGCGGACGGGTAGCTGGCGACTACCGCAGCAAGGGCAATATCCTGGGTGTCCAGGTATCGACTCGGTTCTAGGCTCGCGCCAGGCCGCCGCGGCGTCCCCGCTCGCCCGGCGGCGGGCGCCGTCCCAATCAGGAGATCGCTTTGAGCAGCAAGTTCAACGTCAAACACGCCGCCGTCCTGGGCGCCGGCGTCATGGGCGCACAGATCGCCGCGCACCTGGCCAACGCCGGCGTGCCGGTCCGCCTGTACGACCTGACCGCCCAGGAAGGCGATCGCAATGCCATCGCGAACAAGGCGCTCGCGGGGCTGACGAAGCTCGAGCCCGCGCCGCTGGCCAGCCCATCCAGACTCGCGCTGATCACGGCCGTCAACTATGACGATCACCTCGATCTTCTTGGCGACTGCGACCTCGTCGTCGAAGCCATCGCCGAGCGCATGGACTGGAAAACCGCGCTCTACGAGCGCATCGCCCCTTACGTGGCCGGGGACGCCATCCTGGCCTCGAACACGTCGGGCCTGTCGATAGGCGAACTGGCCGATACCTTGCCCGAGGCATTGCGGCCCCGCTTCTGCGGTGTGCATTTCTTCAACCCGCCGCGCTACATGCGGCTCGTCGAGCTCATCGCCACGCCGCACACGGGCGCCGATGTGCTCGATCACCTCGAAAGCTGGCTGACGACCCATCTGGGCAAAGGCGTCATCCGGGCCCTGGACACGCCCAACTTCATCGCCAATCGCATCGGGGTGTTCTCCATCCTGGCGGCCTTGCACCATACCGAGCGGCTGGGCCTGGGATTCGACGAAGTCGATGCACTGACCGGCCCCAGGATCGGCCGTCCCAAGAGCGCCACGTATCGCACCGCCGATGTCGTGGGCCTGGACACCCTTGCCCATGTCGTGGGCACCATGCGCGACAAGTTGCCCGACGACCCCTGGCACCGCCACTTCCAGATTCCGGCCTGGCTGAAGGCGCTGATAGATAAAGGCGCCCTGGGCCAGAAAAGCGGCGCCGGGGTGTATCGCAAAATGGGCAAGGAAATCCAGGTGCTGGATCTGTCCGGAGCTGACTATCGGCCTTCAGCCGGCGCGGTCGCAGAGGAAGTCGACGCCATTCTGAAGCAGCGGGATCCCGCACAATGCTTCGCGGCATTACGGGCCAGCCAGCATCCCCAGGCACAGTTTCTCTGGAGCCTGTTCCGAGACGTTTTCCACTACAGCGCCTTCCAGCTCGAGCACATCGCCGACAACGCGCGCGACGCCGACCTGGCCATGCGCTGGGGCTTCGGTTGGGCGCAAGGCCCGTTCGAGACCTGGCAGGCCGCGGGCTGGCAACCCATTGCCGCCGCCGTGGCCGAAGATATCGCCGCCGGCCGCGCCATGAGCAGCGCGGCGCTGCCGGCCTGGGCCGCCGACCCAGCCCGTACGGGCGTGCACGACGCGCAAGGCTCATACTCGGCGCGTGCCCGGAAGCAGCAGCCCCGTTCCACGCTGTCCGTCTACCAGCGCCAGTTGTTTCCCGAACGCCTGGCCGGCGAGCCGCCCGCCACGCGAGGCGCCACGCTGTGGGAGAACGAAGGGGTGCGGCTGTGGCACCTGCCCGAGGTCGACGAAAAAATCGGCATCCTGTCGTTCACCTCCAAGATGCACACCATTGGCGGCGAAGTGCTCGACGGCGTCCTGCACGCGGTTCAACAGAGCGAACAGGCCCTGGATGCATTGGTGCTGTGGCACGAGGCTCCGTTCGCCGTAGGCGCCAATCTTGCTCAGGTTGTCCAGGCCTGCGAAGAGGGTCACTACGATCTGCTGGAAGCCACCGTCGAGAAATTCCAGCGCGCCTCGATGGCGCTGCGCTACGCACGCGTACCCACGGTCGCCGCGGTGCAGGGCATGGCACTGGGAGGCGGATGCGAATTTCTGATGCATTGCAGCCATCGCGTGCTTGCGCTTGAAAGCTACATCGGTCTGGTCGAGGCCGGTGTAGGCCTGGTGCCCGCGGGCGGCGGCAGCAAAGCCCTTGCCGTCCGCGCCGCGGCGCTCGCGGCCGTCACGGCCACTCCCGGCGAAGTGTTCCCCTACCTGCAGCCGGTGTTCCAGAACATCGCAACCGCCCAGGTCGCCAAGAGCGCCCTGCATGCCATCGACATGGGATACGCGCAGGCACACGACGCGGTCGTCTTCCATCCGGATGAACTACTGTGGGTCGCGATGCGGCAGGCCCGTGCGGCAGCCGATATCGGCCACGTGCCGCCAGTACGGCCACAACGCATACCCGTGGCCGGCCGCACCGGCATCGCGAACTTCGAGATGATGCTGGTGAACATGCGCGAAGGCGGCATGATCAGCGCGCACGACTACCAGGTGGCGCGCAGCGCTGCTGTCGCTCTGTGCGGCGGCGAGATCGATGGCGGCACCCAGGTCGATGAGACCTGGCTGCTCGCCGTGGAGCGCCGCGAGTTCGTGAAGCTGCTGCGCACGCCCGAGACCCAGGCCCGCATTCGCCATACCCTGGAAACCGGCAAACCTCTGCGCAACTAGTCCTCACAGGCATTAAGGAATCTTCATGAGCAAACAGATCCAGGACGCCTACATCGTGGCCGCCACGCGCCTGCCGGTGGGCAAGCGCAACGGCATGTACCGATCGACGCGGCCCGACGACATGCTGGCCGCCGTGCTGCGCGCCGTGCTTGCGCAAGTGCCCGCGCTGGACCCGGCGCGGGTCGAGGACGTGATTGCCGGGTGCGCCATGCCCGAGGCAGAACAAGGCATGAACGTGGCCCGCATGAGCCTGCTGCTGGCCGGCCTTCCCGACAACGTGCCCGGCGTCACACTGAACCGGTTCTGCGCCTCGGGCCTGCAGGCCGTCGCAGACGCTGCCGCCCGCATACGCCTGGGCATGGCTGACGTGATCATCGCCGCCGGCACCGAGTCCATGAGCGCCATGCCGCAGATCATGGGCAACAAGGTCGCCATCAACCCCGAGATCTTCGCCCGTGATGAAAATCTGGGCATGGCGTATGGCATGGGTCTGACCGGCGAAAAAGTGGCGGCCCGGTGGAAGGTCTCGCGCGAAGACCAGGACGCCTTCGCGCTCGCCTCGCACCAGAAGGCCTGCGCCGCCATCGCGGCCGGACATTTCCAGGCCGAGATCACGCCCTATGAGGTGATACGGCACTTGCCCGGTTCCGACGGAAACGCCCGCATCACCGAGCGCGTTTGCGAGCACGACGAAGGCCCGCGGGCCGATACCAGCGCGCAGGCGCTGGCCAAGCTGCGCCCGGTCTTTGCGGCGCGGGGCTCGGTCACCGCAGGCAACAGCTCGCAGATGTCCGACGGTGCGGGTGCCGTCCTGATGGTTTCCGAACGCGTCGTGCGCGAACTGAGCCTGGCGCCGCTGGCACGGTTCGTGGGCTTCTCGGTCGCCGGCGTGCCACCCGAAATCATGGGCATCGGCCCCAAGGTGGCCATTCCCAAGGCATTGGCGGCCAGCGGCATCGCGCAGCACGACCTCGACTGGATCGAACTGAACGAAGCCTTTGCCGCGCAATCGCTGGCGGTCATACGCGACCTCGACCTGGACCCGGCCAAGGTCAACCCGCTGGGCGGCGCCATCGCACTGGGCCACCCCCTGGGCGCCACCGGCGCACTGCGCACGGCCACGCTGGTGCACGGCCTGCGGCGCACCGGCGGCAAGTACGGCATGGTAACCATGTGCGTGGGCACCGGCATGGGCGCGGCGGGTATCTTCGAGGCGCTGTAACCCTATCGTGAAGCCTTACTGGATCAAGCGGCTGCCGCCTGCATGGCGGGCCCGGCTCCTGCGCGCGGGCTTCAATCTGCATCCTGCGTTCCGGGCCACGGGCGGCCGCGTCGTCTATGTATCGCCCGATTTCCTGCATTTGCGGGTGCGGCTGCGGCTGTCGCGCCGTACCCGCAACATTGTCGGGTCGATGTACGGCGGTTCGCTGTTCGCTGTCACGGATGGCGCCCATCCGACCCTGCTGATGGCCTCCCTGGGCCCCGGCACCATCGTCTGGGACAAGGCTGCCGCCATACGTTTCCGCAGGCCGGCATATGCCACCCTGTACGCCGATTTCCGCATCGATGCCGGCGACCTGGCTGCCATTCGCGCAGAGCTCGCGCTTCACCATGAAACCACTCGCGTATACGAGGTCGAACTGAAGGACCAGCACGGCATGGTCTATGCCGTGGTCGAGCGCACCCTGTATATCGCGGATAAGCAGTTCTACAAAAACAAGGTGCGCGGTTCGCGCACCGTCGCCTGAACGGCCGGAGGCTCGCCATGGAACGCATCTGGCTCAAGCATTATCCGGCCGGCGTCCCGGCCGATATCGACATTTCCACGCACGGATCGTTGCTGGACGTCTTCAATGACAGTTGCGCGCGCTTTGCCGATCGCCCGGCCTACACCAGCCTGGGCACGACGATCACGTACGCGCAGCTGGACCGGTGGTCGCGTGAATTCGCGGCATGGCTGCAGGGCAGCGGAATGCGCCCGGGCGATCGCCTGGCATTGATGCTGCCCAATCTTCTGCAGTATCCGGTGTGCCTGTTCGGTGCGCTGCGCGCGGGCTGCGTCGTGGTCAGCTGCAATCCACTGTATACCGCCCATGAGCTGGCGCATCAGCTCGGCGACGCGGGCGCGAGCGCCATCGTGATCGCCGAGAACTTTGCGCATACGCTGCAGCAGGCATTGCCCCACCCTGGGCTGGAGCATATCGTCGTGACGTCGGTGGGAGAACTGCTGGGGCCGCTGAAGGGCCTGGCCGTCGACTTCGCCTTACGCCATGTGAAGCGCAAGGTGCCCCGCTGGGTGCTGCCCGGCGCCGTGCGCCTGGGCCAGGCCCTGGCCTCGGGCCGCCGCCGCGCACTGCAGGCGGTGACGCTCACGCACGCCGACCCCGCGTTCCTGCAGTACACCGGCGGCACTACAGGCGTGGCCAAGGCCGCGGTGCTGACCCATGGCAACATGCTGGCGAACCTGTTCCAGGCCCACGCGTGGGTGCGCCCGCTCATACGCGAAGGCCATGAATGCATCGTGACGGCCTTGCCGCTCTACCACGTGTTCGCATTGACGGCCAACTGCCTGTTGTTCCTGAAGGTGGGGGCACGCAACCTGCTGATCGCCGACCCGCGCGATCTGGCGGGCTTCATCAAAGCCCTGCGCCGTACTCCGTTCAGCGCCATCACAGGCGTCAACACCCTGTTCAGCGCACTGGTCAACCACCCTGATTTCGTGCGTCTGGATTTCTCGGGGTTGCGCATGACCCTTGGCGGCGGCATGGCAGTGCAGCGCGCCATTGCCCAGCGCTGGCGCGAAGTCACTGGTGTGTCCTTGGCCCAGGCGTACGGCTTGACCGAAACGTCGCCGGCCGTGAGCTTGAACCCGCTGGATGTCGCGGATTTCACCGGCTCGGTCGGCCTGCCCGTGCCCTCTACCGACCTGTCGGTGCGCGATGAAGCGGGCCGCGAACTGCCAATAGGAGAAACCGGTGAACTCTGCGTGCGTGGCCCGCAAGTGATGGCCGGATACTGGAGGCGTCCCGACGAGACCGATCGGGTTTTCCATCCCGATGGCTTCTTGCGCACGGGCGACCTGGGATACGTGAACGAACAAGGCTTTGTTTTTCTCGTCGACCGCATAAAGGATCTCATCCTGGTGTCGGGCTTCAATGTGTATCCCAACGAAGTCGAGGATGCTGCGGCGCTGCACCCTGGCGTGCGCGAGGTCGCGGCAGTGGGCGTGCCCGACCCTCGATCGGGCGAAACCGTGAAGGTGTACGTAATTCGACGCGATCCTTCTCTTGATGCCGACACCCTGATCGCGCATTGCCGCCAGCACCTCACCGGCTACAAGGTGCCGCGGCACGTAGAGTTCTGCACCGAGCTGCCCCGCACCGCCGTCGGCAAGATCTCGCGGCGCGCGCTGCGCACGCCCCGCGCTTCCTGAGCCGGAAAGGCTCGGTTCATCAGGGCGCGGGCTGCCGGGCAGCGCTCCGAACACCACAGCACCGATACGCTGCCCCCGGGCGGTCCCGCGCCGTGCCGGGTGTCGCCTCGCGCCGCGATCCCCTATAATCCGGAAAATTATCAAGAATCATTCGTATTCTTAATAACCTTAACACGCGAGGAATCCCTTGAAACTCCGAACGCGCAAATCGTCCGTACGCAAGGCGCCCGCCTTGACCCTCTTCATGCTGGTCGCCGGCGTATCCACGCACGGCGCAAAAGCGCAGGAAGCCGCCGTCGAAAACACGGCTACCTTGCCTGCGGTGCGTATCACGGGCAGCCAGGAAACGGCCACCGGTCCGGTCGCGGGATACGTTGCGCGGCGTAGCGCCACCGGCACCAAGACCGATACCGCGCTTCGTGAAACGCCCCAGGCCATTACCGTGATCACGCGCGACCAGATCGTGGACCAGGGCGCGCAGAACGTGCAGGATGCGTTGAACTATGCAGCCGGCGTGCGCCCGAACGCTTACGGGGTGGACAACCGCGCGGACTACGTGCGCGTACGCGGGGTGGAACCGGTTCAGTATCTGGATGGCCTGCGCCAGTTTTTCAGCTACAACAATCCCCGCACCGACATCTACGCGCTGGAGCGCATCGAAGTGCTGCGCGGCCCCTCTTCCATGCTGTACGGGCAGGGCAGCACCGGCGGCGTGCTCAACCTGTTGAGCAAGCGGCCCCAACCCGAGGCGCAGCGCGAAATCGGCGTCATCTTGGGTAACCACGACCGCAAGGAAATACAGGCCGACCTGACGGGGCCTCTGACCGAAGACGGCCAATGGCTATACCGCGTGGTGGCCGTCGCCCGCGATAGCGGAACGCAAGTACAGCACGTGTCGGATGACCGTCTGCTGCTGGCGCCATCGCTGACATGGCAGCCCAGCGCGGCGACCTCGCTGACCCTGCAAGGCTATTTCCAGAAGGACAAAGCCGGCACGACGCAGTCGTTCCTGCCCTGGAGCGGCTCGGTCAGCGGCAATCCCAATGGCCAGGTGCCCACGCGGCGCTTCGTCAGCGAACCTGGCTTTGATGCCTACGACACCGAGCAATTCAGCGTGGGCTGGCTGTTCGAGCACAAGTTCAACGACCGCTGGACGGTGCGTCAGAACTTCCGCAATACCATCAGCAAAGTCGATTACAAGTCGATGTACCCCGATGCGTACTCGAATACGCAAGCTCCCTACATCGATCCCGAGCAGCAGACGCTCAACCGCTACTGGTATGTGAACAAGCCACGCATGCGCACGCTGCTGGCCGACCAGAACCTCGAAGGCAAGGTGAACTGGGGAGCCACCGAACACACCCTGCTCTTCGGTGCCGACTACAGCCGCTATCGCGAGACAGGCGAAGAAGGTTCCGGATTCGGCACGCCTCTCAACGTCTATCACCCCGTATATGGCAACATTCCCGATTACGAGGCGCTGGACAGCCCCAAGACCAAGCAGCAGCAACTTGGCTTCTATGCGCAGGACCAGATGCGGTATCGCAACTGGGTGTTCCTGGCCGGCATCCGCCACGACCGCGCAGAAACCGAAATCGAGGGCAGCGACCGTGAATCGGACAACGCCACCACTAAGCGGTTTGGGCTCTTGTACGCTGCCGATAACGGCCTTTCCCCTTACATCAGCTACAGCGAATCGTTCACGCCCATCGCCGGCAGCGACGTAAACAGCAGCCGCTGGAAGCCGATGCGCGGCAAGCAATGGGAACTGGGTTTGAAATACATGCCGCCGGATCGCGATCTGGAAGCCACTGCGGCCATTTACGATCTGCGCGAGAAGAACCGCCAGGTGCCGGATCCGTCCAATCCGAACAACCAGCTCCAGACCGGCAAGACCGAGACCCGCGGGGTCGAGCTTGAAGTGCGCGGCCGCGTGACCAAGCAGCTGGACGTCATCGCGAACTACATTTACACCGATATCGACCCGGCCCTGGAGGGCGTGCCCAAGCATATGGCGTCGTTATGGAGCAAGTACCGATTCAATGTCGCGGGCAGGTCGGGATTTTCGGCGGGCGCAGGGGTGCGCTATCTCGGCGCCTTCACCGACGGTGGCGCTCCTGAAACGCCTTCGGTCACGCTTTTTGACGCAATGCTGGCGTACGACAGCGGCACATGGCGATACGCGCTCAACGTGAACAACATTGCAGACCGCACCTATGAGGTTACTTGCCTGCGCCGCGGGGATTGCTTCTACGGCCAACGGCGCACCGTGACTTTGAGCGCCGCCTATCGTTTCTGAGCCGCAGGCCTGCCGCCTGGCCCCTGCCGCATCCGCGGACCTGGTTTTTTCCATGAGGCCGACCCCACAAGGGTCGGCCTCTCGCATTCCGGACGCGGCGGCAGCGGCGGTGGAAAAATCACGCTCCTAGGGTTTCTACCGATTACGGCAAACTGTACACAGAATATTATTCACCTCGTGATGCAGTTAAACGCCGCCATGGAGCCCCCTAGATGTCCAGCCAGCCCGTCATTTCCGCTAATCCCGCCCCCCCATCTCTCGGCCATCCGCTTCGGCACACATACCTGCTGCAGACGGGCGGCTTCGTCGGCGGTCGCTGGCAGACCGGGTCCGCTGGCGCACCGCTACAGGTGACCAACCCCGCCACGGGACAGGCGATCGCCGCCGTGGCCGTTACCTCAGAGAATGGCGCCCGTGAGGCAGTGCAGGCCGCAAGCGATGCCCAGCCCGGCTGGGCGGCCCTGCCCGCCAAGGAGCGCGCGGGGCTGTTGATGGCCTGGCATGCACAAATACTTGCCCACGCCGACGACCTGGCCATGCTGATGACGCTGGAGCAAGGCAAGCCGCTGGCGGAAGCGCGCGGCGAAGTCCTGTTCGGCGCCAGCTTCGTATCCTGGTATGCCGAAGAAGCCAAGCGTCCACGGCGAGGTACTGCAGACCTACAGCACCGATCGCCGGGTGATGACCTTGCGTCAGCCCGTGGGCGTGGTCGTCGCCATCACGCCCTGGAATTTCCCCAGTGCGATGATCACCCGCAAATGCGCGCCGGCCCTGGCTGCGGGATGCACCATCGTGCTCAAACCGTCAGAAGAAACGCCGCTGTCGGCCATTGCACTCTGCGTTCTGGCGCAACGAGCCGGCATCCCCGACGGCGTAATCAACCTGGTGCTGTGCTCCCGCGAGAACGTGGCAGATATCGGCCGCATCTTGCTGACCGACAGCCGCGTCCGAAAGCTGTCGTTCACCGGTTCCACAGGCACTGGCAAGGCCTTGATGCGGCAGGCGGCCGACAACGTGCTCAAGGTCAGCCTGGAGTTGGGCGGCAACGCCCCCCTGATTGTGTTCGAGGATGCCGACCTGGATCGCGCGGCCGACGGCGCGCTGGCCAGTAAATTCCGCAACATGGGACAGACCTGCACCTGCGCCAATCGCATCCTGGTACAGCGCAGCGTGTACGACGCTTTCGCCACCAGGCTGGTCGAGCGCGTGCGCGGCTTGAGGGTCGGGGACGGCATGCAACCGGGGGTCACGCAAGGCCCGCTGATCAACCGGCAGGCCATCGACAAGGTGCGCCAGCATGTGTCAGACGCGCTGGCCCTGGGCGCCCGGGCCGCCATAGGCGGCGAAGCCGACAGTCGGGGCGGCCTGTTTTTCCAGCCCACCGTACTGCTCGACGTCACGCCCCGAATGCGCATCTGCCACGAGGAAACGTTCGGGCCCGTGGCGCCGCTGATCGCCTTCGATACCGAAGAAGAAGCACTGGCAATGGCCAATGATTCCAGCTACGGCCTCGCGGGATATTTTTATACCCGCGATCTCGCCCGCGCGCTGCGCATGGCCGAACGCCTGGAACTGGGCGCCGTGGGCATCAACGAAGCCGTCATCTCTTCGGAAGCCGTACCCATCGGCGGCGTGAAGCAGTCCGGCATCGGCCGCGAAGGCGCGCACCACGGCATCGACGAATTCCTTGAAACCAAGCAAATCACTATCGGGGCTTTGTAATCTGACTGGCCTGTACGGCTGCACTCGCTTTTCTTCTCAAACTTATGAAGGACGTTTGCCATGTTGACCGCTGAACAAATTGATTTCTATGACGAACACGGGTTTCTCGTGCTGCGTGACCTGTTCTCCCCTATGGAATTGAGGGCCTTGCAGGAAGATGCGCTCGTGCTGCGCAGCGACCAGCGCGGGCATCCGGACGCCAACGTGCTGGAAAAAGACGGGCAGACCGTACGCGCGGCCTGGGCCGTGGAGCTCGATTCGGAGGCGTGCGCCCGCGCGTACCGCCTGCCGCGCCTGCTGGGAGCGGTGAAGCAGTTGCTGGGACCGACCTACTTGTATCAGTCTCGACTGAACTACAAGGCCGCCGGCACGGGCGACATCTTCCAATGGCACCAGGACTACGCGAGCTGGGTACACGACGGCATGCCGCACGGAGGCCATCGCGACATGCTCACCGCGTTGATCACGCTGGACGACTCAACACCGGAGAATGGGCCCTTGAGATTCGTACCTGGCTCGCACAAGCATGGATTGATCGAGGCGTTTTACGACACCACCACCACCAGCTATCCGCTGCACATCGTGCCCGATGAATATCTGGCCGAGCACTTTTCGCAGACGCCGATCTATGAGTGCACGTTCCCGGCCGGCACGGTCGTGCTGTTCTGCGGCAACCTGGTGCACAGCTCAAAGGAAAACCGTTCGCAGCAGGGGCGCCGCAATCTTTATTTTGCCTATAGCCGTGACGGCAATCGCCCGACCGGCACGGCGACACGGCAGCACAAGAACGCCTACATCATGAATCCCGCGCCTTACGTGCTGCAGGAAATCGACGACGACAGCCTGGCCGACTACGCTCGCGGCCTGCTGCCCGCCTGATGTCGCCACCATAACCGGACAGGGGGAAAACATGGAAACGCTGGCTGGCAGTATGAGCAATCCCGCGCCTACTCAGACTGCGCGCAGCAAAGAAATGCGCAAGGTCATCTGGGGCGCCTCGTTGGGCACCGCGTTCGAATGGTACGACTTCTTCGTATACGGCGCGCTGGCCGCCGTGCTGGCGCCACTGTTCTTTCCGCCCAGCATGGGCCAGACGGCGGCGTTCCTGGCCAGCCTGGCCACCTTCGGCGTGGGGCTGGTGCTGCGCCCTTTCGGGTCGCTGGTCTTCGGCCGATTGGGCGATCTCGTGGGGCGCAAGTACACGTTCCTCGTGACCATCGTCATGATGGGCATCGCCACCATCGGAGTCGGACTGCTGCCGACATACGCCACCGCCGGCGCCTGGGCCCCGGCCCTGCTGGTACTGCTGCGCTGCATCCAGGGCCTGGCCCTGGGCGGTGAATACGGCGGCGCCGCCACCTATGTGGCCGAGCATGCGCTGGACAGCAGGCGCGGCGAATACACCAGCTGGATCCAGGCCACGGCCACGGCCGGCTTCCTGCTGTCCCTGCTGGTGGTGACGCTGAGCCGTTATGCAACCACTCCCGAGCAGTTCAATGACTGGGGCTGGCGTCTTCCATTTCTTTTCTCGGTCGTTCTGCTGGGCATCTCTATCTATATCCGCGCCAAGCTGCATGAGTCGCCGGTATTCCTGCAGATGAAGGCCGAAGGGAAGACCTCGCGGCAGCCGATACGCGACGCATTCGGCAACTGGGCCAACCTGAAGTACGTACTGTTGGCCCTGTTCGGCACGGTCGCCGGCGTGACCGTGCTGTGGTACACCGGGCAGTTCTTTGCGCTGATATTCCTGATGAAATGGCTGAAGGTAGAGCCGACGACCGCGTACATGCTCGTATCGGTGGCTTTGTTGCTGGGTACGCCGTTCTTCGTGCTGGCCGGCTGGCTGTCGGACCGTCTGGGACGCAAGCGCGTCATCATCACGGGGTTCATCGTGGGAGTGCTCGCCGTGATTCCCATCTTCAAAGGCCTGACGCACTACGCGAATCCGGCACTCGAGCGGGCGATCTCTTCGTCGCCGGTGTCGCTGGTTTCGTCGGAATGCCGCCTGCGTTTATTTTCCGGCCCTGAAAACGCCTGCGAACGGGCCCGCGAACTGCTGAATACCGCCGGCGTGCCGTACACCCTGGTACCGGCTACGGAGCCGGGCGCCCGGGTACAGGTGGCAGGAAGCGAGGTGGACGGGGCCGACGCGGACGCTGTCGCCAGCGCCCTGAAGGCTGCCGGCTATCCCACACAGGCGAACACCCAGGATATCAACCGGCCCATGGTCATACTGCTGATCTGGCTGCTGGTGGTGATCGGCTGCGTGGTGTACGGACCCAATGGAGCCTATCTGGTCGAGCTGTTTCCGACCAAAGTACGCTATTCCAGCATGTCCATGGCGTACCACATAGGCACCGGCTATTTCGGAGGCTTCGCGCTCTACTTCGCCACGCTCATTTCGACCACCACCGGCAATATCTATGCAGGCCTTTATTACCCCATTGTGGTGGCGGTGATCTCCATCCTGGTGGCGGGCTTCCTGCTGCCCGAAACCAAAGGGTGGAAGCTGAATCGGTAGCGCCCTGCACGGGCCGCGGCGCGGTCCTCACTGCCTGGATATAATACAGCCCGGTATACACATTATCGGATGCCCCAATGACCCAGGCTGGATCCCGCGCCGCGTACGCTCCCGATTTTCCGACTGACGAAAGCGCCGCCGCGCCACGCAAGCGTACAGCGCTGAGCTCCGCGGCCATTTATGAACGCATCAAGACCATGGCCGCCACTTACGAGTTCAAGCCCGGCGAGCGCATCAATGAAATCGAGCTGTCTAAACAGCTCGAGGTCAGCCGCACGCCGCTGCGCGAGGTGCTGAACCAGCTCATGGTAGAGGGATTCCTCGAGCGCACTGCCAACAAGGGGTTCACCAGCCGGCCGCTGGACGCCAAGCAGGTCTTCGATCTGTACGAGTACCGCCTGGGTATCGAAACCGCGATCGCGCGCCTGGCCTGCCGGCGTGCCAGCGACGCCGAAATCGACGCCCTGGACGCAGCGACGCAGCACGACACTTCGATTCCCGACGATACCGACTCGGCCGAGCTGCTGGCGCTGGATGAAGAATTCCATATGGGCCTGGCCAGGCTGACCCACAACGAAGAATACGTACGGGCGCTGGACAACATCAATGCGCGCATCCAGTACGTGCGCTGGATCGACATGCGCAACGGCCGTCGGCCTTACACACAAGCCGAACACGTCGGCATCATCAACGCGCTGCGCGCTCGCGACGAGGCCGCGCTGGTGGCCCTGCTGGAATCGCACATCGCCCGCCGCCAGGACCAGATCACCGAAGTCATCAAACTGGGCTATTCCGAGATCTACACCCGCAACCGAACCTGATCCGTCATGCGAGGACCTCATGAAAGGCATCGAGACTACCGTGACCTGGGCACGCCAGCCGCACGAAGCGTTTTCCGATCTGCGCTATAGCCGGGCGCACACCTGGCGATTCGATGGCGGCGCGGAAGTCGCCGCGTCGTCGTCACCGCATATCGTGCCCCTTCCGCACTCCGTGCCCGAACATGTGGATCCCGAAGAAGCCTTTGTGGCGTCGATTTCGAGCTGCCACATGCTGGTGTTCCTGGCCATCGCGGCAAAACAGGGCTACGTGGTCGACAGCTATGAGGATCGTGCGACGGGCCATATGGAAAAAAACGCGCAGGGCCGGCTGTTCATCAGTCGAGTGGACCTGCGCCCGCGCGTGGTCTATCGCGGTTCGGTACCGGATCCGGCCACAGACCAGGCCCTGCATCACCAGGCCCACGAACAGTGCTTCATCGCCAACTCGGTCCACACAGCCATCGCCACCGCGCCTGAATCGTTGGCGGGCTGACCGCCGGTACGGCTGGCAGCCGTTGTGGCGGGGCGGCCACCCGCATGCGGCGACCACGGTTTTCGCATTTGCCGATGCAAAAGAAAAAGGGCCTCGCATTGGAGACCCTTTTAAATTTGGCGCGCCCGGCAGGATTCGAACCCACGACCCCTTGGTTCGTAGCCAAGTACTCTATCCAACTGAGCTACGGGCGCTGGTAAAGAGGCGAAATTATAACGGATATTGTTTTTTTGTCCAGCCGTGTCTCGGTGCCCCCCAATTGCGGGGTGAGCATCGGGCCTGGCGCCTAGGCCTTCTTGCGTTCGATATCGGGTAGCAGGAACGCCACCAGCCCCAGCAGCGGCAAGTAAGCGCACACCTGATAAACGTAGGCCAGGCTGGTCATGTCGGCCAACTTGCCCAGCGCCGCCGCCCCCAGCCCGCCCATGCCGAACGCGAAGCCAAAGAACAGGCCCGCGATCATGCCCACCTTGTTCGGCACCAGCTCCTGCGCGTACACGACGATGGCAGAAAAGGCCGACGCCAGAATCACGCCAATAATCACCACCAGCACGCCCGTCCAGAACAGGTTCGCATACGGAAGCATCAGGGTAAACGGAGCGACACCCAGTATTGATGCCCAGATCACGATCTTGCGCCCCACCCGGTCGCCCACCGGGCCGCCCGCCACAGTACCGAAAGCCACGGCCGCGAGGAACAGGAACAGATACAGCTGCGCCGAACGTACCGACAGATCGAACTTGTCCATCAGGTAAAAGGTGAAGTAGCTGTTCAGGCTCGCCATATAGAAGTATTTGGAGAACACCAGCACGCCCAGTATGCTCAGCGCCCAGACCACCTTGCGCCGCCCCGGGGGAGCCGCGTCGCCCGCCGCGCGCGGCTTGGGCTTGAGCAGTGCGCGATTGGCCCCGTACCAGCGGCCGATGCCGATCAGGACGACCATGCCGAACAGGGCCGCCACGGAAAACCAGGCCACGCTGGCCTGCCCGTGCGGGATGATGATCAGCGCCGCGAGCAGCGGGCCCAGCGCCGAACCCACGTTACCGCCCACCTGGAAAAGCGATTGCGCCAGCCCGTGCCGGCCACCTGAAGCCATGCGGGCCACGCGCGATGATTCAGGATGGAATACCGAAGAGCCGGTGCCCACCAGCGCTGCGGCCACGAGCAGGTAGGGCAGCGATGGCGCAAAGGCCAGCATCAGCAGGCCCACCAGCGTGAAGCCCATGCCCACCGGCAACGAATACGTGGTGGGCCGCTTGTCGGTATACAGGCCGATGCAGGGCTGCAGCAACGAAGCCGCCATCTGGTAGACCAGTGTGATCAGCCCGATCTGCGCAAAGCTGAGATTGAACGACTCTTTCAGCATGGGATAGATGGCCAACAGGATCGACTGGATCATGTCGTTCATCATGTGGGCCACGCTGATGGCGCCCAGTACTTTGAAGGCGGTGGCCGGCGCAGGGGTCGATGCGGGGGGCGGTACGGGTGCAGCAGTCGTGGTCATGGCGCAGCAGTTGTCTCGGAACGGCAGGAAATACACAAGGGCGTGTCTACGCACGCATGGCCCAGTGTATAAAGTCCTTGACTCGCGGAAGTGCCAATCTTCGTCGCATAAATGACATAAGCCCCCCAACATGGCCCGTCGCCCTCCCCCGCCTCCCGACCCGTCTCGCAGCCGCCGCGCCGACGACTACCAGCACGTTCCGCGGCAGGTGACTGCCATGGCCAAGGATTTCGTGCCCAGCGAATCGACCGGCCCGCACAGCCATCCGCGCGGGCAGCTGGTGTATGCCATAGAAGGCATGATGCGCGTCAGCACACCCGACGGCTTCTGGACGCTGCCACCGTTGCGAGCCCTGTGGGTACCGCCGGACACCGTACACGGCATCCAGATGGTCGGCACGGTATTGATGCGCACGCTCTATGTGCACGCCGACGCGGCCAGCGCATTGTGGGACCGCTGCCAGGTGATCGAGGTATCGGACCTGCTGCGGGAGCTGATTCTGGCGCTGGCGGCCGAACCCATCGAATATGCGCTGGACGGCCGTGGCGGACAGATCGCCGCGCTGTTGCTGACGGAACTGCGCAGCGCCCCCGTCATTCCGATGCGCATCCCGTGGCCCGAAGATCGCCGCCTGCAGATGGTATGCCGCGCCATCCTGGCGCAGCCAGGCATGGCGCGCACCATCGACGATTGGGGCGATGAAGTGGGCGCCAGCGGCCGCACGCTGATCCGCCTGTTCCAGGCCGAACTGGGCCTGAACTATCGACAATGGGTTCAACAAGTGCGCCTGGCCGAGGCGCTGCGCCGCCTTTCACTGGGCCAACCGGTGGCCCGTGTTGCGGGCGACCTGGGCTATCGCAGCCCCAGCGCCTTCAGCGCCATGTTCCGCCGCGCGCTGGGCTCGCCGCCGCAAGCATATTTGAGCGACCGCTAGCCACCGCCGCCGGCGGCAGGTGGCGCGGCCGCCCCTATGCGCTGCGCGCCTGCGCCGGTATAGTGATGATGCCTGCGGCGCTATCGCGGCGGGCGCGCAGCCCCTGTCACCCATCATGAAACGGTGAGCCATGGCGTTTACGAAGCTTGTCGCAACCTTCGCCGTGCTGGCGTCCGCGGGCCTGCACAGCCTGCCTGTCTGGAGCCATCATGGCTGGTCATGGGCAGATGCCGACCCCATCGAATTGCAGGGCACTGTCCAAAAAGTGCAGGTCGCCCCACCCCATCCCTGGATGGACGTCGAAACGACCGATGGAGTCTGGCGGGTCGAGCTCGGCAATCCTTCCCAGACGCGACGCTCGGGGTTCGACGAGAGCTCGGCTGAGCCGGGCGATTCCATCGTGGCCACGGGCAACCGTGCCCGGGATCATGCCGAGAAACGCATGAAAGCCGTGCAGATCACCGTACGCGGCAAAACCTACGACATCTACCCCGAACGCATCAAGAAGCCGGGTTCCTGAATGCTGGAATGGCTCTCGGCGCTGCCTCATGCGGCGCTGCTGCGCCGGTGGGAGACGGCGTATATCCTGGTCAATGCTGCGCATATCGCCGCCATCGGTCTGATGTTCGGCTGCATTGCCGCACTCGACCTGCGATTACTCGGCCTGGCTCGACAGGCGCCGCTGGCGGGCATGGCGCCCTATCTTGCCAGGCTGGCCGCCATGGGTCTGGGGCTGGCACTGGTGAGCGGCTTATGGCTGTTTTCGGTGCAGGCTGCCGAGTACGCCAGCAACCCGGCCTTCCTGATCAAACTGCTGATCGTGGGCCTGGCCGTCGCGAATGCGCTATGGCTGCATGCCGGGCGTCATTGGCGCGGCGTCGTGGCGGATCACCAGATCGCCGTGCCCGTGCGTGCCCACGCCGCGGCGTCGCTCGGCCTGTGGCTGTGTGCGATTGCGGCCGGCCGCTGGATCGGATTCGTATAGGCGCCGCGCCCGCTGTCTCTCGCTCGTGCGGCCGGCCCGCCCTGGCGGTCCACCGGAGCACGTCACAAGGGGCCTGTACCGGACGGCCGCCGCCTCTCCGGACGATTTCGCGCGTGACACGTCCGCCAGACCGGCAAAGAAAAAGGGCCTCGCAATGGAGACCCTTTCAAAATTTGGCGCGCCCGGCAGGATTCGAACCCACGACCCCTTGGTTCGTAGCCAAGTACTCTATCCAACTGAGCTACGGGCGCTGCAAAGACGACGACTATAACACCTTTTTTCCGGACCTCGCAAGTTCCACGCCACATCGGGCGCCCCCCGGCTATCCGCGATCGAACCCCAACGCCTTCATGGCGCTGCCGAGAGACTGCGGCCGGTAGTCGTCCCACGGCGTATCGCCCACGTCGAGCCGTTCATGCACATTGGCGATCGTCCAGCGATCGCTGCGGTCGATATCGCCCAACTCGTCCCAGGCCAGGGGCACGGAAATGCCTAGCCCGGGACGCGCGCGCGCCGACCAGGCCGCGACCGTGGTGGCGCCGAAGCCATTGCGCAGATAGTCGGCAAAAATCTTGCCGACGCGATTCTTGGGGCCGCTCTTGGCCACGAACAACTGCGGCACCGTCCGCGCCAGGTGTTGCACCACGGCTTGCGAAAAGTCTTTCACGACGTCCCAGTCGTACTGCTTGCGCAGCGGCACGACAATATGCAGGCCCTTGCCGCCACTGGTCTTCAGCCAGGCCTGCAAACCGATTTCGTGCAGCAGTACCCGTACGAGCTCGGCGGCCTGGCGCACCGCCGGCCACTTCACGCCTTCGCCGGGGTCCAAGTCGAACAGCATGCGGTCCGGCCGGTCGATCGCCGACTTGACGGCGTTCCAGGTGTGGAACTCCACTACGTTCATCTGCGCGGACGACATAATGCCCTGCAAAGTCGCGACCTCGGCAAGCGGCGGATGTTTCGGATACAAGCTCTGAGGCAAAGACTTCACGCCCGGCATGGTGTCGATGTCCGGATGCTTCTGGAAAAACAGTTCACCGCCGATGCCAGCCGGCGCGCGCACGAATGACACCGGCCTGGCGCGCAGGTGTTCAAGCAGCAATGGCGCCACCAGCCCGTAGTAACGGGCCAGGTCCAGCTTGGTAAGACCCGAAGACGGATCGATGACGCGCTCGGGGTTGGTCAGCTTCGCCGGACGGCCTCCCCCGCGGGCGGCCACGGTTCCGCTGGCCTTGCCGCCGCTTTTCGTGGCTGCGGAAGAACGGCCGTGCGCCGGGCCGCGAGACCCGCCGTTCGCCCCCGGGGCGGTTTTGGCCCTGGCCGGGGCGGCGCCCTTCCCGCGCCGCGCGGGCGCGCCAGCACCGACCTCACGGGCCGACACCGGCTGCTCACGCTCGATCGCCTTCGCAGGCTTATCGCTGCGTAAACCACGGAAGGTGGCCTGGCGCACATGGCCGGAAGCCGTCCATTCCGCAAAAGACACCTCGGCTATCAGCTCCGGCTTGACCCAATGCGCCCCGCGCGCGGACGAGGCGCCCGCTTCCAGCGGGCTGTGTGTCGACTCCAGCGACTTCAGCTGCCGCGCCAGCGACTCCAGGCCGCGCGTATCGAAGCCGGTTCCCACCTTGCCCGCATAGCGCAGTTCGCCCCGCTCGCCATGCACGGCCAGCAGCAAGGCGCCAAAGCCGGCACGGGACCCCTTGGGCGAGGTGTACCCCACGATGACGAACTCCTGGCGCTGGGCGCATTTGAGCTTGACCCACGAGTCGCTGCGGCGCGATACATAAGTTGCATCACGGCGTTTGCCGATGATGCCTTCCAGGCCCATTTTGCATGCCGAGGCCACCAGCTGGCTGGCCGGCGCCTCCAGTGTTTCGCTGAAACGCACCACGTCGTCAAGCGGCTCGCGATAGGCCTCGACGAGCTGCCCCAGCCAGGCCCGGCGCGCGTGCAGCGGCTCGGCGCGTATGTCGCGTCCCGCCACAAATGGCATATCGAACACGTAGTAAATGATGTCGCCCGTGCGTTCGCTGTCGAAGGCGTTCTGCAGCGCCTGGAAACTGGGCGTGCCGTTGTCGGACAGCACCACGATCTCGCCGTCCAGCCAAACCGTGGGCACTTCAATCTTTGCGAGGGCGTGAACCAGATGGGGCAGGCGCTCGCTCCAGTCGTGCCCGTTGCGCGTATACAGACGCACGTTGCCATTCTCGATGCGCGCAAGCAGGCGGTACCCGTCGTACTTCAATTCGTACAGCCAGTCGCCGGCCTGCGGAGGGCCGTCCACCAGGGTGGCCAGTTGCGGCTTGAGTTCGGCCGGCATGGCGGCGGGAGTGCCCGGTATGGGCGCATCGGCAGAGGCCTGAACCGCTGCTGCCTTGTCCGACGCTGCCTGAGGCGCGCCCTTGCCCGCGCCCTTGCCCGCTGCTTTGCCCGCGGCGTCCGCCGCAGCGGCATGCCCAGCCTGGGGGCGATTGGTATCGGCGCCCTTTCGGCCGGCCTTGCCGGTCGGCGCGGCGCGTGCGCGGCTGGATGCCTTGCGCAAGGGCACGACGCTGTCAGGCATTTCGTCCACGAGTGAAAACTCGCTTTCTGCCCTGGCATGTTCATCGCGGTCTTTGATCAGCAGCCACGGCGGCTGCTTTTCGCTTTCTTTACCCTTCAGACGGATCAAGGCCCACCGCCCCTGCATCTTGTGGCCTTGCAGATCGAACTTCAGGTGGCCATCACGCCACCCTTTGCGCGGATCTCCCACGGGCAACCAGACGCCCTCGTCCCAGATGATGACTTTGCCGGCTCCGTACTGGCCCTTTGGAATCTCGCCTTCGAACTGGTTGTAGGCGATGGGATGGTCTTCCACCTGTACCGCCATGCGCTTGACCGAAGGATCATAAGTCGGCCCTTTCGGCACGGCCCAGCTTTTCATAGCCCCATCGAGTTCGAGGCGAAAATCGTAATGCAGCCGGCTCGCCCAGTGCTTCTGAATCACAAAGGCGCGAGCCTGCTCATTGGACTGCCCGCCCTCGGCAGGTTCGGGGGTCAGGGTGAAGTCGCGTTTCTCGCGGTAACGCTTCAGCGTGTCGCCCATCGTCAAGCCGCCTTGCGCGTGCTGCCAGTCTTGCCGGACTTGGCGGCTGTTTTCTTGGTTGCCCGCTTACGGGGCGCGGCTTTCTTGGCCGCCTTCGCGCTGCTCTTGCGCGCCGGGGCGGCCTTTTTCCCCCCCTTCAGGCTGCGCTGCAGCAGTTCGGTAAGATCGATGACGTTGTCGGCGTAAGCCGGCGATTCTTCCTGGGGCGTGATCACCGTTTCGGTCTTGCCGGCGCGCGCCTTCTTCTCGACCAGATCCATCACCGTGTCGCGGAATTCGTCGCGGAATTCTTCCGGGTCCCAGGGGCCCGACATATCCTCTACGAGCATCTTGGCCATTTTCAGCTCGCTGGCGCTGGGCGTCATGTTCTTGGCGCCCACCGCCGGCAAGTCCAGGCCTTTCATCGACTTGACCTCTTCGCCCCACCGCATCAGATTCAGTACCAGCGCGTCGCCGGACGGAATCAAGGCCGCCAGGTGCTGCTTGGTCTGGATCACGACCTTGGCAATGCCGATCTTGCCGGTCTTGGCCAGGGTGTCGCGCAACAAGGCATACACCTTGTGCCCGCGGTTGATCGGTTCGACGTAATAGGGGCGCTCCAGGTACACGAAGGACACCTCGGCGGCGTCCACGAAGCGCTGAATCTCGATGGTCTGGGTGGTGCGGGGGTAGGCCTCCGCAATTTCATCCGGGGACAATATGACGTACTCACCATCGTGATAGGCGACGCCCTTCACGATGTTCTCGCGGTCTATCTCTTTACCGGTGCGCTTGTTGATGCGCTTGTAGCCGACCGGGTCCATGCTGCGCTTGTCCAGCCAGTCGAAATCCACCCCGGAATTGGTGGTGGCCGTGTGCAAGCCCACTGGGATGTGGACCAGCCCGAACGAAATAGCGCCCTTCCAGATTGTTCTCGTCGCCATGATGCACCCCGTCAAGATGCCGCCATCGCGCGGCCCATGAAACACCGCTGCAAATAGCGTGCCCGGGTTGCCCGGCCACCCATTTGCGGCCGGTATGGCCAACCCTCTATAGTCACGGCTTGAGAAAGAATCCACCCACCATGCACCATCGGCTCAATTCATTCGTAGAAGCGCTGGACCAGGCCGTATCCGACTCCAACGCCGAGCACGCCCTGCTCGACCGCGTGGGCATGGCCATGCGCCAATTGGTTCAATACGACGACTGGCTCGATCCGGCCTATGGCGTGCCGCATCCCGAGCACTACCAGCAGTACTTACTGCACCGCGATGAACGCGGCCGTTACTCAGTGGTGAGCTTCGTGTGGGGCCCAGGGCAACGAACTCCGATCCATGACCACACCGTCTGGGGAGTCATCGGCATGCTGCGCGGCGGCGAGATCGGCACACGCTATCGCCTTGACGGCACCCGGGCCATCCAGGAAGGGCCAGCCACCACGCTCGAGGAAGGCGGGATCGAGTTCGTGTCGCCTACCCTGGGCGACATCCATCGGGTCCAGAACGCCAGCGACGACGATGTGGCCATCAGCATACATTGCTACGGCGCGGATATCGGCCGGGTTCGCCGCCACGTTTACTATGACGACGGACGCGCTCCCAAGGTATTCGTTTCCGGGTACGCATGCCCGGGCCTGGCCGATGGCCACTAGACCCGCGGCGCTCTATTTCCTTTTTCCATCCGTCGCTCAATAATACAAATTTCCAAGTTATTTCACTGAACATTGCGTCCATGCCTACGAACATCCCTATGAGCACGACGGGCGCACATCCGGGCAGCCTGTCCGATATTGACGAGGCGTACCGTTACCAGCTTCTGGTTGAAGCGGTAATGGACTACGCCATTTACCTGCTCGATCCCGAAGGCTATATAAGCAGTTGGAACGCGGGAGCCGAACGCTTCAAGGGCTACCGCGCGGAAGAAGTGATAGGCAAGCACTTTTCCTGTTTCTACACCGATGAAGACCGCGCCGCCGGCAAGCCCGCGCTGGCGCTTGCGACGGCGGCACACGAAGGGCGCTTCGAAGCCGAAGGGTGGCGCGTGCGCAAAGACGGCACGCGCTTCTGGACCAACGTGGTCATTGACCCCATACGCAACAAATCCGGCAAATTGCTGGGTTTTGCGAAGATCACCCGCGACATCACCGACCGGAAGCAGTCGGAACAAGAACTTCAGATGGCGCGCGAGGCGCTGCACCAATCGCAGAAACTCGAGGCACTCGGGCAGCTGACCGGCGGAGTCGCCCACGATTTCAACAATCTGCTGATGGTGATACGCGGCTCCGCCGAGTTGTTGCGCCAGCCCGGGCTTACCGAGCGCAAGCGGCAACGCTACATCGACGCCATATCGACCACGGCCGACCGCGCGGCGCACCTGACGCGCCAACTGCTCGCCTACGCGCGCAAGCAGCCACTGCGTCCCGTGACGTTCGATGTGCGCAGCTGCATCGAAGGCATGCAAGACCTCATCCATGCCACCAAGGGCTCTTCCATCGACATCCAGTACGATCTCGGCGCCGAACCTTGCTATGTGCATGCGGATCGCAACCAGCTGGAAACCTGCATACTCAACATCCTCATCAACGCGCGCGACGCCATGCCCGACGGGGGCGCGTTGCGCATCAAAGTGGGGTCGGTGGATGCCGTGCCCGCTACCCGGCATCACCCGGCCGCCGACTCCCCCCACATCGCCATTTCCATCACCGACACCGGATCGGGCATCGCGCCTACCGACATCGACCGCATCTTCGAGCCGTTCTACACGACCAAGGCGCCTGGCCGCGGTACTGGCCTGGGCCTGAGCCAGGTGCTGGGATTCATGTCGCAATCGGGAGGACTGGTCGATGTAAACAGCGCGCTGGGATCAGGCACGACCTTCCTGCTGCATCTGCCCGTGGCGCAACCGCTGGGCTACGAAGACTTGCTCTCGCCCCAGGCGGGCTCGCTCGACGCCATGCTGCGCCCCAAGTACCGGGTGCTGCTGGTGGAAGACAACATCGAGGTCAACAACATCGTGACCAGCCTGCTGCAAGACCTCGGGCAACAAGTCACGACCGCAGCCAATGGCAGTGAAGCGCTCGACACGCTCGAACAGCAGCAGGGCGCGTTCGACCTGGTCATTACCGACATCGTCATGCCCGAGATCAATGGCATCGACCTGGCCCAGCGCATCAATGCGCAGTGGCCGGACATCCATATCGTGCTGGCCACGGGCTACAGCCATGTCCTGGCCGAATTCGGGCCCACCGAGTACGAGCTGCTGCACAAGCCTTATTCGGTCGAGGCCTTGACCAAGGTCGTGGACTCCGTCCGTCAGGCGCGCGAGCTGCGGCAAGGTTCGGTGCCGGCCGCAACATAGGCCCGCGCCGACCGCGAAAGTATCCGCTGGCAAAGCCTTTCGCAGTGCAATCCAGGAACCGGGGCCGGGAGCGGGCAACATCACGCTCCCGGCTTTGATACACTGCGCGACTTGGGTGTCCGGCAACCTCTTGCCGGGCAGGCTAGAGCGCAGGTCGGGCCGCCGCGCGGAGATCCCGTGCCCATGCAGAACGCCTCTTTCGCCACTTTCGACCTCGTCGCCGCCTTCATCTTCGCCCTGGCCCTGCTTCATACTTTCGCGGCCAAGCAATTCGAACGTCTTTCCCACCGCTATCCGCGTCACGCCGGGCTGTTTCACCTGCTGGGAGAAGTCGAGGTTGTATTCGGGTTCTGGGCGGCGGTGCTCATTGCGGCCATGGCCGTGGGCCTGGGCGGCCGAGAGGCGCTGGCTTATGCCGAATCGCGCAATTACACCGAACCGCTGTTCGTATTCGTCGTGATGGTAGTGGCCGCCTCGCGCCCTGTGCTGCATACAGTCATGGCAACGGTGGGCCGGATTGCGCACGTATTGCCGGTCAGGACCGCCGTGGCCACCGCCTGGCTCGGCTTGGCGGTTGTGCCGCTGATGGGTTCGCTGATTACCGAGCCCGCGGCCATGACCATCGCCGCATTGCTGCTGGCGCCGCAAATATTCACGCAGTCGATGCCCAGCCGCGCCAAGTACCTGGCCCTGGGCGTCCTGTTCGTCAATATATCCATCGGCGGAACCCTGACATCCTACGCAGCGCCTCCCGTCCTGATGGTGGCCAGCACGTGGAACTGGGACTCGGCATTTATGCTGGCCAACTTCGGCTGGAAGGCGGCAATCGCCGTCGTCATCAACGCCACCATTGCCACCTACGTCGTCAGCCGGCACCTGGTCGCCGCGCCGGCGGCCCAGGCAGCAGCTGAAGCGCAGAGCACGGCCCGGATTCCGCTGTCAGTGGTGGCGGTCCACTTTGCAACACTGGCTGCGGTCGTCATGCTCGCCCACCACCCGGTCGCCTTCCTGGGCCTGTTCCTGCTGTTCCTAGGCTATACCCAGGCCTACGACCGGCACCAGAGCCCGCTCATTATCAAAGAAGCGCTGCTGGTGGGCTTTTTCCTTGCCGGTCTCGTCGTACTGGGCGGCCTGCAGCGCTGGTGGCTGGAGCCCATCGTGTCCGGCCTGCAGCCCTTGGCATTGTTCTTCGGATCGCTGGGCCTGACTGCCATCACCGACAACGCTGCGCTGACATACCTGGGCTCACTCATCCCCGGCATGTCCGACGACGCCAAGTACATGCTCATGGCAGGCGCGGTCGCTGGCGGAGGCCTCACGGTGATCGCAAACGCGCCCAACCCTGCCGGTGTGGCGCTGCTCAAGCGCGGGTTTTCCGATGAAACGGTCAGCGCAGGCGGCCTGCTGCTGGGCGCGCTGGGGCCCACCGCTATTGCGGCATTGGCCTTGTTGATGCTCTGATTCGATCGCCTTGCAACGCAGGCGTTGATAGCGGCATAGGCAGGCACGCGCACATTCGGCTCCCTTGCCTGCCAGCCGCCGGATCGAGCGGCATGGCGGTCATGCGAATGCCGAATCGTCACGGCTGCCGCATGCACTGAACCGGGGCCGCGCCAGACCGGTCGAAATCGCCTTACGCGCTGGATGTACGCCGCAACGACAAGAGCACCGTGTCGTTCTGGACGATGCTGGAATTCGGGCGTCGCATGAACGGTAATCCACGCAAAGGTATCCGAGTCCTGAACGTAAGTGACGACTTCATTCGCGAGGACCTGCGCATCGAGGTCGGCTTCTTATCGCGCTCTGTACGCGTGATCCGTACGGTCGAGCTGATCCGATCGCCCTGGCCCAGCAGCGAGCTCCACCTGGTGGATGAACGTATTGTCGCGCTCGCACCAACATCGCTAGACGATGCCGCAGCGGTAGCCTTGCCGCGGACATCCATCGCCGCCTACGAATTACTGTTTGATCCACGGCGCGTCCCGAAGAATGGTGGTGCTGGCCAGACCCTGCTGAGGGTCGGCGGTGCGGGTGCCGTCGGCTCAATACTGGTCCAACTGGCTCGCGAGCTTACCCAACTGACTGTGGTCGCCACTGCCTCGCGGCAAGAAACGGGGCAATGGTGCCTGGACCTGGGCGGGCATGCCGTGATCGATCATCGCATGCCGCTGTCGGCTGGACTACAAGCCGCAGGCATCGGCCAGGTGGATTATGTTGCGGCGCTGACCCAGACTGGACAGCGCTATGCAGCGATCGTCGAAAGTCTGAACCCTCGAGGCGCATCGGCAGTGATCGACGACACGGAGTACTCGACGCCATGAAACTCAAGACAAAATCCATTTCGCTGCACTGGAAGCTCATGTTCACGCGATCGTTCTGCGACACCCGGCTGGGGCTCGATCGCCCCGCCAGTCACGCAATTTCCCTGGTTACCCGCAACCCTTTCCGATGGCCTCTCGTCCGGCACCCAGTCGCTGGTATCGTGTGGCTCGAGGTCAGCCCGCCGCCGTGACGGGCCGCGTGGATCAATTTACCGCAATGCCACTCTGCTTGACGACGTTCTGCCACTTGTCGATTTCTGAGCGGCGGAAAGCCTCCAGTGCTTCAGGTGTGGAACCGACGATCTCCGCCCCCATGCCTTCGAGCTTGCTCTTCACTTCCGGATCCTGAAGTACGTCGGAAAGTGCTGCCGAGATTTTTTCCACGATGTCCCTGGGCGTGCCCGCCGGCGCAAACACGGCATTCCACTCGTACGATGCGAATCCTGGCAGGCCCGATTCGGCAATCGTCGGCAATTTCGGGAGGACGGTTGAGCGCTTCTCGCCGCCCACGGCAATGGGACGCAGCTTACCCCCCTGAATATGCTTCGACGCCGAACCCAGGCTCGCGAACATGAGGGGCACTTGGCCGGACATCACATCGACCATGGCTGGGCCGCCGCCTTTATAGGCGACATGCACGAGTTTCGTGCCGGCCATGACGTTGAACAGTTCGCCGGCCAGATGCTGCGCCGAGCCGGGTCCGGCCGAGGCAAAGTAGGCAGGACTCGATGACTTGCCATTCGTGATTACGTCCTGGACAGAGCCGAAGATCTTGTTGTCCGGTGTGGTAACCAGCACATTTGGCACGCGCAGCAGCAAGGACACGGACTGGAAATCCTTGAGTGTGTCGAAACTCATTTTGGATTGCAGGGCCGGGTTCTGGGCATGGCTCGACGCGTCGAGCATGAGGGTATAGCCGTCCGGGTCGGATCGCGCGACCGCAGCCGCGCCTATCATGCCGCCGGCGCCACCCTTGTTGTCGATGACAACTGATTGGCCCAGTATGCTCGACAGCTTGGGCCCGATGATGCGGGCAACGGTATCCACGGTGCCCCCGGGCGGGTAGGTTACGACCATGGTAATAGCCTTCTCGGGCCATGCCGCTCGCGCTGCCGTCAGCGGCAGCGCCGCGGCGAGGAGGGTCACGGCAAAGGTGCGGTAACTGATCATGACGTCATGTCTCCTTGAAAACCAAAGCAAGTTCTGGGATTTGTCGTAAGTATGCGGTGGTGCAGTTCCGGATCGCCGATCCAGTCATCCAACGCGTGGCGGCTTTGCGCATACGTCACGCCCGGATGCTGTGTGTGAGGCCAATCGCTACCCCACAGCAACCGGTCCGGGCCGACGTGCTTGAGCAGAAGCTCGGCCGTCAGTCGCGCTTGCGTACCGGAGGGTTCGCTCCAATTCCGGTATGCACCGGACAGCTTGACCCAAAGGTCATATTCGCCGGCTGCGTCGAGCAGCCAGCGGAATCCGGGGTCAGCCGTGCCCGCCGCAGGGTCGGGGCGGCCGAAATGATCGACGACCACACGGCAGCGCGTGGGGCGCAACGCCGTCATGATGTCGGGCAACCTGGCGGCTTCGACGTGCAGTTCGACGTGCCATTGCAGCTCGCGGACGCAAGCCAGCAGATCAGGCCAGGCGCCTGCATCCACGGCGGGCAGCGGCTGGCCGATAAGGTTCAGGCGTATGCCGACAATGCCCGCCAGCGCCAGGCGTTCCAGCTCCGCGACATTGGTACCCTCGTCGATGACGATCACCCCTTTCAACCGGCGCGGTGCTTGGCGTATGGCACAGAGCATGTATTGGTTGTCCGTGCCGAGGAAACTGGGCTGGATCAGTACACCTGCCGCCAGTCCGTGAGCGTCGAGGTGCGATAGGTAAGACTCCAGTGGTGCGTCATAGTCGGGCGTGTATCGGCGTCCCGCTGCGAGCGCGAGAGAACGGACGAAAGCGTGCGCGTGAGTATCAACAGAAAAGGACACAACGTTGACCAATAAAAGGGCTGCCTGGATGCTCGCGGCTACCCGCGCCAGGAGCATGGGCAGATTCTAGGAAGGCTTGATATATTTATCTATCCATATTTCTATGTTTTTATATAAGGTCTTGTGATGGATATTCGCCGACTGGAAGAATTCCTTGCTGTTCTGGATGCGGGCAGCCTGAGCAAGGCGGCGCAAGCAATGAACGTGGCCCAGCCGGCCTTGAGCCAATCGTTGGCACGGCTGGAACGCGAACTTGGCGTGCGGCTGTTTCATCGTTCCCGGCGAGGCGCGGAGCCCACGGCCGCGGCCCGACAGATCGCCGAAGACATCCGCAGCGGCGTGTTTCGCATCATCAATGCCAAGGACGCGGCCCAGGCCATCGCACAGGGACGCGCGGGAGTGCTTCGCGCGGGCCTGGTCTCCAGCGCCTTGATTGACATCCTTCCACGCGGCTTGCGCGCCCTGCGCGCGTATGCGCCAGGCGTACGCGTCGTATTGCACGAAATGAGCAACGCGGAACAGGCCCGGGCGTTGTCCTGCGGCGAAATCGATGTCGCGCTGGTCCATACGCCCATCGCACTGACTGGCGTCATGCACGAGAAAGTGCTCATGCGCGAACGCCTAACGGCCGCTGTGCCGGCCGACCTCTCCCTGGAGCGGCGAGATCAGATACATATGGCGGAGATTGCCCGCGCAGGCTTGGTCATGTTTCCCCACGCGCAATTGCCAACGTTCTACGAGTCAGTGATCGACGCCTTCCGCAAAGAAGGCCTGGACGCCGAGGTCGTGCAGGAGGCCAACCGCACGCTCACGGTACTTGCCTGCGTGGCGGGCGGATGTGGTGTCGCATTGCTGCCCAGCTGGATACGCTCACTCGACTTCAAGGGCGTCCGATTTTGTGAAGTGATTGACGGGGCCCGCCTGCCCAGCTTCGACGTCAGCGCGATCTGGCACAAGCGCGCGGTGCCGGGACTGGCTGACGCTTTCGTGCATGCCTGCGAAGACGCCGACGCACATGAATCTAAACTGGTTTGAGAGCAGATCTGCGAATAACCTCCGCCGATCGAGCAAATTTCTTATTCATAGATTCAACGAATCCGATGCTCAGCAGAGATTAGCCGGGACCAGGGGGGATCAATACGGACTTAAGCTGTTGATCTCTCAAGACCAATAAAAAAAGCCCTCGATTTACAAGGGCTTTTTCGGCTCTGGCGGAGACGGTGGGATTCGAACCCACGATGCAGTTTTTAGCCACATACTCCCTTAGCAGGGGAGCCCCTTCAGCCTCTCGGGCACGTCTCCGCAGAACTTGCGATTCTAGCACGCTTTTTTTGGCCCACACCAGCTGCGCGGGCCGGAAAACGTGCTTCGATCAAGCTTTTTCAGCGGGGCTCTGGTCCAGGCCGAACGCCTTGTGCAGCGCCCGCACGGCCAGCTCCATGTACTTGTCATCGATGATGACAGAGGTCTTGATTTCGCTGGTGCTGATCATCTGGATGTTGATGCCTTCCTGGGACAGCGTCTGGAACATCAGGCTGGCGACACCCACATGCGAGCGCATGCCGATGCCCACGATGGACACCTTGGCGACCTTGTCGTCGGTGATCAGCTCGCGGGCCTGAACGGCCGGCACGACTTCACGGTTGAGCAGGTCGATGGTGCGCTGGAACTCGTTGCGGTTCACCGAGAACGAGAAGTCGGTGGTACCGGCCACCGACTGGTTCTGCACGATCATGTCGACATCGATGTTGGCGGCGGCGACCGGGCCCAGGATGGAATAAGCGATGCCGGGTTTGTCGGGCACGGCCAGCAAGGTGATCTTGGCTTCGTCGCGGCTGAAGGCGATGCCGGAGACAACGGCGGCTTCCATTTTTTCGTCTTCCTCAAAAGTAATCAGCGTGCCCGAAGTCATTTCTTCTTCGAGCGGAATGAGCGGGTCGGTCAGTGACGACAGCACGCGCGTGGGCACGCGGTACTTGCCGGCGAATTCCACCGAGCGGATCTGCAGCACCTTGGAGCCCAGCGACGCCATTTCGAGCATTTCTTCGAAAGACACCACGTTCATGCGGCGCGCCTCAGGCACCACGCGGGGGTCGGTGGTATAGACGCCGTCGACATCCGTGAAAATGAGGCATTCGTGGGCGCCCAGCGCCGCCGCCACCGCCACGGCCGAGGTATCGGAACCTCCGCGACCCAGCGTGGTGATGTGGCCGTCGGGGTCGATGCCCTGGAAGCCGGTGACGATGACGACCTTGCCGGCGTCCAGGTCGGCACGGACGCGGGCGTCGTCGATGGAGGTGATGCGGGCCTTGGTGAACGAGGAGTCGGTGCGGACCGGCACTTGCCATCCCGCGTAGCTGCGCGCGGGCACGCCCTCGGCCTGCAGCGCCAGCGACAACAGGCCGCTGCTGGCCTGCTCGCCGGTGGCGGCGATCATGTCGAGCTCGCGCGGATCGGGCTGGTTGGAAATTTCGCGGGCCAGGCCCAGCAGGCGATTGGTTTCGCCGGCCATGGCCGAAGGCACCACCACGACTTGGTGACCGGCCGCGTGCCACTTGGCGACGCGGCGGGCCACATTGCGGATGCGCTCGACCGAGCCCATCGAAGTACCGCCATATTTCTGAACGATAAGGGACATCTCGTGCTCTGGCTGGAAACCCGCCCCAACCGGGCAGGCAAAGCTTGGCATTTTAACGCGTGCAGCTATTTTTCGCTGACGGGCGCGGGCGGGAACCCTACGGCCGCCCCTCTATCCAGACACGGCCCCGATGGCAACGCACGAGGTGCCCCGCGTGCGCCACCTGCATCTGCCGGTCGTGGCCCAGGCTGTGCAACTGCCGCAACTGGCGCAGCAGGTCGGCCAGGCGCGACTGGGTGGGCATGCGCGCGCCGTGCAGGCGCAGCCAGTAGCGCAGAACCTGCGACTGGCGAGCTTCGGGCAGTTGACGCCAGGGCGCGAGACCGAAGCTGATGAAATCGGCCGACGGTTCAAGGCTGGCAAGATCGCTGCGTGCGACTTCTTCGACGATGCTGGCCGCTTCGGCCATGTGGCGGGCATGATCGGCCAGCCGAGCCTGCCAGCCGGGCCAGCGCGCATCGAGCACGGGGCTCAGCAGTTCGCGCACCGCCGCCCGGGCATACCGGGCATCGGCATTGGTAGGGTCTTGCACGGGCTGCCAACCGTGCATCCGGGCAAACGCCTCGGCCGCGCGAAGCACCAGTGCGCGGTCGTGGCCCAACCAGGGGCGCAGGTAGGTCAGGCCGTCTCGCGACATGACGGGCGCCATGGCCGCCATGCCGTCCAGGCCCGTACCGCGCAGCAGGCGCAGCAGTACGGTTTCGGCCTGGTCGCGCTGGTGATGAGCCAGCAGGATGTGGCTGGCGCCGTGTTCGCGCGCCAATTGCGCCAGAGCGGCGTAGCGGACATCGCGCGCCGCGGCCTCGATGCCCAGGCCGCTCGACGTGGCCACCCGCGCCCGAACGGTGTGAACGGGCACCGCCAGGATGCGGCCCAGGTGCTGCACGTGCGATTCCCACTGGTCGGCCGGGGCCTGCAAGCCATGGTGGACGTGGAATACCAACAGGTCGATGCCCAGTTCGCGCGCCAGGACGCTGGCATGAGCCGCCAACATGGCCGAATCGGCGCCCCCGCTGACGGCGGCCGCCACTCGCGCATGCCGGGCGGACAGCGGCTGCAAGGCGGCCGATAGTGCCGCCGCCAATGCGGCCGAGGGAAAGTCAGCGCGGGCGTCTGGGGCCTTGACCGTCGCGGCGGTGGGGGGCGGCCGGGTGGGATTCATCATGGAATGACCCTGAATCCGGGCGACAACGCCTGCGCGCCGCGTCAGTGGATGATTGCGAAGCGACGGGCGTCAGGCACGCGCTTCCTGGTACTTGCCATACGACAGCAGACGCTGCATGCGCTGCTCGACCAGTTGGTCGGGGCTCATGCCGCGGAACTGGCGCAGCGCGTCGCCCAGCGCGCGGCGCAGCAAGCGCGCCATGACGCGGGGGTCGCGGTGCGCGCCCCCCACGGGTTCGTTGACCACGCGGTCGATCAGCCCCAGGTCTTTCAGCCGCGGCGCGGTGATGGCCAGCGCCTCGGCAGCATCGGACGCCTTGTCGGCGCTGCGCCAAAGGATGGACGCGCAACCTTCGGGTGATATGACCGAATAGGTGGCGTACTGCAGCATCAGCACGGCATTGCCCACCGCGATGGCCAGAGCCCCGCCCGAACCGCCCTCACCGATGATGGTGGAAATGATGGGCACCCGGAGTTCGGCCATGGCATACAGGTTGTGGCCGATGGCTTCGGATTGGCCGCGCTCTTCGGCGCCCACGCCGGGATAGGCGCCAGGCGTATCCACGAACGTGAATACCGGCAAGTTGAATTTTTCGGCCAGGCGCATCAGGCGCAAGGCCTTGCGATAGCCTTCGGGGCGCGGCATGCCGAAATTGCGCGCCGCGCGTTCTTTGGTGTCGCGGCCCTTCTGGTGCCCGATGACCATGCACGACGCGCCGTTGAAACGCGCCAGGCCGCCTACGATGGATTGGTCGTCGGCGTACATGCGGTCGCCGTGCAGTTCATGGAAGTCGGTGAAGATTTCGCGGACATAGTCCAGCGTATAGGGCCGCTGCGGGTGCCGCGCCACCAGCGCGGTCTGCCATGGGCTGAGCTTGCCGTAGATTTCCTTGGCCAACGACTGGCTTTTCTGCTGCAGGCGGCTGATCTCGTCGGAAATATCCACCGCCGAATCAGCTTGTACGTAGCGCAGCTGTTCGATCTTGTTTTCAAGTTCGGCCAGCGGTTGTTCGAATTCAAGGAATGTATTGCGCATGAAATAAGATTCCGTTATTGGTCTGCCCGGTGCATCAGTTCAGAACCGGCTTAGATTCCAGACTGCGCCACAGGTACCAGGTCGCCACGGTACGCCAGGGCTGCCACGCCGACGAGACCTCGCGAGCCTCGAAACGCGAGACAGGTTCTCCGCTGAAGTAGTGTAGCGAGATTGCCTTGAGCAATCCCGTATCGTCGAGCGGCAGGACATCGGGCCGCTGCAAATTGAAGATGAGGAACATCTCCGCCGTCCAGCGGCCTATGCCGCGGATGGAAAGCAGTTCGGAGACCACGCTTTCGTCGTCCATCGCCGCCCATTTTTCAGGATGGACGCGGCGTTCGCCGAAATTGACGGCGAGGTCGATCAGGTATTCGCATTTGCGCTGTGACAGGCCCGCCTGCCGCAAGGCGTTCGGCTCGACAGCCAGCACGCCGGCCGGGGTGGGCCGCTTGCCCACGGTGTCGAGCAGCCGCTGCCAGAGGGCGTCGGCGGACTTGCTGGAAATCTGCTGGCCCACGATGGCTCGCGCCAGGGTGATGAACGGCGTGCTGCGCGTGGTGAGCCAGACCTCGGCATGCTGGGGAATGAGCTTTTTCAGGATGCGATCGCGACGCATCAGTTGGGCGACGGCTTCTTCCCAGTAGTGCGGCTTGGCTGCGGCGGTATCGACGGCGGGCATGGGAGCGGTATTCCTCAGGCTCGACGCCATTGCGTCTGGCCGCCCGGCTTGTCGTCGAGCTCGATGCCGGCCTCGCGCAATTGCGCACGGATGCGGTCGGCTTCGGCGTAGTTGCGCGCCTGCTTGGCGGCGGCGCGCGCGGCGATCAGGGATTCGATCGCGGCCGGCTCGAGTGCCGCCTGTACATCGACCTGCGCGCCGGAATACCGGGTGGGGCACTGCAAATAAGCGGAGGGATCCTGCTGCAGCAGCCCCAGCAAGCCGGCCAGCGACTTCAGCTGACCGGCACTGCGCGCGCTGCGGTTGCGGTTGGCGTCCGAGGCCAGCTCAAACAGAACGGCCATGGCACCCGAGGTGTTGAAATCGTCGTCCATGGCGGCCTTGAAGGCCTGTGCATGCGGTTCGTTCCAGTCGATGCCGAGGTCGTCGGGCGCCACGTTGGCCAAGGCCTGATACAGGCGATCGAGCGCGTTCTGCGCGTCGACCAGGTTGTCAGGCGTGTAGTTCTGCGGGCTGCGGTAGTGGTTGCGAACGATGAAGAACCGCAGCATTTCGGCCACGCGCGGGTTGACCGTGTAGCCGGCCTGCCCTTCGGGCGCGTCGCTCTGGGCGATGGTCTGGCGGATGGTGCGGAAATTGCCCAGCGACTTCGACATCTTGTCGGCATCGACCATCAGCGGACCGCAATGCATCCAGACGTTGGCCAGCGCGCCGCCGAAAGCGCCTTCGGTCTGCGCGATTTCATTTTCATGGTGCGGGAACTTGAGGTCGGGCCCGCCGCCGTGAATGTCGAGAGGCAGGCCCAGCAACGCATGGCTCATTGCCGAGCACTCGATGTGCCAGCCCGGTCGCCCCAGCCCATAGGGCGACGGCCATTGGGTGTCTTCGGGTTCATCGGCCTTGGCGGACTTCCAGAGCACGAAGTCGAGCGGGTCGCGCTTGGCCGAGCCCACCGCCACGCGCTCGCCGGCGCGCAGGTCATCGAGCGTCTTGCCCGACAACTTGCCATAGCCCTCGAAGCCGCGCACCGCGTAATTGACGTCGCCGTCTTCCGCACGGTAGGCCAGGCCCTTCTGTTCGAGCCGCTCGATGATGTCGAGCATCTGGCCGACGTACTGCGTGGCACGCGGCTCGCGATCGGGCGGCTGGACTCCCAGGGCGCGCTCGTCGGCGTGCATGGCGGCGATATAGTATTCGGTGACTTCGCCGATCCGGCGTCCGGTTTCGACGGCGCGCCGGATGATCTTGTCGTCGATGTCGGTGATGTTGCGTACGTATTCGACTTCGAGGCCGCTGGCGCGCAGCCAGCGCTGCACGACGTCGAACGCCACCAGCATGCGCGCGTGGCCCAGGTGGCAATAATCGTAGACGGTCATGCCGCATACATACATGCGCACCTGGCCAGGCCGGGCCGGCTTGAAGGGTTCTTTGGTGCGCGACAACGTATTGTAGATATGCAGCATGACGCTTGAGCTGGCCTCGAGATATTGCGGTGTAATGCCCCACCGGGCGCGCGCCGGCGCCTGAGGCGCCTGCAGTACGCGGCATGGTCCATGCCAGGCCGCACCCCGATGCTTCGGTTTCAGTGTAGCCAGATCGCAACCGGGGCTAAAATGGCGGTCGTCAAGTATAGCAAGCGGCCTCGACCCGCGCCCGGCGCGCCACCCCGATTCTCAATGGATGCCCTCGTGACCTTCAACCGCCTTTACCGCAACACCCTGCTGGCCGTGGCGCTGGCCACCCTGCCCGCGGGCGCAGCCTGGGCGCAGGCGATGGGCGGCGGCGACAACCTGCCCAACCAGGGCGGCGCGGGGCTGACCAAGCTCGACCCTGCGCCGCCCGAGCGCGGCTGGAAGGCGCTGGCCAACCTGCTGGAAGCGCTCAAACCCGGCGTCGACACCCGCCTGGACCCCACGCCGTCGCAGATCACCGACCACATCGAACGCCTGTTGAACCAGGGCCAGAACGAAGAGGCGCTGGATTTCATCCAGAAGCGGCAGGCCGACATCCAGGGCCAGCGCGGCACCGACGTGCAACTGATGTTCCAGCATGCGCGCGCGCTGGCGGCACTGGGCCGCACCAATGAAGCCATCCGTCTGTACACCGACATGACGACGCGCTTTCCCGAATTGCCCGAGCCCTGGAATAATCTTGCCGCGCTCTATGCGCAACAAGGCGACCTGGACCGCGCCCACCAGGCCTTGCAAATGGCGCTGCAGGCCAACCCCGACTACCCTGCAGCCCGCGCCAACATGGGCGACATCCAGTTAATGATGGCGTTGCGCACCTATCGCAATGCCGCCAACCAAGGCGTGCCCGGCATGGAATCCAAGGCACGTGAAGTTGAAAACCTGCTGAAGGAAAGCCGACAATAATGATTTCGCGCTACTCTCAAATCCGTATGCTGCGCCTTCTGGCGTGCACCTTCGCGCTGGCCACGATCATGCCGGCGACCGCCGGCGCCCAGTCGGCAGCCCCCTCCACCCCCTCTACCTCGGAAGGCACCAAACCCATGAGCACCACTCCCCGCGTCAAACTGCAAACCAACCAGGGCGCCATCGTCATTTCCCTGGATGCGGAAAAGGCGCCCAAGACCGTGGAAAATTTTCTGAACTACGTCAACAGCGGCTTCTACAACGGCACCGTTTTCCACCGCGTCATCGACGGCTTCATGGTCCAGGGCGGCGGCTTTGAGCCGGGCCTCAAGCAGAAGCCCACGCAGGCCCCCATCGAGAACGAAGCCAACAACGGCCTCAAGAACGAGAAGTACACGCTGGCCATGGCGCGCACCAGCGACCCGCACTCGGCGACGGCGCAGTTCTTCATCAACGTGTCCGACAACGACTTCCTGAATTTCACCGCGCCCACGCCCAATGGCTGGGGCTACGCCGTGTTCGGCAAGGTCACCGAAGGCACCGATGTGGTCGACAAGATCAAGGGTGTCAAGACCGGCAACAGCGGCTTCCACCAGAACGTGCCGACCGAAGACGTGGTCATCGAAAAGGCCGAAGTCATTGAATAAGGTTGAACTGAAGGGTCCGATCTGGCTGGCGGCCGACATACACCTCGGGCCGGCCACACCGGCCACGGCCGAGGCGTTCCTGGCATTCCTGGACGCCGCGGCCAGTGAAGCGGCCGCCCTGCTGCTGCCGGGCGACATCTTTGACGCCTGGATCGGCGACGACGCGATCCAGGCCGCGCCGCCCTGGCTGGCTGCGGCGCTGCAGGCCTTGAAGAATACGGGCGAGCGGATTCCGCTGTGGCTGGGCCGCGGCAACCGCGATTTCCTCATGGGCGGCGGCCTGGCCGACGCCCTGGGCGCCCGGCTGCTGCCGGAACCCGCCCTGCTCGTTACCGATTACGGGCGGGTGCTGCTGACCCACGGCGACGAATACTGCACCGACGACGCGGCCTACCAGCAGTTTCGCGCCATGGTGCGCGATCCTCGCTGGCAGCAACAGTTCCTGGCCAAGAGCATTCCTGAACGGCTGGCCATGGCCCAGCAGGCGCGCGGCGAAAGCCAGGCGGCCAACCAGATGAAGTCGGCCGACATCATGGACGTCAATCCGCAGGCCGTCGAAGACGCGTTCCGCGAATCGGATGTCGATGTGATTGTGCATGGCCACACGCATCGCCCCGCACGCCACGTGCTCGACGTCGACGGACGACGCCGCGAGCGCTGGGTGCTCCCCGATTGGGACTGCGACCACGCCGATACACCGCGCGGCGGGTGGCTGGTCATCGACCGCGACGGGCTGGCCTTCTACGACCTGGATCTGCACGGGTAGGCATGGTGTGCCTCAGGCCCTGGCCCGCGCCAGGGCCCGCCGGCCCCCGCGCCCTACCGGCCGAGCAGCCAGATGGCCACGATCACGCCCAATGCAATGCGGTACCAGGCGAACACGCGATACGTGTGATTGGCCACGAAACGCAGCACGGCCCTGACCACCACCAGAGCACTGAAGAAGGCCGCCACGAACCCCACGGCAATCGCCGACATGTCTTGCTGGGTGAGCAGGCCCATATTGCGGTACATGTCGTAGACCGCCGCCCCCAGCATGGTGGGCATCGCCAGGAAGAACGAAAACTCGGTGGCCGTCTTGCGCTGGATGCCTGCGATCATGCCACCGATGATGGTGGCGCCCGACCGCGAGGTGCCGGGAATCATGGCTACGCACTGCGCCGCGCCCACACCCAGTGCCTGCTTCCAGGTGATCTGTTCCAGGGTATATGCCGTGGCGCGCCGGTCTGAAGCCGTGTCATCGGACGCGCCGGGTGCGTCGCCCGGCGTCTGGTGCGTTTTGCGCTCGACCCACAGCATGACCAGACCGCCCAGCACCAGCGTGACCGCCACCACGCCGGGGTGATAGAACACCGCCTTGATGCTCTTGATGAAGATGGCGCCGATGACGGCTGCCGGCAGGAAGGCCAGCAGCAGGTTCCGCGTGAAAGCCACTTCGGCCGGCACGCCGGCGAGCGTGCCGCGTATAAGTTGCCACAGCCTGGCGCGAAAAATCCACATCACCGCAAGGATCGAGCCGAACTGGATCACCACCTCGAACACCTTGCCCGAACTCGAGACAAATGAAATCCAGTCGCCCACGAGAATCAGGTGGCCGGTGCTGGAAACGGGAATGAACTCGGTCAGCCCTTCGATAATTCCGAGAAAGAAGGCCTTGATCAGGTGTAGCGTACTGTCGGTCACGGTAGGTAGCTTGGGTAGGGATTAGTCGCCGTCGGCCGGTGCGTCGGCCTCGGTCGGGTTCAGGGGCGACCGCGACACCCGAACCGAAGCGATGCGGCGGCCGTCGAGCGCAAGCACTTCGAAGCGGAAATGATGATGCGGGCCGTGGTAGTCGCAGGCATCGCCCGGCTGGGGCAGATGCCCGAAGCGCGCCAGCAGGTAGCCGGCCAGGGTGGAATAGTCTTGCGAGTCGTCGATGAGACCCTCGGTTTCAAGCACCTGTTCGACATGATGAAGGTCGGCCGCGCCATCGATCTTCCAGACGTTGTCCTGCAGAGGAGTGATGTCCGGCATTTCGTCTTCGTCCGGGAATTCGCCGGCGATGGCTTCGAAAACGTCGATGGGTGTCACGAGGCCCTCGATGGCGCCGAATTCGTCGGCCACCAGCACCAGCTGCCCGCGCGAACGCTTCAGGGTGTCCATCAGGCGCAGGATGCCGATCGACTCGTGGACGATGAGCGGATCGCGCAAGCGGTCGCGCCGCAGCCGTTTCTCGGTGATGAGGTCCGCCACCATGTCTTTCGCTCGGCCGATGCCGATGACTTCGTCGAGCGAGCCGCGGCATACCGGAAAAAAGCTGTGCGGGGCCGCAGTGAGCTGGCGGCGGATGGTCTCGGCGTCATCGTCGATATTGACCCACGACACATCAGTGCGCGGCGTCATGATGGATCGGATCGAGCGTTCGGCCAGCGTCAGTACGCCACTTACCATGTTGCGCTCTTCCACCCCGAAGGCCGGCACCGCCGGCTCGCTGGGATGGGAGGCCACGATCTCGTCGCCATCGGGCGGCCGCTTGCCCAGCATGCGCAGCACCGCGCCGGCAGTGCGTTCGCGCATCGGGCGCGTGGCGTCCAGGCGCAGCAGATTACGCCGCGCCACCTGGTTGAGCGCCTCGATGGCCACCGAAAAGCCGATGGCGGCGTACAGGTAACCCTTGGGCACCTTGAAGCCAAACGCCTCGGCCAGCAACGAAAAGCCGATCATGAGCAGGAAGCCCAGGCAGAGCACCACCACGGTGGGGTGGGCATTCACGAAGCGCGTCAGGGGCTTGGAGGCCAGCAGCATGATGCCGATGGCCACGGTGACCGCGATCATCATGATGGCCAGGTAGTCGACCATGCCCACCGCGGTGATGACCGAGTCCAGCGAGAACACGGCATCGAGCACCACGATCTGCAGCACGATGACCCAGAAGCTGGCGTAGACGCGCGGTCCGGACGCGTGCGCGCTCTGGCCGCCTTCGAGACGTTCGTGCAGTTCCAGCGTGCCCTTGAACAACAGGAACAGGCCGCCTATGAGCAGGATGAGGTCGCGCCCCGAGAAGGTAATCGGACCGATGGAAAACAGTGGAGCGGTCAGTGTCACCAGCCAGGACATGACGGACAGCAGACCCAGGCGCATCAGCAGCGCCAACGACAAGCCCACGATACGCGCACGGTCGCGCTGCGCAGGAGGCAGCTTGTCGGCCAGGATGGCGATGAAGATCAGGTTGTCGATCCCCAGGACGATTTCAAGGACGACCAGGGTAAGCAGGCCGACCCACGCGGCGGGGTCCTGCAGCCACTCCATCGAGTGCTCCATCAGTTTCGGAACCGCCAATCGTACCCGGAAATAACGTCACATGCCGGCCAAATGCCGGCAGATCGGTTGCAAAACATGAGGCTGACTGCGCAGCCTGCGGGCCGAGCGCAGCCTGGCGGGCGCCTTGCAGGGCCCGCCGGCATGCCGGGAGATCAGCCCTGCCGGGGCTGCAGGGCGGCGAGCATCTGCGTGAAGATCTTGGGGCTGGCGGCGAGCACGTTGCCGGAATCCTGCCAGCCCTGCTCGCCGTCGAAATCGGCCACCAGGCCACCGGCTTCCTGTACCAGCAGGCTGCCGGCGGCGAGGTCCCAGGGCTTGAGGCGCACGCCGCAGAAACCGTCCAGGCGGCCCGCAGCCACGTAGGCCAGGTCAAGCACGGTGGAGCCCAGGCGGCGCACCCCGGTGCTGCCCTCGGCCATCTGGCGGAAACGCCCGCCGGCATCGAGGTCGCCCGAATTGGGCCAGTGGGCCCCCAGCAGCGCCTCGCTGTAGCGCGTACGCCCCGAGACGCGCACGCGCCGGTCGTTCAAGAACGTGCCGCTGCCGCGGCTGGCGGTAAACAGTTCGTTACGCGACGGGTCGTAGACGACGGCCTGCGTGACCTGGCCACGCTGCGTCAGCGCGATGGACACCGCGTAGTTGGGCAGGCCATGGATGAAGTTGGTGGTACCGTCGAGCGGGTCGATGATCCATTGGAATTCGGCCTGGTCGGGGCCTTGCAGCCCATATTCTTCGCCCAGCACGGCATGGTCGGGGTAGGCCGTGCGCAAGGTTTCTACAATGGACTCTTCCGAGGCACGATCGACTTCCGTGACATAATCGCGCGGCCCCTTGCGAGCCACGCTGAGTCGTTCTAGATCGAGGCTGGCACGATTGATGATGGTGCCGGCACGCCGGGCCGCCTTGATGGCGATATTGAGCATCGGGTGCATAAAATTCCGTACGTATGCGGTAAGGGCTGCCACCCGGGCGGCCTCGCCATGCACCGGGTGACCGGCGCGGCAACGACCCCAAAAACCAGGAAAGCGTTAAGCCAAACTTGGCATTTTAAATGACTCAAGAATTTTCACGCGTTCAGTTCATCATGGTACAGCCCAGCCACCCCGGAAACGTGGGTTCGGCGGCCCGGGCCATCAAGACCATGGGCTTTGCCGACCTGGTGCTGGTCGAGCCGCGCTACCCCGATATCTGCGCGCAACCCGAAGCCGTGGCCCTGGCCAGCGGAGCAATCGACATACTCGAGCGCGCACGCGTCTGCGATACGCTCGAAGAGGCGTTGGCGCCGGTCACACTGGCGTTTGCACTGACCGCCCGGGTCCGGGACCTCGGCCCGCCGCCGTGCGACATACGCCAGGCGGCCGAGTTGGCCCGCGCCCACCTGGTCACGCCGGGCACGGGATGTACCGCCGTGGTGCTGGGCACTGAGCGCGCAGGGCTGACGAATGCGCAGATCGCCCTGTGCCACCGCATCTGCCATATACCGGCCAATCCGGAATACAGCTCGCTGAACGTGGCCCAGGCCCTGCAACTGGCGGCGTGGGAACTGCGCTATGCCCTGCTGCAGGCCGCGCAAGCGCCCCTGCTGCCGGCCTCGACCGCGCAGCAGGCCGACCCGGGGGCCGCCCTGGCGCCCAGTGAAGCCGTGCAGGCGTTCCTGGCCCATTGGGAACAAGCGCTGATCCATGTCCAGTTCCTGGATCCCGCCCATCCCAAGAAGCTGATGCCGCGCATGCGACACCTGTTCAGCCGGAGCGGGCTGAGCCGCGATGAAGTCGACATGCTGCGCGGCGTGTGCACGGCAATGCTGCGCAGAAAATAAGCACGGCAAAAGAAAACGGCGGGGGCCGATAGAAATATCAGCCACCCGCCGCGCCCGCCGCCCGCGCCATTGCGCGAGCAAGTGGCAATCAGTCGACCTGAGCGCCCGAGCCCTTCACCACCGGAGCCCAGCCCTCGACTTCAGACTTGATGAATGCGCCGAACTCTTCCGGAGTGGTCTTCTCGCCCACGGCACCCAGGCCGGCGAACGCCTTCTGCACCTCGGGATTGTCTTGCGCCTTGACGATCACGGCGTTCAGCGTGTCGATCACTTCTTTAGGCGTACCGGCCGGCGCGATCAGGCCGAACCACGACGACACGTCGAAGTTTTCGAAACCAGCTTCCTGCATGGTGGGCAGGTCTGGGGCCGTGGCTGAACGCTTGGCGGTCGTGACTGCCAGCGCGTTGAGCTTGCCGCCCTTCACGTGAGGCCAGGCCGACGGCATGTTGTCGAACATGAACTGCACCTGTCCGCCGATCAGGTCGGTCACGGCGGGCGCGCTGCCCTTGTAAGGCACGTGCAGCACGTCCAGGCCCGTACGCTGTTTGAACAGTTCGCCGGCCATGTGGATGGACGTGCCGCTACCCGACGAAGCAAAAGCCAGCTTGCCGGGGTTGGCCTTGCCGTACTCGACGAGTTCCTGCACGGACTTCACCGGCACGTTGGGATTGATCACCAGGATATTGGGAACCTTGGCGCCCAGCGCGACCGGCGCGAAATCCTTCGTGAGGTCGAACGACACGTTCTTGTACAGCGTCTGGTTGATGGCGCTGGTGACGGCGACGAACAGCAGCGTGTAGCCATCGGGATCGGCGCGCCGGACGTAGTCGGTAGCGATATTGCTGCCCGCGCCGGGCTTGTTCTCGACCACGAAGGACTGGCCCAGTGCCTGGGTAAGTTCCTTGGCCATGATGCGGGCAATGACGTCGGTGGTGCCGCCGGCCGAAAAGCCGACCACGATGTGCACCGGCTTTTCCGGATACGCCGCCTGCGCGGTGGCGCCGATCGCGAGCGCGCCCAGCGTGCTTGCCAGCAGCGTGGCGGCATGACGCAGGAAGCGGGGTTTCTGACCTTGGGCCATTTGATAGTCTCCTGTAGGAAAGGTCCGCGGTACGGACAGGCTATTTTTGTCCGTGGTACGGACATACTAGTCTTTGTGACGCGGCCGATTTTCCCCTAGTCAAGGCCGTTTCGGCAAGGTAGAGTCCACCCTACGGACACTGGGACATCCCTAGGCGTCCCACGCCGCTAGTTTCACGGTTTTATTCGAGGGTGGCATGTCGATTGCAGAAAATTCCTCCGGCCCGCGCACGTTGCGCCGCGGGCTGGCCGTATTGGCCGCGCTGCGCGATCAGGGCGCCGCGGGCCTGAGCGTTACCGACATCGCGCGCCTGACGTCCATCCAGCGCCCCACCGTATACCGCTTGCTTGCGGCGCTGCTGGACTCGGGCCTGGTGCTGGCCGTGCCCGGCACCAAGAAGTACCGTGCCCAGTGGGCCGCCTGCGCCGATACGGCGACGCCCGACCCCCGGGTCAGCCAGACCCTGCCCATCTTGCGGCGGCTGGCCGAACGCACGGGCGACGCGGTGTTCCTGGTGGTTCGCGAGGGCGACGAATCAGTGAGCCTGCACCGCGAGATAGGCAGCTATCCGGTGCAGATTCTGGCCACCTATGCAGGCAAGCGCCAGCCGCTGGGTGTGGGGTCCGGCGGCATGGCCATACTCGCCGCCCTGCCCGATACCGTTGCGCACAGTATCGTCGAGCGCAATTCCGGCTACCTGGACGAATACGGCGGCATGACGCCCCATGAGATGCACAGGTTGATCGAGAACACCCGCGCGCGAGGCTACGCGGTGGTGGGCAACCATGCGGTGCGCGGCGCACTGGGAGTGGGCTGCGCGCTGCTCGACCCGCAGGGCGCGCCCATCCTGGCCATCAGCGTCACGGCCATTATTGATCGCATGCCCGCGCCGCGCCAGCGCGAAATCGCCGGCTGGATCCACGCCGAACTCGCGCGGCTGTCATTGCGGGCCTGATCAATCCGCCGGCGTGCCGCCGTCTTTTGGCGTCGCCTGGATTTCGCGCACCGGTATCGCCGGCTTGAAGCCGGCCTTGCTCATCGACTGGCGGATCTGGTGGAAAAGGTCCCAGCGCAGGTCCCAGTATTGAGCCGCGTTGCACCACATGCGCGCGTTCACCACGGTGCCGTTGTCTTTGTATTCAATGGCCTTGACCTGCGGCGCCGGCTCTTTCTGCACCAGCGGATGATTGGCCACCAGCGTGGTCAGTTGCCGGACGGCCGCGTCGAGATCGTCGTCGTAGTGCACAGTGACAGGGATGTCCAGGCGGCGCGTCGTATTGCGGCTGTAGTTCGTAATGGTGGCGTTCCAGACGACACTGTTGGGCAGGGTGATGTGGATGCCATCGCCCTGCACCAGTCGGCACAGGAACAGCCCGACTTCGGCGACGGTGCCCTCTGTGCCGCTGCTCAGCGCCACGTACTCGCCTGCACGCAGGGGCCGCAGAATCAGCAGCATGATGCCGGCCGCGATGTTCTGCAGCGTGTTCTGCAAGGCCAGGCCCACGGCCAGGCCGGCCGCGCCCAACACGGCGATCAGGCTTGCGGTCTGCACCCCGAATCGCGCCAGCACGGCGATCAGGGTGAATATGCGCACCGCCCACACCACCACGGTGTAGAACATGGGCACTATGGTGGGGTCGATGCGCGGCGAGCGCGTGGCGGCGCGCCGGACCCAACTGCCCAGCATGGCAGAAACCCACCAGCCGATGATCAGAATGGCCAGGGCCATGACGACATTGATTGCGCCGTCTGCCAGGCGGGGCATGACGGCTTCTAGACTGACAAGATATTCATTCATGGGGGTTCCGCCTGTGCGGCGCGCGCCGGTGGACCGGATGGCCGCACGTGAGTTGAGACGCCGGAGAATGTATCAGATCCGCGCTGCCGCACGGCGCTTATGGCATGAAGCCACGGCCTCAGACGCGACGGAAGTGATTGTCCCAGGACACCGACGCAGAGGCGGGCATGACCTCTTGCAACTTCGACTCGGGGCCTGCCTGCACCAGCGTCCCCCCGCCGCTGCTCAACATGAATCGCTCGGCAGCCAGAGGCGCCACGCCGCAACCGTCGGCCAGGTGCGTGAGGCCCAGACAGCGGCCGTCCCGCGTGTCCCAGTAGACTACCTGCCCGCCTACCGGACTGCTCGTGGCCAGCGTGCGCCCGGCCGGATCGACGGCGACGGACCCGACGTAATTGCGCAAACCGCGCAACACCTCGGGTGGACCTGCGTACAGTTCCGGGGCGCGGCCCCGGCGGTGCCGGCCCACCAGCGGCGGCCGCTCGCCCGCCGGGCCCGTATGCTGGCAGCCGAACCACACCGCCCCATCGGCCGCCACGGCCAGATGGCGGATGGATAGGCGGTGATACTCACGGGGCAGTTCCACCCGTTCGAGCAACCGGCCATCGCTGGCATTCAGGTACGCCAGCGATGGCCGCATGGTGTCGAGGTTCAGCTCGAGCTTGCCGTAGTCCGGATGCGTGAGAATGCCCCCGTTCGCCACGCACAGCGTCTTGCCGTCCGGCATCATCACCACTTCGTGCGGGCCGACTCCACCGGTTTCGAACTCGCCGACGCGCCGGTAAGCGCCATCCACGGTGGTGTCATAGACGCCCATCACACCGTAGCCAGCCTCGTAATGGTTCTCGGTGGCCACCATGCGGCGCCCACCGGGCAGGAACACGCCGTGTCCGAAAAAATGTCGCCCCTCGGCCGCCTGCAGCGGCGTGGGTGGCTCGGAGCCATCGAGACGGAAGGCCACGGCGAAAAACCCGGGCTGCCGGCCGAATACCACCGCGCGGCCGCCGGCGGCATCGAGTGCGAAGCTATGGCCGCGCGCAGGCATGGGGATGATCTGCAGGTCGCGGCCCTGCGCGTCCAGCACCACGGCCTCATAACGTTGCGCAGTGCGTCGCGCGGCCAGGAACAGCGGCTGCCGCTGCGCGGCCCGCAGCGTCGAAGGCGCCAGGCCCGCCACGGCCGCAAGGGCAAGAAATTGTCTGCGGTCAGTCGCCATCGAGCGCGTTGAAACCGATAGTCACGCCGAGCGCGGGCGCCATATGCTGATCGACGATTTCTTTGGCATTCTTCAGGATCAGCCCCCCCAGCGCCAGCCGCTGCCAGCCGTCGGAATCGGCCAGCGCCTGCATCAGAGGCAGGCCAGGCGACTTGAAGACCGCGGCCGCACGATCGAGTTCGCCGCTGACCGAAGTGCCGATCCATCGTTCATCGTCGGCGTAGCGGTAGTGGCCAGCCTGATAGAAGGCGCGCATGCCCTGCAGGCTGGCCGACAGCGCGGGAAGGCTCATGCCGCTGCGCCAGAACGACGCCCGTTTGCCACGCGCGGCTTGGGGCGAATCGCCCAACACGGGCAGCAGCTTGACGTCGCGGGCAAACTGCAGGCCCGTCGATATCGCCTTCACCGCCTCGGCGGCGACTTCCTGCGTGCCGCGATACAGGTCATTGCCGCTCGATGGCGAGGTGAACTGGCGGCCGAAATCGCCCTGGGTGCTCCATGCATGCTGCAGTTCCGACGCTACGCGAGTCACATTCGCGGCCACGGCCACCGCATAGCGGCACGCATAGCCGGTGCCGGACCCGGACGGGGCGTCGAGCAGGCCGGGTTCGTCATAAAGCACAAATTCCAGCGCCGGCAAGCCTTGCACCGCAACGCTGCGGCCGGACAAAGCCTGGGGCGCCAGCGCAGCCTCGTCGGCCTGTGCCAGCAATGTGCGCACCTGGCGTTGCATCACCCCCCGGGTGTCGGGCCAGAACGCGAGGCGTTCGTAGCGGTTGCCTTGCACCAGCGGGCCGAACCTCAGGAACTCCACGCCCGACCAGGCCAGTATGGTTTGCTGGAATGCCTCGCGCACCGCCGGCGCGCCCGCGGCGCCCCCGCCGGCGCCGCACCATGTATCCAGGGCCTGATGCAGCTTGCCGGCTTGCTTTGCCAGGGCCGACGTTGCGGGCCGCACATAGCCGTCGGCCAGCCTGATCCCGAGGTCGGCCGGGGCTGCCGCATGCGCGGCGGCGGGGGCCAGGACGAGGGCCGCGGCCATCAACACATTGCGGGTCAGCATATTCAAGGTTCCAGGCGGGTTCAAAGCGATTCGAGGAAACGGATCAGGTCGGCGCGTTCTTCGGGGGTCATGGCCACCACGCGGTCGCGGGCGGCTTGAGCTTCGCCGCCGTGCCACAGGACCGCTTCGAGCAGCGTGCGGGCACGTCCGTCATGCAACCAGGTGGCGTTCGGGTTGACGACACGAGTCAGGCCGATGCCCCACAGCGGCGGTGTGCGCCATTCGCTGCCCGTGGCCAGATCTTCCGACACGTCGTCGGCCAGCCCTTCCCCCATGTCGTGCAGCAGCAGGTCGGTATAGGGCCAGATGAGCTGGAAGCGGTGTTCGGGCCGCAGTGCATTGCGGCTGGTCACATACTTGGGCACGTGACAGGCCACGCAATTCGCCTCATAGAACAGCTTCTTGCCCGCCAGCACGCGGGCGTCTTCGGCATCGCGGCGCTGCGGGACAGCCAGGTTCACGGAGTACGTTGTCACGAAATCCATCAGCTCGGCCGGCACCTCGTGTTCGCCCAGGCGGGGCTGGGCGCCATGCGGCATGTCGAAGCAGGCCTTCTGCGCGGGCCGGCACTCACCATAATGGCTGGTGAACAAAGGCGTGGACAAGCCCATGTCGTTGGAAAACGCGACGGCACTCTGCTGCTCGACAGTGGGTTGGCTGGCCTTCCAATTGAAGCGGCCGAGCACGCGTTCGCCAGTGCGCACGTCGCGCACCCAGTTCGGACGGCCGCTGATGCCGTCGCCATGGTCGGCAGCGGCATTGGCCAGGATGTCGGCGGGATGTATGGCTTCGAGCAGGCCCAGCCCTATCATGGGAGGCGCCAGCCGCGCCGAGATCTGCACATCCGGCCGCAGCGGCCCGTAGCCCGGATCTTCAATGCGATAGCTGGGCTTCATCAACGTTGCGGTTTCGCCGCCATTGAGTTCGACCACCACGGGTTCGTATTCGATGGCGAGCCGCCCCTCGGCCGGCAGTCCGGCCACGGCAAAGTTCTGGAGCTGCGAGCCATACACGGGCTCGGGCACGAACGGCAATTCCCCGGAAGCGAGCAGACGGCGATGTTCGTCGGTGGTGGGCGGCACCGCCAGGCGCAGCAGCAGCGCCACGGCGTCGGTGCGTTCCAGCGGATCGAACCCCGGCACTGTGCCGCGGCCGTCCTTGGTATGGCAGGCCTGGCAAGACCGTGCGTTGAATAATGGCCCCAGGCCGTCCGAAGCCTGGGTCGAGGACGGCGACGAAACCCAGTCTTTGCGGAACAGACCGTTGCCGACCAGGAATTCCTGGCGGCCCTCGAAAGTCAGGTTGGCCGACGGGTGCGAATAAATGTCGGCGTTCAACATCTTGCGCGTGGTGCCGGCGCCCGCCGACAGGGTTTCGAACGGCTCGGCCCGCGAAAAATCGCGCGCCGGCGCGGTGACCCTGGATACGCGCTCGCGGTCCTCGGCGGTGAGGTCATCGCGTTCCGCCGGGACTGCGGCGGCGCCGGTCAGGGCCAGCGCCGCCATGACTGCCACTGCTGTCTTGCTCACTGGAATACAGCTTCCGGCTTATCGAGGCTGTCCGAACCCTCCAGCGCCACATCGCCCAGTTCCAGCGCAGCGATCACGCGTTCCAGGCTGCGCGTCTGGTCGACGAGACGATCAATGGCGGCCTGGACCACGGCATTGCCTTCGGCGTTACCGCTGGCGATCATCTGGTCATACGTCTCGACCTTCTCGGCACGATCGCGCATGGCCTGCATGGCGGCAACGGTGGCGTCCAGCTTGCTGCGCATCTCGGCGTCGAGCTTGGCATCGCGCGCCTTCACCAGGTCGGACAGGCTGGCGCCCGAAACCGTCTTGCCGTCGACGCGCTGGTAGGTGCCCAGGTACACGTTACGGATCCCGAGCTGGTTGTAGTAGTGCGAGTTATGCGTGTTGTCGGAAAAGCAGTCATGCTCTTCTTCGGGATCATGAAGCATCAGGCCGAGCTTCATGCGCTCGCCGGCGAGTTCTCCGTACGACAGGCTGCCCAGGCCGGTGAGCATGGCCACGAGACCGGCCTTGGGATCTTGCTCGACGGCCTTGCGCGCCTCGCCGTCCGGCTTCCAGTTGTCGACCATGTCTTCCAGGTCGGAAATCAACAGATCAGTGACGGCCTGCAGGTACTGCACGCGGCGCTCGCAATTGCCGCCCGTGCACTGCGCGGGATCGAAGTCGGTATGCGGACGGTTGCCGGCGTGACGCTCTTGCGGCGTGCCCTTGCGATCCGCCGGAGCCGGCCCGGTTCCGTTCAGGTCCTGGCCCCACAGCAGGAATTCGATGGCATGGTAACCGGTCGCCACGTTGGCCTCGTTGCCGTCGGCCTCGTGCAGCGTCTCGGCCAACAGCTCGGGCGTAATCGTGGTGACGTCGATCGTCTTGCCGCCCACCGAGATCTTCGAGTTCGCAATGACGTTCACGGCGTAGAACGCGTTTTCGTCGTTTTCGGTGCCATACGAGGCATCCACGTAGTCGATCAGGCCCTCATCGAGCGGCCAGGCATTAACACTGCCCTCCCAATCGTCGACAATGGGGTTTCCGAACCGGAATGCTTCAGTCTGCTGGTAGGGCACGCGCGCATCGATCCACGCCCGGCGCGCAGCCTGCAGGGTCTGCGGACTCGGCTGGTCGATCAGGGCCTGAATGGCTGAGCGCAGGGCCCGCGCCGACAGCAGCGAGTCCTCGTAGCCGGCCAGGGCCACATCGGAATACGTCTTCACCACGGCTTTGGGCTCGACGGCAGCCTGGGCCGTGGCGGCCATTAAAGTTGCGGCCAGCAGTGCGCCATGAAACAACTTGCGCATTGAATCACTCTCCTCTATTGGAAGCGCGCCCCGCGTGGCCGCGCCATGCTATTGATCACCGGCGCAAGTGTAAACGATTTTCGTTTAGGTCTCCGAGGAAAATTGGCCCGCCAATCCTCAAGCCCGTCCGGCCGGTTGCAACCAGCCTCGCAACAGGCGCGTGATCAGCGGTATGCATACGAAAGACAGGATTGGCGTCATGCACAGCGTAGTCACCAGCACGCGCCAGAAGACCGGCATCGCACTGAGCGGCGCGTTCAGCAGCGAGCTGAACAGCAGCAACACCGGGAAATAGGCCAGCCAGATGCTGACCGCCTGCTTCCAACGCGGTGGCGCCACATGGGCCGGCCCGAACCACGCGTCCATGCCGCTGGCCCGGTGCACGTGACTGGCGCGGACCAGGTCCGCGCCACGCTCCAGCCACATGCGGCGCGGAAGCGAGTTTTCCCAGCGGGCCAGGCTGGCCGCGTCATGGAAGCGCAATACGATCTGGTATTGGTCGCCGCCCTCTGGCGGTTGCAGCACCCCGGACCCCAGGAATCCGGGAAAGCCCGCTGCCAGGATCTCGCCCTGTCGCAGCCAGGCCAGGAAATCTCCATAACGCTCGGCGGCGATGCGGCGCGTGACGAGCATGGTGACGGGCGCGGACGACTGGACGGACATGCGGTGCTCCTGGGCTACATGCGGCCGAGCAGGAAGCGCCCGGCCACTTAGTGTTTACCCTAGCAAGGTCTATGCCAAGTCGCCGCTGGAGTCGGGCCGGGCGAGAGGCCCTGCTGCGGTGGAGGCAGGTGCGTTTTCTGCACCGCCAGCGGTCCCGCAAAACCAGGCATGCCCCAGATTGGTGCAATGCGGAACTTTCCAGCCGCAGGTCTTACACTGCTTGTCCTTACCCGTGGAGAGCGACCATCATGAGCAAATACAAGATTGCGGTATTAGTCGGCAGCCTGCGCGCCGCATCATTCAACCTGCGCCTGGCCCGCGCGCTTGAAAAGCTCGCTCCCGATACCGTGGAATTCGAATACGCCAGCCTGGGCGACATACCGTTGTACAACCAGGACCACGAAACCTCGATGCCGGCAGCGGCCACAGCGCTGAAAGACCTGATCGCGCGCGCCGACGGGCTGCTGTTCGTCACCCCGGAACACAACCGTTCGATTCCCGCCGCCCTCAAGAACGCGATTGACTGGGGCTCGCGCCCCTGGGGCCAGAATTCCTGGGCAGGCAAGACAGGCGGGATCGTGGGCACCTCGCCGAGCGCTGCCGGCACCGCCATGGCACAGCAGCATCTGCGCAACATCCTGGCCGCCGAAGGCGTGAACGTCATGACCACCCCCGAAATCTTCCTGCAGCACATCGAGGGCGTCATCGACGACCAATACACCATCACCAACGACCGAACGCGCGCTTTCCTGAAGGGGTGGCTCGACGGCTACGTTGCCTGGGTTGCGAAACTGGCGGGCTGAGCCCGCTTACCGCGCAGGCGCCGGGCCGGCGCCTGCCACGCACCTGGCACGTTCCGCGCCGTCGCCCGCGCGATGCTTGCGGGCGCGGGGGGCGATGGCCTTCGCCTTCTTGCAGCGGCCAAGTGCCGCCCTCGGGCGGTTCAATCGTCTTCTTCAAGGCGCATGCCGATCTTCAGGCCGACCTGCCAGTGTTCGATCTTGCCGTTCTTGATGTGTCCGCGAAGCTCGGTCACTTCAAACCAGTCCAGATTGCGCAGGGTTTCAGAGGCGCGTGCAATGGCTTGGACAATGGCGTCATCGGAAGACTTGGTAGACGACCCCACCAGTTCGATCTGCTTGTATACATGGCCGTTGGACATTGTTCGTCTCCTGCAGAAGGTAGCGACTGACCAGGACAGCCAGCCGCCGCCCGGCAAATGGGCCAGATCATTGTGGCACGGCCGGACGTGCGTGCCTATGCGCAAGCCGCGTGCCACCGCAAAGACGCCGCGAGGCCGGATACTCGGACAGATGAGTTCTAATAGCCGCTGTTCGAACACCACGATCGAAGACCCGTTCATCAATGTCGAAGCAAGATCTCCACGCGGGCCAGCCTGGCTCAAAAAGCCCGGGCGACCATCTCGCAGGCCACACGCCCATGATGCAGCAATACCTGCGCCTCAAAGCCGAGGCGGGTTCGTTGCTGCTGTTCTATCGCATGGGCGACTTCTACGAAATGTTCTACGAAGACGCCGAGCGCGCGGCGCGCATGCTGGGTCTCACCCTGACCAAGCGCGGCACGTCCAACGGCACGCCCATTCCCATGGCGGGAGTGCCCGTGCACGCCATGGAGCAATATCTGGCGCGGCTGGTCGGCCAGGGCGAGTCGGTCGCCATCTGCGAGCAGATCGGGGACCCGGCGGCCGCCAAAGGGCCCGTCGAGCGGCGCATCGTGCGCATCGTCACCCCGGGCACCCTGACCGATGAAGCGCTGCTGCCCGCCAAGGCCGACCGCGCCCTGGCGTCGGTGTTCGTGGCCGGCAAGGCGCGCAACCAACGCGCCGGCATCGCCTGGCTGAACCTTGCCAGCGGAGAATTCCGCGTCACCGAATGCGCGCCGGCCCAGGTCGAATCCGAACTGCATCGCATCGCTCCGGCCGAGCTGGTATGCGCCGAAGGCGCCGAGCTCGTCCTGGCGTTCGAGGGCGCCCGTACCCGCGTGCCCGACTGGCATTTCGAAAGCGACGGTGCACGCGCTCACCTGTTGGCCCACTTCAAGACTGACACGCTTGCGGGTTTCGACGTCGATGACATGCCCGCCGCCATCTGCGCTGCGGGCGCGCTGCTGCGCTATGCCGCTCGAACCCAGTCGCAGGCCCTGGCGCATGTGCAGGGCATTGCGGTCGATCGGCCCGGCCAGTATGTGCTGATGGATCCCGTCACGCGCCGCAACCTGGAGCTCACCCAGACGTTGAGCGGCGAGGATTCGCCCACCCTGTTCTCGTTGCTCGACGGCTGCCGCACACCGATGGGCAGCCGACTGCTGCGGCGATGGCTGCATCATCCGCTTCGCGACAATGCGCCCGCGATGGCGCGCCAGCAAGCCATTTCGGCACTGCTGGCCGGCCGAACGGACATTGCGCAGCCCTTCGGCGCGGCAAGCCTGCTCGAAACACTGCGCACGGCGCTGAATGCGTTTCCGGACGTCGAACGCATTGCATCGCGCCTTGCGCTGCGCTCGGTACGCCCGCGTGAACTGGCCAGCCTGCGAGAAGCCCTGACGGCCCTGCCCGCCCTGCGCGCGCTCGTGACACCGCTGGAAGCATCGCCGCGGCTGGGAGAGCTCGCCGCGCACCTGGCGCCCGACCCGGCGGCCGCGCAGTTGCTGCAAAGCGCCATCGCGGCGGAGCCGGCCGTCGCCATTCGCGACGGCGGGGTCATCGCCGCAGGCTTTGATGCCGAACTCGACGAATTGCGCGGGCTGGCCGCCGACGGCGGCGACTTCCTGCTGCAGCTCGAAGCCCGAGAGCGCGAACGCACCGGTATCGCCAATCTGCGCGTCGAATTCAACCGCGTACATGGCTTTTACATCGAGGTCACCAGAGGGCAGGCCGACAAGGTGCCCGAGGACTACCGCAGGCGCCAGACGCTCAAGAACGCCGAGCGCTACATCACGCCCGAACTCAAATCCTGGGAAGATAAAGTCCTGTCCGCCCAGGACCGCGCGCTGGCGCGCGAAAAATGGCTGTACGAGCAAGTGCTGGACGCGTTGGCCCAGCACGTGCGCCCCCTGTCGGACTGCGCGGCGGCGCTGGCTGAACTGGATACGCTGGCTGCCTTGGCCGAACACGCCCTGCGCCACGGGTGGGTGGCGCCCGAGCTCACCGAACACGCCGAAATCGACATTGATGGCGGACGCCATCCCGTGGTGGAGCGCGCCATCGAGCGCTTCACGCCCAACGGCTGCCGGCTCGATGCCCTGCGCCGCATGTTGCTGATCACGGGCCCCAACATGGGCGGCAAATCCACCTACATGCGTCAGGTCGCGCTGATCGCCCTGCTGGCCCGCACCGGCAGTTTCGTGCCGGCGCAGCGCGCCACGATAGGCAAGCTCGACCGCATCTTCACCCGCATCGGCGCCGCCGACGACCTGGCGGGCGGACGCTCGACGTTCATGATGGAAATGACCGAGGCCGCGGCCATCCTGGCGGCAAGCACACCGCACAGCCTGGTGCTGATGGACGAGATCGGGCGGGGCACGTCCACCTATGATGGTCTGGCCCTGGCATGGGCGATCGCGCTGCGCCTGGTGACCCATAACCGTGCACTGACACTGTTCGCCACCCATTACTTCGAACTGACCCGCCTGCCCGCCGAACAGCCCACCGCGGCCAATGTGCACCTTGCCGCGGCGGAATCAGCGGGCGGCATTGTCTTTCTGCACGAGGTGCGCGATGGGCCGGCCAGCCGCAGCTACGGGATCCAGGTGGCGCAACGCGCCGGCGTCCCGGCGGCCGTCATACGGCATGCCACGCGCGAACTCGAGCGGCTCGAAGCCCAGGGCGCGCCGACGCCCCAGTTGGGACTGTTTGCCGCCGCCATAGAAGCCGACGCGCTGGCCGGCGCCGCCCACGACCAATCCGACGAGTCCACCGCCCTGCAAGTCCTGCGTGACGAACTCGCTCAAATCGACCCCGACAGCCTGACGCCGCGTGAAGCGCTGGATGCGCTGTACCGCCTGAAGGCCTGCCTGCCATGAAGACCCGTTTGCCCCTGCCCTTGCTGGGCGGCCTGAGCCCCGCCGATTTCATGCGCCGATACTGGCAGCGCAAGCCGCTGCTGATCCGTCAGGCGATTCCGGGCTTCAAGCCGCCGGTGAGCATCGCCGCCCTGAAGAAAATGGCGCGGCGCGACGACGTGGAGTCGCGCCTGATCTGGCGCGAATCCGGCGCCTGGCAGATGGAGCCCGGCCCCTTTGCTCGCCTGCCCAAGCATGGCGAGCCCGACTGGACACTGCTGGTTCAAAGCGTCGACCTTCACAACGACGCCGCGTCGGCGCTGCTGCAGCAGTTCCGCTTCATTCCGGACGCCAGGCTCGACGACATCATGATCAGCGTGGCCTCGGATGGCGGCGGCGTCGGGCCTCATTTCGACAGCTACGACGTGTTCCTGCTGCAGGCCGCCGGCCGGCGTCGCTGGCGCTACGGCCCGCAGAAGGACCTGACGCTGCAGCCCGACCTGCCCCTGAAGATCCTCGAGCACTTCACGCCCACGCACGATGTCGTGCTGGAACCGGGCGACATGCTCTACCTGCCCCCGCACATGGCGCACGACGGGATTGCGCAAGGCGATGACTGCATGACGATCTCTATCGGCTTCCGCGCGCCCACCCAGGCCGCGCTGGCGCGTGGGCTGCTCGAGGCGGCCGCCGATCAGGCCATGGCACGGGTGGGCATGCTGGGCGGCCCCTATGGCGAGCCGCCCCTGCCGGGCCCGCGCCTCGACGCGCTGTATCGCGACCCCGGCCAGCAAGCCGTGGACAATCCGGCAGCGCTGCCGGATGCCCTGGTCGAGGCCACGCTGGCCACGCTGGCGAAAGTACGTTTTGACGACGCGCTGGCGGCGCGTTTCCTGGGCTGCTGGCTCACCGAGCCCAGTAACCTGGCCGTATTCGAACCCGACGCTGCAGCCGTCGTCGATCTCGCCACGGAATGGCCGCGCGACGGCACCCTGCATCTCGATCGCCGCACCCGCATGCTCTACCGCGGGAAACAGCTGTTCATCAATGGTGAAACGGCCATGGTGCCGCCGGATGCCGGCCTGCGCGCGCTGGCCGACGACAAACGCCTGCACTGCGGCGACCCGCGCTGCAGGCGATTGAGCGTCGCCGCCCGCGAGTGCCTGGCCGACTGGCTCGACGCCGGATGGCTGCATTACCGTCCTGGCGCTTGAGCCCTACGTCCGCGTGCGCACCGTTCGCGGTCACCTGACATCCCGGTACTTCGGTGTCGCCTTGCCGCGACACTGAACCCGGCGCTGCCGTCCCGACAGGGTGGCTCGGTACCATCCCGTCACGAGGCCGTTACCATGCCGTACAAGACGCTATCGAGTACGCGCCGAATGAAACATCAGGACAGGTTGCACACTTATAAGTAAAGATTGTTACCTTCCGGATGCCACCGCTTTAATTTCCACACGCCAGCGCGTTGGCGATTCCTGTAGCCTGACTACTGGTTTCCCCTAATGGGACACTGGTTTCCCCCCAATCATCGGGGCCGCAAGATAGTCATCTATAGGAGTCCAACATGCTCAGCAAAACTCTCATTCTTGCTTCGGTGGTTGCCGTAGCGCTGACCGCGTGCGACAAGAAGGAAGACACCGCGAGTCCCGCCGGCACCGAGCCGTCCACCACCATGCCCGCGCCGTCCAGCCCTGCGCCGGCCACCCCGGCGCCGACCACGCCTCCCCCCGGCGGCACGGGTACTCCCGCTCCCGGCGGCACTGGTGGCGCAGCTGCCCCGGCGTCCTGATCAGTGGCCTGAACCCTGCCCCGCATGACGCGACACCGCCGGAGGTCCGGGTCGAGGCACGCCTCGACTTCCGGTCCGGCAGCAAGATCAGATGTCGGCCGGCGGGTTGACCATGCGGCAGATGGCCAAGGCGTCTGCCGCGTGCATTATTGCCGCACAGCCGGGGTCGAATGCCCGCAGATCCCGGCCGTAGAGCGCACCTCGCGAGGCCAGCTCGCGCGTCGCGATGGCCAGTCCCCCTCCGGGCAAATCGCGCGTAGCGGTTCAGCCCGGTGAGCCAACCCGCTTGAGCATTGCCTGAGCGCTGGCGATCAATTCTCCATCGGCCTGCAGGTCGCCTTGCATGAACAGCAGGCTGGCCGTCTTGCGCAGTACACGTCCGCGTACCGCGAGGAACTGGCCTGGCCTGGCGGGCGACAGGTAATGCGTATCGAGCTGCACCGTCACGCAAGGCTGCCGCGCCGCCGCTTCCCATGCGATGGTGCTCAAGGCGTGGTCGAGCAAAGTGGCGATCAGGCCACCATGCACCAGGCGGGCAGGGTTGCCATGCGCGTCGGTGGTCAGCAGGCCATAGGCCCAGGCATCTCCCTCGCGGCGCGTCCACAAGGGGCCCACCAGTTGCGTGAAGCCTTTGCCAGTGCGCGCCGCCCAGCCTTCAGACAGCAGTTGTTCTTCCGTTACCGCCACACCCATCGTACCCCCCTCGTGAATGCCGGCCGCATTAGCCGTGGCCCGTCAACTTCCCATCGTCTGCGATAACGATTGCGCCTCAGCCTGCATGCGCTTGGCCAGTTCCAAGGCGCGCGCGGCGCTCATCTGGTTGGCCAGCGCCGCCCCCACCAATGAATGGCTGAGCCGGCGGCGGCTATCGAAAACGGGCACGGCGACGAGCGCCACGCCATTGATGTAGTTGCCGCGATCGATACTGAAGCCCTTGCGGCGCACGGCGTCGACCTCTTTGCGCCAGCCGTCCATATCGGGTGGCTGGTCCCAGCGCAAGGCTTTGAACCGGCGCTCGAGCTCGGCATCGTCGATATCCGCATAGGCCGCCACCAGGCGCCCGGTTGCACTGAGCAGCGCGGGAAAACGGCTGCCGACGTCGACATGCAGGCGGAACGGTGCGCGCGAACGAGACAGCGCCAGCACCACCATGTGATCCAGGCCCGAAATCTCCACGCCGATGGCCGTGATGTTGTCTTCGTGGGCCAGTTTGTCGAGAACGGGCTGCACCAGCGTGGGAAACGGATTGGTTTCGAGGACATTGCGCGCCAGCGCGAGCATGCCCACGCCGAGGCTGTAGCGCTTGCTGCTGGCATCCACCTTGACCAGCCCCTCGCTTACCAGCACGCGAAGAATGTGCAGACACGTACTGGTAACCATATCCAGCTCGTCGGCAATGGCCTTCAGGGTCATGGCCCCCTGCCCACGGCCGAGCAGGCGCAGGATGGCGATCGCGCGCGATACGGCGGGCACCTCGCGGATGCGGGGGCCAGGTGCGGCTTTCGCCGATGGGATTTCGCTCATGCAAGTGGTCTCCGTGCAAAACATTGGCAAGGATACGCCAGCACTCGTGTCGAGGTATCCATGCAGCCTGCATTGCACCTGAATTGTATATATACAATCAAGGAACGCTATTGACAATTTTAACGGCGGAGCGCAAAGTTGAGCCCACAAGAATCAGGAGACAAGGCGTCATGGCGAAGTTGACGGATTACCTTACGTACGCGGATGCACAGGTCCAATGCACGCCCGCCCGCTTGTGGGAACTGTTCGACGGGGACCGCCAGCGCCTGAACATCGCGCACGAATGCATAGACCGCCATGCGGGCAGCGGCCGGCCCGCGGTGATCCTGGTGCGGGCTACCGGACAGGACGAAGTGCTGGGCTTTGACGAGCTGGCGCGCGAGTCCTCGCGCTTCGCGCACGCCCTCGTGGCGCGCGGCATACAGCCTGGCGACCGCGTGGCCGTCATGCTGGAGCCATCGCGGGAGTTCTATGTGGCGCTGTTCGGCGCCATCAAGATGGGCGCCATAGCCGTCCCGCTGTTCACGCTGTTCGGCCCGGACGGCATACGCCTGCGCATCGAAGATTGCCGGCCACGCCTTCTGATCACCAATGCGGAAAAGGCGGGGCAAGTGCCCGCCCTGCCGGGGCTGGATGTAGTGGTGGCGGACGGGAACCTGATTCCCGCGCCCGGGCAATATCCGGACCAGTTCCAGGTGCAGAGCCGTGCCGATGACCTGGCGATCTTTCAGTACACATCCGGCACGACGCGCGAACTGCCCGATGCCGTCCGGCACAGCCACCGCGCCATCGTCACCCTGATGCTGGCGGCGCTGTACGGTACCGGAATACGACCGGGCGACCGCTATATGTGCCCGTCGTCCCCGGCCTGGGGGCACGGGCTGTGGCACGGCACGCTGGCCCCGCTGGCCCTGGGCGTGACCATCGGAGCGTATGCGGGCAAATACCAAGCCGAACGCCTGTTGCAGGCCCTGCAGGACCATCGGTTCAACAACCTTTCGGCGGCGGCCACCCACTACCGCATGATGCGCAATTCAGGTGCGGCCGGCCAATACCGGTATTGCCTGCAGAAGCTGTCCTTCACGGGCGAGCCCATCGACAGCGAAACGGCAGATTTCGTGCAGGCCACATTTGGCCGGCCCGCGTGCAGCATGTACGGCACTACCGAGATCGGCGTATGCCTGGTCAGCTATCCAGGCGCGCCAGACTTCATGGTCAAGCCGGGCTCGCTCGGCAAGCCGGTGCCCGGCCTGAGGGTCGAAGTACAGGATGGGGGCGGCGCGCCGTGCCCGCCTGGCGTCACGGGCGAGTTGAAGGTGTGGCGTCGCGGCGAATGGGTGCCGACCAAAGATCTGGGCCGTATCGATGAAGACGGCTACTTCTGGCACGGCGGCCGCGCCGATGACGTGATCATTTCGGCCGGCTGGACAATGAGCGCCGTCGAAATCGAAGACGCAATTCTCAAGCATCCCGACGTCGTCGAAGCCGCCGCCATCGGCGTGCCCGACGCCGTGCGCGGCCAGGTAGTGAAGGCCTTCGTGGTGGCGCGCCGGTCCGGTGACGATGCCTTTATCCACGAAATCCAGGACGGCGTGCGCACGCAACTGAGCCAGCACGAATATCCCCGCCAGGTGGTGTTCGTGCACGAACTGCCGAAGACGCCAGCCGGCAAGATCCACCGCAAGAAACTGCGCGACCAGGAGGCCGAAGGCCGCGCTGCAGCCATTGCCGAACATTGATTCCACACAGGACGGAGACATCATGCTGACCAAGACTCAGACCGCACGCAGTTTCCCAAAGATCACCGAACGCGGCCTGGACGAGCTTCGCGCCCGCATCGGCGTAAAGATCGGCGCCACGGCGGAACCCTGGTGCTACGAAGCCACTCGCGACAACATCCGCCACTATGCGCACGGCATAGGCGACGACAATGCACTGTGGTGCGACCCGGAATACGCGAAGTCCACCCGATACGGCGGCATCATTGCCCTGCCCAGCTTCCTCTTCGCCACCAGCCGCATCGTATCCGGGTACGTGGGGGGCCTGCCCGGCGTGCACGCGATGTGGTCGGGAGCCGACTGGAGCTGGCACAAGCCGGTGCGCCGCAACGATGAAATCCGCACTGAAGCCTACCTGAAAGACCTGATCGAGCACGAAACGCGTTTTGCCGGCCGGGCGGTGCAACAGATCTACCACGTGGACTTCTTCAACCAGGAAGGCGACAAGGTGGCCGAAGCCGACAGCTGGTGCTTCCGCACAGAACGCGACCACGCCCGCGAGCAGGGCAGCAAGTACAAGGAAGTGCGCGAGCGCCAGCCTCGCCGCTATAGCGACGAAGAAATCCGCGCCGCCTACCAGCTGTATGCCCAGGAAGAGGTCCGAGGCGCCAACACCCGCTACTGGGACGATGTGCAGGAAGGCGAGGAACTGCCGGTACTCTTCAAGGGGCCGATGACAGTGACCGGTTTCATTGCCTATGCGCAGGGCTGGGGCGGGCTGTATATCCGCGCCAACAAACTGGCCTGGCAATTGATCGACGCCCATCCCGGCGTGGGCATCACCAACCGATTCGGCATTCCCGACGTGCCCGAGCGTGTGCACTGGGAAGAGGACTTCGCGCTTGAAGTGGGCGCCCCGGGGGCCTACGACTACGGGCCTGAGCGCAATTCATGGCTGACGCACCAGCTGACGAACTGGATGGGCGACGACGGCTTCCTGCGCAAGTCGTATTGCAAGATCCGGCGCCACAACCCCGAAGGCGACATGCTGTTCTTCAAGGCACGCGTCAAGCGCAAGTATGTCGAAGACGGCAGGCACCTGGTGGAAATCGAACAAGAGGCCCGCAACCAGGACGACGAGCTGTCCGTGCTGGGTACGGGGGTCGTAGAGTTGCCGGCCCGCGGCTGACATCGGCCATTCGACCCCGGCCGGTCCGGCCGGGGATTCACGTTTGTGAGGGTGCGATCATGCTTGACGCTTCCGAACACCAAGGCGGCGCGCTGGCGGGGCTGAAGGTCATCGACCTTTCGCGCGTGCTGGCGGGGCCGCTGTGCACGCAAATGCTGGCGGACAATGGCGCGGAGGTCATCAAGGTAGAGCCCCCTTCCGGCGATGAGACCCGCACCCTGGGCCCTCCGTTCGCCGAAGACGGCAACGCCGCCTACTTTGGCGCAGTGAACCGCGGCAAACGCGCCATTACGCTGGACCTCACCCGCCCCCAGGCGCACGACGTGCTTATGGCGTTGCTGCAGGATGCCGACGTGCTGGTCGAGAACTTCCTGCCCGGCACCATGCGACGCTGGGGTCTGGACTACGACACCGTGCTGGCGCCCCGCTTTCCCCGGCTGGTGTATTGCACCATCAGCGGCTTTGGCGAGCACGGACCATTGGGCGGGCTACCCGGTTACGACGCCGTGCTTCAGGCGATGTGCGGACTGATGAGCATCAACGGCGAGCCCGAAAGCGGCCCGACGCGCATTGGCATACCCATCGTGGATCACTTGACCGGCTATACGGCGATGACGGCGATCCTGATGGCGATCGTCGAGCGGTCCCGCAGCGGACGGGGGCAGCGCGTGGAAGCGACGCTGTTCAATACGGCGCTGAGTCTGCTGGTGCCGCATGCAGCCAACTGGCTGGGGTCGGGCCGCGCCCCGCAACTGATGGGCAGCGCGCATCCCAATATTGCGCCCTATGACAAGTTCCAGTGCCGCGATGGCCAGATCTTCCTGGGCATCCTGAACGACCGGCAGTTCCAGAGATTCTGCGAATACCTGCGGCTGGACGACGTGCGCGCCGACCCGCGCTTTGCGCACAATGCCGACCGTCTGGCGCACCGGGACGCGCTGCGGGCCGCGATTGAAGCGGCCTTGGCAGGCCGCGACCGCCAGGCGCTGTGCCGGGAACTGATGAAACTCGGCGTGCCCGCCGGGCCCGTCAACAGCGTGCCCGAAGCCTTCGAGCAGGCGCACGCGGCCGGCATGCTCGTTCAACGCAAAGGCTATCAGGGCGTGGGTTTGCCCAATCGGCTGTATCGCACCCCGGGCAAACCGGGCGGCAACCCGCCCGGCTTTGCCCAGCACACCGAAGAAGTCCTGCAGCAAGCGGGCCTGTCCACCGCAACCATCGCGAAATTGCGCGAAAGCGGTGCGCTGCCCGGTAGTTCGTAGCCATCTGAACGCGCCGTATCCCCCCGCATCACGCCAATAATTCCACCAGGAGACATCCATGAGACAAAAATTGCGTGCATTGCTGATCTTAGCGGTTTGCTTCTGCTCACCGGCGCTGGCCGCTTCCTATCCCACCAAGCCGGTGCGCGTGATCGTGCCATACCAGGCGGGCCAGGGCACGGACGTCGCCACGCGCTTCCTGGCCGAGCGGCTGGCCAGGGAACTGGGCCAGCCCTTTGTGGTCGAGAACCGCCCCGGTGCGGGCGGCAATATCGGCACGGCTGAAGTCGCGCGCGCCGAACCCGACGGCTATACCCTGGTCATGGGCACCAATGGCACGCACGTGCTCAACCAGTATCTGTTCAGTACGCTGAACTTCGACCCCGCCAAGGATTTCGACCCGGTCATGCTGGTCAGCACGTTTCCGATGGTGATCGTGACGCGTCCGGAGTCCGCGTACAAGTCGCTGGGCGATGTGCTGAAGGCGGCCGAGGCCAAACCAGACGGCGTGGACGTGGGCCTGCCCAGCACCACGGCGCGCCTGGTGCTCGAACTGCTGGAAAAACAGACCGCCACCAACATTGCGGGCATCCCCTATAAGGGCTCCGCCACCGCCATGACCGATCTGATCGGCGGGCGCGTGAGCCTGGGGGTGGACACGATCAGTGCAGTGTCGTCGCAGATAGAGGCCGGCAAGATCAAGCCGCTGGCTGTCACGTCGCTCAAGACTTCTCCCCTGCTGCCCGGCATACCGTCGGTGGCCGAAGAAGGCGTCCAGGGATTCGAAGTGATCGCCTGGAACGGCATGTATGCGCCCCATGGAACGCCTCCTGAAGCCATTCAGGTGCTGAACCGAGCATTGGCGAACATATTGAAAGATCCCGACGTGCAGAAACGCCTGCTCGCGCTCGGCCATGTGCCGGCCGGCGGCCCACCCAGCCAACTTGGGGATTTCGCACAGCGCGAACGCCAGAAATGGGCGCCGGTGATCGGCGACGCGGGCTTGAAAGCGAACTGACCCTTTTTGGCCGAATCATTGCAGGACCCGCGCACCGGCCTCAGAGTGGTCTGGTGCGTTCAGCAGTGCACAACAAGGCGGCAAAGGTCGCCAAACCATGACAAAACCAAAGGAGACAACATGAAATTCAGCGGATGGATCCGGTTGGGACTGGCCACAGCCCTATTGGGGGTGGCGGCCACATCGGGCGCGGCGCAGGGCTGGCCACAACGCCCCATCACCATCATCGTGCCGCTGCCTGCGGGCGGGCCGGTGGACGCAGTGGGGCGCCGCCTGGCGGACCAGCTTTCCAAGGACCTCAAACAGCCCGTCATCGTGGAGAACGTGGTGGGCGCCTACGGATCGATCGGCCTGAATCGTCTGGCCAAGGCCGCCCCCGACGGCTACACACTGGGCCTGGGCGCCACCGGAACCCATGTCATGGCCCCGATGCTCAACAAGGAGATCACCTACGACCCGCTGAAGGACTTCACGCCATTGGCCGTGGTTGCACAGTATGAAAATGTGCTGGTCACCCACCCCGCCCTTCCCGTCAAAAGCCTGGACGATCTCATCCGCTATGCAAAGCAGCATCCGCAGAAGGTGAGTTATGCCTCATCAGGGTATGGATCGAGCAATCATCTGTCTGGCGAACTGCTCATGCGCACGACGGGCATCCAGATGCTGCATGTGCCATACAAGGGCACGGCGCCCGGCCTCAACGATGTCATCGCGGGCAATGTGAACCTGATGTTCGATGTGGTGTCGTCGTCGCTGCCGTTCATACAGGGGGGCAAGCTCCAGGCCCTGGCCACCACGGGAGCCAAGCGCAACCCCTCGCTTCCCGACGTTCCGGCCATAAAAGAGACGATCGCCGACTTCGAGGTCACGGGTTGGTTCGGCCTCTTTGCGCCGGCGAACCTGCCGGCCGAGGTATCCGTCCCGTTGAACCGTGCGCTTGCCACGGTGCTGGACTCGAACCCGATGCGCGATTTCCTGAGCAAGGCGGGTTACGAGCCGGTGCCGTTCGACTCCGAGGCCCTGGGCCGCCAGATACGCAGTGACATCCAGTACTGGAAACCGGTCGTGGAGGGCCTATGAGCTCGCAGTCGTCCACCATGCCCTTGTACGAGGCCATCGCCCGGGATCTGAAGCACATGGGCGTCGAAGCGGTGTTCGCGCTGATGGCCGAAGACACGGCGCTCCTGGCCGTGACGCTGGACGCGATGGGCATACGGCTGTATGGAGCGCGTCACGAGAACAATGCCGTGGCCATGGCGGAAGGCTATGCGGCCGCCTCCGGCCGGCTGGGCGTGGCGCTGATCGGCCGGGGACCGGCGACGGCAAACGGCCTGCATGCCACGGTGTACGCCAGCCGCACCGGGTCGCGTGTACTGCTGATCTGCGGCGCTGCCAAGGTCGACCCCGCGGCGAATGGGCTGGGCCCCGACACCAAGGCGCTGCAGAGCGCCCAGGTGCTGGCGTCCGCGGGCCTGACGGTGGTCGCGCCCCGCACCGCGGGCACCGCCAGGCCCGCCCTCGCCGAAGCCTGCCAGTCCGTGGCCAAGGGAGGACTCGCTGCCTTGCTGCTGCCGGTGGACCTGCAGCAGCAACAGGTGGACTATGCCGATCCGGCGCCAGCCGCCCCGGCTGCACCCCCGGGGGCCGATGCAGGGCGGCCCGCGGCGATTGCAGCGGCCGCTGCACTGCTGGCCCAGGCCCGCGCCCCCCTGATCATCGCCGGCAAGGGGGCCTGGAAATCCGGCGCCCGCGATGTCTTGCTGCAGCTGGCCGACAAACTCGGCGCATGTGTGGCCACTACGCTCAAGGCCAAGGATTTGTTCCGCGGCTATCCGTTCAACGCAGGCATCGTGGGGTCGTTTTCGCTGTCTGCCGGCCGGCGGCTGACCGACCAGGCCGACTGCGTGCTGGTGTTCGGCGCCAGCGTGAACCAGCGCACGACCAGCGCCGGCACCTCGCTGCCTGCTGGGGTGCCGCTGATCCAGGTGGATGCCACCCGACGCAACATCGGCCAGAACTGGCACGCGGACCTTGCCATCGTCGGTGACGCCGCCACAGTCGCCAGGCAGCTGCTCGAGGCGGTGCCGGCCAAGCCGCCCGAAGACAAGCCCCTGCACAGCGACGCGCACCGCCGCCTGCTGGGCGACTTCGATCCATCGGGCGACTTCCAGCCTGCGCACACCGCGCACACGATGGACCCCCGGGCCTTGGCCATTGAACTCGACCGACTGCTGCCTCCGGACCGGGAAATCGTTTTCGACGCCGGCAATTTCCTGGGCACTTTGCCGTACTTGAACGTAAGCGGCCCGCAGGCCTTGAAGAACACGAGCGAATTCGGGTCCATCGGCCTCGGGATCGGTGCCGCGCTCGGCTGGCGCAGCGGCTCTCATGGCAAGTGCGTGGTGCTGGTCGTGGGCGACGGTGGGCTGCTGATGTCGCTCGGCGAACTGGAGACCATGGCGCGCGAGGACCTTCCCTTGGTGGTGGTGGTGATGAACGACGCCGCCTATGGCGCAGAAACCCATTTCCTGAAGCACCGCAGTATGCCGGTGGCCAAGTCGCTGTTCGCTGACGTGGACTTTGCCGGGCTCGCGGACACGCTGGGCATCCAGGGCGTCACCATCCGTTCGCTGGACGACCTGCGCGCGATACGCGCGCAGCTGGCCGAACCTGATGGACCGATCCTGCTGGATTGCAAGATCAACGGCACGGTCGCAGCGCCGTTCACGGCGGAATAGCGTCGCGCCCGGCCAAGCATCGGCCGGACAGGGCCTCGCCCATGCAAAAAGGCCGCGAGTGTGTCGCGGCCTTTTTGCGTGGGCGATGCCCGGACTTCAGGTCATTTTGTCTTTCAGCACACTGAGCAGGCGTTGCGCGGTGGAACTGTTGTCGCGTTGACCCGAACTGTCGAGCACGGTGACATTGGTCTGCGTGCCGTCTTGCGTCAGGTGGATGCGGTATTGGGCGGCCTGGGCTTTCTTGTCGCCCGAGAACAGGCGGCTGAAGAAGCCCGGCTGATCCTGCTGGGCGCCCGAGTCGGTATCGACATAGCGCACGAAGTATTCGCCGGCAGAACGATCGCGATCGTCGACCGCAAAGCCGCCCGAATCTAGGGCCACGCCGACGCGACGCCAGGCGCGGTCGAACGACTCGTCCACGATCAGCATGGCACCATTGGCCCGCACATCCTGCACTTTGGGGGCCTGGGGCGAGGCTTCGGCCTGCGCGACCAGCTTGCGGGCGTTGTCGACGTCGGTACCCAGATACACCATCAGGCGTGCCAGCATGGCCGCATTCAGGCCCGGATCTTCGCGGCCGTGCTCCCAGGCCACCTGGGCGTCATCGGGACCGATGCGCTTCTCGAACATCTGCTGGTGCGAGATGTAGACCTCGGTATGGCCATTGACGCGTTCGACACGGGTGCGGAATTTCTCGCGTTCGCCGCTATCCCAGGCGGTATCCAGGATCGAGCCCAGCGCCTGCCGCAACCAGCTCTCGGGGATCTTGGCGCGGTTCTCGGCCCAGTTGGTCTCGACCAGGCCCGATCGGGGGTCGTTGTTGGCCAAGGTAAACCCGGTGTCGGTCCAGAAGTCGACGACCCTGGGGAACACCTCTTCGGGCGGACGTTCGACCACCAGCCAACGCAGATCGCCGTCACGTTCGACCCGCATGTCGGGGCGCTGCGGCAGCACGTTGCTGGTCGGCGTCGCGGAAGCCACTTGCTGGCCCTGCTGCTGGTATTCGGAGTACGTGGTACTTCCGGATGCGGGCGCGCGGTAGCGTGGATCGGCAGAAGCCTGGGTCAGATCGGGCGGAATGCTCAGGGGTTCGCCGCGCCGCGTACTTTTGTAGTCGATCGATTCATCGTTGCCCAGCAATTCATTGACTTCGCTGCAACCTGCCAACAATGCCAGGGCCATCAATGCCGACGCAGCGGCATGACGTTGGTTCATACGCATCCTCACTTTTTAGAGCAGGCCCGTTTCCTGGAGCGCGCTGCGGACCGTGTCGTGGTGCTGTGCGCCCAGTCCTACCATCGGCAGCCGGTAGCCCAACGCGGTACGGCCCATCTGGGCCAGCGCCCATTTGACAGGAATGGGATTGGCCTCGATGAACAAGGCCTTGTTAAGACGCGCCAGGCGTGCATTTAGTTCACGCGCCTTGGGTACGTCGCCCGCCAACGCGGCGGCACAGAGCTCATGCATGAGCCTGGGCGCCACATTGGCCGTAACGGAGATGTTTCCGCGCGCGCCCAGAAGGATGAGCGCCGTGGCGGTGGGGTCATCGCCGCTGAAGACCTGGAAGCCCTGCGGGGCCTCACGCATCAGCAGGGCCCCGCGGGCGATATCGCCCGTGGCGTCCTTGATGCCGATGATGCCGGGAATCTGCGCCAGCCGAAGCACGGTTTCGTTGGACATGTCGGCCACGGTACGGCCCGGCACGTTGTAGAGCAGCGTGGGCAGGTCGACCGCCTCGGCCACCGCGCGGAAATGCTGATACAGGCCTTCCTGGGAAGGCTTGTTGTAATACGGCACCACCGACAGGCCCGCCTGGGCGCCGACTGCCTTGGCATGCCGCGACAGATGGATGGCCTCGTCCGTGGAGTTGGCGCCCACGCCCGCAATGACAGGGATGCGGCCGGCCGCGTGCTCGACCGCCACGCGGATGAGCTCGGCGTGCTCGTCCATGGATACCGTGGGCGATTCGCCCGTGGTGCCCACCACGACCAGGCCGTCGGTGCCTTCGGCGATGTGCCAGTCGATCAGGGAGCGGTAAGCAGCGTAATCAAGGCTGCCATCGGGCTGCATGGGGGTGACCAGCGCCACCATGCTGCCCTGGAAGTTGGTAGTTTCGGCGGGGGATGCCATGAAAAATGGGCTCCGGACCCGGAACGACAGTTTCCGGGTATTGAACTGGGTCAGTCGAATCGCGGAGTTTAACGGATATTGGGCCTTACAAGAACCACGTCACGATGGCTGTACCCAATTGGAGCACCGGCTGCATCAACAGCCACAGGACGTCGGTTACCAGCAGTAGCAACACGATCACCAGACCATAGGGTTCGATGCGCGAATATTGCCAGGCCATGCGGTTGGGAAGCAGGCTGAACGCGATGCGCCCGCCGTCCAGAGGTGGAATCGGCAATAGGTTCAACGCCATCAGCACCAGGTTGACATTCACGCCGGCCAGAGCCATCTGGTACCAATAGCCTTCCTGGATGCCGCCAGCCAGGTACAGCCGCATCGAAATGACCCACAATATTGCCATGAGCAGGTTGGCCGCCGGGCCGGCGAGCGCCACCCACAGCATGTCTTTCTTGGGCCTGCGCAGCCGTCCGAAGTCGACCGGCACCGGCTTGGCCCAGCCGAACAGCAGCGCGGGCCCGCCCATCAGCTTGGACATCAGCAGGATCCCCGCCGGCACCAGCAGCGTGCCCACAGGGTCGATATGGCGCAGCGGATTCAAGGTGATCCGGCCCGCCTGCGCGGCCGTGGGGTCGCCCAGCATGCGCGCCACGTAGCCGTGCGCCGCTTCGTGCAGCGTGATGGCAAAAATGACGGGAATGGCGTAAACCGCAATGGTCTGGATAAGTTCGGACATGGCCAGCGGAATTGTACCCGCGCGATGCGGTGCAAAAAAAACTATCTATACAGAAGTGGCCGGCGCCCTCGAGCCGTCGCGGCGCGGCGCCGGTCTGGCCGGGACGCACCAGGGGCCTGTCATCGAGCTGGCGCCCAGTCGCCCCATGCCCGGCGCCGTCCGCCGTGGCCCCCCGCCGGGGGCATTGCGCGCGGCATTGCGCGTGGTGCGGCGCTCAGAGGCCCAGAGAGGCGGGATCACCGCTGCCCTGCCGCAAAATCGCGGGTTCGGCGCCAGTGAGATCGATGACTGTAGTCGGCGATTGGGGGCACGCGCCGGCATCCACGACCGCTGCCAGCTCGTGCGCATAACGCTGGCTGATGTCTTCGGCATCGTTCAGCGCCACGTCTTCATCCTTGGGAATGAGCGTGGTCGACAGCAGCGGCGCGCCCACTTGCTCGAGCAGCGCCAGTGTGACGGCGTGCTGCGGCACACGGATGCCGATGGTCTTGCGCGAAGGGTGCGAGACGCGGCGCGGCACCTCGCGGGTCGCCTCGAGAATGAAGGTCCAGGGGCCAGGCGTCGCGGCCTTCAGCAGGCGGTACTGGCGGTTGTCCACCCGTGCGAAATGGCCTATTTCGGCCAGGTCGCGACACAGCAGCGTCAGGTGGTGCCGTTCGTCCAGCCCCCGCAGCCGCCGCAATGCGTCGGCTGCGGCTTTGTCGTCGAGCCTGGCTACGACTGCGTAGCTGGAGTCGGTGGGCACCGCCACCAGGCCGCCGTCGCTCAGCCACTGCGCGGCCTGCTTCAGCAAGCGGGGCTGGGGATTGTCTGGGTGAATAGAGAAAAGGATCGCCATGGGTTTATCCTAGCACTGTTGGCGCCTGCTCAGGAGAAACAACATGCGCATGGGTAATTCCCGGGAAAGCCGGAACATCGAAGACCGCCGATCACGGGGTCCGAGACTGGGCGGTCGAGGCACGATCGGACTGGGCACCATCGTGCTGGCCCTGGTGGCCATGTATTTCGGCGTGGACCCCTCCGTTGTGCTGCAGATGGCCGAACAAGGCCCGGCCCCCACCGAGCAGACGGCCACCCAGCCGCCCGCCAACGACCCGCAGGCGCGCTTCGTGGCCCAGGTGCTGGGCGAAACCGAAGACACCTGGAGCGCCATATTCCAGCAGAACCTGAATCGCCAGTATCAACCGCCGCGACTGGTCTTGTTCCGGGGCGCCACCCCCACAGCCTGCGGCACGGGCCAGGCGGCCATGGGCCCCTTCTATTGCCCGGCCGACAGCCGCGTGTATATCGACCTCAGCTTCTTTGACGAGATGGAGCGCCGCCTCAACGCGCCCGGCGATTTCGCGCAGGCCTACGTCATCGCGCATGAGGTGGGCCATCATGTACAGCACCTGCTGGGCGTGGCCGAACAGGTAGACCGCCTGCGCCAGCGCAATCCGGGCCGGGCCAATGCGTTGTCGGTCCGCATGGAGCTGCAGGCGGACTGCTTTGCCGGCCTCTGGGCCCGTCGCGCCGACCAGGCGCGCAGCATCCTGGAACCCGGCGACATCGAAGAAGGCCTGAATGCGGCCTCTGCCATCGGCGACGACACACTGCAGAAACAAAGCCAGGGTTACGTCGTTCCCGATGCGTTCACGCATGGTTCGTCGGCGCAACGGGTGCGGTGGTTCAAGCGGGGCTTCGACACGGGCGATTTGCGGCAATGCGATACGTTCGGCAGCGACACGCTCTGAAACGAGGCGGGCGGCGGCATAGCGCCGGGTTCTTGTAAGATTACGGCCCTTTGCGATGCCCGCGTCCTTATGCAAGCCCCTCTCATCAGCCCGGCCGAAGTCCGCGACATTCTCGTGGAGCCCAAAGAAACCGTGAAGCCGGTCGCGTGGACCGCGCGCGCGAACTCGGGCAGGACCCAATGGATGGAGTTCGCATCGTCCTGCCGGCTGCGCGGCGAAACCCGCGACGACATCATCTTCAGGGCGGTCTGTCGGCCAGCGGGTACGTCGGTGCATGGCCTGGCCGTGATTGCCCTGCCGGAAAGCTGTTCGGCCAGCCTTTTCGTGGGGCCGCACCGGGTCCTGGGGCTGGATTGCGGCGACACTTTCCATACCAGCCTGGTCGGCAAGGGCTTGCCTCACCACGGGCGAACGCTGCGGGGCCGACTGCACCAGCATCGATGGCACGAAGACGGCGAGGGCTACGCCGAGCCCTTGGACGCGCCGCTGCACGATCTGCCCGCGGTGATTTCCTATTTCCTGCAACACGCCAACCTGGTCCTGGCGGGCGGATTTGCCCACCCCCTCAAGGGCCGCCAGATTGAACTGCTGGTATGACCGACTTTCTGCAAGCCGCCGGCTGGACCGTACTGCCGGCGGGGGACCGCGCCGTCCGCGCCATCAGCCCCGTGCCCATGGGCCTCGATGGCGAGCACGCGGCGTTCTACATCGCCCGGCCCGATGAACAGACTTTCTATCTGACAGACGCCGGCGAGAGCGCCATGCACGCTGCCGCATACGGCATCGACCTGAGCGCGAAGCGTCTGGCACAACTGAACCTGGCACCGGGCCTGAGCCTCGCACGCTTCGACAAAGCGGGCGCCATCGTCGCCAGCGGGCCCGCTTCGCGGCTGCAGGACGCCTTGTGGGAAGCTGTCAAGCTGGTCGCGGTGCTGACGTTCCAGTGCTCGCTCTGGATGCCCAAATTCAACCGCCTGCGTTTTCGTGCCGAAGTGGGCCGCACACTGGCCGAAGCCGTGGGCGACAGACTGCAGCGCGGCGCGCGAGCGCGCGCCAGCAGCGGCCACATGGCCGATTTCGCCTACGCGGTGCGCAGCGCGTCAGGCGGCACGCTGACCTACATCGAGCCCATCGCCCTGAAAGCGGGCAAGAAAATGGACTGGACTCAGGTCTACCAGACGCACGGCAAAATGGCCGACGTGCGCATGGCCGATGCCACCAGCAGCCGCCTGGTCATCCTCGAAGACGGCGCATCCGCCGATGAAGTCAACAAGGCCGTGTCCATCCTCGAGCAATCCGCCACGGTGAGGCCGCTGGGCAAGGCACGCAGCTGGGCCGACATCTTCGCGGGCTGAAACGCCGGCCCGCCTTTCCTTTTCCTGTTGCCGCGCTGCACCAGCGCCTTGCCGCAGCCCACCTGGGACGCAAGACGCATGGGACGCAAAACTGCCGGCGGGCGTCGGGCCGCAGTTGCCGGACGCCTGTAACGCTGGCAGGTTACCTGTCTAGTTGACGACGCCGGTCAACGCGTCGACGATGGCGCAGCCATGGCTGATGGCCTCGTGTACCGCCTCGCGGGGGCTATAGACGAAGCTGCCCTCGGCGAAACCCGGCACGACGTATTCGTCGCCGTCTTCCTGGATGGCGTCGGCCTGCACAATGAATACCGACGCGGTAAAGACAGGAGAGCTGCTGGCGCCTGCTGCTTCGCCGGAGGCGCCCCGGCTGACTTTGGCAGTCAGGCGGTACCCCTTGTATACGAAATTATTCTGATGCACTGAATGGCCCTCTCTGAGGGGCAGCATACCGCGCATTCGACCGGGAGCTTGATAAGTTTTGTAACGAACCTCAAGGTTTGAGAACCCCCACCTGCCGCCGCACGCAAGGATATGCCGCGGGGCGGAACTCCGGGCCCGCGGCGGCGCGGCCACGTGGCGTATCGCAGCACGGGCGTTTCGGGGGGTTCCAGGCGATCAGCGCAGGCGTTTGATCACGCGGGCCACCTTCGCGACTCCACCTGTGCCGCTGGCAGCGCGGCCGATCAGCGCCGTGCCCACCGCCGTCAGCACGGCACGCCGCAGGACGCCACCACCGCGCATGCCGGCCAGCATCAGCAAGGCCCCGACGCCGAACACGATCATGTGTTCGCCCGGAAAGTCGGGCCGCGTGGCATCGATGTCTTTCAATTGCTTCAGCAGCGGCCTGGACTCGTCTGTCGGGGAAACCACAGGGTAGGATTCGGTCTGCATGACGCACCTCGGATGGATAGGAGGCCAACGGGCAGCAAGCCGTGTGCCGGAGGGCGGCGCGCCGCGCCCGCGCCGACGGCGGAGCCCGTGGTCCAGGGCAATGGCATGCTCAGTGCGTCGGCCGGCAGCGTAAACGGACAGCCCCGGCCAGGGCGACGGCAGCCGGCGCGCATCGGGCGGCATTTGCGGCCGCCCACAAAAAAAACGCCGCTTGAAGAAGCGGCGTTTTTCGGACTTGAAGAATTCGGTGGGGTGGCTGATGGGGCTCGAACCCACGACAACCGGAATCACAATCCCACGGCCACGAAATAGAAGAAAGGGAAAGCGCAGTTGAATCAATGACTTGCAGCGATAGCCTACCCTCAATCGGCTGCGCTTTCACCCCTTTTTTCAGCGTTTTTCAAGCATTGTGGTCACGTTCTGGTCAAGCTGGCCAACGCCAAAATGTACGGGCACGGATCGATGCCGGGCATATCTACTTGAATAACTGAGCTATCCGAGCTTTGACCACCGATTCATCAAAAGTCCGCTGGACTAACTCCCGGTTAAGCACCTTCTGTCGCGCGTCGTCCGGAAGCTCGTCCCACAAGCTGAGAACGGACGCACCCAAGAACGCAAGAATGCGCCGATCCGCCTCCTCCAGCTTCTCCATCGCGAGAGACCTCTCAAGCTCAGCGAGTTGCGATCCACCTTCCTCATCCCACCGTTCATTGTCGGATTGTTGTGTCGAGTTGATCATGATGTTCTCCGGAGATCTGCCCTCAGTGTATAGCCCATCCCATTTTTAACTGTTTCAATTCATCGCTAGGGGATTCTGCAGCAATGGCGCACCGTGAAGAAGTGGCATCCAGCCACAACAACATAAGAGGTACCATCATGACATTCCCTACCCGCTTCGCTGCTTCTGCCACTCCGAATGAGCCCGGCCAAAAGCAACCCCCAAGCAAATCTGAAGAAAACCAAACGCAGCAGCAAAAAGAGGATGCTGCGCGCAAGCAAGCACAAGACGATCCGAATAAACAACGTACCCCCCAGTAATTCCGCGACCGAACGCGGCGATTCACTGCGAGGCTGCATACAACAATCTCAGGCCATAACGGCGTTGAGATCTAAGAATTCGGTTCGGACGTGACATGCACGACAACGCAGTGGCTGGCTCATCGAACAAACTCGGTGGCCAGCAACCGAGCGTGCACCCAACACTTGACATGCCCAGTCTGAAGCCATTAGGCGGCCTGCAGATCCAACACAGACATTCACGCTCTTTCAAGGAGCGCTCAATGAATAACGCAAACGACATAGGTTCCAGGCTAAAGCCGGGGATCGACGAAGCTCACTCCACCGATAAACCGGCCGTCCTTTCGCCAGACAACGGGACGCTAATCAACGGCGGCGATGGTTGGCTTTCCTCAGTACGCGACGCGACCAAACATAATCTGGAATCTGCCGCGGAATCATCCACAGATTTCGCCCGCAACAACCCCTGGAAAATGATGGGCATCTGCCTTGCCGCGGGCGTGACACTTGGCATCCTGATCGGCCTACGGTAACGCACCCTTCAGCGGTTGCATGGGTATCCGCACCGAACGAAGTACAAAACCCTAGCAAGGCAGCGTTGGCCAGCTATGACAGCTGCACCAGATGCGCTGCCTGCTGGACGACGAACCCGCGGTGGTGGACTGGCAGGCTAAGGCGCGACGCGGATCGCCCTGATATACCCCTGCCACCTCGACCAGCCAGCAGGCCAGGTCGGGTGGGGTGTGTTCTCGCTCGGCCTTCGTGATATGCGGTCGGTAATCATGACGTTTGCGAGATTGCACAACATAGGCGGCGTCACCTAGGGTGATAGGGACTGCCGGCATATCGATAGGCTCCACGCCGACGATGTAGAACCATGTGGCCTTTTCTGCCTTATGGCCCCACCATTTCTGCGGTGCCGCGAATGTCCAGCCGCCCCACTGATCGCGGCCTGCTCCGGGCATAGGGAGCATCTGAGCCTTCCAAAGCATGCTTCCTGCTGGATGCTCAAGTACGCCGCCGAACTCACGGACGAGCGCGACTGCGAGCCGGCCAAGGTTCATTTCGTCTGGGCGTGGGTTGGCGAATGCTCGCAATCTGCCCCAAGCCCGGCACGGCGGATGTGCCACAACCGGCATGCCGCCCTGGAACGTGCGCGCATCGCGGTCGATGTCGTACACGTCGCAGCCAGGGAGCGTTTTGTAGAAACTATCCTGGCGCGCGAACAGGACGGCCACGGGCGTCATGCTGTCTCTCCTTGGGGCGGGGCGGGCGGTAGGGTTTGCCAGTGCGTTGCACGGCCATGTTTGGATATATTGCTCACGCGGTCAGTCCGCCAACCCCAAGATGCCGCTCCTACTTCGGTTTTCCACGCGCCATCCCACTCATACCAGCCGAGCAATACCTCTTGGTCGTGCGGAGCCGTCTCAATCGGCATCCACTGCCGCGCCTGTAGCTCTGCGCGTAGAGCGCCAATCTCGCGTTCGAGGTTCCGTATCGTCTCGTCGCGGCAGGCTATGCCGTCCCATTCAGGGGCCTCTGAATTAATTTCAAGTCGTTCGCGTAGGGCGTCGATCTCGTCGAGAAGGGCGATCACAACGGTATGTGAGACTTGCTGATCAAATTCGTGCGACAGCGCCTGCCATGTGCCGAACTCGGTTTCGAATAGACCTTCGTCGCATGCCTGCTTAAACGCCTCGGCGGCTTCCCGAAGCTCTTGCGTGTTAACTGTCATGGCTGCACTCCTGATCGACATACAGAGCCTTGAACCTGGCTAAGGCCTTCGCGCGCGCCGCTTCAGCATCGCGGGCGGCAGCATCCTTGCGCGCCTCAGCCGCCCGTATGTAGGCCTCGATCTCGTCGCTGAACTTCTCGAAATCAGCATTGATGGCCTGCACCCAAGGGCCACGGTGAATCCAGCCCGGGCCTCGCCCGTTGAACTCATAGCGGCTGCTGAACCATTCCGTCTCGTCGTAGACGTGCAATTTGTCGCCGGCATCATCCACCACCCAGATGCGCAGATTCTGGCCAGTGTCGTGTCGATGAAACTGGAAACGGTGCCGCCCTTCTTGGAACTCCAGGGTGTAGTGACCGTCGTGTTTGCGTAGACGGTACGTATCCAAATTCTTGATGATTTCGAACCAGTTACTCATGGCTGGCCTCCTGGCGGGCGATTCCAGCGGCGGCGCGGACGATGGCGCGGCGGGTGGCGACACCCCGGTCACGTTCTTCGAATTCGTCTTCAACACAGGAAACCGGGGCGTAGCACCCTTCACAACCATTTCTGTCTGCCGCTACCCATCGTTGCTGGTCTGCCGTGTGGTTATGATCTACCGATAACCTCAGCTTCACAGCCAGCCGCAGCGCCTCCGCGTCATATTTAAGCGGGTTCCATTCGACCTCGTAGGGCATCGTGCCCATCTTCCCGCCCGCCTTGACAACAAACATGGGTCGATTTTGGATAGTTCCGTCAACGCTCCAGTAAGCCGGGACCTCAGCAGCCTTAGCCGCCAGCTCCAGCAGTTCCTTGTCATCCATTGGTGTTCCCCTGGCGGGCCGACTCGGCCATACCTTCAGCCAGCTCCGTCAGCTTGTTGATCATTTCCGTACTCAGCCCCACAAACGGCGCGTCTTCCTCGTAGCGGCTGTGAAACTCTTGCATCTTGTGCAGGTCGGCCAGAACCTGGCGGGCTAGGTCTTGGGGGGTCATGCTGCATGCTCCAGTTCGGCTTTGATCTGCGTCTGGCGCAGCAGGTCAACTTGTTCGTCAGGGTTGCCGGTAGCCATCAAGCGTCGCAGTTGGGGCAGCGCCGCGCGCAGCTTGCGGATGGTGCTGGCCTGGACCGGGACGCAGAAGCGGAAGGCGATCACAAGCTCGTTCAGGCCGTCCAGCGGCAGCGTCAGCCGGTGGCGCGTGGCCATCATGTCGAAGTGCCACATCACGCCCTCGATGGCGCCGGCCGCGTCGTACCATTCGCCGTCGCCGGCCTGGAACACGGGATTGCCTTTGCCGTCCACGTCCACCGTGCCGTCAATTTCCAGGCCTGTCGCGAGCGCGGAACCATGTTTCTGTGATCGCATGTATCCAGATAGCAACCCAGACGCGACTTGCGGGGACTGCCCGCGAGATTACTGGCCCGCCGCGAGTGCGGAAGCCGACCGCCAGCAGCGCGGCGGGGATGTGGATGAGCGGGCGGCGTTCATTGCGTGGCTGACGAGTTCCTACCCAAACACCTACAGCGAGCCGGAAGCCGTGCGCCTTTGGCATCAAAAGCACGTTTCCGCACTCGCATGGCAAGCCCGAGCTGCCCTGGCCGCGCAGCCTGACGTGAGCGATCAGGACCGCCAGGACATGGAAACGGGTCGCAGGTGGCGCGCTGACAGCAGCCTGGAGGCGTGGTTCCCACTGACCGCCGAGGAACTGGAATCGACCAAGCGCATGTTCCATGCCGCCATTTCGGACTTGGCCGCGATCTCGGAGCGCCTGGGCGTTGATCCAGACGACGGCGGCGCCGAGCCCATCCTGTCGGCCATCGACGAGCTGGCCGCGCGGCCTGCCGCGAGCGCGGAGCCGAGCGACGAGGAAATCTACGCAGTTGTGAACGAAGCCCTGGGCACGGATAAATCCGAAGCATCCGCAGTCATTAAAGCCGCGCGCGCCCTTCTATCCCGCTACGGCAGGCCCGCAGGGGATGCGCAGCACTATGAAGCTGCCCTGCGCCAGATCGGCGATTACGCCCACGACCACAGCACAGGGCCGGCTGCTCCCGATGCGCTGTGGGCCGTCCGAAGCCTGGCGTATGACGCACTTAGCGACGCACCAGTGGCCGCGCAGAAGGCGGACGATGCGCGGGATGCGGAGCGGTACCGCCTCATTCGAGACCTGGGCGCGTCTTTTCGGGACTATGAAGACCGGGAGTACAGCGTCTGTGAGGGCGCTATGGACTCGGCCCTGGACAGCATCCGCGCCGCCATCGCCCAGCAGCGCAAGGGGGAATGATGCCCCGCTACTCCCTAACCCTTAGCCGCAAGTGGCTGAAACTGTTTTGCCGCCCGCCTAGCGTGGGCACTGATTTGGAGGGGAAATGGACGAGAAAGCCCTAACCCTGCAGGAAACGGCCGAACGTCTGGGTTTGGCCTACAGCACCGTATTTGCCAAGCGGGAACAGATCGGTTTCCGCCTGCCCGGCTCCCGGGTCTGGCGGGTCTGGCCGTCCCGGCTTGCCGAGCTGACCGAAACACGCTCAAATGTGACCCGGCTATCGCTGCGGGTCGGTGGAGTTGAAGAATGCCAATCCGCAAAGATGAAAAAACCGGCGTCTGGCACGTTGACTTCCGCGCGCCAAGCGGCCAGAGAGTTAGATGCTCTGCTCGCACGACCGACAGAAAGGCCGCGCAGGAATACCACGACCGCCTAAAGGCCGATCTGTGGCGCCAGTCGATGCTGGGAGAGGAACCTGAACGCACTTTCGAGGAAGGGGCGGTCCGGTTCCTGCAGGAAAGCTATGGCCAGCGCGACTATGAAACCAAAGTTCGGCATGTCGCATGGTGGCGCGAGCAGTTTGCCGGCCGGGCATTACGCTCTTTAACCGCAGATGAGATCGTCGCGGCGCTGCCCACGCACCGCCGGCACAAGTACGGCAAGCCGACGCTCCTGGCCCCAGCGACGAAGAATCGCTACTTGGCGACCATCCGCACGCTGCTGAATAGCTGCCTGGACAAGCCCCCGAAGCTTACGCAGTACGCAGAGCCGAGGGTGCGCATACGATGGGAGCCGCCCCAAGTAATTGCCGCCGTCATCCAGGGCATCACTCTGCCATGGCTGCGCGACGCGGCAGTGGTAGCCGTAGCCACCGGCATGCGGGAATCAGAACTGTTTGGACTGACGCCATCCAGCGTGAACCTTGCGGGCCGCAGTGCCTGGGTGTCTCATGATGAGGCCAAGTCTGCCAGGGCCCGTGCCGTCCCGCTCAACGATGACGCCATGGCCGTGATCCAGCGGCGCTTGGCGACAGCCTCCCGGTATGTGTTCACCCGGGACGATGGGGACGGCAGGCGGGTGGGCAAACACGACCGACGGGCGTTCCAGCGTGCATGCGCGGGGGCCGGGGTAGCCCACTTCAAGTGGCACGACCTGCGGCACACTTGGGCCAGCTGGCATGTTCAGCGCGGCACGCCCCTGCTTGTACTGAAGGAACTGGGCGGCTGGGAGCGGATCGAGATGGTGCAGAAGTATGCCCACCTGGCGCCCAGCCATCTGGCGGCCCACGCCGAGACGGTCAATTTTTGGTCAATCTCGAACGGGCAAGAAAAAACGCCGCTGATCAGAGCGGCGTAAGTTCTTGATTTCTAAGCAGTTTAGTGGGGTGGCTGATGGGGCTCGAACCCACGACAACCGGAATCACAATCCGGGACTCTACCAACTGAGCTACAGCCACCACTGATACTGCAAAGAGGCCGCATATTAGCATATATTTGCGGGTTGCATGGTGCGCCTGGTTGCGGCCCCCGCTGCGCCTGCTATCCTGGCGCATTCGCGAGGCGGACATCCAGGCGCAATGCGCGACTTCAATTCGGGGTTTTATGGATCGCTTCGACGAACTGTTACGCGAGTATTGGCCGCACCTAGTGTTCGGCGTCAGTGTGGTGGCCGGCACGGGGGCCGCGGTGCATGCCGCCATGACCAAGCAGGACGTCCGCGCCGCCATCGGCTGGGTAGCCGTGACCCTGTTCTCTCCCCTGTTCGGCGCCCTGTTCTATTTCGTGGCGGGCGTGAACCGCATTCACCAGTCGCGCGTGTCGCAGCAACGCGATGAAGCCATGCTGGCCTATGCAGGCCATGCGCAATCGCCCATGCGCGACGTCGTGCCCTTCTCCGCCCCGCAATTCGCCTCTCTCAAGATCCTGGGTGACAAAATCAGCCAGTTTCCCCTGCTGGGAGGCAATACGGTGCGCCCGCTGGGCGGCGGCGATGAAGCGTACCCGGCCATGATGCAGGCCATACGCAACGCGCAGCACTGCATTGCCATGCAGAGCTATATCTTCGACAGTGACGCCATCGGCATTGAAATGGCGCAGGCGCTGATTGAAGCGCACGAACGCGGCGTTCAAGTCCGCGTGCTGATAGACGCCATCGGCAGCCGGTATTCGCGCCCCCCTATCGTCCGCCGACTCAGCCGGGCTGGCGTGCGCACGGCGCGTTTCATGACCAACCCTCTTGGCGTACTGCGCATGCCCTACGCCAATCTGCGCAGCCACCGCAAGATCCTCGTGGTCGATGGCAGCATCGGGTTCACCGGCGGCATGAACGTGCGCGCTGCGTTCGTGCGGGCGCTGGCCGGCGACGACACCAACGAGGACGTGCATTTCCAGCTGGACGGCCCCATCGTGGCGCAATTGATGTCGGTGTTCGCCCACGACTGGAATTTCACGACGCACGAGTCCCTGGACAGCGCGCCGTGGTTCCCGCCGCCTGCCGCCCCGCTTCCTGGCACGGTGCCGATGCGATGTGTGCCGTCGGGCCCCGACCGCGCGGTGGTCAGCACTCGCAACATGCTGCTGGGGGCCCTGGCGGTGGCGCAGAAGCACATACGCATCCAGTCGCCCTATTTCCTGCCGGACCAGCCATTGATCGGCGCGCTGGCCACTGCGGCGCGGCGCGGAATCATCGTTGATATCGTCATCCCGGGGCGCAACAACCTGCGCCTCGTGAACTACGCCATGATGGCGCAGCTGGACCAGATCGTGCGCACGGGCTGCAGGGTATGGCGCTCATCCGGCCCGTTCGATCATTCCAAGCTCCTGACGGTGGACGGCGCATGGTCGTATATCGGCTCGTCGAACCTCGACCCGCGCAGCCTGCGCCTGAACTTCGAACTCGACACCGAGATCTACGACCGCGAGCTGGCCAACTGGATCGCAAAGCGCATCGACAGTCGCATTGCGAATGCACGGCAGGTGACGCTGGACAGCCTTTATGGCGACCCGTTCGCCAAGCGACTTCGCAACAAGGTGATCTGGCTGGCTTCGCCGTATCTGTAGGGCGGCGGCCGCGCGGAACCTGGCTGGGAGTGACGCGGATGCGTCGCGGACAGGAATCGAACCCGTAACCTGCGGCTTAGAAGGCCGCTGCTCTATCCAATTGAGCTACCGCGACATTGGGAAAAACGGCGTGTGCTGGGACAACGCGCGGGCAATTGTACCGTGTCGCGGGCGGCTGTCAGAGACCTTCGTCTTCGAGCTCCGCCGCGGTCGACACCCACAACACCATGGCGTCTTCCGGGCTCAGGCTGACCACGCGGTGCCCCATGCGGCTGTCTATGTAGAAACTCTCGCCCGCGCCCAGCCGGGCGGGCCGGTAGAACTCGGTATGCAGCTCGATTTCACCGCTGAGCACGTAGACGAACTCCTCGCCCTGATGCCGGCTCCAGTCCTGGAATTCGTCGAAGGAACGCGCCTTGACGCGTGTATGGAAGGGCATCATGCGCTTGTGGGAAAGCGCCGTGCACAATAAGCGGTGGTCGTAGTATGGCGTTTCGTATGAACGGCCCTCGCCCAGCCTGCCTATCGAACGGCGCCCCGTGCCCATGTGGTCCTGGGGCGGCGTGAAGAGCTCGGCGACATCGAGCCGAAGGCCGGCGGCGATCTTCAACAGATTGTCATACGTGGGCGACAGCAGCCCGTTCTCGATCTTGGACAGGGTAGAGGCGGAAACGCCCGTGGCAAGGGCCGCCTGTTTCAGGGTCCATTCGCGCGCGCGGCGAAGGTCGCGCAGCCGTTGCGCCAGGGCGCTTTGCTTGGTGCTTCGCATCGTGGCACCCCTCAGGCACGCGAGCGGCGCTCGCGCCAGCGGTCGCGCGCTTGGTACGACCAGTAGGTCAGCTGCACGGCCGCCGTCCCGAACGGGCCGCCGTTCCAGTCCAGGCCGAACGGCGCAAAAAGCCTGTAGCGATCACTGTCGCCGCAGATTCCTTCGGCCACCACCCGGCCGCCGATCGCGGTGGTATTCATGCCATGCCCGCCGAACGCAGTGCAATACCAGACCCCGGGTCGCAGGCGGCCGATCTGCGGCATCAGGTGCCGCGCGTAAGCCATACGCCCCGACCATGCGGTTTCGACCCGCACGCCTGCCAGCTGTGGGTAGACGGACACGAGCTCGGCGCGCAGCGATTCGGCCAGATCGGGTGGATCGCCCACGCGTGTGGTGATGTGGCTGCCCCAGCTGATGCGCCCATCATCGACGACGCGATAATAATTGCCCGCCCGCCGCGTATCGCCGATGGCCGCGTCGGTGCGTATGGCGTCGCGCACCCGTTCACCCAGCGGCTCGGTCAGCATGATGTACGTCGCGATGGGCAGCATCGCGCGCCGCAGCGCGGGCACCAGTCCATCGGTATACCCACCCGTGGTGAACAGCACTGTCCGGGCATCGACGCTGCCGTCGGGACTGCGCAGCAGCTTGACGCCGTCGGCCAGCCGCGCCGACTGCACCGGCGTATCCTCATGAATGCGTACGCCCTGGCGCACGCATTCCCGCGCCAGCGCCCGTGCGTAGTTCAGAGGGTGGAAATGAAAGGAGTCGGGGTCGTACACACCCTGGTGGTAGGCATCGGAACGCAGCAGTTCGCGCACCTCGTCGCGCTCGAGCATCCGCACCTGGCGCCCGAACCGCGCTTGTTCTTCGCAATAGGCCTGCATCGCAGCCGCATCGTCATAGCGCAGGACACGCAGTCGGCCATCGACCTTGCGAGCGTCGTTCATGCCCAGGGCGCTTATGTTGTCGCGAATGATGTCCACCCCTTCGATGGACAGCCGGTAAAGCCCTTCGTAACCCGCCTGCCCCACGCGGCGGCGAATCAAGTCAGCGCCGGCCGAGTAGGCCGGAGACACCGAACCGCCATTGCGGCCTGAGGCGCCCCACCCCACCCGGCGCGCTTCGAGCAGCGTGACCTGGCGTCCGCGACGCGCCAGTTCGAGGGCCGCGGTCAGCCCGGCAAGCCCTCCACCAACGATACAGACATCGGTGCTGTCGCGCCCCCGCAAAGCGTCGTAGCGAGTGTGCGCGTCGCCGAGCGTACGCTTGTAGAACGTGTCGATGTAATCGGAAGCCATGATGGCGAAAGTGGATACGGAACGGCTAAGCCAGGGAGGTGGGCGCCAACGAACCGACCGCGCGCTTCTCCACCCAGTTGGCCAGGCGCAGCAAGGGGTAGCAGTAAATGAAGTAGATCAACGCGATCAGCGCATAGATGAACAGCGACTTGCTCGGATACGTGATCATGAATACTTCACCCTGGCGTGTGAGTTCGGTAATACCCACGACCGACAGGATGGCCGTGCTCTTGATCAACATCACATACACGCCGCTCATGGGTTGCACGATCAGGCGCATGGCCTGCGGCAGCACGACCAGCCGAAGGATCTGCAGGGGGCGCAAGCCCAGAGTCATGGCGCCCTCGGTCTGGCCGCGAGGCACTGCCTGGATGGCGCCCATCACGATCTCGGCCACGTAGCTGGACGTGTAGATGGTCAGCGACATGAACGCGGCGGTGCCGGAATCCCAGACGAGCCACGAGACACCGGTACTGGGCAGCACGAAATAACAGACATACAGCTGCACCAGGAAGGGCGTGCCGCGCAGCACATGGATGTACAGGCCCAGCAACTGATGCAGCCCAGTCACGCGATAACTGCGCACAACGCCGATGAGAGAGCCCAGCAGCGAACCCGCGATGATGGACACGAAGGAAATTTTCAGCGTTTCCAGAAAGCCCTTCAAAAGGAAGGGCATGACCGTCACCGCCGTGGACCAGTATTCGTGCAGCATGGCTACCTCGCGTTCCAGGCCGGCCCGGCCAGCCATACGCTGACCAGCCGCGACAATGCCAGCATGCAGGCGTAGATCAACAGATAACCCGCGGCAATGGTCAGGAAGCTCTCGTTGGGCACCACGCGCTCGCTGTTCATCAACACGCCCGCGGCCACGAGCTCGAACACCGCGATGAGCGACAACAGCGACGTGTCCTTGATCAGTACGGCCGTCTGGCCGAGCATGGGAGGCAGAATATTGGCGAACGCCTGCGGCAGCACGACGTAACGCAGGCGCTGGCGAAAATCCATGCCCACTGCCTTGGCGCCTTCGATCTGGCCTCGCGGCACCGACTCGATACCCACCCGCACAATCTCGCTCATATAAGCAGCGTGGTGCGCCGTCAGCGCCACGACGCCCAGGATCATTTCGCTCCAGCCCTTGGCCGCAGGGATGAATACCGGCAGGGCGTAGTACACCAGATAGATCTGCACGAGCAGCGGAGTCGCGCGGATGAACTGGATATAGCCCGCCGCCGGGCGCCATATCGGTGCACGCCGCGCCATGCGCGCCAGAGCAAGCAGCACGCCCAGCATTACTGAAAATACCAGGCTCACTCCGGCGGCAATCAGCGTGTTGGCCAGCCCGTCTGCGAATTGGTCCAGGTACTGGCCGACGATACGCCAGTTGTAGTAGTCGATCAGCCAGTTCATGGACTCAGGCCGCCATTAATGCTGTTTCTTCCATTCGGTCGAATACCAGTACTTGACCAATTCGGGCAACGAATTGTCGGCGGTGCGCAGTTCACGCCAGTTGTCCAGCCAGAACTTCAGCCGGAAATCATTGGGCGCAACCGCGAAAGCCAGCGGTTCGCGCACCATGACGCCGTCGAGCACGCGCAGGTTGCCGAAGTCGACCAGGAACTGGTTGGCGGTGCTCAGCGACATGATGCCCGCGTCGAGCCGGCCGCTGGAAAGCGCCTGCCCTACCGGCGCACTGCCTCCCGAGAATTCCTTAAGGGTTGCCTGCCCCAGCATCTTGCGCGCCACTTCGGCGTAGGTGCTGGCGCCCAGCGCGCCGATCGTGACGCCTGCCTTGTTCAGGTCGGTATAGCTCTGATGGGGTGAATCCTTGGGCACGACGGCAACGGTTTCCGCATAGAACATCGGGGCAGAGAACAAGATCTGCGCAGCGCGCTGCGGCGTGGGCGTCATGTCCGCCGCAACCATATCGGCCTTGCCGGCTAGCAGGGCCGGAATCAGACCCTTCCATTCGTAGTCCTGCAGCACCAGTTTTACGCCCAGGTCATCGGCCATGCGCTGCGCGATTTCAACCGCCAGCCCGGTGCGCTTGCCCGTCTTGTCCATGAAGCTCATCAGCGGGCCCGAAGTCTGCACGGCCACACGGAACTCGCCGCGTTTGAGAATATCCGCCAGCGCATCCGCGCGGGCGGCCGAGGTGACGCAGGCAGCCGTCAGGGCCAGCGTGGCGACACCCAGCCATTGTTTGAGTTTCTGCATGATGAGTACCCTCTTAACGAAATAAAGCCATCCGGGCCGGACGACGCCGGACGGTACTGCCGAAATCAACTCCCGCGACACGCGGTGCCACACCGGCTCGGCGTGGCGGGGCATTACAGAATCTTGTCCAGGAACGCCTGTGTACGGGCGTGGCTGGGGTGACGGAACAATTCTTCAGGAGGGCCTTCTTCGATGATCCGGCCCGCGTCCATGAACAGGGCGCGGTCGGCGACGTCCCGGGCAAAGCCCATTTCGTGAGTGACCACCGCCATGGTCATGCCGTCTTGGGCGAGCTGGCGCATCAGGTCGAGAATGCCGCCCACTGTTTCGGGATCGAGGGCCGACGTCGCCTCGTCGAACAACATCAGCTTGGGGTCCATGGCCAGCGCGCGGGCAATGGCGATGCGCTGCTGCTGGCCGCCGGACAACTGGCTGGGATAGCGATCGCCGAAATCTTCCATGCCCACCCTGCCCAGCAATTCGCGCGCATAGCGCACGGCCTCGGCCCTGCTGCGTTTTCGCACCACGCACTGCGGCAGCACCACGTTATCGAGCGCGGTACGATGCTGGAACAGATTGAAGTGCTGAAAGACCATGCCGACGTCGGTGCGCCAGCGATTCAGGTTGGTGCCGGCGCCCCGGATGGAAACGCCATCGATGCGGATGTCACCGGCGTCGATGGTCTCGAGCGCATTCAGAGTACGCAACAAGGTGCTCTTGCCCGAACCTGAAGGGCCCACCACCACGAGCACTTCACCCCGAGCAATACGGCAGTGGACGTCGATCAGGGCGGCATGGGGCGCGGCCCCCGCGCGATGGAAGGTCTTGTGGACGGCTTCGACGACAACCAACGGCTCGGGCATCACTGCAATCTCAGAAGATTTCGCGTTCCGCGTTGAAGTTTCGTATAGTAAATTTTTCTGCGGATATTCCACCTAGGGCTTTTCCCTAAGGCATCCGCTCCACGCTCGCTGTCCGTTTCTCAGGAGAGTATCGATGACGACCCCCCAAGACATACTGCGCGCACTCGGCCTGGATGACGCCGCCCTGCAAAGCGGCACGCTCGCCGCGCACAGCCCCATCGACGGCGCGCAACTGGCCCGGGTCACCGAACACACCGTGGCGCAGGCGCACGCGGCCATCACGCGGGCGCGCCAGGCCAGCCACCAATGGCGAATGGTCCCGGCGCCACGCCGCGGCGAGCTGGTGCGGCTGTTCGGTGAAACGCTGCGCCGCCACAAGCAGGCGCTGGGGCGGCTGGTCTCGCTTGAAGCCGGCAAGATACTGGCCGAGGGCGAAGGCGAGGTCCAGGAAATGATCGACATCTGCGACTTTGCCGTTGGCCTGTCGCGTCAGCTGTACGGCCTCACCATTGCATCTGAAAGGCCGGGACACCGAATGATGGAAACCTGGCATCCCCTGGGTGTGGTGGGCGTGATCAGCGCCTTCAATTTCCCGGTGGCGGTCTGGTCGTGGAATGCGGCGCTGGCATTGGTATGCGGCAACGCCGTGGTGTGGAAGCCTTCAGAGAAGACGCCCCTGACGGCGCTGGCCTGCCAGGCGCTGTACGCGCAGGCCGCGCAAGCGTTCGGCGATGCCCCCAAGGGGTTGGTCGAAGTCCTGATCGGCGGCCGAGATCTCGGCGAAGCGCTGGTCGATTCGCATGATGTCGCGCTGGTGTCGGCAACCGGCTCGACGCGCATGGGGCGCCAGGTTGGGCCCCGCGTGGCGCAGCGCTTCGGACGCGTCCTGCTCGAACTGGGCGGAAACAACGCCATCATCGTCGCGCCCAGCGCCGACCTCGATATGGCCGCCCGCGGCATTGTCTTCGGCGCCATCGGCACGGCGGGCCAACGCTGCACCACCACGCGCCGCCTGATCGTGCACGAGAGCGTCGCCGACGAACTGCTGGCGCGCCTGCACAGCGCGTATGCAAGCGCCCGCGTGGGCAACCCGCTGGACGCCGGCACACTGGTGGGGCCGCTGATCGATCACGCCGCGTTCGATGCCATGCAGCAGGCACTGCAGGCCGCGCGCGAACAAGGCGGCAAGGTGACCGGCGGCGAACGCCTGCTTCAGGACACTTACCCCGATGCCTGGTACGTGCGTCCCGCCATCGCCGAGATGCCCGATCAAACCGATGTGGTGCGTCACGAAACCTTCGCCCCCATTCTCTACGTGATGCGCTATACCGATTTCGAGCAGGCCCTGGCCATGCAGAACGCCGTGCCGCAAGGGCTGTCATCGGCCATATTCACCAACGACCTGCGTGAAGCCGAAACCTTTCTATCGGCGGCGGGTTCCGATTGCGGCATCGCCAACGTCAATATCGGCACTTCGGGGGCCGAGATCGGCGGCGCGTTCGGCGGCGAAAAGGAAACGGGGGGCGGCCGCGAGTCGGGTTCCGATGCCTGGAAGAACTACATGCGCCGCGCCACCAACACCATCAATTACTCCAGCGCGCTGCCGCTGGCCCAAGGCATCAAGTTCGGAGACTGAGCACGCGGGCCTGCGCCGCGCGGGGCGCGAGCCACAGTCTTGTTTTCATGATTTACATGCCGTTTCAGCGGGCACGGATGGCGGTGCTACAGTGCGTCGGTCGTCATTTTTGCCGCCATACTATGCTTCTGGACCCCCCTCACCTGCTCGCGTCCATGCGCGCCGCACTTGGTGCCGCGCTGCTGGCCGCCACGGCCCCGGCCGCGGCCGGCATCACTTACCAGCTGGAACGTCCCGCCGCGGCGCCCGGCGACACGGTGCAGATACAGGCCGTCTTCTTCAACGAGGGCGACGCCGTCACCCGCTGGGATCCCCCCGCCCAACTGATCGTGCAATGGCGCGGCGCCGACGGCACCATCATCCGCAGCGTGGCATCGCTGGCCACGAACGGCGCTGCGCTGAGCGTGCCGGTCAACAACTTCGCCCGCATCGCCTGGAGCACGGTGGTGCCGCAACAGGCCCGCGGGCTGCAGGCGCTGGCCATCGAAGGCGAGCCCACCATGATGGCCCTGGACGTATCCGGACGCGAATCCGGCACCCTGGCCAGCCGGCCCGCCGAGGTCCCCGTCGTCGACGCGCGCACCGGCGAGCCCTTGCCCGTTGCGGCGGTAACCGCGGCGGGTGCGCAGCCCGATGCCGGACCGGCGCCGGCGGACGCGGCACAGGCCGAGCACCGGGCCCTGCCCACTGCGTTCGACCACTTCCGCAGCGCCATTTCCGAATACCAACCCATGTATTTCGCCATTGGCACGCGGGAACGCACCACGGCGCGCTTTCAGATCAGCGCGAAGTACCGCCTGTTCACCCCGCCCGGGAGCCGGCCGGCAACTTTCGGCGAAAACTTCTACCTGGGCTATACGCAGACCTCGCTATGGGACCTGCAGGGCGACTCGATGCCGTTCGTCGACACCACCTTCAATCCCAGCGTGTTCTGGTATTCAGACAATCTATGGACCTCGGCCAGCCAGAATTGGCGGCTGGGCCTCAACACCGGCGTCGAACATCTTTCCAACGGAAAGAGCGGGGACGAGTCGCGATCTCTGAATGACGGCTATATCGCGCCCGCCGTCCACTACCGCTTCGACAGCGGCAGCACCCTGACCTTCTCGCCGAAAATCAAGGCTTACTTCGGCGTCGAGGACGAGAACCCGGACTATGCCAACTACGCCGGGTACGTCGACTGGAATCTGCGCTGGGCCCAGGACAACGGCGCGGTGGTCTCGGCCATGTACCGCCAGGGCGCCAGCCGCCACCGCACCACGCAGCTGGACTTCGCCTGGCCGCTGCGGCGCACCTGGCTGAACATGAACGGATTCCTGCATTTGCAGTACTTCAATGGCTATGGGGAGACCTTATTGGGTTACAACCAACGCAACGAATCGCAGTTCCGCATCGGCTTGTCGCTGGTGCCCTGATCACTATCTACCTCTGACACCATGTACTTCGACTTCGCCGCGCTCGACAGCCGCAATACCTACAAACTGATGATGTCGACCATCGTGCCACGCCCGATCGCATGGGTGGTGAGCCAGGACGAGCAGGGCCGCACCAATGCCGCGCCCTTCTCATTTTTCGGCGCGATGTCGGGCGAACCGCCCGTGGTCTGCCTGGGTGTCGGGCCCAGGCCCGACGGTCCCAAAGACACCGGCGCCAACCTGCGCGAGGGGGCCGGCTTCGTGATCAACATGGTGTCTGCCAGCCTGATGCAGCACATGAACGTGACGGCCATCGACTTCGCGCCCGGCGTCGACGAACTGCAGGCCGCCGGCCTGACCGTCGCTCCGTCGCTCAAGGTGGGGCCGCCCCGTATCGCTGAAAGCCCGGTTTCGATGGAATGCCGGGTCCGGCAGGTGCTGGACGTGGCCGCGAACCGCCACATCATCGTGGCGGATGTACTGGCCATTCATGTCACCGACGACGCCGTGCTGGACGCCGAGCGATGCTATATCGATACCCCGCGCCTGGGCCTGGTCGGCCGCATGCACGGCGGGGGCTGGTACAGCATCCAGGACAACCTGGTCGAGATGCCGCGCCTGACCGAGGCCACCTGGCGCGACGGCGCCGCCAGCGCCACCTGAGTCGGCGTCCTGCTCATGCGTGTCCGCCTGGACCTCTACAGCCTGCAGGTGTTCCTGGCCGTACTGGAAGAAGGCAGCATTGCCGCGGCCGCCCAGCGCGAGCACATCGCCGCGTCCGCGCTCAGCAAACGATTGTCGGAACTCGAACGCACGCTGAACGTCACCCTCTTCCAGCGCCACGCGCGGGGAGTCGAGCCCACGCTGGCGGCAACAGCACTGGCACGGCGCGCCCGGGCCCTGCTGCACCAGACGCAGGACCTGACCGACGAGATCCGCGATTTTTCGGCGGGCCTGCGCGGTCATGTGCGCATCGCGGCTAACCTGTCATCCATTACGCAGTTCCTGCCCGCGCAATTACGCAGCTTCCTGAAACTGCACCCCAACGTGCAGATCGACCTCGAAGAAAAGGTCAGCGAAGCGGTCACGCGCGCAGTGATCGACAACGCCGCCGATATTGGCGTGTATACGCAGTCGGACAATGAACACGGCCTGGCGATCCACCCCTACCACCGCGACGTGCTGGCCGTGCTGGTCGGCGCCGCGCACCCGCTGGCAGACCGTGACCGCGTGGAGTTCGCCGAGACGCTGGATTTCGACCATGTCGGGATGCACCGGGGAAGCGCGGCCAACTATCTGCACCTGCGCGAGGCGGCGGCGCTGAACCGCACTTTGCGGCTGCGCTTCCAGGTGACTTCCTACGACGCCCTGGTGGCAATGGTGCGCGCCGACATGGGTCTGGGCATCGTTCCGGCCCTGGCGTTGTCCAGCTACACCATGCAGGGCCTGCGCCTGATTCCCCTGGCCGACGCATGGGCACACCGGCAGCTCAAGGTGTGCACGCGGGCCGATGCGGCCCAGTCGGGCGCCTCGCGGCTGCTGCTTGAACACCTACTGGCCCAGGTTCCGCCGCAACCTCGCTGACGCCGGGCACGCATGCGACCGCGAGCCATCGCGGATCGCGATGGCCACTCGAATAATTGCGATTTGCCCAGGGACGACTCGTCTTGCAAGATACGCGCAAAAGCTGATCTCGGGCCTGCCGGCACGAGGCAAGGAGACTATCTTGAGCTATCCCGACCGTGTCGACGTCGTCGAAGTGGGTCTGCGCGACGGACTGCAGATCGAAACCGAATTCGTGCCCACCCCGGTCAAGGTGCGGTTGTTGAACCGCCTGATCGATGCCGGGGTCAGGCACTTCGAGGCAACGTCATTCGTATCGCCTCGCGCCGTGCCGCAATTGCGCGACGCCGCCGAGGTGCTGGCGCAGGTGAACCGGCGGCCGGGCGTTAAGCTGGGCGCCCTGGCCCCGAACCGCAAGGGCGTCGAACGGGCCCTGGAATCGAAGGCCGACGAAGTGATCGTGTTCCTGTCGGCCACCGAGACCCATAACCAGAAGAATCTCAACCGCCCCATCGAACAGTCGCTGCGCGATATGGAAGAGATCGCCACCTTGCTGCAGGGCAGCTCCATGGGCCGCAAAGGCGCCATCGCGGTGGCGTTCGGCTGCCCCTTCGAGGGCAATGTGGATATCGGCGCACTGAAGGACATCGTGGCGCAATTCGCCCGGCTTCGATTCGACAGCGTCACGTTGGGCGACACCACGGGCATGGCCACGCCGCCTCTGGTGCGCAAGACTGTCGATGCATTGCGCTCGGCATTTCCAGACATGCCGCTGGCGCTGCACTTCCACAACACGCGGGGCATCGGCCTGGTGAATGTCATGGAAGGCCTGCACGCGGGCATCACGACCTACGAATCGTCGCTGGGCGGCCTGGGCGGATGCCCCTTCGCCCCGGGCGCCACTGGCAATATCTGTACAGAAGACCTGGTGTACCTGCTCGACGAGCTGGGCATTGACTCGGGCATCGCGCTACCGTCGCTGATCGAGGCTGCGCATGACATCCAGGAAGTGGTGGGCCGCCCCTTGCCAGGCCAGGTCATGAAGTCGGGGCCCCGCCTGGCCCTGCATGACCATCGAGCCGCCGCGGTGGCCCAGGGATGACGGCCGCCATGCCACTGTCAGGCTATCGCGTCCTGGACCTGACCCGCATCATCTCGGGACCATATTGCACGGCGATCCTGGGCGACCTGGGCGCCGAGATCATCAAGGTCGAGACACCCGGCGAGGGCGACCCGGTACGGCACCAGGGCGTGATCCGCGACGGGTTGAGCTGGTATTTCGCCAACTACAACCGCAATAAAAAATCGGTCACGCTGAACCTGTACAGCCAGGAGGGCAAGGACATCCTGGCAGACCTGATCGCCGCCAGCGATGTCCTGGTCGAGAACTACCGGCCCGGCATCCTGGACAAGATGGGCTTCGGCCCGGAGCGCCTGAAAGCACTGCGGCCCGACCTGGTCCACTGCGGCATCAACGGCTTCGGCGCCAGCGGCCCATACCGGGACCGCCCGGCGTTCGACTTCATTGCGCAGGCCATGAGCGGCTTCATGAGCCTGAACGGCGCCGAATCCGATCCACCCATGCGCGTCGGTCCGCCCATCAGCGACCTGGTGGCAGGAATGAACGGGGCGCTGGGCGTGGTGGCGGCGCTGTTGCGCCGCGAACGCACCGGTTTGGGCGAAACGCTGGATGTGAGCCTGCTGGGCAGCATGATAGGGCTGCTGAGCTTTCACGCGTCGAACTATTTCGCCAATGGCCAGTTGCCCGCACGCACGGGCAACGACCATGGCCTGGTGGCGCCCTACGGGCTGTTCGAGACCGCCGACGGGCAGGTGGCCATTGCGCCCAGCAATGACGCGATGTACGAAAAGTTCATCGACGCACTGATGATGCCCGAACTGCGCGCCCATCCCCACTTCCAGACGAACGCATTGCGCATGCAGCACCGCCAGGAACTGAAAGCCCTGGTGGAAGCACGCACGCGGGAGCACGACAGCGCATACTGGATCGCCAGGCTCAACCAGCATGGCGTGCCGTGCGGCCCCGTGCTTGGGCTGCGCGAGGTATTCGAAGACCCCCAGGTCATACAGCAGGAAATGGCGATAGACGTCGAGCACGGCCCGCATGGCGCGGTCCGCATGCTAGGCTTGCCCATCCGCTTTCAGCAGGCAGGCCGCCCCAGCCCCGCGCCGGCGCCCGCACTGGGAGCAGATACCGAAGCAATATTGCAACAACTGGGCAGGAGCCTGCCCGAGATACAGGCGCTGCGCGACCAGCGGGTGATCTGACCCCTGCCCGACCGCGCATCCATACAACCAGGAGACCCCCTACATGCGATATCGTTCCCTATTTGCCGCCTGCGCGCTGGCAGCGGCCCTGCCCGTTTGCGCGCAGAGCAGCTACCCCAGCCAGCCCATCCGGCTGATCGTTCCCTTCACGCCGGGCGGCGGCACCGATTTTCTCTCGCGCACCGTAGCCACCAAGCTCGGCGAGTCCGAGAAATGGACGGTCGTGGCCGAGAACCGGCCGGGGGCCGGCGGCACCATCGGACTGACGGCCGCGTCGCGTGCCAACCCCGACGGCTATGAAATCGTCATGGGCCAGATCGACAACCTGGCCATCGCGCCTTCGATGTACAGCAAGCTGTCTTACGACCCGGTCAAGGACTTCGCGCCTATCGGCATCGTGGGCGAGGCGCCGCTCGTGGTGGTGGCGCGCAAGGACGGCCCCTACCCCACCCTGAAGTCGCTGATCGACGCCGCCCGCGCCAACCCGGGCGCAGTGAACTATGGGTCGCCCGGAGCGGGCACCATCACTCACCTGGCAGCCGAGCTGCTGCAGCAACGCGCCGGCATCCAGATGGTACACGTGCCGTACAAAGGCTCGGGCCCGGCCATGGCCGACCTGCTGGGCGGCCAGGTGCCGGTGATCTTCACCTCGATCCCGTCGGCCGCGCCTCAGATCAAGGCGGGCAGCGCCATTCCGCTGGCCGTCACCTCGCCCAAGCGCAGTCCGGCGATGCCTGACGTGCCCACCGTGGCCGAACTGGGTTACCCGGATTTCGACGTGCGCGTGTGGTATGGCCTGCTGGCCCCTGCCCAGACTCCGCAGTCGGTGATCACCACGCTGAACACCGGGTTGAACAAGATCCTGGCCACGACCGACATGCGCGAGGCGCTGGCGGCGCAGGGGGCACAGGCCATGCCCACCACGCCGGAGGCCTTTGCCGAGACGATCAAGAAAGACTTCCAGAAATGGAAGCCGGTCATCGACCAGGCAAACCTGCAACTGAACTGAAGCCTGTCCTGAGCCGCGGGCTAGTTGCCCGCGGCAATTGCGCCGTAGTCGAAGAACAGATCGCCGATGGCCTGCGGACGGTTTTTCAGCGAGCCGATCTCGTGCATGAAAATGGCGTACTTCATCACATGCTCGGGCGTGGTGGTGTACTTGGTGGCCGGGTCATCCAGAATGCGCACCATGTCTTCCACGCTGAAGGTCTTTCCGCCCCCCATTGACTCGATCAACACCTCGGCCGCGGCCCGCTTGTCCTGCTTGATCATGTCCTGAGCCTGTTTCAAGGCAGCCACGAAGGCGGCGGTGACCTTGGGGTTCTCCCTGGCGAATTTCGAGGTGGTGGACACCATGGTGAAGGTGGTCGACCCGCCCATCACATCGTCCGAATTCATGATGGTGCGCACCCCTTCGGTTCGCAGCTCGAGCTGGGCCAGCGGCGCCGAGGCGTAGTGCGCCGTAATGTTGCTGCTGCCGGAAAGCAAGGCGGCCGCGGCATCGGCGTGCCCCATCGTGACGGTGTACGGATCGAAACGGAACGCCTGGTCCTTGCCGTATTTCTCGACGGCGTACATCTGCATGATGATGGACGGTATCGACGACTTCACGGAAGTCACGGCAATCTTGTCGCCCTGCTTCAGGTCGTCGATGGACTTCAGGTGCGCGGCGCGCGTATTCAGGTACATGGGCATGGAACTCATCGCCGCCACCCCCTTGACGTCGCTGCTGCCCTTGGTGCGATCCCACAGGATAAGAAATGAAGGCGGCCCGGCCGACACAAAATCCGCCGAGCCTGACAGCAGGGCATCGATCATGGCCGAAGGTCCGCCCAGTTTCGCCCAGTCGACCGTGACCTTGAGGCCCGCCTTCTCAGCCTGTTGTTCGATGAGCTTGTGCTTCTGCATCATGTGCAGCGGCAGAAAGCCAAACCCCCCTGCTCCCAACGGGATACGCAGTTCGCTGACCTCGGCGCGCGCAATGGATGGGCAGGCCGCCGCCACGGCCAGCATGAGTACGGCTGTGAGAGTCTTCATGGTTTCCTCCTTGGGGTGCTGCGTGCAGGCGCGCTATGACGCCTCGGGAACTGCCAAAGCCACCAGCTTGCGCACGTCGTCCAGGCGTTCCAGCTGCCAGCACTCGGCGATCAGCCTGTCCACCTGCCGCGCCGGCAAGACCGTTGCCTGGTCGCGGAATTTTTCTTCGAGCTGCGCGTCGCTGAGCGGCCGCTGCACATTGCCCAGCGCGTGTTCGAGCAAAAGGCCATGCGTCCTGCCACTGCGCATCAGGACTTCCACATGCACGCTGTCTTCCGGAATTGAGGCATCGGCATGCGGCACGACGCACTGGCGCACCTGCCTGATCAGCGGATCGTTGACCGTCTCATCGGTGAATTCGGCCAGCCCGGCCTTGCCTCGGACCAGCCCGATGGCTGCAGCGTGATACACCGAGAACTTTCCCTGCAGGCCCGTGCTGATGTCGCGCTGGTCGCACAGGTCTCTCACCAGCGGTGCGACGCGCAGGTTCACTGCCTGGATCTCGCGCGCGTCGATCTGGTGCGAGCGGCGCAGCTGGATGCAAGCATCGATGGTGGGATGTATCACGATTCCGCAAGGGAACGGCTTGTAGGTATTCTGGTGCAGATGGTATTGCCGCCCCAGCTCGGCGTTGACGATCGACAGATCGTATTTCTCGGCTTCGACCGCGGCGAATCCCCGGGGCCCTTCGAGCGCATGTACGCCAGCCGTGAAGCCGCGCTGCGCCAGCAGGGCCGCCGTGTAGCCGCCCTGCGCGGCCCGCCCTGGGTGGAACGACTTGGCCATCGAGCCGAACATCTCGCGCAGGCCCGCCGACTGCGTGGCCGCCAGGCCGATGGCCCAGACCATCTGGCGCGCATCCAGGCCCAGTAGTTTGCCGATTGCGACGGCAGCCCCGAAAACTCCGACCGAGCCCGTGCTGTGCCAGCCGGCGTCGTAATGCGCGGGATACGTGGCATCGCCGATGCGCGTCACGACCTCATAACCCAACACATAGGCCAGCTCCAGGTCGGCGCCCCGTACCGGATGCATGCTGGCAAAGGCAAACAACGCCGAGGCTACCGGCGATGTCGGATGGATATAGTTGCTGGGCGTGGTGTCGTCGTAGTCGTGAACGTGGGAGCTGATGCCGTTGAGCAGCGCGGCCAGCAGCGGATCCGCCAGTTCAGGCCGGCCCAGGACGTGCGCGGTAGGCGGGCCGGCGTAAGGCCCCAGCGCCGCCAGCGTGATATCCATGGCCGAATGCCGGCTGCCGCCCAGGGCGCACCCAAGGTAGTTCACCAGCGCACGCCTCGCCTCATGACGGGCTTCGGACGGAATGTCGTCCAACTTCGCAGCGACCACATAATCGGCCACTTGCCGCGTCAGGTCGCGGGTGTCGGTGTCGCCCATGGCACTTTGTCTCCGTTTCCGGCCAGTCTGGACGCCAGCCGTTCCACCCGGGCTGCTTCGGCCCGTCAGCCGGATCATACGAATCGATAAGTCGATGTGTCAATCATATTGTATGACCGGACGGCGCATTGGGCGCGTGCGTATAGCGATCCGCAATGCGCCTGGGCATGTCCGCCGCGTGCGTTGGCCGATTCCGATCGCGCGCGAAAGGCCGCGTCGCGGCACGATTGTTCGCTTAGCGGACAGCAGCGAGCGCATGATGCGGAAATGTTCGACAATCTCGCCTGCACACGCCCTGGGATAAGGCGCTGACACTCATGGAGACGAAGTTGGCCGCGGCAAGAACAAGCTGGTACTTTGGATGGAATATCGTGGCGGCCGCCACGGTGCTGACCCTGCTTACGGTGGGTATGCGCATGGGGGTGGGACCCTTGTTCCTGCCCATGGCGCAAGACCTGGGATTCAGCCGCAGCCTGCTGTCCACGATCGTCGCGATCGGCATGCTATGTTATGGCCTGGCCATGCCGGTGGCCGGCATGCTGGTCGCGCGCCACGGCACCCGTTTCGTGCTGCTCCTGGGCACCATCATCGTGGCCATATCGACACTTTGGACGGTCAATGCGCACGGCCCCGTCAGCTTCCTGCTTTCCTTTGGCGTGCTGATGTCCGTGGGGCTGGGTTTCACCAGCCCGGTTGCGGTCACACCGATATTGAGCCGCTGGTTCACCCGCCGCCGTGGCATGGCGCTGTTCTTCCTGTCTACCGGCTCCATGGCCGGCATTGCGGTCATGACGCCCGCGCTGGCGTTTGCGGTCGAAAGCACCAGTTGGCAGACCACGCTGGTGGGTTTCGCAGTGGTTTTCACCGTGCTCGTGGTGCCCATGGCCCTGTTCGTCATGCGCGACCAGGCCCCGCCGCACACCGACCTGACGCCTGAGCAGATCGCCGCCAAGTCGGCCCAGAGCCGCGGAGCCCCTCTTCCCGAAAGCCTGAGTTTCCGCGCCGCCTTGCGCACCGCCCCGTTCTGGAAGATCACGCTGGGGCTGTTCGCCTGCGGTTTCAGTATGAACCTGCTGGGTACCCACGGCATGCCCATGCTGATGGACCATGGCTTCGACGCCACCACCAGTTCGCTTGGCATAGGAATGATCGGTCTGGTGGCGATCTTCAGCACCCTGGTGCTGGGACGCGTGGCCGACGTCCTGCCCCGGCGGAAAATCCTGGCCACTATCTACCTGATTCGCGCCCTGGGGTTCTTCGCCTTGCTGATGGTCGGCACCCATTGGGAACTGTACGTCGCGGCGGCGATCGGCGGTGTGGTGTGGTCTGGCAGCATCGCCATGTCATCGGCCATTCTGGCGGACATATACGGCGTGCGCCTGGTCGGAGTGCTGTATGGCTGCGCCTATCTGGGTCACCAGGTGGGCGGAATGATCAGTTCATGGCTGGGCGGCTGGGGCTACGAAACCTTCGGCACGCACTGGGTGGCGTTCAGCTGCGCCGGCCTGGTCTTGCTGGCGGCTGCCATCATCTCGCTGCGCCTGCCCAAGCAGGGTTTCACCCTCACCGCCCCGCCGCGCATGGCGCACTGATGGCCCGGCTCAGTCGCCCGGGTCGTTGGCCCAGCGCCACAGCGTGGCGCGGCTGATGCCCAGCTGCCGCGCCGCGGCCTGGCGATTGCCGCCGCAGGACTGCAACGCCTGAAGCGCACGGGCCCGACGCGACGCGGGCTGCGTATCCGGCGCAATGCCGACGGTGTACAGCTCCGGGCAATCGTGCCGCAACGCCTCGTGGTCCACCTCAGCGCCAGGACGATACGTCATCAGGAAAACCGCCATCCGCTCGCACATATTCTCGAGCTCACGCACGTTGCCCGGCCAGCTGTAGCCCCGCAGCCGTGCCTGCCAGGGCGCTATCAGCGCGGCGGCCTCGCCCGGCACACCGAGTCGATCCAGACACCGGTTCACGAGCACCTCCGCCAGCGACGGGATGTCGTCCGGCCGGTCTCGCAGCGCGGGGATCTCGATTCTCAACGTATTGATGCGGTAGTACAGGTCCTGGCGAAACCGCCGCTGGGCCACCATCTCGTGCAAGGGCTGATGCGTGGCTGCGATGATCCGCACGTCGACGGGAATGGCCGCCGTCGCGCCCAGCCGGGTCACTTCGCGTTCCTGCAGAACCCGCAGCAGGCGGCTCTGCAGGGGGAGCGGCATGTCGCCGATTTCATCCAGGAACAACGTGCCTGTATGGGCGGCTTCGAACAGGCCCCGCTTTCCCCCCCGGCGTGAACCTGTGAAGGCGCCTTCTTCGTGCCCGAACAACTCGCTTTCGAGAAGCGTCTCGGGAAACGAAGCGCAATTGACCGCCACGAATGGCCGGTCGGCGCGCAGGCTGTCGTTATGAATGGCCTGGGCAAACAGTTCCTTGCCCACCCCGCTTTCACCGCTGATAAGCACCGTAAGATCGGTTTTCGCATAACGGCGTGCTGACTCGATGGCACGCACGAAACGCGGGCTCTGCCCGATCAGTTCGGCAAACCGGTACCGAGCGGTATTCTGGCGGCGCCTCTGCTGCACCCGCAGACTGGTGTCGGCCTCTTGAATGCGCCCGGCGTCGTATAGCGTCAGGGCCGCGCCGACAATCGCGCCACGTTCGCGTATGGGTGTGCGGTTGGCCACCCAATCGCGCGCGTCCAGGCGCAATAGCCCGGCGCTTTCGGACTGCCCACTCTCCAGCGTGGCGCGCAGTGACAGGCCCCGCTGCAGCCGCTCGAGCGGTTGCCCGAGCGCGCCCGTGCTGTCCAGGCCCAGCAGCCGTTGCATGGACGGGTTCATCGCAATGACCCGGTGTTCGCGGTCGACCGCCAGCACGGCGTCCTGCAGACTGTGCAACACCCCGTTCAATTGCTCGTAGCGGCCGGCCTCGAGGCGCGCCACCCTGGCCAGCTCTATCGCGTCTTCGAAGCCCTTGCGGACGCTGGCCAGCGAATAGGCCAGCAAACCATGCAGACCGGCCTGCTCGGCAAGTTCGACCACCAGGCTGGAACCCACGATGACCTGGAAATCGTCCCGCCGCAGCTGTTCAAAGCGTTGCCGCGCATCATCCGGCGTCTGGTAGGCGTGCTGGACGATTTCGATATTGAGCAGGGCCTTGACGGCGTCGAGCTCAGGAATCGTGCGGCCATACATGACGACGCCCACCCGGTCTGCGAGACGGCGCGCCTTGATCAGGGCCTGAAGCAAATCGAAGCCGCTGAGCTGGATGGTGGCCACAGGCGCCTGAAGGCCGGCGCGCAGGATGCTTGCGTTCGAGCCGGCGCTGACGAACGCATCGACCAACCCGCGTTCGAGCCTGTCGTGGGCGATGGCCAGCGCCCCCCCAAACGTGCCGTCGACAACTTCGATCTGGGCGCGTCCGGCGTATTCCGCAATCACCGGCATGGCGAACTCGCGTATCTGCCGATAGCTCAAAAAGCACAGGCGCGGGAGATCGGTGCGCGCCTTGGGGTCGGTGTAGCTCATGTTGAACGTTTCACTGATGAGGATCGATGTTTCATTAATGTCTCATGAAACACGCAATCAGGGCGGGTACTTTTTAAGTGTTTATATTTCAATGACTTAAATGCGAGCCAAACCTGGCATGAACCTTGCATAACCGATGTTGATATCCGCCACGCAACACAGGAGACCACTTTGGCGCTTGAACACGTTACCGTCCTGGATCTGACCCACATGCTGTCGGGGCCCTACGGCACCATGCTGCTCGCCGACCTGGGGGCACGCACCATCAAGGTCGAACCCCCCGTCAGCGGGGAAGGAACCCGCCGGCTGCTCGAGCACGATCCGGATTATTCGCGCGACGGCATGGGTGCCTACTACCTGACCCTGAACCGCAACAAGCACAGCGTGTGCATCGACTTGAAAAGCGAGGCCGGGCTCAGTGTCTTCAAAGACCTGGTACGCAGCGCAGACGTCGTGTTCGACAACTTCAGCGTCGGCGTGACGCAGCGCCTGGGCATTGACTACGACTCGCTATCCCGCATCAACCCGCGCATCATCACCTGCTCGGTCACGGGGTTTGGCAGCACAGGGCCGGACACCCAGCGTCCTGCCTTCGACCAAGTGGTGCAGGCCATGGGCGGCGGCATGTCCATCACGGGCAGGCCCGAACAGGGGCCCACCCGCAGCGGCATTCCCATTGGAGACCTGGGCGGCGGCATCTTCGGTGCTATCGGCGTGCTGGCAGCGCTGGCCGAACGCGAACGAACCGGCCTCGGCCAGCATGTGGACGTTTCCATGCTGGACGCCCAGATATCTCTGCTGAACTACATGGCCACCATGCACTTGATGTCGGGCATCGTGCCGGAAGGCATCGGCAACGGCCATTTCGTGCATGTGCCCTACAACAGCTATCCCACCGCCGACGGCCACGTCATAGTGGCCTGCATTGGCGATGCCTTCTGGCGGCGTTTCCTGGACTGCATCGACTTGCCGGCCTTGCGCAAGCCCGAATATGACCTTCAGCCTGGACGCTACGCCGCCAAGACGGACATCGACGCCATCGTCAGTGCGGAACTGCGCACGCAGCCCACCGAACACTGGCTGCGCAAGCTGTCGGCGGCCCGCATACCCTGCGGCCCGGTCAACAATTTCCGCCAGGCCCTGTCGGATCCGCAGGTCCGTGCGCGCGACATGGTCGTCGACGTGCCCTTGAAATCGGGCACCACCATCCAGATGCCCGGCAATCCGGTGAAATTGTCCGCCGCCGGCGCGCGGGATTTCGCCGCCCCGCCCGAGCTGGGTGAGCATACCGACGCCGTGCTGGGGGCCCTTCCCGGCTATGGCCGCGACCGGCTCGGCGCGCTGCGCGCGGCCGGCGCCATTGCCTGACGAGATGCCCTCATGGACAGCGATACCCTTATCATCACTGACGTATCCCCACGCGACGGCCTGCAGAATCAACGTGTGCCGGTACCCACGGCCGCCAAGCTCGAGCTCATCCGGCTGCTGCACGCGGCTGGGGTTGGCAGCGTCGAGGCCACCAGCTTTGTTTCGCCCAAGGCGGTTCCCCAGATGGCCGATGCGGCCGAGCTGATGCCTCAGGTGCAACGGCTATTGCCGGACCTGCGCGCCTCGGCCCTGGTGCCCAACCTGAAAGGGCTGGAGCGAGCGCATGCCGCCGGGGCGCGCGAAGTGGCGGTGGTGCTGTCGGCCACTGAAACCATGAACCAGAAGAACATCAACATGGGGCTGGAGCAAGCCACTCAGATGTCGATTCAAACCCTGCAGGCCGCAGCGCGCCTGGGACTGCGCACCCGGGCCTATGTGGCGGTGGCGTTCGACTGCCCCTTCGAGGGGCCGACCTCGCTGGATACGGTGTTGCGCCTGGCCGCCGCCATGCACGAAGCCGGTGCCGACGAGATCGTGATCGCGGACACAATAGGCTCGGCCGCGCCCGGCCGGGTCAAGGCGCATTTCGAAGCCTTGGCGCAAGCCGTGCCGGTGCAACGCTTGGCCGCACACTTCCACGACACACGTGGACTGGCCGCCGCCAACGCGTGGACAGCCATCGAGGCCGGCGTTCGGCGTTTCGACGCCAGTGTGGGCGGCATCGGCGGCTGCCCGTTTGCCCCGGGCGCCGCCGGCAATGCGGCCACTGAAGACCTGGTGCTGATGGCTCAGGGCAGCGGCCTGGTCACGCACATTTCATTGCCCGGCCTGATGCGGGCCGTAGCCTATGCCGAGTCGGTGCTGGGCATGGAATTGGGCGGGCGCAGCAGCAAGTGGCTGCGCCGCCAGTACCCCGGCGCCAAGCCGGTTGCCGCAATGGCATAAGCGATCGCATCGCACTAACGACAACAACAGGAGACTTCCATGCATTCGTTCCACTCCGCCCGGCGACGGGCCACTCTGCTGGCCACCCTGGCGTCCTTCTGCACGCTGCTGCCGGCAACCCTGACCACCGCTCACGCCGCCGAGTCCGCACAGCAGTACCCTACGCGTGCGATACGGCTGATCGTGCCTTTTGCGCCTGGCGGCGTCACCGATACCGGCGCTCGCCTGGTGGCCGACAAGCTGGGCCAGCGCCTGGGGCAGCAGGTCATTGTCGATAACAAGCCCGGCGCATCCGGCAATATCGGCACGCAGATGGCCGCGCAGGCCACCCCCGACGGCTATACCCTGGTGGTGGGTTTCGACGGCACGCTCGTCATCCATCCTCACGTGCACGCCCATATCCCCTTCGACACCCTGCAGGACCTGGCGCCGGTGAGCAAAATCGGCGATGCCGCGCTGATCATAGTTGCCAATCCGTCGCTGCCCGCCAACACCTTGCAGGAACTGGTGGCCTATTCGAAAACCCAACCGAACGGCGTATCGTACGGCAGCGCCGGCGTCGGCAGTACCCCGCACCTTGCCGGCGCGCTGCTGCAACAGCGCACCGGCGCCAAGCTCGAGCACATTCCGTACAAGGGTGGCGGCCAGGCCATGGCGGATGTGGTGGGCGGCTCGTTGCCGCTCTTGTACACCGCGGTGGCGGGCGCCTATCCCTACGTGCAACGCCAGCAGATCAAGGCCATTGCCGTCAGCTCCGACAAGCGCCTGGCTTCGCTGCCGGACGTGCCCACGGTTTCCGAATCCGGCGTGCCGGACTTCGTGGCCAACTCGTGGATCGGCATACTTGCGCCCGCCGGCACGCCGGACGAGATCGTGGCCAAGCTGCAGCGCGAGATCCACGCCGTCGTGCATACCCCGGACATCCAGGAACGGCTGGCAGGGTTGGGTATTACCGCATCTGGCAATACGCCGCAGGAATTCCGCGCGCAGATCGCCAGTGACCTGGCTATGTACGAGGACATCGTCAAGAAAGCGAAGATCCGCGCGGACTGACTGCGGCGGGCCTCCAGAGGATCGAGTCTCAGCGCCCGCCGGCCAGCGGCAAGGTGCGCAGCCCGGCGGGCGTGGAGATACGCGCTGTGAGACGCACTTCGGCGCCCGCAGGCAACCCATGCACCTGCACGGGTCCCGTAAACGACACCGTATCCAGCAGCGCGCGGATGCGAGCCGGCTCGGGGTGGAACACTTCCAATCCGAGCAGGCTGCAGCCCAGGTCGTCGAGCGTGCTGGCCGGATGTGGCGCGGTGTCCCACTGGATCAATGCGGGCACGGCGCCCCCCTCTGGCAGGGCGCCGTCCGCCGGTATGGTGATGCGCCAGGCCAGGCTGCCGCGCGTCATGGGTTCCACCGCCCCCTGCAGGTTTGCGCACGCGCGGACCGCGCCCTCGATATCGTCGGTGCGCGCAACCCAGGCGGCCAGCCTGGGCGCCGCATCGTGCGCCAGCGCGTCCAGCGCGAACCAACGCGCCCGGCCGGGCGGCGCGGCCGCCGGGTCCGGTGCGATGACTTCCAGATAGGTATCGCAGCCCAAACGCAGCAAAAGGTTATGCGTGGCCATGCGCGGGTGCGACCCGCCCGCCTGCGGCCTGACGCCAAGGGCCTGCTCGACAAACTCTGCGCCGCTGCGCAGATCGGGCGCGGTTACGGCGATATGGTCCAGAAAGGTTTTCATGCGAGACGGCCTGTAGATCGTTGCGGCGGCATGGCGCTCATGACGCGAAGGTAATCTGCTCAGACGGAATGGCGCAAATGCGCGGACCGAAGCTCGATATGGAGGCAAGCGTCAGGTTGTGGTGAAGCCGGATGTCTTTTGCCGAGGCATGCGGCTTGTCGTGCGTGGTGTGCGCATCGGACGCCAGCAAAACGTCATAACCCCGCGCAGCCGCCTGGCGCACCGTGGTGTCCACGCAGAACTCGGAAGCGTAGCCGCAGATTGTGACGCAGGAAACATGCAACTGCTGCAGCAGGCTGGCGAGGCGGGTGCCGAGAAAAGCGTCGGCGGTGGTCTTGCCTAAGACATAGTCGCCTGCCCCACGCTCCAGGTCGGGCAACAATGCCCATCCCGGCGAATCCGGAGCAAGACCCGAGTGAGCGCACTCGTGCTGGATATAGACGACAGGCACGCCGCACGCACGGGCCCGCCGCGCCAGCATGTTGATGCGCGCAACAGTCTGTTCGGCGTCGGCCGGACGTGGCACGGATTGAAACAGCGCGACTTGTACGTCGATGATGAGCAAGGCTGGGGACATGGACGACCTGCCTGGAAAAAACCAGTCTACCCCGGCGCGCCGGAACGCAACAGCCGCTGCCGAGCATTAGGGCACGTCAGGGGGCGCTGCCCGCCAGACCGGCGGGCAGCCATGCATTACAGCGCCCCCCGCGCCTAGATATGCAGCGCGTGCCCCAGCGCCCGCAAGGCGGCTTCCTGTACCGCTTCACCGAGGGTGGGATGGGCGTGTATGGTGCCGGCGATGTCTTCGAGCCGGGCACCCATTTCGAGCGACTGCCCAAAGGCCGCCGCCAGTTCCGACACGCCACGTCCGACCGCCTGCCAACCCACCACCAGGTGATTGTCGCGACGCGCCACTACCCGCACGTAGCCCTCCGTGCTCTCGAGGGTCATGGCGCGCCCATTGGCGGCAAACGGAAAAACGGCCGATACGCAATCGAGCCCGGCTGCCTGTGCCTGGGTTGGCGCGAGCCCCGCCGTGACGATCTCGGGATCTGTGAAACAGACCGCGGGGATGGCAGCCGGCAGGAAACGCCGGCGCTCGCCCGCCACCAGTTCCGCCACCATTTCGCCTTGCGCCATGGCCCGGTGCGCCAGCATCGGCTCGCCGGCAAGATCGCCGATGGCCCACACATTGCGCATCGAGGTACGGCACTGGTCGTCGATGCGCAGGGCGCTGCCGGCGCGATCGAGCTGCAACTGCTCCAGCCCCCACCCTTGGGTACGCGGCCGCCGTCCGATGGCCAGCAGAACCTGGTCGGCCGGCAAAGCGTCTTCTGCGCCGCCGGCATCCTGCACACGCACAGCGTCGCCGGCCGCATTCATGCCCAGCACCTTGCGCCCCAGGCACAGTTCTATACCCATACGTCCGAGCGCAGCCGCCACCGGCTTGGTCAGTTCGGCGTCATAGGTGGGCAGGATGCGGTCCTGCGCTTCGACGACGGTGACATTCGAGCCCAGCTTGCGATACACCGTGCCCAATTCCAGGCCGATATACCCGCCGCCCACGACCACCAGACGCTGCGGAATGGAAGACGGCGACAGCGCCTCGGTGGATGAAATCACTCTGCCGCCGAACGGCATGGATGGCAGCGGCATGGGTTCGGAGCCGGCCGCCAGCAACAGGTGCTCGCACTGGACGCGCTGCACGCCTTGCCCGCTGTCGACCTCGACCGTCTTGCCATCGAGTACTCGCGCCCAGCCGCGTATCCATTGCACGCCATTTTTCTTCAACAAGGCTTCAACGCCGCCCGTCAGCCGGTCGACGATGCCGTCTTTCCAGGCAACCGTGCGGGCAATATCGATAGCCGGGGCCTGCACCGAAATACCCAGCGGCGATTGGTGCGTGTACTCGCGGGCGCGCTCGAATTCATGGGCGGCATGAATCAACGCCTTCGAGGGAATGCAGCCGATGTTCAGGCAGGTGCCGCCAGGCCGTTGGCCTTCGATGAGGGTCACGGGAACACCCAACTGCCCGGCGCGTATGGCGGCCACGTACCCGCCAGGGCCACCGCCTATGATCAACAGCGTCGTGGTGATGGTCTGGCTCATGGCGCCTCCACGAAGAGCAGCGCAGGCTGCTCCAGCAATGCCCGCACCGCCTGGATGAATTGGGCGGCGTCCATGCCGTCGACGACGCGGTGATCGAACGATGACGACAGGTTCATCAGCTTGCGCGCCACCACGGCTCCATGACGGAAGGCCGGCCGCTCGACGATGCGATTCACGCCGACGATGCCGACTTCCGGGTGGTTGATGACGGGCGTACTGACAATGCCCCCGAGCGGCCCCAGGCTGCTGAGGGTGATGGTGGATCCGCTGAGTTCGTCGCGTTCGGCTTTGCCGCTGCGCACGGCCTGCGCCAGGCGCGCAATCTCGGCGCCCAGCGCCCATATGTCGCGGGCTTCGGCGTGTCGCAGCACCGGCACGATCAGGCCCGCGTCGGTCTGCGTGGCCACGCCGAGGTGGACGGCGCCGTAGCGCGTGACCACGCCGGCCTCGTCGTCGAAACGCGCGTTGATCTGCGGGAAGTCGCGCAAGGCAAGCACCATGGCCCGCGCCAGCAGGGGCAGCAGGGTCAGCTTGCCGCGCCCTTCGGCGTACTTGCGATTGAGCTGCACGCGCAGGTCTTCGAGCTCGGTCACGTCGACTTCTTCCACATAACTGAAATGCGGAATGCGGCGCTTGGACTCCTGCATCTTCTGCGCAATCTTGCGCCGCAAGCCCACCACCGGTATCTGCTCCTGCTCGTGGCGCTCACGATAACCTGAGCCGGGCTGCACCCCGGCACGGCCCTGCCCTTGCAGATAAGCATCCAGGTCTTCATGCAGGATGCGGTTGGCCGGGCCGCTGCCCGGCACGAATCGCAGTTCTATGCCCAGGTCCCAAGCGCGCTTGCGCACCGCGGGCGACGCCAGGGGCCGCTCGCCCGCCTGGCGGACAACAGCCGGTGCGGCAGCGCCGGGCGTCGACACGCCGGGCGTCGACACGCCGGGCGTCGACACGCCGGGCGTCGACACGTCGGGCCCTGTATTGCCGCGCGTCGGGGCGCCAGATGCCGCCGCGCCGCGCGCGGCCGCGGCGCCGGTAGCCATTTCGCGCGCCAGCTGGCCCGCGATACCCCCTGCCGGCGCCGGCGACGGATCGACGGTGCGCGCGAGCTCGGGCCCGGGCTCTGAACGTGACTCGGCCGGTGCGTCGGTGCCGGGCGGCTGCGACGCACCGGTTCTTGCATTCCCGGCGCCCTCGACTTCCAGGCGGATCAGTTCGCTGCCTACTGCCATGGTGTCGCCAACGTTTCCGCCTAGCGCCACCACCTTGCCCACCACCGGGGAGGGGATTTCCACCGTGGCCTTGTCGGTCATGACGTCAGCCAGCGGCTGGTCTTCGGTAACGGTGTCTCCAACCTGTACATGCCAGGCCACGAGTTCGACTTCGGCGATCCCTTCACCGATGTCAGGCATTTTGATGATGTGGATTCCCATGTCATGCCTCCATCACGCGTTTGAACGCCGCGCCCACGCGGGCCGGACCGGGAAAGTACGCCCACTCCTGCGCGTGCGGATAGGGCGTATCCCAGCCGGTCACGCGCTCGACAGGCGCTTCGAGGTGATGGAAGCAATGCTCCTGCACCAGCGACACCAGTTCGGCGCCAAAGCCGCAGGTGCGCGTGGCTTCATGGACGACCACGCAGCGTCCGGTCTTGCGCACGGAATTCACAATAGTGTCCAGGTCCAGAGGCCACAGACTGCGCAGATCGATGATTTCCGCATCCAGGCCGGCTTCCTCCGCGGCAGCCAGAGACACGTACACCGTCGTGCCGTAGGTCAGGACGGTCAGGGCTTGGCCGGGCCGCACCACGGCGGCGGACTCGAGCGGCACCGTGTAATAGCCGGTGGGAACCTGGCTGGCGGGGTGCTTGCTCCAGGGCGTCACCGGCCGGTCGTGATGGCCGTCGAACGGACCGTTGTACAGGCGCTTGGGCTCCAGGAAGATGACGGGGTCGTCATTCTCGATGGCCGCGATCAACAGACCCTTGGCGTCATAGGGATTGGACGGCAGCACGGTACGCAGTCCGCAGACCTGCGTGAACATGGCCTCGGGGCTCTGGCTATGCGTCTGCCCGCCATAGATGCCACCGCCGCAAGGCATGCGTATGGTCATGGGGGCGATGAATTCGCCGGCCGAGCGGTAGCGCAGGCGAGCCGCCTCGGACACGATCTGATCGGACGCAGGATAGAAATAGTCGGCGAACTGGATTTCGCAGACGGGGCGCAGACCATAGGCTCCCATGCCCACCGCCACACCCACGATGCCGCCTTCCGAAATGGGCGTATCGAAAACCCGCGACTGCCCATATTTGGCCTGCAGGCCTTCGGTGCACCGGAACACGCCGCCGAAATAACCCACGTCCTGGCCGAAAACCACCACGTTCGGATCGCGTTCAAGCATGACATCCATGGCCGAACGCAAAGCCTGGATCATGGTCATCGGCGCGGAGGCCTGACCTTTCTTCATTTCGTCAGCCATGGTCAGACTCCCAGCTCTTGCCTCTGCCGGCGCAGATGTTCCGGCATTTCTTTGTAGACGTCTTCGAAGATGCTGGCGGCGCTGGGCACGTGGCCATCCACCAGCGTACCGTGGCTTTCAGCCTCTTTCTGGGCCGCCAGGATCTCGGCTTCGAGCTCCGTCTTCAAGGCCTCATGCTGGGCATCGGACCACAGGCCCGATGCCACCAGGTACTTCTTGAACCGGGCAATCGGGTCCCCGAGCGGGAAGTGGCTCCAGTCGTCGCCTGGGCGGTACTTGGACGGGTCATCCGACGTAGAGTGGGGACCGGCACGATAGGTGACCCATTCGATCAGCGTGGGGCCCAGATTGCGGCGCGCCCTCTCGGCTGCCCAGCTCGACGCCGCATACACGGCCAGGAAATCGTTGCCATCGACCCGCAGCGACGCGATGCCGCAACCCACGCCGCGCCCGGCGAAGGTGGCGCCTTCGCCTCCCGCAATGGCCTGGAACGTTGAAATCGCCCACTGGTTGTTCACCACGTTCAGGATGACGGGGGCCCTGTATACATGGGCAAACGTCAGCGCCGTGTGGAAATCGGCCTCAGCCGTGGCGCCATCTCCGATCCAGGCCGAGGCGATCCGCGTATCGCCCTTGATGGCCGATGCCATGGCCCAGCCGACGGCCTGGATGAACTGCGTCGCCAGGTTGCCCGATATCGTGAAGAAGCCGGCCTCGCGCTTGGAATACATTACCGGCAACTGTCGACCCTTGAGCGGGTCGCGCTCGTTGGACATCAGCTGGCACATCATTTCGACCAGCGACACCTCGCGAGTCAGCAGAATGCTTTGCTGCCGGTAAGTGGGAAAACACATATCGCCCGGCTCAAGCGCCAGCGCGTGCGCCGAGCCGATGGCCTCTTCGCCCAGGCTCTGCATGTAGAACGAGATTTTCTTCTGCCGCTGGGCCGTGAGCATGCGCGCATCGAAAAGGCGCGTTTTCAGCATGGCCCGCATGCCGGCACGCAAGGTGTCGGGGTCGAGCTGCGGCGCCCAGGGGCCTTGCGCCCGGCCGTCGTCGTCGATGACGCGCACCAGCTGATACGCCATCGCGCCGGTATCGACGGCGGCGACATCAATAGGTAGTTTGGGAATTTCGCCAGCCGGCGATAAATGCAGATATGAGAAGTCGGTCTTGCAACCCGGCCGCCCGGTGGGCTCGGGGACGTGCAGTTTCAGCGGGCCGTATTGGCTCATGGTTATGTCTCCACGCTTGATCGTGTCATGCGTTCTTGCTTTGCAAAGGCCTGGTGCTGGAGGTAACCGCGCATTCGGCCGCTACCGGAGTGCGCGCGGGGTAAGTGCAGCGCCTCTGGCTGGAAAGCAGATTAGCACAAGCGCCGGACGTCGCGCCGCCCGTGAACGGGTGGATGTCCGGCGCCGTTGCGCATGTTGAAACACCACGACGGCAGTGCTGCGGCTAAAATCCGGGCATGGCGGACAAGATGCGACTCGACAAATGGTTATGGGCTGCGCGCTTTTATAAAACTCGCAGCCTGGCCGTACAGGAAATCAACAAAGGGCGGGTACTGGTCAACGACCAAGCCGCCAAGCCGGCGCGCGACATTGCGATCGATGACCTCATCACCGTGCGCAAAGAAGATCCGCCCGTGCACGTCTACGTGCGAGCGCTTTCCGCGGTGCGCGGGCCGGCCCCGGTAGCGCGCCAGCTGTACGAAGAAACCCTGGAGAGCATTTTTTCGCGCGAGCGGGCCGCCGAAATGCGGCGCCTGGCGCCCGAGCCGTCGCAGACCATAGCCGACGGCCGGCCCACCAAGCGAGATCGCCGGCTCATCGGGCAGTTGCGCGGCAAATAGGGTTCGTGTCCGGCGTATCGCGACTTCGCTCAAGGCGCCGTGGCAGAAACCACCAGACTGCGTCCGTACAGCGATTGGGCGCTGCCCGCCTGACGCCAATACTCGCGCTCGGCAGGCGACCGGGCGCGCGCGGCGCGTTTTCGGCAATAGAGCTTGCCCGGCCAGGCCAGCAGGCGTTCCATGGCTCGGCGAGGTTTCGGCTCGCGCACTTCGTGCAGGGTTATGTTCGTGAACCCGTGGTGATCCAGCAGCAGATGCAACTGGGGGAACGAAAACGGGAAATACGTGATGTATTCGCCCCGCTTCTTGCCCACCATGGGACTGAAGCCGGAATGAAAACCGCGCAGCAGGAACTGGCCGCGCGAACCGGCGAACCACGTGTTCGGGGTCGTGATGATCACGGTGCCGCCGGGGCGCAGCGCCTGCCGGAATCCCTTCAGCAGCAGGCCCGGGTTCGTCACCAGGTGAATCGCTTCGCCGCACACGATGGCGTCGTAACGGCAGTCCAGCGGTGGCAACGGCTCATCGAGGTCGTGCTCCCGCACCGATCGATAGAAATCAGTGGCTTGCGGAAACTCCCATAGGCCCAAGCCATCCAGTTGTACCTGCGGGGCGTGCCTGGACAATTGTTCGCCCAACCAGCCCTGGCCGCACGGCGCGTCCAGGATCCTATGGGCACGGCGTTCCCGCAGGATTTCAAGCACGACAGGATGATGGGGCTTGGCGCGGTGGGTCATGGGCCTGGAGCCGTGAGCCGGAAGAATCGTGCCGCGGCGGCGCCACGGTTCGCGCACCGCAGACCGCGTTCGCGCACCCCGCGATCGAGCTGGGCCGTTTTCAAGATTCTTCGGCCTTGCGCTGCGCTTCGATACGTCTTTCGAACCGCCTCAGCGCGGCCAACACGAACAGGGCTATCAAGGCGCTGAGCACCGCGGTAGCCTCGCGCCCCATGCCGGCAGCCACGCCGATTGCCGCTGTCATCCAGATACTGGCGGATGTGGTCAGGCCGTGTATCTCGCCTTCGCCGCTCAATTTGATGATCGCGCCGGCACCCAGGAAGCCGATGCCGGCGATCACGCCTTGCAGCACCCGGCTCAGGTCGTCGACCTCCATGCCGCCCTGCAGGGGCACCAATACGAACATGGCGGCGCCCAGGGCCACCAGGATGTGTGTGCGCAGCCCCGCCGCCTTGCCGCGGCGCTCGCGCTCGTAACCCAGCAGCCCCCCGAGCACGAAGGCTGTGCCCAGGCGAAGCACAATCCGCGTCGCCTCGGCCACGTCGGGGATATCGCTGAATTCGCTGTAGACCGTGGTCCAGATCTCTTGCCAGACAGTCATGCGTAGGTCTCCCGGAATGGCGATGCCCAGCCGCGTCATCAAACCGCCCGCGATGGACATGCAAGCCATCATATCGGCTTGCAAGTCGCGTGCCTGTATCAGAAATAACATGGTCGGGTGGTCTGGCCTGGCATGCGGCGCGACCTGGGGTACAATGCCTCCCCGCTGCTAGTGATAGCGGCTCGTCGGGGCGTAGCGCAGCCTGGTAGCGCATCTGCTTTGGGAGCAGAGGGTCGCGAGTTCGAATCCCGCCGCCCCGACCAAAAATTTCAAGGGCTTACAGATGGAAATCTGTAAGCCCTTTTTGTCGTGCCTGGAATTCTTTCCGAGCCGGGGTCGGCCCCACAGGCGACCGCACACACTGATAAAAAAACAAGACCCGGGCGTGCGATGGTGTTGGACGCATCACCCAGTCACCACGGAGTCTTGAACGATGATCTGTACAAGCACGCGACATCATGTGCTAATTGTGGACGATAATCCGGATGAATTGAAGCTTTTGGTCGAATTATTACGCGGCGAGAATTTTCGGATCACGCTGGCGTTTGATGGCCACCAGGGCTACAAGCGCGCGGTAGCGGTAGCGCCAGACCTGATCATCATGGACTTGCGCATGCCGCATACCGACGGGTTCACCGCGTGCCGCCTGTTGCAACACAATCCGGCGACGGCGCACATCCCCATCTTCTTCCTGTCGGCCACGCGCAGCCTTGAAGAACGCCTGAGCGGCCTGCAGGACGGTGGCGTGGATTTCGTGCTCAAGCCGTTCGATCCTGCCGAGGTGCTGGCCCGCATCCGCATCCACTTGAAGCGCTCGGCGTCGGGCAGCGCGCCGCCAGTGGCGCAGGCCCCCGCGGCGCGCCAGCGGCTCAGCGCCGAGCAGGTCATCGTGAACGCCGCCACCAGCTATCTGGCGCATTGCCTGGCGGCTCCGCCCCATCTGCAGGAACTGGCTCGCAAGGTGGGTACCTATGAAAAGAAACTTTCGCAGGCGTTTCGCAAAGTTCTTGGTAAAACGGTATTTGAATACGTGCGTGATGAGCGGCTGCATATGGCGCAGGGGCTGCTCGACGACACGACACTGAGCATCACCGATATCGCCGCCGAGACCGGCTTTTCAACCCCGGCAAATTTCGCAACGGCGTTTCGCAAGAAGGCCGGCATTACCCCAACCGAGTATCGCCAACGCATCGCCCGCCACGATGAACCGGACGATCACGAGGCGAATCCCCCATCGATGTCACCGCAGCACAGGGGTCCGCAATGATCGCGGGCGTTTCCGCGCGCGGCGCGACCGGCGCCCTGACCGCGTTGGATGCCATGATGGGATCTGCGCTGCAGGACACCCTTGCCGCCAGCACGATGCCATTGGCGGTGCTGGCTCAAGGCATGTTCGTAGGCGCGTTCGTGACGCTGGCGGGCATAGCCGCGCTGCGGTGCTTGCTGACCCGCTCGCGCCGGTATGCCTGGCTGGCGATCACCTCCCTGTGCGCCGCGGGCTTCCAGATCACGCTCGGCCATCCCGGCATTCCCGCGCCGCTGGACCAACGCTGGCTGCACTTCCCCGCGACCGAGGCGCTGGCGGGCGCCACCCTGGCCATCGCAACGATCGGACTGGCGAGCAGCGCCGCGCCACGCCGCACGGCATGGCATGTCAGAGTCCGGACGGCCGCCTTCACGGCAGCGGGCATCGTCCTGCTGAACTTGATCGCGCTGTGGCTACCCTATACCGCCGGACAACTGGCTTTGATGCTGGCCGCCGGCGCGTGTGGGTGCTTCGCCCTGCTCGGGGCCCGGTTGCATGATACGTCGCCCCTGGCCGGTCCGCTGGTCTGGACCTCTGTATCTGCGTTGGTACAGCTGCTGCTCCGCCTGGACGGAATAGCAATGTTCCTGCCGCAGCCGCCGGGCGCCGATGCAGCCCTTCCGACGCTGGAAGCCGAATATCTGGTGAGTGGGCTTGCCAACCTGGCGGTGCTCGCCATTTGGCTGCGCTACCTGGGCCGCTACCAGCCCGCGGCGCCGGTCTGGCTCGAGCACTTGCCGGACGGGAAAGAGGTATCGACCAGCGGTGAGCTTGCGCGGCAGACCGCGGCACTGATGCAGGAAGTCGCCAGCGTGCGCGCGACCATGCAGCAGCGGGTACAGAGCTTGAGCTACGTGGCGCACGACCTTCGCGCCCCGCTGGCGACCATCATGGGCTACGTGCGTCTGATGCGCAACAGCGCCGCACCCGTGCGTGCTGATTACCTCGACGCCATCCAGAGATCGGTCGATTTCCAGGTGTCGCTGATCGACGACATTCTCGAATACTCCAAAGCCGAACTCTCTCCGCTGTACCTGGCGCCCGTGGACACGCATCTGCCGGGACTGCTGAGCGAAGTTGCCGCCAACGGGCGCATGCTGTGCCATTCGGAATCCATACGCTTTGCATACGTAGCGCCCGACCTGCTGCCCGCTCGGATAGAGGTGGATGGCCGCAGGCTGCAACAAGTGCTGTTGAATCTGTTGTCGAATGCGGCGAAATTTACACCCAGGGGAAATATCAGCCTCATCGTCGACGCGCAGCCGGACCGCGCCTCGAAGCACTGGCGCATGAGTTTCTGCGTCAAAGACGAAGGCACCGGCATCGACCCGGCCGATCAGGACAAAATATTCGAGGCCTATGCGCAACTCGAGCGATCGCAGGGCGGCGTGGGACTTGGCCTGCTGATTTCGTCGCGGATCGTGGAGAGCATGGGCGGCAAGCTCGAGGTGAACAGCCTGCCGGGCCAGGGCAGCGAGTTCAGTTTTGAACTGGACCTGCCGGAAACCGACGGTACACTCGTGCCGGCCCGCGCGCATGCCGACGCGGAACTGGAAGCCGAGGCGCAGTACGCCTGGCTGGACGCGCCGCCGGCCGCGGCGCGCCTGGAACTTGCCATGCTGGTGCGCGACGGGCGGTTGACCGACATCGAAGACTGGCTGGCCAGGGCAGTGCAATGGCATCCCGGATTCGATGACTACTACACCGAAGTTCGAGACGCGGTGCAGGCGCTGGACTTGGCGCGCCTGGAAAAGCTGGCGCTGCTCGACTCCGACACCGGCTGCCGTCGGAATAATGAGCACGGGCGCCGTCCGCCCGAAAAAATCCGGCCGAGCAATGGTTTTGATCGGGCATAAAAAGTGCGCGAAAGCGCCGCAGCCCACACTTAGGATGGCCGTGGCGGCTCAGACGCCACGCCATCCGAGGCCGCACGGCAGCAACCGTTGCGGCAAACCAAATTCGCGCTCAGGACGGCAGGGGACACCATGAATCAGCACCCGCGACACGAACCATTCATTTCGCCGCCGCAGGCGACCATGCTTGCATCGCTGGGCTCGCAGGCGGCAGGCCTTGCGCGTGATCCGCGCCCTTCGACGGGCGACGCGGCGCCCGACGCGGCAGGCGCCGCCATGCTGGCGCGGATACGGCAGCTTGAGTCGCAGAATCGCCGGCTTAAACGCCTGAGCATCACCGACGAACTCACCTCCGCGTACAACCGCCGCCATTTTTCGGCCAGCTTTGCCACGCTGGTCCACGCGCCGTCCACGCCCTTGCCTCGCACAGCCGCCCTGGCGCTGTGTCTGTTCGACATCGACCATTTCAAAGCCTACAACGATGCCTTCGGGCACCCCATGGGGGATTCGGCGCTGCGGGCCGTCAGCATGGCGGTCCGGGCGTTGTTGCGGCGGGAATCGGACAGGTTGTTCCGCTTCGGCGGAGACGAATTCGGCGCCTTGCTGCTGGTTTCCGCGCCGGCGCGGGCTGAGGAATTTGCCCGCCAATGCCAGGCCGCCATCAGCGCGCTGAAGATCTCGCACCCGCAGGTGCCCGGATCGCAATTGAGCGCCACCTTCGGAGTGGCATGGCATCCGGCACCGGCGCGCTGCGGCCTGAGCGCACAGCAACTCTACTCGGCAGCCGACAACACTTTGTATGCCGCGAAACAAGGTGGAAGAAACCGTGTGCTCATGCGCATCATGCAGGACGCCGAGCGTGCCTGATGGCAGTACAGCCAGGCCTTCAGCGTCCTCGACCCATGCGCTTCGAATTCAAGACAGGCACTTTCACCCACATCCGTCACTCTCCCGAAACGATCGCTTTGGCCGGCGAGGGGGAGACGGTGAACTGGCAGTCGCTGCGCTCCGACACCTGGGACTGGATGCGGCGCGCGCGCGCCGCCGGGGCTCGGGAAGACCGCGCATTGGCCATACTGGCCTACCACCGGGCTTCGTTCGTCACGGCCGTGCTCGGCTGCGTGGCTCTGGGGGTGCCCTACGTGCCGCTGGATTGCCGCGACTCGGTGTACCAGATCCGGCGCAAGGTCGACATCGCGCGCGCGTCACTGGTTTATGACCCGCTGCAGGACAGGTTCATCGAGGGCCTGGCCGACCTGGAGCCGATGCGGGAAAGCGGCGTGGGCTGCATCCTGTTCGCCACACACGAAGAGGGAGAACCGTTGGGCGTGCAGCTGGGGCGCGACAGCATTGCGCTGCTGGCCAACTGGCTGCGCCACGGCGCCGGATTCGGCAGCCAGCCGGCATTCATGGCTTGCCTGCCCTGCAACGCCGGTTTTTCACTCCTGACGCTGCTGGGCGCGATGGAGCTTGGCGGCACCTACGTCATTCCGCCTTCGGATACTCACGCCACGGGAACCGGACTGGCCGAATACCTGAGTGCTCATGGGGTGAATATCCTTGCCGCCGCGCCGTCATTCCTGTGCGCCCAACTGGTGCAGCCGGGCTTTGACGGTGACAATCTGACGCAGCTCAACACACTGTTGCTGGGCGGCGAACCGTTCAGCCGCAAACAGCTCATTGCATTGCGGAACGCCTTCGCCCAGACGCGCATCATCAATACCTACGGATACGCCTCGGTCACCGGCTTTGCGACCTGGGGGCCGATTGACGAAGCCCTGGGCAAACTGACCGTGCGTTGAAGGCCCCACGGGTGCCGCGGGACAGCCGGCACACCGATGAATCAGGCAGCGTCAGATACAAGCACCAGCCGGGATGCGGGCGCCTCGACCGCGTGGATGATGCCGTCCGGGTCATGGTGCACGACGCCCATCGGGCACTCCTGCAATTGCTTCAGCTGCGCTGGCGACGCGCAAAATCCCAACAGGCATTGCCAGTCCTGCAGCGGACCCGAGGCGGTTCGGCGGCACAGCCCGCCGTAGCGCGCCCGGTTGTAGCGGGCCCAAGCCACCAGAACCACGCTGGCGAAAATCGCGCTCGCAAGATAGATCAGCAAGGTGCGCACCGTGGGCAGCAACCTGGACCATGCGGCGGGCGCTAAGCCTGCGGGGCCATCTTGCAGAACGCCGTTGATTCCGGCGGCGATCAGATAGCAGAAGCCGATCCACGCAAGCACGGTGAGGGTGCGGTCCACGCACAGGGCAAGGAATGAACGTTGGGTACGCAGAATCATGATGTAGGCGCCTTGATGCCACGATCCGGACTGACCCAGCGCGCCCGGCGCCGGCGGATCATGAGCATGACTTTGGGGAAACTGACCACGGTGGTGAACAGGTTGATCATCCAGAAGATGAACGGATACCAGATCACCCAGAACAACTCGCGTGGCAGTCCGGGCTCGTAGCGCCGGTCTACCACCAGGCTGACCACGAATTGCAGCAAACACACAATGGCCAGCACCAGACCCGTGAATGCAGGCGGGACGAAACTCGCGACCACCAATGCGTTTGGCATGGGCAGCAAGAGGCCGAGCAGGCCCAATGCCGTGAAGAAGGCGAAAGCGAACGCCCAGAATGTAGACAGGCAATACTCGGCCATCATCGCCCACATGCGGCGGTGCTCCCATCGCCAGATGCCAGTGACGTTCTTCAGGAACACTTCGGCGCCGCCACGAGCCCAGCGCAAGCGCTGCTTCCACAAGCCGGCAAGCGTCTCCGGCATCAAGATCCAGCACAGCGCGCGCGGCTCATAGAACACCGACCAGTGGTCACGCTGCAGTTTCCAGCTGATGTCGATGTCTTCGGTGACCATGTCCAGGCTCCAGTACCCGACGCGGTCCAGGGCCGAGCGACGGAACGCCGCCACGGCCCCCGAGACCGTGAACACCTGCCCGTAGACGCGTTGCGCGCGTTTGATCAAGCCGACAATGGACGAGAACTCGCCCACCTGGACGCGGCCTATCAGAGTGGAACGCGTGCGTATGCGCGGATTGCCGGTCACTGCGCCCACCCTCGGATGGCTGACCAGCGGGGACACCAGGTACGCCACGGCGTCCTTGTCCAGCAAGACATCGCCGTCGATGCAAACGAGATATTCACTGCGCGCGCTCAGGGCGCCCACGCGCAAGGCCATGGCCTTGCCCTGATTCGCCGCCAGGTGGATGACGCGCAGGCGGTCATGTTCCAGCGCCAGGGCATCCAGCATGGCCGCGGTGCCGTCGCTGGAACCATCGTTGATGGCAATGACCTCGAGCTTGCGATAGCGCTGATTCAACACGGCCAGCAAGGTCTGCGCACCGTTGTCGGCCTCGTTGAAGCAGGGCACCAGCACCGATATCAGCGGCTGGCCCGGAAGATCGGGCGGTGGCGTCCCCGGCCCCCACGGCCAGTGCCTTTCCCACTGAAGCCAGAAGTAGATCCCCCCCGTCATCCACAGAATGGACATGAACAGCGGATAGAAGAAAACGAATTCCAGCAGTATCTCGCTGGCCAGCGCCAGGGCGAATCCTACGGGCAAGCCCGTCACCAGGCACAGCGCCAAGAAGGCAATCAATCTTTCAATCATCGCAACGGATACCAAGAGTCGGAAATGGCCGGCCGGATCTCTTCCAGCGTCGGGTGGTCCTGCACGAAGTCGTCGGGGTAATAGCCGAAATTACGCGCGCCGCGCAATTGAAGACGCTGCATCCAGCCCGCAATCACTTCCGTATCGATCGGGCTGGACTCGGCGCCGTCGGTCGCGGGCCGCCAGTCGCGCGTCTGCAGCTCAAACACGGTGCGGCGCAGCGCCCCGGGCCGCTGCGCCACGATGTCGACCATGCGGTCCAGCCACTGCATGTCCTGCCCCGCCGACACGTCTTCCATGTAGGGCATGGCCATGGGCGCAGTCCAGTCGTAGGCGGCCAGGAAATCGTCGAGATTCTGGGCGAACCAGGCTTCACTCTGCGGGTCCATGATGGGCGCCGCGAAAATATTCCGCGCCGTCAGGATGTGCGGCCCGCGTATCGCCCGGACTGTGCCGGCCAGGTCCAGGGTGAAGTCCACCAGGTAACGGCTCTTGAAGCGTGTCCACCGCTGCATGGCGTCGGCGTCACCGCGGATTTCGCCTATGCTGGCCGGCAGGCCGGCCGCCTGGTACGCGGCCAGCGCGGCGGGGCCCGCATCTTCGAAGTCGGTCAACACCGCATCGTCGTGGAACAGGATGCCATCGAAGATGGCCTGCCGTGAAAGGTCTTCGTAGATCTCGGTGATGCGCTGGCGGGCGACGGGGTCGAACGGCGACAGGCGCTGGTACTGATCGGGGTCAGGCGCGGCCGTGTCACTGTCCGGGCTCCAGCGCGTCACGCGAGGCACGGAAGGGTCCAGGTCGAAACTGAGCACCGGCAGCCAGGCGTACACCTGCACATGCGCCCGGTTGCGCAACTGCCACGCCACCCGGTTGAACATATCGGCCCGCACCGGCAGCCACCGATTCGGAAAATACAGTTCCCTGGCAAGGCCGTCGCCAGTGGGGTCGGCAAAAGCCTGCAGGAACACTGTATTGATCTGCATATCCCGTATGCGCTGCACCAGCTCGCCCAGATTGCGGTCGGCCTGCGCCGGATCTGGGTCGTAGACATAATCTATGTCTACATGCGCGACGCGCATCAGCGGATACGCTTCGATGCCAGTTACCGAATTCGCGAACGATGAAGCGCCGGGGTCGCTGGAGATCAGCAGCCTGGGCGTGGACATCAGCCCCTCGACGTGGGCCGCCCCGTCTTCCAGCGTCATGCCCATCTGGTAGCCGTGATCCGCGGCGATGGCGAGCGCAGTGCCGCTCTCGGCCCCGTAGGGCCACACCCAGGCACGCGGCGGCTTGCCGGTGGCGCGCTCGATTTTCCCCGATACCACGGCGATATCGCGAGTCATCCGCGCCCGGTGCGCCGCTTCCGACTCATAGGTCTGCGTCGCCGGGTCAAACAGGCGGATCGCCGCCGCAGGCTCTGTGTTGCCTTGCGGATTCGCCAATGCGCCGAAGTGCAGGTCGTTCGTATGGGCCGCGATCTCCACCAGTCCCGAGCGCGACAACTCGCCCACATCTTTCCAGTTGAGGAAGCGCTCGCGCTCGACTGGCAGGCCGCCGAAATCGACAGGCTGTCCCTCGGGCGTGTCCATCCACCTGCCCACGGGCGCCACGACCGCCGGCCAGTTGAAGGCTCGGAGAATCGGCAGCAACCGCGTGAGCGAACTGCGATAGCCGTCGTCGAACGTCAGCAGCACGGCCTTCTCGGGCAGCTCGCCTTTGCCGTCACGCGCAGCCAGGATCTGCTCAATGGTCACCGGCTGGTAACCATTCTCGCGCAGCCAGGTGAACTGTTGCACCAGCCGGTCGGTGCTGACGCTGAGGAATCGCTGGTCAGGGTCGGTGTCCTCGACATCGTGGTAGCCCAGCACGACGAACTGATTGGCCGGCCACGGTTGCTCGGTGCGGGACAGCGGGCGTTCATCGGGCGGCACGAACACTGGAATGTCGCGCGCGCATGCGGATAGCGCGGCCAACGCGCAGAACACTGCCCACCACCTGAGAAAATGGAATCGCATGATCGCCCTGCTAGAACCGGAAAGAAAGATCGAAAACAACGCGCACTTCGCGTTCGCGGTCGCCATCGTAGGGACGGCTGATCGCCGTCGCGGTGGCGCCCAGCGCGAGCACATCGTTCACTTGCCAGCGTTGCCCATAACTCAGCAACGCAATGCCGCCGCTGCCGTAGTCGCGCTGCGTATACAGCCCGCCCCCTACGCCGATGGTCTGGGTCCAGGCCGCCTCGTATCGCCGATGCAGCAGGTGGGTCAGCTGCAAAGTGGGTAGCACAGTCAAGTCGGCCCGAGGATTGAAATAGGGAGCGTCCTGCCGGCTGTTGCGCGACACCGATAGATCCATTCCCAGATCGAGATTGAGCGTGGGCGTGGTGTACAGCCGTTCACGTCCCAGCAGGCCGATCGCCACGCGATTGTTCCCATCGCTGAAATGCATGCCTGTGGCAGACAGCGCCCATTCGCGCCGCTCATCGCCGCGCCAGCGCACATAGGCGTTGACGCTGTTGGCGGATATATCGTTGGTCAGTGCACGCAGCGGGGTCTCGCGCGACCGCCACTCCACCCCTCCGCCCACTTGCCAGGTATCGTTCAGGTCCAGCGCGCCGGACAGCCGCAAACCCGGTTTGGTGCCGAACCCATAATTGTTGGCCGATGCTTCGGCTTCCACCGTCACATCGCGGGCGCGCCATTCCACGCCGCTGCGCGCCCAGCGGTAATGGCCCTTGCCTTCCTCGAAGTCGCCCGTCGCGTAACCGGCGCCTGCGAACACGCGCCAGTTCTCAGAGATAGGCGGCGAATACAGGACCGATTCGATCGACATGCCGCCATCGCCGGCGACCGCGCTGTCGTTGGCAATGCCTCGCGTGCCGGAGACCTGAAGTTCGGCTTTGTCATGCACCTCGACCGCGCGTGCCAGCTGCTGGGCCGCCACGTTCTCCGGAAACCGGGTGATGACATCCTGGCTGAGCAGCCTGGCGTGCCGCCATTCCTGAAGTTCGAGCGCCGCATAAGCCTGCCCCATTTCTACAGACAGGTTGCGCGGCGCCAGGGTTTCGGCGAGCTTCAGTTCACGCTCGGCCTCGCGCGGCTTCGCGCGCGCCAGCAAGGCATCCGCGCGAGCGGCCCGCAGCCCGGCATTGTTGGGAGCCAGACGCACCATCTCGTCGTACTTGGCCTGCGCCGCCAGTGTATCGCCCGCCAGCAACCGGCCCTGCGCGCCCACCCGCACTGCCTCCAGGTACAGATCGTTCGGCATGCGCTCTTCCTGCCCTTTGTAGTACAGCCAGGGATCGTGGTCGGTCTGCGCATGTTCGATGATGGCCTCCGCTTGATCGCGCTGCTCAGCTTCGGCTTGCGCGTAGAACAGGCCAGTCTGAGTCGCCAGGCGGTCGCGGCCTTCATCCGACTTGGCCTGCGGGTCGGACAGCACACTGTTGAACAGTTCCGCGGCGATCTCAGGCTCACGCAACGCCAGGTAGGCATTGGCCACATCGTTCATGACATAGCGTGGCACTGGCACATGCTCGGCGCGCAACGATTCGTACGCGTCCACCACTTCGCGCATGCGGCCGCTGATATACAGCACCCGCAAGCGGTCAATGCGCGCACGCTGTACATCGCCCCTGGCATCCGGCCCCAGTGGCGTCCAGGCGGCGATCTGCTCATCCAGCACCGCGACGGCGCGGTTCGCCACGTCGTATCGATGCGCTTCGCCACGCGACCCCAGGCCGGCCATGCGCACGAGTTCCGCCGCGTAATCGCCTTCGAGCCGGCGCAGCTGCGCGGCGGTGAACAGATCGGCACGGCCACGGGCCACCCGCAGCGCCGCTTCGGCAAGGCGTGCCCGCTGCAATGCGAAGACATAGGCGCGTACGATGTACGCGCGTCCGGGAGCAAGCCTGTAGGCATGGTCTACCTGCTCCAGCGCCGCGAAATGCTGGTGGTCGCGCGCGTAGGCATAGGCCAACGCCAGGCGCCGGTCGGGGTTTCCTGGCGCGCGCTTCACAAGGCCCTTGCCCAGCTCGATGGCCTGCGCTATTTCGCCGGCGTCCGCAAGCACCATGGTTTCACCCAGCACGAACGCATCGTCCTGCGGATAAGGCTGTGCGCCCTTGCGGTACATCAGCAGCGCCTGGTTCCATTGCTTTTCATCGCGGTAGGCGCGTGCCACGGTCGCGAGCGCCTCCGCGGGCAACGGGTGCTGCACCGCCAGCGATTCATAGACCTCGATGACTTCGGCGCTGCGACCCGCTCGGCCAGCAATGACGATCAGGTCGACGATCGCCCGAACGTCCTGGGGGTCCAGGCTGACACGTTGTCGCAGCATTTCCAGCGCCGGCGGGTAGATGCCCTCGCGTGCCTGGATAATGAGCGCATCGTATTCCGGATCCGTCGCGGCCGATGCCTGCGAAGACGCCATCGCGCATGCCGCCAGCCCGTGCAGCATGGCAACGAGCGGAAATGCAAAGCGGCGATTCAAACCAACTCGTTGTGATGCCATACCAGTGTCTTTGCGCAGTCATGGACGACGTTGAGGGGGCAGAGCGAGGGCACAGTATGGATAGCGCCCAAACCGCTCACTTTTGCGCCACGGCCAATAGGTTTTGAACGAACGGAAAACGTTTGGTCCGTGCTGGCAGCGCGATGAAGGCTGCCATGGGTTGGTGCATGGCCTGCCCCATGCCGCGAGTTCCGCACCGGGTTTACCCTAGGAGCCGCGTAAAAAAACACACACGCGCATTGCGCCATGCATAATCGCGTGCATTCACAACCATCCATACCTTGAAGGACACCCCATGCGCGTTCTCTCGCGTTTCATCGTGGCGGCATGCTTGGCCGCCGCCTGCATCCCGGTTGCGGCAGCGAAAGACTATCCGGATCGCCCTCTGAACCTGGTGGTTCCATATGGTCCCGGCGGCACGTCGGATCTATTGGCCCGGATCATCAGCGAGCGACTGCCGTCAGTCCTCGGGGGACAGCCGGTGATCGTCGAGAACCGGGCCGGCGCAAGCGGTACGATCGGCACGGCCCACGTCGCGCGATCGGCAGCCGACGGATACACGCTGCTGCAAGCCTTCACCCCCGAGATCGCCATCGTGCCCGCACTCCTGCGCGCCCCGCCCTACTCGCCCTTGAAGGATCTGGCGCCCGTCCTGCAGGTGGCCGAATATCCCCTCGTGCTGGTAGCCCACCCGGCTTTCGAAGCGCAAAGCGTGGATGACTTGATCCGCCTCGCCAAGGAGCAGCCCGGCAAGATCGCGTTCGCTTCCAGCGGAAATGGAAGCCCCGCTCACCTGGCCTTCGAAATCATCGAGCAGCGCGCGGGCATCGACCTCGTACACGTGCCCTACAAGGGCGCAGGCCCAGCCCTTGCCGATGTATTGGGCGGCCACGTCCCGGTCTATTTTTCGTCTATCGCGGCGGCGCTGCCGCACATCCGCGCCGGCAAACTGCGCGCCCTGGCCGTGTCATCCGCCAAGCGGGCCACGGCGGCGCCCGACATTCCGTCGGTGGCCGAGTCGGGAGTACCGGGTTTCGACCTGGTCACGTGGAATGGCATCTTCGTTCCGACCGGCACGCCTGCCGACGTGATCGAGACGCTCAATGCCGCCATCACGAAAGTGTTCCAGATGCCCGAAGTCCGGGACAGGCTCACCAAGGAAGGCGCCAGTTTTGCTCCGAATCGCCCTGAGCAGTTCGGCTCGTTCGTGAATAAAGAAGTGCAGCGCTACGCCGATGTGGTGCGCGACGTCGGAATCGACAAGGAATGAAGACGATGGGTACCCTGATCACCGGCGTAAACATCCACACTGGCCTCACGTCATCCCTGATCCATGACGGCTACATCTGCATAGGCGATGATGGACGTATCGAAAGCGTGGGAGCAGGAACGCCTCCGGCCAACGGCGGCGGCTATCAGGTGTTCGATGGCGAGGGAGCCACTGCGATGCCCGGGCTTATCGACATGCACACGCATATCATGGGGGCCACGGCCGACCAGGCGCGCGACGGCCTGGACACCACCCGGGTTGCCGTGGCACAGGCCATCCATGGCATGAATAACCTGCAACGGGCCATACGGCGCGGCATCACAACGGTGCGCGACGCCGGTGCGGCCACCGACGGCATCTTTGCCTTGCAGGACGCCGTCGAGGCAGGCCGCATTCCCGGCCCTCGATTCGTGGCATCGGGCAGCGCGCTCACCATGACGGGCGGACATGGCCATCCCTCGTTCGCGATAGAAGCCGATGGAGAAGATGGCCTGCGCCGCGCTGCGCGCATGCAGCTGAAGGCAGGTGCAGAATGCATCAAGCTGATCGCCTCGAGCGGGGTGGCTGCGCCGTGCGGCTGCGTGGCGGGGCTGCAGCTGAACTTCAGGGAGATGGCAGCCGCGGCCGACGAGGCGCGGCGGGGCGGCTACCATACGCTGGCCCATGCGATTCCGGCAGCGGCCGTGCGCGAAGCGCTCGATGCCGGCGTCGACTCGATCGAGCACGGCATCTTTCTGGACGAAGACACCGTGCGCCTCATGAAACAAGCGGGGGTCCACTACACCCCCACGCTGGCGATTTTCGAGCGTATCTCGCGCGGTGCGACGCCAGGCCATTACCCGCCTCATATGGTAGAAAAGGCCAAGCCCTGCGTCGAACCGCACAAGCGGTCCTTCCAGATGGCGGTCGAGGCAGGAATCCCCATACTGGCCGGCAGCGATTCGGGTAATTGGGGTTGGACGCTGGGCGACCTGGCCGACGAACTGGTGTTGATGAACCGGTATGGACTTCCAGCCGAACGCTGCATAGCGGCCGCTACGGTGACTGCCGCCGCGTTCTTGAAAAAAGCCGACGATATCGGCGCACTGGAAGCCGGACGCTATGGCGATGTGCTGCTGGTGAACGGCAACCCTCTCGAAGACCTGCGCGCCCTGTACGAAGTCAAGGCGGTATTCAAGGCCGGGCAGCAGTTTGTGTAGCGCAGAGCGCACGCGGTGCGCTCCTCGATTAGCACCATCAGAAGAACAATCCGTTCCACGGCTACACCCCGTTTAGGGGTGTTCCCGCCTGGGCATGGCAGTTAGAATTCTTCCACGTTATCTACCTACTAGATGGAAGACACTGATGAGCAATGCATTTATCGACGCGCTCAAGAAGCGCCGCACCCAATACGCACTGGGCCGCAACGTTTCTGCCTCTAAAGAAGAACTGCTGACCCTTATCCAGGAAGCCATCAAGCACAGCCCTTCATCTTTCAATTCGCAGAGCTCTCGCGCCGTGGTGCTGTTCGGTGCCGAAAGCGAAAAACTGTGGCGCATCGCGGTTGACGAAGTACGCAAGGTGGCCCCGGCCGAGGGCTTTGACAAGACCGAAGCCAAGCTGGCGAGCTTCGCCGCCGGCGTGGGAACCGTGCTGTTCTTTGAAGACCAGGAAGTCGTGCGCGGCCTGCAAGAGCAATTCGCCCTCTACGCAGATAACTTCCCGGTGTGGTCCGAGCAGGCCGGCGGCATGGCTCAGCTGTCGGTGTGGACCGCCCTGGCCAACGCCAACGTGGGCGCCAGCCTGCAGCACTACAATCCTTTGATCGACGCGGCCGTGGCGCAGGAATGGAATATTCCCGCCTACTGGAAGCTGCGCGCGCAGATGCCCTTTGGCTCGAATGAAGCCGAATTCGGCGACAAGAGCTTCATGGACGACGCCGAACGCTTCCGCGTCGCCGGCTGACGGGTCGCGCCTTCGGCGCAGATGACCTATGCGCGACGCCCGACCCGACCTGGTGACACGCCGTATTGCTGGCGAAATGCCGTGGCGAAATTGGCCGGGCCGGAATAGCCGGCGATCCACGCCGCCTGGGCCACGCTGACGGCGTCGCGTTCCAGGGCCAGTCGGGCGCGCTCCAACCGGGCCTCACGCAGATACGCGAACACGGTCTTGCCCCATACTGCCCGGAAATGACGTTGCAGCGTGTTCGCGCTAAGGCATGCACGCCGGGCGATCTGTTCCAAGGACATACTGTCGGCCTCGCCGCTGGCGAGCAGGTCGCGCACCTGCTCCATGCGCGCGCGCTCGCGTGGTCTCAGGCCAGGCGGCGCACGCAGCGGCACCCCTCCCTGCAGGCAGGCAAACGCTTCAACCGCCAGGTCAAGCGACCGCGACTCCTGGTACAAGCACATCAGCGATTCGTCCAGCGATGGCGGAGTCAGCATTTGCTCGGCCAGGGCGACGGCCTGTACCGACGCGATCCATTCAACGATCGACAGATGCCGACGCAACAAAGCCCTGCAAGGTGCGAGATCTTCAGCAAAGCGGCGTTGCAGCCATTCTTCGCTGAAGGTCAGGCTGATGGTCCGCTCGACCTCGCCCCGACGCGACTGCCGGACGAAATCTGTGGGCTCTGCCACCGCCACCATGACACCGCACGCCCGGCCATCGGATCGCGCGGCCAGCAGGACGCGCCGGCCTCCGAAACTGACGTCGGCCTTGCCGCCGATTGTCAGGGCCACGCGCAACCCCGGACGCAGCACTGCGCGCACCGCCACCCCCTGCAGATCGCGGGCATCCACGCGATGCAGGATCAGGCCTTCGGCCAAGGGCTGAGTGTCGACCAGGCCTTCAAACATGGCCTGGCTTGCGCCTGCCGCGGTCACGGCGTATTGCGCGGTGCCATGCCGCGCCTGCAGCTGCAGCGCCTTTTCGTCCAGCAAGACAGGGGTACGGCGGAACGGAGCGCCGTTTTCCTTATGGGCGGATGGATGAGTCATGCGGAAATGAGGATAGAGCAAAGCTTTATGAGAGGCGCGCAAAATTTACGCAGGCACTGTGCTGACATAATTGCGGATGCTAATGAAACTAGCAATCATTCTTATTAAACCACAGTAGGCGCGCCGTGGCCTTGCTCCGTTCGCGCCACTCGCGCATCCGGAGAAGTCGGCATGTCCACGCCTGTCAGCTCGCGCCCCTGCGTCGGCGCGCTCGTCACCCTTGCCCTGTCGGGCACGGCCCTCGCCCAAAACGCACCACTGCCCCAGGACCCGGCCGTTGTGCAAGAGCTGTCGGCCGTCCAGGTACTGGGCACAGCCGAGGAAGAAATTAAGGAATCGCTGGGCGTGTCGGTGATCACGGCCGAGGAAATCCAGCGGCGGCCGCCCACTAACGACCTTTCGGACATTATCCGCCGCGAGCCCGGCGTGAATCTAACCGGCAACAGCGCCAGCGGTGCACGAGGCAACAGTCGGCAGATCGACATTCGGGGCATGGGTCCGGAAAACACCCTGATTCTCATCGACGGCAAGCCCGTGGAATCGCGCAACGCGGTGCGCTACGGGTGGAACGGCGACCGCGACACGCGAGGCGACAGCAACTGGGTGCCCGCCGAAGAGGTCGAGCGCATCGAAGTGATACGCGGGCCCGCCGCCGCGCGCTATGGCTCCGGCGCGATGGGCGGGGTGGTCAATATCATTACCAGGCAGCCTACGGACGGAGTCAGCGCGTCCGCCACCTACTACTTGAACCAGCCCGAAGACAGAAAAGAAGGCAACACCAATCGCGTGAATGTGCGGCTGTCGACACCCATGAGCGATACGCTCAGCATGCGCATCTATGGCAACTACAGCAAAACCAATCCCGATGCGCGCGACATCAACGCCGGCCGCGCCACTCCTGCCAGCAATGGCAACCCGAGTACGGCGGGGCGGGAAGGCGTCATCAACCAGGATTTGAACGCGCTGTTCGCATGGCGGCCCGATACGCGCAACACGGTGGAACTGGAAACGGGATTGAGCCGCCAGGGCAACCTGTTCGCGGGCGACACCATGAACAACGCCAGCAATGACTATACCGACAGTCTATATGGCAAAGAGACCAACGCCATGTATCGCCAGAATGTCGGACTGACGCATCGAGGCGATTACAGCTGGGGAACATCGCGCGCGACACTGTCGTACGACTACACCCGGAATTCGCGGCAGCAAGAGGGCCTGGCTGGCGGCCCCGAGGGGGCGCCCCAAGACATGGGCCGCCAGACGGCGCGTTTGCGCAATGTGCGCGCGGCCGGCGAAGTCAACGTGCCGTTCAGTCTCGGGTGGAAGCAGGTAGCCACCATCGGCGTCGAAGCGCTGCACGAATCGCTGGACGATCCGTCGGCCATGCGCCAGGAATACTCCGGCACGGGCGGCGTCATCGGCAATACGGCCGGCAGCGGTCGCCCCACCCGCACCAGCCAGGACAGCTACGCACTGTTTGTCGAAGACAACATCGAGGCAGGATTGCGCACCACGCTGACGCCGGGCGTCAGGCTTGACTACAACAGCGAATTCGGCAACAACTGGAGCCCCAGCCTGAACGCTTCGTATGCAGCCACCGATTACCTGCGGCTGAAGGGGGGTATCGCGCGCGCTTACAAGGCACCCAACCTGTATCAGTCGAACCCGAATTATCTGCTATACAGCCGGGGCAACGGCTGCCTGCGATCCGAAACCAATTCGGGCGGCTGCTATCTGGTGGGCAATCCGAATCTCGAACCTGAAACCAGCGTGAACAAGGAAATCGGCTTCGAGTACGACCCGGGCACCTGGCGCGCCAGCGCGGCGTACTTCCGGAACGACTACAAGAACAAGATAGTTGCCAGCAACGACTTCGTCTACCGTTTGCCCAACGGCGCCCGCGTACTGCAATGGGCCAACAGCGGCAAGGCGGTGGTGGAAGGGCTGGAAGGCAACCTGTTTGTTCCATTGTCGCCGGCACTCGACTGGAACACCAATTTCACCTATATGCTGCAGTCCAGGGACAAGAGCACGGGCGAGCCCTTGAGTGTCATTCCGGAGTACACGATCAACAGCACGCTCGACTGGTTCTACACGCCGCAATGGTCGTTTCAGGCCAACCTTACCTACTACGGCAAGCAGAAAGGTCCCTCGACGAACCTGCGCACCGGCGAGCTCCTGGAAGGCGACGGCCGGCAAACCCTCAGCCCCTATGCGCTGGTGGGGCTGAGCGTGGGGTACGAGCCGAACAGCAATCTACGCTTCCGCGTTGGCGTCAGCAATCTGTTCGACAAGCGCTTGTACCGCGAGGGTAATTCCACCGATGCCGGCGCGGCCACCTATAACGAGCCGGGCCGGGCCTACTACGCCACCATGACGGTGCGGTACTGATGCGCTCGCTAACGCGCCTGAGTGCAGCGGCACTGCTGGCCTGCGCGCTGCCCACCCATCCGCAGCCCGTGCTCGACACCGGCATGACCTCCGCGCAGGCGCGAACCCGCCTGGGGCTGTTGGGCCTGGCACAGCAGATCGTGCTGTCGAGGGGAGACGGCTTGCGCGCGGTACGGGTGAACATCATCGTGCCTCCCGGTGAGGCGCCTGCCTCAGGCTGGCCGGTGCTCTATTTGCTAGACGGCAATGCCACGCTGCAGGCGCTGGCCGACGGCGGCAAGCCCTTTGCCGCGGTGCTGGTCGGCATCGGGTACGACGTCGACGCGCGGCTGGACGTCGTGGCGCGCACCTGGGATTACACACCCGAGCCGCCCGCGAGCCTGTCGCCCGAGGGGCGCGACCCGCGTCAACCCAACCGCCGCAATGGCGGGGCCGACGCGTGGCTCGCCTTGATCGAACAGCGCATCAAACCGCTGGTGACGGCCGCGGCGCCCATCGACGCTACGCGGCAGACGCTGTACGGGCATTCCTATGGGGGGCTGTTTGTACTCCATGCGCTACGCACGCGGCCCGAAGCCTTCCAGCGTTACGTCGCGGCCAGCCCGTCGTTGTGGTGGCATGAACCGTATATGGCGGATCGCCTGGCCGAGCTGGATACAGCCGATTGCTGCGCGACAGTGCCGCGACATCTGTACTTATGGGTAGGCGCCGATGAACGCTGGCGGCCAGCGCCGGCGCTGGGCAGCCCGCTTGCAGCACAAGAACGGCAGCCGCCCGGCGCCGGCGGCTCACGGGCCGCCGATCTGGCCCGCGCATTGGACGGCAGGCAGGGACTGCGGGTGCACTATCGCAGCTACGCCGGCCTGGGCCATGGCGCCATGCTGCCTGTTTCGGCGCGCGATGCAGCCCTTGTGGCGGCGGGGCAGCCCGCGCAGGCCGCCCCGCAGGCGGGTCAGCCGAAGCGCCCGGTGATGTAGTCTTCGGTTTCTTTGCGGCTGGGCTTCACGAAGATCTGGTCGGTGGCGCCGAATTCCATGAGCTCGCCCAGATACATGTATGCAGTGAAATCGGAACAACGCGCCGCCTGCTGCATATTGTGGGTCACGATGACGACGGTATAGTCGTTCTTCAGTTCGGCGATCAGCTCTTCGATCTTGGCGGTGGAAATCGGGTCCAGTGCCGAACAAGGTTCGTCAAGAAGCAGCACTTCCGGCTTGATGGCCACGCCGCGCGCGATGCACAGGCGCTGCTGCTGCCCGCCCGACAGGCTGTTGCCGCTTTGGTGCAGTTTGTCTTTCACCTCGCCCCACAAGGCGGCCTTGGTCAGCGCCCATTCGACGCGCTCGTCCATTTCACCCTTGGACAGGCGCTCGAACAGGCGCACGCCGAAGGCGATGTTGTCGTAGATGCTCATGGGAAACGGTGTGGGCTTCTGGAACACCATGCCGATCTTGGCGCGAATCAGCGAAATATCGGTCTTGGAGGTGAGCAGGTTCTCGCCATCGAGCAGGATTTCGCCTTCGGCCCGCTGGCCGGGATACAACTCGAACATGCGGTTGAAGGTGCGCAGCAACGTGGACTTGCCGCAGCCCGAAGGGCCGATGAAAGCCGTGACCTTGTTTTCCTGGATCGACATGTTCACATTGCGGATCGCATGGAACTTGCCGTAGTAGAAGTTCAGGTCTTTGACTTCGAGTTTGGCTTTGGCGGTTTTTTCCATTGACTTTTCCGAGGCCGGTGCGCGTGGCGCCGGCATGCAATCACGATTTGCGGAACAGGTTGCGGGCCAGGATATTGATGCCCAGCACAAGTAAGGTAATGAGCGTGGCGCCGGCCCAGGCCAGGTTGTTCCAGTCCTGGAACGGGCTGGCCGCGTATTGATAGATGACCACCGGCAGGTTGGCCATGGGCTGATTCATGTTCAACGACATGAACTGGTTTGACAGGGCGGTGAACAGCAACGGCGCGGTTTCGCCGGAAATACGGGCGATGGCCAGCAGGATGCCCGTGATGATGCCGGACTTCGCGGCCCGGTAGCAGACCAGCGTGATCATGCGCCACTTGGGGCACCCGAGCGCCGCCGCGGCTTCGCGCAGGCTGTTGGGCACCAGCATCAGCATATTGTCGGTGGTGCGCACCACCACCGGTATGACCAGAATGGCAAGTGCTAGGGCGCCGGCCCAACCGGAATAGTGGCCTACCTGGGCCACGTACACGGCATAGATGAACAGCCCGATGATGATGGAAGGCGCCGACAGCAGCACGTCGTTCAGGAAGCGGGTCGCCGGAGCCAGCCATCCGCGCTGGCCATATTCGGCCAGGTAAGTTCCTGCCAGTATGCCGACCGGCGTGCCCAGCAGGGTACCCACACCCGCCATCATCAGGCTGCCGACGATGGCGTTGATCAGACCACCCTGCTGCCCGGGCGGAGGCGTGATTTCAGTGAACAGCGTCAGCGACAGCGCGGGCGCGCCCTTGAACAACAAGGTCAGGATGATCCAGAACAACCAGAACAACCCGAACAGCAGCGCCGCCAGCGAGATGGTCAGCATGACCCGGTTGACCAGGCGACGCCGGCGGTAAATGCCGTTGTTCATGTTGAGTACGGAATCAGGCATGTTTTTTTCTTGATGCGGGTTCAGGTCTTGAGGCCTTCCGCCTTGGACAGGCGGATGAGCAGCACTTTGGAGAACGCCAGTACCACGGTGGTGATCAGGAACAGGATCAGCCCGAGTTCGAGCAAGGCCGACTTCTGCATGCCGCCGGCTTCGTTGAACTCGTTGGCCAGCGCAGACGCGATGGAGTTGCCGGGCGAAAACAGAGAATCAGGCCAGCGGAAGGCGTTGCCGATGACGAAGGTGACCGCCATGGTTTCGCCCAGTGCGCGCCCCAGGCCCAGCATGATTCCGCCTATGACCCCAGATTTGGTATAGGGCAGCACCACGCGCCACATGACTTCCCAGGTTGAACTGCCCAGGCCGTAGGCCGATTCCTTCAGCATGGCCGGCACCAGTTCGAACACGTCGCGCATGACGGCGGCGATAAACGGGATGATCATGATGGACAGGATCAGGCCCGCGGTGAAGATACCGATGCCGAACGGCGGACCGGCGAATATGCCTCCGATGACGGGCAGGCCGCCCAGGGTGGCGATAAGCCCCGGCTGCACATACTGCTGGAAGATGGGCACGAAAACGAACAGGCCCCACATGCCGTAGATGATGGACGGAATGGCTGCGAGCATCTCGATGGCTGTGCCCAGCGGACGACGCAGCCAGGCCGGCGACAGTTCGGTCAGGAAAACGGCGATGCCGAACGACACCGGCACGGCGATCACCAGCGCGATCAACGAGGTAAGCAGCGTGCCCACGATGGGCACCACGGCGCCAAAATGCTGCTGTACGGGGTCCCAGTCGTTGGTCCACAGGAACGACAGTCCATATTCGGATAGCGATTCCCGGCTGCCATAGATCAGCGACGCCATGATGGCGGCCAGCAGAATGAAGACCAGAAAAGCGAACAGCCGGGTAAGGTTCTTGAACAGCGCATCCATGAGCGCGTTTTTGCTTGGCTTCATAGGCGTGGGCGTGCCGGAGGTGACGGATTTCGTCGCGGGGGACGGGTGCAACACCGTATTATCCATTACCGCGCTCATGGATGAACTTTCCTTGGATGGGCATCTGGGGAAGACGCCGCCCGGGCCGGGCGGCATGGCGCGCAGGCCTCTAGGCCCGCGCGCCGTACGACTGATTACCGCAATTACTTCCAGATCGCCTGGCCGTCAGCGCTCTTGATTTCGCCCCAGGCGGCGCGGATTTCCTCCGTGACCGAATCGGGCAGCGGCACGTAGTCCAGCGCGGCGGCCGATTCCTTGCCGTTCTTGAAGGCCCAATCGAAGAACTCCAGCACGGCGCGGCCTTGCTCGGGCTTGTCTTGCAGCTTGTGCACCAGAATGAAGGTGGCCGCGGTCACGGGCCACGATTCGGCGCCAGGCTCGTTGGTCAGCACCACGCCCATGCCGGGCGCGCTTTTCCAGTCGGCATTGGCAGCCGCGGCGGCGAATGCGGATTGCTCGGGCTGCACGAACTGGCCGTCTTTATTCTGCAGCTGGGTCCACGACAGCTTGTTCTGCTTGGCGTAGGCATACTCGACGTAGCCGATCGAGTTCTTCAGCTGGCCCACATACGCGGCCACGCCTTCATTGCCCTTGCCGCCCTGGCCGGTGGGCCACTTCACGGCCTTGCCCTCGCCTACCTTTTCCTTCCATTCGGGCGATACCTTCGACAGATAGTTCGTCCAGCCGAAGGTCGTGCCCGAACCGTCCGAGCGGTGCACGACGATGATGTCGGTCGACGGCAGTTTCACGTCGGGGTTCAGCGCCTTGATGGCCTCGTCATCCCACTTCTTGACCTTGCCCAGGAAGATATCGGCCAGCACGGGGCCCGACAGCTTCAGCTCGCCCGGCTTGATGCCCTCGACGTTGATGACCGGAACGGTGCCGCCGATGACGGCGGGGAACTGCAGCAATCCGCTCTTTTCCAGGTCTTCAGCCTTGAGGGGGTCGTCGGAAGCGCCGAAATCGACGGTCTTGGCCTTGATCTGTTGCTGGCCACCGCCCGAACCGATCGACTGGTAGTTCACGGCATTATTGGAGGCGGCTTTGTAGTCGGAAGCCCACTTGGCGTAGATCGGGTAAGGAAACGAGGCGCCGGCGCCGGTGATGTTGGCGGCCTGCACGGCGAAAACGGCGCTCGCCAGCGCGGCGCCCAGGGAAATCTGCTTGAAGACACGGTTGAACATTCAGGTTCCTTCTGTGCTCGTTGAGGAAGTCGTGGCGGGCTGGTAGGCGCCCGTCTGCACATCGACGAAACAAATCTTAGAAGCCCAACATGACAAGACCGTGACAGTCACATACCGGAATTCAAAAAAGGGGCCACTACCCCAGACGCTTCTGGAGGAAGTCGTGAACATTGAAGGGCGCGCGGCGGTTGCGCACTCTGGCATACGTGCCGTCGGGCTGTTGCTGCCAGGCGAGCTGGTTGTCGCGCAGGGCAAAAGTGAAAGCCTCGTCGATGACACGCTTCTTGAGCGCCTTGTCATAGATCGGGAATGCCACTTCCACGCGCCTGAAGAAATTGCGGTCCATCCAGTCGGCCGACGACAGGTAAACGATTTCCTGGCCGTCGGCATAGAAGTAGAACACCCGGGAGTGCTCGAGGAAGCGCCCCACGATCGACCTGACGCGGATGTTGTCGGACAGGCCCGGCACGCCCGCCCTCAGGGCGCACAGGCCCCGCACGACGAGGTCGATCTTCACGCCGGCCTGGCTCGCCTTGTAGAGTTCGACGATGATCTGCTCTTCGAGCAGCGAATTCATCTTGGCCAGGATGCGCGCCTTGCGACCGGCCTTGGCGGCACGGATCTCGTCGCGTATGTGCGCCATCATGCTGTCGTGCATGGTGAAGGGCGACTGCAGCAGCGCCTTGAGGCTGCGGCGAGCTCCAAGCCCGGTCAGTTGCGTGAAGACCTGGTCCATATCTTCGCAGAGCCGCGGGTCGGCGGTCAGCAGGCCGAAATCGGTGTAGAGACGGGCCGTGCGCGGGTGGTAGTTGCCCGTACCCAGGTGCGCATAGCGGCGCAGGCGGCCCTTCTCGCGGCGCAGCACCAATGCCATCTTGGCGTGCGTCTTATGGGCAACGACCCCATACACGACATGAGCCCCCACCTCTTCCAGCCGGGCGGCCCAGTTGATATTGGTCTGCTCATCGAAGCGCGCCATCAGCTCGACCACCACCGTGACCTCTTTGCCGGCACGCGCGGCCGCCAGCAGGATCTGCATCAGTTCGGAGTCTTCGCCGGTGCGATAGATGGTCTGCTTGATGGCCATGACGTCGGGGTCGAGCGCGGCCGCGGTCAGGAAGTCGATGACCGGCTGGAACGACTGATACGGGTGGTGCAGCAGGCGGTCGGCCGCTGCGACGGCCGCGAACAGCTCGGCGGGCTTGTCGGCCACCGTATCGAAGGGGGGCGGCACCGCCCCATGATGCGGCGGAAACAGCAAATCAGGCCGGGTGCCCGCGTTGCACAGCTGCATCAGGCGCGACAGGTTCACCGGACCGTTGACCCGGTAGGTATCTTCGGCCGTCAGCGAAAACTCACGCTGCAGGTAGGCCTCCAGGTCGGCGGGCGTGAGGCGATCGATTTCCAGGCGCACCGCGGCGCCGAAGTTGCGCTGCGAAAGCTCGCCCTGCAGGGCGTGGCGCAGATTGGTGACCTCTTCTTCGTCGACGAAGAGGTCGCTGTTTCGCGTCACCCGCCACTGGTAGCAGCCCAGCATTGCCAGCCCGGGGAACAGCTCGCCCACGAATGCCCTGAGCAGTGAAGTCAGCAGCACGTAGCCTTCGGGCTTGCCCGAGATCTCGGGCGGCATCCTGATCAGCCGCGGCAGCGCCCGCGGCGCCTGCACCACGGCGATGGAGGCCTGCCGGCCGAAGGCATCAGCCCCCGACAGCGCCACGATGAAGTTCAGGCTCTTGTTGTAGACCCGCGGAAACGGATGGGCCGGGTCCAGACCGATGGGGGTCAGCAGCGGCATGACGTCGCGCTTGAAGACCTCGTGCGCCCATCGCTGCTGCTCGTCATTCCATTCCGATGCGTGATGCAGGGCGATGCCTTCCGCGTCGAGCCGGGGCAGGATGTCATTGTTGAGCAGGCTGTACTGGCGTTCGACCAGCGCATGCACCTTCTGCTGCACGCGCTCGAAGGCCTCGGCCGGCGTGCGGCCATCGGGCCCCACCAGGGCGGGGTTCTGCCGCTGCTGTTCCTTCAGGCTGGAAATACGGATTTCGAAGAATTCGTCGAGGTTCGAACTGACTATGCACACGTAACGCAGCCGCTCGAGCAGCGGAACCTGGGGGTTTTCCGCCATCGCGAGCACGCGTTCGTTGAACTTCAATAATGAAAGTTCGCGGTTCAAGAACGGACGCTCTACAGACGGACGAGTCGACATACGGAGTTCCATGCAGACAGACGAAGGCCTGGTTTTACTGCAGTCACGTGACGCTTCCATGACAGTGCAGCGCAACCCCCAAGCGTACGACAAATCGGGGGGGCGCGGCAGGCCCGCCAAGCGCTGTCATATCGGTTCTCTATAATCGGCCCACTTACAGCCTTACCGACTCCCCGCATGAACCACCTTCTGGCCGCCATAGACCTGGGCTCCAACAGTTTTCGCCTTTCGATCGGGCGAGTCGTCGAGCAAGGCGGCGCACAGACCATTTACCAGATTGACCGGCTGAAAGAAACCGTCAGGCTGGCGGCCGGCCTGGACGAAGACAAGCGGCTGGGTGAGCCCGCCGTCGAACGCGCCGTAGCGGTACTTGAACGCTTTGGAGAGCGCCTGCACAGCTTCCATCCCAGCCGGGTTCGCGCGGTGGCCACCAATACGTTCCGGGTCGCCCGCAATACGGCCGAATTCCTGCCCCGCGCCCAGGCCGCATTGGGATTCCCCATTGAAGTCATCGCCGGGCGCGAAGAAGCCCGGCTGATTTTTTCCGGAGTGGTGCATACGCTGCCGCCCTCCTTGAACCGTCGGCTGGTGATCGACATCGGCGGCGGCTCGACCGAAGTGATTATCGGCAAGGGTTTCGAACCGGGGTTGATGTCGTCGCTTTATATGGGGTGCGTGAGCTACAGCCGGCAATTCTTTCCCGATGGCGTGGTCGATGCCCACCAGATGAAGCTGGCCGAACTGGCGGCTCGCCGCGAAATCGAAGTCATTGCCAAGCAATACCGCAAAGCCGGCTGGAAAGAAGCCTACGGATCGTCGGGCACCGCCAAGGCGCTGTATGCCATTCTGACCGAATGCGGTTTTTCCGATCGCGGCATCACCCGGATCGGGCTGAAGCGCCTGAAAGAACGCATCATCCGGTCGGGCCGTGTCATTCCCCATGAACTGCCCGGCATCAAACTGGAACGCGCCGACGTGCTGCCCGGCGGCTTGGCCATCATGAGCGCCCTGTTCGACGAACTGGGCATCGAAGTCATGCACACCGGCGACGGCGCCCTGCGACTGGGCGTGCTGTATGACCTGCTGGGCCGCGATGCCGCGCATGACAAACGCGACGAGACGGTGCGGCAATTCATGAAACGCTACCAGGTGGATCTCAACCAGGCCCAGCGGGTGCGTCAGGCGGCCCTGGGTTTCTTCGATTCCATCTATCCGCCCGAAGAAGGCCGCACCGAGCTGCGGCAGGCGCTGGGCTGGGCCTGCGATCTGCACGAAGTAGGGTTGTCCATTGCGCACAACGGCTACCATAAGCACACCGCGTATGTGCTGGACAACGCCGACATGCCCGGCTTTTCCCGCGTCGACCAGCAATTGCTGTCGTTGCTGGCGCTGGGCCACCATGGCAAGCTGTCCAAGGTAGAGCCTCTGGTTCACGAGCGCAGCGAATGGGCCGCGATCCTGTGCCTGAGGCTGGCGGCACTGCTGTTGCGCCGCCGCGCCGATATCGCACAGATGCCGCTGAAAGTCTCGATCCGCGACACGTCCATCGTGGTGCGCATCGACCGGGCCTGGCTGGCCAAGCACCCACTCAGCGACTTCACCCTGCGCGCGGAAGAAGCAGAATGGCGCAAGGTGGGCTTTTCATTCGAGCTGCTCGAGTTCTAGCGGCTGGCGGTGCTTCTGCATCGCCCCTCGCGCGCCGCGCAGCCTCCCGTCAGGCCATTTCAGGGGCGGCCACGTCCAGCCCGAAATGCCTGCGGTAGCGCTCATCCATCTCTTCCATGTCGAGCAGCACCGGGAAATCGGCGGTATTGAAGTCAGGGTCCCAGGCGGGCTCGCCGCAGATGCGCGCGCCCAGCTTCAGGTAGCCTTTGATCAGCGGCGGCACCCTGGCCGGCAAAGGCATGGCCTGGCGCTCGACCGGATATCGATGCAGCGGCTTCACGCGCGGCTGGCCGGGGCTTTGGAGGTGTCCGGCCACGTTGCGCCAGACCTCAGCGGCGGTGACGCCATCGTCGCGCAGACTGACGCTGGCGCACCCGAGCATATATCGGTAGCCGCCACGCTGCATGAATGTCGCCAGACCGGACCACAGCAGCATGATGACCGCGCCGCTGCGATGGTCTGCATGGGTACAGGAGCGCCCGACTTCCACCAGGTTGTCACGCAGGTGGTCGAGATCGGAAAGGTCGAACTCCGACTCGGAATAGTAGCCGCCTGCCTGGCGCGCCTTCTCGGGCGTCATGATGCGATAGGTGCCTACGACTCGGCCTGTCTCGAGCTCGCGCACCATCAGGTGTTCGCACCAGGGATCGTAGCGGTCTTGCTCGATGCCGTCTTGCGCATGGGGAAACATCACACCCATGCTCTCGGTAAACACGGAATAGCGCAGGCGCTGGACCTCTTCGATCTCTTCGGGCGTGGAAGCCAGCCCCACGACCAGGATAGGCACCTGCGACCCAGTCCACGGCTCGGCCCGTGCGGGCCTGGAAGCAATACGTGCTAATTCGAGCATGACGCGGAAAACTCCTCTGGTTTGCCGCCAGTGTGGAGACTGGATGTGTCAGGTTTCTTACACAACTGTGACATGACCGTGAAGTTTACGCCGAACGCGCGGCGCCCACATCGGCACCGGGGCGATGAAGCCCCGCCCTGTGGATGCGTGGGTAGCGTTATGGGCGGCCAGTGGGCGCGCGGCAGTGCGGGGCATGTAGCGACGCGCCGGCGCGCGGCCGGCGTAAAGATGCGAGCGCGTACCCGTTGCCGGGACGCCATGGCCGACGCCGAGGGCCGCGGGCGACTTCGCAGCCGAGGCCGGCCGAAAGTTTCGGACCCAATCGGTGCAATGCCCTGGCCGGAACAAGCGTCGGCCGAACGGCGTTCAGGCCAGGCTGGCTGCCAGCTTCTCGGCGCAAGACGCAGCCAGGCCGGCCTCTTCGGCTTCGACCATGAGGCGCAGCTTGGGCTCGGTACCCGAAGCGCGGATCAGCACCCGCCCTCTTCCGGCCAACTCGGCTTCGACAGCCTTGGTGGCGGCCGCCAGGCCGGCATGGGATTTCCAGTCGGTGCCCGGGGCGAGGGGCACGTTGATCATCTTCTGCGGGTACATGCGCAGGTCGCCCAGCCAATCGGCCAGCGTGGACTTGCTGCGACACAGCGCCGTCAGCACTTGCAGCGCCGCAATGATGCCGTCGCCCGTGGTGTGGCAATCGAGACAGATCAGGTGCCCCGAACTCTCGCCGCCATAGAGCCAGCCCTTGGCCTGCATTTGCTCGAGGACATAGCGGTCGCCGACCTTGGCGCGTTCGAATCCGACGCCCAGCCGCTGCATCTGCAGCTCGAAGCCGTAGTTGGTCATGAGGGTGCCCACGACACCCGCCACCGGGCCGCGGCTCATGCGTTCGCGGACCACGGCGTACAGCAGTTCGTCGCCGTCGTAGATGCGACCCGAACTGTCGACCATCTGCAGGCGGTCGGCATCGCCATCCAGTGCGATGCCCAGGTGGGCGCCGCGTTCGCGCACCGCGCGCGCCAGCGATTCCGGGTGCAACGCGCCCACGCCGTCGTTGATATTGAACCCGTCGGGCGACACTCCGATGGCATGGACTTCGGCGCCGAGCTCGCGGAACACATGCGGCGCCACGTTGTAGGCTGCCCCGTGAGCGGCGTCGACCACGATCTTGACGCCATTGAGGTCGAGGTCGTTGGGAAAGGTGCTCTTGCAGAATTCAATGTAGCGCCCCTGGGAATCCTGCATGCGGCGGGCGCGCCCCAGGGCTTCGGAACCGACGCAACCCAGCGGTTCATTCAGGGCGGCCTCGATCTCGGTTTCGGTCTCGTCGGGCAGCTTCATGCCGCTGGCCGAGAAGAACTTGATGCCGTTGTCCTGGTAGGGGTTGTGCGAAGCGCTGATGACGATGCCCGCTACCAGCCGCAGGGCCCGCGTCAGGTAGGCCACCGCCGGTGTTGGCACGGGGCCGGCGAGCAGCACGTCGATACCCGCGGCCGACAGCCCGGCCTCGAGCGCCGATTCAAGCATATAGCCCGAAATGCGCGTGTCCTTGCCGATGACGACTTGCGGGCGGCTGCCGCCTCGACCACCGTGCTGCCGCGCCAGCACGCGGCCGGCCGCGTAGCCCAGCCGCAGGGCGAAGGCAGCGTTGATGACTTCGCCGCCGACCTCGCCGCGTACGCCGTCAGTTCCGAAATACTTGCGTTGTGTCATGCTCGTATGGCTCCGTGTTCGGCCGCCTGCCACACCTTCAAGGCGTCAATGGTGGCGGCGACGTCGTGTACCCGCACGATGGAGGCGCCACGCGCCACGCACGCCAGGGCACCGGCGATGCTGCCGGCCAGGCGTTCGGCGACCGGCTTGCCGGTAGCGTCTCCGATCATGGTTTTGCGCGACAACCCCGTCAAGAGGGGGTAGCTGGACACCCGCAGGCTGGAAAGCCTGCGCAGTAGTTGATAGTTGTGCTCGGCGGTCTTGCCGAACCCGAAGCCCGGGTCGAGCACGATGCGGCGAGGGTCGACCCAGGCGGCGCGCAGCCGCTGCGCGCGCGCGCCGAGAAATACGCCGATCTCGCCCAGCAAGTCGGAATACTCGGGCGATTGCTGCATCGTGCCGGGCTCGCCCTTCATGTGCATGATGCACAGGCCGCAGCGCGACCCGGCCACGGCCTCGATGGCGCCGGGCTGGCGAAAACCGTAGATGTCGTTGATCATGTCGGCGCCGGCATCGAGCGCCGCGCGCATGACCTCGGGTTTGAAGGTATCAACCGACAGCGGCACGCCGCAGTCGCGCAATGCCTCGATGACGGGAAGCAGCCGCGTCAGTTCCTGCTGCGCCGGCACGGCCGTGGCGCCAGGCCGGGTCGATTCCGCACCCAGGTCGAGTATGTGCGCGCCCTCGGCTATAAGCCGGCGGGCATGCGCCACCGCCGCGTCGGCGTCGGCGTGCTGCCCGCCGTCGGAAAACGAGTCGGGCGTGATGTTGACGATACCCATCACCAACGGGCGCTCAAGCTCGAGCTCGAAGCGCCCGCACAAAAATGTGTTGGCCATAAAAAAGCCGTGGGTATCAAACCGCCGCTGGCGTGCTGCCGCCCGTGGCCAGGCCGGCAGGCGGGGTATCGGGCGCATCCGACGGCCCTTCGGGCGTCTTGGGCGGACGAGGCGGACGACCCGAAGTGATGTCGTTGATCTGGTCGGCGTCGATGGTTTCCCATTCGAGCAGCGCCTGCGTCATGGCTTCGACCATTTCGCGGTTGTCTTCCAGGATCTTGCGCGCCACGTTGTACTGCTCGTCGATGATGCGGCGGATCTCGGCGTCGACCTTCTGCATGGTCGCTTCGGACATGTGCGTGGTCTTGGTGACGCTGCGGCCTAGGAACACTTCGCCTTCGTTCTCGGCATACACCATGGTGCCCAGTTCGCTGGTCATGCCGTAGCGCGTGACGATGTCGCGCGCGATGGCCGTGGCACGTTCGAAGTCGTTCGAGGCGCCGGTGGTCATCTGGTTCATGAACAGTTCTTCGGCGATACGGCCACCGAACAGCACGGCGATGGTGTTCAGCAGGCGCTCCTTGTCCATGCTGTAGCGATCGCTCTCGGGCAGCTGCATGGTGACGCCCAGCGCACGGCCGCGGGGAATGATGGTGACCTTGTGCACCGGGTCGGTCTTGGGCAGCATCTTGGCCACGATGGCGTGCCCCGACTCGTGGTAGGCGGTGTTCTTGCGCTCTTCTTCGGGCATGACGATCGAGCGGCGTTCGGCGCCCATGATGATCTTGTCCTTGGCCTTTTCGAAGTCCGACATATCTACCGTACGGCCATTGCGGCGCGCGGCGAACAGCGCGGCCTCGTTGACCAGGTTGGCCAGGTCGGCGCCCGAGAAACCGGGGCAGCCGCGCGCCAGGATGGTGGCGTCGACGTTGGGCGACAGCGGCACCTTGCGCATGTGCACGCGCAGGATCTGTTCGCGGCCGCGGATGTCGGGCAGCGGCACCACGACCTGGCGGTCGAAGCGCCCGGGACGAAGCAGCGCGGGATCGAGCACGTCGGGCCGGTTGGTGGCGGCGATGACGATCACGCCCTGGCCGGACTCGAAGCCGTCCATTTCGACCAGCATCTGGTTCAGCGTCTGCTCACGCTCGTCGTTGCCGCCGCCCAGGCCGGCGCCACGCTGGCGCCCGACCGCGTCGATTTCATCGATGAAGATGATGCAGGGTGCGTGCTTCTTCGCGTTTTCGAACATGTCGCGAACGCGGGCCGCACCCACGCCGACGAACATTTCGACGAAATCGGACCCCGAAATGCTGAAGAACGGCACCTTGGCCTCGCCGGCGATGGCCTTGGCCAGCAGCGTCTTGCCGGTACCGGGAGAACCCACCATCAGCACGCCACGCGGGATGCGCCCGCCCAGCTTCTGGAACTTGGTGGGGTCGCGCAGGAAGTCGACCAATTCCTGGACGTCTTCTTTGGCTTCATCGCAGCCGGCCACGTCGGCAAAGGTGATCTGGTTGGTGTTTTCGTCGAGCATGCGAGCCCGCGACTTGCCGAAGCTGAACGCGCCGCCGCGCCCGCCTCCCTGCATCTGGCGCATGAAGAACACCCACACGCCGATGAGCAGCAGCATCGGGAACCACGACACGAAGATGCTCATGAGCAACGACGGCTCTTCGCGAGCCTTGCCGGACACATCGACCCCGTGCTTGAGCAGGTCGGACACCATCCAGATGTCGCCCGGGGAGGTCAGCGTGTAGGCACGGCCGGTGTCGGGCGTGACGTAAAGCACGTCGCCCTGCACATCCACCTTGCGGATGCGGCCAGCCTTGGCGTCCTCCATGAATTGGGTGTAACTGACGCCGTCCTGGGTCTGTGCCCGCCCGTCGAACTGTTTAAATACCGTAAACAGGACGAGCGCGATCACCATCCAGACCGCGACTTTGGAAAAAGAATTGTTCAAGGTCGATCTCCTGCTTTCGATTCCGACCGGCGACCGCCCCGCTCGTATGGCACAGTCACAAGTATGTCAATAGCTCATTCTACCCTGTGAGAGCAGATTCCGTCTGGCGCCCGAAGGGCGCTGATACATGTTGGAACTGGGTGGTGCTGGGCCTCGACAAGATTGGGGTAAGGACTGCGGAACGCACCGGCCGTTACTTCAGATCGCGGGCGACCAGGAAGGTTTCCGAGGACTTGTCCCGGGACGCCTTGGGCTTGCGTTCCACCACCCGCCGGAACCGTGTCTTGTAGGTCTGCACGATCTGGGAAAATCCGCTGCCGTGAAAGGCCTTGACGATCAGCGCCCCGTTGGGCTTGAGATGGTTGCACGCAAAGTCGAGAGCCAGTTCGCACACATGCTGGATGCGGGCGGAATCGGCGGCGCCGACGCCTGACAAGTTGGGGGCCATGTCGGAAATTACAAGATCGACGGGCTGCTGGCCCAACATTTCTTGCAATTGTTGCAAAACCGCGTCGTCACGAAAGTCGCCCTGCAGAAATTCGACGCCGACCACGGGTTCCATTGGCAGCAGATCCAGCGCGATGATGCGGCCGTCGACAGCGCCGCTCGGGCCGGCCAGGCGCTCACGCGCCACTTGCGACCAGCTGCCCGGCGCCGAGCCCAGGTCGACCACTACGTCGCCCCGGCGCATCAGTTTTTCAGTATCGACTATTTCGATCAGCTTGAACGCCGCCCGGGCGCGATAGCCCTTTTGTTGCGCCAGCTTCACATAGGGGTCGTTGATGTGCTGGTGAATCCAGTCTTTAGAGAATTTCTTTTTGGCCATTACCGTACAATTCCAAGCATGCCTATATTAGAACTCACCTCACGCGAGCGCAGCGAATTGCGCTCGGCCGCCCATCCTTTGCGCCCGGTCGTCCTGATCGGCGACAACGGGCTGACCGACGCCGTACTGAAAGAAATCGACCGCGCCCTGACCTCTCATGGGCTGATCAAGGTGCGCGCCGGCGGCAACGACCGCGACGAGCGCGAAGCCATGCTGGCCAGCATCTGCGACACGCTCTCGTGCGCCACGGTGCATCACCTGGGCAAAATGCTTATCTTGTTCCGCCCGCTGCCTGGTAACGTGGCGCAGCAGCCGGAAGGCGCGCCTGCCCGGCGCAAGGCTTCCGAGCCGCATACACCCAAGAAGATGGCCGCCGAAGGCAAGACCTTGACCAAGCCGCGTTCGGCCCCGGCACGCAAGACTGCCGGCGAACCTGCCAAGCCGGGGCGCGCCACCTTGAACGACGCCGGTCGTCCGATGCGCCCCAGCACCAAGAAATCCGCCGGCAGCGCGCCGCATGGCATACCACGGCGTACCGGCAGCGCCTTGAGCCTGCGCGCCGGCTCGCGTAGCGGCGTCCAGCGCACCGCGGCCGCCAGCCGCAGGGCCGCCAAGGCAACCAAAAGGTAATACCCGCCGGCCAGCTCGTGCAACGCGCGGGTCCGGCCCTGCGCGGCACTGGCCGCTTCAAGCGCGCGGCCACGCATGCAACAGCGGCCGGCAGCCGAAATATTCCGGGCCGGTGCCCACCGCCCTCAGCGAAACGGTGCGGCGCCCTGCGCCCGACAACGCCTGGCCATGCGGCAGGCGGTTAAGAATCAGTATAAATACCGCGCCCCCCAGCCCGCCGAAGGCGAGCACCCGGAACGGAAAGGAAACAACCCTGGCCGCGTCGACGGCGTGCAGCAAGCTGAACAAGGCTGGCGCGACGAGGGCGCCGATGCACCTGAGCGTACCGCACCAAAGTGCCGCGCTGAGGCGGACCAGGACGCGGGCCGGATCGGGCATCGTTCGGTTCCCGGGGGGCGACGGCGTCGGTTCAGATATAACGGACGCCGAGGACTTCGTACTCGCGCACACCCGACGGAGCCTTGACTTCAACCACATCGCCCTCGGATTTGCCGATCAGGGCACGGGCAACGGGACTGGACACCGAAATCAGGTTCGACTTGATGTCGGCTTCGACGTCACCCACGATCTGGTACGAGAGGCGGTCGCCGGAGTTCAGGTCTTCGATTTCGACCGTGGCGCCGAAGACGGCGCGGCCTTCCGCGTCGAGTTCCGCAGGGTCGATGATGTGCGCATTGGAAAGCGTGCCCTCGAGTTCGGCAATGCGGCCTTCGATGAAGCCCTGACGTTCGCGGGCCGCATCGTATTCGGCATTTTCCGACAGATCACCCTGGGCACGGGCCTCGGCGATGGCGTTGATCACTGCGGGGCGCTCGATGGTTTTCAGCCGATGCAGCTCGGCCCTCAAGCGCTCGGCCCCGCGCGCGGTCAAAGGAATGGCAGACATGTCGTTTCCCAAACAAAAAGTAGAAAACGCCCCGAATGGAGCGTTTCGGTAAAAGGTCGCTGTCAGGCTTGTGGCCTGCGCCGCCGTAGCGGGCAAGCCGATGTAACGTGCAAGAGGGTCGAACAGGCGGGGAACGAAGTCGGACCCGATATTCTGTGGTTCCCGACCATCCGCTCTGATCGGCCTGTGCCCGGACATCGGCTTGGCTGCGACCAAAACAAAACCCCGGCTCGGGTCGGAACCGGGGCAAACAAGCCTCATTGTGGTCAAAATCCGCAGGAAATGCAAGCCGTTCAGGAAAGTGTCATTTGACGAAAGTTGACCGCAGTAAAGGGCGGATTAGCGACACCGAAAAAATGGGGACGGACAACCGGCTCGGGGCGGATGGGATGCCGCATCGGCGGGGTTGTCCACGGCGTGGTGCCGCGATCAGCACTGCGCGCGCCTGGGGCGAAAGCGGCGTACCTGCCGGGGCTGCGCGGCGGAGGAGTTCCCCCAATGCCGACAACGACTGCCGGCCAGTGACTCGCATGCATCGAGGTCGCCGCCAGACGGCAATCCGGCCTGCCCGAAGGCGACAGCCCGGAGGCGGTCTCACCTGTACCGAAGGCCGCCGTTGTGCGGCGCAACCGCGCCCACGCGGGAGGCCGCCGCCAGGCGGCAACTTCGACTGCCTGCACGAACGGCCGCCATACGGCGGCCGTTCGTGCAGGCACGCCGAGGTGCTCAGATGACCCTGCGGCCGCTGCGCTGGAGCAAGGCGTACAGGATGATGGCGCCGAACGTGGCGGTGCCGATGCCACCAAGCATGAAGTCGCCCAGCTTCAGCGTGAAATCGCCTGCGCCCAGCACCAGAGTGACCGCGGCGACGATCAGGTTGCGGTTGTCGCTGAAGTCGACCTGGTTCACGACCCAGATACGCGCGCCGGCCACGGCGATCAGGCCGAACACGACGACCGACATACCGCCCAGCACGGGACCCGGGATGGTCTGGATCAGCGCGCCGAATTTCGGAGAGAACCCCAGCACGATGGCAATGAGGGCGGCCACGACGAACACCAGCGAAGAATAAATGCGCGTCACCGCCATGACGCCGATGTTTTCGGCATAGGTGGTGACCCCGGTACCGCCCACCGCTCCCGACACCATGGTGGCGACGCCATCGCCCACGAAGGCGCGCCCCATGTATTTGTCGAGGTTCTGCCCGGTCATGGCACTGACGGCCTTGATATGCCCCAGGTTCTCGGCGACCAGGATGATCGCGATGGGCACGATCAGGCCCATGGCTTCAAGACGGAATTCGGGCGCCGTGAACTGCGGCAGGCCGATCCATGGCGCCTGGGCAACGCCCGAGAAATCGATGGGTGCGCCCAGGCCCAGGCCGTTTGCGCACACCGCGTAGATGACACACGCAAGCAGCAGCCCCACCAGAATGAGCAGGCGTTGCACCGTGCCCCGCGTATAGACGGCAATGCCACCCACGCAAAGAATCGTGACGATGGCCATGGTGGCATCGAAGCTGGAAGCGCCCATGGCGCCCTTTGCGGCGATGGGCGCGAGATTGAGCCCGATGACCGCGACGACCGATCCCGTGACGACCGGCGGCATCAGCGCCTCGATCCAGTTGGCGCCCCCGCCAGCCCGCGCATTGGCCATCCAGACCAGTACGCCGATCAGCGTATAGGCCAGGCCGCACGCAATAATGGCGCCCAGCGCCACACCCATATTGAGATTGGGCCCAGAGCCGGCATACCCGGTCACGGCCACGACGCCGCCGATAAAGGCAAAGCTGGACCCCAGGTAGCTGGGCACGCGCCCGCCCACGAACAGGAAGAAGATCAGCGTGCCGATGCCCGACATCAAGATGGCGACGTTGGGATCGAAACCCATGATCAGCGGCGCGAGCACGGTCGACCCGAACATGGCCACGACGTGCTGGGCGCCCATGGCGATGTTCTTCGGCCCCGACAGGCGCTCGTCCGGCGCAATGATGGCGCCAGGCACCGAATCATCGGCAAGTTTCCAGCGCGGGAAATAAGAGTTGGACATGCGATCCCCTGTAATTCATTGATCAGGAATTATTGATGCGGGGCGAAGTGTAGGGGTCGGCGCGTTCCGGAGCAATACGGTGATGCCCGCGCAGCGAGTAAGCTGCCCTGCCCCCGCCTCGCGGGCGCCCATGGGCGGGGCTCGAGCAGCCTCGCGCCGGGCGCGTTAAGCTGCGTGTTTCGCGCCACATCCACCGAGCCCGTCACGGCGGGCGCCTACAGACAGAATGCCCGCATGACTGAAATATGGTTTATCCGCCACGGCGAGACCGCCTGGAATCGCGAACGCCGCCTGCAAGGCTGGCAAGATATCGCCTTGAATTCCCACGGGGTCGAGCAGGCAGCGCAGCTTGCCGCGCAGCTGAGCACCGCGCCGGCTTCCTTCAGTGCGCTCTACAGCAGTGACCTCCAGCGCGCCAGCGGCACGGCCGAGCCTCTGTCGGCGCAATTGGGCCTGCGCATGCGTACCGAACCGGGGCTGCGCGAGCGCGGTTTCGGGGTGCTGGAGGGCCTTGAGCTCGACCGCCTCGACGAACTGGCCCCCGAAGCTTCTGCTGCCCGCAAAAGCCGCGACCCGAACCTTCCGGTCGAGGGTGGAGAATCGCTGGGGCAGTTCCAGTCCCGCGTCATCGACACGGTAGCCGACCTGGCCGAGCGCCACAGGGGCGAACGCATTCTGGCGGTGACGCACGGCGGAGTGCTGGACATCATCTGGCGCCGCGCCAGCGGCGTACCGCTGGACGGCCCCCGCCCGGTGCCCCTGCTGAACGCGAGCATCAATCGCGTAGCCATCGACGGCCGCGCGTGGCAGGTGCTGGATTGGGCCGACGTCGCTCACCTGGGTGTGGAGTCGGCCAGCGACGTGGTGCCCTGACCCGATCCGCCCCGCCCCTGCGACGGCGGCGTGACCGCTCGGGCCGGGCGACGCGCGCCGGCGCCGTCAGCGCCCGCCATGGCCACGCCGAGCGGCGAAGTCACCGCCGCGGCTTGCGGGGGGCATTGCGGGCCGCGAGGTCGTAGAGCGCATTAGGAAGAAGGCGCATCAGGCGCGCCACGATGCCCATTTGCCACGGAATGACCGTGTATGACACGCCCCGCTCGATGGCAGCCTGCGCCCGGGCCGCAAATGCATGGGCTTCCATCAGGAATGGCATGGCATACGGATTGGCAGCCGTCATGGGGGTCTTGATGTAGCCGGGCGCGATGGTCACCACCTTGATACCCGCACCGCCAAGCTCCAGCCTCAGGCTTTCGCAATAGCTGATCACGGCTGCCTTCGACGCACTGTATGCGCCCGCGCCGGGCAGCCCGCGTATGCCCGCCACACTGGCGATGCCCACCAGACGCCCCGCGCCAGCCCGGCGCATGGGGTCGATGAAGGGCTCGAATGTGGCGACCGTGGCCAGCAGGTTCGTATCCACGATCGCCTTGAACACCGGGAAATCTTCGACATGCTCGGTGAGCGTACCGGCACTGATTCCGGCGCTGGCGATGACCACGTCCACCCTGCCCTCGCAATGTGCCAGAAAGTCATGGGCGGCGGCGTGCAGCGCGGCCCGGTCGCACACGTCAAGCGCATAGCAGCGGTGGTTGCCCGGCAGGGCGTCGGCGAGCTCGCGCAGCACGTCGCCCCTGCGGGCCACGAGGCCCAGCCGCGCCCCCGATCGCGCATAGCTTTCGGCCAGGGCGCGGCCCAGGCCGCTGGAAGCGCCGGTGATGAATACAGAGTTCATGGCTCAGTTCGCTGGAGCGTTCATAAAGACAGGTGGGACTGCATGATAGAGCCTCGCACGCACAGCTGGCACCTGCCGTGGCCGGGCGGCTGGCCCGCGCAGCCTCCACGACGCCGCTGAGCCCGCCGCTCGCCCCAACCTGCCGCGAAAAAAAACAGGCCCCGAAGGGCCCGTTCTGGTGCGCGGCCGTGGTGAACACCCAGGGTCGCGCAATGTCGCCGGCACGGCGACCAGCGTGGTCTACTGCGTGACCAGGCTGGCGTGCAGCTCTTGCAAGGGGTACACCTGCAGACCGAGGCCTTGGCGCAGGTACTGCATGCCCTCGACCGCCGCGCAGGCGCCCGCGATGGTGGTGAAGAACGTGACGCGCGCCGCCAAGGCCTGCGTACGGATGGTGCGCGAGTCGGCGATGGCGTTGCGGCGCTCTTCGACGGTGTTGATCACCAGCGAGATCTCGCCGTTCTTGACCATATCGACGATATGCGGGCGGCCCTCGGTAACCTTGTTGACCACCTGGACAGGGATGCCCGACGCTTCGATCTGCGCCGCCGTGCCGCGAGTGGCCACCAGCTTGAAGCCCAGGTTGTGCAGGCCACGCGCCACTTCGACGGCACGGACCTTATCCTGGTCTTTCACGCTGATGAAAGCGGTACCGTTTTCGGGCAGGCCGACGCCCGCCGCCATTTGCGACTTGACGAAGGCTTCGCCGAAGCTGGTGCCCACGCCCATGACTTCGCCGGTGGACTTCATTTCCGGGCCCAGGATGGTGTCCACACCCGGGAACTTCACGAACGGGAACACCGCTTCCTTGACCGAGAAATACGGCGGCACGACTTCGCGAGTGACACCCTGGTCGGCCAGGGTGCGACCAGCCATGGCGCGCGCAGCGATCTTGGCAAGCTGCAGACCCGTGGCCTTGGATACGTAGGGCACCGTGCGCGAGGCGCGCGGATTCACTTCCAGTACGTAGACATCACCGCCCTGGATGGCGAACTGCACGTTCATGAGGCCGTTGACGTTCAGCGCGCGGGCCATCATGGTGGTCTGCCGCTTGATCTCGGCAATGACTTCGGCGGAAAGCGAATACGGCGGCAGGCTGCAGGCGGAGTCGCCGGAGTGCACGCCGGCCTGCTCGATGTGTTCCATGACGCCCCCGATGAACACGGTGTCGCCATCGGACAGGCAGTCGACGTCGACCTCGGTGGCGTTGTTCAGGAAGCGGTCGAGCAGCACGGGGGAATCATTGCTGACCTTCACGGCCTCGCGCATATAGCGTTCGAGATCTTGCTGCTCGTGCACGATCTCCATGGCCCGGCCGCCCAGCACGTAACTGGGCCGAACCACCAGCGGGTAGCCGATATCGGCGGCGTGCGCCAGGGCTTCGCCCTCGGTGCGCGCGGTGCGGTTCGGCGGCTGCCGCAGACCAAGTTTGTTGAGCAGCTTCTGGAAGCGCTCGCGATCTTCGGCCACGTCAATGGATTCGGGGCTGGTGCCGATGATGGGCACACCGTTGGCTTCAAGCGCGCGCGCCAGCTTGAGGGGGGTCTGGCCGCCATATTGCACGATCATGCCCACCGGGTTTTCTTTGTGGACGATCTCGAGCACGTCTTCAAGCGTCAGGGGCTCGAAGTACAGGCGATCGGACGTGTCGTAATCGGTGGAGACGGTTTCGGGGTTGCAGTTGACCATGATGGTCTCGTAACCGTCTTCACGCAGGGCAAGCGCTGCGTGCACGCAGCAATAATCGAATTCGATGCCCTGGCCAATGCGGTTGGGACCGCCGCCCAGCACGATGATCTTCTTGCGATCGGTGGGCTGCGCCTCGCATTCGTCTTCGTACGTCGAATACATGTAGGCGGTACGCGTGGCGAATTCGGCCGCGCAGGTATCGACGCGTTTGTACACGGGCCGCACATTCAGCTGATGACGCAGCTTGCGGATCTCGGATTCGGAAGAATCGAGCAGGAAGGCCAGACGACGGTCGGAGAACCCCATGCGCTTGAGCTGCCACAGCGTGGGGTAGTCGAGATCGGCCAGTGTCTTTTGCTCGAGCGCGAGCTCGATATCGACGATTTCTTTGATCTGGGCAAGGAACCAGGGGTCGATGCGCGTGATGTTGTGCACTTCATCGAGGGTGAAACCCTGGGCAAAGGCGTCGCCCACGTACCAGATGCGCTCGGGACCGGGTTCGCCGAGTTCGACCTGCAGTTTTTCGCGGTCGGTGGTTTTCTGGTTGAGGCCGTCGACGCCCACCTCGAGGCCGCGCAGGGCCTTCTGGAAAGATTCCTTGAACGTACGGCCGATGGCCATGACCTCGCCCACCGACTTCATCTGGGTGGTGAGGCGTGAGTCGGCCTGAGGGAATTTCTCGAACGCGAAGCGCGGCACCTTGGTGACCACGTAATCGATCGAAGGCTCGAACGAAGCAGGCGTGGCGCCGCCGGTGATTTCGTTGCGCAGCTCGTCGAGCGTATAGCCCACCGCCAGCCGCGCCGCGACCTTCGCGATGGGAAAGCCGGTGGCCTTGGAGGCCAGGGCCGACGAACGCGACACACGCGGGTTCATTTCGATGACGATCATGCGACCGTTATCGGGATTGACGGCGAACTGTACGTTTGAACCGCCGGTATCGACACCGATTTCACGCAGCACCGCGATGGAGGCGTTGCGCATGATCTGGTATTCCTTGTCGGTCAGCGTCTGGGCTGGCGCGACCGTGATGGAATCGCCGGTGTGAACCCCCATGGGATCGAGGTTCTCGATGGAGCAGACGATGATGCAGTTGTCGGCCTTGTCGCGCACGACTTCCATTTCGAATTCTTTCCAGCCCAGCAGCGACTCTTCGATGAGCAGCTCGCTGGTGGGCGAGGCTTCGAGGCCGCGACGGCAGATGGTTTCGAATTCTTCGGCGTTGTAGGCAATGCCGCCGCCCGAGCCGCCCATGGTGAAGCTGGGGCGGATGACAGCCGGGAAGCCCGACGTGCCGGTTTCGGCAGCGATGCGGCGCTGCACTTCCCAGGCTTCGTCCATGCTGTGGGCGACACCGGACTTGGCCGACTCGAGGCCGATGTCGGTCATGGCCTGCTTGAACTTCTGGCGGTCTTCCGCCTTCTCGATGGCGTGCTCGTTCGCCCCGATGAGCTCGACCTTGTGCTTGGCCAGCACGCCGTGACGCGCGAGGTCGAGCGCGCAGTTCAGTGCGGTCTGCCCGCCCATGGTGGGCAGCAGCGCATCGGGCTGCTCGCGTTCGATGATTTTCTCGACCGCCTGCCAGGTGATGGGCTCGATGTAGGTGACATCGGCAGTTTCCGGGTCGGTCATGATGGTGGCCGGATTGCTGTTCACCAGGATGGTGCGAAAGCCCTCGGCCTTGAGCGCCTTGCACGCTTGCGCGCCGGAATAGTCGAACTCGCAGGCCTGCCCGATGATGATGGGGCCGGCGCCGATGATGAGGATGCTTTTTATGTCTGTACGCTTGGGCATGATGCGATGTCTATTTCTGGCCGGCCATCAGGCTGATGAATTTATCGAACAGCACGATGATGTCGTGCGGGCCCGGGCTGGCTTCAGGATGGCCCTGGAAGCAGAAGGCAGGACGGTCGGTGAGCTCGAAGCCCTGCAACGTACCGTCGAACAGCGAGATATGGGTGACCCGGGCGTTGGCCGGCAGCGAATCGGCGTCGACGCCGAAGCTGTGGTTCTGGCTGGTGATGTACACGCGCTTGGTCTGCACATCCTGTACGGGATGGTTGGCGCCGTGGTGGCCGGTTTTCATCTTGGCCGTCTTGCCGCCTATGGCCAGACCCATGATCTGATGGCCGAGGCAGATGCCGAACACCGGCAGCTTGCGCTCGAGGAACTCGCGCGTGGCGGCAATGGCGTAGTCGCAGGGTTCGGGATCCCCCGGACCATTGGCCAGGAAGACGCCGTCGGGGTTGAGCTTGAGCACGTCTTCGGCAGGCGTCTGGGCCGGCACCAGCGTGATGCGGCAGCCGCGATCGGCCAGCAGGCGCAAGATGTTGTACTTGACGCCGAAGTCGTAGGCGACGACGTGGAAGCGGTCCTGGCCCGGCGTGCCGAAGCCGCGCCCCAGTTGCCAGGTGCCTTCGGTCCAGTTTTGCGGCGCCTTGACCGACACCACCTTGGCGAGGTCGACCCCGGACATGCCGGCGTAGCCGCGCGCCAGTTCGACGGCGCGCTCGGCGTCGTCGCCGGCCAGGATGCAGGCGCCCTGGGCGCCGCTTTCGCGCAGGATGCGGGTGAGCTTGCGAGTGTCGACGTCGGCGATGGCCACGACGCCCTGGGCCGCCAGGTACTCGGGCAGCGATTGGGTGGCGCGGAAGTTGGACACGCGCGAGGGGCAATCGCGCACCACCAGCCCCGAGGCCAGCACGCGCGCGGACTCAACGTCTTCGAGGTTGACGCCGGTATTGCCGATATGCGGATAAGTCAGTGTGACGATCTGGCCGTTGTAGCTGGGATCGGTCAGGATTTCCTGGTAGCCGGTCATGGCCGTGTTGAACACGACTTCGGCGACCGTATGCCCCGGCGCACCTATGGACACACCCCGGAAAATGGTACCGTCCGCCAGAGCCAGAATTGCAGGAGGGTAGCGGTTGGCACCCTCGGGAAAAAGTTGCGGCAGCACAGTAAACCCCGGTTTCAGAATCGATGATCAAACCTTGGAATTATACTCTGTAAGGGCATTTTTCCCGGGGAACCGCGCCAAATAAGGCTGAGCGCCGAGGTTTCCGGGTCGAAACGCGCCCATCGGTAGTGATACCCTAGCCCTGTCTTCAACCTACGTCTTTCGTGATCTGTCCCCATGTCCAGCCAGCTTGAAGCCTTGCGTCGCCATACGACCGTTGTCGCCGATACCGGCGATTTCGAAGCCATGCGGACCCTGCGTCCCACCGACGCGACCACCAATCCGTCTTTGATCTTGAAAGCGGTGCAGAAAGAGGCTTACCGGCCGCTGCTGGACCAGGTGGTGCGCGATCATCGCGGCGTGTCGCTGGCCGAATTGTCCGACCGGCTGCTGGTGGCGTTCGGGCGCGAAATTCTGAATATCGTGCCCGGCCGGGTGTCCACCGAGGTCGATGCGCGCCTGTCGTTCGACACGCGGGCCACGGTGGAGCGCGGCCGCGGGCTGATCGCTCTGTACGAAGCCGCCGGCGTGCCCCGCGAACGGGTGCTGATCAAGGTGGCGTCCACCTGGGAAGGCATACAGGCCGCGCGAGTGTTGCAGGCCGACGGCATCCGCTGCAACCTGACCCTGCTGTTCTCGCTGGCGCAGGCCATCGCGTGCGCCGATGCCGGCGTGCAGCTGATCTCGCCGTTCGTGGGCCGCATCTACGACTGGTACAAGAGGGCCGCGGGCGCCGATTGGGTCGAGACCGAGCGTGCAGGTGCGAATGACCCCGGCGTGAAGTCGGTGACCGAGATCTTCCATTACTACAAGCATCACGGCATCACCACCGAAATCATGGGCGCGAGCTTTCGCAATGCCGGTCAGATCCGTGCGCTGGCGGGTTGCGACTTGCTGACCATCAGCCCCGAATTGCTGGCGGAGCTGGACAGCACGCCCGGCGACCTTCCCGCCTGCCTGGTGCGCAACCCGGATGCATCCGGAGTGCTCCCGCGGCGCACGGCCGACGAAGTGTGGTTCCGCACCGAACTGAATGCCAATGCCATGGCCACCGAGAAACTGGCCGAAGGCATCCGACTGTTCTCGGCCGACGCACTGAAGCTCGACGCCCTGCTGGGCGGTGGCCAGTGAAATAGAACGCTTGCGGGGCGGCGGCCCGGCCGCCTTTGCACCGCCCGGACCTGCGCGTCGCGAATCGCGGCCAGGCCCGGGACACCGGATGTCAGCGTTCGTCGTGCGAATGCACCTGCAGGGCTTCCAGAAAGCGCGACACCATGTTGTACGCGGCCACGGTCGCAGTCAGCTCGACCATGAGCTTGTCGCTGCCGACGGCCTGGCGCGCGGCGTCGAACACCGGCTGGGGCACCTGCACGTGGCGGGTCATGGCGTCGGTGTAAGCCAGCACGGCGCGTTCGACCTCGCTGAACTGGTCTGAAGATTCCCACTGGGACAAGGCGTCCAGCTGGGCCTGCGTAATGCCTACGCGCAAGGCTATGGGGGCATGCTGGTCGGCCTCATAGGGCGCGCCATTGATGGCCGCCACGCGCATGATGACCAGTTCACGCAGGTCTCCAGGCAGCGTGCTGAGCTGGCGGATCGAGGTCAGGTAGTTCAGCCATCCACCGGCCACTGCCGGGCTGTGCAGCAGCATCTGGTACAGGTGCAGCACGCTGCCGCGCTCGGCGACGATGCGATCGACCAGGGGTTTGGCTTCGGGGTGATTCAGATCAGCATAAGACAGGCGCGCCATGCGGCAGACTCCGGAAAACAGCGGCCCGGACCTGGGCCGCCCTAGGTTCAGATTTTTTCAGTTTCGCCCGATTTGGGCTGCCATTTCATCAGGCGCCGCTCGCCCAGACCCACGATATAGTCGAGCAGCAGCGCGAAGGCGGTCAGTACGACGATGCCGGCAAACACCGTGTTGACGTCGAAGGTGCCTTCAGCCTGCAGGATGAGATAGCCCACCCCGCTGGCCGAGCCCAGGTATTCACCCACCACCGCGCCAACGAAAGCCAGGCCCACCGAGGTATGCAGGCTGGAAAACACCCAGCTGGTGGCCGAAGGCAGGTACACGTGGCGCAGCAACTGGCGGCGCCCCGCGCCCAGCATGCGGGCGTTGTCGAGCAAAGTGGGGCTGACTTCACGCACCCCCTGGTACACGTTGAAGAACACGATGAAAAACACCAGGGTGACGGCCAATGCCACTTTGGACCAGATGCCCAGGCCGAACCACATGCCGAAGATGGGCGCCAGGATGACGCGCGGCATCGAGTTGGCCGCCTTGATGTACGGATCGAGAATGGCGCTGGCGGTGTTGGACAGCCCGAGCCACAGGCCGAAACCCAGGCCCGATATGGTGCCGATGAAGAAGGCCAGGACGGTCTCGGTCAGGGTGACCCACAGGTGCCGGTAGATGTCGCCGTTGGTGATGAACCATGCCCAGATCCGGCCCCACACTTCGAGCGGCTGTCCAAAGAAGAAAGCGATTTTCGGGTCGCGGGTTGCCACATGCCAGACAACCAGAATGACCACCAGCAACAAGACCTGCCAGAAACGCAGGCTGGCCGAACCAGTTTTGATCTTCATATCTGTTTTCCAAAGCGCCAGGAACCGGCCGCGGCCGGACCACCCGGGTGCGGGCGCAACCCGCCGGCCCCCACTTCCGCCCGCTCGCGCAGGGACGCCATCTCAGGCACGTTTCTGCTGGGCATAGCCCTTGAGCACTTCTTCGCGCAGTACTGCCCAGATGGCCGCGTGCAGTTCAACAAAGCGCGGGTGCGTGCGGACTTCGGCCACGTCGCGCGGACGCGGCAGGTCGATGGCAAATTCACCGATGGGATGCGTGCCGGGGCCGGCCGACAGCACCACCACCCGATCGCTCATGGCAATGGCCTCGTCGAGATCGTGCGTGATGAACAGTACGGCCTTGCGCTTGGCCATCCAGAGCTCGAGCACTTCGTTCTCCATCAGCTGGCGCGTCTGAATGTCGAGGGCCGAGAACGGTTCGTCCATCAGGATGATGTCGGGATCGCGTATCAAGGTCTGCGCAAGCATGGTGCGCTTGCGCATGCCTCCGGACATCTGGTGCGGGTAACGATCCTCGAACCCGCCCAGGCCTACGCGCCGCAGCCATTCGCGGCCGCGCTCTTCGCATTCTGCGCGCGGCACCCCGGCGAACTCGAGTCCCGCCATGACGTTGGCCAGGGCGCTGCGCCACGGCAGCAGCGCCTCGCCCTGGAACATGTATCCGGCGCGTGTGTTGATGCCGGCAAGCGGCTGGCCAAACACCTTTACCTGCCCCGACGAGGGCGCCAGCAGGCCGGCCCCCACGTTCAGCAGCGTGGACTTTCCGCAACCCGTGGGCCCCACGACCGACACGAATTCTCCGGGCGCAATGGACAGGCTGGTGTCCTGGACGGCGGTATAACGGCTGCCTCCGCCGTCGCGGGACACGAAAGTGCAGGTGATGCGGTCGAGCGACAGTGCGGCTTCAGCCATTGGGATACTTCTGGTTGGCGCGCCGCGCGAACTCGTTGGTCCAGGATTTGGACGGGTCGATTTTCGCGGCGTCGAAGCCTTTCACGTACGCGGCCAGCGCGCGCGTGGCGGTCTCGGCCCCGTCTTCAGGAAAGACGCCATCGGGCGACAAGCCTTCCATGCTCTTCTCGATGGCAGCCTTGTACACATCGGGATCGCCCAGCAGGTACTGCGTGGGAACCGCCTTTGCGATTTCTTCCGCGCCGGCCTTCTGGATCCATTTATCGGCGCGCACGATGGCGTTCGTGAGCGCCTGCACCGTGTTCGGGTTGGCATCGATGAAGGCCTGCGGCGCATACAGGCTGCCGGCCGGCATGTTGCCGCCAAAAATTTCCTGGGTGTCTCTCAGCGTGCGGGTGTCGACGATGATGTCGATATCGCCAGGCATGGACAGCATCGAGACCACCGGGTCGGTGTTTGAGAGAGCGTCGATCTGGCCGCTGCGCAACGCGGTGACGGCGCCAGCGCCGGCGCCCACGCCGATAATGGACACGGCGCTGTCATTCAGGCCATGCTTGGACAGGAAGAAGCTGACCACCATGTTCGTGGACGAGCCCGGCGCAGTCACGCCGATTTTCTTGCCCTTCAGGTCGGCGGGCCCTTTGTAGTCGGGCATGTTTTTCTTCGACACGCCAAAACCGATCATGGGAGCACGGCCCTGCAGCACGAAACTGCGATACATCTGCCCTTTCGATTGCATGTGCAGCGTGTGTTCGTAGGCGCCGGACACGACATCGGCGCTGCCGCCGACGACGGCCTGCAAGGCCTTCGAGCCCCCGGCGAAATCGGCGATGCTGACTTCCAGGCCTTCGTCTTTGAAGTAACCCTTGACCTCGGCGATCGTCAGCGGCAGGTAATAGATGAGGGCCTTGCCGCCCACGGCAATCTGCACGCTTTTCTTTTCGAGCTGCTGCGCCCGGACGACGGCGGGAGCCATGCTCACGGCACCAGCTGCACCTGCCAATTTGAGCAAATCACGACGTGTGACTGACATTGGGAGTCTCCTTTGCCGCGCGTGCGGCCTGTGACGGGGATGCGGCCGGGCCGGCCGTCATTCTGGCTTTGGGCAAGCGCGGGCTGGCGATTCTGGCGATGTGGGCAGACCGATAGCGCCGGTCCGGGCCAGTTCGGCGATTGCCGCAGAATCATACCCCAGCGTTCTCAGCACATCTTCGGTATGTTCCCCTAGTCGCGGGCCCAGCCAGCGGGTGCCGCCCGGGGTTTCGGACAGGCGCGGGACGACCGCCGGCAGCTTGACCGGAGTGCCGTCGGGGAAGCGATGCTGCTCGATCATGCCCCGCGCGATGAACTGCGGGTCGGCGAACATGTCGGCCACGCTGTAGATCTTGCCCACCGGAACGTCGGCGCCGCGCATCACTTCGAGCGCCTGGTCGATGGTTTGCGTACTGCACCACGCCTGGATGGCGCCGTCGATTTCGTCGGCCCGGCGCGCCCGGCCGTCGTTGCGCGCAAGTTGCGGGTCGTTGGCCAGGTCGTCGCGGCCGATGGCGCGCATCAGCCGGTTGAAGATGGCGTCGCCATTGCCGGCAATGACCACGTTCTGGCCATCGCGCGTGGTGTACGTATTGGACGGCACGATACCGGGCAGCGCGCCGCCCGTACGCTCGCGCACGACACCGGCGACGTCATATTCGGGCACCAGGCTTTCCATCAGGTTGAACACCGATTCGTACAGCGCCACATCGACCATCTGGCCCTGGCCCGCCACGCATTGGGGCCCGGACTTGCCATTCCAGCGACCGCCGGTGGCATCGCGATGACGCAGGGCCATCATTGCGCCAATGACCGCATGCAGCGCCGCGATGGAGTCCCCGACCGAAATCCCGACCCGCACCGGCGGACGGTCGGGGTGGCCCGACACATAGCGCAGCCCGCCCATGGACTCGGCGATCGCGCCGAATCCGGGCGCGTCGCGCATGGGGCCGGTCTGGCCATATCCGGAAAGGCGCACCATGATGAGCGCGGGATTGAGCGCCCGAAGTTGGTCATAGCCCAGGCCCCACTTTTCGAGCACGCCGGGGCGGTAATTCTCGACCACGATGTCGGCATCGAGCGCGAGGCGCTGCGCGATGTCGCGACCCTGGGGATGCTTCAGGTTGAGTGCGATGGACTGCTTGTTGCGTGCCTGCACCGTCCACCACAGCGAATTGCCTTCGTGCAGATGCCGCCAGCTGCGGATGGGGTCACCTCCGCCCGTGCCATCGGGGCCGTGAGGGGTTTCAACTTTGATGACATCGGCGCCGAACTCGCCCAACATGCGGGCGGCGAAGGGGCCGGCGATCAATGTGCCCAGTTCGAGGACTTTGATGCCCTTGAGCGCGGACATGGGGTCTCCTTGGGTGGGGCGCCTAGGTGGACTTGCGTTCCATCAGGGCCCATGCAATGGTGCCCGCATCGACGTATTCGAGCTCTCCGCCCGCCGGCACACCGCGCGCCAGACGAGTGATCTTCAGCCCCTTGCCCGCCAGCACTTCGCCCAGGAAATGCGCGGTGGTCTCGCCTTCGGCGGTGAAGTTGGTGGCCAGAATCACTTCCTGGACCTGGCCATCGGTGGCGCGCTGGATCAGCCGCTCGAAATCGAGCTCTCTCGGCCCGATGCCTTCAAGCGGCGCAACCCGGCCCATCAGCACATAGTAAAGGCCGCGGTAGCCGTGGCTGGCCTCGATCATGTTCTGGTCGGCGGGAGTCTCGACGATGCACAGCAGCGACGTGTCGCGCTTGGGATTGGCGCAGGTGGCGCAGATTTCTTCTTCGGTGAAGCTGTTGCAGCGGGCGCAGTGGCGCAGGTTCTGCACCGCGCCCGCCAGCGCCCGCCCCAGCATGTCAGCCCCCTGCAGGTCGTGCTGCATGAGGTGATAAGCCATGCGCCGGGCCGAACGCACGCCCACGCCGGGCAGGCGGCGCAAGGCCTCGATGAGCGCAACCAGTGGCTCGGGTTCAGGCAGCTGGGGATCCATCGCGTTGCGGGCGGCGACTTAGAACGGCAGCTTCATGCCCGGCGGAATGGGCATGCCGGCGGTGACGCCCGCCATCTTTTCCTGCGAGGTGGCCTCGGCCTTGCGCAATGCGTCGTTGAACGCGGCGGCAACGAGGTCTTCGAGCATGTCTTTGTCGTCGGCCAGCAGGCTGGGATCGATGGCGACACGTTTGACGTCGTGGCGGCAGGTCATGGTGACCTTGACCAGGCCGCCGCCCGATTCGCCGTCAACGAGGATCTCGGCCAGGGCCTCCTGGGCCTTCTTCATGTTTTCCTGCATCTGCTGCGCCTGGCGCATCAGACCGGCGAGTTGTCCTTTCATCATGATGTTTGATTCCTTGGGTGAGGGAAAAATCTGAGGTTCAGTCGGCGACGGCGGCGGGGCCGGTCAGGCGGCCGGGTCGACGGCGCGCACCGAGCCCGGCACCACGCGGCCTCCGAAATCGGCCTGCAATGCCTGCACGAACGGGTCGACCGCCACGGCGTCTTCGGCGGCCTGCTGGCGGGCGGCCCGTTCAATCTGGGCCACCGCATGCGCCGTGGCGTCGCCGGTGGCGCCGACTTCGATTTCCAGCCGCAGGCCTCGTCCGAAATGTTCGCACAATACTGTCTGCAGGCGCACGCGGCTTTCGCTTTCGGCCAGGGTCTTGACGGCGACTCTCAGCACGACCGCATCGCCCTGGACGCCGGCCCATTCGCTCTGGCGCGCCAGCTCGGCCGCGAGGCCAGTGACGGGCAGGCGCGCCGCCAGGGCGGGCCATTCGGCAGGCGACATGGCGTCGAGACGCGCGGGAGCCTGTTTGGGGCGCCGCATGGGCCGCTGCGCCGGGGGGGCGCGTTCGGCAACCGGGGGGCCGGCGGTGGCCAGGGTTTCGAAGTCGTCTTCGGGATCGGCCGTGAATTCGCTGTCGGGCGCGTAACCGCCCTGCGCGTCGTCGGGAATGCTTTCATCCACCCAGGCGGGCGGGCCGTCGAGCGGCTCGGAGGCCGCAGCCGGCGCCCTTGCCAGCGTGGCGGCGGGCGTCACAGCCAACGCGGCCGTCGCGGGCTTGCCGGAACCGGACGCCGGGGTCGCACGAGGGGCGTCGATGGGCGCCTTCGCGAGGGCGGACGCATCGGCGCAGGCGCCATCGGCCACCGGATTGCCGGCCACGGGATTGCCGGCGCCGGGATCGAGCGCCACGGCACTGGCCGCCACGGCATTGGCCGCCACGGCACTGGCCGCCGCGTCACCGGCCGGTGACGCCTCGCGGCCGTCCGGCGCGTCGGGAGGCGGCGTGCCAGGCAGGTCTTCCCAGGGCGGGGTGTCGAGGGCAGACGTGGAGGCGGCCGCTGCGGTCGGCGCCACGCCGGGTGCCGCGGCGGACATGTGTGCAGGCGGGTTCGCGGCCCCGGCTGGCGATGCGATCTGTGAATCGGCCTCACTGAGTGCGCGACGGGTGGTCGAACTCGGTACGACGGCGGTCGCAGCAACTTCCGGGGCGCTTGCCGGCGCGGAAGGGGCGGACGCGCCCGCCTCCGCGGCAACGCCCTGCGCAGCGCGCGCCGTTGCCGAGGTCGCGGGGCCGGCACGACCGGCCAGCGCGGGTGCCGCGCCGGGGCGGGCGGCGGCTGAGTCGGCCGGGGCAGCGCCAGCCTCTGCCGCGGGAGGGCGGGCCGTCACCGGTTCGGAGCGGGACGGACCGTCGGTGCGCTCGGCGCCGGCTGCCAGACTGGGAGCGGCCTGGGACCGCATGCCCACGGCCGCTGCCGGTGGCTGCGCCGCCGTGGCCGGGCCCGCCTGGCCGCAGAGCGCCAGCATGCGCAGGCAGGCCATGATGAACCCGGCGTGCTCGTCGGGCGCCAGGGACAATTCGCCCCGGCTGTGCACGGCCACGGAATAAAACAAATGAACGGCGTCGGGATGCAACACCCCCGCCAGGCGGGCAATGTCGCCGGCCACCGGATCGTCGGCCGGCGTGGCGCCCGGCACACGCTGTTCGATGGCCACCCGCGACAAGAGCACCGCCAGGTCGGCCAGCGCGCCGGCATAGGACAGCCCGCGTGTGGACAGTTCGTCGGCGACCGCCAGCACACCGGTTGCGTCGCCGGCGGGCAGGGCTTCGAGCAGGCGGACCAGATGCCGCTGGTCGATGGTGCCCAGCATGCCGCGTACCGCTTCTTCGGTAAGGTTGCCGGCGCTGTATGCGATGGCCTGGTCGGTAAGCGACAGAGCGTCGCGCATCGAGCCGCCCGCGGCCTGTGCGATCAGGCGCAAGGCCGGAAGTTCGCAGCCCACGGCTTCGTCGGCCAGCACGGCCTGCAGATGGCCCACGATGGCCTCGGGCGGCATCTGCTTCAGGTTGAACTGCAGGCACCGTGACAGCACGGTAACCGGAATTTTCTGGGGATCGGTGGTGGCCAGGATGAACTTTACATGCGGCGGCGGTTCTTCAAGCGTTTTCAACATGGCGTTGAACGCATGGCCGGTGAGCATGTGGACTTCGTCGATCATGTAGACCTTGTAGCGGCCCGCGCCAGGCGCATACACGGCCTGCTCGAGCAGCTGGGTCATTTCGTCGACGCCACGGTTCGAAGCGGCGTCGAGTTCCAGGTAATCGACAAAGCGGCCCGCATCGATTTCAGTGCACGCTCGGCATACGCCACAAGGCTTGGACGTGATGCCGGTTTCACAGTTGAGCGACTTGGCCAGAATGCGCGACAAGGTGGTCTTGCCCACGCCCCGCGTGCCGGTGAACAGCCACGCATGATGCAGGCGCTGCGAATCAAGCGCATGCGTGAGCGCACGCACGACGTGGTCCTGGCCTACCAGGGTATCGAACGAGCGCGGCCGCCACTTGCGGGCCAGTACCAGATAAGTCATGGGCGGATTGTAGAACCAGTTGCGCGCGGCCTGCGCGCCGGAAATGCAAAGGGGCGCCGCAACCAGGGCGCGAATTGCCACAAACCCTGGCAATTCGTTCCGATTACGGCGCCCCTTTGGGGAAACCGGTAGGCGAGCCTTACTCCGGCACTGATCCTAAACGACTATGGCTGCTTCGTTCCCGACCTGACCAGGTTCACCGCCGAACCATGCGAAGGGGCCCGCCAACCTGGATTCTATCAGAGCGGGGAAAAGCCCGCCGACGGACTAGGTTGCGGGCCCGTGAAGACAATGGTCCGCCCCCCCGCCGCAAACGGAGGGGCCGGCTGGCGGGGGCCGGGTCTTTGCGCGGTCGCGCGTCACGGGGGTGCAGACAGTGCAAGTGCGGCGCTATACGTCGATCCAGAGCTCCGCGCGCGGGAAGTACAGCGCAGCGCGCGCGGGCCGGTTGTCCAGGGCGGTGACCTGTGCGCAGTAACGCTTCAGCTGGTCGATGTGGCGCTCTCGCATGCGCGCGGCGAAATGAGCCGGCGATTCGCCCGGATGCGGCCGGGCGGTTTTGTAATCGACAATCAGCCAGCCATCTTCGGTACTGAGCGCCAGATCGATGACCGATACCCGACCCGCGGCATCGATCAGCGGCCATTCGCGGCGCGCGCCCGATTGCGACAGCAGCCATCGGCCGCGCTCGTGATCGAGCGTGGCCAACAAGGTGTCGAGCACGGCCTGGGCTGCCTCGGGCGACTGCGCCGCTGGCAGGCCGGCCCGGGTAAGCTGCTTCTGGATGACAGGCAGGTAACGGCGCAGGGTGTCGGCAGGCCAGGCCGCCATGCCGTCATGGCCGATCCGGGCCAGCCACGCGTGTGCCAGCGTGCCGACCGCGGCATCGTACGCCGTCTCGAGCTGCCATGAAGGGTGCTCGGCGCCCTGCCCCAGCGTGCCTCCGATCGCGAACCCCGGCCCGCCCATGGCCGTATGCCGCGACGCCAGGTCTCGAATCGAATCGTCGGCCAGGCGTCGCAAGGGTTCGCCGCGCCTGGGGTCGGCAGGGTCGGCGGCCGCTGGCTGGGCGTCCTGCCAGTCGGCCGGCGGCGTCTTCTGGTGAGCGGGCAGCCAATCCCACAAGCGCCCGAGCAAACTGGCCGCTGCCGGCGGCTTGGCCTGCCCTGTGGCGCGATCGATCGCGACGTTGGCCACCAGGTGCAGCCGATGGCGAGCACGAGTCGCGGCCACATACAGCAGCCGGTCGGTTTCGTAGTCGGCCCGGCGTTTTTCGCGCAGGGCCAGATAGCGCGATATGGGATCGGCGTCTTTATCCGCGCGCGGCTTGACGGGGCCATACAGCACGCGTTGCCCGCTGTGCTCGAAGCTGACCAGCGGCGCGCGTTCGGCGCGAGGCGACTTGTGCAGCCCATAGAGGATGACGGTGTCGAACTGCAGCCCTTTGGACTTATGCATGGTCATGATCTCGACCACGCCACCATCGTCATCGCCCACCTCGGGCGAGGCGTACAGCCGGGCCAGGGCGGCATCGAGCCGCGCCGGATCCAGACCGCCGTGCGGCGCCAGCCGCTCGACCAGCATGAACAGGCTTTCCGCGTCTTCGGCGGCGCTGGCGCCCCCGTAGAGGGCCGCGCCGCCCAACCGGCGCCACAAGGCCTCGAGCCACGCCGCCAGCGGCATGGCGCCGCTGGCATTGGCGCCATCGAGCAGAATCGGGCCGACCTGACTGAGCCGCGCATACTCTTGGGGGGCGAGCACGCGTTGAGCGCGGCACGGCTCCGGCGCCGGGGCATCCCATAGCGGCAGGCTCTGCCCTGTGGGAACGGCATCGGCGGCGGGACGGGGCACGCGCAGCGCATCGGCCAGCAATACCGGAACCGGCGTGGCGAGATCGTGGCCGAACAGCGCGTGCAGCGAGCGCAGCGTCAGGCCGCACCACGGTGCGCGCAACACTGACAACCAGGCCATGCGGTCGCCCGGATGCGAGAGCGCCCGCAGCAGTTGCACCAGGTCTGACACGACATGACGCTGGGCCAGCGGCACCAGGTCGACGGCGCGGCAGCGGATGCCCGCCTGTGTCAGCCGGCGCACCAGCTGGCCCAGATGGCCGCGCGCGCGCACCAGGATAGCCACCGGATGCCGGCTGTCCGGGTCGCGCTCGGCCAGCGCGCGTTGCACCAGCTCCACCGTCAGCGCTTCAGCCGCAGCATCCGCGGCCGCGGCGCCGTCGGCGCTGAACGCTGCATGAAAGCAGACGGGCTCGCCGGGCAGCCGTGCATTGAAAGCCGCCGAATCGGTGTAGGCGATGGCGCCCGCGGCGGCGTCGTTACGCGGCGGCAGCAGCCCCCGGAACGTGGCGTTGACCCATTCCACCACGCCGCCTTGCGAGCGGAAGTTGTCGGTAAGCTGCAGGAAGGTGGGCGCGATCTCGCCAACCCCCTGCTCGGCCGCCTGCAGGAACAGCCCGACTTCGGCTTTGCGGAAGCGGTAGATGGACTGCATGGGGTCGCCCACCAGAAACAGCGTGCGCCCGTCTCCGGGGAGCCAGCCCGAAGTCAGCGTTGCCAGCAGGTGTATCTGCGTCAGGCTGGTGTCCTGGAATTCATCGACCAGCAAATGCCTGATGGACGCGTCGAGCTTGAGCAGCAATTCACCGGGATCGTCGGCGCTGCCCAGCGCATGGGCGGCCCTCTGAGCGATCTCGATGAAATCCACTTCGCGCGTTTCTGCGAATCGCAGGTGCAGCTGCGCCACGGCCAGCTTCAGCGTCATCAACTGCGCGCCCAGCACGCGCCACTGCGCGTCGCTGAATTCAGCCGGTGGCACCTTGTCGATGGAGTCGAGCATCCAGATCCAGGCCGCCTTGGGATCGGCGCTTTCCAGCCATTGCGTGAACGCGTTTTTATGTTCGCACTTGGGCGGGAAGCCATGATTCTTGTTGACGGTGCGGCGCAACTTTCCCTCGCTGGTCAGGAGCAAGTGCCGTATGGCTTTCCATTGAGCCAGCTGGCCCGCGTCGGGCGCGAGCGGCCCCTCCCAGTCGCGCAGGGCGGCCAGCGCGTGCGTGGGACCTTCTGCATCGAGCGCCGCGGCGGCCATGCGGGCGGGCCAGCACAAGGCTTCGTCCCAACCCATGGGCATCGCGCGGGCCAACGCCTGCAGATCCTCGCCGATGGCTTCGGCCAGCGCGTCCTGCAATGCGTCGCGGTCGGTGCCATGCACCAGCAGCGGCAGCCATTGATCGCGCTGGCCCAGCATCGCGGCGATGGCCTCGGCGGCCGCCTGGGTATCGACGTCCAGGTGGGCCAGCAGAATGCGCACGGCCTCGAAATCGTCGGCCAACGCCAGCGTGGCCCGGGCCGCCGCATCATAGTGGGCCTGGGCGTCGTCGGCGATGTCCGGCATGCCGCCCAGTTCGGACAGCCAGGGCATGCCCCGCACGAGGCCGGCACAGAACGAGTCGATGGTGCGTATCGACAGCCGGGCCGGATGCTGCAACAGCTTCCAGCCCAGCGCATCGTTGCGTTCGAGCGCAGCGCGCGCCAGCTGCCAGCTGCGCCGGCCATGCTCGCTGTCGGGCATGGGCCCATTGGCATCGCGCAACTTGCCCAGCACCCGGGCATGCATTTCCGACGCGGCTTTGCGGGTGAACGTGATGGCCACGATTTCTTCCGGGCGGTTCACCGTGGCCAACAGCGCCAGGATGCGGTCGGTGAGCAACTCGGTCTTCCCGGAGCCGGCCGGAGCCTGCACCAGGAAAGACGATGCGGGGTCCAGTGCGCGCAGTCGCGCCGCGTGGTCGGAAGGTTGGCGGGCGGAAGCCGTCATGCCGCGTCCTCGTCGTCTTCTAAGTGCAGACGCAAGAAGGGCATGGCGTCGCAATATTTCAGGTCGGCGTCGCGGTAGACGATGTTGGCCGCGTAACCTGCCGCGTACTCGTCGGCCAGACCCTCGACGGCAGAACGCCAGCGCAACAGAATGTCGCGCCACGCCAGGCCCTCGAACCCTTTGCTGGCTTCGCCCAGTCGCACGCCCTGAAGGCCCAGATCGGTATCGGCCAGGCCTGCCGCGGCGACCTGTCGCGCATGCACCTGCGCCAGCACCACCGCGGCCACATCGGCCTCGGGCGAGTCTCCGGAGAGCACCGCGGCATAGAACGGCAACTGCAGGTTCACCGGACGTGCACGGGCCCAGTCGGACTCGGGATTGCCGGGCGTCATGCCGGTCTTGTAGTCGAGAATCACCGCCCGGCCGTCGGGCAGGCGGTCCAGGCGATCGAGCCGAACCGTCAGAGCCAGCGGGCCGCGCGACCATTGGTGGGTTTCTTCCACCTGGGCCACCTCGAACGGCAGGCGTTGCGCTTCGAGCTGGAACCAGTCGGCCAGCACCGCGCAGGCGCGTTCACATTCCAGGGCGCGCAATGCCTCGGGATAGGCACGGAGTTCTTCATCGGCGGCCTGGTCGACCGCCTGCCGGACCAGGGCGGGCAGACTACCCTGGGCCATGGCGTCGTGCAGATGTTCTTGATCGGGCAACATGCGCCACACAAGCTCGAGGGCGCGGTGCAGGAACTGTCCCCGAACGTTCTGGTTTGCCGCGTCGGCGTAATCGGCCAGCGCCCTGGCCCCGAGCCTGTGCCGCACAAATGCCCACAGCGGGTTGCGCGCCTGGGTATCGAGCACGTCGAGGCCACCCGCGGCACCGGCCACGGGCCCGTCAACGGCGGCTTCGAGGGGAGGTCCGCGATCGTCCTCAAGCACTTGCAGCGACAGCGGCTCGGGCGCCATCGCCCGTGGCGGCTGCCAGGCCATGAGCGCCACATCGGCGATCAGAGGGGACGGGCGCAACTCGCGCTCGCCGTCCAGGTGCGCATGGCTCACCACGACTTCGGGCGCGCACCGGCACAGGGCGGCGTAGAGGGCTTCGGCCCACTGCCGCTCGCGTTCGGGCGTGGCGCGCGGGGCGCCGGCCTGGCGCAATACCGTCAGGGGCAGGAGCGGATTGGGCTGCGGCGTGGCGGGCAGCGCGTCGTCGGTAAGTCCGAGAATCCAGACGCCGTCCCAGTGGCCGCCTTCGGCTTCCAGCAGTCCCAGCACGTCGAGCCGCGCGAGTGGATCGCGCTGTGGCTGGAACGTCGAAGCGGCCGCCGCACTGGAAAGCAGGCGGACCGCGCCGCGACCATCCAGCGGGCCTGCTGCCGGCGCCAGCGCGGCATACCGCCCCAGCAGTTCGCCGAACGCCCCCATGACCTGGTAGCCCACGCTGTCCAGGGCCCGTTCGCCGGGAAATCCCAGGGCCACCAATGCGGCACGTATGACGGGCATCCAGAGATCCGTGGTGGCTCGCTCGCCCGCCTGCCTCCAGATTTCCAGCGCCTGAGGCCAAGCTGCCGCCAGCGCAGTGTCCCCGCCGAGGTCACGCTGCCAACGCGCGGCGTCTATGCTGGCGCGCGCCTGGCGGCGCCAGCGTGCGTCGATGGCCGACAAGCGGGCGAGATCGCGCCGGTCTCCGGCGCAGTGCCCAGCCAGCAGGGCCGCCCCCATGACAGGGGCGGCCGCCGCGCCCGCCCCGGCCATGTCGGCCAGCGCCTGCAACCACGCCAGGGCGGCTCGCACGGCCGGCCATTCGTTCAAGGGCCGTCCCACCGCCACGTTGAATGCGTGGCCGCCTTCGGCCAGCGCCTGACCGACCACGCGTCGCGCAAACGGGGATTCCGCCTGCAACTGCGCCGACACGATGGCATAGCGTCCGGACGGATCAGCCGCCAGGCGCTGCGCGGCCCAGGCCGCCGCCGCACGCCACTCGGCGCCCCGGTCGGCGGCGCCGTAGCGCAGCGGCTCGGCCGGTTCCGTCAAGGTGTCGCTCAGCCATGCGAGGGCTGCGCCACTATTCCGGAAAGCGTCAAGCAAGGCGGCAAAACGTGGCGATACATCGGTGAAACCCGCCAGCACCAGATGCCTTGGGGCTTGTACGAGCTCCTGCTGCAGCGCTTGCAACACCCGGGCGTACCCCTGATTGGCGTCCTCGGCATCGATTTCGGCCAGGCGTTCGCGATAGCGGCGCCGCCAGCGCATGAAGCCGCGATATTCGTCGGTATCGGCGCCGGCCGGCACCTGCAGCCGCCATTCATCCATGAGCGAGTCGGCGTCCATGGCCAGGGCCGCCGCCTGCGCGGTGTCGAGCAGGACGCGGCCCGCTTCTTCGGACTCGATCGCGTCGGCCCATACCATCTGCGCCGCGAAGGTATCGAGCCGATGCGCCGGCAGATCGGCGCCCGGCGTGAACGCCAGTTCATTGGCGGCCTCGGCCAGCCAGGCCGCCAGCGGCAAGACACGCGGCAACTCACTGACCTGGCGCTCGCGGCGCAATTGCGCGGCAAGATCCAGCGTCAGGCGCCGCGCCAGCCGATTGTTGACCGTGAGCACCAGCGTTTGCGGCGCCGGCAACTGGCCGGCCTGTTCAAGAGAGATGGTCGCGCGGGTATCCAGGTCGTGGGACATGTCGGGCAAAGAAGGCACAGATCGCCAAGGATAACCGTACGGCGCAAGCTCGGGTCAGAACCCGCACATGGCCGCCAGGGTCTCCCAGTTGAGGCGCAGTTCTGGCATGGTGTAGCCGAGAAATCCCAGGGCCAGCACACCGGCCAGGGCCGCCCCGCCCAGGATGCGCCAGAGCGTGCGCCGTCCCATGGCTCAGGCCGCCTGCGGCAGCGGCTGCTCGAGCGGCTGCTCGCGCACCGGCAGGCACAACAGCGCCGCCACTACGGCGAGAATCACCCCGATCCACCACATCAGGTCGTAGTTGCCCGTGGAGGCATAGACGTACCCGCCCAGCCACACGCCGATGAAACTGCCGACCTGGTGCCCCAGGAAAGCGATACCCGACAGGGTGGCGGCATAGCGCAGCCCGTAGATCTGGCCGATCAGCCCCTGCGTCAGGGGCACGGTGCCGAGCCAGAACAGACCCATCCAGGCCGCGAACACATAGAGCACCCACGGCGCCAGGGGCACCGCCAGGAGCAGCAGCATGCCGAAGGCGCGCAGCCCATAGACCCCAGCCAGGAGCATCTTCTTGCTGTGGCGTCCCCCCAGCTTGCCCGCGTAGAACGAACCGATGACGTTGAACAGGCCTATCAACGCGATGGCAGTGGCGCCATGGCTGGCGTTCAGGCCGCCATCGACCACGAACGCCGGCAGGTGCAGCGTGATGAAGGCGGTATGAAACCCGCAGACAAAATAGCTGGCATAAAGAAAATGGAACGACGGATGCCGCATGGCCTGGCGCACCGCGGCCGCCAGCGACTGGCCGCCTGCATGGGCCCCGGGCTTGCCGCGCAGGAAGTACGCCAGCGGGGCGCCGGCGGCGACCAGCAGCGAGAGCACCCACAACGCGCCCGTCCAGTCCAGGCCAGTGATCATCAGTTGCCCGGCCGGCACGACCAGGAACTGCCCCATGGACCCACCCGCGCTGGCGATGCCCATGGCCGTGCTGCGATAGGCTGGCGGCACCGAGCGCGCCACGACAGGCAGGATGACCGGGAAGGTCGTGCCGGCCTGGCCCAGGCCCACCAGCACGCCAGCGGTCATGTAGAGGCTGAATTCGTCCGTGGCGAAGCGCGTGCCTATCATGCCGGCCGCGTACAGCAGCGCGCCCAGCACGACGGTGCGGCCCGACCCGTAGCGGTCGGCCAGCATGCCCATGAGGATACTGGCTGCGCCCCACACCAGGTTCTGCAGGGCGAATGCCATGGAAAAGACATCGCGGCTCCAGCCTTGGGCCAGGCCCATGGGCTGCATGAAGAGCCCGAAGGTAGCGCGCACGCCCATGGCAAGCAGCACGACCAGCGTACCCAACAGCACGGTACGCAATGAAATGGATGGAGGGTGAGACATCTGGCCTGCCTGCAGGTTGAACGGGCGCCGGCCCTGCGCCGGATCAGCGGGGCAATTCAGCAGCCGCCATCATATACAAGTATGGTCGCTTTCGACCATGGGCGGCACCGCTTTGGGCGATGCTAGAATTCGGCTCTTGCCGGCGCGCGCCGACGCGGCGCCGGTCATAGGCCGACTCGCCGTAGTTAAATGGATATAACCGACCCCTCCTAAGGGTCAATTGGTGGTTCGATTCCACCCGGCGAGGCCATCCCGGCCGCTCTGTCCCCCCCGGTTACCAATCTGCGCCGCCCCACAGTTAAAAAAGCTGTTTAATTCTGGCGCGTAACTCTATAATTCATCTGGCTTTTTCCCGGCTCCGCTACAGCCTGCCTCGGCCCTGTCCGCGTCTTTTTATCCTGATTCTCTATGGTTTTACGTTGGAAACGCGTCGTCGTGACCGCCTTGGTACCGCTGACATTGGCGCTGGCGGCCCTGTTGCCCCAGGCGGCGCAGGCGGCCAAGACCACCAGCGCGTGCAAGGCCGACGCAAAATCGGCCGCCTGCAAGGCCAGCAAGGCCAAGGCCTCCAAGAAGAGCACCGCCACGGCCTCTGGCGCCAAGACCACCAAGAAAACCGCCTCCAAGACCGCGACGAAGGCCTCCGCCAAGAGCAAGGCCATCAAGCCCGCCAGCAAGAAGGCGACTGCCAGCAAAAGCAGCACGAAGAAATCGGTCGCCAGCAAAACCCGTACGAAACAGTCCGCCTCGAACGCCAAGACGTCCCGGAAAACCAGTGTCGCGGCCAAACGCAAGGCGGCCCAGACCGCAGCGGCGCGCCAGCGCGCACGCGTGGCGGCCGCCATCGCACCCGCCGCGGCAGCTTCGGTGCGAGCCGACATCGAGGCGCTGCGGTCCAGCACAGCGTATGTGCAAGATCTGGAAACCTCGACGGTCCTGTTCGCCAAGAACGACAATGTCGTGCGGCCCATTGCGTCCATCTCTAAGCTGATGACCGCCCTGGTCGTGGTGGATTCCAACCAGCGCATGGACGAGATGCTGGAGATCACCGAGGCAGACATCGATACGCTGAAAGGCACCACGTCGCGCCTGGTGGTCGGCACGCGCCTGAGTCGTGGCGACATGCTGCACCTGGCGCTGATGTCTTCGGAAAACCGCGCCGCGAATGCGTTGGGACGCCACTATCCGGGCGGCCTGCCCGCGTTCGTGGCGGCCATGAACAGCAAGGCGCGGGCACTGGGCATGTCGAGCACGCACTTCATCGAGCCTACCGGGCTGTCGAGCCAGAACGTGTCATCACCGCGCGATCTGGCCCGTCTGCTGCGCGCGGCCGCGCAGCGCCCCCTGATACACCGCTATTCCACGGACGACCAGTATGAGGTCGATGTCGCCAACCGCACGCAGGTCTTTCGCAATACCAATCTGCTGGTGCGCAAGCCGGACTGGGACATAAAAGTATCCAAAACCGGCTATATCAACGAAGCCGGCGAATGCCTGGTGATGCTGGCTCGCATCAATGGCCGCGACGTGGCCATGGTGCTGCTGGATTCGCAGGGCAAGCTGTCGCGCATCGGCGATGCGGTGCGCCTGCGCCGCATTCTTCAGAGCGACGTGGCCATGCTGTAATCAGCCGGCTCAGGCGGCCACGCGCCGCCGGGCCTCGGCTTGAGGCAACGGGTCCGGCAACGGGTCGGGCAAGGTGTCGGGCATGCCCGCCAGCACAGCCCGCGCATCGAGCGAACGGATCGGCACGGCTACGTCGGTGGGAATGCGCCCATCGGCCTGCAGCAATTCATAGCGCAGGCAGCAAACCCGCAGGAACGACGTGAAATTCGCCGCCTCGCCGCGATACTGGACAAGTTCGTCGTAGAGGCGTTCGATCAGCTGAGCGACACGCATACCGTCGCGCGCCGCGATTTCTTCCAGCACCGACCAGAAGAGCCGTTCAAGGCGCACGCTGGTGGCCGCACCGTGCAGGCGCAACGAGCGCGTTTCGGGCGCGTACGAGTCGGGATGGGCACGGATGAATATTTCGCACATGACGCGGCCTTCAGGTAAAGAACCCACTGTACGATCACGCCGCCGGGCCGTGCAAGTGCCGCTGGGGCAGCCGTGCGCCCCCGGCGCGCCAGTGGGGCCCGGGCGGCGGCCTGGATACGGTCAGTGGCTGATGCGCGTGCCGAGCACCTGCAGGAACTGCCAGAGCCATGCCGGATGGGCCGGCCAGGCGGGGGCGCTGACCAGGTTGCCGTCGGTATGAGCCTGATCGATGGCGATTTCGGCATAGGTGCCGCCCGCGGCGCGGACTTCCGGTGCGCATGCGGGGTACGCCGAGCAGGTGCGCCCCTCCAGCACGCCCGCCGCGGCAAGGATCTGTGCGCCATGGCACACGGCAGCGATGGGCTTGCCGGCCTGGTTGAACTGGCGCACGATCTCGAGCACCCGCTCATTCAGACGCAGGTATTCGGGGGCACGTCCGCCCGGAATCACGAGCCCGTCGTAGGCGTCGGGGTCGGCCTGCTCGAAATCGTAGTTCAGCGCGAAATTATGGCCGCGCTTTTCACTGTAGGTCTGCGCACCTTCGAAATCGTGGATGGCGGTGGCAACGCTGTCGCCGGATTTCTTTCCCGGACACACGGCATGCACGGTATGGCCCACGGCCTGCAGCGTCTGGAACGGCACCATGGTTTCGTAATCTTCGGCGTAGTCGCCGACCAGCATCAGTAGTTTCTTGCCCATTTCGGTCTCCTGGTTGGGGGCCGCGAGGCTCGAGCCGGAGAGGTTCCGGCGGCGGCCCTTATAGGCTCGCGATGCAAGCCGCATACCCGGCGCCGCTGGCGCGCGGCCCGGCCCGTACACGCTGTGGCCATTGTGCGGCCACGCTGCGTGGCGCGGGTAGTAACCGAATACCTCAGGGATGCCCGACCGGGCTTACTCCAACGCCACGGACACCGGCCGCGCCTGCAACAGTTCGACCAGCATCTGAGGCGATATGCCGACCAGATACCCGCGCCGCCCGCCGTTGATGTACACCACCGGAAACTGCAGCACGCGTTCTTCTACCCAGACCGGCATGCGCTTGCGGGTACCGAACGGCGAGGTGCCGCCCACCTGGTATCCGGAATGACGTTGCGCCACATCGGGGTGGCAGGGCGCCACTTTTTTCAGGCCAGCCTGGCGGGCCAGGTTCTTGGTCGAGACTTCGCGATCGCCGTGCATGATGACCACCAGCGGCCTGGCGGCCTCGTCTTCCATGATGAGCGTCTTGACGACGGCGTGCGGATCCAGCGCCAGCTGGCGCGCGGCCTCGCCCGCGCCACCGTGTTCGACATAGTCGTAGACGTGCTCGGTAAAGGACACTCCGTGCCGCTTCAGCATCTGTGTGGCAGGCGTTTCGGATACGTGGCGGGCTTTGTTCATGGCGCGCGTCGCGCCGCGATGCGGCGCAGGAAAAAGCCGGTAGTGTAGGCAGGCGCCATCTGTCCTGCAACGACCATGCCTTGCCGGGGTCGGGCGCCGTCAGCCGCGCGGATGATGCGCCGCATGCAGCGCCTTCAGCCGCTCGCGCGCCACGTGCGTATAGATCTGGGTGGTGGAGATGTCGGCATGGCCCAGCAGCATCTGCACCACCCGCAGGTCTGCGCCATGATTGAGCAAATGGGTGGCGAACGCATGGCGCAGCACGTGCGGCGACAATGGCGCGCGCACTCCTGAAATCACGGCATATTTCTTGATCAATTGCCAGAAAGCCTGGCGGGTCATGGGTTGCGCCCGCGCGGTCAGGAACAGCGCGTCGCTGACGCGCTGGCCCGCCAGCTCCGGGCGAGCCTGCCCCAAATACTGGTCGATCCAGTGCGCGGCCTCTGCGCCCAGCGGCACCAGGCGGTCTTTGCCGCCCTTGCCCATGACCACCCGGACCACGCCTTCGTTCAGGCTGACCTCGAGCACTTTGATGTTCACCAGTTCCGATACGCGCAAGCCGGTGGCGTAGAGCGTTTCAAGCATGGCGCGGTCGCGCACGCCCCGGGCAGTGTTGAGGTCGGGTGCGCGCAGAAGCGCTTCGACCTGCGCTTCGCTCAATGTCTTGGGCATGCGCGGGGGCTGCTTGGCCGCGCTGAGGGTCAAGCACGGGTCGCGCTGGCTGCGATGCTCGCGCAGCGCCCAGGCGAAGAATCGCCGCAGCGCGGCCAGCCGGCGATTGGCCGTGGTGGCGCGGCTATCGGCATGACGCGCCGCGAACCAGGCTTCGATGTCGCCCGTGCCCGCGTCGCGCAATTGGCCTGCGCTGGCCGCGCCCCCATGTTCACCCGGCGTTTCCAGCCACTGGGCGAAGGCGGTGAGGTCGCGCCGGTAGGCCGCCAGGGTATTCGCGGCCAGGCCATCTTCGAGCCACACCGCATCGATGAAGGCGTCAATATCCGCCTGCGACGCCAGAGGCGTATCGCGGGCGGTGCGGGGCGTGCGAGGGGTATTGACAGAAGACACGGCTGAGCATTCTACGGGCTATGCGGCCGACTTGAGCCAGCTCTCGAACGCTTTCAGCGCGTCGGGGCGCTCTTCGCGCTGCGGATACCCAAAGTAATAGCCCTGCCCCACGGCCAGCACCTGGGGGACCGGCTGAACCAGCACGCCGGCCCGCAAGGCGGGTTGCGCCAGGAAATGCGGCACCAGCCCCACGCCCAGGCCCGCCTCGGCGGCGGCCAGCATCATGGTGAACAGTTCGTAGCGCGGTCCGCCCGCGGCCTGGGGGCCGTAGGCCTGGCCCTGGGCGTTGTACCACTGGCGCCAGGCTTCCGGGCGCGAACTCAGGTGCAGGTGCGTCAGGCCGGCCAGGCCGCCCAGGCCGTCGGCCATGCGTTGCAGCAACGACGGCGCACAGACCGGCACCAGCTCTCTTTCGGGAAACAGCAGCACCCCCTGGGTGCCGGGCCAGATGCCGCTGGCATGGTAGAGCGCGCCGTCGAAGGGCTGGTCTTTGAACTGGAAAGGTAGCGTGCGCACCGACAGGCTGACGGTGATGTCAGGGTGCTGCTGCTGGAAGCCCGCCAGCCGGGGAATCAGCCAGGTCGTGGCCAGCGTGGGCACCACGGCAATGTGTATGCTGCGTCCCATGCCGGTGCGGCTGACCAGCCCGAAGGTGTCTTTCTCGATCTGGTCCAGATGGTGGCGGATGCGCCCCGCGTACTCGGCGCCATGTTCCGTGAGTACGATGCGGCGCCGCACGCGGGTGAACAACTGCACGCCCAGCCGGGCCTCCAGGCTGGCCACCTGGCGGTAGACCGCGCTGTGCGTCAAAGCGAGTTCTTCGGCGGCCCGCGAAAAACTGCCCAGGCGCGCCGACGCCTCGAAAGCCTGTAAAGCGCTAAGGTTGGGTATGCCGTTTCTCATGTCGTGGGAAGATAGCGGTTTGCACGGCAACGGGCCGGGCGTGGGTTATCCGGGCTTCGGGCGCCCGAAGCGGGGCGCCGGGCCTCGTGTACGGCAACGGGCCCGACAACCGTAACGGCGGCGGGCAATTCGCAGGGCGGCCTCGCCCGACGACGACCGTTGCGGGCCGCCGGGAAACATGTCCCCGCCGCCCGGCAGGGTGAACCGGCAGCTACGTGCCCAAAGATCACTATATTGTGCAATTTTATCAATTGCATTGTGCAAGCAAGGAACATTATCCTCGACGCCTTGGAATCCGGTTAACTATGACAATTTCTACTTCTTCCCCACGCGAGCCCCGGCTGGGCGGCCACATCCTGGTCGACCAGCTGGCTGCCCATGGCGTCAAGCACGTGTTCTGCGTGCCGGGTGAAAGCTACCTGGCCGTACTCGACGGGCTGCATGGCGCCAATATCGAAGTCACGGTATGCCGCCAGGAAGGCGGCGCGGCCATGATGGCCGACGCGCACGGCAAGCTGACAGGCGAGCCCGGCATCTGCATGGTGACGCGCGGCCCGGGTGCCGCCAACGCGCTGGCCGGTGTGCATATCGCCAAGCAGGACTCGGCCCCGATGATCCTGTTCGTGGGCCAGATCGAGCGCGGCATGCGGGAGCGCGAGGCGTTCCAGGAAATGGACTATCGCGCCGTCTTCGGTACTCAGGCTAAATGGGTCACCGAAATCGACCAGATCGAGCGCATTCCAGAACTCATCTCGCGCGCCTTCCACATTGCCACTTCGGGGCGCCCTGGCCCCGTGGTGATTGCCCTGCCGGAAGACATGCTGACCGAGACCGCCAGCGTGCCAGATGCGCCGCGCTACGAACTGATCGACACGGCCCCCGCCGCCGGCCAGCTCGACGAACTGCAGCAATTGCTGGCGCAGGCACGGTCGCCCATCGCGATCCTAGGCGGCACGCGCTGGGACGCCCAGGCCGTGGCGCAATTCGGCGACTTCGCCCAACGGCTGTCGCTGCCCACCGCGGTGTCCTTCCGACGCCAGATGCTGTTCCCGGCCGACCATCCCTGTTTCGTCGGTGATGTCGGGCTGGGCATCAACCCCGCGCTGGCCAAGCGCGTTGCCGACGCCGACCTGGTGCTGCTGGTCGGGGGGCGCATGTCTGAAAATCCCAGCCAGGCCTACACCCTGTTCGACATCCCCGTGCCGCGCCAGAAGCTCGTGCACGTGCACCCGGACAGCGCCGAGCTGGGCCGCGTCTATCGCGCCACGCTAGCCATCAATACCTCACCGGCTGCCTTTGCCCGCGCGCTGGCCGATGTACGCGGCCCGGCCCAGCCGAGCTGGGCGGAAGGCACCGCCGCCATGCGACAGTCCTATCTCGACTGGAGCGACCCGACCAAGGTGCGCACGCCCGGCGCGCTGCAGATGGGCGAAGTCATGGCCTACCTTGAGCGCACGCTGCCCGCGGACGCCATCATGACCAACGGCGCCGGCAACTACGCCACGTGGCTGCATCGCTTCCATCGCTTCACCCGTTACGGCACGCAGCTGGCCCCCACCTCCGGCTCGATGGGCTACGGATTGCCCGCCGCTGTGGGCGCCAAGCGCATCCATCCCGAGAAAACCGTGGTGTGCTTCGCCGGCGACGGTTGTTTCATGATGCATGGCCAGGAATTCGCCACCGCCGTTCAATACCAACTGCCCATCATCGTCGTGCTGGTCGATAACGGCATGTACGGCACGATACGCATGCACCAGGAAAAGCATTACCCGGGTCGCGTTTCGGCCACCACGCTGCAGAACCCTGATTTCGCCGCCTACGCGCAAGCCTTCGGCGGCCACGGCGAACGCGTCGAGACCACCGAACAGTTCGGGCCTGCGTTCGAACGCGCGCTGGCGAGCGGCAAACCGGCGATCCTGCATTGCCTGATCGATCCGGAAACCATCACGCCATCGACCACCCTGGAAAAAATTCGCGAAACGGCGCTGCAGTCGCAGAAATAATCCGCCGCAACGCCTTCCTTTATCCCTTATTCATACCGGAGACTTTCATGTCGTCGAACCCGAGCTTCCACTGGCAAGATCCGCTGTTGCTCGACCAGCAGCTTACTGACGAAGAGCGCATGGTGCGCGACGCGGCCGCGGCCTACGCGCAAGACAAGCTGGCTCCCCGCGTACTCAATGCCTTCCGCAACGAGCAGACCGACCCGGCAATCTTCAGCGAAATGGGTGAACTGGGCCTGCTGGGCGCCACCATCCCCACCGAATACGGCGGAGCCGGCCTGAACTATGTCAGCTACGGCCTGATCGCGCGCGAAGTCGAGCGCGTCGACTCCGGCTATCGCTCGATGATGAGCGTGCAGTCGTCGCTGGTCATGGTGCCCATCAACGAATTCGGCAGCGAAGCCCAGAAGCAGAAATACCTGCCCAAGCTCGCCAGCGGCGAATGGATCGGTTGCTTCGGCCTGACCGAGCCCAACCATGGTTCCGACCCGAACGGCATGGAAACCCGCGCCGTACACACCGACGGCGGCTACCGCGTGTCCGGCAACAAAATGTGGATCACCAACTCGCCCATCGCCGACGTCTTTGTCGTGTGGGCCAAGTGCGTTGGTGGCGAATATGACGGCAAGATCCGCGGCTTCATCCTTGAAAAAGGCATGAAAGGCCTGTCCGCCCCCGCGATTCATGGCAAGGTCGGCCTGCGCGCCTCCATCACCGGCGAAATCGTCATGGACGAAGTCGAAATCTCGGCCGACCAGATGCTGCCCGAAGTAAGCGGCCTGCGCGGCCCCTTCACCTGCCTGAACTCGGCCCGCTACGGCATCGCCTGGGGTGCGCTGGGCGCCGCAGAAGCCTGCTGGCACACCGCCCGCCAGTACACGCTCGACCGCAAGCAATTCGGCCGCCCGCTCGCCGCCAACCAGCTCATCCAGAAGAAGCTGGCCGACATGCAGACCGAAATCACGCTGGGCCTGCAAGGGTGCCTGCGTTTGGGCCGCATGAAAGACGAAGGCACGGCTGCCGTCGAAATCACGTCGATCATGAAGCGCAACTCGTGCGGCAAGGCCCTGGACATCGCCCGTCTCGCGCGCGACATGCTGGGCGGCAATGGCATCTCCGATGAATTCGGCGTCGCCCGCCACCTGGTCAACCTGGAAGTGGTCAACACCTACGAAGGCACGCACGACGTCCACGCGCTGATCCTGGGCCGCGCCCAGACCGGCATCCAAGCCTTCAGCTAAACCGCTCGTACCCCGCGGCGCCCCTTCCGGGGCGTCCACCGCAAGCACCATCGGGCTCCTTCCAGGGGCCCGATGCACTTGCAAGCTCCCATGGCCCCAGCGGCCCACCGCCCAGCTTGCCCCCACCGCAGCGACGACGCGCCGTGCGTCCAGACAGTCCGTCGTGCGGCCCCATCCTGCACTCGATCCAGAAGCACGCAGCCTCGTCCCCTGGACACCCCTCGCACCTGCGCCCGCCTACCCGCGCGGCACGGCCGCCCTGCACGGCCCGCGCCAAAACACCCACCCCATGCAGACCGACACCGTCCGAACCCACAGCCCCCGCAACGATGAAGCCCCCCTTCCCCCAGCAGCAGGCACCCCGAGGCAACGACGGACCCTCCACTCCCCCAGGAGCCCCACGACGTCCGATTCACCCATACGCAGTCTCGCGCCGTCCGGCCCTGCGGGGCGGCGCGTTGGGCGGCGGGGAAGCCTGCGCAGCAGGCCGAGGGCGCCTGCATGCGCCCGAGCCCGACGCACGTGCGCCGCAACGCAGGGCCGGACGGCGCGAGACGGACGCAAGAACCCGAAGGCCCAACGCCAACGCCTCACTCCAACGCCATGAAATCAAGCCCCCAAGCCGAGCAGCAGGCACCCCGAGGTAACCGACGAAGCCGCCCTTCAGGAGCCCCACCGTCCAATCCATCCATACGCAGTCTGGCGCCGCCCGGCCCTGCGGGGCGGCGCGTTGGGCGGCGGGGAAGCCTGCGCAGCAGGCCGAGGGCGCCTGCATGCGCCCGAGCCCGACGCACGTGCGCCGCAACGCAGGGCCGGACGGCGCGAGACGGACGCAAGAACCCGAAGGCCCAACGCCAACGCCTCACTCCAACGCCATGAAATCAAGCCCCCAAGCCGAGCAGCAGGCACCCCGAGGTAACCGACGAAGCCGCCCTTCAGGAGCCCCACCGTCCAATCCATCCATACGCAGTCTGGCGCCGTCCGGCCCTGCGGGGCGGCGCGTTGGGCGGCGGGGAAGCCTGCGCAGCAGGCCGAGGGCGCCTGCATGCGCCCGAGCCCGACGCACGTGCGCCGCAACGCAGGGCCGGACGGCGCGAGACGGACGCAAGAACCCGAAGGCCCAACGCCAACTCCTCACTCCAACGCCATGAAATCAAGCCCCCGCCAGTCCGCACCTACCCGGGCCACCCCATCAAGCACCCAAGAATGCGCGACTCGTCAGGCCGCCAGGCCTGCAACCAGCTTAACCTTCGTCGCCCAGATCGAAAAGACTCGTCGCGTCCAGTTCAAGCACAGCCTCATCGTGCTGATTCACCACCACCCACGCCCAGGAAATGATCCCCAGGTCAGTACGCGACGTCGAGCGCCGCACCCCCTGCACCCGCGCCTGCAGCCGCAGCGTATCGCCCGGACGCACCGGCACGCGCCAGCGCACCTGCCCGAGGCCCGGCGAACCAAACGATTCGGAATCGTGCAATGCCGCTTCAACCGCCATGCGCATTGCCAGCGCACAGGTGTGCCAACCGCTGGCGATCAACCCACCCCATCGCCCGCTGGCGGCCCGCTCTACATCGGTGTGAAACCATTGGGGGTCATATTGACGTGCAAACTGCAGAATCTCGGCCTCGGTCACGACAATCGGACCGCCGTGGATCAGCATCCCTTCTTTGAAATCAGCGAACTTCATGATCGGCGTCTCGAACGAAAACCGGCGTGCCATGGCACGCCGGTACACCTGGATGGTTATTGGGGCGCGAGGCCGCGCCCGTCTCGGCTAATATGTCTCGAAATGCAGCCGCCCTTCGCGGCGCAACGCATCATGCAGGATAGTCCAATCCTGACCCGCTTGCACGACCACCTCGCGCAACGCCTCCAGCACTCCCGTCTCCATGCCCTTCAACCCGCATACATAAATGCAGGTGTTCGGGTCCGTCAGCAAGTCCATGACATCCGTGGCGCGCTCGCGTATCAAGTCTTGCACATAGTGTCGCGGCTGAGCCGGATCGCGCGACAAAGCCAGGTTGATATCGATGAAATCACGAGGCAGCTTCATCAGCGGGCCGAAATACGGCAGCTCACGCTGCGTGCGCGCACCAAAGAACAACATCAGGCGTCCGTTGGTGCCCCGTTGAATGCGCCGCCGATAGCGTTCGGTCATGGCGCGCATCGGCGCCGATCCCGTGCCCGTGCAAATCATCATCAAATTGGCGCCCGCATGGTTGGGCATCAGGAAACTCTGCCCGAACGGCCCGATCACCTGCACCGTATCGTTCCTGGCCAGATCGCACAGATAGTTCGAACAGACGCCCTGCACCGGCCGACCCTGATGATCCTGCGTCACGCGCTTGACGGTCAGAGACAGGTTGTTGTAGCCCGCCCGCTCGCCATCGCGCGGACTGGCCAGTGAATACTGACGCGCGTGGTGCGGGCGCCCTTGCGCGTCCGAGCCAGGCGGCAGAATGCCGATCGACTGCCCTTCCAGAACCGGAAAAGGCAAGTTGCCGAAGTCGAGCACGATGTGATGAATATCGCTGTCGGTGTCGTCGTCGGTAACCCGGTAATTGCCCACCACCGTGGCGACGGCCGGGGACTTGTGCGTGTACAGATTCACATAGGGATGTGCCGCCGACCAGGGCGGGATATTGGCCCCGGGCGCCAGCAGCACCGGCGATTCGAGCGTCTGCGCCGCCTCAAGGGCTTCAATCGCTTCGGGCACTGCGTCGGTGTCTGCACTGGCGGCTTCACCCCCGGCGACCGCGGTCGGCAAGGGTTTTTCCTGCGGCAGCTCTTCCCAGCCGAACTGCTCCTGCACACTGTACGCCTGCGCCCTCAACACCGTCCGCCAATTGTCGATCGACCCGGTCGGGCATGGCGGCACGCAGGCCATGCAGCCGTTGCAGATGTCCGGATCTACCACATAGTTGTTGCCATCGTGCGTGATGGCATCGATGGGGCAGGTTTCCTCGCAGGTATTGCAGCGTATGCAGACCTCCGGGTCGATGAGATGCTGCCTGAGCACTTCGGGCGGCAAGCGCGCATTCATGGCCGGGCTCCTTGTCGCGTAGGCACGCCTTAGTTGAACCGCACGTACTCGAAGTTCACCGGCTGTCGGTTCACGCCCATCACAGGCGGCGCAATCCAGTTGGCGAACTTGCCGGGCTCGACCACCCGCCCCATCAGCGACGCCACGAACTCGCGGTCTTCCGGCGTGGGCAGCCATTTGTGGCTGTGAGCCTGCCACTGCGATTCACTGAGCACTTCGCCTTCCGGCGCCACACGAATGCCGGCCAGCGTGCCGATCTGGCGGTTGAACGCCTTGTGCGGAACCGAAAGCCGGAAAGGCAGGCCGCTTTTCTCGATGACCTTGTTCCACCGTCCCACACCCGCCTTGGAATCGCGAATGAAGTCATCCCGCAGCACTTCGTTCAACGCGTTGAGCATGGGCACCTCGATCTCGCGCAACTGGCCGCCTTCCACACTCAGCACCCGATAGGTGTCGTTCTTGAGCTGGTGGTCGTCGGTGCGCTTGCCTTCCTCGTAGCGCCCCTTCAGCCCCGAACTGTAGAAAATGGCCGCATTCGAAGATTGGTCGGCACCGAACAGATCGATGGTGACGCTGTAGTGGAAGTTCAGATATCGCTGAATGGTGGGCAGGTCGATCACTCCGGCCGCGCGCACCGTTGCGGGGTCGTCTGTCTTGAGCTGCTTCATCACGTCGCACGTGCGTTGGATGATGCGCGACACGCCCGATTCGCCCACGAACATGTGGTGGGCTTCTTCAGTCAGCATGAACTTTGTCGTGCGGGCCAGCGGATCGAACCCCGACTCGGCCAGCGCGCACAACTGGAATTTCCCGTCGCGGTCGGTGAAGTAAGTGAACATGTAGAACGCCAGCCAGTCAGGCGTCTTTTCATTGAACGCACCCAGAATGCGCGGATTGTCCGCGTCGCCCGAACTGCGCTCGAGCAGCGCATCGGCCTCTTCGCGGCCATCGCGTCCGAAATAGCGATGCAGCAGGTACACCATCGCCCAGAGGTGCGGCCTTCTTCTACGTTGATCTGGAACAGATTGCGCAGATCGTATTGGGATGGGGCGGTCATGCCCAGGTGGCGCTGCTGCTCGATCGAGGCCGGCTCGGTGTCGCCCTGCGTCACAATGATGCGGCGCAGGTTGGCGCGGTGTTCACCCGGCACATCCTGCCACACGTCACGGCCCAGGTTTTCGCCGAAATGAATCTTGCGCTGGCCATCCTGCGGCGCCAGGAAGATGCCCCATCGATAATCGGGCATCTTCACGTGGTCGAAATGTGCCCAGCCATCGGGCTCGACACTGACGGCCGTACGCAGATAAACGTCGAAACCATGGGATCCGTCCGGCCCCATGTCCTGCCACCACTGCAAATAATTCGGCTGCCAGTGTTCCAGCGCGCGCTGCAGCGCCCGATCGCCGGACAGGTTGACGTTATTCGGAATCTTGTCGCTGTAGTTGATGCCTGACATGTCTCTTGCTCCTTGGTGGGCGGGCCTTGCCGGCCGCCGGGGCTATCCGAAAAAAGTGAACTCGATCGCGGGCCGGCTGCCCCGCGTCCATCGGCTGCCGCACACGGCGGCCACGCGGCGCAACGGCACCCGGCGCGGCCGCCACGGCATGGTCTCTATACGCGGTTCCAGTCGAAGGCCGCCTGCTCGCCTTTGCCATACAGCTTCAGCGCGCCTTTCTCGCCAGCGGCGTTGGGGCGGTTGAATATCCAGTTCTGCCACGCAGTCAGCCGGCCGAAAATGCGCGTCTCCATGGTCTCGCGGCCGCCAAAGCGCAGGTTGGCCTCCAGCCCGGTCAACGCATCGGGCGAAAGCGCGCGCCGCTCTTCCAGCGCCAGCCGCACCTCGTCGTCCCAATCGATGCTGTCGGGGGCGAACGTCACCAGCCCGAGTTCCAGGGCCCTCGGGGCCGGCAGCCACTGGCCAGCCGCGGCACGCACGGCTTCCAGCGGCAGCGTTTCCTCGTGAAAGCGGCGTTGCAGGCGGCTCTGACCATTCACCAGCGGATAGGCGCCGAAATTCCGGTCGCTGACCACGATCTGCGCCGGCGTGTCGGCGTCTTCGTCGTCCAGCATGTAAATGCGATCGGCGGCGAGCGCCAATTCGAACAGCGTGCCGGCAAAGCAAGAGCCTGGCTCGATCAGCGCGAAGATTGAACGCGAGGTGACATCCAGACGGGCCAGCGTACGACGCAGCATGCCGGCGGTCTCGCGCACGAACCAGTGACCGGTATGCTGCTGCATGGCCGTGTCGGCGGCCAGCACCGCCGCAATGTCTCCCTCGGTCTTGAACACCCAGGTGCCCAGGTCCGGTTCATTGGCACGCAGACTCAAGATTGCATCGTCGAGTTCGCGAGCCATCTGCAGGGGCCACCACTCGGCGCCGGCCGCGAGAATGGCGTCGATGTCCTGCTCCACCTCCGCCTGCGGGCCACGCACGGTCCAGGTCGCCAGGCGACGCTCACGATCAAGCGCCACGTCGACATATCGGTATGAAAGGCGATCCTGGGAGAGCGTGCGCGACAGCGGCACCAGGCTCACGCCGCGCGCGTCGGCCGGGCGGTCGCTTTGCCCCGCGAGCTCGACGGCGCGCGCACGGACCGCTGCCTCGAACTGGGCGGGCTTCACCACCTGGTCGACCAGGCGCCAATCCTTGGCGCGCTGACCCCGCACGCCTTCGACCAGCGTGCAGAAAATATCGGCGTGATCGTGCCTGACCCGGCGCTTGTCGGTCACCCGCGTGAGGCCTCCCGTGCCGGGCAGGACCCCCAGCAGCGGAACCTCGGGCAGGGCCACCGCGGAAGAGCGGTCATCGACCAGGAAAATCTCGTCGCAGGCCAGCGCCAGCTCATAGCCGCCGCCAGCGCAGGCGCCATTGAGCGCCGCGATGAACTTCAGGCCGCCATGGCGGCTGGAATCTTCGATCCCGTTGCGCGTTTCATTCGTGAACTTGCAGAAGTTCACTTTCCAGGCATGGGACGACAGGCCCAGCATGAAAATGTTGGCGCCCGAACAGAAGATGCGGTCTTTCATGCTGGTGATGACCACCGTACGCACTTCGGGATGTTCGAAACGGATGCGCTGCAGGGCGTCGTGCAGCTCAATGTCCACCCCCAGGTCGTATGAGTTCAGCTTCAGCTTGTAGCCCGGCCTCAGCCCGCCGTTTTCATCCACGTCCATGGCCAGGGTGGCGACGGCGCCGTCGAAATTCAGCTTCCAATGCCGATACCGGCTAGGCTCGGTCTGGAAATCCACGCGGGGGGCGGGGTTGCTCATCTGGTGTCTCCTGCTCGCTTTGATATGAATAATACTGCATCTGATGAATTAAAGTGCAGATTAGTGCACAAAAAAACGCCCGTCAAGCGGGCGCTGCATAAAAGTGCAGTTTTCTAGAGAGCCGGGGCGGCGGCCTACAGGGGCAGGCCGCAGGCCTTGCGCACGTTCGTACGCAGCCCGCCAAAGCTTTCCTGCAAGGTGAGGTTGCTGGTTTCCCAGGTGAGATCGGCCTTCGCATAGAAAGCCTCCCGGCCGGCCAGAATGCGTTTCAGGTCGGCCATGGCTTCGTTGTTGCCCGACATGGGCCGGAAGTCGCCCTGCGCCATGACGCGCGCCATGTGTTCGTCGGGCGTGGCGCGCAGCCACACCGTATAGCAATGCGCCAGCAGCAGGTTCAACGTGGCCGGCTCGGACACCAGGCCGCCCGGCGTGGCCAGCACCATTTCAGGGTAGATCTGCACCGCCTCTTCAAGGGCACGGCGCTCGTAGCGCCGATAGGCATTGGGGCCGTAAAGATTGTGGATTTCGAGAATGCTGCAGCCCGCCACGCGTTCGATTTCGCGGTTGAGCTCGACAAAAGGGTAGCCCAGGTCGTCGGCCAGCATCTGCCCCAGCGTGGACTTGCCCGCGCCGCGCAACCCGATCAGCGCGACGCGCTGGAATCGGTTGGGGCGCTGCGCGCCCCCGCCCACGCCGAACAGCTGCACCAGGGCTTCGCGGGCGCGTTGCAGATCGGACTCGGTTCGGCCGCTGAGCAATTCGCGGATCAGCAGCCAGTCGGGCGATTCGGTGGTGACGTCGCCCACCAGTTCGGCCAGGGCGCAGTTGAAGGCCCGGGCGATTTGCAGCAGGACGAGTATCGAGGCATTGCCCACCCCATGCTCAAGATTGGCCAGATGGCGCTCGGACACGCCGGTGGCCTGCGCCAGGCTCTTGCGTGTCATGCCGCGGATGGCGCGCAGACGGCGCACCCGCTCGCCCAGGGCCACCAGAAAGGGCTCCCGGCGTGCTTCGGACGATTCACTGCCTAACGCTTGGATCATGCTGTTCAAACTCCGAGGAAACCCTGATTTTCCAAGTTTTATGCACTATAGTGCTTGACGCGCCACGTGTGAAGCACTATTTTTCTTCTAACGCGACCGCGCAGCGGGTTCGCCAAAACAAACAAGCATTGCATTGCATGCGCCTTCTTCAGCGCGGCCAACAGTGTAAAGGACGAGACAAGCATGAGTACGCCGGCATCCTTCCTGCAATTGATGCACAGCATTACGGCCCGCATAGAGGGCCTGCCGCTGGACGAGGCGTTGCAGTCACAGTTGAACCGCAGCATGGGCGCGGACAGCGCGGTGTATCGCGACGTTTTCTCGGCCTGCCGCAATGGCGTCGCCGAAGGCTGGATGTGCGCCCGGCAAGGCGGCGGCATACGCTACGGGCGCGTCGTCAAGCATGACGAAGGGCTGCACGGTTTCTCGGTGGATGTGGTGGATATGAACTCCCTGGCCGGCCCCCACCATCGCCACCCTCAGGGTGAAATCGACCTGATCATGCCGCTGGACGACGGTGCTCGCTTCGACGGCCACGGCGCGGGCTGGCTTGTGTACGGGCCCGGCAGCGAGCATTCCCCCACCGTCACCGGCGGGCAGGCACTGGTGCTGTACCTCCTGCCCGGCGGCGCCATCGACTTCACCCGCGCCTGATTGCGCACAGGAACCGGCATGGAACACCTACGCAATTTCGTCGGCGGCCAATGGGTCGCCGGCAATGGCATTCCCACGACACTGCGCGACCCGGTATCGGGCGCCGCCCTGGCGCAGGCCGACAGTGCCGGAGTGGACCTGCACGCAGCCTTCGATTGGGCTCGCCGGGCCGGCGGTTCAGCCTTGCGGGCGATGCGCTACGACGAGCGTGCCGCGCTGCTGGCCGCGGTGGCGGAAGTCCTGCAGTCGAACCGCGACAAATACTACGAGATTGCCTTGCGCAATTCGGGCACCGTGCGGCAGGACTCGGCCATTGATATCGATGGCGGCATTTACACGCTGTCGTACTACGCCAAGCTGGGTTCGCGGCTGCCGGGCCGTGCACTGCAACTCGATGACGACCCGGTATCGCTGGCTCGCGACCAGAGCTACGCCGTGCAGCATATCAGCGTGCCGCATCGAGGGCTGGCCCTGCTGATCAATGCCTTCAATTTTCCGTCATGGGGCATGTGGGAAAAGGCCGGCCCCGCTCTGCTGTCCGGGGTGCCCATCATGGTCAAGCCGGCTACGTCGACGGCCTGGCTCGCGCATGAAATGGTGGCCGACGTACTGGCCGCAAAAGTGTTGCCCGAGGGCGCCATCAGCCTGGTCTGCGGCAGCTCGCAGGGTTTGCTCGACGCGCTGGCGCCCCTGGACCTGCTGTCGTTCACGGGCTCAGCCGACACGGCGGCCCTGCTGCGAACCCACCCTCGCATCGCCCGCGACGGCGTGCGCATGAATGCCGAAACGGATAGCCTGAACTGCGCCATATTGGCCCCCGACGCCTCGGACGGCGGTCTGGCCTTCGATGCGCTGGCGCGCGAGGCCGCACGTGAAATGACAGTGAAGTCCGGCCAGAAATGTACGGCGATCCGGCGCATTCTCGTTCCGCAGTCAGCCTATACGCGCATGGCGCGGGCAATCGCCGAACGCCTGCACGCGGTCACGGTGGGGGACCCGCGCAACGCCGACGTGCGCATGGGGTCGCTGGCCAGCCGGGCGCAGCACGAGGACGTGCAGGCCGGTATCGCCAAGATGCGGGCCTGCAGCGAGGTGCTGTTCGATGGCAGCCAGGTGCCGCTGGTGGACGCCGACCCGGCAATCGCGGCCTGTACGGCGCCATGGCTGCTCGGCACGCCGGATCCGGACGCGCATCCGCTGGTGCACGAAATGGAAGTATTCGGTCCGGTCGCCAGTCTGATGCCGTATCGCGATGCAGACCACGCCTATGCGCTGGCCCGCCTCGCCAAGGGGTCGCTCGTGGCCTCGGTCTATAGCGACGACAGCGATTTCCTGGCGCGCAGCGCAGCGGAACTCGCCGACAGCCACGGCCGCGTTCACTGGGTCTGCCCCGACACCGCGAAAACCCATACGGGCCACGGCAATGTCATGCCGCAATCGCTGCATGGCGGACCCGGCCGCGCGGGAGGCGGCGAAGAGCTCGGCGGCTTGCGCGCGCTGCGCTTCTACCACCAGCGTTGCGCCGTCCAGGGCTCGCCGACGCGCCTGCAGACGCTGGCCACCCTGCCGGGCATGGCTCCGTAGCGGCGCCTCGAATCAGAATAAAGGGAGACACCACATGCCGAACTGCCCGATCGAGCTTAATTTTGCCAGCCACATTGCGGCACTGAACGCGCCGCGAGCGGCCAAGCCCGCCTACATCGACGAATACGGCGTCCTGACCTACGGTGCACTGGCCGAACGGGTGGCCCGTTTCGCCGGCGCGCTGCGCCAGCTGGGGTTGCGCCGAGAAGAACGGGTGCTGCTGCTGATGCACGACAGCGTGGACTGGCCGGTGGCGTTTCTGGGCGCCCTGCACGCTGGCGTCGTGCCTGTGGCCGTGAACACGCTGCTGACGGTCGACGACTACGCCTACATTGCCGATCACTGCCGCGCGCGCGCCGCCATCGTGTCGGGCGCCCTGCTGGGCACGCTGCAGGCGGCGATGGCCAAGGGGCCGCACGAGATCGAGCATCTGGTCGTGGCCCGGCCGGTGGGCGACCTGCCGGAACAGGCGCATGAATTCAACGGCCTGCTGGCTGCCGCGCCACTGTTGCCCGCGGTGCGCACCCTGGCCGACGAGATCGCGTTCTGGTTGTATTCGTCCGGCTCCACCGGCAAACCCAAGGGCGTCGTGCACACGCATGGCAATCTGTGGCACACGGTCGAGCTCTACGCCAAGCCGGTGCTGGGCATCCGCGAAGACGACGTGGTATTCTCGGCCGCCAAGCTGTTCTTCGCCTACGGGCTGGGCAACGGCCTGAGCTTTCCTATGTCGGTGGGCGCCACCGTCATCGTCATGGGCGAACGGCCCACGCCGCAAGCGGTATTCAAACGCCTGGTCGAGCATCGGCCCACCATTTTCTACGGCGTGCCCACGCTGTATGCCAGCATGCTGGCCAGCCCTGACCTGCCGGCCCGCGAACAGGTGGCCCTGCGGGTCTGCGCCTCTGCGGGCGAAGCGCTGCCGCGCGATATCGGCGAGCGCTTCCAGCGCCACTTCGGCTGCGACATCCTGGACGGCATAGGCTCGACCGAGATGCTGCACATCTTCCTGTCGAACCAGCCGGGCCAATTGCGCTACGGCACGACCGGCAAGCCGGTGCCCGGCTACGAGGTGCAGTTGCGCGACGACGAAGGCCGCCCGGTGCCGGCCGATGTGATCGGCGACCTGTACATCAAGGGCCCCAGCGCCGCCCTGATGTACTGGAACAACCGTGACAAATCGCGCCAGTGTTTCCAGGGCGAGTGGCTCAAGAGCGGCGACAAGTACCAATGCGATGCCGACGGTTATTACACCTATGCCGGTCGCAGCGACGACATGATCAAGGTCAGCGGCCAGTATGTATCGCCGGTGGAAGTCGAGAACGTGCTGATCCAGCATGAAGCCGTACTTGAAGCGGCCGTCATCGGCGTGCCCGATCACGACGGGCTGGTCAAGACCAAGGCCTATGTGGTGTTGCGCCCCGGCTTCCAGCCCGACGCCGACACGGGCGCTGCCCTGCAGCACTATGTGAAACAACACCTGGCGCCCTTCAAGTATCCGCGCCAGATCAATTTCACCGAAGAGCTGCCCAAGACGGCCACCGGCAAGATCCAGCGCTTCAGATTGCGGCAGATGGAAGAGGCCACGCTATGAGGCTGGCAAGCCCGCCCACTCACGCGCCGGCCTGGGTCGAACTGCGGGCGCTGGACCGCGACCTGCGCCTGGAATGCCGGTGGATCGCACCCGAGCGGCGCGAGACCCCCCTGCTCGTCTTCCTGCACGAAGGCCTGGGCTCGCTGGAAATGTGGAAAGACTGGCCACAGCGCGCCTGTGACGCGGCCGGCTGCCGCGGGCTGGTGTTCTCGCGCTACGGCTACGGCCGATCCACGCCCCGCCCCGCACTCGAGAAATGGACCGTCGATTTCATGCACGACCAGGCGCGCGAAGTCTTGCCGGCGCTGTTCGACGCGCTGGATGTCGACCCCGCACGCGACCGGACGGTACTGTACGGCCACAGCGATGGCGGATCGATTGCCTTGTTGTACGCCGCCATGTACCCCGACACCGTGGCGGGCGTCATCGCTGCCGCGCCCCACATATTTGTCGAAGACATCACCATCGAGAATATCGAAGCGGCGCGCCGTGCCTATCTGGAAACCGACCTGCCCGCCCGGCTCGGCCGCTATCACGCGGATGCGGATTCCGCCTTCTGGGGATGGAACGACATCTGGCTGGATCCCGCATTCCGCCAGTGGGACATACGCCCATACCTGCCCCGGATCCGATGCCCCGTTCTTGCGCTGCAGGGGCTGGACGACGAATACGGCACGCTGGAACAGATACGAGGAATCAGGCGCGCCGTACCGCATGCCCGCCTGCTTGAGTTGTCCGGCTGCCATCATTCCCCGCACAAAGACCAGCCGGATGCTGTGATCGCGGCCGTTGCCAAATTCGTCAGCGACCTGGACCGAGCCGGTTGAGCCCGAAGGGCCAGCCGACAATAACGAGGAGACAACCATGCACCACACCGTGAATCGCGCCCTGTTGGCCGGCGCCCTGGCGTTGATCGCCGGCAGCGCTGCCGCCGCCGACAAAATTAAGGTCGGCTTCATGCTGCCATACAGCGGCACGTATGCGGCGCTGGGCACCGCCATCGAGAACGGCTTCAAGCTGTATGTGGCCGAACAAGGCGGCAAACTGGGCGGGCTCGAGCTGGAATACTTCAAGGTCGACGACGAATCCAATCCGGCCAAGGCTTCTGAAAACGCCAACCGCCTGATCAAGCGCGATCAGGTCGACGTACTGGTCGGCACGGTGCACTCGGGCGTGGCCATGGCGCTGGCCAAGGCGGCCAAGGGCAGCGACACCACCTTGCTGGTCACCAACGCGGGCGCCGACGCCATCACCGGGCCGATGTGCGGGCCGGGCATTTTCCGCACATCCTTTTCGAACTGGCAGCCCGGCTACGCAATGGGCCCGGTGGCCGCCGCCAAGGGGCACAAGACGGCGGTGACCATTACCTGGAAGTACGCGGCCGGCGACGAACAGATGCAGGGCTTTCGCGAGGGCTTCGAAAAAGCCGGCGGCAAGATCGTCAAGGACCTGACCCTGCCCTTTCCGAATGTCGAGTTCCAGTCATTGCTGACCGAAATCGCCTCGCTCAAGCCCGACATGGTGTTCGCCTTCTTTGCGGGCGGCGGCGCGGTGAAGTTCGTGCAGGACTACCATGCCGCGGGCCTGGGCAAGACCATCCCGCTGTATGGCACGGGCTTCCTCACCGACGGCACCTTGAAAGCGCAGGGCGAATCCGCCCAGGGCCTGCTCACCACCCTGCACTATGCCGACGGGCTGAATACGCCGCGCGACAATGCCTTCCGCGGGGCCTATACCAAGGCTTACAACAACATGGCGCCCGACGTGTACGCGGTGCAGGGCTACGATGCCGCGCAATTGCTGCAGGCGGGCCTGCAGGCCGTGCAGGGCAATCTTGCAGACAAGACCAGAATGCGCGAAGCCATGCGTGGCGCCACGATCGACAGTCCGCGCGGCGAATTCACGCTGTCTGCAGCCGGCAATCCGGTGCAGGACATCTATCTGCGCCAGGTGGGCGGACTGGAGAACTCGATGGTGGATGTCGCCGTGCCCAAGCTGGCCGACCCGGCCCGCGGCTGCAAACTCTGACGCACACAAGCAGAGGCCGACATGGACGTCAGCATCTTTCTCATCCAGTGCCTGAACGCCCTGCAGCACGGCCTGCTGCTGTTCCTGGTGGCCAGCGGCCTGACGCTGATCTTCGGCATCATGGGCATCATCAACCTCGCCCATGGCAGCTTCTACATGATCGGCGCCTATATGGCGTTCGGCCTGGGGCCCCTGGTCGATCGATGGCTGGGAGGCGGCTTCATCACCACGCTCGTGCTGTGCGTGCTGCTGGCGGCCGCGCTGGGCTACTTGCTTGAGGCCGCTTTCTTCAGCTATCTGTATCGGCGCGACCATCTCCAGCAAGTGCTGATGACCTATGGCCTGATACTGGTGTTCGAAGAAGTGCGCAGCCTGCTGGTGGGCAATGACGTACATGGGGTGCCCATGCCCGCGTGGCTGTCGGGCACGGTGTCGCTGGGCGGCGTCATGACCTATCCGGTGTACCGCCTGTTCATCTCGGCCGTGGGCATCGGGGTGGCTCTGCTGCTGTACTGGGTCATCACGCGCACGCGGCTGGGCATGATGGTGCGCGCCGGCGCCAGCAATCGCGAGATGATCGGGTCACTGGGCATCGACATCAACCGTCTGTACCGCGTCGTCTTCGCGGCAGGCGTCGCCCTCGCGGCGTTGGCCGGCACCATTGCGGCGCCCGTGTCCTCGGTATACCCGGGCATGGGGCACGGCGTGCTGATCGTGTGTTTTGTAGTGGTGGTCATAGGCGGCATCGGTTCGATCCGGGGCGCCTTTCTCGCGGCGATGCTGGTAGGCACAGTGGAGACTTTCGGCCAGGTGCTCTTTCCGGCGGCGGCCGGGGTGCTGGTGTACCTGCTGATGGCCGTGATTCTGCTGTGCAAGCCCGAAGGGCTGTTCAAACAGGGCTAGCATGAACAAGCTGAACAAACTCATTCCCGTGGCCGTGCTGCTGGCGCTGGCGTTGTTCCCGTTGCTCGAGGCCGACTACTACACGGGGCTGGCGATCAAGATCATGATCTACGCCATCTTCGCCCTCAGCCTGCAGCTGCTGGTCGGCGGCGGCGGCCTGATCAGCCTGGGGCATGCCGCGTTCTTCGGCATCGGGGCCTATGCAGCCGCGCTGCTGTCGCCGGACGGCGAAGCCGCCGGGCTCGTCTGGCTGCTGGCCGCCGCGGTGGCCGCCGCGGCGGCATACGCCCTGGTGACGGGCGCGCTGGCGCTGCGCACCCGCGGCGTCTACTTCATCATGGTGACGCTGGCTTTTGCGCAAATGGCCTATTACGTCTTCCACGACACCGATCTGGGCGGCGGCAGCGACGGCATCTACTTGTACTTCCGGCCGCAACTGGTGCTGGGCGGCCAGACGCTGTTCGATATGGACGAGCCGGGCGCCTATTACCTGTTCGTGCTCGGCTGCCTTGCCGCGGTGTGGGGGTTTCTGGCCCGGCTGCAGCGATCACCCTTCGGTACGGCGCTGGCCGGAATACGCATCAACGAGCAACGCATGCGCGCGGCCGGGTACTCCACATTTCCGTACAAACTCACCGCCTACGTCGTCGGCGCCGGCCTGGCCGGGCTGGCGGGCTTTCTGTATGCGTTGATAGACGGATTCGTGACCCCCGAGCTGCTGGCCTGGGAACAATCGGGCCTGGTGCTCCTGATGGTGATCCTGGGCGGCATGGGGCGGCTGGGCGGCGCAGTGCTCGGCGCAGCAGCGCTTATCCTGCTGCAGGAATTGTTCCAGTCGCAGGTGTTGTTCGGGGACTACGCCAAACATTGGCACCTGTCGCTTGGCCTTGCCATCATCGCGCTGGTTGCCTTGCTGCCCGATGGCCTGGCGGGCCTGCCCGCCCAATGGCGCGCCCGGCGCGCATCGCGCGCCGCGCCGGGGGCCGCACCGCCCATCGACCCGGCGGAGGCACCGCCCGCCCCGCGTCTGCCCTTGTCCGGAGAACCCCATGCCTGACGCCCTGCTGTCGGCGCGCGGCATCACGCGCCACTTCGGCGGCCTCGTTGCCGTCAACGACGTATCGCTGGACTTGCACCTGGGCACCGTGCACGCAGTCATTGGCACCAACGGCGCGGGCAAGTCCACCTTGATCAACATCCTGTCGGGCGAGTTGAATGCTGGTGCCGGTCAGGTTTTCATGAACGGGCGCGACATCACATCGTGGTCACAGCCGCAAAGAGCGCGCGAGGGCCTCGGACGCAGCTATCAGCGTTCCACTATCTTTCCCACCCTGAGCGTCTACGAAAATTGCCGACTTGCGGCGCAGGCGGCGCGGCAGCGGTTCTGGCACTGGTGGCGAGACGCGGCAAGCTGCACGCACAGCACTGAAGCCGCGAACGAGGCATTGCAGCGCACCGGCCTGGCAGCCAGCGCCGCCGTACCGGCAGGCTTGCTGCCGCATGGGCACAAGCGCCAGCTGGAAATCGCGATGTGCCTGGCGGGCCGCCCAAAGGTACTGCTGCTCGATGAACCGCTGGCCGGCATGGGGCCCGAAGAAACCGAGCGCATCCTCGCCTTGCTCCAGACGCTGAAATCGCAACACGCCATACTGCTCGTCGAACACGACATGGACGCCGTTTTCTGCAACGCCGATGTCATCACCGTCATGGTGAACGGCAGCGCCATCGCGCGCGGCACGCCAGCACAGATACGCGCCAACGCGCAGGTGCAGGAAGCCTACCTGGGGGAAGCCACATGCACGCAGTGATCGATGCCAGCGGCCTGCACAGCTACTACGGCGCAAGTCATGTGCTGCGCGGTGTGGATCTGCGCATCGCGCCGGGCGAATCGGTGGGACTCGTTGGCCGCAACGGCATGGGCAAGACCACCCTGATCCGCACTCTGATGGGCCACGTACGCAGCCGCCAGGGCAAACTGGCGGTGGCCGGACACGATTGCACGCGCGCCCAACCGCACGCCATCGCCCAGCTGGGCGTGGCCTACGTTCCCGAAGGCCGCGGCGTATTTCCCAACCTGAGCGTGCGCGAGAACCTGCTCGTCGCCGCTCGCCGCGGCACGCGCGGCCAGGGCGACTGGACCTACGAACGCGTGCTCGAGACTTTCCCGCGACTGGCCGAACGGCTGGACCACGGCGGCCAGCAATTGTCGGGGGGCGAGCAGCAAATGCTGGCCATCGGCCGGGCGCTGACCACCAACCCGGATCTGCTCATCCTCGACGAGGCCACCGAAGGACTCGCGCCGCTGATCGTGGCCGAAATCTGGAAAATAGTGGCCGCCATCCGCGCCACCGGCATGTCGACGCTGATCGTAGACCGCAACTACCGCGCCGTGCTGACCCATACTGACCGCTGCCTGGTCATGGAAAAAGGGCGCATCGTGCACGAGGGCGCCAGCCCGGCGCTGGCGGCGCAGCCTGAACAGCTTGCACGGTACCTGGGGGTATAGCGGCAGCGGCCTTTCGGCGTGGCCGGTGTGACGCCCGCGGCCGGCTGCAACGCCGGCCCGGGCTAGCCCTCACACGGATCAGGCCCGGGGCATGGCCTCGAGCACATTCGCGCAGTCAGGGTCGAACGTCACTGCTACGCGGCTGCCTTGCCGCAACTCTCCCGCACCGCCCTCGCCCGCCACGCTTTCCGCATATAACTCCGTGCCGCGCAACGTCCGCAACCGGTAGTTCATCAGGTTCCCGCCGTAGCTGACCGCCTCGACCGTGGCCGCCATGCCCGGGCGTCCATCGGCCGCCAGACGCAGGCGATGCGGGCGCACCACCAGGCTGACCGCCTCGCCCGCCCGACGCAGTTGTCCCTGGTTACTGGGAACCGCCATCACCCCAGCCTCGGATTCCACCACCACCGAATCGGATGAAGCCTGCCGCACCTCGGCTTGCAGTACATTGCTGCGTCCGAGGAACCCCGCCACAAACAGATTTGCGGGCCGCTCATACAACTCGCCCGGCGTGCCGATCTGCACAATACGGCCATGATTGAAAATGGCGATGCGGTCGGACATCGACAGTGCTTCATCCTGGTCGTGCGTCACATACAGGAACGAAGCGCCCGACTCCTTGTTCAGTTGTCGAAGTTCCCACTGCAGGTCCCCGCGCAACTTCTTGTCCAGCGCAGAGAGTGGCTCGTCGAGCAGCAATACTTCGGGCTCGTATACCAGGGCCCGCGCGAGCGCCACGCGCTGCTGCTGTCCACCCGACAGCTGGCGCGGCAGGCGCCGGGCGTATGCACCCAGTTGCACGCGGTTGAGCGCCTCTTGCGCGCGCTTAACCGCCTGGGCCTTGGGCACTCCCCGGATCGACAGCGGAAACAGGACATTCTGCTCCACCGTCATATGCGGGAACAATGCATAGCCCTGAAACACCATGCCGAAACCACGGGCTTCCGGAGGCTGGCGGGTGATGGATGCGCCACGATGCAGAATCTCGCCCGCGGTCGGCTCGACAAATCCGGCGATGGACATCAGGGTCGTGGTCTTGCCCGAACCCGACGGACCCAGAAGCGTGAGAAATTCGCCGGGGGCCAAAGAAAAATCGATGCCATCCAGCGCTACCGCGCTACCGAACTGCTTGCGCAAGCCGCTCACGCTCAGCAAAGGTTGATCGTTGCTAGGGTTCTGGCTCATTGGGGCTCCCGCTGCCGACGACGCGCGATCAGTCGCTCGGCGCAAAGGCATACAAAGGTGACAAGAATCATCAGGGTGGCGACCGCCGCGATGGAGGGATCAACGTTCTCGTTGATGCCGTCCCACATCGCACGGGGAAGCAGGTATACGTTGCGCGTCGTAATGAATAGCAGCACCACCAGCTCGTCCCACGACACGATGAAGGCGAAGATCGCGCCGGAAAGCACGCCGGGGCGCACTGCGGGCAAGGTGATGCGCCAGAGCACCTGCAAGGGCCGGGCGCCCATCGAGCGCGCGGCCTGTTCCAGCCGCGGATCGACGTTGGACAGCGCCGCCCCCACGGACACAAACACGAACGGTGTGGCCGCCACGATATGGGCCAGCACCACGCCCAGGAACGTGTCGAGCAGCCCCAGATCGATATAAAGGCGATAGAAAGCCAGGGCGCCCACGATCGTCGGCACGATGAGCGGCAGCAGCGCCATCATGCGAACCAGGCCGCCCAGGCGGGCGCCGAGTTTCCAGGCGCCTATCGCCGCACTGGTTCCCAGCAGCGTCGCCAGCGTCGTCGACACGGCCGAGACCGCCACGCTCTGCAGCAAGCTGTTGCGCCACATCGGGTTCTCGATCAACTGCGCATAGTGCTGCAGCGACCAGGACTCGGCCGGAAACGACAGATAGCTGCGGTCGGTGAACGACACGGGAATGACCACCAGGGCCGGCAGGAACAAGAAAGCCAGCACCAGCAGCGCGCTTGCCACCGCCAATACGAACCACAGAGTAGGTCTTATCGTCATGGCGCACCAAACAGGGAAGGCACACGGACACAGCGCGACATCAGCACCAGGCTCAACACCACCGCCAGCAGCAGGGTGCTTGCGAACGCGGTCGAGATCCCCCAGTTCATGGTTTCGCTGATGCCGAACTCGATGTATTGGGCGACCATCACCGTCTTGCCGCCGCCCAGCAGGGCGGGCGTAATGAAGAACCCCAGGCAGAAGATGAACACCAGCACCGCTGCGGCGAGCACGCCCGGCAGAGACAGCGGCAGGTACACCCGCAGGAAGGTACTGACCGGCCCCGCGCCCAACGCCCGCGAAGCGGCCATCAGCGAGGAATCGATGCCCAGCATATTGGTCAGCATGGGCAACACCGCGTAAGGCACCATGTAATGCACCATGCCTATCAACACCCCTGTTTCGTTACGAAGCAAGGCCAGCGGCTGGTCTACCAGCCCCATGGCCATCAGGGTGGCGTTGACCACCCCCTCGCGCGCCAGCAGCAGCACCCAGGCAAAGGCGCGCACCAGCACCGAAAGCCAGAACGGCACCAGCAACGCAATGGCCATCCAGCTGCGTACATGGGCGGGAACGTTGGCCATGACATAGGCCACCACATAGCCCAGCAGCAGCGCAATGGCCGTCGTCAGCAGGCACACCCGAAGCGTCGTGCCCATGATCTTGCGATACAGGGGCTCGGTGAACAGGGCGGCGTAGTTGTCCAGCCCTATGGCGGGCTCGGTCACACTGATGGCCAGGATGCGGACGACTGGCACCAGGAAAGCCAGCCCCACCAAGAGGACAATAGGCGCTACCAGCAACAATGGCAGGGATCGGCGCATGTTCAGACTCCTTCGGGCAAATGCGCGGCCCACGCCGCATCCGGCGAGCGGTAGACCGTCCGGCCGCCCACCAGGGTGGCCTGGACCTGCGTGTCACGGATCTGGTCTGCGTCGACGGCATACAGATCGCGGTCGAGTACGATCAGGTCGGCCAGGCGGCCGGGCGCCAGGGTGCCCTTGGCGTGCGCCTGGTTTTCGGCGATGGCGGGATTCACGGTGTAGCAACGCATGGCCGCCTCCACCGAGATGGCCTGGGCGGCATTGATGCGAGCGCCCGAGGCTGTCTTGCGCGTCACCATCGCGGCCATGCCGTAGAACGGATTGCGTTCGCACACCGGCGCGTCAGAGTGCCCGCACACCAGCACGCCTTGTTCCAGCATGCTGCGATGCGGCCAGAACCACGGCACGTCGGTGTCCGGACGGTTGCTCAAGTAGGCGTCGCCCAGGTTGTACAGAAAGCCGGAAGCCGATGAATCGATCACACCCAGCCGCGCCATGCGCCGCTGGGTGTCCGGCGGCGCGCAGCAGCAATGCTCGATGCGCGGCCGCACGGCGTGCGGGTGTTTTGCCAGGCCTTGCTCGAAAGCGTCGAGCGCGAAGTCGATGCCGCGATCACCGTTGCCGGTGGCCGCCACCTGCAGGCCGGCTTCCATCACGCGCAACACCTTGGCCGCAAGCTCGTCCGGGCTGTAATTCAAGTCGCCGCGGTTGGGCGGGAAGCCATCGGATCCGTCCTGCCCGGTGTAGGGATCGTAATAAGCTGCCGTGCGTCCGCTGGTACTGCCGTCGGAGCCGAACTCCACACCGAGCAGGTGGAGTCGCGCGTCGCCGTGTCCGAAACGCATCCCGGACTCGATAGTCTCGTCGACAAGGTCGGGATCGCGGCCGTTGAGCATCATGCCCACCCGCACCGGAAGCGCCTGCTCGGCGTGCAGGCGGCGATAAGCCTGCACCGCCAACCGGCTCGTCAGCGCATTGTGCACGCTGGTGATGCCCAGGCGAGCCATATCGCGGAAAATGGCAGGAAAGCCTTCCAGGTAATCGGCCACCCGGTCGTTACCCGCTATCAGGGTCGTGAACGCGAACACACCCCTGCCGTGGACCATGCCCGTCACTTCATCCATGCAATGGGCAGGAACGGCGGCGCCGCTGGCGCGCAGGCACGCGAAAGCGGCCGCGTTGGCGATGCCCACCTGCGCGTCCCGTCGCATCAGGAAGGCGGGGCGCCCCGGCGCCGCGCTGTCGAGCATCGCGCGAGTCGGATAAGCACCGAGATCGCGCTCGTCGAGCCGGAATCCCAGGTACCACGCGCCAGGCGCGGCTGTGCGGTCGAACGCCGCTATGCGCGCCCGCACGGCTTCGACGCTATTCAGGCCCATGGACAAATCGTCCCAGCGCCCCGCCTTGACGGCCTGCCCGTCCGGGTGGCAATGGCTGTCGTTGATGCCTGGCATGGCGAACGCCCCGCGCAGGTGCACCTGGATCGTGCCCGCGCCCCTCAACGATAAACAATCCGCATCCGTTCCGGCCGCGACGATACGCCCGTCGCGTATCGCCACGGCCTGGACTACGCCCAGGCCCGGATCCAACGTCGCTATCCGTCCGCCGTGCAGCACGAGATCGGCGTAGTCAGTCATGTTGCATCAACCCGTGATCACCTTGACGTACTCGTTATAGATGCGGTCCTGATTCTCGCCATGCCAGGTGTAGTCGGCGACGACCTGCCGCGAGAAGTTCTCGTCATCGGTGGGGTTATCGCGACGCAGCTCCTCGGGCACCATCGGGCTGGCCGCAGGGTTCGCCGGCCCGTTGCCCATGAGGCGCAGCAACTCGATCTGGCTCTCCGGAGACTGCGTCGAAGCGATGAAATCAAATACTTTCCGGCCCGCCGGATTGCCCTTCGGCACCAGCCAGCCAGCCGGGATCAGCACGCCCTGGTCCCAGGTGAAATCGATGCGCGAACCCGGCTCGCGGCGCATCACCACTGCGCGCGTGTGCCAGATCAGCCCCATGGTGGCCTCGCCCTGGCGCAGCAGCTGCTGGCTTTCCGCGCCCGTTTTCCAGAAAATCGTCTTGTCCTTGATTTCGGCGATCTTCGCCAGCGCGCGCTTCTCGTCGATGGGGTACAGCTGGCTTGCGTCAGCGGGCACGCCATCGGCCATCAGCGCCGTCTCCAGCACGGCAAGGGTCCGGTCGGGCAGCGTGCGTGTGCCTGGAAAATCTTTGGTGTTCCAGAAGTCCGCCCACGACTTGGGTACGCGGCCGCCAAACGCCGTCTTGTCGTACGCCAGGACAAAGCTGTAGATGAAGTGCGAAATGCCGAACTCGCTGCTGAACCCGGGCCGGACCTTGTTGCGGTCGACGATGTCGTAGTCGATGGGTTCGAGATAGCCGCGCTTGCCCAGCGAATGCCCGGCGGCCAGGTTGGCGTCGCAGACGTCCCACACCACGTTCTTGGACTCGACCATGGTGCGGATCTTGCCGAACGAAGGCCCGGTACCGTCGAACTCGACGCGCGTGCCGGTAGCCTTCTCGTAAGGCTTGCCCCATACCGTGGGCTGGTGCTTGATAGCGTCGCCCCCCCAATTGCACACCACGATCCGGGATGAGTTGGCATGCGCGCGGCCCATGGGCGCCAGCGCGGCGACGCCCGCGGCTCCCAACAGGCCCAGCAATTGACGGCGGCGAGCCGAGGACAACGAGGAATCGGACAGCGCCAGTTGCGCCGCGTCTGCCAGCCAGGAATCCTGCACCAGTTTTTTCAAGGTTCGCTCCCCAGGGGAAACAGAAGGAGCGCGCATGATGACTAGGCACCTTGTTTCATGCAATATATGAGTTTTGCATCTATCCGTAATTCCCCTTAGATGGACGGCGCTTCGAACTGTCTGCCAAGGGGTCAAGCCCCCCCTATGAGTATGAATACGCGCGACCAGCGTGGGCTTGCCCCCGCGACCGAATTATGTGAGCCCAGTTTCGCGCAGCTGAGCGTGTTTCATGCCGTCATGGTCACCGGCTCGGTGTCGCGCGCGGCCAAATTGCTGGGCATGAGCCAGTCCGGCGCAAGCCGGATGCTCAACCAGCTGGAAATCACAACCGGCCTGCGGCTGTTCGAACGTACGCACCAACGGCTGATTCCAACGCCCAACGCCCGGCAATTGCAGGCCAGCGTCGAGCGCCTTCACGGGGCGTACGGCGGCGTGCAGCGGCTCATAGGGAGTCTGGCGGATCCCGACTGCGGCAAAGTCACCGTGGCGGCCATCCCCACCCAAGCGACGTCGTTCATGCCGTTGGCGATCAAGCGTCTGCGCGAGCGCTATCCCGGCATCACCATCACCATGGAGATCCTGGCGAACCAGCCGGTGGTCGAAAGGGTCCAGAACGGCGAAGCCGATTTCGGCCTGGTGCACGACCTGACGCCGTCGCCCGATACGCAGAACGAAGACCTCGGCGAGCAACACGTCATCTGCGTGGCCCCGCCCGGCCATCGCTACGCGGCCCTGCCGTTCGTCACTGCGAAAGACCTGGCTTCCGAGACCTTTCTCTCGTATGGGCCCCACACCAATTTCGGCAGCGTGATCGAGAACGCCTTCTTTGAACAGGGTGTACGCATGCCGGTCGCCGTCGAGGTCACTTCTTCGGCGTCGCTGCTGTCACTGATCGGGGCGGGTGTGGGAGTCGGTCTGGTCGAACCCGCCGCGGTGCTGCCGTTCAGCCCCGAGCAGTTCGTGATCAAGCCGTTCCGCCCGACCGTGGTCATGCGTTCGCGCATTCTGCGCTCGCGCATGCGGCCCCTGACGCGTCACGCCGAACTGCTGCTCAATGAATACCGGGCTGTCGTGACCGCCGCACAGCCCGGTTATTTCAACGGCTGAGCCGCGTCAGATCAGCGCTTCGATCAGATACGGGCCCTTGCGCGACAAGCCGGCCTGCAGCGCCTTTGTGAACGCTTCCACGGTGTCCACACGGACCGCTTCGACACCCATGCCGGCGGCCAGGTTGACCCAGTCGAGGCAAGGCTCTTGCAAATCGAGCATGCGCTTGGCGTTGCGACCCGGCTCCTGCACCCCCACGTTCTGCATTTCGCCGTGCAGCGTGGCGTAAGAACGGTTGGCGTAGATGATGGTGAGGCAGTCGAGCTGTTCGCGAGCCTGCGTCCACAGCGCCTGTACCGTGTACATGCCGCTGCCGTCGGCCTGCAGCGTGATGACTTTGCGGTCGGGGCAAGCCACGGCCGCGCCGGTGGCCATGGGAAGGCCGATGCCGATCGCGCCGCCAGTCAGCTGCAGCCAGTCGTGCGGCGCCGAGGTGGCGCTCATGATCGGGAACTCACGGCCCTGCGTGACGGACTCGTCGCAAACGATGGCGTTCTCTGGCAGCAGGCGTGCGGTAATGATGTTGATGGCCGAGGACGTCAGCGCACCGGTACGCGGCATTTCGGCGGTGGACGCCACCGGAACCAGGCCCGGAGCATCGGCGGGAATGCCCAGCTCGTCGGCCAGCCACTGCAGGGCATGCAGCAGGTCGTGCTCGGGCGTTGCGAGCACGATGGGCGCATTGTCCTGCGGCGCCAGCAGGCTGGGCTTGCCCGGGTAGGCGAAGAACGCCACCGGAGCGGCCGCGCCAACCAGCACCAGCTGGCGCACGTCTTTCAGCAATTCGACGGCCTGATCCACAGGGTACGGCACGCGCGTCACCGGCGTACGGTTGATGCCACGCTCGGTGCGCCGGTTCGAGGTGGGCGAAAGCAGGCGCACGCCGGTGGCCTGCGCGATACGGCCCGCTACCGCCAGCGCCGGGGCGCGCAGGGCCATGCCGCCCAGCATCAGCGCCACGCCTTGCCCGGACCGTATCGCCTGCGCCGCGGCACGCACCGCGTCCTGGGTGATCCGGGCGGGCTCGTCCGGCTGCGCCACGGCGGGCGGAGTGTCGGGGGGCAGTTCACCCCAGGCGGCGTCGGCAGGCAGAATCAGGGTGGCGATGTTGCCCGGCGCCTGGCGAGCCACGCGCACGGCCTCGGCGGCATCGGCGGCCAGATCGGCCGCGACCCGGGTGCGGCGCACCCAGTGCGACATGGGTTGCGCCACGCCCTCGACATCGCTGGTCAGCGGAGCGTCGTATTGCACGTGATAGGTGGCGTGATCGCCTACCACGTTGACCATGGGCGTACGCGCCCGTTTGGCATTGTGGAGATTGGCCAGGCCATTGCCCAGGCCTGGCCCCAGGTGCAGCAAGGTGGCGGCGGGCTTGTCGGCCATCCGGGCGTAGCCGTCGGCCGCTCCGGTGACCACGCCCTCGAACAAGCCCAGCACGCAGCGCATGCGCGGCTTGCGATCCAGGGCGGCCACGAAGTGCATCTCGGACGTGCCCGGGTTCGCAAAGCAGACGTCCACATCGTTGGCCAACAGGGTGTCGCAAAGGCTATCAGCGCCGTTCATGGTGATTCCGTAAAGCAGGTTGCAAAAAGGCGCGGCCGTCTGGCCGCGCGTCGGTAAGGCATCATAGGAAAGCGTACCGCCCAGGCATAGGTCCACTCCCACCCTTGAGAATGGAACCATTGTGCCTGATCTCCGCGGCGAGGCGCCGGCGGGTCCCGCTGCGGCCCCCGCGGGCGAGTTCGATCATCGAACATTAAAGCGCGTCGACGCATTCCACGCCCGAGCATTACGCGCATACTTTTCCTGCGATTCGGTTCGCTGAACAACACAAGCGGCAGAGCCCACACCCGCGCACGACGCGGCCCGTGCGGCACATGCCCCGGCGGAGACAACCCCATGCGCTTTTCCCTGATACCCCCCCGTGTCCGGCCCAGCCGGCGTACCGCCCTGCTCGCACTATTGTGCGGCGCCGCCCTGGCCGCCGGCCTGCCCGGCACGGCCCGGGCAGCCGACGCCTGGCCCGACAAGCCCATCAAAGTGATCGTGCCCTATACGCCGGGCGGGGCAACCGACACCGTGACCCGCATAGTCATGGACAAACTGGCCACGCGGCTGGGGCAGAACGTCATCATCGAAAACAAGCCGGGCGCCAACAGCACCCTGGGTTCCGCCATCGCGGCCAAGGCCGATCCCGACGGCTACACCTTCCTGAGCATTCTGCCCGCGTATGTCATCAACACCCACTTGTATCCGCTGAACTACTCACCCTCGCAGCTCGAACCGGTGGTTCACATGGCCGACCTTCCGCTGTTCCTGTTCGTGAGCAAGGAACTGCCCGTGAATACACTGGGGGAACTCGTCGACTATGCGCGCGAGCATCCGGACACTCTCACCTATGCGTCCAGCGGCACCGGGTCCAGCGCGCACCTGACCGGCGCCGACTTCGCGCTGCAGGGCAAGCTCAAGATGACGCACGTGGCGTACAAGGGCAGCGCGCCCATCCTGGCCGACCTGCTGGCAGGCCGGGTGTCTATGGTGTACGACCCGGTTCTGGTGCCGATGCAGTACGTGAAACAGGGCAAACTCAAGGTGCTGGCGTTCACCGGCAAGAAGCGCTGGGAAGACGCGCCCGATGTGCCCACCATGGAAGAAGGCGGCTTCCCGGGCTTCGTGACAGGTTCATGGGTGGGCCTGCTCGCCCCCGCCGGAACGCCCAAGCCCATCGTGGACCGCATGGCCAGGGAGATCAGCGCCATCGTGCACGAACCGGACGTCACTCAGAAGTTCATCGACGCCGGTTTCCTGCCCACGGGCAGCACACCGGCCGAGTTCGCCTCGCTGATGAAAAAAGACTCCGAGCGTTACGCGAAGATCATCAAGGAAGCCAACATCACGGTCAATTGACGATCCGGTTCGCCATGATTGATAAATTCGTTGCCTCGCTGGCCGATGCGGTCAGCGGCATCCATGACGGCGCCACGCTGCTGGTGGGCGGGTTCGGTGGCGCCGGCATGCCCACCGACCTGCTGCATGCGCTCATCGACCAGGGCGCGCGCGACTTGACTGTCGTGAACAACAACGCCGGCAATCACGAAACCGGCCTGGCGGCCCTGATCAAGGCGGGACGGGTGCGCAAGATGATCTGCTCGTTTCCCAGGGCATCGCACTCATGGGTATTCAACGACTTGTATCGCCGGGGCCAGATCGAACTCGAATGCGTGCCGCAAGGCACCATCGCCGAACGCCTGCGCGCGGCGGGCGCCGGCCTGGGCGGTTTCTACACCCCCACGGCCTACGGCACGGAGCTGGCCGCCGGCAAGGAAACGCGCCTGATCGACGGCCGACACTATGTATTCGAAGAGCCGCTGCACGGCGACTACGCCCTGGTACAGGCAGATCGCGCAGACCGCTGGGGTAACCTGACTTACCGCATGAGCGCGCGCAACTTCGGGCCCGTGATGTGCACGGCGGCGGCCACCACCATCGTGCAGGTGCGCCAAAGTGCCGAACTCGGCGACCTGAACCCCGAAGCCATCGTGACGCCGGGCATATTCGTCGACCGCCTGGTCGTGGTTCCCAATCCCGCATTCTCGAGTTGACCGACGTGTACGCAGCACAAGACTACCGGCCGCTGACCCGCGAACAACTGGCACGCCGAGTGGCGCTCGACATTCCCGATGGCAGTTACGTCAACCTGGGCATAGGGATGCCCGTGCTGATCGCCGCGTGCCTGCCCGCCGGCCGCGAGATCCTGCTGCACAGCGAGAACGGCATCCTCGGCATGGGGCCCCCGCCCTCGCCCGAAGCCGCCGACCTCGATCTGATCAATGCCGGCAAGCAGCCTGTCACGCTGCTGCGCGGCGGCGCGTATTTCCACCACGCCGATTCGTTTGCAATGATGCGTGGCGGCCATCTGGATATCTGCGTCATGGGAGGCATGCAGGTCTCGGCCGCCGGAGACCTGGCCAACTGGTCGCTGGGACGGCCGGAGGAACCGCCGGCCGTGGGCGGCGCCATGGACCTGGCCGTCGGCGCCCGGCAGGTGTTCATCATGATGGAACACAACACCAAGAGCGGTGCGCCGAAAATCGTGCAGCAGTGCACCCTGCCGCTGACCGGTGCCGGGGTGGTCAGCCGCATCTACACCGACCTTGCCGTGCTGGATGTCACGGCAAACGGCCTCGTGGTTCGCGATATGATCGACGGTCTCACCTTGCAAACGCTGCAGTCGCGCACCGGTGCGCCCCTGCGCGCCGACTGATGCGTATCCCGCCGCCGCCCGACTACGCCGCCCCGCTGCCCGCCGACGAGCACCCCGACCGCTTTCGCGGCGATCCGGATTTCATGCAGACGCTGTCGCGCGGGCTGCACGTCATCCGCGCGTTCGGCGAGCGGCGCTCACCCCAGACGGCCGCCGACCTCGCACGGCGGGCCGGCCTGTCGCGCGCAGTCACGCAACGATGCCTGCACACCCTGATCCGCCTTGGCTTCGCCGAACAACATGGCAGGCACTATGCGCTGACGCCGCTGATACTCAGCCTGGGGCATGCGTATTTCTCTTCGACGCCCTTCGTGTCGCTGGCGCAGCCAGTGCTCGAAGAGCTGAGCGCGACCGTCAACGAAACCTGCGCGCTGGCCATCATGGAAAGCAACGAAGTGCTGTATCTGGCGCGCTCAGAGGTGCACCGGATCCTGGCAACGACATTGGGGCTGGGCAGCCGCCTGCCCGCCTACTGCACGACCATCGGACGCGTGATGCTGGCCCAGCTGTCGCCTGCGGCCCTGGACCGCTATTTCGACACCGTGGACCTGGCGCCTTATACCGAGTTCACCGAGACTTCGCCGGCTCGGTTGCGCGAAATCCTCGCGCGGGTGCGCGAGCAAGGCTACGCGGTGGTCGACCAGGAACTCGACTTGAACGTGCGCGCCATCGGTGTGCCGGTGCGCGCCGCCAGCGGCCTGACTTGCGGGGGCCTGAATGTCAGCGTGAGATCGCCGCGCATGCCACTGGGTCGCCTCACGAGCGAATTCCTGGCGCCCATGCGGGCCGCGGCAGACAAGCTGGGGCAGTTCCTGGTGTTGTAGCAACGCGGGCCGCGAAGGCCGCGCGCTGCTGCCTGGCTGTTACCGGATGGGCCACGGATACATGGCGCCGCCCTGGTTCCACAAGGCGTTGGTGCCTCGCTCCAGCCCCAGTTTGCTGCCCTTGCCCACGTTGCGCTCGAAGATTTCAGCGTAATTGCCCACGGCCTTGATGGCGTTGTACGCCCATTTTTCATCCACGCCCATGTTCTTGCCCATGCCTGGGGTGACGCCCAGGATGCGCAGCACGTTGGGGTTGGTGCTCTTGGTCATTTCATCGACATTCTGCTGCGTGATGCCATATTCCTCGGCTTCCATCAGCGCGAACAACGTCCAGCGCACCAGGCCGAGCCAGTTCTCGTCACCCTGGCGCACCATGAGGCCCAATGGCTCTTTCGAGAAACGTTCCGGCAGGATCTCGAAATCGTCGGGGTTGGCCACCTGCGTGGCGCGCACAGCCGCCAGTTGCGAAGCGTCGTCGGTGAAGGCGTCGCAGCGGCCGGATTCGAACGCGCGCACGACTTCCGTGACCTTGTCGATGACCACGGGCGTGAACGAGATGCCATGAGCACGGAACCAGTCGGCCAGGTTCAATTCAGTGGTCGTGCCGGGCTGGACACAGACGGTGGCGCCATCGAGCTCTTTGGCGCTCTTGACCCCCTGGTCTTTGCGCACCATTACGCCCTGGCCATCGTAGAAGCTGGGCGCCACGGCCGCGAGCCCCAGCGAAGTATCGCGCGTCTGCGTCAGCGTGACCGTGCGCAACAGCACGTCGACTTCTCCGGACTGCAAAGCGGTGAAACGCTGCTGTGTCGAAAGGGCCGTGCCCTTGAACTTGTCGGGGTCGCCGAGCACCGCCGCGGCAATGGCGCGGCAGATGTCCACATCCATGCCTTCCCACTCGCCTTTGCTATTCGTGGCGCTGAAACCCGACACGCCGTCAGTCAAGCCGCACTGTACGAAACCTTTGTTCTTGACCGCGTCCAGAGTGGGGCCCGCCATTGCAGCCTGGGTTCCACATGCCAACGCGATGGCGCCGGCCATCAGGGCGATTCGCCGCTTCATCTTGCTACTCCTTAGAGTGTGCACGCCGGATGCCACCTTGTGAGTGATGCACCTGACGCAAGGGTTGCGCCCGGGCGTGCCGGGCGGTGAGCAAGAGTACGACAAGAGTGCGCGGGGAAACAAGCGGGCGCTCGGCCATCAACGCGCCATGAACAAACCGGCACTTCGTGGCCGCGGCGTGTCGTTGGCCAGCCCGCGCGTCGGTGCGCCGATGGAGACCGGCCGACGGCAAGCCCGGCCGGATCCGTCTGGATCAGGTGGCCTGCAGACCGGCGGTATCGAGCGTGAAGGCGGCCGCCGCGCGGCCTATGCGGTCGTTGACCGCGCGCCAGGCATCATCGGCCGGCGGCGCCTGCACCAGGATGCGGGCATAGTGGCCGCTGTCGAGTTCGCGCAGCATGGCGTACAAGGCCTGCGCATAGCGGGCGGGATCGTCCGACACCTGGCGCCAGGCCACATGCGGGCCGGCATCCCCGGGGGCCGGGCCGAAAGCCACGATCGCCACCATGCCAGCGTACCTGGCCTGATCACGCGCCGCGCCGGCGGCGTCGTGCTCCGACACCAACTCAAGCGGCGTGCGCGGCGCATAGTGCGCCTTCAGCGTGCCCGACGCGCGTGGAGCCGACGCATCGGGCATGCGCACCGGCACGCCCAGCACGGCCTCGATCTGTGCCGGCGTCACGTGGCCTGGCCGCAGCAGCACGGGGCCCGCACCCTGTTGCAGGCGCGACAGGTCCACAATGGTGGACTCGATGCCCACCTGGGCCGGCCCGCCGTCGAGCACGGGCATGCCATGCAAGACTTCTTGCGGAAACTCGCGCCTGACGTGATCGGCCAGCGTGGGAGACACATGCCCGAATTTGTTGGCCGATGGCGCGGCAACGCCCCCGTGCCCGCCGGGCATCAGCGCCGCGAAGGCGCGCAGCAAGGCTTGCGCCACCGGATGCGACGGACAACGCAAGCCTATGCTGTCCTGCCCGCCGCTGACCGACACCCCGGCGTGCGGGGCACGCGGCAGGATCAGCGTCAGCGGTCCGGGCCAGAAAGCGGCGATGAGTTGCTGCGCCGGTTCCGGAATGCTGCTGGCCCAATAGCCCAGGTCGGCTCCGGGCGCGACATGCACGATGATCGGATGGTTCGAGGGCCGCCCCTTGGCCGCATAAATGCGCTGCACGGCTTCGGGGTTCTGAGCGTCGGCGCCAAGGCCATAAACCGTTTCGGTGGGAAAGGCCACCAGATGGCCGGCCACAAGGCGTTCGGCCGCGCGAGCGACGGCTCCATCTACGGCGGGATTGGAATTCACGGCGGCCATGGAATGTTATTCGGGTGCGGTCATGCCCAGCGCGCGGGCGACCTGCGCGGCATCGGCCCTGGCCTGCTCGAGCGTGGCGGCCACCACCGTGACATGGCCCATTTTGCGGCCGTGCCGCGCCTCGTGTTTGCCATACAGATGCAGCTTGGCCGTGGGCACCGAGAGCACGGCCGCCCAGTCGGGCTCGCGCGGCGCGGCAGCGCCCGGCTCGAACCACGCATCACCCAAGATGTTCAGCATGATGGCGGGGGCCAGCAGGGCGGTACTGCCCAGCGGCAGGCCCGCCATGGCGCGCGCTTGCTGCTCGAACTGGCTCGTCAGGCAGGCGTCGAGCGTGTAGTGCCCGCTGTTGTGCGGCCTAGGCGCGATTTCGTTCACCACCAGGCTGCCGTCGGTCAGGACGAAAAATTCCACGCACAACACGCCGTGGTAGCCCAGCCCGCGAGCGATGGCGCGCGCGGCATCGGTAGCCTGGGCCTGGCGCTGCGCATGGGCGGCATCGCCCTCGCCATCGGCCACGGTCGACACCGCCAGGATGCCGTCGCGGTGCAGGTTGCGTGCCACCGGGAACACCACGTCGCTGCCGTCGAAGCCACGCGCCAGCACCACCGAGATTTCGTAGTCGAGCGGCATCAATGCTTCGAGCACGCACGGCACGCCGCCGAACCTGGAATAAGCTGCGAGCGCCTCGTCGCGTGTCGAGATGCGTGCCTGTCCTTTACCGTCGTAGCCCAGGCGGGCCACCTTGAGAATACCGGGGAACAGCGCGTCGGGAGCGTCGTTCAGGTCTTGTTCGCTGCGCACGGCCGCATGCGGAGCGACGGGAATGCCTTGGGCCGCGATGAAGGTTTTTTCGGCAATGCGGTCCTGCACGACGGCCACCGCGTCGGCCGCGGGGCTGACCCGGCATTGCGCCGCGAGCGCCCGCAGGCTGTCGGCGGGCACGTTCTCGAATTCGGTAGTGACCGCGCGGCATAGCTGCGCCAGCGCAGCAAGACCCGCAGGATCATCATAGGCCGCCTGGATATGACGGTCGGCCACCATGGCTGCGGGGCCGTCGGCGGCAGGATCAAGTACGGCCACGCGGAAACCCAGGCTCTGGGCGGCATGACAGAACATGCGGCCAAGTTGGCCGCCGCCCAGTAAACCCAGCCAGCCGCCGGGCGCAATCGTGAAGGTGTCGGTCTTGGATGTCATACAGAGAGAGAACGCGCCCGGCAGAGCGCGTGTCAAAGTTCAGGGCTGCGGGGGAACGACCATGTTGCGGGCCGCGTCTGTCTGGCGGGCGCGGAACGCGACCAGCTGGCGATGCAGATTGTCGTCGGTCGTGGCGAGCGTGGCGATAACGTGCAGCGCCGCGTTGGCCGCGCCGGCCTCGCCGATGGCGAACGTCGCGACCGGCACCCCCTTGGGCATCTGCACGATCGACAACAGGGAATCTTCGCCACGCAAGTAGCGCGAAGGCACGGGCACCCCGAACACTGGCACTTCGGTCAGCGCGGCCATCATGCCGGGCAGATGCGCGGCGCCGCCGGCGCCGGCGATAATGCCGCGCAACCCGCGCGCGCGGGCGGCTGCGCCGTAATCGGCCATGTCTTGCGGCATGCGGTGCGCCGAGATCACGCGCGTTTCGTGGGGCACGCCGAACGAATCAAGCATGGCCACGGCGTGCTGCATGATGTCCCAGTCGCTGGAAGAACCCATGATCACGCCCACCACAGGCGTGGCCGGCGTGGGTGCGGAGGCAGAAGTCGTCATGGCAGAATCGGCAGGCAGAAAAGGCGGGCGGGGCACCTGATGCACGGTGCCGCGGGCGGGAAACCCGGTATTTTACCCGGCCTGGCGAACGGGCCTGCGCGAGGCGCCTTGCGGCCAGCGCCGCTGTGCGTCCGATGCGGGCGGCGCCCCGCCCTCTCCGCCCGGCCGCTATGCCGACGAACCCGTGCAGCCGCCCTCGCCACACAGCAGCGATGCACCCGCCACATTGGCCAGGATGGCCAGCAGGAACAGGCCCATGACGATCAGGGCCGGCAAGGCCACGGGCTTTTTCAGCGCGTTGTCGCCCCACTTGCGGTCGGCTGCCAGCATCAGCACGCAAAATACCAGCAGGCCGCAGAAGGCCATGAAGGTCCACGAATCTACCGCCATTCCGAGCACGGCCGGCCGGATCATGGCGGCATCCCGCGACAGCAGCAGATTGACCGCCGCGGCCAGCCCGCCCAATGCGGCGGCCAGCACCATGGCGTAGTGCAACGGTGACGGCCCCAGACGGATATTGAGCACCATGCCCACCCCTGCCATCACCAGGGCTGCCCGTTGCAGCTGGCAGAGCGAGCACGGCTCCGAAGCGTGCAGCACCTGCCACGCCAGCGTCGCATACAACAGTACGCTGATGCCCAGCAGGGCAAAGGTATTGATGATGCGGGAACCCCGAGCCGGATTCAGTGAGAAGAGCAGACTCATCTAAACCCGCGCTAGAGCGCCAGCGCGAATGGCTGGACCAGCTGCGCACCCGCTCCGGCGATAAAGATCACCAGGGTGGCCAGCCAGAGAGTAAAACAAGGGCGGCGCTTGCCGAGCATGCCATACCAGACTGCCAGGGCACTGGTAAGAAAGGGCAACGTCATCATCATGCGATCGTCCTCCGAAGGTCGATCGTTACGATACGAAATAATGCGTTGCGCTGGCCGGCAAACAAACCGCGCATCACCCCTTTTTTCGCCGGATTGGGAAGCCGGGCGACCGCAAGGTCACTGCCCCGCCGCAGAGATCTGACGGCATGCCGATGTAGCCTTCCTGGCAACAGGCGCCGGCCCCCGGCCAGTGCGGGGGCGCAAAGCCCGGACTCACGCCACCAGGCGATCCAGGGCTTCGCGATACTTCGCGGCCGTATTCTGCAGCACGTCTTGCGGCAGGCGCGGCGCCGGCGGCGTCTTGTCCCAGGGCTGGGTCTCGAGCCAGTCGCGCACGAACTGCTTGTCGAACGACGGCGGGCTGATGCCCTCGCGCCAGCTGTCGGCAGGCCAGAACCGCGACGAATCGGGCGTCAACACCTCGTCCATCAGGTACAGGGTGCCGTCATCGTCAAGCCCGAACTCGAACTTGGTGTCGGCGATGATGATGCCTTTGGTAGCCGCAAATTGCGCGGCCTCGGCGTACAGGCGCAGCGTGACATCGCGGATGCGCTCCGCCATTTCCACGCCGACTTCATTTACCACATGGGCAAAGTCGACGTTCTCGTCATGCAATCCGAACTCTGCCTTGGCCGCCGGCGTGAAAATGGGCTCGGGCAGCTTGCTGGCCTGCTGCAGTCCGGCGGGCAATGCAATGCCGCATACTGCCCCTGTGGCCTGATAGTCTTTCCAGCCCGACCCAATGAGGTAGCCCCTGGCCACCGCTTCGACCAGGATGGGCTTGAGGCGCTTGACGACGACGGCCCGGCCTCGAACCTGGTCGAGCTCGTCGGCGGCCACGACGTCTTCCGGACGTACGCCGGTGGAATGGTTGGGCAGAATGTGCGCCAGCTTGTTCAGCCAGAATTCGGTCAGTTCGGTCAGCACCTGCCCCTTGCCGGGGATGGGGTCATCGAGAATGACGTCAAAAGCGGAAATGCGGTCGGAAGCGACGATGAGCAGTTTGTCGTCGCCCACGGCGTACATGTCGCGCACTTTGCCGCGACCCAGTAGCGGCAGAGACTTGATGCTGGATTGGTGCAGGGCGGAGGTCACGAATCGGCCTATGGCAAAAAATGAGCATAGATTACTGCAAATGCCGGCGCCGCGTTCTGGGCGCCCGGCTGCGCAACATTGCGCGATCAGCGTCCGGCCTGGCGGGCGGCCGCGGCATGCCCGTACCGGCCTAGGCCATGGCACGCGGGCGCAGGCCGGCATGGCTGCGCGAGGGCGGTGAAAATCGTTTAGGCTATGGCCCGATCGACTCACCAGGAGACCCGATGCCATCCAGCACCTTTTCCACGTTGACCGGCGGTTGCCAATGCGGGGCAGTCCGTTATGAAATCACGGCGGCACCCCTGACGGCGGCCACCTGCCACTGCCGCGACTGCCAGTACGCCAGCGGCGGCGCGCCGGCGCATGCGCTGGTGCTGGCCCCGCAAGCGCTGCGGATATTGCGCGGTCAGCCCCGCGAGTACGCGTACCGCGGCGAATCGGGCAATTCCGTCTCGCGCCGCTTCTGCCCCGAATGCGGCACGCCGCTCTTCGGACACACAGAAGGGAAGGATTATGTCATCGTCAAGGCGGGGTCGCTGGACGACCCGGATGCGTTCCAGTCGCGCCTGACGCTGTGGACGGACTCCGCGCCAAGGTGGCACCACATCGATCGCACGGTTCCCGCCTTCGGGGGCAACGCGCCGGCCTGATCGCCGCCGGGGCGCCGAAAAACAGGCGCCGCCCGAGGGCGGCGCGGCTACATCCGACGTACGTCGGCCCGAGCTTACTGCACGACTTGTTGCAGCTTGCCGGAGGCGTACTGCTGCGCCATTTCCGACAGCGGCAGCGGTTTGATCTTGCTGGCGTTGCCGGCCGTGCCGAACTGGGTGTAACGCTGCACGCAGATGGCCTTGGCAGCGGCACGGGCAGGCTTCAGGTATTCACGCGGGTCGAACTTGCCGGGGTTCTCGGCGAAGAAACGGCGGATGGCGCCGGTCATGGCCAGACGGATATCGGTGTCGATGTTGACCTTGCGCACGCCGAACTTGATGGCTTCCTGGATTTCTTCGACGGGCACGCCGTAGGTTTCCTTCATATCGCCGCCGAATTCGCGAATCTCGGCCAGCAGCTCCTGCGGTACGCTGGAGCTGCCGTGCATCACCAGGTGGGTGTTGGGCAGGCGGGCGTGGATTTCCTTGATGCGTGAAATCGACAGGATGTCGCCCGTGGGCTTGCGGCTGAACTTGTAAGCGCCGTGACTGGTGCCGATGGCGATGGCCAGGGCGTCGAGCTGGGTGCGGCGCACGAAGTCGGCGGCCTGCTCGGGGTCGGTCAGCAATTGCTCGCGGGTCATGGTGCCTTCCGCGCCGTGACCGTCTTCCTTGTCACCCATCATGGTCTCGAGCGAACCCAGGCAGCCCAGCTCGCCTTCGACCGTGACGCCCAGCTTGTGGGCGACATCGACCACTTTCTTGGTGACTTCGACGTTGTATTCGTAGTCGGCGATGGTTTTGCCGTCTTCTTGCAGCGAGCCGTCCATCATCACGCTGGAAAAGCCCAGGTCGATCGCGCCCTGACAGACCTTGGGCGACTGGCCGTGGTCTTGGTGCATGACGACCGGGATATGCGGATACGACTCGACGGCCGCCTGGATGAGGTATTTCAGGAAACCCTCGCCCGCGTATTTGCGAGCGCCGGCCGAGGCCTGCATGATCACCGGGCTGTCCGTTTCGGCGGCAGCTTCCATGATGGCCTGAACCTGTTCCAGGTTATTGACGTTGAAGGCGGGAATGCCGTAGCCGTGCTCGGCGGCATGGTCGAGCAACTGACGCATGGAAACTAGGGCCATGGGGTGGTCCTCCTGAATGGCAATGGAATGGAAAGTGCAAGCCTGCTGAACAGCGGGATTTTAGCCGGGATTGTGGCAGGCTCTCAGCAGGCAATGTCACGGAAGGTGTCAGGGCATGGCCAGGGGCCCAAGCGTGGGAAGCCGCCGGCGGCGGCGCGGACGGAAATACGAGGGCTGCGCGCTGAGCTTTCCCGCCTGCGTCGGGCAGCGCACACGACGATTTCTGGAAAGTTTCCCGCCGATTTCTGGCCGACATCTGGCGGCTGGCGGCTGGCGGCTCGCGGGCAGATTGCCGGCGACGGCCGACTGCTCCCCGGCCGCTGACCGGCCTCGTCCGGGCTCCTGCCGGGGTCGTTGCCGGCAAATGCCCGACTGCTGTGTCCGGGTCACGCTCCAGCTGGCCTGGAGCCGCGGTCCCGGCCGCTTCCGGTCGGCTATTCGTTTACCGTACAGCCCACCGGTTCGCCGGCGTCGAACTCCACGTCATAGGTATGTTCGTTGTCCCAGGGCACCGTGAACCACATCTCGTACCCCTCGCCCGACTCATCGAACAGCCACAGGGCGCGCAACACGGCACAGCCCGCCATGGATTCGGCACTCTCGTCGGCCAGCCATTGCGCCGGGTCGACCCCCTGTTTCAACCACTCTTCACGCGTGTAGTGGTCCAGGAGGAAATCCGCGGCCGACAACACCTGATCGTCGAGATGGTCCAGCAGCTCTCGCACCACGCGGGAAGCCTCGGGGCCCGGGGCCTCGCCATCGGTCTGGACCATGATATGGATGGGCGGCCGCCCCGGGCCGGCGGGAACGTTCTCGGCTGCCCAGAGATCAGGAGCTTCGGGATCTTGGGAAAAATTTAGCGTCGCCACGGTGGCCCTCCGCAAGCTGGATGAGCCGGCTCAGAGCGAGCCGGCCAAGCCCCATTTAACCAGACCCCGTCAGCGGGTGCCGACGCAACCACGAAAAAAGGGCCAATGCGAGCGGTGTGCTGCCGATGATCGCCCCTACCCTGCCCCGGCTTCGCCCCGCATCGCGACACGGATTCCGGCGGCGTCCGAGAGCCGATATCCGGCTCCCAGCGCAAGCCGCGCGGCCGATCTGACGCAATCGACGTTAGAAGCGGCCGTTCCCGGCGGCAGATCTTCCAGGCCCACCCGGATATGTCCGCCGCGCTCCAGCGCGTAGGGCAGCAGAGGCGAAATCTCCACGCCCAGCCCAGCCACCATCCAGGGCATTCCCGGATCGCAACGTTCGAGCATATCGACATAAACGTCTACACCCTGCGGCTCGGGCCTGAAGCCGAAGGTATAGGTATCGCTGAACATCAGCCGATAAATCGGTTTGGGCAATCCCGGGATCGCCTGGCGCATTGTCGCGCCCATGCGCAGGAATCCGGGTTCGTAGATGGTAAAGCTGGGATGAAACTGGTATGCCGCCGCCAGTTGGAGGTTGTTACGGATCTCGGGGACGGTGTTGGTATGGATAAAGCCGTCCTTTCCATTCAGGATGTCGTCATGCGATGCAAAATTGAGGCTTCCCAGATCGGCCACGGACCATTCCAGCAGCCCCCGCTTTCCCAGCACCTCTATCACGCTGAAGCGATCATCCGCCACACAGGCGCCAGGTCCTTGCGAGGCCGCGGCGAAAGGCACTGTCGGGTAGACAATCGCGTCAACTCGGCTGCGAACCCCCTCGATGATCCGCGTGTAGATATCCGGATCATCTTTCTGCCGGCCCGTTGAGGGGTCGTAGGCATGCACATGCACGATCGACGCGCCTTCGTTGACGCACGCGATGGCCTCCGCAATGATCTCGGCCTCTGTCACCGGGATGCCCGGCTGATATTGTCGTGTCCATGGCCCGTTCAAGGCGACCTCCAGCCAACGCTCTCGTGATGACTCAAGCATGGCGATCTCCCAGTCTGGACACCGTGTCGAGCAAGGTCTCGGCGGCGCCTTGCGTGAAGCCTTCGCTGAAATTCATTCGCTGCACGAACTCGAAAAAAATGGGGCCCAACAAGGGCTCGGTGAAATGTTGCAGCATCCACGCATCTTCGCCACGCTCGGCCAGCATGATGTGGTGCCGCTGCAGGGCTGACAGCTCCTGGCCCGCCCGCCTGGCCCGCGGCGCACATTCCACGTAGTGCGACGCCGGAATCTTCAGCGCAGGAATGCCATTCGCCGCCAGGCGCCGCGCCAGTGAAACGACATCTTCGGTCGAAAACGCCACATGCTGGATGCCCTCGCCGTTGAACTCATGCATCTGGCGATAAAGTGGAGAAGCAGGATCGAGGGGCTCGTTGCAAGCCAGGTTGATGCCCCTGCAGGGGCTGCGCATTACGGTAGTGATGGTGCGCGCCCCATCCACCAGCAACTCCGCCTCGAACACTCGCTGAAAACCGAATGCCGACGACAGAAAGTCGTTCCAGTACTCCCGCTGCCCTGTCGACACATTGAAGGTAAGGTGATCCACCTTCTGCAGCGCCCCGGGCGGCATGGCGGTACATCCTCCCGGCTTCGGCCCGGCACTCGGCCGCGCGGCATCGACGAAAGTCATCGCGATACCGCCCATCCCGAGCACGGCATATTCGTACGGACGAGTGCCATCGTCCGGAACAGGCAATGGCTGCGCGCCCGCATGGATAGCCCGCTGCCAAGCCAGCTCGGGATGCTGGACGCGCATACCCACAGCCGCCAGCGCCGGCCCGTGCAACTCTGCGTAAGTCCGCCCGAAGCTGCCCGGCGTGACGTCGACAATAAGTTCAAGGGTCCCTTGTTGCCAACGCGCGCGCTCGTCGGATCCATCCACCCGCTCGAAACCGAACGCTCGCAATATCGGCTCCAACTGTCCTGGACGCTCGGCTCCGAACTCGAGATACGCGAGCCCCTCGAAACCACATGGATCTCCGACGGGCGTCACGATTTGCGCTCCTGGCCGCGTTTTGAAGGAATGGCGCAAAGCATTTCGAACGCCAGATTTGCAGCGGTCAACGCAGTCATCCCGGCACAATCGAAGGGGGGCGACACCTCGACCACATCGGCGCCGACGATATTCATGCCCGAGCACCCCCTGATGAGCTGCAGCGCCTGTGCGGTAGACAGACCTGCAATCTCCGGCGTGCCGGTGCCCGGCGCGTAGGCTGGATCCAGCCCGTCTACATCAAAGCTGATATACATCGGGTGGTTTCCTATGCGCGCCCGTATGCGAGCCACAACGTCGTCCATGGGACGCTGCCAGCACTGCGCTGCGGGGACCACCTGAAAACCCTTGCTCGCCCCCCAATCGAACTCGTCCGAGGTATATCCGGTACCGCGAAGCCCGATCTGGAACACCTTCTCACAACACAGCAGGCCCTCTTCAACCGCACGCCTGAAGGGGGTTCCGTGCGCGATTTTCTCGCCAAACATCGTGTCGTTGATGTCTGCGTGAGCGTCCACATGCACCAACGCGACCGGACCGTGGTATTGGGCAATGGCGCGCAGGATAGGCAGTGCGATGGTGTGGTCTCCGCCCAGCGTCAGGGGTATGCAACCCTGAGCCAGCACCGCTTTGTAGTAAGTCTCGATGCGCTCGATGCTGTCCAGCAAGTTGTAGGGATTCACTGCCACATCGCCCAGGTCGGCGACTCGCAAGCGACTGAACGGCGAGTCGCCCGTTCCCAAGTTGCAGGGCCGAAGCAGCGGCGATTCGGCCCGGATGGCGCGCGGCCCGAATCTGGCGCCAGGGCGGTTCGACGTACCAAGGTCGAGCGGCACGCCGACGAACGCCACATCCAGGCCTTCCGCGCTGGAGACGTGGGGCAGCCTCATCATGGTGGCGATCCCACCGAATCGAGGCATGGCATTCCCGCTGAGAGGCTCATTAAAAGAGGTCAATTTTGTCTCCGTCATTGAATCAAAAGCGTGTGAGCACACTGGGCAAATAGGTGGCCAGCGCCGGCATCCACGCCACCGCCGCGATGACGAGGAACTGGCAGGCAAGAAACGGCAACACGCCGCGCGTCATGTCGCGATAGGTCATCTCTGGCGGCGCGATGCTGCGCAGATAAATGATGGATGGCGCCACGGGCGGCGTCAGGTAAGAGGTTTGCATGATGACCAGCGCAAGCACCCCGAACCACAGCGGATCGATGCCGTGGGCGACGATCAGAGGCTGGAAGATCGGCACGCAGATCAGAATGATCGTGACCCAATCGAATGGATAGCCAAGCACAAAAATGATCAGGCCCATGGCGAAAACGAGCTGGGACTGCGAAAGTTGCATCGATTCGATCAGATGCAACACCGCTGCCGACCCGCCCACCAGGATGAACATGCTGGTGAACATGGTTCCCGCCAGCACGACCAGCAGGATCATCACCGAGATCCTCACCGTATCCTGGCAGGCCTCGAGAACACTGCGCAGGCTGAACACCCGGTGCAGTATCGATAGCGCCACGGCGCCGATCACGCCCATCGCCGCCGCTTCGGTGGCTGTGGCCACGCCGGCGAGTATGGATCCCAGCACGACCACAATCAGCAACACGACCGGCGCGATGCCCGAGACCAGCATGATCACCTTGTCCCGGCGCGGCATGCGGTCGAATTCACTGGTGTCGGGACGTGGCGCATCCTGCGGCCTGAGCCACCCATGCAGAACGATGTAGCCGGCGAACGCGCCCATGGTCAGCAGGCCCGGGATCAGAATGCCTGCCGTCAGGTCTCCGATGCTCATGTCCGCGACCGACGCATACACGACAACAATGATCGACGGCGGGATGATCGTGCCCAGCGATCCACCAGCACAGATCGACCCTGCGATCAGCGGCTTGGCATAACCGCTGCGCATCATGGCCGGTATCGCCATCAGGCCCACCAGCACTTCCACCGCCCCCACAATCCCCGTGGCGGCCGCGAATACTCCGCACATGGTGATCGCGGCGAGGGCCATTCCGCTGGGAAGGCCCCGCATGATCAGCTGCAACGCATTGAAGAGGCGTTCGGCGATGCCGGATCTCGCCAGCAGAAAACCCATCAGAACGAACATTGGCACTGCGGTGAGCGCCTGGTTGCGCGCGACATCCGCCGTGGTGGTCCACAGGTGCTGACCAACGGCGCCGCCCAGCGTGTAGGCCCCTGCCGCAAACGCAATTCCGGCCATGCTCAAGGACACCGGAATCCCCAGGAACAGGAACGTAAAGAGCGCTATGAACATCAGCGCCGGCATCCAGTCAGACATGGCTGCCTCCCGACGAAAGGGGACTGCGTCCCAGGGCATGCTTGACGATCTCCGCCACACATTGCAATGCAAATCCCGACAGGCCAATCGCAATGGCCAGGTAGAACGGGCCTACCGGCGGCGCCCACGCGCTCATCTGTTCCAGCTCATGCGTCGCAATCGCATGCAGGGCCCGCTGCCATGCCGTCGCAGCCAGCAGCGTCAGCCCGGGCAGTAACAGCACCAGGTAGAAGACAATGTGGATGAGGTCCTGGACGTGGCGCGGAATGACGCCCAGAAAGGTCTCTACTCTGACGTGCACATTCTTGGACAGGGCCCACCCGGCGGGCACCATCAGCAGCGTTCCGTTGATCATGTAAGACAGGTCGTTGGCCCATAGCGTCGGACGATCCAGTACGTAACGACTGAAGGTCTCGTACGCCATGAGCAGTGCCAACGCGGGCACCAGCACCAGCACCGCCCGCCCCAGCTGGCGATTCAGCCATTCGATGGCCTGCACGATCCGCCAAGCCGCTTGACGGAATGTGCGGCCTGATTCGGTACGGTGGCTCATCGTCCCAGCGCCTGCGAGGTGGCTTCCCATTTATCCTGGAAAGCAAAGTACGAATCGGCGATCCGCTTCATCCAGGGATTGCCCTTGGCTTCCTGGGCCGGCACGCGTTCGCTTACCCAATCGCGACCCGCCTGCTTGATTTCCTGCTTGAACTCGTCCGACAGGTAAACCACCTCATTCCGGCCGTCGAGCAGTCTGCTCATGGCATCCAGGTCGGCGACGCCCCATTCCATATAGGTGTCGAAACTCGTCAGCTGGGCCGCCAGCTGCAACTGGTGCCGGATGTCCTCGGGCAAGGCATCCCACTTGTCTTTCTGCATGATCACCTCGAATGCATAAGACGGGGAATGCACGCCGGGCACGACGATGTACTTGGCGATTTTTTCCAGACCTGCCTTGAGGTTCCCGCTGGGCGTGGACCATTCGGCGGCGTCGATCGCCTTGCGTTCGAGCATGGTGTAGACCTCGTGCCCCGGAACCACCACCGGCGCAGCGCCGAAACTCTGCAATATGTTGGCCCAGCTGCCGATCGTGCGGAACTTCAACCCCGCCATATCGGCTTTCTCTCGAATGGGGCGATGTGAATGTGCAAATATTTCGGCCGTTCCCAAGCCGGCGATCAAGGGCTGCAAGCCCATCTGTTCGCGGCGGAATTCCTGCCAGAGCTCTTTCCCTCCGCCGTAGTACAGCCAGTGAAAGTACGCTTCGGGCACCATTCCTCCCGGCTGCCCGCTCAGCAGGATGTTGGCCGGATCCGTGTTCACGATATAGGCCGGCACGGTCTGGCCCAAATCGGCCACCCCACTCATTACTGCGTCATGCACCCCGAATGGAGGGGCCAGCACACCGGCAGGAAACGGCTGGATCTTGACGCGCCCCCCGGTCAGCTGTTCCGCGTACTTCACAAATTTCAGTGCATAGACGGTGTAGTTGGCGCTGGCTTCGGGCGCCGTGGTGGCCATGCGCCATTTGAATTCCTGGGCGTGGCCGGGCGCGCCCGCCAGCAAACAGGACAGTAATGCGAGTGCGGGCCCGAATGCACGGGCGCGTTTGAGCAATTCCATCGAGATCTCCTCGTCAGGACAGGTGATACAGCAGTTGGATAAATGAGGTTCGGCGCCTAGGGCACTTTGAACGCGTGCCGCAATGCCTGCGTCACGCCACCGGTAATCGCGTCGGCGAGACGGCGGCCTTTTTCGGCGGAAGCGCCCTGCGCCGGGCTAAGCGAGCCACATTCCGGCCCCCATGCAGGGTCGGCGGGAAATATGTCGTAAGGGGGAAAGACCGGGGTCGGTTCGCTTGGAATGCGATCGATCAGCACATGCTGCGGGAAATAATGCAGCATCATCGAGGTTTCCATCGCGGCGGCGTGCTCGAACTGAACGTTGAGCCCTTCCGGGAAAATCGCTTCAATATCCGCCGGTTCGAGAACATCCCAGTACTCGATGCGCATCGTGCGCATGCCCTGGGCAACCACCGCCGGATCGCGCATCGCGATGTCGATGCCTTCGGTCAGGAACCACTGGTTTTCGAAGTGGCCATTGAGAAAGCACAGCCGCTTGACGCCATGGCGATGCATTTCGCGCAACAGGTCGCCCACCAGCCTGATGTAGGTCTGCCCGTCGAGATTCGTGGTGCCTGGAAACTTCGGCCCGCCTCCCGATTTAGGCATGGACTTATAGCCGTAGCTCAAAGGAGGCATGACCAGCCCTCCTATTTGCCGGGCGACGTCCTGGGCAATCGCTTCGCTCAGCATGGCATCCACGCCAAGGGGAAGATGCGGCCCATGCTGCTCGATCGCTCCGCACGGCACGATGACCACTGGCTGCCGCTCTATCGCTTCGGCAAAGGCCTGCCATGTCATGTGCATTACCCGGACATCGTTTCTCATAGCTCCCCCCTTGAAGTTATGGACGAAGTCTAGCCACCGCCTTACATTCGATAAATACGGCCCGATGATTTTTTATATTCAGAAAATTGCATGTATCGCCATACCGGGCTCAGTGGCCATTCAGGTCTGCAACGAAGGCCCGGGCGGCAAGCGACAGCGTGTTGCCCCGGCGGTATATCAATTCGAAATCCGCTGTGTGCGTGGGCAGCCGCGCGACCTTCAGGGGCCGCACGCTGCCTGCGTCCACCCACGGTCTGGCGTAATGAGTGGGCAGGTGGCCCAGATAGCGCCCGGTCAGTATCAGCATGGCCACGGCCTCCATTGTGGCCACGGTCGCCGTGACCCTTGCACCGCGAGGCAACATGGGGTGCTTCATCGGGTAGTAGCTGCGATGGGCGAATTCATGGGGAAGCAGATCCCGAATCTGCAGGTTAGTGGCTGCAAATAGCGGATGGTCTCGCCCGCAATAAAGCTCATGGCGCTCGTCGAAGAGCTTTTTGTAGACCAGCCCGGGGGCGCGATTCGGAAAGCAGCCCACGCCCAGTTCCAGCCGCCCGTCCACAACTTTCTGCTGGGTCTCCAGCGGTGAGCCTACGTGCAAATGCAGGTGAACGCTGGTGCGTCGGTCGTTGAAACGCCGCAGCGCATGGACCAGCGGCGAAGTCTCGTTGGTGACCGTATTGTCTATGACCCCCAGGTGCAGATCGCCGGTCACCACGCCATGCAAGGCCGCGATCTGCTTATTGAACGCGTCATGCGCGGCAAATAGGGTCTTGATCGAGGCGTAGATGGCTTGGCCCTGGGGGGTCACCCTGAACCCTTTGCGCCCGCGCTCGCAAAGCCGCACGCCCAGTTTTTCTTCCAGTGCTGCCATCCGGTTGCTGATGGTAGGCTGGGTCGAATTCAGGATCACCTGCGCGGCCGTGAATCCACCGCTCTCGACGACGGCGACGAAAAGTGCCAGCAAACGCAGGTCGATGGATGTCAGCCGGCTGTAGTCCATGCAATCTCCTTGTGGCGGCTTTCATATGGGATAGCGACCGCTCTGGTATAGGCAACAGCGCGCCGGCCACCGACTTCAATCGGCTCGGATTATTCCATAATCCCCCTTGCATGAGTTCCTGAATTGGCCGCACGGTCAAGCGGGGCCGCACCTCATTCGAAGTTCCCCCCCCCCCCCGCAGGCCTGGGTACCCGCACCCGGCGCCCAACCTGCGCGCCGGTATATATTCAAGCTTTCCAGTTGCCGGAGCATCGACATGCTGAAGGGTTCCTGCCTGTGCAGCCGCGTGGCCTACGAAATATCGGGTCCATTGACGCAGGCCTGGCACTGCCATTGCGCGACTTGCCGCAAGGCCCACGCTACCGCCTTTCGCACGCGTGCCACGGTACAGGCCAAGGACTTCGCCTGGACGCGCGGCGAAGGTTCGGTGACCTGGTATAGCTCGTCGCCCGGCCATTACCGCGGCTTCTGCAGCGCCTGCGGCACGCCGCTGCTGGCGCGCTTCGACCAGGCGCCGGAAACCTACGGCCTGCCATTGGGCGCGTTGGACGACGATCCGGGCATCCGCCCTTCCTGCCACGTGCATGTCGCCAGCAAGGCCTCGTGGTACGACATCACCGACGACCTGCCTCAATACCAGAAGTCGGCCCCGCGCTCCGAATAGAAGTCGCCAGCCCGGCTGCTCCGTAAGTCGGCCCGCCGAACGGCTGACCGGCTACATGAAGTCCGCCATTTCATAGAGCGGGCGGATTTCGATTTCGCTGGGGCCGGGCATGGGATTGGGGCACCGTTTAACCCACGCGACGGCCTCGTCCATATCCCGCACCTGCCACAGCCAGAAGCCGGCCACCAGCTCGCGCGTTTCGGCGAACGGTCCGTCGGTGACATGACGGCTGGAACCCTCGAACGCCACACGCTTGCCTTCAGACGACGGGCGCAGCCCATCGGCGGCAAGCAGCAGCCCGGCTTTTTCGAGTTCGGCGTTGAATTCACCCATGGCCTGCAACAAATCGGCTGACGGCAGCTCGCCCGCCTCGCTTTCAACGGTGGCTTTCACCAATACCATTACCCTCATGCTGGTCTCCTGACTCGGGCGCCCCATTGGCGCGCATACCCCTACGACGCGCCAATCTCGGGCAAATAGACACAAATCTCGCGCAAAAGCGCCCGAATTCGGGAAAACCCTGGTCAAACAGGAGGGTTTGGAGTAATATCTTTAGTTGTTCCGTGCAAAAGTTCTGAATGACAAACACGGTACGCTATACCCCGCTTCTTCCGGTGTTGTGCCCCGCGCAGTGCCGCGACCAAGCCGCGCCCCGCGCGCATATTGCCCCCAGCGGCGTGAGTACCGCCCCGGGTTCCGCCAGGTTCCTCGGGCCCAGTACCTCCGTACCAGCCGGGACGTTTTACGTTCCACCGCTGGCCCAGGTCCGCTTGGGTCCCGCGCATGCCGCCCACGGGTGGCGCGAGTGCCATGCCACGGTGCCCGCGCGCATCGACCAAGGAGAGTCATACATGGCGAAAGAAGAACTGATCGAACTCGACGGTATCGTTGACGAAGTGCTGCCCGATAGCCGCTACCGCGTTACCCTGGACAACGGCATCGAAGTAGGCGCCTACGCGTCCGGCCGTATCCGCAAGCACCGCATCCGCATCCTGGCGGGCGACCGCGTCACCCTGGAAATGTCGCCTTACGACCTGACCAAGGGCCGCATCAATTTCCGTCACAAAGACGAACGCGCCCCCCAGACCGCGCGTCCCGCGCAGCGCCGCCGCTAAGCAGCGCCTGGCTTGGCCCGATCCGTATGCCGTTCATGGATACGAACGTTGCGGATACGAACGAATCGCCAGAGGCCGCCGCACAGCGCGTGGCACAGGCTCAGCATGCCGTCAACCAAGGCGAACTGGGCTTGCGCCTGCTGAAACAGTCGCGCGCCGCGTTTGTACAAAGCCTGCGCGCTACCGGCCTGACCTATGCGCAGGCCTGCATCAAATACGACAACTGCCTGGAAGAACAACTCCGACTGCACCAGGCGGCCGTCGACACTCTGCAGTACGCTGAACGGCGTTACCAGTCTCTATTGGCCACGGTGCGGTAAAGCCGCGCATACCCTGCGCCTCGGTGCGGAGCATCCACTGCACCGCGTCGACATCCAGGACGCGGGCGCCAGCGCCGCCCGCCTCAGCGTTGCGCGGCCCCAATGAAAATGGCCGGATCGACACGAGCCCCGTTGAGGCTCACGTTCCAGTGCAGGTGGGGGCCGGTCGCGCGCCCCGTGCTGCCCACCTTGCCTACGACCGCACCGCGCGCCACCTCGTCGCCCGGCTTCACATCGATGGCCGACAGATGGCAGAACATGGTGATGAAGCCCTGGCCATGGTCTATGAACACGGTGTTGCCGTTGAAGAAGTAGTCGCCGACCAATACGACACGCCCTGCAGCGGGCGCCTTGACCGGCGTGCCCTCGGGCACCGCGAAGTCCAGGCCTGAATGCGGGTTGCGTTCTTCGCCATTGAAGAAGCGGCGCAAGCCGAAGGGGCTGGACAACCGGCCCTCGACCGGCCGGTCCAGGATCACGTTGCTGGGGACGATGCCCTCGCGGAAGTGGCGGTAGGCAGCCATCTGCACGTCGAGCTCGCGCTCGATGCGCTTGACGTCTTCCGGATGCGGGGTGACCTGGCGGCGATTCTTCAGCTTGATGTGCTGCGCCGCGTATTCTTTACTGCCCACCTGGAACGCCACCGGAGCGCGGCCCTGCACCTGGAGCGTATGCCGCCCGGGCGCCTTGCCCAGTGCAATGCCCACGATGGCGATCCACTGCCGGTCGCTGTCGCGCACCACCATGACACGATGGCCATCGAAGCTGGCGTGCGGCGCCTGCTCGGCCTCGCCCAGCTGGACCACTGCAACACCTCCGGGCACGGGCATGTCGAGCTTGCGGGCAATGTAGCCCTGCGCATGCGCCTGCGCCATCCAGGCCAGCAAGGCCGCGCCCAGCAGCAGCACCTGCGCCATCACCCGCGCCAGGCGTGCACGCGGTAGCAGGCTGGCTACATGCACAGATTCGCGGCCTCGACCAGCGCCGTGCTGTACCGCGGAATGCGCGTCGACAAGCGCACGTCGGTCTTGCCCTTCCAGGTAGTGGCGGTCAGCACGGCCTCGACCCCCATGGTGCCGGGCACGATCAGCTCGAAGCCGTTATGCACCGCCTGCGTTTCCGTCTGCGTACCCGCGCCTTCCCAGGCGGTCTTGACGCACGTGGTGTATTGATCCGCAGGCCGGGCCGTCGAGCCGAAGAAAACCGGCTCGCGTCCGCGCACGTCTTTGACGTTGGCGCAGCCGGCCAGGATACCCATCAGTGCCAACGTCGCGATGCATCGCAATTTCATGAAGATAAGCTCAAAAAACGGACAGAAAGAACCGGTGAACTATAACGCACGCCTTCGTCATGCTGCCGGCTTGCGCAGCGCCGACTTGGGGCGGAACGCCTTGACCACATGCTCGTGCGTCTCGGCGTAAGGGCCACCGATGAGATCTATGCAATAGGGCACGGCGGCGAACACGCCCTGCACCGCGACACTGCCGTTTTCATCACGCAGCCCTTCAAGCGTTTCGCGTATGGCCTTGGGTTGACCGGGCAGATTGATGATCAGCGCCGCGTGACCTTCGATTTCGCGCACGACCGCAACCTGACGCGACAGGATGGCGGTGGGAACGAACTTGAGGCTGACCTGGCGCATCTGCTCACCGAAGCCCGGCATTTCTTTGGTGGCGACGGCCAGGGTCGCCTCGGGGGTGACGTCGCGCCGTGCCGGGCCCGTGCCGCCGGTAGTGAGCACGAGGTCGCACCCGCAGGTATCCACCAGTTCAACCAGCGCCGCCGAGATCTCGCCGGCTTCGTCGGGTACGAGCCGTTCGACGGCCTGCCAAGACGAGGAAATCGCCGTGCCGAGCCACTCGCGCAGTGCCGGCACGCCCTGGTCCTGGTAGACGCCGGAGGTGGCTCGATCAGAAACAGATACCAACCCGATGATGAGGTCGTCGGGATGGCGGCGAACAACGCGTTGCGGGGTGGCGGGCATGACGATATCCAGTAACGAAAAATCCGATGCTATCGCATTATGGCGATCCGGGGCCCCCGCGCCGGGCCATTGGCCCGCCTCCTGGGAATCTTCCCGTGCATCGCCAGGCTGCCCGTGGCGCACGGCGTTTTGATGGCGCCCCCGCGCAAGTAGGATCGAAGGCCGCTGCCGCCGCTGAGCGACCGCGGCAAACCATCCCGACGGGAGGGCCTGTCTTACACGAGAGGAACCGGTCCGGCGTCACAAATCTGCAATAATCTGGCCTGCGTTCCTTCCGAAATCGCCTCTCCCACCCCATCCCTCCCCATGTTCCAAATTTTCTCCGGCCTGGACTTCTGGATAGGCGCGAGCCTCGTGCTGGCCTTGTTTTTCGTCCTGGCCTTCGAATTCATCAACGGATTCCACGACACCGCCAACGCCGTCGCCACCGTTATCTACACCAAAGCCATGCCGCCGCACCTGGCCGTCGTCATGTCCGGAATTTTCAACTTCCTGGGTGTGCTGCTGGGCGGCGTGGGCGTTGCCTATGCGATCGTGCATCTGCTGCCTGTCGAACTGCTCATCAACGTTGACACCGGCCAGGGCCTGGCCATGGTGTTTGCCATGCTCACGGCGGCGATCGCCTGGAACCTGGGCACCTGGTACTTCGGCATCCCGGCCTCCAGTTCCCATACCCTGATCGGGTCCATCCTGGGCGTGGGCCTGGCCAATGCCCTGCTCACAGACCTGCCCCTGGGAGACGGCGTGAACTGGAACAAGGCCATCGACATCGGTCTGTCCCTGGTCGCCTCGCCCCTGGCGGGCTGCCTGGTGGCAGGCGGACTGCTGCTGCTCTTCAAGCGCTGGTGGCCCACCTCGAAAATGCACAAGACGCCCGAACAGCGCCGCGAAATCGATGCGAAGAAGCACCCGCCCTTCTGGAACCGCCTGGTACTGGTGCTGTCGGCCATGGGCGTCAGCTTCGTGCACGGATCCAACGATGGCCAGAAGGGCATAGGCCTGATCATGCTGGTGCTGATCGGCATCGTGCCGGCCCAGTTCGTGCTGAACGAATCCAGCACCACTTACCAGATCGACCGCACCCGCGATGCCGCCACCCACCTGGCCGCCTTCTACAACCGCAATCACGCTGCGCTGGACGAGTACCTGGCGCTGTCCAAGTCCAAGTCGCCCGCGCACGTGCTGCCCGACCAGTTCCGCTGCGATCCGCAACTGACCATGCCCACCATCGATGCGCTGGTCGCGAACTTGCGCGGGGTCACCCACTACGCCGAACTGCCCTCCGAACAGCGCATCGCGATACGCCGCTACCTGCTGTGCCTGGATGACACGGCCAAGAAAGTTTCGGGCCTGGACGGCGTGCAGGAACGCGATCGGGCCGACCTGGGCAAGCTGCGTTCAGACCTGACCGCCACCACTGAATACGCGCCCCTGTGGGTCATCGTGGCCGTTGCCCTGGCGTTGGGCATCGGCACCATGGTCGGCTGGCGTCGCGTCGTGCTGACCGTCGGCGAGAAAATCGGCAAGCAAGGCATGACCTACGCCCAAGGCATGGCGGCCCAGCTGACGGCGGTCGCCGCCATCGGCATGGCGAACGTGTTCAGCCTGCCCGTGTCCACCACGCATGTGCTGTCTTCCGGCGTGGCGGGCACCATGATCGCCAACAAGAGCGGCCTGCACCGCAGCACAGTGCGCACCATTCTGCTGGCCTGGGTCCTGACGCTGCCCGCCTCGATGCTGCTGGCAGCCGTGCTGTTCTGGCTGGGCATGTCCCTGACCTGACGGTACCGCACGGCCCCGACGTGGCCTGGCTGAGCCGACCCGCCCGCGCCTGGCGGGTCGAGCCCGGGGGGCCTGGGCCAGCCAGGCACGCGCGGCGGCATCGGCCCCACGGGCCGCCCGACGGGCGGCCCGCTAGTGCGCCAGTTGCACCACCATCAGCAAGACGCCATATCCCACCACCCCGGCAATCACCGCCACGCCTGTATTGCGCAAACGCCTTGCCGCCAGCGCCGTGGTCAGCATGCCGCCCGCGTAGGGCAGCCATTGCGACAGGCCTTTCAAGGCCACCACGTCCGGCACAATGACGGCCGCCGCGATGCCGGCCAGCAGCGCCGGGCCCAGGGCCGCCATCGAAGACCCTTCCGCCAGGCGACGCAGCAGCCGGCTGCGGGCAGACAGCAGGAATGGCAGAGCACGCGTCAGGTACGTGATGACCGCCATGGCGATCACCGCGCCCCAGAATCCAAGTTCACCGCTCATGACGCGCCCCGCTCTCGCGATCCTGCGCGGCTGGCGGCGTCCGGCCGATAGCACAGGCAACCCGCCACGGCGCCTGCCACGATCGCCAGCGTTGTCTGGCCGAACGCCGCGAATGCGCCCGCGACGAGCAGCGCCGCCAGGACCGGCGCACGCATCGCGCGCGTGCTGCTCTGGCAGACCAGCGCCAGGAACAGGGCCGGCAGAGCAAAGCGCATCACTTGCGACAGCATGGGATAGTGACGCTCCAGCCCGTCGCCCGCATACACGCCCACGGCCGTGCCCGCGATCCAGGTCAGCCATGCACCCACGCCCAGCAGGGTCATCCAGCGGTTGCGCGTGGCGGGAGGCACCCGTTCAATGCGGTGCAACGCCGTCGCAAATACTTCATCCGTGAGCAGGAAGGCGATTTTCAGGCGTGTGCGCAGTCGCTGCGGCAAGAAGCGCGACAACAGCGGCCCGTACAGAAGATGCCGCGCATTGAGCAGCGAGCACAGGGCCACCACCCAGAGCCATGGCGTGCCCGCCTTGATCGAGGCCAGCAGCAGGAACTGGCTTGCGCCCGCGTAGACCAGCACCGAGATCAGCACCACCTGCAGCGGCGCCAGCCCCGTGCCCACACCAGCAATGCCGAATGTGACGGCCACAGGGAAATAGCCGATCATGACCGGCAGGCAGGCCTTGAGCCCTGCCCACCCGGCCTCATCCGCGGAGTGCGGCGCCGGCGACGGCGCCGATGAACGGTTCATGCAATGCTCCTGCAACAACAGAGCCGGCAGTGTACCTAGTGGCCGCCCGCCCGGCGCGGCATAATACCCACCACCGCTCATCCCGGCTGCCGCCGCGGCCTGCACCCAGGGAACCATCGTGCTGGACATCATCGACGCAGACTTCAACAACCCGGACCATGGCGAGATGGTCGTCGCCTTGCTCGACGAATACGCTCGCGGCCCCATGGGCGGCGGCCAGGCGCTGTCCGACTACACCCGCACCCACTTGGTGGCCGAGCTCGCGCGCCGCCCCACTGCGGGTGCGCTGCTGGCTCTGTACGAGGGCCAGCCCGCCGGCCTGGCCATCTTCTTCGAGGGCTTTTCTTCCTTCGCGTGCAAGCCGCTGCTGAACCTGCACGACTTCATGGTTTCCGAACGCCATCAGCGCAAGGGTATCGCCCAGCGTCTGCTGCAAGCCCTGGAAGACGTCGCCCTGCGCCGAGGCTGCTGCAAGATCACGCTGGAAGTGCTGCAGGGCAATGAGCCCGCGAAGGCCCTTTACCGCAAGATTGGTTACCAGGGCTACGAACTGGCCGATGACACCGGCCAGGCCATGTTCTGGCAAAAGAAACTGGCCGCCTAGGGCCATCGCCTCCCATCATCGAGCGCCATCATGCCCAACGCCGCCGACCTGCGTCTGCTCGCCAACTACAACGCCTGGATCAATCAACGCATCTACCGGGCCGCGGCCCAACCCGCCGCCTGCGCAATGGAGCCGCGCGGCGCATTCTTCGGCTCGCTGTTCGGTACGCTGAACCACATCGCGGTGGGCGACATCCTCTGGCTGAAGCGCTTCGCCACGCATTCTGCGGGCTACACGGCGTTGGACCCGGTATGCGCCTTGCCCATGCCCAGCGGGCTCGACCAGCCATTGAGCCCCGACCTTCCGGGCCTGACGGCGCTGCGACAGATGCTCGACCGCGCCATCATCGACTGGGCCGCTCAGGTCGCCGACGCCGACCTGGGCCAGGTGCTTGCATATTCCAGCTCCCGTGGCGTGGCGTCGCGGCGCAACTTCGGCAGCGTGGTGCTGCATTTCTTCAACCACCAGGCCCATCATCGCGGCCAGGCCACGACCCTGCTGACTCAGGCTGGCATCGATGTCGGTCCCACCGACCTGCTGCTGCAGGTGCCAGACGAGTTGGCTCCCCCTTTGTGATCACACCAGCGAGCTCTTGAATGAACCTGCGCGACATCCCCTTCGACACCACGGACTGGCAGACCATCGAACCCACCGTGCATCCCGGCGACACCGGTTCGGCCCTTTGGCGCACGCGCCAATTCGGCGACATCCGCGTGCGCATGGTCGAGTATTCGCCCGGGTACCTGGCCGACCACTGGTGCAGCAAAGGGCATATTCTGTTGTGTCTTGAGGGCGAACTGCATACCGAACTCGAAGACGGCAGACACTTCGTGCTGAAGCCCGGCATGAGCTACCAAGTGGCTGACCAGGCCGAAGCGCACCGTTCATCAACGCCCACCGGCGCCCGCCTGTTCATCGTCGACTGAACGCCCTGGCGCCACGGCCTCGGATGCCGGCGCAACCCGATTGCGGTACGCTTGAGGATACGCCGCGGCCATGGGCCGCGCCGCGCCACGCGCGCACGCCTTCGGAGACCACCTTGCCCGCGCCGCTTGCCTCGCCGCTTACGCTGTATGTCGATGCGTTGCTGCTCAGTCCATACGCCATGGCGGCGTATATCGCCTTGGCCGAGAAGGGCCTTCCCGTCGAATTGAGGCTGGTCGACCTGGGCGCGGGCGAACAGCGGCTGCGGCCCTACGCCAGCCGCGCACCCACCTGCCGTATTCCGGCCCTGACCCACGACAGCTTTCACCTGACCGAATCCAGCGCCATCATCGAATACCTGGAAGACGTCTTCAGTGCGCCCGACTATCCGGCGCTTTTCCCTCAGGCCCCCCGGCAGCGAGCCCAGGCACGGCAGATCCAGGCCTGGTTGCGGAGCGATCTCGCGCCCTTGCGTGAGGAACGCCCCACCGAAGTCGTGTTCCACGGCGCCCGCTGCGCGGCGCTGGGCGATAAGGCTCAGGCGGCCGCAGCCAAGCTGATCCGCGTGGCCCAGGCGCTGCTGCCCGAGGGCCAGCCTCACCTTTTCGGCGCATGGTGCATTGCCGATACCGAACTGGCGCTGATGTTGCGCCGCCTTGCGTGCAGCGACGATGCACTGCCGCCGGGCCTGCGCGCCTATGCCGACAGTCAATGGCAGCGGCCGACGGTGCAGACTTGGCTGCAGTTCAATCACGACGCCCGCATCTGATGCAGCTGCTCGACCACGTTTCAATCACCGTGGCCGACCTCACCACGGCGCGCCCCTTCTATGACGCGGTCATGGCAACGTTGGGAGCCGTCAAGATTTATGATCGCCCCGACGGCCTGGGCTACGGTGAGCGCTGCGACGGTGCCTCGCCTGACCATACCTATCTGTCAGTGTTGCTCTCCGCTGCCTGCAATGCCGCAGTGCGTCGCCATTGGTGCTTCAAAGCCGCCAGCCGTTCAGCAGTCGATGCGTTCCATCGGGCTGGCCTGGCCCACGGCGGGCAGGATCTGGGACAGCCAGGCGTGCGCACCGATTACCACCCTCACTACTACGCCGCTTTCCTATCCGATCCGGCAGGCAACCGCATCGAGGCCGTGTGCCATGCACCCTGTGCGCCCGCCGTTGACAAAACCAACGAGGTTTCCGTGGTCTGACATGCGGCAATGCACTCGCCTTCAAGTTCCAGGCTGAACGGCTCAATTCTGGCGACCAGAGCGAAAGTTATACTGCTTCATTGAGCGCAATGCCTAGCAAATCTCGCCAGATGAAGAAATTCTTCAACCCCTTTCCCAAGTATCTGCAGCTACGCGAGATCCTGCGCAAGCGTATGCAGTCTGGTTATGAAGTAGGCGATCGGCTACCTACAGAGGGGGCGTTGTGCAAGGAATTTGCGGTATCCCGTGAGACCGTGCGTGAGGCACTGCGGTCGTTTGAAGAAGAAGGCATCATCGTCCGGCGCCAAGGGCAGGGCACTTTTCTTGCCAAGCGCTTCGAACAACGCGGCGAACAGCGCCTTACCGGAATGAGCGAAGACTACACGGCGCTGAAACTGGATACGAGTTCCAGATTGATCAAATCGGGCGCCGTGCTCCTGCCGGATATCGCCAAACTCATCGAATCCCCGTCCGACGATGTCTTCATGGTGAAACGGGTACGGTATTTCGAAAATAGTCCACTGGCCCTGCATTTTGCCTACTTTTCTCCTGAAGTCGGCGTGCAGATTCAGGACGTCAATTTTGAAGTTGTTTCAATTTTGAACCTGATCTCGACGGAGCTGAAAATCGCGTGCTTCGAAGAAAAGCAGCAGATCGAAGCCCTGGTGGCCTCGCCGGAGCTTTCGGAATTCCTTGATATATCTGTCGGTGCGCCAGTGCTCTTCCTGTCGCGCTTTTTCCGCAGGGACGATGGCACGCCGCTTGCTGTGTCACTCTTACTATCGGGCGGATCGCTACTATTACAGCTTGAACATCGCCGATGTATCTCGCACTTCTAGTCGCAAATCTCCCGTCGCTCGCGCAAATGCGGTCTCTCGTTTGAAAGGTAGCTCGGCCGCCAACTGAAGTGCACTACCGGAAATGGGTTCAGGAAGAGCTTGGTCATTTGTATGGTTGCCCGTACAATCCAACAACTATCCACATATCCCGACCGTAAATGGTGCCCCAGTGAACACCCCGATTCAAAAACCCGCGGCCGCCGCGGGAAAAGATCGATTTGGTAATCCGATCGACCCGACCGTGTCGTACGCGCGCGGGCAAATTCTGCGGGGAAATGCCGACGAGGTGGTACGCCAACAGCGAGCGCATCAGCTGGTACACGACCGCCGCACGGCACTGGGCGATGGTGCCCTCTTCAACTTGACCGGGCTGATCAGAGGATTTCGCTACAAGCAAGGAGACCAGGCGAAACTGCACTCTTATATCGATTTCGCCGCCATCGACACCAACCAGATCGTTCCTGCGGCACTGGGATTTATGGGTGGTGCATCGCCCGAGCACGACGGCCTGTTGTGCAACCGGGTCAGCGCTGCGGCACTGGCAACGATGCTGGCTCTGGTAAAGCCTGGCCAGACTGTACATTCAGTGGTGCCCGCAGATCGATGCCATCCGTCTATCAAGAACTCTGTAGCTGTTGCGGGTGGAGAGTTTCGGGAATTCGTTGGCCCAGACTCGTTCGAGCAAGGCCTACAGCAAGACCCGATGCCACCCGTGCTGGTGGTGATCACGACTATCTCACCGTCCAAGCATCACATGGTCGAACAGGATATTCGCACCGCAATCCGCCTGGCCAAAGCGGCCGGAGCCGTCGTCGTTCTGGACGACGCCCACATGGCAGCACGAATTTCGCTTTACGACGAGACGCCGCCGCTGGCATTAGGCGCTGATGTCGCGTTCTGGTCATTGGACAAACACCTGACCGGCCCCAGATCCGGGATGCTCGCCGGCCGCACTGAACTGGTAGCCAAGATCCGCACCACCGCTTTCATGTTTGGCCTCGAAGCCCAATTGGGTTCTCTGGTGGCCGGGTTGAACGCCATGACCGATTTCGATGCAGACCCCATACGCGAGGCAGCATCGTTCGCCGAGCAGGTCATGTCAGCGCTGCAGCCGATGTTGCTGGGCCGAGCCTATCGCGCAGGCGCCGGAATTGCTATATCCGGAGAAGACCTGCTCGAGCTGGCATGGCGCGAAAGTGGATCGACGCGCTGTCACCTAGTGCCGATCGAGGCCACCGCCGCTGCGGCCATGGTCTTGCTGCAAACCACAGGAGCGGTAACGATTCCTGCATCGGGCATGCCAGGGTCCGCATGCGTATATCGATTGATGATGTACCCGGACGGGATGCGCCTCGGAAGCGATGCAATCCTTGAAGGAACGCGGCAGGCAATCTCAACCGTGGCGAAATTGATGACGAACATCGATGCCGCGCGCGAGTTGATTCTTGGTCGATGACGGGCTACCGCATTTGACTGAACATTCATAAAACAAGGGGAATATCACCATGCAACTTCGTGACTGGTTGTCGGCGTTCACATTGTGCTCTGCCTGCATCGCAACCGCCGTCCCGCTTTCATCAGCAACAGCGCAGGAAAGCTGGCCAGCCAAACCCATCCGCATGGTGGTGCCCTTCGCGACTGGCGGCAGCAACGACGTGATCGGGCGACGCATTGCCCAAGATCTGACGCAACGGCTGGGACAGACGGTAGTGGTTGAGAATCGGGGCGGCGGTGGAGGAACGATTGGCGCGCAGGCGGTGGCCTCGTCCACTGCGGACGGTTACACGCTGTTGTTCATGTCAAGCTCGCTGGCGACCTCTGCCGCCGTGCAGAAAACGCCTTACAACCCGGTGACAGCATTCGACCCTATTTCGCGTGTCGCAGCAGCACCCTTCTTGCTCGTTACCCGCACAGATTTTCCTGCCAAAACCTTTTCTGAGTTCGTAGCGTACGCAAAGTCGAATCCGGATAAGCTGAACTATGGCAGTGCGGGGCTTGGCGACAATAGCCAACTCGCGACCGAACTGCTGAACGATCTGGCCGGCATCCGCACCACGGGGGTCAATTACAAAGGTACCGGCCCAGCCTTGCTGGATCTCGTGGCCGGCAGAATCGATTTCACCATTACTTCAATCGCGTCTATACGGGGCACAGTGGCCGACCAGTTACCGAAGCTGGCCTTTACTGGGGCCCAGCGGGACCAGGATTTTCCCGACATACCGACCGTTAAAGAGTCCGGGCTGGACTATGTGGTCGAGCTCTGGTGGGGGGTGTTCGCACCGGCGGGAACACCGTCGGAAATCCGTCACCGCCTGAACAAGGAAATCTTCTCCATTGTCCAGGGCCAGGAATTTGCGAAGTTCCTGAAATCAGCTGGGGCGATGCCGGCCCCGTCCACATCGGAGGAACTCCGAGCGGATGTGGCGCGCGATGTGGCCCGTTGGTCTGACATAGCCGCCAAGGCTGGCTTGAAAGCCAACTGAACTCTCCAGGAGCCAGACTGCAGCGGCGCATCGCTCATCGCCGCCACCCGCACCCTAATGTTGCATTGCAACATCGTTTTGCGTTGTAATGGACTCTGATCTTTCTGCGAGGACGGGTCGAACGGCTTGGCCGTGGCCCCTCGCACCTCGAACCGGAGTCTATCTTGGCCGCTTCCCCCACGCCCAGTACTGACCGGCCCGTCCAGGCGAACCTGCCCTGGGGCGCCGCCTACGAATATGCCGTTGATGCGATGCAGCGCAGTGTGCTGTATGCCGACGTGATGCGGCAGCGCGGCAATCAGTATCACAGCCATATGGCCAAGCGCGCGCCCAATGTGCTCAGCATGAAATCCGAACTGGTACTGGATGGTCGCGAGTTCGCCCAGCCGGTCAACTACGGACTGCTGCGCATTGTGCCGCCCGACGACTCGCCGGTGGACCCTCAGAAGCGCCCGTTCCTCGTGGTGGACCCGCGCGCCGGCCATGGCCCCGGCATCGGCGGATTCAAGCCTGAAAGCGAGATCGGCGTGGCGGTGCGTGCCGGACACGCCTGTTATTTCGCCTCATTCCTTCCGCAGCCCACGCCCACCCAGACCGTAGAAGACGTAATGCGCGCCGAAGCGCGTTTTCTGGAAGAGATCATCGCGCGCCATCCCGAATCGGAAGGCAAGCCCGTGGTGGTGGGAAATTGCCAGGCCGGCTGGCAGATTCTGATGACTGCCGCCATGCGGCCAGAACTTTTCGGGCCCATCATCGTTGCCGGCGCACCCCTGTCCTACTGGGCCGGTTGGCGCGGCATGAACCCCATGCGCTACAGCGGGGGGCTGCTGGGCGGCAGTTGGCTGACCGAGATGGCCTGCGACCTGGGCCATGGGCACTTCGACGGCGCCTGGCTAGTTCAGAACTTCGAGAACCTGAATCCCGCCAACACGCTTTGGAGCAAGCAGTACAACCTGTACGCGAACGTCGACACCGAAGCCTCACGCTACCTGAGCTTCGAAAAATGGTGGGGCGGCCATGTTTTCCTGAATGCGCCGGAAATCCAGTACATCGTCAACAACCTGTTCATCGGCAACCGGCTTTCGACTGCAGGGCTGGTCACGTCTGACGGCATACGCATCGATTTGCGCAATATCCGCTCGCCCATCATTGTGTTCTGCTCGAAGGGCGACAACATCACCCCTCCGCCCCAGGCGCTGGGCTGGATTCCCGACCTTTACCAGGACGACACCGAAGTCGTGGCCCACGACCAGACCATCGTTTACGCCATCCACGAAAGCATTGGTCACCTGGGCATCTTCGTCTCGGGCAGCGTGGCGCGCAAGGAACACCAGGAATTCACCGCGAACATCGACCTAATCGACGTCTTGCCCGCCGGAATCTACCAGGCCGAGATTGCCGACAAGACGCCCGACACGCCCAATGCCGACCTGGCCAGGGGGGACTATGTCCTGTCGTTCGCCCGGCGCAAGGTAGACGACGTGCGCGCCATCGTCCAGCGCAATGAAGAAGATGATCTCCGCTTTGCGGCCGTCGCGCGCATCTCAGACATCAACCTGGGGCTGTACCGCAGCTTCGTTCAGCCCTGGGTGCGGGCCGCAGTCACGCCGCAATCGGCGGAATGGCTGCAGCGCATGCATCCGCTGCGCCTGCCCTACGAACTTATTTCGGACCGCAATCCGTGGGTGGCGCCCGTGGCGCAGGCCGCGGCGCAGGCCCGGCTGCACCGCCAGCCCGTGGCGGCAGACAACCCGTTCCTGGTTTTCGAACACATGGCGTCAAACGCCATCGAGGCGGGGCTGAACATGTGGCAGGAATTGCGCGACGCGGCGGGCGAACAACTGTTCATGAACGTATACGGTTCGCCGCTGGTGCAGGACTGGGCAGGGCTGGGCGCGCGCAGCGGTGCGCCCCGCAAGCATCCCGGCGTCTCGCCGGAGCACCGCGACTTCATGAAACAGCGCACCGACGAGCTGCATACGCTGATGGACCAGGGAGGCGTGCGCGAGGCCGCCATGCGCATGCTGCTTTATGTGTCCAATGCCGAAGGCAGCATCGACGAACGCAGCTTTGCCATGCTGCGCAAGATGCGCGCTGACGCCGATTCGAACCTGGCCCTGCAGGAATTCAAGGATGTGGCGCGCGACCAGGCCCTGATGATGCGGCTGGACACGGCCGCCGCCTTGAAGGCCATGCCTACTTTGCTGGACAAGGCCACCGCCGACGAGATCCGCGACGCATTCGGCATCATGCGTCACGTGCTGGAAGCCACCGGTCCGCTGAACGAACTCGCACGCGCCCATCTGGGCGAGATGGAGCAGATTTTTCGGGACGCGGCACGGCGGGCGCTGGCGCGCGAGCAGGCCAATGACGCGAAGCCGCAGCGCGCCTCGGCCAGGCGAACCGCGGCGAAGAGAAACGCAGAGAAGGGAACCGTGGCCACGCGAGCCCCGGCGAAGAAAGCCGCGGCCCGGAGCGTGCCCGCCAAGCGCACGGCATCCAAGCAGAAGGCAGCGCCCCCGAGTGCGGCGCAGGCGCAAGCACCCGCGACGAACGACGCCGCCCCGCTGGGAGGCACGACGAGCAAACCGCCCGTTCGCAGAGCGCCCGGTACGCGGCGTCGAGGCGCCTGAGCGTCCGAGGCTCGCAGCCGGCCCGAACGCCGGATCGGCCGGGCCGCGGTGCCCGACGCTGAATGGGCCCGGCCGACTCGCGATCGCCGCGGCCGCGGATGGCCGCACGGGCCCGGCAAGAACAGCCTTGCCGAGCAGCCATTCTCAGCAACGCGACCCGGCGCCGCCCGGGTTTGCGACATCCGGAATGAAAAATGCCAGGCGCTCTCGCGCCTGGCATCCGGTTTACCACTGCTGTGCGCAGGAGCTCAGGCCGCCCGCTCTTCCAGGATGGCAACCGCCGGCAGGGATTTCCCTTCGAGGAATTCCAGGAAGGCGCCGCCGCCGGTGGATATGTAGCCCACCTTGTCGGCAATGCCGTACTTGGCGATGGCCGCCAGCGTGTCGCCGCCGCCCGCGATGGAAAACGCGGGCGATTCGGCGATGGCCTTTGCCAGGACTTCGGTGCCGTTCGAAAAAGCGTCGAACTCGAAAACGCCTACCGGACCGTTCCAGACGATGGTGCCGGCCTGCTGCAGGATGCCCGCCAGCTGTTGGGCAGTTTGCGGGCCGATATCGAGGATGAGGTCGTCGTCGGCTACCGCGTCGGCCGCCTTGACGGTGGCCTCGGCGTCGGCCGAGAACGCCTTCGCGCACACCACATCAGTGGGAATCGGCACGTCGGCGCCACGCTTTTTCATCAGTTCGATGACCGAACGCGCCTGCTCGACCTGGTCGGGCTCGGCCAGCGACTTGCCAATGGGCAGGCCCGCCGCCAGCATGAAGGTGTTGGCGATGCCGCCGCCCACCACGAGCTGGTCGACCTTGTCGGCCAGCGACTGCAGGATGGACAGCTTGGTGGACACCTTGGAGCCTCCCACGATGGCCACCAGCGGACGCTTGGGTTCGTGCAGCGCACGACCCAGGGCCTGCAATTCGGCTTCGAGCAAGGGGCCCGCACATGCCACAGGCGCGAAACGGGCGATCCCATGCGTGGTGGCCTCGGCGCGATGCGCAGTACCGAACGCATCGTTGACGTAGACGTCGCAAAGCGCGGCCATTTTTCGCGACAGCGCCTCGTCGTTCTTTTTCTCGCCCGGATTGACGCGGCAGTTTTCCAGCAGCACGACCTGGCCCGGATCGACATTGACGCCATCGACCCAGTTCTGCACCAGCTGCACCGGCATGCCCAGCAACTGCGACAGGCGGCGACCCACGCGGTCGAGCGAATCGGCGGCGTTGAGGGTACCTTCGGTGGGACGGCCCAGGTGCGACGTCACCATGACGGCGCCGCCGCCATCGAGCGCCAGGCGTATGCCCGGCACCGAGGCACGTATGCGCGTGTCTTCGCTGATCTGGCCGGCGTCGTCGAAAGGCACGTTCAGGTCAGCGCGTATGAATACGCGCTTGCCGTGAAGCGCGCCGGACTTGGCCAGCGCGGACAGGGTGTGGACCTTGGCCATGCTGCTTACTTGGCCGTCATCAGCGCGACGGTCGTGTCGAGCATGCGGTTCGAGAAACCCCACTCGTTGTCGTACCACGACGAGACCTTGACCAGGCGGCCCGACACTTTGGTAAGGGTCGAGTCGTAGGTGCTGGAAGCCGGATTGTGGTTGAAGTCGACAGACACCAGGGGGTCGGTGTTGTAGTCGAGGATGCCCTTGAGCTCGCCTTCGGAGGCCGCCTTCAGGATGCTGTTGACTTCTTCGACCGAGGTTTCGCGCTTGGCAACGAAAGACAGGTCGACGATGGACACGTTGATGGTGGGCACGCGGATGGCAAAGCCGTCGAGCTTGCCGTTCAGTTCGGGCAGCACCAGGCCCACGGCGGCGGCGGCGCCGGTCTTCGTGGGAATCATGCTCATGGTGGCCGAACGGGCGCGGCGCAGGTCTTCGTGATAGACGTCGGTGAGCACCTGGTCGTTGGTGTAGGCGTGCACGGTGGTCATCAGGCCGCTTTCGAGACCCAGCTTGTCATGCAGCGGCTTGACCAGCGGAGCCAGGCAGTTGGTGGTGCACGACGCGTTAGAGATGACGGTGTCGGAAGCTTTCAGCACGCCGTGGTTCACGCCATACACGATGGTGGCGTCGACGTCCTTGCCGCCGGGGGCCGAGATGATGACCTTCTTGGCGCCGCCCTTCAGGTGCGCGCCGGCCTTTTCCTTCGAGGTGAAAAAGCCGGTGCATTCCAGCACGACGTCGACATTCAGCTCGCCCCAGGGCAGTTCGGCTGGATTGCGGTTGGCCAGCACGCGGATCTTGTCGCCGTTGACTACCATGTAGTCGCCATCGACCTCGACCGTACCCGGGAACTTGCCGTGGGCGGTATCAAAGCGCGTCAGGTGCGCGTTGGTCTTGGGATCGCCCAGATCGTTGATGGCCACGATCTCGATGTCGTGCTTCTTGCCAGCTTCGTAGTGGGCACGCAGGATGTTACGGCCGATACGGCCGTACCCGTTGATGGCGACGCGAATAGTCATGACTAGAGCTCCTTTTACAAAACTTGCTTGACGGTCTCGGCCACCTTGTCGGCGGTCAGCCCGAAGAACTTGAACAACGCGGCGGCGGGGGCCGATTCGCCGTAGCGGTCGATGCCGACCACGGCGCCTTCGAGGCCCACGTATTTGTGCCATAGGCCGGTAGTGCCGGCTTCGACGGCCACGCGCGGCAGGCCCGGGGGCAGCACGGCGCGCTTCCAGTCGGCGTCCTGGCGGTCGAAGACGTCGGTGCTGGGCATGGATACCACCCGCACGGCGATGCCCTGCGCGGCGAGCTGCTCTTGCGCGGCCAGCGCTATCGCGACCTCAGAACCCGTGGCGATGATAACGGCGCGCGCGTCGGCGGCGTCTTTCAGGACGTAACCGCCGCGGGCGATGGCTTGCAGCGTGTCGGCGTCGCGCGGGACGAAGGGTAGGTTCTGGCGCGACAGCAGCAGCGCGGTGGGGCCGCCATCGTTGACATTCATGCCGATGCTGGCGGGCCGGGACACGGCCGCTCCCCAGGCAACGGCGGTTTCGACGGTATCGCACGGACGCCAGACGGACAGGTTGGGGATCAGGCGCAGGCTGGCGGCGTGTTCGATGGATTGGTGGGTGGGGCCGTCTTCGCCTAGGCCGATGGAGTCGTGCGTGAAGACATGCACGACGCGCTGCTTCATAAGCGCGGCCATGCGGATGGCGTTGCGGGAGTAGTCGGAGAAGGTGAGGAAGGTGCCGCCGAAAGGCAGGTAGCCGCCGTGCAGGGCGATGCCGTTCATGACGGCGGCCATGCCGAATTCGCGCACGCCATAATTGATATGGCGGCCGAATTGCACACCTTGTTCGCCGGCACGCACAGGCGCCACGCCCTTCCAGTCGGTGTAGTTCGAACCGGTCAGGTCGGCCGAACCGCCCAGCAGTTCGGGCAGCAGGTCCGCCAGCGCCGTGATGGCGAACTGGGATGCCTTGCGGGTGGCCACCGTTTCGGCCTTCTGGTCGGTGGTCTGAATGAAGGCTTGCAGTTTGTCTGCGAAATCGGCCGGCAGATCGCCCTTCATGCGGCGCAGGAACTCGGCGGCTTCGGCCGGGTATTTGGCGGCGTAGTCATCGAAGAGGGCCTGCCAGGCGGCCTGCGCCTGGGCGCCAGTTTCGCGGGCGTTCCAGGCCTCGCGCACCGCTTGGGGAATCTCGAACGGCGCCGCCGTCCAGGCCAGCGCCGCGCGCGTGGCGGCGATTTCTTCGGCACCCAGCGGCGCACCGTGGACATTGTGCGTGCCGGCCATGGAAGGCGAACCCTTGCCGATGATGGTGCGGCAGACGATCAGCGTGGGCTTTTCGGACTGCGCGCGCGCCTGCGCGATGGCGGCCTCGACCGCGGCCACGTCGTGCCCGTCGACGCCACGGATGACGTTCCAGCCGTAGCCCTCGAAGCGGGTGGCGGTGTCATCGGCGAACCAGTGCTCGACGTGGCCGTCGATGGAAATGCCGTTGTCGTCGTACAAAACGACCAGCTTGGAAAGCTTGAGCGTGCCTGCCAGCGAGCAGGCCTCGTGCGAAATGCCTTCCATCAGGCAGCCGTCGCCCGTGAACGCGTAGGTGTAGTGGTCGACGATGGGCAGGCCGGGCTTGTTGAACTCGGCGGCCAGCAACGATTCGGCAAGCGCCATGCCCACGGCGTTCGCCAGCCCCTGCCCCAGCGGGCCGGTGGTGGTTTCAACGCCCGGGGTGATGCCCACTTCGGGGTGGCCCGGCGTGCGCGAATGCAACTGGCGGAACTGCTTGATTTCCTCGATGGGCAGGTCGTAGCCGGTGAGATGCAGCAACGCATAGATCAGCATAGACCCATGGCCGTTCGACAGCACGAAGCGGTCGCGGTTGGCCCACGCCGGATCCGCCGGATTGTGCCGCATGTGCCCCAGCCAGAGGGCCTGCGCGATTTCGGCCATGCCCATCGGCGCGCCGGGATGCCCCGAATTGGCTTGTTGGACGGCGTCCATTGCGAGGACGCGGATGGCGTCCGCCAGGGCGAGGGGTTGGGCGGTGGGTAGGCTCATGCGGTGTGGCTCGTAAACACTGGCGCGCGCGGCGAGCGGTCCAGGTAGGCGGGGTTGCGAAGCTCATGATTTTACCATCTGGGGCACGGGCGGGTCCGCCCGGAGCGAGGGCTGCCCCAGGGGCAGCGGGCAATGGTAGGCTACGCGCTTGATCGGTTCCCGGCGCGCGGCGCGCGCCCCGCACATCCACCATGTCTTTGCCGCGTTTTTTCTGTGACACGCCGCTGTCGGCGGGTGAGCGCATGCCGCTGCCCCCTGCCCTGGCGCACCATGCCGCCCGGGTGCTGCGCCTGCGGCCCGGCGCTCCTATCGTGCTGTTCAACGGCGCTGGAGGAGAATACCCGGCCACCCTGGAAATCGAAGGCAAAGACGCCTGGGCCGTGCTGGGCGCATTCAATGACCGCGAAGCGGAATTGTCCGGGCGGATCGTGCTGGTGCAGGGCCTGGCCGCCAGCGACAAAATGGATTGGGTGATAGAGAAAGCGGTGGAACTCGGCGCCTGCCGCGTCAGCCCCATTGCCGCGCAACGCAGCGTGCTGCAGCTTTCGGGCGAACGGCTTGAAAAACGGCGGGCGCATTGGCAGCGCATCGCCCGGGCCGCAGCCGAGCAATGTGGCCGTAATCGGCTGATGGAAGTGGATGCGCCCACCGATCTGCGCACCTGGCTTGGCCAGCCTGACGACAGCCTGCGGCTGCTGTGCCACCCGGAAGCGGGCGCCAGCCTTGCACAGGCGCTGCGTGCCAGGCCCGGCTTGACACAATTGACCTTGCTGGTGGGCCCCGAGGGCGGCTGGTCGGATGCCGAACTGCAACTGGCCGCCCAGCATGGGGTGCAGGCCGTGCGCTATGGGCCGCGCGTGCTGCGCACCGAAACCGCGGGCCTGGCCCTGATCGCGGCGGCGACGGCGCTGCTGGGCTGGTAGTCGACGGGTCACGCGACGCGCCGGGCCCGCACGACAGGACGCGATGCGGGTGGCGTTCAGCCTTCTCCGTACGGGGCGGCGGCTACGCCGGGTTCGGGGTCGGGGTGCTTGCCGGCATGTTCGATGACGAATGTGAATACCCGCCCGTTCTCGCGGGCGAACTCGGCGGCGTCGCCGCAAACGGCCTCGATTTGGACTGCGTCGGCTTCAAGGGCCGGATCGCCCGAGTGCAGCCTGTACAGCCACAGCACCACGCCGACCTTCTGATCGAGCACCGTATCGCACAGACAGTCGTAGAGGGCGTCGAGATTGCTGCCGAAATATTCAGGAAAATCCACGGCCTTGGCGATGGCGCGCAATACGGCCGAGCGGCTGCGCGCCCGGTCGCAATCGGCTACCAGCAAAGCCAGGCCGAGCTCGCGCGCGGCCTCGACCACGGCTTCTTTCTGCAAACCGTCGTGTTCGAGCGCCCCGCCCCGGTTCAGTTGGCGTTGCAGCGTAGACTGGCCATTTCGCGTCATGCCTGGCCCTCCTTGAAAAAGTCTTCCACTTCTTCGATACGCCGCATCGTATCGGCATAACCTAGTTCGATCAATCGCCGTGTGTAAGCACTTTCGAACAGCAGGTACGACATCAGCGCGCCACCCCCTGGGCGGTCTGGGTCGGACGATACACCGAGTACACGAAAAAGGGTACGGGCTTCGACGGGCATTTCTTGCAGGTAGTCGAGCGCAAGCAAATCGAGCGACTGACTGGGCGTGAGCGTCAGAACGTTCACCCGGCGGACGCCCGGCCCCGAGCCTGGCGCGGGTTCAATCGCCATGAGCAGGTCATTGATGCGCTCGAGCCGTTCCACATCCATCGAGAGGCCGTCGAGGAAGATGCTGGACAGCACGTGTCCGCCCACCTGCGCCAGCGACGGATAGGGCGGCGCCTGCTCGCGCTTTTCGGGATGCGTGTCGTCGCGGTAGCCGGTGCCTATCACCAGCACCCGCTCGGCGCCCAGGTGAATGGCCGGGCTGATGGGAGCCAGCTGGCGCATCGAACCGTCGCCGCACCATTCGGTCTGTCCGTGCACGTCCACGGCCTGCGCCGGAAACACAAACGGTATCGAAGAAGAGGCCATCAGGTGCTCGACCCCGATGCGCGCGGGCACGGCGCGGCGCAACGAGCGGCGCCACGGTTCGATGACCCGGCTCGACTGGTAGAACGTCAGGTGTTCGCCGCTGGTGAAGCCAGACGCGGTAATGGCCAGCGATGACAGCGCGCCGCGTTCCAGATTGGCCTGCAGGTTCTGGAAATCGAGCACTCGCGTCAGCAGATCGGCCAGGGGCCGGTTATCGAGCAGCGACTGCGGCCGCTTGCGCCCCAGCCCCGAGAACATCCAGCCCAGCGTCAGCAGGCCCAGCCAGCGTACGCCGGTCTTGATGAGCCCCGGCGCATCGGCGCGGTAGACCATGTCGGTGCCCAGCGATTCCCACAATCGCCGCATGCGGCGCACGGCCAGGTGGGGGCGGTGCGCGCGGCAGGCCAGAGCAGCGGCGTTGATGGCGCCTGCCGACGTCCCGCAGATGATGGGAAAGGGATTGTGCAGGCCCTGCCGCTGCGACGGGTCGAGAATGTCGAATACCGCGTGCAGCACGCCAACCTGGTAGGCGGCGCGCGCGCCGCCACCGGTCAGGACCAACCCTGTGGCGGGGCCGCGCGCGCGCATGGTGGCCGGCGGTTATTTCGGCACGTTGGCGTCGACGACGACCAATGCCGTCATGTTGACGATGCGCCGCACCGTGGCGCTCGAAGTGAGGATATGCACGGGCGCGTTGGCGCCCAGCAGGAACGGGCCCACCGCCACGTTGCCGCCCGCGGCCGTCTTGAGCAGGTTGTAGGCGATGTTGCCCGAATCGACATTGGGGCAGACCAGCAGATTGGCCTCACCCTTGAGAGTGGACGACGGCAGGATGCGTAGGCGCAGCGCTTCATCGAGCGCGCAATCGCCATGCATCTCGCCATCGATTTCCAGCTGGGGAGCGGCTTCGCGCACCAGGGCCAGCGCTTCGCGCATCTTGGCCCCCGAGGACGAGCTGCCGGTGCCGAAGTTCGAGCGCGACAGCAGTGCCACCTTGGGCACCAGATTGAGGCGCGACATTTCTTCGGCCGCCGCGATGGTGAACTCGGCGATCTGTTCGGCGGTCGGGTCGTCGTTGACGTGCGTATCCACCAATGCAACCATGCGCTCGTTGAGCAGCAGCACGTTCATCGCCGCGTAGACCTTGGCGTCGGGCCGCCTGCCGATGACCTGATCGACAAAGCGCAGGTGTTCGGCGTAGGTGCTGACGGTGCCGCAGATCATGCCGTCGGCGTCGCCCAGGTGCACCATCATGGCCCCGATGAGCGTCAGGCGGCGGCGCATTTCGACGCGCGCCATCTCTTTGGTGATGCCCCGGCGGCACATCATTTCCCAGTAGGTGGTCCAGTAGCGGTGGAAGCGCTCGTCGTATTCCGGGTTGGTGACCTCGACGTCCTCGCCCAGGCGCAACCGCAGGCCGAACTTTTCGATGCGCGCGGCCAGCACGGCGGGCCGGCCCACCAGGATGGGCTTGGCGAGCCCTTCGTCGACCACCACCTGCACCGCACGCAGCACGCGTTCATCTTCACCCTCGGTGAACACCACGCGCGCCTTGCCGCCATCGCGCACGAAGCTCTTGGCGGCCGCGAACAGCGGCTTCATGAATGCGCCCGAGTGATATACGAATTGCTGCAGCTGCTCGGTATATGCCTGCAGGTCGGCCAGGGGCCGGGTTGCCACCCCGCCTTCCATGGCGGCCTTGGCCACCGCGGGTGCGATACGGGTGATCAGGCGCGGATCGAATGGCTTGGGTATCAGGTACTCGGGGCCGAAGCTGATGTCATAAGTGCCATAGGCCGCCGCGACGACTTCGTTTTGCTCTTCCTGCGCGAGTTTGGCTATGGCGTAGACCGCCGCCATTTCCATTTCGCGCGTGATGGTCGTGGCGCCCACGTCGAGCGCACCGCGGAATATGTAGGGGAAACACAGGACATTGTTGACCTGGTTCGGATAGTCGGACCGGCCGGTCGCCATGACCACGTCGTCGCGCACGGCATGCGCGTCTTCGGGCAGGATTTCGGGGTTGGGGTTGGCCAGCGCCAGGATGACCGGGCGCGGCGCCATGGCCGCCACCATTTCGGGCTTGAGCACGCCACCGGCCGACAGGCCGAGGAACACGTCGGCGCCCTCGATCACCTCGGCCAGTGTGCGTTTGTCGGTCTTCTGGGCAAAGCGCGCCTTGTCGGGGTCCATGAGCGCAGTGCGGCCTTCATACACCACGCCCTCGATGTCGGTGACCCAGATGTTCTCGACGGGCACACCGAGGTCGACAATGAGGTCCAGGCAGGCCAGCGCGGCGGCGCCCGCTCCCGAGGTGACCAGCTTGATCTGGTCGAGCGACTTGCCCACCACGGCAAGACCGTTGATGAACGCGGCCGACACGCAGATGGCCGTTCCGTGCTGGTCGTCGTGGAAGACGGGAATCTTCATGCGCTCGCGCAGCTTGCGTTCGACCACGAAGCATTCGGGTGCCTTGATGTCTTCGAGATTGATGCCGCCGAAGGTGGGCTCGAGGCCGGCGATGATCTCGACCAGCTTGTCCGGATCGGTTTCGTTGATCTCGATGTCGAATACATCCAGGCCGGCGAACTTCTTGAACAGCACCGCCTTGCCTTCCATCACCGGCTTGGACGCCAGGGCGCCGATATTGCCCAGACCCAGCACGGCCGTGCCGTTGGTGATGACGCCTACCAGATTGCCACGGGCCGTGTAGCGCACGGCATTGACCGGATCGGCGACGATCTCTTCACAGGCCGCGGCCACGCCGGGAGAGTAGGCCAGTGCCAGATCGCGTTGGTTCGACAATTGCTTGGTCGGGGTGACTGCGATTTTGCCGGGACGGCCGGACTCGTGATATTCAAGCGCGGCTTTGCGAAAGTTGGCATCCATAAGGCTGGCTACTCGGTAGGTACTTGAAGGGGGAGATTCTAGCGCTTAGCGCGGCGACTATCTTACCCCCAACCTCACCGGCTCATCGGCCCATGGCCCCGCGAGGACTCAGGACACGTACAAATCGATGGGGTCGAAGCTGTCTTTGACGCGCACTTCCAGGCGGCGTGCGGCCCCGGCCAATTCGGGCGGCGGCGCGGCGTCGGACGGCGCAGGCACGGCCATGCCCGGCGCCAACAACGCGCGTTCCACCCAGGCCAGCGCCCCGCCGTGTCCCAGCACCAGGTGAGCCAGGTTCACCTCGGCGGGCGGATCCGGCAGCAAGGCATCCAGCCGGAACCGGCACGGCCAGCGCGGCTGCGCACGGCAGGCCGCCGCATCGGCCGAAACCGAAAGCTGGAAGAGCGCCGGGACCAGCCGCTGGACCGTGGCCGACCTCAGGGGCCGCTGGTCGCCGGGGCCGAAGGGACCCAGGGTTTCGGCCGTACCGTCACTGAGCAGCACGTCGACGGTGAGCACGCCGCTCGCAGTGGTGGCACCGGCCGGCCACGCATGCGCCTGGGCCAGCCAGGCGCCCAGCGTGGCGTCGCGAGGCGCGTGGCGGAATTGTTCCAGCCCCGCGTCGGCCAGCTCTCCCAGGCGGCAGCCGGGTTCGGCGTACCACTGGCCGTCAAGCGGGCCCGGCACCCGTTGGACCAGGCCGCAGGGGTCGACCTGCAGCACTGGCCGGCCGCCCGTATCGGCATCGCCGCATCCATCGAGCCACAGGGCCACCCCGTATTCGACGCACAGTGCCTGCGCGTGCCGCACATCTTCCAGGCGTGCGGCCACCAGCCGCGCGCGGCCGGCCGGCCCGGGCGCGAGTTCCTGCACGGCGCCCTGGGCCGCCCGCGCCAGCCGTTGGCGGAAGGTGTCCCAGGGCGTGCTGGGTATTCGTCTGCCGAACAGAAAAGCACGCCGCGATGGCTGCATCTACAATCCCTTTTTCGTTGCGAGAACCAAAATGCTGCGCCTTGCCTCACGCGCCCAGGATTTCCTTACTTTTCAGGTCGTCGAGCTATTCAAAGAAGCCCAGGCGCTGCAGGCCGCCGGCCGAGACATCATCAGCCTCGGCATAGGCGAACCGGACTTTACCGCGCCGCCGCAAGTGGTGGAAGCGCTCGAGCGCGCCGCGCGCGCCGGCCTGAGCGGCTACAGCGCGCCGGCCGGCCTGAGCGGCCTGCGCGAGGCCATAGCCGGATTCTACGCAACCGAGTTCGGCGCCCCGATAGACCCCTCGCGGGTGATCGTGACAGCGGGCGCGTCCGGCGCGCTGTCTCTGGCCTGCGCGGCACTCGTCGACGCGGGGGCCGAAGTACTGATGCCGGATCCGTCTTACCCGGCCAACAGTAATTTCGTACTGGCGGCAGGCGGCCGGCCGCGGCTGGTGCCCAGCGATGCCGCACAACGCTTCCAGCTATCGGCCCAGCACGTGCGCGACCACTGGACCGAGGCCACGCGAGGCGTGCTGGTGGCTTCGCCCAGCAATCCCACGGGCACGTCCATCGCGCGCGACGAATTGGCGGCGCTGCTGCACGCGGTTCGCGAGCGCCAGGGATTCACCATTGTCGATGAAATCTACCTGGGTCTGAGCTATGAAACGCAGCCGCGTTCGGCCCTGACGCTGGACGACGACATCATCATCATCAACAGCTTCTCGAAGTACTTCCACATGACGGGCTGGCGCCTGGGCTGGATGATCGTGCCGCAGCGGCTGGTGGCTCCCATCGAGAAGATGGCGGCCAGCCTGGCCATCTGCGCCCCGACCCTGGCGCAGCACGCCGCGCTGGCCTGCTTCACGCCCGACGCGCTCAAGATCTACGAGCATCGCCGCGACGCCTTCAAGCAACGCCGCGATTACCTGCTGCCCGAATTCGAGCGCCTCGGACTGCACGTGCCGGTCAAGCCCGACGGCGCGTTCTACATCTATGCAGACATCACCGGGCTTGGCATGGACAGCGCCACCCTGTCGCACCGGCTGCTGCACGAAGCCGGTGTAGCGGCCGTCCCCGGCCTGGACTTCGGCCCGGCCCACGGCCATCACACGCTGCGGGTGTCATACGCGACCGGGCTCGACCGCCTGGAAGAGGCGGTGCACCGGATGCAAGGCGTACTGTTATAGCCGGCGTTACAAGCGACAGGTATCGCGGAGCTTCCGAAAGGGTCGGGGCCTTGCGCATGCGCCGCCAGGGGCCATCGGCCCGCGGTGCAGCAGCGCACCCGCCGCCGCACCCCGAGGCGTCATTCGCGTGCCAAGGCAATGCCCGCGGCCAGGGCGAGACGCCGGCGCTCGGCCTGCACCTTGGCGCCATAGCCGCCATCGCTGGGGCCGGTGGCTCCGACGTAGCAGGCCAGCCCGCCGTCGATCGAGCCACGACGGTCGATGCAGTCGCGCAGGATGGTGGTGCCGACCCGTATGTTTGCAATGGGGTCGAGCGGGTTGTTCAAGCCGTCGCCCAGCTTGTCGAATTTGTCCTGGTGCACGCGCGTCATGACCTGCATCAGGCCCTGGGCGCCCATCGAGCTTTCGGCAAATGGGTTGTAGCGAGACTCGATGGCAATCACGGCAAGCAACAACAGCGGATCCAGCTCTTTTTCGCGGGCGACCTTGTACACCGTATTCACAAGCACGGAAGTCGCGTCATATGCCACGCGGTATTTGCGGGAGATATAGTTGCGCAATGCCTCGACCTGGGGGCCGGACACGGTGCTGCGCGCCTTGGCCTTGGGTGGGGCAGGCGGCAGCTCGCTACGCAAGGGGCCCAGATAGCCGGTGGCATTACTGGTCGGCGTAGCCGGTATTGCCATGGCCACCACCGAAGGGGTGTCATAGGCAGGGTCGTAGGCCGATTCCGCATAGGAACCGGATGGCACGGGTGTAGGCGCTAGGGCGGTCAACAAGGCTTTGTGCACCTGCAAGGCCTGGTCGCGCAAACCAGGCAAGGCGAATCCCATGCTAACCGTGACAATGACCGCGATACCCAGGTAGGTACAGCAAATGCGCAGCCATTCGGCAAGCTGGTGGTGCACTCCTTGGGCGGCCTGACGGAACAGGCCAGCCACTGACGCATCGGGCATGGGGACCTCCTGCGTGGAAAGAAGCACTGGATGTTAACCTTTGTTCAACCCCAAAAATGTAACGAATTGACCGGGATCTGTAGTGAAATACCGCGACCTTAGAGACTTTTTGCAGCAATTAGAACTCCGCGGACAGCTCAAGCGCATCCAGGCGCCGGTGTCCACCCACCTGGAAATGACCGAAATCGCAGACCGCGTCCTGCGCTCGGCGGGCCCGGCATTGATGTTCGAAAACAGCGTGCACCAGGGCAAGCGGGCGGACATGCCGGTACTGGCCAATCTGTTCGGCACGCCCCAGCGTGTTGCCTGGGGAATGGGGGCCGAAGACGTCAGCGCGTTGCGTGACACAGGCGAATTGCTGGCCACGTTGCGCGAGCCCGAGGCGCCCCGTGGGTTGCGCGATGCACTGGGCAAGGTCGCCATGCTGAAATCCGCCCTGTGGGACATGGCGCCCAAGCGGGTGCGCAGCCCTGCCTGCCAGGAAATCGTCTGGGAAGGGGCCGACGTCGACCTGGACCGCCTGCCCATCCAGACGTGCTGGCCCGGCGACGTGGCGCCCCTGCTGGCATGGGGCCTGGTGATCACCCGCGGGCCCAACGCGCGCCGCCAGAACCTGGGCATCTACCGACAGCAGCCCATCGCCCGCAACAAGCTCATCATGCGCTGGCTGTCGCATCGCGGCGGCGCGCTGGATTTCCGCGCACACGCGCTGGCGCACCCGGGCACCCCCTTCCCCATCGCGGTGGCCCTGGGCGCCGACCCGGCCACCATCCTGGGCGCCGTCACGCCGGTGCCCGACAGCCTGTCGGAATATCAGTTCGCCGGACTGCTGCGCGGATCACGCACCGAGGTCGGCCAGGCGCTGGGCAGCGAACTTTCGGTGCCGGCCTGGGCCGAGATCGTGCTGGAAGGCCATCTTCTGCCGACAACTGATCCGCGCGCACACGCAGCAGCCGTGCCCGACGGCGCGCCGCCGCCGCCCGATACCGGCTACGAGATGGCGCTCGAAGGCCCCTACGGCGATCACACCGGGTATTACAACGAGCAGGATTGGTTTCCCGTGTTCACGGTCGACCGCATCACCATGCGTCGCGACCCGATTTACCACTCCACGTATACCGGCAAGCCGCCAGACGAGCCGGCGGTGCTGGGCGTGGCGCTGAACGAAGTGTTCGTGCCTTTGCTGCGCCGGCAACTGCCCGAGATCGTGGATTTCTACCTGCCCCCTGAAGGGTGCAGCTACCGCCTGGCCGTCGTGTCGATCCGCAAGCAGTATCCGGGCCACGCCAAGCGTGTCATGTTCGGGCTCTGGAGTGTGCTGCGCCAGTTCATGTACACGAAGTTCATCGTGGTGGTTGACGAAGACGTCGACCCGCGCAACTGGACTGAAGTGGTGTGGGCCATCACGACCCGCATGGATCCGGTGCGCGATGCCGTGCTCGTGGAAAACACGCCCATCGATTATCTGGACTTCGCTTCACCGGTATCGGGACTGGGCGGCAAGATGGGCATGGATGCCACCAATAAATGGCCGGGCGAAACCGATAGGGAATGGGGTCGTCCCATCACCATGGACCCTGCCGTCAAGCGACGGGTCGACGACATGTGGGACGAGCTGGGTTTGTGATCAATACGATGGCGGCGCGGCGCGGCCGTCGCGCGAGCCACGCCACGCCCTGAACGCCTGCCAGCCCAGCAACGCGCCGCCCGCCAGACGCAGCAGCCGCGAACGCTTGCCCCGGCCCATGATCAGGGCTGAGACCGTCGAACTGATGAACGGGTAGCGGCGCGCCAGTGACACGCCTTGCCAGACCAGCCCGGAGAGATTGCTTCGCCCCACGGCAGGCAGCCACCGTTTGACGAGATTGCGCGGCTGCAGCGAGCGGCTGGCCGACGCGATGTCGTGCGCCAGTGATTCGCGCTCGATGGCAGCGCGTGCACGCAGCAGTTCGATGCGCACCGCGCGGTCAATGGCAGGGGACGTCTTGGCCATGGGTGTCAGCTCTCGTCTTGCCGGCGATCGGCTTCCGCGTCTTGTTGGGCCTGCGCCGCGCGCACGCTGTCGAGCAGGTCGGCGTCGCGGCCCAGCTCTTCGAACGTGGCGGCAAACGGCACCGGACCCGATACCAGCTCGCGGCGGACCGCCAGCAGCAGGCCCAGGCCGACCAGCGCATACAGACCTGCCAGCAGGCCCAGCGCGAGATAGCGGTCTTCAGTGGGCCAGAACGCGACCGCGATGGTCACGCTGAACACCAGAACCGCCAGCGTCAGGAACAGCAAGGCGGCGAACGCCATGCCGAGGACCTTCACCAGCCGGGTCTTTTCTTCGGCGGCTTCAAGGGCGAATAGTTCGAGGCGGGTACGCAGCAGCCCGACCAGGCTGCCAGCCACGCCGAATACGGATGTACGCAGGCTCATGGGCTAGAGCGGGCTGGCCGCCAGGCGGCCGGCCCGGCTTCTTAGCGACGCGCGATGAGCAGGCCCAGCAGCAGGCCGGTCACGCCCGCCAGGCCTATGGCCTGCCAGGGGTTGTCGTGGACGTAGTCGTCCGTGGCGCGCGCGGCCTTGCGCCCGCGCTCGAGCACGGCATCCTGCGCGTCGTACAGGGCTTCGCGGGTACGCTTGAGCGAAGCCATGGCGCGGTCGCGCAGTTCAGTGGCCTTGTCGCCCGAGCTCGAGGCTGCCTCGCGCAAGAGGTTTTCTGCATCGGTCAGGCTGCTTTTGACACTGTCGATGAGTTTTTCTTTGGCGACTTCCTCGGAACGTCGTGTGGTCATAAAGGCTCCTGTTGATCTGTCGATGACGAATCAATCATACCAGCGGCCTGCAGGGTGCAGCACCCTTGCTTGCTACCGACTGCTACTTTATCTGGGTAATTTCAACGGCGGACTTTACCCCGGACTGATCGATGTCCTGGCGCATGACCAGATTCACCGCAGGACAATACCAGTCCGTCACGACGGTGTTCATGCCCGGTATGGGCAACTTGATACCCTGAAAGGTGGCCATGGTGGGATCGGTATTGCGCGTATAGCGGACCGGCCAGCATGTCTGGCGGCCCAGAGCAGTGTCCAGCGACTGCTGCGCCCCCACCGTTTTTTCTCCGATGCGCACGACGGTTGTGGGCTGGCCGCCCACCGGCGCCTCTTTGCCGATGTTCAGCCTGTAGGTGGCGCCCGGGAATGTCTGGCCTTCGGCGAGTTTGCCGTCATAGGCAAACAGCCCAAGCATGCGCAGGTCGAACTGGCCTTCATTGCGGGGCTGCTCGCCGGCGCTGGCGTAGCGTACGAATTCCGCCTGGCCGCTGCGTATGGTCATCAGATAGTCGAGCCTGGACTTGCCGGCTGGCAGCCCGGCGTAGCTGAAACTCGCCGTGCCCTGGACGCGCGCCCGGCAGTTGGCCGAGTCGGTCTTGCTGACCTCCGAGAAGCTCAGGTCGGCCCCCAGGCTGAGGTTGCCCGAGCCGGTCAGCTGCACTGCGCCGCCATCGTGCATGAAGCGCGCGTCGCAGACCCCGGCCTGGGCAAGCCCCGACAGGCCGGCGGCTCCCGCCAGGAGAACCATGGAAAAGAATCGTGCCGTCACCGGTACCCTCCAGAAAATGCTTGACCAAGCAGGTGGCGACTCGATACTACAACGCGCCGGCACGACCCCGGCGGGCAAACCGCGTAAATCCGTGTCTAAATATTAGAAAGTTCCGACCGGCCGGCGGGCAGGGCTTCACCGTTGGCAGTGGCGGCCTCCGCCCAGGTCGCATGCCGCTCGATCAGGCGTCGCACTTCGGGTACGCACGACCCGCATCCCGAACCGCAACCGAGCCGCGCCTTCAATTGGTCGAGATCCAGCCCGCGCTCGATGCCCTTGCGTATGGCCTGTTCGGTGACGCCTGTGCAGGCGCAAACGGTGCGCCCGCGTGGCTCGGAGGCGCCGCGTCCCATCAGCAGCATGGCCAGGCTGGCGGGCGCTGCCCCGCCCTCCGCCCACGCCATCAGCCCGTCATGGGCCCGCACATCGCCCGTCAGGAGAAAGGCCGCGGGCGCCCCTTCTGCGACCCGCAGGCGGCGCATGATGCCGCGAGAAATGTCGTCGAAAGCCGCATCGGGCCGGCTCAGATCCAGGTCCCGCGCCAGCGCGGCCACCACATGCTCCGGCGGCGCAGATTCCGCCGCAAGCCGCAGGCGCACGCCAGGGCCGGCCGCGCACGGCGCCAGAATCGCATAGTCGAAACGGCGCAGCCAGGGCGCCAGCCGTTCGCGCAGCGCGGCCGAATCACCGGCCAGCCAGCCCGAGGCCTGCCAGCCCAGTCGCGCCGGCGTCACTGCCACGGCGGCATGCTTGAGCTCGGGCTGGCGCGAAACGGGGTCGCGCGTGGGATTGGTGAGCGCGTTGACTCCCATGCCCGCCATATACGCACTGCCCCAATGCATGGGCAGGAATGCGTGCCCTGGCTTGAGCGTATCGTCGGGCCGCACCGGCAGCACGATCGCGCCCCGCCGGGATCGCACGTGTGCCGGCGCGTCTGGCGTGAGTTTCAGGCGCTGCAGGTCGGATGGATGCAGCGACAGCCAAGGCTCTTCGGCATGACGGGTCAGCACAGGAGCCAGGGCGGTACGTGCCAGGGTGTGCCAGTGATCGCGCAGACGCCCGGTCGTCAGCCGCAAGGGAAACTGGGCCGACACCGCCTCGGCAACCGGCGTGTAGCCGGTGTCCATGAACCGCGCGCGGCCATCATCGGTGGCAAACCGGCCATCGGCATAGAGACGGGGCGTACCCCCGGCGGCGCCGTAGGGCCACTGGACCGGGCCCGTGCCTTCGAGCAGGGCGTAGTCGACCACGCTGTAGTCCAGGTCACGTCCCGCCGTCAGGCGGGCATGTTCGGCGAATACGGCCGCGGCATCCGCATAGGCGAATAAGCCGGCTTTGCCGGGCGCCACCAGGTGAGCCAGGCGGCGCGCGACGCCGGCGGCCAGCTCCCAGTCCGCCCGCGCGTCGCCGGGCGGATCGATGGCCGCGCGCACGCGGCTGATGCATCGTTCGGAATTGGTCACCGTGCCCGACTTCTCGGGCCAGGTGGCGGCCGGCAGCACCAGGTCGGCATAGGCCAGGGTCTCGGTGCCGGCAAAAGCCTCCTGCACGATGACGAATTCGGCCTTCTGCAGCGCCGCGCGCACCCGCGCCTGGTCGGGCAGAGACTGGGCCGGGTTGGTGGCGGCGATCCACAGCACCTTGATACGACCGTCGAGCACCGCGTCGAACATTTCCAGGGCCGGTGTGCCCGGCCGGTCCGGCAGGCCGTCCACGCCCCAGATCTCGGCCACCTGCTGGCGATGTGCCGCATCGGCAGGGTCGCGGTGCCCGGGCAGCAAGGTCGCCATGCCGCCCGCCTCGCGCCCGCCCATCGCATTGGGCTGCCCGGTCAGCGAAAACGGTCCGGCGCCGGGCCGGCCGATCTGGCCCGTGGCGAGATGTAGATTGATCAGCGCCCCGTTCTTGGCGGTACCGCTGCTGGATTGGTTAAGCCCCATGGTGTACAGCGACAGGGCCGCCCCCGCCTGGCCGAACCACCGCGCCGCCTGTGCGATATCGGCCGCCGGCACGCCGCAGACGTCTTGCGCGGCTCGCGGCGTGAACTCATGCACGCGCGCCTTCAGGGCATCGAAGCCCGAGGTATGAGCCGCCACGTACCCGGAATCGACCAGGCCTTCCCACACCATGACGTTCAGCATGGCGTGGAACAGCGCCACATCGGTGCCCGGCAGGATGGGAAGGTGCAGGTCGGCCAGCGCCGCGGTGTCGGTGCGGCGAGGGTCCACCACCACGATCTTCATATGCGGCCGCGCGGCCTTGGCAGCCTCCAGCCGCCTGAACAGCACCGGGTGCGCGTAGGCCATATTGGCGCCCGCAATGAGCACCGTGTCTGCCAGGTCGAGATCTTCGTAGCAGGCTGGCGGCGCGTCGGCGCCCAGTGTGAGCTTGTAACCCGACACCGCGCTGGACATGCACAGGCGGGAATTGGTGTCGATATTGTTGGTGCCGACCAATGCGCGGGCCAACTTGTTGAACACCGCATAATCTTCGGTCAGCAGCTGGCCCGAAAGATAGAAGCCCACTGAATCCGGCCCGTGAGTGCCGATGGCCGCGGCGAGCTTTTCGGCGGCCAGGTCCAGCGCGTCGTCCAGTGGCATGGGCGTACGCTCGCGCCCCCTTTCGGTACGCCAGGAAGCGCGCAGCACTCTCGCCGCGTCGCCACGCACGGTGTCCCCCAAGGCCAGGCCCTTGCTGCAGAGCTTGCCCCGGTTCGCCGGGTGCCCGGGGTCGCCCTCTACCTTCAACACCTCGTTGCCGCGCGCCGTCACGCGCACCCCGCAACCCGTGCCGCAATAACAGCATACCGACGCCACGGTGCGTTCGACGGCCAGCCCAGGCAGCCTCTCGGGCGAGGCCGCGGCGTCAGAACGCTGCATCGTATCGATCATTGCAGGGTCTGCTCCGATGAGGGCGTGGCTGCGCGCTGGAAGGGGTGAATTCATGCCAGGTCGAGATAGACTGCGCCGGCTTCGACCTTGACGGGCAGCGTGCGCACGCTGCCTTCGTCCGGCGCCTGCGCCTGGCCGGTGGAAAGATCCATGACCCACCCGTGCAGCGGGCAAGCCACCGATCGCCCATGCACCAGCCCGGCCGACAAGGGTCCACCCTTGTGCGGACACCGGTCGACCACTGCGTAGACCTGGCCGTCGCCGGTGCGGAACACGGCAACGTCGTCCTGGCCTGGCCGTTGAACCACCCGTGCACCCCTCGCGGGGATATCGTCGATATGGCAGACGTTGCGCCATTGGCAGGCTTGCGATTGCGGCATCACGGGTCTCACAGGGTCAGGGTTTGGAATTCGCGGGCGGCGGGCCTGGCGGCACGGCGCTCTTCCCAGGGATCGGTCTCGAACGACAGGGCGAACTTCAGGCGCGAGTACAGTTCGGCTCGCTGCGTCGCGTCTTCGACCACGCGCGCCTTGGCATGATCCAGACCGACCCGCGCCAGGTAATGCACCGTGCGTTCCAGGTAATAGGCTTCTTCGCGATAAAGCTGCAGGAACGCACCGCTGTATTCCAGCACTTCTTCGGCCGTCCTGACCTTGGCGAAAAACTGCGCGACCTCAGTCTTGATGCCGCCGTTGCCGCCTACGTACAGCTCCCAGCCCGACTCCACGGCGATGATCCCCACGTCCTTGATGCCCGATTCGGCGCAATTGCGCGGGCAGCCCGATACGGCCAACTTGACCTTGTGGGGACTCCACATGCCCACCAGGTCCTTCTCCAGCGCAATGCCCATGCCTGTGGAATCTTGCGTGCCGAAACGGCAGAACTCGCTGCCGACACAGGTTTTCACCGTGCGCAGGCTCTTTCCATAGGCATGGCCCGAAGGCATGTCGAGGTCGGCCCATACGTGCGGCAGGTCTTCCTTCTTCACGCCCAGCAAATCTATGCGCTGCCCCCCGGTCACCTTGACCAGCGGTATGGCGTACTTGTCCGCCACGTCAGCGATGCGGCGAAGTTCGGAAGGATTGGTCACGCCGCCCCACATGCGCGGCACCACGGAATACGTGCCGTCTTTCTGGATATTGGCATGCATGCGCTCGTTGGCCAGCCTCGACTGGCTATCGTCGCGCGCCTCGCCAGGCCAGGTGGAAAGCAGGTAGTAGTTGAGCGCGGGCCTGCAGGTGCTGCAGCCGTCGGCGGTGCGCCAGTCCATGAAATGCATGGCGGCAGGAATGCTGACCAGGTGATGTTCGCGTATGGCCTTGCGCACTTCGCCGTGCGTGAGGTCGGTGCAGCCGCATATGGCCTTGGCAGATTTCGGCTTCACATCGGCCGCGCCCCCGACGCAGTTGATCAGTATCTGTTCGACCAGGCCGGAACAGGACCCGCAGGAACTGGCGGCCTTGGTGTGCTTCTTGATTTCGTCCACGGTGAACAGGCCTTTGTCGCGGATGGCCTTGACGATCGTGCCCTTGCACACCCCGTTGCAACCGCATACTTCGGCGCTGTCGGCCATGCCGATGGCGCGGTTCTCGCCGGCATGCCCGGTATCTCCGCCGATGGCGCTCTCGCCGAACATCAGCTGGTCGCGCAGCTCGTCGATGCGCTTGCCCTCGCGGATCAACCGGAAATACCAGGCGCCGTCGGCGGTGTCTCCATACAGGCAGGCCCCGACGAGCCTGTCGTCCTTCAACACCAGCTTCTTGTATACGCCGCCAACCGGGTCGGCCAGCGTGATCTCCTCGGTGCCCTGCCCGCCCATGAACTCGCCGGCGGAGAACACATCGATGCCCGTCACCTTGAGTTTCGTGGAAGTGACGCTTCCTTCGTATCGGCCGATGCCGTGGAACGCGAGGTGGTTCGCGGCCACTTTGGCCTGCTCGAACAGCGGGGCCACCAGCCCGTAGGCTGTCCCGCGGTGGCTGACGCACTCTCCCACCGCGTAGATCAACGGGTCATAGGTCTGCAAGGTGTCGCTGACCACCACTCCCCGGTTCACGTACAGGCCGCAACCCTCGGCCAGTTCGGTGTTTGGCCGGATGCCCACCGCCATGACGACCAGGTCGGCGTCGATCTCTGCGCCGTCGGCGAAGCGCACCGCGCGCACGCGCCCCTGGTCGTTGCCAAGCAGGGCCTCGGTCTGCCGCGGCATCAGGAACTTCAGGCCGCGTGCCTCCAGGCTGCGCTGCAGCAGCAGCGCGGCTTGCGCATCCAGCTGGCGATCGAGCAAACCCGAACCCAGATGCACCACCGAGACGTCCATGCCCCGCGCGGCCAGCCCGCTGGCGGCTTCAAGGCCCAGCAGGCCTCCGCCGATCGCCACGGCGCGCGAGTGAACCCGTGCAGCCTCGATCATCAGGTTCACGTCGCGGATATCGCGAAAGGTCACCACTCCGTCGAGGTCGCGGCCCGGTATGGGCAGAATGAAGGGATTGGATCCGGTGGCCAGCAGCAACCGGTCGTACGGAACCTGGCTGCCATCTTCCGCTTCGACCACGCGGCGTGCCCGATTGATGCGCGTGACTTTGCAGTTCAGCCGCAATTGAATGCCGTTGCCACGGTACCAGTCTTCATCGTTGAGCACGATGTCCCGCACGGTCTGTTCGCCGGTCAGCACGGGCGACAGCAGGATGCGGTTGTAGTTCGGATAGGGCTCGGAACCAAATACCGTGATGTCGTACAGGTCGGGCGCCAGTTTGAGCAGTTCTTCCAGCGTGCGTACGCCGGCCATCCCGTTGCCCACCATCACCAGCTTCAGTTTTTTTTCCATGCTGTGTCTCGTCGTGCGTCTATGCTGTGTGTCAGGCGTCGGCCGCCTCGGCAGCCAGAGCGGCGCTCGCGCCGCTGTCGGCCTTGGGGGCCGTCCTTCCATGACGGCGATGCAGGAAATCCACGGCCGCGATGCGGCACGCCAGGTAGTCCGGGTGAGCGGCCAGGGCCAGGCGGTCGCGCGGGCGCGGCAGCGGCACGGGCAGCACTTGTCCGATGGTGGCCGCCGGGCCGTTGGTCATCATCACAATGCGGTCCGACAACAGCACGGCTTCATCCACGTCGTGCGTGACCATGATGGCCGTGCTGCGCGTCGCCGCCACGATCTTCAAGAGCTCGTCCTGCAAGTGCGCACGCGTCAGGGCGTCCAGCGCCCCGAACGGCTCGTCCATCAGCAGCACCTTGGGTTCGATGGCCAATGCACGGGCGATGCCCACGCGTTGCTTCATGCCGCCCGAGATCTCGCCGGGAAGCTTCGCGCTGGCGTGAGTGAGCCCCACCAGTTCCAGCGCCGCATGAGTGCGCTCGGCCAAACGCGCCTTGTTTTCCTGCGCGCCGAACACCCGCTGTACGGCCAGGTGCACATTCTGGTAACACGTCAGCCAGGGCAGCAGCGAATGGTTCTGGAACACCACGGCGCGGTCCGGCCCCGGGCCGCTGATCTCGCGTTCGGCGCACAACAGCACGCCCTCGGTGGGACGCGTGAGCCCCGCCACCAGGTTGAGCAACGTGGACTTGCCGCAGCCGGAATGGCCGATCAGGCTGATGAACTCGCCCTGGTCTACCGTCAGGTCGATGTCGCGCAGCGCCACGAAGCTGCCGCGGGGGGTGACGAAGGTTTGGCCCACGCGTTCGATGCGTACGAATTTCTGCATGGTGTTCAGTCCTCGGTATAGGCAAAGCGGCGCGCCAGGCGCACCAGCAGGGTTTCCAGGGCGAGCCCCACGATGCCGATCACGAAAATGGCGACGACGATGTGCTCGACTTTGAGGTTGTTCCATTCGTCCCACAGCCAGAACCCGATGCCGGTGCCGCCCGTAAGCATTTCGGCAGCCACGATGACCAGCCAGGCCGTCCCGATGGACAGGCGCACGCCGGTCAGGATGTGGGGCAGAACCGAAGGCAGCAGCACTTTGGTCACGACCTGCCATTCCGACAGGCTGAGCACGCGCGCCACGTTCAGATAATCCTGCGGCACGCGCGCGACGCCAGCCGCCGTATTGATCACCATGGGCCAGATCGAACAGATGAAGATCGCCCAGATGGCTGCGGCATCGGCGTCGCGAAACAGCAGCAGCCCCAGCGGCAACCAGGCCAGCGGCGACACCGGCCGCAGCAGGCTGACGACGGGCGAGAACATGGAACTGGCCGCCGCATAGCGGCCCATCACGAAGCCCGCGGGTATGCCCACCAGCGCCGCAAGGCCGAATCCGATGGCCACGCGCCGCAGCGATGCCAGCACGTTCCATCCTATGCCGCGATCATTGGGACCGTTGTCGTAGAACGGATCGGCGAACAAGGCTCGCGCGGCGTCCCAGGTGGCGCCCGGGGTGGGAATATCAGGCACTAGCAGTGCGATGGCCTGCCAGGCCAGTATGAACAGGGCAAAGCCGGCCAGCGGTCCGATGGCGGCGCGCATCAGCGCATCCGCGGCGGCTCGCCACGCCAGGGGTTGAGGCATCGCAGGGGGCAAAGTGGTGCTGGGCATGGCAAGCGCTCCGTCAGGCCTTGATGGTGAATCCGTCGGCGTAGGCAGCCGGATCGCTGCCGTCCCAGAGCACGCCGTCCATCAGCGTCGAACTGCGCTGCTCGCTCGCCGGCAGCGGCGCGCCCGCGGCAGCGGCCGCCTGCCTGTAGATGTCGATGCGATTGATGGCGCCTGCGACGGCGCGATAATCGGGGTGTTCCTTCAACAGGCCCCATCGCTTGTGCTGGGTCAGGAACCACATGCCGTCGCTCAGGTAAGGAAAGCACGCCACGCCATCGGCATAGAAGCGCATCGAGTGCGCGTCGTCCCAGGATTTGCCCAGGCCATCGGTATACCGGCCCAGCATGCGGTCGACGATGGCATCCGGCGCGGTGTTCACATACGACTTGGCCGCGATGGTTTCGGCCGTCTTGCGGCGATTTTCCGGCGAAGCGTCGATCCATTTTCCGGCTTCGATCACGGCAGCCGTCACGGCTCGCGCCGTATGCGGATGGGTGGCCACAAAGTCGCCGGTGGCGCCCAGCACTTTTTCGGGATGGTCTGTCCAGATCTGCTGCGTAGTGGCAGCGGTGAACCCGATGCGGTCCATGATGGCGCGGGCGCCCCAGGGTTCGCCCACGCAAAAGCCATCCATATTGCCCACCCGCATATTGGCCACCATCTGCGGCGGCGGCACGGTGATCACGCGGGCATCGCGCATGGGGTCTATGCCGTTCGCCGCCAGCCAGTAATACAGCCACATGGCGTGGGTGCCCGTGGGAAAGGTTTGCGCATAGGTGTATGCGCGCCGTTCCGCCTGCATATGCTTGCGCAGCGACTCTCCATCGGTGACGCCCGCCTCGTGCAGCTTGGACGACAGCGTGATCCCCTGCCCGTTCTGGTTCAGCCCCATCAACACCGCCATATCCTTGCGCGGGCCGCCGATGCCCAGGTGCACACCGTAGACCAGGCCATAGAGCACATGCGCGAAGTCCAGTTCGCCGTTGATCAGCTTGTCCCGCACGCCCGCCCACGAAGCTTCCTTGGACGGCACGATCTTCACGCCATACTTCTGGTCCAACCCCAACACCGAGGCCATGACGACCGAGGCGCAATCGGTCAAGGGAATAAAGCCGATGCGTACCTCGGTCTTCTCCGGCGCATCGCTGCCCGCGGCCCACGCTCCGGCCCTGACCAGCGGATCCACCAGCCCCAGCAGGCTGGCTCCCGCCACGGCCTTGGCGGTGGCGCCCAGCCAGTCTCGGCGAGCCATATTCGTCGTATCGGTATTGCCAGGCTTCAGGGGCATAAAGGCCTCTTCCAAAAAAAAAGCGTTCCGCGCTGCCCAGGCCCATGCCCGTGCAGTTCGCAGAACGCCGTTGTCCAGTCATCATGCCGCGTCGCGGCCGGCGACCGCCGTTGGCCGCCGATAGGGATCAAGCAAAGTCCATGCCAGCCGCATTTCTCTCGGCAACCCGGTCGTGTGCGAGCTCAACGCGTGCCAATTTGGTGCGATATGCATGGCGCGGCGCACCACTCCCGTGCGCAGGCCGCGCACGGCGCGCCGCCAACCCCACCGGCCGGGCCATGGTCCCAGGGCCGGCCCTGCGCGCGCCGATGGCATGGATATTGCATGACCCGGATATCAGGGAGCGGTCATGCTGAAGGTCATGCTTTTGAACGACGGAGATGGGCGCGCAGCGTCGCTGCGGCATACGCTGGCTGCGGCCGGCGTGGAAGTGGTGGCCGAGCGCGCCGCCGGCATCGACCTGGCCGAAGCCATCGTCAAGCTTGAGCCCGACGTCGTGCTGATCGATGCCGATGCCGCCGCGCGCGACACACTCGAAAACATCTGCGTGGCCAGCGAGTCCAGCGCGCGACCCGTCGTCATGTTCACCGACGATGGCAACCGCGACACCATCCGCGCAGCGCTGCAGGCCGGGGTGGCCGCCTATGTGGTCGGTGCCGTTCCCCCTGAACGCATCGAGCCGCTGCTCACGGTTGCCATCGAACGCGGTGCGGTCGAACGTGCCCGACGGGTTGAACTGGCCGAGGCGCGTCAACGGCTGGCAGACCGCCAGGCCGTCGAGCGGGCCAAGGGCCTGCTCATGCGCATGCGCGGCGTTTCTGAAGAGCAGGCCCATCGCCTGTTGCGCGAGCGTGCCATGCAGACGCAGCGAAGGCTGGGCGACGTAGCCCGCGAAGTCGTCGAAATGGCGCAGTGGCTGGGCGGTCCGGCCGGAGGCGGCGCCTAATCACTTCCCGCTATATCAATCCAATAAATCAAAAGTTGTAGGGATGAAAGGGTGTCCCTATGATCGACTGAACTACTGCGGGTACGCCCGCTGGCTGATTTCCATGAAGCTTTTCCCTCTATTCGCCGACTTGCAGGGCCGCCGCGTCCTAGTAGTGGGCGGCGGCGAAATCGCTGCGCGCAAAGTGCAACTGCTGCTCGAAGCGTCGGCCGATGTACTGGTGGGCGCCCCCGATCTGGTGCCGGAACTGGTCCAGCTGGCCGACCAGGGGCGCATCGACCTGGTGACCGGGCAATTCCGCTCCGAATGGCTGGACGACGCCTGGCTGGTGGTGGCCGCCACGGATGACCGTGCCGTCAATGCCGCCGTGTCGCAGGCAGCGAACGCCCGCCGTGTCTTCAGCAACGTCGTGGATGACGCCGAGCTGTCGTCATTTCAGGTGCCTTCCATCGTCGACCGCTCCCCGCTGGTTGTGGCAATCTCTTCGTCCGGCGTGGCCCCCGTGCTGGCGCGCCGCCTGCGCGAGCGCGTCGAATCGCTCTTCGACCATTCACTGGGCGCACTGGCCGGGCTGGCCGCGCGCTACCGTCCGCGAATCCGCGAACGCAGGCCCGATCTGAAGCAGCGCCGGGCCTTCTATGACTGGCTGCTGGACGGCCCGGTGGCGTCCCTGCTGCGGCAGCAGCGGCCCGACGAGGCCGCGCGCGCGCTCGACGAAGCCCTGGCGCAGCCGCAGAATCCGGGCCAGGGCAGCGTAGTCCTGGTGGGCGCGGGGCCGGGCGATCCGGGACTGCTTACGCTGAAGGCGCTGCGCGCCCTGAATGAAGCAGATGTCATTCTGCACGACCGGCTCGTCAGCCCGGCCGTATTGTCGCTGGCCCGTCGAGACGCCGATCGCGTGGCCGTGGGCAAACGCCCAGGCGAAGACCACGATGCCACGCAGTCACGCATTCACGCCCTGCTGGTCGAGCACGCACGCGCCGGCAGGCGGGTCGTGCGCCTGAAAGGCGGCGACGCCTTCATCTTCGGGCGTGGCGGCGAAGAACTGGAATACCTGCGCGATCACGGCGTGCCTTATGAAGTGGTGCCAGGCATCACTGCCGCGCTCGCTTGCGCGGCCTATGCCGGCATACCTTTGACGCATCGCGAGCACGCCCAGTCGGTCACCCTCGTCACGGCGCACTGCCGCGCTGACGAAGACGCCGTAGACTGGGCGGGTCTTGCCCGAGCGCATCAGACACTGGCCTTCTACATGGGCGTGGGCCAGCTGGAAACCCTGTCGGCCCGGCTGATCGGCCACGGCCGCGCCGCCGACACGCCGTTTGCCCTGATCGAGAACGGCAGCCGCCCCGAACAGCGCGTCGTGAGCGGGCGCCTGGAAAACCTGGCAAGCGTGGCGCGCAGCCACGATGTGCGCGCCCCCGCGCTGCTGATCGTGGGCGAGGTCGCCGCACTGGCGGATTCGCTGCACTGGTTCGGCAAGCACCTGACGGGGCAGCCGGTCGCACTGGCCGCGTGAACCTCGCGGCGTGGCCGACGCCGCCGCCGGCAATCGGGATGTCACATCGCGGTGCGCGTACCGAGTGCAACCGCACCCTGCCCGGGCTTCCCGCTACGTTCCGCCCCGGCCCGGCGGCGTCACTCGGGTTTCTGCTTCGTACCGAATATGCGGTCGCCCGCGTCGCCCAGGCCGGGCATGATGTAACCATGCTCGTTCAGACCGTCGTCGATCGAGGCCGTGTATATGTGTACGTCCGGATGCAGATCAAGCACGGTCTTGATGCCGATGGGCGCAGCCACCAGGACCAGCGCGCGGATTTCCCGGCAGCCGGCGCGCTTGAGCATGTCGATGGTGGCCACCATCGAGCCGCCCGTCGCCAGCATGGGGTCGACGATCAGCGCCAGGCGCTGGTCGAGTTCGCCGACGAGTCGTTCCAGATAAGTGTGCGCCTGCAGCGTTTCTTCGTTGCGCGCCACGCCCACCACGCTGACCTTGGCGCCCGGAATCAGGCTGAGCACGCCGTCGAGCATGCCGATGCCCGCACGCAGGATGGGCACCACCGTCACCTTCTTGCCGGCGATCTTTTCGACCTTGACGGTGCCGCACCAGCCCTCGACCGTGGATTCGGCCAGAGGCAGGTCTTTGGAGGCCTCATAGGTCAGCAGCGCGCCCACTTCCTGAGATAGTTCACGAAAGCTCTTGGTACTGAGGTCGGCACGGCGCATGATCCCGAGCTTGTGGCGGATCAGCGGATGACGGATTTCGTGCACGGGCATGTGCGGAAGTCTCCAGGAATCGAAAAACGGCGCACAGGCACGCGCCAGACAGCGCAATCGTAAACCGTTTGAGGGCGGTGCGGCTTACTGGCTGGCCAGCCAGGCAATGAGGGCGTCATCAAACGCCCGAACGGCGGCCGCATTCGCATGATTGACGATACTGACCACGACATAACGCTTGCCGCTGGCGCCCAGCACATACCCTGCCACAGCCCGCACATCGCGCAACGAGCCGGTCTTGAGGTGCGCCATGCCCGCGGTGGACTGATCTTTCAGGCGCCGCCGCATCGTGCCGTCCACCCCGGCGATGGCCATCGAAGACACGAACTCGGGCATCAACGGCGTGTTCCAGGCCAGGGTCAGCATCGACGCCAGGCTCTCGGCCGAGACGCGCCCCTCGCGCGATAGCCCCGAGCCGTTATCCATGACAAGTTCGGGCATGTGCAAGCCCTGCCCCGCCAGAACGGCCTTGGCCACGGCTTCGCTGCTGTCGACGGTGGCGGGGCGCCGGCCGCGCTCGGCGCCGAGCGTCAGCAACAGGGTGCGCGCCATTACATTGTTGCTGCGCTTGTTGATCTGGCGTATGGCCTCGCCCAGCGGCGGCGATTCGTGCGTGGCCAGCACGATCGCGTCGGGCGGCACCATGCCCGCGCGGATACGGCCCGTGAAGGTACCCCCCAGCTCACGCCATAGTTGCCTGAACAAGGCCTCGGTAAAGTCCGGCTGGGGCAGGGCCAGCCGATACAGGCTGAACTCTCCGCATGACCCGGCCACCTTGCCCCCCAGCCGGATCGAGACGCCCTGCTGGGTCAGCACGGGGTCGGTGGTGACCACGGGCGGGCCGGGACAGCGGATGTCGCTCCATTCGACCTGGCCTTCGACGCGCACCGTTGGCAGCGGCGGATCGATGATCGGCACCCATTTTTGCGCCACGGGGTCGGGCGTGAACAGAAGCCGCAGGGCCCCGAAACCCACCATCAGCGCATCCGGACTGGCGTTGTAGGCGCGGTCGGGCGCACCATCGAACGCGCCCGGATCTGTCGCCACCTGGCCGAACAGACTGCGGTCGATCACCAGGTCGCCGATATTCTTCACCCCGCGCAAACGCAGCTCGCGCAGCAGCGACCAGAGATCTTGCACCAGCAGGTAGGGGTCGCCGCCGGCGCGCAGATACAGCGGGCCCGACAGGGCGCCCTGTGCATCGGGCCGGGTACCGGGCTCGGTCAGGAATTCCGTGCGCCAGACATAACTGGGCCCGAGCTCGGACAGCGCCGCCCACGTCGTGACGAGCTTCATCACCGATGCCGGATTGCGCGCTTCCTGGGCGTTGATACTCACCTTGCGCTGCCCGCCCAGTTCCTGCACCACCAGCGAGAGCGATGAATCGGGCAGTCCCGATGCCTTCCACGCGCGCGTCAGCTCGGCAGGCAGCCCCTGCGCCTGTGCGGCCAGCCCCGCGCACCACAGCGCGCCCACCGCCAGCCATGGCGCCACACGTTTCCAAAGCCGATGCGACCCTACCGCCATACCGCGCCCACCACACTACGTTGCCTTCGAAGACGCAAGCATACAGAAAGCGGGCCGTACCGAGCAGGGGCGCCGCCCCCGTCGCGCGTCGCGCTTACAATAGCGGGCTTCGCCCCGCGAGGCGTGCTGCTGGGTCCGGTGTTCCGGGGGCCGCGCTCCGGCCGCATGTCGTGACCGCGCGCCTGATCGCATGCCGAAGCTTCCCGCCCAGGCTGCGCGCAAGTCGCGCCCAGCCGCCATAGGCGCTTTACCTGAATCACATCGCGTGCCTTCCACCTTTACCGTTTCCGATTTCGACTACAGCCTGCCCCCCGAGCTGATCGCCCAAATCCCTGCGGCGCAGCGCGGCGGCAGTCGCCTGCTGCACCTCGACGGTGCGGGTGCCCTGCACGACCGGCGCTTTCCTGATCTGGCCGCCTTGCTGCGCCCCGGCGACCTGCTGGTCTTCAACGACACGCGTGTCATCAAGGCGCGGCTGGCCGGCCGCAAGGCCTCGGGCGGCAAAGTCGAAGTGCTGGTCGAGCGCGTCACCGAACCCAACCGCGCGCTGGCCCACGTGCGCGCCAGCAAGTCGCCCGGGCCCGGCACCACGCTGCACCTGGCCGACGCCTTCGACGCCACCGTGCTCGGACGCGAAGGTGAACTTTTCGACCTGCGCTTTCCCGCTCCTGTGCTGGAATTGCTGGATGCCCATGGGGCCACGCCGCTGCCGCCCTACATCACCCACGCGGCCGATGCCAGCGACGAATCGCGCTACCAGACGGTGTACGCTCGCGAACCTGGCGCCGTCGCTGCCCCCACCGCGGGCCTGCATTTCGACGAACCCATGCTCGAACAGCTGGATCAGCTGGGCGTGGAACGGGCCTTCGTGACCCTGCACGTCGGGGCCGGCACCTTCCAGCCGGTACGGGTCGAGAATATCGCCGACCACATCATGCACGCCGAGTGGTACACGGTAGGCCAGCCGGTGGTCGATGCCATCGGCCGCACGCGCGCCCGAGGCGGCCGCGTCATTGCCGTGGGCACAACCAGCGTGCGCGCCCTGGAATCGGCCGCCGCCCAGAATCCCGCCGGCCCCCAGGCCGCGCTGGCGCCCATGCAGGGCGACACTCGGCTCTTCATCACGCCAGGCTACCGCTATCGCATCGTCGATGCGCTGATCACCAACTTCCACTTGCCGCAATCCACCCTGCTGATGCTGGTGTCGGCCCTGGCCGGCATCGAGCCCATCCGCCAGGCCTACGCACACGCCGTCGCGCAGCGCTATCGCTTTTTCAGCTACGGTGACGCCATGTTCATTGAATCGCCCGCCTCCTGACCATGACCGGACTGAACTTCGAGCTTCTGGCCACCGACGGCAACGCCCGCCGGGGCCGCGTCACGCTGAACCATGGCGTGGTGGAAACCCCCATCTTCATGCCGGTGGGCACCTACGGCAGCGTCAAGGCAATGCTGCCCCACGAACTGAAAGAGACCGGTGCGCAGATCGTACTGGGCAATACCTTTCATTTGTGGCTACGGCCGGGCACCGACATACTCGAACGCCACGGCGGCCTGCACGGCTTCATGCAATGGGACAAGCCCATCCTCACCGATTCGGGCGGCTTTCAGGTATTCAGCCTGCAGGGCATGCGCAAGATCACCGAAGAAGGTGTGAAGTTCGCGTCCCCCATCGACGGCGCGCGGCTGTTCCTCACGCCCGAAGAATCCATGCGCATCCAGCGCGCGCTGAATTCCGACATTGTCATGGTCTTCGACGAGTGCACGCCCTACCAGATCAACGGGCGCCCCGCCACGACCGAAGAAGCCGCCCGATCCATGCGCATGTCGCTGCGCTGGGCCCGCCGCTCGCGCGATGAGTTCGAGCGGCTGGGCAACCCCAACGCTTTGTTCGGCATTGTTCAGGGCGGCATGTACGAATCGCTGCGCGACGAATCCCTGGCCGGGCTGACCGACATCGGATTCCATGGCTACGCCATTGGCGGCTTGTCCGTAGGCGAACCCAAAGAAGACATGATGCGCGTGCTGGCACACGTGGCGCCGCGCCTGCCCGCCCACGCTCCGCGCTACCTGATGGGCGTAGGCACCCCCGAAGACCTGGTCGAAGGCGTGGCGCGCGGCGTCGACATGTTCGATTGCGTCATGCCCACCCGCAACGCCCGCAACGGCTGGCTCTTCACCCGCTATGGCGACGTGAAGATCCGCAACGCCAAGTATCGCGACGACACCCGTCCCCTGGACCCGAGCTGCTCGTGCCACACCTGCGGCCATTTCTCGCGCGCCTACCTGCACCACCTGCAGCGCGCCAATGAAATCACCGGCGCGCGCCTGAACACCCTGCACAACCTGCACTTCTACCTGACCATCATGGCCGAAATGCGCAGCGCCATCGAAACCGGCACGTTCGACGCCTGGCGCGCCCAATTCGCCGCCGACCGCGCCCGCGGCATCGAGTAGCCACTCGCCGGGCGGCGCCCGCGCCTGCCCCGGCGCCACGGGACGGCCCCAGCACGCCGCCCCCACGTCCCCAACCGCCACCGCGCGACCCAGGCCCCCTTTTCCCCAGCCCCGCCCCCGGCAGTCGAGGTGCCGAGCCCAATATTCCCGAGTCCCGCGGCGTCGGGGCTGGCGTGGCGGCATGTTGGGCGGGGGGGCAGCCTGCGCAGCAGGCCGAGGGCGCCTGCATGCGCCCGAGCCCGACGCACGTACGCCGCCACGCCAGCCCCGACGCCGCGGAACGGCCCCAGCACGCCGCCCCACGCCCCGAGGCCGCCCATCCGCCAGGCCCCCACACCACTTACAATCCCCCGCCGCCTTCCCCCCCTGAATAACCTCGCTACAATAGTCGGCTTGCCCTGTCCAAGGCTCGCGCGGGGATGGGCGCAGAACACATACTTTTCATAACCTGACCCGAAACACATCCAGGAGATTTTCATGTCCGTAATCGACACCGCCGGCCTCGTCCTGGCCCAGGCCGCCCCCGAAGGCAGCGCGCTGATGGGCATGCTGCCCATCGTGCTGATGTTCGTGATCCTGTACTTCCTGATGATCCGTCCGCAGATGAAGCGTCAGAAAGAACATCGCAACCTGGTGTCCAACCTGGCCAAGGGCGACGAAGTCATGACGGCAGGCGGCCTGCTGGGCCGGGTCTCCAAAGTTACCGACACCTACATCACCGTCGAAGTGTCGCAACTGGCCGACAAGCCGGTTGAAGTGCTGATGCAGAAAACCTCGGTGTCGGCCGTGCTGCCCAAGGGAACCATCAAAGACCTGTAAGCGTCTTATCAGGCCCTCGCCATGAGGGCCTTTTTCCGTCCTACCCACGCATCACACCCTAGCCGCCAATGAACCGCTATCCCCTCTGGAAGTACATTACGGTGCTGGTCGCGGTCGTTATCGGCCTGCTTTACACCCTGCCCAATTTCTACGGCGAATCCCCCGCCGTCCAGGTTTCCAGCGCAAAAGCCACCATCAAGGTAGACAACGGCACGCTGGGACGGGTCGAACAGATCCTCGCAGATGGCGGCATAGCCGCCACCAGTATCTATTACGAACAGAACGGCGCCCTGGGCACCATTCGCGCGCGCTTCCCGTCCACCGACGTGCAGTTGCAGGCGCGCGATCTCATCGAAAAGTCGCTCAATCCCGTCGCTGACGACCCGCAATACACCGTGGCCCTGAACCTGCTGCCCGCCTCGCCGCCCTGGATGCGCGCGCTGGGCTGGTTCGAGCCCAAACCCATGTACCTGGGCCTGGACTTGCGCGGCGGCGTGCACTTCCTGCTGCAGGTCGACATGCAGGGCGCGCTGACCGCCCGCTACGATTCCCTGGCCAGCGACGTGCGCACCATTCTGCGCGACGCAAAACTGGCCAGCCGCAGCGTCGAGCGCGCGGGCACCTCCGTGGTGACCACGTTCGCCAACGACGACGAGCGCGACCGCGCCCTCGGTGCGCTGCGCAACCGCCTGCCCGACCTGGAATTCACTGAAAGCGAAGATGCCGGCCGGCCCACCCTCGTGGGCATGCTGAGCCCCTCTGCCATCACGCGCGTGCAGGAATCCGCGCTGAAGCAGAATATCAACACCCTGCATAACCGCATCAACGAACTGGGCGTGGCCGAACCCGTCATCCAGCAACAGGGTTCCGACCGCATCGTCGTCCAGTTGCCCGGCGTGCAGGATGTGGCCAAGGCCAAAGAATTGCTGGGCCGCACCGCCACGCTGGAAATCCGCATGGTCGACGACAGCCCCGCGGCACAGTCGGCCCTGGCCGGCGGCACCGTGCCGTTCGGCCTCGAACGCTACACCGACCGCGACGGCCGCCCCATCCTGGTGCGCCGCCAGGTCGTGCTTACCGGTGAAAACCTGCAGGACGCCCAACCCGGCCGCGACTCGCAGACCCAGCAGGCTGCCGTCCACCTGACGCTGGACAGCAAGGGCGCACGTATCTTCCGCGACGTCACCCGCGACAACGTGGGCAAGCGCATGGCCATCCTCCTGTTCGAGAACGGCAAGGGGGAAGTAGTCACGGCGCCGGTCATTCGCAGCGAAATCGCCGGCGGCCAGGTGCAGATTTCGGGCAGCATGTCCGCCGAAGAAGCAGCCGATACCGCGCTGTTGCTGCGTGCCGGCGCACTGGCCGCGCCCATGTCCATCATCGAAGAACGCACCATCGGACCCAGCCTGGGCGCCGACAATATCGCCAAGGGCTTCCATTCCACCCTGTATGGTTTCCTGGCGATTGCCATCTTCATCATCGTGTACTACCACCTGTTCGGGGTGTTCTCCACCATCGGCCTGTCGATGAACGTGCTGCTGTTGCTGGCGCTGCTGTCGATGCTGCAAGCCACCCTGACGCTGCCCGGCATCGCCGCCATTGCGCTCACGCTGGGCATGGCCATCGACTCGAACGTGCTGATCAACGAGCGCATCCGCGAAGAGCTGCGCAATGGCGCAACGCCGCAGCAGGCCATACACCAGGGCTTCGAGCGCGCCTGGGGCACCATTTTCGATTCCAACCTCACCACGCTGATCGTCGGCCTGGCCCTGCTGGCTTTCGGCTCGGGTCCGGTGCGCGGCTTCGCCGTCGTGCACTGCCTGGGGATTGCGACCTCGATGTTCACCTCGGTGGTCGGTGTGCGCGCCCTGGCCAACCTCTGGTACGGCCGCAAGAAGAAACTTGCCCGGATTTCCATCGGCACCATCTGGAAACCCAAGACAAACTGATCCCTGCACCGGGCGCCCTCGCCGCCCGGCGCACAAGAAGCAAGGCGAAACATGGAATTTTTCCGTATCCACCGCACCATCCCGTTCATGCGCCATGCCCTGGTGCTGAACCTGTTCAGTTTGCTCACATTCGCGGCGGCGGTGTTCTTCATAGTCGCACGCGGTTTTCACCTGTCGATCGAGTTCACCGGCGGCACGGTCATGGAAGTCAGCTACGCGCAAACCGCGCAGCTCGACACCGTGCGCAGCGCCGTATCGGGTCTGGGCTATACCGATTTCCAGGTGCAGAATTTCGGCACCTCACGCGATGTCATGATCCGCTTGCCCGTCACCGAGGGGCAGACGACATCCACACAAAGCGAAACCGTGATGGGCGCGCTGAAAGCGGCCGACCCGTCGGCCGAATTGCGTCGGGTTGAATTCGTCGGCCCCCAGATCGGCCAGGAACTGCTGCACAACGGCCTGATGGCGCTGCTGTTCGTCGTGGTGGGCATCATGGTTTACCTGGGCATCCGCTTCGAATGGAAGTTCGCGGTCGCAGGCGTCATCGCCAACCTGCACGACGTGGTCATCATCCTGGGGTTCTTCGCGTTCTTCCAGTGGGAATTCTCGCTTGCGGTACTGGCCGGCGTGCTGGCCGTGCTGGGGTACTCGGTGAACGAGTCCGTGGTCATCATGGACCGCATCCGCGAAAACTTCCGCAAGCAGCGCAAGTCCAGTGTGCAGGAAGTCATCAACAGCGCCATCACCCAGACCATCTCCCGCACCATCATCACCCACGGCTCCACCCAGATGATGGTGCTGGCCATGCTGTTCTTCGGCGGCCCGTCGCTGCACTACTTCGCGCTGGCCCTGACCATCGGTATCTGGTTCGGCATTTACTCGTCGGTGTTCGTGGCCGCCGCCCTGGCAATGTGGATGGGCGTCAAGCGCGAAGACCTCGTCAAGCCCGTGAAGAAAGAAGAAGGCGAGCCCGAGGTGCTCTGAGCGCCGGTCTCGCAGCTTCTTGCCAGGTTCCGCAATGACACTGTCGCCCGCCATCGTCGAAGCGTTCACGCCCACCGGCAGGCTGCGCGCCTCCATCAACCTGGGCAACCCCATCCTGGCTGGCCGCGATGCGGCCACCGGCGAACCTGCAGGGGTCTCGGTTGATCTGGCGCGCGCCTTTGCGCAGCGGCTGGGTGTGGAGCTCGAGCTGGTCGTGTGGGACAGCGCCGGCAAATCCGTGGACGCCGTCACGGCCGAACAGGCCGATATCGGCTTCTTCGCCATCGACCCGGTGCGCGGCGCGGGCATCACATTCACCGATGCCTACGTGCTGATCGAAGGGGCCTACCTGGTACGCGATGGCTCGCCGCTGCGCGAGCGCAGCGAAGTCGACCAGGCCGGCATCAGCGTCATGGTGGGCAAAGGCAGCGCCTACGATCTCTACCTGACGCGCGAACTCAGCCAGGCCCGGATTCTGCGCGCACCCACTTCGCCCGCCGTGGTCGACAGCTTCCTGTCCCAGGGCGCCGACGTGGCGGCGGGCGTGAAGCAACAGCTCGAAGCCGACATGCAGCGGCTTTCCGGGTTGCGGCTGCTGCCCGGCAGCTTCATGGTGATCCGTCAGGCCATGGGCGCGCCCAAGAGCCGCGGCCCGGCGGCGGCGGCCGCGCTGAGCGATTTCGTCGAAGAAATGAAGGCCAGCGGGTTCGTGGGCCAGGCCTTGCAACGGCACCATATCCACGGTGCTGCTGTTGCGCCGGCCGCCGGCCACTGAACTTGCCGCGCAATGCCAGGTCCGGCGCCCTGCCGGGCCGACCCTACAGGCCGGCGGCGCAGGGCGCTACTTGCGCCAGCGCCACGGCGCGCGCAGCATCCAGCGGTAGTCCTGGCCCAATATGTACGGCGCCAGGTAGTGCGCCACCATGATGCCCAGGAATGCCGAGGCGGTCACGTCAGAAAGAAAGTGGTCGCGGTTGATCACCCGGCTGACGGCGACGACGGCGGCCACGGCCAGCATCGGAAGCCGCCAGCGCGGCGCGATCTGCCCGATGACCGCTGCTACCGCGAACGCGGTCAGCGTATGGCTGGATGGAAACGAATCATAGGGATCGCCGGCAAAAGGCACCCCCAGCCCATGCCAGCCCTGCTCGAGCAAAACCTCGGGCCGGCCGCGCGACACCAGTTTCTTCAGCAGCAGCGTTATCAGCCCGCCGATGGTCATGGTGGCCAGCAGCAGCATGCTGTAGCGCGCCAGCCGCTCGAAGCCGGCCCGCAGGGGGCAGGCCCAGCCTCGCCGGATGCCGAACAAGGACACGATATAGAGCAACAGCCCGCCAACGACATAACTCGCACTGTCGCCAAGGTCGCCGATCTGCTCGAACACCTCGTTCACCTGTTCGGGCACATGGCGCTCGATGGCTTGGGTCAGGGGCACGTCGATCCAACGACTCATCAGCAGCAGTGCCACGGCAAAGCCGGCGGTCAGCGCTACGCCTCGAAACGGGCGGGGTGAAATGGCGGGCATACTCAGCGGAGCTGCAGAGACAGGGTCAGTAGGCAAGCCGCGAGGTAGAGTCATGAAAGCGTAAGCATAGTGATTCGAAGGCGCCGGGTCCGCTGCCGGCCACGCGCGCGGCTCACATCGTAATCGCCAATTGCGCCGGATCCAAGCCCAGGATTGCATCGACGCGTTAAAATCGCGGCTTCCCCCTATTCAACCGCCCCCGGGATCTACACCCGTCACGGCGCACGCCATGCAAGAAACTCCTCTCAAACGCGCCGGCGCTTCTGCCGCCCCTGCCGCTCCCGCTTCCGGTTCGGCCGCCACCCGCAAGCTGTACATCCGCACCTTCGGTTGCCAGATGAACGAGTACGACTCCGACAAAATGGTCGACGTGCTGCGCGGCGACCAGGGCCTGGAACTCACCAACACCCCCGAGGACGCCGACGTCATCCTGTTCAACACCTGTTCGGTGCGCGAAAAAGCGCAAGAAAAGGTGTTCTCCGACCTGGGGCGCGTGCAGCACCTCAAGAAACTCAACCCCAACCTCGTGATTGGCGTGGGCGGTTGCGTGGCCAGCCAGGAAGGTGAAGCCATTGTCAAACGCGCGCCTTACGTCGACGTGGTATTCGGCCCCCAGACGCTGCACCGCTTGCCCGAGCTCATTCAGCGGCGCCGCGCCTCGGGCAGGTCCCAGGTCGACATCAGCTTTCCCGAGATCGAGAAATTCGACGCCATGCCGCCGCCGCGCGTGGATGGCGCCACCGCCTTCGTTTCCATCATGGAAGGCTGCAGCAAATACTGCAGCTTCTGCGTGGTCCCCTACACACGCGGAGAAGAAGTCTCGCGCCCGTTCGACGACGTGCTGGTCGAAGTGGCCGACCTGGCGGACCAGGGCGTCAAAGAGGTCACGCTGCTTGGCCAGAACGTCAACGCGTACCGCGGCCCCATGGGCGATTCCGGCGAGATCGCCGACTTCGCCACGCTGCTCGAGTACGTGCATGAGATCCCGGGCATCGAACGCATCCGGTACACCACCTCGCATCCCAAGGAAATGACGCAGCGCATGGTCGAGGCCTATGCCAACCTGCCCAGGCTGGTGTCCTTCCTGCACCTGCCCGTCCAGGCCGGCAGCGACCGCGTGCTGGCCGCCATGAAGCGCGGCTACACCACCCTCGAGTTCAAGTCGGTGGTGCGCCGCCTGCGCGCGGCACGGCCCGGCCTCACCCTGTCGTCCGACTTCATCGTGGGCTTCCCGGGCGAATCCGAGGAAGACTTCCAGAAAACCCTGAAGCTCATCGAAGACGTGGGTTTCGACACCTCGTTCTCGTTCGTGTATTCGCGCCGCCCCGGCACGCCGGCCGCCGACCTCGCCGATGACACGCCGCAAGACGTCAAGCTGCGCCGGCTGCAACAGCTGCAGGCCCTGATCAACCAGCAGGCAGCCGACATCGCCCGGTCCATGGTGGGCACGCGCCAGCGCCTGCTCGTGGAAGGCCCGTCGCGCCGCGATCCCAACGAACTGATGGGCCGTACCGAAAACAATCGCATCGTGAACTTTGCCGCACCCGCGCGGCTGATCGGCCAGATGGTCGACGTGATCATCACCGAGGCCTACCCCAATTCGCTGCGTGCCCGCGTAGCGGATGTCGAAGGCACGTTACAAGGCTCTGCATGACTTCTCCCCGCCGCACCCGCCGCACCATGCCTGTCATCGTCACTCTCGATGGCGACAACACCCATCTGGCCAATCTGTGCGGCCCGCTGGACGAAAACCTGCGCCAGCTGGCCGACGGCATGGGCGTCACACTGGCCCGACGTGGCAGCCGTGTCACGCTGGAAGGCGATCGAGCCGAACTGGCGGGCCGGGCCTTGCAGCGGTTCCACGACCAGGCCACCCATCGCGCCCTCTCGGTTGACGACATCCAGCTTGGCCTGGTCGAAATGGGCGTGGGGCGGCAAGACGCGGCGCCTTCCGACCCGCGCGGCATCGACCCCGCCGCGCTGCCGCCGGGCGCCGCAGACGACCCCGACACCATCGTCCTGCGCACGAGGCGCAACGACCTGCGCCCGCGCACGCCGCGCCAGCGCGAATACCTGGAAAACATCCTCAAGCACGACATCACCTTCGGCATCGGTCCGGCCGGCACCGGCAAGACCTGGCTGGCGGTGGCTTGCGCCATCGACGCCATGGAACGTGACTCGGTGCAGCGCCTCGTGCTCACCCGCCCGGCCGTCGAGGCCGGTGAACGCCTGGGATTCCTGCCGGGCGACCTCGCTCAAAAGGTCGATCCTTACCTGCGCCCCCTGTACGACGCCCTTTACGACCTGATGGGCTTCGACAAGGTGCAGCGGCTTTTCGAAAAGCAGACCATCGAAATCGCGCCGCTGGCCTACATGCGGGGACGCACGCTGAATCATGCGTTCGTGATCCTGGACGAAGCCCAGAACACCACGCCAGAGCAGATGAAGATGTTCCTGACGCGCATCGGATTCGGCAGCAAGGCCGTGATCACCGGAGACCCGTCGCAGGTCGACCTCCCGCGCGGCCAGCAAAGCGGCCTGGCCCATGCCGTGGGGGTGCTCGAAGACGTGCAGGGTATCGCCACCACGCGGTTCACCAGCCGCGACGTCGTGCGTCATCCGCTGGTCGCACGCATTGTCGACGCCTACGACCGGGCCGCCGAAAGTGAATCCTGAGTTGTCGCTGTCGGTCCAGTACGGCGTGGCCGAGCCGCGCCTGCCGCGCTGGCGGCTGCGGCGGTGGGCCCGGCGCGCCCTGGACGGGGCGGCGCACGACGGCCTGGCGCCTTTCGAACGGGCCGAACTCAGCCTGCGCCTGGTCGGGCTGGCCGAAGGCCGCCGCCTGAACCAGGCCTATCGTGCACGCGATTACGCCACCAATGTGCTTACCTTCGAATACGGCACCGACCCCCTGGGCACGGCGCGTGGCGACATCGTGATCTGCGTGCCGGTGCTGGCGCGCGAGGCGCGCGAGCAGGGCAAGGCCCTGCTCGATCACGCGGCCCACCTCACTGTGCACGGTGTCCTGCACGCGCTCGGCTACGACCACCTGAAAAGCCGTGACGCGCGCCGCATGGAAACCCTGGAAACCGCCATCCTGGCGGGCATGCGCATCGCCGATCCGTACACCTGAAGCGTCCCCGTCGCGGGCCGTCGTTACAAATAGCAGCCGATATTCGGTTATGCTGACTATCCCCTAACTAGTCCTCCTGGACGATGTCCGACCCATACCCTACTTCCGACGCGTCAGCTGCGCGCGTCCCAAAAACCGCCAATAAATCCTTGCTAGACCGCCTACTGGGCCTCGTGCGGCGTGAGCCCGAGGACCGCGAAGGTATCAAGGCCGTACTCGACGCAGCGCACGATCGCCAGCTGATCGACGTCGAATCCTACGGCATGATCAAAGGCGCGCTGGCCATGTCCGAGCGCACCGTCGCCGACATCATGGTGCCGCGTTCGCGCATGGACCTGCTCGACGCTGCGCAACCCCTGCCGCAGCAACTGTCTTTCATCATCGAGACGGCGCACTCGCGTTTTCCGGTGTACGAAGACGACCGCGACAACATCATCGGCATCCTGCTGGCCAAAGACCTCCTGCGCGGCATGCTCGAGCCTGGCATCGACCTGCGCTCGCTGATCCGCCCCGCGGTGTTCATCCCGGAAGCCAAGCGCCTGAACGTCCTGCTGCGCGACTTCCGCGCCAGCCACAACCACCTGGCCATCGTCATCGATGAACACGGCGGCATCTCCGGGCTGGTCACCATGGAAGACGTGCTCGAACAGATCGTCGGCGATATCGAAGACGAATTCGACGACGACGACGAACAGAGCATCTTCCCGGAAGGCGAGAACCAATGGCGCCTGATGGCCAGTACCGAAATAAGCCACTTCAACGAAGCGTTCGACACCGACCTGCCGGACGACGAGTACGACAGCGTGGGCGGGTGGCTGGGTGGCCAGCTGGGCCGGATACCGCGCCGAGGCGACAGCGCCGCGCACCGCGACCTGCTCATCGAAGTCATTCGCGCTGACGCTCGCCGCGCGATCTGGCTGCGCGCCAAGCGCACGCCCGCTCCGGCCATTCCCGACGCCGACCTGGCCAGCACCGGCTCATGACCGCCGGCCGCCACCCGCGCTGGGCCGCTCTGGGCCTGGTGGCCGCGGGCGCGGTCCATGCACTGAGTTTCGCGCCCGGGCCGCTGCCGGCACTCAGCCTCGCGCTGGTGCAGATTCTGGCATTGGCGTGCGCGGCGCATGCCACGCTGTATGCCCCGCGTCTGCAGCAGGCGCTGCTGCGCGGCTGGCTGTTCGGCTTTGCCAGCTACGCGCTGGGCTTGTACTGGATTTTCATCAGCCTGCATCGCTACGGCGGCCTGGCGGCGCCGCTGGCGGTCGCGGGCGTACTGGCGCTGTCCGCCTTCCTGGCCTTGTTTCCCGCCGCGGGCTGCGCGCTGGCGCGCTGGCTGTGCCCGCCTGCGCAGCCTGGCCAGCCCGACCCGACTCCCGCCCGCCGCCTGTTCATCGCGGCCATGGCGTGGGCCGCCGCGTGGGCCCTCATGGAATGGCTGCGGGCCACCGTGCTCACCGGCTTCCCTTGGCTGAATATCGGTTACGCGCACGTCGACAGCCCGCTGGCCGGTTGGGCGCCCGTGCTGGGCGTACACGGCCTGGCACTGCTCGCTGCCTTCGCGGCCGCGGCGCTTGCCGGCCTGTGGCATGCCTTGCGCAGCACCGGGCACATGACCCGCCCCGACACCCGTCGCGGCCTTGCCTTGGCGCTGGCCCTGATACTCGTGGCGGCCGGCTGGCCGCTGCGCGGCGTAGCGTGGTCGCAGCCCAGCGGCGATCGCTTGCAAGTGCGGCTCGTGCAAGGCAATGTCGAACAATCGCAGAAATTCGACCCGGCCCTGATGGAACTCGGCCTGCGCCGCCATCTCGAACTGGCCAGCCTGCCCGCCCCCGCGGCCGAACTGATCATCCTGCCCGAAACGGTATTGCCGGTCTTCCAGGACCAGCTCGATCCGCGCGTCTGGGAAGCCTGGCGCACCGTCGCCGCGCGCAACCAGGCCACGATCGCCATGGGCGTGCCGCTACGTGCTCCCGATGGCGGCGGTCAGCTCCGCTATACCAACAGCGTCATCGGTTTCGACCGGAACACGCCCATCGAACAGTTGCGCAGTGGCGCCACCGCGCTACGCTACGACAAGCAGCATCTGGTGCCCTGGGGGGAATACGTGCCGCCGGGCTTCCGCTGGTTCGTCGACATGCTGAACATTCCGCTGGGCGACTTCGACCGCGGCGAGCGCCGCCAAGCGCCCTTCGCGGTGGGGGGCCAGCATGTGGCATTCAACATCTGCTACGAAGACCTGTTCGGCATAGAGCTGCTGCCCGCACTGCACCCCGGCCCGCAGGGCGAGCCCGGCGCCACCATCCTGGCCAACGTCAGCAACCTGGGGTGGTTCGGCGATACCTGGGCCCTGCGCCAGCACTTGCAGATTGGCCGGCTGCGCGCGCAGGAGACCGCCCGCCCCATGCTGGCCGCAACCAACACCGGCATCACCGCCGCCATCGACGCCCGCGGTACCGTCGCCGCCGAGCTGCCGCCGCATCAGGCAGGCATCCTGCCCGTATCGGTGCAAGGCATGACCGGCCTCACGCCCTATGCGCGGTTCGGCGACACGCCGGTGCTGGTGCTGATTGCTTTGGCATTGATCGCCGCCGCTGCACTGGGCCGTCGCAAAATCGGCGCCTGACGCCGCGCGCGTCCGGCTTCGCCCGCGCCGCTGCACAGCGCTCGCAACCCGCTGCGCAACGAGTACAGGCGGCAAGCCATTCAAGCGCTTTCCGCAAGCGCCATTGCATTGCGTCCTTCCGCCGCACCGTTATGCCTGACAACAGAAGCAGGTCGGGCGCGGGGCGCTCTTACGTCGGCGCGGGGCGCGGCCTCCTTTTTTTCTGCTCCGGGCCAATTTTTTTTGCCTCGACTTGCACACCCAAAAAAACTCGTGCATAATCTCGTTTCTTCGCCAACGGCACTAAACAAAACCGGCAAGAACGGTGCGAAAAACACCCGAATTGCAGGCAATGTCTAGGAAAACGGGGGTATAGCTCAGCTGGGAGAGCGCTTGCATGGCATGCAAGAGGTCAGCGGTTCGATCCCGCTTACCTCCACCAGTCAGAGGCGAAGCAGTAGTAAAGTAGTACAGCAAGTCCAAGTCCCCTTCGTCTAGAGGCCTAGGACATCACCCTTTCACGGTGAGTACAGGGGTTCGAATCCCCTAGGGGACGCCAGTCTTACTGGCATGTAGTAAACCGCTGCGGAGCGGTAGTTCAGTTGGTTAGAATACCGGCCTGTCACGCCGGGGGTCGCGGGTTCGAGCCCCGTCCGCTCCGCCAAATATTCGAAGAAAAGCACTTACGCAAGTAAGTGCTTTTTTTTATTCCGGCTCAGTGTACGGTGCGTTCCGCCCTGCCCTGCACCAGCCGGTCTGCAGCCGGCATCGCGCCCGCGCGCCATGGCCCGCCGCCGCCCGCCAGCCGGTCACATTGCCAGCGCGGGCCATCTGTTTCCCCAGGGCTGCAAGGTTTCCAGTACAGCCGCGATGCGGAGCAGTAGCGCTTCGCTATGCCACGGCCCAACGATTTGCATACCCACTGGCAACCCTTCGGCGGTAAATCCACAGGGGACAGAAAGCGCTGGATGACCGCTGCCATTGAGGGGCGCCGTGTAGTTGTACCAGGCGCTGCGCAGCGAGCCCTGGGCGACACCGTCTATGACCAGCGGGTCGCTGGCTTTGTGCGACGCCAGAAGCGGAGGCGCGCCCAGCACTGGCGATACGAATACATCGGCCGTCTCGAACACCACACTCAATTTTTTGTACAGGTCGCTGCGCGCCAGCATGGCATCCTGGAGCTCGCGGACGTTCTGCGACAGACCCTCTTCTATGCATTCAGCCATGGAAGGATCGAGTTCGTGCCTGATCGATGCGAACGAGTGCCGGAAGCGGCTGGCCTGCTGGGCTCGCAGCAAGATGCGCCAGGCATCCTGGTGCCAGTCAAGCTGTGGACCCTCGGAGACCTGCGCACCATGCATGGACATGAGCGCCAGTGTGCGCTCGACGGCGGATAGAACCTGCTTGTCGGCACGCTGGTTTCCCATCAAAGGAAAATAGCGCACCTTCAGGCCCTTGAAATCGGTACCCGGCCACGCGCCGGGGCGGGGGGATGCCCCAGCAGCACCAAAGGAAAATGGATCTCGCGGGTCCGGCCCTGCCATGGTTTCGTACAGCAGCTTCAAGTCGGCCGTCGAGCGCGTAATGGCTCCCAGCACCTGCATGGCAAAGAGGTCCGGCGCGTTTTCGTTGGGAATGGCGCCCATGGTGGGTTTGAGTCCGACCACGCCGCAGCAGCTGGCCGGTACCCGGCTCGAGCCCGCTCCGTCCGTGCTGACGTTCAAAGGGCAGAAGCCCATGGCAGCGGCCACGGCGGCGCCGCCGCTGGAGCCGCCCGGGCTGCGCTCCAGTTGCCAGGGGTTGCGGGTGATACCGTGCGCGGGACTGTCGGTCAGCACCTTGTGCGCGAACTCGGGTGTGGTGGTCTTGCCGATGATGATGCCGCCGGCGCGGCGTACCCGAGCCACCGCTACTGCGTCGGCCGCCGGGACGTGGTCGGCGTACAAGCGCGACCCAAAGCCAGTGCGCATTCCGGCGGTGCCGATGACGTCTTTTACTGACACGGGAACGCCGTGCAGAGGCCCGAGCGCTTCGTCCTTGCGCGCCACAGCCTCGTCGGCCGCCTTGGCCGCCGCCAATGCCTGCTCGGGCGCAACCAGGGCGAATGCGTTCGTTTGGCTATCCAGCGCGGCGATGCGCTCGAGAAATATCCCGACAACTTCTGTGGACGAGATGCGGCGCTCGCGTATGGCTGCGGCAAGCTCGCTTGCCGAGCTCTGCCAGACTTCCGTAGACATGCTTGCTCCTTCGTGTTGTTCTACTTGTCCAGGCCGAGGAAGCGTGCCGCGTTATCGTGCAGCCATTTACGCTTCACAGAGTCTTTCAAGGGCAGAGCGTCTATTTCGGCAAGGGCACTCTCCACGGGCTGCATCGGCCAGGCCGAGCCCCAGATAATACGGTCCTGCAGCACGGAATTGCCATATTGAAGCAGCGGTGCGTATCCGGAATGCTCGACAGCCAGGTATTTGGGCCTGACCGCCGTGACGCCGATATGCACGTTCTCATGGCGCCACGCCACGCCTATCAGCTCCAGCACCCAAGGCCAGCCCGGCGGGGCCGCGCATACCCGCAGTTCCGGAAAATGCATCATGACCTGGTCCAGGTGGCGCGGGTGACCATAGTCCATCGGCGTGGCGGTCGAGAAGCTCGTCGAGCAGTGCAGGTTCAGCGGTATGTCGAGTTCGATGCATTTGGCGTACAGCGGATACATCCTGGGGTCGCTGATGGGAATCTGATGCTCATACGGATGCAGGTTGAGTCCATGCAGGCCCAATTCCCTGACGGCGTACTCCAGGTCCCTCAGGGCGGTGATGCCTTTGTGGGGATCAGCCCCAGCCAGACCGATGAACCGGGGGCCATGCTCACGGCAGAAGTTCGCCACCGTCTCATTGGTGACGCGGTAGCCATGCGTGGTCTCGGCGTCTCTTGCCTTGATGAGAACGTGTTCAGCCTTGACCCGCTCGTACGTCTCCAGGTATTTGGCCAGTTCTTTTTCGCCCAGTCCATCGTCACGCCCGGCGGCTTTGTAGCTCTGGGCATAGACCCGGTCATATCCCTGCAGATGCGGACCGCCGACCTGGTGCTCCGCCAGGGGCGGCTTGCTGGTGTAATCGATAATCATGCGTGCTCTCCCGAATTCTGTTCAAACGGCCTTGCGCCGCGCCATCGGCTCTCGACGCGGTCCCAACTACCTTCTCGCAGCTCGTTCTGTTCCGCGCGCAATGGCTGCTTGGTGATTTTTCCGCTTGCCGTCCGGGGCAGCGGCTCGGAGCGGTAAGCGATATAGCGCGGCACTTTGAATGCCGCCAGGCTCTTCTGGCAATGCGCGATGACCGCGGATGGCGGCACGTCGTCTACGGTGCGGCCGGGCGCGAGCACCAGGTAGACCTTGACCTCTTCGCCGCGCTCGGCGTCTGGCACCCCTAGCGCTGCAGCTTCGGCAATGCCGGGCAAGCTGGAAAGCACGGCCTCGATCTCGGCCGCGGCGATATTCTCGCCAGAGCGCTTGATCATGTCCTTGATCCGTCCGACGATATAGAAGTAGCCGTCGGGGTCCCGTCGAGCGAGGTCGCCCGTACGGAACCAGTCGCCGTGAAAAGAATCCGCCGTTTCTCGCGGCTTGCGGTAGTACTGGGTCAACATGCCCGGTCCACGCACCAATAGCTCCCCGGCGTGCCCATCCGGCAGTGTGTTCCCCTGCGCGTCGGCGATGCGGCATTCTCTGAACGGAGCCTCGATGCCGCAGGAGCCCGATCCCACTTTGTCGGTCGCTGAAAGCGGTGTGATCAGCCCGACTCCGATTTCCGTCATTCCGAATGCGGGCCGGATTGCGCAATTGAACCGATCTTCCATTGCAGCGTGATCCTGCGGGCGATGCGGATAGATATTCATGCGCATCAGTTCATTCTGCGCGTCGGCGGGCGTGGCAACTGTCTTGTGGAAATAGGCGTCGCGAAACAGGCAGTAATTGATGCCATGCGTACGCACGATCTCGCTGAACCGACTCGCGCTGAGACGAGGACTCACGTACAGTGTCGCGCGGTGGAAGAACGCCATCAGCAAGAGCCATTGCGGCGTCATGTAGAAGAACGGGTTGTCCGCCAGGATGCGCTGATAGTCGAGCCCGTCGAAAGCCGCATAGGTCTTGGCGCAGGTAAGCCAGTAGCGCTGGGTCAGCACACAGCCCTTGGGAAAGCCGGTCGTGCCGGATGTGTACTGGATATTCAGGACCGTATCGAGGTCGGGCTCGACCGGCACGAGAAGTTTGCGGCCCGGCTGCTGCAGCAGTTCCTGCCAGCGCCGGTAGCCCTTCCCGTTTTCGCCGACGACAAAGACTTTTGTGCCTATGCGAGGAACGGGAGCAGGCATCGCCTCGAACACCGCCAATCCATCTGGATCAGCCACGAAGAAGTCGGCCTCTCCGTCGTCCAGGGCATAGTGGAGCTCCGGGCCGGTGAATCGCGTGTTGATGGGAATCATCACGGCGCCCAGCCTGGCGAGGGCGAGCCACGTCAGGGGCATGGCCGAGATGTTCGGCAACATGACCCCGACATGCGTACCCGAAGACACCCCCGCATCCTGCAGCCCCGCTGCAAGCCGCTCGACGCGCTGGCGCAACTGCCCATAGGTGATGGCGTCGTTGTCGGCGAAGAAAGACCAAGCCGTCTTCCCGGGCTCCGCCTGGGCAGCCTCGTCAAGCAGAGACCAGATATTTCTCGGCAGGGGTTCGTGTTCTATGCGCCGTATCCGCTCTTGTATGGATTCGGGCATACTATGCGGCGATTCGACGGGGCCACGCGGTGCGCTATTGAGCATGGGCGCTCTCCAGAATGGGTTTGGCAATAATCGATGGCGAGCCAGTGCGATGAACATCCACACGATCACTCCCAGGCAGATAGAGGCGTTCAAGGCCATCATGGATACAGGCCTGGTCACCGCCGCAGCCGAGCGCATGCATGTTTCCCAGCCCGCCGTCAGCAAGCTGCTGGCCGGCCTCGAGCAGGCGACCGGACTGGTGCTTTTCTTGCGGGTCAAGAAGCGGCTCGTACCCACGCCTGAAGCGACACTCCTGTACCGGGAAGTCGAGAAAGTCTTCGTGGGCTTGCAACAGGTGACCAGCCTGGCCAGAGAGATCAAAGGACTGCGCTCCGGCGAAATCAGCATCGCCTCGCTCTCGGCGTTGGGACACGAGCATGTACCTCGCCTCGTCGCCCAATTCCTCAAAGACAAACTGGACGTCAATGTCGACCTGTTCATCACGAGCGCCGACAATGTGGCAGACTTGGCCATCGCCCAGAAGATCGATCTGGGCATTACCAGTGCCCTGATAGACCATCCCGCGGTCACGTCCGAGCTGCTTTGCACGATGCAGGCCGTGTGCGTGATGCCGAACGACCATCCGCTCGTGGCCAAGCGCAGCATCCGCCCTGCCGACCTGGCGGGAGAAAGATTCGTATCGTTCATGCAGGGCAGCCGCATACGTTATTCGATCGACGCCATCTTTGAGCGCAGTGGCGTTCAGCGTCGCGGCACGGCGCAGGCCTTTGCGTCGCATTCGGCCTGCTCGTTGGTGGCAAACGGCTTTGGCGTATCCATCGTCGAGCCGTTTACCGCACACGAGTACGCGCGCAGGGGCGCCCTGACAGTGCGGGCTTTCCGACCTGTCGTGGCCTACAACTTTCATATGCTATTCCCCCGATATCGGGCGCGGTCCTTACTGGTGCAGGAATTCAGCCAACAACTGGTGTCGGCCTTGAAGCAGGTGCGCTTCCGCTAGGCGGCCGGCCGCGGCCGGCGCCGTTGCCTGGCCTTACTCCATTTTTATTTGGGCGTCCTGCGCCACTTTCTTCCATAACGCCAGATCGTCCGCCATGAACGTGCCCAGGCCCTGCGGCGTGCTTTCGTGCGCCTCGAAACCCAGGCGCGCGAAGCTGTCTTTGGTTTCCTGAAGTCTCACGGTCTTGATGAGGGCGGCATTCAGTTTTTCGACGACTTCGGCCGGCGCTCCGGCCGGAAGGAGAATCGCGTAGAAAGAACTGGTGTCAAAGCCCGGATAACCCGATTCATTGATGCTCGGAACGTCGGGCAGCAGCGACGAGCGCTGCAGGGACGTCACGCCCAGCGCGCGCAGCTTGCCGCTGCGTATGTGCGGCGCCGACGTGGCAATCTGATCGAAGTACACATTGACCTGCCCTCCCAGGGTATCGGTAAGCGCCGGGCCTGCGCCCTTATAAGGGACGTGCAGCATTTCGATGCCGGTGGCCGACTGGAACATGGCGCCGGTCAGGTGATTCGAGCTGCCGACCCCAACCGAGGCCATCGTGAGTTGCCCGGGTTTTTCTTTGGCCAGCTTGATGAAGGCTTGCAGGTCCTGCGCCGGGACGTTGGGGTTGACCACCATCACCAGCGGTATCTTGGCAACCAGCATGACCGGGGTAAAGCTTTTGAGCGGATCGTAAGGCAGCCTCTCGGGGGCCGTCGCGCCCGCGACGGTAAGGGGCCCGGACGATCCCATCAGCAAGGTATAGCCGTCGGGCGGCGAGTCCGCCACGAACTTGCTGCCTGTCGTTCCGTTGGCACCGCCCTTGTTCTCGACCACGACGGGCGTATTCAGGACCTTGCTCAGCCCTTGGGCCAGGATGCGCCCCATGGTGTCGGTCCCGCCGCCGGTAGGCCAAGGCACGATGAGGCGGATAGGCCTGTCGGGGTAATCGGCATGGGCAGCGCCTGTCTGGATAAAGAGCGTGGCGAGCAACAACGCGAGCAGTGGCTTAAAGGCTCTCATGGACTGACCTCTTATAGGTTGGTATCGGCAGCGGCGCCTTACGACTTGAGCAGCGAGCGCAGATCGCCGAAGACGTGTGACCCGGGACGAGGGGCAGTATCTTCGGCTCCTATATGGCGGTCAAATCATATTATTGGTGCATTTGATAACTTAATGGAATGTTCCTGCTGCGACGTTGCCCTGCCCTGCATCAGGCGGCCCGCGGGACGCATCGCGCCCACCGGGCCATGCACCCCGTCTCTGCGCATGCGCGGCTGCACTGGCTCGGGCGTCCGCTTGCGCGGATCACCGGATAGGTTCACCGCGCGTAACTTGCTACGATGCGGGCTCGTGCACTCGTGCCCTCCGGGCCTTACGCCATGGAACTTCGACACCTGCGCTACTTTGTAGAAACGGCGCACCGCCGCAGCATCACAAAGGCCGCCTCGGCGCTGCATATCGTGCAGCCAGCCCTGACCGCGCAGATCAAGGCGCTGGAAGATGAACTGGGCACCCAGCTGCTGGAACGCTCGGTGCGCGGCGTCAGCCTGACCGCAAGCGGCGAGGCGGTGTTGCGCGACGCCGTGGCGATATTGCGCGCCGTCGACGAATTGAAACGACGCCATGGAGGCACGGCGCGGACGGCACGCGTGGTCAAGGTGGGCATACCCAATGGCATGACGCGCACCTTCGCCGGGCAGTTGATCGAGCGCGCGCGGCAAGAATGCAGCTCTGGCGTCGAACTCATCGAGGGCATGTCGGGCCATCTGCTCGAATGGTTGAAATCCGGACGTCTGGACTTGAGCGTATTGTTCGCCAGCCAGCCCCTGCGGCAGCTCGATGTAAGGAAACTCACTGTCGATTCCATTGACCTGGTGGGCCCCCCCGGCACGCTGGATCCGCGCCAGCCGGTCGAGTTTCGCGATCTGAGCCGCTATCCGCTGATTCTGCCCAGCGCCAAGCATGGGCTGACGCGCCTCATCCATGCACGGGCACGGGAGGCTGGGGCCGAACTGGTTCAGCATGCCACGCTGGATTCGGTGGCGGAGATCAAGCACCTGGTGTCGCAAGGCGTCGGCTACACGCTGCTGGCGCCGATGGTGTACCAGGCCGACATGGAACAGGGCCTGCTGTCGGCGGCGCCGCTGTGCAACCCGACGTTCACGCGTGAGCTGGTCACCGCCACCCGCCGTCCGCACGAGGCGCACGACGACATCGCCCAGGTGCGCGCACTCGTGCACGACATATGCGGCGGCCGGGTGAGTGCTGCCGGGTAAGCGTCGCAGGCGCAGGCGGCCTGGCATCCGGCGGGGCCGGCCCGAGAACCCCTGACGCCGACTGCGGGCGGATGCTGCTTCCTGCCACGGCCTCGTCCATGCGGGTCGCCCCCTGCAGGCCCCGGCGCGCCATTGCCCCAAGGGGGTCATGCCCCCCTTGGCGCGCCCGCTACGCGGCTGGCCGCAGGCGGTGAAACGCCGTGACGCGCTGGTATGCCGCCGCAAGCCGAAGCAACGTGGCTTCTCGCCACGGCGCGGCCACCAGCTGCACCGACATAGGCAGCCCGTCGGGGGTCAGCCCGCAAGGAAGCGCGATGGCGCAACAGCCGTAATAGCCGACAAAGCGCGTCAGGCGACTGGGCGACAGATCGCTCTCGTCGAGCGTTTCGACGGGTTGAGCCTGGATGGGCACGCTGGGCAGGACCAGTACATCGGTAGCATCGAACAGTTCGCGGAATTCGCGCTTGCGCTGCTCGCGCTGCTGCAGCGCCGCCGCGTAGCGCGGCCCGCTCCAGTCGGCGCCCCGCATCACGCGGGCGCGCGACGCGGCATCGCCCGTATCCTGGGCGGCCCGAAGGTGCTCCCCATGTCCGGCATAGGCTTCAGAGGCGATGATGATGCCCGTCTCTTGCTGGTCTGCCACGAAATCGACGCCCTGGAAGGCGGCGTCCTGCCGCAGGCAGCCCAGGCTGGCCAGGATATCCGCCGCTTGCATGACCCCTTCCAGGATGGCGGGCTCGACCTCGCCCAGGACGTCCGGCGGGACCATTGTGAACCGCAGGCCTTGCACTGCTCGGTGTAGCTGACCCATGAAGTCTTCGGGAGGCGCCTGCCAGGTCGCCGGATCGTTCGCGTCCGGCCCATGGATGGCCTGCAGCAGCATGGCGGCGTCTTCAGCCGTCCAGGCCATCGGCCCTATGGTGTCGAGCGTATGGCTGACGAGGTCAAAGCCATGATTGCTGACACGGCCCTGCGTGGTCTTCAGCCCGGTGAGCCCGCAGAACGCCGACGGAATGCGCACCGACCCGCCGGTATCGGTGCCTATTGCGCCGGCGGCCAGGCCGCCGGCTACCGCAACCGCCGAGCCGCTGCTGGAACCGCCCGGTGAACGGTGCACGGCACAATCCCATGGGTTGCGCGGCGTACCCAGGGACTGGTTGGTACCCCAGCCCCCGAAAGCAAACTCGACAAGGTGGGTCTTGCCGATCACAATCGCGCCCGCGGCCAGCAGGCGCCGCACGACCGTCGCGGTGCGGGTGGACAAGGGCCGGTTGCGATACACACTGGAACCGGCCAGAGTCCGTCGGCCTTCAATGTGCGCCAGGTCCTTCACGGCAACAGGCAGGCCTTCCAGCACGCCCACCGGCATGCCCGAAGCCAGCCGCAAGTCGCTGGCCCGCGCCGCGGCCAACGCCTGATCGGCGTACACCTCGACGTAGGCATGCAACGCCGCATCCTGCTGGGTGATGCGTTCCAGGTAGGACGCGACGAGGGTTTCGGCGGACACCGCTCGCGCGCGCAAGGCGCGTGCGAGGTCGCCCAGCGGCAGGTTCCAGAGCGGCGTCGCCACGATATCGCCAGAGTTCATAGAAATACTCCCTGTTGCACTGTACCTGTCAACGCAATACCCCGGTAACGATGGACGGGAAGAAAATCATCAGCACAATCAGCACGAGCTCCAAGAAAATGAACGGCAGCACACCCCTATAGATTTCGCCCAGTTTGAGGCCTGGAACGGAACCCTGCACGACGAAGGCATTGATGCCCACGGGCGGGGTGACCGCGCCGATCTCGATGAGCTTGGTGACGATGATGCCGAACAACACCGGATGAATGCCCGCCTGCTCGATGATGGGAAACACCACGGGCATCGTAATGAAGATCATCGAAATGCCGTCGATGAAGCATCCCAGCACAATGAACGGCACGATCAGCAACAGCAGCAGCGTCACCGGCGACAGGTTCAGTTCGGCCACCGCGCTGGCAAGCAGCGATGGCAGCTGGGTCGTGCCCAGCGCCACGCTGAACACGGCCGAGCCTATCATCAGCATGAAGATGGAGGCCGAGCTGGACCCCGTTTCGCGCAGGCCGCGCCAGATGGCGCCTTTCTCGCGGTCTTTACGGCATAGCGCGAAAATCAGCGCCAGGCATGCACCGATACCCGCGGCCTCGGTGGCCGTGGCCAGACCGGAATAGATCGATCCGATCACGACCAGGAACAGCACGACCACTTCCCAGGCAGCCAGGGTGGCCGTGGCGCGCTGTTTCCACGTTGCCTTCGGCAGCCGCGTGCGCCGTACCAGCTCGGGGTCGCGCCGCACCATGACGTACAGTCCCAGGGCATAGACCAGGGCGGTGAGGAAACCGGGAATCAGGGCGCCGATGAACAGGTCGGCAATAGAGACGTTGGTGGCGATCGAGTAGATGATCAGGATGCCGCTGGGCGGAATCAAGATGCCAAGCGCGCCTGCAATGGCCACCGGCCCGGCGGCGAGGCGCTGCGGGTAGCCCATGCGCAGCATTTCCGGCACCGTGACTTTGGAAATCGTTGCCGCCGTCGCCACGCTGGATCCGCACACGGTAGAAAACCCGGCGCAGGCGAACACCGTGGCGATAGGCAGGCCGCCGGCGATGTGCCCGACCCAGCTCTTCGCGCTGCGATAGGCTTTTTCAGACAAGCCCGCAGAGAAAGCCAGGTGGCCCATCAGCAGGAACAATGGGATGACGATCAATGCCAGATTGGCCACGCTGGTGTATGGCAGGCTTTCAATTAGAAAGATGGTGCCGCGCACGCCCCGGATGGCGAACAAGCCGACCGCGCCCACCGCCATCAGGGTCAGCGCAACTGGGATGCCCGCCAGCAACAGCACGATGACCGCGCCGATCATCAGGTATCCGATTTCCACCGGGCTCATTCTTGTTCTCCTGCGAGCGGATTGGCGGGAGCCGCAGCCGCGGCGTCGCCCCGACACGCATCCACCAGGTCAAGCAAATACACGACGGCCAGCAACGTCAGCCCTGCCGCGGCGATGATCTTGGCCGGCCAGACCGGAAAGGCCACCACGGCGTACGACTGTTCCAGCCGCTGCGTCGACGCAATGGCTCCGCGGATCGCATACCAGGCGAACCCGCCGCTGATGAGCATGCAGACAAAATAGCGAAGGGCCTGCACCCAGCGCATGACCGGGGCGGGCAACATGGCGTCCAGCACCGACACCTGGAAATGTTCTCGCCTTACCTGGGCCAATGGCATGGCCAGGAAGACAATCAGCACCAGAAGCATGATGCCCGCCTCTGCCATGCCGTAGATGGCGTCGCCGAACAGCGTGCGGGCCAGAATGTCCGGCACCACGGAAAGCATCAGCAGTACGGTCGCGATGCCGGAGAACATCCCCAGCCGGACGCATAGGCTGCGTATGCAATGATTCAATCGGAAATACATGGCATGCCCGAAGAATGAAAAAACGCGTGGGCGGCCGCAGCCGCCCCCCGAGTGGTTTATTTGCCAGCGGTCAGCTGGTCGAAGCCCGGCGTGTAGGGCATTTCGGCCTCATACTTGCGCGTCAGGTCGATGAACTCTTCCAGAAGCTTCTTGGGGTCTTCGATGCGGCCGCGCACGCTGTCGATCCATTTCTGGTTGACCACCGGTTGCGCAATTTCCTTCCAGCGCGCCGCTTCCTCTTCGGCCATGGGCACGTAGGTCATGCGCGTGGCTTCGCGAGCCAGCTCGACGGCACGCGCCACTTCTTTGCGATAGCCTTCGAAGTACACCTTAGGAACTTCAGCAGCCACCTCGGCGATCACCTTCTGCGTCTCGGCGTCCAGCGACTTCCAGGTGTCTTCGTTGATCGACCAGGTGACCAGGGTGTAGACCCCCATGCGGCCCGCGTTCGAACCATAGGGTGCCATATCGAACACCTTGGTGATGATGGCCTGGTTGAACGGCGTCCCGCTCACGCCCTCGGCGCCGCCGCGCTGGACCAGTTCCAGCGCCTCGACCCAGGGAATGCTGATCGGGGTGCCGCCCAGCGCACGCAGGGCGTCGGCCACGCCGATAATGGCCCGGATGCGGCTGCCCTTCAGGTCTTCCGCGGTGCGGATGGGCTTGTTGGTCCACAGTGAGTTTTCACCTGAGCCCAATGCCCACAGCAGGCGCTGATTATTGTTCAGGTATTCCTTCTGCAGCGCCGGCGTGCGCTCGTACAGATCGGCGAACGCCTGCGTGACCGCGGGCGGATTCTCCGAAATGAACGGCAGCACCACACCGCTCAGGGGAAATTCGCGCGGGTTGAACGCAGCAGGCACCGCCGAAGCGATATCCGCCGCCCCCGACGCCAGGCCGGTGCTCATTTCGGCGGTCTTCAGCAGACTACCCCCGTAATAGGGCTCAAATGTGATGCGTCCGTCGGTGCGCTTGGTCACCTCGTCCATGAAGTACTTGGCCGACGTTTCATAGAAGTCGTTGGACCCATAGAACGTGGCGTAGGTCAGCTTCCGGGGCTCGGGCTGGGCGCCGGCGTGGAACGCGCTCAGGCTCAGCAGCGCGAGGCCGGCTATTTTCAAGCTGGTGGTGGCGAAGCGATTCACGTGGAAACTCCTTTTTTCGGATGGAACGTAGTATTGCTATTCGAAGAACCCGCGGCGGCCAGTGCATTCCACTGCGCCAGGCCCATTTCGATGAAATCGTTGATATGCGTGTACAGCATGGTGGCGCCGCGCGCCTGCCAATCCTGCAGGTCGTGGGCCTTCACCAGAAAGCCGGCCGCGCGCCGGGCGGCGCGTATGCGTTGGAGCACCCCGATCATGGTGTCCATGACCTCGGGCTGCCGGTAGTCGCCGGCGTAACCCATGCTCTTGGCCAGATCCACGGCACCGATGAAAAAGCAGTCGATCTCCGGCTGAGCCAGGAAGTCGTCAAGTTCGGCCACGGCCTTGGCGGACTCGATCTGCACGATGACGGCCTTGGCGTCGAAGTCGCGCGGAACCACATAGCGGATATCGGCGATGGCAGCCTGCGCCTGACGGGCGCTGTCCAGGCGAGGAATCACCACGCCGTCGATGTCGCGCATCAGGTAGCGTTCGATCGTCCACGGTTCTATGGACGGAATGCGCACCAGTGCGCTCGTGCCGTGCAGGCGCGCCGCCCGGGTCATGTTCTCGATATCTTCGAAGCCCGGGTTGCCCTGCTCGGCATCGAGCATGACGGCATCGACGCCCAACCGACTGACAAAGGCCACCAGGCTCGGGCAGGCGTGGTCCGCGTTGACCAACGCCACGGTTTCTTCGGCGCGCAAGCGGCGCTTGAAGTCGTTCATATTTCAGGCTCCTTCGAACGACGGCAAGGCCGTCATCTGGCGATAGACATCGAACAGGCGCGTATCGCTGGCGCTGGCCAGGCCTTGCGACCGGGCCAGGCCGAACACCTGGCGCGCGGCCCTCGCCATCGGCGTGGCCTGCTCGAGCGAGGCCGCCGCCCCCAGCGCAATGTCCAGGTCCTTCAGGAAAACGGCCACGGTGGCCTGGGCTTCGTGATCGGCCTCGACCATGCGCATCGCGCGCTTGTCGAACATCACGGAATTGCCCGAGCTGTCGCGCACCGCCTGGACGAGCTGCGGCAGGTCGACGCCCGCCTTCTGGCCCAGGGCCAGTGCTTCAGCCGTCAGGGCAATATGCGAGGCGACCAGCACCTGGTTGATCATCTTCACGGTGGACCCTGCGCCGGCCTCGCCCACATGATGGATGCGCGTCGCGCAAGTCTGCATCAGAGGGCCCAACGCCGCCAAAGCCTCGCGGCTGCCGCCGGCCAGCACGGACAGCGAACCTCGGCGTGCGTTGAGCGCCCCGCCGCTGACCGGACCGTCCAGCATCAGTATTCCCCGTTGCTCCAGCTCGCGCGCCAGGCCGCGGGCATAGTCGGGGCCCACGGTGCAGGCCAGCCACAGCGCCGCGCCGGCCGGCAAGGTTTCAAGCAAACCGCCGGAGCCGGATAATACGGCATCCGCCTGCCGCGCATCGTTGACGACAACCACGGCGAACTGCGCGGCCCGCGCAGCCTCGGCCGGGCTGCCGGCGGCATGGCCGCCGCACTCGACCAGACGGCGCAGCGCGTCGGGATTCAGATCCACGCCATGCACCGCATAGCCGTGCGCCGCCATGTGTGCCGCCATGGGGCCGCCCATCATGCCCAGGCCCACGCAGGCCACGCGCGCGGCGACGGGTGACGCCACGGCAGGCTTCGCTGCTGCCTCAGGCAATTCGATCCCCCTTGCGGATCACGGCGGCGCGGTTGTCCACGCCGGGCAGCATGCGGGCCGGATCACGGGTCACCACGACGTCGACCACCACCGGGCCGGGCGTGGAAAGCGCGCGGCGCAATGCGGGCTCGAGCTGGTCAGGGTCTTCGACCCGTATACCCGTGCACTCCATGGCCTGCGCGACGCGTGCGAAGTCCACCTCTTCCAGATCCGATGACAGATAGCTTTGCGGCCCGTACATCAGATGCTGCAGCGCTTTCACGTATCCCGAAGCCGCGTTGTTGACGACGACGATGACAATATCCAGGGCCAGGCGCCGCGCGGTCTCCAGATCGCCCAGCACCATGCAGAAACCGCTGTCGCCCGTCAGGCTGATGACGGGTTTGCCGGGGCGCCCCAGCGCCACGCCCATGGCGCCCGGCAGACCGTAGCCGATGGACGCGAAGCCGCGGTCGGGAATGAAGTGACGGCCCGCTGCCTGGGTGTCGAACAGCAGTCCGCCCCAATGGGCCGCGAAGCCGCCATCGGCGACCAGCGCGCCGTCTGCGGGCAGCACTTTCTGGATTTCGGTCAGCAGGCGGGCGACGTTGATCGGCTTTTCATCCGACAACAACCTGTCGGCGACAGACTCGCGCCAGGCCTGCATGCGGCGCCCGACGTCGGCAGCGTAGTCTTGCTGGCGCGCGTGTATGCCGGCGGCCCGATCGCGCAAGGCTTCGTGCAGATCCTGGATGCCCAGCCGGGCGTCGCCCCACAGCATGATTTCAGGCGACAGGGTGCGGCCCATTTCTTCGGCAACAATGTCCAGGTGAATGATCCGCTTGCCGGCGCCGGGGACGGTGTAGCGCTTGGTGGCGATTTCACCGAGCTTGCAGCCCACCACCAGCAACACATCCGATTCTTCGATCAGCTTGTTGGCGATGCGGTCATAGCGTCCGAACAGGCCTGCGTTGAGCGGCGTATTGCAGGCGATGGCCCCCTTGCCGGTCAGCGTGTGCGCCACCGGCAAATTCAGGGCTTGCGAGAAGGCGGTCAGGGCCTCGGCGGCACCCGAGATGTGTACGCCGCCGCCAGCCAATACCAGCGGGCGCCGGGCTTGCGCCAGCATCTCTGCGGCACGCGCCAGGTCGTCGCCCGCGGGGCGCGTGCGCAAGGCTGGCGCAGCTTCGTAACGAGCATCGACGACGAAGTCGGATGCCGCGAACTCGTAAGTGTCGTGCATGATGTCTTCCGGCACGTCCACCACCACCGGCCCCGGGCGACCCGTCGTGGCCACGGCAAACGCGCGTCGCATCAATTCGGGAATGCGCGACACCATCTCAACGCGGATCAATTCCTTGCACGCGGGCCGCAGAATCTCGACCTGGCGGCTTTCCTGCGTCATGTTTTTCCAGGAATGCTCGCGATGCGTGTTGCCCACCACGCAGACCAGGGAACTGCCGGCGTTCAGCGCCTCGGTGAGCGCGGTCACCATATTGGTGGCGCCGGGACCGACCGTGGCGTCGGCCAGTCCGACGCGCCCGGTCGCCTTGGCATAAGCGTCTGCCAGGAAAACGGCGTTGCGTTCGTCGTGAATCAGGTGATGGGGCATCTCCAGGCGGCGCGCTGCCTCGTACAGGGGCAGCAGCTGGAAGCCGCCCATCCCGAACATGGGGCCGCCATGGAAGGCCTGGATGATGCGCACAATGGCCTCGCCCCCGGACATGGACAGCACGGTTGGCGAATTGTCGGCAGGTGTCTGGCAGCTAGACATGGATGCGGGTCCTGTAAGTTCGTGTGGCGCGGGAATGCTTGCCACGTTTGGGCGCATCCTATCTCTGCAATCGAGACATGAGAATAGAATATGGAACGAATTCAGGGATTTTCCCCATCATTTACGCGGACTCATTTCATTTAATGAGACGTTCTTGGAAAAGGACTTGCTCCCATGACGCAAGAATCCCCACCCGCCGACGCCGATGAGGCCCGCGGCGGCAGTTCCGTCACTCAAAGTCTCGACCGCGCACTGGCCCTGCTGGACATCGTGGTGCGGCACGCGCGGGCAGGCGTCACCCTCGGCGATGCGGCGCAGTTGGCCGGCCTGAAACGCCCCACCGCGCACCGCCTGCTGACCGGGCTGCGCAATGCAGGAATGATTGACTACGACGCCGGCGCGCGCCTGTTCACCCCTTCGTTCCGCTTCTACCAGATGGGACTGGCGGCGGGCGCGCGCTTTGACATCGTGCGTATTGCCCTACCCAGCCTGGAACGGCTGGCGCAGCAGACCAGCGACACAGTGCACCTGTCGACCCGCAATGGCGATCACAGTATCTGCGTGGCGCGACGGATAGGCGATTTCCCCATCCGTACCCTGACACTCAAAGTGGGCGACTTCCGCCCTCTGGGCCTGGGCGCGGGCAGCCTGGCGTTGCTGGCCGCGCTTGAAGACGACGAATGCCGGGCCAGCATAGATCGCAATCGGGCCGACCTGCAGGCCAATCCCAATTACGAACCGGAAGCCTTGTGGCGCCAGGTTTTGCAGACGCGACAGCAAGGCTACGCACTCAACGACGGAATGATGCTGCCGGAAATGGCCGGGCTGGCCGTGGCCATACGCGAACCGCGGGGGCAGGTTTGCGGCGCGGTGTCCATCGCCGCGCTGCGCAGCCGCCTGCAACTGCCGCGCCGGGACGAAGTGCTGGCGCTGATGCAGGCGGAAGCCCGCAACATAGAACAGCGCCTGCGAGAAGAACTGGCGCGCGACTGAACGGGAGGTACTCGCCCTTCCTCGCGGCCGCTCGCGCCTGTACCTGGTCCTGGCCCGGACCAAGCAGCCGCGCGCGACGCCCGCCTTGCTGGCGGGTGGCCATTCGCTGGCCGCGATCGACTGGCGGGGCGGCGCGCCCGGCACTCTGTGAGCGACTGCGCAGATTGTTCGGTCTGGAGCCACATGCTGAACGGTCCGCTCCACGCCGGAGCCGCCATCGCATAGCGCATCTTTGCGACCCGCCGGGCCTCCCTACGCCACGGTCACGCCGGCCCGTCGCACCGTGCCCTGCCAGAGTTCCGCTTCGGCCTGCAGACGCTGCTGGAAGGGTTCGCGCCCCTGCCCCACCACCATGAGCCCCATGGCTTCCAGGCGGTTTGCAATGCCGGGGTCGCGCGAGGCGCGCACCACGGCCTGCTCGAGCCGGGCGATGCGCGCCGGTTCGACGCCGCTGTGCGCCACGACGCCGATCCAGCCCATGCCGGCCAGCTGGCTCAGGCCCAGCTCGGTCATGCTGGGCACGTCCGGCAGCAGCGGCGAGCGGCGGTCGCCCAGTGTGGCCAGCGCGCGCACCCTGCCATCGCGCACCGAAGCCACCTGCGCATACAGGTTGTCCATCGCCGCCGACACGCGGCCGCTGACGAGGTCGGGCATCAGGGCCGCGCTGCCTTTATAAGGAACCGGCACTACCCGCACGTTCATTTCCTGCCCGATCAGCAGGCTGACCAGGTGCGGCACCGTGCCGATGCCGGGCGATCCGATCGTGATGGTATCGGGACTGGCCTGTGCCGCCTCGAACAATTGCTGCGGGGTCTGGAACGGCGAGTCCGCGGGCACCACCAGCACATTGGGATTGAGCGCCACCAGGCCGACGGCCTGCATGTCGCGCAGGGGCTGGTAACTCAGTTGCGGGTACAGCGCCGGGTTGACCACCAGGGGCGGCACCGCGAGCAACAGCGTATGCCCGTCGGGCGGAGCCTTGATGGCCGCCTCGGTGCCGATATTGGTAGCGCCGCCCGGGCGGTTGATGATGATCACCGGCTGGCCCAGTTGCTCGCTCATGGAGGCGGCGACGGCACGCGCCACGGAATCGGTCGCGCCGCCCGGCGGGTAGGGCACGATCCACTGCAGCGGCCGGTCGGGAAACTGCCCGGCGCGCGCCGGGAGGCCCAGCCCCAGACAGGCGGCGCCCGCCAGAGCGCCTTGCAGCAAGGTACGTCGCTTCATCTTCTTCTCCTTATTTTCCGGGCGCGGGAGCCTTGACGCCCCGCGGATGCTGCGGCGCCACCGGCTCGACCGGCGGATAGCGCAGCTTGCCTTTCACGACCGATGGGCTCGATAGCGCGCCGGCCCGCACGTACTGGCGGCTGGCGTCGGTGAACGGCTGGAAGTCCCAGGCCGGGAATTCGCCGCTCAGGCGGCTTTGCTGCACCAGGCGGCGTCGCGCCTGGCTGTGCAGGATCTTCCGGTGCAGTTCGCCAGCATTCCATTTCTGTCGCGCCAGCGCGGCGAGCTGCTGTTCGATGTCGCGCACCGCTGCCGTGCCGGCCAGATTGTTCAGTTCGCGCGGGTCGTGCTGCAGGTCATACAGCTGTGGAGGATCACCCTCGGCCACGACCAGCTTCCACCACCCCTGGCGCACCATCAGGCAGGGCGCATGCGCGCCTTCGCCGTTCATTTCGCCATACGCCACGCCGGCGGGTCCTTCCTGGGAGACGCCCAGTTCGCCGGCCAGTGAGCGCCCATCCAGCGGATGCGAGCCTTCCACTGGCGCCGACACGCCGGCCAGGTCCAGTATGGTCGGGAATATGTCCACCAGCGAAGTGAGATCGTGGCGCACCGCCGGCTGGGCGCGGCCCGGCACCGAAATCAGCAAGGGAATGCGCACCGCGGGGTCGAAGTGCACCCACTTGTACCAAAGGCCGCGTTCGCCCAGCATGTCGCCATGGTCAGACGTGAAAACCACCACCGTGGAATCGTCCAGGTCCATGGCCTGCAGCGCATCCAGCAGCCGGCCAACCTGCGCGTCGACATAACTGACCATTGCATAGTAGGCGTGCCGCGCGGCGCGCACATGTCCGTCGTGCACGTCGTATTCATCCTGCCGGAACATGTACCAGAGACGCTGGCTGTGGGGATCCTGGCGGTCGAACGGAATGGGCGGCACGGCCGGCATATCGATGTCGGCCGCCGAATACAAGTCGAGAAAATCGCGGGTCGAAACGTACGGGTTGTGCGGGTGCGTCATCGACACCGCCAGGAAGAACGGCCGGTCGCGGTGCAGGCGGCCCAGGTCATAGATCTTCTGCACGCCGCGATACACCACATCATCGTCGTAGTCGATCTGCATGCTGCGGCGGCATTCGCCGGCCTCGATCACACTGCGCATGTTCATGCCGGTAGGCGCGATGGGTATTTCCTCGCGCCAGTCCGGCGTCCAGCCGAAGTCCGAGGGGTAGATGTCGGTGGTCAGGCGTTCCTGGAAACCGTGGTGCTGGTCGGGGCCCACAAAATGCATCTTGCCAGACAGTATGGTCGAGTAGCCGGCCAGGGTCAGGTGGTGCAGGAAGGTAGGGACCTCGGCGGAAAATTCCGAGGCGTTGTCGTACACCCCCACGGAACTGGGCAGTCGTCCGGTCAGCATGGCCACGCGCGACGGCGCGCACAACGGAAAGTTGCAGTACGTATTGACGTAGCGCGTCGAGCGCGCCGCCAGACGGTCCAGATTGGGCGTGCGGCACACGCCGTTGCCATACATGCGCAACGCAAAGGCCGTCAGCTGGTCGGCCATCAGGTACAGGAAATTCGGTTTCTGTGCGGTGGACATCGTGCTCTCAACTCTGTGGGGATGGCTGAATGCCGCCCATCAGCGCCGACCATTGCGCGCTTTCGCTGGCAATGCGCTCGCGCACCTGGGCGGCATCCGCGTAAAACGGATCGATGCCGACGGCCTGCAGGCGCTCGATCACGCGTGGCTCGCGCAATACCGTCGACAGACTGTGGGACAACTTCGACGCAACAGCCGACGGGACGCCATCGGGCGTCATCAGCGCCAGCCAGGATGCGCCTGTGAAACCGGACAAGCCCTGCTCCGACAAGGGCCGCACATCGGGCAGCAGCACTTGCGGACGGGCCGAGGTCAGTCCCAATGCGCGCAAGGAACCCGCGCGTATATGCGGCAGCACGCCCGGAATCAGGGCCACGATGCAATCGATGTTGCCGGCCAGCAGATCCTGCACGGCGGGACTCAGACCTTTGTAGGGCACATGAGTCAGCTGGACGCCGAAGTCGCGCTTGAGCTGCTCGGCGTAGAGATGGCCCGCGGTGGCGTTGCCGCCAGAGCCGGCGGTCAGGTTCTGTCGCCGTCCGTATTCAAGGAATTCGGCTGCCGTCTTGATGGGCGAGCGCGAATTGACGACCAGCACACTGGACAACTCGCCCACCATGCCGATCGGCGCCAGCGCGGGCGCGCCCTGGGCCGCACCTTTCCGGTAGAAATATGGGTTGACCGTCAGGATGGAGTCCAGCGCCAGCAGCATCGTGTATCCGTCGGGCTGGCTGCGCGCCACGTCTTCCGCGCCAATATTTCCGCCTGCCCCGCCCTTGTTCACGACCACGACAGGTCGCCCGAGTTGCTGGCTCAGCGGCTCGCCGATCGCACGGCCCGCCATGTCGACGGGCCCCCCTGGCACGAAAGGCACGACCAGGCTAAGTTGCCGCTGGGGAAAGCTCTCGGCCCGTGCAAGCCCGGCCATCGGAAGCGTGCCCAGCAGTGCGGCGGCTCCTCCCAGCCATCTGCGGCGCCCTGCGTCTGGCGTTTCGTCGCGCGCGGCCCGCCATTGGCCATCAGCCCTGGTCTTCATCCTGGTCTCCTGTCTTGTTATATGTCCCGGCTCGCCGGTCAGGTGAGCCATCGTAAGCGGCCGTTAGCCCAGGGTGGTAATAGGAACGGATGAGGGCATCCATCAATAAAAATGATGGGTGCCGGCGGCAGCGTTCCGCAGCCGCAACGGGCAAGGCGCCCGCGAATTTACTTTTGGTTTCAAAAAAGAGACGCTGCAGCATCGCTGCAGATCGGCATGTGTTGACGACAGGGTTGCATCAACACCCCGCCATCTTCATCCATCGACTGTCAAAACCCGCCAACATTCCGCCAATTTCGGTCGTTGCATTTCGAGCATCCGAGTTCTTACGATCCGCCGATCCGCAGACCCACTGTGCCGACTTGCCCATGAAGGATCGCCATGCACACGACATCCGTACCCGTATCCGCCATCGCCCGAGCCGCCGTCCGCACCCCGCTCGCCTGGCAGCCGGATGACATCCTGGCCCTGTATGAACTGCCCTTCGCCGATCTGCTCTACCGGGCACAGCAAATTCATCGTCAGCATTTCGATGCGAACGCAATCCAGCTTTCGAGCCTGCTGTCGATCAAGACCGGCGGCTGTCCGGAAGACTGCGGGTACTGCCCGCAGTCGGCGCATTACGACACGGGTATCGCGGCCGACAAGCTGATGCCCCTGGAAGACGTGTTGCGCGCCGCCCGCGCCGCGCAGGCCGCGGGTGCCCAGCGATTCTGCATGGGCGCGGCGTGGCGCAGCCCCAAGCCGCACCATCTGGATGAGGTGGCCGAGATGGTTCGCGCCGTGAAGGCGCTGGGTCTCGAGACCTGCGTCACGCTGGGCATGCTGCGCGGAGGGCAGGCCGCTCAGCTCAAGGAGGCCGGGCTCGATTACTACAACCACAACCTTGATACCTCGCCCGAGTTCTACGGCGCCATCATCTCCACCCGCACCTACCAGGACCGGCTGGATACGCTGCAGGACGTGCGCGCCGCCGGCCTCAAGGTATGTTGCGGCGGCATCGTGGGAATGGGCGAGTCGCGGCGCCACCGCGCCGGGCTGATCGCACAGCTGGCCAGCCTGGACCCCTATCCCGAGTCGGTGCCCATCAACCACCTTGTACCGGTGGCGGGCACGCCCCTGGCCGGGACCGAGCCGCTGGACGAGTTCGAGTTCGTGCGCACCATCGCCGTGGCGCGCATCGCCATGCCGTTGGCGCGCGTGCGGCTGTCCGCAGGGCGCGAAACGATGAGCGACACACTCCAGGCGCTATGCTTTCTGGCAGGCGCGAATTCCTGGTTCAGCGGTGACCAGCTGCTGACCACCGGCAACCCGCAGGTCGAGGCCGACCAGCGGCTGCTCGGCAGACTCGGCATGCACCCCGACCCGGGCGTCGCGCGCGCCGGCCAGGATGCGCGCGGATGATCGCGCCAGCGCCGGGCATGCTGTATCTGCTGGCGAGCGTGGCCTTCAGCGTCACGGTGGCCGTGCTGCTGAAACTGGCGCGCAGGTACGCCATCGACGTGCGGCAGGCCATTGCCGCCAATTACGCGGTGACCGCAGCGCTCAGCTGCTTGGTGTTGCGGCCGGCTGCAGACCAGCTGGCATCGGCCGCGCAGTCGTGGGGCATGCTGATAACGCTGGGCGTGCTGCTGCCGAGCGGCTTCATGGCAATGGCGCAATCCGTACGCCATGCAGGCATCGTGCGCAGCGACGCAGCGCAGCGGCTTTCGCTGTTACTGCCCCTGCTGGCGGCGTTCCTGATATTTGGCGAATCGATCACCGCACGCAAGGCCGTGGCCATTGCACTGGCGTTCACGGCGCTGTTCTGCGTGCTCCGCCGACGCGGCGCCGAGGCCGCGACGGCCGGCACGCCGGCAGGCAGCGCATGGCTATGGCCCCTGGGGGTTTGGCTGGCATATGGCCTGGTGGATATTCTGTTCAAACAGATGGCCCGCGCCGGCGCCGCTTTCTCGGGCGCCCTGCTGCTGGCCTTCGTGCTGGCGGGCGTATGCATGACGGCCTATCTGGCGGCGCGGCGGGTCACCTGGCAACCCCGCCACCTGATGGCCGGGGTGGTGCTGGGCGTGGCGAATTTCGGCAACATCGTCACCTACATCCGCGCGCACCAGCTGCTGCCGGACAACCCCGCGCTGGTGTTCTCGGCCATGAACATGGGCGTCATCGCCCTGGGCACCGTGGTGGGGGCGCTGGCTTTTCGCGAGCCGCTCAGCCGCTTGAACCTGCTGGGCCTGGGGCTGGCGGTGGCCGCCATTCTGCTGATGATGCCGTAGGGGAAAGGTCCTCGCGGGGCTCGGCCGAAGGCGGAGCCGCCGTGTCGACATGCACGTCCACGGGCCCTGAGGGGTATGCCGTGGGTTCAGGCGCCTGCACCACGTCGGGATCAGGCGACGCCATTTCCATGGTGACGTCCACGTCGGGATCCACACGCGGGTCCAGCGCCGCGGCGGCCGGCGAGCTCTGCAGGTTGTCGGGCAGCGGCACGAAGTGCACCGGCGCCTCGTCCACCTGGTGCGCGCCGGTCACACGCGCGGGCCGCACCTGCCAGACCAGGATCAGAGCGCATACCGATACGAACACGTAGTACATGCTGGGACCGGCCCATGACATCAGCACGCCCGCCACCATGGGGCCCAGGCAGGCGCCCACGCCGTAGGTCATGAGCAGGATGGCACTGAGGCCGACGCGGCGTTCCGGCTCGACGTGGTCGTTGGCAAAGGCAGCGCCCAGCGGGTACAGCGTGAATTGCAGCACGCCGAAAACGGATGACAGCACCACCAGCAGCCAGAACGGCAAGGTTAGCCATCCCCACATGGCGGCAGGCAACACGACCAGCAGCAGCGCGTTGAAGCGGATCAGGCCGGCGCGGTTGATGCGGTCGGACAGCCAACCGATGGGCCATTGCGAGAGCAGGCCCGCCGTGACGCCGGCGGCCACGAAGATCGCGGCCTGTGAGGTGGTCATGCCGAACTTGGCGGCGTAGACGGGCGCCAGTCCGTAGAACGCGCCCGACAGATTGCCGGCCACGAACAGCACCGTCATGGACAGGGGCACGCGCCGGAAGAAAAACTTCAGGTCCAGCGGCGCGGGCAGCGGCGTGGGGGGGTGGGAACGGGCCGTCACGGCGATGGGCACCAGGCACAGCACCATGCAGGCGGCAACCAGCGTCAGCGGCCCGTCGTCCAGCGTGGCGTAGGCGGTCAGTGCCAACTGCCCCAGCACCGTGCCCAGCCCCGAGACGACCATGTAGACCGAAAAGACCCGGCCACGCTGGTGGTTTTCGGTTTGTTCATTCAGCCAGCTTTCGATGACCATCAGTTCGGTCACCATGACGATGCCCGACACCAGGCGGAACAGCAGCCACACCGGCATGTAGTCGACCAGCATCTGGGCCAGGATCATGCTGGTGGCAATCGCGGCGCAGGCAACAAAGGCGCGGATATGCCCCACGCGTATGATCAGCTTGTGCCCCATGCGCGCGCCGCACACCAGCCCAAGGTAGTAGCCGGCGATCAGCGCGCCGATCCAGATTTCGCTGACCGACTCGGCGGTCAGCCGCAGCCCCATGTAAGTATTGAACAAGCCCGTGCCGATGAGCATCAGCAGTGTCGCCAGGTACAGCGACGAAAAGGAAGAAATGGTGGTGAGCATGGGATGCAGAGGGGTGCCGCCGCAGGGACGGCGCCGCGCGGCGCACGATGCGCCCACGGCGAGGACACAACAATACGCTAGATCTGCGACAGCATCGTGGCGGCGTCGCTGACTTCAAACTTGCCGGGCGCTTCGATGTTCAACTGCTTGACCACGCCATCTTGCAGCAGTGCCGAATAGCGCTGCGAGCGAACGCCCATGCCGCGCGCGTCGAGGTCGAGCTCCAGACCCAGCGCGCGGGTCCAGTGGGCCGAACCGTCGGCAAGCATGCGCACCTTGCCGGCGGTGTTCTGCTCGCGGCCCCAGGCGCCCATGACGAAGGCGTCGTTCACGGCCACGCACCAGATTTCGTCCACACCCTTGTCTTTCAGGGCCTGTGCCTGTTCGACATAGCCGGGCAGGTGCTTGGCCGAGCAGGTCGGCGTGAAGGCGCCCGGCACGGCAAACACGGCAATGGTCTTGCCCTTGACGAGGTCGGCGACCTGGAAGTTGTTGGGGCCGAGCGAGCAGCCGCCAGCTTCGGTATCGAAAAATTCGGTCAGGGTGCCGTCGGGCACGCGATCACCGACTTTGATGGTCATGGTTATTCTCCGGATCAGGCTGAAAGACGCGGGCGGACTTGCCCGCCAACCCATCATCATAGTGCCTGTCTGCCAATTCGGGGCGGACGCACTCGCACCGCGCTGCCCGGAAAATCCATTGCCCGGTCGGATATCGCGCGACTGCCACCCCGGCGGGCCGGCCCCCCGCCCGGGTGTAGAGCGCTGAGCGCATGATGAGCACATGCCGGCACGGCGCGTGGACGTCGCGGCCACGATAGCGGCCTGTCGATGGCGCCGGCGGCCCAGCCCGGCGGCGGCGGCGTCCCAGCCGCGCGCCCACAGGCTCTGGCGCCCCGCCAGCGAACGCCTGCGCCAGCGCAAGCCGGCGGCGGCGCCGCAGCGCCGCTTCCAAGGGTCTATTTCAGGGCGAAATCGACGCGCGACGGTGCGGCATCGCCCTCGCCCGCGCCGCCTTCCAGACTGGGCGCCACAATGTAGATGCGATCGGCGGGCCCGCTCTCCTGCAACTTTTCGTACACCGCCTGGGCCCGGGCATCGGCCAGGCGCCGCAGATCGTCTTCACCTACCGGCGCGGCCTGCCGCAACATGGACTCCATTTGTTCGGGGGGTACAGATTTCGCAAAGCCGATGAAATTGCGGGGCTTGTCTTTGATGTCGGTGTCGGAGTAGACATCTTCCAGGTACCGGGCGCGCTCGGCGGCGGTCACGGTGACGGTGGAAGGATGCGGGCGCTTGCCGCGCCCGCCGCTGTCGGCCGCCTTCTCCTTGCGGATCTGCAGGTCTACCCAGGCCTGGCGCAACCCTTCCGTGTCGGTGTCCGGGTCGGCGCGGCCGATGATGTCGAGCTTCAGTGCCGGGCGGTCGTTCAGGGCCTGGGCCAGCGTGGCGATGCGATCGTCGGCGTCGGCGGCCAGCGTGGCGCTGCCCGGTTCGAAGTTGATGTAGGAAAGCTCTTCGCCGCCGCCAAAAGCCGAAGCCAAGAGCGAAAAAGGAGAAGTGACCGCCTTTGCCACCAGATTGACCAGCACGCGCACGATGATGCCGCCCACCGAGAACTGCGGGTCGTCCAGCGAACCGGACACGGGCAGATTGATGTCGATATTGCCCCGGCTGTCTTTCAGCAGCGCCACCGCGAGCATCACCGGCAGCTTCGTGGCATCGGGGCTGTTCGTCTTGTCGCCGAACGTCAGCTGGTTCAGCACCACGTGGTTGGACGCCTGCAGCGCCCGGTCTTTCAGCTTGTATTCGAGATCCAGTGACAGCTTGCCGCGCTTGATGGGATAGCCGACGTATTTCGACGAATAGGTCGTGAACCGGGGCAGGTCCACGCCTTTGGCCGAGGCCTTCAGGTCCAGCGACAGGTATTCGGCGAACGGCTGGACACTGCCGCTGATGGACAACGGCGCGGTGCCGTACACACGGCCGGTGACCTTGACCTTGGCAGGTTTGGGGTTGCGCGAAGACACGGACGACAGGCCGCCCTCAATGCGCGACAGCTCGGCCGTATAGTTGGGCTTCACGAACCGGTCGGTGAACGTCATGCGGCCGCCGTTGAGCGTGACGCTGGCCACGGTGATGTCAGGCAACTGGCCCGCGCTGTCGGCCTGGCGCGCGGCGCGGCCGCGCGTCTGCGTATCCTGGGTAATGGAACCGCCGGCCTGTCCGGGTTCGGCGACCAGGTCCATGACGTTGAGCCGCCCTTCGGGGCTGAGCACCACGCGGCCGTAGAAATCATCGAGCCTGATATCGCCCAGGTTCGCGGCATAGGTGTCGCCCTCGACCGAAACCTGCATATTGGCCAGCCCCAGGCGCTTCCACTTGAGAAAGTCGTCGCGACTGACGCGGTCGGCGAGATCGAGGCCGTCGATCTGAACCCCGCCCCGCCATCCCGCCTTCATCGGCCGGGCGGAGGTGGCGACCGCGAATGCGGCCTCGCCGCGTGCGCCCACCGACACCGCGCGCACAGTGGCGTTCAGACTGGAGGCGACATAGGGCGACAGCGTCGCCACGTCGAGGTCGCGCAGATCGATCTGAGCCTGCAGCGCCAGCGGCTGCGGCGTCAGCGTGCCCTGCACGTCGAGCTGCCCCGACCCCTGCAGCCCCTGCACGGCGAGCGTGAAGAGCGCGGCCTGGCCGTCAAGCGCCAGGCGCTCGGCTGCCAAGCGCAGCTCGCCCAATTCCAGATTCACGGCCGGCTTCACAGATTCGTCCCGCATTGAAAGGCGGGTCAGGCCGGCCTGCACGCCCGTGGCCGACACCACGGTGGCCCCGCCCTGGTCCGCGACGCGCAGCCGGGCCTGAAGCCCGAGCGACCCGCCGAGCAACTGAATCGGCGCCTGGCTGCGCAGTGCCGGAGCGAACGGAGCCAGATCCAGCCCCGCGGCGCGAAGATCCAGGTCGAGCGCGAGCGGGCTGAGCTGCAGCGGGCCATGGGCGCGTATCCAGCTGTCGCCCGCAAGGTCATCCTGGGTCAGCCATACCTGAATCGGCTGGCCCTGGGGCTGGGGCAGCTGGACATTCTCGACCGTCACCGCCACCCCCGCCAGGCTGTAGTCCAGCTGCAAGGGCGCGTCGCGCAAGCGCAGCGTGGCGTCATGGACATTGATTGCATCCACGGACACCTGCCACGTGGCAGGCGTCCGGGCGGCGACGGCCGGAGCATCAGACGGCAGGCCCGCGACCGTGGCGACGCCCGCGCCCACGGACGGGCTGGGGGCCGGCATGGGAGCTTCGAGCGCCGCAGCGCGGGCGGACGCGGCCGGTCCGGAACCCGGTGTACCCGGCTCCGGCGATGGGGACGCGCCCAGCGCCTGCAGCGCTTCAATAATGTGCGCCCAGTTCAGGCGCTGGCTGGCGTCGCGGCGCGTCTGCGCCATGGGCGACCACAGTTCCACCTGCCCGATGGCCAATTGCCGCGCCATGGGATCGAGCGCAATGCGTCGCACATTCAATGTGCTGAACTGCACCAGCGCGTCGCCCGAACTCTCGCGCACGTCAAGCTGGCGCACACCGAGCTCGCCCACCACCCTCATCTTGGGCGCGGCACCATGAGGTTGTTCGAAGACGATCTGCAAATCGGAGTCGAGCAAGGCACGCTCGATCTTGACGGGCAGCGGTACGGGCCAGGCGTCGGCCCATTTTTCGAGCTCGAGTCCGCTGAACTGCACGTTCAGGGTCGAGGCGGGCACCTCGTCGAACGGACGGGCAACGCCGTGCACGTCGAAGGGACTGCCGTTGATGCGCAGATGCACACGCGGCTCTACATCGATATCGGTGGCATAGCCGAAAGTCGAGATGAAGGGTACGCCCAGCAGGATCTGGTCGATCTGCTGCTGCCGGCCAGTAACCTTGTCGTCGAGCGAGATGCTTCCGTCTTCCAGCACCAGATTGTTCAAAGAAAAGCGCGGCAGCGCGCCATCATCGGGTTCGTCGGGTTGTGGCTGCGCGGCGGCGCGCTCGGCCAGCCTTTGCTGAATATCGGAAAAATTGAATCGCGCGATGTCATCGCGCACCAGGGCCACGCGAGGCCCTTGCACGCGGACCGAGTCGACCACCGGCGCGAACCAGAACAGCGACATCCAGGATGCGCTGAGTTCAAGCCGGGCGACAGCGAGCAGAGGGTCGGACGCGCCCGGCTGATCGATGGCGACATCGCTCGCCCGCACCGTGAGCGTGAACGGGTTGAAGGTGATATCGCCGACGCGCACCGGCCGCCCGAGCAGATCGGCCACGTCATGGGTGAGCGCGCCGCGCAACACCTTGGGCACCTGCCATGCGGCCACGCCCATCAGTACGAGTACGACCGCCAGCATGGCCCCAAGAATTTTTCCGAAACGCCGAGTGAATCTCAACCTGGGCATTCTGAAGGCCATGCGTAAGCTCCTGGTACGGGCAAGGGATTATCGCGCCTGTGGCACAGCTCGTCTATCATAGGGTGCAAGCGTCGCCGCGCCGGCCCATGTCGGCCCGATCTTTCATTACTTAACATTTGCCTGCCATGTCATCGTCTTCTTCCGCCCTCAGTCACCTGGATGAATCCGGCCAGATCCGCATGGTCGACGTGGGCGAGAAAACAGCCACCGACCGCGTGGCCATCGCCCGCGGCGCCGTGCGCATGAATGCGCACGCCTACGCTTTGCTGACCGCCCCCGGCCAGGGCAAGGGCGAAGTGCTGAATACCGCGCGGGTGGCCGCCGTGCTGGCGGCCAAGCGCTGCCCTGAACTGATCCCGCTGTGCCACAGCCTGCCGCTTTCGTTCGTGGGAGTCGAGTTCGCGCTGAACGACGCCACGCATACGGTTGAAGTGCGCGCCACGTGCCGCACGCAATACAAGACCGGCGTCGAAATGGAAGCCATGACGGCTGCCAGCGTCGCCGCCCTGACCATATACGATATGTGCAAGGCTGCCGACAAGGGCATGGTCATTGAACAGGTACGCCTTGAATACAAGGCAGGAGGTAAAAGCGGTGAATGGCGCAACGATTAACCTGCTGTACTTCGCGCGCGTCGCCGAACTGGTCGGTACGCGCAGCGAGTCCTGGCCTCTGGCCGAGCCTGCCACCGGGTCCGAATTGCTCGACGCCCTGCAGGCGCGCTATCCCCAGCTGGCGCCCGCGGCGCGGCTGAAGCTGGCGATCAACCAGGTGCATGCCAAGCCATCGGCCCCCATCCGGCCGGGCGACGAGGTGGCAATCTTCGAACCGGTCACCGGAGGCTGAACGCCATGATCATCGTCCAGGAAGCCGACTTCGACAGCGCGGCCCTGTTGGCCCGGCTGCGCGAGCAGGTCGGGGGCGAAGCCGGCGCCATCGTCACGTTCACCGGTTACGTGCGCGACTTCGCGCCCGGGCAAGCCACCGAAACCCTGTTCCTCGAGCACTACCCCGGCATGTGCGAACGCGAGCTGGAGGGCATCGCCGATACGGCGCGCCAGCGATGGCAGTTGGCCGGCACCCTCATCGCGCATCGGGTCGGAGCGCTGTCGCGCAGCGCCCAGATCGTGTTCGTGGCGGCCGCCAGCGCGCACCGCGGCGATGCGTTCCGCGGCTGTGAATACATGATCGATGCATTGAAGACGCGCGCGCCCTTCTGGAAGCGCGAGACCCTGTCCGGGGGCCAGCTTCTGGGTGGAACAACGCGACGCCGACGAACAGCGCACACAGGCCTGGGAGGCCGGCGGCACACCCAAGGAAGCCTCATGAAAGCCCTCGAAGAACCCATCTCGCTGGCGTGCGCCGTGCTCACGGTCAGCGACACTCGCACGGCGGGCGACGACACCTCGGGCAACCTGCTGGCCGAAAGCCTGGCGCGCGCCGGCCATGAATGCGTGCGGCGCGATATCGTCAAGAGCAATCTCTACCAGATCCGCCGCGTGCTCAGCGACTGGATCGCCGACCCGGAAGTGCAGGTGATCATCACGTCCGGCGGCACCGGCTTCGGTCACAGCCATGGCGTTCCCGAAGCGGTGCGCCCCTTGTTCGACCGAGAAATAGAAGGCTTTGAAGCGTTGTTCCGCCAGGTGTCGTTTGCCGAGATCGGCAGTTCTTCGATCCAGTCGCGAGCCCTGGCGGGCATGGCCAACCATACCCTGGTGTTCTGCCTGCCGGGCTCGAACAATGCCTGTGAGACGGCCTGGACGCACATTCTGCGCGAACAGCTCGACAGCACTCACCGGCCCTGCAATTTCGCGACCCTGTTCCGCAAACCGTTATCAGAATGAAAGACGAACTGCTAGATTTCGATCGCGCCCAGACCCTGCTGGCGCAAGCCGCCAAGCCGCTTGATCGCCTGCAACTGGTGACCCTGGCCGACGCCGTCGGCCGCGTACTGGCGGTGGACATGTCGGCCACGCTCGACCTGCCGCCGGCCGACAACAGCGCCATGGACGGTTACGCGATCCGCTATGCCGATTACCAGCCCGACATCGTGCTGCCGGTGCAGCAGCGCAGCTATGCGGGCGACATGCCCCAACCCCAGTTGCCGGGCCAGGCCACGCGCCTGTTCACCGGCAGTCTCATTCCCGACGGAGCCGACACGGTCGTCATCCAGGAAAACACCCGCGAGGCCGACAACCAGGTGCAGATCCTGCAGGCGCCGGAGCCAGGACAATTCGTGCGCAAGCGCGGCATGGACACGACCGCCGGCCAGCCCTTGCTGGCGCGCGGCACCTTGCTCGAAGCCGCGCACATCGCGCTGCTGGCTTCGCAGGGCCTGACCCATGTACAGGTGTACGACCGCCTGCGCGTGGGCATCCTGACCACCGGAGACGAACTCGTTCCCCCGGGCGCCGAACGCGCGCCGCAGCAGATATACAACTGCAACGGCCCGATGCTGGCCGCGCTGGTGCAGAAAACCGGCGCCCATGCGGTACATGTGCTGCACGCTCGCGACAACGAGCCCGACCTGCGCGCGTCCATCGGCACCATTCTGGCCGACTGCGACCTGCTGCTGAGCATCGGGGGTGTCTCGGTCGGGGAAAAAGACCTGGTCAAGCCGGTGCTCGAATCGCTGGGCGGCAAGCTGGGCTTGTGGAAAGTGCGCATGAAACCGGGCAAGCCCGTGGCGTTGGCCCATATCGATGGCAAACCGGTGGTCTGCCTGCCGGGCAATCCGGTATCGGTGTATGCCGTCTACGCCATGCTGGTGTCGCCGCTGGTGCGGCGCATGCAGGGTCGCGCCCAGCTGTTCCCGCCCGTTGGCGCGGCGCCTTTGCGCACCGAGCGTCCGCGCCAGGACAGCCGCGAAGAATTCTTGCGCGTGCAATGGCGACAGCCTGCGGGGCAGCCACCCGAGCTGTTGCCCTACCCCAACCAGGATTCCTCGGTGATCAGCTCGATGCCTTGGGCCACCGGCCTGGCTCGCCTGCCTGCGGGCGTAGCCGTTCAGGACGGCGACGTAGTGCCGTACTACGACGTGGCGCACTGGCTCGCCTGAGGGCATCCCTGCCCGCAGGCAGCAGCGGCGGGCGGGCTACCCGCCGATATAGCTCATTTCGACTTTGCGCTCGCCCTGCGGCGGCATCGATACGCCGCGGCCCCGCAACTCTGAATAGTTGTCGTCGCGGCTGGCCCAGATGCCGGCCATCGTACGGGCGATCAGCGCGTCATCGGCGCCGCTGCGCAAGAGGTCGCGCAAGTCGTGCCCTTTCGAGGCAAACAGGCACAGGAATACCTTGCCTTCCGGCGACAGGCGCGCGCGGGTGCAGCCGCCGCAGAAGGCCTGGGTGACGCTCGAGATGACGCCGATCTCGCCAGCGCCGTCGGCATACGCCCAGCGTTCGGCCACGCGGCCCATGGATTCGGTCTCGAGGGCCTGTAACGGATGCGCGGCGCCGATGCGCTGCAGGACTTCGCCGCTGGGGACGACTTCCTGCAGGTTCCAGCCGTTGGTGCTGCCCACATCCATGTACTCGATAAAGCGCAACACGTGGCCCGTATGCCGAAAGCGTTCGGCCATGGGCACGATCTGGCAGTCGTTCAGGCCACGCCGCACCACCATGTTGATCTTGACGGGCGCCAGCCCTGCTTCGGCGGCCGCATCGATGCCGTGCAGCACGTCGTCGGGCGTGAAGGCGCTGTCGCTCATGCGCGCGAACATGTCGGCGTCGAGCGCATCGAGGCTGACGGTGACGCGCGTCAGGCCTGCCTGCTTCAAGGCCTTGGCCTTGCGGCGCAACAGCGTGCCGTTGGTGGTGAGCGTCAGTTCCAGCGGCCGGCCGGCGGGCGTTCGCAGTTCGGCCAGCATGCTGACCAGCGTCTCAATATTCTTGCGCAACAGGGGTTCACCGCCGGTGAGCCGGATCTTCTCGACGCCCAGTTGCGCAAACAGCCCGGCCAGGCGCGTGATTTCTTCGAAGGACAGCAACGCCGACTGCGGCATGAACGCGTAATTGCCGTCGAACACTTCGCGCGGCATGCAGTAGGTGCAGCGGAAGTTGCAGCGATCGGTGACCGAAATGCGCAGGTCACGCAAGGGACGGGCGCGAGTGTCGAGCGCCGGCTGGCCGGCGGGCGGCAGCACCGCCTGCGGCAACGGCGCGGCCCGCTGCGCGGATCGGTCTGCCAGGTAGATCACTTTGCTCATCCATACATCATATAACGGTTGTCGCCCGCAAGCCTTGCGCGCGGCGGCGCCCCACCCCGCCCGGCTAGGCAACGCAGGCGGGCACCATGACCACGGGCAGCCCGGTCACGACGGTGGCGCACAGGGCGCTTGCGTCCAGTGCGCAGGCCAGCATGGCCATGAAACGGCCTGGCTTCGCGTCCGCCGGCAAGCCGGCCCGCAGTCGCCGCCACCGGCGCAGGCTGCGAGCGGCCAGCCACGCATTGCCCATGATGAATGCCAGCCAGAGGACCAGCAGCCAGCCCCCCAAGCCCTGCGGAGGCTGTGCGGCAGACGCGGCGATGCCCGCACCGCGGCAGGCCAGGGCATGCCCCCCATACAGGGCCGACAACGCCGCTGCCCATAGCGACCAGCCCGCCATCAGGCGCCACATGCCGGGCGGCCGGACGGCCTGCGCCGGCAAGGGTCGGTAGCCGTTGGCGTGTGTCATGGCGCCACCCCCGGCATGACGTACAGCACGGCTGCGGCGGAACTGCCCGCCAGGCCGGTGTAGACCTGCCACAGCCTGGCCACCCGGGGTTCCAGCGCGCGGCGGGTGCTGACGAATCCGGCTCGGCCACGCAGTGCGACGAACAGGGTAATGACAGCCCCCACTGCAGCATGCAGCGCCACATAGCACACCAGCACGGTCGCCGCGGCGGCGTAGGCGTGACTGTCGGCCTCGGGCAGGGCCGCACAAAGCGCGATGTAGAACGCGGCGCCGGCCACGGACAGCAAGCCGCTGGCCAGCAGCCAGCCCTCTCGTGCTGCGCGCCGGCCACGACCATTCGCCACGCACGCCCGGTGCGACGCGAGGGCCGCGGCCGCGGGCACAATGCCCAGGACAATGGCGTGTACGCCCGAAAGGTGCAGCCATTCGGCGGGCGGCCATTCGGGCGCCATGGTGCGCAAGAAGAAAAAACCGAACAGCAAGGATGCATAAACCGCGGCGTCGGCCACCAGACTGCCGCACATGCCCCACCAGCCCGGTGCGCCTCCGTCCGTGACATGCGTGGGTAACTGCACGCCGGGCGTGGCGTTGACGGGCTCGGGATCCTGGCGCGACCCGCCCAGCCACGCCCAGCGCAAGAAGATGGCGAGCGCCCCGAGTGCGCCCGCCACCGCCACCCCATACATTTTGAACAGCACGCAGACAAAGAACACCGCCGTAGCCAGGCCCGCATAGAGCGGCAGCCAAGTGGGCCCGGGCAGTTCCACCACGCTGAGTGGCCGCCCGCTCATCACGTCGACCGACAGCGTCTGCCGCCGCCCGGGCGCGGGTTCGGCCAGCCAGTGCCGGCCGCTTGCCATTTCCACCCCCAGGTCAGGGTTCTGCCAGAGCGGGTCACGCCCCCGCACTTCGGGTATGGACGCGAAGTTGTAGTTGGGCGGCGGCACCGGCATGGCCCATTCCAGCGTCGAGGCGTTCCAGGGGTTGCGTGGCGCAATGCGGCCCAGCCTGACGTGCAGCGCGATGTCGATAAGGAACACCGCAAATCCGATGGCCTGGATGAAGCCGCCGATTGATGACACGAGGTTCAGCATGTCCCAGCCGATCTGCTCGTCGTAGCCGTAGATGCGGCGGGGCATGCCAAGCAGCCCCGTCAGGTGCATGGGCAGGAAGGTAACGTTGAAGCCGATGAAAATCAGCCAGAACGCGCAGGGCCCCGCGCGTTCGGAGAGCATGCGGCCCGTGAAGTGGGGCAGCCAGTAACAAGTGGCGGCCAACACAGGAAAGATCATGCCGCCTATCAGCACATAGTGCAGGTGCGCCACAACGAAGTGCGTATCGTGAGCCTGCCAGTTGAAGGGCACCAGCGCCAGCATCACGCCAGTGAGGCCGCCCAGCACAAAGATGACCAGAAAGCCGCCCAGGTACAGCATGGGCAGGCGCAGGCTGACATTGCCGGACCACAGCGTGGCCAGCCACGAGAAAAACTGAACGGCCGTGGGCAGCGCGACCAGCATGCTGGCGGCCGAGAAGAACCCCACCGCCATCTGCGGGATTCCAACGGTGAACATGTGGTGAATCCACAGCCCGAAACTCAGGAAGCCCATCGCGGTGATGGCGGCCACCACCCATGAATAGCCCACCAGCGGATGCCGCGCGAACACCGGCACCATGGTCGCCACCATGCCGGCGGCGGGCAGGAAGATGATATAGACCTCGGGATGGCCGAATATCCAGAACAGATGTTGCCAGAGCAAGGGGTCGCCCCCGCGTGAAACGTCGAAGAACGGCAAGCCGAATGCGCGCTCCAGTTCCAGCAGGATGCTGCCCAGGATCAACGGGGGAAACCCCACGAGGATCATGCCGGCGGTGATCAGCATGTACCAGACGAAAATCGGCATGCGGCTCAACGACATGCCGGGCGCCCGCAGTTTCAGGATAGTGCCGACCAGTTCGATGGCCCCGCACACTGCCGAGATTTCGGCGAACGTGATGCCGATGAGCCAGATGTCGCTATTGATGCCCGGCGTGTAGGTCGCGCTCGACAGCGGGGTATACATGAACCACCCGCTGGACGGCGCCACGCCCATTACCATGCCGCCTATCAGGATCAGCCCGCCGAACAGATAGCACCACCATCCATACGCTCCCAGGCGCGGATAGGCCATGTCGCGGGTGCCCAGCATCTTCGGCAGAAAGTAGAAGGCAAAGCCTTCCAGCATGGGAATGGCGAACAGAAACATCATCACCGTGCCATGCATCGTGAAGACCTGGTTATAGGTCTCGCTATCCAGGAACCCGCCGCCCGGCGCCGCCAGTTGCGCGCGGATCAGCATGGCGAGCACTCCGCCTATCAGGAAGAACACGAGGGCCGCGACGATGAATCGGCGTCCCAGGGTACTGTGGTTGACGGCCGACAGGCATCGCCAGCCGGGGGGCGAGCGCCAGTCGGCATCCAGTGCTTTATGGCGGGCCACAGCCGAGGTCATCGCGGTCATGGCTGCACCTGCGTCGACGACAGGGCCTGCAGGGCGCCGGGCAGTTGGGCCGGCGCATGGGCAAACAGTTGCAGGCTCATGGTGGTGTGCTCCAGTCCGCAGAACTCCGCGCATACGCCGTCATAGACGCCAGGTTGATCCGCCTGCAGGCGGATCGTGTTCGTGCGGCCGGGAATGGCGTCTATCTTTCCGCCCAGCCGCGGGATCCAGAATCCATGGATGACGTCCGCGGCAGTCACGCTGACATGCACCGGCACGCCCGCCGGCACATGGATCTGGTTGACGGCGTAGCGGGGGCCGCCCGGCGCGTCGGGGTGCGCGACCTCCCACCACCATTGATGCGCCCGGACCTGCACGCGGTATACGCCCTCGCTCTCGGGCAGCGGGCTGCGCATGTCGCCGGCTTGCAATCCATAAACCAGCAGCGCAGCCAACACGACGCCCGGAAAGACCAGGCCGCCTCCCGCCAGGAACCACCGAACCGGCACGGGCTCGTGCGTGCGCGGCCGCCGGCGGCAAGCCAGCGCGGCCAGGGCCAGCATCAAAACCAGGATAGCCAGAGCCCCCCAGGCCATGACGTCCCACACCTGGGCGATCGCGCGGGCCGAGGGCCCCGCGGGGTCCAGGGCCGACAGCCGGCCTTCGCAGCCCGACAGCAGGACACACGCCGACGCGATCAGCAGGCGGCATGCCGTTTGCTGACCGGCCAGCCTCGACTTCAACCGATCCGAAGAACTTATGGAAAAGCTGGCGCACCCCCTGCCTAAAGGCACCGGCACCGTGGTGGCGGTCAGCCGCCACCCGCTGCACCCTGCCCTGGTCACCTTTCCCATCGCGTTTCTCATCGGAGCCTTGCCCAGCGATCTGGCATACCTCTGGCTGGGTGACGAATTCTGGGCTCGCGCGTCATTGTGGCTGCTGGGCGTGGGCACTCTGATGGGGGCCGTGGCGGGCGCCACCGGCACGCTCGAGCTGCTGGCGGTGGAAGGCATACGCCATCGGGCAGCGGCCTGGAGCCATTTCGTCATGGCGGTCATGCTGCTGTCGGTGGGATGCATCAACTGGCTCCTGCGCTTGCCGGACCCGGTGGGCGCCATCATGCCCATGGGGCTATATCTGTCGGCCCTGGGCGCGGTGCTGGTGGCCGCCGCAGGGTGGCTGGGCGGGAAACTGGTGTTCGAAGACCAGGTCGGCGTGCACGACCAGGAGCCATAGCGCGCGCGCGTCTTCACCATGGGGCACCCTCCACGCCGGACACCAGGGCGGGCTTGGCCAGCACCAGCCACAGCACGGCAGGAATCAGCAACAAGGGCACGGCGATCGGCCAAAGGCCGGCGCTGCGCCGGCGCTGCTTGTGCCGGCCTTCGTGGCCCAGCGACGACAGCGTGCGGCCGCAATAGACATGGAAGGCCGCCATCAGCGACACCAAGAGCAGCTTCGCCGCAAGCCAGCTGCCCGTGGCCTGCGTGAAATACACCAGCGCCGTGCCTGACAGAATGGCCAACACCGCAGCCGGGGACGCGACGCCGATGAAAGCAAGGCGGCTCATGATGCGGATGCGGACTGCCGCCCTGCTGCGCAATCCGCGGTTGACGCTGAACACTACCGGCAGGTACAGCAGGGCCGCGCTCCATATCGCCAATGCGGCCACATGCAGGAACATCAGGCCGGCCATGCGCAGGCTCCGGCACAGTGGGGCGCCCGCATATCGGCTTGGGCAGGTGGCCGCACCGCGGCGAATGTCGTGGCTGTTTTCATGGTTCCCCCGGAGACTGGCCGGCCGGTCTGCAAATATCGTGCCCGGGTTCGGCCCCCGACGCCGCCGCTATATCTCAGTGGGCCGTTCGAGTTCACGGGCCAGCACTGTGAACCAAAGCCTTCCAGGCGCTCGTAAATCACGCCCTTGAAGATTTCCGCCGTGGCGGCGACTTCGCGCATGATGTCCGAGGGGTGTTCATAGCCCCAGTCGTGGCCCATGCGCCGCGCCAGCTCGGTCAGTATCCACCAGTCCGGTCGGCTGTTCCCCAGGGGCGGCATGACCTCGTAGTAGCGCTGGATACGCCTTTCGGTATTGACGAACGTGCCTTCTTTTTCCACGCTGGGACAGCCCGGCAGCACGACATCGGCGAACTGGGCGGTACGGCTCAGGAAGATATCCTGCACGACCAGAAACTCCAGTTTCTCGAAGCCGGTGTGCACATTCTCACTGTGCGAATCCGCGAACGCCGTTTCTTCGCCGATGATGTACATGGCGCGCATCTGGTCGGTGTCGGCCTGCTGCACCATGGTGAAATTGTCGGCGCCGACACGCGGCGACAGCCTGTGCTTGGGTACGCCCCAGGCACGCGCCCACTTTTCGCGGACCGCGTCGTCGGTCACCTTTTCATATCCAGGGTACATGTCCTTCAGGCAGCCAAAGTCGCTGGCCCCCTGCACATTGTTGTGCCCGCGCATGGGATAGCCGCCGGTACCCGGCCGGCCATAGTTGCCGGTGACCAGCAACAGGTTCGACAAGGCGGTGCTGGTGTCTGCGCCATGGCTGTGCTGCGTGACCCCCATGGCCCATAGCAGGCAGACCGACTTCGCGCGGCCTATAAGCTCGGCGGCCTGCGTCAGCATCTCCAAGGGTATGCCGGTCTTGCGGGCTGCGTATGCCATCGTGAACGGCGCGAGTGAGCGGCGGTACTCATCCACCTGATTCACCCGCGCGCGCAGGAATTCTTCGTCGGCATAGCCCTGTTCGAACATATAGCGCGACAGCGCGGACGCCCAGATCAAGTCGGTGCTGATTTCGGGCCGCATGAAGAGGTCGGCCCGTTCAGCCATCTCATGCTTGCGCGGGTCGATCACGAGCAGCTTCTGGCCGCGCAATTTGCGGGCAGCCTTGATGCGCGATGCAATCACCGGATGGTTCTCCGCCACGTTGCTGCCGACCAGCACCACCAGCTCGGCCTGTTCAATATCCAGCAGCGTGCCGGCATCGCCCCCGTACCCGACCGTGCGGAACAGGCCAAAGGTGGCAGGGTTCTGGCAGTAGCGCGAGGAATTGTCCACGTTGTTGGTGCCGATGATCAGCCGGGCGATTTTCTGCGTCAGATAAGCCTCTCCGTTGCCGGCCTTGCTCGAGCCAATGAAATCGATGCAGCAGGGCATTGCACGGACAGACCGTGACGCACTGGCCGCAGCTCACGCAACTGGAATGGTCGATCGATTCGCCGCCGTCCCACAGCACCCGCGGGTGCTCCATGGAATAGTCGATGGTGAGCGTCTCGTTGACCTGGACATTCTGGCAAACCTCAACACAACGCCCGCAAAGAATGCACTGGTCCGGGTCGTAGGTGTAGAACGAACCGCTTTCATCTTTCTCATACGGCTTGCGCCTGAATTCGTAGCGTTGGATGGGGATGTCCATCTCCACCACGGTATTGTGCAGCGTGCAGTCGCCGGTATTGTTTTCGCAGACGGTACAGTAGAGCTCGTGCTTGCCGAGCAGGCGGTCCATGCCTTCTTGCCGGGCCGCCTCGGCTTTGGGCGTCCGCGCGCCTACACGCAGCCCGTCTCGCGCATCGACGGCACAGCCGCGCTGCAGTTCGCCATCCACTTCGACCCAGCAGACATCGCAGGTCTGCAAAGCGCCCAGCGAGGGGTGATAACACACTTGGGGGAGATTGATATCGTGCCGAGCCAGCAAGTCCATCAGAGGCTGGCCGGGATGGCCGCGCAGGGGTCGGCCGTCGCAGTAAACAGTGCAGGATCCCGCATCACAGGCGACGCCCGTGGCGCGTCCCCGCGGAAGGGCCCGCGCCATGGGCACGACGGGCGCAGACTCGCGGCCCGCAGCACGTTCTTGCCGGCTTCGCGGCCGACCGGCCCTGTCACGGAGCGCGCTGCGCTCCCGGAAATGCTTCGCCCAGCGATTGCAGCTTGCCGGTATGGGTGGCGTCGTAACCGGGCAATTGCCGCAGGAACGACAGGTATTCCTGCCCGCGCATGATGCCCAGAACATCCTGCATCGCACGCGATTGCAAAGCAGCGCGACGTATGGCGAAGAAATAACGTTCGCGCACCAGCGGAATGAAGTCCAGGCCGAACCGCGCGGCGGCGGTTTCGACGCCCACCCCCGTATCGGCCATGCCGCTGGCAATATGGGCCGCGATGGCCATATGCGTGAACTCGTTGGTCTCGTAGCCCTGTACGTCGGCGCTGGGCACGCCGGCCGCTTCCAGCATCATGCTCACCAGATAGCGCGTGCTCGACCCGATCTGTCGATTGACGAACCGCACATCAGGCCGGGCCAGGTCCGCCATGCCGTGGATGCCCTTGGGGTTGCCGGGCATCACGAACAGGCCGGTATTGCGTTCGGCCAGATGGATCAGCAGGTACTCGTCGGGCAACAGCCATTGCGCATAGCGCGCCATGATGGGCGCCTCGAACTTGCCGACGGGCACCTGAAAACCGGCCAGGTCGCATTCGCCGCGCTCGAGCGAGGCCAGTGCTTCGATGGCCGTGCGATAGCGCAGTTCCAGGCCCGGCTGGCGGGCGCTCATGTGCTGCATCAAAGCCTCTACGGCAAAGCCATGGCTGGCGTGCAGTCGCAAATTCGGAAGCGTCTCGGGCAGCAGTTTTTCCAACTCTTCCTGGAGTTCCGAAGCCATGCTTTCCAGGGTGGGCATCAGCCGCGCTTCGATGCGGCGGTTGGCCCACAGCAGGCGCTGGGCAAAGGGGGATAGCTCGGTGCCCTGCCGCCGCCGCGTGATGAGCAGCTGCGTGCCGAACAGCGTTTCGAAACGTCGCAAGACGCCCCACGCATGCCGGTACGACAGGCCGCAAGCCCGGCAGGCTCCCGCGATGTTGCCCGTGGCGTCGATGGCCGACAACAAGGCCAGCATGTCGTGCAAGGGCTGCTCGGCCATTTCGGCATTAGCTTCCAGCACCCATTGCGGGCGCAGGCCCAGGCGGAACTTATATGTCATTTATTTCTTATTGAATCGCAAATTGTTGCCGACTACAGTACGCCCATCAAGCGAAGTCCTGTCATTTTATATGTTTTTCAAAGCATATTAATAATGCTCATGGGCCGCCACCCGCATCACGAACGTCCCCGCGGGACGCATCGTGGCCATTCCAGGAGTCACCCATGGCCGAACCCATGGCACGAAACAATTCCGCAGGCGAGGCGCGGCGCGCGCCAGCCGGCGGCGCCGCGGCTGCTGCCGCCGCGGCCCGCATCGCGGCCCGACTTGCGCAGCAGCCGGGCGCGCTGTTGCCCATACTGCATGCCGTACAAGACGAGCTGGGCTGTATTCCAGCCGATGCCGTGCCCCCCATCGCCGAAGCCCTGAATCTGTCGCGGGCGGAAGTCCATGGGGTGGTGACCTTCTATCCTCACTTCCGTACCGAACCGGCGGGCCGGCATGTACTGGAAGTATGCCGCGCCGAGTCCTGCCAGGCCATGGGAAGCGAACAGCTGGCCGCGCATGTCCGCAAGCGGCTGGGCTGCGACTTCCATGACACGACGCCCGATGGCGCCGTCACCCTCGAGCCCGTTTATTGCCTGGGCTTGTGTGCGCAGTCGCCCGCCGTCATGCTCGACGGCCAGCCGCACGCGCGCGTCACGCCCGAAAAGCTGGACCGATTGTTGGCGCAAGCGGCGCAACGCGGCGAGGCACAACCATGAGCGCCCCCGTCACGATCTACCTGCCGCGTGACGCCGCGGCGCTGGCCATGGACGCTGAAGCCATCGCGCACGCCATCGAGCAGGAAGCGCTGCGGCGCAATGTACCGATTCGGCTGGTGCGCAACGGATCGCGGGGCCTGCTGTGGCTGGAGCCCCTGGCCGAGGTGGCGACGCCGGACGGCCGCATCGCCTACGGGCCGCTGCGGGCGGAAGATGTGCCGGGCCTGTTCGATGCCGGCTGGCTACAGGGCGGCGACCACGCGCTGTGTCACGGCCGGACGGAAGACATTCCGTATCTGAAAAAGCAGCAGCGCCTGACCTACGCGCGCGTGGGCATCACCGACCCGCTGTCGCTCGACGACTACGTGGCGCACGAAGGTCTGCAGGGCCTCAAGCGCGCCCTGCAGATGTCGCCGCAGCAGATCGTGGACGAGGTGACCGCTTCAGGGCTGCGCGGGCGCGGGGGTGCGGCGTTTCCCACCGGTATCAAGTGGAAAACCGTGCTGACCACGCCGGCCGAACAGAAGTACATCGTCTGCAATGCCGACGAAGGCGACTCCGGCACGTTTTCCGATCGGCTGATCATGGAAGGCGACCCCTACGTGCTGATAGAAGGCATGGCCATCGCCGGCCTCGCCGTGGGCGCCACCCATGGCTATCTTTATGTACGTTCGGAATACCCGCACGCCATCGCGGCGCTGGAAAGCGCCATCGGACGGGCGCGCGACGCCGGCTGGCTGGGCGACGACATCCTGGGCAGCGGCCGCCGCTTTGACCTGGAGGTCCGCAAAGGCGCCGGCGCATACATCTGCGGCGAAGAAACGTCCCTGCTCGAAAGCCTGGAAGGCAAGCGCGGTGTGGTTCGCGCCAAGCCGCCCCTGCCTGCCATTGCCGGTCTGTTCGGCAAGCCCACAGTCATCAATAACGTCATCTCGCTGGCCACAGTGCCCATCATCCTGGCGCGGGGCGCGGCACACTATCGCGACTACGGCGTCGGCCGCTCGCAGGGCACGCTGCCGTTTCAGCTGGCCGGCAACCTCAAGCACGGCGGCCTGGTCGAGACGGCCTTTGGCGTGACGCTGCGCGAACTGCTTTACGACTATGGCGGGGGCAGCGCGTCGGGCCGACCCTTGCGCGCGGTGCAGGTGGGCGGTCCGCTGGGGGCCTACCTGCCGGAATCCCAATGGGACGTGCCGCTCGACTACGAAGCCTATGCCGCCATTTCGGCCATGGTGGGCCACGGCGGCATCGTGGCCTTCGACGATACCGTCGACATGGCTCGCATGGCTCGGTACGCCATGGAGTTCTGCGCCGTGGAATCGTGCGGCAAATGCACGCCGTGCCGCATCGGCGCGGTGCGTGGCGTCGAAACGCTGGACAAGATCGCGGCGCGCGACGGCGCGCATGAACAGCAGGTGCACCTGCTGCGCGACCTGTGCGACACCATGCTGGGCGGGTCGCTGTGCGCGCTGGGCGGCATGACGCCCTACCCCGTGCTGTCCGCCCTGAACCACTATCCTGAAGACTTCGGGCTGGCCGCCCACGCGGCCGCGCACCCGGCCTGACCACTGCGAGACTGCGATGTTCGAAACCGTCATCAAGCGCGAACGCGACCTGGGCACGCCGGCCCGCGTATCCGAAAAACTGATCACCCTCACGATCGATGGCCAGCAGGTGTCGGTGCCGGAGGGCACCTCGGTCATGCGGGCCGCCGCCGAATATGGCATCAACATTCCCAAGCTGTGCGCGACGGACAGCCTGGAAGCGTTCGGCTCGTGCCGGCTGTGCCTGGTGCAGATCGAAGGTCGCCGGGGCTATCCGGCATCGTGCACGACCCCTGTCGAAGAAGGCATGGTGGTCGCCACCGAGACCCCCAAGCTGCACGAACTGCGGCGCGGGGTGATGGAGCTGTACATATCCGACCACCCGCTCGACTGCCTGACCTGCCCCGCCAACGGCGACTGCGAGCTGCAGGACATGGCCGGTGTCGTAGGACTGCGCGCCGTGCGCTACGGCCAGGGCGGCGCCAATCATCTGCACGACAAGGTCGACGACTCCAATCCGTATTTTTCGTACGACCCGTCGAAGTGCATCGTCTGCAACCGCTGCGTGCGGGCCTGCGAAGAAACGCAGGGCACTTTCGCGCTGACCATTTCGGGCAAGGGATTCGCCTCGCGCGTATCTGCCGGACAGAACGAATCATTTCTTGAAAGCGAGTGCGTGTCCTGCGGGGCCTGCGTACAGGCCTGCCCGACCTCCACCTTGCAGGAAAAGACCGTCATCATGATGGGCCAGGCCGAACACTCGGTGATCACCACCTGCGCCTATTGCGGCGTGGGATGCGGATTCAAGGCCGAGATGAAAGGCCAGGAAGTCGTGCGCATGGTGCCGTGGAAAGACGGGCAGGCGAACCGCGGTCACGCCTGTGTGAAAGGCCGTTTCGCGTGGGGCTACGCCACCCACAAAGAACGTGTACTCAAGCCGATGATACGCAAGCGCATCACCGACCCCTGGCGCGAGGTGTCGTGGCAGGAAGCCATCGACTACGCGGCATCCGAATTCCGGCGTATCCAGGCCGATTACGGCCGCGACGCGATCGGCGGCATCACATCGTCGCGCTGCACCAACGAAGAAACCTGGCTGGTGCAGAAACTGGTGCGGGCGGCTTTCGGCACCAATAACGTGGACACCTGCGCGCGGGTATGCCATTCCCCCACCGGCTACGGCCTGAAGCAGACGCTGGGGGAATCCGCCGGTACGCAGACATTCGACTCGGTAATGCACACCGACGTGATCATTCTCATGGGGTCCAACCCGAGCGCCGCGCACCCGGTGTTCGCCTCGCGCATGAAGCGCAGGCTGCGCGAGGGTGCACGGCTGATCGTGATCGATCCGCGCCGCATCGAACTGGTCGACTCCCCGCACATCAAGGCCGATTTTCACCTTCCGGTGCGGCCCGGCACCAATGTGGCGCTGCTGACGGCCATGGCGCACGTCATCGTGACCGAACGCCTGGTGGATGAAGCGTTTGTAGCCCAGCGCTGCGAGACCCGGGCCTTCGAGCAATGGCGCGAGTTCGTGGCGCAGCCCGAGAACTCACCCGAGGCCACCGAGGCCGTCACCGGCGTGCCTGCGGCCGACGTACGCGGCGCTGCCCGCCTGTATGCCACCGGGGGCAATGGTTCCATTTACTACGGCCTGGGCGTGACCGAACACAGCCAGGGGTCCACGGCGGTGATCGCGATCGCCAACCTGGCCATGGCCACCGGCAACATCGGACGCGAGGGCGTGGGCGTGAACCCCATGCGCGGCCAGAACAACGTGCAGGGCTCGTGCGACATGGGCTCGTTTCCGCATGAGCTTCCCGGCTACCGCCATGTATCCGACGACGCGGTGCGAGCGCAGTTCGAGTCGGCCTGGGGCGTGACCCTGCAGCCCGAGCCGGGCCTGCGCATTCCCAATATGTTCGATGCGGCACTGGGCGGCAGCTTCAAGGGCCTGTACTGCCAGGGCGAGGATATCGTCCAGTCCGACCCCGACACCCAGCATGTGGCGGCGGCGCTGGCGGCGATGGAATGCATCGTGGTTCAGGACCTGTTCCTGAACGAAACCGCCAAGTATGCCCACGTTTTCCTGCCGGGATCGTCGTTCCTGGAAAAAGACGGCACATTCACCAACGCCGAGCGCCGTATCTCGCGCGTGCGCAAGGTCATGGAACCGCGCAACGGCATGGCCGACTGGCAGGTCACGGCGGCGTTGTCGACGGCGCTGGGATATCCCATGAACTACCGGCATCCCGGCGAGATCATGGATGAAATCGCGCGGCTGACGCCGACCTTCACCGGCGTGTCGTATGCCAAGCTGGACCGCCTGGGCAGCCTGCAATGGCCGTGCAACGACGAGTCCCCGGAAGGCACTCCCATCATGCACATCGATGAGTTCGTGCGGGGCAAGGGCAGGTTCATGATTACCAAGTACATTCCTTCCGATGAACGCAGCACCCGCAAGTTCCCCCTGCTGCTGACCACCGGGCGGATTCTCTCGCAATACAACGTGGGCGCCCAGACCCGCCGCACGGCGAACGTGGCGTGGCACAGCGAAGACGTGCTGGAAATCCACCCACAGGACGCAGAAGATCGGGGCATCGTGGAAGGCGATTGGGTGGGTGTGCAAAGCCGGGCGGGCGAAACGGTGCTGCGCGCCACGCTCACCGATCGCGTCCAGCCCGGGGTGGTGTACACCACCTTCCACTTCCCGGAGTCGGGCGCCAACGTGGTGACTACCGACAGTTCAGACTGGGCCACCAACTGCCCCGAATACAAGGTGACCGCAGTACAGGTGATGCGGGTATCCCAGCCGTCGGAATGGCAACGCCAATGGACCCGTTTCGCCGATGTGCAACAGAAGCTGCTGAACGAACGCGACGGCGCAGCCGTGGCCGCGCTCAGCGGCAAATAGGCGCATTGCCATGGACCGCCTCGCCCCCACTTCCAACGTGCGCGCCCACTGCGGCGATACGGCCGTGGTGCGCGTGCGTGGCGGTGTTGTCGATGGCGCCATGCAGGTCGACCGCGTTGCCGAAGAGACCCCGGTGGCGCTGGAGTACAACGGCATCAGCCACGCCACCATGCTGGCCACCCCGGCCGACCTGGAGGATTTCGCGCTGGGCTTTTCGCTGACGGAAGGCGTTGTCGACCAGGTGGCCGACGTCCGCGGCATCGACGTCGTGCAGCAGTTCAACGGCATCGTGGTGCAGGTAGAGATTTCCAGCGCCTGCGCCGCGCGCCTGAAGCTGCGCCGCCGCGCGATGGCCGGCCGCACCGGCTGCGGATTGTGCGGGGTAGAGACCCTCACCGAAGTACTGCGCGCGCTGCCTCCGGTCGCGGACGCGCCGGCAGTGCGGCTGGCGGCCGTGTTGCGCGCCATGCGCGGCATGCGCGATGGCCAGCCGTTGCACGACCTGACAGGCGCAACGCACGCGGCCGCCTGGGCGGACGCGGAGGGTCAGGTGCGGCTGGTGCGCGAAGACGTGGGCCGCCACAACGCGCTGGACAAACTGGTCGGAGCGCTGGCCCGCCAGGGCGCCGCACCGGGCTCGGGCATGGCGCTGGCATCCAGCCGGGCCAGTTTCGAGATGGTGCAGAAATGCGCCGCAGCCGGCATCGGCATCTTCGCCGCCGTGTCGGCGCCCACGGCATTGGCCATACGCGTGGCCCAGAATACCAATGTGGCGCTGCTGGGGTTCGTCCGCAACGCCGACGCCACTATTTACAGTCATCCCGAACGCATCATTCCCTGAGTACCATGGACATCGCAAACCTGATCCGCATGGCCAACCGCATCGGCGATTTTTTCGACGCCATGCCCGACCGTGAAGAAGCACTGGAAGGGGTGGCCAATCACATCCATAAATCATGGGAGCCCCGCATGCGCACCGCGCTGCTCGACTTCCTGAACCGGCATGCGGACGGCCAGGACGGCGACGTGCGGATGCAGCCCATCGTGCTGCAGGCCGTCACCCGCCACCGCGAGCGCCTGACGCCGGCCTCCACGACCTGAAGCGCGCGGGCGGGGCGCGGCGCCCCCTGCGCCGACGCCCGGCTCGGCCGAAACTGCTACAGTGCCTGCAGTTCACCGCGCCCCGCCTTCCCCGCATGCTTTCTTTACCTATTGTCCACTGGACCGAGTCCGGCCAAAACCGAAGCGCCGATTGGCGTTCGGAATCCGGCGCACCGCCCCCTGCCCGCATCGAAATCGCCGACGACCGGATGCCTGCCGAGGTGGCCTATCGCCTGGTGTGCGCGGGCACCCAGCTGCTGTGGCGAGGCGATTTCCACAATGCCCGCCAGCTGTTGCAGGCGCTGGCGCGGCGCATCGACAAGAAGCCGCGCAAGCCGGCTGAAAACCCGCTGGACGCGTTCAATCGGCACCGCCTGGCGCAGGCGCAGCGGGCCCGGCTGCTGGGCAGCCTGCTGCTGCCCATCGAGGCGGGGCATCGCATCGCGCTGCGCCGCGCCCCCGATGTACGGCAGGCCTGCCTGGAGGCTTATGGGCCTGCCACCGGCCCATACCTGGCGACGCTGCGCGAGCTGCAGGGCATCATAGGCGCGCATGAATGGCGCAAGAAAGGGGTGCCCATTGCGGCGCTGGACGCCCGTATCCACCCGCACTATGGCGTGTTCTCGCCGGTGCGGGGCGAGTATGTCGATCTCGTTGCACGCGCCCCCCTGCCGGGCGGTACGCCGCCGCTTGCGTACGACATCGGGACCGGCACCGGCGTACTGGCGGCGGTACTGGCCCGGCGCGGGCTGCGCGTCGTGGCCACCGATCAGGATCCCCGGGCACTGGCTTGCGCGCGCGAGAATCTGGCGCGGCTCGATCTGCAGCACCACGTCGAGCTGCAGCAGGTCGACCTTTTCCCTGAAGGCACTGCACCGCTGATCGTGTGCAATCCGCCGTGGTTGCCCGCCCGTCCCACCTCGCCCCTCGAATACGCCGTGTACGACCCCGACAGCCGCATGCTGAATGGCTATCTGGAGGGCCTGCCCGCGCGCCTGTCGCCCGGCGGCGAAGGATGGCTCATCATGTCGGACCTGGCCGAGCACCTGGGCCTGCGGCAGCCGGGCGAATTGGCCGAACGCATCGCAAAAGCCGGACTGCGCGTGGCCGGACGCCTGGATGCGCGGCCGACACACCCGCGTGCGAACGATGCCAGAGACCCTTTGCACGCCGCGCGCGCGGCCGAGGTCACCACGCTCTGGCGGCTGACGGCTGCCGATTGAGGGCTGGCGCCGCCAGCACCGGTACGGCCCGGCCGCTTCGGCGATGCAGCGGCCGTCGGCCCTGCCAGGCCGGCCAAGGGGCGCAGCGGGCCGTCGCGTAAAATCGGCAGACTGCCTCCACCCTGGGGGCCGCACCCATGCATGCCTAGCTCCGCTTCCCGCCTGCCGGCCTCGCCGCTGATTCCCGTCTTGCTGCTGATGGCCGCCATGATATCCATGCAAGGCGGCGCCGCCCTGGCCAAGCAACTGTTTCCGGCGGCGGGCCCGCAAGGCACGGCGGCGCTGCGCCTGATGCTGTCGGCCCTCATGCTGCTGGCCTGCTACAGGCCCTGGCGGGTGCGCATGCCGGCGTCCGCCTGGCCCCTGGTAGTGGCGTACGGCCTGTCGCTGGGCGCCATGAACCTGCTGTTCTACATGTCGTTGCGCACGATACCGCTGGGTATCGCAGTCGCGCTCGAATTCACCGGCCCGCTTGCCGTGGCCTTGCTCACTTCGCGCCGGCCGGCCGACTTCGCCTGGATCGCGCTGGCCGCCGCGGGACTGCTGATGCTCTTGCCCCACGGCGCCGACGTGCGCGATCTGGATCCCGCCGGCATGGTTTACGCACTGTCGGCCGGCCTGGGTTGGGCCTTCTACATCGTGCTGGGTCGCCGCGTCGGGGTACAGCTGGGCACTCAGGCGATCGCCCTGGCAGCCACCGTGGCGGCGCTGGCGGTTCTGCCCTTCGGTCTCGCACAGGCTGGCGGCGCTCTGCTCTCGGGCCATCTGCTGCCCATGGCGCTGGGCGTGGCCGTGCTATCCAGTGCACTGCCCTATGCCCTGGAGATCACAGTGCTCGCACGCATGCCGGTGCGCATCTTCGGCACCTTGCTCAGCCTGGAGCCCGTCTTCGCCGCGCTGTCGGGCCTGCTTTTCCTGGGGGAAAGGCTGACGCTGATGCAATGGGGAGCCATAGCCGCGATCGTGACGGCGTCGGCCGGCATCACCGCAGGCGGCGGCACCCCGCCCGCGCCGCCGAAGCACGGAAAACGGAGAGCCCGCCAGCGTTGACGGCGACGGGCTGCCATGCCGGCGAATGCGCTGGCTGACGCTGACGCTTCAGCCGGCAGGCCGTTCAGGGTTGCACGACGTGCCAGATGTCGCGCACCTTGTCGCCCTTGCGTTCGCCCGGCTTGGCGTCTTTGACGAACAAGTACAGCGGCTTGCCTTTGTAGGCCCACTGGCGGCTGCCATCATCGCGCGTGATGATGGTGTAGTCGCCTTCCGGCTTGGCATCGGCGCTGGCAGCCAAGGGCGGCCATGCCTGTGCGCATTGGCCATTGCAGGCGCTCTTGCCGGCGCTGTCGTTGTCAAAGGTATATAGCGTCATGCCGGCCTGGTCGGCCAGCACCCCGTCCTGCTGCTTGACGGGCGCCTGGGCCTGGGCCGAGGCGGCGTAGAGGATGCACGCGGCGTACATGGCAGCGTAACGGGCGGAACGATGGATGAAGGTCATGGTGGTCTCCTTGGATTACCCCTGCGTAAGACGTCTGCCGTGACCGGTTTATTCCCTGCGCCGCCCCCATTACGTGGCGCCCCGGTGTTCAGTCGCGGAAGTTCTGGAACTGCAGCGGCAGGTCGACGTCGGCCTTGCGCAACAGCGCAATGGCCTCTTGCAGGTCGTCGCGCTTCTTGCCGCTGACCCTCAACTTGTCGCCGTTGATCTGGCTTTCAACCTTCAGTTTGGCCGCTTTGATGGCGGCGATCAGTTTCTTGGCGACCGGCTGCTCGATGCCCTGGCGCACCGTGACTTTCTGCCTGGCCCCGCCAAGGTTTTCGAGCGGGTCGGCCACATCGAGACAGCGCACATCGATGCCGCGCGCCGACATGCGTGCGCGCAGGATGTCGAGCATCTGCCTGAGCTGGAAGGCGCTGGGCGCCACCTGGGTCACCACAAAGTCTTCGAGCTCGAATTTCGCGTCCGTACCCTTGAAGTCGAAACGGGTGGCCAACTCGCGGTTGGCCTGGTCGACCGCGTTGCTGAGTTCATGTTTGTCCACTTCGGACACCACGTCGAAACTGGGCATGCTGCAAACCTATGAAAAAGTGAATGCGGGCGGCATGATGCCGCCACGGATTCCTGAAGTTTATGTCGTTTTGGTGCCCACCGGCCATGCGGGGCGATATGATGCGGCAGGACGGTGCCTTCGGCGCCGCATGAAGGAAACACCATGTTCTACAGCTTTTTGAAGTTCGCCCACCTGCTGGGCATCATCTTGTGGGTGGGCGGAATGATCTTCGCCTACTGTTTCCTGCGGCCGGGCGTGGCCACACTCGAACCGCCTCAGCGGCTGACGCTGATGCGCGAGGTGCTTGGTCGTTTCCTGAATGCCGTGACGTGGGCAGTCGCGGCGGCGCTCATCAGCGGCGTCTGGATGATAGGCCGTTCGGCCCGCCAGGTGGCCGAGTCGGGAGGCAGCTTTCACATGCCCCTGTCCTGGACGATCATGGCGACCCTGGGGGTCGTCATGGCCGCCATCTTCGGGCATATCCGCTTTGCCCTGTACCCGCGCCTGTCGGCGGCCGTGCAGGCCCAGCAGTGGCCTGCCGCCGGTGCCGCCATGGGTTCGCTCAAGACCTGGGTCGCGGTGAACCTCGCGCTGGGCCTGGCCACCGTGGCGGTGGCCATGCTGGGCTGAACTCAGTCCACGGCGGCGCCGGCCGCCCGTACCACCTTGCCCAGGCGCTCGTATTCCTCGGCGCCGAAGTCCGCCAGTTGCTGGCGCGTGGTGCCGGCCGGGGTCGCCCCGCGCGATTCCAGCGCCTGACGCACTTCCGGACGGCTCAGCGTGCGCTGCACCGCAGCGTTCAGGGCGTCCAGCATGGCGGGCGGGGTGCCCTTGGGCGCATACAGTCCGTCCCAGGCGAAGAACTCATACCCCTTCACGCCGCTTTCACCGATGGTGGGGATATCGGGATGCGAGGCGACGCGCTGGGGCGTGGTCACGGCCAAGGCGCGCAGCTTGCCCGCAGCCACCTGTCCGGCCACATTCGGCATGACGTCTATCAGCAGCGAAATGCGGCCGCCCAGCAGATCGGTCATGGCCGCCGCGCCGCCCTTGTACGGAATGTGCCGCACATCGATGCCCGTCATCTGCTTGAGCAGTTCGCAGGCCAGGTGCGAGGTCGTGCCGTTGCCAGCGGATCCACAGGTCAGATCACCCGGATGCTGCTTGGCGTAGTCCAGCAGCTGCGGCAGCGACTGAAAGCGCTCGTCGTCCGCCTTGACCACCAGCGCGGCGGCAATGGTCGTGAAGCGTGACACCGGCTCGAAATCCTTCGGCGTGAAGCCGGGCGACTTGTACAGCCAATGGTTCATGGCTTGCGTACCATTGGTGCCGTAGGTGAGCGTATAGCCGTCCGGCGTGGCGCGTGCGCCCGTTGCCGAGCCGATGTTGCCGCCGGCGCCAGGCCGGTTCTCGATCACGATGGGCTGGCCCAGTTCGCGGCCCAGCGGTTCGGCCACCAGGCGCGCCAGCGTGTCCCCCCCGCCGCCCGCGGCGAACGGGACAATCAGCGTCAGCGGCTTATTGAACGGCGTGTCTGCGTGCGTCGGACCGGCGGCAATGGCGGTGACGGCCAGCAAGGCGGCCAGGCCCTGTTTCAGGGCAGTTGCGGTTCTCATGGTTGTCTCCTAAAGGGAAGCGCTACATCAAGGTTGCTTGCGCCGCCGGATCCAGGCTCCGGCGGCGATTGTTATGGTGATCTTGCTGCTCATGCGTACCAGGCATTTACGGCTACAGCGACAGCAGGCGGAACCCCCCCGGTGCGGGTTCTGCTTTATTCAGGGGGCAAGTGCCGGCGGCTCTGCTTGTCGGCCAGGCGCCAGCCCTGCGGGGTCAGCACCAGGGTGTCCTTGCAATCGCGCACGGCCACCAGGCGCGGCGCTCCGGCGCCTTCCTGCTCGACGCTCTCATAGGCCGTCAGGAAATAAGCCAGTTCGGCGCGACCCTCCTCGGCAGAGAGCAAACGCATATTGGTGATGACATGGCAGGTGGTGCGCCCGGCAGGACGCGCCTGCAATGCCTGCAGTACTTCGCGGGGCCCGCGCAGCGCCTTGCCCTGCCGCATCCAGACGCCATCCTCGGCCATCAGGGCGGCTACCTCTTCGTGCCGCCGCACATCCAGGGCGTGAAAAAAGGCCAGCACCACCGCTTCGCAGGCGGCCTTGGTGGCGATTGACGAATAGTCTAGGTCCATGATGTCGTCCTGTTTGTTGCGGATCACGTCTCAACCGTGGCCGTGCGACGCTCCGCCGCCGCCAATGGCGCTTCCGGCTGCGCGAACAGTGCGGCATCGATCAGCGCCGCGCCGCTTACCCACTTGCGCAACTGGCGCAGATCGCGGCCGGCATTGATCGCCACGCCCGCCACCGCACGGCCGTCCCGGTCCAGCGCAACCGACAGCAGTCCGCGTTGCGACGGCAAGGCACGCACCGCCTCCGAGCCGGCGCGCTGCGCGAATCCCACGCACTGGATCATGGCGTCGTATTGTTCGGACCACACGGCGCCCGTGGGCACATATGGCACCCTTTCTCCCAGCGCGGCGCGGGCGGCGGCCATGCCCTGGTCCTGGGCGTTCTGCCATGATTCCAGCCGGATGCGGCCTCCGGCCGCCGGCACGTCCAGTACGGCCACGTCACCCGCTGCGTATACGTCGGGCACCGAAGTGCGGCAGTACTCGTCGACCACCACGCCGGCGTCGCAGGCCAGGCCTGCGGCGCGGGCAAGTTCGTCACCGGGCTGCAGCCCTACCCCCAGCACCACCGCGTCGGCCGCCAGGCGGCGCTGGTCGGACAGTGTCAGTTCCAAGCTGGATCCGGCGCCCGCGATGCCCTGCACACCGGTGCCGAGCAATACCTCCACGCCGTTGGCGCGATGCAGATCAGCCAGGTAGGCCGACACGGCGGGCAAAACGCTGCGCGCGCACAGGCGCGCACCCTGTTCGATGACGGTGACGGCACAGCCCATCTGCCGCGCTGTGGCAGCGACTTCCAGCCCGATCCAGCCACCACCCACGACAGCCAGCCGCTTGCCACCGGCCAGCGCCTGACGCAGGCGCAGGGCGTCATCGCGTGTACGCAGCACGTGCACGCCCGGCAGGTCGGCGCCCGGCAAGGCGGGTACGCGGGCGCGGCCCCCGGAACACAGCAACAACGCGTCGTAGGACAACGTTTCGCCGTCAGACGTGAGCACCGTGCGTTCGGCGGGCCTCAATTCCGTGGCCGCCACCCCAGGCCGGAAATCGATATCCAGCGGGCGCCAGGTGTCATCGGGCCACAGCGCGGTGGATTCGGGCGCGGCCGCACCGGCCAGCACGGCCTTGCTCAGCGGCGGCCGTTCGTAAGGCGCGTGGGGCTCGGCGCCCAGCAGGATCACGCAGCCTTCGTACCCCGCATCCCGCAGCGTGCGGGCCGCCCAGCCGCCCGCCTGCCCGGCGCCCACCACGACGATGGCGCCGGTACTCATGCCGATCCGGTCCGCAGCATGATGGTGTCGCCGTCCACCTTCACTTCATAGAGCTTCAGGTCGGTGGTGACGGGGGGGCACTGCGGCTTGCCGCTGCGGATGTCGAACACCCCCTGGTGCAGGGGACATTCAATCGTTCCGTCTTCGAGGTAGCCGTCGGCCAGGCTGGCGTTGCCGTGCGGGCAGCGGTCCTGCGTGGCGCAGATCTCTCCTTCGAGGTTGTACAGGCACACGGCTTCACCATCGAGCGTGACGCGCAGCGTGTGGGTGTCTGGCGAGATGTCCTTGATCATCGCCACCGGTTTCCAGTCGCTCATGTTCACAGCCCCATCGCGACACGGTAGTACTGGTAGAAAGCGCGAATCAGCACTTCGGTGACCATGTAGTCAGCCGGCTGCGTGTCCCGCCCGCCCATTTCGACGATGCCCTGCGCATCGGGATATCCCGTCACGCCGATCTGCACCTGGTTGAGCATTTCGCTGTCGTCCATCGATACAAAGCCGGCAGGGCCCAGCAGGTTGGCATGCTTCAGACGCAGGCGCGTCATTTCCTCGTCATCGTCCTCGTAGCCGTAATACGTGAAAACCAGCTCGTGTTCGGTCGGGCTGCGCGGAATGACGTGGCGCGTCTTCAGCGAATTGGCCTGGATGCCGAACTGGGCAGCCGGGAACACCCAGGCGCCGCCCACGCGGCCGCGATTGAACTCGGCGCGCGGCGTAACGGTCTCCAGGTCCAGCAACTCCAGGTCGTCGCGGAAACGGCTCATCTCGGAGGTGGCCTCGGTTTTCTTCTTGCCCTCGTTGTGCGACACCATCACGCTGTGCGCGCCGCCGCCAGTCGGAATGCATTCCGACTTGGAGTCTGCGCGCCACAGGCCGAATGTAATGTAGAACGTGTGCAGCAAGGTGGCGTGGTAGGGGTCCTTGAGGTTCTCCAGGTACATCTTCCAGTTGCTGGGGATCAGCTGGCGCGTGTAGCCCAGCAGCTTCAGCTTCTTGCCCGGCAGCATGTGGTCGATTTCGGCCAGCACCTCGGGCCCGCAGTACTCTTCGAAGCTGGGGCCGTCTTCCGCGAAAGTGGCCCACACCGAACCACCGCGATTTACGCTGCTCAGCTTGCGTATGCCGTTCTGCTTGGGGTCGAAGTCCTTGGGCATGCCGCCCTTGCCCATGGCGCCGCGACGGAAGGGCACGCCTTGCAGGTTGCCGTTCAGGTCATAGTTCCATTGGTGGTAGGGGCAGGTGAAATCCTTGACCTTGCCGGTGTTCTGCCAGCAGATCTGCGCTCCGCGGTGCGCGCAGCGGTTTTCCAGCACGGCGATCTCGCCGGTTTCGGTGCGCACCATGATGACCGGACGGTCGCCGATCCAGTTGCGCTTGTAGCAACCGGGCTCGGGCACTTCGCAATCCAGCCCGACGTAGTTCCAGGTCTTGCCGCCGAAGAACACGTCCATTTCTTTGCGGAATACATCCGGGTCGGTATAGATCCAGTTGGGAATGCGCGTGTGGCCTTCCTTGGGCCAGCGGCGTTCGATGCGAATGGGCGCCGCCGCGGCGGCTTCCAGCACAGGGGTATCAGGACAGGTCATGGCTGTTCCTTGGAAAGCGGATTCAGACGGGAATGATCAGCGACGTGCGCACGCGGTAGTTGTCGTGTACGCAGTCGCGGCGGCGCAGCAGGAAGCCCTGGCCGGAGCGAACCAGCACATCCTTGTAGCAACCCACCATGTTCAGGACCGGTTCACGGTCGGACAGGGCCTCGGTGATCGCGAAATTGGCCTGCGCAACTATCTCGTCGGCGCCCGCCTCGATCACGCGGACGCCGCTGATGAAATGCCGCAACGATCGAGGCTCATAGACCGTGGTTTCGCGCAGCGCCGTCACCCGGTCTTTGACCATGTTCTTGTTCATGCAGTAGATGAGCCCGATGGGCAGGCCGGCGTCGTAGTTCTCGCGCGAGAGCACACGGTAATGGCAGTCATCGGTGAAGAAATCCGGCCAGTCTTCCAGGCGGCCCTCGTCCAGGCAGGCAGCGTAGTCGTCGTAAAAATCACGCAACTGCGCCCGCAGTGCCGACATATCGATAGCAGTGGTTGTCATGAAGTCTGTCCAACAAAGAATGCAGGGTGGCGCTCAGCCGCGCCGATGGCGTGTTACGGGGAAGCCTCGCGCGTAGGCCGGGCGCCGGGCGTACGAGCGCCCGGCGCGCAGGTCACGATGCCGCCGCCAGCTGGGCGCGGTTGCTTTCAAAGCCGGCCTGGCTGCCCAGCGCCAGAATCGGCTCTTGCAAACGCTCTTGCCAGATCAGCGACTCCATCGCGATCTGCAGCGGATGGTCCTGCACAGTCAGCGCCGAGGTCGTCTCGGTGCCCGAGTGGTGCGAATGCATGGCCCAGCCGGGAGCGGACAGGATCAGGTCGCCCGCTTTCCAGTCGAGCCGCTGCTTGCCGACTTTGCTGTACCCATTGCCGCGCAGGTAGTAATTGATGGCGGCGGAGCTGTGGCGGTGCGGCACGTGGTGGTTATCGGGCGGCGAAGACGATATGGTGGCGAAATAGCTGTGCGTGGTGCCGATGCGCCGCTCGGTCGCCGGGTTGTAGAGCACGAACAGGCGGCGTCCGTTGTAACCCTTGGCGATGTCTTCCACGCTGGGCAGGTAGGTCGATACTTTTTCCCAAGGCCAGTGCAGCGCCTTCGACTCGATCACATCGATGTCGATCAGCCATTCGTATCCCAACAGCGTCGCGCCATCGGGGCTGATCTGTTCGCGCAATGCCAGGTCGCGCGCACGCGCGGCGCCAGCGGGGCGAGGCTCGGGGGGACGGGTATTTGCGTCGGCCGGCGGAACGTCGCCCTCGAACTCTTCGACGTAGTGCACTTCCAGCTTTTCCAGCAGCGGCGCGTTCGAATAAGACAGGCGCACCCAGGGCTCCTGGCCGTCGTTGCGGTACGAATGCACCTGCATCGATGGCGTGTTCCAGACATCCCACTTCGAGATGCGCAGCTCGCGGCCGCTGACCACGGCCACGCCCGAACCGCGTATACAGATCTCGAGCATGTTCGAGTTCTTGCGCAGGTTGAACGTCGATTCTCCGGGATTGACCACATTGATCGTGACGTCCGTGCCGGGCGTCAGGCCCAGGCCCGCCCCCTTGGCCGCCGGATGCACGATCAACGATGCGCGCCGTCCGTTGGCAGGCCGAGGCGCTGCGATCAGGCGTTCGATTTCGCGATCAATATCTTCTTTGGGAATCAGTAACGGATCCCATTGTTGTTGTGGCCGGGCCGGGGCCCCGCTGACGTCGACGAACATAATGTCTCCTTGCCGGAAGGGTGCCAGCCGCTGCCGGCACCGTAGAGGTGGGAATCGGTAAGTTTTCAGGCCTGCGCCAGGAGCAGGTTCTCGCGCGTCTGGCGCGGCAGGGCATGGCCCAGGTCGCGCGCGCAGGCCGTTTCATAGACCACTTTGGCCATTGCCAGGTCGGACAGGCCCATGCCCATGCCCTTGAAGAGGGTCAGGCGGGCGTCAGCCGGACGCGTCGTGCCCGCCGCCAGCAGGTCGCTCAATACGTCCACGCCCTGCCACGGCGATGCATCGCTGCCATAGCGCTCGCGCAGTTCGCGCGATCCGCGCCGGGCGTTTTCCAGATCGTCCACGACGACCAGGTCGGCCCGGTCGAACACGTCCTGCGCAAACTCGGCCTTGGCCGGAAGGATGGCGCCCACAGCGTTCAAGTGCCGGCAGGCCTGCAGATCGGCAGCGGCCACAAAGGGTTCGCTCGCCCGCGTGATCAACGTGACGATCTCGGCGCCATCCAGCGCCTGCGACAGACTGTCGGCCGCCACGACCTCGAACGGGTATCGCGGCGCCACGCGCTCGACGAAGGCCTGCCGTTTCTCGACCGTGGGGCTGTACACCCGCACCGAACGCAGGTCGCGCACGGCCGCCAGCGCCGCCAATTGCGTCAAGGCCTGGGGACCGGTGCCGATGAGCGCAGCAGTGTCTGCCTGCGCGGGCGACAGCGTGCGGGTGGCCACGCCGCTGATTGCCGCGGTGCGCAACATGCCCAGCGCACGCGCTTCGATAATGGCGAGCAGCGTGCCCGCATTGGCGTCGAACAGACTGAATACGGATCCGCCACCCGCCTTCGTATGCACCCAGGTCTTGAACCCGGCGTAGCCGCTGGCCGTCATCACGGAACCGAGCGCGTGCATCGAACTTCCGTCGCCCCACGTCGCCAGTGCCTTGGGCAGGTTGCGTGCTTCATTGCGGCCTTGGGCGGCCAGGGTTTCCTGCAGCGCATCGATGGCGCGCGGCATGTCCAGCACCGACACCACGTCGTGTTCGCTCAGATATCGCATTGCTTCAGCCATGATGCTGCCCCTTCAATTGGTCATGTGCGAGTGCGTCGGCGCCGGCCGGCTCGTCGACCACCCGGTTCACCAACCGGCCCACGCCCGGTATATCGACTTCCAGCACGTCGCCGGCCGCCATGAACCGCGGCGGCGTGCGGCGTGAACCCACGCCTTCGGGCGTGCCGGTGGCAATGATGTCGCCCGGTGACAGCGCCGTGAAGCTGCTGATGTAGGCGATGAGTTCGGGAATGGGAAAGATCAGGTCGGCAACCTGGCCGTCCTGCATGAGTTCGCCGTTCAGGCGCGTGATGACCTGCAGCCGCGCCGGATCCGGGACCTCGTCGGCGGTGGTGAGCCACGGCCCCAGCGAGCCGCTGCGTGCAAAGTTCTTGCCCGGCGTGACCTGAGCGCTATGCTTCTGGAAATCACGCACCGAATTCTCGGCCATACAGGTGTAGCCGGCCACATGGTCGAGCGCGGCCGCGGCGCTGATGCGCCGCCCCGCCCGGCCGATCACCACGGCGAGTTCACCCTCGAAGTCATATCGTGTCGAGGCAAGCGGGCGCCACATGGGGGCGTCGTGCCCCACGAACGTGTCGGCAAACCGGATGAACAGCGATGGATGCGCAGGCAGCTCACGGCCGGTTTCAGCGATATGCCGGCCATAGTTCAGGCCTACGCAGATAATCTTGCCCGGCGCGACCACGGGCGGCAGGAGGCTCACCTCCGCCAGCGGGATGCGGGTGGCTGCCGTGTCCACGGCCTGGTCCAGCGCCTGCCGGCCCGCGGCCAGCGCCGCAGCCACATCGGGCCAGCGCTCGGTCAGCACAACGACCTCTTCGCCTTGCAAGGCGCCCCAGCCGGCATGGCCTTCATATTGGAAGCTGAGCAGCTTCATCTTGTCTCCGGATTACATAGACGATGCATGGATTGCATGCATTGCGGCGGGATTACACGTCGATCTCGCCACTTTCAATAATTATTGCATGCAATTTTGATCTGTCGCAAGTGATTTGGGTATGCTGGCGGAGTCTTTGCATGCAATCTTTGTTTAAACTTGAGCGCCGTTACAGGAGTCCCCGACGCATGGCTGCACAAATCGACAAGGTCGTGTCCGAACTGCGAGACCTGGTGCTTTCGGGCGAACTGCAGCCTGGCGAACGCGTCATCGAATTGCAGTTCGCCGCCCGCCTGGGCGTGTCGCGCACGCCGCTGCGCATCGCCATGACGGAACTGGAAAAGGAAGGCCTGCTCGAACGCCTGCCCTCGCGCGGCTTCCGGGTGCGCTCATTCACGGTGGACGAGATTGCCGACGCCGTCGATGTGCGCGGCGTCCTCGAAGGCATGGCGGTACGTCTGCTTGCCGAACGCGGGGCCACGCAAGACACGCTGGATGGCCTGCGCCGGGCCGTCGACCAGGGCAAGCAACTGCTCTCGGCCGCGGAACGTGATCCGAACGTCACGGTGGACGCTCGGGCCTGGGGGCAGATCAACCGGCAGTTCCACGAATTGCTCTACGAAGGCGCAGGCAACCGCGCTCTCATTTCGGCGCTGGACCACAACAACAAAACGCCTCTGGCCGGCCCAGCGGCCCTGACCCTGCCGTCAACGCCATCGGTGCTGGAAACACCGTTCGTGCTGCGCGCGCAAGCCGATCATGAAGACCTGCTGCGCGCCATCACCCGCCGGGAAGCGGTCCGTGCCGAGAGCCTGATGCGCGAGCACGCCTACCGAAGCCGCGAGAACAAGCGCGTACTGCTGGCCACCATGAGAACGGGCCGGGGCGATGGCGCACCGCCCGCTCAAGACTGAAGCTGTCGCGCTCAGTTCATATCCCACCACGACTGCAGATCAACGCCCACGCCGGGCGCAGTGGGCACCGTCATGACGCCGCCCACGATGGCCGGCGGGTCGGCCACGTCCGACTTGTAGAAGCGCGCCGTGCCCAGGCCGCAAGGTTCAATCTTGCCCGGCAGCAAGGCGGCGCAATGCAGTGCGACGTGCAGCCCCACCGAGGTTTCCAGGCTGGCCGTCACCACGCAGCGAACATTGCGCTGATGCGCTTCGTCGATGATTTCCTTGGTGCGGTCCGGGCCGCCGACGCGGGGCGGTTTCAGGATGAGCACCTGCGCCGCCTGCAGTTCGATCGCCCGCCGGGCATGGAACAACGACCGGATCGAATCGTCCAGGGCGATGGGCACCGGCGTCTGTCGGCAGAGTTCCGCGTACGTCGTCAGGTCGGTGCCACGCGGCAGCGGCTCTTCGATATAGTCGATGCCGAAAGGCTCCATGGCACGGATCTGTTCCAGCGCCCACGACACGTCCCACGATTCATTCGGGTCCAGGCGTATGCGCAGGTCGGGGTAGGCTTCCCGGACGGCGCCCACGCGCGCGATATCGAGTTCGCGTTCCGTCGTGCACTTCATCTTTATGGTGTCTTGCCCGATCTTCAGGGCATCGGCGACACGGCTCACGCACACCTGCGGATCGGCGTCGCCGATCAAGTCGTTCACCGGCACGGTGGCGCTGTGCTCGCCACCGAGAAACTTGGCCAGGGAAACTCCCGCATGCGCCGCCCGGGCGCTGATAAGCGCTGAGGATATGCCGCAACGCAGGCGCGCCGGCACCTCGCGCAGCTCGAGCTCATGCAGCAGATCACCCTGCGCGGGATCCAGCCCGTCGAGCAGCGCCGAGCAATGCGCCGCGTAGGCCCACCCGTCGAACAACACATGCGGCGGAAGGGCCGCCTCGCCCCACCCTACCGCCCCGTCCCACTCCGCGCGTACCAGAATGCCGCGGCGCACGTACTGGGTGCCCTTGGACCAGCGGTAAGGCACCTGCAACTGCTGGACATAGGGTTTGAAAGCTAGAGATTGCGTCATTTGCAAAGGTCCTGGATGTACAAGTCAGTCTGCCGGCAGCAGCACGCACCGCTCCGGAGGAAAATGCAATTTCACGTTGTCCCCCACGGCTCGCAAGCCGCCGGAGGAGGCGCTGGCGGACACCACCCGGCCCGTGGCCAGGCGCAGGCGATACTCGATGCGTGCACCCACGAAAACGCTGCGCTCTACCACCGCGTCGAAGCAGTTCACGGAATGGCCGAACGTGTCGCCGATCTCGATCGCCTCGGGCCGGATCATCAGGTTGCGGGCGCGGCTCTCCAGATGCACGTTCTGCGTCGCCACCACGCGGCCCACGTCGGTATGCGCGGCCACGGCCCCCCCATCGATCGGCTCGACTTCGCACGGAAAGATCTCGGCCTTGCCTATGAACTGCGCCGTGAAGACGCGCTGCGGCCGCTGGTACAGATCAATGGGCGTACCCTGCTCGACGATGGCGCCCTGGTTCATCACCACGATCCTGTCCGACATGGCCAGCGCTTCGTCCTGGTCGTGCGTGACGAACACGGTGGTGGTCTTCAGGCGCCTTTGCAGCTCGCGCAACTCATCGCGCATCTGGTCGCGCAGCTTGGCATCCAGATTGGACAGCGGTTCGTCCAGCAGCAATACCTTGCCGCCTCGCACGATGGCGCGGGCAAGCGCCACCCGCTGCTGCTGCCCGCCCGACAATTGCGTCGCCGAGCGCTGCGCGAAGCTGCCCAGCCCGACCATGTCCAACGCACGGGCGACCTCCTTGCGGGTCCGCTCGCTGGACGCTCCGGCCGCCTCCAGCGGGAACGCCACATTCCCCTGCACGGACATATGAGGCCATATGGCGTACGACTGGAACACCATGCCGAGATCCCGCTTGTGCGTCGGGATGTCCAGCCCTCCGCGCGAGTCGTACACCGCCTGCCCGTCGATTGCGATGCGGCCGCGCGTGGGCGTCTCGAGCCCGGCAATACAGCGCAGCGTCGTGGTCTTGCCACATCCGCTCGGCCCCAGAAAAGTGCAGAACTCTCCCTCCTGGGCCGACAGCGAAATAGATTTCACAGCCTCGACCGGACCGCGGTCGGTCTGGTAATGCACTTGCAGATCAGACACTTCCAGCATGATTCCCTTCCCATTAAGCGTTGCGAGGCTTGCGTGCCCCGGCCGCCTGCCAGACGAGCATGGTCACGAAGACCAGCGCCACCAGCCAGATACCCACGGCCGCGGCTTTGTTCGGCTCGCCGCCCACCCAGAAATTCCACAGCACCACGGGCAGCGTCTGGTTGCCCCCGCCTTGCAGGAGCAAGGCCGATGACAGCTCGCGCATGCAATGCGCGACGACCCAGATCCACACGGCCAGCGCCGCCGGCAATGCCAGGGGCATGACGACCCGCCGCATCACGCGCCACCAGCCCGCCCCGGACGTGCGCGCCGCCTCTTCGAGTTCGCGATGCATCTGCATCAGTACGCCATTGGTGGTGCGGGTGCCGAACGGGATATACGTGGTGACGTATGCGATGACGATGATCCACACGCTGCCGTAGATGTTCATCAGGGGCATGTTCAGGTACACGTAGATGAGCGCCACGCCTATCATCGTTCCCGGGATCGCGATGGGCAGGAAAGCCAGGAAGTCCACCAGCTTGCCGCTGACGCCGCGCCGCCGCACCACGATCCACGAAATCAGCACCGAGAACGCCGCCACCACCGTGGACGCGACCACCCCGATGAGCAGCGAATTGCCGAGCGCCGTCAGCGTCAGCGGGTCGGTGAAGAAGGCCATGTGATTCGCCAGGGACGCCTGGCTGGCGGCCGAAAGCGAAGGCGGCATCATCCACGGCATCAGGCTGGTCCAGGCCAGCATGGCCAGGGGTATCACGGTGGCCAGCAGGAAATAGAGCGAGATGAATCCCAGCGCCACCCATTTCCAGCGCCCCAGCCGCGACAGCCGCGGACGAAAGTTCTTGCCCGTTACCGTGACGAAACGGCTGGCGTTTCGGGTCAGCCGCTGATAGCCCCAGGCCTGCAGCAGCAGAATGGCCAGGAAGAACACGGATATGGTGCTGATGACGTGATAAGCCGACATGCCGCCCGCGCTATCCGTGGCCAGATACAGAATGCGGCTGGACAGCACGAAAATATTGACCGGCATCCCGAGCGTGCCCGGAATGTCGAATACCAGGAAGCCCACCATCAGCATGAACGTGGCGGCGGCCAATACGGCCGGCGCCAGCAGCGGCACGAAGATGCGCGCGAAGATGCGATACCGGCTCGCCCCGGCCGTCATGGCGGCTTCTTCCAGGCTGGGATCCATGTTCCGGAAGGCCGGCGACAGGATCAGGAAGGTCGAGGGCACCAGGGACAGCGCCTGCACGAAAATCATGCCGGCCACCGAGTAAATATTGAACGGCGACTGGTCCAGTCCCAGCGTATCGCGCAGGAAAGTATTGATGACCCCGATGCGCGGACTGAGCAGCAGGATCCATCCGATCGCGAGCAGGAACGGCGGAATCGCCATCGGGAGCGTCAGCAGCACCCGTATGGGAGTCTTGCCCGGCAGGTCGGTGCGCTCGACCAGCCACGCCAGCGCCACGCCCAGCAGCAGCGCCCAGAACATGGAACCCACCGCGAACTGCAGTGTCACCCACACCATGGACCAGAACTCGGCGTCCGCGTAGACCTGCACATAGTTGCGCAGCGTCCACCCCTTGTCGAAGGGCAGGCCCGAGGGCGTAAGACTGCTGATCACCAGAATGCCCAGCGGCACCAGGACCAGGTAAGACAACACGAGCAGCACTACCAATGCCGGCAGGCCGCGCGCGAGATTCGACCGGCTCAGGCCGGCCCGCTTCATTGCGTGCATGAGATTCGCACCCCGAATTGGAAACAGGCTTGCGCACCGCGCCTCGGCCCGCCCGGTTGGCATCGGGCGGGCCGGGCGGCGGCGCCGGGATCACATGGCCGGGCGCGACTTCGCCAGGATGGCGTTGTATTGCTCGTTCAGCTCGGCGAGCTTGGCCACGTCGGCGAAGGGCCATTCGGCGACCTTGACGCCCTGCAGCATCTCGTAGGTCTTCGTGGACGACACCAGAGGGTTGCCGCGCGAGGTGGCCTGCTCGTAGACTCTCGCGCCTTCAGGGGTGGCCAGCCACAGCATCAGCAAGGTGGCCCCGCTGGGATTGCGGGCCGATTTGCTCACACCCGACGAGATGGTGTGCATGGGAGTGGGATCCAGCATGCGGTACTTCACCGGCGCGCCCGCGTCGAAGACCGGTTGCGCCGAGTGGTAGAAACCGATGGCGACATCGACCTCGCCCGATGCCACGCCCTGCGCCAGCGGAAAGGTGGACTTGAAAAGGTAGGGCTTGAGCTTCACGAATTCTTCGAGACTGGCCCGGGCCTTGTCTTCACCCCAGGCACTGGCCAACTGGGCAAAGGCGGCGGCCCGCACCCAGGACCCCACCCGGCCGCTCCAGCGTTCATTGATCACTTCGTCCCAGGAACCGGGCGCCTGCTCGTCCGTCACCTTCCGGCTGTTCCACAGCAACACGTACACCGACGCGGTGGTCGGCACGGCGTAATTCACCGGCAGCAGGGCCGGCGGCAGTCCCAGGTTGTCTTGCGACAGGTCGCGGAGCAGACCGCGTTCATTCAGTTGCCACAGATGGTCGGGCCCGCCTGTCAGCAGGTCGGCGGTATGGCCGCGCGCCTGCACTTCCTGGATGGCGCGCGAGGCCAGCTCGTTGCCGCCCACCATGCGCACGTATTTCACTTTCACGTCGGGGTAGCGGGCGTTGAACGCCTTCAGCACTTCTGCGATCTGGTTCTCGGGCGAACTCTCGTACCAGATGACCGCATCGCCCTGCGCCGCCTTGGCCGCCAGCGCTTGCATGGCGTCGGCGCTTTGCGCCCACGCCCCATGACAGGTGACCGCCAGCATCGCGGCCGGGAAAAGATTGCGGAATAGGCTGCGCAACAGCTTCATGGGACTCTCCTCGTTCCATCTTGGTGAACAGCGCATAAAGCATGTTGCATGCAATTTACGCTGTTGAAGGGATTATTTTTCGATATAACAGCAATTTAAATTTATATTGCATGCAATAAAGCATGGTGTCAAGATTTTGCTGCACGATGCGATACGCGTCGGCACCGGAGAGCCCGATCATGTCGAGCCAAGTGAATTTTGTCGTTTCGAGCCTGCGCAGCCTTATCCTGGGCGGGCAGTTACAGCCGGGGGAACGCATCCGCGAATTGCACGTTGCCTCGCGCCTGGGCGTGTCGCGCACTCCCATCCGGCTGGCGTTCAGTCACCTGGAGAGCGAGGGGCTGCTCGAACGTCTGCCGACGCGGGGGTTTCAGGTCCGTGCGTTCTCCATCGAGGAAATCGCCGACGCCATCGATGTGCGGGGCGCGCTGGAAGGCATGGCGGGACGGCGCGTTTCCGAACATGGCCCCACACCCGATTTACTGAACGCGCTGGCCGCCTGCGTGCGGCAAGGGCGGACGCTGCTCGACGAGGCCAGGTCGCGCCCAGGCAGTTCGGTAGACCCCTATGAATGGAGTCGCATGAATGGCCGCTTCCACGGCCTGATCGTGGAAAGCGCCCGCAGCGACGCATTGACCAGGGCGATCCTGCAGAACAACAAGACACCGCTGGCCAGCGCGAGCGCGCTGGCCCTGACCGCGTCGGCCGGACTGGAAACCACGCTGCTGGAATCGGCCCAGGCCGACCACGAAAAGATTCTCGACGCGTTCCGCGAAGGCAGCAGCGCCCGCGTGGAGTGGCTGTTGCGAGAACACGCGCGGCTGAGCGGTGAAAGCAAGCGCAGGCTGATTGGAAACATGCGCAATATGCCGCAGCATCACATTGCGTGACACCGGGCTTGCCAGTCTGCCGACGCGCGTGGCCACCACGCCAGGCGCGTCGGGTACAGCGTCAGTCGACGCGCGCGCCGGACTGCTTCACAACGTCGGCCCAGCGGGCAATATCGGCCTTGTGCACGCGCTCGAAGTTGGCGGGGCTGGGGTCGGTCGGCGGGGTGATGCCCTGCGTGTCGATCAGCCAGCGCTTGAACTCGGGCTTGGACATTTCGGCGATGACGGCGTCGCTGAAGCGCTTTTGAATATCGGCCGGCAGCTTGGCAGGGCCGAACAGGCCGTACCAGGTGCTGCTTTCATAGCCAGGCAGGCCGCAACCTTCGGCAACCGTGGGCACGTCGGGCAGGGCTTCCAGGGGAGTCGAGGTGGTGACCCCGAGCGCCCGCGCCTGGCCTGACTTCACGGCCGCGATGCTGGGCGCGCTCTGGTTGAAGAAGAAGTCGACCTCGCCCGACAGCAGGGCCGTCATGGCGGGACCCTGGCCGCGATACGGCACGTGCATGATCTCGACCTTGCCCTGGTTGGTGAACTGCGCGCCCGCCAGGTGGCCCGACGTGCCATTGCCCGTGGACGAATAATTCAGCTTGCCCGGGTTCTTGCGCGCCAGCTCGAGCAGGTCTTTGCAGGTCTTGATGTCCGGGTGTTTGTTGGGATTGACCAGCAGCACGTTGGGCACGTCGCCCAGCAGCGCGATGTGGCTGAAGTCGTCCCATACGTCGAACGTCAGGCTGGTGTAGAGCGCTGCGTTGATGGCGTGCGTGCCGGCCGTGCCGAACAGAAACGTGTAGCCGTCGGGCTGCGAACGCGACACCACGTCCGACGCGACGTTGCCGCCCGCCCCGGTACGGGCTTCCACGACGATGGGCACGCCCAGGGTCTGGGTGAGGCCCTGGCCCAGCTTGCGCGCGTACAGGTCGACGCCCGAACCATTCGGGAAGCCGCCGACGATGGTGATGGGCCGCGAAGGCCATTTGTCCTGGCCCGCGGCCGGCATGGCGGCCGCCAGGGTGGCCGCTGTCAGTGCGGCAATACTAAGAACACGCAACATGGTTTGTTTCCCCTTGTAAAGTCGTTGCGATGCGCCGCCAAATCAATCCGGCGGCATGAATCAGCTTAGCTGCGTCACGGCGCGTCCGATGCGGTCCAGGGCCGTCTGCAACTGGGCCTGCGAAGTCGCGTAGCTGATACGGAAATATGGCGCCAGTCCGAAAACCGTGCCCGGCACCACCGCCACATCGTGATCCTGCAACAGATATTGGCAGAAATCGATATCGGTTTGCAAAACCTGTCCGCCCGGCGTACGCCGCCCCAGCACGCCGGCGCAACTGGCATAGGTATAAAAGGCGCCTTCCGGCAGCCGGCACGACAGGCCGTCAATGGCGTTCAGGCCATCCACCACCAGGTCGCGGCGTGTCTGGAACGACAGGCGCCGTTCCGGCAGCACATCCTGGGGCCCGTCCAGCGCCTCGATGGCGGCGGCCTGGCTGATGGAGCACGGATTGGACGTGCTCTGGCTCTGTACCACGGCGATCGCGCCTATCAGTTCCCTTGGCCCCCCGGCGTATCCGATGCGCCAGCCCGTCATGGCGTAGGCCTTGGACAGGCCGTTGATCGTGAGGGTGCGAGCCTTCAGGCGAGGCTCGACCTGAGCCATGGTGCTGAAGGCGAAGTCACCGTAGATCAGGTGTTCGTAGATGTCATCGCACATCACCCAGACGTGCGGATGGCGCAGCAGCACGTCGGCCAGCGCCCGCAGGTCGGCTTCCGAATACGCCGCGCCCGTGGGATTCGACGGCGAGTTCAGCATGACCCAGCGTGTGCGCGGCGTAATGGCGCTTTCGAGGTCGGCGGCGGCCATGCGGAAGCCATTGGCTTCGCTGCAGGCCACCTCGACGGTCTTGCCGCCGGCGATGGCGATCATGTCGGCGTAGGAGGTCCAGTATGGGACCCCCACCACGACTTCATCGCCATCGTCCAGCGTGGCCATCAGTGCGTTGTGGATCACCTGCTTGGCGCCCGCGCCCACGGTGATTTCGTCGAGCGCGTACGACAGACCATTGTCGCGCTCGAATTTGCGCGCGATGGCGGCCTTCAAGGCCAGCGTGCCGTCCAGCAAGGTGTACTTGGTATCGCCCGCATGAATGGCGCGGATGGCCGCTTCCTTCACGTTGTCGGGCGTGTCGAAGTCGGGCTCGCCCGCGCCCAGCACGATGACGTCGCGCCCTTCGCGCTTGAGCTGCGCCGCGCGCGCCCCGATGCGAAGGATCTCGGACACCGCGATGCTGGAGATTCGGCTGGCGCGGCGAAATGCCGGCGCCTGTGGATTATCGGTAGACATAGCTGGCCTGGGTTTCCAGATTGACGATAGGTATGGGCTACAAAGCGGCGGTGACCATGATCTCGACCAGGATGTCCGGGGCCGCCAGTTCCACGGCGCCGCAGCAGCGTGCCGGCGCCTGGCCCGGCACGATCCAGGCATCGTAGACTTCGTTCATGGCCTGGAAATCGGACATGTGCTGCAGCCAGATGGTGACGTTCAGCAGTTTCGACTTGTCGGTGCCGGCCGCGGCCAGCATCTCATCGATCTTGGCCAGCACCTGACGGGTCTGGCCACCGGCGTCGGCGCTGCGGTCGTCGGCGGTATGGCCCGCCAAGTACACCGTGCCGTTATGGATCACGGCGCGCGAGCGGCGGGTATTCTGGTCCAGTCGCGTGATGGCGCTCATTGCTGCTCTCCCTTGCCGGAAATGCGGCGGCAGTGGTTCAGCGCGGCCTGCACCAGGTTGTCGCTGGCCTCGGGCGTGCGGAATGCCGAATGCGCCGACAGCGTTACGTTGTCGAGCTTGGTAAGCGGGTGGTCTTGGGGCATGGGCTCGGTCACGAAGACATCCAGGCCGGCATGGCCCAGCTTGCCCGACTTCAGGGCATCGATCATGGCGTCTTCGTCAACCAGCGCGCCGCGCGCGGTGTTGATGAGGATTGCGCCGTCGCGCATGTTCGCAATGCGCTCGCGCGAAATGATATTGCGGGTCTCGTCGGTCAGCAGCAGGTGCAGCGACACCACGTGGCTGGCCGCCAGCAATTCGTCGAGCTCGACGAATCGCACGCCCGGATGCGTTTTGGCGCTGCGGTTCCACGCAATGACTTCCATGCCCGCGCCGTTGGCCAGGCGGGCCACTTCGGCGGCGATGCCGCCGAAGCCCACCAGGCCCAGCGTCTTGCCCGTGAGCTGGACGGCGTCGGTGCGCAGCCAGTTGCCGGCGCGCATGCCGCGGTCCATCAGGCCAAAGCCCTTGGCCGACGCCCACATCAGCGCGAATGCGCATTCGGCCACGGCCGTGTCGCCGTAGCCCTTGATGGTGTGCACTTCGATGCCGGCCTCTGCCAGTTCTTCGGGATTCATGTACGACCGGGCGCCCGTGCCCAGGAAGACCACATGCTTCAGCTTGGCGCATTGGCGCGCGATGTCGGTGGGCAGGTGAGTGTGATCGATGATCGCGATCTCGGCGTCGCCCAGCACCGCCGGCAGCTGGTCGGAGGTGATGTCGGGCTGGCGGTTGATGACCAGGGGCAGGTCATCGCTGCGGTGCAGCCGTTCAGCCACCGCGGACAACGTGGGGTTGGCATCAACGAAGATAGCTTTCATATCACTGGTTCCTGAATGTGAAGGGGTTCGGAAGAAAGGTCAGGCAGGATCGGAATCCTGCGCTGTCATGAAACGCGATTCGGCGTAGTCCGCCAGGGCATTGCCCATGTAGATTTCGGCGAAACCGGCGCGCGCCAGTTCGACGATGTGATCGAGATGTTTGTCGATGTGCTGGCTCATCAGCGCCTGCGCCTGCGCCACATCGCGCGCCTGCAGGGCCCGGACGATGTCCGGATGGTCGTTGCGCGTCTGGCTGCGGCGCGCCTTCAGGTCGATCCAGCGCGGAAAGCGTATGCGCTCGTTCAGCGAACGCACCGACCGAAGGAATTCCGGATTATCGGCCAGGCCCGCCAGATGTTCGTGAAAAGCCTCGTCTCGCGACAGCAGGCGCAATGCCTGCGCGTCATCTTCGACTTCGTCGCGGCTGCCCTCGACATAGCTGGCAAGCTCTGCCAAGGCCTGATCCGACGCGCGGGCGCACACCAGCCGCACCACGCCCAGTTCGACGGTGGCGCGGTACTCGTACAACGCCATCAACTGCCTGGCTTCGAGAGGGCGGACCGTATAACCGCGGTTGGGCGTGGCCACCAGAAAGCCTTCGGCCGCGATGCGATTCAGCGCTTCGCGCACCGGGGTCCGGCTCACACCCAGGCGACGCGCCAATTCCAGCTCGTTGACCCGCTCGCCCGGCCGCAGTCTGAACGTGGTGGCCATGGCCTTGATGCGGTCGTAGACCGGGTTCGCGGAAGCGGAAACAGTGTTCGGCACGGTGTTCATGGAGGAGATAAAACCCGGGGGGCTGCTGTATTTGTACACCAGCCTGTCCACATATGATGAATATTGTTTTGTATACAGTCAAGTGTTATGCTGCGCGAAACCTCCAATCCGCGCCGCCGGCGCACCTAGACACAGAGACCTTGCACATGGCCAATAGTCCTACTGTCCGCACCGGCGGGCAGATTCTGATCGATCAACTGCGTTGCCAAGGCGTAGAGCGCGTCACCTGCGTACCGGGTGAAAGCTATCTTGCCGCGCTGGACGCGCTGTACGACAGCGGCGTGCAGGTCGTCATCTGCCGCAACGAGGGCGGCGCCGCCATGATGGCCGAGGCCTACGGCAAGATGACCGGCCGGCCCGGCGTGTGCTTCGTCACGCGGGGGCCGGGCGCCACGAACGCCTGCCACGGCGTGCACATCGCGATGCAGGATTCCACGCCCATGCTGCTGTTCATAGGCCAGGTGGACCGCTCGATGCGCGAGCGCGAGGCTTTCCAGGAAGTCGATTATCGCGCCATGTTCGGCGGCCTGGCCAAATGGGTCGTGGAAATCGACCGCGCAGACCGCATCCCCGAGCTGATCGCGCGGGCTTACCGCGTAGCCATGCAGGGACGGCCGGGCCCGGTCGTGATCTCGCTGCCCGAAGACATGCTGGTGGAAACCTGCGCGGTGCCTGACGCACCGCGTGTCGAAGCGGCCCAGGCCTGGCCGTCCCCCGCCGACCTGGCGGCGCTCGAACAGATGCTGGCGCAGGCACGCCAGCCCATCGCGATATTGGGCGGCTCGGGCTGGGATGACGCCGCCTGCGCGCAGTTCGCCGACTTTGCACAGCGCGCCGGGCTGCCGGTGGCCACTTCGTTCCGCCGCAGCTCGCTGTTCCCCGCCGACCACCCCTGCTATGCGGGCGACCTGGGCATTGGCCCCGATGCGCGGCTCAAGGCCCGCGTGACCGAGGCGGACCTGGTGCTGCTGGTGGGCGGGCGCCTGTCCGAGATGCCCTCGTCGTCGTACACCGTGCTCGACATTCCGGTGCCGCGGCAGAAGCTGGTCCATGTGCATCCTGGCGCAGAAGAACTGGGCCGGGTCTACCAGCCCGCGCTGGGCATCCAGGCGAGCCCCCGGGCCTTTGCCGCCGCACTGGCCCAGCTGAACGTTCCTGCCCGGCCGGCCTGGCAAGGCAGCGCCGCGCAGGCCCACGCCGATTACCTGGACTGGACCGAAGCGCCGCGTACCCTGCCCGGCGACTTCCAGTATGGCGAGGTATTGGCGTGGCTGCGCGAACGCCTGCCGCGCGATGCGATGATCTGCAACGGCGCCGGCAACTACGCGGGATGGCTGCATCGCCACCACCGATTCCATACCTACGGCACGCAGTTGGCCCCGACGAGCGGTTCCATGGGCTATGGCGTGCCGGCGGCGGTACTGGCCAAGCTGCAGTTTCCCGAGCGCACCGTCCTGGCCTACGCCGGCGATGGGTGTTTCCTGATGAACGGCCAGGAATTCGCCACTGCTGTGCAGTATGGCGCGGCGATCATCGTCATCGTGGTGGACAACAGCCAATACGGCACCATACGCATGCACCAGGAACGCGATTACCCGGGCCGCGTCGTAGGCACGCAATTGCGCAATCCCGACTTCGCGGCCATGGCGGTGGCATTCGGCGGGCATGGCGAACGCGTGGAGCGCACCGAAGAGTTCGCGCCGGCTTTCGAGCGCGCTCTGGCATCGGGCAAGCCCGCGATCCTGCATTGCATGCTGGATCCGCGCGCGCAGTCGCACGCGCGCGACTTCACGCCCGCCTCGGCATGAGTTCGCCCGGGCACGTCGTCATCATAGGAGCCGGCGTCGTCGGCGCGGCCAGCGCCGTGCAGGCTCTGAACGCGGGCTGGCGGGTCACGCTGGTCGAACCGGCGCAGGCCGGTGGACCGCAGGCTGCCAGCTACGGCAACGCCGGCTGGCTGTCGTCGCACTCCATCCTGCCCCCGGCGGCGCCGGGAGCCTGGAGACACGTGCCGCGATGGTTGAAGGATCCACTCGGGCCGCTGGCTATCCGCTGGGGCTACCTGCCGCGCGCCGCGCCCTGGCTGGCCCGCTACCTGAGCGCGGCCTGGACCTGGCCTCGCGTGGAACGCACCGCCGGGGCGCTGCGCACGCTGCTGGCCGGCGCGCCAGCGCTGCACCAGGCGCTGGCGCAACAGGCCGGCGTGCCGCACCTGATCGAGCAGCGCGGCCTGCTGCACGCCTACCTGTCCGAACAGCAATTCAGGGCCGACGGCCGCGCATGGGAAATCCGCCGGAACGAAGGCGTGGCATGGCAGGAGCTCGATGCGCAGGCCTTGCGGGCGCTCGAACCCGATCTGAACCCCCGCTACACGTTCGGCGTCCTGGTGCCTGAAACCGGCCATTGCCGAAACCCCGGCGCCTACATTGCCGCGCTGGTGAACCTGGCCCAGTCGATGGGCGCCGAGATTCAGCACACCCGCGCCGTCGGGTTTGTAGTGCAGGATGCGCGCCTGCGCGCCGTGCGCACGGAGGCGGGAGACATCGCCTGCGACAAGGCCGTGATTGCCGCAGGCGTGCGGTCGCGCGAGCTGGCCCGTCAGGCGGGCGACAGGGTGCCGCTGGCCGCCGAGCGCGGCTACCATGCCGTCATACGCGCTCCCGAGGCCGGCGCGCGTACCTCGACCATGTTTGCCGATTGCAAGATGGTGGTGAATGCCATGGAAGGCGGGCTGCGCGTCGCGGGCCAGGTCGAGATCGCGGCCATCGACGCGACGCCCAACTGGAAGCGCGCGCACATCTTGCGTGACCTGCTGCTGTCCACCTACCCCGGCTTGCCCTCGGACTTGCCCGATGGCCGTGTGGAATACTGGCAAGGCGCACGCCCCAGCATGCCCGACGGGCTGCCATGCATCGGGCCGGCATCGGCCAGCGCCGACATCGTGCACGCATACGGCCATGGTCACGTGGGGCTGGTGGGCGCCCCGCGCACGGCTGAACTCGTGGTGCAGCTGCTCGGCGGCGCCCCTGCCAGCATCGCGCTGGCTCCGTTCGACCCGCGCCGCTTCCGATAATGCGCAGTGATCGCGCTGTTTCCGCCTCGGCACTGCCTGGCGGACGGCGCCGCCGACCCCGGCTTCACCCGGAAAGTGGCCGCCGGCAGGCCCGAATGTACTAATATCCCTGCTTACGCCGCCGCGCCAAGGGCTGCAACGGGGCTGCCCGTGTACAACATGGATTCGATGACCACGCGGCTCCATTCACCCCTGCTGCCACGGGCCTGCCACAGGCGCCGGTAGCCTGCCCCGCGCGTATGCCGCCCCAACCGGGCGGCGCGGCGCAACTGCCCGCCGCCTCATCCAGGCGGCCATCTTTTCGGAGATCCCGTGAGCGCCGTACCGGACAGCACCGTAGACCGCGTCTACAGCCAGCTCAGATCCATGGCCATAGGCTACGAGTTCAAGCCTGGCGAAAAACTCAATGAAGTCGCGTTGGCGAAACGCCTGGAAGTCAGCCGCACGCCATTGCGCGAGGCGCTGAATCGTCTGGGCATTGAAGGCCTGCTGCGTTTCCGGCCCGGCAAGGGCTTTTACTGCCGCGATCTGGACGTGCATGAGATTTTCCACCTGTACGAACTGCGCAAGGTGGTCGAGGTGGCGGGCGCCCGCCTGTCCATGGTGCGCGCGCAGGACGAGTCGATTCACAAACTGCTTCAGTTTCTCGATGCCACCGGACCAGAACCGGGCGACCGCAGCGTTGCCGAACTGGTCGGGCTGGACGAGACCTTCCATGAAGAGCTGCTGGCGATGTCGGGCAACACCGAAATGCTGCGGGTACTGCAGAACATCAACGCCCGCATCCGGTTCGTGCGCTGGATCGACATGCGCCTGGGTGACCGGCGCAATACCCAGTGCGAACACCGGCTGATACTCGAAGCGTTGCTGGCGCGCGACGAAAGCACCTGCGTCGCCCTGCTCGAAAAACACATCGACCGGCGGCTCGACCAGATTACCTCGGCCATACGCGAAGGCTACGCGCAGATTTACATGGGCGGGCGCTCGCAGGCCGCCGCCTGACCGCCAGGCTGAAGCGGCGTCAGGCGCCGTCGGCGCGCTGTGCCGGGTAGCCTGCCCGCGCCGGATGGCGGGCCAGGTCGGTCACGATAGAGGACACCGGCTTTTCGGGCGGATGGGCCCGTATGCCGTTCATCAGCAAGTCGCCCACGAAGGCCGAGAGGTCGCCGAGATCCGCCGCGTCCTGCTCGAGCATCGCCACACGCTCCATGATGCCCACGAAGGCCTGCGAGAGCCAATACGGCGAAACGTCGTGGCGCAGCAGGCCGGCCCGCTGTTCTTCTTTCACCTTCGAAGCAAGGAGGTCGACCAGTTCGCTCTTCAGGGCTTCCGCGTGGGCGGAATGCTGAAAACCGATGGTCGCCAGGCTTGGCTGGTCATGCAGCACCGACAGCAGCCTGTACACACTGACGCGCACCCGGTCGTCGATGCGATGCGGCGGGGTGTCGTCGGGAATCTTGGCCTGCTCCACCGCGCTGCGCAGGCGGGCCGCAAAAAGCTCGATCAGTTCGTCGTAGATCGCCTTCTTGCTGCTGAAGTACTGGTAGAAAACCGGCTGCGTGACGCCCGCCTTGGCCGCCACATCCGACACCCGCATGCGTTCGTACCCGAGCCGCGCGAACTCCTCGGCGGCGACGTCGAGTAGACGTTGGCGCGTGCGTGCGCCTTTAGTGGCTCGAGGCAGGGCAGCGGGAGGGGGCGGCACGATAACGGTCGGCTCGTGATGCGGGTCGTGTTGTAAATGGTACACGGCTGGCGGAGACAGTCGCGGATCAGGGCCGTCCTTTGCAGCGAGATCGTTACAAACCGAAACACATTAGGCTTTGACTCATCTATCTAGTAGTAGGTAAGATTCGTTCCATGGTCAGGAAGCAACAAGCCGGGCCGCCGCACCGAAGGGTGCGTTTTTTAGACTTCAGTTACCTACCTACCCATAGATAGTTCAACCCAAACCGATCAGGAACCCATCATGAAAAACATCGCGACCCTGCTGCTTATCTCCGCTTCCCTGGCTGGCACCGCTGCCTACGCCCAGGAACCCTCGGGCGAACTGGACTACCCGCCCACCGTCGTGCAGACCAGCTCGCTGAGCCGCGCCGACGTCGTGGCCGAACTGCAAGCCGCCCGTGCTGCTGGCCAAGTGACCTTCGGCGAAATCGAGCAACCCGCCGTGCAAGCCGCCTCGAACACGCTGACCCGTGCGCAAGTGCAGGCCGATGCCGCCGCCGCCCGCGCCCTGTCTGTCAATGCCCTGTACGTGAACACCGGCGCGTAATGCGCTGACCCGCACCCCAAGCCGCTTTTTATTTTAGCCCACTACCTACCTACGACTAGATAGCTTTAATCACCTTCTTCTTATTGGAACCTTCATCATGAAAACCCTTGCCTCGCTCCTGCTGATCTCCGCCTCCCTGGCCGGCACCGCCGCCTACGCCCAGGAACCCTCGGGCGAACTGGACTACCCGCCCACCATCGTGCAAACCAGCTCGCTGAGCCGCGCCGAAGTCGTGGCCGAACTGCAGGCCGCCCGTGCCGCCGGCCAGGTCACCTTCGGTGAACTCGAGCAGCCTGCCGCCCCGGTCGCCTCCAGCACGCTGACCCGTGCGCAGGTGCAAGCCGAAGCCGCCACGGCGCGCGTGAGCAGCCCGCTGGCCGGCAACGCCCTGTACGTGAACACCGGCGCGTAATGCGCTGATCCGCACCGAACCCGCTTTTTATTTTCGCGCCTTATCTACCTACGACTAGATAGTTCAACTCACCTTCTTCTTATTGGAACCTACGCCATGAAAACCCTTGCCTCGCTCCTGCTGATCTCCGCTTCCCTGGCTGGCACCGCCGCCTACGCGCAAGCCCCCTCGGGCGAACTGGATTACCCGCCCAACGTCGTGCATACCGGCTCGCTGACCCGCGCCGAAGTCGTGGCCGAACTGCAGGCCGCCCGTGCCGCCGGCCAGATCCCCTTCGGCGAGCTCGACGAACCCGCTCCTCGTGCGCCGTCCAGCTCCCTGACCCGGGCCGAAGTCATCGCTGAACTGCATGCCGCGCGCGCTGCCGGCCAGATACCTTTCGGCGACATCGACGAGCCGGCCACGCAGACCGCCTCCAGCACGCTGACCCGCGCGCAAGTGCAGGCCGAAGCTGCCGCTGCCCGTGCGAACCGTTCGCCCCTGGCTGGCGATTCCCTGTACGTCAACACCGGCGCGTAAGCACCGACCGAAACCCCGACTGGCCCCGCGAGTTCGCCCACCCCGGACTGCGCTGCCGTGGCCTCTTGAAAGGAGCATGACCATGAAGACCCTCGTATCCGCCGTGATGTTGTCCATGACCATGATGGGCGCGGCCTACGCCGGCCAGCCCTCGGGCGAGCTGGACTACCCGCCTGTCAACGACAGCTACGGCGCCGTGACCCGTGCGCAGATCCAGGCCGAACTGCAGGCTGCCCGCGCCGCCGGCCAGGTGACGTTCGGCGAAACCGAACCGGCCGCCGTCGTGGCGTCGGGTTCGTCGGCCAGCCGCGCCGAAGTGCGTGCCCAGGCGCAACAGGCGCAGGCTCGTGGCGAGAACGCATTTGGCGAACTCGACTATCAGGCCAGCGTGCCCCACGCCTGAGGACAGCGCATGAGTCGCTGCGCGGCGCCGCCCCTGCCTACCGGCACGGCGGCCCGCCCCTGAACCCTACGCGCCCCCGTTTTTCTGACTGTTTTCTTGATTACCTGGCAGCGTCCCGACCATGAATACCGAAACCACCCGCACACAGATCATGGAACATGCCCAGCGCCTGATCGAGGAGCGCGGCTATAACGGCTTCAGCTACCGCGACCTGGCCATGCTGATCGGCATCAAGACATCGAGCATCCACTATTATTTTCCGCAGAAAGAAGACCTGCTGTTGGCAGTGGTGCAGCAATACCGCGCGCGCTGGCAGTCAGCCATAGAGGGCATCGACCCGGGGCTGCGCGCTGACGCCAAGCTGCGCGCATACGTCGAGGTCCATCGGCGCACTTTCTGCGGCACTGATCGCATCTGCCTGGGGGCCTCGCTGGCGGCCGACCAGACCACGCTCGCCCCGGCCGTGCGGCAGGCGGTGCAGGACTTTTACTGCGCCAATGAAGACTGGCTGGCCGAGGTGCTGGCCCAGGGCGCACGCGAAGGCAGCCTGCGCGTGCCGGGCGACCTGCAGACGGCCGCGCGCGCCACATATGCCGCCTTGCAAGGCAGCCTGGTAAGTGCGCGTCTGTTCAAGCACAGCAAGCGTGTCGAAGACCTGATCCCCGCCACGCTTGCGCTTCACGCGTCGCAATAAGCGGTTGCCGCCGGCGGACTCTCCGGAAACGGCAGGCCCGCCGCCTCGGGCCTTGGAAAATGCATCAGATGGATTTGGCCCGGTGAGCGCCGGTCGATGATACCGGCGGCTGCAGCCTTGCGCCCGCTTGCGGATGTGGTGTCGGCGGGTGAGATCCGGCAGCCAGCCCGGATGCCCAGAGCCCGAGCGTCAGGCGGGAGCCGCGACGCCGCACTGCCCTTGCACCGAAGCCACCACATCGCGCAGGCGGTCTTGGTCCTGGAACAGGCGCGAACCCATCAGGGCCCCCTGGAAGGCAGCAAACAGGCAGCGCCCCGCGGCTTCGGGGTCGCCGGCCCACTTGATCGTGCCATCGCGTTGGCCATCTGCCACCACGCGGGCCAGCCAGGTTTCGTTGATGCGGAAGAACCGATGCAGTGCGCAGCGGGCACGCTCGGACAGCGAGGCGAAGTCGGCCGCCAGCATGCCGCACAGGCACACCTGATCTGTGGGACCGCCCTCGAACAGCGCCGCATAGCGTTGAAGGCGCTGCTCGGCCGGCAGGCTGGTATCGATACCTTCGATCAGGTTGGAGACGTGTTGCGCGTAGCTGTCTATGGCTTCGATCAGCAAGTCGTCTTTGCAGGGAAAGTAATAGTGGATGCTGGCGGTCTTGACGCCTACCCGGTCCGCCAGATCACGATAGCTGAAGCCGTTGTAACCGCGCTGGCGGATGAGCGCCTGAGCGTGGCATACCAGTTGTTCGCGGGTCGAGGCAGTATTCATGGGGTTATTGTTACCTACTGGTAGAATGGTGGTCAACCCGGAGCGATACCTAGGGCCAGCGACGGCCGCACGGCGTATGCTGCGCCTTGCCCGCGGGTGCGGGCAATGTCCCTATTTTTGTATTCCCGACCCGACGATGTACAACCCTGCTGCCTGGACGCCCCGACTGATCGCCATCGCCACCGGCCCGACCCAGGAAGATGGTGCGCACGACCTGAATCATCTGCACAGAGTCTGGCGAACCGCCCAGGGGCTGCTGGCCAGCTATCCAGAAGCCGACGCCCTGGTGGTGCAGGCCGCCTGCTACCTGCATGACCTGGTGAATCTGCCGAAGAATCATCCGGAACGCGCGCAGGCGTCACGCATGGCGGCCCATCAGGCACGCGGCCTGTTGGCGGAGGCTGGCTTTCCCGCTGACAGGCTCGACGCGGTAGCGCATGCCATCGAGGCACACAGCTATTCGGCCGGCATCACGCCGCGCACGCTCGAGGCCCGGATCGTGCAAGATGCCGATCGTCTGGACGCCCTGGGAGCCGTGGGCCTGGCCCGGCTGTTCTACACCGCCGGCCGCATGGGCTCCGCCATCGCCCATCCGTCAGATCCGCTGGCGACGGCGCGGCCCCTCGACGACCGCGAATATGCGCTGGACCATATCGAAGCCAAACTGGCCACCCTGCCCGCTACCATGCATACCGACGCCGCACGCCATCTTGCCGAAACGCGCCTGGCATGGCTGCGCGAATTCCGCGACACGCTGGTGCAGGAGCTGAGCGCAGGTGCCTTGTCCGACCCTTTCAACCCAACCGTGAACTGATCATGTCCAGTCTTCTGTTTACCCCGCTGCAATTGCGCAACGTGCTGTTCAAGAACCGCATCGGCGTAGCCCCGATGTGCCAGTACTCCTGCAAAGACGGCCTGGCCAGCCATTGGCACCTGGTGCACCTGGGCAGCCGCGCGGTCGGCGGCGCCGGCATGGTGATGGTGGAAGCAACGGCCGTGTCGCCCGAAGGCCGCATCAGCCCGGCCGACCTGGGCATCTGGAGCGATACCCACGCGGCTGCCCTGGCCCCTATCGCCGAATTCATCGCCGAACAGGGCGCCGTGCCGGCGATACAGCTCGCTCATGCGGGGCGCAAAGGATCGACCGAGGTGCCCTGGGTGGGTCGTGCGATGGTGCCACCGGAAAAAGGCGGGTGGCAGGTGGGCGCGCCCTCGGCCCTGCCCTTTAACGACATCTATCCCCTGCCGGCCGAACTGACCGAAGCCGATATCGGCAAGCTGGCCGATGATTTCGCAGCCGCTGCGCAACGCAGCCTGGATATCGGCATGCGGGTGGTCGAACTGCACATGGGCCATGGCTATCTGATGCACCAGTTCCTGTCGCCGCTGAGCAACAAACGCACCGACGCCTACGGCGGCTCGTTCGACGCACGCGTGCGCGCCCCCCTGGAAGTCGTGGCCGCCGTGCGCGAAGTATGGCCGCAAGACCTGCCGCTGTTCGTGCGCATATCGGCCACCGACTGGCTGGAAGGCGGTTGGGACGTGGAGCAATCCGTGGAATTGGCGCGGCGCATGAAAGCGCTGGGCGTGGACCTGGTCGACTGCTCCAGCGGATCCATCGTGCCGGGCGCGCAAGGCAAGGCCGCACCGGGGTTCCAGGTGCCGTTCGCCGAACAGGTACGCCGCGATGCGCAAATCGCGACGGCTGCGGTGGGCCTGATCACCGAGGCGCGCCAGGCCGAAGACATTCTGCAGCGCGGGCAGGCCGACATGGTGCTGCTGGCTCGCCAGCTGCTGCGCGACCCCTACTGGCCCTTGCGCGCCGCAGCCGAACTCGAGCACGACGCGGATTGGCCCATCCAGTATGTCCGGGCGGTATCTGCCACCGCCAAAACCTGACGGACGGCCCCGGGGCGGCGCGAAAGTCCGCCCCCTGTTGATGCCCAGGGTCCGCGAGGCCTTGCCCCGCACCTTTGCCGCTGGGCTTTGGCCGCCAGGAGTTGCGATCCTGGCGACGCACTCCGCACGCAGCTCGGCGCGTAGCGGAACAATTGCAATGGAATCCGGCCATCGCATGCGCGAAGCCACCGGAACGCGGGCGCCATCTTTGCAACCCCCGCGCATTCGAGTACCGTTGCCAGCAGGATCGATCGACACAGGAACACTCGCATGGCTACTCGCGCCGCCGCATCCCCTAATGCATTCATGGCTCGCGTGGGCCTGTCCGTGCCCATCATCCAGGCGCCCATGGCCGGCACCAGCACGCCGGCGCTCGCCGCAGCGGTGTCGAATGCCGGCGGGCTGGGCTCTCTCGGGCTGGGCTCGAGCGATGCCGAAACCGCCCGCCTTGCCCTGGCGCAGACGCGCGCGTTGACGTCGCGTCCCTTCGGCGTGAACGTGTTCTGCCACACGCCGGAAACGTCGTCGGCAGACAGCCAATCGCGTTGGATTCAGTACTTGGCGCCCGCCTTCGCTGAGTTCGGCGCGCCGCCCCCCGCAACGCTGCGTGAAATCTACACGAGCTTTGTCGTCGACGACGCGATGCTCGAACTGCTGGTGTCCGAGCGTCCGGCAGTGGTGAGCTTTCACTTTGGCCTGCCCGACCCGGCACGCATAGACGCATTGCGCCGGGCGGGAATCTTTCTGATGTCCACCGCAACCAGCCTGGATGAAGCCGTGCGCGCGGCCGATGCCGGCATCGACGCCATCGTTGCACAAGGGGTGGAAGCGGGCGGCCATCGCGGCATCTTTCAGCCCGACGCCCCCGACGAGCAATTGGGCACCCTGGCCCTGACCCGCTTGCTCGTGTCGAAGGTCAAGCTGCCCATCGTGGCCGCCGGCGGCATCATGGACGGCGCCGGCGTGGCAGCCGTGCTGGCGCTCGGCGCGCAAGCCGCGCAAATGGGTACGGCGTTCGTTTCCTGCCCTGAGTCCGCCGCCGATTCCGCGTACCGCCAGGCCCTGATGAGCGGCCGGGTGACAACCACGCCAACGCGAGCGATCTCGGGTCGCGTCGCTCGCGGCATCGCCAACCGCCTGACGGCGCTCGGCGCCGCCGCCGATTGTCCGCCCACGCCCGGCTACCCGCACACTTACGACGCGGGCAAGGCCTTGCACGCCGCCGCCAAGGCGCAGGGCAGTGCCGACTACGCGGCGCAGTGGGCCGGCCAGGGGGCTTCATTGTCGCGCGGGCTGCCCGCCGACACCCTGATACGCCATCTGCAGGATGAACTGGCGCAAGCCGTGAGCCGCCTGGCCGTCTACGGGGCGGCGCGGGACTAAGCGCGGCGCGCCATCCCTGGCTCGCCTGCCAGGGCCCGTTTTGCCGTTCGGTCGGTCGCGGCCCAGTCTGTCGGAGTTTGGTCTGTTGCAGTTTGGTCTGTGGCAGTTTGGTCTGTGGCAGTTTGGCCCGTTGCAGTTTGATCTATTGCGGCTCGTCTGTTGCGATTCGATCTGTCGTAGTTCGCCTGGCGCGGTTCGGCTTGCCCGGATCGCCTTGCCCGGATCGGCTTGCCTTGCCGCTTGCGCTGCTTCGGCTTGATGATGCTTGACGTGAGGATGCTGGCCGTGGTTCAGTGTGCTGCAGGCAGCCTGCCCTGCCTTGGTCGGTCTTGCTTTGGTTCGGCTGGCCCCGGTTTGATTTGCCCGACTCGGCAGGCGGGGGCTTGAGCAGCCGTGGTGGGCTGACCGGAGCGCCGGACTGCTGGCTGCGGTGACCTTCCCGCCCTGATTCGGCCTGATATTCCTGGGTTGCCGGGGAGGTCGGGGCACCCGGGCCTGGGCCTGACGGCCCTTGGCGGAGCCGTCAGGCGCCCTGCGGGGCCTGCTTGCCGACCGGCGCGCCGTGCGCACGCGTGGGCACGCACGGCACAGGGTTTGCTGCACCTTCCAACCGATTCCGCCCGACCGGCCGACTGGGCCACGGAGGCAAATGGACGCGCTACTGCTGGCCCGCATTCAGTTCGGCTTCACCATATCGTTCCATATCCTGTTTCCGGCTCTGACGATCGGGCTGGCCAGTTACCTGGTCGTGCTCGAAGCCCTGTGGCTTCGTACCGGCCAGCGCCGCTACCTGACGCTCTACCAGTTCTGGCTGAAACCCTTCGCGGTGGCGTTTGCCATGGGCGTGGTGTCAGGCATTGTGATGGCCTATCAGTTCGGCACGAACTGGTCAGAGTTCTCACGCTTTGCGGGAGCCATCACGGGGCCCTTGCTGGCCTACGAAGTCCTGACGGCGTTCTTCCTCGAAGCAGGATTCCTGGGGGTGATGCTGTTCGGGCTGAAGCGCGTCGGCCCGGGGCTGCATTTTCTGTCGACCTGTGTCGTGGCACTGGGCACGCTCATATCGGCGACCTGGATCCTGGCTTCGAACAGCTGGATGCAGACACCCCAAGGCCACGAGATCATCGACGGCCGTGCGGTGCCCATGGACTGGCTGGCGGTGATCTTCAACCCTTCATTTCCCTATCGGCTCGTTCACATGGTGATCGCCGCCTATCTGGCCACGGCGCTGGTGGTGGGCGGAACGGCGGCCTGGCACCTGCTTCGGAAAAGGGACGCCCCGACCGTGCGCACGATGTTGTCCATGGCCTTGTGGATGGTGCTGGCGTGCGCGCCCCTACAGGCGTTCGTGGGCGACCTGCATGGCTTGAATACGCTGAAGCATCAACCTGCCAAGCTGGCGGCCATGGAAGGCCATTGGTCGCCCACGCCGCCCGGCACAGGCGTGCCCCTCATCCTGTTCGGCTGGCCGGACATGCAGGACGAGGTCACGCGATACAAGGTCGAGATACCACGGCTGGGAAGCCTGATACTGACCCACAGCTGGGACGGCCAGATTCCTGCTCTGAAATCCTTTCCGCCTGAAGACCGGCCCAACTCCACCATCGTCTTCTGGACCTTCCGCATCATGGTCGGGCTGGGGTTGCTGATGATCGCATTGGCGATATGGGGCAACTTGCTGCGCCGCTCTGGCCACGTGTTCAAGTCCCGGCCCTTTCTGCGGTTCGCGCTGGCCATGTCGCCCGCTGGACTGGTCGCGATACTGGCCGGCTGGTACACCACCGAGATCGGGCGACAGCCCTGGATCGTGTATGGACTGCAGCGCACGGCAGACGCCGTCTCGCCGCATCCGGCGGGCGAGGTAGGCTTCACGCTGGCCCTGTTCGTGGTCGTTTATCTGGCCGTTTTCGGGGCCGGCACGGCCTATGGAATGCGGCTGCTGGCGGCCGGGCCAGAGGAAGCCGGCGACGACCCGGGGCCGGGGGGCGCCGGAGAACCGCGACAACCCATGCGGCCGCTATCGGCCGCCACCCAGGAGCCGCCTCATGGGCATTGACCTGCCGCTGATCTGGGCCATCATCATCCTGTTCGGGGTCATGATGTATGTGGTCATGGACGGCTTCGACCTGGGTATCGGCATGCTGTTCCCGTTTTTCCCGAGCAAAGACGATCGCGACGTCATGATGAACACCGTCGCGCCTGTCTGGGACGGCAACGAAACCTGGCTGGTGCTGGGCGGCGCCGGGCTGCTCGCGGCTTTCCCATTGGCGTATGCGGTGGTGCTCAGCGCCCTGCATCTGCCGCTCATCCTGATGCTCACCGGCCTGATCTTCCGCGGCGTCGCATTCGAATTCCGCTTCCGCGCCCGCCCAGGCCGCCTGCGCCTTTGGGACAAGGCGTTCGCAGGCGGCTCGCTGACGGCCACCTTCTTCCAGGGCGTCACGCTGGGCGCATTCCTGAACGGCCTGCCGGTCGCCGACGGGCGCTACACGGGCAGCTCGACCAGCTGGCTGGCGCCGTTCCCCCTGTTCACGGGGCTGGGCCTGACCGTGGCCTACGCCCTGCTGGGCGCCACCTGGCTGGTCATCAAGACGGAAGGGCCGCTACAGGATCGCCTGCGCGTCATTGCGCGCCGGCTCGCCCTGGCGCTGCTGGGTGTCATCGGCGTCATCAGCCTGTGGACGCCGCTGCATCACCCTGCCATCGCCGAGCGCTGGTTCAGCCTGCCCAATCTGTTCTGGTTCGCGCCTGTGCCGCTGCTGGTGCTTTTCACGACCTGGAAACTCCTGTCCACTTTGCGCGGGCCAGGACATACGGCGCCGTTCCTGTGGACGCTGGCTCTGGTGTTCCTGGGGTACAGCGGCCTGGGCATCAGCCTGTGGCCGTACGTCATACCGCCGTCGGTCACGATCTGGGACGCGGCGGGCCCCCCGCAAAGCCTGGGCTTCGCACTGGTGGGCGCCCTGCTCATCATTCCTGTCATCCTCACCTACACAGGATGGTCGTACTGGGTATTTCGCGGCAAGGTGCGCCACGGCGAGGGATACCATTGATGCGCTGGCACCGGAATCCGTGGGCGCGCCGCCTGGCGTGGCTGGTGGGGCTATGGGCGGCAGGCGTCGCCGTCGTGCTCGTGCTGGCTCAGGTGCTCAAGAGCATCATGCGACTCAGCGGCCTGGGCTAGCGTGCCCCAAGCCGCTCACGTCAGCAGCTTGTACATGATCGTCGTGGCGTCGTACTGCTGTTTTGTCACGTCCAGCGCATACCCGGGTATCACGCCCGCGCGCCGATAGCCGAGCGACGCATAAAGCGGTTCGGCATGATCGCCAGAACGCGTATCCAGGGTAAGCAGACGCCGGCCTTGGGACAGCGCTTGCGTCTCGAGCGTCACGATCAATCGGCGGGCGAGGCCACGACGCCGGAATTCGGGGTGCACCAGCAATTTGCGTATTTCGGCGCGATGCGGCTGGTTGGACGGCGTGTCGCAATCCAGCTGCACCGTGCCGGCGATCCGATCGCCTGCCCGTGCCACCCAGAGCATTCGCCCGCCGACCCGCATCGCGGGCAGAACCTGGCGGGCCCAGAAATCCTGGGCATCGGTCTGGTCATAGGGCCATACGAATCCCACGCTGGCGCCGTGCAACACGCAGGCGTGGAGGACTGCCCCCAGGGGCATCAGGCCCGCCTCCGCCTGGTCTGCCGTCCACTGCTCGAGCCTGATCGCGGAGTCCATAGAGACCTCAGACGATAAACAACAAATAGTGCGCCGCCGCCGTCGCGGGGGTGCAGAAGGCGCTCGATCCGCTCAGTTGATACCGCAGGCAGTCACCGGGCTGGAGGTCATGCGGCTGCCCCTCGACGGTGACCTGCAACTGGCCTTCGAGCAATACGAGGTGGTGTTCAAGGCCTTGGCGCGGCGAATGGCTGTATTCAATGCGCGCGCCGGGCGCGAGCCGGCACTGCAACACCTCGCCGGCGAGCGGCTGCGCGGGCGGCGACACCGAACGACGTTCGAAGCCGACGCTCGTGTCGGTCCAGACGGGCTGCTGCGAGCGCTTCACCAAGGGAACAAAGTCGTCCTCGACCATGCGCATGAGGCGGGACAGGGTCAAACCGAACGCAGCGCACAGCCGGCCCAGCACGCTCGCCGTCGGGCTGACCGTTCCGTTTTCGAGCCGCGACAATGTGGCGCGGCTGACGCCCGCTTGCGCGGCCAGTTGGTCGAGCGACCAGCCGCGCTCGACACGCAGGCTGCGCAGCCGGCGTGCGATCTGGTCGTCCAGCGCCTGCGCGGTATCAACAGGAAGGGCCGCGTTTCTCATATTAGAGATTTTCTCTCGAATATGAGAATTCGGCAACTCATCAATCATCGGCCTGCGAGGTTACGCCAGCCGGGCATTGCGCTCCTTCAGCAGTTCCCGCAACACGCTGCGATGACAGCGGCTTTCGTTTTCGCAATAGCAACCAACCGAAAAATCGGCGGTGGCCGACAGTGCTGCGAGCAGGTCCAGCACCTTGCCCGCTTCTCCGGCCTGCAGTTCGGCGCGGATTTTCCGCGCCACAGCGCGCCATTCGGTATCGGTGCCGGCCGCCAGGGCCTGCTTGACCAAGGGCGGGCTGGGCGACAGCACCGGAAGCCAGACGTCGTAGTAGTCGCGCCTGGCAAAGTCCGCCTTGGGTACGCCGCGCGGCGGCCTGCGCACCGTGCCTATGCGCAGGCCTTCGCCCGGAAGGCGCGACGTTCCCAATTGCACAATACGTATGCCCATGGTTGCCTCGTCAACTCGCGCCCGCAGGCACGGCTTCAGGCCGCTGCGCGCTGCAGGCGATACACCAAGGTATCGAGCTGCTTCAAGCCGCGCTCGGCGAACTTGGGTTCTTTGGCCAGGATGTCGCGACGGTCTATCAGTACCGCGTCAGTGTGGCCGGCATAGATGGCCTGAACCTCGGCATCGGCCACCGAGAACGGCGGCCCTTCCATCTGGCTCTGGTCATAATCCAGTGTAATCAGCAGGCCCCGATAGGCCGGCGACAATTGGCCATACACGTGGCGCGCATAGCGGGCGCGCATCTCGGCGGGCAATGCCACGAGCGCGGCGCGATCGTAGGCCCCCACGCAGTTGCCCAGCACGTCTGCCCCCAGGTCGAAAATATCGCCGCAATAAATCTCGATGTCGCCCGCCTTGTAATAGCAGCCCTTCTCGGCCTGCCGCAGCTCGGGCTGCAGTCCTTGTTCGGCGAAAAACTGTTCTACGGCCAAGGGCGACAACTCCACCCCGAGAACGCGGTGGCCTTGCTGCGCGAGCCACATCATGTCGAGTGATTTGCCGCTCAGGGGCACCAGCACGCAGCCGCCGGCTGGCACCTGCAGTGTCGGCCAGTATTTGGCCAGCAAGGGTGTCACCCGCAACTGATGAAAATGCGTGCGCCCATCGCGCCAGCGCTCGAGCCAGAAATCCGCGTCCATGCATTGCCCTTGAGAATTCGCGCCGGCACCGTGCGGACGCGATGAATCGTGGTGACTGGCAGGCCGGCCATGCGCGCCAGGCGCGCAGGGCCTGCGCCCGCTCGCACGCTATTTTGCAATAAGCTGAAAACCCGCGCCAACGCACGGGGCAAGCCGGAGGGCCATGCCTGTCATGGGGCATGCAAGGCAGCCCAGGAAACCCGGGCCCCGCTGGCGCGCGCCCATCGCCGAGCCCGCGCTGTCAGCGATCAGGCATCGCCGCTGCACCGGGCGCCGCGTCGATGGGCGGCACCTGGGCCGCGCGCTCGGCGCGCAGCTCGCGCAGGCGCTGCACCTGCGCATCGAGTTCGAAGCGTATCCGCTCGACCTCTTGAGGGCTGGTAGCACGTTCGGCGGCCATGCGCAGATCTGCCATCAGCCGCGCCAGGCGTGCAATTTCGTCATCGGGAAGAGGCGCGCTGACACGCCGGTGATGGCGACGCTGCAATACGGCGCTGAGCCGTTCCCGCAGAGCCAACGCTGCCATGGCGCGCATGGGCTTCTTAAGAAAGGGCGGCCACCCCGCCACGGCTCCCGCTGTGAGCGCTGCCGTCGAGGCCCACCCGCGCGAAGAACCGCCCAGCGCGGTGGCCCGGCTGCAGGACTCGGCCAGGTCGCGCCTGTCCTGTTCCATCTTGGCCAGCAGGGCCTGCTTGTCAGCCTGTGTGGTGATCTTGGACATAGTGGCTCCGGGCAGCAGCCGTATCCAGGCGAACCTGGCGGCTCAATTCGGCAAAAGGCGACGCCTTGGGCGCGTTGCGGCTGGCAACGTAAAGGGCGATGAGCGTGATCAGCAGCCAGGCGCCGGCCACCAGCCATGCCACCAGCGAGCGGTGCTCGGTGTCCCAGAAACTGACCACCGTGGCCACCGACACGAACGCCAGCGTGCCCAGCGCACAGAACAACAGCGCAACACAACCTATGAGGGTGGTCACCAGCGCCGACCGGTACAACGACAATTCAATGCCGGCCAGCTCGAGGTAGTCGCCGCTGCGCTCGGCCACAAACTCTGCAATATGGCGCAGGCGCCGCAATCGTTCGGAAATCATGGCATCTCCTTCGTGAGGCCAGCCCACGCAGCAATTGCCATACCTGCATGCCGCAGTCTGGACTACGGCCGGCGTCCCGCCTCGACCTGGATTTCAAGCTCGACTTCCGGCTTGAAGCCCATGTCGAGCCCGAAGTTCAAGCCGTAGTCGCCACGGTTGAACGAGGCCGACACGTCGGCGCCGCACACTTCGCGCTTCTCCATGGGGTGGTCGATGCATTTGAAATCGTCGATGTCCAGCTTCAGGGTACGCGTGACCCCGCGCAGCGTAAATTCGCCTACGGCTTCTTCGGGGCGGTCGCCATCGAACTCGGTGAACCGGCCCTTGAACGTTGCGGTGGGATAGCGGGCGGCATCGAAGATATCGGCGGCCACCGCGTGCCGGTTCATTTCGTCGTGCCCGAAGTCTATGGAATCGATCTGCACGGTGATGTCGATGGTGCCGGTGCGCGCGGCGCGATCCAGCACGATGACGCCGGAGGTGGAGTTGAATTTGCCGCGCCAGGTCGACAGCCCGCCCAGGTGATCGGCTTCGAAGCTGGGGTACGTATGGGAAGGATCGATGTCGTAAGTGACAGGCGCCGCAGCGGCAGGCAGGGACAGGACGGCGGCGGCGAACAACAGCGGGGAAACCAGCTTCATAAATGTCAGACTCCGAGAATGCCCACGCAGCTCGAAGTGCGCGCGGGCCAACAATGAGACCACTTGCCAGTGCTTCAGTTCACTGCAAGCACAGCATACGCCTGCGCCGGGCCGCCCGATTGGACAAAGATCTGGCCGGCGCCAACTACCACGCAGCAACCGACCCGTGGTGTTCCGTTGCGAGTTCGGGGCGCCTGTTGTCAGGGGTCCAGCAGTGGACTGCGGACCCGGCTGTGGCCGCTCGCTGCATCGTAGGCCAGCCCCAGCTGGAGCAATTCAAGGTCATGCTGGGCCTTGCCAATGATCTGCAGGCCTGCGGGCAAGCCTCTGGCGTCGAACCCTGCAGGCGCGGCCAGTGCGGGCAGCCCGCCCATCGTGGCGGGCACCACGGCCTCCATCCAACGGTGATAAGTGTCCATCTTGCGTGCGCCCACTTCCGCGGGCCAGGTGTGTTCCGCCGGGAAGGGAAACACCTGCGCAGCAGGAAGCACCAGAAAATCAAAGTCTTCAAACAATCGCTGCAGGGCGCCGTACCACGCTGACCTGACGACGGCGGCGCCATACACATCGGCCCCCGACAGAGCCAGCCCGCGTTCGATTTCCCACACGGCCTCGGGCTTGAGCAACGCACGCGTGCCCGGCTCGCGATACAGGGCCGCGTTGGAACCGGCGAATGTAAAGCTGCGCAGATCCAGCCAGGCCCGCCACAGTCGTTCCAGGTCGAAGCCCGGCGCCGCCGGCTCGACGCTGCAGCCCAGGGTCGCGAAGTGCTGCAACGAACGTTCACACACCTGCAGCAACCCAGGTTCGGTGGCAAGCTGCCCGCCCATGTCGCCCAGCCAGCCTATGCGCAGCCCCCGGCAGTCACGTTCCAGTTCGGCGGTGAAGCGCCGCGGGTCTTCGTTGCGACGCCCGAGCGGCAGGCGCGCGTCAAAGCCCGCCTGCACCGACAACAGCAGCGCCAGGTCAGCCACGTTGCGCGCCATGGGACCGCTGACACTGAACTGCTGGAAGAACACCTCTTCGGTGGGCCCGTGCGGCACGCAGCCGGGCGTGGTGCGCAGCCCGTATACATTGTTGAAGGCCGCGGGCGTGCGCAGCGACCCCATCATGTCGGAACCGTCGGCCACGGGCAGCATGTGCAGCGCCACCGCTACGCCCGCGCCGCCGCTGCTGCCGCCGGCGCTGCGGGCGGGGTCGTAGGCGTTGAGGGTGGTACCGTACACGGGGTTGTAGGTATGGCCGCCCAAGCCGAACTCGGGGCTGTTGGTGCGCCCGACGAACACCGCTCCGCCGGCCCGCATGCGCTCGTACACGATGGCGTCGGTCTGCGTGACCTGGCCGGCGTAGATGGGCGAGCCCCTGGTGGTCACCATGCCGCGCACTGGCATGATGTCTTTGGGCGCCTGCGGGAAACCGTGAAGCGGTCCGAGCCAATTGCCGCCCGCGAGCTCGGCATCCAGGTCCCTCGCCCGCCGGACCAGCGCGTCGCGCTCGACCTGGGCGACGATGGCGTTCACAGCGGGATTGTGCCGGTCTATCTGCGCGAGATACGCTTGCAGAACCTCAACGCAAGACACCTCGCGCGAGCGTATGGCGGCTGATAGCGCGACGGCATCCAGGTAGACAAGCCCGCTCGGCACAGCGGCGGCAGTCGTAGCGCTCATGGCAGCCTTACCCCGTAGTGGTGAAGGCCTCAGTATATCCAGCATGCCATGCGGGCCGGGCGCGCCGCGCGCCATGCTTTGCGGTATGCTGCTGCCCATGGACCACCCCACGGCATCCGCTGCCTGTCTGAATCCGCGACCAACCCCTCCACGCCTGCGTTGAGAGGTTTTGCGCTAGCAAAGCATGACCCCAGCCGCCTTCGTCATCCGCCAGTACCGGCCCATCGACGCCGACGCCGTCGTACAACTGTGGCAAGACTGCGGGCTGACGCGACCCTGGAACGACCCGTACCGGGACATCGCCCGCAAACTGACCGTGCAGCCCGAACTCTTCCTGGTGGGTACCGTCTCGAATAACGTGGTGGCCACCGTCATGGCGGGATATGACGGACACCGCGGCTGGGTGAACTACCTGGCCGTCGCTCCCGCGCACCAGCGCCAGGGCTGCGCGACACGGCTGATGCGGGAAGTCGAGCAGCGGCTGACCGCCATCGGCTGCCCGAAGATCAACCTGATGGTACGGCGCGGCAACGAGTCGGCAGTCGCGTTTTACCGCCGGCTGGACTACGGGCAGGACGAGGTCATCAGCCTGGGGAAAAGGCTGATCGCCGACGCCTGAGGCGCCGGGCGTCAAGCCTACGCGCCCAGTCGTCGCCTGCAATCCGCTGTCGTGGCATCCCGCCTGGCCGCGCGTGGCTGCACACGCCCCGGCGCCGCAGGGTCGCGGCGTGCACAGCGGCGCGGCATGCAAATTGCCGCCCGGCGTGGCGCGGGCACCGGGCCTGCAAGACCAGGCCGTCCGCGGCTGCCGTGCGCAATAGGCCTGTCGGCGCGCGTGCAATCCCTATACCATCTGCAATGAGTACCGTGCAGGCGGCGCGAACACCGCGCCGCTTCGGCCGCTTTCTCTAACCTGGAGGTAACCCCATGCAGTCTCATCTGAAGTACGCACTGCTGGCCGGCGCCATAGGCCTGGCTTCGATCGCGCGCGCCGATGTCACCGTGCCGGTCCATCAAGCCACCGAGAAAGGTCCCGGCGAACAGATCGGCTCGATCCAGCTGGCCGAAAGCAAGTATGGGCTGGTCCTGACGCCCGACCTCAAAGACCTGCCGCCGGGCGTGCACGGCTTTCATGTGCACGAAAACGGCAGTTGCGATGCCAAGACGCAGGACGGCAAGGCAGTGCCGGCCGGTGCGGCAGGCGGCCATTACGATCCGGACGGCACCAAGAAGCATGGCAGTCCGTGGGCCGACGACGGCCATCGCGGCGACCTGCCGCCGCTCTATGTCAACGCCGATGGCACGGCCACGACGCCCGTGCTGGCGCCCAGGCTCAAACTGGATGAAGTGCAAGGGCTCGCCCTGATGGTCCACGCCGGGGGAGACAACCACAGTGATCATCCGAAACCGCTGGGTGGCGGTGCCGGCCGCATCGCGTGCGGCGTGATCCCGAAATAGCCGGCTTGCAGGCCCGGCGCCGCGCCGCCCGCGCCGCATCGCCGGACTCGAAGGGGTGCGGGCCGCGGCACGCACCCCGCAGCGCCGCGTTCACGCGACGATGGCGTCGGCAGCCTGCTCCTGACCGTCTATGGCGTAGTCGATGGCGTCTTCGATACGGTCCAGCAACACGAACTTCAACTTCTGCCGGACTTCCGGCGGAACGTCTTCCAGGTCTTTGCCATTACGGCGAGGCAACATGACGGTCGCGATGCCTGCGCGCAAGGCAGCCAGCGTCTTTTCCTTGACGCCGCCGATCGGGAGCACCAGCCCGCGCAAACTCACCTCGCCCGTCATGGCCACGTCCGACCGGACCGGCCGTCCCGACAACAACGATGCCAGCGCCAGGAACATCGCCACGCCGGCACTGGGACCGTCCTTGGGGGTCGCACCCGCGGGCACGTGAATGTGCACGTCGGTTTTTTCCAGCGACTCGCCGCTCCAGATCTTGGCCAGGGTCAGCGCCGTCTGCGCCGATTCTTTCATCACGTCGCCCAGCTGGCCCGTCAGTATCAACCGGCCGCTGCCGGGCGTTTTCGAGGCTTCGATGAACAGAATGTCGCCACCCACCGGCGTCCAGGCCAGGCCCGTGGCCACGCCCGGTACGCCGGTCCGCAAAGCCACTTCGTTCTCGAACCGCTGCGCGCCGAGGATCTGCGGCAGGTCGCCGCCGTCGATGCGCACCTGCGCCGCTTTGCCCTCGGCGATCTGCATGGCCGCATGCCGCAGCACGGCGCCGATCTCGCGCTCGAGCTGGCGCACGCCCGCTTCACGCGTGTAATCGCCCACGATGGATGACAGCGCGGCGTCGGTAATTTCGGCCTGACCTGCATCGAGGCCATTGGCCTCGAGCTGACGCTGCACCAGGTACCGGCGGGCGATCTGGATTTTCTCTTCTTCCGTATAGCCCGGCAGCTGGATGATTTCCATCCGATCGCGCAGCGGCCCGGGAATGGTGTCCAGCATATTGGCCGTGCAGATGAACATCACGTGCGACAGGTCGAAGTCCACGCCCAGATAGTTGTCGCGGAATTTATGGTTCTGCTCGGGGTCCAGCACTTCGAGCAACGCGCTGCCCGGATCGCCGTGGAAACCGCCGGCACCCAGCTTGTCGATTTCGTCGAGCATCAGCACCACGTTGCTGCTGCCCGCGCGCCGCATGGCCTGGATGATGTTGCCCGGCAAGGCGCCCAGGTAGGTACGACGGTGCCCCCGTATTTCAGCCTCGTCGTGCACGCCGCCCAGGGCCACGCGCTGGAAGGCACGCCCAGTGGCGCGGGCAATGGATTGCCCCAGCGACGTCTTGCCCACGCCCGGCGGCCCGGCAAAGCACAGTATGGGGCTGCGTCCTTGCGGGTTGAGCTTGCGCACCGCCAGGTATTCAAGAATGCGGCGCTTGATCTTGTCCAGGCCGAAGTGGTCTTCATCGAGCACCTTGCGCGCCTCGGCAAGATCGATGGGCGGCTGGGGCTCCTGCTTCCAGGGCAGCTCGGTCAGCCATTCGAGATAGGTGCGCAGCATGGCCGATTCACCGCTGCTTTCGCCCATGCGTTGCAGGCGGCCCAGCTCTTTGCGGGCATGGCTGAGCACTTCGTCGGGCATGCCGGCCGCGTCGATGGCTTCTTTCAGGCGCGCGATCTCGGCAGCGCTGTCGTCGATGTCGCCCAGTTCTTTCTGGATCTGCCGCAGTTGCTCGCGCAATACCGTTTCGCGCTGGCGCTCGTCGAACTGCGCGCGGGTACGTTCACCGATTTCCTTGGACAGGCGCAGCACTTCGACGCGGCCCGCCAGCAGCTCGATCACCCGATCGAGCCGGCGCGAGAGGTCGAAGGTTTCAAGAATGTCCTGCTTCTGTTCCGGCTTGATATCGATCATGTGCGTGACCATATCCGCCAGCAGCCCGGCCGACTCGATGCCGCGCACCACGCCAACCAGTTCGTCGGGCACGTTGGGCAGCAGCGTGATGGCGTCGATGGCCTGCTCTTTCAGCTGCAGGAAACGCGCCTCGGTCTGGCTGTCGTGGTCTTCGGCGGGAGGAATCTCGGCGACCCGCGCCACCATGAAAGGCCAGCCCTCCAGGAACTCCAGCACGCGAAAGCGCGATTGACCCTGCACCAGCAGATGATGCGCGCCGTCCTGGCCGGTGATGTAGCGCGCGATGGGGCCTTCGGTACCCACCCAGCGCAGGTCGTCGGGGCCCACTTCGTTGCGGGACGGGTCGCGCTGCAGCAGGAACCCGATGGGATGCTCGGTCTTGACGGCTTCCTGTGCTGCCGCCACGGACGACTCGCGCCGTACCGTCACTGGAGACAGCACGCCGGGGAACAGCACCGCATCGCGCAGCGGAATGATGATGCGCGCGTCGTCGGGCAAGGTGCGTGTTTCGCTCATGGAGCCTCCCTCAGTTTATTCAGGGTCAAGACCAGGCAGCCGTCGGCCAGTTCGGTGGATTGGGGTTCCAGCGCATGCAAGGGCAACGCGATGCGCCGGCGAAAGCGGCCATAGGGAATTTCGAAACGATGGATGCGGGCATTGGCCGCACACGGCATGGGCCGCACCCCGGCCACCGTGATGCCGCCCGGGTCGAATGCGACCACCAGCGTATCGGACGGCACACCGGGCAGCGCCACGTAGACGAGCACCGCCGAGGCGGTTTCAATGACATCCACGGGCGGTTCCCAGTGCGGGGCGTCGGGCGGGCCGGCGCGCAGGACTTCACGCTGCAGGCGTTCGGCGTGCTCCAGCAGCGACAGTGCGTCGCCCCAGATCCAGGATGAAAAATCGCGCGATCTCATGAACTTGCCCTCGTGGCCATAGTTCGTATCTGGCGGCGGGGCGGAAGTTTTTCAAGCCGCGCGAGGCGGCTGGCTGGATGGGTGCCCGGCGAACCGCCCCCGCCGGCCCGGCCCCGCAGGCGCGGGGCGGCCCGATGTCATGATGCGCGTCTGGACGAGCGGGTGCAACCCGCGGCGGCTTCAGTCCGCTGAATCCGCTACCGGGACCGGCCGGCCGTAGAAAGGGTAGCTGGGGTCGTTGTAGCCGGGGCTGGATGCGTGTCCGGGCACCACCCAGGCGTCGACCATGGCTTCTTCCTGCGGCGTGATCTGCAGGTCCAGCGCGCCGTAGTAGTCCTGCATTTGCTCGAGCGTGCGCGGGCCCGCGATCACCGCACTGATCAGCGGGTTGGCCAAAACCCAGGCAGTCGCGAAGTGGCCGGGCTTGACGCCGCGCTGCTCGCAATAGGCCGTGAGCTCGGCGGCGATATGCAGAGATTCGGGTCGGAATTCGGTATCGAGGATGCGCTTGTCGCCCCGGCCGGCGCGGGTATCGGGCGCAGGCGCCTGCCCCGGCGCATACTTGCCCGTGAGGACGCCGCGCGCAATGGGGCTGTAGGGCACCACGCCCAGGCCATAGTGGCCGCAGGCGGGAAGGATCTCGACTTCGGGCCCCCGGTTCAACATGTTGTAGTACGGCTGGCACACTACCGGCTGCGGCACGCCCAGTTCACGGCACAGACGCATCACTTCGGCAATGCGCCACCCGCGGAAATTCGACAGGCCGAAGCTGCGCAGCTTGCCGCTGCGTATCAGGTCGCCCAGGGCGTAAACCGCCTCTTCCAGGTTTTCTTCATGGAAGTCGCGGTGCATGTAAAGAATGTCGATGTAATCGGTACCCAGGCGCTTCAGGCTGGCGTCGACGCCTTGTATCATCCACTGGCGGGAATAGTGCGACCGGTTCGGACCGCGTGCAACTGCGTTGCCGATTTTGGTGGCGAGCACCCAATCATGGCGCTGCCCCTCGAGCAACTTGCCCACCACCTCTTCCGAGCGGCCCTTGTTGTAGACATCGGCGGTGTCGATGAAATTGACGCCGGCGTCGCGCGCCGACGCCACGATGCGCTGCGCTTCGTCGAAGGGGGTCTGCTCTCCGAACATCATCGTGCCCAGGCACAAGGGCGAGACACGCAGATTGCTGTTACCGAGACGGCGGTATTTCATGGCTTGGAATTCCTGTGCGGCTGAGAACGGGTCAGGCAGAAAGCGTACTCCGAATGTACCTGACACGCAGCATCGCGGAGCCAGCTGGCGCTGCACACGGCAGCGGCAACGCTCACAGTGCGTGAAAGGCATGTCCCTTTGCGACGCTCTACGCGAGCCAGTCGCGCTTGCGATCGACTTCCGATGCGCTGGGCGAGGCCATATCACGCACGCCGTCCGGGGGCGATAAACAAGATCGACGTCACTAATCCCCGCCGCACGTGCACTGTGTCCTGACGCCGAACGAACTGCCCGAGGCGACCCACGGCCCGCCAACGAGGCGCCAGGGCCCTCTACCTGATGATCTGCTGTCGCTCGATCTGCTGGGGCGGCGGGCCGTCAATGCGGGCCGCGGCGGCAGCGGGCAATTCTCGTCCCTACGCGTAGAGCGGCTCCCCGTGCTGGGTCACACCTCTTACTCGCCGCAAGATGCGGTGCGCTTCGCGCTCGGCTTCATCCTGCTCGTGATACGGCGAAGCGTGCGGCGGATGCCATACGCGTTCGGTGCCCACGGGCCCCGCATTCTCAGGGCGCGTCGCCACCCGTATGGCAAAGCCCCCCTCGTTGGCAATCACCACGTCGCAGAAAACCCGATAGCCATTCAGCGAGATACCTGTCGCGATGTCCATATGCGTTTTTTCCCTGGAATGCTGAAGTTGCCGAGCAAAGATCGTTGCCACCGGTAAGCAGCCAATACCGGAAGAACTATCCGGCGTTCCTTTCAGCAAATGCCATGCCCGGGAATCGAGGAGACACCGCGCCCCGATTTAGTTACAAACAGTTTCCACCCCAGCACATAGCAAGGCCAAATACGGATATTATTTGTCTTTAAGGACAATAAATATCCGTAATAGGAGCCTGGCATGAGCGCGCGTTTGAATTATGTAGAGCAGTCGCCCGAATTCTTCAAAAAATTCGTGCAATTCACCACGTCGCTGCACGCGGGGGGCATCGAGCAGAAAATCGACGACCTGCTGCAGATCCGCGCTTCGCAGCTCAATGGCTGCGGCTTCTGCCTGGACATGCACATCAAGCAGGCCAAGATCCACGGTGAGACCGAGCTGCGGCTGCACCACGTCGCCATCTGGCGCGAATCAGGCCTGTTCACGCCGCGCGAGCGCGCCGCTCTGGCCTGGACGGAAGCACTGACGCGCTTGCCGGAAGGGGGTGTGCCGGACGCCGTTTATGAACAGGCGCGGGGGGAATTCTCGGAAAAAGAAATCACCGACCTCACCTACCTGGTCATGGCCATCAACGCGTGGAACCGCATCAACATCGCCTTCAGGAACGAGCCCGGCTCGGCCGACCAGGCGTTCGGCCTGGACAAGGCCGGATTGAGCTGACCCGCGCGCTGCCCGCGCGCCCGTCTACCCGGTCGAGTCTACAAGGCGCGAAGAACGCGTCGCGGATAACGGGTCGCGGAGAACGGGTCGCGGAGACCGCGCCGCGGAGCCCGTCGGCGCGCCGGCACGGATTCCGGCCCGGCGCGCGTCGCGTGCCAGGCCCTCGACCGCCGCATCAGCCGGCGCGCTGCATCACCCATTCGTGCGTGCGTCGCATCAGGTCCGCGGACACCTCGACGGAAAGACTGTCGAGCACGTCGGAAATTTTTACTTCCCGCAGCGTGTTGCGCCATGCCTCGTCGGCGCGCCACATGACGCGGGCGATGACACAGGGGCCGCTCGCGCAGTGGCCTTCGGGCCAGCAGGGGTTATTGATGCGTATTTCGTTGCATGCAAATGTGCTCGATCGCCCTTCCACCGCCTCGACGATTTCCAGGAAGCTGATATCCGAGCCGGGCCGGGCAAGCCGGTAGCCTCCGCTGGGCCCCAGCGTGGTCGTCACCAGCCCGGCCTGCGACAGCGCCTGCAACGCTTTCGACAAGTACTCTTTAGGCACCCCATGCAATTCGGCCATGGCCTTGGTCGACAAATACCGGTCGGGCGGCAGCCCCGCCAGCACGACACAGCAGTGCAGAGCCCACTCGACCTGACTTTTCAATATCATCGCGTGCCCGAAAGAAGGATGCGGCGCCGCAGCGCCGCCAAGCAATTAAGGATACTAGATATCCTCGAATAGCGGGAAATCGCGTGTCCAAGCCCTCGACACCCTGTAAACTGCCGGATTTTTGACTCTGGCGGTATGGTGCAAGTACCTCGGCGCACAGGTGTCAGCGGCCCGACGCTCATACGCTTGCTTGCTCGCCTGACAGACGCCGATATTCCCTCATCCAGGCAATCCCTGGCCGACCGGCTCAGCATGTGGCTGAACTGGACGGACGCCATCGCGCTGTCGACGGTGCTTGACGGCGCGCCCCCTGCCCCGGCGGCCGCCGCGCGCGAATTCGACAGCGCTGAACTGCGCGAGGTCGAGCGCGTGCGCCAGTCCATCATGCAGGCCATCGACGACGAACGCCCTTATACGGCGCCCCGCGCCCGGGCGCCTCTGGCTGCACCTGCAGCCCCGCCGGACGAGCGCAGCTACGCCACTTACCGACAGAGGTACCAGGCCATTCAGCAGACCATGGAGACCAGCATCGCCAAGCTGCGCGCGCGACTGCGGGCCCTGCTGGCCACTCAGGCGCCCGCCATGGCAAAGCTGGCCATGGTGGACGCCATCATGGAAAGATCGCTGAGCCTGCACGAGCGCCGCCTGCTGGGCACGATACCAGGCATGCTCGAAGGCCATTTCGAACGCGTGCGCAGGGCCGCCCTGGACGAGGGACCTCAGGACGATCCCGCGCTTGCAGCCCAGGGGCCGCCGGCAGCGTGCCCCCCCTGGCTGGCCACCTTCCGCGCCGACATGCGCAGCGTGCTGCGCGCGGAACTGGACATACGTTTACAACCGATCGAGGGCCTGCTCGCCGCCCTGCGCGCCAATTGACCCGGACACCATGACACGTTATTTCGTTCCATTTATCGTTTTTCTCGCGGGCCTCGCCGTCGCGGGGTGGGTCGGAGCCGGCTACATAGGCTCGAATACCCTGGCCCTGGCCATCACCGCCCTGATCATTGCTGTCTATCTGGCGGGCGTGCTCGAACTGCAGCGCTACCAGCAAGGCACTGCGGGCCTGGCGCGCGCCACGGCGCGGCTGGCCGAAGCGCCGCCCAGCCTGCCGGCGTGGCTCGAGCACGTACCGGCCGGCTTGCGCAACACAACGCGGCTGCGGGTCGAGGGCGAGCGCGCCGCCTTCCCCGGGCCTGCGCTGGCGCCCTACCTGGTGGGCATGCTCGTCCTGCTGGGCATGCTGGGCACGTTCCTGGGCATGGTGGCCACGCTGCGCGGCACCGGCGCTGCCCTGGAAAGCGCCATCGATCTGCACGCCATCCGTTCTTCGCTGGCGGCCCCCGTGCACGGGCTGGGTTTTGCCTTCGGCACGTCGGTCGCCGGCGTAGCCACGTCCGCCGCGCTGGGCCTGCTTGCCGCCCTGGCGCGCCGCGAACGCCTGCGGGCCGTGCAGCAGCTCGACGCCGCCAGCTCCACGGCACTGCGTGAATACTCGCCATCCCATCACCGCGAACACACGCTCCAGCTGCTGCAGCGCCAGGCCGACACCATGCCGCTCCTGGTCGATAGGCTGCAGGCCATGATGGCCACGCTGGAACAGCAGAGCCAACTGCTCAATGAACGCCTGGCAGCGAGCCAGGACGCTTTTCATGGCAAGGCCGATGCGGCCTATACCCGGCTGGCCAGCGCCATGGAGCAGGCCCTGAAGCAAAGCGTGGTCGACAGTGCCGCCGCCGCGGGCGATGCCATACGGCCCGCCGTCGAAGCGACGCTGGCCGGGCTGGCGCGCGAAACCTCGGCCTGGCAGGACACGCTGGCACATATCGTGCGCCAGCAGATGGAAGATGTCGCGGGGCGATTCGAAAGCACGACGGGGGCCGTTGCCCAGCTCTGGACCGATGCGCTGGCCGAACACCGGCAGGCAGGCCAGGCTCTGGCGCAGGGGTTGGATTCGTCGTTGCGGCGTTTCAACGATACCTTCGAGCAGCGCTCGGCCGGACTGCTCGAGAGCGTTGCCCAGCGCCTGGACGCCACCGCCGGGAGCATGTCGGCAGCATGGAGCAGCGCGCTGGCCCAGCAGGCGGCGACGGGTGGAGAACTGGCCGAGCAGCACCAGCGCGCCCTGGCCGACGCAACGGCTGGCCTGCGCGAACAGTCCGCGGCTCTGGTGCAGGCCCTGAACCAATCTCACCTCGAACTGCAGGCTGAGCTGGCGGCTCACGACGCGCAGCGCCTGCAGGCCTGGCAAGCCTCGCTGGGCGACGTTTCAGACGCGCTGCGGCAACAGTGGACGCAGGCCAGCGAGCAGGCCGCCCGCCAGCAACAGCAAGCGTGCGACACGCTGGCGCGCACCGCGCAGGAACTCTCTGCGCAGACGCAGGCGCAGGCACACGACACCATTGCGGAAGTGGCCAGGCTGGTTCAGGCTGCGGCGGAAGCGCCCCAGGCCGCCGCGCAGGCCATTGCGGGCTGGAACCGCACGCTGGATGACATCGCCGCGGCACTGCGCCAGCAATGGGAACAGGCCAGCAGCTTTGCGGCCGAGCGCCAGCAGCAGATCTGCGACACGCTGGCCCGCACGGCGCAAGAAATGGCGACGCAGAACGAGGCTCACGCACGGGACACCATCGCCGAAGTGGCGCAGCTGGTGCAGACCGCCGCAGAAGCGCCGAAGGCCGCAGCCGAGGTCATCGCCGAATTGCGGCAGAAACTCACCGACAGCATGGCCCGCGACAACGCCATGCTGGACGAGCGCGGCCGGCTGATGGAAACCCTGGGCACGCTGCTCGACGCGGTCAACCATGCTTCTTCGCAACAGCGCAACGCGGTCGACGAACTCATCGCCACGTCAGCCGGGCTGCTCGATCGCGTCGGCGCCCAGTTCACGGCCAAGGTCGAGGCCGAGACTGACAAGCTGGGCTCTATCGCGGCCCAGGTGACCGGCAGTGCCGCCGATGTCTCCAGTCTGGGCGAGGCCCTGGCCGCCGCGGTGCAGGCGTTCGGCGAGTCCAGCAACCAACTCACCGAGCACCTGCACCGCATCGAAGCCGCCCTCGACAAATCAATGACGCGCAGCGACGAGCAACTGGCGTACTACGTGGCCCAGGCGCGCGAAGTCGTCGACCTGAGCGTGCTGTCGCAGAAACAGATTCTTCATGATCTGCAGCAGCTCGCCACGCAGCAGGCGCCAGCCAACGGCGAAACGGCATGAGAGACGACATTGACGCCGGGGTCGAGCCCACCGCGCCAGCCTGGGCGGTTTTCGGCGACCTGATGTCGGTACTGCTGGGCGCTTTCGTACTGGTGCTGGTCGGCGTCATCGGCGTGCAGCTTGAACTGACGTCCAGGCTTGAGGCCGAGGTCAAGCAACGCCAGGAAGAAACGCAGCGCCGCGTCGAACTGGAGCAGGCGCTGGCCGGGCCGCTGGCCGCGGGCCGGGTCACGCTGGTGGACGGCCGCATCGGCATCAGCGGCAGCGTCCTGTTCGCCCTGAACTCCGACCAGTTGCAGCCCGAGGGCCTGGAAGTGCTCAAGAGCCTGGTCGGACCACTGACCGACTACTTGCAGTCACGCGATGAAGTGCTGATGGTCAGCGGTTTCACCGACAACCAGCCCGTACACGGCACGAACCGCCGTTTTGCCGACAATTGGGAGCTTTCCGCGCAACGCGCCCTGACTGTGACGCGCGCACTCATCGAGCAGGGCGTCTCGCCGGATTCGGTGTTCGCCGCCGCGTTCGGCGAGCAGCAGCCCGTGGCGCCGAATGACGATCCGGCCGGGCGCGCCAACAACCGCCGCGTCGAGATCAGCCCGATTCCCCGCATCGCACAGCAAAGGATGCAAGCGAGTGAGTGACGCGCGCCCCGATGCCATTCAGGCCGCGCTGGACCGGTGGCGCGAACGCGGCATCGCGCAAGCCGACTCGGCCCGCTATCGCCGCGTGGAGGCCCTGGCGCAACGCGCCCAGCGCCTTGACGGCGCCGCGCGGGCGCTGGTCGACGCCAAGTTGAACGAGCTCATCGACGAACTCGAACGCGAATGGCCCGAGGCCGGCATGGCGGCAACCGCCGACGAAGCCGGGCTTGCCCCGAGTGCCGGGGCGCCAGCCGCCGGTTTGCCAGCCGCCGGATCGCCGGCCGCCGGATCGCCGGCCGCCACGACCGCTAGCCTGTCCGGACTACTGGATTACCTGGCCGCGCACCCGGCGCTGACCGAGGACGACGCCGCCGCGCAGGCCCGGACGCGCATGCGACACCCGTATCCCGAACTGGATCAACTGGACTACTTCCAGGCTACCTGGGCACGGCTGAGCACCGATCTCCAGCTGCGGCAATCGCAAGAGCAGGTACACGAAAACGCAGGCCCCCTGAACTCCAACCATCTGGTGCACCGAGCGTTGTCGCTGATGCGTGCGCAGTCACCCGGCTATCTGCACCAGTTTCTGGCGTACCTCGCTGCGTTGTCGTGGGTCGATCAGCTCAGCAACAACGGTGGGCTGGCCGTGAAGCCCGCCGCGCGCGGCAAGAAACCCACCCGCGGCGCGCGCGCGGGGCGTTGACGCTCAGACGTCCGGACGGCGAACGACCCGCAACTTGCCGCTTTCGGCGCCTCCGCAGAACAGCCGGCCCGCGCCATCGTATTCCAGCCCCGAGACCAGCACGCCGGCCGGCATGGCCAGGCTCGCCAGCACCTTACCGCTGCCCGCGTCGACACGCCTCAGCTCGCTGGCATCGTCTTCCCAGGTGGCGTGCCAGAGCGCGCCTTCCACCCAGGTCACACCGGTGACGTAGCGGTCGGATTCCAGCGTGTTGAGCACTTTGCCCGTATCCGGATGCACCTGGTAGATCTTGCGATGCTTGAAGTGCGCGACCCACAGCATTCCTTCCGCCCACGCCAGCCCGGAATGGCCGTCGCCCTCAGGCGTCGGGATGGTGGCCAGCACTCGGCCTGTCGCGGGGTCGATCTTGCGGATGACCGGGCCCGCGATCTGGAAAATGGCCGTGCCGTCGAAAGCCGTGCCGGACGGACACTCGATGGCGATGCTGCGCCCCGGCGCGCCGCTGTCAGGGTCGATAGCCTGCAGGCGATCGCCCGTGGCCACCCAGACTTGCCGGCCGTCATAAGTGACGCCGTTGATGTGTGCCACCCCCGGGAAAGGTCCATGTTCTTCGATGATTTCAGCGTTGTCGCTCATGCAGGCACCTCGTCGGTCGGATTGCGAAGAAAAGCCACACCTGCATGCTAGGGGCTGAGCGCCACGACGGGAAGTAACAAGCCTGTCGCGAATTCAGGAATGCCCACCGCCAGCCAGCGCCGCGCTCGCCCTTGTCCTATCGGCCGCACGCGGCCGGTTTCCGCCAGCGCATCCAGCGCCCGCTGCACCGTGCGCTGGCTGGCGCCCAGCGCCAAGGCGAGCGCCGAACTGGACCACGATTCGCCATCGGCCAGCAAGGCGAGCACCGGCGCATGCGGGGTCTGCTCGGGCCAGTCCAGTATTGCCACCGTGCCCGTGGGCGGCACCAGCAGGTAGCCGCGCGGCGTGGCCACAATATCGGCGAGATCTCGCAGCGCGCGGCGCAGGCGCCCGATCTCGACACGGCATCGCGCGCGGTGGGTTTCGTCGGCATGCCGGGTACGGAACACGGCGGCGATCAGGGCTTCGCGCGGCACATCGGCCGGCCAGGCATCGCCCAACGCACGCGCAAGCCTGAACAACACCGGGCGTCGCGCCAGCTCGACGGACTGGCTCGAGCGCAGCACCCTATGACGGCACGCGTCGATCAACAGGCTGTCCGACCGCGCCATGGAATCAACATCGGCCAGCGTGGCCAGCCGCTGCAGGCCCCCCAGGCTGAGCCGCGCCGCCGGGGTCTCGAGCGTGCGGCGGGCGTTGTCTATTTCGGCGAGCAACACGCCGATACGCGCCTGGCCGGCAATCTGCCGCGCCGCCTCCAGGGCGGCGTGCGCGGCCTGCGCCTGCATGCGCCGCATGGCAAGACCGGCCGTGACCAGTGCGTGCACCGCCCGCAGCGCGGCCGGCAGCGAGCGGTGGTCCTGCGCTGCCAGCACGGCTTCGGCCTGCTCAAGCCGGCCCATCAGCAGCAGCCGGCGCGCGTCGATATAGTGCGCGTGCGCGGCGTTGACCGTGTCCCCTTCGCGCAGCAACACGGCGCGGGCGGCCGCCAGCGGTTGCGAGGGCCATGCCAGGTCGCGCATGGCCAGCGCGATTTCCGCTTCGGCCACCACACATCGGGCGCGCGCCAGCGACGCATGCGAACCGAACGCGCGTGCCGCTTCGCGCATCAGCCGCCGCGCCCGCGCCAGGTCGCCCAGTTGCGCCATCGCGGTGCCGCGCAATGCCAAGGCCGGCGCGTCGTCGCGCAAGGCCACGCGATTCAGCGCTCCCAGCGCGTCACCTTTGGCCAGCGCGCGTGCGGCGGCGACGATTGAAGAGTCCATGCTAATCACGCCACGTTTGTCACTCTCTCGGGGGGCTGCGGCGATCCTAACCTATAGGCCAGCGGTTCAACCAGACCATGCTGGCGAGCCGCGCCCCATCATCCTCCAAGGAGCCACCCATGACCGCTCACACCACGGGCACCCGAGAAACCTGGCTGGCTGCACGCCGGGCGCTGCTGGACGACGAAAAAGCCCTGACGCGCCGCAGCGACGAGCTGGCGCGCCGACGTCAGCAACTGCCGTGGGTACGCGTCGACAAGCCCTACTTGTTCGATACAGAATCCGGGCGCGCCGCGCTGGCCGACCTGTTCCAGGGCCGCTCCCAGCTGCTGATTTACCACTTCATGTTCGGCCCGGACTACCAGGCCGGCTGCCCCTCCTGCTCATCAATTGCCGACGGGTTCAATGGCGTGTACACCCACCTTGCCCATCACGACGTCACGCTGATGGCCGTGTCGCGCGCACCGCTGCACAAGTTGCTGGCGTACCGCCGACGCATGGGCTGGTCATTTCCGTGGGCTTCATCGGCGCCCAGCGAGTTCAACGCGGATTTCAACATCTGGTTCAGCGAAGCGCAGCAGCTTGCCGGCGAAATCGAATACAACTTCCGCCGCGAGCCGAAGTTCGATGACCTGGCCGCCGAGCAAAGCGAGGCGTGGCAGGCCGAAGGAAACATCGCCGCCATGTGCGGTACCGACGTCGCAACGTTCCAGCGTGAACGCCCAGGCATCAGCGCCTTCGTCCGTGACGGTGACGCGGCGTATCACACCTATTCGGCCTACGCACGCGGCCTGGACGGGCTGTGGGGCATGTACCAGTGGCTGGACCGCGCGCCCAAGGGGCGCAACGAAACCGGCATCTGGTGGCGCCGGCATGATGAATACGGCACGCGGTAAAACGGTTCATGCCGCTGCCGCCGCGCGACCGGGAAGCGGCAAGGTGCCCGCGCGGCGCGGATCGGCCGGGTTCGCCGGCTTGCTCGCCCTGGCCTTCGGCGCGGCCGTCGCGTGCACCGCGAACTCTGCGTACGTGCCGGCGTTGCACGAGCTGTCCCTGTGCGCGGGCGGCCGCGTCGTATGGCCGCCGCCCCGCCTCGACGCCTTCGCCGCTTTCATCGCCATGTGGCAGATCATGATGACGGCCATGATGCTGCCCTCGGTCGGGCCGGCGCTGCACCGTTACCGCCAGGCTGCGCATGCGCATGGCCACCGCGCACCCGGCTGCCTTGCAATGGGCCTGGCGGCTGGTTATCTGGCCGCCTGGTTGCTGCCCGGCATCGCCGTGTACCTGGGGACGTGGCTTTGGGCCGGTCTGGCGGCTGCACCGCGCGCAGCCCATCTCGACGCCGCCGCGCGAGGGGCAGCCTTGACGGTGGCGGCAGCCGTGCAGGGCTCCGGCTGGAAAGCGCGGCACCTGGCGCACTGCCGCACGCCAGCCGCCGTACCCGGCGTGGACCTGCCCCTGGCCGCGGCCTGGAGCCAGGGATGGCATCTGGGCCAGCATTGCCTGCGCAGCTGCGCGGGGTTCACCTTGGCACTGATGGCGCTGGGCATGACAGACGCGCGAATCATGGCGGCGTTGACGATCGCGATTGCCATCGAACGCCAGGCCCCCGGGGGCCTCCACTGGGCGCGGAGGTTCAGCGCCGCCCTGGCGGGGGCAGGCGCCCTGGTGGCGTGGCGGGCATACGGGGCAGGCTGAGCGCGTCAGGCCGGCATCGTTGCCGGCGCTTCGGCCACGCGCTGCCCGATACGCTGCGCGGCCTGCAGCGTCGATCCGGGGTCGGCTGTCTCCGAATCCAGCAACAGCTCGGAGGCGCATACCGTTGCGCCGCAGTAATCAAAAATGCCGTGGTCAATCTGGGTACGCATGGCCTGGTCATAGCCGTGGCGGGCGTAAAGAGCCGCGTCGGCGCCCCCGACACCCACCAGGTATACCCGCAGGCGCCCCAGTTTTTTCTCCAGCTGGGAATCCAGGCTGAAGTCGAATGCCCAGCCGTTGGAAAATACGCGGTCGATCCAGCCCTTCATCAGGCCAGGCATCGACCACCAGTACACCGGGTACACCAGTACCAGCGCGTCGGCCCGGTCGAGACGGGCCTGCTCGGCGGCCACATCGGGCGGTGGCGGGCTCCTGCGGCGGTGCACGGCCAGGTCGCCGGCGCTGAAACGCGGGTCGAACCCTTCGGCGTGCAGGTCGGCCAGCTCCACGGTATGGCCAGGGCGGGCTTCTGTAATGCCCTGGCCCACGCGGGCCGCCACGGCGTGGCTCAGTGATTGGGAATCGGGGTGGGAAACAACGATAAGAGTGTGCATGGAATCCTCGGATGCGGGTTGCAGGCAAGTCGTTGCGGCTTGTATAGTCGAACAACCTACTCCTAGTAACTTACTATTAGTAAGTTACCTTCAGTACATAGCCATGTCAAGCACATCCAACGCACCCGTTGATCCGTCGCCACCCCGCCAGCGCCTTTCCCGCGCCGACCGCCATCGACAATTGCTGGACACCGCGTGGCGGCTGGTGCGCGAAGAAGGCACCGAAGCGCTGGCCCTGGGCCGCCTGGCCGAAGAAGCCGGCGTAACGAAGCCGGTCGTCTATGACCACTTCGGCAGCCGTGGCGGGTTGCTGGCCGCGTTGTACCGCGAGTACGACGCCAACCAGACCGCGCTGATGACCGAGGCTTTGCGCAACAGTGATGACACCCTGCGCAGCCGGGCGGCCGTCATCGCGTCGGCCTATGTGCAATGCGTGCTGAGCCAGGGTCGCGAAATACCGGGCGTCATCGCCGCCCTGGCGGGTTCGCCGGAACTGGACAAAATCAAGCGCGAATACGAAATCGCGTTCATGCAGACCTGCCGCGAAGCGCTGGCCCCGCACGCACCATCGGGCAAGATCGCCAGCGCCGGCTTATGGGCGCTGCTGGGCGCGGCCGAATCGCTGTCGTATGCGGCCGCTACGGGGGCGATCAGCGCCGCGCAGGCCCGGCACGAACTGCAAGAAACCATCGTGGCGATGGTGTGCCGCAACACCTGAGGAGCCGCCCCGTCCCATGCCCGATGCGCATCCATCTAGTTGACGTAGCAACTACTAGCCCGATATGATCGGCAGCGCGAGGCCATACTAGAAGCGCCGCAAGATCAGCGGCCGCCGTGACCCATGCGCCCGGGAGCAAATCGATGACGAGCCAGACCGGCACCCCTATTGTGCGAACACTCTTTCAATGCGTGCTGGGCCTGAGCTTGTCGGCCAGCATGGCGCCCGCGCTGGCGCAGGTCAGCTTTCCTGCAAAGCCAGTGCGCCTCATTGTGCCGGCCCCCCCCGGCGGCGCGGGCGACACGTCTGCGCGTGCTATTGCCCGGCATATGGCCCAGACGCTCGACCAGCAGGTGGTGGTCGAGAACAAGCCCGGCGCAGCCACCACCATCGGCTACAGAAACCTGGCCAATGCGGCGCCCGACGGGTACACGATCGGCCTGGTTCCCGTTGCCGGGGTGGCCATCGCCAGCGTCACCTATAAAGACCTTCCGGACGTCGAGCGCGACTTCTCGATCGTCGCCGGCATTGCCGACGCGCCTCACATGCTGGTGGTGCCGGCCGCGCTGGGCGTGAAGAATGTGCAGGAACTCATCGCCCTGCTGAAAAGCCGCCCGGAACACTACAACTACGCCTCGCAGGGCTCAGGCTCGCTGTCGCACATCGAGTCGGCGGTATTCCTTTCTGGCGCTGGCGTCACTGCCACGCATGTGCCGTACAAAGGAAGCTCGGAAGCGATTCCCGGCCTGATCACGGGCGAAACCAGCATGATGTTCGACAGCGTATCGTCGGTGTTGCCCCATGTGCGCGCAAACAAGCTGGTGGCGCTCGCCACGGCGGCCAGCAACCGCGTGCCCCAGCTGCCTGACGTGCCCACCATGGCCGAACTGGGCTACGACCTGAAGGCCGACAACGCGTTCGTATTGCTGGCGCCGGCCGGCACGCCGCCCGAAAACCTGAAGGTGCTCACCGAGGCCGTACGCAAGGCGGTCGGCGATGCCGGCGTGATCGCCACGCTGGAAAACAGCGGCATCGTCGCCCGGTTCACCGCCCCCGACGCCCTGCGTCCGGTGCTCGCCAAGGAATTCGCCCTGTGGCCGCAACTGGCCACGAAACTGGTGGGCACCTCGAACTAGGCCGCCGAACATCCATCCAGGAACTGATGATGCCTTCATTCAACGGCTCGCAATGGGCTTTCCCTTATACCTCGCAGCGGATGCCGGTGCTGGCCGAGAACATTGCCTGCACCGAACAACCGCTGGCCACCCAGGCGGCGTTGCAGGCGATGGCAGCGGGGGGCAACGCGGTTGACGCCGCCATCGCCGCCGGCATCGCCTTGACGGTCGTTGCTCCTTGCATGAACGGCATCGGCGGCGACGTCTTCGCCATCGTGTGGGACGGCCAGCAACTGCATGGGCTGAATGCCTCGGGCCATTCGCCCGAAGCCTGGACCCCCGAATACTTCGCCAAGTACGAAGCCATGCCCTCGCGCGGGTGGGACTCGGTGACCGTGCCGGGCGCGGTCTCGGGCTGGGTGGCGCTGTCCCGCCGTTTCGGCAAGCTGCCGTTTGCCGACCTGTTCCAGGCGGCCATCCGCTACGCGCGCGACGGCTACATCGTGACGCCCATCGTCAGCAGACAATGGGAAACGCAGATCGCGGATATCAAGCACATTCCGGGTTTCGTCGAGGCATTTGCGCCCGGCGGCCATGCGCCCGCCCCCGGCCAACGCTTCATCTGCCCCGGCCAGGCCGACACGCTTGAAGACATCGCGCGTACCGGCGGCGAATCGTTCTATCGGGGCGCGCTGGCAGACCGCATCGCGGCCTACGCCCGGGCAACGGGCGGGGCCCTGACCCGCGCCGACCTGGAAGCGCACGAAGTCGAATGGGTTGAGCCCATCTCGCAGCAATATCAAGACATCGCACTGCACGAGATCGGTCCCAACGGGCAAGGCATCGGTGCGCTGATGGCCCTGGGCATGCTCGACGCCATCGGCGCCCCTTCCCTGCCGGTGGATTCCGCTGAATACTTCCACGCGCAGATCGAAGCGATGAAGCTGGCCCTGGCCGATATGCATCGCTATGTGGCCGACCCTCGGCATATGAACGAGGTCGACGCGCAAGCGCTGTTGAACCCTGCCTACCTGGCTGCGCGTGCGCGGCAGATCGACCCCGCGCAGGCGCAGTACCCGGGCCCGGGCCTGCCGTTGAAAGGGGGCACCACCTATCTGACCACGGCGGATGCAGGTGGAATGATGGTGTCGTTCATACAGTCGAACTTCAAGGGCTTCGGGTCGGGCGTTGTCGTACCGGACACAGGTATCGCCCTGCACAATCGGGGCTGGGGATTCAACCTGCTGCCCGGCCACCCCAACCAGGTGGGCCCGCGCAAGCGGCCCTTCCACACCATCATTCCGGGTTTCCTGATGCGCGACGGCAAGCCCTTGATGAGCTTCGGTGTCATGGGCGGATCGTTGCAGGCCCAGGGTCACATGCAGGTTGCCGCCCGCATCGCGCATGGCCAGAATCCGCAGGCGGTCGTCGACGCTCCGCGCTGGCGCATACTGGAAGACAACGTCACCGTGCTGGTGGAATGGAACTTCCCGGAAACGGCCGTGACCGAGCTGCGCGCCAGGGGCCATAAGATCGAGGTCGCGCCCCGCTTCTCTGATGAATTCGGCGGCGCCCAGGCTATTGCACGGCTGGCGGACGGCTATGTGGGCGCGTCCGACCACCGCAAGGACGGCCACGCCGGCGGCTGGTAGGCCGGCCGCCCGGGCACGGGTCAGCGCGCCCGGGCGCGCTCGTCGTGCGCTTCCTGGAGCAGCGCTTCGGCTTGATTGATGAGGGTCTGCATGGCTTTGTCAAAGGTGTCGAGTTCGCGCGTGCTGAGGCAGCTGGCCAGGCGCTGCTGCCGCTCGAGGCTGAGCGGCATGCCTTGCTGATATTTTTTGCGGCCGGCGGCAGTCAGGTCGACCAGCACTCGGCGGCCGTCGGTGGGGCTGGCCGCGGTGGCCACCAGCTGCTTTTCCAGCAGTTCGGAAACCGCGCGGCTGACCTGGCTTTTATCGTAACGGCAGAAGTCGGCGATATCCTGTACCGACTGCGGTCCGCCCGTGGCCACGCACAGCAGAACACGCCATTGCCTCACTGAAAGGCCCAGATGCGTATCCAGAATGACTTCGATGCCGCGGTTCAGCAACTGGCTGAGGGTCAGCACCCGGTAGGCCAGCAATTGGGTCGGGTCGACCTGGGGCGTTGCCTTCCTGGTTCGAGATGGCGCCATGGCGACTCCAGCAATGATGACGCGAAGATGATACAGGCAATCGGCGCGACCCCACGCTCCGCATTGCCACACCAACCGGAGGACGCAAACAATGTCCGCAAACCCCTTACATGACTATCTGATCATCGGTGCAGGCATTGCCGGCACCTCGCTGGCGTTTCGCCTGAGCGGCCATGGCTCCGTGATGGTGGCCGACATGGAAAGCCAGGCGGGCTACCATGCCACCGGCCGCAGCGCGGCCATGTTCATGGAAACCTATGGCACCGCCACCATACGCGCGCTCACGCGGGCCAGCCGCGCCTTCTACGAACATCCACCCCAGGGGTTCTGCGAACACCCTCTGTTGGCCGATCGCGGAGTTCTGTACATTGCCCGCGACGGACAGCAGGATCTGCTGGCCGAAACCGCCGCTGCATTGTCTGCCACGGGCGCCAGCATCCAGACGCTGGCTGCCGCCGACGTGCTGGCGCGCATGCCGTGCATCCGTGCCGAGGGCCTGCTGGGCGCCATTTCCGAACCCGACGCCATGGACGTCGATGCGCACGCCGTGCTGCAGGGCTTCCAGAAAGGCGCCCGGGCCGGCGGCGCGGAATTCGCCTTCAATGCCCGCGTGACCCACGCCGAACGCCACGATGGCGTGTGGCAAGTGCAGCTGTCCAACGGGCAGGCCGTTCGCGCCCGCCATATTGTCAATGCGGCGGGCGCCTGGGCCGACCACATCGCGGCCTTATTCGGCGTGGCGCCGGTGGGGCTGACGCCCAAGCGCCGAAGCGCGTTCACCTTCAAGGCGCCCGACTCGGTCGACGCAGCAGATCTGGCACGCTGGCCTGCTGTCGTGGGCATCGATGAAAGCTTCTACTTCAAGCCCGATGCCGGCCAACTGCTCGGCTCGCCGGCCAATGCCGACCCCGTCGATGCGCACGACGTCGTGGCGGAAGAGTTCGACGTGGCGCTGGGAATCGATCGCATCGAGACCGCCACCCACCTGACCATCCGCCGGCCTACGCACACCTGGGCGGGCCTGCGCTCATTCGTGGACGACGGCGAGTTCGTGGTGGGCTGGGATGGGCGCGTGGAAGGGTTCTTCTGGCTGGCAGGCCAAGGCGGCTACGGCATTCAGTCAGCGCCGGGCGCCTCCGTGCTGGCGGCGAATCTGCTGCTGAAGCAGCCCCTGGACGCGACATTGCGCGAATGCGAGGTGGACCCGGCCGTCGTGTCGCCGGATCGCTTCGCGAGTCGCTGACATCCACGCCGGGCGGCGCGGGGCGGACGGCACGGTGCGGCCGCACCGCCCGCCCGCATATGGCTCGCTGTTCAGGAGCCGCAGCGCTCGATGAGCGCCTTCAGCATGTCGAGTTCCTGCGGCTTCAGGTTGGTCAGCGGCGCGCGAACCGGACCGGGCGTATGGCCGATCAGCTGCACCCCCGCCTTGATGATGGATACGGCATAGCCTTTCTCGCGATCGCGAATGGCGGCGAAGGGGAAGAAGAAGCTGTCGAGGATCTGCCCCATGGTGGCGTCGTCGTTGGCATTCAATGCGCGGTAAAAGCGCAGGGCCAGTTCCGGGACAAAGTTGAATACCGCCGATGAATAGGTGCTCAGACCCAGGCCGTTGAAGCCCTGGGCGTACAGCTCGTGCGTGGGCATGCCGCCGATATAGCTGAGCCGGTCGCCCAGTTTGGCGGTGATGTGGCGTACCAGCGCGGTCTGCCCGGTGCCGTCCTTGAACCCGATCAGGTTCGGACAGGCGTCGGCCAGGCGCGCGATGGTCTCGGCCGTGGCCACCGAATTGGAGCGGTTATAGATGATGACGCCCAGCCCCGTGGAATTGCAGACCGCCTTCACGTGCTGGAAGATGCCTTCCTGAGGCACTTCCATCAGATAGTGGGGCAGCAGCAGCAGGCCATCGGCGCCCGCCTGCTCGGCGCGGCGCGCGATGTCCTTGGCCAGCTCCGTGCCGTAGCCGCAACCCGCGATGATGGGCATATGCCCCGACGCTTCTTTCGCGGCGCGGGTCACGTCGCCGATTTCCTGGGGCGTCAGCGAAAAGAGTTCGCCGGTTCCGCCCGCGGCAAACAGCGCCGCGGCGTCGTAGCCCGACAGCCACGCCACGTGCTTCTGGTAACTGGGCAGGTTCAGGCTCAGGTCGTCATGAAAGTGCGTGACCGGAAACGACAGCAAGCCGGACGCGATGCGGGTCTTGATCTCTTGGGGGGACATGCGGGCCTCTGCAAAGTCATAGTATGTATTTGCACATAATCATATTATGACTTTGGCGGGCGCGTCAATCGCCGTGCGCAGGCTCCGGCGGCCGCCGGGTCAGGGCACGGTATCGCTGGATACCGATCAGCAGGTGGCGCCGCATGGCCTCGCGCGCGCGGTCGACGTCGCTGTCGAAGATCGCCTCTGCGATCTCGGTGTGCTCGGCCAGGATGGTGTGATCGCGATTGGGCAGCGGATCGACGCCGCCCATCACGGTTCGGAACTTCACCCGCGGAATCATGCGGCGGCCGATATGTTCCAGAAAGGTCTTGAAGCGCGTGTTGTTGGTGGCCGAAGCGATGGCCATGTGGAAGCGGAAGTCCGACTCGTCGGTGGACTTGCCCTCGGCCATGAGTTGCGCGAAGTGATCCAGCTCGGCCTGGATAGTCGCTTCCTGCGCGGGGGAACTGCGGGCCGCGGCGAGTCCTGCCGCTTCGACCTCGATGCCGATGCGCAGCTCCAGTTCTTCGATGATGTCGGATATTTTGTCGGTGGCGTGCGAAAACAGGCTCAGGGTCTCGCCCGACTGCCTGGGTCCCAGCACGAACACCCCCGCCCCCTGCCGGGATTCCAGCAGGCCGTCGGCCCGCAGCGTGGCCACCGCCTCGCGGATTACCGTGCGGCTGAAGCCGAACTTCTCGACCAGCACTTGCTCGGTAGGCAGCTTGTCGCCCGGCGCGTACATACCGCCTTCGATGCGCGCGCGCAGTTCGTCCGCCACCTGGGACGAAAGGGTTTTCTTGCGTGCCGGAATGGGGGGGGTGGCCTTCATGAGGGTTCCTGCGGCGCTGCGTTGCAGGCGATCATATCACCCGCACGCAGGCATCATACGTTTTGCCGCAGGAACGCCTGGGCTCATTTGGCCGGGGCGCTCGCGATCAGTTGTTCGAACTGCTTGTCCAGCTCGGCCAATGAATTGTTGATATGGGCGCGGCGCTCTTTTACCCAGGCATCGTGCTCGGCCAGACGGGCGCGCGCGTCTTTCAGCATGCGCTGCATTTCAGACGGCTGCGGTCCGCCGCGCGTGGCGCGATGGTTCACGATGGCGACCGGATCGAGCGTCGCCCGGAATTCGGCCTCGCTCATGGGCAATTCCGGCGGGTATTCGGTGCCCTGTACGCCCTCGGCATAAATGCGGCGCGCCTGTTCATACGGAAAATCCAGCGGTTTGATGTTGCCGGCCTTGGCAAACGACACCACCTCTGACGCGAAATGGTGGCCCACCCGGAACGGCAGCCGATATTTGCGCATGAGCACATCGGCCAGCTCCTGCGATGCCGTCCAATCGCTGTTCAGTTCTTCCAGCGCGCGTTCGCGGCTGATCACCATGGCTTTCAACACGCGGTCCCAGCGCTGCAGCACATTGATCGCGCTCTCGACCATTGCGGAATTCTGCCGTACGTTCTTGGGGTCGCTCATGCCGGGAGTAATGTTGTGGGTCTGCAGCACCGGACCCATGGCCAGCGTGAGCGCGGTCGACGCGGCACTGCGCGTGTCGTTCAGGAGCCCCGGATTGCGCTTCTGCGGCATGGCACTCGACACATAGGTGTTGCCGCCGCCTTCTTCCAGCAATATCCAGGGGCGCGCCTGCGCGTATTGCGTCATGACATCTTCAACAAAGTTGCCCGTGTGCAGAGCGATGCTCGTAGCGATAGAGGCCGCTTCCACTGGCTGGTCCATCGATGAAATCTGCGAGGCATCGTAGGCGTTTTCCACCAACGCGCTGAAACCAAGGAACTGCGCCATGCGCTCGCGGTCCAGCGGCCAGCTGGTGCCATTGAGCACCGTGGTGCCCATGGGCGAACGGTCGATCCGCGCATAGGCCTCGCGTATGCGTTGCGCGTCCCGGTCCAGCGCGGCGGCATGCCCCAGCAGATAATGACCGTAGCTGTTCGGCTGCGCCGCCACACCGTTGGTGTAGTTGGGCACCACGGTCTCGACATGCTTCTCGGCCAGGTTCACCAGCGTGGTGGAAGTCGCGTTCAGCTGCTCGGCCAGATCCAGCATCTTGTCGCGCAAGATGGCGCTTCGATACGTGGCGTGCATGTCCTGGCTGGACCGTCCGGCATGCAGTAGAGTGATGTCGGCGCCAGCAGCCTGGATCAGCAGCGGCTCGAAGGTAATGACTGTCGACGGGCGCTTGCCCCCCGGTTGATTGCCCTGGTTGATGACCTGGGCGACTCCGGCCGCCAGGCGTGGCGCCATGGCGCGGTCGAGCAAGCCGTCCTCGCTGTTGATGACCACCGTGGCCTTGTTGATCTCACCCAGCCAGAAGAACGCGTCGCGCGTCGCCGCCGGCCCGTCGGCGGGCTTGAGGGCGGGTTTGGCGGCGGACGAGGCCGCCTGGCCTGCCGTGGGCGGCGCACTGGCGGCGCCCGGAGAAGAGCCGGAAGCCGGCTGGGCCAGGGCCCCGGCGGCGATGAATGGCAAGGCCAGCGCCAGGCCCACACTGCGCAGTAGTTGTCTCATGGCGGTCTCGTTATAAGGGGGTACTGCAGTGTAGCGAGGCCCGCCCCCGTTGTGCTAGTTCGCGCCCGGGCCGGCCCGCGATGCGGCCAGCAGCAGCCGGTCTAGCGCATTGGCGAAGGCTCGCCGGTCGGCCTGGCTGAAGGCAGCGGGGCCGCCGGTGTCGATACCGGCGCTGCGCAATTCCTCCATCATGTCTCTAACCGACAGGCGCTCGCGGATGGTGTCGGCCGTGTAGCGCTCGCCACGGGGGCTCAGCACCAGCGCGTGCTTTTCCAGCACTTGCGCCGCCAGCGGAATATCGCCCGTGATGACCAGATCACCGGCCGCAACGTGCTCGACGATGTAGGCGTCCGCCACGTCGAAGCCGCGTGGCACCTGCACCGCGCGCACCCACGCCGACGGGGGCGTTCGCAGCATCTGGTTGGCCACCAGCGTCAACGAGCGCTCCAAGCGTTGCGCGGCCCGGAACAGGATTTCCTTGATGACCGCCGGGCAGGCATCCGCGTCTACCCAGATATGCATTACCGGCCTTTCAGCGCACTGTCGAGCAAGTCGTTGATCAGGTCGTTCACAGGCACCCCATCGGCATCGGCCCGGGCACGCAGCGCATCGATCAGCGGTTGCCGCAGTTTCACGGGAAAAGGCACCAGCCCGGCGGCCTGGTCCAGTCGCCGTTGTTCACGGCGGTCCGGGGAGGAAGCCGATTCGGCGCCGTAGCGCCCGGGGGGCTGCGCGGCGTTGAGCTTGCCCATCAGCTTCAGGGCTTTATTCTTTTCGAGATCGGTTTTTTTCATCAGGGTTGCCCAGGCAGTTTTCCGGCGGCGATTCCGCCGGCACCCCGCTTGTACCACGCCTGGGGTTTTCCCTTAGAAAAAACTGTCGAAAACCGGCCGCCGCGAACGTCGTAGCCATACATCCACTTTTACAGACAGGTGTCTCCATGCCCAACGGAACTGTAACGCTGCACCGCATACTGCGCGCCCCTCCGGAGCGCGTCTACCGAGCATTCCTGGAAGCCGACGCGCTGGCCAAGTGGCTGCCTCCCTATGGCTACACTTGCCAGGTCCATCACCTGGACGCGCGCGTGGGCGGCAGCCACAGGATGTCGTTCCGGAACTTCAGCACGGGGCACGCCCATTCGTTCGGTGGCGACTACGTGGAACTCGTTCCGTTCGAGACCATCCGCTACACCGACCAGTTCGACGACGCCGGCATGCCGGGCCAGATGCAGGTGACCGTAACGCTGCACGCCGTGTCGTGTGGCACCGAGGTGCACATCCGGCAAGAGGGAATCCCCGAGGCGATTCCGACCGAGATGTGCTACCTGGGGTGGCAAGAGTCGCTGCAGCAGCTTGCAAGGCTCGTCGAACCCGACATCGCCCAGTGAACCGCCTGCCGCGCCGGCGGCCCGCCTGATGGGTATGATCGGCATTGCATCGCCCGATGCCGACTCAACCGTTCTAGTGAAACTGCGCATGCCGACTGTCACGACCGAGGACTATCTCATCGACGCCGGACCAGGCCGGCTATATGCGCGCCGCTGGCGGCCCGAAGCGCCCGCAGAACTGCAGCCGGCCATTGTCCTGTTCCATGATTCCCTGGGCTGCGTCCAGCTGTGGCGCGATTTCCCGCAGCAGCTGGCGCTGGCCACCGGCCGCGAGGTCATTGCGTACGACCGCCTCGGGTTCGGCAGGTCCGACCCCAACCCCCGCCAGCTCGACCTGGATTTCGTCGCACATGAGGCTGGCCAGGGTTTTGCCCGCGTGCGCGAGGCGCTGGCACTGGAGCAATTCGTGGCGCTCGGGCATAGCGTCGGCGGCGGCATGGCGCTGGTCAGCGCGGTGGAACATGCCGCGCACTGCCGGGCCCTGATTACCGAGTCGGCGCAGATGTATGCGGAAGAGCGCACCCTGGCAGGCATCCGGCAGGCCCGCGCCGATTTCGCCCAAGCGGGCCAGCTCGATCGCTTGAAGAAATACCATGGCGACAAAGCGGCATGGGTGCTGAGCGCCTGGGTCGATACCTGGCTGGCGCCCGATTTTGCGAAATGGCGGCTCGACGAATACCTGCGGGCGGTGCGCTGCCCGGTGCTGGCCCTGCACGGCGACGACGACGAGTACGGTTCGCTGGAACATCTGCAACGCATTGCGGCCCTGTCCGGGGCGCGCTCGGTCGTCCTGGAACACTGCGGCCACGTGCCCCATCGCGAGCAGCCCGAGAAGGTCATCGCGCAGATTTCCGGCTGGCTGGAAAGCGTATCCGGATCTCAGGGGCCGGGGCGCTAACCGCGCCGTCTCGCGCCGCCCGCGCGCGGCAGGCCCGGCGCCAGCCTCGTGACCAGGGCCACGGCCGTGCCGTCCACGCAGGCCACCATGGTCTCGCCCGGCCCGCCAGCAACGACGACACCGCCGGTGAATCCGGAAAAGGCGGGCAATACGGTCAACCCCTCGCGCAGCCAGAATACCGGCCAGTTACGCGGCACGCCGGGCACTCGGGCCTGCGGATGCACATGGCCCGCAATGATATGCCGCCCTTCCGGGTCCTCGCCCGGAATATGCCTGAACAAGAACGGACCATCCTCGCATTCGTGCCCCAGCTGGCGCACGCGCAATGGCGCCTGCGCCAGCGCGCGATCATGGTTGCCCGTCAGCGCGGCCACATCCAGCGTTTCATGCAGATCCCGCCATTGCAGCCAGGTTTCGCGCCATGCGGCCTGCGCGGCCGGCCCGTGCAAGAGGTCGCCCACGATCCACAGTTCGCGGGCGCCCGTCGCCCCAACCAGGCGGCTCAGGCGCTGCAGGTCGTGTTGCGTGGCGCCGCTGGGCACGGCGATCCCGGCCTGGCGAAACACGTGGCTCTTGCCCAGGTGCAGGTCGGCGATGATCAGGCGCTTGCGGGCTGGCCAGTACATGGCCCGATCGCCCAGCAGCAGCACGGGCTCGCCCGCCAGCTCGTGGCTCAGGGCATTATCCGCCGATGCGGGCATAACGCTTCTCCAGTTGCTCGGCCGCCCGCTTGACGCGCGCCTGCCAGGTCTCGGTGCTGAGCTGGCCGCGCAGGCTTTCCGTCCACAAGGGAAACGATAGCGGCGTCAGCGCTCGCGGCGAACACAGCATCAGGGTACGTCCGGCACAATCGCGCAGGGCCGCCTGCAGCCGCGGCGCCTCGAGCTGCAGTTCGAACACTTCCCGCTCGGCCTGCGCCAGCAGCAAGTGATCGGGGTCGTAGCGCCGCAGCACGTCATACAGCAATCCGCTGGAAGCCTGCACCTGTCGCAGCGAGCGTACCTCGCGGCCAGGCAACGAAGGGGTCAACAGGCCGGCCACCCGGGCAATCTCGCGAAACTGGCGGCGTGCGAGCTCTCCCAGGTTGACCCCATCGCGCAGGTCTTCGTCCATGCGCTCGGGGCTGAGCAATTTCCGCAGCAGTGCGTCGTCGAGCTCGGCAGGCTGGGCCAGGGTCAGCATCAGGCCGTAATCGTTGACGGTGTACGAGATGGTGTTGGCCTGCAGGCGGCTCCAGCGCAAAGCGATCATGGCTGCCAACCCTTCATGTACCGCGCGGCCGGCGAACGGAAACAGAAACACGTGCATGCCCCTTCGCGTGGCGATCTGCTCCGCGACCAGGCGGCCCGCGCCGGGCAGCGCGCTCGCCTCGCGCTGGATTCGCAACAGGGGCTCGACTGCCTGCATTTCACGGTGAGATCCGGGATTGGAATACAGGTCTTCGACTTCGCGGGCCAGCTGACTGGACAGGGGCATGCGGCCGCCCAGCCACGTGGCGACCGGGCCGTTGCCCCCGCGGGCCCGCCGCACATAGGCGGTCATGCCTTCCAACCGGGCCAGCTGCAGCGTGCGCCCGGCGAACTGGAAGTGGTCGCCCGGCCGCAGCCGCGCTAGAAAGCCTTCTTCCACCGAACCCAGGGCGCCGCCGCGCAGGTATTTCACCATCACCGCACCATCGGCGGTGATGGTGCCGATCGACAAGCGATGGCGCAGCGCAATGCGCCGGTCGTGCACGCGATAGCGCCCGTCTTCGTCCTGCTCCACCCGCCGGAACTCGGGATAATTGCCCAGGGCGCGCCCCCCGTGCACGATGAAGTCCAGCACGGCCTGCCAGGTGGCACGGTCCAGGCTGGCGTAGGCATGTGTGGCGCGGACCTCACGATACAGGCCCTCGGCGTCGAAGCCCCCGCCCAGCGCCAGCGTGACGGCGTGCTGCGCCAGTACGTCGAGGCTGCCGCGCGGGGGCGTACGGGACTCGATGCGTCCATTCTCGATTGCCTGCCGTGCAGCGGCATATTCCACCAGTTCAAGCACTTGCGCCGGCACACAGATCACATGGCCCGACTCCCCGGGCCGATGCCTGGCGCGCCCGGCCCGCTGCAGCAGGCGAGCCACCCCCTTGGGGCTGCCTATCTGCAAGACCTGGTCTACCGCGGGGAAATCCACGCCCAGGTCCAGGCTCGATGTCGCCACCACACAGCGCACCCTTCCCTCGCGCAGCCCCTGCTCGGCGGCCGCGCGCAGCCTCGGATCGAGCGACCCGTGATGCAGCGCCAGCGTAGAAAGGTCTTCCGGCCAGATCGATTCCAGCGCGCGGTGCCATAGCTCGGCCTGGGCGCGCGTATTGGTGAACAGCAGCGTGGCGCGCACGGTGAACAGCCGCTTGTAGACGCGCGCCAGTTGAGCAAGCCCCAGATGCCCGGCCCAGGGCAAGCCGCTGTCGCGCTCGGGCAGCAGCGTCGACACGCGCACCTTGCGCGGACGCGCGCCTGCCACCAGGGCGCTGTGCGGCGCATGCGGCAACAGCACGTCCCGCGCCTCATCCAGATTGCCCAGCGTGGCCGACAGGCCCCAGGCGCGCAATTCGGGCGACAGCGTGCGCAGGCGCGACAGGCAGAGTTGCAACAGCACACCGCGCTTGTTGCCCAGCAGCTCGTGCCATTCATCGATGACCACGCAGCGCAGATGGCCGAAGCGTGGCGCCGAATCCGCATAGGAAAGCAACAGCGAGAGGGATTCCGGCGTGATGACCAGCAGCTGGGCCTTGCCCTGCCGGGCCAGGCGCTTATCGCGCGCGCTGGCGTCGCCGGTGCGCATCGCCACTGTCCAGGACAGGCCCAGTTCCTGGGTTACCTCGGTCAGAGCGCGGGCCGTGTCGGCCGCCAGCGCGCGCAGCGGAGTCACCCATAACACCACGGGCCCCGCTTGCACGGCGGGCTCGCTCAGCGCCTGCAGCAAAGGCCCTCCGATGGCCGCCAGCGTCTTGCCGCTGCCGGTGGGCGTGTGCAGCAGTCCGGACTCACCGTCGAGGTACCGGCGCCAGGTTTCGCGCTGGAACGGTGCGGGACGCCAGCCGCGCGCCTTGAACCAGGCCGCCAGCGGCGCGTCCCAGCCTCGCGGCGTCGCCCTCATCGGGCGAGCGCCCGCAGCGTGTCCAGCTGGTCGGCCTCGGCGGCCGGCTTGTCCCGCCGCCACCGCAGGATGCGCGGAAACCGCACGGCCACCCCCGACTTGTGCCGTCTGGACAGAGCAACCCCTTCGAATCCCAGCTCGAACACCTGCACCGGGTCCACGGAACGCACGGGCCCGAATCGCTCGCGCGTGTGGGCCCGCAGCCACCGGTCGAGCTCCAGTATTTCTTTGTCGTCGAGGCCGGAATACGCCTTGGCCACCGGCATCAGCACACCGTCCTGCCACAGGCCGAAGGTGTAATCGGTATACAGCGTGCTGCCGGCCGTGGCCCGCCTGGGCGTAAAGCAGCACGGCGTCGATGGTGAGCGGGTCGACCTTCCACTTCCACCAATCGCCACGCCGGCGCCCGCTCTGGTAGGGCGAACTCGCCCGCTTCAACATGAAGCCTTCCACGCCGCGCTGCCGCGATTCTTCGCGCAAGGCCCCGGCCGCCTCCCAGCTGGGCAATTCGACAAGGGGCGACAGGCCGAGACGCGAGTCGGGGTGCCGATGCAGCAGCGCATGCAACCGGCCGCGCCGCTCGGCCAAGGGCACATCGCGCAGATCGGTGCCGTTCAATTCAAGCAGGTCGTATGCGAGCATGCGCACCGGGGCCTCGGCCAGCCATTTGGGGCCAGGCTTGAGCCGCTGGATGCGGGTCTGCAAGGCGGCAAAGGCCATCGGCTCGGGTGCGGCGTCCTGCCAGGCCAGCAACTCACCATCCAGCACGCAGTCGACGTCCAGCGCGGCGGCGGCCGCCTCCACTTCGGGAAAGCGGCCGTCCAGCCGTTCTTCGCCGCGCGACCACAACGCCACCTCGCCATGGCGTCGGATCAGTTGTGCGCGGATGCCGTCCCACTTCCATTCGATCAACCAATCGTCAATGCGCCCCAGCGTCGCCGGTCCGCCCTCCAGCGGCGATGCGAGATAGAACGGATAAGGCTGCTGGCGATCTCCCGGCAATTCTTCGGCGCTGAGCAGGTCGCGCAGGAAGGCCGGGCTGGGCTCCCAGGAACCCAGCATGCGCTGCGCGATGCGGGCAATGGGTATGCCGGAAAGCTCGGCCAACGCCTGCTGCACCATGCGCTGCGACACCCCGACGCGCAACGCGCCGGTGAGCAACTTATTGAAGACCAGGCGTTCGTCGAAGGGCAGGCCGAGCCACGCGTCGACGATCACGGCGCGGCGCCGGCTCTCGTCCAGGTTCGCGACGGGCAGCAGGACTTCTTCGATCCAGTCGGCCAGGCCCCGCTCGGGGGCGGGCTCTGCAGGGTCGGGGATCAGCAGCGCCAGGGTCTCCGCCAGGTCGCCGACCTGGTCATAGCTCTCGTCCACCAGCCACGGCGGCGTGCCAGACGCCTCGGCCACCCATGCCCGCATTTCTCCGGTACGCGCGATGGTGCGGCGGGCGCTGCTGATCTTGCCGCCTGCCAGCAGATACAGCGCCCACGCGGCATCGCGCGGCGGGGCATCACGAAAGTACCCCACGAGGGCGGCCCGCTTGTCCAGCGTGGCCGTGCTGCGATCCAGTTCCTGGTACAACGCCGCGAATCGCTTCATGGTTGAGGCCGTCCGCGCAAGCTAGTCATCCTCGCCATACTGGGTCGCCAGGGTTTCGCCGGCCAGTCCGGCTTCGTTCAGGGTGCGGACCAGCGCGTGGGTGTCGCCGTGCGTCGCAATGATGCGGCGCGCGCCCGCCTCGCGTATCGTCTGCAGCAATGCGGGCCAGTCGGCATGGTCGGACACCACGAAGCCCCGGTCCATATTACGGCGGCGGCGATTTCCGCGCAGCCGCATCCAGCCCGACGCGAACCCGTGCTGGGCCTTGCGGAACCGCCGCAGCCAGGCGCTTCCGGCGGCTGACGGCGGCGCCAGCACGAGCTCTCCCGCAAACGCCGTACCCGTGCCGGCCTTCCCCGCATCCGATTCCATCACCAGCGCGGTGTCCGCCATGTCGATGCCGGCCCGGCGATATACCTCGACGCCAGCCGCGATGGCGCCATGCAGATATACCGGACGGTCGAGCCAGGGCTTCAACTCGGCCAGCACGCGCTGCGCCTTGCCCAGCGCGTAGCAATACAGAATGGCAGCCTCGCCGCGGGCGGCGCAATGATCGCGCCATTGCGCGATGTCGCGCGCCACGGCGGCCGTATCGGGCCAACGATAGATCGGCAGCCCGAACGTGGCTTCCGTAATGAAGGTATCGCACTGCACGACTTCGAACGGGGCGCAGGTCGGGTCTGGCTGGCGCTTGTAGTCGCCGGACACGACCCACACCTCGCCATCGACCTCGATGCGCACCTGGGCCGACCCCAACACGTGTCCCGCGGGATGCAGGGACACGCGCGCCGCCCCCAGGGTAAAGGGCTGTCCGTACTCATGAGCATGGTATTCCTGCTCGCCGAGGCGCCACTGCAGTATCGGCAGCCCGACGCCGGCGGTGTGATAACTGCCCATGCCCACACGGGCATGGTCGCCGTGGCCATGCGTGAGCACGGCAGTCTGAACAGGCCGCCACGGGTCTATGTAGAACTGGCCCGCGGGGCAATACAAACCTTCGGGTCGCAACTGCACGACATCTGACATAGGCTCTCCGTTACCCGGCTTTCCCGGACGCTGCCCGCGCCAGCGCGGGCCTGGCGCCGCCGCTCATGGGCCGCGCGGCTATGTGTCCATGCCGCGCCGCGGCGGTGCCACGCCCACGTTCCAAAGGCGCAGCGCCATGTGCAATTCCAGCGCCCGGCCCGTATCCGCGATACTGCCGATCAGGGCCTCGGCCGTGGCCAGCCGCTGCCGCACGGTGTTCACATGTATACCCAGGCGCGCGGCGGTCGCCGTGGCGTTCTGGTTGAAATCGAAAAAGGCCAGCAGCGTGGGCGCAATTTCCGTACCGCGCTTGCCGTCATACTCGATGAGCGGACCTACGGTCGCATCCAGGAAGACCTGCAGGCTCGCCCTGTCCTGTGTTTCGAACAGGACCGAATACAGCGCCATTTCGTTCTGCCCCATGATGCGCGCACGCAGGCCCAGGCGCCCCACCACCGACAGCGCGCGCCGCAACGATGCATACAGGGCAGGCATCTCGGCAGCGTTAAGCACCGGACGCGACATCACGCCGCGATACGCGCCACCAAGCTCCCGCCGCGCGAATTCGCCGAACGAGTCCTGCAGGTGCCGGGCCCGGGCGGCGTTGCACACGAAGGCCAGCACGCCGTCCACGTCGTCGAGCACCAGGCCCGGCCACGCATAGCCGGCGCGCAGACGGCGCGCCACGAAGCCCGGGTCCAGCCGTTCAGGCTCTACCAGCATCAGGGCAAGAGGCTGGGCCAGATCCAGCGAGAACCGTTCGGCCCGATCGCGCGCCAGCGCGGGCTCGCCCTGGCGTGGGGAAAGCATCGACTGCAGGAAGGCGGAGGTGTCGCGGCTCTTGCTGGCTTCCATGCGCTCTTGAGACAGCAGCACGACACCGATCACGCTGGAGCTGCGCTCGAAGGTCCGTATGGAGATATCGCGCATCTGGTCGCGCCGGTACAGCAGCACCGCGCCGAGCAATCCGCCGCCCCCCACCACCGCAATGGCGCGGCAGTATTCCCCCTCGCTTTCATAGGCGAGCGTCGAACGCCCGGCGCGGCGGCTCTCATTCAAGGCCTGGGTAAGCGCGGCACCATGCGGCCCATAGGGCTCGTAAGCGAGCGCCGCCGCCTCGGTATAGTCGGGCGCCGATGCCCGCGCAAGCGGGTGTCCTCCCTCATCCAGCACGACGATGCTGCCCTGAAGCAGCTGCGCGATGTCCTGGCACAGTTCACCCAGCGATGCTCCCCTGGCCAGCAGCGAGGTCAGCCGCTCGTGGGCTTCCACGGCGCTCTGCACATCGCGGGCATGTTGCTCCAGTTCGGCGCGCGCGCGGTCGGCCTTGTCCAGCGCGAACTGGGCATCTGCAAATGCCTTGGCGTTGTCGATGGCCACCGCGGCGTGCGTGGCCAGCGTACACAGTATGGAGATGTTCGACGCGCTGTGCGTGCGGTGATAGCGGTCGGCCACGAACAGCAGGCCGATGACGCTGTCGTCCCGGATCAGCGGGGCGCCCACCAGCGCCGACACGCCTTCGGCGCGGAAGATGTCATCCAGGGCGGCGTCATGAATGAATCGATTGTCGTGCAGGTAATCGGGCGTAGAGAATGGCAGGCGGGTGCTCATGACGATGCCGGCCACGCCCAGCTCGCGCTGAGCGGTCATTCTGCCGGTGCGCTCCACGATGGCGCCTTCAGAGACCACCACTTTGAATTCGCCCGCATCGGCGTCGTAGATCGTGAGCCAGCAAAGGTGCGCCCGCAGCAGGTCGCGCGCGCGCGTCACGATGGCTTTCAGCAGCTCTGGCAGATCCAGACGGCTGGCCAGGTCCTGGGCGGACTCGATCACGGCCATCATGCCGCGCTCGCGCTGCTCGTGCTGTTCGAGCCGGTTGCGCAGCGCCAGCGCCATGCGCCCCAGTTCGATAAGACTGCTCTTGCGCGCCAATCCGTGCGGCAGGGCCTCCAGCTGGGCCAGGCGGCCCGCAAAGTCCTCGGAGGGCGCATTGCCATGCAGCATGGCCAGCAGCTCGGCCGCCATGCCGTCGACGCCGGGGCCCGGGTCCGGGGCAGTCGCCGCGCTGAGAAGGCCGGCACCGTTCGAGGATTGAGGCATGTGGCACGGCCCAGCGTCGGGCCCGCGAGCAGTATGAGAACACCATATTAACAAGGCATTGCCCATGTGCATATCTGACATAGCCCTGCAAGCCTGTCTGGCCGACACTCACGCCATACCGTTCAAAGGAAGTCCAGCGTGCATACCAGTCTCCTCGATTCATTGCGGCCCGCCCCGGGTCTGCGCGTCCTGATCACGGCCGGCGCTTCGGGCCTGGGCGCCGCGATGGCGCGCGCCTTCCGGGCGGCGGGCTCCCGCGTCCACGTATGTGACATCGACAGCGCCGCGCTGGCCCGATTGGCCGAGGAACTGCCTGACATCACCACCACCACCGCCGACGCCGCGCTGGCCCAGGACGTGGACGCGGTGTTCGACGATGTCCGGAACGCCCTGGGCGGGCTCGACGTGCTGGTGAACAATGTAGGCATCGCCGGGCCTACCGGCGCCGTTGAAGCCATCCCGCGCGCAGACTGGGAACGCACCGTGGCGGTCAACCTCAACAGCCACTTCTACTTCGCCTGCCGCGCGGTGCCCCTGCTGAAAGACTCTCCCAGCAATCCTTGCCTGATCGCCATGAGCTCGGTGGCGGGCCGGCTGGGCTATGCGTTGCGAACCCCATACGCGTCCACCAAGTGGGCCGTGGTCGGCTTCATGAAGTCGCTCGCCATCGAGCTCGGGCCGCAGGGCGTACGCGTCAACGCCATTCTGCCCGGCACGGTCGAGGGCGAGCGCATGAGTGGCGTCATTGGCGCGCGCGCAGCCGCCAGCGGCGTATCCGTGGAATCCATGCGGCAAGAGTACCTGCGCAAGATTTCACTGCGCCGCATGGTCACCGCCGACGACATCGCTGCCACGGCCCTGTTTCTTTGTTCGCCGGCCGCGCGCAACATTACGGGCCAGGCGATCAGCGTGGACGGCAACATCGAATATCTATAACCATGCCGGCGCTTCGCCGGCTTGTTCCCACCGCAGAAAATCAAAGGAGACAACCATGCACAAACCCGAACTTGCCGTCATTGCCTTCGCACTGGCGTCGTGCTGCGCTCTGCCGGTCGCCGCGGCGCCAGTGAAGATCGGCCTGGTCGAAACCTTGTCGGGCCCCCAGGCTTCTTCGGGCCAGGCATACCGCACGGCGGTGCGCTATGTGGTCGACCAGATCAACGCCGATGGCGGATGGAACGGTGAACCGGTACAGCTGCTCGAGTACGACAACCAGGGAGGCCCGGCGGGAGCTGCCGACAAACTCAAGGCCGCGGCCGCCGACGGCGTACACATCGTCGTGCAGGGCGCCTCGTCGGCCATCGGTGGCCAGATCACCGAAGACATCCGCAAGCACAATCTGCGCAACCCCGGCAAAGAAATGGTCTATATCAACATGGGGGCAGAAGCGCTCGAACTCACCGGCGAAAAGTGCAATTTCTACCATTTCCGTTTCGCCGGCAATGCTCAGGTGCGCACCAAGGCGCTGGTGGCCGGCATGAAGAAGGCCGACGCGCTGGGATCGAAGGTCTATGCCATGAACCAGAACTACTCCTGGGGCCAGGACATGCAGCAGGCCGTTATCGACAACCAGCAATCCGGTGGCTATACCGTGGTCGAGAAGACCCTGCACGACGTCAACCGCATCCAGGATTTCGCGCCCTACGTGGCCAAGATCGCCGCTTCCGGGGCCGACACTGTCATTACGGGCAACTGGTCCAACGACCTTCTGCTGCTGATGAAAGCCTCCAAGGCGGCGGGGCTCAAGGCGCGATACGGCACGGTGTACCTCGACCAGCCCGGCAACCTGGCCAACGCAGGCGACCTGGCCGTGGGCAATTTCGTGGTGCACACTTTCAACGCCGAGGCGGGCGGCGCCGAGGCCGAGCAGTTCGTGAAAGACTATCAGGCCAAGACAGGGCACATGCCCGTGTTCATCGAGCCGCAAACCGTCTTCGGCATGAAAATGGTCGCCGACGCGCTCAAGCGCACGCCGCCCAGAAACGGCGCACTGGACGTGAATGCGCTTGCCCAGGCGCTGGAAACGGCGCGCATCCCCACACCGATGGGCGACATGAGCATGCGCGCGGCCGACCACCAGGCCCAACTGCCCATGGTGGTATCCGCGGTCACGCCCGACGCCCGCCACAAGGTCGACGGCACGGCACTCGGCTTCGCGCCGGTCATGTTGCTCACCGCCGAAGAAGCCTCCACCCCTGCCCAGGCCAACTGCCAGATGAAGCGCCCCAGCTGAGCCCGGCATGGATCAGATCGTCTACTCCCTGCTGAACGGCGTCATCTACGGATTGCTGCTGTTCATGGTGTCGGCCGGACTCACGCTGATATTCGGCATGATGGGCGTGCTGAACTTCGCGCATGCGTCGTTCTACATGCTGGGCGCCTATTTCGCCTATACGCTGCAAGGCGCCATCGGCTTCTGGCCTGCGGTGATCGCGTCCCCGCTGCTGGTGGGGCTGATCGGCGTGGTGGTCGAACGCTATTTCCTGCGGCGGGTACACCGCCATGGGCACGCCCATGAACTGCTCCTGACGTTCGGCCTTTCGTTCATCATCGCCGAGTGCATCAAGCTCTTCTACGGCAATTATCCCGTGGACTACCGCGTCCCCGCGTCGCTCGATTTTTCGGCCTTCAGTATCGGCGCCACGCAATATCCCGCGTACCGGTTGCTCATGGGCGGCATCGCCATCGCCATGTTCGTGCTCATCTACGTGATGCTGACACGCACGCGCGTCGGCATCGTGGTGCGATCGGCCATCCACCGGCCCAACATGGCCGAAGCGCTGGGCCACAACGTACCACTGGTGTTCATGGGCGTGTTCGGCACGGGCGCGGCGCTGGCGGGCCTGGCCGGCGCGGTCGCCGGCGCCTTCTACACCACGAACCCCAACATGGCGCTCGAACTCGGCGTGATCGTGTTCGTCGTGGTGGTCGTGGGGGGCCTGGGCTCGCTGGTGGGCGCCATGCTGGCGTCGCTGCTGATCGGCGTGCTCACCTCGCTGGCCGTCGCCGTCGACCGCAGCCTCGCCGATCTGTTCGCGCTGTTCGGCGCCGGGGATTGGGCCCGCGACGTCGGCGGACTGATGACACTCAACCTGTCGAGCCTCGCCGGCACCCTGCCCTTCGCCCTGATGCTGCTCATCCTGCTGGTGCGCCCCGGCGGGCTCATGGGTGAAAAAGGCTGACGCGACCGCCCCCCACAACGACCCACACCATGAACAAAACCATTGTCTATTGCATGGCAGGCATCGGAGTACTGGCGGCCCTGCCCCTGCTGCTGTCTCAGGGGCTGCTCAATGCCGCCAACCAGATGCTGATCGCGGCGCTGTTCGCCACCGCTTATAACCTGCTCTGCGGCCAGGCGGGCATGCTCTCGTTCGGCCATGCGGCGTACTTCGGCGTGGGCGCCTTCGCCACCGTCCATGCCATGAACGCCATTGGCGGGGCCGGCTTGCTGCCCACGCCCCTCATGCCCCTGGCGGGTGCGGCGGGCGGCCTGCTGTTCGGCGTCGTGGCAGGCTGGTTCGCCACGCAGCGCAGCGGCACGTACTTCGCCATGATCACCCTGGCCATCGCCGAACTGGTGCATTCGCTGGCGCCGCACCTCAAGGGCGTATTTGGTGGCGAGGCCGGCATCTCTACCATGCGCATGCCCGCCTGGGGGTTCGACTTCGGTTCCACTACCCAGGTGTACTACCTGACGCTGGCGTGGGTGCTGCTGGCCATGGCGCTGCTGTATCTCTACACACGCACGCCGCTCGGCAGGCTGACGCTGGGCCTGCGCGACAACAGCCACCGGCTCCGGTTCCTCGGATACAACGTGCACGGCCTGGGCACCGCCGCGTTCGCGATATCGGCCATGTTCTCGGGCATGGCGGGCGGCCTGCAGGTGCTGTCGAACGAGTCGGCCAACTACGTGGTGTTCGACGCTTCCCTGTCGGCCGCCGCGGTACTCAACACGTATATCGGCGGCGTCCAGGTGTTCCTGGGGCCGGCGCTTGGCGCTGCGCTGATGACCTTCTTCGGCTATGCCGTATCCGACCTGACCCGGTCCTGGCTGCTCTACCAGGGCGTCATATTCGTACTGGTCATGATGTTCATGCCCACCGGGCTGTCCGGGCTGGGGATCATCGCGGCGCGCCTGCGCGGCAGGCACCGCATGAGGCAGCTGCTTCCGCTCTTTGCCCTGGCGCTGGCCTGCGCGCTGCTGGTGGGCGCCGCCGCGGTGTTCGGCATCGAGTTGCTGCAGCGCCTTTTCTCGCAGGAATATCGCGGACTGATTCCCATGGACGCCGGCCAGCGGTGGCCGGACGTGATGCTGTTCGGGCGTGCGTGGCAACCGGGGTCGCTGCTGACCTGGGCCATCCCCATCCTGGGCTTCGGCACGGGCGCCCTGGCGTTCCTGCGCTGCCGCAAGCGGCTGGCCGCCTTGGCAGCCGGGTCCGTCGACTCAGGCACCCGCCCCGCAGCGCAAACGCCGCCCCATCGTCCCCAGGAGGCCGCATGAAGCCCGCCGTTCTGGCCCTCGAAGGCCTGCACAAATCGTTTGGCGCCACCGCCATCATCCGCGGTGTCGATCTGCAGGTACTCGACGGCGAACGTCACGCCCTGATCGGCCCGAACGGAGCCGGCAAGTCCACGCTGTTCCACCTGGTGTCCGGCCAACTGGCGCCCAGCGCGGGCGCCATCCGTTTCGAAGGCCGCGACATCGCCGGGCAGTCCCCGCAGGCCATCAACCGGCTCGGGCTGGCGCGCTCGTTCCAGATCACCAACATCTTCCCCAGGCTGAGCACCTACGAGAATGTGCGGCTTGCCGTCATGCGCGCGCACGGGCTGCAGTACAACTTCTGGAAGTTCATCGAGCGCGACAGGCGCATCCGCGAAGAAACCGACAGACTGCTTGAACTCGTGCGGCTGGCACCCAAGTCCGGTGCGGTCGCCGGCGAGATGGCGTACTCGGAACAGCGTTCGCTGGAAATCGCCATGACGCTGGCCTCCGACCCGCGGCTGATACTGCTGGACGAACCGATGGCGGGAATGTCCCACGATGAAACGCAGTACACCTCGCAACTGATCCGCGAGGTCTCCGCGGGGCGCACGCTGATGATCGTCGAACACGATATGGACGTCGTGTTTGCGCTCAGCGATCGCATCAGCGTACTGGTCTACGGGCAAGTCATCGCTACCGGCAGCCCCGACCAGATACGCTCGCATCCCGGCGTACGTGAAGCCTATCTGGGCGATGAGGTCAACGCATGAGCACCGCCGCCACACTGCTGCGGGTCGAAGACCTGCACGCGCACTATGGCAAGAGCCACGTGCTGCACGGGGTCAATCTGCAGGTGCACGCCAACGAAGTCGTCAGCCTGGTGGGCCGCAACGGCGCCGGGCGGTCCACCACGCTCAAGGCCATCATGGGGCTGCTGCCTCCCAGTTCGGGCCGCATCCGGCTGCGCGACCGCGACCTCGCGGGTGCCCGGCCGTACACCATCTGCCGCGCCGGCATCGCCTATGTGCCCGAAGAGCGCGAGGTGTTCGCCAATCTCACCGTTGACGAGAACCTGCGCATGGGCCTGCAACCTGCGGCCACGGGTGCGCATCGCTGGTCGATCGAGCAGATGTTCGACTATTTTCCGCGCCTGAAAGAGCGGCGCAACACCAAGGCCGGAAGCCTCTCTGGCGGCGAACAGCAGATGCTGACCATCTGCCGCTCGCTGCTGGGCAATCCGCTGGTATTGCTGATCGACGAGCCCACCGAAGGGCTGGCGCCTCGCGTCGTGGCCCAGGTCGGCGAATGCATCCAGGACATGCATCGCAAAGGCGTATCGGTCGTTCTGGTGGAGCAGAAACTCACCATTGCGCTGCGCGTTTCCACCCGGGTATGCGTCATGGGCCACGGCCGCATCGTTTTCGAAGGCAGCCCCCGGGAACTGACCGCCAACCCCGACCTGGTGTCTCAATGGCTGGCCGTCTGACCACGCCGGGCCCTCTTTCCAACTGACGGATCTACCAACGTGAACAATAGCCTGGACAAAGTCATTATTTCCTGCGCGGTCACCGGCTCGGTACATACGCCCAGCATGTCGCGCCACCTTGCCCTGACGCCCGACCAGATTGCCGAGCAGGCCATCGAGGCGGCGCAGGCCGGGGCGGCGATTCTGCATTTGCACGCGCGCGACCCGCGCGATGGGCGTCCCAGCGCCGACCCGGCCGTCTTCTCGCAGTTCGTGCCGCGCATCCGGGATGCGACCGATGCGGTCATCAACATCACCACCGGCGGCAGCACGCGCATGACACTCGAGGAAAGGCTGGCCTACCCATTGCAAGCCCAACCCGAAATGTGCTCGCTGAACATGGGGTCGATGAATTTCTCCATCCATCCTGCGGCGCGGCGCATCACGCACTGGCAGCATGAATGGGAAAGGCCCTACATCGAAGGCATGGAAGACCTGATCTTCCGCAATACCTTCCGAGACATCCGGCACATTCTCAAGGTGCTGGGCGAAGACTGCGGAACCCGTTTCGAATTCGAGTGCTACGACATGGGCCATTTGTACAACCTGGCGCATTTTGTCGACGAGGGCCTCATCCAGGGGCCGCTGTTCATCCAGAGCATATTCGGCATCCTGGGCGGCATGGGCCCCGACCCGGAAAACCTCGTGGCCATGAAAACCACCGCCGACCGCCTGTTCGGGCGCGATGGCTACCGCTTCTCGGTGCTGGGCGCCGGCCGCCACCAGATGCCGCTGGTGACCATGGGCGCCATCCTGGGTGGCAATGTGCGCGTTGGCCTCGAAGACAGCCTTTACTTGGGCAAGGGGCAGCCGGCGCGGTCGTGCGCCGAGCAGGTGGCGAAAATTCGACGTATTCTGGCCGAACTGTCGCTCGAAATCGCGACGCCTGCCGAAGCCCGCGCCATGCTGGGCCTGAAAGGCCGCGATGCCGTGGCATTCTGATCTGCAAACCCGATATTTACCGGAGTCCCCATGAAGAAGTGCTTGCAGGACCGCGTCGCCATTGTCACAGGGGCGGGCAGCGGTCTGGGCCGCGCGCATGCGCTGGAACTCGCGCGCCATGGCGCGCGCGTGGTCGTCAACGATGTCGCCGGGGCCCACGCCGGCTCGCCGGCCAGCCGGGTGGCCGACGAAATCACCCGCAACGGCGGCGTCGCAATCGCCGTCGCAGGCGATGTCACCGACTTCGACGCCATGCAGGCTCTGGCCGGCCGCGCGCTCGACGCTTGGCAGCGTATCGACATCCTGGTGAACAACGCCGGCATACTGCGAGACAAGAGCTTTGCCAAGATGTCGCTCGACGATTTCCGCGCCGTCATCGACGTGCATCTGATGGGCAGCGTGCACGGCGTGAAGGCGGTATGGGACACCATGCGTGCGCAGCGCTACGGGCGCATCGTGTTCACCACTTCATCATCGGGGCTGTACGGCAATTTCGGGCAGGCCAACTATGGCGCGGCAAAAATGGCCCTGGTCGGCCTGATGCAGACGCTGGCCCAGGAAGGCGCCAAGTACGACATCCGGGTGAACTGCCTGGCGCCCACGGCCGCTACCGCGATGACCGAAGGCGTGCTGTCGCCGCAGGCGCTCGAACGGCTAGCACCGGGCGCGGTCAGCCCTGCCCTGGTCGCCCTGGTCGGCGCGGACGCCCCCAACCGCCGGATCCTGCTGGCCGGCGCGGGCAGCGTCGAAAGCGCCCACATCACCATGACCCGCGGCATATTCGTGGGCACTGGTCCCGACGCGGCAGCCCAGATCCACGCGCGCCTCGAAGAAATCGTCGACCGCGAGGGGGAGATGGTTCCCGAAACCGGCTTCCAGCAGTGCCAGTTCGAATTGGCCAAGGCGGGCTACGACATGCCCTTGCCCTAGGCAAGCGCAGCGCCGTGGGTCCGACCGGAACGCCGGTGCGGCGGCTCGCGCCCGGCAAGGGCTGCGGGCGCGTCGCGCGCCCGGGCCGAGCGCCCTGTGCAAAAACCGCCTCCGGCACGCTCGTGGAATCACGGCACTGCCCAGTTGCACAGTGGCGGCAAGGGCCGCGCCCGGACGCGCAGGCGAAGCCGGCGAGCACGTTCGCACCGGCGCCGCGCCCGGGTTCTGCGACCGTCAACATAGGCTCCCGAGCCACAGCTCGCCGCGTATATGCCGGGGCTTCGATATACAGACACTATCAAAACCCAAATAAATAATATTGGACGATCGTGCCTTGCGGCACCTAATCTGCTGCTTCCCGCAAGCAGCCCCCCGTCTCGATGACCGCAGCGTACGTCCCCCAGACTTTTCCCGGCCCGGTGTGCGGGCGCGGGGCCAACGATTCCACTCGTCCGGCATGCTGCCTGCGGTGGGCCGCTGCTGCCGGCGCCGCAGGCATGCCTCTTTCCGTCAACGGCGGCTGCGCCAACAGGCTGTAAACGTGAACTCCTTGATCGACCGTTTTGAATGGGCAGAGCTGCCGGCTTCCGCAGAGTCCTTCCGCCATGAGGTCCGCGCCTTTCTGCAGGCCGAGATGCCCGCGCTGCCCGCCGAGCGGCGGGCGCGCTCATGGATGGGCTTCGACGCCGCATTCAGCCGCAAGCTGGCCGGGCGCGGTTGGGTGGGCGTGACCTTGCCCCGGGAATACGGTGGCGCCGAGATGGATGCATTCTCGCGCTTTGTGCTGGTCGAGGAATTGCTTTGCGCCGGCGCCCCCGTATCGGCCCACTGGATCGCCGACCGGCAGAGCGGCCCACTGATCGGCAAGTTCGGCAGCGAAGCGCAGCGCCATTTCTACCTGCCCCGCATCTGCCGTGGCGAGGCCTTCTTCTGCATCGGCATGAGTGAACCCAACTCGGGATCGGACCTGGCCAGCGTGGGTTCGCGCGCCCAGATGCGCGGCGATGGCGGCTGGACGCTGTCGGGGCGCAAAGTCTGGACGACCAACGCCCAGCATTGCCATTACATGATCGCGCTGGTTCGCACCTCCGGCACCGCGCAGGACCGCAACAAGGGGTTGTCGCAGTTCATCATCGACCTGTCGCTGCCCGGCGTCACGGTGCGCCCCATTACGGATCTGGCCGGCGACGCGCACTTTTCCGAGGTTTTCTTCGATGAAGTGCAATTACCTGCAGACGCGCTTGTCGGAAAGGAGGGCAGCGGCTGGGAGCAGGTCACCGCCGAATTGGCCTTCGAGCGCAGCGGACCCGAGCGCATCTATTCAAGCATCGTCCTGCTCGATCGCTGGATACAGTGGCTGCGCACGCGCGGCGATACGGCGCATACCCGGACGGTGGGGCGTCTTGCCACGCATCTTTCGGCGTTGCGCAACCTTTCGCTGTCAGTCACCGCGCGACTGGCGGCAGGTGAAAGCCCCGTGGTCGAAGCGGCACTGGTCAAAGAGCTCGGCACCACATTCGAACAGGAGATTCCTGTCCTCATTCAGGATGCGCTGGGCGCAGATCCGGCAGCGGACATCGACGACGAGTTGCTGCGCACTTGCGCGTACGTGAGTCAGATTAGCCCTACCTATACGCTGCGGGGCGGCACGCGCGAAATCCTGCGCGGCGTGATCGCCCGCGGCCTGGGCCTGCGGTAATGCACACGGAGCAACCATGTTCAGCGTAGCTTTCGAAGACCTGCTCCGGGGCCACTGCACGCCAGCGGCGGTGCGCGCCATTGATGCCGGCGGCGACCACCAACCCTTGTGGCGGGCGATCCAGCAATCCGGCTTTCTGGAACTTTTGGCGCCCGAAAGCGCGGGCGGAGCCGGGGCCGACCTGGCCGACGCCCTGCCTTTGCTGATGATGGTGGGCGCCTATGCGGTTCCGCTGCCCGTGGGGCAGGCCATGGCGCTGCGCGCCCTGCTGCCCGCGGGCCATGACCTGCCCGAAGGGCTTCCGACCTTCGCGCCGGCACTGGCCGAGGCGGACGCCGAAGTCGTGGCGCCCCGCGTGCCTTACGGCATGCAGGCCGGCCCCGTGCTTGCCGAATACAACGGTGCGCTCGTTTTGCTTGACGCCACCCAGGCCGAACGCCGTGGCTGCGGCCTGCACGCCGACACCACGGCCGATCTGCGCTGGGATGCAGCCGTCGTGCGCGCCGCTCACCGCCTGGGAGACGCGGGTGGCCGACCCGGGCGCCTGGCGGCCTGGAGCGCCGCACTGCACGCCGCGCTGCTGGCGGGCGCCATGTCGCGCTGCTTCGAACTCAGCCTGCAATACGGCAACGAACGCAGCCAATTCGGGCGCACGATAGGCAAGTTCCAGGCCGTCCAGCACCAGCTGGCGGTGATGGCCGAGCACGTGGCAGCGGCGCGCATCGCCACCGCCGCTGCGTTTCGGCGCGGGCTCACGCAGCCGGCCCTGTTGCCATCGGCTATCGCGAAGGCGCGCGCCAGCGAGGCCGCCACGCTGGCGGCGGCAACGGCGCACGCCGTGCATGGCGCCATCGGCGTCACCGAAGAGTACGATCTGCAGCTCTACACCCGCCGTCTGCACGCGTGGCGGCTGGCACATGGTTCGGAAAGCCATTGGCACAATGTCGTCGGCATGGCGCTGATGCAAAGCCAGTCTGACACGGCCGGCTTCATCCGCGCCCTCTGACGCACCACGGCCGCCGCGTGTCGCCTGAAGGTCGACGCGGCGGGCCCGTCCCCGCTGGAAGCGCTCCGATCCATGGGCAGGCCTGCCGCGCCGCGTACTGGTCCGCCCGGTTACGCCGACCCGGGCCGTCGCGTTGCCGCCGAACGCGAATCGATGCAGCACTGGACACTCGGCGGTCAATTAACATTAAATGTCACCAGCCTTGAGGTCCGACCACGCTGCGCCACGCCAGGCCGCACCAGCGCGGCCACCGGAAAGGCGGCGGAACGCTGTCGGTTCCGCGCACTCTGATGTGAATTTTTCATTGCGGGCGCGTTGCCTGTCTTATGGTTCCCGGTACGTAACGGAGCCGCGCTAGTTCTCTCAGCCCATCGCCGGCCCCTCTGCCTGACGGCCGCGTGCAGCGTGCGCGGTATTGCGTTTGTCCCGGGGTCAGCAAGGCTGGGTCACCGTCTGCCGCGGCCGACTACGAAACCATAAGAATGAACCCGATTGCTGACGCCCGACTCTACCGGCCACGGATCGCCGTCGCTGCGCGGCAGCCCGAGAACCGCAATAAAAAAGGAACACCACACGCATGGACCTGACGCCGCTCGTGCTCGCCCGCATCCAGTTCGCGGCCAACCTGACGTTCCACATCCTGTTTCCGGCCATCAACATCGCCCTGGCGTGGATCCTGCTCTTTTTCAAGATGCGATGGCGCGCCACCGGCGATAGCGCCTGGCTCGATGCATACCGGTTCTGGATCCGCGTATTCGCCCTGTCGTTCGCGCTGGGCGTCGTCTCGGGACTGACCATGAGCTTCCAGTTCGGCACCACCTTTCCGGGCTTCATGGAAAGGGCCGGCAACGTCGTGGGGCCGTTGATGGGCTACGAGGTCATGACGGCGTTCTTCCTTGAGGCCGGCTTCCTGGGCATCATGTTGTTCGGACGTGGCCGCGTGCCCGAAAAAGTCCATACCTTCTGCATGTTCCTGGTCGCATTCGGGGTCACCCTGTCGGCCTTCTGGATCCTGGTGGCCAATTCCTGGATGCAGACGCCAGCCGGGGCCGAGATGATAGACGGCAAGTTCTATCCCACTGACTGGATGCGGATCCTGTTCAATGCATCGCTGCCGCTGAGGTTCTGGCACATGCTGCTGGCGTCGGTGGTCACCGCGGCATTCGTGGTGCTGGGCGTGTCGGCCTGGCAGGCGCTGCGCCGGCCGCTGCACCCCGGTGAACGCAAGGCCTTCATGGTAGGTCTGGTCCTGGCGGCCGCCGTGATCCCCGTGCAGATGTTTGTGGGCGATACCGCGGGGCGCCTGGCCGCGCAGACGCAGCCCGCCAAAATCGCCGCCATCGAAGGGCTTTGGGAAACCCAGAAAGGCGCGGGCACAGTCCTGATCGGCTGGCCAGATGAGGCGACGCGCAGCAACAAGTGGGCCATCACCATCCCCTACGGGGCCAGCCTGCTCATTACCCACAGCCTCGACGGCGAGGTGAAGGGCCTGAACGATTTCCCGGACGCCCACCCGCCCGTCGCGCCCGTGTTCTTCAGCTTTCGCGTCATGGCCGGCGTCGGGGTGCTGATGATGCTGACATCCTGGGGCGGCTTGTGGTTGCTGCGCAAGCGGCGCTGGAATCCCGATGCGTTGCCGCGCTGGGCCTTGCGCGGCTTCGCCGCCATGACGTTCTCGGGCTGGGTCGCCACGGTTGCGGGGTGGTACACGGCAGAGATAGGCCGGCAGCCATGGGTGGTCTATGGCCATATCCGCAGCGCCGAAGTCGTTGCCGATGAAACCGCCGCGACCTTCGCCCTCTCCCTGTCCGGCTTCCTGCTGCTGTACGCATTCCTCCTGGTGTCGTACATAGGCACGTTGATATACCAGGCAAACAAGGGCGTCCCGCCCACGGGCAACACCGCCAACGCAGCGGCGGCAGGAGATCATCATGGATAGCTTGGCGACCTACTCCGGCGGACTGTCCGCCGGCGACCCCGCGTTCTGGCTTCCGCTGGTATTCCTGGGCATTCTGGGCTTCGCCATCCTGGCGTACGTACTGCTCGATGGCTTTGATCTCGGGGTAGGCATCCTGCTCAACAGCAAGATCGACGACGCCCACCGCACCACCATGCTGGCGTCCATCGGCACATTCTGGGACGCCAACGAAACCTGGCTGGTGCTGGGCATCGGCATTCTGCTGATGGCCTTTCCGTTCGCTTATGGCGGCATACTGCGCGAACTGTATTTTCCGGTTACCCTGATGCTGTTCGGGCTGATTTTTCGCGGCGTTGCGTTCGATTTCCGTGCCAAGGCGCCTCCCGGGCGGCGCATGCTATGGACGCGCCTGTTCTGCATCGGCTCGGTGATCGCCGCCTGGTCGCAGGGGTACATCCTGGGCGGCGTGGTCACCGGGCACAACCATGGCCTGGAATACCGCCTGTTCTCGGCCTTTGTCGGCGCCTGCGTGGTGGCCGGCTATGCGCAGCTGGGGGCCGCCTGGCTCATCATGAAAACCGAGGGCGAACTGCAGCGGCACGCCGTGCGTTGGGCGAGGCGCGCGTGGTGGGGCCTCGCGGCCGGCATCGTGGCGGTGTCGGTCGTCACGCCCCAGATGGATCCGCAGATATGGCAGCGCTGGACCAGCACGACGGGTCTTTATCTGGCCCCCTTGCCGCTGGCCACCGCAGCCTGCCTGCTGGGGCTGGCCGCCGTGCTGCGCACGCTGCCGCGCCCTCATGATCGCCTGTGCTGGCTGCCGTTCGCGCTTACCGCCGCCATCTTTGCGCTGGCCTTCCTGGGCCTGGCGGTCAGCCTGTTTCCGTGGCTGCTGATGGGCCGCATCACCCTATGGCAAGGCGCCGCGGCGCCCGGGTCGCTGAAGCTGGTGCTGATCGGCGCGTGCATCGTCCTTCCCGTGATCATCGCCTACAACGCCTATGCGTACCGCGTGTTCTGGGGCAAGACGGCCAGGTCGCTCAGCTACGACGGCCCTTCCACGTCATAACGCGGGCCGCCGAATGCCACGCTTCGCTTTCCTGCTGCGCCTCGCGCTCATCGTCGCTGCGGCCCACCTGTATGTGGGCATGCGGCTGATTCCCGATCTTGCAGGAGGCCCCGGCCTGCATTGGGCAGGCGTTGCGGGACTGGCGCTGTCGTGCGTGCTGATGCCCCTGTCGCTGGTGATCCGGCCGTTTGCCGCCCGCCCCTGGGCCGATGCGGTTGCCGCCATCGGACTGGTCGCCATGGGACTCTTCTCGTTCCTTTTCGTGCTGACGCTGTTGCGCGATGTGACTCTGGCCATTGCCCTGACCGCGTCGACCCTGGGCGATTTCCCCCTGTCCGTGGCGGCATGGAAGCGCAACACCGCACTGGCGGTGCTGGGCCTGTCGGCAACGTGCACACTGCTGGGCGCCTGGAACGCACGCCGGCTGGCCCGGGTACGGCGCGTCGACATTCCCGTCGCCGGCCTGCCGGACGCGCTGCACGGCTACACCATTGCACAGATCAGCGACATTCATGTGGGCCCCACGATCAAGCGCGGCTATGTGGCGCGTATCGTGGACGCCGTGAACGCGCTGAACCCTGACCTGATCGCCGTCACCGGCGATGTGGTCGACGGCCCGGTGGCGCGACTCGCGGCACATACCCAGCCGCTGGGCCGCCTCACGGCCCGGCATGGGGCCTATCTGGTGACCGGCAATCACGAATACTATTCCGGCGCGCCGCAGTGGATCGCCGAATTCCGCCGCCTGGGGCTGCGCGTACTGCTGAACGAGCATGTCGTGCTGCACCAGGGCGGCACGCCCCTCGTCGTGGCGGGCGTGACCGACTACAGCGCCGGGGCGTTCGACCCGGCGCAAGCGAGCGACCCGGCCGCCGCCCGCGCAGGCGCGCCGGCCGACGCCGTCAGCGTGTTGCTGGCACATCAACCGCGCAGCGCCATCGCGGCGGCGGCGGCGGGCTACCACCTGCAGATTTCCGGCCACACCCATGGCGGCCAGTTCCTGCCCTGGAATTTCTTCGTGCGCTTCCAGCAGCCATACACCGCCGGGTTGCGGCGCTTTGGCGATATGTGGGTCTACACCAGCCGCGGCACGGGTTACTGGGGCCCGCCCCTGCGGCTGGGCGCAGCCTCCGAGATCACCCTGCTGCGGCTGGTGAGCGGCTGAGGCCGCCAGGCTGCCCAGGGGCTGTAGCCTCTAAGCAGGCCCGGCTCCTTGGGGCGCGGCGCCACCTGCTACGCCGCATTCAATGCGGCCAACTCACGATTGAAGCGCGCCGGGTCTTCATAGAATGGGCTATGGCCGATTGCGCTGTAAATCGACAGCAAAGCCTGCGGGATCAGGCTGGCGGTGTACTCACTCATTGCCACAGCCGAAATCTGGTCCAGTTCCCCATGCGTCACCAGCACGGGCACGCGCACCTTGCGCAGCGCGGCGTCATAGTCGGCCGGCCTGCCGCCCAGGTAGCGGCGCACCGCCACGGGTGTCTCGTTGTTGTAGCGGATCATCTCGCGCATTTCCGACTCGGGTGGTTGGCGCTCAAAACACGCCCGCAAAAATGGCTCGACGGCGTTCGCAGCGACATGAGCATCGTCGGCTGCCAAGGGCCTCATGAGCGCCGCCGAACGGCCCAGCATGGCGGGATTCGCGGTTGACGTGGCAGCCACGTAGTTGATGGCAGCCAGGCCAGTATCGCCGTAGACCCCGAGATAATCATTGATAACCCTGCCCGCGTACGACCAGCCCACCAGGCAAGGCGGTTGCGTGCAGGTTTCCTGTATGACGGTTCGTACATCGTCCGCCCAGCGCTGCGCGTCGCGATATGCTTCGGCGTTCATGGGCTTGCCTGATTTCCCGTGACCGCGCAGGTCGAAGGCAATCAGATGGAAATCGCGCAGCAATGCAGGGTCGGCGAACTGTTTGCCCCAGCACTCATGGCTTTGCGAATAGCCATGGATGAACACAATGGGCCGGCCATGGCGATTGCCTGCCTCGGCCACTGACAGCGGCACACCGTCAGTTGCCAGTGAGCGTATCGTGCGCATCTGCGTCGGGGAACCTGATGGCTGCGCGCGCAGCAACGCCGGACCCGCCAACGCCACGCCAGCAGTCAGTCGCAGCATCGCCCGACGGGACAGGGGCAAGCCTGCGCTATCGGCGCCAGGCCTTGAGAACTTGGACATCGTCGCCTCCATTTCTAGTCTGGTTTTAGACGAGGCGCCGCGCTGACGCCGGCAAGGGCGTGACGCTTGCACGCCCCGACCTGGGCACCTCGGGACGTAGCGTAGCAACACCGATTCATTGAAGAAAATGGTAAATATCTTGGATAATCATTGATCGTATCGATGAAGACTCACAAGAGGCTCGCAATTCGCCCGGCGCCAGGGCCTCGAGGCCGAAAATGCGGCATCACCGAGCCCGGCGTCGCCGACTTGCGCGAGCCGACGCAATCAACGCATCGACAGGATCATCACCACCGTCCATTTCGATCAGCGCGACGTGCTCGATACAGCCACGGCGGCCATGCCATATACCCTCAGGGTTGAAAACGCGCTATCAGAGTTCGCCGTCGAACTCAGCCAGCACTCCCTGCAGCCGGACCGCCGCCGCGCACAGCGCAGGCTCGATGAGCTTGCGTTCGGTGGCCAGATCGGATTGCAGCTGGGCACGGCTGCAGCTAAGGCTCATGACGATACGTTTGCGTCCCACGACCAGGGGCGCGGCGATTCCGTACGAGTCGCGCTTGTATCCCGCCATCACCGAACAAACTCCAGTTTTGCGCAACTGCGCAAAACTTTGTTGAATGCTGCGCATCAGGGCGCCAGCGGACTCGGCGGCCTGGCGGCTCAATTGCTCGAGCAGGGCTTCGCGCTGGGGGGGCGGCAAGCCCCAGAGATATGCGCGGCCAATTGCCGTGGAGCCCAGTGGCACCATCGATCCCACCCCTTGCCGCAGGGTTCCGACGCGGCGGCTGGCCCGATAGCCCAGGTACAGCATATCGAGCTCATCGCGTATGCCCAAGGCGACGGCCACATGCAATTCGTCGGCGAGTTCCTGCAAAAACGGATTGGCGATGTGCAATAGCTCGCTGCCTGCAAGATAGGCATGGCCTATGCCCACGGGGGCGGCACCGAGTTCGAATTCGCGGCCTCCTGGTACGCGCCGCAAGAAACCTAACTGCAGCAGCGTGCTCGTCAACCGGGACACGGTCGCTTTTGGCAGGCCCGTACGGCGGACCAACTCGGTGTTCGACAACGGGGTGCGGTCAGACTGGAACGCCCTCAGCACCTGCATGCCGCGCTGCACGGAAAGCACGGTCGAACTCGCGGACTTTTGCGGCACGCTCATGGGCCTGACACCTGCTGCTGTATGCCGGACACCATCGCCAGCAACTGCGGGCCGATATCACGCTCGACCCGGGCCCGTGTCATCTGCTGGCTCGACCCGACGCAGGCCAGCACCATGGGCGCATGGCCCTCGACCAACAAAGCCGCGGCAACGATGCCGATTTCACTGTCCCATTCGCCCAGCGACGAACAGAAACCGTCGCGCTGCACCTGCGCCAGACCCTCGCTGGTGCGACGGCGCATTTGCGGCCACTGGCGTTGGGCACGCCGCTCGACATTTTCCAGCAAGTAGTAGCGCTCCAGTTCGGGCAAGGCCGCGAGCAGCGCCCATCCCATGGGCGAAGATGTAATGCCAAAGCGCACTCCGGCGTGCAAGTCGAGCGCAAGCGTGGACTGGGCGCTGCGACAGCTTTCAAGCACGATCATGTCGAGCCTGTCGCGCGCGCTGAGATTCACATGTACCTTGTGGCGTTCGGCATAGACCTGCATGCTGGCATACGCCACACGCTGCAGATCGGAGTTGACGGTGGCCCCGTAGCCCAGCGTCAGCGCGGCCGGCGCCAGGCGGTACTTGCGCCCCTTGGCATCATGGAACAGATACCCCAGCATAACCAGTGTCTGGGACATTCGGGTGACAGTGGGCGGAGGCAGGCCAGTGCGCTGCGCGAGCTCGCGCGTACCCAGCCATCGCTCACCGGGCAGAAACGCTGCAAGCACCGCCAATGCGCGGGCGAACGGTGCCACCATTGCAGGCGACGCGGCCACCGCCTGAGCCGGCTCGGCGACGGTGTCGGCAGTGATTACCCGTGCGCCTTCCTGCGTCAACTTGCGGGCTGCTGCCCCGCCTTGACTGCGGGCCGTCCCCGGCCCCATCGCTACTTTCTCTTTGATTCCGGAAACCATGATTCAGTCTGTGGCATATCGATTCATTTGAATCCCGCCAAGTTCCGTACTTTGGAATTTCCCTGGCGAGTAACTATAACTGCTTACCGCTATATGCGGTACATGAATCGCTTTTCATGAATTCCATTGTACGGAACAATTACCGAACAGACTTGACGCTCAGGCGTCTGTGGCCGCAGCATGTGCATATTATCTTTTGAGCTACCCGCCATGATCCGAGACCAGGAAACCCTCAACATCCTGACCGACAACATCGCCCGCTTCGTACGCGAACGCCTGATCCCCAATGAGGAAATCGTTGCGGAAACTGACGAAATTCCTGCCGACATCGTGCAGGACATGAAAGACATGGGCCTGTTCGGGCTGACCATCCCCGAGAAATATGGCGGCCTGCAGCTCACCATGGAAGAAGAGGTCCTGGCCATGCTGGAGCTTGGCCGCGCGTCGCCGGCGTTCCGTTCGCTGCTGGGCACCACCGTGGGCATCGGTTCGCAAGGCATTCTGTTCGACGGCACCGAAGAGCAGAAACAGAAATACCTGCCCCGTATGGCCACTGGCGAAGTCATTGCCTCGTTCGCACTCACCGAGCCCGGTTCGGGCTCGGACGCCGCGTCCCTGCGCACGACCGCCATCCGCGATGGCGACCATTACGTGGTCAATGGCACCAAGCGTTTCATCACCAATGCCCCCCAGGCAGGCATCTTCACGCTGATGGCGCGCACCGACCCCGAAAAGAAGGGCGCAGCAGGCATCTCCGCGTTCATTGTCGACGCGAACACGCCCGGCATCACGCTGGGCAAGCGCGACAAGAAAATGGGCCAGAAAGGCGCCCACACCTGCGATGTCATATTCGAGAACTGCAGGGTGCCTGCGGCCAACCTGATAGGCGGCGTAGAAGGCCGTGGCTTCAAGACCGCCATGAAGGTGCTCGACAAAGGCCGCATCCACATTGCGTCCATCTGTGTGGCCGTCGCTGAACGCATGCTGTCCGACGCGCTGAAATATGCGGCTGAACGCCGCCAGTTCGGCCAGCCGATTGGCGAATTCCAGCTGGTGCAGGCCATGCTGGCCGACAGCAAGGCCGAAATCTACGCCGCGCGCAGCATGGTGATCGATGCCGCACGCCGCCGCGACGATGGCCTGCCCGTCAGCACCGAAGCCTCGTGCGCCAAGTTGTTCGCCTCTGAAATGTGCGGGCGGGTCGCCGACCGGGCCGTGCAGATTTTCGGCGGCGCCGGCTACATGAGTGAATACGGCATCGAACGCTTCTATCGCGACGTGCGCCTGTTCCGCATCTACGAAGGCACCACGCAAATCCAGCAATTGGTCATCGCGCGCAATATGCTCAAGGAACTGCAATAGCCGCCCCACTTGCACATACTGCGTTTTCTGTTTCTGTACCAGTTCGCCCCCGAGGGCGAGGAAGCTCAACCATGAAAGTTTTCGTACCAGTCAAGCGTGTCGTTGACTACAACGTCAAGGTACGCGTCAAATCCGATCAAACGGGCGTGGATATCGCGAACGTGAAGATGTCCATGAACCCGTTCGACGAGATTGCCGTCGAAGAAGCCACGCGCCTGAAAGAAAAAGGCGGGGTCACGGAAGTGGTGGCGGTGTCCTGCGGGGTGTCGCAAAGCCAGGAAACGCTGCGCACGGCCATGGCCATCGGCGCCGACCGCGGCATTCTGGTGCAGACCGATGCCGAACTGCAGCCGCTGGCGGTGGCCAAGCTGCTCAAGGGTCTGGTCGACAAAGAGCAGCCGCAGCTGGTCATCCTGGGCAAGCAGGCCATCGACGACGACGCCAACCAGACCGGTCAGATGCTGGCCGCGCTGCTCGACTGGCCGCAAGCTACGTTCGCCAGCAAGGTCGAGCTGGGCGAAGGCGAAGTCACGGTCACGCGCGAAGTCGACGGCGGGCTGGAAACGCTCAAGCTGAATCTGCCGGCCATCGTGACGACCGACCTGCGCCTGAACGAGCCGCGCTACGTGACGCTGCCCAACATCATGAAGGCCAAGAAAAAGCCGCTGGACACGGTCACGCCGCAGGACCTGGGCGTCGATCCCGCGCCGCGTCTGAAGACCCTGAAGGTCAGCGAGCCGCCGGCGCGCAAGGCAGGCATCAAGGTGGCCGACGTGGCCGCGCTGGTCGACAAACTGAAGAACGAAGCGAAGGTGCTGTGATGACGACGCTGGTTATTGCCGAACACGACAACGCCCAATTGAAGGGTGCAACGCTGAACGCCGTGGCGGCTGCCGCGCAGCTGGGCGGCGATGTACACGTGCTGGTGGCGGGCAGCAATGCGCGCGCGGTGGCCGAGCAGGCGGGCCAGGCCGCGGGCGTGGCCAAGGTGCTGCTGGCCGACGCGCCGCACCTGGCCGATGGCCTGGCCGAGAACCTGGCCGCACAGGTGCTGGCGGTGGCCTCGAGCTACAGCCACATTGTGTTTCCGGCCACGGCCTCGGGCAAGAACGTGGCCCCGCGGGTGGCCGCCAAGCTCGACGTGGCGCAGATTTCCGACATTATCGCGGTGGAATCGCCGGACACCTTCCAGCGGCCCATTTACGCGGGCAACGCCATCGCCACGGTGCAGTCGGGCGACGCGGTCAAGGTGATCACGGTGCGCACCACGGGTTTCGATGCGGTCGAGGCCACGGGTGGCTCGGCGGCGGTCGAGGCGCTCGAGGCGGTGGCCGATTCGGGGCTGTCGTCGTTCGTGGGCCGCGAAGTGGCCAAGAGCGACCGCCCCGAGCTGGCGGGCGCGCGCGTGGTGGTCTCGGGCGGCCGCGGGCTGGGCAGCGCCGAGAACTTCAAGATCCTGGATCCGCTGGCCGACAAGCTGGGTGCGGCGCTGGGCGCCTCGCGCGCGGCAGTGGACGCGGGCTACGCGCCCAACGACTGGCAGGTGGGGCAGACCGGCAAGATCGTCGCGCCGCAGCTGTACGTGGCGGTGGGGATCTCGGGAGCCATCCAGCATCTGGCGGGCATGAAAGATTCCAAGGTGATCGTGGCCATCAACAAAGACGCCGAAGCGCCGATCTTCGGCGTGGCCGACTACGGCCTGGTGGGCGACCTGTTCCAGGTCGTGCCCGAGCTGGCCGGCGCGCTGTAAGCAACGCGCCGCGCCGGCGTGCCGCAACCCTTTGCGGCACGCCCCGCCGACTGTACACGAACCTGCTGTACATGTTCGCCAACGCAGCCGGGACGCGCTACTGTAAGCAGCGTGCCGGCCCGTCATCCCGTGTAACAGCCACTCTTCCGCGGGAATAATCGCCGCCGCCGTTCGTCTGACCCACATCGACAACCTGAAGAGGCCTTACCCATGGCGGCGGGCATAACCGACGAAGACCTGCGAGAGGTGCTGCCGCGATTGCGGCGCTTTGCGCTGTCATTGACCCATGACGTGGCCAATGCCGACGATCTGGTGCAGACATGCATGGAACGCGCACTATCGCGCGCAGACAGCCGGCACCCCGAAGGCGACTTGCGCGCGTGGCTGTTTTCCATACTGTACCGATGCTTCATAGACGGGCAGCGCCGCAGCCAGCGGTATGCTCGCATCCTTGATTTCTTCAGCGGCGCGCCGGAACCGCAGGCGCCGTCGACCGAGCAGGTGGCGATCACCCGCGCGGCCCTGGATGACCTGGCCCAGCTGACGGCAGACCAGCAAAGCCTGCTGCTGCTGGTTTCCGTTGAAGGGCTGGGCTATCAGGAAGCCGCCGCGGTGCTCGATATTCCCATCGGCACCGTGATGTCCCGGCTTTCGCGGGCACGCAAAGCACTGCGAGACATCAATGACGGACGCATTACCGGGCAGCCTGCATTGCGGGTGATGAAATGACGACGACGATTCCCACTGAACACGAATTGCACGCTTATGCCGACGGGCAGCTGGACGCCGCGCGCCGGGCCGAGGTAGAAGCCTATCTGGCCGCGCATCCGGCCGCGGCTCACGACGTCGAGCAGATCCGGCGCCAGACGGAAGCGCTGCGCAGCCAGCACGCCGACCTGAGCCGCTACGCCGTACCCGAACGCCTGGACCCGGCATCCATCCGCCGCGACCTGCGCGCCCGTACGCGCCGCCGTATGGCGCTGGCCGCCACGCTCGTGCTTGCGTTCGGAATGGGCGGAATGGGGGGCTGGCAGGCACGCGAGTCCGCCATACGCTCGAACTACCTGCCGATGGCAGACGCCGTACAGGCTTACCGCATGTTCGCATCGGACTCCGCCGGCGCGATGGTGGACTTCCAGTCCAGCCAGCCCGCAGAGCTTCAGGCGTGGCTCAACCGGCACTTCATGCAGCCGGCGCCCCTGCCCGATTTCAATGCGTTCGGTTACCAGCCCGTGGGGGGCCGGCTGATGTCCACCGAATCGGGGCCGGCCGCGATGGTGCTCTACCAGAACCCCCAGGGAGAAACCATTCTGTACTACGTGCGTCCTCCTGGCCGCGCCGTGAACTTCGGCGACGGCAAGCGGAAAGACGGCGACCTGATGGCGCAGTACTGGAAGCAAGGACGCTACTTCTACGCGGTGGTCAGCCCCAGCGACACGCCCGCTGCCCGCGCCGTCCAGCAGGCAGTCGCCCCGGACGCCTGAGGCGCGCAGCGCCAGGGCGCTTCGCTCGCAACCCGCAGTCAGCCCCTCGGCCGACACGACTGTCCTCAGCCTGAACTGCCGGCCCTGCATCCGCCCCTGACGGGGCGGATTTTTTTTGACGACGCTCGTGTCTCGCCGGGCCAGGAAACAGGCGCTTTTTTTTGTGCGGCGCGGAATAAGCCCTCGGGCGGCGCGTCTTACCACTGACAGGCACGCATGCACGACCGCCTCGCGATCGCCGCTTGCGCCGCTTGCACCGCTCATCCTCCAACCGAATTGAACCCGCACATAAGGATTGCCCCATGAAGATCAAACACACCCTCGCCACCGCCGCGCTCGCCATGGCCGGACTGGGCCTGAGCCATGCCGCCATCGCCGCAGGCGAGGCAGCCGCCCCCATTCGCAATGTCGTGCTCGTGCATGGCGCATACGCCGACGGTTCGAGCTGGTCTGAAGTGATCCCCAGGCTGCAGAAAGCCGGCCTGAACGTGACTGCCGTACAGAATCCGCTGACCTCGCTGGCCGATGACGCGGCAGCGACGAAACGCGCCCTGGCGCGGCAGGATGGCCCCACCCTTTTGGTTGGGCATTCGTGGGCCGGCACGGTGATCTCGCAGGCGGGCAATGATCCGAAGGTGGCGGGGCTGGTGTATGTGGCCGCGCGCGCTCCGGACGCCGGCGAAGACTACGGCGCCCTCGCGGCCAAGTTTCCCGCAGCACCGGCCAGCGCCGGCCTGGTGAAATCAGGCGGCTTTGCGCAGCTGAACGAGCAGGCATTCCTGAATGACTTCGCCCAGGACATCGACCCGGTCAAGGCTCGAGCGCTGTATGCCGAGCAAGGCCCCATTTCCGACACCCTGTTCGCCTCACGCACCACCGAAGCCGCATGGCGCCACAAGCCCACCTGGTACGCCGTCTCTACCAACGACCGCACCACTTCGCCCGAACTGGAACGCTTCCTAGCCAAGCGCATGAAGGCGCACACCATTGAGCTGCCGTCGGGGCATCTTTCGATGCTGTCGCACCCCGACGAGATCACGGACCTGATTCTGCGCGCGGCGGGCCACAAAAGCTGATGCGAGAGGTGCCGTCCGTCCTTGACGGGCGGCACCATGACGCACGCATCAGCTCGCGTGCACCACCTCGGCCATCCATCTTGCATACGCGGTCAGGCGCTCATCCTGGTGCGGCTGACCGATCAACTGCACCCCGAACGGCATTCCCTCTACCGCCAGGACCGGCGCCGCAACCGCCGGCGCACCCAGATAGGACGATACGCAGCTGAACGAGACGTCTCCTGTCGGAAATGGCGTGTTCCTGGTCGCTTCGAATCGCGGCGCAGGCCCGCAGGAAGCCGGACTGATCAGCGCGTCGCAGTAATTGGCCAGAGCGGCCAGCCGCTGGCGCGCGAGATCGCGCTCTGCCAAATCCTGGCGGAAGGTGTCCAGGGTGACACTGCGTCCGCTTTCGAGCTGGCGCAGCAGACTGGGGCCCAGCGTCCCCGGATGCTGTTCAATCAGATTCTCGAGAGACCAGCGTTGTTCCCACGAGATCAGGCGCAGCATATTGGCGGTGGCCGTGGCGATCGACTGCTCGAAGAGGTCCAGCAGCACCAGGTCTGAACGCCGCACGATCTCGACGCCCTGCTCCTGCAAAGTCTGCAGCAGGCCCTCGAAGGCGGCGCGAGAAGCCGGATCCAGGCGCGGCCAGCCCTCCGTTTCCATGACGGCCACCCTGCGCAGCGGCTGCGGTGCGGGCGCCGCCAGGCCACCATACAGGCCCGGGTGCCCGGGATCGCCGCCCACGCGCGTCACGATTTCCATGGCCGTGGCCCACATGTCTTGCGCGCAGCCGGCGTGAATGCCCACATGCGACTGGCTGTAGCCCAGCCTTTCACCGCGATTGATGCCGCCGAAGGTAGGCTTGAGCGCCCAGTTTGCATTGAAGCTGGCGGGGCGCAGTACCGAACCCACCAGCTGCGAGCCGATCGCCACCGGTACCATCTTTGCGCCCACCGCGGCACCCGACCCGCTGGATGAGCCACCCGGGGTGCACTGGGGATCAAAGGCGTTGGTCGTGGGTCCCGGATCGAGAAAGCCGAGCGCAGTGGTCACGGTCTTGCCCAGGATGATGGCACCCGCGTCACGCAGCGCGCGCACCAGGGCGCTGTCGCGCTTCGGAAAGCTGCCGGCATACGCCGGACTGCCCATCTGCGTAGGCATGTCCTTCGTCTCGATCAGGTCCTTGATGCCGATGGGCATCCCATCGATCTGTGACAGGGGCTGCCCTGCTTCATAGCGCCGGTCCGATTCGCGGGCCGCCGCGCGAGCGCCCTCTTCGTTCAGCACGACCCAGGCCTGGACCACCGGCTCGCGCTCCCGGATAGTCTGAAGGCAGGCTTCCAGGAATTCGCTGGGACGTTGCTGGCGGGCCAGGAAACGTTCACGGGCCGCCGCGAACGACAAGGGCTGGTAGGTGCCCGGATGGTAATTCATGTCAATGCTCCTCTGCGCACGGGCTCAGTTGCTTTCAATGCCCGCGCTGACAATCAAATCAGTCCAGCGCCGATGCTCTTCCTTGAAGAACGCATCGAACGCTTCCGGCGTGCTGGTGTCCACGCTCATTCCCACCCCGCCCAGACGCTCCTGCACCTCGGGCAGCTTCATGACCTGGATGAAGTCAGCATTGACTTTGTCGATCACCGCCTTGGGCGTGCCTGCCGGCGCAAACAAGCCGTACCACGCTTCCAGCTGCAAGGACGGCAAGCCGGCTTCGGCGGTCGTAGGCACATCGGGCAGGCCGGGAAGGCGCTGGCTCGACGCCACCGCGTAGGGCTTGGTCCGGTTGGCCTTGACGTAGTTCTGCACATTGCCGGAGGCGAACTGCACCAGCACATCCACTTCGCCGGACAGCATTGCCATGGACGCTTCCAGGGCCCCCTTATAGGGCACGTGCATGATGTCGATATCCGCTTCCTGCTTGAACATCTCGGAATAGAGCTGCAGCACGCCACCCGAGCCATTCGACGCGTAGGTCAGCTTTCCCGGATTCTTGCGCGCGCTGTCGATCAATTCCTGCAGCGTGTTGGCTTCAACCTTGGGGTTCCCCAGAATCAGCACGGGAAGCGTGCCGATCTTGGTGATGCGCTCGAATCCGTCCACCACATCGATTCTGGTGTGCTTGTTGATGGCGGGCAGCGTGGCCACCTCATTGAATGCCAGCAGGAGCGTATAGCCGTCCGGCTTGGACCGTGCCACGTAGTCGGTGCCCACCAGAGAACCCGCGCCAGGCTTGTTCTCGACGATGACGGGCTCACCCCACAGCGCGGCAAGCTTGGGGGCAACCAGCCTGGCCACCAAATCGGCCGTGCCCCCCGGCGTGGTCGGCACCACGATGGATACCGTCCTGGACGGAAACGCCGCCGAGTCGGCCGCCGCCGCCGCCGTGCCCCACGTGGCCAAAGAAATCAATGCAACGGCGCAGTAACGCCAGACCGATGGTTTCATCATTACCCCCTTTGGTATTTTGCTTAACAACCCGTTAATTGAAAAAAGCACACGCCCCATCGACGCAGGCAAAAATGGTAGGAACGCGGCCCAGCATGGTCAATCAACTTCTGCGCTGCTACGATTCAGTTTTAGTTAACCGAAATCACGATGGATCCGCTTCCCCCGCTGAACGCCTTGCGCGTGTTCGAGGTCGTAGGTCGGCTGGCCAGCGTCACGGCCGCGGCGCAGGAACTGTGCGTGACACCTGCGGCCGTCAGCCGGCAGATCCACTTGCTGGAAAAGCAATTGCGCACCGTGCTATTTCATCGCCAGCACCGGCGCATCAGCTTCACGCCCGAGGGCCTGGAATATCACCAGGAAATTTCGCGCCATCTGGCGGGGCTGCGGCGGGCCACCCAGAGCCTGCAACGCGCGGCGCAATCCCGCGTCTTCAACCTTCGTGCTCCGCACACGGTCGCCATGCGCTGGCTGCTGCCGCGCCTGGCCGGCCTGCACGCGGCGCACCCGGAACTGGAAGTCCGCCTGCACACGTCCGCCAGTCCGCCCGATTTTGAACGCGAGCAGCTCGACGCCGCCATCGTGCTCAATCATGGCCATGCACCCGGCCTGGCGCAGTTCAAGATCATGGAGAACGAGATCGCCCCCGTGTGCACGCCGGATATGGCGCGGCAGCTGCAACGGCCCGAGCACCTGCGCGGCGTCACTTTGCTGCACACCCACGCGCGCCCCGACGATTGGCAGGTCTGGTTTGCGCACGCCGGCCTGCGCCTTCCCGAAGACGGCCGAGACATGCGATTCGAATCATCGGCATTGGCCTATGAAGCCGCACTGGCCGGCTATGGGGTAGCCATGGGCCAGAAGGCGCTCATCACGCAAGAACTGCAGGACGGCCGGCTGGTGGCGCCGTTCGACCAGTGGCTCAACCTGGGCGCGTTTTCTTACTACTTCGCAATACCCAAGGGCAGCTACGAATGCGACACCCGCGAAGCCGCCGTGCTGCGTGAATGGATCGCGTTGATTTCACATCACGACGCGGCGCAATAGCCGGGCACACGGCCGCACACCTTCGTGCGCGGCCGCCGGCATCAGCACTTGCCGTACTTGGACGGCACCTTGCCCAGGTCGGATTTCACTTCGAGCGCCCCGGTCACCTGCGAAGCCATGTTGTAGAACGCGCCCGTCATGGTCAGCTCGACGATTTCGCGCGGCTGGTAAAACCCCTGCAGTGCCTCGAACGTGGCGTCGCTGACGCCCAGCGGCGACCCGATTTCCTCGGCGTACGCCAGCAGCGCCCGCTGTTTGTCGGAATACATCTTCGATGTTTTCCACCCCGCCAGGCCGTCGACCTGCGCTTCCGAAATGCCGCAGCTCAGCGCCATGGGCCGGTGGGCGGTGAACTCATATTCCGCGTTTGCCAGCTGGGCAATGCGCAGGATCACCAGTTCCCGGTCGGCACGGGGCACCTCGGCCGAATTGCGCAATGCCGTCGCCAGCCCCAGATAGGCCTTGAAGATTTCAGGGCTGTGCCCCACTACCCTATGCATGTTGCCGGGCTCGGTGCCGCGGGCCCTGATGGCGTTGAAGGCGGGCTGCAGTATCTCGTCCTGCGTGTCCGCCGGCACCAGAGGCACGCGTGCAGGCGGTTCTTGCGCGTACGCTGATCCCAGCGCCAGGACGGCGCACAACGCGCCCACGGCGTATGACTTCATGATGTCTCCTCGGTCCTTGTTGTTGTAGGGTCGCAATATCGCTCGGCAATATTTGCCCGATCGAGCTTAGCGGCGGCCCAGGTTGGCAACAATCGCGCCGCCGGAACAGCAGTTGTTCCGTTTCCGCGGCCCAACCATCACGGAATGCCCGACAAGATGCGCAACAGGCAGCAATGCGAGTAAGGTAAAGGCTACGCCCAGTTCCGTCCGGCACGTCGGCCCGTGCTTCCAGCGCAATACACACCTTGATGAATATATTTCGCTCGACCATGCGTCCCATCCTGATCGCGGCCGCATGCGCGTCGCTCGCCGCCTGCGCCGACAACCCGCCCCGGCAAACCGGCATGGACTACCGCAGCGATCCGCCGCCCGCCGCCCAGCGCGCCGACAGCGCGCCAGGTTCGTCTGGCCAACGGCTGACCATCCAGTCCGGCGAAGGGGAGCGCCTGAACCTGCCCTGGTTCATACGCGACACGCAAGACTGGATCAACCGCCAATAATGCGTGCCGAAGCACGAGCCATGGCGGCAACGTCCGAACGTCGCGGGAACGCCCGCCTGCAGCCCGGGGGCAGTCATCTGCCCTGAGGCGCAGCACAGGGTGTGATCGTTGTGGGCGGTGCCTTCACCCGTGGGCTCCATGCGCAATCCATACTCCGCCCGGAGCGCAGTCTGTAAAATCCGGCGATTCGTTGGGCCGCGCCCGGAATTATCGGTCAGTCAGATTTGCGATTGCGAACACGTCAAAAAGGGTTCGAGGAAAAATGAAGAAAATCGGGATGATCGGCGGGTTGAGCTGGGTGTCCACGGCCGAGTACTACAGGCGGGTCAATCAGATAGTGCAGGAAATCGAAGGCGGCGTGACCTCAGCCCGAATCGTGCTGGAGAGCGTGAACCGCCAGGACTACGTGGACGCCGTCATCGAGCGGCAGGACGAGGCCGCGGCGTGCCGGCAGATTGCAGCATCGGCGCAGGCGCTGCAAGCGGCCGGCGCGGATTTCATCGTCATCACCTGCAATGACGTGCACCGTTTTGTCCCGCTGGTGCAGCCAATGATCGACATCCCGTTCTTGCATATCGCTCAAGTCACAGCGGATGCGATCAAGGCCCGAAAAGGCCTGAAGCGCGTGGCGCTCCTGGGAGTCAGAAAAACCATGGAAGGCGACTTTTATCCCAGTATCTTTGCCCAGAACGGCCTTGAAGCAATTGTTCCCGACGAAAAGGAAAAGAGCTTCATTCATGCAAGCATTTATGAAGAACTGGTGCAAAATCGATTTCTCGACGAAACCCGGAACCGATACAAAGACATCATCGCTGAGCTGGGGCGACGTGGAGCGGACTGTGTCGCCCTGGCTTGCACAGAAATCCCGCTGCTCTTGCCGCCACAGGATTGCCCTGTGCCCGCATTTTCCACAACCGAGCTTCATTGCCAGGCTGCAGTGAGGATGGCCCTGTCCTGAGCAGCTTTCTGCTGCATTTATCCGGCGGCGCTAGGCCAACCGGGGAGCCGCCTTGCACATGAAGACACTGTTGGGGTCTTCCACATAACTGCCGAAGGGCCCGCAACGCTGGTATCCGCAACGGGAATAAAGGGCCAAGGCCTCGGGTTGCAGATACCCTGTTTCCAGCACGAATTGATGGCAGCCGCGGCGCTGCGCCTGGGTTTCCAGGAGGCAAATCATTGCGCGCGCAATCCCTTTGCCCCGATGGGACGGCTTTGTGTAAAAGCGTTTGAGCTCGCCATAGGAAGCTTCCAGCACCATGGCTCCGCAAGCAACGGCCTCGCCGCCAGGGTCGCGCGCGACGGCGAAAAGTACATTCGGTTTTTCCAGCGCATGGATGTCGATGCCGTGATGGCTCTCGGCGGGGTAGAGCGGCTTCTGGAACGCGTCCAGATCATCGATGAGCCCCAAAACATCCGGCTGCCTGGGCGATTCAAGAGAAATTTTCATCCGTGCATTCGCTCCCTTTGCGCGCCACGGCCCTGGACCGCCACCGTGCCGCCGAGGCGCCATTATCGGCCCGTCTCTCCGGTCACGGGCGGCGAAGGGCGGCCGGGGGCCCCGACCGCCCGCTGGCCAAAATGTAACAACGGCCCCACCCCCCCTTGAACCCGGCAACATCATCCCTATAATTAGCACTCGCCGCCGGTGAGTGCTAACACCACCGGCCCGGATTCGATCATTTCACCTTCTATATAGAAACAGGAGTTTCCTCATGGCCCTGCGTCCCCTGCACGATCGCGTGATCGTCAAACGCCTGGACAACGAGCGCAAGACTGCCTCGGGCATCGTTATCCCTGACAGCGCCGCTGAAAAGCCGGATCAAGGCGAAGTGGTCGCCGTTGGACCGGGCAAGAAGACCGAAGACGGCAAAGTGCTGCCGGTCGACCTGAAGGCTGGCGACAAGGTGTTGTTCGGCAAGTATGCCGGCCAGTCGGTGAAAGTCGATGGCGAAGAGCTGCTCGTCATCCGCGAGGAAGAAATCCTCGCCGTGATCCAGTAATTACCTGAACCGAATTTTCGAAGGAAGCTCACAATGGCTGCCAAGCAAGTCCTGTTCGCTGACGACGCCCGTGTCCGCATCGTCCGCGGCGTAAACGTCCTCGCCAACGCCGTAAAAACCACCCTGGGTCCCAAGGGCCGCAACGTGGTGCTCGAGCGTTCGTTCGGCGCCCCCACCGTCACCAAGGACGGCGTGTCGGTTGCCAAGGAAATCGAACTGAAAGACAAGTTCGAGAACATCGGCGCCCAGCTCGTCAAAGACGTGGCCTCGAAGACCTCGGACAACGCCGGTGACGGCACCACCACCGCCACGGTGCTGGCCCAGGCCATCGTTCAAGAAGGCCTGAAGTACGTTGCCGCCGGTTTCAACCCCATCGACCTGAAGCGCGGCATCGACAAGGCCGTGAGCGCTGCCGTGGCCGAACTGGCCAAGCAATCCAAGCCGGTCACCACCAGCAAGGAAATCGCCCAGGTTGGCTCGATCTCGGCCAACAGCGACGAATCCATCGGCAAGATCATCGCTGACGCGATGGACAAGGTGGGCAAGGAAGGCGTCATCACCGTCGAAGACGGCAAGTCGCTGGACAACGAGCTCGACGTCGTCGAAGGCATGCAATTCGACCGCGGCTACCTGTCGCCCTACTTCATCAACAACCCCGACAAGCAAGTCGCCGCTCTGGACGACCCGTATGTCCTGATCTTCGACAAGAAGATCAGCAACATCCGTGACCTCCTGCCCGTGCTGGAGCAAGTCGCCAAGTCGAGCCGTCCGCTGCTGATCATCGCTGAAGATGTCGAAGGCGAAGCGCTGGCCACCCTGGTGGTGAACAACATCCGTGGCATCCTGAAGACCACCGCCGTCAAGGCCCCGGGCTTTGGCGACCGTCGCAAGGCCATGCTCGAAGACATCGCCATCCTGACGGGCGGCGTGGTCATCTCCGAAGAAACCGGCATGTCGCTGGAAAAGGCCACCCTGCAGGAACTGGGCCAGGCCAAGCGCATCGAAGTGGGCAAGGAAAACACCACCATCATCGACGGCGCTGGCGACAGCAAGTCGATCGAAGCGCGCGTCAAGCAGATCCGCGTCCAGATCGAAGAAGCCACTTCCGACTACGACCGTGAAAAGCTGCAGGAACGCGTGGCCAAGCTGGCCGGCGGCGTTGCCGTGATTCGCGTCGGTGCTGCCACCGAAGTCGAAATGAAGGAAAAGAAGGCCCGCGTCGAAGACGCCCTGCACGCTACCCGCGCTGCAGTGGAAGAAGGTGTCGTGGCTGGCGGCGGCGTGGCCCTGCTGCGTGCCAAGCAAGCCATCGCCGACCTGAAGGGTGACACTCCCGACCAGAACGCCGGTATCAAGCTGATCCTGCGCGCCGTGGAAGAGCCCCTGCGCACCATCGTTTCGAACGCCGGCGAAGAAGCCAGCGTCGTGGTGAACAACGTGCTGAACGGCAAGGGCAACTACGGCTACAACGCCGCTACCGGCGAGTACACCGACCTGGTCGAACAAGGCGTGCTGGATCCCACCAAGGTTACCCGCACCGCCCTGCAGAACGCCGCTTCGGTGGCCAGCCTGCTGCTGACGGCCGAGGCCGCCGTGGTGGAACTGGCTGAAGACAAGCCCGCTGCTCCGGCCATGCCCGGCGGCATGGGCGGCATGGGCGGCATGGACTTCTAATTCAAGTCCACGCTGTTTGCGCCAGTGTCCCCGGCAGTATCGGGGACACGCCAGACCGACACCCCCAAGGGTTTGCGCCCGTGGGGGTGTTTTTCTTGGGCGCGCCGCGGCCTGGCATACGGATTGCGGATTGTGAACGGCAGGCGCCGCCCCCTACAATGCCTGCATCCCGACTGCCCCGACCCGCCATGTTTATTCCGCCCCGTCTGCTGCAAATTTTGCACCCCAAGGAAATCTACGGGCTGCTGGTCGAATCCGCCAAGCAGTGGTCGCAGCACCGGGCGTCCAGCAAAGGCGCGGCGCTTTCGCTCTATATGGTCTTCTCGCTGGCGCCGATGCTGCTGCTCGTGATCGCTGTCGCGGGCATTTTCTTTGGCGAAGAAGCCGTGCGCTCGGAACTGTTCAGCCAGGTGCGCGACCTCACCGGCCCCCGTGGCGCCGAAGTCATCCAGACGGTGCTTGCCAGCGCGCACGAATCGGGAGGCGGCTGGATCGCCGCGCTCCTGTCGATTGCAGTGCTGATCTTCAGCGCGACCACGGCGTTTGCCGAATTGCAGGCCAGCCTGGACGAGTTGTGGGACGCCACCGACCAGCGCAAGGCGGGCCTGCAAGGCCTGGTGCGCAGCCGCATGGTGTCGTTCGGCCTGGTGCTGGTGTTGGCGATGTTCCTGCTGATCTCGCTGCTGATGAATGCCGCCCTGGGCGCCGCCAAGGGCTATTACGGCGACCTCTGGAGCAATTCAACCTTCGCGACGCTGGCCGGCTGGACGGCGAACCTGTTTTCGTTCGCCGTCGTGACCGCGTTGTTTGCCGTGGTGTACAAGTTGCTGCCCAGTGTCACCATCCCCTGGCGCGACGTCATCCCCGGCGCCATCGTGACGGCGGCCCTGTTCCTGGTGGGCAAGTGGGGCATCGGCCTGTATCTCGGCCGCGGCGGCACCGTGTCGGCCTACGGGGCCGCGGGCTCGCTGATCGCCCTGCTGTTGTGGATCTACTATTCCGCCCAGATCTTCTTCTTCGGGGCGGTGTTCACCCGGCAGGTGGCCGAACGATTCGGCAGCCGAAGCGCGCAGGCGTCTTCAGATCCGCATTCGGAAAGCGGCAGCGGCATGGCGTAATACCCTGACGAAAACCGTCACACGCCGTGCGCGTGTCGCGTTTAGCATGGGGGCTACGCTAATTACCCAGCCCCCATGTCCCGTCGGCCAGCGCCTCACACCCGATCCTATTTCCTCCTGCCGCGCCTGATGGCGCTTTTCCTGGCCCTGTCAGCCGGACTGGCTTGCGCCGACACCGTCTGGTTGAACAACGGCGACCGGCTCACCGGCAAGATCCTGTCGCTGGACAATGGCTATCTGCTGGTACATACCGAATATGGCGGCGATGTGCGCATAGCCTTCAAGCACGTCAAGACGATGCAAAGCGATACGCCGCTGGTCGTGCGCGACGCATCCCTGCAACGCGACTACCGCGCGAGGCTTGCTGAGGCAGACGCGGGCACGGTGAGCCTCGAGGGCGTTCGGCGCGATAGCCACGGCACCGAACCGGTACGGGTGGACCTGCCGCTGGACACGCTCGACAGCGTGGTGCGGCCGCGGCCGTTCCTGCGGGAAGTATCGGTCACGGGCCGCCTGGACATGGGGGCCAACCGCCGGACGGCCTCGACGGACACGCAAGACTATTCGGCCACCCTGGACACGACGATACGGCACGACCTGTGGCGCCATCAGATCACGGGTGCGTATCAGCGCAGCAAGGAAGACGGCAGCATCAACGTCAACAATTACGGCCTCGGCTATACGCTGGACCGTTTCATGACCGAACGGGCGTTCTGGCAGGGCCGGCTGATGCACCGCCGCGACTGGATTGAAGACCTGAACCGTCAGACCGCTTACGGCACCGGCCCGGGATATCAGTTCTGGGACAACGAACTGGGCGCGTTCTCGCTCTCGGCCCTGCTGGGAAGAGTGCACTACGGCTATAGCGACGGCAGCACCGACGCCGCTTACGCGGCCAGTCTGCGCTGGGATTATGTGCGGTATTTCAGCGGCAAGGACTTCGAACTCTTCACCAAGGGCGAACTGCTGCGGCCCCTGGAAGGCGACGCGCAGGTGGCCATCAACGGCGAGGCGGGCGTGCGCTACAACGTGAACAGCTGGCTTTCGCTATATATGAAATACGCGCGCAACCAGGTGAGCAGTTCGTTCGAGAGCCTGAACGAATCGGTATACAGCACCGGCCTGGGCGTGCACTGGTAGCTGCGAGGCTCGCTAAGCCCGCAGCAGGTCTTCGATGCGCACGGGCAGGTCGCGCACTCTGATGCCGGTGGCGTGGTACACGGCATTCGTGATGGCGGCGGCAATGCCGGCCAGGCCGATTTCACCGATACCGCGCGCCCCCGCCTCGTTCCAGATGGTATCGGGATAGTCCAGGAAGTTCACATCCAGCTGCGGCGCATCGGCATGGGTGGCCACCAGGTAGTCGGCCAGGTTGCTGTTCAGGGGAGCTCCCGAGCGGCTGTCGTAGTGCGTGTGTTCCAGCATGGCCATGCCGATGCCCATGATGATGGCGCCTTCGATCTGGTTGCGCCCGGTGCGCGGGTTGATGATGCGGCCCCCGTCTATCACCGTGACGACGCGCCTGACGCGCAGCCGCGCAGTGGCGGCATGCCAGCCCACTTCAACGAAATGCGCCCCATACGAGTTGATGGAGTATTTCTCCTTGAGATCCTTGCCACTGCCCGCGCGCCCGTCGCCGGTTACGCTGGCCGCGTGCGCCGATCGCAGCACCTGCTCGAAGGGCACCCCGGGGGCGGTGTGTCCTGACGACAGCCACAGGCATCCGTCGCGCACCGACACCTCGTCGGCCGACTTACCCGCGTAGGGACCTTGTTCGCCAACGGCCAGCTCGCGAAGCGCCTGGACCGCCTTGCGCGCGGCCTCGAGCGCGGCGGGCACTACAGAGGCCGTGGCCGCGGATCCGCCGGAGACAGGGCCAGGCGGCAGCCGCGTGTCGCCCAGCTTGACCTGGATGCGATCGAGCGGGATACCGGTTTCGGCGCTGACCAGCTGGGCCAGAATGGTATAGGTGCCGGTGCCGATATCCTGCGTGGCGCAAACCAGCCCGGCAGTGCCGTCTGCATTCAGGCTGACGCTGGCGCTGGCCGGCATGCGCAAGCCCAACCATGAACAGGCGGCCATGCCCCATCCCAATATCTCGTCGCCCTGCCGCATGGCGCCGATGGCGGCATCGCGGTGTTGCCACCCGAAACGTTCAGCGCCCTGCCTGAGACATTCGCACAGATGCCGTGAAGAAAACGGCAGTCCGCTGCCTTCGTCGTGGTCGGGCTCGTTCATCAGACGCAATTCGACGGGATCCATCTGCAACGCCACGGCCAGCTCGTCCATGGCCGATTCCAGCGCGTACATGCCGGGTACCGCCCCTGGCCCGCGCATGGACGTGGGCGCCCCGACGTTGCGCCGCGCCTGGCCCCAGCAAACCTTGAGGTTGGGAGTACTGTACATGCGCGGCGTCGCTTCCCCGCAATCTTCGCGGTAGTCGTCGAGAATTGAGGCCTGGCTGAGATAGTGATGCTGCACCGACACCAGCCTGCCATTGCGCGCCGCACCCAGCCGCAGGCGCTGGCGGGTATAGGGGCGATGGCCCGCGCTGTGGAAGGTCATGGCACGGCTGATCACCACTTTTACCGGACGCCCCAGCAGCCGGGCGGAAACGGCCGCCAGCAGCGAATGCGGCCACGGCCAAAGTTTGCCGCCGAAGCCGGAACCCAGATACTGCGAAATGATGCGCACATTCTCGCTGCCGGTGCCCAGCATCTGGGCGACGACTTTTCGATGATTGACCACGCCCTGCGTCGTTTCATACAACGTATAGCCCGAACCGTCGTGCATGGCCACGCAGGCATGCAGTTCCAGCGCATTGTGCGTTTCCACCGGCGTTGTGTAGACGGCGTCAACCTGCACGGGCGCCTGTTCGTAGGCCTGGGCGGCAGCGCCGCGCTCGCTTTCCACATGGGGCATGTGCTCATCGCACGGCGGCGACACATCGGGGGGCTCGGCCCGGTAGCGCACCTGGACGGCCCGGGCCGCTGCCTGGGCCTGCTCCAGCGTGTCGGCCAGCACCAGCGCGACATACTGTCCGTAGTAGCGCACGACATTGTCGTCCAGCGGCGGACGCGCCTCGTCGATGGAGCCGCTCGTGACGCGGTACAACGGGGGCCGGTTGCCGTGATGCAACACTTCCTGCACTCCCGGCATGGCGCGGGCCGCCTCGGTGTCCACCGCCGTGACTTCACCATTGGCGATGGTGGCGCATACCGGCACACCGTAGATCATTCCCGGCAATGCGACGTCGGCTGCGTAACAGGCTGCCCCGCTGACTTTGGCGGGCCCGTCGATGCGCGCATGTGGATGGCCGATGGCTTTGGGATGGGTGAATCGGGCGTCAACCATGAGCGGCTTCCTCGGGCGGCGGCAAGGCCAGCGAAAACGTATGGGCCAGGCAGCGACGCGCAAGCTCGATCTTGAAGCCGTTCTCGGATTGAGGAACGGCATCGTGCAGGGCGGCCTGCGCGGCCTGCTGGTACAGCGCGGCGCTCGGCACCTCTCCTACGAGCAGTTGTTCGCTCTGAGGGCAATGCCAGGGCCGCGTCCCCACGCCGCCCAGCGCGATGCCGGCCGCGAAGATCCGGCCATCGCGCTGGTGCAGCACGACGGCGCTCGAAGCCAGGGCGAATTCGTAAGAGGCGCGATCGCGCAGCTTCACATAGCGGGAATGCGTGCCCGCATCGAGGGGCGGCAGTGTGACGTGAGTGATCAGTTCGCCGTTGCCCAGCACGGTTTCGCGGTGCGGCGTGTCAGCGGGCAGCAGGTAAAAATCGCGCAGCGGGATATCGCGGGCGCCGTCGGGGCCTAGTGTGTGCACGGTGGCGCTCAGCGCCATCAGCGCCACATTCATGTCCGACGGATTGCTGGCGATGCAATGCGGGCTGGTGCCCAGCACGGCCAGATTGCGGTTATGCCCTTCGATGGCGTCGCAGCCGCTGCCCGGTTCGCGCTTGTTGCAGCGAGCCGCACGATCCCGAAAGTACACGCAACGGGTGCGCTGCAGCAGGTTGCCGCTGGTGGTGGCCATGTTCCTCAACTGGGCCGACGCGCCGGACAGCAAGGCTTGCGCCAGCACGGGGTACTGATCGGCTATACGGGGATGGCGCGCGAGGTCGGCGTTGCGCACAAGCGCGCCGATGCGGGTGCCGCCATCGGGCAGCTCCTCGATCTGATCCAGGGGCAGGTCGTTGATGTCGATCAGCTGAGCCGGGGTCTCGACATCGAGCTTCATCAGGTCGACCAGCGTGGTGCCGCCTGCAAGAAAGCGCACCGGCCCCGGGGAACGCGCGGCCATTTGCAACGCGGCCTGGACGTCGGCGGCTCGGATGTATTGGAAACTGTGCATGAGCTTACCTGTTTCCGCGCACATGCTGGATGGCCGCCACGATATTGGCGTAGGCGCCACAGCGGCAAATATTGCCGCTCATGGCTTCGCGCACATCATCGTCGGCCTCGCCGCAGGGCTCTTGCAGCAAAGCCGTGGCCGACATGATCTGACCCGCCGTGCAATACCCGCATTGATACCCATCATGGGCAACAAAGGCCTCTTGCATCGGATGCAGGGCCCCCTCGCTGCCCAGGCCTTCGATGGTGGTGATGTCGCGGCCCTGCGTAGACACCGCCAGCACCAGACAGGAATTGACGCGCCGGCCGTCGACATGCACGGTGCAGGCGCCGCATTGCCCGTGGTCGCACCCTTTCTTGGTGCCGGTCAGCTGCAGGGTCTCGCGCAGCGTATCCAGCAGCGTGGCACGCGGGTCGAGCGCCAGCGTGTGCGGCCGGCCATTGACCCGCAGCTCCAGCGGCACGGGCTGCAATGAGGCGATCGGCGTATGGCCAGAGGGGGGAGTCATGGGGGCAAGGTCCTGGCTGCAAGAGACGGATCAGGGCCGGGAAGCAATTCGCGTGCCCGTGAGTATTGCGCGGCGGGCCGACTGACTTGCGCGGTGCATCGGACCGCGCCGGCCGCGAGCATCGCACGGCCCGCCGTGCGCCGGTGCAGCGCCAGTCTTCAAGCATGTGGCGGCGCAAGGCCCAGCCGCTGGCTCCAGTGCAGGAACTCCTGCCAAAGGCCGGGATCGATGGGGATGCCCGTACGCGAGCGTTCGGCATGGGCGTCCTCTTCCGGGTCGCCCGGCATGCGGGGCGAACCCGGCTGCGCCCCCAGTTCCTGCGCCATCTGCGCGACCGTGGCTGCCAGCAGTGCGCCCCCGGCAAAGCGCGCGGGATCGATAACGATGAAGAACGCGCCCAGGTGGCGCGGCTGGTCAAGCTGCTCATACATGGGCGTGATGTGCGGCCCATAAGGATTGCCGTTCAATGGGCCGCACAACAGCTCGACCATCAGCGCCAGCGCATAGCCCTTGTGCCCCTGGTGCGTGCCGCCCAGGGGCAGCAAGGCGCTCACCTGGTGTGGATCGATGCACGCGTGGCCGCCCTGGTCCAATGCCACGCCGTCCGGCAAGGTGCGGCCTTCCCGGCGCGCGTTCATGACGCGATTCCAGGGAATGGCCGTGGTGGCCATGTCCAGGCACACCGGCGCGCCGCCCTGCCGAGGGATGGCGATGGAAATCGGGTTGGTGCCCAGGAACGGGATCCGGCCCCCATGCGGAGCCGCGATGGAATCGGAATGGGTGAAAGCCAGACCCACCAGCCCTTCGCGCGCGGCGGCACGGCTGTACAGGCCGATTGCGCCACAATGAGAAGAATCGCTGACGCCCACGGCCCCCACCCCGGCCTCGCGCGCCAGGTCGATGGCGACGCGATTGGCACGATGCGCCACCACAATACCCAGGCCCCTGTCGCCATGCACTTGCGCGGTGCCCGGACCGGTGCGCTCGATTCGGATCTGCGGACACGGCGAGATGGAACCATGGGCCAGTCGATTCAGGTAGTGCGGCAGGCGCGCAATGCCGTGCGAATCGATGCCGCGCAGGCTGGTCTGAACCAGGCTGTCGGAAAGCAGGATGGCGTCGGCGTGCGGCACGCCCATGGCGGCCAGGGCACCGACCGACCAATCGCACAGCGCGCCGTCGGCCACGCGGTGCGCGGGTTGGAGAGGGTCTTCAGTCATATTGCCTCGCAAACCGCAGCGAGCACGCCGCGCTGGCGCAGCGCCATCGCGTGCCGCGCCACGGCGTCGACAAATTCGGAATGGCCGCCCAGGTCGCCGAAAACCGGGCGATAGCCCACCAGGGCCCGGACACGCCTGCGTTCGGCGTCCAGCCCCTGTCCCGCTTCCGATATCAGCGCCTGCAGCTCCCGGCACAGCGGATCCTGGATGGAATAGGCACGGCCGAGTTCGTCGTGACCCCTCAGATAGTGCGCCCAGGCCGCCACGGCAAGCGCCAGACGCGCATGACCGGCGCCCGACCGCATGCGGTCGCGGACGATGGCCAGCAGCCGCTGCGGCAGCTTCTGCGAACCGTCCATGGCGACCTGCTGGTTGCGATGCGGCAGGGCCGGATTGGCGAATCGCGCCAGCAGACGGGTGCGCATGGCGGCCAGGTCTGCGCCGGGCAGGGCCGGCAAGGTGGGTGCGATCTCGTGCTGGATCAGCGCTTCGATGTAGTCGCGCAGCACGGGGACGCGCATGGCGTCGCTGATGGTTTCCAGCCCGGCCACCACCCCCAGATAAGCCAGCGCCGAATGCGGGCCGTTGACCATGCGCAGCTTCACATGTTCGTACGGCGCCGCGTCGCTGACGAAACGCACGGCCTCGGAAGCGTCCCAGGCCGGCCGCCCGGCGGCGAATCGATCTTCGACGACCCATTGCATGAAAGGTTCGCCGACCACAGGCCAGGCATCCCTCACCCCCAGGCGTTGCGCCACACGCTGCCTGTCATCGTCGGTGGTTCGCGGAACGATGCGGTCGACCATCGAATTGGGGAAAGCGCAGTGCGCCTCGATCCATGCGCGCAGCGACGAATCAACGGCATCGGCGAATTCGAGCACCAGCGCGCGCAGGGTATTGCCGTTCGAGGGCAGGTTATCGCAGGACAGCAAGGTCAGCGGGCCCAGGCCCGCGGCCCGCCTGCGCGCCAGCCCTCGCACCACCATGCCCGGGGCGCTGCGCGGCGCATCGGCATGCGAGAGGTCATGCACGATATCGGGATCGTCGGCCCGCAGGCGCCCGCTGGACGGCAGGTGGCAATAGCCCTTCTCGGTGACAGTCAGGCTGACGATGCGCGTGCAAGGATGGGCGATCTGTGCCAGCACGGCATGTGGAGCTTCGGGCGCAACCTCCACGCGCAGTACCGAACCCACCACGCTGAGCGATTCACGCGGCAAGCCGGCCTGGTCGGCGTCGCGCAGGGCCAGGGTGTACAGGCCGTCTTGCGGCGCAAGCGCGTCGCGCGTGGCAGCGCTGCGCAGCGATACGCCGACGATGCCCCAGCGCAGGTCGCTCGAGGCGGCGAGCGCGCGATCGTTGACGGGCGCCTGGTGCGCCCGGTGAAACGCCCCGATGCCCAGGTGCACGATGCCGGGGCGCAACCGCGACCTGTCGTAGCCGGGCCGCGCAATATCGGCCGGCAGGCCGGCCAGCGCCGCAGTATTCAGGCGCGCAGCCATGGCCTTACCAGTGCCAGAGCGTGCCATCGTGCGCCTGCCGGTTCACTGGCAGGTAGGCGCGCCGGTAGGGATACCGAGCCGCCAGCTTTTCGTCGATGTCCACGCCATGTCCCGGCACATCGCCCGGATACAGCATGCCGTCGGCGAAGGAATAGGCATGGGGGAACACGGCGTCGGTTTCATCCGTATGACGCATGTATTCCTGGATGCCGAAGTTCGGCACCCAAATGTCGAAATGCAGCGCCGCACCCATGCAGACCGGTGACAGATCGGTGGCGCCATGGCATCCGGTGCGCACCTGGTACAACGCGGCAAGGTCGGCGATGCGGCGCAGGTGCGTGATGCCGCCGGCATGGACGACCGTGGCCCGGATGTAATCGATCAGCTGGTTCTGGATGAGGTCTTTGCAGTCGTATACGGTATTGAAGATTTCGCCCACTGCGAGCGGCGTCACCGTGTGCTGGCGGATCAGGCGGAAGGCCTCCTGGTTCTCTGCCGGAGTGGCGTCTTCCATCCAGAACAGGCGGTAAGGTTCCAGCGTCTTGCCCAGGCGCGCGGCCTCGATAGGGGTCAGGCGGTGATGCACATCATGCAGCAAGTGCGTTTCCCAGCCTACCGCGTCGCGCACGCGTTGAAAAAGGCGAGGCGCATGGTCCAGGTATTTTTCGGTAGACCAGTCGTGTTCGGAAGGCAGGTCGGCGTCGGCGGGTTCGTAGAACATGCGTCCACGGCCCACGCCATACACGGCGTTCAGGCCGGGGACGCCGCTTTGCACGCGAATGGCGCGATAGCCCATGTCGCGATAGCGCAGCACTTCATCAACGCTTTCCTCGATATCGCGGCCGTTGGCGTGGCCGTACACCATGGCGCCCGTGCGGCTCTTGCCGCCCAGCAACTGGTACAGCGGCATGCCCGCCGCCTTCGCCTTGATGTCCCATAGGGCGGTATCGACGGCGGCAATGGCGGCCATGGTGACCGGCCCCCGACGCCAGTAGGCGCCACGATACAGGAACTGCCAGATGTCCTCGATCTGGTGCGGGTCGCGGCCGATCAGGCACGGCCCCACGTGGTCGGCCAGGTAGCTGGCAACGGCCAGCTCGCGCCCGTTCAGGGTCGCGTCGCCGATGCCGCTCAGCCCCTCGTCGGTCTCGATTTTCAGAGTGACGAAATTGCGGCCTGGGCTGCAGACGATGACTCGTGCGTTGCGGATCTTCATGTTGAACCCGTAGGTAGGACAGGCCGGCGGGCGCGGCGCCCCGCCGGCACGGACAGGGCACGCGCTACATCACGGCTCCGAGTTGCCAGGGCACGAACTCGTTCTGCCCGTAGCCGTGGATCTCGCTCTTGCTGCGGCGTCCGGAGGCGGTGTCGAGCATCAGCCGGAAGATGCGCTCGCCCATGGCTTGGACATCGCTGCGGCCATCGACCACTTCGCCGCAATTGATGTCGATGTCGTCGGCCTGGCGCCGCCACAGCTCGGTGTTGGTGGCCAGTTTCAGCGAAGGCGCCGGCGCGCAGCCGTACGCCGAGCCCCTGCCTGTCGTGAAGCAGATCAGGTTGGCGCCGCCGGCCACCTGCCCGGTGGCCGACACCGGGTCGTAACCCGGGGTGTCCATGAACACCAGGCCTCGGGCCGAGACCTGCTGCGCATACTCGTAGACCTCGACCAGGCTGGTGGTACCGCTTTTCGCGATGGCCCCCAGCGACTTCTCGAGTATGGTGGTCAGCCCGCCGGCCTTGTTGCCCGCCGATGGGTTGTTGTCCATCTGGGCATCGTTGCGCGCACAGTAGTCTTCCCACCAGCGCAGGCGTGCGAGCAGCTTGTCGGCGACGGCGGACGATACCGCGCGGCGCGTCAGCAGATGCTCGCCGCCGTAGATCTCCGGAGTTTCCGACAAAATGGCCGCGCCTCCGTGACGCACGAGCAGGTCGACGGCCGCCCCCAGCGCCGGGTTGGCGCTGATGCCCGAATAGCCGTCGGACCCGCCGCATTGCAGGCCCACGACCAGGTGGCGGGCCGGCACCGGCTGGCGCTGCACCTGGTTGGCCTGGGCCAGCATCTGCTCAACCAATTCGATGCCTCGCGCCACGGCCCGCCGCGTGCCGCCCGTGCCCTGGATGCTGAAGGTTTGCAGGCGATGGTTTTCCTCCAGGCCTTCCTGTTGCATCAGGCCGCTGATCTGGTTGGTTTCGCAGCCCAGCCCGACCACCAGCAACGCCGCGAAGTTGGGATGCCGCGCATAGCCGCCCAGGGTACGGCGCAGCACGCGCAGGGGCTCTCCGTCGCTGTCGGTGGCGCAACCGGCGCCATGGGTCAATGCGACCACGCCGTCTACGTTGGGGTACGCGGCCAGGGCCTGCGGGCGAATGTCGCGACGGAAATGGTCGGCGATGGCCCGCGCTACCGTGGCCGAACAGTTCACCGAGGTCAGCACGCCGATGTAGTTGCGCGTGGCCACCTGCCCATCGGCACGCACGATGCCGTCGAAGGTGGCGGGCTCGGCCACGTAGTCGGTGGGATGCGCATCCGCGCCGACGGCATAGTCGCGCTCGAAGTCGGAAAACGCCAGATTGTGGCTATGGACGTGCTGGCCCGGCGCGATGTCGCTGCGCGCCACGCCGATCACCTGGTTATAGCGCCGCACCGGCTCGCCCGCGGCGATGGCGCGGACCGCCACTTTATGCCCGGGCGGTATCAGCCCCGCGACGGTGACGCCCTCGGCCGGCAATGGGGTGCCCCCCACCAGCTGGTGGCGCGCGATGACCACGTTGTCGGCCGGATGGATGCGGATGACGGAGTTTTCTATGACGGCGTCCATGATGGTTCCTGGTGGAAGGCTGCCCTAGCCGTCGATGAGTTCGGGGTTCCAGGCGTGCACGCGCTGCTGCTGTTCGCCCAGCCCCGCGATGCCCAGCCGCATGGTGTCGCCCGGCTTGAGGTAGACCGCTTGCGGCTTCTGCCCCATGCCGACGCCGGGCGGCGTGCCGGTGCTGATCAGGTCGCCAGGGTTCAGGGTCATGAAGCGGCTGACATAACTGACCAGTTCGGCTACGCCGAACACCATGGTGCGCGTACTGCCGATCTGCATGCGGCGGCCGTTGAGATCCAGCCAGAGCTCCAGCGCCTGGGGGTCCGGAATCTCATCGGGCGTGACCAGCCACGGGCCGACCGGGCCGAAGGTGTCGCAGCCCTTGCCCTTGTCCCAGGTGCCGCCGCGCTCGAGCTGGTATTCACGCTCGGACAGGTCGTTGACGACGCAGTAGCCGGCCACGTAGTCCAGCGCCTGGTCTTGCGGAACATAGCGGGCGCGCCGACCGATGACCACGCCCAACTCGACTTCCCAGTCGGTCTTGACGGAATCGCGCGGCAGCACCACCGGGTCGTTGCAGCCGATGACGGCGCTGGTGGTCTTCATGAAAATGACGGGCTCCTGCGGAACCGGCAGGCCCGATTCGGCCGCATGGTCGGCGTAGTTGAGACCGATGCAAACGAACTTTCCCATGCCGGTCCAGGGCGGCGCCAGGCGGCCCGGCTGCTGCACGACGGGCAGGGTCGCCGGATCGATGCCCTGCAACCGCTGCATGATGGGGCCCGCGAGCATGTCGGCCGTAATGTCGTCGATCTCGCCCGAGAGGTCGCGGATCTGGCCCTGGGCATCGACCAGGGCGGGCTTTTCGGCGCCTTTGGCGCCATGGCGCAACAGCTTCATGGAATACGGTGTCCTTCAATCATGGGTAAACGAAAGTGGCGGAAGGGGTTCAGCCGGATCAATTGCACCACCCGCCGTCGATGATCTGCGCCGTGCCGGTGGTAAAGGCCGATTCGTCGCTGGCCAGATATAGTGCCAGGGCCGCGACTTCTTCGCTGCGGCCGATCCGCCCCATGGGCTGGCGCGCCACGAAGGCGGCCTCGACTTCCTGTTCCGACAGACCGCTGGCGCTGGCCTGCGCGGCAATGCGCTGGCGCAGCGAGGGTGATTCGACGGTGCCCGGGCAGATCGCGTTGCAACGTATGCCGTACGCGATGAAATCGGCCGCCACCGACTTGGTCAGTCCGATGACCGCGGCCTTGGTTGTGCCATACACGAAGCGGTTGGGCGCGGCCTTCACGCTGGAGGCCACCGAAGCCATGTTGACGATGGAACCGCGGCGTCGCTCGATCATGCCAGGCAGGAAGGCGCGGATCAGCCGATACATGGCCCGGACATTCAATTCGAACGAGAAGTCCCAGGCGGCTTCATCGCAATCGAGTATGGTGCCGGCGTGCACGAAGCCGACGCCGTTGAACAGCACGTCCACCTCGCCGGCATCCGCGGCGGCGCGCGCCACGGCGTGCGCGTCCGTCACGTCCAGGACGACGGGAGTGCAACCCTGCAGTTCATCCAGGCCTCGCGGATCGAGGTCGGCGGCCAGCACGCGCGCGCCTTCGCGGGCGTATGCCAGCGCCGTCGCCCGTCCGATGCCCTGCCCGGCCGCGGTAACGAATGCCGTCTTGCCTTCCAGTCTGCCCGCCATGCCCTGCCCTCCATAAGACGCCGGCCCCTGCGGGCCGCGCGCGCAAGTCCGCTCAGCGCCCATTGACCAGATCGGGCAGCCACATGCTGACGCTGGGAACATAGGTGATCACAATCAGTGCCACGAACAGGGGCACCAGCCACGGCAGGATCGCCATGGTGGTGCGTTCGACCGACAGCTTCGATACCCGCGCAAGTACGAACAGCACCATGCCCAATGGCGGGTGCAACAGACCGATCATCAGGTTCAGCGTCATCACCAGCCCGAAGTGGATCGGGTCTATGCCCAGCTTCAGCACCAGCGGCAGCAGGATGGGCACCAGAATGGTGATGGCCGCGATGGTGTCGATGAAGCAGCCCACCACCAGGATCAGCAGATTGGCCAACAGCAGAAATACCCATTTGTTCTGCGTGACGGCCAGAATGGCGTCGGTGAGCGTCTGGGCCGCCTGCGTCGTCGTGAGCAGCCACGCGAATACCGATGCAGCCGTGACGATGAACAGCACGGACGCCGTCGTCTCGATGGTGTCGAAGGTGGCCTTGGCAAGCGTGCGCAGATTCATCGACCGATAACGCACCAGCCCCAGGAACAGCGCCCAGATCACCGCCGCCACCGCCGCTTCGGTAGGCGTGAACCAGCCCATCGTCATTCCGCCGATCAGGATTACCGGCGCCATCAGCGCCATGACCGCCGAGAAATCAAAATACCAGTCGGCCGCCAGCAGCGTTGCAAACGCCAGCAGCGTGGCCACATTTGACGATACGCCGAACTGGGTCATGACCCAGATGCTCAGGGGGAATGCCAGCACCACCGCCACCTCGAGCGATGCGGCTGCCAGGCGCTTCCAGTTGAACGGCACATCGCCGCCCCAATTGTTCTTGCGTGCGAAGTACGCCACCGTGAACATCATCAGCAGGGTCAGCGCAATGCCCGGCACCACGCCTGCCAGGAACAGCGATCCAATGGACACGTTGGCCATCATGCCGTAGATGACGAAGGGCAGCGACGGCGGCAGAATCGGCCCCAGCGTGGCCGATGCGGCGGTGACGCCCACGGCGAACTCGGTGTTGTAGCCATGGTCTTTCATGGCTTTGATCTCGATGGTGCCCAGGCCCGCGGCGTCGGCGATGGCGGTACCCGACATGCCAGCGAACACCACCGAACCGACAATATTGACCTGCCCCAATCCGCCGCGCATCCAGCCCACCAGAGCCACGGCGAAGTTATAGATGCGCCCGGTGATGCCCGCGATGTTCATCAGATTGCCGGCCAGTATGAAGAACGGCACGGCCAGCAGCGGAAACGATTCGACGCCGGCAATCATGCGTTGCGCGATCACCACGTCGGGAACGCCGCCCGACCACAGCACGAACAGCAGCGAGGCGCCCGCCATGGCGATGGCCACCGGGACGCCGAAGATCATCAGCAGCAGGAAGGTTCCGATCAGAATTCCCATGTGGTCTCCTTGGGCGCCAAGGCCTCAGTCCAGGCTCTGGTAGGCGCCGGGGTTTTCCAGCGATGAATAGCCCTGCCTCCAGTTCTGCAGGCTGACCTGCACCGAGCGCACGCACATCATCACGAAGCCGGCCAGCGCCAGCCAGTACACATAACCCTTGTCCCACATGATGGTGGTCATGGGCTCGACACCCACCAGCTCGATATAGCGGTACACCAGCCACACGGCGTAAGCGAAGAACATGGTGCGCAGCACGTCGATCAGGGTGGCCAGGACGCGCGCCACTCGCCGAGGCAGATAGCGGTACAGGAAATCGACCTGTATGTGCCGGCAGATCCGCACGCACATGGCCGAGCCCACGAAGACCACGCCTATCAGCGCGTATACCGCCAGCTCTTCGGTCCAGGCGTACGAGTCGTTCAGCACGTAACGGGTGAAGAACTGCAGGAACACCAGCGCGCCCATGATCCAGAAGAGAGCCAGGCAGAACCAGTCCTCGAACGCATAGCCCGACAGGTCCACGCGCTGTTGCTGGTCGGCCTCTTCAAAGCTGTGGACAATGGATTCGACCGACGATTGCTGCGGTCCGCCAGGGCCGTGCGGCGCGTCGCCGCCGCGCTCGGACCGATAATCGCTCATGGCCGGCGCGCCGGCCCCGCTATGCGCTTGCATACGCTTCCCCTGTCGGTTGCGGACAGCCGGGCCGCGTGGCGGCCCCGCCGGCAGGTTTACTGGATGGCCTGGATCGCGTCCCAGTCGGCCTTGCGGTACCCGTACTGCTCGAAGGGCACCTTCTTCAGCACGATGTCACGGTAGGCGCCGGTGTCCACCTCGGCGACGTTCAGGCCCTTCTTGCGGAACACTTCAACCAATTCTTTCTCGCGCCTGGCCACCTCCACGGAGGCGGTGGCGGCCGCTTGCTGGGCCACTTCGGCAAAGATCTTGCGGTCTTCTTCAGACAGCGCCTTCCACAATTTCCCCGAGATGACGGTATTCAGGTGATCGACGATGTGTCCGGTGAGCACGACGTTCTTCTGTACCTCGAAGAACTTCTTGGCCTCGATGGTGGTCAAGGGGTTCTCCTGCGCTTCCACCGTGCCGTTCTGCAAGGCCAGGTAAACCTCGGCAAAAGCAATGGGAGAAGTGTTCGCCCCGCAGGCGCGTGGCATCGCCAGGTACGCCGGCACATCGGGCACGCGCATCTTCAGCCCCTGCATTTCCTGGCACTGCGTGAAGGCGCGGTTCGACGTGGTGTGGCGCGTACCGTAGTAAGTGGTGGCCACGATGTGATTGCCGCTCTTTTCCTGGTAGCCCTGCGTGAGCGTCTTGTAGATATCGCTCTTGGTATAAGCCAGCAAGTGTTCCGGACTGCGGAAGGTGTAGGGGTAATACGTGACGCCGATGCGCGGGAAACTCTTGGCCGCGAAGCTCGAGCCCGAGATGATCATATCGACGGTGCCCAGGGTCAGGCCCTGGTTGATGTCGTTTTCCTTGCCCAGCTGCGAGGCCGGATACACGTCGATATGGTAGCGCCCGTTGGTACGCTTCTCGATTTCCTGGGCTGCCCATACCGAGCTGGTGTGAAAAGGCTCGGATGTTTCATACACGTGCGCCCACTTCAGCGTGGTCTGTGCCTGCGTGCTGGCCGCCGCCGCCAGGGTGGCGGCGGCCAGTAGCGTCTTGACGGCATTTCCTTGCTTCATCGTCGTCTCCTCTGGTGAGGTTGAGCAGGTGGCGGCGTGATTGTTATGAATGCCGCTGCCCTTGGTGGTCAGGATTCACATACAAGCTGCACCTTGGTACTGCGGGTGCGGTCGGCGGCCAGTTCGAAGGCCTCGGCCGCGCGCTGCAGAGGCAGTTGCGCGCTCATCAGCGGCCTCACATCCACGCGCCGGGTGCGCAGGAACGAGACGGCCCAGTCAAATTCAATGCCCGCGCGGAACGCGCCCACATATTCGAGTTCACGGGCCATGATCCCGTTGGCGGGAAAGGCGACGGCCCCGGCGGGCAAGGTGCCTACCTGTATGATGCGGCCGCCGCGGCGGGTAGCCAGCAGGCAGGTAATCAGCGCGTCCAGGCTGCCGGCGGCTTCGAACGCCACATCGGCCAGGTCGGCCAGCTCGCCCGGCGTGGCCTGGTCTGAGCGCAGCACCGCGTCGGCGCCCATCTGGCGCGCCATTGAGAGCGGACGGTCGGCGATGTCGGCCACCACGATGCGCACGGCGCCCGCCAGCCTGGCCGCCAGCACCGTCATGCAGCCGATGGTGCCGCCTCCGGTGATCAAAACGGTCTTGCCCACCAGAGGCCCACCGCGGTTCACCGCATGCAAGCCAATGGACAAGGGTTCTGCGCAGGCCAGTTCGCCCAGCGAGATGTCTTCATGCACGGCGGTCAGCTGGCGCTCGTGCATGATGAAGCGCTCGCGGAACATGCCCTGGACATGCGGGTACACGCTCGCACTGCCCAGAAAGCGCATGTTGCTGCAAAGATTCTCGCGGCCGGCGCGGCAGTAGTCGCAATGGCGGCATGCATGCGACGGATTGATGGCCACTTTCATTCCGGGCCGCAGGCTCGCCACCGCACTGCCCACGCGGCGGACCACGCCCGAGGCCTCGTGGCCGGGAATCAGCGGCTCGCGGATGACGAAGTCGCCCACGCGTCCATGCAGGAAATAGTGCAGGTCCGATCCGCAGATTCCGGCCGCACCGAGTTGCAATTCGACCTCGCACGGCGCCAGCGGGGCATCGGCCTCGATGTCCAGGCGCAGGTCTCGCGCCCCATGGATTCTGCAGGCAAGGCTCATGGCCGCACCCGGTCGGCAGGCGTCCAGCTGGCCGTCAGCCTGTCGTGCGAGCATGACAGGTGATGACGCATGGCGTCTCGCGCGCGCGGCGCGTCGCCAGCGGCGATGGCTTCGATCACCAGGCCATGCTCGGAAATGGCTGCCTGCCAGCTGGCCGGATTTTCGAAGTAGTCGCCCAATTTGACCGACAGCGGGTTGTGACGCTCGTCGAACAATTCGCCGATCACGCGCACCAGCACCGAGTTGCTGACGATTTCGGCGATGCGCAGATGAAACAGGCGATCGCCCTGGATCGGCACCTGTCCGGCGCCGGCCTCTTCACGCATGGCCTGGAGCGCTTCGCGCAGCCCCGCCACCTGTTCCGGCTGGGCCAGTTCGGCAGCCTGCGCCGCCAGCTCGCCTTCGATCAGTTGCCGGGCACGTATGGTTTCCAGCGGGCTTTCGGCGACCACGCTGTCCGAGCCATCCTGGCTGCGCACGTAAATGCCGGAGCCCATGCGCACTTCGACCAGGCCTTCCACTTCGAGTGCGATGAGGGCTTCGCGCACCGAAGGCCGCGATACGCCCAGCTTCAGGGCCAGGTCGCGCTCGGGCGGCAGGCGGGCGCCGATGGGAAATTCGCCGGCCTGTATCAGCAGGCGCAGCTGATCGGCAATCTGGCGGTACAGGCGGCGCGGTTCGATGGGTTGGAAGGGCATGAAATGGGCTAAGAGGTAAAGTGGCCTTACCAGTTTGCCAGATGGTGCGCCCCACACCCGCGCCCGCACAATTAGGGTTTGCGCTAGGCGCGGGCCCACCGCCGATTCCCGTCGACACCCCCCGGGCGCAACGCTAATCTGGTACAAACGACGCGCCACATGCCGATACCGAGTACATGTCTCATACGCCCCACCCCTCGCCCTACAAAAGCACCGGCGGCCTGCGCCGCATCCTGAATGCGCTGCGCTATTCATGGCAGGGCCTGCGGGCCGCCACCAAGTACGAAGCCGCCTTCCGGCAAGAGCTGGCGCTGGCCATCCTGCTGATCCCGGCGGCATTCTTTCTCGGGCGCAGCACCGACGAAGTCTTCATCCTCATCGCCTCGGTGATCCTGGTGCTGGTGGTGGAATTGCTCAATTCGGCCGTCGAGGCCCTGGCCGATGCGCTCTCGGTTGAAACCCATCCGCTGCTCGGAAGGGCCAAGGACCTGGGCAGCGCGGCGGTCATGCTGATGCTGATGTTCACCATCGCGGTGTGGGTAGGCGTGGGCGTGAGCCGGTTCCTGCTTTAGCGAGCCTCGTCCGCCGCCACCAGGCACGCCGCTTGCGTGATCGGGCCGCCGGGGCGTTTCCCTGCCCGCGACACCTTTTATACTTTCCTGCATGGCTAATGACCCTACCCGGCCCGTGCCGGAACCCACACATCGCGTGGTCATCGTCGGCGGCGGCGCCGGCGGCCTGGAACTGGCCGCGCAGCTCGGCCGCAGACACGGGCCGCAAGCCGTCACCCTGGTCGACAGCCGCCCCATCCATATCTGGAAGCCGTCGCTGCACGAAGCCGCGGCGGGCACGCTGGACATCTACCAGGAAGGCCTGTCCTACCTCATGCTGGCCAACCTGTGCGGTTTTTCCTTCGCCCTCGGCGAGCTGCAGTCCGTCGACCGCGACCGCCGCAAGATTCTCATCAACGCGGTGCAGGATCCGCAGGGCGAGGTAGTGCTGCCCGAGCGCGAACTCCCCTATGACACGCTGGTGCTGGCCGTCGGCAGCGTGTCGAACTTCTTCAATACGCCGGGCGCCGAACAGTACGCGGTCACCCTGGACAACACTGAAAATGCCGAGGCATTCCGGCTGACCATGCTCAAGGCGATGGTGCGGGTGGACCAGGCCAAGGTGCGCGACCCCTCGGCCAGGCTGGATCTGGTCATCGTGGGAGGCGGCGCCACCGGAGTCGAACTGGCCGTCGAACTCCATGAAGCCGGCGGCATCGTGGCCGCCTATGGTCTGCCGAATTTTCGTGCCGACCGCGACCTGGCCATTACGCTGGTGGAAGGCGCGCCGCGCATCCTGGCCGCGCTGCCCGAGAAAATCTCGGCCGCTGCGCTGGCCCGCCTGACTCAACTCGGAATCCGGGTCGAGACGAACTGCCGGGTGGCCGAAGTCACGGATGACAGCGTCAAGACCGCCGATGGCCGCGAGTTCCCGGCCAGCCTGTGTATGTGGGCGGCCGGTATCAAGGGCCTGCCCCTGATCGAATCGCTGGGCATGCCGTGCAACCGCGGCGGACAGCTGATCGTGAACAATCGGCTCGAATCGCCGGATCCGCACATCCTGGCGCTGGGAGACTGCTGCGCCGTGCCCCGCGGCGATGGCGGGACCGTGCCGGCCCGCGCCCAGGCGGCCCACCAGCAGGCGAGCTACCTGGCCCGCAAGATCACGGCGCGCATCCGCGGCAAGAGCGAGCCGCAGGCGCCCTATGAATACCGCGACCGCGGCTCGCTGGTGTCGCTGGGCCAGGACGCGGGTGTGGGCAGCCTGATGGGCAAGCTCGCCGGCCGAGGCCTGTTCGTCAGCGGTACACTGGCGCGACTGATGTACATGAGCCTGCACCTGATGCACCACAATACGGTGCTGGGTTTGCGACGCACTGCCACCCTGGCCCTGGCCCGCCTGCTGATGCGACGCACGCATCCGCGCGTCAAACTGCACTGATACCCATGACCTTCATCCAACAACTCGAACACGCCTGGACCTCGGGCAACACGCTGCTGCAAGTCGGGCTGGATCCCGACCCCCAGCGGTTCCCGCGCGAACTCGACGGCAAGCCGGACGCCATTTTCCAGTTCTGCCGCGACATAGTCGACGCAACCGCGCCGTATGCCTGCAGCTTCAAGCCCCAGATTGCCTACTTCGCCGCGCATCGCGCCGAAGACCAGCTCGAGGCGCTCTGCGCGCACATACGCAGCGCGCACCCTGCGTTGCCCATCGTGCTGGATGCGAAGCGAGGCGACATCGGCACCACCGCCGAGCACTACGCCCGCGAAGCCTACGAGCGCTACGGCGCGCACGCCATGACCGTCAACCCGTACATGGGGCTCGACTCGATCGAACCCTACCTGGGCTGGAAAGACCGTGGCGTGATTGTGTTGTGCCGAACGTCGAACCCCGGCGGCTCGGACCTGCAGTTTCTGCAGCTCGAGAGCGGCGAACCGCTGTATTTGCACGTGGCAGGCCTGGTGGCCGACAAATGGAACACCAACGGACAATGCGGCCTGGTCGTGGGCGCGACGTTTCCCAATGAGTTGGCCGCCGTGCGCCAGCGCGTCGGCGATGCCCTGCCGCTGCTGGTGCCCGGTATCGGTGCGCAGGGCGGTGACGTGACCGCCACCGTGAACGCCGGCCGCAGCGCCAGCGGCGCAGGCATGATGATCAACTCATCGCGCGCCATCCTGTATGCCAGCGGCGGCGACGACTGGCGCCAGGCTGCCGCCGACGCGGCGCGCGAGATGCGCAACGCCATCAACGCCGTGCGATGAAGCCGGCCCAGCCCGCCTGGGTTGCATGGCCCGCCGCGCCCGCCGCGCAGCGCGATCGACCCTAGGGCCGGACGCGATTGACGGGCTCGCCGATCAGTTCCAGCAAGCCCCGCAGCGCATACACCACCGAACCCTGGCGCACCTGGGCGCGGTCGCCGGCGAAAACCTGGGTGGCCGCGCGCGTAGTGATGCCCTCGCCGTTGCGTATGGCAAAGCCGAAACACACCATGCCCACCGGCTTGCCCGGCGTGGCGCCGCCAGGGCCGGCGATGCCCGTGGTGGATGCCGCGATTTGAATGTCGGCGCTGGCCAGCAAGACGCCGTTGGCCATTTCCAGAGCGGTTTCTTCGCTGACGGCGCCGTAGCGAGCGAGCGTGTCGGCCGACACGTGCAGATCGGCGATCTTGGCCGAATTGCTGTAGGTGACGTAGCCACGCTCGAACCATTCGCTGGATCCGGCCACCGAAGTGATGGTGCCGGCCAGCAGGCCGCCGGTGCAGGATTCGGCCGTGCCCATCGCCATGCCGCGGCGCTGCAACGCCGCGCCCAGTCGTTCGGCCAGCCCCAGGGCCTGCGCTTGTGACAGCGAGGCGGGCGCCAGGCCGGGAACGGGCTTGTGCTGCAAGGTCATGTGAGCGCTCCCAGGCGTACCAGTATGGCGACGATCAGCAAGGTGTATGCCGCGGCAACGATGTCGTCCCACATGACGCCGAAACCACCCTTGATCCTGGCGTCGAAATACTTAATGGGCGGCGGCTTGGCAATATCGAAAAAGCGGAACAGGCCGAACGCCAACAGTTGCGCGACAAAGGTGGCGGGGGTCAGCCACAGCACCAGCCAGAACGCCACCATTTCGTCCCAGACGATACCTACATGGTCGTCCACCTGCAATTCCCGCGCGACCCGCTGGCAAGCCCAGCAACCATACGCAAACGCAAGCGCCAGGAACACGCCAACCGCGAGGTCGGACGCCGCGGGCGCCGCCACGACCCAGATCAGCCATGCCAGCAGCGTGCCCCAGGTACCCGATGCGGGGCGCAGCAAGCCACTGCTCAGGCCGAAGGCAATGAGGCGCCCGGGGTCGCCCGCCACCCAGCGCGGCGCGGGGTATGCGACACGGGTGCGGTTGTGCATGGACGTAGAGTCGGGGGATGCGGACATGGATCAGGAAACCGGAAAGTGGTCGAACCCGCCAGGCAGTTCGGAAAGCGGCTTGCCCTCGGCATCCAGCACGACCAGGCCGGGCTGCGGCTCGATCGTGCCGATGGCGGTGACGGGCACGCCGGCATGGGCGGCGGCAGCCAGCACGCGATCGCGATCGGCGCCGGCCGAAGTAAAGCAAAGCTCATACGCGTCGCCACCCCCCAGGAGGGCCCGCGCCACCACGTCGGGCGGCAAGCCCCGCACGGCGGCTGCGGCGGGCACGGCCGAGTAGTTCAGCCGCGCCCCGACGCCGCTGGCGGCAAGAATGTGGCCCAGGTCCTGCAGCAGCCCGTCGGATACGTCGATGGCGGCGCGGGCCAGGCCCGCCAGGGCCAAGCCCAGCGCGACCCGCGGCTGCGGAAGTTCGAGCGCGCGGCGGGCGCTTGCCAGCCGGGCGGCATCGACAGGCAATTGCCCGTCGATCAGGCGGTATGCCACATCGGCCGCCCCCAGTTCGCCCGAGACCCATACCAGGTCGCCCGGGCGCGCGGCGTCACGACGCAGCGCGCGATTCGGCGCCACTGCACCGAACACGGTGACGCTGATGGCCAGGCCCTGGGCACTGCGGGTGGTGTCGCCGCCGATCAGCGGACAGCCATGCAGGTCGGCCAGTTGGTGGAAACCGCGGGCAAACGCCGCCAGCCATGCCTCGTCGGCACGCGGCAGCGCCAGACCCAGCACACAGCCAAGCGGGCGGGCGCCCATGGCGGCGAGGTCCGAAAGATTGACGGCCAGGGCCTTGTGTCCCAGCGCCTGGGGATCGACGTCGGGAAAAAAGTGCCGGCCTTCTATCAGCAGATCGGTACTGGTCGCCACATGCATGCCGGGCGGCACGGGAAACATGGCGCAGTCATCGCCCACGCCCAGCAGGCCTGCAGGCGCCGGCCGCTTGAAAAACCGCGAGATCAGATCGAATTCAGAGGCCAAGACGATCTCCAGGCCGGCGCCCGGCGCATGCCGGGCGCGCTTCAGCGACGCTGCGACGCGGCAGCCTGCACCTCGGTGGCGCGTACGTCGGCGGCCAGTTTGTCGAGCACGCCGTTGACGAATTTGAACCCGTCGGTGCCGCCGAACGATTTGGCCAGTTCGACCGCTTCGTTGATGGCGACCTTGTAGGGCACTTCGATGTGATGCACGAGCTCATAGCTGCCGATGAGCAGAATGCCATGCTCGACTGGCGACAGCTCGTTCAGAGGACGGTCTATGTAGGGCGTGAAGCGTTCGCGCAGCGTGGGAGCCTCGCGCAGCACGCCATGCAGCAGCGTCTTGAACCATTGGGCGTCGGCCTCGGAAAAGTCTTCGGCGTCGCGCAGGTGCGCGTCGATCTCGCCGGCGTCCTGGGTGCCTTCGCCACCGCGCAGCAGCCACGCGTAGACGCCCTGCAGGGCGAATTCGCGGGCACGGCGGCGGGCGCTGCGGGCGTTGGCGCGCGCCTGCGCCGCGCTATCAGCGGCTATCGGTTTCTTCGTCGTCAAAATCTTCGTCCTCGTCTTCGTCGTCTTCTTCGGGTTCCAGCGCAGCCACCAGGTTGGCCATTTCCACGGCCACCAGGGCGCAATCGCTGCCCTTGCCTGCGGCGCGCGCCTGCGCCTGCTCGTCGGTATCGACCGTCAGCACGCCGTTGGCCACGGGAATGCCGGTTTCGAGCGAAATGCGCGAAATGGCGCTGGCCATTTCATTGCTGACCACCTCGAAGTGATAGGTTTCGCCGCGGATGACCGCGCCAAGCGCGATCAGCGCGTCGAACTCGAAAGTTTCGGCCATGTGCGACAGCGCGACACCGAGTTCCAGCGCGCCGGGTACGGTCGCCACCATGACGTCGCGTTCGTCCACGCCCAGCTCGGCAAGCTTCTGCAGGCAGGCGTCGAGCTCTGCCTGGCCGATTTCTTCGTTGAAGCGGGCCCGCACGATGCCAATGTGCAGCCCTTCGCCGTTCAGGTCGGGGGTAAGGATATAAGGGTTCATGACTCGGCCTTGGAGGTGGCGGGGGTGGAAGGGTCGCAATCGTAACCCGTAATGGTGAGCGAAAAGCCCGCCATGCTGGGCATTTTGCGGGGACGGGCCAGCAAGCGCATCTGGCCGACGTTCAGGTCGCGCAGGATCTGCGCGCCGATGCCGTAGGTGCGCAGCCCGAAGCGGTCGCCGTCGCGCGCGGCGGGCTGGCTGTTGGCGCCGCCCCAGCCGGCGATCTGTTCGAACAGGTGTTCTGTGGAAGCCTGGCAGTTCATCAGCACCACCACGCCGGCGGGCGACTGCGCAATGGCCTGCAGGGCGCGGCCCACGCCCCAGCTGTGCGCGGTGGCGCCGGCGTCGAGCGCATCGAGAATGGACGCGGGTTCGTGCACGCGGACCAGGGTCTCGCGTTCTGGGTCGATGTTGCCGTGCACCAGCGCCAGGTGCGCCGAGCCATTGGCCGTGTCCTGGTAGGCCACCGCGCGAAATTCGCCCCAGGCGGTCTGCATGAGGCGATCGCCCACGCGCTTGACCACCGATTCATGTTCGCTGCGGTACTGGATGAGATCGGCGATGGTGCCGATCTTGAGATTGTGCTGGCGCGCGAACTCGACCAGGTCGGGCAGGCGCGCCATGGTGCCGTCGGGGTTGAGAATTTCGCAGATCACCGCGGCGGGCGTGAGGCCGGCCATGGCGGTGAGGTCGCACCCAGCTTCGGTATGCCCGGCGCGCACCAGCACGCCCCCGGGTACCGCGCGCACCGGGAAGATATGGCCCGGCTGGACCAGGTCGCTGGGCTTGGCGTCGCGCGCCACGGCCACCTGGATGGTTCGGGCGCGGTCGGCCGCCGAGATGCCTGTTTCGACGCCCACGGCGGCTTCGATGGACTGCGTGAAGTTGGTACCGTAGCGCGTGCCGTTGCGGCTGGCCATCAGCGGCAGGTCGAGCTGGCGGCAGCGTTCTTCGGTAAGGGTCAGGCAGACCAGCCCACGGCCATGGGTGACCATGAAGTTGATGGCTTCGGGCGTGACGAACTCGGCCGCCATGACCAGGTCGCCTTCGTTCTCACGGTCTTCTTCATCGACCAGGATGACGATGCGGCCGGCGCGCAGTTCGGCAACGATTTCGGTAACCGAGGCAATGCCGAACGATTCCGGGGCGGCGCCGGGCGCAATGGTAGCAAGCGGGGCAGGCATGACAATGACCAGACGGGCAGGAAAACACTAAGTTTACCCGCCCTTGGACCCGCCGAGGCCGGCCCGGCCTCAGACGAACGTGTTCTCGATGTGGCCGATACCCTGGATTTCCACGCGCACCACATCGCCGCGCTGCAGGAAACGGGGCGGCTTCATGCCCATGCCCACCCCGGCTGGCGTACCGGTGGCGATGACGTCGCCCGGGTACAGCGTGATACCGCGCGAGCAGTGCTCGATGATCGAGCCCAGATCGAAGATCAGATCGCGCGTGTTGGCCGACTGACGGACTTCGCCGTTGACCAGGCAGCGGATGTCGAGGCTGGAGGCATCGAGTTCATCGGCGGTGACCACCCACGGGCCCATGGGGCAGAACGTGTCGAACGACTTGCCCAGCAGCCATTGCTTGTGGCGTTGCTGCACATCGCGGGCGGTGACATCGTTGACGATGGTGTAGCCGTAGATATGGTCAAGCGCGTCGGCGCGCGCAATATTCTTGCCCTGCTTGCCGATTATCACGCACAGCTCGGCCTCATAGTCGATGTCGGTCGAGACCTCGAGCGGCAGCTGCACTTCGTCGCCCGGCCCCACCACGGTCTCGGGCACTTTCGAGAACACGATGGGCCAGGCCTCGCCGTCTTTGCTGTCCTGGAAGATCGAGCCCGCCAGTTCGTTGGCGTGCTCATGGTAGTTGCGGCCGACGCAGAAGATGTTGCGCAGCGGCCGCGGCACCGGCGCGCGCAGGCGCACCTCGGACAACGGCCTCGCCGCGCCGGCCCGCGGCGCCAGTTCCGACAGCGCGATCTGGCCGGTCACCAGAGGCAGGATGCCGGCGCGGGCGTCGATGCCGGGCAGTGTCACGGGGCTTACCGACTTCGCGTCATCGGCCACGATGCCGATGCGGGCCTGGCCCTGGTCTTCGTATGCTGCTAGTTTCACTCCGATTCCTTTCGAGTCGATGCAAGCCCGGGGCGCATGGCCCGCGCCTGTCCAGATACCAATTGGCACCACAATGGCTGCCGTCCCTGCAACGCGCCATCCATGCGCGCTGCCCACATTCCCGCAGAGTACCGGCCCGCGGCGGGAAGGTCCAATGCATTGTTGGACTGGTCCCGCTAAAGGTCCAAGATGCGAAGCGTCTGCATCGGCTCGGCGGATCGGCGCCATGCGGGGGCGCGGCATGCAGGTCCGCGGCGCGCGCTCTTGACGCGCGCCTGCCGCTGGCTCGACCTGAACGGTAAACTGCGGCCAGTACAAAAACCGGACCCGAAGGATGCCCATGCAAGCGCTTGCCGCCATGCCTGCTACCGTTGCCGCGTCGGTGCGCATCGTGCTCACCGACATCGACGACACTCTGACCACCGACGGGCGCCTGCCGGCCGCTGCCTACGCGGCGCTCGAACAGCTGGACGACGCCGGCATACAGGTCGTGCCCATCACAGGCCGCCCCGCCGGCTGGTGCGACCACATTGCGCGCATGTGGCCGGTGCGCGCCGTAGTAGGAGAAAACGGCGCTTTCTACTACGCCTACGATCGCGCTGCCCGGCGCATGAAAACCCACTACTGGGCCGATGCGCCGGCGCGAGCCGCCAGCCGCGCCCGCCTCGAAGCCATTCGGGATCGCGTGCTGCGCGAAGTGCCGGGCGCTGCAGTGGCCAGCGATCAGGACTACCGGGTGGCGGACCTGGCCATCGACTTCTGTGAAGACGTGCCGGCCCTGCCCGACGCCGCCGTCACACACATCGTGGACATCTTCCGCGAGGCCGGCGCCCAGGCCAAGGTCAGTTCCATCCACGTCAATGGCTGGTTCGGCGATTACGACAAGCTGACCATGACCCGCACGCTGTTCGCGCGCGAACTGGGGCTGGATATCGACGCAGCGCTGCCGCATTGCCTGTTCATCGGCGATTCGCCCAACGATGAACCGATGTTCGCTTTTTTCCCCGTGTCGGTCGGCGTGGCGAATATCCAGGCCCTGCTGCATCGCCTGGAACACCGCCCCGCCTACGTCGCCGCGCATCATGGCGGCGGCGGTTTTGTCGAGATGGCGCAACGCCTGCTGCAGGCGCGAGGCCACGCCGGGTCGCAGCCGTGAACGCCGCTCCGCGCCCTGCAAAGCCCACCGACGGCCGCCGCAGCATCCAGTCGGTAGAAGTCGGCTTTCCGCTGCTGTCCGCCCTGGTCGAAGCAGGCAAGCCGCTGACACTGCGCGACCTGGCCAGCGCCGCCGGCATGACATCGGCCAAGGCGCACCCCTATCTGGTCAGCTTTACCCGGGTGGGCCTGGTGCAGCAGGATGCAGCCACCGGCCATTACGAGCTGGGGCCCTTCGCGCTGCAGATGGGCCTGGTGAGCCTGCAGCGCCTGGACCCGGTGCGCGTGGCCATGCCCGAGATCGCCACCCTGCAGGTCGCCATCGGCCACACCCTGGGCATCGCGGTGCTGGGTACGCATGGACCCACGATGATCCACATGACTGAAGCCAGTTACCCGGTGCACGTCAATATGCGCAAGGGCACGGTGATGTCAATGCTGCACACCGCCACCGGCCTGGTCTTCGCCGCCTGGCTTCCGCCACAGGTGGCCGAGCACTACATCGCGCGCGAGGCCGGTGACACCGCCGTCATTGCCGGACGGCAGCCGCCTCGCAAGGTGGCCTACGCCGACGTCGAGGCCCGGCTGGCCGATATCCGGGTGCATGGCATGGCCCGGGCGCTGGGCAATCCCCTGCCGGGCGTGGATGCCTTGTCGGTGCCGGTGTTCGACAGTACCGGCACCGTGGTGCTGGCCCTGACGGCGCTGGGGCCTTCGGGCCTGTTCGATGCCGACTGGAACGGGTCGATCGCCAGGCCCTTGCAGGCCTGCGCACGCGAAATTTCCCGCAAGCTGGGTTATCGAAGCTGATTGCACCGCCGCGGCCCGGCGTGCGCACTGGAACGCATCAGCGCCACGGGCTGGGCGTCAGTCACGCCGCACGCCGCCCGTTTATCCAGACCCTCATGGCGCAGGCGCACCGCGAAAGGCAAGCAATCGCGCGTCTTTCAGAGGAAAACGAACATAAATCGAAAATAACGAAACCGACCCGAAAACAACACGAAAACAAAAACAGGTGATTCCCCGGCTGGGCGGTTTCGTTTTTTTGTGTTTGAATAGTTAAGTCTGGTGATATTCGAACACTGAAGGAGACACCACCATGCAAGCTCTGCGCCTCATGCAAGCCGCCGCTGCCGTCACGCTGGCGTTCGGCGTACAGGCCGCCTACGCGGCCGACAGCTGCCCCAACCGGGGCGATCTCGATCAGATGTATTGCGACGCCAACAATGACCTGGTGGCCGATCCCCCTACCGATCCCAGCAAGCTCAAGACGCCGTCAACACTGGTCTTCACCTACACGCCGGTTGAAGATCCGGCGGTGTATGCCAATATCTTCAAGCCCTTCACCGAATACCTGGGCGAATGCACCGGCAAGCGCGTGGTGTTCTACCAGGTGCAGAGCAATGCCGCCGAGATCGAAGCCATGCGTTCGGGCCGCCTGCACGTAGGCGGCTTCTCGACCGGCCCCACCGCCTTCGCCGTGAACATCGCCGGCGCCGTGCCGTTCGCCGTCAAGGGCTATGCCGACAGCTTCCAGGGCTACAACCTGATCGTCATCGTCAAGAAAGACAGCCCGTACAAGACGCTGGCCGATCTGAAGGGCAAGAAGCTGGCGCACACCTCGCCGTCTTCCAACTCGGGCCACATGGCCCCCGTGGCGCTGTTCCCGAAAGAAGGCCTGGTGCCCGACAAAGACTACAAGGTGATCTTCTCGGGCAAGCACGACCAGTCCGTCATGGGCGTGAATTCGGGCGACTACGACGCCGCCGCAGTTGCGTCCGACGTATTCCATCGCATGGCCGAACGCGGCCAAGTCAAGGAAGAAGACTTCCGCATCATCTACACCAGCGAAAAATTCCCGACCTCGTCGTTCGCCTATGCGCACGACCTGGAGCCGAAATTCCGCGACCAGATGCTGAAGTGCTTCTATGACTACCGCTTCCCCGACGCAATGAAAGAAGCCTTCGACGGTGCCGACCGCTTCTACCCGGTCACGTATGAAAAAGACTGGGCCATCGTGCGCCAGGTGGCCGAATCGGGCGGCGAACGCTTCAACCGCGCCGCCTACGACCGCGAGACCGCCAAGAACAAGGGCAAGCAGTAAGCATGACAACCTCTTTACGTATTGCCGGCCTGGTCAAGGAATACCGGGCCGGCCAGCCGGTGCTCAAGAACATCGACCTGCATGTCGAGGGCCAGGGCCTCACCGCCATCATCGGCCCGTCGGGCACCGGTAAAAGCACTTTGCTGCGCTGTATCAACCGCTTGATCGACCCCACCCGCGGAAAGATCGAACTCCAGACCGAGGGCAACACCATCGATCTGGCCGCCATACGCGGCACGGCGCTGCGCCAGGCGCGGCGCCGCATCGGCATGGTGTTCCAGGAATACAACCTGGTCGAACGCCTGACCGTCATGGAAAACCTGCTGACGGGCCGCCTCGGCTACAGCAGCGCGATCAAGGCCTGGATGCGCCGCTTCGAACCGGCAGACATCGAACGCGCCTACGAGCTGCTCGATGTCGTCGGGCTTGGCGGATTCGGCGATCAGCGCGCCGACGCCCTGTCGGGCGGCCAGCGCCAACGCGTTGGCATTGCACGCGCACTGATGCAGCGACCGCAGTTGCTGCTTGCCGACGAACCCACGTCTTCGCTCGACCCCAAGACCTCGGTCGAGATCATGGAACTGCTCACCGCCCAGGGCAGCGCCAATGGCATACCGGTGCTGGTCAACATCCATGACGTCGAGCTGGCGCGCCGCTACGCCACCCGCATTGTCGGCATGTCCGGCGGGCATATCGTCTACGACGGCGACGGCCAGGGCCTGGACACCTCCATTCTGAAATCCATCTACGGGGGCGAATCGTGGCTGCAGTAAAGCGCCGCCCCTTCGCCCTGTCCTGGCGGGCCAAGCTGAGCGCGCTGCTGGTGTTTGTGTACGCCCTGTACGCCGCGGGCCAGCTCGACTTCAGCCTGGCCCGATTCCAGGCCGGCCTGGGTCACGCCGCCACGCTGCTTGGCCGCATGTTCCCGCCTCACATCCAGCAACCCGACACCCTGTGGCAAGGCCTGGCCGAGAGCCTCGAGATCGCCGTGCTGGCCTCGGTGCTGGGCATCCTGGTGGCGCTACCCGTGGGCCTGCTCGGCGCGCGCAACCTGATGCCCGTCTGGGCATCATGGCCCGCCCGCGCATTGGTGGCACTGTGCCGCTCGCTGCACCCGGTTATCGTCGCCATTCTGTTCGTCAAGGCGGTGGGCTTTGGCGCACTGGCAGGCATCCTGGCCCTGGCGGTGGCGTCCGTGGGCTTCATCGGCAAGCTCTTCACTGAAGCCATCGAAGAAATATCGCTCAAGCAGGTGGAAGCCGTGCGCGCCACCGGCGCCTCGTTCGCCAACGTGATCCTGTTCGGGGTGTTGCCGCAGGTCTTCGCCCGATTCATCGGCTTTGCCACCTACCAGTTCGACTCGAACCTGCGCAACTCCACCATGGTGGGCATCGTGGGCGCGGGCGGTATCGGCGGCACGCTGTTTTCGGCCTTTCAGCGCTTCGACTACGATTTCGTCGCCGCGATCCTGCTCACCCTGATCGCCATCATCATGCTGGGCGAACTGCTGGCGCGCTTCGTGCGGGCCGTGTTCCTCGACAACCTGGGTTTCGACACCATCCTGCAGCGCCGCTTCGACGCGGCGCGCGGGCTGGGCGGCAAGTCCCGGGCACGCCTGGAGACCGACGAATGAACGCGCCCGCCACTTCCGTGTCCGGCGCCGGCTATCCGCGCGTCTGGCATCGCTACACCATGGGGCAGCGGCTGCTGCGCTTCGTCATGTACCTCGTGGTGGTCGCGGCCATTGTGCAGGCATCGCGCAGCGTCGAGATCATCCCCGAGTTCCTCTATGACGCTCCCGAGCAGATGGCCGATCTGCTGGGCCGCATGTGGCCCATCGACTGGGCGTTCTACCCTCAGGGCGTCCATGCGGCGCTGCTCGAGACCCTGCATATCGCCACCCTGGGCACCATCCTTTCGGTGGTGCTGGCGGTGCCGGTGGGCTTGCTGGCGGCCAACAACCTGACACCCAGCCGCCTGGTCAACCAGCTGGCCCGCCTGATCCTGGTTTCCAGCCGATCGGTCAACTCGCTCGTTTGGGCGTTGCTCTTCATTGCCATTTTCGGGCCGGGCCCGCTGGCCGGCACGCTGGCCATCGCCTTTCGCTCCATCGGCTTCGTCGGCAAGCTGGTGGGCGAGGCCATCGAAGAAGCGCAGCGTGGGCCGGTAGAGGCTCTGACGGCCACGGGAGCCAGCAAAGGCTCGGTGCTGTGGTACGGCTACTGGCCGCAGATCCGCCCGGCGTTCTGGTCCATCGTGCTCCTGCGTTGGGACATCAACGTCCGCGAATCCGCGGTACTGGGGCTGGTGGGCGCCGGCGGCATCGGCATGGCGCTCGACACCGCACTGAACCTGTTCCAGTGGGACCGCGTGGCCGTCGTCCTGGCCGCGATCTTCGCCGTCGTGGTGGTGGCCGAAGTCGTCATCACGCAGGCGCGCAAGCGCATCTTGTAATCGCCCCGTGCGGGCGCAAACGGGGGCCGCCGCGCAGGCGGACCCGGCCCCCGCTTGCGCCCGCAGGTCGCCCCGGCGCATCGGCCCGGGCGCAGCGAACATCAGCCGCGCAGGCCACCCGGCCTTTTTTGCATGCCGGTCGCGCGTTGCCGCGATGCGCAGGCACGACCGCAGCCTCCCGGCCCGGCATGCAGCGCTTGCGCTGGCAAAGCCAATCCACCGCGACACCGGCGCCGGCCCGCGGGCTGGCTGGTGAACGATTTATGACTGGTCATCACGACCCATGCCGGCGTTGGGTACTATCGGCTGTTTAAGCAGCCGTCGCCGACCGACATGTCCGAACGAGAATTGAAATTGCACGTCCCGGCCGCCGCGCGCCGGGCGGTCCACCAGGAAGTCCGTCAAGGCCAGGCCACGCTCGTAAGGCTGCACGCCCTGTACTTCGACACCCCCGCCCGTGAATTGGCGAGCGCGCGCATCGCGCTCAGGCTGCGACGCGAGGGCCGCGATTGGGTGCAGACCGTAAAAATGCCAGGGGCCGACGCAATCACCCGCGTCGAAATCAACCACCCGCGGCCCGGGCCGGTCCTGGATCTCTCCGTCTACCTAGGCACCGAGCTTGAGGCGCCGCTTTCGGCCATCAAGGGCGAACTGGGTCTGCGCTACGAAACCGACGTGCAGCGCCTGTTGCGCCAGGTGCGCACGCGCCATGGCAGCGTTGAAGTGGCGTACGACACCGGCGTGCTTCGCGCCGGCGACCTCGAACTGCCCATCGCCGAACTCGAATTCGAATTGCTGTCGGGCCGCCCTGCCGCGATTTTCAGTCTGGCGCGCCGCTGGCAGCAGCGACACGGCCTGGTGCTGGACGCGCGCAGCAAATCAGAGCGTGGCGATGCCCTGGCCACGCTGTCGCAAGAGCTCGCTGCGCTGGGCGACGATGACCCCACCACGCAGGTGAGCCGCGGCACCGCCATCGCACGATTCTGGGGCCCGCGGCCGGCCGCCCGCATCATGCTCGAGCGCGGCATGACCCCGGCCCAGGCCATGGGACGCATCGCGCACGAATGCCTCGATCAGGTCATGCGCAACGCGGCCATGCTGGCCGAAGTCGATACCCTGGGCCTGTATGCCGCAGGGCAGCCCGAACACGTCCATCAGCTGCGGGTCGGCATGCGCCGCCTGCGCTCGGCCTGGCGTCTCTTCGACGGCTCGATCGCCCCGCCCCCCGCTGCGGTGCTGGAGGGAATCCGTGCGCATTTTTCCGCGTTCGGGCTCAGCCGCGACCAGGACGTCCTTAACGAAACCGTCACGCCCGCTCTGTTGCAGGCGGGCATGCCCGTCATCACCTTCGACATGCCCGCGCCAGACGTCGACGTACAGGGGCTTGCCGCGGGCCGCGGGTTCCAGGGCTGGCTGCTGGACGCTCTGGAATGGAGCCTGGACGTGCAGCCCAGCAACCCGGGGCCGCAAGCGGAAGCCGCGGCCTCGCCGCCCCAAGGCGCTCCCGAAGGCACGCCTGCGGGCGAGCCACTCGCGGACGCCCTGCATCGGGCGCCCGAAACGGACACCCCCGCCCCGGCATCCCGCGCCGAGCCAGTGGCGGCCACGATCATTCCCATGGCCGCGCTGCCCGACCTGCCGCCGTTGCACAGGCTTTTGCGCCAGCGCCTGCACCGCTGGCATACGCAGGTCGCCAGGAAGGGCCGGCAATTTGGAAAGCTCGATGTGGCCGCCCGGCATGAGTTGCGCAAACGCGGCAAGCGGCTGCGCTATGGCCTGTCTTTCGCGGAAAAGCTACTGCCCGCCGATCGGCTGCGCAGCTATCGGAAACTGCTGGCGCGCGTCCAGGATCTGCTCGGTGAAATCAACGATCTGGCCATGGCGCGCGAGTATTACCAGGGTTGCGTGGGTACGCATCCGCAGGCCTGGTTTGCGCTGGGGTGGATCAGCGCCCGGCTCGACAAACTGTCGGCCGAGGCGCAGCAGGCCTTCGATCGTCTCGCCGACACCAAGCCTTTCTGGAAATAAAGCCGGAACGCGCGGCGGCGCCCCGGCTGCGAACGGCGGGGCGCGCTAGTCGGACAGCAGCGCTGCCGCGAATTCGTCGGCCACGAAGGGCTGCAGGTCTTCCATGCCTTCGCCCACGCCTATCCAGTACACCGGCACCGGGCGCACGCCTTGCGTGCCGGCGGCCACGGCGGCCAGCGTGCCGCCCTTGGCTGTGCCGTCGAGCTTGGTGACCACCAGGCCGGTCAGGCCGATGGCGGCGTCGAAGGCGCGTATCTGCGCCAGCACGTTCTGGCCCGTATTGCCATCGACCACCAGCAGCACTTCGTGCGGCGCGGTGGCGTCGGCCTTGCCGATGACCCGACGGATTTTCTTGAGCTCTTCCATCAGGTGCAATTGCGTCGGCAGACGGCCAGCGGTGTCGACCATGACCACGCCCGCACCCCGCGCGCGTCCGGCATTGACGGCGTCGAACGCGACCGCTGCCGGGTCGCCGCCCTCTTGCGCGATGACGTTGACGTTGTTGCGGCTGCCCCATTCAATGAGCTGCTCGCGCGCCGCCGCGCGGAAAGTGTCGCCCGCCGCCAGCAGCACGCTTGCGCCCTGCCGCTGGAAGGTATGCGCGAGCTTGCCGATAGATGTGGTTTTGCCTGCGCCGTTGACCCCGGCGATCATGATCACCAGCGGGCTGGCGCGGTGCAGGTCGAAGGGCCGCTCCAGCGGCCGCAGATGGTCAGCCAGCACTTGCCGCAGGGCGGCCTTGACCTTGGTGGCGTCATCGAGTCGTTCCTTGCGCACGCGCGCGCGCAAAGCGGTCAGCAATTGCTCCGTCGCTTCAATGCCGGCATCGGCCATGATCAGCGCCGACTCGAGTTCCTCGAAGAGGTTTTCGTCGACCTTGACGCCCACGAACAGCCCGCCCAGGCTCTGGCCCGTGCGGGACAGGCCCTGCTTGAGCCGTCCCAGCCAGGACGATTTCCTGGCGGGTTCGGGCTTGGGGTCCGGTTCGGATGCAGCAGGGGCTGCGGCCTCAGGCGCAGCCGGGGTCGGCGAGACGGGCGTCGGCGTGATCGGCGGCGCCTGCGCCGCACCAACGATGGGCGCGGCGGGGGGTAGCGGCTCGGCTTCGGGCGCCGCCTTGGATTCGGGCACCGGCGCCCGCGGGGCAGGCTCGGGCGCGGCAGCGTGCCCAGCCGCCGGAGACGTCTGCGGTACAGGTGCCGCTTGCGGGGCCGCCGGCAACGGACGGGCGGCAGGCGTCTGAGCGGCGGCCCGGGCAAAAGGAGATGCGACGGGGCGCGGCTGCGCGGCTTGCGGATCTGGCTGCGTCGACGCCGGTGCGGCCGGTTGCGAGGCCGCATGCGTGGCCGGCATAGACCCTGGCTGGGATTGCGGCTCGGACTGCGGCTGCAAGGCCGCAGGCGCTGGCGGTGCCGGCTGCGGCGCCGGAGGCGACGCGGGTGGGGCAGGCGCTGACGGGTCCTGCGCCGGAGCAGCGGCTTCGGGGGCGTCCGCGCTGGCAACGGATTCATCCGCAGGCGGCGCGGGCGGCTGCGCGGGCGTGGCGGGCGGGGATTTTTTCTTGAAGAAGCGGAACATGGCCGAAGTATATTCCGTTCCCTGTATGCCCATCCGTGCGCGGCGCGCAGGCCGAACCCGCGTCGACCCGGAGCACCGCAAGGACAGGCCTGCTGGCGGCCTCCCGGCGAGGCCCGGCTACTATTCGCGCAGGAGGTCCGTTTTCTTGAAGAAACCCAATACCCGCAGCAAGCCCATCCGTATCGTCGGCGGACAGTACCGGCGCACGCCCATCGCCGTGCCCGATGTGCCCGGCCTGCGCCCCACCCCGGACCGGGTGCGCGAAACCCTGTTCAACTGGCTGGCCCACCTGTGGGCGGGCGAATTTGCCGGCAAAAGCGTTCTCGACCTGTTTGCCGGCAGCGGCGCCCTGGGTTTCGAGGCCGCCTCGCGCGGGGCATCGCACGTTTTGCTCGTGGAACACGACCGGGCTGCGGTGGCTGCCCTGCGGGCGCTGCGCGACAAACTGCAGGCCGGCGCCGTGCGGGTTCACGCCGGCGAAGCCTTGCAGGTCGTGCAGCGCATGGACGCCTCGCGCTTCGACCTGATCCTGCTCGATCCGCCGTTCGGCCTCGACTGGCTGCCGCGTCTGTGGCCGCTGCTGCCAGGCATTATGGCCGACGGTGCGCTGGTGTATGTGGAATCCGAAGCTCCCCTGGCGCCCCCCGAAATATTCGAACTGGTGCGCCAGGACAGGGCGGGGGCGGTCCACTACGGATTGCTCCAATTTGCTGCATTGCGGAAATAAGTCAATAATCCGGAAATCAGAGGAAGGTGTAGCCAGTTATAAGGATACGGAGCCAGCATGATTACCGCCGTCTACCCAGGCACGTTTGATCCGCTCACCCGCGGCCATGAGGATCTGGTGCGCCGCGCCGCCTCGCTGTTCGACAAGGTGGTGGTGGGCATCGCGCACAGCCGTAATAAAAAGCCTTTCTTCAGCATCGACCAGCGCGTCGAGATCGCCCGCGAAGTGCTGGGCCACTACCCTAACGTCGAAGTGCTCAGCTTCGCGGGCCTGCTGAAGGATTTCGTGCGCGAGCAGAACGGCCGCGTCATCGTGCGCGGGCTGCGCGCCGTGTCCGATTTCGAATACGAGTTCCAGATGGCCGGCATGAACCGGCACCTGCTGCCCGAAGTCGAGACCATGTTCATGACGCCGTCCGACCAATACCAGTTCATCTCGGGCACCATCGTCCGCGAGATCGCGCAACTGGGCGGCGACGTCAGCAAATTCGTGTTTCCGTCGGTCGAACGCTGGCTGCAGGCCAAGGCCAAGGAATACCGCGAACAGGGCCAGGCGGGCTGAGCGACGCGCCGCTTCGCGGCGCTACAATGGCTCGACCCCGACGCCTGATTTCCCGCCATGGCTCTGACCATCACCGAAGAGTGCATCAATTGCGACGTATGTGAGCCGCAGTGCCCCAACGAGGCAATCTCGATGGGGCCCGAGTTCTACATCATCGACCCCCACCGCTGCACCGAATGCGTGGGCCACCACGACGAACCGCAATGCAAAGTGGTCTGCCCGGTGGAATGCATTGAATTGCACCCGCAATGGCACGAAGGGCAAGAAACCCTGATGGCCAAGTACCGACGCCTTACGAGCCCTTCGTGACCCCGCCCGACGCCAGCGTTGCCGGGCAGTTGCGCCGGCCTCCGTACGCCGACCTGTCGGTGTCGGCGGTGGTGGCAGGCCTGGTGGCGATGCTGGTCGGCTTCGGCGGCACCGCGGTGCTGATGGTGCAGGCCGGGCACACTGCGGGTCTGAATGCCACCTACATAGGCTCCTGGCTGGGTTCGATCTGTCTGGCGCTGGGGCTGGGCGGGCTGGTCATCAGCCTGCAAACCCGCATTCCGGTCGTATTGGCCTGGTCCACCCCCGGTGCCGCCCTGCTGGTCACCGCCCTGGCCGGCGTGCCCTTCGACCAGGCCGTCGGTGCCTTCGTGCTGGCGGCCGCGCTGATGCTGGCCTGCGGCCTCTTCGGCTGGATAGATCCCATCATGCGGCGGGTGCCGCCCGAGATCGCCAGCGCAATGCTGGCCGGCGTGCTGCTGAATTTCGGGCTGGGCATCTTCACGCGTATCGGCGAGCAGCCCTTCCTGGTGCTGTCGATGTGTGCCGCCTACCTGCTGGGCAAACGCTTCGCGCCGCGCTATGCCGTGCTGGCAGTGATGGCGGTGGGGCTAGGCGTGGCCGGCGCGGCCGGCCGGGTGCAATTGGGCGGCGTCGACTGGCAGCTCACCGAATTCGTCTGGACCACCCCCACCTTCACGTGGTCGGCCTTCGTCAGCATCGGCATTCCCATTTTCGTGGTGGGCCTGGCCTCGCAGAACCTGCCGGGCCTGGCCATTCTGCAGGCTGCCGGCTACCGCCCTGCCCCTTCCCGCATTGTCGGCGCCACGGGGCTGCTGGGCCTGCTGGCGGCGCCGTTTGGCGCGCACAGCATCACCCTGGGCGCCATCACGGCCGCCATTTGCGCGGGCCCCGAGGCGCACCCCGACCCGCAGCGGCGTTACGTGTCGGGCGTGGTCTACGGCGCCGCTTACATCGTACTGAGCATCGTGGCGGGCGCGGTGGCGGTATTTTTCCAGGCGCTGCCCCCGGCCCTGATCGCGGCCCTGGCCGGCCTGGCCCTGCTGGGGGCCATTCTGGGAGGCCTGGCGGGCGCCATGGCCAATCCGCTGCGCCGTGAGGCGCCGCTGGTCACGCTGCTGGCCACCGCCTCGGGTTTCAGCGCCTGGGGCATCGGCTCGGCATTCTGGGGCCTGGCCGCCGGAATGCTGACCCACTTCGTGCTGGAATACCGGCGAGCCTGATCAGTCGGGCCACTGCACGGGAGGCATTTCCGGATGCACCTTCAGCAGGCGGCAAGGAATCTGCAGATAGTTGGACACCCAGGCGGCGGCCAGGTCTCCCTCGTCGACGACATCGAGCGTTTGCTCGCCCAGCGGAATCTGATACCTCACGCTGTCGTCGTCTTCGATGACATCGAGTGGAATGTCCATGCGCAGCATGCCCGGCGCTTTCATGACCAGGTACCCCAGCCGCAGCTCGACAGTGATGTCGGCCAGGCGCGGGCAGAGCCTGCGGTTGAGCCACGTGCCGGCATCATTGGCCACCAGCCAGCGCTTGTGATATGGCTCGGCCTGGGGCTGGGTAGTGGTGCCGCACTCGGCGATAGGCTGGAAAGCGGGTTCGCTCATTTGCCGAGTAGTCCTTTCAGTGCTTTATCAAGTTGAGGCGCGAGCCTGGAGTCGCCAGCCTTCTGCTCGACGGCTTCTTTCAGCTTTTGAGCCAGGCCGCGCTTCAGGGCTTCCGTGGCCGCACCGCGCCATTGAACCGTATACACGGGCTTGTCGAACGGCCCGCTGATCAGCACCGGAATGGTGATGCCCTTGAGCTCTTCGAGCTCTTTGCCGTCCTGCCCGGTGCTGGTGTTGACCACCCGCACATTGGCCACGAAATTCAGGATGTTCTGGACGAAATCAATGCTGGCCGGATTTCCCTGCGTGACCCGCAGCAGCGGCGAAGCCATATCGAGGCGCTTGGCGCTGGCCACGCCCTTCACGAACACCAGGTCGGCCTCGAGGGACGTGAAATCGGTGTGGCGGGCCTGGTCGGCGGCCAGGGAGGGATCGGCTGCGTCGCCGCTGAATGCCGCCTTCAGTTCGCGCAGCGTCTGGGCAATGTTGATGCCGCGCACCGCGCCGTCGCGCAGGCGCAGCTGCAAGTTGCCATTCAGGCCGGTTGTCAGCGCGTAGGAATTGGAGCCCGCGGTTTTCAGGTCGAGCGCCACGCTGCCGGTGCCCGTCAGCGCCCGCTGCTGCACGAGGTCGGCCAGCAGCGGCCCGATGTCGATGCCGGCGAGCGTCATCTTGGCCACCACCTGGTTGCCTTCGGCCGCGTTCACGGACAAGGTGCCGCCCAGCTTGCCGCCATACAGCGCGGCGGCCAGCGTGGAGATATCGAGCTTGCCCTTTTCGAGTTTGATCTTGGCGCTGAGTTCACTGGCTTTCAGGCCCCGCACCACCAACTGGCCGATCTTGATGCTGCCATTGGCCGTGGGACCGACCAGGGCGGAAAGATCGATCTCACTGTCGTCGGCCGCGGCGGCGGTAGCGGCGGGCTTGGCGGGCGCCTTGGCGGCGTCGTCCTGCTTGCCGTCTCCGCCCGCCGCCTTGGGCGGCATCATGGGCACGGGCGGCGCCAGCTTGTCGAGGTCGAGCGTGTCGACCGCGAGCGCGAAAGTGATGTCAGGCACGGCCGACAGTTGCTTGACGTCGGCCGTCAGGTCGAACTTCCCGCCTTCGAGAACCGCGTTGATCTTCGCGCCGGCCTGGTCTTTCTGCAGGTTGGCGCTCATGCTGCCTATGACGGGAATCTGCAGGCTGCCCTTCGGCAGCCCGGGGTCGGTGATGCTGACGTCGCCGCGCAGCGCCGACAGTCCTATGGCGCGCTGCCACAGATTGAAGGTGGCCGGCGACGCAAACACGGCCTTGACCACGCGCTCGCCCTGGGTGAGCGTGCTGTCGAGCTTGATTTCCTTGATGTCGAGCTCGCTGGCGTTGCCGCTGATGCCGTTCAGGCCGAAGCTGGCATCCAGGCCTTGCAGGCGCACGCGGCCCGTCAGCGCCTGGCCCGTGGCCGCCGACGGCGACACGTTCAGGGCCGGCGCATCGGCAGCCAGTTCGAACGGGCCGCCCGGCAGCGCGCCCTTGGCGCGCACCGCCAGCTTCTCGATCTGCAGCTGCAGCTTGTGCGGGTCAAGCGCAAGTTTGGGCACGGCCACGCTGGCCTCGACGTTCTTCATGGGCGTGGCGGAGTCGGGTATGTCGCCCTGGAAGACGATTTCGAGCCCGCCCACGTCCAGCGAAGACGTGCGGCCGTTGAAAGCCAGGTTGCCGCGCGCGGCCAGGCTGCGGGCTTCGGCCCCCAGAACGTTGCCGTCCATGCGCACATCGAGCCTTTGCGCGGCGAAACGCCTGGCCAGCGGATCGAGCGTCAGCAGGCCCTGCCCAGTGAGGTTTGCGTCGACACGCGGATTGCCGCCTTCGACGCGCGCCGACAGGCTGACGTCGAAAGGCTGGTTGTACGTGACGCGCCCGGTATTGGCGTTGAGATTGGTGACGGCCACCGCCATGCCCGAGATGGCGTCTTGCAGTTGCAATTCGCCGGCCTGCAGGTCGAGCCCGGCGATATCGATCTGCATGGTCGCCGGGGCCGAGGCGCCGCCCGTGGCGATGGCCTGGGCCGCACCCGCCATCGCGCCCACTGCCGCGCTGGCAGGCCCCGCCGGCACGGCCGCGTTCGCCACGCCGCCGCCGACCAGGTCTTCGAAGTTGAGGTGGCCGGTCTTGTCCCGCACGACCCGGGCCTTGAAGCCGTTGATGGCCACGTGGTCCACCACCAGATTGCTGGACAGCAGCGGCCACACCGCAACCGCCAGGCGCATGCTGTCGATGGACGCGAATACGTCGGTGCTGTTCACTTCGGACAAGGAGACGTCTTGCACCGAGAGGCCGATACGGGGAAACAGCGAGAGTTCGATTTCACCGTCGATGGCCAGCGTGCGCTGATAGCGCTCCTGCACCAGCTCTTCGAGCTTGTACTTGTATGCGTTGGGGTCGAACGTGAGCAAAAAGATGGCCAGGCCGACGACGGCCACGACAACCAGCACAACCAGGCCAATCAATATGCGCTTGAACCACGTTTTCATTGCCGCCCCGGGGGTACCTCGACTGGAAAATTCTGGGAATAACCGCGCCCCATCCGGTAAGGTATGGGAACGATTCGCGCCGCTTGCGAGACGGCGGCGTGGCAATATGGTAACAAACCGGACGCCAGACCCGGCCCGGCCCCGACAATTTCAGCCGCCATGACCCATCCAGCCGATTTCCCCGCCCCGAAGTTGCCTGCGCTGCTGCGGGCCATGCCCAAGGCCGAACTGCATGTCCATATCGAGGGAACGCTCGAACCGGAGCTCATTTTCGCGCTGGCTCGGCGCAATGGCGTGACCCTTCCGTACCCCGACGTCCAGGCGCTGCGCGCCGCCTACGCCTTCACCGACCTCCAGAGCTTCCTGGATATCTACTACGCCGGCGCCAGCGTGCTGCTTCAGGAGCAGGACTTCTTCGACATGGCCATGGCCTACTTCCGGCGCGCCGCTGCCGACCACATCGTGCACGCCGAACTGTTCTTCGATCCGCAGACGCACACAGCCCGCGGCGTGCCCATGCAGACCGTCATGGCGGGCCTGGTGCGGGCCTGCACCGCAGCACGGTCCGAGCTGGGACTGAGCAGCGCTTTGATCCTGTGCTTTCTTCGCCACCTCACCGAAGCCGAGGCCTTCGAGACGCTGGAACAGGCGCTGCCCTATCGGCAGCATTTCATCGGCGTCGGACTCGACAGTGGCGAGCGCGGCAACCCGCCGGAAAAGTTCGCCCGGGTGTTCGCGCGGTGCCGCGAACTCGGCCTGCACATCGTTGCACATGCCGGGGAAGAAGGGCCGGCCCAGTACATCCGGGATGCGCTCGATCTGCTGGGGGCGCAGCGCATCGACCACGGCGTGCGTTGCATGGAAGATCCACAATTGGTCGAGCGCCTGGCGCGCGAACGCATACCGCTGACCGTGTGCCCCTTGTCCAACGCGAAACTAGGCGTCTTCGACACGCTGGCTGCCCACAACCTGCCGCAGTTGCTCGACGCAGGGCTGTGCGTCACGCTGAATTCGGACGACCCGGCGTACTTCGGCGGCTATCTGACTGACAATTTCGTGCAGACGTTTGCTGCGCTGCCGCAATTGAATGCGGGCCATGCCATCGCGCTGGCCCACAACAGTTTCGAGGCCAGCTTCGTGGCAGAGTCGTCCCGGGCGCGATGGCGCGTGCAGATGAACCAGGTACTGGAACAGCTGGCCCGCGCATGAATGCGCGCCCTGCCCGCCGGCCGGCTCCGCGCGCGGCGGCGCCAGTTTCGCCGGTGCCGTGCGCCGAGCCTTCGTCCGCCGCTCCGGAATTCGCGGCAGGGGCGGCCGTCAGCCAGGCTCGCGGCTTATACTTCACGGGCCGTCCGCCGGCAGAACGCCCCGGCAGCGCATAGCGCCTCACCCGTTCTCCATTGATATCCTCCAATTCGTTCTGAAAGCACTGCCACCTTGCTACAGCGACTGCCGTTCGAATTATTTTTGAGAGCGTGAACACGGAATGGATGAACTCGCCGCGATTCGCGTATTCATGTCTGTGGCGGAAGCCGGCAGCTTCTCCGAAGCCGGCCGCCGCCTGGGAATGTCGACCAGTTCTGTTTCGCGTCAGGTCGGAAGCCTGGAAGAGTATCTCGATGTTCGCCTGTTGAAGCGGTCGACGCGCAACCTCGTGCTGACCGAGGCGGGGCAGAACTATCTGGCTTCGGCGGCGCCTGCCTTGCGTCAGCTTGAACTGGCCCGCCGCACGGCCCACGCCTATCAGCGCAAGATCAGCGGCTCGATTTCCGTGCACGCACGCATGTCGGCGGGCGCCGAGGTCATCGTGCCCGCGCTGCCTTCCTTCTTTGAGATGTATCCCGATGTCGAGATCGACATCACCCTCACCGACGAGCGTGTAGACCTGCTTTCGAACGGCATCGACGTCGCGGTCTGGCTCGGAAGCCTCGATGACTCCAGTATGGTGGCCAGGCAGCTCAGCGGAAGCAAACGCGTGGTTTGCGCGAGCCCCGAATATCTGGCCAGACGCGGCATTCCCACCAGCCCGCACGACTTGATCCACCACGCCTGCCTGATTTATCAGCAACACAACTACCTCAAGGAATGGCGCTTCCGCAAGGGTAATGAACTCATCTCGACACCCGTCGCCGGCCCCTTGCGCACGTCCAACAGCGCTGCCCTGATGACGGGGGCGAAAGGCGGCCTGGGCCTCGCGATGCTGCAAGGCTGGATGGTGCGAAGATCGGTCGAGGAAGGCCATCTGCAGACGGTCCTGTCCGACTATGAAGCCTATCCCACCGAACAGGACACGTCCCTCTACGTGGTGTATCCGCATCGTGATCGCCTGCCGACGAAGGTACGGGCCTTTGTCGACTTTTTGGTAAAGCTGTTTTCCCCAGAAGCCGATCACGGCTGAATCCATCCCGTACGGGGCCCGCCTCCTCGGGCGTGCAGGCAGACCCGAGCGCACGACGCGCGCCCGCCCGACCCGGCAAATTCTGCTTTTGCATTCTTTGCAAAGCAGTTTCCCGTCTGGCCTGCCTACCCGCAGAAATCCTATCCGCTATGCTGAACCTTGAGCAGGCGCTGATCGTTTTTGCTCCAAGAAATCATAACTATCACAATAGGAGACGAGCCTTGAAAGCCAAAAACGTTTTGGCCGCGGCATTGGCCTGTGTCGCATTGTCCGCGGGCACCGCCGCGAATGCCGACACCTATCCCTCCCGGCCAATAAAACTCGTACTCGGATTCAGTCCTGGCGGGGGCGCCGATGCAATCGCAAGAATCTATGCAGCCGAGCTGGAAAAAATTCTTGGCGCGCCGGTCGTGGTCGAGAACAAGCCCAGTGCATACGAGCAAGTGGCAGGCCGGTTCGTGCAAAATGCGGCGCCAGACGGGTACACGCTGTGGCTGGCCACGACCGGAGGAGTGGTGCAGGCCCCGCTGATCCGCGACATGCCATACGATCCGCGCAAGGATTTCACGCCCATCGGAGTCATCGCGGAGGCAGACGCGGTCCTGGCCGTGAAGAAGAACTTCCCGGTGAAATCAGTTGATGAACTGGTGAAGTTTGCGCGCGCGAATCCCAGCGCGATCAACTTTGGGTCGGCGGGCACGGGCGCACCCAGCCATCTCCTGGTCGAATACATCCAGAGCCTGCTCGACATAAAAATGACCCATATCCCTTACAAAGGGGCAGGCGACGTTGCGCGCGAACTGATGGCGGGAAGCATTGATTTTGCCGTCGTGGTGCCGGCGGCTGCGGCGCCGTTGATCAACGCCGGCAAGATCGACGCGATTGCCGTGACCGGCAAGCAACGCGTGAAATCCCTGCCCGACGTTCCGACACTCGAGGAAGGGTCGATCTCCGAACTCAAAGGCATGAGCGTCTATGCCTTCTACGCCATCCTCGGCCCCGCGAATCTGCCCGATAACGTCACGCGCACGCTCAACAAGGCGTTCAATGCCGTGTCATCCCTGGAGGCCGTGCAGCAGCGGGCAACCCAGATGGACTTTCGCGCCGTGACCGGAACGTCTGCCCAGTTCTCGCAGCGCATCGAAGAAGACATGGCGCTATGGGGCGAAGTGGCAAAGCGGATCAAGTGAGCACCTTGCCCGGATAGACCTTGCGAAGGTCGGCGGCAGCCCGGTTTGGGCCGACGCCGGCCTTCGGTCATTGCAGCAGGCCGAGCTCTCTGGCCTTGATCTGTAATGCCACATAATGGCTGTAGACGCGGTTCTGGGACAGGCCTCCCCCGAGAAACCACAGCCCTTTCTGCGGCGTGGGAACAAACATGTTCTGCAGCTCGCCATCTGGACCAAGACCCCAGATCGGCCCGACTTTCCGCGCGATTCGTTCGCCCAGCAGCTGGCGCACCACCTCTTCTTGCGAGTGGTAGCCCGTCGCGACGATCAGCAGGTCTGCCCTTTCGACATTGCCGTCGCGCATCAACAGGCCATCGGCCACGAAACGCTGGGCGTTGTCCCACTGCAGCAGGCCTATTTCCCCGTTCACGATAAGTTCGGAGCAACCGCAGTTGAGGTAGTAGCCCCCATGGCGCGTGCGCAGCTTCATCTGGTGGCCGGCCTCGTCGGGCCCGAAGTCCAGCTTGAAGCCCCTGGCGCGCAGCCCATCCAGCAACGCCTTGTCATGCTGCTTCATTTTCTGCACGTTCAGCTGATAGCCGCGCTGCAGCAGCCTGAACGTGGGCGAGGTACCGATCAGGTCGGCGTCCTCTATCGGTATTTCTTCCTGGTAATGCACGACGTTATTGAAGGACGCCGCGGCCACGCTCACCACCGTGGTGGACCCGCGCTGGATCAGTTTCACCTCGGCGCCATGCCCGTGCAGATCCTGCGCGCAGTCATGCCCGCTGGTGCCGGTTCCCAGCACCAGTACTCGCTTGCCCTTGTAGCCCTCACCGGAGTAATAGTCTTCGGTGTGCCGCACCTCGCCCTGGAAGTCGGATAAACCGGGAAGATCGGGAATTTTCTTTCCTCCGGCGATGCCGTTGGCAAACACCAGGTGCTTTGGATGCAGCGTGCGGGCAGACCCGTCGCTCAACTGCAGCGTCGCGTTCCAGCAGTCGTTCTGCTCGTCGTAATCACCGTGCAGGAACAGAGTGTTCGACCAGACATTGCATTGCATCGCCCAGGCGTAAAAGCTGATGAAGCCCGCCAGCATGTCTTTGGGAAGATACTTCGGCCAGTTCGGCGGGAACGGAATGTAAGGAAAATGATTGATGGCGACTTCGTTATGCAAGGCCAGCGAGTGATAGCGCTTCGCCCAGACTTGCCCCGGCCCAGAGGTCTTTTCGACGATCAGCGCATCCACGCCGAGCAGCCTCAGGCGCGCGCCCAGCGTCACGCCGGCCTGGCCCGCACCAATGATCAGGACAGTCGGGTCGCGATCGGTGTACGCCTGCTCGCGAGCCCGCATGTCCGACCAGTTCTCGGCGCCGAAATTCCGCGAGTACGCCTGCCCCGCCGGCCGGCGTCGGTTTATCGGTTCTTCGTGGCCCTTGATCTCGGTCATGGAGCTCGAAAGAACCCACGCCCGGCCAGGATCCTGAACGGGCAGCCGCAGCACACCATGGCAGCGGCCCGCGTCGGTTTCGAAACTGAATATCGCTTCGATGACTTCGACACCCACGCGGCGCACGGTGCGAGGACGCGTGCGGTCGCGAGCCACCTGGAAATTCCTGGCATTGACTTTAGCTTGATGCTCGATCAGTCCCGCGACGATAGACGCCCGATCCTCGTAAGGAGTGATGGTCCAGGTGAACGCCAGCAGGTCCCGCCAGTAGCATTCGTTGGCGAAGAGTGCACACAGCGCCTGTCGATCCCGCGCCCGCAGGGCACGTTCGAAAGCGTCCAGCCATTTGGTGGCGCATTGAATTTCTGAAGAGCACCCGGGTACTTCGAGATTCTGTTCAAGCCCACCTTCCACCAACATCCCGATCTCCCGTCGCTGTCATGGCCGTCGCTGGCCTGCTTGGATAAAGATTCTAAGGTAGGGGATGCATACTTTTAAGTCAGGAAAAACGGCAAAGAACCTTGCGCGGCGCGCAAAGGCTCAGGTCCGGGTTCCCCGCTTTGCCGCGACGCAGCGGCTTGGCAGTTCCTGCAAAGTACCTTTCCAATCCGAAGCTATCCACGGGCCCTGGCCGCACCCTACACTGGTGAGGCGCCCCATCTTCGTCCCACGCGCTCGCGAGGGGCCCGCACAGGGCGCCTTTCATGATCTACGCTGCAAACCCGACAGATGAACGAGCTATTCGACGACCCTGCCGTCGCCGCCTATATGCGCGGCCAGCACCGCGTCTCGTATGAGGCGGTGCTGCAGCTCAGGCAGACCGTCCTGGCGTCCGAGCACCTTTCCGCGCGCGTGAAAGCGCTGGTATTGCTGGCGGTTCACGCGAGTGCCACCGCGAATAACCCGGGCGCGATCGAACGCCATGTCAGGCAGGCGCTCGAGGTCGGCGCCACTCCCGGCGATGTGGTCGACGTTCTGGTCGCCATCATTGGCCTGAGCAACCACAGTATGTACTTTGCCCTGCCGATTCTCCAGGAGGAGCTCCGGAAATCCGGGCGTCACGATGCGGCGGAGCCACCAGAGATGTCCGCCGAGCCGCAGGCGCTCAAAGCCGATTTTCTGGCGACGCGCGGCTTCTGGAGCGAAGCCCGCGACGTCATTGCGCAGTTCCTGCCGGCTTACTCGAAGTCATTCTCCGAGCTGACGATGGTGCCCTGGAAGAATGGCTCGCTGACACCGAAAGAGCGGGAGTTCATCTTCATCGCGATCGATTGCTCCGTTACCCATATGTACGCGCCCGGGCTCGCCATGCATATTCGGCATGCCCTGGAACACGGCGCCACGCGTGACGAAATCCTCACCGTTTTTCAATTGGCGGTACTGATAGGCCTGGAAGGTTTTGTCCTGGGCGCGCAGGCATTACATCAGGCGAGTTGACAAGCGCCGCCACGACGGCGCCACGTCATCAAGCAGATTTGGCTGGAGACATTACATGCATGACCTGACCGGCAAGGTGGCATTCATTTCGGGGGCTGGCTCCGTGGGCGAAGGCTGGGGCAATGGCAAGGCAACCGCGGTATTGATGGCCAGGCAGGGCGCGGCCGTATTCGGCGTGGATGTGGATCATGAAGCGCTCGAGCGTACTGCTGCGGTCATGCGGACCGAGGGGTTCGACAACTGGACGGGCAGGGTCGCCGACCTCACCCAAGGTGACCAGGTGGAGGCCGCAGTCGCCCAGTGCGTCCAGCGATTCGGACGAATCGACATTCTGGTCAATAACGTGGGCGGCAGCGCTCCGGGTGGCCCTGTCACGATGAGCGAGCAAACCTGGGATGCGCAGATGGATCTCAACCTCAAGACGACGTTTTTTGCCTGCAAGCACGTGATTCCGGTAATGGAAAAGCAGTACGCGCTGGAAGGCCGGCCAAGCGCGATCGTGAACATTTCAAGTGTGGGCTGCATGAGTTTCGAAGTGGAGGGCCGCGTCAGCGTGGCCTACGCCGCATCCAAGGCCGGCGTGATCGCGTTCAGCCGCTCCACGGCGATCGCCTATGCCCGCAAGGGCATACGGGTGAATACCGTCGTTCCCGGAAAAATGCATACGCCCCTGGTCGAGCACCGTCTGGTCAGGCAATTAGGCGCCGAAGACGCCCAGGCGCTCATCCAGCAGAGGCATTCGAGTGTTCCGATGGGCCACATGGGCGACGCATGGGACGTCGCGAACGCAGTGCTCTTTCTGGCCAGCGATGAAGCCCGCTACATCACCGCAACCCAGCTGGTGGTCGATGGCGGCGTCACTGCAGCGCGATCGGGAGCCTGAGCCATGCCGAGACTTCACTTGCTGAATGAACGTGAGCTGACTGCGGAGCAGTCGGCCGTCTGCCTGGAGGCCGCGTCCGGCCGGCGGGGCAAAATTCCGGCGCCCATGATCGGCTGGATACGCAGCCCCGAACTGGCCCGCCGCGCGCAAAGGCTGGGCGAGCTGCTTCGCTTTGATACGTCGCTGGAACCCGTGGTCACAGAACTGGCGATTCTGGTGTGCGGCCGCCACTGGACCTCTCATCATGAATGGACGGCCCACAAGGCGCTCGCGATCGAGGCCGGACTGGACCAGAGAATTATCGCGGACATCGCCGCAAGGCGCCGGCCCGGATTTGATTGCCACCGGCAGCGCATCACCTATGAGTTTGCATCCGAACTGCTCGCCCGCGGGCGCGTTCCTCAGGACCTCTACGACCGCTCGACTGCGGTGCTCGGCGAGAAAGCCGTTGTCGAGCTGGTCGGCATACTTGGCTATTACTGCCTTGTAGCCTTGACGCTGAACGCATTCGAACTGGGTATCCCGGAGAACGTCGCGCCCGAACTTGACGACCCGCAGTTTCCCGGACAATGCGCGAAGGCGTAGTCCAATGGCACAGCCCACGAATGACCGCCGGGAAGTACCCGTGGATCCGGCGCAGCCCATCGTTGACGCGCACCATCACCTTTACGTGCGTCCTGACCTGCACTATCTACTAGAGGATTATCTCGACGACCTGCGCGGCGGGCACAACATACTCGCCACCATCTATGTGCAGGCCCGGTCCATGCTGCGCCAGGCGGGTCCCGACGTACTCAGGAGTCTCGGAGAAACCGAGTTCGCCAATGGCGTGGCGGCGATGTGCGCCAGCGGCCTGTACGGTGACGCGCGGATCTGTGCGGGAATCGTGGGACAAGCGGACCTCTGCCTGGGCGCCGCAGTGCGCCCCGTGCTGGAAGGCCACATGGCCGCCGCGGGCCATTCTTCCGTCAGCGCAGGCCGCTTCAAGGGAATCCGACATGTTGCAGCCTGGGACCCCGACTCTTCCCTATTGAATCCGGCGTATCCGACAACCCGGCAGATGCTTGGCAGCGCCGGGTTCAGGGAGGGGTTTGCTCAGCTTCACCCCTTGGGGCTGAGCTTCGACGCGTGGATATACTTCCACCAGATACCTCAATTGGTCGACCTCGCGCGGACCTTTCCCCAGACCGCCATGGTGATCAATCACTGCGGAGGCGTCCTCGGCGTGGGGCGATACGCGGGCCGGCAATCGGAAGTCTACGAGTTCTGGGCGGCCGCGATGCGCGAACTGGCCGCATGCCCGAACGTCATGGTGAAGCTGGGCGGGCTGGGCATGCCGCTGACGGGGCTCAAGTCCGCCCAACCGTCGGCCCGGCCGCACTCGCGTGAATTGGCAGAGCTCTGGCGGCCCTGGATCGAACATTGCATCAGCGAATTTGGAACTGCTCGCTGCATGTTCGAAAGCAACTTCCCGGCCGACAAAGCGGGGCATGACTACGTGGCGGGCTGGAATGCCTTCCAGCGCATCGTCGCAGGCGCGAGTGCGACAGAGAAGACAGACCTGTTCTGGCGCAGCGCCTGCCGGTTCTACCGCATCCCGCTGGCCGCGGGCGATGCGCATGCCAGCTTCGAATCCGGCAGACCGTTCTAGCCGACCCGGACGTCAGGCTTGCGGCGGCCTGGGAACGCCGCCGTACAGGCCCCATGTGCTGGCAGCCAGCCATCCCGCATCGATCAGCAGGTCGACGCCGGTGATGGCAGACGCCTTTTCCGACGCCAGGAATTCGACGCCTTCGGCGACTTCATTCGGCTGCACACGTCGGCCCAACGCCATGTGATCGCGCAAGTCGGCCGCGTAACGGCCCGGAGGCCGCTGCAGGACTCTTGCAACCTCTGTCGCCCCGGGCGACACGGAATTGACCCGCACACCAGAACGTCCCCATTGGCTGGCGAAGTTCTTGGTCAGATTGACCACGGCGGCTTTGCTGGGGCCGTAGGCATGAAGGGGAGATGAACCGTGCGCCACGGTGGACGCGATATTGACAATACTGCCTCGCCCCTGCCGGACCATGCGGCTTCCGAAGACGCGGTTCGCGTTGAAGGTACCCTGCACATTCACTTCAAGAATGGTGCTGAAGAGTTCCTCGGGGAAAGCCTCCGGAACGAATCTGTCCTGGAATGCAGCTGCGGACACGACCAGGGCCTGCACCGGCCCGAGGCGCTGTTCTATCGAGTCGGCAAGGGCTTCCAGCGTTTCGGTACTTCTTATATCGGCGCCGAATCCCACGCCTCCGATTCCGCCGGCCAGTGCCTGCGCCTGGGCTTCGTCCAGATCCAGTACGGCAACGCGCCAGCCCCTGGCGGCCATCAATTCGCAACAGGCCGCACCTATGCCATTGGCCCCTCCGATCACCACACCCACTCTGGAATCAGTCATTCTCGTCATCCGGAAGTTCTGGAACTTGATCCGGTCGAATATACCCTCAGCGCCAAGCGGATAATGCGCGCGCCATGCAAAGCTCCTTTCAGTTTTCCGCATGACCGAATCCTTGTGGGGGGGCCCGATGCAACGGGATAATGAAGCCCCCCCGTCAACGGGGTCATGACGACGATAAGCGCCCACAGGAGACAAGATGAACTTCCCCCGCAACGTTTTGGCAACCACCATCGGCCTGGCGGCAAGTTTTTTGTTCGCAGCCCAGGCAAGCGTTGCCTATCCGACCAAAGCGATCACATTGATCGTGCCCCTGGGAGCCGGCGGCGCCACTGACGTCGTGGCACGCGTGATCGCCGAGAAACTGAGCGCCGAACTCGGACAGCCGGTCGTTGTCGAGAATCGCCCCGGCGCCGAAGGCGCCATCGGAGTCAATGCCGCCGCGAAGGCATCTCCTGACGGGTACACCTACGTGCTGGGGTCGAGCTCCACCGTGGCTGCGAATTATTTTCTGCGTAAAGACCTGCCTTTTCATCCCGTCAATGACCTGGCTCCGGTATCCACAGCGTTGAAGGACTTTTTCAACGTGCTGGTGATCAACCCTGACATTCCCGCAAAGAGCCTCGAAGAGTTCATCGCTCTGGCCAAGGCGAACCCCGGCAAATATGACTATGGTGCGGCCACCAGTGGCGCAAAGATCTGCATGGAGAGCTTCAAGACCATGGCCGGCGTCGATCTGCAGATGATCAGCTACAAGAGTTCTCCGCAGGCCCTGAACGACCTGATCGGCGGCCGCCTGGCCATTATCTGCGAGCCGGTCGCCACCGCGCTGCCGAATATCAGTTCCGGCCGGCTGAGGGCCCTGGGCGTCACCAGTCCGAACCGCGTAGACAACGCGCCCGATCTGCCGACCGTGGCAGAAGCCGGCCTACCCGGCTACGCGTTCTCGGCCTGGGTGGCGGTATTCGGCCCCAAGGGCACGCCCCCGGAAGCCATCGACACCTTTTCCAAGGCCCTGGCCGTCGTACTGAAGGACCCGGAAACCGAACAACGCATCAAAGCGATCAACGCCATGCCCATGATCGGCGACTCCAACGATTTGAAGCAGTTGCTGAATGCCGAACTGCAGCGAGCCGAGAAAGTGGTCCGCGACGCGAACATCCAGCCTGAGTGAGGCAATGCCGCAAGCTGCGGCAGCACGCTACCCGGAAAGCGTGCACGGGCACCAACGCGGGGCTGAATTACTGAGGGGCGCGCGGCCGCGCCCGGCAGCCACTGTACGCCGGGGCGATCGTTCCCTGGCGGCCGCCGCCATCTGGCACAATGACCCCACGCGGCGGCGCCCCGGGCGCCGCCTGGATCAATCGCTTGCCGGAGGCTTCCCTTCTTGCCTAAGGAACAACAAGGCCTGCAGATCGTTCAGCACCTGGGCCAGACTTATCGCGCCATGCAGGCCAGCTTCAGCAGCCGCGTGGGGCACGCCTTGCCGCGCTGGCGCATCCTGCTCGCCCTGCACGAGTGCGGGCAATGCTCGCAGAAAATGCTGGCCGAGCGGTGCCGGCTCGACCCCGCATCGCTGACGCGGCTGCTGCAAGCCATGCAGCAACTGGGCTGGATCACTCGCAGCCCCGACCCGAACGACAACCGGGTCACCAACGCCAGCCTGACTGCCGCAGGGCAGGCGGTGGTCAACGAAGCCCTGCCGCGCCGCGAAGCATTTTTCGAAGAGTCGCTGCAGGGGCTGTCCGCCGAAGAAGTCCAACTATTGACCCGCGCGCTCGACGTGCTCGAACGCAATTTCGCGCGGGCCGCGCTGCCGCGCACGGGATCTGACGCCTGAAATGCTGCGCGCCACCGGCAGCCTTTTGGCCTACTGGGGTTCCACCCCTGCGGCTGCAGCGGTCTTGCGCATGAATTCCGACTCGTCGATCACCCGCTTGCCCAACGCCTCGGCGCCGCCCGTGGCGGGCTGATAACCCAGTTCGCGCAGCCGCTGCACCACGGCTGATTCGGCCAGCGTGCGTTGCACCGCGGCGGTCAACTTGGCGACAACCGGCTCGGGAGTACCGGCCGGGGCGAAGATTGCATTCCAAACCGGGAACGAGCAATCGGGCACTCCGGTCTCGATGCAAGTCGGCACGTCGGGAAGCGCCTGCAAGCGGTCGGGCCCGAGCACCGCCAACGCGCGCAACTTGCCTTGTTCGACCATGCCCGCCGATTCCGCCGTACCCAGGGTGAAATCGATCTGGCCGCCCAGCAGGTCTGCAAGCGCCGGCGCGCCGCCCCGGTACGGCACGTGCAGAAAGCTCGCGCCTGTCTGGTTCTGCAGCATGACTGTGGCAAGGTGCACCGCACCGCCCACGCCCGTCGACCCGAAGCTCAGTTTCTGCGGATTGGCCCTGCCATACGCGACAAGATCGGCGAGCGTGCGCATCGGCGAATCGGCCTTGACCAGAACGACGTACGACGTGGTGCCGATCAGCGCGATCGGCTGGAAGTCTTTGACCGGGTCGTACATCATGTTCTTGATCACCACCGGCGCTACGGTATGGGTGGACCCCGAACCAAGCAACAGCGTGTACCCATCGGGCGCGCTGCGCGCCACAGCAGATGCACCGATTGTGCTGCCCCCGCCGGCGCGGTTTTCAACCACGACGCTCTGGCCCAGTTCGCCTTGCACGCCGCGGGCCACCATGCGGCCCAGTGTGTCGGCGGTTGCTCCTGCGGAAAACGGCACGATGATCGTGATCGGACGCGCCGGGTAGTCGGGCACTGCGAGGGCGGGTGTGCCGCACATCGCGGCTGTCAGCAGGGCCACCGTCAAGCCAAGGCGAGCGGTACGGGTAAACAACGAATTCATGCCAGAGTCCTTAAGCGCGGGTAGGTTGCAGAGGAAGCACAATATGCGAGGCGCGCAGGCCGTCTACAAAGACCGACTGGAGTGCCACCTGCGTGTGCGTGTGCGCCCCCAACGGCTCGCCTGTATTGGGGTTGAGGTCATATTCCGGAAAGCAGGAACTCGATATGTCCAGGCGGATGCGATGCCCTGCCTTGAACACATTGCTGGTGGGATTGAGCTCCACCGTTATCGCGTACTCGCGGCCGGGCTCGATCAATTCCCCCACGGCCCGATCGTCCCGGTAACGCATCCGGAGTATGCCCTCCGAAAGCAGCAGCGCCACGCCATCGGGAAAGTCTGCGCTTGGCGGATAAACATCGAGCAGCTTCGCAGTGAAGTCCGTGTCGCGAGCCGATGAAGCGACCCAAAGCTGTACTGACAACGGACCGGTCACTTCAACATCTGCAGTCAGGGGATCGGTCTGGAACAGCAGTACGTCGGATCGCTCGGCCAAGGGGCGATCGCTGCCCCGGCACGCAGTCATTGTCGGGCGACAGCGCTGATCGCGCGGACCGGGCAGCACGAATGCCGGAAACGTCTCGCTCTGCAGGCTGCTCGCCCCCACGCCGGGGCAGGGATCATCGGGATCGTACTTGTAGCTCAAGGGGGCAATCCCCACTGGCGGCCGTTCCGGGCCGAGACGTCCGTCGGCATGCAGAAAGTACGGCGTCGGCAGGGTCGAGGCCAACGGCCACACCGGAGAATCCCGCCATTCCCCGCCGTGAAATACTCGCCCCTCGGGCGTCCTGTGGCCGTCCCCCAGCCCCATCACGAAGTACCGCAAAGCGGGTTCGTCCCCAGCGCCATTGGGCTGGTCACGCACGAAACGATCGAGCCAGGCGAGCCAAGCCGTGTGAATCGGCCCGTGCTTTGCGGCGGCCGGCCCGAAATCGGCCTCGCCCGCGGTCGTGAGTTCCAGCATGGCCGGACTGTGCACCCACGGACCGACGATCAGGCGAACCGGCTGTGCCAGGCGCCTGCCCAGTTCACGAAGCTTGTCGAAATTGGCATTGGCATGATGAGCAAACCAACCGGACACCATCAGCACCGCGACGTCCGTCGGGTATTCGTCCCACCGCCCTTCCAACCGCACCGTGGGGTTGTGCCAGTATTCCGTGTCGTCTGCCGTCTCCAGCATCCTGAAATACACGTCTTCGTAATCGGGCGCCGCGGCCAGCGGCGACTCGCCACGGCGCAGCGGCAGATCATTGGCCCATTGCGCCGACCGGTGGCGCATGGCCATCAGCGCATCACGTACGCCCGCATCGTCGCGCGCCTGCGGGCTTTGCAGCCCGTGCTCGATGGCCCAGGGCAACGCAACTCCCACGTTGAAGGCGCCATGGTATCGGAACATGCGTTGCCGATAATTCGTGCCGGCGTCGCGCAGCACTTGCGCTCGCAGACCTGCCGGCCGATGCAGCGCCATGGCTTGCTGATTGGCCGCACTGAAAGAGCCGCCTACCGTTGCCAGGCGGCCGTCGCACCATGCCTGGGCGAGAATCCAGTCCCACGTGTCGATGCCGTCCTGCCCTTCGTCGGGCACGTTGGTCATCATATGGAAGCGCCCATCCGAGTCCCCCCGCCCGCGCACGTCCTGGATCATGAAAATGTAGCCCGCGCGCGCCGCGGCGATGCCGAACTCATGAAAGCGGGCCGATGTGCGACCGTACGGCGTCCGTTCCAGCACGACGGGAAGCGGCGCACCTGATGCGGCAGGACAGTACACGTCTGCAACCAGCGCCGTGCCATCGCGCATCACCACCGTGACGCCACTGAACAGATGGACGATGTCGTCAATGACTTGCACCGCGGACGCGACGCTCTTCAAGGCGTCAACCGGGGAAGACTCGATACCACCTAGCATGCTTTAAGCCTCGAATGCGAAATCCGGGCCAGCCACATCAGGAGGGCCCCTGGCAGCGCATGGTAGGCAAGGCGACCATTACCGTAAAGTGACGTTTACTTCAACTTTACTAACCAGACAGTTATAAATAGCGGTTGACTCAACTCACCTTGCCCTCATGCCCCCGCCCGCCTCAGCCCATATCAGCCGCCTGAAGTTCCGTCATCTGCGCTTCGTGCTGGCGCTCGCCGAGACGGGCAGCATGGTGCGCACCGCCGAACGCCTCTCGGTGAGCTACCCGGCCGTGGTGAAAACCCGGCTGGAAATCGAAGACATCCTTTGTTCCCGGCTGCTGTCAGGCCGTGGAGACACGGCCGCGTTTACTGAAATCGGGTTATGCCTGCTCCAGGCCAGCCGCCGAATCCTTGCCGAGCTCGACTGCGCGGGGGACGAAATAGCAGCCTTGCGGGACGGGCTGAGCGGACACGTGGTGGTGGGCGTTCGTTCGCCCGATGCATTGCAATGGCTCACACCGGCGTTGGTCGAGTTCCGCGAGAAGTATCCCGGCGTTTCCGTTTCTCTGGTAGATGGCCTGCACCAGAGTATTGCCCGTGCCGAGGTGGATATCGGCTTCGCGCGCGCGGGTCCATTGCGGGGCATGCAAGGCCTGGCGATGCAGCCGCTTTTCACGATACGTTCCGTAGTGGTCGGCAGCGGCAGTTGCGCATTGCGGCCCAGGGCGAAGCCGGCTTGGGCGTCGCTACTGGCCTCGCCCTGGGTGTTGCCGCCCGCCGGCACCCCCTTGCGCGACAGGTTCGATGAGTACCTGGCGCGGCGACGATTGCACGCACCGGCGAATGCCATATCCGTCAGCGACTCCTCGGCGCAGATGGAAATGCTGCGGGCGGGAAGTTTCCTGGCGCTATCGTCCGAGTCGGTCGCGCAGGAGTTGGCCGACCGGCGCATTGCCAGCGTCGTGGTGACGAAATTGGCCGCGCTGGACGACCACGTCGTGATGATCTGGCGGAGTCACGAGCCGCTGCACCCGGCACTGCTGCATTTCAAGCAGTTCGTGCTTGACTATGACGCCCGGCGACGGCGGAGCGACGTATCTGTACGTAACCAATCAGAATAGACCATTACCGCAGCCATCGCAGCGCCGCCGCTGGCATAAGATGCCGCCTGCCGTAGAGGTCGCCCTCGAAGGGCCCCCGGCAGGCTCAGAACACAACAAGCTCGGCCGTACACTTGATGCATCAATGAAAAGCGCAGTTGCAGCACGATTTCTCATCGCAGACGACCACCCCATATTTCGTTTAGGCCTACGCCAGATCATTCGCACCCTCGATCCGGAAGCGCAGGTCGAAGAAGCCGAAAATCTGGGCGCCGCCCTGCAGGCGCTGGATTCCGCAACACCCCCCGACACCCTGATCGTGGACGTGCAGCAGCCAGACCCCCGTTCGCTGAGCGAGATCGCCGCGCTGCGCAGGGCCTGCCCTGACAGCTTTCTGATTGTCGTGTCCATGCACGCAGACCGTCGCTTGGCGGACGCCCTGCTGGATGCGGGGGCGGACGGTTTCGTCGGCAAATCGGTGCCGCCGTCTGACCTGGGTGAGGCTATCCGCGCCGTCCGTGCGGGGGACGTCGTGGTGCGCTACAACCGCGGGCCTGGACCCAGGCCCTTGGATGGCGCCGACATACTGCGATCGCTGACGGATCGGCAGCGCGAAGTACTGGGCATGCTGACCGACGGCATGACCAACAAGGAAATCGCCCGGCGTCTGGAGATTTCTCCCTTCACCGTCCGTATTCATGTGTCGGCGCTGCTGCGCGCCTTGAATGTGTCGACACGCAGCGCGGCGGCGGCGCTGGCTACGAAGGCGGCCGTGCGCCAGGCCGAGTCAGGGACAGCGCTGCCCGCGCCAATATTGGACGGGCCGGCGCATCGCCCCTGTGCTAGTGCGTACTAGCTCATCTGCCCTACTGCGCTTTCGGCATCTGGCACTTATGCTGGCGCCCCGGCGGCCCCGATGCAGTGCCAAGGCGGGTGCGTCGCTGCTTTGACCGGCCGGCGCCGGGCGCTCGGCCTGCCCTTTCCGAAGCGGTACAGCGCCCTGCTCCGGGCCCGGGATTCAAGGTTCCCTCTTATATCTACGCGGCCGCTGCGTGGCCGTGCGCTTATGGAGTCAACATGCTGGGTCTGAAACGAATTCTGCTGCTTTCCACGTTCTTGCTCTTGTCAGGCTGCGCCGGCACGGGCGGTTTCGGCGGCAAGGACCGTATGAGCACTGAGTATCTGCGCCAGCATCTGGTCAAGGGCAAGACGACAAAGGCGGATGTGCAGCAAATGTTCGGCACGCCAGGGTACAAGACGGACGACTCTAGTGGGTCGAGCTACTGGTCGTATTCCGAACGGCAGATCAATGGCAACCTGTTCACACAGGCGATGGAGTATCTGCCCAGTCTGGGCTCGGCAGCCGATGCCGCCATTGATGCCGGGCAGGGCCCCAAAAGCCGACGCAATCTGGACATCTGGTTCGATACCCGCGGCAGGCTGAGCAGCTACAACGTCGGTGGAATCACCGGCGTAGACAAGTAATCCTGGCTTGGCGACCGCCGTCCGTCAGCGGCCGGCAGCCGCGCCCGCCGCGCGGCTGCCGCACAATTCGACGCCGGTGTCGTCGATAACGCAATACCAGAACGGCTCGGCGGTATCGGCGGCGCTTGCGCCAGGCATCGGTAATTCGATGCTGGCGCCGGGCGCCAGCATTCCCGGCTCGCCCAGCCTGCGGGCCGCCGGATGGTTGCGTCCGACGCCAATGACCACATCGAGCAATGTCTGGTGCAGCGGCGCCGGGTTCGTGATGCGCAGGCGCGGTTCCGGCCCTTGCCGGCGCACTTCAAAGCGCAGCGACTCATGCGCGCGCGCGTCGGCCCTGACGCCCTCGGGCCGGAAAAACACCTTCACCCGAGTACGAAACGATATCTGCAGCACATCGCGCCCCTTGCCGTCTGCCTTGGGCGGGATCTCGAGTATGTTCAGCCAATAGACCGATTCACGGCCGGGGGGCAGACTGCCCTGCCCCGTGTACACAATGCGCAGGCGTTGCGCCGCTCCCGGCTCGAGCCGCAGCATCGGAGGCAGGATGAGAAATGGCACGGCGATCAGCCGTGGGTCGGCTTCGCGTTGGCCGGTATCGAACCACATCTGCAACAGCACGGGTTCATCGCCTTCGTTGATGATGCGGGGTGTCGCCTCGGGCTGGTCTGGCGACACAATGAGGCGTGTGTGACTGAGCGACACGGCCGCCTGCGCCGTGGGCGCGCACAGCACGGCCATGGCGCATGCCGCAAGGCAAAGCAGGCGCCGCAGCAGCAGGTTCAGCATGCACGACATGGCCTCTCCCCGACGCCTTATTTGTAGTCCAGCGTGAAAGTCACCGCCGAGCGCACCGTGCCGCTCGTTACGGTCGCTTCGGTCTGGACCAGCGCGGCCTGCATCGGCACCACATAGCTGCCAACGCGCTGCGGATCGTAGGCGTGCAACGGGTAGACGCGGTCGAAATCGACCGGCGTACCCTCACCATGAGCCAGCTGTAGCCCGACCCCGCCCGCGGTCGAGGACGCCGACAAGGCCACGATGCCGCGCGCCGCATCCAGCACGCGTGTGGTGGGGGCGAAGCTATAGCCTATGCTGCGGTACCCGGCCGGGCAATGGTGGAACGCCAGCTCGAAAGGCGTATTCGCCGCGACGCTGCCCACGCCGACGAAGGCGCTGCGCGCTACCGTCGGCAGGGTCACCATCACGCTGGGCGTGGTGCATGTGCCGCCGGACGCCAGACTCATGCTGTTGGGCCGCACCTGCGCAATGCGATAGGTGGCGCCGCCTGCGGACACCGTCGCGCCGTCGGTCTGGATGTGCCTGAGATAAATCGGATCAAATGGCGCCAGCGTGGGCGGCAAGGGTTCGTTCAGGCGGCGCACGAAACGGATCTGCACGTCGGCCCCCACAGTGAAGGGCTGCCCGTCCTGATAGTCAATCGGCAGCGGCGCCGGCGGCGTTTGCTGCCCGCCCGTGTGAATGGTCAATGGCTGCCAGTCGGACGCCTGGCCGTTCACCGTGTAGCGCCAGCGTGCGATGTAGGCGACCCTGAGGTTGTTCGTCTGGTAGACGCCGTAGGTCTGGCCGTCTACGTCCATGGCGCCGTCGCGCGCGTAGGGCGGATACCCCTGTACGACAAGCTGCACCGAACCGGCTTCGCGCAGCGCGGTGGTGGGTGTGCAACGCCACGCCGCCGGGTTGGCCGCCGTCAGCCAGGGGCCCATCACATCGCCGGCCTGACTGTCGCGCCCGACGAACACTGTCGCCGGCTCCACATATTGATAGTAAACGTGCCCGGATGCACTGGCATCGCGCTGGCAATCGGCCCAGCGGCCATCGGCTTGCGCCGCGCCCCCGAACAATGCCATCGCGAGCCAGGGGCCGCGACGCAGCAGTCTGCGCATTAGCGAATCAGGACGCAACATGTACCCCGGCTCCGTTCAGTATGCAGGACACGTCCAGTACGCGAAAACCCGCAGCCTGGCGCTCACCGCCCTGGCTGAGGTCGTAACTGGCCCGGCATGCATCGGCCGCGCCTTCGCCCCATCTGACCTGCAGCTCACCGGCCTGATCGGGCAGACGCAACAAAGCCTGCCCGGCCTGCGCGACATAGCCCAGCTGGCGGCCCTGCCCGTCGGATACCGTGGCGCCGAAAGGCAGCGCCTGCGCGGCGGGGTCGGTGAACGTCATCAATACCGAGTGGCCCTCCTCCGTGTCGAAATGCAGCAGCGCCACCGCCCCCGCGGTGGGCGCCAGGCGCCTGGCGGTCTGCTGAATGGCGACATCAGTGCTGACGCCCTTGGGATCGATTTCGACCAGATTCTGGCGATAGGGACTCAGATAAGGCACGATGGCTCGACCGCGGCCGTCTAGCCGCAACCCGCGGAAATGAGCCACCCGTGCGCCTTGCGCGCCCGGCGCTTCCACCAATGCGGTGGTTTCGCCCAACGTGGGGCCCAGCACCAGCCCGCCGCCATAGGCCACCATGCCGCCCGACAGGCTGGCGCTGTACTGCCTGTAGGCTTTGCCAGCCGACACGCTTGCACCCAGGTTCGCCGATGGCGCGAGCCACAAACCCGACGCGCCGGCCGTACTGGCGCGCGGCGCTGGCCCGCCCTGCGTCGTGCTCGTATACACGTTGTAGCCCAGCTGGTGGTCGTCTCCCGCCACGCCCGACAGCGCCGCCTGGGCGCTGCGCGCATTCCGGTCCCGGGCGACGGTGGTGCCCAGGCTGGGCGCCTTCACGCCCGACCCCATGGGCACCGACAGCGTCAGCAAGACCTGGTCGTTCCATTGCCCGGTTTCGAGCAGGCGGGTTCGCCCCGCGCTAATGCCGTAGCTCAGCCTGCCGGCGTGGTTGTTGTACTGAACCTGAAACTCGGTGTCGGCCCCGCCGCCGCGCCAATAGTCTTGCCGGGAGGCATTGGCGCTGAGCGTGCCCCAGTTGCCGGGCAGGTTCTGCGCCAGGCTTAGCTGAAAACGGTTGCGGCGGTTCGCCGCGGTGCCGGCGGCCCAGGGCGTGCCGCCGCTGGCGGAGTGACGCAGCATGAAAGCGTCGCTGGCGTCGTAAAAACCGGCACTGGCATAACGGTAAGTGGCCACCGTGACATGAGTCTGCGTCACGGGCAGCACCTTGGCGTAGCCCACCCGCACACTGCTGCCGGTGTGCCGGGCGCCCTGGCCCAGCTCGGTTCGGGCATAGGTGATGTCTGAAGACAGCGCGCCCCAGGCGGTGTTCAGGCCTGCGCCACCGGCCACGGCCTGATACCCCTGCGCCCCCAGTCCGCCCGTGTACGCGGTCAACTGGTTCGAGATACCGTGGCGCAGCGTGGCCATGAACAAGGCAGGCGTATCAGCCACTACGCTGTTGCGATACTGCCCTGCCGTCACGCTGTAACGCGTGACGCCGGGGCGCAGCAGTTCGGGCATGGCGGCATAGGCCACCGAAAACGTGTTCATGCTGCCATCGGCTTCCGTTACGGTTACCTGCAAGTCACCGCCCGCGCCCGAGGGATGGAGGTCATCGATGAGGAATGGCCCCGGCGGCACAGCCGTTTCGTAAATGACGCTGCCTTGCTGCTTGATGCTGACTCGCGCATTGCTGTTGGCGATGCCGCGTATCACCGGCGCGTAGCCGCGCTGCGAATCGGGATACATGCGGTCTTCGGACGCCAGCTGCACGCCGCGGAAACCCAGGCTGTTGAACACCTGGCCATCGGTGACGGCATCGCCCAGCGTCACCCGGCTGCGCCATCCCGTGATGCCGCGTTCAGCATACGCCGATATGCCCCGATATGACGTGGCGCGCCCTGCCTCGCCGTTGAGCGTACTGCGATAGCGCAGCCGCCACTTGCCCACGTTCAGGCCTGTGCGCAGGCCCAGATAGTGACTGGTGTCGCCGCCTGCGGCGCTCGCGGACTGATGTGCGTGGTAGGCCAGGTAATCGTATTGCAGCGTGGCCGCGGTGATGCCGTCGTCCCACAAGGCCGGGTCGACATAGCCGCGGGCCTGCCGGTTCATCAACGATTGCGGCACGGTGACGTCCAGCCGCAGCTGGCTGCTGTCAAAGCGCGCCTGTGCACCGGGCACGATGGCGCTCAGCGGTTCGCATACAGGCCCCTGCAACAAGGCAGCACGCATGGCGGGCGCGTAGGCTTCGTCAGCCAGGCCCAGGCCGCCCAGCAAAGCTGCGTCGAAACAGGGTTGGGCGCCGCGGGCGCCTGATGGCACAGCACGAAACCCGACCCGGTACCGGCCCTTCCAGGCGTCGTTCACGGCGATGTCGATACGATGCTCGCCCTCGGGCATGACCGTACCCTGGTTGAACGCGCGTATGTCCACCGGCGAGCGCAGAAACGCCTCGTCGAACTGGACCTCGTCCTGCGCGGCCACCGGCATGGCGTCGTCGATCCGCGCCCCCCCGATGGCGTACACGGTCATGGCGCAAGCCCACAACGTGAAAGCCACGCCGACGCGCAGCGGCCGGGTCGAAATCAGTGCGCGAGTGTTTCTGCCTGGCATGAAACCGCACTCTTGCGTTGGCCCGACGTAGCGCCGCCCTGGTCATTGATCACGGTGTAGCTCACACTCAAGGGCGTCGCCGCCCCGGCGGCCGGCATGGAGAAACTCCGTGCACTGGCCGGCGCCACCATGCCGTCTGCTCTGGCGGTCCAGGCGCCCGCCACGCGGCCGTCTGCGCGCTGCACCGACAGACCGCGGAACGTAATGTGAAAGGGCGTCGGGTTGCCGACCCGCAGTTGACCCGATTCGGGCTCATAGTCGAAACAAAGGCGTTCGTGAGCGCGGTCGGCCGAACCCGCCAGCGCCTGCGGCCGGTAGAACACCTTGATGCGCGTGCGGAACGAGAACAACAACATGTTGTCGCCCGCGGGCGGCGCCGCTTCGCCGCTGGCCTTGGACTTGGCGTTGGGCTTGGGAGGCACTTCGACGATATTCAGCCAATACAGGCTTTCACGCGCGTCGTGCGCAATGTCGCCGGCGCGGATCAGGCGCAAGGCCTGGCCCTGCCCCGCGTCGATGCGCGCCACGGGCGGCGTCAGCACAAACGGCGAACCGGCCTGCGTGGGCTCGGCCTTCGCGTCGCCCTGATCGATCCACGCTTGCACCAGCACCGGCTGATTGCCGCTATTGCGCAAGTGCACGGTGGCCTCGCCCGTTGCCGCGTCAACCACCACGCGCGTACCGTTGACCACCACCGCCGCCATGGGATCGCTCAAGGCGCAGCAACACAGCAGGGCCAGCGCGGTGCGCCGCAGATTCATACGAGCCTTCATCGTGGTTCTCCGGGTGGTTTGCGCGAGAGCCGGCCAGGCTGGCGCGTCGCGCCGAGGCAGGGTCAGGCGCTTACTGGTACTGAATGGTGTAGTCGATGCGAGACACAACGGTGCCGGGGCTGACGGGTGCGCCATGGGCGTAATACCGCGCGTAATAGCCCAGCGTGGCGCCGCCCGAGCCTATGTCCACCGGCACATCGCCCTGAGTGACTGCGCCCAGCCGCAACGGCGCCTGCGCGGCATTCAGCACTTCGATCTGTACCCCGCCCGCTGTACCCGCATGGTTGTCGAGCCGGCCGGTCGCGCCGTCTACCGACGGACCCATTTCAAAGTGCGCGCTGGCGGAATTCAGCGTGGCTCCCGAACATCCGGACAGGGTGATGGTGAACGGCGTAGTACCCGCGGTGGCGCCCGGCGCGTCCAGCACATCGGCCCCGATGGCGGGCAGGAACACCGTGCCATTGTTCGTGCCGGCGTTCACCGCCACGGCGCACGTAGTATCGGTGATCACGCCCTGGAATTCGATGGTGCCATCCGCGGCATGCGCGGTGGTGGCGAGCAGGGCCATGGCAGCGGTAACAGCAGCCGGGATAATGCAGGAGTGGAACTTCATCAAGGCTCTCCGGTGGACTCTAAGAGGCCCCCGGGCGCGCTGATACTTCGAATTCTGCTGGGCCCAGGGGTGGCGTGTCGTACGGGGAATCGAGAAAAGCCTGACTCGGATTCAAACGCTCGCATTCCGCCTGTACAGCCTCAGAATACGTAGCGGCATGGATGTGGGATTTGCGTCAAATCAAACGTTTGTTTGAATTCGGCTTGTGCGGATTTACAGAATCGAATATCGGAATAATTCGTCAGAGAATCGGGATATTGATTCAGTGCGTATACGCAATCGCGCCGGCCGAGGGCAACGCAGGTTGCGGAAATACCACCGTCAGCGGCCTGGGCGGGGCCGCCCCTAGGCGGACGGTGCTCCGACGATCGGCGGCGGCTGGTGCGCGCGCACTGCGGGCAGCGGCCCCTCGTGACGCACCAGTTGCACGGCCGTCAGTTGCCCGGTGCAACCCTGCGCCAACGATGAGGTCCCCACGTCGCGAGTCAATACATTCGGGTTGCCATGCACACACAAGGGCCGCTCGGCTGCGGGGTCCAGGGGGTCATACCAGGCGCCGGTGGGCAGTTGCACCACGCCCCGCATGACATCTACGGTGACGCACGCCGAGGCCAGGCAGGCCCCGCGCGCGTTGAAGAGCCGCACCACGTCGCCGTCGGCGATTCCGCGTGCAGCCGCGTCGTGAGGATGCACGCGGCACACTTCCCGCCCATTTCGCTTGGCGGCCGCGCTATGCGCCCCGAAATCCAGCTGGCTATGCAGGCGCGTGGCCGGCTGGTTGGCGACAAGGTAAAGCGGATGCTGGGCATCCGGAGCATCGGTCGGCGTCAGCCACGCGGGATGGCCCGGACAATCGGCGTAGCCGAAGCCAGCCACCACCGGCGAACTGATCTGCACCTTGCCGCTGGGCGTTGGCAGAGGTTGGGCTGCGGGATCATCGCGATAGGCGCGCAGCATGCCGCCGTCGTCTTCGGCCTGCGGCAGGCGTAGCTCGCCGCGCGCCCAGAAAGTGTCGAAATCGGGTGCGTCATGGCCCTGCCGAGCAAGCGCCACGCGCGTGGTTTCGTAAATGTGCGCCAGCCACTCGCGGCTGCTGCGGCCCTCGGTGAAGGCGTCCCGGCGCCCCAGGCGCTCGGCGAGGTCGGCGAAAATTTCGTAGTCATCGCGTGCCTGGCCAACCGGCGGAGCAATGCGCCGCATGGCCACCATGAGCGGATCGGTGGGCGTGGCGCCGATATCTTCGCGTTCCAGCGTCATGGTGCTGGGCAGCACGATATCGGCATGCCGTGCAGTGGCGGTCCAGACGCTTTCATGCACGACCAGTGTATCGAGCCGGCAGAAGGCCGCGCGCAAGCGCCCGAGGTCCTGATGATGATGAAATGGATTGCCGCCTGCCCAATACGCCAGGCGCACATGCGGGTAATGCAGGCGCTGGCCGTTGTAGTCGAAGGCCTGCCCGGGCTTGAGCAGCATGTCGGCGATGCGCGCCACCGGAATGTACGCGTCTACGCCATTGCGGCCCTGCGGCAGGGCCCCGATGGGCACGGCATTGTTGCGCTTGCCGTAATGCGCCAGGGTACCCAGCGCGTAGTTGTACCCGCCGCCGGGCAAACCGATCTGCCCCAGCGCGGCCGCCAGCACGACCCCCAGCCAGACCGGTTGTTCACCGTGCTCGGCGCGCTGCAATGAATGCGAAACCACGACCAGTACCCGCCGCGCGGGCAGCATGCGGGCCAACCGCAGGATCTCCGCTTCCTCGACGCCGGTAATGCCGGCGGCCCAGGCGGCGCTCTTCGGCTGCCCATCCACATGACCCATCAGGTAGGCGTGAAAGTCGTCCCAGCCGTCGCAATAGCGGGCCAGAAACTCACTGTCGTGCAGGCCTTCCGACACCAGGACATGCAGCAGGCCCAGCATGAACGCAGCATCGGTACCGGGCCGCACCGGCAGCCATTGCGCCCGCGCCTCGGCGGGAAGATCACCGCGAAGGGGGCTGATGCAGATGAAACGGCAGCCGCGCTGCGCGGCCTGCCCCATGGCATCGCGCTCGATGTGGCGACTGATGCCGCCGCTGGCAACCTGGGTATTGCGCAAGGCCATGCCGCCGAATGCCAGCACCACGTCGCTGTGCGAGACGATCTGGTCCCAAGTCACATTACGCCGCGCCACGGCGTCCAGCGGGCCCAGCACATGCGGCATGATGACCGCCGAAGCCCCTGCGCTGTAGTTATTGACGGAGCGCACATAGCCGCCCAGCGTGGTATTCAGGAAGCGATGCACCTGGCTCTGCGCATGATGGAAGCGCCCCGCGCTGGACCACCCGTACGACCCGCCAAAGATGCCTTCCGCGCCGTGCGCATCGCGCATCCGGCGCAGCTCGCCCGCGACCCTGTCCAGCGCCTCATTCCAGGACACCTGCACATACGTGTCGTCACCCCGCCTGGCATCCGGACCCGGCCCCCCGGCCAGCCATCCTCGCCTGATCATGGGCGCCGTCACCCTGGCGGGGTGGCGCAACGCGTTGGTGAAATTGCCGATCAGCGGACTGGGCTCGGGGTCGTCCGGATGCGGCCGCACGCTCACGGCCTGCCCGTCGAATGCGGCGTAGAAAACGCCCCAGTGCGAGCTATGCAGGCCTGCGCCTCGGCCGGGCGCGTCAGGCGGCTGCGGTTCTTCGGATAAGGAGCTCATGACGCGGGCCTGCACAATGAGAACAAGAAAGCGGGCCGGACGCCGGCCCGCGCGGGGTCATTCGGCGCGCATACCCACCTGCTGGATCAGCTTGCCCCATTTCGCGCGTTCGTTGGCCATCAGTTGCCCGAAGCCCTCCGGCGTGCTGGAAGTGGCCTGCATTCCCGCAGCGGCCAGGCGGGCCTGGATTTCAGGCAAGGCCATGGCCTCGACGAGCGCCCCGTTCAATTTCTGCACCACCGCGGGCGCGGTGCCGGCCGGCGCCACGATGCCATACCAGTTCATCAGATCGTACCCGGGAACACCCGCCTCATCCATCGTGGGCGTATCCGGGAACAGCGGCGAGCGTTTCGACGTGGTGACCGCCAGCAGGCGCAGCTTGCCTGAATCGATCATTCCCTTGGCCGACGGATCGCAGAACGTGAGCGGCACCAGTCCCGCCATCACATCGGTCAGCGCAGGCGTCGTACCCTTGTACGGCACGTGCGTCATCGTCAGGCCGGCCATCTGCTTGAATTGCTCGCCCGCGATCTGGCCGATGGTCGCCACGCCGCCCGAGGCGTAATCGATTTGCGAGTTTGGCTTCTTGGCCGCCTCGATCAGGTCTTGCACCGACTGATAGGGCGCATTGGGTGACACCACCAGCAAGTTGGGCATGGTGACCAGGGTGCTGATCGGCGCGAAATCCTTGCTGGGGTCGTAGTTCAGGGTGCGCAGGTTGGGCCAGATGGTGAATGAGCCCGGCGTGGCGATATACAACGTATAGCCATCGGGCGCCGATTTGGCCACGAACTCGGTGGCGGTCAGCCCGCCGGCGCCCGGCCGATTCTCCACAATGACATTGGCACCCAGCTTTTCAGCCAGTGCGGGCGCCACCGACCGTGCCAGCACGTCGGCCCCGCCGCCCGGCGGAAAGCCGACCACAATGCGCAGCGGACGGCCCTGCGCGGGAAAGTCCGCGGCGTGGGCCACCGACCCGACAGCGCCCAGCGAGGCCGAGAGCATGGTTGCGGCCAGCACGGCGCGCCGTGCGAACTTCAGGATCTTCATTGGTGTGTTCCCCGTGTTTATGGTGTGGCGCGATAACGCGGACCGCGCCCGATTGAAGTGCGCCATTCAGCGCCAGGATGGGGCCGGGGTAGGCAGGTCTTGCCATTCCCAGGCAACAAAAGCCAGGCGTTCGCCGGTATGGACCACCGGGTCTGAACGCAAGCCGATGAGAATGCCGTCGTGCGCCATGGGCTCGACTTCCGTGACGCTGCCGTCCAGCGCGATGATCTCACCCAGCGACGCGCCTTGCGGCACAAGATCGCCCGCACAGTAACGAGGCACGAACAGTCCGCCCTCGTCGGCGGTGATCCAGCCGCGCCGCGAGACCTGTCGCAACGTCGGCGCAAGATCTTCGGCCGCCGGCGCCCCGGGCAGAATGCCCATGCTGCGCGCCAAGGTGCGAAAGCCCATTTCGGCACGTTCGATGTTCTCCGGCTGGAAGCGATTGCCGGCCCCCAGCTCGAGCATGAACGCATTGATGCCCGCCGCCAGGCATTGATAATCCAGGGCGCCGGCGATATTGCCCGGCAGCTCTCCTTTGCCGCTCACATCCTGGCGGCATGCCAGAACGGGAAAGAAGGCGGCCATCGCGGCCATCAGGTCGTCTTCGCGCACCTGGCCGTTCGGCGGCGTCTTGTACACGCAGTAGGGCCGCGAATCGAACAGCGGATTCATGGTGTGCAGATTGATCAGCAGGTCGGCGACGCCGCGCACTTCCTGCATCAGCGTGTGCGCGACGCGCTCGCTGATCATGCCGCCGGCCTTGCCCGGGTAGGTCTGGTCCAGATCGAGTTCGTCGTAGGGATTGCGCTTGCGCCGCGCATCCAGCGCCTGCGGATTGCCGGTCGGAGTGACCACCAGATTGCCCGACATGTCGGCCGGGTCCAGGCTGTTTGCAAAACGCAGCGCGGCCACCATGCCGTTGATCTCATCCCCATGCACCTGCCCGTGCAGCCACAATGTGCGCCCAGGCCGGGCGCCGCGCAGCGCCACGTAGGGCAGCGCCACCTCCACGCCCGACGCCATGGACCCCACGCGCAGCTTGCCGCTGCAGCGCGCAGCGCCCTCTTCCTGCTTTAGCCACTGACCAATACTGCTCACGTTGTGCTCCTTGCTATCAGGGGTGCCGCCGGGCCGGATCGATGGCGGCGAACGCCTCATCCAGGTCGGCGATAAGATCGTCGGGGTTTTCAAGGCCGATATGCAGGCGCACGATGACGCCGCGTGTCGACCAGTCGGTCACACTGCGCGCGCCGGGCAAGTCGGCCAGCGTGACCAGGCTTTCGTAGCCTCCCCAAGAGGCCCCCAGTCCGAACAGCGCCAGGCTGTCTATCCACTGTTCAGCCTGAGTCCGATCGAACTCCGGCCGAAACTCGAACGACAACAGGCCGTTGGTACCGTCGCAATCGCGCTTCCAGATCTCGTGGCCCGGGTGCCCGGGCAGCGCCGGGCAGAACACCGTACGCACTTCGGGGCGGCCCTGCAGATAAGCGGCAACGCGCAATGCGTGGCGCTCGTGCATCTGCAATCGCGCCGCCAGGCTGCGCATGCCGCGCAATACCAGATAAGCATCGTCCGGGCTGACCGTCATGCCGAAGGCGTCGGACCGCTCGGACAGCGGCGCCCAGGCCGCCTGCGTAGTCGCCGCCGTGCCCATCATCACGTCGGAATGCCCGCTCAGGTATTTGGTGGCGGCCATGACGGAAATGTCGGCCCCCAGCGCCAGCGGCCGGTACTGGCGGCCCGAGCCCCAGGTGTTGTCGCAGGCCAGCAGCGCTCCGTGCCGGTGCGCGATCTCGGCCAGGTGCGGCAGGTCGCACATTTCATAGACCAGCGACCCGGGACATTCCGCATAAATCATGCGTGTGTGCGCTTCAATCTTGGCTTCGATATCCGAACCGTCGGCCGCGAAGAACGTGCAGCGGATCTGATAAGGAGCCAGGAACGTCTGCGCCAACTTGCGTGCCGGCTCGTACACCGCGTCCGACATCAACACGTGGTCGCCCGGCTTCAAGTAAGACAGCAAGGTCATGGCGATGGCCGCCAGGCCGGTGGGAAACAGCTTGGTGCGATAGGCGCCTTCCAGTTCACTGACCGCGTCTTCCAGCGCGAACGCGGTCGGGTTGCCGCGTGCGCCATACGTGAACAGCCGTTCGCCAGACCGCCGCGCGCGCAGGTCGCGCTGCTGCGCGACGCTATCGAACAAGACCGTGCTGGCGCGCACCACAGGCGGGTTGACGGCCTTGCCGCCGTCGTAAGCCGGCGCCTTGCCTGCCTGCAGCAGGCCGGTCTGCCAATGACGCTGCTTGGACGATTCTTTCATGGGTGGCTCGAATGCAGGAATGGGCGGGGCTCAGGTGCCGGCGGGGTGCGCAGGAAGACGGAAGTCGTTGCGCTCGAGCTCATCGAGTTGCGCCACGAGATTGACTTCCCATTCCAGATAACGGCGCGCCGCCTCTTTATTGCCGCTGTGCCTGTCATGCACGAAGAACAGATAGTCGATGCACTCGGCATCGGTCGGAACATCCGGGCTGGCCTGCACCGGCAGGCCGGCGTCCACCCATGCCTGCAGGCCGCCGGACAGCAGCTGCACGGGCACGCCCAGGTCGGCCAACTCGATCGCCGCGCACGCTGCCACGCCCGGCTCGTCGGCCACCAGCACCACGGGTTGCTGAGCTCCGCCCAGTGTCGTCGCCAGGCGCGGCCGGACAGACCAGCGCGAACCCGGAATGTGGCGCTGACGAAACCGCATGCTGGAGCCCACGTCGATGACCACGGGCGGCGCATCGCTGCGCAGCACATCGGCCAATGCCGCGGCGTCGATCTGCGGCGGCAGCGGCAATTCATGCCAGGACGGCGGGGCCGGCATCCGGCCCTGCCCGGCGGCCAGTCCCCCCTTCAGCACATAGGCCTCGTGCCCCATCTGCCTCAGCCAGCCAGCAACGACCGGCGCGCGCACGCCATCGTCGTCAAAGACCACCAGCCGGGCGCGACGCACGCCCACGTACTGGTCCGTGGCCTGCACCAGCTGGCCACCCGGCGTGTGCTGGGCGCCGGCCAGCGTGCCGGCCGCGTATTCCTCGGGGGTGCGCACATCGCACAGGAACAGCGTGCGTTGCGAATCATGTACCCAGCCTGCCACCTCGGCGGCATCCACCACCGGGACCTCGCAACGCTCTGCCCAGGCTTGCGCGGCCTGCCGCATCGGTCCCAGGTCTTGAGCCGGCTCAGCGTAGCGGCGCTCGGCTCCGTGCTCCAGCTGCAAGTCCGCCAGCATCCACCCCTGCGTGCCGCTTTGCAAAGCCACCACCGGGTTCGGCAGCCCAAGGTTGATGAGCGTCTGCGCTCCGATGATGCTGCGCGTGCGGCCCGCACAATTGATCACGATGCGCGTACGGTCGCTCGGCACCAGGCGGCGCACACGATAGGCCAGCTCGCCATTGGGGCAATTGGTGGCCGTGGGAATGGCCATCTTGCGGAACTCAGGGAACGGCCGTCCGTCCAGCACCACCACGTCCTCGCCCGCTTGCAGCATGGCGTTGAGTTCGGTCGCCGTGACGTGAGGCGTGTCGTAGATATGCTCGACCAGTTCACCAAAGGTCTTGGACGGCACGTTCACGCCGGCGTATAGCTGGTACCCCGCTGCGGCCCAGGCCTCTGTGCCCCCTTCCAGCATATGCACATTCGAGTAGCCCAGCGCTTCGAGGCGCTGCGCGGCAGCCGGGGCAACACCATTCGCTTCGTCGTACACCACCAGGCGCACCTGGCGGCGCGGCGCCAGCCGGGGCGCGTCGAGCTCGATGCGGCTGTAAGGCAGCGAGATGCCATAGAAAAGATGGGACTCGCCGTATTGCCCGTGCTCCCGCACGTCGAACAGCGCGATTTCGGCGCCGTCATGCAACCAGGATTTCAGGGTATGCGCGTTGATCAGATGCATTTGCCGCAATGGTGATGAATTGGAATAAAGACTTCTGGGGCCATCAACGGCGCGTCTGCACGCCGATCGACATGATTTCGCAGGACCCTTTCTCCAGGTCGTACGCCATGCGTTCAGTCAGTGTCTCCAGCGCGCGCCCATACATGTGCAGGTGCCGGATGACCTGCCCCGGAAGAATCTCCACCGAATGAATGTCGTCGGCCATCAGGGCAATGCCGGTGCCTGGTTCGACCATGACGCGACGCGTCTCGCGCAGTTGCGCCCGGCCGGGCTCGCTTCCGTCGTCCACGCGCTCGTAGACGCGATTGAGCTCGGCCCCCTCCACGGCGCTGATGCAGGCCCAGGTGGTGTGGTTGTGCGGCACGATGCGCTTGCCGGGGCGCATCACATTCAGATAGAGCGCGTAGCTCTGATCCGGGTCTTCGGAAATCAGGTAGCGGGCCTGCAACTCGCCTTCTTCGGGCGCGGCGAATTCCTGTTCGCTCCACAGCGCTTTCTGCGCAGCCAGCTGGTTCACCTGCGCCAGGATCTCCTCGAGTGAGCCGCGGGTGAGTTCCCCGGCCTGGGCAATCTGCTTGATGCGCCGTATGGTCTGCTGCACCGCCTCGGCGCGTTGTGTTGCTGTGCTCATGTCTGCCTCTTCCGTTTCCGTGCTTGAACCGTTTGCAATATAGGCACTGGGGGCGGACGAAACAATCTAGAATCGCGTCATAAACGATTAGCAAAACTGATATATGGAAACCTTGGACCTCGACGCGCTCAGGACTCTGACGGTGATCCAGGAGAAAGACGGATTCGCCGCGGCGGCGGTCCACCTGGGCAAGACACAGTCGGCCGTGACGCAGCAGATGCAGCGACTTGAAAGCCAGCTGGGCCGCGCCATCTTCGAACGCCGGGGCCGCCAGAAGCGCCTGACGCCGCAGGGACAGCGTTTGCTCGACTATGCCCGCCACCTGCTGGCGGTTAACGACGAAGCCCTGCGCAGCCTGCAACAAGGCAGCCTTGAAGGCGTGCTGCGCATCGGGGCGCCGCACGATGTGGCCGACAACATGCTTCCGCCCCTGCTGGCCCAGGTGGCTCGCGTGTCGCCATTACTGCAGATCGACATCCACGTCGGCCGCAGTCCTTTCCTGATGGAATCCCTGCATCGCGGCGAGATCGACATGACGATCTCGAACCGACACGATCCCACCCTGGAAGGTGTGGTGCTGCGCACCTCGCCCACGGTCTGGGTCTGCTCGGCGAGTTATGTGCACGACAGCCGCAAACCCATTCCGCTGGTGTTGGCCGATGGCCCCAGCCTGTTCCGGCGGCTGGCGCAGGAAGCGCTGGACGACGCAGGCGTGCGCTGGACGCCCAGCTACACATCATCGAGCCTGATAGGAATCAAGGCCGCCCTGAGGGCCGGCCTAGGAGTCACGGCGCGCGGCATCGAAGTCGTGAACACCGACCTGCGAGTGCTGGGCGAAAACGACGGCATGCCGCGCCTGCCCGACGTCGTCTACTACCTGTTCGTTCGCAACAACGTGGTGCGGCCGCTGACGCGGCGCGTATTCGATATGCTGAAAAGCAATATGCGCCTGCTGCGCAGCGCCGGCGGCGCCAGCGCGAGCTGAGCGGGCCCCGCGCGGCGCGGCCCGCCTGGTCCCGGCACGCTCAGCCGGCCGAGGCCGGGCCCGGACGTTTTTTCTGGCTATGACCCAGCCAGAACAGGCCCGCGCAGATCATCAGCAGCGGCAGAAGCGACCCCAGGTTCAGGATGTACCAGCCCTGGGTGGTGACCAACATGCCCGAGCTCAACGAAGTCAGGGCCATGACCGCGAACACGCAGAAGTTGATGGCCGCTTGCGCACGGTCTTTTTCTTCCGGCGCATAGGTGGTCAAGGCCAGCGTCGTGGCTCCCGTGAACAGGAAGTTCCAGCCCACGCCCAGCAAGAAGAGCGACAGGGTGAAGTGATGCAGGTCAGTGCCCGAGAGCGCGACCGCGATGCACAGCAGATTGAGCAACGCGCCCCATCCCATGATGGACAGCACGCCGAACCGCTTGATCAGGTGGCCGGTGAAAAAACCCGGTGCGAACATGCCGATGACGTGCCATTCCAGCACGAACGCCGCATCCGAGAACGGCAGGCCATGGTGCTGCATGGCCAGCGGCGTGCCGGCCATCAACAGGTTCATGATGCCGTAGCTGAGCGCCCCGGAGCCCGCCGCCACCAGGAAAGCCGGTTGCCGGGCGATCAGGGACATCGGACGCCCGCCTTTGCTGGCTGCCTTGCGCACCGGCTTGGGCGGGAACTGCACCAGGGCCAGCACCCCCATGGCCACCAGCGCCACGACGACCAGCGCCAGGTAGGCGGCCACGAAAGGCGTGGGCAGCAGCCCCTGTGTGTACGACGCCAGATTGGGCCCCAGCACCGCGCCCAGCAGGCCCCCTGCCATCACCAGCGAAACGGCCTTCTCTCGGGCCTGCGGCGCGGCCAGGTCGGCCGAGGCGAACCGGTAGAGCTGGCCGTTGGCCGAGTAATAACCCGCCAGGGTGGTCGCCGTACACAGCAGCCAGAAGTCCTGGATGTAGGCGGCAAAGGCGCACAGCAGCGCCGACCCGACTGCCACTGCCAGCCCCAGCATGAAACTCGTCTTGCGCCCATAGCGCGTCTGCGTCCAGGCCACCGGCGCGGTGCACAAGGCCCCGCCGACCACATAGCCCATGACCGGCAGCGTGGCCAGCCATCCGTACGGCGCCAGATCGAAACCCACCAGGCCGTTGATGGCGATGAAGGTGACGTTATTCGTCAGAAACAGGCCCTGCAGCACAGCCAACAGCCAAAGATCGCGGTTCATTCTGTTCAGATCGTCAAAGAGGGCCCGTGCATGCGGCTGCACGCCATGGCATATGCATATTACCAAAGGCGATTTGGGCGCAGCGGCACCCGCCGGCATGGAATCGCCGGCGGGAAACCGGACGACGTCCCCGCGCGTGCCGCCGAAACAGCGTCGCCTCGACGCGCGAGGCGGCCGGGCGATGATCAGTCGTGGTCGCCGCCGTGCTCGCGGCGGGATTCCACAACACGCGTCAGCCCCAGCAGGAAGGCCTCGGCCACGGGCGAAAGACTGCGGTCCTTGCGTCGCAATACACCGATGGAGCGCACGGTCGATGCATCGTCAATGACCCGGTATTTCAGGTCTTTCAGGCTGAGACGCGATAGCGACAGTCGCGACAGTATGGCAATGCCCAGGCGTTCCTGCACCAGGCGCAAGGCCGTCGACATGTGACTCACCTCGAAAATCGACGTCGCAGCGCCCAGCCGGTCCCGGACCGCATTATCGAACAGCGCGCGAGGCGCCGAACCTCGCGAAGTCAGCACCACGTCATGCTCGACCAGATCCGTCCAGGTCAACGGGTCGGGAAGGCCCGCATGGCGATCTGAAAACACCGCCACGAAGCAGTCTTGCAACAAGGGGGTGAAATGAAGGTCTCCCAGAGACGGGGAATAGGCGCTGATGGCGAACTCGACCTGGTTGGTTCGCAGCAGGCTGATCAGCTCATCGTTGTACGCCTCGACCACCCGTACCCGCAAAGACGGATGCTGCTTTGCAAACAGGCTCAACGCCGCCGGAACCAGCGTGACCGCGGCCGAATACAGCGATCCCAGCTGGATCTCGCCTCGGCGGCCTGCGGCCAGTTCTTTCATACCATGGTAGGCCTCTTCGAGCCCCGTGAGCGGTTGCCGGACCCGGCGATAGAACTCGGATCCCGCCGAGGTCAGCACGATTTTCCGGGTGCTGCGGTCGAACAGCTTCAGTCCCAGGTACTGCTCCAGGTCCTGGATGAGTGCCGTCAACGACGGCGGCGTGATGCAGAGTCTCTGGGCCGCCACGGCAAACGAGCCTTCTTCGGCGGCGAGCAGGAACGCTTTGACCTGGCGGTACTTCACATTAGGCATAGCCGAATAATTGGCCCTTAAAACCGAATTGTCTCGCACTCTGGCGCCTCGTAAGCTAAGCGATCCGGGCTGCCGCGCGCGCGCCGATCCCGGCACGGGCGCGCCAGCCATCACGAAGAAAAATGGAGTAGTGCATGGACATCAAGGGTGGAAGCTTCCTCATCACCGGGGGCTTCGGACTGCTGGGTTCTCATATCGCCGACCAGCTGCTGGCAGCCGACGCGGACAAGGTTCTGCTGTTCGATAATGGGGCGATCGGCTCGCAGGCAGGCGTCGCAGACCTGCTGGAGAATCCGCGGGTACACCCTGTGCGCGGCGACATCCTGCGTATCAATGAGCTCTACGATGCGCTGGAGGGCGTCGACGGCGTGTTCCACACCGCATTCTTCATTACGCGGCCGCTGGCCCAGAACCTCTGGGCGGGTATGGATGTGAACATCCGCGGCATCATGAACGTGCTTCAGGCGTGCGCCTGGCGCGGCATACCGAAAATTGTGTACTCGTCATCGATCTCGACCTATGGCAGCCATGCGGAGGGCTGCGTGACGGAAGAGGCGCCCTTCCACGGACATGGCGTGGCGCCGGCTTCAGCCCTGTACGGCGCGGGCAAAGTCGTGTCCGAACACCTATGCTCGTATTTCGAGCAGCAGCATGGCCTGGCTTATGTGGCGCTGCGGGTTTCCAGCGTGTACGGCGAGCGGCAACACGGTCGCGGCATGAACGTGCAGCCCATCCTGGACACTTACGACTGCATCCGGCGCGGCGAGCCGGTGGCGATCGGGGTCGACCCGGACGAGGTGCACGATTACATCTACGCCGGCGATGCCGCGCGGGCCCATGTCATGGCGATGGCCAGCAGCGTCAGCGGCCAGGCCTTCAATATCGCCTCGGGCATCCCCACCACTTATGCCGAACTGGTTCAGGCCGCGCTGGCCGCCTGCGGATCGGATGCTCCCGTGTCGTTCCGCGACGACCCTGGCCGACTGAAGTCGGCGCGGGTCTCCCGCAACAGCTTCAGCATCGAAAAGGCCCGGACGATGCTGGGTTGGCAGCCGGAGATGGACCTGGTGCAGGGCATCTCGCGGCTGATCGGCTGGCATTCCGGACACCGGCAGGCTGCAGCCGGTCAGGTCGCGCCATAGGCGGCACTGGTGCCGCCATCCACGGGAATCCAGGTGCCGGTGATGTAATTCGCCCCGGGCGACAACAGCAGCTTGATTGCCGCCACCACATCGTCCGGCTGGGCAACCCTGCCCAGCGGCGACAATCCCGAAGCCTTGTAAGGCAGTCCGCTGTCGGGCCGCATGGCGGCCTGGATCATGGGCGTATCCACGGTAGACGGCGCAACGCCATTCACCAGAATATGCTCACCGCCCAGCTCGGCGGCCAGCACGCGAACGATTCGGCTCAGGGCCGCTTTGCTCGCCGCATACGCTCCCCCGCCGACCTTGGGACGGATCGAGGCGATGGAACCCAGCATGACGATCCTGGCGGGCGCTTCGGGGCGTGCAGCGGCCCGAAGCAGCGGGTGCGCATACTTCGCGCACAGCCAAGGGCCCCGCGCATTGACCTGGAACAGGGCGTCGAAATCGGCCGTGGACATCTCAAGCAGCCGCCCCATGCGCAGCACTCCTGCCGAACAGATCAGTGCGTCGATGCGGGGGGCCTCTGCGCCGATGCGAGCGAACGTATGCGCCACGGCGTCTTCGTCGCCCACGTCGCAGACCAGGGACACCAGGCCGGGCCGTTCTTCTTCCACTGCAGTGCGATCGAGGGCAAAAACGCGCCAGCCATCACGCAGCAGGCTATCGACACACGCCTTGCCTATACCCGACGCCGCACCTGTCACCACCGCAGTCTGCGCATTCAAGCTGCCGTTGACGGACGGGTTCATTCGCTCTATCTCCTCAGGGTTCAGCAGAAAATCGATTGCTCAGCGTACCGAGCCCGGTGAGCGTAACATCGACCTGGTCGCCGGGCTGAAGATCCGGGGAATGGCCGTCCGTTCCCATCCAGACGATATCGCCGGGATACAGGGTCAGGTAGCGGCTCATGGTGCTGATGAATTCGTCTATGCCGAACAACATGTCGGCCGTGTCGAACCGCGTGCTTTCCACCCCGTTGACCGATACGACGGTCTGCATCGCGGCCAGGTTGGCCTCGGTGGAGATCCAGGGGCCCATCGGCTTGAATGTGTCGGCATTCTTTGCACGCCAGAACGTACGATCCGACCCCTGCCAGTTCCGCTCGCTGACATCGTTGCCGATGGTGTATCCCAGAATGCACTGTTTCACTTCGGCGGGCGAGATGTTCTTTACCCGCTTGCCTATCACCACCACCAGCTCGCCCTCGTAATGCACCCTGGTGGCATCGCGCGGGATGATCACGTCCCTGCCGTGGGCGATCAGGGCGTTGTTGGCGCGATAGCCCACGTCGGGCTTCGCAGGTATCGACATGCCCTCGGTGCTGATGTGCTTGACGTAATTCAGGCCCACGCAATAGAAGGTGGGCGGAACGACGGGAACCTCGATTTCGACATCCTGCATGGCCAGCCGGGTGGCGGTCGTTTCGTATCCATGAAACGGGCAGCCGTTCACGGCGGTGATCCTGTCGGAATCATCCAGAATGCCGTAACGGGTCTCTCCATCCAGGCTATATCGTATCCACCTCATCGTCGTCTTCCTTATGCTTGCTTCGCAAAAATCGTTTGCTCAACCGACAGCTCGCTGATCAGCCAGCCGCCGTCGCGCCGTTCGAGGCGGGCCAGCAGGTTGCGGACCGACTCGACGCCGTGCAACGGAAGCGGATCCGCCGTGAGCACACCCGGGTCGTGCCTGATGATGAGCATGTAGCCATGCACAGTGCATTGGTCGGCTGCGATGCTCTCGACGGCCAGGCTGGTGGCAATATGCGCGATGCGCATGGTGGGCGATCGGGACTGTACGGCGGCCAGGACCTGCGCCGGCCCCTTCAACACCTTACCCTGGCGATGCCAGATGCCATCAGGCGCCATGAGGCCCGCGAGAGACTCATAACGCCGTTCGTCCAGGTACCGGAAGAAGCGCAGCACCTGGTTTTCACAGACCTTCATATCGTTGTTCATGTCTCAACTGCCGTGTACGGAAAGATGACGTTGTCTCCACCATGGAAGCTTCGATGCCGGCCAGCGAGGCCGCGCCGCACAACTGCATGGTTCGCGTGAGTTCGTCTCGAAGAATGCCCAGGGCGCGATCAACCCCGCTATAGCCGCCGGCCAGCACGCCGAAGAGTGTGGCGCGTCCGAGCAGCACGGCGCTCGCACCCAGGGCCCGCGCCTTGAACACGTCGCTTCCGCGACGGATGCCGCCGTCCAGCAGCACCGGAACCCGTCCCCTGGCCTCTCTCACAATGGCCGGCAAGGCGTCCAGCGTCGCAATACCCGTGTCCAGCTGCCGGCCGCCGTGGTTGGAAACCACAATTGCATCGACACCTGCGTTCATCAGGGCGTCGACGTCCAGTGGATTGACCACCCCTTTGACGACCAGCTTCCGTGGCCAGCGATCGCGCAACGCGCGCAGGGCGTCCAGGTCGAACGAGGGATCGTAGTTGCGGCCGGCCACGCCCTGCATCTTGGACTTGTCGGTCTTGAGCGTGTTGAGCCCCTGCAGATTCGGCATGGTGACCGGCCCGCGCAGCAGCATGTCGAGCGACCAGAAGGGCTTGCACAGAAACTGTGCGATATTGCGATGGTCGAGCTTCATGGGGAAACTCAGGCCGTTGCGCAGGTCACGCTCTCGCTTGCCCCCCACGGGCAGGTCCACGGTGATGACCAGCCCTTCGTATCCCGCGGCCAGCGCCCGGTCGATCAACGCGTGCAGGCGCGCCTTGTCCTGAAGGATGTACGCCTGAAACCAGAGCCGCCCCGGCGCATGGTCCGCGATCTCTTCGATCGACGCCGTGGCCGAGGTAGACAGTGTGTAGGGAATCCCATGGTCGGCGGCGGCCCGGGCAAGGGCAAGATCGCCGCCGCGCCAGCCGAAGCCGACCGCACCGGTCGGCCCTATGATCAAGGGCGCGCTGATCGGGCGCCCGAAAAGCTCGGCCGAGGTATCGACGATGGACACATCGCGAAGCACACGTGGCAGCAGTTTCACGCGCTGGAATGCGCCGCGATTCTCCGCCAGCGTGACTTCATCCTCCGCCCCGCCGTCGTAGAAATCGAACACCCCGCGCGGAAGCCTGCGCCGCGCCATCAGGCGCAGCTGTTCGATACTGTAACCGTCATTCAAATCAGAAGGCATCGTCAACACCGATTTCCGGAAAGGAAAACTGAGCGCCCAGCATCCAGGGCTGCCGCGCCCGGCTGCTGCAGCCTCAGTACAACTCGGGGAAATACCGGTCGGCCATCACCTGGCACCGCTTGATGAAGCGGTGCTCGTCCGGCCTGTAGTCGGCCACCGCGTTATGGATGGTGCCCATGTTGTCCCACATCAGCACATCGCCTTCCGTCCACCGGTGACGGTACCGGTACTTGTCCTGTACCTGGTGCTGGAACAGGAATTCCAGCACTTCGTTGCTGCGCTCTTCCGACATTTCGTTTATTCGCATCGAATAGCCGGGGTTCGCATACAGCACCTTGCGGCCGGTGATGGGGTGCGTCAGAAACACCGGATGCGAGACAGGCGGCTTGCGCCGGCGCTGCTCTTCCGTCAGCGGCGGGCGGGTGCTGCCCTTTTCCCGGCGCATCATTTCCCAGAACTTGTTGAAATCGTGCGTGATCGTCATGTCCGCGAGCTCTTGCTTGAGCTCATCGGGAAGCCCTTCATAGGCCGCATGCATGTTGCAGAATTCAGTATTGCCCAGCGGCTCGCCATCGCGCCGCGGAATCTTGATGCCGTAGAGCACGTTGCTGAACGCAATGGTCTTGCTGTACGACATATCGGTGTGCCAGTCCTGCCCGGCGTCGCTCAAGCCAATCGGCTTTCCGTCTTCCTTCATGTTCGACAGGATCATGACTTCGGGATAGGTCTCGTCATGGAACATGTTTGCGACGTTGATTTCCAGCGTGCCGAATTGTTCGGCAAAGTCGCGCAGCTGCTTCGATGTCAGCTCCTGTTTCGGAAAGCTGATAACGCCGTGCTTGCCCAAGGCCTGTTCGATCGCTCCACGCAACTCAGAAGTCAGTGGCTGCGACAGGTCGACGTCGTGGATCGTGGCGCCCAGGCTTCCGTGCTGTGGCTCGATTTTCATACGGGTTCCTCCATCGGCTATTGGCGAGTGAATGCGGTCTATCTTGTCAATGGTTCCGAATTCTAGGAGGCCGCCCTTGATGTGGATACGGCGTTAAAACGAATTCACTATTTCCTCAAACGAAAAAACCCGCGCCCGCGGGCGTGCACCCAGGCCCCGGAACTCGGGGCCGGTTTCAGACTATGATCGCCGCGTGCGGAGCCGCCTCGGCTCGCACGTTTTCAGAAAGTTAATGAATGGCAAGCATGAACATCGTCGATTGCATTGAAGTCTTTGTGGAAGTGGCCAAGGGACTGAGCTTCACCAAGGCGGCGGAACGCCTCGGCACCAGCCGCTCGGTCGTCACCAAGAAAGTCGCCTGGCTGGAGCAGGCGCTGGAAACCCAGCTTTTGCAGCGCAATACCAAGCGTGCCTGCCTGACCGAGGGCGGGCAGATCCTGCTGCGCAATGCCGACAATGTGTCGCGGGCGATCAGCGATCTGAAAGACATGGTGCGCAGTACGGCGCAGCACCCCTCGGGGCGCATACGCGTCGGGTCGCCCCCCTCTTTCGCCGCGGCTCATCTTGCGCCCGTCCTGCAGAGCTACCTCGAGGCCTACCCAGACGTCCACATCACCTTGCAACTGGACGACGGCCGCAGCGACCTCATTGCCGAGAACATGGACCTGTCGATCCGCATCGCACCGCGACTGCGCGATACCAGCCAGATTGCCTACAAGATTGCCGTGGTGCCGCAGGTGATGGTGGCCACGCGCGCCTATCTCGACAGGGAGGGCGTGCCGTCCACGCCTGCCGACCTGAAGCGCCACAACTGCATGTTGCATACGCTGAAGGCAACGACCGGGACGTGGCAGCTGACCGGCGCCGACGGAGAGACCCACCAGGTTGCCGTCAGCGGCACCTTCAATTCGAACCTGGGCGAGTCATTGCTGCATCTTGCGCGGCGCGGCTATGGCATCTCGATGCATGCGCGGTATATGGTGGACGAACTCATTTCACAGGGCCAGCTCGTCATTGTTCTGCCCGAGTTCAAATGCCAGGGGCTCGACATCTACGCCGTCGTGCAGAGCAAACGGTATATGCCCAGCAAGGTGCAGCTGCTGCTTGACCACCTGCGGGCGCACTTCCTGCACAAAGACTGGGCGGCCCCCACGTTTGAAGGCCAGGATTGACCAGGGGGTCAGTCCTGGCCCGGGGTCCGGCGAGCCGGAGGCACGATCAGTCGCTGATTTCGGGCGGCAAGAGACCGCACCAACCGGATTCGCGCTCATAGGCGGCTGCCACGCCGTACAGCATGACTTCCTGCCATCGCCTGCCGACCAGCTGCATCGCCAGGGGCACACGGTCTTCGGAACTCAGGCCGCACATCAGCGACATCGCCGGATGACCGGATACGTTGAACGGGTAGCGCGACTGCCGGCCGTAGGTGTACGCAATCGCCTCTGGATCGTCCATGCGGCAGGCCGGGTCCAGCGTGGAGCTGGTGAGCAGCACATCCACATCGCGGAACACAGATTCGACCGCCTGCGTCAGTTCGGTGCGCCTTCTCTGAGCCTGCACATAGTCGACGCCCGACACCAGCAGACCGGGAAGCAGGCGCTGGCGGGTGTAGGCCGCGTAATCACCGGGCCGCTCTTTCAACCAGTGTTCGTGCACCGCAGCGGCCTCGGTTGTGAGGATGATGCGCCCCACGTATTCGAACTCGGACAGCGGCGGCAAGGTGACTTCAACAAGCGTCGCACCCGCCCTCGCCAGGCAGGCGGCGGCATCCTCGATAGCAGCAGCCATCTCGGGGTGGGCCACATAGTCACGGTTATAGAAGTGGCGGACCATGCCGATGCGCACGCCTCGCAGGTCCATGTCCAGCAGGCGCCGGTAATCGCTGTCGCGCCGGGGTGCGCTTGCAATGGCGTTGAGGACCAATGCGTTGTCCTCGACAGTGCGTGTCATGGGGCCGATGTGATCCAGCGACTGGGCCAGGGGAAAGACGCCCTGCGTACTGACCAGGCCATACGTCGGCTTCATACCCACGATGCCGCAATGGCTGGCCGGATGCCTTACCGACCCGCCGGTATCGGACCCAAGCGCGGCGGGCACCAGCTGCGCAGCAACCGCAGCCCCCGAGCCGGAGGATGAGCCGCCGGAATTGAACGGCAGGTTCCAGGGATTGCCGGCCGGCGGGAAAGGCAGGTCATAGCTGGGTCCGCCGAGGGCGAACTCGTGGGTGGCGAGCTTGCCCACAATGACCGCCCCCGCCGAGCGCAGTCCGCCTACTACTTCGGCATCTTCGCTGGCATAGTTGTCCAGAAGAATCTTTGAATGGCACGTCGTGCGTACGCCCGCCACGTCGATGATGTCTTTGATCCCTATGGGCACACCGTGCAACGCAGAGCGCGGCCCGGACGCAGCGATCTCATGCTCGGCTGCCCGAGCCTGGGCGCGCGCCGGCTCGGCAAGCACTTCAATGAACGACGCCAATTTCGGATCGACCTTCTCGATGCGGGCGAGCAGATGGTCGACATACTCGACAGGCGATAGCGTCCTGGCGGCAAAGGCAGCGGCCACCTGGGCCAGGGAAAGCTGGTGCAACTCAGTCATCGGCGCCATCGCGTGTCATCAAGGTGAAGGTCAGCGCCGGGGCCACCCGCGGATCGCTGGGACGGCTAAATCCACGGGTGATCAGAATCGCTGCCTGCATCGCGGTATTCACCTCGTGTTGGAAAGGCGCCCACGCCGGCGAACTGAAGTCCACGATCCTGTCCTGGGCGGGTATGGTCAAGCCTGTACGACCGCTCACCGGAATCTCCTGTTCATTGTTCAACCGGTTCAAGATAACTATGGAAGGCCGTGAAGTGCACCTGGGCGGCGTCGGCCGCGTCCGGCCACAGGTCGGCGGCCTCGAAGCGCACGTCGTACGTCATTTGCATCGGCGATTCCAGTCCATGACCCGCGGCATCGGGGAAATGGCAGATCGCCGATTGCGCGACGATGACCCCGCACTTGCCACGCGTGTAGGCGGGAAAGCGGGTATGGCCCGACACGAAGTCGGACTTGACCCTGACCTTCGTGCCTGCTGCGAACCACTGCCCGACTTCCGCCACGCGCCCGGGCGCGCTGGGCCTGGACACTGCAACCGCGCCCCCCGCCGCCGCCTCGAGTTCCTCGCGCGTGGCCAGGCCTTTCTCGATGAGCAGCGTGGTGAAGGCAGTCAACTGCCTTTCGTAATAGCTCGCGCGAACATAATGCCGCGCGTCCATGCGTTCGATGGCATGGCGCTGTTCGTCCGCATTCCAGCGCTGCGTGGTGAGCATGGCCGCGCCGATCGCGTGCACCTGGATCTCCCAGGGTTGCTTGAATGCCTTGTTCTGCGCTCCGTCCACGGGGCCGAAACCCTCGCGGCCGCCAAGATCGTGCATACCGTCCATGTTGGCTCCTTATTTGCCGATGGGGGCCGGCGCCGGTTGGGCGTAGGGCGCCTCGAGGCGTGCCACGCCGATGAGCGAGTCCTGGGTGACGAGGTCGCGCAACGCCTCCTCGGACCAGCCTTCGGTGTGAGGCGGACGCATGGGCAATACCATGTACCGTGTATCGGCGGTGGTATCCCACACGCGTATCGAGACCGTCTCGGGCAGATGCAGACCCATCTCGCGCAGGACCGTCCTGGATTGCCGGACCGCGCGCGCGCGGTAGTCGAGATCCTTGTACCAGCTGGGGGGCAGCCCGATAAGGGTGAAAGCCGTGCACGAGCAGAGGCTGCAGCAGATGACGTTGTGCAGGGTTTCGGTATTCTCGACCACGGTCAGCTGGCGATGGATGGCCGGCAACTCGAATCCGAGTTCCAGCGCGGCCGATCTGCCATCGGCCAGCAGCCTGGACTTGTAATCCGGGTCTACCCACGCCCTGGCTACCAGGGTGGCGCCGTTGCGCGGCACCCATTCTTCGGTGACCTTGGTTTCGAATTGCTCAAGGAGTTCAGCTTCGGCCAGGCCCTTTGCAACGATGACCTCGCGCACTGCACCCACCTGCGCCTCGACCGGAACGTACGGGGAACGTGACATGACAGTAATCCTCAATAATCCAAATGGCACGGCATGCGGCGGCGCACCGCGCTTTGCGCCGCGCCGCCGACCGAGACCGGCGACTCAGATGGCCAGGTAACGCTTCCAGATGGCCTCGTTGGTCCTGAGGTCATCGATGGTGCCTTCGTAGACCACTTCGCCTTTATCTATTACCACACCGCGATCGGCAACGCCCAGGCAGAAATGCATATTCTGCTCGGCAATCAACACTGTAGTGCCAATAGCGCGCAATCGGCGCAACAGCCTGCCGATCTGCTGCACGATGACCGGCGCCAGGCCTTCGCTGGGTTCATCGAGCATCAGCACCGAGGGGTTGCCCACGAGCGCCCGCGCAATGACCAGCATTTGCTGCTCGCCACCAGACAAGTTGCCGGCACGCCGCTGGCGCAGGGGCGCCAGGAGCGGGAATTCTTCGAACACCCGGTCCAGGGGCCAGTCGTCCTGTCCGCCGGGCCCCTTCTTCATGGCCACCAACAGGTTGTCTTCCACCGTCTGGTCGGGGAACACCTGCCGGTCTTCAGGCACCCATGCCAGGCCGGCAATCGCGGCTTCATGCGGACGGCTGGCACTGATGTCCTTTCCGTAGAGGCGGATTCCGCCCTTGCGCGACCGAAGCACCCCGGCAATGGATTTCATGGTGGTCGACTTGCCCGCGCCGTTACGCCCCAGCAGCGCCACCGTCTGGCCTTGCTCCACCTTGAAATTCACGCCGAAGAGCACCTGCGAGGTGGCGTAGGACGCGTACAGATCCGAAACTTCCAGGGCGGTCGTCATGCCGGCTGCTCCTCATGGCCAAGATACGCGGTGATCACGGCTTCATTGTTCCTGATTTCCTCGGGGCTGCCTTGCGCAAGCACTTTGCCATACGACAGCACACAGATTTTGGGAGCATATTTGAATACGATGTCCATATCGTGCTCGATGAACACCAGGGTCATCCGCTCGCTTTTCCAGAGGGCATAAACCTGCTCGATCATCTTCCATCGTTCTTCCGAGCCCATGCCCGCGATCGGTTCGTCCAGCAGCAGCACCCTGGGCTCGAGGGCGAGCGCCATGGCAATATCCAGGAGCTTCTGGTCGCCATGCGAAAGCTCGGATGCCACCACTTTGGCCTTTGCCGTCAGCCCCAGCATCGAAGCGACGTCCATCGCCCGCTCGCGTACCCGCGGCGCGGGAAAGGCGCCGAACACAGACCGGTATTGCCGGCGGTGCGTGGCCACGACGGCCATGAGGTTCTCTTCGACGGTCAGGGTCGGGAAAATGCGGGCCACCTGAAAAGCCCGCGCCATGCCCTTGCGGATCAAGGCCGCAGGCGGCAAACCGGTGACGTCCTCGCCGGCGAGCTCGACCGTGCCGCGATCGGGAGTGATCGCCCCGCTGATCAGGTTGAAGAATGTGCTCTTGCCCGCGCCATTCGGTCCGATGACGGCCGATATCGATTCGGATTCGAACGACAGCGTTACATCATCCATGGCGGCCACGCCGCCAAAGCGTTTAGTCAGATGTCGGATTTCAAGCATTGGTGCCTACCTCTTCCGGCCGCCCGTTGCGCTTGACGCGCAGCATGGCACCCAATCGAATAATGATGTCGACCACCCCGGTACGCAGACCGAGCACGAACGCCAGAATCACCAGGCCCAGCACGAGGCCGTAGTAGTCGGTGATGCGAGTGACCACGTCATTGAGCAGCAGCAGGATCGTGCTTCCGACTAGCGGGCCGAGGAAGGTGTTGACGCCGCCGAGCACGATCGAGAATATCGCCTGACCGGAGACGGTCCAGTTCGCAAGTTCGGGATAGGCGCCGGATATGAACAGTGCCATCAGCATCCCGCCGGTAGACGCAATGGTGGAAGAAATAATGAATGCCACCAGCTTGATGCGCAGAACCGGAACGCCCACGAAAAGCGCGCGCGGCTCGTTGTCGCGAATCATGCGCAGCGTGACGCCGAAGGCGCTGCGGGAAATGAAGCGCAGCAACAGGAGCGTACCGATCAGAAGACCCACCGACACCAGATAAAGGCCCGATCCCTGCCCCAGGTCGAGGCCGAAGATGTGGCGACGGGGAATGCCCCCCAGGCCCTGGTCGCCGCCCGTCCAGGACACGGCCGTGTAGATCATCGAGTAGAGCAACATCTGGAGGGCCAGCGTGCAGAAGGCGAAGTAGTGATCGCGCAGCTTGACGCAGATGGCTCCCACAATGGTCGCGCACGCGGCGGCTGCCGCCAGGCTCAGGATGAACACGGCGCCGAGCGGCAGCGTAGTGTTCTGCATCAGGTAGACCAGCGCATAAGCGCCCAACCCGAAGAACATCCCGTGGCCGAACGAAACCATGCCGGTCTGACCTACCAGCAGGTTCAAGGAGCTGGCGAAAATCCCCATCGCGGCGGCGCGTATCACGAAATCCGCGATCGCAGTGCTGGGGTAGGCAATATGCAGCGCGATCAGCAGCCCGGCTGCCGCCACGGCGATCGCAATGTCTTTCTTGAATGTGGTCATGCTTTCTACCTCGCCCCTTTACCAAGCAGACCAGAGGGCTTGAGCACCAGGATCAGAATCATGAATAGGAAGAACAGCTGGCTCTTCAACAGCGGAAATCCGACCGCGCCAAAGGATTGCACCAGCCCGAGGATCAGGGCAGCGATCAAAGCGCCGAGGATGGAACCCATGCCGCCGATTACGGTGATGACGAAGCTCTCGATCAGAATCGAAAAGCCCATGCCCGGCGTGAGCGCGCGCACCGGGCCGGACAATGCTCCGGCCAGCCCTGCCAGGCCGGCGCCCAGCGCAACAATGGATGCATACAGCACGACGGTGTTGACCCCCAGCGCGCTGACCATCGACGGGTTGTGCGCGGCGGCACGCACGATTTTCCCGAGCCGGCTGCGCTCCAGGCCCAGCCCCAGCAGCACCGCGATGACAATCGCGACCGCGCCCAGCATCAGATAGAACGGAGGAACGACGCCACCAGCGATGAAGAACGGCGGCAGCTGGAAGGCGGCGGGCATGCCCATGGAGAGAAACTCGGGGCCCCACACCATCTTGACCACATCGTCCACGATCAAGATGACGGCGTAGCAAACCAGAAGTTGCAGCATCACGTCAGCGCCGTAGATCCGGCGCAACAGGAACCGCTCGAAAGCAAGCCCTGCGATCGCCATGCCGACCGTTCCGCCCGCCACGGCCACGAAATAACTGCCAGTGGCCTGGAGCAGCGAGTATCCCAGATAGGCGCCGACCATATAGAAAGTGCCATGCGCGAAATTGATCACGCCCAGCACGCCGAAGATCAGGGTCAGGCCAGCGGCCACCAAAAAGAGAAGCAGGCCGGTGATCAGGCCTGCCGTGCCTTGTGTCACAAGGCATGATGAAGAAGCCAGACATTGGCTCAGTGCGTCGATATCCATCGCTGTGTCCGCTGAAAAAAAGGGCCGAAAAGCCGACGCGCCTGCCATGCCGGCAGGCGCGCCGGCGGCGCGACATTAACTGAAGCCCTGCTCGCGCTTCCACTGGGCCTCGAGTTCTTTGATGAGACCCCAATCAGCCGGCACCACTTCGGTGACGTAAGGCGCCTTCGGCACCGTGACGCCCCATCCGGCGGCGTAGTCCACGATGGTCTGATCGCCCGCGCGCAAGGTGATCTTGCCTTCCTGGCCGAACACGGAATCAATGGTCACACCCTCGGAGAGGGCCGTGGCGATCTTCGCGCCGTCGGCCGAACCGGCCAGGCGAGCGCCTTCTTCCAGGAACTGGATCGCCAGGTAGTTGCCCGTGCTCCAGATCGTGGGCTGCTGCTTGAACGCCGCGCGATACTTGTCCGCCCAGTCTTTGTTCTCTTTGGTGGCCGGGTAGGCGTCCAGGTAGCGCGATCCCGAATGAATGCCCGGGGGCAGCGACGAAATGGACGCCAGCACGTTGTAGTCGGCAAGGTTCACCGAGAACATCTTCGTCTGGCTGAACAACCCATAGACGTTACCTTGCCCGACGAAAGCCCCGAGATCGCCGCCCCAGAGCGCCGAGTACAGCGCCTGCGGCCGCGCCTGCAGGATGCGCGTGATCAGGTCCGCGAAGTCCGGCGTGCCCAGGCGAGGCCACACCTGGGCCTTGATTTCGACGTCAGGATGGAAATGCTTGAGCCAACGGAAGAACTGGTCGGTGGTTTCACGACCATAGGAATAATCAGGCGAAATGCTCGCCCAGCTCCGTATGCCGTCTTTCTTGGCGATGGCTGCCGCGTACGCGCCGCCAAGAATGGAATCATGAATGCCCTGACGGCAGGTACGGAACGACGTCGCCACGCGCAACTTGGGATCGGCCGTATACGACGTCGTTTCCGACGTCGTGTAGAGGCAGAGCACCTTCAGGTCGCGGATGACTTCCTGGATGGCCAGCGAGTTCGGATCGGCTGCGATGATCACATCGCAACCGTCGGTATTGACGAGTTCCCGCACCACGCGCGCAGCCTCTTGCGGCTGAGCCCGCGTGTCGCGCACGATCAATTCCAGTTTGCGGCCGTTGATGCCCCCGGCTGCATTGAGCTCTTCAATGCGCATCATGGCCCCCTGGCGGGAGCTCGCACCCAGCATGGCGGCCGTGCCGTGCAGCACCGTGGCCATGCCGATCCGGATGGGACGCTGCTGGGCCCGGAGGATCCCGGGTGCGGCCAGTGTCGCGCCAAGCGCCACGCTTCCGAGCAGCACTTGTCGCCTAGAAAGATTCATGCACGTCTTCATATTGAAATCCCCTGAATATTCACTTGGTATATGGGCCGACCCGCGCAGAATATGGCAACGCCCAAAGGCCGGGAAGCCCTCAAATCGGAAACATTAAGTTCTTGAATTAGCGCGTCCAAGTTACCCAGCGCCGCCCACCGAAAAGCGACCCCGCACCATATGGAACGGGGTTATCAATGGAAGGAAAATATGCATACGCAGGCATAAGCGGCCCACCGCCGGAAGCATTGCCAGGCTCCGGCGTGACGGCGCAAACGTAGCTGGGGGGGAGGCTTACTGCCCCATGCTGCTGAAGCCGGGCGGCTCCAGACCTTGGCGCCGTGTGACCGCGGCCGACATGCAAGGGGGCCCCGAGAGGCCGCCCTGATCGCGGCAGCGCCGGCTGCGGCGCCCGCTCGCGTTTGCCGCGGGCTACGCGGGAATCAGACGTTGAACAAGAAGTTCATCACGTCCCCATCCTGCACGACGTATTCCTTCCCTTCGGCCCGCATCTTCCCGGCCTCTTTGGCGCCCTGCTCGCCCTTGCAGGCGATGTAGTCGCCGAAAGCGATGGTCTGGGCGCGGATGAAGCCGCGCTCGAAGTCGGTGTGGATGACGCCGGCCGCCTGCGGCGCGGTGGCGCCAATAGGAACCGTCCAGGCGCGCACTTCTTTCACGCCCGCGGTGAAGTAAGTCTGCAGGCCCAGCAGCTTGAAAGCCGCGCGGATCAGGCGGTTCAGGCCGGGTTCGTCCATGCCCATGTCGGCCAGGAAGGCCTGGCGGTCTTCATCGGGCAGGTCGACAATTTCGGACTCGATGGCGGCGCAGATGGCCACCACGGGCGCGTTGCGCGAGGCGGCGAATTCAGCGAGCCGGTCGAGCATGGGGTTGTCGGTGAAACCGTCATCGCTGACGTTGCCCACGTACATGGCGGGCTTGGCGGTGATGAAGCACAGCTGCTTGATCAACGCCTGTTCTTCATCGCTGAGATCGACCGAACGCACGGGCTTGGCCTGGTTCAGCACGGCGATGCATTTTTCCAGCACGGCCACCAGGCGCTGAGCTTCCTTGTCGCCGGAGCGAGCCGTCTTTGAATGGCGGTGCAGGGCCTTTTCAGCCGTCTGCAGGTCGGCCAGGGCCAGTTCGGTTTCGATGACCTCGATGTCGGCGATGGGATCGACCTTGCCCGCCACGTGGATCACGTTGGGGTCTTCGAAGCAGCGCACCACGTTGACGATGGCATCGGTTTCACGGATGTGCGACAGGAACTGGTTGCCCAGGCCTTCACCCTGGCTGGCGCCGGCCACGAGGCCGGCGATGTCGACGAATTCCACGGTGGCGGGCAGGACACGCTCGGGCTTGACGATGTCAGCCAGCTGCTGCAGGCGCGGATCAGGCACCTCGACCACGCCCACGTTGGGCTCGATAGTGCAGAAGGGGTAGTTTTCCGCCGCGATGCCCGCGCGGGTCAGGGCGTTGAAAAGCGTCGATTTGCCCACGTTGGGCAGGCCGACGATGCCGCATTGCAGAGCCATGGAAGTCCTTGAATGATTGGCGTGCTTGGACCAAACCAAGGGGGCGGGCACGAGCCCGGTGTCGGGCGCGCCGGTGTAACCCGACACGCCACGCCCCGCAGGCCGGACGGGCTGTGCCGCCCCGCGCGCCTGCCTGGTCCAGATTTATGCCGATTGTAGCCGCCTGCCGGGTGAGCGCCCAATCAGCGGGGAATGCGGGAATCAGGCGGGGCGCCGCCGCGTAGGCGCCGGCTAAGCGGGCGATGCGGCGCGCGGCCGAGCGGGGCCGGGCCGACCCGTGGCCTGTCCCGGGCAAAAAACCCTGCAGGGAGCACCAGGGTTCACTTCACTGGAACATTGCCCTAAACAAATCAAGATTCCCGTAAAGGGTGGCGCGCTGCAGAATCCAGGCAGGGGGCGCGCCCGTCCTTCGATTGACCCGCAGCGTCACAGGGTCGCGGGTACGGATGGGTGCGCTACCTGGCCGGTTGAGCCGCCTCAGGGCACCGAGGCCGCACTCTAGAGAAAGCGCAATACCGTTGCACGCCATACCGGGCAAGCCTGGCCCGGCCGCGGCTGATAACTAGAGGAGACAGCATTGAAATTCCGCACCCTTTCTGGCGCGCTGCTGGCCTTTGCCGCGGCGGCGCCCCTGGCCGCTCAAGCCAGTTGGCCCGACCGCCCGATCACGATCGTCGTGCCCGCGTCCCCCGGGGGCACGACCGACATTGCAGCCCGCGCTATCAGCGAGACCATGGCGAAGCAGCTGGGTACGACGGTCGTCATCGAGAATCGCGCCGGGGCCGGCGGTATCGTGGGCACCCAGCTCGTGGCCCGCGCCACGCCCGATGGCTATACCCTCTTGATGGGCAACGTGGGGCCCAATGCCATCAACTACAGCATGTATCGCGAACTGCCCTATGCGCCGGACGATTTCAGGCCCATTACGCTGACGATTGCCGTGCCGAATGTGCTGGTCGTCAATGCCGACACGCCGGCATCTTCCGTCCAGGAGCTGGTTGCCCTGTACAAGAAAAATCCGGCAAACATCACGATGGGCAGTTCAGGCACGGGCCAGTCGCCTCATATGTCGGGCGAGCTGTTCAAGTTGCGCACCGGCATGGAAACGCCGCACGCGCCCTACAAAGGCGCGGCGCCCGCCGTGACGGCACTGCTGGGGAATCAGTTCACCTTCATGGTCGACAACCTGCCCAGTTCGCTGCCGCAGATCCAGGCGGGCCGGTTGCGCGCGCTGGCGGTCACCAGTGAAGCGCGCAATGCGCAGCTGCCCGACGTGCCGACCATGTCCGAGGCGGGCGTGCCCGACATGGTGGTCACGGCCTGGTTCGGGCTTTTCGCGCCCAAGGGAACGCCTGACGACGTCGTCGACAAGATCTACCAGGCGGCCAGGGACGCCATGCAGACCCCGGCAGTGCGCCAGCGCTTCGAGCAGCTGGGCGGCGTGGTCGGCGGCAATTCACCCGCGGAATTCGCGGCCTTCGTCGATGCACAGCGCGCGCTGTGGGCGGGCACCGTCAAAGCCGCCCGCATCACCGCGGGGAACTGAATGATCAACAAAATCAAGTCCTCGCAGGTTGAAGCGCTGGATGTGATCCGGGACGGCGCCTCGATCATGATCGGGGGTTTCGGCGACAGCGGCATTCCGTTCGAGCTCATCGACACCCTGCTGGCCATGGGCCCCGGAAACCTCACCATCATCAGCAACAACGCGGGCGCCGGCGAACAGGGCATTGCGTCGCTCATCAAGGCAGACCGGGTACGCAAGGTCATCTGCTCGCACCCGCGGCCGCCCCGTTCCGAGATATTCGCCGAAGCCTACCGGGCGGGCCGGGTGGAACTGGAATGCGTGCCGCAGGGCACCCTGGCCGAACGCATCCGCGCCGCCGGCGCCGGGCTGGGGCCTTTTTATACGCCCACGGGCTATGGCACGCGTATGGCGGAAGGCAAGCAGACCTGTGTCATCGACGGCAAGGGCTATGTGCTGGAACAACCGCTGCCTGCCGATTTCGCGCTGGTCCGCGCCCATCAGGCCGACCGTCTGGGCAACCTGATGTACCGGCTGGCCGCCCGGAACTTCAACCCGCTGATGTGCATGGCGGCGCGCCATACCATCGCGCAGGTCGATCAGATCGTGGAAGTCGGGGCCCTGGCGCCTGAACACGTCATGACGCAGGCCCTGTTCGTGAACGCCGTTGTGCTGGCAAAACCCAATGACTGAGCCCATTTCCCTGAACCGGCAGCAAATCGCGCAACTCGTCGCACAGGACATCCCGGAAGGATCGAGCGTCAATCTGGGGATCGGCATGCCGACCCTGGTGGCCGATTTTCTTCCGCGCGATCGCGAGATTCTGCTGCATAGCGAGAATGGCATCCTGGGCATGGGCGCCGCGGCCCAAGGCGATCAGGTCGACCCCGACCTGATCAATGCCAGCCGGGTGCCGGTGGTGCTGATCCCCGGAGCCTCTATCACAGACCACGCCACTTCGTTTGCGATGATGCGCGGAGGCCGCCTGGATTTCAGCATCCTGGGCGGGTTCCAGGTGGCAAGCAACGGCGATCTGGCCAACTGGCTGACCGATGCCCCAGACGCGATTCCGGCCATCGGCGGCGCCATGGACCTGGCCGTGGGCGCGCGCCAGGTGCTGGTCATGATGGACCATACGACCAAGTCCGGCGCGCATCGTCTGCTGGACCAGTGCACGTATCCTTTGACCGGCGTCGGCGTCGTCGACGCCGTGTACACCAACTACGCCATCGTCGATGTACGCGAACGGAGCTTCGTGCTGCGCGCCATCGTTGAGGGCATGCCGGTCGAAGCGTTGCAGGCCTTGACCGGCGCGCCGCTGCATATCGCCGCCCCCGTGCGCAGAATTCGCCTCGACGACAAGGGGGTTGCCCGCCTCGAATAAGCCCATGATTCCGGGCATGGGCCCGATGCAGCATCGCGCAGCCGCGCCATGACAACCCCGGAGGAGACACCCTCATGACCCCTCGCACAGCCCTGTGTGGCCTCGCATCGTTATTGGTGGCCGGCTTCATTGGCGCAGCCCATGCCGCTGATTTCCCGACGCAGCCGATCAAGTTGCTGATTCCGTATCCGCCCGGCGGCAGCGCCGACATGCTGGCCCGCCCTCTGTCCAACGAGCTGCAGAAAGAACTTGGCCAACCCATCGTGCTGGAATACAAGCCGGGCGCAGGAGGAACCATCGCGACTTCACAGCTCGCGCGCTCGGCGCCTGACGGATACACCGTGCTGATGGTGCTTGCCGCGCACGCAATCAACCCCAGCCTGTATCGCAATCTTCCGTACGATACCCGCGAGGATTTCGAGCCCGTATCGCTGGTTGCGAGCCTGCCCCTGCTCGTTGCCGCGCCCTTGGCCACCCCGGCCAGCAACATGCAGGAACTGGTGGCCTACGCCAGGCAGAATCCGGGCAAGCTCACCTTTGCGTCCGCCGGCAATGGAAATACCAGCCACCTGGCGGCGGAAATGTTCAAGTCAGTCACCGCCACAGACATGCTGCACATTCCATACAAAGGCAGCGGTCCCGCGGTGGTCGCCCTGCTGGCCGGCGACGTCTCGCTCATGTTCGACAGCATCTCGACTTCGGTGAGCCATGTGCAGAGCGGCAAACTCAAGGCCCTTGCCGTGACAGGCACCAGGCGTTCATCCCTGCTGCCCGACGTACCGACGGTGCAGGAGTCCGGGTTTCCTGATTTCGCGGTCACCGGCTGGTACGGCATCCTGGCACCCGCCGGTACGCCGCCGGCCGTGGTCGACCGTCTTAACAAGGCTTTTTCCAAGGCCGCGAAACAGCCGCAGATCGAAGCCCAGCTCAACGGCATGGGCTACGAAGTCATCGCGTCGACGCCAGCCGCCTTCGGCCAGCACATTGAAGAAGAAACCGCGCGCTGGCAGGAACTCATCAAGAATGCCGGCGTGCAGTTGCAATAAGGGCGTCGGCTCGCCGCCTGCGGGACAGGCGATTCAGAACCGCATCCCCAGGCGCAATTCGGCGGAATGGTCGCTGTATCCGTCTGCCAGGCGCTGGCGCCACACGGTCCGCATCAGCAAACCTTCCTTGGTCTCGACTTCCAGCCCCAGCTGGTATTCGCCGAACAGGTCCGGCAGGTCTTGCGACAGGCGGAAGCCGTCGTCGGACGGACCGTGTTTCAAGCGCGCATCGGTGTTCCATTCGTTGCCGGGCATCCAGCTCATGCCCACGCTCATGAAGGGCCGCAGCGCTGCCCCGGACACATCGAAGCGTTGTCCGATTTCGATCGAGGGGTTCACCATCGTGCGTACCTCGCTGGCACCGTCGAACGTCAGGTCGAAGGCGCCGCCGCCGCTTTCGCTATAAGCCGGCACACGCTGGTAGATCACGTCCACGTCCAGCGCCGGCCTCACATACAAGGACTCGGCCTGGTGGGTATAGGCAAGTTGCCCGCGCAGTGCGGCGAAGTAGGTCTTCCAGTCGGAACTGGGCAGCGCGGCGTCGCTGGCCGTGGCCACGGCGCGCGCGGTGTCATAGCTGCCATAACCGGCGCTGAGCGCGCCGGTATAGGTCCATGCGCCATGGTGCTTGCGCAGGAACGCAACGCCACTGACGCTGTGGCCGTTGGTGCGGACGCTGGCATCGTCTGCCTTGCTGCGCGCATCTTCGTACGACACCCCGCCGCCCGCGACCCAGCCGTTGCCCAGGGGACGCTGGCCGCCCAGCATGTAGCGCACCGATTCGTACATGAAGCCCATGTCGTCATGACTGTCGTGGCGATTCATACGGCTGCCGGTGACATCGCCCCAGGCGCAGGCCTCTGCTGGCTGCCCGCTTCGGGCGCCACTGGCGGTGGGGCACGACAGACTGCGATTGATGAACATGCGATGCGCAAGCGGCATGATGGCCACGGGCGCCTGCAAGGCATCGTTGGCGATCTGGTCCAATTGCTGCCCGTACGCTTTGTCGGACTTGGCCATGGCAATCGCATCGAATACGGGCGTAATTGCCGCCGCATGGTCGGCGCCCGGGGGTGCCGGCGACGCCGATACCGATGTGGCGGCCATGAGACGCGCGCCCGGTGCCGCAGGCGCGCCGGTATCGGCCCGTTGGCCGAGCTGCTGTTCCAGCTGCTGCCAGCGGCGGCCCAGGTACTTGGCCACCTCGGCCTGCTCTTCGGAGAGCCCCGGCAGGCTGCGGGCGAAATCGGCTTTCAGGCCCACCGTCAGCCGCTGGCCGTCCCAGGCCATCGGATAATCGAACACCGGCCCGCCTTCGGAATAAAAGCCCGCGTCGGTGCCCAGCTTGCCCTGGGCATCCAGCACCGGGACCATGCCGGTCGTGGGTTGGTGATGCAGGCCCTGCACTGCCAGCTTGCCCGCCAGCAAGGTGTCGCCTTCGACGGTAAGCAAATCGGCCTGGCCCAGCGCGTAATCGACGGTGGGCTGGTAACTGCCGCCGGCGTACTGCTGGTAATTGCCCTTCAACACCGAAGATGCGAGTTCTCGCCGTGCACCGAGGCCCAGGGCGCCATGATTGGAAAGCGTGCCACCCGCGAGGTCGAGCTCTGTGCCCGCCAACATCTGGCCCAGGTTCCGGACGCTGCCAGCAACGGACTGCCCCAGCAGGATGGAACCCTGCACGAGTCCTCGATTGACCACCTGCGTATTGCCGCCCAGAGTGCGCAGCGCAATGCCGGAGGCCGCCGACAGGCGCGCCTGTTCGTCGATCTCCACGAGGTTGTCGGACCCGGCAGACAGCTGCACGCCCGCGGCCGCGCCGCTGCCGCCCACGACACGTCCGCCGCCCTGCACGTGCACATGGATCCTGCCGGGGGCCGAGCCTGTACTCTGCGCAAAGATGCCCGCAGCGTCGGTGCCGAGCGCCTGGACCTGGCCCGATACCTTGATCGTCACCGGGCCGCCCGCGCCCGAACCGCTGAGTCCGGCGCGGCCCGCGATGCCGTCGGCCCATCCACCGCCGCCGCCCACGCTCTGCGCGAACAGCGCGGTAGCCTGTTCGCCGCGCGTGACCACCCTGCCCGCGACATCCACGTTGATGGCGCCACCTTTGCCACTGCCGGCGCGCACGCCGGCCAATGCGCCTTCGACGGTGGCGCTGGTTGCGCCCGTGCTGGCGTAGCCGCCGCCCCCGCCAATGCTCTGCGCAAATACACCATAGGCGTGGTCGCCCCACGTATGCACCATGCCGGATTCGGCCACGGCCAGGCGTACTTCACCGCCGTCTCCCTGGCCCGCGCGGCTTGCATTGAATGCTGTGTCCGCCCCTTGCGCGCCGAGCGCTCGCACCACCCCGCCCCCACCGCCGACGCTCTGCGCGAAGATGCCGTGAGCAAGCGCGCCATACGTCATCACCCGGCCGCCATGACCGATGTCGACCAGGCCTGCGTCGCCCGTACCGCCGCCCAGTCGCAGGGTGGTTGTATCGGCTCCCAGGCGATACACCCCTGCAGAGATGCCACCGCTTCCGCCGATGCTTTGAGCAAGCAGGCCCGTCGCGCCGTGCCCGCGCGTCGAGATCCTGCCCTCGGCCGCGTGCGTGGCCCTGACCTCGCCGCCGCTTCCGCCTTGCCCTGACGCACCGCCCACGGTGAACACCGCGGTGTCAAACCGGTACGCCGGTATCAGTCCGTCTTCACGGTTGACCGTGGGAACGAAACTGGATGCACCGATTCCGCCGCCGCCGCCGATGCTCTGCAGGCGGATGGCATCGCCCATGTCTCCGGTGGTGCGTATCCGGCCCTCTGCATCCAGGTTCCAGGCGACCGCGCCGCCATGGCCGCCGGCGCCGCCGCTGCCCCCTACCGCCACGGCGAGCTGCGAGACGGGCGCACTGATCACGCTGGTCTGGTAGAAGGTCGACGCCGTGCCGCCGATGCCACCGCCGCCGCCGATACTTTGCAGCGCCACACCGGCATTGTTGTCGCCTGCAGCGTGCACCCGGCCGCCATTGCGCACGTCGACAGCGCCGCCATCGCCGCCTCGCCCGCCGCTGCCACCCAACGCAACCGAGATCGCGAAACCGCGCTCCGGCGCGCTCATGTTCTTGACGTCGTCGAAACCGTCTGCATCCACGCCGGCTTGCACCGCACCGGCCATTCCGCCGCCGCCGCCGACGCTTTGGGCCACCAGGCCGTAACCCTGAGCCGCCGAGATGGCCCCGCCCTGGTACATCGTGATCGCGCCGCCCTTGCCGCCGTTGCCGCCGGACCCGCCCAGGGCCAGGGTCACGGAAATCTTGCTCGCCGCCTGGGTCGTCTCGCTGCTCGACGCGTTGCCGCCGCCCCCTCCGATACTTTGGGCAAGCACGCCGGCGCTGTCCATACCGCGCGTAATGATCGTCCCCGTCTGCTGCACGTTGAGGTCACCGCCGTCGCCGCCGCTGCCCCCCGATCCGCCCAGGGTCAATGACAAGGCCAGCGATCCACCCGGGGCCGAAGTTGCCGCCGACCCGGCCCGGCCGCCACCGCCGCCCACGCTTTGCGCGACGATACCGGCACTCTGGCGCCCGTAGCTCGAGATGGTGCCGTTCTGGAATACCGAGACTGCGCCGCCATGACCGCCGTCTCCGCCCTCGCCGCCGAGCGCCAGTTCAAAAGCGCCGGAGTACTTGGCAGGCGAAGGGGATCCGTCCCAGGGGGATGGGCTCGGCGGCCAGTTGGGCTGGTCGCTGTCGCCCAGAGCACTGCCATTGCCGCCCCCTCCGCCGATGCTCTGAGCAACGATGCCATCGCTGCTCATGCCGCGCGTGGTGATGATCGCCCCGGCGTCCTGCGTGATGGTCACGGTGCCGCCCTTGCCGCCGTCGCCGCCGCTGCGCCCCAACACAAGCGAGACCTTGCCCGAAGCTGCGTAAGTGTCGCCGTGGGTCAAGCCGCCGCTGCCGCCTCCCCCGCCCACGCTCTGGCCCAGGATGCCGATGGACGCCTGACCGGTCGTGCTGATGCGGGCTTCGTCGGCCTGGAGCACCGTCACCGTGCCGCCGTCACCGCCAGCCCCCCCTTTGCCGCCAACGGCCAGCGTGGCCGCAAACGACTGCGCACCGATCGCGACCGAGCGGCCGATGGCGCTGCCCCCGACGCCGCCACCGCCCCCGAGGCTTTGCGCGAGCGCCGCCACGGCATGGTCGCCGGCGGTGCTGAGCACGCCCGAATTGAGCAGATCGACTCTACCGCCCTGCCCGCCCGCGCCGCCCTGCCGGCCCAGTGCAATGGCAAGCGATACCGCCGTGCCCCCGGCGAAGCTGACGTCGATGGCATTGGCGCTGCCGCCCGCGCCGCCGCCGCCGCCGATGCTCTGCGCGACCAGACCGCGCGACCCGTGCCCGCGCGTCGTGATCGATCCAAAGTTGTTGCCTGTGACCTGACCGCCATTGCCGCCGTTGCCGGCGATGCCGCCTATGGCGGTGGCCAGGCTGCCCGCGTACGGATACAGAATGCCGAAATCGATCGTCGCGGCGTTGCCGCCGGCCCCGCCTCCGCCGCCGATGCTCTGCAGCAAAACGCCGTGGGCATCAGCGCCGCGCGTCAGGACCTTGCCCCGGTTGTCGTAGCTGATGACGCCGCCATGGCCGGCATCGCCGGCGTTGCCGCCCGCGCTATAACCGACCAGGCTCAGGCCTGCCGCCGTGCTGTTGCCGCCGATGCCGCCACCGCCCCCGATCGATTGCGCCACGACGCCGCCTGCGCCCTCGCCCGTCGTGTCGATCGTGCCCGAGGTGCGGATCCGCAGCCGGCCGCCGTGGCCGCTGGCGCCTTGCGATCCTCCCATGGCCGACGTCACAAAGTCGATCACGCCTGTCGATACCGCCTCGCCGCCGTCGCCGCCCCCGCCCCCGATGCTCTGCGCGACGACACCGGTGGCGTCGGCCCCTTTGGTCACGATGCGGCTGCTATCGTCCAGCTGTAGATCGATCTCTCCGCCGTCACCCGCCACGTTGCCCCGGCCGCCATAGGCCAGTCCGAAAATCACGCCATAGGCGCCCGAGTAGCCAGCCTTGCCGCCCCCGCCGCCGATGCTCTGGGCCTGTATTCCGTAGCCGAGCTTGCCCGTCGTGTAGATGGCGCCCGCGTTGCGTACGCGCACGGCGCCCCCGTTGCCGCTGGATGCGCCGTCGCCGCCGACACTGACCATGCCGCCGCCCGATCCGCCATTGCCGCCCCCGCCTCCGATACTCTGCGCCAGTATGCCGGCGGCAGTCTCGCCCGCCGTACGCAGGTCACCGGTGTTGGTCAGCGTCACCCAGCTGCCATGTGAGTCCGGGCTGTTGGAATTGCCGTCACCGCCCAGGGCGCCTTGCGTGGTGCCGCTGTGCGTGCCGCCATCACCACCGATGCTCTGCGCGAACAAGGCATGGCTGCCTGTGCCCCCAGTGGTGACCGAGCCGCGATTTGTCAGTTCGACAGGCGAGCTGGTGCTGTGCGCGCCTCCCTGTCCGCCTACCCCGACCAGGGTCGCGCCCTTGCCTCCATGACCGGCGGCGCCACCCAGGCTGGCGGCATAGATACCGAAGGCGTCCGCCCCTGATGTCGTGATGGTAGCGGCGCTCTCGACGCGCACTGCGCCGCCCTGCCCGCCCCGGCTGCCGGCGCCGCCCGCGTAGAAGACGCCGCCCTTGCCGCCGTTGCTGCCCCCGCCGCCCCGGCTGACGGCCTGCACGCCGGCGGCGTTGGCGCCGCTGGTCGTGATGCGAACCTTACGGCCCAGGTCGAGTTCAACCTTGCCGGCGTCGGCGCCCGAGCCGGCCTTGCCGCCGCGCGCCAGCGCCGAACCGCCTCCCCAGAACCCGTTGCCGCCAGCGCTCTGCGCCACCACACCGCTTGCACCCGCGCCATGGGTGGAGAGGGTCAGGTCGTCGAGCTTGCCGATGATGTCTCCGCCCCGTCCGCCATCGCCGCCGTCTGCGCCGTTGAGCCAGCTGGTGCCGGTGATGTGGCCGCCTTCACCGCCCTGACTGAGCAGGCGCACGGCGTGGGCATCCTGGGCGCGAGTCGTGATTTGCGATGCCGTACCATCAGTGCGACCCGTCAGCACAGCGACAATATCGCCGCCCTGCCCACCCCGGCCGCCGGCGCTGTGCACCGTCTGGATAATGCCGCCGTTGATCTGCCCGCCCGATCCGCCTCGCGAGATGACGTCGATGCCTTTGCCCTGGGCGTCGACCGAACCGTTGAACAGCAGGTTGGCGTTGCCGCCGGCCCCGCCATGGCTGCCCGAGGACCGAATGCCCGCGGCCTCGTATCCGCTGTTGCCATGCCCCCCCTCCGAAGTGATCAGCAAGCCGGTGGCAGTGGCGCTGGAGGTTCTGATATCGACGCTCTTCAGATTGGCGATCACCATGCCGGCCTGCCCGCCGCCATCCCCGCCTTGCATGCGCGCGCCCGCGTGGCCGCCCGCCGATGACAGCATCACACCATGCGCGTTGCCGCCCGTGGACAGATTGCTGATTGCGCCACTGAAGGCCGCCGTGACGACTCCGCCGTTCCCTCCTCTCGAGCCTTTGCTGTCCCACACCAAGCCATTGAACCCCTCGCCCCCTTTCCCGCCGATGGAACTGACGGCCAGCGAGGCCTTGTCTTTATCGGTGGCCAACACGAAGCGTGCGTCTTGCGAGTAACTGGCTTTGTCGGCATTTCCGCCTTTGGACGAATCGGAGAACCGGCTCGCGTTGCGACCATCGCTGCCGCTCTTGCGCACTTCCACGGGCGGAGAAACGCCCTGGGCTTGCGCGGCCTCCGGCAACACCCACAATGCCGCCGCGATGGCGTGCAGCAGAAAGGGCAGGCGGGGGAAGGTTCCACGCCCATATGCGGGCGCGGGCAACAACGACGGGACAACTGCTGAGCGGTTCTGCGACATTGGATTCTTGCGCCGCTGTGGCGCCACGGATAACGGTATGGGGGGAGACTGTACGGCGCGGCTGCGCATGAAGCGTTTAATGCCACGAGGAGCAACAGAGAGACGGAGGTCGAACTTAAACGCTACTTAAACGACCCCGGCCCGAGGCGGTAACATGCGGCGGGGCGTCACGGTTGCATGGCGGCCTGCACCGCGTTCAGGCGGGCCTCGGCCCAATCCACATACGGCCGCTGCGCCATCGCGACGGCCTCATCGCGGGCGTGGCGCCAGTGGGCCTGCGCGCGGAAGTCGTCGCCCGACAGGGCCCGCGCGTCGCCACGCAGGCAATGGATTTCGGACGTCAGGCTGCTTGAACCATGTGCGCTGCCCAAGGCCTCGGCTTCGTCCAGCAGCGCTTCGGCGCCGTGCGCGTCGCCCATCGCGATGCGCGCCCGGGCAAGCAGGCACAAATGCCCGTCTACAGAAACGGGGAGCCCGACTCGGATCAGTGGCAGCGCATCTTCCATGGCTGCTAACGCGGATGGATCGCGCGACGCCAACACGCGCGCCAGCATGGCGTAGCCTGAGGCCACGGCACGCCAGGCGGTCAGCTCGTCTGCAGACCGCGCATGCATGACGACTTCGTCGGCCAGTTGCCCCGCGCGCTGCCAGCCGCCTCGCAGATAATGGATGCGTGCCTCGGCCAGGCGGCAGAGCAACACCACCGCCCAGGCCTGAGCCCGCGTCGCCTGCACTGTCGCGCGCGCAATCGCGTCGAAGGCCTGCTCGTACTTGCCCTGCAGTCCGTAGGCCAGTGCCAGCGACGCCGGAATCAGCGCGCTGGTTTGCCCGACGGCGGGCTCTGGCGGAGCGGGCACTTCATCAAGCAGGGCCTCGGCTTGCAGCAGCAACGATTCGGCCTCGCCGCCCACGCCGCGCCAGAGATAATGCTGAGCCACGGCATAAGAAGCCCAGGCCTGCGCGCCTGCGTCCTGAAACGACATGGCAGTCTGCAATAATTGCTGGGCCAGCTTCAGCGCTTCAGCGTGCGCGCCGGCATTCTGCGTGGTCATCCATTTCGCCCACAGGGTCTGGACCATGCTGCTCAAGTCGCCCGCAGGCCGCAGACCGGCCGCCAAGCCGAACGAAGATGCCGCATCGGGATGCGCGGGCCCCGACGTGGCGGCAATGATGGACCCCCGCAGCATCTGGCAGTCGAAGACCAGGCGTTCGCGCTCGGCTTCGTCGCGAATGTCGGCGCTGCTGCGCAAGGCCCGCTCGACCAGCTCCGCGGCTTCGCGCAGCGCACCTGCCTGCATGGCATCGGCGGCCGCTGCCTTCCACCAGGCCGGCGCGCGAGCGTCGCCCGCCCGGTGCAGAAACGCCGCGATCCGCCGCTTGGGCGGGTCCAGTTCCAGCAAGTGCTGCGCAATCGTCAAGCTCAGGGCAGCGGCTACGCCTTGCGGCATCAGGTCGCTGATCGCCGCGGCGATCAATGGGTTGCATCGCAGCAGCTCGGCCGATGATGTTCGCAGCACGCCTGCCCGGCGCAAGTTTTGCAAAAGGGGCTTGAGATCGGATTCGGCCCGGCCCAACAGTGCCGCGGCCTGTCCCGCCGACAGCGGCGCATCGTACAAGGCGCACAGATAGGCCAGCCGTCGCGTGTCCGGATCGAGTTCCAGCAACAGGGCACAGACACGATCGCGCAGCGCGGGCGGCCGACTGATATCCTGCCCGTCGACAGCCAGGTCCAGCATCATGCACATCAGCGCGGGATTGCCCCCGCCCTGCCGGCCGATCTCGGCCAGCACCTGCTTGCCGAGCGCCGAGCCGCGGCAGTGGTGCGCCAGCAGACCGGCCCTTGCCGCGTCCTCCAGCGGCTGAAGTTGGTAATGCAGGCCGCGACGCCGCTCCACATCTTGTGTGCGATGCGTGCTCAACAGCATGATCGGCCGGCCGAAACTGCAACGGGGCAAAATGGCCAGCCATTGGTGCGTGAGTGTATCGGCCCATTGCACGTCATCAACCACGATAAGCAACGCCCTGTCAGCATGCGCGGCATGCTCCATCACCTTGCAGGCGGCGTCGAGCGCATCCTGGTCCATGGTCGCGGGCACCGGGTCGGCGCCCAACTGCAATAACGCCAGCAAGCCCGAACACTCGCCCAACGGCATGCCCAGCAGGTGGGCCATGTCGGCGGGGCTCGCCAACGCGGCGGGCGGCAGACGATCGAGTAACCACAAACGCAGCGGATGCAGCGGCTGATCAGACAGATCCTGCATGCATTGCAGCCAGACCACTTCGCCGCCACACTGCTGCGCTCGCCTGGCCAGGCTGGCCGCCAGCACCGACCTGCCCATGCCGGGCGCGCCATACAAATCGAGGTCGACATTGCGGCGCGACTCTACACATGTGTTCCACGCATCCGCCAGCGCCGCGAACGCGTCGGCCCGCCCGTGCATGCGCGGCAGCGCCACCGGTCGTCGGGGCCCCAGCAAGGGCAAGGCCTGGTCATGGCGCTGTACTGAATGGACCTCGAATTCAGGCAAGCGCGCCACCGCGGCGGGGCTCAACAGTACCTCGCCGGGCCGGGCCTGAGCGGCCAGCGCCAGTGCGATCTGGGCCAGCAGGCTGCCATTGTCCGGTCGCACGCCGCGCGTGCATGGCGCAATGCCGGCATGCATACCGACGCACAGCGTCAGGCGGCTTGGCAATGGCAGCCTCTGAAGGGCCTGGGCCAGTGCCGCGCCGCGCCGTGCCGGCGTTTCCGACACATTCGGGAATCCCAGGTAAGCAATGAACTGATTGCCGCCGGCCGGGGCCAGCCAGGCGCCGTACTGCCGCATGTGGCGCCTGATGGCGGCGCTCAGGCGGTCCAGGCCCTCCAGATCGGCGGCGCCCAACTCATCGCTGCCACTGCCGATGCGCCAGCTCAGGGTCACGGCTAGCACGGCAAGCGGCCGCCCCTGCGGCCGTTCACCGTCGTCACCGCCTGCATCGCACAGGGCATTCGAGATGGGCAGGCCCGCAACCAATTCTTCCGTCTGGGCGTCCGGCGAGACCCCCAGGCCGCTGGCAAGCGCCGCCTTGCACGCCGCATAGGCCTGCCGCGCCTCATCATGCCGCGCGCTGCGCGCCAGCACGTCGATCAGGATTCGATGACAAGCCTCGTCGTATGGCCAGACCTCCACCCAGCGACGGGCATGCCGTAACGCATCGCGCAACTGATTGCGCGCCACCCACCTGGAAACCAGGCGTTGACGGCAGTGCGCCAGGCGTCGATGCAGGCGCTGATCCCAATGTTCAACCCATTCCGCCAGGCCCTCTTCGATGCGCGACCGCAAGTCGGCGAGCAAAGGGCCGCGGTAGATCGCCAGGCACATCTCGTCTTCGAGCGCCGCCTCGCCATCCGCCAGGACCGCCAATGCGTCGACCTGGACCGCCGCAGCGGGCATCGCCAGGCGATCCGTGTCGATCACCAGCGCGTCGGGGCAGTCGGCAAACACCTGACGCAACACGTGCAGCGCGTGGCGCATGCGTGCCTTGCCTTGCGCCTCGGATATGTTTGGCCACAGCAGCTCGACCAGCCGCGCGCGCGACCACGGCTCGCCGCCAGCGAGCGCCAATAACGCCAGCAGAATGCGGGGCTTGTCGTACGTCAGCAGATGCGTACGGTGCTCGCGATGCACCGTTAATTCCAGAGGCCCTAACAGCTGCAGCTGCACAGTGGGGGAATGCGGTACCGCTGTAGCAACTTCCTCGAGAATCATTAAATGCGGAGATGGATACAGAAAACGCTGTGAATATTACATTTTTACTTATTCATTCACAGCATCTTTCTGCCCCGCTGTTGGCGTCATACGTCAGCCGGGCCGCCGCCGGCCAGCACCAGGATGATCAGCAGCATAGGTCCGGCATTGAAAATGCCGTGCAGCGCGACCGACGCGCCGATGCCGCGCCGTACTCTCATCCACCCCAGCAACAAGCCGGTGGCCCATTGAGGCAGCACCAGCAGCGGCAGCATCCAGTAAGCGGTGTCGGCCAGCACGAAGTTGTTCAAGTGCACAATGGCAAACCCCAGCGACGACAGGTGAAACACCCAGCCGAAGTGCAGGCGGTAGTGCCGCCGCCAATCCATGCGCCAGCGCGTGCGGCTGATGCGGCCGCGCGCCAGCGGCCAGCTGGCCAGCAGCAGCACTGCCGCTGCCCACGCCAGCGTCCACCCCTGCACGCCCCACAACAGCGGCGGCAAAATGGCCGGACACACCCACAGCGCCTGCACGGGCCGTCGCAAGCCATAGCGGAACAGCGTTTCTTCGATGAGCGGCGCCCATAGTACCGCCGTGAGCCACGGGATGGCGGCCGGGTCGAGCCGATGGGCAGCGCCTGCTGCCCCGGCCACCGTGACCGCGATCGGCCCCAGTGCAAACAGATTCAGCCCCCACAGCAACGCCGCCCACGCCAGCAGGCGCGTGACAGGCGCCCCCGGCAGCCAGTCACTGCCCAGGCTGCTGCCCGCACGGCGGTTCGGCAGGCGGCGCAGGTCGGGCTGGCGCAGGAATCGCCAGAAATCAGCGAGCTCGTGTCGGAATGGCAAGTTTTGACGCCCTTTGGTGGATGCCGGAGACATGCGGCGTCAGGCCCCGTTGCCGCTGTGCAATTGACGTGTGGCCAGCGCGAAGTCGCCGTCCAGCATGGCCGGCACGACGGCGCGGCAGCGATGGATGACCTCGTCGATGGCGCTCTGTTCTTCGCGGCGCGGCGGATGCAGTACAAAATCGGCGACCTGCTGGGCCAGACCCAGTGTGCGCGGATGACCGATGCCGATGCGCAGACGCCAGAAATTCGGACTGCCCAGGGATGCCTGGATGTCTTTCAGGCCGTTGTGGCCCGCATGCCCGCCGCCCTGCTTGAGCTTGACCTGTCCGGGCAGCAGATCCAGTTCGTCATGCAGCACCAGCACCTGTTCGGGCACGAATTTATAGAAGCGGGCCAAGGCCCCGACGGACTGGCCCGAACGATTCATGTAGGTGATGGGCTTGGCCAGCAACACACTGTCGCCGGCATGGCGCGCTTTGGCGACCATGCCGAAAAAGCCCTTTTCGAGCGTGAACGATGCGCGCAGGTCGTCGGCCAGATGATCGGCCAACCAGAAGCCGGCGTTGTGGCGGGTGGTTTCGTAATCTGGGCCCGGGTTACCCAGCCCCACTATCAGGCGTATGGCGATAGACATGATGCCTTACTACACAAAAAACCCTGCGCATGCAACCGCACACGCAGGGTTCTGGCGAAGCGCCCGGCGAAGCCGGGCACCAGCGACGATTTGGATACCAACCGCTTAAGCGGCCGGAGTGTCCGCAGCGGCGTCGCCTTCGTCTTCAGCGGCACCACCCTTGACCACGGCCGAAGCCAGCAGCGGGTTGGCCTCGCCGCCATGGGGCACGTAGGTCACGCCCAGAGGCAGCTTGATGTCGGCCAGGTGCACCGAGCCGCCGCCGATCAGGCTGCCCAGGTCGACTTCGATGAACTGCGGCAATGCCGAGGGCAGGCAGGTGATTTCCAGTTCGGTCAGCACGTGGCTGATGATGGCGCCGCTTAGCTTGACGGCAGGCGAGTTCTCGCCATTCACGAAGTGCAGGGGCACCTTGGTGGTCAGGGCCTGATTGGCATCGACGCGCTGGAAATCGACGTGCATGACTTGCGGCTTGTAGGCATGCCATTGAACCGCACGCAGCAGCACAGGCTCTTCCTTGCCTTCGAAGACCATTTGCAGGATCGAGGCGTGAAATTCTTCCTTGCGCAGGGCGTGGAAGATCTCGTTGTGGTCGAGTTCGATGTTCAGGGGGGCAGCCGTTCCGCCATAGACAATGGCGGGAACGCGGCCCGCGCGGCGCAGGCGGCGGCTCGCACTCGAACCCTGGACGCTACGCGCAGTGGCATTGAATTTCATGGATAACTCCAGACAATCTGGCAACCGTGGGGTCGCCGGTTAATGGCACGGCGCGCAACATGCGCACCGTGTTGTTTGCCCGTCTGCCGCGACCAGCAGGCAGGCAAATACGGGAATTTCGGGGCTGGCGCCGGCGTGCTCAGTCGACGAACAGCGAGCTGACCGATTCGGCATTGGAAATGCGCAGAATGGTCTCGCCCAGCAATGCCGCGCACGACAGCTGGCGGATTTTACCGCTGCCCTGGCCCTGTTCGGACAGCGGAATGGTATCGGTGACGACGAGCTCATCGAGCTCGGAGGCCTCGATGCGATCGATGGCACCGCCCGACAGCACAGGGTGCGTGCAATAGGCGTAGACGGCACCGGCGCCGCGGTCTTTCAGCGCCTGCGCAGCCTTGCACAGCGTACCTGCCGTGTCGACCATGTCGTCCATGATGATGCAGGTGCGGCCATCGACCTCGCCGATGATGTTCATGACTTCGGACACATTGGCGCGCGGACGCCGCTTGTCGATGATGGCCAGATCGGCCTCGAGCTGCTTGGCGAGCGCCCGGGCGCGCACCACGCCGCCGATGTCGGGCGACACGACGACCAGGTTCGAGAAGTTGCGGCGCCAGATGTCGCCCAGCAAGATCGGACCCGCGTAGATGTTGTCGACCGGAATATCGAAGAAACCCTGGATCTGGTCGGCGTGCAGATCCATCGTGAGCACGCGGTCGACACCGGCGACCTGCAGCATGTTGGCCACGACCTTGGCCGAAATGGCCACGCGCGCCGAGCGCGGACGGCGGTCCTGGCGCGCATAGCCGAAGTACGGAATGGCTGCGGTGATGCGCCCGGCCGAGGCTCGGCGCAGTGCGTCGACCATCACCATGATTTCCATCAGGTTGTCGTTGGTGGGCGCACAGGTGGGCTGCAGCACGAAAACGTCTTTGCCGCGCACGTTCTCATTGATTTCGACCATGACTTCCCCGTCGGAGAAGCGGCCCACCGTCATCTTGCCCAGGGACATATCGAGATGATTGACTACGTCTACGGCCAGGCGTGTATTGGCCGTACCCGTGAAGATCATGAAGCTGTCGTTTGCCATGATGGAAGCTGCGATGGTCGTTTGTCGTTTGGAACGCTAACGTGAGCTGCATGCCGGAAAACCGGCAATAAAAAAAGCTGCTGAACCGAGGCCAGTGTCTGACGGGCGCGTTCAACAGCTTTTTTATTTGTAGGGTGGCTGGGGAGGAAGGATTCGAACCTTCGCATGCCGGAATCAAAATCCGGTGCCTTAACCAGCTTGGCGACTCCCCAACTATCTTGCAATCCAGTTCCGCAACGGGTGTTCGGCCAAACCGGGACATGCCCGCAATAACCGGAACCCTGGCTGCGTGTTGCCGGTTGATTCACCAGCGACGCGCATTGTAGCGGTAATTTCCTGCTGAGCCAAAACGGCCTGCTGCATGGTGGCGTACTGCGCGAACAAACAAGCGCCGGACCCCGACATGCGGACATGGATACCATGCCCCGACAGCCACTGCGCAGCCCTATGCACTTCAGGGTAGCGCCGGTAAACCACCGGTTCCAAGTCGTTTCTGCCAAAAAACCTGCCAAGATGCCCCGCGCGGCCTGCATCGCAATCTGCGCGAAAATCTTGCAAGGCAAGAAAGTCCGCTATTGTGACTGAAGGTGTGTCGCGTGTCAAATCGGGGCTGGAAAAAACGCCAGCCGTGGGCACGCTGGCATCAGGCTGGGCGACAAGGTAGGCCGCCGGCGGCAATTCGACCGGGCTCAGCTGTTCGCCTATGCCTTCGGCAAAGGCCGATTGGCCGAAGACGAACACCGGCACGTCGGCACCCAGCGGCAGCGCCAGCGCCATCAATTCGCGGCGCGTCAGCCCCGTGGCCCACAGCCGATTCAGCGCGATCAGCGTCGAGGCCGCGTCGCTGGACCCGCCGCCCAGGCCGCCACCCTGCGGTATGCATTTTTCGAGCGTGATGGTCACGCCCTGCCGCGTGCCGGTCGCCTGCTGCAGCGCGCGCGCGGCGCGCAGGCTGAGGTCGTGCTCGGGCGCGACGCCCGGCAAGTCGTGGGCTCGCTCGATGCGGCCGTCGGCCCGCAATTCGAAATGCAGCGTGTCGCACAAGTCAATGAAGCGGAAGACCGTTTGCAACAGGTGGTAGCCGTCAGGCCGGCGCCCGACCACGTGCAGAAAGAGATTCACCTTGGCCGGTGCGGGAACGTCGTAGAGCATGGCGGAAGATCAGGGCTGGCTGACTGCCAGCCGCACCATGATGCGGCGGCCCGGTTCGGCACGCTGCAGCACCAGCAGGCCAGGTCCCTGGTCGTCGTAGCGCGACAGGCGAGCCTGCCATCCGTCTTGTTCGAACGAAACCGGGCGCCCCTGGGCATCGCGTTCGAGGCGCGTCACGGCAGCCCCTTCGGCGACCCGGCCGCGCAGCCAGTCACGCAGGCTGGCGACCGGCACGGGGCCGCCCAGCGCTTCTTCAGCCAGCGCGTCGGGCGTTTCGGCCCGCAGCACCGTGCCGTCGGCCTTGGTCAGCGTGGCATGACCGGGGCGGCCTTCGACGCGGGCCTCGGTAGAACCCAAGGGGTTGGTGAGATCGAGCTGATAGCGCTGCCCGTCGTCGCGCCAGGTGAACCCGCCTTGCACGGCCTGCTGCTGGCCGGTGGCTTCGGTGACGGTGACGGCAAACCGGCCGCCACGCGCGAAGGCATCGGTGTGCATGCCCGTCGGCGCATCGGGTACGCTCGCGCAACCCGCCAGCAACGCCACGGCGCCGGCCGCCAGCCAGCCCAGCAGGCGCCCGCCGGCCCGAACCGGGTTTCCGGCAACGGCCGTCACAGCGACACCCCCAGCCGTTTGGCCGTGTCGAGCAAGGTGCTGTTGGCCGGGTCTTTCTGGTGGCCCGCCTGAAGCATCTTGAGCGCTTCATCGCGCTTGCCTTGTGCGGCAAGCACTTCGGCCAGGTGCGCGGCGATGTCGGCCTCGGGACGTTGCGCATAGGCGCGCGTCAGGTACTCGAGCGCCGCCGGGTGGTCGCCCATGCGGAATTTGACCCATCCCATGCTGTCCAGAATGAAGGGGTCATCCGGCAGCAATACGAGCGCCTGCGTAATGAGATCAAGCGCCTCGGGAAGGCGTTGATTGCGGTCTGCCAATGTATAGCCCAGCGCGTTGTAGGCGTGGGCGTGTTCGGGGTCGATGGCGATGACCTGCCGCAGCTGCGTTTCAAGGTCATCGTAACGCCCCTGCCGCTCGTACAGCATGGCCAGCTCGTACTTGATTTCCGTGATGTCGGGCTGCGCGCGGTTGGCGGCCTCCAGCGCCGCCACGGCCTGATCAGTACGGCCGGCGTCGCGCAGGATCTGCGCGCGTGTCAGCACGCCCTGCACCTGGTCGTCTTCGTCTTGCGGCTGGGCCGCATCTATCATGGCCATGGCCTCATCGATGCGCCCTTGCTTGGCGCGCAATGCCGCCTGGCGCATCTGGGCCGAATAACGCAATGCGGGATCTTCGATCTGGCCCAGCTGGGCAACGGCTTCGTCCACGTCGCCCTGGTCTTCGGCGATGCGCGACAGCAGCACGCGCGCGTCCGCCTCTGCGGCGGCGGCGTCGCTGGCTCCCGGCGCCAGCGACTCCTGGCGCTGGTTCTGCACGTCGAGATACTGCTGAACCAGACCGCGCGCCTGGTCTTTGCGCCCCGCCTTGTAGGCCAGTTGCCCTTGCATGAAGAGCAAATCGAAGTCTTCGGGTGACCGGCGCGACATGGATTGCAGCTCGGCCAGGGCGGCATCGTAATCGCCGCGATCGGCCATCAGCCCTGCCAGCGACAGCTGCAGCTTGCGCGCGTCGGGATGCCTGGCCAGGAAGGCGCGTGCTTCGTTTTCGGCGCGCTGGGCGTCGACCCGTGCACCGTATTCCAGCGCGCGCTGCGCCGCAGGCTCGGAGCGGGGGTCGGCCGCCAGTGCGGCACGCGCTTCGTCGGCAGCGCGGCGGTCATCGCCGGCGGCCTGGGCCACATCGGCCAGCGCCAGGCGGGCTTCGGGCAGCCTGCGCACGGCGGGGCTGAGCGAATCGTCGAGAATGCGCAAGGCGAGCCGGCGGTCGCTCAGGCGGCCCAGTACGCCCAGCGCCTGCGCGATGGCGGCCGGCTTGTCGGCCGCCGCATCGATGCGCGCGCGCAGCGCGGTGGCGAGGCCAGCCGTCTGCCCATTCGCGGCCGCCAGGGCCAGTTCGGTCGACGAGGCCTCGATGTCGTTGGGCGCCAGGCGCGCCCATTCGCGTGCCGCATCGAGCGCGCCCGTCAGGTTGCCGCCGGCCAGCTGAAACTCGAGCGCACGCCGGGCCAGACGCGGGTCGCCGGTTTCGCGCGCGAGGCTCGTCAGCGTGGACGCGGCCGTACTGTACATACCCCGCTGCGCGGCGATCTCAGAGGCCAGCACACGGTAGAAAACGTCAGCCGTCAGTGTGACCAGTGGCGCCTGGCCCGGCCGCAGCCGGATGACCTGGGTTTCAGGCGTACGCGACTGGGGCACCAGGCGCGGCCCGGTGGCATCGCCCGGAAGCCGGTCGGCCGCCAGTGCCGGCAAGGGCTGCAAGCCAGCCAGCGCAAGAGCCAGCATGGCAACGACGGGATGAACTTGATTAAGCAACGACTTCACGCGGCCTTGTCCGGTTGATGGCACAATCATCTCTATACTGCGATCATCTTACACTGGCTCATGCCGGAACTCCCCGAAGTCGAAACCACGCGCCGCGGCATCGACGCCGTCATCACGGGCAAGACCCTGCGCCGCCTGCTGGTGCGTGAACCGCGCATGCGCTGGCCCATTCCCCAGGACCTTCCCGACCTGCTCAGCGACCGTGCCGTGCTCGAATGCGCGCGGCGAGGCAAGTACCTGCTGCTGCGCTTTGAACACGGCACGCAAATCGTGCACCTGGGCATGTCGGGCTCGCTGCGCAGCGTGCCCGCCGACGAAGCGCCCCGCAAACACGATCATGTCGACTGGGTCTTCGACCATGCCGTCCTGCGTCTGCACGATCCGCGCCGTTTCGGCGCGGTGCTGTGGCATCCCGGCGACGCCGGGCCGGTCACCTCGCACCCGCTGCTGGCTCGCCTTGGCATAGAGCCCTTCGATCCGCGCTTCGACGGCGCCTGGCTGCACAGCCACTTCCGCCATCGCACGATTGCCGTCAAGCAGGCGCTGCTGGCTGGTGACGCAGTGGTGGGCGTGGGCAATATCTATGCTTCGGAAAGTCTATTCCGCGCCGGCATCGACCCCCGCACGCCGGCGCGCCGCGTGTCGCCGACGCGTTGCACGCGTTTGGCCGATATGGTGCGCGCGACCCTGGCCGACGCCCTGGCCTCGGGGGGCAGCACGCTGCGCGACTACGTGGGCGCCACCGGCCAGCCCGGCAGCTACTTCGAGATCCACGCCGCCGTCTACGAACGCGCGGGCCTGCCATGCCGTGTTTGCGGCACGCCCATCCGCCGGCTTGTGCAGGGCCAGCGCGCCACCTATTTCTGCCCCAGCTGCCAGCGACGCTGACTGCAGCAACCTTGTGCAACCCCGCCTGCCCGCGCCCGTCCGGGCTGGACCGCGTATACGCGAGCCGCCCGCCGCGCGGACTAAATTCGTCTATAGCAAATGAATTGCATAAAAACGAACCAAAGACTATAGTCGATATGCATACGGGCTGGCCCCGGCAGCAGCAGGGGCACCCGCACGATCGTGGCGCCGCTGCGCTTGCCCGAGCGGCCCGCGTTGAAAGCCGGCCGCGAATCCATACACAGGAGACACCATGAGCAAACAGTTCGCGTCGCACGCCGACCTCGCCGACAAGGTCGTGTCGTTCGAGAAGTTGTCCGACAATGCCTATGCCTACACCGCCGAGGGAGATCCCAACACCGGCGTCATCATTGGCGACGAGGCCGTCATGGTGGTGGACACGCAGGCCACGCCCGTCATGGCGCAGGATGTGATACGCCGTATCCGCGAAGTCACCGACAAGCCGATCAAGTACATTCTGCTGTCGCACTATCACGCGGTACGCGTGTTCGGCGCCTCGGCGTATAACGCGCAGGAAATCCTGGCCAGCCGCGACACCTACGACTTGATCGCCGAACGCGGCGAACAGGACAAGGCAAGCGAGATTGGCCGTTTTCCGCGACTCTTTCGCAACGCCGAATCGATTCCGCCCGGCCTCGTGTGGCCCACCATGACGTTCCAGGGCGCCATGACGGTGAACCTCGGCAATCTCGAAGTCCACCTGCTGCAGGTCGGCCGGGGCCACACGAAGGGTGACACCATCGCCTGGCTGCCCGACCAGAAAATCCTGTTTGCGGGCGACTTGGTCGAATACCAGTCCACGCCATACTGCGGCGATGCCTACTTCCGCGACTGGCCCTCCACACTGGACGCGTTGGCGAAGTTCAATGCCGAGAAGATGGTGCCCGGGCGCGGCCCTGCCCTGAAGAACGCCGCCGAAGTCCGGCAGGGGCTCGCCGGTACGCGCGCCTTCCTGACCGACCTGTACGGCGCGGTAAACCGCGGCGTGGCCGACGGCAAAGACCTGAAAGCCCTCTACCGTGAGGTCTACGACTTCATGCAGCCGCGCTACAGCGACTGGGTCATCTTCGATCACTGCATGCCGTTCGACGTATCGCGCGCGTACGACGAGGCCACCGGCCACGATCATCCGCGAATCTGGACCGACCAGCGCGACCGCGAGATGTGGCAGCAGCTCGAGGGCTGACCCGCCCCCACTAGCCGTTCCGGCTGCGCCAGCGTCCCGGCAGAGGACGCCACGGCGCGCCATGGCGGGTCGCGCCCCGCCCCAGGAGACAACGCGTGACGCACATCGATTACCAGGCGCTGGAATTCGCCTACCAGAAGCACGCCGACCAATCGTGCCCCAGCCCTGCCACGCATCGCGTGGTGGTGGTGGGCGCGGGCCCCGTCGGGCTGACCACCGCGCTCGATCTGGCCCAACGCGGCATTCCCGTCGTGGTGCTCGACGATGACTACCGGCTTTCGACCGGATCGCGCGCCATCTGCTTCGCCAAGCGCACCCTGGAGATCTGGGACCGGCTGGGCGTGGGCGAGCGAATCGCTGCAAAGGGCGTGTCGTGGCACGTGGGGCGCGTCTTCTTCCGCGACCAGGAGGTCTGGCGCTTCGACCTGCTGCCCGAGCCGGGGCACCGCCGTCCTGCCTTTGTGAATCTGCAGCAATACTATGTAGAAGGCTATCTCTATGAAGCGGCCTGTGCGCACCCGCTGATCGACCTGCGCTGGAAAAGCAAGGTTGCGGGGGTTGCGCAGCGCCCGGATGGCGTGGCAATAACCATCGAGACGCCGGATGGCCCCTATGCGCTGGGCGCCGAGTGGCTGATCGCGTGCGATGGCGCCCGTTCGCCCGTGCGCAAGCTGCTGGGCCAGGAAAGCCACGGGAGGATCTTCAAGGACCGTTTCCTGATCGCCGACGTGCGCATGACGGCCGACTTCCCGGCCGAGCGCTGGTTCTGGTTCGACCCGCCATTCCATCCCAACCAGTCGGTACTGCTGCACATGCAGCCCGATAATGTCTGGCGCATCGACTTCCAGCTGGGCTGGAACGCCGACCCTGTCGAAGCGGTCAAGCCCGCCAACGTTCTGCCGCGCATCCGTGCCCTGCTGGGTGCCGACGCGCAGTTCGAACTCGAGTGGGTCAGCGTTTATACCTTCGCCTGCGAGCGCATGGATGCATTTCGCCATGGCCGGGTGGTGTTCGCGGGCGACGCTGCGCATCGGGTGTCGCCATTCGGCGCGCGAGGCGCCAACAGCGGCGTGCAGGACGCCGAGAACCTGGCCTGGAAGCTGCACGCCGTCCTCGCAGGGCAGGCTCCCGAAGCCTTGATCGACACCTATGCCATCGAACGCGAACAGGCCGCCGACGAGAACCTGTTGAATTCCACGCGATCTACCGACTTCATCACCCCAAAGAGCGCGGCCAGCCGCAACTTCCGCAACGCCGTGCTGAACCTGGCGCGCGACCATCCGTTCGCACGCGGACTGGTCAACAGCGGCAGGCTTTCGCTGCCCAGCACTTATACCGACACGCCCCTGAACACGCCGGATGTCGAGCAGTACGCGGGCCGGCTGGTGCCGGGCGCGGTGGCGCTGGACGCGCCCGTGCGCGACGCGGACGGCGGCGACGCATGGTGGCTTTCGTACCTGGATGGCCGCTTCGTGCTGGCGCTCTTTTGCGGAAGCCGCCTACCCCCTGACGCCACCCTGGCGGCCCTGATCCGGCTGGCCAGCGGACTGGTGCCCGTGCGCGTGATTCTGGTGGGCGACGGCACCGCGCTGGATGCGCCCGCCTCGCTCACGGTGGTGCACGACACACAGGGATTTCTTGGCCAGCGCTACGACGCCCAGCCTGGTACCTGCTACCTGTTGCGTCCCGACCAGCATGTCGCCGCGCGGCGCCGATCATATGACTCGGCCACCATGGCCGCCGCGCTGGCGCGCGCGCTGGGCAACGCCTGAATGAGTCGACACCATGCCCCTGATCATTGATCCCAATCTCCCGGCTCCCGATGCCTTCTACGAAGCGCTCATCGACGCACATCGCGATCTCGACGATACCCAAAGCGCCGAGCTGAACGCCGCCCTGATCCTGCTGCTGGCCAATCACATCGGCGACATGGACGTCATCGGCGACGCGCTGGAAAGGGCTCGCCGGTCCGTGCGGGCCGATCGGCCTGCATGACACACTGAAGGGCTACGCAAGGGCCGGTCGCAGCCCCCGGACAGGGCTGTGCATCTGACGCCACGACGGCCCAGCGCGCCTTGGCTGCGCCGGGCCGCACGCTGCCTAGACGCGGCCCGCACGACCGGCCGCCGCATTCCTGTGGCCCGGTCCGACCCGGCCGGCAACACGACGGCCGCTTGACCTTGCTCAAGCCTCGCGCACACCGCTCTCTATAGGCCGCGCCCGCCCTGCCGTAAGCCAGCCGAAGGAGCAATGCCCGGCACGTCCCCGCCGTTCAAGGCGGCACCGCGGCAAGATAGGCGAAGGTCATGATGCGATTACTGGGCATGCTGTCACTGCGGCGCAAATTCATCTTGCTGGGCGCACTCAGCCTCACGTTGTTCGCCCTGCCGCTCATTCTTTATGGGCAAGCGGCATGGCAGGCAGTGGCGCACAAGCGGCTGGAAGCCGCCGGCACCGTCCCGATCAGCAGTCTTCTGCAGATCACCCGCATAGTGCAGGCGCATCGCGGACTTTCGAGCATGTCTTTGAGCGGCGGCCAACAGGCCGAAACCGACAGGCGCAGCCTGGCGCCCGCCGTCGACGCCGGCTTTGATCAGCTGGTGCAGCTTATGCACCAGGCAGGCGCGCCGGCTCCACAGGTGGCCGAGGCCGAAAAACTCAGGCGGGACTGGACCGGGCTTCGCGCCGATGTGGGTGCAACCGCCATCGCGTCAGCGGCGAGCTTCGCGCGGCACACCGCGCTGATCGCTGACTTGCTTCAGTTGAAGGACGGACTGCTGGACAGTTTCCAGCTCACGGTGAATGACGGACTCGCGGAGACGGCCCTGATCGCCGTGGCCTACGGCGAACTGCCCGCCGTAGCCGAAGAACTGGGACAAGTCCGTGCACGCGCCGCGCCGGCATTGATGCGCGACAGCATTGCCAACGTCGACCGCCTGCTGCTGGATACGAGCCTGGCACGCGCCAGAGACGCCCGCACCGCGATCGGCCACGAGCTGGCACGAGCGCGTACCGACCGGCCGGAGTTGAGCGCGGAGCTCGACGCCATGGCGGCGCGCATCGACACTGCACTCGATACCTCGACGGCACTCACGCAGTCATTACTGGACCGCATTGCCACACTGGACGACGACGAGCGACGCGGGTTCTTCGCGCAGGCGAGCGCCCACCTCGAATCGCTTTACCAGTCCATCGAACAGGTCACCGCATTGACCACAGGGCTGCAACAACAGGTTTCGGCCATCCAGCGCGAGCAGGCCTGGCTGTGGGGCGTATTGCTGATGCTCTGCGGGGCCGCGGGTGCGCTGGGTCTGCTGATATCGCGTTCGATCACGCGGCCGCTGTCCCAGGCCGTGGCGCTGGCGGGCCGCGTCGCGGCCGCGGACCTGAGCACGCGCGCCGAACCGCGGGGCCGCGACGAGGTGGCGCAGCTGCTCGGCTCATTGAACAACATGAGCGTGGGCCTGAGCGCCACGGTGCGCGAAGTCCAGGCCAGCGCCGCGTCCATCGAGGTCGCGGCTCGTGAAATTTCCGCCGGCAATCACGACCTGTCGCGCCGCACCGAGGAACAGGCGGCCAGCCTGGAGCAGACCGCCGCATCAATGGAACAATTCACGGTGACTGCTCGCCACAATGCAGCCCAGGCGCAGATGGCTCGGAAGCGGGCCGGCGATGCCGCGGACCTGGCGGACCATGGCGGCCGGGTTACGCGCGACGCGACGGCCGCCATCAATGCGGTGCAGGAAAGCGCCGGAAAAATAGGCGAAATCATCGCCCTCATCGAGGGCATCGCCTTCCAGACCAACATTCTGGCCCTGAACGCCTCGGTGGAAGCGGCGCGGGCCGGCGAACAGGGCCGTGGCTTTGCGGTCGTCGCCAACGAAGTCCGCAATCTGGCCCAGAAGTCGGCCACCGCCGCGCGAGAGATCAAGGCGCTGATTCAACATTCGGTCGAACAGATCGACGACGGGGCCGCCAAGGTTGCGCGCGCGGGCTCGTCGATTCAGGATCTGGTGGCCGAAATCCGCGAAGTGGCGGGCATCGTGGCGGCCATCGGCACGGCCGTGGAAGAGCAGACGCAGGGCGTGGAGCAAGTGACCCAGGCCATCGCACAGATGGACGACATCACGCAGCAGAACGCCGCGCTGGTGGAGCAGGCGTCAGCCGCGTCCGAACATCTGCTGGATCAGGCGGCGGCCATGAACCGCACCATGGCGGCCTTCGTGCTGCGCCAGGAGCCCACGCCGGTGGCGATCAGGCTGACTCATCCAGGCATTCAAGCAAGGCCTTGACGCGTGCACTTCGGCCCTTGCGGGCAGGCACCAGCAGCGTCACCGGCGCAGCATCGAGCTGCCAGGCGGGCAGCACCCGCAGCAACGCACCCCGCGCCACCGCGGGTTCCGCATCCCACTGCGAACGGACGACCATGCCCAGGCCCTGCTCGGCCCAGGCCCGGGCCACATTGCCGTCGTTGGACACATAGGCGGGCGTCACGCGCACGGTCTCGAATGCTTTCTGGCCCGGCGCGCGCCGCCCGGGCCGCTTGAAACGCCACAACGTAACGTCTTCGTTATTCTCGCGTATGCAGATGCAACGGTGCTGCATCAGGTCGCGCGGTTCGCGCGGCGTGCCGTGCTGCTTCAGGTACCCAGGGCTGGCGCACAGCCAGCGTTCATTGGGCGCCAGACGGCGCGCCACCCATGTCGAGTCGCGCACCACGCCTATGTGCACCACGGCATCGGCGTCGTGGTGCTCGGGCCACGGCGTTTCGCAAAGGTCGAGTTGGACCCGCAAGCCAGGATGCCGCAACGCCAGCCGCGCCAGCACCGGCGCGATGTGATGGCGGCCATAGCCGAATGGCGCGGCAATGCGCAAGGTACCGGTAAGCAGGCTGTCGTCGCGCTGCAGCGATTCGGGCAGCGCCTGCAATTGCGCCAGCAGCGCCGCGGCGTCGCGGGCAAATCGTTCGCCTTCCGGAGTCAGGCTGAGCCGCCGCGAACTGCGCACGGCGAGCGCGAGCCCCAGGACGGCTTCGAGCTTGCGCAGGCGCATCGACAGGGCCGGCGGCGTCACATTCAAGGCGCGCGCCGCCGCGCTGAGTGAGGGCGCCTGGGCCAGAGCCGCGGCCAACTGCAGGTCTTCGATCTTCAGCATTCAGCACAGCTTAACGAGAGATGAAAAATCATTCAATCACAACGGGATGCATGACGCCTGCCGTCATTCCATCGGCGCAGGCCACCGCGGCTTCAGTGCTGCCGGGCTTCGGTTCTCAGGCCGATTCCGCGAAGGTTTCCAGCACCAGCGCCCGCAGCCATTGATTGCCACTGTCGCGATGGAAGCGCCGATGCCAGTACAGATTGGTCTGCAATGCCGGCACGCGCACCGGCGGGGTCAACGTGCCCAGCCCGAAATAAGGTGCGACGCCGGCAGCCAGTTTCTGCGGCACCGTCGCCAGCAGGTCGGTCGTGCTGACGATATAGGGCACGGCCGAAAAGTGCGGCACGCTGAAGTGCGCCGCGAGCACCACGCCGGCCTTTTCGAGCGCCTGGTTCACCTGGCCGTATGGCGCGGCGCGCGATACCACCAGATGCTTCTGGGCGCGAAAGGCCTTCAGGCCCATCCCCTCACAGGCCCCGGGATGCCCACGACGGTAGAGCGTGGCATACCCCTGCCGGAACAACATGCGCTGCATGATGCCGCTGCCGAGCCCTTCGAAAGCGCCGATGGCCAGGTCGACACGGCCGGCATCCATTTCTCGGCGCAAATCGGCGTCTTGCAGGCGCAGCGAGTCAATGCGCACGGCGGGAGCATGACTGGCGCATTGCTCAATCAGTCGCGGCATGAAATGAATTTCGCCCACGTCCGACATGGCGATGCAAAAACGCCGCTGGCTGTCGGCGGGGTGGAAATCATGCGTGGCGCCGATCGTATGCGACAGCAAAGCCAGCGCCTCGCCCACCGGCCCGCCCAGACGTTCGGCATGCGGGGTGGGCTGCATACCGTGCGGGGTGCGCACGAACAGATCGTCTCCCAGCGCAGCCCGCAGCCGGCGCAGGGCATTGCTGACGGCCGGCTGCGACAGATCGAGCCGACGGGCCACCGCAGAGATATTGCGTTCTTCCAGCAGGTGCTGGAACACCACCAGCAGGTTCAGGTCCAGATGTCGTAGTTCGGCCATGTCAAAAGCCCAGGGGAGCGCACGATATTCACAGAATTTATAGTCGATATTTCTCTATTCCCATAGCCATGGTACGGCTTTTTGCTGACAATACCCTCCACGACCACTGCTGCAGACGCGCCCACACTAAAGAGAGAGACCATGCCGCTGCAATACCAATGTGGCTTTGGCAACCATTGGGTTACCGAAGCCTTGCCGGGGGCCTTGCCCGTCGGCCGCAATTCGCCCCAACGCTGCCCTTACGGCTTATATGCCGAACAGATCTCCGGAACGGCCTTCACCGCGCCGCGCAGCGAGAACAGCCGGTCATGGCTGTATCGCATCCGGCCGGCCGCCCTGCACCAGCCTTTCGAGGCCTGCGACGCAGCCCCTGGCTGGCTCAGCGAGTTCGGGCAGGGCCCCGTGACGCCCAACCAGATGCGCTGGAGCCCTCTGCCCATTCCCGAAGCCCCCACCGACTTCATCGCGGGCGTACACAGCTGGGGCGGCAATGGAAGCCCGGCCGAACAGGCTGGCGTGGGCATTCATCTGTATGCGGCCAACCGCTCGATGCAGGGCCGTTACTTCTATGACGCCGATGGCGAGCTGCTGATCGTGCCTCAGCATGGCCGTCTGCGCCTGGCCACTGAACTGGGCGTCATCGAAGTCGAGCCCCAGGAGATCGCGGTCATTCCACGCGGCGTTCGCATGCGCGTCGAGCTGCTCGACGGCGAGGCGCGCGGCTACCTGCTGGAAAACTTCGGCGCCGCGCTGCGGCTGCCCGAACTCGGACCGATAGGTTCGAACTGCCTGGCCAACCCGCGCGACTTCCAGACACCCGTGGCCTGTTACGAAGACATCGATGGCGACTTCGAACTCATCGCCAAGTTCACGGGAGGATTCTGGCGGGCGGCCATCCGTCATTCGCCCCTGGATGTGGTGGCCTGGCATGGCACGCACGCGCCGTACAAATACGACTTGCGCCGCTTCAATGCGATCGGGTCCATCAGCTTCGACCACCCCGATCCATCCATCTTCACAGTGCTCACGGCCCCGTCCGACACCCCCGGCACCGCCAATATGGATTTCGCGATTTTCCCGCCACGGGTGCTGGCCATGGAAGACACCTTCCGACCGCCCTGGTTCCACCGCAATGTGGCCAGCGAATTCATGGGGTTGATCCACGGCGTATACGACGCCAAGGCAGAAGGCTTCGCCCCGGGCGGTGCCAGCCTGCACAATTGCATGAGCGGTCATGGACCCGACGCCGATACCCATGCGAAGGCCAGTGCGGCCGACACCAGCCAGCCGCACTATATACGCGATACGATGGCCTTCATGTTCGAAACCCGCCGCGTCATCCGCCCCACTGCGCAGGCCCTGGCCAGCGCACAACTGCAGAACGACTATTACCAATGCTGGCAGGGGCTGAAGAAGCACTTCAACCCGGCCCAACCTTGAGCATGCCCATGACGAGCCTCAACGAAACCCATGACGCCGCGCTGACCAGCTGGGTTGCAAGCGCGAATGACCCGGACATCGGCTTTCCCGTACAGAACCTGCCCTACGCCGTGTTCCGTCGGCGCGATGCGCAGGAAACCTGGCGGCCCGGCGTGGCGATCGGCGACCAGATCCTCGACCTGGCGGCGCTGGCGCGGCTGCAACTGCTCGACGGCCTGGCCGGCGAAGCCCTGGCCGCGTGCTCGACCGATAGCCTGAACGCGCTGATGGCGTTGGGCCAGGCGCACTGGAGTGCCTTGCGCCTGGCGCTATCGCGCGCCCTGCGCCTCGGTGCGGCGCAGCGCCCCCAGCTTGAGCCCCTGCTGATGCCGCAGGCCGATGCCGAGTACACCACGCCCGCACGCATAGGCGACTACACCGATTTTTATATTTCGCTGCACCATGCCACGGCCGTCGGCAAGCAGTTCCGCCCCGACAACCCCCTGCTGCCCAACTACAAATGGGTTCCTATCGGCTACCACGGCCGCGCTTCGAGCGTAGGCGTCGAGCAGCGCTTTCCGCGTCCGGTGGGCCAGACACGCCCGGCCGCCGAAGGCGAACCGCCCCAGTTCGGCCCATGCAAGCGCCTCGATTACGAACTCGAACTGGGCGTATTCGTGGGCCAGGGCAATCCACAGGGCGACCGCATCCCGCTGGACCAGGCCGACCGGCACGTGTTCGGCCTCTGTATCCTTAACGACTGGTCGGCGCGCGACATCCAGGCCTGGGAATACCAGCCACTGGGGCCGTTCCTGGCCAAGAACTTCGCGTCCACGATCTCGCCCTGGGTCGTCACCATGGAAGCGCTGGAGCCATTCCGCATCGCCTGGACCCGCTCGGCGGATGAACCGCAACCGCTGCCTTATCTGTCGTCCGACAGCAATCGCGCGCGCGGCGCCTACGATGTGCAGATGGAAGTGCTGCTCACCACCGAAGCCTCGCGCGCTGCGGGACACGCGCCGGCCAGGCTGTCCGCCAGCAACTTCCGCGACGCCTACTGGAACATTGCCCAGCTGATCGCGCACCATACCGTCAACGGCTGCAATCTGCAGCCGGGCGACCTCCTAGGCACAGGCACACTTTCGGGTCCGGAGCCCGACCAGGCCGGATCGCTGCTCGAACTGAGCCAGGGCGGCAAGGCCCCTGTCACGCTGCCCTGGGGCGAACAGCGCGTGTTCCTGGAAGATGGCGACCAGATCATCATCCGGGCGCACTGCGACAAGCCCGGGTATCCGCGCATAGGCTTTGGCGCTTCGTCAGGCACGGTGCTGCCGGCGCGTTGACCGCACCGGGCCCGCCCCCGCGCGGGCCACCGCGGCGCCTGAGACCGCGATCGCCCGCCGGCATCTACACCTGCAGCACCTTCCCGGGGTTCATCAGCCCGCGCGGATCCAGCGCCTGCTTGACGCGCTTCATCAGCGCCAATTCGAGCGGGTTTTTGTAGTGAGGCAGCTCGTCGCGCTTGAGCTGTCCGATGCCGTGTTCGGCGCTTATCGAACCCGAATGTTCCTGCACACTGCGGTGCACGATGTCGTAGACATCCTGTTGCAGCGCCAGCAGGTCTGCCTCGGTCTGCCCCGGCGCCCGCGCGACGTTGTAGTGCAGGTTTCCATCGCCCATATGGCCGAAAACCACGTTGCGCACATTCGGAAATCGCTGTTGCAGCAATGCATTGGTTTTGCGCACGAAGGTGGCGATAGACGAAATGGGTATCGAGACATCGTGCTTGATGCCCTTGCCCTGCTCGGCCTCGGCCAGCGGAATGCTCTCGCGCAGGTGCCACATTGCGCGGCTTTGCGCCACGTTGGCAGCAATGGCCGCGTCGGTGACCAGGCCGGCCTCTATGGCCTCGCCCAGCACAGTCTCGAAGCGCTCGCGCGCATGCTGCTCGCTTTCGCTGTCCGACAACTCAAGCAAGGCGAACCACGGGGAATCGGCCGAGGGCCCGTCGAAGGGCAGGCGCTGCTGGGGAAACAGCCGAACCACGGCCTGCAGGCAATCGCCCGCCATGAGTTCGAAGCCCGTCAGGGATGCGCCAAAGCCGGTGCGCGCACGCGACAGCAGCTCGACGGCGGCGTCGATCGAATCGAGCGCGAGCAGCGCCGTACAAGACGCCACCGGTAGCGGATAGAGCTTCAGCGTGGCAGCCGTAATGATGCCGAGCGTGCCTTCGCTGCCGATATACAGATCGCGCAAATCGTAACCAGTATTATCTTTGCGCAGGCCCCGCAGGCCTTCCCAGACCTCGCCTTCGGCGGTGACCACTTCCAGCCCGAGCGCGAGTTCGCGCGCATTTCCGTAGCGCAGCACTTGGGTCCCGCCCGCATTGGTGGCCAGGTTCCCGCCGATGGTGCAGCTGCCTTCCGCGGCCAGGCTCAGCGGGAACAGGCGGCCGGCGTCGCGCGCGGCCTGCTGCACGGCCTGCAGGACGCAGCCGGCCTCGACGGTGATGGTGTCATTGTCGGTGTCGATTGCGCGCACCCGATTCAGGCGTGCCGTGGAAAGCAGTACGGCGCGGCCCGAATCGTCGGGCGTCGCCCCCCCGCACAGTCCGGTATTGCCCCCTTGAGGCACCACGGGCGCGCCATGCTGCACGCACAGGCGCACCGCCTGCGCCACCTCGTCGGTAGACCCCGGGCGGATGACGGCCAGGGCGGCGCCCCGGTAGCGGCGCCGCCAATCCTGCAGATAGGGCTCGGCATCGGCGCCGGTCAGCACGTGGGCCGCGCCCACCAGATTCTGCAATTCACTCAATAAAGTCATGGCCGCCAGCCGTGTAAAGGTGCCCGGGCACGCCGGTTGCAAAGGGAAGAAATAGTGTATCTATTGTAGGGCGGGCAATGCTTCGCGCGGCCGGCGAATCGGGGATAATCCACCCATGCGCGGCCGCCCGATCGGCGAAACCCGCCACGCCATCCCCGAAGGAGCTCACTTGAACCAACCCGCCCGCTATCCCGATGCAGTTTTCAAGGCCTACGACATCCGCGGCACCGTGCCCGACCCCCTTGATGGCGGCTTTGCGCGGGCCCTGGGCCGCGCCCTGGCTGCGCAGGCCCGGCAAGCAGGCGTCAGCGCCCTTGTGGTAGGCCGTGACGGGCGCCTGAGCAGCCCCGAACTGGCGCAGGCGCTGCAAGAAGGCATACTCGACGGCGGCATCGATACCATCGACATCGGGCAGGTGCCCACGCCCCTGGTCTATTACGCCGCCTACACACAGGGCACCGGCTCGGGCGTGGCCATTACCGGCAGCCACAATCCGCCGCAATACAACGGCTTCAAGATGATGATGGGTGGCAAGGCCTTGTATGGCGACGGCGTGCAGGCGCTGCGAGACGCCATGAACAACGCGGGCGAAGCTGCCGCGCCCGCGGCGCCGCGCGGCAGCCGCCGCGAAATTCGCCTGATCGAAGAATACGTCCAGCGCATCGTGGGCGACGTCAAGCTGGCCCGCCCCCTGAAAATTGCCATCGATTGCGGCAACGGCGTGGCCGGCGCGGTGGCGCCGCAGCTGTTCCGCGCCTTGGGCTGCGAGGTCGACGAACTGTATTGCGAGGTCGACGGCACGTTTCCGAATCACCATCCCGATCCGGCCGACCCCCACAACCTGCAGGACCTCATCGACCACCTGGCTCGCACCGATTGCGAGCTAGGCCTGGCTTTCGACGGCGACGGCGACCGTCTCGGCGTCGTCACCAAATCTGGCCAGATCATCTGGCCCGACCGCCAGCTGATCCTGCTGGCGCGCGACGTCCTGCAACGATGCCCCGGCGCCACCATCATCTACGACGTGAAATGCAGCCGCCACGTGGGGCTGGCCGTGCAGGCCGCCGGCGGGCAGCCTCTCATGTGGCAGACCGGACACTCGCTGGTCAAGGCAAAGCTGGCCGAGACGGGCGCTCCGCTGGCGGGCGAAATGAGCGGCCATATCTTCTTCAAAGAGCGCTGGTACGGTTTCGATGACGGCCTCTATACGGGCGCACGGCTGCTCGAAGTGGTCTCGCGCCACGCCAATGCATCCGAACCGCTGGAATCGCTGCCGCAGGCCATCTCCACGCCCGAACTCAAGCTCGAAATGTCCGAGGGCGAGCCCTTCAAACTGGTGCAGGCCCTGCGCGAGCAGGGGCAGTTCGACGGCGCGATCGACGTCATCACCATCGATGGGGTGCGCGCCGAATATCCCGACGGCTTCGGCCTGGCGCGTCCGTCCAACACCACGCCCGTCGTGGTGCTGCGCTTCGAGGCCGACACGCCCGAGGCGCTGGCGCGTATCCAGGCCGACTTCCGCGAACAACTGCTGCGACTGGCCCCAGGCGTTACCCTGCCCTTCTGACCCCTACGCCCTTCCCACCATGCCTACCACCTTGCCGACCAGCCCCGCGTGGCTGGCCTTTGCCCAGGCGGCGCAGACCGCCTCGCGCAACGGCGACCGCCTGCGCGTCATCGAAGCCGCCGGCCTGCGCATCGACCTGACCGCCCAGGCGCAGTCCGATGCGCTGGACGAGGCCGCCCAGGGCCTGCTGGCCCAACAGAACTTCGACGCCGCACGCGCGCAGCTGTATGACGGCGGCGAAGCCAACTGGACCGAACGCCGGCCCGCCTGGCATACCGCGCTGCGCGCCGCGAATCCGCCCACCGCTGTGGCGCAGGCCATACTCACCGAACGCGAACGGGTGCGCAGCTTCGTGCGCGAACTCGATCAGTCGGGCGCCTATACCGACGTCCTGCACCTGGGCATCGGCGGCAGCGACTGGGGGCCGCGCATGATCACGCGCGCGTTGCGGCACTGCGGCCTGCATCGCAACATCCAGTTCGCGTCCAACGTCGATTCACACGCGGTGGCCGATGCCATCGGCCAGCTCGACCCGCGGCGCACCCTGGTCATCGTGGCGTCCAAGTCTTTCACCACCACCGAGCCGCTGGCCAACGCAGAGGTCGCCATGAACTGGCTGCGCGATGCCGGAGTCGCCGACCCCATCAAACATGTGGTGGCGGTCACCGCCAACGTCGACGCCGCGCTCGATTTCGGCATATCCCCCGACCGCGTGTTCCGGTTCTGGGACTGGGTGGGCGGCCGCTATTCGCTGTGGTCTGCCATAGGCTTGCCCATTGCGCTGGCGCTGGGCTGCGATACGCTCGACCAGCTGCTGGCTGGCGCCGCCGCCATGGACGACCACTTCCTGCAGGCGCCGCCACGCGAGAATGCGCCCCTGCAAATGGCGCTGGCGGGTCTGGCCAATCGCAGCGTGCTGGGCTATGCCACGCAAGCCATCACCCCATACGATTCCCGCCTGCTGCACCTGGTGCCCTGGGCACAGCAGCTCGAAATGGAATCGCTGGGCAAAGTGGCCACCCGCGACGGAACGCCGGTGGGCGTGCCGACCGGGCCGGTGGTGTGGGGCATGCCGGGCACCGACTGCCAGCACACGTTCTTCCAGTGGCTGCATCAAGACACCACGGGCGCGCCGGTCGATTTCATCGTCTGCGCCCAGCCCGACCACGCCTATGCCCGGTACCACAACATGCTGATCGCCAATTGCCTGGCGCAACGTTCCGCACTCCTGCGCGGCAAGTCGTACGAAGAAGCTTTGCAGGAAACCCGTGCCCACGAGCCCGACTCGCGCCGCGCCGACCTGCTGGCGCGCCACCGCGTCCACCCGGGGGGCCGTCCCTCCAACCTGATCGTGTTGCCGCGCCTCGATGCGTATTCCCTGGGCGCATTGCTGGCGCTCTATGAGCACAAGGTGTTCGCCCAAGGTGCGCTGTGGGGCATCAATCCGTTCGACCAATGGGGCGTGGAATTCGGCAAATTGCTGGCCAAGCGCATCATCAACGAACTGGATGCCCCGACGTCCGACGGCGGAGGCGACCAGGATCCCTCGACTCGCTATTGGATCGACGCGCTGGCGCGCCGCTGAGGGGCAGCGGTGGCAGGCGCTGGGGCCTGGCGTGTCGCAAACGCCGCCCCGCTCAGCCTCGCTGCCTGGCCAGCAGCAGGCGATAGACATCCAGGTGGCGCTGGCAAACGTCTTCAATATCGAATTCGCGTTCCGCCAGGCGGCGCCCGGCCTGGCCGAGCCGCTGGCGCAGCGCCGCATCCGCAGCCAGCCGGCCGATCGCATCGGCCAGGGCCTGGGCATCCCGCGGCGGCACCAGCAGGCCGGTCTCGCCCGGTTCGATCGCGTCTCGGCAACCCGGCACATCGGTGGTGACGACCGCCCGCCCGCAAGCCGCGGCCTCGATCAGAGAGCGCGGCAGGCCTTCCCGGTAAGAGGGCAGCACCGCAATATGCGATTCCGCGTAAAGCTCGGCGATGTCGCTGCGCTCGCCCAGCGCTTCAATGCAACCTTCCTGCTGCCACGCGTCGACATCGGCTTGCGTGACGGACGCGGGATTGCCAGGATCGACCCCGCCGGCCAGCACCATGCGCACGGCCGCCCCCTGCTGCTGCAACAGGCGTGCTGCGGCCACGAACTCTAGAACCCCCTTGTCGCGCAGCAAGCGGGCCACCATCAATGCCGTCACCGGCCCCGCAGACTCAGGCAAGGCGGGATAGGCCGCCAAGTCCACACCTGAGCCCCGGATCATGACCACCTGCTCTTGGCGCACGGCCCCCAGACCGCGCAGCGTGTCGCGGTCGTTGGTGTTCTGGAACACCACGCGGCTGTTGCGGTGCCCCAGCGCCAGGCGGTACAGGGCGCTCACGACCTGCCTCACCATCGTGGCCTTGCGCCCTTGCGCCACGAAAACGAAGCCCAGGCCGGAGATCGCCGACACCATGGCGGGCACGCCCGCCATCCGCGCCGCGATGCCACCATACAGCACCGGCTTGATCGTGACCAGATGCACCAGCCCCGGCTTCAGTCGGCGGAACAGGCGCACCAGCGACCATAGCGTGCGAAATTCCTGCAGCGGGTTCTTGCCGCTGCGCGTCATGGGAATGGCATGATGGGTCAGCCCCAGCGCAGTGATGCGCGGCACGGCTTCTCCCGCCATGGTGGCCACGTGCACGTCATAGCCGGCGCGCTGCGCCGCCAAGGCCAGGGGCAGGCGATGCGACAGGAAGAAAGCCGGGTTGTTCACCACGAACAGCAGGCGGTTCGAGCGGTTCATGCGCGGCCTCCGGCGATGCGGCGCCAAACGGACTCGTAGGCGGCAACCATTCTTGCCAAGTCGAATTCGGCCAGCACGCGGGCCCGCCCTTCGGCGCCGGCCGCGTCGCGGCCGCGCGCGGAGATGTCGTCCAGGGCCCGGGCTATGCCCTGGGCCAACGCCTCGGGCTGCTCGGGCGGCACGACCGGCGCCGTCCCCCCCACGATGTGTGCCGCGTCGCCCACATCGGTGACCACGCAGGGCGTACCGCAGGCCATGGCCTCGGCGACCACATTGGGAAAGCCTTCTGCGCAGCTGGACAACACGTGCAGATCGAGTGCGTTCATGACGGCCGGAATCTCATCGCTGGGGCCCGCCAGCAACACCCGGCCGCGCAATCCCAGCCGCTCGATAAGCGCCCCCAGTTCGGCGTTGCCCGGCGTCATGCCTCGTCCCACCAGCACACACCGCAAGCCCTGGTCGCGCCCATCGCGCACCAAGGCCGCGACGGCCCCCAGCAGATTGGCGTGATCCTTCAGCGGATCCCACCTCGCCACACAGCCCACTAGCAGCGTACCCTGGGCAACCCGCCACAACTGGCGCATGCGCTGCCCCGCCGTCGCATCGGGCTGATAGCGCGACAAGTCATACCCATTGGCAATGACCACCAGGCGATCGGCGCGGTACCCGTACTGCTCGTGGCGCAAGGCCGAGTCGCGCGCGGCGCACACCACTGCGCGCGGCAGCCAGCCCGAAAGCCGCGCGCACAGCTTCAGCACCAGGCGCGCCGAACGGCTGCTGCGATCGAGATGCGCGCCCGAATTGCGGATGCCCCAGGCCAGCGCGCGCACGCCCGCCAGTCTCGCCGCCAGTCCGCCGATGAGGTCGGCGTGGTACATCCAGGTCTGCACGGCATCAGGGCGATCGCGCGCCAGCAGTCGGCGCAGCGCCAGGAAACCGGCCAGCGTGAGCCGCCCGCGCGGCATATCCAGAGTATGCAGCGTGACCCCGGCATGTCGCAGGCGCGTGCCGTATACCCCTTCGTCGGTCAGCGACACAACGGTATGGCGCACGCGTTGATCGGGATAGGTCGCCAGGCGAAACAGCACCGATTCGGCGCCGCCCTGCCCCAGGCCGGTAATGACATGGGTCACGCGCAGAATGGCCGGCCGCGTCATGCCCGGCCTCGCACCGCCGCGAAGAGGGCATCCCACTCGGCCAGCACGGCCGGCAAGGCGTAGCGCGTGCGCACCGATGCGGCAGCGCGCGCGCCCAGTTCCTGGCGCAATGCCTGGTCATGCATCACCTGCCGCAAGGCCGTGCCCAATTCAACGCGGTCGCCGGCAGGCACCAGCAAAGCGTCCTGCCCGTCGCGGGTCATCTCGCGCGGGCCGCTCGGGCAGTCGAACGCCACGCAGGGCAACCCCAGCGCCATGGCCTCGAGCAGCACATTGGGAAATCCCTCGACTGCGGAGCTCAGTACGAACGCGTGCCCCTTGGCCAGCTCGGCCCAGGGCTCGGTGGTGCGGCCGGGCAATTGCACGCGCCCGTCCAGGCCGGCCGCGGCGACGCGGGCCTGCAGGTCGTCGCGACCAGGCCCGTCGCCCCAGATCCAGAGGTCCCATTCGGGAAATTCATCGGCAAGCTGCCCATATACGTCGACCAGCAGGTCGAACTGCTTGGCGGGCGCCATCCGTCCCATTGCCACCAGACGCTTGCGGGCGGCGGGCGCCCGGGCATCCACCAACGGCGCGTCGAGCAGTTCGGGGGGCAGCGGATTGGGAATGACCTTCAGCTGCTTGATGCCGGGCACCTGGTATGCAAAGGGCTCGACCGTATCTTCGGCCTGCACGGTGACCATGTCGGCGCTCGGGTAGAACAGCCGGCGCAGCGCCCGCCAGACCCGTCCGGTGCTGCGCTCGACGACGGGGTTGGTGCGCTCGCACACGATCAGCGGCACGTCGAGCCCTCGCGTTGCCATGATGGCCGCCACGTTGACGTTGGTCAGGAACGACACGACGACGTCGGGGTCGTTTTCTCGGATGATCGCACGCAGCGTACGCAGGCGATGCAGCGCTGCCAGAGGCCCGCTGGCACGCGTACCGGCGCGGTCGGCCAGCCAGACCAGGTCCACTGCATCAGAGAGGGGATAAAAGCAGGTGCCCTTTGACGAGTAAGTGGGTACCAGTGTCACGGTATCACCGCGATCGGTCCAGGCATTGACCAGGGTGGCGGCCACGCGTTCTGCGCCGCCTGCGTGCATGGAACTGACCAGCAGCAATATTTTCATCTATGGGGATCCTGTTCGCCGGCCATGCCGGCGTGGTAGCGATCCAGCCAGGCCTGCATCATCAGCACGCCCCACAGGCGGCTGTCCCAGTTGCGGTGGCCGGATACATGTTCGCGCCATTTGCGCAGAATGGGTTCAGGCTCGAACCAGCCCTCCTGGCGCAACCGCGCCGGGTCAAGTAAGGCTTCGGCCCAGTCGCGCAGGGGGCCGCGCAGCCAGCTGGCCAGCGGTACCGCGAAGCCCCGCTTGGGGCGGTCGACCAGGGCTTGCGGGACATGACGGTACAGCACCTGGCGCAGCAGCCATTTGCCGGTATTGCCGCGCACCTTGTATTCGAACGGCAACTGCCACGCGAATTCGTACACCCGATGATCGAGCAGCGGCACGCGCGTCTCGAGGCTGACCGCCATGGCCGCCCGGTCGACTTTGACCAGGATGTCATCGGGCAGATAAGTGACCGAATCCAGCTTCATCATCACGTCGAAGGCCGTGCCAACCATTGGCTGGTCGAACGGCGAGGGAAGCTCGACGCCGCCCTTGACCACCTGGCCCGGATCGTTCCAGTAAGACACGAACAGGCGGTAGAACTCGCCGCGCGTATCGGCGCGCAGCAGTTCGCCGAGCTTGCCGACCTTGCCCCGCCAGGCGCCGCGCCCAGGCAGCGCGGCAGATGCGCTCAACAGCGCCCCGCCGATGTGCCGCGCAGGCCCCGGCATGCGCTCGCACTTGCGCCACCAGTCGCGCACGCGAAAGTAGCGCGAGTAACCGCCGAACAATTCGTCGCCGCCGTCGCCCGACAGCGCCACCGTAACGTGCTGGCGTGCCATGCGCGTCACCAGCGAGGTGGGAATCTGCGACGAATCGGCGAACGGCTCGTCGTACATGTCGGCCAGCGTGGGCACCACGGCCAGCGCGTCGTCGGGCGTGACGTAGAGCTCGGTGTGGTCGGTTCCCAGATGCCTGGCCACGGCCTTGGCATGCTCGGCCTCGTTGTATTTCTTCTCGTGAAAACCAATGGCAAAGGTGCGTACGGGCTGCCTGCTCTGCGCCTGCATCAGCGCCACGATGGTCGACGAATCGATGCCACCGGAAAGAAACGCACCCAGGCTCACGTCGGACAGCATCTGCCCGCCCACTGCCTGGGACAACAACGCCTCGAGCGCATCGGTCGCCTGCGCGTCACTGTCGAATCGGCGGGGGGATTGCAGGCCGCGGTCGGCCTCCTGCAGCGCCGACCAATATACTTGGGGATCGGCCACCCGGCGGCCCTGCAGCTCGGCTTCGGAAACCTGCAGCCAGGTTCCCGGCGGCAGCTTGAAGATGCCCTGGTAGATGGATTGCGGCGCCGGAATGTAGTTATGGCGCATGAGCGAGGCAAGAGCCGCCCGGTTCAATTCACGCCCGAACCCGGGAATGGGCATCAGCCCTTTCAATTCGGACGCGAACACCAGATTCGCGCCTGTGTAGCCGTAATAGAGCGGCTTCTCGCCCATGCGGTCGCGCGCCAGCGTGAGCGTGCGTCGCTCGCGGTCCCACAGCGCGATGGCATACATGCCCACCACGGCCTGCAGCGTGGCCTCGACACCCAGCGCGGCAAAGCCCGCCAGGACTGTCTCGGTGTCCGAATGTCCGCGCCAGTCGGGTGCCTGGCCTGCCTGCTCGAGGCGGGCGCGTAGTTCCAGGTGGTTGTAGATTTCGCCGTTGAGCACCAGCACATAGCGGCCGCAGGCCGACACCATGGGCTGGTGCCCGGCTTCAGTGAGGTCCAGGATGGCCAGGCGCACGTGGCCCAGCGCCACGCCGGCGCCCGGGTCGTCCCAGAATCCATGGCTGTCGGGGCCGCGATGGCGTATGCGCCGGCAGCTGTCGGCCAGCACCTGCGCCTTGTCTTGCAAGGGCCCCCAGATTCCGACTATTCCACACATGTTGGTGTCTCGCGCTTGTAAGAGTTGTTCCGGGCCAAAGCGGGTCAGCGCCCCGGATTGCGCACGTCGTCAAACAGATCTTGCCACAGGCCCAGCACATGCCCGGCCGAGAACCGCTGCCGCGCTTCGATGGCACGCTGCGCCAGCGCCTGCCGCGCGGCATCATCGCCCATGAGGCTCGACAGCGCTGCCGCCATGGCCGCGACATCGCCGTTGGGGCGTACCAGAATGCCGTCGACCCCGTCGCGCACCACTTCCCGCGGGCCCGTATCGCAATCGAAACAGACGGCCGCCAGGCCGCTGGCCAGCGACTCCAGCAAGGTATTAGACAGCCCTTCGAAACGTGAACTCAATACGTACAGATCGGCACTGCCATACCAGTCGCCCACATTGCCGACCCGCCCGGGCATGGCCACGCGCGCCTGCAGTCCGGCGCCATCGATCTGCGCCTGCAACCGTTGCCGCTCGCTGCCTTCCCCCAGGATGGTCAGGTCCCACTCGGGGTGCCGGCCCGCAATCCGGGCATAGGCCTGTATCAGCAGGTCGAAACCCTTGTCGGGATGCAGGCGCCCCACGGCGAGCAGGCGTCTGCGGCCCTGCGTGGACGGGGGGGGCAGTACCGGGTCGGTGCGCTGCAGCGGCCACTGTACCGGGTTCGGAATGACGGCCAGTCTTGAACCCGGCACGTGTCGCGACAGCCAGTCGGCTGTACCGCGCGTCAGGGCAACCACGCGCGCCGCGCGCGGGTACGTCAGCCGCCGCAGGCGCTGCCACAAGCCCGACAAGGCCTGGGAGGGGGGATGGGTATGCTCTGTGGCAATCACCTGGCAGGGCAGTCCGCGCGCAGCCAGGACGGCCAGCACCGAGGCGGTGGTCATCATGGCCAGCACGATGTCGGGCTGGAACCGGTGCAGCAGTTGGCGCAACACCCGCACCCGCCGCAAGTTGGCCATCAGGCCTCGCAGCCCGCCGCCCTCGCCCGCCGTATGCAGCACGACGCGCTCGACCGAGGGGTGCAAAGCGTAGGCATCGTCAGCTGCGTCGGCCTGGGTGGCCACCATGACTTGCCAGCCAGCCTGCGCCCAGTGGGCGCTGAGGTCGGCGGCCACTCGTTCGGCGCCGCCGCCATGCAGCGAATGGATGAAAATCAGCACGCGCGGAGCAACGCGGGGCGTGTGCATCAGGAGCTCTCTTTGGCAGCGGGCGGCTCGTGCGGCCGCCACGCCACCACCATATAGCAGGTGAATGACAGGGCGTACATCAGGCTGGTGGCCAGCATAATGCCGGCCGTGCCCATGCGCGGTGCCAGCAGGGCATTCATCAGGATCTTCAGCAGGAAGTTGGCCACGGCGATCAGCGCCATGACGCGGTAACGGTTCTGGCTGGCCAGCAACTGCACCAGGATCAGCACGCCGAAATAAAACGGAAGCTGCAACAGCCCCCAGCGCAGCACCTGCGCCACGGCCTGGGTGTTTTCAGCGGTGAACGCGCCGCGCTCGAACAACAGCGCCACGCCCCAAGGCGCCAGCACCCAGGCCACGGCCACGACGGCGGCGCCTGCCGCGACCATTAGCACCGACCATTTCAGCGCCATGGTGCGTGCGCGCGCCGAGTCACCTCGGCTTTGCACATCGGCCAGCACCGGCAGCGCGGCGCGTCCCACCGATACCGCACCAATACCCAGCAGCAGCGAAAGCAGCCGGCTGGCATAGCCCAGCGTGGCGTTGGCGTTGTCGCCCAGATTGGCAGCCGTGTACTGGTCGAGCGGCCCCACGAAACTCATGGCCACCTGCCCCACCAGCATGACACCCGCCGCGCTGACCAACTCAGGCCAATGCGGCGACCGCATCGTCAGCAGGGGGGCCCCCCAAAATCCGCCATCGGCGCGCGAAGCCAGCCAGGCCAGCCAGACCGCCTGGATGGCATACCCCACCAGCGTGCCCCACAGCAGCGGTCCGACGTTGTCCGCCGACACTGCGGCAAGCATCACCCAGGCCAGCGTGGCCACGGCCGGCAGGCTGTCGAGCAGTGTATTGACGTGCCGTTCGTGGGCGCGCAACCGGGCGCCGCTCACGCCGGCGATCAACAACAACGCGGTGACCGGCACGAAGGCGTAGAGCAGCTGCGTGCTCATGGCCTGCACTTCCGGCGACAAGCCGGCACCCAGCCAGCGCAACACCCAGGGCCAGGCCAGGGCCGTCAGAGCGGCGAGCACCAGCCCGCCAACGAGGATGATGCCCTGCAGCTCGCGCACGAACTGGTTGCGCTCGTGGGGCGCGCTGCGCCGCAGACGCACCAGCACGGGAATCAGTACGACCCCCAGCACCCCCACGATCGTGGCGGGCAGCCAGTTGGCCAGGGTCATGGTGAACTGGTAGGCGTCTACGGCGTCGCTGATACCGTAGCGGTACGCTACCGCCATTTCCTTCAGGGCACCGGCGGCCTTGCCCAGCACCAGAAAGATAGCCACCCGGAACGCGCCGCGAAAAATGCGGAGGTGGTCCGGATGGATGGCGTTGAAGCGGCGGATGAGCGCTTTCAAAAATCGCTAACGCAGAAACTGCATATACCAGGGCATGGCCGTTTCGAGTCCGCGCACGATGTCGTAGGCCGGCTGGTACCCCAGCAACTTGCCGGCCTTGCCGATATCGGCCTGCGAATGGCGCACGTCGCCCGCGCGGAAGTCGGCATACACGGGCTGCTTGTCGTACTGCACTCCCTGTCCGCCCAGGGTCTGGGCCAGGTAGCGGAACAATTGGTTCAGCGTGGTGCGACCGCTGTAGGCCACGTTGTACACCTGGTTCAGGCCTTCTTGAGGTGCCAGCGCAGCGAGCAGGTTGGCCTGGACGGCGTTGTCCACAAAGCAGAAGTCGCGGCTGGTTTCCCCGTCGCCATTGATCACCACGTCATCGCCGCGAATCATGGAGGCCGTCCACTTGGGGATGACCGCCGCATACGCACCTTCGGGATCCTGGCGCTTGCCGAACACGTTGAAATAGCGCAGCCCCACGCTCGACATGCCGTACGAACGCGCGAACACGTCAGCGTACAGTTCGTTGACGTACTTGGTCACGGCATATGGCGACAGCGGCTTGCCGATGGTGTCTTCGACCTTGGGCAGGCCGGGATGGTCGCCGTAGGTCGAGCTGGATGCCGCATACACAAAGCTTCGCGTCCCGGCGTCGCGCGCGGCCACCAGCATGTTGAGAAACCCGCCGATGTTCACCTCGTTGGTGGTGATCGGGTCGTTCAGCGAACGCGGCACCGAACCCAGCGCCGCCTGGTGCAGCACGTGCTCGACGCCGTCGGTGGCCTGGCGGCACGCCGCCAGGTCGCGGATATCGCCTTCCAGGAACGTGAAGCGCGCCCACTGCGCGGGCTCGACCGAATTGCGGACCTCGTCGAGGTTGTGCCGATGCCCGGTCGCGAAATTATCCAGCCCCACGACGGTCTGGTCGAGCTTGAGCAGCGCTTCCAGCAGATTGGATCCGATGAAGCCCGCGCAACCGGTCACCAGCCACTTGCGTGGCGCCTGGCGCAGTTCCCGCTGAATGCTTGCGTAGCGTTCACTCATGCGGGCTCCTTACAGTCGCAGATCGGATTCGTTGGCGGGCAGCACGTACTTCAGGTCATACAGCACGTGCTTGGCCTTGCCCAGCTTGCGTATGGCGGCCGCGCCCATTTCGACGAACTGCTGGTGCGACACGGCCAGGATGATCGCGTCGTACTTGTTCTCTTCCGGCTTGGCCACCGGGGTGATGCCATATTCGTGCACGGCTTCCTGCGGGTCGACCCAGGGGTCGTACACGTCTACGGCCACGTCGTATTCGCCCAGCTCGTTCACGATATCGACCACCCGGGTATTGCGCAGGTCGGGGCAGTTTTCCTTGAAGGTCAGCCCCATGACCAGCACGCGAGCCCCTTCCACATGAATGCGCCGCTTGGTCATGCCCTTGACCAGCTGCGACACCACGTAGCTGCCCATCGAATCGTTCAGGCGTCGGCCGGCCAGGATGATCTCGGGGTGGTAGCCGATCGCCTGCGCCTTGTGCGTCAGGTAATACGGATCCACGCCTATGCAGTGCCCGCCCACCAGGCCCGGCCGAAACGGCAGGAAATTCCATTTGGTGCCGGCCGCCTGCAGCACGGCCTCGGTATCGATGCCCATCTTGTTGAAGATCAGCGCCAGTTCGTTGATCAGCGCGATGTTGACGTCGCGCTGCGTGTTTTCGATCACCTTGGCCGCCTCGGCCACGCGTATGCTCGACGCCTTGTGGGTACCCGCCGTGATGATCTCGTTGTACAGCGTATCGACCAGGTCGGCCACTTCCGGGGTAGACCCCGAGGTCACCTTCTTGATGGTGTTCACGCGGTGCGCCTTGTCGCCCGGATTGATGCGCTCGGGGCTGTATCCCGCGTAGAAGTCCTCGTTGAACTTCAGGCCAGACACCCTCTCGAGCACCGGCACGCAGTCTTCCTCGGTTGCGCCCGGGTACACCGTGGACTCGTAGATGACGATGTCACCGCGCTTGAGCACCGCGCCGATGGTCTCGCTGGCCTTCACAAGCGGCGTCAGGTCGGGCTGCTTGTATTCGTCGATGGGCGTCGGCACCGTCACGATGTACACATTCGCCTTCGCCAGATCGGCGCGATCAGCGGTGTAGCTCAGGTGCCTGGCCTGCGCCAGCTCGGCATCGTCGACTTCCAGCGTATGGTCATGGCCCGCCTTGAGGGCGTCGATGCGCTTGGTGTTGATGTCGAATCCAATCACCGGACGCTTCTTGCCGAATTCTACGGCCAGCGGCAGGCCGACATAGCCCAGGCCCACCACGGCAAGTTTCACTTCATCGATACGCAAGATAGCTCTCCCTTTGCCACGATCGTGTCGCGGCATTTCAGATAGGAACGGGGAATTGTAACGACGGCCCCCAGGCCCGCAGCGCGCTCATCCACCCTGGCTCAGTGTGTACGAGGCAACAGCAACCAGCCAGGGCGGCGCCACGACACCAGCCGCACATACAGCCAGATATAGGCCGCCGCAAAAACCCCGAGGCTCAGGCACAGGATCCAGGCGTTGTCCCACCAGATCGTGGCCGGCACCAGGCCGATGAGCGCCAGCACCCACATGTAGGGCGAGGCCAGCGCGTTGCACAGCGCCGGCACCGCATGGCGGCGCCGGCGGCTGAAGGTCACGCGGACCAGCCGGCGGAACACCAGCTGGTGCAGGTGCAGGGCGTCGGGCTGGTCGACAGGCACGCCGCGCTTGAAGCGCCGCCGCCAGATGGAGAAGCCGGTTTCGAATACCGGGTAGAACAGCACGGCCAGTGCATAGAAAGGGGAAACCGAAGGGTTGCGCACCACCAGCAGGACAGCAAGCTCGGCCAGCATGAAACCCAGGAAGTAAGCGCCGCCATCGCCCAGAAATACCCTGCCGAACGGGAAGTTCCAGACCAGGAACCCAACAGTGGCGGACGCCAGCGCGGCGGCAATCATGGATATGGGAAGATCGCCAACCTGAAGCGCGACCAGCGCGATGGACACCGCCATCAGGGTGGCCACCATGCCCGCCAGCCCGTTCATCCCGTCGACGATGTTCAAGGCGTGCGTACAGCCGCCAACTGCGAACATGGTGAACAGCAGCGAGATCGGCCAATATGACAGGACCCAGTCCACCGGCGCGATACCCACGCGGCTGACGCCGCCAAGCAGCCACCAGGCAATCGCGGCGGACAGGAATGCGGCCAGCAAGCGCTTGCTGGCGCCAATGTCTTTGGTGATGTCTTCAAGCAGCCCGGCCACGAAAACGGGCATGACGGCCACGAACAGCGCGGGCCAAAGCCAGGTCAGCGTCATGTTGCTGGGCCCCAGCACCAGGAGCCCGGCGAGCGAACCCGCCAGGACGGCCAGCCCCCCAACGCGCGGCGTGGCCCGCGTATGCGAGGCCTGGGGTTTGCTGAGGTCGCTGTCGCCGGTGAAGGCGCCATGCCAACGCTCGGACGCCACGATGAGGCCCCCCACCGTGAACGCCGCCACGCAGATGTACAGCCAGGTCACGGAAATACCTTAATCGGGTCGAAATTCATGTAGCCCATCATTATCGAGAGCGGGTGTAACCGCCCTATATGAGAGACTTAAACAAGTGCAAGGCGGCCGCACAGAACGTAACGCGTGCCGTCGCGGCGGGCGCTGTCGAAATTCATTGTAATTGTTTCGCGGCCATTGCATGACGACGAATTAAGGGTAATCACTAGCTGACGGCCCGGCCGCCCTGCGCGCACAAAAATCAGGGACGCATGCCCGAGAGCAAAAAAAAGCCCGAGATCTTGCGATCTCGGGCTAAATCCACCAAAGGAGGAGGGTGGAGGAGACAACCGGGGCATGTTGGGGAACCTGTACCAGGCTCAACCGCTACGCATCGGGGTTTGGTACCGCGCCGCTGCGTTTTCAACATCCATGACTGAATGGTAGCGCAAGGTTTTGTGCGATGCAAGATTTTTTTGGCGCGCTGCTGCGGTTGTTGCGGCCGCGCTGCAATCAGCCCGCAAAAGCGCGCGGACAATGGCTGTCGTGCTGCAATGGCAATTTGCAAAAAGGGTAAACCCTTGCGGGGTTACCCTATAAGATTCAACCACTTAGACAACCTTTGCGCCGTCCGCTCGCCCCCGCCCGCACAAAGTATGCTGCGTCGCACCAGCGGGCTCACGACCTCGCGAGGCGGGAGCCTGGCCGATGGCAAGCGTACCTGACCGCGCCAGCGCACCGCGGGCGGCGCCGCGCGGCATACCGGTTCGCCACGGCGCTGGACAGCACTCAGATCCAGTAGGCAGTGGATGTCATCAGCCGCGACATCGCACGCATGGCGCCCCGTACCGGCGCCGGCAGCGGCACGCCGCCCGCCTGCTCTGCGCTGTTGCGATGCTGCGCCTCGTCTTGCTTCATCTGATTCACGATCTGGCGCGAGCGCTGGTCGGGCTCGGGCAGGCTGCGTAAGTGCCCATCGAGGTGGACCTCGACCTGCCGTTCGGTTTCCGCCATGAAGCCCAGGTTGCGGGCCGTGCCGGCGCAACTGGCGAGCGCCCCCAGGGTGAACGAACCGGCATACCAGAGCGGATTGAGCAGACTGGGCCTGCTGCCCAGCTCTTCGAGCCTGCGCGCGCACCAGGCCAGATGGTCGACCTCTTCGGACGCCGCCCGGCGCAACAGATCGGTGGCCGACGCGTCCCGGCAGGCGGCGGCCTGCCCCCGATACAGCGCCTGGGCGCACACTTCACCCACGTGATTGACTCGCATCAGTCCGGCAGCGTGGCGCTTCTGCTGCTCAGTAAGGGGCGGAACGGGTTCCGGTTCGGTGGCGGGGTACGGCCGGGCCGAGTCCGCGGCTCCCGACAGAACTCGAAGCGCACGGTCGATTTCGCCAATAAGCGGGTCCAGCGGCCCGCGTCGGCGCGAAAACGGCGTGGATCCGGAAGGCGGAACGGTAGCGGTCATGGTTGGGCTCCTGGGCGGACGTGGCCGCCCCTGTTTACAGCAGTTTCTTGATGAGGAATTGTACGCAACCGTGATGCCCCCGCCCCGCCGGGCCGAGGCGCACGACCTGCTGCGCAGCCCACGCGGTATCATCATCACTTGTTTGCCTACAAGCTCAAGGAATACGCATGGAATGCACCATCAACTGGGGCGGACCCGACGGCATGCTGTTCGTGGCCAGCACCGGCAGCGGCCACGTGGCCACCATGGACGGAGCCCCAGACGGCGGCGGCCACAACCTGGCCCCCCGTCCGATGGAAATGTTGCTGGTCGGCACCGGCGGATGCACAGCGTACGACGTGGTGCTGATCCTCAAGCGCGGCCGCCACGCCGTGACCGGCTGCACCGTCAAATTGTCGGCCGACCGCGCCGAGTCCGATCCCAAGGTATTTACCCGCATTCATTTCGCCTTCACGGTCACAGGCAGCAAGCTGCCGCGTGCCGCCGTCGAGCGCGCCGTGCAGCTGTCGCACGAAAAATACTGTTCAGCCTCGGCGATGCTCGAGAAAACCGCTGAACTCAGTTTCTCTGTCGAAATCGTCGACACCCAGAACACGCCCGCCGCTTGAAGCGCGCGGCTGCCAGGCCGCGCGCATTGCCATGAAACAATACCTCTCGCTAGTCCAATCCATCATCGACCACGGTTCGTGGCAAGAAAATCGCACCGGCATCCGCACGCTTTCGCTGCCAGGCGCCGCCCTGCGCTTCGATCTGCAGCAGGGGTTCCCTGCAGTCACCACGAAAAAGCTGGCCTTCAAATCGGCCGTGGGCGAATTGGTCGGTTTTCTGCGCGGCGCGCGCAGCGCCGCCGACTTCCGAGCGCTCGGCTGCAAGGTCTGGGACCAGAACGCCAACGAGAACGCCGCATGGCTCGCCAACCCCTATCGTGAAGGCCCGGACGACCTGGGCCCGGTGTACGGCGTGCAGTGGCGCAACTGGCCAGCCTACAAACTGCTGCCTCAAGCCAACGCGGCACAGGTCCGCGATGCGCTGGCGCGCGGCTACGCGCAGGTTGCCGAACTCGAAGAGAACGGCGTGCCGCACGTACTGATGTACAAGGCGGTAGACCAGCTGCGCCAATGCCTGGACGCCATTCACCACACGCCGCAAGACCGGCGCATTCTGTTCCATGGGTGGAACTGGGCGCAGATCGAAGAAATGGCGCTGCCGCCCTGCCATTTGCTCTACCAGTTCCTGCCCAATGCCGGCACCCGCGAAATTTCGTTGTGCCTGTACATCCGGTCCAACGACGTCGGGCTGGGCACGCCGTTCAACCTTACCGAAGGCGCGGCACTGCTGCATCTGGTGGGCAGGCTGACGGGCTACAAGCCTCGCTGGTTCTCGTATTTCATAGGCGATGCACACATCTATGAAAACCACCTGCCTATGCTGCGCGAGCAGCTGACGCGCGAACCCCTGGCCGCGCCCCGCCTGGTGCTGTCCGACCGTATCCCCGACTATGCAGCCACGGGCCGATACCAGCCCGAATGGCTGGAGCAGGTCGAGCCCACCGATTTCGCGCTCGAAGGCTACCAGCACCATCCTGCGCTGACCGCGCCCATGGCGGTCTGAGCGCCACTGTCCACCTCTGCCCGCACAGTTCCATGACCGCCTCTCCGCGCCTTACCCTGGTGGTGGCCTATTCCGAAAACCGCGTCATCGGACGCGACAACGCGCTGCCCTGGAAGCTACCCGGCGACCTGGCACACTTCAAGCGCACCACGATGGGCAGCCCCATCATCATGGGGCGCAAAACCTGGGAATCGCTCGGGCGCCCCCTGCCCGGCCGCACCAATGTGGTCGTCAGCCGCAATGCCCAGTACGCGGCCCCGGGCGCGCAGGTGGTGGCCACGCTGGCCGCCGCCATCGATGCCTGCGGCCAGGCCCCCGACGTCTATGTCATCGGCGGCGCCCAGATCTATGCACAGGCGCTGTCCCTGGCCTCGCGCATCGTTGCCACCGAGGTGCATGCGCAAGTCGAAGGCGACGCGTTCTTTCCCTACCTGCCTGCGTTCGCCTGGCACGAAGCCTCGCGCCAGCCGCAATCCGAAGAAAACGGCTACACCTACGATTTCGTCGTATACGAGCGCCGCGCCTGACGCGCGACTAGCCGGGCCGAGCGACGCCGCGCAGGAACTTCCAAAGTTCTGGGCCCTGTGAATACGCGACATTGAAGCGTATCCAGGGCACATCCGCCTCATCCGTATCGAAATACGACCCCGGCGCCAGCCATATGCCGTCCTTCAGCGCCAGCTCGGCCAGGCCATTGGCGCCGGACGCCGTGCCCGGCAGGCTCGCCCACAAGAACAACCCCGCCTGCGGCCGCGTCCACACCCGCATGCCCAGATCGTCCATGTGCCCTGCCACCACTGCATGCGCCTGCGCCAGACGCTCACGTGTGCGGGCGATATGGGCGCGGTAGCGGCCTTCGCGGATGACCTGATGCACCACGCGCTCCATGATCTCGGGCGACGTCAGGCCCACCGCCATTTTCGTGCGTGCAATATCGCGCATCAGGTCGCGGTGCGCCACCACATATCCGACACGCACCGAGGGGCTGATCACCTTCGAATAGCCTCCCAGGTACACCACACGCTGGGCCCCATCCAGGGCCGCGAGCATGGGCGCCACGCCCGACGTCAGCTCACGAGAAATGTCGTCTTCGACGATCCAGAAGTCGTGCTGCTGCGCCGCCTGCAGCACGCGGAACGCATTGGCCATGCTCATCACCGAGCCGGACGGGTTCTGCAACACGGTATTGATGAACAGTGCGCGCGGGCGGTGCTGCGCCGCCAGGCGCTGCAATGCCTCGGCATCAAGCCCGTCGGGCGTGCGAGGGACGCTGACCACGCGCAGGCCGGCCAGGCGCAGCAACGGCAGCAGGTTTGCATAGCAAGGCTGTTCGACGGCCACGGTGTCGCCGGGTCGCAGCAAGGTGCGTATGACGAGGTCGAGACCATGAGTCACGCCCTGGGTCAGCACCACTTGGTCGGCCGCGACCTGCAGGCCGTGGCTCGCCAGCGACGCCGCCACGGTTTCACGCAGCGGCGCATGGCCATAGGGGTGTCCGTAACCGGCAATGCGCAGGGCGGGCACACGCCCCAGGTGCCGCAACGCCTGGTGCAGCCCTTCTTCATTCAGCCATTCGCCGGGCAACCATCCACAGCCCGACTTGATGGGCATGGAGTGGTCCGCATAGATATCCGAAAGCAGCCAGCCTGCGCTCAGGCGCGGGGGCTCCCACGGCGCCGCCGCGGTATCCGCCGGGCTGGCCTTGGCGGCGATGCGATATCCCGCCCCGGGCCGCGAGGTGAGCCACCCCTGCCCCACCAGCCGGCTGTAGGCCCCTGCCACAGTAAAGGTACTGATCTGGTAGGTGCGGGCGAATTCGCGCACCGACGGCACTGCCATGCCCGGCCTGAGCCATTGCCCTTCAATGGCTCTCACATAGGCATCGACGATCTGGTCGACCAGTGACGGGGCCTGCGTTCGGGATCGGTTGGGTTGGAAATCGAGCATCGCAGAACATAAGCGTGGGCTATCAATACAGTTCTTCCGAATATACCAGTACAGTCAGCCTAATTTACGTTGATCGTATATTTCCAGGCGGGGGCCAAAGGGAGAGAATGCGCTTAATCCTGCCATCGTTGCCGCCCGCTGTTGTACAGGTCACGGGCACGCGCAGGTCCTTTCTGGAGTCCCACCCATGAACGCCCGCACCGGCCTGCCCGACCTTTCACATTTGTGGATGCCGTTTACCGCCAACCGAAATTTCAAGTCCCAGCCTCGCATGCTGGCCGACGCCAAAGGCATGTATTACACGTCGAGCGACGGCCGCCAGATCCTCGACGGCACCTCGGGACTCTGGTGTGTCAATGCGGGCCACTGCCGCGACGAAATCGTGCAGGCCATTGCCAGCCAGGCCGGCACGCTCGATTACGCACCCGGGTTCCAGTTGGGACACCCGCAGGGTTTCGAAGCCGCCTCGGCCGTGGCCGGACTCATGCCCGAAGGGCTGGACCGGATTTTCTTCACCAACTCCGGCTCGGAATCGGTCGACACCGCGCTGAAGATCGCCCTGGCCTACCACCGCGCGCGCGGTGATGCGCAACGCACGCGGTTGATCGGCCGCGAGCGCGGTTATCACGGCGTGGGCTTTGGCGGCATCTCGGTAGGCGGCATCTCGCCCAACCGCAAGACGTTTTCGGGCGCCCTGCTGCCCGCCGTCGATCACCTGCCCCACACGCACAGCCTAGAGCACAACGCGTTCTCGAAGGGCCAGCCCGCCTGGGGCGCGCACTTGGCCGATGAACTGGAACGCATCGTCGCCCTGCACGACCCCTCGACCATCGCGGCCGTCATCGTCGAGCCCATGGCCGGCTCGACCGGCGTGCTGGTGCCACCCAAAGGCTACCTGGAGCGCCTGCGCGAGATCACCGCCAAATACGGCATCCTGCTGATTTTCGATGAGGTCATCACCGGCTACGGCCGCCTGGGCGCGGCCACGGCCAGCGAATACTTCGGCGTCACGCCCGATCTCATCACCATGGCCAAGGGCATCAGCAACGCCGCCGTGCCCGCTGGCGCGGTGGCCGTCAAGCGCGATGTGCACGACGCCATCGTCAATGGCGCGCCGGGCGGCATCGAGTTCTTCCACGGGTACACCTACTCGGCGCACCCGCTGGCCACCGCGGCCATCCTGGCCACGCTGGACATCTACCGCCGCGAAGAACTTTTCGCACGTGCCCTGCAGCTGAGCCCGAAGTTCGAGGCCGCCGCCCACGCGCTGCAGAACGCGCCGAACGTCATCGACGTCCGCAACATCGGGCTGGTTGCCGGGATCGAGCTGGCGCCTCGTAAAGATGCGCCGGGCGCGCGTGCGGCAGAAGCTTTCCAGAAGTGTTTCGACAACGGCCTGATGGTGCGCTACACGGGCGACACGCTGGCGGTCTCGCCGCCGCTCATTATTGAAGAATCGCAGATCGAGGAAATGTTCCAGTCGATCGGCAAGGTACTGAAGGAAATCGCCTGATCTCATGAAGAAGCTCTCTCACTTTATTGGCGGCCAACCCTACGAAGGCCGCAGCGGCCGCTACGCCGAAGGCTACAACCCGGCCACCGGCCAGGTCACGAGCTCGATCGCGCTGGCGTCGGCCGAAGACGTCGATGCGGCGGTCGCCGCCGCGCGCGCCGCCTTCCCCGCCTGGTCCGAAACCCCGGCTCTGAAGCGCTCACGCATCCTGTTCAACTTCAAGGCGCTGCTCGACCAGCACCAGGACGAACTCGCGGCGCTCATCACCGCTGAGCACGGCAAAGTGTTCTCCGACGCCAAGGGCGAGGTCGTGCGCGGCATCGAGGTCGTCGAATTCGCCTGCGCTGCCCCGCAACTGCTCAAGGGCCAATATACCGACCAGATCGGCGGCGGCATCGACAACTGGAGCCTGCGCCAACCATTGGGCGTGGTGGCCGGCATCACGCCGTTCAACTTCCCCATGATGGTGCCGTGCTGGATGTTCCCCGTAGCCCTGGCCTGCGGCAACACGTTCGTGCTCAAGCCCTCCGAACGCGATCCCTCCGTATCTCTGCGCCTGGCCGAGCTACTGAAAGAAGCCGGGCTGCCGGACGGCGTATTCAACGTGGTGCAAGGCGACAAGCAGGCGGTCGACGCGCTTATTGCCCACCCGGATGTCGAAGCCCTGTCCTTCGTGGGATCCACGCCTATCGCCGAATATATCTACTCCGAAGGCACGCGGCGCGGCAAGCGCGTCCAGGCGCTGGGCGGGGCAAAGAACCACATGGTGGTCATGCCCGACGCCGATCTCGACCAGGTCACCGATGCCCTGATCGGCGCGGCATACGGTTCCGCCGGTGAACGTTGCATGGCGATCTCGGTCGCCGTTGCGGTGGGCGACGTGGCCGACACGCTGATCGAGCGGCTCGCGCCGCGCGTGCTCTCGCTCGTCATCAAGAACGGCATGGAATCCGACGCCGAGATGGGCCCGCTGGTCACCGCACAGCATCGTGCCAAAGTGGTGGGCTACATCGAAGATGGCGCTGCGGCGGGTGCAACGCTGGTGGTCGACGGGCGCGAGCGGCACATCGCCGACACCGGGTTCTTCCTGGGCGGCACGCTGTTCGATCACGTGACGCCGCAAATGAACATCTACCGCGAAGAGATCTTCGGGCCGGTGCTCTGCGTCGTGCGGGTGCCCGATTTCGCTGCCGCGGTCGAGCTGATCAACGCACACGAATTCGGCAATGGTGTCGCCTGCTTCACGTCCGATGGCGGCATTGCACGCGCTTTCGCGCGGCAGATCAAGGTCGGCATGGTCGGCATCAACGTGCCCATCCCCGTGCCCATGGCCTGGCATTCGTTCGGTGGCTGGAAACGCTCGCTGTTCGGCGACCATCACGCCTACGGTGAAGAAGGCGTGCGCTTCTACACCCGCTACAAGAGCGTGATGCAGCGCTGGCCCGACAGCATTGCCAAGGGCGCTGAGTTCACCATGCCCGTGGCCAAATAATCCGGCCTCCCACCATCGCGGATGAGCACGGCCGCGCGCTCATCCGCGCCCGCACAGGGGCGAACATCTGACGCCGCCAACGCGCGGCACGTCCTGCCCCGCGCCCGGCTTGCGTCCATCTTATGCCTGCGCCCCTTCGCGCCCTTGAGGCCTGAGCGCAGGGCACCGGCCGGCTGGCATCGGCCGGCATTCCGGCCTACATCTGCACACACTCACGTAATAATTTACGACGCCCGGCCCCAGCGGGTAGAGCCGTGCGGTTCGCGAGGCGGCGGCCGCGTCACTGGCTGCCGGTATTGGCCGCCGCCCGCTCTCATCGCGTCTTGGGGCGGACAACGCACCGCGGGGCGAGTGCGGGCATCGCCTTATTGCCCAACCTGGAAATCTTCAGCAGAATCGCCCTATCCATACACATCCACGCGTACGCAAGCCTCAGAAAGGATTCATCGATGCGCATCGGGATAGGCGGGTTCCAGCACGAAACCAACACTTTCGCGCCCTCGCGTGCCACTTGGGAAGAATTCGCCGACAAAGGCGGCGGGTGGCCCAAACTGGTATCAGGGCCCGCCATCTTCGATGCGGTTGCCGGCGCCAACATTCCCATAGCGGGTTTCATCGATGCCATGCGCGAGCACACGCTGGTGCCCACCACCTGGACGGCCGCCAGCCCTTCCGGACCGGTCACGCGCGATGCTTACGAGCGCATCAGTGCAATGATTCTCGACGGCCTCAGCCAGGCCCTGCCGCTGGACGCGGTCTATCTCGACCTGCATGGCGCCATGGTGGCCGAACATCTCGACGACGGCGAAGGCGAACTGCTGCGCCGGGTGCGCGTGCTGGTCGGCCCGGCCACCCCCATCGTCGCCAGCCTCGACCTGCATGCCAATGTCACTCGCGCCATGGTGGCGCACGCCGACAGCCTGGTCTGCTATCGCACGTACCCGCACATCGATATGGCCGAGACCGGACGTCGCGCCGCGCAATTGCTCGACCGCCGCCTGCACGGGATGCCCCGGCCCTACGTGGCTTTGCGCAGCATTCCATATCTGATCTCGCTTTGCTGGCAGTCCACCGACATTGAACCCGCGCGCAGCCTGTACAAGCGGCTCGAAGACCTGGAAGCGCGCGAAACCACGATCAGCCTCTCATTTGCCACGGGCTTCCCGGCCGCGGACTTTCCGGAATGCGCCCCCACGGTCTGGGCATACAGCGATACCCAGGCCGATGCGGACGCCGCCGCCGACGCGATGGCCCGCGCGGTTCTCAACGCCGAGGCAGACTTCGGCGGCAAAATCCTCACTCCCGACGAGGCCGTACAAAGTGCGCTGGACCTGGCGCGCAACGCCGTCAAACCGGTCGTCATTGCAGACGTGCAAGACAACCCGGGCGCGGGGGGCAGCTCCGACACCACAGGCCTGCTGCGCGCGCTGCTGCGCCATCGAACTCCCGATGCGGCCATCGGCCTGATCGTGGACGAACAGGCGGCGCTGGCCGCCCACCGCGCCGGCGCCGGCAACACGGTCAGGATCGCACTGGGCGGGCACTCGGGTATTCCCGATGACCTGCCCCTCGAAGCCGAATACCTGGTCGAAAAGATTTCCGACGGACGGTTCGATACCCATGGCGCGTTCTATCGCGGTTTCCACATGGACCTCGGCCCCAGCGCCTGCCTGCGCATCGACGGGGTGCGCATCGTGGTCGCGTCGACCAAGGTTCAGATGGCTGACCAGGAAATGTTCCGCTTCGTGGGTATCGAACCCACCCGCCAGGCCATCCTGGTCGTGAAAAGCTCGGCACATTTCCGCGCTGACTTTACCGATATTGCCCATACGATCCTGGTCTGCGCGGCGCCGGGCTCCATGTTGATGGATGCCGCCCAGCAGCCATGGACACGCCTGCGGCACGGCATCAGAATGGCACCTTGCGGCCCGGAATTTTCCAGTCGCACCGCCACTGCGTGACTCGTTCCGCCGCCACGGCGGCGGGCCTGCGATCCCGGCGGAATCCACCGCCGTCCCAACAACCGAAAAGGGGAATCTCCATGTTGAAGCTAGTCCGTGCGGCCGCCCTGGCCGGCGCCACGCTCCTGGCGGCGGGTGGCGTCCACGCAGAAACCGTGATCAGCGCAGTCATGCATTCGCCGCTGCGTCTCACCGACCCGCATGCCACCACCGCCTATATCACGACGTGGCACGGCTACATGATCTACGACACCCTGCTTGCCACCGACGCCAATAACAAGGTGCAGCCGCAGATGCTCGAAAAGTGGGATGTCTCCGAAGACGGCAAGACGTACACCATGACCCTGCGCGAAGGCCTGAAGTGGCACGACGGGCAACCGGTCAAGGCAGAAGACTGCGTCGCGTCCATCAAGCGCTGGGCGGCCGGCGACGGCATGGGCCGCACACTGCTGAAATTCGTGTCCAGCATCGACGTGGTCGACGACAACACGTTCCGCATCGTCATGACCGAACCCACCGACCTGGCACTGCGGGCGCTGTCCAAGCCCACGGGCACGGCCGCCTTCATGATGCCCAAGCGCGTCGCTGAAGTCCCCGTCGGCACCCCCATCACCGACATGACCGGCTCGGGCCCCTTCAAGGTCACGGAATTCAAGCCCGGCGTCACCACCGTCTATGTCAAGAACCCCGACTACGTCCCGCGCAAAGAACCGGCCAGCGCGCTGGCCGGCGGCAAGGTCGTCAACATCGACAAAGTCGTGTGGAACGTCATGCCCGACGCGCTCACCACCGCAAACGCGCTGATGAGCGGCGAGATCGACTACGTCGAGCAGTTCCCGTACGACCTGCTGCCCATGCTCGACGGCAATTCCGACTTCAAGGTCGAGTCGCTCAGTCCGGTGGGCTACTTCACGATGTACCGCTTCAACTTCAAGTATCCCCCCTTCGACAACAAGAAGATCCGCCAGGCCGCCATGTATGCGGTCGGCCAGGAAGACGTCATGAAGGCCCTGGTCGGAAATCCCGACTACTACCAGACCTGCGCCTCGCTGTGGGGTTGCGGCACACCGTTTGAAACCGACATCGGCAAAGATGTGGTCGTGCCTCCCAACATCGAGAAAGCGCAAGCGCTGCTGAAAGAAGCCGGCTACGACAACACGCCCATACTGGTGATGCATGCCACCGACGTCGGCACCCTCAGCCCGCAACCAGTCGTCATGGCACAGGCGCTGCGCAAGGCTGGCTTCAACGTGAACCTCGCCGCCATGGACTGGCAGACGGTCGCCACTCGCCGCGCCTCGAAAGCGGCGCCGGACGCAGGCGGCTGGAACATCCACAACACCAATTGGTACGCCACTGACATCATGGATCCCGTCCGCTCGGCGCCCGCGTCGGCCAACGGCGACGGCGCCTGGTTCGGCTGGCCGGAGTTCCCCGAGATCGAGGCCCTGCGCACCAAGTTCGCCCTGACCTCCGACGAAGCCGAGCAAAAGAAGATCGCCGACGAAGTACAGCGCATCGGCATTGAAGAAGGCCTGTATGTGCCGCTGGGCCAGATGTCGGTTCCCACGGCGTACTCGGTCAAGCTCAGCGACCTCGTGCACGCCCCCATCATGGCGTTCTGGAACGTCAAGAAAGCGCCCTAGGAACACCGCCCATGCTGGCTTTCATCCTGCGCCGCCTGCTGGCCACCATACCCGTTCTCATCCTGGTGGCCGTCGTGGTGTTCGCCATTCTGCGCCTCAGCCCGGGCGATCCGGCGGTCATCATGGCGGGCGACGCCGCCACCCCCGAGCGCATTGCCCAGATCCGACAGGTGATGGGCCTCGATCAACCCCTGTTCAAGCAATTCTTCCTGTGGGCAGGCAGGTTGGTGCAGGGCGACATCGGCACCTCGCTGATGTCCGGAGTGCCGGTGCGGCAACTGATCAGCCAGCGGCTCGAGCCATCGCTCAGCCTGGCGGTACTGACCCTGTTGTTCACCCTGGTAGTGGCCATCCCGCTGGGAATCCTGGCGGCCTGGCGCCAGGGTCGCTTGCTCGACCGCATCGTCATGGGCTTCTCCGTGCTGGGTTTCTCGGTGCCGGTATTCGTCACGGGCTACCTGCTCATCTGGGCCTTCGCCATCGAGCTCGACTGGTTCAAAGTGCAGGGCTACACACCCTTGTCCGCGGGATTCTGGCCCTTCCTGCACCGCCTCATCCTGCCGTCGCTGGCCTTGTCCACCATTTACGTGGCCCTGATTGCCCGCATCACGCGCACCAGCGTCATCGAAGTCATGGGCGAAGATTTCATCCGCACCGCGCGCGCCAAGGGCCTGGGCGAAACCGGCGTGCTGCTCGGGCATGCATTGCGCAACGCGGCGGTGCCCATCGCAACCGTCGTGGGCGTCGGCATCGCGCTGTTGATCAGCGGCGTGGTGGTCACCGAATCCGTGTTCAACATCCCGGGACTGGGACGCCTGGTGGTCGAAGCCGTACTGGCGCGCGACTACCCCGTCATTCAGGGGCTCACCCTGTTTTTCGCCTTCGTATACGTCTTCATCAATCTGCTCGTCGATTGCGCCTACACGCTGTTCGACCCGCGCATCAGGTACTGACCATGGCCCTGCAATCCGACGCCATCGCACAAGCCGCCGACGCGCCCGTCGCCGATCCGCGCACGACAGCCTGGCGCCGCGTTCGCCATGGCCTGAAAAGCTGGCCCGTGCTGCTCGCCCTGATCGTGCTGCTGCTCATCGTCGCCGCGGCGCTGCTGGCTCCATGGGTGGGCACGGTCAATCCCACCGCCATCGATCCGGGCAATCGCCTCAAACCCCCATTCAGCGGATATCTGCTCGGCACCGACGCATTCGGACGCGACATCTGGTCGCGTGTGGTCTATGGCGCCCGCATATCGCTGATCGCCGGCCTGGGCGCGGCGCTCATCAGCGTGCTGGCGGGCCTGGTCATCGGCCTGATCGCCGGCTGGTTCCGCTCGCTCGACGGAATCATCATGCGGGTCATGGACGCCATCATGGCGATTCCCGGCATCCTGCTTGCTATCGCGCTGGTGTCGGTCACCGGCGCCAGCCTGACCACCGTACTGGTGGCCATCACCATCCCGGAAATTCCGCGAGTCGTGCGGCTGGTGCGCGGACAGATCCTCAGCGTGCGAGGCGAGCCCTACGTCGAGGCCGCGCTGGCCCTGGGCACGCCGCTGCCTCTGCTGCTGTGGCGCCACATGGTACCCAGCACGGTCGCGCCCCTCACCGTGCAGGGCACCTACGTTTTCGCCTCGGCCATGCTTACCGAGGCCATCCTCAGCTTCCTCGGCGCAGGCATCCCGCCCGAAATCCCTTCCTGGGGCAACATCATGTCCGAAGGCCGCATGTATTTCCGAATGCTGCCCGGGTTGATCCTCTTTCCCGGGCTCTTCCTGTCGCTGACGGTACTCAGCGTCAATATCCTGGGCGATGCGCTGCGCGACGCGCTCGATCCCAAGATGGTACGAAGGATCTGACGCCATGTCCTATGTTCCCCATCCTCCGCCTGGCGACACCACCGACGCCGTACTGGCCATCCGCAACCTGTCGGTCGAAGTCGCTGGCGCCGGCAACCGAGTCGTGCGCAATCTCAGTCTCGACGTCCACGCGGGAGAAACCGTCTGCGTAGTCGGCGAATCCGGCTCCGGCAAATCCGTCACCTCGCTGGCGGTAATGGGCCTGCTGCCGCCTGGCGTGCTGAAGCCCAGCGGCACTGTACGCGTCGAGGGCGAAGACGTCCTCACGGCAACGCCGCGCCGTTTGCGCGAACTGCGCGCCACGCGCATGGCCATGGTTTTCCAGGAACCCATGACCGCACTCAACCCCGTGCACACGGTCGGCCGTCAGGTCGACGAAGTCCTGCGTCTGCATCGCCGCATGTCAGGCGCGCAGCGGCGCACCAAGGTGCTCGACATGTTCCGCTCCGTCCACTTGCCCGACGTCGAGCGCATTTACGACTCCTACCCCCACCAACTGTCGGGCGGACAGCGCCAGCGCATCGTCATCGCCATGGCGCTCATCCTCGAACCGCGGCTGCTCATCGCCGACGAACCCACCACCGCCCTCGACGTAACCACGCAAAAGCAGATACTCGCGCTCATCAAGGAGCTGCAGGTCAAGCACCAGACCGCCGTCCTGTTCATCACCCACGACTTCGGCGTGGTCGCCGAAATCGCCGACCGCATCGTGGTCATGAATCGCGGCGACCTCATCGAAAGCGGCACGCGCGACGACATCCTCGCACGCCCGCAGCAAAGCTACACCCGCCGTCTCGTCTCTTCCGTGCCCAGCCTCGTCCCCGTACAGCGCGACGCCCCCGCCGGCGACCCCGTCCTCAAGGTACGCGGCCTGGGCCGTACCTACACCGAAAAGCGCTCCTTCTGGAGCCGAGGCGCGCGCTCGGTGCAGGCCGCCAACGACGTCAACCTGGTATTGCGCAAGGGCGAAATCCTCGGAATCGTGGGCGAATCCGGCTCCGGCAAATCCACCGTGGCGCGATGCATCCTGCGCCTGATCGAACCCACCACGGGCTCCATGCTGATCGGCAACGACGATATTTCCACGCTGTCAGGCGCTGCACTCAGGCCAGTACGCCGCCGCATCCAGATCGTCTTCCAGGATCCCTACCGGTCGCTCAACCCGCGCCGCAAAGTGGGCGAGTCCATCATCGAAGGCCTGCTCAATTTCGGCACCTCGCGCACGCACGCGCTCGAACGCGCGGTCGAAACACTGCGCGTCGTCGGCATGGGCGCCGAAGTCATGGAGCGCTATCCCCACCAGTTCTCAGGCGGACAGCGGCAACGCCTCTGCATCGCGCGGGCGCTCGTGATGGAACCGGAAGTTCTTGTCGCCGACGAAGCCGTCTCCGCCCTCGACGTCTCGGTGCAAGCCCAAGTGCTGGAGCTGCTCGAACAGATCCGCCAGCGTACCGGCGTAGGCGTCCTGTTCATCACACATGACCTGCGCGTCGCCGCACAGATCTGCGACACCATCATGGTGATGCAACGCGGCGTGGTAGTCGAAACCGGAGCCGCCGAAGTCGTCCTCACCCAACCCTCGCACGACTACACCCGTGCCCTCATCGACGCCGCCCCCGGCCGCGGATGGGACTTCCGCAACTTCAGGCCCCTCGCCGCATGACCCAGGGCCCTCGTAGGCGCCTCCCACATCCGGGACGGCGCGAGCAAACCGCCAACACGGCAGCCGCGCCAGCCGCACAGACCACCGCTGCAGATCATCCTCGCCCCACCCCGCGGCAGCGCCCTGCCCAGCCCGCCGCTGCAGTGCTCACCGCAGTGCTTACCGCAGTGCTCACCTCTGCAAGGTCCAACACAGGCAGCCACACACCGCCTCATCACGCGTCATCCCATCGCATCCACGCATCCCCAGCCTACGAACCGAGTCGCGAGGCGTTCGGGGTGGCGGGGCCGGCGTGTTGGGCGGCGGGGCAGCCTGCGCAGCAGGCCGAGGGCGCCTGCATGTGCCCGAGCCCGACGCACGTACGCCGGACACGCCACCCCGAACGACCCGCGACGCCCCAAGCACGCCGACCCAAGCACGACAGCCCAAGCGCGACGACCTCGCACTACCACTTCGGATCAACCTCTCCCCGCCCCGAGCGACCCGAGACAACCCAGCCGTCACAGCCCAAAGCACCCACGCGTCCCCAGCCTACGAACCGAGTCGCGAGGCGTTCGGGGTGGCGGGGCCGGCGTGTTGGGCGGCGGGGCAGCCTGCGCAGCAGGCCGAGGGCGCCTGCATGTGCCCGAGCCCGACGCACGTACGCCGGACACGCCACCCCGAACGACCCGCGACGGCCCAAGCACGCCGCCCCAAGCACGCCGATCCAAGCACGACAGCCCGAGCGCGACGACTTCAGATCAACCTCTCCCCGCTCCGAGCGACCCGAGCGCGCCTCGAGCGCATCACACCATCCCCGTACCCTTCATAACCCTTCCTGGAGCACGAGCATGCGCTGGCTGCTGGCAATGATCAAGCACGAAACCAACACGTTCTCCCCGGTGGCGACGCCGCTTGAACGCTTCTTCCGCGGCAGCCCTGAGATCCTCGCGGGCGAGCGCGCCATTCGCGCCTATGAAAACACCGATAGCGGCCTCGGCGGTTACATCGAGGTCGCCCGCCGCGAAGGGGCCGACATCGTCGTGCCAGTGGCAGCCGAATCGTGGCCCAGCGCTCCCACCGATGCGAACACCTACGAGCTTCTCTGCGCGCTGGTGCTCGATGAAGTCAGACGCGGCGGCTACGACGCCATTTTGCTCGACCTGCACGGGGCAATGGTGGCACAGGGCATCGAAGACGCCGAAGGCACTCTGCTCAGTCGCCTGCGCGAAATCGACCCGCACACCCCTGTCGCAGTCACGTTGGACATGCACGCCAACATTTACGACGACATCGTCCGCCACGCCACCGTGGTCACCGGCTTCCATACCTACCCGCACGTCGACATTCGCGACAGCGGCGTGCGCGCGGCCGACGTCATCGTGCGCACCCTGAAAGGCGAAATTCGGCCCGTCATGACCTGGGCCAACAAACCCATGCTGCCCCACATCATGTGCCAGGGCACCCATGCCGATCCCAACAAATCGCTCCAGGACCGTTGCCGCCAGCTCGAATCACAAGGCGTGCTTGCCGCATCGGTCTTCGTGGGGTTCCCGCATGCCGACATTCGCGAAGCCGGACTGAGCGCCGTCATCTGCACCGACGACGACCTGGCCTCTGCCGAACGCTATCGCGACGAACTGCTCGACGCCGCCTGGCAAGGCCGCGAGCAGTGGGTGTTCCATTGCGAACCCCTGGAGCCCGCCATCGCGCGCGCCAAGACGATCGAACAGGGTCCCGTCATCCTGCTGGACCATTTTGACAATACCGGCTCGGGCGGCACCATGGACACCACCGCCGTGTTGGCGGAAATTTTGCGCCAGGAACTCGACAACGTCGCCTTCTATGCCCTGTGCGACCCCGAGGCCGCACAACAGGCGGCAGCCGCCGGGGTCGGCTCGGAAATCACCTTGAGCCTGGGCGGCAAAGTGCCCATGCCCGCCCTCAAGCAACAAAGCAAGCCGCTGAGCGTGACGGGCCGGGTAAAGCTGGCGTTCGACGGCGTCTACCTGAACCGTGGCCCCATGTATCGCGGCGTACGCAACGACACCGGACTCACGGTCGTGTTCGACACGGGGCGCGTTCAGATCGTCATCGTGTCCCGCCACCAGGAACCCTTTGATATCAACTGCCTGTTGTCCGCCGGCATCGACCCACTGCAAAAGCGCTACGTTGCCCTGAAGAGCCGCGTGCACTGGCGGGCGGGATTTTCCGAGATGGCTACCGAAATCATCGCCTGCACCGGCGAAGGCGTCACTACGTCAGACTATGCACAACTGGAATTCCGGCACGTGCGCCGTCCCATCTACCCCCTGGATTCCATGTAAGCACCGCAGCGGAAACGTCTGGTAACGCCACTGGAACCCTGCCTGCCGGCCGCATCGGTATACTCGCCGCGGGCGATCGCCCTAGCCTGGCCCGCCGCGGGGCTTGCCAGGCCGCATTCAAACGAAAGTTGGACGGTACGATGAAAAAGGCAGTGGGGATCACGGCGGGGGTTGTGGTGGTGGCGGTGGTAGGTTGGCTGGGCGCCACCTGGTACACCGGCAAACGCATCGAGGCCGAATCGCCCGCACGGCTGGCGGAAGTCAACCAGAAGCTTGCCGACGCCATGGCCGGCATGAGCTTCGGACTCGAAATCCGCCAGACCGCATACCAAAGGCATTTCTTCTCCAGCCACGCCCGATACGCCGTCGCGCTCACCAAGACAGCCGACGCGCCAGAAGACCTTCCCGAAGGCGCAGCAGAGTTCGTCTCGCACATCCAGCACGGCCCATTTGCTCGGGGCGCCCTGGCCCGAGGGCAATGGCTGCCCAAACTGGCCTTCGTGCATGCCGAACTCGCCGCCAGCGACGACGTAAAGCCGCTGTTCGACCTGACCAAAGGCGAATCGCCCTTCAAGAGCGACACAATCGTTTCCTACAACGGCGACACGACCGGAACGGCAGAAATATCGCCCATCGAGATCAGCAAAGATGGCATGACGTTCTCGTTCAGCGGCGCGCAGGCGCAAGGCGCCTACACCCAATCTTCCCGCAGTTCCACTGGCCACATCAACATCGACCGGGTCGCGCTCGACGCGAGCCAGGGTGAACGGCCGGCCAAGATAAACGCGAACGGCATCTCTCTCAGCCTGGACAGCCGGCAAGGCCAGTTTGGCTTCGGCATCGGCAACACCGACGCTCAGATCCAGCAATTGCGCATCGAAGACCTGGACACGGATACCACCGTCGTCCTCCAGTCGCTCGGCTATTCCGCCAGCCTCGCCGAAACCGGCAAGAATCTGAACCTGGAGATGCGCTACCAGGTGGGCCAAGTCGACGTCAACGATCGACATTTCGGCCAGGCGCAGGCCGTCATCAAGCTGAATCGTCTGGACGGCCAGGCCATGGCCGAAATTTCCAGGCTCTATAACGAAGTCTTTACCGACATCGGGCCCGATGGCACGCCATCCGAGGCCCTGACGCCAGAGCGGCAACAGGCCCTGCTGCTGGCAGGCCGCCAGATGCTGGCTGGCAATCCCACCCTGCAGCTTGACCCGGTCACCTGGAAAACCGCCAAAGGCGAAAGCACGCTCACGCTCAATCTCGACCTCACCCAGCCTGCCGCACTCGGCGCAGACACGCCCACTGCCGACGATCCCCGGACCCTGATCCAGCAGGCCATCAAGTCGCTCAATGTCAAACTGGTCGTATCCAAGCCCATGGCCCAGGACATCATCGCCCAGGTGTTGCAGACACAAGGTCTCGACGCCACGCAGGCCGCTGGCGAAGCCGATGAGCAGATCCGCGCGGCCGCAGGCATGGCCGAAATGCTGGGTCTGGGCCAGAACGACGGCGACAATCTGGTCAGCACCTTCCTGTATGCCGATGGTGCCGCCACCCTGAACGGCAACCCGGTTCCCGTGGAAGATCTGCTGGGGAACCTGGTCGGCGGACTTGACGACGACTATCAAGAATCAGGCAGCAATCTGTTGAGCTCGCTCGACCCGGACCTGACGGGCCAGATCCTGGACGAGGCTGGCTACAACTACCAAACCACCACGGCCCCGGGCGGAAACCCCGTCATCGAGATTGAACCGGGCGATTCCGGCGCCACCAGCCTGCGTATCAAGTTCCATGACTGCGACATCGACAGCAGCTGTGCCGACCTGTTGCTCCGTGCCAGCTTTGCGTCGGCACAGCCCATATCGCTGCGCCGCCTGAATGACTGGAACACCAATAACCGCTGGACGCGCGCCTATCTCGACACCGACAATCAGGCCGTGCTTGAAATGGACGTCAATGCCTATGGCGGCATCGGCGACCACGGCGCTGATTACCTGGTAAAGATGTTCCTGGCCTCGGTACCCCAGTTTGCCGAGACATTGGCCCACCCGTCACCCTGATACAGTTTTCTGATTCGCTTGATCATTCGCAAAACGCCCGCGCAGTCCGCGGGCGTTTTGCATGGGGCGGCCCGTAAACTGGCACGCGATGCGCGCCCTGTACGGCCACACCGGCCGGCAGTCCGATGCGCGTACTCTGGCCCGCATGCAATTCCTTCCGCTTTTTCATTTCTTGCAAGGCCGCACCGTCCTCATCGTCGGAGGCGGCGAAGTGGCGCTGCGCAAGGCGCGCCTGGTGCATGCCGCCGGTGCACGCCTGCGCATCGTGGCCCCGTGCCTGCATCCCGAACTGCCCACGCTCGCGGCGGAACTGCATCCACGCAAATACACCGAAGCCGACCTCCACGACGTGGCCCTGGTCATCGCCGCCACCGATCAGCCCTCATTGAATGCCAGCATCTCGGCGCACGCGCAGGCGCGCGGCATACCGGTCAACGTGGTCGATTCACCCACGCTGTGCAGCGCCATCTTTCCTGCGGTGGTCGACCGCTCCCCGCTCGTCGTGGCCATCAGCAGCGGCGGACACGCGCCGGTGCTGGCGCGCCTTGTGCGGGCCAAGATCGAAACCTGGTTGCCGTCCCACTACGGCCAGTTGGCCGAACTGGCACGCCAGTTCCGCGTTCGGGTGCAATGCTGGCTGCCCGACGTACGGCAACGCCGAGTGTTCTGGGAACGCGTATTCCAGGGCCCGATAGCCGAAGCCATATTCGCCGGCGGCGCCACCCGGGCCCGGCGCCTGCTCGAAGACCAGCTGCGTGCCGCCCCAGCCCCCAGCCATGGCGAGATCTACCTTATCGGCACTGGTCCGGGCGACCCCGACCTGCTCACCTTCCGCGCCCTGCGTCTCATGCAGCAGGCCGAGGTCGTACTGTGCACGCCCGCCGTCTCGCCCGCCATGGTCGAACTGTGCCGCCGCGACGCCGATCGCATTCCGCTGCGCCACTGCCAGGGCGAGCCCTACTCGTGCGACAGCGAACAATTGGCCGGTCTTGCCCGTGCAGGCAGGCGGGTCGCTCTGCTGGTGCCGGGCGACGCAGCACTCTTGCAGGGACATGCCCTGCTGCAAGCGCTGGGCGAGCAAGACATTCTCTACCATGTGGTGCCGGGGGTCAGCTTCCCGGCGCTGCCGGTTTCCACTTGAGGCGGGCTCCGGCCCGATGCCCATCCACACCATGCAGCTTCATCGCGTCCACCATCAGATCCTCCGCAGTCATCACTTGTTCGAGCCCCTGAGCGAAGCCCAGCTCGATACCCTGCTACAAACGGCACGGCTGCTCAATATCGACAAGGGCGAAAAACTGTTCCACCAGGGCGAGCCGGCCCACGCGTTCTATTTCGTGATCTCTGGTACCGTCAAGATCTACCGCGTCACGCCCGACGGCCAGGAAAAGGTCTTCGACGTCATCGGCGGCCGGCAAACCTTCGCCGAAGCCATGATGCTGATGGACACGCCCGATTACGTCGCCTCGGCCCAGGCCATCGCCCCCTCGCAGCTCTACCGGTTTTCCAACAACACCTACATGGAACTGTTGCGCAACAACAGCCCACTGACTTTCGCATTGCTGGGCAAGCTCTGCATACGGCTGCATCAGCGCATCAACGAAATCGAAACACTGTCCCTGAAAAACGCCACCCACCGCGTAGTGCGTTATCTGTTGACACAGTTGGCGCGCCGGCCCGGTATCGACAACTTCGATCTTCCCATGGCCAAACGCCTCGTCGCGGGGCACCTCTCCATCCAGCCCGAGACCTTCTCTCGCATCATCCGCCGCCTGATCGATGAAAACATCATCACGCAGCAAGGCAACCACATCTGCGTGCTAAACAGCCAGCGTCTGGAAACCTTCGAATAGTTGCTCCGTCTCCAGTCGCCCGCCATGTCAGAATGCCTCTACTGTCGGCACAACTCGCCCCACTCCACGCAGCATTGCACACACTGCGGCATGCCGCTGCCGGCACTCGCCGCCCTGGTGCAACGGCGTCGCCTGCGCCGATTCCGGTGGTTCTGCGTCGCACTGGCCGTGTTCTGCATCGTCATGATCTATTGGCTGCCAAGAAATCCCCTCTGACTACGGGCGCGTCAGGGCTGCGTAAGCTGGCGGTACAACTGCGGCAGGCGATACGGCAATAGCTCCGGTTGGCGTATCAATGTATAGCCATGCGCTCCGAACATATAAGGCAGGTAAGCCCCTGCCTCGCGATCGATGGTTATACAAAAAGGAATCAGCCCTTTGCGGCGTGCTTCGATCACTGCCTGACGGGTGTCCTCCACCCCATAACGGCCTTCATAGCGGTCGAGATCGTTGGGTTTGCCGTCTGTGACCAACAAGAGCAGTTTTCGCCTGCTCGACGTCGACGCCAGCAGACGCGTCGCATGGCGCAAGGCGGCGCCCATGCGCGTGTAATACCCGGGACGTAACGCCAGCACCCGGCCGCGGGTGTCGTCGCCATAACGCTGGCCGAAAGCTTTCAATTCCAGCATACGAACCTGGTGACGCCGCAACGAGGAAAATCCGTACATTGCGAAACGGTCGCCAACCGCCGCCAAGGCCTCGCCGAATAACAACAGGCTGTCGCCAATCACATCGATGACGCGGTGCTGGTCATCCAGGTGGGCGTCCGTCGACATCGAAATGTCGGCCAGAAGCAGACAAGACAAATCGCGCCGTGTCTGGCGTCGATCATGAAACCACCCCCGCTCGGCACAATTGCCGTGCTGCAGGTCAACCTGGAAGTCTATCCACGCCTGTATGTCGAGTTCGCTGCCCACAGCTTGCTGGCGCAGCCATTGCCGCTCGCTGCGCAAATGCTCGAACTGGCGGCGCAGCCGCCGTGCCAGCGGCGCCAGACGCAGGGGCAAGGCAGCCGGCGTCGACGCGCGTGGCGACATTACCTGCACCTGAACGAAATCTTCCAGCAGATGCTGGCGCCGATAATCCCATTCAGGCAAGGCGAGCGGCCCGCCAAGTGGCTGATCATCAGCATCGGCCGGCGGTAGATCGAGATCCAGCTTCAACCCCCCGCTGCGTCGGGTGGGCCGGCGCGAGACCGCCAGTTCGTCCAGGTCTTCAGCCACTCGCGCAGCGTCCAGGTCGTCGCTGTCATCGCCGCGCCGATCCAGGTCCACGTGCTCGGACCAGCTGAACAGGTTTTCAAGCCGTATGAGCAGCAGGCCGTCCTTGCCGGAATGGTCGTCCACACGGGTGGCGCGCTTTCGTGCCGCACTATGCGTGTGCGTCAATGCGCGCGTCTCTCCGTCGTCCGTAGCCGATTGCGTCGGCTGGGTCTCGCCGACGCGTTGCGGGGGGTACAGCCACATGGGCACGGGCCAAGGTGCGCGCTCGCTACGAGGAAAATCCGTCACGCTGCCCGGCTGATCCAGCGCCCGCCGCACGGCCCGTTCCAGGGCGGCCTCAGCCCCGCGCATACCGGCCGGGTCAGGCCGGATAGCGAGGTGGGCCGTCACCAGGGCGCGATAACGTGGCCGCAGGGCCGGAAATCGACTCAGCAGTGCCACCGTCCAGCTTTGGTTATCACGGCCCCAGTGCTGCATACGAGGCGCCTGAGCCGCCATCAGCACCAGCCAGCGGTACAGCTGGCCATTCAGTGCCTGGTCTGGAAATACCGCAAGTTGTCGCGGCAAGCGCAGCGTGTCGGAATCACGCCAGGCCAACACTTCCGCCGACCCGCTTCCGGCCAATCTCTGCATCGCATTGCGACGCGTAAGCAACCGGCGGCGGTCCGCAACTTCAAGCCCTATGCCCCCCTCGCCGCCCATCGCGCGAAATAGAACCGAAAGTCCCCGTTGAACGTCGGCCAGATGCACCCCGGCTTCAGGATAGTCGCGGGCGGCCCGACGTGTAATGAACCGGTGCCAAATGCCTCCCACCCACTCTTCAAGCTCGATACCCAAGCGCAGGTCCTTTCAGTGTGGGAAGGAAGCATTCACGGGCGCCGCATTACGCGCCCGAGACGGCCGGCCGCGGCCCTGCCTGGCCTTGCTGACGGAAACTCGACAGATAGCAGGCCAGTCCCCACATGAACATCACGCCCGCGCCCAGGCGCAGCCAGAAGAATACGGCTAGTTGTTCCATGGTGTTCATGAACGACATGGCGCCTGCATCAGCTGGAAGTCGTTGCAGCCATACCTGCACCAGTCCCGCGGCCGTGAGCAGCAGCGTAATGGCCAGCATAGATATGGTCATGAGCCAGAAACCCCATAGTTCCTTGCGCTGCGCGGATTCTGGCGGTGCCTCGCCAAGGCCTCTCAAGCGCGGCATGGCATAGGAAATCATGGTGAGCACGATCATGACGTATGCACCGTAGAATGCGAGGTGGCCGTGTGCCGCGGTCAGTTGCGTGCCATGCGTGTAGTAATTCACCGGCGCCAAAGTATGAATGAAGCCCCATACACCGGCCCCAAGAAAAGCCGTGACGGTCGTGCCTATGGCCCAGTACGACGCAGCGCGGTTCGGGTGCTGGCGGCGGCGCCTTTTCATCATGTTCCAGGCAAAAAGCACCATCGCGAAGAAGGGTAGCGGCTCGAGTGCGGAAAATATCGAACCCAACCACAGCCACACACCGGGAGCCCCGATCCAGAAGTAATGATGGCCGGTACCGATAATGCCCGTGATCAGCGCCATGCCGATAATGACGTAGAGCCACTTCTCGACGACTTCGCGGTCGACACCGGTAATCTTGATCAGTACGAAGGCCAGCATGGAACCCATGATCAGCTCCCATACGCCTTCCACCCACAGATGTACCACCCACCACCAATAGAACTTGTCACGCGCAAGGTTCTCGGGGTTGTAGAACGAGAACAGGAACAAGACCGCCAGGCCGATCAGGCCGGTCATCATCACCATGCTGATGGCGGTCTTTCGGCCCTTGAGCATCGTCATGCCGATGTTATACAGAAAACCCAGCGCCACCACCACGATACCCGCCTTGGTGATGGTGGGTTGTTCCAGGAACTCCCGGCCCATGGTGGGTAGCATGTCGTTGCCTGTCATGGCAGCCAGCCCGGCATACGGCACCAGCAGATAGCCCAGTATGGTCAGGACGCCGGCCGCGGCGAACACCCAGAACAATACCAATGCCAGCTTGGGGCTATGCAGTTCGTGGTCAGATTCTTCGGGAATCAGATAATACGCAGCGCCCATGAAGCCAAACAGCAACCATACGATCAGCAGGTTGGTATGCACCATGCGGGCCACGTTGAAGGGGATGAGAGGAAACAGGAAGTCTCCCACCACATACTGCAGGCCCATGACCAGGCCAAACAGTATCTGGCCTGCGAACAGGATCAGTGCAAAGACAAAGTACGGTTTCGCCACGGCTTGCGAGGCGAACTTGAGATGCGGATTGATGGCGTTCATGGTTCAACCCTCGCGGTTGGGAGGCCAGTTGTAATTGTTGATCCTGGACGTCCATTTCAGGAACTCGGCCAGGTCGTCCACTTGCCGTTCGCTGAGATTGAACTGCGGCATGGCGCGGCGTCCTGGCACACCCAAAGGTTGGGCACTCATCCAGGCGCGCAGGAACGAATGGAAATCCTGGTCGCCGCCGCGCCGCTCGTAGACGTTGGCCAGCTCGGGGGCGAAGTACGCGCCCTCGCCCAGGATCGTGTGGCAACCGACGCAGTTGTTCTGTTCCCAGACCAATTTTCCGCGTACCACGGCCTCGGTCATCTGATCCTGGTTGGTGCGCTGTGGAAATTGTTCTTCGGTATGGAAGGTCAAGGCCAGGAATATCAGGATGAAGAAAACGCTACCCCCAAAATAGATATTCCTGGCCATACCCTTGGTAAAGGTTTCTGGCATGATGGCCCCTGTTGGCTTTAGGTGGGCATCATTCTAGAAAGGGGCTGTGACCAGTTCGCATGACCGCAATCAAGAATAAAAAGTTGTCACCCAGTGCGATCAGGATGATCAGGCAGGCCGCAGAAACCCGGCGCACAACAACGCCAGCACCATGATGACCGGCCAACCCATCAGCAGCCACCGCCATGCGGGTGGCCCATGACGTAGCTCCATGAATCCATCGATGATCAGCCAGGCCTTGGCCAGGGCGAGACCGATCATCACTAACTGCGCGCCCTGCCGCACCAACAGGTCTGCCGCGTGTACCGATGCGACCGTCAGCAGTATCAAGCCCAGCCATTGGCACGCCAGGCGTAGTGTGTCGCTCATCATCAATCCAACAGATAAACCACCGGGAACAGAATTACCCAGACCAAATCGATCATGTGCCAATACAGAACGCCCGACTCCAGTCCGGTCAAGTCGGTGGAGCTATGCCCCAGGGCGCGACAGCGCCACGCCAGCCAAGCCAGTATCAGCATACCCAACAGCACGTGCAAAAAATGAAACCCCGTCAGCAGCCAGTACAGCGTGAAGAACGTATCGTGCTCGAGGCTCCATCCGCCCACGGCCAGGTGCATGTACTCGCGCAGCTTCAGCCCCAAATACCCGGCCGCCGTGATCAACGCCAGTCCGAACAGCGTCGACGCGCCAGGGCGACGCTCTCGGGCGCGCGACAAGGCACACGCGGCCAGCCAGCCAGAGGTCAGCAGGCTGGCGGTCAGCGCCATGCCCGTTGAGCCGTCCAGCACCCGCCGCCCAGCCTGGAACAGCGAAGGGTGCATTGCCTGCGCCACAACGAACGACAGAATCAGTATCCCGAATACGGCGAGTTCCGCCAGAATGAACAGCCACATCGCTACGTCGCCCGGCAACCGGCCGGCGGGTTCCGGAGCCCGCTCCGCCTCAGCCGAAGTGCACATCCACGACCTCCATCAATGCAGCGACAGTCTGCGGGTCGTCCGACAGGGGTTCAGCCAGGCATGCCCGGCAAGCGTCGCGCGGCGCCATGCCTCCGCGAATCATGCGCGCCGCAAAGATCAACAGCCGTGTAGACGCCACCTCTTCCAGATCATGTTGTTCGAGCCGCCGCAACGCCTGTCCGAGATCGACCAGGCGGCCGGCTATCTGATCGTCTACGTGCGCTTCCGCCGCCACGATACTTCGCTCTTCCGCAATGGTTGGGTAGTCGAACCGTAGCGCGACAAACCGCTGCCGTGTGCTGGGCTTCATGCCTTTCAGAAGATTTTGGTACCCCGGGTTGTATGACACTACCAGCATGAAACCGGCCGGTGCCTGCAAGACCTCTCCCGTGCGTTCGATATAGAGCTCGCGCCGGTCGTCCGCAAGAGGATGAAGGACAACGGCGGTGTCCTGCCGCGCCTCGACGATCTCGTCCAGGTAGCAGATTCCCCCCTCGCGCACCGCGCGTGTCAATGGCCCGTCCTGCCACCAAGTGCCGCTCGCACCGATCAAGTGGCGCCCGACCAGGTCCGTGGCGCTGAGATCATCATGGCAAGCCACCGTGAACAAGGGCAGACCCAGGCGGTACGCCATGTACTGGACGAAGCGCGTCTTGCCGCAGCCGGTCGGCCCCTTGATCAATACGGGCATGCCATCGTGCCACGCTTGCTCGAAGAGCTGAGTCTCGTCTCCTGTCGCCCGGTAATACGGTTCACCGGTTGCACTCGCGGCATTGCCCATCCTAGGTGTGGTCATTTCGAATTTCCGATCGGTTGAATCAGCGGCGACCTTACTCGCCGGGCAAGTACGTTCTCAACCCGTCTTTAGAACAGGCTTGATTGCAGTCAACGGCTTCGCAACTCAATTGACGGCAGTCAAGCGTAGTGACCGGAGCGTTCAGTACGATCCGGCCCGAGAGTCCAAGCGCTTCAACGATCAACCACCCAGCCGCGGCCCATGCGGCCGCAACCGGCGACTCCAAGGAGAAGTTCCAATGACCCGCCCAGCATCAGCCTTCACACCCCACACTCGGCGAGCCCCCAGCGTTCCGTGCATGCCGTGGGCAGGTTTCGCGGCAAAAAGAACATTGATGGCCGGCTTGATCGCCGGTGCCTCTTTCCTGGGCGCCGGGGCTGCCCATGCCAACGCACCCGCCATGAGCGACGACGAGAAAGAAGTCGCGAAGCAAATCTACTTTGAACGCTGTGCAGGCTGCCACGGCGTGCTGCGCAAGGGAGCAACGGGCAAGAATCTCGAGCCCCACTGGGCTAAAACCGACGCGTCCGGCAACCGAACGGACGGCGGCACGCTGCAACTGGGTACCAAACGGCTCGAAAACATCATTGCGTTCGGGACCGAAGGCGGAATGGTTAACTACGACGACATTCTCACCGAACAAGAAATCAACCTCATGGCGCGCTATATCCAGCAAACGCCCGATGTCCCGCCCGAGTTCTCACTCCAGGACATGAAAGAAAGCTGGAAGCTGCTGGTGCCTGTGTCCGAGCGCCCCAAGAAGCAGCTGAACAAGATCAACCTGAAGAACGTGTTCGCGATAACACTGCGGGACGCCGGCAAGCTGGCTCTTGTAGATGGCGACAATCACAAGATCTGGAAAATCCTCGACACCGGCTACGCAGTGCACATTTCGCGGCTGTCGGCATCCGGCCGCTACGTCTATACGGTGGGGCGAGACGGCCTGACCACCATCATCGACATGTGGTTCGAAGAGCCCACCACCGTGGCCACGGTGCGTCTGGGTTCCGATGCGCGCTCGGTCGACGTATCCAAGTTCAAGGGCTACGAAGACAAATACCTGATCGGTGGTACCTACTGGCCGCCCCAGTACTCCATCATGGACGGTGAAACACTCGAGCCCATCAAAATCGTTTCCACGCGCGGGCAGACCGTGGACGGCGACTATCACCCCGAGCCACGCGTCGCCTCTATCGTGGCATCACTGCAGAAGCCAGAGTGGGTGGTAAACGTCAAGGAAACCGGACAAATACTGCTTGTCGATTACACCGACCTGAAAAACCTCAAGACCACCACCATCGAATCGGCGAAGTTCCTGCATGATGGCGGCTGGGATGCATCGGGCAGATACTTCATGGTGGCCGCCAACGCGTCGAACAAGGTCGCCGTTGCAGACACCAAGACTGGCAAACTGGCAGCATTGGTCGATACCGCCAAGATTCCGCATCCGGGGCGCGGCGCCAATTTCGTGCATAAGCAATATGGGCCGGTCTGGGCCACCGGGCATCTGGGCGATGACGTCGTCTCTTTGATCTCCACCGCTTCCGACAAGCCCGAACACGCCAAATTCAAGCAGAACAACTGGAAAGTCGTGCAAGAGCTGAAGATGCCAGGCGCCGGCAACCTGTTCGTGAAAACGCATCCGAAGTCGAAGCACTTCTGGGCCGATGCCCCGATGAACCCCGAGCGAGACGTGGCCGAGTCTGTCTACGTGTTCAACCTCGACGATCTATCCCAGGCGCCCGCCCGACTCAACGTCGCCAAAGACTCGGGTCTGCCCGAGAGCAAGGCGATACGTCGCGCAGTTCAACCCGAGTACAACCAAGCCGGCGACGAAGTCTGGGTATCTCTGTGGGGCGGCAAGGCTGACCAGTCAGCCATCGTCATTTACGACGACAAGACGCTGAAACTCAAACGCGTCATCACCGACCCGGCTGTGGTCACGCCTACCGGCAAGTTCAACGTCTACAACACCATGCACGACGTCTACTGATCCACCAGGCCTACCCTTGCCGGCGGTTTCCCTCAACGGGAAGCCGCCGCTTCCATCATGAAAAATTCCAACGGCAAGAAAGGCTTGTTCGCCCACCTGCGTCGTCCCTCTGCAAAATACTCGGTGGGTGCGCTGCTGCTCTCGGGCGTGATCCTGGGCGTCATCTTCTGGGGTGGCTTCAACACTGCGCTTGAAGCGACCAATACCGAGGCGTTCTGCATTTCATGCCACGAAATGCGGGATAACGTCTATCCCGAATACAAGGAAACCATCCACTACAGCAACAGCACGGGTGTACGGGCCACCTGCCCAGACTGTCATGTCCCCAAAGACTGGGCCTACAAGATGATCCGCAAGGTCCAGGCCTCGAAAGAGTTATGGGGCAAGCTCGTTGGAACCATTGACACACGCGAGAAGTTCGAGGCAAAGCGGCTTCAACTCGCACGCAATGAATGGCGACGCATGAAGAATTCAGATTCCCGCGAATGCCGAAATTGCCACAGCCTGGAAAGCATGAACTCCGACATGCAGAAACAGCGTGCGCGCAAGCAGCACGACATGGCCAGCGAAGACAACATGACCTGTATCGACTGCCATAAAGGCATTGCGCATCACAAACCGCAAGGCATGACTGATGCCGACGAGGAATAGCGTTGCAGGAAACCGCATAGTGAAAAGGAATCAACCCGTGATGAAGAACATCGTGCACAACGCCATAGGAGCGACCCTCGCCCTGACCACCGTATTCGCGCACGCGGCTCCGCCATCCGACTGGGGCGCGGTGCCCTCCACCGACATCGCTCTTTTTTACCCCGGCACATCCGCGATCGAGTGGATCACCAAGGGCACCGAACACGGTGGCGCGCGCGCGTTGAAGAAAGGCGAAACCTGCATGGACTGCCATTCAGAGGAAGTCGCCAACATGGGCAAGCTGATCGCGAGCGGGCAGAAACTCGAGCCAGCACCCCTCTCGGGCAAGGCACCCGCGCTGGCCATGAAGGTGCAGGCTTCGCATGACGGCGAAGCGCTATACCTGCGCTTTACCTGGAAGCAGCCTACGAGTAGCGGAGCCCCAAAAATGGACTCCGAGAATCCGGTGAAGCTCGCCTATATGCTGGCCGGCGACGCCGTCGAGCTGGCCCAGGCTGGCGGATGCTGGGGTGCCTGCCATGCCGATGCGAGAACCATGCCCGGTGCATCCGACACCAAGACAAAGTACGTCAAGGGCGGATCACTGTCCGAAGGCATTTTCTACGACCTGAATCAGTGGCGCAGCGGTGACAACAAGGCCTACGACGGCCATATTGCCGACCAGCGGGTCATGCAGGGCGGCCAGGCGCTCGTTTCCGCAGTAGGCAAACTCGACGGCGATACCTGGACGGTCGACTTCACTCGCAAGCTCGCAGGTGGCCTCGGTGATGTGCAGCTCGAAGCCGGGAAAACCTACAACTTTGGCGTAGCTATCCACGACGAGCACACCACAGGACGCTTCCATCATGTGTCATTGGGCCACCACCTGGGCCTGGATGCACCCGGCGACATCACGGCGTCCCGTCATTGATTTCGCGCGATTCAGAGTGAGATTCCATGGCGCGCTTTTCATTTCTTGCTGCGGCATTCGGGTGCATCTTAGCCGGATGCGCGCTGGCCGGCCTTGCCGCCGCCGAACCCAGTCCGTTGCGACAGCAGCAGCTGGAGCATCTGCTGCGGCAGGACTGCGGATCCTGCCACGGCTTGCGCATGACGGGCGGCCTGGGACCACCACTGACGCGCCAGGCGCTCGCTGGCAAGCCGCGCGACCTCATCATCTCGACAATCACTCACGGACGGCCCGGCACGCCCATGCCAAACTGGGACGCCTTACTTTCCGCGCAAGACATCGTCTGGCTGGCCGAAAGACTTTCTCAATGACATCCATTTCCATGTTGCGTGCCCTGTTGCTCATGCTCGGATTGCTGACCGCCGGTTGCGTGCACACGCCGCCGCGAGGCAGTGGCGATCTCGGCGTTGTCGTCGAACGTTCGGCCGGCAGCCTCATCATTGTCGAAAGCACCAGCATGAGCATCCAGGGCCGCGTGTCGGACTTGGGCGACCTGTCGCACGCTTCGGTGGTTTTCTCGCGCGACCAGCGTTACGCATACGTCTTTGGCCGCGATGGCGGCCTGACCAAGGTTGACCTGCTGTCCAGGCGCATTGCCCGCCGCGTCGTGCAAGGCGGCAACAGCATCGGGGGCGCCATCAGCCAGGACGGAAAGCTCATTGCCGTAGGAAACTACGAGCCCGGCGGAATCAAAGTGTTCGACGCCGAGACGCTCGAAATGGTTGCCGACATCCCGGCCACGCCCGTGCCCGGCACGACCCGACGATCGCGTGTGGTGGGCGTGGTCGACGCCCCAGGCAACAAGTTCGTATACAGCCTGTTCGATACCGGCGAGATCTGGGTCGCTGATTTCAGCCAGCGCGACAAGCCCACGCTTGCCGTTCACGCCGATATCGGAAACCAGCCCTACGACGCACTGTTGACCCCAGACGGCCGTTACTACATTGCCGGGCTGTTTGGCGAGAACGGCATGGCCGAGCTGGACCTATGGCATCCCGAGCGGGGCGTGCGGAGTGTGCTCGGCCACTATGGCCGGGGCGAACAGAAGCTTCCCGTTTACAAGATGCCGCACCTTGAAGGCTGGACCGTGGCAGGGCGCCAGACCTTCGTTCCGGCGGTGGGACGGCATCAGGTACTGGTCATGAGCACCGGCGACTGGCTGCAGGAGGGAGCCATTGACGTGGCAGGGCAGCCAGTCTTTGTCATGGCCCGCCCCGACGGACGCCAGGTCTGGGTGAACTTCGCTTATCCCGACAATCATAAGGTGCAGGTCATCGACACCGAAACCCGCCGTGTCATCGCTACGCTAGAGCCAGGACCAGCGGTGCTGCACATGGAGTTCACCTCCCGTGGCGACCAGCTGTGGATTTCCGTACGTGATGGTGACGAAGTACAGGTGTGGGATCCCTACCGTCTTGAAAAAATCATGCGATTGCCTGCAGCCGGGCCTAGCGGCATTTTCTTCAGCAGCCGAGCGCATGCAACAGGTCTGTAGCACGCAGCTGGACGGTCTGGCATTCGCCGCCGCGAACGCCTACCAACACGATATGCCTCTATGTTCAAGGCCTTACCTTGCCATGGCGCGCCAACTGGGCTGTACCGAACACGAACTGATCGAATGCCTGAGCGAACTGAAGCGGGGGGGAATACTCAGCCGGGTCGGCCCGGTGTTCGACCATCGACAGGCCGGCGCGAGTACGCTGGCGGCGCTGGCGGTGCCGGCCCACGCCCTCGACGCCGTGGCGGCAGTTATCAGCCTCTATCGCGAAGTCAACCACAACTATCGTCGCTCGCACCATTACAACCTGTGGTTCGTCATCACCGCGCCCAGTCGGCAACGCATCGACGAGATCCTGCATGAAATCGAAATGACGACAGGCTTGCAACCGCTTGACCTACCCATGCTGCATGCCTTCCGGCTCGATCTCGGCTTTCCTCTGGGTGCCACGCCGTGACGCCACCCCCAGTCACGGCGCCGCAGGCCGCACACCTGAGGCGCTTGCTCGAAGCAGGCCTGCCGCTGGTGGCGCGGCCCTATAGAACGCTCGCCGAGCAGATCGGTGCCAGCGAAGATGCGGTCATCGAGCAAGTTCGAGAATGGAATGCCATCGGCCTGTTCCGACGGGTAGGCCTGGTATTGCACCATCGCGCACTGGGTTACGCGGCTAACGCAATGCTGGTAATAGATGTTCCCGACCATCTCGTTGAACAGGCGGGTTCGCAGCTTAGCCAGGCACCTGGCGTCAACCTTTGCTATCTAAGACCTCGCCGGCCGCCCAATTGGCCGTATAACCTGTTTTGCATGGTGCACGGCCGCCAGCGTGAGGCGGTTCGGAATCGTATTGAGCAGATCCTGCGCGACTCCGATCTGCATCGGCTGCCCCACTGCCTGCTGTTCAGCACGCGGGCTTTTAAACAGTGCGGGGGACGCTACACCGAGGGCACACCTCATGGATGAACTCGATAAACGCCTGCTCAACAGGCTGCAACGCGGCCTGCCTCTGGTCGGAAGGCCCTGGGACGCCATAGCCGCCGAACTGAACATTCCGTCGAGCGTTGCGCGCGAGCGCGTGAGGCATTGGCTGGACGACGGCACACTGACCCGATTCGGCCCCATGTTCGACATTGAGCCACTGGGAGGCGCCTTCACCCTGGCTGCCCTGCGCGTACCAGAGTGGCGTATCGACGAGATCGCCGAGTGGCTGGCCAGCATGCCTGAAGTCGCTCATAACTATTTGCGAGAACATGCCTGGAACATGTGGTTTGTGCTGGCATGCGCCTCGCACCATGAAATCGGTCGAACGATAGCGCGCATAGAACAGCGCACCGGACTCCATGTACTTAACCTGCCCAAAGAGGCAACCTACCATGTCGGCCTGCATTTCGCCGTCTGACGCTGAGCTTGCAGAGCGTCTCATCCACCTCACCGGCGCTGGGCTGCCATTGGTCGACGACCCGTGGTCCTGGATAGGTGCCAAGCTCGATCTGAGTCCCAATGCAGCGCTGGCGCTGATGCATCGGTTGCAGGACGCCGGTGTCATACGGCGCGTCGCCGCGGTCCCCAACCACTATCGCCTTGGCTACCGCTATAACGGCATGACGGTCTGGGACGTCGACGACGAAAGAATCGATCGCCTGGGCAGGCAAGTCGGCGCTTTGCCGTTCGTCAGCCATTGCTATAGGCGACCCCGCCGCCAGGCGTGGCGCTACAACCTGTACGCGATGGTTCATGGGCGCAGCGACGATGAGATCCGGCAGTACCGCGACTCCATACGAAATCTGCTCGGCCGCGCCGCGCTGGCGGACGACATGCTCGTCAGCAGCCGCATATTGAAGAAGAGCGGCTTGCGTTTGGCGCCGCCGCGTTAGGCCGACTCGAAAGGCAGCGGATCTTATTGTTTCCGGTCAAGGCGTACCGGGCATGCCTCGGCGATGCTGCGCACATGCCAGCGGCGGGCCCAGACCGGGTGCCGCGCCTTGAGAATCCCATGCTGAGAATCAGTCATTACCTGCGCGCTCTCGCCGTTTCCGGTGCCCCTCCAACTCCTACCGCCGTTACGCCTTGTTCGCGCCCGCCCGTGGTGATCTGGAATCTGCTGCGCCGTTGCAACCTGACCTGCAAGCACTGTTATGCCACCTCGGCCGACAGTCCTTTCCGCGACGAGCTCGACACATGCGAGGCGTTGCACGTCATCGACGATCTGCATGCGGCCGGCGTTCGCGTGCTCATTCTATCGGGGGGCGAACCCTTGTTGCGCGATGATATTTTCCAGTTGGCAAGGCATGCCCGCGATCTGGGCTTCTTCGTCGTGCTGTCCAGCAACGGCACGCTGATCGATGAGCACAATATCGATCGAATATCGACGGCGCAGTTTGATTATCTTGGCATCAGCATCGACGGCCTGCCTGCGGTGCACGATGCATGGCGCCAGAAGGAGGGCAGTTTCGATGCAGCAATGAACGCCATCCGCCTCTGCCGCGAACGCGGCATCCGGGTTGGTCTGCGCACCACGCTGACCCAATACAACGCCCAGCAATTGCCCGCCATACTCGACTTGATGCGGGCGCATGACGTCCAGAAGTTCTATCTTTCGCATCTGAACTATAGCGGCCGTGGCAAACGCAGCAGCAAATTCGATGCGCAGCATCAGACAGTTCGCGATTCCGTGCATCTGCTGTTCGAACGCGCGTGGGACGACATTTCGGCCGGCCGCGACACCGACTTCGTCACCGGCAACAACGACGCCGACGCCATACTGCTTCTGCAATGGGTGCGCAGCCGCATGCCGCAACATGCCGACCGGCTGGAAGCCATGCTGCGTGCATGGGGCGGTAACGCGGCTGGCAGCGGAATCGCCAACATCGACAACACAGGGGATGTTCACCCTGACACGTACTGGTGGCAGCACCGGGTGGGTAACGTTCGGCGCCAACCGTTTCGCGAAATCTGGGTTGACCATCCTCACCCTTTGCTGCTGCAACTCAGGATCCACCCACGCCAGGTAACCGGGCGCTGCGCGCGCTGCCGATGGCTACCGATCTGCAATGGAAATACCCGCACACGTGCCTGGGCCGCCGGCGACGTCTGGGGCTCCGATCCTGGATGCCATCTCACCGACGCCGAGATCGGCGTCGCCGAATCCGGCCCACCCCCCTCCGCATTGCATTCCGGCTGACTCGCGACGCCGACATCACCATGACTCTTCCAGAAAGCGCCCTGCCTCACTCGATTACCCTGCCCGCCTCATTACACCGCTCGTTCCGTCCCGGCGAAGTCGCCTTGGTAGGAGCAGGTCCAGGCGACCCCGGGCTGCTTACCGTGGCGGCATATAGCCTGCTGTGGCAGGCCGATGCACTGGTCTATGATCGCCTGGTCAGCCAAGCTGTACTCGATCTCGTTCCGACAAGCTGCCGCCACTATTACGTGGGCAAATCCAGCGGTCGCCACAGCTTGCCGCAAGGCGAGATCAACGAACTGCTCGTGCGCCTGGCGCGCCATGGAATGCGCGTGGTGCGCCTGAAAGGCGGCGATCCGTTCATATTCGGTCGAGGGGGGGAAGAGCTCGACTTTCTCATCGCGCATGGCGTCGACTGCCAACTCGTGCCAGGCATTACTGCCGCATCCGGCTGCACCAGCTACGCCGGCTTACCGCTGACCTATCGCGGCCTGGCACATTCCTGCCAGTTCATTACCGGTCATAGCCACCACGACGGAAAGCTGGATTTGCCATGGCACACCATGATAGATGCGGGCTGTACGCTCGTTTTCTACATGGGCCTGGCCAGCCTGGAGGAGATCTCTCGAGAACTGGTCGCCGCCGGCCGGCCCATTGATACGCCGGCCATGCTTGTGTTCAACGGCACGCGCCCTGATCAGCGCACCGTGTCGGGGTCCCTGGGAACGCTGGGCGAGATGGGTCGCCATCAACGCCAAGGCGCACCCATGCTCACCATTGTCGGTCACGTCGTGGCCCTGCTCAACGACCGAGATGTAGAGTATCCCGCCCGGCTGCGCGCCAATCTGCAACCCACCCCCGCGACTACGGAACACCTATGCGGATAGGCGCCATTGCGATAGGGCTTACGATCTTTCTGACAGGTGGCCCGGCGCTGGCCCGCGATGCCGCGCAGCTTTATGAGCAGCACTGTCAAAGTTGCCACGGGGCCGATAGGCTTGGCGGCACCGGCCCGGCGCTGCTTCCTGAAAGCCTGGCGCGGCTGAAGCGCGCCGAAACCGTGCTGACCATTCAGAATGGCCGGCCCGCGAGCCAGATGGTTGGTTATAGCCAGGTGCTCGAGCCCGGCCAGATCAACGCACTGGTGGACCATCTGTATCAACGCCCGGCCAAGGCCCCCGTATGGAACGAAGACGACATCCGCGCCAGTCACCGGCAACTGGTTGACACCCGCACACTGGCTGCCTCTGCACAACACGGCGCCGATCCCCATAACCTTTTTGTAGTCGTGGAAGCGGGCAACCATCACGTCGTCATACTCGACGGCGACAGCTTCGAGACGCTGGCGCGCTTCCCGTCTCACTTTGCCCTGCATGGCGGCCCGAAGTTCTCTCCCGATGGCCGCTATGTCTATTTCGCGTCGCGCGATGGCTGGGTGAGCCTGTATGACCTGCACAATCTCACTATGGTTGCCGAAGTTCGCGCCGGCCTGAACACCCGCAACCTGGCGGTCAGCAGCGATGGTAAGTGGGTGCTGGTAGGCAATTATCTGCCCGGAGGCCTGGTGCTGCTCGACGCACGCGATCTGTCCCTGGCCCGTCGCATCGAAACGCCCATGGCAGATGGCATGCAATCGCGCGTGAGCGCCGTGTACACCGCACCGCCGCGGCGCAGCTTTGTGGTGGCCCTGAAAGATGTCCAGGAAATCTGGGAAATTCCTTACGACGGGCAGTCTGATGTCACGCCGCGCCGAATTCCAACGCAAGACATCCTCGACGATTTTTCATTCACCCCTGATTACCGATACTTGCTTGCGACGTCGCGCAAGGCTCAGGGTGGGCAGGTGGTAGATCTCGATACTGGCACCACCACCAAGGACATTGCCCTGCCCGGCATGCCCCACCTGGGATCAGGCATCTATTGGCAGAGAGGTTCGGACTGGGTGTTCGCCACGCCGAACATCAGCCAGGGCCTGATCTCTGTGCTGGACATGCAGACCTGGCAGCTGATCAAGCAAATCCCCACTGAAGGCCCGGGGTTTTTCATGCGCAGCCACCGCAATTCGCGCTACGCCTGGACCGATGTGTTCTTCGGCCCCAACAACGACGCCGTGCACCTCATCGATAAGCAATCCCTCGAAATCGCGCACACCCTGCGCCCGATGCCGGGAAAGAACGCCGCCCATGTTGAGTTCACGCGCGACGGGCGGCATCTATTGTTGAGCGTATGGGACGCCGACGGCGCACTGATTGCCTACGACAGCAATACCCTGCAGGAAATCAAGCGCATTCCCATGAACAAGCCCTCTGGAAAGTACAACGTCGGCAACAAGATCGAGTACGCAGAGGGCACTTCCCATTGATGCCAGGCATGCCCGGCCTGCACGGTACCTCGCGTACCGCATCCCGTGCTTCCGATCCGGTGCTCGCGGTACAAGGCATGAGCTGTCGACGTGGCGACCGATTGCTGTTCCGGCGTCTCAGTCTGCAACTGCATTTCGGAGACATGCTGCATGTCAGCGGCCCCAACGGCAGCGGCAAGACCAGTCTGCTACGACTCTTGGCCGGCCTGCTGAACCCGACATCAGGGCGTATTCGTTGGTCCATCACACCTGAGCCCGAGGAATACCCCCCGCGCTCTCTGCTATGGATCGGCCACGCCGCGGGCATCAATGGCCTGCTCACTCCCTATGAAAACCTGGCTTGGCTGGGCGCGCTGCATGGGCAGCCCAGCCGCACCGCACCCATGCATGCCCTTGATCGGGTCGGCCTGCTCGGCTTCGAACACCTGCCTTGCCATGCCTTGTCCGCCGGACAGCAGCGGCGCGTGGCGCTCGCGCGTCTGTACCTGCCGCACGCCGCGTCCGTCTGGATCCTGGATGAACCTTTCACCTCGTTGGACCGGCGCGGCGTAGCGCAACTGGAAGACCGCTTGGTCCGGCACTGCGCCGATGGCGGGGTCGTGGCCCTGACCAGTCATCACCAACTCGAACACCGTCCGTGCACGTACCGCCAACTTGATCTCGGACAGTACGCGCCATGAGCAGCGTCTTTATCCTCCTATTCATTCGTGAGCTGAAACTGCTATGCCGCCGACCCGCGGAACTCGCCATCCCACTCGCTTTCTTCACCCTGGTCAATACCCTGTTTCCTTTGGCCGTAGGGCCCCAGAACCAGCTGCTGCAACGCATGGCGCCCGGCGTGCTTTGGGTGGCCGCCCTGCTGGCCGTGCTGCTCTCGCTCGACGGCCTGTTCCGCAGCGACCTCGACGATGGCACGCTCGAACAATGGCAGCTATCCACCCATCCTCTTTCTCTGCTGGTATCCGCAAAATTGCTGGCTCACTGGCTTTGCAACGCCCTCCCTTTGATAGCGCTTGCACCGGCCTTGGCATTGGCACTGGGAATGCCGGCTGCCTTTGTTGGCACGTTAGTGTTGTCGCTCGCGCTGGGCACGCCCGTGCTCAGTTTGCTAGGCGCCGTCGGGGCCGCACTCACGGCGGGCCTGCGGCGCGGCGGGCTTTTGCTGGCGTTGCTGATTCTGCCGCTGTATATCCCGGTGCTGATCCTGGGCAGTGGCGCGGTTCTGGCGGCAACACAGGGGCTTTCGCCGGCGGGGCACCTGCTCTGGCTGGCCAGCCTCATGGCCCTCACCGTGACGCTCGCACCCTTTGTCGTAGCGGCCGGCCTCTCTATCAGCATCCGCGAGTGACAACATTCGTGCCGCGACGCAACCTTTGCGCCTAGCAAGCCATCTCATGAATATTCGCCGGCTGCATCGATGGGCATCGCCCAAATGGTTCTACGTCATGAGCGGCCGCCTGCTGCCCTGGCTGGCCGGTGCAAGCATCGTGCTGCTCGCCTTGGGGTTGGGCTGGGGCCTGCTCTTCGCACCGCCCGACTACCAGCAAGGACACAGTTTTCGCATTGTCTACGTACACGTCCCGGCAGCAATGCTAGGTCAATCCATTTACGTCCTGCTGGCGGCGGCAGGATCCGTCAGCCTGGTCTGGAAGCTGAAGCTCGCCGACATCGCGTTGCAACAGGCCGCGCCCCTGGGTGCATGGATGACGCTTATCGCGCTGGTCACCGGTTCGTTATGGGGTAAACCCACATGGGGTACCTATTGGATATGGGACGCCCGCCTTACGTCGATGCTGATTCTGCTGTTCCTCTACCTGGGCGTCATTGCCCTCGGCCAATCCATCCGCAACTCTCAAAGTGGCGCACGGGCCTGCGCACTGCTCGCGGTGGTGGGTGTCGTGAATATACCCATCATCAAGTACTCGGTCATCTGGTGGAACACCTTGCACCAGCCTGCCACCTTCACCCTTGCCGAAAAACCCGCCATGCCGCCTCAGATGTGGGTGCCGCTCTTGCTGGCCGTACTTGGATTCTATTGCTTCTTCGCAACGGTGCTGGTGGCGCGCATGCGCATCGAGACACTGAAGCGCGAATCGGATGCCCGCTGGGCAAGCATCGAAATCACCCGCCTCACTCTTTGCCGCTCATGAACGTGTTTGCCGATTTCCACGAACTCCTGAACATGAATGGCCATGGGCCCTACGTCTGGCTCTCGTATGGCATAGCGTTGGCGCTGCTGGGCTGGAACGCAGCAGTGCCTGTGCTGACGCGCCGTCGATACCTCAAGGCGCAAACACGCCGACGACTATGTGAGGCCAACCGATGAATACATGTCGGAAACGGCGCGGGTTGCTGCTCGCCGTGCTGGTCTGTGGCGCTGCCGCTGCGATAGGCCTCGCGCTGGTCGCCCTGCAGCGGAACATCAACCTGTTCTACACCCCCAGCCAGATTGCCGCCCACGAGGCTCCCCCATCGACGCGTATTCGGGTCGGCGGCCTGGTGCAGGAAGGTTCAGTGTTGCGATCGCCGGATACGCTGGCAGTTCAGTTCGGCATTACCGACGGCGCACATCAGGTTGACGTGCATTATCAGGGCATCTTGCCCGACTTGTTCCGCGAAGGCCAGGGCATCGTCGCCCTGGGGCAGCTCGATTCCGACGGAAGGCTAAAGGCCGATGAGGTCTTGGCCAAGCACGATGAGAACTACATGCCCCCTGAAGCGGCGCATGCCCTTGAAGCCGCCGGAGCCGCCGCGCAATTTGGGGCCTCTCGGGAGCCACGACCATGATCCCCGAACTGGGTCTGCTTTCGCTGGGCCTGGCGCTCTGCCTCGCCACGGTGCAGGCCTGCCTGCCGCTGATCGGCGCCTGGCGTCGCAATGCGCGCTGGATGAGCTCGGCCGCGCCGATGGCGTGGGGCCAGATGCTATTCCTTACGGCCGCCTTCGCAGCGCTCGCACACGCATTTCTTACCAATGACTTCTCGGTCGCCTATGTAGCGCGCAATGCGAACAGCGCGCTGCCCTGGTACTACAAGTTCAGTGCCATCTGGGGTGCGCACGAAGGCTCACTGCTGCTGTGGGCCTGGTTGCTGTCCGGCTGGACCTGCGCGGTATGCGCGGGGTCGCGGAATCTGCCTCGTACGCTGCGCGCGCGCGTACTGGCCGTGATGGGCATGGTCAGCACAGGATTCTTGTTGTTTCTCATCGCCACCTCCAATCCTTTCGTCCGCCTGCTGCCCGATGCGCCTCTCGAAGGCAATGATCTCAATCCCCTGCTGCAGGATTTCGGACTTATCGTCCACCCTCCCATGTTGTATATGGGATACGTTGGCTTCTCGGTAGCTTTTGCCTTTGCCGTGGGCGCCCTGCTCGACGGCCGTATCGATGCGGCATGGGCCCGGTGGACACGGCCCTGGACACTCGTCGCCTGGTCGTTTCTGGGCTTGGGCATTGCACTGGGATCCTGGTGGGCCTATTACGAGTTGGGCTGGGGCGGCTGGTGGTTCTGGGATCCCGTCGAGAACGCCTCGTTTATGCCGTGGCTGGTGGGCACGGCACTGATTCATTCGCTGGCAGCGACTGAAAAGCGCGGAGTCTTCAAGAACTGGACGCTACTACTGGCCATCGCGGCGTTTGCCCTGAGCTTGCTGGGTACATTCCTGGTGCGCTCAGGCGTGCTGACCTCGGTACATGCCTTCGCTACGGATCCGACACGCGGCGTCTTCATTCTTTGCTTCCTGCTGATGGTGGTGGGCGGCTCGTTAACCTTGTTCGCCGTGCGCGCCCCCGGGCTAGCCACCCATGTCAGCTTCGGCCCGTTTTCCCGCGAGACGCTGCTGCTGGTCAACAACCTGCTTTTGTCGGTGGCCGCGGCCATGATCCTGCTGGGTACCTTGTACCCCTTGTTGCTCGATGCGCTCGTCGGCGCCAAACTTTCCGTGGGCCCGCCCTATTTCAATACCTTGTTCCTGCCGTTGATGGCTGCCCTGATGGCCGCCACGGCGCTGGGCGTGGCAGCGCGCTGGAAGCAGACGCAGGCACGCTGGCTGGTGCGGATGCTGCGCCCGGTGCTGGCGGCCAGCATCGTGCTGGCGATCGGCGCGGCACTCACTGCGGTCAATGCCCCGTGGGCTGTGGGTACCGTATGTCTGTTGGCAGCGTGGATCGTCCTGGGTGGCATGCGGGATATCGTGGACAAGACACGTCACCTGAACCCCTGGCAGGCCCGGTCACTACGCTTGCCGGCGCTGGGGGCAAGTTACTGGGCCATGCAGCTGGCGCACCTGGGCCTCGCCGTCTGCGCCGTGGGCGCAGTCTTGAATGGCGTGGGCAGCATCGAGCGCGACCTTCGCATGGCACCGGGCGACGCCGTCGAGCTCGCCGGCTATCGCTTCGTATTCGAAGGAACTGTGCCGCATCAAGGTCCCAACTACACAGCGGAACGCGGCCGCATGAAGGTACTGCAAGGCGATGCACTGATAGGCATTCTGTATCCGGAAAAACGGTCGTACAGCATGCAACAAGCGCCCATGACGGAAGCCGGCATCAAGGCGGGGCTGACAAAAGACCTGTTTGTCGCGCTGGGCGAGCCGCTGGGTGAAGGCGCCTGGGCGGTTCGCGTGCATGTGAAGCCGTTTGTCCGATGGATCTGGATCGGTGCCTTGCTCATGGCCCTGGGTGGCATGGTGGCAGCCGCAGACCGCCGCTATCGTCGCCGCGCCAAGCACCCCGCGCGCACCCCTGCATCTCCAGCGAGGCGCCCAACATGAAGTATTTGCTGCGCGTGGCTCCACTGGCCCTGTTCCTGGGAATGGCCGTATTGCTGTTTCGCGGCCTGTTCCTGGATCCCGCACGCTTGCCGTCGGCACTGGTGGGCAAACCCTTTCCGGATTTTTCATTGTCGGCGCTGGACGACAACACACGCATCCTGACCCGCCAGGACCTGCTGGGGCGGCCTGCCCTGGTCAACGTCTGGGCGACGTGGTGCCCCTCATGCCGCCAGGAGCACGCCATGTTGAACCGTTTGGCCGAGAAAGGGGTTGTCATTCACGGCGTGAACTACAAGGACGAACGTGCGGCGGCGCAACGCTGGCTGCGCACCCTGCAAGATCCGTACCACCTGAATATCGAAGACGCTGCCGGCGCGCTGGGACTGAATCTGGGCGTGTATGGCGCCCCCGAAACCTTCGTGCTGGACGCGCGCGGCATCGTACGCGCCCGCCATGCCGGTGTGGTCGACGACGAAGTCTGGCGTAACGAGCTGGAACCGCTGTATCGACGGCTTATCGAAGAGGCCTCGCAATGAAACCGGGTGTTCTGGCGACTGGTTTGCTTTGTCTGGGCCTGATGGGCGCGGCACACCCGGCTATCGAAACATACGGGTTCAGATCTGAAGCAGAGCGGGCCCGCTACCGGGACCTGGTGGAAACCTTGCGCTGCCCCAAGTGCCAGAACCAGAACATTGCCGACTCGAATGCGCCCATCGCAAACGATCTCCGTTCCGAAGTGCGTCGCCTTCTGGACATGGGCCAGAGCGACCAGCAGATCATCGACTTCATGGTCGAACGCTACGGCGACTTCGTGCTTTACGACCCGCCTTTCGACATACGCACGCTGTTACTCTGGCTGGGGCCAGGGGCGTTGCTGCTTGCCGGCGCCTTGACGCTGCATGCCAGGGTGGCGCGGGCACGCACTAGTCATCACCTCGATACCTTATCCGACGGCGATCGCCGGCGCCTGGCGGAACTATTGCGCGACGCGGACGCCTCGACGACTATCCATGATTGATTTTTGGCTACCCGCCGCGCTGCTGATGACCGTGGCCGCCGGCTTCGTGCTGATGCCTTTGCTACGCAGGCCCGACGCCTGCGCAGGCGTCGATCGCGGCAGCGAGAACATCGCGTTGTACCAAGAGCGCCTTCACGCGCTGCAGGCGCAGCATCGCGCCGGACTACTGAGCAAGCAGCAGCTTGCCGCCGCAATCACCGAGACAGCCCGCCTGCTGCTCGACGATACCCGCGATGATCCCGTGCCGATGCCGGCATCGAAAGCCGGCGTGGGGTGGGTGCTGGTCGCAGCGCTGCTGGTGCCATTGGGCGGCGCCGCCACATATCTGCATTGGGGGTCACTTGATGACGTGCTGCAAGCGCGCCAGTGGGCCAGTCATGCGCAGAACATCGGGGAGCTTACCGAGCGCCTGGAGACGTCGATGGCAGCGCGGCAAGACTCGCCTGAAGCCTGGTTCATGCTTGGCCGCACCTACATGGCCCAAGGCCGCCACGCCGAAGCGGCACAGGCATTCGAACGCGCCGCAGTGCTGGCTGGACGCCCCGCCGACCTGCTCGGGCAATGGGCACAGGCACGCTACTTCGCCGATGGGCAACAGTGGTCGGCCGAACTGCAGGCGCTGGCCGACGAAGCCCTGGCGCTGGACCCGGCCGAAACCACCAGTCTGACCCTGGCGGGCATGGCTGCCTTCGAGCGGGCCCACTACACGGACGCGGTGGCCTACTGGGAACGCCTGGCTGCGGCCCTCTCCGCGGATGACCCCGGCCGGGCCACCATTATCGAGGCTATCGCACGGGCACGGGCGTTGGCGGCGTTGCCATCCAATGACGCGCACGAAACGCCAGGACCAAGCCCACGCTGAGCGTCATTCGAAGGGGCGCCGCGAATCGGCGCCCCGGTGTCAAGCGTACGCTTCAACAGGCAGGCAGGCGCAGACCAGGTTGCGATCACCATACGCGTTGTCTACGCGTGCCACCGGTGGCCAGTACTTGGTATCGCGCAACGATGCCACAGGATAAGCCGCTTGCTGCCGCGGATAGTCGTGCAGCCAATCCTCTGCCAGCAGCATCTGCGCGGTGTGCGGGGCGTTCTTCAGGACGTTGTCGTCGCGGTCACGTTCCCCACGCTCGATCTGGGCGATTTCTTCACGTATGGAGATCATCGCTTCGATGAAACGATCGAGTTCCGCCAGGCCCTCGGATTCGGTGGGTTCTACCATCAGGGTGCCGGCTACGGGAAAACTCATGGTGGGGGCGTGGAAGCCGTAGTCCATCAGGCGTTTCGCGATGTCTTCGGCGCTGATCCCGCTGCTTTCTTTCAAGGGCCGGACATCGAGAATGCATTCGTGCGCCACACGGCCATTACGACCCGCATACAGCACGGGGTAATGATCGCGCAATCGCGCCGCCACGTAGTTGGCGTTGAGAATGGCCACCTCGGTGGCACGGCGCAGGCCGTCGGCACCCATCAATGCGATATACGCATACGAAATCGGCAAAATGCCGGCTGAGCCGAATGGCGCTGCGGACACGGGGCCGACCAGGCTGTCTGCATCGAGCTTGCCCTGCGCATTCATGACGCCAGGCAGGAACGGCACCAGATGCGAGCGAACGGCAACAGGGCCCACGCCCGGGCCGCCGCCGCCATGGGGAATGCAGAAAGTCTTGTGCAGGTTGAGGTGGGACACGTCTGAGCCGAACAGGCCGGGACGCGCGACGCCCACCATCGCGTTCATGTTGGCGCCGTCCAGGTAGACCTGTCCACCGGCTTCGTGCACGAGGTCGCAGATCTCGGTGATGGATTCTTCGAACACCCCATGCGTCGAGGGGTAGGTGATCATCAATGCAGCCAGCCTGTCGCCCACCTGAGCCAGCTTGGCACGCAGATCAGCGAGATCGACGTTGCCTTGAGAATCGGACGCCACGACCACGACATCCATACCGGCCAGCTGGGCCGATGCCGGATTGGTGCCGTGGGCCGAGGCGGGAATCAGGCACACATTGCGCTGGAGCTGGCCATTGGCCCGGTGGTATCCACGGATGGCCAGCAGGCCGGCGTATTCGCCTTGCGCGCCCGAGTTGGGCTGCAGACTGATTCCGTCATAGCCGGTGATTTCGCACAGCGCTGCCGAGAGGCGCTCGACCAGTTCGCGATAACCGGCCGTCTGGTCGGGCGGGGCGAACGGATGGATCTGGGCGAATTCAGGCCAGGTGATGGGAATCATCTCGGCCGTGGCGTTGAGCTTCATGGTGCAAGAGCCCAGCGGGATCATGCTGCGGTCAAGCGCGAGGTCTTTGTCGGACAGCTTGCGCAGATAGCGAAGCATGTCGGTTTCGGAGCGTACGCTGGAAAAGACAGGATGAACCAGGATGCCGCCCCGGCGCCGCAAGGCGGCAGGAATACCGGCAGGCTCGCCGTCTTCCGAACCCTGATCGTCGACAATCAGGTCGTCTTTCTGCAAAGCGGCGGCGAATACGTTAATCAGCGTTTGCAGGTCGGTGGCGGTGACTGTTTCATCGAGGGACACGGCCAGGCGTGCTCCGTCGACCCGGCGCAGGTTGATGCGCTCGCAATCGGCCGCCTGCACAATGGCTGGCGTGGCCGCCCCGGTTTCAAGCAGCAGCGTGTCGAAGTAGGTGTCGTTCACCACTTTGATGCCCAGCTGGCCCAAAGCCGAGCGGAGCACGGCCGTATAGTGATGTACGCGCGCAGCAATGCGCCGTATGCCTTCGGGACCATGCCAGACGGCATACAGCCCCGCCATCACCGCCAGCAGCACCTGGGCGGTGCAGATGTTCGACGTGGCCTTCTCGCGGCGGATGTGCTGTTCGCGCGTTTGCAACGCCAGTCGCAGGGCGGGATTGCCCTGAGCGTCTTTCGAGACGCCGACCAGGCGACCCGGCATGTTGCGCTTGTAAGCGTCCTTGCAAGCCATGAACCCGGCATGCGGACCGCCGAACCCGAACGGCACGCCGAAGCGCTGCGACGTTCCCACGGCAATGTCTGCACCCCACGAACCGGGTGGCTCCAACAGCGCCAGAGCCAGCAGATCGGTGGCGCATGCCACCACGGCGCCCTGGGCATGTGCGGCCTGGGCCAGCGCCCGGTAGTCGGCGACGCCACCCAGACTGTGCGGGTATTGCAACAGCACACCGAAGCAGTCGGGCAGACCCTGCGATTCATCGCCCACCACGATCTCGATGGCCAGCCCTTCGGCGCGCGTGCGCACGACCTCGATGGTCTGCGGGTGGCAATGCGTCGATACGAAGAAGACCGCACTGGCCGATTTCGAACCGCGTCGCGCCAGGGTCATGGCTTCGGCGGCGGCGGTGCCTTCATCGAGAAGTGACGCGTTGGAGATGTCCAGGCCGGTGAGATCTGCGACCATGGTCTGATAGTTGAGCAAGGCCTCGAGCCGCCCTTGCGAAATCTCGGGCTGGTATGGCGTATAGGCGGTATACCAGGCCGGGTTCTCGAGCACGTTGCGCAGCACCACGTTGGGCGTGTGCGTGCCGTAGTACCCCTGACCGATGTAATTGCGGTAGATGCGATTGCGCCCTGCCACCGCCTTCAGGTCGGCCAGCACATCGGGTTCGCTGCGCGACTGTGGCAGCGCCAGCGGGCCTTCGCTGCGGATGGCCGGCGGCACTACTTCTTTCAGCAGGCTTTCCAGGCTGTCGCAACCGACGGCAGCCAGCATCGTCTGCTGCTCGGCATCGGTAGGACCAATGTGACGGGGGATGAAATCGGTGTGGGGATCTAGGGCGCGCGACATGGGAAATCTCGGGTGCGTAAAAATAACCGCGCGGACCTGCGGCCGCGCGGCCTGTGCCAGGTCAGCCGTTGGCGACGGCTTCGTAGCCGGCTGCGTCGAGCAGGTTCTCGACCTCGGCGGCGTCGTCAGGCTTGATCTTGAAGATCCAGGTGGAGAAGGCGGATTCGTTGATCAGATTCGGCGTGGCTTCGAGCTCTTCGTTGAAGGCCACGATTTCGCCCGACACCGGCGCATAGATGTCGGATGCGGCCTTGACCGACTCGACCACGCCGGCCGTTGCGCCGGCCTTCAGTTTTGCGCCGACGGTGACGTCGCCGACGAAGACCAGGTCGCCCAATTGTTCCTGGGCGTTATCGGTGATGCCGACGAGATAGACGTCGCCCTCGGCTTTGACCCATTCGTGGGATTCGGTGTATTTACGGTCGGTGGGCAGGCTCATGGAAGCTCCTTGGATGGGAAATGCGCGCATGCGCCGGCACCCAGCCGGCGCATGATGGCAGTTTACGGGTGTTCGACCGCCTTGCCATGGCGCACGAACGGCAATTTGCATACCAGGGCGGGAACCCGCTTGCCGCGTATCTCGACTTCGACGGACTGCCCGGCCTGCACCCCCAGGGGAACCCGGGCAAAGGCGATAGAGACGCCGAGTGTCGGCGACATCGTGCCGCTGGTGATCTCGCCGGTGCCCTGGGATGTGTGCACCGCCATGTGGGCGCGCATGACGCCTCGGTCCTGGAGCTTCAGGCCGACGAACCCGCAGGGCGTCGCGAACTGCTCGAGAGCCTCGCGCCCGACGAACCGACGGGCTGGATCCTTGAGCGAGACGGTCCAGTTCAGGCCGGCCTGGTCGGGTTGGGTAAGCTCGTCCATGTCCTGGCCGTAGAGATTCATGCCGGCCTCGAGGCGCAGCGTGTCGCGCGCTCCCAGGCCGCAGGGCCGAACCCCATGTGCGGCCAGGTCGTTCCAGAGCGCCACCACCTGCGTGGCCGGCAGCACGAGTTCAAAGCCGTCCTCGCCCGTATAACCGGTACGTGCCACCAGGGTGTGATCTTCGACCTGCGCCGCCACAAAGGGAGACAGGGTTTCGGTGGCCGCCCGCCAGGCTGGCCGGGCCGCCCAGACCTTCTCGCGGGCATTGGGCCCCTGCACGGCCACCATGGCCAGATCGCGGCGGGGCGAGATGCTTACATCGAAACTGCCCGCACGAGCCACGCGCTGCATCCAGGCGATGTCTTTTTCGGCCGTGCCGGCGTTGACCACGACGCGCCACTGGTCAACGGCAAAGAAATAGACGATGAGGTCGTCGATGATGCCGCCGCAAGGGTTCAGCATGCAGCTGTACAGCGCCTTGCCCGGCACAGTAAGCCGCGCCACATCGTTGGCGACCAGCCGCTGCAGATACACGATGGCATCAGACCCGGTTATGTCGACATTAAGCATGTGCGACACGTCGAACATGCCGGCATCCTGGCGCACGGCATGGTGTTCCTCAAGCTGTGACCCATAGGCCAGCGGCATGTCCCAGCCGCCGAAATCGACCATGCGAGCGCCGGCGGCGACGTGGGTTTCGGCTAGCGGAGTACGTTTGAGGGTGGCGGACATGGACAGGCTCCGGTGCGGCGGCATCGCCAGGGTTACGGAATATGCCGGCCTGGAACGGAAGCCCCAGGATCCAGCTGGATTTCCGCCCCTCTGTCCTTTTGCCTGAGAGTTGCCCCGTGCTTGCGCGCGGGTTTGCACCTTCGGCGCCTGGACCACGCACGGAATTCGGCGCGCCAGGTCTCTCCAGAGTGCTGTTTCAGCCCTGCGGCGACGTAGCCAGCCGGGGCCGATGCATTGCGGTATGGGTTACCTGAGCGATTCCGGGCGAATTGCGCCTTCGGCGGCGGCAGTGGGGAACACGGCCGCTCTCTCCCGCGACTTGCATGACAGCGGCCTGAAGCATACATCGAAAGCCCGGCCCGGAAAAGCGAAGCCGGCGGCGCCCAGCGTCTTCCTGTTCAGGGAGCCCGTATCCAGGCTAATTGACGCCCCGCAAGAACGCCCCAGCCGTCTTGACTGCAGTCAAGGGCGGGCCAGGACCCAGTACCCATAATCCCCTACAGGTTTTAAGGGATTATGGACATGGGGTTCACGAGGCGCCAGCTGCTGACCGGCAAGCCCACCAGGGTGGTATCGCACCGCTTCCTGCGCCCGGGCACCTGGCAGGCCCGGGTGGCCGAAACCTGCCTGGCCCTCCACGGTGTGCAATGCCAGGTTTGCCGCGACAGCTGCCCGGAAGACGCCATTTCCTTTCGCCGCCAACCCGGCGGCCCCGCCCACCCCACGATACAGGCAGCACGCTGCACCGGATGCGGACACTGCCTGCCCGCCTGCCCCGTCAAGGCCCTGCGCCCGGACCCCGCATGAGAATCGCCAGCCTGGTATTGCGCATTGCAGCGCCCCACCTGCCCGCAGCGCGTACCGCGCTGGCGGCGATAGCCGGCGTGCAACTGCACGCCCACGACGTCACGACGGGCACGCTTGTCGTCACGGTTGAAGACGGCCCGGGGTACAGCACGGCCGATTCCATCCTCGCCGTGCACAAGGTTCCATACGTTCTGTCCACCACCCTGGCGTACGAGTACGGCGATGACGACGCGTCGCCAGAGTGCCCGTCCCCCGTTTCCCCCGACTCCCGGCACAGAGAGCTTCCATCATGTCATTGAACCGACGCGAATTCATCAAGACCCACGCCGTGGCTGCCGCCGCCGCCACCGCCGGCATGAGCCTGCCGGGGCCCGCACTGACGCAGACGAACGCCTCGCCGCTGCAAGTGCGCTGGGACAAGGCACCGTGCCGTTTCTGCGGCACCGGGTGCTCGGTGCTGGTGGGCGTGCAGAACGAAAAGGTCGTCGCCACCCAGGGTGACCCGGACGCCCCGGTGAACCGAGGCCTGAATTGCATCAAGGGCTATTTTCTGTCGAAGATCATGTACGGCGCCGACCGGCTGACCCGCCCGCTCTTGCGCAAGACCAACGGCGAATACGACAAGAATGGCGAATTCGAGCCCATAAGCTGGGACGAAGCCTTCGACGTCATGGCCCAGAAATGGAAGCAGGCGCTCGCCACCGGAGGGCCCGATGCCATTGCCATGTTCGGATCGGGCCAGTGGACCATCTGGGAAGGCTATGCCGCCGCCAAGCTGTTCAAGGCTGGTTTCCGAAGCAACAACCTCGACCCAAACGCCCGCCATTGCATGGCGAGCGCAGTGGTGGGCTTCATGCGCACCTTCGGCATCGATGAACCCATGGGCTGCTACGACGACATCGAGCAAGCCGATGCGTTCGTGCTGTGGGGGTCAAACATGGCCGAAATGCACCCCATACTCTGGAGCCGCATCACCGACCGCCGCCTGACGCATCCGGGCAGCGAAGTGCATGTGCTCTCGACATTCGAACACCGCAGCTTCGAACTCGCCGACAACGGCATGATCTTCGTACCCCAGACCGACCTGGCCATCCTCAACTACCTTTGCAATTACCTGATAGAGAACGACAAGGTCGACCACGAATTTGTTGCAAAACACGTAAATTTCAAGACCGGCGCCACCGACATCGGGTATGGGCTACGCCCCAACGATCCGCGCGAACAATCGGCCAGCGCCAACGGCTATCCGGGCGCCGACGGAGCCCCGAAGGGAGACCCGGGCGCCGCTGCCGCCAGCACCTACGAAGCATTCGCCGCCTTCGTATCCACCTATACGCTGGACTACACCGCCAAGTTGTCTGGCGTGCCGCCCGAACGCCTGCAGCGCATGGCCGAGCTCTACGCCGACCCCGCCAAGAAGATCGTGTCGTTCTGGACCATGGGCTTTAACCAGCACTCGCGTGGCACGTGGGTCAACAACATGATCTACAACGTACACCTGCTCACGGGGAAGATCTCACGCCCCGGTTGCGGTCCTTTCTCGCTGACGGGCCAGCCATCGGCCTGCGGCACGGCGCGCGAGGTCGGCACCTTCGCCCACAGACTGCCGGCCGACATGGTGGTGGGAAACCCCGCCCATAGAAAAATCGCCGAACAGCTTTGGCAGCTGCCTGAGGGCACGATTCCGTCGAAGGTCGGCCTTCATGCCGTGGCGCAAAGCCGTGCGCTGAAAGACGGCAAGCTCAAATGCTATTGGACGTCGACCACCAACAACATGCAGGCCGGCCCCAACATCAACGAAGAAATCTATCCGGGCTGGCGAAATCCTGAAGCGTTCGTCGTGGTGTCCGACCCCTACCCCACGGTGTCGGCTCTGTCGGCCGACCTGATTCTGCCGACGGCCATGTGGGTGGAAAAAGAAGGCGCGTATGGCAACGCGGAACGCCGCACCCAGTTCTGGCGCCAGCAGGTGCCCGCGCCCGGCGAATCACGCTCGGACCTGTGGCAATACCTGGAGTTTTCCAAGCGATTCCTCGTAGATGAAGTCTGGCCGGGCGAGCTGCTGGACAAGCATCCCGGCTACCGCGGCAAGACCCTGTACGACGTGCTGTACGCCAATGGCGTGGTCGACCGGTACCCATTGACCGACGTGGCTGCGGTGAACCAGCACGCCATCGATGGCTACATGAACGACGAATCGCAGCACTTCGGTTTTTATGTGCAGAAAGGCCTGTTCGAAGAGTATGCGCAGTTTGGCCGCGGGCACGCCCACGACCTGGCGGATTTCGATCTGTATCATCGCGCGCGCGGCCTGCGCTGGCCCGTGGTGGAGGGCAAGGAAACATTGTGGCGTTTCCGCGAAGGGTACGACCCCTACGTGAAGGCCGGCGAAGGCGTGCGCTTCTACGGCCATAAAGATGGTCGCGCCATTATCTTCGCCCTACCCTACCAACCGCCCGCCGAGGTGCCCGACCAGGAATATGACCTGTGGCTATGTACCGGACGGGTGCTCGAGCACTGGCATACCGGCTCGATGACCCGCCGCGTGCCCGAACTGCATCGCGCCGTGCCGCAGGCCGTGCTGTTCATGCATCCCGACGACGCGAAGCAGCGGGGCCTGCAACGGGGGATGCAGTGCAGGGTCGCCTCGCGTCGCGGCGAGGTCCACGCCAGCATCGAAACACGCGGACGCAACAAGCCACCCCGCGGCCTGGTCTACATGCCGTTCTTCGACGAAGGGCGTCTGGTCAACAAGCTCACGCTCGATGCCACCTGCCCCCTATCGAAAGAAACCGATTTCAAGAAGTGCGCGGTTAAAGTTCTGAAGGCGTAACGTGACATCGTCCACCACGGCGCGCTGCGCGCTTTCTGTACGCGATGGCCGCTCGAGCGGCATCCCGGCATCCGAGCCGACTCCGCCGCGCGAGCCGGCCGAAAGGCCAGACGGCTCTTCGCCGGGCGGGCGGCGGCAATTCCTGCAGCAGTCCGCGGCGGCGCTGGGTGGCGCCTGTGTCATGGCGCTGGGCCTGGGCCTGTATTCGCGACAGGCCGCCACGATGCAGGCCACCGCCTTGCGCCCCCCCGGAGCCCTGGCCGAAGCCGACTTCCTGGCGGCTTGCGTACGCTGCGGTCTGTGTGTGCGGGCCTGCCCTTACGACACATTGAAGCTGGCCGACCTGGGCCAGCATGTGCCGCTGGGTACGCCGTACTTCGACGCTCGCAGCGTGCCCTGCGAAATGTGCGACGACATCCCCTGCTTGCCCGCTTGCCCTACCGGGGCGCTGGACCACGCCCTGACCCACATCGAAGACGCGCGCATGGGTCTGGCCGTCCTGGTCGACCAGGAAACCTGCCTGAATTTCCAGGGTCTTCGGTGCGATGTGTGCTACAGGGTGTGCCCCCTCATCGACCAGGCCATCACGCTCGAACGGCAACACAATCCGCGCTCTGACCGCCATGCCATGCTATTGCCCACCGTGCATTCCGACCACTGCACCGGGTGTGGCAAATGCGAACAGAGCTGCGTATTGCCGGGGGCGGCCGCCATCAAGGTTCTGCCCCATTCACTGGCACAGGGGTCGTCGGCCGGCCATTATCGGAAGGGCTGGGAAGAGGCCGAGAAAGCGGGCGGCTCGGTCATAGGCGAGCAAATCCATTTGCCGGTTCACGGCCTGGACGGCATACCTGCCGGCGATACGCCATGACACCACTACCCGCTAAACCCAAGCGCCCGAACGTGGCAGGGCGCAACCCCACCGCGGCAGCCGTTGCAGGCAAAGGCTGGTGGCGCGCCCATCGATGGTTACTGCTGCGGCGCGGCGTGCAGCTCGGCCTGCTCGCCGTGTTCCTGCTGGGCCCCCTTACGGCATGGCTGGCGCGGCATGGCTGGCTCGCCGACGCCTGGTGGCCGGTCAAGGGCAACCTTTCTTCCAGCCTGACACTCGACTGGCTGCCTCTGACCGATCCATACCAATTGCTGCAGAGCCTGGCGGCAGGCCATGTGCCGCTGGCCGCCGCCTTGATCGGCGCGCTTGTGGTGGCGGGGTTTTATTTCTTGTTCGGCGGCCGCCTGTATTGCTCGTGGGTGTGCCCGGTGAACCCTGTAACCGACTCGGCGGCGTGGCTGCGCCGCAAACTCAGGATACGCCCGACCGGCCGCACGCCACCCAAGGCGCTGAGGGTGTGGCTGCTGGCTGGCACCTTGCTCACCTCGGCCGTGACTGGCGCGATCGCCTGGGAATGGGTGAACCCGGTGTCGCAGCTGCACCGTGCGCTTGTCTTCGGCAACGCCGCCGTATGGCCGCTGCTGCTGGGCATTTTCATATACGACCTGCTGGTTGCGCCGCGCGGCTGGTGCGGCCATGTTTGTCCGGTGGGCGCCTTTTACGGCCTGCTGAACCGGCGTGCGCTGCTGCGCGTGAATGCGGCGGGGCGCGCCAGATGCGACGACTGCATGGACTGCTACAGCATCTGCCCCGAGCCTCAGGTGATCCGGCCGGCCTTGAAGGGCGCAGGCCAGCGTCATCCCGTCATTCTTGACGCCGACTGCACGGCCTGCGGACGCTGCGTCGACGTCTGTCCCCAGCACGTATTCCAACTGAGCCACCGGTATCGCCACAGGAGTCAAACATGAAACGCGCCTTGTACCAGACCGCATTCGGCCTGCTCGCGGCCCTGATGATCGCCATGCCATCGGTGGCGGCCGAGCCGCCGGCAGCCGTGAAAAGCCTGCGCGAAGCGCCTGTCTCCGCCAGCGACAATCCGGTGGAACACTATCGGCAGGAACTCGACAACGGCGCCCCCCTGCCGCGCGATTTCGTACAGCAGCCGCCGCTGGTTCCCCATGCGAGCAGCAGCTACCAGATCAGCCTCAAGTTCAATAAATGCCTGGACTGCCACGGCTGGGCCCGCGCCCAGGCAACCCGGTCACCCAAGATATCCATCACGCATTTTCGCGACGCGCAAGGCCGCGAGCTGTCTTCGGTAAGTCCATCGCGCTACTTCTGCATGCAGTGTCACGTGACCCAGAGCGATGCCAGGCCGCTGGTCGACAACACGTTCCAGCGCGTGCCCGGACTGAACTGAGCGAGCGTGCGTCATGAACCCGATCAAGCACATGAAAAAACTGTCGCGCCGGGCCTGGGCGCTTGCGGCCAGCGGCTTCGGACTGGCTTTTGCCCTGGGTATTATTTTCTGGGGCGGCTTCAACACCGTGATGGAGTGGACCAATACCGAAGCGTTCTGCATTTCGTGTCACGAAATGAACGAAAACGTCTACCAGGAATACCGCCACACGGCCCACTATTCCAACCGCACCGGCGTGCGCGCCGTATGCCCGGACTGCCATGTGCCAAAGGAATGGGGAGCCAAGATGGTACGCAAGCTGTACGCCTCGAACGAATTGCTGCACCACTTCCTGGGCACCATCGACACGCCGGAGAAATTCGAGGCCAAGCGGGCGAAACTGGCACAGAACGAATGGCGTCGGATGAAGGCCAATAATTCCCGCGAATGCCGCAACTGCCACGATTACAGCTACTTTGACTACGCGGGCCAGAGCCAAAGATCGGCGCGAATGCACCAGCAGGGTCTGACGGAAGGCCAGACGTGCATCGATTGCCATAAAGGTATCGCGCACAGCCTGCCCGCCGTGGATCAGGCGGTGGGGCCGCCGCGCCCCGCCGCGGTGCCGGGCCATGTACTGCACCCCGATGCGGGGGGGCCGCGCTAGGCCAGCGCGGTGTCGAGCAGCATCATCAGCACGAAGCCCAGCATCAATCCGCAAGTGGCATAGACCTCATGCCCCTTGCGGTGCGACTCGGGGATGATTTCGTGGCTGATCACGAACAGCATGGCACCGGCGGCGAACCCCAGCCCCCAGGGCAACATGGACGCCGACCACCCTACCACCATGGCTCCAAGCACGGCGCCGACCGGCTCGATCAGGCCCGAGAGCATGCCCAGGGCTACCGCGAAGCTGCGCCGATACCCTGCGGCCAGTAGAGCCACGGCAACGACCAAGCCTTCGGGAACGTCCTGGATGGCAATGCCGGTAGCCAGCGCGCTGCCGCGCACCGGATCATTGCCAACGTAGCTGACCCCGATCGCCAAGCCTTCGGGCAGGTTGTGCAAGGCGATGGCGAACACAAACAGCCAGGTACGACGCAACCGGCGGGCCTCTATGCCTTCTTTACCCTTGATGAAATGCTCATGGGGAAGCAGGCGCTCCATCAATAGCAGTACCGCCGCGCCGATGAGCAACGCACCGCCCACGATGATGCCGGCCTGCCAGGGGCCATGCCCCAGGTCGCCCGCCGCCGCGATGCCCGGCGCCACCAGCGAGAATGCGCAGGCAGCCAGCATGACGCCCGCCCCGAATCCGAACATGGTGTCCTGCACTTTCTCGGACAGCGTCTGAGAAAACATAACCGGTACCGTGCCCAATGCGGTGGCGCCTGCGGCCAGGAGGCCGCCGGCCAGGGCGTCCGCCACGTGCGGGGCGCGCGGAATCAGGTAGGACCACAGTGCATGGGCGCCCAGGCAGGCAATCAGGACACTCAGCGTCCAGACGCTGATGCTCGTGGCCTGCGGACGTATGCGGTGACGGCTGAAGGTGTTCATGGCGGGCCTATGCCGTAGGGCGGTTCAGGCTGGTGGGCTGGGCGGATTCAGCCGCCTAGGCTCTTGCGGCGTCGTAGCGCCGGGCAACTTCTTCCCAATGAATCACATTGAAGAACGCGCCGATGTAGTCGGGCCGCCGATTCTGGTACTTCAGATAATACGCGTGTTCCCAGACATCGAGCCCCAATATGGGGGTATTGCCCTGCATCAGCGGACTGTCCTGGTTGGCCGTGCTTTCGACATGCAACTTGCCTTGTGGCGTCACGCTCAACCAGGCCCATCCGCTGCCGAACCGGCTTAGAGCCGCCTTGGTGAATGCGTCCCGAAAGCCTTCCATGCCGTTCAGTTCCGCATCGAGCGCGGCGGACAGCGGGCCTCGCGGCGTCCCGCCCCCCTGTGGCGACATGACCGTCCAGAACAGGCTGTGGTTGGCGTGACCACCCCCGTTGTTGCGCACGGGCCCGCGCACGGACTCCGGCAGTGAATCAAGGCGCCGCATCAGATCGTCGACGGGCTGGTCGGTGGTAAGCCCTGCCCCTTCCAGGGCCCCGTTGAGATTGTTGATATACGTCTGGTGATGCTTGGTGTAGTGGATCTCCATCGTCTGGGCGTCGATGTGAGGTTCGAGCGCATCGTAAGCGTAAGGCAGGACAGGCAAGGTGTAAGGCATGAAGTTCTCCAGACTGGTCGGCGCGGGTTTTCGGGTCCCCGAAAACGGCTATCCCCGCATGCCCATGCGCCGTCAGGATGGACCAGCGGCAAGGGCGCAATGCGTGACGGCGACCCGGTCACACAGCAACTGGTATGCCCGGGAGGTCCGGTGGAGGGCAGCGAGCCCTCCAGGCATTCGGCGGCGCCCGCTCGAACCGCCGGCGCCACTCTTCACCAGGCCGGTCGCGCTACCGCGGTGTCCCGGCACGCCGGCCGGGAGGGCCTTGCTCGCTGACAGCCACCGTCCGAAACCGCCGGGGCGCGCGGCCTGCAGGGCACGGCGCGCGCCCTACGGAACGCAGGCCGTTACACATTTATGTAAATGATATTCATTTTTATTTGAATATTCAAACTGGCGTTCCGGGTCGGGCCGGCGTTCGCCCAGAGCCGGATATGGCGAACTGAGCCGAGGCAGGTGTGCCTGCCGCAATCCGGAAGTCCGCGAACCCGCATGTGGCGAACCCGCAGGCTTCGGTTAATAGCCTACAGGGCCCGGCCGCAGGCCACGCCCGATGCCCACGCCCACTGGAAGTTGTAGCCGCCCAGCCAGCCCGTGACGTCGACCGCTTCGCCGATGAAGTAAAGACCTGGCACCGCGCGCGCCTGCATCGATTTCTGATCGAGCCCGCGGGTATCCACGCCACCACGCATGACCTCGGCCTTTTTGTAGCCCGCCGTGCCACTGGGAAGCAGCCGCCATTGGTGTATGCCCTGCCCCAATGCGCGCAGCGCCTTGTCGGGTGTGTCGGCCAGGCGCAGCCCAGCCATTGAGGCCTGACCTGCCGGGGCGGCCGCTCGCAGCCATTGGTCGGCCAGGCGTCGCGGCCAGAGTTCGGACAATACCGTATGCAGTTGCTGGCGATTGCCGGGCTTGGCCGCAATGAGTTCGTCGGCGAGGTTACGCCCTGCGGCCAGGTCGATGATGATGGGCTCGCCCGGCTGCCAGTAACTGGATATCTGCAGGATGGCCGGGCCCGAAAGCCCCCGATGGGTAAATAGCAGGTCTTCCAGGAACTCGCCCCGCGTTCGCCCGGCGCCCGTGCTGAGCGACACTTCGAGCGCCACTCCTGAAAGCTCGGCAAAAGGCCGCCAGTGCGTGGCGTCGAAGGTGAGCGGCACCAGGGCGGGCCGCGGTTCGACCACCTTCAAGCCGAACTGGCGTGCCAGCTTCAGGCCGAAGTCGGTGGCCCCCAGTTGCGGGATGGCCATGCCTCCCGTGGCGACGACCAGCTTGGCGGCGCGGATCAGGCCCTGGCTGGTGCGCAGTTCGTAGCCCGCGTCGCCGCGCCCAACCTCGTCCACGCGGCAAGGCATGCGCCATTGCACGCCGCCAGCCTGGCACTCTGCGCGCAGCATGCTGATGATGGACTCGCTGCTGTCGTCGCAGAACAGCTGGCCGCGGTGCTTCTCATGCCACGCAATTCGATGGCTGCGCACCAGCCCCAGGAAATCCTGCGGGGTGTAGCCGGCAAGGGCCGAACGGCAGAAATGCGTGTTTTCGGACAGGAAGTTGCCTGGCCCCGTGCCGATATTAGTGAAATTGCAGCGGCCGCCGCCCGAAATGCGGATTTTCTCGGCCAGGCGCTCGGCGTGGTCGATGAGCACGACTCGCAGGCCGCGCTGACCGGCGACGCTGGCGCACATCATGCCAGCGGCGCCCGCGCCGATGACCGCTACATCGAACATCGACACTCGTCAGGTCCTTGGTGCACGCCTCAGTCTTCGATGAGACAGTCTACGTAGTAGCGCTTGGACCCATCCGGCGCGGTTTCTTCGGCCAGGCCATGAATGTAGGTCTCGAAACCGGGATATCGCTCATTGAATTCGCGGGCGAACTGCAGGTACTGAACGATGGTGCGGTTGAAGCGTTCACCCGGAATCAGCAGGGGGATGCCCGGCGGGTATGGCGTCAGCAACACCCCGGTGACCCGGCCTTCGAGCTGGTCGATGTCGACGCGTTCGACTTCGCGGTGCGCCATGCGCGCGAAGGCATCCGAGGGCTTGAGCGCGGGCACCATGTCACTGAGGTACATCTCGGTGGTGAGGCGGGCAACGTCGCGGCTGCGATAGGACTCGTGGATCTGCTGGCAGAGGTCGCGCAGGCCCATGCGCTCGTAGCGGCGGTTGCCGCGACAGAAATCGGGCAGGATGCGCCATAGCGGCTGGTTGCGGTCGTAGTCGTCCTTGAACTGCTGCAACGCGGTGAGCAGCGTGTTCCAGCGGCCCTTGGTGATACCGATGGTAAACAGGATGAAGAAGGAGTACAGCCCGGTTTTCTCGACCACGACGCCGTGCTCGGCCAGGTACTTCGAGACCAGTGCGGCCGGGATGCCGGTTTCGCCGAAGCTGCCCGACATGTCCAGCCCCGGGGTGATGATGGTGGCCTTGATCGGGTCGAGCATGTTGAAGCCGTCGGCCAGCTCGCCGAAGCCGTGCCAGTGGTCGTTGGCTTCGAGCACCCAGTCACCACGATTGCCGATGCCTTCGGAGACGAGCCGGTTGGGGCCCCATACCTTGAACCACCAGTCGTTCTTGCCGAACTCGGACTCTACCTTGCGCATGGCACGCCGGAAATCCAGCGCTTCCCGGATGCTTTCTTCGACCAGCGCGGTGCCGCCCGGGGGCTCCATCATCGCGGCGGCCACGTCGCACGAGGCGATGATGGCGTACTGCGGCGAAGTGGACGTGTGCATGAGATAGGCCTCGTTGAACACGTTGCGGTCGAGCTTGCGGGTTTCGGACTCCTGCACGATGATCTGCGAGGCCTGAGAGATACCCGCCAGCAGCTTGTGCGTCGAGTGCGTCGCGAACACCATGGGTTCCTGCGGTCGCGGACGGCCCTGCCCGATGGCATGCATGTCTTGGTAGAACTCGTGAAACGACGCGTGCGGCAGCCAGGCTTCGTCGAAGTGCAAGGTGTCGACGTAGTCGCCCAACTGCTTCTTGATCATTTCGACGTTGTAGATCACGCCGTCGTAGGTGCTCTGCGTCAGCGTCAGGATGCGCGGTTTCTTGTTGGCCGCCTGCCGTGCAAAGGGATTCGCTTCGATCTTCTTCTTGATGCTGTCAGGGTGGAATTCTTCGAGCGGAATGGGCCCGATGATGCCCAGGTGGTTGCGCGTGGGCCGCAGGAACACCGGAATGGCACCCGTCATGGTGATCGCGTGCAGGATCGACTTATGGCAGTTGCGGTCAACCACCACCACGTCACCCGCGGCCACGTTCGCATGCCAGACGACCTTGTTCGAGGTGGAGGTACCGTTGGTCACGAAGAAGCAGTGGTCGGCGTGAAAGATGCGCGCGGCGTTGAGCTCGGATTCAGCCACCGGGCCGGTGTGATCAAGCAATTGGCCGAGCTCGTCTACAGCATTGCAGACGTCCGCGCGCAGCATGTTCTCACCGAAGAACTGGTGGAACATCTGGCCGACCGGACTTTTCAGGAAGGCCACGCCGCCTGAATGGCCGGGGCAATGCCAGGAATACGAACCGTCCTGGGCGTACTTCACCAGTTCGCGAAAGAACGGGGGCGGCAGGCCGTCTACGTAGCTGCGCGCCTCGCGGATGATGTGGCGCGCCACGAATTCAGGCGTGTCTTCGAACATATGAATGAAACCATGCAGCTCGCGCAGGATGTCATTCGGAATGTGCTCGGACGTACGGGTTTCGCCGTAAAGGTAGATAGGAATGTCCGCATTTCGGAAGCGCAGCTCGCCTATGAACGAACGCAGATTCTTGATGGCGCTGGCCACGTCTTCGGGAGACGCCACGTCGAATTCTTCATCGTCGATCGACAGGATGAACGCACTCGCGCGGCTCTGCTGCTGGGCGAAGGAGCTGAGGTCGCCATAGCTGGTGACGCCGATGACTTCGACGCCCTCGGCCTCGATGGCGGTGGCCAACGCACGAATGCCCAGACCCGAGGCGTTCTCGGAACGATAGTCTTCGTCGATGATGAAAATGGGGAAGCGGAATTTCATGCGGGGCGCTCCAGGGCGAGGCAAAACGGAGGCGAGTGTACTGCGAGTCTGCGACCGCAGGGGACCAGCTGACCGCGCAGAACCGCAGCCAGTCGAAGTGCGAATTGTAGGCGGCTTTGCCCGGCGCCGCTCTGCGGGCGTGTCGCGCTGGCGGCCACCGCCACCCGCACCGACCACCCGCCTCGGCCATCGTGCGGGCCGGCGGGGCGCTGACGGGGCAGCGCACGCGAGCCGCTAGCGTAGGGTGACGGTCTGACGTGCGTCGACGGCGCGCACATAGTGCTGGAAGAACTCCGGCAAGCGTTCCGAGGCGCCCTGGCGCACGCGGCGGTCGACTTTGGAGATGGCGCAAAGACACACGTCGAACTCGGGCTCGCCCGTGACGAGCACGACGGGGTCATCGTCGTCGCACACTTCATACAAGCCGCCGTAATGGCGTCGGGCGACCTCGTACAGGTAGGCCGCGGCGCCCACGGTTTGCATAGGGTCCAGGGCCAGCCGCCCGTTATGAACGTCTTCCAGGACCGCATCCAGCACCGCGATGCTTTCCAGCGAATAGTCGAGGACCTGCGGGTCCGACGTGGCCGCCCGGAATGCCTCGGCAGCGCCGGTGACGCGCTCGATGAACTCGTCTTGCACTTCATCGGCCACTTCTTGCTGCGTGTGTTTAGGTAAACCAAACATCGTTAGCTCCCTGCGCCGGCGAACCGCGCATTAGGTAGTTTCATTATATTTGTGACGGCGGCCGCCGCCGCCCTGTGCGCCCCGGTGTGGAAGCCTGGTTACGAAGCCGTACGAGGTGTCACGATCGCCCGGATCGTCGGCACGAAGGCCCTGTTACGAGAGAAAAAACGCCTTGTGCACCCTTTGGGCGGGCGCGATACTGACACTTCGCGAAACGTCATCCTGTTGCACGACTGCAACGCACGACCGCCGGCCAGTCCATGCAAGTACTGATCAATATCGACGTCGACGACCTCGACCGCGCAATACAGTTCTATCGCGATGCCTTCGGCCTGGAAGTCACACGACGCTTTGAAGGCGATGGGGCTGAACTGATGGGCGCCGGGGCCCCGATCTATCTGCTGCGCAAGGCGCAGGGGACGCGCCCCGCCGGAGAGGTGGCAGGCGGGCGCGACTACGCGCGCCACTGGACCCCCATTCACCTGGATTTCGTGGTCGATGACGTGGACACAGCCACCGCCGCTGCCGTCGCCGCGGGCGCCGTGCTCGAAAGCGGCCCGCAAACCCACGCATGGGGGCGCATTGCGCACCTGAGCGATCCGTTCGGGCACGGCGTTTGCATTCTTCAGTTCCTGGGGCGGGGATACGACGCGGTGTAGACGCTGGAAAACAATCCGCCCTGAACCTTCGGGTTCGGCCTGTGATCTCTACCCTGCGTGAACTTGTGCAGTACTCGCTCGCCAGCGCTCCGGGCACGCGTCCGGGGCATGCACCGGGTCGGCAGATTCACCCCGCGACGCCACGCCGCCTGCGTGCGCTGGTTCATGAGACGCCTTGGCCGCATCTGACGATGCAGACCGGATGCGGGCGCCCCGGCCTGCCGGCGCTAGTCCGGGCTGCGCGCGGCAACGTGATGCCGCCGGCGCATGAATTCAGGTGCGCGGCAGTGTGACGCCGCGCTGGCCCTGGTATTTGCCGCCACGGTCGCGGTAAGAGGTTTCGCAGACTTCGTCGCTTTCCAGGAACAGCATCTGCGCGCAGCCTTCGCCCGCGTAGATCTTGGCCGGCAGCGGCGTGGTGTTGGAGAACTCGAGCGTGACGTGCCCTTCCCATTCGGGCTCGAGCGGCGTGACGTTGACGATGATGCCGCAGCGGGCGTAGGTGCTCTTTCCGAGACAGATCGTCAGCACACTGCGCGGAATGCGGAAATATTCCACCGTGCGCGCCAATGCGAAAGAGTTGGGCGGAATGATGCAGACGTCGCCCTTGAAGTCGACGAAGGATTTTTCGTCGAATTGCTTGGGGTCCACGATGGTGGAATTGATGTTGGTGAAGATCTTGAATTCGTCTGCGCAGCGCACGTCGTAACCGTAGCTGCTGGTGCCGTAGCTGACGATACGCCCGCCATCGGCGGTGGTTCGGACCTGGCCGGGCTCGAATGGCTCGATCATGCCGTTTTCGGCCGCGCGGCGGATCCAGCGGTCGCTTTTGATGCTCATGGAAGTTTGCCCAGGTTGATTGGCGACTATTTTATCGCCTTGCGCCCGAACGCCGCCCCTGACCGCGATCAGGGAAGGCCGGCTCAGTCATTGAAGAAGGTGCGGTAGACCAGCGCAATGCCATTGACAGTACCACCTTTCACGTCCAGCGAAAGCCCGCGTGCCAGGCGGTAACTGAACCGGCCCACTGTTTCGGACCCGGACATCGCTTGTTCGACGCTGAGCGTGATGCCGTTCGCAAAGCGCTTGCTGGCCACCACGAATTGCGTGGCTAGGTTGCTGTTACTGTCCAGGTTGATCTGGCTGGCCACCGTGCGGTCGGGCAGCAGGCTGCCCGTGCTGCCGATGGTGCCCGAGCGGATGCTGAGTTCATCCAGACCCAGTTGCCGATAGAACGGCTGGCCGCCGCCCAGCAACGCAGTGCCCACCGATAGCAGCAAGGCGGCGTCGCTGCCGCCCTCGTCGGGCCCGCGCCCCAGGATCAGCCAGGACAGTTTTTCGACATCGCTCACGTCGGGGTACGACACCAGGTCGATGCGCGGTCGCTGAGCCGTCCCGCTGACCCGGACCCCGGCTTCGACCTGTTCGCCAGTGCGCAGCGCTTCGATGTCGAGCAGCGGGTTGTCGAGCCTGCCCTGGAACGTGAGCGTACCGCGCCGCAGGCGCAGCTTCTGCCCATAGGCCTCGATACCCCCGCCGCGCGTGTGCAGGGCTCCCAGGCCGGTCAGGCGGCCATCGGCAAGCTGGATCTCGATGGAGCCGAGCAGGCCGGCGTCCAGACCCATTCCGGTAATGTAGAACCGCGGCCCCATGTCGAACTTCAGGTTCATGCTCATCTGCAACGGCGATTCGCGAGCCTGGACGTCATCGCCCGCGCGCACCACCCGGACATCGTCGTCCAGGCTGGGCACGCCCTGCAGGATCTCGAGGCTGAACCAGCCTGCGTCGGCCTTGAGGTCGCCGGTGATGGCCACCCGCGGCAATTGCGCGTCGATATTGACCGTGCCGGAGACCATCGCGTAGCGGTCGGACCGTTGCAGGGCAGGAAAGCGGTGCAGCTTGACCCGCACCACGCCCTGAGACTGCAGCAAGTCCCAGTGGCCGGTGGCCTCGACAAAACCGTTCTTCGCGTCGGGGTTCGTGGTGATCCATTCGCGAGTCCGCCACTCGTCGGGCATGACGCGCAGCGTGGCCGGGAACCGCAACGACTCCAGCACCAGACGAGTACCGTCGAGGCGCGCGCTGAGCGAGCCATCGAGCAGTCGCACCCCATCGTCGATGCGCACCACCCGCAGCGACTGACCGCGCAGCGTGCCCGAGCTGGACCATTTGCCGCTGGGCGTACCCTGCGCCGTCAGGTTGGCCTGCAACTTGCCCCGCACTTCCATCGTGTCGCCCACGAACAGGTCGATCCAGGCCAGATCGGAGAAGTCGGCATTCAGGCTGGCCCGCATGGGGCGGCGCTCGTCGAGCGCGAATGCGCCGCCCGGCTTGGCCAGCAGCACGGCGGACGCCGCGGCTGACATCGTGCCCATCTGGCGAGTTCGGACGTCGAGCGTCGCATCGAGCTGGCTGGCGCCGCCCCCGGCCGGCTTGGCCGCGACGTCGAGCACGAGCTGGGTCAACCCCAGCGGGATGGGAGGGTCACCGGGAATACGCAGGTCGCCATCCCGGCGGGCCACACGCGCCCGACCTGCCAAGGCGCCGTCGAACTGCAGGTCCCAGGAAGCATCGAGCGCGATGCGGCGTTGGCTGTCGGGCACGCGCGAATTGACCTGGTTATTGCCCCCGGCGCGTGCGGCGGCCTGCGGATCGACGGCGCGCATGATCTGACGCACCATTGAAGCGGTCAGGACGAGGTTGTCGGCGCGGCCGGCGGTTTGCCAGCGGCCGGCACCGCCTCGCGAGCCCTGATGCGCAACGACTACGCGCTGCTTGTCCGGCAGCGCCATCGTGAGTTGCGTCGCACCCACCTGCCACTGCCAGCGCGGAGCCACTGCCTCGGGCAGGAACGACACCTCGGTGGGCTGCAACGCCAGCGAAAAATTCATGGAACCTGCCGTGAGCCGTTCGAGACGGCCCCGCCATCCATGCAGGCCGCCATCTGCCTCGGCGCGCGGACCCGGGCCCCATCCGCCCGCAAAGGCCAGCTCGGCGCTTATCGGCGCTCGGCCCAGCGTGTCGCCGCGAGACTCGGCCGGCGTATAGCGGGCCTGGAGCTGGCCCCGGTGCTGATCCAGGCGACCATCGACCTTGCCCTGCAGTGTGGCCCCCCCTGGCAGACCCGGCCAGAACGCGTCGAGCCGCGGCGTGTCGGCGTCCAGGGCGAGGGTCGCATTTCTTTGGCTGAGCTGGCCCTGCGCCCGGACGCGGTTGGGGCCCAGGCTCAGGTCGAGTTTCAGGTCGTGCAGCTGAAAGCCGGCCAGCGGATCGGCATCGTCAGGAACGGGCTGCTGGGACGTCGGTGCAAGCGCCCGCACCTGCCCCGCCAGCGTACCCGCCAGCGCGTGGTTGTTCCAGCGACTACCCTTTGCGATAGAGGCCTGCACCTGCGCTTGCTGCAGATCGAAGGGGCTGGCCACCTGAGCGTCGACCTGCATCTGGGCGCTCAGCAGCGCCGGCGGCAACAGGTCATCGCCTACCAGCGACGCCAGATTGAGACGCTCGGCGGCAAGGGTGGCCACCAGGTTGTACACACCGGGCTGCGCCGCCTGCGGCTCGCGCCGGAACCTGGCGTCGAGCCCCGACTTGTCTGCCAGGCGCAGATCGACCGTGGCGGTCTGCACCGGGAATTCCTGCGTCGGCGTCAGGCCGGCATGCGCCAGCAGCGTCAGTGCGCCATCGGTCGTTGCGCCGTCCAGCCGGACATCGAGCTGGTCGAGCGACCCGTCGGCATCGATGCGCAGCGACGCCGCGCAGGGCAGGGCGTCGTCAGGCGCTTCTTCTGGATCTTTGCGCTGGGATTTCGGCGGCGCACCCTGAGCCGCGGCGGCGGGCAGCCTGCGGCTGGCGCACAATGGTGAATCGGTTCCGATGCCCTGCGCCGCGATATCGAGGTGCGCGCGCAGGGGCCACGGTTCGGCGAGCTGCAGCAGGTCGGCCTGGCCGCTCAGGTCGGCCCGCGCCGTGGGATGGGCCAGGCGCAGGCTGTCCAGGCGCAATTGGGCTCCCTGCTGGTCGAGCCGCAGCGCGGCCAACAAATTGCCGACGTCCACCGGCAGCGGCACGCCATCGTTGTGCAATTCGAGCGACCCGAGCGCGAGACGGTCGAGCCTGAGGTCTACCGGCAACGCCGGCATGGCCAGGGGCTCGTCGGAGTCAGCCGCCTCGGCGCCGGGCGTCAGGTCAAGCCGGACACTCGCGGCCGACAGCTCGCGCACGTGCAGCACGCGCTGGCCCAGCGCCCGCCAACGCACGTCGAGGCGCAGTTCGGCGACGTCGATGTCGGCCGATGGCACGGAAAGCTGCAGCCGGCCCACCGACAGGCCGCCCAGCACGCTGCCCCGCACCTGTTCTGCCCGGCCGTCGAGCTGCTGGGCAACCACTTCAAGCAACATGCGCGTGCCTGCCTGGGTGCCGGCCAGCCAGGCGGCAAACGCGCACAACAGCACCAACAGCGTGATGGGCACGGGCAGCCACCAGACCAGCAGATGGCGCAACACGGCACGAAGTCGGTTCAAAACGCGATCCCCAGGGAAAAGTGCAGGCGCAGATCGCGCTCGCGCTGCCCATAAGCCAGGTCCAGGAATATGGGGCCTGCCGGCGTGCGCACGCGCGCCCCGACCCCGTAGCCCATATGGACCTCCATTTCTCCGAACGATTCGGCGGCGTCACCGGCGTCGACGAATACGCCCATGCCCCAGCGTTCGTCGAAATAATGGTCGTACTCGATACTGGCCACCGCGAGCGTGGCGGCGCCGACGACCGCGTCATCGCGATCGACCCCGATGCTCTGGTAGCGGTAGCCGCGAATGGATCGCGCGCCGCCGGTACGAAAACCGAAGTCGTCGGGCACGCGGGTGTTGGAATCGGACCAGACGCGCCCCACTTCGCCGCGTACGGTGAACACGTCGCGCTCGCCGACGGGCCACCATTTCTGGCCGCGCACGCGGGCGCGGAAGAAGGGATCGCCGCTGTTGAGCACCACGCCGATGCCTCCGCCCAGCGCGATCAGGTTGCCTTCGCGCGGATCGTACTTGTTGTCGACGTCGCGACGCAGCCATTCGGAGGTCAGCGTGCCGCTCGGCAGATCGTATTGGTCGCCGCCGTCGATCTTGACGCGGTCATGCGCCAGCAGCACCCCCCAACGGTTCTCGTATTCGACCCGGCTGTCGCCGGCCCCCTTGCGCACGCGCAGCCGCGTGGCGCCGACGGCGACGCGTCGCACGTCCAGCCCCTGGATATCGGAATGGTCGGCCAGCAGCCCAAAGGAATCGCGCTGGCCTTTTTCGTCGGGGGGAAGGTGGAAATCGAGAAACGCGCGCTGGCGCAGCCGGTCCACGCCTATGCCGCTTTCCAGGGTGACCGGCAAGCCCCACACGATGTTCTGCCGATAAGTCGCCTCGGCGCGCACCCCGGCGTCGCTGTCGACGCCCAGCGAGGTGGCCACGCGGCGCGCCGGCGCCTCGACCACGCGTACGTCGACCGGCAAGGTGATCTCGCCGTCGGAGTCGGGCACCGGCCCCGGGCCGACTGGAGGTCCGCCCGCGACCACCGGGTCACCCTGCGGCGTGGCGGCCGCCACGCCCGAGGAGCCCGGAGCCCGGGCCCGTTCGGACTGGGCCGCGGCGGGCTCTTCATTGGGCGGCGGCGGCCCAGACGAAGGGTCCGCTGGCTTGGTGTCCAGCGTGACGAAGGCGCCACGGAAGAACGCGGTGGTCTGCAGGTCTTGCTGCCAGCCGTCGAGCTTGTCCTGACTGTAGGGCTCGCCGGGGCTGTAGCGCACGTAGCGTTCCACCAGGGACTCGGGCACCCGCCGCAGGCCCTGGGTATTGAGCGCGCCCATGCGCACCAGCGGGCCGCTGTCGATGGTGACCGACAGGTGCACCTGCCCCTTGTCCGCGTACACGACGGCGTCCGACGCAGTCATGTGGGCCAGCATGAAATCGCGCGACGCCACGGCATCGAGCAGGGTGGACTTGGCGCGGTTCCAGTCAGCGTTGATGAACGGCCTGCCCACCGGCAAGGACCATTCCTTGCGCCATTGCGCGAGCCGCTCGGCGTATTCGGGCCGCGTGACGCGACCGGTGAAATTGAGATCTACCGACGCAATATGGGCCCGTTCGCCGGGCTGAATGGAGATGTCCCAGGTCTCTCCACCCACGTCGGTGCCAGCCTCGAGCGTCACATCGGCCGCGAAGTATCCCTGGGTTGCCAACGCCGCGAGGGTGGCGTCGCGCGCCCGGCGGCGCAGGCGGTCGATTTCACCGCCATCCTGGTCTGCAGCCAGCCGCGTAATGGCGTCTACGGCCGATGTGATGGACTGCAAAGCCGCCGGCGTCACGCCGCCCGGGTCGATGACGACTTCGGGCACCTGGGCATGAACGCCGGAAACCGCCCCGACCAGGACGGACATCAGCAGGGCGGTCTTTAACCGCATGGCTCAGATCGGCGCCTGCGCGACGACCGGCGGCAGGCGCCCGGCCATGTCGCGCGGCAGCGCAGCCACCGCAGCGGCGAGCTTGCGGGCGATATCGCGGTAGCGCCGCGCGGCCTCGCCCTGGGGGTCGGCGACAACGCTGGGGCGCCCCGCATCGGTGTGAGCACGGATGTCCATGGCCAGCGGCAAACTGCCCAGCCAACGCGCCTGGTACTGTTCGGCCATGCGGCGACCGCCGCCCTCGCCGAATATGGCCTCGGCATGGCCGCACTGGCTGCATACGTGGATCGCCATGTTTTCCACGATGCCCAGAATGGGTACATCGACCTTCTGGAACATGCGCAAGCCCTTGCGGGCGTCCTGCAGCGCCAGGTCTTGCGGCGTGGTGACAATGACCGCGCCCACCACGGGCACCTTCTGGGCCAGGGTCAGGGCCAGGTCGCCGGTGCCGGGTGGCATATCGATGATCAGGTAATCCAGGTCGACCCAGTTGGTCTGTTGCAGCATCTGCTCGAAGGCGCGCGTCACCATGGGGCCGCGCCAGATGGCGGGCGCGTCTGGATCGATGAGGAACCCGATGGAATTGGCCTGCAGCCCATGGCCTTCGAGAGGCTCCATGGTTTTGTTGTCGTGGCTGACCGGCTTGCCGGACAGGCCCAGCATGGTCGGCACGCTGGGCCCATAGATATCGGCGTCGAGAATGCCGACGCGCGCGCCCTCGGCCGCCAGCGCCAGCGCCAGGTTAACGGAAGTGGTGCTTTTGCCCACCCCGCCCTTGCCCGACGCAACGGCAATGATGTTGCGCACCGTCGGCAGCGGCTTCAGGCCACGCTGGACGGCGTGGGTGGCTACCGCCGCCCGGACGGTGACGGCCACGGCGTTCAGACTGGCGCCGTCGAGGGCCTGGCGCGCGGCCTGCCGGACCTCATTGGCTGCAGGACCGTCCGGATAACCCAGCTGCACCCGGACCGAACCGCCCGCGCCGTCCAATACGATGTCACTGTCTTTTACAAAATCGGCCAGTGCCTGCCCGGAAAAGGGGTCTGTCACGGCTCGCAATGCCTGACGCACTTGCGCTGTCGTTATACTCATTACTCTGCTTCCATAGGCAGGACGGCTTTGCGCCGACCGCTACCCCGAAGGATAGCGGATACGCGGGAACCTTTTGTCCTGTTTTGCGTCCGACCATCATGACCGACACTATCTCCCGATTTCTCCGTGCCGTCGCATTTGCCGTTCTCGCTCTTTTCGGCATGGCCATGGCCCTGGTGTTCATGATCTCCACCGCCATTGCGGTGGGCATCCTGTACATTGTGGCCAAGGTGCGCGGCAAGCCATTCGGCGTGCGCGCTTACTGGAGCCAACGCCAAACGGCGCGCCCTGGCGCCTTCCGGCCTGAAGCCGCCGCCCCTTTCCCGGGCGCGCGTAACGACGTCATCGACGTCGAGGTCCGGGAAGTCCGCTAAGCGCTACGGCAGCATTCTCCGCCCCCGCCCCCGCCCCGGCCCGCCCGGTGCGGGGGCGTATGCTTTGGTGCCTGACGGTGCCGTCCCCCCGCGAGGCCGCTAAAATACCCGGCCACCCCATTGCGAACCACCACACACGCTATGTCCCGCACCCTGTTCGTCACCACCGCGCTGCCCTACGCCAACGGATCCTTCCATATCGGCCACATCATGGAATACATCCAGGCCGACATCTGGGTACGCTCGATGCGCATGGCGGGCCACACGGTGCATTTCGTGGGCGCCGATGACGCGCACGGCGCGCCCATCATGCTCAAGGCGGAAAAAGAAGGCATATCGCCGCAGGCGCTGGTGGCCCGCTATGCCGAAGAACGTCCGCGTTACCTGAACGGCTTCCATATCCGCTTCGACCACTGGCATTCCACGGATTCGGCCGAAAACGTCGCGTTGTCCCAGGATATCTACCGCGCCCTGAAAGGCGCCGGCCTGATCGACACCCGTTCCATCGAACAGTTCTTCGACCCCGTCAAGGGCATGTTCCTGGCCGATCGCTATATCAAGGGAGAATGCCCGAAATGCCACGCCAAGGACCAATACGGCGACTCCTGCGAAGTGTGCGGCGCGGTCTACGCCCCCACCGACCTGATCAGTCCGTATTCGACACTGACGGGCGCCACGCCGGTGCTGAAGTCATCGGAACACTTTTTCTTCAAGCTCTCCGACCCGCGTTGCGTTGAATTCCTGCAACACTGGACCACGGGCACGAACGCGGCCGGCAACAAGCACCTGCAGCCCGAAGTGCTGGCCAAGACCCGTGAATGGCTGGGCGATGACGAAGGCGAGGCCAAGCTGGGCGACTGGGACATCTCGCGTGACGCGCCCTATTTCGGCATCGAGATTCCCGATGCGCCGGGCAAGTATTTTTACGTATGGCTGGACGCCCCGGTAGGCTACCTGGCCTCGTTGAAATCGTACTGCGACCAACAGGGCCTGGACTTCGACGCCCTGCTCGACCCGCAGGGCACCACCGAGCAGGTCCACTTCATCGGCAAGGACATCATCTATTTCCATGCACTGTTCTGGCCCGCCATGCTGAAGTTCGCGGGCCGCAAGACGCCCGACGCGCTGAACGTGCACGGTTTCATCACGGTCAGCGGCGAGAAAATGTCCAAGAGCCGCGGCACCGGCATTTCGCCGCTGCGCTATCTCGACATCGGCATGGATGCCGAATGGCTGCGTTATTACATTGCGGCCAAGCTGAACGCGCGCGTCGAAGACATCGACTTCAATCCCGACGATTTCGTCGCGCGGGTCAACAGCGACCTGGTCGGCAAGTACGTCAACATCGCCAGCCGCGCCGCCACTTTCATTACCCGTCATTTCGATGGGGAACTGGCCTATGAAGGCGACACCGCCGCGCTGTCGGCCGAGTTCGCCGCGCAGGCCGATTCGATCCGGGCGGCCTTTGAAGCTCGAGAGTACAACCGCGCCATACGCGAGATCATGGCCTATGCCGATGGCATCAACCAGGCCTTCGACACCGCCCAGCCCTGGGTGCTGGCCAAGGGCATCGGCTCGGACGACGCGGCACAGAAGGCGCGGCTGCAGGACATCTGCTCGCGCTCGCTGGCCGGGTTCAAGGCCCTGTCGGTCATGCTGGCGCCGGTGCTGCCAGCGCTCACCGACCGGGTGGCGCGCGAACTGTTCGGCGGCGACAAGCCATTCACCTGGGCCGACGCCGCCGTGTTGCCGCAACGCGTGGCACCCTTCAAGCACCTGATGCAGCGCGTCGACCCCGTGCTGCTCGACCAGTTGTTCGAGCCTGCCGCGCCGGAAGCCGGCGCCGCAGACGCGCAGGCGCTCGTGCCCGGCGGCGAAGCGGTGGCCGACACCATCACCATCGATGACTTCGCCAAAATCGACTTGCGCATCGCCCGGATCGTCGACTGCCAGCACGTGGAAGGCTCCACCAAGCTGCTGCAGCTGACGCTGGATGTCGGCGAGGGGCGGCATCGCAACGTGTTTTCCGGTATCAAATCGGCGTATCAGCCCGAACAGCTGGTGGGCAAGCTCACCGTCATGGTCGCCAATCTGGCGCCGCGAAAAATGAAGTTCGGCGTGTCCGAAGGCATGGTGCTGGCCGCGAGCCACGCTGACGACGCGGTGGACGCCGGAATCTACGTGCTGGAACCCTGGCCGGGTGCGCAGCCCGGGATGCGCGTCCGCTGACGCTGGCGGCCAGGGCCGGGCGCCGCCCGCCCCGGCACTGGCCGCGACCTTACAGCAGCGGTTCGATAGGCAACAGGGACAGCAGCCAGATCAGCCCGCGTTCCCACCACGACGTTCCAGGCTCGGTGTCGTAGCGTCGCTGCACGCCGTCCTGGTAGCCCACCCAGTACAGGGCACCGTCGGGCGTGAGGCCAACCCGGTACGCCCGGCTCGCGATATCGCGCTCGAAAAGATCGGCCATCCGGTTTGCCAGGGCGGGGCTGTCCACCACGAAGCCCAGCTCCGTATTCAGGTTGATGGAGCGCGGATCGAAATTGAACGACCCCACGAATACGCGCTGGCGATCGACCGAAAACGTCTTGGCATGCAGGCTCGAACCCGAACTGCCGAACGACCCTGCCCCCTGCGGCCGGGAGTCGCGCTCGCCGCGCATTTCGTACAGGGTCACGCCGCCCTGCAGCAATGCCTTGCGTTGCCTGGCATATCCCGAATGCACCACCGCCACATCAGTCGCTTCGTAGGCATTGGTCAGCACTTGCACCCGGACGCCGCGCTGCACCATCTGCGCCAGCGCTTCGGTGCCGGCGGCGGTGGGCACGAAATACGGTGACACCAGCTCGAGCTCGATGGACGGTTCGCCGATGGCCTGCTTGAGCTCGTCGACCAGCGTCACCGAGGCTGCCTCGGGATCCAGCACCTTGGCGGGGTCGTCACTGACCACGCGCGTGGGCGCCCATTCGAATTCCAACTTCCCTTCCAGCATCTGGCCGATGAAGGGAAGATCTCGCAGGGCCTGCATATACATCGACGCCGCGGGGTTCTGCTCGACCTCGTCGGCCGCCTCATGCAGCGCCTGCAGGGGCGTGGCGTCGGCCGTCCCCAGCAGCGCTTCGGCGGGATAAGCGGCCTCGCTGGCCCAATACCGGTCGAAGTCTTCCGACACCTCGCCCACCACCTGCCCCACGGCCAGCAGGTCCAGGTCGGCGAACAGGACGTCGTCGGCAGCGCCGAAATATTCGTCGCCGATGTTGCGCCCCCCGATGATGGTGGCTTGATTGTCGGCGGTGAACGACTTGTTGTGCATGCGCCGGTTCAGGCGGGAAAAGTCGGTCAGGAATCCCAGCAGCTTGGGCTGGCGCACGGTGAATGGATTGAACAGCCGCACTTCGATATTGGGATGGGCATCCAGTGCCGCCAGCACATCGTCGAGCCCCGCAATGCCGTTGTCGTCCAGCAGCAGCCGCACCCGCACGCCGCGCTCCGCGGCATCATGCAGAGCCTCGAGCAGGAGCGTGCCGGTCATGTCGCCGCGCCAGATGTAGTACTGCACATCGAGCGTTTTTTCCGCCGCCTGCACCAGCAAGGCGCGCGCGGCGAACGCGGCAAGAGGCTCGGTCAGGGGGTAGATGCCGGAGAGGCCCGGATGCTGTTCGGCCAGGGGCCCGATGGCCTTGCCCAGCACCGTGGCGCGCGCCGCCTCGGGAGGCAACGCCCGGGATGGGGCGCGTTCGGGCAGGGGTGGCGCCGAGCAGCCCGCCAGCATGGCCACGCCCACCAGCAGCGCCGCGGTGGCGCGCAGCAGCCGGCGCAGCTGGCGCCCGACCCCCAGGACCTGCGCGCCGCCCGGCGCCGCCGCCTGCATGATGGGGCTAGGCGGCGCCGGACGCGGCGGGCTCGGCCATGGGCGCCAATGCCGGGTCCAGTGCGACACGTTCATCGAATACGAAGCAGTGGCCCTTGAAGCCCGTGCCGCCGGTCTCTTCGAAATACTTCAAGATGCCCCCTTCGAGCTGGTAGACATGGTCGATGCCGGCTTCCGCCATGTACAGGGCCGCCTTTTCGCATCGAATACCGCCGGTGCAGAAACTGACCACGGTCTTGCCTCGCAGCGTATCCCGATGCGCCTGCACGGCAGCGGGAAACTGAGTAAAGCGTTCGATCCGCCAATCGATCGCGCCCTCGAAGGTACCGGCGTCGACTTCGAAGGCGTTGCGGGTGTCGAGCATGACGAGGGGCCTGCCCTCGTCGTCGGTGCCTTGTTCCAGCCACCGCGCCAGCGTCGCCGATGCCACGGCCGGCGCCCGCCCCGCCTGCGGCCGGATAGCCGGATGGTCCATGCGGATGATTTCGCGCTTGATCTTCACGCGCAGCCGGCGAAACGGCACGGCTTCGGATAAGCTGAATTTAACGTCCAGGTCAGCGAAGCGCGGGTCGGACTGCAGCCACTGCAGCAGGGCCGAAATGGCAGGCTGCGCGCCAGCCAGGAACAAGTTGAGGCCTTCGGGCGCGAGCAGCACCGTGCCTTTCAGGCCCCCTGCCTCGGCGCGCGAGTATATGTCGTCTCGCAAGGCGGGCAGATTGTCCAGGGCAATAAACTTGTAGGCAGCAATATTCGTAACAGCAGGCATGGTAGGCAGCGATTGATATCGCCTTTTTCCAAACTAGTATTTACAATCCGTAACGCGCTTATTTTGGCGTGGGCGGATCCTGGCGCCGGGTGAATTCCAGAACCTCGCCGTCTCGCACATTGAAGCTCAGGCGCCGCGGGGCGCCGCCACTGTCCAGGGTGAACGACCGGATTCCGGCCAGTGCGCCCAGGTAGTCGGCCTCGAGCCTGGCGAGCTCGGGCGAGGGGCAGGCCATGCGCGTGGCGGCCGGCGCGGAAATGGTCAGTTTGCCGTTCTGCAGCTTGTAGCTGCCTGCGTAGCGGTTGCATCCCGCGTAGCCTTGCACCCGGTATTGATCGTCGTGCGCCAGGAAAATCAGCTCGATCGGACGCGCATCGGCGCCTTGCGGCACGGCACGCGCGGTGCCGTCGGGCGCGGTCCATCGGGTCAGTTCCCAACGCGTCTGCGCCAGAGAATCGGCGCTGGTCGCCGCGTTGGCGGCCGCCGCGCCCTTGGCGACCGCGTGCCCGGTGCTGGATGCGCAGCCGGCCAGCACGCCCCCGAGGGCGGCGAGGATCACTAAGCGGAAAAGCGGGGCAATCGGCATACAGAGGCTCCGTGTATCAATAACCCGTACTGTACCGCGCGCACATCAGCAAGCGCCGGCGGGCGGCAACATAGGCAACGTGTGGCATGCAGAAATTAGTGCTCGATGTTCACATACTGGATCGTTTAGGGTTAAATGACGCACGTGTTGTTCCGGCCTCCTTCTGGCCGCCACCCCGCCTGCCTTCCCGATTCCGCCAAAATCGTCGCGTAGCGGCTGCGGGACGTGCCGTTGGCGGCTCATGGCGCCTTACTTTCCTCGTTGCCCACGCGCAACATCGCCGTGTCCCGCCCGGGCCGGACACGGCAAGCCAGTCCTTGCTCCTTCATTCGGAAGGGAACCATGAATAACTTGCTGGATGTGTTGTTTCTCGCTGAAGACGACCACACCCGCCCGCAGCCGCTCGCGGACCTGACGCAGCTTGGCTTCAAAGTGCATCGCTATTCCGACCTGGCCGAGCTCTACGACCATGTGTCGCAGCACAATGTGTCGCTGATCGTGCTGACCGGCCGGCTGCCGAAAATCCACGTCGCCACCGCGCAGTTGCGCGCCATGCGGCATACGCTGGGCATCATCGTGCTGGCGTCCTTTCCCGACAGCGAAGCGCGCGTGCGTACCCTGCTGTGCGGCGCGGACGCCTGCCTGGATGTTGCCACCAGCGGCCTGGAACTCGCGGCGGTATTCCAGTCGCTGCTGCGCCGCGTGCCCGACACGCCACTTGCGACTGGCGGCGAACCGGCCTCTCCCCCGCGGGCGGTCAGCGCCGAACACGGCGGCTTGTCCGAAACCGAATCCGGCACCGCCTCTGGCTGGCGCCTGGCCAGCAAGGGCTGGACCCTGATCGCGCCGGCAGGGCAACAGTTGGCGCTGACCACCGCCGAACGGGGCTTTCTGCTGCGGCTGGCCAGGGCTCCCGACAAGAAGGTCAGCCGCGACACGCTCATTTCGGACGGCCTGCATTCGGGCGATCCAGCCGAGGGCGAACGGCGCGGCCGCTTCGTCGATGTCATGATCAGCCGCATGCGACGCAAGGCGGCCGCCCAGCACATGCGCCTGCCGATCAAGGCGGTGCACGGCTGGGGATACATGTTCACGGCCGAAGTCGCGGAAGACACGAGCGTCGCCGAAGAGGGCGGCTTCGGAAGCCCGCGCGTCAGCCTGGCAGGCTGATCCGCGGCGGCCCTATTCGAAGACATGCGAGATGGCTGCCGAACCGCCCGGGCGTACCTCGACCGTTGTGTGAAAGTCCGGTGCGGCCGGATTGCGTATCGTGACTCGGTGCCTGCCGGGCGCCAGCATCAGCTGTGTCAGCGGTGGGCTGATTCCCCGCGAACGACCATCGACCAGGACTTCGCCCCAGGGCCGCACCTGTACCCGCACCGCGACCGCGGCGGGCGCAGGCTCGACGGCGGCCGGCTCGGCGCCGGCCTCGCCGTCGTCGGTATCTGCCTGGGGCGCAGCTGAATCGTCGGCCTGCTGCTCGCCAGGCTCGCCCTCGCCGCCAGCGCCCGGGGCGCCTGCCCCGCCTGCCTCCTGGCCGCCCACCTCCGTCCCCACGGCTTCCCCGGGCTGCGCGGTATCGACAGCCGTCGCCGGATCATCGCTCGGCGGCGCCGCACCGGGCTGTTGCGGATCGCCGGTCTGCGGCGCGGCATCGGGCGGCGCCGATTCACCGGCTTGCCCCGGATCGGCGGCCTCCGCAGCCCCACCCTGCGTCGATTCCCCCTGCCCGGCGGGCACCTGGGGTGCGGCCACATCTGGCGCCTCTTGCCCGGACCCGGCGGCAGGCGCAGGGGACATGCCGCCCGGCGTAGCGTCGGGCGCCAGGGCCTCTCCCGGTGCCACCGCACCAGGCTCGGTGGGCGACGCGGCCGGGCCCGCGCCCGCAGTGACGCCGGGCGCGCGCAAGGCGCCCAGGTCGGACAGTGCCGGCGGCGTAGGCACGGGCGTTTCGCTCGATACGGCGGGAGCAGGCGTGGGGGCCGCCTGTTCCAACGGACGAGAGCCAGGCGCGCCCGGCCGAAGCCACAGATAAACGGCGAGCGCCACGGCGCCCAACACCCCCAGCATGACCAGCAGCGGCACGCGCGGGCCGGGCGCCGACCGGGCCGGCGCCGCGACGGGCGGCAGATCGGGTTCGGGGGCCGTCGGCACGGGCTCCGGTTCGTCCGGCATCTGCGCGGGCAGAACGAATCCGAACGCTTCGGCGCAGGCTTGCATGTCGGCCGGACGCGCGGTGTGCATCATGGACAGCGCGCGGTCCACCGCCTGCAGGAAGTCGGCGTCATAGGCGCCCAGCTCGCGACCCGCCAGGGGCACATAGGTATCCTTGACGCAGCGGGCCAGGGCATCCGGCGGCGCGGCTCCGACCACCAGCGTATGGGCCACGGCGGCGAGGCCGTAGATATCTGTCCAGGGGCCGCACGGGCGTTCGGGGTCGTCGGTGTATTGCTCGAACGCCGCATAGCCCTTGATGCGCGCTGCGTTCTCGGCATCCGCCGCGGGCACCAGGGGATCCGTCAGCAGGTGCGCCTGCCCCGAACTGTCCAGCCCTATCGTGCTCATGGCCACTGCGCCATGTACCTGGCCCTGCCGATGCAGCTCGGCCAATGGCCCGGCCACGTCGGCCAGCACCCGCCGGATGCGCGCCTGCGGCACGCCGCCGCTGGCGGCGGCCGCGATCGCGCTCAACGGCCTGTGGCTGGGTCCGAGACCGGCGTGCGCCTCGCGGCGCGGCGGTATAGCGGAAGATGCACTCATACTGAAAACTCCGGGGCACGTGTGGGGTGGCCAGCCAGCCGCGCCGACGCGCTAGCGCCAGGCCGGCAGCGACGCGAACAATCGGGTGAACAGCGCGGCGTTCAGCGCGCCGCCGTGCACGTACGTCTGCAAAGCGGCGCCATCGACCTGGTTGGTCCACCAATAACTGGTATGCGAACTCGGGTTGAAACAGAACGGCAGGTCCGGCCAGGCGGCCAGGTTGCGCGAGGCCACCGGTTCCGCGCCGTTTTCCAGGCCGGCATTGAGAATGTCCATGATGTCGCTGCCGCTGGATCGCTGAACGGGCACCACAGCACCGGGTACGCGGATTTCCTGGAGCTCGCGGTCGAACTGCTCGGCCGCGCAGCCGTGCCTGACCGCCGACAGGATAGAGGCGCCGATCTGGCGGTAGTAGTCATTGGCGCCTTCCAGCATGCCGCTGTGATAGGCGTCGGGCGATATGGCCGCGACGACGCACAAGGGGTAGCCCCGGCCGACCCGGTCGCGGCTGGGCGCGATGCAGCCCAGTTGGGCCCCGTTGCCGCTGGGGCCCGCGGGTATGGCGAAGTTCCATATGGGCGCATGCGCGAAACTGCGCGCCGCGCCGTCATCCGGCGCCTGCTTCAAGGCGGCCAGTCCGTACTGCAGCCAGCGGTCCCACCACGCAATGAGCTCGCGCGGCAGACGCCGGTGTACAAAATCGCCCGCGGCCGGAATCTTGCCGTACCACCCCAGTTTCTCGGTTGCATGATCCATGTCGAATCCCGTCTGGCGCCTAGCGACCGGGGCAGGAAAACCCCTGCATCTCGGCAAGATGGAAAGGACTTTTCACACTGCTGGCCGTGATTTCCAGCACGACCTTGCGCCCATTGATGTCGAACGTGGCGATGGTGATTTCAGGCGACGCGCCGCGGCGCAGCTGCGCCTTGTCGAGCAGCCTGTTCAAGGCCCATGGCCCAGATGCCGACATGCCGGCGGGGCCGGTCTGTGGCGTGAGTTCGATGCGCGCCTGATTGGTGCCGCGCGGCCCCGGCCATTGCACGTTGGTCGCTACCTGGGGCCCGTGGGCGTAGCGCACGGTCTGTCCGTCCACATCCATGAGGAACTGCGTAATCTGCGCGTCCATTTCGATGGGCCGGATGGCCACCCGGTACGACGGCAGCGGATTGCCCGTGGTGAAGTAGACATCGCGGATGACGCCGGCACGCTGGAAAGAGTCCAGGTAGGCGGCCTTGTCGCCCTGCTGTCCATCGATGCCGGGCTTGAAGCGCCAGCGCGAACCCGACACATCGATCTGCGTGGCCAGGTGCTTCTGGAAGAAGTCATCCATCATGCCATTCGGCCCGAACAGGCGCGCCATATCGTTGGGAGCGACGTCGCGCGATGAACTGCTTGAAAATGGGTACCGTCCGGCAATCGACTGGCGGCAGAACAGGCCGATGGTGGCTGTGACGGTGTCGCCCAGCCGCTCGCGCGTGGCCTCGGAAATTTCGCCGGACGCCTTTACCGACAGGCTGTCGAGCAATTCGCGCAACGGCTCGGGCAGGCGGCCCGCTTCCGCGCGCAACTTGGTCACCACATCCGAGCCAGGCGCAGGGCTGGCGCTGCGCAGTGCCGCATCGGCCGCCGTCAGGTAGGTATACAGCTCGTTGATGAGGCCCGTGGTGGCGGCAATAGCGGGCGGCGATCCCTGCCCTTCACTCTGTGCCAGGCGCCGGTAGGGTTCGAAATGCAGGTCGACGATGCGCTCCAGTTTCTCGTCGGAGGCGTCCGCCCGCACCGCGGCGCTGGGGCCGGTTGGGCCGAACATCTGCTCAAGGGCATCGCGCGTGCTGCTGACGCGGTTGCGCGCCTGATCCATCAGCGATTGCCCGTCGCCCGTGTCGCGCAGCAGCGACGTTTCCCGAGCCACCCCCTGCACCAGCTTCACCAACGGCGACTCGGGCGCAGACAGCGTGCGCGCCATCTGGATATTCTCGAGCAGCGAAGTCGTGGGCGCCAGCTGCAGATCGTTCAGATACCCATCCCACTGCTGCACGTAGTCGTTCATGTACAGCCGCTTGATGTCGACGATCAGTTGCTGATGCGCGCTCTGGTTCAGCATGCCCGGCGCTTCGATGTGAAGCACCCAGGCGTCGTCCTGACGCAGCAGATCTGCCACGCGCGTGACGCGCTGGTTGAACACCTTCCAGTAGCCGTCATAGCTGTACAGCGACGGTATGCCCTGTGTGAGCGGCTTGCCGCTCTTGCGCACGAATACCGCGCTGGCCTGCGGCCCGCCGAGCGTGATGGCGGTCTGCTCGCGGCCCGGCGCGTCGTTGGCCAGCATGCGACGCAGGCGGCTGTAAGCGCGCTGGGCCAGCGTATAGCGCGCCAGGTTGTCGCGCGACTTCTGAACCAGCTCGTCATCACGGGGGAACGGCGACGAGAGCACCCGCCCTTGCACCAGATTGCGCAGGTGCAGCGACATCAGTTCGTACTGGCGCCGCGTATAACCCTCGGGCAGCGTCTTCTGCATGTCAGACAGCAGCCAGGCATGCATGAACTCGGCGTCGTAGTGGTCCGCTTCGTAGAGCATCAGGTAGGCGCGCAGCGCCTCGTAGGAGAACTCCAGGTCGTTCGGAGCCGCGGTGCGCAGGGCCGTCTCGACCCGCCGCGCGATCTGGGGCAGCAAGACCTGCTCCAGCGTGTCGCGGTACACGCCTTGCGCGGCTGCCTGCATCTTCTGGCCCTGGTACAGGCCGAACTGGTAGTTGAGCGGAGGGGCGTCCAATTCGAAATTGGCGTGCCGCGGCAAATACCACAGGCTGTCCAGGAATGGCATCAGCCCCAGTACGTCGCCCGCGCGAGTGATCTTGATCTCGCGGCCGAGTTTTTCCACGGTCGGCACGCGGCGCGAGACTTCGGCGACATAGTCTTTGTTGTTGCGATAGCTCATCGCCCAGCCCACCAGCAGCGCCACCAGCAGCGCGGCGATCAGCCCATAGCCGGCCCAGTGCAGGCGCCGGTAGCGGCGTTCCCACCGCAGGTTGCGCCCGGCCAGGCCGGCCTCGCGAAAGATCACATCCTGCAGCACCCCCTTCAGGAAGTAGCTGCGCCCTTCGCCCTCGCCCGGCGCGGTGACCGCGGGCGCCGGCCCGCCGTCGATGCGCAGATAACGCTTCAGGTGCCCGGTGACCTGGTCGAAGGTCTCGCCGCCCTGCGTGCCGCTGGTGAAATACACGCCGCGGGGCACCAGCCGCGCCTCGTACTTCGACGTGGCGAACACATCGCTCAGAAAGTGGCCGAGCACGGCCTGCAACCCCGCGAATTGCTGCGGCAGCATGTAGGCACGCGCGCGCCGCGCGCCGTCGGTCTCGGCCGCCAGCACTTCGGGCAAGGCGTCGTCCAGCCGCCGCTGCAGCAACCGGTATTCGGCATGGAAGGCCTCGTACAGATCGAAGTCGGCCTCCTGTGTGCGGGTATACGGCAGCGTGAAACCCCACACCTGCGACAGGTCTTCACGGCTGAACGAGGTGAAGTACTCTTCGAAGCCGGAAAGCAGGTCAGCCTTGGTCACCAGCACGTACACCGGGAACTGGATACCCAGTTGCTCGCGCAGTTCCTGCAGCCGGCGGCGCAGCACCGCGGCATGCTGCGCCCGTTCGGCGTCGGAGGCGGCCAGCAGGTCCTCCACGCTGACAGTCAGCATCGCCCCGTTGATCGGCTGGCGTCCGCGGTACTTCGACAACAGGCGCAGGAACCCCTTCCACTCTTCTTCGTCGCCCGTCGCGTCGCTTTCGTGGGTGGTGTAGCGGCCCGCGGTATCCAGCAGCACGGCGTCGTCGGTGAACCACCAGTCGCAATTGCGCGTTCCGCCCACGCCGCGCAAGGCCACTTTGCCGTAGCGGTCTGCCAGAGGAAAGTTCAGGCCCGAGTTCACCAGTGCGGTGGTCTTGCCGGCGCCCGGCGCACCGATGATGACGTACCACGGCAACTGGTACAGGTACTGCTTCGAGAACCGGTCGAGCGACAGGCGGCGCTTGCCGCTTTCAAAGCGGGTCTTGCGCAGCAGTTCAACGGCTTCATTGAAGCGCTCTTCGAGCTGGCGGATTTCCGCGTTGCCTGGCTCGGGCGCCACCTTCTTCTTGGTGGCGGGCTTGCGCAGCTGCCCCAGCAACTGCGCATTCAGGCGGCCTTCGCGCCATTTGCGCCAGACAATGCGCAACAGCCACAGGCCGAACATGACGGCGATGACAATGATGCGCGTAGTTTCGCTCTCGAGCGGCCGCGTGGCGCCGATGGCCAGCAAGGGGCCTGCGATCCATACCAGCAAGGCCAGCGCCACGAGCCCGAAGAAATTCCAAAGCCCCCGGCTGAACAAGAATCCGAATACGTTATGCATCATTGCCGCGCACCCTCGACCGTATCTTCCCGCGGCACCGGCGGCACCATCAGCGTGATTTCCACCCGGCGGTTACGCGATCGTCCGGCCGCGGTATCGTTAGGGGCCACCGGATCGGCGTCGCCACGCCCTTCGGCGCGCACCCGCTGCGGGTTGTCCAGCCGCGTTTCCAACAGGTCTTTCACGGCATCTGCCCTGGCCTGCGACAAGTGCCAGTTCGAGGGGTAGCGCGCCCCGCGCATCGGGATGTTGTCGGTGTAGCCGCGCACCAGGATGTTGCCCTCTGTCTCGCGCAACGCGTCCGCCACCCGGGACAGCACGGGCAGGTACTGTTCCCGCACGGAAGCGGAGCCCGATTCAAACAATCCGTCGCCACGCAGCACGACCACGCTGCGATCCACCTCGTCGCGCACAGTGACGAGGTCGTCGCGGATCTCCGGCGCCAGGAACACCGCCAGGCGGGGCGCGGGAGCCGGCCGCCGCGCAGGCGCGATCTGCACCGTGGGCGGCTTCAACGCGCTGATCGCGGTGTACACCTCGTCGGACTGCCGGCCCAGGCTGAACGCCAGCGCCCAGTAGATGGCCAGGGCCAGCACGGCGGCCAAGGCGCCGAACACCCAGAGGGGCACCGGCAGGCGGCGCAACTGAGTCTGCGCCGGCACGTCCTGCCAATGGGGCGACAGGGCGCGCGGATAATCTCCCCGCGCGCTGCGCAGAATGCGCAGCAGGCGCTGGCGCAGCGTCTCGAGCTGCGAGCGCCCATTGTCGGCCACGCGATATCGGCCTTCGAAGCCCAGCACCAGGCAGTAATACAGCAATTCGAGCAGGTCCAGGTGCTGGCTGGGGTTCTGCGACAGCTTGGCCAGCAACTGGAAAAACTTCTCGCCGCCCCAGGTCTCGTTGTGGAACGTGACCAGCAGGCTGTGTGCCGACCACACCCCGTTGCCGCCCCAGGGGGTCAGGGCTGCGGCCTCGTCGAGCGCGGTGCACAGGCAATAGCGCGCGCCCAGGATGGTTTCGTTCGTGATGCCTGCCTGCTGCGCGCGCAGTTCGAACTGGCGGATCTCGTCAAGCAGGTGTTCTCGCAGCATGGCCGGCGACGGATGCGAGGTGGTGGCGCGGATCTGCGGAATCAGGTCCAGCAGCGGATTGGCCGCCGCCACAAGTGGATTCGAGCCACTGATCACATACTCGTGAGGGCGCATGCGGCTCGACGCCGAGGCGGCCCCTTCGGGAATGCCTCCGCCCAGCGGGCCGGGCATGGCAGTGTCGGAAGCGTGCATGTTTTCTCCGGCCCGGGGCTAGTCGCGCAAGGCCCAGAATTCCATGGACAATCCAGGGAATTCACCCGCCAGGTGCAAGGCAAGGGCGCCCGTGCGTTCGAGCTGTTTCCAGAAATCGCCCCCCTTGTCCAACTCGAAATACACGTGGCCCGCGCTGTACGGAATCTGGCGCGGCGCCACCGGCAGCGCGCGCACCGTGACGCCGGGCAGCTGCAGGTGCACGAGATCGCGTATGCGTTCGACCGGGCCGATCTTGACCTGTGCGGGAAAGCGCGAGCGCACCGTATCGGACGGCATGTCCGCATGCACGGCCAGCACGAAGCCCGCAGTGCGCAGCAGCTCCAGGTCGGGAATCTGGGCCACGCGCACCCCCTGGCCCCGGTCCTGCAAGGGGATCTGCAGTGCGTGCTGCTCGAGCACGGCCGACAGCGAACGGCGCAGCTCGTTCATCAGCGTCTCGAACGTGGCCTGAAGATCGTCGTGCTCATATTGCGGCAACACTTCAGGACGGCGCGACGCGGCGGTGTACGTGGCCAGGTCGCAGGCCAGCATGAGCCAGTCATGAAACAGGCGTTCGGGATGCAGCCACTCGGCCTGGCGCGCGTGCCACAACGCGCCGACATACCGGTTGACGGTCTCCAGCAGCATGAAGTCGGAAACCTCGGAGACGCCGCCGCGGCCAGGTTGCGACAGCCTCATGGCCAGCGCTTCGCTGCGGGCGTTCAGCAGCCCGAACAATTCCTGCACGTAGCCCAGCAGCATGGGCTGCGCGCCGGCGGCCAGCCAGGGCGGTATGTAGCGTTCGTCCAGCACCACCCGGTTGTCGGCACGGCGCTCCACGATCTTGACCACGCCCAGGCCCAGCCATTCGTCGCCCAGGTCCGTTTCCAGCATCAGACGCAGGCGCAACTTGCCCAGTTGCAGCAGAGCCGGCTCCAGACCCATTGAACCCGAGTCGGACACCTCGGCCTCCTGCACCAGGAAACGCGCCAGCGAATCGGGCTCGTCTTCGTACTGCACATCGGTGGCGCCGGGCCGCGAGCGCGGCAGGGCCAGCATGACGCGCACGTCCTGCGCATGGTCGGGCACGTCCAGCGCCGCCGGCGCGTCGTCAGGGTGAGCGAAGTCGAACGGCGTGCCATCTGGCAGCACCCCGCGCGCCTGCGTCAGCACCAGCTTGCCCACGGCCAGCGCGTCACGATCCAGCGCCAGGTGGCTGAACCCCCAGAAGAAACCCTGCAGCGGGGCAGCGCGGCGCTGTACCAGCCCTTCAAGGTAACGCTCGAACTGCTGGAAATGCTGGGGGCGCAGGAACATCCCCTCTGACCAGACGACTTTGTTCTTCTCTGCCATGACTATGCTTGCTATGTAGTTGCAGGTCGGCGCCATCGGCCCGCCGGCCGCGCGTAACCTAGAAGGGCCACCAGGAACGCTCCCGGTCGGTGACGGACAGTCCGTTGTCCTTCACCGATACCTTGATCGTTTCTTCGTTGGGCGAGAACTGCCATACCTTGTAGATGTTGGTGTTCTGGGCTTCAGGCAGCGGCACCACCAGACGCCAGTGGCTCTTTTCCAGGTCGCGGTAGCCGGCCACGATGCCCACCATGCGCGCCTCGGGATTGCCCGTGTACTGCAGGGTCTTGGTCTCGCCGGGCCGCAGGATCGCCTGGTCGGTGTTGAGCAGTTCCTTGCCCAGCGCGGCCTGGGGGTCGGACTGCAGCGAGAAGAAGTCGCGCGATTCGAAGGCGCTCGCCGAGCTGAGTTCGAAAACGGTGATCTGGATGGGAGACGGACGGCCGTGCACGTCCGGATTCACCTTGGCGTCGGCAGCCAGCTCGATCGCGTACGGCACGGGAACGCGGCGTGCGGTAGACGAGCACCCCAGCAGGACCAGGGCGGCCAGGCTGACAATAAGCCCTCTTACGATAAAAGCTTTTGTATCGCGGAACACCATAATTCGCGGAACGCCCCCTGGGATTATGGAGAAAGCGTGTATCACAAGGCAAAAACAAGAAACTGTCGTGCAAATACAGAAATAGTTACTACTGTTACGGTGCCGCGGAGCATGTTCGCGCTTGGATATAGTTTCCTAACTCCCCGTCATCTTTTATCGGGTAGGCGCTGGATATCATCGGGGCGTACCAGCGCGCCCCGACGCGCGTGCCGCCACGGAGACTTCCTGCATGAGACTGACTGTCCTGCCCCATCCCGATATCCCTGCCGCGCCGCCGCTGTCGGCTGTCTTTCAGGCGCCGGGCGGCACCTTGGGGCGGTCGGCGGACACCGACCTGCCACTGCCCGATGCGGCACGGCGCATCTGTCGCGTGCAGGCCGCGCTGCGCATCAGCGACGGTGCCTGCTACCTGGTCAACCTCAGCAGCATAGGCACCGTCACCCTGAACGGCCGCCCCATCACCCGCGACCAGGAAGTGCCGCTGGCCACGGGCGACGAGCTTTCCATCGGGCCGTACCGCCTCAAAGCCGAAGACCCCGCCGCGACGGTCGACCAACCTGCCGCGACGGCGCCGGCCGCGGTAGCTGCGAGCGCCCCGCTCGAACCCGACCCCTTGCTCGAAAGCCCCTTGATCGACGAGGGTGCGATCGCAGCCCCCGCACCGCTCGACTCGCATCAGGCCATGCCTCCTGTTGATTCCACCGCAATGCTGGCCACCCGGGCAGCCGAGCCGCCGCCCGACTCCGTCGCGGTGCCCGACACGGCCCCACCCGACCTCGCCACCGCGCACACGCCCGAGCCCATCACCGCGTCCAGCCCCACTGCGGCCCCCACGGCGCCTGTCGGGGCGGCAGCCCCCACAGGCGGTTTCGCCAAGACGCCGCCCGACCCGCCAGCGCCCCTGCTCGACGACGCCGCGGCAGCGCCGCAATCAGACCCGGCCGATGTCTTCAGCGATCTGTTCGGGCCTGGCACCCTGCCTGTGGGCAGCGTGCCCGACGTCTCCGCGCATCCGTTCGACCTGGAATCCGCGCAGGGCCGCAATCCGGAAGATCCCCTGCGCCAGTTGCCGCGCGGCGACGCCAACGTGCAGGGCCCGCTGCGCGACCCGCTGGATGCCCTGGGCGACTTGCACGGCGAGGACGCCCACAATGTGTTTTCCGACCCCACTCCTTCCACCCTGCCTTCACACGACCCCTTGGCCCCGCACCGGGCCGACCCGGTCACCGACACGCTCCATCCACGCCAGCAGGCCGATGACGCGCGCGCGGCGCGGGATCATCTGCGCGAGTACGGCGGGTACCTGCGGCCAGCCCGCGTGCGGCCGCAGGACCCGCCCGACAATCCCGCCGACAGTACCGCCGACAAGCCGCGCCGCCACTGAGGCCGCGGCGGCCAGGGGCTCACTCATACCGATACACGAAGTCGCCGTCCAAAGCGTCCAGCCCCACGTTGCGCACGGCACGCCCGTCCATCGATGCGGTCAGCAACTCGCGACTGATGTGCGGCAGCACGGTGTTGGTCAGAATCGCATCCACCATGCGGCCGCCCGATTCCACCTCGGTGCAGCGATTCACCACCAGCGCCGTGGCGGCCGGGCTGACGTCCAGCGTGATGCCGTGATGCTCATGCAGGCGCCGCCGTACGCGTTCCAACTGCAAGTCGACGATGCGCGCCAGCATGTCATCGGATAACGGGAAATAAGGCACGGCCACCAGCCGGCCCAGCAAGGCCGCCGGGAAGGTCTTCAGCAGGGGTTCGCGCAACGCCGCAGCCAGCCCATCGGCGTCGGGCATCAGCGCGGGGTCGCGGCACAGGGTGGCGATCAGGTCGGTGCCCACGTTCGAAGTCAGAATGATGACGGTGTTGCGAAAATCGATATAGCGGCCTTCGCCATCTTCCATCCAGCCCTTGTCGAACACCTGGAAAAAGATCTCGTGCACGTCGGCATGGGCTTTTTCAACTTCATCGAGCAGCACCACGCTATACGGCCGGCGCCGCACCGCCTCTGTCAGCACGCCGCCTTCACCGTAGCCCACATACCCCGGCGGCGCGCCCTTCAGGGTCGACACGGTATGCGACTCCTGAAACTCGCTCATGTTGATCGATATGAGATTCTGCTCACCACCGTACAGCGCCTCGGCCAGCGCCAGCGCCGTCTCTGTCTTGCCCACGCCGCTGGGGCCGCACAGCAGGAATACGCCCACCGGTTTGTCGGGGTCGGTCAGCCTGGCGCGCGATGTCTGGATGCGCCGTGCAATCGCTTCCAGTCCGTGGCGCTGGCCGATGACCCGCTGTTCCAGCGTGTCGGCCAGGCGCAGCACCGACTCGGCCTGGTCGCGCACCATGCGCCCCACGGGAATCCCGGTCCAGTCGGCCACCACCGACGCGACAGCCGCCGCATCCACGGCCGGATAAATCAGCGCGGCCTCGCCCTGGCGCGCGGCCAGTTCCTGCTGAGCCTGGGCCAGCTCGGCGCGCAACTGCCCGGCGTCCGGGACGGGCGCGGCAGGGTTTCCTGCCCCGGACGCTCCCGCCGCGGCGGCTTCTACGTACTGGGGCGCGGCGCCCGTGTCTCGGTCGAGTTGCTGGCGCAACTCGAACACTCGAGCCGCGAGCGTACGCTCGGCCTCCCAGCGTTCGCACAAGGCAATTTCCTCGGCGCGCGCCTGCGCCAGCATCCCGGCCACCTTGCCCACGCGTTCTTCGGCGCCCGCGCCCAGACGCGCCTCGCGCTCGGCAATACGATGTTCGATCTCGAGCGCCTCGATGCGCCGCCGCGCGTCTTCCAGCGCCGCGGGGACGGCATGCTGACTCACGGCGACCCGGGCGCAAGCCGTGTCGAGCAGCGCCACGGCCTTGTCGGGAAGCTGGCGCGCGGGAATATAGCGATGCGACAGCGAAACAGCGGCCTCGACGGCCTCGTCCAGCAGCAGCACCTGATGATGGGTCTGCAGTGTGTGGGCCAGGCCGCGCAGCATGCCCAGCGCACGCGGCTCCGCCGGCTCGTGGATCTGCACGACCTGGAAGCGCCGGGTCAGCGCGGGATCTTTCTCGATGTACTTTTTATATTCCGACCAGGTCGTGGCGCCTATGGTGCGAAGCTGCCCGCGGGCCAGCGCGGGCTTGAGCAGATTGGCGGCGTCACCCGTGCCTGCCGCGCCTCCGGCGCCCACCAGCGTGTGAATCTCGTCAATGAACAGCACGATGGGGCTGGGGCTGGACTGCACCTCGTCGATGACGCCGCGCAGCCGTTGTTCGAACTCGCCCTTCACGCCGGCCCCCGCCTGCAGCAGCCCGATGTCCAGCAAGTACAGCGCGACCTCGCGCAGCGGGGGCGGCACGTCGCCGCTGGCCAGGCGCAGCGCCAGGCCCTCCACCACCGCGGTCTTGCCCACGCCCGCCTCGCCGGCCAGCAAGGGGTTGTTCTGGCGCCGACGCATCAGAATATCGACGATCTGGCGAATTTCTTCATCGCGGCCCGATACCGGGTCGATCTCGCCGGCGCGCGCGCGGGCAGTCAGGTCGACCGCATACTTGGCCAGCGCCGAACCGCCGGGCGACGCGGCATCGGCCGACGCCGCATCCACCGGGCGGTCTGTGGCGGCTTCAGGCGAGCCCTGCACGATATCGTCCAGTTGCTCCAGCAACACATCGGGCACGATGCGCGCGAACTGGTCGGACATGCCCAGCAGCACGTTGCGCAGCGCATAGGTCTTGACCAGGCCGGCGATCAAATGGCCGCCGCGTATGCGGCCGGCGCCGTAGCGCAGCGAGCCCAGCACCCAGGCGCGCTCGACGGCATGGTCTATGTGCTCGGACAGGTCGGACACCGAACCCGCGCCACGCGGCAGCTGGTCCAGCGCCTGGGTCAGGTCGGCCTGCAGCAGGCCTGCGTCGAGGTCGAAGCGGCGCGCGATACGGTGCAGATCGCTGTCCTGCGTATGCACGATCTGGTGGATCCAGTGCACCAGCTCGACATACGGGTTGCCCCGCAGCTTGCAGAACGAGGTCGCGCCTTCCAGCGCCGTATAGAGCAGGGGATTGAGTTTGCCGAAGAGATCAAGGCGGCCGATATCGGACATATTGTTGTAGGCTCAGCGTAAAGGTTCAATCGGGCCGGGCACAGCCCAGCGACACTACGACGGCGCGCTCACCCACCAGCTGTTCGTCGCTGGACAGGGTCAGGGTGCGCACACCCGACTCGCCGATGCGCAGCAAGCCGCTCTGCAGGAAGCCCAGCCGGCCGCCGTCGAACTCTGCCTGTGCGTCATAAGCGGCTATCGCCGACTTGCAGCCGCAGTGGCCGATCGGCTGCTGCACGACCAGCTCGACCTGAAGCAGCATCTGGCCGCCGGCGGTCGAGCGCGCTCCGGGCCGCAGGTCTACGCATTCGGCCAGCGCGTTGTCGACCCGCACCGCGGGCGAGGCCTGGCTGGCCGTCGCACTCAGCAGGGCCAGCAGCGCGGCGGCGAAGCGCAGACGCCTATTCAGCAAGCGCGCCCCCGTGGGTCTGGGGCGTCGCGGCGCCTTCAAGCGCGCCGCGGGCACCGAAGCCGCCGTGGCCCGCCCGGGCAGCGCCTGGCCGTAGCCTGAACTGTCGGGAATCACGCGGGCATCTCCTGAGTGCTGGTTTTCATGGCAGCGCGCCGCGCGGCACGGTCGCGGGCTTCGTAGTCGAGCAGCAGGTCTGCCGCATCGCCCTGCTCGGTTCGCCGCCGGCCCAGCCATGACGACAGGCCGAGCGGCTGGGATGCGCCGAGCGTGACGCCACGGACTTCCGGGCGCTTGAGCACCGGCCGCACATCCCATGCAAACTCCACACCGATGTAATCGCGCACCCAGTGCAGCAGCTGGCGCGCACGCCGGCCCGCCGGCAGAAAACTCGCGTAGTCGTCCGCGCCGAGCGGCCCGAGTTCAATGCGGAATCTGTGCTGGGCATCGCGCACGGCCGACCCCAGAATGGTGCCCTGCCCCAGCCCCTGCGAGCCAGCCAGCGTCAGCCGTTGCGAGGTTTCCAGCCGGATCCATTGCGGCACGAATTCGGCGATGCGCACCGGTATCGAAAAGAAGGTCTGCAGTATGTGCTTCAAGCCTTCCGGGTTGCGTGTCTGGCGGGTCAGGTGTCCGGCCATGTAGAACTTCGCGTGATCCATGACCGTGTCGCGGCGCAGCAACGACGGCACGCCCATGTGCAGCAAGCTGGCCACATAGCGCGTGAATCGTTCTTCCTTGCGGTCCAGGCTGACCGTGCTTTGGGCATCCGCCCACGCACGATAGAACAGCAGAATCAGGCGGTGATGAAAAATGTCGGCGAACGCAGACAGGGTGTGGTCGCCATGGTGCTGCATGCGTTCGCGCGCATATTCGGTCAGGTGCAGCGGCAAGGGGCCGTTCGGACCGAACAGGCCGAAGCTGTAGATCGAGAGCTCGGGCGGCCGGCCGCCCTGCGCGGGTCGTACCGATGCCAGCGTCGAAGGCGCGAAGGCCATCGAAGGTTCCTGGCGCAGCCGCACAGGTTCGTTGCGGGGGACGGTGTCGCGGCCCAACGGCGCGCGGCCGCCCGCGCGGGCATCGATCCAGCGCAGCGTATTGAACAGGTCGTACGCGTACGGCGTGCGCTCGAGCGCGCGCCAGAACTCGGGCGGCAGGCCCCGCACACCCGCCATCGGCGCCGGCGGCGTGGACGGCGTGGAGGTCGTCCGCGGACTGGCGGGTGCGGCCGCGGCCGGCTCGGTCGCAAGGCTGGCCACGTCTACCCCATGTGGATCTGCTTGGCGTCGACCTTCACCAGGTTCTCGCCGGTCACCATGGTGTACGACGCATGCAGCCGGGCGCTCTTGTCGGCCCGGTAGTCCAGCGAGCCGGCGCGCACGTGTTCGACTTCCTCGGCGGCGCGGAAGGTGACCCGCGACAAGAACGACAGGCGATCCATGATCGCTTCATAGGTCTTGCCGATCAGGCGCGTGCTCGCGACTGTTGCATTCACGTCCGTGCCCAGGTATTTCATGCGGTCCGCCACCAGATGCGCCTCCCTGGCCTGCAAGGTCAGGGTGGCGGTATCGATACTGACCGACTGCTGCCCCGCCAGGCTGACACCTTGCTGGCTTTCCAGCGACACGCTGCCGCCCCGTGACCGCAAGACCATGTCGCCCGCGGTTTCCAGCCGCGCCAGACCCGGATCGGCCTGCTCGATCACGGCGATCAGGTAGACGCGGGTGGCGTCCGGGCCGCTGATCAGCACCTGGTCGCCCGTTTGCGGCACCAGCAGGCAGCTGGCCGCCAGCCGGGCGTGCCAGACGCGGCCATCGCAATCCACGGCGAAGCTGCCGTCGGGTTCGCGGCGCGTCACGGCGCCGATCAGGTGAACAGGGTCATAGACGGGAAACTGGCGGTTGGCGGCAGCGCTTTTCATGGCAGGGTTCCTTGCGGTTTCGGGCCTAGACCGCGGGCCGTGCGCCCATGCGGGGCTTCCAGCGGGCGATCTCGCCACGCTGCAATGTGGACAGGGTCAGTTCAGACATCATGTTGATCGATACGTGCCGCGCGAAGAACTGCTCGAGCACCGCGCCAAACAGATAAGGGCTGATGCCCGAAAACGCGGTTTCGTCAACCTGCAGGCCGATGCGCACGCCACGGCCATACACAATGGGGCCGGGCACCGGCAGGCGATGATGCATGGCCTCGGCCATCACATGGCGCACGCCCGCGATATGCTTGCGCACCGCGGGATCCGCCAGGTTGCCGTACACGTGCAGCATCTCGCGCAGTGTCTGCGCCCCCTGCTCGGCGTCCAGGTCGACCAGGCTCAGGTAATTCAGGCCCAGGTGGCTGATCAGGTGCCAGGTGGCCGCGTTTTCGGCCAGGGCAATATGCGGCCGGGTCGGGCCGTGCAGGACCTTGATCGAGGCGACGGGGGCCGACACGCGCAGCGTCAGGTCGGTATCGGTGCCCAGCGGCAACAGCATGGCGAGGTCGCGGTTGGTGCACAGGGTTTCCAGCGTCAGGTGACGCAACTGACCTGAAAATGGAGCCTCGAGCCGGTCCACCAGCGAAATGAAGGCTTCGCTGCCGGTATATCCCGTGCGCGTGCCGTTGCGCTGCGCCTGGTCGGACAGCAGCCTGGGTTCCCGCCGCACCGAGTAATACGCGCCGTAGTCGTCCGGATCGCTGCCCAACGTGCCATAGAACGGCCTGAATTCCTGCTCCGGACGTTCGGCCGACGCGTGTCCCAGCACGCGAGTCACGCCGAAAACTTCGTAGTCCAGCGGTCGCGTGCGGTCGACCACCACGTGGTATTCGTTGGTGCGCGGCGTCACCGCGATGCGGTCGGCCCGCTTCGGAAACAGGTTGATGACGGGCGCGCAGTGCAGGGCCAGGTGCTCGGCCGCGATCGCGCCTTCCAGTTCCGGCGCGGCGCACGAGAACAGCAGGGTCAGGTCGAAAGACCGCGTCTCGCGCCGCGCGCCGCCCGGCAGAGCGGGCGTGCGCAAGCCTCGCTTCAGATCATTCAGACTGAAGAACAGGAAGCGGCGGGGAAATGCAAAATACTCCTGCAGCAGCCGATAGCCCTGGAACACCCGCGCGTCGGCCGGCAGCAAAGCCTGCTCGTCGTCAAAACCTTCGTGACGCACACTGGAAGGGGGCAGCTTGTTGATCCATGTGACCGGCCGGTTGCTGTCATGACCCAGCACGGCCACCGTGTGGCCCATGATGATTTCCAGCAGCCGCTGCATCTGCAGGTCCTGTCCGGCCAGATGGAACACCAGCTGGTCCAGGTCCATGTCTTCCAGGCGCACGCCGCCGCCGACCTCGAGCTTCAGGCGCAGGGCGCTCAGCACCCGGCCGTTGCGTCCACCGAGCCCCAGACGCCAGCGGCAGGTCGGGCGGGGTACCGGTGAACTCGGCCTCGGCCACCCGCAGCGGCCACAACCGCACGGCATGGCCGGTCATGAACTCGCAGGGCGTCTGCTCTCCGCGCGGCACCTTGCCCCGCAGCAGCGTGCCGCGCGGCAGATCGAAGCCGCGTGCCAGCGTGCCCTCGTTCATGCTGGGGGTGAACCGCACGACCGCCATGGCGGGCGTGGGCGCCAGGTAGTTCGGGTACACCACTTCCAGCAGGCGTTGCGAGAACCTGGGAAACTCGGCGTCCATCTTCAGGTGGATGCGCGCCGTCAGGAAGCTGAAGCCCTCGAGCAGCCGCTCGACATACGGGTCGGCCACCTCGGTGCCGTGCATGCCAAGCCGACCGGCCACCTTGGGGTACATCTGCGCGAACTCGGCGCCCAGCTCGCGCATGTACACCAGTTCGCGGTTGTAGTAATCGAGCAGGCGCGCGTCCATCAGGTGGCTCCGCCCAGGTCGCGCAGGTCCATGTGACCGCTTTCCAGGTCAATGTCGGTGCGGAACAGGAACTCCATGGGGTGCGGCACGCACCACAGCATGCCCTTGATCTCAAGGCTCAAGATGTTGTGATGTTCGAGCGTGCCGGTGTCCGTCACGCAGCGCACCTCGACCGACGAGTCCAGTATGCGCGGCTCGAAGGCGGCAATGGCGTTGCGGATGGAATCCTCGACGTCGACCCAGTCGATCTCGGACATGCGCTTGCCCGCCATGGCGCGCACCCCGAAATTCAGCGTCGAATCGGGCACCCGAGGATAGGGCGACAGGTCATCGGTAGTCTGCAGGTTCACCGTATTGAGCAGCCATCGCAGATCGCGCAACACGGCCAGCCGCAGCTCCGCATGCGTCAGCATGGCCGATTCGCGGGCTTCCTGGCGGCGCGAGGGCTCGTTGTCCATCAGGCGATCCAGCAGCGACGGCTGCAGGCGATCGCGCGCCACGCGCTCGCTGCGCGGCAGTTGCTCCCAGGGACGCAGGCCGGCCGGCTCGGGGTGCGCCATCAGTGCATCTCCAGCGCCCGCACATCGAGCAGCGCATGCTCGCCCTGATCGGTCAACCACATTTTCTGCCCCACGCCGCGATACGTATCGCCGTGCAGCAGTTGCCAATCGGTCAGGCGCCCCAGCCGGGCGGGCTCGGGCAGGTCGGACCACGCCTGTCCCGGCGCAGCCGGGTAGCGGGCGGGAACCAGGCCATGCTGGATGCGCCCGTCGACGAGCGTGAGTTCGGCCTGGGCCCAGACGATGTCGCTCAGGCCTTCCGGGGCCAGCAGGCGCACGGTGCGCAGCGCACTGAATGGCATCCAGCCGTATCGGCCGCCGCCGATGAATTCAAAGACGGGGCCCAGGCGGCTGTCGCCGTCGGCTATCCATTCGAATGCCGCCGGCTCGCCGGCGGCGCTTTCCAGCCGGCCGGCGCTGGCCTGGGCGGCGTCGTAGGCGTGGGCGCGCAGTTCGGCCGCCCGCTCGGGTTCCGTGGCGTCATGGCGCAACGCCTGCAGCAAATCGCCGAACCATTCAGGCGGCGCACCGAAGAATGCAGGGTCGCCCTGACCGCCAAGCACGCTCTCGCGTTCGCGTTCGCCTGCAATGGCCTGCTCGTACAGCAGGGCCATGGGCTGCGCCTGCGCATTCAGTTGGGCACACAGCTTCAGCTGCTCGGACGCGCGGTTCCAGTCGCCCTGCACCGCCATCAACTGGAACAGCTGCGCACGCAGATCCGCGTCGGCAGGCTGCCGGCGTATCTGCCCCTGGATGGCTTCCAGGTGCTGGGACAAGCTGCTTTCGCGCAGCGCAACGGTGGGTTTGGTCATGAAAGCACCGCGGAAAGAAACAGAAAGCCGGCATACGGCCGGGCGGCCGCACGCCGTCGGAAAGAGTGACCGGGCTCTGACCTCAGCCGACTTCCTTGTTCTGCTTGATATCCCAGGCGACCAGGCTTTCCGCGCCCTTGCCGCCCTGCTCGGTCTGTTCCCAGTACTGCTGCTTCACCTTCGCGGCCTGGAATGCATAATTCACCACCACGGACTCCGAGTTCAGTTCGCCGGACAGCTGCACCGACGATACGAGCACGTCTTCCAGGGTGATTTTGGTGTATTCCACCTGCTTGCCGCCGGCCTTGCACACCGACAGCTCGATCCTGCTCAGATGCTTGCCGCTTGCGCAATGCTTCATCACGGCCGGAGCGGCCTTGTCGATGCGCGCAACGACGTGCAGGTCGTTGAAGCTGGCCTTGCCAGCGCCCAGGCCGCCACCGCTGGCCATGTTGCCGGGTTGGGTGGCCCCCCACGAGAACGAAATGATGTCCGTCCAATTCTTGTGGTTGGAATCTTTCGACTCGCCATTGGCCCCGTCGATCTTCATGAACATGTCAACAGCCACTTCTTTCTCCTAAGTTGCAGTCACGGCACGACGTGCCCTGAAAAAATGCCCATCAACCGTCGTTCTTCTTCAAGGACGGGAGTTTGGACACGAGGCGCAGCGACACTGTCAGCCCTTCGAGCTGATAATGCGGCCGCAAGAAAAACTTGGCAGAGTAGTAGCCAGGGTTGTCTTCGATTTCCTGCACCTGTACCTCCGCCGCGGCCAACGGCTTGCGGGCCTTGGTTTCTTGCGATGAGTTGACGGGGTCGCCGTCTACGTAGTTCATGATCCAGTCGTTCAGCCAGCGCTCCATGTCGTCGCGCTCGCGGAATGAACCGATTTTGTCGCGCACGATGCACTTCAGGTAATGCGCGAACCGGCAGCAGGCAAACAGGTACGGCAGGCGGGCCGACAGCTTGGCGTTGGCCGAGGCGTCGGCGTCGTAGTATTCGTGCGGCTTCTGCAGCGACTGGGCCCCGATGAACGCGGCGAAGTCCGAGTTCTTGCGATGCACCAGGGGCATGAAGCCGTTCTTGGCCAGTTCTGCCTCGCGCCGGTCGCTGATGGCGATCTCGGTGGGGCACTTCATGTCTACGCCGCCGTCATCCGTGGGGAAGGTATGGCAGGGCAGGTTTTCCACGGCGCCGCCCGATTCCACGCCGCGAATCGACGTGCACCATCCGTACAGCTTGAACGAACGATTCACGTTCGCGGCCATGGCGTAGGCCGAGTTGGCCCAGGCATAGCGGTCGTGGTTGGCGCCGTCGGTGTCCTCTTCGAAGTCGAACTCGTCCACCGGGTTGGTGCGCGCGCCATACGGCAGGCGAGCCAGGAATCGCGGCATGGCCAGGCCGATATAACGCGAGTCTTCCGACTCGCGCAGGCTGCGCCAGGCAGCATATTCGGTATTGGTGAAGATCTTGGTCAGGTCGCGCGGGTTGGCGAGCTCCTGCCAGGAATCCATCTGCATCACATTGGGCGAGGCGCCGGCAATGAAGGGACAATGCGCCGCCGCGGAAATGCGGGCCATTTCGGTCAGCAGCTCGACGTCCGGCGGGCTGTGGTCGAAATGGTAGTCACCCACCAGGCAGCCTATCGGCTCGCCGCCGAACTGGCCATACTCTTCTTCGTACACGCGCTTGAAAATCGGGCTCTGATCCCAGCCCACACCCTTGTGGCGCTTGAGCGTGCGGCCCAGCTCTTTCTTCGAGATGCACATCACCCGGATCTTGAGCAGCTCGTCGGTTTCGGTATTGCTCACCAGATAGTGCAGACCGCGCCAGGCGCCTTCCAGTTGCTGGAACTCGGGGTGATGCAATACCAGGTTGATCTGGTCGGAAAGCTTCCGGTCGATCTCGGCAATGATGGCCTGGATCGTGCGATAGGCATCGGACGACACCGCCACGCCACTGTTTTCCAGCGCCTGGAGCGCCAGCGTGCGCACCGCATGTTCGACCGCCTCGCGCGCCTGTTCGGTCTTGGGCTTGAATTCTTTCTTCAACAGTGCAGACAGGCCGTCTGCCTCGAGTGATTCGGCGGTGCGTGCATCCGCGTGTTTGGCCACAGCAGTCATCGCGATCTCCGTTATGGTTTATTTCGCGGCCGGATCGGCTTCGGGTTCATCTGCCTGGGGCGCCGCGGCATCGGGCTTGGCCGCGCCGGCATCCGGGTTGGGCGCGGCGGCCAGGGCGTTCATCAGCGCCGGGTTCTTCAGGACTTTGCCTATCAGCTCTTCGGCGCCCGTCTTGCCGTCCATATAGGTCAGCAGGTTCGCCAGCTGCGTGCGGGCATCGAGCAGTTCGTTCAGCGCGCCCACTTTGCGCGCCACGGTGGCCGGCGAGAAATCGTCGATGCTTTCGAAGGTGATATCGACATTCAGGTTGCCCTCGCCTGTCAGGGTGTTGGGAACCTGGAAAGCCGCGCGCGGCTGTATCGACTTCATGCGTTCATCGAAATTGTCGATGTCGATGTCGAGGAACTTGCGCTCGCTCACGTCGGGTTGCGGCTCGACCGACTTGCCGGCAAGGTCTGCCATCACGCCCATGACAAACGGCAGCTGGATCTTGCGCTCGGCGCCGTAGATTTCCACGTCGTACTCGATCTGCACGCGCGGCGCGCGGTTGCGTGCGATGAACTTTTGCCCGCTGCCTTTCAATGTCGTTGCCATGTGTGCTCTCCTGTCCTGATATCAGTGCAAACCGCAGCGCCTCAGGCGCCCGGCTCACCATTCGTATCCCGGGGCAGCCAGGCCTCGAACTGCTCGAGACCCTGGGGCGCCAGATTTTTCATAATGTCGTGGAAACTCATTGCAATCAGCTGCTGCGCGCGGCGGATCAGATACGGTGCCGGATGACTGGGTTCGTGCACTTCAAAGTACGCACACACCTTGGCAAGCATGGCAGACGCCTCTTCGCGCGATTGGATCTGCGCGTCCTGCCAACGCACGGCGACGGCAGGCGCAGCGTCCGGTCGGGGAATGGAAGTCGAGTCAGTCACTTTGTCCCCCACTGCGCCTTCCGGCTCCGGCGCGGTGCCGCCGTCATCGAGTACCTGCACCACCATGTCCAGGGTCCGCAGGATGACCGCGTAATCCGGCACCCATTCCTGCCCAAGCCGCTGCGCCACCTGCTGTTGTATGCGGCGCAGCGCCTGCGTCGCTACCACGACAGCGTTGAGGTCGGCGTCCTGGCGCAGTGACGCCTGGCGCAGGTGCTCCACCAGCCTCGCACGTCCGCCAGGATAAAAATCGGGATCGGATCGGCTGCCGTCCAGCACGGACTCGGCATCCCGCAGGGACAGTTGCCCGTGCACGCCATTGACCAGGCGGCTTGAACGCGCGCTGCGTGCGCAACCGCTCAGGTCGCCCAAGGAGGCCAGGGCATTGATGCGCGGCATCGGATCGTCATCGCCCACGCTGTCGAGTCGGGGATGCACCGCTTCCCAATATCGGTCGAGCGTATCGGCAACCAGCGTCAGGCCATCGGCATAGCCCGGCAGTCCACGGATTTCCGTCCAGGCCTGAGTCAGGTATCCCATGATGCGCACATCGCGGGTGCGTTCCAGCAAACCCCGCGCGAGCTTTTCGACCACGCGCCAGTCGGGCGGCTGCGCCGGAATAATGGTCGAGCCGAACTGCTGTTCGCTGCGTTCCACCGCCGCCTGCTGCAACTGCAGGAACTCGGCGTCGTATTCCAGGTCTTCACCACATGGCAGACGGGAATCCAGAGCGGTCAGAATGTCGGCAAATTCCATAGTGTCTGTCGTATCCGGGATAACCCGGAGCCTAAAACAGGCTATCTCCGCCTAAGTGGCTCGGAAATCCGAATTCTAGGCAGAGCCACTAATGATTCCGGTGACCCCTAACAGCTACTGTTTTTTCTTACGTTTGATTAACAACTAAGAAAGAATTCCTACAACCCTTACGCTGCTGCATTTAGAAATTGAAACAATCGGCGTGGTCGGGTTCAAGGCCCCGAGCGGGCGCAACCCGCAGCGGGCCGACGGCGAATAAGCGGCGCAACGCTTATATATAAGCGCGTCTACCCTGTTGTTACGCTATAAGCTTGCGCGCGGCGCGCTACGCCGGCTTGACCGTCATCAGATAGAAGATCGCCAGGAAGGCAATGAAGGCGATCACGCCCAGCCCGAACCACATGCGGAAGTACCGCCAATAGGCCGGCGGCAGCGGAGCATGTTCGGCGGCCGCCTGGCGCGCGATGTCGCGCAGCCGGATCTGCAGCCATACCACCGGCAGCCAGCACGCAATGGCCAGTACATACAGATGAACCGACAGGCGCAGCCAGCCGATGTCCCAACCCATTCCCGTCACCCGCATCATCCAGTAGCCGGTCAAGGGCTGCGCCACGGCGGTCGTGGCGGTAAAAAGCCAATCGGCGGTCACCACATAGCCGGCTACCGTGGCCACCGTACGGGAATCGCGGCTCAGTGTGGCGGCCAGGAAATAAAAGGCGCTGCCTATGCCAGTACCGAACAAGATGGTGGATGACAGCACATGCAGCCATTTCGCTATCGCGTATTCCATGGTCGCTCCAGTTCATGCAACAGCCAAAGCAGCGCCAACAGTGGCACGTTTTTCAAGATCGGCCCGTAGGGATGCAGCCAGAATTCAGGCAGCCGCCACGTGATGATGCCTGTGTAAGCCAGGATCAGACCCGCCTGCGCGGCCCACAGCCAGCGGGCGCGGCGGGGCATCAGCGCCAGCACGCCCAGCGCGATGTCCAGGCAAGCCGCGCCATAAAGCGCGAGCGGCTGCATCGCTTCGGGTACGCCAGTGCGTTCCAGCAAGGCATAGCTCGCAGCCACCGGATAGATGCCCAGCGACAACAGGCCCGTCACGATCCACATGGCCGCCAGGCTCAGCCGGACGATTGGAAGCAGCCAGCTCAGCTGGGCCTGGAGGCGTTGGGCACGCGCCGGTTCGCCTTGCGCGAACAGCGATACGTCCCGCGGCATGCGGCCCAGCAAGCGAGCCAAGGGCCCGGCGTCGGCGCTATTGCCCCGCTGCAGCATGCGCCATGCTTCGGTGTCCAGCAGCGCCCCGGGCCACCGGTCACCCACGCGCGCCATCGCCGCCGCCCATGACGCCGGTATCGGCAAATAGCGCCCACGCGGCAGGCCCAGCGTAGAACGCAGGCCCTCCATGAATTCGCGCCAGGACAATGCGCGCGGGCCCACCAAGGCCAGGCGCCGGGCGGGCAGGCTCGGGGCCTCGACCAGCGCCACGATGGCGGCGGTCACGTCGTCCACATGGATAGGCTGCACCCGTGCCGCACCCAGCGCTGGCACGGGCACCAGAGGCAGGCTCGCCAGCATGCCGAACAGCGTCGCACTCGTGCCGCCGGCGCCGTAGATCAAAGAAGGCTGCACCACCACGGCGTCCAGCGGCAGCGCCAGCAGATGCTCGTCGGCAGCCCGCTTGCTCAGGTGGTAGGCACTCTGCGCATCGGCATCTGCCCCCAGGGCAGACACCTGGACCACCCGGCGCACCCCTGCCCGCACACAGGCATCGAAGAGAGCCCGTGGGCCCGCATCGTGCAACTGATCGAAGCGCTGACCACCCGACTCGCGGAATATACCCACGGCATTGACGACCACGTCTATGCCTTGCAACACAGGCAGCCAGTCGTGCGCGTCCAGCGCGCGTCCGACATCCACCTGCCGAAACTCCAGGCCCGGCGGCGGCGCCTGTGGATGCGTGCGCGATCCGGCGATCACCCTGTACCCGCGGTCCCGCAGCGCCCGTGTCAGGTGCCTGCCCAGGAACCCGCTGGCGCCCAGCACCAGGATGTTCATGCCGTCCACCCGCGATGCAATCGTGCACCAACGGTTACACCGGCGGCAGTCAACGCCATGCATGCTGAAGACTGGATGCACCTCAAGGAGTCAGCATGAGCCGCACTGCGAAGGTGCTTCGACGAGCGGTGATATCGGGCAGCGCAGCCGGCGTGTCGTCCACCCTTGCCCTGGCGGGCTGCGGCACGCGCGACTGCAGCAGCGCCTACGCGCCCGTCAACGCGGTGAGCCATTGGCTCTGGCGCGACAAGGCTGTGGCCCAGCAGCGGCCTACGCTGCGCTACACCATCACCGGTTATCTGATTCATCATTCCATGTCTATCTTCTGGGCGCTGGCCTACGAGGCACTGCTTGCTTCACCACGGAATCGGCGTTCGCGCGTACGCCCCGTCGCGGCGGCAGCGGGCGTCGCGGCCGCCGCCTGCGTGGTCGATCTCAAGGCCACCCCGGAGCGGCTGACTCCCGGCTTCGAACGCCGCCTGTCCAGTCCATCCCTCGCGCTAGTCTACGCGTCCTTCGGCTTGGGCTTGTTGCTGACGCACCTGGCGCGCCGGCGCTGATCACATGCTGCCGCCGGCGAGGTTCGTCGCTCAGTCTTCGGCAGCCCCTGCGGGTCGGGCGGCCCCACCCACGCGTATCTGGTTGTCCACCTGCATCACGCCGCGCGTCTCGCTGGCGGCATCTTCCACCGCGTGCTTGATCCAACGCGTAGGCACGGTGCCGCTCAACTGCACCCTGCCGCCCTCGACAGACACAGATACGTCCGCCACGTCCAGACCGCTGCGGCTCAGGCGTTCGCACAGGTCGTCGTGTATGTACTCGTCCGAGCGCACGTAGCCTTTGGGATAGACCGGCCGTCGCGGCTGCGTCTGGTAAGGAAAGGTCAGGCCCGATCTTCCCGGGAAATCGCCTTGCCCGACCCCTCGGCCTTGCCATTGGGGATCGTCTTTCCAGCTGTCGCCGCGCGAGTACACCTCGCGCGTGGCCTGGCGGGCGTGTTCGCCCGCCACGGGGTCATCGAAGTGTCGGCCGTAGGGGTCCTGCTCGCGGCTGTAAGTATGGCCGCCGCCGGGATATCCGGAGTTCGAGCTGCGATCGTGATTGCGTCGTTGCGGTTCGGCTTCGGGCAGGTCGTTCAGGCGATAGCGCATGGCTGGCCTCCATTGCAAATGTCAGGGCAGCAACTCGTCGCAAGCCCTATGCCCGGCGCGGCTCGGGCATGGACCTTGCGGACGGCCAGACTTCACTGTCTTTTGAACGGAGGTCACCATGCCTGCGAAATCCCAAGCCCAGCAAAAAGCCGCCGGGGCCGCGCTGGCCGCCAAGCGCGGCGAACAGAAAAAAAGCGAACTGAAAGGCGCCTCGAAATCCATGTACGAATCCATGGACAAGAAAGAACTGGAAAAAATGGCCTCGACCCCGCGGCACGGCAAGCCGCAGCACAAAGACGGTTGAGGCCTCGCCAGGGGCGCCATGCGGCGGGCTGTGCTAGGGTACCGGTTCTTCAAAACCAGTATCTAGAGGTTGTCCTTTATGTCTCGCCTTACCCGCCTTCCCGCCGCCGCACCCCTGCCCTTGTCCCGCGCAGTGCTGGCCGGGGGCTTCTGCTTCGCATCCGGCCAGATTCCGCTCGATGCCGAAGGCAACGTTGTGCGCGGCGACATTACCGCGCAGACCGAGGCGGTGTTCGACCGCATCACCGAAACATTGGCCAAGGTCGGGTGCAAGCTCAACGACGTGGTGCGTGCCACCGTGTGGTTGTCCGACCTTGCCCTGTTCGACCAATTCAACAAAGTCTATGCCGCCCGGTTCGGCGACGCCCTGCCCGCCCGTTCGACCGTTCAGGCCCGCCTGGCCCGTGACGTGGACGTTGAAATCGAAGTGCAGGCGCTGCTGCCCGAGCGTCGCGTTCCCGGCCCGGTTTCCGAAGCCTGACACATGCCAGCCCGCGTAGACGCCAGTCCGGCGCGCCTGCTCACGCAGGAAGCATTGGACCTGCACCTGCGCCGGCTGGTCAGGCTGGACCCCCGGCTAGGCCCCGTGCTCGGGGCCTGCGGCGCCATCCCGTTGCGCTGTTGGCCGCCAGGTTTCGCCGGCCTGGCGCGCATCGTTTGCGGCCAGCAGGTATCGGTGGCCTCGGCAGATGCGATCTGGAAACGCCTGGCCGCCCTGCCCGGGGCCACTACCGCCGAGGGCTTCCTTGCCCTGGGCCCTGACGGCCTGCAAGGAGTGGGGCTGTCCCAAGGCAAGCAGCGCACCCTGACCCAGCTGGCGCAGGCCATCTGCGCCGGACATCTCGACCTGCAGGCCATCGCGGCCATGCCCGGCGATGCCGCCATCGCGGCATTGACCCAGCTGAAGGGCGTCGGGCCCTGGACGGCAGAAATCTATCTGATGTTCTGCGCCGGCCATGCAGACATTTTTCCCGCGGGCGATATCGCTCTACAGAAGGCCGTGGGAGACGCTCTCTCGCCCGGCACCTACCCGGATCGCTCGAGCTTGATCGCCATGGCCGAAGCGTGGTCACCCTATCGCGCGGCGGCGGCGCTACTGTTCTGGCGCTATTACCGTGTCCGCCGGCTGCGCGAAGGCCTCGGCCTGTAGGGTCGCCTCAGCGTTGCCCGCTTTCCGGAAAGCCAGCACGGCGTTGTTACCGCCCATGCCGAACGAATTGCTCAGCGCAAGCCGCAAACCCGGCATCGATCGCGCGCCCTCGCCGACATAATCCAGATCGCATTGCGGGTCGCCGCGTGCAAAGAAGAGCGTCGGCGGCACCCGGCCCTGCTGCACCGCCATGGCCGTGACCACCGCCTCGATGGCCCCCGCGGCGCCGATGGCATGCCCGACGGCGCCCTTGATGCTGCTGATGGCCAGCCGGTGGGCATGCGCGCCGAACAGCTGCTTGATCGCCTGGGTCTCGATGCGGTCGCCGGCCAGTGTGCCCGTCGCATGGGCATTGATGTACTGCACATCGGTCGGCACGGCACGCGCGTCGCCCAGGCAACGCGCCATTGCCAGGGCTTGTCCACGGGCATCCGGCCTGATCGGATGGGTGCCATCATTGCTGACGCCATAGCCGCACAACTCGGCAATGACCGTCGCATTGCGTGCGCGGGCATGCTCGGCCGATTCCAGCACCAGCATCGCCGCGCCTTCGGCCAGGGCAAAGCCCGTGCGCTTGTCGCTGAACGGACGGCAGTAACCGGCCTGGTCGGCCGTGGGCTCTGCGCACAGCACATGCAGCTGCCCCCATGCCGCCATGAGCATCGGCGAAAACATCGATTCGGCGCCGCCGGCAATCGCCACGTCCAGGTAGCCGTCGCGTATGCGCCGATAGGCCTCGCCGATTGCCACGGCGCCGGCCGAGCAGGCCGTGGCGTACGTCTGTGCCTCGGCCGTGGACTGCAGCCGCTGCGCAATGTGTGCCGCGAGCGCCTGCGGCATCACCGCGGGGATCACCAGCACGGGACGCTTGGGCAGCAGGCCGTGATAGGTCTCGACAGCTTCGCACAGCGTCCCGACACCGCCGATGCCCGTTCCCACGAATACCCCGCACTCGGCCTGGCGGACGGGATCCAGATCCGCAGCGTCGATGGCCTGCACGGCCGCCTGGTGGGCAAGCAGGGTCACGCGGTCCAGCATGCGCGCCTGGCTGGGATGCAGACCCGCTGTCACGTCCTGGGTCACGTAGCCCACGCTGCGCCTGATGCTGGCGTCAGGGGCGCGACGTATGCCGCATGCCCCGGCGAGCAAGGCCTCGAAGGAATCCCGAGCGGTCCCCCCCACCGGAGACAACATGCCCACGGCGGTGACGACCACCGCACGGGCGCTCATGGTGCGCTCCCCGGATCGGCCGATGCGCGCCGCGCGTGCACCTGACGCATGTAGACCACCAGCGCGCCGACATTGGCCGGGAATACGTGGGTAAATTCCTGGGCGCCTACGTCGTGCTGCGTGGGCAGCATTTCATCAGGGGTCAGACCGAACTCGGCTTCAATCTCGAGCAGAATTTCCAGAATGGCCAGCGAATCGAATTGCGCGATCACGGCCGCGAAGTCCTGGTCCTGCAGAAGGGGCTCGGTTTCGCAGCGGCAGGTCCGGGCGATGATCGCGGCCAGTGTGCGGCGCAGCTGGGTTGTATGAGGCAAAGCGTCCATAGGGATACGCATTAGTCAAAGATAAGTGAACTTCAGCACGGCGCTGGCCCGCACCTTGCCGGCGATGACGGGGCTGCCCACCTCCAGGTAACTGGCGCCGATACGGAACTGCCAGCGCCGAGACGGCAACGACTCGAGGGGCGCGCCGGTGTTGTATTCCGTCACGCCGAAGGCGGGGTGGCGATACGTGGCCGTGGCGGGTTCGTACAGCCATAGCTGCACGCCTACGCCGGTGGCCGCCTCGGCGCCGGTTTCCTGGTTGCCCAACGTGGCCGGAAAGCCGCCTACCGGATGATGCGGCGTGATGGTCATGGCGGGCGACAACTCGCTGGGCGAGCTGCACGCGACGTCAAGCAGCGTGGTGGTGATGGCGCGGCCCGCGTCTTGTCCCAGCAGATGCGCCGGCACACTGGGCAGCGTCACCGCCAGGGCACGCGGGTTCTGGATATCGCAGGTGGGGGGCGTAATGTCGACTGGCATGGACAAATACACCCTGTAGGGCTGCGTGATGACGGCCCCACCCACGTTGCTCACCAGCGACTGCCCGAAGACCTTGCCGATTTCCACCCTCCCCGGCGATATGGGTTCCCCGGTGGCCACGAACTCGATGCGCGCCTTCAGGTCGCTGCCCAGCTGCGGCGACCCGTTGAACGGAAACACCATTGCGCCGGACCTGTGCGTGTTCTCGAACACTACGGGCGCCATTTCGTTCTGGGATGCATCGATGTAGTAGTAGTAAACGCGGTAGCCGATGCCGTTCACGCTTGTCCCGTACAGGTTCCGATGCCCGGGCAGCAGCGAGGTGCCGCCGGTGAATTCTTCGATCCCACCCGATCGGCAGGCGTACAGCGGCGCCGCCCTGCCCTGCGCCGCCCCTTCACCCAGCGCAGGCAGCAGCCGTTCGGCCACGAACAGCACCTCGCCTGCCACGGGATACGCAGGTAGCGGGAAGGAGCTGCGCCCCGGAGCCACCCCAATCTGGAACAGCGTGCCGTCATAGGGCATGTAATAGTTGTTGTTCGCCGTGGTGCCACCACGGTTTACCGAGCATGCCTGCGCGGCGCCGGCGCCGCACGCCAGGGCCAGGGCCAGGGTGATGGCACGCCGACGACAGCGGCCACGCAGGGCGGGCTGGCCGCCAAATATCAATCGCATGACAGTTCCTTCGCCTTTGCGGCGTTGTCCGGAAGGCCGGAAACGTCGATTTCGAAAGTGCATTGCTGGTCGGCCTGCTGGCCCCAGCGGGCCGTGAAGCGCGTTATGCCGTTCAGCCCGGTCAGCCAGGCACGCCCGACGGGGCCCACGATGCCGCGTTGCAGCCCGTCTTCGCCCAACACAGCGGCACCGAACGGCAGCACGCTGCCGGTGATGCCGCTTTTGAGCACCGCCAATGCGGTCCGTCCCAGTTCTGTCTCGAACTTGGCTATGACCACGGCCCCGCGGGTGGGCACGACGGTCTGCACGTTCTGCTTCAGGTGGGCTCCGTCCAGCCCGTCTCCAGCGTCGAGCGATATGCGGTTTTCGCGGTAGGGGCTGGCATAAGGAATCAACGCGCGGCCCGCCGAATTGGTCCGCACGCCGGGCATGGCGTCGATCGACACCCCGGCGGCGCCGGGCGCCTCGACGATGACCGCCGTTTCGCCCAGCGACTGCCCGAGCAGCACACCCTTGCTGTCGGCAAGCACCGACCCGCTGAGGTCCACGTACGTATTCGACGAGCTGCCCGAGGTGGCATGGCTGACTGTCGCCAACCCCACCGATGATGCGTAACCGAGGGACCCATAGCCCGTATGGCCATTGGACGTACCCGCGCCTCGCGTGGCGCCGGCCTGCAAGGCGTAGGTCAGCGAGTAGTCGTCCAGCATCGCGCCGCTCAGGTTGGCAGTGTGGCTGGCTCCTTGCCGATTGGTGCGGTTCATGGCGTAGCTGGCCGTATGGCTGCCCGCCAACGGTATGCTCAGGGCCAGCATCAGCGTGGATTCGCGCCGGCTCCAGGGTTGGCGGCTCTGGGCATAGTTCAGCGAATAGCCCACCCTTCCCAGCGAACTGGAATAACCCAACTGGGCATAGCGGGCATTGCCGCTGGCGTTGCGATAGGCAATGCCGTAGTAATTCAAAGAAAGCGACCCGCGCGCCCCCAGCCCTTGTATCAGCGCGAGCTGATACTCGTGCTGACGATTGAAACCGGCGTGGCCACGGAAGTCCGTGCGGTCGCGCATCGCTTCGTTCAAGCTGCGGTAGCCGTTGGAGTTGTAGCGATAGCTGGCCAGGGTGAAGTCCGTACCGCTGCCGGGGAACGACTTGGCATACTGAAGGCTTGCTGCGGAGCCCGTCAGGGTGTTCCCCTGGGCATCGCGCGAACGCGAGCTGGTCAGGTCGGCCGATACCGCCCCCAGATGATGCAAGTTCGCCGCCATGCCGGCCGCCCCCGCGCGATACCCGCCCTGCGCCGAGGTCCAGCCCCCGTAGGCCGTCAGGCCCAGCGGCAGCCCGTAGGCCAGTGTGCCCTGGGCCATCAGCGAGCGCCGCGCAGCGTAGCTGTGGCGATGCTCGCCGGCCAGGAAGTTGTAGTTCCACACCCCTTCGCGCATCATGATGGGCAAAGCCGAAAACGGCTGGAAGGCACGCGTGCTGCGCCCGTTCAACTCGTCGACGATCACTTCCAGATCGCCACCGCCCGGGGTGGAATACAGGTCGTCGATGACGAACGGACCGGCCGGCACGAAGGTGGTGTAAAGCACGCGGCCGCTCTGGCGTATGGTGACCTTGGCATTGCTGGGCGCCAGGCCGCGCACGACCGGCGCATAGCCCCGCTGGCTGTCGGGCAGCATGCCGTCATCCGACCGAAGCTGCATGCCCCGAAAACGGGTTGCCCCGAAGATTCGGCCGTCGGTGGCGCTGTCGCCCACGCGCAGCCGGCCGCGCATCGGCACCACATCGCGCTCTGCATACAGGTCGCTCCAGTCCCACTTGGTGGTGCGGCCAGCCTTGAAATAGCTGCCGTTGCCACGCAGACGCCAGGCACCTACATTCAGGCCATTGCGCAGGCTCAGATATAGCGTTTCCTGGCCTTGGTGCGTTGCCCCCTCGCTCGAACGCATCTTGTTGTACGACAGGCGATACGATGACCACAGCGCAGTGGTGCCCGAATCCCAGCGCTCTTCGGGCACGGCGCCGCGCGCCTTGCGGTCCAGGGCCGCCTGCGGAATAGACAGCCTGACGGTGTTGGCATCCTGGTTGTAGCCCGCGTGCGCCAGCGGTATGGCCTGCAGCACGCCGCTGCAGGCGTCCTCATCCCGATGCTGCAGGGCCGGAAATGCCGCAACCTTCACGCCGAGTTCGCGCAGCGCGCGCACCGAAAAGCAGGGCTGGGCGTCTTCCTTGCCCGGCTCGGCGGCAAAATCGATCAGCCTCGTGCCCAGCTCGTGCTCATTGAGCTCAAGCGCGACGGACCGCCTGCCCGGCAGCACGCGGCTTGAATGTGCGAATACCGACAAATCGACCTGGGCCGCCTGACCCGGAACGCGGTGCAGGAAACTGCTGTCGAATACTGCCGCGTCGTCGCCGGGCCCCGAAGCCAAGGCGGCGCTGCCGCCCAGCAACGCCGCGCTCAGCACTCCCGGTAGATACGCCTGGCGCGCCATGGCCATCAACGCGGCTGCGCTTCCCCGCCGATGGTCACCGCCGGCCAGACCTCGACAACGCCGTAGTCGTTCACTACGTGAGGCGTCGCTCGCAAGCCGGCGCCGCCGGGGCATGCGGCCAACGCGATGCGAGTCGTGTCCAGAGGCGCGGCGACCAGCGCGCGCCCGAATGCAGCCGACTCGCCCGCAATGTCGATGCGGGAAAAATTGATGGTGTAAGCCGACTTGTTCTCGATCGCCAGCGAGCATGCCACCCCGTCGCGCGACACCCGCCACTGCGCCAATCCGGGGCCCCGCTCGGATTCCAGTATGGCGGCAGGACGGTAGAAAAGCTTGATGCGGGTATGCATGGCAAGCGACAGGCTGTTCTCGCCCGCGTCTTTCTTCTGCGGTATCTCGAGTACGTTGATCCAGTAATACGACTCGCGATCTTCGGGTAGGCCCGCGCCCACACGGGTAATGCTCAGGCGCCGCTCGACGCTGGCGTCGAACCGGCTCAACGGCGGAGTAATGAAGAACGGCGTTTCCATTTCTTCGGCGACGCCGTCTATCCAGGCCTGCACCACATAAGGATCGGTAGTCAGGTTCTTCGCGAACAAGGACACGTGCTGCTGCGATTGATTCATGATGACGCGCGTGGTCGACAGCTGGATGCCCGCGTGCGCGACGCCGGCGGCCAGCAGCGCAAGCAGCCCCGCAACCTGCCGTAGGAACAGTTTTTTCATGTGTTTGGCTTTCGTTGGCTTCAAGCCCCGCGCCGCGGCACGGCCGTTGGCGCGAGCTCACGCTGGCTTCGTCCGCGCCCCCCGCCGGCGCGGCGGGCCGCCTGGCTTGTGCCGCAACAGGCGATGCGGCGCCAGGGCGGTGGTCAATCGGTGCACGGCGCCGTTCAGGCGCCGCGCGCTGGCAGAGATGGCGGCAGACCGGGGGCTGCGATCCCTGGCCACATGGCGGCCGCTGTGGCGTCCGCCTGCCGCCCAGGCCGGTTTCAAACGGACACGCTCAGGAGTAGGTGACCTCGAAAATTGCGCGGGCATTCGCGCTGCCTGCGGTAACGGAGGGCGCGATCGCTTCGTAGAAGGCTTTGAACCGCAGCACGTTGGTGCCGTCGATCAGCACGTAGGTCGTGGCCGGGCCGCCCATGATGACATCGGTGCCGCTTGCGGTGGCCAGGCCCACGGCAACGCCCTGAGCGCCGGCCGTGCTTTCCAGGCTGAGCAGGCGGTTGTCGATGATGCTGCCAGCCCCGGGACGGAACGACAGCGACGCCGTATCGGCGACACTGATGTTGCAGCCGATAAGGGCGATGGTGAACTCGGTTTCAGGCCCCTTGTCGCCAACGGCGTTGAACATGGTGACCGGCACGCTGCCCATGGCAACGGTCATCTCGGCGCCCTGCTGGCCCCCGCCGATGGCGCAGGCGGAAGTCGTGATTTCGCCGATGAAGGAGATGTTGCCGGTGTCCGCGGACACAACGCCTGCGGCGGTGGCCAGCGCCCCGGATACCAGGGCCGAAAGAAGAACTTTTTTCATGGTGTGCAATAACGCCTAGGTTGACCTATATAACGGGTGGACCCGCTCGCTGAACGTCGGAAGGATGACGGAGCCGGTGGCCGTCGCGATGCAAGCGCACGCAGTGCAGGCCCAGGCCCAGCAGCCGATTCGCGGGCCAGAAGATGCAGCGATGCACCAGCCAGCCGCGCCAATGGATGCGCGAACGCAGGCCTGTGCGGAACTCGATATCGGCGGACATCCATTTCACTGCCGCAGCCAATCCGCGGGCCAGCCAGGCATGCCTGCGCATGGCGCGCACACATGGCATCGCCCACAGGCGATAACCCTGGTAGGTGGCCGTTGAAAAGCGCGATGCGCAAAAGCGTGCGTCGGTCAGCCATACATTGACGGGGATCAGGTTCTGGCGGCGCAGCTCGTTGCATACGACCTTTCTGTCGTAATCCACCCATATTCCAAGCTTGCTCATTCAGACGACTCAGTGAGTAGGTCCTTGATGGAACGGCGCAAGGGCCGTTGCCTGCTCCAGTGAAGCGGGCAACGGCATGGTACGAGCCGTCGTCGCAAACGAGCTTGACGGCTCGCAAGCCCATGGCAATATGTGAAAATTCCGTCGTATCGGTGCAGCGACGAACCGATGCAATCTGATAGAGTTTCAGGATTTTTTCTCGATCATCTCGAGAAAATTTCAATTGCTGCACTCCCCGCCGATTGCCGCGCCCCCTTGAGCAGAATCGAAAGTGCCCATGATCCCCAAACGTTTTCGAACCCGCCTGTGCCTCTGCGTGGCTGCCCTCGCGTGCGTGCTGCCACCCGCCCCCGGGTTGGCAAGCCAGGCGTCGCCCTACCGCCCGATCACCGCGCAGGAACTCTATGCGGGCATCATGGATGGCGCCCTGGCCGCCTGGGTCGAAGATCCCGCGCAACGCACCATGCTTTCCACCCTGATGGCCACGTCATACATCCTGGGCATTGCCGACAGTGCCAATGGCAAGCAATGGTGCCCCGCGTCTGATCTCGACATGGAGAGCATGCCTGCGCCGGTGCTCGATTACCTGGCCAGGCTTCCCGCTACGCGCCAGTCCGAAGGCGCCGCCGGCATCGTGCTCGAGGCGCTGGCGCAAGCTCATCCCTGCCGTTCATGACGCGGCCGGCAGCGCCCGGCTGATGCCGACCCGTTCGGCCGCGTCGGTCTTCCACGAGGGCGCGTGCAGGCTCCGGACGTGGGGGCCACGCAGCCTGGGGTCGCTCGCCCCCCCAGGTGCATCAAGAGACAAAAGTGATGTAAGGTCCCGTGGCTATGGTTTGAGCCAGTGCGTCGCACATGCCTTCAATGAAAAAAATGACTATCAGAGATCAGGCGTCCTTGGACATGAAGGGCGATCCATCCAAGCTGTTGGCCTACCGGGTACTGGCCTTCAGCCAGCGCCTTTACCGCGGGATCGAAATTCTGCTGCAAGACGAGCTGGGGCTGTCGGTGCGCCAATGGCGCATACTGCTGTTCCTGGCCAGCCATGGCGCGCGGTCGCCGCAGGAAATTGCTGCATTCTGGCGCTATGACAAAAGCCAGGTCAGCCGGGCGGTATCCGAGCTGGTCGCGAAAAAACTGGTCACCGCCGAACGCGACAATAAGGACGCCCGGTGGGTCAAGGTCAGTCTCACAGAAAATGGGCGCATGATCTATGAACGAGGGCTGCCCCTGAGCCTGGCCCGACAACAGAAACTCACCAGCTGCCTGACTCGCGAGCAGCTCACGGAGTTCGAGCACACCCTCGAAATCCTGACTCAACAAGCCGATTCGATGCTCGACCCGGCCGAAACAGCCAAAAAAAAGCCCGGGCGCGCTGGGCACGCCGGGCGTTGAGTACTGAGGCTCGGTTGCGGCGCTGCCGATGCAAGCCGTGGGCAGGCAATCGGCGACATCGCCGCCAACGCAAGCCGCGATCAGTTCTCGAGCGTGATGTTCAAGTCCTTGATCAGCTCGCCGGTCTTCACCAAATCGTTCTGGATATATGCCTGGGCTTCTACATGCCCGCCCGGGATCACCGTCGCGCCCAATCCACGGACACGGGCCACAAACTCGGGGTCTTCCTTCATCTGCTTGACCGCGTTTCCATAGGCCTCGACCACCGATGCCGGCACGCCCTTCGGCGCGAGCGCACCGAACCAGCCCACGATATTGAAATCAGGGAATCCGCTTTCATCGAGCGTGGGAATATCGGGGAACATTTCCGAACGCTCTTTGCTGGTAATGGCCAGGGGCTTCACGGTGCCAGCCTTGATCTGGCTAGCGATGGCCACGATGTTGTCGAAGGCCACGGGCACGCGTCCGGTCGCCACGTCGGCGATCTGTCCTGCGCTGCCCTTGTACGGTACGAACACCATGTCCACACCGGCCTGCTTCCTGAACAGGGCGGCCGAAACGTGCTGCGCCGATCCGATGCTGGTGACCGCCACCGTGGCCTTGTCGGGATTCTGCTTCATGTACTCGACCAGCTCTTTCGGCGTGGACACCGGCAGCGACGGCGTGACCACCAGCACATAGGGTGTGGTGGCGACCAGTCCAATGCCGGTGAAATCTTTCTCGGTGTCGAATGGCAGATTCTTCAGCAGGTACGGATTCGCCGTAAACCCGCTGGCGGTGAACAACAAGGTCTTGCCATCAGGCTTGGCCTTCGCGACCACCGCCGCGGCCAGCGACGTCGCCGCCCCCGGGCGGCTTTCGACAATGACGTTCTTGTTCAGGCGTTTATCCCACTCGGTTCCCAGCAGACGGGCCAGGGCATCGGTCGTGCCCCCGGTGCCCTGACCATGGATCAAATGCACCGGCTCGGCTTGCTGCGCGGCGGCCACGAACGGTTGCAGGCCGATCAGCGCCCCGACCAAGAGATGCGCCCACTTTTTGTGAAACTTCACCATCATTTCCCCTTAATTATTGCCAGAACGGCACGTACAAACTGGTTGAAACAGCTCATAAATCCGACGATTGGTAGACCACCCGGCCGCCGACCATCGTCAACACGGCCTCGATTTCTTTGATCCGATCCTCCGCGCAAGTGAGCGGGTCGTCCGACAGCACGGCCAGGTCGGCCAGCTTGCCGGGCTCGAGCGTGCCCTTCTTCGACTCTTCCCACGTCAACAAGGGCCCGTTTGCGGTAATGCATCGCAGCGCTTCCTCACGCGTCAGCCTCTGTTCGGCGCACACCGCGGTACCGGTCGCGCGCGATGCACGGCCGATTGCATGCCACAGCGGGTGGAACAGCGACACCGGGATGTTGTCGGTCGCCAGCACAACCGGTATGCCGGCATCGATCAACGACCGCAGCGGCACGATTTCGTGCTCCCGCTGGGCGCCGAGCCGGTCCTGCAGCAAATGCCCTTCTTTGTAGAGGTACCGGTTGGTATGCGTCGTGACGATGAGCCCCATTTCCCGGATCATGTCGATCTCTTTTGGGGTAAGCGTCGATATATGGCTCAGCACCCAGCGCAGTCCGTTCAAGGGAATTTCTTTGTGGACCGCATAGAACAGCTCAAGCATGTTGGGCCAGATTGCCACGACCTGAATCTGATGCCGCGCGCAAGCCTTCAGCAGTTCAAGTGCATGGTCGCGCGTGCGGGCGGTGTCATAGTTGAATCCTGCCCAGCCAGTACTGGGGTAGGCGCGTGCCCGGATGTCATTGGCTGCATCGGGGCCCATGTCGACGAACATTCCCGCCATGCGCAGGTGATCGTCGCCCAGGCCCGGCCCGCTGAGCCAACCGCACCACGCTTCGACGAACGCATCAAGATCGGGGACGGGCGCGCTTTTCCAGTTGGGGCTGAGCACCAATGCCACACGCATGCTGAGTTCGCCTCGCGCATGCAGATTCTTATAAGAGCGCACGACTTCGGTGGCCACGCCGTGTCCTTCGAACACACTGGTCGTGCCGTACCGGTGGTATGCGTGCTGCGACCTCGGCACCGAGTCTGTGCGAGAGGCCACCTGAAACCGACTCGGATCCCTGAAGTACTCGAGCTCGACAATCGGCATCAGCGTTTCCTCGATGAAAACACCGGTGGGCTGCCCCTGCTCGTCTTTTTCGATCTTTACGTGCGGCGACGGCGGCTGAGTATCCGGGCCGATGCCCGCCAACTCCAGCGCTTTGGTGTTGGCAATGGAAACCAGGGGGGTCGTATGGCGCCAATACCCCCAGATAGGCCGAATGTAGACCGGATGGTCAGGCGCCACCGCATCGAGGTCATGCCGGTCCGGAAACCGCTTTTCCTTCAGCGCCTGCGGCATCCCCGCGTAGGCGGGCGGATCGCCGATCGGCATCGTGACGATCCATTCGCCGGGAGGAGTGCGCGCGGCCAACTCGCCGATGGCGCGCTGGATATCCGCGATGCTTTCCACTTTGCCAAGCGAGGGGAATATATCTTTGAGCCCCTCGCGGTCCATGTGCGCGTGGCCGTCGTGCAGCCCGGGCACCACCGTCCGGCCATGCAGGTCCACCTTGCGGCACGCCGACGGGCAATGCGCCAGGATTTCTTCGTCCGAGCCCACCGCCACAATCGTGTCGCCGCGAATGGCAATGGCCTGGGCGATCTGCGACGCCCCATCCATCGTGATGATTTTGCCGCCATGCAGGACGAGGTCCGGCGCAGGCATCTCAGCCATCGATCTCATGGCAGGCTCCGCACTGTCGCGTCGCGCCGATCGTCCGCCGCGCCGATGAGTGTGCCGTCGTCTTCGAGCGCGATGCCCTTCACCGAGCCGAAGAAAGGGGAGCCGGGAACGGCGGCTTTCATGGGTTCTCCCAGTGCTAGCACGCCCGTCACCACGTCCGGCGGCATCGTATGCTCGTAGAGCGAGTCGCCGGCCAGGTCCATGGTCCAGCGCGGCGCCTGGATCGCCTGGGCCAACGAGGCGCCTTCTTCAAACATGGCTTGCAGCACTTGTGCCAGCGTCAGCGTCTGGCCAGGGCCGCCTGGCGTGGTGACGGCATAGCGCAGGCGCCCGTCCTTGAAGACCATGGCGGGGCAGAGCGTATGCGCCGGGTGCTTGCGGGGGCCCACCTGATTCGGATGACCGCCTTCCAGCGTGAAGCCGAACAGGCGATTGTTCAACAGGACACCTGTCTCGGCATCGCTGACGCCACTACCGAAGACGAGAAATACGCTTTGTATGATTGTTATCGCATTGCCCTGGCCATCGGCGACGCTGATGACCGCTGTACCACCGCGGTTGCCCGGCTTGCCGCCCGTAGCCGACTCCAGCCGCCGACGCCCTTCGGGACCGAGCAGCAGTTGGGCGGATTCGGCTTCATACCGGGGGTCGGGGTCTGCGACCGCCCGCTCGCCGACCTTGAAGGCCGCCTGGGCGGCCCGTATCAACTTCGCAAACCGGGCCGGCGCATCGAGCCCCTGTCCGCCCTTATCTTCCGAAGCTTCGAGCGCCATCAGTTGCAGCAGCAAGTAGAGGCCGTACGAATTGGGGGGCATCGTGCGAACCACATGGCCGGCGTACTCGGTTTCGATGACCTCGACCCATTCCGGCTGGTAAGTCTGCAGATCCGACTCGCGCAGCAGGCCCCCCGCCGCTTCGCAGGCCCGCGCGATGCTGGCCGCGATCGGGCCCCTATAGAAGGCGGATGCGCCTTCGCGGGCGATCGTCTCGAGGGTTTGCGCCGCCTGCGGCTGCCGCAGCACCTGGCCGGCGCGCAGCGGCACGCCATCGGGAAGGAACAGCGCCTTGCTCGGCGCCGACAGGATGTCCGCGTAGAGCTCCGAAGATTTCGCCAGCACCGGCGACACTTCGAAACCGTCTCGGGCCACGCCGATCGCCGGACGCAGCACATCGGCCCAGGGCTTGCCGCCGAAGCGCTGGTGCACTGCCTGCCAGCCCGCCACCATGCCCGGCACATTGCAGCTCAGCGGACCGCGTTCTTGCAGCCCGTTCGGGAAGCGGTCGGGGTTTGCAAGCGCCGGCGACACGCCCGACGCATTCAGACCGTGCGTCTTGCCGGATGCAGCATCGTGGACCAGGACAAACGCATCTCCGCCCAGACCGCACGCGTGCGGAAGAACGACCGACAGGACCGCCGCGCCCGCCAGGGCGGCATCGGCAATAGAGCCACCCTGTTCCAGCACGGCCAGGGCGGTTTGAGTCGCCTGATCGTGCCCCGACACCACTACCGCACGCTTGCCGGCGGCTTGTTTCAAGTTATTCATGGCAAGGTGGCTCTCTTTATTCCGACGCGCCGCCGGCGGCGGCGTCCAGCAGCTCGTCTGAATAGGCGAACAGGCCGGGCAGACCTCCCGTGTGCAGGAAAACAACCGTGTCGCCCCGGCGGAACTCTCCGGACCGCGCGCGCGTCACCAATCCCGCAAAGGCCTTGCCGGTATAGACCGGGTCGAGCAACAGGCCTTCGGTCGAGGCAGCGAGTGACAAGGCCTCTTTCGTGGTCTCGTGCATCAAACCATACCCGCGCCCAATGAAGCGGTCGTCCACCCGAGGCGCCGGCACCTCGAGCGCTGCCCCCAGCAACTTGCCGGCATCGCTGACGATATTCGAGACGATTGCGGCCAACGGCTCGGCCGGGTACAGGACACTGACTCCCAGCACCGGGAATGTGGCGCCGTGAAGCTGCGTGCCGATCAGCAAGCCCGCCTGGGTGCCGCCGCTGCCGCTGGCGTGTACCAGATGGTCGACATGAATGCCCTGCTCGGCGGCCTGGTCGACAATCTCTTCAATACAGCCGACGTAGCCCATCGCCCCATGCGCGTCCGACCCCCCGAACGGAATCACCCATGGCTTGCGCCCTTTGGACACCAGATCGGCTTTCAGTCGTTCGCAATAGGCCAGCGGATCATCCTCGCCGGGCAGCAGGTGCAGATCCGCGCCGAACAGAGTGTCCAGCACCAGGTTGCCGCCCGCCTCGTAATGCACGCCGGCACGCGGCACTTTTCGGTTCAGGATCAAATGGCATTTCATCCCGAAACGCGCCGCCACTGCTGCCGTCAGGCGAGCATGATTGGACTGGAGAGCACCGAAAGTAATCAGCGTGTCGCAACCCTGCTCAAGCGCTGGCGGCAGCAGGAATTCCAGCTTGCGCAGCTTGTTGCCCCCGCCGCCCAGTGCGCCCAGGTCGTCCCGCTTGATGTACAAGTTGATGCCCAAGGCCTCGCCCAGGCGCTCCAGCCGCATCAATGGGGTGCGTTCGAGCAGGGGGACGCGCGCAAGCGCCCGGTATTTTTGTTTGTGCATCGTATCTGTCTGCCAGGTTTCAGAAGCCACCGAAAACCGGTGTGTGCTCCATGCTAAGTGAATTGAGTTGCTAAAGCAACTATTGGCAGGTCGGCCCGTCCGAGCCTGTTCGGCGCGTGCGTATCTGCGCGCGAGTATGCCCGCCGGCACATCCGTGCCGCCTCGATGTTCAATCGTCCCCGGATCGAGGCCCCGCCTGTCGCAACGACACTGCGGCCAGAGCGGCCAGCCCCGCCACGGTGATGGCGCTGAATGCCGCTGCGCCATTCAGCCCGTCGACGAACGCCGCGCGCGCGCGATCGATCAGGCCCTCGGGCAACTGCGCGGCCACCGACGATGCGGCCCACAGACTGTCGGCCACCACCTGTTGCACCTCGGGGTCCAGCGCCAGGGGCAGATGTCCCAGCATGGTGTGGCGATACACCGCGACGGCAATGCTGCCCAACACCGCGATGCCCAGCGAAATTCCGAGGTCCTGAGCCATTTCGGTCATGGCGGAGGCTGCTCCCGCCTTGTCGGCGGGAGCCGCGCTCACCACCAGGTCGGTACCCAGCGCGGCTATCGTGCCATTGCCCAGATAGGCCAAGGCCAACGCACCCACGGCGATGGCGACGCCAGCAGTGCCCGGCTCCACCTGGGACAGCATCAGATACCCGAGCGCAGACAAGGCCAGCGCACCGGCAGCCACCCATCCGGGCCGTACGACGCGTGCCAGCAGCGGCGCGCCGACGCCGCCGACGATCATCGCCAGTGCCGCCACGCCCATCCACAGCCCCGCGGCGGCCGGCGTAAAGCCCGCCACCAGCTGGAGGTACTGCGCCACCAACAGCATCGTGCCTCCGATTGCCATCAAGGCGAGCAGCAGCACGACCAGCGCGATACTGAATGTGCGATCAGCCAGCAGCCGCAGGTCCAGGAGCGGATCGGTCAGGCCGCGTTGCCGCCGGATGAAAAGCCAGGCAAACACCAGGCCGGCCAGCGCGGCGAGCAGCGCGGCCGGCGCGGCGCCGGACTTGGCGAACTGTTTGACGCCGTAGACGATTGGCAACATCGCGGCCAACGACAGCGCCACGCTGGGCAGGTCCAGCGGTTCGCTGCGGCTTCTGCGGTATTCCGGCAATAGCACCGGCGCCAGAACGACCAGCAGCAGGGCCACCGGCACCGCGATCAGAAAGGCAGCGCCCCACCAGTACCGTTCGAGCAACAGCCCGCCCACCAGCGGCCCCAGCGCCGAACCGACCCCCCACATCGTGGCCCAGACCCCTATGGCGAGCGCCCGCTGCCGCGGGTCGGCGAACAGATTGCTGATCAGGGCCAGCGTAGACGGCATCAAGGTCGCGCCCGCCACGCCCAAGGCGGCCCGAGCCGCGATCAGCATGGCGGCGCTGGAGGCATAGGCCGCCGCCACGGACGCGATGGCGAACGCCGCGGCGCCCGTCAACAGCAGCCTGCGCCTGCCAATGCGATCCCCCAGCGTGCCCATGGTGATCAAGAACCCCGCAATCATGAAACCGTAGGCGTCCATGATCCATAGCGCTTGCGTGCTGGAGGGCTGCAGGTCCAGCGCCAGGGCGGGCAAGGCGAAATGCAGCAAGGTGAGGTCCATCCCCAGCATGATGGTTGGCAGGGACAGCAGGGCGAGACCCGCCCAGGCGCGAAGGCCGGCCTTCTGGGGGCCGGGACGCACAGCGGCGGGCGCGGGGGATGGGACGGCGGGCGCGGAATGTGGCATGGGCGTAGTTCGCTGGCGCGATTGCGGGAACCGCATCTTCCATGCAACATGCTCCTATGACAATTTAAGTTTTTATCCTATTACCGATGGCAATACCGATGCGCGAACGCAGCCTGGCACGCACTCGCAATGAGCTGTCCGAGTTCCTGATCCGCCATCGCCAGAAGCTCACGCCGGCCGATGTGGGTTTGCCCGCCACCGAACGCCGGCGCACGCCCGGATTGCGGCGTGAAGAAGTCGCGGCGCTGGCCGGCGTCGGCCTGACCTGGTACACATGGTTCGAGCAGGGGCGGCACATCCAGGTGTCGGAGAAGTTTCTCTTGAGGGTGTCGCATGCACTCAGGCTGGACGATGCCGAATGCAGCCATTTGTTCCTGCTGGCACACAGACGGCCACCCCCGCCCGAGGCGCGGCAGAAGTCCTCCGTCACGGCCCGCGTCCAGCTGATGCTCGACGACCTGCCGCGTCCGGCCTACGTGCAGAACCTGCGCTGGGACGTGGTGGCATGGAACGGCGCCGCGCACAGTCTCTTCGGATTCGCCGACATGCCGCCGGCCGACCGCAACCTGTTGCGCATGGCATTTTCAGACCCTGCCATGCGTCGCCGGCTGCCCGCCTGGCACGAAGACACAGCGAGGCTGCTCGCGCAGTTCCGCTACGACCTGGCCGTGGCCCCGGAAGACCCGGTCATGCGGGCGCTGGTCGACGACCTGAGATTGCTTTCGCCCGCCTTCCGGCACGGTTGGGACGCGCCGGGCCACCATGTGGCCCAACGTGGCATTGCCACCGTGCTGGACGGCCGCGGGCAGGCGCTCCGGTTCGAGCACGAAACGCTGGTCGTCGATGAACACATGCACCTGAAAATGGTGGTGTACTTCGCCGCGCCGGTCTGAGGCCCGCCATCATGGCCCAGTCAGAATTGCGATTTATGGCCCTTCCTGTTGCGTCATGGCGCCATTAGCATGGGCGGGTCACGATACGGATCCGAACCCTGCCCCGAGCTGGGCGGAACCGCCACCCACCGGAGCAATCGCAGTGTCCGATGTCTCGATCCGTCATGCCCACACCCTGGAAGACCGGCGCGCCTGCCTGCCTGTCATGCAGGAACTCCGCCCGCATTTGCGCACGCACGCCGATTTCGAGGCACGCCTGCAGCGCATGAGCGCCCAGCAGTACCGCATGCTGGCCGCCTGGCAGGATGGCGCCGTGGTGGCCGTGGCGGGCTATCGCCTGCAGGAAAACCTGATCTACGGCCCTTTCCTGTATGTGGATGACCTGGTAACCCGCGCCGACTGTCGCAGCCACCAGCATGGCGCCCGGCTGCTGGACGAGCTCGGCCGCATCGCGGCGCAACAGGGGTGCGCGCAATTGGTGCTGGACACCGGTCTGGCGAATGCGCTGGCCCAGCGCTTTTATTTTCGCCAGGGCCTGATGACGGGCGCCTTGCGCTTCTCGAAACCCATCGACACGGAAGCATCATGAAGCACATCCTGCGCATTTCCTGCAGCCCGCGTGCACAAGAGTCGGAAAGCTATCGCCTCAGCCAGGAGATACTCGCGCATCTCATGGCCCGCCATCCTGGCGTCCGCGTGACAGACCGGCAGCTCTCCGGCGGCGACGCCCCGCACGTCGACCATGACTACGCCCGCGTACTGGGGGGCTATGCGCCGCCAGCTGGCCTGGACCAGCGCGGCGCGTTGGCCGAGTCGGAACAGAAGATCCGCGAGCTCGAGCAGACCGATGGCCTGGTGATCGCGACGCCCATGCACAACTACACCGTGCCTTCCACACTCAAGTCATGGATCGACCACGTAGTGCGCGTACACCGAAGCTTCCAGCCCACGCGGCGCGGCAAAGTCGGCACACTGAAAGACCGACCCACCTACATCGCAGTATCAGCCGGTGGCACGTACTCAGGCCCATCGCCGCGGCAGCCCGATTTCCTGACGCCCTACCTGAGGGCCGTCCTCAACACCATCGGCATTCACGACATCACATTTTTCTCGGTTGAAGGAACGGCGGGCGAACCGGCGGCGCTGCAAGCCGCGCGGGCAGCATGCCGCGCCGATGTCACCCGGCATTTCAGCGCGGTGGCCGCTGACCGCCCGGGCTCCACCCGCATAGCGGTTCCCGCCGACTTATAATTTTTCGCACACGTTTGCGCAGGTGGATGCCATGGCGGCAGCAAAAGCCGGCCGCTTTTTGCCTCTCGAGCCCAAAGCAGCCGAGCCTTACTATCGGCAGATTTATCACCGGTTCCGTCACGCCATCCATGCCGGGCTGCTGGCGCCGGGCGAACGCATACCGTCGGCCCGCGCGCTGGCCGACGAACTGGGGCTGGCGCGCGGCACGGTCGAGGCGGCCTATGCGCTGCTGATGGCCGAAGGCTACACCCAGGCGCGCGGCCAGGCCGGGACGGTGGTGGCGCAGGGGCTCCGGCCCCAGGGTCCCGCCCGATTGCCACGCGCCGCACTGCCTGCACGGCCGCCCCCAGCCGACACCCGCCCCGACGCCCTGCGGCCTTTCCAGATGGGGGTGCCGGCGCTCGACGCGTTCCCCCGAAAGATCTGGGCCAGGCTGGCGGCCCGCACCGCACGCAGCATGCAAGCTGCCGACATGGGGCATCCGGCCATTGCAGGGCTCTGCGCCTTGCGCGCCGAAATCGCGACCTATCTGAACGTGGCGCGCGGAATAACCTGCATGCCTGAACAGGTCTTCGTCACGTCAGGGTATCGGCAAAGCCTGGAACTGGCCTGCCATGCGCTGTTGACCAGCGGCGACGCCGCCTGGGTCGAGGACCCGGGCTACCCGCCCACCCGTGCGCTGCTGGCGCTCATGCATATCCGCGCCGTGCCGGTGCCGGTCGACGACCAGGGCATCGTGGTTTCCGCCGGGGTCGAGGCGGCCCCGCGCGCGCGTGCGGCCGTGGTGACGCCGGCGCACCAGAGTCCCCTATCGGTATCCCTGGCCCTGCCGCGCCGCATGGCGCTGCTGGACTGGGCCAGGCAAGCGGGCGCGTGGATCATCGAAGACGATTACGACGGCGAATATCGCTACGTCAGCCGCCCTCTTCCTGCCCTGAAAAGCCTGGACCGCGATGGCCGAGTCGTATACGCAGGCACATTCAGCAAAGTGCTGTTCCCCGGAATTCGTCTCGCATACCTGGTGGTGCCCGAAGCCCTTGTCGAACGCTTCGACCAGATGAGCCAGGTAATTACAGCCGGCAGCCCGCACCTCACCCAGGCCACCGTCACCGCGTTCATCGCCGAAGGCCACTTCGCCCGGCACATACAACGCATGCGAGCGCTGTACGCCGAACGGCGCCAGCGCGTCACCGCCGGCCTTTCGAATGTACTTGGCCGCCACGTGAGCATCGACTCGCAGCCCGGAGGCATGCATCTGATCGTCAGGCTCAACAGCCGCCTGTCGGACAGGCGGCTCGCCGAACGCATGCGCGCACAGGGCATGTACGCCGAAGCGCTGACGCAATGGACGTCGCTTGCCCACCGCCATCGGGCCTTGCTGCTGGGCTTTACCAATATCGACAGCCAGCAAAGTGCCGAAGCCCTGGGCGAGCGCATTCTCGAGCTGCTTTGACGCAACGCGGCGGTACGCCCGCGAGCGCGTGACGCGCCGCGCGACCTCTGGCGTGCGCCCGCCCCTCGCCGATGCGTAATCGGGACGGGCACGGCAACGGCGGTCCGCCCCGAAGGCTTCGGCGGCCGCCCGCACATGGCCCAGTCCAAAACTCCGGACTTGGACCTTATCAACTGGACCAGCTTGCGCGATGATGGCCGCCATCGCCCCTCTACAGGAAGTCTGCCATGACCCAACGCCTGGACTACGCCCGCGTGTCACCCGACGGCTATCAGGCCTTTCGCAGCGTATACGCCTATCTGCAGAAATGCGGCCTGCCCCGGGAACTGGTCAACCTGGTTTACCTGCGCGTCTCACAGATCAACGGCTGCGCATACTGCATCGACATGCACTCACGCGACCTGCTCAAGCAGGGGCTGCCGGTCGACAAGCTGGTGCTGGTACCGGCGTGGCGTGAAGCCGGCAAGGTATTCACCCAGCGCGAACAGGCGGCGCTGGCGTGGGCGGAAACGGTGACCAATGTGGCCATGACCGCCGTGCCCGATAAAGACTATGCCGCGGCCGCGCACGAATTCAACGAAAAAGAATTGGCGGATCTCACCTATGCCATAGGCTTGATGAACGCCTTGAACCGCCTGGGCGTGGGCTTCCGGGTGCCGCCGGCAGCCGCCCAGGGCTGAGCCGGACGGACGGGGCGCGCTTTCTCGGGTGCCGGGTCACGATCGCAACGGTATCTTCAGATAACGCAGGCCGTTCGACTCGGGGTCGGGCAGTCGACCCGCACGCAGATTCACCTGCAGCGATGGAAGCAGCAAGGCGGGAGCTGCCAGGGTCGCATCACGCTTCTCGCGCATGCTGACGAATTCGACTTCGGTCACGCCCTCATGCACATGCACGTTGCGCAGGCGCTGCTGTTGCACGGTGCTTTCCCAGGCATAGAAGTCGCGGCCGGGGGCCTTGTAATCATGGCAGGTGAATATCCGGGTGCTCGGCGGCAGGTCCAGCAAGCGGCGTATCGACCGGTACAGTACCCGCGCGTCGCCGCCGGGAAAGTCCGCGCGCGCCGTTCCGTAGTCGGGCATGAACAGCGTGTCGCCCACGAACACTGCATCGCCAATGAGGTAAGAAACGCATGCGGGCGTGTGGCCGGGTGTGTGCAATACGCGCACCGCGAGCGCGCCTATGGAGAATTCCTCACCGTCTTGGTAACGCTCGTCAAACTCTGCGCCCGAACATGACAGATCGGGCAGATTGAACACAGGCTGGAAGAGTTTTTGCACCTCGCTGACGCGAGCGCCGATGCCGACGCGCGCGCCGGTCAGGGCGCGCACGTGCGGCGCCGCGCTCAGGTGATCGGCGTGCACGTGCGTTTCCAGCACTTTGACGATGGTGGCGCCCGCCTCGCGGGCTGCTGCCACCAGGGCGTCGGCCGATCGCGTGGAAAACTCGCCCGATCGATGGTCGTAGTCGAGTACCGGGTCGATGATTGCCGCCAGCCCGCTGTGCGGATCGGTGACCAGATAGCTGACCGTGTTGGTGGCTTCGTCGAAAAAAGCCTGGATCGATGCCGGTTGCGCCATGTCGGACCTCTGCATTCCAACGAGCGTTCTACCTTAACAGGCATTACATCGGCCGTGTACATTCCCCCCGCCGGCGGGATCAGATACCCTGCCCGCCCGACACTTCGATGCGTTGTGCATTGACCCAGCGATTGTCCTCGGATAGCAGGCTTGCGATCATGGGGCCGACGTCGTCCGGAACGCCTACACGGCCCAGCGCCGTCATGGCGGCGAAATGCTGGTTGAATTCCGGTGTATCGCGCACGGCCCCGCCCAGGAAATCTGTTTCGATGGCGCCCGGCGCCACGACATTGACCGCGATGCCGCGGCTTCCCAGTTCTTTGGCCATGTACACCGTCAGGATCTCAACCGCGCCTTTCACGGCGGCGTATGCCGACCACCCCGGGGCGCTGACACGCGTCAGTCCCGACGACAGATTCACGATGCGGCCGCCGTCGGCAATCAGCGGCAGCAGCTTCTGCGTCAGGAAATAGACGCCCTTGAAATGCACATCCACCAGCTTGTCAAAAGCCGCAACGCTCATCTCCGACAGCGGGGCCATATCGCCGTGCCCGGCATTGTTGACCAGATGATCGAAGCGGTCTCGCCCCCAGGTTTGCTGCAAGGCCTCTCTTACCTGCCCGGCAAACGTGTCGAATCCGGCCACCTCGCCCACGTCCAGTCGCAGCGCAATCGCAGTCTGGCCCAGCCGCTCGACCTCGGCCACCAGCTGCAAGGCATCTGCCTCCCGGTTCTGGTAGGTAAAAATCACATCGCCGCCTTTGCGCGCGATACTCAGCACCGCGTTGCGGCCCAGGCCACGGCTGCCGCCGGTAACCAAAGAAATTTTGCTCATGATGAGGCTCCAGGAAGAAGAAAAATGAAGAAAGATCCAACGGGACACATTCTGCGGTTCCTGCCCCTCTAGCCTGTGGCCTGATCCTCGCGAACTTTGGCCTGTTTCTACAAAATATCCGCGCGCCGGGCCGAACCCGCTACGATAAGCGTTGCACAAACGTACCTGGATGGGGAACGCATGAACAACACGCTGCTGCAGGCCGTGCAACGCTATGCCGACGCCCACTCCGGCGCCGCCGCGATGATCCCCACGCCCATTCCCGAACTTGCCGTGGTGCGGGCGGCCAGTCCCAGCGGGCTCGACCACGCGATCTCGAAACCCATGGCGTGCCTGGTCGTACAGGGCCGCAAACAGGTGACGATGGGCGCCCAGACCCACTCGTTCGGCGCGGGCGACTCGCTGCTGATCACCGGCCACGTCCCCACCGTGAGCCAGATCGTCGAAGCCAGCGCCGATCGGCCGTACCTGTCGGTTGTGCTCGAGCTCGACCTGCAGCTGACGGCGCAGCTGGCCATGGAAATGCAGGGCCCGCGCGACCCGCAGGGTCCGGCCGTCAAGGTCGAACCCACGGATATCGAGGTAATTGACGCCGCCCTGCGCCTGATCAGGCTGCTCGAGCGGCCCGCCGCCGTGCCGGTATTGGGAGCGCAGCTGGTCAGAGAGATGCATTACTGGTTGTTGGCAGGCACGCACGGGCGTGCCATACGGCAGCTGGGATGGCCGCAAAGCCACACCCAGCGTGTCGCGCGGGCGGTTGCGCTGATGCGCGCCGAGTACGCCCAGCCTCTCCCCATCGAAAAACTGTCCGACGCCGCAGGCATGAGCCCTTCGGCGTTCTATCAGCATTTCCGGGCGGCCACTTCCTTGTCGCCGCTGCAGTTCCAGAAGCAACTGCGCCTGATCGAGGCCCGGCGCCTCTTGACGGCCGAAGGCCGATCAGCCAGCGACGCCGCCTATTCGGTAGGCTACGAGAGCGTGCAGCAGTTCACACGCGAATATCGCCGGATGTTCGGCCGGCCTCCGGGCAAAGATGCTCAGGCCGTCCGGCGCGACCTGGAAGCCGTGGCGGCCTGACCCGCGCGACGGGCGCGCAAGGCGTTCAGGCCTGCCATGGACGCGTGGAGCCCCGTACCGTGAGCGAGGCCGGGAACCGCGACGCCGACGCCGCTGCCCCTTCAAACTGCGCGCGGCCGTCGATCTGGGCCAGCAATGAACTGATCACATAGGTTCCCATCGCCTGCACGGGAAGCGAGACCGTCGTCAGGCCTTCTCCGACCAGATCGAACCATTCCGGATCGCCGTAGCCCACCAGAGACACATCGGCCGGGGCGGTCAGGCCCAGACTGCGCAGGGCTTTAAGCGCGCCGATGGTCAGGCTGGAACTGCCCACCACCAGCCCGCTGGGCCGATCGGGCCGGCTCATCATCGCGTGTACGGCATGGTGCGCGAATTCAGGGCGTGGCAGGCCGACCGAGATGAAGTCCTGCTTGAGGCCCTTGGACTGCAGCGCAGAGGTGAAGCCGCTCAGGCGGTCGACTCCACAGCTGAAATCCGTCGTGGTGCCCACGTAGCCGATGCGGCGATGGCCGTAGTTGATCAGGTGCATGGTGGCAGCCCGGATCGCCGACGCGTCGTCGATCACCACCGCCTCTTTCTGGATGCCTGGATGTTGCCGGACCAGTTGCGCTGCGCGCATGCCGCCCAGCAGTGCAAGTGTTTCCGGCTTGGGCGCCGCAGTGGGCGTGATGATGATGCCCGCCGCTCGCGAAACCATGAAGGCGCGCAGGTCCTGAAGCTCGCGCTCAGGGTTGTCTTCGGTGACGCTCAACGCAAGCTGCAGGCCTCTTTCGGTGGCGGCGTCACCGACGATCTTGGCGATGGACGCATAGAAACTGTTCTGGATATCGGGAATGATGACGCCCACCACCGGGCTCTGCATGTTCTTCATGTTGCGCGCCGGGCCATTGGGTACGTAGCCCATGGCCTGCGCCAGTTCGCGCACCCGGGCGCGGGTGTCGGCACTGATCTTGGGATGGTCGGCCAGAGCGCGCGAAACGGTGCTGTAGGCCATTCCCAGGCGATTGGCGATGTCTTTGATCGTGACGCTGGCGCCGGCGTTCAGCTTAGCCACGGGTTTGTTCTTCGCTGCCATAACTCGAAACTGTCGATCTCTTCGCGCTGAGCCAATGTGGCGGCGATGTCATCCATTCCGTCCAGAAGAGACTGGCGGCGCCCCGCATCCATCGTGAAATCATAAACCACGCCGTCAGGGCCCTTCACCTGGCTGCGCTCCAGGTCGACTAGCGCGGCAGCACCGTTGCCCTGCAATGCGTGCGCCATCAGGCTCCGCACTTCGTGCTCCTTCAGGATCACGGGCAGCAAGCCATTTTTCAGGCAGTTCTCGTAGAAAATCGGGCCGTAGCTGCAGGCGACGATGGCCCGTATGCCATAGTCCAGATGCGCCCATACGGCGTGTTCGCGAGACGAGCCGCAGCCATAATTGGCGCCCGCGACAATCACTGAAGCGCCGGCATATTCGGGCCGGTTCAGCACGAACCCGGCGGCGGGCTGCCCGTCCTCCTGATAGCGCCACGCGCCAAAAAGGCCCTGGCCCAGGCCCTTGCGCTCAACCGTGACGAGCCAACGCTGCGGCACGATGGCGTCCGTATCCACATTGTCGCGATCGATGGGCAGCATGATTCCATGGTGATTACGAAACGCCTGCATCAGCCGAGCTCCCGGTGATCAATGATGGCGCCGGCGATGGCCGCGGCCGCCGCGCTGGCGGGGCTGGCCAGATGGGTGCGGGCGCCTGGGCCCTGCCGGCCTTCGAAGTTTCGGTTCGAGGTCGATACACAGCGCTCGCCTGCGGCCACCCGGTCGGCGTTCATGCCCACGCACATCGAACACCCCGACTCGCGCCATTCGAAGCCGGCCTCTATGAAGATGCGGTCCAGGCCGAGACTTTCCGCCTGCCGCTTGACCTGCTGCGACCCGGGCACCACCAAGGCCCGCACATCCGGGTGGACACGGCGGCCCCTGATGACCTGCGCGGCGCGCTGCAGATCGGAAAGCCTGCCGTTGGTACAAGAGCCGATGAACACCCGCTGCACGGGCAGCCCGTGTAAAGGCCTGCCCGGCTGCAGTCCCATGTACTCGTACGCGCGCTGAGCCGCCTGCCGCGCGGGCGCGTCCGCCGCGTCCTGGGGCGCCGGAAGGGGCTCATGCGGACCCACGACCTGGCTGGGGTTGGTACCCCAGGTGAACTGCGGCGCATCCACATCGAGCCGCAGGGATTGCTCCACGTCGTACCGCGCATTGTCGTCAGAGCGCACGCTCAGCAACTGCTGCCGCGCATGGGGGTCACCGGCCAGCGCAGGCAGCCGCTGGTCCAGGTATTCCAGCGTTACGGCGTCCGGCGCAATGAAGGCCGTGCGGGCGCCGCACTCGATACCCAGATTGCATAGCGTCATCCGCGCTTCCATCGGCAGGCTGCTGACCAGTTCGCCCGCCAGTTCCAGAAAGCCGACAGCTGCGCCCTGCACGCCCAGCCGGCGCAGCACGTGAAGGGCGAGGTCTTTGGCGCCGAGATCCGGATGCAGCCGGCCGTGCAACGTCAGCCGCATCGATCGCGGTCGGTGCATGACCAGCGTCTGGGTGGCCAGCACATGCTCGACCTCGGAGGTGCCGATGCCCCAGGCCCAGGCGCCAAGCGCCCCCAGCGTGCAGGTATGGCTGTCGCCGCATACCACCGTCATGCCAGGCACGACCAGGCCCAGCTCGGGTGCCGCCACGTGCACAATGCCCTGGTCTGCGTCGCCGATACCATAGTGACGGATGCCGAACCGTTCGGCGTTATTGCGCAAGGCCACAATCATGGCCTTGCCGCCGGGTACGGTTTCGTCGGACCTGCCGGGCTCCGTCGACACAATATGGTCGGCCATGGCATAGGTGCGCTCGGGGCTGCGCACGACCCTGCCGCTATCCACGAGCCCCGCAAACGCCTGCGGGCTCGACAGATCGTGAACCAGATGGCGGTCGATGAAGATGATCGAGCGCCCGTCGGGCGTCTGGCCCACGCGGTGCGCGTCCCATAACTTATCGAACGCCGTCCGGGGTCCGCGCGCCTGGGCCCCGTCAGACTGCGGCTGCGCTCCGAGTCGCTCTTGATGCATACGTTTGCCTCGAATATGAATGTGTTTGTCGGGGCATTTGCTCCTCAAGCTCTTGCCAACCGCCAAGACACATCGTACATTAATGCAAACGTGTGCACTACAAAAACATGACCAGGAGACACCTATGAAGCTGCTTTCCCGACTGAGCTGGGCCCTGAGCGCCGCCGTGGCGGCCACCGCCTGCGCGGTTGCCGCACCCACTTACCCCGACCGGCCAATCCGCCTGATCGTGCCTTTTTCAGCGGGGGGCACCAGCGACGTCCTGGCACGCGCGGTGGGCCAGAAGCTGGCAGAGAAACTCGGACAGCCTGTGGTGGTCGAAAATCGCCCCGGCGCCAACGGCAACATCGGCAGTGATGCCGTGGCAAAGGCGGCGCCCGACGGTTACACGCTGCTGCTGGCCGCCGACGGCACGATGGCCATCAACCCCACGCTGTATCCCGACCTGCCGTTCTCGCCCGAGCGTGATTTCGCGCCGATCAGCCGGGTAGCGGTCGTGCCCCTGGTGATCGTGGCCACGCCGACACTGAAGGCCAACACCATTCCGGAGCTGATCGAGCTGGGCAAAAAGCAGGAGCTGGACTTCGGGTCGGCCGGCGCGGGCAGCATGGGCCATCTGTCCGGCGAACTGCTGGCGTACAAGACCGGGATGAAGCTGGTCCATATCCCGTACAAGGGCGGCAGCCAGGCGGTCGGTGATGTCGTGTCCGGCCAGATCCCGCTGCTCATCACCGCCATGCCGGTCGTGGACGGGCTGATCAAAGACGGCAAGCTGAAGGCCATCGCCATGACCTCGGCGCAACGTTTTGCCGGCACACCCGACACGCCCACTGTGCAGGAAGGAGGCGTCGCGGACTACGACTCGCCGAGTTGGTATGCCCTCATGGCGCCGGCGGGCACCCCCGCGCCCGTGCTCGACAAGCTGCAGGCCGCGCTGGCCGAGATTCTGAACGACCCCGCGATGAAAAAGCGCATGCAGGACCTCGGTGCCATTGCGGTGTCGGACGAGCGCGCGGACTTCGCCAAACGCCTCAGCGCAGACATTGCACGCTGGGCCGAGACCATCAAGGCCACCAACATCAAGATCCAATAGCGCAGGAGCAGCAGTCATGCGTATCACCGCAGTCCGGGAGCTTTCCGTTCCGTTAGAAGGCAATATCGCCAATTCGCTGGTCAACTTCGCGGAGCACACCATCTCGCTGGTGGCTGTCAGCACCGATGTCGTGCGGAACGGGAAACCCGTGGTGGGATATGCGTTCGACTCCATCGGCCGCTACGCACAGTCGGGCCTGCTCAGAGAGCGTTTCATTCCCCGCCTGATGGGCGCCAAGCCGGAAGATCTGCTGGACGCCAGCGGCACACGGTTCGATCCGGCACGCGTGTCGCGCATACTCATGCGCAACGAGAAACCGGGCGGGCACGGCGACCGGGCCGCGGCCGTGGGCGCGCTGGAGCTGGCATTCTGGGACCTGAACGCCAAGCTGGAAGACGAGCCCGCCTGCCATACGCTGGCGCGGGCAGCCGGCCGCACCATCGCCAGCTCGACTCAAGAAGTGCGGGTGCCGGTGTACGCGGCCGGGGGTTATTACTACGCCGACGATGGCATCGAGCGCCTGCAGACAGAGTTCCGCGCCTACCAGGACGCCGGGTTCACCAAGTTCAAGATGAAAATCGGCGGCGCGGCCCTGGCCGACGACATCCGTCGCATTGAAGCGGCGATCGGCGTGGTCGGCGCGGGAAGCGCACTGTCGGTAGACGCCAACGGCCGCTTCGACCTGCACACCGCACTGGCCTACGCCGAGGCCATTGCGCCGTACGACCTGCGCTGGTACGAAGAAATCGGCGATCCCCTGGACTATGATCTGAACCGGCAGGTCGCCCAGGCATATCCGGGTCGTATCGCCACCGGTGAGAACCTGTTTTCGGTGCAGGACGTGAACAACCTGTTGCGTTACGCCGGCATGCGGCCATCGCTGGACGTGTTCCAGATGGATCCGGGCCTCGCGTACGGCATCACCGAGTTCCTGCTCATGGTGAGGGCGCTGGAGGCGCACGGATTTGATCGCAGCCACATGCACCCGCATGGCGGGCATCTCATCAACCTGCACGTGGCCGCCGGGCTGGGCCTCGGGGGATGCGAAGCCTATCCTGGCGTCTTCCAGCCGTTCGGCGGATACGCATCCAGCTGCCGCCTGGGCGACGGTTACGTCAGCCCGACGGACGCGCCGGGCTTCGGCCTGGAGCAGAAAACCGAGCTGGTTCCCTATCTGAAACAACTGAACGCGGGCAATTGACGAGGCACGGCATGAAAATCGCGATAGTGGGTTGCGGGGCAATGGGGTCGGTCTACGCCGGCCTGCTGGGCAGCCGCGACAATGATGTGCTGGTCATCGACCGCTGGCCCGAACACATCCGGGCCATCCAGCAGAATGGGTTGCACATCACTGGCGCCAGCGGCGACAGGCGCGTGCGCGTGCGCGCCTTCGCCGAAGTGCCCGACGAAACGGTCGATCTCGTCATCATCGCCTCGAAAGCGGCCCAGGCGGCCCAGGCGGCCACGCAGGCGCGCGTCCTGCTGCACAGCGGCACCACCGTGCTGACTATCCAGAATGGCCTGGGCAGCGCCGACGATGTGGCCCAGGCGGTCGGCCCCGAACGCCTGGCGGTGGGCATCGCCGCGGCGTTCGGCGCATCGCTGCCCGAACCCGGCCACGTCCATCACAACGGCATGGCAGCCGTGCGCATGGGCGCCTACACCAACCTGGACCCCGGCGCCCTGGAGCGCGTGGTTGCCGCCTGGCAGGACGCCGGTTTCAATGCCGAATCGGTGCGGGACGTCGCCGCCATGCAGTGGGAGAAACTGATCTGCAACGTCGCCTACAGCGCCCCCTGCACCCTCAGCGGCCTGACCGTCGGCCAGGTCATGACCGATCCCAGCATGGCGGGGGTCAGCCAGGCCGCGGCCACCGAAGCCTGGACCATCGCAAAAGCCCGCGGCGTTGCCCTGTCGGTGCAAGATCCCGTCGCGCACATACAGGCGTTCGGCTCACGCATCCCCGACGCCAAACCGTCCGTCATGCTCGACCACGAGCGTGGCAAGGTCAGCGAAATCGATTACATCAATGGCGCCATCCCGAAAGAGGCGGCCAAATGCGGGCAGGCCGCGCCCGTCAACGCAACACTGACCGCCCTGGTCAAGCAGCGTGAGTCGGCCTTCGCGGCAGCGTCGCGGCACTGATCCCTCCTCCATCTAGCGTGCGGCGGGCCCGCGCCGCACCGGCGCGGTACGCTCCATCAATTCGACCACCCAGTCGATGAACGCGCGCAGCTTCGCGCTGACGTGGCGGTTGGGGGCATACGCCAGATACATAGGCATGGGGTCCAGCTGCCAGTCGTCGAACAGGCGAACCAGTTCGCCGCGCTGGACATGCGCCTCGGCCATGTAATCGGGCAACCACAGGATGCCCATGCCGGCCAGCCCTGCGGCGAGATACGCATTGCCGTCATCGACGGCCAGCGCATATCGGCCCTGCACGCTGACGCGCTCGCCTTCCCTGTGCATGGCATACGGCAGCGCCTTGCGCGTGCGCAGCCACAGAAAGCCCACGATGCGGTGGTGGGTGCCCTGCAAATCGCGCGGATGCCCGGGATTACCGGCCAGTTTCAGATAAGCGGGCGCGGCATAAACGCCCAGAGGCAGGTCGCCCACATGCCGGGCCACCAGCGACAGGTTCGTGACGGTCCCGCCGCGCAGCACGCAATCCACATTCTCGTCGACCAGATCCACGACCCGATCGCTGACCCCCATGTGCAGCTGGATATCCGGATACCGGGCATGGAACTCCGGCAATGCCGGAATGAGGATCATGCGTGCCAAGGGGCTGGGCACATCAATTCGCAGCCTGCCGCGCGGCGTGGCGGCGGCCCCGGACAGGCTGGTTTCGGCGTCGTCCATATCCGCCAGCAGGCGTACGACCCGCTCGTAGTACGCCGCGCCATCCGCCGTGACATTCACTTTGCGCGTGGTGCGGTTCAGCAGTCGAACTCGCAGGCGCGCTTCCAGCTGCTGCACCAGCTGAGTCACCGTGGTCTTGCTCATGTGCAGGGTCTGCGCCGCCTTGGTAAAGCTGCCGGTTTCCACCACCCGGGCAAACGCCTGCATCGCGTCGATACGGTCCATCGCTGGGCTCCGGTTTCAGGATTGTTTGCATTTTACAAACAGTGCGGATCGAGCTTGCCCGTTTATCAGGAGGCCGTGCGCCGATAGAGTACCAATCATCGATCAACCTGAAGGGCCTGCGGGTCCGCCAAGAGGTGCTTTCATGCCCAAACGTGATGTTGTTTTCCCCCCAGACCGCCACGCGCTCTACGAACGCCACCGCTATTCGCCGGCCGTGCGGTCCAACGGCTTTCTCTTTGTGTCGGGCCAGGTGGGCAGCCGGGCCGACGGGTCTCCCGAGCCGGATCTGCAGGAACAGGTGCGCCTCGCCTTCAAGAATCTGAACGCGATTCTTCACGAAGCGGGCACGTCCTTCGACGAAGTGGTCGACGTCACCGTATTCATGGTCGACCCCGATTCGAAATTCGAAGCCATCTGGCAAACCGTCCAGGATTATTGGGGCGAGGCTCCGTACCCGAACGTGACGGCCGTGGGCGTGACGTGGCTGTCGGGTTTCGATTTCGAGATCAAGGTCATCGCCAAAGTGCCTCAGGACTGAGCGGCTTCTGCCCGGCGTCAGACTGCGGGCCGCCGCCCGCTGCGGCCTTGCGCCTTCATTTCCCACAAGGCATCGAGCACATGCTGGGTGGCGCGCTCGGCCGGCTGCGCACGATACGCCAGACCCAGCTCGCGCCAGACGGCAGGCCGCAACGGGCGCGTGGCGATGCGCGCATCCCAGTCGGGCGCGCCAGCTTCGTGCGGCAACAGCGCCGCGCCATAGCCTGCCGCAACCAGGCTTTTGATGGCATCGTTGAAGTTCAATTCGATGCGGGGCACCCCTCGCACGCCGCCCTGGGCAAACCATTCAGCAGTCAGCCGGGACAGCCGCGTGCTGGCGTCGTTCAGGATCAACGGCCGGCCGGCCAGCCATCCGGGGGTGATCTGCGCCGGCGCCGGCCAATCGGCCGGCAGGAATGCCAGTACGGGATCGCGGCGCCATGGACGGATGGTCAGTCCGGCCACGGCGGCCTGCGGCAGTGCCACCAGCCCGATGTCGAGCTTGCCCTGGGATAGCCGCATCAGCGTTTCCTGCGAGGTCAGTACGGCGACCTGCACGTCGATATCCGGATGCCGTGCACGCAGGCGCTCCAGCGCCCGGGGAAGCAAGTGTGCAATGGCGCCCGTGGACGCCCCAAGTCGCACCCGGCCGGCCAGGCCCTGCACCTGCCGTCCCACGTCGTCCAGCGTCGATTCCACCTCGGCCAGCAGCCGCCGGGCCCGCTCGATCAGCGTATCGCCCACCGCGGTAGGCCGCACATTGCCCCGCTGGCGCGTCAGCAGCGAAGCGCCAACCCGGCGTTCCAGTTCCGCGATGTGCAGGCTGACCGTGGGCGGCGCCAGATGCAGTTGTTTCGCGGCCGCTGCGAACGATCCCAGGTCGGCGATGGCCAGCAAGGTGCGTAGCCGGTCCAGGCTGATTTCGCGCATGGCGCCCTCTGTTCAGTTTTCATGAATTACACAATCAGTGAATTCAACTTTTCTTATTTTAGAACGGCGCACATCATAGAGGCGATATCTTTCCCATACTGAACCTCATCATGACAGCTCCTGTTGTTTTCATCGACGGCGACCAGGGCACCACCGGCCTGCAGATCCATGAGCGGCTCCGCGGGCGTGCCGATCTGCAGTTGCTTACGCTGCCGGCCTCCGAGCGCAAAGACGCCCGGCGGCGCGGGCAGGCCATCAACGCCAGCGATATCGCCATTCTTTGCCTGCCCGACGACGCTGCTCGCGAGGCGGTAGGCTTGATCCAGAATCCACGGGTGCGCGTCATTGACGCCAGTTCCGCGCATCGCACGCAGAATGGCTGGGTGTACGGATTTGCCGAGATGGCGCCAGACCAGGCTCAACGGATCGCCACCGCAAAGCGGGTGACGAATCCCGGCTGCTATCCCACCGGCGCCATTGCCCTGTTGCGCCCCCTGGTGGCGGCGGGAATGCTGCCCGCCGGCTACCCCTTGGCCATCCATGCCATTTCCGGTTATTCAGGCGGCGGGCGCGCCGCTATCGAAGCACACGAGTCGGCCGCCACGCCTGCCGTCGCGCCCTCGCAGGTCTACGGCCTGGCGCTGGAACACAAGCACACGCCGGAAATACAGGCCCATGCCGGGCTGGCGCATCGCCCCCTGTTCGTGCCGGCCTACGGCGCCTACCGGCAGGGCATCGTGCTCACCATCGCCATCGATCTGCGCCTGCTGCCGGGCAACGCCAGTGGCCCTTCCTTGCACGCCTGCCTGGAGCACCACTACGCCGGCCAGGCCCATGTGAAGGTGATTCCGCTGGCCCAGGCGCAGGCCATGACCCAGCTCGACCCTCAGGCACTGAACGGCACCAACGACCTGCACCTGGGCGTGTTCGCCAATGAGGGGCATGGCCAGGTGCTGCTGGCCGCGGTGTTCGACAATCTGGGCAAGGGCGCCTCAGGCGCGGCCGTGCAGAACCTGGACCTGATGCTGGCGCACTGACCCGGCTGCGGCCCCACGCGCCTCGCCCCCGGGCCGTTGCATTACACCGCGGGTATGATCCTGCGGTCCTGCAGCACCTTCAGCCAGTGCTTCACGCACTGCTCCGTGTCGTACACCTGGTTGAAACCCGCCTGCTTGATCTTCACCGTGCTGACAAAGGCCGGGGCCGGTGCGGCCTTCAACCCGTACCCGAACCGGGCGTCCGCCGAATAGTGCGACTGGCCCAGCAACTGGTCCATGCTCAGCGGCCGCAGCCCGTACTTCTGCACAATCCCCTGCCACTGGCCGGCGCAGCTGGGCAGGAACTCTGCCAGGCTCAGGGGCTGGTCCGGACCGGGCTCGACGTGCAGGAATTCGCCCAGCGCCGGCCACAGGTCGTGCCAGCTGAATACTTCGCCATTGGTCAGGTTGTAGTGTTCCCCCCAGCTGCGCGGATGCTCGGCGGTCCAGACGGCTGCATCGCCGATGAGCCTGGCGTCCACGGCCTCGCGTGGATACGGCACGTGGCCCGGATAGCTGAACGGCCGCCCCGCTTCCCGACATAGCGTGGCATAAATGCCGATCACCGGAATGGTGTTCATTGCGACGCCGATGTTCGGACCCAGCACAATGGTCGGGCGGAATATCGTCCATCCGAATCCGAGCGCCTGCGCCTGCTCGCGAAGATAGTCTTCCTGGAACCAGTATGAATTCGGGTGGTCGTCGCGAGGTTCGCGCTCGCGCGCGGGGATGCGGATCGGATGCAGGTGCACCCCGTAAGCCTTGGTGCCTTGCAGCAAGGTAACGTGCTGCAGGCCGCCTGCATCCGCCAGCGGCTCGATCACGTTCTTGATCATCGCCAGGTTGGTGGACATCTGTTCCGGATCCCGCCAGCCCGAAATCAGCGTGGGCTTCTCGTACACCGCTGCATAGACCACATGAGTCACCTGCGGCATCGAAGCAAAGGCGGCGCGGCACGCCTCGGTGTCCTGCAGATCGACCGCCAGGTGCGTGAACGGCCTCTTGCTGAACACTTCCGGCCGCCGCCGCGACACGGCGATCACCTGCCATCCCGCATTCAGGAATGCGTCGACGGCGGCGGTACCGACCAGGCCGCTGGCCCCAGTGATAAGTACGGTGCGCGACATGTTGGCGTCAGTCCATCACGAGATTGATCTGCTTGAACAGTTCCTTGAAGCGTGCATGTTCGTCCGACATGCGCTTGCCGAAGTCTGCCCGCGTATCCGACGCCGCCACGATTCCCAGGTTGGTGAACCTTTCCTGCACCTCGGGGGTGGCGACGGCCTTGTTGATCTCGTCATGCAGTCGTTCCAGGATGTCGTCGGGCGTCCCCGCCGGCGCGACAATTCCGTACCAGGCCACACTCTCGGCGCCCGGCAGCCCAGCCTCGGCCACGGTGGGCACGTCGGGCAGCAGCGCAGACCGCTTCGTGTCCGCCACGGCGATTGCGCGCAACTGCCCGGACTTCACAAATGAAAGAATGGGCGGCACACCGCTGATCACCATCGAGGTGCGCCCGCCCAGCGTGTCGGTTATCGCTTCGCTGTTGCCCTTGTAGGGCACATGCAGGATCGTCGCGCCCGACAGGTGCTGGAACATCTCGCCCGCGATGTGGCCGCTGGTGCCCATGCCTGCCGACGCATAACTCACCTTGTCCGGGTTGGCCTTGCTGTAGGCGATGAGTTCCTGCAGGTTCTTCACCGGCAGCGACGGATTCACCAGAATGACGTTCGGGCCGGTGGCCACCAGGGCGACCGGCGCCAGGTCCTTCATCGAGTCGTAAGGCATCTTCGCCCGCGCATTCGGGTTCACCGTAATGGGGCCGGCCGAGGCAAAACCGATGGTGTAGCCGTCTTTGTCGGCCTTGGCGACGAAGTCGGTGCCCAGGTCGCCGCCGGCGCCCGGCTTGTTCTCCACGATGACGGGTTGCCCCAGCTGCTCGGACAGCGGCTTCGCGATCAGGCGGGCAATGATGTCGATCGAACTGCCCGGGCCGTAGGTGGCGATCAACCGTACGGGCTTGGCAGGCCATGCGGGGGCCGATTGCGCCGCGGTGGTCGCCGCCAGCCCGAAAGCCAGTCCGGCAATGATGCGCTTCAGCTTCATGAGGTGTCTCCTGTAAGGATGTAGGTCTTAATCGATATGGGAATACATCTGCCTGCCCGGGTGCGGAAGCCGGGCTCGCAGAATGACGCCCTGCTCGGCTTCCGTGATGTACAGGCTGCGGCGGTCGGGCCCGCCGAAGGCCACATTGGTCGTGCGCAGGCCGGCGCAGGAACGGATCCGATACAGCGGTTCACCCAGCGGACTGAATAGCCACACCGTGCCGGCCTGGGCGTGCACGACGGCCAGGTTCCCCGCTTCGTCCAGCGCCAGTCCGTCAGGCCCGGCCGTGCTGCCGGAAAGCTGAATGAAGCGGCTGGCCTTTTTCATGGTGCCGTCGGGTTCCAGCCGCAAGGCGTAGATCGCGTTGTCGTGGGTAATGGCCACGTACAGCACATTCTCGGATTTGTTGAGCACCAGTCCGTTCGGTCCGGCCAGGCCGTCCATCAGCAGGTCAACGGTCTTGCCATCGGCGCGCAACCGAAATACGCGTCCCGACGGGTTGTTCAGGGCGCTTTCGCCCTGGTCAGTGAAATAAAGATCGCCGTTGGAAGCGAAGAACAAGTCATTGAGGCCCCGCAGCGCCTCGCGCTGCACATGGCCCAGGTACGGCCGTATGGTGCGCGCCTGCGGGTCCAGCAACATCAGGCCATGCAGGTGGTCAGCGACGAAAATGCGTCCGTCCTGGTGGATCTTCAGGCCATTGGGTTCGCCCTCGTAACTGATCACCACCTCGAAACGGCCGTCCGGGTCGACTCGCAGGACGCGCCCGTGAGCCAGGTCGACGCACCACAGATTCCCGTCCCTGTCGAAGGCCGGGCCTTCCAGGAACGAATGCATCTGTGCGTGGCGTGCCGCAAGCCAGGTAGAGGGCTGCTCGGTCAGGTACAAGGATTCAGGCAGGCGGGCGAATACTTCCGTCTGCAGCAATTCTGCCGGGGGATACATAGATGCCTCTCAAGCCTGCGCGCTGTCGCCGGGCAGCTCTATGCCCAGCATCAGTGCGCTCAGCGACTTGCCATGGGGGTCCAGGCGCAACGATCGCGTCACGCCGCCCGCCAGCACATTGGGAATGACGAAATTCAGCGCCATCAGGCTTTCCACCTCGTAGCGCCTTACGGAAACGGCGCCAAGGTGCGCATACGCCCGCGCTACCAGGTCGGCAGTGAGCAAACGCCGCAGGACCTGCCATCCGGCCTCGTCATAGGCAATGACGGCGATGCTGGAAGTGTTGCCCTTGTCGCCCGCGCGAGCGTGCGCCAGATCGTAAACCAGGGTGCCCATGGCTATGCTCCTACCGTCGCGACTTCCGGCCGCACCCAATCGCGGGGTATCAGCACCGCGTCCACGGCGATGATTTCTTTGGCGCCCAGGTTCACCGGGCCTCCGGCGCCGTACGGCCCCTGCATGTTCAACTGCCGCACGTGGTCGCCGAGCAGATGCGCGCTCTTTTTGTCGGGGCAGCGCGCGGCGACGCGCAAGCGCACTTCATAGGGCTGGCTGGCAAGCGCGGCTGCGTGGCTGCCGTGCAGGCTGCTGAGCCCGATCAGGTCCACCTGGAACTCGCTCGCCACGCCCCCATCCCGCAGGAAGCGCTCTTTCACAATGTCGGCGGCGAGTTGCGCGCGGGCGATGGCGTTCACGCCGGCGTAGGCGACCTCGCCCGTGCCGATCCAGCCATCGAAATACCCCACCACGACTTTGTAGCTGTCGGTGCGAGGACGGGCCCGCATGCCGCGCACCGCCACGCGATCGGGCGTTTGCGCCTCAAACTTCAGCCCTTGCAGGGACAGCACGCAGTCCGGGGTGATATAGGCATCGGGGTCGTGGATCTCGTACAAGGCCTGTTCCGTACAGGTCATGCGGTCCAGTCGCCCTCCGGAACCTTCCGGTTTGCCGATGAACAGCTCGCCGTCGCTGTAGAGATCGGCGTAGGGATAAGGCAGCTCGGCCAGCCGCGGCACGTCTTTCTTGCCGGGGTCGGCAAAGTAGCCACCGGTGACCTGCGCCGAGCATTCCAGCAGATGACCCATCATGGTGCCAGCCGCCAGGCGCGGCAAGTCGTCGTACGACCATCCATGGTGATGCAGCGCCACTCCCACGAACAGCGATGGGTCGGCCACCCGTCCCGTCATCACCACCTGCGCTCCGGTGGCCAGTGCCTCGCGCACGATGTCGGCGCCCAGGTAGGCATTGGCCGAAGCCAGCCGAGGCAGTAAGTCTTCCAACGGCCGGCCGCTGTCCAGCAATTGCAATTCCGGATGCACGCGCACGCGCTCGATGACGTCGTCACCCACTACAGCGGCGCACCGCAAATCGTTCCAGCCCAACGCCTTGCCGATATCCCGGGCGGCCTCGGCCGCGCCCACCGGGTTGGCCGCGCCCATATTGGACACGAGCCGCACGCCATTCTGCTGGCACAACGGCAGGAAGGCGCGCATGCGTTCTTCCAGCATGGGGTTGTATCCGCGCGCGCCATCATGCTGGCGCGACAACGTCTCGCGGGCGATCGTGCGCTCGGCCAGGCACTCGCAAACCAGATAGTCCAGCTCGCAGTCCTGCAGCAGTTGCAGGGCCGGGCCGATTCTGTCGTCGGCCATGCCGGCTCCGACGCCTATGCGCAACCGGTTGCGCGACTCATTCATGCAGGGTCCCCCTCGATGCCCAGCCGCCATGGCCGGGCCGCCGCACGCCGGCGGGGCCGACGGCTTGATCCACCCCGGCAGTATGCGCACCCGCCCCTAATGTGCAAAATGATATATTTACATTTCCGTAATACTTTTTTTGCATTACCGGATCTCCATGCGGCTGGCGCTCAGCATTCCCGAACTCGAAGCCGTGCTGCTGGTGGCCGAAACGCGCAACTTCCGCATGGCGGCCGAACGCGCCCACATTTCGCAGCCCGCGCTGAGCCGCCGCGTGCAAGCGGCAGAACACAAGCTGAACGCACGGCTGTTCGACCGCAACAAGCACAGCGTTTCGCTTACCGATGCGGGCGCCGAACTGGTACCCATTGCGCAACGCATGCTGTCCGAGTTTCGCGATTCGCTCAGCGATCTTTCGGAGTTCATTGCGGGGCGCCGCGGCAGCGTCAACATCTGGGCCTTGCCCTCGGTAGCCGCGGCTCTGCTGCCCCCCGCCGCGCAGGCATTACAGATCTCGCACCCCCAGGTGCGGCTGATCATTCAGGCCGCCTCGGCCCGGCAGGTGACGCAAGCCGTGGCCGAAGGCAAGGCCGACCTGGGTATTTCGATTGAAATTTCCGGCCAGCCCGCCGAAGTCGCCTTCACGCCACTGCTGAAAGAGCCGTTCGTACTGATCTGCCCTGCAGACGACCCCTTGTCACGCAAGAAAAAAGCCGACTGGAGCGTATTCGCCAGCCGGCCCTTCATCGCCAGCGGCCCCGCCAGCAGCATACGTCTGGTCACCGACCGGATACTCGCCGCCGCGGGGCGGCTGCCCGATGCGCAGTACGTGGCCGACAATATCTCGGTTGTGGGAGCCATGGTGGCCGCGGGCGTGGGAGTGGCGGCCGTTCCGGAACTGGCGTTACGGCTGATGGACACCACGCGCCTGCGCAGCGTGGCCCTGCACTCGCCGAACGCCACACGCGAAATCGGCATTCTGGTCAGACGCGGGCGCTCGCTGTCGGCAGCAGTCCAGCGATTCATCGAAACGCTGCGGCAGGTCAGCGCAGGAGTCCCGGGCAAAACGCCCCGGCCGTGAGTCTACAAGGCCTCCAAAACGCGGCGGCCTTGAAAGCGCGCCGGCCTCGATGACCGGCGGATGCCCATTGCCGCATCAAGGCGCCGGCCGCCCCGCCTTCCAAGCCAGGCCCCACGCCAGCGCGGTCGGCACCCCGAACAACACCAGATGAATCGGCACTTCTTCCGCAAGGCTATACCCATGCGCAAGGCCGGTGTATAAATTCCAGGCACACAGGGCGAGCCATAGCGCAGTAAAGCAGGCTGCGGCCAACCTGCGCCGGCCGGCAGGCGCGCACCGGTAAAAGACATAGGCGACCACCACACCCACCGCAAGCAGAATTATCGTTCGCATATCGGCATCCCGTTGTTGATACATCCGGCCGAGCCTGGCCGGCGCGTGCGAGGCCGCACCGCCCCAGCCGCAAGCCGAAGCGCAACCGGCTTGCGGCGCCCCCGCCGCCTCTACTTGTACACGGTGTCGGTGCGCCTTCAACAGAGGGGAAACACCATGAGCCTGCAACCCCTGACCTCGGCGTCCTTCGTCATCCAGCTGCATACCTGGACCGCCATACTGGCTGTGATCGTGGGCGTGAGCGTGCTGCTGCGCAGAAAGGGCAATGTGGCGCACCGCTGGACAGGGAGAGCCTGGGTGGTGCTGATGCTGGCCGTCGTGCTTTCGTCTTTCTGGATCCACGAACTGCGCACGTGGGGTCCCTGGAGTCCCATCCACATTCTTTCGCTCGTGACCTTGTACCTGCTGGCCCGCGCGTGCATCGCCATCAGGCAACGCGACACGGCGCGTCATGCCGACCTGATGAAAACCGCCTATTTCCAGGCCTTGCTGCTGGCCGCCTTCTTTACATTCATGCCGGGGCGCATCATGCATGACGTCGTGTTCGGGCCGTCCCCCACCACATCCGGCGACACGGGCATGCCGCTGTGGATCTGGATAGTCGGCGCTGTGATCGTGGTGGCCGGCGGGCGCCCGGCGATGGCGCGGCTCAGGCGCCTGGGCAGAGCGCGCAAATCACCCGGAATCTGAAGTGCGGGGCTCGCAGCCCCGCGCCTGTGCCATGCTGTCGTCGCCAGGCGGCGCGACAGCGCCGCGGCGGCCTCGCGGAAGCGGTGGCCAGGGGCCGCTCGCGCGGCCCGGCCTCCCACTCAGGCCAGCACCGCCCGGGCACTGAGGTCGGCACCCACCGGCAGCCCGGCTTCGCTGTCACCCGCATCGTCGAACACGGAACGGTCGCCATGCTCGTCGGTCACGCGAGTGCGCAGCCCCATGCGCTCCATCAGGCCCAGCAGCGGCCAGGGCGGCAGTTCCTCGACGTTGGCCATGCGGCGCACGTCCCATGCACCATTGGCGATCAGCAGCGCCGCCGCCGCGGCAGGCACCCCGGCGGTATAGGAAATAGCCTGGCTTCCCACCTCACGATAGCAGCTGGCGTGGTCGCAGATGTTGTAGATGAAGACTTCGCGCTGCTTGCCGTCTTTCAGGCCCCTGACCCGGTCGCCGATGCAGGTATAGCCGTGATAGTTGGGCGCCAGCGAGGAAGGGTCGGGCAGCACGGCCTTCACCACCTGCAGCGGCACGACTTCGCCCCCGCCCGGCAGGCGCACCGGCTTCTCGGACAACAGCCCCAGCTTGTTCAGCACCGTAAACACGTTGATGTAGTGGTCCGAGAACCCCATCCAGAAACGGATGTCCGGCACATCCAGCAAACTCGACAACGAGTGCAGCTCATCGTGGCCGGTCAGGTAGGTGGTTTGCGAGCCCACCACCGGCAGGTCCCATTCCTTCTTCACTTCAAACATGCGGTTCGGCGTCCACTGCCGATTCTGCCAGGACCATACCGTGCCCGTGAACTCGCGGAAATTGATCTCCGGATCGAAGTTGGTGGCGAAATAGCGGTCGTGCTTGCCCGCATTGGTGTCGATGATGTCGATGGAATCCATCGTGTCGAAGAACTCGTCCTTGGCCAGGCGGGCATAGGCGTTCACCACGCCAGGGTCGAATCCGATGCCCAGCACCGCGGTCACGCCCGCCTTGGCACAGTCGTCGCGGCGGCGCCACTCGTGGTTGGCATACCACGGCGGCGTCTCGCAGATCTGGTCCGGGTCTTCGTGAATGGCGGTATCGATATAGGCGGCACCTGTCGCGATGCAGGCGGAAAGCACCGACATATTGATGAACGCCGAGCCGGCGTTGATCACGATCTGACTGCCGGTGGAACGAATCAGTTCCACGGTTGCCTGAACATCGAAGGCGTTCAGGCCGTGTGCCTGCAGCGTGCCCGGACGCTGCAGATTGCCCTTGGCGTGGATCGAATCGATGATCGCCTGACACTTGGCCGGAGTGCGCGACGCAATGTGTATTTCACCCAGCGCCACGTTGTTCTGGGCGCACTTGTGTGCCGCCACGTGGGCTACACCGCCGGCTCCAATGATGAGTACGTTTCTTTTCATCTTTCGCGCTCCATTCACGACAGAAGATTTGACGGAAGCTGCCAGCTGGGCTCAGGCGCCCAGGCTGTCGACGTAATCGTGATATCCGAACTCTCGGACGACGCGCACGCTGCCATCCAGTTCCTTGATTGCAATGGATGGCATGTGCACGCCGTTGAACCAGTTCTTCTTCACCATGGTGTAGCCGGCGGCATCGCGCAACGACACTCTAGAACCCGGCACCAAGGGCTCCGGGAAATCAAACTCTCCGAATACATCGCCGGCCAGGCAGGTGTTGCCGCACAACAGATATCGGTGCGGGCCGGTATTGGGTTCCACCCGGGCGCTCAAGCGGTAGATCAACAGGTCCAGCATGTGTGCTTCCGTCGCGCTGTCGACCACCGCGATCTGCTTGCCGTTGAACTGCGTGTCCAGCACCGTGACCTCGAGGGTGGCGCTGTCTTGCACCACGGCTTCGCCCGGCTCGAGATATACCTGCACGCCGTAGCGTTTCGAGAACGCGCACAGGCGTTTCGCCAGGTCCTGCAAGGGGTAGCCAGGCGCCGTGAAGTGGATTCCGCCACCCAGGCTGATCCACTGCACCCGCTCGAACAAGTGGCCGAAGCGTTCCGCGGCATGGGTCAGCAGTTCGTCGAAGCGGCCGAAATCGCGGTTTTCACAGTTGTTGTGAATCATGAAGCCGTCAAGGCCGGCGACCACCGATGCGATCCGATCGGGATCCGGCTCACCAAGCCGGCTGTACGGGCGCGCGGGATCGGCCAGGTCGTAGGCGGCGGCGCTCATGGAGGGATTCAGCCGCAGGCCGCAGGGAATCCCTTTCGCCTGGGCCTGGTACCGCTGCAGTTGCGAGACCGAGTTGAAAATGATCTTGTCGGCGTAGTTCACCGCTTGCGGAATGTCCGCATCAGACCAGGCCACGCTGTACGCATGCGTTTCGCCGCCAAATTTCTCGCGTCCCAGCCTCAGCTCATACAACGACGACGAGGTGGTTCCGTCCAGGTACTCTCGCATGAAGTCGAATACCGGCCACGTGGCAAAGCACTTCAGCGCCAGCAGGATCTTGGCGCCGGAAAGCTCGCGCAATTGCGCCGCTGCCTGCAGGTTGCGCTGCAAGGCGGCTTTATCGATAAGGTAGTAAGGCGTACGGATCATCAATAGCTATGCGTGCAAAAGTAATCGGCTCGCGCTCGCGCAAGCAATCAACAGAACGTGTGGCAGGCACCATGGGGCGCCGCGGGGTGCTGCGTGGAAATAGGCTGCCGCCTGTGCGTTGCGCGGCCCGAGGCCGCAAGGCCCGGAGCGCGCGGAAAGGGCTCCGGCCGCACCAGGCTAGATCGGCATTCGCTCGCGATAGTTCTGGCTGTTCGGCAGGGCCTGCTGGCCCCGGCGTTGCCACGCTGGCATGCGGACGGCTGCGCGCGACTGCGCCGCGCCGTGCGCAGGACTGACGGTAAGATTCAAGCGCGCAGCGCGGGTGTGCACCACGGAATGTCGCGTATAGCGACGGAAATATTCTTCCGTTTGGGAGGTGTTCAGGGCAACTGAGACGATCCCCAATTGGAAGAGGGCGTCGGCAGACATGGCGTCCTCCCCAACCAGTAGACAAAAGGCCTCGCGGGCGCGGGAAGCACGAAGCCTATCGCAAAGCGCCATTTCTTGCAATCGCGCGCCCGCGCGATCTGCGCGGAACGGCTGCGAATATGCGGCAATAGTACGCAATTTTCCAGCTGCCGGCCGTCGCGACGCGTGCCCGTTCATCCAGACTCGTCGCCGCCGGGCTCGAGACGCAGCTTGTGCAGAATGCGATGAACCACCGGCGCGAAGATCACGCTGAAGGCGGCCAGGAAAAACAGGCTGGCATACAGCCCGAAGGCGGCGGCGAAGACGCGTCCCGCAAAGCTGTCCGGCAGTTCCATCAGGCCGAAGCCGCTCAATATATGCATGGCGTGCAACAGTGCGTCGGCGAAACCGTGGGCCTCGAAGACCATGAAACCGGCGGCTCCGGCCAGCGCCGACAGGGCAAACAGTGCCACGACGCAGGCGGCGTGCGCCAGCAGTCGCCTCGCAAAGCGCCCTGCCGTCAACAGCCGATCTGATCCATGCTCGTACATAATGCGGCGAAGGATAGCCCAATCGCCGCGTAAATCAAGGCCACGCACGGAGCCGCAGAAACAGGCACCGCAACCGCAACCCGCATTCGCCAATTATTCAATAATTGTTGTACTATTGAATAATGAACGAATCGCAGGCAATCTCCGCTCTTGCCGGGCTGGCCCACCCACAACGCCTGCGCGCGTTTCGCGCCCTCGTGGTGGCCGGCCTGCCCGGCCTGACACCCAGCCTGCTCGCCGATCAGTTGGGCATTGCCCGCAATGCGCTCTCATTTCATCTGAAAGAGCTTGCACATGCGAACCTGGTCACGGTTGAGCAGAACGGCCGCAACCTGATTTATCGGGCCGATTTCACCCGCATGAATGGCTTGCTCGGCTACCTGACGGAACACTGTTGCCAGGGTGCGCCGTGCGATCTTGCGGGCGCGCGGCCAGCCGGGCCGGGTGGTCCATAAGCCCTGCCGTGAGCGCGTTGCATCGCCGGCCATCCGCGGCCCGTCGCATGCGCACGCGACCGCTGGCCGACTGAACCTTTGTCCATGTCCCTTCCGAAATCCCCATGACCACCATCACCATCTATCACAACCCCGCATGCGGCACGTCCCGCAATGTGCTGGGGCTGATCCGAAACAGCGGCGCAGAGCCGACCATCATCGAATACCTGCAGACCCCGCCCGACGCCGTCACGCTCAAATCCCTGATTCGGGACATGGGTATGCCGGCACGCGAGCTGATCAGGCAGAAAGAGCCGCAATACGGCGAGCTGGGCCTTTCTTCGCCCGACTGGACCGACGATCAACTGATCGACATTATGGTCCGGCATCCGGCGCTGATAAACCGTCCCATCGTGGTCACGCCATTGGGCACCCGCCTGTGCCGCCCGTCCGAGCTTGTGCTGGACATCCTGCCGCAACCGCAGCGTGGTGCATACGCGAAGGAAGACGGCACCCCGGTGATCGATGCGGAGGGCCGTCGTGTCTGACGTCTGCGCCGACCTTCCGAACATCGAGCCATCGCTGTTCCGGCGGCTCGACACCGCCCCGCTCCAACCGCCGCCGCAGCGGCCATTACACGCGCCGCGCTTCCTGCTGCTGTATGGGTCGCTGCGCGAGCGCTCGTACAGCCGCCTGGCCGCAGAAGAAGCGGCGCGCGTGCTGCGGGCGCTGGGCGGCGAAACCCGCCTGTTCAACCCATCCGGTCTTCCATTGGTGGATGACGCCACCGAAGACCATCCCAAAGTCCGCGAGCTGCGTGACCTGGTCCAATGGGCTGAAGGCATGGTGTGGAGTTCACCAGAGCGTCATGGTGCAATGACCGGACTCATGAAGACCCAGATCGACTGGATCCCGCTGTCGGTCGGTGCCGTGCGTCCGACACAGGGCAAGACGCTCGCTGTGATGCAAGTCTCCGGCGGGTCGCAATCCTTCAACGCGGTGAACCAGATGCGCATCCTCGGCCGCTGGATGCGCATGCTCACCATCCCCAATCAGTCTTCAGTGGCCAAGGCCTATCAGGAATTCGACGATGCGGGCCGCATGAAGCCCTCCGCCTACTACGACCGGCTCGTCGACGTCATGGAAGAACTCATGAAGTTCACCCTGCTTACACGCGATCTCGGGCCATACCTGCTGGACCGCTACAGCGAGCGCAAAGAAAGCTCGGCCCAACTGTCGGCCAGAGTGAGCCAGCAGGCCATCTGAGCGTGTACGCAGCAGGGCACGCCCGACCTGATGGGCGGCAGCCCGCCGCTGAGCCGGGCATGCGCACCGGGGTTCCAGGCGGCCGCCGGCCATTGCATGCCTGCCAGACCGGCATGGGCCTGCGCGCCCCGTCCCATGGCCTTCATCCTGCAGCGCTGCGGCAAGCCGAGCGCAAGCCGCCAGCCCATGGTGAAATATGACCCCACGCGGGCCGCCGGTTCTGATGTGTTTTCCGGTCGGCACCGCGTATCGTTCTGCGCACAGCGGCGCCGGCCGGCCCGCCGCGCCGGGCCCACTCCAAGAAATGAATGGCATCCATGGACATTAGCGTGACTCGAACGGCTTCCCGCGCCAGGCTGGCAATCATGGCAGCCATGCCCCAAGAGCTCGAGGGACTGGTGCAGGCCATGGGCGATACATTGACTGTCCAGCGTGTAGCGATGCGCGATTTCTATCTGGGCGTCATCGCGGGCCAGCCTTGCGTGGTCGTGTTGAGCCGCATCGGCAAGGTCGCGGCCGCGGCCACCACGGCCATCCTCATAGAAAAATTCGGCGCCGCCGCGATTGTCTTTGCCGGATTGGCCGGCGGGATCCACCGCTCGGTGCAGATCGGGGACGTCGTTGTCGCCAGCAGCCTCATGCAGCACGACCTGGATGCGCGCCCGCTGTTTGCCCGTTACGAGGTACCGATGCTGGGCCTTGCCCGGTTCGAGCCCGACGAGGCGCTCAGTCTGGCGGTGTTCGAACACACGCAGACCTATCTGCAAGGCTTGTCCGCCTTGGATGGGCAGCAAGCTGCTGAGGCCGTGCCACCCACGTCGCCTGTGCCCGCCGCAGAGCGTGACGAAAGTGTGGCACCGCGCCGGGCTCCCCGGGCGCACCGGGGACCGATTGCAACAGGCGATATTTTCGTGCACGAAGCCGAAGTGGGATCCGCGCTGCAGCACCGCCTGCCCGACGTGCTTTGCGTGGAAATGGAAGGCGCCGCGATGGCGCAGGTCTGCTACGAGTTCGGCGTTCCGTACGCAGTGATGCGGGTGATTTCCGATCACGCCGACCCCGGAGCGAAAGCCCAATTCACAGACTTTCTTGAACGCAAAGCGGGGCTTTACACCTGCGGCGTACTGTTGCGCTTGCTGGCCAGCCGCGCCACCGCGGCAGCCCTGCCCATCGGTTAGCGCCAGGCGTCACCATGTTGCATTGGCCGTTCTGACCGCCCAGCAGCCACGCCGCCCCTGTCCGGTGGCATCCCGCGCCATGGCACTTGCCCCGCGGGTCAATGCGACGTGCTGCATGAGCCTGACGTAGGTGGGCCAGGCTGGCCGGCGCACCCGGCTCGCCCGACCCGCCGCTCAGGCAGCGCCCGGGCGCCATCCAAGAGGCGCCATCTCGAAACTGCCGAACTCGAAGCCGGGCGCCACCGTGCAACCTACCAGGGCGTAACGCCCCAGCGGCCGGGCCGCCTGCCAGAAATCCGCCGGAACTACCGCTTGCGGACGTTCTCCGTTCGCGATATCGGTGCCCAGCGTGACTTCCCGGATATCCACGCCGTTCGACACGCTGAGCAGCAAGGGGTCGCCAGCGTAGAAATGCCATACCTCGGCGGCGTCGCGCACGCGGTGCCAGTGAGATTGATCACCGGCGGCCAACAGGTAGTAGATCGCCGTCGATCGGGCGCGCGCCGCGCCCTGGGCATCGCGAAACGTCTCGACGAACCAGCCCCCTTCCGGATGACGCTGCATGCCCAGGGTTTCGATGATTTCACTGACGTCTGAGTCCATGTGCGCCCGGCCCGAAGACCATGCCTGAAGAAAGGGTTGCGAGGCCCGCCGCACGGGCAGGCCGTGGGCCAGGAACCATCATCGCCGCGGCGGCTCGGTGACGAAAAATCGTATCACGGCCAGGGCCGTCATCATGCGCGCGCCTGCCGCCGCGCGGAGTCTTCCGGCCGGTGCAGGCACGCGCCCTGCCAATCGCGCGGCGCCAGCATCAATTCGGCGGATGCGGCCTGCTGCGTCAGGTGCAATGCTTCGACGACATGCCGGCACGCCGATCTCACCGCTTGCGGCAGCGTCGAGCCCTGGAGCCAGTGCCCGGCAAGGGTCGCGCAGAACAAATCGCCCGTACCCTTGGGCGCGACATCGACGCGGGCATGCCGGATCAGCTCGGCGTGCTCGCGCGTGACCAGCATCACCTGCATCTCGTCCGCGGCGCAGGCTGCGGGCGCCGCACTGGTGACCGCGACCCACCGGGTGCGCCCCACCAGCAATGTGCGTGCAGCGGCGATCACGCTGTCGGCGTCGTCCACCGGCCGGCCCGTCAGCAGCTCGAGCTCGAAGCCGTTGGGGGTAATGCCGTCGGCCAACGGCAGCAGGTCGCGGCGATAGGCATCGACCAGCCCGGCATCCACATAAAGCCCGCAGTCCCGATCGCCCAGCACGGGGTCCATCACGATGCGCAGCGCCGCGTCGTGCCTGGACAACTGGCGTGCCCATTGTGCCAACGCGTCGGCCTGAAGCGGCGAGCCCAGGTATCCCGTCAAAATGGCACGCAGCCCGGCCGTGGCGCCGCGCGCGACCAGATCGCGCAAGTAGCCTTCGAACCAGTCGACAGGCAAGGCCCCGCCATGAATCGTCGGGTAGTGCGGGGTGTTGCTGAACACCACCGTCGGCACAGCGGCCACGGTGAACCCCATGGACTCCAGGGCGGGCACCGCCACGTTGTTGCCGACGCGGCCGTAAACCACCTGCGATTGCACAGACACTACATCAATAGGCAACGGATTCATGGCCGCCTCCGGCGTAACCCCGATGGCGGCCCGCCAGCCGGCTCATCCGAGGAAGCCCAGACGACCCGGCTGCGGCCGGCCAGTGCGTCCTGCGGGGTGGCAGTCAACTGCGGGTCGTGCCCAGGCGAGCCCGACATATTCAATCGCGAACGACGCGTGTCACGGCGCGCCCGCATCAGGCTTTGCAACACCAGCTGGCGGATGGCAATGGCAGTTCTCATGATGCAGTCCCGGTCGGCGCGTGGACCTCGGTGGGCCAGTAGTGGCTGTCGGGCAGCGGCCTCGCGCCGAAAATGGCCTGCCCGACCCGCACCACCGTGGCGCCCTCTTCTACGGCAATCTCGAAATCGCCCGACATGCCCATCGACAATTCGTCCAGTTCGACACCCGCCGGCGCCGTTTGCCGACACTGATCACGCAGCTCACGCAGCAGCACGAAACACTGGCGCACCCGATGGGCTTCGGCCGAGAAAAGCGCCAGCGTCATCAGGCCGCGCACGCGCAACGCAGAAAACGCGGGCATCCGAGCCAGGAACTGCTGCGCGTCTTCTGGCGCCAGGCCGTACTTGCTGGCCTCGCCGGACGTATTGATCTGCACATACACATCCAGTCCGCGGCCTTCGGCCTGCAGGCGCCGGTCCAGCGCCTCGGCCACGCGCAGGCTGTCCAGTGCCTGAAATTCACTGGCGAAGCGCGCCACCAGTCTGGCCTTGTTGGTCTGCAGGTGGCCTATGACGGACCAGCGCAGTTCGGGCAAGTCTTGCAGGGCTTCCCATTTGGCATGCGCCTCCTGAACCTTGTTCTCGCCCATGACGCGGCATCCGGCTGCATAGGCCAGACGCAGGGTGGACGCGGGTTTGGTCTTGCTGACCGGCAGCAGCCGCACGCCAGCGGGATCGCGCCCCGCCCGCGCGCACGCGGCGTCGATGCGCGCCCGAACGGCGGCGATGTTGTGCCGGAAGTCGTCCACCGTGGCCGCCTGCGGATACCGGCCATGCTGCTCGTGCCGCGTCTGGGTGATTGCTGCTTCCAACATGAGTGTGCGTTCCTGATCCGGGCATGGGGTTTGACGTCCCCCGACAACTGATTTATATACCCGTATTGGCCGGAATTACCCTACCACTTTCTCAAAAGTCACCAGACCAATTGTTCAGACACGCCCAACTTGAGACGGTAAAGGCCTGGATAAGCGACCCCGCCTACCGGGCGTTGGCGCTGCACGTGCGCATCCAGCGCGCCTTGCGGCAATTGATCCTGGACGGCACTCTCGATGTGGGCCGCGCGCTGCCGCCCACGCGTGGACTGGCCCAGTCGCTGGGCGTATCCCGTGACACCGTCGAAGCCGCCTACGGTCAACTGCATGCCGAAGGGTTCATACACCGGCGGGTGGGCAGCGGCAGTTTTGTATCCGAGCAGGTCCAGCAACTGCCCGGCCGTGGCCTGGTGCGCCGCCAGGCCGTGCGCGAGCCGGCCCTGCGCCTGAGCCAGCGCGGGCAGGCGACGCTGGCGGCAGGCGGGGTGCGCGAGTTCATGACGCCCCGCGCCTTCGCTCCGGGAGTCCCCGAAACCCGCAACTTTCCGCTTCAAACCTGGGAACGGCTGCAGCGACAGGCACTCAAGGAATACGGTACCCAGGCGCTGCTGCACAGTCCGCCGCAGGGTATGGAGCCCTTGCGGCGGGCCATTGCCGACTACGTCAACCTGGAACGCGGTGCGCGGGCCACGCCCGACCGGGTGCTGATTCTGACCAGTTCTCAACAGGCTTTGACACTGTGCGCCAACGTACTGCTCGATGCGGGCGAGCGCATCTATATCGAAGACCCGGCTTACGCGGGCGCACGCAAGGCATTCGAGGCCGCGGGCCTGAGCTGCGTGCCCGTACCGGTCGACATCGACGGCATGCAGGTGGAGTTTCTGCGAGGCGGCCAGTCGGCCCGGGCCGTGTTCCTGACACCTTCGCACCAGTTCCCCACCGGCGCCACACTGACCCTGGATCGGCGCCTGGCCGTCATCGAATGGGCGCAGCGCGAGCAGGCCTGGATCATCGAAGACGACTATGACAGCGAATTCCGCTATGCCGGCAAGCCCGTGGCCTGTGTGCAGGGCCTCGATCTGAACGAGCGGACCATCTACATCGGCACATTCGCCAAGTCGCTTTTTCCCGGCCTGCGCATCGGCTACATGGTGCTGCCGCCGCAGCTTGTGCAACCCATGACAGTCGCCCGCACGCTGCTGGACGGGCACAGCGCCCCCATCCCCCAGCTCACCTTGGCGCGCTTTATCGACGGCGGGCATTTCGGTGCCCATATCCGCACCATGCGCACGCTGTATGCCGAGCGCCGGGACGTACTGGCCAGGCTAGTAGGCCAGTACTTGCCGGAGTTCCTCGACCCTCGCGTGCCGGCCGGCGGCATGCAGCTGCCCTGCCTGTTCACCAAGAATCTGCCGGAGAGCGCAGCGGTCGCCGCCGCGCGCAGGGCCGGCATCGACCTGCTGGGCCTGACGGCCCTGTATACGTCAAAGAACCACCGCGCGGGATTCCTGATGGGCTTTGCCGCGCATACGCCTGGAGAAATGGAAGCCGCGGTGAAGAAGCTGTCGCAGGTATTGCACACGCTCTGAACCTTAATCCCCCGCAGACGCCAGCCGCTCGGTCATAGGGAAAGCATCGACGAAATTCCGGAAACACTCCAGGAACGCTGCCTCGGCCGGTGAACGCTGAGCGTCACGGTGCCATAGCAGATGTAGCTCAACGCCGCATACGCCCTCCCCGGGCGGAAGGCGCCACAGACGGCCCGCCTCAATGTCGGCACGGACACTATGCTCAGGCAGGCATCCGATTCCGAATCCCGCTATCAACAGGCGTTTGACCTCGTCGTGCTGGGAGGACGCCGCGACGATACGGCCGGAGAAGCCGCGCTGATCGCGGAAAATGGTCAGGGGCGAAAGACTATCGCCCAAAGCGTCGCTGGCAAAAGACACGAAGTTCTCGCCCAGCAACTCGTCCATGCGAACATCATGACGGCCAAACAACGCGTGGTTGCGACCGCAGAACAGCGCGTAGCGTTGTTGCAGAAACACTTTGTTTTCCAGGCGTTTGGGAATCTGTCTGCAGAGCGCAATGCCGGCAGTGGCGGCTCGCTGCTGCATGAGCATGACGATCTCGCTGCTCGGCAACACGTCTAGCTGCACGTCGATGCGTGGGTATCCGCGATGGAAATGCGCCCAGAATTCGTCATAGACCGCTGAATGAATCCGGCTGGCCACCAGCAGATGCACGCGCCCCATCGCTTCGGCCTTTGTCTGCGAGACGTCGGTCAGAAGCTGCGACACATTCCCATGGATGGCCTCCGCCGCGCGGCGCACCTCCTCCCCGGCGGCGGTGATGGTGAAAGCCAGGTTGTGCCTTTCGATCAGGCGCCGCTCCAGTTGATCTTCCAGGCGCTTGAGCGCTTGGCTCACGGCCGATTGAGTCAGGTGCAGCTTGGCAGCGGCGGCGCTGATGCTGCGCTCTTGCACGATGACGAGAAAGGTCCGCAGCAAGTTCCAGTCGAGGCGAGAGCGGCTGCGGGCATCATGAGGCGAGGGCGGATTCATAGGACATTATTTTAAATTAAGTCTTTGATTAGCAAACATAAATTGACCTTATACCCCGGCGGGAGCGATAAAACGGCTTCGAACAACAAGTCCACTCAAGGAGCAATCCATGGCCGCTCCCGCCAGCGCTGCTGTGGCCCGCCAGCCCGTCCGCGCCGCAACCGCCGCATTCGTCGGAACCACTATCGAGTGGTATGACTTCTACATCTACGCCACCGCGGCGGCGCTCGTCTTCGGCAAAGTCTTTTTCCCGAACACAGATCCTTTCATCAGCACGATGGCGTCGTTCGGCACCTTCGCCGCCGGTTTCCTGGCGCGGCCGTTGGGCGGCGTCATCTTCGGCCACCTGGGCGACCGGGTGGGACGCAAGAAGGCCCTGATGGCGACGTTGGTCATCATGGGCGTGGCCACGGTCGGCATCGGCCTGCTGCCCAGCTATGCCACCGCCGGCCTGTGGGCCCCCGCCCTGCTCCTGCTTCTGCGCCTGGCCCAGGGCCTGGCCGTGGGCGGCGAATGGGGCGGCGCGGTGCTGATGGCGGGCGAACACGCTTCGCAGCGGCGCCGCACGTTCGCCGCGTCCTTCGCCCAACTGGGGAGTCCGGCGGGCCTGATCCTGTCGCTCATGGCCTTCCGCCTGCTGGCCGAGCTGGACGAGCAGGACTTCGTCAATTGGGGCTGGCGTATCCCCTTCCTCGTCAGCGCCGTGCTGCTGTTAGTGGGGTATTTCATCCGGGTCGGCGTCAACGAGTCGCCCGATTTCGCGCAGGTGCTGCAACGCCAGGAACGCGCTGAAGTGCCGGCCAAGGAAGTACTGCGCACCGCGTGGCGCACCGTACTCCTGTGCATGGGTGTATGCACGGTCGCCATCGGCGGGATCTACTTCACCAACACGTTCATGCTGTCGTACACCACCCAGACCCTGGGGCTGAGCCGCGCGCTGATTCTGGATTGCCTCTTCGTGGTGGCGATCATCCAGTTCCTGGTCCAGCCGCTGGCTGCCTGGCTGGCTGATTCGTTGGGCGCCGCCCGCGTATTGATTACCGCCGCATTCTGCTCGGTGCTGGCACCCTATCCGATGTTCACGCTGGTCACGCGGGGCGACGCCGTCAGTATCGTGGCTGGAATATCCATCGTGCTGGTCTTCATGGCGGCCATCTATTCGGCGATGGCCGGCTACATCAGCTCGGCGTTTGCCACGCACGTCCGCTACTCCGGCATCTCGCTCTCTTACCAGCTGTGCGGCGCCGTCGCCGGCGGCCTTACCCCCTTGATCGGCACCTGGCTGACCTATCACTACCCGGGCCAATGGCTGCCGCTGGCGATCTTCTATTCCACCCTGTCTGCAATCACGCTGGTCTCGATCTGCGCCCTGGCCATCCACAAGCGCCGCCGTGGACAGATCACACAGCACGCCGCCAGCGCCATGGCGAGCTGAACTGGCGCTCTTTGATTAAGGAACCTACGATGACTCAAACCGCGATCCCGTCTGCACTCACCGAGGAGCAGACCCGCCGCATCCTCAAGGCGGTAGACGACCAGTTCGACGCACAACTGGCATTCACGCAGGATCTGGTCCGCTTCCCCTCGCTTCGGGAACAGGAACACACCGCGCAAGACTTCCTGTTCGAAGCAATGCGCAACCGGGGCTTCGGAATGGACCGATGGAAGATCGATGTCAAGGACATCGAATCGCATCCCGGCTTTGGCCCGGTCACCGTTTCATATGAAAACGCCTTCAACGTCGTCGGCACGTACCGGCCGGAGCAGCAGACCGGCCGCTCTCTCATCCTGAACGGCCATATCGATGTCGTACCCACTGGGCCAACAGACATGTGGAGCCGTTCGCCGTGGGATCCTGCCATCATCGATGGGTGGATGTACGGCCGCGGAGCGGCGGACATGAAAGCCGGGCTGGCTGCCAACCTGTTTGCCTACGATGCGGTCCGTGCGGCGGGCTACGCGCCGGCAGCGCCGATCCACTTCCAATCTGTCGTAGAGGAAGAGTGCACCGGCAACGGCGCGTTGGCAGCCCTGCTGCGAGGCTACCAGGCCGATGCGGTGATCATTCCCGAGCCCGAAGAGAACATGCTGGTGCGCGCCAACGTGGGCGTGCTGTGGTTCAAGGTGCGCGTGCAGGGCCATCCGACACACACTCGCGAAATGGCCAACGGCTTCAATGCCATCGACGCCGCCTACGCAACCATAGAGGCGCTGCGCCGCATCGAGGTCAAGTGGAACGGGCAGCACCATTGCCACCGCCATTTCGAGCACCTGGACCACCCGATCAACTTTAATATCGGCAAGATCGAAGGCGGAGACTGGCCCTCAACCGTGCCGCCGTGGTGCGAGTTCGACGTGCGAGCCGCCATCTACCCCGGCACGACCGCTGATGAGGCCCGCGCGGAAATCGATGCCTGCCTGCGCGAGGCGGTGTCCGACCCCAGGCTGGGCGGCACGCCGCCGGCAGTGACGTACACCGGCTTCTACGCCGAGGGCTACGTGCTGGAAGAAGGCAGCGATGCCGAGAACACGCTGCGTGCATGCCATAAGCAGGCCTTCCAGAGTGAGCTCGAGAGCTTCACCACGCCAGGCTATCTGGACGCGCGCGTCTTCGTGATCTACGGCAACATGCCCACGCTCGTCTATGGCCCGAAGTCGCTCGACATACACGGCTTTGATGAGCGGGTACACGTGGAATCGGTTCGCCTCATCACTAAGACCATTGCGCTCTTCATTGCGCAATGGTGCGGAATCCATGAAGAACGGTCATCGACGTGAAACTGAGCCCACGGGCGCGGAAAGTGGAAGAGGGGCGTGCAGAGAGAAATGGAGCGGGTGATGGGAATCGAACCCACGCTTGAGGCTTGGGAAGCCGCCGTTCTACCATTGAACTACACCCGCTCGGGTGTCGTGCCACGCCATGGGCGCGGCAGAGAGGGAGGATTATAGCCAGGTTTCGCGGCACGGTTTTGCGGAACGCTCAAGAAGCGTTCCGCAACCCGGGAGCATGCCGTAAGCCCAGGCGGGCTCAGTTCCCCTTGATACCGGCGGCCTTCACTACCTTGCCCCAGCGGTCGTATTCTTGCTGGGTGTATTCGCCCAGCTTGGCCGGCCCCATGAACTCGGCCTCGGCGCCCTGCTCGGCAGCCTTGGCCCGGAACGCATCGGTCTTCATGATGCCTTCAATGGTGCCGGACAGCTTGTCGACCACGGCCTGAGGCGTGCCGGCAGGCGCGTACATGGCGAACCATGAAGACACCAGCAGGTCGGGGAAGCCCGCCTCGGCCGCCGTGGGCACATCGGGCAGGGAATCCAGGCGGTTGGGCCCGGTCACGGCCAGGGCGCGCAACTTGCCCGCCTTGATGTGGGGAATCAGGGGCGGCGGCGTGGTCACCGTCATGTCCACCGCGCCGCCCAGCAGGTCGGTCAGGGCCGGGCCGGTGCCCTTGTAAGGAATGTGCGTGATCTGGATGTCTGCCATCTGCTTCAGCAGTTCTGTGGCCACGTGCTGCAAGGCCCCGTTGCCCGACGAGGCGTAGTTCAGCTTGTCAGGGTTCGCCTTGGCGTACTCCACCAGTTCCTTCAGCGTGTTCACGGGCAGGCTGGGACGCACCACGATGACTTGCGGTGCCGACAGGATGTTCGCGATGGGCGCGAAATCCTTGATCGGGTCCCATCCCTGGGGCGGCTGCACGTGGGGTGAAATGGCGTTGTAGCCGGAGTACTGCAGCAAAAGCGTGTAGCCGTCGGGCTTGGCTTTCGCCACGGCTTGCGAGGCGATGGCGCCCGAGGCACCCGGCTTGTTTTCGACCACCACGCTCTGCCCCAGCGCCTCGCCCAGCGGCTGGGCGATCAGGCGCGCCGACAAATCGGTCGTTCCGCCGGGCGCCGCCGGCACCAGCAGCGTGATCGGTCGCTCGGGATAATCAGCCAGGGCAATGGCCGGACTGGCCGCCACCGCCAGAAGGGCGGCGGCAAGGCCTGCGCGCAAGGGCGAGGTCAAAAAGGGAATACGCATGGATGTCTCCTGGGGACTTGTTATGGATACCGATCTGCAACGCCTGTGATTACCCGGGTCAGGCCACCCCGAACCGCTCGGCCAGCCACGCGGGCGGCTCATGGGTTGCCAGCCGATGGCCTGCGGCCAGCAGCGGAGGATTGAATTCGCGCTGCACCAGACGCGGCAGCCCGCGCACGACGTTGAGCAGGGGTTGCAGGGCCACGCCAGTCTGCACACCCATGCACTCGAACATGTGCACCAGCTCTTCGGTGTTGACATTGCCGCTTGCGCCCGGTGCAAACGGGCAGCCACCTAGCCCGCCCGCCGCGGCGTCGAAACGCGTCACGCCGGTTTGCCAGGCGGCCACCGCATTGGCCAGCGCCATCCCGCGCGTGTTGTGCAGGTGCACGGTGATCGGCAGCCCCGGCAACGCTTCGGCGGCCTGCACGCACAGCTCCGCCACCTGGGTCGGATAGGCCATGCCGGTGGTGTCGCACAGGGTGATGCCCGTTGCGCCCTCTTCGGCCAGCCGCGTCGCCAACCGCAGCACCTCATCGGCCGGCACATCGCCATCGAAGGGGCAGCCAAAGGCGGTGGACAGCGACACGTTGCATGGCAGCCTTGCGGCCTGGGCCGCGCGCAGTATATTGACCAGCTCGGCCAGCGACTGCTCGCGCGTCATGCGCAGGTTGGCTCGGTTGTGGGTCTCGCTCGACGACATCACGAGATTCAGTTCGTCGGTGCCCACTTCCAACGCCCGTTCCAGGCCGCGGATGTTCGGCACCAGCGCGGTATAGATAACCTCTGGCCGGCGCTGGATGCGCCGCATGACTTCCTGGGCATCGGCCAGCGCCGGAATGGCCTTGGGCGATGTGAAGCTGGTGACTTCGATACGCGCGAATCCACAGGCCGACAGGGCGTCAACGAAGGCCACCTTGTCATCGGTGGCGACAAAGGCTTTTTCGATCTGCAGGCCGTCGCGCGGGCCGACCTCGTTGATCTCGATACGGGCGGGGCCGTTTTTCATGCAATGACTCCACGGGCGCGCAGTTGCGCGCGTTGTTCTTCCGGCATGCCTGCGGCGGCCAGCACGGTATCGGTATGCTCGCCCAGCGTGGGCGCGCGGTCGTGTATTGCGCCCGGGTTGGAGGACAGCAGGGGGAACACCGCAGGCATTTCCACGCGCACGCCACTGGCTCCCTCGATCTCGACGATGGCATTGCGAGCCCGATAGTGCGGGTCGCGCGCAATGTCGGCCACGTTGTAGATGCGCCCGCTCGGCACACCGGCTTCGCGCATGGCATCCAGCACTTCGTCAATGGTGCGCACAGCGGTCCAGGCACCGATCGCCCCGTCGATTTCTTCCACCCGCGCGGCTCGGCCGTCGTTGTGCGCCAACGCGGGATCGCGGCCCAGATCGTCACGGCCGATGCAGGCCATCAACCTTTGGTAGATCGTATCGCCATTGCCCGCGATGAGTACGTAGCCGTCCTGGCAACGGTAGGCATTGGACGGGGCGATGCCAGGCAGCGACGCGCCCGAAGGCTCACGCACCACGCCAAAAGCCGTGTATTCAGGCAGCAGGCTTTCGGTCAGGTTGAACAGGCTCTCGTACAGGGCGGCGTCAATGACCTGCCCTTCGCCGCCCCGGGCATCGCGCTGATACAGGGCCAGCAACACGCCCAGCGCGCCATGCAGCCCGGCAATGGTGTCGCCCAGCGACAGGCCGCCGCGCACGGGCGCCCGGCCCGGCTCGCCGTTCAGGTATCGCAAGCCGGCCATGGCCTCGCCGATGGCTGCGAAGCCGGGTTCGCGCGCCTTGGGGCCCGTCTGGCCATATCCCGAAATGCGCAGCATGATCAGGCGTGGATTGAGCTCGTGCAGCGCTTCCCATGACAGGCCCCACTTTTCAAGGGTGCCCGGACGGAAGTTCTCGATCAGGACGTCAGCCTGGCTGGCGAGCAGGCGGATGATGTCCTGCCCTTCCTGCTGACGCAGGTCGACGCACACAGACTGCTTGTTGCGCGACTGGGCCTCCCACCAGACCGAAGTGCCTTCGTGCAAGAGCCGCCATTTGCGCAGCGGGTCGCCCTGCCCGGGAGGTTCGATCTTCACCACCTGCGCGCCGAAATCGGCCAGTGTCTTGGCCGCGAAAGGTCCCGCGATCAATTGGCCCAATTCAAGTACGCGTATGCCGGCGAGTATCTGCCCTGCCATTGCTGCTCCAGCCGTCTTGTGAAAATCAGGCGGATAGTGTGCGGGAAACCGGGCCGCCCCCGGAATGCTTATTGCGGGAAACGGGGGTTCGCCAAACGCGAAAGCCCCACGATCAGCGCTGATCGCCCCGCAAATGGGCCAGCAATAGTCTTGCAGCCACGGTCATTGTGTCGATGTCGCGCATGCCCAGCAACAACCAGCGCCGCGCCCACTCGTCGGCAAGCGGTATCAATCGGATCGACATCGAGCGCGCATGCGGCTCGGCGGCCAGTCGCGGCAGGACCCCCACGCCGCCCGTGGCAACCACCATGCGGCACATGGCGTCGAAGCTGCGCACCTGGATGCGCAAGCGCATGGCCTTGCCCAGATGAACGCATTCTTCATTCAGGCGACTCGCCAGCGAGGTAGCCGGCGGAAGGCTGACGTAGGCGTAGTCCAGCGTGTCCGCAAAAGAAACTCGCGACAGGCTGGCAAGGGGATGACGCTGCGGCGCAATCAGCACCAGGTCGTCAGAGCGATAGGGAACCGTCAGCAGGCCCTCGGCTGGCGTACGGTCGGCGAACACGCCGATATCCGCGCGGTTCTCCAGCACGGCGGTAACGATTTCGGTGCTGTTCAGTTCTTCGAGGTCGACACGCACTGCCGGGTGCGCATCCATGAAGGCAGCCAGGTCCTCGGGCAGAAATTGCGTCAGGGCCGAAGTATTGGCGGCTATGCGCACCTGCCCCCTCACCCCCTGCGCGAAATCCGACAGCGTGCCGGCCATCTGTTCCAGTTCTTGCAACACCCGAAGCGCGTGGGCCAGGCAGGCCTGGCCGGCGTCGGTCAGTTCCACCCCGGCCGTATTCCGGTAAAGCAAGGGCGTGCCCAGCGCCGATTCCAGGTCCGAAATGCGCTTGCTGGCGGCGCCCACGGCCAGATGCGACTGGCGGGCGCCAGCCGATATACTGCCGGCGCGCGCAACGGCGACAAACAGTGCAAGTGTGGTCAGGTCGAATCGCGCGAAGTTCATGCGCCAGATGCTACCCCACAAGCGGGCACCGGCATGACGCCCTCGCCGGACGGAATTGCCCACCGGCACGCCCCGCCTAGGGGCAAGCCTGCCGCATCGACCATGTAAGAGCGAGTTGAACCGCGCCGGTACCGCCTCGCGCCTGCGCCGCAGCTCGATCGGGGCACCATGGCGGGGGCCGCGCCACATCCGCCATACTGTCCACCCCGGCCCCGTCTCCAGCGCCACCGCGTCCGCCGGCCCACTACAATCCAGCTTATGAACACGAATACCCCCGAATCCCCGGACGCCGCCATGCCGGCGCCCCTGTCGGACGCCACCCAGGCGGCATTGCAACCTGCTGCGCAGGCGCCACACAGCCCCGGCGCGACCCATATCCGCAGTTTCGTCCACCGCCGTGGCCATATCACCCAAGGCCAGCGCGAGGCGCTGGAACAGCTACTGGGGAAATGGTCGATTCCCTATGCCGATCGCCGGCTGGACCTTGCCGCCGCCTTCGGTCGTGATGCGCCCACTGTGCTGGAGATCGGCTTCGGCATGGGCGAGACCACCCAGAAGATCGCCCAGGCGCGCCCTGATGACAACTTCCTGGGCGTAGAGGTGTTCAACGCGGGCGTGGGCTCGTTATTGCGGCGCATCGAAGAATCCGGCCTGACCAACCTGCGTATCGTGCAGCACGACGCGGTCGAGGTCGTGCGCGACATGATCGCCCCGGATACCCTGGCCGGCGTGCATATCTATTTTCCCGATCCGTGGCCAAAAAAGCGCCATCACAAGCGTCGGTTGATCCAGCCGCCGTTCGTGTCGCTGCTGGCCAGCCGCATCAAGCCGGGCGGCTACCTGCACTGCGCCACCGACTGGCAGGAATACGCCGTGCAGATGCTCGAAGTCCTGGGCGCCGAGCCGCAGCTGCGCAATACCGCCACCGATTACGCACCGCGCCCCGACTACCGGCCGCAGACCAAGTTCGAAACGCGCGGCCTGCGCCTGGGCCACGGCGTATGGGACCTCATCTTCCAAAGGACGGCATAGCCATGCTGTACCCCGCCATCGAGCCGTACCGCCACGGCATGCTGGACACTGGCGACGGCCACCAGGTCTATTGGGAACTTTGCGGCAACCCGCAAGGCAAACCCGCCGTCTTCCTTCATGGCGGGCCAGGCAGCGGATGCTCGCCGGTTCATCGTCAGTTGTTCGACCCGCAGCGCTACAACGTACTGCTGTTCGACCAGCGCGGTTGCGGCCGTTCGACGCCGCACGCCAGCCTCGAGAACAACACCACCTGGCACCTGGTCGCCGACATCGAGCGGCTGCGCGCCGAAGTCATGCAGGCGCCGCGCTGGCTGGTGTTTGGCGGATCATGGGGGTCCACCCTGGCGCTGGCCTATGCCCAGACGCATCCCGCCCATGTCAGCGAACTGATATTGCGCGGCATCTTCGCCCTGCGCCGCGCCGAACTGCAATGGTTCTACCAGGAAGGCGCGTCCTGGCTGTTCCCCGATCAATGGGAAGCCTACGTCGCCCCCATTCCCGTCGATGAACGCGGCGACCTGATCGCCGCCTACCACAAGCGCCTGACCAGCCCCGACCCTGCCGAGCAGCTGCGTGCCGCCAAGGCCTGGAGCAAATGGGAAGACAGCACCATCACCTTGCTGCCCAGCCCGCGCCACCAGCAGAGCCACGCCGCGGATCGCGCCGCGCTGGCCTTCGCGCGCATCGAGAATCACTATTTCGTCAATGGCGGCTTCATGGAAGAAGGCCAATTGATCCGCGACGCGCACAAGCTGCACGGTATCCCGGGCACCATCGTGCAAGGCCGCTACGACATCTGCACGCCGGCGCGTACCGCCTGGGACCTGCACCGCGCCTGGCCGCAAGCCAGCTTTCACCTGGTTCCGGACGCGGGCCATGCCTTCGACGAACCGGGCACGCTGGCAAGGTTGATCGAGGCCACCGACGCCTACGCCGCACAGTAAGGAAACCATCATGCACATTACGCTCAACGGACAAGCGCGCGAATTTCCCCTGGACTCCACCGTATCCGAACTGCTCCAGACCCTGGGGTACGCGGGCAAGCGCGTGGCGGTCGAACGCAATGGCGAGATCGTGCCCAAAAGCCAGCACAGCGCGACCACCCTGCGCGATGGCGACCATGTCGAAATCGTCGTCGCGGTGGGCGGCGGCTGAGCCCCACAACACAATGTGATATTTATCAACGGTGCGCTACCCACAGCCCTTTGCGCCTCGCACACGCGCTTGCCCGTAGTACCCTGACGCCTGTGTTTGAAGCCGGCGCGCGGCCCGCAGCCTCGCCCCGGCCCACAACCAGGAGTCGCTGCATGCCCCCCAAAGCCCTGTCCGGAACCTTCCCCGGCCGGCCTTTCGGATCGCTACTGTTTCGTATGGCTGGCGCCGCAAGTCGCGCCACGGGCCACGCCGCCGGGCACCTCGCCCGGCATTCGTGGGTCGCCGAACGCATTGTCTTCCTGCGTGCGTGGCGCGCCAATCCCAAAGCCATCGGCGCCATCTGGCCCTCCAGCCCTCGCCTGGCTGCCGCGATCACCCTGGGCATCGACGCATCGTCGGGGCCATGCCTGGAACTCGGTGCCGGCACGGGCGCCTTTACGCGAGCGCTGGTGGCGCGCGGCCTGCACCCCCACCAGCTCACGCTCGTCGAAATGGACGAGCAGCTGGCCAACCGATTGCGCCATGATTTCCCCTCGGCCTATGTGCACCAGGGCGATGCAGCAAAGCTCCAGGGCGAGCCCCTGTTCATCGACGGCCTTGCCGGCGTAGCGGTCTGCGGCCTGCCGCTGCTGAACATGCCCGTCAGGCAACAAATCAGCATCCTGCGCGGCACCTTCGCGCAGTTGCGTCCTGGGGCGGCCGTCCACCTTTTCACGTATGGGCCCCGTTGCCCCGTCCCGCGGCGCATCCTCGACCGGTTGGGCCTGCGAGCCTGCCGCACCGAGACCGTGTTCGCAAACGTCCCGCCCGCCCACGTGTGGAAACTGACTCGTCGCCCGACGCGATGGACGCATTAGCGCGGCGGACCGTTACATCTTGTCCATATTCAGCCCGGCACGCGACCCGTTATAGGACCATAATCCGTCTGCGAGGCAATAAGTTCCGTTATCTTCTGCCTACGCGCACTTAACGTTTATTAACAATCGCAAGGACACATCATGGGTCTGCTCAGCTTTATCAAAGATGTAGGCGAAAAGCTCTTCGGAGCCAGCGAGGCGCAGGCAGCGTCGGTCGACGAAATGCGCAAAGAACTGGCCAAGCATGGCCTGGACGCCGAAGGGCTGGATATCAAGGTCGATGGTGACAAAGTCACCGTGTCGGGTCAGGCTGCATCCACCGAAGAAGCCGAAAAAATCTCTTTGGCTCTGGGTAACACGGTTGGAGTCGCGCAAGTCGACAACCAGCTGACGGCCAAGCAAACCGCGCCCGAAGCGCAGATGTACACCGTTCAAAAGGGCGACAACCTGTGGAAGATCGCCGAGGCGCACTACGGCAAGGGCCAGGGCGCCAAGCACACCGTCATTTTCGAAGCCAACAAGCCGATGCTGACGCACCCCGACAAGATCTATCCGGGGCAAGTGCTGCGCATTCCGCCGCTGAACTGAACCGCACGAACCGGCAGACCCCCGCAGCGTCTGCCGGTTTGTATCGGGGCGGGCCCTCCCCGTTCGCTCCGATCATCTTGGCCAGGCTTCACGCCTGGCCTTTTTTTTGGCGTCGCTCTCGGGCGGCGGCGATGATGCGGGGCCTTAAGCTTTTACGCGCCTACGCCCTGCCGGGCCGCAGGTCCGGCGCCGTGGCGCCTACCTCAGGCCACCGAAGCGGCCCAGGCCTTTCATGCCGCCCATGGCGCGCATCATTTTCGACATGCCGCCTTTCTTCATCTGCTTCATCATGCCCTGCATCTGCTCGAATTGAGCCAGCAGACGGTTCACCTCTTGTACCGGCACGCCCGAGCCGGCCGCGATGCGGCGTTTGCGCGAGGCCTTGATCAGTTCGGGCTTGGCGCGTTCGGCGGCGGTCATCGAGTTCAGGATGCCTTCGGTGCGACGCAGCTGCTTTTCGGCCTGGCCGCCCTGCAGTTGCCCCGCGGCTTGCTGAAACTGCGCAGGCAGTTTTTCCAGCAGGGAACCCATGTCGCCCAGCTTCTTGACCTGGCCCAGTTGCTCGCGGAAATCGTTCAGGTCGAACTTGTTGCCCGACTTCAGCTTTGTCGCAAGTTTCTGGGCTTCGGCAATATCGATGTTCTTTTGCGCCTGCTCGACCAAAGAAACGATATCGCCCATGCCCAGCACACGCTGGGCCATCCGGTCGGGATGGAAAGGTTCGAAGCCGTCGAGCTTTTCGGACACGCCCACGAATTTCAGCGGCTTGCCCGTGACGTGACGTACAGACAGCGCGGCACCCCCGCGCGCATCGCCGTCGAGCTTGGTCAGCACCACGCCGGTCAGGGGCAAGGCTTCGCCAAAGGCGCGCGCCGTGTTCACGGCGTCCTGCCCCTGCATGGCATCCACCACGAACAGGGTTTCGACCGGTTTCACCAGATCGTGCAAGGCGCGGATCTCGCGCATCATGGCTTCGTCCACACCCAGTCGGCCGGCCGTATCCAGGATCAGCACATCGTAATGGTGACGCCGGGCATGATCGACCGCATGACGCGCAATGTCTTCGGGCTTCTGGCTGGGGTCGGACGGCAGGAAGTCGATGCCGGCCTGCTGGGCCACGGTCTTCAACTGTTCGATGGCGGCGGGCCGGTAGACGTCGGCACTGACGGTCAGCACCTTCTTCTTGCCGGTGTTGCGCCCGTTCTGTATGTGCTGGCCTTGCGCCAACCAGCGGCCCAGCTTGCCGGTCGTGGTGGTTTTGCCCGCGCCCTGCAAGCCAGCCATCAGGATGACGGCCGGGGGCTGCACCGCGAGCGAAAGCTCACTGGCGCCCGCGCCCAGGTCGCCACCCATCAGGGCAGTCAGTTCCTTGTTGACTACCCCTACCAGGGCCTGGCCGGGGCTCAGGCTGCCCACCACTTCTTCGCCCAGGGCCTTTTCCTTGACCCGGGCCACGAAGTCGCGAACCACCGGCAAGGCCACATCGGCCTCGAGCAGCGCCATGCGGACTTCGCGCAGCATTTCCTGAGTGTTCGCCTCGGTCAGGCGGGCTTCGCCGCGCAGCGTCTTGACGACGCGAGACAAACGTTGTGTGAGGTTATCGAGCATGAGAGGCGTTTCCGCTTACACTAGTTGATTGAACAGTGGCCCGGGCGGTCGGCTTTTGCACCTGCCGGCGACGAATGCCGCAAGGGCCCCATCCAGACAACGGTTTTTATGTCATCAGGCATTGTATTTCACGCCGTGGCTGCGCTGGCGTACGCCGTACTCGGCGCAGGGCTTTGGCGCCGCCTGCAGGGCGCGGGCAGCGTCGAAAAAACGGGCCGCATCGCGCGGGCGTGCCTGCTGGGTGCGCTGGTGCTGCATGGCGCGGGCCTGCAACAAGCCATGCTGGGCGATTCCCACCTGTACATCGGCTGGGCCCTGGCCCTGTCGGCCACGGTCTGGCTGGGGCTGGTGGTGTTCTGGCTGGAAAGCCTGCTGGTCCGCATCGACGGCCTGCAACTGTTATTGCTGCCCGCCGCCGCCGTGGTGTGCGCCATGGCCGCGCTGTTTCCGCAAGGCCAATTGGTGCCGCACGCCAACGATGGCTGGCTGCGCCTGCACCTGCTGATTGCACTGGCCGCCTACGCCCTGATTACCGTCGCCGCGCTGCACGCGCTGCTCATGGCCCTGCTCGATCGCCATCTGCATCGCCCCCTCGAAGCCCCCGCCGAACGCAGCATCGTAGGCCGCATACTCGACGCCCAGCCGCCGCTGCTGGTGCAGGAACAACTGCTGTTCCGGGTCATCTGGATCGGCTTCGCAGTCCTGACGGCGGCGGTGGCGTCGGGCTCCATCGCTTCCATGCAGCTCACCGGCAAGGTGCTGCCCTTCGACCACAAGACCGTCTTCACGCTGCTGTCGTGGCTGACCTTCGGCGTATTGCTGCTGGGCCGCCACATTCGCGGGTGGCGCGGCCGCGTGGCCTTGCGCTGGACCCTCACCGGCTTCGCGTTCCTGATCCTGGCCTACACAGGCAGCCGTTTCGTACTCGAAGTCATTCTGCATCGGAGCTGAAGTGGGTAAGTTGTTACTTTGGGTCATCGTCATCCTGGTGGTCATGATGCTGCTGCGCATCGCCTCCGCCCGCGCCGCGGCCAAGCGCCGCGATGCCGCACCGGGCGGGGCGCCCGCGCGCCGCCCCGGGGCACAGTCCGTCGAATCCATGGTGCGCTGCGCCCATTGCGGCATACACCTGCCGCGTTCCGAAGCCCTGCAGATCAACGGCAAGGTGTGGTGCAGCAACGACCACGCGCGGCTGGGCGAACGCTAGCCCCGCCCGCCGGCGCGCGCTTCCCGCATGAGCCCCCGCGCCCGCGCCCACGCCGGGGCCCGGTGGGCAAGGCAGGCATAATGGAAGGCTACGCTTACCCATTCGATGAGCCGCGCACCCATGTACTTACAGCTTGATCGACACGGGTGGCTGGCGCCCGCGCCGGGCGTGCGCCTCCTCCCTTCTCCCAATTGCGACCCTCGTCCTGCCGGCACCCCGGTTTCGCTGCTGGTCATCCACAACATCAGCCTGCCGCCGGGACGCTTCGGCGGCCCGCATGTTGCCAACCTGTTCCTCAACCGCCTGGACCACGGCGCCCACCCCTGGCTGGAACGGCTGCGGGGCCTGCGCGTGTCGGCGCATTTCTTCATCGACCGCGAAGGCGCAATCGTGCAGTTCGTATCCACCGACGCGCGCGCCTGGCATGCCGGAATCTCCAGGCTGGACAGCCGCGAGCGCTGCAATGATTTCTCCCTGGGCGTCGAACTGGAAGGCACCGACACAATTCCCTATACCGACGCCCAGTACACTGCTCTGGCCAAGCTGACACGGCTACTGTGGGCGCGTTACCCTTTGAGGGCGGTGCGCGGCCACGAGCATATCGCGCCGGGGCGCAAAACCGACCCCGGTCCCGCTTTCAACTGGCCGCGCTTTGGCCGCATGGCAGCCTGCGCCCGCCGCATGCTGCCCCCGCGTTAATCAAGGAATCGACATGCTGAAGATCTGGGGACGTCCAAGCTCGGTCAACGTACAGAAAGTGCTCTGGGCCGTGCGTGAACTCGCGCTGCCGCACACCACCGAATCCGTCGGTGGCCAATACGGCGGCCTCGACACGCCCGAATACGGCAAGATGAATCCCAACCGCAAGGTTCCCGTCATCGACGACGCCGGCCTGGTGCTGTGGGAATCGAACGCCATCGTGCGCTACCTGGCGGCTCGCTATGGCGAAGGCGGCCTTTGGCCGCACGACGTAGCCACGCGTGCGCAGTCCGACCGCTGGATGGACTGGACTGCCACCGAATGGCAACCCGCCATGGTGCCGGCCTTCCTGGGCCTGATCCGCACTCCGGAATCCGAACGCAACGCTTCAGCGATCGAAGCCTCTACCCGGCACGCCAACAAGCTGGGCCTGATTCTCGACGCCGCCCTCCAAGACCGCGAATTCATCGCGGGCAGCCAGTTCACCATGGGTGACATCGTGCTGGGCAGTGTGGCGCATCGCTGGCTGGCCATGCCCATCAGCCGCCCCGACACCCCGGCGCTATCGGCCTGGTATCGCCGCCTGATGATGCGCCCGGCCCCGCAAGGCGTTCTGACGCTGCCGCTGGCCTGAGCCGTCCTGCGGCCGCGCCTAGCCCAGCCGGCCCAGCAGCGCGATCAACTGCAGGCGTTCCTCGACGGCGAGTTTGCTGCTGATGCGCGCATCGTGCGCCTGGACGGCCTGCGTGATCTCGGCATGCGCCTGCCGGCCCGGCGCGGTCAGCACCAGCGAAAAGGCGCGCCGGTCAGCGGCCGCTTCCTGGCGGGTCACATAGCCCATGGCTTGCAGCTGGTCCACCAGCTGCACGGCTCCTGAACGCGCGATGCCCAGAATCCGCGCCAGCTCCGTCAGTTTCAGACGCGGGTTCTCGGCAATCAGCGTCAGCGCGGAAAACCGCTGCGGCGTGATGTCCCAGGGCGCCAGCGCACCCAGGAAGTCTTCGTAGATGAGGATCTGCGCGCGCCGTATGGCATAACCCACCAGTTCATCGAGCACCCCATACTCGACGCCGGGCACATGGGGGTCGAAGTGTTCACCGCGGGCCAATGGCCGGCGCGGCCTGAACGTGAGGGCGGGAGGCATAGGCGGCTGGGCGGAAAGAAAAGGGACTACACACTACCCCAAGACGGTGCGCGCGCGCTACCCGCCCCGGGAAAGCCCCAGTGTTCGAAGGGCGGTTCTTTTTGTTATGGTACATAACAATAAAAAGAACCTGGAGAGACCATGGAGATCATCATCGCCGGTGCGGGCATCGGCGGGCTGACCCTCGCGCTGATGCTGCATCAGCGCGGCATCAAGTGCCGTGTATTCGAAAGCGCCCAAGTATTGCGCCCGCTGGGTGTGGGCATCAACCTGCTTCCGCACGCCGTCAACGAACTGGAACAACTGGGCTTGCTCGAACAGCTCGCCGAGCGGGCCATCCCCACCTCGGCCCTGCACTACTACAACAAGCTGGGGCAGCCGATCTGGCGCGAACCGCGCGGCCTGCATGCCGGTTATCCCCTGCCGCAATTCTCCATTCATCGCGGAGAATTCCAGATGCTGCTGGCCGACGCCGTGCGCGCGCGTATGGGCCAGGACGCCATCATTGCCGGCATGGCGCTCGAAAGCGCGCAGCAAGACGGCCAGCGCGCCGGCGCCCATTTCCGCAGTCGCGCCGACGGCGCTCTGCATACGGTATGGGGCGACGCCGTGGTGGGCGCCGACGGCATTCATTCCGCCTTGCGCCGGCAGTTCTTCCCATCAGGCGACGAGCCGCGCTTTTCCGGACGCATGCTATGGCGCGCCGTCACCGAAGCCGATCCCTACCTGGACGGCTGCACCATGTTCATGGCCGGCCACCAAGACCAGAAATTCGTCTGCTACCCCATCTCGGAACCCGTGCGCCGCACCGGCAGGTCGCTCATCAACTGGATCGCCGAATTGGCCATCCCCGATGCCACACTGCCGGCCACCGACTGGAATCGCAGCGTCGACAAATCCGTCTTCGCCGATCGTTTCGCCGATTGGCGCTGGGACTGGATCGATATTCCGTCCATCATCGACGGCGCGCAGGCCATCTACGAGTTTCCTCTGGTCGACCGCGACCCGCTGCCGCGCTGGACCCGCGGCCGCCTGACCTTGTTGGGCGATGCGGCACATCCCATGTACCCCATCGGGTCGAATGGCTCGGCGCAGGCCATACTTGATGCGCGCTGCCTGTCCGACTGGCTGGCACAGGCCCATCGCGGCCAGGTGCGCGCCCTGGAAACCGTCTTGCTCGAATATGAGGCCGACCGCCTGCCCCGCACGGCCGGCATCGTGCTGCGCAACCGCCTCAACGGCCCCGAGCAAGTCATGCAGATGGCCGAAGAGCGTGCCCCGCAAGGTTTCGACGACATCTCCGAAGTCATTTCACACGAAGAACTGCAGGCCGTCTCCCTGCGCTACAAGCAGTTGGCGGGCTTCGATCCCGCCGCCTTGCGCCGCCACTCCGGAGTCACCCCATGACCGACATCGTGCATCCCGCCCCCCCGAACCTCGAACACATCGCGACCCTGCATGTACAGGTCGGCACGCCCCAGGAAGTCGGCGACGCGCCGCAAGGACGCCGCCGCATCATTCCGATTCTGGGCGGCCAGGCGTACGGCCGGCTCAACGGCGTCATCCTGCCGGGCGGAGCCGACTTCCAGTCGATCCGCTCCGCCACCTACACCGATATCCACGCGCGCTACATCATCGAAACCCCCGAAGGGCACCGGGTGTATGTCGAAAACACCGGCATACGCACCGGCAGCGCCGACGACATCGGCCGACTCGCGCGTGGCGAGCCCGTCGACCCCGCGCGGCTGTATTTCCGCACCTATCCCCGCTTCGAAACCGCGGCGCCCGAACTTGCCTGGCTGAACGAACATCTGTTCGTCGGCACCGGCGCACGGTTTCCTGATCGCGTCGAGCTCGCCTTCTACCGTATCGGCTGAGCACCACGCCCTGTTTCGCGACTCGCAACCGCCGGCCATGCACCGACGGTGCTCTACCTGGAGACTCACCATGCAATCGACCCTGCGCCGCCTCATAGCGACCGCCTTGCTGTGCCTGCCCACGGCCGGCTTCGCGCAATATCCGGATGCCCCCATCCGGCTGAACGTCGGCTTCCCCCCGGGCACTGGCCCCGACATCGTCGCCCGCACCTTGTCGCAGCAATTGGGCACACGCCTGAAACAGAGCGTGGTCGTAGAGAACCGCGCCGGCGCCGGCGGCCAGATCGCGGCCCAGGCCGTGGCACGCAGCCCCGCCGACGGCTACACCCTGCTGCTGGGCGAAGTCGGCTCCATCAGCATTTCCCCCGCCACCTACAGCAACCTGAACTACAACCCCACCAAAGACTTCGCGCCCATTTCCGAAGTGGTGCGCGTCGACTTTGTGCTGGTGGTCCCGGCCGACTCGCCCTACAAAGACCTGGCCGCGTTCGTGGCTGCCGGCAAGTCCGCCGGCGATCGCGTCAACTTCGGTACGTTTGGCGCCGGCACGCCAGGCCATTTCGGTGCCGAACTATTCGCGCGCGAAGCTGGCATGAACATCGAGCCCGTGCACTACCGCTCCACCGGCGACGCAGTCTCTGCCCTGATCTCGGGCGGGGTGCAGGCCGCGTTCGTCACCACCGCGCTTGCCGCCCCCCAGGTCAAGGGCGGCAAAATGCGCGCCCTGGCGGTCACCGGCAGCGAACCCTCCGCCACCCTGCCCGACGTACCCACCTTCAAGCAGGCGGGCTACGACAAAGTCGACTTCGGCGCGTGGTTCGCCCTGTTCGCCCCGGCCGGCACGCCCGACGCCATCCTGGATCGCCTGCAGACCGAAAGTGCTGCCGCCTTGCAGGCGCCTGAAGCCGCGCGCACTCTGGGCGATGCGGGCTTCAAGATCGTCGGATCCAGCCGGCAGGACCTTCAGCACTTGCTCGACACCGAGGCCCAGCGCTGGACCGCCATCGTCAAGGCCACCGGCTTCAAGGCAGACTGAGCGGCGGTAGTGAAGGGTTTCGTACGGCGGCGGCAGGCCAGGTCCGCCTGATCGACGGCATCCGCGGGCGGCGCCGCCGTCCGCACAAGAGCCAGCCGTTCAGGTTATCGGGTAGTCGGGCACTCGCCAGAAGGGGCCACGTACCCTCTATTCCACACCCAACCGCCGATCCACAGCGTGCTCCCCGGGGTGCCCGCCATGCTTCACCGCCTCGACGCCGCCGTGCCGCTCGATAGTGGCTTCCTGGTCCGCGAAAGCGCGTTCGTTGACCTCGTCCGGGTCCAGGATCTCGCGCAGTCGCGTCTCGCACTCGGCAAGTACCTGCCGATGCGCCTCGGACCCCGCCAGATCGTGCGCTTCCAGAGGGTCGGTTTCCCTGTCAAACAGTTGAGAGGGGTACCCTGGATAATGCAGGTACTTCCAGCGTTCTGTGCACAACATGAAGCAGCCGGTGATCGAAGCCCCCGCGTGATACTCGGCCAGCACTGAGCGTGGACGCGTCGGTGTCGCGAGCAGCGACAACCCCGGTCCGTGATAGCTCGCCTCGCTCGCGCCCGCCAGCTCCAGCAACGTGGGATGAATGTCGACGTGAGAAACCAGCCTGTCCTGCACAACACCCGATGCGATGCCAGGACCGGCGATCATCAGCGGAATTCCGACCGATTCCTCATAGAGCGCCGAAGTGCTCCAGATACCTTTGTTGCCCAGCATCTCTCCGTGGTCGCTGGTAAAGAGCACCAGCGTATCGTTCATCGCCCCTGCCTGCTCCAGCGAAGCCATCAGCATGCCAATGTGGTAATCCAGGAAGCTCACCAGGCCGTAATAGCCGGCACGCGCGCGCATTACCTTTTCGGGCGTGAAGTAGTCGTCGTAATTCCAGATGCGGGCAAGGGCATTCACCACAGGGTGGACAGGCCGCTCACCTTGCGCGTAGTGCGCCGGGCGGGGCAAGCCGTCGGCCGGATACAGGTCGAAGAACTCCTTCGGCGCCACCAGTGGAAAGTGTGGAGCAACGAAGGAGACGTACAGGGCCCAGGGCTCGGCGCGCCCCGCATGACTATTCAGCCAGCGACAGGCCGCCGCTGCGATCTGCCTGTCGTACTCGGTGTGATTGGTCTCGCCTGCGCCGGCCACTTCTGCCATCGCCGCCGGCCCGCGCACGACAACCGGCGCGTCCTCGGTATGGGCAATCGCGGCGACGCGTTCGCTGGGATAGGTGGCGCTTTCTTTGCGCAGCATGCCGAACAGATCGCCGACGCCGCCTCGCACATGCATCGGCAGCATTTCCTCGTCGAACCCGTTGTCGTCGGCAGTGCTTCGATAGTGGTTCTTGCCGATCGATACTGTGTGATAACCATCGGCGCGAAGTTTGTGCGCCCAGCCGGGAGGCGTACCGTGGTAGGGATGACCGTTGTCCCAGCAACCGATCTCGTGGACGAAGTGGCCCGTGGCCATGGCGCCGCGGGCGGGAACGCACAACGGCGAATTCGTATAGGCGCGGGAGAACCGCATCCCGCGCTGCGCAAGCCGGTTGAGATTGGGCGAATGCACGAAGTCTGCGCCATAGCAGCTGAGCGCGCCCCGCGTTAGCTCGTCCGCGCAGATGAACAGGATGTTTGGCTTGCGGGTCATCGGGATTTCCTCAGGCAATGGCGTCCCGCTTGCGCGTCAGGGCAAGCCCCAGAAGCACGAGCGCGACATTGAAGATCACGAGCAGAGCTGAGATCGCGGCGAGCATGGGGGTGAGTTCAAAGAACACCCCGTCCAGCATCTTCTTGGGCAGCGTCGTCATGCTGGGGCTGCTCAGGAACATGGCGATCACCACCTCGTCGAACGAAATTACGAAAGCGAACACGGCGCCTGCAGCTACACCGCGCCAAGCCAGCGGCAAAGTCACCAGAAACAGCGTCTTCACGGGATGAGCTCCAAGGCTCATCGAGGCCTCCTCCAGGCCACGCGGCAACCCTTTGAGCGCCGCGCTCACATTGAGGATTACGAATGGCAATCCCAGCACGGCATGAGCGATCATCAGGCCCGACTTGGTGCCCGCCAGGCCAAAGTGGGTATAGATGCCATAGATCGCGACGGCCGCGACGATGGTCGGCAGCAGCAGGGGACTGATGAGAGCCAGGGAAATGACCGCCCTACCGGGAACCCCGTCGCGCGCCAGCCCGATGGCTGCCGCCGTGCCGAATGCCGTGGCGATGATGCTCGCGCCCGTCGCTACCTGCACGCTTACCCATGCCGCATCGAGCCAGTCGCGGCTGCTCAGGAAGGCTTCGTACCACTTGAAGCTGAAGCCGGTAGGAGGAAAACGCAGAAAGGCGCTCGGGTCTACCGAGAGCGGAAATATCATCAGGATGGGAAGTGCCAGGAACGCGAGCGCGAGTGCTGCCAGCACCCCCATGACCCAGCCCAGTCGGCCCGCCTGTCCCATGTCAGCGTCTCCAATTGGCCTGGCGCAGGCTTCCGGCCCAATGCCGCAGCGCCAGCAGCGCGACCACCACGGCAAGCAGCGTCATCGACGCGGCTGCCGCCGCGGCCCAGTTCAGAAACTCGTTGATCTCCTTGGCGATGTAGGTTGCTGACAGCAAGACCTTGCCGCCTCCGAGCAGTGCGGGCGTGACATAAAACCCGAGTGCGGTGGCAAAGGTCACCGCGGCGCCCGCGCCGATGCCTGGCATGCTAAGCGGCAGTGTGACGGTAAAGAACGTCACGGCCGGCGCAGCCCCCAGGCTGAAGGCCGCGGGTACCAGCGCCTTGTCCTGAGCCTGCAGCGAGACATAAATCGGGAACACCGTGAAGGGCAGCAACGCGTTCGTCATGCCCACGATCACGCCGAGTTCATTGAACATCAGCTGCAACGGAGCGTCGATGATGCCCATGTCCATGAGCAAGCGATTGACCACCCCGTTTCTCTGCAGGATGTAGATAAGCGCGTAGTTGCGTACCAGCAGGCTGGTCCAGAATGGCAACAGCACCAGCATGGCGACCAGCGCCTGGATACGCGGGCTGCTGCGTGACATCAGAAAGGCCACCGGATAGCCGAGCACGAGGCAGAGTACCGTCACGATCGCGCTCACCTTGAGCGTCGCCGCGAGTGTGCCTGCGTATCCGGATACCGTGAAAAGTTCTTTGTAAGCGTCGAGACCGGCTTCGGGAAACCCCACGCTGACGCCGCCCAGCCGCACCAACGGCAGGATGAAGAACACCCCCACCAGTAGGGCGGCCGGCACGATAAGGCACAGGCCGAACAGCGCGCCCGGCGCAAGCCTCCCGCTGGCGCGCGCCGAACGCAACGGCAATGCGATCGCCCCGTTCATACGGGACTTCCTGCCCGCACCAGGGTGCAGTCCGCAATTTGCCACGCAATCCATGCGGTGTCCCCGGGTTCGATCCGAGCCGCACTTCCGCCTGCGCCACGACGCACGGTGAAGGTGCCCGCCGGGCACGAAACGGTAAAGAGGACGACGTCGCCAAGATAGGTACGCGTCACAACGCGTGTCTCGAGGACGTTAGAGTATTGATCACCTGGCCGTTCTGTTGCAATCGTGATTTTTTCCGGCCGTACCAAAAGCAGCGCCTGGGCGCCGGGCGCGCCCGGCCCCTGCGCGCGTATCATCGCCCCCCCCGCAAGCCGCACCACGAAGTGCCCGGACTCCGCCGAAAGCACATCACATCTCGGCAAATTGGAATCGCCCACGAATCCCGCCACGAACTCGCTGGCCGGGCGCTCGTACAGGGTCTCAGGCGTGTCGATCTGCTCAATCAGCCCGCCGTTGACCACCGCTATCCTGTCGGACATGGCCATCGCCTCAGACTGGTCGTGCGTGACGAAAATGGTCGTCATGTTCAGCTGACGCTGCACACTGCGGATCTCCCGCTGCATTTGCTCGCGCAGTTGCTTGTCCAGCGCGCCGAGCGGCTCGTCGAGCAATAGAACATCGGGCTGGAAAACGACCGCGCGTGCCAGCGCGACCCGCTGTTCCTGGCCACCGCTGAGTTGGTGCGGATAGCGCTTGCCCAAGTCGCCCAGCCGCACCATGTCTAGCGCCGCCGCCACGCGCTGACGGCGCTCGCGCTCCGGCACGCCGCGCCGCTTAAGCGGAAACTCGACATTCTGTGCCGCAGTCATGTGGGGAAAGAGCGCGTACTTCTGGAAAACGACGCCGATGTTTCGCCGGTAAGAGGGTTGCTGCTGGATGTCCGCGCCATTGAGCGAGATGCGGCCTGCAGTGGGAAATTCCAGGCCGCCAATCAAGCGCAGGATAGTGGTCTTGCCCGAGCCGCTAGGACCGAGCAAGGATACGAATTCCCCTGGCTGCACTGCGAACGAGACACCGCGAACCGCGGCGAAGTCCCCAAAGTGCTTCTCTACCCTGTCGAGCACCAGGGCCGGCTGCGAAGCCGACACGGTTCTGGCCATGAGCGGCCGCGCCCCGCAGGGCGCGTGGCCGCTCATCGGGAAGTCAGCTGCGCCCAGCGGGGGCCCAGCGCAGCAAGGTTGGCGGCCCAGAAGCCGGAGTCGAGCTGCACCTGCTGCTGCAGATTGCGAGGCTCGGTCGGCAGCGCCCTGGCCAGGGACTCGTCGGTAATCATGCCGAGCGCGCGGGAATTCGACGGTCCCGTGAACGTGATCGCCGCCAGCTCCGCCTGCCGGTCCGGCCGGCTGCAGAAGCGCAGGAACGCCTCCGCATTGGCTTGGTTTGGCGCGTTCTTCGCCATCAGAGCACGAGTTGATTCATGACCGCCTGGTTGTACTGGAACCGCACGGGCATGCCTTGGGTACCAAGGTAGTACGCCCGATTGGAGGTGAGCTCCCCCATGTCGATCTCGCCGTTGACCAGCAGGCTCTCCATTTGCGCGTTGCTCTGGTACCAAACCGCAATCTGGGCCTTGATCTTCGCAAGCTTCGCGAAGGCGCGGTCGATTTTTGCCGTATCCATGGGATTGACCTGGTCCGTGGGCAACCCATCAGCCATGAGGGCGTACTCGGGATGCCGCACGGGCACACCGCCGAAGAAGGCCCGCCGTCCCTTGTAGCCTTCCGTATCCCAGAAGTCCGCCCAGGTCTTCGGCGCGCCTTTGGCGAAAGTATCGGCGTTGTAGGCGATGCCCCAGGACGTGGCTGCGTAGCCATACCCATACTCGCCGATGGCGCCGGGCAAATGCGCCCCGGCGTCAGCCACGCCGGAGAGATCCAATGCCCCAAGCAGCCCCTGGTTCGCGCCCATGATCGGCCAGAATGGCGGGCCGTCCAGCAGATCGATCTCGACCTTGCCCGCTTCCACCTGCGACTTGACGCGCGCCAGGCCCTGGCCGCCGTAGGTCACCTCGACCACGCGTATCCCTGTTTCCTTGGCGAACGGCGCAAAGAGCGCCTTGCGCATCGCGTCCTGGAAGGTGCCGCCCCAACCACTGACCACAAGCTGCCGGGATGCGGGCTGCGCCCGAAGTAACATAGGCACGCCCAGCAGCAGCGCACCGGATGCATATTTGAGGATCGTCCTTCTGGAGACTTGCGTCATGGCAGTGTTCCGAAAGAATTAACGGTTAAGGCGTCACTGATTTGAATCACGCACGCGCGCCGGACTTCTCGGCCATCACGCACAGCAGTTCGAACATGAGGTTCGCGGCAGTCACCGCAGTGATACCTGTCGGATCGTAGCAAGGCGCGACCTCTGAAATGTCTGCGCCCACCAGATCGGCCCCCCGCAGCGACCGGATGATCATCTGTACATCACGCGGCGTGAGCCCGCCTATCTCGGGCACCGGCGTACCAGGGCAGAACGACGGATCGAGCCCGTCAATATCGATGGACATGTAGGTTCGGCCGGTGCCCAGCTTCTCGCGGATGATGGCCATCACCTTGTCGCGCCCCATCGCCTCGAACTCATCATAGGTGATGATTGTGTAGCCGGCCTCGTAGCCATAGGCGATGTCCTCGGACGAAAATCTCGAGCCGCGCATGCCCACCTGCACTACGCGGCTGGGATCGATCAGCTGCTCTTCCAGCACGCGCCGCATGAAGGTGGCATGGTTCACGCGCGTTCCGCACAGCTCGTCCAGCGTGTCGCCATGCGCATCGATGTGCAATATGCCCACCGGCTCCTGTCGCGCGATGCCCCGCAGAATCGGAGTAGGGATCGTGTGGTCGCCGCCGATGGCGATGGGCCGGATACCCAATTCAGTCATCTGCCGAAAGTGCTGCTCGATCGCCGCGAGGCTGCCGTCCTTATCCAGGGGGTTGACTGGCGCGTCCCCTATGTCGGCCACATTGCACAGCGCGTAGGGCTGCGTACCGAAGGTCGGATGGACCATCCGAATAATGCGGCTTGCCTGCCGTACCGCACCAGGCGCTTCCCTCGGACCGCCGCGATAATTCAGTCCGATGTCGAAGGGCACCCCCACCAAGCCGATGTCGATTTCCTCATTTATATCGATGCGCCTCGTACGAAGGAAGGTCGCGACGTCGGAGAAACGCGGAATCTTGGAGGCGTCAATAGGTGTGTATGCGGGATTGGCCATGGCTCTCATCGGTTAGGGTCAAAGATTGTCAAGAGCAAGGATGGCGTGCAGCAAGACATTGGCGCCCGCCGCGGCCTGCTCCTGAGTGATGCTCTCGGCCGGGTTGTGGCTGACGCCACCCAGGCAGGGCACAAAGATCATTCCGGTCGGACACACGCGCGCAACGTAGACCGCGTCATGCCCCGCGCCGCTGACGATGTCCATCGCCGAGTAGCCGCAGGAGACTGCCGCCTGGCGCACCGCCGCCACACACTCGGGAGCGAAGGGCAGCTCGGGAGAAGTCCCGAACTCCGTGCGCGTGATGGTGTAGCCGCGCTTACGCTCGGCGTGTGCTGCCGCCTCAAACCCGTCGATCAGGCTGCGCAATTCGCGTTGCATCGGATGCCGCAGATCCAGGGTGAAGCTGACCTGACGCGGAATCACACTGTGCGATCCGGGATCCGCCTGGATCGCGCCAACCGTGAAGCGTGCGTCCCGTGTGGCACGCGCTAGCGTTTCGCAAGCCGCGGCAATGCGCACAAAGGCGGACATAGGATCCAGCCTGTCCTGCATGGGCGTGGTGCCGGCATGGCTGGGCCTCCCCTGGATCGTGACATTGCTGAAGCTCATGGCCTGCGCATGCGTGACCACGCCGATCTGCTTGCCTTCCCGCTCAAGCACGGGCCCCTGCTCGATATGCAGTTCGAGGAAGGTACGGAAACGCCGCTGGCCGACGCGCTCGCTGCCGCGATAGCCGATGGCCTGCAATGCAGACTGAAATCCAATGCCGTCGGCATCCCGCCACTGCTCAACGTCGGACTTGGGAAAAATGCCCGCATACACGCCGCTGGCCGCCATCGACGGCTTGAAACGCCCACCCTCTTCCGCAGTCCAATTGACCACAGTCAGCGGATGGCGAAGCGCGATGCCTGCATCGCGCAACACGCGGGCGATTTCCAGACCGGCCAGCACGCCCAGCACGCCATCGAACCGTCCGCCGGTGCACTGCGTGTCGAGATGGCTACCCGTTGCAATGGCCAGCCGCCCCGCCTCAGTTCCCGGCAGCGTCGCGTACATGGTTCCCAGCTCGTCCACCGCCACCTCCATGTCCGCTTGCGTGCACCAGCCGGCAAACAGGTCGCGCCCGATCTTGTCCGCCTCGGTGAGCGCCTCCCGGTTCAGCCCGCCCTCGGGCGTGGCGCCGATGCGGCCATGCTCCATGATGGACTGCCACAGGCGATCGCTGTCGACACGCAAGACCGGCTTCATGCGCGCATCCCCGTGTGGCCATCGGCAGCCTCCAGTCCGTGGTCAAGCGCGTCCAGGACGGCATGCAGGTCGGACTCCTCCATCACGAATGCCGGCGCGAGGAACAGCGATGCGCTCTCGCCACTGGTGCCGATGAGTGCGCCGGCCTCCAGTGCACGATTGGATACCTTCGATGCCAGCGGTTCGGCGCTCGAGTTACCTTCCCAGGTGCGCCAGTCCTCGCCATGCAACTCAACCGTCCAGTGCAGACCGTTGCCGTCCACGCGTGCGACCGACGGATGCCTGGCGGCGATCTCGAGCAATCGGTGTTCCATTAGGGCTTCCAGATGCTTGACTCGCCCCACGAGTTTGTCGCGTCTGAGTATCCGCAGGTAGGCACGCACGCAGGCCATCGCCACCGGATGAGCGCGCAAGGTGGAGTAGGTCTGCCAGCTCTTGCCGCGCATTTCGTCCACGATGTCCTGGGAAAGCACCACCGCGCCGATGGGCGCGAGGCCGCCTGCCAGCCCCTTGCCCATAGTCACGACGTCGGGACGCGAGGCTGCGCCCTGGAAAGCGAACATTCGGCCGACGCGTCCCGCACCGGTCACGACTTCGTCAGCGATCCACAGCGAACCCGCGTCGCGCGCGGCTTTGGCCACGGCGTCCTGGTACTGCGGATCGTAGTAGATGCCGCCCTGGGTGTAGTCGATGATGGTTGCCGCCACGCCGTCCAGTGTGTTCCGCAAGCCCGCGAGCCGCTCGTGCAATGGCCTGTCGTCTGCAACCGGGCCGTACTTGGCTCCCATAGGCTCGGGAATCTGCCGAATATCAAACGGATTGGGCACGGGCCGCGATGGCGCGTCCTTGACCGACAGGCCACCATGCCACTGCGGCTGCACGGTGAGATGCTGCGACACTCCCGACATGCCGTGATAGGCGCGCACGCGCGTCGCAAACGCCTGGCGCCCGGTGAGCACTTGTGACAGCGACAGCGCCATGTCGTTGGCCTCGCTACCGGACAGGAAGAACCGCACGCCGGCGGCCCACGGTTCACCGGGAAAGGCGATATCGATCAGGTCCTGGGCGGCCTGCTCGCGCTCGGCCCAGAACCACCCCTCATTGATCACCGGGCTGGCGGCCGCCTTGCACACCGCCTCCACAAGCTCGGGGTGCCCATGGCCAAGCGGCCCGCCCGTATTGGAAGCGTCGATGACCTGCCGGCCATCGTCCAGCAGGAAGCGCACGCCGGCGCCGCCCACCACTTTCCAGCGCGGGCCACTGCCAGCGTTCAGGCCGGTACGAATCAACGGACTCATTGACTTCCCCTGCTGGCTTGCGCCGCGAAGGTTTGCTTGCGGTAGGTGTCCTTCACCGCGATCAGCCCCTCGCGAAGCACGAACAGGTCACAGCCGCGCATGTGCACACGTTCGCCTTCCACGGAGGTGCCACGAAACGTCCACTGACTGAAGGCGCGGTCTCCATCGATGGCGTGGATGGGATCCGCCCACCTAGCGTCCGGGTACAGCCGCCAGATCGCGGCGAAGGCCTGGCGCAACTGCGCATGCCCTTTCCACACCGTCCCTTCGGGGCCCGGGCCAGCGGCGCCGTAAAACACCGCGTCCTCGGTCATGCATGCCAACAAGCGATCGGCATCATGGGCATTCCATGCGGCCGCGAACTCATCGAGAAGTTGTCTGGTAGGAAGATTCTGCATAGCCCGCCGCCGATTCCTGACACGTTTTCGGAATAATAATCCAGAAAACAGAATCTGCAAGCGTGGCAAGGGTATATCCCAATGCCCTGTGTCCGGGGCGGGACCGCGTTCAGTTGGCTAGCAGTTGGGACAGTCGCGCCGCTTCATCCAGCAGCCGATGGACGCTTTCTTGCGCGGACGCCTCCGACACGCGGCTGGCGGGTCCAACAAAACCGAGCGCCCCGGCAAGATGCCCTCGGTGAAACACCGGCGCAGCCGCGGAGTAGACATCGCGATCGAGTTCACCGACGTTGATCGCATAGCCCTTTGCGCGCACGTCCGCAAAAACCGCCAGCAGCTTGCGTTTGTCGGTAAGGGTCTCAGGCTGGTACTGCTCGAACTGTGCTTCCGCGACCACTTGACGCAGGTCCTGGTGGCCGAAGGCGGCAATTACCTTTCCTGTTGCGGTGGCGTGGATCGGATAGCTATACCCAGGATGCACGAACGCCCGGGCGCCGACCTCGGGTACCTTGTAGCGCAGCAGTTGCGGGCCGCCCAGCGTCGCCAGCACAAAGAAACTGGTTTCTTCCACAGACAGGGCGATGGATTCGAGCGCCGGATCCAGCAACTGTTCGATACGATCCGTGCCCCCCAGCAGAAGCGACAACCGGTGCGCCCTGCTGCCCGGTACATAAGTCTTGGACTGCGCATCGAAGGTGAGCATGCCCGTTTCGACAAGGTTCGAAGCCAGCCGGTAGGTACTGGATTGCGGAAGTCCGCTGCGCTGGACCATCTCGATAAGAGACATCGGCCGCCGCGCGCTGGCGACGATATCGAGCAAGTGGAAGGCTCGGTCGAGCGGATTGCTCATGGGAGTCGGGCTTGGATCATGACAACGCTCAAAGTGTAGCCCGACAGCCGGCCGATCCCAAAAAAAGAGCGGGCACCCCATGGGGTGCCCGCCCTTGAACGGCACAGGGCTCCGCTCAGGCCTTCAGCAACAAGGCGTTCAGGCGCTTGACGAACGCGGCCGGATCGGCAATTTGCGCGCCTTCCGCCAGCAGCGCCTGATCCAGCAGCAACCGGGCCCATTGATCGAACTCGGCTTCATCCGCGTCACGCACCCGGGCGATCAGCGCGTGCTCCGGATTGATCTCGAGCACGGGCTTCACATCGGGCGCTTCCTGCCCGGCGGCTTTCAACATGCGCAGCAGATGCGGGCTGAGCTCGTTCTGCCCCACCACCACGCAAGCAGGCGAATCCACCAGCCGCAAAGTCACGCGCACCTCTTTCACCTGGTCTTCCAGGGCCTTCTGCAGGCGCTCGACCAGCGGCTTCAATGACTCGGCCACTTCCGATTGCTTCTTCTTCTCTTCCTCGTCCGCCAGCTCGGCCAGATCCAGGCCGCCCTTGGCCACCGACACCAGCGATTTGCCGTCGAACTCACGCAGGTACGAAAGCATCCACTCGTCCACCCGGTCCGACAGCAGCAGGACTTCAATTCCCTTCTTGCGGAAAATCTCCAGGTGCGGGCTGTTGCTGGCTGCGCCAAAACTGTCGGCCGTCACGTAGTAGATCTTGTCCTGCCCTTCTTTCATGCGCGACACATAGTCGGCCAGCGCAACGGTCTGGGCAGCGTCGCCCGATTGCGTCGAAGCGAAGCGCAGCAGCTTTGCAATACGCTCCAGGTTGCCGGCGTCTTCGCCGGTGCCCTCTTTCAGCACCTGTCCGAACTCAGTCCAGAATGTGGCGTAGTCTTCGGGCTTGTTCTCGGCCAGGTCTTCCAGCAGCGACAGCACGCGCTTGGCCGAGCCTTCACGTATGGCCCGCACATCGCGGCTTTCCTGAAGAATCTCGCGTGACACGTTCAGCGGCAGGTCGGCCGAGTCGATCACGCCGCGCACAAAGCGCAAATACGAAGGCAGCAGCTGTTCGGCGTCGTCCATGATGAACACGCGCTTCACATACAGCTTCACGCCGCGCCGCGCATCGCGATCCCACAGGTCGAAAGGCGCGTGCTTCGGCACGTAGAGCAGTTGCGTATATTCGCTGCGCCCTTCCACCCGGTTGTGCGTCCAGGCCAACGGGTCATCGTAGTCGTGCGAAACCGTCTTGTAGAACTCGCGATATTGCTCGTCGGTGACGTCGCTCTTGCTGCGCGTCCACAGGGCATTGGCCTGGTTGACCGTTTCGAGTTCTTCGCGCTTGACCTGCTCGCCCTTGTCGGCATCCCACTCTTCCTTGGCCATGCGTATCGGCAGCGAAATGTGGTCTGAGTAACGGCGCAGAATCTCGCGCAGCTTCCAGCCGCTGAGCAGTTCGTCCTGGTCTTCGCGCAAATGCAGGGTAACGTCGGTGCCGCGAGTCGCCTTCTCGGCCGCCGCAATGCTGAATTCACCCTGGCCGTCGGATTCCCACTGTATGGCTTGGGTCGCGCCAGCCCGGCGGCTCAGCACCGTCACCTTGTCCGCCACAATGAACGACGAATAAAAACCCACCCCGAACTGGCCGATCAGCTGGGCATCCTTCTGCTTGTCGCCCGTCAACTGCGAAAAGAACTCCCGCGTACCCGAGCGCGCAATCGTGCCCAGGTTCGCAATGGCCTCGTCGCGCGACAAGCCGATTCCGTTATCGGAAATCGTGATGGTCCGGGCGCTCTTGTCATACTCGACGCGGATGGCAAGTTCGCTATCGCCTTCCAGCAGCTCGGGCTGGTCAATGGCCTCGAAGCGCAGCTTGTCGCACGCGTCCGAGGCATTCGACACCAGTTCGCGCAGGAAGATCTCTTTGTTGCTGTACAGCGAGTGGATCATCAGGTGCAGCAGCTGCTTCACCTCTGCCTGGAAGCCCAGAGTTTCCGGCGTAGCGGGCGTAGTGGCTTGATTCATAGTGGCGTAAAAGTAAAAAACAAATTCGGGACGGAACCCCGGCGAGCGGGCACAGATCCCGGAAGTTATAAATGGCCTGCCTGTTATAGGGGCGGCCATTCTCAATTTCAAGGGCCCCTGCGCATAGCGGGCGTATCATCGTAAGGATCACGCGTCATTGTCTTTCGTCAAGGCCACGGCTAGGCCCCCCCGATAAACTCCCATCCCGTGCCACACGCCGCCCGCATCAGCCGGTGCGCCCGTCGCTCTATTACCGGAGAATCCCTATGTTTGCCAAAGCCACCCTCGCCGTCCTGCTGTCGGCGGCCAGCCTGCCCGTTCTCGCCGCGCAGTGCGAAGTCACCGTCGAAAGCAACGACGCCATGCAGTTCCTCACCAAAGAAATCGTCATCGATCCCAGCTGCAAAGAATTCACCGTACAGCTGAAGCACATTGGCAAAATGGCCAAGGCCGCCATGGGCCACAACTGGGTGCTCACCAAGCAGGCCGACATGCAGCCCGTCGCCACCGACGGCATGGCCGCCGGCCTGGCCAACGACTACGTCAAGTCGGGTGATGCCCGCGTCATCGCGCACACCAAGCTCATCGGTGGCGGCGAATCCGACACCGTCAAATTCGACACCGCCAAGCTGGCCGCCGGCGAAACCTACGCATTCTTCTGCTCCTTCCCGGGCCATTGGGCCATCATGAAAGGCACCTTGAAGGTCGGCGGCTAAGCCTCGGCCCCTTGCCATGGCAGGCGCCCCGCGAGGGCGCCTTTTTCTTGCCCGCGCTCGGCGCCGCGTGCCGGCCGTCCGCTTTTGCGCGCCACGTCCAGCCGGGCGATACACCGCCCCCATTCGTCCGCATCGCGCGCCGGCGTACGCCGGAAAAACCCGCACCGAACCCGGCGTACACCCACGATTCGCCGGCGCGGGTCCGTTGCCACGCGTCGCGAGGCTTCCCGGCCACCGCCCCATCACCCCACAACCCACAACCCACAACCCCACGCCCAGCATATTGCCCCGCTGGGTCTCATCCCACCCTGAATCCAGACTTTTCATCGCTCTTGACTTCAGACAAGGACCGTCCGCCGTCGGCTATTTAGCATGCGACACCAACACGCTTTCAGAGTCGTCGCATGCCAAGGCGCACCGCTTCAGCAGGTATTTTCTTCCCGTTCCGGGCGCTATGCATTCTCATCCTGGCGTGCACCGCCTGGCTGGCCCCACCGGCGCATGCGCAACGACTTGCCCATTTTCTGTCGCAGTTCACGCCCGCGGAACTCTATCCCGGCGCCGACCGACTGGGCGCGCCCGAAGGCCAGCCCCTGGTGGCCCGAGCCTATGCCGGCAACCAGCCGCTAGGCTACGTCTATCTCACCACCGATGTCGTCAACACCCGCGGCTACTCCAGCAAGCCCATCGACGTCGTAGTAGGCCTGGCTGATGACGGCCGTATCGTCGCCGCCCGCCTGGTCGAACATCATGAGCCCATCGTCCTCATCGGCATCCCCCAGGCCAAGGTCGAAGCCTTCATCCATGGCTACGTCGGCCTGAACTTCATCGAATCCCCGCCGCGCCATGGCGCGTCCCCGCCGGTCGACATCATCAGTGGCGCCACGGTCACGCTCATGGTCATCGGCGACAGCATCACCCGGTCGGCCATTGCCGTGGCGCGCGCCCACGGCGTGGCCGGCGCCGGCCAGGCGGCGGGCACCCCTGCCAGCCAAATCGCCGCGGCGCCTGCCCGCACCATCGACACCACCTTGGGCGAGGTCCGATCCTGGCAAGCGCTGCTCGACACCGGCGCCGTCCAGCGCCTGCAGCTCTCGGTTGAAAACGTCAACCAGGCCTTCGCCCAAGCCGGTCGCACCGACGCCGCCTCACGCCCCGAGACCGCCGACCCGGCCGACACCTTCATCGATCTGTACGCAGCCCTGGTAAGCGTTCCCGGCATCGGTCGCAGCCTGCTCGGCGATGCCACCTGGCAGCACCTTTCCCAGCGCTTGCGTCCAGGGCAACACGCCCTGCTCGTAGCCGGCAACGGTGCATACTCGTTCAAGGGTTCCGGCTACGTGCGTGGCGGCATTTTCGACCGCATAGAAATCATCCAGCAAGAAGCGAGCTTCCGCTTCCGCGATCGCAATCACCAACGCCTGGCCGATGTGGTTGCTCCCGGCGCTCCTGCGTTTGCCGAAGTGGCCCTGTTCGTCGTGCCCGACGACGCCGCATTCGACCCGGTCTCCCCATGGCGCCTGCAGCTCATGGTGCAGCGAGTTCTCAATGTGCAAGACAAGGCCTTCGTCACCTTCGACTTGCCTTACGAATTGCCCCAGGCTTACACGCAGCCCGTGCCATCCGTCGCGGCATCCACGGCGCCGTCGGCGGCGGCTCCTTCCGCCCCCGCCGACGGCGCGGCCCTCCAGGAAGCAGCGCCCGCGCTCTGGAAACAAATCTGGCTGGCCAAGCAGGGGCAGGTCGTCATACTGTGCATCAGCCTGGCCGTACTGGCGGGCATCTTCTTCTTCCAAGACCAACTGGCGCGCCGCCCCGAACTCTACGACCGCACCCGCCTGGCGTTCCTGGCCTTCACGCTGTTCTTCATCGGTTGGTACTCACAGGCGCAGTTGTCTGTCGTCAACGTGCTTACCTTCACCACGGCACTGCGCACCGAATTCCGTTGGGACGCCTTCCTGATGGATCCGCTCGTGTTCCTGTTGTGGTGCGCCACCGCCATTTCCATGGTGTTCTGGAACCGAGGCACCTTCTGCGGATGGCTGTGCCCGTTCGGGGCCCTGCAAGAACTTACCAACCGCGCGGCCAAGCGCCTGGGCATTCGGCAGATCTCGGTCGCGCACGGCGTCAACCAACGTCTTGCCGCCATCAAGTACGTCATCTTCCTGCTGCTGTTCGGATTCTCGCTCTACGACCTGGCATTCGCCGAACGCCTGGCAGAAGTCGAACCCTTCAAGACCGCCATCATCCTGCGCTTCGTCCGCGACTGGCCGTTCGTCGTGTTCGCCGTGCTTCTGGTCGTGGCTGGCTTGTTCATCGAACGCTTCTATTGCCGCTACCTGTGCCCCATGGGTGCGGCCCTGGCCATCCCTGCCCGCCTGCGCATCTTCAATTGGCTGCGCCGCTACCACGAATGCGGCAACCCCTGCCAACGCTGCAACGTCGAATGCCCCGTGCAAGCCATCGAACCCACCGGCGCCATCAACCCCAACGAGTGCATCCAGTGCCTGCACTGCCAGATGCTCTACCACCACGACACAAAGTGTCCGCATCTCATCCAGAAAAAAGGCAAGCGCGAACGTCGGCGCGCACCGCCCGACGAAGCCGTGTTGCAACGCATGCCCAGCCCTCAGGCCACTTCCGCCTCTGGCGCAGCCAACCCTTGACCCACTGGCCCCAAGCCACCCCAACTAGGAGTTATCCATGTCCGATCAGAAACCAGACCGAACCGGACTCAGCCGCCGCGGTTTTCTGGGCACCGCCGCACTCTCCGGTGCCGCAGGGCTCGTGGGCAGCGCGCACCTCAGCGGCGCACACGCCAAAGACACCAAGTCTGGCGGCCAAACCGGCCACATCGCCCCGGGCGAACTCGACGAATACTATGCCTTCAACTCCGGCGGCCAATCGGGCGAAGTCCGTATCCTGGGCCTGCCGTCCATGCGCGAACTCATGCGCATTCCGGTGTTCAACCATTGCAGCGCCACCGGCTGGGGCGTCACCAATGAAAGCCGCAAAGTCCTTACCGAGGGTCTCACGCCTGAAACGCGCGAATACCTCAAAGACAAGGGCGGCGTCTATCTGAACGGCGACGCGCACCACCCGCACATGTCGTTCACCGACCGCACCTACGACGGCCGCTACATCTACATCAACGACAAGGCCAACAATCGTGTCGCGCGCATCCGGTGCGACGTCATGAAAACCGACAAGATCCTCGAAATTCCCAATGCGTCGGGCATTCATGGCTTGCGCCCCCAGCGCTATCCGCGCACCGGCTATGTCTTCGCCAACGGCGAACACATCGTGCCCATCCCCAACAACGGCACCATCACCGACAATCCCAAGGAAAACTTCTTTGCCATCTATACCGCCATCGATGGCGAAACGATGAAGGTGGCCTGGCAGGTTCTGGTAGACGGCAACCTCGACAACGGCGACGCCGACTACCAGGGCAAGTACGCCTTCGCCACCTGCTACAACTCCGAGAAGGGCATCACAGTCGAAGAAGCGTCAGCCAACGAGCAAGACTGGGTCGTGGTCTTCAATATCAAGCGCATCGAAGAAGCCATCAAGTCCGGCGACTTCAAAACCATGGGGGGCGTGCCCGTCGTCGACGGCCGGCACGGCTCCCGGTACACCCGCTACATTCCCGTGCCGAATTCGCCCCACGGGTGCAATGCCGCCCCCGATGGCATCCACGTCGTGCTCAACGGCAAGCTGTCGCCCACGGTCACCGTGGTCGACGTACGCAAGCTCGACGACCTGTTCGACGACAAGATCAAACCGCGCGACTGCGTCGTGGCCGAACCCCAGCTGGGCCTGGGGCCCCTGCACACGGCCTTCGACGGGCGCGGCAACGCCTACACCACCTTGTTCATCGACAGCCAGATGGTCAAGTGGAACCTCGAAAAGGCCCGCCGCGCCTACCAGGGTGAAAAGGTCGACCCCATCATCCAGAAGCTCGACGTCCATTACCAGCCCGGCCACAACCACAGCACCATGGGCGAAACTCGGGAAGCCGACGGAAAATGGCTGGTGTCGCTGAACAAGTTCTCCAAAGACCGCTTCCTCAACGTCGGTCCGCTCAAGCCCGAAAATGATCAGCTCATCGACATCTCGGGCGATGAGATGAAGCTGGTGCACGACGGCCCCAGCTTCGCCGAACCTCACGACATGCTGCTGGTGCACCGGTCCAAGGTACACCCGATCAGCGCCTGGAAACGCGACGACCCCATGTGGGAAGACGCCCGTCAATTGGCCAAGAAAGACGGCGTCGTGCTCGAAGAAGCTGCCAAGGTAGTGCGTGACGGCAACAAGGTGCGCGTCTACATGATCGCCGTGGCGCCCATGTTCAGCGTGAAGCAGTTCGAGGTCAACCAGGGCGACGAGGTCACCGTCGTCGTCACCAACATGGAAGTCATCGAAGATCTCACCCACGGTTTCACGCTCGAAGGCCACGGCATCGCCATGGAAATCGGGCCTCAGGCCACCGCCTCGGTCACGTTCACCGCCGACCGTCCGGGCATCTTCTGGTACTACTGCCAGTGGTTCTGTCATGCGCTGCACATGGAAATGTCGGGGCACATGATCGTGCGGCCCAAGAAGGCCTAGATCGCATGTCAGTTGTGCCTTGCGCCGCAGCACGCGGCGCACTCCTGGCCGCCGCGCTGTCCGGGCTTGTCCTGGCCGGCACGGCGCTGGGGGCCACCATCCCCGTACCCGGCGGCGCCAACCTGCAACAAGCGGTCGACGCCGCCGCACCCGGCGACGTGCTCCAGCTCGCCCCAGGCAGCTACCCGGGCAGGCTAGTCATCGACAAACCGCTTACGCTCGAAGGCCCGCCCGACCGATCCGCCATCATCCTGGGCGACCGCCAGGGGCGCACGGTGTGGGTCCGCGCTCCGCAAGTCACGCTGCGCCATCTGGGCATAAGGCAATCCGGCCTCGACCTGCCCGCTATGGACGCCGGCATCTTCCTCGACCGCACCGCCCATCACGCCGTCGTCGAACACAACGACATCATCGACAACCTGATGGGTGTCTACATATGGGGTCCCGACGCCGCACTGGTACGCGCCAACCGCATCATCGGCAATACCGAACTCCGGGTGGCCGAACGCGGCAACGGCGTGTCGCTCTGGAACAGCCCGGGCACCCAGGTGCTCGACAACGAAATCTCGGCCGGCCGCGACGGCATTTTCTCCAACACCAGCAAGAACAATCTATTTCGCGGCAACCGCTTTCGCCAGCTTCGCTATGGCGTGCACTACATGTACACCAACGATAGCGAAGTCAGCGAAAACATCTCTGAAGACAACGACATCGGCTACGCCATCATGTATTCGCACCGCCTGGTGGTGCGCGACAACGTAGCCCTGCGCAGCAACGACCAAGGCCTGATGTTCAACTACGCCAACGACGCCGTCATCACCGGCAACACCGTGCGCGGCGGCGCCAAGTGCGCGTTTCTCTACAACGCCAACAACAACCGCTTCGAAACCAACCACTTCCACGACTGCGATATCGGCATCCACTTCACCGCCGGTTCCGACGGCAACACCATATCGGGCAACGCATTCGTCAATAACCAGAATCAGGTCAAGTACGTGGGCACCCGCGTCATCGAATGGTCGCGCAACGGCCGCGGCAACTACTGGAGCGACAACACCGCCTTCGATCTCGACGCCGACGGCATCGCAGACACCGCTTACCGTCCCAACGGCATCATCGACCAGGTACTCTGGCGGGCCCCGGCGGCGCGCATCCTCCTGAACAGCCCCGCCGTATCCATCGTGCGCTGGGCTCAATCCCAGTTCCCGGCCCTGCTGCCCGGCGGCGTGATCGACAGCGCTCCGCTGATGCGTCCACCCGTTTTCCCCGAGCCATCGCTGGCTGTCGCCGCGCCATGAGCACCATTCAAGTCGAACTGGCCGCGGTCGCCAAGCATTACGGCACACAGCGCGCGCTGGAAAACCTGAACCTGCAGCTCCACGCAGGTGAATGCGTGGCCTTGGCCGGCCACAATGGCGCGGGCAAGAGCACGCTGATCAAGCTCATCCTGGGCCTGATACGTCCCAGCCTGGGCCGCGTCACACTGCGCGGCCACGAGGCCAGCAGCCGCCAGGCAGCGCAAATGCGCCACCACATCGGTTACCTTCCCGAAACGGTCGCGCTGCATCCCGCCATGACCGGCGCCGAAACCCTGGACTTCTATGCGCGGCTGAAACGGCAGCCACTTGAGCGCAATCCCGCCTTGCTTGAACGCGTCGGCATCGCCGATGCGGCACGCCGGCGCGTAGCCGGGTATTCCAAAGGCATGCGTCAGCGCCTTGCACTGGCCCAGGCCCTGCTGGGCCGTCCGCGCATCCTGCTGCTCGACGAACCCACCACCGGCCTCGATCCCGCTTCCCGCCTGATGTTCTACGACATCGTGCGCGAACTGCGCGACTCAGGCGCCGCCGTGCTCGTCAGTACGCATGCACTGGCCGAAATCGCGCATCACGTCGACCGTGTCGTCGTCATGAAACAAGGCCAAAAAATCGCCGACGGCACCCTGGCGCAACTACGCCAGACCACTGGCGCCTCCATGCGCATCACGATTACCCTGGCCGCGCCAGAGCCTCTTTCGGCTATGCCCCCGCCCTGGCGGCAAATCGGCCCCGCGCGCTTCGAACGCGCATGCACCGAGGCCGACAAAGTCCCCGCACTGCGAGCCCTCGCCGGCATCAAGCTGCCCATCAGCGACATCGACATCTACGTGCCCAGCCTCGACGAAATCTACGCCCACCTGCTCGAACGGAGAGACGCATGAACGCCGTCTTCGCCATCATCGGCAAAGAAATCCGCGACGGCCTGCGCAACCGCTGGGTGCTGGCCACGGCCCTGTTACTCGCCGCACTGGCGCTGTCGCTGGGGCTGCTGGGCAGTTCTCCCACCGGTGACGTCAAGGTCGACCCGCTCACCGTCACCGTCGTCAGCCTGTCCAGCCTGTCGATCTTCCTGGTGCCGCTCATAGCCATGCTGCTCGCCTACGATGCCATCGTCGGCGAAATCGACCGCGGCACGCTGGCCCTGCTGCTCAGCTATCCCGTGTCGCGGTGGCAGGTCATCGTCGGCAAATTTATCGGCCACCTGGCCATCCTGGCGCTGGCGACCACGGCCGGCTATGGCTTCGCCGGCCTGGCCCTGCAATGGCTGCACGGCGCCGCCGACGCCAGCGCCTGGCGGCCCTTCGCCCTGCTCATCGCCGCCAGCATCCTGCTGGGCGCCAGCTTTCTCGCCATGGGCTACCTCATCAGCACGCTGGTACGCGAACGTGCCACCGCCGCGGGCATAGCCATCGCCGTGTGGCTGTTCTTCGTCGTCATCTACGACATGGCCCTGCTGGGCCTGTTGGCCGTCGACCAGGGCCGCACCCTCACGCCCGCGGCGCTCGACATCCTGCTGCTGCTCAATCCGTCCGACGTTTATCGGCTCATGAACCTCACCGGCTTCGAAAACATCTCCCTGTACGCCGGCATGGCCGGCGTCGGCAGCCAGGCCAGCCTCGCGCTACCCACCCTGGCCGCCGCGCAGCTGCTCTGGATCGCCATCCCATTCCTGCTGGCGGCCCTGTCCTTCCATCGCAAATCGCTATGAGCCTGCCCGCCCACTTGCTGCGCTACATCGGCCGCCGGGCCCGCATGCTCGCGCTGGCCTGGCTCGCCGCAACCGCCCTGGCCTCTTGCACCGAAACCCAACATGTGGCCGCCCCGCCCAAGCCGCACACCGACGTCGCCGACGCCGTCGGCCACTACTGCGGCATGGCACTCACCGAACATACCGGTCCCAAGGGTCAGATTCTGCTTGAAGGCCACGACACACCCGTGTGGTTTTCCGCCATCAAGCAGGTCTTCGCCTACACCGTATTGCCCGAAGAACCCAAGACCCTGCGCGCCATCTACGTCAACGACATGGCTGGCGCCGAACGTGGCCAGGCGCCCGATCCCGCCGCCTGGATCGACGCCCGCAGCGCGTACTACGTCATCGAAAGCCGCTACATCGGCGGCATGGGCGCCGAAGACGCCATGCCCTTCAGCCAGCGAGATCAGGCCAAGGCCTTCGCCCAGATCCACGGCGGCCGCGTCGTCGTCTTCGAAGAAGTCCCCGAAAGCTACATCTTTTCCCAATAAGTGCCCGCGCCGCCACCCCAACCGACCCCGGTCGCACGCGGCCATAGTCCGGAATCCCATACGTCCAGCTACCACACGATCAAGCTTCAAACTTCAATCACCCCGTACCAGCGCGCCCGTACTCGCGCCAGCATCCGCCCGCTCCAGAACCCGCGCCGAACTCGGCGCCCGAACCCAAACGCCGAACTCGTCCCCGAACCTCGCACGCCAAATAACGAAGCTCAAACCGCGACCCTCGCAGCCCGATCACAGTACCGCAAGGCGCGAACCGCAAACCAAGAACCGCGAACTGGAACCCGCACCCTGCATCCTGCAACCACCGGACCCCACCATGCCCACGCCCGCCAGCCCCCGTCGTCGCTTCCTCGGCATCACCGCTGCAGCCTCTGCCCTGGCCTTGACCCCAGGCCTACTTCGCACGGCCTGCGCAGGCATTGCCGGCCCTGCCGGCAGCGGCGCCCAACCCCTTCTGTGGCAAGGCGTGGCCCTGGGGGCCGACGCAGAACTTCGCCTGTATCACCCCGATCCCACCGCTGCCCAACACCTTTTAGAACAGTCGCTGGCCGAGCTTCGTCGCCTTGAAAGCCTCTTCAGCCTGTATCGCGAAGACAGCGCCCTGGCCACCCTAAATCGCGAAGGTCATCTGGAAAATCCGCCGTCCGACCTGGTACGCCTGCTCAACGAAAGTGTGCACTTCAGCCGGCTCACCCAAGGTGCGTTCGACCCCAGCGTCCAGCCCCTATGGACCCTATACGCCGATCACTTCACCCGCCCGGACGCCGATCCAGTCGGCCCCCCGGCACGAGCCCGGCAAAAAGCGCTGGCGCTGGTTGGCTACCAACACATCCACGTCAGCGCCAGCCTTATCCAGCTACAACAGCCTGGCATGGCCCTCACCCTGAACGGGATCGCCCAGGGCTACATCACCGACCGCATCACCGAGCTACTACGGGCCGGCGGCCTGGACCGCGCCCTCGTCGACCTGGGCGAAATCCGCGGCCTCAACCAACGCCCAGCCCATGCCACCCAACCGTGGCGGGTAGGCTTGGCCCGCCCCCACGAACCGCAAGCTGGCATCATCGAGCCCGAGACCCCCACCGCCATCCACACCGCTGTCTCGCTACGCAACGACGCCCTAGCCACCTCTGGCGGCTACGGCACCCCTTTGGACCGCGCCGGCCGGCACACCCATTTGTTCGACCCCCGCACCGGCCACGCCCAACCACGCTACCGCAGCGTCTCCGTCATGGCCGCAAATGCCACCATGGCCGACGCCCTGTCCACCGCATTCTCAAACATGCCCCTGCCAGACACTGAAGCACTGGTGCAGTCCCTGGGCCTCAAGGCCTGGTTCGTCACGGCCGACGGCCGCATTCAGAAGCAGGAAGGCCCTCCTTCCTGCGCAAACTTGAAAGTCAGCATATAATTGCCAGCTTTCCGCCAGCCAACCTGCCCAGGTTGCGCGCCTCCCGTGCCCGGGTGGTGAAATTGGTAGACGCAGGGGACTCAAAATCCCCCGCCGCAAGGCGTGCCGGTTCGATTCCGGCCCCGGGCACCACCCAAAAATCCCTAGTATTTACAAGCCTCTAGCGCGATTTTTCGTCTTGCCCTGACACCAGGGGATTTTCCAAGTTTGTGAGCCAGGTACAGTTTCGGTACAGTGGCGAAGCACCGAGTGTATTTTCGGAGCTTTTACACGCATGGCTACTATCGTTAAGACACCCTCTGGTACCTGGAAAGCTGTCATTCGAAAGACGGGCTGGCCGACTTCGTCTAAAACATTCAGAACCAAACGCGATGCTGAGGACTGGTCGCGCCGGACGGAGGACGAGATGGTACGCGGGGTCTACATCCAGCGAGCTCCCGGTGAGCGCATGACACTTGAGTCGGCACTGACACGCTACCTACGGGAAGTCACGCCTTCCAAGCGGGAATCGACACGCGCCTCTGAGCATAAAAAAGCTCAGCCTCTGCTGAAGCACCTTGGGAAATACTCACTAGCCGCCCTGAGCGCCGATATCGTGGCGCAGTACCGCGACATGCGCCTGGCGGGCGATCCTGACGAGAACGGCAAACAGGTTCCGCGCAGCAATAACACTGTCCGCCTGGAACTCGCGTTGCTAAGCCACCTGTTCACAATCGCCATCAAGGAATGGGGGCTCGGCCTGCCTTTCAATCCCGTCTCCCAGATTCGACGCCCTGCTCCCGGCGCTGGCCGCAATCGTCGTCTAACGCCTGTAGAGAACAAGCGGCTATTGGCGGCTGTGGATGCCTACTCCAACCCGATGTTTAGCTGGATCGTACGAATCGCCCTGGAAACGGGGATGCGGCTATCGGAGATCGGCGGTCTACGTCTTGGCCAGGTAGACCTACAAAAGCGCGTTGTACGGCTGGATGTCACGAAAAACTCTTCGCCACGAACTGTGCCGTTAACGAAGGCCGCTACGGCAGCATTTCAGGCTGCTATGGATAACCCGACTCGCCCATCTGAGACCGACCTGGTGTTTTTTGGTGAACCTGGCCGTGACGGCGTGCGACGAACATACCTATTCGACAAGGCTTGGACTGACGCCAAGAAAGAGGCTGGGTTAACGGACTTCCGGTTCCATGATCTGAGGCATGAGGCGGTCAGCCGGCTGGTGGAAGCTGGATTGTCAGATCAAGAGGTGGCGGCGATAAGCGGACATAAGTCGATGCAAATGTTAAAGCGGTATACGCATCTGAGGGCTGAGGATTTGGTCGGGAGGTTGGATAAGCTTGCAACATAACCCGTAGATCAGGGGCACTACATCTAGACCACGGAAACAAATGCACCTACAATAAGTTGTGGTTTGTAGCGTTTAACTGCATTCTCGCGGTTGCGCTGCACGTGACCAAGCGGCCAAATGGCGCAAACGCGAAAACTCGCGGGCGCGTCACCGGCAGTATTAACGGCAATGTGACCTCCCACGAGGCACGTGGCGGTGAAGCTGTTGGCTTGGAAGCTCCGGTCGCCTCGCCTTCTTCCCCAGGTTGTATTGGGAAGGCGAGTAACAAACGTGCAGGGCGACCCCGAAGCGAGGACGCGAACGCGCGAACTTCAACGGAAGCCGGAATATCCCGCTCGCTGCGTCGCTTACTTTGTTTTCGCGGGCTAATAGGTCAAATACTAGTAATTTTGGCGCTATTAGAACCTTGTCATAGCAAAATCGAGACCGTAATGAGACTTATTCCGACTTTCCGTGCTGCGGAGCTATGTGCGATTAACGCGAGCCTCTCTTTTGAGGTTGCGCTGCACGTGACCAAGCGGCAAAATGGCGCAAACGCGAAAACTCGCGGGCGCGTCACCGGCAGTATTAACGGCAATGTGACCTCCCACGAGGCACGTGGCGGTGAAGCTGTTGGCTAGGCCCCTTCCCCGTCGAGCCCTGGGGAGCTTCAAGCTCGACGAGATACCTGGATATGGCACTGTCAGCTTACGATCAGATTTTTTCCAACGAAATCCTGTTTAAAACTTGGAAGAAACTGTACGCGGATGCCAAACCCTCTTCACGCGACACCGTCGGCAGTGATGGGGAATCCATCAACACATTCGAAGCAGAAGAATCGCGCCGTTTGCGCATGCTCCGCAACGATCTTAGGTCACGGCAATTCTCTTTCGAACCGTTACGAGCCGTCCTCGTACCAAAAAGCAACGGACGTGACCGTTTAATCTGCGTACCTACAGTCAAAGATCGAATCGTGCAACGAGCACTTGCCGATCACATATCGGACAAGTATCGCGCCAAATTGGCCAACGCAATCAGCTACGGTTTTATTAGAAAAAGAAATGTGCATGATGCTGTACGGGCAGCGATTGCTATGCGAGAAAGCAATCCCTGGGCTTTCAAAACTGACATTACATCTTTCTTTGACCAAATCCAGCGTGAAGACGTTTCACGTGCTATCAAGCGAGAAATTCGAGACTCTTCGCTGCATCAGATTTTAATGTCGGCCACGAATTGCGAGATTCAGCCAACTACCCCGGGATATGCGAGACGAATCAGAGCATTGGGCATCAAGCCGGGCCTAGGAGTTAGACAGGGGATGCCTCTTTCCCCTCTTTTTGCAAATTTAGTGCTGCTCAATTTTGATCGCAAATTAATAAAGTCTGGCTACAAAGCGATTAGATATGCCGACGATCTAATATTCTTCTGCTCCAGCAGAGCTGAATGCGAAGCTATCTCGGAGCATTGCAAAGCCCTTCTTCGGGATTTAAAGTTAACGGTCCCATCTCTTTCCGAAGGATCCAAATCAGTAATCTACGCCCCTAATGATGCGGCTGAATTCCTAGGCCTCAGCTTAACTCTAATCAATAACAAATACACACTTACGCTTCATGCAACTCAACGCGAGAGAATTCGGCAAGAAATTCTTTCTCTTTCGTCAATTGAAGAATTGCTAACGCGCAAACTCACACTTGCTACAGTACTTCCAGTTGTTCGTGCAAAGGTAAACGGCTTTCTTGATGCCTATAGTATTTGTGCCGATTATGATGATTTGACACGAGAACTACACGACCTTGAACGAAAGGTGTTGCGTCGAATCTACGAAGACCAGCTATATATTGACCTATCCAGACTTAATAAAAAAACACACACCTTTCTAGGGTTGGGGCACAGCTAAGGTTTGTTTGGGTAGCCATGGGTTCATAAGAATAGACTGTTGGACTTACCTTATCGCAGTATAGGTAACCTCAGGAACTAGACCTTAACGAAGTTGATTATTGATTGAATTTCATTGACAGTCGTTATGAACCATTCGTCACCCGGCGCATCTTCTTTCCATCGCCCACGAGCCTTTAACACCGCATGCACAGCATCCTCCATCTGAGCGACCCTATTTACCTGCCATCGCCCAAGAATTACAGGCCGCTCAAAAAAACCAGATCCCCGACACTGCCCGAACACTCGTGTTTCCACGTCAGCAGCAGTAGTTAACCCTACCTTGATCGGAAAGGCCTCATTCTCCCTCTTGATGATAGGAAATGAAAATGCGTAGATCCATCCGTCAAATTCCAGGTCCTGCTGCTCCTCAACGGCCTCGTCTTCATCTTCGGCCTGATCCATCGTCATCTCGCTATCCGACTTAAGCCTATATGTACCCGAACGGCCAAGCCATACAAATGGTGACTCAGGACCACGTTTAGCTCGAAGGGACACAAAAAAGCGAATCGCAGATCCTACTGGATTCATTTTTCCCTCAGTATCTCGAGCAGGATAAGCCAAAGCCAGCTGATCTTCCGTTAGGTAGCGGCTAACCACCCGATTAATGATTGGATTTAACTTAAAGGGCTCTCCGGACGCAGCCTCGGGCTCAGCCGCAATCTCGGACAACAAATGATATCGAGCCAAGCGATAACAAAACGAGGCATTGGGTTCAAACGTAATGGGCAACGGTTTCATAAGTAAAAACTAGCTCGCTAGTCATCCAATTCTGGGCACGGCCAGCAATAGCAGAGTTATACCACTACGGTTAATGGTGCCCGAGGCCGGAATCGAACCGGCACGCCTTGCGGCGGGGGATTTTCTTACCACTTCGGCTTTCGCCGCCGTCGCTTTGCAAGCAACGTTCGTGGTCTGGAGCACGCCTTCACCTTAGTCTTTCGACCGTAGGTGCCCGCCGTCTGCTCTCTACACCTTCCTGGCGTCCAACCACCAAGCTTGGCTCGGTATTAGCTCGGATACGTAATCCAGGGCCTTCGCCGAGTTTGACGGGCTTCACCTCAAAGGTTTCCCCTTGAGGGCTCAATTTTTTCTGAGTCCCCTGCGTCTACCAATTTCACCACTCGGGCATCTCGTCTCGCACTTTAGCATCGTATGTATAAGCATGAGACAAGGATTAATGTGCAGACTCTCCTAGCAACGAATCAGTAATCAGCATGCGCTCGAACTCACCAACCGGTTTGCCGAGTACACGGCACTGCAGGGATGCTTTTCGCAGATCGGCCAACTGGCACAGGTTGAAATACAGTTCGTTGTCACCCATCCATGCAGCCCAATACGTGGGTTTCGCTTGTTCAGCTGCGGTGCCATGAAACTGCGTCGCAACCCACTCGCACATGAGTTCCTGCAAGCCAAACTGCTCAAGCAAGCCCCGAGCGCCAGGGAGCGCCATGGTGCCCTCTAACAGCACGCGTAAAGCCAAAGGGTTGCCAGTTCCCAAGATCCCCCATGACCGGACCACACGAATCGCAGCAACGAGCGCTTTCAGGTCAGAAGTCACGCTTTCTACACGGACGACACGTTGGCGGAATCCAACGATACGCGCAAGGATAGGATCATCAAAGAGGAGCTCATCAACTACGGACGATGCCCAATCACCACCGGGCATCACCCTATCAGCCAACTTGAAGTCCGTCGGTACCAAGCTTCCCCACATCGCATCCCAAAGCGGAACATTCATCGGTCCAACTTCGTAGATTTCGCGAGCCCATGTAAACGCAGGGTCGTCGGCCTCCAACAGTTCATCGCGTGGCGAGATTTCTCCCAATCGATACCGATAGATGGTTGCAAGGTCAATATCGGCAAAAGGCAATCGCTCAGCTGTCTCTGCCGGTGACCTATCCCCTGCTAGCTGGTGATACCAAGCAATCGTTCTCATGCGCTCGCTTTCGTGTCGCGCTGGACGACCTCGTTTACCGGCTGTCCTTTGATTTTTTTGCATGAAATTCGACATTTTCGTGCGTGTACTCATGGTTGTTCCTTCCGTGTAATGGCGATTAATGAAGCCCGACGAATTTTGACGTTGACGGGCGTATTAACTTGGAGCCATTCAATGACAACCGAAGAACAACTGATTAAACGGTATGGACCTTTACTGTCTTTGATCGACTTATCTGAATTGCTAAAACGTAGCCCCGATGGTCTACGGATTGCATTAAGAAGTCAAACCGAATTTGCCACGAAATGGAACGTTGCAAGACGCAAAGTTGGCCGTCGCGTTTATTTTCGAGCCAGCGATGTTGCGATGTTGATTGACACCGCTGCTGAATGATTTCGATATACCGAAAGTGAGTATCAGAATCATGAGTCTAGTTTGGGAACACTATCCCGCCGGCGGCGGTGAATTACTGACGGCATTGGCTTACGCCGATCACGCACATGATGACGGAACTGGCGTACGACCAAGCGTTGCATATATCGCTCGCAAGACACGACAAAGTGAACGAACGGTTCAGCGGTATCTGACGCAAATGCGTGAATCAGGCTGGCTATTAACCGTGCGTCACGGCGATGGTGGACGTGGCCGAGCGACCGAATATCGCATCAATCCTCTGTGGATAATTAACCCCGTCAAACTGACACCCTTTGCAGAAAATCAAGCAGAAAGGATGACAAATGGCGCACAAAAGGGTGACACGGGAGGTATGAAAAGGGTGACACCTATGTCACCCCAACCATCATTAACCGTATTAGAACCTACTACTACGTCAGGAACTGATCTCAAACAAACGTCAGTTTCTGTGGATAAGTTGATTTGGCCAGCTTCGTTTCAGAAATCAGCACAACCCTCAGTCGAACAAATACTGCAAGACTGTCCCGCAGCAACACGACAGCTTGTTCTGGATGAGATTGCCGGCCTGGTTGAACGCGGCAAGGTTCGGTATCCGATCGCGTTGCTGCGCAAGTTGTGCAGCAACGCCAAGCAAGGTTGTTTTATTCCCGATGCGGCATTGGACGTTCAACGCAAACGCGAAGCAACGGCGTTTGCAGATCAACAAAAGCGAGTACAGGCAGCACGCGATTTCGCACCCCGAACAAACGTACCCACCACTCAGCCACCACGAGAGCAGCTAGCAGCCTTAAAACAGCTCCTGAATAGCCGGAACGGTCTGGCGAGACAAAGGTAACGACATGAGCCGACCAGATCCTGAAGCCTCGCTTACCGACCGCATCGCAACCACATACAAAAAGTCGACACATGCCCCGCATCTCAATCGCGCCACGATCCTAAGTCTGCGTACCGAAATCCGCCAAGCACTTGATGATGGCTGGTCAGTGCTGACCATCTACAAAACCTTGCGTGATGAAGGACGAGTGCGCTTCAGCTATCAAGCCTTTCGGCGACATGTGAACTGCCTATTGCTCGGCAAGGCCACGAAGCGGAAAAGGCCGCCCCGCGCCACCACAGCCACACAAGAAGTACGGCCACCGGACCATGCGACTGGCTTCACATTCAATCCCCAACTCAGAGAGGACGACTTGTTTTGAAGGTCTCGACTGCGTCACAACTGCTGCGCGATTACGGCACTATTTCTCCACCTCTTGGTGTTCAACCAGCGAACCATGTGGTCAACCACGATTCATTCTGCGTGCACACGCAGAATCCACGCGGTTTGCACGGTGAAATGCACAAGCGTACGTGTCAAAAACTACTGTTTATACAGGGCAGGATGTGTGAAGTAGGCCCACCCGCAAGCGGGTTGTCCTACTTCACTTGCCCTTATTCGCACCTGGCGGTACTCAACGGGAATCCTGCTCTGCGAGGCTGTTTTCAGCCATAGGCTGGAGGATTAATGGAATGGGAATGGGCGACGAAAAGAGAGTCACGCGCAAGAACAACCCGCCCATCAAGGTGTATTGCCTGCCCGAAGAGCGGGCCGAGATCGAGGCGAGCGCCAGGAGGGCAGGAATCAGCGTTGCGCGTTACCTGCGTGACGTGGGCCAGGGCTACAAGGTCAAGGGAGTCATGGATTACGAGTACGTGCGCGAGCTGGTGCGAGTCAATGGCGACTTGGGCCGGCTGGGCGGCTTGCTCAAGCTATGGCTGACCGACGACCCACGCACGGCCCGCTTCGGCGATGCCACGATCCTTGCTCTGCTGGGCCGGATCGAGGCCACCCAGGACGAAATGAGCCGGCTGATGAAGTCGGTGGTGCAACCGAGGGCCGAGCCTTGAGAATTTTAGCGGCTAAAAAATCGGAGGCAGACTGATGATCGCCAAGCATGTACCCATGCGCTCGCTGGGCAAGTCCGACTTCGCCGGCCTGGTGAACTACGTCACCGATGCGCAGAGCAAGGATCACCGGCTGGGCCAGGTGCAGATCACGAACTGCGATGCAGTGTCGGTGCGGGACACCATCACCGAGGTTCTAGCGACACAGCACAGAAACACGCGGGCCAAGGGCGATAAGACCTATCACCTGATTGTCAGCCTCCGCGCTGGCGAACAGCCCGGCACTGACACCTTGCGGGCGATTGAGAAACGCATCTGCGCGGGGCTTGGCTACGCTGAACACCAGCGTGTCAGTGCCGTTCACAACGACACCGACAACCTGCACATTCATATTGCCATCAACAAGATTCACCCGACCCGGCACACGATGCACGAACCGTATTACCCGCACTTGGCGCTTGCTGACCTTTGCACGACGCTGGAACGGGAATACGGCCTGGAGTCCGACAATCACCAGTTCCACCAGCGCGGGACGGCATCGAGGGCCGCCGACATGGAGCGTCATGCCGGCGTGGAAAGTCTGGCGGGTTGGATCAAACGCGAATGCCTGGAGGAGATCAAGGCGGCACCGTCCTGGACGGAACTGCACCAGATCATGCGTGACAACGGTCTGGAAATAACGCCAAGTGGGAATGGGCTGGTGATCCGGGCCGATGACGGCACGATGGTCAAGCCCAGCACCCTTGGACGGGGACTGTCCAAACCCGCCTTGGAAAAGCGTTTGGGAACGTTTGAGGCGTCCCCCAAGCAGCAAGAGCAACACCAAGCCCAGCGCAGCTATCAAAAAAATCCGGCGCGGCTGCGTGTCAACACAACCGAGCTTTATGCCAGGTACAAAAACGAGCTGAAGAATCTGAGCCTGACCAGGGCCGAGGCGCTGGCCCAGGCGAAGCGGCGCAAGGATCGGGCCATGACGGATGCCAAGCAGAAGGCCGCGACGAAGCGGGCGGCAATCAAGTTGGCCGGTGGCGGGCGGGTAGCCCAAAAGCTGCTGTACTCACAAACCAGCGCGACCTTGCGGGCCGAGCTGGATGGGATTCACAAGGATTACGCCAAGGAACGAGAACGGCTTTACCAGGTTGACCAGCGCCGCCAGTGGGCCGACTGGCTCAAGCAGGAAGCTACCCAAGGCAACAGCGAGGCGTTGGCCGCGCTGCGAGCCAGGGAGGCGGCCCAGGGCTTGAAAGGCAACACCTTGACCGCCCAGGGCAAGGCGAAGCCTGGCCGTGCGCCGGTGATCGACAACATCACCAAGAAGGGCACCATCATTTACCGCGCCGGGCAAAGCGCCGTGCGCGATGATGGCGACAAGCTGCAAGTTTCGACAGGAGCCGACCGGGACGGTGTACTGGAAGCGTTGAAGCTGGCCGCCGAGCGGTACGGTGACCGTATTACCGTCAACGGCACAACCGAGTTCAAGGCCCAGGCGATTCGGGCGGCCGTTGATGGGAAGCTACCCATCACGTTTGCCGACCCGGCCCTGGAGAAGCGCCGCCAGGCGTTACTGCAAGACAACTTCAGCGTGCCGAAAAAACCGGGCGTTCCTGGTGTTGGGAACGTGCCGCCGCCCGTCGTGCGGGCGGGCCGCTTGCGTGCCTTGTCTCAAGTTGAAACCGTGCAGATCGAGGGAGCAGTGGTGACGCCACCGAAACCAGCCCCCGCGCCGATAATCAGCGACCAGGAGTGCCTAAAGGCCAAGCTGCAAGCGGAGTTGAACGCCAAAAAGGAGAAGGCGAAACAGCGCAAAGGACCTGGCCGGTGATGTTTGTGCATTCTGGTGTTTTTAATATCATTGGTAGCAGGCACACCAAAAGGTAAGAGCATCGAAAAATTGAGCATTCGCAATTTACCCGACGAGGTGCACCAGGCGCTGAAAGTTCGAGCGGCGCTTAATAACCGGAGCACCGAGGCGGAAATACGCGAGATATTGACCGCAGTAGTCCAGCCGCTGGATCTGGAAAAAATGGGCCGAGCGGTTGGCCTGGAGAAACCAGCAAAGAAATAACAAAGCAGCAATCGTGCAGTTGCACGCACACACCGACCTCAACAAAAACGTAAGCCCGGCGTGACGGTGTCGCAAGGGCGGGTACCTTGGCAGATTTGGCGAACTGCCACGTGATGGCCCAACCCCGCAGTAGCGCAGCAGTAGCAGCGTTGTGGGGCAGATTAGCCGCATATAGCTAACTCATCACAACGAGGTACTTGACCATGAAACGTGTCCGCCTTTTAGCAGCTAAAACCGCGTTTGCCAGCGCACTCGCAACCGGCATCCTCACCACCTCAGCGCAGGCCGGCATACCTACCATCGACGGCACGAACCTGGTGCAGAACGTGATGTCTGCGATGGAAGCGGTTGCGCACACTGCCAAGCAAATCGAGCAATACCAGACTCAATTGCAGCAGTACGAAAATCAACTGCAAAACACGATGGCCCCGGCTGCGTATATCTGGGATCAGGCGCAGACTACTATCAACAGGTTGATTGCCGCTCAGAACACCCTGGCCTACTACGAAAACCAACTAGGCAGCCTGGATAATTACCTGGAGAAATTCCAGGACGTGGCCTATTACCGTTCGTCCCCCTGCTTCAACGGCACCGCCGGTTGCACGTCCGCCGAACAGGCCGCCATGGCGGAGAATCGACGCTTGGCGTCAGAGTCGCAAAAGAGGGCCAACGATGCGCTGTTCAAGACCGTCAGCGATCAACAGAAGGCTTTGAAAGACGATGCCCACAACTTGGAACGGTTGCAGGGTGCGGCCCAGGGCGCACAAGGTCAACTCCAGGCCATCGGCTACGCCAATCAGCTTGCCAGCAACCAGGCTAACCAGCTCTTGCAAATCCGCACCATGTTAGCTGCACAGCAGAACGCTGTAGCCGCCAGAATGCAGGCGGATGCTGATCGGGAATCTCAATATCAAGCATCCCATGAGCATCTTTATAAAAGTTTGCAGAAGCCGGTTAACCGTTCCAATAGCAAGGAGTACTGACCATGAAAATCATGCTTAAAGCATTGGTAATGCTCTTGTTTGTGTCGGCTCTAATGGGCTGCAAGGAAGAACGGCAACCTGAACCCCAGGAATCTATCTATAAAGGTCTGGAAAAGCCTGTAAATCGCTCCAACAGCAAGGAGTACTGATCATGAAAACGGTACTTATGCGCGCGGGGTTAGTGTCGCCGTTGCTGATTATTTCTCAGACTGCCGCTGCCGCCGTAGATAGGGGCGGTGTTCTGAACGAAGTTTCGGACAGATTTTTGGCCGCAAGTAGCGGTTGGGCTGGCACTATCGCCCAGCATGCCACTTGGCTGTTCTGGACGCTCGTTGTGATTTCGATGGTCTGGACGTTCGGCATGATGGCCTTGCGCAAGGCCGACATTGGCGAGTTCTTCGCGGAGTTTGTCCGCTTCACGATCTTCACCGGCTTTTTCTGGTGGCTGCTTATCAACGGCCCCAACTTCGCGATGGACATTATCAATTCGTTGAGGATGATTGCTGGCGAAGCATCCGGGTTATCGCAAGGGTTGAACCCATCTACGCCTATCGACATTGCTTTCGATATTCTGGCGAAGGCGGCCAAGAGTTACAGCGTAACCAGCCCTATCGACAACCTGTCGATTTTCCTGACCACGCTGGCCATCCTGGCCTGCATGGCAGTAGTTGCCGCCAACGTCCTATTGGCACTTGTCACGGCCTGGGTGCTGGCATACGCCGGTGTCTTTGTTTTAGGTTTCGGCGGTGCGCGTTGGACTTCGGATATTGCAATTAACTACTTCAGAAATGTGGCTGGAATCGCGCTCAAACTCATGACCATGACGCTCCTCGTAGGTATCGCGACTTCCATCATTGACGGTTATCACGCGGCCCTGGCGGAGAAAGCGCCGATAGATGAATTGTTGGTGGTTTTTGTCGTATCCCTTGTCCTGGTGATCCTCATCAACACAATTCCGAATGTGATTGCTGGCTTGATTCCGGGCGGTGGTGGGGCGGCGTCGGCGGGTAGTTCATTTGGTGCGGGTGCAATCATGGGCGCGGGTGTGGCAGCAGCAGGTATGGCTACCGGCGGCGCGGCACTCGCGGCCAAGGCCGCAATGGGTGCAGCCACTGGAGCAATGGGCGGTGCATCCGCCATCCAGGCTGCATTTCAGAAGGCGTCGGCCAGCATGAACGGAGGCGGTGATATGCCGAGCATGGCATCTGTCGGTGGCTGTGGTAGCGATGGTGGTGGCTCTGGCGATGGAGCCGGCACGGCTGGCAATACGCCGTTTGCTCAAGCGGCCGGCTTTGGTGGCAGCGATAGTGATGGCAGTGGTTTTGGTCGTGCGGCCAAGCTGGCAGCGGGTACGGTTGGCGAGTTGGCAAAGGGTGTGGGTTCTTCGGTTTCGTCGGGTTTCCAGCAACGTGTGAGCGAGACAGCAGGCGGCAAGCTTGCGGCATCAATCCGCGAAAGCATGGAACCAGTCGTTGACAGCAGCGGCGCGACATTCGGGTCTAACAGCTTTGGTGGAGAAGGCGCCAGCGGCGGGGCTGGCTGGATGCACCAAACCGGAGGACTCGGCAACCTATCTGAAGCCGATCAGGCCAAGGCAACGGAATCCCATGCTGAATGGCAGGCTAAAAGTGAAGGCAATACGTTCGGAGTCGAGGACTATGTTTCGTATGCCCAGGAGCGACAACAGGAGCGCAATGCCGAAGTCGAAGGCTTTGTGAGCAGGGGCAGCAACGAAAACAATCCAACATAAGGAGCCATCACGATGACAGCAGAAAACTACATGGTGGCCTTGGCCACCATGTATGAAGCCCCCAGCATCGAGCAGAGCCGCTTTGAACCGATAGGCGACCAATCGACCGAGATTGACAAGGAAAACGAGACAGCGGCCTTTGTGACTCGTCCAGCCCCCAAGCTAGAGATCGAAATCAAGCCGTCGAGAAATACGGACACCACCAGCGGCGGTACTGGCAGGTCACCGTTCGCTGAGGCAGCAGGGCTGTTTTAATACGCGCCGGGCCGGTTATGCAACACAGGCCCGGCACTTCCACTTGATGCAAAAGAGGTGCATGAAATGACAATTCAGAATACTACTCAAACAGTGCAGCAGGCAGCAACGCTGTTGGCTGGAATGGACTGGCTCGACCAGGACACAGCAAAGGAAATTGCGACTATGGCGGAGGCGGTCGCCAACATGTTCATGGTGCTGTTCTACCAAGCCGAGTCAGGAAAAGCCACGCGGGACGACTTCCGTGAAGCGCTGGACGCGGTGCGGCAGTCACTCGGAACCGAGTAGTACGCGTACCAAGAACAACAAGGGCGGCCACCGGCCGTCATTTTCGCTTTCCATCGTCCCCCTACCCTATGCCATGCATGGCTCTGGCGTGCGCCGCGACTTCGCGAGCGTGTTCAATATAGGCCATGTCGTCGGTGGCTTCAGCGTGCGCCAGATACGCGGCTACGGCTTCGGTCGTTTGTAAATCCTCGGCCAACAATTCACGTCCCACAGCCGGCGCATCTACCCATTCGCGTTCTTCCGGCGGCAGCGGATACACGCCGGCGGCTTCGGCTCCAGTCAGCAGTTCGGCCAACGTGTAGCGCGGGCGGTTCATTGGCGGGCCTCATCGAGCCAGGCCAGCGTTTCGGCATCGCGGGCAACCACGCGGGTCAGCAGCTCATGTACAAGGGTTACCATGCTGATGCCGCGAGCGGCCAGGATGGTCATCGCTTCGGCCTTGACGTCCGCCGGCACGGCGGCGCTCACTGTTTTCATGGTCATCTATCTCCCCATCTTCAACTCGATACTAGCCTATTGTTCATCAAACGGTGGTTTGCTCGACACCCTTTCTATGCGCCTTTGAGGCGTCGTTCAAGCCATCGTTGGGTGTCAAGGTGCTTGTTGGCTTTTCAATATTCGAATTCTGTCAACGAATCAATGCGTACGGCACGTCAGAGTACTGAGCGGACGAGCATCATCGATGATTTCACCAGTTCAGTTCTAGTCGGGGACGAGGGGTGGTTCAACAAGGGCAATCGCTGCGAGCTTGCCAGCCGGCCATTACGCGCGGCTTGGTCAGGTCTACGACTCCGCGCACACAAGATCCGGAGTTCAGCTGGATGGAGCAGATGGTAAACTTGACCAAACTTTGGAACCCTTCGCCATCTAACGCCAAGCGAGTCGCCTGACATGAACCAACCCGATAGCGAAATTCTCACGCTGGATGAAGTAGCGGCCTACCTCAAAGCAGGAAAGAAGACCGTGTACCGACTGGCCCAACAGGGAGAGATACCGGGATTCAAGCTGGGCGGGACCTGGCGGTTTCGTCGCAGCGAATTAGATCGCTGGATTGCCGCGCAGATAGCCGAGAAAACGCAGGACAAAATATGAGTACCCCGCAGAACAGCAGCAGCCAAGCGGCCCAGCTCAGACGTAGAGCTGAACGCCCATGAACGCTGTAGAAATCGAACAAGCCATCACCGATCTCGCGGAGCAACCGTTCGACGGTGCAGAGTTTCCCTATGCTTTTCTTGAGGCGTTCGGCAACAAGGCGACGACCATCAAACGCCTTCGCGCCGGGGCGTCGAACAAATCTGATCTCGGCGGTGTTCTCCAGACCAGCAACATCCACATTCTTACCTGCGATGCTGGGCGAGTGACGCAGATGCTTTCCGCTCTCAAAGCCAGCCCGGCGACAGCCAAAGCCAAAGCAAAGTTTATCCTCGCCACAGACGGCACGAACTTCGAAGCCGAAGACCTGACCAGCGGCGAGACCGTCGCTTGCGCCTTCAAGGACTTTCCGGACCACTTTGGCTTCTTCCTACCGCTGGCGGGCATCAGCACCGTTCGCCAGATCAGCGAAAACGCCTTCGACATCCGAGCCACCAGTCGACTCAACCGCCTGTACGTCGAACTGCTGAAAGACAACCCCGATTGGGGCACGGCTGAGCGTCGCCACGACATGAACAAGCTGATGGCGCGGCTTATCTTCTGTTTCTTTGCCGAGGACACCGACATCTTCGTCGGCAAGGGACGCTTCACCGAAACCGTCGCGCAGATGAGCGCCAGGGACTCTTCGAACACACACGAAGTTCTCGCCACGCTGTTCCGCGTCATGAATACCAAGCGCGAGGACCGGGCTGCCGCGAAAATTCCCCGCTGGGCCGAAGACTTCCCCTACGTAAACGGGCAGTTGTTCTCCGGTGGCGACGAGGTGCCGAGGTTCAGCAAGATTGCCCGGTCCTATCTGCTGCACGTCGGAGGTCTCGACTGGACCAAGATCAACCCGGACATCTTCGGCTCGATGATCCAGGCCGTCGCCGAGGATGAGGAGCGCGGCGAACTGGGAATGCACTACACCAGCGTCCCCAACATCCTCAAGGTGCTCAATCCGTTGTTTCTCGACGACCTGCGTTCCAAGCTGGAAGTTGCGGGAGATAACCCACGCACCTTGCTCAACCTACGCAAGCGCATCGCCAAGATCAGGGTCTTCGATCCGGCCTGCGGTTCGGGCAATTTCCTGGTCATCGCCTACAAAGAAATGCGCGCCGTCGAGGCCGAGATCAACCGACGACGGGGCGAACCAGACCGCGCATCAGAAATTCCACTCACGAACTTTCGAGGGATCGAGCTGCGCGACTTCCCTGCGGAGATTGCTCGCCTCGCACTGGTCATCGGCGAGTACCAGTGCGACGTGCTGTACCGAGGTCAAAAGCTGGCCTTGGCCGAGTTCCTGCCCCTGCGTAACGAGAACTGGATCACCTGTGGCAACGCGCTACGGCTGGACTGGTTGAACATCTGCCCACCGACCGGAACCGGTGTTAAGGTGCGAGCCGATGATTTATTCGGCTCTCCGCTCGACCAAGCTGAGATCGACTTCGACAACGAAGGCGGTGAGACGTACATCTGCGGCAATCCGCCGTATCTTGGGAGTCAGTGGCGAAATGATGCACAACAAGATGATATGGACGCGGTGTTTTCGCGCGAGACAAAGACCTACAAAGATCTCGACTATGTAGCTGCGTGGTATTTGCAGGCTGCGCGCTATTGCGCGACCGAAAACGCTGACTTCGCTCTGGTTGCGACAAAAACAATTTGCCAAGGGATTCAAGTGGCGTTGCTGTGGCCCCTAATCCTAAGTCGCGGTTTGGCAATTTTCTTCGCCCACCGACCATTCACTTGGGGCAACTTGGCCAAAGACAAAGCTGGAGTTACATGTGTAATCGTTGGCGCGTCCAAGAGAACCATTCGACCAAAGAGAATATTTGAAGGGGAGACAACCAAGGAGGCGGACAACATTGGGCCATATCTCATAGATATGCCCAATGTCATCGTTCAGAAGCAAACTTTGCGATCAGATGGCCTCCCAATCATGGACTATGGAAATAAGCCGTCTGATGGCGGCAACCTAATCTTCGAGGACCGGCAAGGCGTTGATACCCTGTTGCAACGATATCCTGAGGCAGCGCACCTCATTCGCCGCTATGTAGGCTCACAGGAGTTCGTCAGATCGACCGCACGGTATTGTCTTTGGATTAAAGACGAAGACCTCACCCTGGCAATGAGCATACCGACCGTTGCGGAAAGACTCGCGCAAGTTCGGGCACTTCGGATGGCGAGCAAGGGAAAACAGTCGAACGACAACGCGAAGACGCCCCATCGTTTCGTATACGCCCCTCATCGTGACGGAAGTGCGCTCATTGTTCCTAGGGTCACATCAGAGAATCGCCCATACCTACCTTGTGGATTCGTTGACGGCGAAACAGTGGTGGCTGATACAGCAGCCGTGGCGTATGACGCTCCAACGTGGATGTTGGCAATCGTTGCAAGTCGTCTGCATCAACAGTGGATTGCGACCGTATGCGTCAGGCTGAGAACCGACTACCGTTACTCCAATACCCTCGGCTGGAACACCTTCCCGGTTCCAATCCTTACCGAGAAAATGAAGGCCGACCTCACGCGCTCCGCTGAGGACATTCTGCTGGCACGGGAGCACCATTTCCCCGAGACCATCGCAAACCTGTACGACCCTGAGAACATGCCGTCCGACCTGCGCGCTGCGCACGAGCGTAACGATGAGATACTGGAGCGCATCTACATCGGTCGGCGCTTCAAGAACGACACCGAGCGGCTGGAAAAGCTGTTCGACCTCTACACCAAGATAACGGCGGCAGCGGACAAAGTACCGACGAAGAAAGACATGGCGAAAAGAGCAGCCGCGAGGAGGAGGGCATGAATCAGTTTGAGCCTTTGCAGCCAGCATACGATTTCTCCCCCGTGCCTGAGCCTGTCCGTCTGCTCCAGGGGCCAGCTGAACTGGAGTGGCGGGATAAGAGCTATTCCGGAAGCGCTGACGTGTTACTGCAATTTCTTCCCAGTCCACGTGTGACCCTTCATGCGTCGCTTCAAGGCGCGACGGAGGCAGAAGCATTTCGTTTTTGTTTCGATGAATCGAGGGATCGATCGCTTTCCTTCAATGGCCAGAAGATCGAGGGGTTTTGTGTGAAGTGCAAAGCACATGACGCCATATTGGAGCTGAATTGGATGCCGCGGTTCGAGCCAGTGGTGTCGGGCGACATGCACTCCAAGACGTCGGTTGCGGCAACCTTCCACCTCTTCAACTTTCCTGATTTCCGGGGTGGCCAGCATCAGAAAGCTGCACCTGCAGGATGTGCTTTGTTAGTTCTGGAATCTGAAGAATGGAGAATTTCTCTTCAAGAACTACCGGATGGTGCTACGCGTGAAGCTTGGAATCGAATCAAAGCCGAAGGTGGTTGTTTCCTGACGCATGTGGTGAAGCTAGAGCGCAAGGACAGCGAGCAGTTTTCGGGGGACGATGCCAGCGAGCAATGCCATCTCCTTAACAACTTCCTCTCGTTCATCAAAGGTGGGAAGTGCGCGCCTGTATGTGGGGTGGGAGTCGATGCTGCAGGCGCGACGACGTGGAAGACCTTTGCTTCCCCGCATGCTATTAAGCCGCCTTATTCATGGTTCAACCCGTTCAAAGCGAGTCAGGCTGAACTTCTCTTCCCGCTGTTCGTAAAGCGTTGGCAGCAGTCGGAGGAGTGGAGGGACTGTCTGCGATCTTCAATCTACTGGTATGCACAGGCCAACACGAATGGCGGTTCGCCGGGCATCGATGCGGCTATCATCCTGGCACAGTCTGCCTTGGAGCGATTGGCATACCACTACCTTGTTGTGGATCGCAAGATGATCTCTGGCAAAGGTTTCGATGATTTGCGTGCTTCCGATCGGCTGCGAATGCTTTTCGCCGTGTGTGGTATTCCGAGCGAGATCACGGATACCACACCGGACATACGTCAAGCGAATGACGCTTTCAGAAAAGAGTCCAAGTGGATGGATGCGCCGCACGCCATCACAGACATCCGAAATTCTCTGGTTCATCCCGTTAGCAAAAAGAAAGTACACGGTTGCTACGTAGATGCATGGAAGTTGAGCCTGTGGTACCTGGAGCTGTCTATGCTGGCCTTGTGCAGCTACGACGACACCTACACCAGTCGGTTGGCGGCGAAATACGTGACCGAATCAGAGACAGTGCCATGGGGAAAGAAAGCATGAGCGACAAGACCAGATCCGTACCGTCCGTTTCCGTCACCTACGCTCGCAACGGCGTATCAACCAAGGCCAATGCACTTGGTATGCGGCCCATGCAAGAGCGGGCCTACGAGAAGCGGGGAGAGCAATACCTGCTTATCAAGTCGCCGCCAGCATCGGGTAAGAGCCGTGCACTGATGTTCGTGGCACTCGACAAACTCGAGAATCAGGGCATCAAGCAGACCATCATCGTCGTGCCTGAAAAGTCCATCGGGGCCAGTTTCAACGACGAGCCGCTTTCGACGTATGGATTCTGGGCTGACTGGCACGTCGAGCCAAAGTGGAACCTGTGTAATGCGCCGGGCAACGACAACGGCGGTAAGGTCAGGTCGCTGGGTGCGTTCCTCGGAAGTGGCGACAAGGTGCTGGTCTGCACCCACGCGACCTTCCGCTTCGCGGTCGATGCTTACGGCATAGAAGCATTTGACAACCGTCTGATTGCCGTCGATGAGTTCCATCATGTGTCGGCTAACCCAGACAACAGGCTTGGTCAGCAACTGGGGCAGTTCATCGGGCGGGACAAGGCGCATATCATTGCCATGACCGGTTCCTACTTCCGGGGTGACGCGGAGGCCGTCCTCGCTCCTCAGGATGAGTCGAAATTCGATACCGTCACCTACACCTATTACGAACAGCTCAATGGCTACGAGTACCTTAAGCAACTCGATATCGGTTACTTCTTCTACAGCGGCCCCTACGTCGATGACATCCTCAATGTCCTCGATTCCGCCGAGAAGACCATCATCCACATTCCCAACGTCAATTCGCGCGAGAGCACGAAGGACAAAATCAAGGAGGTCGAACACATTCTCGGCGAGCTTGGCGATTGGCAGGGTGCAGACCCTGCGACTGGTTTCCAGCTAGTCAAACGCCTTGATGGCCGAGTGCTGCGTATCGCTGACCTGGTAGACCCAACCAGCCAAGGCAAGATACAGGAAAGCCTTCGCGCGGCAGAAATGAAGGTGGATCGCGACTATGTGGACATCATCATCGCGCTCGGCATGGCGAAGGAAGGTTTCGACTGGATCTGGTGCGAACACGCGCTGACCGTGGGCTACCGTGCCAGCCTGACCGAAGTTGTGCAAATCATCGGCCGCGCCACCCGGGATGCACCCGGCAAGACCCGCGCCAGGTTCACCAACCTGATCGCTGCCGTAGATGCTACCGATGAGGCTGTCACTGAGGCCGTCAACGATACCTTGAAGGCCATTGCGGCAAGCCTGCTGATGGAGCAGGTATTGGCGCCGCGCTTCGAGTTCAAGCCCAAGAATCCCGACAGCGGTCCGACGCCGGGCTTTGACTATGGCGATGGAGGGTATGACCCGGATCGGTGCAATTTCGGTGTCAATGAGCACACAGGGGTGTACCAGATCGAGATCAAGGGCTTGGCCAATCCCAAGAGCAAAGAGGCAGCGCGAATCTGCCAGGAAGACTTGAACGAAGTGATTGCGGCCTTCGTGCAGGATAAGCCCACCATAGAGCGAGGCCTGTTCGACGAAGAGTTAATTCCCGAAGAGCTGACCCAGGTTCGCATGGGCAAGATCATCAAGGACAAGTATCCCGAACTTGACGCTGAAGACCAGGAGGCAGTACGCCAGCATGCCATCGCTGCCCTCAACCTTACCCAACAGGCCAAGCGGCTTGCCACCGAAGGCGAGAGCGACGGGGTGCTCAACACTGCCTTGATCGACGGCGTGCGTCGCTTTGCGATGGACGTGCGCGAGTTGGACATCGACCTGATCGATCGCATCAATCCCTTCGGCGAAGCTTATGCCATCCTTGCCAAGACCATGAGCGAGGACAGTTTGAAGCAGGTCGCGGCAGTCATTTCGGCCAAACGCACCTCGATCACGCCTGATGAAGCGAAAGTGATCGCCAAGCGCGCGGCTGAGTTCAAACGTGAACGTGGGCGGCTCCCATCGGCGACTTCGCAAGATGCCTGGGAAAAGCACCTTGCCGAAGGCGCGGCCGCATTCATGCGTTTCAGGGCGGAGGGGCGCTATGAGTAACTCCGACCTTGACGATCTGGCGGCAGAACTGGCGGACTTCGCGCCGCCTAAAAAGGAAAAAGGACGCTCCGCCAGCGAGGAACGTGTCATCGCTGGCTTTGAAGAAATCCAGCGCTTCACTGAGCAGCATGGGCGTGTACCTCAGCATGGTGAAGACCGCGATATATTCGAGCGTCTGTATGCCGTGCGCCTCGACCGTCTACGAGCGCTCCCGGAATGTCGCGCCTTGCTTGAACCGCTTGATCATCAGGGCTTGCTTGCTGGGCCATTGGTAACTTCCGGTTCGACGGATGAAACTATCGACATCGACGATCTGGCCGCCGAACTGGCGGATGTTGTTAGCGTGGACGACATCACGGTCTTGCGCCATGTCCGTACCAGTGCCGAAAAGCGCGCAGCCGAGGAGATTGCGGATCGCAAGCCGTGCGAGAATTTTGATGCGTTCAAACCGCTTTTCGATCAGGTGCGCAGTGATCTGAGTTCAGGTTTAAGAGTGACCCGACCTTTCGGTCAGTACGCAACGATTGAAGTGGGCCATTGGTTCATCCTGGACGGTCAAACGGCGTATGTAGCAGAGGAGGGTGAGGAGTTCGATTCGCCACAGGGGAAGAAGGATGCTCGGCTGCGTGTCATTTTCTCGAATGGTACGGAAAGCAACCTGCTGCGGCTGTCCCTGGCCCGTGCTTTGTACAAAGACGAAACAGCGCGTCGAATTACTGATCCAGACATGGGGCCCTTGTTCAGCGATTCCTTGGAAGAGGGGGATCTGGAAAGTGGCACCATTTATGTGTTGCGCTCGCTATCCGACAACCCCTATGTGGCCGAGCATCGTGATGTCATCCACAAGATTGGTGTCACCGGCGGCAAGGTAGAGACGCGCATCGTCAACGCTGAACACGACTCTACCTACCTGTTAGCGAAGGTCGAAGTGGTAGCGACCTACAAGCTCGCAGGTATCAACCGCATCCGAATGGAGAGCCTATTTCACAGGCTGTTCGCTTCAGCACGGCTGAACATCACCATCAATGACCGCTTCGGCTATCCCGTGCAGCCCGCGGAGTGGTTCCTCGTTCCGTTGTTTGTCATTGATGAGGCTGTTGCACGTATCCAGGATGGAAGCATTACCGGGTATATCTACGATCCCAAGGCTGCCAAGCTGATGAAAACATAGATAGCGCAAATGTATGAATACCCCTGGCGCTCCTACTAGCACGCCCGACCGACGGCAGACTGGCGACTTGGCCTGGCGTGCTGTCGAGAGGGGAGCCCGAGCTCCGACAGGCCTGTTATTTTGGCGCTTGGAAGCATATGGGTGCCTGACCTGTCGCGCTAGGGATTAAGAGAGATAGAGCAAGAGTCCGGTCACCAGTGAGTGGCCTGCATACGTCAGCAAGGGAGGCATATGCCAGCGTCGCAGTCTGAGATGTTCAGTCTAGGAAATTTATACGTCGCATATCGGAAGGCAAAGGCAGAAGCGTTTTATGAGAACACGCACTTTCATGCCCTAGCCTTTACAAAGTATGAGCAGACTCTAGATACCAATCTCCGTCGGCTCCGGTCACGCCTGTTGGAACACTCTGCTACGTGGCCGACCGATCTGGATTTCATCGGCGATCATGCTTACTTGCCGAAATCCGTCGATTGCAGCGCATGGGACGCGAACAACGATGGCCACTTCCGTGCGCTTGATCCCAGGCAGGACTGGCAGCACCGCTTCGATGAGTCGGGAGAGAGAGCTCTCGCCGCGCTTCGGCTTGTCATTAGGCCGACGGTCGATTTCCAGATCGTGTCAGCTCTGTGGATCATTTTCGTAGGACATCTGTTTGACGCGGTATTGGATCGAACAACCTCTTTTGGCAATCGGCTTAGGAGATCAAGCAGCGGGCTTCCCGACGAGAGAGTCAGTGCTCCTGGGGTCGTAGGGTCCCCCGTCAAGTAGACGACGGCTGATAGAGATTCGGAGCAAGGGTTAGCCGAGGCATAAACTGCACCGGCGGGACGTCGCCCAGTGATTCATGTGGGCGGTATTCGTTGTAATCGATTAGCCATTGTTCGGTGATGGCCTGCACCTGCTGCAGATTAGCGAACAGATGAGCGTCGAGCACCTCAGTGCGATACGTCTTGTTGAAGCGCTCGATGAACGCATTCTGATTCGGTTTTCCGGGCTGGATATAACGCACGGCGATGCCTCTGGCAGCAGCCCATTCGGTGAACGCCAGCGAGACCATCTCCGGCCCGTTGTCCAGCCGTATGGCCTCAGGAGCCCCATAGCAATTGATCAGGCGGTTGAGCACACGGATCAGGCGTGCCGACGGGATGGATGTGCCTACCTCGATGGCCAGGCACTCCCGGTTGGCCTCGTCGATCACGTTCAACGTCCGGAAGCGTCGGCCACAGTACAAGGCATCATGCATGAAATCTAATGCCCAGCAGCGATTTGGCTCCAGGAAATGGTCCAGCGGCTGACGGGGCCGGTCAGTCAGCCGTTTCTTGCAGCGTCGAGGCAAATTCAATCCCATCTCGCAGTACACCCGGTGAACCCGCTTTTTGTTCCAGCAATGGCCATCGAGCCGCAGCCGTGTGAAGCACTTCCAGAATCCCCAACGCCCATGCCGGGTCACGATGGCATTGAGCGCATCAATGACCTCGGCATCGCGCTGCTCTGCCGGAGTTGGCCTCTTGTAGTACGCCGCCCGCGACAGGCCAGCAATCTGACAGGCACGTGTGATCGAGAGCTTCGATTCCACCAACTGCTCGACGACCCCGCGCCTGGCTGACGGCGTCAGGATTTTCGGTTCAGCACATCCTTGATCGCTGAGTTCTCCAGGGCCAGATCCGCGTACATGCGTTTGAGCTTGGCGTTCTCCGCTTCAAGCTCACGCAGGCGCTGCAACTCGGACACCTGCACGCCCGAGTATTTGCTCTTCCACTGGTAGTACGTGGCGCTGCTGATGCCGTGCTTGCGGCACAACTCGACGACCGGGATGCCGGCTTCGCCTTCTTTGAGCACCGCAACGATCTGGCTTTCGGTAAATCTGCTTTTCTTCAAGGGAGTCTCCGATGGAAAGGAGGCTCCGAAATTCTACTGGCTGACGTCTACTCTGAGGGGGATCCTACGAGTCAAGACATCAAAATCAAGCTCTCGGGGCTGCTTGATGCCCCATCTCGACATCCGCTAGGCACACCGAGTCCCTTGCCGCAAACGACTCTCGATTGTTTGCCTACTCCGAAGCGCATTAGTCAAGCTTCACGCGGTACGCCGACCTCGATCGAGCAAGCTCCCGCGCCTTAATCAAGCAGCACTGACTTTGGTCGCCCCACCTGGTCCGTTTCAGATCCTCTTCGAAATCCCAAAGCCCCCAGCGCCACCTGAGCATCCACACCCGCATTCGCACCCGCAGCAACCTACCTAATCCCCCCAAGCACTGCCCATCCCCCATTTACTCCACCCCCAACTCCGACTAAACTAATTTGCGATATACGAATTTATTTTCGTATTGCGCAAACAACTAGGGGACATAATGGCGAGTACAGGCGCAACGGTCGGGACGACCGCGATTTCCAGGGTCGAGGCGGACCGCGTGACGGTGCGGGGTAAGGATCTGGCTGGCGAGCTGATCGGCAAGATGTCCTATACCGCGTATTTCTTGTTCCTCTTGACGGGCAAGGAACCGTCGGACGCGCTGGTCAAGCTGGCGGACGCCGCGATGGTGGCCATTGCCGAGCACGGCTTTGTCCCTTCCATCCAGGCTGCCCGCATGACCTATGCGGCCGCGCCTGACGCAATGCAGGGCGCGGTCGCGGCAGGGCTGCTGGGTTGCGGTCCGGTGATTCTGGGCGCATCTTCCGAGGCCGGAGAGTTCCTCGCCGAGATCCTGGCTCATGCGCAACGGGAGAACATCTCCACCAAAGAGGCTGCCGCTGCGCTCCTGCGCGCACGCAAGGCTGCGCGCCAGCCTGTGCCTGGCTTTGGCCACCCGATACACCGTGAGGAAGACCCGCGTTCGACCCGTTTGCTGGCCTATGCGCGCGAGCTGGGCGCTGCGGGCCCTCATGCCCAGGCGCTCGAAGCCATCGTCGAGACGCTGCAGGAATCCTACGGGCGGTTCCTGCCGATGAATGTTTCAGCGGCGATCCCGGCGGTTTTGCTGGATGCGGGATTCCCGCTGCACGCGTTGTTGGGCATACCCATGGTGGCGAGAACGGGCTCGCTGATCGCGCATCTCTACGAAGAAAAACAGACCCGATTGGGCTTCAAGCTCGCAGCGCGGGCCGAAGAGGGAGTCCGCTACGAAACCACCGGCGATACCAGCGCTGCGGCGGGACGGTCATGACAACCGGTGAGCTTTCCCCGCAAGCGGTCGTCGCGCTCTATCCGGCGCATGATTACTCGCTGTCGTCACTGCTGCAAAGCCGGATCGCAGCGGTGCCGGACAAGTCTTTTCTTGAGTTCGAAGATCAACGCTGGACCTACGCCGAGTTCGGGCAGCAGGTCGATCGGACCGCCGCGTGGCTACGCCGGCGCGGTATCGGGCCGGGCGATCGTCTGGGTGTGTTCTCTCAGAACCATCCCACGACGGTGGTGCTGCTGTTTGCGTTGGCCAAACTTGGCGCCATCATGGTGCCGCTGAATCCGGACTTCGGTGTGGCCGAGGCGCGTTATGCGTTGGACAACGCCCAAGTCGCCGGTGTGGTGTGTTCGCCTCGCAATTGGCCACGCGCGTGCGAGGCCTGCCGCGATATGTCGTCGCCACCCTGGATGGTACTCAATCAGGCGGCCGCCGAGATCGGCGATGCACTGGTCATGGGCGACGAGCTCGAGGCAGGCGAAACGCTAGCAGCAACAGGGACTGCGGACGACACGTGCCTGTTCATTTATACGTCGGGCACGACCGGATCGCCCAAGGCCGCAATGCACGGTCAGCTGGGCTATGTCCTGACGGCGGAAGCCTTTGTCGTGCGCATGCACCTGCAGCCGGATGAACGCGTGCTGTGTGTTCTGCCTCTGTTTCACATCAACGCGCTGTTTTATTCGGTGGGCGGCACGCTTGCCGCAGGCGCGACGCTGGTCCTGGCGAGCCGATTCTCTGCGTCGTCGTTCTGGAACACGGTGCATGACACCGGGTCGACCACCTGCAACCTCATCGGTGCCGCGGCTTCGATTCTGGTCAAGCGCGACCGCAGCGAGTTCAGGCCGGGTCATCGCATGCGGAAGATGTTCATCGCACCGCTGGACGCGCAACTGGTGCAGGCGTTCAATAATGAGTTCGGCGTCAAGGACCTCATCGAGTGCTACGGCATGACGGAAATTCCTGGGGTTATCTCGAATCCGTTTCCGGGGCCGCGCAAGCTGGGCAGCATGGGGCGCATTTCTCCCCACCTGGCCGCGCATCTGCCGCAACCTGAACTGCGGGTGGTCAATGAGAATTTCGAGCCCCTGGGCAGCGGCGAACGCGGCATTCTGCTGGTACGCACGCCTACGGTCATGAAAGGCTATTACCGTGATGCCGAACGCACGAACCAAGCATTTCATGACGGCTGGTTCATTACGGGCGACCTGGTATGGCGCGATGATGATGACTTCTACTGGTTCGTTGCCCGCCAGCGCGATGTGATCCGATGCCGAGGTGAAAATATCGCCGGCGCCGAACTCGATCGCGTGATCAGCGCCCACCCCGAGGTCATGGAAGCCGCGGTCATCGGGGTGCCGAGCGAGCTTGGTGAAGAAGACATCTTCGCCATTGTGGTTCGCCGCGCCGGAACGACGCTGACGCCGGAAGGCATCGGCGAATGGGTGGCGCGGCATCTCGCCCCTATCAAGATTCCCAAATACGTGGCTTTTGTGGATGCGTTACCCAAAACACCCACCGAGCGCGTGGAAAAGTTCAAGCTCAAAGCCGATTCAGCGTTGTTCAGTCGCGCCACAAAGATTCAAATCTCGTCCCCTGACCATACGTCGCGGTAGGCCGCAGAGGCAAGCCGCGCAAATCACCTTGCACTGCCCATCACGGAGGAAGACATGTTCAAGATCAATAAACTACGCAGCACCTTGGGCGGCATTGCCCTGGCGTCATGCATGCTCGCGACAACCACGGCCTATGCCCAGGACTATCCCTCGCAGCCAATTCGGATGATCGTTCCTTATGCTCCCGGCGGCGCTACCGACATCATTGGGCGCATGGTGGGCAAAGCCCTGTCCGACAAGCTCGGCCAGCCCGTGGTGGTAGAGAACCGCTCGGGCGGCAATACGAGTATCGGTGCCGCCTCGGTGGCGCGTGCCGCGCCCGACGGCTACACCGTGCTGTTCACCAACGATGCGACGTTCGTGCTGAACCCGGCCATTTTCAAGACCATGCCCTACAAGCTTGAGGACCTCACGCCGGTAGGCACCGTGTGTTATCTGAATCTGGGCATGGCCGTCAATACGAGCACGCCGGTCAACAACATGAAAGAGCTCGAGGCCTACACCAAAGACAACCCTGAGAAGTTCGCTTATGGGTCGTTCGGCGTGGGCAGCCACCCGCATTTCATGGGCGAGATCTATAACAAGATCACCGGATCGAACGTCACCCACGTGCCATACAAGGGATCTTCGCCTGCGGTGGTCGATGTCGTCGGAAACCAGACCCTGTTCACCTTTCCGGCGCTGGCCACCATCCAGGGCCACGTGAAGGACAATCGCATCAAGGTGCTTGCCCTGTCCGGCGACGAGCGTTCGCCGCTGATGCCTGATGTACCCACATTCACCGAGGCGGGCTATCCCGACTTGAACATCGGCAGCTGGTATGGGTTCCTCGCGCCAGCAGGTACGCCGAAGGCCATCGTGGACAAGCTCAACACGGCGCTGGGAGAAATTCTCGACGACCCCGAGGTCACCAAGAACCTGATCGCGCAGGGAACGATTCCCTTGAAGCTGACGCCCGCGCAAATGCAGGAAAGAATGCAGGAAGAGATCCAGCGCATGAAGGCCGTCGCCCAGTCGGCGAACATCATTCTTGAGTAAGGCGCTAACCGGGTAATCGCGCCACCACTGCTGTACGGCGCGGCGGCCCGGCTGCCTACTTGACCGAGGCCACTGTCAGGGCGGGGTAGCGGATCAGTTGTTTGCTGATCTGCCGCGCCGCCCTTTGCAATGGTTCGAGCCGCGTTTCAACCAATTTGTCGCGGGTGACTTTGGTCGAGTCGGTTGAACAGTTGATGGCCGCGACCACGCGGCCGTGCTGGTCGCGCACGGGCACGGCGATGGCAATGGTGCCAAGCCCGATGGCGTCCTGTGCAATCGCGTAATCGTTTTCGCGTGCGGCCAGACAGAGGGCAAGGACCTCTTCCCGGCTGACGGGCGTCTTGTCGGTGAAGGCCGGGAACGGCGCGCCACGCAGATAGGCCTCAAGCTCGTTGTCGGGCAGGCTGCCCAGCAATACGTATCCCGTCGAGGCGCCGTGCGCCGGCATGCGGGCCCCTACGTGTTGGCGCAGACGCGCCGGCCGGTTGCTGGGAATGTGCACCACGTACACGACGTCATTGCCATCGAGCACGGTCAGCGAAGACGCATCGTGAAAAACGTCGACGACCTCTTGCAGGTAGATCTGCGCGACTTTGTTGAGATTCATGGACTCAACAAACGCGGCCCCCAATTGCAGCACGCGCGCGGTAAGCACAAACCGGCGTCCATTCTGCTTGACGTAGCCAAGCGCGACAAAGGTCAACAACGACCGACGCACCGTCGCGGCGGTCAGCCCCGTCTTGGCCGCCACCTCGCTGAGCGTCATTTCCGGCGTGCTGCCTGTGAAGGCCAGCAGCACGCGGATGCCGCGGGCAAGCGCAGTGACAAAATCGGGATGGGATTCATCGAGAGGCATGGCCGGATTATACGAAGAGCCCGAGCGGCCCGCCTATCAGGCTTGCGCCTGCCCCAGCCCACTGTCCAACGCTCGCCCTCCGGACCTCATGCAGCTATAGTGACAGGACCCGGATGCTGTTTGAAGGGTCATATCCAGGCGAAACCAAGGGAGGACAGATGGCACAAGACCCCTTAGAGAAGAAAGATCCGATGATCCCGGATGGGCAAGTAAACCCCATCGACACGGATTATCAGGTGGGGCAAGACAACATCATCGTCAATGTGGGGCCGTTTGGCCTCGACATCCACAACCCCGTATTCGGCGTGGCGGCGGGGCTGGTGATTGTATTTGTGGCGTTGACGCTCGGGTTTCATGATCAGGCCGAGCTCTTGTTCAATGGGATGAAAGACTGGCTGACTTCCCACCTGGACGGCTTCTTCCTGGTGGCCGGCAATGTCTTCGTACTGGCATGCCTGGTTATCGCCTTCTCGCCGTTGGGCAGGGTACGCCTGGGCGGCACGGAAGCCAAGCCCGACTACACCTATGTGGGCTGGTTTTCCATGCTGTTCGCCGCCGGCATGGGCATCGGGCTGATGTTCTTCGGGGTCTCCGAACCGCTGACGCACTTCGGCACCGCGTACGGCGGCATCGAGATGGCGGATGGCGTGCGTACCGACTGGGCGCCGCTGGGTGCCGCCGCGGGCGACGCCCAGGCCGCAGCGCGCCTGGGCATGGCTGCCACGATCTACCACTGGGCCCTGCATCCCTGGGCCATCTACGCCGTGCTCGCGCTGGGCTTGGCCTTGTTCTCGTTCAACAAGGGCTTGCCGCTGACGATACGCTCGGTGTTCTACCCGCTGCTGGGCGAACGCGTCTGGGGCTGGCCCGGACACTTGATCGACATCCTGGCCGTGCTTGCAACGCTGTTCGGCCTTGCTACCTCGCTGGGTTTTGGCGCCTCGCAGGCCAGTTCGGGCCTGCACTTTCTGTTCGGCACCCCGGAAGGCGTCGGCGTCCAGATCGCGCTTGTCGTCGCCATCACTGCGATCGCGCTGTTCTCGGTGGTCGCTGGCCTGGATGCCGGCGTCAAGCGCCTGTCCGAGATCAACATGGCTCTGGCGCTGTTGCTGATGCTGTTCGTGATTGTCGTCGGGCCGACGCTGGCCATCTTCACGGGCTTTTTCTCGAATCTGGGCGCCTATCTGCAATACTTGCCGGCGCTGTCCAATCCCGTGGGGCGCGAAGACACCAATTTCCTGCAAGGCTGGACGGCGTTTTACTGGGCGTGGTGGATTTCCTGGTCGCCTTTTGTCGGCATGTTCATCGCGCGGGTTTCCCGCGGCCGAACGGTACGGGAATTCATTATCTCCGTGCTGATTGTCCCCACGTTGGCCTGCACGCTGTGGATGACGGTGTTTGGTGAAACCGCAATCTCGCAGGTTGTTCAGCAGGGCTATGAGGCCGCCCGCGATGCCGATCTGCCGCTGCAGCTGTTCATGGTGCTCGACGCCCTGCCCTTGAAGACCATCACCTCTTTCCTGGCCATCGTGCTGGTGGTCGTGTTCTTCGTCACTTCCTCCGATTCCGGATCCCTCGTCATTGACGTGATATCGGCTGGTGGCAAAGTCGACGCACCCGTTCCCCAGCGAGTGTTCTGGGCAGTGTTCGAAGGCCTGGTGGCCATTGCGCTGATCCTTGGCGGCGGGCTGGTCGCCTTGCAGGCGATGGCGGTCTCGACCGGCTTGCCTTTCACCTTGGTATTGCTGGTGGCAACCCTGGCCATCGTGAAAGGTCTGATGTCCGAACCCAGGCGCTGACCGTCGCGCGACCCCGGCCTGGCAGGCCGGGGCCCTGAAACGCCCGGCGCTGCCGGGCAAGCACAGTAGTACGCCCACCATGCGGATCGAGCAGCTTGAAATCATCGATTTTCTGCGCGCGCACCCGCCGTTCGACGCGCTGCCACAAGAGACGGTCGAACGGCTCGCCACGGCGATCGACGTGTCCTATTTCAAGGCCGGCGAGCAGATCGTGGAATTCGGTGAGCCGTCCCAGTACTGGTACGTGGTACGCAGTGGCGCGGTAGAGATCTTCCGGCGCGACGGCACGCTGTACAACCGCCTGACAGCAGGCGGATACTTCGGCGAGTTCGGGCTGCTGCGGCATGGCCGCGTGCGCTTCCCGGCGCGCGCCCTGGAAGACTCGTTGCTGTATCTCATCCCGGATGCCGTGTTTCTCGACCTGTTCGAGAACGACGAAGGGTTTGCGGATTATGTCGAGCTGGAGGACCGCACCCGGCTTCGCCAGGTGATGTCCCGGCGCGAAGATGCCCATGACTTGCTCTCGGCCACAGTGGATACCTTGGTCACGCGCGAAGCGGTGACCCTGGATCGCAACGCGACTGCACGCGATGCGGCCCGGCGCATGACGCAGGAAGGCGTATCGTCGTTGCTGATTGTGGAGGACAACCCGGATGTGCCAGGAATTCCGTCGCTGTCGGGGATTCTGACCGACCGCGACCTGCGCACCCGACTGCTGGCGCCTGGCCTGGATCTGCATACGCCATTGGCCGACATCATGACGCCGGACGTGGTGACGGTGGCCTACAACCAGCTTGTTTTTGAAGCGATGCTGGCGATGTTGCGCCATAACGTGCATCACCTTCCTGTGATGAAGAACCAGCGCCCGCTCGGCATCATCGCGCTGTCGGACATCATTCGCTACGAGTCACGCAACAGCCTGTTCGTGGTCGGCAGTATCTTCCGCGCTCAGAATACTGACGAACTGGCGGCCCTGGTGCCTGACCTGCGCGCCTGTTTCACGCGCATGGTGTCGGAAGACGCCAGCGCCCACATGGTGGGCAGCGCAATGTCCGCGATAGGGCGCGCCGTCAAGCAGCGGCTACTGGAACTCGCCGAGGCCGAACTCGGCCCTCCGCCCGTGCCATACTGCTTTCTGGCCCTGGGATCGATGGCCCGGCAGGAACAGCTGATCGTCACCGACCAGGATAACGCGCTGGTCCTCGATAACAGCTTCGATGCCACCCGTCATGATGCCTGGTTCAAGGCACTGGCCACTTTTGTCTCCGACGGGCTCGCGCGTTGCGGCTATGCATACTGTACCGGTGGCGTCATGGCGACCAACGAGCAATGGCGCCAACCCCTGTCCGCTTGGGAAAGGTTGTTCACCGACTGGATTGAACGCCCTACCCCCGAATCCCTTCTTCACGCGGGCATTTTCTTCGACCTGGACGCCGTATGGGGCCGTACGGACTGGGCCGTGCACCTGCGCCAGCTGATAGCCCGGAAGGCCCGGGGCAATTCGCGCTTCCTGGCGTGCATGGCGCGCAATGCGCTGCTGCGCACGCCGCCATTGGGGTTCTTCAAAGATTTTGTGGTCGAGCGCGATGGCCGCCACACTCGCGCCATCAACATCAAGCGGCGGGGCACCGCGCCGCTGGCCGACCTGATTCGCGTGCACGCCCTGGCCATCGGATCTCAGGCTCTCAATTCATTCGACCGCCTGCGCGAGGTGATCGATGCATCGGTTCTGCCGCTGGGCCGCGGACAGGACTTGTACGATGCCCTCGAGTTCATCTCCACCGTCAGGGCGCGCAACCAGGCCGAAGAACTTGCCGAGGGCAACGAGCCGGACAACAGCATAGAGCCCGAAAAGCTGTCGGACTTCGAGCGCAAGTCACTGCGCGATGCCTTCCTGATACTGAGCAACGCGCAGAAGTACCTCAAATATCGGTACCAGCCCGGACGATCAAATTGAGCGTGGCGACGCAATGCTGCATCTAAGGCACCTGAAGAGCGACCCGGCTGGCCGTCCAAAGACGCCTGAACTGGATTGGCCCCGAAGATTCAAAGCGCTGGCCGAAGCGGCGCAGGACGCTCGGCTGAAGGCGTTTTACGAACTCGGCACCCCGTCCGGCGACACGCCTGTGCGCGATGTGCCCATGGCCGCACTGGACGTAGAGACGACCGGCCTCGATGTTTTGCGGGACGAGATCGTCAGTATCGGCGTCGTGCCGATGAGCCTGCAGCGGATCCAGGCCAGCAACTCGCACTATTGGGTGGTGCGGCCGACCACTGAACTGAAGTCGGAGTCGGTCGCCATACACGCTATTACTCATTCGCAGATCACCACGGCTCCGGACCTGGGGGCGATTCTTGATGACGTGCTGCGCGTCCTGGCGGGCCGCGTCGTGGTGGTGCATTGCCGCGACATTGAACGCCTTTTCCTGAACGCCGCGCTCACGTCGCGGCTCGGCGAAGGCATAGAGTTTCCGGCGATCGACACCATGGAGCTCGAAGCGCGGCTGTACCGCAAGCCACCCAGTCTGATGCATAGATTGCTGGGCAGAAAGCCGGACCAGGTGTCGATCCGGCTCGCGGCCAGTCGGGCGCGTTATCGGCTGCCACGCTATCGCGCCCATCACGCCCTGACCGATGCCCTGGCCACGGCCGAATTGCTGCAGGCGCAGGTCGCGCACCGGTTTTCGCCCGACACGCCGCTGCGCGAACTATGGAAATGAAGGACGAATGCAATCAATTGCCTTGAATGCCTAGCTCGTCCACCAGCTTTTTCATACGCTCATTTTCTGACTTCACGAAGCTGGCGAATTCGTCGGGGGTTGACCCACGTGGCTCGCCCCCGACCGTTCGCATCCGTGCGCTGACGTCCGGCATGGCTACGATCTGCGCGATTGCCTGCTGCCATTTGTCGCGCACCGCTGGCGGCAAACCTGCCGGACCGAACAGCCCATACCAGGTCGACATCTCGACCCCCGGGTATCCCGACTCTGCCAATGTGGGCAGCTCCGGCAATGTGGATGCACGCCTCGGACCGGCTACGGCAAGCGCTTTCACGGTTTTCGCCTGCAAGTACGGCAAGGTGGCTGAGATCGGGTCGATCCCGGTGGTCACATGCTTGCCTATCATGTCGGCTATCGCTGGCGCGCTGCCCTTATAGGGCACATGGGTCATCTCTGTTCCAGTGCTCTGCTTGAACATCTCCCCGGCCAGATGCTGGATCGAACCGATTCCCGACGAGTAATAATTCATCTTGCCCGCCTGTGACTTCGCCAGATCCACCAGTTGCTGCACAGAGTCGATGCCCGACTCGCCGCTCACGACGAGCACGCTCGGGACCTCCATCACCAATGAGATCGGTGTGAAGTCGCGCAATGGGTCATATGGGAACTTCAACACGTGCGGCCCCGTGGTGTGACTGTTCGGCGTTGCCATGACAACGACGTGCCCGTCCGGCTCGGAACGCGCAACATACTCTGCCGCGATAGAGCCGCTTGCGCCAGTGCGGTTCTCGACCACTACAGGCTTGCCCCATAAGGCCTGCAGCTTCTCGGCGACAATTCGAGAGAACGTATCTACGCCGCCTCCAGCCTGTGAGCCGACGATGATGCGCACGGGTTTCGTGGGAAAGGTATCGTTGGCCCATGCACCGGACGTCGGCAGCGAACTTGCGGCGATCAGCAACGCACCGAGCAGCAGGTGGCGACGTTTGTGGACCGAGACACTGGGCGGATTCTCCGGCCGAAAATCGTATTTTTTGAATGGCTTCACAGCTTGTCTCCTTGGATTCTGTTTTGGTTTTGAATTGGTCGTCAGGCCCGACCCAGGCGTTGCATCACCTCTCGTAACGGCATGCCCTCTTTCAACAGCGCCATCGCAGATTGATCTCGCTGCTCTATTTCCACTGCCTCTTCCAGAATGGCAAGCTCCTGCCCTTGCGGGATGACGACAACGCCACTGGCGTCGCCCAGCACGAGATCGCCGCTATTGACCGTTATGCCGCCACACTCCACGGGCACGCCTATGCCGGTCAGGGAAAGAATTCCGGCCTGCCCGGCGGGCACGGCGCCGGTACAGAAACACGCACAACGCAGCGCCTCGATTTCGTCGGGATCGCGTACGGGTCCGTCCGCGACGACCCCTACGCCGCGCTGAGCCGCAGCCGCGGCCATGAGCCCCCCCCATAACGCCGCCTGATCGCCATCGGCCTGGTTGAATACCAGGACGTTTCCGGTGTCCGCGTTCTCAATCAGGTCGATCAGCTCAATATTCGGCAGTTTGGGGGCCGAGACAGACGCAAGTGGCTCGCGCCGCGCAGTCAGGGCCCTCCCGGCGACTTTGGAGGCGCCGATTGGCCGTATGCGCTGCGCCATATACTGGCGCAGTCCGCGTCGCATCAGCGCATCACTGACCGAGCAGGTCGTGACCTTCGCCAGCAGTTCGGCCGGGATCATGATGTCTCCCGCTGAGACGCCAGCCTCGATTTCAGCACCTCCAGAATGCCGCCCTGTTCGACGATGTTGCGAACCAGCGGGCTGAAGCGCTCCATCTCGCGCTCCGTGCCGCGGGACAGGTTGCGCAGAACAGCATTCTCTACATCCACGTCCAGCTGCTCCCCCTCGTCGACAAACTCCAGGATGCCCGGCACTTGGAATGTGTAGAACCCGATGGCGACGGAATTCCGAAAGAACAGGCGAGCGACCGATTCGGCTATCACCGCCCGGAACCCCAGGCTCACGAGTACGCGATTGGCCGGCTCCCGATGCGAACCGAGCCCAAAGTTCTTGCCCGCAACGAGAATGTCGCCCTTGCCCACCTGCAGATGGAAGTCAGGACGGATGGCGCGGAACGCATTCTGCTTGACGTCCAGGTCCTCTGTCGCGTCGCCCAAGCCGAAAGATATCGTCCCGGCCGGCGCGATGATGTCCGTGTCGATATTGTCCCCAAACTTCCATACCTTTCCCTGGAACCGCTGAGTGGTGTTCATTGTTTAGCCCTCCATCGGATTGGTGATGTGGCCGGCAATGGCGGACGCCGCCACCGTCGCTGGGCCGGCGAGATAAATATCGGCATCACCGCTGCCCATCCGCCCCCGGTGATTCCTTGTCGTCGAGGTGATACACACATCGCCGGCCGTAAGAGCGCCCTGCATGCCCAGACACAGATGACAGCCCGGAGAGATCACCGTGACGCCTGCGTCGAGCAGGGTATCCACGAACCCCCGACTCATCGCTTCACGGTAGACGCCCCACGAGTTCGGTTGCACGATGAACCGGGTCTTCGGGTGAACCTTTTTGCCCTTCACCACCTGCGCGACCGCCGCGATGTCGTCGACGTTTCCATTTGCGCAGGACCCCACCATTGCCTGATCAATGCGGAGGCCGGCCACGGACGACACCGGCACGACATTCTCGAACGTGTGAGGTTTGGCGACCTGCGGTTCAAGCTGGCTCAGGTCGATATCCACGACCTGGCAGTACTGGGCATCGGCGTCGGCGGACACCGGGCGTGACCAGTCCAACTGATGGCGCATCCGCTTGCGCCTGGACAGGAAAGCCTCGGTTTTTTCGTCGTATTCAAAAAGCCCGAATTTGCCACCTAACTCCACGGCATGCGCGGCAAGCGTGATGCGGGCGTCCATATCGAGGGCCTGCGCCCCTACTCCGCGGTACTCAATTGATTTGTATAGAGCGAACGAGGTGCCATACTGGCCTGCAAGCCATAACGCGATATCCTTGGCCGCCACGCCCGGCCGCAATTGGCCATGAAGATTCACCGCGATGGTTTCGGGAACTTTGAACCATAGTTCGCCATAAACCAGCCCATACGCCAGCTCGTGCTCGCCCATGCCGGACCCGCAGCAGTTCAGTGCGCCCCAGGTGCAGGAGTGTGAGTCCGAACCCAGCCCCAGCTCCCCCGGCAACACATAATCCTCAACGGCCACACGGTGCACAACCGAAGGCAGGGCGTCGTCGAAATACTTCACTTGATAGGTTTGGGCGACTTCCCTTATCTTCCGCTGGCGCAGGGCCTGCGTTTCGTTGATGACGGGTTGGAAGTGGTCGAGAACGACATGAAATCTTTCGCGGTCCCAGATGTCCGGCAGCCCATCGGGAAGCCCCGCCGCGACCGCCACCGCGTGAATGCGGTAGAACTCCTCGTGCGCGATCACGCGGTCCAACTTGCAGTCAACGTATTGACCCGGCCTTACGCTGGCTAGTCCCGCCGCCCGCGCCATCACCTTTTCGGCGATAGTCATACCCATGTTTGTCTCCTGGTTCCTGGAATGCACACTGCACCGTGCTACTGGGTATCGACCCGGTAACGTTTGAGTTTGGCTTCGCTTAGCTGTACGCCCGTGCCCGGGCCCGTCGGCACCTTCACCACCCCGTTCTCGACGCGCACCGGCTCATCAACGATGTCGTCGGCAAGCATGTCCACCAGCCCCGTCTGGAAGTCGCCGGGCAGCAGGTCCCGAGCCCAGGACGCGGTCAATTGCGAAACCGCTGCAACGTTCAGGCTGGTGGAAGGATGGTTGCCTGGAAATATATCGATGCCCAGCGCCTCGGCCAGCGTCCACAGCTTTCGGATCGTGTGTATGCCGCCGTTCTTCGCCGACTTGGTCTGGATTACGCGCGCGCCCTGTCGTGCGGCAACGCTGGCCAGTGAATGCACATCACTGATGGATTCGTCGGCCGACAGCGGAACTCGCACGGACGCCGCCAATCGGGCCATACCGGCAATATCCCAGGCGGGCAACGGCTGCTCGACAAATTCAACGTCGAGCGGTTCGATCTGACTGAGCAGTCTCAGCGCTTCGCCATATCGCATGTTCCCGTTCGCGTCGGCGCGGAGATGCACCTTATTGCCGAAGTGGGCACGCAGCGCCTGCAGATTGGCAAGATCCTTGCCGGCGTCCAGGCCGATCTTGATGCGAAGATGCCGGTAGCCCGCGTCATAGGCGTGCTGGGCGGCGTCTATCATCGCCGCCGTGTCACCGGTTATTCCCAGTGCGATACCCACCGGAATCTCGCGCCGTTGACCTCCGCCCAGCAACTCCGCCACTGACAGACCCAACGTACGGGCTTTGGCGTCATAAAGCGCGTCGCCGATGGCTGACTGCAGGTACAGCCCGCCGGCAAGCCTGTCATCGAGCCGCTGCATGGCGGCATTGATTTCATGCACGCTCAGCCCGATCAATGCGGGCTTGGCGATCTCGCATAGCTTGCTGTGCAAGCCGGCCAATGTTTCGCCGCTGCCCTGGCGCCGCCAGGCCTGCGTCTCACCGATGCCTATCGCGCCGTCCTCGGTCGTGATTCTCACGACGTACACCTCGACTTCATCGCGCGTGGCCTGATGGGCCGTAGCCATGGTAAAGGCCTTGGCAAACGGAATCCGCAGCGGAATCCCTTCGATGGTCTTGATAGTTGATCCTGGCAACTCCGCCCCCTGAAAATGTTATACGCATAACATGACACCGAATGTTAACGCATAACATTTTTTTGTCAACCATCGCGTCTATGCTCGCCTCGCCTCGGCTAACATCCGTTTGTGTCACCATCATCTTCGACTCAGCAACATGCCGATGAACCCAAACCCCCGCGCAGCCGTAACCATGGACGACGTCGCCCAGCACGCGGGTGTATCACTCATGACAGTGTCCCGGGCATTGCACAACCCGTCGTCCGTCGCCCAGCGCACTCGCGATCGCATTCAGGCCTCGATACACGAGCTGAACTATGTCGGCAGCGCATTTGCCGAACAGTTGGCCACTGGACGCACTCGGCTGGTCGCCGTAGTGCTCCCGGATCTGCGCAACCCCGCGTTCGCCCGAGAACTGCAGGGGTTGGCGGAAGGGCTGGGGCCGGAGTTCCAGCTCGTGGTCGCCGGCAGCCCGGGCACAGGTGACAGCGACGAAGTAACCTACCGGTCCCTCTTGACCTATCGTCCGGCGGCGCTGGTCGTGCACGGGGTCAGCCGCAATTCGCGCACCCGTGCCTATCTTGCGCGATGTGGCGTGCCGATCGTCGAGTTGGGCGCGCTGGATTCCCGACCTATCAACATTGCAATCGGCTACTCCAACAAAGAGGCCGGCAAGGCCGCCACGCAGCATCTGCTGGCCACGGGCCGCACCAGACTGGGATTCGTTTCTTCACCGAAATCGCAGAACGCCAGGGCCTACAACCGCTGGCTGGGCTTCCGGGAGGCCTTGCAAGAGGCTGGGGTGGATATTCGTCCCGATCTCGAAATCGAGACCAGCCTGGGCTATGAACTCGGCGCCAGAACTCTGAACCAGCTGCTGGAGCTGGAGCCAGAGCTACAGGGAGTATTTTTTACGGGCGATGGATGGGCAATCGGCGCCCTGCTGCATTGCCAACGCGTCGGTATCTCGGTGCCCGGGCAACTTGCCATCATGGGATTCGATGACCAGGAGCTTGCCGAACTCATGGTACCGGCGCTTTCCACGATTCACGTGCCACGGTATGAAATGGGCAAAGAGGCCGGCACATTGCTGAGAAGGCAACTCGCCGGCGAGAAGCGCTTGCCGAAGCGGGTTGACCTGGGCTTCAACCTGGTGATTCGTTCCAGCACCTGAACGCGCTGAAGCGCAGGCCGAGGCCCCCGGCCGCCACGAAGCCGCCCCCAGGCGGCCTCAAGCCCTGCCGGTCGAGAGCCTTCTGCCGGCGGTTTGCCCGTGGACTCGCGGCTCAGTTCCAGCCATCGCACGCTGTCCCGGCGTCTATGGCCGCCTGCCAGAGCAATGCACACATGGCTGCCCTGGTCAGTGTCGCCCGCGCCGGCGTGTCCGCCGGCGACGGTTTTTCGGGCCCATGCGGGCGCAGGCACTGCACCACGCCCCGGGCAAAGCGGCGCGCCTCGCGCGCCGCTACCGGGCGCGCACTATCGAACGACAGTAGTTTGTTTTTCGGGAATATCCTCAGAAACTCCTTCATCGGGTCTTCATCGGCGATCTGCGCAAGCCCGAACAGGTCTACGCCGAAACGACTGGCGAGGTCGTATAACGTTTCCACGTATCGGAAACACGGATCACGGCGCGACAGATTATCGAAGTGCTGGCTCGTGACGCTTACCGGTATCTTCAGGCACGTGACGATGGCCGTGACGAACTCGCTCCAGTTGACGACATCGTCGCCCCGAAAATAAAGGTGCTCGTCTTGCGGTACATACCCGTGTACCGCTGCCCATTGGATTGCCGCAAAGTTCGGGTCGTCTGCTTCGACATCGGAGTAGTAGACCAGCTTGACGCCTCTGCGTACCAGTTCATGCTGGATATCGGGTACAGACAAGTCGCGTGGCCGCACGTGCTGCTCAAGTGCCACGCCCGCGGCCACGCCGGCCGCGATTCCCATCTGGATGCGAGCCGCTTCGCAGCGCACGGCCCCCGCGGCGATGTGGGTAGCGCTGATGCCGCCGCACACCAGCAGGTTGTCTACCTGGTCGGGCACCAGGCACCCATACGGAACCTGGTAAGGCGCCCTGGTGAAGCGCCCGGTGATGTAGCCGTCGGGGTAGTCGTAGCCGGGCGGCATCTCGTCCGCGCAGCCTTGCGACTCGTAGGTCCAGTCGCCGATCGCGACGGCATCGTGTTTGATCGGCGGCCGCATCCCATCGCCTGCCAGCCACGGGTTGACGTCTGATTCGTTCAGCGTGGCCTGCCCGCAAATGCGCCGCGCCTCGCGCACGTATATCTGGTGGGGAATATTCCCGTTTTCGCAGAACTCGTCGGTGGCCAGGCCGAGCTGCGGCAGCCCGCCTTCGTTCTGGATGAAATACAAAAAGCCCAGCGCGTGGTCGACGAAGCGCTGACGCAGCTCGCGGCGGTCGCGAGGATGCGCCAGCACATACTCGCGATTGGGCCCGACGAGATTGTTGCCCTTCACCATCCGGTTGAGCAGGAACTTGCCATTGACCAGCACGTACAAAGTGTCGAAATATACGGGTCGGCCGTCCGCGTCGATGCGTAACGGGCCCCATGCGTAGTTGCCGGGATCGTAGCCGGGCGGCGGGGCCTGGAGGCGATGCGGCGCTTGCGCCGAGACGTCATCGTAATAGCGGCAATGCAGGCGCAACGCGTAGGCCATGATCGCATCATCGGCCTCCCCAGTGCTTCCGGGCAATATGGAATGCGGCAGGTACCCGAGAGCCGGCGACCCGCTATGGTTGGAAAAGAAAATCTTGCCGGCGTGCGGCTCTGCTGCGGATCGCGCCTCACGTCCCAGGCGGTAGGGCGCGCCGGCCCAGGCCGCCACGTCAGCTTCATAGCTTGCATCGATAACGAGCCGCGCCTTGACGACATGACCGGGCCCATTATCCCGGACGTTGCCCATCAGGTCGCAGGCGTCATGCCACACCACCTGGGATATGCGGTTTCCTTCCATGCTGACCGCGGTGGGAACGGCGCCCGTGATAACAGTGAGCCCGGGTGTCTCGCCGGCGAGTTCCGCCCACACCCTCGCCCCCACATGGCTTTCCCAGACCAGATCGGCACGCTTCTGGTGCAACGGGTCATTCAGACCGCTGCGGGAATAGTACGCGCGTATGCGGTCGGCAATTTCCAGCGCAATGCCGGACAAGGCCTGCGGGGTGGCGCAGTCGAATCCGAACGTGCCATTGGCGTTCATGCCGCCGAGCGTCGGGGTGGGTTCAAGCAAGACAACCCGCTTACCGGATCGCGCCGCCGAGATGGCTGCCGAGCAGCCCCCCGGATTGCCTCCTATGACCAGTACATCGGCTTCAAGATGTTGAACTGCCATATGACCTCGCAGAGTTTCGTCAAGCCACGCTGAACCCATGCCCGCTCAAGGGCAGGCTGCGGATCCGGCGGCCGCACGCCTCATATATCGCATTACAGACAGCCGGAGCAAGCGTAGGTACCATCGCCTCGCCCACCCCGCCCAGCGGCTTGTCGCTTTCGATGATGTGCACTTCAATTTCGGGGGCCATGCCCATGCGCAGCAGCGGATAATCATGAAAATTTGTCTGCTGGCATCGGCCCTGTTCGATCGTGATGGCTTCGAACAGCGTGGCGCTCAGTGACTGCAGGATCCCCCCTTCCATCTGCGCTTCTATGGTGTCGGGGTTTATGGTCTGCCCGCAGTCGATCACTGCCCAGATTTTATGTATGCGCAGCTCATTGCCGGCTACCGAGACATGCGCGACCTGAGCCACGATGCTGTCGACCGCCTCGAAGAATGCTATGCCCATGCCCTGACCTGCTGGCAGGTCGCCACGGCGCGCCCATTGTGCCACGTGCATCACGCGAGTCAGAACCTCATGACCGCGCGGGCTGTTGCCAAGCAGCTTGAGCCTGAACGATCCCGGGTCTTCGCCAGCGGCGTCTGCAAGCTCGTCGACAAAAGATTCCACGAAGAAACCATTATGCGAAGCCCCAACCGACCGCCAGTAGCCTATGGGCACGTGCGTAGGTTGGTACACATAATCGATTAGCAGGTTGGACGTATCGTAATGGCTTCCCGACGCGGCGTTCTTGGTGGTCAACGCCATCACGGCCGCGTAGTCGAGGCCATCCTTGAAAAACGATGGCCAGAACTTCTCGTGCACCGAAGGGCCTGCGATCCGCATGGCCAGTGAATTGATGTTGTTGGCTTGATCCAGCGTGCCGACCATGCGGGCGGACATGGCCGGCCGATGAAACCCGTGCGACATATCTTCTTCCCGGGACCACAGCAGCTTGACCGGTCGCTTGGCGGCTTGGGACGCGAGGATGGCGGGTTCGATGAAATCGGAATGGATCCTGCGCCCGAATGCGCCGCCCAGCAATGTGGCATGAATATTGACTGCCTGTTCCGGCAGGCCCGTCAATCGACATGCGGCTTCCAGCGCCGTGGTGTGGCATTGTGTCGGCACCCACAGTTCGCAGGTTTTGTCGGTGACTAGCGCGGTACAGTTCATGGGCTCCATCGGAGCATGATGCAGGAACTGGACTCGATAGTCGGCCGTCAGGCCATGCGTGGCGCTTGCTTCGGCCCCGGCCACATCGCCGACCTTCCTGAAGAGGGCGCTCTCGGCTTGCCCCAGCTTGGCCTCGGCATCCTCGGCGAGACTCGCGCTGGTTACCGATTCGTACCCGGTCGCTGCGAACTTGATGTCGAGCTGCTCTACGCCCTTCTTGGCCTGCCACCAGTTTTCGGCCACTACCACGACACCGTTCGGCACTTTCAGCACCGTGATGATGCCGGGTTGGTTCCTCAGCGCGGCATCATCTACCGAAATCACCTCGGCCCCATACACGGGCGCTTGCCGTATGGCCGCGTAGGCCAGCCCGGGCACCCGCACATCAATTCCGTATACCGCACTGCCGTCAACCTTGGGCGGCAGGTCCAGGCGCTTGAGGCGGCGTCCCACCAGCTTGAGCTGGTCGTGGCTTTTTGTCGGCGGATCCTCGGGAACGGGCATGGCGGCGGCAAGCGCGGACAGTTCGCCGTAGCTTGCCTTCCTGCCGGTAGCGTCGTGCCGCACATGACCGTCTTCGGTCGAACAGGTTTGCGCGTCAACGCCCCACTGCCGAGCGGCCGCTCCGACCAGCATCAGGCGCGCGGCGGCCCCCGATTTGCGCATGGGGACATGCCACAGCCGCATACTCCAGCTTCCCGAAGTCAGTTGATACTTGGTGACATCCGGGCGCTGGTAGGCCGTACCGGCAGGCGCCACTTGTATATCGATGCTGTCGAACGGAAGATCCAGCTCATCGGCAATGACCGCCGCCAATGACGATTGCGCCCCCTGGCCCATTTCAACGACAGGCGAATGGAACAGGACCCGCCCGTCTGTGCCAATTTCAAGATATGCCCCGAAGTTGCCGCCGGGCTGATCCGGCCAGGGCCCCCAGGGGACGTTCGGCTTGATGGAAGGCGCTTCAGCGCTGGCCAGGGCCTTGGGATTCAACGAGATGCCCAGCACCAATCCACCGCCCAGGGCGACGCCTGCCTTCAGCAACTGCCGGCGCGACAGCGAGCATGGCTGTTCGATGAGATGCTTCGTCATCATGCCTCACCCATATTGTCTGCTGCGCGGTGCACCGCGCGAATCACGCGCTGATAAGTGCCGCAACGGCACAGATTGTCCACATGGCTTTTGATGTCGGCGTCGGTCGGCTTGGGAATACGCTCGAGCAGGGCCGCGGCAGCCATGATCATCCCGGACTGGCAATAACCGCATTGGGGAACCTGTTCCTCCAGCCAGGCCTGTTGTACGGGATGCGACCGATCGGGCGATAGCCCCTCTATCGTCCGGATCTGTGCACCATCCAATCCGCCTACAGGCAACACGCAGGATCGGATGGGCTGGCCGTTCAGGTGCACTGTGCATGCCCCGCACAGGCCCATGCCACAGCCATACTTTGTGCCGGTCATGCCCAACTCGTCGCGCAGCACCCATAACAACGGCGTGTCCGGCGCTGCATCGATCTTGCGGGCCTCTTCGTTTACGGTAATCGTGATCACGGCGGCGACTCCTTATCAGCAGAATCTGGGTCAATCTTTCGGGTGACAGAGGTAGCTACTGCGGAGTGATCCGCGCGGCCTCGAGGATGGGTTTCCAGCGTTCCCCGTCCTGGGTCAACAGCGCCGCCGATTCGTCCAGGTCGGTGCTCATGGTTTCGTAGCCCAACCTGAGAAACCTCTGCTCGATATCGGGAGTCGCGGTAATTGCGCGGACGGTACTGTTCAGCTTCTCGAGATGCGGACGCGGCGTGGCCGAGGGGGCGAGCAATACGTAGCGCGCGGCCACATTGACGCCCGCCAGACCCGACTCCGCCATCGAGGGAATCTCGGGCGCAACTGGACTGCGCTTGTCGCCAACCACCGCCAGCGCCTTCAACGCGCCTGTCTTGATATGCGGCAACACGTTGGACATGGTGAACATGCCAATCGAAACATGGCCGGCCATCAAGTCGACCAGCGCCTGGCCGTTGCCTTTGTAAGTGATCGCGTTCAGGTCGATACCGGCGCGCTGCATCATGAGCAGTCCGGCCAGGTCATGGGGCGTGCCCACCCCTGGCGTTGCATAGGGGACCGTACCGGGTGCCGCCTTGGCCGCCGCAATCAGTTCACTGACGTTATTGGCAGGGAAGTCGGGGTGAGCCGCAAGCACAATCGGCGCCGACGCGAAATAGGCTACCGGGACGAAATCCTTGAAAACGTCGAACTTCAGGTCCGCGAAGATGTACGGAAAGATCGCGACGGTGTCGCCGTTGACAACCAGGGTGTGACCGTCTGGGGTGGCGGAGGCAACGGCGCTCATGCCAATACGCGTCCCCGCGCCTCCGCGATTTTCCACCACAACGGGTTTGCCCAGCTCGATGCCCAATTGATCAGTGATCTGGCGGGTGATGGTGTCGGTTCCGCCGCCGGGAACCAGTGGCACCACAATCCTGATTTCGCGAGTAGGAAAGGTGTCTGCCGATTCTGCTGCACGAGCGGGCGCAAGGAACAGAAAGCCGATCAGGCTGGCCAGGGCCAACGCCCGGAAGAAATACGGATTCATCAAGTCGTCTCCTAGGTTTTAATTGATTTGTTCCTCATTATGAACTAACTTTTCATACACGAACAGAAAAAAATGAGCCGACGCCGACCCTGGCGCCGGATCCTTGGAGGCCTTTCATGCTTGCTCGCCCACCGAGCCCCACCCTGCCGGGGCTTATCCACGCATATGCCGATACCGCCGGCGCCAACGAGGCACTGGTCTGCGGGAACAGACGATTCACCTACGCGCAGCTGCGCCAAGCCGCGGCTCGCGCCGCGGCAGGTCTGGCTGAGCTGGGAGTAAAACCGGGCGACCGAGTCGCGATACTGATGGGAAACCGGGCGGAGTGGGTCATCGCTTCGATAGCGGCCGGCTCATTGGGCGCAACCGTCGTTGCCATGAATACGTGGTGGACTTCCCGCGAGATCGAGTACGCGCTCGACCATTCCGAAGCGGCTTTCCTGGTTTGCGAATCACAATACATGCGCCATGACTACGCCCGGGAACTGAGCGCGCTGCAGGCCCAGGGCAGGCTGCCCGGGCTACGCACCGTCATAGGCGTCGGGCAGACCCTGCCCGAGGGTTGGCATGCATGGACCAACACCTGCACGGGGCCCGGAGATGCCGAACTGCCACGGCACTGCCGGCCCGACCAGACTGCATTCATACTTTATACGTCCGGTTCCACCAGCCTGCCCAAAGGCGTAACGCTGAGACAGGGCGATCTCGTAGAGAACACCTGGCAGATTGGCCGGCGGCAGCGCTTCGGTGCCCATGACCGCCTGTGGCTGGCGGTCTCCCTGTTCTGGGGGTTTGGATGCTCGAATGCGATGCCCGCCATGTTCTCGCACGGAGGTTGCGTAGTACTGCAGTACAGCTTTGAAGCGGCTGCGGCGCTCGAGTTGATCGAGAAAGAGCACTGCTCGGTGCTGTACGGAACACCCAACATGATCCATGCGCTGGCCGAACATCCGGACCGAAAGCGCCGGGACATATCCAGCTTGCGAACCGGGGCCACGCTGGGCACAGCAGAGCAGATGAAGCGCGCAGCAGAGCTGGCGCCGGAGATCTGCAACGTCTACGGATTGACGGAAGTCTATGGGAATTGCAACGCCACCTCTGCGGATGACCCGTTGTCATTGCGGCTGATGTCTTGTGGCAGACCGCTGCCGGGCCTGACCCAGCGCATCGTCGATCCCGGCAGCGGCCGAGTCCTGCCTCCGGGCGAAATCGGTGAAATCAGGATCAAGGGCCGCGTGACGCCGGGATACCTGAAAGATGAGCTGCAAACCGGGGCCGCGTTCGACGCCGATGGGTTCTTTTGCACCGGCGATCTCGGCAAGGTGGACGACCAGGGCAACCTGCAGTTCCACGGACGGATCAAAGAACTGGTCAAGACAGGCGGGATAAACGTATCGCCCGCGGAGATCGAGGCGGTGCTGATGGCTCACCCCGGCGTCGCATACGCCGTTGTCACCGGCATCCCCGACGCCACGCGCGACGAGGTGCTTGCCGCCGTGGTCATACCCCGATCAGGTGCGGCGCTCTCGCAAGAAGAATTGCGTCTGCACTGCAAATCCCAGCTGGCCACCTACAAGGTGCCGGCCGTATTCCATTTCTGCGCCGAAGACGCCCTGCCGCTGACCACTACCGGCAAGGTACAGAAGAATCGAATCGCCGAAGTGTTCTTTGCTGAAAAGGCGTAGCCGATGAAATATGCAACGGAAACACCGGCATTGCGGCAGATCGAAGCGGACGCGGTGCTTGGAGAAGGGCCGCTCTGGTGTGCTGCGAGTCAGGCACTGTGGTGGATCGACGGCTTCCGGCCGCAACTGTTTCGTTGGCAGTGGAACACGGACAAGCCCGAATCCTGGCCGCTGGCCAGACCTCCCGCAGCCCTGGCACTGATGCCCCAGCAACAGATGCTGATCGCGTTCCGGGCGCAGTTCGGCTACATCGAGCAACCGAGTGGCCCCGTGGTGCAGCTGCCTCTATCCGATCTGTCGTTGGGCGATGAACGATTCAACGATGCGAAGGTGGATTCTCGGGGACGACTATGGATCGGCACCATCGATCGTGAACTGACCCGCCCCATCGGACGATTGCGCCGGATCGACAGCCGGGGAGTTTCGATCATGGCCGAAGGCTTCGCGCTGTCTAACGGCATGGGCTGGAGCCCCGACGACGGGACGATGTACTTCTCTGAATCGTTCGACCGGCGCGTACATCGCTATCGCTACGAGGCGGCGGCCGGCCGGATCGCACCCGCCGGAAATCTCGCGGTGTGGGAGCCGGGGCGGCAGAAACCCGATGGCCTGACGATTGACGCCGAAGGTGGCATATGGTGCGCCATATTCGGCGGAGGAAGGCTGGAACGGTACCTTCCGGACGGCCGACTTGATCGGCAAGTACTGCTGCCCGTGACCAATCCCACGAGCTGCATGTTTGGCGGGCCGGATCTGCGCACTTTGTTCGTCACCACGGCCAAGTATGGGCTGAGCGAGGGCGAACTGCAACGCGAGCCGATGGCGGGCAGCGTGCTGGCAATCGACATGAACGTCTCTGGTCGCCCCGAAAACGTGCTGGCGGCCGACTGCGTCCTGGCCACCAGTATCGCGTGACGCGCCTCGGCCGGATCGTTCATTTCTCAACTTCAACGCCTACAGAGACGTACTTATGTCCAACCTCCAAACCATTCCCCCCCTGCGGGAAGGCATGCTTCAGCTGGATCCGCCTCGATTGATCGGGGCGCTTTGTACCCGGTGCGGCGTTCGCACTTTTCCAGGGCGTGCGTTCTGCACCGCCTGCGGCCATGAGGATCCATCCCCGACGGTGCTGGCGGATGAAGGGGTCGTGTTCTCGTACACCGTCATCCACACAGCGCCGGGGCAAAGGCCGGTGCCTTATGTACTGGCCTTTGTCGACCTGGATGACGGAGTGCGGGTGCTTGCCCAGGTCGACTCGCCGCCCGACAAAGTACGCATCGGGCAGCGGGTTTCCCTGGTGTTGAGGAACATCGTGCCGCACCCCGGAGAACCCAGGCTGGGCTATGCCTTCGTCGGCCCGGAGGCGAACACAACCAAGGAGATCCTATGACTCGGGCTCGTACTCATCTGGCCGGCGTCGGCATGGTGCGGTTTGGAAAATTTCCTGCCTCCACCACGTTTGAAATGCTTGCATGCGGCGCAGGCCTCGCGGCGATGAAAGACGCGGGCGCTGCCCGCGACCAGATCGACGCAGTATATGTTGGCCATGTATTCGGCGGACCTGTTGCCGGGCAGCGCGTCGCGGTCGAACTCGGACTTGGCGGCCTGCCCGTCAGCAATCATGAAAACTATTGCGCTAGCGGCGCGACCGCCCTGCGCGAAGCATGGGTCGCCGTCCTGGCCGGGCTATACGACGTCGTCCTGGTAATAGGCGCCGAGAAGATGACGGACCGCATCCAGGGAGGCATCACGCCCGACCCATCCGATCTGGACGCGATGCAAGGCTATGTCATGACCGCGGGACACGCGCTCAGCGCGCGTCGATATATGGAAGACCACGGCGCCACGCGCGAGCAGATCGCCGCCGTCGCGGTGAAGAACCATGCGCACTCCATTCATAACCCGTACGCCCAATATCAACACGCCGTGACCCTGGAGCAGGTCCTGAACGCGCGAGTGATCGCCGACCCGCTGGGCGTGCTCGACTGCAGCCCGATCAGCGACGGGGCGGCGGCAGCAGTCGTATGCAGCGACGCAGGGTTGCGTCGGCTTGGGCTGTCGGACAGAAAGCGGCCCAAGGTAATGGGCGTGGCGCTCACCAGCGGCACACCCCGCACTGGCCTGTATGACCTCAACGAAGAAGACATTTCCCGCCGTGCGGGCGAGCAGGCGTGGGCGCTCTCGGGCGTCGATCCAAAGGATATCGACCTGGTCGAGATGCACGATTGCTTCACCATCGCGGAAATCGTGCGCATGGAGGGGCTGGGCCTGATCCCGCGGGGCGAAGCAGCGCGTTGGACCCAGGACGGGCACACCAGCCTGGGAGGGCGGCTTCCTGTCAACGTCAGTGGCGGCCTGCTCTCGAGGGGGCATCCCGTGGGCGCCACCGGAATGGCGCAGGTATGCGAACTATATTGGCAATTGACCGGCCAGGCCGGCGCGCGCCAGGTGCCCCAAGCGCAAGTCGGGCTGTCATACTGCAAGGGTGGCACGGTGGCGGGCACCGATGGGGGCTCCGTAACCGCCGTGGTGGTGGCAATATGAACCGTGAGCCCAATGCCATACCCTGGCGCGAGCGCTATTTTGAAGACTTTGCCGTGGGCGATCAGTGCCAGCATACGAGCGCGCGCACTGTACATAGCCACGACAACGCCTGGTTCACGCTGCTCACACAAAACCCCGCGCCACTGCATCTGGACAACACGTATGCGCGTCAGTCCGGCTATGACCGCGTACCATTGAATTCGACGCTTACACTCGCGCTGGTGACAGGGCAATCCGTCGCCGACCTGACCCCCAACGTCATGACCAACCTGGGCTGGCAGCAAGTGCGTCTTCCGGCGCCGGCGTTCGAGGGGGACACGATTTTCAGTGAGTCCACCATCGCGAGCCTGCGCGCGTCTGCGACCCGCCACAATGTTGGCGTCGTCGAAATCAGTACGCGGGGCTACACTCAAGCGGGGGTTGTGGTCATCGAATTCACCCGTGCCGTGCTGATGTACCGCCGGGGATTCGGACCCGCCCGGGAGCGGCCGCAGCCGAAGCAAGGCTGCGGCGGCATCGCCTCATAGCGGGTCTGGGTTTAGAATCAGTCTTTGCGTCAAGCAAGTACAAACGATGTCCAAGTCAGCATTGCGCGTTCTGGAAATCCTCGAGTTCATCGGTACGCGTCCCAACGGATGCAATCACACGACCATCGCCCGGGGACTATCCATTCCAAAAAGCAGCCTGACCGCACTGTTACACGACTTGCAATCCAAAGGCTACGTGCAGCGCCACCCGGACACCGGCTTCTTTACGATCGGCCTGCAGGTCTTGTGGCTTGCGAATTCGTACCTGCGCAATCTGAATCTCGTGAAGCTGGGCCAACCCATCGTGGCGGAACTGTTCATGCAGGTGTCGCAGTTTTCCACGCTGGCCATACCGAGCGGTAACGAATACATCGTCATCTGCACGGAAAGCACGCCCTCCGCTTTCGGCCACACACTATACCCGGGCAGCCGTGGCCCGCTGCGCTCGTCCGCACTCGGCAAGGCCATTCTTGCCTGGTCGACAAGCGCCTATGTCGAGGACGTCCGCCGCCCTTCCGCTGACGACGATGGGGCGGTCGAGGTCGATTCCGGCGAGCTGGCGGCCGAACTTGAGCGCACCAGGAAGACGGGCATCGCGCGTTCGTATGGTGAAGCAATCGCGGGCGTGGATGGTTTTGCCGCTCCCGTTTTCAATGCGGCCAACCTGCCTACCGCCGCCCTCGGCGTCGGCGTCCCCACCGCGCAGCTGAACCGCGACCTCACAGCCCGTATCGAAAGCGCGCTCATCGCTTCCGCTCGAAAGCTGTCGATGCAGCTGGGCTGGGCCGGACAACTGCCTGCGGTCGACGGGGCGAACTGAGCATCCCTTCGTCGCAGTCCCCAGCCGCCACGGCGGCGTAGCGCGCCGCCACAAGGCCGCGCTGCTCCCTCACCCCACGAACCACCCATGGCGATGCGCCCCCCTCGCGGCAGGTGCGTCGCGAGCCTGGCGCGCCTGCCTGCCGAGGTGAACAGCGGCATTTTCCGATTCAGCACTCGCCGTTGACCAAACTCGCCTCATCTCATAATATGAGACCACATCCTGTTTTTTGGGATGGCCGAATAAAAATTCAAACGCTCATCGCGAGTACGGAGACAGCAATATGAACAAGTGGGTACGCAGCGTGGGGATCGTGTCGGCGGGTGTGGCGATTTCCAGCCTCGCCAGCGTGGCGATGGCAGCTGAAGACGCCAGCGCCTATCCGCGCCAGCCAATCACCCTGGTCATTCCTTATTCTGCCGGCGGCGGATCGGATCAGTTCATGCGCATTGCCACCGAGCGCGCTGCAGAAGAACTGGGGCAGCCCTTCATCGTTGTGAACAAGCCCGGGGCCAGCACGGTCATCGGCATGAACATGGTGATCGGCGCCAAACCGGACGGCTACACCTTGATCGTCTCGACCAACACCAGCTACACGCTCATTCCGTACGCGATTTCACCGGCGCCCTATTCACCCGAAAAGTCGCTGGATTACGTGGCGACGCTGGGGGGAACCGAAATGGTGCTGACCGCCCGGCTCGGCGTTCCCACCCAGCTGTCAGAAATCGTCGAGCAGGCGCGCAAATCGCCCGGCAATTTCACTTACGCCACCTACGGCGTCGGCTCGTCGACACATCTGGCAGGTGAAGTCCTGATGGACGACACGAAAGTCGAGTTCCGCCACATCCCCTACAAAGGCGTGGAAGCCGTCACGGCGCTGGCAGGCGGCCAGGTCGACCTGATGGTCGACGGCACCAACGCCGCAGGCGCAATGATCAACGCAGGCAAGACCAAGTCGGTGGTCGTGCTGCAGCATCACCGCTCCGAGTACCTTCCTGATACGCCCACGCTGACTGAAGCGGGCTACCCCGATGCCACCGCCAGCGTGATTTCCTACATCATGGCCGCCCCCAAAGGCACGCCCAAACCCATTATTGCCAAGCTGGAGCAGGCGTTTTCGGTGGCGATGCAAGACCCGGTGGTCAAGGAAAAGATCAAGGGCATGCGCAGCATCATCGACTTCCGCAATGCCGAAGAAACCCGCGCTTTCGTGACCGAGCAGGCGGCCGCATTCAAAGACATTGTCGAAAAGAAGAACATCAAGTTCTAAGGTGCGGCACGATGCTCGAACAAGATTTCATACCGCGGCTTCCCGGGCACACATGGGGCGAAATCCTGGCCCAGCATGCCGAACGGTTTCCCGACCGTGGGGCGCTGGCCTACGAAGACGTCGCACTGACGTATCGCGACTTCGCAGCGTCCGTGCAAGAGTGTGCGCACAGGCTTGCGGCCCTCGGGGTAAAAGCTGGGGACTGCATTGCCATGCTCTCGCCCCCGCGTCCGGAGGCAATGATCACTTTCTTCGCCGCCGCCCGGCTGGGCGCGGTCTGGGTGGGATTGAACCCCCGCTATCGCATCCGCGAGATGGCGTATGTAGTGGGCCACGCCCGTCCCGGCTTGATCGTGTCGATCAAGGGCTTTGAAGAGCGAGACTACGTCGCCGACCTCAATGAGGCCATGGCTGAATCCGCCGATTCGGCACGGCCGATGACGGTTTTCTATGATGGCGATGGCGCTACGCCTGACGCCTTATTGACAGCACTCGCCAACGGCAAGGCGCCGTCTGAACCGCGCGAGGCGCTCCCCGGCGTGGATCCGGCCGCGCCTTGCATGCTGGTGTACACGTCGGGCACCACGGGCAACCCGAAAGGTGTGCTTCTCAGCCAGGAGGCGATGATCTACCGTTCGACGGTACAGGCAAACACCTTTGCGGTGAAGAGCCATCCTGTGGTGCTGAATTTCGCACCGATCAATCATATCGGGGGCATGCATTTCAGGGGGCTGTCGCAGATCCTGGCGGGGGGCACGGTGGTGTATCAAGACCGGTACCGCACCGAAGACGTGATGCCGCTGATCGAGCGTCATGGCATGAACATGCTGATGCTCGGATCGACGATGATGCAGATGTTGCTGCGCGAACCGACGTTCGACATCAGCATTCTGCGCAAGATGGAATGGTTCATTTTTTCCGGAGCCGCCATCCCCATGCCGATTCTGCAGAATATCAGTCGGTACTGTCCCAAGATCGGCTCGACATATGGCCTGACGGAATCCTGCGGCTCGGTAAGCTATATCGTGGATACCGACACGCTGGAATCGGCCGCTTACACCATTGGCCTGGCGATTCCCGAAGGCCAGCTGCGCGTGGCGGACGAGGCCGGTACCCCGCTGGGCGCGGGCATCGAGGGTGAGCTGCAGGTGCGCAGGCGCTATTGCATGTCCGGCTACCTTCGCGATGAGAAGAACACTCAAGCCACCTTTACGCCAGACGGGTGGCTCAAGACGGGCGACACGGCGGTCTTGCAGGAAGACGGGCGGTTCAGGCTGGTGGGCCGCATCAAAGAGATGTTCAAATCCGGAGGCTACAACGTGTACCCCCGGGAAATCGAAATCGTACTCGAGCAGCACCCCGAGGTGCTGATGGCGGCCGTCATATCTGTAGACGACGACTTCTATCAGCAGGTCGGACATGCATACATCATCCTGCGTCCGGGCAGTACCCTGAGCAATGCGGATCTGAAGACCTGGTGCAAAGACCGCCTGGCCAATTACAAGGCACCAAAACGCATTGAAATCCGCAGTTCGCTGCCCATGTTGTCGATCGGGAAAGTGGATAAGCTAGCGTTACGCACCATGGCTTGAGTCCCACTATGTCGAATCCACTTCAGCGGTATCACCTCATTCTTGACGCAATCGCTTCGAGCGAAAAGGGGCTTTCCCTGCCGCAGCTTGCCCAGGCCACGAAGCTGCCCAAGAGCTCTGCCCATCGCCTGGCCACGTCGCTGAGGGAAATGGACTATATCCAGGTCGACGAGGCGGCCGGCACCTTTGCGCTGGGCCCCGCCATCCTGCGGCTGATGCGCAGCTCGGTGCTGCAGGACTTGCGTCTGGCGAGCTTCGAGCCGGCCCTCAGCTTCATTGTCGGAAAGCTCGACGAAACCGCATTTCTGGCGCGCCTGCAACACGATGGCGTGGACCTGGTCCGTGCCATCACGCCTACCCGCCGCGACCGCTCGTATATATATCCGGGAGTCGGTGCGCGTCCGCTCGACCGGTGCTCTTCCAGCAAGGCCATTCTCGCCTATGCCGACCCCGCGCTCGCCCAACGGATGCTCCAGCCCCTTGTCGAGGAACACCAGCACGACGATATGCAGGCGCTGCTGGACGAGCTGGGCCAGGTCGGACGGCAGGGCTACGCCGTATGCGACGGCGAAATCGATGAAGGCGTGTTCAGCGTAGCTTGCCCGGTGATGTTCGGCACGCAGAGCACCCCATACAGCATCGGCGTGGTCGGACCTTCCGCGCGGTTGAAGTCGCACGGCATACCTGAACTCGTCAATGTGCTGCGCGCCGCAGCGCAGCAGGCGGTTGCCGACATTCTGAACGTCTAGACCCGCTCACAGGAAAAATTCATGACGCAGGCCATCACCGTCACCCATGACGGACCTATCGCCACAGTGACCATCGATCGAGGCGAAAAGCGCAACGCGCTGACGCAGGAGATGGTTCTTGAACTGACGCGTATTGCACTGGAGTTCCAGGAAGACACGGAAACGCAGTGCGTCATCCTGACCGGCAATGACAAGGAATTTTCGGCCGGCATCGATCTGGGCGACCCCACCCGATGGAACCTTGAAGATAAAAGTCTCGCCGAACGGCGCCACATCGCGGCGCGTGGCACGAAAATGTGTCGCGCGTGGGAAGAGATGCCGCAGATCACGATCGCGGCCATCGAAGGCCTGAATGTCGGCGGCGGTATCGCGCTGACGCTGGCTTGCGATTGGAGGGTAATGGCCGAGTCGGCATTCCTCTACGTGCCCGAGGTGCAGATTGGCATACCCCTGGGTTGGCAGACGATTCCCAGGCTGGTGAACATGGTGGGAGCGTCCCGCGCGAAGCAGATTGTGTTGCTCGGCGACCGCATGTCCGCCAGCACCGCGCACGAATGGGGAATCGTCGACTTCCTGGTTCCCGACGGCGTGGCACGGGCTCAAGCCGAAACGCTCGCCAAGCGAGTCGCCAGCATGCCCGCCGTTGCCGTCCGCATGTCCAAACAGAACATCAATGCGGTGGCCAATGCCTTGAACCACCTTGGCAGCCATATGGATGCCGACCAGGCCATGCTTTGCGCGCAGACGGCCGAAGCGAAAGCCGGCCGCGGCACTTTTTCGAAGCCCTGACCCCACCCTTCTAGGAGAAGAATCAATGTTGGATTGGAACGAATACCGCACGGAGCTCATGGACAGTATCGGCAAACTCGCCGCAGCCAGCCCCGATACCGTCAAGGGCTACCAAGTACTTTCCTCGGCCGGGCAGAAGACCAATGTTCTCGACGCCAAAACCCGCGAGCTCATCGCCTTGGCCGTGGCGGTCACCACGCGCTGCGACGGCTGCATTTCGGTGCACTCCAAACGGGCACGCGATGAAGGCGCGACCACCGAAGAAATCGCGGAAGCCCTGGGCGTCGCCGTGGCGTTGAACGCGGGCGCTGCCCTGGTTTATTCCTCGCGCGCACTGGACGCCGCGAACGCCGCCGCCAAGTAACAAACAGCACGCGGCCCACAGTGATGGGCCGCCTTGGTTAATAAAAACAAGGGGAGACAAACATGCCGCGTTTATTCGCCGCACTGCTGGGCTTGCTCTGCCTGGGCGCACAACCCGCCCTGGCCAGCCCGGACGCCTGGCCTCAACGGCCCATCACGTTCGTAGTTCCGTTTCCCGCTGGCGGATCCATGGACACGTTTTCACGACCGATCGCGCAGAAACTCAGCGAAGTGCTCGCTGTGCCGGTCGTGGTTTCGAACCGCTCCGGGGCCGGCGGTTCGGTTGGCATCTCGTCTATCGCCCGTGCCACGCCCGACGGCTACACCATCGGCATGTCCAGCGTCGGCAACATGGTGATCAATCCGCACATCTACGACAATCTGCCTTATGACCCGCTGACAGACTTCACCCCTATCGGGCTCGCCGGCCGATTCGTCAACGTACTGGTCGTCAACAGCAAGGTGCCGGCCCAGACCGTACAGGAACTCATCGCGCTCGCCAACGCCAAGCCCGGCAGCATTACCTACGCGTCTGCAGGAAACGGGTCGTCGAATCATTTGTCCGGCGAACTGCTGCGCCTGAAAACCGGTGCGCCGCTGACCCACGTGCCGTATCGCGGCAGCGGACCCGCACTGTCGGACGTCATGGCCGGCAACGTCACCTTCATGTTCGATACGTTGAATACTTCCATGCCGCACATAGAAAGCGGCAACTTGCGCGCCCTTGCCGTGACCAGCCCCGAGCGCAGCCCGTTCCTGCCCGACATCCCCACCATGAATGAAGCCGGCGTCGACGGTTACGCGCAGGCGGGCGAGGATCTTTGGTGGGCCGTCATCGCGCCCAAAGGACTGCCAGAGAGTGTCAGCGCCAAGCTCAGCGCGGCGTTGCAGCAGGCGGTGAATGACCCCGAGCTGAAAGCGAAGATCCAGGCTCAGCGGCTGGAAACACTGTCGAGCACATCGGCGCAGGTACAGGAGATCCTCAAGCGCGACTACGACCGGTGGGGCAAGATCATCAAACAAGCCGACATCAAGCTGCAGTAATCAAAGACGGCGGCAATCTGTTCGGCCGCCGCCCGCTGCTACCGCCTCGCCGCAGCGCGCATCATTCGGTAAGCGCTTTCCACCCGCGCCGGATTCGGATAGTTCTTGTTGGCCAGCATCACGATACCCAACCGTTCACTGGGCACAAAAGCGGCATAGGCGCCAAAGCCGTTCGTGGAACCGGTTTTGTTGAGGTAGGCGTCGCCGCTGCTCAGTACGGGTGGGACCAGCCGGACCGCCGCCTTGGGTTCGAGCGCCATCTGCGCCGAATTGCCTTCCAGCAGCTTTTCAAGCGTCACCGGCGGATCGTACAGCTCCCAACCCAGCCCCTGCCTCATGGGCCCGACCTGGCAGTAAGCGGTGGTCGCCGTCTCGACCGCGCGGCGAAGGACGGGATCCAGTTCGGTCCGTGAAAGATGCGCCTCAAGGAAGCGCAACAGGTCTGGCGCCGTGGTCTTGATGCCGTAGGCTTCTGCATCCAGCACGCCGGGAGTGACCCGTACCGCTTTGCCCGCCTTCGTATAGCCGTAGGCATAGTTTTGCATCTGGGACTCGGGCACGTCAAGATAGGTGTGGTTCAAGCCCAGCGGGGCAAGCAGATCCTGCCGCATGGCTTCCTTGAATGGTTTGCCCAGGCTGCGCGACGCCAGCAGGCCGAACAGACCGATGCTGGGATTGGAATACAGCCTGCGCGAGCCGGCGGGATACTCGGGTGCCCAGCTGCGATAGAAGTTGATCATGCGCTGGTGGTCAGTGACTTCAGCGGGAAACTGCAATGGCAGTCCGCCGGCGGTATACGTGGCAAGGTCGAGCAGGCTGCTGCTGCCCGCCGCACTGCCGGCAAGCTCCGGCGCATACTTCTCCGCCGTGTCGGACAGCGCAAGCCTCGGCCGTGCCAGTGCGTACGCCCCCAGCACGCCTGTAAACGTTTTGCTGATCGATCCCACTTCGAAGAGTGTCTGCTCGGTAACGGCGCGCCCGTGCTCCACGGACGCCACGCCGCGGGCATAGAAAAAAGATTGCCCCCGATGCGTCACGGCCACCGCCATGCCGGGAATGGCATGCTCGCGCATCAGGCGCTGCATTTCCGTGACGACGGTCGTGTCCAGCCCGGTATGCGAATGCGCACGCGCGGTCCGCATCACGTTGGGCAGGAACAGGGATCCGGCCGCCAAGCCGCCCAGCTTCAGTGCGGTTCGTCGTCTCATTGCGTCAATTTCCTGTGATGTTTCCGAAGTCGCGCGGCGTCGCCGGATACCGCAAAAGAACGCCTGGAACGGAATACGCTACCGGCGCAGTGCGTTGCTGCCGGGTGCATCGGCATGGTGCGGCGCCGGGAGGCCATCAACGGACGTGCCCCTGCGCGACGGCCTGGTTCGTGCCTGCCTTGGGCGCGTTCCATCCCATCCAGTTGTAAAGGTAGTAGCGGGCGATACCAACGTACTCATGCAGCGCGAAATCGGCTACGGCGAAATTGTAGGCGAGGGGAATGGCGGAGTATTCGGCTCGCAGGTAGTCGCTGCGCACCGGCAGCGGTTCGACGCCAAAGTGCTCCAGATAAAGCATGCTGCGCCGCAGGTGCAGGCCGGATGACACAAGCACGACCCGGTCGGGTGCGTGCTTTTTCAGCAGCTCGCTTGAAAATTGGGCGTTGTGCCAGGTGTGCAGACTGTCGGGTTCAAGCAGGATGTCCGGCCCGTTTACGCCCAGCGATTGCAGGACGTCTGCATATACCTGGGCCTCGGATATGCCCAGCCTGGCCGGATCGCCGCCGCTGAGCAGCAGCTTGCAGTCTTGTGCGACCGCACGGCAGTGCGCGTAAAGCTTCGCCGACTCTGCCAACCTCGAATACGCGTACAGGCCGGGTTCGACGGTGTACTCGACGCGCATGATGCCGGCGCCTGGCACCAGGATGACGTTGCGCGTTCCCCACGCCAGGTTGTCCTGCCGGCTTTCGTACCCCGACTGCAAGGTGCCGGCCAGCATCGCGGCCATGGGCCCGCACCCGACCGCCAGCACGCAGACCCCTGCCAATGCCCAACAGGCCGCCGCTGTCCGCCGCCACTTCAACCACCGGATGCCCAGCGCGATCAGGCATAGAACTACCACCAGCAACAGGGTCACGTGCATCTCCGTCGGTCGAAAAGACGGCAATACTACTCGTACGAAGTTGCGCAGCGCTAGTGCTCACGCGCTTCCAGATGTTGCCAGCTGCGCCGACTAAGTCCTGGCGGTGACTTCGCGCAGCCGGACCTCGTCAGACGCGATGGCGGCCAGTTCCAACAGGGTTCGCTTCTGGCTCGCGTCGAGCCTGCGCGGGTGATAGTCCACGATACAGATCGAGCCCAGTGCGAAACCGTCCGGGTCGTATACGGGAGCGCCCGCGTAGAACCGGAGATGAGGGGCGGCGGCCACTGCGGGATTCTGCGCGAACCGGGGGTCTGCCGAAAGATCGCGGACTTCGAATACACCCCGTTGCAGAATGGTGTGATTGCAGAATGCCCACGACCGCGGAGTCTCGGTGAGTTCCAGCCCCTGGCACGATTTGAACCATTGCAGGTCAGGGGTCAGCACGCTCATCAGGGCGATGGGGCTTCTCAGGCCCCATGCCGCCAGCCAGGTCACGCGGTCGAACTGCTCTTCTGCCGGCGTATGGACCAACCCTGATCGTTGAACCGCTTGCAGGCGGCTCGCTTCGTTAGGGGCGATTGGAAAGTCGCCCTTTATGACGCGATCGATCAGATCGGAAGGATCCTGGGTAAGCAGTCTGACGGTCTCTGCCAGGGTCTTGGGTCCCGCGCGGTGAACCCGGCCGGGCAGCGACTCGATGTCGCCGCGCGACCGGGTTGTCACAGCCACCAGCCGCGTGTTCTTCAGGCGGCTATCGGTGGCCAGCGTACGCAAGAGTTCAAGCCCTTCTTCAGGCCATGCATCCAGGTCGACCACTGCGAGCGCCGGCGAGCGGGCGCCCGCTGCGACGGCGGCCAGCCACGTGTTGGGAAAGAAGTGCGGGACGACATGCCCGATCGAATCGAGCAGCTTGCGCAGTTCCGCCTGGCGCGCCGCCGCGGTGACGACATAAACGGTGGCTGACGCCGCCTCGCCCGACCCTCGGGACTGCTCCATGAAGGCTTCGACGTCGGACCGATGTACGCGTCGGTGCCCGCCGGGCGTCTTCCAGGAAGGCAGGCCGCCGCTTTCAATCAACAGCTGAGCGGTCCGGACAGATATGCCCAAGAGCTTTGCGGTTTCGGTGGTGGTGAGGACCTTGTCTTCCATCGGCCTGGGTACGCGCGCTAGCGGAATGGTGCGTGCCGACACGCTGACCGCACAGTTTAACGCAGCCGCCAAAGCGGGGACGGATCAGCGATGCAATGATTTGAAAACATTAAAATTTGATAGTTTTGATATTTTCGATATATGCTGCGCGGCGCCTGACCCTCGGGTCCGGCTCCTTCAACCTCAGCAACGGAACCGCTTGTGAAACAGCAATACCCTGATGCCGACCCCGTGCCCATGGATAGCCGCGCCAACCATTTCGATTTCATCGTGTGCGGAGCCGGAACGTCCGGCTGCGTCGTCGCCGGCCGGCTGGCCGAGAACCGCGACGTGCGCGTCCTGCTGATCGAGGCGGGCGGCGACGACGATCATCCGCATGTCATGGAGCCCGGCAACTGGCCGCACAACCTGGGCAGCGACCGTGACTGGAACTTCGCCAGCGCGGCGAACCCGCACCTGAATCAGCGGCAGATGCCGCTGAACATGGGGCGCGGGCTGGGCGGCGGGTCCAGCATCAACGTCATGGTGTGGGCACGCGGCCACAAGAACGACTGGGAAGACTTCGCCGCCGAAAGCGGCGACCCGTCGTGGAACTACGCGTCCGTACTGAAGATCTATCAGCGCGTGGAAGACTACTGGGGCGTGCCCGATTCGCTGCGCCGTGGCACCGGGGGCCCCGTCCACGTCGCCCCCGCTCGCGATGCCCAGCCTATCGCCAGCGCCATGCTCGAAGCCGCCCGGCAGATGGGCGTGCCCGTGTACGACAATCCCAACGGCGAAATGATGGAAGGCCGTGGCGGTGCCGCAATCAACGACCTGATCGTGAAAGAAGGCCGGCGCCATTCCATCTATCGCGCCTATGTGCATCCCCGGCGCCGCCAGGCCAACCTCACTGTGCTTACGGATACCTGCGTCAGCCGGCTGGTATTCGAGGGCAAGCGCGCGGTGGGCGTCGAGGCGCTCGTCAACGGGCAGGCACGTCGCTTCTACGCCGATTGCGAAGTCATTCTGTCGCTTGGCGCGGTGAATACACCCAAGCTGCTGATGCAGTCGGGGGTGGGGCCGGAAGGAGAACTGCGCCGCCACGGCATTCCGCTCGTACAGCATTTGCCCGGTGTGGGCGCCAACCACCAGGACCACGTCTCGTGCGCGGTGATCTTCGAGTACGAAAAGCCGCAGGCCATCGGCCACGGAGGATCGGAAGCCACGCTCTACTGGAGCAGCGACAGTACGCTGCGTCTGCCCGACATGTTCCATTGCCAGGTGGAGTTCCCGGTGCCCAGCGCTGAAACAGCCGGGCCCGGCGTGCCCGCGCAAGGCTGGACCATGTTCGCGGGCCTGGCGCATCCCCAGAGCCGCGGACGCATCACCCTGTCGGGCCCGAACCCCGGCGACGCTCCCGTCATCCGGGCGAATACGTTCTCACATCCCGCGGATGTGCAATGCGCGATCGATAACATCCGGTTCGTGCAGGAACTCGGCGCGCAGCCGGCCTTCCGCGGCCTTGCCAAGGGCGAGCGGCTTCCCGGCAGACTCAACGCGAAAGAGCTGGACCACTACATCCGCAATGCCGCGGTGACGTATTGGCACCAGTCCTGCACCGCAAAGATGGGGCGCGACGCCATGTCGGTGGTGGACGGACAACTGCGCGTCTATGGCGTGCAGGGACTGCGCATTGCCGACGCGTCCATCATGCCGCACGTCACCAGCGGCAACACCATGGCGCCCTGCGTCGTCATCGGCGAGCGAGCCGCCGACGAGATCCGATCGGCGCATCGTGCCTGAGCACTGACCCTCGGGACGGAACGACTATCCCTGGACGCGGACCCGCCGCCGCGCACGCTATCCGGCGCAGCAGGCGGCCCCGACCCTGTATCCCACACCCTTGAGCAAAAAAAGTGAACATCGATACGACGAATGAAATAAGCAGACCCTCTCGATCCGCCTGCCGGGCGGGCAGAATCCTGGGCACCATAGTGACACTGCTGCTGAGCGCGGATGCCGCCGTGTGTCTTTTCGCACCGCATCTGCTGGCGCCGAACCTGAAAGCCACGGGCTTTCCGATTGAACTCGCGCCCGCCATTGGCGCAGTGCTGGCGGTCAGCGTCCTTCTCTATCTGTGGCCCCGCACCAGCATGGTGGGCGCCATCCTCATAACAGGATTTCTCGGCGGCGCCATTTGCACGCACGTACGCATCGGCGAATTCGGCTCGCCTTCACAGATCGTCAGCGTCCTGCTGGGCGTGGGCGTGTGGGGCTCCCTGTATCTCCGCCATGGCGCATTACGCGCCCTGCTTCCGCTGGCCGCGCGCTCGCAATAAGACTTCCCGTACGCGCCACCGCATGCCGGGCGCCGCTTGCGTCTGCCCGTGATGCCGCACGGCCACGACATGCGGTCAGAAGCGCGCGGCGGTAGAACAAGGACACGAACTCACATGAAAATCTTGATAGTAGGCGGCGGTGTGGCCGGCCTGTCGCTGGCCATTGCGCTCAAGCGGCGGGGCCTTGATGCACACATCGTCGAACGGCAAATCAACGATACGCACGCCGGCACAGGCCTGTTCCTGCCCGGCAACGCCACGCGTGCCCTCGGCCAGCTCGGCCTGCTGGAACGCATACAAGCCCAAGCCATGCCCGTCGAGAACCAGACGATCATGGACCGCCATGGGCGCTTGCTTTGCAATACGCGCACGGCAGATGTGTGGGGCATGTGCGGGCCCTGCCTCGCGCTCCCCCACGCTTCGGTACACGGCCTGATGCGCGATGCCGTGCCACGATCCGCCATACGCTACGGCGTCTCGATCACCGACATTCGTCAAGCCGGCCGAAAATGCGACGTCCTGTTCACTGACGGAGCGTCCGAATCCTATGACCTGGTCGTGGGTGCGGACGGTATCAATTCATGTGTGCGCAAGATGGTCTCGCCTTCGACCATACCCGAATACAGCAACCAGGTGTCCTGGCGCTTCGTCACCCGCAACTCTACCGGCATCGACTGCTGGACCGCCATGCTGGGGGACGGCTGCACCTTGCTGGCCATACCGTTAACCCCGGGGCAGGTCTACGTGTATACCGATATCACCCTGCCCAAGGGCGCGGACCACGAATCGATGCGCCATGTACACCCGCGTCAGCTGAAAGGGTTCACCGCGCCGGTATTTCCATTGGTCGATCAGGTGTCCGACCGCACCCAGATCCATTTCGGCCGTATCGGGCGGGTCGTCATGAAGCAGTGGGTGTTCGGACGCATCGTGCTGATGGGTGACGCGGCCCATGCCTCGTCGCCCAGCATGGCGGAAAACGCCGGCATGGCGATGGAAGACGCCCTCGTCCTTGCCGAGACGCTCGCCACGCAAGGCGACGTCGATGCCGCACTCGGCGCGTACCAGCAACGGCGCCAGCCGCGCGTGGGGTGGGTGCAGAAGCAATGCGCCGCGCGCGACAAGATGCGATCTCTACCCTCATGGGCTCGTTCCAGCGTGTTTCGGATGCTCGGCAACAAGCTCTACAGGAAAAGCTACGGACCGCTGCTCGAGCAGCCTTAGGGCGCTCAAAATCACCAAGCCCTACTTATATGGAAGAAGCCATGAAATACAGAATTGCCAAAGCCGCACTGGCCATCTTTGCGTGGTCCCCGCTTGCCTATGCGCACGCCGCGGAAGAAACCGATGTCCCCCCGAGCGCTTCTACTGAGACTCGCGCCGCGGTACGGGAAGCTCTGGTTCTCGCCCAAGCCAGGGGAGAGCTGAATCCGGAAGAGCAGACCCATGTACCTGCTGTTGCATCGACCCTGCGGCGCATCGACATCGTGTCCGACCTCGATGCCTGGAACCGATCGGGGCTGGCGCAGGAATGGCATACCAACAATACGCCCGATACCGGTAGCGCGAGCTACCTCCGCAAACGAAAAGACTATGAACAGGCCCGCAACCTCACAGGCGTTCGCGTCAGCCTTTAGGCGTGTGACGGGTCTGTCTGTGTGAAGGCAAACCGGGGCCCGGCTCGAATCCGATCAGCCGGGCCCTTGGCGATGGCGGAAGAACGCCTGAGCCGACGACGCCACGCCGCCAGGCGTTATTGCGTCGCGCCTGTGTCGCCACCCCATCTCCGCGCCGCGCACGTCAGTGCGGCGTGACGTCATTCAGATGCTGTGCATCCCATGGCCGCCGGGCCAGTCAGACCCCAGGCCCTGCTCTATTGGTGCCCCCGCATCAACAGCATGCTTCCCGCCGTATGCCTACCGCGCGCCAGCGCGCGAACCTAGGATACAGCCATCCTTTCTTTCCATGAGGCTTGCGTCGTCAGCCCCACACCCCGGGCTTGCGGAGCGAGTCCATCGCCGGCTCACGACGCCAGGCGGAAAGGATGACCTGCGGACACCCGCAGGCTGATCCGGCGCCCTATCAGCCCAGCTCTACGTCACGCGGCCCGCGCCCTGCCCGTGCGCCGCGCAACCCATCGGAGATATCCTCATGCTCGCTGTTGAAAACACACAGGCTCCCGCTGCCCACGTCCCCCACGACCCGGTACCGTCCCGTTACGCAGTGCAGATCGGCAAGATCGAAGCGCTCGTGATCAGCGATGGCGTCCTTCCGTTGCCCACCGCCACCATGGCCACCAACGCAGATCCGGCGGACCTCGCCAAATGGCTGGACTACATGTGCATGCCGCCCGACGCCTTCGATTGGCCGTTGAATGTGATGGTCGCCCGAAGCGGCGATCAGACGATTCTGATCGACGCCGGGTTGGGGCGGCAATTTTCCGGTTTTCCACGCGCCGGCCAGCTGCCGCAACGCCTGGACGCCGCGGGCATCGCACTGGAATCGATCACGGACGTGATCATCACGCACATGCACATGGACCATGTAGGCGGCCTGCTGGTCGACGAAGTGAAACAGCGCCTGGGCGCGAATGTCCGCATTCACGTCTGCGCCACGGAAGTGGACTTCTGGGTATCCCCCGATTTCTCGCAGACAGTGATGCCCAAGCCGGTACCCAATGTGCTGCGCACCACCGCCACCAGCTTCTACAACGAGTATCGCGACCGGATCCAGGTCTTTCATGACAAGCGCGAGGTTGCCCCCGGCGTGTTTGTGCGCATGACAGGCGGACACACACCGGGCCATAGCGTGGTGGACCTGACGTCCGACGGCGAGCGACTCACTTTTGCCGGAGATGCCATGTTTCCGGTCGGTTTCGATCATCCCGACTGGCACAACGGATTCGAACACGATCCCGAGGCATCGGCCCGCGTACGCATCGGATTGTTTCGCGAACTGGCGGAGAGCCGGGGGTTGCTGGTCGCCGCCCATCTGCCTTTCCCCTCTGTTGGACATGTCATGGTGGACGGCGACGCCTTTCGCTGGGTACCGATTATCTGGGACTACTGATCGCCGCCACCTCAGCTCGGCCGCCCCGTATTGGTGCACACAGGGCAACACCGTGGTCCCTGCCGCGTACCTTCCGGCCGACTCGCGGCACACCTACGATTTGATCAACATCGCGGCATGCCCTTCCCAACTGACCTGAACGCTGACTAACCAAGGAAACATCATGACCCAACGACTGAATGCCTACGCACAATCGCCCGAACTGTTCAAGAAATTCGTGGAGTTCGGCATGCTGCTGAAATCCAGCGCCATTGAACAATCAATTCTGGACCTGATCGAGGTCCGCGCATCCCAGATCAACGGTTGCGGCTTCTGCCTGGACATGCACGTGAAGCAATCCAAGATTCATGGCGAGCGTGAACTGCGCCTGCACCATGTAGCCATCTGGCGCGAATCCACCGAATTTTCACCGCGCGAGCGGGCATGCCTGGCCTGGACGGAAGCGCTGACGACACTGGACCCGCATGGGGTGTCCGACGACATCTATGAGCGCGTGCGCTCACAACTGTCGGAGAAGGAAATCGCGGACCTGAGCTTCGCCGTCATGGCGATCAATGGATGGAATCGCCTAAATGTGGGCTTCCGTACGGTGCCAGGCTCTGCCGACAAGGCTTATGGCCTGGACAAAGCCACGTTCAACTAAGGAGAACATCATGAAAATCCTCGTCATTGGCGGCACGGGGCTCATCGGCTCCAAGCTGGTGAAGCGGCTGACCGAGCGTGGCCATGATGCTGTGGCAGCCTCGCCGGCCACCGGTGTCAATACGATCACCGGCGAGGGCCTGGACTCGGCCCTGGCAGGCGTGCAAACGGTTGTGGATGTCGCCAACTCGCCTTCGTTCGAAGACCGCGCCGTGCTCGATTTCTTCGAGACGTCGGGGCGCAACCTGCTGGCGGCCGAAGCTCGCGCCGGGGTCCGGCACCATGTAGCGTTGTCGGTCGTAGGCACGCACCGCCTTGCAGAAAGCGGTTACTTCCGCGGGAAGATCGCCCAGGAACAGTTGATCAAGGCGGGCGGCATACCCTATTCCATCGTGCAAAGCACACAGTTCTTCGAGTTCCTGGGGGGCATCGTGCAGTCCGGAACCATTGGCGACGAGGTGGTGCTGTCACCCGCCTACATACAGCCCATTGCGTCGGATGACGTGGCGCTCGCCATGGCCGAAGCCACCCTGGCCGAACCGGTCAACGACACGGTTGAAATTGCCGGGCCGCATCGGATGCGCCTGGCGGAGCTGGTACGGCGCTACATGGATAAAATTGGCGACGCACGCCGGGTGAAGGCCGACCCTGAAGCGCGGTACTTTGGTGCCCGGCTCGACGATGCCACCTTGGTGCCCGGACCCGGGCCCCATCTGGGATCGATCGACTTCGAAACCTGGTTCGACCGGTCACGCCAGCATTAGCCATCGCACATTCGAGGACCTTCATGAGCAAATTGCAGCCCCCTTCTCAGTCGATCCTCGAAAAGTACCGGGGGGACGAGTTTTTTCCCCTCTACACCACCAGCGTGACGGTGCGCGGCGGCGAAGCCGCGCACGGGCGTGCGTCGGGCATCGCCATCTCCGACGATGGCGAACTGGCAGTCGATCTGCGGTTGCCTGTGGAGCTGGGCGGCCGCGGGGGGGGCACCAATCCTGAACAGCTGTTTGCCGCCGGTTATGCCGCCTGTTTTCACGGTGCACTGGCCATGCTGGCGGAGCGCGCCGGGGTTGTCCTGACCGACGCGGCAGTAACGGCGACCATCTCTTTCGGGCGAGACCCGGTCGATGGATTGTTCGCCCTGACTGCCGATATCAATATTCACCTGCCCGGGCTCGACAAGGCAGTGGCCGAAGAACTGGTACGCAACACGGAGCGCCTTTGTCCTTACTCGCAAGGCGGCATCCAGAGCGTGGTCGCGCTTACGCAGTAGCTCACGTCGGCAGACGCAGCACACTGTCTATGGTCTGCAGGTCCAGGGCGCGGATTCTCTCCGTCATGTAGTCGATGAACACTCGAATGCGCATAGGCAAGTGCTGGCGGCTGAGAAAGCATAGGTAATGACCGCGGTCTTCAGGAGCATATTGCGGAAGGCAAGCCAGCAGCGTGCCGTCACGTAAATGCTCGCACACCTGGTAGCCCGCCATCTGGGCGAGTCCCTGTCCCTCGAGCACAGCCTGCAGCACCAGATCGGCGTCATTGAAAGTAAGCCTGGCCGGTGGAGCAAACTTGTGCAGCCGGCCGCCAATCTTGAATTCCCAATCGAACGTCCGGCCCGACGCCAGCCGGAAATTGACGCACTGGTGATCGGCAAGCTCTTCCACACTGGCCGGCAGCCCATGGGCGGCCGCATATGCCGGGGACGCACACAGCATCATCTGCATGGGAATGATCTTCTTCGCGATGACCTGGCTGTCTTCCATGCGGCCGTTTCGAAACGATACGTCGATCCGATCTGCACTGAAGTCGGTCGGGGCATCATCGAGCACCAGTTCGACGGAGACATCAGGGTAGGCTTGGCAGAATCCCCGCAGCAGCGGCGCAACCACCTTGCGTCCGAAACCCACGGTTGAACAGACATGCAGCTCACCGGCGGGCGGTCCCTCGCGAAGCTCGCGCATGCTGTCCAAGGCCTGCACGATGCGCTCGACGCCAGGTTGGCATTGTTCGTAGAACCGCTTGCCCTCGGCCGTCAGGGACGTGCTGCGCGTGGTTCGCACGAATAAGCGCGTGCCCAGCTGATCTTCCAGTTTCTGTACGCTGCGGCTGACTGCCGAGCGGCCGATGCCGAGCCGGTCGCCCGCCTTGGCGAAATTGCCTTCGGCCGCCACGGCGATGAAAGCCGTTACGCCCGCGTAGCTGATGGCGAAGGTTTCGGCCAGCGTGTTGCGCCCCTGAACGGGCAAGGCCGCTGGAAAGACGGGAGAAGGTGTCGTCATGATGGGTGCCGCCATGAGTGGTTTGATTCTACCCACTAAGACGTACCGGCAAGCCATTTTGTGACGCCACAGGCAAAAAAAAGGCCTACTTACAGGAAAAGGCCTTTTCAATCAAAAACTTGAACGAACCAACGCTATTACGCCTGCCGTGGTTCACTTCAGGGGGATGAGTGCAGGAGCCCCCTGCCGCTTGACAAGCACCGCGAGGAATCGGGCCGGTTCGGTCTGGCTTGCATTGCGCCCCACGGTATGGATATCGTTCGGCCCCTCGTAGTACGTCTGGCCCGGGCCAAGGGCGACTTCCTTGCCGCCTTCGACCTGCATGACGATGTTGCCTTCGAGCACGTAGACAAATGCCGAAGCATCATGGCGATGAACAGGGTCCGCACCGCCGGGCGGATAGTCAACGAGGATCATCATTCCTTCTTTGCCCGGCAAGCCAGGCAGGGGCTGGGTCATCAGGGCGGTGACGACGGGATCGGCGGCGTGGCCTGCGGACGCCCCGTGATGCGGCGAATCCGCGTGTGCAAACGCGCTGGCGAGCAGCAGCGCGCCGACGGCGGCGCCACGCAAGCCGTAGGTCTGGGGGTGGAACATGGAGATCTCCTTGAAGGGTGGGATGGCCACCACATCGTAGGAGTTCGAGTCAGGCTCCGGTAGGCCCACGCCATGGACCACCATGTTGAGTGCTGCGCACCAAACGCGCTCAAGGGCGTCCGGTCATCCGCGTCCCAGCGCCTTCGCGATGCCCGCCAGTTTGTCCGGGTTGCGTTGCACCAGCACCCGGGTCAGGCGTTCACCGTCGGTGTCGTATGACTGCACCGATTCAAGTTCACCGTCGATAAAGCGCAGCAGCGTCCATTGCCCGTTCACCTGATGTACTTCGGTATGCAAGGCATCGCGGAAGCGCCGCTTACCCGCGTAGAACAGCTGTGCCAGTCGTTTTCCGCCAACCAGGCTGGCGAAGCTGGTAGCCTTGCCGCCACCGTCTCCGATAAGCTGCGCATCGTCGCTCAATAACGCATGCAGTCCGTGGAAATCGCTGCATTGCATCGCGTCGGAAAAAGCGGTCAACAAGCGGCGCAACGTGGCGCGGGGTACTGACTGCCGCGGCTCGCCGTCGCGCAGCTGCTGCCGCGCCCGGCTCACCAGCTGGCGCGTCGCTGTCTCGGTTTTCTCGAGCGTCTGCGCGATATCGCCGTAGTCTGCGCCCAGCACATCGCGCATCAGGAAAGCAGCTCGTGCGTCCGGTGACAGGCGCTCGAGCAGGAACAGAAAAGCGATCGACACATCGTCGGCCTGTTCATGAATCTGTTCAGGCGTGGAAGGCACCGCCATCAACATGGGCTCGGGGAGCCAGACACCCACGTAGTTTGCGCGCTCTGCCTTGGCTGCCCGCAAGCGATCGAGCGCCAGCCGGGTGGTCACCCGCACCAGCCAGGCCTCGGGGTTTTCGAGCCCCGAGCGGTCAGCGCCATGCCAGCGCAGCCAGGCGTCCTGCACCACATCCTCGGCTTCGGCCACCGCGCCCAGCATGCGGTAGGCAATACCGTACAGGCGGGGCCGGTAGCGTTCGAACACGTGCACGAAGTCGGTCATGGTTGGGGCCACGCCAGGAATATACGGACAGAGGGCAGCCATATTGCCGCGGCGCCCGGTCGCCACTACCCAACACCTCGCCGTCCAATGGGCCCGCCGATCAGTAGTGGTGGACAGATTCTACTGCCTGGGAGCGAGTATGGCCTATCGATCCGTGGCGGTGCCGGAGCCGGCCCGGCTGGATTCCGAAGCCGCCTTGTCCAGGAGTACCCGCCGGCCGTAGCGATATGCGATAAGCGAGATCAGGACGCACCCCGCCATCAGGGTCGTATGGCTTCCGACGGAAGCCACCGCGTTCAATAGCATCTGGATTTTTCTGGCAAAGCAGGCACCGATAGCAAGGCCGCTAGCTGCCCATAGCAGCAGCCCCAGGACGTCCATGGCGAGAAAATCCCGCATGCGCACCCCCATTGCACCGCACATCGGTACGGCAACGAGCGACAGCCCCGGAACGAAACGGGACACAATGAGCAGGCGCACGCCATATGCTCCGAAGAAACCCTCCGTCTTGTTCATGCAGGCATCGCGCGCGGGGGTCAGGCTGCATACCGTGTTCAGAGCCTGCACTCCATACCGCTTGCCACCGCGAAACCAGACCAGGTCGGCCAGCACACCTGCGCCGACCGCCACCGCCAGCGCGATTCCCATTGATGCGGCCAACGGTGCCAGTCCGTCGGAACTCAACGCATAACTGGCTCCAACGCCTATCAATGTCGGCATGACCGGCACCGGCATGCCGAGCGATGAACCCAGCACATTCAGGAACACCAGCAAAGCGCCATAGTGGGCGACCAATTCATAAGACGGCATGAGTCGTGTCCTGTTCCGAGTTGGGCTCGCGGCGCAAGCGCACGCTGCGGCGATGGAATGAGAAGCTGGCCTGCGCCGCCCTGGCGGGCCATGACCCGCTTCGTTATGGCGGCGCTGGTACAGATCCTAGGCGAACCACGGCCGCGGCAGTAGGGGCAAACGAGGACGCACGCTGTTGCCTGCCGGGCAACAACTGAACTCGAGCGGGCCACGACATGGATGAACCCGCGCACACGCATTGGTGCCAGCACCGCAACAGCATGCTTCACGCAGCGTGGCTACCGCGCTGCACGAACCGACCCTACGATGGCAGCACGATTCGCCACCCAAGGACCCGCAAATGATCTTTCCGCACCAACCCCTGCGCCGCAGCGTGATCACCAGCATCGCGGCATTGGCGGCCACCGGCATCGCCACCGGCGCCGCGCAGTCCGCACCGCGTAAATCCTCGATCCAGGAGACACGACCCATGAAGCGCAACACCATCACTACCGCCGACGGCACGCAGATCTATTTCAAAGACTGGGGCGACGGCCCCGTGGTCACCTTTTCGCACGGTTGGCCGTTGAACTCCGATGCCTGGGATGGGCAGATGCAGTTTCTTGTGGACAAGGGATTCCGGGTCATCGCGCACGATCGGCGTGGCCATGGGCGATCATCGCAACCTTCCGTGGGCAACAACATGGACAGCTATGCCGACGACCTTGCCCAGCTTATCGAAGCGCTCGACCTTGACCAGATCACCATGGTCGGTCATTCAACAGGCGGGGGCGAGGTAGCCCGATACATCGGCCGGCATGGCAACAAGCGCGTTGCCCGCGCCGTACTGATCGGTGCGGTGCCGCCCGTGATGGTGAGATCGGCTGCCAATCCTGAAGGGCTGCCTCTCTCGGTTTTCGACGATATACGCGCCGGCGTGGCGCGCGACCGGTCCCACTTCTATAAAGAGCTTGCCGTGCCCTTCTATGGCGCCAACCGTGCCGATGCAAAGGTGTCTCAAGGCCTGCTGGATCAATTCTGGCTCTGGAGCATGCAAAGCGGACAAATAAACGCTTACGAGTGCATCAAGGCTTTCTCCGAAACCGACTTTTCGGAAGACCTCAAGAAGATCAGCGTACCGACGCTGTTCATGCACGGTGAAGATGACCAGATCGTGCCGGTGCACAACTCAGCGAAAAAGGCTGCGCGGCTGGTGCGGAACGCGCGAGAGCGCTATTACCCCGGCGCGCCGCATGGCCTGACCGCGACACATCAGGACCGCATAAACGCCGACCTGCTCGCATTCATCAAAGAAACCGCCTGATCCGGCAAACACCGCCTGCAGCAACACGACAGGGCCGGGACGCGCGCTGCCCCCGCCAGCAGCCGGCCAGCAGCCGGCCCGGCCGCGCAAGGAGAGTATCCATGAGTTCGTTGAAAGGAAAGACTGCCGTCATTACCGGCGGAAACAGTGGCATCGGCTACGCCATCGCTCAGGGCTTCATCGCCGAAGGCGCGCGCGTGGCCATCCTGGGAAGGCGCCAGCAAGCCGTGGACGAGGCCGTGCACGGCTTGGGCCGTGCAGCCTTCGGCATCGTCGGCGACGTCGCCGACCTGGACACCCATGATCGGTTGGCAGCCGAAACCGCAAGGCGTTTCGACGCGGTAGACGTGTATGTGGCGAACGCCGGGATCAACCATATCGAGCCGACCGAGGCCGTCAGCGAACAAAGCTACGAAGCGCAATTCGCCACCAACACCCGCGCCGTGTTCTTTGGCGTAAAGAAGATGCTTCCCCTGATGCGCGACGGCGGATCCATCATTTTGACGGGTTCCATCGCGAGCTCAAAGGTGCTCGAGAACCACGCCGTTTATGCGGGAACCAAAGCAGCGATCTGCGCCTTCGCACGAGCCTGGGCCTTGGAGCTGAAGACACGCCGCATACGCGTCAACGTGCTGAGCCCCGGTCCGACCGACACCCCGATTCTCGCCAAGCTCGGCGTTTCGGCGCAGGACCGGCCCGCTTTCGAACAACAGCTGGCCCAGGCCATTCCACTGGGCCGCCTGGCGAGCGCTCACGAACTCGCTCGCTGCGCGGCGTTCCTGGGTTCCGATGCCAGCGCCTTCATTACCGGCACCGAGCTGCGCGTCGACGGCGGGCTAGCACTGACCTGACGTCACCACACGCCCAGGCGGGCGGAATAAACCCTTTACCTAACCTTTACCTGACCCGGGAGGAATCACCATGTGAAGAACACCAGGAATCGAAACGTCTTTGATAAATCCAGCGGCGGCCCGAAAACCATGCACGCTCGCCGACTGCCAACCTTAAGGAAAACGTCATGAATACCCGTATTGCCCTCGCTGCCATCGCCCTTTCTGTGTTCGGCATGACTTCCATTGGCCACGCCGCCGAAGAAACCGACGTCCCCCCCAGCATTTCCACTGAAACTCGCGCAGCAGTCGTGGCCGATCTGGCATCTGCCAAGGCCAGCGGCGAGCTGCATGACGAAGAGCAGACCTACGTTCCGGAAAGTCACTCCACCATCGGGAGAGACCAGGTTGCAGCCGACCTTGCGGCCTGGACGCAGGCCGGCCTGGCCCAGGAATGGCAGAGCAACATCACGCCCGACATGGACAGCGCCGCTTACCGCAACAAGCAGCTGCAGTACCTGCACGCCACAGCAACGCAGCGGCTCGTACATGCAAACTGATGACTGGTCCGGCTCATACTATGTGGCGGTCGTTCGCGCCCTCGGCCTCATGTGAGTACACGCGCCTTCAAGACCAACGCCCGTACAGTCATGGGGGCCGGGCACCCGCATCACAACGGCACCCGCCTTACGGTCGTTGCCGTCCGGTTCTCCGGGCCGGGAGCACGCCCGCAGCCGCCGGCTGTCGGCCTTCCACTGGCGAGGAGACTTTCCTGTTTGCGACTTGAATGCACGGGACAAGGCTGACTCGCTTCCGTAACCGACCTCGATAGCAATCGATTTCAACGGGCGACCTCTGCGCATGGCTTTCTGAGCCAACTGTATGCGCCAGCTCTGCAAATACTGGCCGGGCGTGGCGCCCACAGTCTCCCGGAAAACCGTGGCGAACACACTGCGAGACATACCCACCACATTTGCCAGCATGTCCAGCGTCCAGGGCTTCCCGGGTTCGTCATGCATGGCCACCAATGCGTTGCGCAGCCGCGGGTGCGACAACCCCGCAAACAGCCCCCGCCGGAACTGACCGCTCTCCACCAGCTGGCGCAGCACCTGGATCATCACGACTTCAAGCAGCCTTTCGACCAGCGCGGCACGCCAGCAGCGCTGGTCGGTCGTCTCTTCGAACAGAAGCGCGAGCACCGGGCCCGCGCCATCGATTTCGTCCATCGCAAGGCACACGATATCCGGAAGCGCGGACACGGCCATATTATTCGCGCCGCCGTCGAACGACAGTTTCGCGCCAACCATGTCAACGCCGGTGCCGCGATCCGGAATCAGCCGATGCGTGCGGGGTCGAGGGATAAGCAGCAGGCTGGGGCGATCGATGCGCACAGACTGTGTGCCGGCACGCACTTCGAGCCCACCGCTGCGCACCATGTAAAGGCGCCCGTAAGGGCAGCCGCTCTCTGGAACGTCAAAGCCCTGCGTCACGCCCACGTCGAATAGCCTGGCGCCCAACAGAAAATAATAATCAAGATAGCGTTCCATTAACCGAGCCCCTCACGCCCGGGGCGTGTCCACGCAACGCGCCCCGGCCCGTGCATGATCCAGCAGCCGTGGTCCGCAAAGCCGATAAGGACATCTGTCGCGGCGGCACTGCGACGGGCAATGACAGGTCTCCGCCTGCCGGCGACGGTAGCCGAGGCATGCGTGGTTTCGCGCATGCCGTTGCGCCCAGCGCTCCAGGGCTGGAGCGGCGCAGGCTCGCCACGCGAGGTGCCTGCGCCAGCGGTGCCGCGCTTCGGGCGCGCACGCGACGCCTGTGACGTCGATATCGTCATAGTGATCCCTTTCAATGTTTGTTCCGCGATGCGAGCGGTCTGTTCGCGTCCGAGGCCGCGGCCTCGGGTCTGGCAGGCACGGCGATTCAGACGTATGCCGCAGGGTATGCGTCATGATGCGTGGGCGGATGTGCCCGGCCGTCGTCCACCGCGTGGCGCTCGTGCGCCTGGGTGTTGGCGGGGACGTCTCGCGAGCAAGGGCTGTGTCCGGCTTGCGCCGCGCCATGCATCTTGAATCGGCGCCCTGCCGGACCACGGCGATCATGCCGTTTCCTGCGAGCTGTCAGCCCAGATTATGTCGGCATACGCCGACGGAAGCTATAGATACCAGCTCATACCTGCTATTCCACGGGCTGCTCGCGCAATCGCGTCGCTATCATGGCACATTGCAGCAGGTCATCCCGCAACGGCGCCGACACCCGGCCAGCCTGCGTGATGACGACGACGCGTCGCCGCATGGCAGGGCTGGCAATGGGAAGGCGCCGCACGCCATACTCGGCGAGCATCTTCCCGGGCATGCGCCACGGCAGGACGCAGGCGCCGATACCCGAAGCAGCCAGCCGCAGCATGGAATCCACCGTTTCCGCCATTGCGGTGATCTTGGGCTGCAGGCCGGCGCTATGCAGCATTCGCCGCAGCGCGTAGTCGGGCGGAAACCCGATGAACTTCATGGGCAGGGTGGACAAGTCTTGCGGACCTTCCAGGTCGGAATCGCAGGGCACAATCAGGGCCATCTCATCGTCGAACAACAACGATGACGTCAGGCTCCCCGAATCCACGGCCGAGTCATACACAAAACCCAGATCGGCCTTGCCGCTCTCTACCAGTGCAACGACGTCGGGAGAACTGCGCCCCATCAGCGACAGATTCACATTGGGCCGTGTGCTGACAAAGCTGGCGACGACGTCGGCGGTGAAGTAGTAGCTGAGCGTGTGGACGGTAGCCAGTCTTACCGTGCCGTGGGTCCCCTGCTGACTGCACAGACATTCGAACGCCTGGTCGATTTCAAGATAGGCCCGCCGGGTATTTTCATAAAGCTGCCTGCCCACTTCAGTGGTTTCGACACCGCGCCCGGTCCGAATGAACAGGGGCTGGCCAATAGTGGCTTCAAGCGCCGCGAGCTGCTTGCTGAGGCTGGATTGAGTCTGGTCGAGCACGTCGGCCGCTTTGGACAACGATCCAAGGCGGGCGATACACACAAACGTGCGTAACTGCCTGTCAGGCGTTTCCATGAATCCCCCGCTTTCGAGCCGTTGAGCGCCGCGCCGCCTCGTTCGACTTATGTATCGGCCCGGCAGGCAATATTAACAGGAGCGCCACGGCGGCCTGGGTTTCGCGACTCTGGCACGCCCTGCGCCCGAAGTCGGTACGCCGCATCAAGTTTCCAGAACGCTCGGTCACCACCCAAGCTGGACAGCCGCGCAGAATTCGTCTTACCGGGACAGCCTCGCCCGGCAAGTCACTCGACAGGAACTGCCAACCATGAACGCTACCACCCGAAAACTCGCCGCCGGCGTACTGGCAACGACACTGCATGCCGGGGTCACCGCAGCCGCCCCTCAGCCCACGGCGCCCGCGCAAGCGGTTGCGCAGGCCACCGTCGAGGGGAATTACATTGTCACGGCCGATGGCGTGCGCCTTTACTACAAAGACTGGGGGCCCAAGGACGGTGAAGTCGTCACGTTCAGCCATGGCTGGCCACTCAGCTCCGACAGCTGGGAATCGCAGATGCTTTTCCTGGCGGACAAAGGCTATCGCGTCGTCGCCCACGATCGTCGTGGGCATGGCCGCTCCAGCCAGCCCTGGGATGGCAATGACATGGACCATTATGCCGACGACCTCGCGGCGGTGATCAACGCGCTGGACCTGCGGGACGTGACGACCGTGGGCTTTTCGACGGGTGGCGGCGAAGTAGCCCGCTATATCGGACGCCACGGTACCGAACGGGTCAAGAAAGCTGCGCTGATCAGCGCCATACCGCCGATGCTGCTGAAGACCCCGAGCAACCCCGATGGCTTGCCGATCGAGGTATACGATGGCCTGCGCAAGGCGTCATTGGAAAATCGCGCCGAGCTGTACCGCGAGATCGCCGCCGGATCGTTCTACGGCTTCAACCGGCCGGGCGCCAAAGTGTCGCAGGGCTTGATCGACTCGTGGTTCGCACAGAGCATGCAGGCCGGCCACAAAAATACTTTCGATTCCATCGCCGCTTTCTCGGCGAGCGATTTTCGCGGCGACCTGAAGCGGTTCGACATACCCACGCTGATCGTGCATGGGGACGATGACCAGCTAGTACCGCTCGACATATCGGGCAAGGCCGCCGCCGCGATGGTCAAGGGCTCGAAGCTGATTGTCTACCCGGGCGCGCCCCACGGGCTCACCGACACGCACAAAGACCGATTCAATCAGGACCTGCTGGAATTCCTGCAGAACTGATCCCAGGGCGTCGCGTTGAGCGCCTGTGGGCGTCAACGGCAGCGCCTTCACTGATGCATTGTCATCTACCGATCCGGAGTATTGCCATGAAAGTCGCCCTGTCCAGCATGATCGTCCTGTCCGCCTGTCTTGGGGGAGCGCCCGCCGGCGCTGCCACCATGGGTGCCAACTCACCGCCCACGCGAGCCCAGGTGCTCGCGGAACTTCAGGCCGCGAGGCTCGCCGGGCAACTCAGTTTCGGTGAAGCGCCGTCGCCGCTACCCTCGGTCATGACCTCGGGTGTCACCCGCTCGGATGTACGGGCGGACCTCTATTCGGCCAGGACCGCGGGGCTGGTGGGCGACGGCGAACTGGACTACCCCCGCCTCGCATTCGTTCCCGGCACCAAAAGCCGTGCCGACACCCGAAGCGAACTGGCGCAAGCCAGAACGGCAGGCCTGGTGAGCTTTGGCGACCTGGACTACCCTCCCCTGACGCTTTGACCCGCTTGACGCCTGCCGTCTAGCCCATGCCGCGCCCTGCCGGGTCCCGCCGACGCCGGGCTTCCTCCAGCAGATAGACCTGGTAGTCGTCAAGATCGCCGTCGAAGTCCTGCACACCGCCCCGCGACACCAGCCAGAACTCATCGCACACTGATCGCAGCAACGCACGGTCGTGGCTGACCAGCATGACCGAACCTTCGAACTCGTTCAGCGCAACGCTCAGCGCCTCTCGCGTAGCCAGGTCCAGATGATTGGTCGGCTCGTCGAGGAGCAACAGGTTGGGGCGCTGCCAGACAATCATGCAAAGCACCAGCCGCGCCTTTTCGCCGCCACTCATGCTGCCGACAGCCTGGTTGACCATATCGCCGCTGAAGTTGAAGGTGCCGAGGAAATTGCGCAACCCTTGTTCACGGCAATCGGCGCCGCTGGGACGCACGCTGGCGGGCGTATCGCGAACCAGCCGTATCATGTGCTCGAGCGGATTATCGGCTGGGCGCAGCACGTCGAGCTCTTGCTGCGAGAAGTAGCCGATATTCAGGCCCTTGCCAGTGATGATCTCGCCGGCGATCGGTTGCAGCGCACCGGCTATGGTCTTTACCAAGGTCGACTTGCCCTGCCCGTTCGCGCCCAGTATGCCGACGCGCTGCCCGGCCAGCACGGAACGGTTTACCTTCTGCACAATGATGGCGGGCGGAGCGTCATGCGGCGCCCCGTCGGGCGGCGGATAGCCGAAGCTGGCTCCCGCCATGGTCAGCATGGGGTTGGGGAGACTGAACGGCTCTTTGAACTCGAACTGAAATTCAGCATCCGCCAGCACCGGGGCGATCTTCTCCATGCGCTCGAGCGCCTTGACCCGGCTTTGCGCCTGCTTGGCCTTGCTGGCTTTTGCCTTGAAGCGATCGATGAATTTCTGCAGATGCGCGACTTTCTCCTGTTGCCTGGCATGGGCGGCCTGCTGCAGCAACATCTGCTCGGCGCGCATATCTTCAAACTTGCTGTAGTTGCCGCCATACCGCACCAGCTTGCCATGATCGATATGCAGGGTGACGCCCGTGATGGCATCCAGGAACTCGCGGTCATGGCTGATCACAACCATCGTGCCGGCGTAGTTCTTCAGCCAGGCTTCCAGCCACACCAGCGCGTCCAGGTCCAGGTGATTGGTGGGCTCGTCGAGCAACAGCAGGTCCGACGGGCACATGAGGGCTCGAGCCAACTGCAGGCGCATGCGCCATCCGCCCGAGAAGCTGTTGACCGGCCGCTCGAGCTCGGCCACGCTGAACCCCAGCCCAAGAATCAGCGCCTGCGCCCGGGCGGGCGCGTCGTGCGCCCCCGCGTCGTGCAGTGCCATATAGGCTTCTGCCATGCGCATGCCATCTCCACTGGCCTCGGACGCGGCCACTTCGTCCTGGGCGCCGAGCAGTCGGGTATCGCCCGCGACCACGAAGTCGGTCGCGCTCTGGTCGGTCTCCGGCATGTCTTGTGCTACCTGAGACATGCGCCAATGCGCTGGAATGGATAATTCGCCCGCGTCTTCCTGGAGGGTTCCATTCAATACAGCGAACAATGAAGACTTCCCGGCCCCGTTGCGGCCTACCAGGCCGACTTTTTCCCCGGGATTGAGCGTGACCGAAGCTTTTTCGAGCAATACTTTGCTGCCGCGACGCACGGTCACGTTCTTTAGGATGATCATGGAGGGGGAAGGTGAAACGGCGGTTCAAGGCGTGGCCAAATCGGCCCTGCGGGGGGGCGTTCTGCGCCAGGTGAGCCCAGGATTGTAGCGGATAGCGCTCGTCAATCCGGCGCGAGCGCCCTGCGCAGCACGCAGGCCACATGTTCGGCCTGCAATCGACCTTCGGCCTGGGTGCCATCCGCGATCTGGTGGCGGCAACTGGTGCCGTCTGCCACCAGGACCGTATCGGCCCCGGCGTTTCGCACGGCCGGCAGTAAAGCAAGCTCTGCCATTTGCATCGAGATGTCGTAGTGCGATGCCTCATAGCCAAAGTTGCCGGCCATGCCGCAGCAACTGGCTTCGATCAGTTCCACCTTCAGGCCCGGTATCAGGGCCAGCACCTGCTGCACGGGCCCGACCGCGCCGTGGGCCTTCTGATGGCAATGCCCATGCAGCAAGGCGCGCGTTTGCGGCAGGGGTTTCAGTTTCAGGTCGAGCTTGCCGGCCTTCAGCTCGCGGGCCAGGAACTCCTCGAACAGGAATGCGTGCCGGGACACCGCGACGGCGGGTTCCCCGAGCCCCATGACCAGGAACTCGTCACGCAGCGACAGCAGGCACGAAGGTTCCAGCCCCACGATGGGTATGCCGCGTTCGACGAAGGGCTGCAAGGCGGCAATGACGCGGCGCGCTTCGTCCTTGGCCTGGTCGACCATGCCGGCGGAAAGATAAGTGCGCCCGCAACACAGCGGGCGCGCGGGCTCGGCATCCCCCTGGGCCGGCATGGCAACATGGACCCGGTACCCCGCCGCCTCCAGCACCTGCAGCGCAGCGCGGGCGTTCTCTGCTTCGAAGTAGTTGTTGAATGTGTCGGCGAACAGCACGACGTCGGCTGCGTTCTTGTCCGTCGCCCTCGCACGCCGAGTGAACACGTCGCCGCGCCATCTGGGCAAGGTGCGCCGCGCGGAAAAGCCCAGCAGCCTTTCGGATAAATACGCCGCCCCCGGGATCGTGTCGCGCAGATTGAACAGGAACGGCAGGCGGCTTGCCCAAGGCGCCCAGCGCGGCAGCGATGCGATCAGCCGGTCTTTCACCGCAAGCCCGCGCTTCTGGCGCCATTGGTTGAGGAATTCGATTTTCATCCTTGCCATATCCACGCCAGTGGGACAGTCGCGCTTGCAGCCTTTGCAGCTGACGCACAAGTCCATCGTGGCGCGCATTTCGTCTGACGCCAGCGCGTCGGGCCCCAATTGCCCGGACAGCGCCAGGCGCAGCGTATTGGCGCGCCCCCGCGTCAGGTGTTGCTCGTCGCGCGTGACGCGATAGCTGGGGCACATGGTGCCGGCATCGAACTTGCGGCAATGACCGTTGTTGTTGCACATCTCTACGGCCTTTGCCCACCCCTGCGCCGGGTCGCCGCCCGTGCCCGGCGCGCTTACCGTTTCCGTGGCAGGATCGCTATGCACGTCCCAGGCAGACCAATCCAGGGCGGGCGTCAGCTTGATGACCTGGTAGTCGGGCTTGAATCGGAACAACGACCGGTCGTCCATCTTGCTGCTGCGCACGATCTTGCCCGGATTCATCAGGCGATCGGGATCGAAAACGTCCTTGATTTCCTCGAAGGCGCGAGTCAGGCGGGCGCCGAACTGCCACGCCACCCATTCGCTGCGCACCAGGCCGTCGCCATGCTCACCGGAAAAGGCCCCTTTATAACGCCGCACCAACGCGCCGGCCTCTTCGGCGATGGCACGCATCTTCCGGGCGCCATCCCGGCGCATATCCAGTATCGGCCTGACATGCAGCGTGCCCACCGAGGCATGCGCGTACCAGGTGCCCCGGGTGCCGTGCCGGGCGAAGACTTCGGTGAGCTGGCTGGTGTATTCGGCCAGGTGTTCCAGCGGCACCGCGCAGTCTTCAATGAAAGACACTGGCTTGCCGTCGCCTCGCATGCTCATCATGATGTTGAGCCCGGCCTTGCGCACGTCCCAGAGCGCCTTCTGCGCGCCCGCTTCCGGCATTTCAACCACCGATCCGGGCAGGCCCAGATCGCCCATCAGCTGGACCAGCCTGCCCAGGCTGGCCACCTGATCGGCGTGCGATTCGCCAGCGAACTCAACCAGCAATATGGCTTCGGGCTCACCAATGATCGCGGCGTCGATCACTGGGCGGAAAGCGGGGTTGCTTCGCGCAAGATCTATCATGGTGCGGTCGACCAGTTCGACTGCACAGGGGCCGAGCGCCACGATATGGCGCGTCATGTCCATGGCTTGGTAGAAGGTGGGGAAGTTGACCACCCCGAGCGCCTTCGCGGCCGGCAGCGGCGCCAGCTTCAGCGTGATGCTGCGCGTATAGGCCAGGGTGCCCTCGCTTCCTACCAGCATGTGCGCCAGATTCACCTGCCCATCGGCGGTGTATGGGCGCGGGCTTTGCGGATGGAAAATATCGAGGTTGTAGCCACCCACCCGCCGCAGCACGGACGGCACCATACGCTCGAGTTCGTCTTTTTCGCGGGCGGCGATGTCATGCAGCCGGCGGACCAGATTGCGTACCCGTTCCGGCGCGCTTTCCATGCGGCCAGCTTCGGCAAAGGTGGCGGACGTGCCGTCCAGCAGCAAGGCATCGATGCTGAGCACGTTGTGCACCATGTTGCCGTAGGCGATGGAACGCGAGCCACAGGAGTTATTGCCCGCCATGCCGCCCAGGGTGCACTGTGCCGAAGTGCTGACATCGACCGGAAACCAGACCCCGTGCGGCTTGAGCCAGGCATTCAGGTGATCCAGCACCATGCCCGGCTCTACGGTTACAGTCATGGCGTCGCGGTCGAAATGCACTACGCGATTCAGGTACTTGCTGTTGTCGATGACCAGCGCGGCCCCCACCGTCTGGCCGCATTGCGACGTGCCGGCCCCGCGCGCCAGTACCGGCACCCCGAGCTCGCGGCACAGACCCAGCGCCGCGGCCACGTCATCGGCAGACCTGGGAACGAGCACGCCCACCGGATCGACCTGGTAGATGGATGCGTCGGTGGCGTAGCGCCCCCGCGCGCCACGCTCGAAGAGCACCTCTCCCTGGGTGGCGCCGCGCAGCCGGTCGGCCAGTTCACGGTGCAACGGATTCAGTTCGGCGTGCAAGGGCAAAGGCAGGGGCGCGTTCATAAGCCTTCGAAGGTGGGACGTATCAGGTTTCGATGTGGAGGTCTGCCGCTGTGGAAGCGCTGCCCGCATGGCCGGCCGCCTTCAGGTTTTCAAGGACGGCTTCGCCTTTGCGCTGCAGGTGCTGGCTGAGCAATCCGGCCAACCTGGGGCCGTCACGCGATGCCAGCGCATCCGCCATCTCCATGTGCTCGCGCATGGCCTTGTCCCATTTTTCGGGGTTGAGGTTGGAACGGAATCTGAGGTTCTGCAGGCGCAAGTTGATACTGGTGTAGACCTGCGACAACAGCTGGTTGTGGCCAGCCGCGTTGATCCGGTCGTGGATGACGCGGTTGAGGTGGTAATACGCCGACAGATTGCGGCGCGCGTGGCACGCCTGCATTTCGAATGTCAGCGCCTGGATCTCGGATATCTCCTGGTCGGTGATGCGCTTGCACGCCAGCTCGCCTGAAAGCGCTTCGAGTGCGCCCATGACTTCAAAGCTTTCGCGGATGTCGGTTTCGGACAATGCCACGACATGCGCGCCGCGGTTGGGTTGCATGCGGATCAGCCCGTCAGCCGACAGCAGACGGAACGCTTCGCGCAAGGGCGTGCGCGACACCTGGAGGCGGTCGCACAGGGCACGCTCGTTGAGCCGCGCACCCGCCGCGAGCTCGCCTTCGATGATCATGTCGCGCAAGCGATCGGCGATGGCCGCCGGCAGCGTGCGGCGATCGACCGCGCCGGCGGGGGCGAGCGGCTCGGGGGCCGATGGGACGGGGTGGGGTTGCAGGCTCACAGGATTCGTTCTGTTTGGTATACAAAAAGATGCATCTGGCCGCTGCCAAACGATCAACCGACGCACATTCTACTGTGTGTGCGCCCCCGAAAAATGCTGTGCCGCCGCATAGATTCCGCTTGCAGGATGCTCGCTTTGCTGCGTATTCTTCCCGACAATTGGTATTTTGTATACCAAATTATCAGGAGCTCGAAATGCTTCCGCTGTATTCGCACCCGTCTGGTCGCCACTTCCTGCAGATCCCCGGGCCCACGAATGTGCCCGACCGCGTCCTGCGCGCCATCGACCACCCCACCATTGACCATCGCGGCCCCGAATTCGGCGAGCTGGGCAAGGCCGTGCTCGCCGGCATGAAGAAAATTTTCCATACGCAGGGCGACGTGATCATCTACCCGTCGTCGGGCACCGGCGCCTGGGAAGCAGCGCTGGTCAATACGCTTTCGCCCGGCGACAAGGTGCTGATGGCCGAAACCGGCCACTTCGCCGCCCTTTGGAAACGCCTGGCAGAGCGGCTCGGCCTTGAGGTTGAGTTCCAGGACGGCGATTGGCGCCACGGCGCCGATGCCGAGCAGATCGGCAGGCGCCTGGCCGCGGACCAGGGTCGGCAGATCAAGGCCGTATGTGTGGTGCACAACGAGACGGCCACCGGCGTGGTCAGCGACGTGGCGGCCGTACGCAAGGCGATTGACGAAGCGGGGCATCCCGCGCTGCTGATGGTAGATACGATCTCGTCGCTGGGCTCGGTGGAATACCGGCACGACGACTGGGGAGTGGACGTCAGCGTGTCGGGCTCGCAAAAGGGCCTGATGCTGCCGCCTGGGCTGTCGTTCAACGCCGTCAGCGCCAAGGCCCTGAAGGCGTCGGAAACGGCCGCCCTGCCCCGGTCGTATTGGGACTGGAAAGAAATGCTGGCGATCAACCCTACCGGGTACTTCCCTTACACGCCGGCCACCAATCTGCTCTACGGCTTGCACGAAGCGCTGGAAATGCTGTTCGACGAAGGGCTGGAAAACGTATTTGGCCGGCACCGGCGCCATGGCGAAGCCACCCGCCGGGCCGTACGCGCCTGGGGCCTGGAAATCCTGTGCGCCAGACCCGAAGAATACAGCCCGGCACTGACAGCGGTCATGATGCCCGAGGGCCACAGCGCCGACGCATTCCGCAAGGCGGTGCTCACAAACTTCAACATGTCGCTCGGCCAAGGGCTGAGCAAGCTTTCGGACAAGGTTTTCCGCATCGGCCATCTGGGCGACTTCAATGACCTGACGCTGTGCGCCACGCTCTCCGGGGTAGAGATGGGACTGAAGAAAGCTGGCGTGCCGCATCAGCCCGGTGGCGTGCAGGCGGCCCTGGACTATCTGGCCGACAGCAGCCAGCCGCAGCCTGCCCGATAGCATCGGCGGCCTGGCGACTCGCCGCCCCCGCGGCCGCATCTGAGTACATAAAGTCCGCCAATAGGGAAACCACAACAGGACTAGCAGGACAGGAAGGCTCGAACTAGGCGTACCGATACCGGGCGTCCCCGTGGCACCACCGGAGGAGACACAAATGAAGCACCTGACTCACAGACTGTCGAAAAAAACCTATCTGCTGGCATCGCTGGCCGCCCTGGGCGGCCTGGCGGCAGTCCCTGCCCAAGCCTGGGAACCTACCCGGCCGGTCGAAATCATCGTCCCGGCGGGCGCCGGCGGCGCCTCGGACCAGATGGCGCGCACACTGCAGAGCATCATCCTGAAGCACAAGCTGATGAAGCAGTCGACGCTGGTGCTGAACAAGGGTGGCGCCAGCGGGGCCGAAGGCATCATGGACACCAAGGCCTCACCCGGCAACCCCCACAAGCTGATGGTGGCTTTCTCGGCCATTTACACGCTGCCCATTGCCGTCAACCTGCCGTTCAACTGGCGTGACCTGAATCCGGTGGCGATGATCGCCCAGGACGAATTCCTGCTTTGGACGAATTCAGAAGAGCCGTACAAAACCGCCGCCGACTATCTGAATGCCGTCAAGGCAGCGTCGCCCGGACAGTTCAAGATGGGGGGCACGGGCGCCAAGCGCGAGGACCAGATCATTACCGTGGCGCTTGAAAAAGTGGCCGGGGTGAAGTTCACCTATGTACCCTACAAAAGCGGCGGCGAAGCCGTGACGCAGCTGGTGGGCAAACACACGAACTCGAACGTGAACAACCCCAGCGAGAACATCGCGCAGTGGCGCGCCGGCCAGGTCAATGCCTTGTGTGTGTTTTCCGACGAGCGCATGGAGTTCAAGGACAAGATCACCAAAGTACAGTCCTGGGCTGACATTCCCACCTGCAAAGAGGAAGGCTACGACGTGCAATACCAGATGTTGCGCGCCTTCTTCCTGCCGCCGGGCACCACGGCGGAACAGGCCGCCTATTACGCCGACCTGATCAAGAAAATCAGCGAGACGCCGGAATGGAAGGAATATCTGGCCAAGCAGGCGCTCAAGGGCGATTACCGGACCGGCGAGGACTTCGTGAAGTTCCTGGAGCAGGATGAGGCCAACCACAAGAAGCTGATGGAAGAAGCCGGCCTGGCCGCGAAGAAATAAGCCCGGGGAATCAGGATGGATCATCAGCAAATGCAGGAAAGCCCGCCGGCAGGCGGGCTGTCGCACAGCGCCGTCGATGCGATCATGGCGGTGGCGTTCTTCGTGATGGGCGTGGTGATGATGGTGGACAACCACCGCATCGGCACCTCGTGGGCCGTCGACGGCCCGGAATCGGGGTACTTCCCCTACCACGTAGGGCTCATCATCTGTATCGCCAGCGTCGCCGTCTTCCTGAAGGCCCTGTTCGGCAAGAACCGGAATCGCCAGGTGTTCGTCACCTGGGACAGGTTCCGCCTGGTACTGCTGGTATTGCTGCCCACGGCCGTGTATGTGCTGCTGATCCAATTGCTGGGCATCTACGTCGCCTCGACCCTGTTCATCGCCGCATTCATGCGGGTATTGGGCAAGATCTCGTGGTTGAAGACTGTGCTGGTCAGCCTCGGCGTAAACGTGCTGCTGTTCTGGATGTTCGAGATCCAGTTTCTGGTGCCTTTGCCCAAAGGGCCGCTTGAAGCCCTCTTTGGCTACTGATCCAGGGACAGGAGATTCGAAGTGGATGAACTGAACGCTTTATTCCATGGATTCGGCACAGTACTGAGCTGGTACAACCTGCTGATGATGTTCATAGGGCTGGTGCTGGGCGTCGTCATCGGCGTGCTGCCGGGCCTGGGAGGCCCCAACGGAGTGGCGATCCTGCTGCCACTGACCTTTACCATGCCTCCCACGTCGGCGATCATCATGCTGTCGTGCATTTATTGGGGCTCGCTGTTCGCCGGCGCCATCACGTCGATTCTGTTCAACATTCCCGGCGAAACTTCGTCGGTGGCGACCACCTTCGACGGCTATCCCCTGGCCCAGCAAGGCCGGGCCGGCAATGCGCTCACGGCATCGTTCACTGGATCGTTCTTTGGCGCGCTGTCGGGGGTTCTGCTCATCACCTTCCTGGCTCCACTGGTATCCAAGTTCGCTCTACGCTTTGGACCACCAGAGTTCTTTGCGGTCTTCCTGCTGACCTTCTGCAGCTTTGTAGGCACCGACAAGAAGACGCCTTTCAAGACCATTATTTCCATGATGGTGGGTTTCGGCTTGGCCGCCGTCGGCATGGACACCATCAGCGGCGGCCTGCGCATGACTTTCGGATGGTCGGAGTTGTTGCGGGGAGTGGACTTCCTGGTGGTGGTCATCGGTCTGTTCGGCATCGGCGAGATTCTGGTCAGCATGGAAGAAGGCCTGAAGTTCGAAGGCAAGAACGGCCGGATCAACCTGAAGGTCGTGCTGCAGACCTGGAAGGAAATGCCCAGGTACTGGATGACGCTCGTTCGCAGCACAATAGTGGGCTGCTGGATGGGTGTCACGCCCGGCGGCGCCACCGCCGCTTCGTTCATGGGCTACGGGCTGGCGCAACGTTTCTCGCGCAACGGTCACAAGTTCGGTACGGGGCAGATCGAAGGCGTGATTGCTCCGGAAACGGCGGCGCACGCCTCGGGCACGTCGGCCCTGCTGCCCATGCTGGCCCTGGGCATCCCGGGCTCAGCTACGGCTGCGGTTCTGCTGGGCGGACTGATGATCTGGGGATTGCAGCCCGGCCCCCTGCTGTTCGTGGAACAAAAGGAATTCGTATGGGGGCTGATCGCAAGCATGTATCTGGGCAACTTCGTTGGCCTGCTGATCGTATTGAGCACAGTGCCCCTGTTCGCGGCCATCCTGCGCATACCGTTCGCCATCGTGGCCCCCATCATCATCGTCGTCTGCGCAATAGGGGCCTACTCGGTCAATAACGCCATGCTCGACGTCTGGTTCATGCTGTTCTTCGGCGTCGTCGGATATGTGCTGAAAAAACTTTCATATCCCCTGGCTCCAATGATCCTGGCCCTGGTGCTGGGCGACCGCATGGAAGACGCGTTCCGGCAGTCCATGCTGGGCCCCGGCACCGGCCTGCACGTGTTCTGGTCCAACGGCCTGGTGGGCACCATTACGACCCTGGCGCTGGTGATGCTGTTCTGGCCATTGGTCAGTCTTCTCTGGCGGCTGATTCGCCGCTCGGGCGGCGGCGGCGGCAATGAATCGGCCATCGGCAAGGCCAACGGATAACTGACGCAGACGATGGGACCGGCGCACGGGCCAGGCAAACCGTAGTGAACTGTATCGGTGGGTAGCCAGGCATGTACGGCGCTGGCGACTACCGCGCGATCCGCACAAAATAGCACTATCTCGCCGACCCGCTCGCGCCCGGCTGCGCGGTGCCCGCATGGCGCCGCGTTTGCCGCGAGCACGGGCTCAATCGCAGGAGTGCTGCTATATGGCCAATCACGTCAGGCATTGTCGCCGCACCGTCGACGGCATCGACGTTTTCTACCGCGAAGCCGGCCCGCCGGACGCACCGGTGGTGCTGCTGCCACACGGCTATCCGTGCTCTTCGTACGAATTCCGCAATTTCATGCCCCGCCTGGCCGACCGCTGGCGCCTCATCGCGCCCGATTTTCCAGGGGCTGGATATAGCGCGACGCCGGATGACTTCGACTACAGCTCCGATGGCTACGCCGAGTTCCTGGACGGCTTTGTAAAGGCATTGGGCCTGCACCGGTTCGTGCTGTACCTGCACGACTTCGGGTCACCCGTGGGCGCCAGGCTGGCCATCAAGAACCCGGAACGCATCGTGGCCCAGATCATCCAGAACGGCGACATCCCGTACGAAGATGCGCTCGGCCCCAAGTACGCCGACATCGAGGCCAGCTGGCACCTGCCCGAAAGCGATATGCGCCGCGCCATTGGCGAGAGCATCACCGAAGCCGTGTTTCAGGAAGAGTTTCTGAACAACCTCAGGCCGGAGCTTGCCAGCGCGATCCCTCCCGACTTGTGGAAACTGCATTGGTCGCTCATGACGCCCCGACGCAAACAGGTCGCGATCGACCTGATCGCGGGGCTGAAGCAGAACCGCGCGTGGTTCCCCCAGCACCGGGACTATCTGGCCCGCCATCGGCCACCCACACTGATAGTGTGGGGACCGCAGGATCATTACATGCCTGAAGCCTCGGCGCGCGCTTACCTGCGCGATCTGCCTGATGCCGAATTCCACCTGCTGGATGGGGGCCACTGGTTACTTGAAACCAATCTGGAAGAAGTCGTGCTGTTGGCACGAGACTTTCTGGATCGCGTGCACCCGGCTGGCCCGGGCGCGAGGTGAAGGCGGTACGCCGGTCGGCCGCCGAAGGCGCGGCCGGCAGCCGGCCCGGTGCTAGTAAGGGTGGCAGTTTCCGCCCAGGGCCATGACAGGCGCCATCAGCCGGCCGCTATACCTGATATTGCCTGCGTGGCAAGCTGCGTCGCCACGCGTTCCTTGAAGTCCGGCCCTTCGGTTTCGCGCGGCCGGTACCACACGGTGATCCAGTTGAGCCCGCCGAGGATACTCTTGACGGCGAACGAGGGGTCGAACTTCGCAAATGTTCCCTGGTCGATGCCGCGGCTCACGACATCGAGAAACAGCGCCTCGTAGGCGTCGCGCATGGCGATCACTTCTGCGAGCGCCTCGCGCTCCAGGGGCGTGGTGCTGACGGACTGGTGCAGCTCAATGCCTTGCACCGTGACCCGCTGGTAGTACAGGGAGTCCATCATCAGCATCGCATGCAAGTAGGCCATGCGATGGAGCTTCTCGCGAAGACCAAGCGTTTCATTGCAGGCAACCGGAACCTGGGTCTTCAGGTTCATGACCATTGCACGCTTGTGAACGGCGAAAAACAAGTCGGTCTTGCTGCGATAGTGGTAGTAGACGCTGCCCTTGGTGGCACCGATCTGGCTGGCGATTACATCGATGGACGCCGCAGTGAACCCGTAGGTGGTGAACGCCTTGGCCGCCGCGTCCAGCAGCTTGAGTTGGATGGCAGGCATGCTTTCATAATCAATGCCCACCCAGTTTTCAAGTTCGGAAGTCAGGATCACGGTGTATGCAAATCTGGCTGGCGGCGTACGGCAGTATAGCGGCAAAGCATGCTCGTACGCCGCGGCGCCGTTCAAGTATCGAACAGGTTTTCATTGGCGGCGATGACCGCGTTTCCCAGTGTCGGAGCGGGCACGCGAATGCTGCCGGGCGTCGCGCTGAGCTTGATGGGAATGCCGGGGCCGGTATAGTCGGCAGATTGAACCACCATGCCTCGAAACTTGGCATGCTCGGCGTTGGCGACCGCGCGGATGTCGAGGATTGGCGCCGCCGGCACTCCCGCACCGAGAAGCGTCGGCCCCAATTTTTCACCGTCAACCCTGGAGAACGCCTCGCGCAGCTCTGCCTCCAGCACCTCGCGGTTCTCGACCCGCGCGCGGTTGGAGGCGAACCTCGGATCTTGCGGCAGGCCAGCCACACCCAGGTGTTGGCACAGTCTGGCGAACAATCTGTCGTTGGCTACGGCCACGAACAACGGCACGGTGGCGGTGCGGTAGACGTTATACGGCACGATGTTCGCATGCTGGTTGCCCGAGGGGCCTGGCACTTTGCCCGAATGCAGATAATTGGCCAGAAATGGATGCGCCACCGAAACGGCGCTGTCGTACAAGCTGACATCGGCCATCTGACCGCGTCCGGTGCGATGCCGCGCCTGTAGCGCCAACAGGATCGCCATTGCAGCATTCATGCCCGTTGTGAGATCAACCACCGGAACGCCGATGCGTACCGGCTCGCCCGCCTGGTCGCCGTTGATCGACAAAAGGCCGGCCATCGCCTGCACGGCAGCGTCGTAGCCGGGCAAGCCCCCGTAGGGACCTTCGTCGCCAAAGCCAGTGATACGACAGTGGATCAGCCGGGGGAATCGTTCAACGAACCACTGCGCCTGCGGAATTCCCCAGGCCTTGAGTGTGCTCAGTTTGAAGTTCTCGATCAGTACGTCGGCCGTGTCCAGCAAGGCAAACAGCTTCTCGCGCTCGCCGGCCTGGCCCAGATCGAGAACCACGCTGCGCTTGTTGCGATTCACTGCATTGAAGTAGGCCGAGCTTTCGTTGACGAACGGCGGACCGAACCCACGGCACTCGTCTCCTTCCGGACTTTCGATCTTGATGACATCGGCCCCATGGTCACCCAGGATCTGTCCCGCGAAAGGACCGGCCAACACCCTGGCGGCGTCCACCACCTTCAGGCCCGCAAGCGCCCCGTCGGGATATTGCTGCTCGGTCATGCCTCTGCTCCTCGCCATGTGTCTAGTTGCCGATGGTCCATGTCAGTTCGTATTCCTTGCCGACAGCACGGACGTCGAAGGTCATTGACAGGCGCCGATTGTGCGCTTGCAGGGCACCCTCTATCAGCCCGTTCCAGGCACTGGCGAGCGCCGGATGAAACTCGTCGATGCCATCCATGAATGCCCAGCCGCTCTGGCGTACCTCGTGGCGGCCATCAAGGTGTTGCTCGATCTCGCAGGTGTCGCCATGGGCGGCGCCCAGGTCAGCGACGAAGCGCGCGAATCCCTCCGCGTCTGGCTTGTAATTTCCCCCCAGCGCCCGAGCGACTTCGTGGTAGAACTGCATGCCGATCATCAGGGCTGCCATACCCAGGCGATGGGCGGCTTCGTCCGGGCCCCACAACTGCAGCGCAGTGGGATACGCCGAGCGCACATATTCCATGGCGTAATTGCGGTGCGCCTTAGCCAGCCTGGTTGCCGGCCATTGATCCGTGGGCAGCCGCGGCGCCTTGTCGGGGTCGAAATCCGGCGCGTCTTCGCCTCGGGCAAAGCGCAGGCGCTCATGGGGCAAGAGGTCCCGATCGTACTCGTAGTAATAGCCTTCCAGGCCGGACTGCCCGTCGACAGTCTGCTTGGTGCAGACGAACCCCAGGCGCGGATTGTTCAACATCGTGCCGTTCTGTGCATGCCAGCCGCGCAGCATCGCCTGAGAGACTTCCGGCGCGATTCCGCACAGCGCCGTCCCCGACCAGATCCAGCGCGGCGCGGCGTAGCGGATCCAGGCCTTGCGGTCGGACTCCGGCATATATTCGACATGCACGCCGCCAATGTGATTGGATAGATAGTGGTATTGCGCGGCGGCGACCGCATGCGGCAGCTTGTCGAGGCCGAGTTTTTGTAAACCGAGCAGAAAACGTTCGCGGCGTTGCCGGCAGAAGATTTCGTACACCAGTTCTGCCGTGGCGGCCGTACCGTGCCGCGAGGACACGTACAGAACAATGCCCGTGAAGTACGCGTGATACCACTCGGCTACCGCGCGCCAGGCGGAGGTCGGGTCTTCTGAGCTGGGATCTTGGTTCACTCTATGCTCCATTATCTTGCCGGCAAGTGCATCAGGATGCACCGGCCTCTGCTTCACGCTTGATGGCGCGCGCGATCACGACACGCTGGATTTCCGAAGTTCCTTCGTAGATCTCTGTAATGCGCTGGTCGCGATAGCAACGCTCTACCACGCTGGGTTTGACATACCCCCGGCCCCCCAGGATCTGCACCGCATCGTCGCACACAGTGTGCGAGGCTTCGCTGGCAAACAATTTCGCCATGGCACCCAGGACACTGATGTCCTGCCCGCTGTCGTACGCGCGAGCCGCTTCGTACAGCATCATACGGGCCGCCGACAGCTGCGTGGCCGCGTTGGCCAGCATGAATCCCACGCCTTGATGGTCTATCACGGCGCGGCCGAAGGCGTGGCGCGACGCCGCGAACTGGCTCGCCGCGCGATAGCTGCACATTGCTATGCCCAGCGCTTGAGCGGCAACAACCACCCGGCCAACGTTGAGGGTTGAAAGGGCGAGCTTCAGGCCCTGCCCTTCTTTCCCTACGATGCTGGTGGCGGGTACCCGGACATCGACCTTGAAATTCGTCGTCGTGGTGCCGCGTATACCCATCTTGTCTTCGTAAAAATCCACCACGGCGCCCTCTGTGTCGCGCGGGACCCAGAAGGCGGTGATGTTGTTCCGGGCCCCGCATTCGCCAGTGCGCGCGAACACGATGAAATGCCTGGAATGTCCGCCATTGCCCAGCCAGCACTTTTCGCCTCGGATCCGCCAGCCGTCGCCCTCGCGCACGGCCGTGGTCTGAATCGACGCGGCGTCCGAGCCGGCACCGCGTTCGCTCAGTGCGAAGTTCACCGCCACGCCTTCGCGCGCCAGGCCGCCGAGCAACGCTTCTTTCTGCGCCTCGGTGCCGCCCAGCAGTACGGGGAAGGCCCCCAGCGAAAGCGCGGCCATGATGGCTGCGGTGGAGCCGCATCCCTCGGCAATCGATTCCACCACGGCCACCAGCGCCGTCAGGGGCGCCCCCCCGCCGCCGTACTGACGGGGAATGAACATGCCGCCGACACCCGAATCACGAAGGGGTTCGAGATGCTCGACCGGATAGCGCTGCTCGCGGTCGATGGCGTCGGCCGCCGGCGCAAAGTATTTGTCCGTGAGACGGCGCGCCGTCTCACGCCACCGCAAGGCTTCTTCATCTAGTGCGGGCTGCCAAAGAACTGTCACGGTTCGGTTCTCCATCCATGTGTACCGCGATACATACTACTCGGTATCATTCACCGCTTCCAGTACCTTTATAAAAAAATTCCCTTTGAGCATAGCTACTTGTCAAACCACGTATTTAAGATGATACTAAGTAGTATGTTTAACGATGAGGCCAGCCGCCAGACGGCGGCCGCTAACGGACGACTCCATGGGCGGACCACTGAACGGAATACGGGTACTGGACATGACGGCTGCGCTGTCAGGGCCTGTCGCCACGCAAATCCTGGGTGACATGGGCGCCGATGTCGTCAAGATCGAACCTCCCGAGGGAGACAGCATCCGGGACCTCGGCCCCGCCCGGCACCGCGGCATGGGTGCGATGTTCCTTCATACCAACCGCAGCAAGCGCAGCGTCGTGCTGGACCTGAAATTGGAAGGCGGCCAAGCCGCCTTCATGCGGCTGGCCGAGCAGGCCGACGTGGTCGTCTGCAATACGCGGCCGAAGGCGATGCAACGACTCGGCCTGGCCTATGAGCAAGTCGCAGCCCGCAACCCGGATGTCGTCTATGTGAACATCGTGGGTTACGGGCAAGGCGGTACGCATGCGGACAAGCCGGCCTATGACGACCTCATCCAGGCTGCCACGGGGATCGCATCGTTGCGCGCTCCGGATGAGCCCGCGCGATACGCTCCAGTGGCACTGGCCGACCGTGTCACCGGAATATGCGCCGCCAACGCTGTCCTGGGCGCGCTGTATCACCGCGCCGTCACAGGCCAGGGCCAGCACATCGAAGTTCCCATGTTCGAATCCATCGCTTCACTGGTACTGGCAGACCACATGGCGGGGCTGACGTTCGAGCCTCCTATCGGCCCACCGGTATTCCAGCGCTATGCCTCCATCCGCCGGCCTTTCCGCACGCAGGATGGTTTCCTGTGCATGATGGTGCTTACCGACAGGCAATGGAGTGCGTTTTTCTCCGCCGTCGGTCGACCCGAAGTGATACAGGATGCGCGCTTCACCAAAATGGCGGACCGCACCGAGCATCTCGAAGCCTTGTACGCCATCGTGTCCGAGATCCTTTCCGAACGCCCCACCGATGCCTGGATCACCTGCCTTGAAGCGGCAGACATCCCCGTCGCCCGAATAGAAACGATGGAATCGCTGCTGGTTCACCCCCATCTGCAACAAACCGGTTTCTTCGCCGACGTGGAACATCCTACCGAGGGCAGGATACGCAGCATGACCCGCACCAGCACCTGGTCGGCGACGCAGCCGGGCGCAACTCGTCCCACGCCGCGTCTGGGAGAACACAGCCGGGAAGTTCTGATGGAAGCCGGATTCTCCGAGGACCAGGTACAAGCCCTATTCGCAAGCGGAGCGGCACGAGGATGAACACCATGCAAGCAGTAGTCTGCCGGAAGTACGGCGGCCCGGACGTCGCGGCCTTGGAAGAAATCGCGCCTCCTGCCCTGCAGGAGGGTGCGGTGCGTATCCAGGTACATGCGTGCAGCGCCAGCTTCGCAAGCCTTCTGGTCATGGAAGGCAAGCACCAGAACCGGGCGCCGCTGCCGCTCATCCCCGGCACAGAGGTAGCCGGGATCGTCGTGGAAACGGGTCCGGGTGCCTCGCGCTTCCAGGTTGGCGAGCGTGTCATCGCCGGCGTCCAGTCGGGAGGTTATGCGCAGCAAGTCGTCGCCCCTGAAGCCACTGTCTTTCATCTTCCGGACGGAATCGACTTCGAGGCCGGCGCGCAGTTCCCCACGATCTACGGCACCGCTTACGGCGCGTTGCACTGGCGAGCCCAGGTGGCAGAGGGAGAAGTCGTTCTGGTGCACGGCGCTGCCGGTGGCAGCGGCCTGGCTGCGGTCGAAGTGGCCAAGGCATTGGGCGCCACAGTGATCGCGACGGCCGGGTCTGCGGCCAAACAAGAGGTCGTACTCCAGCACGGCGCCGACCATGCCATCGACTATCGGTCCCGCGACTGGCGTGAAGCCGTACTGGAACTGACCGGCGGTCGCGGAGCCGACGTCATCTACGACCCCGTCGGCGGCCCGACCTTCGACACCTCGCTGCGATGCATCGCCCCGGACGGGCGCATTATCCCGATGGGTTTCGCCAGCGGCGTCATTCCTACGGTTCCGGCCAATATCGCACTGGTGAAGAACATCAGCGTCATCGGTGTGTACTGGGGCTATTACTTCGGGTGGGCCAGGCATCCCGCCGCCCCCGGCACAGACGCGAAGCTGAGGAAAGCCTACGCGCAGCTGTTCGACTGGACCGCGCAAGGCAAGATCCGGCCGCGCATCCACGCGGCACTTCCCCTTTCCGAATTCAAGACCGCATTGCACATGATCGCAAGCCGAGAGGCGATCGGCAGAGTCATTATGCGGCCGCAGCCATAGCGGCCCTGTTTCATCAAGGCACTCAAAAGGAGACAAACGTGTTCAAACGCATCACCCTGGCCGGCATGGCCGCCCTGCTGGCCTTCAGCGCAGCCACAGCGCAAGCCCAAGACAAGTACCCCGCTCGCCCCATCACGCTCATCTCGCCCTACCAGGCCGGAGGGACTACCGAAACGTTTGCCCGCCTCATCATCGACGATGTCGCTGGCATTCTGGGGCAGCCGATCGTCGTGGAGCCGAAGCCCGGGGCGGCCGGCACCATCGGGGCGCGCCTCGTCGCGCAAAGCAAGCCGGACGGATACACACTGCTGGCGAATACTTCGCAGCACGTGATGTATGAAGGCATGTTCGCGAACCTGCCGTTCGAGCCCCTGAAAGATTTCCGCCCGGTCGGCGTGTTGGGATCGGCACCCATTATTGTGGTCACCGGCGAAAATTCGCCCTACAAGACCTTCCAGCAGGTGCTGGAAGCAGCCAAGACCCGGAACATCACGTTTGCCTCCGGCGCCCAAGGCTCGCTGCCACACCTGACGGGCGAGCGGGTAGCCTTCCAGGGCAAGCTCGACATGACCCACGTTCCGTTCAGCGGCACCGCGCCGGCGCTGACCAACGTCATGGGCGGTCACGTGGACCTGCTCTATTCCACCGCCGCCAGCGTGATGCCTCACATCCGTGGTGGCAAATTGCGGGCGCTGGCGGTATCTACCAACAAGCGCATGCCCGAACTGCCCGACGTCCCCACGATCGAGGAACTCGGCATTCCGGATTTCGACGTAACCGCATGGTATGGCGTATGGGTGCCCAAGGACACGCCCACCGAAATCGTGGACGCCATCAACAAGGCCATGCGAGAAGCGTCCGCGCGGCCTGACGCGCTCAAGCGCATGGAAGCGCTGAGCGTGACTCCCAGCAACTTGACCGCCGAGCAGTTCGCCGATTTCGCGCAAAGCGAACGCAAGACCTGGCTGGAAGTGATGAAGCGCGCCAACATGAAACCGGCCAGCTGAGATGACCGCAGCCGATGAAGTTCTGGTGCACATCCAGGATCGGGCGGCGTGGGTCACCATCAACCGCCCCCAACGGATGAACGCGCTGGCGACGTCGACGTTCGCACGGCTGGTTGACGTCTCTTTAACGCTAGACCGCGATCCGTCCGTCCGGGTGGTGGTCTACACCGGCGCGGGGGACCGGGCTTTCTCCGCCGGCGTGGACCTGAAAGAACTGGACACCGCGGGCAGCATGCTGCATCCGATGGACGGCCCTGCGCGCAATCTCAACGAGGTCATCCTCGAGATGGCCAAGCCCACCATCGCGGCCATCAATGGCGTAGCCGCCGGCGGCGGCTGCGAACTGGCCCTGGCCTGCGATATACGTGTGGCGGCCGACAGTGCACGGCTGGGACTGCCGGAGGCGAGGGTCGGGATGGGAGCCAACTTCGGCAGCGTCGTGCTTCCGCAGCTGATTCCTCGTGGCCTGGCGCTGGAGGCGCTGTACACGGGCGACCTGATGGACGCCCTGCTCGCGCGCGAGCTCGGCTTGGTCAATCGCGTCTATCCGGCCTCCGAACTCGCGGAGCAGGTTGCGCGCCTGGCCAACCAGATCGCCAGCAATGCGCCGCTTTCGGTGCAACGCATGAAGGCGGTCGCGTCCAAGAGCATCGGCCTGCCGATTTCCGCTGCTCTGCGATTATCGGTGGGGCCCAACCCTTACGACAGCGAGGACCGCAAGGAAGGGGCTCGGGCCTTCGTCGAGAAGCGCAAGCCCGATTTTCAAGGGCGGTGATCCGACCTGCCTCCTGGACCCGGCGTAGCGGTTGGGATTCAGCGGTGCAGGCCAGCCGCTGAATCCGTTCGCTGCACCGGCGCTCCGTCACGGCGACGCTACGCCGCGGAGCACGCTCCACCAGCTACAACACGTAGCGTTCGTATTTCTTGATCGCTTCGCGGTTATTGCGGTTGAGTACGCCCATGAGCCGCTCGGCTTCGGCGGCGTCCGATCGCGCCACGGCGGCCAGCACGGCGCGGTAATCAAAAACCATGGTTTCCGCGCGCCCAGGCAGCAACGCGACGCGCTGGCGCACCACGCGTATGCGCTCGTGGATGCGATCGGCATGATCCGACAAGATCGGATTGCTGGCGGCGGCTTGCAGGCGGTTCCTGAACTTCTCGATCAAGGCGATCAGCTTGTCGACGTCACCGGTTTCAAGCGCCTTCTGGAATGGCTCGCCAAACTGCTCGACCAGGTCCGCCCAATCGTCGGGCTTGGTCTGGCTGGCGGCCAGCCGCACCATCATGCCGTCGAGGGCCTCACGCACATCGTAATAGTGATAAATGGCCTGCATGTCGACATGCGCGACCACGGCCCCCTTGTTGGGGATACGCCGCACGATGCCCCGGTCTTCGAGCACCGCCAGGATTTCGCGCGCCATGGCGCGTGGGATTCCATAGTTTTCGACGAGTTCTTCTTCCGTCAGGCGCGCCCCGGGAAGAATGGTCTGCAGGGAAATTTGCTCGCGCAGGTTGGCCAGTACGGCCTGAATGGAACTGCCCTGACGTTTGGCTTGGGTCATAAGGTCGAGAATCGCCGCTGCTGAAATAAGAGAAGAAACAATAAAGTATAGCTAATTAACCATGCAATTTTGCATGCAAAAAAACATACAATCTATCGCCGTGACTCAGGGTTGCGGCTCACCGGCACCAGCCCGCCAGGCGCCAGGCCCGCCAACGCTATATCCAGTCTGGAGGCAGGCTGGCCGCGATCCTCCGCAGCTTCTTTACGCACCAGCGCGGATTTAACGACGCGCGACCCCACGTATCTGAAGGGCTCGATCGGGAATCTTCCGCGCAGTCCTTGCGCCATCGGTGAATTTCGCCAGGCGTCATTGCGTTCCAGCACCATGGACGCCAGGAACTTTCCGCCCAGGTAGGTCGGGCCGACGCCATTGCCCGAATAGCCATAGCCATAGACGATGTCGGGATGCTCTCCCAGATGGCCGAAGCACGGCAGGCCGTCCATGCTGCGATCGATAGGTCCGGACCAGCTGCGCACAATACCGCTGGCGCGCAATTCGGGATAGAACCGATACAGCAGGTCAGCGACCTCACGGGCGTATCGCGAGGGCCCTTCGTACAGGCCGCCGATCTGGCCACCGAAGGCAAAGTCGCCGCCCCCCCGACCGAACACCATCTCTCCTGCCTGCGTGTTTCGATAGTAGTTCGTAAACAGGCGCGAATCCGATATGGCCACGCCGTTGACCAGCCCGATGCGGGCAAGCGTCTCGGGGCACGGCGCAGTGGCGACCAGGTCACTGCCAACGACGACGATGCCCTTGTTGAGCTCGCGAAAGCGCGAGCTCCAGGCGTTCATGGCCAGCACGAGCTTGCGAGGCCGCAGCTCACCCTGTGGCGTGCCGACGCGCAGCGACGGACGCGTCTGCAAGGATTGCAGCGGCGTGTGCTCGAACACGCGTATGCCCTTTGCCAGCGCCACCCGCCGGAGCCCACGCACATACAGGCCGGGGTGTACTGTCGCGGCTGCCGGTGCAAATACGCCGGCCAGCTGCTGGCGCGAGCCAGACATGCGCCGGACCTCGTCGGGGCTCAGTTCCGTGAAGGGTGCCTGGCCGTGGCGCGCCAGCGCGTCGATGCACGACTTCCAGGATCCGACCTGCGCCTTGTTGCTGGCCGTCCAGAGCCATCCATCCTGCCGCAGTTGGGCATCGATCTGGTGCTGCCCCAGGAAAGCCGCCACATCCGTGGCAATCCGCTCGGACTCCCGCAACAGACGCAATGCCTCTTCCGGGCCGCATACTTTCAACAGTGTCTCGAACTTGGCCGCCCAGCTGAGCACGAAACCACCGTTGCGTCCACTTGCGCCCGAACCGCACTCGCGGGCCTCGATGATGGCAATCGTGAGCCCCGGTGATTGCTCTTTCAGATGCAATGCCGTCCATAGACCGGTGTATCCGCCCCCGACGATACAGACATCAACCTGCAACGACTCCTGCAACGCAGGGCAAGGCGGTTCGCTGCCTCTAGCCTGCTCCAGCCACAGACTGCTCATATGGAAATCCCATTGGTAGGCCCTGGCAACCTGCCCGCACGGGGGCGGGTTGCCAGCCGCATCAGGGCAACTCAGACTTCGTTCACGCGAGTGCCGAGAATGTTCTCGACGCAGCGCGCCCAATACAGGAAGCGGGCATCTTCTTTCTGGAACCCCACCAGTTGAAGCCCCACCGGCAGACCACGGGGGCCACGGGCTATGGGCAAGGTCAATGCGGGGTTGTGCAACAAGGTCCAGATGCGGATGAAGATGTTGCTGCCCGTGTCGCTGATGTCGGGAGCCTCGCCCAGCGTGGCGGGTGTAGCCAGCACATCGATATCGCGAGCGACGTCGATGAAGGCACGCCGGCAGGCGTCGGCCAGGTCGAGCGTGCGGCCGTAGTCTTCAGCAGTGTCGCGTTCACCCTTGTCGAGGTACTCGAGCAGGGCCGGATCACACTTGTCTTCATGATCGCGGCGGATTTCCTTGAACGAGCGGGCCAGGTCGTACGCCATGATGATGTCGTGGTCGTCGGCGATCTGGGTGAACATCTTGGGCATGTCCAGCACCTTGATGCGCACGCCCGCCTGCTGCAGCCGTTGCACCGCATCATCGAACGCCTCTCGCACGCAGGGCTCCGCTTCGTCCCAGCCCAGCGGTCGCCACACGCCCACGGTGAAATCGCGACGGACCGGGAGGTCGATGTCGTAGCGTGGGTCGCCCAAGGCTTCTCCGAAGAAGATCGACAGGTCGGCCACCGACCGGGCGATGGCGCCCAGCGTGTCGAGCGGGCGCGAGTAGCGGCGCAGACCCGCATAAGGCAGCGTGTCCATGGTTGGCTTGAACCCTACCGCCCCGCAGAAGGTCGAGGGACGCACGATAGAGCCACCGGTCTGGGTACCGAGCGAAATCGGAGTCTGGAAGTCCGCCACCGCGGCCGCGGATCCGGCGGACGAGGCACCGGGTGTACGCGACGGGTCGTGCGGATTGCGGGCTGGGCCAGGCAGCATGATCGAATGGCGTGAAACCGTGTTCTTGCCCAACAGCACGAAGCCCATCTGGCGCACCAGCTGTGCAATGGCCGCATCTGAGGTGGGGCGCCGATTCGGGAAGATTTCAGGGTCGCCCAGTTCAGTGGGCATGTCGGAAGTATCGATAATGTCTTTCAAGCCCAGCGGAGCCCCGTCCAGGCGTTGCTTGCGACCATTGCGGTCAACCTCGCGCGCGCGCTCGAGTGCCTTGTCGGCATTGACATAGACCCATGCCTGAACCACTGGATTGCGCTGCTCGATACGCTCGAGACATGCCTGGGTCCATTGCTCGCTGGTCAATTTTCCGGCGTCCATTTCCCGCAGGCCTTCAGCCAGGGTCAATGCGCTGATGCGGGACGGGGCGGGCCGACGTTCGGCTGCGCGGGACTCACTACGTTCTGCTGACATCGAAACAACTCCTTGAATTAAAAAGCCTCGCTTACGAGTGCCTGGAAGGAACGCCTGACCGACCGATGTACAGGTCTGCCATTTCTTGGTTCTGAAGGAGCGCCTGCGCCGTATCGGCCAGCACAATGCGCCCGGAATCTAGGATGTATCCGCGATCGCTGAACTCCAGCGCCTGGCGCGCTCGCTGCTCAACCATCAGCACCGCCACACCCAGGCCCGGCAGACGCTTGACTTCGTTGAAGACCTGGTCTGTGAGACCGGGAGACAGCGCCGCCGAGGGCTCGTCCAGCAGGATGAGACTGGGCCTGGACATCAATGCACGGGCGAACGCGAGCTGCTGGCGCTCGCCGCCCGACAGGTTCTCGGCCTGCGTGCGTCGCCGTTCGGCCAATGCGGGAAACAACGTCAACATCTTGTCGATCATCGCCTTGCGATCGTCGACGGCTTCGACCACCTGTAGATTCTCCAGGACGGTCAGCGTGCCGAATACATTGCTGACCTGCGGCACATACCCGATTCCTTGGTAAATGCGCCGGTTGACGGGCAGCTCACGAAGATTCTGTCCGTTCAGCTCGATGCGGCCGGTCACCATGGGCAACAGGCCCATAATGGCCTTGATCAGCGTGGACTTGCCCGCCCCGTTGGTACCCGCGATCGTGACGATCTCTTTTTCGGCGACATCCATGTGGATACCGCTCACGATAGGCGTGTCGCCATAACCCGCGGACACATCTTCCAGCACAAGTATTTTCTTCATACGGCACCACCCATGTAGGCTATGCGGACCCGTTCATCGGCCAGCACGTGATCGGGCGGGCCTTCGCACAGCACGCTGCCACGGTCCATGATGTACATGCGGGGCACGAGCTCTGACAGCGCCTGCAGGTTGTGCTCGATGATGAGCACGGTAATGCCGCGCTCGTTCAGCTCGACGATGCGGCGCGAGAGCTCTTCGACCAGCACCGGGTTCACCCCGGCGAAGGGCTCGTCCAGCATGATGAATTCGGGGTCCATCATCAGCAGGCGCCCCAGCTCCAACAGCTTCTTCTGGCCGCCGGAGAGCTTGCCGGCCAGCTCGTGCGCGACTTTCGTGAGATTGAGAAAACCCAGCAGTTCCTCGGCGCGTTCGCGAATCTCTGTTTCCTGGCGCCTGACGCTGGCCGGCGAAAGGAACAGCGCGCCCAGGCGCTCTCCACGTTGCCCCGGTGCCGCCGCCATCAGATTCTCAAGCACGCTCAATTGACCGAACTCGCGCGGCACCTGGAAAGTGCGCGCCAGTCCCATGCTCACGCGCCTCTGGACGCTCAGATTCGAGATATCGTGGCCGTTGAATTTCACTGTGCCGGCCTGCGCGGGCACATAACCGGTGATCACCGAGAACAGCGTGCTCTTGCCAGCGCCATTGGTGCCGATCAGTCCGAGACGCTCACCCTTGTTCACCACGATGGACACATCATCGAGCGCAAGAACGCCGCCAAACCCCGCGCGTATGTTCTGAACAGACAGTTGCGACATGGTTAGCTTTCCTTCTTCGGAGAGTCGCCGAATATTCCGTACGGGCGATACAGGATGCACAGCACCAGGCCAAGTCCGATGATGAAGAACCGCAGGCTGGCCATCTGCACTTCCGATATGTCGAAGAACAGGAATTCACGCACGAAACGCGAGCCTTCCAGGAACACCATCAGGATCACGGTGCCCGCCACCACGCCTTTCAGGCTGCCGGCGCCACCGATGATGATGGCTATCCATACATAGAAGGTGATGAGCGGCACAAACTGCTCGGGCGCGATGAAAGTCAGGTAGTGCGCCGTAAATGCACCCGCCAGGCCGGCCAGCGCGGCGCCTATCATCAGCGAACGGGTCTTGAACCAGGCGGGATTCTTCCCCAGGGCCATCACGGCCACTTCGTTGTCGCGTATGGCCTTGATGGTGCGGCCGAAGGGGCTGGTTATGATTTTCCGTATCGCCATGAAGGCCAGGACGTTGGTGATGAGCAGCGTAATCAGGATCAGCACGTCGACCGTGATGCCCGTCGCATAGTCGCCGAACAGCCGCGGTATTCCCGGTATGCCATGCACCCCGCGCGTCAGCCATTCTTCTTTCTGCAGAATCATGCGCACCGATTCCGAGAACCCCAGCGTCACAATCGCCAGATAGTCCCCCCGCAAGCGCAGGGCGATGACGCCCAGCGGATAGGCGCAGACGCAACTGACCAGCGCACCCGCAAGAATGCACAACGGGAGCGGCAAGCCCTGCAGCGACAGCAGCGCCGATGTGTATGCGCCGATCGCGTAGAAGCCGACGTGGCCGAAGTTGATGAGGCCGGTAAAGCCATACTGCAGGGCCAGTCCTCCGGCCAGGAGCATATAGATCAGTACCGTGATGAATATGGCAATCAGATAGGCTTCCACCGCTCACCTCACTGTGCGTACGCGGCCCATGATGCCTTGGGGCCGGAAAAGAAGAACGACGAGCAGCACCAGGAAGGCGATGACGATCTTGTACGCCGATCCGATATAGAGCGTGGCGACTTCCTGGGCGATGCCAAAGATCAGCATGCCGAGAACGGCCCCCACCGGGCTTCCCACTCCGCCCAGGATCACGGCGGCAAACATGGGCAGCAGCAGTTCCCAGCCGAGCTCCGGAAGTACGGTGGCCTTGACGCCCAGGAGCACACCGCCCAGGCCCGAGAACACGCCGACGATGCTCCAGAGGATCAGCATGACTTTGCGCACATCGATGCCCCCCACCGCCGCAAGTTGCGGGTCATCGGATACCGCCCGCATGCGGCGGCCGGTTGGGGTCAGGTAAAGCATGCCGAACATGAAGGCCAGCGCCAGCAGGGCGGCAAGGACGATATACACGTCCAGCGGGAGAATCCTGATACCCCCGAAGTTCCACGCCCGCTGCAGCGGCGCCTGTATCGTGTACTGGCCATGGCCCGCGAAGAACGAAATTGCCGCCCGCACTGCGAAGGCGATGCCGATGGACGCAATGAGCCGCGCCACCAGTGAACGCTCTTCCAGTTTCCTGAATACCCAGAAGTAGAAGAACAGGGAAAGGAAACCGGTCGTGGCGGTGGCCAGCACTACGCTGAGGCCCAGCGATGCCCCGACGAAGGTCTGGGCCGCCACGGTGGCATAGGCCCCGAACGTCATGTAGTCGCCAGCGGCGGCATTGGGAAACCGGGCAATGCCGAACACCAGCGTGATCGCCAGGGCAGGCAATGCCAGCAGCAACCCCACGATCACGCCATTGATGACGGCGTTAACCAACAATACTGAGTCCATACAGCATTCATCCTTGAAAGTCGTCGATAGGCGACTACAGCAGCGCCACGCCGCTCACGACGTCCTTCAGGGCAAACTCCTTGCCGTCGAACTCATAGATGCCGAAGTTCGGAACCGTATCCCCGTTCTCGTCGAAATCCAGCGACGATGATGCGCCGTCGAAGTCGATCTTCTCGCCCTTCTTCAACAGGTCGCGGCCCTGTACGAACGAACTGACCTTTTGCCCGGGCGGGTTGGAAATCTCGCGCACCGCCTTGGACAGATCCGTGGGTTTGGCGTCCGGGCCGGCGGCCTCGATGGCGAGTGCCAGCGTGATGATCATGTCGTAGGCCGCGGCCGCGAACATCTCGGGAGGACTCTTGGTGGCCGCGGTGAACTTCTGGACGAAGACCTTGTAAGCCTCGTTGTCACTGGCCGGCACGTTGGCCGTGGACACGATATGGCGCATGACATCCGGCCCCAGGGCCTTGATCAAGGCCGGCGTCGCGGAATATCCGGGCATGATGAATTCGCAGTCGTAACCGGTCTGGTACCACTCTTTGAGCAGTATGGTGGCGTCCGGCGTGTACGAGCTGAGCACGATCACATCCGGTTTCGCCGCGACCGCCTTTTCCACTTCGGTCCGGTAAGTGGCCTGGTTCGGTTCGTAAATGGCCGAGCTGACGACTTGATGGCCCTTTTTCTCCCATGCCGCCTTGAAATGGTTGGCTTGCGCGGCCATGGTCGCGTTGTTGTAGCCCAGCACCGCGGCTCGCTTATAACCTCGGCGGTCGCCAATGGCGGCGAAGGCGGCGCCGATGATGGCGTTCGAGGCGTAGAACTGGAAGACCAGATCCTTCTTGTCTTCGGAACGGATCTCCGGTGCGCCGCAGGTATTGAACGACAGAATCCCTGCCGCATTGGTAATCGGCAGTGTGGCCAACTGCACCGCCGACGACCAGATACCGATCATGGCGTCCACGCGCTGGATGTCCACCAGCTTGCGGGCCGCCAGGACGGCCGCGTCGGGACGGGTCTGGTCGTCTTCGGCGTAGAGCCGGAGCTCACGGCCGGCTGCGCCGCCGGCTGCGTTGACCTCGGCGATGCCGATCTTGATGGCCTCGAGCATGCCTGGCCCGTACGTGCCCCCGGCCCCCGTGATCGAGTTCAATGAGCCCACCTTGAAAGGTGCAGTCCCCGATTGGGCCCAGGCCGGTCGCAAGGCGCCCAGTGCGGCCAGTGCCATCATGGCCTGCGAGAATTGCCGCCGCGTCGCGTTGATTGGTGTCTTCATGTCTCCTCCTTGAGGTTTGCTTTTTGGAGTAATTCAGCCCTTGAAGGGCAAAGATCAACAACTAGGTGATGCCAGACGGCGATTTCAGGCAGCAGCCCCCTTCGCCTTGAGCGCTTCGATACGGCTGTCGGTAAAGCCCACACTGCGCAGCACTTCGTCGGTGTCTTCGCCGAACAGCGGCGCCGCCTTGCGCAGCGCCCCCGGCGTGCGCGAGAATTTTGTAGGTATCCCAATGACGTCCATCTTTCCTATGACGGGATGGTCAATACTGGCCACCATGCCTCGTTCGCGGTAATGAGGGTCTTCCACGGCCTGCTTGAAGTTGTTGATGGGCCCGCAGGGGACGCCTGCTTCATTGCACCGCCGGATCCATTCCTGGGTACCGGCAGTGGCAAACGACTCTTCCAGCAACGGTTCGAGTTCCTCGATGTTGTGCAGGCGATCCATATTGGTGAGGAATCGGGGGTCTTCGGTCAGTTCCGGGCGACCGAGCACGTCGTTGCACAACTTTTCCCAGGTGCGCTGGTTGGCGCAGCCCAGCACCATGTACCCGTCGCCCGTCTTGATGGCCTGGTAAGGCGCGTCCACGCGATGGCGGCTGCCGGTGGCTTGAGGTATGGTGCCTACGCTGAAGTAGGCGGCGGCCTCCCACACGAACCAGGGCAGCCCGCATTCGGCCAGCCCGATATCTATGTGCTGTCCCTGACCGGTTTTGAGTTGATTGATGTACGCGGCCAGGATGGCGTAGGCGGCAGTGATGCCCGCCCCGACGTCATAAACCGCAATGCCGGACTTCAGCGGGCGTCCGCCGGGTTCGCCGGTCATGCTCATGATGCCGCTCAGCCCCTGGGCGACCAGGTCGAACCCCCCATTGCGGGCGTAGGGACCAGTCTGGCCAAAGCCGGAGATCGAGCAGTACACCAGCCGCGGATTGATCTGGCTGAGCGTTTCGTAGTCCACACCCAGGCGTTTCGTTACGCCGACCCGGTAATTCTCCACCACTACGTCCGCCCATTTGGCCAACTCGTAGACCGCCTCGCGGGCGTCCGGGTCTTTCAAGTCGAGCACGATACCGCGCTTGTTGCGGTTTATCTGGGCGAAACAGGTGGATTCGCCCTTCACGTAAGGGCCCATCTGCCGCGAGTCGTCGCCACCGGAGGGCTTCTCGACCTTGATCACATCCGCGCCCAGGTCGGCCAGCACCATGGTGCAGTATGGGCCTGCCATGATCTGCGAAAGATCCAGCACTTTAAGGCCGGTCAGGGGAGTTGCTGCTTGGTTGGTCATTGCACGCTTCCACAATAGAGCTACAGAATGCAGAGTCAGCGGCCGACGAATCGTGGCCGCTGCTTTTCGAGAAATGCCTTGGATCCCGTCCGGTAGTCCTGCGTGTCGAAGCACGCATAGGCCTCGTCGCGCTCGGCCTGAGTCAGCGGCCGTCCGGACTGCAGCTGGCGGATGAACTTTTTATGCCAGCGGTTCGACAGCGGCGCCAGGTCTGCGATACGCCGGGCCGTTTGCTGGGTCTCCGACCAGGCGTCTTCCACCACCCGGGAAACCAGACCTTTCGCCAGGGCTTCCTGGGCATCGAACACTCGCCCTTCAAGCAGGATCTCCAGGGCAACCCCGTGACCCACTACCGAAACCAGGTCGGCCAGTTCGTGGTGATCGAGAGTCAGTCCTATGCGATTCACGGGTATGCCGAAGCGTGCGCCCGCCTCGGCAATGCGGATATCGCACAACGTGGCGAGCTCAAGCCCTCCGCCGACGCAGACGCCCTCGATACAGGCGATGGTGGGGTGCCGCAGGTTCTTGAATTTTTCGAACATGGCAATCGTGAACTCGGCGTATCGCCTGGCCTGTTCGACGCCGCTGCGGTTCTCGTCGAAGCCGCCTATGTCGCTGCCCGCGCAGAACGCGCCGCCCGCCCCGCGGACGACGACACATCGCACGGTGTCGTCGGCCTGTAGCGCATCGCATGCCGCGCCGAACGCCTCGTACATCTCCCAGGTAAAGGCGTTGCGCTTCTCGGGACGGTCCATCAAAAGCGTGACCACACCCTCATCGGGCTCGCTGACGCGTATTGCCATGTGTCTCCCCCTGCCCAGTCTGCGCCATCGCGTTCGGGACGGATAGTTTTATCGGGAATATTGTGTGCAATCTTCTGTGCAACATCATCTGCGATTGAATATACACGAATCGTCAGAGGAAGCAATACGCTTAATTGTTACGAGGGCCTGCCGGCCAGGACGGCCGAGCGCGATCGGGAACCGGTTCGGAGGGGCGCGCCGCCCCCGGCAGCCCATTTAAAGACCGCGGCGCACTACAACGTCGGGCTCGTACCCAAGCCCGACGCCCGCGAGGAATGGCCACCGCCTCCGCGAGCGAAGTCGGGCGGAGCAGCCGAGCGGATGCAGAGAGGAAGTGGACCCCCAGGGGGCCCGGCGTGCCTGGCGCGCCGGCCGACAGGTTGCCGGGGACGGTGATAAGCACTTCGCAGCAATGGAGGCGCTGCGCACGCGTTGCCGTGCGTGTCGGTACACGCCGGTGCGCGTGCTGCACCGTCGATGCCTGCGAGCATCGACGTACCAAGGGAATCAAAGCCCTCCTCGGCTAGACCGCAACCGTTGGGGGTGGAGGGCCGGCCGCCGGGTTGCTATTCGGCTGGCAGCAGGCGGCGACTGTCTTTACGCCAGATGCGCCATTCGCCATCTTCGAGGACCAGGTCATCGGTCGAATCGCGGATGCCCAGCAGTTGGGGCGCGGGCATGTCCGGGCGCGTTTCGTAGGCGGTCATGTAGAAGCGCACTCGGGCGCGATGCTGGTCGGCGCTTTCCACTCGCAGGTTGGTCACAATGTGGGCCGTTGCCCGCAGGGGGTCGCGCTGCTCGAGTGCCTTGAGCACGGCGTCGCGTCCCACCACCTCGACGCCTTGCCGGACCCAGGTGCCCTCACGCGCCATCAGGGCGGCAGCGCGTTGATGATCGCGTGTGTCGAGCGCGCTGAAGAACTGGCAGACCACTGAGGCCAGAGTGTTCGTGTCGGGAGTACTCATGTTTGCTTCCTTTGGAGTGAAAGTGGAACCGATCAATCGGCGGCCGGCTGCCTCGCCACCTTTTCCAGCGGCATCTTGAGATCGGCCAGGCCTTCCGGATCGAGCCGCGTACCTTCGACGATATGGCGACGCAGAAAACGCAGATCGCGGGGTGCGTTGATGCTCAAGCCAAACAGCACCCGGCCTTCGTTGCCCAATGCGATGTGCGTCTGGCGGTGTTCATCGTGCGCGCGCACGACCCAATTGCTGGCCCCCGCGGCGTCGCCCGCCAGCTGAACCAGCACGTCGTACTGCTGGGACCAGAAGAAGGGCAGAGGGTCATAGGGCAACGGCCGGCCCAGGATGGCATGCGCCACCGCAATGCCCTGGTCCTGCGCGTTCTGCCACGATTCCAATTGGCGCAGCGAGCCGTCGGGCCGGCGCAGCACGGCGACGTCGCCAGCGGCGTAGATGGCGGGATCGGAACTTCGGCAGTGGCTGTCGACGATGACGCCCCGATTGCATTCCAGGCCGGCGGCCACCGCTAGGTCGTCATTAGGCTTGAGCCCCGCGCCCACCACGACCACGTCGGCGGGCTGTTCACTGCCGTCATCGAAGGTCGCCACGCAACCCGCCTTTCCATCCGGAAGCAGCGCGGAAACACGCACGCCCAGGCGTACGTCGACGCCACGGTCCCGGTGCAGCGCCAGCAGGTAAGCCGACAAGGCCGCCGGACCGCTGCGCGAGCACAGGCGCTCTGCCATTTCAGCCAGGGTCACGGCGCAGCCCGCGCCGCGGGCGGCTGCGGCCACTTCCAGTCCTATCCATCCCCCCCCCACCACCAGGACCCGCGCACCGGGTTGCAGGCGAGCGCGAAGGCGGCGCGCATCGGCCAGCGTTCGCAGAGTGTGCACGCAGTCCAGGTCGAAGCCCGGCACGGGCGGCATATAGGCACTTCCACCCGTGGCGAGCACGAGAGCGTCATAGCCTGGACGCGCGCCGGACGCCAGCACAACGGTGCGCGTCGCGCGCTCGATCTGGACGGCCGCATCCCCTGGCCTCCAGTCAATGTGCAGTTCCGGGAATTCCGCGGGGGTTATCAGACAGGGCATGGCCGGTGCATCGGCCTGCAACTGTTCTTTCGACAATGGTGGCCGTTCGTACGGCGGTTCGAGTTCGTCGCCGCAGAGGGTGATGCGCCCATCGTAGCCTTCGCCGCGCAGCGTCCGCGCCACCCAGGCTCCAGCCTGGCCGGCTCCGATGATCAACACGGAATGCGTCATGCTTATCCTTGATACTGCGGCGTACTGGGACGCCGCGCCCTAGAAACCCCCGCGTACGTCAAGCAGAGCCCCCGTGACATAGGACGCCTCGGGCGAGGCCAGCCACAACACGGCATTGGCGATCTCCTCCGTACTTGCCATGCGCCGCAGAGGGATGGCCGCCGTCATCTGTGCGAGCTGCTCCGGAGAGCGTCCGGCCTGGATCTCGGTGCCAACCAGGCCGGGCCGCACGGCATTGACCCGGATTCCTTCGGCCGCCACTTCCTTGGACAAGCCGATGGTCATCGTATCGATGGCCCCCTTGCTGGCGGCGTAATGCACCCAGTTGTTGGGCGACCCCAGCACCGAGGCTCCGGACGATACGTTCACGATGACACCGCCCGCACCGCCCTGAGCGGTGGACATGCGGCGTACCGCCTCGCGCGCCACCACGAAGGCGCCTACGACGTTGACACGCATCACATCGGCGACTGTGCCGGCGGACACATCGCACACGCGCGACAGCCCACCAGTGATACCGGCGTTGTTGACGAGCACACCGATGGTGCCCCATTCGTCCAGCTGCGAAAACGCATCCATCACGGAAGACTCTTCGCCTACATCACAGCGGATCGCCCGGGCTTCGCCACCATCGCGCGCGATGCGGCTGACTACGCGTTGCGCCTCGTCATCGTTTGACCTGTACAGGATCACCACGGGGTGGTTGCGCGCCGCCTGCACCGCTATGGCAGCGCCTATGCCGCGGCTGCCGCCGGTCACTACGAACAGGGGTTTGGTGTACATGGCTAGACGCTCAGGTGGGTGCTGAGAACCTCTTCATTGCCGCGCAATGCATCGCTGGTTCCCGTAAAGCAGATCTCGCCCTTGGAGAGCACGTAGTGGATATCCCCCAGATCGAGCGCCGCGCTCAGGTTCTGCTCGACCAGCAGCACGGCCAGCCCCTCGGCCTTGAGCTGATGAAGAATGCTGACGATCTCGTCCACGATCATGGGCGCCAGCCCCTCCGAAGGCTCGTCGAGGATCATGACAGACGGATTCAACATGAGGGCCCGGGCAATAGAGACCATTTGCTGCTCCCCCCCCGAAAGCTGAAAGCCGCGATTGCTGCGACGCTCTTTCAGGCGTGGAAACAGCTCATAGATGCGCTCGCATGTCCATTTGCCATCTCGGCCAGGGCGTGCGGCGACCGTCAGGTTCTCTTCCACGGTAAGACTGGGAAAGACGCCGCGCTCTTGCGGCACGAAACCCAGCCCCAGCCGCGAAATGCGATGAGACGGCATGCCCACCAGACTGGTGCCGTTATAACTGACGGCCCCCTGGCGGGGCTTCAGGTAGCCCATGATGCTGAGCACTGTCGTGGTTTTTCCCGCGCCGTTGCGTCCCAGAATGGACGTGACCTGGCCGGGTTGCACCTGCAGCGATATGCCGCGCAGCGCATGACTCTGGCCGTAATAGGTATGAATGTTGTCGACGACCAGCATTTAGTGTTTGCCTCCCAGGTAGACCTCGCGTACGCGCTGGTTAGCCTGAATATCCTGCGGCGTGCCGGTGGCGAGGATTTCGCCGTAATACAGCACGGTGATCGTATGCGCGAGCGACAGCACCACCTTCATGTCGTGCTCGATGATCAGCAGCCCGAGGTGCTCGGGCAGGCTCTGCACCAATGCAATCATGCGGTTGGTCTCGGCTGGCGACATGCCCGATGTCGGCTCGTCCAGCAACAGCAAATCCGGCTCCGCTGCGAGGGCGATGGCAATCTCGAGCTGGCGCTGCTCGCCATACGACAGGCTGGAAACCGGACGCCGGGCGCAGTCTTCCAGGTGCACCTGGGCCAGCAGTTCGGCCGTGCGCTTCCACTGGTCGCCGCGCGTCGCGACGCTGCGCAGGGCGTCGTACCAACCGCCCTGCTTGGCCTGCACCGCCAGGCGCACATTCTCTTCAACGGTCAGGGTACGGAACAGCGTGTTCTTCTGGAATGTACGGCCTACGCCCAATTGGCAGATGGTCTCTGGGGCCGCCCCCGTGATGTCGCGGCCCTTGAACAGAATGCGCCCGGAGCTGGGTTGCAGCGTGCCCGTCAGCTGATGCACCAGGCTGGTCTTGCCCGCGCCGTTGGGCCCGATGATCACGTGCCGTTCGCCTACTTTTACCGACAGGTCGACATTGCGCGTCACTTCCAGGCTGCCGAATGCCTTGCAAAGTTTTTCGGTCTGCAGCAGCATCATTTGGAGTCTCCCAGGGCCTTGTCGATGGCGGGCTGCGCTACCGCCGGCGCAGCCTTGCGCTCGCGCGACTCTCGATCGCGCAACCTGGCCATCAGAAAGCCCCATACCCCTTCGCGCATGAACATGACGCAGAAGATGAATATGATGCCGATCCAGAATGCCCAATAATCGTTATAAGAACTCAGGAAGTTCTTCATCAGCAGGAACAGCGCGGCGCCCACCGCCGGCCCGAACAGCGTTCCGCTGCCACCCAGGATGACCATCAGCATGGCGTCGCCCGACAGGTGCCAGTGCAGGATGTCGGTGGATACGTAGCCGTTGAACAGGGCATAAAGGGCGCCCCCCACACCAGCCAGCGCGCCCGCCATGGTGAATGCGATCAGCTTGAAACGCTGCACCGGGTAGCCGATTGAGCGCATGCGCTGCTCGTTGTCGCGTATGCCGATAAAGATGGATCCCAAGGGCGACTTGACCAGGCACGCCAGGAACCCGAGCACGAGCAGGAACCCGATCACCACCACAACGTACCGGGCCATTGGATCGGACCCGAGGTTGTAGCCGAACAGGTCAGGTGGCATGAAGCCGATCAGCCCGTCGGTGCCCCCTGTGACCGAGCGCCATTTCAAGGCCGCCGCAAACAGGAGCTGCGAAAACGCCATGGTCAGCATCAGGAACGGAATGCCGCTCACGCGGATGCAGGCCAGCCCGATGAGAGCCGCCAGCCCCGTCGAAACCAGGATACCGGCCAGCGCACCGATCCATCCCGATATGCCCAGATGGACGCCCAGTCCGATCACAACATAGGTAGATACGCCGAAGAACGCCGCATGGCCGAACGACAGCAAGCCGGAGTAGCCGACCAGCAGGTTCAGGCTCATCGCGAAAATCGCGAAGATCAGGATCTCGGACGTGAGACCAAGCAGGTAATCGCCGCCCAGCGGAGCAGCGGCCAGCAGCACGCACAGCAGCAGCCCGCCCACAATAGAGTTCGTCATTTTCATGTTCAGGCCTTTGCCACGCCAAACAGACCCTGGGGCCGTGTCAGCAACACCACCACCATGAGCAGATAGATCATGAACAGCGCGTAGTCGGGGAAGTAGGCCTTTCCGAACGTATCGATCAGGCCGACCAGCAGCCCGGCAGCCAGGGCGCCCCGAAGGCTGCCCATGCCGCCGACCACGGTGACAATGAATGCGGGAATCAGGATTTCGATATCCATGCCCAGGTAGGTGCCGAGGATGGGGCCTGCCACGATGCCGCCGATAGCCGCCAGCGCCGCCCCCAGGGCGAATATGCCGCCGAACAGCATCGGCACGTTGATGCCGATCCCGGCAGCCGTGGCCGCGTCGTCGACACCGGCGCGCACCATGGCGCCCAATCGGCTGCGTTCAAGAAACCACCAGAGCAGTCCGGCCACCACTGCACCGAACAGCACGAGAAAAACGCGATACTTGGGCAGCATCGTTTCCCCGACCACGAGTGCGCCCGCGAGCGCCTCCGGCGGCGCGATATTGCGGATGTCCGGACCCCAGAAGAATTTGCAGATGTCGCCGAAGACGAAGATGAAGCCGAAGGTCAGCAACACCTGGTCCAGGTGCGGCCGGCTGTACATCGGCCGGATGAACACGCGCTCCATCAGCACCGCCGCCGCCACGGCAGGCACCCAGCCCACGGCCAGCGCGAACCAGAAGTTGCCCGACCACTGGGCAAGCGAGAACGCCACGAACGAGCCGATCATGAAGAATGAGCCGTGCGCGAGGTTGACTACGTTCATCAACCCGAACGTCAGCGACAGGCCCGCCGACATCATGAACAGCAGCATGCCGAACACCAGGCTGTTCAATAGTTGTGTAATAAGGAAATCCATAGCGCCTTCGATTACAAGCAGGATGGAACCGGCCCCAACGGGGCCGGCCAGCATCGTCGACCGGTCAGGCGGGGCGCTCGTCCGGATCGGTAACGTTGTTGACGGTATGGATCACCTTGTTGGTGATGCGACCATCAATTTCCGCCACTTCGCGTATATAGATGTTGTGGACCGGCCCCTGGCTCTTCGGATTGAAGCTGAACGGACCGCGCGGAGCCTCGAGCTTCACTTCGAGCATGGCCTTGCGCAACTTCTCCTTGTCGGAAGTATCGCCATCGATGGCTTCCAGCGCGGCATGAATCACGCGCGCCGCCACATAGCCGTATTCGGAATAGACGCTCGGATACTCATTATGGGCGGCGCGGTAGCCCGCCACGAACTTCTGGTTGGCCTCGTTGTCCAGCGTGTCGGCGTAGTGCAGGACGTTGCGCACGCCAAGCGCCGACGCGCCTTGCGCCGGTAGTGTGTCGCTGTCCAGCATGAATCCCGAGCCGGTCATGGGCACCGCTTTCTTCAAGCCGTACTCGTCGTATTGTTTGACGAAACGTACGGCGTCGGTACCGGCATAGAAACTGAAAGTGGCAGGTGGGTCGATATTGCGGATGTCGGCCAGATACGGGCTGAAATCGTTGTTGCCCAAGGGCGGGTAGATCTCTTTGATGACCTTCCCGCCACGACCGGCGAAACCGGCCTTGAACTCTTTGAGCGACCCTCGGCCGCCGGCGAAGTCGGATGCGCTGATCACGATTTCTTTGGTGACGTTGTCGTAGACCCATTCGCCCATGGTCGAATGCACCGGGTAGGTGTCGACCGAACAACGGAAAAAGTACGGCAGGCCGGTGAACGCGAGGTCAACCAGCCCAGCGCCGGAGCACAGCATGAAGGCCCCGCTCTGGCGCAGGTACTGAACCGCAGCCATGGCGACGTTGCTGGCCTGGATCCCCGTGATGATGTCGCAGTTGTCGCTCTGCACCAGCTTGCGCAGCTTCTGCAGCCCGACTTGCGGATTGATCTCGTCATCTTCACGGATGACTTCGATCTTGCGTCCGGCAATCGTGTTTCCGATTTTATTGAAATACAGATTCATGCCTCGCACGTTGGCGTTGCCCAGCGCCGCGAACACTTTCGAGTACGAGTTCAAGGCGCCGATCTTCAACGGCTGGCGTGACTGGGCGAGCACTGCGGGCGCCACGCCGCCGAACAGGCCGGCAGCGCCGACAGCGCTGACGCCCTTGATGAAGCTGCGCCGTGTCAGGCCCGATTGATTGTCTGATTGGTTTTTCATGTCTCCGTCCTGGCTCTTTAGTGATTGGGTAGTTTGAGATTGACGATTTGCTTGCCCAGGTTCTGGCCTGACAGCAGGCCGATACAGGCTTCGGGCGCCGCCGCGATGCCCTGGGCAATGGTTTCCTGGTAGCGCAGGCCGCCTGCGTCCAGCAAAGCGCCCAGTTCATCCACCGCCTGTTGCCACATATCGATGTGGTCCCACACAATGAATCCTTGCGCGCGCAATCGCGATATCAGCAGGTGGCCATGGTCCGTCAAATGGTTGGGCGCCTGTCCATACCGTGCAATCATCCCGCAGAGGGCGATGCGGCCAAAGCGGTTCATGCGCGGCAGAATTGCATCGAGCACCCAGCCATTGACATTGTCGAAACAGGCGTCGAAACCCTCGGGCGCCTGGCGCGCCAAGGCCTCGCCGAGCGTCTTGCTGTCGGGCAACTGCTTGTAGTCGACGCAGGCGTCGGCACCCAGGTCCTCGGTAACGTAGCGGCACTTGTGCGGCCCGCCCGCTATGCCCACCACGCGGCACCCGCGCGCTTTGGCCAGCTGTACGGCGACGCCGCCCACCGCGCCCGCCGCTGCGCTCACCACCACGGTGGTACCGGCCTGCGGTTGGCAGATCTGCGTCAGCCCGTACCAGGCGGTGACTCCCGTCATGCCCAGCACACCAAGGTAGGCGGAGAGCGGCGCACGTTCGGTGTCGACGCGGCGCAGCCGGTCGCCGCTGGACACGGCCTGCTCCTGCCATCCCAGCGGGCCCACGACGTAATCGCCAACGGCGTAATCCGCATGGCGGGATTCCACCACCTGTCCTGCGGTCTCGCCCGGCATGACGTCGCCCACGGCGTTGCTGGGCGCGTACGATACGGTGTCGTACATTCGGCCCACCATATAGGGGTCGATGGACAGGTAATGGTTGAGCACGCGCACCTGGCCCTCGGCGAGCTCGTGCCCGCACAGTTGCTCAACCCGGAAGTTTTCAGGCCGAGGGAGTCCCTGGGGCCGCGACGCCAGCACAACGCGTGCATACGTCGCCGGCCAGGTGGGCGCGCCCGATGCGTGACTGGACCCTGTCATCACAGCCCCATGGCAGCGCGATAGTGCTTGTAGAACGCCCGAATCAGCACTTCGGTCACCATGTGATCCTGTTTCTCGACGTCCTTGCCGCCCATCTCGACGACCGCGGCGCGGTGCTCGTAATGATGAGCTCCCAGTTGCGATTCGCTGAGTACCTCGCCATCTTCCATTGCCACGAACCCTGCGGGGCCATACAGGTTAGCGTGGCGTATGCGCAGGCGTGTCATCTCATCGTCGTCGTCTTCGTAGCCAAAGAAAGTCCAGGCCAGTTCGAAGGAATCGGTGCCCTTGGGTATGACATGGCGCATGCCAAAGGTGTTGGCCTGCTGGTGGATCACCACGCTGGGGAAATGGGTTACGGCAACCACTTTGCCATCTTCGAACTCGGGACGCGGCGTCACGGTGTCGCGATCGTGCAGTTCAAGTTCGTCTTTGAATCGCGCGATTTCGGCGGCGGCCTCGGTGCGTTTCTTGCCCACGTTGCGGGACATCATGATGCTGTGGCCCGATTCGACCGGGATGCTTTCGGATTGCGTATCGGCCCGCCAGAGGCCGAACGTGATCAGGAACGAGTGCAGCAGCGTCGCGTGGTAGGGATCTTTGAGGTTTTCGAAATACAGCTTCCAGTTGCTGGGTATGCGTTGGCGGTTGTAGCCCAGCAGCTTCAGCTTCTTGCCGGGAAACTGCCGGCGCAGGCAGGCCATGACTTCCTCGCCGCAGTATTGCTCGAACGGAATCGGATTCTCGTCGAAGCTGGCCCAGATCGAGCCGCCCTCGGTGTGAACGCGCAGCTGGCGCAGGCCATGATCGGCATTGTCGAAATCCGGCGGCATGCCGCCCTTGCGGAGCACGCCGCGCTTGAGCGGCACCCCCTGCAATTTGCCATCCAGCGCGAAGTTCCATTGATGGTAAGGGCAGGTGAAGGATTCTTCTTTGCCCTTGTTCTTCCAGCACACCCGCGCGCCGCGGTGCGCGCAGCGGTTTTCCCAGACGTGGATCTGCTCGTTCTCGCCACGCACCACCACCACCTGGCGTTCGCCGATCCAGCTGCGCTTGTACGAACCTTTCTCGGGGATCTCGCATTCCAGGGCGACGAAGTTCCAGCCCGGGCCATAGAAAAAAGTTTCCAGCTCGCGCTGGTAGAGGTCCGGGTCGGTGTAGACCCAGAACGGGACACGGGTCCAGCCGGCCTCGGGCCAGCGGCGGTCGACCAGCGCCGCGGTACTTACCTGTTGCATCTCGCTCTCCTGGGACTTATACGGGTACGATCAGCGACCGATTGACGTGATGGTTGTCGAACACCGCCAGGCGCTGCCTGAACTTGAACCCCTGCACGTCGTTGACCAGTACATCCAGGTATTCGCCCACCAGGAATATGGTGGGGTCGGTGTCGGACATGGCCTCGGTGATGAGGAAATTGGCGCGCACGTGAATGTCGCCCTGCTCTACCGCCGTTACCCTGACTCCGCTGATGAAGTGCCTCCACACGCGCGGCACATACACCTGTGTTTCCCGCAGCGCGACCACGCGGTCGCGCACCATGCCTATGCCGTCACAATAGATGGCGGCCTGGGGCAGGCCTTCGTCATAGTTCTCGCGCGACACCACCTGGTAGACGCAGTCTTCGACGAAGTGTCCGGGAAAGCTTTCCACGTCGTCCTGGTCCAGCTGCGCGGCGACCAGGTCATAGAAACGGCGGATCTGGTTTTCCAGCACATAAAGCTCGGTGCCGGACGGGACACTTCCCGCTAATGGCGCTATACGATCTTGCATGGATGTCTCAGCCCGCGACGGCTGCCAGGTTGGTCTGCACGCCCGATTCCGAGCCCAGCTTCAAGATCGGCGACTTCAGGGTTTCTTGCCACAGCAGCGATTCCATCGCCAGATGCAGCGGATGGTCCTGGATGGTGAGCGCCATGAACCCGTCCTCGCGCGAGGCGTGATTATGCACCGACCAGCCGGGCGCCGAGAAGTGCAGGTCGCCTTCTTGCCACTGGATGCGTTCGCCATTCACCGCGCTCTTGCCGTGGCCCCACATGATGTAGTTGATCGCGGCCGAAGTATGGCGATGCGGCTGATCCACCTTGCCCGGCGGCAGCTTGGCGATCGTGGCGAAAAAGCTGTGCGACGTGCCGATGCGCCGCTCGGTGGCCGGGTTGTACAGCACATACAGATGCCGGCCGGTGTAGCGCAGGTCCATGCCGTACACCACGTCCAGGTGCGGCGCCACTTCTTTCCAGGGCCAGTGCAGCATGCGGGAATCGACTTTCTCGATATCCACCAGCCATTCGTAGCCCAGCATCTGGGCACCATCGGCGCCGATCAGGATGGGCTTGGCCGCATGGCGCCCGCTCTGCGCGTCGGCCGCGGCGTCGGCGCCGCCATCCTGAGGGCGCGGCGTCGCTGCGGCGCCGTCGTCGACGTAATGCACCTCGAGCCGTTCAAGCAACGGTGCGTTACTGTACGACAGGCGCACGAACAGGTCCTTGCCGTCGTTCCGGTACACCACGGGCTGCATGGCCGGCGTATTCCAGACGTCGTACTTCTCCACCTGGAACGTCTTGCCGCCGCTTTCCACCGTGCCAGTGCCGCGTATGCACATGTCGACGTGGCTGGAGTTGCGCAAGGTGCCCACGGATTGCTCGCCCGGCTTCAACACCACGATATGCACGTCAATGCCGGGGGCGAAGGCCGGGATCGGGCCCTTGTTCTGCGGGTGGTTGACCGCAGATGCGCGGCGGCCGTCAGCCGGGCGGGCGATATCGGCCAGCCGCTCGATCTCCTGGTCGATGCGCGCCTTGGGCAGCACCACCGTCGACCACAGGTCTTGCTGGCGGGGCTTCGCGCCGCTGACGTCGACAAGTGTGATTTCGGTCTCCATCTTGCTCTCCTCGTTTTGCTTCAATTTGCCGCAGCAGTCTCGCTGCCGGACCACCGCAGCTTCGCGCCGGTGGTCAAGGGGATTTCTTTGCCCAGGCCGGCTTCCACGGCGCGCCGATACGCCAGCGCTGCCACCGTCAGGTCGGATATGCCCATGCCCATCGACTTGAACAGCGTTATGTCGGCGTTGTCGGGGCGGCGCTCGCCATTGGCAATGACTTCGCCCAGCGGACGGACGCGGCTCCAGTCGCCGTCGCCGAACTGGTCGATGAACTCGCGCGATGCCTTGCGCGTATTCGTGACGTCATCCACAGCGATCATGTCGGCGCGTGGGAAGACGTCCTGGTGGAATTCCGCGTTGCCCGGCAGGATCGCGCCGACGGCGTTCAGGTGTGCCCCGCGCGCCAGCATGTCTGCGTGCAGGAAGGGCGACCTGGCGCGGGTCACGGTGGTGACCAGGGGAGCGTCCTTCAGGGCCTCTTCCAGCGTGGCGGCTTCGACGACTTCGGCCGCGAACTGCTGGCGGGCCTGCTCGCAGAAGGCGCGGCGCTTTTCTTCGGTAGGACTCCAGACGCGCAGCCGCTTCAGCGGCCTCACGAGGTTGACGGCCGCCACTTGGGCCAGGGCCTGGCGCCCGGAACCGATCAGCGTCATTTCGTCGACCCCGGCCGGCGCCAGCCACTTGGTGCCCAGGCCAGTCATGGCGGAGGTGCGCAGCTGGCCCAGCACATTGGCTTCCATGAAGGCCAGCAGCCGCCCCTCGTGCGAGTCGAACAGCACGAACATGGCCTTGGCGCCGCGCGGAGTGTTGATCCAGTTCTTGTAGCCGCAGACGTGCGCGTCGGTGAGCGCCGAGCCCAATGAATGCATCGACGACGAGGCATCGATGGTGCCGAGCGCCTTGGGGATATTGAACCCCTTGCCTTCGCCCAGCGACCGCATGCCGACCTCGAGTTCGCCGATGATGTCGTTCAGGCTTACCTGCGAAGCAACGTCGTGCTCACTTAGCCAGATGGCAGATTGATGCATGAAAAACCCTCTATCAGGTGGCTTGCGCCACGGGATTGCGCAGGACGCCGACACCGGTGATGTCGACTTCGAATACATCGCCCGGCCGCAGGAAACGCGGCGGCTTGCGGGTAAACCCGACACCGGCCGGCGTCCCGGTGGCGATCACATCGCCCGGAAGCAGCTCGGTGAAGGTCGACAGATACGAAACGATCTGGGCCACGGAAAAAATCATGTTCTTGCCCAGGTCGTCCTGCACCGTTTCGCCGTTCAGGCGACCGACGATGCGCATTTGCTCGACCGGCCCGGCTTCATCGGCGGTGACCAGATACGGACCCAGCGCTCCGGACCGCACGAAGTTCTTGCCGGGCGTGGCCTGGTTCGAATGGCGCTGCCAGTCGCGGACCGAGTTCTCGGCCATGCAGGTGTAGCCGGCCACGTAATCCATGGCCTGTTCTTCGCTGACCTGGTGCGCGGCCCGCCCGATGACGACGGCCAGCTCTGCTTCGTAATCCAGTTGCTCCGACACTTGCGGACGCAGCACGGACTGCTCGTGCCCTGCGAATGAGGAGCCGAATCGCACGAAAATGGAGGGACGGCCCGGAACCGCCATACCAGCCTCCTGCGCGTGCAGGAAATAGTTCAACCCTACGCACAGCACCTTATCCGGATCGGGAATGGGCGGCACCAAACGCACCCGGTCGATGGCCACGCCCTCGGCGGCCTGCATGGCGTCGCCCGCGCGCCCGGTCAGGGCTCGCAGCCCCTCCCCCGCCAGCGCCGTACGCAACGTGGGCGCCTGCGATGTGGTCAGGCGCCAGATGCGGCCCTCGGCCACGACACCATAATCAACGGCTGCGCCGGCTTCGGACGAAGCCTGATAACTGACGAATTTCAATGTTGTCTCCAGGATGCGGGCGAGTTCTGGTCGACCCGCTATTTGTGCACCGCGACTCGAGTATGTCGCACGCCTGACACCCCAACAACGGGGCGGCAGGAACAGCAATTGTTCCGTTCGGTTTAACGGATCAGCTCACGCCCACCGAGATGCGGCCGTCCACCAGCCTGACCGGATAGGTGCGCAGATCGGCGGTCAGCGGCGCGCACAAGGCACGCCCGTCGCGGATGTCGAACCTGCCCTGATGCAGCGGGCACTCGATCTCGTGTCCTTCGAGGTAACCGTCGCACAGGCGGGCATTTCCATGCGTGCAGAGGTTGTCGGTGGCGTAGATGTCGTCGCCAACCCGGTACAGCGCAATCTCTTTGCCCGCAACCACGGCCGACGCCGGATACTCCTCACTGATGTCCTCGATGGAACCCGCGTCCAGCCATTGCTCGCTCATGAGGCCTGGTCTCCTTGAATTGAATTTTTGTGGCGCTATGTTGGCCCGCCGCCGAAAGCCGTACAAGGCTCGGGACGTAACAACAGCTGTTCCATACGGAATAAGCCGGTTGTGTGCGGTGATGGGATAATCCGGGTCAACAACATCGCCTGCCCCACGAATGCGCAGGCACAAGGAGACAAATGGCAAGCCCGAGTCTGCATCCGGTTACCCAGGCCGCGGCATGGATGGGTGGCGCTCTGCTGGCGCTCGCCGGCATGGCGGTGGCGTCGCGCGAACTGGCTGCTCACCTGAGCGTCTTCCAGATTCTGTGCTTTCGCAGCGCCATAGGCACGGTCGTGGTCAGCGTCATTCTCTGCCAGTCCGGCTGGAGCCAGGTGCGCACCACCCGGCTGCGCTCGCACGTCATCCGCAACGTGAGCCACTTCGGCGCGCAGTATGGATGGGTGTACGGCATGTTCTACATTCCCATGGCCGCCGTGATCGCGATCGAGTTCACGGCGCCGGTATGGACGATTCTGCTGGCGGCCATCATCGTGAAAGAGCGCATCACCCCGCCACGCATGGTTTCGGTCGCGCTGGGGCTGGCCGGCGTGTGGCTGATCGTGCAGCCTGGCAGTTCGACCATGCATCCGGCCTCGCTGGCGGTGCTGGCAAGCTCGCTGGCATTCGCATTGACCTATGTGATGACCAAGAAGCTGGCGCCGACCGAATCGCCGCTGTGCATCCTGTTCTATATGAGCGTTGTGCAACTGATCCTGGCCATCATCCCATCAGCGCTCGACTGGCGCCCCATCCCGCTGCATGCCCTGCACTGGATCGCTGTGGTGGGGCTGGCTTCACTGGTGACGCACTATTGCCTGACCCGCGCCATGAAGCTCGCCGACGCCACGATCGTCGTGCCCCTGGACTTCCTGCGGCTGCCGTTCATCGCCATGGTGGGAGCCTGGCTGTATGGCGAAAGTGTGCAGGCCACGCTGTTCATCGGCGCCGGGCTGATCCTGCTGGGCAACCTGTACAGCGTGGTGGCGGAAAGACGGCGGTCGAGCAGGCTACAGCGGAGCGGGTCTTAGTTCGGTGCCCAGGGGGCCGCTGGCATGGTGGTTGGACAGGCACAGGCAGGATTTCAGGAAATCGAGCCCTGCCTGGATCTTGACGGAACCCGCAGCCCGGTTGAGCAAGACGGCGTACACGGCGCGATTGCGCGGCACGTAGTCGTGCAGCACTTCGACCAGCCGCCCCGCCCGCAGGTCTGCATCGAGCAGCCAGCGCGGCGCCATCATGATGCCCACGCCTTCCAGGCAGGCGTATCGCACGGCCTCGCCATTATCGGCCAGCAGGTTGCCCTTGACGCTGACGTGCGTAATCTCGCCGTTCTGCAGCACCGGCCAACGTGAGGTCATGGTGAGTCCCTTGGTGATCAGGCAGTTGTGGCTCATCAGGTCGGAAGGGACCTGCGGCGTTCCATGCAGCTTCAGATACTCGGGGGACGCACAAAAGGCGCGTACATAGGGCGCCAGCTTCACCGCCACCAGCCCTGCGTCAATCGTGTCGGCAATGCGCACGGCAATATCCATGCGGGCTTCGTAGAGATCGACCTTCTCCATGGAGAAATTCACCTCCACCGAAAGCTGCGGATAGGTTTTCAGCAAGCGCGGCAACTGCGGCGCAATGAACGCCCGACCCAGCATGGCAGGCACCGTCAGGCGCAGGCAACCGCTGGGAGCATCCTGCATGCTGGCGAGCTCTTCGGCGGCCTGGTCGAGTTCGACCAGCGCGCGTACGCAATGCGCGTAGAGCCTTTCGCCGGCTTCGGTCACCACCAGCCGGCGAGTGTCGCGGTTGAGCAGGCGTTGGCCGACCTCGCTTTCCAGAGTGGCGATGCGCTTGCTTACCATGGCCGGCGTCACATCGATGCGCCGCGCCACTTCGGAAAAGCTACCGATCTCGACCGTGCGGACGAATATCCGCAATGTGGTCAGATCCTTGAAAATGGCCGAGTGCATTATCTGCGCCCCGGAAAACCGTGCCGAACCATTAGTCATGCAGCCCTCCACGCGTACGACGTCAGTCAGCTCCGTGGGCAACTGGCGCACGGCAGCTGATCTGCCACGCATAATAGTACGATCAACGCTGCAGACACGGCCGGGATCTTTTACTGGTGCGATTCCATCCAGCCGGCCCAGTGCAGCAATTCGGCATCGCCGCCCTGCCGGCCGACCACCTGCAACCCCATGGGCAGGCCTTGGGCATTTTTGCCATTGGGCAGGTTCAACGCGGGCACGCCCAACAACGACCAGTTCCGGTTGAACAACGAGCTGCCGGACTCCGCAATGCCGGACGGCGCAACGCCCGGAGCGCTGGGGGTTACCAGCACGTCGAAGTCATGCATCAACGTATCGAAACGCGATCGGGCCGACGATGCCCGCTTCAAAGCTGAGCGATACTCGGCGGCAGGCCAGTGGGCGCCGCTGCGCAAGGCGGCGCGCAGGGCGGCGCTCAGATGGGGCTCATGGTTCTCGCGCTCATAGAGCATCGACCGCGCCGCCTCGTAATTCATGACGGCCCGCTGGTCCTGGTAAAGCGTGCTGGGCAGGTCGAGATCGGGCACGGCGCCGACCATGGCGCCATGCCCCGCCAGGCGCCGCAGACGTTCCAACAAGGCGTCCTGGCATTCGACATCGACCTCGGCCCAATGTGGAGTGCGCACGAAGCCGATGCGGGGGACCGCGCGAGGGGGCCTCCAGGGCGCAAGCGCCATCAGCACATGGGCCAGCAGGCGTACGTCTCCCACTGATCGGGCCATCATGCCGATAGTGTCCAGTGACTCGGCCACCATCTTGGTTCCCGCCCTGTTTATCGCGCCAAATGAAGGTTTGTAGCCGACAACGCCACAGAACGCCGCCGGGCGTATTGTTGAACCGCCGGTTTGCGTGGCCAGGGCGGCCGGCACCATGCAATCCGCAACCGCAGCCGCCGAGCCGCTGGACGACCCGCCGGGAGTATGCGCCAGATTATGCGGGTTGCGAGTGGGCGGCGGTGCAGAGTGGGCGAACTCGCAGGTCGCGGTCTTGCCCAGAATAATGCCTCCGGCGCGCTCTATCGCAGCCACGCAGTAGGCGCTCCAGGCCGGCCGGTGTCCGGCATAAATCGGCGATCCATAAGCGGTGGGCATGGTGGCAGTGTCAATGACATCTTTCACTCCCACCGGAAGCCCGGCCAACGGAAGCCTCGCATCCGGCCGTCGACCGTCAAAGCTGAGCGATCGCGCCAGGGCGGCATCGGCGTCGACCCAGGCCCATGCCGCCACCAGGGGCTCACGGTCACGGATACGGCGCAGGCACGCCTCGACCAGCTGGCTGCTGGAAATCTTTCCCGCCATCAGGGCCGCCTGCGCGTCGAGCAGCCCCAGGGTGTGCAAAGGAGCCATCGCTTCCCCTACCCCGCGTTCGGCGCGTGCTGCCTATGCCAATGGCGTGCAATGTCTACGCGGCGGCATATCCAGACTTTCTCGCGCGAGGCGACATAGTCGAGGAATCGCGCGAGGCCCATGGCCCGCCCCGGGTGGCCGACCAGTCGCATGTGCAGTCCGATCGACATCATTTTCGGATGCGTGGCCCCTTCGGCGTACAGCATATCGAATGAATCGCGCAGAAAGCTGTAGAAGTCGTCGGCGGTGGCGATGCCGCTGCGCACGAACTTGGCGTCGTTGTGGGCTTGCGTGTAGGGGATGACCAGGTGGTGCCCGTCGCCCGTCTCGACCCAATAGGGCAGGTCGTCGTTGTAGCTGTCGGAGTCATACAGGAATCCGCCATGCTCGAGCAGCAACTTGCGGGTATTGACGGTGGGCGCGTACCGGCAGTACCAACCCAGGGGGGCGGCGCCGGTCGTGCGCTTGAGGGATTCGACCGCCTGGCGGATCTGTTGGCTCTTGCTCTTCGGACAGGACCTGCAGAGGCGTCCAGCGCAGTCCGTGACTGCAGAAGTCGTAGCCCGCATCGGTCAAGGCCTGCGCCACTTGCGGGTTGCGTTCGAGCGCACGGGCGCAGGCGAACACGGTGGCGGTGAGGCGGCGCGCCTTCAGCAGTCTCAACACCCGCCAGACCCCCGCGCGACTGCCGTACTCGAACATGGACTCCGCAGCGAGGTCGCGGGTGGCAAAACTCTTGCCCGACACCTCGGTCAGGCCGATTTCGCTTACGCCGTCCCCATCTTCGAAGGACGCTTCCGACCCCTCTTCATAGTTGATCACGATATTCAGCGCCAGCCGAGCATTGCCTGGCCAGCGCGGGTCGGGAGGATTCGCGCCGTATCCCACGAAATCGCGGCGCGTCAGCAAGGCGGGATCAAACGTCATGGTGTCTCCAGGCCGTCCAGTACGATGACGGCGTCTTTTTCAAGCTGGGTATATTCGGTGTCGTCCTCGCGGCCGGTCCGGCCCAGGATGACCGCAACCTCTGAATCGCAGTCGATGGCGGTGAAAGCGTAATGCCATACGGCGGTGCGGTAGGAAATGCCCTGGCGGCCATTTGTCACGAATGCCCGCAACGTAGGCAAGGCGAGCCGCCCCTGCTCATCGGACAGCGCGACCACGATGACGTGCCTGGATGGAACGAGGGGTATGAAAGTCTGGGCCGAATGCGGGTGGCGTTCGAGCGTGCGTACCCGGATGGCCTCGAGCGGTTGCCTACCGAGCAGGTTGACCGTAAATCCAAGAGTCATGTCCGGACGGATGGAAGCGAACGGATTGACCAGGGAATGCCGCGTGGCCTGCCCCCGATGCTCGACGACTTCGCCATACGGCGCGAATGATTCTGCGCACAGCTTGCTGGCGGTAAGGTTCATTACTGAATCTGCCTGGAACCGAAATTAAAAGAGCTTGCCGGGTAGCCACAATGCGATCTGGGGGAAGTAGATCAGCAACGCGACAAATACCATCATGGCGAGCGCGAACGGCAGCACGCCGATATAGACATCGCTGATGCCACCGCGCGACAGGCGGATGTTCTGCGCCACGAAAAGGTTCAGGCCCACCGGCGGGGTGATAAGCGCCAGCTCCATCATCATTGTCATGAAAATGCCGAACCACAAAGGGTCGAAACCCAGCGACACGACCAGGGGCACCACCACGCCCACCGTCGTGACCATCATGGCGATGGCCTCGAGAAAGCACCCCAGTATCAGGTAGAACCCGACCAATGCCCAGATCGTGGCGATGGGCGACCAGCCCAGGTCGCGGATGTACTCGGAAAGGGCTTGCGGTATGCCTGCCAGGCTGAGCGAAAAATTCAGGATGTAGGCTGCGGTCACCACCAGCACCACCATCGCCGTCGTGCGCAGCGCCGAGAGAAACGCGGCGTGCAGCATGGCGACCGACAAGGTTCTGTTCAGCGCCGCGATGATCATGGCGCCGACCACACCCAGGGCTGCGGCTTCAGTGGGGGTGGCGATACCCAGATAAATGCCGCCCATCACCAGGCCGAAGATGAATACCACCGGCAGAATGCCGATGAGCAGTTTCAGCTTCAAAAGCAGCGGGATGATCAGCTTTTCGTTGCTGGAGGTGACCTTGCCGGCCACGCCAAGCACCACGATCACCAGCATCATCAGCAGCAGCACCGCCAGACCGGGAATGATGCCCGCGGCGAACAATTTACCCACCGACACTTCAGCCAGGGCGCCATATACCACCATGTTGATACTGGGCGGTATCAGGATGCCCAGCGTGCCACCCGCCGCGATCGACCCCAGCACCAGGCGTTCACGGTATCCGAGGCGCTGCAGCGTGGGCAACGCCACGGTGCCGACGGTGGCAGAAGTCGCAACACTGGATCCTGATGTGGCCGAGAACAGCGCGCAGGTCACAATGTTGGTGTGCAACAGGCCGCCGGGGAGCCACTGCAGCCAGGCGGCCAATGCCTTGTACATGCGATCGGCCACACCGCTGCGCGTCAGGATCTCACCGAGCAGAATGAACAGTGGAATGGCAACCAGGAGGAACTCGTTCATCGTGCTCCACATGGTGTTGCCGACCATGCTGGGCAGCACCTGCATGCTGAGCGAATCGCTGACCATGGCAGTCATGAAGATGGCGCTGGCGACATGAATTCCTGCGAACAGGAAGAACACCAGCCCGCCAAAATAAAGCACTCCGAACAGCATTATGGGGCTCCTTCCAGAGTGCCTTTCATGCGCTGCTGCGCCGCGCGCAGTTCTTCTTCGATCTCGTCATTGACACTGGGCACGCCATAGTTCCTGCAGATGCCGGCCCAGTCGCGGCGGGCCAATTGAAGCAACGCATGCAGGCATTGCACCAGCAAGATGAAACTGAACCAGCACAAGGCAGCGGCCCACATGGCCTGGGGGATCGCCAGGCGCGTGCGCAGGGCGCTGGTCGCAAGCGCCTGCATCGAATGCGAGGTCAGGGCGACATCGGTGGCCTTGATTGCCAAAGTGACTGCCATGGCGGTCAGCAAGACCAGTGCGAGCACATCGCTGAATGCTCGAAATCGGGTCGGCAACAGATCCACCAGCACCGAGATGCGGATATGGGCTCTTTCGTAGGCAGCCTGGGAAAAGCCGATGGATGCGCAAATGGCCAGGCAATAACCACCATACTCGTCCACTCCCTGCAGCGAATAATTGAATAGCTTGCGGGCAACGACGTTGATGGCGATGACGATGGACAACACCACCAGGGCCCATCCCGCGGCCAGGCAGGCACGGTTTGTAATGGCGCGCAGCGCCCCGCACAGCCGATCGACAATTCGGATCATGGATTCGTCCTGAACAACAGCTTTGCCAGGCCCCAGGGCCTGGCAAAGGAGACGCCGGCGTACCGGGCTTATTGAGTGACGCCGATGGCAGCGCCGATGGTCTTGTACCAGTTGTCGCCGCAGGCCTTGTCGAACTTCGAGCAGTCTTCGATCCACATGGGTACGATGGACTTGCCCAGAGTCGTCTTCACCTTCTGCGTATCAGCGTCGGATGGTTCCAGCAACGTCATCTTGCCCGGTTTGCCCGCGCAAGGCTCCTTGCCCGTGTTGCAGTTCATGCCGTCCTGGTGGCCTTTGCGGCTGATTTCCCACAGCGCCGTTTCGAGCTGCTGCATCTCTTTGGCAAGCGTGGCCTGCTGGTCGGCAGACAGTTTGTCCCAGAAGGCGTTACGCGCGACGTGCAGCACGACCCCCGCCCCGCCCAGAGGAATCGGGCTGAGTGTCTGGGCCACTTCGAACCAATCGTTGCTGTTTCCGTACTGGCTGCCCGTGATGGCGCAATCCACCACCCCCTGCATCAGCCCTTGGTAGACCTCGGGTCCGGCCAGTGTGACGCCCGCCGCGCCCAGCTCTTCGACCAGCTTGGCGGTGTAGGTGCCGCTGACGCGCACTTTCTTGCCCTTCAGGTCTTCCAGGCTTTTGATATCGCCTTTGCAGTACAGAATCTGGAACGGGAACGACCACGCCGTCAGCAACTTGGCCTTGAATCGATCGTTCAGTTCTTTTTCCAGGATTGGGCGATAGGCCGCCAGGTTCTTCTGCAACTGGTCGAAATCGAACGCCGCGCCCGGCAAGTCGGCGCCCATCAGGATGGGCGCGTCGCCGCCTACAAAACTGATCTGGAACGAAACTACGTCGAACGCGCCGCTTTGCAGAGTACGCAGCGATTCGAAACCCTTCAGCCCCAGTTCGTCGATGGTACGGAAGTTCGTGGAAAACGCGCCGTCCGTCCGCTTGGACAGGTCGTTCCAGAACGGACGCTCCACCTGCTGGGATTGCGGTTGGTTGCCATACCAGCCCAACACGCGCATTTTTACTTCTTCGGCCCCCGCCAGTGACGGCACGGCCACAGCCAGGGCAAGTGTGGCGGCCGTTCTTTTCAGTGCTGCTGCGATCATGATCAACATCCCCTTGGTAATGAAACCGTGCGAGCGGCGTGCTTCGCGACGCCATCCCGGCTTTTCGTGGATTATGAATACTCCGATAAAATAATCAATTATTAATTTTTCACCACCTACTATAGGTAGTACTTATAGTGAACCTGCGTCTGCTCGAGATATTCCGCGCCCTGATGCAAAGTCATACCACGGTGGGAGCGGCCCGATCGCTGCAGATTTCTCAGCCCGCGGTCAGCAGCGCCATTCGTCAACTGGAAACCCAACTGGGCTTCAAATTGTTCGACCGGGTGGGCAACCGCCTTACCGCAACCGAAGAAGCCAGGATCCTGTTTCGGGAATCCGAGTCGATCTTCCTGTTGTCCAAGGCGCTGAACCAGACCGTCGAGGAACTGAAAGACCAGCGCCTCGGACAATTGCGCATCGTGGCCACGCCGCAACTGGGGCACTCCGTACTGCCCGCAGCCATCCATGCGCTGCTCGGGCAGCGCCCTAAGGTGAAGGTGTTCTTCGATGTACGGCGCTCGTACAACGTGATCGAGATCATCGAGTCGGGCGCGGCGGACATCGGCTTCGCCATCGCGCTGGAGCCCGAGCTGACTCAGAGCCTGTACCTGCTGCCCGTGGCGCGCGTCGAGATGATGTGCCTGATGCCCGCGCAGCACCCGTTGGCCGGGTATAAGGTGGTGTCGCCCGCCGACCTTGCGCCCTATCCTCTGATCGGTCTGGAAATGGGTTCGCGACTGAGCCCGCTGGTGCTGAACGCGTTCAAGCAGGCGGGTGCGCCCTATCGCACAGCAATCGAAGTGCGGTATTCGGAGACTGCCGGCCTGCTGGTCCAGGCCGGCGCCGGCGTCGCCATTGTGGACTGGTTCTCTGCAACGGCGCAGATACGTCGTAGCGACAACCTGGTCCTGGTGCCCTTCCGGCCCACGATTGAAGTCGACGCATTTGCAGTGTCCGCGAAGAACCGTACGCCCTCGCGGCTGGCTCTGTTGCTGGTGGAAGAAACCCGTGAGTCGATCCGGCAGTTCCAGCAAGGCCGCTAGCCGCGCGCAATGCAGCGGGGGTGCGCCCCTCTTGTGATGGCCATGGTCCTGCCCGCCGCAAGCCCGCCCCTCGCCGCGCAGGATACGCCACCGGTCATGACCGCGGTCGCGCCGGCCGAGTAAGGGCCCGGCTGGGCCCTTCACCAGACACCCCGGCCTGAGCCGCGGCGCGCGCGGTTCAGGGTCTGGCGCCCAATAGCAGGTCGATCAATTGCGTCGCAGTGCTGCGCATGCGGCGCTCGTCCTGGTAGACGCGTTCGATCACGACCAGGCCGCGCGTGAGCGTGAGCATCATGCGGGCAGCCTGCCTGGGTTCGACGGCCAGACGTACGCGCGCATCCGGACGATTGCAGCGTTCGTACAGGGCAGCTTCTATGTCGTCGAGCAAACCACGCAGGGCCGCACGCATGGCGTCGTCGAGCTGCTCGGTGCCCACCGCTGTCTTGGTACTGAGGCAGCCTCGCGTAGGCATGCCGGTGGTCATCGACGTAATGGCAAATTCGGCAAAGGCCCGCAGACCGGCTTTGATATCCGGTTTGTCCAGAGCCAGGCGCATCTGCTCGACATACCTTTCCCGATAGACATCGAACGCTCGGAGAAAGACCGTTTCTTTGTCGCGATACGCGTGGTAGAGCGACCCGCGCTGCACGCCGGTTGCCGCCGCCAGCTCCTGCATGGTGGTGCTGGCATATCCCTGCTGCCAGAAAAGCGCCAGCGCCTTTTCAAGCGCATCGGTTTCGTCGAATTGGCGTACGCCAGCCATGCTGGACCCTCCTGTTTCGTGGCGCGGCTCGTTCGTACTGAGCCGCGGGCGTGACGTGGGGCGATTGAAACACGTCGTTGACACCAATGTCAAACTTGCGTAATGTGCGTGTTTGACACTCATGTCAAACATTGCGCCGTGGCCATCGAATGCTTGCACGCCGCCACACCCTCAACCCTGCAGCCCCAGTCTCCCGGAGCAGAATCGTGACCCCCCCATCCTCATCCGCCCTGCCAGTAGCGAAAATCGATCGGCTATTGTTGTGGCGATACATCTTTGCCGGGCTATGCGCCAGCCTGGAAAGTATCGGACTGGCGCGCTTTGCTTTCACGCCATTGATTCCCGAGCTGATCCAGGCGCATTGGTTCACGCCGTCCGCCGTCGTGTACCTGGGTGCGGCCAATCTGGCGGGCTATGTCGGCGGGGCGCTTCTCGGCAGGCCCCTGGCCACTCGCCTCGCCAATGAACATGTGCTGCGCCTGATGATGGTGCTGATTTGCGCGTCGTTCTTTGCCTGTGCGTTTCCGCTTTCGTTCGGCTGGTATTTCAGCTGGCGGTTCGTGTCCGGCGTCGCCGGAGGCGCGGTAATGGTGCTGGTCGCCGCCACCATTCTTCCGCATGTGCCCGCGGCCAAGAAGGGCGCTGCGGGCGGCGCGATATTTCTGGGCCTGGGGCTGGGCATCGCGGGATCGGGCACCATCATTCCGCTGTTGCTCCAGCTGGGACTGGCACAGACATGGATAGGACTGAGCATGGTGGCGCTGCTGCTCACGGCGGCCAGCTGGTTCGCCTGGCCCGCAAGCAGCCTGGCACCCGCCGCTGCCCGGGCCAGCAACGGTCCGACGCGCGCCGTGCGCTTCAATCGCGAGGTCCGCCTGCTTTATGTGCAATACGCACTGATGGCGGGTCCGGCCGTGCCGACCATGGTTTTCCTGGTCGACTTCCTGGCGCGCGGGCTGGGCCAGGGCACCCACCTGGGGTCGATCTACTGGGCCATTTATGGGCTGGGCGCGATTGCCGGCCCACCGCTGTATGGCTACCTGGGCGATCGCCTCGGCCCTCGGCGCGCCATACGCCTGACGGTGGTGCTGATGGCGCTGTTCCTGGCAGCCTTTGCCATCGTGGACCACTTGATTGTGCTGGCCGCGCTTACCTTGGCCATCGGCACCTTTGCTCCGGGAATGGTGCCTTTGGTGCTGGCGCGAGTACACGAAGCGGTACCGCACAACACCACCCGGCAGAACGTGGCCTGGACGCGAGCGAGCGTGGTTTCGGCGGGCGGACTGGCGCTTTGCGCCTATGCGTTCTCGGCCCTGGTTGACCTGACCGCCGGAAACTATCGTGCCCTGTTCTGCACCGCAGTCGTCATGCTGGTCACCGCGCTGGCCCTGGACGCTGGCATGACCGCAAAGGCCGGACAATCGGCCCGCATTGTTGGCTGATTTTGAATTTACCGGCCAATTTATACATATTTATTCCAAACGAACGAACTGTCACCATGCTGCCATGGCGCGTGACAAGGCGAAGGGCGACTCAACGCCAGCCGCTCACCCGCGTACCCGGGGCGCTACGCCCTGGGAATCTACAAGGAGTGCAACATGGACATCAGAACCAGCGGCCGTTCGGCGGGCGCCGTAATTGTGACAGGCGCATCCCGTGGGATAGGGCGGGCCGTCGCCCTGAGACTGGCCGAGGACGGCCTGCGCGTCGTCGTCAATTATGCGGGGAACCAGGGCAAGGCAATGGAAGTCGTGCGCGAGATCCAGGCCGTTGGGGGCCAAGCCATGGCGGTTCAGGCCGACGTGTCCGAGCCGGACGATGTGCAACGGCTATTTTCCGAGGCGCGTGAGGCTTACGGAAATATCGACGCGGTGGTGCACTGCGCCGGCGTCATGGCGATGGCCACGGTCTCGCCCGACCATATTGACGTATTCGACCGCATGATCCAGACGAACCTGCGGGGTGCATTCCTGGTACTTGGCCAGGCCGCCCAACAGCTGAAAGCCGGCGGCCGTATCGTCGCCCTGTCTTCGAGCGTGATCGCCAAGTCGTTTGCGCAATACGGCCCGTATATTGCGTCGAAGGCTGGCGTCGAGGGCCTGGTGCGGGTACTGGCCAACGAACTGCGCGGGCGGGGCATTACCGTGAATGCCGTGGCGCCGGGGCCGGTTGCCACCGAGCTGTTCATCGAGGGCAAGACCGACGCGCAGATGGCCCAGCTGGCGAGCATGGTTCCGTTGGAACGTCTAGGGCAGCCGCAAGACATCGCGCGCGCCGTGTCGTTCCTGGTGGGGCCCGACGGGGCATGGATCAACGCCCAGGTCGTGCGCGCCAACGGCGGGTTCGCCTGAAACTGAACGGCTGGCCGGCTGCCTGCGCCGCAGCTTGAATTGTTGACCGTTCCCACCGTCATGAGTTGCAATCGCCCTACCCCGACTTACTCGCCACCGGACGCTTATGGATCGCTTCGCAGCGTTACTGCTGTTCAACCGGATTGTTGAACTGGGCAGCTTTACCGAAGCAGCCGAGGTGCTGAACATTCCTCGCGCCACGGCCACGCACACCATCAAGCAGCTTGAAAGCCGGCTGGGCGCGCGCCTGCTCGACCGCACGACGCGCCAGGTGAAACCCACGCTGGATGGCCAGGCGTTCTACGAACGCAGCAAGCGCGTGCTGGCCGAGCTTGAAGACGCCGAGACCTCGCTCAGCACCCATGTGTCCAATCCCCATGGCACCTTGCGGCTCGACGTGCACGGCGCGCATGCCACGGCGATCATCTTGCCGCGCATGACCGAGTTTCGCGAACGCTATCCCAATATCGATATCTTGCTCAGCAGCGGCGACCGGCTGGTGGACCTGGTGAAGGAAGGGGTGGACTGCGTGGTGCGGGCCGGCCGCCCACGTGATTCATCGCTGGTCGTGCGCAAGCTTGCCGATATGCCCGAGATCATCTGCGCCAGCCCTGAATACCTGGCCCGTTATGGAACTCCGCAGCATCCTAGCGAACTGGAGTTGCATAACGGCATCGGGTTCTACGCAAGAGGCAATGACAGCCGCTATCCTTTCACGCTGATGATCGACGGTAAGTTGACAGAATTCGAGGCCCGCGGGTGGATCACCGTCAGCGACGCCGAGTGCTACACGAGCGCGGCGCTGGCAGGCTGCGGACTCATCCAGGTGCCGCGCTTCCGACTGGAACCGCACCTGAAGGCAGGGCGTCTGGTGCAGGTGTTGCAAGAGTGGCGCTGCCCCGACATGCCAGTCAGCGCGCTCTACCCTTCGCATCGACAACTGTCGCCCCGGGTCAGGGTCTTTATCGACTGGCTGTGCGAACTCTACACCGAACGATTCGGCCGTGCCGCAGGCGAATGAGTTCGCGCCGGCAGAGCCTGCAGCCCTGCGCGTTCGCTAGCTTGGTGCCCGAAAAACTGGGCCGCACCGTACAAGCCGACACTGAATATTGGTCTCGCGTGATTAAGTCGGCCGGCATCACGGCCGACTAGAAAATCGCTGGGAGCCCTTAAAAATAGGGGTTTTTCGACGTGACGCGCTGTGTGCGGATCTGTACGCAGGTGGACAGGGCGGCGAGAGCCCTTTATACTTCAGGCACTTTACGGGTGTGCCCAGGCTTGCAAAAGCCACTCGGGCCACCTTTCACAAGGCTGCGTACAGCGGCCCGGCACTTTGCTGAAACACAATAAACCGGCCACCTTTGGCCGCGCGACAACATAGTCGGCCCACCAGGCTGGCTCATCGCTTACCGACATCGGGGCACCTACTCAGGACTCCACCCGCGGGGTAGCGAAGCACCTTCGTGTGCACATTCTTGCTGCACGCTCAACCGGCAACCCCGGCTGCGCGCGGCGTAGCGTTTGCGCGTCCATTTCGCACGCGCCGTGTTTCAGCACGCCAGTGGGATCTTGCCACCCATCGCATGGGGCGGAATGGCAAGGGCGTGCAGTACCCGCCTGACGGCGAGTCGCTACAAAGGAGCAAGGACGACCCAATGCAGGATACGGAGTTCTTTCAGTTATCGGCCTCGACGGCCATCTTGTTACTGGTGGGCTTTTATGCCCTGACGTTCCTGATGTCGCTGATGATAGGCAAGCGCCAGGAAAGCGTTGACGGCTACATGACCTCGAACAGCGCCGTCGGTTTCGGCTTGGCGGCCGCCAGCATGATCGCCACCTGGATCTGGGCCGCATCGTTTTACGCGAGCGCCACCTCCGGCTTCAAGTACGGACTTTCCGGGCCCATCCACTACGGCTTCTGGGGTGCGCTGATGATTCTGTTCATCTACCCCTTCGGCAAGCGCTTCCGCGCGCTGGCCCCGAAAGCGCACACGCTGGCCGAGATCATTCATGCCCGCCACGGTTCATCCAGCCAGATGATCATGGCCATCTCGAACATTGTCGGAAGCTGTATCAGCCTGATGGTGAACTTCACTGCGGCGGGCGCCCTGGTGTCCGTGCTCAGCCCGCTTACCTTCATCCAGGGCGTGCTGATCGCGGGCCTGGGCGTGCTGTCTTACTCGTTCTGGTCAGGCTTCAGGGCGTCGGTGATGACTGACTTCGCGCAGCTGGTGGCGATGATCGTGTCTGCGGTGGTGATCATCCCGATGATCTTCTTCAACGCCGGGGGCCCCGACGTGATCGCCGACAATATGTGGCGGCTTTCCCCTGAACAGGCCAACTTCTATTCGACGACAGCCATTCTTGAGCAAGGCGCTCCGTACTTTGTCGCCGTGCTGGCCTATGCCATCGGCAACCAGACCATCGCTCAGCGCCTGTTCGCGGTACGCGAAGACCTGATCAAGCCCACGTTCCTGACAGCCACGATCGGCTACGGCGCAGTGGTGATCGGCCTGGGCATGCTGGGTCTGCTGGCCTTGTTTGTGGGTCTGCAACCCGCCGACGGCAACATGAACAACATCATTCCGCAGATGGCCTCGGCCTATCTGCCGCCGGTGGGCATTGCGCTGTTTTTCATCCTGGTGGTGGGCTCGCTGTCTTCGACGGCGGACTCCGACCTGGCCGCACTGTCTTCGATAGTCATGACCGACATCTACGCCAAGAACCTGGCACGCAACCGCCCGGACCCCCGCCGCATGCTGTGGTGGGGCCGCGCCACCATGGTGATCGCGACCATGACAGGCGTGATCTTCGCCAGCTTGCGTTTGGACATCCTGGTGATGCTGGTATTCGTGGGGGCGCTGTGGGGAGCCATCGTGTTTCCAGTGATCACGAGCTTCTACTGGGATCGCGTCGATAACCGCGCTTTTGTCTGGTCGGTGCTTTGGGCCGTCGTGCTGTTCACCATCGTGCGCTTCGAGCTGGTGCCCATCGAGGGCGCGATCGCCGTGTTCTATGAAATCTGCGCCGGCGTGGGCGGAGGCGTCGTACTGGGGCTGATGGCATTCGGGTTCTTCGGCCGCCGTGTAGCCCTGGTTGTGGGCACCGTCGCGGCAGCCGTGATGCTTCCGTACTTCATTGGCGCGCTGCGCGATTACATCGTGCTGACCGCATCGCTGACCGCCTACGGCGTCAGCGCCGTTGTGTGCACTGTGCTCAGCCTGCGCAGCCGCGAGCGATTTGACTTCAGCGTCCTGGCCGAGCGAGTCACGTCGTTCCAGGATGAACAGAAGGCGGCATCGCCACGTGTATCGTCGCGCCCCACCACGCAACCTGCGCGCGCCTGACCCAGGAGATTGAAATGCTTACTTTCTACATACTCGTCTGGCCGGTGATCTCGGCCGTTATCCTCGCCATTCTGGTCGTCGCGCTGTGGCGCGATATGCGGCACGCCAGGCGCACCGGCGAATCCATGGTGTAAATCCCGTAGGGAAGGCAGGGCGGCGCGTGCGCATGGCTACAATCCGCCCTGTTACTTCAACCACAGGTGCTTTATGTCGCAACGACTCAAGGGCCTGGCCGCCATTGCGGCCGGGTTTTTCATCACCGCCGCGGCCTCGGCCCAAGCCGCTTACCCCCAGCGCCCGATCAACCTGATCGTGCCTTTCCCGCCGGGACAGGCGACCGATATCTTTGCGCGCATGCTGGCCGAGCGCCTGGCCAAAGAAGTTGGGCAGCCCGTGGTCGTCGAGAACAAGGCCGGCGCAGGCAGCAACATCGGCATGCAGCAGGTCGCGCGCGCGAACCCCGACGGCTATACGCTGGTGGTGGGCGGCAGCGCCGCCGCCGTGAACCAGACCCTATATGCCAACCCCGGCTACTCGCTGAGCAGCGACTTCGTACCCGTGGGGGGCATCTTCACCGTGCCGCTGGTGTTCCTGGCCACACCCGCCAGCGGCATCAGCTCCCTGGCCCAGCTGGTCGAGCAGGCGCGCGCCAAGCCCAACGAACTGGCCTACGCCAGCGCGGGCATAGGCGGCACGCAGCACCTGTCGGCGGAAATGTTCAAGGCGGACGCCGGCGTCGAGCTGCGCCACATCCCTTATAAGGGCAGCGGCCCCGCGCAGGCGGATTTCCTGGGCAACCACGTGCCACTGATGGTGGACTCGGTGACGGCCGCGCTTCCTCACGTGAAGTCGAAGGCCGCCGTGCCGCTGGCCGTGACCACGCGCGAACGCGTGCCCCAGCTGCCCGACGTGCCCACGGTGGCCGAGTCGGACCTGCCGGGATTCGAAGCAGTCGGCTGGGCCATGGTCTACGCGCCCGCCAAGACTCCCGGCGAGGTGGTGACCTACCTGAACGGAAAGATCAACGCCATTCTGCAATCGCCCGACATGGCTCGCGCATTGGCCGAACGAGGCGGCCAGCCGCTGGTTTACCAGCCTGAAGAAGGCAAGCGATTTGTCGAGGCGGAAATCGACAAATGGGGCAAGGCCGTGAAGCGGTCGGGCGCGTCGGTCGATTGACGCGTTAACTGCAGGACGCCTGATTGGCGCACCCTGCCAGCGGCGATGAGCAGCGGCCCCAGGGCCGCTGTTTTTTTCACCAAGGCTACAATTCCGCCCTGATAACGCACCCGTGGTTTGCCATGCTGACCTTCAAGCAGATCGAGGCCCTTTACTGGGTGGTGCAACTCGGCGGTTTCGCCAATGCAGCCGAACGCCTGAACACCACCCAGTCGGCCATTACCAAGCGCATCCAGGAACTCGAGACCAGTTTCAACATCCAGATCTTCGACCGCAGCGGCCAGAAGGCCACCTTGACGCGCACCGGCGAAGACCTGCTCGAAATGGCCGCCGACCTGCTGGGCCGCCGGGACCAGATGCTGCTGAAGATGAAGGGATTCAAGCCTTTCACGGGTTCACTGCGGCTGGGCATTACCGAAATCACCGCCATGACCTGGCTGCCGCAGTTGATGCAGGCGCTGCGTGCCTCGTTTCCCGAACTGGTGGTGCAGCTGAAGATCGGAATGGCGTGGCAGCTGCAGCAAAGCCTGCTGAACGGCCAATTGGATATGGCGATCCTGCATTGGGAGATTCGCAATCCGCACCTGGAGGCCGAGCCGATCGCGCAGGTGGATTTCGGTTGGGCAGGCAGCCCGTCCGTGATTTCGCCGGCGAAGGTCTATACGCCGCAAGATATTTCGCGCATGAACATCATCCGCCAGGATCCCGATTCGGCGCTCAACGCGATCTACGACGAATGGCTCGCGCCCTATACCGCCCAGTCGAACCTGTTCACGATCAACAGCCTGCAGGCGATGGTTGGCCTGACCGTGGCCGGCTTTGGCGTGGCGTGCATACCCGTGGGATATTTTTCAGACCTGTTCAAGGCGCGCAAGCTGGTACAGGCCCGAACCACCAAGCCACTGCCGACATCGATGTATTGCGCCATGTACGCGAAGCAGACCAACTCGATGTTCTACCAGGAAATCGCACGCATCGCGCGCGACGTATGCGATTTCACGCGCCCGTACGGCGGCGGGCTCAATGCCTGATGTCGGCGAGGAACTTGCGGGAGAGCAGTGGCTTACTGCGGCAGCAACCCAGCCTTGCGGATGACGCGCGTCCACCGGTCATGATCGTCGTGCAGAAACTGCGCGAAAGCCTCCGACGTATCGTCGATGGGCTGTAGGCCCATGCCTTCGATCCTGGCTCTCAGACCGGGGTTGGCAAGGGCCTGCGACACCGCTCGGGCCAGGCGGGTGACAACCGGACTCGGCGTGTCTTTCGGCGCGAGAATGCCCAGCCATATCGCAGTATTGTCGAACCCGGGATAGCCTGCCTCTTGCAGGGTCGGCACATCCGGGAACTGCGTTAATCTCTCTGCGCTTGCAGCGCCCAGCACACGGATTTTCCTGTCCTCGATCTGCTGGGAAATGCCTATCGTTGGGTAAAACATAAAAGAGATCCTGCCCGCCATAACCTCGAGCAAGGCTGGGGCGTTCCCTTTGAAGGGTGCATGCAGCATGCTCGCTCCGGAGTCCTGCTCCAGCATAGCGCCGGCCAGGTGCCCCGAACCGCCTACGCCAGCCGAACCATAGCTGACTGCTCCAGGACTCGCGCGCGCTGCTTCGACCAGCTCGGCGACGGTGCCGTAGGGTGAGGTATAGCTAGTAGCCAATACTAATGGCAGCACGCCGACTCGCGTCACCGGCGCAAAATCGTTCACAGGATCATAAGCGGCCCGATCCGCGTTCAGAATCGGATTCACGACGTGCGATAAGGATGCCATCAGCAGCGTGTACCCGTTCGGCGTGGCTCGCATGAGTTCGTTAGTGGCAATCAGCGCATTTGCCCCTGCCTTGTTCTCTACCACGACGGGTTGCCCTAAAGAGTTGCCCATTTCCACAGCGAGCGCTCGCGCAACCACATCGGCAGTGCCCCCGGCGGAATAGCCCACCACCAGCCGTATGGGCTGAGTGGGATACGTGACCCCGCCCTGCGCCACGGCCGAACCAGCATAGCCGACTGCAGCGGCAAGCAAGCATGTCAGTATTCTCACAATTGACTCCCAATCGACAATTAACGCAGACAAACTACCGAGATCAGGGGGCCGTAAGGTTGAGCGCAGCGATCCATTCACGCCATCGCTGACCATCGCTTTTGATCAACTCGGCGAAATCTTCTGGGCTGCCATCGCCAGCGACTTCAAAACCGATGGCGCCCAGCTTCTCTCGAACAGCGGGCTCATTCAATACTGAACGCAGCGCTTCGTTGAGTTTCATCACAATGGCCGGCGGAGTCCCGACAGGCGCCAGTATTCCATTCCACGAGGTGATGGAAAATCCGGGAACGGATTGACTAAGCGGCGGCACGTCAGGCAGCAGACGCGACGGTTCTCCAGCGACAGCTATGGCGCGAACCTTGTTATTTCTGATATGCCCGAGGCCGGTTCCAAAATCGATGAAGTAGAACTGGGTTTCATTCGAGATGAGTCCGAGCGCGGCGTTCGGACTGGATTTATAGGAGACACCGATGGCGCCGAAGTTTGCGTCTCTGATAAAGATCTCGCTTGCCACCTGGGCGGTCGGTGACGCATAAGCGAAGAACAGCTCTTTCTTCGCCGATTTCGCGTGATCAATCAACTGCTGCGCCGACATCACGGGCAGTTCGTTATTAACCACCAGCGCAAATGGCACCTCCCCCACTAACAGGATCGGCGCGAAATCTCTAGAAGCGTTGTACGAAACGTCCTTGTGAAGCGCCGGGTTGACTGCCAGAATTCCGCTGGTGGCCATCAGTAGCGTATAGCCGTCGGGCGTCGCCCTCGCGGCGTAATCCGTACCTATGCGTCCGGTAGCGCCCGGCTTGGACTCTACGATGACAGCTTGCCCCAAACGCTTGGCCAGCCCGTCGGCTACGATGCGTCCGACACTGTCGGTCGCACTACCTGCAGCGAACGGCACGACTAGACTGATCGGCTTGTTGGGATAAGCCGCGTTGGCCGTACCGGCGCAAAATACAGTGGCGGCCGCGCACAGCGACCGAAGCATGCCCATCTTCATGTCTCTCTCCCCCTGGGTTGGTCAAGCAATCGGGTAGCGCCGCCCCGCAGGGACGGGGGCACGCTTTATTGTCCTGGGCCTCACGGGCCCACAAGAAGTACGTCAAAAAACTGCTGTGCCTGCCACCGTTGTGCGATGCATACGCCTGCGCTGCGGCAAAGCGTAATCTGCGATTGCCAAATGCTGCGTCGCGCTGTTGTCCCACATGAGGACATCCCCTACGCGCCACTGATGTCTATACATGAACCTCTCTTGGGTGCAATGTGCATACAGCTGGCTCAAAAGCTTGTCGCTCTCCTCTGGCGCAAGACCAACGATCTCGGTGGTAAACCCTTCATTGACATATATCGATTTGCGACCCGTGTAGGGATGGGTACGCACCACTGGGTGCACCACTGGCGGCACTTCATTTTTCTGCGCCTCGGTCAATTCCTGGCGCTCCTGATTATTTGCCTTCATCTTGTGATAGCGCGCCTGATAATGGTGCCGCGCCCTGAGATCGCTCAGATATTTCTGCATCGGTTGGTCCAGTGCATCGAATGCCGCCACCGTGCTGACAAAGCAAGTGTCTCCGTAGGTTCTACCGTCCTTCGGAGCGGGAATCTCCAGGGCATAGAGAACCGAACAGCGACTAGGACACTCCTTGTACGACAAATCCGTATGCCAATACTGGCCGGCGTCGCTGATGCCTATACCTCTGCCATTCTCTTCAATATTCGATATCACGAGAATCTCTGGATGGCTCTCTAGGAGATACTGGCGAAGCACATGAATCTCCAGGCCGCCGAAATGGCGGCTGAAGTCGATATGTTGGCGCTCCGTCAAGTCCTGATCGCGGAATAGCAGTACGCTATGACGATTGAATGCATTCTCAATGTCGGCGGCCGTTTCTGCGCTAATCGGCCGGGATAAATCGAGATTCAGGACCTCGGCTCCGATTGACGAAGATAGAGGTTTCAGTTCAAGGCTCATCGCGCTCATCCTTTTATCGCTAAAGATATTCATGCTCAAGCACAATTAGTTTACGGACGGCCCCTATAACGGTAAATTCAGAACTTGTTAATCCGTGATCAGCTTTTCTGATAATGCAGCGCACATCCCTCCCGCGCCTTTCCAAATTGCGTGTCCGCCATCTGACTCTATTGGAAATAGTCGCAAGCACCGGATCGCTGCGGCAGGCGGCAAATACATTGTCGGTTACGCAACCTGCCGTCACCGCAATGCTTCAAGAACTGGAATCGCTGCTGGGCGCAAAGTTGGTAGACCGTGACCAGCAAGGCGCCAGGTTGACGCCGGCGGGTAGCGCCGTCCGTGAGAGGTTACGGCTTGTACTGAATGCCCTGCGCGGCGTGGAAGCGACGCTGCTGGCGATGCCCCCTCGCCCTCATTTGAGGGTGGGAGCTCTTTCGTTCGCCATGCTTGGGCTCGTCCCTAAAGCCATGGCAACGTTACGAAAAATGCGCCCCGACATAACGTTCGAATTCGTGGAGGGCACAGTCGAAGAAATGGTAGCTGGCGTTGCCACCGGCGATTTTGACTGCGCGTTGGGACGGCTTGGTCCGGAGATCCATGCGTTGCAGGCGAGCGAAGTTGCGTTCAAGCCTATCTTCAACGTGCCGATGAAGATCGCATGCGCGAGAAATCATCCCATTATGAAACGAAAGAAGGTCACGCTCGAAGCGTTGCAGGCCGAAGGATGGATCCTGCTGCCCAAAGGCACGGGTTCTCGTGGCGCTTTCGAGCAGGCATTCTCCCAAAAGGGTTTGATTCCACCTTATCCCGTGGTCGAATCTCTATCCTTTGCTTCGAACTTCCATATCGCCGCAACCACGCAGTTGCTGACCATATCAACTGCTACGGCCGTCGAAACATACTGTCGATACGGAATCGTCGACGAAGTCCCGATACAGTGGCCAGCCAGCCTGCCGCCACTCATGTTCTTCGCTCGCAACGACGCATTGGAGCTCGAATCAGTAAAAACGCTCTACCAATGCGTCGAAATGCACGCCAGGGCAATCCAATAATGCGGCAACAGGCAGGGGCGGGCTCAATGCCTGATGTCGGCGAGGAACTTGCGGGCCCGGTCGGTCTGCGCCTGCGCGAAAAACTCTGCCGGCGGCGCCTGTTCCACGATGCGGCCGGCGTCCATGAACCACACGGTGTCGGCCACGTCGCGCGCGAAGTTCATCTCGTGCGTGACGCAGACCATGGTCATTCCTTCGGCGGCCAGTGATTTCATCACCAGCAGCACTTCGTTGACCATTTCCGGATCCAGGGCGCTGGTGGGCTCGTCGAACAGCATGATGCGCGGCTTCATGGCCAGCGCCCGGGCAATGGCGACGCGCTGTTGCTGGCCGCCCGACAACTCGCCGGGATAGGCGTCGGCCTTGTGCGCCAGGCCCACGCGTTCGAGCAGAGCCTGCGCGTGCTCGCGGGCCTGGCTCTTGCCCAGGCGCTTGAGCAGCACGGGAGCCATCATGAGGTTCTCGCGCACATTCATGTGCGGAAAGAGATTGAACGACTGGAAGACGAAACCTATGTGGCTGCGCAGGTCGTCGATGGAACCGCAGCGGTAGACGTCGACGCCGTCGACCAGGATGTTGCCTTTCTGGATGGGTTCTAGGCGGTTGATGGTACGGATGAGGGTCGACTTGCCCGAGCCCGAGGGGCCGCACACCACCAGGACTTCACCCTGCCGCACCGTTGCGTTGATGTCGTCGAGGGCGAGGTAGTCGCCATACCATTTACTGACGTTCTTGAATTCGATCATGATATTGACAGGGCCTAGGCCGCCACAGTGCGCGTGCCGCCCATGCGGGCCTCAACGAGCTTGACGATGCCGGTAAGAATCAGATTCAGCGCGAAGTAGGTCAGCGCCAGCAGCGCGAATACTTCAAATGGCTTGGTAAGCAGCATGTTGTTCACTTGTGCCGCCGCGAAAGTCAGTTCGTGCACGCTGATGACGAAACCGAGCGAGGTTTCCTTCACCGTCGAGATGAACTGGCTGAGCATGCTGGGTATCGTGTTGTACAGAGCCTGAGGCAACACGATTTTTCGCATGGTCTGCATGTAGGACAAACCCAGCGAGCGCCCCGCCTCCATCTGGCCGCCCGGTAGGGCCTGGATGCCGCTGCGTATGATTTCCGACAGGTAGGCGCCTTCGTAGATGATGAGCGCGGCGGCCATGGTGACCACGCCGCTGACCGAATTTCCGATCAGCAGCGGCAGGAAGAAATACGCCCAGAAGATGAACATTATGAGCGGCAGCCCGCGCACCAGGTACACGACGGCCGTGGCGGGCCAATAAAAGACCTTGTACGGACTGATGCGGCCCAGCGCCAGCAGCACACCCAGGGGAAAGGCCAGCGCCAGGCTCACCAGCGCCAGACCGACCGTTGCAACCAGGCCACCCATGGGTCCGTGGGGCCACTGGCCCACCAGCAGCAACAGCCAGTTGTCAGAAAGAATTTCCAGCATACGATCTACCGGGCCTTGGCCACGTACGCGACCCGTTTGGAAAGTTGGGCGCCGCCAGCCATCAGCAACAGCGAGATTGCCAGGTACAGAACGGTAACCACGAAGTAAATCTCGAAAGTCTTGAACGTGGCCGATTCGATTTCGCGCCCCGCGCCGGTAAGCTCGATCAGCCCGATGGCCATGGCCAGGCTGGTGTTCTTGAACAGCAGCAGTGTCTGGTTGGTCAGCGGCGGAATGGAAATCTTGAATGCCTGCGGCAGGATGACCTTGCGCATGGCCCGCAGGTAGCTCAAGCCCAGGCTTCGAGCGGCCTCCATCTGGCCACGCGGGATGGCCCGGATCGCGCTGCGCAGGTCTTCGCTGACGTATGCGGCGGTGACCAAACCGATTGCGATCGTGGAATAGAACAGCTCGCCACCGATATGGTTGATGACATCGTTGATGGCGGACGGCACCAGCGCCGCAACGCCGAAGTACCACAGCAGAATGTGCACCAACATGGGCACGTTGCGGTGGAAAGCTACATACACCGCTATGACGTAGTTGAGCGGACGTATGTTCAGCATACGCAGCACTGCCAGCACGCTGCCCAGCCCGAAGGCGAGCAGCCAGGCAAACAAGGTCATCTGGAGGGTGGTGACCAGCCCTCCCAGAATCAGCGTCGGGTAGCCGTTACTGAGTAACGCACCGAAGTCCAATGTGTAGTTCATAAGCAGCTACCCGCCCCGCCGGGCTCAACCCTTGATTTCTTCGACCTTGAAGACGCGCTTGGTCGGGAACTTGGTGTCCGGACCGAACCAGCGTTCGAAGATCACCTGCATCTTGCCGGATGCTTCGAGCTCGGCGAGCACCTTGTTCACTTCAGTACGCAGGCCGTCTTCGCCCTTGGCCAGGCCGATGCCCCAAGGTTCGACGAACAGCGGGTCTTCGATGATCTCGAGCTTGACGGGCGACGCTTCGGCGTCCTGCTTGAACTTCAGCAACATCAGTTCGGAACCGACGAAGCCCGACACCTTTTTCTGCTGCAGCGCCATGAACGCCGTTGGCGGATCCTTGAAGGTGACGGTCGTCACGTCAGGAATCAGGCGCTTGGCGCCGGCTTCCGACGACGACCCCGAAACGGCGCTGACGCGCTTGCCGGCCAGGTCGGCATTGGTTTTCAACGCGGCGGCGTCGTCGCGGCGAATCAGGACCTTCTGCGGGCTGACGTAGTGCTGGTAGCTATAGTCGATCTGCTTGGCGCGATCGGGGCTCCAGCCCAGATTGGCTGCCACCACATCGACACGCCCCCCGGCCAGTTCCGGAATGCGTGCGGCGACGGCGATCATCTTGATCTCGAGTTTGACGCCAAGGTGGTCGGCGATTTCCTTGCACAAGTCGACTTCGTAGCCCACGACCTGACGCGTGCTCGGATCCTGGAAGCTGAACGGCTCGGACGTACCCAGAGTACCGCACACAAGCGTCCCGCGGGACTTGATGTTGGACAGGGCGTCCGCGTGGGCCACGCCGGCCATGCCCAGGCAGGACAACAGAGGCAGGGCCTTCAGCATCTTCTTGAGGTTCATGGTTCTCTCCCGTGAAATGTTATTTAAGTTGGCCGCATGCCCAGGACAACTTCTCGCAACCGTTCCGTATGGTGTTGAGGTCGGTGGCGAAACTCATGCGCATGTAGCCGGGGTTGCCATAAGCCGTGCCGTCCAGTACAGCGACGCCCGCGGCATCAAGCAGGTAGTGCACGAAATCCAGATCGTTGGCGATGACCTTGCCATCGGGCGCACGCTTGCCCAAAAAGCCCTGGATGTTTGGAAATACATAGAACGCGCCCGCCGGCCGGGCGCACGACATTGACTCGATGCCGTTGAGCAGGTCCACGATGACATCGCGGCGTTCTCTGTACACGGCGATGGTGTCGGCCACGCACTGCTGGTCGGACGACAGCGCTGTGGCGGCGGCCACCTGGCAAATCTGGCTGGCGCATGAAGTCGACTGCGAGATCAGGGTGGAGATCGCCTTGGCCATCCATGCGGGGCCGGCGGCATAACCGACACGCCAGCCGGTCATGGCGTAGGCCTTCGAGACTCCGTTGACCAGCAGCACGCGAGGCGCCAGCTGCGGCCTGACCGCCAGCGGGGACACGTAGCGGTCATCGTAGCAAAAGTGTTCGTAGATCTCGTCCACCATCAGCAGTACCTGCGGATGCCGTTCGAGAACGGCCAGCAGACCGGCGAGCTCAGTTTCGGTGTAGGTGGCGCCCGATGGGTTGTTGGGTGCGTTCAACAGCAGCCACTTGGTGCGCGGCGTGATGGCCGCTTCCAGGGCCTGGGGCGTCAATTTAAAAGCCTGAGCTTCCGTGGTATGCACGACCACGGGAATGCCGTCATTGAGCAGCACCATATCGGGGTACGACACCCAGTACGGAGTGGGAATGATCACTTCGTCGCCTGCGTCCAGCGTGGCCTGCAGCGCCGAGAAGATCAGCTGCTTGGCGCCCGTGCCCACCACCAGCTGGTCCAGCGCGAATGACAGGCCGTTCTCGCGGCAGAACTTCTGCTGTACCGCCAGCAGCAGTTCGCGGATGCCGGACGATGATGTGTACTTCACCGCGCCGCTCTCGATGGCAGCGATGCCGGCCTGGGCAATGTGCGCAGGCGTGCGCAGGTCAGGCTCCCCGATAGTGAAGTCGATGATGGTCTTGCCTTCGGCACGCAAGGCATCGACCTTGCGCTTGGCAGCCATGCTGGGCGACGGCTTGATGGCGCTCATGCGCCGGGCCAGGAACCTGGCGGAATCGGATTGTTCGGGCGTTGCGGTCATGATGGTTCTACAGCAGATGCTTTGCTTCCAGGACGGGGTGCAGCCAGCTCTGGCGGTCGGCGCCCGCCGCGATTTCGGCCATGATGCGTTCTTCCTTGGTCGCATGTTCACGCGCTTTCTGCACCAGCACGTCGGCCTGGCTGAGAGGAAACGACACGATGCCGTCCTCGTCGCCCACGATGACATCGCCGGGCTGGATGACCTGCCCGCCGATCGAGACCGGCACGTTCACGGCGCCCGGGCCGTCCTTGTACGGGCCACGGTGAGAGTGCCCGCGGGCGTAGCAGGGAAAATCATCGTTCTCGAACGCCGCAACGTCGCGAATGGCGCCGTCCACGATCAGTCCGGCGCAGCCGCGCTGCTGCAGATAGCGCTTCATGATTTCGCCCACACAGGCATTTGTCAGCTCGCCGCCTGCGTCCACGACCAGTACGTGACCGGGCTGGATCAGGGTCATGGCCTTGTAGATGAACAGATTGTCGCCGGGGCGCGATTTCACGGTGAGGGCGGTGCCCACCAGTTTGCCGCGCCGGTTGTAGCGCGACAGCCCAACTACGCCGCTCTGCCGATGCAGGTTGTCGCTGAGGTGCGGGGTCACAATGGGCTGCAACGCTGCGGCCAGTTCGGCGTTCAAGACCGGCGGGGCGGGATGGATATCGAATGACGGGGGATTCTGCATGGTTCGGCTCCTGAAGCCACGATCATGCAAAATTCCCGACACGCCAAAAAGGGAATTAAAATCTACATTTCCTATTCCTAAAAGGAATCAACGGCGGCCAGACGGTACGCGCCCGGCTGATAAAGCGATATGTCTCAAGGCGTTACTGCGCCAATGCACATTGCCGTCAGCGCCAGGCCGCTACGGAATTCATGCACCGTTTTGGTGCTTATGAGGGTAAATCCTTATCCGGTCCGGCGGTCGCGCAGCATCGTGCAGTCAGTGCCGGTATTCCTGCTCCGCCGCCTGAACGAAGGCCTCGACCAACTGCATGCGCGGGCATGAGCGCGACCAGATCAACCCGAAGCGACGGGGCGGGCACGGCGCCGGCAAGGGCAGGCTGATGACATTCAGCCCCTGCTTCCATAAATGCCAGGCATTGGGAACGATGGCCACGCCCAGACCCTTGTCGACCATCAGAGCGATCGATTCAGTGGACGCCAGCTCATAACGCCCCCTGGGAACGATGCCGACCTGTTTGAGGTATTGGTCTATCTGGTTGCAGATCCAGCTTCCGGCTTCGTAGCGTATGAAGTTTTCTGCAGCGAGCAGGTCGTGCGCGCTGCGCCCCTGATGCCGCTGCGCGGCCAGCAGCGAGAAGTGTTCTTCGCGCAACAGCCGCCAGACCAGCTTTTTGGGTGGCTCGAAGGGTGCTTCCAGCGCGATGGCGACATCGAGCTGTCCACTTTCGATACCTGCATAGAACTCGGTGGACAAGCCGGTGCGTATTGATACGTGCAGATCCGGGTAACGGCCAGCCAGCGTCGCAAGAATTGCGGGCACCGTACTGTTGAGCGAGGTGTTGCCCGTGCCCAGGCGGAGTTCGCCACGGATTTCGCCAGCATGCGCCAGGACGGGCAGCGAGCTGACATCGTCCAATATTTTTTGTGAAGTCTCGAGGATGCGATGAGCCGCCGCCGTCAAGTGCACCGTTTTACCGGATCGCGCCACGAGCTGTGCATGGACTTGCGCTTCGAGCGCACGTATCTGTTGCGCCACGGCACCGTGCGTAAGATGCAGTCGGCGCGCGGCCTCGGCCATGGAACCGTAGCGGTGAATGGCCAGCAGGGTCTGTAGGAAATGGGTGTTCACAACATAGATTTTATATCTTCTGAAGCTAGTTTATAAGCAGCCGCCGCGTCCTCCGCGTGCCCATAATCGGCAGACCGAGGAGACATCATGAGAAGCAAATTGTTTGTTCCGGCTTCGCGCCCGGAACTCTTTGCAAAAGCGTTGAATAGCGCTGCCGACGCGATCAGCTTCGACCTGGAAGACGCCGTACTGGCCGAACGGAAGCCTTACGCCCGCGAGCAGCTGGCGCTGCTGCTGGACGACCCTTCATTGGCCCAGGCCGGCAAGACCATCATCGTGCGCGTCAATGGCATGGACACCCCGCATTTCCTGGACGATCTCCAGGTAGCCTGCCGCGCCGGGGTCGATATGGTCAACATTCCCAAGATCGACACACCCGAGGACGTACTTGCCGGCGTTGCCGCGCTGGCGAAAGCCGAGCAGCAGGTACGCCAGCCCGGACAGCCTCCGGTGCGGATACTGGCCAATATTGAAACTCCCACCGCGCTCTTGAATGCCGCGCGGATCGCCGCCGCCCACGAGCGCGTGTGGGGCTTGCAACTGGGGCTCGGCGACTTGTTCGAGCCCCTGGATATCGCCCGGTACGACCAGCCCAATGTGCATGCGACCATGTTCATGCTGCGGATGGCTGCCGCCGCCTCGGGACGCGTGGTGCTCGATTCCGCCTACACCGATGTTGCCAATGCCGAGGGATTTCGCGAAGAGGCGCTGCTGGCGCGTCGCGTGGGCTTCCTGGGCAAGACCTGCATACACCCCAGCCAGGTGGCACTGGCCAATGAGGCGTTCAGCCCGACGGCCGAAGAACTGGCCTGGGCCCGCAAGGTGCTGGAGGCCGACGCGCGCAATGGGCAGAACGGCGCCTATATGCTGGAGGGGAAAATGATAGATGCGCCCTTCGTTCAGCGCGCGCGCCTGATCATCGCCCGGGCGGGGAGCTGATATGAGCAATCCAAGCAAGGGCGCCAGCGCCTCCGCCCCGCTGGCAGGCGTGCGCGTCATCGACCTGAGCGCCTACATTGCAGGCCCATATGGCGGCACCCTGCTCGCCGATCTGGGCGCCGATGTGATCAAGGTCGAACCGCCCGATGGCGACAACCTTCGAAAGTACCCGTCGACCATGGCGGCGGAAAGCCGCGCTTACCTGGGGGTGAATCGCGGAAAGCGCGGCATCTGCCTGAATCTGAAATTGCCCGAGGGACGCGCAATATTGCAGCGCATGGCGCGGAAGGCCGATGTACTGCTGCACAACTTCCGGCCGTCCGTGCCATCCAGGCTCGGCATCGACTATGCCACGCTGAGCGCCATCAACCCCGCGCTGGTGTACTGCGCCATGACGGGCTACGGTCAGTCAGGCCCGATGGCCGACCATGCGGGCTACGACCAGGTGCTGCAGGCGCGCACGGGTATCTGTGCCGCGCAGGGCATGGGCAAGGCGCGGCCCGAAATCGTGTATGGCTCGGTGGTGGACTATTACGCGGCCGCGATGGTGGCCAACGGGATCACCGCCGCGCTCTACCAGCGCGAACGCACGGGCCGGGGGCAGGAAGTTTCGGTATCGTTGCTGGGCAGCGCTCTGGCGATGCAGGCAGCACGCCTTGTCATGCTGCCCGACGAGCCTCGCGACATCAATCGCGACATGCGCTCGGGCGGCATCACCGGCATCCATCCCACCAAGTCGGGCCACTTGTACATATCGGCCAACACGGCTCATTTCTGGAGATCGCTGTGCGACCTGATCGGCCGGCCCGAGCTCGCGGACAATGAACGCTATGACTCGGTCAGAAAGCGCGCCGCCCATGCGGACGAACTGGTGCCCATGATTCGCGAAGCCTTGGCGGCCCGGACTGCGCTCGAATGGGAAACGCTGTTCGGCGTATCGGTGCCCTGTGCCGCCGTGCGGCGTATCGAGGACATGTTCGATGATCCCCAAGTGAACGCACAGGAGTTCGTCGTACCGATGCATCATTGCAAGGCGGGCCCGTACAAAAGCGTGGCCAACCTGATCAAGTTCGGCGGGAACCCGGACGGCACCCGGCCCTATGGAGCGCCCGGACTGGGCGAGCACAGCCGCGTGGTGCTGTCGGAACTGGGATTTTCAGAAGAAGAAATCGCCTCGGCAATGGCCAGCGGAGCCGTCGCCGAACCCGAGGGGACCCCATGAGGCGCTCGCGGGCCTCATGGACAGATAACAACCATAAAGTACCCGCCGGCAAGACCGGTGCATCAACGGAGACAATCATGACGAAATCCAGGAATATCTTGAAGGCCGCAGCGCTGGCCTGCCTGCTTGCCCCCTTGGCGCTGCCCGCCGCGGCGGCCGACAGCTATCCGAACAAGCCCATTACCATGCTGGTGCCCTACCCGGCCGGCCAGTCGGTGGATCTGCTGGCGCGAGTCGTCAGCGACGGCCTGTCAAAAGTGCTGGGCCAGCCCATCGTGGTGGAAAACAAGCCCGGCGCGGGCGGCACCATGGGCACCGGACTGGTCGCACGTGCCGCGCCGGATGGCTACACGCTGGGCATGAGCGCCAGCGGTCCGCTGGGCATCGCGCCGCATCTGTTCAAGAACACCAGCTACCATCCGGTGAAGGACCTTACCGCCATCATGACCGTGGCCGCCGTGGCGCAGACCATGGTGGTGTCGTCGAAGTCCGACATCAAGTCGGTGGAGGACCTGGTGGCGGCCGCCAAGGCCAACCCCAACAAACTCAACTTCGGCTCGCCAGGCAACGGCTCCACCAGCCACCTGACGCAGGAAATGTTCAAGCAGCGCGCCGGAGTCCAGATGCTGCATGTGCCATACAAGGGGGGGCCAGCCGCGATCACCGATCTGATTGGCGGGCAGATCGACGTGCTGTTCGAGGCGTCGCCGTCCGTCACGCCGTTCGTGAATCGAGGCGACCTGCGCGCCCTGGCCGTGACGACCAGCACCTCGATACCGGCATTGCCGCAGGTTCCCACGCTCGCAAGCCAGGGTTTCGAGAATTTCGAGGCGGTAGGCTGGATGGGTATCGTGGGCCCGGCGAACATGCCCGCCGACATCGTGCAGAAGCTGCACGCGGCGCTGGTGCAGACGCTGCAGGACCCCTCCGTGCGCGAAAAGCTCGATACCCAGGGCATGCTGACGATAGGCGACACGCCCCAGGAGTTTGCCGCGTTCATCGCGAGTGAGTTCGACAAATGGGGCGCGGTGATCCGCACAGCGGACATCAAGGTCCAGTAATCCACGACGAGCCGACCTGGAGAACGACATGGCAGGCCAGAATGCAGAACCGAGATGGACACACCGCCCCCCTGGCTCGAACTGGGGTGATTTCGGGCCCGATGATCAGCTGGGCCGGCTGAACCTGCTGACGCCGGAACGTGTATCGCTGGCCGCGCGGGAAATCATCAGCGGACAACGCTTCTGCCTGAGCCTGCCGTTGGATTACCCGGGCGGCAACCTGCTGAACCCGTTCCGCTACCCGCCGCAACTGCGCGCCACCACACGCAAGGGAAAGTTTGCCTACAACATGGCGCACTGTTGCGAGCATCCGGGCGTCACCGACGTCATTTGCGATGACTACGTGGTGCTTTACACCCAGTACTCCACGCAGTGGGACAGCTTTGCGCATGTCGGATCGATGTTCGACGTGCACGGCACGGGCGAGCCGGTGCCGGTGTATTACAACGGCTATGCCGCAGGCGTCGACATTCAGGGCGCCTCGCGGGCAGCCGAAGAAGGCGAGCACCAGCCGGTCCGGGCGGCCCGCCTGGGCATCGACAACTTCGCCGCGACGCCCATCCAGGGTCGAGGCGTGTTGGTGAACCTGAGAAAATACTTCGGCGACAGTCGGCGCGAAGTGGGGCATGACGACCTGATGCAGGTCCTGGAAGCCGACAGGATCGTGGTCGAACCCGGCGACATCCTGTGCCTGCACACGGGATTCGCCGACGTGCTGCTGTCGATGAACGGGCAGCCGGATCCCCATGTCCTGCATGGCGCGTGCAGTGTGCTGGACGGCCGCGATCCGCGCCTGCTCGATTGGATACGCGACAGCCAGATTGCCGCGCTGGTGGCGGATAACTACGCAGTGGAGCGTCGCCCGCCGCAGGGCCCGCTGGGCATTCAGGGCGCGTTCATGCCGATCCATGAGCTTTGCCTGTTCAAGCTCGGGGTGCCACTGGGCGAGCTGTGGTATCTGACCGAATTGGCTGCGGCCCTTGCACACGCGGGCCGCAGCCGCTTCTTCCTTACCGCGCCTCCCTTGCGACTGCCCGGCGCGGTGGGCTCTCCTGTGACCCCGGTCGCCACGATCTGACACCCCGCTCGCCCGGCCGGAAGCGCCGGGCGCCTGAACAGGCCATGGCAGCACGGCTGTCGCGCCTTGGCGCACCGGACCGGATCGAAGGGGCGCGGCGCCACCGTAACCAGTCGTATCGCCATATTCGCACTGGAATCGCCAGTTTTACGGATGCCCCCGAGTAGTGCAATATGGCGGCTTGGTTATGAAAAAGGATTCCCAATGACCCAAGCCACCGCCCGCCATATCCTGGTTTCCACCGAAGCCAAATGCAATGAACTGAAGGCCGCCATCGAAGGTGGCGCCGATTTCGCCCAAGTCGCCCGCGAAAATTCCAGCTGCCCGTCCAGCCGCGACGGCGGCAACCTGGGAACGTTCAGCCCGGGCCAGATGGTTCGCGAATTCGATACCGTGGTATTCAGCGCGCCTTTGAATGTGGTGCAAGGCCCGGTGAAGACCCAGTTCGGCTATCACCTGCTGGAAGTCACCGACCGGCAGGACTGAACGCCCGCCCTTCCGTGGCGCCGCTCATGGCGCCACGAATCTAGCGCCCTGCGGCATGTCTTGCCTGATACGCCAGGCAAGATGGTCCATGCGATCATGTCCGAAGTAGGGTTCGTTGTCGTACACGAACATCGGCACTCCCCAATGACGCGCGGCCCGTTGGGCGCTTTCATGTCGCCGGATGATGTCGTCGTGCAAAGCCGGGTCGGCCGCGATTTCGGCTTCCAGCACCTGCAGATCCAGCCCCGCCCGACGCACGGCTTCTTCCAGATGATTTCCCTGGTCCCAGCCGTCGACGGTTCCGTCCCATAACATGCGCCCCACTTCCTCGGCCAGCTCGAATGCGCGGCCGTGGCGTGTTGCGGCAGCGCCCAATCGGGTAAGGCGATGGATATACGGTTGATCCCTGGCGATCTCGAGACTGACAGGATCTTGCACGATGGGGTCGGGGCGCGGGCGGCCAAACGGAATGCCAAGGTAGCGCGCCGCCCGGGCTGAATCGAGCAACAGATAGGGCCGTGCCATCTTGTCCTGCCGGGTAAAGTGTTCCGGCAAGCGAACCGCCAGCGGCGAGACAATCCTGAAATCCCAGTCCACGCCCATTTCTTCGCGCATGGCACGCATGCGCGGCAGGGCAATATAGCTGTATGGGCTACGGAACGACCAGTAAGCGGTAACGGCAATTCTACGCACGGCAATCTCCTTGAGGGGAAGGCCCGGCGTGAGCCGCGCCCGATCGCCCAAATGCTAAGTAAGACTTTTCATAGCGAAAAGCAGATAATTGGCATCACATCCATCGCTTTTAGATATGATGCCGCTGCATAGACAGCAAGGAGCCGTTCTCTATGGATAGCAGGCAGATTCGATACTTCGTCAAAACGGTCGAGGTCGGCAGCCTGACGCACGCAGCACAGGCCCTGCACATCGCGCAGTCTGCGCTCAGCCGCCACATGCGCAACCTCGAAGACGAGCTGGGCGTGCGGCTCCTCACGCGCAGCAAGCACGGCGTAGAACCCACGCCGCACGGTGCGCTGCTGTTGGAGCACGGACGCAGCATTCTGCGGCAGTTCGAGCAGGCCCGGCAGGAGGTCATGTCGCTGGGCGCGGAGCCTTTCGGGGAAGTTGCGCTGGGCATTCCCGCCACGGTCAGCCCCATCCTGATCCGGCCATTGCTGGAGACGGTGGCCAAGTCCATGCCGAAAGTCACCTTGCGCATCATTGAAGGCATGAGCGGCCATCTGCTCGAATGGTTGCATTCCGGCCGATTGGATGCCGCGGTGCTTTTCGACGTGATGCCCAAATCCGGATTGAACATCGTCAACATCGGGCAGGAAACGGTATATCTGGTAGGGGCGGCAGGAAGCTTCCGCGCGGGCGCGAAAGTACCGCTGCGTAAGCTGGGCCAGTATCCGTTGATCACGCCGAGCGCCAAGCACGGCATCAGCATGCTGGTGCGCCAGGCAGCCGCTCGCGAGAACGTCGAACTCCAGATTCGCGTTGAAGTCGATGCCTTCGCCGAAATGATCGACCTGGTCAGGGCCGGCCTGGGCTACACAATACTGGCGCGCATGGGGTTTCACCGCGAATTGGCGGCGGGCAGCGTGTCGCTGGCCCACATCGTCGATCCGCCGATCACGCGCACGCTGGTCATTGCGACCCCCACGGGCAGATCGGTGTCGGTGGCGACGTCGACGGTCGTGGAGGCCACGCGCAGCCTGCTCAGGTCCTTTATAGACGCGGAGCCACAGCAGGCCGGCAAACGCGGCAGCTCGCGCAAAGCGAACCGGAAATGAGCCACGCCCTTCGCCCCTCGCACGCATCGATCTAATTTTTAGAAACTAACGATGCTTAATATCTGCTTTTCCGATTGACGCCTCGTTCCTAGAATCAACGCACTACAAATCGTTGACACCGTGCTGGCTGCCATGGCCTGCATGACAGCCAGCACGATGACTCAGGAGAGAGCGCTATGGCCGCACTTGCAGAAGTGCCGGAAGCGGATGCCGATGGGCTGGTTGGCGAGATATATGCCGACATCCGCGGCACGCTGCGCGTGCCAATGGTAAACACCATCTACCGTCACCTGGCGACCTGTCCGCAAGCGCTGCAATGGGCCTGGTACGCCATACGCCCACACATGGTGTCAGGCGCCGTTCCTCGCCAAGCGGAGCTTCTGCGGCAGGGCGTCCTGTCGGTGCTTGCCGCCGATGCGCCGGCCGCTTTGCTTTCGGGGTTGACACACGCGCCGGAGCCCGACCCGCAGGCGCATGCCGTCATAGACGCATACGACCGTGCCAACCGAATGAACCTGGTGGCCCTGACGCATCTGCTATGCGCAGGCGCGCAGGAGCCGGCCGCGCCGCCCGGCGAGGGCAGCATCCCTGTTGCGCGGACTGGTGTACAGCGCACGGGCCGCGGCGCGATGGACCCGTGCTGGGTCCTGCCTTCCTGGGAAACCTTGCCAGAGCACGTCAGAGCAAGGATCGTCCGGCTGAATGCTTATGGAGAATCGCAGGAACCCGCGGTGATCGCGGGACTTTACCGGCAACTTGCCATGTGGCCGGACGTCTTGGACGCGGCGGAGACCGGGCTGCAACCCTGGGAGACCGCGGGCCGGCTGCGGCGGGCCCGCGATGCCGTATGCACGCTGGTGGAGCGCCTCGCCAGAGAGGAGCCCCTGCCCATGGCGCCGGCAAGCCCTCTCGTCGCGGCCGCCTTCGACAGGCCCCTGCGGGATTTCTGCACGCGGGTCATACCCAAGATGATCCCGATCGGCCTTCTGCTCAAGCGATACCTGGCAGCACCCGGACTCCAGCGCTGATGCATTGACCGCAAGCGCCAGGAGCATCCCCGCGCGCCCCCGCTTTCTTGTATGAACCCGCCGTCACAACGGAAACCGCCCACATGCAACCCAACTTCCTGTTCATCATCACCGACCAACATCGTGCAGACCATCTGGGGTGCTACGGAAACCCGATCGTGCGCACGCCACACATCGATTCCCTGGCGGCCAATGGCTGGAAATCCGAGCGCTTCTATGTGGCCAATCCGGCCTGCATGCCCAACCGCGCGACCCTTATGACGGGCCGGATGCCTACGCTGCACAAGGTGAGATCCAATGGCATACCGCTTTCATTGCAGGCCAACACGTTCGTACACCTGCTGAGGGCAGCCGGCTACCGGACGGCCTGCAGCGGAAAGATTCACCTGCAACCCATGACCGGCGACCTGCCCGTTTTGAAGTCGGCGGCGGAAGCGGGTGCAGCGCCTCCCGAGCCGCTGTCCGATGCGATCCTGGCTCACGAGGGACGCTATGACCAGGAAAACATACTGAAATGGCAGCAGGACCCAGACCACGATCTGACCCTGCCTTACTACGGATTCGACGAGGTGCACCTGACCATGATGCACGCCGATGGCGCACATGGGCATTATGGACGGTGGCGCGCGCGCAAGCAGGCCAATGCGGACGCGATGGTGGGCCCGGAGAATGCCTTGCCCAAAGGCGGCTACACGGCGCTGCAGGCCTGGCGCACATCGGTTCCCGAAGAACTGTACTCGACCACCTACATCAAGGAACAGGCCATCGGTTTCCTTGAACGCTTCAGCGAACAAGGCGGCGAGCAGCCTTTCTTCCTGCAATGCTCTTTCAATGACCCGCACCACCCGTTCACGCCGCCCGGCAAGTACTGGGACATGTACGACCCGAAAGACATGCCGCTGCCGCCCGCCTACAGGCCCAATGTGGGAGACCCTCCGCCGCCGCTTGCCCATCTGTTGCGCGAACGCGATGAGGGCCGTGCGAACCGCGAGTCCTGGATGCTGCAGGCGGTGAGCGAAACCGACGTGCGCGAAGCGCTGGCGCTGACCTACGGCTCGATCACCATGATCGACGACGCAGTGGGTGAGATCCTGGCCACTCTGCAGCGCCTGGACCTGCTGCGCAACACCGTGGTGATCTTCACCAGCGACCATGGCGAATACATGGGCGACCACCAGCTCATGTTCAAGGGCCCCATCCACTATGACGGCCTGATCAGAGTGCCGTTTATCTGGAACGACCCGCAGGCGCCCATCGCGCCGGGCTCATCGTCGCCTGCACTGGCCGGCACCATCGATATCGCCCAGACCATTCTGTCGCGCGCCGGACTGCAAGGATTTCGCGGTATGCAGGGGCATGACCTGATGCCCCTGATGAGGGGCGAGGTCGAGGCATTACGCTGCGCCATGATTGTCGAAGAGGACAATCAGCGCGCGTTCATGGGGTTCGAGCGGCCCGTGCGCATGCGCACGCTGGTTACCGATCGATGGAGGCTCACGGTTTACCGCGACGCGCAATGGGGTGAGCTATACGACCTGCATAACGACCCGCTGGAACTGCACAACCGCTGGTTCGATCCGGAATTGTTCACGACGCGTGCCGAGCTGCTGCTTCAACTGGTGCATTCCATGCAGGAGTTGGCGGATGAAAGCCCAATGCCCAAGGCCCGTGCCTGATTTCACTATCAACTTTCGAGGATGACGCTCATGACAACGCTGGAACTGGCCACCGCACAATTCGGTTCGTTGCGGATGTGGATCGACGGAGAGTGGCTGGACAACGGCGCGGGCGGCTCGCACGCCGTCATCGACCCAGCCACGCAGAACGTGCTGGGCCAGCTTCCCCTGGCAGGGGAAGCCGAGCTCGCGCGGGCAGTACAGGCGGCGCATGCCGCATTCGCACAGTGGTCGCGCACACCCGCAATCGAACGCGCGGGCGTGCTGGGGCGCGCTGCTCAACTCGTGCGCGACCGCGTCGATCTCATTGCACATGTCATGACCCTGGAGCAAGGGAAGCCCCTGGCTGAATCCCGGGGCGAAGTGCTGGGCGCCGCAGACATCATCGAATGGTATGCGCAGGAAGCCCGGCGGCTCTATGGCCGAATGATCCCGGCCCGCCAGCCCCATACACGGCAGTGGGTGCAGCTGGAACCGGTGGGGCCCGTAGCAGCCTTCACGCCATGGAACTTTCCGGCCCTGACACCGGCGCGCAAAATAGCCGGCGCGCTGGCGGCCGGCTGCACCTGCGTCATCAAGCCAGCCGAGGAAACCCCAGGCACTGCCCTGGCCCTGGCGCAAGCCTGTGCGGATGCCGGCCTGCCGCGCGGCGTGCTGAACGTGGTTTTCGGAGACCCCGCCGCCGTTTCCGACTTCCTGATCCGGGCGCCGCAGATACGCAAAGTGACTTTCACCGGCTCGACCTCGGTCGGCAAGACACTGGCCGGATTGGCTGCCGAACACGGCGCCAAGCGCTGCACCATGGAACTGGGAGGCCTTGCCCCGGCCATCGTCTTCAACGATGCGGATATCGCCCACGCCGTCGAAGTCTGCGCCGCGTCACGCTTTCGCAACGCCGGCCAGGTCTGTATTGCCGCCTCGCGCTTCTATGTGCAGCGCGACGTATACGAGCAGTTTGTCGATCGCTTCTGCCGGCGCGCCGAAGCGATCAAGTTGGGCAGCGGGCTGTCCTCCGACACGCAGATGGGTCCGTTGGCCAATGCCCGGCGGCTGCAGGCCATGCCCGCTTTCATCGAAGACGCGCTCGAACGAGGCGGGCGGATCGCCGTCGGCGGCGCCCGGGCGGAGGGGCCGGGTTACTTCTGGCGCCCCACGGTGTTGACCGACCTGCCGGACCAGGCCCGCGCGATGTCGGAAGAGACTTTTGGCCCTGTGGCGCCGGTGGTGGCATTCGACACGGCGGACGAGGTCATCGCCCGCGCCAATGACGTTCCCTATGGCCTGGCCGCCTATGCCTTCACGCGTTCATCGAACACGGCGATGCTGCTGGCCGACGGTCTGCACGCAGGCATGGTGGGCATCAATACGCCGGCCGTGTCGCTGGCGGAAGCCCCGTTCGGCGGCGTGAAGGAAAGCGGGTATGGCAGCGAGGGCGGCACCGAAGGGCTGCAGGCCTATCTGAATACGAAATTCGTGGCGCACCAGGTATAAGCACCGGGATTCCGCCGAAAACGTCGTCCGACACGCATACCCATAACAAAGGAGACAGACATGCGACATCTTATTTGCATCGCCCCGATGCTGGCCGCGGCCAGCCTCATGGCTGGAACACCGGCCCATGCCGACAGCTACCCGCGCCAGGCAGTCAGCCTGATCGTCAATTTTCCGCCAGGCGGCGCCACCGACCTGACTGCGCGGGCATTGGGGGCCGCCATGGCCGCTACGCTCAAGCGGCCCGTGGTCGTCGAGAACCGCGGAGGCGCTGGAGGTGCCATCGGCATAGGCGCCGTGTCCAGCTCGAAGCCGGACGGCTACCAACTGGGTTTCGTATCCGTGGCGGGCCTGACGACGCTGCCGCAGATGCGCCGCGTGCCTTACAGCATGGACACACTTTCATATGTCTGCCGCGCGTATGACGCTCCGGTATTCATGCTCGTGGCGCCGCAATCCAAGTTCACCAGCGCACAGGCACTGACCGACTATGCAAAGCAGAACCCCGGCCGGCTGAACTACGCCACGGTGGGGCCGGGCTCGTTGCCGCATCTTGCCGCACTGGACTTCGCCGCAGCGGCGGGGATTTCGATCAACCATGTTCCCTATCAGGGGGAGGCGCCGGCGATAACCGACCTGCTGGGCGGGCATGTCGATCTGTACTTCGGCACCAACGCCGTGGCCACGACGCACAACTTGCGCCGTCTGGGGGTAGCCGCGGAAACACGCCAGGGCGGCGCGGCAGATACGCCGACCCTGACGGAGCTGGGATACCCCGTGCTGCGGTCCATCAGCGGCGGCCTGATCGCGCCCGCCGGACTCGATGCCCAGGTATCCAGGACGCTGGATTCCGCCTGCGCGCAGGCCGTGCGCTCGGAGTCATTCGTCAAGGCGCTGGGCAATCTGAAGCTCAACCCCGCTTACCTGAACGGACAGGACTTCCAGCAAGCGCTGCTGACCGAGGCGAAATCGAATCGAACCTTGCTCGAACGGGAGGGCTTGCTGGCGAAATAACCCCCCCTTGCCACGGGGGCCCAGCCGAGTGTCCGACACGGTGCGATCACAGTTGACCAGCCGACTCTGCTAGTATTTGCGGGCACTCCAGGAGCCACCTATGCAAGCCCGCGCAGACTGCCTTCGAGCCGATCAGCAAGACCCCCTGGCCCCATTGAAGCAACGGTTCGACCTGCCCCCGGGCGTCATCTATCTTGACGGAAATTCGCTGGGGGCGAGGCCCAGGGCCGCCGCTGCACGTGCGGCCGATGTGGTCGCGAAGGAATGGGGCGCCGGGCTGATCCAAAGCTGGAACACGGCCGGCTGGTTCGAACTGCCCGCCCGGCTCGGCGACAAGCTGGGCCGACTGATCGGCGCAGGCCCGGGCCAGGTAGTGGTAACCGACACCACCTCGCTCAATCTGTTCAAGGCCCTGGCCGCGGCGCTGCGCATTCAGCAGCGCGCCGCGCCCCGGCGCCGCGTCATTGTTTCCGAGCACGATAATTTCCCCACCGATTTGTACATGATCCAGGGCATGGTAGACCTGCTGCAGCAGGGTTATGAAATGCGCCTGATCGACGAGCAATTGCCCCTGGAGCAAGCCCTCGACGATACCGTGGCCGCGGTGCTGCTCTCGCATGTCAACTACCGTACCGGTTCAATGCACGATATGGCGGCCGTGACGGCGCGGGCCCATGAGCAGGGCGTCCTGACCATCTGGGACCTGGCGCACTCTGCCGGCGCGGTGCCCGTTGACCTGACCGCTGCCCAGGCCGACTTTGCTGTGGGATGCACATATAAGTACCTGAATGCGGGCCCCGGGGCGCCAGCGTTCATCTGGGTCGCGCCCCGCCACACCGACCAGTTCTGGCAGCCGCTGTCGGGATGGTGGGGCCACCAGCGTCCCTTCGACATGGCCGTGGCCTATGAGCCCGCGGGCGGCATCCGCCGCTACCTGTGCGGCACGCAGCCCATACTTTCGCTCGCGCTGGTCGAATGCGGGCTGGACATCAGCCTCGAGGCCGACATGGCGGAGGTGCGCAAGAAGTCATTGGCCCTGGGCGACCTGTTCATCGCATTGGTCGAAAGCCGGTGCGCGGGCCATCCCCTGACGCTGGTCACGCCGCGCGATCACGCGCGGCGCGGCAGCCACGTCAGTTTCAGGCATCCGCACGGCTATCCGGTGATGCAGGCGCTGATCGCGCGCGGCGTCATCGGCGACTATCGCGAACCCGAGGTGCTGCGCTTCGGCCTCACCCCCCTGTACCTGGGCTACGCCGACATCTGGGATGCGGTGGAAGTGCTGAAAGAGGTATTGGACACCGGGGTCTGGAAGCAGGACGAATACGCCAGGCGGGGCGTGGTGACCTAATCCGGCGATCACTCTCCTACAAGAGCGACGAGGCGCCCTTGCCGCTGCGCGCGCAACCCTACGCTTGCGCTTCACCCTCCCCCCCACCTCTGGCAGAAATTTCTACATCGACTGTCAGAAATTTCGACAGCGCCACCTGCGTAACCCTCTCTAGACTCCGTTTCGCTGCGTCTGCTTCCCAATCCCGCAAGTACGCCAGCTGAACCATCCATTTATCAACGGAGTCAATCATGAAACTGTCTCGCATTGCCAGCTTGCTGGCGGGTGCCGGGGTTCTTGCCGCGGCGCAGGTCGCGTTGGCCAGCGATGGCACGATCACTTTTAAAGGTGAAATCACGGCAGCCACGTGCACAATCGACATCGGTGGCAGCGGCCCCAATGCCGATGTCCTGCTGCCGCCCATCAGCGCCAATGCGCTGCCCGGCCAAGGCGACACCGCAGGCTGGACCGAGTTCAACATCAACCTGAGCGGATGCGCCGGTGCGCCGCTGTCGCAAGCAATCGCACAGTTCGAAGCCGGCGGCGATGTCGACCCGGTGACGAACAAGCTGAAGAACGTCGACAACTCGGGCAACAGCGCCACCAACGTGCAGGTCGCGCTGCGTGAGATAAGCGGGCAAGACATCATCATTGGACAGGGCCCCGCCCAAAGCGCTCCGTTCGCCTTCGTCGGCGACGCAGCAACACTGCGCTACGAAGCCGGCTATTACGCGTCGGCCACGGGCGTCACGCCGGGCCTGGTCGAAGCCAACGTGACCTATACCATCGCGTACCAATAAGCCCACCAGGCTTTGAGCCAGCGGCCGCCTATCTGGCACCGCTGGGCCGGCCGCCGCGCGCAACCCGCGTGGCGGTCGCACACGGCCAGCCTGCAACACCCCACCGAATGCAATCACAGTGAACCGCCGACATGCGCGTTAAACACCCCATTCTGACCGTATCCGTCGCGATGCTGCTGGTCGGCGTCAGCGTTGTCCCTGCGATTGCGTCCATTGTGCTGAGCGGCACCCGAGTGATCTTCGACGCGCAGGGTGGAGAAAAAACCCTGCGTTTGAGCAACAAGGGAAAAGCACCAAGTCTTGTCCAGGCCTGGCTTGACGCCGGAACGTCGCAAGCCGAACGCAGCGCCTTGACATTGCCTTTCGTCGTAACGCCGCCCATGGCGCGCATCGATCCCGGCAAAAGCCAGACGCTGCGCATCATTCATACGGGCGAGGCACTGCCGCAGAATCAGGAAAGCCTGTTCTGGCTGAACGTACTCGAAGTGCCACCCAAGCCAGATGCCTCCGACGAGCGCAACTTCCTGCAGCTGTCCCTGCGTACGCGCATCAAGCTGTTCTATCGCCCGGCTGGCCTGACCGGTACTGCGACCGATGCCCCCAGCCAAGTCACGTGGTCCTTGGCCAGCACAGCAGGCAAGACGGTATTGCAAGCCACGAATCCCACGCCGTACCACATCAGTTATTCAGGCATAGACCTGAGCACCGGTGGGCAAGCGATGTCGGTGCAGGACCCCGACACAGTGCTCCCGTTTGAGAGCCGGACTTTTGTGCTGCCGAAAGGCGCCGTCGCCTCACCATCCACCCTGGTCCGCTTTCAGTTCGTCAACGACTACGGCGGCGTGGGCAGCGGCGAAGCCAGGCTGCGCGACGCGTCGCGATAGCCATACCGGGCCCCGCATGCCATGCCGCGTTTCCTATCTTCCGTACCGCCTCTGCGCTATTCGGCCGCGCTGGTGGCCGCCGCCTTGGCCGCCGGCGCATGGGGACAAGCCTCGACGCAACCTTCGCCGACCCAGGTGGCTGATGTGCAGTTCAATACCAATATGCTGCGTGCACTGGGCGATGCGCCGGTGGACATCAGCCGGTTCGCGCGCGGAAACCACCCCGCCCCAGGTGACTACACCGTCCCGGCCTACGTCAACGGCCACTATGTAGGCCGATCCACCGTACAAATGCGGCAGCAGGCGGGCGAGGCTTACCCTCAACCCTGCGTGGCCTCGGATCTACTGACGCAGGCAGGCGTCAACCTGCAACGCCTGGATGAGGCGACGCAGCTGCGGCTTTCCACGGATGACTGTCTGCGTCTGCACACCCTGATTCCCGACGCCCATGCGGAATTCGACAATGGCGAGCAACGCCTGGACCTTTCAGTGCCTCAGGCATGGCTGGTACGCAGCGCGCGGGGCTACGTCGATCCGAAGCACTGGGACGAGGGCATTGCCGCAGGCATACTGCGATACAACGCCAACGTGTATCGCTATGGCAACCGCGGCAGAAGCTCGACCACGCAGGGCTATGTCGGAATTGACAGCGGCCTCAATGCCGGACCCTGGCGGTTGCGTCACCGCGGCAGCTTGAACCATCAAGACCGTACGGGCACGAGCTATCAAAGCATCCAGACTTCGCTGCAGCGCTCATTGGCCAGCCTGAAGAGCCAACTGACGGTAGGCGAGTTCTACACCGACGGCACCGTGCTTGAAAGCGTGGGCATGCGCGGCGTGAAGCTCGCTAGCGATGACCGCATGTACCCCGAATCGCTACGGGGCTATGCGCCCACGGTGCGCGGCATTGCCACCAGTAACGCACGCGTCAGCGTTCGGCAGAACGGCAATGTCATCTACGAAACCACGGTGGCGCCCGGCGAATTCGAGATCAACGACCTCTACCCTACGGGCTACGGCGGCGACCTTGAAGTCGTTGTCACCGAAGCCGACGGCCAGCAACACGTCTCGCGCGTGCCCTTCGCGGCGCCGGTGAACGCCTTGCGATCCGGAACCACCCGCTACAGCCTGGCGGGTGGCCAGTACCGCAGCCCCTACACCCGAGAAAAACCCTATGTGATGCAAGGCACATTTCGGCATGGGTACAACAACCTGATCACGGGGTACGGCGGCGTCACCGCATCTGAACACTACCTGTCGGGCGAGGTGGGCGCCGCAATGAACACCCGCGTGGGCGCCTTCAGCTTGGACGCCACCCATGCCCGATCGAAACTCGGCAATCGGCAGCGACGCTCAGGCCAGAGCTACAGCGTGAGCTATTCCCGCCTGTTCGAGCCCACGCTCACCAGCGTCAGCCTGGCCGCCTACCGGTACTCCACCAAGGGTTTCCTCACCCTGGCCGACACCATGGCGGTGCGATCATCGCGTGCAAGCCCGGCGCTACCCCTGCGCGGGTTCGGCAACACCAAGGGGCGCTTGCAGCTCACCATCAGCCAACCGCTGGGCGACCGACTGGGCTCGCTGTACCTGACCGGATACAGCCAGAATTATTGGGGGCGCGGCGGGCGCGACACGGAATACCAGGCAGGCTACAGCAACACCTACAAGCGCGTGAACTACAGCCTGGGCGCGACACGGCAATACAGCCTTCACTCCGGAAAATGGGAGAACGTGTACATGGTGAACCTCAGTTTCCCGCTGGGCACAGGCCCCCGCGCCCCACGCTCGGGCACCACATTGCAGCGACGCAGCCGGGATCGCAGCACAGCCATTTATCAGACCCTTAACGGCAGTGTCGGCGATACCGACAGTGCGCTGCACTACGGCCTGAGCGCAAGCCGTTCTTCGGGCGAGTCCGGCAGCAGCAACAACGTCAGCGGCCATGCGTCGGTAATGACCCAGATGGCGCAACTGAATGCCAGCGCCAGTCAATCCAATAACAACAACCAGCTCAGCGCCAGCGTGTCCGGGGCAATCGCAATTTGGCGGGGGGGCGCTTCCCTGACGCCAACTTTGGGCGACACCTTCGGCATCGTGCAGGCCCCGGGCGCTGCGGGGGCCCGCATCGCCAATACCAACGGGTTGCGCCTAAACGCGAAGGGTAACGGCCTGATCTCGAATCTGACACCCTTTGCGCACAACACAGTTGAGATCGACCCGCAAGGACTGCCCCTGAACGTCCAGTTCCGATCCACGATACAGCATGTAGCCCCCACCGCCGGTGCCATCGTCCCCATACCGTTCGAAGTCGAAGCCGCTGGCCAGGCTGCAGTGATCCACGCACGCCAATCCGATGGCTCTGCCCTGCCTTTCGGAGCAGAAGTCGTGGATGGGCAGAACCATCACATCGGCACGGTCTCGCAAGGCAGCCGCATCATTGCGCAGAACTTGTCCGCCGCCTCGGGGCGCGTGATCGTCAAATGGGGCGCCGCGCCGCAGGAACAATGCCAGGTCGACTACACACTGCCGCAGTCTCCCATGCCTGCGCCCCAATCTTTCCACCTGTTGCAGGGCACTTGCGTGTCGGTACGGTCATGAACAAAGAAGTGCCTCTGGGCAACCGGCGGAATCGATCCATGCGTAGTCGGCTACAACATTCGACCCAATCTGCCGAATTGGCGATGACCAGGCTGGGGCGTCGCTGCGTATGGTTCGCAATATCGTGCGCGTTCTGGGCTGCCTGCCTCGCGGGGCCTGGCGCCGCGGCCCAGGATCTACGGTGCAGCACGGCACCAGGCAAGATCACCTTCAGCGGCGGCACGCTTGCAATCATAGAGCAGACAACCTTAGGCGCTCACCTGGGTGGAATCACCGCTTACCTTAGCAAAACCCAGTTCTCAATGCAGTGCGAATCCCACGTCGTGCCCAACGTGACCGGCTACCCGGCCGTGGTAATCACCACGCCCGGCGCAGGTGTCGCAGATGTCGGCGCCAGCCGCGTGATCCGCTTGCCGAACACAGACATCGGGCTCCAGTTCAACTATGACCTTTACTTCCCGCCGACGTATCACGGCTCGTACGACGGCATCATGTTCAGAACACCCCTATTCCACTCCATGCTCCTGCAACAGGGCACAACCTCCGACGCAACGGCCTACACCGGCGCGACGTTTTTCCTGAACCTGGCCGCCCTCGGGTCCATACACGCCGGCGAAAAAATCCCGGCTGGCACTATCGGGCGCGTGGTGCTTTCCAACATCAAGGACAGCGCCAACCCCAATGAATACCTGAAACTCTACGACATCGAGTTCGCGGGCGATGTCGTCACGAATGGCAAAACCTGCGATGTCACGAATACCACGGTGCAGCTGGGCACACGCGAATTGCTGGGCAGTGTGGGCACTACCACGCCCGCGGTGCCGTTTCGTATCATGCTGAACAAATGTCCGCTGGATACGTACATTTCTTATCGAATAGATCCCACGACGTCGCTCGTCAGCTCGCCCCCTGCCGGCGCGGAGGCATCTGTAATGGCATTGGACACCTCATCCTCTGCCACAGGGGTAGGCATTCAACTGATGCATGACAACCTTACGCCGCACCCCATGGGCACAGTCATGGCACTGGGCCATACAGGGACAAACGGCAGCTTTACCATTAGCTTGAACGCCCGCTATATGAAGATCGCTCCGCTGATCGCCCCCGGCACGGCCAATTCTTCAGCCACTGTCACCATAAGCTATCAATAGGCGCGCGGCTACCTCGAGGTGTAGCGAATTGGCCCGGCTGGGGGTGTTGCTCCCGACGCTCGCGCAGTACCGTGCAACCGCTCATTCGGCTCGAAAACGGCGACATTTTCAAGGCGTCGAACTATATGTGGCCTTTTCCTCAAAATGCAATCATCGTCGCTGCGCTCGCGCTGGCTTACTCCTCTTCGGCCTGCGCGGAACAGTGGCTGCCACGCATGCTGATCTTGCAACCATGGCAGACGCTGCTGAAACTTTTGCCGCTGCTCGGCGGCTTCGTGCTGCTGGCCGGCGTTCCGCTGGCGATGATCGTCGCTGCGCACCGCGCATGGGCGGGAAAACGCCGTTCTGCATTCAGCGACATGTCGCTACTGGATGCATTGCCTTATCCGGTGGTAATACGCGATCGCGCGCTGAAGGTCATCGCATGCAACTCCGCCTATGCAGCCGAATGTGGACCAACCCAACGTCCCCCACGAGGCGCGGCCATCGGCGAGTCGCTCGGCTGGCTGAAGCTGGAGGGCATCGACCAAGGGGAACTGGCACACTGGTACACCGGCATCGCAGCATCCGGCAAACCCGCCTTCATTGACCGGACTTTGCTGCGCGACTACGCACCGGTGCTCCTGCGGCATTGGGCATCGCCGATCAGGGACACGGCCGGCCGTATTCAAGGGCTTGTCGCGGGATGGTGGGATCTCTCGGTGCAGCAGTACGTACTTTCCGAGCTCACCCGCGCGCGGCAAAGCTCCGAAGCGGCATTGAGGGCCAAGGCCACGTTTCTGGCGTCGATCAGCCACGATATTCATACACCGATGAACGCCGTTGTGGGCCTGCTCGAACTCACGCTGGCGCGCGCCTCGTTGAACGCTGTGGAACGGCAGCAGCTGGAAACCGCCCTGCAGGCCGCGCGCTCGCTACTGGCCTTGCTTCGTGACTTGCTGGACCTGTCAAGGCTCGAGGCAGGTGAGTTCGATCTGCGGCCGGTGGCCACGTCGTTGCATTCAGTCGTTGGCGAGGTCGCCGACATCTATTCGCCAGCCGCGCGAAGCAAGGGGCTGCAGCTGCGCACGGTGATCGATCCTGCCGTGGCGGCCTCGCATAGCGTCGACCCGCTGCGCCTGAAGCAGATTCTGAACAACCTGGTGTCGAACGCCATACGATTCAGTACGAAAGATCCGGTGGTCATCGATGTAAGGGCCACGGCCGTACGCAAGGGGCGACAGTGCGTGCAATTCACCGTGAGCGACAACGGTCCGGGCATCGCGGCCGACGCGCTGCCCCGCTTGTTCGAACCCTATGCCCAGGAGGACGGGACGCGCGAACACGGCGGCGTGGGGCTCGGACTCTCAATCTGCAAAGGGCTTGTTGATGCCATGGGCGGACACCTTCGCGTATATAGCAGGCCGCTGCAGGGCACCCGCGTACGCATGCGCCTGTCCCTTGCCGTGATGGCCGATGCAGGCGCCGACGTGGTTTCTGTGCCCGCCCGTGCACCAGGTCCGATATTGGTGGTGGACGACAACGCGGCGAATCGCATGGTACTGCAGCACCAATTGCAGGCCTTGGGGCACGATGTCGTTTGCGTAGACAGTGGCGTCCGAGCGCTGCAGCTGGCCGACGTGCAGGCGTTCAAACTGGTGATCTGCGACTGCGCCATGCCTTATATGGATGGCGTTCAGTTCACACGGTCATTGCGGTCCAGCGGCGGGCTCAATGCCGCCACACCGGTATTAGGCTACACGGCTGGCGTGCCGAAGAGCGATATGAGCAGCTTGTACGATGCCGGCATGAATGCTGTGCTGGTAAAGCCTGTGGCTTTGGCGGCGCTGCGGCAGGCATTGCAAACCTATCTGGCTACCAGGCCAGAGCCGGCATCGTCCAGCTCAAGTGGCGAGCCAGCCAGGGCCGACAACGCCTGAGACAGGCGCTGCACCGATGCACTGACCATCGCCTCTGCGCTGAGCAAAGCAGCGGCATCTCGTTGGTCGGCCCATGTTTCGACCTGCTGGCACAACTCCACCAGCGTGGCCGCGCCGGACAACTGGGCGGTGCCCTTGATGCGATGTGCCACTGCACGCAAGTCGCCCCAGTGCTTGCCCGCGTATGCGGCCCGCAATGTCTGCACATCTCGCCGATTGGTTGTGAGCAGGCAGGCAAGGAGGTCTGCCGCAGCTTTGGGATTGCCGCTGACCAGCTCGCGGACATGCCGGCCGATGGCGCTGCATTCTGTAGCCGTGGGCAGCACATCTTGGACGTCGGCTTTCTTCGCCGCAGGCATTCCGACGCTGGCGGCATCACTGTTGCGTGGGTGGGCACTGGCTCGTGGCCTGGACATCGCAGTGGCGGACATGATAGATCAGGGTGCGATACGGTGCGTGCGGGCGAAATCGACCAATTCGACCAGTGATCGGACGCCGAGCTTACGCATCAGGCGTATCTTGTAAGTGCTGACGGTTTTATTGCTGATGAACAGTTTGTCGCCGATAGCCTTGTTGGACAGCCCCTGCACCAGCATTTGCATCACCATGACTTCGCGGTCGGACATGCGTTGTACGATGCGCGCGCTATCGGCCTCGGTGATGCTGACGCCAGCACTGCCGACGTCGGGATAGATCTTGTAGCCGGCAATCACCGTTTCGATGGCGCGGATGATTTCTGGAACCTGCAGCGTCTTGCTGACAAAGCCATGCGCGCCGGCAGCCTGTACGCGCGGCGCATAGACCGCAGCACTTTGCGCGGAGATGACCAGAATGCGCACCGCGGGTTGCACGCGCTGTATGCGGGGAATGGCGTCCAGCCCGTTGAGCCGGGGCAGGTCGAGGTCGAGCAGCACCAGCCCTGGTTGCGCGTGCCGTACCAGGCGCACTGCTTCCTGGCCATTGGCGGCCTCGATGACCTGCGATACACCCAGCAGCCGTGAAAGCTGCAACCGGATGACCAGACGCATGGCGGGATGGTCATCGACGATGAGCACGTTGGTCACGATTCAGGGTTTGCTCATTTGAAACAGCCTGGCCGCAGGCGCGGCGCAAACAGGCATTGTGGCGACGAAGCCCGTAAACTTGATTGATCTTGAATAAGCGACCCGACCGGCGCAAGACCGCCACCAGGCGTGCGCCGGGAGACTGCCTGAAGGACGCTTCATGACGCGAGGCACGGATGTACTGGCCACGGCCTTGGCCCCGGCCATCTGGGGCAGCACCTATATCGTCACGACCGAGTTCCTGCCCCCCGACTACCCTCTGACGGTCGCAATGCTGCGCGCCTTGCCGGCGGGGTTGCTGCTGTTGTTGTGGGCTCGTCAGCTGCCGCACGGGATATGGTGGCTGCGCAGCTTGTTGCTGGGCTCGCTGAACTTCGCGCTGTTCTGGGCCATGCTTTTCGTGACGGCGTATCGGCTGCCGGGGGGCGTAGCGGCAACGCTGGGCGCGATCCAGACGCTGATCGTCATCGGTCTGGCGCGATTGCTGCTGGGCGCGCCCGTGCGGCCATGGTCCGTCGTGGCGGCGCTGGCGGGAATCGGCGGCGTGGCGCTGCTGGTGCTGACGCCGGATGCCGCCCTGGACCCCTATGGTGTAGCGGCCGGCCTGATCGGCGCGCTAGCCATGGCCCTGGGCACAGTGCTGAGCCGCCGCTGGCAGCCCCCCGTGCCGGCCCTGACCTTTGCAAGCTGGCAACTGATGGCCGGCGGACTGGTGCTGCTGCCGGCAGCCGCCTGGCTGGAGCCGCCCCTGCCCGCCCTGTCGGCCGCCAATCTGGGCGGACTGGCCTATCTTGCCGTGATCGGTGGCGCATTCACATATGCCATATGGTTTCGCGGGCTGGCACGCCTGGGACCGGCGGTCGTGGCCGCACTGGGCTTTCTGAGCCCGCTGACGGCGGTGATACTGGGATGGGGGCTGCTGGGTCAGAGGCTGACCCTGCCGCAGCTGGGCGGCATGGGCATCGTGATCGCGAGCGTCTGGATCGTGCAGCGCGCACAGGCAGCGACCCCGGCCGCCGAGCAGAGGCCGTCGCGACGCGGGCGTTAACCTGAAGTTAATGATGTTTTGACTCGGGCGGCGGGCACGGGCCGCCGCGCTGGGTACAGTGCCTGACAGAGCATGCCGGCGACGGTCGCCGGCCAGGAGTCAGGCATATGAAGACATACCGCATCGCTACCATTCCGGGCGACGGAATCGGCAAAGAAGTCATACCCGCCGGGCGGCACGCCATGCAGGCGCTCGCCGAGGCCGACGGATCCTTTGCGTTCGAGTTCCACGATTTCGACTGGGGCGGCGATTACTACCGGCGCCACGGCATCATGATGCCGGCCGACGGCCTGGACAGCCTGCGCGACAAGGACGCCATTCTGTTCGGGTCGGCGGGCGACCCCGACATACCTGACCACATCACGCTGTGGGGGCTGCGGTTGAAAATCTGCCAGGGACTGGACCAGTATGCCAATGTACGCCCCACGCGGATATTGCCCGGCATCGACGCCCCCCTGAAGCGATGCACACCCGACCAGCTGGACTGGGTGATTGTGCGCGAGAACTCGGAAGGCGAGTATTCAGGCGTGGGAGGACGCGTGCACCAGGGCTTGCCCATCGAGGCGGCCACCGACGTGTCGATGATGACGCGTGCCGGGGTCGAACGCATTCTGCGCTATGCATTCCGGTTGGCGCAGTCGCGCCCGCGCAGGCAGCTGACCGTGGTGACCAAATCGAACGCGCAACGCCACGCCATGGTGATGTGGGACGAAATCGCCCTGGAAGTCAGCCGCGAGTTCCCGGACGTACGGTGGGACAAGGAATTGGTCGATGCCGCCACCGCGCGCATGGTCAACCGGCCCGCGTCGCTGGACACCATCGTGGCCACCAACCTGCATGCCGACATACTGAGCGACCTGGCGGCGGCCCTGGCGGGCAGCCTGGGCATCGCCCCCACCGGCAACATCGATCCGGAACGACGCTTTCCGTCGATGTTCGAACCCATACATGGTTCTGCCTTTGACATCATGGGCAAGGGCCTGGCCAATCCGATCGGCACGTTCTGGTCCGTGGTGATGCTGCTTGAACACCTGGGCGAACGCGAGGCGGCGGCCCGCATGATGCAAGCCGTGGAATCCGTGACGGCCAACCCGTCGCTGCACACGGGCGACCTGGGCGGCAAGGCGACGACCGCGCAGGTGACCGAAGCAGTCTGCGACTATCTGCGCGGCAGCGCGGCCGAGACTCGCGCCGCCTGAAGCGCACGCGGGCCTGCATGAATGCTAATAACAAGAGGAGACCATCATGACTATTGCAACACCCTTCTGGCGCCGGCTGTGCGCCGGCGCGTTGTGCGTGGCAGGCGTGGTATTGGCCAGCGCTTCCGGCGCCCAGCCCTATCCGGCCCGGCCGATCAACCTGGTGGTGCCGTTTCCGGCGGGTGGCACAACAGACGCACTGGCACGCGCCCTGGGCCAGGAACTGGCGAAGAGCCTGGGCCAGCCCGTGGTAGTGGAAAACAAGCCCGGGGCCGGAGCCACCCTGGGCGCCGACTACGTGGCCAAGGCCGCCCCCGACGGGTACACCCTGCTGATGGGCGCAGTGCACCACACCATCGCCACCAGCGTGTACCGCAATCTGCAATATGACTTTCAGAAAGACCTGGCGCCGGTGACGACCGTGGCGCTGGTACCCAACATTCTGGTGGTGAATCCCAAGGTGGCGGCACAGAACGTGCAGGAACTGCTGGCCCTGGCCCGCGAGACGCCGGGCAAGCTGACCTTCGGATCCAACGGCATGGGCACGGGGCAGCACCTGATCGGCGCACAGTTCCAGGATCTGGGCGAAGTCCAGCTGCTGCACGTGCCCTATAAAGGCAGCGGGCCGCTCACCACCGACCTGCTCGGCGGCCAGATCGACATGTCGTTCGACACGATCACGCCCGTGCTGCCGCACGTGAAGTCCGGCAAATTGCGAGCCCTTGCCGTCACCACCGACCAGCGATCCGCGGCCCTGCCCGACGTTCCCACCTTGCAGGAAGCGGGCCTGAAGGGCTTCAACATGGGGACCTGGTTCGGCGTGCTGGCCCCCGCCGGCACACCGCCCGAAGTGGTCGAGCGCCTGAACGGCGACATGGTGAAGATCATCAAATCGCCCGAGTTCGGCAAGCGCATGGCCGAGATCGGCGCGGTGCCCATCGGCGACAGCAGCGAGCAAATGGCGCAACAGATCCGGGAAGACACCGAGCGCTACGCCAAGCTGGTGAAGCAGGCCAACGTGGCGATCAACTGAGCCCGGACGCCCACCCGCCCGCACAAGGCGGGCATGGGCCGCCCGCCGTCACCAGGCCGTGCCTTCGCTCTGCCGCCTGTCCTCGAAATAGTCGACCAGGAAGTCGATGAACACACGCACCTTCGCCGACAGGTGGTTGCGCTCGGGAAACACCGCATGGATGTCGGCGGGGGGCAGCGCGTAGTCTTGCAGCAATAGTTCCAGGCGGCCCGAGCGCAGGTAGCGCGCCAGGTCCCATTCGGCGCGCTGCAGAATGCCCAGCCCCGCCAGGCCCCAGGTCAGTGTGACCTCGCCGTCGTTGCTGCTGAGGTGTCCGCGCACCTTTACCGTGTCGGTGTGGCCGCCCTGGCTGAAACGCCAGAGCCCATAGGTTTCTTCATTCTGGCGCAGTACGATGCACTGGTGGCGGGCCAGATCTTGCGGCGCCTCGGGGCGGCCGAATTTTTTCAGATAAGCGGGCGCGGCGCACACCAGGCGCCGGTTCGGCGCTATGCGCCGGGCAATGAGGCGGGCATCGGGAATATCGCCGAAGCGTATGGCCACATCAAAAGCGTCCTGCACGAAATCGCCCGGGGAGTCTGTCAGCTGGAGCTGCATCTCGACATCGGGGTAGCGGCGCGCGAACAAGACGATGGCGGGGGCAATATAGCTGCGGCCGAACCCCAGCGGCGCGTTCACCTTCAACAGGCCGCGCGGCTGCGCCTGCCGGTGGATCATGAGCTCGTCCAGGTGTTGCAGGTCGCTGAGGATGCGACGCGCATTCTCGAAATACAGCTCGCCCTCTGCCGTCAGGCTGATGCGGCGCGTATTGCGATTGAGCAGGCGCACGCCCAGGCGGTCTTCGATCTGCGCCAGCCGCTTGCTGACCGCCGCGGTGGTGACGCCCATCTCGCGCGCGGCAGCCGAAAAGCTGCCCGCGCGCACGAGTTCGACCAGCAGTTGCAGTTCTTGTGACTGGCCCATGGCGTTCGGCGCGGTGCTGTGCTGTCAATGCCGGCCATGTTAGCGCAGGAAACCCGGGCGGCTCCGGTTCTGGATAGAGTGCCTTCCATTATCATGGCAAAGACCCGCCGCGACCGGAAACAGGAGCAAACCTTGAGCAACCCCACGTATACCCAGATGGCCGCCGAGCTGAGGGCGCGCAATGACGCCCTTGCCGCCGCGCAGCCGGGGCAGCGCGCGCGCAACCTGGCGCAGTCGCTGGGGGTTTCCGAGGCGCAGTGGGTGGCGGCACAGTGCAACGGCCTGCGCGCAACGGCGCTGACGGGTGCGGAATCGCCGCAGATGATTTTCCGCGAGATGGGGGCCCTGGGCGAAGTCATGGCGCTGACTCGCAACGAATGGTGCGTGCACGAGCGCCATGGCCGGTACGAATCCATCCATGCCGATGGCCCGGTCGGCCTGGTGTTGGGACCCGATATCGACTTGAGAGTGTTCTTTACGCAGTGGCATACGGCGTGGGCTGTCGAACACGATGGCCGCCGCAGTCTGCAATTCTTCGACCGGACCGGCCAGGCGGTGCACAAGGTGTACCGTACCGACGCCACGGACGCTGCCGCGTACGACGCCCTGATCGCGAGGTTCGCTGGCGAGCCGCACTGGCCCTTGGCGCATCCTGCCCCAGCAAGCGACGAGGTTGGCGAGGTGAGCGACCCGCAGGCCTTGCGGACAGCGTGGCTGGCCATGCAGGACACCCATGAATTCTTTCCCATGCTGCGCAAGTTCAAGGTGTCGCGGCTGGCGGCATTGAACGCCGCCGGCGCCGACCTGGCGCAACGCGTGGACGCCGATGCGGCCGAACGCATGTTGACGGCAGCAGCCACGACGGGCCTGCCCATCATGTGTTTCGTGGGCAATCGCGGCATGATCCAGATTCACACGGGGCCGGTATCGAACTTGCGGCGCACCGGCCCCTGGTTCAATGTGCTCGACCCGCGATTCAACCTGCACCTGAACACGCAGGCCATCGACAAGGCGTGGGTCGTGAGCAAACCTACCAGCGACGGCTGGGTCACATCGCTGGAACTCTACGCGTGCGGTGGCGACCTGATCGTGCAATTCTTTGGCGAGCGCAAACCGGGCAGGCGCGAACTGCCGGATTGGCGCAACTTGCTGAGCAGCCTGTGCCCGCAGGCGCTGGCAGCTTGAGGTTCATAAAGAATCCCATGCCTGTACGCACGTCGAAAATATATGCTGGCTGACCAGCAAGGATACAAGCCGCTGTCGGCCGAGGCGCTGAGCGCGCTCGCTCCGCAAGTGATTGCGGTGCCGGGCACGGCGCTCGAAGCCGCCGGAGGCAGGCAGCAGCTGCTAGCCGTGCCCGGCCTGGCATCCACGCCCGCGGCGCGAAACGACTGCATTGTCATCATGGACGACCTGCTGGTGCTGGGAACCGAGCCAAGGCTGCCGCACGCAATTCGCCAAGTGAAGCAGGCAGACTGTATTGCTCGGCAGGAGCGGCGCACCCATGCAGCCGCGTAAGCGCCCGCACGGACCTGCGGTGCTGGCCGCGCTGGGCCTCGCGGCCCTGCTGGTGGCGGCACTGGCTTCGCTCAGCGGCGCGGTGCATATTCCCCTGTCTGATGCGTGGCGCGTTCTGTTCAGCGATGGCGCGGCGCAACCCGACGACGCACTGTGGCGCAACGTGCTGCTCGACATCCGGCTGCCGCGCGTGCTGTTCGCGGCCGTCGCCGGGGCGGCGCTGGCGATAGCCGGCGCCGCCATGCAGGCGCTGTTCCGCAACCCCCTGGCCGAACCGGGGCTGGTGGGCATTTCGGCCGGAGGCGCGCTGGGTGCCGTATCGGCCATTGTGCTGACGGCCGGCGGATTCGCGGTCACGGCGCCCGCCGCGTTCGCGGGCAGCCTGCTGGCCACCGGCGCGGCCTACGCGGTGGGGCGGCGCGTCGCCGGTGTGGCGGGGCTGCTGTTGGCCGGCATCGCCATCAATACCGTGGCGGGCAGCCTGATCGGCCTGCTGACCTACCTGGCTACGGACGCGCAACTGCGCGACCTGACTTTCTGGAGCATGGGCAGCCTGGCTGGCGCAAGCTGGCCGTTGCTGGCCTTCCTGGCGCCATGGACGCTGCTGTGGTCGGCGTGGCTGATGCGCCAGTGGCGGCCCATGAACGCCTTGTTGCTGGGCGAGCGCGAAGCGCAACACCTGGGTTTTGCTCTGGTGACCCTGCGATACAAGCTGGTGGTCGCCACGGCGCTGATTGTCGGGCCGCTGGTGGCCGCCACCGGCGGCATCGGGTTCGTGGGCCTGGTGGTGCCGCATCTGGTGCGGATGACCCTGGGCGCCGACCACCGCTGGCTGCTGCCTGCATCAATGCTGGCAGGCGCGCTGGCGCTGACGCTGGCCGACTGGCTGGCCCGCGTGGTGGTGATTCCCGCGGAACTGCCCATCGGACTGGTCACCAGCCTGGTGGGCGGCCCCTTCTTCTTGTGGCTGCTGGCCAGAGGACGACGCTACTGATGAGCTTGCGCACGGTCGACCTCGCCCTGTCGCGCAACGGCGCGCGCCTGCTGCACGGCATATCCGTGAGCATCGAACCCGGCCTGGTCGTCGGCCTGTTGGGCGCCAATGGCGCCGGCAAGTCCACCCTGCTGGCGGCCCTGTCGGGCGAATTGACGCCCGACAGCGGCCGGATCGAGCTCGACGGCGCCGACTTGTCCCGCTTGCCCGCCCGGCGCCAGGCCCGCGTGCGCGCAGTACTGCCGCAAAAGCCCTCCCTCAGCTTCGACCTGGCCGTCCATGAGGTCGTGGCGATGGGCGCCTACCCGTTTCCGGAACTGGCGCCGGTACAGGTACACGACCTGGCCGACGAGGCGCTGGCCCTGGCCGGCGTGCCTCACCTGGGGCAGCGGCGCTATCCGGAACTGTCGGGCGGGGAACAGCAGCGCGTGCAGTACGCCCGCGTACTGGCACAGTGCCTGGCGCATCGCGGCGCGCAAGCGCCGCGCTACATGCTGCTGGACGAGCCCATATCCAGCCTGGACCCGAAACACCAGAGCGAATTGCTGCGCACCACGTCTGTCCTTGCCCATGAGCGCGGCGTGGGGGTGCTCATGGTTCTTCACGATGTGAATCTGGCGGCGCGCTGGTGCGACCGGCTGGTTCTGCTGGGGGGCGGCACACTGGTGGCCGATGGCGCGCCCACACAAGTGCTCACCGCGGCGAACCTGCGCGCCGTGTACGACATCGATGCCGACGTACTGCCTCACCCCACCCTGCCGGGCCGGTTGCTGGTGCTGCCGCATTGACGCTCGAGCGGGTGTCTTGACGCCCATGGTGCCCATGGACGCCTCGATAGGACGATTCGCCAGATTCCCGGGACTGACGCAACGCCGTTCAGTCGCCGGTGCGCAGCGGGAAGGTCATGTCGGCATACCGCACGAAGCGTGAGCCGCGTACCAGGCGATAGCCGCCCCAGATCAGCATAAATACGGGTATGCCCACATAGGTGGCGGCTGCGCCCACCCAGTCAATGCGGTCCTGCAGAAAGGCCTCGTAGTTCTGGCCCAGCGTAATCAGCAGGCACAGCGCAAAGGCGAAGACCGGTCCGAAGGGGAAGAATGGCGACACATAGGGCAGCTGGTGCAATTGGCCGCCCTGCGCCACGAAGCCGCGCCGGAATCGGTAGTGGCTGATGGCTATGCCCAGCCAGGCGATGAACCCGGTCATGCCCGATGTATTCAGCAGCCAGATATAGACTTCATTCGGGCTGAATACGAATGACAGAAAACACAGCGCGGCAAGCGCCGTGGTCGCGAGCAGCGCGCGCACCGGCACGCCGGCGGAGGTCACGCGGGCGAACATGGCCGGGGCCTTGCCCTCGCAGGCGAGCGCATAGAGCATGCGCGTGGCGGCGTACATGCCCGAGTTGCCGGCGGACAACACCGACGTCAGCACCACCGCGTTCATGATCGATGCGGCGGCCAGCAGGCCCGCCCGGTCGAAGATCAGGGCGAAGGGGCTCACACTGATATCGGTCACGTCGTTGCGCAGCAGTTGCGGGTCGGTGTAGGGAATCAGCAGACCGATGACGGCGATGGCCAGCACATAAAACAGCAGAATGCGCCAGAACACCTGCCGCACAGCACGCGGAATATTGCGAGCCGGATCCTTGGACTCGCCCGCCGCGATGCCGATGAGCTCGGTTCCCTGAAAAGAAAAGCCCACCACCATGGCCACGCCTATCATCGCCGCGACCCCCCCGGCAAAGGGCGCGTCGCCTATCGTCCAGTTCTGCCATCCGCCCGTTTCGCCGCCCCGGATGATGCCCAGCAGCATCAACACGCCCAAGGCAATGAACACCACGACCGCGACCACCTTGATTAGTGCGAACCAGAATTCGGCCTCGCCGAAGCCCCGCGCCGACAGCGCGTTGAGCCCGAAGGTGAGGGCCAGAAACAGTGCGCTCCAGTAGACGCCCGGCACATCGGGAAACCAGTAGGCCATGACCAACTGGGCGGCCACCAGGTCCACCGCTACGGTCACGGCCCAGTTGTACCAGTAGTTCCATCCCAGGGCGAAACCGAAACCTGGCTCGACATAGCGTGCGCCATAAGTCGCGAAAGATCCCGCCACCGGCATGGCCGCGGCCAGTTCACCCAGGCTGGTCATGAGGAAATACACCATCAGCCCTATCAGGGCGTATCCCAGCAACGCCCCGCCCGGGCCCGCCTGCGCGATGGTATTGCCGGAGGCGACAAACAGGCCCGTGCCGATGGAGCCCCCTACGGCGATCATGGAGAGATGGCGGGCGGCCAGGGTGCGCCGCAGGCCGCCTGCGGCAGGCGCGGCAGGCGTGGCGGCGGCGCCAGAGAGGTCGCGTGATTGGGATTCGGCCAAAATGCACTTCCAGTAAACGCGGGCCGCGCCATACGCCGGCGCCCCGCAAAACCGGCAAGCATAACGCGATCAAGCTTTGATCACAGGCCGCCCAACCCACCCGCGAGGTGTAACGGAGGGTGCGGCCGGCGAGGTGCGGCCGGCGAGGTGCGGCCGGCGAGGTGCGGCCGGCGAGGTGCGGCCGGCGAGGCAGCAATTGCGGCCGCCGCCAGCCGGCGCTAATGATCGTGGCGCCCCGCCTCAGAACTCTTCAAGAAAGCGCATGCGAAAGCGCCGTCCCTTGATGTTGCTGTTGGAAATACGCGCATACGCCTGCTTGGCGATGGTCCGGTCCAGCGCGACATAGGCATTGAACTCGGTAATGTTGATCTTGCCGACCTGCTGGAAGATCAGCCCGCCGTCACCGGTCAGGGCACCCAGCAGGTCGCCCGGGCGCAGCTTGTCCTTCTTGCCGCCCTGGATGCACAGAGTGACCATGGGCGCGCGCAGGGGCCGGTCGGACTTGGGACGCAATGATTTGATATTGGCCCACTTCAAGGGGGCACCCTGATACTGCTCGATGAGATTCGCCCAGCGCATTTCCTCGGGCGAACACAGGCTCAGCGCCAAACCTTTCTGTTCGCCGCGGCCGCTGCGGCCGATGCGATGCACATGCACTTCGGTGTCTTTGGTGACGTCGACATTGATCACGGCACCGAGGTTCTGGATGTCGAGCCCGCGCGCCGCGACATCGGTGGCCACCAACACCGCGCAGCTGAGGTTCGCGAACTGGATAAGAATTTCGTCGCGCTCGCGCTGTTCGAGGTCGCCGTTCAGGGCGTGCGCACTGATGCCCTCGGCCTGCAGGCGTTCTACCAGATCATGGCTGCGGACTTTGGTATTGCAGAACGCCAGCGTGGACACCGGACGAAAATGCGCCAGTAGTGTCACCACCGCGTCCAGCCTGTCGGACTCTTCTATCTCGTAGAAAATCTGCTCGATCTGAGCCGCATCGTGCTGGGCCGCAACTTTCACTTCTTCGGGGTTGCGCAGGAAGCGCGCGCTGAGCTTGCGAATATTCTCCGGATAAGTCGCCGAGAACAGCAGCGTCTGCCTCCCGACCGGGCAATGCGAGGCGATGGCCACGATGTCGTCATAGAACCCCATGTCCACCATGCGATCGGCCTCATCCAGCACCAGCGTAGCCAGTTGCGCAAGATCCAGGCTGCCGCGCTGCAGGTGATCCTGGATGCGGCCGGGGGTGCCCACCACCAGATGGGCGCCGCGCGCGAGCGATTCGGCCTGGGGCCGCGCCGCCGCCCCGCCGCAGAGCGTCAGTACTTTGACGTTGGGAATCAGCCTGGCCAGGCGGCGCAGCTCTTGCGCCACCTGGTCGGCCAGTTCACGCGTGGGGCACACCACCAGCGCCTGCGGCGCCAGGCGGTTGACGTCGAGCTTCTGCAGCAGCCCCAGCCCGAACGCCGCCGTCTTGCCGCTGCCTGTCTTGGCCTGCGCGATCACGTCGCGCCCCTCGAGAATGACCGGGAGGGATTGCGCCTGGATGGGGGTCATCTGGGTGAACCCCAGGGACTGCAGATTTTCCTGCAGGGCGGAAATAAGGGGCAGAGAGGAAAAGGCGGTGGCGGTCACGGAGGCAGAATTTTCTCGAGAGGAATGATTGACAGTGTATGCGCTGGGCGGATTTGCCGCGCCGCCCTGCCCTCCGGGCCAATGGGCACAGCCGCCCCCAGGCACGGCAATTGCGATGTCTTCGGGGCAAAAGGGCATTTCGCCCGACAACCTTCAAGGAGAACAGCATGGCCGACAAAGTCGTCAAGATATTGAACGATCTCATCGAAACGTCCAAGAACGGCGAGAAGGGCTTTGAAGCCGCCGCCGAAGACACCAAGAATGCCGAATTGCAGGCCCTGTTCAAGAGCCGTGCCCGCGATTGCGCGGCCGGCGCCGCCGAACTGCAGAGCGTGGTGGCCCAGTTGGGCGGCAAACCCGAGGACAGCGGCACGGTCGCCGGCGCCGTACACCGCGGCTGGACGAACCTGAAAGCCGCGGTCACCGGCCGTAGCGACACTTCCATTCTGGAAGAATGCGAACGCGGCGAGGATGTCGCCAAAGCGCAATACAGCGATGCTCTGAAGGAAGCGCTGCCGGAGAACATTCGTGCCATCGTGGAACGCCAATACCAGGGCGTGCTGCGCAACCACGACCAGATCCGCGACCTGCGCAACCGCTACAAGGACGCGACGTAAGCACCCTTTCCGCCCGGCGAACACCGGGCGGTTTCGCTTTGTCTACGGCCCGGCTCGAAGTTTTCGCCGGCGTGTGAAAATTTCGAACCGGGCTTTTGAATATTTGAACTGGCTCGAACCGCTCCCCGCGCCATAGACTGCTCGATCAGAACTATTGGCTGGAGCTGTAATGATTGCAAATGCGCTGGAAGGCGTTCGCGTAATCGACCTTTCTCGAATACTCGCGGGCCCCTGGTGCACCCAGAACCTGGCCGATCTGGGCGCAGACGTCATCAAGATCGAGCGACCCGGTACGGGTGACGATACCCGTCAATGGGGCCCCCCCTACCTTGAAGGTGAAGGCGGCGAACGCATGTCCGCCTACTTCATGGCATGCAATCGCGGCAAGCGCTCGGTGTGCCTGGATTTCAAGACCGAGGCAGGGCGCCAGCAACTGCTCCGTCTGATCCAGGACGCCGACGTGCTTGTGGAGAACTACCGGGCCGGCACGCTCAAGCAGTACGGCCTGGATTATGAATCGCTGGCGGCCGTCAATCCGCGACTGGTATACGCATCCGTCACGGGCTATGGCCAATCCGGGCCCAAGGCGCGGCGGCCCGGCTACGACTACATCTTCCAAGGCCTGGGTGGCCTGATGAGCTATACGGGCCATCCCGACGGCAAACCCGGCGCCGGCCCGCTGCGCGCCGGCGTCGCGGTGATCGACCTGACTACCGGCATGTACGCCACGTCGGCTATTCTGGCAGCGCTGTTCCAGCGTCATCGCACCGGGCGGGGCACCTGGCTCGACCTGGCGTTGATGGACGTGGCCGTGGCGATGAACGCCAATCAGGCGGCCAACTTCCTGGTGTCGGGCAAGAATCCGGAGCGCACGGGCAATGCCCACCCCAATCTCGCGCCCTACGAAGTGTTCCGCGCGTCGGACGGGTATTTCATCCTGGCAATAGGCAACGACACGCAGTTCTCGCGTTTCTGCGAATTCTGCGGCCGGCCCGACGTCGCCGCAGACCCGCGCTATGCCACCAACAGCGCGCGCATCCAGAACCTGGATACACTGCGCGACATTCTCGCGGACGTGCTGTGCACGCAGCCCCGCGCGCACTGGACCGATGCACTGGATCGCCTCGGGATTTCCTGGGGCGCGATCAATACGCTGCAAGAGGTCTTCGAAGACGAACAGGTGCGGCATCGCAACATGCTGCAGCGCATCGACCATCCCACGCTGGGGCGCATGACCCTGGTAAGCAACCCCATGCTGCCCCCCGACATGCGCCACATCACACCCAACCCTCCGCCGTTGCTCGGCGAACACACCCTGCAATTTTCAGACCTTGGCTCTCAGCCAGGCGCACACCCTCAGGAGACCTGAAGCATGATTTTCTCGCACCGTCGCATTACGCTCGCCATCGCTGCCACCTGCCTGACCAGCGCCGGCACTGCTTTCGCCGCCTATCCGGAACGCCCGGTTCAATTGATCGTGCCGTACGCCCCCGGTGGCGCAACCGACCTGATCGCGCGCACCGTCGCGCCCAGCATCAGCGCAGCCCTGGGCCAGCCCGTGGTGATTCTCAACCGTCCGGGCGCGGGTGGGTCGACGGGCAGCATGGCTGCGGCGCGGGAGAAACCCGATGGTTACACCATCGTCATGGCAGTGGAAAGCTCGCATGCCGTCAACCCGAGCGTGCAGGCCAAACCGCCTTATGACCCCGTCAAAGACTTCTCGCCCATCAGCAATCTGGCCAACGTACTGGGCGTGCTGGACATCAACGCCAAGTCGCCGATCAAGACTTTCGGCGAACTGGTTGAGGCACTGAAGGCGAACCCCGAGAAATACACCTTCGGTTCTTCCGGCAATGGCGGCTACAGCCATCTGTTTGGCGAGCGCTTCAAGAGCGCGACCGGGACCAACCTGCTGCACGTGCCGTACAAGGGGCTGGGACCCGCGTTGACCGACCTGCTGGCCGGACAGATCGACGTCGTATTCGACAACTTGCCCTCTTCCGCGGGCCACATTCAATCCGGCGGCCTGCGCGCCCTGGCCGTCGCGGCCCCGGAACGCGTGCCGCAGTTTCCCGATGTGCCCACTTACGCCGAAGTGGGCTATCCCGAGTTGAACACCCCGTCTTGGTATGGCCTTGCCGCGCCCGCCGGCGTGCCCGACGATATTATGGAAACCCTGAATCAGGCAGTGAAGAAGGCGCTGTCCGACCCGGCGGTGATCGAAAAACTCAGCCAGCAAGGCGCGGTGGCAGACTACACGACACGCGAAGAGTTCACCCAGATGATCCGCGAGTCCAACGAACGCTGGCGCAAAGTGGTGTCCGACATCAACTTTGAAAAGCTCTAAGCGCCCAGAGGCAACGATGACACAGGAAAGCATTCCGAACCACGCCGATTTCTCGATCGATGATCGGGGCGTGGCGACGCTGAGCATTGCCAACGCCGGTTCGCTCAATATTCTGGGCACGCCGGTCATTGCATCCCTGCGCCACGCCATCAGCCAGGCGCGCAGCCACAACGGACTGCGTGTCCTGGTGATACGCGGCCAAGGCGACAAGGCCTTTGTCGCGGGGGCCGACATCAAAGAGATGGCCAGCTTCGATGTGGACAGCGCCCGGCGCTTCATCGATGGCCTTCGCCAGCTGTGCGAAGACGTACGCCAGCTGCCGGTGCCGGTGATTGCGCGCATCCCGGGCTGGTGCCTGGGCGGCGGACTGGAATTCGCGCTGGCATGTGACCTGCGTATCGCGTCCACCGAAGCCAAGTTGGGCATGCCCGAAGTCAAGGTAGGCATACCTTCCATCATTCATGCCGCCTTGCTGCCGCGCCTGGTCGGCCAGGCGCGGGCGGACTGGCTGTTGCTTACCGGGGAAATCGTCGACGCCCAGGACGCGCTCAACCAGGGGCTGTTGCATCGCGTGATGCCGATGGACAAGCTCGACGAAGAGATTTCCCGCGTGGCCGGCCTGCTGGCCGAATGCGGGCCCGCCGTGCTTGCCCAACAAAAGCGGCTGCTTCGCGAATGGGAAAAGGAGCCCCTGGAGGTTTCAATCACGAACGGCGTTGAAGAATTCGCCAACGCCTTTCTCACCGGCGAGCCGCAACGCTACATGAACGAGTTCGTCGAGGCCAAGAAAAAGAAGAAAGATTGAGTCAATGCGGCCAGCAGGCTACGATTTGGGCCCGGGCATATCCCGGGCCCAACCGGAGCCGAGCTTGCACTACGATCTCAAAGATCTTCGACTATTCCAGGCGATCGCCGAAGCAGGCAACTTGTCCGTTGGCGCAGCCGTCATGCACCTGACGGCATCTTCGGCCAGCTATCGACTCAAGAACCTGGAATATGCGGTCGGCAGCCAGCTGTTTGTGCGCCATGCCAAAGGCATGACTCTGACCCCGGCAGGTGAAGTGCTGGCGCGCCATGCGAAACAGTTACTGGCAGGCGTTGCCACCATGCACGCTGAGCTGGGCGCGTACTCAGCGAATTTGCGGGGCAGCATACGTCTGCTGGCCAACAGCAGCTCGCTCAACAGTTTCATCATTCCGAGCCTGGCGCGGTTCCTGGTTTCCAACACGCACATCAACGTCGACCTGAAAGAACAGGAAAGCCCCACCATCAGCCAAGCCATTGAAGAGGGCCAAGCCGACATCGGGGTGGGTGCAGACCTGGAACCGCGTCCCGGGCTGCACCGCGAGCTCTATGCGATCGATCGGCTCATATGCGTCGTAGCGCCCGGACATCCCATGGCACAGCACGCCGAAACTTCGTTTCGCGAGCTGCTCGCCCATGACCTGGTTTGCGTCGAACGCACCAGCAGCAATTATCTGCACTTGAGCCAACAGGCGCGCAGCACCGGCTTGCCGATGCGAGTGCGCGTGCACGTACATAGTTTCAGTGCGTTGATCGAGATGGTCGAGGCTGGCGTGGGCGCGGCGGTCGTCCCTGCCAGCACCGCCGTCGAGGCGGTGCAGCTACAACGCGTATGCGCAGTGCGGCTGACCGACCCGTGGGCCGAACGCAACTTGTACCTGGTGCATTCCAGAACATCGAATCAGCCCGACCTCGTCCGGGAATTCGCCCGCATTCTCTTGAACGACCCGCACGTGGTGGCGGTGCGCGAAGCGTAACCCGCCAAACTGCACGCGAGCCGGCCGCCACGGTTCGGAAGCGTTATTCCAGGCTCCACCATGCCGGCAGCAACGCACGCACTTCCGCACGCCGGTATCGGTCATCGATCAGGTGCAGAACGCCGGTGTCATTCTCGCTGCGGATCACGCGGCCGGCAGCCTGCACGACTTTTTGCAGACCGGGATACAGGTATGTGTAGTCGTAGCCGCGCCCGTTCCCGTAGCGTTGATCCATGGCGCTTCTCATTTGCTCGTTGACCGGGTTGACCTGCGGCAAGCCCAGCGTGGCGATAAAAGCCCCGATCAGGCGTTTGCCGGGCAGGTCGACCGCCTCTGAGAACGCGCCGCCCAGCACTGCGAAACCGACGCCTGTTCCGGTTTCGGTAAACCGCTGCAGAAAGGCCGTGCGGCTTGCCTCGTCCATGCCGGGCGCCTGCTTCCAGATGGGCACTTGCGGGTGACGCTGGCGCAACAAGCCGGCGACTTGCTCCAGGTACTGGAAGCTGCTGAGAAATCCCAGGTAGTTGCCCGGGCGTCGTGCATATTGCTCGGCGATGAGGTCGGCAATCGGCTGCAATGACCGCTCACGATCGCGATAGCGGGTGGACACGCCGCGTGCCAGCCGCACGGCCAGCTGCTCGGCCCGGAACGGGCCGGCGACGTCCAGCCATGCCGCCTGTGCCGGCAGACCCAGGGTATCGCGATAGTATTGCTGCGGATTCAGGGTGGCCGAGAACAGCACGGTGCTGTGTGCTGCGGCATAGCGGGAGGCCAGATGGGGCGCCGGCACCACATTGCGTACGCACAGCGTCGAGAGCGCGCCCTGGCCGTCCGGGTATCGCGTGGCGTCGAACAGCGCATGCGACCCGAACTGCTCGGCCAGCCGGGTGAAATGCAAGGCGTCGAAGTAAAAGCGCAGCAGAGGATCTTCGTGCGCGAGCGGATCGTGCCCCAGGTGTTCGGCGATGGCGCTGATGACCTTCTGCAGCGCCGCCAGCACACCGGCCGGAACCGCCGGGTAGCATTGATACGTGTCGCCTTGCTTGCGATTGAAGGCGTTCCAAGCGCGAGCCAGGCCGTCCAGAGGTTTGCGCAGAGCCTTGGTTGCGGCGCTGCGGGCCTGCTTGAGGGAAGCCTGCGCAAGCTCGGCCGTGTACATGCGCCGAGCGCGATCGACCAGGTTGTGCGCCTCGTCGACCAGCACGGCCACGCGCCATTGATTGGCCTGCGTCAGCGCATACAGCAAGGCGTGCGTGTCGTAGTAGTAGTTGTAGTCGGCCACCACCACATCGCTCCAGCGCGCCAGTTCCTGCGTCAGGTAATACGGACAGACGTTGTGCGCGCGCGCGACGGAACGCACGGCGGGTCCATGCAGGTTGGGCTGTGCGAGCGCGGCGGCCCGAGCGCTGGGCAGGCGGTCGTAGAAACCCTGGGCCATGGGGCAGGCCTCGCCATGGCAGGCCTTGCCGGGGTGCTCGCAGACTTTGTCGCGCGCCTGCATGTCGAGCACCCTGAGCGTGGGGGCTGCGCCCTGCGCATTGAGCGTATCCAGGGCTTCCAGGGCCAACCCCTTGCCGGCGTTCTTGGCCGCGAGAAAGAACACTTTGTCGACACGCCCTTCCGGCATCGCCCTCAGCGTGGGATAGAGCGTGCCCAGCGTCTTGCCGATGCCGGTGGACGCCTGGGCCAGCACGCACCCACCCGCCTTGACGCCTCGATACACCGCCACGGCGAGTTCGCGCTGGCCCGGGCGGAATCTGCCCGGCGGAAATGCCAGGCCGGCCAATCCGTCATCGCGGGCCTGGCGGTGCGCCAATTCAGCCGCAGCCCATTGCTGAAAGCGGTCGCAGTGTTCCTGGAAGTAGGCCTTCAGCGTTGACGCGTCGCAGGTTTCCGTCAGCACCGTTTCTTCTTCGGTGACCACGTTGAAATACACCAGGGCCACACGCAAAGCAGACAGCGAGCGCGCTTCGCACAGCAAATGGCCATAGACGCGCGCCTGCGCCCAGTGCAGGGCTCTATGGTTCTCTCGCACGCTGGACAGGTCGCCGCGGTAGGTCTTGATTTCTTCCAGCTGGTTCAGGTCGGGGTCGTAGCCATCGGCACGGCCCCTTACCAGCAGGTTCCGGTGGCGGCCAGACAAAGCGATTTCGGATTCATAGGCCGGCCCGCGTCGCCCCGTGACGGCAATGTGGCCGGCAACGCCTTCGGCCCCGCTGGGCGCCGGGGTGAAGCGCAGGTCGAGGTCGCCGGCCCGCGCCGTGAATTCGCACAGCGCGCGTACCGCCACGGTGTAGCTCATGCGGCAGCGTCCTGCCAGCGCACGTGGCACACGTGCGCTGGGATGTCGTGGCGGGCACAGTACTGCAACCAGCGAGTCTGGTTGTCTTGCAGTTTGTCGCCAGGCCCTTTGACCTCGATGAGTTCATAACGCCGCTCGCTCGGACAGAAGCGCACCAGGTCTGGAAGGCCGGTGCAGTTGCTGCCCGGATCCTGAAGAATGCGCGTAAAGAACAGCTTCAGGTGGACCGCGGGCAGGCAGTCCAGGGCCAATTGCAGCAAGGCGTCGGACAGGGACCCCCAGAATACGAATGGCGATTGCAGGCCCGCCTTGTCGGTGTAGTTGCGCAGGATCGTGTCGCGATAAGCGTGGCTGTCGAGCTGCGCCAGACTGGCGTCGAACAACGCCGCGCGGCGCAGCGCGAAATCGGTCGCGTGCAGGTCTGCAGGCCCGCGCTGGAATGGATGGAAGAACGCGCCAGGCAAGGGCGCGAACACCGCAGACCAGCACAGCAAGCCGAACAGTGAGGTGATCAGCGCGTTTTCGACGTAGTACACCGGCATGGTGTCGCAGTGCAGGTGATCGCGAGTGACGTATTCGACCGATTGCGGCGAACTTGGACGAGGCAGTGTCAGGTCGAGCCGGGATAGCGTCACAGCCGTTCGCCGCGGTGTCGCGGTATGCCCGGCGTTGCGCCGCAGCCGGGGCAGCATGCGCCCCAGCTGCTGGCTTTCCGCTTCGCTCTCCGGCTCGGCGTGGGCTCGCAGGGCGAGCGCCAGTGCGTCGTCGTGCCGCCGCATGCGCTCGAGCATGCGGATACGGCGATGCCGGGCTCCCGGATACTCGCATTGCGCATAGACCTGGTAAGCCCCCTGCCAGTCTTGCGCGCGCTCGCAGGCCTGGCCCACGCGCATCAGGGTCTTGGCGCGACGCTGTTCGACAAACGGGTTGTCGCTGCAGCATGCCTGTATGGCCGGCAGCAAGTCGGCGGGCGCCGCGCCCTCGTCCAGCGCCTGGCGGCATGCATGCAGGGCCAGATAGCGGTCGACGTCGGCTCGCGACTGGAAAGCGCGCGAGCCCGGCCCGAAAGGAACGGCCTCGTACTGAAAGATGCCCAGGTCCGCCAGCACGAACTCTGACCACGTCTGGTGCAGATTCCCGAAGAACATCAGGCGCAGCCGGTCGCATTGCCCTGCGAGCATGAAGCGCCAGGCGGGCTCGGACGAAGGGCCGCACCACGCGGCATAGGGTTGGGGCCGGGCGTAATGCGGCCGCAGCGCTTCGAGCATGTCGGCCTTGCGCAGCGCGGCCCCGCCGCGCCGGGCGAAGATGGCCCGCAGTTCAGGCAGGGTGCAGACACCGAACAGCTCATCGAGCGTCATGGGCGCCGTCGGGCTCAGCCAGCCCAGCTGAACCAGCGGCTGCACCGCCGCGTCCAGGTCGGGGATTTCTTCATACACCAGGCGGCTGGCGCGAAACCAGGGCCCCCGCCGCATGGCCATGCGCACGAACAGGGCCTGCGCCGGTTGCCCAAGCGCGGCGAACTGGCTCAGGAACGCGTGTTCGGATGCGTCGAGCAGGTCGGCGCAGCGGTCGGCCACGACTTCCAGCGCACGCTGGAAATTGTGCAGGTAGTAGTAGCGGTGGGGCGGCAGCATGGCGGCCGGAGGCTGGATAAATATCCAGCTATATTACCAAACGCCGGAGACCGCCGGGTCGCCGCGCCGAGGGGCCGGCCGGCCTCGTCAGACGTCCAGGGTTACACCAGGCGACGAGGCCGAGCGTGTGCCGTCCACGGGGCGGATGCTGCGCGGGTGATAGGTGTGAACCAGCGAAAACTTCACCCGGTCGGTGCCATTCTGCCGGGCCGCGTGCAGCGTGCGGCAGTGGAAGAACACCACATCGCCGGGGTCCAGCTCGGGGCAGACCGCCTGCTCGATCCATGCCTGGTTCTCGGGCTGATCTTCTTTGAAGAACTTCTTTTCGTCGAACTGCGAGGTGGAAAACGACGCATCGTGCGAGCCCGGAATGAAGAACAGGCCTCCGTTGTCGGCCGTTTCATGACCCAGCGCCAGCCAGGTCGACACCAGATCGGTGGCAGTGAACGACCAGTAGCGGATGTCCTGATGCCAGCCAGTGAGGCTGCCATACGCCGGATGCTTGGTCATCACACAGTTGTGGTGCACGGTGGAAAGCACCGGCGTATCGCCGAAACAGGCCTGGAGCCACCCAGCCACGGCCGGCGAGGTGGCCCACGCCTGGAACTGCGGGCCGCGCCCGTAAGCGTTGAGCAGGCGGCGCACTGTCGCCCCGCCCTGGGCTTGCCGCGACGGCGGCGCCCCCGGGTATTGCAGGTCGGCCTCGTATTCGATGGGCTCAGCCTGGCGGGCAAGCTGCCGCTCGGCCTCTTCACGCAGCGCGGCCACGGTGCCCGGTGCGGCGAATTGCCGAACCACGACAAAGCCCTGCCGACGCAATGTGGCCACCTGCTCGGCCACGGATGATGCAGACATTCTCAACCTCGGGAAAATGAAAGCCTGTACTAGGTCTGTGCAACTGGCGGGCGCTCAGGTGTCGCGCTGTTCGGTGGCCGGCTGCAGCCGCGTCAGGTCGCGTTCGTGCTCGACGTTGCGCACCCATTCGCGCCAGACGGCCACCAGCAAGGCCATGAGCACCGGCCCAACGAAGAGCCCCACGATACCCATGGTCTTGACCCCGCCGACCAGGCCGAAGAAGGTGGGCAGGAACGGCAGCTTCACGGGCCCGCCCACCAGGCGCGGCCTCAGAGTCTTGTCGACGATGAAGAGTTCGATCGTGCCCCAGGCGAACAGGGCGATGCCGGCCACCAGGTGACCGGAACCCACCAGGTACAGCGAGACCAGCGTGAACGATAGTGGCGCGCCGCCCGGTATCAGCGCCATGAAGCCGGTGACCACGCCCAGCAGCACCGGCGACGGCACGCCTGCCATCCAGTACGCCACACCCAGCACCACGCCTTCGCCGACGGCAATCAGGCTCATGCCGGTCACGGTGGAACCGACCGTGGCGGGCACCACGCGCGAAAACCGCTGCCAGCGCGCAGGCAGGATGCGCTCGCCCAGCACGTCAAGCTGCGCGATCATACGGTCACCGTCTTTGTACACAAAGAACAGCGTAATCAGCATGAAGACCACGCTCAGCAGCAGGTGGAAGGCATTGCCGGTGGCTGACAGCACCATGCGATAGATATTGCCCAGGTGTTCGCCGCTGACCATTTCGACCAGGGCGCCGAGCGCATGCGGCTCGCCCAGGTAGGTCTGCCAATACACCGCAAGCCGCGGCCCCACCCCGGGCAGCGACGAAATCCAGTCGGGTACGGCCACACCGTACCGGTTGGCCGCAAGCGCCCATGCAAAGAAGTTGCTGGCTTCTTTTACCGCGTACGAAAGCGCGAGCGTGAGGGGGATGATGATGATCAGTATGACGCCCAGCAATGCCAGCGTCGCGGCGGGGATCGTGCGACCACCGCACCAGTCGACAATGCGCCGGTACAGCGGCCAGGTGGCCAGGCCCACGATCAGCGCGGCCAGGGCCGGCACCAGGAATCCGCTGAGGAAATACGCACCCGCCAACAGGACCAGCAGCAATAGCCAGCGGGCGATCAAGTACGCGGGTAGGACGGGCTGGTGCATAAAGCGGATCTGGGGCTGCGTGGACACGACGCCCAAATATACAGTAACGCCGCCCCCACCCCGCGCAGTCGTGCCGGGGCGGCGTCCACGCGCTGTTTAGAGCACGTATTCCGCGTCGGCCACGATACCGCGGCGCGGCACACGTTCGCCGGCCGGCAGGAGCTCGGCCTTCTCGATGCCGGGGCACGGTTCGGTGCCGTCGCCACCCGTCAGCAGCGGACACCTCGCGAACAGCTCGGCCACCCAATCCGAGAACACCCGCACTTTGGGCGACAACTGGCGGCTTTGCGGATACAGCAGGGAAATGGGCACGACCCGCGGCTTCCACTGCGGCAGGACTTCGATCAGCTCGCCCGATTGCAGGTGAGGCAGCGCCATGAAGCGCGCCGTCTGCACGAGGCCCATGCCTTTCAGGGCGCACGCCAGGTGCGCGCTCCAGTCGTTGACCGACACGCTGCCCGGCACATCGATCTCGCGGGTCTTGCCGTCGACGACGAAGTCCCAGGGAAAATTGCGGCCCGTACGGCTGGAGAAGTAATGCACGGCCAGGTGGTTCTTCAGATCTTCAAGCGTGTGAGGCATGCCGTGCCGCTCAAGATAGGAAGGCGACGCACACGTGACGCCCTGGAACGTGCCGATGCGGCGCGCCACCAGGCTGGAATCTTCAAGGTCGCCCCCCCGAATGACGCAATCGACCGCTTCCTGCACCATGTCCACGATGCGGTCGCCCATGCCGATGACCAGCTCCACATCGGGGTAGCGCGTATGGAACTCACACAGCGACGGAACAATGATCAGCCGGCCCACGCTGGTCGGCACGTCGATGCGCAGCCTGCCCTTGGGCCGCAGCGCCGCTTCCTGGAAGCAGGCTTCCGTTTCTTCGACTTCGGCCAGGATACGCGTGCTGTGCTCGTAGTAGGCGGCGCCGTCCGGGGTAAGACTGATGCGGCGCGTGGTGCGGTTGAGCAGCCGCACGCCCAGGCGTCGTTCAAGGTTCTGGATGGCAGTGGTGACGGTCGTGCGCGGCAGCGCCAGGCCATCGGCGGCCCGCGTGAAGCTGTTGGCGTCGACAACGCGCACGAAGACCTGCATAGCTTGGAAGCGGTCCATGGTCGTGTCCGGGTGGCAATGGTGAAGAAGTGAGCAGCATAACCCGGTTTTTCCCGGAATTGTACGTATAGCTCGACTAGTGTTGACGATTCAGCTGTATTTATTCCCTACGGGAAAACACTCAGAATGCAATCGTCTTGATTTGACCGATAGCCCAAGCCAAATCCGAGCGCCGGCGCTGGGCCACCCGGGAATTCTACTCCCGGTTTCCACGGTTGATCGTCCCCCTTCAGATTCAAGGAAACACCATGATTGTTTCGCGCCAACGCATTGTATTGCTGGCGGTTTTCGCGGCCCTGATCGTTGCAGGCGGAGGCTATACCCTGCTGCGCGCGCCAAGCGGCCACGCCCAGGCCCAGGCCGCGCCCGCCGCCCCTTCGGTGGACGTGGCGCCCGCGCTGGGCAAATCCATTGTCGACTGGCAGGATTATTCGGGGCGGCTGGAGGCCATCGACCGCGTCGACATCAGGCCGCTGGTGTCCGGCACGCTGATGGCCGTGCACTTCCAGGATGGCAGCCTGGTCAACAAGGGCGACCCGCTGTTCACCATAGACCCCCGCCCCTACGCGGCGGAGGTCGACCGCGCCCAGGCGCAACTGGCCGCAGCCCGTGCGCGCGTAGCCTTCACCGCGTCGGAACTGGCGCGCGGCAAGCGGCTGCTGGCCGAGAACGCCATTGCGCGCCGCGACTTCGAATCGAAACGCAATGACGCCCGTGAAGCGGAAGCCAATCTGCAAGCCGCCGAAGCCGCCCTGGTGACCGCCCGCCTGAATCTGGGCTACACCGAAATCGTCGCTCCGGTGGCCGGACGCGTCTCGCGTGCCGAAGTCACCGAAGGCAACGTGGTTGCCGCGGGGGCGACGTCGGTGCCGTTGACCACACTGGTATCCGTGTCGCAGATGTACGCCTCGTTCGATGTGGACGAGCAAGCCTATCTGAAGTACGTGAGCCCCGCCCGGGCCGCGGGCGTGGCGGTGCCCGTGCAACTGGGTCTGGCCAACGAGCAGGGCCATTCCCGCGAAGGATTCGTGCACTCGGTGGACAACCGGATCGATACCGCGTCGGGAACAATCCGCGTGCGTGCGGTGTTCAACAACCCCGACGGCGTGCTGGTGCCGGGCATGTACGCGCGGGTGCGCCTGGGCAGCACCGAATCGCACGAGGCCGTGCTGGTTGAAGAGCGCGCCATCGGCACCGACCAGGACAAGCGATTCGTCCTGGTGGTGGATGACGCGAATCGCACCGCCTACCGCCAGGTCTCGCTGGGCGCGAGCCAGGGCCACCTGCGTGTGATCACCAGCGGCCTGCGCCCGGGCGAACGCATCGTCGTCAACGGCCTGCAGCGTGTGCGGCCCGGCGAGATGGTGGCCCCCAATCTTGTGTCGATGGACCAGGCGCCTTCTGCCGTCCAGACCGCAGCGGCCAGCCTGAAATAGCCTTCGGAAGCCAGCATGAACATATCTAAATTCTTCATCGACCGCCCGATTTTCGCCGGCGTATTATCGGTGATCGTGCTGCTGGGGGGCCTGCTGGCCATGTTCCAGCTGCCCATCTCGGAATACCCGGAAGTCGTGCCCCCGTCGGTCGTCGTGCGTGCCCAGTATCCGGGCGCGAATCCCAAGGTCATCGCTTCGACCGTCGCTTCGCCGCTTGAAGAGTCCATCAACGGCGTGGAAGACATGCTGTACATGCAGTCGCAAGCCAACAGCGACGGCAACCTGGCCGTGACGGTGTACTTCAAGCTGGGGGTGGACCCGGACAAAGCCCAGCAGCTGGTGCAGAACCGCGTATCGCAGGCGCTGCCGCGCCTGCCGCCGGATGTGCAGCGGCTGGGCGTGACCACCACCAAGAGTTCGCCCACCCTCACGCTGGTGGTGCACTTGATTTCGCCGGATGATCGCTACGACATCACGTACCTGCGCAACTACGCGGTGCTGAATGTGAAAGACCGCCTGGCGCGCATCAACGGCGTGGGCGAAGTCCAGATCTGGGGTTCGGGCAGCTATTCCATGCGGGTGTGGCTGGATCCGCAGAAGATCGCCCAGCGAGGCCTGACGGCCAGCGACGTGGTCAGCGCCATCCGGGAACAGAACGTGCAGGTCGCGGCCGGCGTGATTGGCGCTTCGCCCACGCAAGGCGATGTGCCCATGCAGTTCTCGGTGAACGCACAGGGGCGCCTGCAGGACGAAACTGAATTCGGCAACATCATTCTGAAGTCGTCGGCCGATGGGGCGGTGACCCGGCTGTCGGATGTGGCGCGCATCGAGCTGGGCGCGCAGGAATATGGCCTGCGTTCGCTCTTGAACAACAAGCCGGCCATCGGCATGGGCATCATGCAGTCACCCGGCGCCAACGCGCTGGATGTATCGGCCCAGGTGCGCGAGACCATGAAGGAACTGGCGGCCGATTTCCCGCCTTCGGTCGAATATCGCATCGAATACGACCCCACGCAATTCGTGCGCGCCAGCATCAAGGCGGTGATCACCACACTGCTGGAAGCCATCGCGCTGGTCGTGCTGGTGGTGATCGTCTTCCTGCAGACCTGGCGCGCGTCCATCATTCCGCTGCTCGCCGTGCCGGTGTCGATCGTGGGCACGTTTTCGCTGTTGCTGATGTTCGGCTACTCGATCAACGCCCTGTCGTTGTTCGGCATGGTGCTGGCGATAGGTATCGTGGTGGACGACGCCATCGTCGTGGTGGAAAACGTCGAACGGAATATCGCCGCCGGATTATCGCCGCGCGACGCCACGTACCGGGCCATGCGCGAGGTCAGCGGGCCCATCATCGCCATTGCGCTGACACTGTGCGCGGTGTTCGTACCGCTCGCGTTCATGACGGGGCTGTCGGGCCAGTTCTACAAGCAGTTCGCCATGACCATCGCCATTTCGACGGTGATCTCGGCCTTCAACTCACTGACCCTGTCCCCGGCGCTGTCGGCCCTGCTGCTGAAGAGCCACCATGACAAGCCGGACGCGTTGACGCGCGGCATGAATCGCGTGTTCGGCGGCTTCTTCAACTGGTTCAACCGCTTCTTCGGCCGCGCCTCGGAGTCCTACGCCAACGGTGTCACCGGGGTGATCCGCCACAAGGGCGGCGCCATGGCGGTGTATGCCGTGCTGCTGGCCGCCACGGTGGGCATCTCGTACCTGGTACCCGGAGGGTTTGTCCCGGCGCAGGACAAGCAGTACCTGATCGGCTTTGCGCAATTGCCCAACGGCGCATCGCTGGACCGCACCGAAGACGTGATACGCCGCATGTCGGACATCGCGCTGAACGAGCCCGGCGTGGAAAGCGCCATCGCGTTCCCCGGACTGTCCATCAATGGCTTTACCAACAGTTCCAGCGCCGGCATCGTATTCGTGACCCTGAAGCCGTTTGCCGAGCGTCACAGCGACGAGCTGTCGGGGGATGCCATCACCGGTAGCCTGAATGCCAAATTCGCGGGTATCAAGGATGCGTTCATCGCGGTATTCCCGCCCCCGCCGGTGATGGGGCTGGGCACGATGGGCGGCTTCAAACTGCAGATCGAAGACCAGGCCGCATTGGGCTACGCCGAGCTCGACAAGGCGACGCAGGCATTCCTGGCCAAGGCGCATGAAGCGCCCGAACTGGGGCCCACCTTTACCAATTACCAGATCAACGTGCCCCAGTTGGACGTGGACCTGGACCGGGTAAAGGCCAAGCAACTGGGCGTACCCGTGACCGATGTGTTCGACACGCTGCAGATCTATCTGGGCTCGATGTATGTGAACGACTTCAACCGCTTCGGCCGGGTGTTCCAGGTGCGGGCACAGGCGGATGCGCCGTTCCGATCGCAGCCCGAAGACATCCTGCAGCTGAAGACGCGCAGCGAATCGGGCCAGATGGTGCCGCTATCCGCGCTGGTGAACGTCAAGCAGACGTTCGGCCCCGAAATGGTGGTGCGGTACAACGGTTTCACCGCGGCCGACATCAACGGCGGCCCGGCGCCCGGGTATTCATCGGACCAGGCGCAGGACGCGGCCGAACGCATTGCCGCCGAAACACTGCCGCGTGGCATCAAGTTCGAATGGACCGACCTGACCTACCAGCAGATCCTGGCGGGCAATGCCGGCATATGGGTGTTTCCCATCAGCGTGCTGCTCGTGTTCCTGGTGCTCGCGGCGCTTTATGAGAGCCTGGCGCTGCCGCTCGCGGTCATCCTGATCGTGCCGATGAGCATCCTGGCGGCGCTCACCGGCGTATGGCTGACCCAGGGCGACAACAACATCTTTACCCAGATCGGGCTGATGGTGCTGGTGGGCCTGTCTGCGAAGAACGCCATCTTGATCGTGGAGTTTGCCCGCGAGCTGGAAATGCAGGGCAGCACGCCGCTCGAGGCGGCCATCGAAGCCAGCCGGCTGCGCCTGCGCCCCATTCTGATGACCTCGATTGCGTTCATCATGGGTGTGGTGCCGCTGGTGCTGTCCAGTGGGGCCGGCTCCGAGATGCGCCACGCCATGGGTGTAGCGGTGTTCTTCGGCATGCTGGGCGTGACCTTGTTCGGGCTGTTCCTGACGCCGGTGTTCTACGTGCTGCTGAGGTCGATGAGCGGCACCAAACTGCACTCCGCCACGCAGCATGAGGCGCCGATTGCCGCGCCGCACGCCGGTCATTGAAGAGATACTTAATCATGAAGCACACACTCAAACGTGCCCCTGCGCTGCTGCCCATCTTGCTGGCCCTGGTGCTGGCCGGGTGCGCGGTCGGGCCGGACTACGAGCGGCCCCAGGTCCACACGCCTGCCGAATACAAAGAAGCCGCGCTGCCCGCGCACGAAGCGGGCAGCTGGCAGCAGGCCCAACCCGCCGAACAGGCCATGCGGGGTCAATGGTGGAAACTGTTCGGCGATGAAACGCTGAATGCGCTGGAAGAAGAAGCGCAGCAGGCCAACCAGAACCTGCAGGCCGCGGCGGCCCGCCTGAAACAGGCACGCGCGCTGCTGGGGGACGCGCGCTCGGGGCTGTTTCCCACGGTGGACGCGGGGTTCGGGCCGACCCGGCAGCGGCAGTCCCCGGCTTCGCAAGGCCTGTCCGACGATGCGCCGAGCGACGCATCGACACTGTGGCGCGCCCAGGTCGGCGTCGCCTATGAGGCCGACCTGTTCGGCCGCGTGGCCTCTACCGTAAACGCCGCCACGGCCGACGCCCAGCAAAGCGAGGCGCTGTATCGGTCGGTGCTGCTGGCCCTGCAGGCCGATGTGGCGCAGGCTTACTTCCAGGTGCGGGAGCTCGACGCGGGCCTGCAGTTGTACCGCCAGACGGTGGAGCTGCGCAGCGAGACGTTGAACCTGATCCAGCGCCGTTACGATGCCGGCGACATCAGCGAACTGGACCTGGCGCGCGCACGATCCGAACTGGAATCGGCCCGGGCCGAAGCCCTGGGTTTTGAACGTCGCCGCGCGAATGCCGAACACGCCCTGGCCGTGCTGCTGGGCAAGGCGCCGTCTGAGTTCAATCTGCCGGCGCAGCCGCTGGCCCGGATTTCGGTGAGCATTCCCGCGGGCCTGCCTTCTACCTTGCTGGAACGCCGGCCGGACATCGCCGCTGCGGAACGCGCCATGGCCGCGGCCAATGCGCGGATCGGCGCGGCCCAGGCCGCGTTCTTCCCCCGGCTGGACATCACCGGCGCGGCGGGCTTTGAATCGTCGGAACTGGGCAACCTGTTCGAGTGGTCGAGCCGCACGTTCCTGCTGGGGCCGCTGGTCGGCGCGGCGCTGTCATTGCCCATCTTCGATGGCGGCCGCCGGCAGGCGGGGCTGGACCGGGCGCGGGCCGTCTATGAAGAAGATGTGGCGAACTACCGGCAGACGGTCCTGAACGCCTTCCGCGAAGTCGAAGACAACCTGGCCAATCTGCGCATCCTGGCGCACCAGACCGACGCGCAGGACGCGGCGCTGCAAGCGTCGCAACGCGCCGCGCGCATCTCGCACGTGCAATATGAAGAAGGCTCGATCAGCTACCTGGATGTGATCGAGGCCGACCGCACGGTGCTGACGCAACAGCGGGTATCGGTACAGCTGGACGGCGAGCGCGCGCGGTCGGCCGTGAACCTGGTGCGCGCGCTGGGCGGCGGCTGGGACACGCCGCTGCCGCCGGCACTGGCCCAGCGTTGAGGCCGCGCGCTAGAGCTGGCGTGGCCTGCGTCACTGAGCCGGCCCGGGGACGGCCAAGCCAGCCCCGGGGCGCGGTGCCCATGGTGTCTGCCACAGCACTGTAGCGAACTACCAGGAGTCGGCCATAATGTGGCGTCATGCCCGCCTCTTCTGCTTCCGTTGCGCCCGCCGCTGCCGTGCGGCCAAACCGGGTGCGCCTGTTCTTCGCGTTATGGCCTGGGCCCGAACCGGCTGCCACGCTGGCAAGTTGGGCCGCACTAGCCCAGGCCGCCTGCGGCGGTCGCGCCATGCGGCCCGATACCTTGCACCTGACCTTGGCATTTTTGGGCGCGGTCGACGCTGACCGCGTGCCCGGCCTGGTTGCCGAAACCGCGCGGGCGCGCGCCGCAGCGGGCAGCGTCACTCTCGACCGTTACGGCGTCTTCGCCCGCCAGGGCATCGTGTGGGCGGGTCCGTCGGGACCCTGCCCGGCATTGCTGCGAACATACGATGAACTGTGGCGATGGCTGGAGCCCCTGGGCTGGCGCCGCCCCGCGCAGGCCTTTGCGCCGCACGTCACCCTGCTGCGCCGCGCAAGCCGGCTGCACCCGCTGCCGCCCGCTCCGCCGCCGCTGCACTGGGAGTATCGCGGGTATGTCCTGGTGCAGTCGCGCCCGCAGAACGGCGTTGCCCATTACGACGTGCTGGCGCGTTCGCCCGATTGAATCCCCGGGGCCCGTGGCACAATCAAAGGCCCATCCCATCCGTCGCACACCATGCTGATTCTGCTAGACCAAGACGGCGTGCTGGCCGACTTCGAACACGCCTTCATCGCTGCCTGGCGCGCACGCCACCCCGACCTGGAACCCGTGGCCTACGAAGACCGCCGCTCGTTCCATATCCTGGAAGACTACCCGCCAGACCTGCGGGGGCTCGCGGAAGCCATATATACCGAGCCGGGCTTTATCCGCAATCTGCCGCCGGTGCCGGGCGCCATCGAGGCGTATCGCGAACTGCTGGCTTTGGGGATGGACGTGCGGATCTGCACGTCTCCGCTGCGGCAGTTCGAGAACTGCGTGGCGGAAAAATTCCTGTGGGTCGAGCGACACCTGGGGCGTGCGGCGACCGAAAGGCTGGTGATGACCCGCGACAAGACACTGGTGCGCGGTGACCTGCTGATCGACGACCGGCCACACATCGAGGGCGCGGTGCCGCCCAGCTGGCGTCATATCTTGTACGACGCTCCCTACAACCGCCACGTCGCCGACCAGCCACGCCTGACCTGGGCAAACTGGCGCAGCGTGCTGGCGGGCGAACTCTATCGCGCCGACCAGTAGGCCGCGCGCCGGACGCGGCACAAAATGTAGCGCCGCCCGCGAGAAAAAGCCGCTATTCTGGCTGCAATCATACAGCGCTTGGGGGCCGGCCACGGGTGCGGGCCGCAGGCGCCGCCGTCGCCCAGGAGACCGCGCCATGAATCTGCATCGCCTGCTGAAGCAGCGCCACGCCGACCGCAAACCCTTGCGCGTCGCCCTGCTGGGCGCCGGCAAATTCGGCTCCATGTTCCTCAGCCAGGCCCGCCGCACTCCCGGCATTCAGCTGGTGGCCGTAGCCGACCTGCAACCCGATCGCGCCCGCGCCGCGCTGACCCGCGTGGGCTGGCCCGCCGAGGCCTTGCGCGCCGCAAATCCCCACGATGCCGTGCAAACAGGCCACGTTTATTTCAGCGACGACGCCGCGACCATCATTGCCAGCCCCGAAGTGGAGATCGTGATCGACGCCACGGGCCAGCCCGCTGCCGGGATCGAACATGTGCTGGCGTGCTGCAGGCATGGCAAGCACATCATCATGGTCAATGTCGAGGCCGACGCACTGGCTGGGCCGCTGCTCGCGCGCCGTGCGCGCGAGGCGGGCATTGTGTATTCGCTCGCCTACGGCGACCAGCCCGCCCTGATCTGCGAGATGATCGATTGGGCGCGCGCCAGCGGCTTCGAGGTCATCGCGGCCGGCAAGGGCACCAAGTACCTGCCCGAATTCCACACCTCGACGCCGGAGACCGTCTGGCCGTATTACGGTTTCACGGACGAAATGGTGGCAGCGGGCGATTTCAATGCCCAGATGTTCAACAGCTTCCTGGACGGAACCAAGAGCGCCATAGAAATGGCGGCCGTGGCCAATGCCACGGGGCTGCGCCCCGCGCCATCGGGCCTGCACTTTCCGCCCTGCGGTGTAGACGACCTGCCCCGCGTGCTGAAGCCGCGCGAAGAAGGAGGCATGCTCCATCATCGCGGCCAGGTGGAAGTGATTTCGTCGCTCGAGCGCGACGGACGTCCGGTGTATCGCGACCTGCGCTGGGGGGTATACGTCACCCTTGCGGCCGACAGCGACTATGTAAGGCGCTGCTTCCAGGAATACGGGCTGCTGACCGACCCCAGCGGCAACTACGCGGCCATGTACAAGCCGTATCACCTTATCGGGCTCGAACTGGGCATCAGCGTGGCAAGCGTGGGATTGCGCCACGAACCCACCGGATCGGCCACCGGCTGGCATGCCGACGTGGTGGCCACGGCCAAGCGCGACATGCCGGCGGGCCGGGCGCTCGACGGCGAAGGCGGCTTCACGGTGTACGGCAAATTGGTGCCGGCCCGAGATTCGCTGGACGAGGGCTATCTGCCGTTGGGGCTGGCCAACAACGTGAGACTGAAGCATGCCGTGCGGCAGTCGCAGCCCATACGCTGGCACGACGTCGAGTTCGACGAGCACTCCCCCGCCGTGCGCTTTCGCCGCGAAATGGAACAGCTTTTCGCCTAGGCGTCCGTCTGTGCTGCGCGGCCGGCCGCGCCCCTTGTTGCCGGCGAGCCGGCCCGTTGGCGCCGCCCGGGAAGTTCAGATAGTGAAATTCCGTTGGCGCAGCCTATGGGCAGGGCCGCAGGCCGCCGATATGCTGGGACGAGATATGCAGGGCCGGTGCCGCGGCCTCGTCCAACCAATAGGCTATGTCATGTCCGAGACTCCTATCCATTTGCAACATCAGGTGCTGCACGACGGTTTTGTCGTGGAAGTGCAAGAAAAGATCGAGAATCTGCTGCGGGACCCGGCCTCCATCGAACAGTTGCGCACGCTCTGGCAGCGGGCGCCCGTCATGGTCTTCAGGCGCCAGTCGATCGAAGAACACGAACAGGTGCAGTTCAGCCAGCAATTCGGCACTTGCGAAGTCATCAGCCGCAAGGACATCCTGTCGCCCTATCACGACGAGATCATTTACTTCAGCACGCTGCGCTACGCCGACGGCCGCGGCGTGGGCGGCTTTGCCGGCGGCGATGACGTGGCCTGGCACTCGGACCAGACCTTCATGCGCGAGCCCGCTACCGGCGCCATGCTCTATGGCGTGGAAGTGCCGCAGGGCGGCGGCGACATCTACTGGGCCAATCAGTACGGCGCCTGGGAAAGCCTGCCGGCCGATATCCAGACGCTGATCGAAGGGCGCACCGGCACCTACCGGTATGCCAAGCGCATGGCCATCATGAACGCGACGGAACTGAAGAAGGACACGGCCCAGGCCAACGCGATGCTGAGCCTGCCGGACGCCACGCATCCGCTGGTGCTGACGCATCCCGTCACCGGCCGCAAGGCGCTCTATGCGGATCCCACCACGCTGGTATCCATCGACGGTCTGAGCGAGACCGAGAATGAACGCGTACTGCCCCTGCTGTTCGAAGCCGGCAGCCGCGAGTCGCTGGTGTACCGGCACAAGGTACGCAACGGCGACCTGATCATGTGGGACAACGGCTGCACGATGCACCGGCGCGACGAAATGCGGCTGGACCAGCCTCGCCTGATGAAGCGCACCACCTTCCGCCTTCCGTCGCACGCCTATTGCGTGCCGCACTGAACCTCATCCACTCACCAAGGAAATACCCGTGAATCGTTCCCTAGTCTATCTGCGCGTCAATCGCGTGGACGCCGCGGTGTGCGCACAGGCCCAGGAAGTCACCGTATCCGACCTGCACGAGGCGGAACATGTAGAGGGGCGTCGAGGCCTGATGTCGAGCCGCATGCGGCCCGTCGTGCCCGGCATGCGCATCGCCGGACCCGCCGTCACGGCGTATTGCGCGCCGGGCGATAACCTCATGATGCATCGCGCGCTGTATCTGGCCCAGCCCGGCGACGTGCTGGTCGTGGTGTGCGAACCTGCGGTGTCGGGATCGCAGTGGGGCGACATGGCGGCGCGCTATGCGCTGAAGAAAGGGCTGGCCGGCGTGGTCGTGCAGGGCAGCGTGCGCGACACCGACATGCTGCGCGAACTGCGCAGCGCCACCTGGGCCACGCATGTGTCCTCTTCGCACCCCGATAAGTCGGGACATGGCCGGGTCAACGCGCCGCTGGTCTGCGATGGCGTCGCGGTATCGCCGGGCGACCTCATCGTGGCCGACGGCGATGGCGTGATCTGCGTGCCGCGCGAACACGCCGCACAGTCGGTTGAACGCGCCCTGCTGGCGCGCATGCGCAAGGAAGACGCGGCCGCACTCGAAGTAGCCAAGGGCGCCGCGGTCTGGGACTTGAGCGGAGCGGCCGCCAGCTACGCCGGCATGGACATCCAGGAAATCGACGCCGCATTCGACGACCCGCGTTGAACCCCGGCCCGTGCTGACACCCGGGCCTCACCAGAGCTGCCGCGCGCCGCTGTCATCCGGCAGCGGCCTCATAGCCGCTCGGCGTAGAAGTCCAGGAAGCAGGCAATGCGGCGCGCGAGCTGCGTATTGCGGTAGTACACCGCATGCACCGGCTGCACGTGGTCGGTGCAAGCCTCTTCCAGCAGCGTGACCAGCCGCCCGGCCGCCAGGTCCTCTTTCAGCATGAATTCCGCAAAACAACCGATGCCCACGCCGCTGATCGCCAGCTGGCGCAGCGTTTCGCCGCTGGATGCCGAAACAGTCGGCACGACGGGAAACTCGGTGCCGCCGGCATGGCGCAGCGGCCATGTATTCAGGCTTTCCGGCTGGGTGAACCCCAACAGCTCGTGCTGCCGCAGGTCCTCCACGGTGGCCGGCGCGCCCCGCCGCGCCAGGTACGCCGGGCTGGCCGCCAGGAACCTGCGCGCCGGTCGCAGCGGCCGTGCGTGCAGGCTGGAATCGGCCAGCGGCCCTACTCTCAAGGCGATATCGGTGCGGTGCTCCAGTAAATCGACGATACGGTCGTTACTGGTGAGTTCGAGCGCGATTTCGGGATAGCGCTGGCGAAACTCGGCCACATGCGGCACCACGCAATGCAGCATGACCGGCGCCGACGCATCGACTCGCAGCCGCCCCGATGGCTGCTGACGACGGATGCGCATGCATTCTTCGGCGTCGTCGAGGCTTCCGACAATGTCGCGCGCCCGCTGCAGGAACAGGCGCCCCTCTTCAGTGAGTTCCATGCGCCGGGTCGTGCGGGTCAGCAGTGTTACCCCCAGCTGACACTCCAGCCGCGACAGAGCCCGGCTGACTCCGGACGCCGTTTGCCCCAGTGACTCGGCGGCGGCGCTCATCGCGCCGGTATCGACCACGGCCAGGAACACCCGCAAGGCATCAGAACTGAGGGCCATTCGTGACTCCGAAGCAAAAGTGTAATGATTTTAGGCCTATTTTTCTCAATGATGGCGCAGCGCACAATGGCGCGGTCGGGTAAACCCCAAGTCATTCAGGAGTACAGATATGCCTATCGCGCTGTGGGCGCTGGCGGTCGGAGCCTTTGGCATCGGCACCACCGAATTCGTCATCATGGGCCTGCTGCCCGAGGTGGGCGCCGATCTCGGCGTTTCGCTGTCGAGCGCGGGTCTCTTGGTCACCGGCTACGCGCTCGGCGTGGTGGCGGGCGCGCCGCCCGTTGCAATGCTGACGACGCGCCTGCCGCGCAAGACCTTGCTGCTGGGCCTGATGCTGATTTTCACGGTAGGCAACCTGGCCTGCGCCCTGGCACCCGACTATGGCGCCCTGATGGCGGCGCGCGTGCTCACTTCGCTGGCGCATGGCGCGTTCTTCGGCGTGGGGTCGGTGGTGGCCACCGGCCTCGTCAAGCCCGAGAAACAGGCGTCGGCCATTGCGCTGATGTTCACCGGGCTGACGCTGGCCAACGTGCTGGGAGTGCCCATCGGCACCTGGTTGGGCCAAGCCTGGGGTTGGCGCGCGACATTCTGGGCCGTGACTGGCGTGGGCCTGCTGGCCATGGCGGCCATTGCCATCTGGGTGCCGCGCAGCCGCGGCGATCGGGGCGGCGATCTCATGGTGGAACTGCGCGCCCTCGCACGGCCGCAGGTGCTGCTGGGCTTCACCATGACAGTGCTGGGCTACGGCGGCGTGTTCACGGCCTTTACGTATATCGCCCCGCTGCTCACCGACCTGGCCGGATTCAGCCGCGGCGCGATCTCCCCGATCCTTCTGCTGTTCGGCGCGGGCCTGGTGGTGGGCAACACCTACGGTGGCAAGCTGGCCGACCGCTGGCTGATGCCCACGCTGGTGGGCAGCCTGGCGCTGCTGACCTTGACGCTTGCCGTGCTCGGACTGGCCGCGTACGACAAGATCGCGGCGGTGATCACCATCGCCATGCTGGGCGTGGCCGCGTTCGCTACCGTACCGCCCTTGCAGATGCGTGTGCTGGCCGAAGCGGGCGCGGCGCCCAATCTGGCGTCTGCCTTCAACATTGCCGCCTTCAACCTGGGCAATGCCGCGGGCGCATGGCTGGGCGGCCTGACCATCGATCACGGCCCGGGCCTGGCCGCCACGCCGATGGTGGCGGCCGCCGTCACCGGCAGCGGGTTGCTGGTCGCGCTGTACAGCTGGAAGCGGGATCGGGGCCTGCCCGGGCCGTGTGCCGGCGCCTCGCAACAGCCCGCTGCGTAGATGGGGTATCGTTGAGCGCGACGGTTTTCCGGAGCGCGAGATGAATCTGAAACTGAACGGCAAGGTGACGGTGGTAACGGGCGGCAGCAAAGGGATCGGCCTGGCGGTGGCGAACGCCTTCGCCGCTGAAGGCGCCTTCGTGGCCATCATCGCGCGCGATCCGCGGGGCCTGGACCAGGCACGCGAGCAATTGCAGGCAAGCGGCCATAACGTGGCCACCTACGCTGCGGACCTGTCCGATCCCCAGGCCGCGGCGCAAGTCATCGAGCGCATCGAGTCCGACATCGGCCCGATCGATATTCTGGTCAACAGCGCCGGGGCCGCCCGCCGTCATGCGCCCGAAGACCTCGACCCCGCGAAATGGCGCGCGGCCATGGACGCCAAGTTCTTTCCCTATATTCATGTGCAGGACGCGGTGCTGCCGCGCATGCGCGCTCGCGCCGAAAAGCGCCCGGCCGGCGCGACGAACGGCATTGTGGTGAACATCATCGGCAACGGCGGCAAGCGCCCCGCCACGACCCACCTGGCCGGCGGCTCGGCCAACGCCGCGCTGATGCTGTCTACCGTAGGCCTGGCCGCGCATTACGCCAAGTACGGGATCCGCATCAATGCCATCCCCGGAGCCACGTTCACGCAGCGCGTGGACCAGGCGCTGGAACTCGACGCGGCGCGGCGCGGCATCTCGCGCGACGAGGCGCTGGCAGAACACCAGAACCAGATTCCCATCGGCCGTTATGCCCGCCCCGACGAAGTGGCCGACGTGGCCCTGTTCCTGGCCAGTGCGCGCGCGTCGTATGTGGTGGGCGCGATCATCCCCATGGACGGGGGCGCGTCGGCGGTGATCTGATGGCGCGCGCATGGCCCGTGCCGCGATCTGACCAGGCGCCTGGCCGGAGCCGCTGCCCATGAAGCCCCAGGCAGACCTTTCCACCCGCCAGTTGCGCGCGTTCGTGATGCTGGCCGATCTGCGCCACTTCACCAAGGCCGCGCAGGCCTGCCATTTGTCGCAGCCGGCGTTCAGCGCGCTGATACAGGCGCTGGAAAGCGCACTGGGCGCGCGCCTGTTCGATCGCAGCACCCGCCGGGTCGTGCTGACCAAAGAAGGCGAATTGTTCGAACCCCTTGCGCGCGGCCTGCTGGCCGACATGGGTCATGCCATCGCCCATATCGAGAGTTATGCCGAATTACGCCGGGGACGCGTGCACATCGCGGCGCTGCCGTCGCTGTCCGCCGGCTGGCTTCCACGTGTACTGGGTGAATTCCATGCCGCGCATCCGGACATCGAGCTTGCCCTTTCCGACGTGCTGTCGGACCAATGCATTGAACTGGTGCGCAGCGGCCAGGCGGACTTCGCCCTGGCGTCCCGGGGCACGCGACCCGCAGACCCGGCAGTCCTGCACGCGCGGGCGCTGTGCAGCGACACCTTCCACCTGGTGTGCCGAAAAGATCACCCGCTGGCGCGCGAGCCGCGACCGGGCCTGAAGCATCTGGCGCCCTGGCCGTTCATCCACCTGGCGCGCCACAGCAGCGTGCGCCAGTCGGTCGAAGCCGCGTTGCACCCCATGGTCGTGCGCACTTTGCTGGAAGTCGAACAGCTGGCCACGGTTGCGGGCATGGTCGAGGCCGGCCTGGGCATCAGCGTCGTGCCCACATTCACGCTCTATCAGTTCGAACGGCCGGATCTGCTGGTGCGTCCGATATCGCTGCCCGGCGCGCAACGGCAGATCTACCTGATCCGCCGGCACGATGAGCAGTTGTCGGTGGCGGCGCAGGCCCTTTACGACCTGGTGGTGGCCAGGCTGGGCATGCCCGCTCCCGCGGTGCGGGATGGACGCGACCGATCGGCAATCGCGTGAGCCGCGCACATGCGGGCGCGGCGGGAATCGGGCCGGCGCCTGCCGGCCCTGAGGTCGGGCTCAGCGCTTGACTTGCGAGACGTCGCGCACGGCGCCTCGGTCGGCCGAGGTGGCCAGGGCGGCATAGGCCTGCAGAGCCTGTGACACGACGCGCTGGCGATCCACCGGCTTCCAGGCCTGGTCGCCGCGCGCCTCCATGGCCGCGCGGCGGCGGGCCAGTTCGTCGTCGGACACCGCCAGGTGGATCTTGCGGTTGGGGATGTCGATCTCGATGGTATCGCCGTCTTCAACCAGCCCCACGTTGCCGCCTTCGGCGGCTTCGGGGGAAGCGTGGCCGATGACCAGGCCGGACGATCCGCCCGAGAAGCGTCCATCGGTGAAGAGCGCGCAGGTCTTGCCCAGGCCCTTGGACTTCAGGTACGAGGTGGGGTACAGCATTTCCTGCATGCCCGGTCCGCCCTTGGGCCCCTCGTAGCGGATGACCACGACATCGCCCGCGACGACCTTGTCGCCCAGAATGCCTTCGACAGCGTCGTCCTGGCTTTCGAATACACGGGCGCGACCCGTGAAGACCCACTGGGATTCATCGACACCCGCGGTCTTGACGATGCAGCCCTTGGGTGCCAGGTTGCCGTACAGCACGGCCAGCCCGCCGTCTTTCGAATAAGCATGCTCTTTGCTGCGAATGCAGCCCGACTGGCGGTCGAGGTCGAGCGTCAGGAACGTGGCGTCCTGGCTGAAGGCCACGGTCGTGGGTATTCCGCCGGGCGCGGCGCGGAAGAATTTCTGGGCTTCGGCGCCCGCGCCGCCGTTGATGTCCCATTGCTTGATCGCGTTGCCCAAGGTGCCGCTGTGCACGTTGCCGCAGGAAAGGTCGAGCAAGTCGGCGCGCGCCAGTTCACCCAGGATGCCGAGGATGCCGCCGGCGCGATGGACGTCTTCGATGTGATACTTGTCGGTTGCGGGCGCGGCTTTGCACAGGCAAGGCACTTTGCGCGAAATGCGGTCGATGTCGGACATGGTGAAGTCCACGCCCGCCTCTTGTGCGGCGGCCAGCAGATGCAGCACGGTATTGGTGGAGCCGCCCATGGCCACGTCGAGCGTCATGGCGTTCTCGAACGCGCTTTTGGTGGCGATGTTGCGCGGCAGCACCGAGGCGTCGTCTTGCTCGTAATAGCGGCGGCACAGATCGACGACCAGGCGCCCGGCTTGCTCGAACAGGCCCTTGCGCCAGGCGTGGGTGGCCACGATGGTGCCGTTGCCCGGCAACGCCAGGCCGATGGCCTCGGTGAGGCAGTTCATGGAGTTGGCCGTGAACATGCCCGAGCAGGAACCGCAAGTGGGACAGGCGCTGCGTTCGAACTGTTCGGCTTCGGCGTCGGTGATGTTGGGATCGGCCGCCTTGATCATCGCGTCGATCAGGTCGATCTTGGCGATGACCTGACCATCGGCCGGCGACTTGATCTTGCCCGCTTCCATGGGGCCGCCCGAAACGAACACCACGGGGATGTTGAGCCGCATGGCGGCCATCAGCATGCCCGGGGTGATCTTGTCGCAGTTCGAGATGCACACCATGGCGTCGGCACAGTGCGCGTTGACCATGTATTCGACGGAATCGGCGATGAGTTCGCGCGAAGGCAGCGAATACAGCATGCCGCCATGGCCCATGGCGATGCCGTCGTCGACGGCGATGGTGTTGAATTCTTTGGCTACGCCGCCGGCCGCCTCGATCTCGCGGGCGACCAGCGCGCCCAGGTCGCGCAGGTGCACGTGCCCCGGCACGAACTGCGTGAACGAGTTGACCACCGCAATGATGGGTTTGCCGAAATCGCCGTCCTGCATACCTGTGGCGCGCCACAGGGCGCGGGCGCCGGCCATGTTGCGGCCGTGGGTGGACGTGCGGGAGCGGTAGTGCGGCATGGTCTTTCTCGGACGGATAGGGTTCGCAAAGTGCTAAATAATACGCCGGATCGCTGCCCTGCGCCGTGCCGCCCGCCTGCGCCGCTCAGGCATCGGCGGCGCGCAAGCCCAGCATGGTGGCGTGCAACTGTGCCAGGCCGCGGTGCAGCGGCTTGTCGCTGCGCACGACCACGGCCAGCGAACGCGAGAGGCGCGGCGCCAGGGGCTTGACGCGCAGGCCATGCCGGCCGCGCCCCGGCTGCACGGCCATGCCGGGCAGGATGGCGCAGCCCAAGCCTGCCGCCACGAGCTCTTTCATGGCTTCGGTGCTGCCCAGTTCCATCACGGGGCGGGCGCGCTGGCCCGCAGCCTGAAACCAGGCGTCGACCAGTTCGCGGGTGCGCGCCCCAGGTTCGAACAGCACCAGCGGCATTTCCGCAAGCGACTGCGGACTGACGCGGGCCGGAATGCGGCCCGTGGCCGGGAAGATCGCAACGAATTCGTCGGCGAGCACTGGCGTTATCTGGAACATGCGCCCCGCTGCGGGCAGGGTCACCAGGCCGATATCCAGGGTGTTGGCCTCGATGCCGCGCAACACGTCGGTCGTATTGCCGGTGCTGGCGACGATTTCAAGCGCCGGGAACCGGCGCCGCAGATCGGCGAGCAGCGGCGGCAGCAGATAGGCGCAGGCGGTGGCGCCTGTGCCCAGGCGCACGCGGCCGACCACCTGGGCGCTGTGCGCCTGCATGCTGCGCTCGGCCTGCTCGACCGCGGCATCGATGGCGCGCACATGCACCAGCAGATCGGCGCCGGCGGCGGTAGCCGCCACGCGGCGCCCGACGCGCTCGGCCAGGCGCAGGCCGTAACGACGCTCGAGCTGGCGAACCTGCAGGCTGACGGCCGGCTGGGTCAGGCCGTGCTTGTCGGCCGCCGCCGAAAAGCTGCCCAGCTCGATCACATCGAGGAAGATCCGCAGGTGGTCGAGGTTGGGGCCGCGCATGCGCCAAATCCAAAGAATTTCTTATGCAATGAATAATAATCCAAAGCTTTATTAATGCAGCCACATGGCGCAAACTGGCATTTCCAGCACCTTTCACCCTGCCTTCTTCATGCCTTCCCACGCACCCGCCGTGATCGTGCGCGACAGCACGGACGACGATATCCATGCTATCCAGGCCATCTACGCCCATCATGTGCTGCACGGCACGGCCTCTTTCGAACTGGAACCGCCCACCGTGCCGGACATGCAGGCGCGGCGCGCCGCCATACTGGCCCAGGGGATGCCCTACCTGGTTGCCGAACACTCGGGCGAGCTGGTGGGATATGCCTACGTCACCCCTTATCGGCCGCGGCCGGCGTATCGGCATACGGTGGAAGACTCGGTGTACGTGAAACCCGGCATGGCCGGCCGCGGCGTTGGCGGGAAGCTGCTGGCAGCCCTGATCGAGCGGTGCACGGCGGCAGGGTGGCGGCAGATGCTGGCCGTGGTGGGCGACAGCCGCAACGCAGCGTCGCTCGCGTTGCATGCCAGCCAGGGGTTCCACCCGGCCGGCACATTGCGCTCGGTCGGATTCAAATTCGGGGAATGGCGCGATACGGTGCTCATGCAACGGGCGCTGGGCGCCGGTGACGGGCTGGCGCCCACGCGGCCCTGACGTGAACCGATTCGCCAGGGCGCTGCGCGTATTCCCAGGCCGGCGCGCCGGCCCTTCCGGCTCCGAGCCTCCCGCTATTCCCGCGCGCGCCGTGGTGTGCCTGGGCCTGACCCAGCTGGTGAGCTGGGGCGTGTCGTTCTATCTGATCAGCAATTTCGGCCCGGCCATGCAGGCCGAACTGGGTTGGAGCGGCGCACAGATCTATGCGGGCTTTTCGCTGGCCATCGTGGTCATGGCATTTGCCTCGCCCCTGGCAGGCCACGCGATCGACCGCTGGGGCGGCCAGCGCGTCATGCCGGCCGGCGCGATACTGCTGGCGCTGGGCTGCGCCATTCTCGCGGCCGCGCATACCGCGATTCCTTACTACGCGGCCTGGGTCGTGCTGGGGTTCGGCATGCGCCTGACGCTTTACGACGCGGCCTTCGCCACGCTGGCCCGCATCGGCGGCCCGCGTGCGCGGCGCGCCATGTCGCAGATCACGCTGTTCGGCGGCCTGGCTTCCACCGTCATGTGGCCCGTTGGCCAGATGCTCTCTCAATGGCTGGGGTGGCGCGGCGCGGTGCTGGCCTACGCCGGTTTCGCACTGCTGACGTTGCCGCTGTATGTGACGCTGCCCCGCGCCCGCTACGCCGCCCGCGATCAGCACGCCGCGCAAGAAGGCCCCGGGCTGGCCCGCACGCCAGCCGACCAGAGGCTGGCGCAGACGCTGTATGCCCTGATCTCGATGCTGACCAACTTCCTGGCCGCCGCCAACGCCACGCACCTGATCTCGATGCTCACGGGGCTGGGGCTGGCGGCGTCGGCGGCGGTGGGCATTTCGGCGCTCTGGGGCATCGGGCAAGTCAGCGCACGCCTGCTGGAAATACTGTTCGGCGGCCGTCTGCACCCACTGACCCTGAACCTGGCCACGACCGTGGCGATGCCGCTGTGCTTCCTGGCCGGGGCGCTGGCGCACCATCCCGTGGCCGCAGCGTTATATGCCGGACTGTACGGCGCCTGCAACGGCTTGCTCACCATCACTCGCGGCACGCTGCCGCTGGCGCTGTTCGACTATCGGGTGTACGGCGCGCTGGTGGGCCGCCTGCTGGTGCCCGGCTTTCTGCTCACCGCGGCCGCGCCGGTGGCGTATGCCGAACTGATCGCGTGGCAGGGGCCCCGTGCGGCCATGCTGGCCTCGGCGGCGATGGCCGGCGTGATCCTGTGGGGTTCGGCCTGGCTGTACTGGCGGTTCCGCCCGGGCGTTGCGGCGCGCCCCTGACGGGGCGAGCGGGGCCGCCCGGCCCGCGCATCAGCCCCGCAGGCCGTCGTGCCAGCGCTGCCAGCCCGCTTTGCGCAGCGCGCAGGCGGGACACTGGCCGCAACCGTAACCCCAATCGTGGCGGGCGCCGCGTTCGCCCAGATAGCAAGTATGGCTGTGCTCGACGACGATATCGACCAGGGCCTGTCCGCCCAGTCGCCGGGCCAGCTCCCAGGTGTCGGCCTTGTCGATCCACATGAGCGGCGTTTCGATCGTGACGCGGGCGCCCAGCCCCAGCCCCAACGCAACCTGCTGCGCCTTGATGGTGTCGTCCCGGCAATCGGGGTAGCCCGAAAAATCGGTTTCACACATGCCGCCCACCAGCACATCCAGCTGACGGCGGTAACCCAGCGCGGCGGCCAGCGTCAGGAACAGCAGGTTGCGGCCCGGCACGAAAGTGTTGGGCAAGCCATTGGCCTGCATTTCAATGGCGCGGTCGCTGGTCATGGCGGTATCGCCCACCTGACCCAGCACGCGAAGGTCGAGCAGATGGTCCGGGCCCAGCCGCGACGCCCATTGGGGAAAGCCGGCGCGCACTTCGCGCAGCACATTCAGGCGCGCGTCGAGCTCGATGCGATGGCGCTGCCCGTAATCGAAAGCCACTGTTTCAACATGCGCATAGCGGTCCAGGGCCCAGGCCAGGCAGGTGGTGGAATCCTGCCCGCCGGAAAACAGCACGAGGGCACGTCGTTGGTCAGCTTGCATAGATTGATCGCGCGTATGGGTAGGTAAACACAACCATGGAACTGTACCGCAGGCCCGGGAGTGTGCGCCGCATGCGTAAAATGGCCGCCGTTGCTTCATTTACTGCTTTTGATATCGCCGCGTACTACTGACCATTATCAACTCCCCCGACGGATTCCTGCCCAATGAAAGCCATCCGCCCGCAGTCTGCCACTGCCGAACCCTTACGACACGACATCCGGCTGCTGGGCCGATTATTGGGACAAGTCATCCAGGCCTGCGAAGGCGAGCGGGTGTTCGATACCATCGAAACCTTGCGCCGCACCGCCGTGCGGTTCCGGCGCCAGGGCAATGAAGCCGACAGCAAGCTGCTCGAACAGCGCGTCAAGCGCCTGCGCGACAACGATCCCAACTCGGTGGCGCGCGCCTTCAGCTACTTTCTGCACCTGTCCAACATTGCGGAAGACCGCGACCAGAACCGCGCGCAACGCAATCGCGCATTGACGGAAGACACGCCGGCCCGCGGCACGTTGCGCGACGCGTTCACCCTGCTGAAAGAACAGGGCGTCAGCACGTCTCGCATCCGCCGCATGCTGGCCGAGGCCCGCGTCGTGCCGGTGCTGACCGCCCACCCCACCGAGGTTCAGCGCAAGAGTACCCTGGACGTGCATCGCGAAATAGCGGCCCTGCTGCTGCAACGCGAAGGTCCGCTCACCGGCGAAGAAATCGCGGATCTCGACATGGCGCTGCTGGGGCGCGTGGCCACGCTATGGCAGACGCGCATGTTGCGGTATACACGCCTGACGGTGGCCGACGAAATCGAGAATGCCCTGTCGTACTACCGCAGCACATTCCTGCACGTCATCCCGCGGGTGTACGGTGAACTGTCGCGCCTGCTGGGACGCGAATCCACCAAGCCATTCGCGGCCCCGCCGCCCCCGCTTGAACCGTTTCTGCGCATGGGCAGCTGGATAGGCGGCGATCGGGACGGCAACCCCAACGTCGACGCCGGGACACTTGAACTCGCATTGCTGCGACAGGCCACGGTACTGTTCGAGTACTACCTGCAGGAAGTGCACGCCCTCGGCGCCGAACTGTCCATCACCACGCTGCTGATCGGCGCCGACCCGGCCTTGCACGCGCTGGCCGACAGCGGCGGCGATGATTCCCCTCACCGCCGCGATGAACCCTATCGGCGCGCCCTGGTAGGCGTCTATGCGCGGCTGGCCGCCACGGCGCAGAAGCTGACTGGCCGCGATCTGGCGCGGCGCGTCACGCATCCCGCCCCACCCTACGGCGCGCCCCAGGAACTGGCGGCCGACCTGGCCGTCATCGCGGCCTCGCTGTCGGCGCACCACGCGGCGCCCATTGCGAGGCTGCGCCTGAGCGGCCTGCAGCAGGCGGTCGAAGTGTTTGGCTTTCATCTGGCCACGCTGGATCTGCGGCAGAGCTCGGATGTCCACGAACGGGTGCTGACTGAGTTGTTCCAGCGCGCTGGCGCGCAATACGACGGCAAGCCGGTCGACTACGCCGCACTGGACGAAACAGACCGCATCGCGCTGCTTCGCGCCGAACTGGCACTGGCACGCCCCCTGGTATCGCCATGGATCGCCTACAGCGAAGAAACGACGCGGGAACTGGCAGTGCTGCGCGCCGCGGCCGAGGGCCGCGCCCGATACGGCAAGCTCGCTGTGCAACAGACCATTGTGTCGCACACCGAGACCCTGAGCGACCTGCTCGAAGTCCTGGTGCTGCAGAAAGAAACCGGCTTGATCGTCGACCCGGCGCCAGGCGAATCCATCCTGTCGGGCGACGGGCTGATGGTGGTGCCGCTGTTCGAGACCATTCCCGACTTGCAGCGCGGCCCCGACATCATGGCGGCCTGGCTCGACCTTCCCGAAGTGCGGCAGCGCGTCAAGCTCGCGCAGGACGAAACCCAGGAAGTCATGCTGGGCTATTCGGACAGCAACAAAGACGGCGGCTTTCTCACGTCGAACTGGACGCTCTACCAGGCCGAACGCGCACTGGTCGACGTGTTCAGCGCGCGCGGGGTGCGCCTGCGCCTGTTCCACGGCCGGGGCGGATCGGTGGGCCGAGGCGGCGGTTCGAGCTTCGACGCGATCCTCGCGCAGCCGCCGGGCACGGTCGCGGGCCAGTTGCGCCTGACCGAGCAGGGCGAAGTCATCCAGAGCAAATACAAAGATGCCGAAGTGGGACGCTGGCACCTTGAATTGCTGGTGGCGGCCACGCTCGAATCGACCCTGACGCCGCGCGCCGCGGCCACCAGTGCAGAAGACGCGCACATGGCTCACTACGGCCCGGCCATGACATTCATGTCGGAAGCCGCCCAGCGCTGCTACCGCGGCCTGGTCTATGACACGCCCGGATTCGCCGAGTACTTCTTTGCCGCCACGCCCATTACGGAAATCGCCGGCCTGAACATCGGCTCGCGGCCCGCCTCGCGCAAGCAGGGGCAGCGCATCGACGACCTGCGCGCCATTCCCTGGGGATTCTCGTGGGCGCAGTGCCGCCTCATGCTGACCGGCTGGTACGGCGTCGGGTCGGCGATCGAGTCATACCTGGAAGCCGGCGCACCCGGCGCGCCGCGCTCGCGCCGGGCCCGGCTGTCGCAACTGCGTGAAATGGCCCGCGAATGGCCGGCATTCCGGACCCTGCTGTCGAATATGGAAATGGTGCTGGCGAAATCAGACCTCGCGATCGCGGCACGCTACGCGCAGCTGGTTCCCGGCCGCTCGCTGCGCGAGCGCATCTTCGGACAGATCAGCGCCGAGCACGCCCGCACCGTCGCCGTGCTGCGTTTGCTGACGCAACGGGATCTGCTGGCCGACAATCCCGTGCTGCTGGCGTCGCTGCGCGAACGTTTCGCCTACATCGACCCGTTGAACTACCTGCAGATCGAACTGATCCGCCGCTGGCGGGCAGGCCAACGCGATGGCACGGCCGAGCCCGACCAGCGCGTGCGCAGTGCCATCCACCTCACTATCAACGGCATCGCCGCCGGACTGCGCAATTCGGGGTAAGTCTGCACACAGGGCGCCCGGGCTGCGGCCCGGGTGCCGCCCTCATGGCGCCCAGCATCGCGGGCCACCGAGACCCGTGCCACAATAGTCCACATTTTGAGCATTAGTCAGGCCGTTTGACGAGATGCGCGCGTATTTCGGCGGCCTATCTCACAATGCGGACCCAATTCGATTGCCTCGGTTTCCTGTACTGCCTACGATTCGCCCTGAATCTGCGGGTACATACAGGAGACATCATGCAAAGCTCGAAATTCGTCCGGCAACTCATACTCATGTCGACGCTGGTCCTGGCGGTGTGCGGCCCCAGCGCCGCCGCCGACTTCCCGACGGGCCCCATGAAGCTGGTCGTCCCGTATGCAGCCGGCGCCAGCACTGACACCCTGGCGCGCATGGTCGGTCAATCGGTCGCCGAAGAACTCAAACAATCCGTCATAGTGGAAAACCGAGCCGGCGCGGGCGGGACCATCGCGTCTGACTACGTCAAGCGCCAGAAGCCGGACGGCTACACCTGGATGCTTACGACAGACGGCATGCTGTCGGTGAACCCTTCGATCTACAAGACGCTGAACTACGACTCGCTGAAGGATTTCTCGCCGCTGTCCATCGCCGTGGCCGCGCCGCTGGTGTTGGCCGTCACCGTGGATTCGCCCTTCAAGTCCATGGCGGACGTGATCAAGCGCGCGAAATCCCATCCCAACGAATTGACTTACGGTTCGGCCGGTGTGGGAAGCTCGCAGCACATGGCGGGCGAACTCATGAAAGACATGGCAGGCGTCGAGATCACCCATGTGCCGTATCGCGGCGGCGCGCCAGCGATGGCCGACCTGCTCGGCGGGCACATCGACATGATGTTCGTACAAAGCGCTTCGGCGAAGGACCTGGCGGACCAGGGCAAATTGCGGCTGCTCGCCATCGGCAGCCCGGCGCGCAGTCCGGCACTGCCCGAGGTTCGCACCTTCGATGAAGAGGGCCTGAAGGGCTACGACTCGGACACCTGGTATGGCTTCAACATGCCGGCCAATGCCGACCCTGCGATCGTCGCCAAGCTGAACTCGGCCATCGTGAAGGCATTGAATACCCACCACGCAGAGCTGGAACGCCAGGGCTACAGCGTGCTGGCCAGCACCCCCGAAGACATGCGCAAGAGCATCGAAAACAACCTCGTGAAGTGGCGCGATCTGGCCAAGAAGGCGGGCATCTACCAGATGCAATAACCGCAAGCCGGCCCCCCGACCTTCCCCTTCACTTGGATCGCTGTCTCCCGATGCAGAAACCCACTCCCCGCCCTGCACGCGCGCTGCAGGGCATTACCGTTCTCGATCTCGCCGGCGCCCTCGGCAATTATTGCGGCAAGCTGTTCGCCGACCTGGGCGCCGATGTGATTCTGGTCGAACCGCCCGGCGGCGCGCCCACGCGCCATATGGGCCCGTATATCCATGGCGACTCCACGCCGCAAGCCAGCCTGAAATTCCAGTACGAAAACACCAACAAGCGCAGCATCGTCCTGGACCTGGACCTCGCGCGGGATCGCGACACCTTGCTCAAGCTGGCGAGCCGGGCCGCTATCGTCATTGAGAGCGAAATGCCCGGAACCATGCAGCGCCGCGGCATCGACTACGCCGCACTGCGCGCGGCCAACCCGGCGATCGTGATGACCAGCATCACGCCTTACGGCCAGCAAGGCCCTTATGCCGGCTGGCTGGCCACCGACCTCACGGCCATGGCCATGGGGGGCATGATGTACCTGGCCGGCTATCTCGACACGGCGCCCATGGCGGCCAGCGGCGAGCAGGCCATCGGCGCAGCCAATCTGTTCGCCGCGGTAGCCACGCTGGCCGCGTTCTACGACGCGGAAGCGTCCGGGCGCGGCCAGCACGTCGACGTGTCGATGCAGGAATGCGTGGTGATGGGGCTTGAGAATGCGGTGCAGTTCTACGATCTCGAAGGCACCGTGCGCAAGCGCAACGCCGGCACGCAGCGCCTGGCCGGCACCGGTGCGTTCCGCTGCAAGGATGGCTATGTGTACCTGATGGCCGGCGGCATAGGCAGCAACCGGTTCTGGGGCATCACCACCGAATGGCTGATCGGCGAAGGCCTTGAGGGAGCCACGCAGTTCCGCGATGCCTGCTGGAACGACCAGGCGTTTCTGGCTACCGACGCCGCCAAGAAATTGTTCCACGACGTGTTCGCACCCTATGCACTCGCCCACACCAAGGCGGAACTGCAGGCCAAGGGCCGGCAGCAACGGATTCCCATCGCGCCCATCTGCGATGCCAGCGATATCGCGCAAGACGCCCAACGCGCACACCGCGGCTATTTCGTCGAGGCGACCAGCCCAGGCGGCCGGGTGTTGCGCATGCCGGGCGCGCCGTACCTGCTCGATGCCACCCCCTGGCGCCTGGAAAGCACGGCCCCCGCGCTGGGCGCGCATACGGCCGACATCCTGGCCGAACTCGACGCGGGCCCGCCGGCGGCCAGTGCGGCGCCGGGCCGCCAGGCCGCAGGCAACGCGCGACTGCTGAGAGGCCTGCGCGTGATTGATTTTTCATGGATCGGCGCTGGCTCGTACACCACCAAGATCCTGGCCGACCTCGGGGCCGACGTGATCAAGATAGAAAGCTCGCAGCGCCTTGACACACTGCGGGTAACCAAGCCGTTCAAGGACGGCATTCCCGGCGTGAATCGCAGCGGCTACTTCGCCGACCGCAATTCCAGCAAACGCAGCGTCACCTTGAATGTCAAAGACGAGCGCGGGTTGCGGCTGGTGAAGCAGCTGATCGCCGACGCGCACCTGGTGTCGAACAACTTCACGCCCGGCGTCATGGACAAGCTGGGCCTGGGTTATGAAGTGCTGCGCGACGTGAGGCCCGGACTAGTATTCGCGTCGATGTCCATGCAGGGCGCCAGCGGCCCGGCCGCCAAAGACCTGGGGTACGGCCTGACCATTGCCGCCCTGACCGGTTTCATGCACCTGACGGGCCTGCCCGACCGCGAACCGGCGGGCACGGGCACGAACTACCCCGACCACATTCCCAATCCCGGGCATGCTGCGTTTGCCATTCTGGCCGCGCTGCGCCACCAGCGGCTGACGGGCGAGGGGCAGCTGATAGATCTGGCGCAGATCGAACCGACTCTTGCCATGCAAGGTCCCATGCTGATGAACTACTTCGTCAACGGCGTGGTGGACCAGCGGGCCGGCAATACGCACGCCGAGCGTGCCCCGCACGGGGTCTACCCGTGCGCGGGCACAGACCGCTGGATTGCGATCGCGGTGTGTTCCGACGAGCAATGGGAGGCCCTGGCCTCGGCACTGGGGCTGGATGCGGCGCCCGACTGGGCCACCATGGCCGGCCGCCTGGCCGACCGGCACGCCATCGACGCTGCCATCGCCCGCGCGACCGCCGGCTGCAATGCCATGGAACTGGCGCATGCCCTGCAGGCGGCGAAAGTCCCGTGCGGTGCTGTGCAGGACGCCCGCGACGTGCTGGAGAACGACCCCCAGCTGGCAGCGCGCGGCCATTGGGTCACGCTCGACCATCCCGAGATGGGCCCGAGTACCTACAACAGCGCGCCCTACCGCTATTCAGACGCCGACTCGGCGCCATCGTCCCCCGCCCCGCTGCTGGGCCAGCACACGCGCGAAGTCTGCCGCGACCTGCTGGGCCTGAGCGAGCAGGCCATCCAAGCGCTCGAACACGACGGCGTGCTGTCGTAGCCGCCGCCCATACGCCCGGAAATTCATCATGCCGATTCTGTTTGACGTACAAGACTACATTGCCACCATAACGCTGAACCGCCCCGAGGCGATGAACAGCATCGACCCGGACACGCGGGCCGAACTGCACGAGGCATGGCGGCGCATCAAGCACGACGACAACATACGCGTGGCCATCCTGACCGGCGCCGGCGACAAGGCGTTCTGCACGGGCTCCGACCTGAAAAAGACCATGCCGCCCAAAGAAAGCTTTGCGGAATTGACTTTCGGGCGCTCCGAGTCCGACCACCTGCTGGCCGGCCTGGATACCGACAAACCCCTGATCGGCGCGGTGAACGGCTATGCCATGGGTGGCGGCATGGAACTCGCGCTTGCGTGCGACATACGCATCGCGTCCGAGAACGCCGTGTTTGCGCTGTCGGAAGTGCGCATCGGCAGCATTCCCGGCGCGGGGGGCACGCAACGCCTGCCTCGCGCGATCGGCGCATCGAACGCCCTGCTCATGTTGTTGACCGGCGATCGCGTCAACGCCCAGGAAGCCCTGCGCACGGGCCTGGTCAGCCAGGTGGTGGGTCAGGAGCAGTTGCTGCCCTCGGCGCGGCAGATCGCCGAACGCATTGCCGCCAATGCACCGCTGTCAGTACGCGCCATCAAGCGGCTCGTGTACAGCGGCATGGACATGCCCCTGCCAGCGGCGATGGACACCGAGCGCTATGTGTTCGGCTTGCTGCGCGACACCGAAGACCGCATAGAAGGCCGCAAGGCATTCCAGGAAAAGCGCAGCCCGGTTTACCGCGGCCGCTGATCGCATAACTATCTTAGAACCCCGCGCGATCACGCGCGGCACAGGAAGCCCTATGGATTTCGAACTCCCAGAATCATCGCGCATGGTGCGCGACACTGTTGCCCGCTTCGTCCAGGAAGAACTGGTCGGGCTCGAGCCGCTGATCATCCGGCGCGAAGCCGCGAGGCTATGAAGACACGCCGCTCATCCCGCCCGATATCGAGGCCCGGCTGCAGCAGAAGGCGCGCGACATTGGCCTGTGGGGCATCGATGTGCCCGAGGAGTTCGGCGGACAGGACCTGGGCATGCTGAACAAATGCCTGGTGGTGGAGCAGCTCAAGCACAGCATCGTTCCCTTCGTCCTGCCCCCTGAAAGTCCCAACCTGTTCCTGCTCAAAGAACTGTGCAAGGGAAGCCAGGTCGACCGCTATCTGCTGCCCTATTCGCGCGGCGAGAAAAAAAGCTGCCTGGCCCTGTCCGAGCCGGGCGCCGGTTCCGACGCGGCAGCCATCAAGACGCGCGCCGAACGCAAGAATGGCAAATGGGTACTGAACGGCACCAAGCTATGGATCAGCAATGCGCGTCGATCCGACTTCATGATAGTCATGGCGGTGACCGACCCGGCCGCCGACAAGCGCGCGGCGTACACGACCTTCCTGGTCGACAAAGGCACGCCCGGCCTGACCATCCCGACGTCGTTCCCCATGATCGGCGAGTACCACCCGTATGAGGTTGTGCTGGATAACGTCGAACTGGATGACGACCAGGTGCTGGGCGAAGTGGGCGCCGGCTTCGCGCCCATCTCCAAGCGGCTGGGTGTGCGCCGGCTGGAAATCGCGTCGCGCTGCCTGGGCCTGGCCACCCGTTGCCTGACGATGATGATCGAGCAGGCAAACACCCGCAAGACGTTCGGGGCCCCGCTTGCCGACCGCCAGGCGGTGCAATGGTGGATCGCAGACAGCTATCAGGAAATCGAAATGCTGCGCTGGGTGGTCTACCAGATGGCATGGAAAATGGACAACGGGCGCAGCGACGTTCGCCTGGATGGCTCGATGGTCAAGCTGCAGGGCACCGAGATGATCGCCCGCGTGGTGGATCGCGCCATGCAACTTTTCGGCGGCATGGGCGTATCCAAGGAAATGCCGCTGGAATACATCTCCCGCATGTGCCGGGTCATGCGAATCGTCGAAGGCCCCAGCGAGATACATCGCTGGGTAATTGCGCGCGACCTGCTCAAGAACGGGCTGCCGACGCTCTGACGCCGATGAACAGGAACGCCATGACCCGCTACAGTTCAATCACACCGGCAGTGCGCGTCCATGCAGGGCAGGATGCACTGGCACGCCTGCCCCGCGAACTGGAACGCCTGGCGGCAGGCCGCGCCTTTGTGCTCTGCGGGCACAGCGTGGCAACCCGCACGCCCTTGCTCCAGCGTGTGCAGCAGTTGGCCGGGCAGCGCTATGCGGGCGCCTACACCACGATGGGCAAAGACGCCCCGCTCGAGGATGTGGTTGCCGCCACCGAACAGGCGCGCGCCGCCGGCGCCGACCTGCTGATCGCCATTGGCGCCGGCAGCGTGCTGAAAGCCGCGCGCGTGGTGGCCATTCTGCTGGCCGAAGCCGGCCACCCGGCCAGCCTGGCGACGCAGTATCCGCCGGACGGCCCGCCGGTCAGCCCCAGACTGCGTGCCCCCAAGGCGCCCATCATCAATATCCTCACAGCGCCCACGTCATCGCAGCATCGGGGCGGGGCGGCATTGAAAAATACGGCAGGCGGCCCGCGCCTGGAGTACTTCGACCCCAAGACCCGGCCCGCGGCCATTTTCTGGGATGCCGACGCACTGCTCACCGCACCGCCTTCGCTGGCGCATTCGACGGGTCTGGGCGTGTTCTGGCGCGCATTGATGAACATTGGCGCCGTGCGCGGCGCCAACCCGCTGGTGCAGGCCTCGCGCCTTCATGCCTATACCCTGGCCCTGGGCGCCCTGCCCCGCATGCGCGATCCGCAGGATGCCGAGGCGCGCATCGATATGTGCGCCGCGGCGCTGCTGCAGAACCGCGACGAGGACGACGGCGGACGCCCCATGGACGCCCACTGGATCGCGCGATCGGTCTATGCCTTGGGAGCAGCCCTGTTCAACCAGGCCGGGCAGCTGGACCAGGGCACGACCCATGCCTTGCTGACAGGCCCGGCCCTGCGCCACTTCGGCGAACTCTGCCCCGAGGCTTCCCGGGAAATCGCCCGCGCGCTTTCTGTCGAAACCGGGTCCGGCCACAGCGGCTTCGACCAAACCGGTGACGCCGTGGCGCAGTGGTTCGCGCGGCTCGGCATCCCGCCACGCCTGCGTGATTTCGGCGTATCGCAAGACCTTTTCCCCGCCGTGCTGGACCATGCGTTGCAGAACTTCAATGCCGACCGACATCGCGAGCTGCCGCAACATCGGGCTCGGCTGGCTGCGGTATTGGCCGACGCCTATTGATACCCCGGGCGGCTACGGCGATCCGGCCCGTGGCGCCCTCCTGACGAGCGAGCCGTGATGAGCCGTATGCCTGCCCCCAACGACACCGCCTCAATGCGCATTGCGCGTTTTTCCGCGGATTTCGACCCCCGGGAACTACCGGACGCTGCCCGGCGCAGTGTGGGTCGAGCCATCCTCGATACCGTCGGGATCGCGCTTGCCGCGGTCGACGACGACACCAGCGCGGTCGCTCTGAAGTATGTACGCGCGCAAGCGGCAGCCCCGGTGGCGCGCATCTGGACCCACCCCGAAGCCGCGTCCCTGACGGGCGCCGCCTTCTACAACGGCGTGGCGGCGCATGTACTGGATTTCGACGATGTCAATTCGCCGATGCGAGGACATCCCAGTGTGGTGATGCTGCCCGCATTGCTCGCCCTGGCCCAGGCGCGCGACATTTCTTTGCACCGGGTGGCATCCGCGTATGCGGTCGGGCTGGAAGTCATGGTGAAGATCGCGCGCGCCATGGTGTCGGACCACTACGCAAAGGGCTGGCACGCCACCACCACGCTCGGCGTGCTGGGCGCCGCCACAGCCTGCAGCCACCTGCTGCAGCTGACGACGGCGCAGACGGCCCATGCCATCGGGCTGGCATATGCCCAGAGCAGCGGCAGCCGCGCGAGCTTCGGCACGATGGCGAAGTCATTCCAGACGGGTCACTGCAATGCGTCCGCCCTGCGCGCGGCACTTCTTGCCGAGGCCGGCATGGACGCGGCCCCCGACGCCCTGGACGGTCCCCAGGGCTTCACGACGCTTTACGGCAATGGAGAAACCCTGGATGCAGAACTGGCAGACATGGGGCGGGCGCCGCTGGAGCTGCTGCGCAGTGGGCTCGAGATCAAGAAGTATCCCATGTGCTACGCCGCGCACCGCTCCATCGACGGCATGCTGGACCTGCGCGAGCAGCATGGCTTGCGTCCTGACCAGATCGCGTCGATTCACGTCGAATCAAACCGGCGCGCCATGGTGCCGTTGATACACCCGCAAGCCAGCACCGGACTCGAAGCCAAGTTCAGCATGCCCTATGCGATGGCCGCGGCCGGCGTGGACGGCCACATACGCCTGAGCAGTTTCACCGACGGCGCGGTAGGGCGCGAAGAGGTACGGGCTCTGATGACGCGCGTCACCACCGAAGAGGCAGATGGCGCTGTGACACCGCGCTGGAATATCGTCACGGTCACTCTGCGCGACGGAACGACGCTGAGCAAAGAAGTACGGGCACTGCGCGGGGCGCACGACCACCCGCTCACCGATGCCGAGCTGAAAGACAAATGGAACGACTGCCTGGAATTCGGCGGATACCGGGACCCGGACCAGCGGTTCTGCACCCAGGCCCTGGACATGTCGCTCGGGTCGGCGGCCGCGCTGATGTCGCTGCTGCCCCGGCGCGCGCATCCTGCCGGGGCTTGAGCGCCATGGCCCGAGACGGGCGCAGCCTGCGCACGGCAACGTCACATACCGGGTCAGCATGCTGCTGACTCATTCTTCAAGGGATGACCGAACATGCCCGCACCTTCCGGCGTGCCGTTTCACCTGCTGCGCGGCGGCACAAGCAAAGGCGTGTTCTTCGCGAGCAGCGACGTACCCGCCGACCGCGCGTCGCTGACGGCTTTTCTGCTCGACGTATTCGGCAGCCCGGACCCGCGACAGATCGACGGGCTGGGCGGCGGCGACAAGCTGACCAGCAAGGCCGCGATCCTGGGTCCGCCGACCCGCCCTGACGCCGATGTCGACTATCTGTTCGCACAGGTCGGCATCCATCACGCGGAAGTGGACTACAGGCTCAATTGCGGAAACCTGTCGGCCGCGGTGGCCACGCACGCCATCGAACAAGGCTACGTGCGCATCACGGAAGGCCACACGGCAGTGCGCATCCACAACCTGAACACGAGCCGCGTGATTCACGCGCGTGTGCCGGTGCGCGACGGCAAGGTCGTCTATACCGGCGACCTGAGGGTGGATGGCGTCCCGGGAACCGGCGCGCCCATCGAGCTCGACTTCAGGCAGGCCACGGGCTCGATCACGGGCTCGCTGCTGCCATTGGGTGAGGTCCGCACCCGTCTCGATATTGCCGGCCTGGCCCCGATCGCAGTCAGCGTGGTCGACGGTGCCAACCTCGTAGTACTGGTGGCCGCACAAGACCTGGGCATGCAGGGCACCGAATCCCCGCAGCAGATCGACGGCGATGCCGCGCTCGTCGCCAGAATGCAGGCCATACGCGCCCATGTGGCGCAGCGGCTGGGTATGGGAGACTACTGGCTCAGCCGCGCCGCGCCCTCCAATCCCATGCTGGTGGCGGTGCAATCGCCCCGCGCCTATACCGCACTGAATGGTCAGGATCACATTCCGGAAGACGCGCTGGACCTGGTATGTCGGCAGTATTCGACCGGTGCCACCAGCAAGGCGCTGGCCGCCACGGTCACCGCCACGATCGGGATGGCGTGCCGCATGCCCGGATCAGTGGCCGCGGATTTCCTGCGCGCCGGGCGTCCCGCCACAGAGGCGATCCGCATCGGCCATCCGGCGGGGCGCATCATGGTGCATGCCCATGTGCGCGCCGAGGCCGCTTGGTCTGTAGAACAGGCGTCCATCTACCGCACCGCGCGCGTCATCGCCCGGGGCGAGGTGCTGCCGCATCCGGGCGCTTGACGTCTGCCTTGGCCGAGCCCGCCCGCGCGTCAGTCGTCGGTGACGTGTTCCCGCAACTTGGCCTCGATGGCGTGCACCGCGGCCTGCAATTCCCTGACCTTGTCGGCCAGGGCTTCACCTTTCAGCCGGCTGTTCAGCGCCGAGATGCTGACTGCGCCCACGGGCCGGCCATGAGGGTCGAGTATGGGCACGGCGACCGACCGCACGGATTCGATTTCGAGAACATCGTTCTCCAGATAGCCCTGCTCGCGCGCGCGGGTGATCCGCCGCCGCAGTTCTTCCCAGTTGAAGCGCGGGTAGTCGCGTTCAGTACGTTCTTTATTGGCCAGGCAGATGCGCTGGATTTCGTCATCGGGCAGGGCCGAGAGCAGCGCCGTGGCCCCGCCGCCGACATTCAGCGGGCGTCGCCGGCCGACGTCCAGCACGAAGACCTTGATCGGAAACGCGCCTTCGGCCCGGGCAATGCACACACCGTCCAGCCCGGAACGCACGGTCAGGAACACGGTGTCGCCGGTCGCATCGGCCACCTGCCTCAGATAAGGCACGCAGGTGTCGCGCAGGTCATAGGTGTAAGGCGCGGCGGCGGCCACTCCCATTTCATAAGTGAGCGCCCCCAGGAAATAGCGCTTGCTGCGGTCGTCCTGACGCACGAACCCTTCCGCCACCAAGGCCTGCAGCAGCCGGTGAGCGGTCGGGCGGGTCAGGCCGGCGCTGGTGTGCAGGTCGACCAGGCGCATGCCGTTGCGGTTGAAGGTGGTGATGAGTCTGAGCAATGCAGCGCAGCGCTGGATGGCCTGAGTTCCGGTTCTGTCTTTTCGTGCGTCCATGCAAGCCGTTGATATCACAATGTGGTCGCTATCGCCGATTTATGGGCAATGCAGCCCACTACAATAGCGGATATCCAGGATATTAGTCCACTATGAGGGAATTCGACGTGAGCGGATCGAACGAGGAGCGCTACCAGCGCACATCCGGCATTTCGGCGGTGGCCGGGGTCGGGCACACTGACTGGTCTGAAGATTACCGTCGGGTGCGCAACGGCGAGAAGCCGTTCGACTCTTATGGCTATGCCGCGCAGGCTTTCAGCCGCGCCCTCGAAGATGCCGGCGTGCAGCGTTCCGAGGTCGATGGCCTGATCGTGGGCCCCACCACGGCGTACGAGCGCATGGGCGAAATATTGAACATCGACCCGCGCTGGGGCGGCCAGGCCGATGCCGTGCAGGCCGTGTTCCAGGCCGTAATGGCCATCCATTCGGGCATGGCCGAGGTCGTGGCGCTGGTCTATGGCAACGACCAGCGCTCGGCCGCCGTGCAATATGGCGGACCCTCGGCGATGGGCGGCGGCGCGTTTCTGTCTTACGTGTATCACAGCCCCTGGGGCCTGACCTCGCAAGGCGCGCTCTATGCGCTGATGTTCCAGCGCTACAAAGAAATGTGGGGCGTCACCGACCGAGACCTGGGCCAGGTCGCCGTGGGGCAGCGCCAGTGGGCCAGCCTGAATCCCCACGCGATCATGCGGGGCAAGCCGTTGTCGATCGACGACTACCTGGCCGCCAACTATATTGCCGAGCCGCTGCGCCTGAACGACTACTGCCTGATCAACGACGGCGGGGTCGCGCTCATCATCATGGAAGCGGAGCGCGCCCGCAAGACCTGCCGCAATCCGGTGTTCATCAAGGGGCTGGGAAGGTCCGACCTGAACCACCACGCCACCAGCCTGGGCCCGCGCCTGATCGATTTCTACCGGCCGGCACAGATGCGCGCCGCCGAGCAGGTCTACACCGCCGCGGGCATCGCGCCGCAGGACGTCGACGCCCTGCTGGTCTATGACAGCTTCAGCCCGCACATCTTCTTCGCACTGGAAGGCTTCGGCTTCTGCGGGCAGGGCGAGGGAGCACGGTTCATTGCCGAGAACGGCATTGGCGTGGGCGGCCGCCTGCCTGTGAATACGCACGGCGGGCACTTGTCGGAATCGTATATGCAGGGCTGGAACCACCAGATCGAAGCGGTGCGTCAGTTGCGCGGCGGACAGGGTGAGAGGCAAGTTGCCAACTGCCGCCATGTGCAATACGTATCCGATGTGGCAGGCAAAGCCATGTCGATCATCTACGGAAAATGATCGGGGGACCTTCATCATGAACAAGACACCACGCCTTTACTCGCCCTACGACGCGCCGCTTTGGGAAAGCATCGAGGCAGGCCAGATGAAGCTGCAACGCTGCCGCCAGACCGGAACGTTCTATTACCCCCCTGGCCCCGCATGCCCCGAATCGCTGAGCTTCGACGTGGAATGGGCGCCAATATCGGGGCGGGGCACCATCCTGTCATGGACAGTGTTCCACCGCCAGTATCTGCCGGCCCACCCCGCTCCTCACCTGGTGGTGGCGGTGGCGCTGGAAGAAGGCCCCATCATGATCGGCTATATGGATCACGACAGTCTGCCGGAACTGAAGCTGGACCTGCCCGTCACGATTGAATATGTGCAGCATCCCGACGGCTACCGCATCCCGAAGTTCGTGCTGGCGTAGCGAGCCGCCCCCCCCAGCCCGGACAACCATGTTGCCGCCGCGCCGCGCGGCGCAGGTCGGCACTCGCATTTGGTGGTGCCTCATTTTTCTGAGTACTATCGTCGAACTCATTCTATCCACGCACATTTGTTCGTAAATAGAACTCTTGCTGCCCCAGCCCCGTGGCCCAGCGCCATGATTCGGCCTCAAGACCGGGCGGCACACAGGCGCGCCCGTGGTCGCCGCGGGCAAATCGAGAGCAATTCGACATGGTTCTACCAATCCAGAATCTGGCCGTCGTGGGCGCGGGGGCAATGGGCAGCGGCATTGCCGCCCTGTTTGCCGCTCAGGGCTTGCCCGTTGTCCTGATCGACCCCGTGGCGGGCGCGCTCGACCGCGCCGCCGGCGTGCTCGACCGTCAATTGGGCGTTCTGGCACCCGGCGCGGTTGCTGAAGCGCGGCGCCGCATCCGCATGGAAGACGGCATCGAAGCGGCCTGCGCATGTGACCTCGTCATCGAAGCCGTACCCGAAAAGCTGGAATTGAAACGGGACGTCTTCGCCCGGCTGGATACTTTGTGCCGGCCGGAAGCCATCTTTGCCACGAATACCTCGGGCCTCTCCATCAATGCCATCGCGAAGGCGGTCACGCGCCGTGACCGTTTCGTCGGCACTCACTTTTTCACTCCCGCCGATGTGATTCCCCTGGTGGAAGTGGTGCGCAACGACGCCACCAGCGACGCCACGGTCGACACGGTCATGGCCGCCCTGCGGGCAGTGGGCAAGCGGCCCGTTCTGGTCCAGCGCGACATCCCCGGGTTTATTGCCAATCGCATCCAGCATGCGCTGGCGCGCGAGGCCATCGCCTTGCTGGAACAAGGCATCGCCAGCGCCGAGGACATCGATGAAGTGGTGAAATGGAGTCTGGGGATTCGTCTGGCGCTGTCCGGGCCGCTGGAACAGCGCGATCTGAACGGCATCGATGTGCATCATGCGATTGCCGAATACCTGTATCCCGAACTCGAAAACCGCACGACGCCTTCGCCCCTGCTGTCCGGAAAAGTCGCCAGCGGCCAGATCGGCGCCAAGGCCGGCCAGGGCTTCTACGCCTGGCCCGCCGAACGGCGCGAACAGGTTCTGCGCGACAAGAGCGCCGCGCTGGCCGACCTGGTGGCGTGGCTGAACCGCCGTCAGGCAAGCTGAGGCCCTCGGCTCCCGCGTCATGGCAGGGGCCGCGTCATACCCATCATTACCGTAGTCGCGTGGGGCGGTTGACCCACCGATACGGCCGCAAAACAAGGCAACTATGAAACCCCAGGCTTATCTCGTTACCGGCGGCAGCGCCGGAATTGGCGCGGCCATCGTGGCCGCTCTGCTCGACGCGGGCCACCGCGTGGTCAACATCGATTACCGGCTGCCCGAGCGTGCGCCAGCCGGCCTGGTGTCGATCCAGGCCGACCTGACCGACGAGGCGCAGACCAAGGCGGCGGCCGCCGAAGCGACGCGCGAGCATGCCATCGTGGGCCTGGTGAACAACGCCGGGGCAACCCGTCCCGGCACGGCAGACACGGCCACGCTGGCCGACCTGGACTATGTCGTGGCGCTGCACCTGCGCACCGCGTTGATCCTGGTGCAGGCCGTGTTGCCCGACATGCGCGCCGCCGGGTTCGGCCGCATCGTGAACATGTCCTCGCGCGCCGCGCTGGGCAAGCCCGAGCGCGTGGTGTATTCGGCCACCAAGGCCGGCCTGGTGGGCATGACGCGCACCCTGGCGATGGAGCTGGGCGGCGACGGCATCACCGTCAATGCCATCGGTCCAGGCCCCATCGCCACGGACCTGTTCCGCAACAGCAACCCCGACGGCGCGCCGCGCACGCAGCGCATCATCGACAGCATTGTGGTGAAACGGCTCGGCACTCCCGAGGACGTGGCCCGTGCGGCCATGTTCTTCCTGTCGCCGGACAACGGTTTCGTGACCGGGCAGATGCTGTATGTCTGCGGCGGCACCACGCTGGGCGTGGCGCCGGTCTGACGGCGCCGCGTTGACTCGCCCGCTGCGGCGCGTGCCGGTTCAGCGGCGCCGCAGCGCCTGGTCGATATGCTCGGCCGCACGGCGCAGCGCCGGCAGGAATGCTTCGAGCATGGCTTCACGCGAATAACGGTTGGCATGCCCGCTGACGTTCATGGCCCCTATCACGCGGCCGCCGCGGTCGACAATGGGTACGGCCACCGACTGCAGCCCCGGCTCCAGCTCCTGCACCACACAGGCGTACCCGTCGGCACGCACCTGGGCCAGGATGCGCTTGAGCGCCGCGCGTTCGGTGACGGTATGCGGCGTCAGTGCGCGAATATCGCTGGCATCCAGCAGCCGATCTTGCTCGGCGGGCGGCAATCCGGCCAGCAGCACGCGGCCCATGGAAGTGGCCCACGCCGGCAGCCGGCTGCCCACCGACAGGTTGATGCTCATCACTTTGTGCGTCGAGAGCCGCAGTATGTAGACGACGTCGGTGCCGTCCAGCACCGACACCGAACATGACTCGCGCGTGCTCTCGGCCACTTCTTCCATATAGGGCAGAGCCAGATCCCACAGCGGCGTGGCCGACAGATACGAATAGCCCAGTTCCAGGATGCGAGGCGTCAGCGAGAATTTGCGCTCGTCCACGGACACATAGCCCAGGTTCACCAGCGTGAGCAGGATGCGGCGGGCGCCGGCACGAGTCAGGCCACAGGCCGCCGCCACCTCGGACAGCGTCATTTGCGGGCGCTGCGGGCCAAAGGCGCGGATCACTGCCAAACCGCGCGCGAAGGACTGCACGTATGTGTCGCTGGGCTGCTGGGCGTCTTGCGTATCGCTGGCCATGCGTTTCCTCACCGCGATGTCCGGCCTGCAGACGCACAGCCGCTTACGTCTTGACACTGCCGGGACACCGTGAAACGATGTTCTTGAGTAGAACTAAAGTTCGAATATAGAACAAATTATGACACGCTCTTCTTTACCGGGACACCTATGATTTCCAAGCTTGTTGACTCTGCGGCGGCCGCCCTGGCGGACGTCCCCGATGGCGCCACCGTCCTGATCGGTGGTTTCGGCACGGCCGGCCAACCCATGGAACTGATCGACGCCCTGCTCGAGCAAGGCGCCAAAGATCTCACCATCATCAACAACAACGCGGGCAACGGCACCACGGGCCTGGCGGCCCTGCTGGGCGCGGGGCGCGTGCGCAAGATCATCTGCTCGTTTCCGCGCCAGACCGATTCGCAGATTTTTGACGGCCTGTACCGCAGCGGCAAGATCGAGCTCGAACTGGTGCCCCAAGGCAACCTCGCAGAGCGTATCCGCGCCGCCGGCGCTGGCATCGGCGCTTTCTTCACGCCCACCGGCTACGGCACCCCGCTGGCCGAGGGCAAGGAAGTGCGCGAGATCAACGGCCGCCACTACATTCTTGAATACCCCCTGCATGCCGACTACGCCCTCATCAAGGCCGAGCGGGGCGATCGCTGGGGCAACCTGGTGTACCGCAAGACGGCGCGCAACTTCGGTCCCATCATGGCCAGCGCCGCGCGCGTCGCCGTGGCCCAGGTGCGCGAAATCGTCGAACTGGGCGAACTCGATCCCGAATCCATCGTCACGCCGGGAATTTTCGTGAAGCGCGTCGTGCAGATCGACGCCGCCCCGGCCGCCAAGGAGCAGCAATGAGCAGCAAACTGACCCGCGACCAGATCGCCGCCCGCGTCGCGCAAGACATTCCCGAAGGCGCCTACGTCAACCTGGGTATCGGCCTGCCTACGCTGGTGGCGAACCACCTGCCGGCGGGGCGCGAAGTCATCCTGCATACCGAGAACGGCATGCTGGGCATGGGCCCGGCCCCTGCCAAGGGCCAGGAAGACTATGACCTGATCAACGCGGGCAAGCAGCCCGTGACCGAACTGCCCGGCTGCTCGTTCTTTCATCATGCCGACTCGTTCGCCATGATGCGCGGCGGCCACCTCGATATCTGCGTGCTGGGCGCGTTCCAGGTCTCGCAGCGCGGCGACCTGGCCAACTGGCACACCGGCGCGCCCGACGCCATTCCCGCCGTCGGCGGCGCCATGGACCTGGCAAGCGGCGCCAAAGACGTGTTCGTGATGATGGAACTGCTGACCCGCGACGGCGCCAGCAAGCTGGTGGCCGAGTGCAGCTATCCGCTGACCGGGGTGCAGTGCGTTTCGCGCGTCTACACCGACGTGGCGGTGTTCGACATCGGCGCGGAAGGCGTTACCGTCACCGACATTTTCGGCGACATGAGCGCCGACGAGCTGCGGCGCCTGACAGGCCTGCCGCTGAAGTTTTCTTGCTGATTCTAGTTTGGAGACCCCATGCTTTTCATGGTTGAAATGCAGGTGAACCTGCCCGCGGACATGCCGGCCGATCGCGCCGACAAACTCAAGGCCGATGAAAAGGCCCTGGCGCAGCAACTGCAACGCGACGGCAAGTGGCGCCATTTGTGGCGCGTGGCCGGCCGTTATGCGAACGTCAGCATCTTCGATGTAGAGAGCAACGACGAACTGCATCAGCTGCTGTCTTCGCTGCCGCTGTTCCCCTATATGGATATCCAGGTCACCGCCCTGGCCCGCCATCCCTCCGCCATCTGAACCCACGGATCCGTCATGCCCTACATCATCGAGACTTTCGACAAGCCCGACCACCAGCCCGTGCGCCAGCAACACCGCGCCGCCCACCTGGATTTCCTGGAAGCCAACAAGCACCTGCTGCTGGCCTGCGGCGCCAAGCTGCAGGACGACGGCAAAGACGCCGGCGGCGGTTTGTACATTGTCGATCTGGACACCCGTGCAGAAGCCGAGGCCTTCATCGCAGCCGACCCCTTCAGCCAGGCCGACCTCTTCGAGCGCGTCAACATCACGCGCTGGCGCAAGGCCTATGTCGACGGCCAGTGCCTGCTGTAGCGCGAACCGCCCTCTTCAGGAATCTGTCTATGTCATATGCTGATCTGAGCCAGGCACGGCTGTATTACGTCATGGATGGCCCGGCCGACGCGCCCGTTCTGGTGTTGTCGAACTCGCTGGGTACGTGCGCCGACATGTGGGCGCAGCAGATACCCGAGCTGTCGAAACGCTTTCGCGTGCTGCGCTACGACACGCGCGGGCATGGCAGATCGTCCGTGCCCGCCGGCGAATACAGCTTCGCGCAGCTGGCCGCAGATGTGGCCGAGCTGCTCGACCACCTCGGCATCGCGCAGGCGCATTTCTGCGGCTTGTCGATGGGCGGCCCCACCGGGCTGCAGCTGGCGCTGGACCATCCCGGCCGCGTGCGCAAGCTGGTACTGTGCAACACCGCCGCCCGCATCGGCAGTGCCGACAACTGGACGGCGCGTATCGCCGCCGTGTCCCAGAACGGCCTCGAGAACATGGCGCCCGCACTGGTCGAACGCTGGCTGACGCCTGGCTTTCGCGAGGCCCAGCCCGGCCTGTCCCAGGTCCTGGTGGACATGCTGCGGCGTACGCCTGACGAAGGCTACAACGGCAACTGCGCCGCACTGCGCGACGCCGACCTGCGTCCACGCCTGGGCGAAATCAAGGCGCCCACGCTGGTCATCGCGGGCACGCATGACCCGGCCACCACCCCTCAGGATGGCCGTGACCTGGCCGCCGGCATCACGGGTGCGCGTTACCTGGAGCTGGACGCCTCTCACCTTTCCAATTGGGAACAACCGCAGGCGTTCACGCGCGCAGTAGCGGATTTTCTCGCGGAGTAAATCGATGCAACGCTGGAAGCAACGTCCGGAAGGATCCAACTGGGGCGACTACGGCCCCGATGACCAGCTTGGCCGGCTCAACCTGCTGACCGAGACCCAGGTGCTCAAAGGCGCTCGCGAGATACGCGCCGGCAAGACTTTCTGCCTGTCGCTGCCGCTGGACCTGCCCGGCGGCAACGTGCTGAACCCCCGCCGCCATCCGCCCCAGCTGAGCCCGACGCGCCTGCAAGATACGCCTTACCTGAACTTCCCGCTGCGCAACCTGAATCCCGACGCGGTTGACGTGCTCAGCGACGACCAGGTACTGCTCACCCTGCAGTATTCCACGCAGTGGGATTCGCTGGCCCACGTCGGCGCGCTGTTCGACGCCGATGGCGACGGCCGCGCCGAACTCTGCTACTACAACGGGTATCGCGCCGGCATCGACATCATCGGTCCGGCCGACGGCGACCATGCCGGATGCGGGTGCAACAGCGGCGGACCATCGGCCGCACTGAAGCTGGGCGTGGAAAACCTCGCCGCGCAAGGCATGCAGGGCCGGGGCGTACTGCTGGACCTGGCCCGCCACTTCGGCACGGGGCGAACCTTGGTGGGCCACGCAGAGCTGATGCAAGTGCTGAAAGCCGAAGACATCGTCATCGAGTCCGGCGACATGCTGGTACTGCGCACCGGCTTCGCGGAAAAAGTCATCGAGATGGCAGGCCAGCCCGACCCGGATGTTCTGCACGCCTATGGCGCCGCGCTCGATGGCACCGACGCCGCATTGCTGCAATGGATCACCGACAGCGGCATCGTGGCGATATGCGCCGACAACTATGCCGTCGAGGCCTATCCCGCGCGCGACCGCCAGGGGCCGCGCGCCATGTTGCCGCTGCACCACCACTGCCTGTTCAAGCTGGGGCTGCCGCTGGCCGAACTGTGGTATCTGAAAGATCTGGCGGACTGGCTGCACGCCCATGGACGCCACCATTTCATGCTGACCGCCCCGCCGCTGCGCCTGCCTCATGCGGTAGGGTCGCCGGTCACGCCGATCGCCACCGTATAGGCGCCCCCCGGCCGCGTGCGCACGGCCGAAGCATCTTCCAAATATCGGAAACCAAGCGTAGCGCCGGTTCGCGCCTGTCGATTTATGGTGGTGCTGTTACGCACATCATTGCGGAGCCCACCATGAAACGACGACTCGCCTGTCTGCTGCTTGCCGCCGCCTCGGCCCTGGCAACCGCCCAGAGCCTGCCCTACGGGGTGTCCATCGAAAACCTTTCAGCCACCCGGCAAGCGGACGGCACTTCGACCCTTACCGGGATGGTTTCCAATCATGGCAAGGTGGCGCTGCCCCGCCTTTCGGTGACCTTCGTCCTGTTCGACGCGCAAGGCAGCGAGGTGGGCCGTGCAGTGGGCACGCGCGATACCCCTCTGGCCCCCGGCGAAAGCTGGCAGGTCCAGGCCACCACCCCGCAGTCCTTCACCCGATTTACGGCGCTGGACATCAAGACGGAATGACCCCTCGGCCGGGCGGCGGGCCGCGGCGCCGCCGCGCTGGCACAGATCGATGTAAGGGTGCTGTGGGAAAATACGGGATGCACGCAAGAAAAACAAAAGGATGCCTCCATGTTCCCGAAACGACTCACTGACGGCTACCAGGCCTTCCTGGACGGCCGCTTCCACAACGAACGCAAGCGCTACGAAGAACTGGGCGAAATGGGTCAGCGCCCGGAAATCCTGCTGATCGGCTGCTCGGATTCCCGTGTTTCGCCCGAGGTCATTTTCGACGCCGGGCCCGGCGAGATGTTTGTCATCCGCAACGTCGCCAACCTGGTGCCTCCCTATGAAGGCGAAGCCAAGGCCTCTTCCTACCACGGCACCAGCGCCGCCATCGAATTCGCGGTCAGTGCGCTCGAGGTCAAGCACATCGTGGTACTGGGCCACGCCTCGTGCGGCGGCGTGCGAGCCGTATTCGACGGCGCCGAACCCCTGACCCGGACCGACTTCATCGGCAAGTGGATGTCGCAGATCACCCCCGTCGCCGACGCCATCCCGCGCACCGGCGACCGCGCCACCGACGTCCAGCGGCTGGAATGGGCCGTGGTCGAACACAGCCTGAAGAACCTCATGACCTTCCCGGCCATACGCGGTCGCGTCGAAGAAGGCCGGCTGGAACTGCACGGCATGTACTTCGGCGTGGCGACCGGCCTGCTGTTCCTGCGCGACCCTGTCACCGGCGAATTCTCGCCCTGCCAGGCGCAGCCTTCCTGAGCCACACGCGCCAGGGCCAGGCCCCACGCGAGCTGCCCTTTCCGCATCGGGCACCGCCGTCGGGCACTCGCCCGCCCGGAGCCGCCCCAACCGCCGGGCTGCCGGGCTGCCGCGCCGAGCGGCCCCGCCCCGCGCACCAGCGCGTCCGAACACCTGCCGCGGGCTTCTTTTCTTATTACCAGAATGACTTAGACAGCGCGATCTAGCGCCTGTTACGGTTATGAGAATTGAACCCTGCGGTGCCGCGCGGCGGCGCATTGCTGCGTCCGTTCCGCCCTTTGCGATCCACTGCACGCCGCAGGCTGTTCCCTTGCGCCCTCGGGCGCCTCCACAAGGGCAACCTGCCATGTATGTCTACGACCCCGTCGACCAACAGCTCGTGGAACAGCGCGTAGCGCAGTTCACCGACCAGACCGAACGTTATCTTGCCGGCCAGCTGACCGAAGACGACTTCCGCACGCTGCGCCTGCAGAATGGCCTGTACATCCAGCGCCATGCGCCCATGCTGCGCGTCGCCATCCCCTATGGCCTGCTGGCCGCTCGCCAGTTGCGCACCCTGGCTCACATTGCTCGCACGTGGGATCGGGGGTACGGACATTTCAGTACGCGCCAGAACATTCAGTTCAACTGGCCCCGGCTCGAAGACGTGCCCACCATTCTGGGCGAACTGGCCAAGGTGCAGATGCACGCAATCCAGACCAGCGGCAACTGCATCCGCAACACCACGTCCGACCATTTTGCCGGCATCGCTCCCGATGAATTGGTCAACCCGCTCGTGTGGTGCGAAATCATCCGTCAGTGGTCCACGCTGCACCCCGAGTTCGCATTCCTGCCTCGCAAGTTCAAGATCGCGGTCAGCGGCGCCGAGGAAGACCGCGCCGCCGTGGGCGTGCACGATATCGGCCTGCAGGCGGTCGAGCGCGACGGTGTGCAGGGCTTTCGCGTCTGGGTGGGCGGCGGCCTGGGCCGTACGCCGATGGTAGGCCACCTGATCAATCCGTTCGTGGAATGGCAACACCTGCTGACCTATCTGCAGGCGGCGCTGCGCGTGTACAACATGCATGGCCGGCGGGACAATAAGTACAAGGCCCGCATCAAGATCCTGGTCAAAGAGCTGACGCCCGAGGAATATGCGCGCCAGGTCGACGAACAGTGGCAGCTGACGAAGGGCGGGCCCGATACGCTCACGCAAGAGCATGTGGACACCATCGCCAGCCGATTTACCTGGCCCGATTACGACCCGTCCGCCGCCACCGAAGCCGATCCCACCGATGCGCACGCCGCGACGAACCCCGCATTCGCGCGCTGGCTGCGCAAGAATGTGCACGCGCACAAAGTGCCCGGCTATGCGGCGGTAACCCTGTCGCTCAAGCCCACCGGCGTGCCGCCCGGCGACATCAGCGCCGACCAGATGGACGCCGTCGCCGACATTTCCGAGCACTACGGCTATGGCGAACTGCGCGTATCGCACGAGCAGAACCTGGTGCTGGCCGACGTGCGCCGAGCCAGGCTGTTCGAGCTTTGGCACGAACTGACCGCCCTCAACATGGCCACGCCGAATATCGGCCTGCTGACCAACATCATCGCGTGCCCGGGAGGCGATTTCTGTGCACTGGCCAACGCCGTCTCGATTCCGGTGGCCGAGGCCATCCAGCACCGCTTCGACAACCTGGACTACCTGTTCGAAGTGGGCGATCTCGACTTGAACATCTCGGGGTGCATCAACGCCTGCGGTCACCATCACGTGGGCCATATCGGTATCCTGGGCGTGGATAAGAATGGCGAAGAGTGGTACCAGGTCACCATAGGCGGCCGCCAGAACGGCGCCGCGAAGCCGCTGCCCGATCTGCAATCGCAGCGTGGCGGCGGCGCGGCCATCGGTCGCATCATCGGCCCGTCTTTCGCCCGCGAGCAAGTGCCCGACGTGGTGGAACGGCTGGTGCACACCTACCTGCGGCTGCGCGACAGCGATGCCGAACGCTTCATTGACGTCGTTGACCGCGTGGGCATCGCGCCCTTCAAAGAAGATGTGTATTCCGACCCGGCGGTGGCCAAGTCCGCCCCGGCGCAGTCCCGGGAGGTGGCCAATGTCTGACTCGCACTCGACTTCAGCCGGCGAACGGCTTATCCGTCATGGGCGTCTGCAGGCCGACGACGCCCGCTTGTTCGCGCCCGAATCCGACACCGAGCCCGGCGCGCAGTTGCCACCGGACGAGCCCGGCTGGATCGTGACGCTGCCGGTCTGGACGGCGGCGCGCGACACCCTGCGCCAGCGCCAGCACCCCGTGGCGGTTCTGCTCGACCCTGCCACCCGGCTCGACGAACTGGTCGATGACCATGGCCGGGTCGACCCGGCGGGCCTGGCCTTCATCGCAATCGATTTCCCCGTCTACACCGATGGCCGGGGCTATTCGCTGGCCCAGCTGCTGCGCACGCGGCATGGGTGGCAAGGAGAATTGCGGGCCGTGGGCGATGTGATGATCGACACGATCCACTACCAGGCCCGGGTAGGGTTCGACAGTTTCCTGGTCAAGGAAGGCCACGATCCCCACAAGGCACTGGCCGCCTTCCAGACGTTCACGGTGCACTACCAGAAGACGTATCCCAAGCCGTCGGAACTGGCCCCCGCCTGAAGCGCGCTGCTGCGCACTGCGCGCAATCGGCTTGCAGTGCAAAGCAGCGCCAGGCCCCTGCGTGCCGGAACTGGTGCACGCCCGGGCAGGTTGACGCTCTGGCCGGCCCAGCGCCGGACCGGGAACGAACCTCGATCCAGAACTCGTGCTGATGCCTGTGGCCGGCCTGCGGGCATGCCCGCGGCGAGCGCTGCGTGCCGCTACATGCCTTCCCAGTGCGGGCCAGGCACGACGATATCGAAGAGTTCGAGCACGCGCGCCACGGTGTGGTCGACCATCTGCTCGATGGACGTGGGGCGGTGGTAAAAAGCGGGCAGCGGCGGGAACACGATACCGCCCATTTCGGTGACCGCGGTCATGTTGCGCAGGTGCGCCAGGTTGAAAGGCGTTTCGCGCACCATCATGACGAGTCGCCGGCGCTCTTTCAGGGTGACATCGGCTGCCCGCGTGATCAGGTTGTCTGACAGGCCATGCGCCACGGCCGCCAATGTGCGCATGGAACACGGCACGATGACCATGCCAGCCGTCTGGAAAGCGCCACTGGCGAGGGTGGCCCCTACATCGCGCACGCTGTGCACGTGGTCGGCCAGGGCGTAGACATCGTGCCGGCTGACGTCGAGCTCGTGCTTGATGTTGAGCACCCCCGACGCCGACACGATCAGGTGCGATTCGACGTCGTCGACGCCGCGCAGCGCTTGCAGCAGGCGCACCGCGTACAACGAGCCGGTAGCCCCCGTGATGCCTACGACCAGCCGCCGCGGCGAGCTCATGCAGCAGTGGCGCCGGAAGTATCGAGCATGGCCTTGAGTTCGCCGCTTTCGTTCATTTCGGTCATGATGTCGGACCCGCCGACAAACTCGCCGCTGACGTAAAGCTGCGGAATGGTGGGCCAGTTGGAATACTGCTTGATGCCCTGCCGGACTTCATCGTCTTCGAGCACGTTGACGGTAACCAGTTTCTTCACGCCACAGTCTTTCAGGATCTGGATGGCGCGGCCCGAGAAGCCGCATTGGGGAAACTGGGCCGTGCCTTTCATGAACAGCACGACGGGATGTTGCGTGACGGTGTCGCGGATGAATTCTTGCACGTCGCTCATGGTGGTCTCACAAACAGGTAAAGCCGCGTTGGCGGAATAAGTCCATTATAGGGACCCGCCGGAAATTCGTTCGATGCCGGCGAGATCGCGCCGGCTGGAAACTTGACGGAACCCTGCCCCGTCCAGCATCGCCCGTACCGCTTCGGCCTGGTCCCAGCCATGTTCGAGCCAGATCGCGCCGCCCGGACGCAGGCGCGCCGGGGCGCCGCTGATGATGGCCGACAGGTCGCGCAGGCCGTCCGCGCCGTCTGTCAGGGCGCTGGAGGGTTCGTAGCGCAGGTCGCCGCGCTCGAGGTGCTCGTCGTGGCGGGCGATGTACGGCGGGTTCGACACGATCAGGTCATAGCGGGCTCGCGCCGGCAGCGCGTCGTACCAGCTGCCCTGCGCAAAATCGACGCGCGCGCCCAGCCGGGCCGCGTTGCGAACGGCCACTTGCAGCGCCGCCGCGCTGGCGTCGGTCGCCGTGACCGATGCCTGGGGCGCGTCCAGCGCGATGGACACGGCGATGACGCCGCTGCCCGTGCCGAGGTCCAACACGGCGGCCTCGGGGTGGTCGGCCAGCCAGGCGATGGCGGTTTCCACCAGCAGCTCGGTATCGGGCCGGGGAATCAGCACGTCGGGCGTCACCGCAAAGTCGCGGCCCATGAATTCGCGATGCCCCACCAGATAGGCCATGGGTTCGCCCGCCACGCGCCGGGCGGCCAGCGCCTGGTATTGCTGGGCCTGCCATGACTCGATGGGGTCGGTATCGTGCGCCAGCATCCAGGCGCGCGGCTTCTGCAGCACGTGCTCGAGCAACATGCGCGCTTCCAGCCGTGGCAGGCGCGGATCGAGCAGAAACGATTGCAGAATGGGGCGATCCACTTCAGATGGCATCCCCCAGCGCCGCCAACTGTTCGGCCTGGTGTTCGGCGATAAGCGCGCCGGTAAGTTCTTCAAGATCGCCTTCCATGACTTGCTGCAGCTTGTAGAGCGTCAGGTTGATGCGGTGGTCGGTTACGCGACCTTGCGGGAAGTTGTAGGTGCGGATGCGCTCGGACCGGTCGCCCGTGCCCACCAGACTTTTGCGTTCGGCGGCTTCCTTGCTCTGGCGCTCGCGCATTTCGCGGTCTTTCAGGCGCGCTGCCAGCACCTGCAAGGCCTTGTCTTTGTTGCGATGCTGCGAGCGGTCGTCCTGGCATTCCACCACCAGGCCGGTGGGCAGGTGCGTCACGCGCACGGCCGAATCGGTCTTGTTGATATGCTGCCCGCCCGCCCCGCTGGCGCGGAACGTGTCGATACGCAGGTCAGCGGGGTTGATCACGATGTCAGTCATGGCATCGGCTTCAGGCATCACGGCCACCGTGCACGTGGACGTATGGATGCGCCCCTGGGCTTCGGTAGCGGGCACGCGCTGCACACGGTGCGCTCCGGACTCGAACTTCAGTCGCCCATAGGCGCCATCGCCATCGATGCGCGCGATCACTTCTTTATAGCCACCCAGTTCGGAAGCGCTTTCCGACATCAGTTCGACCCGCCAGCCGCGCTGTTCGGCATACCGCGAATACATGCGCAGCAGGTCGCCGGAAAACAGCGCACTTTCATCGCCCCCGGTGCCCGCCCGGATTTCAAGAAACAGGCTGCGGCCGTCGTTGGGATCACGCGGCAGCAGCAGCAACTGCAATTCTGCTTCCAGCGTTTCGATACGGTCGCGGGCCGCCTTGATTTCGTCTTCGGCCATCGATTTCAGATCGGGGTCGGACAGCATTTCCTGCGCGGCGGCCAGGTCGTCTTCGGTGCGAGTGAACTGCGCAAAGGCCTGCACGACGGGCTCGATCTCGGCGCGTTCCCGGGACAGCTTGCGATAACGGTCCATGTCGGCAGCGATCTCGGGCTCGGCAAGCAAGGCGTCGAGCTCGATCAATCGGTGAGACAGCTGTTCCAGCCGGCTGCGCATGGAAGATTTCATAGGAATGACCAGGAAGGCGTATAGCGGATTAGCGGATGACGGGCGCCCGGAAAGCGAACGCCCGCCGAGGTGGCGGGCATTGCGGCAGCAGCGCTAACGGCGCGTATCGCGACCGGGGAACAGACGCGGCATCCAGGCGAGCAATTGCTTGCGTTCGTCGCCTTCGCTGCGGTTCAACGCCGCCAGCGGGCCGTGCAGGTACTTCTGGGTAAGCCCGTGCGCCAGCTGTTCGAGCACGGCTTCGGGCGATTCGCCACGCGCCAGCAGGCGTCGGGCGCGTTCGAGCTCGGCGGCGCGCACGTCTTCGGCGGCCTGGTGCAGGTCGCGGATGACGGGCACCACTTCGCGCGATTGCATCCAGTGCATGAAGCCCTGGACGCGGGTTTCGATGATGGCTTCGGCCTGCACCACGGCGGCCCGCCGCGCGTCGGTGCCGCTTTGCACCAGGCGGCCGAGGTCGTCGACCGAATACAGGTAAACGTCGTCAAGGCGGCCGACTTCGGGCTCGATGTCGCGCGGCACGGCCAGGTCGATCATGACCATGGGCCGGTGGCGGCGCAGTCGCGTGGCGCGCTCAACCATGCCCAGGCCCAATATGGGCAAGGAACTGGCCGTACAGGACACCACCACATCGAACCCGGCCAGGCGCTCGGGCAAATCGGCCAGTTTCATGGTGCTGGCCGAATAGCGGCCCGCCAGCGCTTCGGCGCGTTCGGCGGTGCGGTTGGCAACCACCATGCTGCGCGGCCGCTGCGCCGCGAAGTGGGTGGCACAGAGCTCGATCATTTCGCCTGCGCCGATGAACAGCGTGTGGGCCTGGTCGAGGTTGCCGAATACCCGTTCGGCCAGGCGGACTGCGGCGGCGGCCATGGACACCGAATGCGCGCCGATGGCGGTCTGCGAGCGGACTTCCTTGGCCACCGAGAATGTGCGCTGGAACAACTGGTGCAGCAGCGTGCCCAGCGAGCCGGCTTCGCCGGCCGCGCGCACCGCGTCTTTCATCTGCCCGAGAATCTGCGGTTCGCCCAGCACCATGGAATCGAGCCCGCTGGCCACGCGGAATGCATGGCGCACGGCTTCGTCCTGGTGGTGACGATACAGGTGCGGCGTGAGCGCCACGGCTTCGATTCGATTGTGATCGGCCAGCCACGCCGGCAATTGCTCGGCCACCCGCGCCTCGGCGGCACAGTAGACCTCGGTGCGATTACAGGTGGACAGGATGGCGGCTTCGCGCACCGTGCCGCCGAAAGCCGACCGCAGCCCTTCCAGGGCCGGCCGAACGAGGTCGACAGGCATGGACACGCGTTCGCGCACCGACACGGGCGCGGACGTGTGATTCAGACCGAAGGCGAAGACAGCTACGGACATGGGGCGCTGGAACAGGCGCCGCCCAGCCGGGGCGGCGCGCTTTGTAACACTGAGTTGGTCAAAATTATACCGCTAAGGGTAATCCCGGGGTAGCGATACTTTAGTGTGCGCCTGCACGGATCAAGAAAATTGTGTATAGTTGCGGACTTCGTTGGCCTGGTAGCTCAGTTGGTAGAGCAGCGGATTGAAAATCCGCGTGTCGGTGGTTCGATTCCGCCCCAGGCCACCACCGGATATGCAAATGGGCCAACCCTTCGGGTTGGCCCATTTGCTTCATTCGGTCATGTTGCAGCCATGCGAGCGGATGCGAAGTGAAACAATACGCGTGCATCGCTGAGTGGATGACGCTACGAAGCAAGCTCTTAGAGCTTTCAAGGTCATCATTAAAGCTGCATCACCAGCAATGACAGCGCTGACCAATGTGCGCGCCGCCGTGAAATCTGGAGCGTCCCTCAGGCTGGTCTGCTAACTTGGACTCTCATGCCGGAACGCCGGCCGAATGACTCTGAAATACCGACCTGTGCCTCGCCCCCGAGCAGCCCGTAGTGTGCTGCCTCGCGCGATGTTGAGGCAGTCGTTCTAGGCGGCAATTTTCTTCGGCTGTTTGCCCGACGCCGAGAGGCCGGTTCGGCCGTGACGATCTCACGAACGCCGACATTGCCAAACCAGGTCAGCGGACGCCTTAGCTATTGGAACACCACCATCCTGGTTTCCGACATCGCTCGCACCGCGTAGGCCGGGCCTTCGCGACCCATGCCGCTTTCCTTAACGCCGCCGTAGGGCTGATGGTCCACCCGGTAGTTAGAGGTGCCATTGACCACCACACCGCCCACCCTGAGCTGGCGCGCACAGTAAAGGCTGTTAGCCAACGACGCCGTAAACACCCCTGCCTGCAGGCCGTAACGCGAATCGTTGACGGCCGCGACGGCGGCGCCCAGGTCGGCAACTTTCTCCACCGTGACGACCGGACCGAATACCTCGTCGCATACGACTCGCATATTGGACTGCACATTGCTGATGACCGTCGGCGCCAGGATCAGGCCTTGCGCCTGTCCGCCCCGGTGTACAACCGCACCTGCGGCCACTGCCTCTTCGATCCAGCCCAGCAGTCGCTTCACCGAGTCTTCGTCGATGACCGGTCCCAGGTCCGTGGCCACGTCGCCTGGATCGCCCACGATCAGACGGTCCACGTCCTGCAGAAAGCGCTCCATGAAAGGGTCGTACACGGCCGCTTCGACGTAGATGCGCTGAACACCGATGCAGCTTTGGCCGGCATGACCGAAAGCGTCCCGGGCGAGCTGCCGGCTAGCATCGTTCAGATCCGCGTCGGCGCACACGATATTGCCCGCGTTGCCGCCGAGCTCCAGAAGCACGCGCTTGAGGCCTGCCAGCTGCACGATGCGGCTGGCAGCGTGCTTTCCCCCGGTAAACGACACCAGGTCGACCCTGGAGTCGGCGACCAGCCGCTCGCCCGCCTCGCCGCCGCCGTGGACCAGATTCACCGCGCCAGGGGGCAGGCCGACCTCGCCGAGCACTTCCATTAATTCCACTGCGCACGATGCAGCACGGGGATCCGGCTTGATCACCACGGCGTTGCCTGCGGCCAGGGCTGGGCCCAGTTTGTGACACAGCAAGTTGAGCGGTGCATTGAAGGGGGTAATTGCCGCCACCACCCCCACCGGCACCTGTAGCGCGAAGCCGAGCTTGCCTTCGCCGCGCGAACTGGCGTCCATGGGCACAAGCTCGCCACCCAGGCGCATGGCTTCCATGGCGCTGGCCCGCAGGGTTTCGACCGCCCTGGTCAATTCCTGCCGGGAGATGGCCAGCGGCTTGCCGCACTCGGCCACGAGCTGCTGCGCGATCGCCTCGGCTCGCGCCTCGAGTCCGCTCGCCGCGGCGTGCAACCATCGAGCGCGCTCGTGACGGGGCGCAGCCTCCACCGATGGCCTGGCATTGGCCGCCGCGTTCAAGGCGTCCTCCAGGTCCTGTGTATCGGCCAGCCATGTCCGGGAAAATGGAGCGCCGGTGCGGCTATTGGCCTGAACGTGGGATTGGCCTTTTTGTTCTCGCCAGGTGCCGGCGATGTACTGGCAGTTGTTGCGCATGAAGTGATGTTCTTCGCGGTTCTTGGTGCTTAGTGTCCCGGCTGTGGCCGGCCCGGCGAGATCGCTGAGAAATGGCTATGCTTTCGCTCGCCGGTCCCAAATGTTATTATATTGAACCATTAATTATTATATTGTCAATGTAGCCGAGCAGCAACGCTAGGCATGCCGCGACGGGACTCCCAACGTCATGCCGCAAGCGTAGCGATCAACCGGTCCAAAAACTCGTCGCAGGCTTGCAACTGGGCCAGTGACACATACTCGTCCGGCCGATGCCCCTGGTCCATGGAACCCGGCCCACATATCACCACCGGAACCCCCAGCGCCTGCCGGTATAGCCCTCCTTCGGTGCCAAACGCCACCTTGAAGCGCCGCGTGCCCGGCGGCAGCAGGGACGTGACGAAATCCGCTGCGCTGCCGTCCGCTCCGCCATCCAGCCCGGGGTAGGCATTAACCGACTCGAGCGCGACACCCGCCTCGGGAAAGCTGCCACGGTACGCGACTGCGATCTGCCGTGCCCGTTCCTCCAGGCTGGCCAGCAACGCCACAGGGTCATCGCCGGCCACGTGCCGAATCTCCAGGTCCAGCACGCAACGATCCGGCACGATGTTCAGTGCGGTGCCGCCGCGCACACAGCCAACGTGGACCGTCGTATACGGAACTTCGTAGTCGGGATCACGCGCCCCGCCCAGCTCCAGATCTGCCTGCAGGCTGCGCAGACCGTAGACGAAATCGCAGGCCAGGTGAATAGCATTCAGCGCTGCAGGCGCCAACGCGGAATGCCCTGCCCTGCCTAAGCAGACGGCGCGGAAGGCCATCTTGCCCTTGTGGCCCAGCGCTACGTCCATGCCGGTGGGCTCGCCGACGATGCACAAGGCGGGCCGAACCGGCGAGGCTGCCAGCACGTCGAGCATGCGCCGCACGCCCACGCAGCCGATTTCCTCGTCGTAAGACAACGCAAGGTGAAGCGGCCGCTTCAGGGGCTTGGCGTTTGCCCGAAGCAGCGCGGCGAGGGCGCTGGCGACGAAGCCCTTCATGTCGGCCGCACCCCTGCCGTAAACCCGGCCATCACGTTGCGTCGCGCCAAAAGGCGGCACGGTCCAGGCCTGACCTTCTGCCGGCACCACATCGGTATGGCCCGACAGCATGACGCCTCCGCCGCGTTCAGGGCCGACCCGGGCGTGCAGGTTCGCCTTGGTGCCAGTATCGTCCCGGATCACTGCGCAGGCAATGCCATGGGCCTCGAGCAGAATGCGCACCCACTCGATCAGTTCCAGATTGGGTGTGCGCGTGACTGTAGCGAAGCCCAGCAAAGCGCCCAGGTATTCGACCGTGCGGGATTCAGCCATGGTGCGTGCTCCGCGAGGCGGATTGTGGTCGCGCCCCTGCCCCGTAGTTAAATAATGCGCGGAGGCGAATAGCTCGCCTAAAAATCAAGATACCCAAAGAATTAATCATCTATTCAATATTTTGTTGGTCTTGTACCATAGCGTCCAGATTCTTCAAGTCTGCCTGGCACAGGTCTGATCCATGGCAGCTCACTGCGGGCACGGCCTACTCGTTGCGATGACAACTACCATGAACACTACCGGCGACACCGACAAGTCTGAGGAGCCAGCCGGCGCAAGTGACGCAGCCTTCGGCGCGAAGCCTGCCGCGCTTGGGCGCCGGGCCCCTCCTATAGGAACCATGCTGCGCTCCGTGCGCAAGGCGCGCGGGCTGTCTATGAAGGAACTATCGACCCTGGCTGGCGTCTCCGGCGGCATGATCAGCCAGATAGAACGGGGCACGGCCAATCCGTCCATCAAAATTCTTGAAAGGCTGCGAACGGCGCTGCACATTCCGCTCAGCGCGCTCATTGAGGCGCCGGGGCCGGATCGCGCCGTCGCTCTGCAGGACCCCAGCAACGTCGAGTTCGTGCGCCGCGCGGCCGACCGACCCCGGTTCAACGTAGGAAGCGCACCGTTGCTCAAGGAACTGCTGTCGCCTTCCGGCATGGAAGGCATGCAGTTCATGATCATCCACCTGCCGCCCTTCGCGCCACCCGAGGACGTTGTGCTCGGGCCGGGACAGAAGGCCGGACTGGTGCTCGACGGCCAACTGCAGTTGGTCGTCGACGGCAGGGACGTCACTCTCTATACCGGCGACAGCTTCCAGTTCGACAGCATGCGTCCCCACAGCATCCGCAACGACACCGACCGCGATGCGAGCGTACTGTGGATCATGGGAGCTTTCCGTCAAACGCATTTTTAACCTTTATTCCGGTGTGCGGGCCCAGCAGGGCACGCCACTCACGAGCGCTACACCCCCAGGCGATCGCGCAGCCGGTAATAGGCGACCATGGCGCTGAGAAACCACGGCGAGCCAGAATAAAGCGGGTGTGAAGGGAATTCGATATCATCGAAGGCCGTCTGGGATTCTTCCATCCGCCCCAGTATGCGCAGCGCGGCCTTGTGGCCCAAATAGGTGCCGAGCGAAGTACCCGAGGTGCCGCAGTAACCCATGGCATAGTGCATGCCGTCGTGCTCGCCGATGTGGGGTAAGTCGTCCAGCGTGAATCCCGTAAATCCCATCCAGGAATGGGTGTAACCGACGTGCCGGATCTGCGGAAAAATGCGGTCCAGCACCGCCTTGAGCCGGGGGCCACTGGCCTGCGGGCTGATATCGCGCGCTGCTACCCTGCCGCCGTAAAGAATACGGTCGCCGTCCGGGGAAACTCGCATGTACGAGGCTGCTTTGCGGGTGTCGATGAGTAGGCGGCAGCCCGGCATTAAGCCGTCGATGACCTCACGCGGCTGGGGTGCCGTGGCAATGAGGTAACTGCCGATTGGCACGATGCGGCGCCGGAAGTACGGAAACGCCTTGCCGGTGTAACCGTTGGTGGCCAGCAGAACGTTGCGCGCGGCCACCGTCCCGCGCGAGGTTCTTACCTCGAAGCCGGCTTGCGTCCGCGCGATTTGCACGACCTCGGTACGCGACGCGAGCCGTCCGCCCGCTTCCTGGACGAGCCGGCCGAGGCTGTCGACGAACTTGCCGGGATGGAATATCGCGGTCGAATTATCCAGCACGCCGCCATGATAGGCGTCCGTGGCAATAATCCGATGCTGGTCTTCGCGCGGCACGGCATGCGACGGGAAGTTCAGCTTCGCCCGCATCAGGTCGGCCGTCTTGCTGAGGTAGCCATAATCGGCTGGCAAGTGCGCGCCATGAAAGCGCGGGGCGGGCGCGAAATCGCAGTCTATCCCTTCCTCACGCACGATCCGCTCGAGGAAGTCGCGAGCCATCAGCCCTTCGCGCGCCAGGGCGATCGCCTTCGCTTCGCCGTACTTGGCAATGAGGGCAGAAAAGCCCGGCCGCAGTTTCGCACCAACGTGGCCGCCGTTGCGCGAACTCGCGCCGGAGCCTATCGCAGCGCGATCGCAAACCAGCACCCCGCGCCCGCCGCGCACTAGCGTCAGAGCCGCGCTCAGGCCCGTGAACCCAGCGCCGACGACCAGCACATCTACTTCGCGCGGCAACGCTTCAGCAGATTCGGCATCTCGCGGCGGCGCGGCATCCCACCAGAAAGGGGCCGCGCCGCGGGCGTCGGAAAGTTGCGGCAGCGCCGCGGCTTGGTCGTGATTGTCAGACATGCATCCAGCTCCGTGTCGGATCAATGCAAAATGGTTTCTAGGAACTTCCGGGTTCTTTCGTTGCGCGCCTGGGAAAAGAAACTATCCGGGGGCGCGGATTCGACGATGCGGCCCTGGTCCATGAATACGACGCGATCCGCCACTTTCCTGGCGAAACCCATCTCGTGGGTCACGCAAACCATAGTCATGCCATCGGCAGCCAGCGAAATCATGGTGTCCAGCACTTCACTGACCATCTCGGGATCCAGCGCCGAAGTCGGCTCGTCGAACAGCATGATGCGCGGTTGCATGCACAGGGCGCGCGCGATAGCCACGCGCTGCTGCTGGCCGCCGGACAGCTGCAGCGGATACTTGTGTGACTGCTCGCTAACCTGCACCCGCTTCAGGAAGTGCATGGCGCGCTCCTCGGCCTGCGCATGGGATAGCCCCCGTACCGAACGAGGCGCGAGCATGCAGTTTTGGAGCACCGTCAGGTGGGGAAATAGATTAAAGCTCTGGAACACCATGCCGACTTCCCGTCGAACCTCTGCGATGCGCCGCGCGTCGTCGGTGAGCACGGTGCCATTGACGACGATGCTGCCGCGCTCGATGGGTTCCAGGCGATTGATGCAGCGGATAAGTGTCGACTTACCCGAACCGGAAGGCCCGCAAATCACGACCTTTTCGCCGGGGCTGACATCCAGGTCGATGCCGTGCAGCACTGGAGAGCTACCGTAACGTTTATGGATGCCGCGCATGGAGATGGCGCAGGCAGCGGACTTGGACATCGGATTCCCTCGGTTAGGGCTTGTAGGCCGCAAAATCAAATCGCCGCTCCAGCCGGCGCGTGGCCCATGCCGCCAGCATACTCATGGCGAGAAACAGCACCCCGACGATGGTTATCGGCTCTAGATAGCGGAAATTGTCCGCGCCGATGCGCGAGGCAGTTTGCAGCACTTCGTGCACGGTCACTGCGGCCAGCACTGGCGTGTCTTTGAACATGTAGATCATCAGGCTGCCACCGGTGGGGATCACCACGGGCAACATCTGCGGCCAGATCACCTTGCGGAATACCTGCACGCGCCACAAGCCCAGGGCCTGTGCCGCCTCCCACTGGCCGTGCGGCACCGCCGCCAGCGCGGATCGATAGGCCTCCGACATATAGCAGCTGTAATGCACGCCCAAGGTGGCAATCCCGGCCTGAACGGGATCAAGTGCAAGCCCGAAGCCGGGCAGTACGTAGTAAACGAAAAACACCTGCAGCAGTAACGGCGTGCTACGAATGAAGTCGACGACCCATATTGTCGGCAAGGAAATCGTGCGCCGCAGACTGGAACGCAGCGCGAGGACGATCAGCCCGCCAACCGAAGCGCACGCGAATGACGTGAGCGTAATGAATATCGTGGTTTGGCTTGCGCGCAACAGTTCGGGCAAGATCGACCAGGCAAAAGACCAATCAAACTGCATGGGCTTTGCTCCGTTGCGCTCTACTGCTGTGTCCGACAATGTGGACCCGACGCTCCAGGCTACGCGTCAGCCACACCACACACTTGGCCATAAGGTAGTACGCAAGGCCCGCATAGGCGAAGACCGCGACACTGGCGCCCATGTTGGCGGTTAACGTATTGGCCGTAAAAGCGAGCTCTGGCACGGTTATCATGGCCGTCACCGAAGTCGCCTTCAGCGCCATGACCATCAAGTTGCCCAAAGGGGGCAGCATGACGGGCAGAGACTGGGGCAGCTCAACTTTGAAGAATGCCTGCATCCGCGAAAGCCCCAGCGCTTGCGCCGCCTGCAGCTGTCCGGGCGGCACGGACGCCAGGGCCACGCGCACGCTTTCGGCGCCATAAGCACCGAAACACAGACCCAATCCCAGGATCGCGGCCCCTTCAGCGGAAAGCGTCACTCCCAGCAGGGGCAAGACGAAGAATAGCCAGAAGAGCTGGACCACCAGCGAGATGCCGCGGAACAGTTCTCCGTATGCGAGGGCAGACCAGCGCAGCCAGCGAAGCGAAGACCGGCGTGCGGCGCCAACGAGGAATGCGAGCACCAATGCCAGCACGGCCGAATAGAGAAATATCCGCGCTGTAGTACCGGTGGCTTCAAGCAGCACCCAGCGAGTGTCCCACAACTGCGTCATAATGATTGGATTCGCAGAAGAGCCTTGCCGACCCGAGCCGGCCAACGCACAAGGCGTACCGGCCCAGTATGCAGCCAGACGCTCGTTGGCATGCTTACCGTTCGCCGCGGCAGACGGCTTCGATGTCGACGTCGGCCGGCGGAATCACGTCGGCCGGGACCTTGTACTCGGCAAGTAGCTCGCGATACGCCGGCGACTGCACGAAAGCCGTCATTCGCTGGTTGAATTCGTCGACGAAGGCATCGTCCTCCTTGTTGAAGGCCAGCCCCGCGTAATAGACGAAAGGCTTGCCATCGACCATCGGCGGGGCGAGTGGGCTGATCAGCTCCAACGCGTCATCGTTGTTGACCGCCGCGGCCGCGCCCAGCGCTGTCAACAGGCCGACGTCGATGCGCCCGGCCTTGACGGCGGCTGCCAGGGCAGTACGGTCGCTGAAATCGGTGATCTGACCCTTATCGCCGCCGGCCACGCCGAACGCCTCGCTCTCGAAGCCGCCGGTAAGCTTGCCGAATTTGAGATCCTTGTGCTTGGCCAGTTCACCCAGGGTGGTCGCCTGGATGTTGGCTCCCTTCTTGGCGTAGGCCCCCACCCCTATCATGAAGCTAGGCTGGCTGAAGCGCACAACCTTGCAACGCTCGGGCCGGATATAAATGCCGCCAGACGCAATCTGGAAGCGCTTGGCCTGGATGCCGGGGATTAGCGATCCGAAGGTCGTTGCCGAGGTCTCGGATTTACCGCCCATTTCGCCCAGCACCTTGGCGACTATCTCGACCTCAATGCCGGTGATCCTTCCGTCCTTTCCAACAAAACCATAGGGCGCATCGTTGGACACGGCATGCATAATGGGCTGCCCAGCCTTGATGCGTTCGGCGATGGCTTGCGCTTGGACGGCGCCTGAGGCCAGCATCGATACCGCCGCCAGGACAGCCAAGCTGGCTTTTGCGAATTTGATAGATAGTTTTTGCGCTGCGCTCATGGGGTTCTCCGTATGCGATATACCGGGCATTGGCGCCGGTCCCAGACGGGCACCGACCGGCGCCCATTCGTTTCATCGCCGCGGTCTGAACGGACCCGCGGCTCTTCGATCACGAGGCTGCCTGCCGCCAGTCAACGAACCACCAGGTCGGCGGGGTACGACGACAGCACCTCGGCATGATCCTTGTGCACGATGACGCAGTCGATCAAGCGCGCGCCTATGCCTTCCTCATGGATGAACACCGGCGGCTCGATGGAGAGGACCATGCCGGCTTCCAGAATGGACTCGCTCTTGTCGAACAGGTTGATGGACTCGCCCCACGAAGGGGGGAAGCCGGGCGCGATGCCGTAGCCGGTAGTGTGCAGGTTGTAGCGCTCCAGACCGGCTTCGCGGATAACCTCCACGGCGGTTTTGTGCACATCTTCGGCGCGCACCCCAGCCTTCATCATGCGAATGCAGGCTTGCGAGGCTGCGTAAGTGACGTCGTGCAGCTGTCTGGCGCGAGCCGAGGGCTCGCCCATGGCATAGTGCCGCGCGACGGTCGAGCAATAGCGGCGATACTGACCGCCGAACTCGATGTGCATGAAATCCCCGGCCTGCAGCGCACGGTCCGACGGCATCCCGTGCGCATAGCAGGTACGTGGGCCGGAGACGAAGTTCATCGGGCTGGGCGGGCTGTCCCCGCCAGCCGCCATCATCGCGCGGTGCGCCTCGGCAGCCACCTCGCGTTCGGTGGCTCCCAGCTTGAGCACCTTCTCTATGGCGATCAATCCCTCGTCCGCGACCGCGGCCGCCTTCCTGACGTAGGCGAGTTCAGCGGGGGACTTGACCAGCTTCAGGTCTTCCACGAGGGACGTTTCGTCCTGGACCGTTGCATCGCGCAATACATCTTTGATCTTCAGATAATTGTGCACACTCAGGTAATAGGCCGGCATTTCCAGGCCTATGCGCGCGCTCAGCATCCCCTTGGCCGCCATGATCTCGGCGAACGCTGCTATCGGGTCTTCGTAGCGACGCCCGCCCCATCCGCGCACGTCATCGGCAAGACTGTGGTCCTTCACCTCGGCGACATCGCTCATGCGCAGCAACAGCGTCAGCGGCTTTTCTTCCTGCGTGAAGAACAGACATTGGAAAACCTGATAGGCCTTGGCTGTCGCGCCAGTCAGATAACTGATGTGTATGGGGGATGTGACCAGCAGGATATCGAGGTTCTTGTGCCGCATGACCTCGCGAACCCGGCGCTGGCGGTCGGCGAATTCAGCCGGTGCAAAGAAATCCTTCGACATCTGCATTCCCCCGTGATGTGTCGGTTCGCCGCGCGGTCGTATGACCCCGCGGCTGGGCCGCCTCTCTGGTCGGACCCACGCCGTGAGGAGATGCTATCTAAGTGGCGTTCTACATGTCAACAATATATTGAACTCTGCCATGTCCGTATTTTCACTATATTGACTTTAACGCGGCACCCGTTGATACAAGAAGGCCAGGACGCGTTTCTTCCCAGGAGGCGAAAGCGTCCACGGCTAACGCCACCGCCCTGCTGCACGATATTCAATAGACTATTTGGCAGTTTTTTATAGTGATCGCACTGGGCCGCAGCATTTCTTTGGAATCTGGACGATGAGCACAATCACCAGCACACTTGTCTTGCTGAGCAGGAGTCAAAGCGATCGCGGCGCTGCTGGATATCGCCACCCCGGCGGTGCCGATGTCGGCACCATCGATCAGCGCATCGAGTACGCACGAAGTACGTTCGTCGGGCACGACGAAAACGCAGTCGACCTGGCCGGCACTGAAGAAGTTGGAGAAGGCGTGCGGCGGCAAGTCCGGGCTTCTCGGTGTCTGGCATCTACGTGCGCGGATAGTCCAGACGTTGATGTCTGACCCCGGGCGGGAATCAGACACCTGCATAGAACGCCGGGGCAGAACCGTACTGATACCGGGTGTCACGCCCCGCGTATCAGTATCCCACAGGGATATGGCGATGCTTGAAAGGCAGCATGGATAAGTCCAGACAGGCCGGCCCGGGCGCATCGCAATCGATGATTTCGGCGCAGCGCTGCGCGAACGCGGCGCGAAAATGGTTCTTTGCCTTGACGCACAGCAGCCGCAGTTCGGCGGGATCGACGCCATGCAATGTATAGAAGGCCGGATCGTCCGCCGCCACCACGCGTTCGGTCACGATGACGCGCAGCGACGGCAGGCCCTGAATGCGCAGCACCGCGGTCTGGCCGCAGCGCCGTTCCACGCCGGTTTGCATGGGGCCTGCATTGACAAACACACCGTCGGTCAGACGTTCCACGACAGCTTGCACCGGAACGCCCGCGCCAAAATGCGGGCCATTGCGGCCACCCAGCGTGGCTTGTACGGGCTGGCCCACTCCGGCGCGGCGTGCGGCCCGCACGGTAACCGGGTCGGCAAAGCTGGCGAACAGCGTGGGCACCTGCGGCTGTGCGTCGATCAAGGCCTGGAACAACCCTGGCGTGTCGCCCCCGCCGCCTGACAGCGGGTTGTCACCGGAATCCGTGACCGCAATCAGGCCAGGTCTGGTGCTGGCAAGCGCCGCGGCAACGGCCTCGGCAGCCGACGGCAGCCGCATGCGAAATGCCTCGGCCAATTCGTGGATGCGGTTCATCACCTGGCGGGCGGCCGCCTGGGCGGCCTGCCCGTCGGGATCGGCCTCGGCATCGCTGACGACGAATACCGATGCGCCGGTGGCCGCGGTATCCGAATAGGGAAAACCACCGAACACCGACACGTCGATCACCGGCCCCACCGTGGCGTCGCGGGCGGCCTGCTCCAGCACGTGCATGGGACCGCCGGGGGCGGTGCGCATATTGATACTGGGCAGTATCACGCCTTCATTGAGCAGCACGCGCCGCGTGCGCAGGCCCCGGGTTGCGCAGCGCACCAGGCCGTCGAGCACGCGGTCGGCGACTTCATCCATATCGATATGCGGGTGCGTGCGATACACGGAGGCGATGTCGAGGACGTCCGCCCAGGCCGGGGGCATGTTGCCGTGCAGGTCGAAGCTGGCCCCCAGCGGCACGCCGGGCAGCAGTTCGCGCACCATGCGGGCGATGTCCAGTTCCGGGGTTTCGCGCTGGCCGGTGATGGCGGCGCCATGCAGCGACAGATAGACCGCGTCCCAGCCGCCATGGGCCATGCCGGCCTGCAGGCTGGCGCGTACCTCTTCCGTGTAGCGCTGCATCACGGCTTCATCAATGGGGCCGGCAGGCAGCGCGGCCGCGCAGCGCAGCACCACGACTTCCCATTCGGGATGCGTATCCGCGAATCGGGCCACGGCGCCCAGCTCGGTGGCGGTGCCGCGCATAGCATCGAGTACGGCGGGGCCGGCATGCCATTCGTATTGTTCGAACTGCGGCATGCCCGCAGGGACCGGCCCGAAGGCATTGCCCTCGAACCACAAGCGTGCGACGGCCAGGCGCCTGCGCGTCATTTGGATGTTCCTTGGATGTTCTTCAGCACGTCGCCGTAGCGCGCCTGCTCGGCCTTCAGGTGCTTGGCCAGGCGCTCGGCGGGACCGCCAATCGGCACGGCGCCCAGTTCGCGGAACTTCTCGATAGTGGCCGCCTCTTTCTCGAAGGCATCGATCACGGCACTGATTTTGTCGACGATGGGTTGCGGCGTACCCGCCGGTGCCACGATGACGAACCATGACGGCAGCAGATAGCCCGGCACCGCTTCGCGTACGGGCCGCACACCTGGCAGCACTTCCAGTTCGTCATTGCTGGCCACTCCCAGGGCCACCAGCTTGCCGGCCCGGATGTTCGCCAGGGCGGTGGGCACGTTGTCGCCCGCCAGTTCGATGTGGCCCGCCATCAGGTCGGCCGACGCCTGCGAGGCGCCCTTGTAGGGTACGTGCGCGATGTCGACGCCCGAAAGCTGCTTGAGCAGTTCCAGCTGGATGTGGCCGGTGCTGCCCACACCGGGTGAACCCCAGTTCAGCTGGCCGGGTTTTTCCTTCGCTCGGGCGAGCAGGTCGGGAATGTTCTTCAGGCCAGTTGCCGGGTTGGCCAGGATGACGTTCGGCACATCAGCCACATACGATACGGCAGTGAAATCCTTGGCCGGATCGAACGGCATCTGCGAATACACATACGGGTTGATGGCCAGCGGTCCGGGCGTGCCCATCAGCAGCGTGTAGCCGTCGGGCGCAGCGCGCGCCACTTCGGCCGCGCCGATGTTGGCGCCCGCGCCGGGCTTGTTCTCGACGATGACGTTCTGCTTCAGGCCCTTGGACATGCCGTCGGCCACCAGGCGGGCCAGGAGGTCGGTGGTGCCCCCGGCGGCAAAAGGCACGACCAGCACGATGGGTTTGGTGGGCCAGTTGTCGGCGGCGTGGGCGGGTTGCGAGCCCAGCGCCAGCGCCATTGCGGCAGCGGCTGGCCAGGCCAAGAGTTTCAGGGCCTGGCGGCGCACGGTGCCGCGGCCAGAACGGATTTGCTTCTTCATGGTGGTAAACCCCTTGTGCATGAATTCGCTGGAATTATGCGTCGTTAGATTTCTGGATGCTTGCTACAGGTTTGCATCTGCCTCGCGCACCAGCGCGCCATAAAGATCAGGCCGCCGGTCGCGCCGCGATGGATAGGCGATGCGGGCTTGCTCGACTTGGGCCGGGTCGATATCGGACACCAGCAATGCTTCTTCGGTGGTGCCGGCGCTTTGCAGCACCGTGCCGTCGGGCGACGTGATCAGACTGCCGCCGCCCATACTCCAATCGCCTTCGCGCCCCACCTTGTTGGCGGCAACCAGGTAGCAGCCGTTTTCGAAGGCACGGGTGCGCAGTACCTCCTGGAACATGTACGTGCGTGAGGTAGCGTACGGGGCGATCAACAGCTCGGCGCCATTGGCCGCCAGGCAACGGGCGGTTTCAGGAAAACCCATGTCATAGCAGATACCGATGCCGACGCGCCAGCCGTCCAGACGGTACGTATCGAAGCGTGAGCCATAGCGGAAGTAGATTTTTTCCAGACTATGCACGGCGGCGGGATGAACCTTGCGGTATTTGAAGATGATCTCGCCGGCGGGGTCGATATGCATGGCCGTATCAAAATACAGCCCGGCCTCGACCTGCTCGTAAAGCGTGGCGACGACCGCGACGCCGTGCCGCTGCGCGGCTTCACGCATGGCGGTAACGCTCGGACCGTCATCGCGTTCAGCCAGCGCGTGATATTTGGAGTCCTGGTACTGGGCGAAAAAGATTGTATTGAAGAATTCCGGCAGTACCACCAGTTCGGCGCCCTGGCCGGCAGCCTGCGCGATATAGGCGCTTGCCTTGGCCAGGTTTTCCTGCAGGTTCTCAGTGCTGCGCATCTGCACGCACGCAATTTTCATGGTCATGCTCCTGTAGTGGATCCGCGCACTGGCCGGGCCCAGCCGGAAGTGATCATATGATCTATTTTCTGATAGTATGAATCATATGATCTACTTTTCGGGCACCCGAGTCAACCGACCCGGCCATCTCTCTCCATGACGCACATCTTTCACCGCAATCCCCGCAAACCGCCCGCCACCGCGCTGCGTGGCGAGGGCAGCTTCCTCGTCGATCCGGCCGGCCGGCGCTATTACGATGGCTCGGGCGGGGCAGCGGTGTCGTGCCTGGGGCATGGCCATCCCGAAGTCATCGAGGCGGTGGTCGAGCAGATCCGCCAGCTGGAATACGCGCACACCAGTTTTTTTACCTCCGAACCCGCCGAGCAGCTCGCCGAGGTGCTGACGCAGCGCTCGCCCGCCGGCCTTGAACATGTCTACTTCCTGTCCAGTGGTTCCGAGGCCGTGGAAACCGCGCTGAAAATGGCGCGGCAGTACCACGTCGAGCGCGGCGAACCGGGCCGGTGCCACAACATCGCCCGCATGCAGAGCTACCACGGCAACACGCTGGGCGCGCTGGCCATCGGCGGCCACCGCGGACGGCGCGCGCTGTACCAGCCCCTGCTGCCCGACAGCCACCATGTCTCGCCCTGCTTCGCCCGTCACTACCGCCACCCCGGCGAGTCCGACGAGGCCTATGGCACTCGGCTGGCCGACGAACTGGAACAGAAGATCCTGGCGCTGGGGCCGCACACTGTCAGCGCGTTCATCGCGGAAACCGTGGTTGGGGCCACGGCCGGCGCCGTATGCGCGGTGCCTGGCTATTTCCGCAAGATCCGCGCCGTGTGCGACCGCTACGGCGTGCTGCTGATCCTCGACGAAGTGATGTCCGGACTGGGCCGCACCGGGGTCTATCATGCATTCGAGCGCGAAGATGTGGTGCCCGACCTGCTATGCCTGGCCAAAGGGCTGGGCGGGGGCTATCAGCCCATCGCGGCCGTGATGGCGCACGACCGGGTGGTCGACGCCATTATCGCGGGGTCGGGCTCCTTCCAGCACGGCCATACCTATGTAGGCCACCCCGTGGCGTGTGCCGCCGCCCTTGCCGTGCAGCGCGTCGTGGCGCGCGATGGGCTGGTGCAGCAGTCGGACCAACTCGGCGCCTATCTGCATGCGCAATTGCGCGCGCGCTTCGCCGACCATCCCCACGTGGGCGACATCCGTGGACGCGGCCTGTTCCAGGCCATCGAACTGGTGGCCCGCCGCGAGCCCGACACGCCGTTCGATGCCGCGCTGCAGCTGCACGCGCGTATCAAGCAAGAGGCGCTGGCGCGAGGGCTGTTGTGCTATCCGGGCGGCGGCACGATAGACGGCGAGCGCGGCGACCACGTGCTGCTGGCCCCGCCCTACCTGACCAGCAGGGCCGAACTGGACGCCGCGGTCGAACTGCTGGGCGTATCGATCGACGCCGCGATCGCCGCCACGGCAACCGTAAAATAGGAGCCCGGCATCAACACAGGAACGTCGATGAACAAGAGCGCGGTCGATAAACTCATCGAAGAGCAGTACGACACGCTGCCACCCACACTGCAACGTGCCGCCCGCTATGTCATCGACAATCCCCAGGCCATCGCGCTTCACTCCATGCGGGCTGTGGCAACCGAAGCCGGCCTGCAATCCAGCGCCATGCACCGCCTGGCGCGGCACCTGGGCTTTGATGGCTATGAGGCGCTGCGTACGGTGTACCGCAACTGGCTGGCCAAAGGGGCCGGTTCGTTCGCGCAGCGCGCGACGGCGCTGCAACAGCGCGGCGCGCGCGACAAAACCGAGAGCCTGGTGCGCGAACTGGTGCACGCCGACGTCGGCAATCTGCAATCGTTGCTGGAGCCGGCGGGACTGGATGCCATCCGGGCTGCGGCCGATATTCTGGCCGCAGCCCGCCACATCTATGTAGCGGGCTTGCGCAGTCTGTTTCCAGCCGCGTTCTACTTCAACTATGCCTGCGGCATGTTCAAGCACAATACGACGCTGTTGTCCGGCATCGCGGGGACGTTCGCCGACGACCTGCGCCGCGCCGGTCCCGACGATGCACTGCTGGTGTTCAGTTGCGAGCCCTATGCGCGCGACGCAGTGTCGGCGGTGCGGTTCGCACGCGGGCGCGGTTTGCGCGTGGTCAGCGTCACCGACAGTGTCGTGTCGCCGATCGCGGCCCGCGCCGCCGCGCTGATTGTGGTGGCCAACGCGACGCCGTCGTTGTTTCCGTCGGTGGCCCCCGCGCTTTCCGTGGCGCAAACGCTCGTGGCCTTGCTGGTTGCTCGAGGCGGGCGCGCCAGTTTGCAGGAAATCGAAGAAAGCGAACTGCAGCTGGGAAAATTCGCCGTGTATTTGAAAGACCAGGCATGAGCGCTCCCGGCCCGCGCCCGCCTATTCTTTCGGCGCCCGGCCGCCAGGCGGCAGCGGTGCCCGGGTTTTCCCCGAACAAGCGTCAAGCGGCATGAAGGCATACATGCCGGGCTATTGATACTTTCAATATCTCCATTATCAAACGGTATTGGTCAATGCCGTTGCACGCTTCGTATAGTTGCTCGCGACGACGCGCCGGCCATACGAACCAGAACCCGGCCCTCATTCTGTTTTCATTCACCTTCAAGAAGGTAAGGGCAACTATGAAGAAGCCTCTGAGTTCCTTGCTGGCCTGTCTGCTTTGCGCCGTTTCCTCCGTCGCCCAGGCAGCATGGCCGGATAAACCCATCTCACTCGTGGTGCCCTTTCCGCCTGGGGGGGCCACCGACTTCGTCGGCCGTCTGATCGGCAAGGAACTGAGCGAGCGCCTGAACGTGAGCGTGGTCATCGAGAATCGGTCCGGGGCCGCCGGCAATGTCGGGTCGCGCTACGTGGCGAGGTCCAAGCCCGACGGCTATACGCTTCTGATCGGCACAACCGCGCAGACCATCGGCGCGGCGCTCTATAAAGATGTCGGCTACGACATCGTGAACGACTTCGAGGCCGTGAGCACGATCAACGAGGGGCCGCTCATCCTGGTCAGTCGGCCGGGCCTGGAGGTATCCACCGTAGAAGACGTGATCCGGGTGGCCAAGAGCCGACCAGAAGGACTGACCTACGGAAGCCCGGGCAACGGGACTTCGTCGCACATGGCCATGGAGGTATTCAGCCTGGCGACGGGTCTGAAGATGGTTCATGTTCCGTTCCAAGGCGCCGGGCCGACGATGAATGCCCTCATCGGCGAGCAGGTCGATATTGCTTTCGATGAAATGTCCAGTGGCCGGCAGCATGTGGAAGCAAACCGCGTCAAGGGCATTGGCATCGCAACCCGCGAACGGTCTTCATTGGCTCCCGAGTGGGTCACGCTGGCCGAGCAAAGTCCGCAAATGCTGTCCGGATTTCATGAAGCCGCCTGGACCGTGCTGTTGGCTCCCAAAGGCGCCCCGCGCGAGATCATCGACAGGTTGAACGCGGAAATGAAGGCCATTCTCGAAAGCGAGCCCATCCGCGCGAGGTTTGCGGGACTCGGCAACCTGACCATATGGCAAAGCGCCAGCGACACCCAGGCTTTCATCGCGCGGGATGTCGAAAAGTGGAAGCGCGTCGTGCAAGAAGCCAACATCGAGCAATTGTGAGGTTCTCCATGTCGGAGGCATCAGTTTCCGCTGACGGCGACATGCAAGCGTTGCTCGAGATACTCGGCCGGAACCGGATCAAGGTTCCCGATGATCGGCTTGAACTGGTACTGGCAGAGTACCGCCTACTGCGAGACCAAATGAACTTGCTGGAAAAGCAGCTTGACCGCAGTGCACCGGCTCAAATCATGACGGTCATCGCGCCGCGGGAGAGGTCATGAGCACCGACACTTCCATCCGCCTGCAAGCCGAGCAGTTGCGCAGCGGCCTGCAGACCTCGGTCGCACTGACCCAGTCGCTGCTGGACCGCATCGCAGCCACCAACGCCCGCACCTGCGCCTTCATACGTGTGGATTCGGCCGGCGCGCTTGAGGCAGCGCGCCAGGCCGATGCCGAGATCGCCAACGGCCATGTCCGCTCGCCGTTGCATGGTATTCCGGTAGCGGTCAAAGACCTGTACGACGTCGCCGGGCAACCCACGACCTGTCATTCCAAATTGCGCCTGGACCATGTGGCCGAAGACGATTCGGGGCCGGTGCAAAAGCTGCGCGACGCCGGTGCCGTTCTGCTCGGAAAGCTCGCCACCCATGAGTTTGCATTGGGGGGGCCGAGTTTCGATCTGCCGTTCCCGCCCGCGCGCAACCCCTGGGACCTGACCCGTATCCCGGGCGGCTCGTCGTCTGGCTCGGGGGCCGCGATCGCGGCCGGCTACACCCGGATTGCACTGGGAACCTGCACTGGGGGCTCGATCGGAGTTCCTGCTGCCTGGTGCGGCGCCGTGGGTTTGAAACCCACGTATGGCCGCGTCTCTAAATACGGCGTCTTTCCACTGTCCTGGACGCTTGACCATTGTGGCCCCCTGGCGCGCAGCGTCGAAGATGCCGCCCTGACGCTGCAAGTGCTGGCGGGGCATGACGCGCGCGACCCCTCGAGCGCTGGCGTGCCGGTAGCCGACTATACGAAGGACCTGGAGCTAGGAGTAAAGACGCTTCGAGTAGGCGTGCCCCGGCATACCTTTCAGAGTTCCCCGCTTGCCTCTGCCGCTTTTCTCGACGCCATGTCCAATACGGAAGCCCAGCTCGAGGAGGCCGGCGCCAATGTGAGCGAGGTCACTCTGCCGGATCCCGCCGTCTTTCTGGCATGTGGGCGTGTGATCAACAGCGCCGAAATATTTTCTGTGCATCGGGACTGGATCCGCGAGCGTCCGGGCGACTACGGTGAACTCACATTGCCCCGCTTCGTGCTTGGCGCCGCGATCGGTTCCGAAGATTACTTGACGGCAATGCGAGTGAGGCGGCAGCTGGCCGCCAACGTCAACCGGGTGCTGGAAGACGTCGACGTACTGCTGACCGCGGTGACGCTCGATGTGGCGCCGCCCTTCGAGCCTACGCCGTACTTTCGGTTCTGGCCCGTACAAACCTATATCTTCAATGTGACGGGCCATCCGACGGTCACCGTGCCAGTCGGATTGTCCGCGCAAGGCTTGCCTTTGGCAGTGCAAGTGGTCGGCCGATACTTCGACGAGGCGACGGTGCTGCGGGTGGCTCGTGCCATCGAGCGCTTGAGTGGCTGGGAGCGGCAGGCCTTACCGGACTTGCAGCGTTGAAGATTTCCAATCCATGGCGGCTGCATGGAACAGCTCGCACGCCGGGCTGGGAGATGTGGCTGGCATGATCACGCCCAGGCTTGTCTTGGGCGCATGGTCGCCTGCCAGTGGCCGCAGCACCAAGGAATCGGGAAGCCGGGAGGCAAGGGAATTCGGAACTATGCCCAAACCCAGCCCCGCGTCCACCAGACCCACGACCGATTGAACCTGCACCGCCTTATGAGTCATGTTGGGCATGAGGCCCTCAGCCTGGAAAAGACCTTCGATGATGTGGGACAGACCGCCATGCACTTCGCCCGTATATTGGATGAAGGGATACCCGGCAACCTCGGCAAGGGTTACATGCTGCCGCGCTGCCAAGGGATGATTGCGGGGCATGACCACCTCCAGCCAGTCGTCCTGCAAGTGGGCAATGCTGAGGTCGGGATGATCGCCGATCGGTAACCGGACGACGCCGATATCGATGTCCCCGCTCTTGACGAGTTCGACGATGGTGGAATTTGTATGTTCCAGCGGTTCAAGTCGGATTTGAGGGTGTCGCAGGCAGAACCATGCCAGTAATCTAGGCAAGATCGTGCTCATTGCCGAGCCGATGAATCCCAATTTGAGCGTGCCCGCTTGGCCGGTTGCAACCAGCCGCGCCTTGTCGCGCGCCTGATAAGCATGCATGAGGGCTCGCCGGGCATCTTCCAGCGCAGCAGAACCCGCCATGGTGAGCCGCATGCCGCGCGGAGTGCGCTCGAACAATTGGCAGCCCCATTCTTCTTCGAGCTTCCGGAGCGACACCGACAGCGCCGGCTGCCCTAAATAGAGTTTCTGAGCGGCCAGGCTGATGTTGAGAGTTTCACTGAGAACAACAAACTGGCGCAGCTGTTTCAGGTCCATCGGGATGGGTGGAAGCACGCGAAGAGCGCCATGCTAGCTTGATTTCATTGGAACGTACAGCTTCAGTCCATACGGTCTTGCTGAGCTGCGCGTCGAGCCGTGAAGCACTGGCTGCGTCTCAGGCCACGGATTTCCGACGCCCAGCGGTTGCGGCCGGCCATGATTTGACGGCAGGGGTGATGCAGCCCGCGCTCGCGACTGTCCTATAATCAGCGCTGCGCAGAAAGAACCGTCATGGCCGTCGCCATGAAGGGCTTTCATTCAACCGATTCTGGTGAAGATGAACAAGCCTTTCATTTCGCTGTGCCCCGAGATCACACGGGCACATGCTCTGACACTGATGGACTGGCTGCAAGACGAGCGGGTGATCTGCTATTTGAGCGATTCGCGCGATGTCTCGCGGTTTATAGAACAGACCATCGACCGGACACAACTTCCGATACTGACCCATCTATTCAACCGTGGCGGCCGTTTCTTCATGGCCTACGATCGTCACGACGTTCCGGTGGGCTTTGTCCGGCTGGTCAAGTCCGGGCCCGACTGCGAAATCGTCCTGGTGATAGGCGACCGCGAGAAGTGGGGCCGCAAGCTTGGCGCCAGCACCATTCGCGAAGCCATGAAGCTGGCATTCTTCGACATGCGGGCCGAAAAGCTGGTGGCCAAAATCCATCCGGACAACGCGCGGTCGCAGAAAGCGTTCCTGCGCTGCGGCTTCGTGCTCGAACGAGAAACGCCGACCCTGAAGTGCTTTACGCTCACGTCAGAGCGATATCTGGGGCTTTTGCGCGAAGGCGTGCTGGATGACGCTTCCGAAATCTATATCACCGAAATGGACAAGGCCCGGCTGACCCACTTGCTGCAGCTTGAACATGGCCCGGCGGTTGTCGAACTCGAGCATGAAATAGAGCGGGCGGTAGTGGTTGCACCTCGGCAGGTGCCGCCAGATGTGGTCACGATGAATTCACGAGCCTTGCTGCAGGTGGACGGCCAGTCCATGGAAGTCGCCCTGGTTTACTCCGACGACGCCGACGCCAATGCAGGCAAAATGTCTGTGTTCTCGGACATAGGCGCTGCCATCCTGGGCTACCAGGAAGGCGACGCCATCGATTGGCGCATCGACGACCAGACCCGCCACATTCAGATTGCCAAGGTTCTTTACCAACCGGAAGCAGCCGGGCATTTCCACCTGTAGGTGCCTCTGCGCCGCGAGTTCTCCTGAATCGGGCTGCAGTGAGCACGCGGCAGCGCCATGCCTGCCCAAGAACGCGGACGGGGCGACAGCGGAATGGCGCGGCGATCCGGCAATGCGAGCCGGGCATCGGGATGAAAAGCACAGCGACTGGCCTGGCCGTCCGGCGCTGCCCGCTACAAGTGCCGGGCCGGCGATGATCGTGCGGCAGGCGAGCCGTCCGGTGCAGCTATCCGGTGCAGCTATCCGGTGCAGCTATCCGGTGCGGCTATCCGGTGCGGCTCGGGTGCTTGGCCGCACGCCAGCGGGACGCGCCGCTACTTCGGCGCAGGATGATCGCGGCGATAAAGCGCCCATTCTTCGATCTCTTCGCCACTGGGCATCACGCAGATACCCACTTGACCGCCAGGCCGGTTCTCCAGGCGCAGCTGGCCGCCCTGCTCCTGGCAATATACGGATGCGGGGTTGGCCAGACCAACCGGGACATCGTGATGCGCTGGCGCGCAACCGGCCAGTACGGCCATCGACGCGATGAGCATGGGTGTTTTCATGAGCCTACTCCGCGGTTAGAGATGCCCGCAGTTTATGCCGCGCCTGCGCATGGCGCAGCAGCGCGCGGCGGGCCGCAACTTTAGCGGGACTGCCCTCCCGGGTCGTCCGTGGCGTCCGACACCCTGTCCGGTGCGGTGGGCCCCGGTTCGGCCAGCACCCCCGCCATGATTTGAGACTGCCAGTCGAAGTACGGGTTGTAAGTCAGCCGTGCATGGATCTTGTCCGCTTCCCGGTATCCCCAGTCCGAAAACCACACCGGCGCCCCCTGCTCGCATTCGACTCGCTGGGCGTCGGTCTGCCCGTTCCAGCAGATGCGCAGGCTGCCCTGGGCGCCATACAGCACATTTTCCGGTGAAAACAGCAGGCCCATGTGCGAAAACTGGCTGATGCGCAGGTCGGGCAGATGGTCCGGCCGAACGACAATGCGCGGATCGCGCGAGAATGCCCCGCCTTCGTTGCCGTACCAGACGAGCCGGCTGGCGGGATGGTTGAAACGAGCGCTGAACAGATTCGCCAGGTAGGCGCCATCGAGTACCGAATCATGTTCGGCCACGACCATCAGCACGGGTTTGGGGTAAGGCGCCCGCTGCAGGGACGCGCGCGCCTGGCGGCTGCTTCGGTAGTACTGCGCAAATCCGTTGGTGGGTACGGTCATGTAGCGCACCGCGCTCTGCATGGGACGCACACCGTCCGGCGGCAACAGCCAGGGACGTATCCAACCTATCCAGGGCGCGAGCCAGTCGTAGGCGCTGTTGGACATGAAGCCCGGCGAGAAGAGCAGCAGCCCGGCAATGTCCGGATGCGCGGACGCGTAGTCCATCACCAGGTTGGCGCCCGTGGAGAAGCCTCCCAGATATACCTGCGACACATCACGGCGCAAGGCCTGGGCTTGTTCGGCAACCACGCGCTGCCAGTCCTCGAGGGTGACGTCCAGCAGGTCGCGCGGGTGCGTACCGTGACCGGGCAGCAGCACCGTGCGCACGAGGAACCCCAACTCGGCCAGCTGCGAGGCGAGGTCGTGGAACGACCAGGGCGAATCGCCCAGGCCGTGAACCAGCAGAATGCCCTTGCTGGCGGGGTGGGCGGGCCGCCATTCGCGAGGCGCATTCCAGGCCAGTTCCGAGGCGCGATCGCCCGTCTGGAAACTACGCCGCTGCAGCAGCAGATGGACCGTTTCCTGTTGGTAGGCCTGGAAGGAAACCTCGCGAGGCGCCGCGTGCCGGCCATCGGGCACCGCGCAAGCGGCCATAAAGAGCAGCATGGCCACGCCACAGAGGCCCGCGGGCCGCGTGAACATGCTCGAGAGGGATTTGCCGCTACGCACGGCAGCTAGCCGGCTGGCCGGGGGCACGGCCTCGTACACGACGCCGCAGTATTGCGGCTTCCGCCATCCGGCAGCGCCTCGGACAGCAGGGCGACGGGGCCACGTCCAGGGATTGAAGCCTGCATGCTTTCGTCCAGGTTCTTGGGCGCGCCTTGCAGCGCGGGTCGTCAGAGATGGCGCTTGAGTCTGCGGTCGGCCGCGAAAATGCCACTCCCACGCACTGCAATATACAAGGCCAGGAACAGCATAAGCACTGGAAACTCGATGCCGCGATCTATCCACGGCCAGGTGGGGCCCAGCACGTAGCAGATACCTGCCATCTGCACCGCAATTGCCAAAGCCACCGCCCGCGTCCAGAGCCCGATGGCCAGCATCACCGCGCCGACGGTTTCCAGCAGCATGACCAGAAACGCCGCCTGTGGCGCAAAGGGCAGGCCCATGACGTTCTGAATCAGGTTGATGGAACCCGCCATGGGATCGGCCATGGACCCGTGCGGGATGCCCAATGCCTTCGGCACGCCATGGGTGAGCATGATGATGCCGAAAACCAGGCGCAGCACCGCGTACAGCAGGGGCTCTGCCCGGGCGTAGACCCGGCCCAGCGCGGGGATCAGCAGGCGATTGCGGCAAGCGGCCTCGGGCTCACTGGCGGCGAAGGCCGCGGGCGGAGAAATGATCATGTCAGGTGTCCTGAAAAATGGAGTTCATCATGGTTCGGGTCATGGGTGCTGCGGGGGCTCGTGACGGCGCAAGCGCTTACCGATTCCATGGTGGCATCGACAGGCCGCTGAATAAATGCGCGGGCTTGGCTTGTCAATTCAAGGCGGTCCAACAATCGACTGCCGGGGGCAGACGCTGGGAGAACGGCGCCGGCCGGCCGCCGCGGGGCCACCCAGGTCGCCCGCGCGCCACTCCGCGCATACAAAGTTCAATAGATGAAATTCCGAAGACGGCGAGCCTTCCATACCGGGGGACGGTGGCGCTATGGTGCCCAGACCTTCACCGTGTGCGGCACTTACCAAAGCATGCAAGCTCTCTCCTCATCCCTTGGGCTGCCACGCGGCACCTGCGACTGCCATACCCACGTATTTCTGGACCCACGGCTTTACCCATGGGCCGAGTCGCGACGGTACACACCGCCTCTGGCCTCGGTAGATGAACTGGTGCAATGGCACGACGTGCTGGGCATTGAACGCGTCGTCATCGTGCAGCCCAGCGTGTACGCGGCGGACAATGCGGCGACCTTGCAGGCTTTACGGCAGCTGGGCCCGCGCCGCGGCCGGGGTGTGGCGGTCATCGACAACAACATGGCCGAGCGCGAGCTGGACGCCATGCATGCGTTGGGCGTGCGAGGCGTGCGCGTCAATCTGGAGATCGATCAGGCCAGCGACGCGGCCGCGGCGACTGCGCAGCTGCGCAGCACCGCCGCGCGCGTGTCGCGCCTGGGCTGGCATGTGCAGGTCTATGCCAATCTGCCGTTGCTGGCGGCATGCGCCGAGGTGCTGGCCGCGCTCCCCGTTCCCGTGGTGCTGGATCACTATGCCGGCGCGTACGCGGCAGGCGGTGTGCACCAGGCGGGACTGCAAGCTGTGCTGGAGCTGGTCGCAGCAGGCAATGCCTACATCAAGCTGTCGGCGCCGTATCGGCTGTCGCAGGCGTCAGGGTACGCCGACATGAAAGCGCTGGCCCGGCTGTTCATCGCTACCGGCCCGGACCGCATGGTATGGGGCAGCGACTGGCCTCATCCGCAGCCCGGGACGCGGCCGGATCCGCACGATGTCAGCCCTGCGTTCGATGTGGACTCGGCCGCCGTGCTGACCGCATTGCGAGCCTGGACGGATGATGAAGCGACCTTTCGCCAGGTACTGGTGGACAACCCCGCAAGACTGTACGACTTCGACGGCTAAGGCTCCGCACTGCGCCGCGATTTCCCTATAAAAGGAGACCCGCATGAACAAGAGACAGCTTATCCGTGCCGCTGCGCTAGCCGTGGCTTGCGCCGCGTTCGGACATACACCGGCTCAGGCTGCTACCGTCATCAAGCTCGGCTGGCCTACGTCTGATAGCGCGACCGATCCCCTGGCCATGAGCGCGCGCGCATTCAAACAGGCGCTTGAAAAGCACTCGAACGGCGCCATGCAGGTCCAGCTGTACCCGAACCGCCAGCTGGGCGACGACAAGCAGCTGGTCGAAGGAGTGCGCTTCGGCACCGTAGACGCGGCCGTCGTCACCAACGCCGTCACGGCCCAGACGGAACCAGCTTTTGGCGTCCTGGACCTGCCCTTCCTGTTCGAGAGCGAAGCCCATGTGCACAAGGTGCTGGACGGCGACGTGGGCGCCGAACTGACTCGGCGCATGGCTTCCAAGGGGGTGGTGGTGCTGGGGTATTTCGAAGGCGGGTTCCGCAGCATGATCAACAACAAGCGTCCGGTGGCGCAGCCGGCAGACCTGCAGGGCGTGAAAGTGCGGGTCATGCAGAACCCCATTTATATCGATCTGGTGAATTCGCTGGGTGGAGCGGCGGTGCCGATGGCGTGGGGCGAGACCATCACCGCCATTCAACAGGGCACTATCGACGGACTAGAGCTGCCCGTGGCCCTGATTGAGCCACTAAAGGTCAGCGAATTCGCCAAATACTTGTCGCTGACCAAGCACACGTTCACGGCTTATGAGCTTTTGATGGGCAAGCGCTTTCTGGACAGACTGCCCGCCCAACAACAAGAATGGGTCCGCGCCGCGGCGAGAGATGCCGTGCAGGATCAACGGCAGGCCATGGCTGGCCAGGCGCCCCGAGCTCTCGCCGATCTCGAAAAGACGCAGATGAAGGTGAACCCGATCGGCAACGTCGCGGACTTCCGATCGGCGGTTGCGCCGGTGTATGACAAGGCGCGCAAGGCCGGGCAAGGCGACTTGATCGACGCCGTGCTGGCGGCGGCACCCGCGCCGAAATGAATGCAGCCATGGAATGGCTGGCGACGGCCACCTGCTATGCGGTGCGCGGCCTGACGGTGGTGATGCTGGGCGCGCTGGCCGTGCAAGTGATCATGCGCTCGGGGTTCAACGCGCCCCCGTCATGGACCGAGGAAGTGGCGCTGCTGGCGTTCAGCTGGACAGTACTGCTGGGTCTGGCCTACGGCGTGCGCCAGGGTATCCACGTACGCATGGACCTGTTGCTCGATGCGCTGCCGCGCCGCTTGCGCCGCTGGGTCGAACGGTGCGTGCTGGCCGCCATGGCCTTTACCGGACTGTACCTGGCCGTGGCGGGATGGCATTACACCGAAAGCGCCGCTGGAATGACCTCTGCCGCGGCCGGGTACCCCATGCCGCTGCTATATGCCAGCTGCGTCGTCAGCGGCGTGCTGGTGGGGCTGTTTGCGCTTGAACGGCTGCTGCAGGGCAAGCCCGCGGGCGACGAGCCGGACCCTCATGAGGCCGCGCCATGACCGAAGTCGCCGCCATTCTCTCATTGGGATTCGCGGGGCTGGTTCTGCTGGGTGTGCCGTTCGCGTTCGCGCTCGCGATCTGCGTCATCGGGTCGATCGCCGTCACCGGCATGGACCCGATGCTGCTGCCCCAGACTCTGATGGCGGGCACACAGAGCTTCAGCCTGCTGGCCATTCCGTTCTTCATGCTGGCAGGGGAAATCATGTCGGCAGGCGGGCTGTCGCGGCGGCTGGTCAATGTGGCGGATGTGTTCGTTCGCCACCTGCCCGGCGGGCTGGGCCTGGTTGCGATTCTGGCCGCAGTTGTGTTTGCGGCCATCAGTGGATCGGCGCCTGCCACCACGGCGGCGATAGGCGCCGTGATAATTCCCGCGATGACTGAACGGGGATACTCCAAGGCGTATGCCACCGCGCTGTGCGTGTCGGCCGGGGTGCTGGCTCCGTTGATCCCGCCGTCGATTGCTTTCGTCATCTGGGGCGTTATCGCCGAACAGTCCATTGTGAAGCTGTTCCTGTCCGGCGTGGTACCGGGCCTGTTGATGGCGGCCGGCATGGCTGCATTGGTGCTGCTGCATGCGAGGCGCAATGGCCTGGCATGCAGCCCGCGCGCCAGCCGAGGCGAGATTGTCAGCGCGCTGCGGGAAGGCGCGTGGGTATTGTTGGCGCCGATGATCGTACTGGGCGGCATCTACCTGGGCGTCTTTACCCCCACCGAGGCCGCCGTGGTGGCGTGCCTGTACGCCTTGCTGGTGACCCTGTTCATCGAACGTACGCTGAAGGTGGCGGACCTGGGTGGCATCATCACGCGGGCCATTTCGACCACGGCGCTGGTGCTGGCCATTGTCGGGTTTTCGCAGGGCTTCGGCGTGCTGGTGGCCCAAGAGCAGCTGGCGCCGGCGCTGACCGCCTGGCTTGCCGACCATGTGCACAGCAAATGGATGATGCTCGCGGTACTGAACATCGGCTTCTTCCTGCTGGCTGCGGTGATGGATGAAGTCGCCATCATGGTGATACTGGGCCCGATGCTGATCGCGATTGCGCGTCAATATGGCGTGGACCCCATCCACTTCGGCAGCATGATCGTCACCAACGTGGCGATCGGCATGGCGGCACCGCCCATCGGCTATTGCCTGTTCATCGGCATGGCGATCAGCAAGCTCAAACTATGGGACGTGGGGCGCGCCATCTTGCCCTTCGTGCTGATGATGGTGGTGGTGCTGTTCCTGGTTACCTATATTCCGGCATTTTCCCTGGCGTTGGCAAAGTGATGCATTGTGCACAGTCAGGCACAATGCCGCTGAATGTTGCGTCCGCCCCGACAGCGGTGGCTTCGGTCTGCATGAAGCCGCCTGATTCGGCATAATGTCCGCGCGCCTGTCGCGTACAACCGGAGGAATGCAACGATGTCGGCTGACCATATCTATGAAGCCCTGCGGGCAAGCCACGAGGTGCAGCGCACGCTGTGCCGCCGTCTGGTGCGCGCGCCCGCGCAAGGCAACGGTCGTCAGGAAATCTTTCGCGCATTGAAAATTGAATTGGCCGCCCATGCGGCGGCGGAAGAGCGCTTTCTTTACGCGCCCATGCTGATGGACGACATGGGCCTGAACTCTTCGCGACACGCGCTGGCCGAGCACCACGAAATCGATGAATGCGTCGAAGAACTGGCCAAGGCCGAGCCGGACGGCGGCAGCTGGCTGGCGCAGGCCCGGAAGCTGTCAGAGCAAGTCCATCACCATCTGCGGGAAGAAGAAAAAAAGTTCTTCCAGATCTCGGGGAAGATCCTGACCGAGTCGCAGAAAGTCCGGCTGGCTCGCCGATACGAAAAAGACTACGAGCGCATGAAGAAGAAACTGGCCCAAAGTTGAGCGCGAAAGGCTCAACGGCCGCTGGCCAGCTGCTGGCCGCGTGCGATGGCATGGGCGATTTGCGAGACGACCCTTTCCCGCGCCGCGGCCTCTTCGACGCGCAGTGCGTATGACGGGTGCCAGGTGGCCAGCAGCCAGGCGTGGCCCATGCGCAGCGGTTCGGCCATATGGGCCTGCAGGCTGGCCTTGCGGCCCAGCACCGCGGTCAGGGCCGTGGCGCCCAGCGTCACGATGACGGCCGGCCGCACTCGCTCGATTTCGTCATTCAGCCAGTGCGCACAGGCCTCGACTTCGCGTTGAGCGGGCGATTTGTGCAGGCGCCGCTTGCCGCGTGCTTCCCATTTGAAATGTTTGACCGCGTTGGTCAGGTAGAGCGTGTCCCGCGCCACGCCGGCGCGATGCAACGCTTCGTCGAGCACCTGCCCGGCCGGTCCGACGAAGACCCGGCCGGCCAGGTCTTCGTGATCACCCGGCTGTTCACCGACCAGCATCAGGCACGCCGTCTCGCTGCCCTGCCCCGGCACAACCTGTGTGGCATTGCGCCAGAGTTCGCACCGGCGACATTGCTCGAGTGTGGTGGCCGTCGGCCGCTGCGGCTGCGCCCGTTCTGCATCGACCACCACCGGCTTGCCTCGCATGATGCGTATGCCGCTGGCCTGGCCCAGCTGGCGGGCACCTTGGCGGGCTTCCGCGATCATCGAAGGGATCAGCGATGCCTCGGGCAGCCCCTTCCAGAAACGCACCGGCATGCGCTGTTCCAGCGCCGTTTCGTTCAGGCGCGCGGGGTTGAAGGTGCTTTTGTAATACAGCTGCCACAGCGCCTGCACGTTGTCGGCGGCGGCGTCGGCCTGCAGATCTTGTGCATCACCGGGCGCGTCGGTCAGGGTCAGAGACTGCCCGTCCCACAGGGCCAGGCCATGGGGCGTGCCGACGCACCAGCTGGCATTGCCCATGCGACGCGCGAAGTGCTCTGCCGCATCGGCCAGGACGTCATGTTCAGGTTCGTACCACGCAAGGTACTGCGGCAAGCCGGCGCGCTCGCTGCGATGGAAGCGCACGTACGCAATCATGTCATGGTGGCATCGCCGTACGGCCTTGGCCATGGCGTGCAACTTTGCGCCGTCTTCGTCGGCGGCGGACGCGACCGCCCGATCGCCGTGCGCCCAGCGCCACAGCGCGCGGTACATCAGCGCCCAGCGACCCGGCCAGCGGTACTGCGCGGCCTTGGCCAACAGTTCGGACATGGCTCTTGATATGCGCAGTGTGGAAGTGGCGGGAAGCGCCGCCCCCGGCTGCGAGGTGAGGCGGGTGTCCGCGGGCGCCGGGTCTGCCGAGTAGCCCAGCTCGATCTGCCCGGCGGCTCGCGCGCCCGGTGCGCCCTCGATCCAGCTGAGCATTTCGGGTGCCCAGTGCGCAGCGAGGGCCCGCAATGCCTGCACGCGCCAACCCGCGTAGCCGTCGCAGACGACCAGGCGGTGCAGTTCGGCGTGGCTCATAACAGGGACAACTGCGCCGGCGCCTGTGTCAGCGCTCGACGCAATTGCTCGGAAGGTGAATCGGCCTGCCGGGGCTTGTAGTCTTGCACCACGACGAACGGCCGGACCTTGTCCATGGGACAGCGCAGCCGAACCAGGTCTTGGTAACGTATCGCTCGCAAGCGGCGCAATTCAACCAGGCGTTTGGCATTGCGCATGCCGATGCCGGGCACGCGCGCGATCAGCCGCTGCGAGGCCCGGTTCAGATCGACGGGGAACGATTCGCGATGCGCCAGCGCCCACGCCAACTTGGGGTCGATATCCAGTGGCAGATCACCCGACACCTGGAACAGCTCTTCGGCCCGGAATCCGTAGCCGCGCAGCAGGAAATCAGCCTGGTACAGGCGATGTTCGCGCAATAGCGGCGGCGCCTGGGCCGGCAGACCCGCGGGGCTGTCGGGTATGGGGCTGAACGCGGAGTAATAGACACGCTTGAGCTTGTACGCACCGTACAGGTTTTGCGCCGTATTCAGTATGGCGCGGTCATCGGCGTCGTCGGCGCCCACGATCATCTGGGTGCTCTGCCCCGCAGGCGCACTGCCGCGCTTTTCTTCCAGCGCTACTTCCTGGGCCAGCCGGATCGATCCCATGGCGCGCTTGATGGTATGCGAGTTTTTTTCGGGCGCCAGGCGATACAGCCCTTGTTCAGTGGGCAGTTCGATGTTCACGCTGAGGCGGTCGGCGTACTGGCCGGCCAGCGTGATCAGGCGCGGGTCGGCATCGGGAATGGTCTTCAGGTGGATGTAGCCGCGAAACTGGTGCGTGTCACGCAATGATCGCGCAACTTCGACCAGCTGTTCCATGGTGTAGTCGGCGCTGCGGATGATGCCCGAACTGAGAAACAGCCCATCGATGTAATTGCGGCGATAGAAGTCGAGCGTGAGATCGACCACTTCACGGGGAAGGAACCGCGCACGCGGCACGTTGCTGGATCGGCGATTGACGCAATACTGGCAGTCGTACTGGCAGAAGTTGGTGAGCAGTATCTTCAGCAACGAAACACAGCGGCCATCGGGCGTGAAGCTATGGCAGATGCCCGCCCCGGTACTGGCGCCCAGACCCTCGCGCCCCTTCGAATCGCGCCGGGGAGCCCCGCTGCTGGCGCACGAGGCGTCGTATTTCGCGGCGTCGGCCAGGATTTCCAGCTTGGTTGAAATTTCCATAACACTGTTTATTTATACAGTATTATATCGGTGATCCGTCGTGCCGCAAGCCCGCCGAAGCTGCCCCTGAATGTCCGGCCTCGCACCACGGTGCGAAAGGCGCCGGGAATGAGTACGATGCACGCACACCCTGAGGAGATCGTCACCATGACCGCCTTGCCCAACGCCGCGTGCGCGGCATTCCGCGCCCTGCATGAGAGTGGCTGTTTCATCTTGCCCAACCCCTGGGACACGGGCAGCGCCCGGTTTCTGCAAAGCCTGGGCTTCGAGGCGCTGGCCACCACCAGCTCGGGCATGGCCTGGACCCAAGGCAGCCCCGACGGCGAAGCCAGCCTGGAATCGGTGCTGGCGCATCTGCGCACCATGGTGGCCGCCACGCCATTGCCCGTGAATGCCGACTTCGAGAACGGCTATGCCCCCGATGCCGAGGGGGTGGCGCGCAATGTGCGCCTGGCCGTCGAAACCGGGGTGGCGGGGCTGTCCATCGAAGACGCCACCGGCGATCCGGCCGATCCACTGTACCCGCTGGATATCGCGGTTGAACGCATGCGCGCCGCGCGTCGCGCCATCGATGATGCCGGCACGGGCGCGATGCTGGTGGGGCGCGCCGAGAATTTCGTCGTGGGCCGCCCCGATCTGGCCGATGCCATCGCCCGCCTGCAGGCCTATGCCGAAGCCGGCGCCGACTGCCTGTATGCGCCGGGCATACGCACACGCGAGCAGATTGCCGCCGTCGTGAGCGCGGTGGCGCCCAAGCCGGTGAATCTGCTGGTGGGCACCACCAGCGAACTCACCGTCGACGAAATCGCCGCATTGGGCGTACGTCGTATCAGCGTAGGCGGAGGCCTGGCCCGCTCGGCATGGGGCGGTTTCATCAACGCTGCACAAGCCCTGGCCCAGGGGCGCCTGGACACGGCGTTCGCTCAGGCCGCCACCAGCGACAGGCTGAACACGCTGTTTGCCGCGCGGTCCTGAACTTCCGGCAAAATGCGGCGCAAGAATGCGAGTGCCGGCAGTCCACGGAATGCCTAGACTGCAATTTCCGTGGCCTGCGCTCACTGTACCGGGCGTGGCACAGCTTTCAAGGAATCGATCATGTCCTACGCATACAAGACCGTCGCCTCGCCTGTGGGGCAGCTGACGCTGGTAGCCCGCGAATCGAAGCTAGTGGCCATTCTGTGGGAAAACGACAGGCCCGGGCGCGTACGCCTGGGCGCGCTGCACGCCGACCCGGGGCATCCGGTGCTGTGCGAGACCGAACGCCAGTTGGGAGAATATTTCGCAGGCCATCGCAGCGCATTCGATCTGCCGCTCGACTTCACCGGCACCGAGTTCCAGAAACAAGTCTGGCAGGCCTTGCTGACCATTCCATACGGCCAGACCCGCAGCTATCGCGAGATCGCCATGCAGATAGGCCGCGACAAGGCAGTGCGCGCCGTCGGCGCCGCCAATGGCCGCAACCCCCTGTCCATCATTGCGCCATGCCATCGGGTGATCGGCGCCACGGGCCAGCTGACGGGATTCGCCGGAGGCTTGCAGGCGAAGGCCGTGCTGCTGGCGCTGGAAAACCGGCAAGCGCCGTTGGCCGCATGACGCCGGCAAGCAGCGTCATCGTCGGCGATGATGGCCTGGCCCGGCCGCCCTGGGCGGCGCACGACCCGTTGTTGCGCCACTATTACGACACCGAATGGGGCATGCCGGTGCGCGACGAGCAGGGCCTGTTCGAGCGCCTCAGTCTCGAGTGCTTTCAGTCGGGGCTTTCCTGGGCGACCATCCTGCGCAAGCGCGAGGCTTTTCGCCTGGCCTTCAGCCATTTCGACCCTGACGCGGTGGCGGCGTATACGGCGGCCGACGTCGAGCGCCTGCTTGCCGACAGCGGCATCGTGCGCAATCGCGCCAAGATCCTGGCCACCATCAACAACGCAGCGGCCACCATCGCGCTGCGCCGCGAAGGCGGGCTGGGCGATTTCATCTGGTCTTTCCGGCCCGGCAGCACGCCGGCGCCGCGCACATTGGCCGAGATTCCCACTGTGTCGGAAGCGTCGACCGCCCTGAGCAAAGCCTTGCGTCAGCGCGGCTTCACCTTCGTGGGCCCCACCACCATGCATGCCCTGATGGAAGCCACCGGCATCATCGACACGCACCTGGTCGACAGCCACCGGCGCGGCAGTTCCGGCGTGTGGCCCGGCTGACCGCCCCCGCCCGGTGCGGCAGGCGTGCGTGTCATGAATCTTCGCGCCATAATCGGATGTCGACCCGCCAGGGCTTTACCAGCGAATAGGAAGATGAACCTGTACCGTCCGATATGCCGCTTTTTCCTGGTCAGCGTCCTGGGCACGCTGACCGCGTGCGCCCACGACCCTGCCGCCGACGTTGCGCCAGTGCAGGCCCCCACACTGCAGGCCTACCACTGGGACCTGGCCGAGGCCCGCGATGGCGACGCGGCCCAGCCGGTGCGCTGGGTTCCCCCGGTCACGCGCCAGGGCCGGCCGCTGCGCCTGAGCTTTGCCGATGGCCGCCTGACGGTATCCGGCTTGTGCAACAGCCTGGGCGCCAGCTACACACTGCAAGGTAGGCAGATTCGCATATCCCCGGTCATGGGCACCATGATGGCGTGCCCGGAACACGAACTCATGCAGTATGAGCAGGCGCTTGGGCAACGGCTGCCGCAAGCGGCCGCGTGGCGGATTGACGACCGCCCGTCGGGCCCGGCGCTGACGCTGGATTTCAGCGACGGCGGTCAGTGGACACTGGCCGGTGTTCCCACCGACGAGACGCGCTTCGGCACGGCCGGCAGCACGATGTTCCTGGAGGTTGCCGCCCAACGCGTGGCCTGCGCGCATCCCCTGATACCGAATATGCAGTGCCTGCGCGTGCGCGAAGTGCAGTTCGATGCACAGGGCCTGAAGGCGGGCCATGGCGAATGGCAGGCATTCTATGAAGACATCGAGGGCTATACGCACGAACCTGGCGTGCGCAACGTGCTGCGCGTCAAGCGCTACGAACGGCTTCAGACGCCCGCCGACGGGTCACGCTATGCATACGTACTCGACATGGTCGTGGAAAGCGCACGCGAATAAGGCAGGCGCGTACCCGGCGGCCGGCCTGCTGGTTGATCCGGATCATGGGCGTGGCGCGCCGTGGCGCGGAACATCGGCTGATTCCTGTTCACCGGCGCTGATTGCTTCATGGCCTATCCCTACTTGCTGATTGTGCACCTGCTCGCCGCCGTGGCATTCGCCGGCACGGTGTTCTTCGAAGTCGTCATGCTGGAAGGCATACGCCGGCGCGTGCCGCACGCAGCCATGCGAGCGGTCGAATCCGCCCTCGGGGCGCGCGCGCGCCGCCTCGTCCCGTGGATACTGCTGGCGCTATACGGCGCGGGGCTAGGCCTGGCATGGCACCATCGCGCCGCCCTGGCCCAACCCCTGGACAGCAGTTTCGGGCTGCTGCTGGGGTTGAAGATCGCACTGGCGGCCAGCGTATTCGGGCACTTCTTGGTGGCCATGCTGCTGCAGCGCCGGGGCCGCCTGAACGGCCGAAATTCCCGCCGCATCCACACCAGCGTGTTCTGTCACGTCGTGCTGATCCTGCTGCTGGCCAAGGCCATGTTCTACGTGCAATGGTAAACGCGCGCCGGCCTGCCCGCCCTCACCGGCCTACTGTCCGGCGTTCGGAAAAAACAGTTGCTGCCCATTGACCTTGTAGCTGGCAATGGCGTCCTGGCCAGGTTTCGAAGTCACCCAATCCACGAATTGCTGGGCCTGCTCGGCCTTCACGTGAGGGAACTTCTCGGGGCTGACCACCATGACGCCATACTGATTGAATAGCCGCTTGTCGCCCTCGACCAGTACTTTCAGGTCGCCCGGGTTCTTGAAGCTGAGCCACGTGCCGCGATCTGACAGAACATAGGCATTCATCGACGAAGCCATGTTCAAGGCCGGCCCCATGCCGCAGCCGCAGGCTTTGTAGCCCTTGCCCTGGTCTTCGACGCCGGCCGCTTTCCAGAACCGCAGTTCGGCCGAATGCGTGCCGCTCTTGTCGCCGCGCGACACGAACGGCGCATCGTCACGAGCCAGTTTGGCCAGCGCCTTGACGATGTCATTGCCCTTGATTCCAGCCGGATCCGACGCCGGGCCGATCAGCACGAAATCGTTGTACATCACCGGATAGCGTTTGGCCGCATAACCCTGGGCCACGAACTTCTCTTCGGCGGGCTGATCGTGCACGAACAGCACATCGGCGTCGCCACGGCGCGCCATGTCCAGCGCTTGCCCCGTGCCCTGCGCCACCACCTTGATGTCGATGCCCTTGGCCTGCCTGAATGCAGGCAGCAAGTGCGAGAACAGCCCCGACTGTTCCGTGGATGTGGTGGAGGCCATGACGATGGTCTCGGCCCCGGCCACGGGGGCCGCCAGCAGCGAAGCGGCCATCAGCGCCAGCGCTAGGCGGCGGCGCAGAATGTTGCTCGGGCTCATGATATGCGTTCTCCTTTGACGAACAAGCGGGCTGCCTCGGGCAGCGGCCCGGTAAAAAATTCGTCCACCGGAAGGTCGGTGACCAGCTCGCCTCGCTCCAGGTAGATGACGCGCCGCGCCAGCCGCTTGACCTGACCCAGGTTGTGGCTGCTGAACACCATGGCAGGCGCCCGTGCCCCGGCGCGTTCGATGAAACCCTGCATCATCTGCTCGACGTCGCGCTTGGCATGGGGGTCGAGACTGGCGGTGGGCTCGTCGAGCAGCAGGACGTCTGGCGCCATTGTCCAGGCGCGCACCATGGCCAGGCGCTGCTGCTGGCCGCCCGACAGCGTCTTGGCATTGCGAGCGGCCAGCTCGGCCATGCCCGCCCGCTCCAGCGCCTGCTGCGCCTGGAGCCGCGCCGCGCGCCATCCCAGCCCGCGCAGCCATAACGCCAGTGTCACGTTATTCAACACCGAGGTGCGCAGCATGTACGGGTGCTGGAACAACATCGCCTGACGCCTGCGCGCGACGCAACGGGCCTGACCGCGCGTGGGCTGGATCAGGCAATGCAGCAGGCGCAGCAGCGTGCTCTTGCCGCTGCCGTTGGCGCCGACCAACGCCACGCATTCACCGGGACGGATCGCCAGCGAAACGTTGCGCAATGCGTGCACCGCGCCGTAGTCGACGTCCACGCCGCGCAGATCGAACAGGGGGGCACCTGCATCGGCCGCCCGCGGGCTGCTTGCGGCGGCTGGGGCCAGGCCGGGCGCCGGCTCGTCGTGGCGACGCTTCATCGCCAGGCCCCCGCGGGGCCGAACAAGCCGGCCAGTCCTGCGTCCCGCCGCTCGCGCCAGCGACGCACCAGCGCCGCCAGTATGTTCAGGACCAGCACCACCGACAGCAGTACCAGACCCAGCGCCAGGGCCAGCGGCAGATCGCCTTTGCTGGTTTCCAGCGCGATGGCGGTCGTCATCACGCGTGTATAGCCTTCAATGTTGCCGCCCACCACCATCACGGCGCCGACCTCGGAAATCGCCCGTCCGAATGCGGTGATCACGATGGTCAGCAGCGTGAAGCGCTCATCCCACACCAGCAAAAGCGCGCGCACCATCGACCTCGCCCGCAACGAGCGCAACTGTTCCCCGTGATGGCGCTCGGCATCTTCGACGGTCTGGCGCACCAGCGCCGTGACGATGGGAAAGACCAGCACGGACTGCGCCAGGACCATGGCCTTGAAAGAGAACAGCCAGCCCAGAAAACCCAGCGGCCCGGAATGCGACAGCAGTAAATACACCAGCAGCCCCACCACGACCGAGGGCAAGGCCAGAGACGTGTTCAGCAGCGTGAGGACGATGCCGCGTCCGCGAAAGCGCGCCACGGCCAGCCACGAGCCGGCCACCATGCCGAAACCGCAGGCCAGCAGGCAGGCACAGGCGCTGACGGCGAGCGAACGCAGCACAATGGACCACAGCATCGGATCAGCCGAGGCGATCAGGTGCATGGCGGTCAGCACGCTGTCGGACAAAGTATTCATGAGTGGCGCGAAGTGGACTGCACAGAGGGTAGCCCAGCAGTATCATGCAGACCATATGAATTGGAATGCATAGGTTGCCGACCGTCACGCTGCAGGCGGGCATTTAGTGCATACTCGCGAACGTGCATCGTATCGACCTCACCTACCAACTGGGCGCAGCCGACTCCGGGTCATCGACCATCGGCAATGCGCTGATGGACCTGCTGTTCGCGGTGCGGCAGCACGGTTCGATCTCGGGGGCCGCCAAGGCCCTGGGCCTGTCTTACCGCCACGTCTGGGGCGAACTGAAGAAATGGGAACAGACCCTCGGCCGCACCTTGATCGTGTGGGACAAGGGGCAGCCTGCGCGCCTGAACGAATTCGGCGAGAAGCTGCTGTGGGCAGAGCGCCAGGCCCAGGCGCGGCTGGCGCCGCAGATCAATGCCCTGCGAGCCGACCTGGAACGCGCGTTCGCCGTCGCGTTCGACGACGCGGCTCACGTCGTACCGCTGTACGCCAGTCATGACGACGCGCTGGGCGCGTTGCACAGCCATGCCGTGGCGAGCGCCAAACTGTATCTGGACATCCGCTATACCGGTAGCGTCGATGCCATTCGCGGGCTCAATGAAGGGCGCTGCGTCATCGCCGGATTCCATACACGCCAGGACCCCGTGCCGGGCTCGCTGACCGAACGCAGCTACAAGCCGCTGCTCAAGCCGGGCCTGCACAAGATCATCGGGTTTGCGCAACGAAGCCAGGGCCTCATCGTTGCGCGTGACAACCCGCTGGGCCTGAAAACGGTACAGGACTTGAGCCGCCCCGGCGTGCGCTATGTAAACCGGGCGCTGGGCACGGGCACGCGCGTATTGTTCGATGAGTTGCTGGAACAGGCCGGCGTCACTTCGGACGCCATTGCCGGTTACGCACGCACCGAACCCTCGCATTCGGCGGTGGCCCACGCCGTCGCGGCCGGCAGCGCCGACGCCGGCCTGGGGGTGGAGTCCGCGGCCCTGCAGCACCATGTGGGCTTCGTGCCGCTCGTGCGCGAAAATTACTTTCTGGTGTGCCTGAAGTCGACGCTGGATCTGCCTTCGACGCAGGCCTTGCTGGATATTCTGCGCGGCGCTGCCTGGCAGGAGGCGCTGGCGGCAATGCCAGGGTATGCGCCCGCTCAGAGCGGGCAGGTGCTGTCGCTGCGCCGCGTACTGCCCTGGTGGAGCTTCCCGGCCAAGAAACCTGGCGGCGCGGGGGCCGGCAGGAAGCGCTAGGCCGCGGTTACGCGCGAGGCCGCCAGTTCGGGCTGCAGCACCAATCGCTCGGGCGCCGTGTAGCAGACAAAATGACGGTTGACGGCGCGGCCGATGGCGCACAGGCCCAAGTCTCGCGCGATTTCATAACCCATCTGGGTCATGCCGCTGCGCGACACCACCACGGGCACGCCCATCTGGGCGGATTTCATGATCATTTCGCTGGTCAGCCTGCCGGTCGTGTAGAACACCTTGTCGGCGCCGCCCTGTTGTTCGGGCGGCTGCAGCCACATCCATCCCGCCAGCGTATCGATGGCATTGTGGCGTCCGACGTCTTCCACGAACATCAGCATGGTCTCGCCGCGGAACAGCGCGCAGCCATGCACCGAGCCGGCCGACTTGTAGGTGGTTTCCTGCACCCGGATGGCATTGAGCAGGCCGTACAGTTGAGCCTGGGTCAGACGCGCATCGGGGTCGAGCTGGATCTGGTCGAGTTCTTCCATGAGCCCGCCGAACACGCTGCCCTGGCCGCAGCCGGTCGTGACCACCCGCTTGGCCGTGCGCGATTCGAGATCGGCGATGCCCGCACGGGTCACGACCGAGGCGGCATTGACTTCCCAGTCGACCATGATGGATTCGACATCACATACATCACGTATCAGCCGCTGGTTGCGCAAGTAGCCCAGCACCAGCAATTCGGGCATTGCACCCAGCGTCATCAGGGTGACCAGTTCACGCCGGTCGACGTAGATGGTCAGCGGCCGTTCGGCGGGAATGGAGATGGCTTCCGTCGCGCCATGCTGGTTGACGACCGTGACCTCGCGCGTGAGCGGAGCCTGCGCCTGTGTCAGGGTCGGCAGGGATCTGCTGGCCTGCTTGCTCACTTCGAGGACTTGTCTTCGTCGGCATCCGTCTGCGATGAGCTGGGCGGCGCAGCCGCCGGTTCGGCGGGCGAGTGCGCCCCCGACCCCTCGCGGGGCTGCACGGAAGTGGGCGTGTAGACGAATGGCCCCGGATCGACGCAGGCGGGGGTGGATATCGGCTGTGCCACCGCCTTGCCCGTGGCACGGGCATGATCGAGGTATTGGGCCGCCACCCGGTCCTGCACTTCGCACAGCTGGTGGGCGGCAACCTTGGCCGACCAGGCAGCGCGCGCCTTGGCTTCGTCTGCCTTGGCCCGCTCCTGGGCAGTGGGTTGCGGCAAAGCCGCCTGGGCCGTTGCGGCCAGCAGGCTCAGCGATAACGCGGCAAGCAGTTTCATGAAGGTGCTCCTTGGGGGTCAGGCACCAGCCGGACGGGCGCCGCGGCGCTTGGCTGTCTTAGGGCGTGTGCGCTGCGCCGGGATCTTGCCCGACTTGATGTCTTCGTACCAGACGTCGTGGTGCTCGCGCGCCCAGGTTTCGTCGACATAGCCGGTTTTCATGGCCTTGTAGGCGCCGTGCATGCCGATGGTGCCCAGGTAGATGTGGCCCATGATCATGCACATCATCAGCATGACCGACACGCCGTGCACCATGTGCGCGATCTGCATATTGCCGCGCGTGTAGATCAGCGCGCCCGGCACGACGCGGTCGAGGAACAGCCCCGAAGCCACCACAATGGCGCCCAGAAGCAGCATGCCGAACCAGAACATCAGCTTCTCGCCAGCATTGAATCGGCCCGCGGGCACGTGCTGCGCCTTCAACAGACCGCCCCCCTTGCGCAGCCAGGTGGTGTCGTACCGCCGCCATACGTTGTCTCGGGCAAAGGTGACCAGCACCACCAGCAGCGACACGGCGAACACCGGCCCGACGAAGTTGTGGATGGTCTTGAGCACCCAGGTCAGCCAGCCGAACAGCGCGCTGCCCATCCAGGGCAGCATGATATGCCGCCCGAAGGCCATGACAATGCCCGATATGGCCAGGATGACGAACGCCGCCGCGTTGACCCAGTGCGCCGCCCGTTCAAAGTAGGTGAAGCGCTCGATCTTGCGGCCGGTTTCGGCCTCTTGCAGCTTGATGGGGCCCTTGGCCGCGTAGAACAGCAGAATGGCCACCAGCGCAATCAGCAACAGGCCGCCGCCATAGGGAATGATCCAGTGGTTGCGTACCTGCCGCCAGGCTTCGCCTGCATTGGTATACAGCGAGCCGGGATACTGAACGAAACGCTGGATCAGCACACCGGCTTCGGGCGCCTGGCTGCGTGGCAGGCTGCTGTATCCGGCTTCACCGGAATTGACCTGGCGCCACATCGGGGCGTTGTTGCCGGGCTGCACCTGGGCGCGCTGCGCGTTGTTCTGTTCGGCATAGCCCGGCAACTGCGCAGCGTCGGGCTTCACTTCGAATATATTGGCGCTCTTGATGCCGCCCAGACCGCCATCGGCCGCCGCGGCGCTCTGCGCCGCCGCCGGCGCTGCCAGCGCCGCGCCGATCAGGATTGCCGCGAAGAATGACCGTAACATGGCGACCTCCGGTCAGTGGACCCTGTTGTACTCGTTCTGCCCGCGCTGCGCGCGCAGGTTGAGTTCATGCATCCAGCTGGCTCTGTCGCCAGGTTTCCAGCCCGACGCCACGAAATTGCTGCCCGTGCCCGCATACAGGGGGTCGCCCGTCTTGGTGCCCGAGCGCAATTCTTGCGAGGGTTCGGAGCACGCCGCCAGCGCCAGCACCAGCAGCATCGCAAAGCCTGTGCGTGCGCTCATGATTTGTCCTTTGCGTCGGCGGCCGGCGGCTGCCCGGCCTGTTGCGACCCATAGGCCGTGCCCCAGCCCCAGACTTCGGCGCCCTTGCCACGGTTGACCACCCGGGTACGGAAGATATCGGCCACGACATCGCCGTCGCCTGCGAGCAGCGCCTTGGTGGAGCACATCTCGGCACAGGCAGGCAGTTTGCCTTCGGCAAGGCGGTTGCGCCCGTATTTTTCGAATTCGGCCTCGCTGCCATGTGCTTCAGGCCCGCCCGCGCAGAACGTGCACTTGTCCATCTTGCCGCGCACACCGAAAGTGCCCTGCGAAGGGAACTGCGGCGCGCCGAACGGACAGGCATACGAGCAGTAGCCGCAGCCGATACAGGTGTCTTTGTTGTGCAGCACCAGGCCTTCTTCGGTGTGGTAGAAGCAGTTCACCGGACACACCGCCATACAGGGCGCGTCGCTGCAGTGCATGCAGGCCACCGAGATGGATTTCTCGCCCGGCACGCCATCGTTGAGCGTGACCACGCGCCGGCGGTTCACGCCCCAGGGGATTTCGTGCTCGTTCTTGCAGGCCGTGACGCAGCTGTTGCATTCGATACAGCGCTCTGCATCGCAAACAAATTTCATTCGTGCCATGACGCGTCTCCTCAGGCCTTGGCTATGTTGCAGATGGTGGTTTTGGTTTCCTGCATCATCGTCACAGAGTCATAGCCATAAGTGGTGGCGGTGTTGACTGCCTCGCCGCGTACGACGGGAGCCGCGCCTTCGGGGTAGCTGGACAGCAGGTCGACGCCCTGCCAATGGCCGGCGAAGTGGAAAGGCATGAAAGCAGTGTCGGGCCCGACCCGTTCGGTAACCAGGGCCTGTACGTTCAGGCGCGCCCCCGTGGGGGTGGACACCCAGACACGGTCGCCGTTGCGGATGCCGCGCTCGGCGGCCGCCTTGGGGTTGATTTCGACAAAGCTTTCCTGCTGCAACTCGGCAAGCCAGGGGTTGGACCGGGTTTCGTCGCCGCCGCCCTCGTACTCGACGAGCCGCCCCGAGGTAAGAATGATGGGGAATTTTTCGTACAGCTTGTCGGCCACGTTCTTCTGCTGCAGCGAGGTGTACAGCGTGGGCAGCCGCCAGAACGCCTTGAGGTCGTTATGCGACGGATACTTGGCGATCATGTCCGGCCGCGTGCCATAGATCGGTTCGCGGTGCTGCGGGATGGGGTCGGGGAAGTTCCAGACCACGGCCCGCGCCTTGGCATTGCCGAACGGGTGGCAACCGTGGTTCTGCATGACCACGCGGATGATGCCGCCCGAGGGGTCGGTTTTCCAGTTCTTGCCTTCCGCTGCCTTTCTCTCGGCGTCGGTCAGCTCGTTCCACCAGCCCAGTTTCTTGAGGAGGATGTGGTCGAACTCGGGGTAGCCCGTGGTGAGGTCGGACCCCAAGGAATGCGAACCGTCTTCGGCGAGCAGGTTTTCGCCATCCCGCTCGACCCCGAAGTTGGCGCGGAAGTTGCCGCCGCCGTGCATGACGTGCAGGCTGGTGTCGTACAGGTTGGCGGTTCCGGGGTGCTTGAGCTCAGGGTTGCCCCAGCACGGCCAGGGCAGACCGAAGTAGTCGCCGCTGAGGTCATAGCCGGTTTCCGGGTCTTTGCCGCCCTTGGCGCGCAGGGTCTTCACATCGAACAGATGCATGTTGCGCATGTGGGCTTTCAGCCGCTCGGGGCTCTGGCCGGTGTAGCCAATGGTCCAGACGCAGCGGTTGATTTCGCGCAGCACGTCTTCCGGAATAGGCTCGTCCAGGCCTTTGACCTTCTGCATCTTGTAGTTCTTGACGAATTCCTTGCCGAAGCCAAGCTTTTCGGCGAACTGATACATGATCATCTGGTCGCTGCGGCTTTCCCACAGGGGTTCGATGACCCGGTCGCGCCACTGCAGCGAACGGTTCGAGGCGGTGCAGGACCCGCTGGTCTCGAACTGAGTGGCCGCCGGCAGCAGGTAGACGGCGCGGTTGGGATTGAGATCTTCGGGCTTGCCGGGCATGGCCGCCATGGCGGCCGTGGCGGAGGGATAGGGATCGACCACGACCAGCAGGTCGAGCTTGTCCATCGCGCGTTTCATTTCCAGGCCGCGCGTCTGGGAGTTGGGCGCGTGCCCCCAGTAAAACACCGCGCGCAGATTGGTGGGCTGGTCGATGAGGTCGGGATTCTCGAGCACGCCATCGATCCAGCGCGAGACCGTGATGCCGGGCTTGGTCATCAGATCGGGCGAGGCGTAGCGGCTCTTGATCCATTCGTAATCGACGCCCCAGGCATTGGCGAAGTGCTTCCAAGAGCCTTCGGTAAGCCCGTAGTAGCCCGGCAGCGAGTCGGGGTTGGGGCCCACGTCGGTAGCGCCCTGCACGTTGTCATGCCCGCGAAAAATGTTGGCGCCACCGCCCGAGCGGCCGACGTTGCCCAGCGCGAGCTGCAGGATACAGGACGCGCGCACCATGGCGTTGCCGATGGAATGCTGCGTCTGGCCCATGCACCATACGATGGTGCCCGGGCGGTTTTCATGCAGGGTCTTGGCCACGTTGAACATGGTGGCTTCGTCGACGCCACAGGCTTCTTCGACTTTGTCAGGCGTCCACTTGGCCAGGACGTCGGCCTTGACCTTGTCCATGCCGTAGACACGCGCGTCGATATAGGCCTGGTCTTCCCAGCCATTATTGAAGATGTGGTACAGCAGGCCGAACAGGAACGGAATGTCGGTGCCGGAGCGGATGCGCACGTAGCGGTCGGCCTTGGCGGCCGTGCGCGTGAAGCGCGGATCCACCACGATCATTTTGCAGCCGGACTCTTTGGCGTGCAGCATGTGCAGCATGGACACGGGGTGGGCTTCGGCGGCGTTCGACCCGATGTACAACGCGACCTTTGCGTTCTGCATGTCGTTGTACGAATTGGTCATGGCGCCGTAGCCCCACGTGTTCGCCACGCCGGCCACGGTGGTCGAGTGGCAGATGCGCGCCTGGTGGTCGCAGTTGTTGCTGCCCCAGTAGCTGACGAACTTGCGCATCAGGTAGGCTTGCTCGTTGCTGTGCTTGGACGAGCCGATCCAGTAAACCGAATCTGGCCCGCTTTCCTTGCGCAGCTGCATGAGGCGTTCGCTGATCTCGTTGAGCGCCGTGTCCCAGCTGATGCGCTGGTACTTGCCGTTGACGAGCTTCATGGGGTAGCGCAAACGGTGTTCGCCATGGCCATGTTCGCGCACGGCGGCGCCCTTGGCGCAATGGGCGCCCAGGTTGATGGGCGAATCGAACACCGGTTCCTGGCGAACCCACACGCCGTTTTCGACCACGGCGTCGATGGCGCATCCGACCGAACAGTGGGTACAGACGGTGCGATGAACGCTGGTCTTGGTATTGCCGATGGGCACCTTGCGGTCTTCGGCGGCACGCGCCTGCTTGACCAGCGCCAGCGGCGCAGCCGCCAGGCCGGCGCCTACGCCGATGCCGGAACGCCGCAGGAACGCCCGGCGGTCCATGGTGGGCAAGGCCTGTGCCATGCCGCGGCGCAGGCTCTGCACGAAACTGGACTCGGCCGCGGTATCCCGCGCGGCGTCGGCTTTCTTGGTGAGCAGCATGCCGGGCTCCGTCAGACGAGCGTGGTTTTGTAGTAGCGCTTGACGTGTTCGCTCAAGCGATAGCCGCCACCGCGCTCGGGCTTGGGCGGTGTGCTGGCGGCGGAGGGGGGGTGCGTGGCCGCCCCGGGCAGCGCAGCTGCACCGGCGGCGGCGCTCACTGTGGCAGCGCCAGCCAGAAACGCCCGACGCGAAAGTCGAGGGGTGGTCTTGGGCATGTGCGTCTCCTGTGGGACAGCTAGATATGAAATGCTTTGCATACTGTACCCTTACCCTGCGCCCGGGGCAATGTCCCTCGGGCGAGCAAGGGTTTGATGATCGTGGGCCGCTTCAGGGCAGCATGTCAAAACCCTGTGCTTCTACATCCATGAAATCACGGGTGAAATCTGCGGCGCGCCCATAAAACCGCGCCGCCGGCTGAGCCGCGATGGCGTCACACAGGTCTGACACCCACGGGCGCAAGTGGGCCGCGAAAAAGGCACTTTGCTGCGTGAGATTCGCCGTGGCGGCGTCAGGGCCGGTGATGAGCCAGTGCATCACGACGCACAGGTAGGCGAAGTGATCTTCAGTTTCGGGCATGGCCGGATCGCGCGCCAAGCCCAGCGCGGCCAGGTCGTCGCGCAGCCGGACCAGCGGCTTTTCGTTCAGGAACCCCGCCAGGTAATGCGAACCGAACAAATAGACTTCGGGCTTGCCCACGCCGCCGAACAAGGCGTCGTATTCCGCCTGCACGGCCGGCGCGTCGAGTTCGCGGGCCGCCTCTGACAGGGCATTCCATGAACCTTCAAGCAAGCTTCCCGGCGGGGCTGGCGGGGCAGCACGCAGTTGCGCCAGCACCTCGTCGCCCGGCGCGGCGTAATACAGATGGGCCAGCAGGCCGTAGATCTCGGCGCGCGCGGAGTCTTCGTCGGGGCCGGGGGAGGCGATGGCAGCGGACGGGACGGAGGCGTTCATAAGTCGGTGATCCGGGCTTCGTCGGGCGAAGAATAAAGGTCGATGACACGGCAATCGCCGCACATTTTCAACCGTTCCAGGGCCGCGCCCTTGAACATGGCGTGGCTTCCAAGTCGCTGCAGCATGGCTCCCACGCCTTTCTGGGTTCCGAAGGGCTTGTTGCAGCGCACACAATGGAAGGGCTGGGTCTCGTTGAGCACCACGGTTTCTTTGCGCTGTTCGGTCAGCAGCAGGCGTGGCACCAGCTGGATGGCGTCTTCCGGACAGGTTTTCATGCACAACCCGCATTGCACGCAGTTTTTCTCGATGAAACGCAATTGCGGCAACTGTGGGTTGTCTTGCAAGGCATTCGCGGGGCAGGCGCTGACGCAGCTCATGCACAGTGTGCAGGCCTGGGTGTCAACCGCCACGGCCCCGAAGGGCGCGCCCGCGCCGGGCGCGCCGGCCGGCAGCGGAATGGACTGCGGCAGCGGTTGCGGCGCATGCGCCATCAGGTGGTCGAGCGCCAGATTCAGCGTGGCGCGCTTCTCGGGAGCCGCGGCAAACCGAGCCGCCTGCGCGGGTACGCGCGGCGGACGGGCCACCAGCTGCTGCAGTTCGGCGTCGAGCGCGTCGGCGGTGCCGGCGCGCAGCAGGTGCAGATGCCGGCCCGCATAGCCCATTCCGTTCAGGATGCCCTGCGCCATATCCATCTGCGCCTGCAAGGCATCAAGATACTGGGGCGCCAGCTCATCGGTAGCCAGCACCGCCACCTGCGCCGCGCCGAGGGCAACGGCTGCCAGCCAGAGGTCGGCCCCCAGGCTGGCGGTGTGCCACAACGCCACGGGAATGACATTGGCGGGAACCCCATGCGCCAGTTTCAACTGGGCGGCCCGTCCCAGGGTTTCCACCAGCTGCTGGCCTTGCTGCTGACTATGCAGCAGCAGCACCGCGTCGCGTCCCCCGGCCTGTGCATAAGTGCTCAGCAGGGTGCGCAGCTTGCGAGCCTGGTCGGGGTTGCGAGGATAGGTGTAGGACATGGCACCGGACGGGCACACGGTGGTACAGGCCCCGCAACCGGCGCACAGGTGCGGATCGACCACGATCTGCTGACGCCGCTTGTCGCTGCGTATGGCCTCGGCCGAACAGACATCGACACAGGCATTGCAGCCCACCGTTTCATTGCGGCTATGCGCGCAAAGTGACTGCTTGTAGTCGAAGAATTTCGGTTTTTCGAATTCGCCGACCATATCGCGCAGCTTGAGCAGGGTGGCAGCGTCCTGGCCGTTCCAGGTGAAGTAGCCCTGGGGCGGTTCATGGCGGCGCAGCTGCGGCGTGGCGCCAAGATCGAGCACCAGGTCGAATTGCTCGGTGTAGTGGCGGGGCGGGCGGTCGAAATCGATGGCGCCCGCCACCGTACAGGCGGCCACGCAGTCTCGATGGCCGGTGCACAGGCTGGCATCGACCTGGTAATCGAAACCGATGGCATTCTCGGGACATGCACCCAGGCAGGCATTGCAGCGGGTACAAAGGTCGAGATCGATGGGGTTGTCCTGCGACCACGCCAGTTCGAATGCGCCCAGCCTGCCCTGCAGGCGTTCGAGCTTGCCGGCCAGCACGGGATAGCGGCGCGCCTGCGTGCCGCCGTCGCGCCCCTGGCCCTGCACAAAGAGCGTTACCTGCAGGACATCATCGAGCAGCGCGGCGGCCTGTTCGGCACGATCGAGCGGGCCGATGACCAACAGGCGCCCCGCGCTTCTATAGGTAACGGTAGCCACCGGGTCGGGGTCGGGCAGATGCGCGGCCGCCAGCAGCGCGGCCAGTTTGGGCATGGCTTGCGCGGCATCGCGGCTCCAGCCGCCGGTCTCGCGGATGTTGACGAAGCGCACGGGCGCCACCGCGCCCTCGGTGGCGCGTCCCAGTTCGCCGAACAGGCGCTGCTCTTGGGTACAGGCCACCACCACGGTGTCGGTGCCGCGTACGGCCTGCTGGAAATCGCCCGCCTGGCTGCGGCACAACAAGGAATGCGGCGCGAGCGTTTCGCCCAGTGCGCGGCCGAGTTCGTCGGTCGCCAGCGGCATGGTGCGGTTGCAATCGCAAATTAGCGTAGTCATGGATACGGCTGCATAAAAAGATCAGGCTGGCCGGCGCGACATGCCGCTGGCAGGAAGATCGCCGGAGGACGGCTCGTGACAGACGCCGGGTGAGGCAGGCGCCCGCGGCGGGAAACCGGGACGCCCGGCCGGCCCTGCTTCTGAGGAGGCGCCTGCGCCAGCCTCGGGCGGCGCGCATACGCCAGGAGTTCGCCCCAAGCCCGCGTCCGGCGCGCTCTCTTGCCGCTCAGCTGGCCGGCACGGCTCGGCGACGGACCGGCTCGGCAAGGCGGCGTCTGACAGGTCTTGCGCGGCGGCAGTCGATTGCGCGGCCCCGGCGCAGGCCTCGTCCGCCGCATCCGCCGAAGGCCGGCTCCGGCCCTGCATGTCTGCGTCGGCCTCTTCGCCTGCCGAGGCGCGGCCGGCCGGCTCATCGGCCGGGCTGGCTTGCGGCGCCTGAGCTGCGGCCGGCGCGGGCGCCGGTGCATCGGCGTCGTCGGCGGGATCGAACATGCGCAGGGCATGCGCGCTGGCCAGGCGGCGCAGCATCGACTGCGGCATGGGTTCCATGGCGGAGTAATCGTCGATATAGATGTCAAGGCCGTCCATGATGTTGAAGTGCGGATCGGCGAACAACTTTTTCAGGGCCGCATTCTTGACTTCAGGGGCGACCTGTCGCGATACGAAGGGCGCGAAATCGGAGTCGGACGTCAAGGCACGCACGTCGTCGAGCGTCAGCGCCGGGGCTTCCCGAGCGTCGTCTGTCTCCGCCGGGGCGTGGTGCACTTCCGGGGGCCGCGGTTCGGCGGCGTGAGGCGCGGGCGAAGCAGCGTCGGGCGCCGGGCCGTCAGGCTGGGCGGGCGCGACGGGCGTGGACGCTTCGTCGGACAGCGCGCCCGTGCGGGCAAGCGACTTGCGGCGCGCCCAACGGTGCAAAAAGCCGTCGTGCACGGGGTCGCTCATGGCTGGCCTTCGCCGCGGAATTTCTTGACCGTGGACACCGACGCCGGATTACCAAAGCGGTCTTGCAACGATTGGAAGCTGGCGGGGCGCTTGCGCCGCTTGGGCTCCGGCTGGTAGTGCAGCGCGATGAACGCGTTGAGCCAATCGACAATCATGGGCGGCGCCGGCACTTGCTCGACGGTTTCCTGGGCGTCGAGCCAACGGCCGGCATCGTGATAGCTGAGCGTGACGATTTCCGGCTTTGCGCGCGGCTCGCTGCCGTCGGCCGATTCGTGCATGCGCCACATCACGAACCAGCAGGGCGCAGGCGCGCTGGCGTTGAGCACGTAGCCCTCGGCGTCGTCCTTGAACAGGCGCACGGTGTAACCGGGGTGCAGCCAGCGCTCGTGCGCATCATCTTTATAAAGCAGCCGCTCGGTCGTGCCGAAAGTGTCTTCCTGGGCCACCACGTCGTCGAGCACCCAGCGCCATTCCTGCCAGCGCCGCATCGGCCCGTTGATGCGCTCTTTGCGCATCACGACCGCGACGTCGAGAGAAATGGGCAGAGTGGCGCTCATGGGAAACCTTACTTGGCGCGGCTGACCGCGATGGCGGAAAGCTTCGAGGAATGGTCTTTCGCCATGGAGGCGACGGACACCGCCACCTGGCGGGCCACCGCCTTGTAGATGCCGGCGATTTCACCGTCGGGGTCGGCCACCACGGTGGGCTGCCCGCTGTCGGCCTGCATGCGGATGCTGATATCGAGCGGCAGCGCCCCCAGGTAGGCCAGGTTGTAGTCGGCCGCCATTTTCTTGCCTCCGCCCGTGCCGAAAACGTGTTCGGCATGGCCGCACTGGCTGCAGATATGCACAGCCATGTTTTCGACCACGCCCAGGATCGGGACCCCGACCTTTTCGAACATTTTGACCCCCTTGCGAGCATCGAGCAAGGCGATGTCCTGCGGGGTGGTGATGATGACCGCGCCGGTGACGGGCACTTTCTGGCTGAGCGACAGGTGGATGTCGCCGGTACCCGGCGGCATGTCGACCACCAGGTAGTCGAGATCTTTCCAATTGGTCTGGCGCAGCAGCTGTTCAAGCGCCTGCACCGCCATCGGCCCGCGCCAGATCATGGCTTCATCGGAATCGACCAGGAAACCGATGGACATGACCTGCACGCCATAGTTTTCCAGGGGTTCCATGGTGTTGCCGTCTTCGCTTTGCGGGCGCGCGTCGATGCCCATCATGAGCGACTGGCTGGGCCCGTAGATGTCGGCATCCAGAATGCCCACGCGCGCGCCTTCGGCGGCCAGCGCCAGGGCCAGGTTCACGGCCGTGGTGCTCTTGCCCACACCGCCCTTGCCCGAGGCGACGGCGATGACGTTCTTGATGTTGGGCAGCAGCGCGACACCGCGCTGCGCGGCATGGGCGACGATGACCGAACGCAGGTTGACCGAGACGTTGCCGACCCCGGGCACCGTGCGAGCGGCGGCGATCAGGGCGCTGCGCAACGCCGGGATCTGGCTCTTGGCCGGATAACCCAGTTCGACATCGAAGGCGACATCGGCGCCTTCGATCTGGAGATTCTTGACCGTCTTGGGGCTGGCCACCGGGCTGCCCGTGTTGGGGTCGATGACGGCCTGCAAGGCCTGCATTAGAGTGTCGGAAGCGACCATGGGGTCTTGTACGCAAAAAAACGGGAAATGGAAGCCGCTGCCGCGGCCGCTCAGGCCATCTTAGCAGAGGGCTTTGCGTCCCCGCATGAGACTGGACAGAGCTGCGCGGCTGCCTCATCGCGCTGGTCTATACTGGCCGCCGTACCGCGATGTTGAACGCGGCTTTTGCATCGAGTGTCATGATCGATAAAACCGACATCACGGGCCTGATACTCGCGGGCGGGCGCGGCAGCCGCATGGGCGGCGTCGACAAGGGCCTGCAGAACTACCAGGGCATGCCCATGGCCGTGCACGCCCTGCTGCGGCTGGGGCCGCAAGTGGGTCAGGCCATGATCAACGCCAACCGCAACCTGTCTGCCTACGAGGCCATGGGTGTGCCGGTGTGGCCCGACAACCTGCCCGACTTCGCCGGCCCGCTGGCGGGGCTGGCCGCCGGCCTGGAACGCTGCGAAACGCCCTATCTGGTCACCGTGCCCTGTGACTGCCCCCGGTTTCCCCTCGACCTGGTCGAGCGGCTGGCCGGCGAGCTGGCAAGCCACGACGCCGACATCGCCATGGCGGCAACCCTGCAGAATGGCCAGCTGCGCACGCAGCCGGTGTTCTGCCTGTTGAAAAGCGATCTGCTGCCCAGCCTGCTCGCGTTCCTGCAAGACGGTCAACGCAAGATCGACGCCTGGACGGCCATGCACCGATGCGTCGAGGTATGTTTCGACGACGCGCAAGCCTTCGCCGGCGCCAACACGCTGGCCGAACTGCATCAGCTTCCCACATGACCCGCCCCCTGCCCCCCAGCCTGGCGACCATCGCCTCCTGTATCAGCGGCTACGACCCGGCAGCTCTTCCGGTTGCCCAGGCCCGCGCCTTCATCGACCAACTGGTGCCGCGCGTGCGCGCCACCGAAATGCTGCCGCTGCGATCCGCGCTGGGGCGCGTATTGGCCCGCGACATCGTCTCGCACCTGAACGTGCCTGCTCACGACAATTCCGCGATGGATGGCTACGCCTTCGCGGGCGATCAGCTGGCCGCCGACGGCGATACCGAACTGCAGGTGGCCGGTAGCGGCATGGCCGGCACGCCGTTCGCCGGGCACGCCGCCCCGGGGCAATGCGTGCGCATCATGACGGGCGCCGTCATGCCCGCGGGGCTCGATACCGTGATTCCCCAGGAATTCGTGCGCCACGAGGGCGACCGCATCATCATTCCGGCCGGCGCGGTACGTACGGGCGACAACCGCCGCCTGGCGGGCGAAGACCTGGCGGTGGGCGATGTGGCGCTGGCGGCGGGCCGTATCCTGCGCCCGGCCGACCTCGGCATGCTGGCCTCGCTGGGGCAGGCCGAGGTGCCGGTGCTGCGGCGCCTGCGCGTGGCATTCTTTTCCACGGGCAACGAACTGCGCTCGATCGGGGAAACGCTGGACGAAGGGTGCGTCTACGACAGCAATCGCTACACGCTGCACGGCATGCTGCAGCGGCTGGGCGTCGACATCATCGACCTGGGCGTGGTGCGCGACGACCCCCAGGCCCTGGCCGAGGCATTCAGTGCGGCGGCCGCCAGCGCCGATGCCGTCATCACCTCGGGCGGCGTCAGCGTGGGCGAAGCCGACCACACCAAGACCGTCATGGCCGAACTGGGCGACGTGCTGTTCTGGCGAATCGCCATGCGGCCTGGCCGTCCGATGGCCATCGGACGCATCCAGGCCGAGCATGGCGACGCGATACTGTTCGGCCTGCCCGGCAACCCCGTGGCGGTCATGGTCACCTTCTACGCGCTCGTGCGCGACGCATTGCTGGCCATGGCCGGCGCCACGCCCCAGACCATGCCGCTGCTGCGCTGCAAGGCGGCGGGGCCGATCCGCAAGAAACCCGGGCGCACCGAGTACCAGCGCGCCGTCGTCACGCCCGACCCCGATGGGGGCTGGCGGGCAGCCATCACGGGCTCGCAAGGTTCGGGCATCCTGCGCAGCATGAGCCAGGCCAACGGCCTGATGGTGCTGCACCACGAACAGGGCAATGTCGCCGCCGGGGATCTCGTCGACGTCCTGCCGTTCGAGGGCCTGATTTGAACGCCCTGCACCAGCCTCGCAGCACAAGGATCATCGGCTTTGCTGGCTGGAGCGGCGCGGGCAAGACCTCGTTGCTCACCAAATTGATCCCCTGCCTGAAAGCGCGCGGCTACAGCGTGTCCACGCTGAAGCATGCCCACCACGCTTTCGACATCGATACGCCGGGCAAGGATTCCTACCGGCATCGCGAATCCGGCGCCACCGAAGTACTGGTGGCCTCGTCGGCGCGCTGGGCGCTGATGCACGAACTGCGCGGCGCCGCCGAACCCGAACTGGGCCAGTTGCTGGGCGCCATGAGTCCCGTGGACTTCATCCTGGTCGAGGGGTTCAAGCGCAATGCGCACATCAAGATCGAAGTGCACCGGCAAGCGAATGGCAAGCCCTGGCTGTACCCGCAAGACCCCAGCATAGGGGCCGTCGCCAGCGATATCCGCCCGCAAGCCTCAGAGCTGCCCTGGGTACCACTGGACGACATCGAGGCTGTAGCCGACCTGGTGACATCCCTGGCCTGGCCCCTCTCGCTGGCCATCGAACGCCTGGCCGAATCGCCACCCGCCTGAGCCCACCGACGCCCCGCATGGCCGCGCGGCCATGCTCGGGTTGCGCGCGGGCGCGGCGGAACAGCGTGCGCGCCGCCTGCGGAAATGGCGTGCGGGGGCGCCGCCGGCCCTCCACAGCCTGCAGCACCTGACACCTGGTAACGCCTGGGTTCGCGCGCGGCGTCCACCTCGCCCGATCTAGCAGTAAAGTACGCCCTGCGATAAGAATTCGGCTGATACAAACCGCGCGAGGAGCATCTTGAACTTCATATTCCGTGGCAACGAACTGCTGGTGCACGAGGGCGGCCTTGACTTGCCCGATGCCGGCGCTTGTACGGCACTGGGCCTGGCTCCCGAGTCTCTGCAGCAGGTCTGGCTGGACAATCCGTCTATCCGCACCATGCACGTCCCCGCCACGGCCGAGCCCCCCCCGGGCTACGCTTTTCGCAAACTCCGGGCCCTGCTGTCCGAACTGGGCGAGCGCGCCGCACTGGCGGGCCGCGCATTCCAGATCTGCGAATGGGCGCGCACCCATCGGTATTGCGGCGTATGCGCCACACCGATGCAGCCCGCCGGCCATGAATTCTGCATGCGCTGCCCTGCGTGCGGCATGTCCGCCTACCCGCGAATCTCGCCGGCCATGATGGTGCTGGTGCGCAAAGGTGACAGTATTTTGCTGGCGCGCCATGCCACGTACGCCACGGCACGGCATACGGCCCTGGCTGGCTTTGTGGAACCCGGAGAAAGCATTGAAGATGCCATTCACCGCGAGGTCATGGAAGAAGTTGGCCTGAAAGTCGACAAGCTGCGCTACTTCGGCAGCCAGTCGTGGCCGTTTCCCCATTCTCTGATGATCGCCTTCACGGCTGAATATGCCGGCGGCGAGATCCGCGTGCAAGCCGACGAAATCGCCGAAGCCAACTGGTACGGCCCCGGCGACCCCTTGCCCGAGATACCCATGCTCGAATCCATCGCTGGCCGCCTGGTGCGCGCCAACCTGCCCTCCGGCTCCTGAACCTGGTTCAAATCACCGCAACCCCCGGGTAACTTCCGGCGGCCGCGCGCCTCTCATGCGACATTCGACTCTACTGTTCATCATCGCGGCCTACGTGCTGCTGGCGTGCAGCCGCCTGGCGCTCGCCGCCTGGCAATGGCGCCGCGTCAAGAAGGCCGGCGGCCTCAAACCCATCTTGCTGGGCGGCCTGCGCATCGACACGCACCAGATCGCCGTGTTGGCGGCATTGCCCGCCGTGCTGTCGCCATGGCTGGGGCACCTGCCCGCCGCCACCGCGGCCACCAGCATCTGGCTGCAAGTGTGCTGGGTGCTGCTGGGCTTCCTGGAAGTCGCCACGCCGGCGTTCATCACCGAGTACGACTCGCGGCCCAACCGCCTGTTCGTCGAATACCTGAAGCATCCGCGCGAAGTCTCGGGCATGCTGTGGCGCGGTTACAAGGGCGAGCTGGCGGCGGCCCTGGTTGCGCTGGTGGTGCTGGTGGCCCTGGGCCATGCCCTGTTCGGCACACCTGTCCCAGACGCACGCCTGCCATGGTGGCAGATGGGTCTGGGCAGCCTGGGCATCCTCGCTGCCGTCATTCTGGCCATACGCGGCACCCTGGGACACCGGCCCATCAATCCTTCCACGGTGGCCTACTGCAACGATGGCATGCTGAACACCCTGCCGCTGAACTCGCTGTACAACGTGTTCTACGCCGTCTACAGCATGAAGAACGAGAAGTCGGCGGCGGCGGTCTACGGACGCATGCCCGGAGACCGCATGCAGGAAGTGGTGCTGTCACGCGCGGGCCTGCCATACCCGCCGGCCATCGCCACACACCCCAGCGTGCATCACCAGCCGGCTTCACGCCAGCGCCAGCGTCCTGCGAACATCGTGATCATCCTGGAAGAAAGCCTGGGCGCGCAGTACTGCGCCGCACTGGGCGGCGCCAATCTCACACCGCAGCTGGACGCCCTCGCACGCGAGGGTTGGGCATTCACCCGGGCCTACGCGACTGGCACGCGCTCGGTGCGGGGTCTGGAAGCCGTGACCGCCGGGTTCCTGCCCACCCCGGCGCAAGCGGTGCTCAAGCTGCCTGCCGCGCAGCGCGGTTTTTTCACGCTGGCCGACGTGCTCGGGCGCCATGGCTACCACTCGCGCTTCATCTATGGCGGCGAGTCCCATTTCGACAACATGAAGGCGTTCTTCCTGGGCAACGGATTCGATGAGATCGTCGACCGACCCGATTTCGAGAAACCCGCCTTCGTGGGCACCTGGGGTGCGTCAGACGAGGATATGTTCACCCAGCTGGATGCGCGCCTGCGCGCCGACGGCGACCGGCCTTCATTCACCCTGGCATTCAGCGTGTCCAACCATTCACCCTGGGAATATCCGGCTGGCCGCATTGCGGTGGACGGCAATCCCGCCACGGTCGAGAACACGGTGCGCTACGCCGACTGGGCGCTGGGGCAGTTTTTCGAGCGCGCCCGCCAGGCGCCCTACTGGAACGACACGGTATTCCTGGTGGTGGCCGACCACGACTCACGCGTGTTCGGCGACACCCTGATCCCGGTGCGCCACTTCCACATCCCGGCGGTCATCCTGGGCGGCGGCATCGAACCGAGGCGCGACGAGGGCATCATCAGCCAGATCGACCTGCCCCCCACGCTGCTGTCCCTGGCCGGGGTGGCATGCACCCATCCGATGCTGGGCCACGACCTGACGTGCAGCCATCCGGGCCGCGCCATCATGCAATACGAAAGCCACTACGGCTATCTGAAACAAGACAAGCTGCTGGTGCTGCTGCCGGGCAAGGCCCCGGTGCAATTCCGCTATGAAATGCCCGACCGCTATACGGCGATGGACACCGACCCGGCGCTGGCGGAAGAGGCCTTGGCGCACGCCCTCTGGCCCAGCTGGGCGTACCGGGAAGAGAAGTACTGCGTGCCTGAAGGCAGTGCGTGACGGGCGTCGGCCCGGGCCTCAAGTCTGGTAGGACGGGTCGCGGCGATCGAGCATGCGCAGCATGGCCGGCCATTCCAGGATGCCATGCGGGCGCCTGACCTCGGGCTTGTACAGATGCTCGGTCTTTGCCACCACATCGGCATCGGGAATGTTCAGCTCGGTATTGCACGCCATGGCGTCGACTTGCGCGCGGCAGGCCATTTCCAGCCAGTAAATGGTGTTGAACGCCTGGGGAATATCGGCGCCCGCCACCAGCAGGCCGTGGTTTCGTAGGATCATTGCATCACGCTGCCCCAGATCGCGCAGCAGACGCTCGCGCTCGCCAAGATCGATCGCGGGGCCCTCGAAATCGTGATAGGCGATGCTGGCGAACCGCATGGCGGTCTGGGTCAACGGCAACAGCCCGCACTTCAGCGCCGATACCGCCATGCCCGCGCGGCTGTGGGTATGAATGACGCACTGCGCATCGTGGCGCGCGCCATGAACCGCGCTGTGGATGACATAGCCGGCCGGGTTCACGCCATACGCTTTATGCGGGTTCAGCAGCACGTTTCCCGCCACGTCGATGGTGATCAGGCTCGAGGCCGTCACCTCTTCGTACAGGTACCCGTAGGGGTTGATCAGCAGGCGGTCGGCTTCGCCGGGAATGCGGGCGGTGATGTGGTTGTAGATCAGGTCGCTCATCCCGTAGAGCGGCATCAGCCGGTATGCCGCGGCAAGCTCGACGCGGGTGGCCCATTCCTGGGCCGATACGGCGGACTTCACGTCCATCGTGAGGTCTTCATTCATGCGATGTCTCCTTCGCGGGGAAAGGCCGGATTCACGCGGCGCGACAGGCGCGCCACCTCTGATGCCAGATGCTAGGGTGGCAAGCAGGCAGCCACAAGGCCGAGTGGCGGGGCGGCGGCCGCTTTATTTCACGGCGCGAAATTATCGAGCGCCTGCGTGGACGGCGCCGGCAGCCGGGGGCCCCCTTCTCCCGCGTGCACGACGGTCGAACCCGGCCGTGCGCATCCCGCTATCGCTTCCCGCATGGCACCGGAGCACGCAGCGACTGGCAGGCATCAGCCGCAATGGCACTGGCCGCCTCCATCATATGGGCGTGGCAGGCGTTGACGACGTCTTCATGCAGGGTGGCGTTGCTGCCGGTCAGCGTCAGCCCGGCGAAGGGCTGCCCCGCCGCGTCGAGTATCGCCACACCCAGGGCGGTGATGCCGGGAGCCAGGTCGCTCACCGTATAGCCGAATCCAGCCTGCGCGCTGCGTTCCCTGATGCGAGCCAGCTCTCTGAGGCGCCGCGTCCCGCGTGAACGGACCTCGCGCTGCGTGTTTTCATCGATGATGCGGTCGCGTTCCTCTGCAGGCAGCAGCTGAAGAATCGCCACGCCCGCGACGGCGGCAATCAGCGGACGCCTGGAGCCCGTGCGGATCAGCATGCCCGCCAGGTCGGCGCTGGCGCGATTCTGCGCGATACAGACGATATCGTTGCCGCTACGCAGGCTCAGGCTGGCAATACAGCCGGTGACTGCGCCTATGTGTTCGAGCCTGGGCGCAGACAGCTCGCGAAAATGTGCATAGCCGGGCAGCGCGAGGCCCATTTCGAAAAGGACCGGCCCGGGGTAGTACTTCACGTCGTGGGGATACCGCTGCGCGTAGCCCTCTTTCACCAGGCAGGCCAGCATGCGATGACAGGTGGCGCGGTCCAGGCCCGCATGTTCGGCCAGGTCGGACAGCCGCCACCCGAACTCGCCGCGCGTGCTCAGCGCCTTGAGCAGCCATAATGTGCGCTCGACGCAGCGCGTGCCCAGCGGCGGCTTGGCCGCTTGCGCCGCGACGCGCTTTCCTGCCGACAGCGGAACCGCATCAATGGCCATGTCCGCATCGGCCATCGCCGTCGGGATGTCACGCCCCCCCATCGTCGTCTCCTCAGCCGCCGTACAGCGGTCACTCTTCTCATCGTGGCCCGGTTCATTCTAGAAGCTGTGGTCTTCCGCGCACGGCGCTCGGCGACAGAATTTCATCATATGAACTTTCCGGACGGCGCAGCGGGTCTGTCCTCGACGGGCTGGTCCATAGTGGCTCCGTCCTGATCAGCCAGCCACCGCGCCATGTCCCTTCCCGAAACTCCACCGTGTTCGTTCGACCTCAGCGGCAAGGTCGCCCTGGTTACCGGATCCAGCAGCGGGATCGGCCTGGAGATTGCCCGCGGCCTGTTGCGGCAGGGGGCCAGCGTGGCCATACACGGGCGGAACCTGGATCGCGCACAAGCGCTCGCGCGAACACTGGGCGCTCGGGCCCTAGGCTGCGCGTTCGACCTGGCAGATCCTGCGCAGCGCACGCTGGGCCTGGCCATGGTGCGGGATTCCGTGGGCGATATCGACATCCTGGTGAACAATGCGGGCGCACGCCACCGTCAACCCCTGTCCAGCCTGTCGCTGGCCGACATCCGCCAAGTGTTCGAAGTGAACCTGTTCGGCGCCATCGAGCTGTGTCGAGCCGTCCTTCCCGCAATGTGCGAATCGGGTTTCGGCCGGATCGTGAATGTGTCGTCACTGAGCGGCCACCTTGCACGCGACGGCGACTTCGCCTATCCGATCAGCAAGCAGGCCCTGGAAGCCATGACTCGCGTGCTGGCGGTGGAATATGGCCGGCATGGCGTCACCTGCAACGCCGTGGCCCCCGCCACGATCGCCACCGAATTCAACCGCGAACTGCTGACTACCGAAGCCAACCTGGCCCGTATCCGGCAGCGCAATCCTCAGCAACGCGCCGGCGAACCCGCTGAAGTGGTGGGCGCCGTGCTGTTCTTCGCCTCGCCCGCGGCATCGTATGTGAACGGGCAGACGCTGCGGGTGGACGGCGGTTACAGCGTGCAGTTCTAGCGGCAGCGATCAGGCCCGCCAGAACGGCCGGGGGCGAGACCTGGCGATGGCACGCCCCGCCGGGCCAGCCGCCACGCAGACAACGCCAGGCAGGACCAGCGCCGCTTACGCCGACGGCGACCGCGGCCCAGCGTCACCTGATCATCGATCTGCTCTTCGAGCGACTTCGTCTGGAGACGCGAGCTGAAAAAGCCCGTTACCAGTCGCAGGTGCATCGGCGCCAGGTCGGCAGGGCGGGCAAAGCCGTTGGACGGCGCGTGGCCGGCGGCCAGGCGGGGCAACTCCTGCTTGCGGATCATGTAGTCGCGCATCGTGACCGAAGCCATCTTGGTCGCATCTGCCCTGTATTGCTTGAGCAAAGTTGCGATCTTGGTCAGTGGCTTGCTGCTTTTTTTGTGCCATGGTGCCCTTAATTAGGCGATCGCAAAAGCAGGGCGAGCGCGAACCGAGTGTCATCAACAGTATGTTGGTTGGGAGAGGCCTGAACCTAGGGCAGCTCGCACAGATCACAAAGCTGCGCCTTCAGCCCCGGGGGCGCGGCCGATCCTCAGTTTGCGTGCCCAGTAGGGGATCCGCCTCACCCGTTTCAACCACATCACGCGCCATGGGCGGGGTGTGCTCGCCCAGCCAGCGCTCCACCTGGCCGATCTCTTCTGCGCTCAGGCCCGCTCGCTCGTAGTAGTGCCGGCGGCGAGCGACGACAGCCTGCACCCGCCTGATGATCTCCTCGGCTGCCTGGGGGCGTAGCCGCCAGTCCGGCGCCCCGGCCCGGGCATTCTCGAGCGTGCCCTCGCGCCCGGCGAGCGGACCGATGTGCAGCATGTGCTTGAGCGTGTTTTCCTGGGTAACCACGTCAAAAAGGGGGGAGAGCCGGTAGAGGTACCCCCGCGGGCCCCGCTCAAGCAGAAAGCCGGTGTTCTTCAGGTGGTCGTCCGTGTTGTGGACGAGGATGTTGAAGATCATCCTGGCGTACAGGTCCATCAGATCCAGCTCCACGTTGCCGGAGATCGCCCTGATGATGGACGCAATTCTCGCGTACGAGAAGATCGAGGCCCCGTAGGGGGTATCCAGATTGCGCTTGTCGAAGGTGGGAGGTGGGCTCACAAGCGACACCGCGCTCAGGTAGTGCTGCCTGCGCATGTGGCCAGGCTCACCCCGGTCGAAGCGGCGGATGAGCAGCGCGCAGTCGCCCCCATCCAGGTCAACCAGCTTGGTTTCGGGTACCCGGATGCCAATGTCTCGGGCCATCTCCAGGTTGGCCCACTCATTGCGCTGCCGGCTGTAGGTGTCGATGCTGCGGGGCAGTTTCACGATCCATTCCGCCCCCTGGTCGTCGCGCACCACGGCCTTGGGCCGGGCGCCTCCCATGTCCCAGGAGCTCATGAGCATGGCTCGCAGCTCTTCGCTCACTTGGGCGCCGGTCTCCACTGCCCGGACGGTCTGGTAGATCTCCTCGATCTGGTCGAGGGTGGGAAGGTCTGATCCGTCTGGACGCTCCACGTGTGAGCCCGCCGGCGCAAAGAGGATGGCGCCCACGCCACTGCCGCGCCCCTTGAGAAGCACCTTGGATTCGGTCAGGGAGACGGGCGACAGGCCTTCATCCTTGGCCATGACCGTGCGCCCCCAGGCGTCGGGAGCGGCGTCAAAGAGCGCCCCCAGCAGGTAGAAGCGGCTTTCGGTCTCAAAGGGCGTGTCGCGCAGGGACAGGTTCAGCGGGTCCAGGCTGTGAGCCTTGCCCTGGCGCGCGAGCTCGAGGTATTGGGGATCGTAGAGGAAGGTCGCGGCAAAGTGTCCGCCGTCCTCTTTCAGGTACAGGCCTCCGGCCTTGACGATCTCCCCGTCGATCTCGATGAGAACGTCGAGCTGGGGTTCGATGCGCTTGGTGGCTCGCAGCCCTCGTCTTGTTGCCATGGTCGCTCTCCTATACCTTGTGTCCGTCGCCTACGTGCGTCCGCGCATCGGCCGGCGGGCAGCGTCTCGCGCCTGACCTTCCAAATCGAGCTCGGGGTCAGCCAGGTCGAAAAGCTGCTCAGCAAAGCCATAGGCCACGAGCGCCTCTACAAGCACGCCCAGGGCCACCTTGGGTGAGCCTTGCTCCAGGCGCCGCCAGGTATGGCGCGAGACGCCCGCGCGCTGGGCAGCCAGCTCTTCGGATTCGCCGCGGCGCAGGCGTGCCGTGCGGATGTTCTGGCCCAACTGCTTTAGCGCCTGCTCCCCGGTGAACGAGGGCAGAGGACCGTGTACGATGGGAGATTTGTCCATTTTAGGAACCACAGTTGGCAAATATGTATCACCTATTATACATAAATAGAGACCAGATGGTTTCCATGTGAGCACTGCGCCGGTACCGGCCAGCACCCCAGAAGAACTCGCCGCCCTGCTTAGGAGCGAACGGGCCATCTGGGGTAAGGTCATTCGGGACGCGAAGATCTCTACTCAATAAGCCGCGCTGGCGCACCCGGGCGCCTCAGCGGCCCACCCGATCATTAGCAAAACTGATCGCTTTCATTGCCTGGGCGCCTTGTTGCGTGCGGGGGATGTTTCCTAGACTGCTTCGCTGCAGGATCGGACCATCTCACAACAAGGGAGACAGATATGAGAACGAATAAACGGCTGGCCCTGGCCATAGCGCTGGCGGCAGCCCTGGTCACGCAGGCATCGGCGGCGCAGCCGATTGTGGTCGGCGTGTCCACGCCTCTGTCGGGCAGCGCGGCGTTCCAGGGGCAACACGACCGTTGGGGCGCCGAGCTGGCTGTAGAGCAGATCAACGCCGCAGGCGGCGTGCTGGGCCGCTCGCTGCAGCTCGACGTGCAGGACAACGCCTGCAACCCCGCCGAAGGCGTCAACAGCGTCGGCCGCATGTTGGAAAACCGCGACCTGGTCGCCATCAGCGGCGCGATGTGCAGTTCGGTCACGCTGGCGCTGATGCCCATCGTCGAGCGCGCCAACGTGCCCTTGCTGGTCAGTTCGTCGTCGGCCAGCAGCATCACCGAAAAGGCCGGTGCCGGCGGCAATATCTGGACCTTCCGGGCCGGCCCCAGCGACGACAGCATGGCCGTGGCGCTGGCCAGCTACCTGAAGGACGAAGCCCGCTTCAAGAAGATCGCCGTGCTGGGCGAGAACACCGACTACGGGCGCGGCGGCGCGGCCGCGATCGCCAAGGCGCTCAAGCCGTTGGGCATCAACATCACGTCTTCGGAATACTACGACAAGGGCACGCAAGACTTCACCACCGTGCTCACCCGCCTGAAGCTGGCGGCCCCCGACGCCATCGCGCTGTATACCGTGGGCGCCGACCAGATCAACTTCATCCGGCAGTATCGCGGATTCGGCATGAACGTGCCGCTGACCGGCCGCATCGAACTGGGCGGGCTGCAGGCCGAAGGCATCAAGAGCGGCGCGATCGACGGGGCGACCAGCGTATTCCAGTACGCCGCCGAACTCGACACGCCGGCAAACCAGGCGTTCGTAAAGGCCTACAAGGCAAAGTACAAGGAAGACCCGCTGCTGCAAAGCGCCATCGCCTACGAGAACGTTCATTTGCTGGCCGATGCCATCAAGCGCGCCGGGTCGGTGGACCGCAAGGCGGTGCGCGACGCCATCCAGACCAGCGACTACGCCTCGATGATGGGCGGGCGCATCGCCTTCGACAAGAACAACCAGGCGCACAACAACGCGGTCATCCTGAAAGTGGAAGGCGGCCACGTGAAGGTCGTCGCCACGCCCGGCACCTGAACGCCCGGCGGCAGCCGCCGCGGCTCGCGGCGGCCCCGTTCGGCATTTTCTTCCTCCGGGGGCATCCATGACCGACTTCATTCTTCAATTGATCGTCAACGGCCTAGCCATCGGCGCCATCTACGCGCTGGTGGCCGTGGGCCTGTCGCTGATCTACGGCGTGCTGGAAATCGTCAACTTCGCGCATGGCGAGCTGGTCATGCTGGGCGGGTTCGCGGCCTTCTTCGCGGTGTCGACGCTGGGCTTCGGGTACTGGCCTAGCATCCTCGCCGCCACCCTGCTGGTGGCCATCGTGGGCGTCGTGCTGTTCGATAGCGTGCTGTTCACGCTGAAGTCCGAGGACTTCCAGAAAGGCATCCTGCTGACGCTGGGCCTGGCCATGATCATCCAGAACGGCGCGCTGTACCTGTTGCGGGCCACGCCGCGCACCATAACCACCGAATACGGCTTCGACGCGGTGCAGCTCGGCAATATCAGCATCAGCGTCCTGCGGCTGATCGCCTTCGGCTTGGCCATTGTCGCCATTGTCCTGTTGCATGCCTTCCTGAAATGGACGCGCAGCGGAAAGTCGATGCGCGCGCTGGCCCAGAACCGCGAAGCCGCGCTGATGGTCGGTATGCGGCCGCGCCGCATCGCCCGCACCGTCTTCGTGCTGGGCGCGGCCTTGTGCGGCCTGGCCGGAGGCGTGCTGGCGCCGCTGTACACGGTGCACCCCCTGATGGGCATGCCGTTCGTCTTCAAGGCATTCGCCATCATCATCATCGGCGGCCTGGGCAACATCTGGGGCGCCATCATCGCCGCGCTGATCGTGGGCATGACGGAAAGCCTGGCCGGCGGCTTTGGCTCGGTCGTGCTGCAGGATGCGCTGGCCTTCATCATCATGATCCTGATCCTGCTGGTCCGTCCGCTGGGCCTGTTCGGCAAGGGGATGCGAGTATGAGACAAGAAACTCTCCAACTGCCGCTGCGCGAGCGCCCGCGGCTGCGTGCGGCGCCGTGGCTGCTGGTGGCGACGCTGCTGATCGCCCTGCCATTCGCGGGCCTGGGCGGCTACACCCTGAAGATCGCCATCATGGCGATTGTGTATGCCGTGCTGGCCACCAGCCTGAACCTGATCTACGGGTTCACCGGCCTGCTGTCGTTCGCCCAGATCGCCTTCTGGGGCATCGGCGGCTATACGGCCGCGCTGCTGGCGGTGGACGCCCAGTGGTCGCCCTGGCTGGGCGTGCTGGCCGGCGGCGCCGTGGCGACTCTGGCATCGCTGGTGATCGGGTACGCGTCGCTGCGTCTGTCGCGCCATTCGTTCGCCATCGTCACCCTCAGTCTGGTGCTGCTGATGCAGCTGGTGGCCAAGGACTGGGTGGACCTGACTCGCGGCCCGCTGGGCATTCCCAACCTGCCGACACTGGAAGTGGCGCTGCCCGGGCTAGGCCGCTTCAGTTCGGCCAACCCGGTGGTGTTCTATTTCATCATGCTGGCCTTCGCAGCCATCGCCCTGGCCGGCGTGCACCGCCTGGTGCGCTCGCGCATCGGCCGCACGCTGCTGGCCATCAAGCAGAACGAACCACTGACGCAGTCGCAGGGCGTAGCCACGTTGCAGTACAAGCTGCTGGCGTTCGCCGTCTCGGCCATGGTGGCTGGCATGACGGGCGGCCTGTTCGTGTTCTACCTGAGCGTGGTTGACCCGTCGATCTTCGACTTCTTCTACACGCAGATGATCCTGATCATGGTGATCATCGGCGGCGCCGGCAGCTTCTGGGGCGTGATCGTGGCCAGCGTGGTCTTCACCGTCATCCCCGAACTGCTGCGCGTCAGCCCGGACCTGCGCCTGGTGCTGCTGGGCTGCGTGCTGGTGGCCGTCATCCTGGTGCTGCCCCAGGGCATCGCCGGCTATTTTCGGGAGCGCCGGATCGAACGCATCAGGAGGACACTGCGATGAGCGCAGATAAGCAAACGACGCCGGCCCTGGCCGTGCAGGGCCTGGCCAAGGCATTCGCGGGCGTGCGCGCCGTCGACGGTCTGACGTTCTCGGTGCCCGCCGGGTCCGTCACCGGGCTGATCGGCCCCAATGGCTGCGGCAAGAGCACGTCGATCGACTGCATCAGCGGATTCCAGTCGCCCGACGCCGGACGGGTCGTGCTTGGGGGCCAGGATATCGGCGGCCTGCCCCCGCACCGCATCGCGCGGCTGGGGCTGACCCGCACTTTCCAGAACATCCGTCTCTACGACGAGCTGACCGTGCGCGAGAACCTGCTGATCGCCGCGCAGGAATACGACGGCCATGGCTGGCTGGATGCGTTCCTGGCACGCCGCGCGCTGCGCGCCAGCGAGGCCGCGGCGAGCGAACGCGCCCGCGAACTGATCACCGAAGTGGGCCTGGCCCGCTACGTCAACCTGCCGGCGGGCATTCTTTCCTATGGCCAGAAGAAGCTGGTGGCGCTTGCCGCGTGCCTGATGTCGCGGCCCAGCGTGGCTATCCTGGACGAACCCCTGGCCGGCGTGAACCCGACCATGATCGTCAATATCGAACGCATCATCGATGCCCTGAACCGGGCGGGCCAGACCTTCCTGATCGTCGAGCACAACATGAATTTCGTGATGCGACGCTGCCACCAGGTGGTGGTGATGGAATCGGGACGCAAGCTGGTCGAGGGCGCGCCCGCCCTGATCCGCAACGACGAACGCGTCATCAACGCCTATCTCGGCCATGCTCAACAGGAGCCCAGCCATGTCTGACCCCATCCCGTGCCTGGAACTCGCCGGCTTCTCGGCCGGCTACACCGACACGCCCATCGTCCGCGACATGTCGCTGGTCATCCCGGCCGGCACGGTCACCACGCTGCTCGGCGGCAACGGCGCGGGCAAGTCCACCCTGCTCAAGGCCATCTTCGGCATGGTGCGCCAGTTCGGCGGCGCGATCCGTTTTGAAGGCCGGCAGATTGACCGGCTGGCGTGCGACGCTAGGCTGCGCGCAGGCATCGGCATCGTGCCGCAGGGGCGCTGCAACTTCCCCCGCATGAGTGTGCGCGAGAACCTGGAAATGGGCGCCTACCTGCTGGGCCGCTCCGACAAGCAGCGCGCCATAGACGAAGTGCTGGCGCTGTTCCCGATGCTGAAACGCAAATACCACAACCTGGCCGGCAACCTCAGCGGCGGCGAACAGCAGATCCTGGAAACCGCGATGGTGCTGGAGATGCATCCGCGGCTGCTGCTGCTGGACGAACCGTCGCTGGGACTGTCGCCCAAGATGCAGCAGGAAGTGTTCGACTCCGTGCAGGAAATCCGCGGCGCCGGGCTGACCGTCATGATGGTCGAGCAGAACGTGCACGGCGCGCTGCTGATCTCGGACAAGGCCGTCGTGCTGGAAACCGGCCGCAAGTTCAAGGAAGGGCCGGCGCGCGACATCATGGACGACCCCGACGTCAAGCGGGCCTACCTGGGCGGCGCCGAAGACGACACGCCGCCGGCCACCCTGCACTGAACATAGGAGGACAAGACGTGACCCAACACGGAAAGATCGCCGCGATCCAGTTCGACGTGCGGCAAGGCGAAAATGCCGCCAACCGCGACAAGAGCTGCGCGCTGGCCCGCCAGGCGGCGGCAGCCGGCGCCACACTGATCGTATTGCCCGAATGCTGCATCGGCGGCCTGATCTTCGCCGACCGCGACGAGATCCGGGCGGTCAGCGAGCCCGTTCCCGGCCCGTCGACTCAGGCCTGGAGCCAGGTTAGCCGCGACACCGGCGCCTGGATCGTGGCCGGGTTGTCCGAGGTGGACGGCGAGAAAATCTACAACACCGCCGTGCTGGTCGGCCCCGATGGCCAGTTTCACCGCCACCGAAAGATGCATGTGCGGGGCCTGGAGCAGCGCCTGTTCGACGTGGGCGATACGCTTACCCACGCCGATACGCCGCTGGGCCGCATCGGGCTGGCCATTTGCTACGACATGTGGTTTCCGGAAGTATGCCGCCGCTACGCGCTGGATGGGGTCGACGTGGTCGCCGCGCCGGCCAACTGGAACAAGAGCGTGCGCACCGCGGAAGCCTTCGATACCTACGGCCTGCCGCAAGGCTATCACCTGATGGCGGCCACCGCCGTCAGTAACGAAATGGTGATAGTGGCGGCCGACCGCATCGGCGCCGAACGCGGCATAGCGTTCCTGGGCTCGAGCTGCATTTTCGGCCCTAGTGGCGAAGAACTGTGCCCCACCGCCAGCCGCGACACTGAGCAGATCCTGCTGGCGGATTGGCCCGACATCGAGGTCATCCGGGCGCAGGGCGGTCGCCACCTGGAACAGCGCCAGCCTGCTGCCTACGCAATCGCCTGAAAAGGCGCGGCGTCCCCGGGCTACCGCAGCCTGTTCTTGCAATAGGGAGAGGCTTCGACCAGGTTGGGGTCGGGCCGCAGATGCACGGGCGCCATGCCTTTCTGGTCGTAGACGGCCATCAGTCGGCCGTCTTGTGCGTTCATCATCATCTCCATCCCGTCGGGGAAGTACAGGCGCCCGTCGGCATTTTTGAGGTTGTTCACGGACTCATGCTTGTGCCAACTCGCGCACGAAAGCGCTCGACCGTCTTCATTCACGTGTCGCCGTTGGCAAAGCCGCCGACGATCGATACATTCACCAGCCTGGGATCGCGCAGGGATTCCGCAGTATGGATCATGTCCGCATACGGTCCGGAGCCGGGCGCCGTCAGCAATTGCGTCGGGGGCGAGCAGATAGGCATGCGCAAGTGCGCGACCGCCGGCCGCATCCCTGCAGCATATCCAGCAGAACGCCGGCAGCTTCTTCGCCACGCGCCGCCATATCGGTATGGGGGTTGCGGCGATACGAGATGAGCACGTCGACGCGGTCTACCATGCAGTCCGACAGGTTGGCGTGCAGGTCAACCGTGGCCACCACGGGCACGTCGGGCCCGACCGCCGCTCGCACCATGTCGAAGACCATGCCGTCCGGGTCTTCGTACTCGGTCGTGATGGCCGCGCCATGTTCGAAGATGTATACCGCGTCCACGGGCATGGCTGCATGGAGAGCCGCCCGCATGGCCTCCAGCGTTTCCATGAAGAAGCCATGGTCGACCGGCCCCCCGGATTCAGCATTGGCGAACAGAATGGGCACCGGCGCCCAATCGCCATGGCCGTCCATGTGGGCGACGAATGCCGGTATTCCGGGGGTCAGGCGCGGTGCCGCTTTGCGAGCATCGTCCAGCAAGCCGCGGCCCGAGAAGTACGCCCGATCCATGAAGTCCTGACGCGTCGAAACGGGGGCATAGCGATTGGACTCGATGGCAAAGCCGAGAATTGCCACCCGGGGCTTGGCGATGGGAGGGTTCATGCTGCTAGATCTGCATCGGAATGTTCGCGGTCTCGATCACACCAGCCCATTTTTTCTGCTCGGCATCGACGAACTCGACGAAATCCTTTCCGACCGCCTTGCCGAGCGATGCATGGGCATTGGCGAGATCCCGGCGCAACTGGTCAGAGGCCAGGATCTCTTTCAATGCGAGGCTGGCCTTCTCGACAATGGCGGGCGGAGTTCCCTTGGGAAACAACAGGCCGCCCCGTGACACGTTTTCATAGCCGTTCAAACCGAGTTCGTTCAATGTGGGCAGGTCCGGATATTCAGGAAAGCGCTCGAGGCTGGTGACGGCCAACGCACGCAACTTGCCGCCCTTCACCAGGGGCAAAGCCATGGCGAGTTTGGTACAGGTGTAGTCCAGCCGGCCCCCTGCCAGATCCGCCAGCAAGGCCGGGTGGCCGTTGTACGGATTGAAGGTCACATCGACGCCGGCCAGCTTCTTGAACAGTTCGCCGGCCATGTGTCCACTGCTGCCTATGCCGGCGCCGGCATGCGACAACTCGCCCGGCGCCTTGCGTGCGGCCGCGATCAACTCATCGACGCTTTTGTAGGGCGAATCCACTGGCACCACCATGGCGTTGTACGTGGAAAAGAGATGCCCCACCGGTTCAAAGCTCTGCCTGACGTCGTAGGGCGGGTCGTTGAAAAGGCTGGGATTCACCGCAGGCGTCGTGATGTTGCCGTAGCCCACCGTATAGCCGTCGGGCTTGGACCGCGCAATCTGGCCCATGCCTATCGTACCCGCCGCGCCCGGCCGGTTGATCACCACGAAGTCGGCGCCGCTGGACTTTGAAAGATGGCTGAGCACGACGCGGGTCAGGACGTCTGCCGATCCGCCCCCAGCAGATGGAACGATCAACGTTACCGCTTGTCCGGCCAGTTCTGATCGGCCGCCGGGGCCGCGGACGCGATGCCGGCCGTGAGGGCCAGGCTGAGCACAACGAACTGCGTACAGCGTTTCATTTGTTCTTCCTCAGGACATGCGGATAACGGATGTCGGGCGGTACTGCGCGCCGATGGAATGCCGCGCGTGGCCGCCCCCGGTGGCTGGCTTCAGCAGATCGCAGCCGTGGCCTCGATCTCGACCTTGAGCCCGAAATGCAGGGGCCCGGTAGGAACAATGGCGCGGGCCGGACGATGGGCTCCGATCCATTCGGCGTACAGGGCATTGAATCGTGCCCAGTATTCAATCGACTCGATGTAGACGCGTACCTGCAACAGGTGTCCGACACTGCTTCCAGCGGCGTTCAGCACGCTGCGCAGGTTCTCCAGCACGCGGGACACCTGCTCGTCGAAGCCGGCATCGGCCATGGGGCGGCCTTTGGCGTCCACGGGCAACAGCCCCGATACATAAACCACGCCGTGTGCAACGGTGGCATAGCTGTAGTGTCCGCCCGGCGGTGGCAAGTCGGCCGGTGCAATCTTCGCGACGGTTGACGGGTGGCCGATCGCGGCTGGATCACCAGCCATATTGACGCTCCCAGATATGAACGCCGCCTTGTGCATCGACGGCCGCATAGGCGGGGTATTGCGCGCCCGTTGCGCACGCATGATTCGGCAGGATGCGTAGTTGCGTACCAATGGGAAACCGCGCAGCGATATCGTGGTCGGGCGCGCCGCTGCGCGCCAGGATGCCATGCTCCTGGTTGGCAGCCGTCATCAGATAGCCCGCCAGCGGCTTGCCCTCGACCGCGGCGACCTGCCCATATCCATAGTCATGCTTCTGGCGCTGTGTGCCGCGGTCGCGGCTCATCGCCATCCACCCGGCATCGACAATGGCCCAGCCTTTCTCAGTCTGGTGGCCGATGACCGTGGTGAGCACGCTGAGCGCGATGTCGTCCTGCGTACACACGCCCACGTTGTGCATGACCAGGTCAAAGAAGACATAGACGCCCGCGCGTACCTCATCCACCCCGTCGAGGTGGCGCGCATGCAGGGCCGTGGGCGTCGACCCCACGCTTACCACGGGACATGGCAGCCCGGCGTTGCGCAGCCGCTCTGCCGCACGCACGCACAATGCGCGCTCTTGCTCGGCAATGCGCTCCAGGTCTTCCGGATTGTCGAAGTCATAACTGGACCCGGCGTGCGTCATCACGCCGCCCAGCACCATACCGCCACGCTGCAGAGCGCTGCCGACATCGAGCAGGGCCTGGCTGTCGGGCTCGATCCCCGAGCGGTGGCCGTCGCTGTCGATTTCGATCCAGACTTCCAGCGGCTCGTCATGCAGGCGGCCGAATTCGGCAATCGCGTGGGCCGACTCCACGCTGTCGGTAATGACTTTCAGATCGCACCCCTGCCGGCGCAATGCCAATACCCGCGGCAATTTGGCGGGGGCGATGCTTACGGCATAGAGAATGTCGGTCACGCCTTGAGCATGGAAATAGGCCGCTTCCTTCAGGGTGGAGACGGTGATGCCCTGGGCGCCCGCATCAAGTTGGGCCTGCACCACCGGCATGCATTTGCTGGTTTTCACATGCGGCCGGAAGCGTACGCCCATTTCATTCATGCGGGACTGCAGGCGCTGAATATTGCGCTGCATGCGCGGCACGTCGATCAGGGCCGCGGGCGTGTCGAGTTCGGAAAAGCTGAGTGTGGTCACGGAGATCCCATAACAATTCAGGAGTCGGGACTAGCCCGCACCAGGAACGTTATGCAATTTCCGTGAGTTCTTGTTTAAAACCAGGTACATCAAATATTAAGTGACGTTGAACGTTGCGCTGCGCGCTCAGGCCTTTTGCCGGTTCGACTTGAGGATTTCGGCATGGCCTGGGCGGAATGGCCGCTGCACCGCGCTCCGCCGCAGTGTGACCTCTACCTGCCTGAAGGCGCCCGGCCCCGGATCGGCGCGGGGCGACGCCAGGCCGGCGGTTCGAACGTGAGGCCGATCACGCACCGCGCGCGCGTGCCTTCTTGCTGCGCGTGCCGGGCGGGGCGGGGCGAGCCGGCGGCCGCGCGCCAAACGGGCACCGGCGGCGATGCGCCGGTTCCGGCCGGACGCGGCCCGACCGAACTTGGCCAGACCAGGCGCAGCCCGACCCGAAGCGCCCCCGGGAAGCCGAGCAATAAAAAAGCCAGATCAGTGCAAGGACTGATCTGGCTTCGGGATGCGACCAAATTAATGGTCGGGGCGAGAGGATTCGAACCTCCGACTCCTGCGTCCCGAACGCAGTACTCTACCAGGCTGAGCTACGCCCCGATTGACACACGGTTCACCACTACAACCTCAATGCATCGCTGCCGCTGCATTGCCGCCGCAGTAACGGCTCGCTGTAATGGCTGACTGAACCGCAGTTTCTTCTTCAGCGGTCTCGATTCACCGCGAAAGCGCAAAATTCTAACAGGGATTCTTGATAAACGGAAATGGGAAGGTCCGCCAGGGCCGCTCGGGCCGCATCGGCTTCGGCCAGGGCCGCCTGCCGGGCGTGTTCCAGGGCGTCGGTCGCCTGGATGGCCCGGGCGACTGCCTCGAAATCGGCGTCGCCGGTCTTGATGGCAGTGCGGATCATGTCGCGCTGCGCCGGCGTACCGGTTTCCATGACGCGTATCAACGGCAAGGTGGGTTTGCCCTCGCGCAGGTCGTCACCCACGTTCTTGCCCAGGGCATGCGCATCGCCGCTGTAATCGAGCACATCGTCGATCAACTGGAATGCCGTGCCGATGTGGCGGCCGTATGCCGCCGCCGCCGCTTCCTGGTCGGGCGTGGCGCCGGCCAGCACCGCCCCCACCTGCGCGGCCGCTTCGAACAACTTTGCGGTTTTATAGCGCACTACCTGCAGGTAGCGTTCCTGCGATACATCAGGGTCGTGCACGTTGAGCAGCTGCAGTACTTCGCCTTCGGCGATGACGGTAGTGGCCTCGGACAGGATCTGCATGATGCGCATGGATCCCGCTTCGACCATCATTTCGAACGAACGCGAATACAGGTAATCGCCCACCAGCACGCTGGCCGCGTTGCCGAACATGGCGTTCGCCGTGTCGCGGCCGCGGCGCAGATCGGATTCGTCGACCACGTCGTCGTGCAGCAGCGTGGCGGTATGGATGAATTCGACCACGGCGGCCAGCAGACGGTGGTGGTCGCCCTGGTAGCCCAGCGCACGCGCCATCATCAAGACCATGGCGGGCCGCATGCGCTTGCCCCCCGCGCCGATGATGTAGTCGGCAATCGTCCGGATGAGTACGACTTCCGAATCCAGGCGGCCGCGGATAACCGCGTCGACGGCCTTCATGTCATCAGAAATGGGGGCGATCAGCTCAGGGAGATTCAAGACGTATCCGGCACATGACAGGGCGAGCCGACCCGTGGCTCTTTGATTCGCCGGCGCGAGCCTGCCGCGCCGGAACCCGGGGTCTGCCGAATTATACGGGGTTGCGTGGCAGCATTCGCCTGCGCAGGGCTACAACCCGCGCTTGCGCAGATTTGCGTAAAGGGCCCGCACGCCGAATGTCCAGGGTTCGATGGCATTGCACAGGCCCACGCGATTGGCCAACGCGCCCAGGCGGGGGGTGGCGATACGCACCAGATCGCCCTGCCGGTGAGTGAAGCCGCTGCCCTGCCCGTCGCGATCCTGCGTGGGCGAGAACATGGTGCCCAGGAACAGCATGAAGCCGTCCGGATACTGATGATATTCACTGGCCTGGCGCACCAGGTCGAGCGGATCGCGGCTGATTTCGCGCATATGGCTCACGCCATCCAGCACGAACCCGTCTTCGCCCTCGATACGAAGCGACACGTCGTCCTGGCGCAGGTCGTCGATGGTGTAGTGCTCGTCGAACAGGCGCACGAAAGGGCCGATTGCGCATGAGCCATTGTTGTCTTTGGCTTTGGTCAACAGCAAGGCGCTGCGGCCTTCAACGTCGCGCAGGTTGACGTCATTGCCCAGCGCCGCTCCCACGGCTTGCGCGCGGCTGTTCACCGCCAGCACCACCTCGGGTTCGGGGTTGTTCCATTCGGATTCGGGCAACAGGCCTACCCAGGCTCCGGTGCCCACCGACGACATGGGTGGCGCCTTGGAGAAAATCTCGGCATCGGGGCCGATGCCGACTTCCAGGTACTGCGACCACTGGCCCCGTGATTGCAGTTCGGCCTTCAGCGCCATGGCCTGTGGCGAACCGGGTTGCAGTTGGGACAGGTCGGAGCCGATCAGCGTGTGAATGCGCGCGCGAACCTGCTCGGCCTGGCTGGCATCGCCGCCGGCCTGCTCTTCGATCAGCCGTTCCAGCAGGCTCACCGCGAACGTGACGCCGGCCGCCTTGACCGGCTGCAGGTCGCAAGGCGCCAGCAGCACCGGCCCCGCGGTATCGCCCGCCAAAGTGCGCGCCAACAGGTCGGCCACGCTGCCCAGGGCCTCGCCCTGCCCGTCGCGGGCGATGGCGACGCAGTCGGGATGATCCAGCAGGTCGGCAAGGGTTGGCGTGAGCGCGGTCAGGTCGACCACCTGCCCCTGGCGCACCACGACCACGCTGGGGCCGTCCACCGGCGCAGGGCGCCACACGCGGCCCACCAGCAGGGCGCGATCCAGGTCAACGGGCAAATCGTTCGTGGAATTCATGGCGAGTCTCCGGTGGTCGGGGACGAACGCCCCGCAGTCGGCAGCAGTCTAGAAAGCCTGCACGGCACTGTCCAATATAATGCCCTGACATCCAACATATTGGACAGCATCGCATGGCTGACTCCGACTATGACGTGCCGGCCATACGCCGCACTCATGAAATCCTGCGCCTGCTGGCGGCGCAGCGGGCTCCGCTGCGCGCGGCCGACCTCGCGCGGGCGACCGCCATGCCGCGCAGTTCGCTCTATTTGCTGCTGGATACGCTGGTGCGGCGGCGCTGGGTCGACCGCGCCGGCGATGGCTACGTCATCGGGCTGGAGCTGATGGCGCTGGGCGCGGCATATCTCCGCCATGACAGCCTGCAGGCGGCTTTCCGGGCGGCCGCCAGTGAATTCGTCGACCGCCACAACGAGGTCATGCAGCTGGCGGTGCTCGACGGCGTCGAGGTGGTCTACCTGGCGCGCGAAGATGCCCGCCGACCGGTGCGGCTGGTGTCCGAACTCGGGTCGCGTCTTCCCGCGCACGCCTGCGCGCTGGGCAAGGCGCTGCTGGCGAGCCTGCCGGATGCCAGACTGGCCGACCTGCTGCCATCCGCGTTGACGCCGCTGAGCGAACGCACGCGCACCGATCGCGCCGAGCTGCTGGCCGAACTGGCCCAGGTCAGGAACGAAGGCCTCGCCCAGGAACACGAAGAAGTGGCGCAGGGGCTGCACTGCTACGCCGCCTATATAGGGGAAACGGCGCTGGGCAAGCGCGTGGCCGTCAGCACCTCGATACCGGGCGACCGCCTGGACGCCTCGCACGCCCAGGCGGTGGCGCAGGGCGTGCAGCGCGCCGCCCGGGCCATTGCGTCACGGGTGGCTCTGGCCCCCGATTCCCGCTAAGCGCCCGGCCCGTAAGCTATTTTTGACTTTTCCACAAGTGCGCGCTAGAATCTTTGGTTCGGTCGATACCGAAATAGGCTTTGCGTCGCGCACTCGTGTGCACGCAACCCTGCAGAGCACGGCGCGTCGCGCCTGATACAGCCCGGCAGCACTGCCGAATTGTATTGCCTGCGGGGCCATGCCGATGCAGTAACCGCCCGGGCGTTGCGCCCGGCGCTGATTCAGGACTCACGTCCAAGCAGTAATACCCATAGCGGTAAAACCTAAGGAACTATCCCATGTACGCGGTCGTAAAAACCGGTGGCAAGCAGTATCGCGTTGCCGCTGGCGAAAAACTCAAGGTAGAACAGATACCTGCTGACATTGGGCAAGAAATCACCCTGGACCAGGTCCTGTCGGTGGGCGAAGGCGACCAACTGAAAGTTGGCACTCCTCTCGTCGCTGGCGCCGTGGTCAAGGCAACGGTTCTTGCGCATGGCCGGCACGACAAGATCAAGATCTTCAAGATGCGTCGGCGCAAGCACTACCAGAAGCATCAGGGCCACCGTCAGAACTACACCGAGATCCGCATCGAAGCCATTACGGCTTGATGACCTGATCCGGTATTGATTAGCAGGAGCTATCAACATGGCACAGAAAAAGGGCGGCGGCTCTACGCGTAACGGTCGCGACTCAGAATCGAAGCGACTGGGCGTCAAGGTTTTTGGCGGCCAACAAATCCCGGCTGGCTCGATCATCGTGCGCCAGCGCGGCACCCGTTTCCACCCCGGCACCAACGTCGGCATCGGCAAGGATCACACCTTGTTCGCGCTGGTCGACGGCAAGGTTCAATTCGGCTTCAAGGGCGCATTGAACAAGCACGTCGTGTCGGTGGTTGCCGCCGAGTAACGGTTTACCGTTAACCGTACGGCAAAAGCCCTGTCGCATGCGGCAGGGCTTTTTTGCTTCAGGATCACATATGAAATTCGTAGACGAAGCCACCATCGAAGTCATCGCCGGTAAAGGCGGGAATGGCGTGGCGAGCTTTCGCCGCGAAAAATTCATCCCGAAGGGCGGTCCCGACGGCGGCGATGGCGGACGCGGCGGCAGCATTTTTGCCGTGGCCGATCGCAACATCAACACGCTGATCGACTTCCGCTACGCGCGCCTGCATCGGGCCAAGAACGGCGAAAACGGCCGCGGCTCCGACCAGTACGGTGCCGCCGCGCCCGACATCACGCTGCGCGTGCCCGTGGGCACCATGGTTCACGATGCCGATACTGGCGAACTGCTGTTCGACCTGAGCCGCCATGGCCAGAAGGTGACCCTGGCCGCCGGCGGCCAGGGCGGCATGGGCAACCTGCACTTCAAGTCCAGCGTCAACCGCGCCCCGCGCCAGTGGACCCCCGGCAAGGAAGGCGAACAGCGGCGGTTGCGGTTTGAACTGAAGGTGCTGGCCGACGTGGGCCTGCTGGGCATGCCCAATGCCGGCAAGTCCACCCTCATCAGCCGCATATCGAACGCGCGCCCCAAGGTGGCCGATTACCCGTTCACCACGCTGCATCCCAATCTGGGCGTGGTGCGCACCTCGCCTTCGCGCAGCTTCGTAGTGGCGGACATTCCCGGCCTGATCGAAGGCGCCTCTGAAGGCGCCGGGCTGGGGCATCTGTTCCTGCGGCACCTGGCGCGCACCCGCGTGCTGCTGCACATGGTCGACGTCTCATCGGCAGACCCCGACACCGATCCCGTCGAACAGGCGGTTGCCGATGCTCGCGCCATCGTCGAAGAACTGCGGCGCTACGACCCCGAGCTCGCCGCCAAGCCGCGCTGGCTGGTGCTGAACAAGCTCGACATGGTGCCGGACGCCGACGACGCGCGGCAGCGCTTCATTGAACTGTTCGACTGGCAAGGCCCCGCGTTCGGCATATCGGGGTTGAACGGCGAAGGCACGCAGGAACTGATCTGGGCCCTGCAGGACTACCTGGATGCCGAGCAGCGCAAAGAACATCTGGCGCAAGATGTGGCCGACGGCACCCACGTGGCCGAAGACCCGCGCTTCGATGATACGCGCAGCGATGCGGCACCGCGTGGCGGCGACGAATAAGCCATAATCGCACTCTCGTCTGCCGCCGCTTGCCAGTCTGGCGGCCCCCGATCACCGCAACACCCGGTCATTGCCATGACTGCCCACTCTACCGCTGTTTCTGTCGTCGCCTCTGCCACCCGACTGGTGGCGAAGGTCGGCTCGTCTCTGGTTACCAACGAAGGGCGCGGCCTGGATCGCGCCGCCGTGGCCCACTGGGCGGCCCAGATCGCCGCGCTGCGCCAACAAGGCAAGCAGGTGGTGCTGGTGTCCAGCGGCGCCATCGCCGAAGGCATGGCGCGCCTGGGCTGGCACAAGCGCCCGTCGGTCATGCACGAACTTCAGGCGGCCGCGGCGGTGGGCCAGATGGGGCTGTGTCAGGCCTATGAGGCCGCGTTCGCCGAGCACGGCCTGCGCACGGCGCAGATTCTGCTGACACACGAAGACCTTGCCGACCGCCACCGCTACCTGAACGCCCGCAGCACGATCTTCGCGCTGCTGCGGCTGGGCGTGGTGCCTATCGTCAATGAAAACGACACCGTGGTCACCGACGAGATTCGCCTGGGCGACAACGATACCCTCGGCGCCCTGGTGACCAACCTGATAGAGGCCGACGCCCTGGTCATCCTGACCGACCAGCGCGGCCTGTACGATTCCGACCCACGCAAGAACCCCGCGGCCGTGTTCGTGGCGCACGCCCAGGCAGGCGACCCGGCGCTGGAAGCCATGGCGGGCGGCGCGGGCACGGGCATCGGCACAGGCGGCATGCTGACCAAGATCCTGGCGGCCAAACGGGCCGCGCACAGCGGCGCGCATACGGTCATTGCATCGGGCCGCGAACGCAACGTATTGACGCGCCTGGCCCAGGGCGAATGCATCGGCACGGAACTGCAGGCAGTGCTGCCCGTATGGTCTGCTCGCAAGCAATGGCTGGCCGACCACCTTCGCCTGCGCGGCCGGGTGGTGCTCGACGACGGGGCTGTGCGTGCCCTGCTGCATGAAGGCAAGAGCCTGCTGCCCATAGGCGTCGTGGACGTCCAGGGCGAGTTCGGGCGCGGCGATGTCGTGGCCTGCGTCGACGCGCAGGGCAATGAATGCGCGCGCGGCCTGATCAATTACTCGGCCGCCGATACGCGGCGCATCCTGCGCCAACCCTCGTCGCAAATCGCACACATACTGGGCAGCATGACCGACCCCGAACTGATGCACCGCGACAATCTGGTCGTGGTGTAGGCTCGCCCGGGCCTACGCAGCCGGGCGCCGATCCGGGCTGGCGTGCCGGCACGTGCGGCACCACTGGGCCAGGAACTGCGAGCAGATGGCCGGCGTCCGTGGCAGCCGCCGCTGGTCAGGCGTCGGAGGGGGCGCCATCGATCAGCAGGATGTAGCCCCACTGCCTTACTGCCAACAGGGGCAGTTGCACACCCTGGCGCTGCGCCTTGGCGCGCAGGCGCGACACCAGGACATCCACGCTGCGGGCCGATTGCCGGGCGCCGGCAAGCGCGGCCGGAACCAGTTGTTCGCGCGACAGCCGATGGCCCGGCGCCTGCAGCAGACGCAGAAAGAAGGCACTTTCAGAAAAGGTGAGAGGCAGGCGTTCGCCCTGCGGCCCGGCCAGCACCCGGCCGCCGTCCACCAGTTGCCAGGCCGGCTGGGCCTGCCCCGACGACATGGGGGGGCATTGCCGCATGCGCGCCAGCGACCGTCCCAGGCCCGCCAGTTCGCGCACGTCGATGTGCAGGGGGCAGGTGGCGTCGGCACCGGCGTCCAGCGCCCGGATGCGCGATTCGAGTTCGACGTCGGCGGCCAGGACGATCAGGGCGGCGCCAGCCGCAGCCTTGCGGGCGGCACGTGTCAGCGTCGAGAGGGCGTCGGCCGGGCCTTCGAGCACCAGCACGTCGGGCGCGCGCGCCGCAGCCAATTCGCCGAGCTGCCCGGGCGAACAGTCGCGCACCAGCCAGCCTTTGCCTGCCAGAGCGCGGGAAAGCTGTGGACGTCGGGCGGTGCTTCCGCCTTGAATGACGATGGCTTCGATCGTGTCTTGCATGGCGCGCCTCAAATATCACCAAAGTGATAATGGTGATCGCCAAAGTGATGCACGCCCACGGTTCAATCGGCCGGTGAAGACATTTTCGGACCGACTGAAGCACGCCCGAACGCTGCGCCAGCATACCCAGGAAACGCTGGCGCGGGCCTGCGGCCTGTCTCAAAGCACTATTGCCAGTTATGAGAGCGGCGAACGCCGTTCCAGCCGATCGTTTCGCAAGATAGCCAGTGTGCTGCGCGTCGAGCTCGATTGGCTGGAGACGGGCAAAGGGCCGATGGACAGGCGCGACGTTTATGACGTACCGGACACGCGAGGCGCCAGCACGCTGATGGAAGGCGAGGCGCGCGCAGACCGGCGCCCTCCCGCGTCCTGGCCATTTCCCAGCGTGACGCCATCGCAGATCCATGCCCTGCCCGCCAACGATCGCCGGGAACTCGACAAGTGGCTGCGCATGATGGTGGACAGCTACCTGCGTACTTACACCGACGGCAAGTCGCGCAAGCGCCGCGGCTGACAGGTCGCCGGGCCGCCGGCGCGCGCTCTCGCAAGCGGACGGCACGGCCGGCCTGCGTGCTCGGTGTAGCGACGCTCGCGTTTTGGCGCCGGGCCGGGGCGCTGCCCGGGCGCAGCCGGCGCGATGGCGCGGGCGGTCTGGTCGGGCCGGATTGGGCCCACGAGGCGTGCGGTGCCAGGCTCCTGTGCCGGAGCCTGGGGTGCCTGCCCTTAAGGGGCCCGGGAGGCCGGGGCGGCCGGCGACGCCGGGGAAGGAGGAACCGCGCCCGCGCCGTTGGCCGGAGCAGGTTGATCGCCACGGATCTTGGCAGCGATTTCAGAAGCGACCTGGGCCGACGACACGCTGAAAGCCAGCACGCCGCGGTTCAGGGGTTCGGCGATGCGAGGGGCGGCCACCAGCTCGCGGTCGATGACCAGGGCGAGCATGTTGCCGATATTCTGGCCGCTGACGTCGTTGAGTTTGCGCGCGCCTTCTTCCGTGAAACGCAGTCCCACGAAGTTCTGGCCTTCGCGGTCGACCAGGGCGGCTGCCTCGGTGAGGTCGCCACGGGTAAGCACCGGCTGCCGCTGCATGAACAGCGAACCATCGGGAACCTTCACTTCCATCAGGCCGGGCCCGGTCTGGGCCTGCGCCACGTAGAACTCAATCACCGACGCCGTGGCCTGCTGCCCGGCCTGCGGCTGTTGCTGCTGTTGCTGCTGCTGGGCCGCGGCAGCGCTGGAGTCTTTCTGCTGCGCGGTTTGGCAACCCGCGAGCACGAGCGTCATGACTGCAAGAGCCGGAGCCAGTTTACGTACGGAGGTTTGCATAGGAATTCCTTCTTCAATGACTGGGGGCTGGCGTGCCAGGCGTCGTGCTTCCCGGCGTTACAAAAAAGTGTACAGGTCTGCGGCGCTATCCGGTAGCCCCAAGCGTGTACAGATGTAAAGCGGTAATACGGCCTATACTCCGGGTTCACGCAGGGGTACTCGCGGGCCCTCCGGGCCAGCGTGTTGAGAGAGTCCCTTCGTACCAGTACGGATAATGCCGATGCTGGGAGCGTATTCCGTGTCTGTAGCGCCTCGGCCGACCAGGCCCGGAATCCATCCCGATTCGGCTCCAAACTCATCATTGGAGCTTTCCATGAACGCCAATCCGAAGTTCCTGGCAGCCACGGCCGAAGTCGATGCCGCCGCCGTCGCGCCGCTGCCCAAGTCCCGCAAAGTGTATGAAACCGGCTCCCGGCCGGATCTGCGCGTGCCATTTCGCGAAATTTCGCAGGACGACACGCCCACCATGTTCGGCGGCGAGAAGAATCCGCCCCTGACCGTGTACGACACGAGCGGCCCCTACACCGACCCGGACGTGCGCATCGACATACGGCGTGGGCTGCCCGCGCTGCGCAAGGCCTGGATCGAAGAACGCGGCGACACCGAAGTACTGGACGGCCCGACCAGCGAATACGGCCGCTCGCGCCTGACCGACCCGAAACTGACGGCCATGCGCTTTGACCTCCAACGGCCGCCGCGCCGCGCGAAGGCGGGCGCCAACGTCTCGCAGATGCACTACGCGCGCCGCGGCATCGTCACGCCGGAAATGGAATTCGTGGCCATACGCGAGAACCTGCGCCGCGAACATTACATAGAAACCCTGCGCGCAAGCGGACCCGACGGCGAGAAGCTGGCCCGGCGCCTGCTGCGCCAGCATCCCGGACAATCTTTTGGAGCCGCCATACCCGCCGTCATCACGCCCGAATTCGTGCGTGACGAAGTGGCCCGCGGACGCGCCATCATTCCGGCCAACATCAATCACCCCGAAGTGGAACCGATGGCCATAGGCCGCAACTTCCTGGTGAAGATCAACGCCAACATCGGCAACTCGGCGGTCAGCTCGGGCATCGGCGAAGAGGTCGAGAAAATGACCTGGGCCATACGCTGGGGCGGAGACACAGTCATGGACCTGTCTACCGGCAAGCACATCCATGAGACCCGTGAATGGATCGTGCGCAATTCCCCGGTGCCTATCGGCACGGTGCCGATCTACCAGGCGCTGGAAAAAGTCGACGGCAAGGCGGAAGAACTGACCTGGGAGATATTCCGCGACACGCTGATCGAGCAAGCCGAGCAGGGCGTGGACTACTTCACCATTCACGCGGGCGTGCGGCTGCCCTTCATTCCCATGACCGCCGACCGCATGACCGGCATTGTGTCGCGCGGCGGTTCTATCATGGCCAAATGGTGCCTGGCGCACCACAAAGAGAGCTTCCTGTACGAGCGCTTCGAAGAAATCTGCGAGATCATGAAGGCATACGACGTGAGCTTCTCGCTGGGCGACGGCTTGCGTCCGGGGTCGGGATACGACGCCAACGACGAAGCGCAGTTCGCCGAGCTGAAGACGCTGGGCGAGCTCACGCAGGTGGCCTGGAAGCACGACGTGCAGGTCATGATCGAAGGCCCGGGCCACGTGCCCATGCACATGATCAAAGAAAACATGGACCTGCAGCTGGAACACTGCCACGAGGCGCCGTTCTACACGCTGGGCCCGCTGACCACGGATATCGCACCCGGCTACGACCACATCACGTCGGGTATCGGCGCTGCGCTGATCGGCTGGTACGGCACCGCCATGCTCTGTTATGTGACCCCCAAAGAGCACCTGGGGCTGCCTAACAAGAAAGACGTGAAAGACGGCATCATCACGTACAAGATCGCTGCGCACGCCGCCGACCTGGCGAAGGGCCACCCTGGCGCGGCCATACGCGACAACGCGCTGTCGAAGGCGCGCTTCGAGTTCCGTTGGGATGACCAGTTCAACCTCGGGCTGGACCCGGACACCGCCAAGGAGTTCCACGACGAGACGCTGCCCAAGGACTCGATGAAGGTGGCGCACTTCTGCTCGATGTGCGGCCCGCACTTCTGCAGCATGAAGATCACGCAGGACGTGCGCGACTACGCCGCCGCGCAAGGCGTGGCCGAACAGGAAGCCTTGCAGAAGGGCATGCAGGAGAAGGCCGTGGAATTCGTGAAGAAGGGCGCGGAGATCTACCACCAGACCTGAACGGCGAGGCGCCAGCAGCGCCGGATCGGGGCGGCCACGCCGGCCGCCCCGCCCCCTTACGCCGCGGTGTAGGCCGTCTTGACCGTGGTGTAGAACTCAGCCGCGTAACGACCCTGTTCGCGCGGCCCGTAGCTGGACCCTTTGCGGCCGCCGAACGGCACGTGGTAGTCGACACCCGCCGTGGGGCAGTTGACCATCACCATGCCCGCCTGCGAATCACGCTTGAACTGCGTGGCGAATTTCAATGAGGTGGTGCAGATGCCCGCCGACAGGCCGAACTCGGTATCGTTGGCGAGTTCCAGCGCATGCTCGAACGAGTCGGCCGGAATGACGGCGGCCACCGGTCCGAAGATCTCTTCGCGGCTGATGCGCAGGTCATTGCTGCAGTCGACAAACAAGGCCGGCGTCATGTAGAAGCCATCGGTGGCGCGCTTGACGCGTTCGCCGCCGTACGCGAGCTTTGCGCCTTCATCACGGCCGATCTGCACGTACTCCTGGTTCTGCGCCAGCTGGCTTTCATCGACGACGGGTCCGATGTCGGTGCCGGGCAGCAGCGCGTCGTCGATCTTCAGGCCCTGCAGGCGCTCTTGTACGGCCGCGACAAAGCGCGGGTAGATGCCTTTCTGCACGATCAGGCGGCTGGACGCCGTGCAACGCTGTCCGGTGGAAAAGAACGCGCCGTTCACGCAGCTTTCGACCGCCACTTTCAGATCGGCGTCGTCAAGCACCACCATGGGATTCTTGCCGCCCATTTCCAGCTGCACTTTGGCCATGCGGGTGATGGCGGCCTGGGCAACGCGACGGCCGGTCGCCACAGATCCGGTGAAGCTGATCGCGTCGACGCGCTTGTCTTCGAGAATGGCCTGGCCCACCACGCCGCCGCGCCCCATGACCAGATTGAACACACCCGGCGGCAGGCCTGCGCGGCTGAGGATCTCGGCCAGGGCCCAGGCACTGCCGGGCACCAGGTCGGCGGGCTTGAACACGACGGTGTTGCCGTATGCCAGGGCCGGCGCGATCTTCCAGGCGGGAATAGCGATGGGGAAGTTCCACGGCGCAATGATGCCGACCACCCCGACGGGTTCGCGGGTGACATCGGCCTCGATGCCCGGACGTGTCATGGGCAGCTTTTCGCCCTGGATGCGCAGGGCCTCGCCCGCGAAGAACTTGAAAATGTAGCCGGCGCGGGAGGCCTCGCCGATGCCTTCCGGCAAGGTCTTGCCTTCTTCGCGCGACAGCAAGCGGCCCAGCTCTTCCTTGCGGGCCAGGATCTCGTTGCCCACGGCGTCGAGAATGTCGGCGCGGCGCTGGCCGGTGGTGCGGGCCCAGTCGTAGGCGGCGGCATGCGCCGCAGCGATGGCCTGTGCCGTCTGCGCGGCGTCAGCCTGCGCATATTCGCCCACCACGTCGGCCAGGTTGGACGGGTTGATATTGTTGCGGATGCCGACGCCTTCTACCCAGGCGCCGTTGATGAAGTTCGCATGCATAGTCTTTTCCTTGAGGTCAATGAATGGGATCGTCCGCACACTGCCGCCGCGTCCCTCGCCAAGGCAGGGGCTGGCCGCGGCCGGCCGGCGTGCGCCTACAGCAACTTGCCCGGGTTGAGAATGCCCGCCGGGTCGAGCACGCGCTTGATTTCGCGCATCAGGCGCAGTTCGAGCGGATTCTTGCTATGCAGGAAATGATCGCGCTTGAGCTGCCCGATGCCATGCTCGGCGCTGATACTGCCGCCATAGCGATTGACTTCATCCAGCACGATATCGGTGATGGCCTCGCCATTCTGCGCGGCCCATTCACGCGGCGCGCCGGCCGGACGCGACAGGTTGTAGTGCAGGTTGCCGTCACCGAAATGGCCGAAGATAAAAGGCCGGACGTCGCCATGCGACACGCGCAGGCGCGCTTCGGCGGTTTCCATGAATTCGGGAATGCGCTCGATAGGCAGGGAAATATCGTGCTTCAGGTGAGGGCCGTCGGCCCGCTGCGCCTCGGAAATTTCTTCGCGCAGTTTCCACATCGCCTGCAGCTGCGCCAGTGAAGCCGACACGGCGGCATCGAGGCAGAGTTCGCGCTCGAGCGCGTCACCCACCACATTTTCGAGCAGCGCGTTCAGCGCGGCTTCGTCGGCCGTATCGGCCAATTCCATCAGGACATAGCCGGGGTAGCGCTGGGAGAACGGCTCCTGCACCCCCTGGGCATGTGCCAGCACCAGATCCAGGCACTGGCCGGTGAAGAATTCGTAGGCCTGCAGCCGCGGCCCGCACTGCTCGTAAACCAGCTGGAACAACTGCAGCGCCTGTGCCGGCGACTGCACCGCGGCCAGCACGACCGAGCGCACGCCTGTACGCGGAAACAGCCGCAATGCCACGGCCGTGATCACCCCCAGCGTGCCTTCGGCACCGATCAGCAGCTGCTTCAGGTCATAGCCGGTGTTGTCTTTGCGCAGCGTGCGCAGGCCATTGAAGATCTCGCCGTTGGGCAATACGGCTTCGATGCCCAGCACCAGTTCGCGCGTCATGCCATACCGCACGACATTGACGCCCCCGGCGTTGGTGGATACGTTGCCGCCGATCTGGCACGAGTCTTCGGCCGCGAGGCTGAGGGGCAGCAGCCGCCCCGCCTCGTCGGCCGCGCGCCGAAGGTTGCCCAGGATGCATCCCGCTTCGGCGACCATGGTGTTGGCAATGGTGTCGACTGAGCGCACCACGTTCATGCGGTCCAGCGACAGCACCACGTTCGCGGGCGTCTGATCGGGCGTGGCGCCGCCGCACATGCCCGTATTGCCGCCACGCGGCACCACGGGTACGCCGGCTTTCTGGCACAGGGCCAGGCATTGCGCGACTTCTTCGGTCGTGCGAGGGCGCACCACCGCCTGTGCACGCCCCTGGTACAGGCCCCGCCAGTCGGTCAGCCAGGGCGCGATGTCGTCGGGGGCGGTAAGCACAGTATCGGTGCCCAGCGCCTGCACCAGGCGCTGCGGGAAATCAATGGAAGTCATGGCATGGACCGGGAATGGATTGAGGAAAAATCAAGCCGCATGCGCGCCGCGGCGCGCCGTAAATGCAGCACGGCGGCCGCGCGCGCCCGTTCGGCGTCGCGCGCGGCAATGGCTTCGTAGACCGCGACGTGCTCCTGGTGCACGGCATCGACCATGTCCGCCTGATGCTGCTGCGTGTGCTCCCGCGCGATGCGCACGGCTGCGCGCAACTGCAGGTTCAGGTATTGCAGCAACTGTTGGTAGTAACTGTTGTGAGTGGCCACGGCCACGGCGGCATGAAAGCCTATGTCGGACTCGACGCCTTGTTCGTCGGCGTGGCTGGCGGGGTTTGCCAGGGTGGCAAGGCATGCGGCCATCTTGGCCAGGTCGGCGTCGCTGCGCCTCACGGCGGCCAGGGACGCCGCCCCGCCTTCGAGCTCCATGCGCAGTTCATAGACGCTGGCCAGCTGCACGCGATCGAGCGCCGTGCAGCCAGGCACCTGAAAGCCCCCGCTGGCAGTGCGCGAGACCACGGTGCAGCCCGCACCCTGCCGGCTTTCCACCAAGCCCTGGGCGCGCAGGCGTTCGGTGACTTCACGGATGACCGCCGCGCTCACCCCGTAAAGCTGCGCCAGCGCCCGGCCGGCGGGCAGCTTGGTGCCTACCGGATAAACACCGGCGGCAATGTCGGACGCCAGCTTGCCGGCGACCTGTTCGGTGAGCGTGTATGACTTGGTCAGCATCAGACGATTGTAAGTGTTTTCAGGTTATCTGAACACTTTTCAGCCAGGGCGCCGAGGGGCCGGAGCTAAAGCGGCCCATTATTTCAACTTCTGCAATGATGAAGTGCAGAATCACGGGATTCTCGACTGGTCGGTACTTACCTAAGCTTCATCCATGGACGGCAACCGGCCGCCCGCCCCACCAGGAGATTACCGATGAAGCTCTATCACCATCCGCTATCCGGCCATGCCCACCGCGCCCGCCTGTTATTGGGGCTGCTGGAATTACCGCACGAACTCGTCGAAGTCGACGTGGCGGCCGGCGCACACCGCGCCCCCGAGTTCCTGGCGCTGAACCCGTTCGGACAAATACCGGTGCTGGACGACGACGGCGTGATCGTGGCCGACTCCACTGCCATTCTCGTTTACCTGGCGAAAAAGGCGGGCCGCACCGACTGGCTGCCGGACGACGCCGCCGGAGCGGCCGCGGTGCAGCGCTGGCTGTCGGTGGCGGCCGGGGAAGTCGCCTACGGCCCGGCAGCCGCGCGCATGGTGACGCTGTTCGGCGCCCAATACAACCTGGAAGAAGTCATTGCACGCGCGCACGTCATCCTGGCGCGGCTGCAGGACCATCTGTCGGCGCGCGACTGGCTGGCCGGCCCGCGCCCGACGATTGCCGATGTGGCGATCTACAGCTACGTGGCGCGAGCGCCCGAAGGCAATGTCGACCTGACGGACTACCCCGCCGTCAACGATTTCCTGCGCAGGGTCGAGGCACTGCCCGGCTTTGTGCCCTTTGCCCGCAGCCCCGTCGGCCTGGCCGCCTGAGCGTCCTGGCGCGCCAGCCCGCTCGCTGGCGCTTCGCACCGCCCCGACATGGATATACACATGGACCAGACGCTTCCGAAACTGCCCACCTGGCACGAAGGAGAAATTCTCATCCAGGAGAAGGTGGGCGTCGTTGAACACATGCGTGAACTGGGCCAGCGGGTGGTGCGCGACTACATGCCCGACCAGCACCGCGATTTCTATGCCCAGTTGCCGTTTGTCGTGGCGGGCTCGGTAGATTCGGATGGCGATGCGTGGGCAACGCTGCTGGCCGGCCGGCCCGGTTTCATGACCTCGCCCACGCCGACTCTCCTGGACATCGCGGCCAGCGTCGATCCGGGGGACCCCGCGGGCGCCGGCCTGCACGACGGCGCGCCGGTCGGGCTGCTCGGCATTGAGATGCACACGCGGCGCCGCAACCGCATGAACGGCGTGCTGTCGCGGCAGGGGAACGCGTTGCGCGTGATGGTGGATCAGAGCTTCGGCAACTGCCCGCGCTATATCCAGCTGCGCGACGCCGAGTTCGTGCGCGACCCCGCCGAACCGTGGACGGCGCCGCAACATCAGCTGGAAGGCGTCGATGCATCGGCACGCGCCATGATTGAATCGGCCGATGCATTCTTTGTTGCCTCGTATGCCGACCGCGAGGAACATCGCCAGGTCGACGTGTCGCACCGGGGCGGCAAGGCCGGCTTCGTGCGTGTCGGCGCCGACGGCTTGCTCACCATTCCCGACTTTGACGGCAACCTGTTCTTCAACACCTTGGGCAATATTCTGCTGAACGGCAGGGCCGGCCTGATATTCGTGGACTACGCAAGCGGCGACGTGCTGCAGATGACGGGCGATGCCCAGGTCATCCTGGATTCGCCCGAGATCGGCGCATTCGAGGGCGCGCAACGCCTGTGGACATTTCGCGCGAGGCGCGTGCTGCGGCGCACCGGCGCCCTGCCCCTGCGCTGGACGTTCAGGGACGACGGATGGTCGCCCCATGCATTGATGACAGGCGATTGGAGCCAGGCCGCTGACCGCCTGGGAGCGAGCCGGCTCGCCACTCAGTGGCGTCCCTATACCGTCACGCGGATCGACGATGAAAGCGCGACGATAAGGTCGTTCTACCTGATGCCGGCCGATGGCGGCCGCCCTCCGGCGCATCAGGCCGGCCAGCACCTGCCCATACGGCTGACGCTGCCCGGGGCGGACAAGCCCGCCGTGCGGACCTACACCTTGTCCACCGCTCCGTCCGACGGGATCTATCGCATCAGCGTCAAGCGCCAGGGCGCGATGTCGCGGCACCTGCACGATCACGTCCGGGTTGGCGACACGATCGAAGCCCGCGCACCGGCCGGCCTGTTCACGATAGATGCCGCGCAGCCCGGTCCAGCGGTATTGCTGGCGGGCGGCGTGGGCATCACCCCACTGCTGGCGATGCTCAGGCACCTGGTGGACGAAGGCATGCGCACGCAGCGCATGCGGCCCGCCATTCTGTTCCAGGCGTCCCGCACTCTGGCAGACCGCGCGTTCGACGGCGAGCTGGCTGAACTGGTCGCCCGAGCCCGGGGCGCCGTGCGCTGGGTGCGTGTACTGGGCGACGCGACCGGCGCGCAGGCAGGCCGCGACTATGACGTCGCGGGCCGCATCGACATGGCGGTGCTCAAGCAGGAGCTGGCGTTCGATGACTACGACTTCTATCTTTGCGGGCCCGCGCCATTCGCCCAGGGCCTTTATGACGGGCTCAGGAGCTATGGGATCGCCGATACCCGCATCCATGCCGAGGCCTTCGGTCCCGCCTCGCTCTCGCGCGACTCGCGGGCCGATGCCGCGCCTGCCGCGCCCGTCCCGTCACCCGTACCCGTGCCCGTGATCTTCGCGAACTCGGGCAAGGAGGCCCGCTGGACGCCGGGCGGCGGCTCATTGCTTGAACTGGCGGAATCCCGCGGCCTGGAGCCGGAGTTCAGCTGCAGGGCGGGCTCCTGCGGCACCTGCCGGACGCGCCTTTTGAAGGGGTCGGTCACGTATGCGCAGACGCCCACCGCCGCCGTGGCCGACGACGAAGTGCTGATCTGCTGCGCCGTACCCGCCCAGCAGGCCGGCGATGGCCAGGGCAGCGTCCAGCTCGCTCTCTGACGGGGCGGACAGCGGCGGCCCGGCCCCTTGCCCAGGCCGCCGCCGCACACGCGGTGATGCGCGGCTGACGGTCTTCATTAATATAGGCGCCTGCACCAGTGGATAAAGCAAGCTCAACTACCCCGCGGGAGAAACCCGGCATGGATCGCTGGCAGGCGATGCGCATCTTCGTGAAAGTGGCCGAAACCGAGAGCTTCGCCGGGGCCGCGCGCCAGCTTCATCTGAGCGCGGCCGGCGTCACGCGGGCCATCGCTGCGCTCGAGCAGGCCATCGGCGCCCGGCTGTTCGTGCGCACCACCCGCTCGGTAAAGCTGACCGAACCCGGGCGCCGCTATCGCGACGACTGCAAGCGCATACTGGCCAGCATCGACGAGGCCGAAGCCGCGGCGGCGGGTTTTCACGCGGCGCCATCGGGCACATTGTCGGTCACGGCACCGGTTCTGTTCGGGCGCATGTTTGTGCTGCCCATCCTGCACGACTATCTGCAGCGCTATCCCGATGTGAACGGCCGGGTGCTGTTCGTGGACCGCCCCGTGAACCTGGTAGAAGAAGGCATCGATGTGGCGATACGCATCGGCCGGCTGCAAGATTCGGGCTTTTCCGCGATCCAGGTGGGCACCGTGCGCCGCGTGGTGTGCGGCGCCCCGGCTTACTTCGAAGCGCATGGCGTGCCGCGCACGCCCGCCGACCTGAAGCACCATCGCGTAGCAGTCTCTACGGGGGCATGGGTCTCGCCGGAGTGGCGCTTCGCCGGCGATCAGAAAGTCACCATACACAGCTGGCTGCAGTCCAATACGCTTGATGCGGCCATCGACACGGCGGTCGCCGGCCTGGCGCTGACGCGCCCGCTGCATTACCAGATCGAACCGGCGCTGCGCGACGGGCGACTGCAGATTGTGCTGGAAGACTACGAGGATCCGCCGCTGCCCATTCATGTGCTGTACACCGAGGGGCGGCAGGCGCCAGCGAAGGTCAGGGCCTTTGTGGATATGGCCGTGGCGGCACTGCGGGGAGACTAAGCGCTACGCGGCGACGGATACCTGCCCGCGATGCGCACACACCGCGCATTCGGGGTCGCGCTGCACATTCACGCTGCGCCATTGCATGGTGCGCACGTCCAGCCACAGCAGGCGGCCCGACAGGCTTTCGCCGATGCCCGCCAGCAGCTTCAGGGCTTCGGCGGCCTGCGTGGCGCCGATGATGCCCACCACCGGGGCGAAGACGCCCATCGTGGCGCAGTTGGCCTCTTCGACTTCGTCGGCTTCGGGAAACAGGCAGTGATAGCAAGGAGCATCGTCACGGCGCAAGTCGTAGACGCTGACCTGCCCGTCAAAGCGTATGGCCGCGCCCGACACCAGGGGCTTGCGGTGATGCACGCAAGCGCGGTTGATGGCATGCCGCGTGGTGAAGTTGTCGGTGCAATCGAGCACCACGTCAGCGGCAGCCACTGCGTCGCTGAGAGACTGGCCGTCAAGCCGTTCCACGCGTGGCGTGACGCGGGTTTCAGGGTTATAGGCAGCCAGCGTGTCACGGCCGGACTCGGCCTTGGGGCGGCCTACGCTGGCGTTCACGTGCAGGATCTGGCGCTGCAGATTGCTGAGCTCGACGGTGTCGTCGTCGGCCAGGGTGATATCACCCACCCCCGCGGTGGCAAGATACAGCGCGGCGGGCGAGCCCAGCCCCCCCGCACCAACGATCAGGACCTTGCCGGCCAGGAATTTTTCCTGGCCCTCGATGCCCAGCTCATTGAGCAGAATGTGCCGGGCATAGCGCAGTAACTGCTGATCGTTCATTTGATCTTGGCGGGCTCGACTCCGGACGGCGTGATGGTCAGGCGTTCGGGCGTGCCCGCACCAGGCTTGGCCGCGGCCTTGGCCTGGGCCCGGGCGCTGCCCTTCTGCACAGGCTTGCCCGCCAGCAGGTTCAGGGCCTGCTGCAGCTGGAAGTCATCTTTGCCGCCGAATTCGAACATCTTGGTGGGCACAGGCGTGGCTTCGCCATCGAGAGTGGATTTCACCTCGTCGCTCTGGTTGTTGGCCAGGTGGCGTTGCAGGTCGGCCTCGCGCGGCAGGCGGAAGAGATCGCCTTCGGCGGTGTCGGCCACGACGTAATCCGGCTCGATGCCCGTGGCCTGGATGGAACGGCCGCTGGGCGTGAAGTAGCGCGAGGTGGTGAGCTTGACGCCGGTGTCCTGGCTGAGCGGCAGGATGATCTGCACCGAGCCCTTGCCGAATGTGCGATTGCCCAGCACCTTGGCGCGCTTGTGGTCTTGCAGGGCGCCCGCCACGATTTCAGAGGCCGAGGCCGAACCGATGTTGACCAGCACCACCATGGGCACGGTTTTCACCCAGGCGGGCAGGCCCGAAAGATAATTGCCTTCGCCACGGGCGTATTCGGCAGGGGTGGCCAGGTACTTGTGCCGCGAGTCGGGCGTACGGCCGTCGGTGGACACCACCAGCGCGTCCGGGGGCAGGAAAGCCGCCGACACACCGATTGCGCTGGTGAGCAGTCCGCCCGGATCGTTGCGAAGGTCGAGCACCAGGCCCTTCGGCGCACCCTTGGCGCCCAGTTCCTTCAACTGGCGGGCCAGGTCGGAACCGGTTTTTTCCTGGAACTGTGCAATGCGCACATAGGCCACATTGTTGTCGAGCATCTTGCTGCGCACGCTGCGCACCTTGATGATGTCGCGCACGATGCGCACGACCACGGGTTGCGCGTTGTCGGCGCGCATGATGGTCAGCGTGATCGGCGTCTTGGGGGCGCCACGCATGAGCTTGACCGCCTCGCTGAGCGACATGCCCTTGGTGGGGGTATCGTCGATCTTGATGATGAGGTCACCGGCCAGCACGCCAGCGCGCGCGGCGGGCGTATCTTCGATGGGCGAGATGACCTTGACGAAGCCGTCCTCGGCGCCGACTTCAATGCCCAGGCCGCCAAATTCACCCTGGGTGGTGCTTTGCATTTCGCGGAAAGCCTCGGCATCGAGGTAGGCCGAATGCGGGTCGAGATTCGACACCATGCCCGAGATGGCATTGTTGATGAGCGTCTTGTCGTCGACCGCCTCGACGTAGTTGTTCTTGATGGCGGCGAACACATTGCTGAGCTGCCGGAGCTCATCGAGCGGCAGGGGGCTGCCGCGCTGCGCCAGCGCCGTGACGCCCAGACTGAGCAGAATGCCCGCCACCGCGCCGATGGCAATCAAACCGAAACCGCGAAACTTGCGAGTGCCCATGCACACTTCCTGATTTTGATACCGGGTTATAGGGCCAGCCATTGGGCCGGATCCACCGGAGCGCCACGATAGCGAATTTCAAAGTATAGGCCCGATTCCACCTGCCCGCCGGTGGCGCCCACCGTGGCGATGGTGTCGCCGGCGCCGACTGCGTCCCCGACCTGCTTGAGCAGGCTTTGGTTGTAGGCGTAAACCGTCAGGTACTGCTTGCCATGATCGACGATGATCAGGTTGCCGAACCCCCGCAGCCAGTCGGCGTAGACGACGGTACCCGGGGCCACCGCCTTGACGGGCGTGCCGGCCGCGGTACGAAGCACGATACCGCGCCAGACGCCGCCGTCGGGCCGATCTACCCCGAAACGACCCTGTACCGTACCACGCACGGGAGCGGGCAGCCCCTGGCGCAGGCCGGCGCCCCCGGCGGCCACCGGCGCGGCGCGGCGGGGGGCCTCGGCCTGGCGGCTTTCCGCGGCGGGTGGCGCGGCGGGTGGCGCGGCGGGGGCGTCTGCGCCGGAAGCAGGCTCGGCCGGCGGCCGACTGGGAGCCGGCGCCCCGCCGGAAGCGGGCGGCGGGGTCTGCGCAATGACGCGGCGCTCGCCCGGCCAGGCCGGCTTGAGCCCGGCCGCATCGGGGTCGGCCAGGGCCACCGGGCCGCTCGGGCGGCTGGATTCGCGCTCGCGGGCGGCCGCCGCCTCGACCTGTTCCCGAGCCTGCGCGGCGTCGCGGGCTTCGGCGCTGCGGCGCGCCTGCTCGACTTGCCGCGCGGCTTCCGCCCGGCGGTCGGCCTCGGCCTTCTGGCGAGCCTCTTCGGCAAGGCGCGCTTCCTGGGCGAGGCGCACGGCTTCGGCGCGCAGGCGGGCCTCTTCGGCTCGACGCGCCGCCTCGGCCTGCTCGGCAATGGCCTTTTCAAGGTCGCCGATCAGGTTAGACAGCCGGGCGTCGTCGCGGCCCAGTTGCCGGGCCTCGGCACGCTGCGCCGCAATCTGTCCTTCCAGCCGGGCGAGCAGGGTGGCCCGCTCCTTCTGCTGGGCCACCAGTTCGTCTTTCTGCTGGGCGGCTTCGGTGGCCAAGGCCTGGATTTCGCCGCGCCGGGCGTCGGCCTGCCCTTGAAGCTCGGCCAGTCGGTCGATGTCCTGCCTCAGGCTCTGCACCGTCTGGGTGCGTGCGCGCGACACATACCCCAGGTAGCCCAGGTTGCGGCCCAGCTGCTGCGGGTCGCCGCCCGACAGCAGCGCCGCCCAGGGCGACAGGCCGCTGGTGTACTGCGTTCGCAGCTGCTCGGCCAGTTCGGCCCGGCGTTGCTGCAGCGCCTGCTGCTGGGCGCCGATTTCCTGTTCAAGCCGGGAATGCTGTGCTTCGGCGCGGCGGTTGTCTTCTGCCAGATCGCGCAGGCGCCGATTGATGCGGGAGATGGCGGATTCGGACGCTTTGAGGGCGTCGGCCGCCTCCTGGCGGGCGGCCTCGCGGTCATCGATGTCTTTCTGCAGGCTTTCGATGCGGTCGCGCAGCGCGGCCTGCTGCTGCGCGGCCTGGGTCTGCCGCTCGGACAGGTCCGCAGACGCCGCGACCGACGCCAGGGGCGTCGCCGCCACTGCAGCCACCCACAGCAAACCCGCCACAAACCGCATGAATCAGTCCTTTTTTGCCTTGCCCTGGGCCGCAACTGCCGCCATGGCGGCTTCGATCTCGGCGGCGTCCCCCAGATAATAATGGCGGATCGGGCGCAACGCCTCGTCCAGTTCATAGACCAGCGGCTGGCCGGTGGGAATATTCAGGCCGACGATATCATCGTCAGAGATATTGTCCAGATGCTTGATCAGCGCGCGCAGGCTGTTGCCGTGCGCGGCGACCAGCACCTTGCGGCCCGCGCGGATGGCCGGCGCGATCGAGTCATTCCAGAACGGCAGCACGCGCGCCACGGTGTCCTGCAGGCATTCGGTGGCAGGCAGCTGCTCGGCCGGGATCTTGGCGTAGCGTCCGTCAAAGCGCGGATGGCGCTCATCATCGAGCGACAGCGGCTCGGGCGCGATGGCATAGGCGCGGCGCCAGATCAGCACCTGTTCATCGCCGTATTTGGCCGCCGTCTCGGCCTTGTTCAGGCCCTGCAGGTTGCCGTAGTGGCGCTCGTTCAGGCGCCAGCTGATACCCACGGGCGTGTACATGGCGTCCATGGCGTCCAGGGCGATCCACAGGGTGCGGATGGCGCGCTTGAGCACCGAGGTATAGGCCAGGTCGAACTCGTAACCCTCCTTCTTGAGCAATTCGCCGGCCTTGCGCGCCTGTTCGCGGCCCGTGTCGGTAAGATCGACGTCCGTCCAGCCGGTGAAGCGGTTTTCAAGGTTCCACTGGCTTTCGCCGTGACGCATCAGTACGAGTTTATGCATGGTTTTCAGCCGCTCGCAGGCGGGTTTGGAGTTGACGAATGCGCTCATTTTATAATTGAGCGATTTTGCCCCTGGTTTTCACCCGGCAAGCGGCCATTGCCGCCCGCCTGGTCCGGCCGGGCCGCCGTTTACCGGCGGGTCGCGCGCATTCATGCCGGCCCACCGATTTCAGTTCAGGAACCTCCGTGGATCTTCTGCAATTCTTGGTAGATAAAAACAACATCTTCATCGTGGCGGTCGCCCTGGTGTCGGGCATCATGCTGGCCGTGCCGGCATTGCGCAAGGGCCGTTCCGGCGGCGGCATCAGCACGTCCGAGGCCATCCAGATGGTCAACCAGCGCCACGCCGTCTGGGTCGACGTGCGGCCGACCGAGGCCTTCCGGGCCGGGCACATCCCCCAGGCACGCAATATGCCTGCAGCAGAACTCGAGCAAAAGGCGGGCTCGCTGCCCAAGAACAAGCCGCTGGTGCTGGTGTGCGAAACTGGCCGGGATGCCGGCCGGGTCGCCAGCCGACTGCGTTCCCAGGGGTTCGCGGAAGTGGCGGTCATGGAAGGCGGCATGCGCGGCTGGTCGTCTGCCGGCCTGCCCGTCACCCAGAAACCCTGACCCGGAGCCGGTATGAACAAAGTTGTCATGTATTCGAAGGATTACTGCCCCTATTGCGCCAGGGCTCAGTCCCTGCTGCAGCAACGAGGCGTCACCGATCTGGAAATCATCCGCATCGACCAGGACCCGTCCCAGCGCGATGTCATGATCGAGCGCACCGGCCGGCGTACCGTGCCGCAGATCTTCATCGGCGACAAACACGTCGGCGGCTGCGACGATCTCATGGCGCTCGACCGCGCGGGCGGCCTTGCCCCCCTGCTCGGCAGCTGAGGGCGAATGCCCCGCCGTATTTTTTTGCCCACCCTTACCGGAAATATTCATGGCTGATCAGGACCAAAACACCCAGCAAGCAGGCGGCGACGCGCCTTCGTTCAATCTGCAGCGCGTCTACCTGAAAGACCTGTCGCTGGAAATGCCCAATGCGCCTCACGTGTTCCTGGAACAAGAGCAGCCGCAAGTCGAAGTCAGCATCAACGTGGGCGGCCAGCGCCTGGCGGAAACGGTGTTCGAATCCACGGTCACCGCCACCGTCACGACCCGCATCAACGACAAGGTGCTGTACCTGGTCGAAGGCACGCAGGCCGGCATTTTCGAGCTGGCCAATATTCCGGCCGAGCAAATGGACGCGCTGCTGGGCATCGTGTGCCCCACCATGCTGTACCCGTACCTGCGCGCCAACGTCGCCGACGCCATCACCCGCACGTCGTTGCCGGCGCTGCACCTGGCCGAAGTGAATTTCCAGGCCCTGTATGAACAGCGCCTGGCCGAGTTGGCCCAGCAGCAGCAAGGCGCCAACAACGGCTCGGACTCCGGCATCATTCTGCCGCCGGGCTCGACGCGCCAGTAAGCGTCAGCCGCTACATGAAAGAAGCGCCCGCCCCCTTGAGCGTGGCCGTTCTGGGCGCGGGCAGCTGGGGCACTGCCCTGGCCGCCGTGGCCAGTCGCCGGCATCGCACCGTGCTGTGGGCGCGCGATGCCGCGCGAGCTGCCCTGATCGCCCAGGAGCGCGCCAACGAGCGCTATCTGCCCGGCATCCGGCTGCCCGAGGCGCTGACCACCACCAGCGACCTGGCCGCCGCGCTCGCGCCGCTGGCCGCCGCACCGCATCGCGCCCTGATCATTCTGGGAGTACCGGTGGCCGGCCTGCACGCCACCTGCCGGGAATTGGCCGCGCGCCTCCCGGCGCTGGGTCTGTCGCAGGTTCCCATCGTCTGGACCTGCAAAGGGTTCGAAGTCGATACGGCCCGCCTTCCCCATGAGATCGTGGCCGACGCCCTGGGCGGCATGCCCGACGTGCGCGGTGGCGTATTGTCCGGCCCTTCGTTCGCGCGTGAAGTCGCGCAAGGCCTGCCGGTGGCGCTGACCATCGCCAGCGAGCACGAGCCGGTACGCAGCGCCACCACCAACGCCTTGCACGGCGGGCCGGTGCGCGTATATGCCAGCACCGATGTGGCCGGTGTGGAAGTCGGCGGCGCTCTGAAGAATGTCATTGCCGTGGCCTGCGGCATAGCCGATGGCCTGGCCCTGGGCACCAATGCGCGGGCTGCGCTCATCACGCGCGGCCTGGCGGAAATGAGCCGTTTCGGCGTCGCGCTTGGCGCGCAGGCCGAAACCTTTGCTGGCCTGACCGGCCTGGGCGACCTGGTACTGACCGCCACCGGCGAACTGTCGCGCAACCGCCGCGTCGGGCTCGAGATCGGCGCCGGACGCAAGCTCGACGACATACTGGCCAGCGGCATCACCGCGGAAGGCGTGCGCTGCGCGCGCGCGGCGCTGCAGCGCGCCCGCGACCTGGGCGTCGAACTGCCCATTACCGAAGCCGTGTGCGCGGTGCTGTTCGACGGCGTCGCCCCCATGACGGCGGTGTCCGCCTTGCTGGCCCGCGAGGCTCGCCTCGAAATCTGAGTCCCTCGGCCAGCTGACAATACGTACCCTATCGGCTTTATCGCCCTTATCCAAGGAGCTTGCGTCATGTTCTCTGTCCGTCCCTCCCGGGCCCGCGCCGCGCTGCGCCACCTCACCCTGGCACTGAGCACCATCGCCCTGTTGCCCGCGGCCGCCCAGGCCGAATGGCCCGAACGCCCGATCCACATGGTGGTGCCGTTCCCGCCCGGGTCGTCGCCCGACCTGCTGGCGCGCACGATTTCCGAGCCGCTGGCCCAGGCCCTGGGGCAGCCCGTCATCATCGACAACAAGCCGGGCGCCGGGGGCAATATCGGCACGCGCGCCGTCGCGCGCGGCACGCCGGACGGGTACACCCTGCTCTACACCATCAACGGTCCATTGGTGACCGCGCCGACGCTCTACAAGAAGACGCTGGGCTACGACCCATTGAAAGACCTGGCTCCCATCACGCTGGTGGCCACCAGCCCCAATGTGCTGACCGTGCCCGGCGACCTGGCGGTGTCGAATGTGGCCGATTTCGTCAAGCTGGCGCGCGAACGCAAGGGCGAGCTGAACTACGGCTCGGTCGGGCCGGGCAGTTCGGCGCACCTGGCCATGGAAATGTTCATGAGCGATGCCAAGATCGATCTCACCCACATTCCGTATTCCGGGTTCCCGCAGGTCATCACCGCCATCATTGCGGGCGACGTGCAGGCCGGTTTCATGGTGCCTGCCATCGCCATGCCGCACGTCGGCAGCGGGAAAGTCAAGGCACTTGCCATCACCAGCCTCGAACCCAGCGAGTCGCTGGCGGGCATTCCCACCATGGACCAGCAGGGCTATCCGGGCTTCGAAGCGATCTCCTGGAACGCGATCCTGGCGCCCGCCGGCACGCCAGCGCCGATTGTCGATCGACTGAACCGCGAACTGGCCGGCATCATCAACAGCGAACCCGTGCGCAAACTGCTCGCGCAACAGTACTTCACCCCTGCGCCGTCCACCCCGCAAGGGCTGACCGACCGCATCAATAAAGACACGGCCCGATGGAACGAAGTCATCGAACGCCTGGGGCTGTCGCTGGACTGATCGGCGAGACGGCATGGCCGGAGCATCACGCGCCCGATCCCGCGGCGCGTGAAGGCGTCATGCCTGCCGCTCGATCTAGATCGCCAGGTCGTAGACGTTATAGTTCCTGATGACCCGCTCGAAGTTTTCCGGGGTATGGCGGAAATCGCGCTCGCGACCCGCAAACGGGGCATACCTGAACGGCTGTTCGTGCGGAAAGTGCTGGCTGCGGGCGTCGATCGCCACTTGCAGTACGGCAGACCGGCGGTCGATGCGCGCCGCGTCCATGATCTCGCCGCCAGCCAGCGACAGCGCGGGAGCCTGGCCCAACACGGCACTGCGGCGATGAAAGCCGAACGTGATCGACATCCGCATATCCGGTGACGAATTGGCGAACGAGCCGTGCAGTATCTGCCGGTTGGCCACCGTGACATCCCCTGCCTCGCATACCAGGGGAATGGCTCCCGGAATAAGGTCGCTACCCCCGTTTTCCTCGACCAGCCGGCGAATATCGATCTTTCCCAGCTTATGGGAACCGGGCACGATCCAGAGAGCATTGGCTGCCGTCGTGGGATAGAGCTGCACCTGGAAGTTGAATCCGTGAATGCCGTCATCCCAGTCAGGGCTGCCCCAATGCGTTACCCCGTCCTGATGCCACGCCACGGCTGCGCCCAGCCGCGGTTGCTTGACGAAGATGGCGTCGGTATACGGCACGAAATCGTCGCCGTTGATCGCGGCCGCGACGGCCAGGAGCTGCGGGTGGCCGTACACCCGAAGCGCCGCCGGCATGATCTGGCACATACCGTAAATCTGCAGCACGACCTCTGCAGGCGCATCGGCTGCCGCGGGCAATTCCGTCATTTTCACAGGGTGTCGTCCGCCCAGGTTGGAAGTCCCGCCGTGCGGATCGGACAAGGGCTTGGCCATGTAGAACGACGGCCGGGCGAATTCGGTGCCGATTGCGGCACGGCCCCTGGCGTCGACCTTCGCGCCCTTTGCCACGGGCGCGCGCTCGAGTACATGGGTGGCCGCCGCGATAAGCTCGCGGACTTCCTGGGGGTCGATGACGCCTTCGAAAATATAGAACCCGTGGGTCCGGTACGCATCCACTATCGCCGCGTCGAGCTTGCCATTGCGATCCAGGCGTAGCGGGCCCCGGTTGCCGAGGGTCGCTGCCCGCCGCAGGCCCGCATCCTGATAGGCAGCCATCTGCCGGGCATAGCTATCGGCCCCGCCCGGGGCCGATCGAGATTGAGAAGGATGATCCATACTGTGCTTACGCCTCCGGAACGACTGCGCCCCTGTCAGTAAACAGATGGCTGGGTTTCAAGAAACGAACTGCTGGTGCTCGCACAGGAACAGATAATCCTCGCGTGCAGGCGCAAACACATCGATATTCAGGGCACGCTCATCGCCCAGCGTTTCGGCGCAGTGGGGCACGCCGCCCGGGATATAGATCGCGCCTGGCGATTGCAGCTCGATTATTTCGTCTCCCACCCAAAAACGCATAGCCCCCGACAGGACATACGAAATCTGGTCGAAAGGGTGCGAATGAGGGCCCTTGGTCTTGTAGCCCGGTTCGAACCAGGCAATGGTGTGCAGGGACTGCTCGGTGCGGATCGCCGTCCTGCTGAAGTTTTCTATGCGCTCTACCATCGGCATGGTGTCGAGCTTGAACACGCGGGGCAAGTTCTTCAATTCCATTGACCTTCCTTTTGAATCCGAAAAATTAAGCAGCGGCGTCCGGTACGGCGGGGCAGTACAGGGGCAGACCGCGCAACGCGAGATGGCCCTCAGGACGCACGGGCAAGCGCCGCGTCCGGGTGCTTCCGGGCGTAAGGCGACATGCCTTTCACACTGATCCGATACATTTCACGCAGCATGTCGCGCTGCTGGGTGGGGTCGGCATGCGGCGTCGCGGCGTGCAGCGTCGAAAGCGTGTCCCACGCCGCAAAATCGTGCTTCTGGTAGACGACCTCGAGCCGGTATTTTTGCTGGGTCGCGTGCTGCGTCAGCTCTTGCAGCAACGCCGAACCTTCATCGGCGGGCATGCCCTCGACGCCAAAGGCCGAACCGGTAATGGAGTAAAGGGCTTTGCGCCCCGTCACAGGGTGCTTCAATACCAGTGGATGCGCGTAGATGCCCAATTCAGCCAGGCGCGCTGCGCCCACTGGCGGTTCGGCCAGGTCTTTCCTGTTCTTCGCCCAGGTATTGAGCGTCTTCAGCCCTTCAATCTGCTTGCGCAGCGTCGCCGGCAGGTCGTCGTAAGCAGAATACATATCCGCCACCAAGGTGCCACCGCCCTGGGCGGGAACCGTGTGCGCCCAGAGCATCGTCGCCGACGCCGGCTCAGCCTCATAGGTGTTGTCCGTATGCCAGTAGGCCGAGGTATTGCGCCGGATCTCGGCTTCGTTGGTCAGCAGCGATATGTATTCAAACCCCGGCACCTGCCCAATTTCAACAATGTGCGGATGCGGCCTGCCGAACCATTTTCCAATTCGGGCGTAGTGCTCCAAAGTGATGTCCTGCCTCGGAATCTTGATGACCTGATGGGCATGGAAAATTTCTATGAGGCGTGAAATATCGCCTTCGGACACGGGCCTGGACAAATCCAGACCCTCGATCTCGACACCGAATGGACCGTCTAGCGGTTGTATGGAAAACATGAGCTGATTGCTCCGATCAAGAGGAACGGCTCCCTGGACCCAGGGACGTTTGCGCAAGATAGAGGCAACCCGGTTGCGCGGGAAGGGTATGAACCGTTGAGGTGTTCAGGGTTTGTCAACCCTTCCCCATGAGCAAGTGCGGCGACTGTTTACTTTTGCTGATCCAGTTGATGTTTCGTCATCTTGGAACGGCCGATGCAAAGTGCCTAGTATCCGCCTTATCGCCAGTCCCGACCATTAACCACGCGATGCCAGGATGGCACGCTTTTCCGAATGGACGTCGTTCATGTATTCCCCCCCCGACGCTGAAGCTGGGCATCTTGGTTTGCCCGGGCTGAGAGGCACAGACCATATCGGCTTCACCGTACCCGACCTGGAAGAGGCGACGCGCTTCTTCGTCGAGATCCTGGGGTGCCAGCAGTTCTACGACATCGGCCCCATCGCTGCCGAGGACGACTGGATGCAGGAGCATCTGAATGTGCATCCGCGGGCAATAGTCCGCAAGCTGCGCTTCTTTCGCTGCCGCAACGGCAGCAACTACGAAGTGTTCGAGTACGAATCCCCCGACCAGCGCACGGAACTGCCCAGGAACAGCGACGTCGGCGGACATCACCTGGCCCTGTACGTGGACGATATCGAGGCGGCAATCACGTACCTGAAATCGCATGGGATACGGGTACTGGGAACGCCGACCGTACGGGTGAACGGGCCCAGCTCCGGCCAGCAGTGGGTTTACTTTCTCGCGCCATGGGGCATGCAATTCGAACTCGTGAGTTTCAACCGGGGCAAAGGCTACGAACGCCACACCCAGGCGCGCCTGTGGGATACGCGCGACTAGACCCTGCGTGGCCTGCACGTCCAATGCGACGGCCGCCGTGCGAACCGACACCCGGAGACTGACTTCCATGCCTGACATCATCGAGCTGTCTTCGTCCTCGCGCTGGATTGAACTGCGAGCGACGAACGAAGACAGAAAGAGCGCCGACCCGAAGACCCTGGGTACACTGCTTTCGCACATGCACTTCATCCGCGCTTTCGAGGAAACCGTGCTCGAACTGGCGACCGCCGGCCTGGTGCATGGCCCCGCCCATTCGAGCATCGGGCAGGAAGGAGGGGCAGCCGGATCCATCATCGGCCTGCGGCCCACGGACGACATCAATGGCTCGCATCGCGGCCACCATCAGTTCCTGAGCAAGTCGCTCGCCTACCTGGCGCCCCAGGGGATAGATCCCAAGGACGAGGTGACGCCCGAGATGGATCGATTGCTGCAGCGCACCCTGGCCGAAATACTGGGTCTGGCCGACGGATTCTGCAAGGGGCGCGGCGGGTCGATGCACCTGCGCTGGGCCGAGGCCGGCGTACTGGGCACGAATGCGATCGTAGGCGGCGGCGTGCCGCTGGCGGCTGGCGCCGCCTGGGCCAAGAAACACGCCGGCAGCGATGCCGTCACGGTGACGTTCTTCGGCGACGGCGCGGTCAACATTGGGTCGGTTCTCGAGACCATGAACCTCGCCGCGGCATGGCGCCTGCCGCTGTGCTTCTTCATCGAGAACAATCAGTACGCGGTGTCCACCCATATTGACGAAGCCACCGCCGAACCTCGCCTGTCCGCGCGCGGCATGGCCTTCAACATACCGGGCTGGCGGGTGGACGGAATGGACCCCCTCGCCGTGAACATGGCGATGGCACAGGCGCTGGAACACATGCGCGCTGGACGCGGCCCCACCATCATCGAGGCGAACGTCTACCGGTACTTCCACCAGAATGGCAGCTTTCCCGGCAGCGCATTCGGATATCGAACCAAGGAAGAAGAGCAGGCCTGGCGCGCACGGGACCCGCTGGACAACCTTGGATCGCAGATGGTCGCGCGAGGCCTGCTCGTCGCCGAGGACATCAGGAGGCTGCGCGAACGCGCGCAGGCCTCGATGAGCCGTGCGGTCGAATCGCTGACAGAGACGGACGCGACCGGCAAACGTACCGCCCGCCGGATCAGGACGGCGCTTTGGCCGGATCCGGCCTTCTGCGACGTCGGTGTGCGCAGTGACCTGTCGGAGCTTGCAGGCGCCCGGTGCGAAGAAGAAGCCACCTTCAGCGGCGATCTGCAGGAACGAAAGTTCATCGACATGGTGGCCGAAGTGATGGCGCGCCGGATGGAGACCGACCCCGGCATCGTGGTGCTGGGCGAAGACGTGCACCGCCTGAAGGGGGGCACCAACGGCGCCACGCGCGGCCTGAAGAGCAGCTATCCGGACCGTGTGATGGGCACCCCCATCAGCGAGAACGCATTCACCGGACTGGGCGGCGGCATAGCAATGGATGGGAGATTCAAACCCGTCATCGAATTCATGTACCCCGACTTCATGTGGGTCGCGGCAGACCAGGTATTCAATCAGATCGGCAAGGCGCGTCATATGTTCGGCGGCGACATCGATGTCCCGCTGGTGCTGCGCAGCAAGGTGGCTATCGGCACGGGCTACGGATCGCAGCACTCGATGGACCCAGCCGGCATATTCGCGACCAACCCCGGCTGGCGCATCGTGGCTCCGGCCACCCCTTTCGATTACGTGGGCCTGATGAATGCGGCCCTCGCGATGAAGGATCCGGTGCTGGTCATCGAACATGTCGATCTGTATGCGTCCACCGGGCTGGCGCCGGTTGATGACCTCGACTACCAGATTCCGTTCGGCAAGGCGGCGGTTCGCCGTACGGGCAATCGGCTCACATTGCTGACCTACCTTTCCATGGTGAGCGAGAGCCTGGCCGCGGTGGAACAGACGGGTGCCGATGTCGAAGTCATAGACTTGCGCTGGCTGGACCGCGCCAGCATCGATTGGGACACCATCGGCCGCAGCATCCGCAAAACCAACAACGTCCTCATCGCGGAGCAAGGTGCCCGAGGCACCTCGTATGGAGCATGGCTTTCCGACGAGATCCAGCGCCGTTACTTCGATTGGCTCGACCAGCCCGTGCAGCGCGTCACCGGCAGCGAAAGCTCGCCCAGCATCTCCAAGGTGCTCGAGCGAGCGGCGAGCGCGCGCCGGGAAGAGGTGGCGCAAGGCATAGCGAGCGCCCTGCAGGCCCAGGGCGCCGCAACGCCGGACCGTCGCAACGACGGCTGGCGCTGAAGGCGGCCACCATCGCATCAAGGAAGAAATACAAATGGCGACTTTGGTACGTATGCCCGGTGTGGCAGCGAACGCAGACTCCGCATCGATCGTGGCCTGGCTGAAGCAGACGGGCGATGTGGTGCTGCAGGGTGAGTGCCTTGCAGAGATCGAGACCGACAAGGCGATTGTCGAACTGCAGGCCGAGCAATCGGGTGTTCTGGGCGAGATACTTGCACCCGCAGGATGCAGTGTGCCAGTAGGCGATCCTGTTGCCGTGCTGCTGCAAGACGGGGAAGAGCCCAGACCGCTCTCGGAGATCGTCGCGGACGGGCCGGTGCGATCGCCCGGCCCCCCCTTGCACGCGCAAGTCCCGCCCCCCGCGCTGCCGGAAGATGCCGTCGCCCCGCCGACGGCAAGTGGGACCACTCACGAGGCGCGGCGGCTTTTCGCCAGCCCGGTGGCCAGGCGGCTGGCGGTCGAGGCCGGCCTCGACCTGGCCTCCCTTGCCGGCAGCGGTCCGAACGGGCGCATCGTGAAGAACGATGTGCTCGCTGCCCAGGCGTTCACACCTGCGGCGTGCGCGTCTGCGCAGACCCCCGCGCCCGGCATGGACCGCGCGAGCCCCACGTCAGCCGCCTATCTGGAGGTGCCGCACAGCAATATGCGCCGCACCATTGCCCGGCGCCTGACCGAAAGCAAGCAATCCATTCCGCACTTCTACCTACGCGCCGACTGCCGATTGAACGAGCTGCTGGAGTTGCGCACCCGGATCAACCAGACCGCGCCTCGCAAGGTGACGGTCAACGACTTCATCGTCAAAGCCGCAGGCGCCGCGCTGCGCGACGTTCCGGAGCTGAACGTCAGCTGGACGGAATCGGCGCTGCGTCAACATCGATCGGTAGATGTCGCCATCGCCGTGTCGGTGCCGCAAGGCATCCTGACGCCCGTGATCATCGGCGTGGACACGCAACCATTGCTGGCGTTGAGCAGCACGATCGCCAGCCTGGTCGACAAGGCGCGCGCGGGCGCGCTCGCCCCCAGCGACTACCAGGGAGGCGGCTTTTCCGTCAGCAATCTCGGACCTCATGGCGTCAGAGAATTCTCTGCCATCATCAACCCCCCGCAAAGCGCGATTCTTGCCGTGGGCGCCGCTGAAGACCGGCCCGTGGTCGAACACGGCCAGCTGAGCATCGCCACGATGATGACGGTCGTCCTGTCGGTCGACCACCGTGCGGTCGATGGCGCCGTGGCCGCGAAATGGCTCGCGCGCTTCAAGGCGATGGTGGAGAACCCCCTTGCCGCCCTCATCTGAAACGCCTATGGCACCTGAACGATTCGATGTCCTGGTGGTGGGAGCCGGGCCCGGCGGATATGTCGCGGCCATCCGGGCGGCCCAGCTCGGCATGCGTACCGCGATCGTCGAAATGTCCGAACTGGGCGGGGTCTGCCTGAACTGGGGCTGCATACCCACCAAAGCGCTGCTGCGATCGATCGACGTGTTGCGCCTGGTGCGCGCGGCAGACGCCTTCGGCATCAAGAGCGCCTCTCCCGAACCGGATCTGGCCGCCATGGTGCAGCGTTCACGCAACGTCGCGTCGGAATTGCAACGCGGCGTCGACCACCTGCTGAAAAAGAACGAGGTGACGCTGTTGCGCGGCCGCGCCCGACTCTGCGGCGCCGCCAGAGTGAGGATCGATTCCAGCCAGGCAACCACGACCGTGTCCGCGCGCCACATCGTACTGGCCACCGGCGCACGCGCCAGGCCCTTGCCTGGACTTCCGTCCGCGGACGACAAGGTGTGGTTTTACCGGGAAGCGCTGACGCCCGCCAGCCTGCCCAGCAGCATGCTGATCGTGGGCGCAGGCGCCATAGGAATTGAGTTCGCCTGCTTCTACCGAGCATTGGGCGTGGATGTGCATGTGGTCGAATCGGCGGACAGAGTGCTTCCGACTGAAGACGAAGAGGTATCGGACCATCTGGCCCGAGCCCTGCGTGCGGACGGAATTGCATTGCACACGGGCAGCCGGATCGGCCGTATTGAACGGACGACGGCCGGTTGGGAAATCGCGCTGCTCGGCGCTGACGGCTCAACAATTCACGCGTCCGTCGTGCTCGTCGCCGCCGGCATCACCGGCAATTGCGAAGACCTGGGATTGGAGAATACGGCGGTCAACGTCAAGGACGGACACATCGTCACAGACCGGTTCGGCGCAACCGACGAGCCCGGCGTCTACGCCATCGGCGACGTTGCCGCGGCCCCCTGGCTGGCCCACAAGGCTAGCCACGAGGCGATCGCCTGCATTGAAAAAATTGCGGGCATGCCGGTATGCGGCATCGATCCAAGCCGTATCCCTGCCTGCATTTTCAGCCATCCCCAAGTGGCTCGGGTTGGACTGACCGAGCGGCAGGCGGCCGACCGCGGACAACCCATACGGGTAGGCCGTTTTCCATTCAGCGCCAACGGCAAGGCAATCGCGCTCGGTGAGACCAAGGGGTTCGTCAAGGTCATTTTCGACGTGGCCAGCGGCGAGCTGCTGGGTGCGCATATGGTAGGCAACGATGTCACCGAGATGATCCACACGTACGGGGTAGCCATGGGACTGGAAACCACGGAGGCAGAGCTGATGCAAACCGTTTTTGCGCATCCTACCCAGTCCGAGGCAATGCATGAGGCGGTACTGCAAGCTTTCGGAAACGCGCTGCACTTGTGAAGCGCCGCGCGGACGACCGCCACAGGCGTCATGGCCGGCGACGACAACTAAATGCTTTACAACACGGAGGAGACAACATGACAAAGAGAGCATTTTTTCCCACCGGGGCGCGGCTGCTCGCCGCCATGGTGCTGGGAATATGGGCGGTGGCCGCGACGCCATCACAGGCCGCGAGCTACCCGGACAGGCCGGTACGGCTGGTAGTGCCCTACCCGCCCGGCGGCGTCACCGATACGCAGGCCCGGCTGCTTGCACAGAAACTGGGAGAGCGATGGGGCCAGACGGTCATCGTCGACAACAAACCCGGCGGCAATACCGTCATTGCGACGCAGCAGGTGACGTCTGCCGCGCCCGACGGCTACACCCTGCTGCTCACGGCCATGCCCGTGGCGCTGAACCCGCTGTTTCTGAAGCTGCCCTACGACACCGAAAAGGATCTGGCGCCGGTGACGCTGCTGACATCGGCACCCAATGTGTTCATCGTTCCGCCCAGCCTGGGCGTCAAGACCGTGGCCGAATTCGTCGACAAGTTCAAGGCCGACGGACAGAAACCCGTGCTGTTCGGGTCCGGGGGCACGCTTTCATTTACGCACCTGGGAGGGGTGCTGTTCTTCAGCCGCTCGGGCATCAAGTACCAGCATGTTCCGTACCGCGGCAGCGCGCCCGCGCTGCAGGACCTGATCGCCGGGCGAGTGGATGCGCTGTTCGACAACGGCGCGCTGCAGCACATCAAGGCGGGCAACGCCATTCCGTTGGGCGTGACCTCGTCCAAAAGACTGCCCTGGCTGCCTGATGTGCCCACCATTGCGGAGCAAGGCTTCCCGGGCTTCGACGCGGCCGCATGGTTCGGGATTTTCACGCGAGCAGGCACGCCGCCGCAGGTAATCAATCAACTGGCAGAGGATATTACCTGGGCCATCCGTTCGCCTGATGTTGCGGAAAAGCTCGCGCTGGCGGGCGCGATTCCGGGCGGCGGAACGCCAGCGGAATTCCGGGCATTTCTGGATGGCGAGGTGGCGCGCTGGACCAAGATCATCAAAGAAGAAAACATCACCATCGAGTAGCTGCTCGCTTATCCTGCCATCCAAAACATCCATAAGCTGATAAAACAATCGGAGCAATAAGATGAAAATCAGTATCGCCAGTGTGGCCATGATGCTGCTGGTCGCGGCAAGCAACACCTTCGCACAGCCTTGGCCTAACCGAACCGTGAGCTTTGTGACCTCTTCCGGCCCGGGGGGCCAGAGCGACTCGGTACTGCGCCAGTTGGCCAGTGAACTCGAGAAGCGGCTGGGCCAATCGTTCGTCGTGCAAAACAAGCCGGGGGCCAACACGACGATATCAGTTCAGTATGGCGTGCGTGCGCGGCCAGATGGCTACACCTTTCTGTTCGCCGGCATGGGTGGCCATGCGCCCGTCTTCACCAAACATAATTCGGCACTGCTCAACGAAGAAATGACCCCGGTGGTACAGGTCTACTCGACGGACTGGTTCATCGCGGTGAGAAGTGCCCTGCCGGTCAAGACATTCGCCGAGCTGGTCGAGTGGTCGCAAACGAACGACCTGAAAGTCGGAAGCGCCACGCCGGGCGTCGTACTCGGCTTGGCAATGCTGAACAATGTGCTGGTCAACAGCGGCAGCAAGCCTTTGAAGTACCGCATCATCCCCTACCGAACCGATCCGGCCGTGCTGGTCGATATGCTGGCGAATCAGATCGACCTGACTTTTGTATCGCCCTCTCCGCTCATCCCCTATCTGAAGGACGGCACCGTGCGCGCGCTGGCCACCAGCGGGAAGGTCCGGTCCGAGCTCATGGGCGACGTCCCGACGCTTTCTGAGATGGGCGCCGACTACACCATGATGTGGGATATCGGACTCTGGGCCCCCAAGGGCACGCCACAGGAGATCGTTGACAGACTCAACGCCGAAGTCCGGCAGATTTCAGTGACGCCGCAGTTCCAGGCGCGCTTGAAATCGCTGGGCGTCAAGGCAGAAAGCGGCACGCCGCAAGACCTGCTCGCGAACTACGAGAAGGCGCTGAAGTTCTGGAAGAAAGGCGCCGAGCTCGCCGACTTCGAACCCATTTGAAGGCTGTGCGCATTCGATGGGCTGCCCCGCGCGTCGGGTCGGCCGTCTCGCCATGTACTTCGGGCCGGCTCGCCGGCCTGCCTTTCCATCAAGGTTCCGACCAGGGGCAGAGCGATGCAAGACCAGGCACCCGTAAGCACTCCATTCATGCACCTTGCCGAGCGTCTGGCCAACGCCGGACAGGCAATCACTGCATGGGTCACCCAGGCCCCCGAGTTGGGACCCCTCCTGGCCAGGCTGCCGTTTGCCGCGGTGGCCTACGACCTGCAACATTCGCGTCTGGATATGGCCGATGTCATGCGCGCCATACCCGAGGTTGCCGCAGCGGGCAAGCCGGTGATCGTGCGCGTGCCCGTCGACTGTCTTGCATGGTCGTCGCGGCTGCTGGACGCTGGCGCGTCATGCATCATTGCGCCCATGATCGCCGACGCGCAGCAGGCGCGGCAGTTCGTCGGATACTGCAAGTACCCCCCGACGGGGGAACGAAGCTGGGGGCCTTTTCAGTCCGTGGCGCTGAGCGGGTTGACACGGCAGCAGTATCTCGAGGCAGCCAACCGCTACAGCCTGGCCATCGCCATGATAGAAACCCAGGATGCGCTGGATCGCATCGATGAAATCCTCGCGGTCGAAGGCCTGGACGGCGTCTTTCTTGGGCCCACAGACCTGGGCATCAGTCTTTCCGGTGGCCAGAGGGTGGATGACCTGTCCGCAGTGCAGGAAGCGATGCAGCGCGTTGTGGCAGCATGCCGGAAAGCAGGCAAAATCGCCGGCGTGTATTGTCTGACTGATTCCTTCGCACGCACGGCGTCCGAATGCGGTTTTACGCTGCTGGCGCTGGGAAGCGACAAGGATTTCATGATAAAGGGGGGGCTGGATGCGCTGAGGGGTGCGCAGGGCGATCCGGCCGGCTAGAGAGTCGAGGCAAAAATTGCGAGATACACATCTTCGGGATTTTCTTGCTGTGGTGCAGGCGGGCAGTGTCCGCGCGGGTGCAGCCGCCAGAGGCGTCACACCGGCGGCCATCAGCCGCAACCTGGTGGCGCTTGAACGAGACTGCAAATCGACCCTGCTCATCCGCGGTGCGCGAGGCATACAGCTAACCGATGCCGGCAGGCTGCTGCTGCGCCGGGCCCGGGTGGTCGTCTCTGAGTTGCGCAGGGCCGAAGAAGAGCTCGCCGCACTGACCCAGGCGCACACGCCGCGGGTGGAACTGGCCATTTCCAATGTGGCCGAGGCCATGCTGCTTCCTGCGGCGTTGCAACGCTACCTGCCCCGCTATCCGTCCGCCCAGGTCCAGATCATCGGCGCGCCCTTTATGGAAGCACTGTCGATGCTGCGCGAAGGGCAATGCGATTTTGCCGTCGGCACGGCAGAGCCCGATGACCTGCCGGACGACCTGTCGCTCGAACGATTGTTCAGCGTGGACCTCATCGTCATTTGCCGCAAGGGCCACCCGATGGCCAACGCCACCGATCTGCGCGACCTGGCAGAGTTCGGCTGGCTCGGCGCCGGAAGCGAGGCAGAACGCATTCTGGCAACCGCATTCGAAGAGGTGGGCGTGACGCCGTTTCCCTGCCGGATCAGACGCGGGTCGATCCTGGGCATGGTGTCACTGCTCATCAGCTCCGACTACCTCTCGGTGGCGACCCCGCAAACCGTCAAGGTGTTCCACGACGCCGGGCTCATCGACGTGATCCCGATCCCGCTGGCATTTCCACCCATCATCCAGTATCTGGCCTCGGTGTCCCACCGGCCGCTTACGGCTGCCGCGGAATCGCTGGCCACCGAGATCCGGCGCGTGGCGTGGAGCTACAGGCGCTGAACCGTCGGCGGCATATCTCCGGTAATATCGTTGTGCCTGTGCCGCCCGGCGGCCATCATGGCCGCGGGCACGCCTGCCGTGGAGCCGCCCATGAAGGTCCTGATCGCCCGCCTGAATCACGAAACCAACACGTTTTCGCCGGTACCCACGCCACTGTCCGCGTTCGGTGAGAACGGGCCGGACTACGATGGCGATGCCTACCGGGCCAATCAGGGCCAGCGCACGGCGATGGGCGCGTTCATCGACCTGGCCGAAGCGCGCGGCGCCGAACTGGCGACGCCGGTATCGGCGTGGGCCTACCCCAGCGGCCCGGTGTCGGCCGACGCATACGACGCCATGTGCGCGCGCATCATCGCTGCAGCGCCCGGATGCGACGCCATCCTGCTGGACCTGCATGGCGCCATGGTGGCCGAGCATTGCGATGACGGCGAAGGCGATCTGTTGCGGCGCCTGCGCGCCGCCGCTCCCGGCGTGCCCATCGGCGTAGCGCTCGATCTGCACGGCAACGTCACGCAGGCCATGATCGATAACGCCGACGTCATCGTGGGCTTCAAGACCTACCCCCACGTCGACATGTACGAAACCGGCGAACATGCGGGCCGCCTGCTTTTCGGCATGCTGGACGGCACGAGCCGGCCGGCCATGGCGTGGCGCCAGTTGCCATTGATGACGCACACACTGCGTTCGGCCACCGACCAGGGCGCCATGCAGGCGGCCGTCGAAGCGGCGCGCGAACTCGAAACACGCGGACTGCTGGCCGTGTCGGTACTGGCGGGGTTCAGCCTGGCCGATATCGAGCGCCCCTGCATCAGCGTCATCGCCGTGGCCGACGGCGACCTCGCCGCGGCCGAAGACGCCGCGTCCCGCGTGGCCGACCAGATCTGGCGCGAGCGCGACGGATTCGTTTATCGCAGCGAACCGCTCGATGCCTCGCTGGGCCGGGCGCGCAGGCTGGCGACCGGGCAAACCCGCCCCGTACTGCTGCTCGACCATGGCGACAACTGCAATTCCGGAGGCACCTGCGATACGACTGCGGTACTTGAGGCCGCGCTGGCGCAAGGGCTGGAAGGCATCGTGGCCGGCCCGCTGTGCGACCCCGAGGCGGTGGCGCAATTGACCGAAGCCGGCGAAGGGGCGCGCGTTACGGTGCAGGTGGGCAACAAACGCTCGCTGGCGCATCTGGGCATCCGGGCGCAACCACTGGCGCTGCAGGGTGTCGTACGCACGCTGACCAACGGCCAGTATCGGATCAGCGGCCCCACCTACACCGGCATGCTGTGCCATATGGGGCGCACGGCGGTGCTCGATACAGGCGCGCTGCGCCTGGTGCTGTGCGAGCGTCCGCACGAACCCTGGGATCTTGGCGTGTTCGAAAGCGTGGGAATCGATCCGCGCGATGCCCGATACCTGGTGCTGAAGTCGCGCATGTACTGCCGGCCGGTGTTCGTACCCATTTCGGCGGGGCTGGTCGAATGCGACAGCCCAGGCCCCACCACCTCGGACTACTCCCTCTTTCCCTATCGCAAGCGCGCCCGCCCGCTTTATCCGCAGGAACCCGCCGAATACACCGGCCGCTAGGCAGCGCCCTCGTATCCTTGCTGGCGCCATGCCTCGAACACGGTCACGGCCACCGCGTTCGAAAGGTTGAGGCTGCGTTGACCCGCCCGCATCGGTAGGCGCAGACATTGTTCGGGCGTGAACAGGGCCATGTGCTGGTCCGACAACCCGGCGGTTTCGCGGCCGAACACGAACACATCGCCGGGGCTGAACGCAGTGTCGGCCACGCTGCGTCGGGCCCGGGTGGTCAGGGCAAAGACGCGATCGGGCGCAGCGCCGGTGGCAGCCAGGGCCAGCGGCAGGGTGTCATGCACCTGTACGGGCTGCCATTCGTGATAGTCGAGCCCGGCGCGCCGCAGGCGCGCGTCGTCGAGCTCGAACCCCAGCGGACGCACCAGGTGCAGCTGGGCGCCGGTATTGGCACACAGACGGATGGCATTGCCCGTGTTGGGCGGAATTTCGGGACAGACCAGTACGACGTGAAACATGGGGTGCATCCTGCGCGCGGCCGGGCCGCGGTAAGTTGACCGCTATTGTGCCAGGGTGGCGGCCGGGCTTGCGCCGGCGCTAAGCGGCACTTTCACAAAAATGAAGCGCATTCGCCGGACACGACGTACTCACGGGGGCGCGCTTGCGCCACAATGAACGGTTCCATACAGCGCGGCCGCCGGGCCGGCCATCAAAAACATCACGGAGACAAACATGAAACGCTACCAGCTCTATATCGATGGCCAGTACGTCGACCCCGCCTCCGGCGAATGGTTCGAATCCGACAACCCCTGCGACGGCAAGGCCTGGGCCAGCATACCCAAGGGCAACGCCGACGATGTCGACCGCGCGGTACAGGCCGCCCATCGCGCTGGCCGTACAGGCCCGTGGGCCAGCTACACGCCGAGCCAGCGCGGGCAGTTGCTGCACCGCCTGGGCGACCTCATCGCCCGCGAGGCCGAGGCGCTGGCGCGTATCGAAGTGCGCGACAACGGCAAGCTGTATGCCGAAATGGCCGGCCAGCTCAAGTACGTACCGCAATGGTTCTATTACTACGGCGGCCTGGCCGACAAGATCGAAGGCACGGTGCCGCCCATCGACAAGCCCGGGCACTTTGGCTATACCCGTCGCGAGCCGCTGGGTGTGGTTGCTGCCATTACGCCGTGGAACTCGCCCCTGCTGCTGACGGCCTGGAAAATCGCCCCGGCGCTGGCCGCCGGCTGCACGGTGGTGCTCAAGCCTTCTGAATTCACGTCGGCGTCCACGCTGGAATTCGTCAAACTGTTCGAGGAAGCCGGCTTTCCGCCCGGTGTGGTCAATGCGGTTACCGGATTCGGCGCCGAAGTGGGCACGCCGCTGGTCACGCATCCGCAGGTCAGCAAGATTACATTCACGGGCTCTGATGCCACCGGGCGCCTCATCAATGAGCAGGCGGCTCGCCACTTCAAGCACGTCAGCCTCGAACTGGGCGGCAAGTCGCCCAACATCGTTTTCGACGACGCCAACCTGGACGATGCCGTGAACGGCGCGGTGTCCGGCATTTTCGCCGCCACGGGTCAGACCTGCATTGCGGGTTCGCGGCTGCTGCTTCAAGACACCATCTATGATGCCTTTGTCGAAAAGCTGCTGGCGCTGGCGCGCACCGCCCGCATGGGCGATCCGATGCAATCCGATACCCAGGTCGGCCCGATCACCACGCCGCCGCAATATCGCAAGGTGCTCGAGTACATCGACATCGCCCGCAACGAAGGCGCACGCCTGCTGCTGGGCGGCGAAGCGGTGCGCGAAGGCCCCTGGAAAGACGGCCGTTTCATCATGCCCACGATATTCGGCGACGTCGACAACCAGATGCGCATTGCCCAGGAAGAAGTCTTCGGCCCCGTGCTTTCCATCATTCGCTTCAAAGACGAAGAAGAAGCCGTACGCCTGGGCAACGATGTGCGTTTCGGCCTGGGCGCCGGCGTCTGGACGCGCGACATCGGCCGTGCCCTACGCATGGCCGAGCGCATCCAGTCGGGCACGGTGTGGGTGAACACGTATCGCCTGGTGAGCTACCTGATGCCATTCGGCGGCTATAAAGATTCGGGCCTGGGCCGCGAAAGCGGCATCGACGCCATGCGCGAATACCAACAGGTCAAGAGCGTGGTCATCAACGCGGGATCACCCGTCGGAAATCCGTTTGTGATGCGCTGAACGGCGTTCAGCGAACGCCGCCCACACGGCGCAGCGGCGTGCGGGCGGCCACGAGCACGAGCACTTCGGTGGCGCCGGCCTGCAGCAACGCGCGGCTGGCGGCATCCACGGTGCTGCCGGTGGTCATCACATCGTCGACCAGGCCTATGGCGTGGCCAGCCACCGGACGCGTGCAGTCGAAGAGCCCCGCCGCCCCCTGCCGGCGCGCCTGGAGGCTCCCGGCGGCTTGCCGCGGGCCTTCGCGCACGCGCCGCAACAGCCCGCGGCGCAGGGGCCTATGCAGAAGCAGGGCAAGCGCGGCGGCCAGTTCGGCAGCCGGATTGAAGCCGCGACGCCGCAATGAGGCCCGGCTCGACGGGATGGGAACCAGCACCAGGCTCTCGGGCAGGCCGGGCGCCTGGACTGCGACCTGCTCGGCAAGCAGGCGCGCCAATGCCGCCGCCAGCCCAAAGCGCCGTTCTGCCTTGTAGCGGCTGATCAAGGTATCGAACGGCGGCTCGTAATCGAAAGCCGCCACGACGCCCGCATAGGCCGGAGCGGCTGCGACGCAGGCCGGGCACGATGACGCCGAGGCGCTCAGGCGCAGGGCGCAGCGCGGACAGCGCGCCGGCGCCTCGCGCATGGTGAGCGAAATATCGACGCTGCAGCCCGCACACAGCAGCCCGCCCGCAGCGCGCGCTTCGCACAGCGGGCAATCGGAGGGCAGGCGCGATACCAGGCGGCGCACCAGCGTCATCGGCAGCAACAGGCCCGGATGAGCAATAATGGAAGGCATGACGGTCGGCGCAGAGACGATCGGCCGATATCACATCACGTTTCTCCAGTGCCGCCCCCCGGCTGCGCGCTCCTCATGTCACAGCCTGCCTCCGCATCCCCGCCTGCCCTGCCCCTGGTGCCCGCCCACGTCGTGCAGCAGTTCTCGCGCCGTGGCGACCTGTCCGAAGCACAGTTCCTGTACGGCGAAGTTGCGCGCCGCATGCTCGGCCGGTTGCAGTACATACGGTTGCAACCCGCCGCGCTGCTGGACGCCGGCTGCGGGGCCGGCGACAACCTGCCGCTGCTGCGCGAACGCTACCCCGACGCGAGCTACCTGGGCCTGGACGCCAGCGACGCAGTGCTTGCCCACGCACGCCAGCGCCATGAGATCGCCGGCGTGGCGCGGCTGCTGGGCAGGCTCAGGGGCAAGTCGGCCCAGGGCCCCCGCTTTGTGTGCGCGGACCTGGCTCACACCCATCTGGACGCTGAGTCGCTCGACATGGTGTGGTCGAACCTGGCGCTGCATTGGCACCCGACGCCGCATACGGTGCTGGCCGAATGGCGCCGCGTGCTCAAGGTGGGCGGCCTCGCCATGTTTTCGTGCCTGGGGCCGGGCACCCTGCGCGAACTGCGCCAGGCGCTGTCCGACGCGGGGCTGCGCACCGCGACCCCCTCGTTCGTGGATATGCACGACTTTGGCGATCTGCTGGTGGAAAACGGTTTTGCCGACCCGGTCATGGACCAGGAAACCCTGACACTGACCTATCGCTCGGCGCAGCGCCTGCTGCAGGACGTGCGCGCCCTCGGGGGCAACCCGGCCCGCCACCGGCGCGGCGGGCTGGTCGGACGCAGCTGGCGCGATCGCCTGTGCGCGGCGCTCGAGGCGCAGCGCAATGCGCAGGGGGTGATTCCGCTGACGATCGAGGTCGCCTACGGCCATGCCTGGCGTGCCGCGGCACGCCGCAGCGCGCCAGGCGAAACCCGGCTGTCGGTCAGCGCCATCAAGGGACGCCGCACCGACCTCTAGACCCCCTGCCCTCAGTGCAGGCGTTCGGGGTGCCAGCCAGGGTTCCGGCCGGCCTCGGGAGCCGCCAGCGCCTGTACTTCATGCACGGGCTCGGAATTGGCCCGGATGCGCCGGCGCGGGATTTCGGTGGCAGCCGTCGGCTCGCGCTCGCCGCGCCAGGCGCGCGTCATGGTTTCCACCACCAGCGGCAGGTCGCGTACGCGATGGAACTGGCCGCGCAGCCAGCGGGCGTCGTTGCCATTGCGTATGGATTCATCGCGCAGCGCGCTCAGCACGTCGCTGGTTCCCAATTCTTCGGCAATCGGCATCAGCCGCTGGAACAGGCTGCGCATGTGGTCGATCAGGCGCAGCCGCTCGCCGGCGGGCGTGACATAACTGCCTTGCAGACCGAAGCGGCACGCCTGGAAATGGTTGCTGCGATAGGCCAGCCAGGCGGCCGCAGGCGGCTCGGGCTCGCGGGTGACCAGCACCGCCAGCGCCTGGGCGAACGCCGCCAGCTGGCAGGCCCGCTCCACGGAGAGCGGGGTATCGCAGACACGGATTTCCACGGTCCCGAATTCGGGCTTGGGACGGATATCCCAGTACAGGTCTTTGATGCTTTCGGCCAGACCAGTGGCGCGCAACTGCGCAATATGGGCTTCGAAGCGATACCAGTCGGTGATGTCGGCGGGCAAATGGCCAGCCAGGGGGAAGCTGCTGACCGCGTTCAGGCGGCAGCACGAAAACAGCGTGTCCACCCCTTCGTAATAGGGCGACGAGGCCGACAGAGCGATGAAGTGCGGCACGTACGGCGACAGGCCGCGCACCAGTCGGATCGCGGCATCACCGGACGCCACACCCAGGTGGATATGCTGGCCGAACACGGTGAACTGCCGCGCCAGGTAGCCGTACATTTCGGCCAGGTACTGGAAACGCGGCGTATCTGAAATCGAGCAGTCCTGCCAGCGCATGAAGGGGTGGGCCCCGCCGCCCGCCACCGAGACGCCGACCGCGTCGGCAGCCAGGCACAGGGCATCGCGCATTTCGCGCATTTCGGCCAGCAGGCCGATGGGGTGTTCGTGCACCGAAGAATTCAGTTCGATCATGGACCGGGTGATCTCGGGTTTGACCCGGTCGGCGATCGGATGGTTGGCCATCTGGGCGAGCAGTTCGTCGGCCGCGGGGGCCAGGTCGAAGCTGCGCTGGTTGATCAGTTGCAGCTCGAGTTCGATGCCAAGCGTGTTGGGGGCGGACGAAATGAACGGAATCTGTTCCATCTCCGACTCCTTAAGATAGTTGGTGGGAGCGCGCCGTTCGGCCTTGAAGCCCGGCAGCTTCCCGGGGGGCACTAGACGGCGTCTTATGAGCGCATGATAGCCGCAACTTTATGTCGGGAAGCGTCGAAATCGTGACAATTGTGCGCAACTTAACGCTGCGGTACGTTTTCATCTGTGACGACCTTGTGAGTAAGCACTTACAGTCCAATATTGGCGCGGCCTGCAGCGGACAACCCCGCGCTCAGGGGCGAAAAAGCTGGTGTCTCGACCGGGGATGGGATAACCCTAATCCGGGAAATCCCGGGCATTTTGCGGCCCCGGGTTTAACGGCGCGTGACCGTTAGCAAACCGCATGCCTGGCCGGGGGCCGCCTCCAACCGGCGCACTGGCGCCGGCACGGGCTAGTCGGACTGGGGACCGCGCAAGGCCCGGAGCAGCCGCAACGCCGGTTCGAATCCGGCCGCGGCCTTCAAGGTGAAAAACGAAAGCTGGGCGCGGCCGGCGGCCAGGTCGCGCCCGCGCAGGACGCGCAGGTCGAGGCTGTCGCGATACTGCGCCACCAGGCGGTCGGGGCCGATGCCGAGCATGTCGCCGGCCGCGACGATGTGCACCCCGGTATGGATGGAAGTACACACCAGGCGGGGGCGCGGCGCGACCAGCCCGTGGTTGAGGAACAGACGCTGGTAGGCCGCATAAGTGCGCGACCCGGGCTGCGGCACCACCCACGCGGCGTCAGCCAGGTCGGCGATGCGCACCTGCCGGCGTACGGCCAGGGCGTGGCGCGCCGATGCGAACACCTGCATTCGGCCGGGCCAGAGAGGCGTTATCCGGAAGAGTTCCAGATTGACGGTGGCGGCGATGGTCTCGTCCAGCCAACTGACGACGCAGTCCAGTTCACCGCCGGCCAGCGCCTTGAGCAGCGTCAGCGCCTCGGCTTCTTCGATCTGCATGTATGGCAGCGCGTGGGATTCCTGCATTTTCACGAGCGCGGCAGGCATGGCGCTGAAACCCACCAGTGGGACGCAGCCCACGCGCAAGGTCGGCACCTGGGCCGGATGCCGCGCGGTACCTATGGCGGCTTGCACCGCCGCAAGCGCGATGACCAGCCGTTCGCGCGCCTGGCGCCCCGTCTGGGTCAGGCGCGCGCCACGGGCGTCGCGCTCGACCAGGCGCGCCTCGAAAACGTCTTCGAGTTCACGCAGCAGCAGCGTCACCGCCGGCTGGCTCAGACCCAACTCGCGAGCCGCGGCGCCCAGCGAACCTTCGCGATTGATGATGTCGAGCAGGCGCAGGTGACGCAGCCTCAGCCGGTCGAGCCGATAGGCGGCCGATGGCGACGGGGCAGTTGCGGGGGGCGGCTTCGAGCTCAGGCTGCTCATATGAATATTGTATGAGCTAATGAAAATTACATAATTGAAGCTGAATGCTGCCCTGCCGATAATCCGTGCCTGATGGAAGCCCGGCCAGACGAGACATCACAGCGGCGCACCCGCACCAGGAGACAACATGAGCAAACCCTACGCCCCCACCCGGCGGCAGTTCGTGCAAGGCACGCTGCTGGCCACCGCCGCGCTCGCCGCAGGCCGCGCGTCTGCGCAGCCCGCCTACCCCAGCCAACCCATCAGGCTTGTCGTGCCGTTCTCGCCTGGCGGGGCCGTGGACATTTATTCCCGCATCGTCGGGCCGGAGCTGAGCCAGGCATTGGGCCAGACCGTCATCGTCGAGAACCGGCCGGGCGCCAGCGGCAATATCGGCGCCGAGATGGTCAAGCGCGCGCCGGCCGACGGGCACACGCTGCTCGTGGGCAATATCGCGATCCTGGGCATCAATCCGGTCGTGTACAAGAACAATCCGATCGACCCGCTCGCCGACCTCACGCCGATCACCAAGACGGTCAACGTGAACTACGTGCTGGTCATCAATCCCAAGGTGCCCGCCCGCACCGCGCAGGAACTGATCGCCTACGCCAGGGCGAACCCGGGCAAGCTGACGTATGGGTCGTCGGGCACGGGCAGCATGCAGCAGATGGCGGCCGAGCTGTTCCAGACCCGCACCGGCACCAAATTGCTGCATGTGCCCTACAAGGGCACGGGCGCGCTGGTCGGCGACCTGGTGGCCGGCCACGTCGACCTCATCTTCGCCGACCAGGGGTCGATGATGCAGCAGGTCAAGGCAGGCAAACTGGTGGCGCTGGGCGTCTGCGGCCTGGCACGCCGCCCCGAATATCCCGAGCTGCCCACCATCGCCGAAGCCGCCAACCTGCCCGGCTTCGAGGCCGTTGCGTGGCAGGGCCTGGCGGGCCCCGCGGGCCTGCCCGCGCCGATCGTTGAACAGGTGAACCGGGCCATCAACAAGATCCAGGCCGACCCGGCCATCGCCGCCAGGCTGGCCGAAGCCGGCCTCACGCCGGACGCCGGCACGCCCCAGGCCTTTCGCCAGTACATCGGCGCGGAACTGGAGAAGTGGCGCAAGGTCGCAAACGACATCGGCATTTCGGTCGAATAACGGGCTGCCATGACCGTAACGAAAGTCGAATGCTGGGTATACCGCGCGCCCATCGAGCAACCGGTAGCCGCCGCCGTCGGCAGCATGACCAACCGGCCCGCCGTCTTCGTGCGCGTCAGCGCCAGCGACGGGGCGTGGGGCTGGGGCGAAGTGTTCTGCAATTTCCCTACGGTGGGTGCCGAGCACCGTGGCCGCATCGTGCGCGAAATCATCGCGCCGCTGGTGGAAGGCACGGCCAGCGACCAGCCCGCGATGACGTGGGCCGACCTGACGCGCCGCTTGCGACGCATGGCCCTGCAGGCCGGCGAGCCCGGCCCGATGGCGCAGGCCGTGGCCGCCATCGACCAGGCCTTATGGGATATGCAGGCGCGCCGGGCCGGCCTGCCGCTGTGGCGCCTGCTTGCCGCATCCGACCAGGCCACGGGCCGCGTGCGCCTGTATGCCAGCGGGCTGGGGCCCGCTCACGTAGCCGACACGGCCCTGGCCAAGCAGGCGCAGGGCTATACCGCCTTCAAGTTCAAGGTCGGCTTCGATGCCGAGAAGGACCTGGCCGACTTCGAGGCCATGCGGGCCGCCCTGGGACCCGATGCCCAGATCATGGTCGATGCCAATCAGGCCTGGGAACCGGCCACCGCCGCGCAGCGCATCGAGGCGCTGGCCCGATACGAGCCTTTCTGGATCGAAGAGCCCATTGCCGCCGACGAATCGCTGGACGCGTGGCGCAGCCTGGCGGAAACGTCGCCGGTTGCGCTGGCCGCGGGCGAGAATCTGCGAGGCCACGACGAATTCACCGCCGCCATCGGCAACGGGCATCTGCGGTTCCTGCAGCCCGACGTGGCCAAATGGGGGGGCATCACCGGCTGCCTGGCCGTGGGCCGGAAAGCCGAACAGGCCGGCCTGGTGTGCTGCCCGCACTGGCTGGGCGGCGGCATCGGCCTGGCCGCATCCCTGCACCTGCGCGCCGCGCTGGGCCCCGGCGGGCTGGTGGAAGTCGACGCCAACCCGAATCCATTGCGCGAAATGGTGTGTCCGCTCGGCACGCTGGAAGACGGCTGGCTCGGCCTGCCCGACGCGCCGGGACTGGGCGTTGAACCGGACCTGACGGCCCTGCGGCGGTATCAAGTGGGCTGAAGGCAGGCCAGCGCCGCTGCCTTCATTTGCGCCAGAACATCGGCGTGAACAGCACCACGACCGTCAACAGTTCCAGCCGCCCTATCAGCATGGCGAATGTGCATACCCAGGTCTGGAAGTCGGACAGGACGGCGTATGTGCCCATGGGCCCGACCGGGCCCAGGCCCGGCCCCGTGTTGTTGATGCTGGCGAAAACGGCGGAGAACGCGGTGATGGGATCGAGCCCCGAGACCAGCAACAGGCTCGTCAGCACGCCGATGGACAGGCCATACACGAGCATGAACGCCAGGACCGACGCCATGACGCGCTGGTCGACCAGGCGCCCCCCCATGCGGATGGGGCTGACCGCATTCGGATGCAGCATGGTGACGAGTTCATTGCGCGCCTGCTTTACCAAGAGCACCGCACGCACCATCTTGATGCCGCCGCCTGTGGATCCGGCCGACGTCACGAAGCCCGACAGCAACAGCATGGTAAGCGGCGCCACCAGCGGCCAGGCGGCGTAATCGACGTTGGCGAAGCCGGTCGTGGTAGCCACCGAAATGGTGTTGAACATGCCAAAGCGCAGCGCCTGCAGCGGGTCGGCATAGACCCCGCGAAAGTACAGGTAGCCCGATATCACCAGGCCTGCTCCCAGCATGATGGCCAGATAGGGAATCGTTTGCGGGCACACCAGGTAGGCGCGCAGGCGCCCCTGGCGCAGCGCGCTGAAATGCGTGGCGAAGTTGATGCCGGCCAGGGTCATGAAGACCATGGCCACCATTTCCACCGACACGGAATCGAAGTATGCGAAGCCTTCATCCCGGGTGGAAAAGCCTCCCAGGCCCATCGTGGTGGCGGTATGGCACCAGGCATCGAACCAGCTCATCCCCACCGCGCGATACGCGACCAGGCACAGCAGCGACAGCCCGAAATACACCGCGTAGAGCGCCTTGGCCGTGCTGGCGATGCGGGGCGTCAGCCGTTCATCTTTCATGGGGCCCGGAGTCTCGGCCCGCACCACCTGGTGGCCGCCGACCCCCAGCAGGGGCAGGATGGCCACCGCCAGGACCAGGATGCCCAGCCCGCCGATCCAGACCAGGGTGGCGCGCCACAGGTTGATCGACGCAGGCAGCTGGTCGAGATTCAGCAATACGGTGGCGCCGGTCGTGGTGAGCCCCGACATGGCTTCGAAATAAGCGTCGGTGAACGACAGTGGAATTCCGGCGCGATTGAAGTAGATGAGGAAAGGAATGGACGCCAGCAGCGGCAGGCTGACCCAGACCACCGACACCAGCAGGAAACCATCGCGCGCGTGCAGCTCGCTGCGACCCCGCCGTGTGGCCAGCCACGTGGCCCCTCCGGCGCCGAAGGCCAGCAGGAAACCGTCGAGGAATGCCGTGAACCCCCCGTCGTCGCCCAGGTAAGCGATGCCCAGGGGCAGCAGCAGGGTGAGCGAGAACACGACCATGGTCAGCCCCGCCACGTAGAAGGTAGCCAGCAGACGGTTCATGCGGATGGCAGGATGGAAGTAGCGGGCCCGGACATGGCGAGGTTGTTTTGGCGACTCAGAAGAACGACGCCGATACCTGGAACATCTTCTCAACGCGCGGCATCATTTGCCGAGACGGCACGAACACGATGACGTGGTCGTCGGTCTGGATGATGGTGTCGGCGTCCGGCATCAGGATTTCATCGCCGCGTGCCAGCGCGCCTATGCTGGCTCCGCGCGGCAGTCGGATGTCCCCGACCGCGCGCCCGACCACCTTGGACGTGTGGCGGTCGCCGTGCGCGACGGCCTCGATGGCTTCCGCCACGCCTTGCCGCAAACGATGCACGACCGCGATGTCGCCGCGACGCACATGGCGCAGCAGTTCGCTCATGGTGGCATGCGAGGGTGAGACGGCAATGTCGATATGGCTGCCCTGCATCAGTTCGCCATAGGCCTGCCGGTTGATCAGGGCGATGACGCGGCGCGCGCCCAGCCGCTTGGCAAGCAGGGACGACATGATGTTGTCTTCGTCGTCGCTGGTCAGGGCTAGCCACGTGTCCATGTCGCCGATGTTCTCGCGTTCGAGCAATTCTTCGTCGGTACCGCTGCCATGCAGCACGAGCACGTTGCTGGGCAGCGCCGCCGCCAGGTACTCGCATCGCTTCACATCGCGCTCGATGATGCGCACGCTGTAGTTCTCGTCGGCCAGTTTTCGCGCCAGGCGCAACCCGACGTTGCCCCCGCCTGCGATCATGACCCGATGCACCGATTTCTCGGCCTCGCGCAGCTGGCGCACGGCGCGACGCGCATGCCGGGAATCCACCACCAGCACGACCTCATCGCCCGGGGCGATGACGGTGCCGCGATCGGCCTGCAACGCACGGCCATCGCGCACCACGTCCACCACGCGCGCGGCCACGTCGGGCCATACGTCGCGCAGCTGCGCCACCGGGTGGTGCGCCATGGGGCTGCCATGCCCGACGCGCACGGTGACCACGCTGATGCGGCCATCGGCGAATTCCACGACCTGCAGCGCCTCGGGAAACTCGATCAGGCTGTGCAGATAAGTGGTGACGCTGCGCTCGGGGCTGATGAGCGCATCGATGCAGAAGCCTTCTTCGCCCATCAGTTCGGGATGTTCGGCGAAATCCGGCATGCGTATACGCGCGATGCGCCGCGGCACATTGAAGAGCTGCCGGGCAATCTTGCAGCCCACCATATTCGCGGCGTCGGAAGCCGAGCACGCGATGAACAGGTCGGCGTCGGCGGCGCCGGAGGATTCAAGAACAGATACCTGGGTACCGTCGCCATGGACGACACGCAGGTCGAATCGGTCCTGCAGATAACGCAGATGATCGATATTCGTATCGATGACGGTGATGTCGTTGTGCTCCGACACCAGATTTTCGGCCACGCTGGTACCCACGCGGCCGGCCCCCATGATGAGGATCTTCATGTGCCCCGCTTGCGCGCGGATTCGATACCCAACTGCTTGAGCTTGCGATACAGGTGCGTGCGTTCGAGGCCGGTGCGCTCGGAAACCCGCGTCATGCTGTGGTTTTCGCGAACCAGATGGTATTCGAAATAGATGCGCTCGAACTCGTCGCGGGCTTCGCGCAGGGGCTGGTCGAGGGCAATGGAGCCAAGCCGCCCGTTGGCCAACGGCGCTTCGGGGACGGCGGGCGTCGCCAGAGCGCCCGGGGGATCGAGTTCGTCTTCCAGCGCCACCAGCGGGGTGACGGCGGCCAGCGGCGCCGCGGCAGGCGCAGGATGCGGCGCGCGGCCGCGTGCCAGTCCGGCCGCGATGGTCTTCAGCAGGCGCTGCAGCGTGATGGGTTTTTCGAGGAAGTCCATGGCGCCGATGCGCGTGGCCTCGACGGCGGTGTCGATGGTGGCATGGCCGCTCATCATGATGACGGGCATGTCGAGCAGACCCTGCGAGCCCCATTCCTTGAGCAGGCTGACGCCGTCGGTATCGGGCATCCAGATATCGAGCAGCACCAGGTCGGGCCGCGTGCGCAGCCGCGCCGCCCGCGCTTCTGCCGCGTTTTCGGCCAGCTCGACCGTGTGTCCTTCGTCGTAAAGGATCTCGGACAACAGCTCGCGAATACCGACTTCGTCGTCAACCACCAGAATTCTGGCCATAAACCATCCACCTATTGCGTAGCCGCATTATCCTTTTCTTGCGCGGGCGCGTCCATAGCAACCCCGCGGGCTGCCAGCCGGGTCAGCAGAATCGAGACTCTCGCGCCCCCTTCCTTGCGGTTGGCGAGGTCTATCCTGCCACCATGCTCTTCGACGATTTTGCGCACAATAGCCAATCCTAACCCAGTACCGTGCGCCTTGGTGGTGACATACGGCTCGAAGGCGCGCTGCATGACCTTCTGCGTGAACCCCTGCCCGGTATCGGCGACGGTGAAGCGCACCGCAGGCTGCGCCACGTCTTCGCCGTCGAGTCCGCCCATCAGCTGGGTCGTGACGCGCACACGGCCTTCGCCCGCCTGATCGGCCACGGCGTCACGCGCGTTGGACAGCAGATTGTGAATGACCTGGCGCAGCTGAGTGGGGTCGCCCTCGATGAGCGGCAGGCCCGGCTCGAGTTCGACATCGAGGTTCAGCGCCGCGCCGTGCCGCAGGGCCGTCTTTTCGCCGGGTTCCCATCCGTAGAGGGCCAGCACATCCGCAACCAGTGCATTGAAGTCGATCGACTGCATCACGGCCGGCGGCGTGCGCGCGTACTCGCGGAAGTCATCGACCATCTGCTTCAGCGAACCCACCTGGTTGACGATGGTGTTGGTAGACCGTTCGAGCATCTGACGGTCGGCCGGCTGCAGGCGGTCGGCCAGCTTCATGGCAAGCCGCTCGGCAGACAATTGAATGGGCGTCAGCGGATTCTTGATCTCGTGCGCCAGACGGCGCGCCACTTCACCCCAGGCGACCGTGCGGTTCGCCGAAATCACCTCGGTGATATCGTCGAATACGACCAGATAACCGTTGCCCCGCCCATCCACGCGCAAATGCGTGCCGCGCGCCAGCAGCGTAATCGACTGCGGCGGCTCGTCGGACCCCGCGGCCGGGGCCAGGGTGACCTCGAACTGCTGCTGCCAGTGCAGTCGTTCGGAGCCCACCGCCGCGTGCTGCGAAAACGCCTTGCGCACGATCTGAATGAATTCGAGCATACCGTCGGCGGTTTCGAGCGGCCGGCCGATCACCGAACGCAGGTCTGCCTGCAGAATGGCCTGAGCGCCCTGGTTCACCGTGGTGACGCGAAATCCCTCGTCGAACACCAGCACGCCGGACGACAGGTTGGACAACACGCTTTCCAGGTACACGTTCGAACGCTCGAGCTGACGCCGATTGCTTTCCACCATGTGGCGGGCTTCGTCCAGCTGGCGCGTCATGGCGTTGAACGACCGGGTCAGCTGCCCGACTTCGTCGCGTTCGGGCGGCTCGGGCAGCGGCCGGTAATCGCCCACCGCCACGGCTTGCGTCCCGGCGGCCAGCCGCAGCAGCGGCCGTACCAGCCGCTTGGACAGGGACAGGGCCACCGCGATGGCCGCGAATACCGCCAGCAACAACGCCAGCGTGAGCGTGATGCCATACAGCTTGCGCAGGCCCAGCCGCGACAGCGCCAGTTCCTGGTAGTCGCGAAAGCCCTGCTGCACCTGGTTCGCGTTGTCGGCGATCTGGTCCGGCACCGGCTGCAACAGCTGCAACCAGCGCGGCTCGGTCTGCAAGGGCGTCAGGCTTTCATAGCGCGCTGGCGAGTTCAGCGGAATGACCACGCGTAACTGCAGCCCCCCCTTGCCCTTCGCGAAGTGCGAATCGTCTGCCTCGGCGGCGGAATAGCCGCGGCTCAGGCGCAACTGGTTCAGTACCGTCGCGGGCGGGATTTCGGGCAGCAGCTGGCCGTACTGGTCGGTGGAGAAAGCCACCAGTCGCCCGCTGCCTGTAAACACCATGACGTCCTGCACGCCACTGGATTCACGTAACCGCGTCAAGGTGAGGGGAATGTCGCGATCTGGCGTGGTGTTGAGTTCGGCCGCCATGGCCCGCGCCTTCGCATCCATGTCGGCCAACAGCGAATCGAGGGCGGCACGGCCCAGGTTCAGGCCGGATTCCAGGGCACTGTCGACGCGCACGTTGAACCACGATTCGATCGAGCGCGACATGAACTGCACCGATACGGTGTAGATCAGGGCCCCCGGCACCACGCCGATGAGCGCGAAGGCCAGCGCGAAACGTGCCGTGAGGCGCGCGCCGAACTGCCTGCGGCGGATCTGCCGCACCAGCCGGGTGGTGAGCGCCACCACCCACACGAACAGCGCCAGCGCGAACACACCATTGAGCACCAGCAGCGTATCGTAGTAACGCGCAAAGCGCGACGCGTTGCCCGTGGACCACGCCAACAGACCCAGCAAGGCCAGCCCGCTGATCGCACCGATGATCAGCGCAACGCGCAGCAGAATTCTCATGACGGATCCTGAGGTTCGGCCAGCGAAAACGAAAAATCGGCCCACGGCGTGGCCAATGACCACGAACTGCTGTTGAGCGCGTTCACCTGGAAGGGCCGCGCCAGTTGCGAGGTGTCGAGCCGCAACCGCATCTGGCCGCTGTAGGACACGCCGTAATCGAGCTCGGAAACCTCGGCCAGCCGCCAGCCCCGGATGTGACGCACCATGTCCATGGCCTCGTCCAGCGACGATACCGGCAGGCTGAGCTCGCCCGCTCCCGCCCGCCACTGGCGGGTCAGTGCGTTGTACACCACCCGCCAGGTCAGCGAGGTGTCGACCACGGTATCGTCGAACCACCACCAGCGCGTGCGGCTGATTACCAGGTCGGCGGTGAAATAGAGGGGGAGCCCGCGCTCGGCGGCGTCGCGCAACTGGCTGTTGAGCGTGATGTCGATGTCGGCGTCGATTTCCAGCGTGCCATCACGTATGACCGGATCGATGCGCACCACGCGCGGTTCGTCGGCGCGTGCCTGTGCGCCAGCCCCCATGGGAAGCAGAAATGCCAGCAGTAGCGCGCAACATAAGCGAAAGATCATCGACGTTGTCATCCGGCCACATAGACCGGCCCTGTCCAGCTATTCTTGGCGATTCACGACTGCTTGGCAAACAACGCGTAGAAAAAGCCGTCATGCTGCGCCTCGGGTGTTGCATCGACCGCAACTGGCAGCAATTGTCCGGGCGCATCCAGCCGCCGCGCATCGGCGTGTCGCCCGGCGAAGGCATCGGCCTGGCGAGCCCCTTCAGAGGGGAACACCGAGCAGGTCACGTACAGCAGCCGGCCGCCTGGCGCCACGGTGCGCCACAGGGCGTCGACCAGGCGGGCCTGCAGCCGAGCCGTCCGGGCAACGTCGGGAGCCCGACGCAGCCAGCGGATATCGGGGTGGCGCCGCACAATGCCCGATGCCGTGCAGGGCACGTCGGCCAGCACGGCATCGAACGGGCGACCGTCCCACCATGCATCCAGGTCGGCGGCATCCGCCGCTGCCACCGTCACCGAGCCGGATCGCAGCCCCAGGCGGTCCAGGTTCTGTTGCACCCGGTCCAGGCGCGCCGCATCGGCGTCGAGGGCAAGCAGTTCGAGATCGGCAAGCTCGAGCAGATGGGCAGTCTTGCCGCCGGGCGCGGCGCAGGCGTCCAGGACTCGCTCGCCATCGCGCGGCGCCAGCAGAGGGGCCGCCAGCTGCGCGGCGGCATCCTGCACCGACCACCAGCCTTCGGCGTAGCCCGGCAACTGCGTCACCGGACGGGGTTGTGTCACGACCAGGCCCGAAGCCCCGACCGGAACCGAGTCGATGCCGGCGTCGCCGAACGCCTGCCGGACATGCTCGCGTGAAGCCCGCCGGGTGTTCACGCGCAGGGTCAGGGGCGCCTGCACATTGGCCGCCGCCAGGATGGACTGCCAATCGCGGGGGTATGCCCGGGTCAGTTCGTCGACCCACCAGGCGGGATGATTCCAGCGTGCCTCGGGCAGCCTGGCCACCGTGGCCTCGAGGTCTGCGCGCTCGCGCAGGAAGCGGCGCAGGCAGGCATTGAGCAGCCCTTTATACGGGGCCAGCTGCCTCAGGCCTGCGGCGGCCGTGACGGATTGGTTGACGACGGTATGCGGGGCATACACCGGCGAGCCGGGGATGACGGCCGAGTCGACGGCCGCCGGCGTATCGTCCGGGGGCGACACGCGCAGCAGCGCCAGCGACACGCGCAGCATTGCGTCGAACAGCGGCCCGGGCGAGCGCTGCACCAGCCTGGCGCCCATGGCCGCGGCCCAACCCAGTTGCCGCATGGCATGGAACGACACCGCCTGGGCGGCCGGCCTCAAGGGGGCTGGCACCGCGGCCAGCGCCTCGGTGAGGGAACGTCCCTCGTCCACCGAGCGCACGGCGCCGGCAGCCGCCTGCAGAATGGCAGACAGCGCAGGCCGGGGGGGCGCAGCGGCGGGAGAATCGGGCACAGCAGAAGGCGAGACCATGGCGACACACAACATTGCAACCCCGCTATGGTAGCCGCTGACTGGACGAATCCGATCCGACGCATCAGACTGGTGCCTCGACCACGCCTGCCCGCGCCCCGCCGCGCCGCCTCGCCATGACGCTTGCCACCCTGCTGCTGTTCGCCCTGGCCTCGGGCATTACCATCGTCACGCCCGGCCCTACGGTGCTGCTGGCCATGAACAACGGCTCGCACCATGGCTTGCGGGCTGCCGGCTGGGGCATGGCCGGCGCCGTGCTGGCCGACATGATGCTCGTGGCCGTGGTGGCGTCGGGGCTGGGGGTGCTGCTCGCGGCATCGGAAACTGCGTTCCAGGCGCTGAAGTGGGCGGGCGCCGCGTACCTGGCTTATCTGGGATGGCGGCTGCTGCGCACCGACGCCGCGGCGCCGCCCGGCCTGGCCGGCGCCGCGACGCCCGACGCGCGCACCCTGTTCATGCGCAGCTTCATGGTGGCGGCCACCAACCCCAAGGCACTGCTTTTCATGTCGGCATTCCTGCCGCAGTTCATTCAGCCGGCCGCGCCTTTGCTGCCGCAATACCTGGCTCTGGCGGCGGTGCTGGCGATCCTGAACCTGGCCGCCATGCTCGCCTATGCCGTGCTGGGCGCGCGCATCATGCGGTCTTTGAAGCGCGGCGGACTGCGCTGGATGAACCGCCTGTGCGGCGGAGCCCTGGTCGGCATGGCCGCGGCGCTGGCGCTGTACCGCCGCGGAGGCTAGCCGCTGGAGGGGGCGCGGTGCCGTATAATTTTGCGCTACTCCGACGCCGTTATCCGACGCGGCGGCCCATCCCGCAGACCCGTTCGCGCTTCGCGCGCATCGGGATTTCAAGAACCGCGCGGCCCGGCCGGCGCAGCAACCCGGACGGCGCCGTATTGCCATGACCGTCCACGCACCGCGCAGGCCGCCGCAAGCGGTGTTTCACCTTGGCGGAAACCCGTTGCGGCGAACCCTGGGCCGGCGCAGTGCGCGGGAGCGGTCGGGCGCAATGACGCTGGCAAGGCTTCACGCCGGCGCATTGCAGAATGATGCCCGTCATCCGATGCGGGATGCCCAGGCGCGGTGTACAGCGTTCGTGGCACACGGTGAAATCGCAACGCAGGCCATTTCTTGAATACGCCGGGCGACCCGCCGCCGGCATTGAACGAACTACCGCCGCATCGCCCCGGGCAGTGCGCGAACCTACGGTGAACTAGATTGGAAACTCTGGAAAAATCCCGACCGGGCAAGTCCGCCGACCACGGCTCTGGCGCGGCTTCGCGCGGCAATGGTACTGACGGCCCCGGCCGGGTGGACACGGGTAAGGCCGGCGGAGACAGCGGCCGGGCGCCACGCGTCGGCTTCGTCAGCCTGGGCTGTCCCAAGGCCCTGGTCGATTCCGAACGCATCCTCACGCAGCTGCGCACCGAGGGCTACCAGGTCACGCCCGAATACAACGACGCCGACGTGGTCGTGGTCAACACCTGTGGCTTCATCGACAGCGCAAAGGCCGAATCGCTGGAAGCCATCGGCGAAGCGCTGGCCGAGAACGGCAAGGTCATCGTCACGGGCTGCATGGGCGTGGAAGAATCCGTGATCCGCGACGTGCACCCAAGCGTGCTGGCCGTGACCGGCCCGCAGCAGTATGAACAAGTCGTGCGGGCGGTGCACGACGCCGCCCCGCCCAGGCTCGATCACGATCCGTACGTCGACCTGGTGCCGCCGCAAGGTATCAAGCTCACGCCGCGCCACTACGCGTACCTGAAAATTTCCGAGGGCTGCAACCATCGCTGCAGCTTCTGCATCATTCCTTCGATGCGCGGCGACCTGGTCAGCCGTCCGGTGGGCGACGTGTTGAACGAAGCCGAACGCCTGGTCAAGGCAGGCGTCAAGGAACTGCTGGTCATATCGCAGGACACCAGCGCCTACGGCGTAGACCTGAAATACCGCAGCGGGTTCTGGAACGGCCGGCCCGTCAAGACGCGCATGACCGAACTGTGCGTGGCGTTGTCGGAACTGGGCGTGTGGACGCGCCTGCATTATGTCTACCCCTACCCGCACGTCGACGAGGTCATCCCGCTGATGGCGCAGGGCAAGATCCTGCCCTATCTCGATATTCCGTTCCAGCATGCCAGCCCGCGCGTGCTCAAGGCCATGAAACGTCCGGCCTTCGAAGACAAGACCCTGGCGCGCATCAAACGCTGGCGCGAACAATGCCCCGACCTGACCCTGCGCTCGACGTTCATCGTGGGTTTCCCGGGCGAGACCGAAGAAGATTTCCAGTACCTGCTCGACTGGATGAGCGAGGCCCAGCTCGATCGCGTGGGCTGTTTCCAGTATTCGCCCGTGGAAGGCGCGCCCGCCAATGCGCTGGGCGGCGCCGTCCCGGACGAAGTCAAGCAGGACCGCTGGGACCGCTTCATGGCGCATCAACAGGCCATTTCGGCGGCGCGCCTGCAGACGCGCATCGGACGTGAGATCGATGTGCTGATCGACGAAGTGTCCGACGAGGGCATCGTCGGGCGGTCCAGCGCCGACGCGCCGGAGATCGACGGCAATGTCTTTGTCGAATCCGATCGCAAGCTGCGCGCGGGCGACCTGATCCGCGTGCGCGTCACCGGTGCCGACGAATACGATCTGTACGGCGACGCTATCTGAGCCCGGCAAGCGCGGAATGATGCCGTCGATGGGTCCGTGAGCGTTGCCTAGGGGCTGAGCCAGCCTCCGGAGCTGCGCGGCATGACCGGCGTCGCCCCAAAGCTGGCTTGCGCGGCAGGATCGATCCGGTCGAAGCCACCCGGGCACGGCACGGCTGTGCCGCCAGGCTCACCCGCATGGCATGCGCGCGGCCGCTTGCCATCCCGGGCGATGGCGCCCGGTGCCCTGCCAGGCCGGCACATCGCCGCGCGCGGCCACGCCGGCTCGAACGTCCGCCCTGCGGGGATGCAACGCCAAGTTGCGTAAACTAGTTACTCATGCCGCCACGGCGGCGCGGTGATTTGTAACGGGTGCCTGTCGAACCATGATGAAGCTGAACAACGTTTGCGTGTACTGCGGTTCCAATCCCGGCCGGATTCCCGACTACGCGGACAGCGCGCGGGAACTGGCCCGCGAACTGGTGCGGCGGGACATCGGCCTGGTGTACGGCGGGGCCAGCGTGGGCATCATGGGCATCCTTGCCGACGCCGTCATGTCCGAGGGCGGCCGCGTCATTGGCGTGATACCCGAACCCCTCATGCGCAAAGAACTCGGCCATGCCGGCCTGACCGAACTGCACGTGGTGCAGTCCATGCACGAACGCAAAACCATGATGGCTGAACGTGCCGACGCCTTCGTGGCCCTGCCCGGCGGCGCCGGCACACTGGAAGAAATATTCGAGACCTGGACCTGGGCCCAGCTGGGCATGCACCAGAAGCCGTGCGGCCTGCTCAATGTGGCGGGCTACTACGACCACCTGGCCGGATTCCTGGATCACGCCGTCGATGAATCATTCATGCGCGCGGAACATCGCGCCATGCTTGTTGTTGAGAGCCAGCCGGCCGCACTGCTGGACCGTTTCGCCCGCTACCAGCCGCCAACCGTATCCAAATGGATAGATCGCGGCGAACACTGATACTGAACCCTGTCCTCCGCATACGCCATGCCCACCGCCACGGCCATACCCACTACCACGGCAGCCCTGATGCGCGACTACCTGCGCGCCAAGGACGAAAACCGCCCGCTCTACATGGCGCGGGCCTTTTCCAGTGACGCGGTGTTGAAGATGACGCTGCGCACCCCGGCTATTGCGTTTCCCCCCGAAGCCCGCGGCCGCGATGCCATTACCGAGGCGCTGGTCCGCACCTTCGGCCAGACCTACGAGAACGTGTTCACGTTTTACCTGGCGCACCCGGGCGAAGACGCGGTGCTGTCCCAATACACCTGTGACTGGTTTGTGGGCATGGCCGAAAAATCCACGGGCCGCGTGCGCGTCGGTTGCGGCAGCTACGAATGGGAATTCCAGCCCTCTCCGCACCAGGCGCGGCGGCTGACCATCACGATCGAGACCATGCTGAGCCTGCCCCCCGATACCGCGGGGCCCGTCTTCGCCTGGCTGACTGCCTTGCCCTATCCCTGGACCGATCCGCATCGCGTGGTCAACAGCGCGCCCCCCATCGAGGCCCTGGCGCCGGTCATGCACTGGATCCGCCGCGCCGACCGCGATGCTTATCCCAGGGACGGCACGGCTTGAAATACGATCTGGCGGCGTTCGATTTCGACGGCACGCTGGCCGACACCATGCCCTGGTTCGAATCCGTTCTGGACGGCGTCGCAGACCGTTACGGCTTTCGCAAAGTCGGCCCCGCCGAGCGTGAGCAGCTGCGCCACCGCGGGGCGCAGGACATCCTGAAGATCCTGGGCATTCCCATGTGGAAAATGCCGTCTATCATGGCGCACGTCCGTCATCTGATGCGCGAGGTCGATCCCCAGGTCCGGCTGTTCGACGGCATACCCGAGGCCCTGACGCAGCTGCGCGCCGCCGGACTGCGCCTGGTATTGCTCAGCTCGAATTCGGCCGCCAATGTGCAACGGGTGCTGGGGGTTCGCGGCACCGAATGGTTCGACGACTTCGAGTGCGGCACCGACATGTTCGGCAAGGCGGCCAAGCTGAAGCGGTTACTGGCCCGGCACCGCGTACCGCCGCAACGCTGCGTGCTGGTCGGCGACGAAATGCGCGACATCGATGCTGCGCGCAAGGCCGGCGTTCAGGTGGCCGCAGTGGCTTGGGGCTACAACCACGCGGATGCCCTGCGCGGCCATGCGCCCGACGCCCTGGTGGCGTCGGTAGCCGAGTTGCCGGGCGTGCTGCTGGGCTGACGCGCACAGCCGGCCGGGCCACGTCGCGTCACGCACGGCGCGGCGCGTCGATTGGGGCGCCGGCAGTTGCTCAAGCCGTGGGCTGCCAGCCTCGCACGAAAACATCGACGGGTTGGCGCTTGCCCCCGGCCTTTTGCAACTCGAGCAGCCGCAACACGCCCTCGCCGGTGGCAATGTCGATGCCGTCGGGGCCCGCGCGCAGCACCGAGCCGGGGGTTCCGGCCACAGCACCATCCAGCGGCTGGGCACGCCACACTTTGACAGGGTCGTCCAGCCCGGGCAGGCGCAGCGTGGCGCCGGGCACCGGATTGAAGGCGCGCACCCGGCGCGCCAGCACGGCGGCGGGTTGCGAACAATCGAGCGGCGCCTCGGACTTGTCGAGCTTGGCTGCGTATGTCACACCTTCGGCCGGCTGCGGCCGGGCCGTCAGCCCGCCCGCGGCCAGCGCCTCGAGCGCCTGCACAATGGCCTGCGCACCCGCCGCCGCCAGAGTGTCGTGCAGGTGCGCCGCGGTGTCATCGGGGCCAATGGCCACCGCGTGTTCGAGCAGCATGTCGCCGGTGTCCAGGCCTTGGTCCATCTGCATGATGGTCACGCCGGTCTGGGTGTCGCCCGCCTCGATGGCGCGCTGAATGGGCGCCGCGCCGCGCCACCGGGGCAACAGGCTGGCATGGATGTTCAGGCAGCCGCGCGGCGGCAGCGCCAGCGTCCAGTCGGGCAGGATCAGGCCATACGCCGCCACCACCATGACTTCGGGCGCGGCCTGCTGCAACTGCGCCCGCGCCTGCGCGGCGTCGTCGGGATATCGGCCGTCCAGCCGCAGGCTGCGCGGCTGCGCCACGGGGACGCCGGCGGCCAGCGCGGCCTGCTTGACCGGGCTGGGCGTGAGCTTGAGCCCGCGCCCGGCGGGCCGGTCGGGCTGAGTCAGCACCAGTGGAATATCGTGGCCCGCCGCAAGCAGCGCCTCGAAGGCAAGCCGTGCGAACTCGGGTGTTCCGGCAAAAACCAGGCGCATCGGATCAGGCCCGCAGCGCTTCGCGCTCGGCCTTCTTGAGCTTGGTCTTGATGCGGTTCTGCTTCAGGTTCGACAGGTATTCGACGAACACTTTGCCGTCGAGGTGATCGAGTTCATGCTGCACGCAGACCGCCAGCAGGCCATCGGCCTCGGCTTCGTACGGCTTGCCGTCGATATCGAGCGCGCGATAGCGGATGCGGGCCGCGCGCTCGACCTGATCGTAAATACCAGGTACCGAGAGGCAGCCTTCTTCGTAGGTCTGCCGCTCTTCGCTTTTCCAGGTGATTTCCGGATTGATCAGCACGCGCAGGTCGTTGCCGTCTTCGGACACGTCAATGACGACGACGCGTTCATGCACGTCGACCTGCGTGGCGGCCAGGCCCACCCCCGGTGCTTCGTACATGGTGTCGGCCATGTCGCGCACCAGCTGGCGGATGCGGTCGTCCACTACCGCGACCGGCTGGGCCTTTTTGTGCAGGCGCGGATCGGGATAATGAAGGATGGGGAGCAAAGCCATGGCGTACTTGGAAATTGGGGCTGGAGTTCAGCTAAGACTGTAATAATAATTCATTAGAGGCTTGATTTCTAATAGATTCCGGCTAACGCGGGCATTGGCGGCGCCATAAAGGGGACGGAAATGCCCACACCGGCGCCGCGCCCGGAAAGCCCCATGCGACACTAGCGCATCCCTTTGCCAGGCCCGATGTGAACCATGCCGCTTACCCATTCCGCAGACGAATTGTCCGCCTGGCTGCGCCTGACCCTGGAACCCGGGTTGGGCCCAGCCACGGCCTACCCGTTGCTGTCCGCGCTGGGCCTGCCCGAACACATCTATGCCCTGGGCGCAGCGGCACTTGCCCGCCACGTGCCGCAAGACCTGGCGCGCCAGCTGGCGGCGCCTGCGTCCGCGGGTATGCAAGCGCAAATCGAACACAGCCTGCAGTGGGCCGAGCAGCCCGGCCACCACGTGCTGACGCTGGCCGATCCGGCGTATCCGCAGAGCCTGCTGACCACGGCTGATCCGCCCATCGTGCTGTACGTCACGGGTGACCCGTCCCGGCTGAACCAGCCTGCCCTGGCCGTGGTGGGGGCTCGCAACGCCACGCCCGGCGGCTGCGAAAACGCGCGCGCGTTTGCCCGCCATCTGGCCGGCCATGGCTGGTGCGTCGTCAGCGGCCTGGCGCTCGGAATCGACGCAGCCGCCCACGAAGGCGCGCTGCTGGCCGGGCCTCAGGGCGCCGGCACGGTGGCCGTCATGGGCACCGGCATCGACCGCGTCTACCCGGCGCGCCACCGCGAACTGGCCCACCAGATCGCCGCGCACGGAGCGCTGGTGTCCGAACTGCCACTTGGCATGGGCGCCCTGCCCCATCATTTTCCGCGCCGCAACCGCCTGGTGGCCGGCCTTGCGCGAGGCGTGCTGGTGGTGGAAGCGGCACGCCAGAGCGGCTCGCTGATCACCGCGCGGCTGGCTGGGGAAAGCGGGCGCGAAGTCTTCGCCATACCCGGTTCGATTCATTCGCCGCTGTCGCGCGGCTGCCATGCCCTGATCCGCCAGGGAGCCAAACTGGTCGAAACCGCCCAGGACATTACCGACGAGCTCGGCGGCGCAGCCACCCCGGCGCGCGGCGCAACGGCCGGCGTGCGTGCCGAGACGCCCACGGCGCCCGAGCCGCCCGTGCTGCGCGCGCTGGGCCACGATCCGCTGCATCTCGATGCCCTGCAGGCGCGTTCGGGGCTGGACATCGCGGCGCTGAATGCGCAATTGCTGCAACTTGAACTCGACGGCCGCGTCGCGCGGCTGGAGGGCGGCCGGTTCCAGCGCCTGAAATAGCCCCCGCTGCGATTATGATTGACGCAGCACCGCGTCCGTCCGGGCGCGCGCTTCAGACCACACAGGAAGAGACATGCCGCTGCCCTCCCGCGTCAAGATCGTCGAGGTTTCGCCTCGCGACGGCCTGCAGAACGAAAAAGAACCCATCTCTACCGATGTCAAGGTGGAACTGGTCGATCGGCTCACCGCGGCCGGCTTTCCGAACATCGAAGCCACTTCGTTCGTGTCGCCCAAGTGGGTGCCGCAGATGGCGGATGCTGCCGACGTCATGGCACGCATCCAGCGCAAGCCCGGCGTCATCTATTCGGTGCTCACACCCAATATGAAAGGCCTCGAAGCCGCCATCGCTGCCAAGGCCGACGAGGTCGTGATTTTCGGCGCGGCCAGCGAAGCATTTTCGCAGCGGAACATCAATTGCTCCATCGCCGAATCGATAGCACGCTTCGAACCCGTTGCGCAGGCCGCCCGCGACGCCGGACTGCGCCTGCGCGGCAGCCTCAGCTGCGCACTGGGATGCCCCTATCAGGGCGAGGTGCCGGTTTCGGCCGTCGTTGACGTGGCCCGCCGCTACGTCGACCTGGGCTGTGACGAGATCGATGTCGCCGACACGATAGGCGTGGGCACCCCGCAGCGCGTGCGCGACGTGATGTCCGCGGTGTCGCAAGTGATCGACCCGCAGCGCGTGGCGGGCCATTTCCACGATACGTATGGCCAGGCTCTGGCCAACATCCTGGCGGCGCTCGAAGTCGGCATCGGGATCTTCCACACCTCGGTGGCGGGGCTGGGCGGATGCCCGTATGCCAAGGGCGCGACCGGCAACGTGGCGACCGAAGACGTGCTGTACATGCTGCGCGGGCTGGATATCGACACCGGCATCGATTTCGACGCGGTAGTCGACATTGGCCAGTGGATGTCCGGTCACCTGAACCGCAAGAGCGGCAGCCGGGCAGGCAACGCGGTGGCGGCCAAACGCGCCGCGTGAGCGCTTGGCCGGGGTGTGGCCCAAGACCGCTGCGCTCTCACATGTGAGCACGCCCTGCCGCGACTATGCTGCCGGCTGCCATGGCATCGCGTGGACCCCGCCCTGGACCGCGCCCGCGCCGGGGCGCAGCGGCGGCCGCAGCCAGCGTAGAATGCGCGTTGCACGGCCCGGCCCACACTGGCCGTCTGGCGCCGCGTTACTGGAACCGTTCGTGATGACATCTCTTTTCCCTGGCCCCACCCCCGACGAACGCGATGCGCTGCTGCGCGAGATCGGCCCGCTACCCCTCACCGGACAGGCGTGGCCCGACTGGGTGCGCATCCTGGCCTGGATCATCCTGGCCATCATCGGCGTGCAGATCATGGCATCGGCCATACGGCTGCCGCCCGGCCAGGTCAACAACGTCCTGGCCCTGACCGTGGTGTTGTGCTTCCTGGGGCTGGTTCTGGTGTCGTGGTATATGCAGAAGTCCGTCACCACCATAGACGAGACCGGCCTGCGCCAGACGTGGATCACCCGGCGCGAAGTGGCCTGGCACGAGATCCACTTCGCCAAGTTCGTGCCGCTGCTGTTTTCCAAGCGCCTGGTGGTGTTCACACAAAGGGGGCGCCCCGTGGTTTTCCAGGGCGGTACGCGCGAGCTGCAGGTGGCGTTCGCGAAAATCTCGCTGCTTTACCGGCGCAAGCGCTAGTCGCGCCCATGCGCCCCGCTTCGGCCCGCAAGCGCAGCGTCGCCGGCCGGCGCGGCGCCGTTCAGGCCGCCAGCGACACCGACACCGGCGCGTTGGCCTCACAGGCGTCCAGCGCGCGGGCCAGTCGTTCGATGCCCTGGGTGATCTGCTCTTCGTTCATGGTGGCAAACGACATGCGCATGGCGTGCAGATCGGCCTGCTCTGGATCGGCATAGAACGCCTTGCCCGGTACATAGACCACGCCTTGCTCGATGGCGTAAGGCAGCAGGCGCGTCGCGTCGACCTGCGCGTTCAGCCGGGCCCAGAAAAACATGCCGCCTTCGGGTGGGCTGAAGGTAATGCGGCCGTCCAGGTATCGGTGCAGCGCCTGGGCCAGGGCATCGCAGCGCGCGCCATAGGCAGCGCGGATGCGCGGAACGTGCTGCGCGTAGCGGCCGTTGGCCAGGTATTGCGCAACGATTTCCTGGATCCAGGCCGAAGACGCCATGTCATCGGATGCCTTGGCCGCGACGCAACGCCGGCGCACTTCTGCCGGCGCCACCAGCCAGCCGATGCGCAACGCGGGCGCCATGGTCTTGGACATGGTGGAGATATAAGCGGCCCAGTGCCGGGCCTCGCCCTGGGCCAGCGCCGCAATGGGCGGCACCCGCTCGCCGGAGAAGCGCAGTTCGCCGTACGGGTCGTCTTCGACGATCAGAAACTGGTGCTTGACCGCCAGTTCGAGCAGCCGCAGCCGCCGCTCGCGGCTGAGGGTTGCGCCGCACGGGTTGGAGAACGACGCCACCACGCAGACGATCTTGGGCTTGTGGCGCGCCGCCAAGGTATCGAGCGCGTCGATATCGATACCTTGCGGCCCTGAGGCCACGGGGTGGACCGTGGCGCCCGTATAGCGCAGCGCGTTGACGGAATTTGGAAATGCCGGGCTTTCGATGAAGGCGTGGTCGCCCGGCTGCAGCATGACGCGGCTGATGAGCGCCAGCGCCTGTTGCGATCCGCCGGTGACCGCGAGCTCGGTGTCCGGGTCGCACACCAGGCCGCGCTCGGCGGTCAGACGCGCCAGTTCGGCCCTCAGGCTGGCCTGCCCGTCGATGTTGGAATACTGCAGGCAGCCACCAAGTCGTGCCAGCACCTGGTTGGACGCCGTGGCCATGCCTTCGATATCAAACAGTTCCTGGGCCGGATACCCGCCGGCCAGGGATATGTTGCCGGGCTGTGTGGCGTAGGCCATCAACGAGCGGATGGGCGACGTGGCGGGAGTCTGGAAGGGTGCTGCGAAAGCGTAGCGAGGTGCTGCGGTGGACATGGTGTGGGCGGGGCCGGCAAGAGGGGGGATACATCGGCGCGGCGCCTGGCCGGGCACCGGCGAAGCAGCGGCAGCGATAAGCAAATGCCGATTGATTCTATGCCCGGCCCCCAGGACGGTCAACGCGGATGCCTCGTCGTGCGCAGGCCGCGCGCAAGCGGCCCGATTATGATGAGGTTTTTTGTCTGGATTCCCCAACAAGCATGCGATCTGAAGACACGATGGCAGCCCGCCTGGCCGGGCTGCGGCAGCGAATCGACGCCGCCTGCACGCGCGCAGGCCGCGCTCCCGGAAGCGTGGCGCTGTTGCCGGTGAGCAAGACATTCGGCCCGGCGTTGGTACGCGAGGCCGCCGCCCTGGGCCTGCGCCGGTTCGGCGAAAACAAGACGCAGGAGATTCGCCAGAAAGCCCCAGAATTGGCCGACCTGGGCATCGACTGGGTGATGATCGGCCATCTGCAGACCAACAAGGCCAAGGACGCGGCGCGCGACGCGGCCGAAGTCCAGTCGCTGGATCGTCTGGACCTCGCGCACGCGCTACAGCGCCGCCTGGACGCCGCCGGCCGGCAGCTGGACGTGCTGGTGCAGGTGAAGACTTCGCCCGAGCCCAGCAAGCACGGCCTGGACATGCAGGCCGTGCTTGACTTTCTGCGCACCCTGGCCCGGGAATGCCCTGCCCTGCGGGTCCAGGGGTTCATGACAATGGCGGTACAGTCCGAAGACACCGACGCCGTGCGTGCCTGCTTCCGCGCCTTGCGGCTGCTGCGCGACCAGATGCAGGAACAGGCAATACCCGGTATACGCCTCGACCGCCTGTCGATGGGAATGAGCGGCGATTTCGAGATCGCAATCGAAGAAGGGGCCACCGAGGTGCGCATCGGCAGCGCCCTGTTCGGTGCTCGCCACTACGCCGCGCAGGCCTGACCGCGGTTGCGTCTCCGGCCTCATGCCGCCGCGGCGGTTCGGGCCTCAGCCACGAAGCGACGCCATCGCAGCCGATCGATGAGGTGGATGAGTTCGCGGGAAGGGTTGCCGAACAGCAGCCCTGCCTCTGGCGGCACGCCGAAAGCCTGGCGCCGCCCGGCGCCGGCGGGTTGCCGGGATAGCCGACTTTTTGCCCGCCGTGGGCGCGCCGCGCATGCCTGCCCGGCACGCCAGCTCGGGCTTAATGCTTCATCGCGCCGTGCTGCATGCCGGCATGGTGCCCGATGGGCTTTACCTTGAACTTCACGGCCACTTCGCCGGCATGCTCGAACTTCAGCGTGGCCGGTACCTCGGCGCCTTCGGCGAATGGCTGCTTCAGGTTCAGGAACATCACGTGATAGCCGCCCGGCGCGAGCTTGACCTCGCCATCGGCCGGAACGGGAATGCCTTCGGGCAGGTGCCGCATGCGTGCCACCCCGTTCTCGGTTTCAACGGTGTGCAATTCGATGCGCTCGGCGGCGTCGGATGCCACGGACACCAGCCGGTCAGCCGTCTTGGCGTCGTTGTCGATTTCCATGTATCCGGCTCCATTCACCTGGCCTGGGGCGCTGGCGCGTATCCACAGATCATCGACCTCGATCTCGCCGACCTTGTAATCGTTGGCCCACGCCGCCGTGACGGAACACAGGCCAAGCGCCGCGGCCATCGCCCAATGACGGATTTTCATGAGAGACACCTCCGATGCTGCCGGCCCGCGTCGGGCCGACGGGTTAACGCCGCCGGACCAGGCTGCCGGCGGCTGCCAGGACCGACTGGGTCAAGGCTTCCATGGCCTGTGAGTTTACCCGCCAGTGTTGCCAGAAAAGCGGCACGTCTTCCGTTGCCCGGGCGCGCAGCGGCACGAGGCGGCCGGATTCCAGCTCGGTCTTGATCAACGGCAAGGGGTTCATGGTCCAGCCCAGGCCGTCCAGCGTCGCCTGCACAAAAGCGCGCGACGAGGGCAGCCACCATACGGGGGGCTGCCAGGGCCTGGCGCCCATGACTTTGCGCGCGAATCGCGCCTGCAGCGCATCTTTGCGATTGAACACCAGCACTGGCGCGCTGGCCAGCGTACGCGCATTGACGCCCTGCGAAAAATACCTGGCGTGAAACTCGGGGGTGCATGTGGCCACATAACGCATGCTTCCCAGTGCATGAATGCGGCAGCCCTGCACCGGATCGCCCAGCGCGGTCACCGCGCCCAGCACCGAACCATTGCGCAGCAGCGACGCGGTGTGGTCCTGGTCTTCTGACTGCAGATCCAGTGTGGCCCGGGTGCGGGCGGCGAACAGCCGGGCTGCGTCCATGAACCAGGTTTCCAGACTATCGTGGTTGACCGCCACGGCAATGCTGGCGTGCGCCACGGCCTCGCCCTGCAACCCCAGCCGGTCGAGCGCGTCATGCTCGAGCAGAGCCGTCTGTTCCGCCAGTTGCACGAGCACCTGCCCGTCGGCCGTTGGCACCACCGGCACCGAGCGTTGCACCAGCAGGCGTCCCATTCGCGCTTCAAGCGACTTGATGCGCTGGGAAACCGCCGAGGGAGTGACATGCAGTGCCGCGGCGGCGCGTTCGAAACTTCCTTCGCGCACCACTGCCGCCAACGCACGCAAGTTGCCGTGATCAAGATTCATGATTAAGCATTACTTAAGCTGGTTAAATGAAATTAGCTGTATTTAATCGCCGTGACAACCCAGAATATGGATCCAGCCGCGGCGGATCTGCCGCGGCCTTGTTATCTGGACCGCAACACCATGTTTACCGCCGTCTCGCTACCCGCCTTGTTGACCGCCTGGGCCAGCGGCACCGCCACCGGCCTGGGGCTGTTCGCCGTCGTGGGCGCACAAAGCGCATTCATCCTGCGTCAGGGGCTGATGCGCGCACACCTGCTCAGCGTGCTGGCGCTCTGCGCAGCACTGGATGCCGTATTCATTTTCGCCAGCGTATGGGGCCTGCAGGCCGTGACGGCCTGGTTTCCCGGCCTGACCCGGGGCATTCTGTGGTTCGGCGTGGCCTTCCTGGCGTGGTATGCCGTGCAGTCGGCACGCCGCGCACTACGGCCCCGAACCGGCCTCGTGGCTGCCCGCGAAGCCGTGCCTTCACGCCGGGCCGCCCTGCTCGGCGCGGCTGGCTTCACCCTGCTGAATCCGCACTTCTGGCTCGACATCATGGTGGTGGGCTCGCTGGCCCACGGGTTCGACCAGGCCCGACTGGCATTCGGCGCCGGCGCCCTCACCGCCAGCCTCGTATGGCTTGCCGCCCTGGGGCTGGGGTCGCGCCTGTTCGCGCCCTGGTTCGCCAATCCGCATGCATGGCGCGTGCTCGACGGCTTCATTGCCGCCGTCATGGGCGCGCTCGCGCTGAGACTGGCCTATAACGGGCTGGCGTGAGGCGCTCGCCCGCCGGCCCTGCTACTCGTAGGATCTGACGTCGTCGATGACCTTGCCGTCATTCGGCAAGGCGCCGTCGGGCACCCACTGCACGTCGGCCCGAAGTTTCGTGATGTCACGCACGGACTCGGCGATGCGCGCGGACAGCGCGTCGGACTGCGTGGCCGCTTCGACCTGCAGCACCATGCGGTCGGAGCCCGTCTGGCCGCTGACGACCAGGCGCGCCCGCTGGATTTCCGGATGCCGCGCCAACACTTCGGCCACTTGAGACGGGTGCACGAACATGCCGCGCACTTTGGTGGTCTGGTCGGCGCGCCCCATCCACCCCTTGATGCGGATGTTCGTACGGCCGCAGGGTGAGACGCCCGGCAGGATCGCCGACAAGTCGCCGGTGCCAAACCGCACCAGCGGGTAGTCGGGGTTCAATGTCGTGACCACCACTTCTCCGACCTCACCGTCGGGAACCGGAATGCCCGTGCCGGGCCGCACGATTTCGAGGATGATGTCTTCCCCGACCACGAGGCCTTCGCGCGCGTCGGTTTCAAATGCAATCATGCCCAGGTCGGCGCTGCCGTAGGCCTGATATCCGGCTATGCCGCGCGCGGCCAGCCAGTCGCGTAGGGACGGCGGAAACGCTTCACCCGACACCAGGGCGCGCCTCAACGAGGGCAGCGGCACGCCCAGTTCATCGGCCTTTTCCAGGATGATCTTCAGGAAACTGGGAGTGCCGGTGTAGCCCGACGGCGCCAGGTCGGCAATGGCGCGCACCTGCTGCTCGGTCTGGCCGGTGCCTCCCGGGAACACGGTGCAGCCTACGGCGTGCGCGGCAGTCTCCATCATCGACCCTGCCGGCGTGAAGTGGTACGAAAAACAGTTGTAGGCCAGTTCGCCGGGCCGGAAGCCCGCCGCATACAGGGCGCGCGCAAAGCGCCAGTAATCGGCGCGCCCGCTCTCGGGCTCGTAGATGGGGCCGGGCGATGCAAACACGCGCACGGCCTGGCCCCAACCGATGGTGGAGAAGCCTCCGAAGGCCTTGGCTGCCCCCGCCGGGCCGCTGCCGCCTCGGCTGCGCTGCTGGCGCTCGAGCAGTTCGTGCTTGCGCAGAACAGGCAGGCGGGCCAGCGCCTCGCGGCTATCGACCCCGCGCGGATCGATACCGTGCAATTGTTCGCCCACGGCCGGAGCGCCCGCCATGGCGCGCGCTATCGTGGCGGGCAGCGCGGCCATCAGGTCGCGTTCGCGCTGCTCGGGCGCGCGGGTTTCCAGTGCATCAAAAAACGCAGGCATGGGATCGCACTCTTCGGTGTGCCGTTGGGATTGGGCCAATGGCGAATCAAGCCAGCCAGCGCTTGCGCCGCCGGTAGAACTTGTTGTCGCGGAAGCTCTTGCGTTCGCCGCTGGATATTCCCAGGTAGAACTCTTTCACGTCTTCGTTGCGCGCCAGGTCGTGCGCAGCGCCGTCCATCATGACGCGCCCGTTTTCCAGGATGTAGCCGTAGTCGGCATAGCGCAACGCAATGTTGGTGTTCTGTTCAGCCAGCAGGAAACTCACGCGCTCGCGCTGGTTCAGATCGCGCACGATCTCGAAGATTTCTTCGACAATCTGCGGCGCCAGCCCCATCGAGGGCTCGTCGAGCAGAATCATGTTGGGGTTGGCCATCAAAGCCCGGCCGATGGCCGTCATCTGCTGTTCGCCGCCCGAGGTATAGCCGGCCTGGCTGGTGCGCCGCTGCTTCAGGCGCGGAAAATACTGATAAACGCGGTCGAGCGCGGCGGCCATGTCGCCGCGGTTCAGGTTGCGGGTGTAGGCCCCGGTAAGCAGGTTTTCTTCGATGGTCAGGTGGGCGAAGCAATGCCGCCCTTCCATGACCTGCACCACGCCGCGCCGCACCAGCTCTGCCGGCGACAGGCGTTCGATACGTTGGCCGCGAAATTCAATATAGCCCTTGGTGACGTCGCCGCGTTCGCCCTTCAGCAAGTTGGACACCGCGCGCAGCGTGGTGGTCTTGCCCGCGCCGTTGGCGCCCAGCAGCGCCACGATGTGCCCCTCGGGCACTTGCAGCGACACCCCTTTCAACACCAGGATGACGTGGTTGTAGATGACTTCGATGCCGTTGACGTCAAGCAGCATATTGACGGGATCGGGGGCGGATACAGCATTCATGGCAGTTCCTGCGCACAGGGTCGCCGCCGCGGGCGGCAGCGGCGACCGGTTCACATCAGCCTTCGCACTTGCGAGGGGTGAGGTTCTTCTCTTTGGCGTACTTCTCGGCGCCTTCCTTGACCAGCGGGCCGGTGAATTCCTTGTCGGACTGATACCAGTCGGACACCACCTTGAATTCCTTGCCGTCCCACTGGACGATGCGTGCCCAGTCATCACCCATGTGGTTGGCGCACGAGGTCTTCACCGGCCGCATGATTTCGCCGAAACCCAGTTCATCCAGGCGTTCCTGGGTCAGGTTCAGGTTTTCGAAGCCCCAGCGCACCTGCTCGGGCGTCATGCGTTTGCCCTTGCCGAATTTCTCTTGCGCAGCGCGTATGGCTTCGACCTGCAGCATCGAGATCATCATGCCGCGGGTGTGCGCGATGGTGCCCAGCGTGTTGGTGCCCGAAGCATCGCTGCCCTGCCCCTTGTCGTACACGAACTTCTTCAGGTCTTCGTAGACCTTGCCCTGGCCGGCGCTGTTGTGGATGGTGATGGCGTTGTAGCCCTTGGCCACCGCCCCCAGGTCTTTGACGTCGCCTTCCGAGCCCGCCCACCAGATCGCGTACATCTTGTCGCGCGGATAGCCGCTTGCCTGCGCCTCGCGGATGGCGGTGGGCGTCATGATGCCGGCGCTCCACAACAACACGTAGCTGGGCCGCGACTGGCGAATCTGCAGCCAGGTGGACTTCTGCTCGACGCCCGGCGCCGTCACCGGATACAGCAGCAGTTCGAACCCGTGCGCCGCGGCGCGCTTCTGCAGCAGCGGAATGGGTTCCTTGCCGTAGGGAGAGTCGTGGTAGACCAGGGCGATCTTCTTGCCCTTGAGCTTGTCAACGCCGCCTTCTTTCTTGGCGATGTCCTGGATCATCACGTCGGCGGCTGTCCAGTAGGTGCCCAGCAAAGGGAAGTTCCACTCGAACACGCTTCCATCCACCGACTGCGACAGGCCATAGCCCATGGTCTCGACGGATACCTTGTCGACCATGGCCTTGTCGGTCACGGCGAACGTAATGCCGGTGGACTGCGTATCGAAACCCGATGCGCCACCGCCCTTGCCCTTCAGGCGCTCATAGCATTCCACGCCACGGTCGGTCGCGTAGGCCGTTTCGCATTCTTCATAGGTGATCTTCACGCCATTCACGCCACCGTCGCGCGCGTTGACCAGCTTCAGGTAGTCGAGCTTGCCATCGGCCCAGGGAATGCCCAGGGGCGCGAATGACCCGGTGCGGTACACCAGGAGCGGAACGAACTGTTCTTCGGCCGCCAGCGCCGGCGCGGCGGCCGAGACCATTGCACCGGCGGCCGCCACAATGGCCGCTACCCACTTTACGTTGAGACGCTTCATCTCCATTACCTCCTGCTTGGTGTGCTTGACACCGGGTTTGGCCCGGTCTGAAGCCGGGTAGTCGAAAAGGCCGCCGCGCCGCTCGTGGTTGCGCTGCGGCCGGAATCAATGCGGGAAGGGCCAGATGCGCAACTTCTCTTTGCCGATACTCCAGAGGCGAGCCAGCCCGTGCGGCTCCGCGATCAGGAAGAACACGATCAGCGCGCCAAACACCATGTGCTCGATATGCGCGGCCGTATCCACCGACAGCGACAGCCCGAGCAAGTGGGGCACGTTGGTCAGCGCCACCGGCACCAGCACGATGAAGGCCGCGCCGAAGAAGCCGCCCATGATCGAGCCGAGTCCACCGATGATCACCATGAACAGCAACTGGAATGAGCGGCCCAGATCGAAGGCCAGGGGCTCCCACGACCCCAGGTGGATGTAGCCCCACAACGCGCCCGCCACGCCGACGATGAAGGAACTGACGGCGAAGGCGGTGAGCTTGGCGTACATGGGACGTATGCCGATCACCGCCGCCGCCACGTCCATGTCGCGTATGGCCATCCATTGCCTTCCGATGGCCCCGCGCACCAGGTTCTTGGCCAGCAGCGTGAACACCACCACGAACAGCAATACAAAGAGATAGCGCTGCAATGCCGTCTGCACCGGCAGCCCGAACGCCGTGAGCGCGGGCACCGACACGCTGCCGGATGAGGAATAGTTGGTGAAGAACGCGATACGCAGGAACGCCCAGTCGACGAAAAACTGCGCGGCAAGCGTCGCCACCGCCAGGTACAGGCCGCGGATGCGCAGGCTGGGAATGCCGAACAGCACGCCCACCAGTGTGGCGAAGCACCCGCCCAGCAGAATCTGCACGACCAGCGGCATGCCGGGAAAGCGCACGCCGAAGTTCCACGCCGCGTAGGCGCCCACCGCCATGAATGCACCGGTGCCCAGCGAGATCTGGCCGCAGTAGCCCACGAGGATGTTCAGCCCCACCGCGGCCAGCGACAGGATGAGGAACGGAATCAGGATGGCGCGCAGCAGGTAATCGCTGGCCAGCATAGGCACGGCTACGAAGGCGACGGCCAGCAGCAGGCCGATGAATATGCGGTCCTGGCGGATCGGGAAGATCTGCTGGTCGGCGCGATAGCCGGTCTTGAATTGGCCGTTTTCGCGATAGAACATCTTGTTTTTCCCCTACACCCGGTCGATGATTTTCTCGCCGAACAGCCCCTGCGGGCGGAACAGCAGGAATACGAGTGCCAGCACGTAGGCGAACCAGATTTCGATGCCGCCGCCCACCAGCGAGCCCAGATACACTTCCGACAGCTTCTCGCCCACGCCGATGATGAGCCCGCCCAGGATCGCGCCCGGCACCGATGTGAGGCCGCCCAGGATCACCACCGGCAGCGCGCGCAGCGCCGCCGTCGACAAGGTGAACTGCACGCCGAATTTCGACCCCCAGATAATGCCGGCCACCAGCGCCACCAGCCCTGCCACGCTCCAGACGATGACCCAGATGCGGTTCAGGGGAATACCGATGGACTGCGCCGCCTGATGGTCATCCGCCACCGCGCGCAGAGCGCGGCCGGTACTGGTGAACTGGAAGAACAGGGCGAGCGCCGCGACGAGCAAGGCCGCCACCAGGGCGGCAGTCAGGTCTTCCAGATTGATCAGGATGCCGCCTTCGAACACGGTGTCCAGGATGAAGGCCGGGTCTTTGGGCATGCCCACGTCGATGCTGTACACCGAGCTGCCGAACGCGATCTGGCCCAGTCCGTCCAGGAAGTAGCTGATGCCCAGCGTGGCCATCAGCAGCGTGGTGACTTCCTGGTTGACCAGGTGCCGCAGCACGTAGCGTTCGACGGCCACGGCAAGCAGGAACATCAGCACGGCGCTGATCACGAATGCCAGCACGTTGGCCAGCAGCAGGTTTTCGAACCCCAGCCAGGTGGGTATCCATTCAGAGAAGCGCGCCATCGACAGCGCCGCCACCAGCACCATGGCGCCCTGTGCGAAATTGAATACGCCCGATGCCTTGAAAATCAGCACGAACCCCAGGCCTATCAGGGCGTACAGCATGCCGCTCATCAGGCCGCCGAACAGCGTTTCGAGGAAGAATCCCATGTGTGTCTGCCTTGCTAATGCGAAACGCCCAGATAGGCCTGGATGACCGCCTCGTTGGCCCGTACATCGTCGGGCCGGCCGTCGCCGATTTTCTTGCCGTAGTCGAGCACCACCACGCGGTCCGAGATGTCCATGACGACGCCCATGTCATGCTCGATCAGCACGATGGTGGTGCCGAACTCGTCATTCACATCAAGAATGAAACGGCTCATGTCCTGCTTTTCTTCGATATTCATGCCCGCCATGGGCTCGTCCAGCAGCAGCAGGCGCGGCTCCATCGCCAGGGCACGGCCCAGGTCCACGCGCTTTTGCAGGCCATACGGCAAGCGCCCGACCGGAGTTTTCCGGTAGGCCTGGATTTCCAGAAAGTCGATGATGTTCTCGACGAATTCGCGATGGCGGATTTCTTCGCGCTCGGCCGGCCCCCACCGCAGCGCCTGCGCAAACAGGCCGCATTTCATGCGCAGGTTGCGGCCCGTCATGATGTTGTCGAGCACGCTCATGCCCTTGAACAGGGCCAGGTTCTGGAACGTGCGCGCGATGCCCATTTCGGCGGCGCGCCGCGGGCTCATGCGCGTGTAGCGCTGGCCGTCGAACGCTATGGCGCCTTGCTGCGGCGTGTACACGCCATTAATGACGTTCAGCATCGAGCTCTTGCCGGCGCCATTGGGCCCGATGATGGCGCGGATTTCGTGTTCGCGCACATTGAACGAGATGTCGGTCAGGGCCTTTACGCCCCCGAACGACAAAGAAATGTTCTGCAGGTCGAGCAAGACCTCGCCGATGCGCTGCTCGCGGTCTGGTTGAGTCATCTTCTACGCGGCCCGGGCAGTGATGGGAGGAAACGTCTTGACCGGACGGATCTTCAGATCGGCGGCAATCTTGCCCACCCTGCCGTCCTCGAACTTCACTTCGGTCTCGATGTATTGCGACGCCTTGCCCGTGAACAGCGCGTCGATCAGTACCTCGTATTTCTGCGCAATGAAGGTGCGCCGCACCTTGCGTGTACGGGTCAGCTCGTCGTCGTCGGGGTCAAGTTCTTTGTGCAGGATGAGGAACCGCGCTATCTGCGAGGCGGCCAGCTTGGGGTCTCCGGCCAGGTCGGCGTTGATCTGTTCGATGCACTCGCCCACCAGTTGATAGACCTCGTCCTTGGACGCCAGGTCGGTATAGCCCGCGTAGGGCAGGCCGCGCCGCTCGGCCCAGTTGCCCACCGCTTCGAGATCGATGTTGATGAACGCGCAGACATGCTCGCGGCCATTGCCGAAGGCCACGGCTTCTTTAATGTGCGGAAAGAACTTCAGCTTGTTCTCGAGATACTTGGGCGCGAACAGGCTGCCATCGGCCAGCTTGCCCACGTCTTTGGCGCGGTCGATGATTTTCAGCTGCCCGTCGGCGTCCAGGTAGCCAGCGTCGCCGGTATGAAACCAGCCCTCCGCGTCCCGCGCTTCCTGGGTCGCCTGCGGATTGCGGTAATACTCCTTGAACAGGCCCGGGCTCTTGACCAGAATCTCGCCGTTGTCGGCCACGCGGATTTCGACCCCGCTGACGGGCGGACCGACGGTGTCGTCGCGTACCTGGCCGTCGGGCTGCACGCACACGAACACCGACGTTTCGGTGGAGCCGTACAACTGCTTCAGGTTGATGCCGATCGAGCGGTAGAACACGAAGAGGTCCGGGCCAATGGCTTCGCCTGCCGTGTAGGCCACTCGAACGCGGCTCATGCCCAACGCGTTTCGCAGCGGCCCATACACCAGCACATTGCCCAGCGCGTAACGCAGGCGGTCCCAGGCGCCGACCCGCTCGCCATCGAGAATGCGCACGCCGACCCTGCGCGCCAGGTTCATGCAGCTGCGGAACATGGCCCGCTTGAGGCGGCTGGCGTCTTCCATGCGGATCATCACATGGGTAAGCAGCCCTTCCAGCACGCGCGGCGGCGCGAAATAGTAAGTGGGTCCGATGTCGCGCATGTCGATCGACACCGTATCGGGCGATTCGGGGTGATTCACCGTGAACCCGCTGACCAGCAGCTGCGTATACGAGAACATGTTCTGGCCGATCCAGGCGGGAGGAAGGTAGGCCAGCACGTCTTCCCGGTCGGTCAGGTTTTCCATCTCGGCGACCGCGCGCGCACGGTCGATCAGGGCGTGGTGGGTCAGCACCACGCCCTTGGGCTTGCCGGTGGTGCCCGAGGTGTAGAACATCGCGGCGGCGTCGTCGGGCTGCACCGCGGCCGCTGCCTGCTCGTAGAAGCCGGGGTGTGCGTGGGCATACTCGCTGCCCAGCGCCTCGAGCTCCTCGCACGAGCGCAGCATGGGGTCGGCATAATGACGCAGGCCCCGCGGGTCGTCGTAGACGATATGGGCCAGGTCGGGACACTGCTCGCGCACTTCGAGCATCTTGTCGACCTGTTCCTGGTCTTCGACCACCGCCACGGTGATGCCCGCGTCCTGCAGCACATAGACCATTTCCTGCGCGATGGCGTCCTGATACAGCGGTACCGGAATGGCGCCCAGCGCCTGGGTGGCCATCATGGCGATATACAGGCGCGGGCGGTTCTCGCCGATGACGGCGACGTGCATGCCCGGAGCAATGCCCAACGCGGCGAGACCATGCGCGACCAGCCTGACGTGATGGGCGACATCGCTCCAGGTCAGGGTTTGCCAGATGCCCAGATCTTTCTCGCGTATGGCGGGCCGCGACCCGCGTACGCTGGCATGCTGCAGGAGCAAGCCGGGAAAGGTGCCGGGCGCGGCCGGCGTCATGCCGGTTGCAGGCTGTGCGAGCGCCACGTTGTCTCCTCCGGTTTGGGGGCCACCCCTGGGTGGTGTTCATGCTGGCGGCATGGACACCGGGGCGGCACTTGACCAGTTCATGTTCGATATACGGCAGCAGTTAAGGTATAAGGTTGGGTTGCGACCGACTGTCACGATTGCGACATTCCAGGACCATTTAGGGTATTCCCCATGCAGCTAGCCGATTCCCTGCACCTTGCCGCGGCATGGTTCCGCGTCTTGACCGACGAGCAGCAATCGCGCGTCGAGCGGGACATCACGGTGCAGCCCGCGCAGGCTGGAACGATCATAGAACGCAAGGGCGAACCCGCACAGGTCTGGATCGGCGTGCTGGCCGGGCTGGTCAAGGTCTCGGTGGGCAATGCCGAAGGCAAGATCGCATCGCTGACCGGCGTGCCCGCGGGCGGCTGGATAGGCGAGGGCTCGCTGCTCAAGCGTGAAGTCCGCAAATACGATGTGGTCGCGCTGCGCGATTCGGTGGTGGCGCGCATGCCCGCCGCGACGTTCGACTGGCTGCTCGACACCAGCATTCCGTTCAACCGCTACCTGCTGCACCAGTTGAATGAACGGGTGGCGCAGTTCATCGGCAAGGCCGAGTACGACCGCCTGCTCGATCCCGACGCGCGCGTGGCGCGCTGCCTTGCCGAATTGTTCAACCCGCTGCTGTACCCGGGCATGGGCATGCGACTCGCCATCACCCAGGAAGAAGTCGGCTACCTGGCGCGCGTGTCGCGGCAACGCGCCAACCAGGCCCTGGGCAAACTCGAAGAGGCGGGGCTCCTGCGGGTCGAATATGGCGCAGTGCGCGTGCTCGACATCGACGGACTCAAGGGATACGGCGCGGACAGCGTGGCCGAATAGCGCCCCCGGGGTCGGCTTGCGCCGCGACCGAATATCCCGCACCATCACCGCATCCGCTTTTCAGCCCCGCGTCCTGCCTTATGTTCGACGAAGCGCAGTCCGACCCGTTCCTGTCCAAAGACGCTTATGAAGCCCACGAGGCGCGTTTGCGAGTAGCGCTGCTGAAAGCGCAATACCGGCTGCTGGAACGCGCCGACCGCGCGCTGCTGCTGGTCGTGGCCGGCATCGACGGGGCTGGCAAGGGCGCCACCGTCAATCTGCTGAACGAGTGGATGGACCCGCGCCATATCAAGACACTCGCCTTCGGCCCGCCCCAAGCCGACGAGCTCGAACGCCCGCCCCTATGGCGTTACTGGAACGAACTGCCCGCCAAGGGGCGCGCCGGCGTTGTGTTCGGGTCCTGGTACGTGCCATTGTTGCGCGAGGCCGCTCGCAAAAGACCCCGGGCGAACCGCATCGAATCCCATGCCGACGCCATACGCCGCTTCGAAGCGGTGCTGGCCGCCGACGGCGTGCAGATCGTCAAGCTGTGGTATCACCTGTCGGCGCAGGCACAGGCCGAGCGCATGCAGCAATTGCTGGCCAACCCCGAAACCGCATGGCAGGTCACGGCCGCCGACCACAAGGTGCGCAAGAAGTATCCCCGCCTGTGCCACGCAGGTGAGCAGGCCATCGCGCTCACGGACGCCGCGCATGCGCCCTGGACCGTCATCCCCAGCGCCGATGATCGCCTGCGCGCCGTGCGCACCAGCGAAACCGTACTGGACGCCCTGCAACAACGCCGCGCGCCTCGCGTGGCCACCGGCGTCGCTTCGCCCCCGGTCAAGCCGGTGCCCAACGCGAGAGCGCTGGCCCGCATCGATTACGACGCCCGCCTCGACAAGGCCGAGTACGAGGCCGCGCTGCCCCGACTGCAGGGCCGGCTGGCGCAGGCCGTGCGCTCGCGTGCATTCCGCCGACGCAGCCTGGTGCTGGTTTTCGAAGGGCAGGACGCCGCTGGCAAGGGCGGCACCATCCGCAGGGTGACCCGCGCGCTCGATGCGCGACAGTTCGATCTCGCCCCGATCAGCGCACCGGCGCCCCACGAGCAGGCCCGCCCTTATCTGTGGCGTTTCTGGCGTCGTCTGCCCCGACATGGGCGCATCGCCATCTTCGACCGCTCATGGTACGGGCGCGTGCTGGTCGAGCGCGTCGAACGGCTGGCCAAGCCGGCCGACTGGCGCCGCGCGTACGGCGAGATCAACGACTTTGAACAGCAGCTTGCCGAACACGGCACCATCGTGCTGAAGTTCTGGCTGGCCATCACGCCCGACGTGCAGTTGCAGCGCTTTCACGACCGCCAGCAATCGCCTTTCAAGCACTTCAAGATCACAGCCGACGACTGGCGCAACCGCGAAAAATGGCAGGCCTACGCGCAGGCGGCCGACGCCATGCTGGCGCGCACCGATACACCGTGGGCGCCGTGGCAGGTTGTGCCGTCCAACGACAAACGCCACGCCCGCATACAAGTTCTGCAGCACATAGTCGATACTCTTGAAACCTCACTCTGACCGCGCACGCCATGCAAAAAACCGACCGCTCCTCGCCTGACATCCGCCGTATCACGGCTTCGAACTTCGAGGCCTGGCTGCCTCTCTGGAAGGGATACCAGGCGTTCTACAACGTAGACATCGACGACGCAGTCACGCGCAGCACCTGGGAACGCTTCCTGGACCCCGCCGAGCCCATGTACGCCGCACTGGCCTACCACAACGGACGCGCCATCGGCATGGTGCACTGGATATTGCACCGCTCATGCTGGACGGCGGGCGACTACTGCTATCTGCAGGACCTCTTCGTGGCGCCTGACGTGCGCGGCGGCGGCCACGGGCGGGCGCTGATCGAACACGTGTATGCCGAAGCCCGAGCCGTGAATGCGGCGCGCGTCTATTGGCTCACACACGAGACCAACCATACGGCCATGCAGTTGTACGACCGCATCGCCGACCGCCCCGGCTTCATCCAGTATCGCAAAAGCCTATGAGCGCACGCGACCCCCACTGCCCGCTGTGCCAGGATGACCAGGGCGCCGCGTTATGGCGCGGGCCGCATCTGCGCGTGGTCGAGGTTGAAGACGCCGACTACCCGGGATACACGCGGGTGATCTGGAATGGCCACCTGGCGGAAATGACCAGCCTTTCCCACCACGGGCGCGATCTGCTGATGCGCGCGGTATACGCAGTCGAGCAGGTACAGCGCGATGTGCTGGCGCCCGACAAGATCAACCTGGCGTCGTTGGGCAACATGGTGCCGCACCTGCATTGGCACGTGATTCCCCGCTGGCGCGGCGACCGGCACTTTCCGGACGCCATCTGGGCGCCGGCGCGAGTGGCGGCCGGCGCCGAACCGCCCGAATGGCACGAGCGGCAGGAACGCACCCGCCAGCTGCTGCCCCGCTATCGCAACCGGCTGGTCGAGGCGATGAACGCGCTGCTCTGGCATTGATCCGCCGCGAACCGCCCGGCCGCGGGGCGGGCGCCGGCAGCTCGCCACACGGCCTGGCGTTTTTCCACCCGGCATCGTGTCACCGCAGGGCCTGGCCGCCGATGACCCTGGCGGCTCAGCCGGGCTTGCCGTCGACACGTGGACGCATCAGCCTCGGCGCGTAGGCCAGCGCATACAGCAGGAAGCCCGCCACCCAGCACGCCGCCGCGCCGTACACCCAGTGCAGATAAGCAGCCGGCCACAGCAGCGGGCCGAAGACGCGCAGCGCCGCCGCCGCTGCGATGAGCCAATACGCCGTGACTTCGGCGCGCCCTGCCACCAGTCGCCTGCCTGTATGGCCCAGCGCGGTACGAGTGATCATGGCGATGATCGCCGTGCCCACCACGCCCACGGCCAATGCATGTTCGGCGATGCCAGGCGCAACCCAGCCCAGCGCACTGGCGGCGAGCAGCAGAAACGCGACGGGCAGCCACGCGTAAGCCAGGTGCAGGATCCATAAAATGGGCCGATTGCCTACCGCATGACCACGCCATCCCGCCACGCGCACGGCGAGCAATACGCCAGCCAATGCGGACAGGGCCGCCGCGAGCCAGCCCGGTGCCGGCAGCACCCACGCCAGCAAGGCCGCCACCGTCGCGCCCGCGACAGGCGCGGCCAGGCGAGGATACGTGTGCAGCCGAAACCCCGGCACGGCATTCGTGGTGAACATGGGCAACACCCGGGCACCGATGACGGTGACGTACAGCACCGGCAAGGCCAGGCCCGCCACGCAGGCGCGCAGCGCCAGCGCGGCGTCTCCTTGCACCGCAAACAGGTGATACGCGAGGTTGACCCCCGCATACACCCACAAGGCCAGGGCGAGCGGGTAATTGCGGCGGTTGCCTGCGCGCACCAGCACGCGCGTGAATGCCAGCGCGGCCAACGGCAGGAACAGCCCATCGACCAGGGCGGCGACGGCTGGCGGGGCGAGCCACATGGCGCCCCGCCCGGCCAGCCACAGCGCCGTCAGAGCAGCCAGGGCGCCGCCCGCCGGCGTTTCCACGCCCGTCCAGGCGCGCCCGGCGGTATACAGGAAGCCCACCACAATGGCGGCTGCGAAGCCGAACACCATTTCGTGCGCATGCCACAACAGCGCCAGGCCCATCGCGCCCGCCGGCGGGGGCATCAGACCTGCAAGCTGGGCAGCCCAGAAGGCCATGCCCAGCGCGGCGAACAGTGCACCCGCCAGGTAGAACGGGCGAAACCCCAGCGCAAACAGCGCGCAACCCGATGGCGGCGGCTGCCGCGGTTCAGATGGCCGGAGCAGATTGGACGGGGAAATCGGGATTTGAACCATGGCGTCTGGACGGGAAGTGGCGCTGCGCGAAGCAGATTGGCGACCGAGTCTACAGTCGCCGCGCAATCGCAGAGAATGACGGCGGGCAATCTGCAGCTTATTGCATTCGCCTTTGCGTTTCCGCAATAACCACTGTCGCGTATAACTTACCTACCGCAGATTATTTGGCGGCTCCGGCCAAGCTGGCTACCCTGTAGGGCTCGTTCGATACGGCGGCATCGTCGCCGCCCCTGAAGCCAACGGAAGCATCTCATGAAAATCGCATCACACCTGATCGGCGCGGCCCTGTTGCTGGGCGCCGCCACCGGCGCGCAGGCCGCCACGCTCGACGTGGTCAAGCAACGCGGCGAAGTTCGCTGCGGCACCACCACCGGCTTCGCGGGTTTTTCCGCCCCGGACGCCAAAGGCGTCTGGCGTGGCCTGGATGTGGATGTTTGCCGGGCCATCGCGGCGGCCGTGTTCGGCGACGCCAGCAAGATCAAGGTCGTGCCGCTGAACTCGCAGCAGCGCTTCACGGCCCTGCAGTCGGGCGAGATCGACGTACTGACGCGCAACACCACCGTGACGCAGCAGCGGGATACGGCCCTGGGCATTATTCATGCGGGCATCAACTTCTATGATGGCCAGGGGTTCCTGGTGCCGAAATCGCTGGGCGTCAAGAGCGCCACCGAATTGAGCGGCGCAACGATCTGCCTGCAGACCGGCACCTCCAACGAGAACACGCTGGCCGACTGGGCCCGCGCAAACCAGGTCGACTACCGGCCGGTGGTCATCGAGACGTTCGATGAAGTCGTCAACGCTTTCGCCGCCGGGCGTTGCGACGTATTCAGCACCGACGCATCGGGGCTGGCGTCGATCCGCATCTCGAAACTGCAGAACCCGGACGACTATGTGGTGCTGCCCGAGATCATTTCCAAAGAGCCGCTGGGCCCGTTCGTGCGTCAGGGCGACGATGCATGGTTGAACATCGTGCGCTGGTCGCTGTCAGCCATGATCGAAGCCGAGGAATACGGCATTACCTCGGCCAATGTCGATGAGCTGGCCGGCGTCGCCAACCCGAACATCCGGCGCATCCTGGGAGTCACGCCGGGCGCGGGGGCCAATATGGGCCTGGATGACAAATGGGCTTACAACATCATCAAGCAGGTGGGCAATTACGGCGAGAGCTTCGACCGCAATGTGGGCGCCGGCAGCCCGCTGCAGATCTCGCGCGGCCTCAATGCCCAGTGGACACAGGGCGGCCTGATGTACGCCCTGCCCATCCGTTGACGCACGTCGGCCGCGACCAGACTGTGCGCGCCCGCCGCCGACACGCTGGCGCCACCGGGCGCGGCCTCGACCCGACGCGCGCGCTGCCCGGTATCCGTGAAGCCTGTCGGGGCGATGAGCTCGGCGCAAGAACACCGCTGCGGCCGGCTGCCGCGGCGGGGCCCGCGCTAGTTGATGCTGTATCCCCGGCCCTTGAAACAGGCGCCCATTGCGCGGCTGTACGACTCGGTAGCCACCGCGGTGGTGTATTCGCTGACGTAGTCAGGGTCGAAGCCACTCTGGTTGATGGCCCAGCGGCGGCATTCCTGGCGGTCGAGCGCCTGCTGTGCTTCGCTTTGCCCCTTGGCGGGATAGGCGATCACATTCAGGTTGGCCGAAGCCACGCGTGGCGCTGAATAAGCCACGGGCGGAGCCGTATATACCGTGCCGGGCGCCGTATACACCGGCGCCGGGTAGACCGGTGCCGCATACACGGGAGCCGCGTAGCCGACCGGCGGGTAGTACACGGACGGCGATACATACGTGACGCCGCTATAGCCATAGCGGGGGCCGGTGCTCAGCGCCAGCGCCACGCCGGTGCCCAGCAGGGCGGCCCCGCCTATCCACCATCCGCTGCGGTAATAGCCCCCGTGATAGCGGCCGTGGGCCATGGCCTGGCTGGTGAGCGCCGCCAGCGCAAGCGCGGCCAGCGCGGCGCGGCAATATCGGGACTTCATGTCGGTGTTCCTGTAAAACCGCCGCGCGCCGCCTGCGGACAGGCAGGCGCGGCTATGTCTACTTTACTCCGGACCTGCCCGGCTGTGCGCCGGCGGCGCCTCGACGAGGCGACTGAATCGCTTCATGGTGTATCCGCGCCCACCGCTGCGCCGGCCCGCGTGCTGTGCAAAAATCACGCATGCCTGATGACAACCGCCTGCAGCAGAACTCCCTTTCCACCCAGCTTGCGAAGGTGCCGGGCGCCTGGCAGGCCGCATGGAAGGACCCGGCGGTGGCTGGCGCCGTGGCCGGGGTCTGCGCCTATATCGAACAGCGGCTGGCCGCGGGCTTGGTGGTATACCCCGCCACCCCCTTCCGCGCGCTTGAAGGCCTCGCGCCAGCCGACGTGCGAGTCGTGATACTGGGCCAAGACCCCTACCATGGCCCGGGGCAGGCGCAGGGGCTGGCATTTTCGGTGCCCGACGATTGCAGGCGTCCGCCCAGCCTGCGCAACATCTTCAACGAGATTGCCCGGAATTTTCCGGGCACGCCGCTGCCTCGCGGCAACGATCTGTCGCGCTGGGCCCGGCAGGGGGTGCTGCTGCTGAACACCTGCCTCACGGTCGAAGACGGTCAGCCGGCCTCGCATGCCCGGCGCGGCTGGGAAACCGTTACGGACGCTCTGATCCGCCTCGTGGCGCAGGACCGGTCGCCCAAGGCCTTCCTGCTCTGGGGCGCACATGCGCAGGCCAAACAAGTGTTGCTGCCGCACGACAGCGGCCACCTGGTCCTGACGGCCAACCACCCCTCGCCCCTGTCGGCGCGCCGCCCCCCGGTGCCCTTCCTGGGCTGCCGCCACTTCTCACGGGTCAATGCCTGGTTGGCGGACCAAGGCAAAACCCCTATTGACTGGACTACGGAAGATCCTGGCTATATACGTCAGGCAGATTTCGGGTTATGATCACCGCACTGCACAAAATTTTGTCCGGCATTTACCGCGCCGTTGCGCGCATACCACGCAGTTCGTCGGTTCTTCATTCCGACCCCATGCCGGGCACCATCGATTCCTGACCTCCTTTCCTTTCGCCTCGCGTCCATCCCCTTGACGCGCCGCGCGCGGTTGATCCGGTCGGCCCGATGCTCCATCAACCGTCGCCCGGATCCTGCCGCTTATCCTTCGGCTAGCCCGGCACATGCGCCGCCACGAGCGGCAAGGACAAGTAATGTCTTTTGAATCCCTGGGTCTTGCTCCCACCCTTCTGTCTGCCCTGCAACAAACCGGTTTCGACACCCCCACGCCCGTCCAGGCCGCCGCCATTCCGCAGGCACTGGCCGGCCACGATCTGATGGTGTCGTCGCAGACCGGCAGCGGCAAGACCGCCGCCTTCATGCTGCCGGCCTTGCATCGTATTGCGGGCCAACCCGGCAACAAGGGCGTAGGCGTGCAGGTGCTGGTGCTGACCCCCACCCGTGAACTCGCCCTGCAGGTGACCGAGGCCACGGGTTCGTATGGCCGCAACCTGACCGGCCTGCGCACGGCCACCGTAGTGGGCGGCATGCCCTACGGCGCCCAGCTGAAGGCGCTGTCGCGCCGCGTGGACGTGCTGGTCGCGACCCCCGGGCGCCTGATCGACCACCTGAAGGCTGGCCGCGTCAAGCTGAATACCGTGCACACGCTGGTGCTTGACGAAGCCGACCGCATGCTCGACATGGGCTTCATCGAAGATATCGAAACCATCATCGAGCGCCTGCCCCAGGAACGCCAGACCCTGCTGTTCTCGGCCACGCTGGACGGCACGGTGGCCAAGCTGGCCGCGCGCATGATGCGCGAGCCGCAACGCATCGAAATGGCGGGCCAGAAAGAAAAGCACACCAACATTACGCAAAGCCTGCTCTACGCCGACGATGCCAGCCACAAGATGCGTCTGCTCGACCATGTGCTGCGCGACGCCAAGCTGGACCAGGCCATCGTGTTCACGGCCACCAAGCGCGGTGCCGACGATCTGGCCGGCCGACTGGCCGACCAGGGCTTTGCGGCCGCCGCCCTGCACGGTGACATGAACCAGCGTCAGCGCACCCGCACGCTGAGCCAACTGCAGCGCGGCCAGCTGCGCATTCTTGTGGCAACCGACGTCGCGGCGCGCGGCATCGACGTGCAAGGCATCAGCCACGCCGTCAATTTCGACCTGCCGATGCAGGCCGAAGACTACGTGCACCGCATCGGCCGTACCGGCCGTGCCGGACGCGATGGACAGGCCTACACGCTGGCCACCCATGCCGAGCGCCACAAAGTGCGCCGCATTGAACATTTCATCGGCCAGCCGATCACGCCCGAAACCATCGCAGGCCTGGAACCGCAGCGCTCGCCGCGCCCCTATAGCGGCGCTCCGGGCCGGGGCGGCAAGCCCTTCGGCAAGCGTCCGGGTGGCTATGCTGGTGACCGCCCTGCGTTTCGCGAAGGACGCGGCTTTCGCGCCGACGCCCCGCGGGAAGGCGCCTGGCGCAGCCGTGACGACCGCCCTGCACGCCCGGTAGGCGACCGCGATTTCCGACCCGCCCGCCCGGCAGGCGACCGTCCCGCGCATGGCGACTGGCGTGCCGAACGCGATGCGCGTCCCGCAGCCGGTTTTGAAGGGCGTCCGGCGCGTGGCGAATTCCAGCCTCGTGGCGACTTCAAGCCCCGCGGCGAATTCCAGCCGCGTGGTGAATTCAAGCCGCGTGGCGAGTTCGCGGCGCGTGGTGAATCCAAGCCTCGCGGCGAGTTCAAGCCCCGCGGTGAATTCCAGGCTCGCGGCGAATCCAAGCCTCGTGGCGAGTTCCAGCCCCGCGGTGAATTCAAGCCTCGTGGTGATTTCCAGCCCCGCGGCGAGTTCAAGCCCCGCGGTGATTTCCAACCGCGCGGTGAATACCAGCCCCGTGGCGAATTCCAGCCTCGCGCGGCGCGTGCCGACGGCGATCTTCGTGGCGCCGAGCGCCGTCCCAGCGGTTTCCGTCCGTCGACCAAGCCTTTCGCGCAACGCGCCGGCGGCCCGGCCAAGCACTACGGCAAGCCCAGCGGTCCCCGCCGCGGTTAAGCCGGCAAATGGCGGGGCGGCATGGGACAATATCGCCCATGCATCGCCCCACCGCCAATCTCCCTTCGCTTGACCCCGACAGCGCGCGCCACAGTGCGCGCGTTGCGGCGCATCTGCGCCAGGCCATCGCCGACCATCACGGCTGGCTGCCCTTCGATCAATGGATGGCATCGGCCCTGTACGCGCCGGGCCTGGGCTATTACGCCGCCGGCCATGTCAAGCTGGCGTCGCCGGCATCTGTATCGCCGCAGGGCGTACCCATTGCGGCCGGCGATTTTGTCACCGCCCCCGAACTCACCCCCTTGTTTGGCCACACACTCGCGCTGCAAGTCGCAGAAGTGCTGAATGACACCGGCACCCACACGGTGCTCGAGTTCGGCGCCGGCACGGGCGCGTTGGCGCACAGCGTGCTGGCCGGGCTCGACGAGCAGGGCATATCGGCGCAATACCGGATCATCGAAGTGTCCGCAGACCTGCGGGCGCGCCAGCAGGCGCGTCTGGCCGGCTACGGCACGCGTGTGCAATGGCTGGATGAGCTGCCCGCGGCCTTCTCGGGTTGCGTGCTGGCCAACGAAGTGCTCGACGCCATGCCTGTGTCGTTGTTCTGCTATGCCGCCGACGGCACCGTGCATGAACGGGGCGTGGCGCTCGACGCGGCCGGCGAGTTCGTCTGGGAAGACCGACCGGCCGCCGAGCCCCTGGCCCGCAAGGTGGCTGCGCGCCTGCCGGCGCTGCCCGGCTATGTGTCGGAAATCAATTTGCAGGCCGAGGCCTGGATACGCGCCATGGGGGGCTGGCTGGCCAACGGCGCGGCGCTGCTGTTCGACTACGGCTTTCCCCGCCATGAGTACTATCACCCGCAACGCGCAAGCGGCACCCTGATGTGTCACCTGCGTCATCATGCCCATGCCGACCCGCTGGTGGCGCCAGGCGCCCAGGACATCACGGCCCACGTCGACTTCACCGCCATGGCTGATGCCGCGCTCGAGTCCGGGCTGCAGGTGCTGGGCTATACCTCGCAGGCGCGCTTCCTGATGAACGCGGGCCTGCCCGAGCTGCTGGCGCGCTACGACCCTGCCGACGTACGCGCCTACGCGCGGGCGGTCGCGCCGGTGCAGAAGTTGCTCAGCGAAGCCGAAATGGGCGAACTGTTCAAAGTGTTGGCCGTGGGGCGCGGCATCCGCACCCCCCTGCGCGGCTTCATGCGCGGCGACCGGCTGGCTTCGCTGGGCTGAGCCGGCCCACAGCAGTACGCATCAAAGGGTCTGCAGGTCTGACAGCGCCTGCAGGCGCGCCTGCTGCAGCGCGGGCTTGATGCGCGCCGGGTCGCCGGCGCACTGGCGGGCGATCGCACCGGCGTCGACCCTGCGCACCGCATCGACGCGCCGCCGCCATGCCTCGGGGTCGACGGGCGTCACCACGGCCGCCGCCTGCATCAATGCCGCGTATCGGTCGGGCTTGCGCAGCGCGTCGCACGATTCGATCAACGCCAGCTGCTCGCGCGGATCCTCGGCATGCGCACCTTCCAGCACGCGCGGCAGCAGTCGCGCCTGGTCACCGCATTCTGCGGGCACGCGCAACCGCTTTCCCAGCTCGTCGCGCTGGGGCGACAGGCGGCACAGCAAGGCATAGCGCCCGGGCAAGGGCAAGCCGCCCTCGGCAGCGCGATCCAGGTCGGCGGCGACGGTGTCAACGGCCTGCAACTGCGGCATGACGCGCGACAATGCGCCCGATTGTTCAAGCACATCGAGCATGCGCGACGGCGCCGACGCCATCAGCCCGCGCGACACTTCCTTCCAGACCCGTTCAGGCACCAGCGCATCGGCCTCGCCGGCCAACACCATGGCCCGGCATAGCGCCAGCGTTTCAGGCGCGACGGTAAAATCACCAAAGCGGGCGGCGAAACGCGCCAGGCGCAGAATGCGCACCGGATCCTCGCCGAACGCCTCGCCCACGTGGCGCAGGACCCGCGCCTGGACATCGGCGGAACCGTTCAACGGATCGAGCAGCCGGCCGTCGGGCGAGCGGGCAATCGCATTGACGGTGAGGTCGCGACGCTGCAAGTCCTGCTCGAGCGTGACGTCGACACCGGTATGGAAAGTGAAACCCCTGTAGCCCCGGCCCGACTTGCGCTCGGTGCGCGCCAGCGCGTATTCCTCTTTGGTGCGGGGGTGCAGGAATACCGGGAAGTCGCCCCCTACTGGAATGAACCCGCGGCGCGCCATTTCTTCGGGCGTGGCGCCCACGACGACCCAGTCGAGGTCGCCGGGAGGCAGTCCCAGCAGGTCATCGCGCACGGCGCCGCCCACGACATAGACCTGCAGGCCGGCGCAATCGGGATCGCCCTCCGGGCCCACGGCCGCGCTCACGGCAGTTCGGCCTTGCGCACGGCCGGCGGATCGATCTGTCCCAGCCTGGCCTTGAGCGACTGCGGCTGCCCCGTGAACAGCGCGGCGTAGTAAGTGGCGTTGGACATGACGTGCTTCACGTACAGCCGGGTTTCGGTGAACGGTATGGTCTCGGCGAATATTGCGCCTTCTACCGGATGCGCCAGGGTGGCGCGCCAGTTGCGTGGCCGGCCCGGCCCCGCGTTATAGCCGGCGCTGGCCAGCACCTGCGAGCCATCCAGACCTTCGAGCACGATGTTCAGATAGTTTGTGCCCAGAATGGTGTTGGTGTCGAAATCATTGACCGTGGCGGGCGAAAAATCGGCCATGCCGATCTTGCGCGCGACCCATTTGGCGGTGGCAGGCATCAGCTGCATCAGCCCGGACGCGCCCACATGCGAGCGCGCGTTGCTGACGAATCGCGATTCCTGGCGTATCAGGCCGTACACCCACGCGGGGTCGAGCGCGATGGAATTGGCCTGCGCCGTCACGCGCCCTTCGAAGGGCGCGATGTAGCGCTGGGTGAAGTCCACTTCTTTCTCGGTGCGCTCCGAGGTGTTGACGACGCGGTCGTAGATGTCTTCGGCCCGGGCCAGTTCGGCGGCCGCGAGCAATTGACGGTCGGACATGCCGCGCAAGGCGTGATTCCATTCGCCCACCGCTTCGGAACGCCAACCCAGGCGGAACAGGTGCACGGCGCGCTGCAGGCCCGCGTTGGCGCGGGCTTCGCGCATTTCGGCATCGGTGATGGGTGCCGGGCGAGGCGGCACGGTGATGACGCGACCCAGTTCTTCAGCGGCCAGCTGCCCGTAGAAGTTGTACTGCCCGGCGATGCTCTCGTAGGCCTGCCGCGCTTGCGCGTCGCGGCCCAGGGCGGCGTGTCCCCGCGCCTTCCAGTACACCCAAACGGCTTCGGACTGTTGCGAGGCCGGCATGTGTTCGATGGACTCGATGACCCAGCGCCAGTCGATCCTGGGCTGGCGCAGCGCCGAGCGCACGCGCCAGGCTCCGTTGTATTCGGTGAGCTCGACCGTGTTGCCCACCTCGCGATACCAGGCGTCGGCACGGCTGTCCAGGTTCAGCGCCGCGATAAGGGCAAACTGGCTGCGCACCCAGGCCAGGTTCGACTTCGGCAAGGTGCGGGACCATTCTCGACGCACGTAGGCATCTCCCACGTCGAGATCCTGCCGGGCCAGGCGCGCCAGCGCCACCGTCACCAGCTCCTTCTCGTTGCGGCCCACGCGCTGGCGATTCTGCCGCGTCAACCATTTCATGGGGCTCTTGAGTATCGCGTCGAAAGCCTTCTGGTCGGCGGGCTCGAACAAGTATTCGGCAAACTTGCGCGCATCGGCCGTGCGATCGGTTTCGATGGCGGCCCGCAGTTGCGGCTGCAGGTGGTCCCAGCCCAGCACGCCATCGGCCACCAGCTGGTCATACAGATTCCAGCAATCGCGGCCGGGCGCAAAAATGTCGAGCGCCTCGCTGGCCTGGGCGCGCTGGCCGGTCAGGTGGCGGGCTTCGAGACTGGCGCATTGCACCTGCGCACCGGCACCCGGCACATTGCCGAGCTCGCGCACGGTTTCGAAATCGCCGCGACGCGCCGACGCCTGGATCCAGTTGCTGCGCAGCCGGTCGGCGAGATAGCTGCCGGAGTAATCCTGCAGGAAGCGCGCTATCTCGGCCCTGGGCACGACATTGCCGGGCGGATTCCACAACTGGTAGTTCAACAGCCAGTACTGCGGGTAATAACCCAGCTGGTCGCCACGGGCCTGCGGCGCCAGCATGGCCAGCACCGACCATTGCTTGCGCTGGTTGGCCTCTCGCGCCGCGACCACGGCCTGCAGGGCCGGCGTTTCAGGGGTGGCAGGCAGGCCCGCCAGCTTGGCCGGCGGCACCGCAATGACCGGGCGCCCGGTGGATGCAGCGTCACTGGCCAGACGCGGCTGCTGTGCATCGACCGATGTGCACGCAGCGGTGAAAAGCGCCAGCACGGGCAGCCAGCGGCGCCCGCGCGGCTCGGCCCGGGCCGATTTCTGATAAGGTCTGGATTCAAGCCACTGACGCATTGCCGACCCGCATGAACACTCCAAATTCCGAACAGAATAACGCAGTCGCGTTACGCACGCGATTGCGGCAAGCCCGCGCAGCGCTGCCTGAGGCGCAGCGCAACCGGGGCGGCCTGCTGATGCGGGGCCGCCTGTTCACGTGGTTGAATGCCGTGCGCGAACAGGCTGCCAAACGCGGGCGGCCGGGCCCAGCCACCATAGCAGCTTTCTGGCCACTGAATGGCGAACCCGACCTGCGCCCCCTGCTCGACCAATGGGCGCAAGGCGGCGTCAGCCTGGCGTTGCCCGCCATACGGGCCGCGGGAGAACCCCTGGAATTCCGCGCCTGGACGCCTGGCGACGCACTCACTCCCGGGCCATACCAGGTGCAGGAACCCTCACCCGACCGTCCGGTGCTTCGCCCAGACGTGGTCCTGGTGCCAACGCTGGGCTACACCAATCAGGCCGACCGCCTGGGCTACGGCGGCGGCTATTACGACCGTACCCTGGCCGCCCTGCGCGACACCGGTCACGACTTCACCGCCATAGGCATTGCCTGGAACGAAGGCCTGCTCGACCACGACTACGAACCGGCCGCTCACGATGTGCGCCTCGATGCCGTGCTGACACCCGACGGCTGGGTGCCCGAGCCGCCTTTGCTCGGCCCGGGCGCCCCCACGGGCGGCACGATAGGGTCATACGTGTTGCGCTGAAGCGCCAGGTTTACCAAGCTTGACAATCGCGCGCATGACGCGGGCGCGAGGCGCACGCTCCTGGGGCCGCAGGGCTGCGCCAATCGGGTGCACGCACGCAAGTGGTGCCCACTGCGGGGCATCCCTGCTACCTGCCTTGCAGCCCTTCTGCTAAAACGAACACGAAACCACGGTGTCCGCACGCCGCGCGCGCCGCGCTGCAGTTGGCATCAAGCTTGCTTGACTTTTCAACGGCGCAGTCAGTGCGCCCACGCTTCGGGCCGCAGGCTCCATCCGGACCACCCGGCGGGCCCGTCGCGCACACAGGAGGAGCCATGCAGCATCCCCAGCCGGCACCCGCTGCCGCCTATGACGAGATGGTCGACGCGCAAGGCGCAGTACGGCCGCATTATCAGGCGTTTTCAGAATGGCTGGCCCAGCAGCCCCCCGACGCCATGGCCACCCGGCAAATCGAAGCCGACCTGAACTTCCGGCGCGTGGGCATCACGTTTTCCGTGGCCGGCGATGAAGCCGGCACCGAGCGGCTGATTCCGTTCGACCTGATTCCGCGCATCATTCCCGCGGACGACTGGCAGCGGCTGGACGCGGGCCTGAAGCAACGGGTGCGCGCGCTGAACCTGTTCATCCATGACATCTATCATGACCACAACATCGTGCGGGCCGGCGTGGTGCCCGCCGAACAGGTGTTTCTGAATGCGCAGTACCGCCCCGAGATGCAGGACGTGGACGTGGCGGAAGACATTTACTGCCATATCGCTGGCGTCGACATCGTGCGGGCAGGCGCGGGCGAGTTCTACGTGCTGGAAGACAACCTGCGCGTGCCATCCGGCGTGTCGTACATGCTCGAGAACCGCAAGATGTCCATGCGCCTGATGGCGGAAGCCTTCAGCCGCATCAACGTGAGGCCGGTGGCGCATTATCCGGACCTGCTGCTGGACAATCTGCGCGAAGTCGCGCCTGGCAATATCGAGAGCCCCACGGTGGTCGTGCTGACGCCCGGCATGTACAACTCGGCCTACTTCGAACACGCCATCCTGGCCCAGCAAATGGGCGTCGAGCTGGTGGAAGGACAGGATCTGTTTGTCGAACAGAACGCGGTATACATGCGCACGACGCACGGGCCGCGCCGCGTGGACGTGATCTACCGGCGGGTCGACGACGACTTTCTCGATCCCCTGAGCTTTCGCGCCGACTCTGCGCTGGGGGTGCCCGGGCTGCTGTCGGTGTACCGCGCGGGACGCGTGACCCTGGCCAATGCCATCGGAACGGGTATCGCCGACGACAAGTCCACGTATCAGTACGTGCCCGACATGATCCGCTTCTATCTGAAAGAAGAGCCCATCCTGTCCAACGTGCCGACCTGGCGCTGCTCCCGGCGCGACGAGATGTCGCACGTACTGGCCAACATGCACGAACTGGTGGTCAAGGAAGTGCACGGTTCTGGCGGCTACGGCATGCTGGTGGGCCCGTGCGCCACGCGCGCGCAGATCGATGCCTTCAAAGAGCGCGTGCGCAGCCGGCCGGACAACTACATCGCGCAGCCCACGCTGGCGCTGTCTACCGTGCCGACCTATGTCGAGTCGGGGGTGGCGCCGCGCCACGTCGACCTGCGGCCTTATGTGCTGTGCGGCAAGGATATACGCAGCGTGCCCGGCGGCCTGTGCCGCGTGGCCCTGACCGAGGGCTCGCTGGTGGTCAACAGCAGCCAGGGCGGCGGCACCAAAGACACGTGGGTACTGGGAGACTGACATGCTGAGCCGTACCGCCGACCATCTTTTCTGGATGTGCCGCTATATCGAGCGGGCCGAGAACACCGCGCGCATGCTGGACGTCAATCTGCAGATGTCGCTGCTGCCGCAGGACCAGCAGGCCCGCGACGCCCTGTGGAAGGCCGTGCTGCATATTTCTGAATTGCAGCATGGCTACGACGCGCGATATCCCGCGGTGACCCCGACCGATGTGCTGCACTACATGGTGCGCGAGCCCACCAACCCGTCGTCCATCTACGCCAGCATACGCGCGGCCCGCGAAAACGCCCGTGCCGTGCGCGGCAGCCTGACGACCGAAGTCTGGGAGACCTACAACACCACCTGGCTGCAGCTGCAGCGGCATTTGCAAGAACAGTTGCCCGAACGCGACCCGGGCAAATTCTTCGAATGGGTGAAGTTCCGCGCCCATGTGGCACGCGGTGTGACCATAGGCACCATGCTCGAAGACGAAGCGCTTTACTTCATGCGCCTGGGCATGAATCTGGAACGGGCCGACAACACCGCGCGCTTGCTGGACGTGAAATTTCACGAAGAAGACGGCGACACCCCCGCCCGCGCCAGCGAGTTCTATCGCTGGTCGGCGCTGCTGAGTTCCCTGTCCGGCCTGGAGATCTACCGCAAGGTGTATCGTGACGTGATGACCCCCGACAGAGTCGCCGATCTGCTGATCCTGCGCGCGGACATGCCGCGTTCACTGCTGGCCACCGTGCAGGCGCTGACCGAAGACCTGCACCGCGTGTCGAATCAGCGCTCGGCCGAAACCGAAAGGCGTGCCGGCCTGCTGCACGCCGAACTGCGATACGGACGTGTCGAGGACATTCTGCGCGGCGGCCTGCACCGCTACCTGGAACGCTTCCTGGATCGCATCAATGACCTGGGCAACCGCATCAGCCAGGATTTTCTCGTGCCGCTGGCGGCCTAGCGCCTAACGGAGCATCGCATGAAGCATTTCATCAGGCACGTCACCCAATACCACTACACCGCGCCGGTCGGCTACAGCATCCAGACGCTGCGCCTGACCCCGCGCGGCGACGAGCACCAGCGCACCCTGCGCTGGCGCATCGAGGCCCCCGGCATACTGGAACAACAGGTGGATGCCTACGGCAACATCACGCACATGCTGACCCTGACACGGCCGCACGAAAACATCGAACTGTGCGTGACGGGCCAGGTCGAGATCGCGCCGCTGCAAGAAGGACGCCTGCGCTACGAAGAGAACCGCCTGCCCGTGCATGCCTATTGCCTGCAGACTCCGCTGACCCAGGCCGACGAGATCATCCGCGACTTCGCGCACTCCGCGCTGCCGGCCGGCCTGCGTACCCCGGCTGATGTGCTGGAGCTGGCCGGCGCCATCTGCGATCGCGTCATGTACGAACCGGGCACCACCGACGTGACGACGGCCGCGAGCCAGGTACTGGCTCTGGGCCACGGCGTATGCCAGGACCACGCACACCTGTTCCTGGCTTGCGTGCGCGGCCTGGGCGTGCCGGCGCGCTATGTCAGCGGCTACCTTTATACCGAAGCCGAGCATGCCGCCAGCCACGCCTGGGCGGACGTCTGGCTCGACGGCGAGGGCTGGATCAGCGTGGACATCACGAACCGTCAGTTTGCATCGGACTGCCATTGCAGGCTGGCGGTGGCGCGCGACTACGACGCGGCCGCGCCGGTGCGCGGCGTGCGGCACGGCGGCGGCGAAGAATCGATGACGGTCTCGGTGCACGTGCAGAAAGCCGCGCAGCAATAAATTAGGGCCGGTACCGGCACGGCGGCGCGGCGCCCGGGCCCGTCTGCCCCTACAATACGCCAGCTGTTCTAAACCCTAAGACCATGACCTATTGTGTAGCCGCCCGCCTGGATGCGGGCCTGGTTTTTCTGTCCGACTCGCGCACCAATGCTGGGGTAGACCAAGTCAGCGTCGCCCGCAAGCTCAATGTGTTCGAGCAGCCCGGCGACCGCGTCATGGCGCTGCTCACGTCCGGCAATCTGGCCATCAGCCAGGCCGTGGTGAACCTGCTGGCCCAGCTCGACGTCGGCAGCCCCGATTCTCTGTGGTCAGCCCCCGATATGTTCGAGGCGGCTCGCCGCGTGGGCAACGCCGTGCGCCGCGTCTACGAGCGCGACGCCGAAGCCCTGAACGAGCATGGCGTCGACTTCAACATCAACCTCATATTCGGCGGCCAGATCGGCACCGAACGCTGCCGCCTGTTCCAGATCTATTCCGCCGGCAATTTCATCGAAGCCAGCGCCGACAGCCCCTATGTGCAGATCGGCGAAGCCAAGTACGGCAAGCCCATCCTCGATCGCGTGCTGCAGCCTGATACCCCGCTGGACGAAGCCGCCAAATGCGCGCTGATTTCAATGGACTCGACGCTGCGGTCGAATATTTCGGTGGGCTTGCCACTGGATATGCTGGTGTACGAAAGCGGCGCGTTGCGGGTGACGCACTTCGCCCACATCGATGAGGACAATGAATACTTCCGGATGATCCGCAAGACCTGGGGCGCACGCCTGCGCCAGGTCTTCACCGAGATTGCCGACCCCGTCTGGACCGAAGCCCCGGCCTCTGACTCGCTCGCGGCGGCGGGGCGGCTGTATCAACCCCAGCCCATGACGCCGGACGGCGGCACCTCGACGCCGGCCACCTTGCAGGTGCTGGCGCAAGACCCCGGTCAATCGCAGGCGAGCTGAGCCGCGCGGGGCCCGGCCAAGTCAGCGCCCTCTACCCGAAACGCGCGGGAGAGAACGGCGCCATGGCCTGCATATCCTGCCGGCCATCACGCTTTGCGCCACCATGCGGCCCGTCACGGCCGCCGGCGTCAGGCCCCGGTGGCCGTGGCCCAGCGCCCGGGTCACGGGAGGTGTGCCCCTTCGCGCCGCACGTCAGCCTGGCGGCAGTGCGACGGCATGATGCGCATGCCTTCGCGCCGCCACCGCCGCCCTGGGGCATCACTTCTTGACGTTCTCGGCCAGGCCCAGTTTCTTGACGATTTCGCCTTCCAGCTCGAATTGATCCACGGCGTACTTGGCGTAGTCTTCCGTGTTCATGTAGCTTTCCTGCATGCCGAACTGATAGAGCGCGTCCTGGAATTCCTTGGTATCCGCGACCTGCTTGAATACATCGTGCAGCTTCTTCACCACCGCCGGGTCCATGTCCTTCGGTCCGATGATGCCCATCGGTGCAAAGATGGGCGGGGTGCCGTCGACTTCTTCCAGCGTGGGGGTGTCCGGGAACTGCGGCGCGCGCTGGGCGCCCCAGGTGACCAGCATGCGCATCTTGCCCGAGTTGACCATGGGCAGAATGGTGGTCGAACCGGCATAGACATCCAGGAAACCGCCCATGACGGCTGGAATCACTTCGGATTCGCCCTTGAAGGGAATGTGCCGCCACTTGATGCCGTGGCGCGCCGCCGATTCTTCCATCATTACATTGGAAAAACTGCCCACGCTGGCCGTGCCATAGGTGATTTTCTCAGGGTTCGCCTTGGCGTATTCCAACAGGTCGTTGAAGGTCTTGAAAGGGGAATCGGCCAGTACGGCCGCACCCACCGTGTAGCCCGCCAGGGCCACGATGTAGGTGAAGTCCTTGAGCGGGTCGTAGCCCACGTCGGCAATGTGCGGCATGCGCAACGTGGGGCTCAGGATGACGGCCAGCGTATACCCGTCGGGGCGGGCTCCGACCATCGCCTTCGAACTGAGCGTGGCGCCCGCACCGCCGCGGTTTTCGACGATGATGGTCTGACCCAGGATGGGTTCGGACAGTTCAGCCAGCCGGCGCGCCACCATATCGGTAGAGCCCCCGGCGTTGTAGGGCACGATCAGGCGTATCGGGCGGTTCGGATATTCGCTGGCTGCCGCGGGCGCGGCGCCCACCAGGGTAGCTACGGCGGCCAGGCCGGCCATCCATTTGGAGATTTTCTTCATACGTTCCTCGTTGATACGGTGCCGCTTATTTCGCCACGGACCAGATGGCGCCGAAAGCACGCTGGAAGTTGGCACCGAGCACGCCTTCGATCTGGGAAGCGCTCAAGCCGCCCTCTTCCAGGGCCTGCGTGATGCGCGGGAACTGCACGGGCGTGGGGATTTCCTCCGGGTACCTGGCTTCCATGACATCGCCGAAAGCGCTGGAAAAATCGCCCCCCGACGCCGCGTATTTCGTACGCGACATCACCATGACGTGACGCACGGCTTCATAGGTTTCGACCGACGGATAGTCGGTGCCGATACCTACGTGCTCGTAGCCCACCAGGTTGCCGATGTGTTTGATGTTGGCCACAAAGTCTTCCAGCGTGGGACGCTGCCCCGCCTTGCCGCGCCACAGGAGGTAGGCGTGGATGCTGCAGCCGATCACGCCGCCTGTATCGGCAACCGCGCGTATGACGTCGTCCGACTTGTTGCGCGGGCGCTCGATCACGGCATTGGCGTTGGCGTGCGTAAGCAATACCGGCCGGGTGCTGTGGCGCGCGGCGTCCAGGCACGTTTGCGGAGTGCAGTGGCTCAGGTCGATGGCGATGCCGACCCGGTTCATTTCTTTGACCATGTCGATGCCCAGCATTGACAGGCCGGCGTTGCGCTTTTCCAGGCAGCCGTCGCCGATGAGGTTCGCTTCGTTGTAGGTCAGCTGAATCACCCGGATGCCCAGCGTATGGAAGAGCTGGACGCGATCGATCTGGTCGCCCAGCGGCTTGGCGTTCTGCCAACCCATGATCAGCCCCAGCTTGCCCTGCTGCTTGGCTTTGGCGATGTCTTCGACATTCTGCACGAGCAGCCACGAACTGGACGGATCCAGGGCGCGCTCGCGCCAGGTGACGGCATCGCGAAGCGCTTCTTCGAACCCGGCGCTCATTTCCGTGACCGTGAGGTTGATGGCGCTGACGCCGCCCGCCAGCATGTCGCGAGTGTCGCCGTCGCTGAAAAACACCAGGCCGTCTATGACGACTGATTTGCGATGCAGCGCTTCAGATGTTGCGCTCATTGGAATTTCCTCCTGATGCAAACGATGGGGGGTGACCCCATTCCGTTGATCTATAAAAAACGCGCGAGGCGGAATGCGCCCATATCGGCCTGAGGCCGCGCGCCCACTATCAAGTCTTTCATGGCCTCGCCGGCGGCCGGGCCGATGCCGAAACCATGGCCGGAAAAGCCGGAGGCCAGGTAAAAGCCCGGGATCGCATCCACCGCGGACATCACCGGCAGCGCGTCGGGCGTGACGTCGATGTAGCCCGCCCACGACTGTGTCACCTGCGCCTGGTGGAATCCGGGAAACGCATCGGTAAGGTTACGCCAGGCCTGTCGCAGGCCCGCCTTCGATGGTTGCGGATCGAGCACGCGCGTACGTTCGAACGGGGTGATCCGGTCTAGCCCGAACCGCCTGGGCGTGGCCAGTTCCTGGAAGAAGCGCTTGCCGATGCGCAGGCGAACGAAATCGCGGTTGCGCAGCCAGCTTTTGAAAAAGCGGCCCATCAGCCGGAAGTTGTCGGGAACCAGATCCGCCATGGAGGCCCCGAACTGGGCAACGGTGTAGCCGCCATCGCTGCGCTGGCGACACGTGAAGTTCTTGCCATTGATTGCCGCCGCGGGCCCGTTTTCGACGGCCGTGGTACGCAATACCGAGCCGCGCACCTTGAGCTGGGGAAACTCGACACCCAGGTTGCCGCAGAACAGGCGAGACCATGCTCCCCCTGCCAGCAGCGCCGAAGAGGTTCGCACCACGCCGTGTTCGGTGACGACCGCACTGAGCCTGCCGGCACTTTGTTCCAATCCGCGCACGGCACAGTTCTCGACAATCAGCGCCCCGGCCTCGCGGGCGAGGTCAGCGATACGCTGCGTGGCAATGCCGGGTTCGGCCACACCGTCGCTGCGGCTGTACATGGCACCGGACCAGGGCCTGCGCGAAGCGGGAAGCAGCGATGCCAGCGCGTCGCCCGGGATGAGGGCCGCATCGACGCCGTAGTCGCGCACGCTGTTCAGCCACTGCTGGTGCTGCTGCAGGTCGGCTTCCGTCTCCTGCAAGTACAGCACGCCCGAGTTGCGGAATCCCACGTCCCGCTGCGCGTGGATTTCTTGCCACAGTTGTTTCGCCCTGATGGCCAGCGGCACCTCGGCGGGATCGCGGCCCAGCGTACGTACCCAGCCCCAGTTGCGGGAAGACTGCTCTGCCCCGATACGGCCTTTTTCGAATACCGCCACCTGCACACCGGCTCGCGCCAGGGCGTAAGCCGTGCTGACCCCCACGATGCCGCCACCGATCACCACGACATCGATTGCTGCAGGCAGCTTGGCCGCCATCCCTGTTGTCGCCATTTAATATCGCTGTTCGATAAATTAATTTGCAATGCGATATTTATACGCTTGAGCCGGGTGTTCGCGCAATAAGGAAATCCCGCAAGGCGCGGCCGCCGCCCCCGGGCGCCCGGGGCGCGCCGGGGGTCGAGAGACGCCGTTTCGCGACTTTCGCCTCGTATAAAGCGGGTGACGGTGACGACCACGCGTGCGCTGCCTTGCCGTGCGCGCTACGAGTTGCGGGAATTGCGCTGCGGTGCGGGACTTCGCCGCTTTCGACCCCTACGCGGTAGAGACCGGCCCCGGCGGGGCTGCCAGCGACACCGCCCGCCTTGAACGGGCGCACGCCGCGCGCCCGGCTCCGGTTGCACCGGGCCAGGCCACTGCCGCGACGGTCTCGCTCAGGCGGACAGATCCAGCTCGCGCCAGATGGCCATCGTGGCTTCGGACTGGTTCAGCGTGTAGAAATGCAGGCCAGGTGCGCCATTGTCGAGCAGCGTCTGGCACAGTTCGCTGACCACGTCGACACCGAACGCGCGGATCGATGCCTTGTCGTCGCCGAATTCGGCCAGGCGCAGCCGTATCCAGCGCGGAATCTCGGCGCCGCACATTTCGGAAAACCGCACCAATTGCGTGTGGTTGGTAATGGGCATGATGCCGGGCACGATCGGGATGGTCACGCCCTGGGCTTGCGCGCGGTCGACAAAGTCGAAGTACGCATCGGCATTGAAGAAGTACTGCGTGATGGCCGCATCGGCGCCGGCATTCACCTTGGCCACGAAGTGCTGCAGATCGGCCGCCGGGCTGTGCGCCTGCGGATGCATTTCCGGGTAGGCGGCGACTTCGATGTGAAACGCATCGCCGGTTTCTTCGCGGATGAACGCGACCAGATCGGCCGCGTAGCGCAATTCACCGGCGTCGCCGCCCATGCCCGAGGGCAAGTCGCCGCGCAATGCCACCAGGCGCCGAACGCCCTGTTCGCGATACGCGGCCAGGATTTCGCGCAACCCGGCGCGGGTCGCACCTATGCACGACAAATGCGGGGCGGCGTCGCAACCCATGTTCTGCAGCATGCGCACCGTATCGGCCGTGCCGGCACGGGTGGAGCCACCCGCCCCGAACGTGACGCTGACATAACGCGGCTGCATGGCCAGCATCTGCTTGGCCGCGCGCACCAGCCGTTCTTGGGCGGCGATGTCGCGCGGGGGGAAAAACTCCAGGCTCAGGGCGGCGGGGGTAGGTACGGTCATCAGTGGGAAAGAATCAGGGAATCAGGCGCGAAAGCAGGCCGGAAATAATGCTGTACAGAATGGCGCCCGCCACGGCCCACCAGAATCCATTGACCTGGAAGCCCCGCAGAATCGACCCCGCCAGCCAGAAGAGCAAGGCGTTGAGCACGATCAGGAACAGGCCCAGCGTGATGATCGTGATGGGCAGCGTCAGCAAAACCAGCACCGGTTTCACCAGCATGTTCAGCAAACCCAGCACCAGCGCGGCGATCAGGGCCGAACCGAAACTGGCCACGGCGATACCGGGCAGCAGGTAGGCCACGACAAGCAGGGCAACGGCGTTCAAGAGCCAGACGAGAATCAAGGTCATTGCGGTCTCCGGTTGGGCGCCAGCAGAGTGGCAGGGCCGCCGCGCCAGCCGGCGCGGCGAGGCCTATTGTGCTACAGATCAGTAGCGGTAGTGCTCAGGCTTGTAAGGGCCTTCGACGGGCACATTGATGTATTCCGCCTGCTCCGGACGCAGCTCGGTCAGCTTGGCGCCCAGCTTCTGCAGATGCAGGCGCGCGACCTTCTCGTCGAGATGTTTGGGCAGCACATAGACCTGGCCACGCACGTAGGCGTCATTGCGAGTGAAGAGTTCGATCTGCGCAATGGTCTGGTTGGCAAACGACGACGACATCACGAACGAAGGGTGGCCCGTGGCGCAGCCCAGGTTCACCAGACGCCCCTTGGCCAGCAGGATGATGCGCTTGCCATCCGGAAAAATCACGTGGTCGACCTGGGGCTTGATCTCTTCCCACTGGCAGCCTTCCAGCCCGGCAACGTCGATTTCGTTGTCGAAGTGGCCGATGTTGCACACGATGGCCTGGTCTTTCATGGCCTCCATGTGCTCACGCGTGATCACATGGTAGTTGCCGGTGGCCGTCACGAAGATGTCAGCGTGCGGCGCCGCTTCTTCCATGGTGACGACGCGGTAGCCTTCCATCGCGGCCTGCAGCGCGCAGATCGGATCGACTTCGGTGACCCACACCTGGGCGCGCAAGGCGGCCAGCGCCTGCGCGCAGCCCTTGCCCACGTCGCCATAACCGGCCACGACGGCGATCTTGCCGGCCACCATGACATCGGTGGCACGCTTGATGCCGTCGACCAGCGACTCGCGGCAGCCATACAGGTTGTCGAACTTGGACTTGGTGACCGAGTCGTTGACGTTGATGGCGGCAAAGGCCAGTTCGCCTTTTTGCGACATCTGGTACAGGCGGTGCACGCCCGTGGTGGTTTCTTCGGTAACGCCGCGGATTTCAACCAGGCGGGTCGAATACCACTTCGGGTCGCGCGCCAGCGTGGCCTTGATGGACGCGAACAGCACGCGCTCTTCGTCGCTGCCGGGCTTGGACAGCACGCCGGCGTCCTGCTCGGCGCGCGCACCCAGGTGCAGCAGCAGCGTGGCGTCGCCCCCGTCGTCGAGAATCATGTTCGCGTGGCGCCCTTCGGGCCATTCGAAGATGCGGTGCGTGTACTGCCAATATTCTTCAAGAGTTTCACCCTTGACCGCGAACACCGGGGTGCCGGTCGCGGCGATGGCGGCGGCGGCATGGTCTTGCGTCGAGAAAATATTGCACGAGGCCCAGCGGACTTCAGCGCCGAGCGCCACAAGCGTCTCGATCAGCACGCCGGTCTGGATGGTCATGTGCAGACTGCCCGCGATGCGCGCGCCTTTCAGCGGCTGGCTGGCGGCGAACTCCTCTCGGATGGCCATGAGGCCGGGCATTTCGGTTTCGGCGATGGCCAGTTCGCGTCGGCCCCAGGCGGCCAGCGACATGTCGGCAACGTGGTAATCGGCAACGGCTTGGTCGGATACGGTGTTCATGTTGGTGCTCCGGTAAAAAGTCAACGGCAATGCGCGTCGCGGACGGCCGTGCGGAACACCCATGTAAGAGTGGGCGCCCGCCTTTATCGCCCGCTGCGACAAAGGTGAGCGCCGTTGCTGGGCGCCGCCGGGGCGGCGCCTGTTGAGATTCCTGAGCCTGGCGACCCCAACCGGCGCCCATGGTCTGGGGCCAGGGATCGTCGCAGCGCTCCTCAGGACTGAATGGAATTGTACCGGGTGCCGTCAGGCGTGCAAGCTCTCGTTCCAACCCGTGCCGGGCTACAAACGGCCAGCAAGGGGCCAGGCGGCCCCCGGCACGTGCCCGCCATGCCTCAGGACTGCCGCCGGGTCAGGGCCAGCATCAGGGCCAGGGCGAGCATCACGCTTCCAGCCGCTTTCTCGAGCCATCCCGCGGGCCACCGCCGTCTGGCTCCAGACTGGAAAAGCGCGCCCGTTCCGATTGCCACCGCCACGCCCGCCAACGTATTGAACACGACGCAGATCGTGCCCAGCAGCAATAACTGCGGTGTTACCGGCGCCGCGCCGTCGACGAACTGCGGCAGAAAGGCCAGGAAAAAAAGCGCGGTCTTCACATTGAAAAGTTCCACGGCGGCGCCATCCCGGGCGGCCCGTAACGCCGCGGCCCTGCTCGCACCGTCCGGCCGTGCCACGCGCGCGCTGGCTGCGGCTTGCGGAGCACGTGCAAACATCATGCGCAGGCCCAGGTAGACCAGGTACGCCACACCGCAATACTTGATCACCGAGTACGCGACGGAAGACTGCGCAATCAATAGCGACAGGCCCAGCGCGGCAGCTGCCACATGCGCCATGCCCCCCGCGGCGGTGCCACAGCAGGAGGCCAGGCCCATTCGCCGTCCGCCCTGTGCCGCGCGGGCGGCGATGTAAAGCAGGCCGGGGCCAGGTGTCATGGCCAGGACGGCGGCCGCCAGGAGAAAGGGGCCCAGCATCATGATGGCACTCGCAAATTGGGGTTGCCCCAAGGACAGCAAGTGCCATGCCGTCAACGAGGCAGATGCTCGTGCCGCTGCACGCATCGGCAACTGGACGCGCAGCGCCGGGTCACGCATCTTGCCGTCCGCCAGCTGCGCCAGCCGCCACGCGCGCCCCCGCAAGGCGTGGGGCCACGCTACGGAGTGCGTCAAGCCGGGCGGGGCGGGCTCGCGACGGCGGGAGATTGGGCCGCGCCGGCGGCTTTCAGCGGTACGAGCGCCGCCAGCAAGTCCTGCGCGATCTTTTCCCAAGTGTGCTTGAGCGCGCCCTCTCGCACCCCGGCCCGGCCGAGTTCGAGCGCCTGGCGGCAGGCGATGCCCAGATCGTCATTGATGAATCCCGTAGCGCCGGCCTCGATCACCGCCAGCGGCGCCTCGGAGTGGAATGCAGCCACCGGCGTGCCGCAGGCCATGGCCTCCAGCATGACCAGGCCGAAGGTGTCCGTCAGGCTGGGAAACACGAACACGTCGGCGGCCGAGTACAGGGCGGGCAGCGCCTGGTCGGATTGCATGCCCAGGAAACGGGCTTGCGGGTACGACTTGCGCAGGCGTGCTTCGTCGGGACCCGCGCCCACCACCACTTTGGTGCCCGGCAGATCCAGCGACAGGAAGGCATCCAGGTTTTTCTCGCGCGCCACGCGGCCCACACTCAGGAACACCGGCCTGGGCAGGCCGGCGTAGGCGTCGCGAGGCCCCGGACGGAAATGCGAGGCGTCGACGCCTCGCGACCACACCCGCAGATTCGCCAGCCCGCGAGCCGCCACGATGTCGCGCACAGTGGGAGTCGGTACCAGCACGCATGCCGATGGTCGATGAAACCATCGCATGTACCGCCACGGCAGCGACGCGGGAATACCCATGCGAGCCTGCAGATAGTCCGGAAACAGGGTATGGAACGAAGTCGTGAATCGCCAGCCGCGCCGCCACGCCATACGGCGCGCGGCCAGGCCCAACGGCCCTTCGGTGGCGATGTGCAGCGCGTCGGGCACAGTGTCGCCCAGCACGCGCCGCAGTTGCCGGCCCGGTGTCAGGCAGAGCCGCAGTTCGGGCTCGGAAGGCGCGGGCACCGTGCGGGCGCCGGCAGGGCTGACGACAATCAGTTCGTGGCCCCACGAAGTCAGCAACCTCTGCATGGTGGTCCAGGTGCGGACCACGCCATTCACCTGGGGTGGCCAGGCGTCGGTAACAAGCACGATACGCATGCGCATCCTCCGCGCTCGGAAACAAGCAATATGCGGATTTAGCCTGCGATATGTGACCGCACCAAGTCAGGCGGGCCGAGGTGAGGGCGCCGTAGAATCAGCCTTTGCGGCGCGGATAGCCCTGGGCGCGGATACGCTGCCACACGACCTGCTTTTCCTGGTCGTCCATGAAAACCCAGTTGGACACCTCGGCCGCCGTACGGCCGCAGCCCCGGCAGATTTCGTCGAACAGCGTCGAGCATACGGCCACGCACGGAGAATCGGTGGCGGTAAAAGCTTGTTTGGAAGCGTCGGCGCAAACGGAATCGGGCGCGCCCGGGCTCTTGATGGGGGTGTTGCTCATGCGGCGCAGCTTACCACCCTCAGTGCGTCCCTATTTTGATGCCCCTGCTGGCCTGGCGGATTGCGCCCCGGCGGTCAGGTGAACAGCCGGGCGGCCTCTTCCAGCACGCGTTCGGGCAGTTCCTCGGCCAGATAGTGGGCGCCGGGCCAGGGCCCGCCTGCCACGTCGCGCGCCACCGCCCGCCACAGGCCCAGTACGTCGAAGTTGCAGCCCACGGCACCGCGCTCGCCCCAGAACACGCGGGTGGGCGGGATCAGGCGTTCGCCATTCAGGCGGCCGGCGCGATCATGCTCCAGGTCGATCGTGGCCGACGCCCGGTAGTCTTCGCAAATGCCGGTCGCCCATCCCGGCAGCCGGGCGCAGCGCTCGTACTCCGCCAGGGCGCGCGGAGCGAACAGCGCCATGCCCCCCGGGCGCCCGCCCATCACCGCGCGCACATAGAAAGCCGGGTCGTGCCCGATCATGGTCTCGGGCAGCGGCGCGGGCTGCGTCAGCCAGAACCAGTGGTAGTAGGCCTGGGCGAAAGCGCGCGTCGTGCCTTCGTACATATCCAGCGTGGGCGCGATGTCGAGCAGCATCAAGCGCCGCACCCGGGCCGGATGATCCAGCGCGAGCCGGTGCGCCACGCGCGCGCCCCGATCGTGCGCCAGGATGTCGAAGGTATCGAACCCCAGCGCATTCATCAGTTCTGTCATGTCGCGCGCCATCTCGCGCTTGGAGTGCGCGACGTGTCCCGGCGCGGCCGGCGGCTTGCTGCTGTCGCCATAGCCCCGCAGGTCCGCGGCCACGCACGTATGCCGCCGCGTCAGCTCCGGCCAAACGCGATGCCAGATGACGTGGGTCTGCGGATGCCCGTGCAGCAGCAGCAGCGGGGCGCCCGCGCCCTGTACACGGGCGGCGATGGTCACCCCATTGACGTCGAAAGCCTGGATGGGCAAATCGAATAAGTCGGTCACGGTCGCTCCGTTGGTCGAGGCAGGGCATCGGGCGCCTGCCCGGGCCGGGGTCGCGCGCCGCAGCCCGCAACGCGCACGCCGGCGTGTGGCGCGCCCGTGCCATGCCCGGCCGCCTGTGGGGCGCCGGGCAACAGGCGTCAGACGGCCTGCTTCAAGGCAGGGGCCTTGTCGATGGCTTCCCAGGAAAACTCGGGCTCGGCGCGACCGAAGTGACCGTAGGCGGCCGTCTTGGTGTAGATCGGGCGCAGCAGGTCCAGCATATTGACGATGCCCTTGGGGCGCAGGTCAAAGTGCTCGCGCACCAGCTTGGCGATCTGCTCGTCGGGAACGACGCCGGTGCCCTCGGTGTAGACCGTGATGTTGATGGGCTCGGCCACGCCGATCGCGTAGCTGACCTGCACCTGGCACTGGCGCGCCAGACCGGCGGCCACGATATTCTTGGCCACGTAGCGCGCCGCATAGGCCGCCGAACGATCGACCTTGGAGGGATCCTTGCCCGAGAACGCTCCGCCGCCATGAGGGCAGGCGCCGCCGTAGGTATCGACGATGATCTTGCGGCCGGTGAGGCCGCAGTCGCCCTGCGGGCCGCCGATGACGAAGCGGCCGGTGGGGTTCACGAGGAATTTGGTCTTGGGCGTGATCAGGCCGTCCGGGAAGCTCGGCTTGATGATGTCTTCGATGACGGCCTCGTGGATGGCCGACTGAGAAATCTCGGGCGAATGCTGCGTGGACAGCACCACCGTATCGACCTCGACCGGACGGCCGTCGACATAGCGGAACGTCACCTGAGACTTGGCGTCGGGCCGCAGCCACGGCAGGCGGCCGTCTTTGCGCAGTTCGCTCTGGCGCTGCACCAGGCGGTGCGCGTACCAGATTGGCGCCGGCATCAGGTCGGGGGTCTCGTCGCAGGCGTAGCCGAACATCAGGCCCTGGTCGCCGGCGCCCTGGTTCAGGTAGTCTTCAGAGCTGCGGTCGACACCCTGGGCGATATCGGGCGACTGCTTGTCGTAGGCCACCAGCACCGCGCAGCCCTTGTAGTCGATACCGTAATCGGTGTTGTCGTAGCCGATGCGGCGGATCGTGTCGCGCGCGACCTGGATATAGTCGACATTGGCCTTGGTGGTGATCTCACCCGCCAGCACGACCAGACCGGTGTTGCACAGCGTTTCGGCCGCCACTCGAGCATTGGGGTCTTGAGTGAAGATGGCGTCGAGAATGGCGTCGGAAATCTGGTCGGCGACTTTGTCCGGATGCCCTTCCGACACGGATTCAGAGGTAAAGAGGAAATCGTTATTGGCCACGGATACGTCCTTTAAGCGCAGGCGCTGCCGGCGCGCAGGGTTGACGAGGCGCGTAGCGCTCCCGATCTGGACCTGCCTGAGACGATCTGGGCGCGACGCTTTAGCGGATTTTGCCCGATACGCATGCCGCGCCCCGGGCGTCGCCCCGCAAGTTGTCGGTTAACTCGGCGACTGCCCGCATTTTAGGCGAAAATGCCCGGTTCATGCAGACCGCCTGAATCTAACGATATACCGCGCGTGCCCTCTGCGCGCCCCTGCCGCTACCCATTTGCATGCTGCTTGCCCTGTTCCGCGCCGTTGCCCTCTTACCCCTGCCCCTGTTGCATGCCGTCGGGCGGGCGCTGGGCGTGGCAGTCTATCTCTGCCCGGGCCGCTACCGGCAGCGGTTGCGCGCCAACGCGGCGCAGGCCGGGTACACCGATGCCGCTTTCGCGCGGCGCGCGGCCGCGGAAACCGGCGCCATGATGCTGGAAATGCCCAAGGTGTGGTTTCGCAATTCCGACAGCCTGGCCATGGCCGTTTCCGACAGCTTCCAGGTGGTCCGGGACGCACGGCAGGCTGGCCGCGGCATCCTGTTCCTGACCCCGCACCTGGGCTGTTTTGAAATCACGGCGCGCTACATCGCGGCGAACCAGGTACCCATGACGGTCATGTTCCGTCCGCCACGCATTGCCGCGCTGGCGCCGCTGCTCGATACGGCGCGCAATACGTCCGACCTGACCGCCGTGCCGGCCACGCGGCAGGGGGTGCGCGAGTTCGTGCGCGCGCTGCGCCGCGGCGAATCCATCGGGCTGCTGCCCGACCAGGCCCCGGGCGAAGGCGAAGGCGTGTGGGCGCCCTTCTTCGGACGCATGGCCTACACCATGACCTTGCCCGGCAGGCTTGCGGCACAGACCAAGGTCGCCGTCATTGTGGTCGCGGGCGAGCGCCTGCCGCGCGGGCGCGGCTGGCGCCTGCATTTCGAGCAAGTGCCCGAGCCGCTGCCTGACGATCCGCAGGCACAGGCGGCGCTGTTCAACTCAGCCATGGAAAATCTGATCCGCCGCATACCGCATCAGTATCTCTGGAGCTACAACCGCTACAAAACGCCGCGCGGCGCGCCTCCTGCGCCTCCCATGCCGGCCGCCGATTCCACCGAGCCGACTGCTGCCCATGACTGATTTCAAGACACGCGCTCTCGCCGCGCTGTTCGCCTGGTTCGGCCGCATGCGTCCGGCAAACCGCCAGCGCCTGGGAGCGGCGTTGGGCTGGCTGACGCCCAGATTGGCGCGGTCGCGCGCGCGCATCGTGCGCCTGAATCTGCGCCTGTGCTTTCCCGATCAACCCGAAGCCGTGCGCGAACGCTGGCTGCGCGAGCATTTCCGCGCCCTGGCGCAGACCATCGTCGACCGCGGCGTACTGTGGTACGGCACGCCAGACGCCATTCGCGAGCTCGTCACGCAAACGGGCGCCGAGCGCATCAACGCCCTGGTGGCCGAAGGCCGGCCCGTGCTGCTGCTGGCGCCCCATTTCGTCGCGCTGGATGCGGCTGCCACCCGCCTCACCATGGAAGTGCCCAGCAGCGCCACCATGTACACGCCGCAAAGCGACCCCGCGGTGGACACGATCGTGCGTGAGGGCCGTGCACGCTTCAACGAAGTCTTCCTGGTCAGCCGCAAAGACGGGGTACGCGAACTCATCCGCCACCTGCGCGCCCCCAGGCCCGTGTATTACCTGCCCGACATGGACTTCGGCCGCAGCGGCGCCGTGTTCGTGCCGTTCTTCGGCGTGCCGGCCGCCACCCTGCTGGCCACGGCCCAGCTGGCCCGCAAATGGAACGCGGCCGTCCTGCCCGTCATCGATTTCTGGGACCCGTCCACCGGTCGCTACCACGTCGAAGTGCTGCCGCCGCTGGAAGACTTTCCGGGCGCGGACTCCCTCGAAGCGGCCACGGCCCGCCTGAACCGCGAGATCGAATCCTGGGTGCGCCGCTGCCCCAGCCAGTATTACTGGGTCCACCGGCGCTTCAAGACCCGGCCGCTGGGCGAGCGCAAGTTCTATTAGCGGCGCCCCCGCGGCCGCGTAATGGGCGATAATCCGTCGATGATCTGGAACTTCACCAAAATGCAGGGCGCGGGCAACGATTTCGTCGTGCTGGACGGCGTGCGCCAAGCCATCACCATGACCCCCGAGCGGGCCCGAGCCCTGGCCGACCGGCATTTCGGCGTGGGCGCCGACCAGATCCTGCTGGTCGAAGCCGCCACCGTACCCAACGCCGATTTCCGCTATCGCATCTTCAACGCCGACGGATCAGAGGTCGAGCACTGCGGCAATGGCGCACGCTGTTTCGTGCGGTTCGTGCACGAGCAGCACCTGTCCAGCCGCAATCCGCTGCGCGCCGAAATCGCGACCGGCATTCTGGTGCTCGACGAAGGCGAAGACGAACAAGTCACGGTAGACATGGGCGTCACCAGCTTCGACCCCGCCGCGCTGCCGTTCGACACTGCCGGCCTGGCCAGCACCACGCAGGGCGACGACACGCTGTGGCAGCTCGACTTGCCGGAGGCGCCCGCCGGCGGCCCCGCCACCGTCGCCGTGTCCGCCGTGGCGATTTCCAACCCGCATGCCGTGCAGCAGGTCGACGACGTCGACACCGCGCCGGTGGGCGCCGTCGGCCCCCTGATCGAACGGCACCCGCGTTTCGCGCGCCGCGTCAACGCCGGTTTCATGCAGGTGGTCGATCGCCACACCATCCGGCTGCGCGTCTACGAGCGTGGCGCCGGTGAAACCCTGGCATGCGGCACCGGCGCATGTGCGGCCGTCGCAGCCGGCATACGGCGCGGCCTGCTCGACACGCCGGTGCGTGTGCACACGCGCGGCGGCACGCTTACCGTCGACTGGAACGGCGAACGCCTGCGCATGACCGGCCCGGCAGCTTCCGTCTACACCGGCCAGATCGACATCGACAAACTGGTTTTTTCCATGGCCCTCGGCCGCTGATCCCCACGCCCTCATGACCGACACCGCATTGACCGCCCAGGACGTCGCGGATTTCCTGCAGAACCATCCCGAATTCTTCGACCAGCACGCCGATGTCTTCGCCACGCTGCAGGTACCGCACCCGCACGGCGCGCGCGCCATCTCACTGGGTGAACGGCAGATACTGACGCTGCGCGAGCGCAACCGCGAACTCGAATGGAGGCTGAACGAACTCGCCCACCATGCCGATTCCAACGAAGCCATCGGCGAGCACGTGTCCGCATGGTGTTGCCGCCTGCTCGGCGAAACCGACCCGCAGCACCTGCCGGGCGAAATCGCCCTCGGCCTGGCGGAACAGTTCGATCTCAACCATGTCGCGCTGCGTCTCTGGAATCTTCCCGGCCAAGCCGAGACCGGCTACGGCGAGCCCGTGTCGGCTGACGTGCACGCGTTCGCCGACAGTCTCAAGGCGCCCTACTGCGGCACCGACACGGGGTTTGAAGCGGTAGGCTGGCTGGATTCGAAGCCCCAGTCAGTCGCCCTGATCCCCTTGCGGTTCGACGCCGACCAGCCCAGCGTGGGCTTGCTGGTGCTGGGCTCGGACGACCCGGATCGCTTCCGCCCCGACATGGGCACGGTGTTCCTGGAATCCATCGGCCGGCTGGCATCGGCAACGCTGCGGCGCCTCGCCGCGCCTGCCGCGCAGGCCTGAGCCGGTACCGGGGCGGCGCCAGCACACTGCCCGCCAGATCATGAGCCACGTCGAGCCCGTGCTGCCCGAATCGCTGCCAGCCCCGCTGAACGACTGGCTGCAGCACTTGCGCGCGCATCGGCGTTACTCGCCCCATACGCTCGATGCCTACCAGCGCGACCTGCGGCAGCTGGCCGCGCTGGCGCAGGCGGCCGGACTGCCGCTGGCTCAACTGGCCAATGGCCACATCCGCCAGTTCGTCGCGCGCCTGCATGCCCAGGGCCTGGGGCCGCGCAGCCTGGCGCGGACCCTGGCGGCATGGCGCGGTTTCTACCAATGGTGGGCGCCTTCGGCTGGCCTGGCCGGCAACCCGGTGGCCGGCATACGCGCCCCCAAAGCCGCCCGCGGCCTGCCCAAAGCGCTGTCGGTGGAACAGGCGCAGTCGCTGCTGGACCACGCCACCGCCCGGCTGGCCACCGACCCGGCAGGCCTGCGCGACCGCGCCATGTTCGAGTTGCTGTATTCCAGCGGCCTGCGCCTGTCCGAACTGGTGGGGCTGGACCTGCGCTATGAACGCACGCCTTCTTATGAATCGCGCGGATGGCTGAACCTGGCCGAGGCCGAAGTGCTGGTACTCGGCAAGGGGGGCAAGCGCCGCGCGGTGCCTGTAGGCCAGGCGGCCTTGGCTGCGCTGCAGCGCTGGCTGGAAGTGCGGCACCAACTCGCCGCGCCGGCGGCTCTCGAAGCCGATGCCGCCGCCCTGTTCGTGGGGTCGCGCGGCCGGCGCATCGCGCCACGCGTCGTGCAACTGCAACTGGCCAGACTGGCGCAGGCCGCCGGCCTGCCGGCGCACGTACACCCGCACGTGCTGCGCCACAGCTTCGCCAGTCACGTCTTGCAGTCGGCTCAAGACCTCCGGGCCGTACAGGAAATGCTGGGTCACGCCAATATTTCCACCACGCAGGTCTATACCCGGCTCGATTTCCAGCACCTGGCCCGCGCTTACGACCAGGCGCATCCCCGCGCAGGCCGTAAATCCTGACGTGGGCCGGCGTGCGGGCCCGGGTGCCTGATGCGCCCCGAGCCCACGCACCGCGCTCAGTACGTGACCCGCACGCCAAGCAGCACGCTGCGCCCCGGCAAGGGCGCGGCACGCGAGATGAACGACGCGTGGTTGTAAGCCAGCTTGTCCAGCAGATTGGTGCCACGCAGGTAGATCTCGTAGGCCGCCTCGGCGCCCAAACCGCCGCGATAGCTCACGACCGCGTTCACCAAGTCATAGCCAGGCGTGCTGGATTCGTACGCCGCCAGATCGTTCTGGCGGAAAACGTGGGCATACTCGACGCCGCCTGACCACTGGTGCCACTTCGCGTCGGCGCGCACGCCCAATCTGGCCGCCGGAATGCGCGGCAGGTTGCCGTTTCCACCCGTGAATCGCGCGCGCACATAATCGCCGAAGACCGCCGCAGAGAACACTTTGGTGAACTGATGACGCAGTTCGCCTTCCAGCCCCGCGAACTCGGCGTCGCGCTGCGCGTATTCAATCAGCCGAAAATCTTCGTACTGGTCGAGGGTATTGGCATAAATGTAGTTGGCCACCCGGTTGTGGAACGCGCTCAGGCTGAACGTGGTGTCGCCCTCATGTTTGCGCAGGGTGAGGTCGATATTGTGCGAGGTCTCCTTGCCCAGGTCGGGGTTGCCCACCTCGTAGGTATTGGTGGCAAGGTGCACCCCGTCGGCATACAGTTCCTGCGCCGACGGCAGGCGCTGCGAGCGCGACAGCGACAAGGCAAGCGAATACTGCGGCGCGAAGTCCCAGATGGCTGCCGCCGATAGCGATGTGCCCGATTGGTTCGATCGCGGGTGGTCGCCGTCGGGTGAAATGCTTTGCCAGTCCTGCCGCGCCCCCAGTTCGAATCGCCAATCGGCCAGGCGGTATTCTTCAAGCAGGAAGATACCGGTCGAGCGCGTGTCGCTGCGAGGCAGGTAGGCCTCCTCGCCGTCTGCGCTGAAGTCGCTGTAGGCGTTCTGAACGCCCACCACGCCGCGCCAGCCGTGCACGGGTTTGTGCTCGAGCTCCAGCCGCGCGTCGTAGCCCCGGTTCTTGAAGGTCGTGCCCACTACGCCTCCTTCGATCTCGCGATGTTCATAATCCGTCAGGCCCCCTCGCAGCCGGATTTTTTCAAAGCCGGCGAATGGATCGCGATATTCGGCCCGCAGGTCTACGCGCTGACTGCGCAGTTTCGTATAAGGCGGGGCGGCCTCTTCGTCCCCATGTTCGTGGTCGTGATCGTGATCATGCCCCCCATGGTCATGGCCATGGCCCCCGCAGTGCAGGTGCGAACCGTGCGGATGGCAGCTGGCATATTCATGGTCATGCCCCGGCAGCCCGTACTTGCTTTCCAGATAGGTGTAGGCCACGCCCACATATCCCCGCGGTGTGATCCATGACATGCCCACCGAGCCCTGTGATGCCTCGCTGTACGATCCTTTCAGCTCGCCGCCGGGCCAGTCGGGCACCCTGTAGTCGTCCGAGCGCCGCTTCAGCCCTTCCACGCGCACCGCAAATTCGCCTTCGCCCGCGGTGATCCCCACCACGCCCGCCCGTTCGCCCGTGCCGGTGGCGCCACGCACTTCAGCCTCTGCCTGCACTCCACGCTCGGGAATCGCCGTGGGAATCTTGCGGTCCAGCACGTTCACCACGCCGCCGATGGCCCCGCCGCCATATAGCAGGGTGGATGGCCCCCGCAGCACTTCTATGCCGTCGGCCAGCAAGGGTTCGGTCGTCACCGCGTGGTCGGGGGAAATATTGGACGCGTCCATGATTTCGGAACCGTCCGACAGCACCTTGACCCGTGGCGCCGTCTGCCCTCGAATGACCGGCCGACTGGCGCCGCCCCCGAAGGTGTCGGAATGTATGCCCGGCAGACCGTCCAGCGTGTTGCCCAGCGTGTCCTGCCGGCGCTCGATCAGGGCCTGCCCGTCCAGCACCAGGGCCGGCAGAGCCATACTGAGCGGATCCAGGCTCAGCGGGTTGGCCGACACGGTGATGGGCGCCAGCGTGGACACCACAGGGGCCGGGGCCGGCGTCGTCTGCGCCGCCGCGGGGTGCACCCACCCCAGCGCCAGGCTTGCCGCGACGGGCAACGGTCGAATCTGCATCACGTTCTCCTAACGTTATAACATTACATGATCGGAATGATATAACATAACTATTACGCAAAGCACATCGCTGACCGCCTGGCGGCGCTCGCCGGACATGCGCGCCGTGGCGCGGTCCGGAGCGCGGCCCGATTCGTCCTCTGCCGTGCCGTTGGCGTGGTCCAGGGGTCCGGCAGGCTGGGCGCATGGCTGGTCGGGCGCATGGCTGGTCGGGCGCATGGCGGGTCGGGCGCTTGGCAGGTCGGGCACTTGGCAGGTTGGCCCTCGTAGCCTGGGCGCTTGGCGGACGGCGTGCTTGGCGGCAGGTCGGCAGAAGGCGCGCGTGACTGGATGACCGCTGGCGCCCCGGGTGACGCGTTTTCTGATACCTTCGCGGAATCGCCCGACCGGCTTTTCCGAACTCCATGCCCTCTTCTTCCCGCACCTCTCGTGCCGACCTCCTCGACGACCAGCTTCGCACCGCCGAAACGCTGTGCGCGCAGCGCGGCCGCCGGCTGACGCCGATCCGCCGCAAGGTGCTGGAGCTCCTGTTACGGCATGGCCGAAGCCTGAAGGCCTATGAGCTGCTCGACGCGATGCGATCGGTGCACCCTGGAGCGGCGCCGCCTACCGTGTACCGCGCACTTGATTTCCTGATGGAAGAAGGGCTCATTCACCGCCTGGACGCCGTCAACGCCTGGACGGCATGCCACGACGCGGCGGGAGCGCCGCACGATCTGCTTGTGGTGTGCACGGGCTGCGGCGCCGTTGCCGAAGTGAGTGATCCCGCCATGAGCCGGCAACTGGCCGAACGTGTGGCCCGCACCGGCTTCGCCCTGGCCACCCACGAGACCGAAATCCGGGCGCTGTGCCCGCAGTGCCAGCAGAAGCCCGCCGCCGCGGCGCACGTCCACGGCCACGCGCACTGAATCCGGCCGGCCCCGGCACTTGGCAGGGCAACCGGCGCCCCGATCCCAGGTGCGTCCGCCCGCGCGCCGCGCCCCCGAATGCCGGCGCGGGCGAACCCGCCCTGCCCCGTCCCGCCGCCAGCGCATCGAACCCGCGCACAGGAACCGAGCCCGTGCGCGCACGACCTGCCCCGCAAGCCACAGGCGCTACCCTGCATGGGCCGAGCCCAGGAACGGGCGTCGCCGTAAAGTGACCACAGCACTTGATATTCGATTATCCAACCCCATATAACGGTATCTCTCGGGTTACAGCGCGGTTCTGCGGCGTTCTTGACGAGCGTATAGCTGGGGTTGGCCCGGGTTTGCCCCCCTGCCCCGACTGTGCTGTAATCCTGCGTCCGGCCGCTGCTGCGGCCCCCTGTAGTCACCGCCCGAGCGGCGCTCCGTGCGCCCCAGGCTTTCAGCCGTCGACTTGCCATGAATACCCAGCGCAGTTTGGACAAAATGGTTCCCGTCACCATCCTCACCGGCTTTCTCGGTGCGGGCAAGACCACCCTGCTCAAACGCATTCTCACTGAGTTCCATGGCCGCCGCGTCGCTGTGATCGAGAACGAGTTCGGGCCGGAAAGCATTGACAACGACTTGCTGGTTCAAGACAGCAATGAAGAAATCATCGAGCTGAGCAACGGCTGCGTCTGTTGCACAGTGCGCGGCGACCTCATGCGTACCCTGGGCGACCTGCGCGCCAAGCGCAAGGCGGGCGAACTGAATTTCGAACGCGTCATCCTTGAGACCACCGGCATGGCCAACCCCGGCCCGGTGTGCCAGACGTTTTTCATGGACGACGAAATCGCCGAATACTATCGCCTGGATGCGGTGGTCACGGTGGTCGACGCCAAGCACGGCATGGCCACGCTCGACGCGCAGTCCGAAGCGCAAAAGCAAGTGGGCTTCGCCGATCGCATCCTGGTGTCCAAGAAAGACCTGGTCAACGAAGCCGACTACGAAGCACTGCGCGCCCGTCTGGTGCGCATCAATCCGCGCGCGCCGATTACGCCGGTGAACTTCGGCGAAGTCGACCTGAAGTCCATCATCGACATCAGCGGCTTCAACCTGAATTCCATACTCGATATCGACCCGGATTTCCTGGCCGACGAGCATCCCGACGCGGCGCACAGCCACGCCCATGGCCATGATCACGATCATGAACACGAAGGCGAATGCGGGGATCATTGCCATCACGATCATCACCACCATCATCATCACCACGACGACGAAATCGGCGCGTTCGTGTTCCGCTCGAACAAACCTTTCGATCCGGCCCGCCTGGAAGAATTCCTGGGCGGCGTGGTGCAGGTTTATGGCCCCGACCTGATGCGCTATAAGGGCATCTTGTACATGAAGGGCATCAACCGTCGCATGCTCTTCCAGGGTGTGCACATGATGATGGGTGCCGAACCCGGCAAGCCGTGGACCGCGGCCGAAAAACCGTCCACCAAGATGGTTTTCATCGGACGCAAGCTTCCCCAGGAAATTTTTACCCGGGGTCTGGAGCAGTGCCTGGCGGGCTAACGCCGCAATCCCGACGCGCGCGTCGCGCCAGGATCGATTCATAGTGGAGTGTTTTCATGGCTACCAAGGCAGCAACCAAAAAATCAACGAAGTCGACGAGCGATACGGCGATTGATCTGCCCAGCGAACAAGAATTGCTGGCCATGCCCGAATCGGACTACATGAACGAACGCCAGCTGGCGTTCTTCAAGGAACGGCTCAAGCAGCTCGAGCAAGACATCCTGGCCAATGCCGGCGAAACCACCGAGCACCTGCGTGAAACGCAGTTCGTGCCCGACCCCGCCGACCGCGCCACCATCGAAGAAGAGCACGCGCTCGAACTGCGTACGCGCGACCGCGAGCGCAAGCTGCTGAAAAAAGTGCAACAGTCCATTGCTCGCATCGATAGCGGCGAGTACGGCTGGTGTGAAGAAACCGGCGAACCCATCGGCATTCCCCGCCTGCTGGCGCGCCCCACCGCCACCCTGTCGCTCGAGGCGCAAGAGCGCCGCGAAATGCGCCAGAAGCTATACGGCGACTGAGCACCGACACTTTCGGCTACCCCTGCAGGGCCGCGCGCATCGTCGCCGCGGCCCTTTTTGTTGTGCCGGGCGCGATAATTCAGATAGAGCCGGCCGCAGCCGCAGCGCTTGAAATCCGGCGTTTCACCCTCAGTTAAGCCCTTCAACGGAAGGAACGCATGGAACAATTTCACGCCACTACCATCGTCTGCGTGCGCCGGGGCAACCGCGTCGCCCTGGGCGGCGACGGCCAGGTCACCCTGGGCAATATCGTCATCAAAGGCACGGCCCGCAAAATCCGCCGCCTGTATCACGATAAGGTCCTGGCCGGTTTTGCCGGCGCAACGGCCGATGCCTTTACGCTGCAAGAGCGCTTCGAAGCCAAGCTCGAGAAACACCAGGGCCACCTGATGCGCGCCGCCGTCGAACTGACGCGCGACTGGCGCACCGACCGGGTGCTGCGCCGCCTGGAGGCCATGTTGATCGTGGCCGACGCCGAGCACACCCTGGTGCTGACCGGCAACGGTGACGTGCTCGAACCCGAACACGGCCTGGCTGCCATCGGCTCGGGCGGGGCCTATGCCCAGTCCGCGGCCCTGGCGTTGCTGCGCAACACCGAATTGCCGCCCCAGGACATCGTCAAGCAGTCGCTGGAAATCGCCGGCGACCTCTGCATCTACACCAACCAGAATCACGTCGTCGAAACGCTGGGCGAATAAGCCCGCCCCGCCCGACCGGGCGCCGCAAGGATTCCGCAATGTCCGCATCCACCATGACTCCCGGAGAAATCGTCTCCGAACTCGACAAGTACATCATCGGCCAGAACCGCGCCAAGCGCGCGGTGGCCGTGGCCCTGCGCAACCGCTGGCGCCGGCAGCAGGTCGCCGAGCCGCTGCGCCATGAAATTCACCCCAAGAACATCCTGATGATCGGCCCCACGGGCGTGGGCAAGACCGAAATCGCGCGCCGCCTGGCAAAGCTGGCCAATGCGCCCTTCATCAAGATCGAAGCCACCAAATTCACTGAAGTGGGCTACGTGGGGCGCGATGTCGACACCATCATCCGCGACCTCACCGAATACTCCATCAAGCAGACGCGCGAACTCGAAATGCGGCGCGTGCGCACCCAGGCCGAAGACGCCGCCGAAGACCGCATTCTCGATGCCCTGGTACCGCCCGCCCGCAGCACCTCGGGAGAACCGGCGCGCGGTGAAGAAGGCAGTGCGCGCCAGACGTTCCGCAAGCGGCTGCGCGAGGGTAAATGCGACGATCTCGAGATCGAGATCGAGATCGCCCAGCCCGTGCCGCAGATGGACGTCATGACTCCCCCGGGCATGGAAGAAATGGCCGAGCAGTTGCGCGGCATGTTCGCCGGCTTGGCGCGCGACAAGAAAAAGCCCAAGAAGATGAAGGTGAAAGACGCCTTCAAGCTCATCGTCGAAGAAGAAGCCGCCAAGCGCATCAACGAAGACGACCTGCGCACCATCGCCATCGCCAATGTCGAGCAGAACGGCATCGTGTTCCTCGATGAAATCGACAAGATCGCTGCTCGCCAGGAAACCGGCGGGGCCGACGTGTCGCGCCAGGGCGTGCAGCGCGATCTGCTGCCCCTGGTAGAAGGCACAACGGTGAACACCCGCTACGGCATGGTGCGCACCGACCATATCCTGTTCATCGCGTCGGGGGCGTTCCACCTGTCGCGCCCCTCCGACCTGATACCCGAGTTGCAGGGACGTTTTCCCATACGCGTCGAACTGGATTCGCTCACCACCAAAGATTTCGTGAGCATTCTTTCCGACACCGATGCCTCGTTGATCAAGCAATACTCGGCGCTGCTGGCCACCGAGGATGTGCAGCTCGAATTCACCCCCGAGGGCATCGAACGCCTCGCCGAACTGGCTTTCTCGGTGAATGAGCGCACCGAGAACATCGGCGCCCGCCGGCTGTACACCGTCATGGAAAAGCTGCTGGAAGAGCTGTCCTTCGACGCCACCGCCAGCAGCGGCCGCACGGTGAAGATCGACGCAGCCTACGTCGACGAACAGCTTTCCGAAGCGGCCGCCAGCCAGGACCTGGCGCGGTACGTGCTGTAGCAGTCGACCATCGGATCGGCCATCGGATTGGCCATCTGGCCGGTCATTGGGCCGGTCAGGTGGCCAGCCGGCGGGGCGACCAGGCGGGCGGCCGTAACACGCCCCCACCCACATGGCCGTTCGAGGCCAGCCAGCGTGGCCCTTGCCCTATTTGCTGATTTGCGTGACCACGTAAATGCCGCCCTGGCGCGTAGCCGTGAATCGCACGGTATCGCCCGGACGGATGTCCACCAGCAGCACCGGCTCGGCCCGGTAAACCAGCGTCATGGCGGGCAGCTCGAGTGCGGCAATCTCGTCATGCTTGATCGTGACCTTGCCAGCCGCAGGATCGACACGGCGAACTTCGCCACTGGCGGTGGCGGTGGGCTGGGACGCCTGCTGCGAGGGCTGCGCTTGCGCCACCCCGACCGCCGTACCCGCGAAAATGGCCACCGCCAACACGCCGGCGGCCGCCTTCAACCTCTGATGCATTGCATTTCTCCTGAAGCGCGCGCCGCCGGCATGGCCGGCGCCGCCCTTGTGTCGACAGCATAGCGCGTTCGCGGGGCGCCCGCGCTCGCACTACACTAAGGCTTGTTTCTTCACGCAACATCGACAAGGGCCATACGCATGGGCAATCGACTTTCCGCCGTCGCCACTCGCACCGGCGACGACGGCACGACCGGCTTGGGCGACGGCAGCCGCACGGGCAAAGATGCCCCGCGCATCAACGCGCTGGGCGAAGTCGATGAGCTGAACAGCGTCATCGGCCTGTTGCGTACCGAAACCCTGCCCGACGAGGTACAGGCCGACCTGGGCATCGTGCAGAACGACCTCTTCGACCTGGGCGCCGAGCTGTGCATTCCCGGGCACACTGCCGTGGAGCCTGCCCAGCTGGCGTTCCTGGACGAGCGCCTGGCCCATTACAACGGCCCCTTGCCACCCTTGCGCGAGTTCATCCTGCCCGGCGGCTGCCGCGCCGCCGCCCTGGCTCACCTGGCCCGCACCGTGGCGCGCCGCGCCGAACGCTCGGTCGTCGCATTGGGCCGCAGCGAAACACTGAACGCGCCCGTGCGCCAGTACCTGAACCGGCTGTCCGATCTGATGTTCGTGCTGGCCCGCCATCTGAATGGCGCGCAAGGCTCCGGCGACGTCTTCTGGACCAGCCGCCATTCACGAGTGCAGCCCTGAAGTCCGGGCGCCGGACCCAGCTGTGTAATCCATGAGCATCTTAGTCACCGGCGGCGCCGGCTTCATCGGCTCCAATTTCGTTCTGCGCTGGCTCGCTCACAGCGACGAGCCGGTCATCACGCTCGACAAACTGACCTACGCGGGATACGCCGGCAATCTCGACAGCCTGCAAGGCGACCCACGGCATCAGCTGGTGGTGGGTGATATCGCCGACCACGCTCTGGTGCTGCGCCTGCTGCACACGCATCGGCCCCGCGCCGTGTTCAATTTCGCGGCCGAATCGCATGTCGACCGCGCCATCCGCACGCCCGACGCATTCATCCACACCAACGTCACCGGCACCTTCCAGTTGCTGGAAGCGGTGCGCACCTACTGGCAGACGCTCGAAGAACCGGCGCGCGCGGTGTTCCGCTATGTGCAGGTATCAACCGACGAAGTCTACGGCTCGCTCGATGCCGACGCGCCGGCCTCGGTCGAAGGCGACGCGTACCGGCCCAACAATCCGTACTCGGCCAGCAAGGCGGCCGGCGACCACCTCGTGCGCGCTTACCAGCACACCTACGGCCTGCCGGTACTGACCACGCACTGCCCCAACAACTACGGTCCGCGCCAGTTCCCCGAAAAGCTGATTCCGCTGCTGATCCACCACGCGCTGGCCGGACGGCCGCTGCCGTTGTATGGCGATGGCTCGCACGTGCGCGACTGGCTCTACGTCGACGACCATTGCGACGGCCTGCGGCGCGTGCTGGAGGCCGGCCAGCCGGGCCACGTTTATCACATCGGCGCCAACCAGCAGCGCAGCAACCTGCAGGTTGCCCAGGCCGTATGCAGCCTGCTGGACACGTGGCGCCCGCTCAGCGACGGCCGCGCGCATGCCGAGCTGATACGTTTCGTCCAAGACCGCCCGGGCCATGACCGGCGCTATGCGATCAATGCCGGCAAGGTTCGGGACCAGCTGGGGTGGCAGCCTGCCCATGACTTCGATAGCGGCCTGCGTGCTACGGTTCAGTGGTACCTGGAGCATCCCGGCTGGGTGGCCAGCGTGGCCGACGGAGCTTATCGCCACTGGCTGCAGACGCAGTACACCTCATGAAGATCCTGCTGTTCGGCGCCACGGGGCAGATCGGCCATGCCTTGCGCCGTACGCTGCTGCAGCTGGGCAGTATCGTCACCCCGACGCGCGCCCAGGCGGATCTGGCGGATCTCGACGGCCTGCGGCAGACGCTGGCGGCGCACGCGCCCGGCATGGTCGTCAATGCCGCGGCCTATACGGCGGTGGACGCGGCCCAGGCGGATCCCGGCATGGCCCGGCGAGTCAACGCCGACGCCGTGGCGATCATGGCCGAGTACGCACGGCGCAGCGGCGCGCTGCTGGTTCACTATTCCACCGACTACGTGTTCGACGGGCACAAGCCGCAGCCATATACAGAAGCGGACCTGCCGAACCCGCTGAATGAGTACGGCCGCTCGAAGCTGGCGGGCGAGCAGGCCATCCAGGCCATCGGTTGCCATGCCCTGGTGTTGCGCACCAGCTGGGTGTATGGCGCCCATGGCCGGAATTTCATCAAGACGGTGCTGGACCTGGCCCGCCAGCGCGACGAATTGCGCGTCGTCGCCGACCAGGTCGGTTGCCCCACCTCGGCCGAACTGGTGGCAGACGTCACGGCAATTGCCGTGGCCGCGCACGGCCGGGGGCAGTTGCCCGATGGCCTGTACCATCTCAGCGCGGGCGGGCGTGCCAGCTGGCACACGCTGGCCTGCCATGCGGTGCAACGCGCGCACGACCGAGGCATGCCGCTGCGGCTGCAATCCGGCCATATCCATCCCATCGGTGCCGATAGCTATCCCTCGCCCGCGCCCCGGCCGCGCAACTCGCGGCTCGACACCCGGCGCCTGTCCGACGCACTGGGTCTGCAACTGCCCGATTGGACGATCCACCTTGACCGCACTATCGACCAATTGGCCGGCCTGGTGCGCGATGACTTGCCCGGTACGCCATGAAAACCACACGCCTGGCCATTCCCGACGTGGTGTTGATCGAACCCGAGATACACAGCGACACACGCGGCCATTTCTTCGAAAGCTACAACGCCGCGCGCCTGCAGGCGGTGCTGGGCCGCGCCCCGAATTTCGTGCAGGACAATCACTCGCGCTCGCTGCGCCATGTGGTGCGCGGCCTGCATTACCAAGTGCGCCAGCCGCAGGCAAAGCTGGTGCGGGTGGTGGCCGGCGCCGTCTTCGATGTCGCCGTCGATCTACGCAGGTCGTCGCCCACTTTCGGCCAATGGACCGGGGCCGTGCTGTCGGCCGAGAACCGGCGCCAGCTATGGGTGCCCGAGGGCTTCGCGCATGGTTTCATGGCGCTGTCGGACCTGGCGGAAACACTCTATAAGGCCACCGACTACTATGCGCCGGAACACGAACGCTGCATTCAGTGGAATGACCCCGACATCGCGATCGACTGGCCCGAGGCGCCGGCGGTGATGTTGTCGGACAAAGACCGCCGCGGCGTCCCGCTGCGGCTCGCCGAGACCTATGACTGAAGGCGGACGCGGCCCGCGCGTCGATAGCGCCCTGAGCCCGGCCTTTGCGCAGCGGCGCGGACCGGCTCGACGCGCCAACGCGACGCCCGCTACCCGCGCCGCCCCCTGTGTCAGTTGACGCCGGCGGCGTGGGCCTGTTCGTCGGCGTGGTACGACGAACGCACCATGGCGCCCACCGCCGCGTGCGAAAAGCCCATGGCATAGGCTTCACGCTCGAACATCGCGAACGTATCGGGGTGCACGTAGCGCAGCACCGGCAGGTGGTGCTCGGACGGTTGCAGGTACTGGCCGATGGTCAGCATGTCGACGCCATGCGCGCGCATGTCGCGCATGACCTGCAGGATCTCTTCGTCGGTCTCGCCCAGGCCCAGCATCAGGCCGGACTTGGTGGGCACCTCGGGGTGCAGTTTCTTGAACTCGGCCAGCAGCTTCAGCGAATGCGCGTAGTCGGAGCCCGGCCTTGCCTGCTTGTACAGGCGGGGCACGGTTTCGAGATTGTGGTTCATGACGTCGGGCGGGCCGGCGTTCAGGATGGCCAGCGCGCGTTCGAGGCGGCCGCGGAAATCGGGCACCAGCACCTCGATGCGTGTGGACGGCGACAACGCCCGGGTGCGCGAGATGCAGTCGACGAAATGCGCAGCCCCGCCGTCGCGCAGGTCGTCGCGGTCAACCGAGGTGATCACGACGTAAGACAGCTTCAGGGCCGCAATGGTGCGGGCGAGGTTTTCGGGCTCGTTTGCATCAAGCGGGTCGGGCCGCCCGTGGCCCACATCGCAAAATGGGCAGCGACGGGTGCATTTGTCGCCCATGATCATGAAGGTTGCCGTGCCCTTGCCGAAACATTCGCCGATGTTGGGGCAGGACGCCTCTTCACAGACCGTGTGCAGATTGTGCTCGCGCAGAATACGCTTGATGTCGTAGAACCGCGACCCGGGGGCCGCGGCTTTCACGCGGATCCACTCGGGTTTCTTCAGGCGTTCCGCCGGCACGATCTTGATGGGAATGCGCGAAGTCTTGGCCTGCGACTTCTGCTTCTGCGTGGCGTCGTAGACTGCCGGCGCGCCGGTTTGCGAGTCAGTCGGGGAAACAGAGGGATCGAGCGTAGACATTCGTCACCTTCGTCATGACCAGGCCGGCGGCGGGCGGCAAAGTCTGGGGAAAAAGGCATTTTAGCGCGTTGCACCGGCGTGGCCCGCCACGGCGGCCAGCAGCCGCTCGGCCATGCGCTGCCCCACCGGCTCGAGATCGGGATCAGACGCGCCGCAGGTGGCCATGTCTACCGTAGCCAGGCCGGCGTAGCCGCAGGGGTTGATGCCCAGGAAGGGCGCGAGGTCCATCTGCACGTTCAACGCGACGCCGTGATAGGCGTAGCCATTGCGGATCTTGATACCCAGCGCCGCGATCTTGGCCAGTTCGCCCTGCGGACCCTGCGGCACGTACACCCCGGGCGCGCCCGGCTTGCGGCAGGCGCCCGGGATGCCGAAATCGGCCAGCGTGCCGATGGCCGCGTCTTCCAGCAGCCTGACATAGTCGCGCACGTACAGGCCTGCCCGGCGCACATCGACCAGCGCGTAGGCCACGACCTGGCCCGGCCCATGATAGGTGACCTGGCCGCCCCGGTCGCAGGCAACCACCGGGATGCCGCCCGCATTCAATACGTGTTCAGGCTTGCCTGCCTGCCCCAGCGTGTACACGGGGGCATGCTCGCACAGCCAGATCTGGTCGGGCGTACCGGCCGCGCGCGCAGCGGTGAACGCGCGCATGTCTTGCCAGACCGCGGCGTATTCTGCCGGGCGGGGCAGCCATTTGATCATGGCACGGACCTGGCGAACGGCCTACAGCACGATGGACACCATGGGGTGCCCGTGCAGCGCGCGATACAGGTTGTCGAGCTGTTCGCGCGACGTGGCGCGTACAGTGAAGGTCAGGCCCATGTAGTTGCCGCCCTTGCTGGGCCGCATTTCGACCGAGGCCGGGTCGAAATCGGGATCGAACTGCCGCACCACATCGGTCATGGTTTGAGCGAAGTCGGGGTGCTGCTTTCCCATCACCTTGATGGGAAAGTCCGACGGGTATTCGATCAGCGATTCTTCGGGGGGGATAGCTTGCATGGCAGGTTCGTGGCGCCGGCCTACAGGGCGGCGATACGGGCATCATACCCCGCGCGCAGCCGGGCATAAACCGGTCCGGGTTTGCCGCCGCCCACCGGCTGGCCATCGAGCGTGGTGACCGGCAATACTTCTTTGGTGGCCGAAGTGACCATCAGTTCTTCGGCGCTGGCCACTTCCTGCCGGGAAAGCGGCCGTGCCTCGAACTCGATGCCGGCTTCGGCGGCAAGTTCGCCCATCAGCCCGTAGCGTATGCCTTCCAGGATGAGGTTGTTTTTGGGCGGGGCCAGCAGCTTGCCGCCCGAGACCACCCAGATGTTGCTGGAAGAGCCTTCGGTCAGGAAGCCATCGCGGAACTGGGCGACTTCGTCGACGCCCGCTTCGACGGCCTGCTGGCGAGCCAGCACGTTCCCCAGCAGCGACACCGACTTGATCTCGCAATGCAGCCAGCGTTCGTCGGGAATGCTGATCAGGCTGACGCCTTTTTCGCGCTGGGCCGCGCCGGGCGGGTTGAACACGGTGGCCATGCCGTAGACGGTCGGAGGGACATCCTGCGCAGGGAAGGCGTGATCACGCTTGTACACGCCTCGCGTGACCTGCAGGTATACGATGCAGGTGGGCGTGGCCGAGCGGCGCGCAAGCTCGCCGATGAGGTCGACCCAGGCTTCGCGGCCCATGGGTTGCGCGATGCGCAGCGCCTTCAGGCTGCGGTCGAGCCGATCCAGGTGTTCGTTCATGCGGAACGGCTTGCCGTTATAAACCGGCACCACTTCGTATATGCCGTCGCCGAAGATGAAGCCGCGGTCCAGCACCGAGATCTTGGCCTGGTCGGCCCGCGTGAATTCACCGTTGAGATACACCTGGCTATCGCCCGGCATGCCCGGAATCATGGATGGCTCCTGGAAAAAAGTGAGACGGGGCGGCCGGGCCGCCCCGATCGGGGTGTTATTGGAACTTGCGCTTGACCATGTCGACCAGTCGGCCAAAAATGCCGGCGCGTTCGACGTCGTCCTGGACGACCAGCGGCTCGGTACGCAGCACCTTGCCATCCAGCGTGAGCTGCAGCGTGCCGACTTGCTGGCCTTTGGTCAGCGGCGCCACCAGCGGGTCGGTGCGCTGCGCCACCGGCTTGATTTCGCCTGCCTTGCCGCGCGGCACCGTCAGGGCCACGGGCTGCGGAGGCCCGAGCTTGACGGTCTCGGCCGTGCCTTCCCAGACACGCACGTCCAGGCCCGGCTGGTCCTTGCCGTACAGCGTGACCGTATCGAAGTTCTGGAAGCTCCAGTTGAGCAGCTTCAGGCTTTCTTCGGCCCGCGTGGCTTCGCTGTCAGCGCCCGCCAGCACGGTAAGCACGCGGCGGTCGCCTCGCAAGGCAGTGGATACCAGGCAATAGCCCGCCGCGTCGGTGTGGCCGGTTTTCATGCCATCGACCGAGGGGTCGGCCCACAGCAGGCGATTGCGATTGGGCTGCGTGATCTTGTTGTACGTGTACTCTTTCTGCTTGTAGTAGTGGTAGTACTCGGGATGGTCGCGAATGAGGGCCGCCGATAGCAGCGCCAAATCCGACACGGTGGTCAGGTGCTGCGGATCGGGCAGGCCGGTCGAATTCATGAAATGCGTGCGCGTCATGCCCAGGCGTTCGGCTTCCTGGTTCATCAGCGCGGCAAATGCCGATTCGCTGCCGCCCACCGCTTCGGCCAGCGCCACCGAGGCGTCGTTGCCCGACTGCACGATGACGCCCTGGATCAGCTCGTCCACCGTCACCGGCTTGCGCGGTTCGATGAACATGCGCGAACCTCCGGTGCGCCACGCTTGCGCGGAAACCGGCACTTGCTGATCGAGCGTGATGCGCTTTTCTTTCAGCGCATTGAATACCACGTAGGCCGTCATGATCTTGGTCAGCGACGCGGGCTCGATCTGCACATCAGGATTGGCCGCTGCCAGCACCTGGCCGCTGCTCACGTCGACGGTGACCCAGGCGCGGGCGGCGATGGTCGGCGCCGGCACGGCCGACAATTCCACGACCGGGGTTGCTGCCGCCGGGGCGGCTGCGGTGCTGGCTGCAGGTGCCGCCGGCTGCTGTTGCGCCCACGCAGGCGCGGACGCCGACATCAGCGCTGACAACACGGCGCCCGCCAGGGCGCAGCGGGAAAACACGACAGTCGAACGGATACGGTTTTTAATCATTGGCAGGAGAATTCCACGGTCAAGAGCCGCCCAGCGGGCGCAAAGCTGCAACATTATAGGCAGTGGTATGAGACTGCGCGGGCGCGCTAACGTTCCGCTACAAGCGCGCACCGCCCTACATGCCTGGCGAACAAGAGGGCCGGCGCAGTCAGTCGAGCGCCACTTTCAGGCGCGCCTGCACCAGCGCACGCAATACCAGCAGCTTGCCATGGAAGAAATGCGTGGCGCCGGGCACCACCACGATAGGCAGGTCGCGGGGCCGGGCCCAATCGAGGGTTTCGGACAAGGGCACCACGTCGTCGTTCTCGCCGTGCACCATCAATGTGTCGGCGGGCACTTCGGTTTCCTGGGCCTGGAATCGCTGCACTGCCGCCCCCATCAGCATCAGGGCGGAGGGCAAGGCAGGATCGCCGGCCTCGGCCAGCGCCGCATAGGTCTGCGCGGCCACCGCCGTGCCGAACGAGAAGCCAGCCAGCACCCACGGCGCGGAAGCAAGTTTGGCATGCCTTTCCCGCACCTGGCTGACCAGGGCCAGCATGTCGCGCGTTTCACCGCGGGCCTTGTCGAACTGCCCTTCCGATTTCCCCACGCCGCGGAAGTCGGGCCGCACGGCCATCAGGCCATGCTGCACGCAGGCCCGCGCGATGGTGGTCACGACCTTGTTGTCACGCGCACCGCCTTGCAGCGAATGCGGATGCAACACCAGGGCCCAGCCGCGGGGCGGCTCCGCGGGCCAGTCAATGGCGCAGTCGATGGCACCGGCTTCGCCGGTGTAAACCTCGGTTTCGGTACGTGCGGACATAAGAAAGCGTCAAATGGGGTTGGCAGCCTTCATGTTAACAATCGGACGCCGCCTGGTGACCCGCCTTGCCGCGGTGCCCTACAATCGCCGCCATGCCTCACGATCCCCGCCATACCGACCTGCCGGCGCCCGAGGCGCTGGCGCGAGAGCTGTCCGCGCGGCTGGACGGTTTCCAGTCGGTCGACTGGACGGCCAGCACCGGCTCGACCAACGCCGACCTGCTGGCCCGCGCCCGCGGCGGTGCCGGAACCTGGCTGCTGGGCACGCACCTGCAACAGACCGGGCGGGGCCGCGCGGGGCGTCCCTGGCAGAACCGCAGCGGCGCCGCGCTGATGTTTTCGTGTGCCTATCCGGTGCGCATTCCGCCTGCCCGCCTGCCCGCGCTGTCGCCCCTGGCTGGCCTGGTGGCCTGCGAGGCCCTGCGCGGCCTGGCCGGCGGAGCCGAGGGGCTTTGCGTCAAATGGCCCAACGACGTGCAGTGGTACGACGCCAAGCTGGCGGGCGTGCTGGTCGAATCCACCCGCGATCCGGCCGTGCCGGGCGGCTATGCCGTCGTCATAGGCATGGGCGTGAATCTACGTGACGCCCACGCCCTGTCCCAGGCCCTCGGCCGGTCGGTCGCCGACTGGACCTGTGTGGTCGAACAAGCGGGCAGCAAGCCCGTCAGCGCCACCGATATCGTGTGCGCTGTGGCGTTGGCCTGGCAGGCGGCCGTGCGCGAGTTCGAAGCGCAGGGCTTCGGGGCCTTTCAACACCGCTACGCGGCGGTCGACGCGTTGGCGGGCCGCGCGGTGAACGTCATCGACCAGGGCGCCGTACTTTTCGACGGCACGGCCAGCGGCCTGGACGAACACGGGCGCCTGTATGTGCAAACCGCGCAGGGCAAAGTGCCGGTATCGGTCGGCGAGATCTCCATCCGCCCGGCGGCCGCCCTGCCGGAGAACCATTCATGATCCTGCTGATCGATTCCGGCAATAGCCGCCTGAAGGTGGGCTGGCTAGACCCTAGCTCGGCCGCCGAGCCGCGCGAGCCTGCGGCCGTGGCCTTCGACAATCTCGATCCCCACGCGCTGGGCGATTGGCTGGGCACACTGGACCGCACCCCCACGCTGGCCCTGGGCGTGAACGTAGCCGGCGCCGAGCGCGGCGAGGGCATCCGCGCGGCGCTTGCCCGCCACGCCTGTCCGGTGCACTGGATCCGCTCGCGCGCCGAACTGCTGGGCCTGCAGAATCGCTACACCCAGCCTTCCCAGCTCGGGTCCGACCGACTGGTATCGCTGCTGGGCGTGCTCAGCCGCCTGCCATCCGGCCACGCGCCCTTCGTACTGGCGTCATTCGGCACCGCCACCACCATCGATACCGTGGGCGCCGACAATGTATTCATCGGCGGGCTCATTCTGCCCGGACCTGCGCTGATGCGCAGTTCGCTGGCGCGCGGCACGGCCAATCTGCCCGTCGCGGACGGGCAGGTAACCGATTTTCCCGTCGACACCCACCAGGCCATCGCCTCGGGAATTGCCGCTGCCCAGGCGGGGGCCGTGGTGCGCCAGTGGCTCGCCGCCAGCCAGCACTTCGGACGCCCGGTCGATATATACGTGGCCGGCGGCGGCTGGCCCGAGGTACAAGAAGAAACCGTGCGCCTGCTGTCGCTGGCCAGTACCGTCGCGGGCCAGCCTCCCGCGCCGACCTACCTTGACCGCCCGGTCCTGGACGGGCTGGCCCTGCTGGCGGCGCAGCCCGATCCGCAATCCTTCTGAGCGTGCCTCACATGCGTGTACTGTTCCTGCTGATCGTAGTGGCCAACGTCTGGGTATATGCCATGGGCCAGGGCTGGCTGGGGCGCAGCCCCGACGACGCCGGGCGCGACCGCGCGAGCGCGGGCCAGGAACTCAACGCCGATAAAGTGGTTATCCGGCGTTGACTCTCCGCGCGGGCGCCTGGCCGAGAGCCCGGGTGGGTACAGCGCCGGCCCCTGACGCAGGATCGTTCAAGGCCGGCACCCATGCCCCCACCGGGGCCCGGCAACCCGGCGGCCCGTGCGGGTGCGAAGCAATACCCCGTGCCGCAGGCTACAGCCAGCCGTCGAGCGCCCGCAGGGTGCGGGAGCTGGCGCCGGTATGCGCCGCCGACCAGCGATGCGCCGCCTCGCCCATGGCACGGCGCCGGGCATCATCGTCAAGCAACCCCAGCGCCGCATCCAGGGCCGCCGCCGGACCCGCGACGCGCACGACGGCGCCGGCGGCGATCGCGTCTTCGGCAGCCTGCTTGAAATTGAAAGTATGCGGACCGACCACCACCGGCACGCCGGCTGCGCAGGCCTCGATGAGGTTCTGCCCGCCCAGCGGCGCAAAACTGCCTGCCACGATGGCCACGTCCGCCGCCGCGTAATAAAAAGCCATTTCCCCCAAGGTATCCCCCAGCACCACGTCGACGTCGCCGTCGACGGGCGGCAGGCCTTCCAGCCGCGCCTGCAGGCTGGAACGTCGGGCGCACGACAGGCCCGCGGCGCGCATCTGCGCCGCTGCGTCGTCGAATCGTTGCGGATGGCGGGGTATCAGGACATACAGCACAGGGCGGCCGCCGCCGGCCCGCGCGCGCATGGCGTGCGCGAAAGGGGCGTCTTCGCCTTCGCGGGTGCTGGCCACCGCCACCACCGGCCTCCCCAGGGCCTGTCGCCATGCCCGCCCGGCCTGCACCTGATCCCGCGGCAGTTCCAGGTCGAATTTCAGGTTGCCCGTGACCTGTACCTGTTGCGCGCCCGCAAGCTCCAGGCGCCGGGCGTCATCGAGGGTCTGCGCCAGCACCGCGTCCAGGCCCGCCAGCGCCTCGCGCAGAGCCTGCCCCATCCATCGCGCCTGCCGCAACGACGAGGCCGAGAAGCGTGCGCTCACCAACGCCATGCGCACGCCTTGCCGGCGTGCCTGCGCCAGCAGGTTGGGCCACACTTCGCGCTCGATCAGCAGACCGCAACGGGGCGTGTATCGCTGCAGAAAGCCCCGCACCGCACCCGGAAAATCGTAGGGCAGCCAGGTCTGGCGCAGCTGGCCGGCCGCAATCGCCGTGGCGAACAGGCGCGCCCCTTCGGCGCGGCCCGTGGCCGTCGTGTGCGTCAGCAGCACGGGCAGCTCGCGTTCGAGCAAGGCCTGTATCAGGGGTTGTGCTGCGCGCGTCTCACCCAGGCTGACGGCATGTACCCAGACGGGGGGCCGGGCGAATGGAGCGGGGTCGGACCGATCGGGCCGCCCGAAGCGCGCCGGAGAAAAAATGCCCCAGTCTCCCCCCGCGCGCCGGGCTCGCCGCGCCATCCACAGCCAGACCAGCGGGGCCGCCGCGCGCAGGGCCAGGGTATAGGCGCCGCGCCGCATGTCAGGCCGCCACCTCGCGGCGCCTGTTCAGGCGGGCAGGGCTGGCCGGCATGTCAGTCGGCCGCCAGGGCCTGGTCTACCGAGGCCAGCACGGCTTCGCGCGACGGCGGCGCACCCCGGTCGCCCAGGCTGGCCGTGAAACTCGAACCGACCAGCGGCGTGCGCACCGGTGTCGATGCGCGATAGATGCCGACCGTAGGTCTACCCAGGGCCGCCGACAGATGGGTGAGCCCGCTGTCGAGCCCGACCATGATGCGCGCGCCTGCCAGCTGGCGGGCAATGGCGGTCAGGTCCATGCGCGGCAGCACCTGCACCCCATCGAGGCCCTCGACCAGCGCTTGCGCACGCGCCGTTTCCTGGGCGTTGCCTGCCAGCAGGCGCAAAGTGCACCCGGCTGACCGCAGGCGCGCGAACACGGCGCGCCAATCGTCTTCCGGCCAGAGTTTGTCGTCCCGGCTGGCCGACGGCATGATGATGGCGTAGCCGTGATCCGTATTCAGGTGATGATGCGGACGCGCGCAGTCTTCCGTGCGCGCAACGCAGGCGCGCGCTTGCGCGCGCGCCTCTTGCACGAAGGCCTGCAGGCCGAAGTCCGGCGGCCCGTCATAGGTGTAGTCGAAAGCCAGGGAAGCCAGGGTCCGCTGCCGTATCACCGCAGGTTGCCAGAATTCGACCCGATGGCGATGCTGGTAGAAGAGCGACGCCAGCGGCTCGCGAGCCGACCGCCAATCGAGGCCGTGGCGCGCCCCGCGGGCCTGACGCACCAGCCACGCCGACTTCATCAACGCCTGCATATCGAGAATGACGTCGTACTGCACGGCGCGCAGGCGCTCGGCCAGCGCGCGCCGTTCTGCCTTGACGGGGGCGGACCACCACGCCTTGCGCCAGCGCCGGTGAGCCACCTTGATAACCTCGTGCACCGCAGGGTGCCAACCCGGAATTTCGGCGAACGCCTCTTCCGCCACCCAATCGATGACGGCGTCGGGCACATGGCGGGCGATGTCGGATATCGCCGGCAGCATGTGAACTAGATCGCCGAGCGACGAGGTGCGGACGATGAGAATTCGAGTGGACATTAAATGCGGAAAATCCACGCCGGGCGACCGTCAGGCGTGAACTTACGAAAACAATAACTGGCCAGCATAACGCATACAGGCGCCATTCGCAGCCTTCTTAACGTTGCGCCAATTCGCGAAACAGCGCCGCGTACGCTTGCCCCAGCGGGGCTCCGGAGAATAAACGCTCGTAACGCGCCCTGGCGCCCTGCCCCAGCCGGTTCGCCAGCAACGGCACGTTCAACAAGTCATTCATGGCCGCAGCCAGTGCATTTTCGTTCTCGGGCGGCACCAACAGGCCGCTTTCGTCGTGCGCGTTGACATACGACATGCCCGACCCGATCTCACAGCAGACCAGCGGCCGTGCATGCATGGCGGCTTCCACGAGCACCATGCCGTAGGCCTCCGACCGCAGGTGGGACGGCAGGACGAACGCCAGGCAACGTTTCATGAGTGCGGTTTTCTCGGCGTCAGACACCTGCCCAGCAAATATCACGTTGCGGGCGCCAAGACGGGTCGCAAGCGCCCGCAATGCTTCGTCTTCCGTGCCCGATCCGGCGATGACCACCGGCGCGTCGACCTGCCTGGCTGCAGCCACCAGGGTGTGCAGGCCCTTGTAGTAGCGCAGCGCGCCCAGGAAAAGGAAGTAAGGCCGATCCGCCGCCACGCCCAGCCGGCTGAACACGCCCGTGTCCTCCACTTCCGGGGATTCCACGATGCCCAGGGGTATGGTGCGGACCTTGTGCTTCCAACGTTCATCAGACAAGACCGGGCTCGTCGCGGCGTAGGTGGGCGAGGTCGCAACGATACTGGACACCGACGAGAGCATGCGCCGCATCAACGGCGCATACGCGCGCCCTAACCAGCGCTGCCGCACGATATCCGAGTGATACACGAGCACCGAGGGCGCCTTGGGCCGGGTCACCAGATCCATCAAATCCGCGAATGGCCAGGGAAAGTGATAACAGACGACGTCGGCCTGGCGAGCTTGCTCGGCAAATCGGAGCAGCGCGCCCGGCCCGCCCAGATCGCAGGACGCCGGCGCCGCCCACGAACGGGCCCGCACCACGCGACCCTCGGGGCGATCCAGCTGCGGGGGGCTGGGCTGCGAAGACAGCGTGAAAATGGTGCTTTGAACGCCGTGGAACGAAGTTGCCAGGCAGATTTGACGCATGGCCTCGGCGACGCCGCCGGGCGGATCGGGGTGATAAACGCGGTAAACGTGCAAGACGCGTAACGGCGGATTCATGAACTCTGCCTCGGGGAATCGCGTCGCACTGCGCACGCCTCTTCAAAGACTTCCCACGTCTCTCGAGCCGCCTTGCACCATGAAAATCCGGCGGCCACATCACGCGCACGCGACGCCAGTGCGCCGTGCAGGTCATCGTCGGCAAGCAAGCGCAGCAAGCCCTGGGCAATCGAGGCTTCGTCTCGCGGATCCACCTGCAGCCCTGCGTCCCCCGCCACTTCGGGCAGTGAAGAGACGTTTGATACCAATACCGGTACGCCGCAAGACATGGCCTCGATCAGCGGCAGACCGAAGCCCTCATAGAGCGACGGCATGGCCAGGAACCGGGCATGCGCATACAGTGAGGCGAGAAGCGTGTCATCCACGTATCCCGTGACGACGACATCTCGCGCGATGCCAAGCTCGCGCGCCAGCTGGTGCACATCCACGCCGCCCCAGCCGCTGCCTCCCGCGATCACCATCTGATGACCGCTGCGCACCGATTCTGGCAGGCGTGCAAAGGCGGTCAGCAGTCGGCGCAGATTCTTGCGCGGTTCGAGGGTGCCCACAAACAGAAAATAAGGGCGTTCCACACCGCGTTGGACCAAAGCGGTCCGAGGTACCGGCGTACCCATCGGCGTCACGCCCAGATGAATCACCCGGACCTTACCGCGGGCGTCAGGGAACTCGTCTTCCACGTCCTGCGCGGTGCTGTGCGACACCGCGATGATTCGATCGGCCAACCGAACGGCGTCTGGCATCAACCGCTTTTCCATCCAGCGGCTGAGCGGACGCATGGTTTCACCTGCGTGGCGCCACACCAGATCGTGGATCGTGACCACGCGCGCGATGGAGCGCGGCAGAAAGCGCGGCAGGCGATGCGCGCCCCCCCAGAACACATCAACTTTATCTCGCGCCGCCTGCCATGGCATGACGCTCTGCGACCAGAGCATGCGTCCCGCGCGGCCTGGCATGGACATCGAGCGGACGCGCGCATTGCGCGCCGACCAATCGCCGGCGATGGGCTCTCCGGGCATATACAGGAAGAATTCGCCGTCCCGGGCGAGCAGTTCGCGCGAAGTCTGCCACACATAGCGGCCGATGCCCGTAATGGGCGCTGCCAGCAGGCGCGCGTCGACTCCTACCCGCATTCCGGCTCTTTCCCGCTAAACATCCACTGCAGAGTGTCTTGCAACGCAATGTGGCGCAACGGACCGATGGCTTGCTCAAGCCTGTCGGCGCTGCCCTGCAGTCTGCGAACCTCGTTGGAACGCACGAAGGCCGGGTTGACGCGCACTTCGATACGATAGCCGGCTATGGCTTCCATCATGGCGATCACGGCTTTCAGCGATACCGCCCGTCCGGAACACACGTTGAACACGCCGCCGGCCGGCGCCTGTTCCAGCAAGCGCCGATACGCGTCGACAACCCGGCGCACATCGGAGAAGTCGCGCTCCACGTCGATATTTCCCAGCTCTATGACACGTTCACCACGCTGGAAATGACTCACGATCTTCGGCAGCAGAAACTGCGGCGCCTGCCCGACTCCTGTGTAGTTGAACGGTCGCACAATGACGATCGGCAATTTGTCCGTCCATAACCGCGCCATGTACTCCATTGCCAGCTTGCTGACCGCATAATCGTTGGCCGGATCAGGCAGCACGGATTCGTCTATCGTCTCTACCTGGGCGTTGCCGTAGACATTGGCGCTGCTGGCCAGCAGCACGGCACGCGGCCGACGGTCGAGTTCCGCCAGAGCATCCAGCAGATTGCGCGTACCCACCACGTTCGTGCTGTACATACTCTGCGCGTCGCCATGCGCCACGAACGCAATTGCGGCCAGATGCACCACAACGTCGGGCTGCACGTCGGCCACCACCCGCGCCATTTCCGCACGGTCGCAGAGATCGGCCGCATAAACATCCGGCGCCAACCGTTCGGCACCGTGCGCGGTGCCAAACACCCGGTAGCCCGCCTGCTGCAACGACTGTGCGAGATAGCGACCCGTAAACCCGCACAGCCCCGTCACCAGGGCGCGGGGCGCGTCAGAACGAGAAACCGCGCTCATTTCGACCGATGTCCGCTTCAACCATCATCGTGCACAGCTGCTCGAGCGTGGTCTTGGGTTCCCAACCCAGCTCGTTGCGAGCCTTTTCCGGATTGCCAATCAACAAATCGACTTCGGCCGGCCGGTAGAACCGCGGGTTGACCTTGACCAGCGTTTTGCCGGTTGCCGCATCTATGCCGACTTCGCTCTCGGCCGCTCCCTGAAAATCCAGATCGATGTCCACAGTCTTGAAAGCCATGCGGACAAAATCACGCACCGTTTCCGTGCGATTGGTGGCAAGTACGTACGTATCGGGCGCGTCGGCCTGCAACATGCTCCACATGCCCTCTACGTATTCCTTGGCGTAGCCCCAGTCGCGTTTGGCATCCATATTGCCTAGCTCGAGCACGTCAAGCTTCCCGAGCTTTATCTTGGCCACCGAATCAGTGATCTTGCGGGTAACGAACTCACGGCCACGCAGCGGCGACTCGTGATTGAACAGAATACCGCTGCACCCAAAGATGCCGTAGCTTTCCCGGTAGTTGATCGTTATCCAATGGGCATAAAGCTTGGCGACACCGTACGGACTACGCGGATGGAATGGCGTGGATTCGACCTGCGGAACCGACTGCGCCTTGCCGAACATCTCGGACGTGCTTGCCTGGTAGAAGCGAATTTTCGGGTTCACCACCCGAATGGCTTCCAACAGATTCAGCGGGCCGATACCGGTGATTTCCGCCGTGGTGACAGGCTGGTCAAACGACACGCCCACGAAACTTTGCGCGGCCAGGTTGTAGACCTCGGTCGCCTGAGTGCGCTCCAAAAGACGGATGCTGGCGGAGAGGTCCGTCAAGTCGTACTCCACCAGGTGCAAATTCGGATGCTGATCGATCCCGAGCTCTTGAATGCGCCAGAAGTTGACAGAGCTGGTGCGCCGGAAGGTGCCATAAACAGTGCAGCCCTTGTCCAGCAGGAACTGCGCCAGGTACGCGCCATCTTGACCCGTAATGCCCGTAATGATGGATATATTGTTCATACGATCGATTAATTATTAAGTCGGCGAAGCTTCAAGGCTACGCAGCGTTTTCAGGGCCGGCAGCCGTGCCCTGCCCATCGAGCAGGACCTCACTCAACCGGGCAGCACTGTCTTTCCATGTCATGAAGGGCATACCGTCGGAGGCGGGCGCCTGGCCCTCGGCATTGCGCGACAACCAGTGATCGATCGCGTCGGCGAGGTCTTGGCCTTCCTGCGCTTCAAAATAAGCCGCATGATGCCCCGCTACCTCGCGGAACACCGGGATATCGCGCGCCAGTATCGGAAGCTTGTGACGCGCGGCTTCGATGAGGGGCAAGCCGTAGCCTTCTGCATACGAGGCCGCAAGCAAGCAGATGCAAGCCCGGTACATCTGCTGCAGGAACTCATCGCTCGCGTCCTCGAACCAGAACAGCCGGCGGCCGTGCTGGGGGTGATTGCGCAGCCTCTCTGCCAGCTCGGCCGTCTTCCAGCCTTCTTTCCCGACTATCACGAGATTGACCGGGCGGTCGGCACGCCACAGTGCCTCGAATGCGTCCAGCGCCTGCGCATGGCCTTTACGGGGCTCCAGCGTGCCGACCATCAGAAAGGACGGATCGGCGCGGAACGCGGCCAACCGTTGTTGCGCGTTGTCGGGCAAGCCAGCCGTCGGAATCGAATTCTCCAGATCGGCCCCCATATGGAACCAGCCTTTTGAAAATGACCTCATCCGCTGAGGTCGATGGGCGGCAAGCCATTTGGTGAGCTCGCCCTCCGTCGCTTTTGAAATGCAGATGGCGCCGTCACTTTCAGCGACCACCTCCGCAAGCCATCGCTCATAATTCGCCACGACGGGCGGTTCCGAGTAGGCGGGATTCAATGCTAACAGGTCGTAGACCACAAATTTCACTTGCACGCCCTGCCTACGCATCGTCTGGTAGAAGGCGGCCTGTGCCAGGCTGATGGGCGGCGAGAGGTCCAGCCCAATAAAGACATCGCGCTGCGAGAACTCGATCAAGTCATCCTTCAGCCCGCCGGCATCGCTGCCCATCAAACGCGCTACGAAATTTCTGGCGTAGCGATAAGGCTGGTCAAGTTGCGCGTAGACCGGTGCGAGCGTATAGCCTCTCGGAGGATGTTCGAGCCACTCTTTCAACAGGCTGCGTACCACGCGCTGAATACCGGTTCTGGCATCGTGGCGCACCAACTCCGAGATGTCGACGAAGAGCTGTGGTCTCGCCGCGTTCTGCACCAGCGCGGTTTTCAAATGTTCCGCACTGTCTTCCCAACTGGACCAGGCGATATGCTCGGACCGCGGATGCGTTCCCTCGCGATACATGGACAGCCATTGTCCGAGCGACTGCCGAAGATCATGCGCGGACTCGCCGGAAAAGTACCATGCTGCATCACCCGCCACCTCGCGAAATACGGGGATGTCTCGAGCAATAACGGGCACCTTGTGTCGAGCCGCCTCGATTACAGGCAAGCCGAACCCTTCATTCAGACTCGCCGCTACCAGGCAGCTGGAAGATTGGTAGATCGCGTCCAGATAGCGATCGCTGATACCTTGCAACCAGAATAGGCGCCTGCCAGCTTCGACGTGCTGGCGCACACGGTCGGCGAACGCCTCCATTTTCCAACCCAACTGCCCGACAAAGACCAGATTGACATCCTCACCGTCGGCCCACAGCAGTTCTACCGCGTCGAGAATCTGTACCTGGCATTTGCGAGGCTCAATCGTCGACACGCAAAGAATGCTGGGCCGGGACCGGATGATGGATAGCGTTGCCTCGGCATCAGCCGGGAGTTCGCCTGCCGGTTCCGCAGCCGTCTCCACCCCGTTATGGACCCATGTGCACTGGAAATCCCGCGAAGTCGTCAGGCCTTGATCGCGTATCCAGGCCAGCAAGGCATCTGAAGTCGCCTTGGAAACGCAGATGGCGCCGTCGCTGGAGGCGATGACCTGCATCAACTGCTCGTGTAGCGATGTGAGCTCCGAGTTCCAGAAACATTCCGGCATCTCGATAGGCAGGAGATCATGAACCAGGAACTTCACCGTCACGCCGTGACGCATCAAGGTCTGATAGAACTCGCGATGCGCTATCTGGACCTGATGCTGCATGTCCAATGCGAAGAAGATATCGCCACGCTGCCATCTCATCGGCAGCTCCGTGGCATCGGATGCGCCATCAGCCTGTCGGGGCGCGGCGTGTGCATAGCGGCGAGCATACCGGTAGCCCTCGTGCGCCGTCGCATACACCGGTTCGACGCTGAACCCCTCGGGCGGGGACTGCATCAAGCAACGCAGATAATTTCGCACGACGCGCTGAACACCCGTACGCGCGTCGTCTTGGTAAAGCTGCGAAATATCGACAAGCAACTGCCTCTGGAAACCGGTCTGGGCGTTCTGGGCCAGGCAGGCCGCGAGCGGCTTGAGAATCTGCGAATCGGCCTCTTTCGTCAATCGGCCGACCACCGCGGCGGCCAAGGCATCCGGCCGTGGAGGCTTATCGCCCAACCGCCGTGATGACACCACCCCCGTCCATGCTTCGATGGCACGCCGCGCGACGATGTCCCAGGAAAACCGCTTCGACTGTTCCAGCCCGTATTCTCTCAAGCTCTCGCGCCACTCGGCATCGCGAAGAACCCTGATCATGCTTTCGGTAATTGAGCGTGTATCGGAGGGATCGAAGAGGACATCATCCCGACCCACCACTTCGGGAAGACTGCTCGAATTGGCGCAGATAACAGGTGCACCGCACGCCATCGCCTCGAGCGCAGGCAAACCGAATCCTTCGTGCCAGGACGGAAACACGAAAGCACTGCACAGGTTATATAGCCATATGAGCTCTTCGTCGCTGATGTACCCGGTCAGTATGAAATCGGATGTGGCAATGCGCCTTGCCTTGGCCTGCTGTCGCAGCGCCTCGGACTCATGAGCCGGCATCTTTCCTGCAAACACCAATTTCACTTCGGCGCGCAATTCCGCCGGCAATTGGGCATAGGCGTCGATCAAGCGTGGCAGGTTCTTTCTTTCGTCCGCCCCACCGGTGTACAGAAGGAAGTTCTGGGTCAGGCCGAACTTCGCCTGAAGAACGGCCTGCTGCTGCGGGCTGACGACCAACTTTCGAAAAGCGCCATCAGTCGCGCTCGAGACTGAAACGATACGTTCTGCCGGCAGGCCCAGGTTCGTCAGCCCTTCCTGCCTGGTGAACTCCGAGTTCGAGAGCAATACTGAGGCCCGCTTGAGATATTCCACTTTCCGGAAATACCAACGCGACACTTCCGGATGGGGATCCAGGTACTTGGCCGAGTTCACCAGTGGTATCAGGTCGTGCAGTAGCACGCTTACCGGCGTCGTGTTGTCGAACTCCCCGATACTGGTCACGCCGAAGCCCGCGACGCCCTCGAACAAGCTACCCAGGTGAACGACGTCTGGCCGGAGGCTTGCGATGAACGCTTCCCGAGCAATCTCTGCAATTTCCCGACGTGCGTCGTTGCCGGGCACACACTCTTCCACCGGCCCCACCGCATGCCAGACCAGAATATTCTGTTGCGGCAACAGCCCCTCGAACTCGCTTCTTATCGCTTCAATGGACTCGGGCATCAGGCCATTCAGCGCCAGCAAAACTTCGTGATCGCCGCGATTCCGGACAACGCCCTTGGCGAATCCCATCACGTAACGGCCTATGCCCCGATAACGGCTTTCGGTCTGCGCCCCCTGCATATCGAGCACTATGCGCATTAGAGCTTCTCCCGCTTGAGGTGTTGATATGCCGCTCTCAGCTCGTCGTATACGCGGTTGCCGTGAGCCGTGAGGCTCGTGCCATTGAAGAAGTCGAGGTGCGCGGACCCGGCTGACGCTGCGGCGCCGGGGCCTTCAACCACCCGTCGCAACCTGCTCTTCAATCCGGGGGCGCCGTTCAGTACGCTCAGTGCAAAGCGCCGCAGTCGCGGGTTGCGATTCACGCGCATTGCGCTCCACCTGAGCGCCGACTTGGCCGCGGCCTTCAACCCGCGCGGGAACAAAGTGCGTATGGCCCACCGCATGGGTGCCGTTATGCGCCAGGACGTGCTCGCGAATACGTCCCGGAGCTGCTGCTCCAGCTGTGCACGCTGGTGCTCGGCGGACCGAGCTCGTTCCTCTGCATTGCGCATATCAAGCTCGGCGGTCTGATGCATCGCCTCTGCTTGTTTCAATCGCTGCTCCGCCAGGTGCCGCTCCGCCTCTGCCTGGTGCAAACGTTGCTCGGCCAGCTGTCGCTCTGCGTCCGCCTGGTCTAAGCGTTGCTCTGCGAGCTGTCGCTCGGATTCGGCCGCTTGGAATCGTTGCTCACTTTCTCGCGCCTGCACTTCGGCGGCAACCCAGCCTGAGCGTTTGTAGTCGTCAAAAACGTTTGGTGGGTATCGCAGCAAGGCCGCAAGCTCCGCACGCTCATCGGCGACATAGAATCGATTCAACCCATCAGCATAGGCCAGGGCATACCCATTATTCAAAACCCGGGTTTCCCATCGGTAATGAACCTCTTCGGTGGAATCCGGGCTCGTCGATTCCACGATCAATATCCATGGGCGGAACCTGGAAAAATCCATGCCCTCGATGACGGCTTCCTCGAACCCCTCTACATCGACTTTCAGAAAATGAATGTCGGGCGAGGTGACATAGGTCGCGCAGATGTCGGATAAAGGTCGAACCGGCACCTTGATCATGGTTCCAGCGTGCCCTGCGGCTCGGCGATTCGCAATCACGTCGGGCGCAGCGCTGGCCCAGCCCCTTACCTCGGAATCCCAAAGGTCGAGCTCGCCGACTTCGCGACCGGCCGCGCACTGAAGGTTGATGTCGTCCGGGCGGGCTTCGACCAGGTTTTTCCAGTGCGTCGCCACGGGCTCGATATTGATGCCGCGCCAACCCCGGTCGTAGAAGGCCTTGGTGACGGAGTCCTCTGCCGGGTCATTGGCTCCCACATCGATATAAAAGCCTTTGTCCACTTGCCTCAAGGCCCGCCACAGCATGACATCTTCGAGGTTCTGCGCGTACGAGATGAAGCTCATGTTGATCGCTCGATGACGACTTCGGGATCCAGCCAAGCCACGCCCGAGAAAAAGGGCTTGTCAATGTTGATGACATTGAAGACCAGGGCAAGATCTCGCCATTCGTAGTTGTTTACCAGATGGGTGTCGGTGCTCGATAAGGAGGTCTGGATGGAATAGTCGCCCGGGCCTAGATTCGCTTCGAAATCGAACCTGAACAGGAGCTTGGAGTCGGGCGCCACGTCGGTCAACGCGCACTTCTTGAGATCTGTATTGGTGCCGTAGATAACCTGGCCGAGCCGGTCCTTGATGCCATATCCCAACACCAGTCGGGGAATGAAGTCTCGCGTCTGCACCTCGACCTGCAGGGTGACGGCTTGTCCGACATCGAGCACCTCGAGACGATTTCCCGACTTGTCGAGCAATGCGATATCCGTGACCGTCGCCTCGCCGGTGCCCGACACCGTCTGCACCTTGCCGCTCTCGAGTACCTCTTGCTTGACCTCCTGACCTTGATGGTCTGCGAGCATGGCGTTGTAGTAGTCCATGACAGCTTCGGGCTCGCCTTCCATCAAGAGTTTGCCCGCGCTAAGGAGAATGGCGCGGTCGCAAATCGACTGGATAGCCTGTTTGTCGTGCGAAACGAGCAGGAGCGTCGTCCCGAGTTTCCGGAACTCACGGATACGATCGAAACTCTTGTGCTGAAAGTACGTGTCTCCGACCGACAACGCCTCGTCCACGATAAGAATGTCCGGGCGCACGGCGGTGGCCACGCTGAAAGCCAGGCGCACCTGCATGCCGCTCGAATACACGCGCACAGGCTGGTCGATGTATTCGCCGATTTCTGCAAAGGCCTCGATCTCGGGCATGCACGAAAGGACTTCTCCGACGCTCATCCCGAGCAGCTGGCCCGCCATGATCACATTCTGGCGACCGGTGAATTCGGGGTGGAAGCCCATGCCCAGTTCGAGCAAGGCAGCAACGCGACCGCTCATGTAAACCGACCCGGTCGTCGGCTGGGTGGTTCCGACGATCATCTTCAGGAGCGTACTCTTGCCGGCGCCATTGATGCCGATGATTCCCACCGCTTCACCAGGCGCCACAGCAAAATTCAGGTCCTCCAGCACCCAATGGAGCTTGTGACGCGGCGTGCCGCGCGGATCCATCCATTCAATCAGGCGCGACCAATGCGTCGGGTACTGCTTGTACGCTTTACCCAGATTCGTGACAGTAATGCTGCCCATCAGAGTTCATCCACCATTTCGCCGACATGCCGGCGGAACAGCCGCAAGCCCAGTAAACACAACAAGGCCGCCAATGCGGCCACCCAAGCCAATGCACGCATATCGGGCCATTCGCCCTGCATCAGGATTGTCTGGCTGGCGCCCACCAATACGGCCATGGGATTGAATTGCATCAGCGATTGCAGGCGCTCCGGAAGAATGCTCGCGGGATACACAATGGGAGTGCCCCAGAACCAGAAGTTCAGGAAGATCGCGAAGAACTGACCGACATCTCGAAAGAAAACGTTGAGCACTCCCAAGGTAACCCCCAGGCCGACGGCGAAGGCAACCATCACGGTCAGCACCGGCACCAGCGCCACGAAAGGCCATCCGGGGAAGTTGCCCGTGGCGATCAGGAACAGCGTGAACAGCGTGAAAATAATTGCGAAATTGACCAGGCCGTTGGCGACTACCGTTACCGGCAGGCACATGCGCGGGAAGCTCAATTTCTTAATCAGATTGGCGTTGTCGACGAAGGTGTTCTGAGCACGGCTGACGATCTCGGCAAAGAGCCCCCAGGTCAGCACGCCCGCACACAAGTGGATGCTATAGGCGAACGTGCCATCTACGCCCGGCAATTTGGCCCGCATGACCTGCGAAAAGATCACCGTGTAGATGACGATCATCGACAACGGGTTGAGCACATTCCATACAGCTCCCAGCATGGAATTGCGGTATTTCGACTGGAACTCGCGTTTCACGTTGCCCGCGATAAAGCCGCGGTAGTTCCATATAGCCCTGACCATTCCAACCATCATGCGCGCCCGTATATGTCTGCGAAACGTACGATATCGTCTTCGCCCAGGTATTCGCCGCTTTGGACTTCGATCATCACCAGATTGAGCACACCCGGGTTTTCGAGTCGGTGCTTGTGCCCGGCCGGGATATAGGTGGATTCGTTCGTCGCCACCAGCAGTTCCTGGTCGCCGTTGACGACTTTCGCCATACCGCTGACAACGATCCAATGCTCGCTGCGATGGTGGTGCATTTGCAGGCTAAGGCTCGCGCCCGGCTTGACCTCGATACGCTTGATCTTGAAGCGCGAGCCTTCTTCAAGCACGGTATAGGTGCCCCAGGGACGCGTTACGGTGCGATGCAGCCGATAAGCGTCATGACCCTGCAGCTTCAGCTTGCTCACCACCTTCTTCACTTCCTGCGCCTTGTCGGCGTGTGCCACCAGCACCGCGTCGGGCGTGTCGATGACCAGCAGGTCCTGTACGCCAACGGCTGCCACCAGCCGGTCGTCACTCTGGACATAGACGCGTTGGCTGTCGACGAACACGGCGTTGCCTGCGGCGCGGTTGCCGTCGGCATCGGGGGGTGTCAGGTCGCTCATGGCAATCCATGACCCAATATCGCTCCAACCGAAATCGCCCGGCACGACCGCCACATTCGGAGAGCGCTCCATGACGGCGTAGTCGATCGAAATATCGGGCACCTGCGCGAACGTGTCGGCGGGAATCTCCGCCATTGCGCTTTCGCCCGCGCCGGCCGCGCAAAGCGAGTCCCAGCACGCGCGGGTGGCCGTATCCACATCAGGCGCCACGGCAGCGATTTCCTGCAGGACCGTACCAGCCTTGAAGCAGAACATGCCCGAGTTCCACAGGAAACGGCCGGAGTCGACGTAGGCGCGAGCCTTGTCCAATGAAGGCTTCTCGACGAATCTGACGACCTGCTTGCCGCCCCCGAGATCGGCGCCGGTCTCGATGTAGCCGAACCCGGTTTCAGGTGCCGTGGGGATAATGCCGAACGTCACCAGCTTGCCTTGTTCGGCCAGGACCTTGGCAGCCTCGACGGCACGGGTGAAGGCAGCCAGGTCTTGCACCAGATGGTCGGCCGGCAATACCAGCATCAGGGCATCGGGCCCGTACAGCGCGGCCACCTGGTGTGCGGCCATGGCCACGGCCGGGGCCGTATTGCGACCGGCAGGCTCCAGCAGGAACGCGTTGGACGAAACATCCACCTGGGCCAGTGCCATCTCGTCCTTGCTCATGAAGTAGTAGTCACGGTTCGTGACCGTGACGATGCCTTCGGCGCCCACCGCGGCCGCCCGCTTGTAGGTCTTCAATAACAGGCTTTCGCCGTCGGCGAGCTTCATGAAGGGCTTGGGATAGCCTTCTCGCGAAACGGGCCAGAGGCGGGTGCCTGCACCACCGGAGAGAATGACGGAAATCAGCATAGAAAACCTTCAATGAGCGCTTTTGGCTGAACCATGTTTTCATGGAAGCAGCTGCCTAGCCAAGTATGAGTTGATCGTGCTTTCCGGCGGTGCCATCTTGCAGCCCTTTATTGCCATGGGCAGCACCGCAAAAACACTCAATTTGTTCGCTTCTTCTTCCTCACGAGCATCCACTTCGGCATGCGAAACAATACCAGCCGGCGATAGAGCATCACGTAGGTCACCGAGAACACCGCCACACAGGTCATCAATACGATCGGCATCTGCCAGAAGAGCACCGCCGGGATCACGGCCAGCGAAGAAAGCAGCCACAGATACGGCGAGGTCAACGAATTTCGCCAGGTCAGGTGATGCGCTTCGCGCGAACCCACTGCCCACCGCACCACGCGCTTGTAGATCAGCATGTGCAGGTGCACGCCGTCGGGCGCGCCGGGAGATCGCCCGCGCAGCCAGCGCTTGCGATAGATCGAGAACAAAGTCTCGAATATGGGGTAGATGCACAACAACAACGGAAACCACGCAGAGACTTCGGGGTGGCGCGCCAGCAGCAGAACCGACAGCTCACCTATCATGAAACCCAGGAAGTACGCCCCGCCATCGCCCAGAAAGACGTGGCCGCGCGGATAGTTCCAGATCAGGAAGCCCACGACGCCGCCCAGCATGCCCAGGGCCACGATCAGCAGCATGCGGTCGCCCACGTAGAAACAAACGTAGGCGAAGCCAGCAAAAATCATGGCCGACACCACGGCCGCCAGGCCGTTGTAGCCATCGATGATGTTCAATGCATTCGCGGCACCACTGATGGCGACCAGCGTAAAGACAAATGACACGACGCCAAACTGCAACAGCCAGTCGACCCCGATGATGTCGACACGGGTAACGGCGGCGCCGAGCAGGAAATACGCCAGCGCGCCGCTTGCCATGGCCAGCAGCAGGCGGGTGAGGACGCGGACGCTCTTGGTCAGGTCTTCGGCCAGCCCGCCGAGAAAGGCAGGCGAAGCGGCCAGCATCAAAAGAAGCAGCTCTGACAGCTCTTGCGGTTCGCGAAAGGCCGCCACCACACAGGTGACGCCCATGGCGACGACCAGCGAGACGCCGCCGATGCGGGGCACAGGCGTAGCGTGGTATTTCTGCACCCCCACCAATTGATGGTCGGTGAGCATGCCGTTGCGCCAGAAGCGGCACCGGATGATCAGGGCCGTGAATACCAGCGAAGTCAGGAACGCGGTCAACAGATATTGCATAAGGTGGCTGTGTAATGAACCGGCTCAGCCGATCCCGGGCGAATTGTATGAGTTGCCGCCGCGGCGGGTTGTTTCCGGATACTTGAATAGTCCGCAGATGTTAGTGACATGTGTCCTGTGGATTGAATACGGCCCTATTTGTCGGTAAATGACGTTAACTCGGTTATACTGCCAAGGCGAAACGCCCCAAGGAGACGTCCGCGTCTCCGCTTGGTACGTCCGGATTCAAGCCGCTTGATGTCCCGCGCCGTCCATGACATATGTCTAAAGCCGGGAATTTGACAGATTTTATTTCATTTGCATTATCTTGTAGTATTTGCTGCAGTAGATAGTGCCCCACTACGCTGCAGGCGGCCCGGACGGCCAGTGCCATGATGTACTCCACTCTACGCCACGCCACCCCGCTGGTCACCATCCTGGTGGGCCTGTTGCCCGTGCTCACGCTTTCCGCGGGCGGCGGCAGCGGTCTGTTCTACGTGTTGTCGCTGGCCTGCCTGATCGTCATCATGTCAGCGCCCGGGCCTCAGCGCGGGGCGGTCCTGCGGCCTTATGGCGGATTGATCGCCCTGTTGTGCCTGCCCCTGGGGGCCGCGCTGCTCAGCCAGTCCATCAATGGTGAGTGGGGCGGTGCCGAGATCGAACGCGGCCTGCGGATCGCCCTGGGCTTTCCCTGCCTGACGGCGGGTTTCCTGCTGCTGGATCGCGAGCGGCTGCGCCAGTTCGCGTGGGGCCCCATGGCCGCTGGCCTGCTGGCCACGGCCATCGTGGTCTACCTGACGGGGCCGACGCTCGAGCGCCCCATCACGCCTCAATTCAATGCCGTCGGCTATGGGAACCTGATGCTGCTGATGGCCGTGCTCGCGACCTACAGCGTACTCTGGCCCCTGACGCGCCATCCCCGTCTGGAACGCGCCATCAAGATCGGTGTCGCGGCGCTCACGTTTGCAGGCTTCGTGCTGACCCAGACCCGCACCGGGTGGATGGCCATCCCGGTGTTCGCCCTGATCGGCGTGGGGCTGGCCGGATGGCTGCACCGGCCGCTCCGGGCCCTGGCGGGGCTGGTCGGCATCGGGCTGGTGGCGCTTGCCGTCGGCGCAAGCAGCCCCGCCCTGCGCGATCGCGTGCTGGAGGGTGCCCACGAGGTCGAGCAATGCCTCACCGTCGACCCGGTGGCCGACACGTCCATGTGTATACGCCTGCAGCTCTGGAAGGCGTCCTGGACAATGTTCAAGGCGGCCCCCTGGTCCGGCATCGGCGGCGGCTCCCGCTTCAACGATGCGCTTCAGCAGCACGCTGCGCAAGGGGCCGTCTCGCCCTACGTGGCACGAAATTTTGGCGAGCCGCACAACGACGTGATGATGGCGCTGGTCACCTACGGGCTGCCGGGCGGGCTGGCGTTACTGGTCCTGTACATCGCGCCGGCGTGCCTGTTTGCGCGGCGGATGCGCCAGGGCGTGCCTCGGGCCGAACGTGCCGCGGCCGCCATGGGCCTGGCGGTGTGCCTGGGCTTTGCCGTGTTCGGCATCACGGAACTGATGTTCCGAGGCATGCGTTCCGTCAGTCTGTATGTCACCCTGATTGCGTTGTTCACGGCATTGTCTGCCCCAGGCGCTGGTCAAACCCGCCGATAAGGGCCAGAATAGGTTCAAAGCCGTTGACAATCAGGTCCCCGGGCCTGCAAGGAGACCGCCATGCGCATTGCCGATGCTCAATGGATTCCCTCCACCCCACACCAGACGTGGGATGCCCTGATGGACCCGGAAGTCCTGCAGAAGTGCCTGCCGGGCTGCGTCCGGATCGAGCGGCGTACCGCCACCGAATACGCCCTGTCGCTGCATACCAGCGTCGGCGGTCAAGACGCCCATTACGAATGCGACGTGCTGCTATCGGAACTGAATCCGCCGCATGGCTGCGCACTGGCGTTCGACGCCAAGAGCCAGGCCGCCAGCTTGGCCATCGGCACTGCCCAGATCACGCTGACCCCTAAAGACGAAGGCACGCGGCTGGGCTATACCGTGGCCGCCATGGCCGGCGGATCGCTGGGCAAAGTGGGCGAGCCGATGCTGATGAAAGCCGGCGGCAAGCTGGTCAACAAGTTCTTCGCCGCGTTCATCGACCACATGGCCAAGCTACCGCGTACGGCGCCGCCCCCCGAGCCGGCCGAACCCGAACGGGGGCTCACCTCATCGCGCTGGTCGTGGCTGGCCGTGGCGGCGGTGGTGCTCGTAATACTGGGATACCACGCGCTATTCAAATAGGTGAAATCCCTAAACCGACGGTGATATCCTTGGGGGCATGACGACGCCTGCCGCGCCCGCACCCACGCCTGCCCCTCCTGCGCCGCCCATCCGCTCGCGCAGCGATCTGCTCAAGGCCATGCTGGGTGTCTCGGCCACGGTGGTGCTGGCGGCGTTCGATTCCACCATCGTCAGCACCACGCTGCCGCGCGTGGCCGAAGCCTTGAACGGCATGGCCCTGTACGCCTGGGTGGGCACGGGCTACCTGCTGGCCACCGCCGCTTCCATCCTCATCTTCGGGCGCCTGGGCGACCTGTACGGGCGCAAGGCGCTGATGCTGTTGTCGGTGTCCATCATTGCGCTGGGTTCCATCGCCTGCGGGCTGGCGCAGTCCATGCAGCAGCTGATCGCATTTCGCACCCTGCAGGGCATCGGCGGCGGCATGATGATCGCGACTGCCTTCGCGGCGCCCGCCGACCTGTTCCCCGACGCCAGGGAGCGCGTACGCTGGTTGGCACTGGTGTCCGCGGCCTTTGCCATGGCCAGCGGCGTGGGGCCGCTGCTGGGCGGCGCCGTGACCCAGGCGCTGGGCTGGCGTGCGGCATTTTTTGTTGCGCCGATCGCGGCAGTGCTGGCGCTGTTCCTGCTGGCGCGCTACTTCCCGCGCATCCGTCCGGTGCATCCCGGGCCGGGCCGGCCGCGCATCGACTGGCTGGGCAGCCTGCTGCTGGTCATCGCCGTCAGCGCCCCGCTGGCGGCCATGGAACTGGCTTTCGCCTCGGGCGAGCATGCCCACCCCACAGTGGCGCTTGCACTCGCGCTGGCGGGCGTGGCCGCCGTTGCCCTGCTGCTGCCCTACGAACGGCGGGTCACGTCTCCCATCTTCCCCTTGCGCGTCATCGCGCCACGCGAGCCCCAGCTGCTCAACCTGGCGGCGCTGGCCGTGGGCGCCGTGATGTTCGTGCTGATTTTCTACAGCCCCCTGTTGCTCCAGGTCGAAATGGGCTACACGCCCAGCCAGGCCGGGCTTCTACTGACGCCGCTGGTGGCGGCCATCCCGGTGGGCAGCATTGTCAACGGCATGCTGTTTCCCAAACAGAACGAACCCCAGCGCCTGATGGTGTTCGGCGGCTGCCTGCTGTCCGTCGGCTCGCTGATGGTCCTGGGCTTCGGGCCCGGCACTTCCACCCTCTGGATCCTGGCTGCCTTCTTCGTCAACGGCTGTGCCCTGGGCTTCCTGCTGCCCAACCTGACGCTGTTCATGCAGATGCTGAGCGAGCGGCGCGATGTGGGCGTGGCTTCGGCCCTGGTGCAGACCACGCGCGCCATCGGCAGCGCCGCCGGCACTGCGCTGGTCGGCATACTGATAGGGCGCACCTCCGTGCTCGACGGGGTGCGCATCGGCCTGGTGATGTGCGCATTGCTGGCGTTGGGCAGCGCCATACTGGCCCATCGGGTCAAGATGAAGAACGTGCTTACCCGCGCCAGCCGGCGCAAGTCCTGACGGGGTGTTCCGAACTCATGCGCTACCGCGACTTGCGAGACCTCGTGCTGCTGGCGGCGGTATGGGGCGGATCGTTCCTGTTCATGCGCGTGGCGGTGCCCGAGTTCGGCCCGGGACCCCTGATGGAACTGCGCGTCGGGCTGGCGGCCCTGAGCCTTTTGCCCCTGGCCGCGTTGCGCGGCAAGCTGCCGCTGCTGGCGCGCCGCTGGAAAGCGATCCTGATGGTAGGCGTACTGAATGGGGCCATTCCATTCCTGCTGTATGCCTACGCCGCCCAGTCCTTGGGCGCCGGTTTCATGTCCGTGGCCAATGCCGTCACCCCCGTCTGGGGCGCGGTGATAGGCTGGCTGTGGCTGAACGACCGCTTGCCCCGTATCCGCATGCTGGGCCTGGCCATCGCGCTGCTGGGCATCGTGGTACTGGTTTGGGACAAGCTGGATTTCGGTACAGGCGGCCACGGGCCGGCCGTGCTTGCGGCCGTGTCCGCCCCGTTCTTCTACGGTGTCGCGGCCAATTGGGCGAAACGCTTCCTGGGTGATGTCGACGCCCTGTCGAATGCCACGGGCAGCATGATCGCGGCCTCGCTCGTGCTCGCGCCGCTGGCCATCGCTACCTGGCCCGAACATCCCGTATCGGCGCAAGCCTGGCTGTCGACGATCGCATTGGCACTGGTGTGCACGGGAGCCGCGTATATCGTCTTCTTCCGCCTGATCGCCAACGTGGGGCCGACGGCCGCCGTCAGCGTGACTTTCCTGGTGCCGGTGTTCGGGGTGTTGTGGGGCGTGTGGTTCCTGGACGAAGTCGTCACCACGCAGATCCTGGCGGGTGCCGTGGTCATTCTGGTGGGCACCGCATTGTCGCTTGGCCTGGTGCGCCGGCCCCGCCGCTCGCCCCGGCGCTGACACAGGCCCGCTCGGCCTGCCGCGCACATCACCGCGGTGGCCCCCAGAGAGTGGGCGGAATCGGCCTGCTCTCGCCGTAGGCAGCAAAGCAGCGACTAGTGTCGATATGAAACAAACGCGACAAAGCTTGATGTTTCCGTTTCGCCGCGCGCAATCGTTGTTAGGATTCCGCTGCCCCGGCGCGGTTTCGCCAGGCCCGCACCCGTGGGCAGGCCCGGGCAGCGCTGTATCGGTTTCCACCGCACAACGACATGCCCCATGGACGTCAGATCCCTTGAAAGATCCGGAGACGTCGCCGCCCTGCGAGGGGGAGGCGAACTCTTGCTCATCGGCCCCTGGACGGTGTTCGGGGGCGTCGCGCCTTCGCTGATCATCCGCGATCCGGCGCGCCTGCGCGCCCTGCTGTATCCGCACCTGCGCGACGACTCATCGCTGGCCAAGCTCACGGCGCTTTACCGCCGGCTGGTTTGCACGGGATCGGTGGGTGGACATTACACGCCTGAGCAAACCGCCGAACAGATGATGGCGCTGATGCGCGTGGGCCAGATCGTCGCGGTGTCGCTGCCCGACACTTCCGGACAGGACGGCCATGGTAACGTGCAGCCGGCCATGATCTCCCCCGCCCCGGTGGGCCCCGTGAGCCAGTGGTCGCTCGCCGACCGTTACGCCCATGTGCTGGGCGGCGCGCCGAAGTACATGCCCAGTGCGGTCGCCAGCGAACTGAGCGCTGCGCTCAGCGGCGGCAATCTGGCGATCATCGTGGGCATGCTGGTGGTGTGGGCGGGCTCGCACGCCGTGGGCGTGGGCTTCGTGGCCGACGCCGCCCTGCTGGCCATCGGATTTGCTTTGGTGGGTTGGGCCATCTTCGATGGCATTCAGCATCTGGTGCAGTTCTTTACCCTGACACAGAATGCGTCCACCGCTCGCGAACTGGACCAGGCCTCGGAACAATTCGCCAAGGGCGCCATGGCCATGGGAGTGGGCGCCCTGATCGCGTTGCTCACGCGGGGCGCGAATCGGCTGGCGCCACGTCCGGTCGGCAGGTCGACCCCCCGGCCCGCGGCCGAAACGCCGCAAACGCCTGCGCAAGCAGCCCGCTCGCCCGCTCCCGCCGCGGCCGCCCGTGCACCGGACGAACTGCGATTTGGCGAAAACGGCCGCAAGATCGACTTTCTGTTCAACCGTAATATCGATCCCAGCAATGCCTACAACGCCCAGCGCGCCGCAGGCAACGCCAGCCGTATCGGCATCGCCGATACGCCGGCCAACCGTGCGGAAGTGATCCGGCGCTTCAACCAGGCCTACAACGACCCGTCCACGATCATCGGCGCCGGCCGTATTCCGGGTAGTAACATCCGTCAATTCTTCCTGCCGGGCACGACGGGCACCGGCTCGACCATCGAGTTCGTCGAGCAGGCAGGCAACGTGATCACCATCATCGCCAAATGAGCCAGACTTCCACCGATACCGCACGCTGGGTACCCTGCGATTCGCGTTCCGACATGCAGGCACGCACTGCCGGCCTGGACGTGATCGGCATGCTGGAAACCTCGGATGCCAATACGTGGGGATATCTGCAATGGCATGACAGCCGCTGCCTGCACGTGGGCTATGCGAACATCGGCCTCGTTCCGCAAACTGCGGTCAGCAATGGCGACCTGGTGGTCGGCATCAACGAATGCGTGGCCGCCTATCGCCGGGCAGATGGCTCGCGGCGCTTTGCATACCGGATGCCTTTCGTCTTTCACGAATTCCTGCGCACAGGCAATCCGTTGATCGCGCGGGATGAACTGGGCTTCGTCGGCCTGATGCCCGATGGCGCCGAGGCATGGTCGTTCTTCACCAGTGGCCCCATCGCCCGCTGCGAGCTGACGTCCACGCACATTGTCGGCGAAACAATCGAGGGCGAAGCGTTCTCTTTCGTGCTGCCCGACGGAGCCGCATGAGGGCGCCGGCCGGCGCGCCCGTACGAGCGCCTGCACAGCAGCCCTCGCGGCCGCACCCCTTTCAGGCAATCTTCCGCACCACCGATACGTTCCGACCATGCATACATGGCAATATCCAGAGGCCGTGCAGGCGGTGGAGCAAGCCTGCCAGGCCTACCTGACGCGGCAAGCCGGCATCGAACACTTGCAGGCCGTGTTGCGCGAAGCCGAACAGGAAATCGTGGCCCTCGACGAAGCATGGTTGCGAGCTGCATTGTTTGACGCCGAGAACAAACTCGAGGCCATCCTGTTCACGGTTCCGATCGAACAACGGGCCGCCGCGGGCGATGCCGTGGCGCACCATGTATTGCAAACCATCCAGGCCCGGTCCGGGTAAATGCAGAGACCGCACGCCCCGCCACTCGCGTGAGTCTGCAGCACCCCGGCGCGGCCTTACCGAGGTTCAGTACTCCCCCGAACGCCCCGTCAGCGCCACGCCGACCCGCAGTAGGGTATAAGACGCCGCATCGATACACCGCCGCAGCCAGCCGCGCCGATGGTAGTCCAGCGGGCGCACGAAGCGGCCGCCGTTGGCAATGGCGTCTTCGAGCCGATGCTGCAGGTCCCAGGCAAACGGCTGGTCGTCGACCACGACATTGGCTTCGCGGGCCAGCAGCAGACTGAACGGGTCGAGGTTCGACGAGCCCACCATGGCCATATTGTCGATGACCGCGACCTTGGCATGCAGGTAGCCGGGCATGTACTCGTAGATCTCGATGCCGCCGCGCAGCAGCGAGTCGTACAGCGAACGCGTGGCGTAGTACTGCATGTGGTATTCGACCTTGCCCTGCAGCAGCAGGCGAACCCGCACTCCGCGAGCGGCGGCGCGCAGCAACGCCTTGCGGAACTGCCGGCCCGGGAAGAAATACGCGTTGGCGACGAGAATATCGCGGCGCGCATGCTGGATGCCATACAGATACGCGCGCTCGAAGGTCTGGCGAAACCGAAGGTTGTCGCGCAGCACCAGCGCCGCACGTTGGCTGCCGGCGCCTTCGGCGGGCGGCGTGGGTGGCCGGCGCAGCCGCAGGCGTGCCCATTCGCGCGGATGACGGCGCAGCCGCGCCCAGTTCAGGCGCACCCACAGCAGTTCTTGCGCGTGCACGGCGTGAGCCACCAAGGGCCCGCGCACGCGCACCGCGAAATCAAAGCGCGCGCCGTCTATGTTGTCGGTGGGATCCAGGTCGTCATAGTCGTCGACGATGTTGATGCCCCCGACGAAGGCCGTGTCACCATCAACGACCGCTACCTTGCGATGCAGGCGCCGCAAGCGGCTGCGCGAGGGCACCAGCCGGCGATACCACGGCGGTTCCGGCCGATAGATCCTGCAGTTTCCGCCGGCCTGCGTCAACCGCGCGGCGATGCCCACGCCCGTGTCGGCGCTGCCAAACCCGTCGAGCACCAGGCGCACCTTCACACCGCGACGCGCCGCCTGTTCCAGGCATTGCAGCACCTGCTCGCCGGTACGGTCGAGTATGAAGATATACGTTTCCAGATGCACGCTCACGCGCGCTTGATCGATGGCCCGGCAGAGCGCAGGAAAGAAATCGGCGCCATTCTGCAGAAGGTCGATGGCATTGTCGTCGGTCCATTCCAGCCTGACGATATCGCCCTTCACGGCAATTCAAGCTCCGCCAGCAGGGGCGCGTGATCGGAAAGGCGCGCCCATTCACGGCCCCGCAATACCCGGGCACTGCGCACCGCAAAGCCGCGCTGGTAGATGCGGTCGAGGCGAAACCACGGAAACACGGCAGGGAAAGTGCGCGGCGGCGGCAGTGGGCAGTAGGCCCCGCCCACGCCCAGCTGGTTGCCGCGTTCGATCACGGCCACGCTGTTGGGTACGCCACGCAGCACATTGCTCAGGCGGCGTACCGAATCGCGCAGGCGCGGCAGCTCGCCGCCGTGACTGCGGGGCGCGTTGGCGAACACTTCGTACAGGCCAAGCTGCTGCACGAACAACGGCGCCAGCCGGTCACCCCAGTCGTTGAAATCGCCCGCCACCAGGATGGGATCGCCTTCAGGCACCAGGCGGCTGATGCGGTCGGTCAGCGCCTGTATCTGCCGAGTGCGGCTGCCGGCGAACAGGCCCAGGTGCACCACGAAGCAATGAACGTCGCGTCCGTCGATCTCGATGCGGGCATGCAGCAGTCCGCGCTGTTCGAGCCGATGGTCGGAAATGTCCTGGTTCTCGTGCTCGAGTATGGAAAACCGCGACAACAGCGCGTTGCCATGCTCGGAACGATTGCGGATGGCATTGCAGCCATACGCCACGTCAAGACGCAGTGCCGCCGCCAGCGATTCGTGCTGCGCATCCAGGATGGAGGCATGCTGGTTGCGCCCCTGCACTTCCTGCAGAAACACCAGGTCTGGCCGCAGGTTGTACAGCCCCAGCCGCAAATCGTTCAGGGATTCGCGCGTACCCAGGGACGACCGCCCCTTGTGGATGTTGTAGCTGACGACGCGGATGAGCGACATGAACCGAATGGCGTCTCTTGGTGTGAGAAGGGCAGCGCGGCAGGCCGCGCGCCCCCGGAAGCAGGGTAGGCGCCGCCGGCTGGCCGCACCCTCTGTCCGCAGATTACTTCATTTCACTTCGACGTTGCGCAGGCGGATATGCAGTTCACGCAATTGCTTCTCGTCGACCTCGGACGGCGCCTGGGTGAGCAGGCACTGAGCGCGCTGGGTCTTGGGGAAAGCGATAACGTCGCGTATGGATTCAGCGCCGGTCATCATGGTGACGATGCGGTCCAGGCCGAACGCAATACCGCCATGCGGAGGCGCGCCGTATTGCAAGGCGTCGAGCAGGAAGCCGAACTTCTCGCGCGCCTCTTCCGCACCTATCTTGAGGGCACGGAACACCTTGCTCTGGACTTCTTCGCGATGGATGCGCACCGACCCGCCACCGATCTCCCAGCCATTGAGCACCATGTCGTAGGCTTTGGCGTAGGCTTTGCTGGGATCGGTTTCCAGGAAGTCTTCGTGGCCGTCTTTGGGACTGGTGAACGGATGGTGCGCGGCCGTATAGCGGCCGGCTTCTTCGTCGTACTCGAACATGGGGAAGTCGACCACCCACAGCGGCTTCCAGTCGCTCGACGCCAGGCCCGACTTCTTGCCGAATTCGCTGTGGCCGATCTTGACGCGCAGCGCGCCGATCGCATCGTTGACCACCTTGGCGCGGTCGGCGCCAAAGAAGATGATGTCGCCGCTTTGCGCACCGCTGCGCTTGACCAGCTCGGCCAGCGCGGCATCGTGCAGGTTCTTCACGATGGGCGACTGCATGCCCTCGCGGCCCTTGGCCACGTCGTTGATCTTGATGTAGGCCAGCCCCTTGGCGCCATAGATGCCCACGAACTGCGTGTAGGCGTCGATTTCGCTGCGCGACAGCTCGGCGCCGCCCGGCACGCGCAGGGCCACCACGCGGCTACCCGGCGCCGTGGCCGCGGCTGCAAACACCTTGAACTCGACATCGCGCATCACGTCGGTGACGTCGGTGAATTCCAGGTTCACGCGCAGGTCGGGTTTGTCGGAACCGTAGCGCTGCATGGCTTCGGTCCAGGTCATCTGCGGGAACGGCGCGGGCAGGTCGACGTTCTGCACGGTCTTGAAGACATGGCGGATCATGTCTTCGAAGATTTCGCGGATCTCGAATTCGTCCAGGAACGAGGACTCGCAATCGATCTGGGTGAATTCAGGCTGGCGATCGGCGCGCAGGTCTTCGTCGCGGAAGCACTTGGTGATCTGGTAGTAGCGGTCGAAGCCCGACACCATCAGCATCTGCTTGAACAACTGCGGTGATTGCGGCAGGGCGAAGAAGTGCCCCGCGTTCACCCGAGACGGTACCAGGTAGTCGCGCGCGCCTTCGGGCGTGCTCTTGGTGAGCATGGGCGTTTCGATATCGATGAACCCCAGCTGGTCGAGGAACTTGCGCACTTCGATCGACACGCGGTAGCGCAGCATGAGGTTGCGCTGCATCTGCGGACGGCGCAGGTCGAGCACTCGGTGCGTCAGGCGGGTGGTCTCGGACAGGTTGTCGTCATCGAGCTGGAACGGCGGCGTGATCGAGGCGTTGAGAATCTCGACTTCTTTGCACAGCACTTCGATTTCGCCCGAGGCCAGCTCGGGATTGGCCGTTCCTTCGGGACGCAGGCGCACCAGGCCGGTGACGCGCACGCAGAACTCATTGCGCAGGCGCTCGGCCGTGGCGAAGGCGGCGTTGTCGGGATCGAACACGATCTGCGCCAGGCCTGCGCGATCGCGCAGGTCGATGAAGATGACCCCGCCGTGGTCGCGGCGGCGGTTCACCCAGCCATACAGGGTGACAGTCTGGCCGAGATGGTCGCGGCAAACCTCGCCGGTGTAGCAGGTACGCATTGCGGGATGACTCCTAGGTGCTTGGATCAGCGTAAAAATTCACGAATCGACGGCCGGGGCCATCGGGATGGGGGCGGCGGCCGCGGCCGGTTGAGCCGGCGGCGCCACGACGCCCATGGAAACGACATACTTCAAGGCGGCGTCGACGCTCATTTGCAGTTCGACGACGTGGTCGCGCGGCATCATCAGGAAGAACCCCGATGTGGGATTCGGCGTGGTGGGAACATAGACGCTGACGTGTTCGCCCGGCAGGTGGCCGGCGACTTCGCCGCCGGGCGTGCCCGTGAGGAACGCGATCGTCCAGCTGCCGGCGCGCGGGTACTGCACCAGCACGGCCTGGCGGAACGCCTGGCCATTGGGCGCCAGCACCGTGTCGCTGACCTGCTTGACCGAATTGTAGATGGATCGCACCAGCGGAATGCGCCCGAGCAGCGCTTCCCATTGCTCGACCAGGCTACGGCCCAGCAGGTTGGCGGCGAACACGCCGGTCAGCAGCACCACGACGATCACCAGCGCGAAACGAAAGCCGGGAATATCGATGCCGATGAGCGACTGCGGCGACAAGAAGCCGGGCACGAAGCCTTCGAGGGTGGCGATGAGCAGGCCCAACACCCATAAGGTGATGGCCAGCGGCACCCAGATCAGCAGCCCCGTGACGAAATACTTCTTGAAGATGCGCATGTCGAGTGCCCGGCGGGCGGTCAGGTCGATGCCGCGGGCGTCGAGGCCGGCGCGGCAGGCGCGGGCGAGACGGCGTCGCTCTTGGCCGGCGCCTCGGACTTGGCTGGCGTATCGGCCTTGCCGGCCGAGTCCGCCCCGGCCTTGGCGCCGCCCTGGCCGCCGGAACCGTTGCGGAAGTCAGTGACGTACCAACCCGAACCCTTGAGCTGGAAGCCGGCGGCCGTTACCTGCTTGGTAAACGTGGATTGGCCGCATTCCGGGCAAACCGACAGAGGGGCGTCAGAGAATTTCTGCAGCACGTCTTTGGCGTGGCCGCAGGCGCTGCACTTGTAAGCGTAGATAGGCATGATGAAACTTCCAGGCGCACCGGCGCATCAGAAAACCGCCGTTCCACCGCCCGCGGCAAGCGGACAGCGACCAGGCGGTACCGGATCTATACGGGAAAGTGTTGAATTTTAGCGGTTTTTGCCGAAAAGGCCCTACCCGCTGGCTGGGGGCAGGCAGGCCAGCGGAACCGCGGGCGCCCGGGCACGGCACAGAGCCTGCCGCGATAAGCGGGAGCCTGCCGCTTTCGGCAAGAAACCCATGGCGGCCCGGGGGTCGCCCGGGTACCGGGCGGCGGCCTTGCCCGGGTCTATACACGGACCGGGCGGCCGGCCCGCGTTCCGGACTGAACCGCCCGTTGCGCCGTGCGGGCCGGCGCGAATGGCGGATGCTTCCGGCTCTCGAGCAAGTCGAGCTGCCCCGGGAGTCGCCATCATCGCGGACGCCTGCGGGCGGCGTGACCGCCGGTTCGCAAAGGCGCCGGCCGGGCGCGCCCGGCCCAGCCCTGCAACGACCGCTTATTCCGGCTGGATGCCGGCGTCTTTCATGACCTTGATCCAGCGTTCGCTTTCGGCCAGGTTGAATGCCTCGGCCTCCTGGTAGGTCATCTGGCTGGGCAAGGTGCCCTGCGCTTTCAGTGCCTCGACGACCTTGGGCGAGCGAGAGGCCTCAATCATGGTCTGGTTCAGCTTGGCGATGATGGGTTCGGGCGTATCCTTGGGCACCCACATTCCGTACCAGGTCACGATGTCGAAGCCGGGCAGCACCGATTCGTCGATGGTGGGCACTTCGGGAAGCTCAGCCAGGCGGGCCTTGGTCGTCACGGCAAGCGGACGCACCTTGCCGCTCTGGATCAGCGGCAGCGCCGGTGCCAGGGGGGCATACATCAGGTCGACGTGGCCGCCCGCCACGTCGGTCAGTGCCGGGCTGCTGCCTCGATAACCCACGTGCGCGATCTTGAGCTGGGCCGTCGTGTTCAGCAGCTCACCGGCCAGGTGCGGCAGCGTGGCGACGCCGGGCGAGGCAAACGACAGTTCGTTGGGGTTTTTCTTGGCATGCTCGACCAGTTCGGCAAAGGTGCTGAAACGGGAATTCGGCGGCACCACGGCCACCATGGGCACCGTGCCGAGCACGCCGACCATGCGGAAATCCTTGATGGGGTCGAATGACAGGCTCTTGAACTGCGCGGGGTAGATTCCTTGCACCGAGGGGTTCATCAGCACCGTATAGCCGTCGGGGGCCGACCGGGCCACCTGTGCGGTGCCGATGGTGCCGCTGGCGCCGGGCCGGCTCTCGATGACCAGGGGCTGGCCGAGAATCTCGCCCATCTGCACGGCTACGGTGCGGCCCACCACGTCGGTGGGACCACCAGGCGCCCATGGCATGACGACACGGATCGGCTTGCTGGGATAGTCGGCCGCTGCCACCGCTGGGGCGGAGAACACGGTTGCCAGTGCTACCGCACCTGCCGTTGCCAGGAAACTACGCTTGTTCATCTACTGCTCCCTTCCACAAAAGTTAAATTGGCAGAGGGCAGAGCGGCTTGCAGCAGCTCTTTGACCTCTTCCAGTTGCTTGCCTATGGCTTTCTCGTTTTTCAACATGCGGCTCGACGGGCCGGCCACCACGATGGCAAAAGGTTGTTCGAACGCCCGGAACCCGAGCGATATCGACATGACATCTTCGACGTTCTCGCCCACCGAGCGCTGCCAGCCGCGCTCGACACCGGCACGCATATCGGCTTCCAGCGCCGCGCGCTTGGTCAGCGTGCGGTCGGTATAGGCCGTCAGTTTTCCGTACGACTTCAACCACTTTTCGCGCTCGTCTTTTGACAGCATGCAAAGCAGTGCCTTGCCCGAACTGGTGGCGTGCACGGCCTTGAAGCCCCCCGGCTGGTGGCTGAAGCGGATCGTCTGCCGCGACTCGGCCACGATCAGGTAGACCACCTGGTCTTCGGCGAGCTTGGCCAGGATGGCCGTTTCGCGAGTGAGGTTGCGCACCTGCTCGAGCACGGGCTCGAGCAGCGCGTTCAGCGGATCGCTGCGACAGATCAGCGTGGCGACATGCATGAGCTTCTGGGTCGGGTAATACCCCAGCTTCTTGCCGATTTCATACAGGTAGCCCCTGGCCACCATGGTCTTGAGCAAGCCATGGCAGCTCGACAGCGGAATCTGCATCTGCGCAGCAATCTCACTGTAAAGCAGGGGTTTCTGCTCTTCGGCAAAGAGGTTCAGTACGTCGAGCACACGCCCGGCAGTTTTCACATCCATGATAAAATTATCCTACTCGTGATACGTTTAGTCAAATGCGCTGCGACGCCAAGGAGCCATGAACATGCGATGGAAGCAACGTCCTGAGGGATCCAACTGGGGGGATTTCGGGCCTGACGATCAGCGGGGCTGCCTGAATTACATCACCCCGGAAAACGTGCTGAAGGGCATACGCGAAGTGCGCGAGGGGCTGTCTTTCTGCCTGTCGCTGCCGCTGGACTATCCCGGCGGCAATGGCGTGAACGTGCGGCGCCACCCGCCCAAGCTGCGCCCCACCGAGCGCGACGGCGACTTCTACATGAACTTCCCGCTGGGCCGGTTGCGGCCCGGCTGCGTCGACGTGCTGTCGGACGACATCGTCGAAATGAGCCTGCAGTACTCGACACAATGGGATTCGCTGGCGCACGTGGGCGCGCTGTTCGACGCCAATGGCGACGGCCTGCCCGAGCGGGTGTACTACAACGGCTTTCGGCCGAACGACGACATCGTGGGTCCGGTCGATTACGACGTGGAACGCGAATTCGCGAAAACCGACCTGAACCGCGGCGTGACCTCTCAGGCGCGCAAGCTGGACATTACGCACCTTGCCGAATCCTGCCTGCAGACGCGCGGCGTGATGGTGGACCTGGCGCGCCATTTCGGCCGCGAGCAGAAATCCGTGGGCTACGACGACCTGATGCGCATCCTTGACCAGGACGCCGTCGAGATCGAGCCCGGCGATATCGTGCTGTTCCACACCGAGTTCGGCGACGCGCTGCTGGAAAAGAACCGCGAGCCCGACGAACATACGCTGCACGAAATCTGCGCCGGCCTGGACGGCAGCGATGAAAAGCTGCTGCAGTGGATCACCGACAGCAAGGTGGCAGCCATGGCCTCAGACAATCACGCGCTGGAGATCTACCCGGTCAAGAAGCCCAACGCCTGCTGCGCCGCCCTGCCGCTGCATCACCACTGCATCTTCAAGCTGGGCATGCCCATCGGCGAGATGTGGTACTTGGGCAAGCTCGCGCGCTGGCTCGCGCAGCACGGGCGCAACCGCTTCCTGCTTACGGCGCCCCCGCTGAATCTGCCAGGCGCCGTCGGGTCGCCTGCCACGCCGGTGGCAACGGTCTAGCAAGCCGGGGCGCATCGCGTGCGGAGCCCGGCTGGTTCCGGCCGCACGCACCGCCGCCACCGATCTAGCGTCCCAGCGGCAGCAGGAACATGCCCGCGGCCACCAGCGTGGGCGCCAGCGCCGAAAGAAACAGGTGCCCCGCCGAAATGGCTTCGTTGGGAAAGTATGGGCGCAAAATCGCATAGCCTGCCGGGTTGGGGGCATTGGCGATCACGGTCAGCCCTCCGCCAGTGACCGCACCGGCTACCAGCATGTAGCGCCACATCTCGCTCGACCCGTCCACCAGCGAACCGAGGTAGGTCAGGGCCGCATTGTCGGTAATGGCGGTCAGCGCCGTGGCGCCCCAGAACAGCACAGTCGGCTCGAGGCCGCCCAGCAGATCCTGCAGCCACCATTTCTGCAGGCCGCCCAATATGACCAGGCCAGCCAGGAAAAAGCCCACCATCAGCCCCTCGCGGATCAACAGGCGGCTCTGGTAGCGGCGATAGGCGTGCACGAAGCCGATGAACATCATCATCAGGCCCAGGAAGACGGCAGGATGATGCGCCGTCAGCACGACGCCCACCAGGAACACGAGATGGACGGCGATGACCAGCGGCGGCACCGTGTCGCGGCTGGGCTGCGCGTCGTCGGTCGCGTTGACCCCGCTGCCCGTGCCTATGGCGTGCGCAGTGAGTGCATCCCGGCAGACCCAGGTCAGCACGGCCGCGTTCACAAAGACAGCGAGAATGGCGCGCCAGCCGAAATGGGTGGCCATGAAGGCCGAGTCCCAGCCAAAGGTGGACGCCACCATCAGCACAGGCGGCGCCGCATAGGCGGTAAGCACGCCGCCGATCGAGACATTGACGAACAGTACGCCGAGGGTCAGGTACTTGAACCTCGTATGCCCGGCCACGCGGAAGTAGCCGTCACGCAACAGGATCGCCGCGAGGGTCATGGCGGCAGGCTCGGTGATGAACGAGCCGCCCAGCGGCACCACCGACATCACCACGAAGAACGTGGCCACTTCGCGCTGCATGGGCAGCGCGCGTGCGAGCGCACGCACGCCCAGCCCCACCAGTTCGAGAATCGGGCGGCTGGCCGCCACCACCATGATCGCGAAGACGAACAGCGGCTCGGTAAAGTTGCGCGTGTCCATGTACCGGATGGCCGTGCCGCTGCCACTCAGCAGGGCCATGCACACGATCAGCACGAACGCCCAGACGCCGAACACCGCTTCGACTTCGGAAAGCAGATGCCACACCCCGGCATTCGGGCCGTTGCGATGCGCCAACCGCGCGAAGAGTGGGACAGAAAACGTATGAATGACCGCCACCGCGAAAAGTACGGTGGCGACCAGCTCGATAGTGTCAGGCATCAGAGAAATCCAGGAACGGCAGCGCGCCAGGGGACGGCGGCCCCGGCCGGCGCGCGAAAACTTTCGGACTATAACGCAGGGCTTTTGCGACGCAGCAGCTCGGCGCCCTTTTCGGCAATCATCACGGTAGGGGCGTTGGTGTTGCCTGAAGTAATGGTCGGCATGACCGACGCATCAATGACGCGCAGCCCCTGCAGGCCATATACGCGCAGCTCGGGGTCGACCACGGCACGCTCGTCCACGCCCATCTTGCACGTGCCCACCGGATGGAAGATCGTGGTGCCGATGTCGCCGGCCGCGCGCGCCAGTTCTTCGTCGGTCTGGCAGCCCTCGCCGGGCCGGTATTCCTGCGGCGCGTAGCGGGCGAGCGCCTGCTGCGCCACGATGCGGCGCGTCAGCCGCAGACTGTCCGCCGCCACGCGCCTATCGGCCTCGGTGGCCAGGTAATTGCAGAAAATTTCAGGATGGTCGTCCGGCTGCGGGCTCGCGACGCGCACATGCCCGCGGCTGGTCGGCCGCAGGTTGCACACCGACGCAGTAAAGGCGGGAAACGCGTGCAGCGGGTCGCCGAATTTTTCCAGCGACAGGGGTTGCACGTGATATTGGACGTTGGCCCGTTCCTGTTCGGGGCCCGACCTTGCGAAGGCGCCCAGCTGCGACGGCGCCATGCTGAGCGGGCCGCGCCGCCACAAGGCATACTGCGCGCCCATCATGGCCTTGCCCCACAAGGTGCCGGCGATCGCGTTCAGGGTCTTGGCGCCGGTCACCCGGAAGATCATGCGCAGTTGCAGATGGTCCTGCAGGTTCTCGCCCACCCCGGGCAAGTCATGCACCACGGGCAGCGCGCGCGCCTGCAGGAGCGCGGCGGGCCCCACGCCGGACAGCTGCAGCAGCTGCGGCGAGCCGATGGCCCCGGCGGCCAGGACCACCTCGGCGCGTGCCCGGGCAATCTGCTCGCCGCCATCGTCGAGCCGGAAGGCCACGCCGTCGGCGCGACGATTCTGGAATATGACGCGCGAGACGCGCGCGCCCGTCATGACGCGCAGGTTCGGCCGCCCCGCCACGGGTTTCAGGAAGGCGCTCGCCGCGCTCCAGCGCAAGCCGCGCCGCTGGTTGACTTCGAAGTAGTCGCAGCCTTCGTTGTCACCCTGGTTGAAGTCGGATATCGAACGAATTCCTGCCTGCGCGGCCGCGGCCCGGAATGCATCGAGCAAGTCCCAGGACAGGCGCTGGCGTTCGACGCGCCATTCTCCGTCGGCTCCGTGAAAATCGCTGGCGCCCCCATGGTGGCCTTCGCTGCGCTTGAAGTACGGCAGAACGTCGTCCCATCCCCAACCGGGATTGCCCTGCGCGGCCCACCCGTCATAGTCGGCGCGCTGGCCGCGCATGTAGATCATGCCGTTGATCGACGAACTGCCCCCCAGCACCCGCCCGCGCGGATACCCCAGGCTGCGGCCGTTCAGGCCGGGCTCGGGCTGCGTGCGAAAACACCAGTCACTGCGCGGATTGCCTATGCAATACAGATAGCCAACCGGAATATGGATCCAGTGCCAGTTGTCGCGGCCCCCCGCTTCCAGCAGCAACACCCGCGTGGCGGGATCGGCCGACAGGCGGTTGGCGAGCAGGCAGCCTGCCGAGCCTGCGCCCACCACGATATAGTCGAATACCAGGTCATTACCGCCGTCGCTGGCCATGTCGCGCGTCCCTCTTGTTGGATGACTGGCGCCGGCGGGGCCGACGGCCTGGTGCAGGGTTGTAGATCACAAGCGTGGCGTTGCCTACCCGGGGCGGCCCTAATGCGCTGCTGGCCGCTCTGGAGCGGCCCAGCAGCGACGAAATGTAACAAGGGTTGAACGAAGGCACGGTAGCACCGATGATTTCGTTCAGTTTTTTGTCAGCCCCGTGCCGGACTGTCTCATGCAGGCCGGCCCTCTAACGGAGACCTGCGTGCCTTCGATTGTTCCTGCTCTGCCTGCCCGCACCCGCTCGCGACGCAATGCCCTGGCCGCCCTGGCCGCTTCGTTGTCCTTTGTCATGTTGCCGCTCAATGCCGCGCAGTTCGTCGAGCTCGATGTGCCCTATGTGCCCACGCCCGATGAAGCCGTGGCCAAGATGCTCGAAATGGCCGACGTAGGCCCGCAAGACGTTGTGTTCGACCTCGGTTCGGGGGACGGCCGCATCGCCGTGGCCGCCGTGCGCGACCGCAAGGCAGCCCGCGCCACCGGCGTCGACATCGACCCGCAACGGGTAGAGGAAGCGCGCGCCAACGCCAAGCGGGCAGGCGTCGAAGATCGCGTGGAATTCCACGTTCAAGACCTGTTCCACACCGACTTCTCTAAAGCCACCGTGTTGACGATGTACCTGCTGCCCGACGTCAACATCAAGCTGCGTCCGCGCATACTGGACGAGCTGGCGCCCGGCACGCGCGTGGTGTCGCACGCCTTCACCATGGGCGACTGGGGCAGCGACCAATATGAATCGGTCAACGGCCGCTCGCTGTATATGTGGATCGTGCCGGCGAAAATGGCGGGGACCTGGCGCATCGAGCATGCCGGCGGTCCGATCACGCTGCAGATCGCGCAGCATTACCAGAAGCTGACGGTCACCGCCCGCCGCCAGGACGCCGCCCTCGACGTCACGCGCGCAACGCTCAACGGCAACCGGCTGGAACTGGTGTTCGATGATGGCGGCACGCCGCGGCGGTTCCTGGGTCTGGTGCGCGGCGATACCATTGCCGCCATGGCGCTCGACGGCGCCGAATCGGGCTGGCAGGCCACCAGGCAGTCGCAATGAGCGGCGTCTCGGTCGAACCGGGGCGGCCGCCCGGACTTTCGGTATTCGACGCCGTCGCGGTGCTGGTGGGCGTAGTCGTCGGCATCGGCATATTCGGTTTTCCACCGCTGGTGGCCCAGCACGCCAGTTCGCCCACGATGTATATCCTGCTGTGGCTGGCGGGCGGCGTCGTGATGCTGCTGGGCGCGCTGTGCTACGCCGAGCTGGGTTCAACGTATCCCGATTCCGGCGGCGAATACCGCTACCTGAGCCTGGCGTGGGGGCCGCGCACCGGACTGATGTTTGCCTGGGCGCGTTGCACTGTCATCCAGACCGGCGCCATTGCTGCCGTGGCTTTCATCTATGGCGATTACGCGCAGCAGCTGCTCGACCTGGGCACCTACGGTCCCGCTGTGCACGCCGCCCTGGCCGTGGTGGCGCTGACCATCCTGAATGTGGCCGGTACGCAGCCGTCCAAGCGCATCCAGATCGTCTTCACGTCGCTGACCGTGGTCGCGCTCGTGGCGGTGGTCGTGGCCGGCATGCTGGTGGGCGACGCGCCTTCCCAGGCCATGGCCGCGGAAAGCCTGCCGATGCAGGAAAGCCTGCCGGGCATGCTGGGACTGGGCATGGTGTATGTGCTGCTGACCTACGGCGGCTGGAACGAATCCGCCTACCTGTCGGGCGAACTGCGCGACCCTGCGCGCAACGTCAGCCGGGTGCTGCTGATCGGCACGGCTGTCGTCACCGGCATCTATCTGCTGGCCAACCTGGCGCTGCTCGATATGTTCGGCCTGCAGGGCTTGCGCCAGGCCAGCGCCGTGGGCGCCGACGTCATGCGCATCGCCGCCGGACCGCATGCAGCCATATTACTGAGCCTGCTCGTGTGCTGCACGGCACTGAGCACCATCAACGGCACCATCCTGACCGGTGCCCGCGTCTACGTGGCGCTGGGCGCCGACGTGCCGGCTCTGCGCCGGCTCGGCGCCTGGTCCCCGCGCGGCCAGGCGCCGGTCGCGGCCTTGCTTGCGCAGGGTGCGATCACGCTGGCGCTGGTGGCCTTCGGCGCGATGACCGAGAACGGCGTGCAGGCCATGGTGGCTTATACCGCGCCGGTATTCTGGTTCTTCATGCTCCTGGTCGCGGTATCGGTGTGGCGCTTGCGGCAGCTGCATCCCGACCGCGTGCGGCCCTTCAGTGTGCCGCTGTATCCGCTGCCGCCGCTGCTGTTTGCCCTGAGCTGCGCCGGGCTGGTGTGGTCCAGCGCCCGCTATGCCGGTATGGGCGCGCTGCTGGGCATCGTGGTGCTGGCCGCCGGGCTGCCGCTGCTGCGCATGACCCGTCCCGCGGTCGCGCCGGCGCGGTAAGGCGGCGCGGCTTGTTGCCAGCCCGGGCGGCGCCAGCGGCCCGCGGCTTGCATGCGACCGGAACGGCGCCTCGGCGTCCGCCCGCGCGCGTCACAGGCCGGCATCGGCCTGCGGGAGCCGGCTTTCGGCTTCGGCTTTCATCTGCATCAGCAGGCTGTGCAACATCTCGGTAGACAAGCCGTGCAGCACCAGCCGGTAGCCGGCCCGCAGCGTCGACATCGGCACCAAGGGGTGCTTGTTGTTCACCAGGATCAGGTGTTGCGGCGCACCCAAGATCTGCGCCGCATAGATGCCCACGGTTTCGTCGAGCTGCAACGAGTTGGCGGCGCGCCAGAAATCGTTGTCGGTCAGCAGCAACTGGTACAGCGGCGTGAACAGCTCGATGGCGCTTTGCAGGTCCAGGAAGTTGCGGCGTCGGCGCGGCATGTCCGCCAGCTTCAACGGGGGCTCTCGCACCATCGAAAAATCGACGCGCGCCGGCGGGTGCATCTCTACGTCGGCCTCGCGCAGCGCACCGTTCAGCCGTATGACGAAGTTGAACAGGTTCAGGTCGTGCTTGACGAACATCTCGTCTTTGAGGTCGGCGATACCGCGCGGCTCGAGCGGCGAGGTCACGACCGGTGCCGGCGCGTTGCGTCCGATGAAAGCCAGAATCTGCGAACCCAGGTGAAAGTGCCGCAGGATGAGCCAGTTGGCCTCGGGCGACACGAAGTGCTCCAGGCCCCACGCCAGAATGCGATGCAACAGCTTCGAATGCGACCACCTGCGCGGCAGGAACGTTTTGACTGCCTGGATCAGGATGATGAACGCGCGCGCCAGCGGGCGCAGGAAAGGCAGCAGGTATTGCCGGGAGCCGCAGCTGGAATCCGCCAGCCAGGCCTCTTTGACGGGGTCGGGCAAGGGCGTGCTGCGGTCCAGGTAGAGCGCCAGCCAGGGGCTGGGATCGGCGGGATCGTGCTCGCGGCTCAGGAACTCGGGGGTGCGGGGGTTCATGCGGACTCGGCCTCCATCACATGATGGAACTGCATCAGGTAAAGCGCCGCGGTGCGGCGCGCGGTATCGACGATACGGCGTTCAGCCTGCCCGTGCTCGTCCGCGTCCAGCGCGAGCTCTACAGCCATGAGCCAGCGGGCCAGATGGTTTTCATCGTTGTGGCCGTGGTATTCGAGAAAGCGGAAGTGATCGGGCGGCAGGTCCAGGCTGACCTTCAGCAAAGGCAGCAGCGCGGGCACGATGCGCTGCCCGGTGCCTTCGATGATGTAGATGGCGCCCAGCAGGCCTATCGGATCGTGCGTGGCGGCCAGCGCGTGCAGGTAAGCGTTCAGCGCCTCGCCACCCGGGTTCCGGCGCAGCGCATTGATATCGGTCTCGGTGCCGCCGGCTTTGCGATAGTCGTCGAACAAGATCTGGAAGTCGTTCTGTTCTTCGCCCGCGTGCACGCCGATCAAGTCGGCCAGGGGCCGATACGCATCGCCCAGAGACGCTGCCCCTTCGCGCATCCATTTGCTGCCTTCGCGAACTTGCGGAATCCAGTGGGCCATCCAGTTCACGTAGTCGGCGGCGGCAAAGCGGCCTTCGCGCAGACGCCGCACCACGGGAGTGCGCCACACGCGCGAACGGTAATCGTGCCAGATCGAGGCCAGTTCGGTCAGCAGCGGGCCCAGGCCCTGGGGTGCGCGGGCCGGGTCATGCGGCGCGGCGATCGAATCGGCGTCGACGCTGTCCGGCGTGGCGGGCGCGGCAGCCGTCCGGCCTGCCGACGCAGGAACGCTTGCCCTGGCGTTCTCGACTTCGAACAGCATGTAAGCCGTCATGAAACGCCCGGATTCTGGGATATAGCAGAACACCTGCTGGCCCGGTTCCAGGGTACGGGTTTCCAGGAATTCGGCCAGCATGATCAGGATCGATGCCGCGCCCGTATTGCCGCGCCATGCCAGGTTGCTGTACCAACGTTCGCGCGGTATCGACAGCCCGGCCTTCTCCATCAGGCCCTCGACGACCGGAATGAATTTCTCGGACGAGTAATGGCACAGGAAATGATCGACGCGTTGCGGATCCACCCAGCCATCGCGCACAAGCGCCGCGTACTCATGGATGCCGATGTCGAACAGGTGCGGCAGCAAGCGGATGTTCTGGCGCAGCGACAGCGCGCCTGCGGCCTCGGCTTCGGCCCAGGACGGGTAATCCAGGTGGCCCTGCCCACCGTCGGCAGGCTGTCCCAGCTGCATGCATACGGGGTAGTCGCCCGAGAAAGCGCGCTGGTGCACCCATTTCAGCCGCAAGCGCACGCCGGAGGCCGCGCCGGGCAAGGGGCCGCCCCCGCTACCCAACAGCACCGCGCCGGCCCCATCCGACAGCATCCATCGCAGGAAGTGCGCATCGAAGTCGGCATCGTAGCCACGCGCCGCAAAGCGCGAGCGCTTGAACAGCCGCGACGGCATTTCGCTGGCCACCGCCAGCGCATGGCGGTGCGCCCCCAGTTCGATGCCCTGGGCGGCTGCCTGGATGGCCGATACGCCGGCCGCGCAAATACCGTGCACCGAGACCAGCTCCATGGGCGGCGCCGCCAGTTCGCCCTGGATCATGTTGGCAAAGCCGGGCATCAGCATGTCGCCACCCGATGATCCGCTGGCCAGCATCGACACATCGGCCAGCCCATGCGACTGCCGGCGCAGGCAGTCCTGTATGGCCCATGCCGCCTGGCTCGCATTGGTGCAACGCGAATTGCCGGCCTCGTCGATGGCGTAGTAACGCTGCCTGATGCCGTTCTCGGCCAGGATGCGCTGCTTGATCCTGCCGGACATGCGGTTGAGCGGTGCGATGTAGCGATCCATGTCCTGGTTGGAGACCGGTTCGCCCGGCATGAAATAGCCGGCACTTTCCAGATAGACGCGATTGAAGGCAACGGGCATGTAATAAGAAACTCCTATTCCTGAACCATGGAATCGGCGCGCATCAAAGATCGGCTGCGGCAGCTTGGCCACACCAGGCCCAATACGAACACGCGCAGCATGTAGGGAAGCAGCCCCGGCTCGCACAGAGCCGGGTCGACGCGATGGCGGTAGTGCCGCGCATGCAGCTGTGCCAGCTTCGACCAGTGCGCGCGCGAGTGCTCATGATGGGCGGTGTGCAGGCCTATGTTGAACAACAGCGGATTGACCAGGCCTTCGAAGTTGCGCGCATAACTCAGCCGCGCATGGCGCTGCGCCCCGCCGTCGGCATGGGCATGCTGCAGGTAGTTGGTGGCCAGCAGCCAATGCAGCCCGTGAAGCTGAGGCAGGATCACGAACAGCAAGGCTTTGGCCGGATCGATGGCCAGCAGGCCGCCCCACAGGCTCAGCCACGCCACGTACTGGGCCATGCAATATCGCCAGGGCCCGGGATGGCGGCGGCGCAAGCGGCCCAGCCATTGCCAGAACATGGGATACAGCGCCCATGCCGCCTGGAACGGATGCAGCAGATAGCCGGCCAGGTGATTCGTATCGCCGCCGAACCGGTAGGTGCGCGCCACGTCCCGGGCGCCGTGCTTGTACCGGTGGTGGTTGCCGGCATGCGCGGGAAAGAACACAAAGGTCGGGTGCCCCTGCAGTATCGTCAGCGCGAAGTCGGTAAGGCGGTTGGCGCCGCGCCTGCGCCACATGCGCAGGTGGGTATGGTTGTGATGCACCACGCCGATGCCCAGGGTCAGGAACAGCATCAGCCCGTACAGCAGCCAGTGCAGGCCGTGCACCCACTGCCATGCAGCCAGGGCGGGCAGCGCGGCCATATAGGCCAGGCTCTGGATATCGCGCCAGTGGCGCAACGCGCCGGCCCGGCGCCGCGGCGCGCTACGCTCGGCCAATCGACGTGCCCCGGGACCTGGCCGTCAACTGCGCGGCAGCCGCATCGGCCTGCAGGCGGGTGCCGAACAGGCGATCCATGAAGGTGAACTGGAAACCGTAGTTCCCGTGGTAACACGCATGGTGCAGGTGATGCCGGCGGCTGGCGGCAAACCAGTGCGCGTACGACACGCGTGGGAAGAAATCGTAATTGGCATGCCCGACACAGTTGAAGAACAGACTGAACAGCGGCACCGAAAAAAGCGACCAGAAGCTGAAGTCGTGCAGCATCATGGGCAACAGAATCACATTGCCCAGCATCAACGCTTCGACCGGATGAAAGCTGTAAGTGGAAAATGGCGTGGTGACCACCGACCGGTGATGCGGCAGATGAAAGCGCCGCAGCAGGCGCGTATGCAGCAGCCGGTGGTTGACCCAGAAATGCACGTCGTTCCAGATCAGCAGCGCCAGGATTTCCAGCACGATCTGCCCCGCTCCGGCGTCGGGATCGAGGCGGGCCCAGCCCAGCTGCAGCAGGCCCCAGGGAAAGATCATGCCCAAGCCGAAGATCAGCACCGATACGCCCGACTGCAGCAGTTCACGCCGCAACTGCCCGGGCGCGAGGGGCCGCGGATCGAGCGGGCTGCCGATGCCCAGGGCCGGCAGGACATGGTGCGTCAGCAGCCAGGTCGCCGCGCCGAACAACAGATAGATACCGCCAAAGAACAGCAGCCCCGCCAGCATGACCTGTCCGGCCGACAACGAAAGGAAAACGTGCGCCATATTGCTCCGCCACCCATGCCGGGCTGCCCAGGATGGCGGCAATGATATCAATCTGCCGCCGGACGATCACGCCGCCGCGCTTCCCATGCTGCTCGCGCCCCGTCAGAGGTGGGCGGCGCGTTCGGCCTGCCGATCGGCCTGCGCCGTGGCGGCAGGCATTCCGGCCCACAGCGGGAATGTCTGGTCCAGCACCGCCACGGCGGCATCCAGCCGCGCAGCCAGCGCCTGGCTGGCGCGTGGCATGGGGGCCCGCAGATGGTCCTCCAGCAGGCCTTGCCGAGCGAGCCAGGCCTTCAGCGGTCCCGGGTTGGGCTCGTCGAACACCAGGCGTATGACGGGCGCGAGGGCGTGGAACAGAGTGCGGGCAGCATCCAGCCGCTGCTCGTGCACGGCGCGATGCAAGGCGACAAACAGATCGGGGCGGATGTGCGCGGCAGCCGCGATCATGCCGCTGCCGCCCAGGCACAGAGTAGACAATGCCTGCAGGTCTTCGCCTGCCAGAACCTGAAGGCCGCCGTGCGCGATCAGGGCCGTCGTCTTGTCGAGCGAGCCGCCGCAATCTTTTACAGCGGCGATGTTGCCGTGCGAGGCCAATGCCAGCATCGTATCGAGGTCCAGCGAAGTGCCGGTGCGGTATGGAATGTCGTACAGCACCAGCGGCGCGCGCGAGGCGTCGGCCAGCGTACGGAAGAAGTCCAGGGCGCCTTGCTGGCCGGGCCGCACGTAGTAGGGCGCCGGGGCCAGGATGCCGGCCAGCGGCCGGGTCGAGAAGGCCGCCAGCCGGTGCAGCAGGTGGCCCTGGTGGTTGCCGGCGAGCCCCATTACCACCGGCAGCGCGCCGGCTTCTCCGAGCACGGCGTCCAGTACCGCCAGTTGTTCGGCATCGTCCAGCGCGGCGGCCTCGCCGGTGCTGCCGCACACGACCAGTCCGTCCACGCCGCTTGCGGCATAGTGGCGAACCAGCCTGCGCAATGCAGGCCCGTCGACGCCGGCCTCGGAAAATGGGGTGACCAATGGCACCCATACACCCTGGAACACCGCGGTAGCAGAAAAAATAGACATGACACACTCCGGTCGGACCGCTTGGGGGAACCGTACAGAAGTGCTGGGGATAGGGGTGAAACACAGGGGCGCATGCGCCGCCGGATTGCCGCCGTTCCGTCGCCCATCTGACGGAACAGCCTGCTCCGGTCAGATGAGCCGCTGTTTTTTGGATTTCAGGCCGATACAACGCCCTGCCGCGCAAGCGCGGGCAAAGAGAGCGAGGCAGCTGGCCAGATACATGGAATGTAGTCGCGCAGGCGCGAAAACCTGTAGAGATGAGGAAATCTACCGGCCGCCGCGCGAAGTGTCAACGCGTGGCGGCCCCGGCCAGGCTCTCGATGTATACCGCGCACAACGCTTGCATGCCCTGCCGGTCGTCTTCATCGAATCGGCCCGGTTCGGGGCTGTCGACGTCCCATACGCCGATCAGCCGGTCATCGAGCACCAGCGGCACCACCACTTCGGCGCGCGAAGCCGCATCGCAGGCGATATGACCGGGAAAGGCAAACACATCGGGCACCAGCTGGGTCTGGCGCTGGCTGGCGGCCGCGCCGCACACCCCGCGGTCGAGCGCTATGCGCACGCAGGCCGGCTTGCCCTGGAAAGGCCCCAGAACCAGTTCGCGGCCATCATAGAAGTAAAAACCCGCCCAGTTCACGCGCGGCAGCGCCTGGAAAACCAGCGCCGCGAAATTGGCCGCATTGGCGATGGGGTCGGTTTCGCCGTGAAGCAGGGCGCGCGCCTGCGCCGCCAGCTCGGCGTAAAAGCGGGGTGTGTCGTCGTCAGGCAGTTCAGTGGCGGTAAACATGAATGTAACTGTACAGGCAAATATCGAACCAACTGATTTTAGGGGCACGCCACCCATATGCGGCGCCGGCAGCGCGTTGTGGGACAATGTTCGCTCTTTTTCCCGTTCTTTCGCCAGAAGCCCTTTCCATGGATCAGCCCTTCGAACCCGTGTGCACGTTCTCCGAACGCGCCAAGCAACTCACCAGCTCTGCAATACGCGAAATCCTCAAGGTTACCGAGAGGCCCGAGGTCATTTCGTTCGCAGGCGGCCTGCCCGCCCCCGGCGGCTTTCCGGTAGAGGTAGTACGCGCCGCGTTCGACAAGGTATTGGCCGAGAACGGCCGCGCCGCGCTGCAGTACGGGCCCACCGAAGGTTACGCGCCCCTGCGACGCTGGGTCGCCGACGACCTCAATCGCGCCGGCGCGCAGGTCACGCCCGACCAGATCCTCATCGTCTCGGGTTCCCAGCAGGCGCTCGACCTGCTCGGCAAGGTGCTCATCGACGAAGGCAGCAACATTCTGGTCGAAGACCCCAGCTACCTGGGCGCCCTGCAATCGTTCAGCCTGTACCAGCCGAACTATGTACCCGTGCCCACCGATGACGGCGGCCTCATCCCCGAAGCCATCACGCCGGAACTCGCCGAAGGCGCGCGCTTCCTGTATGCGCTGCCCAATTTTCAGAACCCCACCGGCCGCACCCTGAACCTGGAACGCCGCCAGGCGCTGGTTCAGCGCGCTGCGCAATTGGGGCTGCCCATCATCGAAGACGACCCCTACGGCGAATTGCGCTACGCCGGCGAGCCGCAGCCCGGCCTGCTGGCGCTGGGCAGCGCTTGCGGTGCCAACGTCATACGCCTGGGCACCTTCTCGAAAGTGCTCGCGCCGGGCCTGCGTCTGGGCTTTATCGCGGCCCATCGCAGCATCATCGACAAGCTCGTGCAAGCCAAGCAGGCCACCGACCTGCACACGCCCACCCTCACCCAGATGGCCGTCTACGAAATCGTCAAAGACGGCTTTCTGGAACAGCACCTGCCCACGGTACGCGAAATCTACCGCGCGCAGGGCCGCTGCATGCTTGAGTCCATCGAGCGCGAATTCCCGGCCACGGTCAGCTGGACGCGCCCCGAAGGCGGAATGTTCCTGTGGGTGACGCTGCCCGATCACATCGACAGCGGACAGCTGCTGGCGCAGGCCGTCGAGCAGAATGTGGCGTTCGTGCCCGGCGGGCCGTTCTACGCCGGCAAGCCCCGCACCAACACGTTGCGGCTCAGTTTTGCCACCGTACCCGAAGAGCGCATACGCGCCGGCATTGCCGTGCTCGGCAAGCTCATCAAGCAATACGCCTGACCCCACGGGCGGCGGCTGCGGCCGCCGCCCTGTTTTTCTTCAAGCCCACGCCTACCCGAAGCAGGTCATCATGGTGAGCGCGCCGCGATCCACTTCCCCCGATCTCAACGATATCGTCTTCACCGACTGGGTCGAACGATGGCTTCCGCGCGCTTGGCGCCCCTACGCGCGGCTGTGCCGCCTCGACCGTCCCATCGGCACCTGGCTGACGCTGTTGCCCTGCATCGCGGCGCTGGTCCAGGCCGCCGGCGGCCTGCCCGATCTGCGCCGGCTCATCATATTCTCACTGGGCGCGCTGCTGATGCGGGGCATCGGCTGCACCGTCAACGACATGTGCGACCGCGACATCGACAAGCACGTTGAACGCACCCGGTTCCGGCCCCTGACCAGCGGCCAGCTGAGCATGCGCAACGCCGTCTGGTTTCTGCTGGGCCAGCTGCTGGTGTGCGGATCGCTGCTGTTCTTCATCAACGAGATGAGCCGCTGGCTGGCCGTGGCGGTACTGCCTTTCGTATTTATCTACCCCTTGTGCAAGCGGGTGACCTATTGGCCGCAGGTGGTGCTGGGCATCTGCTTCAACTGGGGCATGCTGATGGCGTGGTCCGACACGCAGAACATGGTGCCGCCGGCCGCCATTGCCATGTGGCTGGGCGCGGTGCTGTGGCAGGTCGGCTACGACAGCATCTACGCCTACGTCGATGTGCGCGACGACCGGCAACTGGGCCTGCGGTCCACCGCCATGCGGTTCGGCGCCCGCGGCAAGCAATGGATCGGCGGCTTCTACGCCGCCACCATCGCCTTGTGGGCCTGGGGCGGCCATGCCATGGGCCTGGGCTGGGGCTATCATGTGGGCATCGTCGTCGTCGCCGCGCACTTGGCCTGGCAGCTGTTTACGTTCGACCTGAAACGCCCCGATCGCAATTTCATGCTGTTCCGCGCCAACCTCTGGACCGGCTTGTTGCTCGTGATCGCAGCCTTGGCCGGCACCCTCGCCTGAACACCGCGGCCCCCGGCCGCCCTACGCAAGGAAAGCCCCATGTTCTCGCCTGCCCGGCATGTCTTCACTCTGGCCGCCGCCCTGTGTGCAGCCCTGGCCCCCGTCGGCGGCGCGCGGGCCGCCCAGGATTGCTCTGCATCGCGCGACTGCGCCGCCAAGTTCTGCCACCTCGAAAACGACATCGCGGCCGCCGGAGCGCAGGGCAATGCCCACCGCGAGGCCGGCCTGCGCCGGGCACTGAGCGAAGCGCGCGGTTCGTGCACCGATGGTTCGCTGCGCGCCGCACGCCAGGACGCATTGGCCGAGCGCCGCGTCGAGCTGACGGAACGCGAAGAAGAACTCGGCGAAGCCCGCCGCAAGGGCGATCAGGACAAGATCGACAAAGCCCTGCGCAAACTGCAAGACGCGCAAGAAAAGCTGGAAGAAGCGCAGGCCGATCTGCTGCGCTGAAGCTTGCGTGCCGTTGGCCATCGGCGGCAGACCCCTGGAAAGCGCGCCGCGGCCAGCCCTCAGTCGTCGGGCTTTTCCGACAAAGCCGATGATTCCCTGCCGATTAGTCGGGAATCTGGAAAATTATTTTCAAAAAACTAGGGTTTATCCTAGTTCATGGAAAGTCCAGAATGTCTTCACCGGGAAACATTCGCCGCTTACCCATAGCCGCGAAGTCCCAACAAGACAACTGGAGAACGACCATGAAGACTTTTGCTACCGCCATTCTGCTGTCGCTGGGCGTTGCCGCCGGCGCCCAAGCCGCCGACACCACCCAGGCCCTCAGCCGCGCTCAAGTACAGGCCGAACTGGCCCAGGCCAAGGCCACCGGCCAATACACCTTCGGCAATCTGGAATATCCGCCCGCCGCGGTGCAGACGTCCAACGTCAGCCGCGCCCAGGTCCAGGAAGAACTGGCGCAGGCGCGCGCAGCCGGCCTGGTGACCTACGGCGAAGAGCAATATCCGCCTCAGGCCGCCGCAGAACAGACCAGCCACCTCACGCGAGCCCAGGTGCGTGCGGAACTCGCGCAGGCCAAGGCCGAAGGCCACTACTCGTTCGGCAACCTGGACTACCCGCCCCAAGGTTGATTGCCCCCCACCTTCGCCGGGGCCTTCTGCACGGGGCCCGGGCGGCGCGGCCGGCGGTATCGGTCAAATCGACGTCATAGCCGTTTATTTGACCGATACCGCCGGCCGTTTCGACATTCTGTCCACTACATTTCGACTCGGTCGCGCGCTAGCATCAAGGTCTCTCGCCATCAGGAGCCTTGTATGAAACGCGAACGATTGCCCATCACCATTCTCGGCGCCGGGAAGATCGGCTTTGCCATGGCCGTGCTGCTGCACCGCACCGGCGACTATGCCGTGTGCGTCGCCGATCAGGATGCGGCTCGACTGGACCGCGTTGCCGCATTGGGATGCGAGATCGCACACGTCGGACGCGACGCCGGCTTGCGCGATGCCCTCGCGGGTCGCTACGCCGTGCTGAACGCCTTGCCGTTTCACCGCGCCGTCAGCGTGGCGCGGCTCTGCGCAGAGCTGGGCGTGCACTATTTCGACCTGACCGAAGATGTGGCCAGTACCGAGGCCGTCCGCGAGCTGGCTCGCGATGCGCCGTGCGTGCTGATGCCGCAATGTGGCCTCGCGCCAGGCTTTATCGGCGTCATCGGCCACGACCTGGCCCAACGTTTCGACAGCCTGCTCGATCTGCGCATGCGCGTGGGCGCGCTGCCCCGGTTTCCTACGAATTCCCTGCGCTACAACCTGACCTGGAGTACCGAAGGGCTGATCAACGAGTACTGCAACCCTTGCGAAGCACTCGTCGACGGGCAACTGACCCAGGTCGCGCCGCTCGAAGGCTACGAGACCTTCACGCTCGATGGTGTCGAATATGAGGCCTTCAACACCTCGGGCGGATTGGGCACGCTGCCGCAGACCTGGGCCGGCAAAGCCCGCAACATTGACTACAAGTCGGTGCGCTATCCGGGCCATTGCGCCATCATGAAACTGCTGCTCAATGATCTGCGCCTGCGAGACCGGCGTGACCTGCTGCGGGAAATTCTGGAAGAGGCCATACCTGCCACCGAGCAGGATGTGATCGTCATTCTGGCGGCCGCTTCGGGCCATCGGCATGGCCAGCTGCTGCAGCACTCATATTCCACGCGAATCTACGGTGGGGTGGTCGAGGGCCATACCCTGAGCGCCATCCAGCGCTCGACCGCCGCGGGCATCTGCGCCGCATTGGATCTGGTGGCACAAGAAGTCCTGCCCCAGCGCGGGTTCGTCGGGCAGGAAAGCATCCCGCTGGACGCCCTGCTTGCCAACCGCCACGGCAAACTCTACGCCGAGCGACAAGACGAAGCGATCGCGGCCTGACGGCCGCCGGGCCATTCGCCCGCTAAGCCCAGCCTTCCAGGCGCAGCGTGGCCCGCACCAGCCGTTGTTCTTCCTGCTCGATCTCGCGCAGGCTCTGGCGCACGCTGTTGACGTGATCGGTGGCTGCGCGCTGGGCCTGTTCGGGCAGGCGCCCGATCACGGCGCTGAACACCGCGGCGTGCTGCCGGTCGATCTGGCCTCGATGCGGGTCGCGGTGGTACAGGTTGTTCACGCAGGCAAACACCGAGCCCAGCATCAGGTCGGTGAGCGACTGAAGCGTATGCGTCAATACCGGGTTATGCGATGCCTCGCACACCGCAAGATGAAACGCGTGGTCCAGATGCGCATGCGTGGCCACGTCGGTGTCCACTTCGTGGGCGGCCATCATGGCCTCGTAGCGCCGCCGTATCATGATGAAGTCGGCTTCAGTGCCGCGAATGGCGGCCAGCCGGGCCGACTCGCCTTCGAGCAGCGCACGCACTTCGAGCAGGTCATACAGGGTGCGCGGCTGGGAATGGAACAGATGCACCAGCGGGCCGGCGTCCACCTGGGAAATCCGCGCCACGAACGAACCTTTGCCCTGTTCGGTGCGTATGATGCCGCGCGCCCTGAGCAGCTTCAGCCCTTCGCGCAGCGCCGTGCGCGAGGCCCCCAGTTTTTCGGTCAGGCGGCGCTCCGAAGGCAGGGCCTGCCCAGCCTTGAGCACGCCATCCATGATGAGCCGTTCGATCTGTTCGGCCACGACGTCGGCCACTTGGCGGCCAGCGCCCCCGCTAGGTGTAGACATGCTGTCCCACTGGTATGACCAGGCGTCGCGGCATTGCGATCGGTCTGGCCGGGTTTGTTCAAGTATCTGAAATCACACCATAAAACTCAGCCTTCGAGCAAACCGCGCGCAAATAAACTGGTATGACCAGTCGTCGCGCATATGGACATGATGCCGCGCTGCACCGATCATGTGGGTTTGCCGCGCCCGGGGCCGGCCCCGATTTCCACACCTTCGAGATCCGCATGACTGAACGTATTCATCAAGACGGCCTGCAAGTGGCGGCCGAACTTCACCGCTTCATCCAGGAAGAAGCGCTGCCCGCCAGCGGCATCGACAGCCAGCGATTCTGGTCCGGATTCGCCGCCCTGGTGCGCGATCTGGCGCCGCGCAACCTCGACCTGCTTGCCGAGCGTGATCGCCTGCAGCAGGAGCTCGACGCCTGGCACCGTGAACACCCGGGCCCGGTGCGCGACCAGGCGGCCTACCGCGCGTTTCTCGAGCAGATCGGCTATCTGCAGCCCCAGCCCGACACGGTGAAGGTGGAAACGGCCGATGTCGACGCCGAGATCGCCGAACAGGCCGGCCCGCAGCTGGTGGTACCCGTGTCGAACGCACGCTATGCCCTGAACGCGGCTAACGCCCGCTGGGGCAGCCTGTATGACGCGTTGTACGGTACGGATGCCATTCCGGCCACGCCTGGCGACACCGGGCGTGGCTACCATCCCGCCCGCGGGCAGGCCGTGATCGCGCGGGCGCGCGCCTTTCTCGACCAGGCCGTGCCGCTGGCCCAAGGCTCGCATGCGCAAGCCACCGGCTACAGCGTCGATAATGGGCAATTGGTTGTCTCGCTCGAGCAAGGCTGCACCGGCTTGGCCGACCCATCGCAACTGGCCGGCTACCAGGGCGATGCCCAGGCGCCCAGCGCCGTCCTGCTCAAGCACCACGGCCTGCACATCGAAATCCAGGTCGACCGCGCCCACCGCATTGGCGCCACTGACGCCGCAGGCATCAAAGATGTGGTGGTCGAGGCCGCACTGACCACCATCATGGACTGCGAAGACTCCGTTGCCGCGGTCGATGCCCAAGACAAGGTCCAGGTCTACCGCAACTGGCTGGGCCTCATGAAAGGCGACCTCACCGAAGAAGTATCCAAGGGCGGGCAGACTTTTACACGACGCCTGAACGCCGACCGCGAGTATCAGCGGCCCGATGGCGGCACGCTGACCCTGCATGGCCGTTCGCTGATGTTCGTACGCAATGTGGGCCACCTGATGACCAGCCCCGCTGTCCTCGACGCCGACGGGCTGGAGATTCCCGAAGGCATTCTCGATGCCGTGGTCACCACGCTGGCCGCGCTGCCCGACCGCGCCAGCCGCCGCAACTCGCGCACCGGTTCCATCTACATCGTCAAGCCCAAGATGCACGGCCCGGCCGAAGTGGCGTTCGCCAACGAACTTTTCGACCGTGTCGAAGACCTGTTCGAATTGCCGCGCCATACCGTGAAAATGGGCATCATGGACGAAGAACGGCGCACCAGCGTCAATCTCAAAGCCTGCATCCAGGCTGCGGCCGGTCGGGTGGCGTTCATCAATACCGGGTTCCTCGACCGCACGGGCGATGAAATGCATACGGCCATGGAGGCCGGCCCGATGCTGCGCAAGGGCGACATGAAGTCCAGCGCCTGGATTGCCGCGTACGAACGCAGCAACGTACTGGTTGGGCTCGACTGCGGCTTGCGGGGGCGCGCCCAGATCGGCAAGGGCATGTGGGCCATGCCCGACCTCATGGCCGCCATGATCGAGCAGAAGATCGCCCATCCGAAAGCCGGCGCCAATACCGCGTGGGTGCCCTCGCCCACCGCGGCCACGCTACACGCGCTGCACTACCACGAGGTCGACGTACAGGCGGTGCAGCAGCAACTCGAAAGCACCCCGCTGGCCAGCGTGCGTGAAGAACTGCTCGCCGGCCTGCTCACTGTGCCGGTGGGCAACCCGGCCGACTGGAGCGCCGACGACATCCGCAACGAGCTCGACAACAATGTCCAGGGCATACTGGGCTACGTCGTGCGCTGGATCGACCAGGGCGTCGGCTGCTCGAAGGTTCCCGACATCAACGACATCGGGCTCATGGAAGACCGCGCCACACTGCGCATTTCCAGCCAGCACATCGCCAACTGGATGCGCCATGGCATCGTCAAGCCGGAACAAGTACGCGAAACCTTCGAGCGCATGGCCAAGGTCGTCGACGCGCAGAACGCAGGCGACCCGCTCTACCGGCCCATGGCGGGCCACTTCAACACCTCCGAGGCCTATCTGGCCGCGTGCGCGCTGGTGTTCGAAGGCCTGGCGCAGCCCAACGGTTATACCGAGCCGCTGCTGCATCAGTACCGCCTGAAGTACAAGGCCCACCGCCAGGCCGCCGGCTGAGATGAGCGCAGGCGCATGTCACTGACCCGAGGGGTGACATGCGCGGCGTGACAGGGCTCCTGCCCGCCGGCGGCCCAGGCCTGCATCCGCGGCGGCGAAAGGCAATGCTGACGCACCGCTCGCGCAGGCGCGATGCCGGGTCTGCAAAGCGCCAAGCGTCAAGGTGCGGCGCGCCATTCGATGGCGGGCTTCAATACCCCTTGGCCGGGTCGTACAGATTCGGCAACGGCTCCCCCGCTTCGCAACGACGGATGAGTTCGGCCACGTAGCGGGCGCGTTCGCGCCGCGTGGGCGTGGCCGCACAGTGCGGGGTGATCATTGCGCCCGGGTGCCGCCAGAGCGGCGAGGCGGCGGGCAACGGCTCGGTGTCGAACACATCGAGCACTGCCTGGGAAAGCTGGCCGCCGTCCAGCGCAGTGATCACGTCCTCTTCGACCATGTGCGAACCGCGGCCCACGCTGATCAAGGCCGCGCCGCGCGGCATCCGTTCGAAGGTTTCCGTGCACAGGATGCCGCGAGTGGCTTCGGTGCCGGGCAACAAACACACCAGGATATCGGTGCGGGCCAGGAAATCCGCCAGTTGCTGCGGTCCGGCGTAGCTTTCCACGCCGGGCAATCGAACCGGCGAGCGCGACCAGCCGGCCGTCGGAAACCCCGTGCGCGCCAGCAGGGCCGCCGTGGCCGAGCCCAGGTATCCCAATCCCATGACGCCCACCCGCATGTCGCGCATCATGCGCGGCACCTCCGGCGTGTCCCACCGACAAATGGCCTGATCGTTGGCGTAACGCTTGAATTCCTTGGTGATGGCGAGTGCGGCCGCCAGCACGAATTCGCTCATTTCGTCAGCGGTTTCCTGCGTGACGAGCCGCGCGACCGGTACCTGGGCAGGGCGTTGCGGATCGGCCAGGATGTAGTCGATGCCGGCGCCCGCGCTGACGATCAGCTTCAGATTCGGAAACGAGGCCAACCAGCCCGGGTCCGGGTCCCATACCAGGGCATAGTGCACCTGCGCCGGATCGTCCAGGCGCTCGTGCGCCCCGCTGACCCGCAATTCAGGGGCGAACTCGGCAAAATGCTCGCGCCACTCGGGCAGGGCTTGCGGCCCTCCCGATTTAATGACCAGCCGCATGACTGTCGATTCCCTTGGACACTCGCCGGCGACGCCTACACCAGCTTCCATTTTTTCAGCAGGGCATCCAGTTCGCCGCTGCGCTTGAGCTCATCGAGCGCGGCCTGCAGTTTCTGCTTCAACGCGTCTTCGCCCTGCCGCAGGCCCAGGCCGATGGAACCCGGCAGCGAGGCCTTGTAGCTCTGCACCAGTCGCGTCTGCGCGAACTGACCCTGGCCCAGATAGTAGGAAAGCGTGGGGTAATCGGCAATGCCCGCCTCGATGCGGCCGGCGTTGACGTCGCGCATCATGTCGGGAATGGTGTCGTAGATCTTCACTTCCTTGAAGATGCCGGCGCTTTTCAGGGCTTCGCCGTAGACGGTGCCCACCTGCGCGCCCACCACGCGACCCTTGAAGGCCTCGTACGAGGAATAATCGGTCTTGTCGCGCGCCGGCACGATCATGCCTTCGCCATACGTGTACACAGGCTCGGTGAAGTCGATCACCTGGCGGCGCTTGTCGGTGATGTACATCGCCGAAGCGATGATGTCGATTCTGCGCGAGGTCAGCGATGAGATCAGCGCCGAAAAGTCCATCGCTTCGACGGCCGGCGTAAAGCCGGCGTGTTTGCCGACTGCCTGGATCAGGTCCACCATGAAGCCCTGCATCTGGTGCGTGGCGGGGTCCAGGAACGAGAACGGCACGCCGTTGGTTTCCGTACCGACCTTCATCACTGTCTGCGCTGCCGCCGGGGTGACGGCCGCCGCCACGGAAACCGCTGCGGCGGCAAGGACATATCGCATGCTTCGAATCATCATCGTGCTCCAGAACTGGGCTTGCGCCGTGGGTGAACGAAGAAAGACACACGCATGGGGGCTGCGCCCCATGCCCTATTTGACCACCGACCACGCCGGACGAACCGCTGCCGCACAAAAATTCCCGCCGTCTCCGCGGAAACGCATCCGCAAGCCGCGGGAACCCGCGGGCCAGCCGCTCGCCGTGCGCGTGGTCGAGCCCCTGAACGATAGCGTCGCCAGGACCGTGCGCACAGGGCTTGACACCCGCTTATGCTCAGTCGTAGCATAACTCTGCGCCTTTTTTTGGCCCACTAATGCTCTAAATGAGCATAAAACTTCCGCCTACGCAGCAGGAGCTTCATGCATGGAAACGCACGCCATCCGGCCGGTTGAATACGATCTGCCCGCGCCCGTCGACGCGCCACATTGCCCCACTTCCGTGGCCCAGGCGTGGGCGCGCGTGCCCCAGCCGCTTCCCTTGGAAAGCAAGGCCGGCACCATCGCCCGCATACGTGACCTGCTCAAACGGCAGGGCGCCGTTCTTGTCGCGCACTACTACGTGGATCCGGACGTGCAGGAACTTGCCGAGACCACCGGGGGCTGCGTCGGCGATTCCCTTGAAATGGCGCGCTTCGGACGCGACCACCCCGCCAGCACCCTGGTGGTGGCGGGCGTGCGGTTCATGGGCGAAACGGCGAAGATCCTGAGCCCTGAAAAGCGCGTACTGATGCCCGACCTGCAAGCCACCTGTTCGCTCGACCTGGGCTGCCCGGCCGAGGCGTTCAGCGCCTGGTGCGACGCGCATCCGGACCGTACCGTGGTCGTGTATGCCAACACCAGTGCCGCGGTCAAGGCGCGCGCGGATTGGGTGGTCACCTCGTCCATTGCGCTGGACGTCGTGACGGAACTGCACGCACGCGGCGAACGCATTCTCTGGGCCCCCGACCGGCACCTGGGCAGCTATGTGCAACGGCAGACCGGGGCAGACATGCTGTTATGGCAGGGCGCCTGCGTCGTGCACGACGAGTTCAAGGGCACCGAACTGGAACTGCTGCGCGCCGAGCAGCCCCAGGCGCGGGTGCTGGCGCATCCGGAATCGCCCCAGGCGGTACTGGCTCAGGCCGATGTAGTGGGCTCGACCACGCAATTGATCGATGCCGCGCGCAACCTCGATGCGCACCACTTCATCGTGGCGACCGACCAGGGCATCCTGCACAAGATGCGGGCCGCGGCGCCCGGCAAATCGTTCGTGGCGGCGCCCACGGCCGGCAACAGCGCCACCTGCAAGAGCTGCGCACACTGCCCCTGGATGGCCATGAACGAGCTGGCAGGGCTGGTCCAGGTACTGGAACATGGCCACCACGAGATCACGCTCGACCCGGAACTGGGGCGGCGCGCCAAGCGACCCATCGACCGCATGCTCGCTTTCGCCGAGCAGCGCCGGCAGCGCGTGCGCGCCAGCGGAGACATGGCACGCGACATGGCCCTGTACGATCAGGTAGGCCCGGCCTGACGAGCGCGATATGGTCGACGTACTGATTGTGGGCGGGGGCCTGGCCGGGCTGTCCGCCGCGCTGGAACTGGCGCCGCACCGCCGCGTGGCCATCCTGGCCAAGGGCGGCGTGGAACAAAGCGCGAGTCATCGCGCGCAGGGCGGCATCGCGGCGGCACTGGATGCGCAGGACAGCATCGAAGAACACGTACAGGACACCCTGGCGGCGGGCGGCGGCCTGTGCGACGCCGACGCAACGCGCCGCATCGCCGCCGATGCCAGCCACGCCATTGCATGGCTGCAACGGCAGGGCGTGGCCTTCACGGCCGAAAGCCATGCGCCCGACGTGCTGCACCTGACTCGCGAGGGCGGGCATGGCCGCCGCCGCATCGTGCATGCCGCGGATGCCACGGGCCGGGCCGTGGTCATGGCGCTGGCCGAACGGGCGCTGCACCATCCCAACATCACCTTTCTGGCGCAGCACTATGCCATTGACCTGCTGTGCCATGACGCCACCGGCGCGCCCGCGCAACGCTGCGGCGGCGCACAGGTACTGGACGCGGCTCGCGGCCGAATCCTGGCGCTGCACGCCCGCCACGTGGTGCTCGCCACGGGCGGCGCGGGCCAGGTCTATGCCCATGCCACCGCACCGTCGGCGGCCACTGGAGACGGCATCGCCATGGCCTGGCGGGCCGGCTGCGCGGTGGCCAACCTGGAATTCACGCAATTCCATCCCACTGCCCTGCATCACCCGGAAGGCGACACCTTTCTGATTTCCGAAGCCGTGCGCGGTGAAGGCGGCCTGCTGCGCCTGCCCGACGGCAGCCGCTTCATGCCCGCCTACGACGAACGTGCCGAACTGGCGCCACGCGACGTCGTCGCACGCGCCATCGACAGTGAAATGAAGCGGCATGGACTGCCGTGCGTGTACCTGGACATCAGCCACCGGCCACGCGCCTTCCTGCAGGAACACTTTCCCACGATCTACGCGCGCTGTCAGGCCTTGGGCATCGACATGGCCAGCCAGCCCATACCCGTCGCGCCCGCCGCCCACTACACCTGCGGCGGCGTGGTGGCGGACACTGCCGGCCGCACCGAGTTGCCCGGCCTGTACGCCATCGGCGAAACGGCTTGCACCGGGTTGCACGGCGCCAATCGGCTGGCCAGCAACTCATTGCTCGAATGCGTCGTCATGGGTCGTGCGGCGGCGCGCGCCATTGTGGCGGAAAGCTGCGCGCAGGCCGGAGGCGCACAAGTATCGGCGCCCACGTTCAGCGTGGCGGGCTCGGCCCGCCCCGGCAGCGCTCCCCGTGGCCTCGCCGCCCGTCGCCAGGCCTTGCGCGAACTCATGCGTGACGACGCCGGCATCGTCCGCAGCAACGCCGGCCTGAATCACGCGGCCGGGCGCATTGCGCAATGGCAGCGCGAAGTCGAACAGCAATGGCGTCACGAAGGGTTGAGCGCCGAGTTGCTCGAACTGCGCAACCTCCTGCAAGTGGCTTCGTTGGTCGTTCGCGCCGCCCGCTCCCGCCGGGAAAGCCGTGGTGCACACTTCAACCAGGACTGTCCGGGCCCGCTGCCGCAGGCGCGTGCCAGCGTATTGCGCCAGCCGCTGACCGCCCAGGCGCTGACAGAGGCGACGCCCGCAAGCGCCGCGTCCGAGGCGGCCGTAGAGACGCCCTGAGTGGCCGCTGGCGCGACGCCCATGATCACCGCGCGCCCGGCCGGCGCTGCGCGACGGCCAGAACGTCGGGCCCCTTAAGCGGACCCGCCACGATCACGGGCGCGCCATGTCGGCGCGTGGCCGCGGGTATGATCTGGACATTCCCGCAGCCCGACCCACCACAACCATGACCGGTTTCGAACACAATCCGTTTCTGCATTCGCTGGGCGCCGTCATCCAGAGCTGGGGCGATGGCCAGATCGTGCTCAGCATGGACCTGCGCCCGCAGCACCTGAACCGCCAGGGGGCGTTGCAGGGCGGCGTCGTATGCTCGCTGCTCGACGCCGCATGCGGTTACTCCGGCCTGGTACCCCAGGCCGACGACAACCAGGGCAATGCGGTCACCATCTCGCTGGCCATCAATTTCATCGGGTCAGTCACGTCGGGCCGCGTCATCGCAACGGGCAACGTCATCGGCCGAGGCCGCAAGATCTATTTCGCGCGGGCCGAAGTGTGCACCGCCGATGGACGCGTACTGGCTTCGGCGCAAGGATCCTTCAAATACGGCGCCCCCCAGGTGCTGGCCGTACCATCCACGGAGACCTCCGCATGAGCGACACGCTGCACGCCGTCGAAGAAGCCATTGTCTCGCGCCAGAGCGTGCGCGGGTTCCTGCCGACGCCGGTACCCCGCGATCTGATTCGCCGCATTCTGCAAGCCGCGGCCCGTGCACCCAGCGGCAGCAATATCCAGCCCTGGAAAGTACACGTGGTTACCGGGGCCAAGCGCGATGCGCTGGCGCGCGCGCTGCTGCAGGCCCATGCCAGCGGAGAGCCCGAGCGTCGCGAATACCAGTATTACCCGGTGAACTGGCGCAGCCCCTATCTGGATCGGCGCCGCGACACTGGATGGGGCCTGTACAGCCTGCTGGGCATCCAGAAGGGCGATCGCGAGGCTTCGTCGCGCCAGCACGCGCGCAACTTCGAATTCTTCGGCGCCCCGTGCGTACTGCTGTTCACCATCGACAACGACCTCGACAAGGGCAGCTGGCTCGACTACGGCATGTTCCTGCAGAACATCATGGTGATGGCGCGCGGGTGCGGGCTGGACACCTGCCCCCAGGCCGCGCTGGCCAACTATCCGGACATCGTCAAGCAGCACCTGGGCATACCCGACGACCAGATCGTGGCCTGCGGCATCTCGATCGGCTATCAGGACCCGGACGAGCCGGCGAATCAATACCGCACCAGCCGCGTGGCCGTCGACGAATTCACCGTCTTTCATGATGCCTGACTGACGCCGACCCGCCCGCCACGCGCGGGCGAGGTGCAAGCGGTACGTCCTGCCAGCGCCAAAGTGGTACTTTGGACCTTGCCCATTCTGCTTGACAATGGGTCGGCGCCCGCATCGCGGCGGGCGATTCTCGCGCCACCCACACGGACCGCCATGAAAGCCTACTACCACCCCGACCAGGCACTGCACCACCCGCAAACCTATTTCTCGCGCGGCAAAATGCGCACGCCACAAGAAGTGCCCGACCGCGCCAGCGCCCTGGTCGGTGCGGTGAAGCAGCTGGGGTTCGACCTGCGCGAGCCGCCCGACGCCGGCATGGGCCCGCTGACGGCAGTACATGCGCTCGATTACCTGCAGTTTCTCAAGGTGGCGCACCAGGAATGGAAGCAGCTGCCCGAAGATTGGGGTGACGAGGTCGTCTCCAACGTGTTCGTGCGCGAGCCCAACGCCTTGCGGGGCGTGCTGGCCAAGGCGGCGCGCTACCTGGCCGATGGCAGTTGCCCGGTAGGGCCTTCCACCTGGCATTCCGCCTACTGGTCGGCCCAGTCGGCCGTGGCCGGCGCCGACGCGCTGCTGGCCGGCGACCGCCGCGCGTATGCACTGTGCCGGCCGCCGGGCCATCATGCACGGCGCGACGCCGCCGGCGGCTTCTGCTATCTCAACAACAGCGCCATCGCCGCGCAGCGGCTGCGAGGCAAGTATCAGCGGGTGGTGGTGCTCGACACCGACATGCATCATGGCCAGGGCGTGCAGGAAATTTTCTACGACCGCGACGATGTGTATTACGTGTCGATCCATGGCGACCCGGAAAATTTCTATCCGGTCGTCACAGGTTTCGACAACGAGAAAGGCGCGGGTCCGGGCTTCGGCTACAACCTCAATCTGCCCATGCCCCACGGTTCGCCCGAATCCGTGTTCTTCGACAAGCTCGCCATCGCGGTCGACGCCATCCAGGTGTTCCAGCCTGACGTCGTGGTGCTCGCATTGGGGTTCGACATTTTCGAGCGCGACCCGCAAGCCAAGGTGGCCGTCAGCAGCGCAGGCTTCCAGCGCATCGGCCAGGCTGTCGCGGGCTTCGGCGTGCCGGTGCTGGTAGTGCAGGAAGGGGGCTATTACATCGAGGGCCTGCAGGAAAACGCCGAAGCTTTCTTCGCCGGGCTGCGCGCCTGATCCGGCCACACGGGCCGAGGCACGGCCTCGGCCTCGCGAACGAGTGCGCCTCCGTTCGCTGCACGCCCATCCGCAGCGGCGGCATGCTCTGGCCTAAGTCCCCGCGAACCGCCGCGCCGACTGCAGTTATCATGTACCGGCCCACGCGCGCACGGTGAAGCGCCGCCACCTTGGTCCGGCGTTCTTTATGCCCCATACATGGTCGACCCCGCCAACCTGCTGGCCATATTGCTGATGGCCAGTGTCACCTACCTGGCCCGCATCGGAGGGTACCTGCTGTTGCGCAAGCGCAGCCTGGGCCCTCGCGCCATGGCCGTGCTGGAAGCCGCCCCGGGCTGCGTACTGATCTCGGTTATTGCGCCGGCTTTCGTGTCGAGCCGGCCCGCCGACCTGATCGCCCTGGCTTGCACCGTACTTGCCGCCACGCGCCTTCCCTTGCTGCCCACCGTGCTGATAGGCGTGGCGAGCGCCGCGCTACTGCGCCAATGGCTGGCATGACATGGCATCCAGACCATCAGGCGGCGACGGCATGAACGCGCGATCTGCGCGAAGCACTCGCACATCGGCGGCGGGCCATGCCGGCGCGTGGGCCCGCTGCTGCGCCGGCGCGGCGGCCAGCCTGCCGGTGCTGTTCGGCATTATTCCGTTTGGCCTGGTGCTGGGCGCGCAGGCCGCGCAAAAAGGCCTGACGCCCGTCGAGGTACCGCTCATGACAGGCCTGAATTTCGCGGGCGGTTCCGAGTTCGCCGCGCTGGGCCTGTGGTCGTCACCGCCGCACTTCCTGCTGATCATGGCGGTGACGTTCCTGGTGAACAGCCGCATGCTGGTCATGAGCGCGGCGCTCACGCCCCATCTTCATCATCTGCCCAAGCGCAAGGTGCTGCCCGCTCTGTTCTTCATGACGGATGCTGGCTGGGCGCTATCGATGGCGGACACGCGGCAGCGTGCCCGTCTGGGCATCGATCCGGCCTTCAGCCTGGCGTTCTACATGGGATCGTCGATGGTGTTCTATGTTGCCTGGATAGGCTGCACGACACTGGGCGCCATCCTGGGTCCCATGCTGGGCAACCCCGAACTGTATGGCCTGGACATGGCGTTTCCGGCCGTTTTCCTGGTGATGCTGCGCGGCATGTGGCGCGGCTGGTCGCGCGCCCGGCCCTGGCTGGCAAGTCTGGTGGTGGCGGCCCTGGCCAGCAGCCTGTTGCCCGGCGCCTGGTATGTCGCGGCTGGCGCCGTGGCGGGCATCGCCGTTGCCATCGCCTGGCCGACGGCGACGCCCGCCGGCAGATCCTGATGCCGGTGCCCCGGGCTTGCCCGGCGGGGCGCCCGGTGGCTCGTCTTGACGTCACCCGGGGTTTGACGACACACGCCTGCGGATACGAGCTTCAAAGTTCCGCCCGGCCTGCCCCACTTCGCTATGATGGGAGTCTCGCTCAGCCTCCGGCCCGGGGCCGGACTGGCATTCTCTGTTGAGCTGCATGACATTCCCGACTGCTTCCGCCCCCCGGACCACGCCGCTGGCCGGCATCGCTTGCGTACTGGCCGGCGTACTGTTCCTGACCTTCAGCGACGCATTGGCCAAATGGCTGGGGGAGTTCTACAGCCCCATCCAGATGCTGTTCCTGCGCGCGGCCATCGCATTTCCGTTCGTGCTCGCGCTGGTCTTGGCGCTGGGCGGCCGTCTGGCGCTGCGCACTCAGCATCTCAAGCTGCACCTGCTGCGCGGCGCGCTCAATGTGATTTCCGCATGTTTTTTCTATATGGGCCTGCAAGCGCTGCCCATGGCCGAGAACACCGCCATCGCCTTTGCGGCGCCGCTGTTCGTCACCGCGCTGTCGGTGCTGGTGCTGAAAGAAAAGGTGGATGGCCTGCGCTGGCTGGCCGTGGGCGTGGGCTTTGCAGGCGTCATGGTCATCGTGCGGCCAGGCGCGTCCAGCTTCCAGCCGGGGGCGCTGTACCCGCTGGCGACCGCCGTGCTGTATGCCTTCATGATGCTGTCCGCCCGCGCCATCGGCAAGGGGGAACGAATGCTCACCATGATGTTCTACATCGTGGCCGGGCAGCTCATCTGCAGCGCTGTCGCCGCCCCCGCGTTCTGGACGCCGGTGCAGGCCGACCACCTGCCACACTTCGCCGGCATTGCGCTGTTCAGCACCCTGGGTCTGACCTTCCTGACTCAGGGGTTCCGCATCGGGCCGGCATCGGTCGTGGCGCCGTTCGACTACAGCGCGCTGCTCTGGGCATCGCTGCTGGGATGGCTGGTGTGGCGCGAGGCGCCCGATCTGTTAGACGGCCTGGGTGCGCTGTTGATCGCAGGCAGCGGGGTGTATATCGCCTGGCGCGCCGCACGGCCCGGCGAAAGCCAGGCGCAACACTGATCTCGCGGCAGTCGCGTGCGCCGTGCCACAGAGGCGTCGCGGGCCGGGAAGGCCTGTGCCCGGCGCCCCCGCCATGGGCAATCCGCGCCTGGAGCTCGGCAGGCGCACCGTCATCCGCCGACGTGGCGTCCGATGCCCTATAAAAAGCCCGCCCGCTCGAAAGCAGGACGGGCTGGGTCCCGATGGGCGAGCCGGCCAGGAAACGATCAGAACGGAATATCGTCGTCCATGTCGGCCAGGTTGGCGGCGCCGCCCGCTGCCGGCGCGGCGGACGGGGCCGGGCGTTGCGCGGGCGGGCGTTGGGCCGGAGCGCGCTGCTGGCGAGGAGCGTCGTCGTAGCCGCCGCCACCGCCGTAGCTGCTGTCGCCGCCGCCCTCGCGGCCGCCCAGCATCTGCATCTGGTCGGCCACGATCTCGGTGCTGTAGCGATCGGCGCCGGTGTCCTTGTCTTGCCACTTGCGGGTCTTCAGGCGGCCCTCGATATACACCGAACGGCCCTTCTTCAGGTATTCGCCGGCGATCTCGGCCAGGCGGTTATACATGACCACGCGGTGCCATTCGGTTTCTTCGCGGCGCTCGCCGCTGGCCTTGTCTTTCCATTGCGACGTGGTGGCGATGGAAACATTGCAGATCGCCGCACCGTCGGGGCTGTAGCGCACTTCGGGGTCGCGCCCCAGATTGCCGACGAGTATGACTTTGTTGACGGATGCCATGGCGAGTGTCCTCTTGCCCGGCGGCTGACGCTTGCACCGGGTAAATAAAAATGTTCAAACCGGCCAGTGCGGAACGCCCGCGGCCTGGCGGCCTGGTGGTTGAAAAGGTGCGCGCCGCCGGATTGGCCACGCGGCGCGTGCTGGCTGGCGGTGCCATGCGAGATACCACCCAATAGGACCTAATTCTACCGGGTTGGCAGCGAGGCATCACCTCCAGCGTAGATTGAATCGTCCGCCGCCGCCCGGCAAGTGCTGCCGTGACCGGAACGTCCCGGGTGGCGCCCGGCGCCCGGGCTGCACGACACGCGGCCAGCCGGCCCGGCGCCGCCCCCCGGCCGCGGCGCCGGCTGGCGAACGAATCTTCCGATGCCGGACTTCAGCGCTTGGGCATCGACCGCATCTGTTCGCACATCTGGGCACGCTGCTCCGGCGTGCCGGCGGCGATTTTCTTGCGGGTTTGTTCACGGCCGGCGTCGAACGCGGCGTCGAAATCCGATGCCGACATGCCCGTCAAGGCCGCCTGCTGCTGTGCTTTCATCTCATTGAGCTGGGCCGAGGTGTAGTCCCCGCAATGCTCGGCGACTGCGTGCATCGATCCGCCAAACTGAGCCATGTTGCTCTGTGATCCCGCGCCTTGAGCCATTGCCGCGCCAGCGAAGGCAGCGGCGAATGCGCCGATCAGAAATATTGCCGGGCGCCTTTCTTGCATGGTTTTCTCCATCGTATGTAAGCGTGTATCAAGCTGGCGTGCGAGCCAGCGGTTTCAGTGCCCACGTAACCGCCAGCCAAACCGCCGCCAGGGCGGCCGCGCCCATGAACACCGCGATGGCGCCCGCGTACGCCGCCAGCCACCCGCCCAGCGCGCCGCCACAGAACAGTCCGGCGGCCTGGGCCGTGTTGTAGAAGCCCAGCGCCAGGCCCTTGTACTGGGCCGGCGCCACGCGCGACACCAGTGAAGGCTGCAGCGCTTCAAGAATGTTGAACACGACGAAGAACGCCGTCATTGCGATGGCCAGCGTGTAGAAGCCATGACTGGCCGCGGGCAGCAGCGCGCACACCAGCACCAGGCCCGCCACCGAGGCTCTCAAGGCGCCACGATGCGCCCTGTGCCGTTCGGCCACGAAAATGGCGGGCACCATCAGGACGAACGACACCAGGATGATGGGCAGGTACACCTTCCAGAGTTCGCGCGTGTCCCAGCCGCCAGTCTGCGCCAGCAGGGTGGGTACGACCACGAACAGGGCCACCTGGGTGAAGTGCAGGGCAAACACGCCGAAGTTCAGGCGCAGCAGGTCGCGATGGGCCAACACCTGGCCGGGCCGCACGTTCATGCTGCGCGCCTCGCTACGGGGCGCCAAAGGCACCACCCAGCGGGCTACGGCCAGGCTGGCCAGGCCCAGGCAGGCGATGGTCCAGAACAGGCCGGGCAGCCCCCACCAGCCCACCAGCACCGGGGCCAGCACCAGCGAAAGCGCGAACGACAGCCCGATGGACGCGCCAACCATGGCCATGGCGCGGGTGCGCACCTCTTCGCGGGTGGCGTCGGCCAGCCATGCGGTGACGGCCGCCGATATCGCGCCGGCCCCCTGGATGGCGCGGCCAATGGTGATCCAGAACACATCCTGGGCCAGCGCGCACACCACACTGCCCGCTATGAACAGCAGCAGGCCGGCCACCACCACCGGACGGCGCCCCCAGCGATCGGAAGCCAGGCCGAACGGAATCTGCAGGAGGGCCTGGGTCAGGCCGTACATGCCCAGCGCGAGCCCGACCCGCACCGGATCGTCGCCCCCGGGCAGGCCGTGCGCAGCCACGGCGAACACCGGCAACAGCAGGAACAGACCCAGCATCCGGCAGGCAAACAGGCCGGCCAGCGCGACGCTGGCACGCCGTTCGGACGGGGTCAATTTGAGTTTTGTATCAGCCGGCATGCAAAGAACTTGAGGACGGTGCCTCGTACGGGATGTGACTCGGCGCGCTATAGTACCAAGTTGGCCTTTAAATACGCATAGATGCCCGATGGACGCGATACGCATTCGGGGTGCACGCACCCACAATCTCAAGAACGTCTCGCTCGACCTGCCTCGCCACAAGCTCGTGGTGGTTACCGGCCTGTCCGGCTCGGGGAAATCGTCGCTGGCATTCGACACGCTGTACGCGGAAGGCCAGCGGCGCTACGTAGAAAGCCTTTCGGCCTATGCGCGGCAGTTCCTGCAGTTGATGGACAAGCCCGATGTCGACCTCATCGAAGGCCTGTCGCCCGCCATCTCGATCGAGCAGAAGGCGGCGGGGCACAACCCGCGTTCCACGGTCGGCACGATCACCGAAATCCACGATTACCTGCGGCTGCTGTACGCCCGCGTCGGCACGCCTTATTGCCCCGAGCATGGCCTTCCCCTGCAGGCCCAGAGCGTCAGCCAGATGGTCGACGCCGTGCTCGGCTGGCCGGCCGAGACGCGCCTGGCGGTGCTGGCGCCGCTGGCGCGCGCGCGCAAAGGCAGTTTCGAGGACGAATGCGCGTCATTGCAGGCCCAGGGCTACGTGCGCCTGCGGGTGGACGGGCACATGCACGAAATCAGCGAGCTGCCGCCGCTGAAGAAGAACGAAAAGCACGACATCGATGTCGTGATCGACCGCCTGCGCATCCGGCCCGAAAGCAAGCAGCGCCTGGCCGAGAGTTTCGAAACCGCCATGCAGCTGGCCGACGGCCGGTCCGTGGCGCTCGACATGGACAGCGGGCGCGAGCAGGTGTTTTCCAGCCGCTACGCCTGCCCGGTATGCAGCCACAGCCTGCCCGAACTCGAACCGAGGCTGTTCAGTTTCAACAACCCCATGGGGGCCTGCCCGACCTGCGACGGTATCGGCCAGGTCGGCTTTTTCGACCCGAAACGGGTGGTGGCGTTTCCCGAACTCAGCCTGGCGTCCGGCGCCATCCGCGGCTGGGACCGCCGCAATGCCTTCACGCATTCGCTGCTGACCAGCCTCGCCGCGCACTACGAATTCGATATCGAGACCCCATTCGAAGAGCTTTCCGACGAACTGCGCCAGAAGGTGCTGTACGGATCGGGCGATGAAGAAATCGCCTTCCTGTACCTGAACGAAAAAGGCCGCAGCACCGTCAAGCGGCATGCTTTCGAGGGCGTCATCCCCAACCTTGAACGCCGCTGGCGCGAAACCGATTCTTCGACCGTACGCGAAGAACTCGGCAAGTATCGCAACATCAAGACCTGCCCCGACTGCGCCGGATCGCGCCTGCGCGCCGAGGCGCGCCACGTGCTGATCGGCGATGAAGTCCGGGCCGGCGAACGGCGTGGCCAGGCCATCTACGAAGTCGAGGCCATGCCGCTGTCCGACTGCCTGGCGTGGTTCCAGGCGCTGACCCTGACCGGCGCCAAGCAGGAAATCGCCCAGCGCATCGTCCGCGAAATCGAGGCGCGCCTGAGCTTCCTGAACAATGTGGGGCTGAACTACCTGTCGCTGGACCGCAGCGCCGACACGATCTCGGGCGGCGAGGCGCAGCGCATCCGGCTGGCCAGCCAGATCGGCTCAGGCCTTACCGGCGTCATGTACGTGCTCGACGAACCCTCCATCGGCTTGCACCAGCGCGACAACGACCGGCTGATCGGCACGCTGCAGCACCTGCGCGACCTCGGCAACAGCGTCATCGTGGTCGAACACGACGAAGACATGATCCGGCTCGCCGACTGGGTCGTGGACATGGGCCCCGGGGCGGGCGAACACGGCGGCCAGGTCGTGGCGCAAGGCACGCCCGACACCGTCCAGGACGACCCCGCTTCGCTGACTGGCCAGTATCTCAGCGGCCGGCGCGCCATACCGGTGCCCGAGCGCCGCCCGGTCACCGACGAGCAGCCCTGGCTGGTGCTGGAAGGCGCCAGCGGCAACAACCTGAAAACCGTCGACTTGCGCATCCCCGCCGGGCGGCTGGTGTGCGTCACGGGTGTGTCCGGCTCGGGCAAGTCCACGTTGGTCAACGATACGCTGGCCATTGCGGTGTCGCGCCAGCTGCACCATGCCCAGAGCGAGCCCGCACCGTATGCGTCAATCAGCGGACTCGAGCACTTCGACAAGATCATCAGCGTCGACCAGAGCCCCATCGGCCGCACGCCGCGCAGCAATCCGGCCACCTACACCGGACTGTTCACGCCCATCCGCGAACTGTTCGCCGGCGTTCCCGAGGCCCGCACGCGCGGCTATGATCCCGGACGCTTCAGTTTCAATGTGAAGGGTGGCCGGTGCGAGGCCTGCCAGGGCGACGGCGTGGTAAAGGTCGAGATGCACTTCCTGCCCGACATGTACGTGCCTTGCGATGTCTGCCACGGCAAGCGCTACAACCGCGAGACGCTCGAGATCCGCTATCGCGGCCGGAATATCAGCGAAGTGCTTGAACTCACCGTCGAACAGGCGCTGGAGTATTTCGAATCGGTGCCGGCCATCGCGCGCAAGCTGCACACGCTTATCGACGTAGGCCTGTCGTACATCCGGCTCGGCCAGAGCGCCACCACCCTGTCGGGCGGCGAAGCGCAGCGCGTGAAGCTCTCGCTCGAGCTCTCGCGGCGCGCCACCGGGCGCACGCTGTACATTCTCGACGAACCCACCACCGGCCTGCATTTCCGCGACATCGAAATGCTGCTGCAGGTCCTGAACCAGCTGGTGGACAGCGGCAATACCGTGCTGGTCATCGAGCACAACCTCGATGTCATCAAGACGGCGGACTGGGTGGTGGACATGGGCCCTGAAGGCGGGGACGGCGGCGGCCGCGTCGTGGCCATGGGCACGCCGGAAGATGTCGCGGCTAACCCACAAAGCCATACCGGGCACTACCTGGGGCGGGTTTTGCAGCGGCACGCTTAGCGGTAGACTGCACCAGGGCCGCGCGGCCCTGACTGCGCGGCCCTGACTGCGCGGCGCGGCCTGCGCGGCGCGGCTCACCCAGCCGGGCCTGTGCCGTGGTATCCCAGCGGTGTGGCTCTCACAAGGGGCCAGACCTCCTATACACCCACGTTCGCCCCTACCGCCATGTACACCCTCATCATCGGCAACAAGAACTATTCGTCCTGGTCGATGCGCCCCTGGCTGGCGCTGCGCACCACCGGCATCGACTTCCAGGAACAGAAGCTCGGACTGTTCACCCCTGAATTCGCGAAGCGACTGGCCACGCTGACGCCCGCCGGCCTGGTGCCGGTGCTGCTCGATGGCGATCTCGCCGTCTGGGATTCGCTGGCCATCTGCGAATACGCCGCCGAACGGCATCCCGCCGCCGGCCTGTGGCCCGCCGACGCGCGCGCGCGGGCGCGCGCACGCTCGCTGGCTGCGCAGATGCACAGCGGCTTCGGCCAACTGCGCCAGCTCATGCCCATGAACATTGAGGCCCATCTGCCGGGGCTCGACCTCTCGGCCGCGCAAGACGACATTGCCCGCGTGCAAGCGCTCTGGCAGGACACGCGCGCCGAGTTCGGCCAGGGCGGCCCTTTCCTGTTCGGCAAATTCTCGATTGCGGACGCGTTCTATGCGCCGGTCGTGTCGCGCTTCACCACCTACGATGTCAGGGCCGATGGCCCGGCGCGAGAATACATGGACGCCATATTGGCGCTGCCCGCCATGCAGGACTGGATACGCGAGGCACGGGAAGAAGGCGTATTCGTGCCCGCCGACGAACCCTACCGCACACATCGCTGACGCCGGCGGCGGCTCTTCCCGGCGGTTACCGCCGGGCCGCTGACCGGCTCGCGCCGCCAACCGCCCGCATCAGGCGGCCTGGGATCACCCCATTTCGAACAGGCGCTTGTGCTCGCGGATGGCGTAGCGGTCCGTCATGCCGGCGATGTAATCGGCAATGGCGCGCGCCTGTTCGGGCGCCTCGCGACGGTAGTCGGGAGGCAGCAGGCGCGGATCGGCGAGAAAAGCCTCGAACAATTCCCGAACGATGCGGCGTGCCTTGTTGGTCATGCGCATCACCCGGTAGTGCCGGTACAGGTTGTCGAACAAAAAACGTTTCAGCTCGTCGGCCTCGCGGCGCAGGCCATCGGAAAAGCCCGCCAGCGGCGGCGCGCGGCGCACCGCGTCGGGATCGGCCGGAGCCGCATCGGCAATGCGCGCCAGCGACGTCGTCGTCAGGTCGACGATCAGAGTATTGATCATGCGGCGCACCGTCTCGGCTACCGCGCGGCGCGGCGCGAGGCCGGGATAACGCTCTGCCACTTCGGCGAAATGACGGGCAAAGAGGGTTACGTCCCGCATCTGCTCCAGTGTCACCAGGCCCGAACGCAAGCCGTCGTCGACATCATGGTTGTTGTAGGCGATCTCGTCGGCGAGGTTGGCCACCTGCGCCTCGAGCGACGGCTGCGTACGGTTGAGGAAACGTTCCCCCACTTCGCCCAACTGGCGCGCATGCGCTGCAGAGCAATGCTTCAGAATGCCCTCGCGGGTTTCGAAGCACAGGTTCAGGCCGCTGAATTCCGCGTACCGTTCTTCCAGCTCGTCGACCACGCGCAGGCTCTGCAGGTTGTGTTCGAAGCCCCCAGCCTGTGGCGCCAGCTCGCGCATGCAGGCATTCAATTCGTCCTGCCCCGCGTGGCCGAAGGGCGTGTGGCCCAGGTCATGCGCCAGCGAGATCGCTTCGGTCAGGTCTTCCGACAGGCGCAGGCTGCGGGCCAGCGTACGGGCGATCTGCGCGACTTCCAGGCTGTGGGTCAGGCGGGTGCGAAACAGGTCGCCCTCATGGTTGACGAATACCTGCGTCTTGTACTCGAGCCGGCGAAACGCCGTGCAATGGATGATGCGGTCGCGGTCGCGCTGGAATTCGCTGCGATTCTGCGGCGCCGGTTCGGCATGCCGGCGGCCGCGGGTCGTCCGGGGGTTGGATGCGTAGCAGGCCAGGTCGTTCATGGTCGGCGTCATCCCGGGGCGTTCACCGTACGGTGCGCGACAGCACCGCGTGCACGGCATCCAGCGGCGCCGGCCGCATCAACGCCTCGCCGATGCGAGGCATGAGCACAAAGCGGATCTCGCCGCCTTCGGTTTTCTTGTCGACCTGCATCAGTTCAAGCCAGCGGTCGGCGCCCAGGTCGGGAGCCACGGTGGGGCAGCCGATGGCGCGCACCAGCTCGCGCACCCGCTCCACGTCGGACGGCGGAAAGCCCGCCACCTCGGCCGACAGCTCGGCGGCCTGCACCATGCCGCAACCCACGGCTTCTCCATGCAGCCATTCGCCGTAGCCCAGACCGGACTCGATGGCATGGCCGAAGGTGTGGCCCAGGTTCAGGATGGCGCGCAAGCCCGATTCGCGCTCGTCTTTGCCCACGACCTGCGCCTTCAGTTCGCAGGACCGGCGTATGGCGTGAGCCAGCGCCGCGGGATCCAGCGCGCGCAGCGCGCCCGCGTTGGTTTCGCACCAGGCCCAGAAGTCGGCGTCGAGGATCAGCCCGTACTTGATCACCTCGGCCAGGCCGGCGGACACTTCCCGCGCCGGCAAGGTGCTCAGCACGTTGGTGTCGATCTCGACGGCCACCGGCTGATAGAAAGCGCCCACCATATTCTTGCCCAGGGGGTGATTGACCGCCGTCTTGCCGCCGACGGAAGAATCCACCTGCGCCAGCAAGGTCGTGGGCACCTGCACGAAGCGTATGCCGCGCATGTAAACCGCCGCGGCGAAACCGGTCATGTCGCCGATCACGCCGCCGCCCAATGCCACCAGCACGGCGCGGCGGTCCAGCCGGTGGGTGAGCAGGGCATCGAAAATCAGGTTCAGCGTCTGCCAATCCTTGTGGGCCTCGCCGTCGGGCAGTTCAATGCGCACCACGCGGCGTCCGGTGCGGGCCAGCGCGGCCTCGGCACGCTCGCCGTACAGCGCGGCCACGGTGGGATTGGTAACCACCGCGATGGCGGTGGCATCAGCAGGAATGGATTCATCCAGGGCGTCCAGCCGGCCCGGGCCGATATGGATGGGATAACGCCCGCCGGGGGTGTCGACGTCGACGACATTCATGGGGTTTTCTTCTCGTAGGCTTGCAGCAGGGGCAGCAGTGATTTCACCAGGTGCGACACCGGCGTAGCGCCCGTGTCGACGACCAGGTCGGCCACCTCTTCGTATAGCGGCTCGCGATAGGCCATCAGGTCGCGCAGGGTGCCGCGAGGATCGGCGTTGGCCAGCAGCGGCCGGTTGCGATCGCGGCTGGTGCGCCGGAACAGTTCGTCGACACTGGCGCGCAAATACACCACGACGCCGCGTTCGCGCAGCAATTGCCGATTCTCGGGGGCCAGAACCGCGCCGCCGCCCGTGGCCAGCACGATGCCGCGCCGGCGCGTGCAGTGGTCCAGAGCCACGGCCTCGCGTTTGCGAAAGCCGCCTTCGCCCTCGATCTCGAAGATCACCGGCACCCGCACGCCGCAGCGCGCCTCGAGTTCATGGTCCAGGTCGATGAACTCGCGCCCGAGCATGCGCGCCAGCCCGCGGCCAATCGTGGTCTTGCCCGCGCCCATCATGCCTACCAGGAAGATGGGCAGGTCGTGCGGCAGCGCTGCACGCGGCCCCCCGTCGACGGCCCCGCAGGGCCCCTCGGCGGGCGCGTCGCCGGGCGCGGAATCGGTATGCTCCAGTTCGTTCATGCCCGCATTATCCCATCGCCGGCGAGTTGCCCGCTTACCACACTGAACGAATTTGTTACAGAAACCCGCTACCCGGGGGCAAGTGGGGGGACAGTTGCCCGTAAAATCGCCGCGATGAGCAAGTCGCAGAATTCTTCTAAAAAAGCCCCACCTCCCAAGAGCGGATCGCCTTTTTTGCGGTTTTTCGTGAAGCTGGGCATCTTGATGGGTGGCCTGGCGCTGTGTGGCGTCTTGCTGGGCGGTATGGCGTTGGCGCTGGCATGGCCCAATCTGCCAGACCTGCATGCCATGACCGATTACCGTCCACGCGTGCCGCTGCGCGTGTACACGAGCGACCACGTCCTGATCGGCGAATTCGGCGAAGAACGCCGCAACGTGCTGCGCTTTAACGAATTCCCCGACGTAATGAAATCGGCGGTACTTGCCGCCGAAGACGACCGCTTCTACCAGCACGGCGGCATCGACTGGACGGGCGTGGTGCGCGCCGGCCTCGCGAACCTGCTCAGCATGTCGAAATCGCAGGGCGCCAGCACCATCACCATGCAGGTGGCGCGCAACTTCTATCTGTCGTCCGAAAAAACGTATTCGCGCAAGTTCTACGAACTGCTGCTCACCTTCAAGATCGAAGCCGAGCTCACCAAAGACCAGATCCTCGAGCTCTACATGAACCAGATCTATCTGGGACATCGGGCTTACGGCTTCGCGGCGGCGTCACGCACCTATTTCGGCAAGCCTGTGTCCCAGGTCACGGCAGCCGAAGCGGCCATGCTGGCGGGCATTCCCAAGGCGCCGTCGCGCTTCAACCCCCTTGCCAACCGGCCCCGCGCCGAACTGCGCCAGCATTACGTGCTCGGGCGCATGCATTCCCTGGGCTACCTCACCGACGCCGAATACCAGCAGGCCAAGGCGCAGCCCATCGTCATGAAGGCGGCCGAGGGCACGCCGGCCGGCGGTTACGCCATTCACGGGGAATATGTCGCCGAACTGGCACGCCAGCTGCTTTACGGCATCTACCAGGACGAACTCTATTCGCGCGGCATCAATATCTACACCACGGTGCGGTCGAAAGACCAGGAAGCCGCCTATCAGGCCGTGCGCGAGGGCGTACTGCAATACACGCGACGCGCCGTCTATCCCGGCCCCGAAGAACAGCTCGACATGCCTGCCGGCATTGAAAACAACGCCCAGGCACTCGACGACTACCTGGACGGCGTGTTCGATAAGCATCCGGACAGCGGCGACCTGCTTACCGCCGTCGTGCTGTCGGCCAGCCCGACCGAAGTCAAGGTGGCGCGCAGCGCCAGCGAGGTCATCACCATTACCGACAAGAAGGCGCTGGCCGTGGTGGCCCGCTCACTGGGCAGCAAGGCGCCCGCCGAGCGCAGGCTGCGGCGCGGCTCGGTGGTGTACATCCACAAGTTCGGCAATGGCTGGGAAGTCATCAACATGCCGGCCGTGCAGGCCGCATTCGTCTCGCTGTCGCCGCAAGACGGCGCGATTCGCGCCATGGTGGGCGGCTTCGACTTCTACCGCGGCAAATTCAACCGGGTGACGCAGGCATGGCGCCAGCCGGGCTCGAATATCAAGCCCTTCGTCTATGCCGCCTCGCTCGAACGCGGCTTGACTCCCGCCACCCAGATCTCCGACCAACCCTTCCAGCTGACCGCCGAGCAAACCGGCTCGAAGGCCTGGAACCCCAAGAATTACGGCAACACCTACGAGCCGATGCTGACGATGCGCCAGGCTTTGTACAAGTCCAAGAACATGGTGTCGATCCGCATCCTCCAGGCCATCGGCCCGCAGTACGCGCAAGACTACCTGGCGCGCTTCGGCTTCGACAAGGCGCGTCAACCGGCGGTGCTGCCATTGGCGCTGGGCGCGGGCTCGGTCACGCCGCTGCAGCTGGCGGGCGCCTATGCCGTATTTGCCAATGGCGGCTACCGTATTGCGCCGTATCTGATCGAACGCGTCACCGACAGCAGCGGCAAGGTGCTGATGCAGTCCAAGCCCATTGTTGCCGGCGATGCCGCGGCCCGCGCCATCGATCCCCGCACCGCCTATGTCATGGACGACATGCTGCGCGGCGTGGCCACCAGCGGCACGGCGGCACGCGCGCGCGTGGCGCTCAAGCGTTCCGACGTGGCCGGCAAGACCGGCACCACGAACGAATCGGTCGACGCCTGGTTCTCGGGCTATACGCCCACGCTGGTCGCCACCGCATGGATGGGCTTCGACCAGCCCAAGTCGCTCGGGTCCCGCGAAACGGGCGGCGGAGTGGCCATGCCGATCTGGCTGGACTATATGTCGACCATGCTCAAGGGCGTGCCGGAACAGAAGCAGCCGCCCAGGCCTGACGGCCTGCTCGTCGAGCGCGGCGAGTTCTATTTTTCGGAATTCCCTCCGGGCCAGGCCGTGGCGCGGCTGGGACTATCGGAGCCCACCCCTGCCGAAACCGATCAGCTGGGCGAGTTTCTGAACGATCTGGTGGGCGGCGGAGACAGCAGCATCCGCGTGTCACCCAGCATGAGCCCCGAACAGCAGACGCCCTGGTCGCAGAGAATCCCGTTCTAGGCAGCTCCCCCGCCTCGGCGGGGTATTTGTTTACAGCTTCACGGTGACCGGCACGCCGGCCGCAACCGAGCAGATCTGCGAAAGCGCATCGGGCAGTTGCGGCCCCCCGCGAGTGTCGTTCCAGTGCTGCCCGTCGTAGCGGTAATGGAAACCGCCACTGCGGGCCGCCACCCAGATTTCCTGCATGGCGGTCTGGCTGTTGACGACCACGTGCGTGCCGTCTTCGAACACCAGCGTCAGCACGTTGCCGCTGCGGCTGGCTTCGACATCGACGTCTAGTGACGCGGCCCAGTCGTCGGCCTGGCTCTCGATGCTGTCCAGAACCTGGTCGACCAACGCAAGGAATTCGGTTTCAGTCATAATCGAACCTGCAAGAATTACGGAGTTTCAAGTGTTCCACTTGGCACACAGCCGCATGGCCTTACGCATTGTAGCCACGCTTGCCACGACCAGCCTGGTCGCCGCCTGCGGCTTCAAAGGCCCACTTTACCTGCCGCCGCCCCCGCCCGGCGAGCCGCAGACAGATATTCCCGCGCCGCCCAGAATTCCCCCGCCCGATACGATTCCATGACCTTCCAGCATTCCTCGCAGCCTACTCTGGCCGGCGATCCGCATTTCCATTACCAGAACGGTACCCTGCACGCCGAAGGCGTCGCGCTCGACAAGCTCGCCGCCGAGCTCGGCACGCCGCTTTATGTGTACTCGCGCGCGGCGCTGGGCCAGGCCTGGCGCTCGTACAGCGACGCCATCGGCCAGCGCAATGTGCTGGTCTGCTATGGCATGAAGGCCAACTCCAACCTGGCCGTATTGAAAGAATTCGCGCGCCTGGGTGCCGGCTTCGACATCGTGTCGGGCGGAGAACTCAAGCGCGTGCTGGCCGCCGGTGGCGACCCGGCCAAGGTGGTGTTTTCTGGCGTGGGCAAGCAGGCCTGGGAAATGCGCGAAGCGCTGCAGGCCGGCGTGAAGTGCTTCAACGTCGAGTCGCAGGCCGAACTGCACTGCCTGTCCGACGTCGCTCAGTCGATCGGCAAGCGCGCCCGGGTGTCACTGCGTGTCAACCCCGACGTCGACGCTCACACCCATCCGTACATTTCCACCGGCCTCAAAGAAAACAAGTTCGGCATCGCCATCGAAGCGGCTCTGGACGCCTATCGGCTGGCCAAGTCCCTGCCCTCGCTCGACGTGGTGGGCGTCGACTGCCACATCGGGTCGCAGCTTACCGACATCAGCCCCTATTTCGATGCGCTGGAAAAGCTGCTTGACCTGATCCAGCAACTGAACGCCATCGACATCGACATCCAGCATCTCGACCTGGGCGGCGGCCTGGGCATCCGCTATACCGATGAAACACCGCCTTCGCCCCAGGCCTTGCTCGACCCGGTCTTCGAACGCCTGCAGGCACGCGGTCTCGGTCATCTGCAGGTCATCCTAGAACCCGGACGTTCCCTGGTGGGCAACGCGGGCGTGCTGCTCACCACCGTGCAGTACCTGAAGCACGCCGAGGCACGCAACTTCGCCATCGTCGACGCCGCCATGAACGATCTGCTGCGTCCGGCGCTGTACGAGGCCTACCACGGCCTGCGCGCGGTGGTTCCGCGCGACGGCGAACCGACGGAATACGACATCGTCGGCCCCGTGTGCGAAAGCGCTGACTGGCTGGCGCGCCAGCGCAAGCTGGCCCTGCAGGCGGGCGACGTGCTCGCTCTCGAATCCGCGGGCGCCTATGCCATGGTGATGGCCAGCAACTACAACACCCGCGCGCGCGCGGCTGAAGTCATGGTCGACGGCGCAAACCACTACATCGTGCGCCAGCGCGAAACACTCGACGACCTGCTGCGCGGCGAGTCGACGCTTCCCTGACAGTCCGCTGCGGCCGGCCGCGCGACATGCGCGCAAACCCGGCCGCGGCCGACAACCGGCTGCCGGCCCCCCACCTCAGTGGGGCGCGGTACGCCATTCAGAACCGGTGCCGAAATGCCCGCAGCACCTGAACGAACGATCCTTCAGGCGACAACGCCGTACGCACCCGGTTCTAGAGTTCGCCGTAGGAATGCAGCCCCGACAGGAACATATTGACGCCCAGGAAGGCGAACCCCGTCACCAGCAAGCCCACCAGCGCCCAGTACGCGGCCAGGTGTCCCCGCAGGCCCTTCATCAGGCGCATGTGCAGCCACGCGGCGTAATTCAGCCACACGATGAGCGCCCAGGTTTCTTTCGGATCCCACTGCCAGTAGGCGCCCCATGCGTCGGCCGCCCACAGCGCGCCCAGAATGGTGGCCACGGTAAAGAAGGCGAAGCCGATGGCAATGGCGCGGTACATGATGTCGTCCAGCACCTCGAGCGGGGGCAACGCCTGGGCAATGCGCCGGCGGGCCAGCAATATGCCGCCCACGATCAGTACTCCCAGGCCGAAATAGATGATCCAGGTGGCCGACACGCCTTCGGTACGAAACACGATGGGCTCAACGCACAGCAGGACCCCCAGGATGAACAGGGGCGCCAGTTTCAACCACGACGTCGTCGAACCATGCTGCTTGACCAGATAGGCAAAGCCCACCATGGCAGCCAGCGAAAAGGTGCCGTAGCCGATGAAGTTGGCCGGCACGTGCAGCTTCATCCACCAGCTTTTCAACGCCGGCACCAGCGGCTGGATCTGGCCAGCATCACGGGTGAAGGCATACCACAGCAGGAAGACGGTGGCCGATGAGATCACCAGCAGCACGAAGCCACCCAAGGCCCGGGTGGCGTACTTGCGCTCGTAGTACAGGTAGAACAGCGCAGTGATCAGCGAGAACAGCACGAACACTTCGTACAGGTTGCTGACCGGGATATGCCCCAGGTCGGGCCCCATCAGGTGCCCTTCGCGCCAGCGCACCAGCATGCCGGTCGTGCCGGAGAACACCGCGCCCCAGGTCAGGGCCGTGCCCAGCCAGGCCGAAGTCGGGCTCACGATGCCGATCCAGTAGCAGAGGGTGGCCAGGATGAAGAGCGCGCTCATCCACAAAATGGCCGACTGTGACGAAAACAGGTACTTCAGGAAGAACACCTGTTCGGCCTGCGCCAGATCGTTTCCGTAGAGCACCAATGCCAGGCCCGTGGCCAGGGCGCTGGCGATCATCAGCCGGCGCAGCGGACGCCACAGCCAGCCCAGCCAGGTCAGCAGGAAGACCGTACCGCACAGTATGATTTTCTCGTAGTAATCCATCGCGCTGCTGTAGCGCGTCAGGGCGTAGCCCGCCCCCGCCGCCAACAGCAGAAAGAAAACGATGTCTGACCAATCGGGCCGGCCGCGCAGCGCGCGCCCGTCACCCGTCGCGGACAAGGGGGCCTGCCACAAGGAGTCGGACGAAGGGGAAGTAGTGCTCACTGACATGAAAACCCTCAGGGCCGGTTCCGGCGCAATAAAGCCTGCTTGAAACGGTCGAATTCGTGATTGAAGTCCAGTGTACGCTTCTGCGAAGTCATGGCAGCCTGGACGTCGCTACCCGCACCCTCGGCAGCGGGCTTGATCCACACCCACACGCGTCTGTCGCGGATATAGAACATCGAGAACACGCCCAGCACCAGCAGCAGGCAGCCGATATAGACCGCATTCTTGCCGGGCGTGCGGCTGACCTGGAAGACGCTGGCCTGAACATGCTCGAAGTTGCTCAGACCCAGGAATACCGGGGCCGGATACACATGCAGGTCGGACAGCGCGGCAACCGCCAGGCGCGACCATTGCGCGGCCTGCTCGGCCTCGGGGCCTTCGCTGGGCAGGGGCGGCAGTCCGGCCCGCTCGCGCGCCACGTCGCGCAATTCCGCCATCGAGACCCCGATCAGGCGTATGACGACGTCGGCCGCACGTTCCAGGTCCGCGGCCGCCGTGTTGGCCTGCAGGAACGTGGCAATGGCCTGCAGCCCGCCCTGGGAGAACGTATCCAGCGCCCGTTCGGCCGCCGTCTGCAAGGCCTGCTGTTCGGCCTGCGCGGAGCTGTTGCGTTCGGCGAAGCGTTGTGCCGCCAGCTTGCGCACTTCCGGATCCGCCAGCGCGGCGCGCAGGTGCATGAATTCGGTCAGTGAGCTGTCGGCGTCGGCCGGTATGCGCAGATAGCGGTAGTTCTCGGATGCATTGTTGCGGACGCCGGCCAGGAAGACCGCCGCGCCGTCGAGCTCGACGGGCAGCATGTAGTTCATGAACTCGTGGGCCTGGCCCGCCTGGTCGACCAAGCGGTATTCGACGCTCGGCCCGACGTTGCGCAGGTTTTCGTTCTTTTTGCCGGCCGCACTGCCCGACACGGCTGCGACGTGCTCGCCCAGCGTCAGGGGGTTGCCGCTGGGCGTGCCGCTGGTCAGGTCTTCAACGTTGATGGGCCGCAGCGCCGTGATGTCGACCGCCATGCTGCGCGGGCTGCCATCGGCTGCGCGCGCCGTGATTTCGGCAGGCTTGCCCACGGTGCCGTCGACCTCGAAAGGAGCGCTGCTGGCGCCCACCAGCGGATAGCCTCTCAGGCTGACGCTGCTGCCGCCATCGTCGAAGCTGGATTGGTAGACCGTCACGCCCTTGTAGCGCAAAGGCTCGTTCACTTCGATGGTGGATTCGAACGTCTCGCCCGTGTCGGGATCGGTGACCTCGACCTCACTGGCAAACCGGCTGGGCATGCCCGTGGAGTAATAGTCGATCAGGAATTTCTTCAGCTTCAGGGTGAATGGCAGAGGTTGCACCAGTGCACCGTCACCGACCATGACGACGGCCGTGGTGGCCTGGCCACCCTCGGGTATCAGCACGCTGGCCCGAAAGCTCGGGTTGGCCACCGACAGCCTGCCGCTGGCCGGCACTTGCGAGATCAGCATGTTCTCGACAATCGGCTGCTTGCCCGCCAGCAACACCTGCAGGCGCACGGCAAGCTCGCTGTCCAGCAGGCCGCCCAGGCAGATGATCACCATGGCGGCATGGGCGCAGATGTAGCCCAGCCGGTTGGCGCTGCCTTTCTTGGCCGCCAGCAGCACGCCGTCGCCGTCGTGACGCTCGCGCACGGCATAGCCTTGCCCCACCAGCAGGTTCCTGATGTCTCCCGCCGCGGCCGCGGGCGGCACGGCGTCGCGTATTTCGACGCGGTGCGGAAAGGCCCGCAGGCTGCTGGCGCGCACGTGCTCGCGAAACGAGCGGGCGTCGCGCAGCATCTTCGGCGTATTGCGGATCAGGCACAGGGTGGTGGACACCACCAGGAACCCCATGATGGCCAGAAACCACCAGCTGTTGTAGACATGCCAGATGGAGAACTTGTCGAACACCTCGAACCAGAAGGGGCCGAACTGGTCGATGTAGGTGGTGGACGAACGGTTCTGCACCAGCACCGTGCCCAGCACGCTGGCCACGCAGATGAACATCAGCAGGCTTACGGCGAACCGCATGGACCCCAGCAACTCGAACAGGTCGCTGGTCAGGCTGCGCAGGGGGCGGGAGGAAGGTGAAGTCGTGTTCATGGAAAAAGGGGGGCCGCGCTACCGGCTTCCCCCCTTATGGACAGCGCCCACCCGAAACTGGTTCCGGGCCGGCGCGAGTATGACTGCGCGGGCCGGCCGCGCTTGGATCGAGCAGGCGCTTTAGCGCAGGCCCGCTGCGTAATCGGAGACGGCCTTGATATCGGCGTCCGACATGCGATCGGCAATTTCCTGCATGACGATGTTGTTGCCGCGGTCACCGCTGCGGAACAGCTTCAGCTGTTCTTCGATGTAAGACGGGAACTGGCCCGCCAGTCGCGGATACTGCGCAGGAATGCCGCCGCCGTTGGCGCCGTGGCACGACGCGCAGGCCGGCACGTTGCGCTCGGGCAGCCCGCCGCGCCAGATCTTGCGGCCCAGCTCGACCAGGTCTTCGTGGCCGGCGGTGGCCGGCTGGGTCAGCGATTGCTGCGCCAGATACAGCGACACGTTGCGCATGTCTTCGGGCGTGAGGTTCTGCGCCATGGGCGTCATGGGGGTGGGGTTGCCGCCAGGACCATTGCGCACGGGCTTTTCCGCGCCTTCCTTGACCTGGAAGTCGGCCAGCTGCTTCACGAGGTACTCGTGCGGCTGGGCAGCCAGGTTGGGGTTCGCAGGGATGCTGCTATTGCCCGCGGGGCCGTGACAGGATGCACAGGCCACGATGGCACGCGAGGCATCGCCCTGGTCGTACAGTTGCGCACCCTTGGCCGCGTCCGGCTTGGCCGGGCCGGCTGCGCCGTCGGCGGCGAAACTGGGTGAAATTACGGACGCACCGAGCATCAGCCCGCTTGCTACCAACATCCGGGACAGCACACGCTTCATTGAAAACCTCGACGATCGGATCTCGATCAAGGCGCCAAGGCGCCCCATGCCTGCCCCATGCCATGCCGGACCGAACATACATTCGCTCTGGGCCCGTAGCACCGACGATGCAACGCCTTCAGCAGGCGGAAAAAAGCCGGTGCAATGCAGGGGGACCACTGTTGCAAACGCACGATTATACAATAGGGTTCACATCCAACCGTATCGGCCCCCTCGTGTCCCTTTTACACCGCGCGTCTTTCACCATCTCGGCAGCCCGCCTGGACCAGCTGCCCGCCCCTGGCGCGCCCGAAGTCTGCTTCGTCGGCCGTTCCAACGCGGGCAAATCGTCGGCCATCAACGTGCTGTGCAACCAGCGCCGGCTGGCGTTTTCCAGCAAGACGCCCGGCCGGACGCGGCTGATCAACATGTTCGGCCTGCCCGACCCGCTTGACCCCGATCAACAGCTGGGTTTCCTGGTCGACTTGCCGGGTTATGGCTACGCGTCAGTGGCCCACAAAGAAAAAGAGAAGTGGTCCGACATCCTCGGCGGCTACCTGCGCGACCGCGCCTCGCTGGCCGGCATCGTGCTCATCATTGACATCCGCCGCGGCGTCACCGAACTCGACCGGCGCCTGGCCGACTTCATCGCGCCCACCGGCCGGCCGGTGCTGGCCCTGCTGACCAAGGCCGACAAGCTGCCCTTCGGCCAGCGCCAGCGCACCGTGTTCGCCGTCCGCAAAGACCTCGCCGATATCGGCGCGCTGCATACCGTGCCGTTTTCGGCCACCGAACGAATCGGCCTGCCAGAGGCCGCCCAATACATCGAGAACTGGATCTCTCCCAAGGTAGTGCCATGAAACCGCACATTATTGCTCCCGCATTTCCCATTTCGCGGCCGCGCCGCCTGCGCCGCGACGACTTCACCCGCCGCCTCGTGCGCGAAAGCGCGCTGACGGTCAACGACCTGATCTATCCGGTGTTCGTGGCCGAAGGCACCGGACTGCGGCAGCCGGTGCCCTCGCTGCCGGGCGTGGTGCGCTATTCGCCCGACACGCTTCTGCAGGCCGCCGAAGAGTGCGTGGCGCTGGGCATTCCCGTCATGGCGCTATTTCCGGTCATCGACCCTGCGCTCAAGACACCCGACGGCGCCGAGGCCGCCAACCCCGATGGCCTGATCCCGCGCGTGGTGGCGTCGCTGAAGCAACGCTTTCCGCAGCTGGGCCTGCTGACCGACGTTGCGCTCGACCCCTATACCAGCCATGGGCAAGACGGCGTCATCGACGACGAAGGCTACGTCCAGAACGAGCCCACGGTGCAGATCCTGATCCGCCAGGCCCTGGTGCAGGCAGCGGCCGGCGTAGACATCGTGGCGCCAAGCGACATGATGGACGGCCGCATCGGCGCCATACGGCAGGCGCTCGAAGCCGATCAGCACATCCACACCCGCATCATGGCCTATTCGGCCAAGTACGCCAGCGCGTTCTACGGGCCGTTCCGCGACGCCGTCGGCTCGGCCTCCAATCTGGGCAAGTCGAACAAAATGGCCTACCAGATGGATCCGGGCAACCTCGACGAAGCCCTGCGTGAAGTTGCGGCCGACCTTCAGGAAGGCGCCGACATGGTGATGGTCAAGCCCGGCATGCCGTATCTCGACGTGTTGCGCCGTGTGAAGGACACCTTCCGAGTTCCGACCTTCGCCTATCAGGTCAGCGGCGAATTCGCCATGATCAAGGCGGCAGCCGCCAACGGCTGGCTCGACCACGACAAGGTCATGATGGAAGCCCTGCTGGCCTTCAAACGTGCCGGCGCCGACGGCATCCTGACGTACTTCGCAGTCGACGCGGCCAAGCTGCTCAAACAGCAATAGGCTCTGGGCAGCGCCAGCAAGACGCTAGCGCGCCAACACGCGCTCAAGGACTGCCGCAAACCGCGGCGCATCCTGGAAGCCTATGACCCGCGCGTCGGCGATGGGCGCGCCGCCCGGCTCGAAGAACAATATGCCGGGCGGGCCGAACAGGCGGAAACGCTTCAACAATGCGCGGTCGTCGGCGTTGTTCTGAGTGACGTCGGCCTGCACCAGCAACAGTTGCGCCATGCGGCTGGCCACGGTCGGATCCGAAAACGTAAAACGCTCCATCTCGCGGCACGACACACACCAGTCGGCATAAAAGTCGAGCATCACCGGCTTGGTACTTTGTGCCAGCAGCGCGTCCAGTTCGGCATTGCTGCGGACCCGTACGAACTCGACAGGCCCCGCATTCGCCTCCCCCGCCGCGCCACCCGCGCGCTGCGCCAGGTGCGAAAGCGGCTGCAGCACATCGCGGCCGCCACTGGCCGCACCCGCCAGCCAAGCCACTCCGGCCAGTGCCAGCAACAGCCCCAGCCCCTTGGCGAACATGCGTGGCGCGCCGGCCGCTGGCGGCAGCGCATCGAACGCGCGCAGCATGACTGCCGCGACAATCGCCAGAAAGGCCCAGCCCACCATCTGCAACCAGGTCGGCAGAAGCGGAATCAGCATCCACCATGCAGTGGCCAGCAACAGCATGCCGAACAGGCGCTTGACGCCGTCCATCCAGGCCCCGGCCCTGGGCAGCAGCGCACCCGACGATGCGCCCACCACCAGCAGGGGCACTCCCATGCCCCAGGCCATGGCGAACAAGGCAGCCCCACCCAGCACGACGTCGCCCGTCTGCGATATGTAGAGCAGGGCGCCCGCCAGCGGTGCGGCCACGCAGGGACCGAGTATCAATGCCGATACGGCGCCCATTGCCAGGGCGCCGGTCGCGCGGCCCCCCGGAATTCGCGCGGCGCGGGCCGACAGCCAGCCCTGTACCGATCCCGGCATCTGGAAATCAAACGCACCGAAGGTGGCCAGGGCCAGCACCGCCAGCACACCCGCGAATGCGGCCAATACCCATGGCGTCTGTAACCACGCCGCGAGCCCGGCGCCGCTCAGGCCGGCCGCCACGCCCAGCAGCGTGTACACCACCGACATGCCCAACACATAGGCGGCCGCTAGGCCCAGGCCACGCCAACGCCCTGGATGGGCCTGCCCTTGCCCGCCGACCAGGATGGACGACAGGATGGGAATCATGGGCAATACGCAGGGAGTGAACGCCAGCAGCAGTCCCAGCACCAGGAACACGCCCGCGGTTTGCAACCAACCCAGATTGCCCATGGCATCGGCCAGGCCCAGGTCACCCGCCAGCAGCAGCGCGCCCAGGCCCTTGCCAGGCTCGGCGCCACTGGCCCCTACAGGGGAGGCAGCGGCCGTCAATGCGCCCATACCGGCCTCGGCGGGTGCCACGCCTGCTACGGCGTAGCCACCCGGCACAGGTGTCAGCCGGACGTTGTGGTCGGCCGGCGGATAGCACAGGCCCGCATCGGCGCAACCCTGGCTGGTGACGGTCAGGACGAAAGGCTGTTGCCCGCTGACCGGCACGGCGATCGCCACTTGCCGGTGATAGACCTCCATATCTTTCTCAAAGGTCGGGTCGTACTTCACCTCGCCTTGCGGAAAGACCGCGACGCCCAGCACAGCCGCATCCGGCGGGGTCGCCGCGACGGCAAAGCGTTCGCGGTACATGTAATAGCCGGACGCAATGCGATAACGCAACTCGAGCCTGTCCGGCGCGGTCATGGCGGCGCTGAAGACGAAGGCCTGTTCGGGCGGCAGGAAGTCGGTCTCGTCCAGGGCGGATGCCGGGCGGCTGGCCAGCATGGCCCACATCGCCAGCATGGCCAGCAGGCCAAGCACGCCACCTCGCCATGTACGGCGCGCACGAACCAAAAACGGATGCATCAGATTCTCTTTATGTTTGCGGCCGGCATAGCCAGCACCACCTTGCACGGACGTCAGCCCGGTCGAGCCTCAATGCGAAGACTGGCCATTGGCCTGCTCGCGTACCCAGTTCAGGTACGGCGCGTTACCGCCCAAGACCGGCACGACAATGATCTCGGGCACGTCGTAGGGATGCAGCCTGGCGATGGCGTCGATAAGCGCCTGCTGCCGGCCCACCGTGGTCTTGATCCACATGGGGATCTCTTCCGCCCCTTCGATTTCGCCTTCCCAGCGATAGATGGACAAAATCGGAGCGCCAAGGTTCACGCAGGCCGCCAGCCCGTCTTCGACCAGCACATGGGCGATGCGCTTGGCCAGCAACAGATCTGGCGCGTTGCTGATTACCAGCACGATATCGTCGTCGCGCGACATGAGAGCTCCTGTAAATGGCCGGCAATACCCGCGATAAGGTATTTTATCGGCACTGCGCATCGCGCCTACATTGCCCGGAGGCGAGCCGCCATGTCGGACGACTGCCTGTTCTGCCGTATTGCCCGGCAACAGATTCCTGCCCACGTCGTGCACCAGGACGACGAGATCCTGGCCTTCCTGGATATCCAACCGGTAAGGCCGGGCCATGTGCTGATCATACCCAGGCAACACTACTCTTACTTCGAGGACCTGCCCGCGCCCCTGGCCGGCCGTATCCTGGAATTGGGACAGCGGCTGGCGCGCGCCATGAAGCAACACTACAAGGTCGAGCGCGTCGGCTTCGTGTTCACCGGCATCCATGTCGCGCATGCCCACGCGCACCTCATACCGATGCACCAGAAGCACGACGTCACATCCACGCAGTACATCGCCCAGCAAGACCTGGATTTCATCATGCCGCCGCAGTGCCCGGCCGAGCAGTTGGAGGAAACCGCGGCGCAATTGCGGCGCGCGCTGTGCCAAGCATAGAATCCGTAGCGCCGGCGCCGCGCCGCATCGATCGCGCTTGCGAGTCCGGACCGCACGGCTGGGCACAAAAAACAAGGGCGGACCCGAAGGCCCGCCCTTGCGCTTATTCAACGGCCGGATTTATTCGGCAGCGTTGTCGGCCTCGGTTTCCTCGACTTCAGGACGGTCAACGAGTTCCATGTAGGCCATGGGAGCGTTGTCGCCTTGACGGAATCCCATCTTCAGCACGCGGGTGTAGCCGCCGTTACGGGCCGCGTAGCGCGGGCCGATCTCGGCAAACAGCTTGACCACGGCAGCGCGATCGCGCAGACGGGCAAATGCCAGACGCTTGTTCGCCAGAGTGGGTTCTTTGCCCAGGGTAATCAGGGGTTCAACGACGCGGCGCAGTTCTTTCGCCTTGGGCAGCGTGGTCTTGATCGCTTCGTGAGTGATCAACGAAACGGCCATGTTGCGAAACATGGCGAGACGGTGGCTGCTGGTGCGGTTGAGCTTACGCAAACCATTACCGTGACGCATGATAAGTTCCTTATGAATCTAAAGACGGTGCAAGCACCGCCAGGTTATCCGGATCTTCTATCGGCCTGTTGCCAAGCCGCGGTCCAGTGGAAAAGAGTGGCTGTGACGATCTGAATTCAGAGTGTTTTGGTTTCGGCCGGCCCTTCCGGGCCTTAACTTCGCTACGCGAAGTGAGCCTTCACCTAAACTGGCCTCAGAGCCAGGCTACGCCTGCCTCCCGATGATTCGGGCTTGCCCTAATCATCCTCCTTAGGGTCTTTCCAGACCCAGAGGAGGCCAGTTTTCCAGCTTCATGCCCAACGTCAGGCCGCGTGCAGCCAGGACTTCCTTGATCTCGTTGAGCGACTTGCGACCCAGGTTCGGGGTCTTGAGCAATTCGTTCTCGGTACGCTGGATCAGGTCGCCGATGTAGTAGATGTTCTCGGCCTTCAGGCAGTTGGCCGAACGGACGGTGAGTTCCAGATCGTCGACCGGACGCAGCAGCACCGGATCGATCTGCGGGGTGCCACGCACCGGCGCTTCGTACGAATCGCCAGCGCCTTCCAGCGCGGCAAACACCGAGATCTGGTCCATCAGAATGCGCGCCGACTGGCGAACCGCTTCTTCGGGCGAGATCACGCCGTTGGTTTCGATGTCCAGCACCAGCTTGTCCAGGTCGGTGCGCTGCTCGACGCGAGCGCTCTCGACGGCATAGCTGACGCGACGCACGGGGCTGAACGAAGCGTCCAGCACGATGCGGCCGATGGTATGGGTGCGGTCTTCCGACAGCGCACGCACGTTACCCGGCACATAGCCGCGGCCCTTCTCGACCTTGATCTGCATTTCCACCTTGCCGGCGTCGGTCAGGTTGCAGATGACGTGGTCGGGGTTGATGATCTCGACGTCGTGCGGCAGTTCGATATCGCTCGCCACGACGGTACCGGCGCCATTCTTGCGCAGCACCAGGGTCACTTCGTCGCGGTTGTGCAGCTTGAAGACCACGCCCTTCAGGTTCAGCAGGATGTCGACGACATCTTCGCGCACGCCGGGAATGGTCGAATATTCGTGCACCACGCCAGTCATCTGGACTTCGGTGGGCGCATAGCCCGTCATGGACGACAGCAGAATGCGGCGCAGGGCGTTGCCCAGCGTATGGCCGTAGCCGCGTTCGAACGGCTCCATCACGATCTTGGCGTGGTGGGTGCCGACCGGTTCGACTTCAATGGAACGCGGCTTCAGAAAACCTTGAGTGGACATGTACAGTATTCCTTTTCAATACCCTCGGCTCGTTACACCGATAAGGCTGATGGAAACGAGAAAAACAGAACGGCGAACAGCCGCTTGCTACTGACCGCAAAGCCCGCTCCGCGAGACTGGCGGAAGCGGGCTGTTGCAGAGCCTGCATCAGATAGGCGGCGAATGGTGCACGGCCACCGGGGCCGTGCCTGCACCGATTAACGCGAGTACAGTTCGACGACCATCGATTCGTTGATGTCGCGAGCGACGTCAGCGCGGTCGGGCATGGCCTTGAAGGTACCGGCCATCTTGTTGGCGTCGACTTCCACCCACTGCGGAAGGCCGATGCTGGAGGCCAGATCGAGCGCTTCGCGGATACGGCCCTGCTTCTTGGCCTTTTCGCGCACGGTGATCACGTCGCCGGCCTTGATCATCATCGAGGCGATGTCGGCGGTGTGGCCGTTGACTTCGATGGCGCGGTGGCTCACCAGCTGGCGAGCTTCGGCGCGCGTCGAGCCAAAGCCCATGCGATACACCACGTTGTCCAGGCGCGATTCCAACAGCTGGATCAGCGTTTCGCCCGTGTTGCCACGGCGGCGCTCGGCTTCAGCGAAGTACTTGCGGAATTGCTTTTCCAGCACGCCGTACATGCGCTTGAGCTTTTGCTTTTCGCGCAGCTGCAGGCCATAGTCGGAGGTGCGGGCACCCGAAGTGCGGCCATGCTGGCCGGGCTTGGAATCCAGCTTGCACTTGGAATCCAGCGAGCGACGGGCGCTCTTCAGGAACAGGTCAGTACCCTCGCGGCGCGAGAGCTTGCATTTGGGTCCAGTATAACGAGCCATGTGGATTCCCTTTAGATACGACGACGCTTCGGCGGACGGCAGCCGTTATGCGGCACGGGCGTGATATCGGCGATGCTCGAGATCTTGATGCCCAGGGCGTTCAGAGCACGCACGGACGATTCGCGGCCGGGGCCGGGGCCCTTGATGCGCACTTCGAGCGTCTTGATACCGTATTCCAGCGCGACACGGCCGGCGGTTTCGGCGGCCACCTGCGCGGCGAACGGCGTGGATTTGCGCGAGCCCTTGAAGCCTGCGCCACCCGACGTCGCCCACGACAGGGCATTGCCCTGACGGTCGGTGATGGTGATGATGGTGTTGTTGAACGACGCGTGAACGTGCGCAATGCCGTCCGAGACGTTCTTCTTGACCTTTTTGCGCACGCGCGAAGCGCCGCTGGTGGAAGCTTTCGCCATAATCCTGTTCCTCGATTATTTCTTCAGGGACGCAGCAGCACGACGCGGTCCCTTGCGGGTGCGGGCGTTGGTGCGAGTGCGCTGGCCGCGCACGGGCAAACCGCGCTTGTGACGCATGCCACGATAGGTGCCCAGGTCGATCAAGCGCTTGATCGACAGTTGCACTTCGCGGCGCAGGTCACCTTCGACCGTGAACACGCCCACGTGTTCGCGGATGCGTTCCAATTCAGCGTCGGTCAGGTCCTTGACCTTTTTGGAAAGGGGTACATTTGCTGCTTCGCAGATCTTGCGAGCGCGCGTACGACCGATGCCAAAAATGGCGGTCAGGCCGATCTCGGCGTGCTGTTGCGGCGGAATGTTAATGCCAGCAATACGGGCCATGACTGTTCCTTGAATATATCCGTTGCGTGTCGCTAACCGGGGTTAGCCTTGACGCTGCTTGTGACGCGGGTCGGTGCAGATGACACGCACCACGCCGTGACGTTTGATAACTTTGCAGTTGCGGCAGATCCGCTTAACCGATGCCATTACTTTCATGGTTGACTCCTAATTTTCCGTAATCCGGTCCGTTTACTTCGAGCGGAACACAATTCTTGCTCGCGTCAGGTCATAGGGCGTGAGCTCCACAGTGACCTTGTCGCCCGGCAAGATCCGGATGTAATGCATACGCATCTTGCCGGAAATATGGCCTAGCACCACGTGGCCGTTTTCGAGCTTGACGCGAAAAGTCGCGTTGGGGAGGTTCTCGAGAACCTCGCCTTGCATCTGGATGACGTCGTCCTTAGACATTCTCTTTTTGCTATCGCATCGGCAAACCTGAGGATCCCTTGAAGTTCGCCTTCTTCAGCAGCGAATCGTACTGGTGCGACATCATGTAGGCCTGTACCTGCGCCATGAAGTCCATCGTCACCACCACGATAATCAACAAGGACGTGCCACCAAAATAAAACGGTACGTTCCAGCGCATCACCAGGAATTCGGGCAGCAGACACACCAACGTGATGTACAGCGCACCCACCAGCGTCAGGCGCATCAGGATCTTGTCGATGTAGCGCGCCGTCTGCTCACCCGGACGAATACCCGGTACGAAAGCGCCGCTCTTCTTCAGGTTGTCTGCAGTCTCGCGGCTGTTGAACACCAGGGCCGTGTAGAAAAAGCAGAAGAAAATGATAGCAGCGGCATACAACGTGATGTAGAGCGGCTGGCGCGGTTCGAGGGCCGCAGCCAGGTCACGCAGCCACAGCATACTGTCGCCCGTCGAAAACCAGCTCGTGATCGTGGCCGGGAACAGAATGATCGACGATGCGAAGATCGGCGGAATCACCCCGGCCATGTTCAGCTTCAGCGGCAGGTGCGAGCTCTGGCCACCGTACACCTTGTTGCCTACCTGGCGCTTGGCATAGTTGACCGTGATCTTGCGCTGGCCGCGTTCCACGAACACCACGAACGCAGTCACCAGCACCACCAGCGCCACGATGAACAGGGCCGAAGGCACCGCCATCGCGTTGGTACGCACCAGATCCAGCAGTCCGGCCAGTGCCGAGGGCAACCCGGCGACGATGCCCGCGAAAATCAGGATCGAAATGCCGTTGCCCAAGCCACGCTCAGTGATCTGCTCGCCCAGCCACATGACGAACATGGTGCCGGTAAGAAGCGTCACGACCGTCGTGAAGCGGAACAACATGCCCGGATCGACGACCAGGCCCGGCTGGGATTCCAATGCCACCGAAATGCCCACCGCCTGCACCAGCGCCAGCACGACCGTGCCGTAGCGAGTGTATTGGGTGATCTTGCGGCGGCCGGCCTCGCCCTCTTTCTTGAGGGCTTCCAGCGAGGGCACCACGACGGACATCAGCTGCATGATGATCGATGCAGAGATGTACGGCATGATCCCCAGGGCGAAGATCGAAAAGCGCGACAAGGCGCCGCCCGAGAACATGTTGAACAGGCCCAGGATCCCGCCTTCGTTCTGGCGGAACAGGTCCGCCAGCGCGTCCGGATTGATGCCCGGAACCGGGATGTGCGTACCCAGACGGTAAACCATCAGGGCAAGCACCAGGAATACGAGCCGGCGCTTCAAGTCGCCGTATCGCGATCCGGTCTTGCCTAGTGCCTGTGCATTAGCCACGTGTTACCTCGCAATCAAGCAAGCGAGCCGCCCGCGCCTTCGATGGCGGCGCGAGCGCCGGCCGTCGCCGTGATGCCCTTGAGCGTCACTTTGCGCGAGAGTTCACCCGACTTGATGACCTTGGCGTAGCGTACCGCCTGGCCCACGACACCGGCAGCCTTCAGCACTTGCACATCGATCTCGTCGACGGGCAGGGATTGCAGGTCCGACAGGCGAACCTCGGCGTACAGGTGCCGACCCAGGGGCGTGAAACCACGCTTGGGCAGGCGACGCTGCAGCGGCATCTGGCCGCCTTCGAAGCCAACCTTGTGGAAGCCGCCCGAACGCGACTTCTGGCCCTTGTGGCCGCGGCCGGCGGTCTTGCCCAGGCCCGAGCCGATGCCACGGCCGACGCGACGCTTGGCGTGCTTGGCGCCTTCAGCGGGCTTCAGGGTATTGAGTTGAATTTCCGACATCGTAATTCCTTAGGCTTCCGAGACGGACACCAGATAATCCACCTTGCGGATCATCCCACGGACCTCGGGCGTATCGACCAGGATGCTGGTGCTGTTGACGCGGCGCAGGCCCAGGCCGCGCACGGTGTCGCGATGGGACTGCTTGGTACCGATCACCGAGCGCACGAGGGTAACTTTGATCTGCTTCTGAGCCATGATTTACCCCAGGATCTCTTCGACAGTCTTGCCGCGCTTGGCAGCGACTTCCGACGGAGTCAGGGAAGCGCGCAGGCCGTTCAGCGTGGCACGGACCATGTTGTAGGGATTGCTCGAGCCGAGACTCTTGGCAACCACGTTACGCACACCCATCACTTCGAAGATGGCGCGCATCGGGCCGCCGGCGATCACGCCGGTACCTTCGGCCGCAGGCGAGATCAGCACGGTGGAAGCGCCATGCTTGCCGACCACGGAGTGATGCAGCGTGCCGTTCTTCAGGGCAACCTTGAACATGCCGCGACGGGCCTGTTCCATTGCCTTTTGGACGGACACCGGCACTTCGCGAGCCTTGCCCTTGCCCATGCCGATGCGACCATCGCCATCGCCAACCACGGACAGCGCGGCGAAGCTCATGGTGCGACCACCCTTCACGACCTTGCTGACGCGGTTGACCGCGATCATTTTTTCGCGCAGGCCGTCGTCGTTCTCTTTTTCCGCGGCGCCTTTGCCTTGTACTTTAGCCATTTGACAGATCCTCGCTTAGAACTTCAGGCCGGCTTCACGCGCGGCATCGGCCAGCGCCTTGACGCGGCCATGGTAACGAAAGCCCGAGCGATCGAAGGCAACCAGTTCGATACCGGCGGCCTTGGCCTTTTCGGCAACGCGCTTGCCCACCAGCGTGGCGGCGGCAGTGTTGCCGCCCTGACCGGATTGGCCGGCCAGTTGCGCACGCACCTCGGGTTCCAGCGTGGATGCGCTGACCAGCACGCGATCGCCTTCCGGCGAAATGATGTTGGCGTAGATGTGCAGGTTCGAGCGGAAGACCGAGAGGCGATGTACGCGCAGCTCGTTGATCTTCCGGCGGGTCGGAACCGCACGACGCAAACGGGAAACTTTTTTGTCCATGATTCGTCCTTGCGTGCGCCGTTATTTCTTCTTGGTTTCTTTGATGATCACGCGCTCGTCCGCATAACGCACACCCTTGCCCTTGTAGGGTTCGGGTTCGCGATAGGCGCGGATTTCAGCGGCCACCTGACCGACGACTTGCTTGTTGGAGCCCTTGATGACGATTTCCGTCTGGGTGGGGCATTCGGCCTTCACGCCTTCGGGCAGCTTGTGCAGGATGTCGTGCGAGAAGCCCAGCTGCAGCTTGACGGCATCACCCTGGACCTGGGCGCGGAAACCCACGCCAACCAGGTTCAGCTTGCGCTCGAAGCCCTTGCTCACGCCGGTGACCATGTTGGCCACCAGAGCGCGCACGGTGCCCGACATGGCGCCAGCGTGGCGCGAGTCGTTGGCGGCAACGAACGTCAGCTTGCCGTCGTCCAGCGCAACGGTGACATCACCGGTCAGCGCCTGGGTCAGCGTGCCCAGCGGGCCCTTGACGGTGATCTGATCCTGTTGGATGTTGGCTTCAACACCCTTGGGCAGCTCGACCGGATACTTAGCGATACGTGACATGCGAGTTTCTCCTTAGGCCACGTAGCACAGCACTTCGCCGCCGACGCCGTTGGCACGGGCCTTGCGGTCGGTCATGACGCCGCGCGAGGTCGAAACGATAGCCACGCCCAGGCCGTTCATGACCTGAGGAATGCTGCTGCGGCCCTTGTAGATACGCAGCCCGGGGCGCGAGACGCGTTCGATGCGCTCGATGACCGGACGGCCGGCGTAGTACTTCAGGGTGAGTTCCAGCTCAGGCTTGGCCTGGGTGCCCTTGACTTCGAAGCTGTCGATGTAGCCTTCGTCTCGCAGCACAGCGGCAATGGCCGCCTTCAGCTTCGAGGAGGGCATGCTCACCGTAACTTTGTCAACTTGCTGCGCATTGCGAATGCGAGTCAGCATATCGGCGATGGGATCGCTCATGCTCATGTTTTATTCTCCTACCAGCTGGCCTTGGTGATGCCGGGGATTTCACCCTTCATCGCCATTTCACGCAGTTTGTGGCGGGTCAGCCCAAACTTGCGGAAGACACCGCGCGGACGGCCGGTAACGGCGCAGCGATTACGCTGGCGCGTCGGGTTGGCATTGCGCGGCAGTTGTTGCAGCTTCAGCCGAGCTTGGTAACGGTCTTCGTCGGACTTCGACTGATCGTCGATGATCGCCTTCAGTTCGGCGCGCTTGGCGGCGAACTTGTCGGCCAGCTTGGCGCGCTTGATGTCGCGATTGATGAGGGAAAGTTTAGCCACGTCATCAGCCTCTTAGTTACGGAACGGGAAGCTGAAGGCGGTCAACAGCGCCTTGGCTTCGTCGTCGGTCTTGGCGGTAGTGGTGATGCTGATGTTCAGCCCACGCAGCGCGTCGATCTTGTCGTACTCGATCTCGGGGAAAATGATCTGCTCTTTCACACCGATGTTGTAGTTGCCACGACCGTCGAACGCACGACCCGAAATACCGCGGAAGTCGCGCACGCGGGGCAGAGCCACCGCCACCAGGCGATCCAGGAATTCGTACATGCGCTGACCACGCAGCGTGACCATGCAACCGATCGGGTAGTTTTCGCGGATCTTGAAGCCGGCGATAGCCTTGCGGGTCTTGGTCACGACGGGCTTCTGGCCGGAGATCTTGGACAGATCGGACACGGCGTGCTCGATGACCTTCTTGTCGGCGACGGCTTCCGAGACACCCATGTTCAGGGTGACCTTGGTGATGCGCGGCACTTCCATCAGGCTCTTGTAGCCGAACTTGGCCTGCAGGTCGGGAGCAACCTTGCTCTTGTAGAAATCTTGCAAACGAGACATGTGTGTCGCCCCTTACGCCTTGGCGCCGACAACGGCACCATTGGAACGGAACACACGGACCTTGCGACCATCGACCACTTGAACGCCGACGCGATCGCCCTTGCCCGTGGCCGGATTGAACAGCGCCACATTGGAAATATGGATCGGCATGGTCTTTTCGACGATGCCGCCAGGATTGTTGGCCATGGGATTGGCCTTCACGTGCTTCTTGACGACGTTGACGCCTTCGACCAGGACGTGGTCAGCGTCGACGCGAGCCAGCACGGTACCGCGCCGCTTCTTGTCACGGCCGGTCAGGACGATGACTTCGTCGCCTTTACGGATGTTGTTCATCGAGGGCTCCTTACAGCACTTCGGGGGCCAGCGACACAATCTTCATGAACTTCTCGGTACGCAGTTCACGCGTAACGGGTCCGAAGATGCGGGTGCCGATGGGCTCCAGCTTGGCGTTGAGCAATACGGCGGCGTTGCCACCGAAGCGGATCAGCGAACCGTCTTTGCGGCGCACGCCCTTGGCGGTGCGAACCACCACGGCGTTGTAGATTTCGCCTTTCTTGACACGGCCACGAGGGGCCGCATCTTTGACGCTCACCTTGATGATGTCGCCGATACCGGCATAACGGCGCTTGGAGCCACCGAGCACCTTGATGCACATGACAGCGCGCGCACCGGTGTTGTCGGCCACGTCCAGCGTGGTCTGCATTTGGATCATGATTTTTCCTGTTCCAACTTAACCGGAATTACGAGTTTCCACCCTGGAAACGCCGCTCTTCCCGCCAGTTTTGGTCCCGTCAGGTCCGCCGCCCGCTTCGAAGACAATCTTCAAAGGCAATACAGCGACCCTGGGTTGAAATCCTGCGGATGCTTTTCTTCCCGAACCCCGCCACCCTGGCTATGCAGAAGCGCAATAGCACCCGGCCAGCAACGGCAATTCGGGAAAGCTGTCAATTCTAACCCGCTTGGCTCACGCACGCAAGTACTTTGTTGGAACGCGACGCAGGATCAGATACCGGTGAGCGTGCGGGCCATGACCACGGCCTCGGTGCGCACGCACGCTCAGGAGGAACTCCCCCTGTTCGGCCATTGCCACCGCCTGGCTGCAGTACTGGTATCCGCTCAGCTTGACCGCGTCCGCCTCATAGAGCAGAGCTCCTTCGCGGGTCAGATTCAGCAGCGTATCGGCGTCTTCGAATCGAGCTGCCGCTGTCCGCTGTACCTCCGGGTGTATGCCTTCGGCCTCGGCGGGCCAGCCGCACCGCATTGCCCGCAAAGCCACGCTGCCGCCACGCAGGCAGACAGGCCGCGCCGCAGGCCGGACAGGCGACCCTTCCTGATCCAGTACCGCGTGGGATTCTCGCTTGGATTCTCGTGTTGTTGCGCAGAAGGCAGAGCTGTGATCTGCGTGGAGGGAGCGCGTCGGCGTCTGCCTATTCGCTAGATGGGATAGTGCTAAAGAGGTAGAACGCGCCCGCGAACTGCCCTATGCTCGTTCAGGTCTCCCCCTCGACGCCCATGCGTCACCTTTACCCGCGCGCATGGGGGGCACCACGCCCCGACCGCGGCCACGATTGGCTCCCCTCGAACTGATCGCAGTGGCTCAAGCAGCGGCGCCCCAGCTGGTTTAGACTGGGGGGCGCACTCGCAGCTATTCCCATCTTTTACGCAAGGAACACTGGCATGTACGAACAATTGGCGCTGTATATCGACGGCGAATTCCTGGCGGGCGAAGGCCGCCGCACGCAGGATGTCATCAATCCGGCCTCGCTCGAGGTATTGGGCCAGTTGCCTCACGCCACCGAGGCCGACCTCGACCGTGCCCTTGCCGCGGCGCAACGGGCTTTCGAGTCATGGAAGCACAGCTCCCCCATGGAGCGTTCGGCCATCCTGCGCAAAGTGGCTTCCCTGTCGCGCGAACGCGCCAAGGAGATCGGCCGCAACATGACGCTCGACCAGGGCAAGCCCTTGGCCGAAGCCGTGGGCGAGATCACGGCCTGCGCCGAACACGCCGACTGGCACGCCGAAGAATGCCGCCGCATTTATGGACGCGTGATCCCCCCGCGCAGCCCCGAGGTCCGCCAGTTCGTGGTGCGCGAGCCCATCGGTGTCTGCGCCGCGTTCACGCCCTGGAACTTCCCCTACAACCAGGCCATCCGCAAGATTGCCGCGGCCCTGGGCGCCGGATGCACCGTCATTCTCAAGGGCCCTGAAGATTCGCCCAGCGCCGTCATGGCAATCGCCCGCATGTTTCACGAAGCGGGGCTGCCCAAGGGCTGCCTGAACGTGGTCTGGGGCGAGCCGGCCAAGATTTCCGACTACCTGATCCGCTCGCCGATCGTGCGCAAGGTGTCGTTCACGGGTTCGGTGCCCGTGGGCAAACAGTTGGCGGCGCTTGCAGGAGCGCACATGAAGCGTGTCACCATGGAACTCGGCGGTCATTCGCCCGTTCTGGTGTTCGACGACGCCGACGTCGGGCGCGCCGCCGAACTGCTGGCCAGGTTCAAGGTTCGCAACGCCGGGCAGGTGTGCGTGTCGCCCACCCGTTTCTATGTTCAGGAAAAGGCCTACGAGCAGTTCCTGGCCCGCTTCACCGAGGTACTGAAGGGCATCAAAGTCGGCGACGGCCTCGAAGAAGGCACGCAGATGGGCCCGCTCGCGCACGAACGCCGCGTGCCGGCCATGACGAAATTCGTTGAAGACGCAAAGAAGCAGGGCGGCAAGATTGCCTTGGGCGGCGAGCCGCTCGACCGCAAGGGCTTCTTCTTCGCACCCACCGTGGTCACCGACATACCCGACGATTCGATGCTGATGACCGAAGAACCGTTCGGTCCGGTGGCGCCGGTGGTGCGGTTCAAAGACACCGACGAAGTGCTGCGCCGCGCCAACAGCCTGCCATTCGGTCTGTCGTCCTACGTGTTCACCAACTCGCTGCAGACGGCCACCAAAGTGAGCAACGGTCTCGAAGCCGGCATGGTCAACATCAACCACTTCGGCAGTGCGCTTGCCGAAACGCCCTTTGGCGGCATCAAAGACAGCGGCATCGGCAGCGAAGGCGGGCTGGAAACCTTCGACGGTTACCTGGTCACCAAGTTCATCACGCATGTCTAGCGCTTGATCCGGGCCGGCGGTCTCTCTCGAGTATGACGCCGCCGCCCCGGCACTGCAGACCGGTGCCGCGGCGGCGCTGCCTGCCCCGGTGATCACCGCCCGCGGGGCACCATCTGTGCGCAGAAGTCGGTGCCTCTTCAGTGCCCGGCCTCTGGCGCAAGGGCAAAAAAAAAACGGCAAGGAATAATCCTTGCCGTTTTCACGTCAGGGCGGCGTACCGCCCTGCCAGCATCATTAGATGATGCGAACCGCTTCGATCAGGCGCACCACGCTCCAGGACTTGGAACGAGAAATGGGGCGGCCTTCCGCGATTTCGACAGTGTCGCCTTCGTTGTACTGGTTCGACTCGTCGTGCGCTTTGTACTTCGCGGAACGCATGACGATCTTGCCATAGATGGGATGCTTGACGCGGCGTTCAACCAGAACGACGACGGTCTTGTCCATCTTGTTGCTGACGACCTTGCCAACCAGCGTACGCTGGCGCTTGGTTTGAGTGGTTTCAGTTACGCTCATGATTATTTCCCTGCCTGCTCGGTCAGCAAGGTACGCACGCGCGCGATATCGCGACGCACGTTACGCAGCTGGCTGGTGTTGGCAAGCTGCTGCGTGGCCTTCTGCATGCGCAGACCGAATTGCGCCTTCAGCAGGCTCTCGAGCTCTTTGCCGAGTTCGGCGGCGTCTTTCGAACGGAGTTCGCTGGCTTTCATTGTGGTCTCCTTAAGCACCGATATGACGCGCGACGAACGTGGTCGAGATCGGCAGCTTCGCAGCGGCCAGGCGGAACGCCTCGCGCGCGAGCTCTTCGCTGACGCCTTCCATTTCGTAGAGCACCTTGCCGGGCTGGATTTCAGCAACCCAATATTCGGGGTTGCCTTTACCGTTACCCATCCGGACTTCGGCAGGCTTTTGCGAGATCGGCTTATCCGGGAAAATACGGATCCAGATACGGCCGCCACGCTTGATGTGACGGTTGATGGCACGACGAGCAGCTTCGATCTGACGGGCGGTCAGACGGCCGCGGCCGGTGGCCTTCAGGCCAAACTCGCCAAACGACACGTTCGTACCGCGCGAAGCCAGACCGGTGTTGCGGCCCTTTTGCTCTTTGCGATATTTTCTGCGAGAGGGTTGCAGCATGGTTATTCTCCTTCAGGCGCCGGAGCTGCGTCCGCCTTGCGGGGACCACGGCCACGACCACCCGGACGACCGGGACGGCCGCCATCGGGGCGGTCGCCACGCGGTGCGCGACGCGGACGGCGTTCTTCTTCACGCGGGGTAGCGGCTTCAGGCGGCAATTCGCCATTGGCCAGCATGTCGCCCTTATAGACCCACACCTTGATGCCGATCACACCATACGTGGTGTGGGCTTCAGACGTGCCGTAGTCGATATTGGCCTTCAGCGTGTGAAGCGGAACGCGACCTTCGCGATACCACTCGGTACGTGCAATTTCGATTCCGTTCAAACGGCCCGAGCTCATGATCTTGATGCCCTGGGCGCCCAGACGCATCGCGTTCTGCATGGCGCGTTTCATGGCGCGGCGGAACATGATGCGCTTTTCGAGCTGCTGCGAGATCGAATCGGCGATCAGCTGAGCGTCGGTTTCCGGCTTGCGGATTTCCTCGATGTTGACGTGCACGGGCACGCCCATCAGGCGCTGCAGATCGGCCTTCAGGTTTTCGATATCTTCGCCGCGCTTGCCGATCACCACGCCCGGACGAGCCGAGTAGACGGTGATGCGGGCGTTCTTGGCGGGACGCTCGATGATGACGCGGCCTACCGAGGCGCTCTTGAGCTTCTTCTTCAGATACTCGCGCACGCGGATGTCTTCGGCGAGCATGCTGCCGAAAGCTTTGTCATCAGCGAACCAGCGCGAGGACCAATTACGGGTGACCGCGAGACGGAACCCAGTGGGGTGAATTTTCTGACCCATCGTGACTCCTTAGGCTCCGACCTTGACCGTGATATGGCAGGTCTGCTTCTCGATGCGGTTACCGCGGCCCTTGGCGCGAGCCGAGAAACGCTTCATCGATTGGGCCTTGTCGACGTAGATCGTGGTGACCTTCAGTTCGTCGATGTCGGCGCCATCGTTGTGTTCCGCGTTGGCGATGGCGGACTCGACAGCCTTCTTCAGGATGCCGGCGGCCTTCTTCGGGGAAAAGGTGAGGATGTTCAGCGCTTGAGCAACCGACTTGCCACGGATCAGGTCCGCGACCAGACGGGTCTTCTGCGCCGAGATGTGAACCCCACGGATAACGGCAGTAGTTTCCATCGATTACCTCTTCGCCTTCTTGTCCGCAGCGTGACCCTTGAACGTACGGGTCAAGGCGAACTCGCCAAGCTTGTGACCGACCATGTTCTCGTTGATGTACACGGGAACGTGCTGGCGGCCGTTGTGCACCGCGATCGTCAGGCCGATGAACTCGGGCAGGATCGTGGAACGGCGCGACCAGGTCTTGATCGGCTTCTTGTCTTTACCCGCGACGGCCGAGTCCACCTTCTTGATGAGATGGGCGTCGACAAACGGGCCTTTCTTGATCGAACGTGACATAGTGTTCGCCTCTTACTTGCGCTTGCGCCGTTGGACGATCATGTTGTTCGTCCGCTTGTTGCGACGGGTCTTGAAACCCTTCGAGGGCGTGCCCCACGGGCTGACCGGCTCGCGTGCTTCACCGGTGCGGCCTTCGCCGCCGCCGTGCGGGTGATCGACCGGGTTCATGGCCACGCCACGAACCGTCGGACGCACACCGCGCCAACGCATTGCACCGGCCTTGCCGATCTGGCGCAGGCTGTGTTCTTCATTACCGACTTCACCGATGGTGGCACGGCACTCGATATGCACGCGACGGACTTCGCCCGAACGCAGACGCACTTGAGCGTAGGTGCCTTCACGAGCCAGCAGCACCGCCGAAGCACCGGCCGAACGCGCCATCTGGGCGCCCTTGCCGGGGATCATTTCGATGCAGTGGATCGTGGTACCCACCGGGATGTTGCGGATCGGCAGCGTGTTGCCGGCGCGGATCGGGGCTTCGATGCCCGAGACCAGCGTGGCGCCCACTTCCAGGCCGCGCGGCGCAATGATGTAGCGACGTTCGCCGTCGGCGTAGCACAGCAGAGCAATGTGCGCCGTACGGTTGGGGTCGTACTCAAGGCGTTCAACCTTGGCCGGAATGCCGTCCTTGTTGCGACGGAAGTCGACAATACGATAGTGCTGCTTGTGACCGCCGCCACGGTGGCGGATGGTGATGTGACCGTTGTTGTTACGGCCAGAACCACGGGTCTTCTTTTCCAGCAGGGCAGCGTGCGGCGCGCCTTTGTGCAGGTTCGGGCTTACCACCTTCACCATGCCACGGCGGCCCGCCGAGGTCGGTTTTACTTTGACGAGGGCCATTTACTTCACCTCCGCAAAGTCGATTTCCTGGCCTTCCTTGAGCGCGACATAGGCCTTGCGCTCATTGCGGCGGCGACCCACGAAGCGGCCAAAGCGCTTGACTTTGCCCTTACGGTTGAGGACCTGCACGGACTCGACCTGCACCTTGAACAGCAGTTCGACGGCAGCCTTGATCTCCGGCTTGGTGGCGTCAGCCACGACACGGAAAGCGATTTGCTGATGTTTTTCGGCTACGAAGGTGGCCTTTTCGGTCACCACGGGAGCCAGAATGACTTGCATCAAGCGTTCGGCATTCATCCCAGCATCTCCTCGAGTTGAGCGATGGCCGGCTTGGTGATCAGCACTTTTTTGTAGTGGATCAGCGACAACGGATCGGCATAACGGGGCTCGACCACGGCGACGTGCGGCAGGTTGCGCGTGGCGAGATAGATGTTCTCATCGACGGTGTCGGTGATGATCAGCACCGAATCCAGGCCCAGGCTCTTCAGCTTGGCCACGGCCAGCTTGGTCTTGGGCGATTCGAGGCCGAACGTCTCGACGACGGCGATGCGGTCTTCGCGGGCCAACTGCGAGAGGATCGAACGGATACCCGCGCGATACATCTTCTTGTTGACCTTCTGGCTGAAGTTTTCTTCAGGCGAGTTGGGGAACGTGCGACCACCCCCACGCCACAGCGGCGACGAGGTCATACCAGCGCGCGCGCGGCCGGTACCCTTCTGGCGCCAGGGCTTCTTGGTGGAGTGCTTGACTTCGGCGCGGTCTTTCTGAGCACGGTTGCCACTGCGCGCGTTGGCCTGATAGGCCACCACGATCTGGTGCACCAGCGCTTCGTTGAAATCGCGACCGAAAATGGTGTCGGGCGCGTTGAAAGTCGCGGCCCCACCTTGGTCGTTCAGGAGCTTGAGATCCATGTTGCTTACGCCCCCTTCTTGGCCGGCGCCTTGATGGCCGGACGCACGACGACATCGCCGCCAGCGTGGCCGGGCACGGCGCCCTTGACCAGCAGCAGGCCGCGTTCGGCGTCTACACGCACGACGTCGAGGTTTTGAACGGTACGGGTCACATCGCCCAGATGGCCAGCCATGCGCTTGCCGGGGAAGATGCGGCCCGGGTCTTGCGCCTGACCGATCGAGCCCGGCACGCGGTGCGAACGCGAGTTACCGTGCGAAGCGCGCTGCGAACCGAAGTGGTGACGCTTGATCGTGCCGGCGAAACCCTTACCGATGGTGGTGCCCGTGACGTCGACCTGTTGGCCGGCTTCGAAGACAGATTCCACGGCGATGACGGCGCCAGGGGTGAATTCGGCCAGACGGGCCGGATCCAGGCGGAATTCTTTCAGGATGCTACCGGCTTCGGTGCCGGCTTTCGCATAGTGGCCGGTTTGCGGCTGAGCCACACGCGAGGCACGACGAGTGCCATAAGCCACTTGGACCGCGGCATAGCCGTCGGTTTCTTGCGACTTGATCTGGGTCACGCGGTTGTTCGACACGTCCAGCACGGTTACCGGGATGGATTCACCTTCCTCGGTAAAAATGCGGGTCATGCCGACCTTGCGACCCACCAGACCCAGCCGATGAGCGGCGGGCGTGGACGTCGAATTCGACATTGTTTTCTCCATTCCCGACTACGATTGGTCGGGGCTAATCAGGCAAAAGGTAAAGGCTTTCACCCTACAGGACTAAGTAACCAGAACCGCCCGCCCTGCTGTTGCAGAACATTCGGCCAGGGTTGCTCTCGCCACAAAATGGCAAGCTTTGCATATTAGCATGCTCCGCAGAGTCAACACAAGCACTTAACTCGGGAAGCGCATAACAAAATGGCCGCGTCCCGAAGGATGCGGCCATTGCTACGGGCTAGTAAGCCCGAACCGATTACTGCAGCGCGATCTCGACGTCGACGCCGGCCGGCAGGTCCAGGCGCATGAGTGCGTCCACGGTCTTGTCGGTGGGATCCACGATGTCCATCAGACGCTGGTGCGTGCGGATTTCGAACTGATCACGCGACGACTTGTTCACGTGCGGCGAACGCAGTACGTCGTAGCGGCGGATGCGGGTAGGCAGCGGCACGGGGCCGCGGACCACGGCGCCGGTGCGCTTGGCGGTGTCGACGATCTCGGCAGCGGACTGATCGATCAGCTTGTAGTCGAAGGCTTTCAAGCGGATACGGATCTTCTGGTTTTTCATGGTGTTTCCTAAAGAACGAAAGGCGAAGGCGGTAGAAGAGGACTCGCCGCCTTCGCTATGGGGTGGTCGCCTTAGGCGAGGATCTTGGCGACGACGCCGGCGCCGACGGTACGACCGCCTTCACGGATGGCGAAGCGCAGACCTTCTTCCATGGCGATCGGTGCCAGCAGCTTGACCGTCATCGAGACGTTGTCGCCAGGCAGCACCATTTCCTTGTCCTTCGGCAGCTCGATCGAGCCCGTCACGTCCGTCGTACGGAAGTAGAACTGCGGACGATAACCGTTGAAGAACGGCGTATGACGGCCACCTTCTTCCTTGGACAGAATGTACACCTCGGCCGTGAAGTCCGTGTGCGGCGTGATCGAACCCGGCTTGGCCAGCACCTGGCCACGCTCGACGTCTTCACGCTTGGTACCGCGCAGCAGCACCCCAACGTTGTCGCCCGCCTGGCCCTGGTCCAGCAGCTTGCGGAACATTTCCACGCCCGTGCACGTCGTCTTGACCGTCGGCTTGATGCCCACGATTTCGATTTCTTCGCCAACCTTCACAATGCCGCGCTCGACGCGGCCCGTGACCACCGTGCCACGACCCGAGATCGAGAACACGTCTTCAACCGGCATCAGGAACGCACCGTCAACCGCGCGCTCCGGCGTCGGGATGTACGTGTCCAGCGCTTCGGCCAGCTTCAGGATCGCCTGCTCGCCCAGCTCGCCCTTGTCGCCCTCGAGCGCCAGCTTGGCAGAACCCTTGATGATCGGCGTGTCGTCGCCCGGGAAGTCGTACTTCGACAGCAGTTCGCGAACTTCCATTTCCACCAGCTCGAGCAGCTCGGCGTCATCAACCATGTCGGCCTTGTTCAGGAACACGATGATGTACGGCACGCCAACCTGGCGGCTCAGCAGAATGTGCTCACGCGTCTGCGGCATCGGGCCGTCAGCGGCCGAGCACACCAGGATCGCGCCGTCCATCTGCGCCGCGCCCGTGATCATGTTCTTCACATAGTCAGCGTGGCCCGGGCAGTCAACGTGCGCGTAGTGACGGCTTTCCGTCTCGTATTCCACGTGCGACGTGTTGATCGTGATGCCGCGCGCTTTCTCTTCCGGCGCCGCGTCGATCTGGTCGTAGCCGCGGGCTTCCCCGCCGAACTTCGTCGACAACACGGTCGTGATCGCCGCCGTCAACGTCGTTTTGCCGTGGTCAACGTGACCAATCGTACCCACGTTCACGTGCGGCTTGGTACGTTCAAACTTGCCTTTTGCCATGATCTCTGTCCTTTGACTTTCAAGGAAACTTGGATAATTTGCCACGCCCCCGGATCGCGGAAGCATGGCGACGGTTATTTACTTGGCCCGAGCGGCGATGACTTCGTCAGCGACGTTCTTGGGGGCCTCGGAGTAATGCTTGAATTCCATCGTGTAGGTGGCGCGCCCTTGCGTCAGCGAACGCAGGTTCGTGGCGTATCCGAACATCTCGGCCAGGGGAACCTCGGCCCGGATGGTCTTGCCGCCACCAACCATGTCGTCCATGCCCTGCACCATGCCGCGCCGCGAGGACAGGTCGCCCATCACGGTGCCAGCGTAGTCTTCCGGCGTCTCGACTTCTACGGCCATCATGGGCTCGAGCAGCACGGGGCTGGCCTTGCGCATGCCGTCCTTGAAGGCCATCGAGCCGGCCATCTTGAACGCGTTTTCGTTCGAGTCGACGTCGTGGTACGAACCGAAGAACAGCGTGACCTTGACGTCTACCACGGGGTAGCCGGCCAGGATGCCCGACGGCAGGGTTTCCTGGATGCCCTTATCGACAGCCGGGATGTACTCGCGAGGCACCACGCCGCCCTTGATGGCGTCGACGAACTCGTAACCACCGCCCGGGGGCAGCGGCTCGAGCTTCAGCACCACGTGACCGTACTGGCCGCGACCGCCCGATTGCTTGACGAACTTGCCTTCGACTTCTTCGCAAGTCTTGCGGATGGTTTCGCGGTAAGCCACCTGCGGCTTGCCGACGTTGGCATCCACGCCGAATTCACGCTTCATGCGGTCGACCAGAATTTCCAGGTGCAGCTCGCCCATACCGGAAATGATGGTCTGGCCGGATTCTTCATCGCTGCGCACGCGGAACGAAGGATCTTCCTGGGCCAGGCGCGCCAGAGCCAGACCCATTTTTTCCTGGTCGGCCTTCGACTTGGGTTCGACGGCCTGCGAAATCACGGGCTCGGGGAACTCCATGCGCTCGAGCAGGATGTGCGAATCGATGTCGCACAGCGTTTCGCCGGTGGTGACGTCTTTCAGGCCCACCACAGCGGCGATGTCGCCCGCCAGAACTTCCTTGATTTCTTCGCGGTTGTTCGCGTGCATTTGCAGCAGACGGCCGACGCGTTCTTTCTTGCCCTTGATGGGGTTGAAGACGGTATCGCCAGACTTCAGCACACCCGAATACACGCGCACGAAGGTCAGCTGGCCCACGAACGGGTCGCTCATCAGCTTGAACGCCAGCGCCGACAATTTTTCGCCGTCGTCGGCCTTGCGCGACACTTCATTGCCGTCGTCGTCCTGGCCACCCACCGGCGGAATGTCGATCGGCGAGGGCAGGTAGTCGATGACCGCGTCGAGCATGCGCTGCACGCCCTTGTTCTTGAAGGCGGTGCCGCACAGCATGGGCTGGATCTCGCCGGCGATGGTGCGCTGGCGAATGGCCGCGTTGATCTCGGCTTCATCGAGCGCGCCGGTTTCGAGGTACTTGTTCATCAGTTCCTCGGTCGACTCGGCGGCGGCTTCGACCAGCTTCTCACGCCATTCCTGGGCAACGGTTTCCAGTTCGGCCGGAATGTCGACGTAGTCGAACTTCGTGCCTTGGCTGGCCTCGTCCCAGACGATGGCTTTCATCTTGACCAGGTCGATGACGCCCTTGAAGGTGTCTTCGGCGCCGATCGGGATCACGATGGGAACCGGGTTGGCGCGCAGACGCGTCTTCAACTGGTCGTAGACCTTGAAGAAGTTGGCACCGGTGCGGTCCATCTTGTTGACGAACGCCAGGCGAGGCACGCCGTACTTGTTGGCCTGGCGCCATACGGTTTCAGACTGCGGCTGCACGCCGCCCACGGCGCAGTACACCATGCACGCACCGTCGAGCACGCGCATGGAACGTTCGACTTCGATGGTGAAGTCCACGTGTCCCGGGGTGTCGATGATGTTGATGCGGTGCTCGGGGTAGTTGCCGGCCATGCCACGCCAAAACGCCGTCGTAGCCGCCGACGTAATAGTGATGCCACGCTCTTGCTCTTGTTCCATCCAGTCCATGGTGGCTGCGCCATCATGAACTTCGCCCAGCTTGTGGTTGACGCCGGTGTAGAAAAGAATGCGTTCGGTCGTGGTGGTTTTCCCTGCATCGATATGCGCAGAGATGCCAATGTTGCGATAGCGCTCGATCGGGGTTTTGCGGGCCATGGTAGGGGTGTCCTTAACCTTAAATTACCAGCGGAAATGGCTGAAGGCCTTGTTGGCCTCGGCCATCTTGTGCGTGTCTTCGCGTTTCTTCATCGCGGCGCCACGACCTTCAGAGGCGTCGATCAGTTCGCCAGCCAAGCGCAGATCCATCGACTTTTCACCGCGCTTCTTCGCGGCTTCGCGCAGCCAACGCATGGCCAAGGCCAGGCGGCGCACAGGGCGCACTTCAACCGGCACTTGGTAGTTGGCACCGCCCACGCGGCGGCTTTTCACTTCGACGATCGGCTTGATGTTGTTGATCGCCAGGCTGAAGACTTCGATCGGCTCTTTGCCGGTCTTGGCCTGAACCTGCTCGAGCGCGCCATAGACGATGCGCTCGGCGACGGCCTTCTTGCCGTCCAGCATGACGACGTTCATGAACTTGGCGAGTTCGACGCTGCCGAACTTGGGATCGGGCAGAATCTCGCGCTTGGGTACTTCGCGACGACGGGGCATGTTGCTTCCTTGTGTCAGTTCAGTTGAACCGTGATCTTCACGGCCATGGCCGTCCATCGGGACGGCCCCTTACGTGCCGCGCACCGTCCCGACAAGGGGCTGGCGCGGTTGCACTGTGGCGACGCTTGCGCGCGGCCGGGGTACTGCAAAAAACGGGTGAAACGCCGATCAGGCCTTCTTCGGGCGCTTGGCGCCGTACTTCGAGCGAGCCTGCTTGCGATCCTTGACGCCCTGCAGGTCGAGCGACCCGCGCACGATGTGGTAACGCACACCCGGCAAGTCTTTCACACGGCCGCCGCGAACCAGGACCACCGAGTGCTCTTGCAGGTTGTGGCCTTCGCCGCCGATATACGAAATGACTTCGTAGCCGTTGGTGAGGCGCACCTTCGCAACCTTACGCAGGGCGGAGTTAGGCTTCTTGGGGGTGGTGGTGTACACGCGGGTGCACACGCCGCGACGCTGCGGGCAGTTTTCGAGCGCAGGGCTCTTGCTTTTGATGATGCTGACTTCGCGCGGCTTGCGCACGAGCTGGCTAATGGTAGGCATGACCTTTTAAATCCCTTTTACGTACCACTGGTAAGTACTTTGTGTACTCTTGTCGCGGCTGGCCGCCCTGGCGAGGCTGGCACCACCCGCGAGAGGCAGTTCACGCAAAACCGCCTCAAACGTTCCGTACGTAAAAGAGCGGGTCTTGCAGTTAACACGCATAAAGCGGCAGCCGTGGCCTGAACCGATGGAGCAAACCCCGCTGGAACAAACCCAAAACCGGGCTTGCCACCTTGGAATAGGCAAGGCTACTTTATGCGCGAATAAAGCAGTAAGCCCGTCAGCATAACCCAGATCATAGGGTGTGTCAAAGCCGGATTGCTGGCCTGCCGCAGGGTGCGGTCCGCGGTTGCCGTGGCGGGCGCAATGCGCACGGACTGGTCTGCCGCACTGGTGTCGGCCGAGTGCCGGCCGGGATGGTGCCAGTAAGCAGACAGACGGGAAGCCGAGTCAAAATAAGGGGCAGATGCCTGCGCCCCGATCCGGACCGTCGAACTGGGGGAGGCTGCCAGCGCCCGGCCATGGCCTGGCCTTGGCCCGCCGCGGCCGCGCTGGCCGGATATCGCACGGACAGCTGCACGTGGCATGCGGCTGGAGTCGCCCGCTGCCGTTGCCATTGCGGTTGGCGCACCGGGGCAGCGCCCGGGTACTGAATCTTATTGGTTGGCGAAAAGATAGCCGCTGCCGTACACGGTACGAATGGGCAACGTGGCCCCGGCCAGCTCGGCTTTGCGCCGCAGGCGGCTGACGATGACATCGATACTGCGGGCGCCCCCGCTACGACCGATACTGCTGTCGGATTCGAGCCTCTGGTTGAGTTCGGCGCGGCTGACCGCGCGCCCGGCGACATCGAGCAGCGCCTGGACCACCAGCCGTTCGTTCGCGGACAGCGAAATCGCCACACCGGCGGGTGACAACAAGGTCCAGTTCTGGTCCCGCAATTCCCAGCGACCTGCCGCGGACTCGGAACTGTCTGCCGCGCTCGGCCTTTCGGGCATGCGGCCCGGCAGCCGGCGCGCCAATGCCAACAGGACACAAGCCAGCTCACGAGGGTCTGCGGGATGGGGCAGGCAGATATCGGCTCCGCTTTGCAGACAGCGTAACCGCCCTTCCACACCGCTTGTTGACCCGATTACAACGATCCCCAGTGAAGGCGAGGCGCGCAACCGGGAAAGCAGGGCGTAACCGATTTCGCCAAGTTCGTCGATATCCAATACGGTTGCATCGAATTGTGCCGCATCCAGCTGTTTGAACAGCTCGAGCGGGGTGCCGCACGCTTCTGCAGCGATGCCCGCCTGCAACAAAGTCTCTGCGGTTTGTGCACGCATTGTTGCATCGGGCACCATGATCAGTACCTTGATTTGCTTCATAACAATGTCCCTGAAGGTCGTCTTCTCTTTGAAACACGCGGCCTGCCGGGTGCTTCGCAGTGCGACATTTCTGAGACAGTGTGGAGAGTTTCTGCGCCAAACCGTAGTTAATCTTTGTCAACTTCACAATATTTGACGTTCACATTGTTGCAAGATTCAAGGATACGCAACGACGCGTTATCATCGCTATGCGGTATCGCGTCGCGCGTCCCGCGCGCTTGAACGGAAAGGGCCGAACATGCTCCATTCAGTGAACAAGCCCGTAAGCATCGCCTCGCTGGAAGACGACCTTGATCAGGCACGCCTTATCCAGCAGCTGCTGGACTCTGCCGGTTACGCATGCCGAAGCTTCCAGCGTAGCCGCGATTTACTTGCCGCCGCTCGTAACAGGGATTTCGATCTCATTATTCTGGACTGGCAAGTACCCGATATGACAGGTGATGAAGTACTGCGGCAACTGCGCGCCACCCTGGGCTTTCAGATGCCCATCATTTTCCTGACCAGCCGCAACCAGGAAGCGGATCTGGTGCAGGGGCTGGCCGCCGGCGCCGACGATTATGTGGTAAAGCCGCTACGCCCTGCCGAGTTGCTTGCGCGCATCACCGCATTGTTGCGCCGCACCCAGGCGGTCGTGCCTGAACATGCCCCCTTCAAGGTGGCTTCGTACCACATCGACCCGGCGAAGCGCGTCATCGCGCTGAACGGAACAGAAGTGACCCTGGCACCGAAAGAATTCGAGCTGGCCCAACTGTTTTTTCGCAATGTAGGCCGCCTGCTGTCACGCAACGTCCTGGCCGAAAGTGTATGGAACCGCGAGATTCCCGCCACCTCGCGCACGCTGGACACGCACCTGTCGAACATACGCCAGAAGCTGCAGTTGCGGCCCGAGAACGGCGTACGGCTCGCTGCCTCGTACGCGTTGGGATACCGGCTGGAAGTGTTGAACGAGAGCGCAGATGCGACACAAACGCCTGGCCAATGAGCCCAGGCAATAGGAGGTTTTTTCATGACATTGCGATCGGCGCGCGTTTTCGTTTTTCTTTGCATGGCCACTGCCGGATTCGCCTCGGCGCAGCCGATCGGAGCACTGGGCGACGACTTCATTTATAAGATCCGCCCCGGCGACACTTTGATCGAGCTCGCCGACACGTATACACGCAGCGAGTCCAACTGGAGCGCGTTGCAGCGTGTGAATTCGATTGCCGACCCCTATCGCTTGATGATCGGCTACGAGCTGCACATCCCTTTTTCGATGATTCCCGTGGAACCCGCGCACACGCAAGTCGTGCACGTCAGCGGCCGGGCCGATATCGATGGCGCGCCGGTTCGCGTGGGCATGCCGGTTCCCGAGGGTTCCACCATCACCACGGCGGCCAATGGGTTCGTGACGCTTGAGTTGGCCGATGGCACGAAGATCACGTTGCCCCAGCAAGGCACCACCGAGCTGCAGCGCTTGCGCCAGTTCCAGGGCACGGCGCTCACGGATTCCATCCTGCGCGTGGAAAGCGGTGTGGTGGATTCGCATGTCGCGCCGTCCGGCCAGGGCGTCGGACGGTTCGAGGTGCGAACACCGGTAGCCGTGACGGGGGTCCGTGGAACCCGCTTTCGCGTGCGTGCCAACAGCGAGGGCGCCCGCAGCGAAGTGGTTGAGGGCAGCGTGCGGCTGCAAGCCCATGCCCCCGAGCAGCACCCGGGCAAAGCCGTGGCCGTGGCCACCGGGCAGGGCGCAGCGGTCGCGGCCGACGGCGCGCTCATAGGCATACATCCATTGCTGCCCGCTCCCCGGTTGGGCGAGGCGCAACGGGCCGGTGGCGGCCAATGGACCGCGTCAGTCACGCCCGTGCCCGGGGCGGTGGCCTACCAGGTGCACGTGGCGCGCGATGCGCTCGGCATGGAGTTGACATCGTCACAGCGGTTCCCTGGTCCGGACATCCGTTTCTCGGCGCCGGGCGCCGGGACGTACTTTGTCGTGGTACGCGCCGTGGATGCGGCGGGCCTGGAAGGGCGTGACGCCAGCTTGAGTTTTGAGGGAGCCAATGTGCTTACCACGGCCTCTGGCCTGCCTGTAACGCTGCAACACGGCGGCGTGGTCACCCTGTCCGACTATTGAGCCGCGCCGCGGCCTCGCGATGCCTACCGGGATATATGGTCGCAGACGCATCCCGTATTCGCGGGTAGCACTTACCATCGCCCTGGCGGTGCTGACCGCCTTGCTGGGTTCGTTGAATGGTCTGGGCCGGCTCGACCAGATTGCGTACGATCGCGCCATTTCGCTGGTCAAGCAGCCGCGCGCCGACGATGTCGTGATCATCGTGATCGACGACGAAAGCGTGGCCGCTGTGGGACGCTGGCCGTGGCCACGTGCCGTACACGCAGCCTTGCTGGATCGTCTGCAAGGCGCGCGTGCAGTAGGGCTCGATATCGTATTTGCCGAGCCCGAGCTCCAGCAGCCCGACAGCGACCGAATATTCGCGGACGCCATCCGCCGGCAGGGGCGCGTCGTGCTGCCCGTCGTGCTCGACAATGTCCAGCACCCCACGCGGGTGGAACAGCCGGTGGCTCCTTTGGCGGACGCGGCCGCCGGCCTGGGTTATATCAATATCGCGCCCGACGTCGACGGCGTAGTTCGGCAAGTTACCTGGGAGCATGAAATACACGGCGTCCAGTGGCTGCACTTTGCCCTGGCCATGCTGCAGGTGGGAGGCCAGGATGAGGCGGTGCGCAACTTCACGAGCCACCTGCCGGCGGGCTCCACCCTGATTCCTTATGCGGGTCCGCCGGGCAGCTTCCACATGATTTCCTACGTATCGGTGCTGCGCGGCGACCTGCCGGCCGATTACTTCCGTGACAAGTACGTCATGGTGGGCGCCTGGGCCACCGGCATGGGCGACGTTTTCCCGGCCCCGGTCTCCCACAGCACCAGCGGAATCTCGGGCGTCGAGATCATGAGCAGCATGCTTCAGTCGGTACGGGACGACCGGGTGGTGTGCGCCACGCCGTGGTGGCTGAATGCGCTGATCAGCGCGGCGCCGGTACTGTTGCTGTGCCTGGCTCTGCCGCGGTTGTCTCCCCGGCAGACTTTGCTGTACGCCTCGCTATTGTTCCTGGTGGTATTGATAGGCGCGACGGTGACGCTGACATGGGGAGATCTGTGGATACCCCCCTCCGCCGCGCTGCTCGGACTCGCCATCTGCTACCCGGTGTGGAGCTGGCGCAGCCAGGAAGCCGCGTTGCGCTACATGACCAAGGAAATGGCACGCCTGCGCCGCGAGTATCCCCCGGTAATGCACGAAGCCATTCCGCAAGACCTGCGTATCAGCCGCTCGCTGGACCAGCATGTCGCCGAGCTCGATCAGGCGCTGAGCAGGGTGCGAAACCTTCGGCGCTTTCTTATAGACGGCCTGGATGGCATGCCAGACGCCACACTGGTCGTCGATCACACGGGTCGCCTGCAGTTCCGCAATCGCCCGGCCGTCATGTATTTCCTGAACCTGAGCATTCGGCCCCCGCGTACCGGAAGCGCACTCGCGCCCGTTCTGGAAAAGGCGTTCGAAGACGCTCCCACGCGCCAACTGATCAGCGCGGCCTTGCGCACCCGGGCTGAGCCCACGGGCGCTCCCACGGCGCAGGAACGGGTCAACGTCGAAGTGCGAGACCGCGCGGGGCAGGACCTGTTGATCAGGTGCGCCCCCTTCCGTACGGCGCGGGGCGCCCATGCGGGTCTGGTGGTCACGCTGAGCGATATCAGCGCCATCCGGCAGGCCGAGCGCCAGCGTGAAGAAACCTTGCGCTTCATATCCCACGACATGCGAGCGCCGCAGAATTCGATCCTCGCACTCGTGGCGCTCAACCAGAGCCAGCCCGGGCAAGGCGTACCGCAAGAGGCCCTGACCCGTATCGCCAGCCTCGCACATCGAACGCTGGGTCTGGTGGACGATTTCATCCAGCTCACGCGTGCCGAGTCGATGGACATCAGCCACGCCAGACTGAATCTGACTGACCTGGCGCAAGATGCTGCGGACGAGTTCTGGGCAACGGCCCAGCGGCGCAATATCGCCATGCATGTGCAGGCCCCGGACGCCCCGGCGCTGGCTTACGGTGACCATACGCTGATTCGCCGCGCCATCTGCAATCTGCTGGATAACGCCATCAAATACAGTTACGCCGGAGGCAGGGTGTGGCTACGGGTCCAGGCGGGCGATGATCAGACCTGGAATGTCGATGTGGAAGATGCGGGCGCGGGTATCGCCGCCGAGGAACAAGAGCGCCTGTTCTTGCCGTTCTTTCGCACCGGTGAGGCGCACGAGTCCGACGTCAGCGGATCCGGCCTGGGACTCGCCTTCGTGAAAACCGTGGCGCAGCGCCATGGCGGACACATCACGGTGCACAGCATTCGCGGGGTGGGCACAACATTTACCTTGAGCCTGCCCATGGCCCTGGACGATACCGCCTACGAAACATGATCGGATACCGGCGCGGGTTCAGCGGAACACATGCGTGATGACGGCAGGCTTGCCGGCTTTGACGTCCAGTGTCAGCTGATGCGGCGGCTGGGCCGAGTTGCGTATCGTGATCGCGTACCGTCCAGGGGCAAGACGCAGCGTCTTCAGCGGCGGGGTGACCCCGCGCGATACGCCATTGACGACGATTTCGCCCCAAGGCCGCACATTGATCCCGACCGTGACGGGAGCAACCTGCGGCGCCACCGGCTGCGGCTTGCGGCCTTGCGCGGCAGCCGGCCTAGAGGCCGCCTCGGGCGAGGCTTGCGAAGGCACTGCCGGCGCGGCCGCATGTTCGGCCACCGGCTCGGATGCGTCCCGGACCACCGGTTCGGCCGGTTCGCTCGAGCTCACCCCAGGAGGCAGGCTGGCGGCTGTTGGCACCGCGGGGGGCTCAAGCGGCGGCGCGTCGGCAGGGGGCCTGGGCACCTCGGCCCGGGTGAGGGCCGGTTCGGAATACGTAATGACCTCGCTGGGCTTCTCGGTGAGGCGGCCCCACCAGTAGGCGGCCACCCCTATCGTTGCAATTGCCAGCAACATTGTCTTGATCGCGGTGCGCACGCGCCCACGGCGTGAGCCCGGGTACACATACGCCTCGTGCGCGGTCTCGGCGGGCTCGATGGCCTGCGTGGGAGCTGGCGCCGCCACCGGTGTGGCGGGCAAGGCCATGAGCTTGGCATAGTCCTGCAGAGTCCGGGGCCGGTCCGCCGGTTGCATGGCCAGGCCCGCGTCAATTGCCTCCAGAAATGCGGCGTCGTACTTGGGCAGGTCCATTGCGGCCAGTGGCCGATACGTATCATTGACCCGCCGTTCGGGAGCCGCAGGCGGGCGCTGGCCAGTCACCAGCGAATGCGCCACCGCGCTCAACGCATAGATGTCCGTCCAGGGGCCGCGCGGCCACTCGGAGGCCTCGGTATACAGTTCAAAAGGGGCGTACCCCGGAACAAGCGTGAGGCTGTCCGCTGTGCGTGGAGGCCCTGACAAGGCCATGAGGTGAGCGCGTCCGTCTTCGTCCATGCCCACGGAATGCACCGAAATGTCACCACACACTCGGCCGACGCGGTGCAGGTCCTCAAGCACCGGAAGCACCTCGGCGAGAATGCGTTGGATACGCTTCTGGGGCACGCCGCCGGCCGTTGTCGCCGCGATGGCGCTCAGCGGGCGATGTGCCAGGGGCGCGGCGCCAGCAAAAGGGCCACGTGGCGAGGAGAAACCGGCAGAGGAAAACATAACCGAATCAGCGAGAATTTGACGCCTTCAGGACGCGCGATTATGGCGGCATCCGACGCTCAGGCCATGCGATAAAGAGGGGCAGGTTACTTTTTATAACGTAACTTCGCAGTAAGACGCATTATTCGTGCGACGCAACATAGGCTATTGATGCACAACCCGGATAATATCCGAGCATCCCGCGCGGGCCGTTTCACAATGGCTACGCAAGGAACAGGATGTGACTCTTTCCTCATTGCCCACGTGACCCTGCCTATGAAAAATCGTGCTCTCTTGCCCGCTTTCCTTTGCGTCATGGCCTTGCTCGGCGGTTGCGCCGGCCTGGGCTCGAGGTTCGAGGGGCCGGCGTCGGCCGAGGCCGAGAGCGCCATCACCCAAGTCCGCGAGTATTACTCCAACGGACAATACGGCAGCGTGATACGCACAGTGGCCACCTCGGGCGAGCTGGCGTCAGCGCCCACGTCCATGCGCATCGAGGCTTACAAGTTGCAAGCGTTCAGTTACTGCGTGCGAGACTTCCCTCAACTGTGCGAAGACACTTTCGTCAGGATTCTTCAGCTGGATCCGTCCTTCACCCTGGCGCCGAACGAAGCGGGCCACCCCCAGTGGGGCCCCGTGTTCCAGTCGGCGCAGGCTCGCGCCAGCCGCTGACAGTCAGCGGTTCACGGCGTGCAGCGCCGCGGCGCTGCAGCGTGGCCCGACACGACACGCGCACTGCCTGCCGGAAATCGATGCTCGGCAGATAAAAAAAAGGCCGCTGAATGATCAGCGGCCTTTTGTCTGACGCGGCCGGCATGCCGGCCAGCATCAGATGACGGGATCAACCCATCATTCGGCGGCGCCGTCCTGCCCCGCCTCAGGCTGCGGCGTCTCGGCGTCAACCGTCACGGGCGCATCTTCGAAGGGGTTGGCCAGCTGGCGCGCGGCTTCGCGCTCGGCAGCCTCGAGGGCTTCCTTGTCCTTGCGGGCGATGTGATACGCCAGGCCGGTACCCGCCGGAATCAGGCGGCCGACAATGACGTTCTCTTTCAACCCGCGCAGGTCGTCGCGCTTGCCCATGATGGCGGCTTCGGTCAGGACACGGGTAGTTTCCTGGAACGAAGCAGCCGAGATGAACGAGTCGGTAGACAGCGAAGCCTTGGTGATGCCCAGCAGCACGTTGTCGTAGGTCGCCGGACGCAGGCCTGCAGCGATGACGCGGTCGTTCTCGTTCAACAGCTCGGAACGCTCGACCTGCTCGCCCGGGATGAAGTCGGTGTCGCCGGCATCAACGATGTTCACACGACGCAGCATCTGACGAACAATCACCTCGATGTGCTTGTCGTTGATCTTCACGCCTTGCAGTCGATAAACGTCCTGGACTTCGTCCACGATGTACGTCGCCAGCTTCTCGATACCCTGCAGGCGCAGGATGTCGTGCGGGTCGGCCGGGCCATCGACGATCATCTCGCCCTTGTTCACCACCTGGCCATCGTGCACCAGAACCTGTTTTTCCTTGGGAATCAGGAACTCGTGGCTGATGCCTTCCAGATCGGTGATGACCAGGCGCTGTTTGCCCTTGGTGTCTTTGCCGAACGAAACCGTGCCCGTGACATCGGCGAGCATGCCGGCGTCTTTGGGCGAACGTGCTTCGAACAGCTCGGCCACGCGCGGCAGACCGCCGGTGATGTCGCGAGTCTTTTGCGATTCTTGCGGAATACGCGCCAGCACCTCGCCCACCGCCACCTGTTGGCCATCGCGCACCGTGATCAGCGCGCCGACCGGGAACGAGATGTTGACCGAGTGATCGGTGCCCGCGATCTTGACGTCTTCGCCGTTGTCGTTGACCAGCTTGATCTGCGGACGCATGGCCGTCTTGCCGCCACGCGTCTTGGGCGTGATCACCACCAGGGTCGACAGACCCGTGATCTCGTCGAGCTGCTTGGCAACCGTGACGCCCTCTTCGATGTTCTCGAAGCGCACCGCACCCGCGTACTCGGACACGATCGGACGGGTGAGCGGGTCCCAGGCCGCCAGGCGGGTGCCGGCCTTGACCGTTTCACCATCGCCCACCAGCACCGTGGCGCCGTACGGAATCTTGTGACGTTCGCGCTCGCGGCCGTTGTCGTCGAAGATCGCCAGTTCGCCCGAGCGCGAGATCGCCACGCGTTCGCCCTTGGCGTTCGTGACATAACGCATCGTGCCCGCGAAGCCCACCTTACCGTTGGACTTGGTTTCCACCGCGCTGGCCAGGGCCGAACGCGATGCCGCGCCACCGATGTGGAACGTACGCATCGTGAGCTGCGTGCCCGGTTCACCGATGGACTGTGCGGCGATGACGCCCACCGCTTCGCCCACGTTGACGTGCGAGCCGCGGCCCAGGTCGCGACCGTAGCAATGCGCGCACAGACCGTGACGGGTTTCGCAAGTGAGGGGCGTACGCACCTTCACTTCATCGACGCCGATGCGATCGATCAGATCGACCAGATCTTCGTCGAGCAGGACGCCGGCCGTGATTGCCGTTTCCTGCGTGTCGGGGTTCACCACGTCGATGGCGGTGACGCGGCCCAGGATGCGATCACGCAAGGGTTCGATCACTTCACCGCCTTCGACCAGCGCCTTCATGGCGTAGCCCTGGCTGGTGCCGCAATCGTCTTCGGTGATGACCAGGTCTTGCGTCACGTCGACCAGACGACGGGTCAGGTAGCCCGAGTTCGCCGTCTTGAGTGCGGTATCGGCCAGGCCTTTACGCGCACCGTGAGTCGAGATGAAGTACTGCAGAACGTTCAGGCCTTCGCGGAAGTTCGCGGTAATCGGCGTTTCAATGATGGAGCCGTCAGGCTTGGCCATCAGGCCGCGCATGCCGGCCAGCTGGCGAATCTGCGCAGCCGAGCCCCGGGCGCCGGAGTCAGCCATCATGTAGATCGAGTTGAACGACTCCTGGCGCACTTCCTCGCCATGACGGTTGACCACCGGCTCGGTGGCCAGTTGTTCCATCATCGCTTTGCCGACCTTGTCGCTGGCCTTGCCCCAGATATCGACCACGTTGTTGTAGCGTTCTTGGGACGTGACCAGACCCGACGAGTACTGCTTGTCGATTTCCTTCACTTCGCGGCTGGCCTCGGCCAGGATGCCTTCCTTGGCCTTGGGAATGAGCATGTCGCCCATCGCGATGGAAATACCACCACGCGTGGCCAGGCGGAAACCCGCCTGCATCAGCTTGTCGGCGAAGATCACCGTGTCGCGCAGGCCGCAGCGGCGGAACGACTGGTTGATCAGGCGCGAGATCTCTTTCTTCTTGAGCGACTTGTTCAGCACCGTGAAGGGCAGGCCCTTGGGCAGGATCTCGGACAGCAGAGCGCGGCCAACCGTCGTTTCGTGGCGACGCTGTACCGGCTGGAATTCGCCGTTCTCGTCACGCTCGTATTCGGTCAGGCGCACGGTGATGCGCGACTGCAGTTCCACTTCGCCGTTGTCGTAAGCGCGCTGCACTTCGGCCACATCGGTGAAGAAGATGCCTTCGCCCTTGCCGTTGATGCGCTCGCGCGTCGTGTAGTAGAGGCCCAGCACGATGTCTTGCGACGGCACGATCGACGGTTCGCCGTTGGCCGGGAACAGGACGTTGTTGGAAGCCAGCATCAGCGTACGCGCTTCCAGCTGCGCTTCGAGCGACAGCGGCACGTGCACGGCCATCTGGTCGCCGTCGAAGTCGGCGTTGAAGGCCGCGCAAACCAGCGGATGCAGCTGGATCGCCTTGCCTTCGATCAGCACCGGCTCGAATGCCTGGATGCCCAGACGGTGCAGCGTGGGCGCACGGTTCAGCATCACCGGGTGCTCACGAATGACTTCTTCGAGAATGTCCCAGACCACCGGTTCCTGGCTTTCGACCAGCTTCTTGGCCGCCTTGATGGTGGTGGCCAGGCCCATCATTTCAAGGCGATTGAAAATGAAGGGCTTGAACAGTTCCAGGGCCATCAGCTTGGGCAGGCCGCACTGGTGCAGCTTGAGCTGCGGGCCCACCACGATGACCGAACGGCCCGAGTAGTCGACGCGCTTGCCCAGCAGGTTCTGGCGGAAGCGGCCGCTCTTGCCCTTGATCATGTCGGCGAGCGACTTGAGCTGGCGCTTGTTGGCGCCCGTCATGGCCTTGCCGCGACGGCCGTTGTCCAGCAAGGAGTCCACCGCTTCCTGCAACATGCGCTTCTCGTTGCGCAGGATGATTTCCGGCGCTTTGAGTTCGAGCAGTCGCTTCAGGCGGTTATTGCGGTTGATGACGCGGCGGTACAGGTCGTTGAGATCGGACGTGGCGAAACGGCCACCGTCGAGCGGCACCAGCGGGCGCAGGTCGGGCGGCAGCACGGGCAGCACTTCCATGACCATCCATTCGGCCTTGATGCCCGACTTCTGGAAGCCTTCGAGCACTTTCAGGCGCTTGGAGATCTTCTTGATCTTGGCTTCCGAGCTGGTGGCCTTGAGCTCGCCGCGCAGCGTTTCGACCTCGCGATCGATGTCGATGGTGCGCAGCAGCTCACGCACGGCTTCGGCGCCCATCAGGGCACGGAAGTCGTCGCCATACTCTTCGGTCTTGGCCAGGAAGTCATCGTCGGACATGATCTGGCCGCGCTTGAGCGGCGTCATGCCGGGCTCGATGACGCACCAGGCTTCGAAGTACAGCACGCGCTCGATGTCGCGCAGCGTCATGTCGAGCACCATACCCAGGCGCGACGGCAGGCTCTTCAGGAACCAGATGTGCGCGACCGGGCTGGCCAGCTCGATGTGACCCATGCGTTCACGGCGGACTTTGGCGACCGTGACTTCGACGCCGCACTTCTCGCAGATGACGCCACGATGCTTCAGGCGCTTGTACTTGCCGCACAAGCACTCGTAGTCTTTGATCGGCCCGAAGATTTTCGAGCAGAACAGACCGTCGCGCTCGGGCTTGAACGTGCGATAGTTGATGGTCTCGGGCTTGCGGACTTCACCGTAAGACCACGAGCGGATTTTCTCGGGCGAGGCGATGCCGATCTTGATGGCATCGAACTGCTCGTCTCGAGACTTGCTTGAAGAGGTCGAGTAGCGCTTTCATTAGTTACGCTCCAAATCCATGTCCAGGGCCAACGAGCGGATTTCCTTGACCAGCACGTTGAACGATTCCGGCATGCCGGCATCGATGACGTGGTCACCCTTGACGATGTTTTCGTATACCTTGGTGCGGCCGGTGATGTCGTCGGACTTCACCGTCAGCATTTCCTGCAGGGTGTAGGCCGCGCCATAGGCTTCCAGCGCCCACACTTCCATTTCACCGAAACGCTGACCGCCGAACTGCGCCTTGCCGCCCAGCGGTTGCTGGGTCACCAGCGAGTACGGGCCGGTGGAACGGGCGTGCATCTTGTCGTCGACCAAGTGGTGCAGCTTCAGGTAGTGCATGTAGCCGACAGTGACCGGACGTTCGAACTGCTCGCCGGTGCGGCCATCGAACAGCCAGGCCTGCGTACGGGTGTCGGTCAGCTTCATGCGCTGGGCGACGTCGTCGGGATAGGCGAGTTCGAGCATCTTGCCGATTTCTTCCTCGGTCGCGCCGTCGAACACCGGCGTGGCGAACGGCACGCCGTTCGTGAGGTTCTGCGCAAGTTCCATGACTTCGTCGTCGGTCAGGGTCTCGATGTGAGCGCCCGTACCCGTGGTGTTGTACACCTTTTCGAGATAGGCACGCACGTTCTTCACCTGCGCCGTGCGCTCGTCGCGCAGCATGTCGGCGATGCGATGACCCAGGCCCTTGGCTGCCCAGCCCAGATGCACTTCGAGCACCTGCCCGACGTTCATCCGCGACGGCACGCCCAGCGGGTTCAGCACGATGTCGGCAGGAGTACCGTCGGCCATATGCGGCATGTCTTCCACCGGGGTGATACGCGAGACCACACCCTTGTTGCCGTGACGGCCGGCCATCTTGTCGCCAGGCTGCAGGCGGCGCTTGACGGCCAGGTATACCTTGATCATCTTGAGCACGCCCGGGGGCAGCTCGTCGCCTTGCGTAAGCTTCTTGCGCTTTTCTTCGAACGCCAGATCGAACTGGTGACGCTTCTGCTCGAGCGATTCCTTGGCTTGTTCCAGCACCACGGCGTGGGGCTCGTCAGCCAGGCGGATGTCGAACCACTGCCAACGGTCGAGGTCGGCCAGATACGCTTTGGTGATCGTGGCGCCCTTGGCCAGCTTGCGCGGGCCGCCATTGACCGTCTTGCCGATCAGCAGCTTCTCGATACGATCGAACTGGTCGTTCTCGACAATGCGCAGCTGGTCGTTCAGGTCTTGGCGATAGCGGCGCAGTTCGTCGTCGATGATGGACTGGGCGCGCTTGTCGCGCACGATGCCTTCGCGCGTGAAGACCTGCACGTCGATGACGGTGCCCACCATGCCCGAAGGCACGCGCAGCGAGGTGTCCTTGACGTCAGATGCCTTCTCTCCGAAGATGGCGCGCAGCAGCTTTTCTTCAGGCGTCAGCTGGGTCTCGCCCTTGGGCGTGACCTTGCCCACGAGCACGTCGTCGGCGGTGACTTCGGCGCCGATGTAGACGATGCCCGAATCGTCCAGGCGATTGAGCTGGGTTTCGGCCAGGTTGCTGATGTCGCGCGTGATTTCTTCAGGTCCCAACTTCGTGTCACGCGCCACGACCGTGAGTTCCTCGATGTGGATCGAGGTATAGCGGTCGTCAGCCACGACTTTTTCGGAGATCAGGATCGAATCTTCGAAGTTATAGCCGTTCCAGGGCATGAACGCGATCAACATGTTCTGGCCCAGCGCCAGTTCGCCCAGATCGGTCGAGGCGCCATCGGCCAGCACATCGCCCTTTGCGACCTTATCGCCACGCTTGACGATGGGACGCTGGTTGATGTTGGTGTTCTGGTTCGAACGCGTGTACTTGATGAGGTTGTAGATGTCGACGCCGACTTCGCCAGCGACGTTCTCTTCGTCATTGACACGGATAACGACACGCTCGGCATCGACGTGGTCAACCACGCCGCCACGCAGGGCCTGCACGGTGGTACCCGAGTCGACCGCGACGGTGCGCTCGATGCCGGTGCCCACCACGGGCTTCTCGGGGCGCAGGCACGGCACGGCCTGACGCTGCATGTTGGCGCCCATCAGTGCACGGTTCGCGTCGTCGTGCTCGAGGAACGGGATCAGCGATGCCGCCACGGAGACGATCTGCGAAGGTGCGACGTCCATGTAGTGCACGTTGCTCGGCGCGGTCAACATGGTTTCGCCTGCTTCGCGGCAAGCCACGAGGTCGTCGACGAAACGGCCTTCTTCGTCGAGCGCGGCGTTGGCCTGCGCGATGACGTAGTTGCTTTCTTCGATGGCCGACAGATAGTCGATCTGGTCGCTGACCTTGCCGTCGATGATCTTGCGGTAAGGCGTTTCGAGGAAGCCGTACTCGTTCAGGCGCGCGTAGAGCGCCATCGAGTTGATCAGGCCAATGTTCGGGCCTTCAGGCGTTTCAATGGGGCAGACGCGCCCATAGTGCGTGGGGTGCACGTCGCGCACCTCGAAGCCGGCGCGCTCGCGGGTCAGACCACCCGGGCCCAGGGCGGAGACACGGCGCTTGTGCGTGATTTCCGACAGGGGGTTGGTCTGGTCCATGAACTGCGACAGCTGGCTCGAACCGAAGAACTCCTTGATGGCCGCGGAGATCGGCTTGGAGTTGATCAGGTCGTGCGGCATCAGGTTTTCGGTCTCGGCCTGGCCCAGACGTTCCTTGACGGCACGCTCGACGCGCACCAGCCCGGCACGGAACTGGTTCTCGGCGAGCTCGCCCACACAGCGCACGCGACGATTGCCCAGGTGATCGATGTCGTCGATCTGGCCGCGACCGTTACGCAGCTCGACGAGCACCTTGATGGTCTCGACGATGTCTTCGTTGGTCAGCGTCATGGGACCGGTGATGTCTTCGCCACGGCCCAGACGGCTGTTGACCTTCATGCGGCCCACGCGCGACAGGTCGTACGTTTCTTCGCTGTAGAACAGGCGCTGGAACAGGGCCTCGACGGCGTCTTCGGTTGGCGGCTCGCCAGGACGCATCATGCGGTAGATCGCTACGCGCGCGGCCATCTGGTCGGCGGTTTCGTCGGTGCGCAGCGTCTGCGAGATGTAAGGACCGCGATCGAGGTCGTTGGTGTACAGCGTCTGGATGTTGTGCACGTTGGCGGCGCGCAGGGCGCTGAGCACGCTTTCCGTGATTTCATCGTTGGCGTGCGCCACCACTTCGCCGGTGTCGGGGTCGACGATGTTCTTGGCCAGCACACGGCCGTACAGGAACTCTTCGGGCACCGAAATGCGCTGGATGTTGGCATTGGCCATGTCGCGCAGGTGCTTGGCGTTGATGCGCTTGTCTTTCTCGACGATGACATTGCCGTCACGATCGGAAATATCGAAGCGGGCCATCTCGCCCTTCCAGCGTTCGGGCACGAATTCGATCATGCCGCCTTCGCTCTTGATTTCGAAGTTGTCGAAATCGAAAAAGTGCGCCAGGATGGATTCCGGCGTCATGCCGATGGCCTTGAGCAGGATCGTCACGGGCATCTTGCGACGGCGGTCGACCCGGAAGAACAACACGTCTTTCGGATCGAATTCGAAGTCGAGCCACGAGCCGCGGTAGGGAATCACGCGTGCCGAGAACAACAACTTGCCCGAGCTGTGCGTCTTGCCGCGGTCGTGTTCGAAGAACACGCCCGGCGAACGGTGCAGCTGCGAAACGATGACACGCTCGGTGCCGTTGATGACGAACGAACCGGTGCCCGTCATGAGCGGAATTTCGCCCATGTAGACTTCCTGTTCCTTCACTTCCTTGATGGTGGGCTTGCTGACTTCGCGGTCGAGCAGCACCAGGCGAACCTTGGCGCGCAAAGGCGACGCATAGGTCAGGCCGCGTTGCTGGCATTCCTTGACGTCGAACACCGGCTCGCCCAGCACATAGCTGACGAACTCCAAGCGCGCCATTCCGTTATGGCTGACAATCGGGAAAATCGACGAAAACGCCGCCTGCAGGCCTTCGCTAACGCGGCTGGACGGGGGAGTATCCGCCTGCAGGAAAGTTAGGTAGGATTGAAGCTGAGTCGCCAGCAGGAAAGGAACGTTTTGAACGTCTTCACGCTTGGCGAAGCTTTTGCGGATGCGCTTTTTTTCGGTGTACGAGTAAGGCATGAGCACTCCGACTCGAGGTTGCATGGGCCGTCAACCACGGCCCCAGGTGATACGACTCCAGAAAACCCCACTGTAAAGGGCGACCTGGCAGTAGGGGTTTCCTGGAAACGCAAAAGCCCGGGGACGGCAAACTGCGCTGTCCCCGGGCAGATGACGCAAGGTTTACTTGACTTCGACCTTGGCGCCAGCTTCTTCCAGCTTCTTCTTGGCGGCTTCGGCGTCAGCCTTGGCCACGGCTTCCTTGACGGGCTTCGGCGCGCCGTCGACCAGGTCCTTGGCTTCCTTCAGACCCAGGCCGGTCAGTTCACGCACAGCCTTGATGACGCTCACCTTGTTGGCGCCGGCTTCGGTCAGCACCACGGTGAATTCGGTTTGCTCTTCAGCAGCAGCAGCGGCGCCACCGGCAGCGGGGGCGGCCACGGCCACGGCGGCGGCAGCAGCCGACACGCCAAACTTCTCTTCCATTTCCTTGATCAGCTCGGACAGCTCGAGCACGGTCATGCCAGCGATGGCGTCAAGGATTTCAGCTTTGTTCAGTGCCATTTTTCAGAACTCCAAAATTGGATAAATGCCAGGTTGGGTGTCGCTCGGTCGTTCAGCGAATTCCACACGCAGAGGCTTACGCCGCTGCCTTCTGGTCGCGCACGGCGGCAAGGCCACGGGCGAACTTGGTGGGAACTTCGTTGAGCGTACGCACGAATTGCGCGATGGGGGCTTGCATGGTGCCCAGCAGTTTCGAGAGCAACTCTTCGCGCGAGGGCATGGTGGCCAAAGCCTTCACGCCTTCTTGGGTCAGCAGGCTGTTGGGCAGGGCGCCCGCCTTGATGACCAGCTTGTCGTTGCTTTTCGCGAAACCTGCGAGGACCTTGGCCGCCGACACCGGGTCTTCGCTGATGCCATAGATCAGCGGACCGGTCAGTTGCTCGGACAACGGCTCGAAAGCCGTGCCGGCAACCGCACGACGGGCCAGCGAGTTCTTGAGAACACGCAGATACACGCCCGATTCACGCGCAGTTTTGCGCAGTACGGTGACAGAGGCGACGTCCAGACCACGGTACTCGGCGATAACAATCGATTGGGCCTTGGCAACGGTTGCCGAGACTTCTTCGATCACCACCGCTTTCTCTTGACGATTGAGACTCACGGTTTGAACACTCCATCAAAAGACGCATGGGGCCTCGAGGCCTTGCGCGTCAACCGAATGCGGCGCCTGGTTGAGTTCTTCGGGTAAAGAAATCTTCCTGGGGACGCCGTCTACGCTGGATCCGGACTAGGTGAGCTCCGGGATTAAGCGGGGCAGCGGCGATGCTGCTGCCGTGCCCTGCTCCAGCGGTCTTTGACAGCAACATCCGGAATCCGGATGCAGCCCAAAGTTCGTTGTTGCCTGCGGCCGATCAGTTGGCCGAAAGAGAAGCTACTTCGACTCGCGCGCCGCCACCCATGGTGGAAGACACAGCAAGCTTGCGCAGGTAAATACCCTTGGCGGCAGCGGGACGAGCCTTTTGAAGGGCGTCGACCAGGGCGGCCAGGTTGGTTTGCAATTGTTCCACGCCAAATGAGGCGCGACCGATGGTGGCGTGAATGATGCCGGCCTTGTCGGTACGGTACTGGACCTGACCGGCCTTGGCGTTCTTCACGGCGGTGACGACGTCGGGCGTCACGGTGCCGACCTTGGGGTTCGGCATCAGGCCGCGGGGGCCCAGGATCTGACCCAGGGTACCCACGACGCGCATCGTGTCGGGCGAGGCAACCACCACGTCGAAATCGATCTGGCCAGCCTTGATGCGCTCGGCCAGGTCATCCAGGCCGACGATGTCGGCGCCGGCGGCGCGAGCTGCCTCGGCCTTTTCGCCCTGGGCGAACACGGCCACGCGGACGCTCTTGCCGGTACCGGCAGGCAACACCACCGAACCGCGCACGAGCTGGTCGGATTTTTTGGGGTCAATGCCCAACTGCACGGCCACGTCGATGGACTCATCAAACTTGGCGGTGGCGGTTTCCTTGACCAGGGTCAGGGCCTCGGTCACCGGATACAGCTTGGTGCGGTCGATTTTCTTCGCGATGGCGGCGGCGCGCTTGGTAATTTTTGCCATGATCAGATCCCCTCAACCGTGATGCCCATGCTGCGGGCGCTGCCAGCGATCGTGCGAACGGCGGCATCCAGATCGGCAGCCGTCAGATCGGGTTCTTTGGTCTTGGCGATTTCTTCGACCTGGGCACGCGTCAGCGTGCCGACTTTATCGGTGTGCGGCTTGGCCGAACCCTTTTGCAAGCCGGCAGCCTTCTTGATGAGGACCGTCGCAGGCGGGGTCTTCATGATGAAGGTGAAGCTCTTGTCGGCGAAAGCGGTGATCACCACCGGAATCGGCAGACCGGGCTCCATGCCCTGGGTCTTGGCGTTGAACGCCTTGCAGAATTCCATGATGTTCAGGCCACGCTGACCAAGCGCCGGGCCAATCGGGGGGGAGGGGTTAGCCTTACCAGCCGGTACTTGCAGCTTGATAAAGCCGACGATCTTCTTCGCCATGCTTTGCTCCTTGCGGGTTCAAACGCCCGCCGCGACGCGACGGGCTCCCCGGGGTTGAAAATCAGGTCTTTTCGACCTGGCTGAAATCGAGCTCGACGGGCGTGGCGCGACCAAAAATGGTGACAGACACACGCACCTTGCTCTTTTCGTAGTTGACTTCTTCGACGTTGCCGTTGAAGTCTGCAAACGGACCTTCTTTCACGCGAACCATCTCGCCCACTTCGAACAGGATCTTGGGGCGGGGTTTCTCGACGCCCTCTTCCATCTGGGAGAGGATCTTCTCGACTTCCTTTTCGGAAATCGGCGTGGGACGGTTGCCCGAGCCCCAGAAAACCGGTGACGCGGTTGGTATTCTTGACCAGGTGCCAGGTTTCGTCGGTGAGGTCCATTTCAACCAGGACATACCCCGGGAAAATGCGACGTTCACTGATGGACTTCTGGCCGCCTTTCATTTCGACGACTTCTTCCGACGGCACCAGGATGCGGCCGAACGACGTCTGCAGGCCCGCGCGCTCAATGCGCTCGTTCAGGGCCTTGTGGACGCTTTTTTCCATGCCTGAATACACATGGACGACATACCAGCGCTTACTCATGCGGCGTCCTTATTTCCAGCCCAACAGCAGGCCGTAGAGTATCCATTCGATGCCCTTGTCGAACAACCACATCAGCAGGCCCGTGACCGCCACGAAGGCGAACACGATGCCGGTCATCTGGGTGGTTTCCTTGCGGGTGGGCCAAGTAACCCGCTTGGTTTCGTTGTACGCCTCGCCACCGAAGGCGATCGTGCGACGCCCAGGTTCGCTGAACCAGGCGATAACGCCGGCAAGCACGAGCCCGCCCACGAACACGCCGATGCGCACGACCATGGGCTGGGCGCTGAGCACCGAAAAACCTACGATGCCAGCAATAACGACAAGAACCGCCAGGCCGAGCTTGACCCGGTCGGTGGTGCTGGTTACGGTTTCTACGCTGGTATTAGACATTTTGCGACGCAGGCCGGCCACGATTGCACGGCTTGCGGTGATCTCCCGGCGGTTTATGAGCGAGCGGGGTTGACGACGATTTGGCCAGGTTGGCCATGGCTTGAGCCAAAAGTGTGGCAGGGGCAGTAGGAATCGAACCTACAACCTTCGGTTTTGGAGACCGACGCTCTGCCAATTGAGCTATACCCCTAAAACGCTTCAAGCGCGCGATGCATGGCAACTTGCGGAACCATACATAGTACTACTTTTTTCACAAATATGGGAAGCAGGCCCATGAAGGGCCGGCTTCCCCGGGCAGATCGCGCTGTTTAGGCGAGGATCTTGGCGACGACGCCGGCGCCGACGGTACGACCGCCTTCACGGATGGCGAAGCGCAGACCTTCTTCCATGGCGATCGGTGCCAGCAGCTTGACCGTCATCGAGACGTTGTCGCCAGGCAGCACCATTTCCTTGTCCTTCGGCAGCTCGATCGAGCCCGTCACGTCCGTCGTACGGAAGTAGAACTGCGGACGATAACCGTTGAAGAACGGCGTATGACGGCCACCTTCTTCCTTGGACAGAATGTACACCTCGGCCGTGAAGTCCGTGTGCGGCGTGATCGAACCCGGCTTGGCCAGCACCTGGCCACGCTCGACGTCTTCACGCTTGGTACCGCGCAGCAGCACCCCAACGTTGTCGCCCGCCTGGCCCTGGTCCAGCAGCTTGCGGAACATTTCCACGCCCGTGCACGTCGTCTTGACCGTCGGCTTGATGCCCACGATTTCGATTTCTTCGCCAACCTTCACAATGCCGCGCTCGACGCGGCCCGTGACCACCGTGCCACGACCCGAGATCGAGAACACGTCTTCAACCGGCATCAGGAACGCACCGTCAACCGCGCGCTCCGGCGTCGGGATGTACGTGTCCAGCGCTTCGGCCAGCTTCAGGATCGCCTGCTCGCCCAGCTCGCCCTTGTCGCCCTCGAGCGCCAGCTTGGCAGAACCCTTGATGATCGGCGTGTCGTCGCCCGGGAAGTCGTACTTCGACAGCAGTTCGCGAACTTCCATTTCCACCAGCTCGAGCAGCTCGGCGTCATCAACCATGTCGGCCTTGTTCAGGAACACGATGATGTACGGCACGCCAACCTGGCGGCTCAGCAGAATGTGCTCACGCGTCTGCGGCATCGGGCCGTCAGCGGCCGAGCACACCAGGATCGCGCCGTCCATCTGCGCCGCGCCCGTGATCATGTTCTTCACATAGTCAGCGTGGCCCGGGCAGTCAACGTGCGCGTAGTGACGGCTTTCCGTCTCGTATTCCACGTGCGACGTGTTGATCGTGATGCCGCGCGCTTTCTCTTCCGGCGCCGCGTCGATCTGGTCGTAGCCGCGGGCTTCCCCGCCGAACTTCGTCGACAACACGGTCGTGATCGCCGCCGTCAACGTCGTTTTGCCGTGGTCAACGTGACCAATCGTACCCACGTTCACGTGCGGCTTGGTACGTTCAAACTTGCCTTTTGCCATGGCTGACTCCTGACCTGGATTGAAGCTTCTGACTAAGAAGAGAACAAAAATTAGTGGTGCCCATGACGCGGATCGAACGCGTGACCTCTCCCTTACCAAGGGAGTGCTCTACCACTGAGCCACATGGGCAAATTCTGGAGCGGGTGAAGGGAATCGAACCCTCGTCGTAAGCTTGGAAGGCTTCTGCTCTACCATTGAGCTACACCCGCGGGCTATCCTTTTCACCACTCGCCCGTATTCTGCAGTGCCCACCGCACAGCGAACCGAGCGGGATAAACCGGGGCCTTACACTGAGAATCCAGGCGAGGCCTGGATTCGGAATATGGGTCTCTGGTGGAGAGGGTTGGATTCGAACCAACGTAGGCGCAAGGCCAACAGATTTACAGTCTGCCCCCTTTAACCACTCGGGCACCCCTCCAGCGGAGAACTAGGGATTATGGACACTTTCAAAATGAATGTCAAATCACCTGCCCGATATTTTTCTAAGCCGCTCAGTACCTGTCGAAAAATTGCTGCAGCACTGACACCTCGGCCGTGAGGGAAAGGCCCAGCATCAGCAGAATGCGGGCTTTCTGAGGGCTCAGTTCGCCCGCAGCGATGAAGTGCGCGGCGTCGTCGTCGATTTCAACGTTGCGTTCCACACTGCCGCTACCCGTGCGGCTGGCCCGAACCACCGCGACGCCGGCCGCGGCGGCGCGCTGCAGGGCCTCGATGACGGCGTCGGTCGCGTTGCCGTCGCCCACGCCGGCCAGCACGATGCCCCGGCACCGCCCCGCCAGGAAATCGATGAGATCAGCGCCCACGTCGACGCCAGCGTGTGCGATGTCGACCCGGGGCCAGTGAGCCGCCTCGAGGGCGTCAAGGTGGAATTCGCTGGCCGTGGAATGCACGGTGCTGTTGCGCGAGTAAAAAGTGGCCTGCGCGCCGCGGATGCGGCCCGCCCTGCCCCGGTTAGGAGACGCGAACGCATTGATCCCCGCGCACGCCACTTTCTGTACTTCACGCGCGTAATGGATGTCTTCATTCATGACGACCAGCGCACCGCGCCCGTGGGCTTCGGGGCTGGCGGCCAGCGCCACGGCGTGATACAGGTTGGCGGGGCCATCGGCGCTAGCGGCCGTTGCCGGGCGCATGGCCCCCACCAGGACTAGCGGCTTGGCGTGGCGGATCACCAGGCTGAGGAAATACGCCGTTTCTTCGAGCGTATCGGTGCCATGGGTCACCACGATACCGTCGACCGTGGAATCGCTGCACAGCGCCTCGATGCGACGTGCCAGGCGGGCCCACACGGCGTGCGACATGTTCTGGCTGCCGACACTGGCCACCTGCTCTGCCCGCAGCCGCGCCAACTGGCCCAGGCCTGGTACCGCCGTCAGAAGTTGGTCGACGTCGATGGCACCGGCCTGATACGACGTTGAACCCTGTCGTGCCTGTGCCCCCGCAATGGTGCCCCCGGTGCCCAGTACCACTATGGTCGGCAGCCGCGTGTCAGGCATCGAGCGCACCGGAAAGCCCCTGGCGCTCGAGCAGCGAGTTCAGGTGTTCCCAACCATGAAAGTCGATGACGAGCTGGCCTTTGTCGCGCGCGCCCACTTTCAGCACCACCCGCGTGCCGAGCTGGTCGGACAAGGCCTCTTCCAGGCGTGCGACGTCGCGTGACGCGCCGGCGCCCTTCTTGCGGGCCGGCGCTTCCGTTTCTTTTGCGGTCTTGGCAACCAGTTTTTCGGCTTCGCGCACCGACAGCCGCCTGGCGATGATCTGGTTCGCCAGCTGGATCTGCATGGCCGCGTCAACGGCCAGCAGCGCTCGGGCATGCCCCATGTCGATATCGCCGGCCAGCAGCATGGTTTGTACGGGGGCCGCCAGGTTCATCAGGCGCAACAGGTTGCTGGTGGCGGATCGCGAGCGCCCGATGGCCTGCGCCGCCTGTTCGTGAGTGAGGCCGAACTCGTCCAGCAGCCGGCGCACGCCCTGGGCCTCTTCGAGCGGATTGAGGTCTTCGCGCTGGATGTTTTCAATCAGCGCCATGACTGCCGCGTTCTCGTCGGCGACCTCGCGCACCAGCACCGGTACCTCTTTCAGCCCAGCCAGCTGCGCGGCCCGAAAACGCCGTTCGCCCGCGATGATTTCGTAGTGGCCGGGACTATCGTCGAGGGCTCGCACGAGTATGGGCTGCATGATGCCCTGCGTACGTATGGATTCGGCCAGTTCGTTCAATGCGCCTTCGTCCATGCGCGTACGCGGCTGATACTTGCCAGCGCGCATTTTCGAGACCGGCAGGGTAGACGGCGGGCCCTCTGCTTTGGTGACAGCCTTTCCTATGGTGTCGATGGCGGGCCCGTCTGCACCGAGCAGGGCGTCCAGCCCGCGGCCCAGACCCTTGGGTTTCTTGGTGGCCATGTCGAGTAATCCTTCCTACAACTTAAAAGTTTTGTGGCGGCCGTCCTGCGGGCCGCTCGCCGGGGCGGCGACCGCGGCTGCTCCCCTTCAAGTGCAAGCTGGAACGATACGCCCTGCCGCCGATACGGAGAACGTGTGGATTACCCCAGCATGCAGGTAAGGGGCTCTGTGCCGGTATCAGTCCATGCTTTCCACGCGTTTCACCATTTCGGCGCCAAAGGCGATGTAGGCCTGCGCGCCCCGCGATGCCTCGTCGTAAACCACGCCGGGCAGTCCATAGCTGGGCGCCTCGGCCAGGCGCACGTTGCGCGGAATGACGGTGGTGAACACCTTGTCGCCGAAATGCGATTCGAGCTGGGCGGACACCTGCTGTTGCAACGTCATGCGCGGGTCGAACATGACCCGCAGCAGTCCGATGAGGCGGAGGTCGCCGTTGATATTGCGGTGCACCCGCTTGATGGTGTTGACCAGGTCGGACAGCCCTTCAAGCGCGAAGTATTCGCACTGCATGGGAATGATTACGCCATGCGCCGCGGCCAGCCCGTTCAGGGTGAGCAGTGACAGCGTGGGCGGGCAGTCGATGAGGATGAAATCGTACTGTGCCGACACTGCGTCTATGGCGGCCCGCAACTGCCGTTCGCGCTCGTCCATGTTGACCAGGTCGATTTCGGCGCCCGACAGTTCACGATTGGCGGGTAAAACATCGTAGCCACCCGATTCGGATCGTACGCGCGCGTCTTCGATGGTGGCGTCGCCTATCAGTACCTGGTACAGGTTCGACTGCAAGGTGCTTTTATCGATGCCACTGCCCATGGTGGCATTACCCTGCGGGTCGAGATCGACCAGCAATACCCGCTTGCCGTGCTTGGCCAGGCCCGCCGCCAAGTTGATGGCGGTCGTGGTCTTGCCGACGCCGCCTTTCTGGTTGGCGATGCAGAAAACGCGGGCGCCGCGCGGACCGGACGAAGTGGTGTTCATAGAGTTCCTTGACTGCGACGCATCCAGATCAGGCAGCGTTGGGCATCCAGCGCCGGGACTTGCAGCGGCTGGATACTATCGACGCGCCAATCACCTTGATCTTGCAGGGCTTGAATCTCGTCGTGCGGGACCTTCCCTTTCATGGCGACGAGGGTACCATCGTTGCGCACATGGCGACCGGCCAGCGACGCGAAATCGTTGAGCGAAGCGAACGCCCGAGAAATGACGACGTCGCACTCGGCGGGCGGCAATTGCTCGACGCGAGTGTGCAGGGCGCGCAAGTTCGCAAGCGACAATGCGCCGGACATCTGGCGGACGAAAGCGGTTTTCTTTTCCACTGCATCGATGCAACTGACTTCCCAATGCGGCCGCATGATGGCCAGCACCACTCCCGGCAGGCCGCCGCCCGACCCGACGTCATACAGGCGAGCCGGCGCATCGGGCGACAAGACCCTGCTCAACGGTTCGACCACGCTCAGGCTGTCGAAGAGGTGCTGCACGAGCATCTGCTGCGGATCGCGTATGGCCGTGAGGTTGTACGTGCGGTTCCAGCGCTGCATCTGCTCGAGATAACCCAACAGCTTTTGTTCCTGCGCAGGGCTCATCTGCAGGCCCAGGCTCGCGCCGGCCTGCTGCAAAAGGGGCAACAGGTTTGCGATGGCTGCCGCGCTCATGCGGCGCGCTGGCGCGTGCCGTAGTGCAGGCGCTTCAGATGGATGAGCAGCAGCGAGATGGCTGCGGGGGTCACGCCCGAAATGCGGGCAGCCTGCCCAATGGTTTCGGGGCGATGGGTCTTGAGCTTTTGCCGGACTTCGAACGACAGGCTGCTGACTGCGTCGTAATCGATGTCGGCGGGTATGCGCTGCTGTTCGTGTGCAAGGTGTTTTTGCACTTCATCTTGCTGGCGAGCGATATAGCCCGCGTATTTCACCTGGATTTCAACCTGCTCGGCGAGCACGTCATCTTGTACGACGCCGGGGCCGGCCAGCAGGCTGCCGTCGGGATTGCGGACTTGCATCAGCGATTCGTATGACACCGCGGGGCGCTTGAGCAAATCTGATAGTGAGTACTCACGTTCAATCGCCCTGCCGAGGAGGGGCTCGGCCACCTCTACCGGCAGGCTACGAGGGCTGACCCAAGTTGACTTCAGGCGTTCGACTTCGGCCGCCACGGCATCGCGCTTGCGGCTGAATGCTTCCCAGCGTGCATCATCCACCAAGCCCAACTTGCGCCCCACTTCAGTGAGGCGGAGGTCAGCATTGTCTTCGCGCAAGCTAAGCCGATATTCGGCACGGGAAGTGAACATGCGATAGGGCTCGGTGACGCCGCGCGTGACCAAGTCATCAACCAATACTCCCAAATAGGCTTCGTCGCGCCGGGGCGTCCACAATTCACGCCCGAGGGCCTGCAAGGCTGCGTTCGCCCCTGCCAGCAGCCCCTGCGCGCCCGCTTCTTCGTAGCCGGTGGTTCCGTTGATCTGGCCAGCGAAATAAAGACCCTGGATGGCTTTGGTTTCAAGCGTGCTTTTCAGTGCGCGCGGATCGAAGTAGTCATACTCAATGGCGTAGCCTGGCCGCAAAATGTGGGCGTTCTCTAATCCGGGCAGAGAATGGATCAGGTCCAACTGCACGTCAAACGGAAGGCTGGTAGAGACGCCGTTGGGATAGACCTCGTGCGTATCCAGGCCTTCGGGCTCCAGAAATACCTGGTGCGATGCCTTGTCAGCAAAGCGGTGGATTTTGTCTTCTATCGACGGGCAATAACGCGGCCCGACGCCCTCGATCACGCCGCTATACATAGGCGACCGGTCAAGCCCGGCGCGAATGATGTCATGCGTACGCGCATTGGTATGGGTAACCCAGCAGGGCAGTTGCTGGGGATGCAGCCCCGCGTGACCCATGAACGAAAACACAGGTATCGGGTCCAGGTCTCCCGGCTGGCGTTCCAGCACGCTGTAGTCAATGGTTCGGCCATCAATACGGGGCGGTGTGCCGGTCTTCAACCGGCCCTGAGGCAACTTAAGTTCCTTCAGCCGTTGACCCAAGGAATTTGCTGGCGGATCGCCGGCGCGGCCTCCGGAGTAATTCTGTAGACCTACATGAATCAGTCCGTTGAGGAATGTGCCCGCAGTCAAGACCACCGAGCGGGCCCGGAACTTCAATCCGATCTGCGTGACGGCCCCCACTACCCGATCTCCCTCAACCATGAGATCGTCAACGGCCTGCTGGAAAATCCATAGATTCGTCTGGTTCTCCAGCCGGGTGCGTATCGCCTTCCGGTACAGTACGCGATCGGCTTGCGCGCGGGTTGCGCGCACCGCAGGCCCCTTGGAGCCATTCAAGATTCGAAACTGAATCCCGGCTTCGTCGGTGGCAATAGCCATTGCGCCACCCAAGGCGTCGATCTCTTTGACCAAATGCCCTTTTCCGATTCCGCCGATGGAGGGGTTGCACGACATCTGCCCCAATGTTTCGATGTTGTGCGTGAGGAGCAAGGTCTTGGCGCCAACGCGGGCCGCGGCTAGCGCGGCCTCGGTGCCGGCATGTCCGCCACCGACCACAATGACGTCAAATTCGTGCGGATAATCCATGGTAAAAGCAGAAGAAAGAGCTGGTTGACGTGCATTATAGAGTCTGCGCGCGTGATGTTTCACGTGAAACCCCGACGGAGTTGAAACGGCACGCGTCACGCTTCGCACTGTTTCACGTGGAACAGTGGCCCCCTCGAACCGGGCGCGGTGCAAGGCGTAGGGCTTTTTAGGATATTGGGATCGTATGGGTCCTTCCGCATATAGCGTCGGAAACCCGCGCCGCCATAGCAATCCAAGCCCTTATGGGCGAACGAGTCTCCGGGCGGATCGCTTCCGAGGTTGTTCCACGTGAAACAATACCCACGGTACTCCTACCCACGAGTAAGCGAAAAGCGACGCGCGCGATACTGAAGGCCGGGCGCTCTGCCCGATATCGACCCGCCAAGCCGATACCCCAGCTTGAAGAAATTGCAAGCGCGGGGAACATACCGCCTGATCCCAATCTATGCCGCACGACGCGTGTCGCGGCAGGGGATCCGCAGCCGAGCCACAAGCGGACCCCGCCTGAGCACCGGAAAGGTACGAGGGCCGTAGATGAGTGTCGCGCGACCAGCGGCGAACGACCGTACTGGTCGGTCTAACGCTTAGGTGCCGATACTAGTACCTAGACCCAGCCCCCGAGATCACTTTGGCACACTCACCACCACCGCGGCACGGCGGGGCGCGCCGAGGACGTCGTGGCCTGCCGGATACCGGGCGACCGCTGGCTCGCCGGCGCCAGCCTGCATCGGCCGATCGCCCAATAAAGCCCCAACGGAAACGCCCTCTTCGGCGTCACCGCCGGGACGGCGCTCTGGCGATGGAAGACCGCACCTGCGCGCCCGACCACACGACCGTTCGCCGGCCCTTGAACCAGCTCGGTCTGGCGTCCGGGCGTAGTTTGGACCGTCATAGCCAGGATGGCGTTCCCACGCTGATCGCCCAATACATCCAGCATGGCTGCGCGGCCTGGAGAATGACCTGTACCAGGGACTGTGAGATCCCGTTGGCCAGCCGAGGCATGCATGACGCGCCGGTTCCGGAGAGCGAGACCGTCTATTCGCACCCCCAGTCGCTGCCGGCAGGGTGGGTGGCTTGCGGCTTTTTCCTACCGCGTGTCAACATTTGGCCTGCGCCAGGCAAGCTATCCGCCCGAGCTAGAAAGGCCGCAGGTCATGGCTGTAGCGCTGCAGTCCTGCTCACTCATTCGTCGGGTGCACTCCCAGGGGCGCGGCGCCGGCAGAATCACGACCAGACCACTACCCGCCTCAGGGTAGGCACCCTGCCTCTCAATCCATCGCTGCAAAACAGCGCCACGACGGTGTGCACGCGCCACTCTCGGGTGACACCCGCAGTCGCCGCGCGATAAGAACACCGAGGCGAACTGCGCCCAAGTTCGTCACGGCATCGTGGTTCGCCTCCAGAGTTCATAGCGGCTTGAACGCGACGCTTAGGGGCCTGGGCCCTTCAGGTGAACCGGATTACCTGACAAATGCTGAGCAGCATGTAGGGACGGTCCAGGCTGTAGTGACGCACTTTGGAAACGCCCAAGCGCGGCTTCCTACAGCAATCGTCGAAGAAAACGCCTGGACGTTAATGCCCGTGCGGCTTCGCGGCGATCGAAGGCTTGGAACGCATAAACAGAGCAGACCAGTGGTTGTTGTAGTTTTCCATTACGGCGGTTGCATCAATGGCTCGGGGGTCACCACCTGCAGCACGGTGGTGCCGCATCCATACCCGCTACGCCGTAGCGCGGCCCTCTCGGTTGCGAAGCGTCGCGGGCGGTTCCACTCGCTCTGCGCTGCAACGCCCAAATCTCAACAATAGGGTGCCGGGCACTGGCCTCGTGACGCAGGACGCGTCGCCATCGCTTTATCCGCCGCCGTCGCAGTGTTCCACGTGAAACACTCGCAAATGAGTTTCCTGGTCGGGAGGAAAAAGGTGGATATGCGCACGCGCCCGCATCGGCAGGGCAGCGTTGAAAGTCGACCACGCGACGCCTCGCCCCGAGGAGATATTCACAGGAGAGGAACGGTGCCGCGCGCGCAACGTTCCGCCGAGCAGAGCGCTATACAACCTGGGGATATCTTTGTGCACAAGTCCAGAGCAGATACCGCAGCGCAGCAGCGCAACGCCGCCGTGGAGTTGAAGCGATAGACCGAACCCGACCCCAATTAACGGCAGTTACGCTGTTAAGTGCCGGAAATCATGACGTTTTTTGGAATAACAACATTTTGGCGATATGCGGCCATGCAGCAGACGGATGCGCCGATATCACATCGTTTAACGGCGATCCCGCCCTGTGCAAAACTATTTCAAACTTTCCCCGGGTCGAACCGCGATCTGCGCCGTCACCTGCACTGAGCGCAGCTCTCATGGTATCTATGCACAAAGTTATCCCCAGATTTACGCACATAGGGGAAGGACAGCGGAAGGCACAAACAACAACGCCCCGACAGCGGAGCGCAGCGGGACGTTGCAGCCAGGCCTGACCTGGCATACGGGAAATCGGGATTTCCCGACTTAAAGCGGGCGAATTTCGGCCGCTTGAGGTCCTTTCGGACCATCCTTGACTTCGAATTCGACTTCCTGGCCCTCGTTCAGGCTACGGTATCCGCGCCCCTGGATTGCCGAGAAATGCGCAAACACATCGGTACCGCCGGCGTCCGGCGTAATGAAGCCGAAACCCTTGTCGGCGTTGAACCACTTGACCTTGCCCTTCTGAACCATTTGTATAGCGTCCTGGTAAATATGAGAGTGCGAGTGAATCAAGGACGCCAACGCGCATAAAGGCCTGTGCAACACTTGAATCGACTGCGAAAGTCAGCATACTCACGCGTCTTGTGCTTAACAAATAGTTGTTTACCCCTATGTGGCTTTTTCCCCAAGCGTCGCCTTCGGCGATATGCGGGGCATGTGGCGGCGCAATGGGCCCGGTTAGTGGGATACTTACGCGTTCTCTTACTCCCCTAAACGCCGTATCTTCACGCCATGATCCGATCCAAGTTGCCAGACGTCGGCACGACCATTTTCACCGTCATGAGCCGCCTGGCCATTGAACATCAGGCCATCAACCTTGGGCAGGGCTTTCCTGATTTCAATCCCGATCCCCGCTTGTGCGAGCTGGTGACCCGCGCCATGAGCGCCGGCCACAACCAATACCCGTATATGCCCGGCGTTGCGCCGCTGCGCCAGGCCATTGCCGACAAAACCCAGGCACTGTACGGGCACGCTTACGACCCCGAGACCGAGATCACCGTGACAAGCGGCGCCACTGAAGCCCTGATGGCCACGGTGCTCGCGGCGGTGAACAGCGGTGACGAGGTAGTGGTCATCGAGCCATGCTTCGATTCGTACCTGCCCGCCATACGGCTGGCCGGCGGCACCGCGGTGCCCGTGCCCCTGCGCGCACCGACAGCTGAGGACCCTTACCACCGCATCGACTGGCAACGGGTGCGCGACGCCATTACGTCGCGAACACGGCTGCTGATGCTGAACTTTCCCCATAACCCGACGGGCGCCATTCTGGACGACAGCGATCTCGACGCGCTGGAAACCATCGTGCGCGAAACAGGGGTGCTGCTGCTGTCGGATGAAGTGTATGAACACATCGTGTTCGACGGACGCCCCCATGCCAGCCTGGCGCGACGGCCGTTGTTGGCTGAACACGCGTTCGTGATCTCGTCGTTCGGCAAGACTTATCACACCACCGGCTGGAAAATCGGCTACTGCTGCGCGCCCAGGCAATTGAGCGCCGAGGTGCGCAAGGTGCACCAGTTTATGGTGTTCACCGTGTCTTCGCCCATGCAGTTTGCCTTGGCCGAGTACATGCAGGATCCACGGCCATACCTGGAGTTGCCCGCTTTCTACCAGGCCAAGCGAGACCGGCTGGCGGCCGGCCTGGCAAGCACACGATTCAAGCCCTTGCCCAGCCCCGGGACGTTTTTCATGCTGGCAGACTACAGCGACATATCTTCAAAGTCGGAAGCGGACTTTTCGCGTGAACTGACTGAACAACATGGCGTCACGGTGATCCCGGTGTCGGCTTTTTATCAGCGGCCGGATGCCCCCGAGTCCAACCACCAGTTGGTGCGGTTCTGCTTTGCCAAGAAAGATGCCACGCTGGACGAGGCGATTGAACGACTGGCGGCGGTATAAAAAAAGGGCCAGATGATCTCATCTGGCCCCAATAAAATGGCGGGATCAGGATGCCGCTTTTTGCGCCTGTCGCTTTGAGCGTATCCGGCGCAACGTCTGCGGCACAATGACCACCGCCACGGCGGCAATCCACAAGCCTATCGATACCGGGCTGCTGAACAGCACGGACAGCTCCCCATTCGTGATCGACAAGGCCCGTCGCAGGTTCTGTTCCATCATGTCGCCCAACACGACACCCAGTACCAGTGGCGCCATCGGCACACCGAATTTGCGCAAGTAATAGCCCAGCGCGCCTATGCCCACCGCCATCATCAGGTCGAATGTTCCCGAGTTGATGGCATACACCCCGATAAAGCTGATGCCGAGAATCCCGGGAACCATCAGCCAACCGGGCACCGACAACACCTTCGAGAATATCCGCACCATGGGCACATTCATCAAGAACAACATCACGTTTGCGATGAACAGCGACGCAATCAGGCCCCACACCAGTTCGGGCTTGGTGTCGAACAGCACAGGGCCCGGCGTGATGTTGTAGAGCGTGAGCGCGCCCATCATGACCGCGGTGGTGCCCGAGCCCGGTACCCCCAGCGTCAACATGGGCACGAAAGAACCTATGGCCGACGCAGTAGCCGCCGATTCCGGCGCCACGAGGCCCCGCATATCGCCCTTGCCAAACTTTGCGTCGGGATCGCGGTTTTCGATGATGCGTTTCTCCTGCGAATACGCCACTGCGGCAGCCACGCTGGCGCCTGCGCCCGGCAGGACGCCCACGCCGAAACCCACCAGGGAACTACGTCCGATACTACCGGCTGTGAAGGCCAGCTCTTTCAGGTTGAACAACTTGCGACCACTGGACTTGACCTCGACGCTGTGGCCGGCGGTGACCTTTTCCAGCATTTCAAGCATTTCAGCCACCGCGAACAATGCGATGACCACCACCACGAAATCGATCCCGTCTGCCAGATGCACCGAGTCGAAGGTGTAGCGGTATACGCCTGAATTCGAATCCACACCTATCACCGAAATGCCCAGGCCTATCATTGCCGCGAGCACGCCCTTGATCGGCTGCTGCCCCAGCAGGCTGGTCAGGCAGCAGAACGCAAAGACCATCAGCACGAAGTATTCGGCCGGCCCGAATGCGAGCGCCCATTGCGCCAGCAGGGGCGCGAGCAGGATGATGCCGGTGACAGACACGATGGCGCCGCAGAAGGCGGAAGCGGCGGACAATGACAGCGCCACGTTGGCCATGCCCTGGCGAGCCAGCGGGTAGCCGTCGAGCGTGGTCATGATGGCACTGGCTTCGCCAGGCACGTTGAGCAGGATGGACGTGATGCGGCCGCCGTACTCGGCGCCCACATACACCGCGGCCAGCAGAATCAAGGCCGTCTCAGGCGGTAGATTCATGGCAAAGGCGATCGGTAACAGCATCGCCACGCCGTTGATGGGGCCCAGGCCGGGCAGCACGCCAACCATCGTTCCAATGAACGAACCAATGGCGGCCACGAGAAGATTGGTCAGCGAAAACGCAACGCCGAAACCGATGGAAAGGTGATCGATGATGCCGCTCACAACAGATCTCCCAGCAGGCCGACGGGCAGCACCACATCGAGCACCGTGTCAAACAACACGAAAAAGAAAACTCCCATGATCAGGCCGCCCGCCGTACATTTGAGCCAGCCGCCGCCGAAGAGCCGCCCGACCAAGACCGTCATCAAGGCCGTGGCGAGGATGAACCCCAGCCACTGAAACAGAAACGCATAAGCAGCGGCCACCAGTACCATGAGGGCGATCCGCGAATTGGCGGCGGCCGAGTTCGCTTCGATGGGATTTCCCCCTTTTACGGCCAACCGCAGGCCACACAGCCCAATCATGCAGGCAATCAGCATGGGAAAAGCCCGCGGCCCGACAGGCTCGTAGGCGAAGGGAGCTTCGATGTCCCATCCGGCCCACGTCATGAGGGCGGCCAGGACCAGGGCTGCAATGCCCAAGGTACGATCATTCATGATCCGGTTCCAGGATTCGATTGCCACGGCGACGGGCGCTCACGCGCCGCGGCGTGGGGGACAGGGGCGGCGAATGCCGCCCGCCCTGCGTTACTTCTTGATGAGGCCGAAGCTGTCGGCCAGTTCGTGGTATGTCTTCACGCGTTCTTTGACGTAGGCGTCGAGCTCGGCGCCGGTCTTGCTGAACGGGAACAGGCCCTGCTGTTCGCGCAGCTTGGCGTATTCAGGCGAGGCCATGGTTTTGTTGAATGCGTCGACCCAGAATTGGTAGTCTTTGTCGGACACTTTCGGGCCCACATAGAAACCGCGAATGATCGGCCATTCGATGTCATACCCCTGCTCTTTGGCGGTAGGAACGGAATTCAACTTCCCGGGCAGGCGCTCGTTGTTGAACACGGCAAGCACCCGGATCGGCGCACCGCCTTCGAGCATGGTGAACGCTTCGGCGGCGTCGCCCATATAGGCCTGTATGTGACCGCCGCGCAACGCCGTGACGGCTTCGCCCCCGCCTTCGAATGCGACGAAGCGCATTTTGCGGAAATCGACCCCGGCTGCCTTTGCAGTCAGGGCAGCTTTCATCCAGTCCTGGCTGCCGACAGTGCCGCCGGCGCCCAGCACGATCTTGGTGGGGTCTTTCTTGAAAGCCTCCATGAGGCTCTTCAAGTCGGTGTACGGCGAATCGTTGCGCACCACGGCCACGCCGTAGTCCGTGCCGATGCCAGCCAGCCAGCGCACGTCATCGACGTTGTATTTGCCGAACTTGCCTTGGGCCAGGTTCAGCAGCGAGCCCCCTGAAAATGCCACGATGGTGCCGGGCTCGTCGGGGTGCTGCGCGACGATGTTGTTGTACGCCACCGCGCCAATGCCGCCGGGCATGTAGACGATGCGCATGGACTCTTTCAGGGCGCCGCTCTGCTTGAGCCCCTCTGTGGCAAGACGGCAGGTCAGGTCGAAACCGCCGCCCGGTTGTGCCGGCGCTATGCATTCAGGACGCCGGGGCTCGTCGGCCGCCTGGGCCGTCATGCCCATGATCAGCGCACATGCGCCAAGTACCGCCGCCAGGCGGGCTTTCAAAGAGGATTGCATCGCGGTCTCCGTGAATCGCTTTTTAAAAGTAGTGACTAGCGGCCGCCACCATTCGAGGGGTCGAGCCACGGACCTAACCGTACTCAATCCAGGCTTTCCGGAACCTTTCAGAATCAGGCTATTTTGTGCCGCAGCGCAGCATTGGGGAAAAAAGCCAGGGTAAATACTAATGCCGCGCGCAGCCCGGATTGCGGCGTTCGATTCTCGAGCAGCATCCTGCCGCCGTGGATTTCAATGATGGTGCCCACGATCGCCAGGCCCAGACCGGCTCCGGGCTTGTTCTTGCCGGCCGCGCCCCGTCGGAAGCGCACGCTGGCGCGCGCAATGTCTTCGGGCAGCATGCCGGGGCCTGAATCTTCGACCGTGACCCGGGCGTAGCGCTCATCGGCGTAAACGCGCACGGTCACCTGGCTGCCATGCGGGGAGTAGCGGATGGCGTTGTCCACCAGGTTGCTCAAGGCCTCACGCAGCAGCCAGTCAATACCCTGGATGTACACCGGCCGGCTGGACGCCTCGAGACCCAGGTCGAGCTTGCTGGCGCGAGCGGCGGGCAGCAGACTTCGGATCACGCCTTCCGCGAGCGCCGCCAGGTCTACCGGCTGGGGGGCAAGCCCGCCTTCGGCCAGGGAAGCGTCTTTAGCGCGCGCCAGCGCCAGCATCTGGTTGGTGGTGCGTACCGCACGGTCCAGCCCTTCTTGCATCGCCAGGAGCGCTGTACGGACCTCGTGAGGGTCTGTTTCGCGAAGGGCGTAGGCCGTCTGGGTGCGCAACACCGATAGCGGAGTGCGCAATTGGTGCGAGGCGTCGTCAAGGAACTGCCGCTGCAGCCTCGCCTGGGCAGCAAAACGGGCCATGTGGAGATTTACGGCGTCGACCAAGGGGGTGACCTCCCCTGGGATGTCTGGAGCCTCTACGGGGCTTAAATCGTCTGGAGACCGCCGCTCGACTTCCTGGCGCAGCCGTTCGAGGGGCCGGACAGCCATGAAGACGCTCCAGACGACCACCAGCACCACGATGGCGATCACCACGACATCGCGTTCCAGCGCGCGCACCAGGGCACGCTGCAGGAAGTCCTGGCGGGATTCCAGAGTTTCTGCCACCTGGACGATGACGCGCCCGCCCCGGTTGTTGTACAGGGGGGGATCCATGGGACGGGCCAGTGCCCCCACACGCAGCGGAACCCCCTGGTAGTCGGCATAGAAGAACTGCGGCTGCCCCGAAACCAGCGGCTGCCTCGGCATGGGCAGGCCCGGACTGCCTATCTCGGCCAGGCCATCTTCGGTAGCCACGCGGTAATACACGCTGCCATTGGCCGTGAGCTCGAAAAATTCCAGCATCAGGTAGGGCTGCTCCATCGAAAGCCCGCCGCTGGCTGTGGATATGTTGTGGTCGATGGAACGAAGAGCGCCTGACAGAGAGCGGTCGTATGCGAGGTCGACCTGGTTGCGCAGCTGGTTGTTGGACAGCCACAGCGCGACCAGCATGATGCAGACCAGGGCCGGTATGAGCCACCACAGCAGCAGCGATTTCAGCGTGTGGGGCCGTGCCGACCTGAACCACCGACCAAGGCTAGCCTTCAAGAACTGCCTCCAGGCTGTAACCCATGCCTCGCAGGGTGACGATCTGTACGCCGGTGTCCGCCAGTTTTTTGCGCAAACGATGAACCAGTACTTCGATGGCTTCCAGGTTGATGTCGGAATCGTCTGTCTGGATGCGGTCGAGAATCTGTTGCTTGTTGATGGGCTCGCCGCTGCGTTGGATAAGGACGCGCAACACGGCGTGTTCGCGAGGTGACAGTTGCAAAGCCTGGCCGCGCACGGTGAACCGCTGCGCGGACGTATCAAGCACCAGGTCGCCCAGCGCCAGCCGGGGGTGTTCGCGACCGCGGCTGCGTCGTATCAATGCCGTGAGCCGTGCCTCGAGTTCCTCGAGGACAAACGGCTTGGGCAGGAAGTCATCGGCGCCCTCGTGCAACGTTCCCACCCTTTCGGCCAGGGAATCGCGGGCTGTGAGCACCAGGACTGGCGTGCGGTCGTCGCGGGCGCGAATTTTCGATAGCAGCGTATGCCCGTCCATGCCGGGCAGGCCCAGGTCGAGGATGACGGCGTCGAATTCCTCGACGGCGAGCCGGCGTTCGGCGATCAGCCCATCGTCAGCCCATTCGACCACGAATCCGGCATGGCGGGCCAGGCTGCGCGAGAGCCATTTCGCCAGTTCGGCTTCGTCTTCAATCAGCAGGATACGCATGGTTGGAATTGTGGCACTGGTGGCCGCTGGGAAGACATAGATGTTTTTTCTCTTCTTTCTTCTATATATAAAGACTAATGATTAATAAGGGCTGTGGATAACTGCATCAACTCATTAAAACCCATAATTTTCAACAGTTTGCAGGCGTTTTTGCCTGTGCATCAGTTCTGTGTGGAATCTTGGACCAACTTGAACAACTTTTCAGCCGGTCTCAGAAGCCGCGGTTGTTCAGTCGCGGTCCACATGCTGTACACAGCAACCCGTCCTAGAGGTTATCCACAGGCCGGTTTCGCGGTTTGACCCTCGAAAACCACCGGGTGAACACTCACTTACAGACAGGAATCAGGGCGCAAGAAATGGGCTTCTTGCGCCCTAATTCTGCTCTACATTGGATGCTACGCCGTTGAAGGATGCCACCATGGACACGCCAGGATCCCTTGCCGACTATAAAACCGATGACGCCCGCTGGGCGGCCGTCTGCGCGCGCGACTCGGGGGCAGATGGCCACTTTGTTTACGCGGTGCGCACCACTGGTGTTTACTGTCGGCCGAGCAGTTCCGCACGGTTGCCGCGTCGCGAGAATGTCTGCTATTTCTCCACCGCGCAGGAGGCGGAAGCCGCAGGGTTCCGCCCCAGCCTGCGCGCGGCCAGCGACCGCAGTACCGTGGCCAGGCATCGCGCGCAGCGGGTGGCCCAGGCCTGCCGTTATATCGAAGAAGCAGAGCAGGCACCGGATCTTGCGGCGGTGGCAGCCCGGGTGGGCTTGAGCCCCTACCATTTCCATCGCCTGTTCAAGGCGGAAACCGGCCTGACACCCAAGGCCTACGCGAATGCCCACCGTGCGCGCCGCCTGCGCGACGAACTTTCTGGCGCGTCCACTGTGACCCAGGCGATCTACGATGCAGGCTTCAATTCGAACAGTCGTTTTTATGAGGCTTCCGCCGGATTGCTGGGCATGCGGCCCAGCGACTACAAAGCCGGCGGACCCAATACCGACATATGGTTTGCGGTAGGGGAATGCAGCCTGGGGTCCATCCTGGTGGCCTGCAGCGAGCGCGGCCTCTGCGCCATTGCTCTGGGCGACGATCCCGACGTTTTGGTCCGGGAAGTGCAGGACCGGTTTCCCCAGGCCCGGTTGTGCGGGGGCGACCCGGGTTTCGAACGGCTCGTCGCTGAGGTGGTCGGGGCGGTCGAAGCGCCGGCATTGGGGGTGAACCTGCCATTGGATGTGCGCGGTACTGCGTTCCAGCAGCGAGTGTGGCAGGCGCTGCGCGCCATTCCTGCCGGGGCCACCACCAGTTATGCCGAGATCGCCCGACGCATCGGCGCACCCAAAGCCGTACGCGCAGTGGCACAGGCCTGCGGTGCGAATCCATTGGCAGTGGCCATTCCATGCCACCGCGTCGTCAGGCGCAATGGCGATCTGTCCGGATATCGCTGGGGCGTCGAGCGCAAGCGCGAATTGTTGGAACGTGAAGCCCTGGCGTCAGATTCGGCGCATCCGGCGCGCTGACGGCGCCATTCAACCGGCGAAGCCCCCTGCGTCGAGGAACGCCTGCTCATCGGCCGTGGAATCGCGGCCCAGCTGCTGGTTGCGATGGGGAAACCGTCCGAAGCGCTCAATGATTTGCAGGTGCTCTTCCGCGTGGAACAACCACGGCGAACCCAGGGGCTGGTTCAGTTCCACGGCCTGGCGCTGGTCTTGCAGATTCTCGGAATGCGATAAAGGCAAATAGCAGAAGACCCGCATGCCTGCCTCGATCTCAGCGTCGAAACCCGCCTGGATCATGTGTCGCGCGAAATACAGCGCAAGTGGATCTGTCGCGTACATGTGCGCAGTTCCGCGAAACGCATTGCGCGGAAATTGGTCCAGCAGTATCAGCAGCGCGAGTGCGCCGGCGGGACTGGTGGACCAATGGTCGAGCTGCCGTTTGGCGGCGCTCATGTGCAGCGCAAGGAAGCGCTCGCTGAAGGCGCGGTCAAAGGCATCGTCTTTGCGAAACCAGCGCTCGGGACCGGCGGAGCGCCAGAAGTCGACGACGTCGTTCGTATCTGCGGGATGGTCAGCCACGGTTGCGCTTTCCTGAAGTTGCGGATGACAACCAGCATAGCGAAGCTCGCGCAAAAGAACCAGGCGACGGAACGTGCGGCGGACTACAGTGCTTGCGGTTCAACGGCTCGCGGGGAAAGCGACTGCGCCAGGCATGGGACCTGGCTCAGCAATCCAAAGAAGCATCCGCGACCGGCGCGACGAGCACGTTCACCATGTCGTTGTCATGGAAGGGCGCAAGCTGGGCCGGGGTGGCACCGGCATCGGTGATGAGGGTCCATGGGCGATGCATCGGTGTCCAGGCGGGTTGTCCGGAAAAGCCCAGTTTCATGGCATCTGCCAGTACGAACACCGTCTGGGCACGCGCCATCATTTTCTCTTTGAGCCACGCCTGGTCGGCACTCGCTTCACACAGTCCGAACTCAGCCACGATGCCGTCGGCACCCAGGAAAACCTTGTCTGCCTTGATGCGCGCCAAGGCAAGATCGGCCAGCGGCCCGACCGTGCCCATGCTGAGCTTGCGCACTTCGCCGCCCAGCATGGTGACGCGAATGTCGTCGTCGCGGGCCAGGATGGCAAGCACCTCGATGTTGCTGGTGATGACGTGCAGGTCGCTGCGGCCCCGCAACATCCGCGCGAGCGCTGCCGTCGTGGTGCCCGCGTCCAGCAGCAGCGTGTCCCCTTCGTGGATTTGCTGCAGCGCCAGCGCAGCAATGGCTTCTTTCTGGGGGCGCTGGATGTACATGCGTTCGTTCAGCGTGTGCTCGCGCCTGTCGTGATGAACGAATGCCGCTCCGCCATAGGTGCGAACGAGCCGCCCTTCGGCCGCCAGCTGATTCAAATCGCGCGCACGGTTGAAATCGATACCGACAGGCGGCTGCCAAGCTCTGCGACATCGGCGATACCTTCGTGCACCAGGTGCATGATGCGCTGCTGACGTTCGCGGGATTTATGGGACGACATGAGGGCCTCGTCGGTTCGGAAGGGGGCGCAGCGACCACCGCGGCAGGCGGACTAACGCGATTCTTCCAGAATTTTGCCCACTGCATGATTGTTTCGATCAAACATTGTGTCCAACCGGCTGGATTCGCAGGATGATTTGACCGAAACGGGCACAATTTCGTTGACATGCAAAATGTGAGCGTGCGACGATGGCCAAAATTTCAGGGCGGCAAGACATAGCCAGCCCACCAGGAGACAAACATGAAAATTCAAGCCCGGGTGCTTGCGCTTTGCGCCGCCGCCATGATGGTGTCCAGCCTGCCGGCCACTGCCGCGCCGCAGGCCGACTGGAAGTTCTATACCTACTTCGCCGCCAACGACAAACCCACCCTGCTGCACAAGGCCTACGCCGAAGATGTGACGCAGGCCAGCCAGGGTCGCCTGCGCATCCAGGTATATGCGTCGGGGGAACTGCCCTACAAGGCGTCGGACGTGCTGCGGGCCGTGGCGCGCAACCAGGTGCAGATGGGTGACGTGGCCTTTGGATTTGTGGCGGGCGATGTGCCGCAGCTCAATGCCTTGTCTATGCCTTTCTCGTGCACTTCCATCGAGAAGTTCTACGACAACGCTGCGCCGGCCATGGAAAAGGATATCAACGACGTACTGGGCAGCAAATTCAAGACCCGCTCGATCATGCAATGGGTGATGCCGCCTCAGCAATTGTGGCTGGTGAAACCCATACAGGGCATCGATGAATTGAAAGGGCTCAAGGTGCGCGCCTGGAACCGTGAGCAAGTCGACATGATGGCGGCGCTGGGCGGTGCCGGTGTGACCGTGACACCATCGGAAGTGATCCCTTCGCTGCAACGCGGTGTGGTCGACGGGGCTTTCACGGCGGCGGTTCCCGCACTGGACTGGAAGTTCCACGAAGTGACAAAGATGGGCTACATGCTCAATCTGACCTTGGCACACCAGGCCATGGTGGTTAACCAGAAAGCGCTGGATGAGCTGCCGGCCGACCTGCAGAAGCTGTTGATCGACAAGGCGGCGGAATGGGCCCCGAAGTATCGGGCCGCCATGATCGAAGCCGACCGCGACGCGCGCCGGCAGTTGCAGGAAAAGGGCATGACCCTCTTGGACGTCAGCCCCGCCGACATGGACAAATTGCGTGCGGCCACCAAGCCCATCGGTGAGGCATGGGCATCCAAGAACGGTGACCTGGCGGGCAAGATGCTGGCGGGTGCCGTCGATGCCTGCCACTGACCCGCAGATTGCTGCGGGCAAGTCGATGCTGGACCGTCTGGGCCGCGCGCTCGATGCATTGGGCCGCGCCGCGCTGTCGGTGTCGGCCTGCATGCTGCTGGTCATGATGATCTTGATGTGCGTCGAGATTGCGACGCGCCTGTTCTTCAAGACATCCATCCAGATTTCAGAAGAGTACAGCGGCTACCTGTTCACCTGGGCGACGATGGGCGGCTTTCTGTACGCGCAGCGGTCGGACCGCTTTCTGCGCGTGGACGCCCTGCGCAACATGCTGCCGCCCAAGCTGCGGGCCGCCATCGACGGGCTGGCTGCGATGGCAGGCGCCATACTTGCACTGATCTTGCTGGAAGCCACCTTCGACACGTTCTACAGCAGTGTGCTGTTTGAAACGACTTCGATGCAGTATTCGGAAACGCCGCTGTACCTGCCTCAGGTGGTGATGCCTGTCGGATTCGCCCTGCTGGCGCTGGCGTTTCTGCATACGGCGTTCGTTCAATGGCGAGCCGCCTGCGGGCGCGGCCCCCTGCCCGTGGCGATCACGGCTGCCAATGATTCTGCACAGGCGGTACAGGAATGAGCTGGCAACTGACGCTGAGCATCTACGGCGTGATGCTGCTGGCGACCCTGGTGGGGGGTGTCGGTATCGGAATCAGTATCGGACTGGTCGGTATTGTGGGCATTACCCTGGTGGCCGGCACCGACCTGTGGCTGTCGCTCGGTGACATCGTCTGGAACACCACCAATAACTTTACGCTGGTGTCCATACCGTTGTTCGTGCTGATGGGCGAGATCATCCTGCGCAGCGGTATTGCGAGCCGGTTCTATTCGGGAGTCGCCGTGTTGCTGCGCTGGCTGCCCGGCGGGCTGGCGCAGACCAACATCATTGGCTGCGCGATCTTCTCGGCCATTGCTGGCTCATCTGTGGCAACGGCCATGACGGTGGGCGCCGTGGCGGTGCCCGAAATGCGCAAGCGCGGCTATGCCGACAGCCTGACATTGGGCACGTTGACCGGCGGCGGTTGCCTGGGCATTCTCATTCCGCCTTCCATCCCTTTGATCGTCTATGCGTCGATGACACAGGTGTCGTTGCTGGACCTGTTCATGGCCGGCGTGATACCGGGACTGTTGCTGGCCGGCATCTTCATGGTGTATGTGGCCATACGAGTGGCAATCAACCCGGCGCTGGCGCCGCGCGACCATGTCAGGCCGTCGGCGGGGCAAGTGGCCGACGCGGCGCGCGACGCTCTACCGGTGGTGGGTCTGATTGCGGCAGTCATCGGCAGCATGTACTTCGGCATCGTCACGCCTACCGAAGCCGCGGCGTTGGGGTGTCTGTTTGCACTGTTGCTGGCCGCCGCCTATCGGGTATTGACGCGAGCGCGCCTGATGCAGGCCTTGGTGAATGCGGCAATAACCAGCGGCGTCGTGATGTTCATCACGATCAACGCGCAGATCCTGAACTTCGCCATCGTGACCTCGGGCCTCGGTCAGGGGTTGGCCAACGGCATGGTCGATATGGGCCTGTCGCCGTTCACTTTCTTCCTGCTGTTGCTGGCCGTTTACCTGGTGGTAGGGATGTTCATCGATGGCTTGTCCATCATGCTGCTCACGGTGCCCATCCTGTATTCCTCGTTCATGGCCATGGGGTTCGACGGCGTGTGGACGGGCATCATTATTGTGGTGTTCATCGAGCTGGGCGCCCTGACTCCCCCCATGGGCCTGAACCTGTTTGCCGTGCAATCCATTGCGAGCGATACGCGCATGGGCACGGTGGCGCGTGCATCAATGCCCTACGCATTGATCGTCGTAGCCTTCGCGTTCTTGCTGTATGCACTTCCGGGCATCGCCCTGTGGCTGCCCTCGGTCATGAAAGGAGTCTGATAAGTGTTCTTCGCCGCCCCGCCCGTCATTCCCACCCGGGTCTTTGCGCGCCTGCCCGATCACCTGCGCAAACAGGGCAAGAATTCCGAATGGCATCGGGGGCAGCCCGGCAAGCTGCCCGAACATTCATTGCTGGAGGGGCCGGCGTTCGATCGTGACGGTACGTTGTGGTGCGTGGACATTCCGTACGGCCGCATCTTCAAGGTGTCGCCCGATGGCGAATTCAGCCTGGCGCTGGAATACGACGGCGAGCCCAACGGCGTGGCCATTCACCAGGACGGGCGCCTGTTCATCGCAGATTACGCGCACGGCATCATGGTGTACGACCCGCGTACGGGTGAAATCCGCCCGCACCTTACACGGGTTCGGCTGGAACGCCTGAAGGCCGTCAACGACCTGGTGTTCGCGCCCAATGGCGACCTGTACTTTACCGACCAGGGCCTGACCGGACTGCACGATCCCACCGGCCGGGTGTTCCGCATGCGCGCAGACGGCCATGTGGACTGCCTGTTGGACAACATCCCCAGCCCCAATGGCATTGCGCTGGACCCGAGCGGCACGGTGTTGTTCGTGGCGGTGACCCGGGCCAATGCCGTGTGGCGCGTACCGCTGATGCCCGACGGCACAATCGCCAAGGTGGCCAACTACATTCAGTTGTCGGGCGGCTTCGGCCCCGACGGCCTGGCGGCAGATAGCTCAGGCGGCCTGGCCGTGGCCCATATCGGGCTGGGCGTGGTGTGGCTGTTCGATCATCGCGGCCTGCCGGTGGGCCAGGTGCACTCCAGCTTGGGCGATCACACCACGAATGTGGCTTTCGGCGGCCCCGACGGCAAAACCTTGTTCATTACGGAATCGGAAAGCGGGCACATACTGCAGGCCGATGTACCCGTGGCAGGCCTGGGGCTGTATTCGGGCGTGTAGGCAGCAACGGCCTGGCCGGCGCTACTTCCCGATACAGAAGCTGGAAAAGATCTCGCCCAGCAGATCGTCGCTGGTGAACTTGCCGGTGATACTGGTCAGGCTTTCATGCGCCAGGCGGAGCTCTTCGGCGAACAGATCCAGCACGCGGTCGTCCTGCGCGGCGTGTTCGGTGGCGGTGGCCAGGTGATCGGCGGCCCGTTGCAAGGCCTGCAGATGGCGTTCGCGCGCCAGCCAGGGCGATTCGGCGCCGGGGTTCCAGCCGGCCAGGCCCAGCAGGCGCGTGCGCAGTTCATCCAGCCCCGCGCCCTGTCGGGCTGAAATGCCCAGGGCGCCGGCCGCGGGCTGGAATGGCTGGTCCAGAAGATCCACTTTATTGAAGACGGTCAGCACCGGGGTGCGAGCGGGCAGGCGCGCGACGATCTGCGTGTCGAGCGCGTCGGCCGGTTGTGTCGCGTCCTGCAGATGCAGAATCACGTCGGCGCGCTCGATTTCCTGCCAGGTGCGCGCAATGCCGATGCTCTCTACCGTATCGTCGGTATCGCGCAGTCCCGCCGTGTCGACAATGTGCAGCGGCACGCCATCGATGTGGATTTCCTGCACGACCTTGTCGCGCGTGGTGCCGGCAATGGGTGTGACGATGGCGATATCGTCGCCCGCCAGTGCGTTCAGCAAGCTGGATTTGCCCACATTGGGTTTGCCGGCCAGCACCACGTGCAGGCCTTCGCGCAAGATGACGCCCTGGCGCGCCTGGGCGATCATTGTGTCGAGGTCCTCGGCGAGGGCCTGCAAGGTCGGGCGAGCCTGGTATTTCTCGAGAAAATCGATCTCTTCCTCGGGGAAATCCAGCGTGGCCTCGACCAGCATGCGCAGATGCACGATGCGATCCGACAAGGCGTTGACCCTGCCTGAGAATTCGCCCGACAGCGACGCCATGGCGCCGCGCGCGGCCGCGATAGATGACGCATCAATAAGATCGGCTACCGCTTCGGCCTGGGCAAGGTCCATGCGGTCGTTCAGGAACGCCCGCCGCGTGAATTCGCCCGGCTCGGCCAGGCGCAGGCCCAGGTCGGCGCCGGCCTGCAGGCAGCGTTCGAGTATGCGGCGCATAACGGCGGGGCCGCCATGGCCCTGCAATTCGAGCACGTCTTCGCCGGTGTAGGACTGGGGCGCCCGGAAATACAGCGCTATGCCTTCGTCCAGGTGTTCTCCGGTGTCGGCCGTGAACGGCAGGTAATGCGCGTGGCGCGGAGTCAGGTCGCGGCCGAAGAGCCGCCGCGCCAGGATGGTGAGATCGGGGCCGGACACCCTGACGACACCGATGCCGCCGCGGCCCGGGGCGGTGGCGATGGCGGCGATGGGAGCATGCGTGGGCAGGGCCATATATCAGCAGATTCCAGACAGATCACGAAGGGCAATAAGGGAATATAACTGTTGCGTGCCTGCGCGTTTGCTGGTTAAGTTGTGCGGCAGTCCAACCCGCGGAACCGACTTGGAGAGAGCACGATGGCGTCTCGATGGCTACGTTTACTGGCAGGTGGGGCATTGACCCTTTCCATGGCGCTGGGCGCGGCGGTGCCGGCTGCGGCGCGCGATCTGGTGGTGGCATTGAAGACCGAGCCCAGCTCGCTCGACCCGCAATATCACGCCCTGACGCCCAACACGCAGATCTCGCATACGTTGTTCGACCCGCTGGTGCGCGCCGACTCCAAGCTGCAGCCGCAACCCGCGCTTGCCGAATCCTGGACTGTGGACGGCAATGTCTGGACGTTCAAGCTGCGGCCCAACGTTAAGTTCTCGGACGGCAGCCCGTTCACCGCGGAAGATGTAGTGTTTACCTACGACCGCGTGCCCAAGGTACCCAACAGCCCGTCGCCCTTCACACTGTACCTGGGCTCGGTGGCCAAGGCCGAAGCCGTAGACCCGCTGACACTGCGCATCACCACCAAGGCGCCTGCGCCGCTGCTGCTGATCAACTTGGCGCAATTGCCCATCTTGTCGAAGCAGGCCGCTTCAGGCCCCGCGGCCGAAGGCAAGACCACGACGCAGCTCAATAGCGGCGACGGCCTGGTCGGCACCGGCCCCTATAAGTTCGTGTCCTGGAAGCGCGGCGCCGAACTGGTGTTCGAGCGCAATGAACATTACTGGGGTGAGAAGCCCGAATGGGACAAGGTGATCTATCGCCCCATGTCGAATGCGGCCGGTCGCGTGGCCGCCCTGTTGGCCGGCGATGTGGACATGATCGAGGACCCCCCCACCGACGACTTGCCGAACCTGAAGAAGAACAAGGGCCTGTACGTCGAAGAAACGCCTTCGGTGCGGGTGATGTACGTGGCGATGGACCAGCACGCCGAGCCCACGCCCGGTATTCCGCTGGACAAGAACCCATTGAAAGACAAGCGCGTGCGCGAGGCTCTCTCGCTGGCCCTCAATCGCGATGCCATCGTCGACCGCGTCATGGGCGGCGTGGCCAAGGCCGCCGGCAATGCGTTGCCCTATCCCATGTTCGGCTCGTCCAAAGAACACGCCGAAGCGCCCAAGGCCGATGTGGAAAAGGCCAAGGCGCTGCTGAAGGAAGCGGGCTATCCCGATGGCTTCGCCATTACGCTGGGCGCCCCGTCAGGCCGCTACGTGAACGATTCGAAGATCGCCCAGGCCGTGGCGTCGATGTGGTCGCGCATCGGCGTGAAGACCAGCGTCGAGGCGCTGGCGCCGTCGGTGTTCTTCAAGAAGCGCGACAGCTACGAATTCAGCGCGTACATGGCCGGCTGGTCCGCCACGAGCGGCGAAATGTCGAACCCGCTGACCTCGCTGCTGATGACGCGCAACCCGGAGGCGGGCGAAGGCACCACGAACCGTGGCCGCTATTCCAACCCCGAGATGGACAAGCTGGTGCGCGAAGCCGCGTCCACCATGGATGACGACAAGCGCGCCAAGCTGCTGCAGCAGGCCAGCAATCTGGCCATGGACGACTACGCCATGCTGCCGCTGCATTTCGAGCTGTCGGTATGGGCCATGAAGAACGACATCCGCTACCAGGGGCGCCCCGACCAGACCACGCTGGTGCAATACGCGACGCTGAACAAGTAAGGCCGAGGTAGCGGCAACGTGCTGGCCACCATTATCCGCAGGCTGCTTCAGACGCTGGTCGTATTGCTGGTGATGTCCGCGCTGGTATTCGTGGGCATCTATCTGGTCGGCGACCCCGTCTCGATGATGGCCAGCCCCGAGGCCACCGATGCCCAGCGCGACGCGATCCGCGCCTCGCTGGGCCTGGACAAGCCCCTGCTGATGCAGTATCTGGTGTTCCTGGGCCAGGCGGTGCAGGGCAACTTCGGCAACAGTTTCCTGACCGGCGAACCCGCCATGCGCCTGATACTCGAGCGCATGCCGGCCACGCTGGAACTGGCCACGGTGGCCATGCTGATGTCGGTGCTTATTGGTGTGCCGCTGGGCATATTGGCCGGCCTGCGTCCCACGGCGGTGGGCTCGCGCGCCATCATGACGGGTTCGGTGCTGGGCTTTTCGCTGCCGAACTTCTGGGTCGGGCTGATGCTGATCATGCTGTTCGCCGTGATGCTGGGCTGGCTGCCCGCCAGCGGACGCGGCGCGACGGTGCCGGTGTTCGGCATACCGCTGAGCGTGCTGACGCTGAGCGGCTGGGCCAGCCTGATTCTGCCCGCAAGCACCATTGCGTTGGCCAAGTGCGCGATGATTGTGCGTGTGACGCGTGCCGCCACGCGCGAATCGCTGCCCATGGATTACATCAAGTTCGCGCGAGCCAAGGGCCTGTCCGAAAAGCGCGTGCTCGGCGTGCATCTGCTGAAGAACATCCTGATTCCCATTGTGACGGTGGCGGGCCTGGAATTCGGCCAGGTCATGGCCTTTGCGGTCGTGACCGAGACGGTGTTTTCCTGGCCCGGCATGGGCAAGTTGCTGATCGATTCCATCATCAACCTGGATCGCCCCGTGGTGGTGGCCTACCTGATGTTGATCGTGTTCTTCCTGGTGATGTTGAACCTGATCGTGGACATTATCTACACCGTGCTGGACCCGCGGGTACGCCTGGAACGACGCGCATGACCCCACCTCTGACCCCTGCCGCCGACGTACCCGCTGCCGCGCCAGTTGAAACGCCGCTGCGCCGCTTCATTGTGGATTTCTGCGCCAGCAAGCTGGCGCTGCTGGGCCTGGCGCTGCTGCTGTTGACCTTGGGCGCAGCGCTGTTCGCCCCGTGGATCGCGCCGCAGAATCCTTTCGACATCGGGTCGCTCGATATTCTGGATTCGAAACTGCCGCCCGGCAGCACCAGCAGCGACGGCAGCATGACGTACTGGCTGGGCACCGATGGCCAGGCGCGCGATGTGTTTTCCGCCATTCTGTATGGCATGCGCACCAGCCTGATGGTGGGCGCGATCTCGGTGCTGGCGGCTTTCATCATCGGCGCCACGGTAGGCCTCATCGCGGCGTATTTCGGCGGGCGTGTCGACGCCTTGCTGATGCGCCTGGTCGATATCCAGCTGTCTTTCCCGGCCATCCTGGTGGCGCTGATTCTCCTGGCCATCCTGGGCAAGGGGGTCGACAAGGTCATCATCGCGCTCGTGGTCGTGCAGTGGGCCTATTTTGCGCGCGCGGCGCGTGGCGCCGCCCTGGTCGAGCGCGGGCGCGAGTATGTCGAGGCCGCACGTTGCATGTCGCTGGGCTGGGGGCGTGTGCTGTTTCGTCACGTACTGCCGAACTGCATGCCCCCCCTGATCGTGATCGCCACCATCGATCTGGCGCACGCCATCGCACTCGAGGCCACACTGTCTTTCCTGGGAGTAGGGGTTCCGGTCACCGAACCGTCGCTGGGCATGCTGATCTCGAACGGTTTCGAATACCTGTTGTCGGGCCTGTACTGGATTTCGTTCTTTCCGGGCATAGCGTTGGCCGTTGCCATCGTGGGCATCAACCTGGTGGGTGACCATCTGCGCGACGTGCTCAACCCCCGCAACGCGATGTAAGCGGTTCGCCACCATGACTAGCCCTGTTCCCGCTCCTGTGCCGCCTACCCTAGAAGTACGTGGCCTGAAAACACACTTCTACACCCGCGCGGGCGTGGTCAAGGCGGTTGACGGCGTGGATCTGTCGGTCGGCGCGGGCGAGATCCTGGGGCTGGTCGGGGAATCGGGGTCGGGAAAAAGCATTACCGGTTTTTCGCTGCTGGGCCTGGTCGACGCGCCGGGCCGCGTGGTGGATGGCGAGATACGCCTGAATGGCGAGGACCTGCGTGCCGCCACGCCCCGGCGCTGGCGCGAACTGCGAGGCCGCGATATCGCGATGATCTTCCAGGATCCGATGATGACGCTGAACCCCGTGTTGCGCGTCGATACTCAGATGATGGAAACCGTGCAGGCGCACCGCAAAGTCAGCCGTGCCGAAGCGCATGCAAGATCGCTCGAGGTGCTGACCAAAGTGGGCATACCGTCGCCGCAGGAGCGGCTGCGCGCGTATCCGCACCAGCTCTCGGGCGGCATGCGGCAGCGCGTGGCGATCGCGATTGCGCTGCTCAATTCGCCGCGGCTGATCATCGCAGACGAGCCGACCACGGCGCTGGACGTGACCATACAAGGGCAGATCCTGTACGAGATGCAGAAGCTGTGCCGTGAAACCGGCACCGGCCTGATCTGGATCACCCACGACCTGGCTGTCGTGGCGGGGCTGGCCGACCGCGTGGCGGTGATGTATGCGGGGCGCGTGGTCGAAACCGGCACGACCGCCGACGTCATAAGCAGGCCGCTGCATCCGTACACCCATGGGTTGATCGCATCGATTCCCACGCCGCAGACGCGCGGGCAGCCGCTGGCGCCCATACCCGGCATGACCCCGTCGCTGCTGAATCTGCCGCGCGGCTGCGCGTTTCGCGAGCGCTGCACGCGGGCCACCGAGGCCTGTCTGCAAGCGCCGGAAGCGGTCGAATACCGGCCCGGGCATAGTGCCCGTTGCTGGCATGCAGGAGAACCGTAGTGCAGACCCCCGCGCCCATCGCGCCATCCGAGGCGACTTCGCCGCTGCCGGCGGGCTCACCCATTCTTTCGTTGCGTCAGGTCGAGCAGCATTTCGTGCAGCCGGTCGACCTGGCTGGCCGCATTGCCAATTTGTTCGGCGCAGGGCTGAAGACCCTGGTGGTACAGGCCGTGGCCGGCGTCGACCTGGATGTGCGCGCCGGCGAGGTCATCGGCATTGTGGGCGAATCGGGCTGCGGCAAATCCACGCTGGGGCGCATGGTGTCGGGCATTCTGCGCCCGACCGGCGGCCAGATCCTGTACCACGACAAGCCTGTGTCGCAGATGCCAGGCAACGAGCGGCGTGCGTACGAGCTGGACGTGCAGATGATTTTCCAGGATCCGTATGCCTCGCTGAACCCACGCATGCGTGTGCAGGAGATCATCGGTGAAGCGCCCGTGGCGCACGGCCTGATCCGGTCGGGCGACAAGGCAGCCTATGTGGCCGGGCTGATGCGCCAGGTGGGGCTGGATGCCGCCTATGCTCAGCGCTATCCGCACCAATTCTCGGGCGGGCAGCGGCAACGCATAGGCATTGCGCGCGCGCTGGCGCTCAAGCCGTCGGTGATCGTGTGCGACGAAGCCGTCGCGGCGCTGGATGTGTCCATCCAGGCCCAGGTGCTGAACCTGTTCACGCAGTTGCGGCGCGATCTCGACCTGACCTACCTGTTCATCAGTCACAACCTGAGCGTGGTCAGCCACATTTCAGACCGTGTGGCCATCATGTACCTGGGGCGCATCATCGAGCTGGCGCCCACCGACGCGGTTTTTTCACGCGCCAACCACCCGTACACGCAGGCGCTGCTGAAAGAGCTGCCCGATCTGCGGCCCGGGCGGCGCGATTATCGGCCCATCAAGGGCGAACTGCCCTCGCCGCTGGCGCCGCCGCCCGGGTGCCCGTTCCACCCGCGCTGCCCGCATGCGATGCCGCGCTGCTCGGTTGAACGCCCTCTGTTGCGCGATATAGCGCCGGGGCATGCAAGCGCCTGTCATCTGAATGACGAACCGGTTGGGGCGCCGGGCGCGCCGCACGGCTGACGCGCGCGGTGGCGGCCGCGGCCCCGGTTGGCGCGGCAGCGGCTTGCACGAGGCGGGCGGCGCTGCCGGGTGCCGGCACCCTTGCTTCATGCTGCCGGTATGCTAAAAAAGCCCTGTATATAGACCTTTCCGTAGATGCGACGCCATGAAAACCCTAGACGAAATCGAACGTGCCCATGCCGAACTGACCAGTCTGCGACGCGATATCCATGCGCATCCCGAACTGGCTTTCCAGGAAACCCGTACCTCTGCGCTGGTGGCCGAACGGCTGCGCAGTCTGGGCATCGAGGTACACACCGGCCTGGGCAAGACGGGGGTGGTGGGCGTGTTGAAGTCGGGCACCGGTGGCAAGACCATCGGCGTGCGTGCCGACATGGACGCGCTGCCCATGCCCGAACACAACCGGTTCGCGCACAAATCCACGATCGAAGGCCGCATGCATGGCTGCGGGCATGATGGTCACACGACGATCTTGCTGGGCGCGGCCGAGTACCTGGCCAGGCACCGCAACTTCAACGGTACGGTCGTCTTCATTTTCCAGCCGGCCGAAGAAGGCGGCAACGCCGGTGCGCGCGCCATGATGCAGGATGGCCTGTTCGATAAATTTCCGTGCGATGCCGTCTTCGGGCTGCACAACATGCCGGGTATGCCGGTGAACCAGTTCGGGTTCCGCAGCGGGCCCGCCATGGCGTCGAGCAATCGCTGGGACATCACGATACGCGGCGTGGGCGGTCATGCGGCTCAGCCGCATCGCTCGGTCGATCCCATTGTCATTGCGGCCGACATGGTGCACGCGCTGCAGACCCTGATCTCGCGCAGCAAAGACCCGCTCGAGTCCGCTGTGCTGACCATTACGCAGATTCACGCGGGGGACGCGTATAACGTCATCCCCGGCGAGGCCGTCCTGCGTGGAACGGTACGCACCTACACGGTCGACGTGCTCGACCAGATCGAAGCCGGCATGCGCCGCATCGCCACCACGCTGCCGCAGGTGTATGGCGCAACGGGCGAACTCGACTTCGTGCGGGCGTACCCCCCGCTGGTGAACTGGGAAAAGGAAACTGCCTTCGCCGCTGAAGTTGCGCGCGAAACGTTTGGCGACGAACACGTGAATTGCGATATTCCGGCGTTCATGGGCGCCGAAGATTTTTCGTTCTATCTCGAGAAAGTGCCCGGCTGCTACCTGTTCCTGGGCAACGGCGATGGCGATCACCGTATTGCCAGCTACCATGGGATGGGACCTTGCCAACTGCACAATCCCAACTACGACTTCAACGACGCGTTGCTGCCGGTTGGCGCGACGTATTGGGTCAAGCTGGTCGAGAAGTTCCTGGCGGCCGGCTGACCCGGGCCGCCGGCGGACGCCTGCAGCGCGCGGCTTGCGCCCTATATGACGCCAGGCTCTGATTAAACGCCGAGAACTTCGTTTGCCGTCGCCGCGCGCCTTTGCATAATGGATCACTCTGAAACCCGGAGTGATCCATGTCTGCCAGCAATGCGCTGCGTCTCGCCGACCTGGCGAGCGAGCTTTCCCAGGATTTCGAAATCCGTCCTTTGCCCGGCGGCACAGGCGCGGAAATAATCGGCATTGACCTGGGCAGCCCGCTGTGTGACAGGGATTTCGCCCGTGTGCACCGGGCCCACCTGGACCACCACGTGGTGGTCTTCCGCGACCAGCGCATTACGCCCCAGCAGCATATCGACTTCAGCCGCCGCTTCGGCAAGCTGATGATCCATGTGCTGCATCAGTTTCACTTGCCGGGACACCCCGAGATCCTGGTCGTGTCCAACATTGTCGACCAGGGCAAGCCGGTGGGGCTGGGCGACGCAGGCAAGTATTGGCATTCGGATATTTCATACAAGCCGCTTCCCAGCCTGGGATCGCTGCTGCACGCGCAGGAACTGCCGGCCGAAGGCGGCGACACGCTGTTCGCCGACATGCACAAGGCGTACAACACCTTGCCGGGCCACTTGCGCAGCGCCATCGACGGCCGCCGAGCCGTGCACTCGTATCTGGCCAAGTACGGGCAATTGCAAAAAGAAGGAAACTGGCGCCCGACCCTGAGTGCCGAACAGTTGGCGCAGGTTCAGGAAGTGACTCATCCGGTGGTGCGCACGCATCCGGAAACCGGGCGCAAGGCGCTGTTCGTGAGCGAGGGCTTCACCACGCGCATAGAAGGCCTGCCCGAAGACGAAAGCCGTCAGGTGCTGGACGAACTCTTCGCCCACAGTGTCCGCCCGGAACACATATACCGCCATGTGTGGCGCGACCACGACCTGGTGTTCTGGGACAACCGCTCGTTGATACACCTGGCCGCGGGCTGCCCGCCCCACCTGCGCCGCAAGCTGTACCGAACCACGATCGAAGGCGACCTGCCTTACTGAACCGGATTCAAGAATGGATCATTTACCTGCATCCCGGCCCAGTCTGGGTCGACTTCTGGGCGCCTCGTTGCTGGCGCTGGTCATTGCCCTGCTGGCGCTGTCGTCTCCCACGCCTGCGCTGGCTGAAGGCCGCCTGCGCGTCGCCGAGCAATACGGCATCGTCTACCTGCTGCTGAACGTTGCGCGCGACCAGCAGCTGATAGAGAAACACGGCAAGGCCGCCGGTGTGGATATCGATGTGGAATGGGTCAAACTGTCGGGCGGCCCGGCGGTGAATGACGCGTTGCTGTCGGGCGGCGTGGATATCGCCGCGGCGGGAGTGGGACCTCTGCTCACCATCTGGGATCGCACACGAGGGCGCCAGAACGTAAAGGGGGTAGCCTCGCTGGGCAATTTTCCGTACTACCTGGTCAGCAACAATCCGGCAGTGACGTCCATCGCCGACTTCACTGAGAAAGATCGCATTGCGCTGCCTGCCGTCGGTGTCTCGGTGCAGGCGCGAGTGCTGCAGTTGGCGGCCGCGCGGCAATGGGGCGATGCGCACTATGCCAAGCTGGATTCGATCTCGGTGGCCATGCCGCATCCGGACGCAACTGCCGCGATTATCTCGGGCGGCACCGAGATCACCGCGCATTTTGCCAATCCTCCCTTCCAGGACCAGGAACTCGCGCAGAACCCGCAGGCGCGCATCGTGTTGAACTCGTACGACGTGCTGGGCGGGCCCAGCGCCGCGACGGTGTTGTTCGCCACCGAGAAGTTCCGCAACGAAAATCCCAAGACCTATGGCGCGTTCCTGGCGGCCCTGCAGGAAGCGGCCGGATTCGTCACCGCTAATCCGGAACAGGCCGCCGACATCTACCTGCGCGTCACGGGCGCCAGGCTCGATCGCGACTTCCTGGTCAAGGTGATCACCAACCCCGACGTGTCTTTCACCCTGCAGCCGAACAACACGCTGGTGCTGGCCCGCTTCATGGGGCAGATCGGGGCCATCAAAAATACGCCTGAGAGCTGGCGCGATTATTTCTTCGAAGACCCTGCCATCGGGCAAGGCAGTTGATATGCAGACATCACAGCCGCTGCTTCAGGTACGCGACCTGACGCTGGAATACAAGACGCCCCAGCGGCGGGTGCGCGCCACGCACGAAGTGAGTTTCGACGTGCATCGCGGTGACCGCTATGTCCTGCTGGGGGCGTCGGGCTGCGGCAAGTCGACGCTGTTGAAGGCCATCGCCGGCTTCGTGCCGCCGGCCGCCGGGCAGATCCTGCTCGAGGGTCAGGCTGTCACCGGGCCCGGGCCGGACCGTATCGTGGTGTTCCAGGAATTCGATCAGCTTCCTCCCTGGAAAACGGTCCTTGATAACGTGGCCTTTCCGCTGGTGGCTTCCCGCAGGCTGGGTCGCGCCGAGGCACGGGATCGGGCCCTGCATTACCTGGACAAGGTCGGTCTTTCGGCATTTGCCGATGCGTATCCACATACCTTGTCGGGCGGGATGAAGCAGCGTGTAGCCATTGCACGGGCCCTTGCGATGCAACCGCGCGTGCTGTTGATGGACGAGCCCTTCGCCGCGCTCGACGCGCTGACCCGCCGCAAAATGCAGGAAGAACTGCAGGCGCTGTGGGAAGAGGCGCGCTTCACCTTGCTGTTTGTCACGCACTCTATTGAAGAGGCGCTGGTCCTGGGAAATCGCATTCTGCTGCTCTCGCCGCATCCGGGCCGGGTGCGTGCCGAATTGGACGCACAGCCGTTCGACCTGCTCAGCCAGGGTTCCGCCGCATTCCAATCCGCGACGCGCCGCATTCATGACCTGCTGTTCGACGCGCCCGCATCCCGGCCGCTGCAGAAGGCCGCCTGAACCTGGAAAGCATCGATGGCTTCAAACAATGGCGCCGTGCTGCGTCCCGAAATCGAATACCTGCTGCCGCCGCTGCCTGAGATGACGGCGCAAGCGCCACTGCCGTGGCATGAAAAGCTGCGCCAGCAGGCGGCCGTGCGCAAGACCCTGATTCTGCTGGCATTGGCTTTGGCATGGGAAGCCGCGGCGCGTTATACCGACAACGATTTGCTGCTGCCCGGTGCATGGCAGACAGCGCAGGCTTTCGTCCAGGGCTTGCTTGACGGCGAGCTGCCGGCGCGCGCATGGCAATCGCTGACCGTACTGCTGAAAGGGTACGCTGCGGGTATTGCACTGGCGTTTGCGTTGACCACGCTGGCCGTGTCCACGCGCGTGGGCCGCGATGTGCTGTCGACCCTCACGGCGATGTTCAACCCGCTGCCTGCCATTGCATTGTTGCCCCTGGCTCTGCTGTGGTTCGGCCTGGGCGAGGGCAGCCTGGTTTTCGTATTGATCCACTCCGTGCTGTGGGCGTTGGCATTGAACATCTATTCGGGCTTTCTCGCGGTGCCCGAAACCCTGCGCATGGCAGGCCGCAACTACGGCTTGAAAGGGCCGCGCTATGTACTTGCGATTCTGGTGCCGGCCGCATTGCCGGCCATTGTGGCCGGGTTGCGCATCGGGTGGGCTTTCGCTTGGCGCACGCTGATCGCGGCCGAACTTGTTTTTGGCGCGTCCAGCGGCAAGGGGGGCCTGGGCTGGTACATTTTCCAGAACCGCAACGAGCTCTACACCGACCGCGTATTTGCCGGACTGGCGGCCGTGGTGATCATCGGCCTGGTGGTAGAGAATGTGGTATTCAATACGCTGGAGCGCCTCACGGTGCGGCGTTGGGGCATGCAGCGGTAACCCGCGCCCTCATCTTCTGCCGGCCGCGCGCAGCACCATATCGGCGCCCTTTTCCCCGATCATGATGCTGGCCGCGTTGGTGTTGGTCGATACCATCGTGGGCATCACCGAAGCATCGATGACGCGCAGGGCCGAGATGCCGCGAACGCGCAGTTCCGGGTCTACCACCGACGATTCGTCCTGCCCCATCTTGCACGAGCCGCTGGCGTGAAATACCGTTCCGCCATGGTGGCGGGCGAATGATTCCAGCTCGGTGTCGCCGGTGACGACGTTGCCCGGCATGTACTCTTCCGCCGTGATCAAATCGCGAAATGAAGGCTGGCGGAATATGTCGCGCAGTATCTTCAGGCCGTCGACCAGTACGCGCGCGTCGTGCGGGTCGGTAAGATAGTTCGTGACGATGGCGGGCGGCTGTAGCGGATCAGACGACCGTATCCGCACATGCCCGCGCGACAGCGGCCGGCACTGAGTAGCCGACGCCGAGAAGCCGGAAAACCGGTGCAGCGGGTCGCCGGGCTTGTCTACCGAAAGCGGCATGACATTGAACAGCAAATCGGGACGCCCGCCCTCGGCGTACTGACTGCACACCATGCCCCCCATCTGCCCTGCACCCACCGTCAGCGGACCGGACCGCGCAAAGAGCCATCGTGCGCCCATCGAGGCCATCCCCGCCAGGCTGCGCGACTGATCGTTGAGCGACATTTTTTTTCGCAGCTTGACGATGACGCGTGCCTGGTAATGGTCTTGCAGGTTTTCACCCACCCCGGGCAAGTCTGCGGCGACGTCGATGCCATGCTGTTTCAGCAGCGATGCCGGACCGATTCCCGACAACTGCAGCAGTTGTGGCGATTGCAACGCGCCCGCGGCCAGCAGTACTTCTGTCTCGGCACGTGCCGATTCCAGTGTGCCGTCACGCAGCCATTCGACACCAGTGGCCCGCCCCTGCCGCACGAGTATGCGTGTGACATGGGCGTTGGTCAGCACGGTCAGGTTGGGCCGCGCCATCACGGGCATCAGGAAAGCCGACGCGGCGTCGCAGCGCCAGTGGCCGCGCAGCGTCAGTTGATATGAGCCCAGGCCTTCGGTTCGTGCACCGTTGAAATCCGGGTTCCTGCCGAATCCGGCTTCGGCGCCGGCTTGCAGCCATGCGTGGCAGTAGGGATGGTTATTGCGCAATTCGGATACGCACAATTCGCCCGAGGCGCCGTGGAATTCACTGGCGCCGCCTTCGTAACGCTCGGATCGCTTGAAGAACGGCAGCACCTGCCGGTAGCCCCAGCCCTCGGCGCCCCGCCGTTGCCAGTCATCGAAGTCGGCGTGCTGGCCGCGGATGTACAGCAAGCCATTGATGGCGCTGGATCCGCCCAGTATGCGCCCGCGCGGCCAGACGATGCTGCGATTGCCGGTGGCTTCCTGGGGCTCGGTCGGAAATTGCCACGAGAAGCGGGGGTCGTAGATCGTACGGAAATACCCGATGGGCAGGCGCAGCCAGAAGTTGCTGCTTTTACCGCCCGCCTCGATCAACAGGACGCGGCATCGCGGATCGGCACTCAGGCGGTTGGCCAGCACGCAGCCGGCCGACCCCGCGCCCACGATGATGTAGTCGTAGCCGCCCGGCCGCTTGGCGCGGCTCATGGCGTGAGCACCGGCAGGCCCAGAGCCAGGGGCTGGCATGCCTCGGGACGGAAGTCGTTATCGCGCATCATGTTCATCGTCAGCGGGGGCTGTCTCGGTTCGATGTCGGGATCGTGAAACCGACGTTCCTCGGCGCCGGAGTAGCGTCGGCTGGCGCCGGGAGCTGCAATGCTTCGGGCGGAGCGCTGCATGCCTTGTCTCCTGTGTGCTGGTGTACAGGGAGGCCCTGTTCCGGCGACTTGTTGTCGCGAGAGGGCATAGCGACTCGCTACACCTCTCAAGGTTCTATAAACCATACGACCGCCCCATCCCGGTTGTCAAGGTAGCCGCCGTCTTTGCAGGCCGAAAATAGCAAAACGCCCCGCGGCGGTGCCGAGAGGCGCTCGAAAGCGGAATGCGCGGCGGGCTACGCGAGACCCAGGGCCGCCGCGACCCCGGCTGCGTAGGCGGGATCCGCCCGCCGGAAGTGCTCAAGCTGGCGTCGCTGGATGGTTTCGGGCACACCAGCCATGTGCCGGCCAATGTTGTCGAACAGGGCCTGCTGCTGGTCCGGTGTCATCAGGCGGAACAGGGCCCCCGGCTGCGAGTAGTAGTCGTCATCAACGCGGTGGTTCCAGCGGTCGGCCGCCTGTCCATCCAGCGGCAACGGGGGCTCGGCGGCGGCCGGATCCTCACGCCACATGCCGGCACTGTTCGGCTCGTAATTCAACATCGCGCCCTGATTGCCGTCCACCCGGCCGGCCCCGTCCCGGTGAAAGCTGTGGAACGGGCAGCGTGGCGCATTGACCGGGATCTGATGGTGGTTGATGCCCAGGCGGTACCGATGGGCATCGCCGTATGAAAAGAGCCGGCCTTGCAGCATCTTGTCGGGCGAGAAGCCGATGCCGGGCACGACGTTGGCGGGCGTGAACGCGGCCTGTTCGACCTCGGCGTAGTAATTCTGCGGGTTGCGGTTCAGCTCGATCACGCCCACATCGATCAACGGATAGTCGCCATGCGGCCATACCTTGGTCAGGTCGAACGGATTGATGGGGTAAGTGGCGGCGTCTGCCTCGGGCATGACCTGCACTTTCAGGGCCCAACGGGGGAATTCCCCCCTGTCGATGTGTTCGTACAGATCGCGCTGGGCGCTCTCGCGGTCTTGCCCCACCACTTCGGCGGCTTGCGCGTCGGTGTAATTGGCGATGCCCTGCAGGGACTTGAAATGAAACTTCACGTAGAACCGCTCGCCCTTCGCATTGATGAAGCTGTAGGTATGCGAGCCGAAGCCGTGCTGCTGACGGTAATTGCGCGGCAGGCCGCGATCGCTCATGACGATGGTGACCTGATGCAGCGATTCCGGATTGAGTGACCAGAAATCCCAGGCTTCCTAAAACGTGGGGTGCCCTGCGAGCGAAGGCGACCGGCATTTTAGTAAAAACTATTAAAATATAGAAATTGATTTAATTTTGCTTTGAGAGAAGCAAAAACTAAGCCCTCTTGCGAGGGCTTGAGTCGTAAAGCCGCCGAGGCGGCGTCGGCGGCCGCCCCGGTGCCATATACGTCAGCGATTGGCCGCCGCGGCGGTCTTGCGCTCGAGACTGCGCGTAATAGACCATTGCTGCGCGATGGACAGCGTATTGTTCACGCACCAGTACAGCACCAGCCCGGCCGGGAAGAAGAACATCATCCCGCCGAACACCAGCGGCATGATCATCATGACCTTGGCCTGGATAGGATCGGGCGGCGTGGGGTTCAGCCTGATCTGCAGGAACATGGTGGCCATCATGACCGCGGGCAGGATGAAGTAGGGATCGCGCACCGACAGGTCTTGCACCCACAGGATCCACGGCGCGCCGCGCATCTCGACGCTGGCCAGCAGCACCCAGTACAGCGCGATGAACACCGGAATCTGTACCAACATGGGCAGGCAGCCACCCAGCGGGTTGATCTTTTCTGTGCGATACATCTCCATCATGGCCTGGTTGAGTTTCTGGCGGTCGTCGCCGTACTTCTCTTTCAGGGCCTGCAGGCGGGGCGCCACTTGCTTCATGCGGGCCATCGAGCGGTAGCTGGCGGCGGCCAGGGGGAAGAACACCGCCTTGATGATCACCGTCAGGGCCACGATGGCCCAGCCCCAGTTGCCCAGCAGGCCGTGCAGCCAGGTCAGCAGCGAGAACAGCGGCTTGGCGATGATGGTGAGCCAGCCATAGTCGACCACGAGCTCCAGCCCCGGGGCCAGCGCGGCCATGGCTTGCTGGTCCTGGGGGCCTACCCACAAGTGGGAATCCACGCGTGCGGTGTCGCCGGGCTGGACGGCGCCGACGGCCTCGATGCTGCGCGCGGCGTACAGATTGGGTTGCACCTGCAGCAGTTCGTTGGTGCGCGGTTTGCCTTGCGGAGGCACCCACGCGCTGGCGAAGTAGTGCTGCACCACGGCAATCCAGCCGTTGTCGGCCTGCCTGACGTAGTCGCCCTTGCCTTTGGCGATATCAGAGAACGTGACCTTCTGGAACTTCTCTTGCTCGGAGTAAACCGCGATACCCGTGAAAGTGTGATAGAAGCTCGAGGTGTCGGCGGGGTCGTTGCCGTCGCGTTCGAGCTGCAGGTAAAGCGACGGCGACAGCGGCGCTTCAGTGGTGTTGGTCAGCGAATGCTGGACGTCGATGTCATAGCGGCCGCGATGCAAGGTGTAGGTCTTGGTGACCTTCAGGCCGCCCGAGTCGGCCTCGAACACCACCTGCAACTGGTCGCCCGTCAGCTGGCGTTCGGCGGAAACCAGGCGGAACGGCGTCAGATGGGTAGGAAAGCTCTGGCCGCTGGGCGCGCCCACCAGACCGGACTGCACCACGTAGGTGAGTTCGGGGGAGCGGTCGAGCAGCACCGTGGGCTTGTTCGGCTGGCCCGCGGTGGGATACTTGAGCAGTTCGGCGCGCACCAGCTGCGCCCCGGAGCTGTCGAACGTCAGGCGCAGGACATCGGTGGTGACGACCACCTGCTCGGCCTGGGCCGCGGCAGGCGCTGCGGTCGCGCCCGGTACCGCGCTGGTGGCGGCGGCAGCCGGCGCGGAAGGCACCGATGGCGTGGCGGCCTGCCCGTTCGCGGCGGTTTGCCCGGTGGACGACTCAGGGCTGGTGGCCGCGGGCGGAGCCCCGAACAACGACGGTTTGCCGTGCTGGATTTGCCAGTTGTTCCACAGGAGCAACAGCGAGAAAGAGAAGATCATCCAGAGGATGGTTCGTCGGATATCCATGATGCCTACGGTAAGTATGCGGGCCGCCGGAAAACGGAACGGCAAACCCGCGAGTTTAGCGTCAATTGGGACCGGTGCGGCGCCGATGCGCGTCGCACGGGGGCGATTCGGGGTGCCGTGCGGCCGGAACCGGGTCGTGGCCCCCAGGCGTCCAGGGGTGGCAGCGGCCGATGCGGCGCGCCGCCATCCAGGCCCCCCGCCAGGGCCCGTGCTGCTCGATGGCTTCGATGGCATACGCCGAGCAGGAGGGGGTGAACCGGCACTGACGGCCCAGCCACGGGCTCAGGAAGAACCGGTAGAACCGGATCGGGGCGATGAGCAGAGCCTTCATCATGGCCGTGCCCGCGCGAAGTGAGCATCTACTTCTGCCCGCGCCTGCCGCTTCAGCACCGTCAGCGTCGCGGCCGGCGGCCGGCTGTGCAGACGCACCACGAAATCGCGGGGCGGCAATTGCAGCCGGCAATGGCGGAAGGCCTCACGGATGACGCGCTTCAGGGCATTGCGCGTGCTGGCATGCGCGGCGTACCGCTTGGCAATGACCAGGCCCAGGCGAGCCTGGGCTGCCTGCCCAGGGGGCAGACTGTTGGGCGCGGAGCTGAGAATGAAGAAAGCCCCTCGGGCCAGCCTACGCCCTTTCAGGGCGGCGGCAAACTCGGAGGGGCGATGCAGCCGCGCCTCGGGAGGAAGCGTGGCGCGCGGCATGAACGACCGGTGCGGCGATACGCGACTGGCGGAAAGACCGGATGCCGGCCTTAGACGGCCAGGCGCTTGCGGCCCTTGGCACGGCGGGCGTTCAGTACGGCACGGCCGCCACGGGTTTTCATGCGCACGCGAAAGCCGTGGGTACGCTTGCGGCGGGTAACGGAAGGTTGGTAGGTGCGTTTCATGGACGATCCACAAAAAGAACAACGTCAGAAGGGACCTGCCCGACGGGTTCCTGTCCAGCCTGGGGCTGGCGCATAGGGCGGCGGGGGCGACCCCGGCGCACGTAAAGGAACCTTCTGACAGACAGAATTCGGAAAAGCCCATCATTTCAGCAAGTTTTCTCTGCCTTGTCAAACAGTTACGCCGGGCGGACAGTAAGCCGGGGCCGGCGGCCTGTGGATAACCCACGCTCAGGCAAGGTAGAATCGAGGTTTGAACAAGAGCGACATGAAAGATTTCTGGCAGACCTGCGTCAGTCGTCTAGAGCAGGAACTCCCCCCCCAACAGATCAGCGCCTGGATACGGCCGCTGGTGCCGCTTGCGTACGACGAGACGCAGGCCGTATTGCGCGTTGCCGCGCCCAACCGCTTCAAGCTGGACTGGGTGCGCAAGAACTTCTCCCACCAGATAGAGGCCTTGGCCGCCGAATGGTTCCAGCGCCCGGTTCAGGTGTCGTTCGAACTGCCCGCGGGCAGCACGGCCCCGCGCATGCCCGCAGCGCCGCGCGCGCCGGCACCGCCCGTGGCGGGCGCGCCCGTTTCCGCCGCCGCCCCGGTTGCGTCCCCGGCGCAGGCACCGGCACCCGCCTCGACGGCGGGCGTTGCGGCCGCCATGCAGGCCGATGCGGCCGGCGTGGTGTACGAACGATCCCGCCTCAATACCGACCTGACCTTCGAGAATTTCGTTACCGGCAAGGCCAACCAGCTGGCGCGCGCGGCGGCGCTGCAGGTGGCCGAGAATCCCGGCATCTCGTACAACCCGTTGTTCCTGTATGGGGGCGTCGGGCTGGGCAAGACCCACCTCATTCACGCCATCGGCAATGCCATGGTGGCGGCGGGCACCGGGGTGCGGGTGCGCTACGTGCATGCTGACCAGTACGTGTCTGACGTGGTCAAGGCTTACCAGCGCAAGGCGTTCGACGACTTCAAGCGCTATTACCACTCGCTCGACCTGCTGCTGATCGACGACATCCAGTTCTTTTCGGGCAAAAGCCGCACGCAGGAAGAATTCTTCTATGCGTTCGAAGCCATGGTGGCGCAGCGCAAGCAGATCATCATCACCAGCGACACCTACCCCAAAGAGCTGGCGGGCATCGACAGCCGCCTGATCTCGCGCTTCGATTCCGGCTTGACCGTCGCCATCGAGCCGCCGGAACTCGAAATGCGCGTGGCCATCCTGTTGCGCAAGGCCGAGTCCGAAGGCGTGCCCATGCCCGAAGAAGTGGCCTTCTTCATCGCCAAGCACCTGCGCAGCAACGTGCGCGAACTCGAAGGGGCGCTGCGCAAGGTGCTGGCCTATGCACGCTTCCACGGTCGCGACGTGCTGTCGGTCGACGTATGCAAGGAAGCCCTGAAAGACCTGCTGTCGGTGTCCAACGGCCAGATCACGGTCGAGAACATCCAGAAAACGGTGGCTGATTTCTACAAGATCAAGGTCGCCGACATGTATTCGAAACGGCGGCCCGCCAATATTGCCTTGCCGCGCCAGGTTGCCATGTACCTGGCCAAGGAGCTCACCCAGAAAAGCCTGCCGGAAATCGGCGATCTGTTCGGTGGTCGTGATCACACCACCGTGCTGCATGCCGTACGCAAGATTTCCGACGCCCGCGCCAAGCAGGCCGAACTGAACCATACCCTGCACGTGTTGGAACAAACTCTAAAAGGATGAACATGCAACTCGTACAAACCACACGCGATGCATTGCTGAAACCGCTGTCGACGGTGGCGGGAATTGTCGAAAGACGCCATACCCTCCCCATCCTGGCGAACATCCTCATGCGCAAGGAAGGCAACAAGGTCGCCTTCATTGCGACCGACCTCGAAGTTCAGATCACCACGCACGCCGATTTCGGCGTAGGGCAAGACAACGAATCCACCACGGTAGCCGCGCGCAAGCTGCTCGACATCCTTAAGGCACTGCCCGACACGGGTGAGGTCAAGCTGGGCCTGGCCAACAACAAGCTGTCGGTGCAGTCGGCAAAAAGCCGGTTTGCCCTGCAGACGCTTGCGGCCAGCGAATTTCCCACCGTGGCGCAGCCCGAACAATGGGACGTTTCCCTGACGCTGCCGCAGCGCACCCTGCGCCATCTGCTCAACATGGTGCACTTCGCCATGGCGCAGCAAGACATCCGCTATTACCTGAACGGCATGCTGCTGGTATTCGAAGCCGGCCATGTGCGCGCGGTCGCCACCGATGGCCATCGCCTCGCCCATTGCGCTACCGAAGCCGAAGGCATCGCGCAGCGCCACGAAGTCATCGTGCCGCGCAAGACAGTGCTCGAAATGCAACGTCTGCTTGAAGATTCCGACGAGCCCGTCTCCATCGACGTGGCGCCGGGCCAGATCCGTTTCCGTTTCGGTGACGTCGAGCTGGTGTCCAAGCTGGTCGAAGGCAAGTTCCCCGATTTCACGCGTGTGATTCCCACCAATTACACGCGGCAGTTCGTCATCAGCCGTGAGGCCCTGCAAGGCAGCCTGCAGCGCGCGGCCATTCTCACTACCGATAAATTCAAGGGCGTGCGCCTGCAGCTGGCGCAGAACCAGATGAAGATTTCGTCTTCCAACGCCGAACAGGAAGAGGCGCAGGAAGAGCTCGATATCGACTACGGCCACGAAGCGCTCGACGTGGGCTTCAACGTCAGCTACCTGCTCGACGTGCTGTCCAACGTCAAGGCCGAGAACATCCAATGGTCGGTCATGCCCGATGCAAACGCCTCGGCGCTGATCACCCTGCCCGACGACGACCAGTTCAAGTACGTCGTCATGCCCATGCGGATCTGATCCGCCTACATGGGTTTATGCCGCGCCGGGCACCCGCTGCCCGCCGCGGTCCGGCCGCCAGGCCGTCTTTTGAAGTCTTAGCGATATAAACATGTCAGATCAGCAGAACAGCAATCCCGAGAACACCGGCTACGGCGCCGATTCGATCAAGATGCTCAAAGGGCTGGAGGCCGTGCGCAAGCGCCCAGGCATGTATATCGGCGACACTTCCGATGGCACCGGCCTGCATCATATGGTTTTCGAGGTCGTCGACAACGCGATCGACGAAGCGCTGGCCGGCCACTGCGACGACATCGTCGTCACCATCCACACCGACAACTCGATTTCCGTTTCCGACAACGGCCGCGGCATTCCCACCGACATACACAAAGACGATGAGTTCGGCCGCAGCGCCGCCGAAATCGTCATGACCGAACTGCACGCGGGCGGCAAATTCGACCAGAACTCGTACAAGGTGTCCGGCGGCCTGCACGGTGTGGGCGTATCGTGCGTGAACGCGCTGTCGGAATGGCTGCGCCTGAGCATCCGCCGCAACGGCCAGCTGCACCAGATGGAATTCCGCCAGGGCGAGCGCGTGGCGCCGCTCACGGTCGTCGGGCCTACCGACAAGCGTGGCACCGAGGTGCGCTTTCTTGCCGACCCCGTCATCTTCAACAACATCGAGTACCACTACGACATACTGTCCAAGCGGCTGCGCGAGCTGTCGTTCCTGAACAATGGCGTGAAGATCCGCCTGATCGACCAGCGCCAGGGCAAGGAAGAAAACTTTGCTTTCTCGGGCGGCGTGCGCGGTTTTGTCGAATACATCAACCGTTCTAAAACGGTACTGCACCCGAACGTGTTCGCCGTATCGGCCGAATCCAGCGCCGGCGGCGTGGCGGTAGGCGTGGAAGTCGCGATGCAGTGGAACGACACATACGGCGAAACCGTATTGTGCTTCACCAACAACATTCCGCAGCGTGACGGCGGTACGCACATGACCGGCCTGCGCGCCGCCATGACCCGTGTCATCAACAAGTACATTGCCGACAACGAACTGGCCAAGAAGGCCAAGGTCGATACTTCGGGCGACGACATGCGCGAAGGGCTGGCCTGCGTGCTGTCCGTAAAGGTGCCCGAACCCAAGTTCAGCAGCCAGACCAAAGACAAGCTGGTGTCGAGCGAAGTGCGCCCGGCCGTTGAAGACGCGGTGGCCCGCACCCTGGAAACGTGGCTGCTCGAGCACCCCAACGACGCCAAGGCGCTGTGCGGCAAGATCATCGAGGCCGCGCGGGCGCGCGAAGCCGCGCGCAAGGCGCGCGAAATGACGCGCCGCAAGAGCGTGCTGGAAGGCGCTGGCCTGCCCGGCAAGCTGGCCGACTGCCAGGAAAAAGACCCGGCGCTTTGCGAGCTTTACATCGTCGAGGGCGATTCGGCCGGCGGTTCGGCCAAGCAGGGTCGCGATCGCAAGTTCCAGGCCATTCTGCCGTTGCGCGGCAAGGTGCTGAACGTCGAGAAAGCGCGTTTCGACCGCCTGATCGCCAGCGAGCAGATCGCCACGCTGATCACCGCGCTGGGCACGAGCATCGGCCCCGACTTCAATATCGACAAGCTGCGTTATCACCGCCTGATCATCATGACCGACGCCGATGTCGACGGCGCGCACATCCGTACGCTGCTGCTGACGCTGCTGTATCGCCAGATGCCCGAGCTCATCGAACGCGGTTATGTCTACATCGCGCAGCCGCCGCTGTACAAGGTGAAAGTCGGCCGCGACGAGCGCTATCTGAAAGATGACCAGGAAGAAGCGCAGTTCATGCTGCAGATGGCGCTGAAAGACGCCGCGCTCATTCCGTCGCAAGGCGCCGACCCCATCACCGGCGAGCCGCTGGCCGAATTGGCCCGCCAGTATGTGCTGGCCGACGCCGTCATTGCTCGCCTGTCGCGCCTGTTCGACGTAGACGCCCTGTCGGCCCTGGCCGAAGGCGTCGAGGTCGACCTTTCCTCGGCCGAAGCGGCCGAGACGTCAGCGCGGCGCCTGAGCGCCGCGCTGCGCGAGGCGGTGGCGGGCAACGGCGTTGAAGTCACCGCCGAGTTCGACGAAGCACACGAGCAGCATCGCCTGATGGTGCGCCGCATGCACCACGGAAATGTGCGCCTGAGCATCATCGATGCCGACTTTGTCCAGGGCGCCGATTACGCCGTGCTGGCCAAGTCGGCCAAGACGTTCCTGGGCCTGATCGGCCCGGGCGCCATGGTCGTGCGTGGCGATGGCGACAAGCGCAAAGAGCAGTTCATCACCGACTTCCGCGAGGCCATGCAGTGGCTGCGCAGTGAAGCCGAACGCGGCATTTCGAAGCAGCGCTACAAGGGCCTGGGCGAAATGAACCCCGAGCAGCTGTGGGAAACCACCATGGACCCGACCGTGCGCCGCCTACTGCGCGTGAAGATCGAGGACGCCATCGCGGCCGATGAGATCTTCACCACGCTGATGGGCGACGATGTCGAGCCGCGTCGCGCGTTTATCGAGACCCACGCGCTGTCGGCGTCGAACATCGACGCGTAGGGCGTGCAGTAGCAGGACCCATAACGTGAGATTTTGGGAGGCATCTATTGAGACATTTATCGAATGATGGGTCTTGATAGTGCTGACTGACTTGTCACTTCCTACAGCATGGCTCTGGAAACTCAACGGTGTAGGTTTTAGGAATCATGGCTCATTGTCTTCGGGTAAGTCGGCCAGCGTCCTGAGAGCAGTATTTGAGGGCTGTCGCTTATGCGATGGCCCTTTTTGCGTTTAAATTGTTTGAGTTTTAGGGGTTTGGTAAGCCCCCCCATTTTTCACGGCACGCAGAAGTAGCAACGCTATGCGGCCATGACCAACCGCTGTGTGGAGGTTATGCCGCCCCGGGCCATATTTGGGCATTCGTCAATGGCTCGGACGCCCGGCTAAACAGCCGCTTACGCGGCTTGATGCGCAGATTCAACTCGAGTTCGCGGTAGTTTCGAGACACCCGCTTATCGGTTCAGTTAAAACCCCGGACATTGCTTGAAATGACGGACAGCCCCACTCCTATCGACGAGGGCCTGCTGACTTCATCAATTGCTCGAGGGCTTGCGTGATCTGTTGCCACTCTTGTTGCGCTTGTGTCACGCTGCTCGCCTGCGCATCAAGCGCCATTTGTTTTGCGTAATCAAGTGCTTGTGGTCCACGCGCGTGCCAGAGCGACATCGCCGAGAGCCAAACCGAGCCATTGCAGCGTGATGGATCAAACTGCCAGTGTTCTCCTTGATTTGAGGCTCGAGGTACAAGACCACAACGACTCTCGGGACCTTGAGCCACTGTAAACAGACTCAGAAGATCAGAAAGCGCCGAAGCATCATTCGCAAAATAGGAATGACCCAGGACATCATCTCCAAGCGCTGTCATATCGACGGTATCGATCGCGTTAATAACGAGAATATCATCGCCCGCCTGCCCCGCTCTGGGCCGGCTGCCGTGCAGCTTGCGCGACACCGAAAGCGCCAGATCCTGATCTGATGCGTACAAGGTGAGGCGGTTAGCAATGGGCCTGATGGTTTGCACCATTTCCGAAAACAGTCCTGCATCCACATCCGGTGCCGTGAAAATGATTTGATCAAAGGCGGGTTTTGGTTCTTGGGCATGACGTACAGCGTAGAGCTCCAGGGCATCCGTCAAAGCGCGGTTGCCCATGGAATGCGCGACTAGATGTATGCGTTTGGCGCCCGATTTTTGCACGATCTCCTCAAGAAAACGCAACAGATTCCGCCCGCTGTGCCGCACGACGGCCGTGTCGGCAATGTAATCCAGTGTGCTGGCGCGTGACGGCCACGAATAAAGTATTGGCAGCCCGGGAAAATTCAGATCGTAGGCAATCTGCGCGGTACGTCGGGCTGCGTCGGCGAATGATACGTTGTACCCGTGCACAAAAACGAAAGCCTGATCGGAGCCTTGTTGCTCGAGCGTGCGACGCATTTCTTGCAATGCCTCTTGACCATCGAGCACGGTCATGCTCATGAGCACCATGTGACGCTCGGGGCTTTCGTGGACTTCAAACGACATTAACGAGGGGCGCTCCACGGCACCCGGTTTGTGCGTGCGGGGCACACTGACATCGACCGTCCCCCAGTTGAACTGGCCCCGTTCTCCACCAAAGTAGGAATCGGGTTTACGCGAGCCCGTCACATTTCTATCAGTCCCAAAAAACACTTTCACTCGCGCAAAATTATTGGGATCAACCTCACCGTAATCGACGTTAATGTGGTCAATAGCGGGCACGGGTACTGTGGGGACGTTGGACTGACGACCGCGTCCCCGCGACAGAGGCTGATAGGCCGCCACAGCTTCAGTGTCACCGATCTCGGTTGCCAGGGCCAACAGTCGTTGACGTGCGGGCACGAGCGCAGGATGAGCGGCCCCCAGATTGGCCTGGTCAACAGCAAATGCGGCACGCCCTTGTTCAAGAGCCTGGCGGGGCAAACCGGCCCGTTCATAGGCCTTCGATGCGGCTTCGTACCATTGAGAAAGTTCGGGAACGCGCCCGCCTTTCCACCGGGCCAGCAGTGCAGCACCTTTCTCCCACGTCTGGGCCGCATCCGACCATCGCTCTGCCACCTCGTAGACCATGGCAAGACGCTGCAACAGGTCGAGCCGCACTTCGGTGTCTTGTTGCGGGGTGGTTGCCAGCGCGCTGGTTATTCTGGCGATTGCCTGATCAAAATCCTTCTGGGCAACCGCAGTCTCGACATCACCGACGAGCAACAGATCCGGCGCAGCCTGCGCATTTGTCAACGCCAGACCACCACACAGCAACAGCGCTGCCACGATTGAACGTTTGATTCTCATCGTTGACCCTAAAGTTCATCCTCAAAGGTACACACCCTGCGCGTTCGCCGGCCAGCAAAGTATCAAACCGGCCGGCGCACCAGAGCCCGTACTATAAATCCACAACACCTCTCCATGTAACGCTATTGACGCAGCTGAGTTGACGGCCTCGTCTGCCCGACGTCAGATACTGGCAAGAGCTTCCAGGACAGGAGCTGCCCCTGTCCATCGAGCGCGGCAGACGCTCCCCGTCTGGCGCAAACGCCCAAGGCAGCGTCGTCAGAACATTTCCCCGATAAGCCCAGTCGATATCAAGGGCGTTTTGCAAATCGACCATGCGAATACTGGCGCCATCGAGGATGGCAAGTCGCGGTGTTGCGGCGATCTGCATGGCGAGCAAAGCCGGATTCAGATAAGACTCGAGTTCCCCGGATTTGGCTTGTGACGATGATATCAAGGCATTATTCTTGCCCAGCGGGCGATCAAACAGCCAGGCCTTTTTCTCAAGATCCCATACACCCAGCAGGCGTTTCGAGTTTGAATCAGCAGGCCCGACTTGATATGTCCGGCTGAAGTAGCGCCCATTGGTCCCCAGAGCCACCTTTGCCATGACGTCAAACCGAGCCTGTTCGCCGTGCGGTGTTGAAAGCTTCCAGCGATTTAGTATCTGTCCGGTGGCAACGTTCAACTCCATGACCTCTCCATACTCATCGACCAGGCGCACCTGCGATTGCGCTAAACCCGCAATCGCATCGACGAACCCCTGAAGTTTTATGTCCTCGCGGCGCCACTGCTGAGGATCCGAGCTCGGAATCACCAGTAGTCCGCGTTCGGGGAAGCCCCCTTCAATGACAAACCATTGCCCGTCGCCGGTAAAAGCCGCCGTCAATTCGGGGCGAGATAGTGGGGATGCAATCCCGATCTCGTCAAACGGGGCGACAGAGAACCGCTCAAAGTCGATCCAGTAGCGCTTCCTGTCCGAAGAAACCAGCCCCGAGGTGACGGCGTAACGCGCCTCGGGCGCGATCACGACCGAGTCGACCCGCGACAAGGAAAGGGGTAATACTTGCCGCTGCCCACTCTGGAGATCTAGGCGAATGATGGACTGGCCATCCGCAATCACGAGAAAACGTCCTGACGGATCGTACGCGAGGGCGCTGCCGAACCCGTCGCGAACCCGTACATCGGCAATCGCTTCGATCCCTGGGCTGGGATCACTGGCCTGAGCAAGAACGATGGGCATTTCGTGATTAACTGCACGGGCTGTGGGCAACTGACGTCCTTGCGTCAACTCGGCTACGCGGTTGGCGACATACTGACGCAACTCGTCCACATGAATACGCCGATCCAGATCCGTATCAGCGGCACGCGACCCCAGCCCTTCCAGGACGGCTGCCGTAAACACGCCGTTGGACCACTGGGGCGACTCCAGAGCAAATTCTTCTGCACCCGCCGCGGCAATGATGTGAGCACCACTACCCATCTGCAGATCAATAAAAACATCTTCCAGTAAAGGTCGGCGAAGGTCGGGCGCACTTGGCGGAACTGTGCTGACACGCCGCAGCCCACGCGCACTTACCTGATCCGGTGACGACTGACTCGCCACCAGGACTTGCGCCTGCGGCTCGAGCCCGACTTTAGCCTCATCATTCTGGCCGGCATGGCAGCTGTCGAGCATTAACAGGCGCGATCGGGCCGGTGTCGCATCGAGCAGACCTTCTATCTGCGCGAAACTCAAACCCTTGCTTTCGGGATCGGAAAAATCCATATCCGTAGGCGCAAAGTAATACTGCCCGCTAGCGGACAGCAAACCATGGCCCGCGAAATATAGAATTACCCGATCGGTCGGGCGAGCCTGCGCTAAAAACCTGCTTGCTTGTAAAACATTGTCCTGAGTTGCCGCAGCGTCAATCAACAGATGTGTTTTAAGGGTATGCCCAAGTGTTTTGTCGAAGAAGTTGGCGACGTCCCGGATATCTTTGGCCGCATAACGCAGGTCATACTGCGATTGCAGATAGGATGAGACCCCAACGCCCAAAAGATAAGTCGTCGGTGTCTGATCAGGCTGTGATAGATGCACGAAAGCCGCCAGTGGCGACGAGCTTACCGCAGTGGAGGTCTCCAAGGTCACTGTGACGCGGTTGTCCCCCGGCACCAGGGTCACGGGAACCTCGACGTTTCCAGCGCTGACCTGCAAGCCCTCGCGTGGCGTCACAGAGACACCCGACAACGCGACATGCAGACGACCATCCTGTGGGACTTTTATCGACAGTGTGTAAGCCGGACTCTGCGTTTGCAGCGAAGGCTGTCGGGCCCAGACGAGGGGGGCTCCCTCTACGTTGACAGTACCCTGCAGCGCCAGGCGACGCATCCGCTGCTCATGGAGCTTAGACATGGCATCCAGATAGGCGGCAGAGGCATACCCGAGTCGGGCCAGAACCTGATCCGGACGGTTGCGCTCCAGATCGAATGCTGAGAACTCTTGCAGCCCAGTCGCATCCACGCGCGTCAGCGCACTTACGGCAGTGCGTGACGCCGCGTACAGACCATCTGGTGCGATCAATGCGCTGCCGTGCTCTCCGATACGGTAAGCGCTGACAATCCAGTCGCCGGTGGCGCGATCGTAAATGCGCAGCGCTGAGTCCGGCATCATTGCATAAATGCGCTGGTCTCTCTGCCTGATCGCAACCGGTGCCACACCATTCGTCTCTAGCGTCTGCCGCACTTTGCGCGTCTGTAGATCAAAGACAACAATGCCTTGGTCTGTCCCCAGCACCAGATCATTGCCTAACCGATCATGACTCTCTATCCAACCGTCAAACACACTTTGCCCGGTCGCATCGAGCACACCGTCACGCCTGACAAACCAAAGCGAATCTGCATCCGTGAAGTACACATCGAGCAACATGCTTAACCAGGCGGCGGGGCCGGAACCCGCACCTAGAGAAGGAGACTGAGGTTCGGCGCGCTGCCTTTGCAGTTGCTGTCCGTCGGGAAGACTGTAAATCGACAAGGCACCTTCAGTGTCGGTGGTGAACAAAAGCGCCGGCGTTGATGCGTCACTCGACCCGGAACCACCCGCAGGGCTTCTTGCACGCAACCAGTTCACAGGCGAACTTAATCCTTGTACAGCGGTCTGCACTTTGCCGTTCGCGCAGCGCACGATTCTGTCGGTCAGTCCAAGCCACAACTCTCCTTCCTCGGAAAGCCAGCGATAGCTCACAGACGGATCGTGAGCCGGTTCGCACCACGATGGCCAGCGTTGCCCGATCCATGCCAGCCACTGATCATAGGGCAGCGGCGTTTGCTGCCCGGTTGCGAGATCCCATCGATACAGCCCTTGTCCGAGATACCGTCTGGCGGGCACACGGTCTCGCCAGGCCATCAGATCCGGGTCTGTGAGGGCCGGTGAGACTGCGATGATCACCTCTCCCTTGGCTTCATCGATCTCTGCAAGCGCATACTGCCTCGGATTGACCGGCAACTCGCCGATCACCGCACCGGTTTCAGCATCAAAAATCCTGCGCGCAGCAAGTACCGCGCCGTCTTTGAGCACCGCAAACTCGGGCGATGCATCGTAGCGACAGGCTGCGCTAGACGGGGTGAATCCGTTTTCCTCGGACCATATGTGCCAGCAACCATTTTCATCGAGGCCCAGTAGACGTCCATCCTCGAGAAACTGCCACTGGCGTATGTTCTCGGGCAGGATCGTGCTTTTCCCCGACCGTACAGAGAACAAAGACGACGGCGCTGAACGGGTGCGGCCAGACATCACGAGGAGCGTTTTTTGATCGGGTGAGAATCGCAACTGACCCGGCTCGAATGGAGGGGTACCGGGCACCTCCCAGAGGGTGTCGAGGTTGGGCAGTGCCAGCATGCGTAACCCATCGTGGCCAAACACAGCAAGGAACTGACCCTGATCATCGAGTGCAAGCCGTGCCCCTGCCCCTCGAGGTATCGCCTTGAGTCGGTTCTCCTGTTCAGACGCGGTATCAAGCAAAGCCGCCTCTGACCAAGAGCTCATGGCAATCCAGTGGCTATTGGTGCTTGCGGCCAGATCTACCAGCCCTTGTTGACCGAAGAGGATTGCACGTGGTTGCTCAAACACAGGCCGACCGGAGACCCGGTTCCAGATTGTGAATTTTTGAGCTGAGACCACCAGTATGCTGGATCGCCCTGCGACCCATTGCAGTTCTTGCACCCCATTGGGTTCGCCTCGCACTGCAGCAATCTGACCCAGACGCTGACGTCGCGACAGATCCCAGAAACTGACGTTTCCGCTGGCGTCACCCATGGCCACAGTCACTGCATCGGCAGCGACTGCCATCGCACTTGCACCGCCTAACCCTCCTGACTGCTCAGCTGTCTGAACCACGATGTCGCTTGCTTTGACTGGCAAACAGACCCATAGACCCATCAAGAAACAGACCTTGCTGAACAACTTGGCGCCAATCATTGCTCAGTTCCTTTTCCGCTGTTACCTAGGCTGAACCCGGAAGCTGAACACCTGCGCCGACATAGGCTGCCCGCCTTGCCGGGCCGGTCTGAGACTGCGAGTCGCCACATTCCCAAAACCTGCATCCATCATGAGCGCCGTAAACGGATCTTGCTGGCCTCGCGTTCGCACCGAAGTATCTAGATTGTCCTGTGCCAGAAACGCCAGACTGATGGGCTGCGAAGGCTGTACTACCGGCAAGCCCAGCACCAGCAGTCTTTCGCGCCCAAGGCTATCGGACAAAGCTTCGTACTCGCCAATTGCCACCTTCGCACCGGCCTCGATTCTGGGATTGAACATCTGCGGGGAATCAGGCCAGAGCGCAGTCATTCCGAAACCAGAATGCACCAGCATGATCGTCAGATCCACGGCGGACGTGCTGGTATTGTGAACAATGAGACTCAGACAGTCGCCCTCGCGAAGATCCATCTGAGAACCCGGCTCGTAGGCTTGGCTGCCCTGCAGCGGCGCAGATTGCGTGAGCTCATTGCAAGCAGGCTCGCCGGGCTGGGGCCGCCGTACCCAGGCTTTGACATCAAGCGCCTTGCCCATGCCAGTTGCTTGAGCCACTCGGAGCACACTGAGTACACGGGACGCCTTGAGCAAGGCATCTGCGATAGTATCTGCAACCTTATCTGCGTCTGATGACTGCACGGCGATCGCAGGTGCAGGAACATCCACCGTTGCGTCTGCATCAAGTAGCTCCAGACGATCTGCGCGCAAGCACAGCCATAGATCCACTCCAGCAGATTCAGAAGTCAGCCACTGCACTCTTTTAGCTAGAGCGTCTTGTTCACGGAGTTTGTCCAAAGCAGATTCAAGCTCGGGAGTTGCAGGCTCGCACCCGCTGTTGCCACCATGCTGCAAGGCCACTTTGAGCCGCCAGTCGACTTGCGTCTGCCACGCACGTGCGTACATGATCTCTGGCAAACGGTTGACCGCGACCGCGTGGCCGTCGGTTTGCAGCAATCTGACATCGGCATCAACCGCTCTGGCCTGACTGACGACAACGGTCGCCAGCACGTCTTCGTCCTGGGCTTCTGGCGTTTGATACAGCTTCAATGTCGAACCCGGCGTCTGGTCATGCATGAGCCCCGCGGACAGGGTCATATGATCGCCTTTACGGTTGACGCGCCACGGTGTCGCCCGATTCTGCTGACCTCCCCACACTCGAGCAGATAACGCTGTGCCTTCGATCATTGGCACGGCCGTCGCCCCGGCAGTAGCCTGAAAACGCTGCATGACACGTTCGATCAATTCGGTATAAGAAGCATCTGGCGCTTGCTCAAGCGCCTGCAGCAATGTAAAGCTGAAGACGCCATGTTCACGCGCATCGGGCGCACCTGGCGGAAGGGCGAATTCGGGCGTTTCCTGATGGCTCTGGGCCGCGTAAAAGGCCACCAGATCGCCGGCAGGCTCGGCGCGTTCAGGTTGTGGCTGGCCCTCGGATCGCTGACCAGAACGGTGAGCAACTGAGCCGGCGGATCGTGTGCGGGCTGCTTGCATCACGTCAGACGGTATACCGAGTTGCTGCGCCGAAACCTGGCGGTATCGCACGGCTGATGGCCTGACCGCACGGGTCATGGTTGCCGAGTGACAGGTGTCAAATACTGCCCAGACAAACGCCTTCTTGGCGCGAATCTTGTCGATCGCTTGCTTGAACTCGTTGTCCGCAATCGCATTTTCGACCACCGCCCGTGATGAATCCCAACCTCTGGCATCGCGTGGTAAAAAAATTTCATCGAGACCATCCGGCTCATCTCGTATGGAAGCCTGGGACGCAGGCTGTTGTGCACCATGACCGGCAAACATCAGGAATACAAAATCCCCATCGCGGGCCTCGCCGGCAATGCGTTCAAGCTCCTGCATGATTGCCTGCCTGGTAGGCAGCCCGGCATCTTCAACGCCATCAGCCAGGACGGTAAGGGAGACATCGGGCCTGGCCCGGGTCAGGTAATCGCGCCATAAAGCGACATCATTGCGAGGTCCCAACAACTGGGCGCCTGGGTCTAGAAAGGGATAATCGGACACCCCCACCAGCAGCGCATGCGCAGTGCCTGGTGAACTTGCCCCGGCAGCCAGCCCGGCTCTCGTATAAAAAGCCAGAAGAACCAGCACCACCCCTACAGTGATCCGCCAAAAAATCCCTGACCTGCCTGACACACGACTCTGCATATCCCCCCGCTTTACTAACAGAAACAACTTACTGCCAAATCCTACACCGAGTGGATCTGCCGAGTGAACCCTCTTTGCACCGCGGGATGAACTTGTTCGTGCGGTTGCGTTCTCTACAGTGACTTCTGCCGCCTGCAAGAACATCTTCGGCAGGACGCAGGTGAATTAGCGATTGAGCGTGCACTGCCGGTCGGTGCTGCTCCGCTGAAAGTTGTGCAGGCACCCGCCGCGAGCCAGGGGAGAGCCGCGCCGGCACGCACGTCGAAAACAAATCAGGTTCGATGAAGCCTTCGCCCAAGTGGGACTGAAATGCATCTAGACTACCGCCTGTCCATCCGCTTCACTGTAGGGGCAGCTCGAGAAGTTGATTGATTCGCTCCTTGCACGTCTGAAGCGCTTCGCTATCGACGGCAAAGCAACGCCCCCGCGAGCTACGCATGCTTCACGTGTGGCGCATGGAAGATCGGGGTTGAACTTGGCGGCCCTCGCCACCGAATAAGCGGCTGATATTCAGGTGTCTCAAGTTATGAGTGCACTCCTCTCAATGCATGCTTCCCAAGATCAGTAAGTCTTTGATTCGTAATAGCCGTTCGCCGCCTGCGAGGGCGCTTACTCGCTCAGGAAGCGAGTGACTTCGGCCCAATCGTTAGTCGACAGGGCGACGTCCTCGAAGTCGCCAGCTTCCTCGTCGTAGCGCGAAACGCAGAAGCGCTGGCTCCGGCCGGATTCGCGGTCGGCATAGCTGGCGTAGTCGACGTACACCTTCAAGCTGCGCTCCTCGTTCTCGAACGAGGGCGCTGCATCGATGGCATTCGACGCGTCGAAGAAACCTTCAGGCAGGGTAGGCAGGGTTGTTATGTCGAAGTCGGGAAACTCGCGACGCAGTCGTTCAAGGTTCATATGGGATGCAGGTGGGGGCTGGAGGCCTGGCATTTTACGTTGCTCAGCGTTGCCAGTGGCGAAGATGCCTCGAAATAGCGTCTGTTGGCGCTGCGCAGCTCATGACGAGCGGCGTTGCTGTTTCAATCGCGATCGGTTGCTTGTTGACTTCGATATGCGACGTTCAGCATCACCCAGCCTTTGTTGGAAGCCCCTGATTCGGAATGCGGCGACCGTACAGCGGTCTTAAAAGAATCGGTGTGCCGGCTGAACGTGGCGTGACCGCTGTACGTCCGACGGATGATTATAGTTCGCCTGTGTACTCGCCTCGAGCGGGGTATTCATTCGCGACGGCGAAATCGATGGCCGCGAGCAGATTCCTGAATGCCGGGCGTGCGAATGGCATCGTCTGCACTGAGGCGTAGTACAGCGTGCCGTCCGGCCGCACGAGGAACACGCCAGGCTCTGAGAAGCGCGGCAGCTCTTCGATACCGATAGAAGTCGTGCCGCGGCTCTCGGAAATGTAGAGTCCCCAGTCGCGGGCGGCCTGCAGGTTCAGCCCATAGCCCACAGGCAGTTGCGTCGCGCCTATTTTCTCAGCCATGGCGCGGGCCCGGTCCGCAGTGTCGGAGGAGACTGCGACCACGCGCACGCCTCTATTGGCAAATTCAGCAGCAAGTCGCTCAAGCTCCATCAGGTATTTGGCGCAGATCGGGCAGTGCAGGCTGCGGTAGAACACTACCATCGTGTAGCGCTCGACTTGCCCCTTCAGCAAGTCAAACGGACCGTGCGCCACGGTGGCGACTTCAAGAGTGGGTACGGACAGGCGGGGAGTAAGCATGGGGTCTCCGGTTCATGACTAGGGCGGTAGCTCATTCTCCTGTACGATTAGAATCAAATAGTTCAAATAACTTTGCAGTTCGTTCATCTCATGGGCCGCCCTCCGCTCGACAGGTTGTCTGCCATTCTTGATGGACTTTCCCCCCGGATGACAGTCCGGTTTGCCGGACTGGTCGCCGAGAGTCTGCATTTCGGTGCGGAACCTCAGCATGCCCTCCAGCTTCATTTGCTGACTCAAGGTGCAGTGTGGCTCGAGCAACCGGGTCAGGGCAGCCGGCTCCTGGCCGCGCCGACTGTCGCCGTGATCCCGTCGCACTATCGATATTCGTTGCGGCCCCAAGCTGGACACGCTGGCCACCTGTTGCACATCGAGACAGTCTTCGCCGGGCCCGCCGAGTACATCCTGCTTGAAGCGCTCGACCAATCCCTGTTGCTTACACTGAACGACAGCAATCCCCGAATTGCACCACGTCGTGCAGATCATTGCGTCCGAGCTGAGCCACCCTCGTTGCGGACACCCCGCCCTGCTGGCGCGAGCGGGAGAGATCCTGTTCATTGGCGTGCTCAGGCACTTGCTCGAGCATCCGGGATCTTCGTCTGGGTTGCTCAGCGGGCTGGCCGATCCTCGCATCGCTCGCGCTTTGGTGGCTATCCACAGCGCACCCCAGGCGTCTTGGAATCTCGAGGTGATGGCCGAACAGGCCGGTATGTCGAGAACCGGTTTTGCGGTGAAGTTCCGGCAAGTGATGGGGTGTACGCCGGGCAGCTATCTGAGACGGTTTCGGTTGTCGATCGCCGACAAGGCAGTGATCAACGGGCAAGGCCTCAAGCGCGCGGCCAGGTTGTCGGGTTATACCAGCGCGGCGGCGTTGGCGCGTGCGCTGGGCAGGCGCACTGCGGCGGCGCCAAGCCGGCCGCTTTAGTGGTGTCGAAGGAGCAGCTGCTCGGATTGGAATGACTGTATCCACCGTAACTTGATCAACGCTCGGGCTTTATGTTTGCCAAGTAGGGAGAGCGGGGTGCGCTTGCAGAGTTCCCCCAGTTGCACGGCACGGCCGCCCTGCGCGCTCGTTTTGCGGCAGAGCACATCAATGCCTTGTATGCCGTGTGTCCCTTCATACAGGGCGTTGAGTCGGTTGTCACGATAGAGCCGCTCCACCGGATGATCACGTCTGTATCCGTAGCCCCCAAAATCTGAACAGTGGGTTATTCGCTTCTAGGCAGAATTGGGATGGCAATGACTGGATGATGGAGTGAGCAGACTGAGCAACTGGCCTGCGTCGTTCCTTTCGAAATCGATGCCCGCTGTGCGTATTTCGTCAGCCAACCTTGCGGGCCGGCCATTGCAGGTAGCGCGCCGCGACTTCGGGGTCGGGTTGCGCCAGGCGGGGCACGCGCCCCAGCAGTGGCGCAGGCAGGCGCTGCTCCAAGGCATGCACATTGGCCGCCGCGTGCAGCATGTCGGCATCGACGTGGTTGGCTACCCACCCAGCGAGGCGCAGGCCCTGCGCTGCGATGGCGCGGGCGGTGAGCAGCGCGTGGCTGATGCAGCCCAGCCGCATGCCGACGACCAGTACCACCGGCAAGGCAAGCTGCTGTGCCAGATCGGCGGTGTCGTGATGGTCGTTCAGCGGGACGCAGAAGCCGCCCACCCCTTCCACGATCACCGCTTGCGCACGCGAGGCGGCCTGCAGGTAAGCGTCGCGTATCGGCGGCAGCTCCAGCGTGATGCCTTCAGCGGCGGCGGCGATATGCGGGGCCGCTGCGTCCCGCAGGACGTACGGGCAATGCGCGCCGTCGGCGAGCTTGACGGAGCTGGCCAGGCATAGTGCTTCCACGTCTTCATTGCGCAAGCGTCCGTCGACCCATGAGGCACCCGCGGCGACCGACTTGATTCCGGCGGTGGAGTATCCCTGTCGCGCGGCCAGATGCAGCAAGGCGCAGGCAATCAGGGTCTTGCCGATTTCGGTATCTGTGCCGGTTACGAAAACGTCCATGGGACGCTCGGCGCCGGATTCGTCGGCTTGGGCTCGGGCTTCATTGTGCAAGGTGCGCCTCGGCATCGAGTTCGTTCAGTGCGCCGGCCAGACGATCGATGTCGTCGGGGGTATGGGCCGCCGTCAGCGTGACGCGCAATCGCGCCGTTCCGGCCGGGACCGTGGGCGGACGAATGGCGGGCACCCAGATTCCGCGGCGCTCGAGCGCCGCGGCAGCGCGCAACGCGTCGGCATTCTCGCCCACCACGATGGGTTGAATGGCAGTGGGGCTGGCCGGGTGGCGCCAGTGCCGCATGCGCAGGCACGTCTGCAGGCGCGCCGACAGCGCGCGCAGGTGGGCGCGGCGGCGCTCGCCTTCGGCGCCTTCGATCAGGTCCATGCTGGTCAGCAGGGCGTGGGCCAGCGCCGGGGGAGCGGCGGTGCTGAAGATGAAAGGCCGCGCGCGGTTGACCAGATAGTCGATGACGGTGGCATGCGCGGCAACGAATGCGCCGGACAGGCCTGCGGCTTTGCCCAGGGTACCCATCACGATCAGGTTGGGGGATCGCAAGCCGCTGTGTTCAAGCACTCCGTGCCCCCGTTCGCCCAGCAGGCCGAACCCGTGTGCATCGTCTATGAGCAGCCAGGCTTCGTGACGTTCGGCCAGACGCAGGAGCTCATGAAGGGGGGCGATGTCGCCGTCCATGGAGAAAACGCCGTCGGACACGATCAGCCGGGTGCTTGCCTGGCTGGCCGAGAGCTGGGAGGCGAGTGTCGCGACGTCCGCGTGGGGGTAGATGTGGACGCGCGCCCGAGACAGCCGGGCGCCGTCGATCAGCGATGCATGGTTGAGCGCTTCGGAGTAGATATCGGTGTTCTTGTCCGCCAGGGCGCCCAGTACCGCCAGGTTGGCCATGTAGCCGGTGCAGAAGTACAGGGCGCGCGGCGTTTCAATATGGTCTGCCATCATGGTGGCCAGGCGGTCTTCGAGTTGAGCGTGCGCGCGTCCATGGCCGCTTATCAGGTGCGAGGCACCGCTGCCTGCGCCGTGGCGAGCCACGCCATCGGCCAGCGCCGCGGCGATGTCGGGGTGGTTCGCGAGGCCCAGGTAGTCGTTGCTGGCGAAGGCCAGCAAATCGCGGCCCTCGACGCGCACATGCGGCGCGCAGGGAGACTCCACGATGCGGCGCCGTCGCCGCAGATGCCGCGTGTCGAGGTCCTGCAGTGCGCAGGAAAGCGTGTCGAGCAGTTTCATCTCAGTGGCCTCTCAGGGCGTCGTCCAGCGTAGCCAGCGTCTCTTGTGCCAGCCAGCGCGCAGTCGCCTCGTCGAGCACGTAGGGCGGCATCAGGTACACCGTGTTGCCAATCGGGCGCAGCAGCAGGCCGCGCTCAAGGGCGGCTGCGGCGTATCGGCGGCCGAAGTCCGCGTCGGCCTCGACGTCGAATGCCCAGATCATTCCGATGTGACGAACGTGCCGTACTGCCGGATGGCTGTGCAGGGGCTGCAGCGCCCGGGTCAGTTGCGCGGCGCGTATCGGGTTGCGCAGGAGCACCTCGTCGTCGTCGAAGATGTCCAGCGTCGCCAGGGCGGCGCGGCAGGCCAGCGGATTTCCCGTGTACGAATGCGAGTGCAAGAAGCCGCGTGCGAGGTCGTCGTGATGGAACGCGGCATAGATAGCGGGGGTACACAGCACCACGGACAGCGGCAGATACCCACCGGTGATGCCCTTGGACAGTGTGATGAAGTCCGGCCACACCGACGCCTGCTCGCAGGCGAAGAAGGTGCCGCTGCGTCCGCAGCCCACCGCGATTTCATCGGCGATCATGTGTACCTGGTATTGGTTGCACAGTGCACGCACGCGTTGCAGATAAGACGGTGCATGCATGGCCATGCCTGCCGCGCATTGCACCAGCGGTTCGACGATGATTGCGGCGATGCTTGAGTGTCGCGCTTCCAGCAGCCGCTGCAACGATTCGGCCGCGCGCGCGGCCGCTGCGTCCGGGTCTTCATCGGGCGCGCCGGTACGCGCGTCGGGCGTCGCCACGACATGGGCCTGGCGCAACAAGGGGCCGTACGCGTCGCGAAAGATGGGCACGTCGGTCACGCCCAGGGCTCCCAGGGTTTCGCCGTGATAACCATGCTGCACACACACGAATTCCCGCTTGGCGTCCCGCCCTTGATTGCGCCAGGCATGGAAGCTCATCTTCAAGGCGATCTCGACGGCCGAGGCACCATCCGAGGCGTAGAAGCAGTGATCCAGCACGCCGCCCGTGCGCGCGCTCAGGCGTTCAGCCAGTTCTACGGCCGGCGCGTGCGTGCACCCGGCCAGCATGGCGTGCGGCAAGCGCGAGAGTTGGTCGTGCAGGGCGGCGTTGATGCGCGGATGGGCGTGGCCGAAGAGGTTCACCCACCATGAGCTGATGGCGTCGAAGTAACGTCGTCCATCCATGTCGATCAGCCACGGGCCCTCGCCATGGGACAGCGCCAGCAATGGCATGTCGGCCTGGCGTTTCATCTGAGTGCATGGATGCCAGACGTGTCGCAGGCTGCGTTGCCGCAGATCGGATGCATGGGACAAGCAAGCAGACGGGTGCATAGCGGGGCCTCGCCGAGCGCCAGCCCGGGGGGGCACCGCGGAAGCGGCCGCCGCTCGGGAGCGAGCGGCATAGCAGAGCGGCGGATGTTAAGAACGCGAGTTCGCCGAGTGCAAGCCCCCTGGCGAGGGGGATTTTGCCGGAACATTGCGCGACGTTTCGCGGGCTTGGCCGATTTTGAGTGCGCCAGCGCCACTACGCGGCGTCAACGGCCGCGATCTTGCGCACGCCGGAATAGGAAACGAATTGTGACTCCGAGCTGCGCCTGCGGCGCAGGGGCGCGGATGGATCAGGCCCGGCGGGCCAGCGACAGTCTCCACACGTGGCGGTCGGGCAGCGGCTCGGCGGCGTGCGCGTGGGCGGCGGCCTGCAGCGAATGCATGAGCGCCTGCGGAAAAGCCTGGCTGCGCCGTGTTTCCAGGTTCACATGGACCGACAGCTGCTCCATCGTGGCGGCCAGATAGTTGTCGCGTGTCTGGAAAAGTTCCATCAGGCACAGCAAGCGCTTGTCGTCGGCGCCCAGCACGCGCAGCCGCAGTTCGAGCGGGTCGCCGGCCAACAGCTCGCGGCGGTAGTTCACCGCGATATCCACGGTGTAGATGCCGCAGCGCGACTGGCGGGTGTAGGCCTCACCGACGCCGAGCGTGCCCAGCAGCTCGTAGCCGTAGTGGTCGAATGCGCCGACGTATCGGGCGGTGTTCATGTGGCCGTAGGAATCGATCCATTCGGGGTCGACGGCCAGTCGGGTCGTGGGCAGGATGGGCATGGGGTCTCCGTGCAAGACGCAGGCTGCAGGCCTACAGTTGTTCGAAGCGCGCGTAGCGCTTGTCGGTGTACTGGAGTTCGGTGATGAGCTCGCGCACGCTGGCGGCAGGAGGGCCGCGCCGTAGCCACTCAAGCATGTGGTCGACCTGGTCCGGCGTGCCTTGCACCATGGCCTGGACGGTGCCGTCTTCCATGTTCTGCACCCAGCCCGTCACACCGAGCAGATGGGCCCGTCGCACGGTGGCGTGGCGATATCCCACGCCCTGGACGGCCCCTTTGACGATGACGTGCACGGTTTCGTATTGCGGGGCTTGCATGCTGCGTTTTCCTGTCGAAACATGGGGCGCGCGTATACTTGCTACGCCCATTTTGGTCCTCTATTGCCTTAATAGTGTCCCATGAATCCGACTCTTGCCAAGATCACCTGCATTGAAGACCTGCGCGTCATCGCACAGAAGCGCGTGCCTCGCATGTTCTACGATTACGCCGACTCGGGCGCCTGGACGGAAGGCACTTATCGCGCCAACCAGGCCGATTTTCAGTCGATCAAGCTGCGGCAGCGCGTGGCGGTCGACATGGAGGGCCGCTCGTTGCGAACCACCATGGCGGGTTCGGATGCCATCATGCCGGTGGCGATTGCCCCCACTGGTCTGACGGGCATGCAGTATGCCGATGGCGAGATCCTGGGCGCGCAGGCCGCGGCCGATTTTGGTGTGCCTTTCACCTTGTCGACGATGAGCATCTGCTCCATCGAAGACGTCGCGCAGGCTACCGGCAAGCCGTTCTGGTTCCAGTTGTATGTCATGCGAGACCGCGACTTCGTGGCGAACCTGATCGACCGCGCCAAGGCGGCCGGCTGTTCGGCCCTGGTGCTTACGCTCGACCTGCAGATACTGGGCCAGCGGCACAAAGACATACGCAACGGCCTGTCGGCGCCGCCCAAGCCCACGCTGACCAATCTGCTGAACCTGGCCACCAAGCCGCGCTGGTGCCTGGGGATGTTGCGTACGCCGCGCCGCACGTTCGGCAATATCGTGGGACACGCCAAGGGCGTGACGGACCTGTCCTCGCTGTCATCCTGGACGGCAGAGCAATTCGACCCGCGCCTGAGCTGGGCCGATGTCGAATGGATCAAGCAACGCTGGGGCGGCAAGCTCATCATCAAGGGGATTCTCGACGTCGAAGACGCGCGGTTGGCCGCTGACAGCGGCGCGGATGCCCTGATTGTCAGTAATCATGGCGGGCGGCAGCTCGATGGCGCCATGTCCTCGATCGCCGCCCTGCCCGCTATCGCCGACGCCGTGGGTTCACGCATCGAAGTCTGGATGGACGGCGGCATCCGCTCAGGGCAAGACATGCTCAAGGCGGTTGCACTGGGCGCGCGCGGAACGATGATAGGACGAGCCTTTCTCTACGGACTGGGCGCCTTCGGCAAGCCGGGCGTCACCCGGGCCCTGGAAATCCTGTACAAGGAAATGGACGTCACCATGGCGCTGTGCGGGCGTAAATCGCTGGCACCGGGCGACCGCAGCATCTTGCTGCCAGGGACTTACCCGACCTGAGGGCGGGGCATGGCGGCGGCTTGTTGAAAACCGCAAAATCTGCAAAGCCGCCGGCCATAAAGTGGGAGCCCTGGAGGACGCATGAAATCCAAGACCCGCATCCACTACGCCACCCGGCTGGAACCGGTACTGCGATGGCTGGCCGCGCATCCCGATGCGGCGCCCGACCTGTACCACCTGGCCGACCTGGCCTGCCTGTCACCTTTTCACTTCCATCGCGTCTACCGCGCACTGATGGGCGAGACGGTGAACGCCACGATGCTGCGCCTGCGCATGCATCGTGCGACGGTCGACCTGGCGGGTGCAAGGCCCATGCAGCAAGTGGCCCAGCGTGCGGGCTACAGTTCGCAAGCCGCGTTCAACCGGGCATTCAGCTCGGTGTTCGGGGTGCCGCCGGGCCGGTATCGTCATGCGCGCTCCAGACCCTTCAATCCTCAGGAGCCAGGCATGTATCCCACCACTATCGAGCAGTTTCCCGGCGCTACGCTTGCCACGTTGCCGCACCAGGGCGATTACCAGGAAATCGGCACCACCTTCGATCGCCTGTTCATGCTGGCGTCAAGCCGCAATATGGTCGAACCCGCAACCCGGTCGTTCGGGGTGTACTACGACGACCCGTCGCAGGTGCCCGCGACGCAGCTGCGGTCGCGCGCGGGTCTCACCGTGGCTGCCGGCGCGCCGGCAGACCCCGTGTTCGAGCCCTTTGCGCTGCCTGCAACACGCTGCGCGGTGCTGGAGTACGTGGGGCCGTACAGCGAAATCGAGCAGGCCTACAACTGGTTGTTCTCGGAATGGCTGCCTGCCAGCGGCAACGAGACGCTGGATTTCCCCATGTGGGAAGAGTACGTCAACGATCCCAAGACTACGCCAGCCGCCGAACTCAGGACGCGCATCTACCTGCCCCTGGCCTGACCGACAGGCATTGCGCCCCGGCGCGCCGCCTAGGGTATGGTGGAGCGCGGCGGCGCGTCGTTCACCTTGATGCTGAAGGTACCGTCGAGCATGGCCTTGTGGCGGGCCTGCACGCTGGCCACCAGGCCGCCGGGCAACTTGTCGGTGAACGTGCCTATCGACAGTGTCGAGCCCTGGTAGCGCATCTGCGAATACTTGCCGTAGTCGTCGGCCTTGAACGTGCCCCGGCGCACCATGGTGAGCGCCCGTTCGATGGTGGGCTCGACGTTCCAGAGCACCGATGCGACGACGGTGTCGGGATACTGCGGCTGCGTATCGATGACGTTGCCAATGACCAGCTTGCCGCGTTCCTGCGCGGCTTCAGCGACGCCGTAGCGTTCGGCATAAAGCAGGTCGACCCCCTGATCTATCAGGGTATGGGCAGCCTGTTTCGCCGCGCGTGGGTCGAACCAGGACCCGATGAACACGACGTAGAAACGCGCATCGGGATTCACTTCGCGCACGCCGTCCATGAAGGCGTGCATGAGGCGGTTCACTTCGGGAATGGGATATCCGCCTACCAGGCCTATATTGCCGCTTTCGCTGAGACCGCCGGCGATCATGCCGGCCAGGTAGGCGGGTTCCTGGATGTAGTTGTCGAACACCGAAAAATTGGGCTGCTGCGGGCGGCCGGACGAACCCATCAGGAATGCTGTCTGGGGGTAGGCGCGCGCCACGGCCCGCGAAGCGGCTTCGGCGCGGAACGCTTCGCCCACCACCAGCTGGGCTCCGTCTTCGGCGTAGCGCCGCAAGGTGTCCGCGTAGGTATCGTGCGGCACGTTTTCTGAAAACGCGTAGTCGATATCGCCGCGTGCGCGCGCCTGGAGCAGCGCGCCGTGCACGCGCGACACCCATTGCTGGCCGACCGGCACGGTGTACACCGCCGCGACCTTGAGCCTTTCGATCGGCTGAGCCTGAAGGCGTCCGGTAGCCAGGCCGGCGAAGACAGCACCCAGCCGCATCAGCGTGTTGCGTCGAGTGCGTCCAGAAGCTGGCAGGGTAGAGCGGAAAATCATGGACGTGGGCTCCACGCGGGGCGATTACAGTCGGGGCGTCGCGCGCGGGCAGAGGCTCGCGCTACGCGAGTGGATTATAGGCAGCTAGTTCGATGCCGGGCCAGGTGGGCAGTGCATAATCGTGGACGGACCCGCCGCGCGGCGTGGAACAGTCGAACCTATCGGAGAGTTCAATGCGATTGCTGTTTCTTGGAGCCGGCGGCACCGGCGGTTACTTTGGCGGGCGGGCGGCGCAAGCCGGAGCCGACGTCACCTTCCTGGTACGTGAAGCACGCGCGCGGAAGCTGCGTACGGAAGGCCTGCGCATTGAAAGCCCCCGTGGCGACGTCGTGCTCGAGCCTCAGGTCGTGACGGCCGACGAGCTGGACGGCACCTACGATGTCGTGGTGCTCAGTTGCAAGGCGTATGACTTCGCCAGCGCCATCGATGCGATCCGGCCGGCGGTGGGGCCAGACACCGCCATTCTGCCCATCATGAACGGGGTGGTGCAGTACGACACCCTGGACGCCGAGTTCGGCGCTTCGCGCGTATTGGGAGGGCTGTGCCAGATCAACGCATCCTTGGGGCCGGACGGCCAGGTGCAGCATTTGGGGCAGCATGCTTTGTTCGTCTATGGCGAGCGCGCCGGCGAGCCGCGCAGCCAGCGCTGCGTGGCGCTCGAGGCCGCGTTGGCCGACGCCGCCTTCAACAGCCGGCTCAGCGAAGTGATCTTGCAAGACGTGTGGGAAAAGTTCGTGTTCCTCGCGACCCTGGCGTCGGCGACCTGCCTGATGCGCGGACCGGTGGGACAGATCGTGTCCACCCAGGATGGCGAGACCATCGTGCGCGACCTGCTTGGCGAATGCCAGCAAGTGGCGTCGGCGTCCGGCCATGCCGTGCGCGCGGAGGCGGATGCCGCGGCGCTGAAGGTCCTGACCGACCGCAGTTCGACCGTCACCGCCTCCATGTTCCGCGACCTGCGCCAGGGAGGCAAAGTCGAAGCCGACCATATCGTCGGCGACATGCTGCGGCGCGCCCGCACCCTGGGCCTGGATACGCCGATGCTGCGCGTGGCCTATGCCCATCTGCAGGTGTACCAGGCGCAGCGCGAGATTGGTGCATGAAGTGCAACTGACTATCGCGCGCGGCGGTGTATCTCGGCCGCCGCGCCGGGACTAGCATGGAGTTTTCCACCTGTCCGGAGCTTCCATGAACATCGCACTGATAGGCATCACGGGCCGCGCCGGCTCGCGCATTGCCGACGAACTGCTGCGCCGCGGCCATCTCGTCACGGGTATTGCCCGCAACCCGTCCGAGGTTGCGCCGCGTACGGGGCTGACCGTTCGGCAGGGCGACGCGACCGATCCCGCCGCATTGGCGCCGTTGCTCGCGGGCCACGAGGCCGTCATCAGCGCGGCCCGCTTCCTGTCCACCGACGCCAGGCCGCTGCTCGAGGCGGTGCGGGGCGCAGGCGTGCGGCGGCTGCTGGTCGTGGGCGGCGCGGGCAGCCTGCGAGTGGCGCCGGGCCTGATGTTGATCGACACACCCGAGTTTCCGGACGTCTACAAGCCCGAAGCCCGAGCGGGGGTGGTTTTCCTGGACACGCTGCGGCACGAAACCGCGATGGACTGGACCTTTCTTTCCCCGTCCGCCCTGTTCGAGCCCGGCGAGCGCACGGGTGTCTTCCGCCTCGGCGGCGACGAGCTGCTGGCCGATGACGAAGGCAAGAGCTGGATCTCGATGGAAGACTACGCGATCGCGCTGGCCGATGAACTGGAGTCGCCGCGCCACTCGCGCCGGCGCTTTACCGTGGGCTACTGAGCCCGATTTGCGTATGAAAACAATCTACCTGGCAGGTTTTGATGTGTTCCGCCCCGATGCGCTGGCACAGGGTGAATGGTTGAAGCAGTGCTGCGCGGCCCATGGCTTCGAGGGCCTGTATCCATTGGACAACGAGACGCCCGATGGCCTGGCGCCGCGAGCGCTGGCGCAATGGATCTACGAGGCCAATACTGCCCTGATCCGCCGGGCTGATGCCGTGCTGGCCAACCTGAATCCGTTTCGCGGTGCCGAACCGGATTCGGGCACGGCCTTCGAGGTGGGTTACGCAATTGCCCTGGGCAAGCCGGTGTGGGCCTACGCGGAGCATCCCGAGTCGCTGGTGCAGCGCCTGGCCGTCGCCACCGCGGACGATCCGCCGCGTCATGTCGATGCCCAGGGCTACACGGTGGAAGACTTCGGGCTGACCCTGAACCTGATGCTGGCGTGCAGCGCCACGGTGGTGGTCGGTGACGTGCAGCAGGGCCTGGCCGAGATGGCCCGGTCCTGGCTGCAGTAGGCGCGCCACCGCGGCGTTCGCCGGGGATCAGGCCACGGCCATCTCCGCCGGCGACTGCGCGCCGAGGCGTCGGCGATGGTCGGCCAGTTCGGCAATGGTCAGCGCCACCAGGCCGTGCTCGGCGGCATAACGGGCGATGGCCTGCCCGCGCGCCATGGTGCCATCGGCATTCATCAGTTCGCACAGCACGGCGGCCGGGCGCAGCCCGGCCAGCAAGGCCAGGTCCACCGACCCCTCGGTATGGCCGCGCCGGGCCAGCACCCCGCCCGGCTGGGCACGCAGCGGAAATACATGGCCGGGGCTGACCACATCGCCGGCCTGCGCACCCGGCGCGATCGCTGCGCGGATGGTGGTGACGCGATCCGCGGCAGATACGCCGGTAGACACGCCTTCGCGCGCCTCGATGGAAACCGTGAAGGCCGTGCTGTAGCGGCTTTCGTTGCGCGCCACCATGGGCGGCAATTGCAGGCGGTCCAGTGTTTCGTCGGTGAGGCACAGGCATACGATGCCGCTGCAATCGCGGATCAGCTGCGCCATGACAGGTACGGTGAGCTTGTCGGCGGCCACGATGAGATCGGCTTCGTTCTCGCGATCGAAGTCATCCATCAGGATCACCGGACGCCCCAGCTTCATGTGGTGCAGCGCGCGTGCAAGACGCGTCTCGAACGGCTGGGCGTACAGGTCGGGGGGCAGATAAGGTACGTTGGAAATAACGGTGGACATTGAAACGCTCTCGCAGAAAAAAGTGGGCGAAAAACGTTTCAGGGCATATGAAGCCGAATCCCATGGCGCATGCGGACAGAGCAGCGCCGGGCTCGCCGCCTCGGCACGTACCCCGCCTGCCGGCGGGCATGAACTGGCACATCTTCTTTCATCCGGACTATGACCGTCGGCCCTGGCATCGCACCAGATCTGCTGACCCCGGCCACTGCTTGGCCGGGCGCTCGCGGGCTTGCCGCATTGCGGCTTACCGCCGGTGGGGATTTTCGCCCCGCCCTGAAGACGTACTGCTGTGGGCGCACCAGCGTGCGGCCCGGGTTTATTGTACGCGCCAACGGCCGGGATTTCAGGCCGGCTTCTTCTTCTTCTTTGTCTTCAGCGCCAGCATGGTGCCGCGGCACGTGGGCGCGCCGCACAGGCAGGCGTAATTTTTCTTGAGCGTCTTGGTCAGGCGCCCTTCGATGACCAGGCCGTAGTCGTAGAACAGCTCTTCGCCACGCGAGATGTCGCGCAACGCCGTAATGTAGACGCGCTTGCCGTGCCGGCCCTCCTGGGCTTCGCAGTTGGGCTCACAGGAATGATTGATCCAGCGGGCGTCGTTGCCGTTGTCTCCACCATCGATCACCCGTCCCGAACTGAGCGCGAAGAAAAATGTGTGGAAGGGGTCGTCGGGGTTGGTCGGGTGGCGGCGGTCGGCTTCCTTGGCGCTGATGCGCTCGCCCGCATATTCGATGATGCGCGTGCCGGCCGGAATCTTGCGCGCGGCAAACACGCCATTGCCATGCAGCTTGGAGCGGCGCACGACGTGCCAGGGCTTGGAGGGATCAGCGGTGGTCATGATAGTGGCGTGTAGCGGGCAAGCGGGGATTATATCGGCGCGCGGGTTGCCCGGCGGGCCTGCGCAGGCTTATTCGGAAACAGAGCCGGTCAGCGGCAGCTGGGTTTCTTTCAGGCGCCGCAGCACGAAGCATGACTTGCTGTGGCGTATTCCGGGAATGCGGTAGAGCCGTTCGCGCAGCAGCCGCTCGTAATCGCGCGTGTCGCGCACCGCGATGCGTATGTAATAGTCGTAGTCGCCGGACACCAGGAAGGCTTCCAGCACCTCAGGGATCTGGGCCAGGGCTCGGCCGAATTCGTACAGCGTTTCTTCGCTGTGGCTTTCCAGCGTGATGTGCACGATGACGGTGTCCATGAATCCCAGGCTGGCCGGGTCGATGTCGACCGTATAGCCGCGTATGACGCCGGCCGCCTCCATCCGTTTGATGCGGTTCCAGCAAGGCGTGGAGGACAGGCCGACGGCGCTGCCGATGTCGTTGAGGCTGGCGCGCGCATTCTGTTGCAGCGCGCGCAGAATGGCCAGATCGAACTTGTCCAGTTTCATTTTCTTTGTCCCGGGGGAAATAAAGATGAATTTACTCGAAACCCCGGTATTGCGTAGAAAAAAGGAGAAATATTCTGCGCATAAAGGCCTAAGATATTCATCATGAACGATCGCCTCCACGCCTCTGCCCTGGCCGCCCTGGGCCACGCTGATTCTCCTGCCCCCAATGGGGCGCAGATCCTGCTCGACACACTGATTGAAAGGGGGGTGGATACGGTGTTCGGCTACCCGGGCGGCGCCGTGCTGCCCTTGTATGACGCCCTGTACGCCGAGCCCCGGCTGCGGCATGTGCTGGTGCGCCATGAACAGGCGGCCGTGCATGCGGCCGAGGGCTATGCGCGAACGACCGGCCGACCGGGCGTGGTGTTCGTCACCTCGGGCCCGGGCATGGCCAACACCACATCGGGGTTGCTGGACGCCATGTGCGATTCGATTCCCGTCCTGTGCATCAGCGGCCAGGTGGCGTCAACCGCCATTGGCACTGACGCGTTCCAGGAATGCGATGCAATGGGCATTTCGCGCTCGGTGACGAAGTGGAATACCCAGATCCGCGCCGTGGAAGGCGTGGCCGACGTCGTGGGCCGCGCCTTCGACCTGACGCTGCAGGGCCGTCCCGGTCCCGTGCTGGTGGATTTCCCGAAAGACCTGCAATTGGCGCGGCCGGCGCCGGACGCCGATGCGGCGGGCTTGCAAAGCCGGCAGCTGTCCGCCCTGCGCATGCGCCGGCAGGCCGGAAAAACACCCTTCAAGCTGCCGCAGTCCGCGTTGCGGCGCGCCGCGGCCCTGATCGCCCAGGCGCGCCGGCCGGTGTTCTACGGCGGCGGCGGCCTGGTCAATTCGGGCCCCGAGGCCTGCGAGGCCTTTACCGCCCTGGTGCGCGAAACCGGCGCCCCCTGCACTTTGACGCTGATGGGCCTGGGCGCCTTTCCTGCTTCCGATCCGCAGTTCGTGGGCATGCTGGGCATGCATGGCACACTCGAGGCCAACATGGCCATGCACGAGGCCGACCTCGTGGTGTGCATCGGTGCCCGCTTCGATGACCGCATCACCGGCAAACTGTCGGAGTTCTGCCCGCATGCGCGCAAGATCCACATCGACATCGACCCGGCCTCGATCAACAAGGTGGTGCGGGTGGATGTGGCGCTGGTGGGGGATTGCCTTCCGCTGATTTCGGCATTGCGCGAATCGCTGGGCGGGCACGCCTTTCCGGCTGGGCGCCTGCAAGACTGGTGGCGGCGCATCGACGCCTGGCGAGCCAAAGACTGCCTGGCCTGTCCGCCTGCCGAAGACGCCATCTTGCCGCAGCACTTGATGCAACGCCTGAATGCAGCCCTGGCCGGGCGCGACGCCATCGTGTCGACCGACGTGGGGCAGCACCAGATGTGGGCGGCGCAATACCTGCGCTTTGAACGGCCCAATCGCTGGCTGACGTCGGGCGGCGCCGGCACGATGGGCTACGGCGTGCCCGCAGCCATTGGCGCCCAGGTGGCGCACCCCGACCGACTGGTGGTGTGCGTCAGCGGGGATGCGTCGGTGCTCATGAACATCCAGGAACTGTCCACCGCCATGCAGCACGAGACACCGGTGAAGGTGGTGTTGTGCAACAACGGCTACATGGGCATGGTGCGCCAGTGGCAGGAACTGATCCACGGCGGGCGCTACAGTCACAGCTATAACGCGTCGTTGCCCGATTTCGTGGCGCTGGCCAAGGCTTTTGGCTGGGGGGCCGCCCGGGTGGACGATCCCGCCAGGCTGGACGAGGCCCTGCAGGAATGTCTGGCCTACCCTGGCCCGTATTTCCTGGACGCGGTTGTGGCTGGCCAGGAGAATTGCTTCCCCATGATGCCGGCGGGCGAAGGGCATCATCGCATGATGCTCGCCGAAGACGTCTGGTACGAAGACGACACGGCGTGATAGACGCGGCATAAGAGACGCGGCTTGCGCAGTGTGCCGGAAAGATGCTGCCTGGAAGAGGGTGCTTGAATAAGGCCGTGACCAGTCGGCCGGAACGAGGCACCCATGCGCGGCGTCGCGCCCCGGCGGATAAAACCGGGGGCGCGATACTTGCCGATCAGTCGTGCTTGATCGAGATGGTCTTCAGGACGGTGAAGCTGTACAGCGCCTCAAAGCCCTTTTCGCGGCCATGACCGCTGGCCTTGACGCCGCCGAACGGCAGCTCGATGCCGCCGCCCGCGCCATAGTTGTTGATGAACACCTGCCCGCTGCGCACTTTGCGCGCAATGCGCATCTGGCGCGCGCCATCGCGGGTCCAGACGCTGGCGGCCAGGCCGTACTCGGTGGCGTTGGCAATACGTACCGCGTCGGCTTCGTCGTCGAACGGCATCGCCGCCAGGACCGGTCCGAACACTTCTTCCTGGGCGAGGCGGTGATCCACCGGCACGTCGCGCAGCAGCGTGGGAGCCTGGTAGAAGCCTTCGGCAGGTGCGCCGTCGGCCACTTTGCCCTGGGCCGCGGTGGGGATGCCGTCTTGCGCGGCCGCCTGCAGGAATTCCTGCACCCGTTCCTGCTGCGTTTTGCGAATGAGCGGACCGCAGTCCAGGTCTTGCGTGGCCGGGCCCGCGCGCAGGGCCGCAAAGGCCTGCGACAGGCGCTCGAGCACACGCTCGTAGGCGCTACGCTCGATCAGCAGGCGGCTGCCGGCCGAGCAGGTCTGACCGGCGTTCTGCACTATGGCATTCACGGCCACGGGCAACAGCGCGTCGATGTCGGCATCGGCAAAGACGATCTGCGGCGATTTGCCGCCCAGTTCAAGGGTGACCGGCACATGGCGTTCCGCGGCCGTCTGGGTCACCAGCACGCCGATGCGCGGCGAGCCCGTGAACGAGATGTGATCGATACCGGGGTGGCGGACCAGCGCATCGCCGGCTTCATGGCCGTAACCGGTGACGATGTTGATGGCGCCCGGCGGGAAGCCGACTTCGGCGGCGAGTTCGGCAAGCCTGAGCAGCGACAGGCAGGCGTCTTCGGCCGGCTTGACGACACACGCGTTGCCGGCGGCCAGGGCGCCGCCCACGCTGCGGCCGAAGATCTGCAGCGGGTAGTTCCAGGGCACCACGTGGCCCGTCACGCCGTGCGGTTCGCGCAAGGTAAGAACGGTATAGCCATTCTGGTAGGGCAGGGTTTCGCCGTGCAGCTTGTCGGCCGCGCCGCCGTAGTACTCGAAATATCGTGCCACCGCCGTGACGTCGGCACGCGCCTGCTTCGTGGGCTTGCCGCAGTCGCGCGATTCGATCTCGGTGAGTTCGTCGACGTGGTCGAGGATCTTGAGCGACAGCTTCAGCATCAGGCGGCCGCGTTCGGCGGCGGTGAGCTTGCCCCACGGGCCGTCATCGTAGGCGCGGCGCGCCGCGCGCACAGCCTGGTCGATGTCGGCGGCGTTGCCGCGCGCGATGCTGTCGTAGACCTGGCCGGTGGACGGATCGATGACAGGAATGGACTCGCCCGTAGCGCCGGGCACGGGGCGGTTGTCGATGAAATGCTGCTTCATGCCGATGAACCTATAGTGGTCGTTGCAGGGGGGCGGCCGCGCCGCCGGACATCTAGAACAAAATGGACAGGCCCGCGTCGACGGCCAGCACTTGCCCGTTGACGTACGACGCGGCAGGCGACGCCAGGAAGACCGCCGCGCCGGCAATTTCGTCGGGCTGGCCCCATCGGCCCATGGGGTTGCGGGAGGCCAGGGCGTCGTGCAGGCCCGGATTGTCGACGTAGGCGGCGTTGGTCTCGGTGGCGAACGTACCTGGTGCGATGGCGTTGCTGGTAATGCCCAGCGGGGCCAGTTCGACTGCCAGAGCCCTCATCATACCCGTGAGGCCCTGCTTGGCCGCCGGATAGACGGCGTCGCCGGGCCGCGCCAGTTCTCCCGCCACCGAGGTGATGGTGATCAGGCGCCCGCTGCGCTGCCGAGCCATGCGCTCGGCGGCCAGCTTGGCCAGCAGGATTCCGGCGACCAGGTCGGTGTCGATCAGCTCGCGGATCTCGTGCGATGACATGTCCTGCAGCGACTTGCGATTGCGTGCGCCGACATTGCTGACCAGGATATCGAGCCGGCCATGTTCGGCGTCGATGCGCTCGAAGGCCTGGCGCATGGCACTTTCGCTGCTGACGTCGAACACCAGCGCCGAGGCGGACAGGCCGGCTTCTTGCAGCGACCGCACAGTGGCGCTGACGGCGGATTCGGTACGGCCGTTGATCAGTACGTGGGCGCCGCTGCCTGCCATCGCGCGTGCGATGCTCAGGCCCAGGCCGCGTGCCGAGCCGGTTACCAGGGCAACCTTGCCGGCGAGCGAGAAGTTCTGCAGATACGATTGCGAGGCAGACATGGGCAGGGGATGTTCAGTCGCGGAATTCGGGCGCCCAGTGCAGCAGGCGCCGTTCGAGCCAGGTGACACAATAAACCAAGGCGATTCCCACGATCGACAGCAGCGTGACGGCCGCGAACATGTCCGTGGCGTTGAGCGTGGCCAGTGCCGTGATCATCAGGTAACCCATGCCCGTGGTGGAACCCACGAACTCCGCCAGCACCACGCCGATCAGCGCGAAGCTGATGGCATTGGGCAGCGCGGCGAAGGTCCAGGCTGCCGCGGTCGGGATGCGCACCCGCCAGAGGATCTGGCGCGGCGAGCCGCCCAGGGTGCGGCAGAAATCCACCAGTTCGCGTTCGACACTGCGGCCGCCCTTATAGGTGTTGAAGAACACCAGGAAGAACACGACAAACCACGAAGTCACCACCTTGGATGCCAGGCCCAGCCCGAAAAACATGGTGATGAGCGGCACGAAAGCGATGCGTGGCATCGAATTGAAGGCCACGATGAACGGATTGAAAACGTCCGACAGCATGCGGCTGCGGCTGAGCGTCATGCCCACCAGGAAACCGCTGCCCACGCCCACGGCCAGCCCCACCAGCGTGGCTTCCAGGGTCAGCAGCAGATGCGGCCAGACCGAGCGCGGTCCGGGCTGCAACCATTCCCACAGCCTGACCGCCACGCGCGAAGGCTGGCTGATGAAGAACGGGTCGAACAGGGTGTTCTGTACAAACCAGGGAATGCGCGTGAGGCCTTCCCAGCTGCCCAGCAGCGCGACCAGGATCAGCACTTGCCATGCAATGACCCGCAGGCGGCGCAGCAGGCCGGCACGGCGATCCTGGCGGATCTGTTCTTGAAGCGACGGTATCGAAATTTCGGACATACGACGGCGGGTCAGGCGGCGGCGCGGAATTGTTGCCCCAGCACCGACCACAGGCTTTGTACGTGGGCGGTGAACTCGGGCGTCTCGCGCAGGGTGAAGACGTCGCGCGGATGCGCGATGGTGATGCGTTCGTCGAGCAGGACTCGGCTGGGCGGGCCCGACAGCACCACCACACGGTCGGACAGCGTGATGGCCTCGTCCAGGTCGTGTGTCACCATCACGATGGTCTGGCCGAGCTTGCGCCAGATCTCGATCAGCTCGCGATGCAGGTGCGTCTTGGTGTGGGTGTCCAGGGCTCCGAACGGCTCGTCCAGCAGCAGGATGCGCGGCTCGACGGCAAGGCTCATCAGCAGGGCCACCCGACGCCGCATGCCGCCCGACAGCTGGTGGGGGTAGGCGTCGCCAAATTGGCTCAGGTGGCCGAGCTCGAGCAATTCGGCTACCCGCCGTTCGATGCGTGCGGCGGGCACGCCCTGGAACTTCAGGCCCAGCGCCACGTTCTTGCGCACATTGAACCAGGGCAGCAGCGTGTCTTTCTGGAAGATGTAGCCGAGCGCCGGGGGTACCTGGCCGTTGACCGGTACCCCCGCCACGCTGATGCTGCCGGTGGTCGCGGGGAAGAACCCCGCGATCATGTTGAGCAAGGTGCTCTTGCCGCAGCCCGACGGGCCCACGATGGATACGAACTCGCCTTCTTCGATGGACAGCGACACTTCGCCCACGGCGTGCACGAGGCCGCCGCGGGACTGGTAGGCCTTGCCCACCCGATCCAGTTCAATCATGGCAGGGGCCCTACTTCTTTTCGTGCGCGCGCTTCACGAAAGACATGTCGACGCACCTTTCATAAGGCACCTTCTTCAATTCTTCGTTCGAGAACTGGCGGTCGTCGCCCATGATGCCCAGCATGCGCTGGTAGGCATCCGGCGTGATGATGTTGTCTTTCAGGAACACCGACCCCTGGTAGACGCCCAGGGTCTTCTCGATGGCGCCGCGCGGGAAGGCGCTGAGATAGTCGTCATAGATGGCATCGGTGAGCTCGGCCGCGCTGCTGCTGTTGATGAAGGCCTGCGCGCGCACCATGGCCGTGACGAATCCCTGTACGGTGTCGGGGCGCTTCTGGATGGTGTCCTGCAATGTCAGCGCCGCAATGCCCGGGACGTCACCGCCCATGAATTCCTGCCATGACGCGTCGGTCGTGGCGTCGAAAATCGGCACGCCCCACCCTTCTTCGCGGGCCTGTTCCATCATGGACATCGTGGCCATCGAGGCCGAGACCGAGCCTGTCTTGAGCGCGCCCAGCATGGTGGCCAGATCGCCCAGCGGGCGCACGTCCACCTGGCCGGCCACCCCGGCCTTCTGCATCAGGTATACGGCCATCAGCCAGGTGACCGACTGCGGCTGCGTGGCGCCCACGCGCTTGCCCGCCAGGTCTTTCAGCGTCTTGATCTTGCCGCTTTCGTAGTCTTCGCGCCGCACGATGACGTTGGCATACGTGAGCTTGCGGTCAAAGCCGAATATCAGGCTGGCGGGCTTGCCGGCCAGCGTCAGGGCCGGCGCGGCCGTGGCCGCCGTGGCGCCGAACAGGATCTGGCCGGCGGCCAGCATCTGCATGGTGCGGGGCCCGCTCTGCGAGTTCAGGTATTCGACGTCCAGGCCGGCTTCGCCGAAGTAGCCTTTCTTCAGCGCCACATAGGCGGCGGCGAAGAACGGGTCGATGCTGCCCAGGCCGAACACGGCCTTGCCGGCGCTGGCCTGTGCGAAGGCACGTGGCCCCATCAGGCTGACTGCGCCCAGGGCGCCTGCGGCGGCCAGGAATTGGCGGCGGTTGGAAACGGGTTTCAGTGTGCTGCGGAGCATGTCGTCCTCGTGGGTTATTGATTGTTGTTGGACGATAACAATACCGCAAAATGCAGCGCTGCATGCAGGGCGTGCGCCGCGCGTACCGCCGGGCGCCCTTCGTGCAGGGTCGCCCGGCGTCAGACGGGCTTATTCAGCCGTCTTTTTGGCCGTCTTCTTGACGGCTTTCTTCACGGCTTTCTTGGCCGCCGGCTTGGCCCCGGCTTTGGTCGCGGCCTTCTTTGCCGCAGTCTTGGCAGGCGCCTTCTTGGCGGCCGTTTTTGTGGCTGTCTTGGCCGCCGTCTTGGCCGGCGCCCGCCCGGGCTTGGCGGCGCGAGGCTCGAACTCGAATCCGACCTTGCCGTCGGGCTGGCGCACCAGGAAAGCCTTGAACTTGCGGTTGGTGCGGCTGGAGACGAATCCGTCAAGCAGGTCCGTGCGCCCGTCGGTCAGCAGCTTCTGCATCTGCAGGCCCGAGATTTCCTGCTGCAGGATGATCTTGCCCGAGCGGAAATCGCATTGCTTTTCCGGGCCGACCGATTTTTCGCACACATAGCTCAGGCCATGTTCGAACACGCGCGAACTGCATTTGGGGCAAGGCCCCACCGGGGTGTGGCCGGAGAAGTCCACGGGCTCGCTGTCGTCGTCGTCGTTCTGGCCGAAGTCGAATTCCAGCTTGAATTCATCGCTGATGCGCAGGATGGCTGCGAACGGACGGCCCATTTTGCTGATGAAGCCTTGCAAGGGGCCGATCTCGCGCTTGGCGAGCAGTTCCTCGACTTCGGGCAGTTCGAACGTGCGGCCGCCCGGATGCTTGCCGATGGAAAAATCGCACTGAGTGCACGCGTAGCGGCGATAGTTTTCCTTGACCACGCCGCTGCACTTCGGGCATGGCGTTTCCAGGGTGGCATAGTCGCCGGGCACGGTGTCACGCTCGTACTCTTTGGCCCGCTTGACAATAATCTGCGTCATCTGCGCGATTTCGCGCATGAAGGCCGCGCGGTCCAGGCCGCCCTGCTCGATCTGCTTGAGCTTGTGTTCCCATTCGCCCGTCAGTTCGGGCGAAGTGAGTTCGGTGACGTCGAGCCCGGACAACAGCGTCATCAGTTGCCGCGCCTTCGCGGTGGGCACCAGTTCCCGGCCTTCGCGCCGCAGGTAGCCTTCGCCCAGCAAGCCCTCGATGATGCCGGCCCGCGTGGCCGGCGTACCCAGGCCGCGCTCGGACATGGCTTCGCGCAGTTCCTCGTCATCGACCAGCTTGCCGGCGCCTTCCATGGCCGACAGCAGCGTGGCTTCGTTGTAGCGGGGGGGCGGCTTGGTCGACAGCCCGACCGCTTCGACGTCTTCGGTACGGACGGTTTCGTTGTCGGCCACGGCCACCAGGTTGGCGTCTTCGCCCTGGGCTTCTTTGCCGTACACCGCGAGCCAGCCCGGCGCCACCAGGACTTTGCCCTCGGTCTTGAAGCGGTGACCCTGGACTTCGGTGATGCGGGTGGTGACGCGGTATTCGGCGGCCGGGAAGAACACGGCCAGGAATCGCTTGAGCACCAGGTCGTACAACTTGCCTTCGGCTTCGCTGAGGTCGTGGGGGATCTGCAGCGTGGGAATGATGGCGAAGTGATCAGACACCTTCTTGTTGTCGAAGATGCGCCGGTTGGGCTTGATCCAGTTTTGCGCAACGACGGTGCCCGCATGGCGGGACAACTGGCCCACCGCGTTCGAGCCGCCTTTGGACAGTGCCTGCATGGTTTCGCGCACCGTGCCCAGGTAGTCTTCGGGCAGGTAGCGCGAGTCGGTACGCGGGTAGGTCAGCGCCTTGTGGCGTTCATAAAGGGTCTGCGCCAGCGCCAGCGTGGTCTTCGCCGAAAAGCCAAAGCGCCCGTTGGCGTCGCGCTGCAGGGACGTCAGGTCGTATAGCGCGGGCGACATCTGGGTGGACGGCTTGGATTCCTCCGTGACACTGCCCGGCTGTTCACGGCAGGCCGCCACCACGCTTTGGGCGGCGGCTCGCGACCACAGGCGGGACTCGCGCTTTTCGGGATCGCGCTCGTCGCGCTTGAAATCGGGGTCGATCCAGCGGCCCTGGTACAGACCGGCGGCCGCCACGAAGGTGGCGTGCACTTCCCAGTAGTCGCGCGGCACGAATGCGCGGATGCGGGCCTCGCGCTCGGCCACGATGGCCAGCGTGGGCGTCTGAACGCGGCCCACGGGCGTTTTGAAGAACCCCCCGTCTTTGCTGTTGAAGGCGGTCATGGCGCGGGTGCCATTGATGCCCACCAGCCAGTCGGCTTCGGCGCGCGACCGTGCCGCCGCTTCGAGCGGCTTGAGCTGAGCATCGTCGCGCAAGTTCTCGAACGCCTCGCGGATGGCCGCCTGCGTCATGGACTGCAACCAGAGGCGGCGTATGGGTTTCTTCACGCCCGCGTACTGAATGATGTAGCGGAAGATGAGTTCGCCCTCGCGCCCCGCGTCGCACGCGTTGATCAGGGCGTCGACGTCTTTGCGCTTGGCCAGCTTGACCAGCAGCTTCAGGCGTTCGGCAGAACGTTTGTCTGCCGGCCCCAGCTCGAACTCCGGCGGGATGACGGGCAGATGCGCGAAACTCCACTTGCCCTTGACCGGGTCGTTGGGCGCGACGAGGCCGAGCAGATGGCCGATACTCGAAGCGAGCACGTAACGTTCGCTTTCAAAATAATCACCCTCGCGCGCAAAGCCTCCGAGGGCGCGTGATATATCGAGGGCTACCGAGGGCTTCTCGGCAATAATCAACGTTTTGCTCATGGGTATCCATTGGCGGTAGACCCGCCGGTGTAGCGCGGATGATACGAGGGGAGATTCGCCGCATGCAAGTCGGGGCTGCAGGGCACGTAGGTTCGGAACTGCACGCATGGCGGCAATTTCTGGGCCGCAGCACGCTCTGGTTGGGCGTATGGCTGCTGGGCAGCGCGGTGATCTGCTGGGTGGCCGCCAACTGGCAGGACATGTCAAAAGTGCAGCGCTTTGCCGGGGCGCAGGGGTTGCTGGCCGTGTGCGTGCTGGCCGCGGCATGCTTGGGCTGGCGCTTGCGGGAGTCCGTCGGGCCGCGCCGTCATGCCGCCGGTGCGCTGCTGGCGTTGGCCGGCCTGTTCCTGGGGGCGCTCCTGGCCCTGCTCGGCCAGACATACCAGACCGGGGCCGATACCTGGGAACTGTACGCCTGGTGGGCGGCGCTGCTGCTGCCGTGGGCCCTGGTGGCGGCCAGCCAGGCCGTCTGGCTGCTATGGATGGCGGTGCTCAATCTGGCGGCCTTACTGTTTTTTGAGCAAGGCGCGCTGCCGTTCTGGTGGGGCCTCGCTTCGGCGCCTGCCCTCTTGCTGGTGGCGCTCAATCTGACGATGCTGGCGGCCTGGGAGTTCGCCGCCTGGCGCTGGCGTGCCGGCACTCGCGTGGGGCCGCGCGCGCTCGCAGCGCTGGCCATCGGCATCCTGGTATTCAGCCTGGCTTTCGGCGATTCGGTGCTGGATGGCCTGGGTTCGACCACGGGCCTGGCGTGGCTGGCGGTCACGCTCGGGCTGGGCTATTACTATCAGCGTGGCCGCCGCGACCTCCTGGTGCTGGCCATGCTGGCGGCCGGGGTCATTTGCGTTTCGATGCGCGTGGCCGGCGAATGGCTCTTGGGGCTGGACCTGGGCATAGCGGTCATCTTGCCGCTGGCGGGCCTGCTGATGGCCGAATCGGTATGGGCCGCGCGCTGGTTGCGGCGGCTGGCCGCCGCGCCGCACCCGGGCAGGACGCTGGCCGACGCCGAGCCGGCGGGCGCCTCGGCGGGCAATGCCGTCGCGCCGTCGGTGGCAGGCAGCCCGGTGGCCGGCCTGGCGGATGACGAGGCCGAGCCGCGCCTGGGGCCCGCCTGGTATGTGCAGGGCCTGCTCGGCTTGAGCGCATGGCTCAGCACCTTGTTGCTGCTGGTATTCCTGGGTGTCTCGGGCCTGGTGCAGACCACCCAGGGCGCCCTCGTCATGGGATTGGTGCTGTGCGCGGCCGCCGTGGCCGTACTGCGCACGGACGCCGGGCCGTTCTGGCGCCAGTGCGCCATTGCCCTGGGATTCGCCGGGCAGATCCTGGTGGCCTTCGGGCTGTCGGATTCCGCGTCATTGACTGGCGCCTGCGCGTTTGTGCTGCTGCTCGGCGTGGCGGTGTATGTACTGGCGCCGGATGTGTTGCTGCGCTTCCTCAGCGCCTGGATGATAGCCCTGGCCCTGGCCGGCCTGATCTGGCTCGGCATGGTGCCCGGCCTGATCGACAACAGCCTGATCGAGATGTGGCTCGACTTCGACACGGCGCGCGCCGCGTTCGTGTGGCTTCCGGTCGCCGTGACCGGCGCCTGGACGGCTGCGGCGGCTTTCTGCATGGGCCATCGCCTGGCACGCACCCGACCCAATGTGCTGCTGCCGCTGGCGTGGGCCTTCGTGCTTGCCGTGCAGAGCATGGTCTGGCTGGCAGGCGGCACATCGGTCACCCAATTGCCCGCCATCTGGGCCGTCAATCCGATCACGGCGATGTTGACCGTGGCCGGGGTCCTGCTGCCGGTGGCCTGCGCGCTGGCGGTACTGTGGCCGCGCCGCCACCTGCTGACGGCCGGAGTGATCTGGGGGGTGCCGCTTTCGTTGCTGGTGCTGGCGCTGTTCTGGCTGCCCAGTCCGGGTATTGCCTTTGCGCTGGCGTGGATGCTGCTGGGTTTCGGACTGAATCGTTCGCACCTGACGGTATTCGGCGCACTGAGCCTCCTGGCGTACCTGATCATTTATTACTACCAGCTGCAAGTGCCATTGCTCGACAAGGCACTGTGGCTGGGGGCCGCAGCCCTGCTGCTGTTTCTGATGCGGGGCCTGGTGTGGCTGGTGCCGCGCCTGATGCACACGGCCGGGCCGGCCGCTGCGGCCGTGGCCGAGCCCCCTACGGCCGCCCTGCGCTGGCGCACGGCCGTGGTACTGGGCGGCCTGGTGCTGGCCCTGGGGTTCGTCAATGGCGCCATCTGGCAGCGCGAGACGCTGCTGGCCACCGGGCGAGTCGCCATTCTGGAACTCGCCCCCGTGGATCCTCGCTCGTTGATGCAGGGCGACTACATGGCCTTGCGTTTCGCGGCGGGGGATGAGGTCATGCAGCGATTTGCCGCCGGCAGCCCCGAAGGGCCGCTGACGGACGGGTACGTCGTGCTGGTGCCGGATAGCGAGGGCGTGGCGCAGGTTGCCCGCATTCAGCCGGATGCCCAGCCGCATGACCCGCAGGAAATCGCGCTGCGATATCGCCTGCGGGCGGGCCAGGTGCGCATCGTTACCAACGCATTCTTTTTCCCGGAAGGGCAGGCCGAACGGTACGAAGCCGCTCGCTACGGAGAAGTACGGGTCGGCGCAGATGGCACCGGCTTGCTGGTACGCATGCTGGGGGCGGACCGTCAGCCTTTATAGGCCGTGTGCGCCGGCTGCGTGCGGCAGGTGCACCCGTCAGGCGGGCGCGTCCGGGCCGTAGCGAGCCGCCCAGAGGGCCGTGGCGCGGCCCAGGAATTCCCCGGCGGTTTCCGCCTGGAGCGCCGCGAATCCCAGCGCCTGCCATGCCTGGTTGAGCACGACCAGGGGCTCGGCGGTGTCGATCGCCGCGGCGCCATTCTGTTTGGACAATTTCAGTCCGCTGGCCGGGTCGGTGACCAGCGGCACGTGCATGACGCGCGGCGCGCGCACGCCCAGCAGCCGTGCCAGAACGTGCTGGCGCGCGGTCGAGCTGAGCAGGTCTGCGCCCCGGACGACATCGGTCACGCCTTGCTCGGCATCATCGACCACCACGGCCAGTTGATAGGCCCACAGGCCGTCGGCGCGCCGTACAACGAAATCGCCCACCGCGTGTTCCACATCCTGCTGCTGCGGGCCCAGCCAGCGGTCGGTAAAGGCAATGCTGCCGGGCGGTACCCGCAACCGCCAGGCGCGGGCCTGGCGGCCTGCCGGCAGCCCGTGTCGGCAGGTGCCCGGGTAGGGTCGTTCGCCGTCGGCGGCGACGCCCTGCGGGCCGCGCAGCGAAGAATCCGCGATTTCGCGGCGGGTGCACCCGCATCCGTACACGAGCCCTTGCGCCCGCAGGCTGTCGAACGCGCGCTGATAGGCGGCGCCGCGTTGCGATTGCCACCAGACATCGCCGTCCCAATGCAATCCCAGGCTGCGCAGCTGCTGCATGATCAACTCGGCGGCGCCCGCCACCGTACGCGGCGTGTCGACGTCTTCGATGCGCAGCAGCCAGCGCCCGCCATGGGCGCGCGCGTCAAGCCAGCTGGCCAGGGCGGCAACGAGGGAACCGAGGTGCAGGGGCCCGCTGGGACTGGGGGCGAAACGGCCTGTGTAACTCACGGCTCAGTGGAGCCGGCGCGCACCGTCGTCGTCGAGCAGTTCTTCAAGGACGAGATTGTCGATTTCGGCTTCCTGGCTCCAGAGGACCATCAGGGCGATGATCTTGATCTTGGCCAGTGACACCGGGGTTTCGGGGGCGGCCAGGGCGCGATCGATGACGATTTCGCGCAAGGGCGCGGGCAACACTCCGGCCGATTCCAGGAAGGCGATGAACCCGATGGATTCGGTGCCCAGCTGCTGGTATTCGGAATCGGTGTAGATGCGCACGCCCGAGCTGGGAGCCTGGGCCAGGTCGACGCAACGCTCGGTGGTTTCCGCCAGGCCATAGAGCCAGCCCAGCGCGTCGTCGATGTCTTCGTGCTCGAAGCCGGCCGCTGCAAGGCGTTTGGCGAGAACGTCGGCCGCGGGACAGGCTTGCGGCGTGTAGTAGTTTTCGAACAAATAAACGAGGATATCGAACATATGGCGCATTGTTGTGCCGGTTTGCACAGTCGGCCCGTATATCGGCAAACCAGCAAACATGAATTTAACTGTACGCCGAATCGTCATCCGGGGCAACTTCGCCCGCCCGGGTGGGAGATATACAACGAAGGCGGGCGGCGGCCTCCGGGGCGGGCCGGCGCCCTCGTGGGGATACACTACGATTTTCCCGGTGGGCGTCTTTCCTGGCGCCGCGCATGTTCGTACGAAAAGGAAACGCACATTCATGGCCGCCAACCCCGCTGCACCGATTCCGGCGCTGCCACCCGTCGCAGCCCCCGGCGATCCGCTGACTCGCGTCGACACCCCCGCGCTGGTGCTGGACCTGGATGCCTTCGACAGCAACCTCCGGGCGATGCAGTCCTGGGCCGATCGCCACGGCGTGAATCTGCGGCCGCATGCCAAGGCCCACAAGTGTCCCGAAATTGCCCGTCGCCAGCTGGCCCTGGGCGCGCACGGCATCTGCTGCCAGAAGGTCAGCGAGGCCCTGCCGTTCGTCGCCGCGGGCATCGACGATGTGCATATCAGCAACGAAGTGGTCGGACCGGCCAAGCTGGCGCTGCTGGCGCAACTGGCCCTGGCCGCCCGCATCAGCGTGTGCGTGGATGACGCCAACAACCTGGCCGACATTTCGGCGGAGATGGCGCGCGCCGGCGCCGAAGTGGAAGTGCTGGTGGAAATCGACGTTGGCCAGGGACGCTGCGGCGTACCCGACGTGGCGGCAGCCGTTGCCCTGGCGCAGCGTGCGCAGGCGCTGCCTGGCGTGAGGTTCGGCGGCCTGCAGGCCTACCATGGCTCGGCTCAACACGTGCGCAGCCGTGACGAGCGCGCCGCCGTCGCCGCGCGCGCGGCGAGCAGGGCGGCCGACTGCGCGCGTGAGCTGCAGGCTGCCGGCATACCGTGCCCGCGCATTACGGGCGCAGGAACCGGCAGCGCGGAGTTCGACGCGGGCTCGGGCGTGTATACCGAGTTGCAAGCCGGCTCATACGCCTTCATGGACGGCGACTATGGGGCCAACGATTGGTCCGGTCCGTTGGCTTTCCGCCACAGCCTGTATCTGCTCGCCACCGTGATGAGCATGACTACGCCTCACCGCGCCGTGGTCGACGCCGGCCTGAAATCGACCACGGTCGAAAGCGGACTGCCGCGCGTGGCGGGCCGCGAGGGGTTGCGCTATACCGCCGCCAATGACGAGCACGGCGTGCTGGAAGTGGCCGCGGGGGCAGCGCTGCAGCTGGGGGACACCTTGTTGCTGATTCCGGCGCACGTCGACCCGACCTTCAATCTGCACGACCATCTCGTGGCGTACCGCAACGGTGTGGTCGAAGGTGTCTGGGACATCGCCGCGCGCGGCCTGAGCCGATGACCCGGCGCCCGGGCGGCCGCCGCGCGCCGGGCGCCGCCATACGGTGCTAAATTGTTTGCCTTCAACCTTTCTTCGTTTTCCCATTCCGCAGGAACCGCCATGGAATTCAGCCAGTTCAACGTCAATGCCCTCATGGAGATCACCTCCCGCCCGGACCTGGTGTTCGTGCGAGGCCAGGGTTCGTGGCTGGAAGACCATGCGGGCAAGCGCTATCTGGACTTCGTGCAAGGCTGGGCGGTGAACACGCTTGGCCATTGCGCGCCCGAGATGAAGCAGGCGCTGCTGCAGCAAGCCGAAACGCTGATGAACCCGTCGCCGGCGTTCTATAACGCGCCCTCCATCGAACTGTCGCTGCGCCTGACGCGCGCTTCGTGTTTCGATCGGGTGTTTTTCGCCAACAGCGGCGCCGAGGCCAATGAAGGCGCCATCAAGCTGGCGCGCAAGTGGGGCCGCGTCAAGCGCAATGGCGCCTACAAGATCATCACCATGAATCATGGCTTCCATGGCCGCACCCTGGCGACCATGTCGGCATCGGGCAAGCCGGGCTGGGACACCATGTACGCGCCCCAGGTCGACGGCTTTCCCAAAGCCGAGCTCAACGACCTGGACTCGGTGCGCGCGCTGATCGACGGCCAGACCGTCGCCATCATGCTCGAGCCCGTACAGGGCGAGTCGGGTGTCATTCCCGCCACGCCGGAATTCATGAAGGGCCTGCGCCAGCTGGCCGACGAACACCAGCTGCTGCTCATCGTCGACGAAGTGCAGACCGGCATGGGCCGCACGGGCGAGCTGTTCGCATACCAGCATTTCGACGTGGTGCCCGACATCATGACGCTGGCCAAGGGCATCGGCGGGGGCGTGCCGCTGGCGGCGCTGCTGGCGCGCCAGGACGTCTGCGTATTCGCGCATGGCGACCAGGGCGGCACTTATAACGGCAACCCCCTGATGGCTGCAGTGGGCATTGCCGTATTCGATACGCTGATGTCGCCGGGTTTCATGGATGGCGTGCGCGCTCGCGCGCAACAACTGTCGGAAGGCCTGCTGGGGCTTTCCGCCAAATGGGGTATGGGCGGCGAGCGGGGCATGGGCTTGCTGCGCGCCCTGATCCTCGATCGCGACGACGGGGCCGCCATAGTCGAGGCCGCGCGCCAGCTGTCGCCGCAGGGCCTGCTGCTGAACGCGCCGCGGGGCAACCTGCTGCGCTTCATGCCGGCGCTGAACGTCACCGAAGACGAAATCGACCTGATGCTGTCACAGCTGGATGGCGTGATCGGCGCGCTGCGCAACGGTTGAGCCGCCGGGCCTGCCGGCTGCGACGCAGCCAGCCCGGCTCAACCCACCGGATGCAATGAGGCCGCCGATGCGGTCGTGGTGTGCTGGCCCGCCACGGGGGGCGGCACGATTTCGCAGAGCTGCCAGGCGTTGCGCAGCATGTCGTAAGCCTGGCGCGCGGGCGCTTCCTCGGGCAGCGCGCGTATCCACAAATGAAACGTGATATCGGGCAGGGCCGGCAGGTGGTCGGCTTCGGTCAGCGCGCGCATGTCTGGCGCCAGCAATTCCGCACTGCGCGGCGTAATGCCCATGCCCGCCCGGATGGCGGCCTTGATGCTGACCAGGTCGGGCACGACGCGGCTGATGGTCCAGCGTATATGCGCCTGCTCGAGCGCAGCGACCGCCATCTCGCGATATATGCTGGATCCGTCGGCCAGGATCAGCGGCACGGGCTCATCGGGCCGGTGCACATAATCGGCCGCACACAACCAGACTGTGGGCGAACGCTTCAGCACCAGACCCTCGAAGTCCTGGCAGAAACGCGCTGATATTGCCATGTCGATTTCGCCGGCCTTCAAGAGCGCCACGAGTTTGGGCGCGCGGTCGATACAGAGATCGATGCTCACTTGAGGCAGGGCCTGGCGCGCGTAGCGCAGGATGGACGGCAGCAGCGTTTCAACGGCATCGTGCGGTGAACCCAGGCGTATCACGCCCTGGACCTTGCGGTCGCGGAATACCCGGAAGACCTCGTCGTTCATCGCCAGCAGCTGGCTGATGTACGGCAATAGCTTCAGGCCCTCTTCGTTGAGCACGCGGTGGCGCCCCTGCTTCTCGAACAAGCACAGACCCAGCGTGGCCTCGAGCTGCTGCATCTGGTGCGTGATGGCCGATTGCGTCTTGCATAGCCGCTGGGCCGTCACGGAAAAGCTGCCGGTTTCTGCCAGCGACGCCAAGGTACGCAGTTGTTGCAAGTCTAGGTGACGCACCGTTGTACCCCTTACCACCCACGTATTAATAATTTTGATAAATGAAGAATATCTTTCATTAGTAAAGAAGTCACCCTCTACCTAGAATCTGCCTCACTTTCACCAGGCGACATTCCGAGGCGGCTATGAAGTTCAACACCCTGCTGGCCCATGGCGGCCGCGACCCGAAGGCACATCGCGGCACCGTCAACACGCCCGTGTATCGGACCTCGACGGTGGTATTCGAATCCATGGCCGAGTATCGCGCCACACGCGGTTCCAAGTTCGATCATGTTCGGTATGGGCGCTTGGGCACGTCCACGGTCAAGGATCTGGAGAACCTGGTGGCCGCGATCGAAGGCGGGCATCGGTCGGTGATCACGCCCTCGGGCGTGTCCGCCATCGCCACGACCCTCAACGCCCTGGCCAGGCCCCAGTCGCACATTCTGGTACCTGACAACGTCTACTACCCCTGCCGTGAGTTCTGCGAAAAAGTGCTGGCTCCGCGCGGGGTCCGGGTGCAGTACTACACCGGGTCGGATATAGAGGCGCTGGTCACTGCCGAGACCTCGGTGGTGTACTGCGAAAGCCCTGGCTCGCTGACGATGGAGATGCAGGACTTTGCCCGCATCGCCGCCAGCGCGCACGCGGTGGGCGCGAAGGTGGTGGCGGACAACACCTGGGCCACGCCGGTGTTCCTTCAGCCTTTCGATCATGGCATCGACGTATCGATCCACGCCGCCACGAAGTATCTGGTGGGACATTCCGATGTGATGATGGGAACCATCACTGCGCGCGACCCCGAGCTGTGGCTCACGCTGCGCAGTGAAGCGGCCTCGCAGGGCTTGTCGATCAGCCCGGATGACGCCTACTTGGCTGCGCGCGGCATACGCACCCTGGGCGTACGCATGGCTGCACATTACCGCCATGCACTGGATGTGGCGCAATGGCTGTCGAGCCAGCCGCGCGTGACCCAGGTGCTGTACCCGGCGCTTCCCGGACACCCGGGCCATGCGCTGTGGCGCAAGCAGATGAGCGGGGCTTCCGGCCTGCTGACAGTGGAATTGCGCCCCTGCACGATGCAAGCGCGCGATGCCTTTATCGATGCCCTGACGCTGTTCGGCATAGGCGCGAGCTGGGGCGGATACGAAAGTCTGGTGCTGCCCGCGGATATCGACGGCAAGCGCAGCATGACGCAGCCCTTCAATGGGCCGTTGGTACGCCTTCACATCGGCCTGGAAGATCCTGAAGACCTCAAGCAGGACCTGGCACAGGCGCTTTCATCGGGGGAATAAACATGTCCAAAATACAAAGCTTGTTGGCCGGCATGGCGCCCGGCACGGTTGCGCAAGACCATCTGCGCGTGGGCACCATGAGCTCCGGCATGGTGATCGCCATTCCGGTAACCGTGATCAAGGGGGCGGTTGACGGGCCCTGCCTCTGGGTGAACGGACAAGTGCATGGCAATGAACTCAACGGCGTCGTGGCGGCGGTCGAGTTCGGGCGCCGTGTCGACCCTTCCAGATTGCGCGGCACAGTGGTGATCACCCCCACGGCGAACCCCCTGGGGCTGGACAACCGCAGCAAGACCGCGCCGCAGGACCTGCAGGACCTGGACCAGACATTCCCCGGCAACCCCAAGGGCATGGTCACGAACCACCTTTCGTACGCGCTGTACGAGGAAATCAAAGTGGTGGCGTCGTGTGTCGTGAACATGCATACGATGGGATCGATACACGACAGCAAGCCCTATTGCGTCTACAAGAACTTCCCGGGCAGTGCGGTGACAGAACAGCAACTGCTGCGCATGACTTCATACTTCGAGCCCTCGGTGTCGTGCCGCATGGACGTGGGCGGCGCGGGCGAGCTGCCGGGCAACATTGCCGGCGGGCTCGACTACCAGTGCCTCGCCGCGGACATCCCGGCCTTCATGGTGGAACTCGGCCAGGGCAGCTGGTACACGCCTGAAAACGTTGAGCAGGCCTTGTCGGGTCTGAACCGCCTGGCGCGACACCTGGGCATGCTGGATACCACGGCCGGTATGGACCCGGCGCCGCGCACGGTACGCCGGGTGACGCGGCGGCAATGGGTGATGGCGCGCGAAGGCGGCCTGTACCTGACGGACTGGCGCGCCGCGCAGACCATACCTGCCGGCCAGCCGCTGGGCAGGGTCTACGACCTGCACGGCAACGAGGTCGAATCGGTGACGCTCGAGACGGATTGCATCGTGATCGGCATGCGGCGCGACCCGGTCGTGCACACCGGGGACCGGGTGGCGTTTGTGGCCACTGAATGGGACCAGGTCGAGCTGGCCGACCGCTGATACACAATTTTCTCCGAGACTTTCAGACATGCACCCGCCGTGCATGCGGGGCAGTCTGCGCGCTGCGGTAGGCAGAAAAGGATGTTCTTCAGTTCTTACAACGACATGACAGGGGAAACCATCATGAAGAAACTTGTATCGCGATTCGTGCTTGGCTTGACGTCCGTGCTTCCGTTCACAGCGGGCGCCACGGGCGCTGCGGCAGAGGCCTGGAAACCCGACGGGCCCGTGACGCTCATCCTGGGATATGGCGCCGGAGGCGGGCATTACGCGCTGTCGCAGATTCTGCAGGCCCGCATGGCCGAAGAGCTGGGGCAGCCGGTCATCGTGATGCCCAAGCCGGGCGCGGGAGGCCTGATCGCAACCGAGTTCGTGGCCAATGCGCGTCCCGATGGACGCACCATTACGTGGTCCGGCCCGGGCGTACTGACCATATGGCCCTTGCTGCGCAAGCTCAACTATGACCCATCTGCCATGACGCCGGTCAGCCTGATGGTTACCATGGGATATATGCTGGTCACCAAGCCCGACAACGCACGCTGGAACAATGTGCAGGACGTCATAGATGCCAGAAAGAACGGCCACGTCACTTATTCGTCGGTAGGAATCGGCACGTCGAATTCCATGACCGGCCATTTGCTGAATGCCATGACAGGTTCCAGCTTGCGCGAAATTGGCTACAAAGGCGGCGGCCCCGCGCTGATGTCGACCATGGCCGGCGAGACCGACCTGGGCTTCGGCGACACGGCCAGCCACGAACTGATCGCCAGCGGTCGCCTGAAGGCCCTTGCCACCACGACCAAAGAACGCGAGCCCCGCTTCCCCGATGTACCGGCCGTCGCCGAAACCGTACCGGGCTATGAGGTCACCAACTGGCTGGGTGTCGTCGCACCGCCCGCCACGCCGGATCACATTGTGGCCCGCTATCAGCAGATTTTCGCCAAGCTGCTGGCCGAGCCGGAAATTGTGGCGCGGGTCAAGCAATTGGGCATGACGCCCGACGTGCGCGATGCCAGTGCGTTCCGCGAGTTGATCAAGGACGAATCGGCGCTGTGGCAGCGGCTGATACGCGAGCAGAACATCAAAGTGGAATAGTCCAGTGATTCAGGGCGCGGCACACCGCGCCGCAGAGGAGACATCATGAACGTGATGCAACAGCGTTATGAAGCAGTCAAGAAGGTCATGGAAGACATCGGCGCGCTTGCGCAACGCCTGGAAGGCGAGGCGTTGCGCAAGGCGATTGCGCCCTTGCTGATCGAGCTGGGCCGGCGCGACGAACTTTTTCCGCCCCACGAGTTTCCCGTGCGCGCCGGCAAGCCCGGCGGGCTGTATCAGCTATGGCGCGGGCAGGATGGTGACCTGGCCTTGTACGCATCGGCCGGCAAGACGGGCAAGAAGCAGCCGCCGCATGACCACACGACGTGGGCCGTGATCGCCGGTGTGTTCGGAGAAGAGCACAATGTGTTCTTCGAGCGCGTCGATGACCGTTCGGTACCGGGCATGGGCAAGCTGAAGCAGGTCGATGAACTGACCGTGGTCCAGGGCAACGCGGTGGATCTCAGTGGCGAGATCTTCCACACCATTGAAGTGGTATCCGAAGAAGACTCGCTGCACCTGCACTTGTACGGACGCGCGCTCGATACGCTGAGCGGGCGCGTCAACTTCAAATCGGAAGAAGGCGGGCCCTACACGCGCTTCATGGCCGTACCCGAAACCTACGCGCCCTGGGTCACCGCAGAAGACCTGCACGCGATGCTGACCGACGGCAAAGAGCTGGCCCTGCTGGACGTGCGCGAGAATGGCGTCTATACGCAAGGCCATGTATTCCATGCGGCCTCCATGCCGCTGTCGGTGTTCGAACTGCGGTTCCTGCAAGGCCTGCCCTCGCTGCACACCCGCATTGTGCTGGTGGACGACGATGACGGGCTCGCCGAAAAAGCGGTCCGCATTCTGCACGGCCACGGGTATCACAACGTGGCGGTATTGCAGGGCGGGCAGGCAGCCTGGGCAAGCGGTGGATATCCCGTATATACAGGCGTGTTCGTGCCCAGCAAGGCTTTCGGCGAGGTGGTGGAGCACGAGTTCAATACGCCGCGCATCACGGCCACTGAACTCGATGCCCTGCGCAAAGAGCAGGACGTGTTGGTGCTGGACAGCCGTACTCTGGACGAATTCAAGCTCATGTCCATTCCGGGTGCGCAGTCGTGCCCGGGGGCCGAGCTGGTGGCGCGGGTGCACGGCCACACGGGGCCGGTCGTCGTCAACTGCGCCGGCCGTACACGATCGATCATCGGCGCGCAGTCGTTGATCAATGCAGGCCTCAAGAACGTGCGCGCCCTGGAAAACGGCACCATGGGCCAGCACCTGGCCAAGCTGCCCCTGGATCACGGTGTCTCGGCAAGCTATGTGCAGCGTCCGGTGGCACCCGGGGCCGCCTCGGCGGCGCAGGAATGGGCGCGCAGCCTGGGGGTGGTGCAGCTCGAAGACACCGAGCTGCGCGAGATGCTGGGCAATCGCACGCGCACAACCTACCTGTTCGATGTGCGCGACCCGGCCGTATCCGCGCAAGCCAGTCTTCCTGGGGCCATACCCGCACCCGGCGGGCAACTGGTACAACAGACCGACCACTACGCGCCCGTGCGCAACGCGCGCCTGGTCGTATTCGATACCGATGGCGTGCAGGCGCCCATGACCGCGGCGTGGCTGCACCTGATGGGCTGGGAGGTCTATATCTACCTGGTGGCGGAGCAGGCGCTCGTGCCGGTGGCGGTTCAGGCCTCGCAGGACGACGAGCGGGCGGTGGCGTCGAATGACCTGCCGGAGCAAGCGCTGTACATCGACGTAGGCGATTCGCGTGCCTATCGGCGCGCCCATCTTCCGGGGGCCTCGTGGGCACCGCGTTCGCGGTTGCCCGCGGTGCTGGCTCGCCTCAAGCCCGACGGAATCGTGCTGTTCACCTGCCAGGATGGCCGGGTGTCGCAGCTCGCGGCGGCCGATGCCGCGCGGGCCGGCTATCGCGCCCACTACCTGCAGGGCGGTACGGCGCGCATCGCAGCTCGCCTGACCGACGACGCTCCGGTATTCCTGACCGAGATCGACGACGTGTGGTATCGGCCCTACGACCGCGAGACCGGCATTGAAGAAGCCATGCACCAGTACCTGAGCTGGGAAACCGGGCTGCTGCAGAAGGTGCGGGACGATCCGACGGTACGTTTCCGGATCTAGTCCCGGGGCCGGGCCGAGGGAAAGCCTTCGGCCCGGCTCAGAATTCCTGCGGACCCGCGCCGCAAAGCTTGAGCAGTTCCTGCGACAGGAAACTCAGGGGTTCATCCGCCCGGTACACGGCGCCTACCGTCATCTCGAACGCGGGCGCCAGCGGCCGGGCGACCACGCGGGAGTCGTCCACGGCGGCCAGGCTGAAGGGGTCGACCACGCACACGCCGACTCCCTGAAGGGTGAGCTCGGCTGCGGCGAGAATGGTGCGTGCCTCGATGCGCACGGCGGGTTGCACATGATGGCGGCTGAAGAAGTATTCGAGGCGATCGGTATAACGGGCGCGCGGCACGCGGATGTAATCCACGCCATGTAATTCCGACACGTCCAGCGGGCCGGGTACGGCCAGCGGATGCCCGGCGGGTACCAGGCAAATGGCGTCGGTACGCGACATGATTCGCGACTTGAGCAGCGGATCCTCAGCCGGCAGCGTGGCAAATCCCAGTTCAGCCTTGCCTCCCAGCACCGCCTGCATGACCTCGAGGTAGTTGCACACGTCGACGAACACGGATGCCGAGGGATGGCGCCGGGCCAGCCGGGCAATGGCCTGCGGAATCACCCCCTGCTGCAGGCCCGGCATCACGCACAGGCGCAAGCTGCCGGTGCCGATAGCGCGGATGCGCGTGGCGGCCTGACCGATGTCGCGCATGCTGACGTACATGCGCGCCACTTCGCGGTAAAAGGCCTTGCCTTCTTCAGTCAGCACCAGCCGGCCGCGGCGATGCGTGAAGGTCTTGAACCCGATCTCGTCGTGCAGGCGTTGCAGCAGCCGGCTGACCGCCGACTGCGTGATGCCCAGCGCCGCCGCCGCTAGCGTGACACTGCCGTGCTCCACGACTTTGGCGAAAGCCTCGATCTGCCGGGGGTTCATGGGCGGGGCGCGCGCATCGAAGCACGCGGCGCGCGATTCGCTTTGAAACCGGGTCTCATCGCGTCGGGTCTCCTCTTGTTGCGCAGAGGATACCAGAGGCGTTGCGGGGGGCCCGCGTTGCCGCAAGCGGTACGGCGCGCCCCTCGGCTCAGCCGATCTTGGCGCCGGACTGGCTCACCAATTCACCCCAGAATTTCGCCTGTTCCGCCAGGAACGTTTCAAACTGGCCCAGCGGCTCCTGGCCGGCCGAGATATACCCGCCCTTGCTCAGGCTGGCCTGCACCTCGGGGTCAAGCAGGGTCTGCAGGGTGGCCTTGTGCAGCGTCTTGATGATGGGTTCGGGGGTCTGCTTGCGCACCACCATGCCAAACCACAGGTCCGTTTTTTCGAAGTCGGTCAGGCCCACGCTGGCCAGCGTGGGTACGTCCGGCAGGAAGCTGGTGCGCTGCGCCGGCGTGACCGCCAGAGCCCGCAGTTGCCCCGCCTTGATCTGCGCCAGCACCGAGGGCAGCGATGCAAAGCCATAGTGAACCTGATCGCCGCTGATCAGCGCGGCAATGGCCTCGGCCGGCCCCTTGTAGGGCACGTGCTCACAGATGCCCGACGTGCGGTTCTTCAGCATGACGCCGGTCAGGTGCTGGGTGGTGCCATTCCCCGGTGAACTGTACAGCAGCGGCTGCTTGGGCAGCAGGGCCACCAGTTCTTCAATCGTGCGTATCTGGCTCTTGGCCGGCACGACGACGACGTTCGGGCTCGTGGCAATCTTGGCCACGCCGTAGAAGTCTTCTATCGGGTTGTACGACAGATTGCCGAACATGGCCTGGTTGATCGCCATGGTGGCGTTCGAGCCCAAGCCAAGACTGTAGCCGTCGGCGGGGGCCTGGGCCAGGGCCGCCATGCCGATACTGCCGCCTGCCCCAGGCCGGTTGATGACGACGACCGTGCCGTTCAGGAATTTATCGAGCTTCGGTGCGATCAGGCGCACCAGAATATCGTTGGCCGACCCGGGGGTATAGGCGACGATGTAGTTGATGGGGCGCGCGGGATATTGCTGCGCGCGGGCCAGCGAGGGTAGCTGCAAGCCCAGCGCCAGGCCGGCGGCGGACCCCAGGAAAGTTCTGCGTTGCATGGTTGTCTCCTCCACTTGCCGGACTGTGTGCCGGCTCTGATCAATCTGGAACAGCCTGTTCTAATGGATTACGGTGCTTTCTTCACGTTCACGTTGGGCGGGAAGTTGGTCGTCTTGCCCGTCGCGGGATCGTATTGTGCCCGGTCTGTCTGTTCTTCCAGCGGACGCTCATAGAAGCGCAGCTGCCATACAGGCTCGTCGCCCTCGCCGCGCACATGAATGCTGTGGATGTCGTCCGGCATCAGCGCAACGCCATTGCCGGGCCCCACGACGATCGAGTCGATCTGCGAGAAGCTGCCGTCGGGTTCGCTCTTGTAGAGGCGGTTCTCTTCAACGCCCTGGATGCCGGCCAGCACCGCCCAGTTGTTATGGTTGTGCGGGGGGCTTTCCTTGCCGGGCAGGGCCAGCGACAGATACAGGGCGCGTCCGTCCGGATGGTCTTCATTCAGTCGGTACGCCACAAAGTCCTTGAACGTGCCGCGCTTGGCCGGCTCGAATTCCGCGGTCACGAAAATCTCGCGTTCTTTGGTGGCATCGATGAGCGCCTGTTTGATCGCTTCCAGGGCCTCGCGGGTATGGCCCTGTGTCTGTTCGATGCGGCGTACATCCTCAAGCAGGCTGCGCACGACGGCGTGGCGCTTGGCCCGCAAAGTTTCAATAGATGTGCTCATGGTGTCCTCGTTACCAGGCTGACGGTCGGCTCATCCTAGTAAGCGGGGCCGCACAGCACAACCCGATTGCCATTCAGGTGCGAACCCATTCCCAAATGTAATACCTCGGCCTGCGCCGGCCTACGACATAACATGGAAGAACCCGCCACTGGTCTTCACGCGGTTTGATTTGCCGGCTCAGCGCGGATTGCCCGTTACAGGCCTGGGCGCCGGCAGCGGTCAGGCGGCGCGCACGCGCGGCGGCGGCGTATGGGCCGCCGGCTTGCGTCCCCATGGAATGCTTCACGCCCCGCGCACGCAGGCGAGGGGGCATCCCCGACCATGCGCTAGGCGCCTATAGCGACCAGTTCCACGCCTTCGGCCACCTGGTCGCCGACCGCATAGAACACTTCCTGCACCTGGCCGTCGGCGGGGGCCGATATGGTGTGTTCCATTTTCATGGCTTCCATCACCAGCAAAGGCTGCCCCTTTGCAACCTTGTCGCCCGCCTGGACGGCAATGGATATGATTTTGCCGGGCATGGGGGCGGTGAGCCCCCCGCCGTGTTCGGCCGAGTCGTCCTGGGCATGCGCCAGGGCATCGTGCAGCGCCAGCACATGTACGCCGGTCGCGCCGAATACGTGCGCCTGGTCGTTGTGCAGCACGACCGTGCCCACGGCTTCGCGGCCGTCAAGTGTGATGCGCAGCCGATAGGCAAGGTTGGGATTCGCGCTGGGTTGTGCCCGCCAGGTGAATGCCTGGGCCGGCCCTGCGCTTTCGAGCGTCCATGCCTGGCCGCTGTGCGACACCCGCACATCGTGCGGGGTGTCGCCGTCCACCCATTGCAAGACCTGGTGATAGCGGCCGTCGATACGCCAGCCATCGCGTACGTCCCAGGGGTCGGCGGCGGGCCTGGCGCTCGCGCCCGCGGAATGGGTCATGCCCTGGCGTACCAGCACCGCCGCTGTGGCCAGCCCCAGCGTCGCGCCGTCGGCCGACGCGGCCGGAGGCAGCAAGCTCGCGCGCTGCCGTTCGATCAGGCCAGTGTCCAGGTCGGCCGAAGCGAACGCCGCGTCTTGCATCAGCCGCGCGAGGAACGCGACGTTGGTCTGCACGCCCACCACATGGGTGCGCGCCAGCGCCTGCACCATGCGTGCGCGGGCCTGGTCGCGATCGGCTCCGCGCACGATCAGCTTGGCAATCATCGGGTCGTAATACGGCGTAATGGCGTCGCCCATGCGCACCCCCCCATCCACCCGCACTTCGCCGTTGGCGAAGGCGGCATGGGGCGGCAATTCCAGATAGGCCAGTGTGCCGATGGACGGCAGAAAACCCTTGTCCGGATTTTCCGCGTAGATGCGCGCTTCGATGGAATGGCCGTCGATGCGCAGGTCTTGCTGCGTGGCCGGCAAGGGCTGACCGGCCGCGACGCGCAGCTGCCATTCGACCAGGTCGTGGCCAGTGATCATCTCGGTGACGGGATGCTCCACCTGCAGCCGCGTGTTCATTTCCATGAAGTAAAAGCGGCCGTCGGGTTCGGCAATGAATTCCACGGTACCAGCGCCCACATACCCGACGGCGCGCGCGGCGGCCACGGCCGCCTCGCCCATGGCCTGGCGGCGCTCGGGCGTCATGCCCGGGGCCGGCGCCTCTTCGATGACTTTCTGGTGCCGCCGCTGCACCGAGCAGTCGCGCTCGAACAGGTATACGCAGTTGCCGTGCGTGTCGGCGAACACCTGAATCTCGATGTGGCGCGGCTTCTGCAGATATCTTTCGATCAGGACGCGGTCGTCGCCGAAACTGGATGCCGCCTCGCGCCGGCACGACAACAGCGCATCCAGGAACGCGTCGGCCGATTCGACTACGCGCATGCCTTTGCCGCCGCCCCCGGCGCTGGCCTTGATCAGCACGGGATAGCCGATGGCGTCTGCCTGCGACTTCAGGAACCCGGGGTCCTGGTTGTCGCCATGGTAGCCCGGCACCAGCGGCACGCCCGCTTGCTCCATCAGCGCCTTGGCGGCCGATTTGCTGCCCATGGCGGCAATGGCTGCGGCCGGCGGCCCGACGAAGGCGATGCCGGCATCGGCCGCGGCCTGCGCGAAGCCTTCGTTTTCCGACAGGAAACCATAGCCTGGATGAATGGCCTGTGCGCCGGTATCGCGCGCCGCTTGCAGAATGGCGTCGGCGCGCAGGTAGCTGGCGCGAGGTTCCGGCCCGCCGATATGCACGGCCTGGTCGCAGGCCGCGACGTGGCGCGCGTTTGCATCGGCGTCGGAATAAACCGCAACGGTCCGGATGCCCATGCGGCGGGCGGTGGCGGCCACGCGGCAGGCGATTTCACCGCGGTTGGCAATCAGCAAAGTATCGAACATCGGTGTCATCCAGTCTGGAAGGCGTCAAAGAAAGGCGCGCCGGGCGCTTGCGGCTACATGCGGAACACGCCGAAGCGTGTGTCTTCGATGGGCGCGTTCAGCGAGGCGGACAACGCCAGCGCCAGGACACGGCGGGTATCGGCCGGCGCGATGATGCCGTCGTCCCACAGGCGCGCCGTCGCGTAGTACGGATGCCCTTCGCGTTCATACTGGGCCCGGATGGGGGCCTTGAAGCTTTCTTCTTCTTCGGGCGACCATTGGCCGCCCTTGGCTTCGATGCCGTCGCGCCGCACCGTGGCAAGCACGCTGGCGGCCTGCTCGCCACCCATGACCGATATCCGGGCGTTGGGCCACATGAACAGCAGGCGCGGCGAATAGGCACGGCCGCACATGCCGTAGTTGCCGGCGCCGAACGAGCCGCCGATGAGCACCGTGAACTTCGGTACGTTGGCGGTCGCCACGGCGGTGACCATCTTTGCCCCATGGCGCGCGATGCCTTCGTTTTCGTACTTGCGGCCCACCATGAAGCCCGTGATGTTCTGCAGGAACACCAGCGGGATCTTGCGTTGCGCGCACAGTTCGATGAAGTGCGCACCCTTCTGCGCGGATTCCGAAAAGAGGATGCCATTGTTGGCCACGATGCCCACCGGCATGCCATGGATGTGCGCGAAGCCCGTGACCAGCGTCGTTCCGAAACGCGCCTTGAATTCGTCGAAGTCCGAGCCGTCGACCACCCGGGCGATGATTTCGCGGACGTCGTAGGGTTTGCGGGTATCGGCAGGAATGATGCCGTTGAGTTCGGCGGGGTCGTAGCGCGGCTCGCGCACCGGAGCCAGGGCCAGTTGCGCCGGCTTGCTGCGGTTCAGCCGCGCCACCGCGTTGCGCGCCAGCTGCAGGGCATGCAGGTCGTTGGCGGCCAGGTGGTCGGCTACGCCCGACAGGCGCGTGTGCACATCGCCGCCGCCCAGGTCTTCGGCGCTGACCTCTTCGCCGGTGGCCGCTTTGACCAGGGGCGGCCCCCCAAGAAAGATGGTGCCCTGGTTGCGCACGATGATGGACTCATCGCTCATGGCCGGAACGTAGGCGCCGCCCGCCGTGCACGAGCCCATCACCACCGCGATCTGGGCGATGCCCTGCGCGGACATCACGGCCTGGTTGTAGAAGATCCGGCCGAAGTGGTCGCGGTCTGGAAACACCTGGTCTTGCTGGGGCAGGTTGGCGCCGCCCGAGTCCACCAGGTACACGCATGGCAGATGGTTCTGCGCGGCGATTTCCTGCGCACGCAGATGCTTCTTCACCGTCATCGGGTAGTAGGTGCCGCCCTTGACCGTCGCATCGTTGCACACGATGACGCATTCGGTGCCCGAGATGCGTCCGATTCCGGTGATGACGCCCGCCCCTGGCGCGGCGCCGTCGTACATGCCGTGCGCGGCCATCGGCGACAATTCGAGAAAAGCAGTGCCCGGATCGACCAGCCGCTCGACGCGTTCGCGCGGCAGCAATTTGCCGCGCGCCACGTGCTTGCTGCGCGCCACTTCGCCACCGCCCAGCGCCACCTGCTCGAGCTGGCGCGCAAGGTCGTCCAGCTGCGCCTGCATGGCGCGTGCGTTGTCGGCAAAGTCTTGCGAACGCGGATTGATGCGGGATTCGATCATGGGCATGAAGGTTCTTCCTGTGCGTGCGCGGTCCCGGAAAAGGCCAGGCACCTGCTGACTCGATGGGGCCCCTGCGGGAGCCCCCGCGCCAGGGCGGGGGCTCTCAGGTGTGTGCCGGTTGCCGGCACCGACCGGCCGTTGCGGGTGCCGGCCTGCAATGCCATGCCAGGCACCCTGCTGTTGCGATCACACCATTTCGATCGCCATGGCCACGGCTTCGCCGCCGCCAATGCACAGCGTGGCGACGCCGCGCTTGCCCCCGGTCTTGCGCAGGGCACCGACCAGCGTGGCGACCAGACGGGCGCCCGACGCGCCAATGGGATGGCCCAGCGCCGTGGCGCCGCCGTGCACATTCACTTTCTCGTGCGGCAGCTTGAAGTCGTTCATGGCTGCCATGGCCACCACGGCGAAGGCTTCGTTGATCTCGTACAGGTCGACGTCTTCGGCCGTCCATCCCGTCTTGGCGAACAGGTTCTTCAACGCGCCAACGGGGGCGGTGGTGAACCAGCCGGGTTCCTGCGAGTGCTGGCTGTGGCCGACGATGCGCGCCATCGGCTTGACGCCCAGTTCTTCGGCGGTGGAAGCGCGCATCAGCACCATGGCCGCCGCGCCGTCGGAAATCGACGAGGCGTTCGCTGCCGTGACGGTGCCGTCTTTCTTGAAGGCGGGCTTGAGCGTCGGGATCTTCTCAGGCATGGCCTTGGTGGGCGCTTCGTCGATATCGACTACGGTGTCGCCCTTGCGGCCGGCCACGGTGACGGGAGCGATCTCCCACTTGAAGCTGCCGTCTTCGGTGGCAGCGCGGGCGCGGCGCAGCGATTCCAGCGCATAGGCGTCCTGCTGTTCGCGGGTGAATTCATATTTGGCCGCGCAGTCTTCGGCGAACACGCCCATGGCCTTGCCACGATCGTAGGCGTCCTCGAGACCGTCGAGTGCCATGTGGTCGTACACCGTGGCATGACCGTAGCGGTATCCCTGGCGGCCTTTCAGCATCAGGTACGGGGCGTTGCTCATGCTTTCCTGGCCCCCGGCGACGACGACGCGCGCCGAGCCGGCGGCAAGCAGGTCGTGGCCGAACATGGCGGCCTTCAGACCCGAGCCGCACACTTTGTGAATCGTGGTGCAGGCCACGCCCAGGGGCAGGCCGGCGCCCAGCGCGGCCTGGCGCGCCGGGGCCTGGCCCTGGCCCGCCTGCAGCACGTTGCCCATGATGACTTCGTCGACCTGCTCGGGTTTGATACCCGCGCGCTCGACCGCGGCCTTGATGGCCACCGAACCCAGTTCGTGAGCGGCGAGGCCGGATAGGCTGCCCAGCATGCCGCCCATGGGGGTGCGGGCTACTGAAACAATAACGACGGGATCAGACATGATTGACTCCTGGAATGCAATAAAAAGGGACTGGCGTCACGAGCTGGCGACGCGTTGCGGCGCGCTGCCATTGCGCAGCCGCCTGTCTGTATCGTACGGGAAAAACTCTTCGATCCGCCCCTGGGCCACGTGCTTGCGGCAGGCCTGCCACCACTCGGGCTGCAACAGGTCGGCGTGGTGCCGCAGGAACGCGTTGCGTACGCGCGGATCGCCCAGCAGAAATCGGTGGAACTCTTCGGGAAAGACATCGTTTGGTCCGACGGCGTACCAAGGTTCGCTGGCCAGTTCGGCCTCTTCATTGGGCGCCGGCGGAATACGGCGGAACTGCATTTCGGTCATGCGCTGGATTTCGTCATAGTCGTAGAACACCACGCGGCCCAGGCGCGTGACGCCGAAATTCTTGTAGAGCATGTCGCCCGGGAAGATGTTGGCGGTGGCCAGTTGGCGGATGGCGTCGCCATACTCGCGCACCGCGTGGTCCAGTTGCGGCTCGGACGCATGCCGCAGGTAGATATTCAGCGGCGTCATGCGCCGTTCGATATAAACGTGGCGGATCACGATCGTGTCGCCGCTTTCTTCGAGCAAGCTCGGCACGCGCTGCCGCAGTTCCTCGAGCAGCGCCGGCGAAAACCGGGAAATCGGCAGCGCCACCTGGGAATACTCCCAGGTGTCGGCCATGCGGCCCACGCGGTCGTGCAGCTTCACCATCTGGTACTTGCGGCGCACCGTGGCGTGGTCGATGCCGTCTTTGTCGATGCGGTCCTTGATCAGCTTGAATACATACGGATACGACGGCAGCGTGAAGACGCACATCACCATGCCCTTGATCCCCGGGGCGATGTCGAAGGCATCGCGCGAATGCGCCAGGTGGTGCAGGAAATCGCGGTAGAACAGCGTCTTGCCCTGCTTTTGCAGGCCGATCATGGTGTAAAGCTCGGCCTTGGGCTTGCGCGGCACGAGGCTCGACAGGAAATTCACTACCGCGGCCGGTGTTTCCATGTCGACCAGAAAGTACGCACGCGTAAAGCTGAACAGCGTGCTCAGGTCGTCGGCGCCCAGGAGCAATGCGTCGAGTTCGATGTGGCCCGCGGCGTTGCGCATCAACGCCACTGCGAAGGGGTGCACGGTGCTCTGGTTGATGAGGCGCCCGACGATGTAGGCCCCCTTGTTGCGAAAGAACAGCGTACTCAACACCTGGATCTGGCAATCGGACGCCAGCCGGCGGCCCAGTTCGCGCGGCCACTGGACACGCAGCTTGCGCACCGCGGCCCGTGCCAGCAGGCGCGTGTCGCGCGGCAGGTCGGCATAAGCCGCCGCCAACCCGAAATCGGCCACCATGCGTATCAGGCTTTTGCGCAAGCCCTCGGTCAGCGGGTAGTAGACGCGATACGACGGGATGCGGCTGTCGAGATACTCGGTGGCGATCGCCGGCCGCACGAACAGGAAGTCGTTATGGAAGTAATCGCGGTGCAGGATTCGGCACGAGACCGAATTGAAAAAGGTTTCGGCGCATTCGGGCTGGCGGTGGCCGGCCAACAGCCCCACGAACTGCTGTTTGACTTCTTGCCAGAAGGCGGTTTGCCCGGGGGTCAGGCTGGCGGGCCCTTCGGGCGCGGTCGAATCGCGCAGGACCTGGCGCAGTTGCGTGACGCATTCGCGCACGCGCATGTCGTAATACTCGATGCGCTCGCGAGACAGCTGCTGTATGCCATGCCAGTCGCCGGACTCAAACAGCGACTTGGCGCGTTGCGCGCTATAGCGGAACAGCGCGTAATGGCGGTCAAAGCCCGCCAGTATCTGCCGGGCAACCGCCAGCGGCTCCGGCCGGGGAGCCGGCGCCGGTTCGATACGTTGGACGTCGCCGCTGTAGATCATTGCACGGGTATCGTTGTTCAAATGGCGTTGCGTCTCGCGCCCGCCCGCGCAAGCCCGGCGCCGTGACGCCCGACGCATCGACGCCCGACGCGATCGGGCGGATTACCGATGCGGCGATGCCGATCCCGGGCCACGCGCGCATGGTTTCGTGACGGGGGCATGTCAGGCGGTCTCGGCGTAGAGTTCGCGGCCGATCAGCATGCGGCGGATCTCGCTGGTGCCGGCGCCGATCTCATACAGTTTCGCATCGCGCCACAGACGGCCCGTGGGATAGTCGTTGATGTAGCCGTTGCCGCCCAGGATCTGCACGCCCTCCCCGGCCATCCAGGTGGCCTTCTCGGCCGTATACAGGATCAGGGCCGCGCAGTCTTTGCGTACCTGGCGTACATGCTCGGCGCCCAGCTGATCCAGGTTCTTGCCCACGGCATAGCAGAACGCGCGGCTGGCTTGCAACGTGGTGTACAGGTCGGCCACCTTGCCCTGGATCAGCTGGAATTCGCCAATGGCCTGGCCGAACTGCTTGCGCTCATGGATGTAGGGCACCACCACGTCCATCACGGCCTGCATGATGCCCAGCGGTCCGCCCGACAAGACGGCGCGCTCATAATCGAGCCCGCTCATCAGCACCCGGACGCCGCCGTTGACCTGGCCAAGTACGTTCTCTTCGGGAATTTCGCAATCCTGGAACACCAGTTCGCCGGTATGGCTGCCGCGCATGCCCAGCTTGTCGAGCTTTTGCGCCACCGAAAACCCCTTGAAGGACTTCTCCACCAGGAAGGCCGTGATGCCTCGCTGGTGCGCCGCGGGATCGGTCTTGGCGTACACCACCAGCGTGTCGGCGTCGGGGCCATTGGTAATCCACATCTTGCTGCCGTTGAGTACGTAGCGGTCGCCCTTTTTCTCGGCGCGCAGCTTCATGCTGACGACATCCGATCCGGCGCCCGGTTCGCTCATTGCCAGCGCGCCCACATGTTCGCCCGATACGAGTTTCGGCAGGTAGCGAGCCTTCTGTTCCGGCGTGCCGTTGCGGTGGATCTGGTTGACGCACAGATTCGAATGCGCCCCGTATGAAAGCCCTACCGAAGCGCTGGCGCGCGAGATTTCCTCCATGGCGACCATGTGCGCCAGGTAGCCCAGGTTGGCGCCACCGTATTCTTCACTGACCGTCATGCCCAGCACGCCCAGTTCGCCGAATTTGCGCCACAGGTCCATGGGGAACTGGTCGCTGCGGTCGACGTCGGCGGCGCGCGGGGCGATTTCCGCCTGCGCGAACTGACGTACTGCGTCGCGCAGCATGTCCAGGTCTTCGCCCAAGTTGAAATTCAGACCGGGAAGGTTCATCGACGTCTCCAGAGTGAGGGCTTGCATTGCGTACAGGCGGATGGCACACGACAGCGGGCATGATGCGCCGCAGCGGATGGCCAGGCAATGGCGGTTTTCAATATTACGTTTACGTAAACGTAAAGTGGACACGGGTTTTCCCTAGATCGGACTACGGGGTGCGACCGTGGAGCGACCCGTCCAGCCGCAGTATTGGCGCCTGGGTCTTCAGGCGCGGGCAGGGCCTGCCATGATCAACGCCATGCCGGCCAGGCACAGGCCCACGCCCGCGAAGTCGGTGGGCGTGGGACGAATGCCGTCGACCGCCCAGAGCCACAGCAGGGCCATGGAGACATAGACGCCGCCGTAAGCCGCGTAGACACGGCCGGCCGCGGTGGGATGCAGTGTGAGCAGCCAGGCAAACAGCGCCAGGCTCGCGGCGGCCGGCACGAGCAGCCAGGCGGAATGGCCCTGTTTCAACCATAGGTACGGCAGATAGCAGCCCACGATCTCGGCCAGGGCCGTCAGCGCGAACAGGCCCAGCGTCTGAATCCAGCTCATGACTGTTCGGGATAATCCGCCACCAGGCGGGCCATGCCGGGCTCCCGGCCCTGCGTCTGTTCGCGCAGCCCCTGGACGGCGCCCGCGCGGTTGGCCGCGGGCTGGTTCTGGCTGACTTTCCACTTGCCCGTGAGCTGCTCGATGGGCAGCTCGATGCCGACCACTGCGTTGACCATTTTCTCGATGAAATCAGCCGGCGCGTCGCTGATGGACCAGGGTTGCGGCATGCCGGCTTCGTGTTCGGCGGTCAGCGTGTCGAGCAGGCTGCGCAGCCAGGCGGGGTCGTCGATGGCCCGCAGCGTGCCGCGCGCGTGCGCGACGACGTAGTTCCAGGTGGGCACCGCCTTGCCGTGTTCGCGCTTGGACGGATACCAGGATGGCGAGATATACGCATCGTCGCCCTGGAAGATCGCCAAGGCGGGCGTGCCGCCGCCTGCCTGCCGCCACAGCGGATTCGCACGCGCCACGTGGCCCTGCAGCACGCCGTGGGGGCCGCGGGACGCATCCAGGTAAAGCGGGATGTGATTGGCGTCGAAACCGCCCGCGCCGTCGCCCATCACCAGCGTGGCGAGCGGCCGCGAGCGCATCAGGGCCTGCAGCACGGCCGGGCGGGATTCTTCAAAATGGCGGGGCAGGTACATGAACGTTCTCTGGCGTTGCCGTGGCCCACGGCGTATGAGTCAGGGTTTCTGCGACAGCAGTTGCCGGCATTGCCGCTCTTGCTCGGCGATCTCGGCCAGGGTGTCATCGATGTCGCGGCGCTGTTGTTCGAGCGCGGCCCGATGCTGGGCCAGCACGTCGAGATATTGCCGTAATTGCGGTGTGCTGTCGCCCGGGCCGTCGTACATGTCGATCAGCGCGCGAATTTCCGAAAGCTGCAGGCCCAGCCGCTTGCCGCGCAGGGCGAGCTTCAGGCGGGTGCGGTCACGCGCCCCGTATATCCGGTTGCGGCCATCCCGAGCCGGGCTGACGATGCCCTGGTCTTCGTAGAAGCGGATGGTGCGAGGGGTGATATCGAACTCGCGCGAGAGTTCGGAGATCGTCCAGGTGGGTGGCATGCGAGGTTTGGCAGTTTACGTAAACGTAAATTATGATGGACCGGATCAATCGTCAAGCCTACCCGAGAACCTACATGAATCCCAACGAGCATCAGTTGCAGTATCCCTGGGGCGACGTGCAACCCGCGCCGGGCCTTGCCCAGCAGGTCGCCGACGGCGTGAAGTGGATCCGGATGCCGCTGCCTTTCGCGCTGGATCACATCAACCTGTGGCTGCTTCGCGATGAACTCGACGGCCGCCAGGGCTGGACGATCGTCGACTGCGGCATCAGCCGCGACCAGGTCAAGGAACTATGGGAACAGGTATTCGCCAATGAGCTCGACGGCCTGCCTGTGTTGCGGGTCATTGTCACGCACATGCACCCCGACCACGTGGGTCTCGCGCACTGGCTGTGCGAGCGCTGGGGCGCACCGCTATGGATGAGCATGACCGACTACGTGGTCGCGTCGTTGTGGTCGTCGCGCAGCGGCGGCTCGGGCCCCAATGGGCAGGCCGCCGTTGATCATTTCAGTCGCCACGGCCTGACCGACCCCGAAGCGCAAGACCAGATCCGCCGCCGGGCCGGCTATTACCCCGACCTCGTGCCCGCGATGCCGGCGCGCTACACGCGCCTGCTGCACGAAGACGAGATCATGATAGGCGGACGCTCCTGGCAGGTCATCGTGGGCTACGGGCATGCCCCCGAGCATGTGTCGTTGTTCAGCCCGCAGCTGTGCACCCTGATCTCGGGCGACATGGTGCTGCCGCGCATTTCCACCAACGTCAGCGTGTTCGATTACGAGCCTGACGCCAACCCCCTGCCCCTGTACCTGAATTCTCTCAACCGCTACGACCACCTGCCCGCCGACACCCTGGTGCTGCCTTCGCATGGACGCCCTTTCAAGGGCCTGCACGAACGCATTGCGCAGCAACACCAGCACCACTCAGAGCGGCTGGCGGAAGTGCTGCAAGCATGCGCCCAGCCGCAATCCACGTCGGATGTCGTGCCGGTACTTTTCAAGCGCAAGCTGGACCTGCACCAGCTTACGTTCGCCATGGGCGAGGCGCTGGCGCACCTGCATGCGCTGTATTTCGAAGGCAAGCTCACGCGCCAGGCGGGCGCCGACGGTATCGTGCGGTTTCAGGCGCGCTAGGCAGAAGGCCCGGCCGCCGCACGGCCGCGTTGCCGGTGATCAGCGGCTGGCCGTGGCCAGCCGCAGCGCCAGCCCCAGGAACACCACGCCCGCCAGCCGGTTGAGCCAACGCGATGCCGCCGGAGATCGCTGCAGCAGTTGTCCGAAGGCTCCGGAAAAAAAGGCGATGGCGCCGAAAACCAGTAGCGTGGCCGCCATGAACACCAGCCCCAGCACGGCGATCTGCACACCTACGGGTCCGTGCGCCGGCGCCGTGAACTGCGGCAGGAAGGCGAAGAAAAACAGCAGCACCTTGGGATTGGTCAGATTCATGATGATGCCGCGCCGGTATAGCGCCCCGCGCGAGAGGGCCGGCGGCCGTTCGGCCCGCGCTGCGGTATCGCGCGCGGTCAGGGCCTGCCAAGCCAGGTAGGCCAGGTAGGCCGCGCCGGCCAGCTTCATGACCGTGAACGCGTGGGGCGACGCCGCGAACACCGCCGCCAGCCCCGCAGCCACGGCTGCCGTGTGGCCCAGCAGGCCCGTGCAAAGGCCAAGCACGACGAACATGCCGGCATTGCGGCCCCACAGTGCCGATTGCATCAGCACGAACAGGTTGTCGGGGCCGGGCGTCAGCGCCAGCAGTACGGCGATGCCGAAAAACGCAAGCAGGGTGTCGAAAGGCAGCATGTCGGTGGGGCCGCCACGCGCTGGGGCGGCCTGGCCTGGGAAGGGCCTCAAGCGTACTGCGCGGGGCCGAGGCATGGCAATCGGCCTGGTTTTCCCGCGGGCTGCGAATCTCCTAATATCTGGGTTCCACCACCTGCCGGTTCTCCGTTCATGGCCAAAGACCCCGCCCCGCATATCGACACGCTGCTGCAGCACACGGCCACCGCGCCGTTCAACCCGCAAACCGGTTCGGCGCCGGTCAACCTGCCCTCGATGCGCGCCAGTACCGTGCGCTTCCAGGATCTGGCGTCCCTGGAGGCCACGCAGCGCCGCAAGGCGGGTGGCGAGCGCGCCGCGACCTATGGGCGCATGGGCATGGACACGCACGCCGCGCTCGAACAGGTGTTCTGCGAACTCGAGCGCGGCACGCATGCCTACCTGGCTTCGTCGGGTCTGGCGGGCATCACGCTGGTGCTGACCTCGCTGCTGTCGGCCGGTGACCACGCGCTGGTGGCCGACTGTGTCTATGGCCCCGTGTACGAACTGGACGCGGTGCTGCTCAAGCGCATGAATATCGAGCTCACCTTTTTCTCGGCCGGCGACGACCTCGAATCCCTGGTGCGGCCCAACACCCGCCTGGTATATGTCGAATCGCCGGGGTCGCTTCTGTTCCAGATGCTCGACCTGCCGGCCTTGGCCGAGTTTTCGCGCCGTCACGGCCTGGTCCTGGCCTGCGACAACACCTGGGGCTCGGGCTACATCTACCAGCCGCTCGCCCTGGGTGCGCAGGTATCCGTGGTTGCCGGCACCAAGTACGTGGGAGGCCATTCCGACCTGATGCTGGGCGCCGTCGTGACCAACGACGCCGGCATCGCGCAGCGCCTGAACCGCACCCAGTACGCCATGGGGTTTTCGGTCAGCGCCGACGACGCCTGGCTGGCGCTTCGCGGGGTGCGCACCCTGCCCATACGCATGGCGCAGCACGCGCGGCATGCCATGCAGGTTTGCGAGTTTCTGGCCACCCGGCCCGAAGTGGCGCGCATTTATCACCCCGCATGGCCAGCCGACCCCGGGCATGCCCTGTGGCAACGCGACTGCACGGGGTCGAACGGGATGCTGGCCGTCGAGCTGCGCCTGTCGGCCGAAGCCTCGCGCCGCTTTGTCGACGCGCTGCAGCTGTTCGGCATCGGCTTTTCGTGGGGCGGCTTCGAGAGCCTGGTGCAGTGGGTCACCCGCGGAGAATTGGCGCGCCATCGCTACTGGACGGGCGGCGACCATGCCCTGGTGCGGCTGCACATAGGCCTGGAAGACCCCCGCGACCTGATCGCCGACCTGACGCAGGCCCTGCAGGCGGCTGCCTGATGGGCGGCCGTCCTGCAGCCGCTTTCGCCTGGCGGCGCCTGGTGTGAAAAAGCCCGGCCCCCTTTGCAGGGGAGCCGGGCTTCGCACAGTGTGCGGCTCGGACGCCTATTGCTGCCGCGCCATGGGGATGAGCTTGTCCACTTGCTGCAGCGCGCCCTGGTAGCTGTTGCCAGCCAGCGCGGGTGAAGTCAGGTAACGGCCACCCACCCCGAAGGCAGGCGTGCCATCGATGTTATACGCCTTGGCCAGCTGGTCGGCGCGCTGTACCTGCGTTTGCACGCTGAACGAATCGAAGATCGAATCGAACTTGGCGCGGTCCACGCCCTGTTCGGCCACCCAGTCGCCCATGGCTTTCTTGTCGAAGAGGCGCTTGCGCTCGACGTGCATGGCCGTGAACACCTTGGCGTGCAGGTCGGGGCGGTTGAGCGTCTGCAAGGTGTAGAACAGCTGCTGCAGCGGCTTCATGCCGGCGTTGAACGCCACCGGCACCTGCTTGAGCACCACGTCGGACGGCGCCGTCTTGGCCCATTCTTCGACCATGGGTTCGATGGTGGCGCAGTGCGGGCAGGTGTAGGCGAAGAACTCGAGCACCTCAATCTTGCCCGGGGTGTCGGACGGCAGCGGCGGGTTGACCGCCACATAGGGCTGATTACCCTGGGCCTGGCTGGCGGGCACGAACAAGGTAGACGCGGCCAGGGCTGCGGCGGCGGCCAGGCGGGTGAGCGCGGAAAACTGCATCGGGCGAGTTCCTGAAAGTAGGGTTACGAGTACAGACCGGCCTTGGGTGGCGTTAGTTCCATGGCGGGCAGCCCGGTTATTGGCGCACCACAGCCGATTCGATCTTGTTTTCGCCGAGGCGGCTGCGCGCGCGGTTCATGTCGTCGAGCCGCGCGAACGGGCCGACCCGCACGCGGTTGATCTGCATACCGTTGACTTCGGCGCGCTGCACCGCCACCGGCAGTCCCAACAACAGAATGCGGGCCTTCAGGGCTTCGGCATCTTCAAGCACCCGGTAGGCGCCGGCCTGCAGAAAGTAGGTGCCGCTTGCCGGCGTCGTGGGGCGGGCCGGCGCGGTGGGCGCCGGGGCCGCACCACCCGGGGGCAGCGTGGCGATCAATGCCCCCAGTTCGTCGGACGGCGCCCTGGAAGGCGTGGGGGGCGCGGGTTGCACGCCGGGCAACGGCGCCGGAGCGGTGGCGGTGGGCCCGCTGGGCGGCGTACCGGCAGCGCCGTCGCGGCCGTAAAGGCCCAGGTTGGGGTCGGGCGCCTGCCGCGGGTCGGCCGCGGGCGTGCGGGCGTTATCGCGGGTGGCCCGGTCGACGAACGGCATGGGTGCCTTGGTGACGTAGAACGCCACGACGGCCGCGATGACCAAGCCGATCAGCAGGCCGGCCAGCGCGCCGTACAGGGTGCTGCCGCCTTGCTTGGTCTGGCGCGACGATTTGCGTTTGGTGGCCATAAGTAAAGCTTACATCCGTTGCGGGGCCGACACGCCCAGCAGCGCCAGCCCGTTGGCCAGGACCTGCCGGGTGGTGGAAGCCAGGCGCAGGCGGGCCAGTTTCAGGGGTTCGTCGTCGACGAGCACCCGTTCGGCGTTGTACCAGGCATGAAAATCGGACGCGCAGTCACGCAGCCAGAAGGCAATATGATGCGGCGCAAGCTCTTGTGCCGCCTGGGACACCACCTGCGGAAAGCTGGCCAGCCGCTGCATCAGCGCGAATTCGGACGGGGCTGTCAGCAGGGCGGCGTCGGCCTGGGCGATGCGCGCCTCGTCGGCGCCGGACTGGGCGACCATGGAGCAGATGCGGGCATGGGCGTACTGGATGTAGTACACCGGGTTCTCATCGCTTTTCGACAGGGCCAGGTCGATGTCGAACACGAATTCGGTGTCGGCGCGGCGCTGGATGAGGAAATAGCGCACCGCGTCGCGGCCGACCCAGTCGATCAGGTCGCGCAGGGTGACATAGCTGCCGGCGCGCTTCGAGATCTTGACCTCTTCGCCGCCCCGCATCACCTTGACCATCTTGTGCAGCACGTATGCCGGATAGTCTTTGGGAATGCCGGCCTCGAGCGCCTGAAGCCCCGCGCGCACCCGCGCCACGGTGCCGTGGTGGTCGCTGCCCTGGATGTTGACGGCCCGGTGAAAGCCGCGTTCCCATTTGGCCTTGTGGTAGGCCACGTCAGGCACGAAGTAGGTGTAGCCCCCTTCGCTTTTGCGCATGACGCGGTCTTTGTCGTCGCCGGTACCCAGCTCGGTGGTGCGCAGCCACAGCGCGCCGTCCTGTTCGTAGGTGTGGCCGCTGGCCACCAGCGCCTGGACGGTCTGCTCGACCCGGCCGGACGTATACAGCGAGCTTTCGAGATAGTAGTTATCGAAAGCCAGGCCGAAGGCCTGCAGGTCCAGGTCTTGTTCGCGGCGCAGGTAGGCCACCGCGAACACGCGGATATCGTCCAGGTTGTCGATCTGGCCGCTGGCCGTGACGGCGGCCCCGTCGGCGGCCTGCAGCGTCTTGCCCGCGATGAAATCCTGGGCGATGTCGGCGATGTAGTCGCCCTTGTAGCCATCGGCCGGGTATTCGGGCGAATCGGGGCCAATGCCCCGCGCGCGCGCCTGGACGCTGATTGCCAGGTTATGGATCTGGTTGCCGGCGTCGTTGTAGTAGAACTCGCGCGTGACGTCCCAGCCCGCGGCTTCGTACAGCCTGCAGATGGCATCGCCCAACGCGGCCTGGCGCGCGTGACCGACGTGCAGCGGCCCCGTGGGATTGGCCGAAACGAATTCCACCAGCACTTTTTCGTCGCGGGCGGCCGCACGGCCATAGGCCTCGCCCTGCTGCCCGACCGCCATGATGACGGCCTGCCGGGCGGCCGCGGTGATGCGGAAATTGATGAAGCCGGGGCCGGCGATTTCCGCGCTTTCGATCAGGGCGCGGGCCGTCGTTTCGGCCATCAGGGCATCGACGATACCTTGGGCCAGTTCACGCGGGTTGCGCCGCGCCGGCTTGGCCAGCTGCATGGCGATGTTGGTGGCCACGTCTCCGTGGGCGGCGACCTTGGGGCGCTCGAGCAGCACCTGGGCCTGGGCTTCGGGCAGGACACGCGCGACGGCGGCCTGGAGCAGGGAAATCAGTTGTTGTTGTTGCTCGGGGAGCATGAGGAATCTGGTGAAGGTTCTGGAAGATCGGCTGCGCCGTGCGGAGCAGCCCGCCCACCGCGGCGGCGAGGCCGTGCCTGCGACGCGCCAGGGGCCAATAAGGGTGCGTACCGTGGCCCTGTGATTGACAGGAATATCCTAGATCATAGCGTGATTTGCGTGCTTTTCCCTGGTTGGGGCGGTGCCGCGGGCAAGGATGTGGCGCCGTCTGAGGGCGGACTTGCCCCCGGGCCCCGTGCGCCATTGGCGTCGGCACGCGCATTGCGGTAGTGTATGGACAGTGTCCACAGCAGGAGCCCGCAATATGCTTATCAAATTTCACTCCAAGGCCGCCGCCGAAGTGTTGATGCTGTCGCAGAACGCGGCACCGCTGTTACGCGCGGCCGGCAAATCCATCGGCGATACGGTGCCCGAGCGCGGCGTATTCACGCGCGAGCAACTTCCGGCCGCCATCGCCGGGATCGAAGCGGCCATCCATGCCGAAGAGCGCGCGCAGACCGGCGACGACCATGACGACGACGATCATCCCGACAAGCCGCCGGTGCATCCCATGGCCCAGCACGTCGAGCTGCACCAGCGGGCGTTCCCCCTGCTGGACATGATGCGGCGGTCGCTGGAGGAAGGTGCCGACCTCACCTGGGAAGCCACGCGGGGCTGGTAAGGCATGGGCACTGTCGCAGCCCTGACAGTCTGCGGCAGTGCGGTCCGGCATACTGGCGCACTCATTCTACGGAGCCAAGCCATGCGCAGTGATGTGACCGTCATTTTCGACGCCCGGCGATCGGTCGACCTGGCCGTCGACGTGACACCCTCCCCGCAGGCGGCCAGCGACGCCCGCGACTGGTTCGAGGCGGCATGGGACACCCTGGGCTGCGAGCCGCTGAGGCCCAGCGGCAAGGTGCTGCTGCTCGACAAGATCATGGGCGTAGCCGATGCCCTCGGGTACGACATCCTGTCGTCCGACGCCAAGGAAAGCCAGGAGTTCGCGCAGCACGCGGCGCTGGCGCTCGACAAGCCGCGCATCATCGTCGACCTGCCGGGGTTGTCGGTGGGCTACTGACGCCAGCCGGGCCGCGCCCGGGTCAGGAATGCGCGGGTGGGTTCAATGTGCCGGCATTGCCGCGCGCGGGGTTCAGTCAAACACGACGGCGTCGCGCAAGCCCTGCCCCGACGCCAGGAGATCGAAGCCTTCGTTGATCTGCTCCAGGGCGAAAGTCTTGCCCATGAGCTTGTCTACGGGCAGTTGCCCCTGCTTGTACATGTCGATATAGCGCCCGATATCGATGGCGGGCTGTCCTGATCCCTGGTAGCTGCCCAGCACTTCCCGTTCTTCGCCCACCATTTGCGATAAAGGCAGTGCAAAGCTGTGGCCCGGGTGCGGCAGCCCCGATGTGACGGTCGAGCCGCCACGATCAGTCAGCCGGTAGGCGGTCTCGAAGGCAGGAATGGCGCCGGCCATATCGAAGCCGAAGTCCACTCGCCCCCCGGCGGCCTCGATCAGGTCGGCATCGTGCTGCAGCGAGCGAGGGTTGATGGTGTGCGTGGCGCCCAGTTCGCGCGCCAGGGCCAGCTTTTCGTCGCTGAGGTCGACCGCCACCACCCGTCGGGCGCCGCTGGCCACGCACGCCATCAGGGCACTGAGGCCCACGCCGCCCAGCCCCACCACGGCCGCCGTGTCACCGGCGCGCACGCGTGCGCGATTGATGACGGCGCCCGCTCCCGTGAGCACCGCGCACCCGAACAGCGCCGCCTCGCGGTGTGTCAGGTCGGCTTGGACCCTGACGCACGAACGGCGCGACACGACCGCGTATTCGCCGAAACACGACACGCCGATATGGTGGTTGAGATAGTCGCCGCCGATGTGCGCGCGGCGTTGGCCGCTCAGCAGGGTGCCCTGGGTATTGGCTTGGGCGCCTGGCTCGCACAACGCCGGGCGGCCGCGCATGCAGGGGGCGCAGCAGCCGCAGCTGGGCACGAAAACCATCACGACGTGGTCGCCCTTCCGCAGGTCGGTCACCCCCGGGCCGGTTTCCACGACTTCGGCGGAAGCTTCGTGGCCCAGCACGATAGGCAGCGCACGCGGCCGGTCGCCGTTGATCACGGAAAGATCGGAATGGCAGAGGCCGGCGACCCTGATCTTCACCAGCACCTCGCCGGCCTGAGGAGGATCGAGCTCGACGTCGGCGATCTGCAAGGGCTGGCTGTGGGCGTAGGGGGCGCTGGCGCCCATGGCCCGAAGGACGGCGGCCTGGATTCTCATGTGCGTGCTCCTTCAGGGCGGTTGTCGTGCGCGCTAGCGGATGCCGGCCCGCATGAACGACTGCACGAACTGCCGCTGGAAAAGTAGGAAACCGATGAGCAGTGGGGCCGCCGACAGAAGCGTAGCCGCGGTGATGACGGACCAGTCGATGCCCTGGTCGGTGGCGGCGAACACCTGCAAGCCTACCGTCAGCGGCCTGGACTCTACTGAATTGGTGATGATAAGGGGCCACAGGAAGTTGTTCCAGTGATGGCTGACCGACACCAGGCCATAGGCAATGTAGATGGGCTTGGCCAGTGGCACGTATACCTTCATCAGCACCTGCAGCGGGCCCGCGCCTTCCACCCTTGCGGCCTCTTCGAGCTCGCGCGGCACGGTCTTGAACGTCTGCCGCAGCAGGAAGATGCCGAAAGCCGAGGCAAAGTAGGGCAAGCCCACGGCAAAAACGGTATCGCGCACGCCAAGCAGGCTCATTGAACGATAGTTCTCGACCAGCAGCACATCGGGCATGATCATCAGCTGCAAAAGCACGAGCATGAACACGAAGTCGCGGCCGCGGAACTCAAAGCGGGCGAACGCATACCCGGCCAGCGTCGACAACACGAGTTGCGCCGCAAGCACCATGGTGACCAGCATGAAGGTATTGAGGAAATACCGCGGGAATGGCGCCGCGTGCCAGGCGCGGCTGAAATTTTCGAGCGTCAGGGGCGCCAGCAGATCGAACCGGGTGGCATAGGCGGGCGGATGAAAGGCGGCCCAGACAGCATAGGCCAGCGGCAATATCCACAGCAGGCCCAGCAGCCAGGCGCCCAGGGTGTCTAGCGTGCGCGTCATTGATAATGTGTCCTGCGGTCGAGCCAACGGAATTTCACCAGCGCGGTAATGGCCAGTATCAGCAGCAGCACGACGGTCAGCGTGGCCGCATACGAGGTGTCCCAGAAGCTGAACCCCACCTGGTAGATGTAGAAGAGCAGCAGCGTGCTGGCGTTGTCGGGCCCGCCCCGCGTCATGACGACCACGTGGTCGACCAGGCGGAACGCGTTGATCAACGCGTTGATCAGCACAAACAGCGTGGTTGGCATCAGGAGTGGCCACAGTACCCTTCGGAAGTACTGCCATCGCGATGCGCCTTCCAGCAGGGCCGCCTCGCGCAGCGAGGGCGATATTGTCTGCAGGGCCGCCAGGTAGAAGATCATGAAGAAGCCGGCTTCTTTCCAGATGGTGACCACCATCAGGGCGGGCAGCGCGGTGTCGCGGCTGCCCAGCCAGTTCGGGCCTGCGGCCCCGAACCACTGCATGACCTGGGCGATCAGCCCATATTGCGGCGTATAGAAAAACAACCAGATGTTGGCCACGGCCACCATGGGCAGCACCGTGGGCGTGAAATACGCCATGCGCAGGAACCCGCGGCCGGCAAGGTTGCGGTTCACCCATAGCGCCATGGCCAGCGCAATGATGATGGATGCCGGAATGGTGATCAGCACGAACCACATGTTGTTCCAGAGCGCCTGCCAGAACACCGGGTCATCGCGCATCAGCGCGTAGTTTTCCAGCCCCACGAAGCGCGCCGGCCGGCTGCCCCGTGGAGTGGAAAAAAAGCTGTGCCATACGGTGGCCACCGCCGGATAGTGCGTGAACGCGGCCAGCAGCACCAGCGCTGGCAACAGCAGCAGCCAGCCATAAATTGCCTGCATGGATTTGGTCACGCGGGGCTCCTGGTTGGCGGGTTCAGCGGTACGAGCGCAGCACGCGGTCGGCCTCGCGCTGCGCGTCGGTCAAGGCCTGCTCGGGCGCCTTCGATCCGGTCAGCATGGCTTGCAGGCCGTCGTTCAGCGCTTTGGTCACGCGCTGGTTCTCGTGGGTGGAAAACTCCGCCACGCTGACTTCGAGCTGGTCGCGCGCCACCGTGGCGGCGGGCACTTCAGCCGCATACTTTTTCATACGTTCGGTTTCCCAGGCGGCCGGGGTGACGGCCACATAGCCCGTGGCGATGCTCCAGTCGGCAGCCCGCTCGGGCGTGGTGGCCCATTGGGCAAACTTCAGCGCGGCGGCTTGCTGTTCGGGCGTGCCGCTCTTGAAAATGTAGAAGTTGCCGCCGCCGGTGGGACTGCCGCCCCGCTTGGCCTTGGGCATCATCGCCACGCCGAACGGAAAGTCGGCATTCTTGCGGATGTTGGTCAGGTTGCCCGTGGTGGTCCAGACAATGGCAGCTTTCTTTTCCAGGAAATCTTTGGGCGTCGTGCCCCAGTCGATGGTGCCGCGCGGCATCACGCCATGCTTGGTGGCCAGGTCGTTCCAGAACTGCGCGGCTTCGATGACGGCGGGCTTGTCCAGGTAGACCTCGTTGCCTTCTTCATTCATGAGAATGGCGTCGTTGGGCGTGGTCAGCGCCTGGAACAGCCAGTACGCAAAGGCGCCGCCCGACGGGATCTTGATGCCCCATTGCGATACGTTGCCGGCGGCATCTTTCTTGGTGAGCTTCTTGCCGTACTCGACGAGTTCGTTCCAGGTGGCCGGCGCCCGTTCCGGATCGAGGCCAGCTTCCTTGAACAGGTCTTTGTTGTAGTACATCACGATGGTCGAGCGCTGGAACGGCACGCCCCACACGTGCCCGCCGGTGCGGCTGTTCTGCATGAAGGCATCGTAGAAGCCATCCAGCCACTTTTTGTCATCGTCCGTCTTGGCCAGGCCGTCGATCGGCACAATGGCGTCTTCGTCGATCAGGGTGAACATGTCGGTCGACAGCAGCACCGCCAGTTGCGGCGGGTTGCCGCCCTTCACCGCAGTCAGCGCCTTGGCAATGGAATCCTGATACGAGCCCGCGTATATGGGCTTGAGGTCGATGCCGGGATTCTCTTTCTCGAATTCGGCAACCATGTCGTCGACGATTTTAGTGATGGGGCCGCCGACGGCCACGGGATAGTAGAACTCGACTTCGACCGGCGCGTTCTGGGCGTAGGCAGGAAGCGAGAAGAAGGCGCTGGCCAGGGCGGCTGCCAGGGCTTTGAGAGCGGTGCGTCGCATGATGGCTATCCTAGAGGGAATCGGCGCCGGGGCGCCCGGGGTTGGGAATGACCGCCGCTTCGGCGGAAAAGAAATGCTGGTGTTCGGGCCGCCATGACAGGCGCAAGCGGTCGCCGGCGTTGGCGCGCAGGTGACCCGCGACCCGCACGGCGACGCCACGGCTGTCGCCCACCCGGCAGACCACGATGGAATCGGCCCCGAAGTACTCCACGCTTTCGATGATGGCGTCGTGGCCGTCGCTGCCGATGGCGATGTGTTCGGGGCGCACGCCCAGGCGCATGGCACCCGCCGGCGCGTCGGGCACAGGCGGACCTTGCGTGCCGGCGATCACGCGGGCGCCGTCGTGGCTGCCAAGGTCGAGCAGGTTCATCGGCGGCGTGCCGATGAAGCGCGCGGCGAACTCCGTGGCCGGCCTCGCGTACAGGCCGTCCGGCGTGTCCAGTTGCTCGATGCGACCGTTGCGCAACAGCACCACCTGGTCGGCCATGCTCATGGCTTCCGTCTGGTCATGCGTGACATACACCATGGTGATGCCCAGGGCCTGCTGCAAGCCGCGGATCTCGCGTCGCATGTCGTGCCGCAACTGGGCGTCGAGGTTGGACAGGGGCTCGTCCATCAGGCAGACCGGCGCTTCGGATATGACGGCGCGCCCGAGCGCCACACGCTGCTGCTGGCCGCCCGACAGTTGTGACGGCTTGCGATCGAGCAGCGCCGACAGCCCGAGCAGGTCAGCCACGCGCTGCAGGCGACGCGGGTATTCGGCTGCCGGTTCCTTGCGCACTTTCAGACCGAACAGGATGTTCTCGCGGACGGTCAGATGGGGGAACAAGGCATATGACTGGAACACCATCGAGATATGGCGCTGCGACGGCGGCAGGTGTGTGACGTCGCGGTCGCCGATGCGAATGCGGCCCGAGGTGGGGGTGTCCAGGCCCGCGATCATGCGCAGCGTTGTCGACTTGCCGCAGCCCGACGGCCCCAGCAGCACGGTGAAGCTGCCGGCCGGCGCGGTGAACCCGACTCCCTGGATGGCGGCGGCGTCTCCGTACTGTTTGGTCAGGTCTTCGAGAATGAGCATGGACATGGTCGGCGGGGCGAGTAATAGCGGGCGGGTTTCAAAGAGCAGGTCTCACATTCTGGCGGCAAATGAAAACCTTTTCATTCTGCGGTGCAACCATGACGCGGCCGTGTCACGGGGCTGCGTCATCAGGCCTGGACGGCTGCGCCGTCTTCGCGGAATGGGTATGGGCCGGCGTAGTCGCCGATGTAGGCATGGTGGGTCAACAGTGCGCCATCGCGCCATTCATGCAGGTGAAACCCGGGCGGCTCCATAATGAAATTGCCCTCGCCCGACGGCCGCAGGTCGAGCGCGATCTGGTGCGCAGGGCTGGGGCATGTGGATGCGATGGTGCCGCCGAAACGGCGGAAAATGGTGCGGTGCAAATGCCCGCACAGAATGCGTTCGACATTGGGATGCGCCGCCACGATGCGCTCGAGCTCGGGGATGCCGGCCTGCAGCCCGATGGCATCCATATAGGCGATGCCGGTGGTGAATGGCGGATGGTGCATAGAGATCAGCGTAGGCCGCCCTGGCTGTTCGGCCAGGCGGTCGCTGAGCCATTGCAGCCGCTGCGGGCAGAGGGTGCCGTGGCTCTGGCGAGGGACCACCGTGTCGAGCATCAAGAGGCGCAAGGGATAGTCGTCGATCGCGTACTGCACATAGCCTTCCATGGCGTGCAGATAGTGATGGTCCGGGAACGCCTGCGCCATGGCCTCGCGCGAATCGTGGTTGCCCGGCATCAGGTAGTACGGCAGGCGCAGGTGGTCGAGCATCGCTTTCAGGTGCGCGTACTCCTGGGGCTTGCCGAAGTCGGTGAGGTCGCCGCTGATGATGACCAGGGCCGGTGCGGGGTCCAGCCGGTTCAGCGCCTCGATGGCCGGAGGCAGATGGCGGTCGGTTTCGACCACGCGATAGGCCTTTTGGCCGGGCATGCGGATGTGCAGGTCGCTGATCTGGGCAATTAGCATGGTGGGGTATTAAGCAGTGGGGTTGTACGCGCCGCGCAAGGCCGCTTCGCCATTGGCGGTGCCGCCGCCGACAATACGGTGAGGCAGGCGCACCGACGCTGGAAGTTCGCCTTGCAGCCGGGCCAGCAACAGGGCGCAGGCCGTGGCGCCGATATCGCGGCTGGGCTGTTCGACCGTGCTCAGCGCGGGCACCATCATGGCGCCTATCCTGACGCCGTCAAAGCCGCACACGGCAATATCCTGCGGCACGCGCAGGCCCAGCAGCGACAGTTGCGCAATGACTGACGCAGCCAGCAAGTCGTTCGAGCAGAACAGTGCGGTGGGGGCGTTGCGGCGGGCCAGCAGCCCGCGCAAGGCGTCTGGGCTGGCCTCGGTGTGCGCGTCGACTTCGAGGTGCATGACGGCCGGCAGCCGCAGCGCGCGTGCGCAAGCACGTGCACCCAGCAGTCGGCGGTGTGCGCGGTCGGATGCCGCCAGCGGGCCGCTGACAAAAGCGATGCGGCGGTGCCCCAGGTCGACCAGGCGCGCCACCATTTCATGGGCTGCCGCGCGGTTGTCCACCGAAACAAAAGGGTGCGCCGCGGATTCGTTGTAGGCCAGCACATGCGGCATGCCGGCGGCGTCCAGCGCACGCAGGGTTGCGTTGCGAGAGGCGTTTCCCACGGTCAGTATCAGGCCGTCGATCTGGTGGTCGATCAGGGCTTGCACCGAGGCGGACTCTACCGAGGGGTCATAGCCTGTGATGCTCATCATCACGCTGTAGCCCGCGGCGCGCGCATGCTGTTCGGCGCCTTCGAAGCAGTCGGCGAAAACGGGGTTGGTAAGCGTGGGCAACAACAGCCCGATGGTGCGGGTACGTCCGGCCCTGAGACTGCGACCCACACGGTTGGGCCGGAAGCCGCTGCGTTGCGCCACCGCTGCGATACGCGCCCGGGTTTCGGGCCGCAGCAACTCGGGCTGGTTGAAGGCGCGCGATACCGTGGCCGGGGACACGCCCGCCTTGCGGGCGATTTCCAATATCGACGGACGACGGACGGTTTGGTCGGGCACGATGGGCAGCTACTTGAAAACGATTTCATTCTAGGGGTAAAGCATGACAGCCAGATGTCAGCGGATAAGGTATCGTGATTTGAGCGCCACGCCAATGACTGTAAGTGGTGCAGCGCCGCAATGATGGTCATGCGCGGCCGCTATGAACAATGACATCGATCAGGCAGGGGCCGAGGCAATGGCTGTTGAGTTGAATCGCTTGAGCGCGGTGCAGGCCGCGGGCCTGTTGGCGCGCCGCGAGTTGAGCGCCGAACAATTACTGCGCGCCTGTTATGCGCGTATCGAGCAGCGTGACCCGGCGGTACACGCCTGGGCCGCGGTAGACCAGGCGCAGGCACTTGCCTATGCGGCTGAACTCGATCGCTCTGCCATACGCGGCGTGCTGCATGGCCTGCCGATCGGCGTGAAAGACGTTTTCGCGACCTGCGATCTTCCCACTGCTTGCGGATCTTCCATTTACGAAGGGCATCGGCCGCCGTTCGACGCCGCCGCGGTGGCGCTGTGCCGCGAGGCGGGTGCCGTGGTGGCCGGCAAGACGGTGACCACCGAATTCGCCACTTACCATCCCGGGCCCACCCGCAACCCTCGAAACCTGGCCTATACGCCCGGCGGCTCGTCCAGTGGGTCGGCCGCGGCGGTGGCCGATGACATGGTGCCGCTGGCGCTGGGCACACAGACCGCCGGCTCGATCATCCGTCCCGCTGCGTACTGCGGGGTGGTGGGATACAAGCCGTCATTCGGACGCATCGCGCGCTCGGGGATGAAACATGTGGCGGAATCGCTCGACACGGTGGGCGGCTTTGCACGCAACATCGATGATGTGGCCCTGCTGGCGTCGGTGCTGATGCGTGACCCTGGGCTGCGCGACCTCGATTACGACGCGCGGCCGCGCATCGGCATGTTCCGGCCGGCGCAATGGCGCCATACCCTGCCCGAAACTCGCCTTGCCTACGAACGCGCGGCGGCCGTGTTGTCGCGCGCCGGAGCGCACATCGGCGAACTCGACATGCCACCCGAAACGTGTGCCCTGGTGCAGGTGCAGGCAGACATCATGAGCGTCGAGGCGGTGCAGGCGCTGGCCTTCGAGCGCACGCACCATTGGGACAGACTGAGCCCGTCGTTGCAGGCCCAGTTGCAGGCCGGCAGCCAGATCAGCGCGGAAGATCACCGGCACAACCTCGCACGGGCGGCGCAGGGGCGCGCGCAGGCTGCGCTCTGGTTCGAACAGTACGATCTTCTGCTGGCCCCGAGCGCCAGCGGCGAGGCGCCGCTGTTCGAACAGGGTACGGGCGATCCCTTGTTCTGCCGGGTGTGGACGCTGATCGGCGCTCCTTGCGTGCATCTGCCTTTCGAGAGCGGGCCGCAGGGCTTGCCGGTGGGTCTGCAGGCCGTAGGTGCCCCGGGCGATGACCGCCGCACCCTGGCCATTGCCCGTTGGGCATTGAAGAGACTTCGGCCCGGATCCGACGGCTGACGCCCGCTTAAACCGATCCCAGGAAGGCCAGCAGTTCGCCCAGGTCGGTAGGCTTGGTGAAATGCCGGTCGAACCCGGCCTGCGTGCTGCGCGCAATATCTGACGGCGCGCCATAACCGCTCATGGCGACGATCTTCATCGACTCGCCCCAGGGTTCGGCGCGCAGGCGGCTGCACACGGTATAGCCGTCGAGCTTGGGCATGCCTATATCGAGCACGGCCGCATCCGGCCGGTGCTGCCGAGCAGCGGCCAGCGCCTCTTCGCCATCGCCTGCCAGCACCACCTGGTGTCCGTCCATTTCCAGAATGGCGGCCAGCGTTTGCGCCGCGTCGTGGTTGTCGTCGGCCAACAGCACGGTCAGACCCTTGGCCTGCGACATATCGCCGTCGTTTTCGGCATCGCTGTCGGGCGAGGCGGGTGGCGGCGGCTGGATAGGCAGGCGCACCTGGAATTCCGCGCCGTGGCCCAATCCGGCGCTGTGCGCCTGCACCGTGCCGCCATGCAGTTCTACCAACCGCTGCACCAGGTAAAGCCCGATGCCCAGTCCGCCCTGGGAGCGTTCCAACGAACGCTCGGCCTGAAAAAACAGCTTGAACAGCTTTCCCAGGTGACAGGGGTCGATACCGATACCCTGGTCGCGTACGCGTACCAGCGCGCGTTGGGACGCATCGATCTCGGCATCGATATGAATCGTCCCGCCCGCTTCGGAGTACTTCGAAGCGTTGATGATCAAATTCGCGAATACCTGGGCCAGCCTTACGGCATCGGCCTCGAGCCGTACCGGCGCGGCCGGCAGATTCAGCGCCACCCGCTGTTGTTTGGCGTTGACCAGCGGGGCGCAGGTTTCAATGGCCTGTTGCAGCACGGTGCACAGCGTGGTCGGTTCAGGTTTGAGCGTGACCAGCCCGTTGCCGATGCGGCCGACGTCCAGCAGGTCGTCGATGAGCCGGGAGAGGTGGTCGACCTGGCGCAGGATCACCGCGCCCGCGTCGCTCAGTTTGGCGTCGTGTTCGGACCTGCGGCGCAGCAGCTCAGCGATATTGCGCACCGGCGCTAGCGGGTTGCGCAGCTCATGGGCCAGTTGCGCCAGGAACTGGTCCTTCTGGCGATCGGCCTCTTTCAGGTCGTGCTCGGCCAGACGCTGGTCAACCAGGTCGGCGGCCTGGCGCGCCAGCAGATCCAGGTGACGCAGGTCGCGTTCGCAGGGTTCGCGCGGCTCGCGCCAGTGCGTGGAGATCATTCCGATCACGTCCCCCCGCCGCGAAATGAGCGGGGTCGTCTGCACGGCAAGGATGCCGAGGCTCAGCGTGGTGGCCAGATCGTCTGAGCTGGCCATGTAATCGCATTCACGCACATCACTGACGAACACGCGCGACCGTGTACGCAACGCTTCACCACAGGCGCTATGCGACTCCACCGTGACCCATTCCCAGAACTGCCGGGCTTCGTCTGAAAACCCCTTGTCGGCCAGCAACTGCAGTTCGCCGCCATTGCCGCGGTCGGCGTGCAGAATCTGCATGCTGGCATAGTCGGCGCCCATGATGCCCGCCGCTGCTTCGGCAATTTCGTTGTACAGGGAATCGTCGTGGCCCGATGCCAGCAGTCGCATGCCCACTTGCTGCAACAGGCGCGTGTCAGCCAATTCTGCTTCCAGCTCTTCGCGGGCACGACGCGCCTCTTCCGACGCACGTGTCTTGACGACCGCGATGCCAGCCAGCCGTGCGCCGAAATCGGCCAGTGCAAGCAGGTGCGCCCAGTTTCGTTCGGGGCGGGTCAGGCCCAGGAAGAACGAGCCTACGGCGGTGCCCTGGGCGTCGAAAATAGGGGTGGAAAGACAGGCGCGCAGGCCGGAATCCAGGGAGGCCTCACGCCACGCCGACGACCACCGCAGATCGTGCGCGACATCGGCGCAGTAGATCCGCGTACTTTGCTGGATCGCCGCCAGACATGGGTTGCCCGTCGGTTCGGCGCCGTGGGCGCCGGTCACTGCCTCGATATAGCGCGCAGGAAGGTGCGCGGTGAAGACTTGCTCGACCGCCCGGCCGCCGGCCCGACCCAGCAACACGCCGGCTCGCACGTCGGGATCGAGGTCGGCCGCCGCTGCGGTGAGAGCGACGAGAGAATCGCGCAGCGAGGATCCGGTGGCCACCAATTCCAGAAGGCGGCTCTGCTGCACGGCCAGGGCCGCCGACGACGCCGCGCTTGCGGTATCAGCCGGCGGAAGCGCGGGCTGAATCGGTTCCCGCGCGCTGAGCGGAACTGAGGACTTAAACATCGATAGGCTTCCGGCACTTGGGCTGCAATAGCATATCAGCCCATCCGCAAGTCGCGTGCCTGGCCGGGTCCGCCCCAGAAAAAAGGCCTGCCGGGCGGGCAGGCCTTGCGCTACTAAGGTACGGATCAGGCGGCCTGGACGGCTTCGCTTTCGCTCGACACGGCCACGCCGTTAGACAGGTGCCGGTTGACCGCGCTCAGTACGGCCTGGAACGAGGCGGTGACGATGTCGCGGTCGATACCTACGCCAAAGCCCGTGGGCGAATCGCCCACTCGCACCTCGACATAGCTGGCCGCGCGCGTGTCGGTGCCGGTGCCGATGGCGTGCTCGTGGTAGTCCATGATGCGCACGGGTACGTCCAGCGCCGCGACGAACGCCGAGATGGCGCCGTCGCCAGTGCCACTGAACGTACGGCGTTCGCCGTTGTATTCGAGCTCGACCTGGATGCTGAACTGCTTGCCCTGGCCCGCGCTGGGGTCGCCGTCGATGCGATGGCGTACCAGCTTCCAGGGGGTTTGCTGCTCCAGGTATTCGCGGCTGAAGATCGTGTGCACGTCGTCGGCGGTGACTTCACGGCCGGTCTCGTCGGTGACGCGCTGGATGGCGCGGCTGAACTCGATCTGCAAGCGTCGCGGCAATACCAGGCCATGCTCCTGTTCGAGCAGGTACGAAACGCCCCCCTTGCCCGACTGACTGTTGACGCGGATGACGGCGTCGTAGCTGCGGCCGAGGTCGGCCGGGTCGATAGGCAGGTACGGCACTTCCCAGACGGCGTCGGGCTGCTGCTGAGCAAAGCCTTTCTTGATGGCGTCCTGGTGCGAGCCCGAGAACGCAGTGAATACCAAGTCGCCGGCATACGGATGGCGCGGGTGTACCGGCAGCTGGTTGCAGTACTCGGCGCAGCGACGCACTTCGTCGATATCGGAAAAATCCAGGCCGGGATGCACGCCCTGCGTGTACAGGTTCAGCGCAAGGGTCACCAGGTCGACGTTGCCGGTGCGTTCGCCACTGCCGAACAGGCAGCCTTCGATGCGGTCGGCGCCGGCCATCACGGCAAACTCGGCGGCGGCCACGGCCGTGCCCCGGTCATTGTGCGGGTGCACGCTCAGCACGATGCTGTCGCGGCGCGCCAGGTTCTTGTGCATCCATTCAATCTGGTCGGCGTACAGGTTGGGGCTGGTCGCCTCGACCGTGGCGGGCAGGTTCAGCACCATCTTGCGCTCGGGCGTGGGCTGCCATTCATCGGCCACGGCGTTGGATACTTCCAGCGCGAACTCGGGCTCGGTGGTGCTGAAGACTTCGGGCGAATACTCGTAGCGCCATTGCGTTTCGGGGTGCTGGGCCATGTAATGCTTGACCCAGCGCGTGCCGGTGACCGCGATCTGCTTGATTTCGTCCTTGGTCATGTTGAACACCACCTTGCGAAACGCCGGTGCGCAGGCGTTGTACAGGTGAACCATGGCTTGCTTGGCGCCGGCCGCGGCTTCGACGGTGCGGCTGATCAGGTCTTCGCGCGATTGCGTCAGCACGATGATGGTGACGTCGTCAGGTATGCGTTTTTCGTCCACCAGCTTGCGCACGAAGTCAAAGTCGGTCTGCGAAGCCGAAGGAAAACCCACTTCGATTTCTTTGAACCCGATCTTCACCAGTTGCTCGAAGAATCGCAGCTTGCGTTCGACGCTCATGGGCTCGATCAGCGCCTGGTTGCCGTCGCGCAGGTCGGTGCTCATCCAGACAGGCGGCTTCGTAATGCGGCGGCTGGGCCAGGTGCGTTCGGAAAAGTCACGCGCGAAGGGCGCAAATGGTACGTATTTGGTGGCGGGGTTGGCAAGCATCAGTACACCTTGATCAATATTCCCGATGTGGGCGGGATGAACTTCCGGGTTTGGTTCCGGGGAACCCTGTTCGGCCGGCCTGGATGAGGGTCCGGGGCCGTCAGTGGCCATGGAAGGGCCGACTGGGTCAGGCAATGAACAGGGAACAGGCTTGTGGCGAGCGTGGCTGCCGAGCTACCACAGGGCGCTAGGCCCGGCAACCGATCGGTAGGTATAGCGATAGCGCGATGAGGGGAAGGCGCGCGCGCAGGCCGGCACCCGGAGCGCTGATGCGTCCGGAGGCAATCGCGAGGGGGAATCGGATTTCGGCCATAAGACGTTAGTCAAACATATTTTCGGGCGCAATGCAATGCCCAGGGCCGCACGCGCGGCGCGCATTTACAAATTCGGCTCTTTGCGTTCGCTGGCCAGCCGGGTGTCGGCCGACGGCACCGACGCTGGGTGTGCGCCGCTGCGGGCCGGTGTGCCCGCCAGTGCAGAGGCGGGGGATCGGGCGCCACGGCCGTCGAGGATGTCGCCCTGCTGGCGGACCAGCTCGAGCTTGTCGATGCGGCTGTGGCGCAGTTCAGTATGGGCCTGGCGCAGGTCGCCCACGGTGAAGGGTTCGTCTCGGCTGCCCCACACCCAGCGCAGCACGGCAATCGTGTCGTCGGACAGTTGCGCGGCAAGCGCGCCCAGTTCGTCGGCCGGTACGGCGCGCGCGCGCGCGGCGGCAACGTCGGCGGCGACCCACCCGCGGGCAATGAAGAATATGATCAGCGTCCAGATGACCACCACGCCCCACCAGACGTACGGATTGATGCGCGCCAGAAAACCGGTGGTCTGCTGACCCAGTGCCTGCAGGCTGTCGAACGACAGCGCGCGCCCGAAGTCCAGCAGCCATGAAGCCAGCAGCAGCCATACGATGGCGGCGACCACCAGCACCAGGGCCCGGATCAGCAGCCGCGGCAATGCCAATTTGAGCAGGGTCTGGCCGATAAGGCGGCAATCTTGCCGGACGCGTTCGGGCGGGGTGCGATTCATCATGCAAAATATTGTACCTATGACTAGGCCCGCCCTCGAACTACGTACCGGTCAGCACCTGACCCTGACCCCCCAGCTGCAGCAATCCATACGATTGCTGCAGCTTTCGACGCTGGATTTGCAGGCGGAGATCGCTCAGGCCCTGGCGGACAACCCCATGCTCGAGCGCAACGAAGAACCGTCGGAAGCCGAACCCGAGGCGCCCCCCGAGCGAGAAACCAGCCTCGAAGACGAACGGTGGGACGACGCAGGCCCTCGCGTGGAAGAAATGCCTGGCGCGGGCGGGGTATATGCCGATGACCGGCTCGACGGCCCGGACACGGCGCGCAGCGACACCCTGCGCGAGCATCTGCTGGCGCAGTTGGGGCTGACGCGCGCCAGCCGGCGCGATGCGGCGCTGGTGGCGCTGCTGATCGACGAGCTCGACGAGAACGGATACCTGGCGTCGCCACTGGAAGAAATTCTGGGCTGGCTGCCGGCCGAGGCCGAAGCCGACCTGGACGAATTGCGCGCCGCGCTGTGCCTGTTGCAGTCATTCGATCCGCCCGGCATCGGCGCCCGCGACATGGCCGAATGCCTGGTATTGCAATTGCGCAACCCCGACCTGACGCGCATGCCCGAGGCGGCCTCGCCCACTGTGCTGGCCTGTGCGCGACGACTCTGCGCGGATCACTTGCCGCTGCTTGCCAGCGGCAACGTGGCGAGGCTGCGCGATGCGCTGTTGTGCGATGAAGCCACCACACGAGCTGCCCATGCGCTGATCCGGCGGCTGGACCCGCGCCCCGGCCGGGCCTGGACCGTGCCGGCGGCCGACTACGCGGTGCCCGACGTCATCGTGCGCAAGACGCGGCTGGGGTGGCAGGCCATCCTGAATGGGGCCGCGGTACCTCGCTTGCAGGTGAACAGCCTGTACGCCCAGTTGCTGGGCAACCAGCGAGAGGCGAGCCATGCAGGGCTGCACGCCCAGCTGCAGCAGGCGAGATGGATGATACGCAACGTCGAGCAGCGCTTCGACACCATTCTGCGGGTGTCGCAGGCGATCGTGGCCCATCAGTCGGCGTTCTTTACCGACGGGCCCGCCGCGATGCGGCCGCTCACCCTGAAGGATATCGCCGGCGAACTGGGTCTGCACGAGTCCACCATTTCGCGGGCCACCACCCAGAAATACATGCTGACGCCGTTCGGCACCCTGGAACTCAAGCACTTCTTCGGCAGCGGCGTAGCCACCGATGCCGGCGATGTGGCCTCGGCCACTGCCGTGCAGGCCTTCATACGGCAGCTGGTGGCCGACGAAGACCGCGCCAAACCCCTTTCCGACAATCAGATCACGCAGCGGCTGGCCGACCAGGGCATCGTAATTGCCCGCCGCACCGTGGCCAAGTACCGCGAAGCCTTGCGCATCGCCCCGGCCAGTCTGCGCAAGGCTCACGCCGCACGCTAGCCTTCTCGCGTAGAGTGCGCAGTCAGCCCGGCCCGCGGTCGCGATTGGAAGTCGCAGGTCATTGGCTGAAGTAGCGCTGCTCGGAGCGAAATGCGCCTGTACTTTCAATGCCGCTGTACGACCGCGGCTCATGGCGGCTCGAGTCTGCAATGGCACCGCGATAACCTGGCCGAATCACGTATAGCGGGGCTGCGGGTTGCCCCTGCCTGGTCGGGGGGCGGCGCCGGATGGGAAGCGCGCATGCGCTAATTGTCCCTATTTTTCAAGTGCTTGAGACAGGATGGTGGGCCGGGGCGGCTTGCATTTACGCAAATAAGTCACGATAATTATTCTCATGTACATTTGCGTATGCAACGCCGTCACCGAACGCCAGGTCCGCGCCTCCGTGGACGCAGGCGCCACGACGCTATCCGATCTGCAATTCGAGTTGGGCGTAGCCACCTGCTGCGGCTGCTGTGCTGCCATGGCCACCGAATATCTGCCGGGCGGGCGTTGCTCGAGTATTTGCAATGTGCAGTCGGATGCCATGGCGTCCGCGCCAGCGGCCGCAGGTTCGGCCGTGGAACCCGGCGCCCCGGCAGCCAACGCCTTCCCCATCGCCCTGGTCGCCGCGGCCTGAGCCCGGCCGCCTCGCGTTGCCTCTTCTTGTCACCCCCTTGAAGCCCATATTGGGACGGCCGATCAGGCCGCCCCCTGTCGCGTTGTGCCAGGCCAACGATTTTGGTGTTGCGTCGTGCGCCGCAAACTTGCGACTTCGTGCGGTTTATTGCGGCGAATATCATGCTATTTCGCCGCTGTTTCAGTTCCAGGCCGCGGCGCAACGCCATGCATGGCGTACGCGGGGGGGCGGGCCATCCAAGTCACATACTCATTCTCATTAGATTCCAGGTTCCCGCTTGCGCTTGCAAAGCCATTTACCAAATGCGGCGGAGAGCTAGCCCTGGCAGGTGTGCGGTGTTAGCCTGCCACCGTGGCGTGCGCGTTGTGAGCGCACGCAGGGGTGCGGGTGTCGCACCCCCGATCAAGGAGTTCATTATGAAAGGCGACAAGACTGTCATCCAGTTTCTTAACAAGCAACTGACCAACGAGTTGACGGCCATCAACCAGTATTTTCTGCATGCACGCATTCTGAACCACTGGGGTCTGAAGAAACTGGGCAAGCACGAGTACGAAGAATCGATCGGCGAAATGAAGCACGCCGACCGCCTGATCGAACGCATTCTGATGCTGGACGGCTTGCCCAACCTGCAAGACTTGCACAAGCTGCTCATCGGTGAAGACGTGCCCGAGATCCTGTCCTGTGACCTGACGCTCGAGCAAGGCGCGCAGGCTACCGTCAAAGACGCGATTGCGCACTGCGAATCGGTGCGTGACTACGTCTCGCGCGACCTGTTCCAGGACATTCTCGACGACACCGAGGAACACATCGACTATCTTGAAACCCAGATTGAATTGGTGGCCAAGGTAGGCCTGCAAAACTATCTGCAAAGCCAGATGGAAGTCGAGGACTGACCGCCAGGGCCTTGACCCGCGCTCAGATACAGGCCCGCTCATGCGGGCCTTTCTCATGGGCGAACGCCCACGCGGACCGGCAACCAAGGCGAGTTGGGGGCTGCTTTGCCGGCACCTCAAGCGGGCGCGCGTGGCGGCGGGCTCGCCGAAAGCGCAGGGTCTGCGTGCCGCGCGATGGCCATTAATGAAAAAGGCGCCCTGGGGCGCCTTCTGCGGTAGTTTGCCGCCGGTCGCCAGCGTCAATCGGGCCGCCGAGGGCATTCGGCGATGGTGCCCCAGGCCCGGTTCGGGCCGCAGTATTTGTACCGCGCGTTCCAGGAACAGGTGGGCCGCTCGAAGAAGCCCTGCGTGGCGCAATGCGCCAGTTCGCGCTGCAGTTCCTGGCGCCATGCGCCGCTGCCGCCTGCCTGGGCGGGCGTCCGCGCATTGGGTGCGGTGACTGGCGGATTCACCGCGTAGGCTTGTTGCTCGGGCGGCGGTGCAGTGGTGATGGGCGGCAGCGATTGCAAGTCGAGTGTCGTGACATCCGATGTGCCCGAGGGCAGCGGCACGCCCGACGTTGCAGCCAGTTCGCGTGCTTCGTCCATGCTGATGTTGTCGCGCGAGATGTGGACCGAGGGGTCGGTCGTGGTGTCGAACAGCGAGACGGTGGAGACGGTCCAGTTTGCAGCGGGCGGCTTGTCGGGAACGCCCAGCGTGCCGTTGACCAGGGGCTGGGGCGGCTGCGCCACATATGGCTTGCCATTGGCGTCGAGGATGGGTTCCTGGGACACCAGGCCTTCCTGGCCAGGCGCGGCCGTGGCCTTGGGCGCGTGCGCCACCAGCCAATCGCCCAATTGGATTCCGCCCCAGGCCGCAACGCCCAGTGCCAGCAGAAGCGTTGCGAATAAAACTCGCCAAGACATTGCTAACCTCAATTTTGCGGCGACCCGCCCGACCTAGGCATGGCTGCCGAAAACCTGGCCGCCATGCTCGCGCATGGCGTGGAATTTCACATCCGGATACAGGTCTTCGGCCACGCGCAGCTGCGCGGGCGAACTGACAAGAAATGCCGCCGCATCCACCACATCATAGGCGATGTGCGCCGCGTTGGCATCCATGAACTTGCGCAGGGCGCGGGGGTTCTCCGAGGTAATCCAGCGCGCCATGGTGTAGCGTGAAGGCAACATTCGGGCCTCGACGCCGTACTCGGTTTTCAGGCGATGCGCGACGACTTCGAACTGCAACTGCCCTACCGCGCCCAGCAGCAGCGTGCCGCCGGAGGCTTCGGGCCGGAACACCTGGATGGCGCCCTCTTCGCCCAGCTGCGTCAGGCCCACCCGCAACTGCTTGGTGCGCAAGGGATCTTTGACTTCGACGGCCTGGAAGAGTTCGGGCGCGAAGAAAGGCAGGCCGGTAAAGCGCAGGCTTTCGCCCTCGGTGAGCACATCGCCCAGCTGCAGCACGCCGTGGTTCGGAATGCCGATGACGTCACCGGCATAGGCTTCGTCGAGCAATTCGCGCCGCTGCGACAGAAATGACACCACGTTATTGGGGCGCATTTCTTTGTTGGTGCGGGCGACTTTCAGGCGCATGCCGCGTTCAAAGCGGCCGGAACTGACCCGCACGAAAGCAACCCGGTCGCGATGGGCGGGGTCCATGTTGGCCTGCACCTTGAACACCACGCCCGTGAACTTGGATTCTTGCGGCTCGACCACGCGCTCGAGCGCCTGGCGGGGGCCCGGCGGAGGCGCCTGGTCGACCAGGGCGTCCAGTACTTCCTGCACGCCGAAGTTGTTGATGGCCGAACCGAAGAACACCGGGGTCTGCCTGCCGGCCAGGAAGGCGTCGCGGTCGAATGCGGGCGCGGCTTCCTGGATGAGCTCGATTTCCCCGTGGGCCTGCTCGAAGGCCGAGCCGAAACGCTGGGCGATTTCCGGATTGGTCAGGCCCTGGATGATGTCGTCGTCGGCAGCGCGGCGTTCCTGGCCCGGACGGAACACGCGCATGCGGTCGCGGCGGATGTCAAAGACGCCGGCGAACGCCTTGCCCATGCCCACGGGCCACGAGAACGGCACGGCGTCCATGCCCAGGTGGCCTTCGATTTCGGACAACAATTCAAGCGGCTCTCGCACTTCGCGGTCGAGCTTGTTGATGAATGTGATGATGGGCGTGTTGCGAGCGCGGCAGACCTGCAGCAGCCGGATAGTCTGGGGCTCGACGCCGTTGGCGGCGTCGATGACCATCAACGCGGCATCGACCGCGGTGAGCACGCGATAGGTGTCTTCAGAGAAGTCCTGGTGGCCCGGCGTATCGAGCAGGTTGATGACGCAGTCGCGGTACTCCATCTGCATGACGGAAGACGCGACAGAGATGCCACGCTGCTTCTCGATTTCCATCCAGTCGGACGAGGCGTGCCGCGACGCCTTGCGCGCTTTCACGCTACCGGCGATCTGGATGGCGCCTGCGAACAGCAGCAGTTTTTCGGTCAGCGTGGTCTTGCCGGCGTCCGGGTGGGAAATGATGGCGAACGTGCGTCGCCTGGCGACTTCATTTGAAATGTTCATGGTTGATGCGATTTTACCGGTGCGCTCGCGCGCGCCGGCGCCGGACCGTCATGCCTGGCGACGGAAGGTGGCCAGGAAAGCGCCCGCGACAATGAAGAGCGAGCCGAAAATTCGGTTCATCCAGCGGATATGGCGCGCGTCGCGCAGCAGCCGCAGCACTTTGGCGGCAAGCAAGGTATACACCCCCATCGCCACCATGTCGGTGAACACGAGAGTGGCCGCGAGCGCCGCGTATTGCGGCGTCAGGGCCAGTGCCGGATTGACGAACTGGGGCACCACGGCAAGCAGGAACACCGTTCCTTTGGGGTTCATCAAGTTGACCAGGATGCCGCGGACGACCAATTCGCGCACGGAAAATTGCGCGGGGTCGCCGGTGTCGACGGCAACCGGCGCGGCGTCGGTGCGGATCTGGCGCCAGCCCAGGTAGACCAGGTAGGCCACTCCCAGGTACTTGACCACCGCAAAGGCGATCTCGGACGTGGCCAGCACGGCCCCCAGCCCGACGGCAACGATGACGAACTGCGCCAGGATGCCGATGATGAGCCCGGCCGTATTCCAGTAGCCGCGCGCGAAGCCGTACTTCAGGCCCGAAGTCATGGCCGAGATGGCGCCCGCGCCTGGTGAGAACGAGATGGCCCAGGAGGCCACGAAAAAGGTCAGCCAGGTCGAAAGCGTCATCGCGGATTTCCTGTGGCGGGCTATACGGCTACATGGGACAGGATACGAATATTACTTGCCCAGCAGCGCAGCGCGTGGAGCTCCGCCCGCGCGGCCGCTATCGGCCTTGCGCGGAGCCTGCGGCTGCTGCGCCTTGGCTTCGGTGCGGTGTGCGCTGGCCGGGCGGTCGGAGCGCGGCGCCGCCGCTTGCCGTTGTCCACCCGGACGGCTCGGGCCAGCGGGCCGTGCGCCGGCGTTCTGGCGGGGAGCCTGACCGGGGCGCCCGGCGCGTTCGCCGCCGTTGCCGCGAGGGGAGCCCTGCCGGCGAGGCTGGCGCGAGTCTTCCTCGCGTTCCTGGCGTTCGTAGGCGGCGCTGCCGCCGGCTGGAGGCGTCCACCCTTGCACGGCCTGGCGCTCGATGGTCTTGCCGATGAGGCGTTCGATGCCCTTGAGCAGCTTGATTTCGCTGGCGTCGACCAGGGACACGGCGGCCCCCGTGGCGCCTGCGCGGCCGGTGCGGCCGATCCGGTGCACGTAGTCTTCAGGAACGTTGGGCAACTCGAAGTTGACGACCTGCGGCAACTGATCGATGTCGAGCCCGCGCGCGGCAATGTCGGTGGCAACCAGTACTGCAACGTTGCCTGCCTTGAAGCCGGCAAGGGCACGCGTACGGGCAGCCTGGCTCTTGTTGCCGTGGATCGCGGCTGCGCTCAGCCCGTCTTTGACGAGCTTTTCGGCCAGGCGGTTGGCGCCGTGCTTGGTGCGGGTGAACACCAGCACCTGGTGCCAGCCGCTTTCACGGATGATGTGGCTGATCAGGTCGCGCTTGTGATGCTGTTCGACCAGGTGCACCGTCTGGGTAACCAGTTCGGTAGCGGTATTGCGCGGGGTCACCGACACTTCGCCGGGGTTGTTCAGCACGCCACGCGCGAGGCTGCGGATCTCGTCCGAGAACGTAGCCGAGAACAGCAGGTTCTGGCGTTGCTTGGGCAGCAGGGCCAGCACTTTGCGGATGTCGCGGATGAAGCCCATGTCGAGCATGCGGTCGGCTTCGTCCAGCACGAGAATCTCGACGCCTGAGAGGTCGACGGTTTTCTGTCCGCAGTGGTCGAGCAGGCGGCCGGGCGTGGCAACCAGGATATCGACGGGCTTGCGCAACGCGCTGATCTGCGGGTTGATGTTCACGCCGCCGAACATCACCATGGACGTGAGACCAGTGTGCTTGCCGTAGGTCTGCACCGATTCGGCGACCTGGGCAGTGAGTTCGCGCGTCGGCGTCAGGATCAGGCAGCGCGGCCGGCCCGGCTTCTTGAGTGCAGGCTTCTGCTGCATGAGCAGATGCAGGATGGGCAGCGTGAAACCGGCGGTCTTGCCGGTACCGGTCTGCGCGGCGGCGAGCAGGTCGCCGCCCTTGAGAACTTGCGGGATGGCCTGCGCCTGGATGGGGGTGGGCGCGGTGTAGCCGGTATCGGCGATGGCGCGCAAAAGGGAATCGGCCAGACCGAGGTCGGCGAAAGAAATAGTGGCAGTCAAAACAACTCCAGCGGCAGCCTGTCGCTCAAGTTGAGAGACTCCAATCCAGGCGGTCGGGTAAGGAGAAAAGGAAGGCCCGCGTAAACGGTGTAGGGCCGGGCGTGGCGGCGATGCGCCAGCGTATGTGTGCCGATTGGTTAGACACACCGCCGCCATTGTAGCGCATGACCGCACGGGCCCCCTGATATTCTTCTGGACCGGGCAGGGGCGTAACAATAGACAGAGGCAGTTACATCGTGCGCTGGGCAAATCGCAGCGCGACCTGCTGTAATTAGGCCACTTTGGGCGCCGATGCCGCCGCAGGCACCGGCCATGTATCCGGAACGGAAGCACGACAATGACACTATCCCGCTGGTTGGGTCTTTCCATCATCGCATTCGCGGCCACTGTGCTGTCGGGATGCGGCTACAACAGCATTCAGGCGGCAGACGAACAGGTCAAGGCGGCCTGGTCCGAAGTGCTGAACCAATACCAGCGGCGCGCCGACCTCGTGCCTCAGCTGGTGAAGTCCGTGGACGCCTACATGACGCACGAGCGCGATGTGCTCAAGCAAGTCACCGAGGCGCGCAGCAGAGTGGGCAGCGTGCAGATCACGGCCGAACAGCTTGAAGATCCGGCTGCCGTGCAACGCTTCCAGGAGGCGCAGGGCCAGCTCACTTCCGCCCTGTCGCGCCTGATCGCGGTCTCCGAGAACTATCCGCAGCTCAAGGCCGACGGCCTGTTCCGCGACCTGCAGGCGCAACTCGAAGGCACCGAAAACCGGATATCGGTGGCGCGCGGCCGATACGTGCAGTCGGTGCAGTCGTATAACGTGCTCGTGCGCCAGTTTCCCGCCGTGATCACCGCCAAGATCTTCGGCTATGCGCCGAAGGCCAATTTCGGGGTGCAGGACGAAGCGGCCATTTCGCGCCCGCCGGAAGTCCGCTTCAGCAATGATGCTTCCGCTCCTCAACCCGCGCAGTAGTCGCTGGGCCGCGACGCGTCGGACGCCCGCCGTGTGGCTGGGCGCCCTGCTGGTGCTGCTCGCCCTGTTCATTGCAGCGGCAGCGGCCGCCGCGCAGCAAGCCGGCGCTGCCGCCGTGCCGGCCCTGCAAACGCGGGTCACCGATACGACCGGCACGCTGGATGCCGCGAGCCGCCAGGCGCTGGAACAACGGCTGGCCGCGCTCGAGCAGCGCAAAGGCGCGCAAGTGGCCGTGCTGATTGTGCCCAGCACGGCGCCCGAGACCATCGAGCAATATGCCTTGCGTGTGTTCGACCAATGGAAACTGGGTCGCCAGAACACCGATGACGGCGTGCTGCTCGTGGTGGCAAAAGAAGATCGCGCCGTGCGCATCGAGGTCGGCTATGGGCTCGAGGGTGCCATTCCCGATGCCATCGCCAGCCGCCTCATTCGCGAGCAGATAGTGCCGGCATTTCAGGCGGGCGACTATGCGCGCGGCATCGACGCGGGTGTGAATGCCATTGAAAAACGCATCGACGGAGAACCCCTGCCCGCGCCTGCAGCCGGCGGCACCGGAGGCGATCCCGGCGAAGACTGGCCATTCTTCCTGTTGCTGGGCGCATTCATGCTGGGCCTGCCGGCCTTTATCGCCGGATTGGCTGCGGCGGCGGCGTCCTGGATGATATTCGGCAGCTGGTGGGCAGCGGCGCTGGGCGGACTGGGCGGTTTTGCCATCAGTGGCCTGCTGGGCCTGCTGGGCATCAAGCAGCGGTTGGCAAATTCGCGTCGCGGTCGTGGCGGCCGCGGCGGCGGCGGGGGCGGGGGCTTCGGGGGCGGTTTTGGCGGAGGCTTCGGCGGCGGTCGGGGCCGTGGAGGCGGCTTCGGCGGGTTTGGCGGAGGCGGCGGACGCAGCGGTGGAGGGGGCGCGTCGGGTCGCTGGTAACCGCCTGGCGGTCCTTGGGCCCAAGCGCGCCGTGCTGCCGGTTTACGCGCTGGTTGGCTCGGGTAGCGCGCCGGCGGCCAGTACGCCCTGCTTCCATACGGCGACGTGGTGCTTGGCATCCGCCGCCTGGCGGATGTCTTGTGTGGGGTCGCCTTGCACGAGCAGGAGGTCGGCCATTGCCCCGTCTGCCACGATGCCGTGATCGGGCAAACCCAGCAAGTGGTGCGCACGCGAGGTCCCCGCCACCAGCGCGTCCACCGGGCTCATCCCGAATTCCACCATGTAGGCCAGTTCTTCGGCATTGCGCCCGTGGCGGTTGAACGGCGTGCCGGCATCCGTGCCCAGGGCAATGCGACCTCCCGCGCGGTAGTACATCTGGAACGATTCCCGATGCCGCTGTTCCACGGCGCGTGCTTTGTCTACTACGTACGCGGGGATGCCGCGGTCGGCGTTTTCGAGAATGTTGCGCAGCGCGGCAATAGTGGGTACCAGATACGTCTGGCGCTCGAGCATTTCATCCAGGCATTGCTGGTCCATGAAGATGCCGTGCTCGATGGAATCGATGCCGGCGCGCACGGCGTTCAGAATGCCTTCGGTGCCCTGGGCATGACTGGCCGTGCTTTTGCTGAATCGCCTCGCTTCATGCACGCCGGCGCACATCTCTTCGAAGCTGTAATGCGCGTCCATCGGGTTCACGCCGGGCGTCATGACGCCGCCGGTCGCCATGATCTTGACCAGGTCGCAGCCGGCGTGCACCTGCTCGCGCACGGCTTTGATGACTTCATCGCAGCCGTCGGCCACGCGGCCCGTACGATTGCCATGGCCCCCGGTCATGCAGATCATGCGGCCGGCCGCCCGTATGGTGGGGCCCGAAAACGCGCCACGTGCGATGGCATCGCGCACGCCGAACTCGAGATAGTCCTTTCCGCCGCAATCCCGCACTGCCGTGATTCCGCCACGCAGGGCCGCCTGGGCGTTTTCCAGTGCGGTCAGGGTGATCTGCGCGGGCCCCTGCCGGCTCATTTGCGCATGCGGATCGGCGCTGCCCGTGTACACCAGGTGCACATGGCAGTCTGCCAGCCCCGGCATGAGCGTCATGCCGTGCGTATCCACGCGCCGGCCTGCGTAGCCTTCGAACTGGGCCGCCGGCGCGATCCGCGCAATACGCGCGCCTTCCACCAGCACGGCGTGGCCGGCCAAGCGTTCGCCGGTGCCGTCGAACACCCATCCGCCTTCAAAGAGCGTTGCGTCGGATTCGTTCATGACTCCACCTCCAGGCCTTCGCGTGACATGACCTGCAGGCGCGGCATGAGGCCCAGCAGATGCCGCGTGTACTCGTGGCGAGGCGAAGCGAACAGCGCTTCGGTAGGCGCCACTTCCAGCAGTTCGCCATGACGCATCACACCGACCCGGTCGCACATCTGCCGGATGACGGGAAGATCGTGGCTGATGAACAGCATGGTCAGGCCGAGCTGCTCTTGCAGGTCTTTGAGCAGGTTCAGGATCTGCGCCTGGATCGACACATCCAGTGCAGAAGTCGGTTCATCGCAGATCAGAAAGCGCGGTCGGGTCGCCAGCGCACGTGCTATGCAGATGCGCTGGCGTTGGCCGCCGGAGAACTCGTGCGGATAGCGTTGCGAGGCGGCCGCGCCCAGCCCCACGATGTCGAGCAGATCGGCCACCACCTTGCGGGTTTCGGTTTCGTCGGCCGCCAGTTTGTGAAAGCGGATGGGTTCGGCCACGATGTCCAGCACGCGCATGCGCGGATTCAGCGATGAGAACGGATCCTGGAACACCATCTGGATCTGCCGGCGAAAGGCGTTCAAGGCTTTCTCGTCTTTCAGCTCGGTGAGATTGGTGCCGTTGAACACCACGGAACCGCTGCTCGGCGTGTAAAGGCCCGCAATCAGGCGCGCCACCGTGGATTTGCCCGACCCCGATTCGCCAACCAGGCCGAAGACTTCCCCCTGCGCAATCGACAGGCTGACCTGCTTCACGGCGTCCAGCGTGCGGCGGTTGCGCGCCAGGAATGCGCTCTTCAACACGAAGCGCATGCCGAGCTCGTGGGTCTGCACCAGCGGTCCGCCTGAATCGCCGCCGAAATCGCGGCGCTGACCGAGCCAATGGGTCGCGACGTCGAGCGGTTTGGCAGGCGTCCTGACGTCTTCGATGTAGGTGACCAGCGGAAAGCGGCGCAACTTCACATCGGGCCGCGGTACGGCTGATATCAGGCTGCGGGTGTAGGGGTGGTCGGGGTCGCCGAGAATCTTGGAAGTGGGCCCCTGTTCGACCAGCTTGCCGCGATACAGCACTGCCACGCGGTCGGTGACGTCGGCGATCACGCCCATGTCGTGGGTGATGATGATCATTCCCACCTGCTTCTCTTTGCACAGCCTGCGCAACAGGTCGAGAATCTGCGCCTGGATGGACACATCCAGCGCAGTGGTGGGTTCATCGGCAATGATGATCTCGGGTTCGCAACACAGCGCCAGCGCGATCACCACGCGTTGGCGCATGCCGCCCGAGAACTGGTGCGGGTACTGCTTGACGCGCAGTTCAGGCTGGTCGATGCCCACCTGCTGCAGCAGTTCCACGGCGCGGTGCTGCGCCTGCGAGTGAGTCATGTCCAGGTGCACGAGCATGGTCTCGACCAGCTGGTCTTCGACGGTCTGCAGCGGGTCGAGCGATGTCAGCGGATCCTGGAAGATCATGCCGATGCGGCGTCCGCGCACCTTGCGTTTCTCGTATTCGGGCAACGCGTCGATGCGTTGGCCTTCCAGCTTGACTTCGCCCCCGGCCAGGCGGCCTGGATATTCCAGCAACCCCATTACAGCGTTGCCGATGGTGGATTTTCCTGCCCCGGACTCGCCCACCACGCCGAGGATCTCGCCGCGCTCCAGCGCGAGCGATACCCCGTCCACGGCCACCAGCGTTCCGCGCCGGCTGGCGAACTCGATGCGCATGTTGTCAATGTCTAGCAATGCCATGACCGTCCTTCAGCGCAACCTGGGATTGAGCGCATCGCGCAGCCAGTCGCCCAGCAGGTTTACAGAGAGCACCAGCGCGACCAGCGCGATACCCGGAAAGATCGAAATCCACCACATGCCCGAGAACAAGTAGCTGTTGCCGATGCGGATCAGCGTGCCGAGCGAGGGCGCGGTGGGCGGCACGCCCACGCCCAGGAACGACAGCGTGGCCTCGGTGATGATGGCAATGGCCAGGTGTATGGTGGCTATGACCAGCACCGGGCCCATGACGTTGGGCAGAATGTGGCGGCGCAGGATAGTGAGCGGGCCTATGCCGATGAGCTTGGCCGCCTGGACATACTCTTTATTGCGTTCCACCAGCGTCGAGCCGCGCACGGTGCGCGCATATTGCACCCATCCCGAAATGCCGATGGCGAAGATCAGTACATACAGGGCCAGGTCGTCATGCATGTCTCGCGGCAGCAGCCCCCGGGCCACGCCGTCTATCAGCAGCGCGACCAGAATGGCCGGAAACGACAACTGCACGTCGGCGATGCGCATGATGATGGCGTCGACGCGTCCGCCTACGTAGCCGCTGATCAGGCCCAGCGACACGCCCAGCACCATGGAAAACAGCACGGAAGCGAACCCGACAAACAGGGAAACCCGCGAGCCGTAGAGAATCGCCGACAGGATGTCGCGTCCCTGGTCGTCGGTGCCCAGCAGGAAGTCGGCATTGCCGTCTGGATTCCATACGGGCGGCGTGTTCGCATCCATGATGTTCAGCGACGCCAGGTCGAACGGATTGTGCGGGGCGACGATCGGCGCGCACAGGGCGCCTGCCAGGATGGCCAGCGTGACAATGGCCGAGATCACCGCGCTGGGCGTTCGCCTGAAGCTGTACCAGAGGTCGCTGTCGGCCGCGCGGGCGAACCAGGGAGCTATGCGGGCAGTCATGATAGGTCCTTCACTTGGTCTGCACGCGCAGGCGCGGGTCGACCACCACATACAGAATGTCGACGATGAGGTTGATCATCACGAAGAAAAACGCGGTCAGGACCAGGTAGGCCGCCATGACGGGAATATCGACGGTGCTGATGGCCTGGATGAAAAGCAAGCCCATGCCCGGCCACTGGAATACGGTCTCGGTGATGATGGCGAACGCGATGATCGAACCCAGCTGCAGGCCCGTGATGGTGATCACCGGCACCAGGGTGTTTTTCAGGGCGTGCCTGAAATTGATCAGTCTTTCCGGCAGGCCTCGAGCGCGGGCGAACTTGATGAAATCCGAACGCAGTATCTCGAGCATTTCGGCCCGCACCAGGCGCATGATCAGGGTCATCTGAAACAGCGCCAGGGTGATGGCAGGAAGTATCAGGGCTGCCAGCCCCGAGCGGGTCAGCAGGCCCGTGGTCCAGCCGCCGATGGCGATGACCTCGCCGCGTCCGAAACTGGGCAGCCATCGCAGCTGCACGCTGAATACCAGTATCAGCAGGATGCCGATCAGGAAGGTGGGCAGCGAAATGCCCGCCAGCGACAGTGCCATGAACGCACGCGACAACACGCCATAGCGACGCAGCGCCGTATAGATGCCCATTGGGATGCCGAACATCAGCGCCATCAGGGCGGATACGAACGACAGTTCCAGCGTGGCCGGCAGACGCTGCTTGATCAATTCGCTGACCGGCTGGCGCTGGCGGTATGAAACACCAAAGTTGCCCACGGCCGCGTTGCGTACGAAACGCGCGTACTGCACGATGAACGGATCGTTCAGGCCCAGACTTTCGCGCAGTTCGGCGCGTTGCGCTTCAGTCGTGTCCTGGCCGACCATGCTGACGATGGGATCGCCGACATAGCGGAACATGGCGAACGCAATCAGCGCGACCGTGAGCATGACCAGTACCGACTGCAGCAGGCGTTGCCCGATGAAAGCAAGCATGAATCAGTATCCCGAAAGACCGGCGCCGCCGGTCCGTAATAAGAGCGTCGATGGGGCAGGCTCGAGCCGGACGCGCACGAGGCGCGGCTGGCGGCCTGGCGTGGCGGGACGAGCCGCGAGCCCGGACGGCCGGCCGCCCCGCGGCGGCTCTTGAAGAGGTGAGCCCCCTGAGCGGAAAAGCCCCGGGGGGCTTTTCCATAGGCATCGCGCGTCAGGGCATGACAACGTGACGCAGGTCCAGCACGTCATCGGCGCGTTGCACCACCTGCAGATTGTCTTTGATGCCCCATGACATGGGTTGCTGGTGCAGCGGCAGGTAGCCGTAGTCATTGCGCACGATGTCGAAGGCTTCCTTGATCATCGCGCTGCGCTTGGCCTGGTCGGTTTCCACGCCGATCTTGTCGGTCAGTTCGTCGACCTTGGGGTTGCAATAGCCGCCCAGGTTGAATTGACCAGCCGCGGTCTTGCTGTCGCGGCAGGCCGCCAGGTTCAGCAGCACGTTGTGAGCGTCGGTAGAACTGGGCGTCCAGCCCAGCATGTACATGCTGGTGTCATTGCCGGCCTGCAGCAGGATCTTGCCGAAGTACTTCGACTTGGTCTGCGCCAGCAGGTTGATCTTGATGCCTACGCGAGCAAGCATGCCGGCCACCGCCTGGCAGATCTTTTCGTCGTTGACGTATCGATCGTTGGGGCAGTCGAGCGTGACCGTAAAACCATCCGCATAACCTGCGTCGGCGAGCAGCTGTTTGGCCTTGGCCGGGTCGGGTTTGTAGGGCGATCCGAACGAGTCGTCATAGCCGTTGACCGAAGTGGCCACCAGCGAGCCCAGCGGCTTCGCCGCATCGCGCATGATCTTTTTGTTGATGGCCTCGATGTCTACCGCCAGCACCACGGCTTCACGGACGCGGGCGTCCTTGAATGGATTCTTGCCCTTGATATTGGAGTACAGCAGTTCGTCGCGATGCTGGTCCATGCCAATGAAAATGGCGCGGGCTTCGGGTTCGGTCATCGGCTTCACGCCCGGAGCGCTTTCCAGGCGTTGCCAGTCCTGCACGGGCACGGGTTGCACGATGTCCATCTCGCCCGAGATCAGCGCGGCTACACGTGTGGCTTCCTGCGTAATGGGTTGGAAGACGACCTCGTCGATATTGGTCTTGATGTTCTTGTCCCAGTAGCCGTCGTAACGCTTGAGCACGGTCTTTACATCGGGCTGGCGCTCGACCAGCATGAATGGCCCCGTGCCGTTGGCATGCAGGTTGGCATAGTTGCCCTGGTTGTCGCCTTTCACGTTGGTGGCTTCGGTGGTCTTGTTCTTTTCAGACCAGGACTTGCTCATGATGTAGAGGAAGGTCCACTCGCGCGGCAGAATGGGGTTGGGCGTGGGCGTGGTGACTTCGATGGTGTGGTCGTCGATTTTCTTGATGTCGGAAGCCTTGGCGCCGTACCCCTTCATATCGGACCCGGGAGTCAGGCTGCGCTTCCACGAGAAAATCACGTCATCGGCCGTGAAGGGCGTACCGTCGTGGAACGTCACGTTCTTGCGCAGCTTGAACACCCATTTCGTGGGCTCGGTGTTTTCCCAGCTTTCGGCCAGCAGCGGGGTCAGCTTCATCTCGCCGTCGTATCCGGCCAGCGTCTCGTAGATATTGCCCTGGAAGCCCAGCGTGAACGTCTCGTTCAGCGCCATGGGGTCCATGGACGTGGCGTCGCCCTGGTAGGCCCAGCGCAGCGTCTTCGCATGCGCGGTGCCTGCCAGCATGACGCCGCAGACGGCCAGTGCCAGCGCCGATTTCTTGATGAGTGGTGTGATACGCATAGCCCTATTTGCTCCGTGTGATGCGCGGATCGCGCGACAGAAGTGACAGGGCCCCCGCCCCTCTTGTGATTAGGCCGGGGGCTCGGCTTACTGCATTACGACAATGCGAGGCGTTGCAGGCGACGCGCCAGGCGCGCGCCCACGGGCACAAGCATGGCGGTCATTGCAAAGGACTTCGAGTTCACGATTAGCCGACCTCGGTGATTCAGTTGGAGCGGCAGGCGCCGTCCACTGTATCGAATCTTATAGAGGCAATGATTTAAGCGTCAATCGGTTTGACTTGGGGTTAGTACTTGGTTGCGGGCGGTGAAAAACACTGCCGCAAACCGGGTCAGTCCCGCGTCTGCGGCGCTTCGGCCCGCTCGGCATCGACCTCGTCGGACAGCATGCCGGCCAGTTCGGCGACGACGCGTTTGCGCCGTTCGTCATCTTCGTGGCCTTTGGCCAGAGCCGACCATTCGGGCCGGCTGCGCGCCTCTTTCAGTGGCTCGGGCAGCCGGCCCGAACGCCACGCGTCATCGGCGGGCTGGTCAAGGCGCACGGGGTCGCGAGCGGCATGTCCGCGGCGTTCCAGTGCAAGTATCAGTTGGCGCTGGCGCAGCGCAAGCAAGCGCAGAACGGCGTCATCGACGGTGATTTCCCGGTATCCCCGCAACCTGCCCAGCATGCGGCCGCCGAAGCGTTCCATGCCTTGCCACAGCCCGCCGGCAGCCGCGCCGATCAGCATGCCGGTGCCCAGGCTCAGGCCGGCGCTCAGCAGGTCGACGGCCGCGCCGGCCATCGCGCCGGCCGCCATGCCGGTGCCCAGTTGTATTCCCATGTCTTTCAGCGCCTGCGGATGGAACAGGTCCATGCGCCAGCGCGTGCCCTGCAGCGGCAGTTCGTCGTCGGCGTAATCGCTGCGGCGAAAGTTGTAGAGCGCCAGCAGAGCGTCGACGCAGGCTTGTTCGCGTTGGCGCACCTGTTCGCGCAGCCTGGCGGCATGGGCTTGCAGCGCGGCGTCGTCTGCGGGGCTGGCCAGGCGCAGGGACGCCACGTCGACCAGCAGATCGGCGGCCAGAACCCATGCCGCGAGGCGTCTTTCGCGGCGCTGAGCCATCAGGTCATCGGCCAGCCGGTTCAGCGTGGCCGCGTGCCTGTCCAGCAGTACGGCCAGCTTTGCGTAGAGCAGCCGATCGCCATCGAGCGGCGGAGCCACCGTATCGAACTCCAGGGCGGCGTGCAGTCCCAGCCGCGCCATGGCGCTGCGCCATTCTTGCGCACGGTGCCCCGGCGTGTTCACGAAGTTGAGCACGGGCAGCAGCGGACGCCCGCAGGCCGCGAGCAGGGCAAGTTCGTCCCGATGTTTGCTCAACACCGGATCGCGTGCGTCAATGACGTACAGCGCCGCATCGCAGTCCAGCGTCTTGGCCAGCACGCGTGCTTCTTGTTCGTAGCGCCGATGCGCCTCGGGGGATTCAAGAAAACGCCGGATGCGCGAAGGTCCGTCGCTGCGCGACCCCGGCTCTTCGAGGCGTTCCAGATATTCGAGCAGGGCGATGCTGTCTTCCATCCCCGGCGTATCGAACCATTCCAGCACTGGCTTGCCGTCGAGCCGCAGGCGGGCGCCCTCGACGTGGCGGGTCGTGCCGGGGCTATCGGCCACATCGCCGAAGCCGCTGTCCCGCGTCAGCGTGCGCAGCAGCGATGTCTTGCCTGTATTGGTGTGGCCGACAACGGCGACTTTGAGCATGGCGTCAGTCATCGCCGTTCTCCAGCCAGCGCAGTGGCTGATCGGCGTTGCGCACGATCGCGTTTGGCGCCAGCCCGGTGGCCGCCAGGCGGTCGCGCCAGGCATCCAGGCGCGTGGCGCCCGCATCGGGCGAGGGCTCGGCGTAGAACCATACCCGTGTCTGGCCAGCCTTGCCCGACAAGGCGGCGATCAGGTTCAGCGTGCCGCGGTCAGGCGTCTGCCGCGCATCGCAGGCGATCAAGAGGCGCCGGGCGCCGGCCTGGGCCAGCGCGTCCAGCAGTCGATTGCGTTGCTCCCGCCCGTCGAGGTTGCCGGCGTCCTGCACCGCCATCGGCAGGCCGGCCGGCGGCCAGGCCAGATCGGCAGGCAGTTCCAGCCCTACCAGCACCGGCATGTCGGCCAGATTGGCGAGGTCCGCAGCGCCGACACGCGGCTGGTGCAGGGGATCGACGGGCCGGTCTATACCGGTGGACTGGACCGGCGGCACGAGACGGTCGCGCAGCGCGGCATAGCCCGGCAGTGTGGCATCGATGCGCAGCCGCTGGCGCGCCCTTTGCACGCGCATCAGGCACAGTCCGGCCGCCAGGAGGCGCGGCAACACACCGTACACCGTGACGACGCCGATCAGCCACATCGACCATTGGGCTTGCGCCGCCGCGGGCAACACCTGGTAGTTGTCGCTGGCCCGCACCACTGCATCGGCAGGGCTGGTAAAGCCCAGTTGCGCGGGCAGCCATCCCAGGGCCCGGACCAGGAACACGAAAGCGTCCGGCTGGAGCAGCGTGGTGGCCCACACGAAACGGTAGCTCGCTGTCGACAGCATCAACAGCAGTGTGGCCAGCGCCGCCAGCAGGCCGGCCAGCCACAGCACATGGCTCACCGCCCCGAACAGCCAGCGCAAGGCTGACGCGCGCCCGAGCAGGTTCAGCAGCGCCTGCGGCACCAGGGCGGCATCCGGCCCCCGCGCGAGCTTGCGGGTGGCCCATAGCCACAGCCGCCCGAGGCCGGTGGAACCCCCGGGACGCAGCAGGAACGAAGCCAGCCACAGCAGGAAGGTGAAGATGTGGATGCCGAGCAGCGCGCCGACGGCCCACAGTACGTTCACGGGCCGGCTGCCGTCGCCCAGCGCGCCGGCGGCCGAGGCCACGCCGGCCAGCACGGCCACCAGCAGCAATATCGCAAGGCTGAACACGGCTCCCTGCCGCCATCGCGCCACCAGGCCATCATGGCCTTCGCGCTGCGCCAGCAGGCGTGCGCGCAGCAAGATGCGGTCTTCGAGGGCATCCGGCCCGTTGCGCGCCTGCCGCACGGCATCGGCGTCCTCGAGCGGGCCCCAGTGTTCTTCGCGTAGCCGGATGATCTCGGCCAGCCAGTGCGCCTGCCAGACCCGGGTGGGTCCGGAAACCGGCGTGGCGCCGGGTGCGGGGCTTGCCATTCAGCCGGCGTGGCCAGGGTTGCCTGGGGCTGCGCCGAACCAGTCATGCAGCTTGCCGCGGGCGCGCTGTTTGACGTCGTCGTTGATATAGAAGGCCACGGTGGCCAGGGCAGCCGTCATGACGCTGAGGTCGTCGGTATAGCCTACCAGCGGCGCCAGGTCGGGAATCGCGTCGAGCGGCAGCACGAAATAGCCCAGCGCACCGTAGATGACCCTGCGCGCCCATTTGGGCGTGGCGGGATCCTGGACGGCGTAGTAAAGCCACAGGGCTTTTTCCACGACCTGCCGGCCGGCCGACGAGGCATGGCGCGTCGCCTTGCGCCAGAAGCGGTGGTCGGAATAGGCCTTCTCGTGGGTGGGAGTGGCAATTGGCATGGTGGGTCGGGCAGTCGCCCGGTCTTCATGAGCAATGGCCCATTGTAGACCCCCGCCGGCAGGCGGACTACGGGGAGCGCCGGGTGGCCGCCCGGTACTGGCCCGGCGTGGCTCCCATGGCCTGGGCGAACGCCCGGCTCAGGTGGCTGGCGTTGCCGAATCCGCATGCCTGGGCGACGCTGGCGAGCTCGTCCGCGGTGGTGGTCAGCAGGGTGCGGGCCCGGTCCAGGCGGCGACCCAACACCCACGAATGTGGCGGCTCGCCGAACGAAGCATGGAACATGCGTGCGAAATGGTAGGTGGAAAGGGCGGCCACGCCGGCCAGTACGTCGAGTGTGAGCGGTTCGGCCAGATGTGCGTCGATGTAATCGCGCACACGCCGCCGCACAGCCGGCGCCAGGCCGCCCCGGGCGGCCGGCCGGGCCACCGATCGCCCGGTGCCCTGCGTCAGCAAATGGTGCAACACCGCCTCGGCGGCGGTGCTGGCCGCCAGGCGTTGCGCCGGCACGCTCCAGTCGGTGGCGAGCAGGGCTCGGCAGACCGCAGCCAGCGACGGGTCTTGGATGTAAGTGCGATCGCGCAGTTCGAGTTCGCGGGGCTCCCGGTCCAGGCGCATGACGGCTTCGCGCGCCATGCGCTGCGGTGCGATGTAGAGATGCAGGAAGCGGACTTCTTCGTTCATGCTCCAGCGAGAATGGTGCTGGTCCGGCAACACGCAGAATTTGCCCGCGCCGCCGCAGACATCGCGGTGTCCAAGGCGGAAACAGGTGTCGCCGCCCTCGAGGTACAGCGACAGCGTGTGATGCCCGGGACTTTCATAGTCGATAAGCGCGCGCCCCGCGCGCTGGTCTCGATTCCATTGGGCGACGGCCAGGCCCGCGCCCAGCGAAGCGGCGCGTTCAAGCTGCACGCTGACGTCGCGCAGGGTATGGAACACAGTGAAGTCGGCGGGTGCCGAGGCGGTCTGGCTCATGGCGTCTTCATCGTACGACAACCCGCCGCGAGCGTGCGCGCGATGGGTGGCCAGGCCGCCAAAAAAAGCGCAAGAACCGGCAATCGCGCGGCGGCCGTCCACCCTAGACTGCGGTTTTGCGGTACCCATGCCTGGGTGTGTGACCGCGCCATTTCCGCTGCGACTGCAATCGTGAACCTGTTTCTCTACCTGCTCACCGTACTGATCTGGGGTAGCACCTGGATCGCCATCAAGCTGCAGCTGGGCGAGGTCGCCATCGCGGTGTCGATCTTCTATCGCTTTGGGCTGGCCTCGGTCGTCATGCTGGCGGGGTTGATCCTGCTGGGGCGGCTGCAGCGCCTGGACCGCCGCGGCCACCTGCTTTGCCTGGGTCAGGGGCTGTGCCTGTTCTGCCTGAACTTCCTGTGTTTCTACAGTGCCACACAGTGGATATCCAGCGGGCTGGTCTCGGTGGTGTTTTCCGCTTCCACCATCTGGAACGCGCTCAATGCGCGATTGTGGTTCGGCACCCGCATCGCGCCGCGCGTGGTGGTGGGCGGGGTGTTCGGCCTGGCCGGCCTGTTGCTGCTGTTCTGGCCCGAGGTGGCAAACCAGCAGGCCAGCCACGAAACGCTGCTGGGGCTGGGGCTGGCGTTACTGGGAACCCTGTGCTTTTCCACAGGCAATATGCTGTCCGCCGCCCAACAGCGCGCAGGCATCGGACCGCTGACGGGCAATGCCTACAGCATGCTGTATGGGTCGTTGCTGCTACTGGCCGGGTGCGTCATGACGGGGCAGCCGTTCGGCTTCGATCCGTCGCCTGCCTACGTGGGGGCGCTGCTGTACCTGGCCTTCTTCGGCTCGATTGTCGGATTCACCGCATACCTGACCCTGGTGGGCCGTCTGGGACCGGCGCGAGCGGGATATTGCACGGTGTTGTTTCCCGTCGTTGCGCTCAGTATTTCGAGCGTGGTGGAGGGTTATCAATGGACGCTGGCGGCGGTGGCCGGGTTGGGGCTGGTCATGCTGGGCAACCTTCTGGTGTTCGCTCGCCGCGCTGCTGCACCGGCCGTTGCCAGCCCCGTGCCCATGGGCAAAGCGCCGGGCTGATCCGCTTGCCGGAGGCCGATGCACGTGGGCGCGCGCGAAGCGCGCTACACTCGCCACCGGTCTTCCGAGCAAACCATGTCATTCGTTCCTAGCGAGATCACCGCTGTCTTTGCCGCCGTGCTGGTGGCAACGAGTTTTCTCACATCGGCCCTGACGGCCGCCATGGGACTGGGTGGGGGCGTGGCCATGCTGGCGGTGCTGAGCCTCGGCCTGCCGGTCACCAGCGTGCTGCCGGTGCATGGGGTCGTACAAGTCGGGTCGAACGCAAGCCGGGTCATCATCCAGTGGCGCCACCTTGTGCGGCCCGTGCTGCTGTGGTTTGCCCTGGGCAGCCTGGCCGGCATCGCGCTGGGCGCATCGGTAGTGATCAGCATTCCCGACGCTGTCGCCAAATGGGCGCTGGCGCTGTTCATTCTGTGGTCGGTGTATCGCAAGAAATCCAGCGCCACGGCGCAAAGCCGGGGCAAAACGTATTTCGTGGTGAGCGGGGTGGTGTCCAGCTTCTGCACCATGATCGTCGGCGCGACCGGGCCGCTGGTCGCCGCCCTGCTGGCCCGCACGGGCCTGGTCAAGCAGCCGCTGGTGGCTACGCACGCCGCCTGCATGGTGATCCAGCATGGCATGAAGATTCTCGCCTTCGGCACGCTGGGCTTCGCCTATGCTCAATGGGCCCCGCTCATCGCCGCCATGATCGCCAGTGGCGTGGCCGGCACCTGGGTCGGCACGCGCGTGCTCGATAACCTGCCCGAGTCCGTGTTCAGGCTCGGCTTCAAGATCGTGATGACAGTCGTCAGCCTGCATATGATCTGGCAGACTTTCTGACCGCCCTGCGGCGCGGCGCTGTCGCGCTCGCCGGCAGCGGGCTCAGCGCTGCGCGGCCGGCCCTCGTCCCGTTTCTATCAATTGCCTCAAAGCGCTTGAAAAACGCAAGGTGGCTCGCGATTTGGGGCGGCTCTTCGGAAAAATCAGGCACAGCTGCAGTTCGACCTGCGGGCGGAAAGGCCTGAAAACGATGTCCGGCAGCGCGTACTGATTCGCGGTGGCCATGTCCACCAGGCCCACGCCTACGTCTTCGGCTGCCATCAGGCAGGCCGCAAGCGATGAATTGACTTCAATGGTGACCTCGGGCGTGGGCAGGCCGTGCAGCTCGCATGCCTCTTTCACGGCAACGCCAATGCGGGTCGACCGCCCGGTGGATACGATGGGGGTATTGACCAGATGCTGCGGCCCGAGCACCTTGCGTCTGGCGAGCGGCGACCGGCGGTGCACGGCACAGACGAGGTCCGAGGCGCCCAGCGGTTCCATCGTCACGGCGGGATCGCTGACGGGGCCGTAGACGAAACCGAGATCGACTTCCCGGCGCGCGACCCGTTCGATTGCGATGGCGGTGGGCAGCGATTGAATCGTCACCTGCCCGCTTCTGACCCCAATCTTGGCGATGGCCTTCGCCATGTACGCATTTACCAGAGTGGGTGACGCCGCGATCGCCAGGCGCCCTGTCCGGCCGCCTCGCATTTCCTCCACGAGCCGGTTGAGCGTGCCGATGCGTCCGAAAATTTCCTGTACATCGGGGAACAGGTCATAGGCCTCGGGTGTAGGCTGCAGGCGTCCCGCGATGCGTTCGAAGAGCCGCAAGCCCAGTTGTTGTTCGGCATGCCGTAGAACGTTGCTGACGGCAGGCTGGGTCACGTTGAGCAGGTGGGCCGCTCCCGTGACCGATCCCGCTTGCATGATGGCGTAAAACACTTCGATGTGTCGCAGGTTCATAGTGGCGCCGACCGGCCAACCCATTTCGAAACGTGATAGGGTACAAAAAAATAATCATTGGTAGCAAATGCCCTGGTCGCTCAGAATCGCTCCGTTCTAACTGTGGAGAGACACGATGAGCACGCAGACCGACAGGGATTTGCAGACGCGACCTTTGACCGGAATCGGACTGGGGTTGGAGATAAGCGGGATTGACCTGGGCGCCGACCTGCCGGCCGAATTGGTCCAGACCTTGCGAACGCTGTGGAGCCAGCATGCGGTCTTGGTCGTGCGCCACCAGAAACTGGATCCCGAGGGGTTCATGCGGGCGGCGCAGATTTTCGGTGAAATCCTGCCGCAGCAGCTGAGCAAGTTCTCGCTTCCCGACTATCCCCTGGTAGGAACGATATCGAGTCGTGACTTGCCTGTACGCGACGGAAAAATCCATGTGCGAGGCGAGAACTACCACACCGACCATTCGAACTTTCGTGAGCCGCCCATCGGCACGATGCTCCACGCCATCGAGCTTCCGTCACGGGGCGGCGATACGCAATTCGTGGATGTGCGAGCGGCGTACGACGATCTGCCTGCAGACCTGAAGGAGCGCATTGGGCCTCTGAGGTCCATGCACGTATACGAAAGCAGCCGCAGCCCCAGGAAGATGGCGGCGCTGACGCCCGAGCAGTTGGCGCAGATCGAGTCGTCGAGCCAGCCGCTTGTCATCGTGCATCCCACCAGCGGCCGCCCCGCGCTTTACCTGAACACCGGCCGCATGGAAGGCATAGAGGGCATGCCGGCCGATGAAGGCTATGCGCTCATCAATCAGCTGTACGAGCATTCGACGCAGCCGCGTTACGAGTATCGGCATCGGTGGCAGCCGGGCGATTTTGTGCTTTGGGACAACCGCAGCGTCATGCATCAGGCGAACGCGGATTTCGACCCGAGCGAGTACCGGTACCTTTATCGCCTGATGCTCAAGGGCGATGCGTTGAAGGGGTTGCAATGAGCAAACCGTCAGGGCGGACGGTGCGCATAGGCGCCGGCGCGAGCTTTGCCGACGATCGAATTGCACCCGCCGTCGAACTGGCCGAGCGCGGTCAGCTGGACTACCTTGCGTTCGAGTGCCTGGCCGAACGCACGGTTGCCCGGGAGAACCAATCCAGGCTCAAGAATCCCAAGCTGGGGTATACGCCCAGGTTGCTGGACAGAATGCGGCTGGTGTTGCCGGTGGCGCTCAGGAACCGTGTGAAGATCATTACCAACATGGGCGCAGCCAATCCCCTGGCCGCCGTCGAGTTGGTGCACGATTTCGCGGCGCAAGCGGGCGCAGGGCCTCTGCATTCGGCGGCGGTACTGGGCGACGACGTCACAGAGTTGCTGCGCCAGCATCCGGAACTGCGCCTGATGGAGTCGGGCGAGCCGCTCGAACAGCTGCTTCCTCGCCTGGTGAGCGCGAACGCCTACTTGGGAGCAGACGTGATCGTCAGGGGTCTGGCGACCGGCGCGCAGCTGGTGGTCACGGGGCGGGTGGCCGATCCTTCCCTGTACCTGGCTGCAGCAATGCATCACCACGGCTGGCGCTATGACGACTGGAGCCGGATCGCCGCAGGGACTGCGGCCGGGCATCTGCTTGAATGTTGCGCTCAGGTCACGGGCGGCTGCTTCGCGGCTCCGGGGCGCAAGGCGGTGCCCGACCTGGCACGCCTGGGCTTCCCGTATGTCGATATGGACGCGGATGGCAATTTCTCGATCAGCAAGCTGAAAGAAGCCGGCGGACGCGTCGATCTGGCCACCTGCAAAGAACAGCTGCTCTATGAACTGCATGACCCGGCCTCCTATATCACTCCCGATTGCGTGCTCGATGTCACTGAACTCGAAATGCAACAGGTGCAGCCCGACCGGGTGGCCATTACAGGCGCGAGGGCCCGGCCACGCACCGATACCTACAAAGTGACCGTGGGGTACACCGATGGGTACATCGGCGAGGGGCAGATCTCCTATGCGGGGATCGATGCCGTGGCTCGCGCGGAAATGGCCGCCGAGATCGTGCAGCAGCGACTTTCCGATGCCGGACATCGATACAGCGAGGTACGGGTCGATCTGATCGGCATAAACAGCCTGCATGGCAAGCGCGCGCTGGATGCGGACCCTTACGAAGTGCGCTTGCGCATCGCCGCCCGCACCGATGAGCGTAAGGCGGCAGAGGCCGTGGGTTTCGAGACCCGCGCCTTGCATGTCAATGGACCTGCCGGCGGCGCCGGAGGGTCCGATCCGCTGGTCAAGGAAGTGCTGGCCGTGCAATCGGTACTGTGTCCGCGCAGCCGCGTTGATCCGCAAGTCTCCATTCGGGAGTTCCGCTCATGATTTGTGTAAACGATCTGGCGCACGGCCGGGCCGGCGACAAAGGCAACACCTCCAACATTTCAGTCATTGCATTCGACGGTCCCGCGTGGGATGTGCTTCGCGAACAGTTGACTACCGCGGTGGTCGAGCGCGCTTTTGCACACATTACGTCCGGCCCGGTGCTCCGTTATGAATTGCCGCGCTTGCGTGCATTGAACTTCGTGATTCATGGCGCGCTTGGCGGCGGAGTGACCCGTTCGTTGGCTCAGGACGCACATGGAAAGTCACTGTCGAGCTTGATGATGGCCATAGAACTTCCAGGTGCGGCATGACGGACTCGCGAACGTACCTCGTCACCTTCATGGATGTTCTTGCCCCGGCTGTGCAACGAGCGATCCTGGCGATTTTCAAGCCGCCATTTCAGGTCAGGTTCGCCGAGAACTACGATGCTGCGCATCAGGCCGAGCTCTGCCGCGACGCGGACTTCCTGGTGCCGGGCTGGGCGCAGCTCACCGGCGACATGCTCGAGTCCGCCAAGCGCGTGCGCGCCGTGCACAAATGGGGAATCGGCGTGGATCGTATCGATGTGCCAGCCGCCGCCCGCCTGGGAATACCTGTCTTCATCACGGCCGGGTCGAATGCCGGGCCGGTGGCCGAGCTGGCAATAGCGTTGATGCTGGGGGTGTACCGACGCCTTTATTACGTGAATCGCGAGATGCGTGCCGGCAAGTGGCCGAAATCCGAAATGCGGGAGACCTGCTTCCAGATCCATGGCAAACGCATTGGACTCGTGGGTTTCGGCAATATCGGGCGAAAACTGGCGCGCCGACTCGCGGGCTTCGACCCCAGCGCCATTGTCTATGCGGATGAGTACGCGGCGCCAGCCGAAGTCGAGCAGGCTTTGGGTGTACGCCGAGTCGACCTGCCGGAACTGTTATCCACCTGCGACATTGTGAGCCTGCACGCCCCGTTCAACGACAGTACGCGTCATCTCATCAACGACGCCGCGATCAGGCGCATGAAGAAAGGCGCTGTACTGATCAATACCGCGCGGGGCGAGCTGGTCGATGAGCTTGCGCTGGTCGAAGCCCTGAAGCGGGGACACCTGCTTGGCGCGGGACTGGATGCTTTCGACCCCGAGCCGCCGGATGCGGACAATCCCTTGTTGAAGCTGGACCAAGTCGTTGTGACCCCGCATGCGGGCGGCGGGGTGTTCGACAACGTCGCGCCGGTCGCGGCTCATGTGCAGAGGAATCTGCTGAGCTTCATCGCCGGTGAGCCCATCGCACGGCAAGATGTCATAGTGGCAGTTGAACAGAGGACACCATGAGCAAAGCGAATGACGAGCTTCCCGTCTTGACCAATCCATTGATGGATCGCCTGCGCTCGGGCGAGCTGGGCCTGTCGATGATCGTGAAGCAGGTACAGAGCGTGGACATCGCAATTGCCGCGCACACCGCCGGATACGACGCCATCAATGTGGATCTTGAACATTCGGTGATTCCCGAGTCCGCCGCTGCCCAGATCTGCCTGATGGCGCAGCAGATCGGCGTGACGCCGCTGGTGCGCGTGCCGACACTCGATGGCCATTACATCAATCGCATCCTGGACGCCGGGGCGATGGGCATCGTCGCCCCGCATGTGGAATCGGCGGATGACGCGCGTCGTGTGGTGCGCGCCGCCAGGTTCGCGCCGGAGGGCGAACGGTCGGTGTCCAGCGGCTGGCCCCAACTGGGGTATCGCAATTTTGCTGCACCCGTGGCTCGCAAGGCGCTGGACGCGGCCACGACCGTCATCGTGATGCTGGAGTCGCCGCAGGCCATTGAACGTGTCGATGAAATAGCCGCCGTACCGGGAATAGATGTTCTTCATGTTGGAACGTCCGACCTCTGCGACGCGATGAGTATTCCGGGGCAGTTCGGCCATGAGCGCGTCTCGGAATGCCTGCGGCACGTCGTCGACGCCTGCCGCCGCCATGGACGTTATGCAGGCTGCGGCGGCCTGGGCAACAACCCCGAGGTCATGGAGTCGATGCTGGCATTGGGCGTGCGTTTCCTGACCGGTGGCAATGAATGGAGTTTCATGTTGGCCGAGGCCTCCCGGCGCGCGCGTATGCTGCGCGGGCTTCGTATCGCCTAGGCGTCACCTTATCGACACCTGACACGTGAAGACATATTCACAAGAACGAGGAGAAATCATGCGAGTGGTCGCAGAAGACCTATGGTTCCCGGAAGGCCCCGTGTGGGTGGGAGACGGCAGCCTGCTGGTCGTGGAAATCCGGCGCAGGACGCTGACGCGAATCTTTCCGGATGGACGCAAGCACATCGTTGCAGAGCTGGGGGGCGGGCCGAATGGCGCGGCGATGGGGCCGGATGGCCACTGTTACGTGGCGAACAACGGCGGCTTTTCATTCCGTCAGCGCGCAGACGGGCGATGGGTCACCTCGGGCACTCCGGAAGACTACAAGACCGGCCGGATCGAACGGGTCAATATCGAGACGGGCAAGGTCGAGGTGCTGTACGACAAGATCGACGGGCGCAATATTCGCGGTCCGAATGACCTGGTGATCGACGCCGAGGGCGGCATCTGGTTTACCGATCCCGGCAAGACCCGGCATCGCGACTGGGATAGGGGAAGCATCTGCTACGCCCGGATGGACGGCTCCGGGGTGGAAGAAAAAATCTTCCCGATCCATAAGCCGAATGGCATAGGCCTGTCGCCTGACGGGCGAACGCTCTACGTAGCCGAAACGGAAACGGCCCGCTTGTGGGCATGGGATCTGGCAGGCCCCGGGAAGCCGGCGGCCGAGCCTGTGGCATCGCCCGCTTCGCCCCACGGCAGCCGTCTGGTCTATGCGAGTCCGGTGTATCAGCGCTTCGACTCGCTTGCCGTGCAGGCGGACGGCGCGGTCTGCATCGGCACGCTGGACCGTGGCGGCATCACGACCGTGAACGCCGACGGCACGGCGAGTTTCCAGGCCGTCGAGGGTGACACGCACATCACCAACCTGTGTTTTGGCGGTGAGGGCATGCGCAAGGTCTACGTCACGCAATCTTATGCGGGACGGCTGGTGGAGATTGACTGGCCCCACGCCGGCCTGCCGCTTTTTCAGATCTGACCATAACTATATTAGGAGAGACAGATGCATTCCATCGTGAAGAAGAGCCTGCTCGGGCTCTGGGGGATTTGTATGGCGTTTGCGGTATCGGCGCAGACCGACTACCCGAACCGGCCCGTGCGGCTGCTGGTGGGCTATTCGCCCGGTGGCGCCACCGATCTGCAAGCCCGGATGTTGGCCGAAGGACTGCAGAAGCAGCTGGGTCAGCCGTTCGTCGTAGAAAACCGGCAGGGCGCCTCGGGGGTGCTTGCCGCGCAGACGTTGAAGGGCCTGCCGGCCGATGGCTATACCCTGATGGTTGCCACATCGGGCGCAATGGCCATACCGCAGAACTTCCAGCAGTTGCCTTACGAACCTCTGACGGACTTCGTGCCCGTGGCCCAGATCGTCGCGAACGACCTGGTCATGATCGTCAACAACAAGTCCCCGGCGCAGGATCTCGACGGATTCATACGCCTGGTGAACAGTGAGAAAGGCCGCTACAGCTACGGCGTGTCGGGACATGGTTCCATCACGCACGTTGCCGGCGAGCGTCTCAAGGGCGCACTCAATATCGACATGCAGGTGGTGCCTTATCGTGGTGATTCGATGGCCTTCGCCGATACGATGGGCGGATCGGTTCCGGCGTCTTTCGTTGCGATGCCCTCTGTATCCGAGGCCGTGAAGTCGGGGCAAGTCAGAGCCCTGTTCGTCACCGGTTCCAAGCGGCTCGCGGCCTTCCCGCAACTGCCGACCCTGGCTGAACTGGGTCACCCGGACTTCGTCATGAGTTCATGGATTGCGGTGTTCGCGCCTGCCGGAACGCCGGAACCGGTGGTGCGCAAGCTTTCCGACGCGATCGGCAAGGTGATGGCGGATCCGGGTGTGGTGCAGAAGCTGGAAAGCACGGGCTCGCGTGTCGAGTTCCGTGACCAGACCGCTTTCGCCGAATTCTTCCGCGATGAAGTTGGCAACTTCGCGAAGATCATCCGCGACGCGAGGATCTCCGCCAAGTAACCCGGCGTCCGCCCATCGCCTGGAACCCGCCCGCGAGTCTTCGCGGGCTTTTGCGCACTGACGAGCGAGGCCGGAGGCCTTGGGCTGAACACGCCAGCGATGCAACATCGGTGGTCATTCGCGCCATGCCCTTGGTATAGTGAACGCTCTAATTGATTCGAGCGGCCGCACCACGATGGCTTACGACCCGGGTATTCAAGCGTACGTCGATCGTACGCGCAGTGCGTTGGGCAACATGGCGGATCTCGGCGCGCTCACGCTGGCGCAGCGCCGCGCTCGCGCCGATCGCGCTGCGGCGCTGATCGGCGAGCCTTATCCCGAATCGCTCGAAGTCAACGACACCTATATTGTCTTGCCGGGGCGCGAGCTGCTGGTACGCGTGTATCGCCCGCGTGCGCAGGCGCCGCTGCCCGCCATTGTGTACCTGCACGGCGGCAGTTTCATGGCCGGCAGTCCCCAGGGCCATGACTTCATTACGGCCAGCCTGGCTTGCAACACGGGTGCTCAGGTGCTGAGCGTGCATTACCGCCGCGCGCCCGAGAACCCTTATCCCGCTCCCACCGATGATGCGTACGCCGCGTTGTGCTGGGCGGCCCGCGACGCCGACATGCTGGGCGTCGACCCCGGACGCATTGCCGTGGCCGGCGACAGTGCCGGCGCCAACCTGGCGGCCGCATGCGCTCTGCTGGCACGCGACCGCAACGGCCCGGCGCTGCGCATGCAGGCGCTGGTATACCCGACGCTGGATGCCGACTTCGATACGCCGAGCTATTTGAATAATACGCAGGACGCCTTCCTGACCCGCGATGCCATGATGGCTGCGCTGGATGCGTTCCTGCCGGCGCCGTGCGACCGCGACGACGGCTACGCGCTACCCCTGCGTGCCGCCAGCCATGCGGGGCTTCCCCCCGCCTACCTGTTGCTGGCCGATCATGACCCCCTGCTCGACGATGGCCTCCGCTACGCCGACAAGCTGCGCGCTTGCGGGAACCCCGTGCAACTGCGTATTGGCAAAGGCATGATCCACGGGTTCTTGCGGGCGCGCCGCTTGAGCCCGGCGGTAGACGCCGAGTTCCATCAGATGTGCGCGGCGTTGCGGCAGGCGCTGGACCTTCCTGAACCCGCCGAGCGCTGGTAGCGCTTGGCCGACGGCCCGGCGGGGGCAAGGCACTGCATTGCTGCCCGCGCAGACCCGCGACCGCCGTGCCGCTAGGCCAGCCGCAGGCGGCCCAGTTCGGGGGACATGCGGTCGGCGAACGCCAGCATCGCTTCGGCGACTTCGGCGATTTTCTGCTCGTTCATGGTGTAGCTGAAATTCGCCGCGGTCAGCACCAAGGCCAATGGCCCCTGCTGCGAGAAAATGGGAACGGCAATCTGGGTCAGTCCACTGCGGCGGTTGCCTTGGTCCAGCGCGTAGCCGCGTTCACGCGTGGCATGCATGCGTTCGACATATTCTACGAAGGTGGGCCGGCGGAACCATTCGGTCTGGCCGAACTCGGCTTCCACGAACTCGGGCGACGCGCCCGAGAAGGCAGCCATGACCAGGCCCGAAGCGCCCGAGAACCTGGGCGACCGGCGCCCGACACTGAAGTAACTGTCAACGCGGAACCCGCCGCCGACGAAGTCGAGCAGTACCAGGTCGTAGCTTTTTTCCACTTTTGCCAGGGCCACTGTCACGCCCACCCGCTCGGCGAGCGAAAACATCTCGGGTCTCACCACATCCAGCAGGCCGCTGGTTCGCAGCACGCCGTGCGCCAGCTCCAGCACCATGATCCCGATGCTGTAGGTCTGGTCGCGTTCGTTGTACGCCACCATGCCCTCGCGCTGCAGCGTGCGCAGAATGTTGAAAGCCGTGCCGCGGTGCAGGCCGGTCTCGCGGGCGACTTCGCTGGCCCGCAGCGGGCGCTGCGCCTGGTGCAGGGAGCGCATGACGGCCAGCCCAGAGATAATGGCCCCGACGGGTTTGCCGACCACGCGGTCCGGCGGGCTTTCGTTGGCGGCTTTCGCGGCCGTGTCGGGCATGGTCGCTTGTGGCTTCGGCGTGGACGGTTGCGCGGTGGTCAAGATGATGTTTCCCAGTGACGGTCCGATGGAACAAGCGCTGGACAGCTGCGGAATATAGCTGTTTTCCCTAGAAAACTGCCCAGCGAATTCGGGGAACAATAATAACTCGTCGCGACGTACTGTCTTTCCTGGGGGTGCCATGCTTCCGAATGAGGGTATATAGGCAAGGCACGTGAGAGCCGGGCTGCCCCGGTGGGCCGTCAGGGGTGCAAAGGAACCCCCGCGGTTGCCCCGCCATCCACGGCGAGGGCGGTACCTGTGATGAACGCTGCCTCGTCCCCGCACAAGAAGGCGATGGCGTGCGCCACATCGGCCTCGGTGCAAAGCCGGCCCAACGGTGTGGTGGCCGACAGCGCGAACCCCCCCTGCGCGGGGCGTTGCAGCAAGTTGTCGGTCAATGGCGTCTTGAGCATGCTCGGGCACACGCAATTGACGCGTATGTTGCGAGGCGCTGTTTCCAGGGCCAGCGTGCGCGCCAGGAACTGCAAGGCCACTTTGGATGCGGCATAAGCGCCGTTGCCGGACTTGGGCCGTTGGCCCGACGATGAGGATACGGCCACGATGGAGCCACCCCTCGACGAGAAACGCGGCAGCGCGGCCTGCACACAGCGCCAGAAGCCTTTGGTGTTGACGTCGAAGGTCAGGTCGTAGTCGTCATCGGTCAGTTCGGCCAGCGTGGCGGGCAGCAGCACACCGGCCGTAAATACCAGCACATCGATGTCGCCATGGCGCGCCACGCCCGTGGCGAACGCCTGGTCGATGCTGGCGCGCTCCCGGACATCGGCGGCCAGGGCCAGCACCTGCGGGCCCGGACCCTCCAGTGCGCTGGCGGCGTGCTTCAAGCGGGACTCGTCGACATCGACGATCGTCACGGCGTCGCCGCGGCTGACGAAATACCGCGCTGTTTCCAGGCCTATGCCGGAGGCCCCGCCTGCAACGAACACGCTCTTGCGTTTCATGACCGTTCCTTCAAGAGTCGCCGCTGGCCATGCAAGGCGTGCGTCGCAGGTCGAAGCCGCGGTAGCCGGCGGCCACCACGTCTTCGCAGACCTTGATGTACGCAGGCATACCTGCCACGTAGGGCATGAATACGCGCGGCTTGCCCGGAACATTTGCCCCCACGTACCAGGAGTTGGTCGCCCTGGGGAACAAGGTGGCGTTGGCCACGTCGTTTACATGGCGCACCCACATATCTTCGGCCTCGGCGGTCGGTTCAATCGTGGCGATATCGTGCTGGTCCAGGTAGGCCAGGCAGTCGGATATCCATTCGATATGCTGTTCAATCGCGGTCACCATGTTGGCCTTGACCGAGGGGCTGCCCGGACCCGTCAGGATGAACAGGTTCGGAAAGCCATGCACCATCAAGCCCAGGTAGGTTGCAGGGCCGGATGCCCACTTGTCGCGCAGGCGCATGCCGCCACGCCCCGTGATCGAGACTTCATTGAGCGCGCCGGTCATGGCGTCGAAACCCGTGGCGAAGGCAATGGCGTCGACTTCATACTCGGCATCGGTCGTGCGCACGCCGTGCTCTGTGATGTCGACGATGGGCGTGCGCCGAGCATCAACCAGCTTGACGTTGTCGCGGTTGAAAGTCTCGTAGTAGTCCGTGTCGACACACAAGCGCCGCGAGCCGATCGGATGATCGCGGGGAATGAGGATGTCACGGGTGGCGGGGTCTTTCACTATCGAAGCGATTTTCTGGCGCACGAAGGAGGCAAGCGTTTCGTTCGCGGCTTCATTGCGCATCAAGTCGGTAAAGGCCCCCATCATGCGCGCGCTTCCGCCCTTCTGCCACAGCGCTTCGTAGACGCGCAGCCGGTCTTCATCAGGCAGTTCCAGCGCTGACCTGGTGGGAATCGGCACGCGCGACATGCCGGAATTCTGCCGGCGCGCGGCTTTGCGCAGGGCCGGATAATTTGCCTTCTGTGCGCGTTCTTCTTCTTCGGGCATGCGATGGTTGCGCGCCGGCACGCTGAAGTTGGCGGTGCGCTGGAACACGGTGACCATACTGGCCTGGGCGGCAATCTTGGGCAGCATCTGCACGCCCGTGGCGCCCGTGCCGATCAGGGCGACGCGTTTGCCGGTGAAGTCGACGCCCTCTTTCGGCCACCTCGCCGAATGGTGCCATTCGCCCTTGAAGCCCTCGATGCCGGCGAAATCCGGGATACGCGGCGCCGACAGGTTGCCGCTGGCCATGATGCAGAATCGGGCCTCGACCGAGGGCCCCTGGCTGGTGGACACCACCCAGACGTTGCGGTCCGAGTCGTATCGCATGCCCAGCACGCGCGTTTCGAAGCGAATATGCGGGCGCAATTCGAATCGGTCGGCCACATGGTTCAGGTACGCCAGAATTTCCGGCTGCTCGGCATAGCGGTGCGACCAGCTCCATTCCTGCTGCAGTTCGTTCGAGAACGAGTACGAATAATCCAGGCTTTCCACATCGCACCGTGCACCGGGGTAACGGTTCCAGAACCAGGTGCCGCCCACGCCTTCGGCGGCTTCGATGCACTGAACCCGCAGGCCCAGTGCCCGCATTCGGTATATCGCGTACAGCCCGCCGAAGCCGGCGCCTACCACCAGCACATCGACCTGCGCGCGTTCGGCTTGCTCTGCTGGCTTGCAGGGGGGTACTTCGGACATCTTTCCTCCGTGGGGTGGAACGCCGGCTCGACCGCCCTGCAGTGCGCGGGACGGATCTGGAGCAGGCCTTGGGAATGATGGTAGTGGACGCAGCCGTCGTTTGCAATAGATATCGAACGTCTTCCATAGAAGACGTTTGCAGCTCGGTTGTCTTTTCCCTTGGTGGCAAAGGGCGGACTGATCAGACGCAGCGCTTGGATCGGACTGTGTCGCCCTCGAAGCGCTCAGGAGGCGGCGCCATCGCCGTCGTAGCGGCAAAGCGGTTCTCAATAGAAGACCATTATTTTCTTTGCATTTAATTTGTTCTTTTGTATAGTCGCTTCACGACCCAGTCCGAGCCGCGACCATAATGCGGACGCCAGGCGGGGCCGCCACCCTGAGGAGGGAACCGAAATGAAATTCCTAGCCAGCCTGTCAGTAGGCATTTGGTCTGCGTGGTTGTGGTTCTCTCCGGCCGCCCACGCCAGTGACTTTCCCAACCGGCCCGTCACGTTCGTGGTGGGGTATGCCCCGGGTGGAGGCACCGATATCGTGGCGCGCAGCGTGGCCGATGTGCTCTCGCGCAAGTGGGGGCAGCAGGTCATCGTCAGAAACCGTCCAGGCGGCACCGGCGTAATCGGCATTCGCGAATTAAAGGGGGCGGCGCCCGACGGCTACACGTTGGGGGTGTGGACGGACTCAGATGTCGGCAACGCCGCCGTACGCGACGACCTGGGTTACGACCTCGTGCAGGACTTCGACCACATCAGCCAGCTTGCTGCCGGCGGAACGGTGCTGGTCGTGAACCCGTCGCTGCCGGTCAAGACCTTTGACGAGTTCGTGGCGTACGCGAAGAAGAACCCTGGCAAGGTGAATTTTGCCGTGGTGTCGGGCGGAGGCATGCACCTGGACAGCCTCAGAATCGAAGCCGCTGCCGGCATCAGGAACGCGATCATCGGCTACCCCGGAACCGGTCCAGCCCTTACCGACGTGGTGGCAGGCCATAGCGACGCGCTGGTGTTGCCGCTGGGCGCGGCCCTTCCATTCATCAAGAGCAACGGCGTACGCATTCTCGCGGTGGGTTCCGCCCAGCGGTGGCCTGGTTTGCCTGACGTGCAGACTTTGTCGGAAAGCATTCCGGGCCTGGAAAGCACGTTTTTCTATGGCCTGGTCGGCCCGAAAGGCATGCCCGAACCGCTGAAGGCAGAGATCAATGCCGCTGTGCAGGATGTGCTGAAAGATCCGGCCCTGGGCGCAAAGTTCGAATCCATGGGCTTCATCCCCACCGGAAACTCGCCCAGCGAATTCAAAGAGGTTCTCGCCACAAAGTTGAAAGCGTCGCGCATTGCCGCAGAACAGACCGGGCTGAAGCAAAGCCTGCAGCAAAAGAAATAAAACCGCGCATCTTGAAGCGGCCGGGCCGTCTGGCGAGATTTGCCAGGCGGTTTTTTATGGACGGTGATGCGGGTGGGATCTGGTGCCGGTGAAAGGAATCGAACCCTCGACCTTCTCATTACAAGTGAGCTGCTCTACCAACTGAGCTACACCGGCGGATGCGGCGCCGGACGGACCCGGCGCGCGAAAGGACTGTATTGTAAATAAAAGCGGGGGACGCCGCCGAGACTACTTCACGATGGTCAGGTGCGGGCGCTTGGGCTCGTCGTCGCCCGTGGACGGGGCGTCGGGCGCCGCGGCATCGAGGGTGTCGGTGGCGCTGGCATCGGCACCTTCTTCGCGGCTGGGAGGTTCGTAGGGTTGAACCTCAAAACCCATGCCCGCCCCGGTTTCGCGCGCGTAGATTGCGCTGACCGAGCCTACTGGCACCAAGACGTTTTCGGTCACGCCGCTGAACCGGGCCTGGAATTCGATGAATTCATTGCCCAGCACCAGCTTGTTGGTGGCCAGCGTGCCCACGTTGAGCGTGATCTGGCCGTCGCGCACATGGGCAAGCGGCACCAGCGTGTGCTCGTCGACTTGCACGGTGATATATGGCGTGTAGCCGTTATCGGTGCACCATTCGTGCAATGCTCGCAGAAGATACGGTTTGGTGGAGGTTTCACCCATGTGTACAACCCTTGCCGCTTAGCGACGCATGACTTTTTCGGACGGCGTGAGCGCTTCGATGTAAGCCGGGCGCGAGAAAATGCGTTCGGCGTACTTCTGCAGCGGTGCGGCGTTCTTGGGCAGCTCGATACCGTAGTGGTCCAGGCGCCACAGCAGCGGAGCGACCGCCACGTCGAGCATCGAGAATTCGTCGCCCAGCATGTACTTGTTCTTCAGCAGCAGCGGGGCCAGCTGGGCCAGGCGGTCGCGAATGTTCTGGCGCGCCGTGGCGAGCTTCTTCTCATCCGGCTTGGCGCTGCGGTCTTCGAGCGTGGAAACGTGCACGAACAGTTCCTTCTCGAAGTTGTAGAGGAACAGTCGGGTGCGCGCGCGCATGACGGGGTCGGCCGGCATCAGCTGCGGATGCGGGAAACGCTCGTCGATGTACTCGTTGATGATGTTCGATTCGTACAGCACCAGGTCGCGCTCGACCAGGATGGGCACCTGACCGTACGGGTTCATGACCGAGATGTCTTCGGGCTTGTTGTACAGGTCGATATCACGGATTTCGAAGTCCATGCCTTTTTCGAACAGCACAAAGCGGCAGCGTTGCGAAAAGGGGCAGGTGGTTCCGGAATAGAGCACCATCATGGCGGTAAGTCCTTGTATGAAAAGCGAAAGGCCAGCGCTGCTTAATCTAGCAAACGCTGGCCCCGATTGCCAGGGTGGAACGGGCGTGCCGCCCTATCGGGTGGGTGTTGCCGCCCGCGGAGGGCGGCAACCAGGCCGGGCGTAAAAATCAGCGCACGTGCTTCCAGAAAGAGGCGTTCAGGCGCCAGGCCACAACCAGGAACAGGCCCAGGAACAGCAGCACCCAGACGCCCAGTTGCTTGCGGAACTGCTGGTTCGGCTCGGCCATCCAGGCCAGGAACGCCGTCAGGTCGGCGACGTCGTTGTCGTAGGCAGCAGACTTGGCGGGGTCGAGGCTCTTGAACTTGGATTCGACCGAGGCGTGGCCGCGATAGCCGGCGACGGGTTCGGTCTTGACCGAGGCATAGCCCTGGGCATCATAGGTGGTGGTGACGCGTTCCCAAGCCTGTTCGCCGTCTTTGCCCACGCGGTGCATCGCCACGGTGGTGAGCTCGCGCGGGCCTTGGTCTTGCCACATCACGTGAGGCATGCCCACGCTCGGGAAGACCAGGTTGTTCCAGCCCGTGGTGCGGGCGGTGTCGCGGTAGAACGTGCGCAGGTAGGTGTAGACGTAGTCGGCGCCCGAGGGGCCGGCGTTGACCGATTTGGCGCGCGCAATGACGGAAAGGTCGGGCGGCACCGTGCCGAACCAGCGCTTGGCGTCTTGCGGCGTCATGGCGATGGTCATCAGGTCGCCGACCTTCTCGCCGGTGAACAGCAGGTTTTCCTTGATTTGCTGGTCGGTCAGGCCGATGTCCTGCAGCTTGTTATAGCGCATGGCCGATGCGCTATGACAGTTCAGGCAGTGGTTGACGAACAGCTTCGCGCCGTTTTGCAGGGCCGCGACGTCGTTCAGACGGTTGGGCGCCTTTTCGAGAGGGAAGCCGCTTTCCGCGGCGTACGTGGCCGTACACGCAAGCGTGAATGCAACGGCACCAATCAGCTTCTTGATCATGGTCATTCCGTAATGGGTACGTGGGCTCAGTGGGCTTGGAACGTTACGCGGTCGGGGACCGGCTTGAACGTACCCAGGCGGCTCCAGATGGGCATCAGGAAGAAGAAGCCCAGGTAGATCAGCGTGCCGATCTGCGACATGAGGTTGTACACGTCGGTAGGAGCCTGCGTGCCCAGGAAACCCAGCACCAGGAAGTTGACAATGAAGATGCCGTAGAGCCACTTGTGCCACGTGGGACGGTAGCGGATCGACTTGACCGGCGAATGATCGAGCCAGGGCAGGAAGAACAGGATCACGACTGCGCCACCCATGGCCACAACGCCCCAGAACTTGGCGTCGATGACGCGCAGCAGGACGGCGACGATGATCAGCACGGCAGGCACGGCAATGCGCGGGAAGCCCTTGAGGTTGCTCTTGAGCAGCAGCGCAATGGCGCCCAGCACGGCGGCTCCGGCCAGGACCCACGTGAATTCTGCCGTGGTGGCGCGCAGCATCGAGTAGAACGGCGTGAAGTACCACACCGGCGCGATGTGCGGCGGGGTCTTCAGCGGGTCGGCCGGCAGGAAGTTGTTGTATTCCAGGAAGTACCCGCCCATTTCGGGGGCGAAGAACACGATGGCCGCGAAGACGATCAGGAAGCCCGCCACGCCGACGATGTCGTGCACCGTGTAGAACGGGTGGAACGGAATGCCGTCTTTCGGGTTGCCGCGCTTGTCTTTCGGGCCTTGCTTGATTTCAACGCCGTCCGGGTTGTTCGAGCCGACTTCGTGCAGGGCGACGATGTGCGCCGCGACCAGACCGATCAGCACCAGGGGGATGGCGATGACGTGGAAGGCGAAGAAGCGGTTGAGCGTGGCGTCGGACACGACGTAGTCGCCTCGGATCCAGATGGAGAGCTCGGGTCCGATGAAGGGAATGGCCGAGAATAGGTTCACGATGACCTGGGCGCCCCAGTACGACATCTGGCCCCAGGGCAGCAGATAGCCGAAGAACGCTTCGCCCATCAGGCACAGGAAGATGGCCACGCCGAAGATCCAGACCAGTTCGCGCGGCTTGCGGTACGAGCCATAGAACAGCCCCCGCAGCATGTGCAGGTAGACCACCACGAAGAACATGGACGCGCCGGTGGAGTGCATATAGCGCACCAGCCAGCCCCACGGCACTTCACGCATGATGTACTCGACCGACAGGAACGCGCGTTCGGCGTCGGGCTTGTAGTGCATGACGAGGAAGATGCCGGTAACGATCTGGATCACCAGCACCAGCAGTGCCAGGGATCCGAAGAAATACCAGAAATTGAAATTCTTGGGCGCGTAGTACTCGGACAGGTGCGCTTTCCAGGTAGAGGTCACCGGGAAGCGCCGGTCCAGCCAGCCCAAGAGGCCTGTTGTCTCGACGGTTTTTTCGCCAGCCATCATGGCTCCTTCTATACGAAGCGTATTTTGCTAAGGTCGGGGGAAAGGTGATGCGCGATGCGCGTCAGGCCTTGTTGTCTTCGTCAACCCCGACGATGATGCGGGTGTCGCTCAGGTATTGGTACGGCGGGACTTCGAGGTTGTCGGGCGCGGGCTTGTTCTTGTACACGCGGCCGGCAAGGTCGAAGGTGGAGCCGTGGCAAGGGCAGAAGAAACCGCCTTCCCACGAGGCCGGCAGGCCGGGGCCGGGGCCGGTGGCGAAGTCGGCGGTCGGCGAGCAGCCCAGGTGGGTGCAGATGCCCACGCAGACGAACAGCTCGGGTTTGCGCGAACGGTATTCGTTCTTCGCGTATTCGGGGGTGTATCCGGGGCGATCGGAGTTCGGATCGGCCAGGTAAGGATCTTGTTCCTTGATGCCGGCGAGCTGGTCTTCGGACCGGCGCAGGATCCATACCGGCTTGCCGCGCCACTCGACGGTGCGCATCTGACCGGGAGCCAGATCGGCCACCTCGACTTCGACTGGAGCACCCGCCGCGCGCGCCTTTTCAGAAGGGGCGAAGGTGCTGACAAACGGAACAGCGGTTGCCACACCAGCGACACCGCCCACCGCACAGGCGGTGGTTACCCAGAAACGGCGCGAAGGATCCGGCGGGAGGTTGGGATCAACCGCACCGTCGTCGTCATGCACCAGCGTATCCTGACTCATCTTCCTATCCTTGTTGATGCGCCCGCACTCCCGTAGCATCAGGCTTGCAGCATCCGTTTTGCGGAGATATGTAACAACATAGCAACCGCGTATTATAGCGCCTGCCCAGTATGGGGCGAACGACGTTAGGAGCATTCATGAGCAAAGCATCTGGTTTCCTCAAGGAATTTCGCGATTTCGCCGTCAAGGGCAACGCTATGGACCTCGCCGTTGGCGTGATCATCGGCGCGGCTTTCAGCAAGATCGTCGACTCGGTTGTGAAAGACCTCATCATGCCCGTGGTGAACTTCGTGCTGGGGGGATCGGTCGATTTTTCCAATAAATTCCTTGTGCTGTCCATGCCCGATGGCTACACCGGCCCCATGACCTACGCCGACCTGACCGCCGCGGGCGCGACGGTATTGGCCTGGGGAAATTTCGTCACCATTCTTATCAATTTCATCTTGCTGGCCCTGGTGGTGTTCATCATCGTCAAGACCATCAATGGGGCGCGCCGCAAAGAAGAAGCCGCGCCGGCCGCCCCCGCCGCCCCGCCGGAAGACCTGGTGGTGTTGCGCGAGATCCGCGACCTGCTCCGGAAATAAGCGGCGGGCGGGGGCAGGCCTAGACGGGGTTGTCGATGTCGACGAACTCGACGCGGATATCGAATTGCCGCGCAATGGCTTCGCCCAGGGCCTGTACGCCGTACCGCTCGGTGGCGTGGTGGCCCGCGCCTATGAACGCCGTGCCGGTTTCGCGGGCCAGGTGCACCGTGGGTTCCGAGGCTTCTCCGGTAATGTAGGCGTCGGCACCCGCTTCCACCGCATCGGCCAGCATGCTCTGCGCCGCGCCGGTGCACCATGCGACGCGTTTCAGTTCGCGGCCCGGTTCCCCCACAACCAGCGGCGGACGGCCCAGGCGCTGCTGCACCCGCTGTGCAAGCGCCTGCACGTCGTCCAGGCCGGGCGCCGTGCCCAGCCAGATCAGGTTGTCGGGGCCGCAGGTCAGCGGTGCCCCCGCGGCGTCGCATTCAGGTTCCAGGCCCAGCATCCGTGCCAGTTGCGCGTTGTTGCCCCACTGGGGGTGGGCGTCCAGCGGCAGGTGGTAGGCGAACAGGTTCAGTTCGTGTTGCAGTACCAGCGCCAGCCGGGTGCGGCGCGTACCGCGCACACGCGGGTCTTCGTTTTTCCAGAACCAGCCATGATGCACCAGCACGGCGTCGGCGCCGCGTTCGACCGCGGCGCGCAATAAGGCCTCGGAGGCCGTCACGCCGGTGATAATGTGGCCTACGCGCGGTTTGCCTTCAACCTGCAGGCCGTTGGGACAGTAATCTTTGAATCGCGGCGCTTGCAGCGTGGCGTCGAGCCAGGCCGCCAGTTCGCGGGTGTCGATCGTTTTCATTGCCTACCTTGTCAGGATCATGCGTCGCTATTGGCTGATATTCGCTCAGGCCGTCACGGTGTGTCTGGCCATTTTATTCGTGGTGACCACCCTGCGCCCCGATTGGCTGCGCATGTCCGCCCCTGCCACGGGCCCCCTGGAGCTCCCCTCGCCTTCGGCGGCGGCGACGTCGCCCGCCACCGCATCGTACGCCGCCGCATCGTACGCCGCGGCCGTAGAGAAGGCGGCTCCGGCCGTGGTGAACGTCTTTACCTCGAAGCATGTCAACGTTCCTCTGGTTCCTTTGCCCGACGACCCCGTGCTGCGCCAATTGTTCGGGCAGGTGCCGAGCCTGAACCGGCGCGAGGCGTCTACCAGCCTGGGCTCCGGGGTGATCGTCAGTGACGAAGGCTATGTGTTGACGAACTATCACGTCGTCGAGGCCGCCGACGCCATTGAAGTGGCGCTGGCCGACGGGCGTCGCGGCGGCGCCAAGCTGGTCGGCGCCGACCCGGATACCGACCTCGCCGTGCTGAAACTCGATATGCGCCCCCTGCCCGTGGCGGCCCTGGCCGACGATCGCAGCCTGCGTGTGGGCGATGTGGTGCTGGCCATCGGCAACCCCTTCGGCGTAGGCCAGACCACCACGCAGGGAATTGTCTCCGCGCTGGGACGCAACGGCCTGGGCATCAACACTTACGAGAACTTCATCCAGACCGACGCGGCAATCAATCCCGGCAATTCGGGCGGCGCGCTGATCGATGCCCAGGGCAGGCTCGTGGGCATCAATACGGCAATTTATTCCGAATCCGGGGGCTCGTTGGGCATCGGCTTTGCCATTCCCATCGACGCGGCGCGCAAGGTGATGGATGACATCATCAAGACCGGCACGGTACGCCGCGGTTGGCTGGGCGTCGAGCCGCAGGACATCACCCCCGAACTGGCGCGCGCGTTCGGCTTGCCGGCCAGTACGCATGGCGTCGTGATCGCCGGCGTGATCCGCAACGGCCCGGCCGGCAAGGCCGGTTTGCGGGTGGGCGACATCGTGCAGGCGATCAACGGTACCCCCATGAGCGATACCGTGGCCATGCTGCGTTTTATCGCCGGTGTGCAGCCCGGTGAAAAGGCGAGCCTGCGCATCTTGCGGGACGGCAAGGCCCGCGACGTGACGGTGGTGGTCGGGACGCGGCCAGTGCGGCCGCGCTAAGGCTTGCGGGGCGCGCCAGGCGCCGCCTGTTGCGCTTGCTGCGCCGACTGCGTCGGCGCGGCCTGGGCAATCAGCCGCACGATGGCCACGATTTTCTTGCGAGCGTCGGGCGGCAGTCTATCCATCAAGACGTGTAGTTCGGCACTGTAGCCATCTATGCCGGACGGGGTGCCGTGGACGGGCGCCGGCTGAGTAAAGTCTGGTGCGGGTGGGGAAGTAATGCCGTCGGCGAGCCACGGCACGGTGGTATGCAGCGCCAACGCCAGGCGCTGCAGCGTGCTGCGTGCAGGGGCGTAGGCGTCATCGCGCGACAGGATTCGATGGATGGACGATTGCGGCACCCCGGAAATGCGCGCCAGCTGGTTCTGGCTTCTGATGCCACGCCACTGCATCTGGGTGCGCAGGCGCTGTGCGAGTGTCATGCCCGACAATGTACCGAGCCCGCCGAAGCTCGGACAAGTGGCCCATTGGGGGTTTGTTTGCGCGCGATCACAAGGCCCGGGAACGTCGGGCGCTGGGTTCAACGCGGTTCGGTGAGATCGGCCGCGGCGTCGTCGGCTTCGTCGGGTTTACTGTTGGGGGTGACCAGGCGGGCGCAGATGAGACCGACTTCATACAACAGGCACAACGGCACGGCCAGCATGAACTGGCTGACCACGTCGGGCGGTGTCACGATGGCCGCGATGACGAAGGCACCCACCACCACGTAGCCGCGGGCGGCGCGCAGTTTTTGCAGGTCGACGATGCCCGTCTTGACGAGCAGGACCACTGCCACCGGCACTTCGAAGGTAATGCCGAAAGCCATGAACATGGTCATGACGAAACTGAGGTAGGCCTCGATGTCGGGGGCCGGCGTGATGGACTGCGGCGCAAACGTGGCGATGAAGTGGAATACCGTGCGAAACACGAAGAAATAACAGAACGCCATGCCCAGCATGAACAGCAGGGTGCTGGACAGGATGAGCGGCAGCGCCAGGCGTTTTTCGTGGCGGTACAGGCCGGGCGCTACAAACGCCCAGGCCTGGTACAGCACCACCGGAAGGGCCACCACGAAGGCGGCCATCAGGGTGACCTTCACGGGCACCATGAAGGGCGTGATGACGCCGGTGGCGATCATGCGGGTGCCTTCGGGAAGCGAGGCCAGCATGGGCTGCGCCAGCACGTCGTAGATGACCGAAGCGCCGGGGTAGATGAACAGCACCACGAATACGCCGATGACCGCCGCCACAGCCTTCATGAGGCGTGTGCGCAGCTCGACCAGATGCGAAATAAAGGTCTCTTGCGGCTGTTCCTGGTCGAGCTCGTCGTGCTTGGCTTGCTGGGTCACGGCGTGGTACCGGTTTTCGGTTGAACGGCAGAGGCGGTGTTGTCGGCCGCGGGGTCAGGGGAAGGATCGGCGGCCGGGGCGTCGGCCGGACCGGATGCGGCCATGTCGGGCGCCGCGGGGTCGGGCGCAGCCGGGGGCGTCGCGGCGCCCGAGACGGCTTGCGTGGCTTCGCGGGCGGTTTCGTTCAAGCCGCTGCGCAGCGAATTCTCAGTGTCGCGCAGCGAGCTCTGCATGCCGTGGGCCGCGTCGTCCATTTCGGACTTGAACTTGCGCAGTTCGTCGAGTTCGATTTCGCGCTGGATGTCGCCCTTGACGTCGTTGACGTAACGCTGCGCACGGCCGAGCAGGTGCCCGACGGTGCGCGCGACCTTGGGCAGCCGTTCGGGCCCGATGACGATCAGCGCGATGACGCCGATAATCATCAGCTCAGTGAAACTGACATCAAACATGCGACATCTGCTCGCTCAAAAGGGATGTGAAGCAATGCCGGGAGGCATTGCTTCGGAAGAAGCACACAAAGGCGGTCAGGGGTTGGTTTTCTCTTTGGCCTGGACGTCGATGGTGTCGTCGGCAGTTTTCTGCTGAGTGACCTGTTCGGCGGGCTTGTCGCCGTTGGCATCTTTCATGCCCTCTTTGAAGCCCTTGACCGCGCCGCCGAGGTCGCTGCCGATGTTGCGCAGTTTCTTGGTGCCGAATACGAGGGCAACGATGACCAGTACGATCAACCAATGCCAGATGCTGAAGCTACCCATGATGACGGTTCTCCGTGATTATGCGTTGGGAGCCATGCGCCCTTTCCAGGGACGCTGACCGCCGATGATATGGAAATGCAGATGAGGGACTTCCTGGCCACCGTCGACGCCGGAATTGGCCATCAGGCGGAAGCCCCCTTCCGGGCCCGGACGGCATCCGTGTTCGGATGCCAGGCGGGATGCCAGTGTGACCATTCTACCCAACCAGCCGGCATCGTCGGGGCCGACGTCCTGCAGCGAGACGACATGGCGACGCGGGATGAGCAGCAGGTGCACCGGAGCCGCGGGATTGATGTCGTGGAACGCGACGAATTCGTCGTCTTCGTGGACCTTCTTTGAAGGGATCTCGCCGCGGGCGATTTTGCAGAAGATACAGTTGTCGCTCATAAGGGTTCCATGCTCAGGATGCGGGGCGCCGTGCTTTTTCTTCCAGGCCGGACAGGCCTTCGCGGCGTGCCAATTCTGCCAGCACGTCTTCGGGCCGCAGATTGTAGTGAGTCAGGGTGACGAGGCAGTGAAACCAGAGATCGGCGGTTTCGCTGACGATGCGATCGGGCACGCCATCTTTGGCGGCCATGACCAGTTCGGTGGCTTCTTCGCCGATTTTCTTCAGGAAGGCATCGGGGCCCTTGGCCAGCAGCTTGGCAGAATACGAGGTCTGCGGGTCGCCGCCGCGATCGGGACGGCGGGTGGCCAGGGTATCGGCGATGCGGGCCAGAACGTCGGTGGACGAGGGGCTGCTCATTTGTAGATGTGTTCCGGGTCTTTCAGGACAGGATCGACCGTGACCCACGACGCACTGCCCGCCGGGCCTTCCAGCCGGCGAAAGAAACAGCTGGCGCGCCCGGTGTGACAGGCGATGCCGCCTTCCTGGTGAACCTTCAGCAAGATGACGTCGCCGTCGCAATCGAGGCGCAGGTCGTGCACCGTCTGGGTGTGGCCGGACTCTTCGCCCTTGCGCCAGAGCCGCTGCCGCGAACGCGACCAATACACGGCGCGGGCCGTGGCGGCGGTTTCGACCAGGGCTTCGCGATTCATCCAGGCCACCATGAGGATCTGGCCGGTGTCGGCATCTTGGGCAATGGCGGGAATCAGGCCTTGTTCGTCGAAGACGACGTCGGCCAACCAGGCGGGGTCGGTATACATGGTTGCAGTCTAATCGAGTCTGACGGCGATGCCTTGATCGGCCATGAAGGCTTTGCACTCACGCACGGTGTGCTGGCCAAAGTGGAAGATGCTGGCAGCCAGCACGGCGCTGGCACGCCCCGTGGTGACACCGTCGGCGAGGTGTTGCAGGCTGCCTACCCCGCCCGAGGCGATTACCGGTACGGGAACGGCGTCGGACACCGCGCGGGTGAGTTCGAGGTCGAAGCCCGACTTGGTGCCGTCGCGATCCATGCTGGTGAGCAGGATCTCGCCGGCGCCGTAGGCGGCCATGCGCGTGGCCCACTGCACGGCGTCGAGGCCGGTGGCCTTGCGCCCGCCATGGGTGAAGACTTCCCAGCGCGCGGGTTCGTCGGGGCCCGACACGCGGCGCGCGTCGATGGCCACCACGATGCATTGCGACCCGTGGTAGTCGGCGGCATCGCGGACGAGATCGGGATTCGCGACGGCTGCACTGTTGATGCTGATCTTGTCGGCGCCGGCGTTGAGCAGGCGCTGCACGTCGGACACCTGGCGCACGCCGCCCCCGACCGTGAGGGGAATGAACACTTGCGACGCCACTTGCTCGATGATGGGCAGGATGAGATCGCGCCCGTCGCTGGTCGCGGTGATGTCGAGGAACGTGAGTTCGTCGGCCCCCTGCTCGTCGTACCGGCGAGCGATCTCGACCGGGTCGCCGGCATCGGCCAGGTTGACGAAATTGACGCCCTTGACCACCCGGCCGGCCGTGACGTCCAGACAAGGGATGATGCGGCGGGTGAGCGCGCTGCCGGCGCCCTGCTCCGGCGCAGTTGCGTTGGTGTTCATTGACTGAGTTCGTCGGCGCGCGCTTGCGCCTGCTGGAAGTCGAGCGTGCCTTCGTAGATGCTGCGCCCCAGAATGGCGCCTTCGACGCCTTCTTCTTCGACGGCGCACAAGGCTTCGATATCCTGCATGCCGGCGATGCCGCCCGAGGCGAACACCGGGATGCGAACGTGCTGGGCCAGGCGGACGGTGGCTTCGACGTTCACCCCGGACAGCATGCCGTCGCGGCTGATGTCGGTATAGATGATGGCTTCGCAGCCGTAATCTTCGAACTTCTTGGCCAGATCGAGCACGTCGTGACGCGTGAGCTTGCTCCAGCCATCGGTGGCGATCTTGCCGTCGCGCGCGTCCAGGCCCACGATGATGCTGCCGGGGAAGGCGCCGCAGGCATCGTGCAGGAAGCCGGGATTCTTGACGGCGGCCGTACCGATGATCACATACGAGATGCCGGCATCGAGATAGGCCTCGATGGTGTCGAGGTCGCGGATGCCGCCCCCGATCTGGACCGGGATGTCCTGGCCGACGGCGTCGAGAATGGCCTTGATGGGTGCGTCGTTCTTGGGCTTTCCGGCCACTGCGCCATTGAGGTCGACGAGGTGCAGGCGGCGGGCGCCGAGGTCGAGCCAGTGCGCAGCCATGGCGGCGGGGTCTTCAGAGAATACCGTTGCCTCGTCGAGGTCTCCCTGGCGCAGGCGTACGCAGCGCCCGTCTTTGAGATCGATGGCGGGGATCAGCAGCATGGTGGATAGCGAGCGTTGAAAAATCGGTTGATAGGGGTCGGCCGGAGCTCGTGCGGACGACTATGGCTGCCAGTCTACAAAATTGCGATACAGACGCAAACCGTGCGCGGCGCTTTTCTCGGGGTGAAACTGCACCGCGAAAATATTGTCGGCCGCCACGGCGCACGTAAATGTAACGCCATAGTCGGACTCGCCGGTGGTCAGTGCAGGGTCGGCGGGCACCGCATAGTAACTGTGCACGAAATAGAAATGCGTATGGTCGGGGATGCCCGCCCATATTGCATGGGAACGCGTTTGCCGGACTTGGTTCCAGCCCATGTGCGGGACCTTGAGCCGTTCAGCGTCGCCCGGAGCCGCCTGCGGCCTGGCGAACTGCGGCCCCGCGAAGCGCCGCACGGTGCCAGGGAACAGCCCCAGGCAGGGCGTCGCGCCTTCTTCGCTGGAGTCGAACAGCATTTGCTCGCCCACGCAGACGCCCAGCAGCGGTTTGGCGCGCGCGGCGCGCTCGACGGCTTCGCGCAGCCCCGATTCGTTCAGCGTGCGCATGCAGTCGGCCATGGCGCCCTGGCCAGGAAACACGACGCGGTCGGCCGCGTCGATGTCGGCGGCGCGGTTGCAGATGCGGATGTCGGCGTCGGGCGCGGCGTAGCGCAGCGCTCGCGCCACGGAATGGAAGTTGCCCATTCCGTAGTCGACGATGGCAATGGTAGTCACTGAATTTGCCTGGCGGATGAAAGAGCTGCCCGCGGGCAGGTGTTAGAGCACGCCCTTGGTGGACGGCACCGTGCCCCCAATGCGGGGGTCGAGTTCAACCGCCATGCGCAACGCGCGGCCGAAGGCCTTGAACACGGTTTCGCACTGGTGGTGGGCGTTGGTGCCGCGCAGGTTGTCGATGTGCAGGGTCACCAGCGCGTGGTTGACGAACCCCTGGAAGAACTCGCGGGTGAGATCGACGTCGAAGTCGCCGATGCGCGCGCGCGTGAAGGGAATGTGGTATTCGAGCCCCGGACGACCCGAGAAGTCAATGACGACGCGCGACAGGGCTTCGTCGAGCGGGACATAGGCGTGCCCATAGCGGCGCAGCCCGGCCTTGTTACCCACGGCTTTGGCGAACGCCATGCCCAGCGTGATGCCGACGTCTTCGACGGTGTGGTGGGCGTCGATGTGCAGGTCGCCATCGGCCTTGATGTCGAGATCGATGAGCCCATGCCGCGCGATCTGGTCGAGCATGTGGTCGAGGAACGGCACGCCGGTGTCGAGCGTCTGCTTGCCGGTGCCGTCGAGGTTGACGGCGGCCCGGATGCGCGTTTCGTTGGTATTGCGGGTGATTTCGGCGGTACGCATAAAAATAGTGGCAAGCCTAAGTGAAGCTGAGAATGTCTTGCAGGGCGTGCAGCACTGCGCGGTTTTCGTCTGGCGTGCCGACCGAGATGCGCAGGCAATCGGCCAGCAGCGGGTGGGCATCCGAGAAGTTCTTGACCGCTATTTTGCGCGTTTTCAGGGCAAGATGCACGGCGTTGCCGCCCGGCTTGCCGGAAAAGCGCGCAAGTATGAAGTTGCCCAAGCTGGGATACGCCGTGACGCCGGGCAAAGCAGAGAGACCGGCCGCCAGGATGGCTCGGTCGGCGCGCAGCCGCGCGGCCTGGTCGTCGAGCACCGATTTGTGGCGCAGCACGGCGCGCAGCGCGGCCTGGGTGAGCACGTTGAGATTGTAGGGCGGGCGCACTTTGTCGATCTGTGCGATCCATTCGGGGTGGCCGGCCAGGTAGCCAAACCGCAATCCGGCCAGGCCGATTTTCGAAACAGTGCGCAGCACCACGACCTGGGGCAGCCGCGGCAGGCACGACATCCAGCTGTGGGTCGCGAACGCCTGATAGGCCTCGTCCAGCACCACCAGGCCGGGAGCCGCGTCGATGATGGTCTGCACGGCTGCGTCGGGCCACATCCCCCCGGTGGGATTGTTGGGCAGCGCCAGGAAGATGACTTTGGGCCGATGCTGCTCGATGGCCTGCAACATCGCGGGCAAGTCGAGTTGCAGCTCGGCCGTTAGCGGCACGCCGACGAAGCGGGCGTGGTCGAACCGGGCCGCCATGTCGAAATACACGAACGAGGGCCAGGGCGACAGTACGATATCGCCCGGCTGGCAACAGGCCTGGACGATCAGGTGGATGAGCTCGTCGGAACCGTTGCCGAACAGCAGCCCAGCCTCGGCCGGCACGCCGAAAGCCTGGCGCACCTCGTGGGCCAGTGCGTGGTTGTCGCCTGCGGGGTACCGGTTCAGCGCGGTATCGCGCAATGCCTGGGCGATCTCGTCGCGCACGGCGTCGGGCAGCCCATAGGGGCATTCCATCGCGTCGAGCTTGATGCCATCGGGCACCGGCGGGACGGGATACGCGGCGAGTGCGCGGATGTCGGCGCGAACCGTGGCGGCGATGCGCTCGGCCAGCGCATGGCCCGGCGGACGCGGCGGCATGTCGTCAGCCAGAGCGCCGGAGCCCTGGGTCGCGGCCGTGCGGCACGCGTTCACGGGGGGTCGAGCCGGTACTGCGCACTGGCCGCGTGCGCGGGCAGGCCCTCGCCCAGCGCCAGTTCTGCGGCAATGCGGCCCAGCGTCTGCGCGCCCTGGCGCGACACTTGAATCAGGCTCGAACGCTTCTGGAAGTCGTAGACGCCCAGCGGGGACGAGAAGCGGGCTGTGCGCGAGGTGGGCAGCACATGATTGGGCCCGGCGCAGTAGTCGCCCAGCGATTCGGAGCTGAACCGGCCCATGAAGATGGCGCCTGCATGGCGGATGCGCGCGGTCCAGTGCTCGGGATTCTCGGTGGAGATCTCCAGGTGCTCGGGCGCGATGTCGTTAGCGATGGCGCAGGCTTCTTCGAGGTCGCGCACCAGCACCAGGGCGCCGCGGTTGGCCAGGCTCACCCGCAGTATGTCGGCGCGCGGCATGGTGGGCAGGAGGCGGGCGATGGCCTCTTCGACGGCATCGATGAAGGCGGCGTCCGGGCACAGCAGGATGGACTGCGCCAGTTCATCATGTTCAGCCTGCGAGAAGAGGTCCATGGCGATCCAGTCGGCCGGCGTCTTGCCGTCGCAGATGACCAGGATTTCACTGGGGCCCGCAATCATGTCGATGCCCACGGTACCAAAGACGCGCCGCTTGGCGGCGGCGACATAGGCATTGCCGGGCCCGACGATCTTGTCTACGGCGGGAACGGTGGCCGTGCCATACGCCAGTGCGCCCACGGCCTGCGCGCCGCCGATGGCGAAGGCGCGGTCGACGCCGGCGATGGCGGCCGCCGCCAGCACGATAGGGTTGCGCACGCCTTCGGGAGTGGGCGTGACCATGATGAGCTCACCGACGCCCGCCACTTTGGCCGGAATGGCGTTCATCAGTACCGACGACGGATAAGCGGCCTTGCCGCCCGGTACGTACAGGCCTACGCGGTCGAGCGGCGTGACCTGTTGGCCCAGCAGATTGCCTTCGGCGTCGGTGTAGGTCCAAGTTTCGCTACGTTGGTGCTCATGATAGGCGCGCACCCGGTCGGCGGCGGTTTCCAGCGCGTTGCGCTGGGCAGCCGGCAACGCGGCCAGCGCGGCATGCCATTCGGATTTCGGAATCTCGAGCTGGGCGGCATCGGTGACGGCGACGCGGTCGAATCGCTGTGTGTATTCCAGAAGGGCGACATCGCCTCGATGGCGGACGTCGGCCAGAATGCCCGCTGCAGCGCGGTCGATGGACTCGTCTTCGGTGGCCTCGAAGGCCAGCAGTTTGGACAGCGCAGCGGAAAAATCCGGCTGGCGGGAGTCGAGGCGGTTGATCAGGGCAGCCATGGCATCACGGGATACAGGAAAAACAGACCTGCCGCGGTACTATTGCAAGCAACGCCGCCGCAGGCAAAGACATAGTGTAGCGGGCGCCGTGCGCCCGCGTGGCGCCGGTCAGGCCGGCCTGGATTCGGTGGCGCGCCGGAAAGCGTCGAGCAAGGGCTGCAGGCGGGCTCCGCGCGTCTTGAGCGAAGCCTGGTTGACGATCAGCCGCGACGAAATGGGCATGATGTCTTCGACCGCGACCAAGTCGTTGGCGCGCAGGGTGCCGCCCGATGACACGAGGTCGACAATGCAGTCGGCCAGCCCGACCAGCGGCGCCAGTTCCATCGAGCCATACAGCTTGATGATGTCGACATATACGCCCTTGGCCGCGAAGTGCTCGCGCGCCGCGCGTACATATTTCGTGGCCACGCGCAGGCGGGCGCCTTGATGCACCGCGGCCTCGTAGTCGAAGCCGTTGCGCACCGCCACGCACAGGCGGCACTTGGCAATGTCGAGGTCGATGGGCTGGTACAGGCCACCGGGGAATTGGGCGGCGTGCTCGTGCAGCACGTCTTTGCCGGCGATGCCGAGATCGGCCGCGCCATACTGGACGTACGTGGGAACGTCGGACGCGCGCACGATGATCAGCCGCAGGCCCGGGTCGCTGGTGGGCAGGATGAGCTTGCGCGAATTTTCGGGCTTCTCGGCCACGTGGATGCCGGCCTCGGCCAGCAGTGGCAGGGTTTCTTCAAAAATGCGGCCCTTGGACAAAGCCAGGGTGACCGGCGCGGCGGGTATGGCGCTCATGCGGTTTCCTTGCCGGTCAGGCGCTGGATGTCGGCGCCGAGGGCGCGCAGTTTGACTTCCATTTTGTCGTAGCCCCGGTCTAGATGGTAAATACGGTCGATCTGGGTCTGGCCTTCGGCGGCCAGCCCGGCAATGACCAGGCTGGCGGATGCGCGCAGGTCGGTGGCCATGACGGCCGCGCCCGACAGGCGCGCCACGCCGTGCACGACCGCGGTATGACCGTCGATTTCGATGTCGGCCCCCATGCGCCGCAGTTCCTGCACGTGCATGTAGCGGTTTTCGAAGATGGTTTCAACGATGACGGCCGTTCCGTCGGCGACGGTGTCGAGCGCCATGAGCTGGGCCTGCATGTCGGTCGCGAATCCCGGATATTCGTGGGTGCGCGCGCCTACGGCCCGCGGGCGGCCCTGCATGGCGCCGCGGATCCAGTCGGGGCCGGTCTCGATCGTGAGGCCGGCTTCGATCAGCTTGTCGAGCGTCGCGCCCATAGTCTCGGGGGCGGCGTTGCGCAAGGTGATGTCGCCGCCGGCTGCGCCCACGGCGCACAGGAACGTGCCCGCCTCGATGCGGTCGGGGATGACGCTGTGTTCTGCGCCGTGCAGGCTGGCCACGCCGTCGATGACGATGCGATCGGTGCCATGCCCTTGGATGCGGGCGCCCATCTTGATGAGCAGTTCGGCCAGGTCGACCACTTCGGGTTCGCGCGCGGCGTTCTCGATGACGGTCTGACCGTCGGCCAGCACCGCGGCCATCAGCAGGTTTTCGGTGCCGGTGACCGTGACCATGTCGGTGCGGATCGGGGCGCCTTTCAGGCGCCGGGCTTTTGCGACGACGAAGCCGTGTTCGATGCTGATGTCGGCGCCCAGCGCCGCCATGCCCTTGATGTGCTGGTCGACCGGCCGCTGGCCGATGCTGCAGCCACCCGGCAGGCTGACGCGTGCGTGGCCGAAACGGGCCAGCAGCGGGCCGAGCACCAGGATGGAGGCGCGCATGGTCTTGACCAGTTCATACGGCGCTTCCAGGTTGTCGACATTGCTGGCCTGCAGGGTCACGATGCCGTCCGACCCGCGTTCGGCGCGCACGCCCATGCGGCCCAGCAGCCGCAGCATGGTGGACGTGTCGTTCAGGTCGGGCACATTGGCGAGCCTGACCGCGTCGGCGGTGAGCAGCCCCGCGCAAAGAATGGGCAAGGCCGAATTCTTCGCGCCCGAGATGGTGACTTCGCCGCGTAGCTGTGCGCCACCGGTAATCCGGAGTTTGTCCATCAAATGCCTGCCTTGGCGTATTCGTCGGGCGTCAGGGTGCGCATGGACAATGCATGGATTTCAGCCTTCATACGTTCGCCCAGGGCGGCGTAGACCATCTGGTGACGCGCGATGAGGCGTTTGCCTTCGAATGCGGCGCTGACGATGACCGCATCGAAATGCGAACCGTCGCCTTGCACGTCCAGGTGTTCACAGGGCAAGCCGTCGGCGATGTATTGGCGGACTTGCTCGGGGGTAGGTTGCATGGACGTCAGTTCCTGAGTTTGTATCCGCTGGCCAGCAGCCGCATCGTGGTGATCGCCAGCACGGCGAAGACGCCCGACACGACGGCCAGGCTGCGCCATGGTGATACGTCCGACACGGCGAAAAAGCCATATCGGAATCCGTCGATAGTGTAGAAGATGGGGTTCCAGTGCGACACCGCCTGCCAGAAGGGCGGCAAGGTGTGAATGGAATAGAAAACGCCGGAAAGAAAGGTGGCCGGCATGATGAGGAAATTCTGGAACACCGCGAGCTGGTCGAATTTTTCGGACCACAGGCCCGCGATGAGGCCGAGGGTACCCATGATGCCGCACGCGAGCACGGCGAAAACCACCACCCAGCCCAGATGCGCAAACGGCAGCGGCGTGAAGCACACGGCAACCAGCCAGACACAGATGCCCACGGCGAGGCCCCGCGCCATGGCCGCCAGCAGGTAGGCTGCAAAGATTTCGCGATGAGACAGCGGCGGCAGCAGCACGAACACCAGGTTGCCGGTGATGCGGCTCTGGATCAGCGACGACGACGGGTTGGCGAAGGCATTCTGAAGCATGCTCATCATCATCAGCCCGGGTATCAGGAACGACGTATAGGGCACCGTGCCATACACCAGGACGCGCCCCTCGAGCACCTGAGCGAACACCAGCAGGTACAGCAAGGCGGTGACCACCGGAGCCGCGATGGTCTGGAAGGCGACTTTCCAGAAGCGCAGCAGTTCTTTGCGCAGCAGGGTGGGAAAGCCGGATCCGGCATCCAGCCGCGGCTGCACCAAGGGCTGGGCAGAGGGGGTCAGCGGCGAGCTCACGAGACCACCTCTTCGGGTTCGAGATCGGCCACGGAAGATTCGTCGCGGTGCATGATGCGCACGAACGCGTCTTCGAGATCGACGCCGCCCACCCGCGCCAGCAAGGCCTGGGTGGTGTCCAGGGCCACGATGCGGCCGCCTTTCAGCATGGCGATGCGGCCGCACAGCGCTTCGGCTTCTTCGAGATAGTGCGTGGTCAGCATGATGGTATGGCCGGCCTTGTTCAGGCGCGAGATGAATTCCCACAAAGTGCGGCGCAGGTCGACGTCGACGCCGGCCGTGGGCTCGTCGAGCACGATCACGGGCGGCCGATGCACCAGCGCCTGGGCCACCAGCACGCGGCGCTTCATGCCGCCGGACAGCGCTCGCATATTGGCGTTGGCCTTGTCAGACAGCCCCAGGTTGAACAGGACTTCGTCGATCCAGTCGTCGTTCTTGCGCAGGCCAAAATAGCCGGACTGGATGCGCAGCGTCTCGCGCACGGTGAAGAACGGATCGTAGACCAGCTCTTGCGGCACGACGCCCAGGGCCCTGCGGGCGGCCTTGTAGTCGGTGGTGACGTCATAGCCACACACGCTGGCGCGCCCGCTGGTGGCGCGGGCCAGGCCGGCCAGGATGGAAATCAGGGTGGTCTTGCCGGCGCCGTTCGGGCCAAGCAAGCCGAAGAACTCGCCCGGCTCGATAGTGAGGCTGACGTCGTTCAGCGCCTGGAAGCCGGGCCCGGCCGCATGCCCGAGCAGCCTTTTCCAACCGGGCGAGCGTGGCGAGTAAATCTTGGATACGTGGTCTAGACTGACGGCAGACATGGCAGCGGCGCAGGCCCTGTAAAGAGCGAATCGCCCATTATAAATGGCGGCCGGGGCCCGGCGGGGACCCCGGCCGGTGCCGGAACTACTGGTTGCGCTGGTTCAGCGCCTTGATCAGGCCGTCGATGCCCGACTGATTGATCTGCTGGGCAAACTGGTTGCGATAGTTCTGGATCAGCCAGATGCCTTCGACGTTCATGTCGTAGATGCGCCAGCCTTCCTTGGGGTCTTTCTCAAGACGGTAATCGACGCCCACCGGTTGGCCGTTGGACTGGGTGATCAGGCTGCGCACGACCACGTCGTCGGCGTTGGGATCGCCACGGAAGGGCAGCAGCTTGATGGTGGTGGCCTGGGTGACGTTGGTGAGCGCGCCGCTGTAGGTGCGGATCAGCGTGCCGCGAAACGCGTCGGCCAGCTCGGTTTGCTGTTCGGGCGTTGCCTGGCGCCAGAAGCGGCCGGCCGCCAGCTGCGTCGTCTTGCGGAAGTCGACATACGGCAGGATGTATTGGTCGACGGCCTGGTTCACGCGGGCCAGATCGCCCGAACGCAGCTGGGAATCGGCTTTGAGGGCGTCGAGCGCTTCGTTGGCCGCGGCCAGCACGAACTGGTCGGGCGCGCCATGCGGGTCGGGCTTGGCGGCGTTGGCGGCGTTGGCGGCGCCGGCAGCCGTCAGGCCGAGCAGCGCAGTGAGGAACAGGCGTTGCAGCAGGGAAAAAGCAGAAAACCGCATGGATACTCCTTGGTGGCGGCGCGCCTGGTTACGGCTTGAGCGCGGGTGCGGCCGGTTGGGCCGGGGCCGCGGGGGCAGCCGCGGCGTCGTCGTCGTCACTGTAATCGGGGACACTATAGTCGGGCACGTTGGCTTCGCCCGTGGCGGTGCCGCGCACCATGGCCGCGCGGCGTTGCAGGTAGGCGTCGCGCACGAAGCTGTAGGGGTCTAGCGCAACGCGGTCGACCATATCGGTGGTGTCGAGCAGGTTCGCGCGGGTGTCGACCACTCTCAGGCCCCACAGCGAATTGCGTACCGGCACGTTTTCAATCGCGCCGACGCTGGTATAGGTGTACTGGCCACCCTGGAAGTCGCCCACCAGGCCCACGCCGTCGCGGACCGAGCTGGCGCCGAAGAACGGCAGCACCAGATAGGGGCCCTGGCCGAAGCCCCAGACGCCCAGTGTGGTGCCGAAGTCGTTGGGGATCTTGCGCGCGCCATTGGCCGAGGCCACGTCGAAGCAGCCGCCCACGCCCATGGTGGTATTGAACAGGAAGCGGCCCAGCGTATTGACGAAGTCGTGGCCGCGGCCCTGCAGAAAGCTGTTGGTGGCGCCCCACAGATCGCCCACGTTGCTGAACATGTTGTGGATGCAGCTGCGCACCGGTTGCGGCGTGACGTAGGTATAGGCCTGAGCCACGGGCTTGAACAACGCGCGGTCTACGGTGTCATTGAACTTGTACACGCCGCGGTTGAAGCCTTCCCAGGGGTCGCGGGGGTCGGGCGTGCCGGGTGCGGCACAGCCCGCCATCAGGGCGCAGACGGCCAGTGCGGAAGCGAAACGGGCGGATTTGGACATGTTCATGATCGCAAAGGGCCCCGTGCGAAATGCGGGGCGGTTCTCAGTGTGCCCCATGCATGCCATGCGGCGCGAACGGGCAATTATCTACGGCCTGGCGCGGAAAAACCTCAATTCCCCGGCGTCGAGCCCTGTTTTTCAGCGCTGCCATAGAGGAACTGGCTGATCAGTTGTTCAAGCACGACAGCGCTTTGGGTATAACGGATCTTGCCGCCGTCGGCAAAGTTTTCTTCTTCGCTGCCTGCCGACAAGCCCACGTACTGCTCGCCGAGCAGGCCGGAAGTCAGGATGGAGGCAGACGAATCTTTGGGAAATTGATAGCCTTCTTCCAGGTTCAGGGTAACCACCGCCTGGAAGACTTTGTCGTCGAAGCTGATTTTGCCTACCCGGCCCACGACCACACCGGCGCTTTTGACCGGCGCACGGGCCTTCAGGCCGCCGATGTTGTCAAAGTTGGCGGTAAGCGTGTAGGTAGGGGCAAACGAGAAGCTGCTCAGGTTGCCCGCCCGCAGGGCAAGAAAAACCAGCGCGGCCGCGCCCAGCAGCACGAAGAGCCCTACCCAGAAATCGGTTTTTTCGCGTGACATGATGAATCCGTATCAATTGCCAAACATCAGGGCGGTAAGAAGGAAGTCGAGCCCCAGGACGGCCAGCGAACCGACCACCACGGTGCGGGTGGTGGCGCGAGCCACGCCTTCGGGCGTGGGCCGGGCCTGCCAGCCCTCGTACAGCGCCACCAGAGTAACGGTAACCCCGAACACCAGGCTCTTCAGGACGCCGTTGGCCACGTCGTTCCAGACGTCGACGCCGCTCTGCATCTGCGACCAGAATGCGCCGGCGTCCACGCCGATGAGCAGCACGCCCACGACCCAGCCGCCCAGGATGCCCACCATGGAGAACACCGCCGCCAGCACCGGCATGGCGATGATGCCGCCCCAGAACCGCGGAACCAGGACCCGGCGCATGGGGTCGACCGCCATGACCTCCATCGCAGCCAGCTGCTCGCCGGCTTTCATCAGGCCGATCTCGGCGGTGAGCGAGGTGCCCGCTCGCCCGGCGAACAGCAGCGCCGTGACCACGGGACCCAGTTCACGCACCAGCGACAGCGCGACCAGCAGGCCCAGGGCCTCTTCGGAGCCATACCGGTTCAGGGTGTAATAGCCCTGCAGCCCCAGGACAAAGCCCACGAACATGCCGGACACGATAATGATCAGCAGCGAATAGTTGCCGATGAAATGGACCTGCTGCGACACCAGGCGCGGGCGCGAGACGGCAACGCCGCTGCGCGCCAGCAAGGCTCCCAGGAAGCGCGTGAAGAACCCCACGCCCTCAACCTGATTGCGCACCCAGCGGCCCAAGGCTTGTATCGGCGCGCTCATGGTTTGCGCCCCTCTTGTTTGGCCAGCCAGGCCTGGAAAGCCGGCGTGTCCGGATACTGGAAGGCCACGGGGCCGTCGGGTTCGCCGCGCAGGAACTGTCTGACGTAGGGATCCTGCGAGTCAGACAGTGTCTGGGGCGTGCCAGCGGCGACCAGGCGCCCGCGCCCGACCAGGTAGACCTGGTCGGCGATGGCGAAGGATTCCTGCACGTCGTGGGTAATAAGAACCGAAGCGCATTGCAGGCGGTCGGCCAAATCGCGGATCAGGCGGGCGGTAATGCCCAGTGAGATCGGGTCGAGGCCGGCAAAAGGCTCGTCGTACAGGATGAGTTCGGGTTCGAGCACGACTGCGCGGGCCAGCGCCACGCGGCGGGCCATGCCACCCGAGATTTCGGCCACTCGCAGGTGGGCCGCCGCACGCAGGCCGACGGCGTCAAGCTTGTCCAATACGCGCGCCGTGAGATCGGGTTCGGCCAGACGGGTGTGTTCACGCAGCGGAAAGGCGACGTTCTCGAACACATTCAAGTCCGTGAACAGGGCGCCCTGCTGAAACAGAACGCCCATGCGTTTGCGCAGCGCCTGCACGCCGTCGCGGCTGGCCTGGCCGATATCCGTGCCAAACACCCGCACCTGGCCACGCAACGCCCGCAGCTGGCCGGTGGCCGCGCGCAGCAGGGTGGTCTTGCCCGAACCCGATCCGCCCATGACGGCGACGACCTGGCCCGGCCTGACCGCCATGCTGATATCTTGCAATACCGTGAAATCGCCATAGCCGAGTGCCACCCCGTCGAGCGACAGGGCGAGATCCGGACTGTTGGGAGTAAGTTCGGGCATAGGCAATGGAAAGTGGGGGCCGCAAAGGCAAGGGGCCACAATGGTGAAACCATTGTAACGTGACCTTGCCGGCGTCCTGGTTGGCGGCAGGCGCGCCCTACTGCAGGCTGATGTTGCCCGCTTTGATGACCTGCGCCCATTTATCGGTTTCGCTGGCGATAAACGCCGCGAACTCTTCAGGCGTGCCGCCGCCGGCCTGGCTGCCCGTGTCGGCGATGGCCTTCTGCACTTCGGGGTCCTGCAGGATGCGGTTGAACTCGGTATTCAGCCTGGCGATGATGGGCGCCGGCGTGCCGGCCGGGGCGACGATGCCCTGCCAGTTGTACGACTCGAAGCCGGGCAGACCGGATTCCGCCAGCGTCGGAACGTCGGGCAGCACGTCGAGCCGCTTGGCGGAAGTCACGGCGATGGGGTGCACTTTCTTGGCCTGAATGGCCGGCAACGCCGAGTAACCCATCTCGAACATCATCGAAATGTGGCCGCCCATGAGGTCGGTGGCCGCCAGGCTGCCGCCCTTGTAAGGCACGTGCACGATGTCTATGCCGGCCTGTTCGCGGAACATTTCACCCGACAGGTGATGTGCGCCGCCCACGCCCGACGATCCGAAAGTGAGTTTGCCGGGATCTTGCTTGGCCAGCGCGATCAGCTCCTGCAAGTTCTTGACGGGTAGCGAATTGTTGACGCTGAGCACCAGGGGGCTGTTTTCGATGAGGATGACCGGCGCGAGATCGCGGGCCGCATCGTAGGGAATGGCGGGCATCAGGGTGGGATTGACTGCCATGGGAGCCAGATTGCCCGTGCCGATGGTATAGCCGTCCGGCGCGGCCTTGGCGATCAGGTTGGTGCCGATCACGCCACCGGCGCCGGCCTTGTTCTCGATGACCACCGTCTGCTTCAACGATTCGGACAGCTTGCGCGCCAGCAGGCGCACGCGCGTGTCGGCGAAGCCGCCGGGCGCATAGGGCACGATCAGCGTGATGGGCTTCGAAGGCCAGTCGGCGGCATTCTGGGCGTAGGTGGGCAGGCTGGTGGCCAGGGCGGTGGCGGCCAGCAGGCCAGCCAGCATCGGACGTAAGACTCGCATGCGCGAAACTCCTGTAGATCGACTCGGCGCGGTAAGAGGGACATTATGCCCGTTGTGGCAGCATCAGCGCTGATACCGCCAACATGGCTGCGCCGGCTGCCAGTACGGCGGCAAGACCGTAGCCCATCCGGGTGGCCCACGCGGCGGCCAGGGGTCCGATGATCTGTCCCAGTGCGAAGGCCGACGTCATGGCCGCCGCAGCGCGTGAAGCATTGCCGGCGCTGCGCCGCGCCGCCTGCATGCCCGCCTGCGTAATGACCACGAAAGTGCCGCCGACCAGCAGGGCCGCGAGCGCGAGGCTCCACACGCCGTCATGGAACGCCGGGGCCGCCATCCCGGCGGCCATGCACAGCTGGGCCGCCCGCCAGATGCGACGCTCGTCGCGGCCGCGGGCCAGGCGCGGCGCCAACAGACACGACAAGGCCGCCGCGCCCCCGAAACATGGCCATACCCAGCCGAAGACCGCCGGATCGGCAACCTGGGCTTTGGCCATGGCCGGCAAGAAAGTGGCTGGCACGATATATCCCGTTCCGAAAACGCCGTAGTGCAGCACCAGCTCGCGCGGCCAGGCCCGGGCGGCCTCGGCAGGCGCGGCGGCCGCGGCGGACGGTGGCGGATCGCGGGGCGGCGCCTGGGTCGGTGCGCGCCACACCGGCACGCCCATCGACGCCGTGAGGGCCAACGCCAGTATTCCAAGCGCCACCCAGTTTGCGTCGGCATCTGCCCCGAGCCGCATCAGCGCCAAGCATGCCAGCCCGCTGGCGGCGATGCCGAGGCCCACGCCGGCGTATGTCCAGTTCATGATGCGGCCTTCCAGGGCATGCCCCAGGGGCACCGGCCGCCACGCCGCCACGCAGATAAAGGTACAGGCGCTTGCATAGCCCGCCGCCAGACGTAGCGCCAGCCAGGCAGCCATGCCGTCGAACAGGCCCATGCCCAGGGTGAGCACGCCGGCCGCCACGAGGCTGGTCATCAGGCCGGCGCGCAGGCGCCGGATGGGGAAGGCCACGGCGGTCACGGCCCCGATCAGGTAGCCGGCATAGTTGGCCGAAGCCAGCCAGCCGCCTTGTGCGAGGCTCAGGTCGGCGTCGTGGGCCATCAGCGGCCACAGCGGCGTGAATGCGAACCGTCCTATTCCCATGGCCACTGCCAGCGCGGCCATCGCCGGCCATGCCAGCGCCAGTGGCGATAGCGGGCGGGAATGGGGGGTGGCAGGCATGCCGCCAGTCTAGGCGCGTTGCCCTGGTTCAAGAAAGAAATAATGGAATTTACCGGCGGGCGGGAGGCCGGCGGGCGCTAACGGTGACGCCATCCGGGTGGAGGCCGGCGCGAGACGCCGGATTTTCCCGGGAGTCGGATTCGGGGCAGCCGGATCGTGAGGGCCGCCCTGCCGTAAGGCATCGCGGGGGGGCGTCCCCTGGGACCCGATGCCTTCTGGGCGCTGCGGCGGGCTGCGATCGCACGGTGTCTGCTGCGGGCCCTGGCCGCAATCCTAGAACCGGTAGCCGATTCCCACGGTGGCAACCCATGGATCGATGCGCGCGGTCCCGATACGCTGGCCGTCCAGTTTCACCTTCGATGAAATGTCGATGTAGCGCAGGTCGGCATTGACGAACCAGCGCTCATTCAGTTTCACATCTACGCCTACTTGCCCTGCCAGGCCCCAGGAATCACCCAGTTTCAAGTCGGAGCCGGACAATGCGCCGTGGGTCTGGGTATCGAAGAAGTGCGTGTAGTTCACGCCTACTCCGACATACGGCTGCACGGTGCTGTCGGGAAGGAAATGCCACTGCACGCTCAGCGTGGGCGGCAGGTGCTTGGTAGACCCGATTTTGCCCAGGCCGCCGCTGCCGCGTATGTCGTGCTGGAAGGGCCAGGCGCCGAGCAGTTCCACGCCGATGTGGCGGGTTGCCATGTAGGTGATGGTGAAACTGGGGCGGACGTTGTTGCCCACATCAAGCCCAACGGTGCCGTCCAGCACCTTGCCATTTCCCGACTTGGGGTGGACTTGTGTGGCGCCCACTTTGAACAACCAGTCGCCCGCTTCATGGGCGTGGACGGGGGCGCTGGCCAGGCCGGCAGCGCACAGCACCGCGGCCAGAGGGGTACGTAATGACATGAAACTCTCCGTAATCAGCCGAAGGGTCGGCAGCGAGAGGTTCTCAGGCCGGCGCGGCGGCTGACTTGATCCACGTCATGCGTAGGCTGAATTGCTGCAACAAACTACAGAAACTGCCAGACGTTGCCAGGGTGTCGCCCGCGGCGGGGTGCCCTGCGCCCGGCCTCTACTCGGATCACCCCCCACCCCTGCGAGCCCGCTGGTTGCGACCATGGTCGGGGCAGCACGCGGGCTACGGAAGGCGCCGCAGTCTGTCGACGCGGCGATAGCGTGCCTGATGTCTGGCGGGGCATGCGGGGGAGGTTTCCCGCATGCCCGGCCCTGGCCGGCGCGCGGAGCCTCAGCGAGGCAGTTCGCTGGCGCCCATGAGGAACTCGTCGACGGCGCGTGCACATTGCCGCCCTTCACGGATCGCCCACACCACCAGCGACTGGCCGCGCCGCATATCGCCGGCGGCAAACACCTTCTCGATACTGGTACGGTAATCGTCGGTATTGGCGCGGACATTGCCGCGCGCATCGCGGTCAACGCCGAACGCGTCCAGCACATTCTGCACCGGCGATACAAAGCCCATGGCCAGCAGCACGAGGTCGGCCTTGATCTCGAATTCCGACCCTTCGACTTCGCGCATTTTCATCTGGCCGGTGGCTTCGTCCTTGAACCATTCAACCCGCGCGCCCACCAGCTTCTCGACCTTGCCGTTGCTGCCCTTCAGCAGCTTGGTGGTGACGGCCCAGTCGCGCTCGCACCCTTCTTCATGCGACGAGGAGGTGCGCATCTTCAAGGGCCAGTACGGCCACACGAGGGGTTTGTCTTCGGATTCAGGCGGCTGCGGCATCAGCTCGAACTGCGTCACCGACGCGGCCCCCTGACGGTTGCTGGTGCCCACGCAGTCGGACCCGGTGTCGCCGCCACCGATCACGACCACGTGCTTGCCCTTGGCCAGGGTCTGGCCGGTCAGTCGGTCGCCTGCCACGGCCTTGTTCTGCTGGCGCAGGAAGTCCATGGCGAAATACACGCCTTCGAGCTCGCGGCCGGGTACCGGCAGGTCGCGCGGGGTCTCCGCTCCGCCGCTCATGACCACCGCATCGAACTCGGCCATCAGCGCTTCGGGAGTGCGTACGGTCAGGCCGTCGGCGACCGGATCGGCGGGGTCGCCGATGTATGTAGACGGCGAGAACTCGACGCCTTCGGCTTCCATCTGGGCGATGCGGCGGTCGATCTGGAATTTTTCGAGCTTGAAGTCGGGAATGCCATAGCGCAGCAGGCCGCCGATGCGATCACTCTTGTCGAACACTGTGACGGAATGGCCGGCGCGTGCCAGTTGTTGCGCGCATGCCAGGCCGGCCGGGCCGGACCCGACCACGGCGACCTTCTTGCCGGACTTGCGGGCGGGCACCTGCGGCGCCACCCAGCCTTCCGCCCATCCCTTGTCGATGATGGCGTGCTCGATGGACTTGATGCCCACCGCGTCGCTGTTGATGTTCAGGGTACAGGCGGCTTCGCAGGGCGCCGGACAGATGCGGCCGGTGAATTCCGGGAAGTTGTTGGTGGAGTGCAGCACGTCGAGGGCACGCCGCCATTCCTGGCGGTACACCAGGTCGTTCCAGTCGGGGATGATGTTGTTGACCGGGCAGCCGTTGTTGCAGAACGGTATGCCGCAATCCATGCAGCGCGCGGCCTGTTGCTTGGACTGCTCGTCCGTCAGGTGCAGCACGAATTCGCGCCAGTTCTTCAAGCGTTTTTGCGGCGCTTCAGCGGCTTCCTGCAGCCGCTGGAATTCCATAAAGCCAGTGATTTTTCCCATGGTTGATCCTTAGGCAGCCAGTTGTTCCGGATTGGCTGCACGCCACATTTCGCCCAATGCCCGGCGGTAGTCCGTCGGCATGACCTTGATGAATTTGCCGCGCGACGCTTCCCAGTCGCCCAGGATTTCTCGGGCGCGGAAACTGCCGGTGTAGCGGAAGTGGTCTTCGATGAGCCGGCGCAAAATGGATTCATCGGTATCGCGTTCGCTGCCTCGCTGCACGCTGTGCCAGTGTTCGCGGTTGTTCTGCGACAGTTGTTCGGCGTGCGGGGCGATTGTCTCGAGTTCGACCATGGCCATGTTGCAACGTTGCTTGAAGCTGCGGTCGGGGTCCCATACGTAGGCCACGCCGCCCGACATGCCCGCCGCGAAATTGCGGCCGGTAGAGCCCAGCACGACGACCGTGCCGCCAGTCATGTATTCGCAACCGTGGTCACCGGTGCCTTCGACGACCGCAGCGGCGCCCGAATTACGCACGGCGAATCGTTCGCCGGCCACGCCGTTGAAGAACGCCTCGCCGGCCAGCGCACCGTACAGCACGGTGTTGCCGACAATGATGTGGTCGGGGCCGAAGCCGCGGAAGTCGTTGGGCGAACGCACGATGATGCGGCCACCCGACAGACCCTTGCCGACGTAGTCGTTGCCTTCCCCGACCAGGTCGAGCGTGATGCCGTGCGCCAGGAAGGCGCCGAAGCTTTGCCCGGCCGTACCGTTGCACTGAATGTGGATCGTGTCGTCGGGCAGGCCTTCATGGCCGTAGCGCGCGGCCAGCGCGCCCGACAGCATGGCGCCCACGGTACGGTTGCGGTTGCGGACCGGCGTGATGAACGACACTTTTTCGCCACGCTCAAGCGCGGGCTTGCTGCGCTCGATGAGCAGGTGATCCAGCGCCGCGGCCAGGCCGTGGTCCTGCGCTTCGGTCTGGCGCTTTTCGGTGTCGAGCTGCGGCTGGTAGAACACGCGGGAAAAGTCCAGGCCGTGCGCTTTCCAGTGATCGATGCCGCTGCGCATGTCGAGCAGATCGGCGCGGCCGATCAGGTCGTCGAATTTGCGTATGCCGAGCTGCGCCATGATTTCACGCACTTCTTCGGCAATGAAGAAGAAGAAGTTGACGACGTGCTCGGGTTTGCCCTGGAACTTGCGGCGCAATACCGGGTCTTGGGTGGCCACGCCCACCGGGCAGGTGTTGAGGTGGCACTTGCGCATCATGATGCAACCTTCTACGACCAGCGGCGCGGTGGCAAAGCCGAATTCGTCGGCACCCAGCAGTGCGCCGATGACCACGTCGCGGCCGGTCTTCATCTGGCCGTCGGCCTGTACGCGGATACGGCTGCGCAGGCGATTCAGCACCAGGGTCTGCTGGGTTTCGGCCAGGCCGAGTTCCCAGGGGGTGCCCACATGCTTGATCGAAGACACGGGCGAAGCGCCCGTGCCGCCGTCGTGGCCGGCAATCACGACGTGGTCGGCCTTGGCCTTGGCCACGCCGGCCGCGACGGTGCCCACGCCGACTTCCGACACCAGCTTCACCGAGATCGACGCCTTGCTGTTGACGTTCTTCAGGTCGTGGATGAGCTGCGCCAGGTCTTCAATGGAATAGATGTCGTGGTGCGGCGGGGGGGAAATCAGCCCTACGCCCGGCACGGAATAACGGAGTTTGGCAATGTATTCCGACACCTTGTGGCCCGGCAGCTGGCCGCCTTCGCCCGGCTTGGCGCCCTGCGCCATCTTGATCTGGATCTGATCGGCGCTGGCCAGGTATTCGGCCGTGACGCCAAAGCGCCCCGACGCGACTTGCTTGATGCGCGAGCGCAGCGAATCGCCGGCCTTCAAGGGCACGTCGGATTCAATCCGGTCGCTACCCAGCAACGATGCCAGCGTATCGCCATCTTTGATGGTGCTTTTGCCTTCGCGCATTTCGGCGCGGTAACGAAGCTCGTCTTCGCCGCCTTCGCCAGTGTTCGACTTGCCGCCGATGCGATTCATGGCGACCGCCAGCACCGTATGGGCCTCGGTGGAGATCGAGCCCAGCGACATCGCGCCCGTGGCGAAGCGCTTGACGATTTCTTTGGCCGGTTCGACTTCATCCAGCGGAATGGCGCGAGCCGGGTCGAAACGGAACTGGAACATGCCGCGCAAGGTCATGTGGCGGCGGCTCTGATCGTTGATGATCTGAGCGTATTCCTTGTACGTACGATAGTTGTTGGCGCGCGAGGCGTGCTGCAGCTTGGCAATGGAATCGGGAGTCCACATATGCTCTTCGCCGCGGACCCGGAACGCATACTCGCCGCCGGCGTCCAGGTCATTGGCCAGTATCGGATCGGTGCTGAACGCGGCGCGGTGCAGGCGCAGCGCTTCTTCGGCCACCTGGAAAATGCCGATCCCTTCGATGTTCGACGCGGTGCCCGTGAAGTATTTGTCGACCAGTGCGCGCTGCAGGCCCACGGCTTCGAAGATCTGCGCGCCGGTATACGACATGTAGGTCGAGATGCCCATCTTGGACATGACCTTGTTCAGGCCCTTGCCGATGGCCTTGATGAAGTTCTTGATGGCCTTGTCGGGGTCGGCCATGCGCGCCAGCGATTCCAGCGCCAGGTACGGGTGGATGGCTTCGGCGCCGTAGCCGCCCAGCAGCGCAAAATGATGCACCTCGCGCGCGGAGCCGGTTTCAACCACCAGGCCCGTGGCGGTGCGCAGGCCGGCGCGTATCAGGTGCTGGTGCACGGCCGACGTGGCCAGCAGCGCGGGAATGGCGACGCGCTCGGCATCGACCAGGCGGTCGGATACGATCAGGATGTTGTAGCCGCTTTGCACTGCGTCTACGGCGCGGGCGCACAGCGCGGCCACGCGCGCCTCGATGCCTTCCGAGCCCCATGCGGCCGGGTAGGTGATGTCGAGCTCATAGCTGCGGAATTTCTTGCCGGTCACCTGTTCGATATCGCGGATCTGCGCCATGGCGGCGAAATCGAGCACGGGCTGAGCCACTTCGAGCCGCAGCGGCGGATTGACGTTGTTGATGTCCAGCAGGTTCGGCTTGGGGCCGATGAAAGACACCAGCGACATCACCATCTGCTCGCGGATGGGATCGATGGGCGGATTGGTGACCTGGGCGAAAAGCTGTCGGAAGTAGTTGTAGAACGGCTTGGCGCGGTTCGACAGGACGGCCAGCGGCGCGTCGTTGCCCATCGATCCCACCACTTCTTCGCCGGTGGTGGCCATCGGTTCCAGAATGAACTTGTAGTCTTCCTGTGTCCAGCCGAATGCCTGCTGGCGATCGAGCAGCGAGACCGCCGATTGGGTGGGCGGCGTGGACTGGCGCGGCGCGGGCAGCGATTCGAGCTTGATCTGCAGGCGCTCGATCCATTGGCGATACGGGCGGCTGTTGGCCAGCTGCAGCTTGATCTCGGCGTCGTCGATGATGCGGCCCTGTTCCAGGTCGATGAGGAACATCTTGCCCGGCTGCAGGCGCCATTTCTTGACGATGCGGTTTTCAGGAATCGACAGCGTGCCGGCCTCGGACGCCATGATCACCATGTCGTCGTCGGTGATCAGGTAGCGTGCCGGGCGCAAGCCATTGCGGTCGAGGGTGGCGCCGATCTGGCGGCCGTCGGTGAACGCGACGGCAGCCGGGCCGTCCCAGGGCTCCATCATGGCCGCGTGATATTCATAGAACGCACGGCGGCTTTCGTCCATCTGCGTATGCTGTTCCCAGGCTTCGGGAATCATCATCATCATGGCGTGCGCCAGCGAATAGCCGGAATTGACGAGCAGTTCGAGGCAGTTGTCGAAGGTGGCGGTATCCGACTGGCCTTCGTACACGATGGGGTAGAGCTTCTTCAGGTCGTCGCCCAGCACGGCCGACTGCATCATGCCTTCGCGGGCGCGCAGCCAGTTGAAGTTGCCCTTCACCGTATTGATCTCGCCGTTGTGCGCGATCATGCGATACGGGTGGGCGAGAGGCCAGGCCGGGAAGGTGTTGGTCGAAAAACGCTGGTGAACCAGCGCCAGCGCCGACACGGTGCGCGGGTCGGCCAGGTCGCGGTAGTAGCGGCCCACCTGGTCGGCCAGCAGCAGGCCCTTGTACACCACGGTACGTACCGAGGCCGAGGGAACGAAATATTCTTTGCCGTGCGCCAGCCGCATGGCCTGGATGGCGTGGCTGGCGGTCTTGCGTATCACGTAAAGCTTGCGCTCGAGCGCGTCGGGCACCATCACATCCGCGCCGCGTCCGATGAACAGCTGGCGTATCACGGGTTCCACAGAGCGCACCGTGGGCGACATGGGCATTTCCACGTCTACGGGCACATCGCGCCAGCCCAGCACGATCTGGCCTTCGGCCCTAACCGCGCGTTCCAGCTCTTGTTCGCATGCCAGGCGCGAGGCAGTTTCCTTGGGCAGGAAGACCATCGCCACGCCATACTCGCCCGGAGCCGGCAGCGCCACGCCCTGCTGGTTCATCTCGTCACGGTACAGGGCGTCCGGGATCTGGATGAGGATGCCCGCGCCGTCGCCCATGAGCTTGTCGGCCCCCACGGCGCCCCGGTGATCCAGGTTTTCCAGGATCTTCAGGCCCTGTTGGATGATGGCGTGGCTCTTGCGCCCTTTGATATGGGCCACGAACCCCACGCCGCAGGCGTCGTGTTCGTGCTTGGGGTCATACAGCCCCTGAGACGCCGGCAAGCCGATGCGGCGGGCATCAATGGGCGTTTCCGCCGGGCGACAGGAATGATCGGGATGATGTGTGGACATGGCGCGCTCCGCAGGGGTCTGCGTCGAAATGTTGCAGTGCAAGACCAAGACGATACTGCGGGCGGCGCCCGTGCGCAACGGTATTAAATGGGGAGCGACCCTAAATATACAAATTCACCGTTCTGGTGCAAGCAATTAGGGACGCATTAAAATCACCACCAAATCAGCGGCTTGCTTTTTGGGACGTCGCTGCCCGCACCGAGATTGCGGTCATGATGTCGCCGAACATGGTGTTGCGTCCCCAAAAAACCAGGCGATGCAGCTTTGCTTGGCGTGGTCGGCCCCTGTAGAGACCGTAAATGTCTAGGCTGGGCGACGAGGCATGGCAGGGGTGGCCTGCAACACCGTAGTGACACCGTGGCTGCCTTGATTTCGAACGCCATGCCCTTGCGGCCCCAGTCCGCGCCGCGGTGGATACGCTGCCATTCAGGGCTCAGCGCATCAGCGTCAGCGCCCGGTGTAGTCTGCCGCTGTATCGGCGGCTGGCGCCTGCGCAGGCTTCTTTCGGGGGCGGCCGCGTTGGCCCGGCGCCACACGGCGGCTGGCGGTATGGGCAAGGCTGGCGATAAAACCGGGCCCGCCCAGTGCCCACTGGCCGGACACTGCCTGGTCGATGCGTTCGCTCTGCTCACGCGAGAGCCCTTCCTGCAGGCGGCGGCGGTAGTTCGCCTGGCGGTCGAAAGGCGTATTACCGCAGGCCCAGTAGTCGGCGTGATCGGATTGCCAGGGGGTGGGCGGCGTGGCGGCAGCCGTATGGCCGGTATGGCTGCCGGCCGAGGACCAGGGCCAGGAATCCGGATCGTGCGCAATGCCGCTGCGCACGGGGTAAGTCTCCAGCCAGACCAGCGCCGGCAGCACCCACACACCCGGTTCGAGCAGGGCCGACCGATAGCGTCCTGCAAACACCCGCCCACCGCGCAGACGCGCAGCCAGGTTGCGTCCCAGCGTCTGCATCAGGCGCGGCAGGCCTTCTTCGTCTGCCGGGGTGGCCATCAAGAGTATGCGGTCGTTGGCCAGCACCCAGCCGTGCACCGCCACGCGATGCCGCTGCGCGGAATCGCCCAGCCAGGACGCAAGCTGGTTCAGTACGTCTTGCGGCGTCGGCTGCGACGGGGCGGCCAACGGCTGAACGAAGTTGGCCTGCACCAGCTGGGGCAGCCCGGGGGCGTACAAACGGGGCAGACGGGCCATAGGATTAGGGGGCGTGCGCGGCCGAAAGAACGTTAAGGGCGATCAACTATATATAAATAGTGCCATAGCCGTCGAGGGTCAAGCGTCGCTGGGGACACCATGGGCGCGCCACCATGGGCCGACGCGCTCCAGCAGGTTAACATCGGGCGTTAAATTGCCATAGCTGCAGCAAATTCCGTACTGAGGAGCCCCCATGAAAACCAAAGCCGCCGTCGCCTGGAAGGCCGGAGCCCCGCTCACCATTGAAGAAGTCGATCTTGACGGCCCGCGCGCCGGCGAGGTGTTGATCGAAGTAAAAGCGACCGGCATCTGCCACACCGATTACTACACGCTCTCGGGGGCCGATCCCGAAGGTATCTTTCCGGCCATTCTGGGGCACGAGGGCGCAGGGGTTGTCGTGGACGTCGGAGCCGGCGTTACGTCCCTCAAAAAGGGCGACCACGTCATTCCGCTTTACACGCCCGAATGCCGCCAGTGCAAATTCTGCCTGTCGCGCAAGACAAATCTCTGCCAGGCCATACGCGCCACCCAGGGCAAGGGCCTGATGCCCGACGCGACCTCGCGCTTCTCCATCGGCGGCGAGCCCTTGTTCCACTATATGGGTACGTCCACCTTCGCCAATCACATCGTGGTGCCCGAGATCGCGGTCGCCAAGGTGCGGGAAGATGCTCCGTTCGACAAGATCTGCTACATCGGCTGCGGCGTGACCACCGGTGTGGGCGCCGTGCTGTACACCGCCAAAGTCGAGGCCGGCGCGAACGTGGTGGTCTTCGGCCTTGGCGGCATCGGCCTGAACGTGATCCAGGCGGCCCGGATGGTGGGTGCCGACAAGATCATCGGCGTCGACCTGAATCCGCAGCGCGAAGCCATGGCGCGCCAATTCGGCATGACGCACTTCGTCAATCCCAAGGAAGTCGATAATGTGGTGGACCATATCGTCCAGTTGACGGACGGCGGGGCCGATTATTCGTTCGAGTGCATCGGCAATACCGAAGTGATGCGCCAGGCCCTCGAGTGCTGCCACAAGGGGTGGGGCCAGTCCATTATCATCGGTGTGGCCGAGGCCGGCGCCGAGATCAGCACGCGGCCCTTCCAGCTGGTGACCGGCCGGCAATGGAAAGGCTCGGCTTTCGGTGGCGCCCGTGGTCGTACCGATGTGCCCAAGATCGTCGACTGGTATATGGAAGGCAAGATCAACATCGACGACCTCATCACGCACACCCTGCCGCTTGAACGCATCAATGAAGGTTTCGACCTGATGAAGCGCGGGGAATCCATCCGGTCCGTGGTGGTTTATTAAGCGCCAGCGAGCAAGGAAGCAAACAGCATGGCAGACCTGGAACTGATTTCTCAGCATCGTTGTTTTGGTGGCTGGCAGCGCTACTACCGGCACGCCTCTGCGCAAATCGGCCTGCCGATGCGGTTTTCGGTGTTCATACCGGCGCAGGCCGAACAGGGTCCGGTCCCGACCCTGTTCTTCCTGGCCGGCCTGACCTGCACCGAAGAAACGTTCATGATCAAGGGCGGCGCGCAGCGGCTCGCGGCCGAATACGGACTGATGCTGGTGGCGCCGGATACCAGTCCGCGTGGCGCCGGCGTCGCCGGTGAAGACCAGGACTGGGACTTCGGCACCGGCGCGGGGTTTTATCTGGACGCAACGGCCGAGCCCTGGCGTACCCATTACCGCATGGAAAGCTACGTGGCCGACGAGCTGTATGGCATCGTCACCCGGCAGCTTCCGGGCGATCCGGAGCGTACGGGCATTTTTGGGCATTCCATGGGTGGGCATGGGGCGCTGGTTCTCGCGCTTCGTCATCCGGAGAAGTTCCGCTCGGTATCGGCCTTTGCCCCGATTGCCGCGCCGATGCGTTGCCCCTGGGGTCAGAAGGCGTTCGGCGGATACCTGGGCCCTGACACCAGCGCCTGGAAGGCCTACGACGCCAGCGAACTGATGGCGCGTGTGCAGCGTCCGCCGTTCCCGCACGGCATCCTGGTCGACCAGGGCCTGGCCGATACATTCCTGGCCGAGCAGCTATACCCGGAAGCCTTCGAGCAAGCCTGCGCGAGCGTCGGCCAACCCCTGACGCTGCGCCGCCACGCCGACTACGACCACGGCTACTACTTTATTTCCACCTTCATGCAAGACCACCTGCGCTTTCACGCCGACCAATATCGATAGGGCGTCGCGGCCGCCCCAGGCCGCCGCCCGACGCCCGAGGACTATCTGGTGATCAACGGCTACGCCCCTTTTGTCTGGATGGCCCTGGCGGCCTTGATAGTGCTTGTGCCGGGCCTGGCACTGCTGTTCGGACGGGGCGGGCCGCGTGATGCCAGCGGCCGGCGCGTATTCCGGCTCAGGCCGGTGCGGCGTCTCTTCGGCGTCATGCTGGTGGCCCTGGCCGGCGTATCGGCACTGCTGGCCCTGACGCTGGTGCAGTTCCTGCGGCTGACTACCGACACGCCGGTCGCAGAAGTGCAGATTCACGAACAGGCACCGGGCCGCTTCCTGCTGACGGCTCAGGCGCCCCCCGGCGGGGCAGCGCGGGTCTATCCCCTGGCGGGCGACCAATGGCAAATAGACGCCAAGGTCGTGCGCTGGCGCTTGCCGGCTCTTCTGGCGGGTGCGCCTCCGCTGTACGCTTTCGAACGCCTGTCCGGCCGTTATAGCGATATTGAGCGCGAACGCAGCGAGCCCCGCAGCGTGCATGCGCTGAAAGACTGGCCCGTGCCCGATCTGGCCACGCTGAAGCGGGTCTTCCCCAACTGGCTTCCGTTTGTGGACGTTGAATACGGCAGTGCTGCGTATATGCCCATGCTCGATGGCGCGCGATACCGCGTGTATATGGACACGCGCGGCGGCGTGGTGGTCCGGCCCGACGGGCAGGCCACCGAAGACGCGCTGCGCCGCGCGGGCTGGTAGGCGGGGGGCGTCAACTGCCGTCGAAATCCCCCGCGCCCAGCTTGATGGTGCCATCTGCGGGCACCCACTGCGCTTTCTTGGCAAGCGCGCGGATATCTTCTTCGGCGGCGTCAAAAGCACGCAGCAACTCGCTGCCGCTGCCGTCGGCCGCGCCGAAGTAACGGCGCAAGGCATCGCCGGAAATTTCAAAAGGGCGCACCACGCCGCCCGTCTCCAATTCGAACACCACATCATCGCCCTGCGCCCGGGCGTTGGTGGCTTTGGCAAATGCACTCATGCGACCTCCTCGTAAGACGGGGCGTACGCCCCCGGAATGGCCCTCCCGGCAAGTGACGTGCCAATGGGGGAGCACGGGGGCGGCCTATGCCGGGTTGAGATCCGGGTGCAGGCGGGCAAGGCTGACGTTGATTTGGGAAGCCGATGCCCCGGGGCTCCCTCACCCTGGCCTGCGGCTTGCTGCCAAGTTCTCAATGGACCCACCCAGGGTATTTGGGGGGCAATCAATTTGGGGACGGGTCGGCTTTTAGTCCGTCGTGGGAACTCCTGCCGCCTGCAATAGTCGAATTAGCACTCAAGACGCCAGAGTGCTAACATCAATCTGATAACGTCGTTCCCTACCTGGAGACCGCCAACATGAAACAACCCAGCAGCTCGTTGGCCCTGTCCGGCAACGCCCTGGCGTTGGCCATTGCCAATCCAGGCTCGCTTGGCACCATCGAAGCTTATATATCGGCCGTGAATCGCCTGCCGGTGCTGACGGCCGAACGCGAAACCGAACTCGGCCGCCGCCTGCGCGACCACGACGACCTGGGCGCCGCCCGCGAACTGGTGCTGTCGCACTTGCGGCTCGTGGTTTCTGTCGCCCGCCAATATCTGGGCTACGGCCTGCCCCATGCCGACCTCATCCAAGAGGGCAATGTGGGCCTCATGAAGGCCGTCAAGCGATTCGACCCCGAGCGCGGTGTGCGCCTGGTGTCATTCGCCGTGCACTGGATCAAGGCTGAAATTCACGAGTTCATCATCCGCAACTGGCGCATGGTGAAAGTGGCCACCACCAAGGCCCAGCGCAAGCTGTTCTTCAATCTTCGCAGCATGCGTCCCGATGGGCAGACGCTCGATCCTGCTCAAGTCGACCGCATCGCCGAAGAGTTGAACGTACGGCGCGAAGACGTCAGCGAGATGGAGGTCCGCCTTTCCGGCCGTGACCTGTCGCTCGAAAAACAGGACGACGACGAAGAGGGTTACGCGCCCATTTCATATCTGTCCGACGAAGGGCGCCAGGAACCGAGCCATGTGCTCGACCGCCGCGACCAGGACGAATTGCAGGGCGCCGGGCTGGCCCACGCTTTGCAAGCGCTTGATGCACGCTCACGTCGCATCATCGAAGCCCGCTGGTTGCAGGACGACGGCGGGGTAACGCTGCAAGAGCTGGCCGAAGAATTCGGCGTTTCCGCCGAGCGCATCCGTCAGGTCGAATCGGCGGCGCTGAAGAAAATGCGTGGTGCGCTGACACCGGCGTGAACTGTGCGCGGGCGCTGAAACATATTGATTCAAATTCGCGCCCGCCGAGTTCGATTGTCCGGAAACTTAATGCGCGCAGGGGCGCCTAAACCTATGTAGACCGCGTAACCGGCCTCCGGTTTGGCAGTCTTGTATCCGTTTCGGCTTCTCCTCTTTCCCCTCCCCTATGAAACGGATACTTGCGGGGCACCTTGCATATCGGTGCCCTGTTTTTTTGCCCGCGCCAAACGGCACGGCTCCTGGCCATGCCAGGTAAGGCGCCGGCGTTCAGGCAGCGCGCAGCTGCTGCCACGTTACGGCGTCGACGCGCCGCACGCCAGTGGCCAGCGAGCCATCTCGATACAGCTTCAGCCAACGATAGCCGGGCGCCGCGTCATCCACCACGTGTCGTCCGTCACGTATGGCGAACTGGAAGCAGGTCGACGGCGCGGCCAGCATGCGCAGATGATGGCGGCGGCGATCAAACGCCTGATGGACGTGCCCCCACAGCAGCACGCGCGTACGCGGCAGGCCGGACAACTGCTGAAACAGCTCTGCGGCGTTGTCGACCATCATGGTGTCGTGCCACTTGCTGTCCATCTGAACGGGGTTGTGATGCAGGGCCACCAGAATGTGGCGGTCGCCCGCCAGGGCCGCGGCGCGCTCGAGCAGATCGAACTGCGCGTCGTCGATATGGCCCGCGTCGGAACCCGCTATTGTCGAGTCCAGCAGAATGATCCGCCATGCGCCTATGTCTGTGACAGGCTGGGTCCACAGGCCCAGCGCATGGCGCAGGGTCTGGGGATGATCGTGGTTGCCGGGCAGGCAGCGTACCGGCCAATCGGTTTGTTCCAGCATTTCACGCAGGCGGCGGTATGCGCCCGGCGAGCCGTCCTGAGACAGGTCGCCGGTGGCCAGCAGCAGATCGGGGCGATGACCATTGGCGCGCACCAGATCCAGCACCGCGCGCAGGCTGGCGTCGGTGTTGACCTCGCACATGACACTGTCTGGTTCGGCCAGCAGGTGCGTATCGGTGATCTGCACCAATAGCGTCGGCGCGTCGGCGCGGCCGGCGCTGGAAGTCGAGGCCGGCAAAAGACTCTCCATGCGTTTACGGAACGTCAGTACATTACCCAAAAAGCGCGGGCATCGGGTATGAGGGAAAGGGCGAGGCGTAACGAAACGTGGAACATCCGCCGGCGCTGAGTGTAAAAAACGCTATTCTTCTTGTTCCGTACACACCCGCTTCACCGCCCCATCTCATGGATATCGGCTTGATCGTATTCGGCTTGTCCGGCCTGCTGACCCTGGTGTGCTTCATGCCGCCGCTGGCCGGTCGGTTGAAGCTGCCCTACTCGGTTCTGCTGGCCATCGTGGGTTGCGCGCTGGGCATCTTGCTGCACCTGCACGGCTGGGCGCCGCCGCTGCTGGCCGACCTGCTCGATACCATCGAACACTTCGAGATTTCGTCCGAGACCTTCCTGATGGTCTTTTTGCCGGTGCTGTTATTCGAGACCGCGCTGGCCATGAACGTGCGTCGCCTGATGGACGACATCGGCCCGATTCTGATGATGGCGATTGTGGCCGTGGTGGTGTGTACCGTCGTGGTCGGTTTCGCGGTCAGCGCGGTGTCTTCATACGGGCTGATCGCGTGCCTGCTGCTGGGCGCGATTGTCGCCACCACCGACCCCGTGGCGGTGGTGGGCATTTTTCGAGAAGTCGGCGCGCCCAAGCGCTTGACCACCTTGGTCGAAGGCGAAAGTCTGTTCAACGATGCCGCCTCGATCGCCCTGTATTCCGTATTGCTGGGGGTACTGGGCGGCACGGGCACCCTGACCGTGGGCGGCGTGTTCAACGACTTTGCCTTCCATTTCCTGGGAGGCGGAATCGCCGGATACGTGATGGGTCGAGGCGCCTGCTTCCTGTTCGCCTGGCTGCGCGGCTTTCCCACTGCCGAAATCACCCTCACGCTGACGCTGGCGTACTTGTCCTTTTTCATCTCCGAACACTATCTGGGCGTATCGGGCGTGGTGGCAACCGTGATTGCCGGCCTCGTAGTCGGATCGACGGGACGTACCCGCATGTCCCCCGTGACGTTCGAGCACCTGTCGAGTTCATGGGGACAATTCGGATTCTGGGCCAACTCGCTGATTTTCCTGTTTGCCGCGATGCTCATTCCCAAGCTGATGGCCGCGGCCGACCCGGAAGACCTGATGATGGTGGCGGTGGTCTTCGTGGTGACACTGGTGGCTCGGGCCATCGTGGTGTTCGGCTTACTGCCCTTGCTGGGGCTCACCCCCCTGGGCACGAAGGTCAGCAATTCCTATAAAACGGTAATGCTGTGGGGCGGCTTGCGCGGTGCAGTGTCGCTCGCGCTGGCACTGGCGGTCACCGAGCAGGACGCGGTGCCTGAGGCCGAGCGACAGTTCATCGCTGTGGTCACCACGGGCTACGTGCTGTCAACGCTGTTCATCAACGGCATCACCCTGCGGCCCCTGATACGCATGCTGGGCCTGAACCAGCTGTCGCCCGTCGAGCGCACGATACGCAATCAGGCGCTGGTAGTGGCCCTGGAAGACCTGCAAGGCAAAACCACCGAGCTGGCCAAGACCGATCACATCAGCCCCGAGGCCAGCGAGCGGATACGCGCGGTGTTCGACGCCAGCCTGACCAGCGTGCACGACGGGCAGATCAGCCAGATGACCGACGAGCAGCGCGTGGCTGTGGGCCTGACCATCATGGCTCAACGCGAGCAGGAGCTTTTTTTCGACATCCTCAAGGCGCAGATCGTCGACTGGCGTATGGCCGAATCGCTGCTGGCGCGGTCTGAACGCCTGGAAGACGCGGTACGCACGGGCGGCCTGGCGGGCTTCAACCAGGGTGTTGAGGTGGATGTGCGCTACTCGAAGGCCTTTCGCCTGGCGCTGCGAGTGCACTACATGTTCGGTTTCCAGGGCTGGCTGGCTCGCGAACTGGGCTTGCGCTTCAGCAACCTGATGACCAAGCGCTCGGTGGCCCAGCGCCTGATCGTCTTCGCGCGCGACCAGATCGGACCCTTGCTGGGGCAGGCCGCTGCGCAGCAGATCATTACCGCGCATCAGCGACGCCTCGACCTGATCGAACATGCATTGCAGGCCTTGAACCTGCAGTACCCGTCGTACGCGCTGTGGCTGCAAGAGAGCTATCTGGGCCGCACCGCGCGCGAACTCGAGCGTATCCGCTATCACGATATGCTGGACCAGTCGCTGATCAGCGGCGAGGTCTACGCCGACCTGATGGGGCAGCTGAAAAGCCGCTGGCGCCATATCGACCAGCATCCGCCGCTGGATATGGAACTCGGGGCTGCCGAACTGATCACCCGCGTACCCTTGTTCGAGGGCTTGAGCCCGGATTCGCTGCGGGCGATCAGCCGGCTGTTGCGCCCGCGGCTGGCCCTGCCGGATCAGCCCGTATTGACGCGCGGCCGGCATGGGCAGGAAATGTGTTTTGTGGCATCGGGGGCCGTCTCGGTGCAGTTGCCCGACGGCACGTCCGTCGAACTGGGCAGCGGCGAGTTCATAGGTGAACTCGCCCTGTTGAGCGACCAGCAGATCAATCCTGACGTGCACTCGTTGGGTTACAGCAAGCTGCTGATGTTGTCGTTGCGCGATTTTGAGGCCTTGCTGGCCCGCGACCCCGACCTGCGGGAGCGTATCCAGACCGTGGCCAAGCAGCGTCTGCGCGCCATCGAGGTGTGGAGGCATTATTCCAAAACCGGCACTACGCCCCCGCCTTCGGCGCCGGCTGGCCCGCAGGTAGGCACAGCGCCGGCAGACGCGTGAAGGGGGCAAGCGGGCCGCCCCGCGTCTTTATTTGACGTCCAGGATGCGGATGGTCATGATGGCAAGCGCGCCCGGAGGCACCACGCCGGGTATGCCCGCTTCGCCGTAGGCCTGCTCTGCAGGAATGTGCATCCTGGCCGAGCCGCCCACGCCCAACTTCTTGACGATGGTCTGGAACAGCGGTGGCAGCTCGTGCACCGGGCCGCTGGCCTGCTCGCCGCTGCTCAGCACTTCGCCAGTGGCCAGCTTCTCGTCAAGTTCGAACACGATCTCGCTCTGGCTCGTGACCACCGGCGCCTTGCCTTTATCGAGAATGACATACACCGCGCCTTCCGACGTCTTGATGGCGCCTTTTTCTTTTGCTGCCTTTTCCAGCAAGGCGAGGCTTTGCTTCTGGTTTTCGGACAGCATGGCTGCGTTGAGCTGCTTGTCGATCTGGGCAAGTTCGGCGGCGATCGTGTCCTGGGGGAGTTGCATGCGCTGGTGGACCTTGTCCTGGAACCCCTGGGCAAAGGCGCGCACGTCGAACGCCAGGCCGATGGACTTGAACTTCCGGGTTTCCTGGGGCGCGCTGTCGCCATACCAGGCTCCCACCGCGTAGCTGGACCGCACGTCCCGGGACGGGGCCTTGCCCACAACAAAGCCTGCCGTGGCGCCGCCGGATGGCGCGGGCGCCGTGCCCTGCGCCTGCATGTCGGCGAGCCGCTTTTTAAGGGCGGCGTTTTCGGCCTGAGTTCGGTCGAGCTCCGTCGACAGCGCAGCGGCTTTCTGCCGGTGCGTGCTTTCGCTGGCGGTCAGCGCGGCAAGCCGGCCTTGCACCTGTTCGAGTTCCGGCGGCGCTACGGAGTGGGCTGTGTTGCCATTGGCCGCCTTCAGGGCCGCCAGTTCACCTTCCAGCACAGCGTTGCGTGCCAGCGTGTCGTCGAGACGGTGGGCAAGTGCGGCCACCTGCTTCGCGTGGCCCTCGGGGTCGTTGGCCGTGGCGGCATGGTCCCGCGCCTGCTGTAATTGCGATTCGAGTTGCGCGTTGTGGCGGCGCACCTCGTCGAGTTCGAGCGCGAGATCGGCGGCGTCGGGGCTGGGCGACTGCGGCGCCGGATTGGCCGCATCGGGGCCCGGCACGACCTGCAGCCTCACCCTGGTCACGCTATCGCCCACGATTTCCTCGGAAATGAGCCGGTTCAACAGGTCGAGCGCGGCGGACTGATCGTGATCGGCAGCGACGGACGGCCGGCCCATGATGCATATCGCGCCGCAGAGCGCGGCGCCAACGAGCTTTTTCATAGCGTGCTCAAGACATCCACGCGGTTCATCATGTTGGAATAGACCGCGTTCTTGATCCGTACACAGACGAGCGAAAGCGCCTTGTTGATTTCGGTGATCATGACTTCGGAGGAACTGCCGTCGACGAGCGGCTGGTTCTCTTTATAGACACCGTATCCATCATTGATGGTCTGGAATTGCTGCCGGTACGTTTCATACGCGGCTGGGTCCAGTTTTTTCAGGGCCGCGAACTCCTGGTAGCACCGCTCTTCGCGCGGGTTCTTGTCGGGCTTGTGGGCAGACAGCGCCGTGGGACTGGTGCTGCAGCCGGCAAGCAGCATTGCAAAGACGATAGAGAGAATGGCCGTACCCGCGGAAGTTGCACGCATAGGTTCCTCGTACTGACTTAGTGCTTGAGTGGCGGCATTGTCGGTGGTTTCACTGCGAACGGCGGCAGCGCCGCTACGGAAATCCCCAGACAGCTGATTACCATCAAACAAGGGTGCCAAGCGGACCGCTTGACGGTGCGTCAACCGGTAAACATGGGTTACCGGCGAGCCCTGGCGCCCGCTTTCCAGCAGGGATGTCGGGCACGACGCAAGCTGAAAGGCGGTGTACGGGCTTGCCAACGCAGGCGTTCAACGGCACACGGCGCGGTGCGGCCCGGGTGGTGTCTTTCGTGCAAGACCCGCTGGCCGCAGATGGGAATGCGACGGATCAGGTGGTGTCGCGCTGCACCAGCTCGAAGCCCAGGTCGACGTGACGGCGGGCCGGCGGACGCCCTTCGAGTTGTTCCAGCAACAGGGTCGCGGCGGTAACGCCGATCTGGTAGCGCGGCGTGGCTATCGTGGAAAGCGGCGGCGTGGTCCAGGCGGTGCCCGCGAAATCGTGAAAACCCACCAGACCCATGCGGCCCGGCACGGCAATTCCGCGCCGTGCGCACTGGAACACCGCGCCTTGCGCCAGGTCGTCATTGCAGAAGAACAGCCCGTCGCAGTCGGGATGGCTGTCCACGATTTGGTCGAGCAATTCGGCGCCCAGGCCAATGGACGATTTCTGCGGCGTCATGATTTCAAGCTGCGGATCGTACAAGCCGGCCGCGCGCAGGGCATGGCGGGCGCCGTCGCAGCGCCGCAGCGAACGCGGGTCGAGCTGCGCGCCCACGATGCCGATGCGCCGGTAGCCCCGTTGCACCAGGTGATTGCAGGCGGCCTGTCCGGAATCGAACTGTGAAAACCCCACGCTCAGGTCGTCCGACTCGTCGGGAAGTGTCTCGATGGTGTGCACCGCCGGCATGCCGGTGGCGCGCAACAGCTGCCACACCGCTGGGGTATGGTCCACGCCCGTCAGGATGACGCCATCGGGAGAATGCTGCAGATGGATGCGCAGTTGCGCCTCTTCGGCGTCCATCGAGTAGCCTGTGACCCCTACGAGCAGGTGGTAGCCCTGGGCATCGAGCTTTTCTTTGATTCCGGTGATGATGTCCAGGAAAACGACGTTGCTCAATGAAGGGATAAGTGCAACCACGATGCGCGAGCGTGACGAGGCCAGGGCGCTGGCCGCATGGTTCGGCACGTAGCCCAATTCCTGGCAGATACGCAGCACCCGTTCGCGCAGGGCGGGGGCCACCTTCTCGGGCACACGCAATGCGCGCGACACCGTGATGGCGCTGACCCCCGCTCGCCGGGCCACCTGCTGCATGGTGACGCGGCCATCGCGGGTGCTGCGGGGCTTGCGTGCCGACATGTCGGAATCCGTAAAAAAAGAAAGTGCGTAGTCTGCCGGAAGGGGTTTACAGCCGCCATATGTTAGCGCTAACATCGCACACTGTTTGAAAAAAATCAACCGGAGACAAGATATATGCAGCCTGCATCCCAGCAGCGCCACACCCACGGCGCGCCCGCCTGGCTGGCACGGGCCGCCGATGTCTGCAGCCGTGTCCAGACGTGGCTGATGGTGGCCTGCCTGGCGACCATGGTGGTGCTGCTGTTCGGCAATGTGGCGCTGCGCTACTTGTTCAATTCCGGCATCAACGTATCCGACGAACTGTCCCGGCTGGCATTCGTGTGGTTGATCTTCCTGGGGGCGGTGCTGGCGCTGCGGGAACACCAGCACATTGCAGTAACCATGCTCGTGCAACGCTTCGGGCCGAGGGCCCGCAAGGCTGCCCATGTCTTTTGCCAGCTACTCATCTTGTGGGTGCTGTGGCTCATGGCTGATGGCGGGTTGGCGCAGACGGTGATAGGCATGGGAGGCCGTCTGCCGGTGACAGGACTGCCTTCAGCGGTTTTCGACGTTGCCGTGCTGTACGCCGCAGTGTCCATGGGCTTGATGGTGGCCGTGGACCTGGTGCGTGTCTTGTTTGGCGGAAGTCCGCCTTGCGACGCCCATGCCGACGAAACGCCGGTCTGAGCACCGCCCGGAACTCTAACGCGCACACATCATGATCCTGACTTTGTTTCTGGCGGTGCTGCTGGGGTTGATCGCCCTGGGAATGCCCATTGCGTTTGCGTTGCTGCTCAGCGCAGTCGCATTGATGTTCCAGCTGAACTTCTTCGATCCGCAGATTCTGGCGCAGAACATGCTCTCGGGCGCCAACAGTTTTGCGCTGATGGCTGTGCCGCTGTTCATGCTGGCAGGTGAGATCATGAATGCCGGCGGCATATCGCGCCGCATTGTCAACTTGGCCAGCATGTTCGTCGGCCACATCCGGGGCGGTCTGGGCTACGTGGCTATTTTCGCGGCCGTGCTGCTCGCGGCCCTTTCGGGCTCGGCAGTCGCGGACGCGGCGGCGTTGGGCACCCTGCTGATACCCATGCTGCGCAACCAGGGCTATAGCGCCGAGCAGGCCTCGGGGCTGATCGCGGCGGGCGGCATCGTGGCGCCCATTATTCCGCCTTCGATATCTTTCATCATCTTCGGAGTGGCCACTAACGTTTCCATCACCAAATTGTTCTTCGCCGGCATTGCGCCCGGCCTGATGATGGGGCTGACGCTGGTATTGGTCTGGACCTGGGTGGCTCGCCGCCAGGGCACCCTCGCACCCACACCGCGGCAGCCGTGGAGCGTCCGGCTGACGGCGCTGCGACAGGCGATCTGGGCACTGATGCTGCCGGTGATCATTATCGGCGGCCTGCGGGGAGGCATCTTCACGCCCACCGAGGCTGCGGTAGTGGCTGCGGTATACGCCCTGGTCGTCAGCCTCTTCGTCTACCGCGAGATCGGGGTGCGCGATCTGCTGCCGCTGTTTGTCAACGCTGCCCGTACTACGGCGGTGGTCATGTTCCTGGTGGCGGCGGCCATGGTGTCGTCTTACATGATCACACTGGCCGACATGCCGCAGGATCTTATCGACCTGCTGACGCCGGTGCTCGACCAGCCCAAGCTGCTGATGTTCTGCCTGATGATCCTGCTGATTCTGGTAGGCACAGTAATGGACCTGACGCCTACGATTCTGATCCTGGCGCCGGTCTTGATGCCGGTGGTCACCAAGGCCGGCATCGATCCGGTCTACTTCGGCGTGATGTTCGTCATGGTCGGTTGCGTGGGCCTGTTGACGCCGCCGGTGGGCACAGTGCTGAACGTCGTCTGCGGCGTCGCGCGCATCAATATGGAAACCATCTGCCGGGGCGTGTGGCGCTATGTGGCTGCCTACGCGATTTTGATAATTCTTTTGGTGATCTTCCCGGAGCTGATCACCGTACCCGCGCGCTGGCTTTATTGAAACGGCAGCGACCGCCGCCGGCGCACTCAGCAACCTGGAGGAGCATCATGTTCAAGACTTGCAAACACACCCTTTTGGCCCTGGCAGTGGCCGTGTCCTGCACGGCGGCCGGCGTGGCCACGGCGCAGGACATCAAGCCGCGCCTGATCCGGTTCGGCTATGGCCTCAATGACGACAGCGTGCAGGGGCGTGCTGCCCGCTTCCTGGCCGAGGAAGTGGCGCGGCTCAGCGACGGCAAAATGAAGATGCGTACGTTTGGTTCGGCCAGCCTGGGTCCCGACGAGCAGATGCAGAACGCCCTGGTCGGCGGCGTGCAGGAAATGATGGTGGGGTCAACCGCCCCGCTGGCGACGATGGTGAAAGAATTCGGCGTTTTCGACCTGCCGTTCCTGTTCAACAGCGACCAGGAGGCCGATGCCGTGCTGGACGGTCCGCTGGGTGAGCGCCTGCTGAAAATGCTGGAATCCAAGGGGCTGGTAGGCCTGGTGTACTGGGAGAACGGCTTTCGCAACGTCACCAATTCGAAGCATCCGGTCGTCAAGGCCGAAGACATGTCCGGTATCAAATTGCGCGTGATGCAGAACCAGGTGGCGTTGGGCGTGTTCAACGCGCTGGGCGCCAATGCCGTGCCGATGCCGTTCTCGGAATTGTTCACGGCGCTGGAGACCCGCACGGTCGATGGCCAGGAAAACCCGGTCACGACAATCCAGAGCAGCAAGTTCTATGAAGTGCAGCCCTTCCTGACCATTACCCGTCACGTCTACACACCCTGGGTCGTGCTGGCTTCCAAGAAGTGGTGGGACACCCTGTCGCCCGACGAGCAGAAGGTGCTGCGCCAGGCTGCCGAGGCTTCGCGCGATTTCGAACGCAAAGACAGCCGGGCAGATTCCAAGAAGGCCATGGACCTGCTCAAAGAGCACGGTATGAAGATCAACGTTGTGTCCGAAGAAGAAGTGGCGCGCATGCGTGAAAAGGTGCAGCCGGTAGTCGACAAGTACACCCAGGAACTGGGGCCGGAGCTGATCAAGGAATTGCAGGACGAAATCAAGAAAGCGCGCGGTTAAAGCGCGCACCGCGCCGGGCCCGAGGGCCCGGCATCATCACTTCCCAGTTGCATCGTAGCGATCCGCCATGTCCCAAACGCCCCGCAGACTGCGCAGCCAGCAATGGTTTGACGACCCCTCTCACGCCGACATGACCGCCATCTATGTCGAGCGCTACCTGAATTCCGGCATTACGCGCGCCGAGCTGCAATCGGGCCGGCCCATCATCGGGATCGCGCAGACCGGCAACGATCTGGCGCCCTGCAACCGGCATCATTTGCAACTGGCAGAACGCGTGAAGGCCGGCATACGTGATGCGGGGGGCATTCCCATGGAATTCCCCGTGCATCCCCTGGCGGAACAAGGCCGGCGTCCCACTGCCGCGCTGGACCGGAACCTGGCCTATCTGGGCCTGGTCGAGATCCTGCATGGTTACCCGCTTGATGGTGTGGTGCTGACCACTGGCTGCGACAAGACCACGCCGGCCTGCCTGATGGCGGCCGCCACCGTCGACATTCCGGCCATTGTGCTGTCGGGCGGCCCCATGCTTGATGGCTGGCACGACGGCCAGCGCGTCGGCTCGGGTACCGTCATCTGGCATGCGCGCAACCTGATGGCCGCCGGCAAGATCGACTACGAAGGCTTCATGACGCTGGCGACGGCGTCTTCGCCGTCCGTCGGACACTGCAACACCATGGGCACGGCGCTGTCGATGAACTCGCTTGCGGAGGCGCTGGGCATGTCGTTGCCGGGCTGTGCCAGCATCCCCGCCCCCTACCGGGAGCGCGGCCAGATGGCCTATGCCACGGGCATGCGTATTTGCGATATAGTGCGCGACGACATGCGTCCATCACAGATCCTGACCCGCGAGGCTTTCGAGAACGCCATCGTGGTGGCCTCCGCGCTGGGCGCGTCCAGCAACTGTCCTCCGCACCTGATCGCCATCGCGCGCCACGCGGGCGTGGACCTGACGCTGGACGACTGGCAGCGGCTGGGCGAAGACGTGCCCTTGCTGGTGAACTGCGTGCCTGCCGGCGAACACCTGGGAGAAGGCTTTCATCGCGCGGGCGGCGTGCCAGCCGTGCTGCACGAGTTGCAGGTCGCGGGCAAACTGCATGAAGGCTGCCTCACCGTCTCGGGCCGCACCGTGGGCGATATCGCCTCCGCCTCGGTCACGCACAACCGCGACGTCATCCGTACTTACGAAGCCCCGTTGCGGCATCGGGCCGGGTTCATCGTGCTGTCCGGCAACTTCTTCGACAGCGCCGTCATGAAAATGTCGGTCGTGGGCGAGGCGTTCCAGCGCTCTTACCTGAATACTCCGGGAGACGAGAACGCGTTCGAGGCGCGCGCCATCGTTTTCGACGGCCCCGAGGATTACCATGCCCGCATCGAAGATCCGTCTTTGAACATCGACGAGCATTGCATTCTGGTCATACGGGGCTGCGGAACGGTGGGTTACCCCGGCAGCGCGGAAGTCGTGAACATGGCCCCGCCCTCGCACCTGCTCAAGCGCGGGGTGGATTCGCTGCCCTGCCTGGGAGACGGCCGGCAAAGCGGCACATCGGGCAGCCCGTCCATCCTGAACATGTCGCCCGAAGCGGCCGTGGGCGGGGGGCTGAGCCTGCTGCAGACCGATGACCGCCTGCGCGTCGACCTGAATCAGCGCTCGGTGACCTTGCTGGTCAGCGCGGAGGAGCTGGCGCGTCGCAAGGCGAACGCCCCGCCGCCGCAGATTCCTCCGGCACAGACGCCATGGCAGGAAATCTACCGGCAGATGGTGGGGCAGTTGTCCACGGGGGGGTGCCTGGAACCCGCCACTCTGTACCTGCGCGTGCTCGAAACCCGAGGCGAGCCGCGTCATTCGCATTGAAACGCCGCATTGAAGCGGTCGTATGGCCCCCGGCCCCCGGCCCCCGGCCGCCGGCCCGGCGGGGGCCCTGCCGGCCAGCGGGCGGACGGCGCCGGGACGCGTTGGCGGGTACGCCGGCCTCGGGGGCTAGTCCCGGCCCAGCGCGCGCCGCTGCGCGATGTCTTCAAGGATGACCAGTGACGCCTCGACGGTGAATTCGCCCGCCTCGATGCGCTGAACCGCTTCGTCCACGTCGACATGGACGATTTCCATGACTTCACCGTCCTGGTTGGCCGGACGGGCGCCTTCCGGCAATACGCAGGTGCTGGTCATCAATTCTTCGACCTGATAGCCCTCGGGCAAGCGGCGATGCATGCGCAGGATCGTGCGCAGCGGAGAACGCTGCGTCAGCACGCTGGCGGCCAGGCCCGCTTCTTCGGCGCATTCACGCAGTAATGCCTGTTCCAGGTCTTCGCCGCTGCTGGCCAGCCCGCCCACCAGGGTGTCCCACATGCCGGGGTCGGTGGATTTGCTGAGCGCGCGCCGCGCGATCCACAGGCGGCCGTCGGGCGTCCAGGCATTCAGGTGCACCGCCCTGGTGAGCAGGCCCAATGGCCTTACGGCGGCGCGCTCGATGGCGCCCAGCCGTTCTGTGCCGGCGGTTACGTCCAGCAGTTCATTGCGCCAGCCGCGCAGACAGTCGGCCTCGCGCAGGGCGCTTGCCACGTTCGCCAGCAGCGCATCCAGTTCGGGCCCGGGCGCCATGCCGGGGCCGATGCGCAAGGCGTCAGGCTGTACCTGCACCCTGCCGAGACGGCCGACGGCGTCGCAGGCGGCGTGGGTGGCCCAGCCGCAGCAGCGGTCAGCCACGTATAGCGGCGTGGCCAGTTCGGGCGGGTGCTCTTGCACGCGCTCGGCCAATTGGGTGTACAGCGCGGCCAGCAGCGCGGGGTCGTCGGAAAGGGGCGGGTTCGGCATGGCGGGATTTTAGTTCAGGGCCTTGGTGGGGCGGCGCCAAATGGGGGCATCGGGCCAGGGTTCAAGAGGGCCAAATTACATAACATTGCGCGTCCGCTATAATTCTGCGGTTTCTTTGTGATTCGAGTGGGGTAGCCGGCCGTCGGCCGGGGTTGCACCTGCCGTCTAATAAATTGCGTGTATTCCGCTTGCGCTGCCAAGTGCTCGCGGAAACGCCCGCGCCGTGTTTCGAGGTAAGCATGAAGAAGTGGAGAGGGATACTGGGCGCCTGTGCATTGCTCTTGGGCAGTGTCGCCAACGCGCAGGTAAAAGACATGCCCGGCGGCCCGAAGGTCAACCAGCTCAACTTGCATGAAGGCGTGACACAAATCGCGCACGAAATCATGTGGCTGCACTGGCTGCTGCTGATCATCTGTGGGGTGATCTTCCTGGGCGTGTTCGGTGTGATGTTCTATTCCATCTGGGCGCACCGGAAGTCGCGCGGGCACAAGGCCGCCACCTTCCACGAGCACCTCGGCGTCGAAGTCGCCTGGACGGTCATTCCCTTCATCATCGTCATCGCCATGGCGCTGCCGGCCACCAAGACCGTGGTCGCCATGAAGGACACCTCCAGCTCCGACCTCACCATCAAGGTCACCGGCTATCAATGGAAGTGGGGCTACGAATACGTCGATGGCCCTGCCGCAGGCGTGAAATTCCTGTCGACCCTGTCCACGCCCCGTGCCCAGATCGAAGGCGACGAGCCCAAGGGTGAGTTCTACCTGATGGAAGTCGACAACAACCTGGTCGTGCCTGTCGACAAGAAAGTCCGCATCGTGCTCACCGCTGCCGACGTCATTCACTCGTGGATGATCCCCGACTTCGGCGTGAAGCAGGACGCCATTCCCGGCTTCCTGCGCGATACATGGTTCCGTGCCGAGAAAGTCGGCGTGTACCGTGGCCAGTGTGCCGAGCTTTGCGGCAAAGACCACGCCTTCATGCCCATCGTGGTCGAAGTCAAATCGCAAGAAGACTACGACAAATGGGTCGAAGAGCAGAAGCAGAAACTCGCCGCCAATGCCGACGACCCCTCCAAAGAGTGGACCCAGGAAGAGCTGGTCGCGCGCGGCGAGAAGGTCTACGCTGCCAACTGTGTGGCCTGCCACCAGGCCAACGGCAAGGGCGTTCCTGGTTCGTTCCCCGCGCTCGAAGGTGACAAGACCGTGTTGGGCCCGAAAGGTCCGCAGATCGACGTCGTGCTGCACGGCCGGCCTGGTACGGCCATGGCTGCCTTCGGTACGCAGCTGAATGATGTCGAGATCGCCGCGGTCGTCACGTATACGCGCCATGCCTGGAGTAATGCCGGCAAGGGCGAAGATCCCGTGGTACAGCCCAAGGATGTCGTGGCTGCGCGTTGATCGCGCAACCCCCATCCCCTGTTAGCAGAACCCGTCAAGAGACATCTGCCGGCCTCCTGGACAGAGACCGGCAATTAGCAGGAAGGAGTCCATCATGAGCAGCGCCACTGTAGACCACGTGTCGCCTGGCCACAGCCACGGTCACGAGCACGATGACCACCACGCCGCCCCCACCGGCTGGCGTCGCTGGCTATTCGCCACCAACCACAAAGACATCGGGACGATGTATCTCATCTTCTCGTTCGTCATGCTGCTTGAAGGCGGCCTGCTGGCTCTGCTGCTGCGCACCGAGCTGTTCGAGCCGGGCCTGCAGTTCTTCCAGCCAGAGCTGTTCAACCAGTTCACCACCATGCATGGCCTCATCATGGTGTTCGGCGCGATCATGCCGTCGTTCGTGGGCTTCGCCAACTGGATGATCCCGATGCAGATCGGCGCATCCGACATGGCCTTCGCGCGCATGAACAACTTCAGCTTCTGGCTGCTGCCGGTTGCCGCGATCATGCTCACCACATCGTTCTTCGTGCCGGGAGGCGCCACGGCTGCCGGCTGGACGCTGTACGCCCCGCTGTCGACGCAGATGGGCCCCGGCATGGACCTGGCCATCTTCGCGGTGCACATCATGGGCGCGTCGTCCATCATGGGCGCGATCAACGTCATCGTCACCATCCTCAACATGCGCGCGCCTGGCATGACGTTGATGAAGATGCCGATGTTCTGCTGGACCTGGCTGATCACCGCCTTCCTGCTCATCGCCGTGATGCCGGTGCTCGCCGCTGCCATCACCATGCTGCTCACCGACCGCCACTTCGGTACCGGCTTCTTCAACGCGGCCGCTGGCGGCGACCCGGTCCTGTACCAGCACGTGTTCTGGTTCTTCGGGCACCCCGAGGTCTACATCATGATCCTGCCGGCCTTTGGCATCGTGTCCGCCATCGTGCCCGCCTTCGCGCGCAAGAAGTTGTTCGGCTACGCATCGATGGTGTACGCCACCTCGGCCATTGCCGTGCTGTCGTTCATCGTGTGGGCGCACCACATGTTCACGACCGGCATGCCTGTCACGGGCCAGCTGTACTTCATGTACGCCACCATGCTGATCTCCATCCCCACCGGGGTGAAGGTGTTCAACTGGGTGGCCACGATGTGGCGCGGCTCGATGACTTTCGAAACCCCCATGCTGTTCTCGGTGGGCTTCATCTTCGTGTTCACGATGGGTGGCTTCACCGGCCTGATCCTGTCGGTGGCCCCGATCGACATCCAGGTGCACGACACCTACTATGTGGTGGCTCACTTCCACTACGTGCTGGTGGCCGGTTCGCTGTTCGCCCTGTTCGCTGGCGCCTATTACTGGGTGCCCAAGTGGACGGGCCGCATGTACAACGAAAAGCTGGGCAAGCTGCATTTCTGGTCGACCCTGATTTCGTTCAACGTCACCTTCTTCCCCATGCACTTCCTGGGCCTGGCCGGCATGCCGCGTCGCTACGCCGACTACGCCGGGCAGTTCACCACCTTCCACCAGATGGCAACCATCGGGGCGTTCTGGTTCGGCATCTCGCAGCTGCTGTTCCTGTACGTCATGGTGCAGTGCTACCGTGGCAAGGGCGCCGTGGCTTCGGCCAAGCCCTGGGAAGGCGCCGAGGGCCTGGAATGGACCGTGCCGTCGCCGGCCCCGTTCCATACCTTCGTCACGCCGCCGGAAGTGAAGTAATCGGGGATACGGTAAGCTGTCATGACTCCTGAACAACGTCGCCGCAACAAGATCGCCGGGCTGATACTGTTGGCAATCATCATTGCCCTGTTCGCCTGGACGTTCTACCGCGGTTCGGCCATTCTGGGCCAGTAACTGAAACCATGACGCACGATATCCGCGACGCAGCGCGCCGCAAGGCGAACTTCCTGCAGACGCTCAAAGCGGTTCTGTGGGGCATGTTCGGCGTGCGGCGCGGCGCGGGCTACGAAGAAGACTCCGGCAAGCTCAACCCCATCCATCTCATCGTGGCTGGGCTGCTGGCCGGGGCATTATTTGTGACGCTGCTGGTAGTGATTGTCCGCTGGGCCGTGGCCAGCCTGTCGTAAGCAGCAAGCATTTCAACAAATCAGTACCAGGGAGAAGACCATGAGTGCAAGCCACTCGGTTCAAGGTAAAGAGGCACCGTACTACTACGTACCGGCGGATTCGGCTCATCCAGTGCGCACTGCGGTGGCCCTGTTGGCCATGGGCCTGGGGGCAGCCTCCTGGTTCAACGACGTCAGCTGGGGCAAGTGGTTGTTGCTGGCGGGTCTGCTGGGCCTGTTCGTATCCTTGTATTTCTGGTTTGGCGACGCCATCCAGGAATCCGAGGCCGGCCTGAACAGCAAGCGTATCGACTTGTCGTACCGCTGGGGCATGAGCTGGTTCATCTTTTCCGAAGTCATGTTCTTCGCCGGCTTCTTCGGCGCGCTGTGGTACATCCGCACCATCACCACGCCTTGGCTGGGCGATCTCGACCACCGCCTGCTGCTGTGGCCCGACTTCCAGGCGGTATGGCCCAACTTCGGGCCGGCCGGCATTGTCGAAGAGTTCCAGACGATGGGCCCCTTCTGGCTGCCCACCATCAACACCGCGCTGCTGCTGACGTCGGGCGTGACCCTGACTATCGCGCACCACGCGCTGCGCGCCAATCACCGTGGCCAGACCATCTTCTGGATGGCCGCCACCGTGTTGCTGGGCTTCATCTTCGTGGCCTGTCAGGCTTATGAATACCACCATGCCATCTACGACCTGAACCTCAAGTTCAACTCGGGTGTGTATGGCTCGCTGTTCTACATGCTGACCGGCTTCCACGGTTTCCACGTCATCGTCGGCGCCACCATGCTGATGGTCATCCTCATCCGCCTGATGCGTGGCCACTTCACCGCCGATAACCACTTCGGATTCGAAGGTGCGGCCTGGTACTGGCACTTTGTCGACGTGGTGTGGCTGGGCCTGTATCTGTTCGTCTACTGGTTCTGATACTGCCCGCCAGATGCCGAATGCCCCCGTCAGGGGGCATTCGCACGCATGAAAGTCGCCTTTTAATGGCGTGATGTAATAACCAGGAACCGTCCGGCGCGGTTCCTATCTAATGCCTGTGCTATCGATCCAGCCCAGATGATGGGCCAGCAGCACGAACAGGAACAGGGCTACCGATAGCCCGATGCGCACGGTCAGGGCATTGACCGTACGGCTGGTAGAGCCCTTGTCTTTCATCAGGTAGACCAGGGCGGATGCCAGACTGGCCAGGATCCCGATGAAAGCCAGGATGACGAATACGCGCATGTTGGTCTCCGGGTAAAACGGAATTATTGCAGACATGGCTCATTCAGTTCGCCGTACCCTGGCAGCATTGATGCTGCTGGGCGTGGCCGTCGCCATACTGGCCTCGCTGGGTGCGTGGCAATTGCGGCGCGCCGACGAACGGCGTGCCTTGCAGGCCGCCATCGAGGCCGGCCGGGCCCAGCCGCCGTTGCTGCTGAGCCCTTCCACTGCCGCCGCGGAACTGCACGCGTGGCGTCCTGCGCAAGCAGACGGGCAATGGCTCGACCAATACAGCGTACTCCTGCAGAACCGCAATCAGGAAGGCCGCCCGGGGTACTGGCTGGCAACGCCGCTGCTGCTTGAGCCCGCCGGGCGCGACGCGGTGCTGGTGCTGCGCGGATGGCTGCCGCGCAACCTTGGCCAGGCTAGCCCCGAGCTGCCGGGCACGCCCTCGGGGGTGCAGCGCGTCAGTGGCGAACTGACGCCTCATGTGCCGCGCCTGTTCGAGTTGTGGTCGCTCGACGATACGCACCAGGATCAACTGCCCGCTACACTCCCGACGGCCGGTGGGGTGCCGCAGGTGCAGAATCTCGACCTTGCGGCCTACGCGCAGGCAACGGGCCTGTCCCTGCTGCCGGCAGTACTGATGCAGACGGGCGGCGACGACACTCTGGTACGCCAGTGGCCCCAGCCTTCCATTGACTACGACCAGAACCAGGGCTACGCACTGCAGTGGTTCTCGTTCGCCGCCATTGCCGCGATTGCCTGGCTGGTGGTGGCCTGGCGCGGCGTGCGCGGCCGCGCCGCGCGCTGAACACCCGGCAACCCATACCCCCTACGACGAATCTCAGGAAAGCACCCCGTGGCACCCGAATCCAATCCTGCATCCCCCACTGCCAAGAAACGCTCGCTCTTGCCGATGGTGCTGGTGTTTCTGTGCGCGCTTGCGCCAATCGTGGGGGCCTTCGTGATGTATTACAACCCCCAGTGGTGGCCTGAAGAATCCAGCAACTACGGCACCTTGCTGAATCCGCAGCGGCCCATGCCGGCGGCGCAGGACCTGCAGCTCACGACGCTCGATGGCCAGCCCTTCGACCTCCGGTCTCTCAAAGGCAAGTGGCTGCTGGTCAGCGCGGGCGAGGGCACCTGCCTGGAAGCCTGCGCGCGCAAGCTGTTCATCACGCGCAACTCGCATGCCAGCCAGGGCAAGAACGTGGATCGCCTGATGCGCGTCTGGTTCATCACCGACGACGCCAAAGTGCCCGAGAAAGTCCTCGAAGCCTACCGTGGCACGGTCATGGTCCGGGCTCAGCCCGACCAGTTGGCGCGCTTCCTGCTCGCGCGCGACACGGCCGCCGGCGAGCCCAGCCTGCTCGATCCCATTTGGGTCATCGATCCGCTCGGAAATCTGATGTTGCAGTTTCCCGCCGACGCCGACGGGGTGCGGGTGCGCAAGGACATCAGCAAGCTGGTCTACAACTCCCGCGTCGGATAGGGCAGCCCCGTCAATGCCGGCTCGCCTGGCCTCTAGTCAGTATTCATCATGGACCGCATCAAGCAACGATATCGCAGACTGGTTTTCTTCACCTGGTTCCTGACCCTGGACCTGATCATGTTCGGCGCATTTGTGCGCCTGACTGATTCGGGCCTGGGCTGCCCCGACTGGCCCGGCTGCTACGGCAGTGTCACGCCGCTGGGCGCCAGGTCCGACATCCACGAGGCTGCGCAGGCCATGCCGTTCGGGCCGGTCACCATGTCCAAAGCCTGGATCGAGATGATCCACCGCTATGTCGGCGCATTCCTGGGCATGCTCATCATCGCCATCGTCTTCATGGCCTGGCGATATCGCCGAGAACTGGGTCGTAAGCCCACGCTGGCCATCGTGACCCTGGTTGCCGTATGCGTGCAGGGTGCATTCGGTGCATGGACGGTCACTCATCGCCTGATGCCCGCCGTCGTCACGGCGCACCTGGTGTTCGGCCTGTCGCTGCTCGCGCTGATAACCTGGCTATCGGCGCGCGAACGTCCGCACTTGCCTTTGTCGCCCGAGGCATCGCGATGGCGGCCCTGGCTGGCGATCGGCATGTTGTTGTTGCTGGTGCAGATCACCCTGGGCGGGTGGGTCAGCACCAATTACGCCGCGCTGGCCTGCCTGGACTTTCCCACTTGCCATGGCGAATGGATGCCTGAAATGGATTTTCGCGGCGGCTTTTCCGTGATCCGTGGTTTGGGCGAATTGCCTTCCGGAGAGATGATTTCGCAGCATGCTTTGACGGCCATCCATTGGGTGCATCGCAACTTTGCCTTTATCGTGTTGGCGTACCTGGGCGTGCTGGCCTGGCGACTGCGCGCCGAGGCTGCGCTGCGCGGGCCCGCCACCCTGGTGCTGGCCTTGCTGGCCGCGCAGCTGTTCACCGGTCTCACCACCATCTTCTTCCAGTGGCCGTTGCTGATCGCCGTTTTGCACAATGGCGGCGCGGCGGGTCTGACGCTGGCCTGCGTCGTCATGATGGTGCGCCTGTCGACAGCCGGGTCTGCGCCGGCGACGGCGCCCATACCGCAGCACGTTTAAAATACGCTTATGACCAGTCTTGCCGCCCCCCAACCCGGAATCCTGCGCCAGTACCTGGTGCTGACGAAACCGCGCGTCACGCAGTTAGCGGTGTTCTGCGCCATTATCGGCATGTTCCTGGCCGTGCCCGGGGTGCCCGACCTCGGCCGGGTGGTATTTGGCACCATCGGCATCTGGCTGCTGGCTGCCGCCGCCTTCGCGATCAACTGCCTCATCGAACAGGAAGTCGACGCCCGCATGCTGCGTACGGCGCGGCGCGCTACCGCGCGCGGCACGATTTCCGACATGCAGGTCATCACGCTGTCTGGCCTGCTGGGCGGCACCGGCATGCTGGTGCTCTACCACCTGGTCAACCCGCTGACCATGTGGCTGACCTTCGCCACCTTCGTAGGCTACGCGGTCATCTATACGGTCATTCTGAAACCGCGCACGCCGCAGAACATCGTCATCGGCGGCCTGTCCGGCGCCATGCCGCCCGCATTGGGGTGGGCGGCGGTTGCCGACGCCGTGCCGGCCGAGGCCTGGGTGCTGGTGCTCATCATCTTCATCTGGACACCGCCCCATTTCTGGGCGCTGGCGCTCTATCGCAACCACGATTACGCCAAGTCGGGCTTGCCCATGCTGCCCGTCACGCATGGCCAGCAGTTCACCCGGCTGCACATCCTGCTGTATAGCCTGGCGCTGGTCGCCACCACGACGCTGCCGTATATCATCCGCATGAGCGGCCTGCTTTACCTGGCCAGCGCGCTGGTGCTGGGCGGCATGTTCGTCGCCTATGCGTGGGGGCTCTATCGCGAGTACAGCGACGCTCTGGCGCGCCGCCTGTTCCGTTTTTCCATCCTGTACCTGGCGCTGCTGTTCGCCGCCTTGCTGATGGACCACTGGGCCGGCCTGCTGGCCTGACCTCGGAGACCCCGCTTCATGTCCGTGTTCCATTTTTCCCGCCGTGCGTTGCTGCGCGGTGCGGCGGCGCTCGCGCTGGCCGGCATCGTGTCCGCCTGCAGCGAACCGGCCCCCAGTTTCAAGGGCAACGACATCTCGGGCACCGCGCTGGGCAAGAGCCTTGCCCTGACCGACCACAATGGCCAGGCGCGCACCCTGCAGGATTTTGCCGGCAAAGTCACCGTGGTTTTCTTCGGCTTCACGCAATGCCCCGATGTATGCCCCACGTCGCTGGCCGAGCTTTCTCAGGTCATGCAGAAGCTGGGCGATGATGCCAAGCGCGTGCAGGTCGTCATGATCACGGTCGACCCCGAACGCGATACGGGCGACGTGCTCAAGCAATATGTAACGACGTTCGATTCCGACTTTCTCGGACTGACGGGTACCCCCGACCAGATCAAGCAGGCCGCGGCGTCGTTCAAGGCCTACTACGCCAAGGTGCCCACCGACGGCGGCAAGAACTACACCATGGACCACACTGCCGCGTTCTACCTGTTCGACGACAAGGGTGAATCACGCGTGCTGGCCAGCAATACCCTGGGCGCCGACGCGCTGGCCCACGATATCAAAGCCCTGCTCGGGTCGTAACCGGCCTGCGCGCGGCGTGCCCGCGAGCGGGCGGCGTGCCCGCGAGCGGGCGGCGTTCATGCGAGTGGGGCTTTCCGGCATTTCGCGGCCCGCCGGGGCCGCACCGCGCGACAGGCGCTGCCGTGCGTGCGGGCCTTCGGCGAGACCGGCCCGCCCCCGACCTGCCCGCGCTGTATCGAGCCGCAGTCAGGTGGCGCCATGAGCGGCCCGCCATCCGCGATAGGCCTCCAGCGCCAGCGGGCTCAGCTCGGTCAGGCTGATCTCCCGCCTTTGGCTGATGATCATCAGGGCATAGGGCGTCGCCAGTGCCGCGGCCTCGGCGCACAGGCGCGACTCGTCTCCTTGCGACGGCAGGCGGTTGCGCCAATAATTGATGGCCTGTTCAAGTTCGGGTAAAGGAATCGGCTTATCCATCGGGCCATTGTCCCAGAATGCAGACCGATCACACTCGCCGGTCTTGCAAAGGGTCACGAACGCAACACGCCGATACGGCGCGCAGATGCTATACAACGGGCCGTACCGTTCATCGGGAGACAATCATGAATCAATCCGTTTCTGCATCGGGCGCACAGTCCCGTCGCGGACTGCACCCATTGATGGCTGCCGCAGCAGTGTCGGTCATCGTCCTGTGCGCCGTAGGCGTGGCGGCCCTGTTGGGCTGGCTGCCAACGCCATGGGCAGATTCCGCCAGCCACGAAGCGGCGACGACCGCGCCGCTCGAGTCCCCTCAGGCCCCGCCAGCGGCACCGCCTGCCAAGGTGGCCGCCGCATCGCCGGCAAGCACGCCGAAGCCCGCCCCCGCAGCCAAACCGGCCGCGTGCCACGATTGCGGCGTGGTGGAATCGGTACGCCCCATCCAGGTGCCTGCCCAGAACAGCGGCCATAACGTGATCGGCACGGTGGCAGGGGGCGTGGTGGGTGGCGTGGTCGGCAACCAATTCGGCGGTGGGCGTGGCAAAGATGCCCTGACCGTCCTGGGCGCCTTGGGCGGGGCTTTGGCAGGTCATGAAATCGAGCGTAATATCAAGCAGCAACAGACGGTGACGCATTACGAGATGACCGTCCGCATGAACGACGGCAGCGTGCGCAATTTCCATAGTTCCCAACCGTTCGCCTATGCGTCGGGCGACCATGTACGCATCGAAAACGGCCAAGTGCTGCCGCGCTAGTCGACGAGCGCGTCCTGGAGACTGAATGTCTGAATCCCGATCGAACTCCAACCCTTTCGTACTGCCCGGCATGGGGCAGAATGGCGACATGGCCGGCAATCCATTGCTGGCCAGCATGGAAATGATGCGCCAGGCCTGGGCAGGTGTGGCGGGGCCAGCCGGCCTGGCCCAATCGTTGCCCATGGCACCGCCCATGAGCCTCGAAGACCTCGAACGCCGTATCACCGAACTGCGCTCGGTGGAAAGCTGGCTGCGCGTGAACCTTTCCATGCTCGGCAGCGCTATACAGGGGCTCGAAGTGCAGCGCGCCACCATCGCAACCTTGCGTTCGTTCGTGGGCGGTCCGACGGCGGGTGGCGATCCATCGCCGCTCGAAATCGCGCTCGGCCTGAAACCCGCCCCTGCGTCGACCGCCACAAAGCCCCCGCCAGCCGCCGAGGCCGAATCCGCCCCCGAAGCTGAATCGGACAGCGCGGCCGCCCCGGACGAGTCCGCTCCCACGGCTGAGCAGGTCAGCCAGGCGGCGCAAACCGCATCGCAAGCCTGGTGGAACCTGCTTCAGCAGCAGTTCAACCAGCTGGCGGCGGCAACCGCCGCCACCATGCCCGAGCCGGCCGCCGCTGCTGGCGCGACCTCGCCCGAACCGTCCCGTCCCGCTCCGCGCAAGCGTGCGCCGCGCAAGCCGGCCGCCAAGCGCGGGACGTCCCGCAAGTCATAACCATCCGCCTTCCAAGCGCGGCGGACTCGCACCCGCCGCAACACGCATCCTTCCATTCCTATGCTAAACGTCGTAATTCTCGCCGCCGGACTTGGCAAACGCATGCAGTCCGATCTTCCCAAGGTTTTGCACTCGTTGGCGGGCAAACCCATGCTGGAGCATGTGCTCGACAGCGCCAAACAGCTTGAGCCGGGCCGCATCGTGGTTGTCGTGGGCCACGGCGCCGAGCGCGTACGAAGCGCCTACGCAGGGCGCTCCGACCTTAATTTCGCATTGCAGCAGCCCCAGCAGGGCACCGGCCATGCGGTGCAGCAGGCTGTGCCGCTGCTGCAGGAAGACGGCCACGATGATGTCACGCTGGTACTGTACGGCGACGTGCCGCTGGTGCAGGCCGGCACCTTGCGCCGCCTGCTGCAGGCGCGCGGGCAAGGTGCCGCCGTGCTCACCGAAATTCTCGATGACGCCACGGGCTATGGGCGCATCGTGCGCAACGAGCAGGGCCAAGTGGTGCGCATCGTCGAGCACAAAGACGCCAGCGACGCCGAACGCGCCATTCGTGAAGTGAATACGGGCATTCTGGCCGCGCCCACGGCACGCCTCAAAGACTGGCTCAGCCGCATCGACAACAACAATGCGCAGGGCGAGTACTACCTGACCGATGTGGTCGGGCTGGCCGTGGCCGACGGTGTGCCGGTGGGCGCGGCACAACCCGAAGCGGGCTGGGAAACGCTGGGCGTGAACAGCCGCGTGCAGCAGGCCGAACTTGAACGCCGGTGGCAGCTCGAGCAGGCGCGCCGCCAGCTCGAGGCCGGTGTCACCCTGGCCGACCCGGCCCGCTTCGATGTGCGTGGTACGCTCACCTGCGGCCGCGACGTCTTCATCGATGTGGGCTGCGTGTTCGAAGGCAAGGTCGAACTGGCCGATGGCGTACGCGTCGGCCCGCATTGTGTGTTGCGCGATGTCACGGTGGGCGCCGGAACGCACATCGACGCCTACAGCCATATCCAGCAGGCCGTGGTGGGGGGCGAAGCCCGCATCGGGCCGTATGCCCGCCTGCGTCCGGGCGCCAGACTGGGCGACCGTACGCATGTAGGGAATTTCGTCGAAATCAAGAACAGTGTGCTGGACGTCGACAGCAAGGCCAACCACCTCGCGTATGTCGGTGACGCCGACATCGGCGCGCGCGTCAACGTGGGCGCGGGCACCATTACCTGCAACTACGACGGCGCCAACAAGCACCGCACGATCATAGAAGACGACGCTTTCATAGGCTCGGACACCCAACTGGTCGCGCCGGTGCGCGTGGGCCAGGGCGCCACTCTGGGGGCCGGCACGACGCTCACGCGCGATGCGCCAGCGGGCAAGCTGACGATATCCCGCGCCCGGCAAACCACCATAGAGGGCTGGCAGCGTCCCCAGAAGAAATCGTGAGCGCAGAACCCAGGCCGTCGCCGGCAAGCTGCCCCCGTCCGGCACTGCCGGACGGCCTGCCGACGCCCCGGCGCCACTGGGCCGCAGCCACCGTGCTGACCGGCATCAGCATGTCGGTGCTGGACACGACCATTGCGAACGTGGCCCTGCCCACCATCGCAACCGACCTCGACGCGCTGCCGTCGCAGGCGGTATGGATCGTCAACGCCTACAACCTGGCGGTCGTGGTGCTGTTGCTGCCGCTGTCGGCGCTGGCCGAACGTATCGGCTTCAAGCGCATGTTCACAATAGGCCTGACGCTGTTCGCGCTGGCGTCGCTGTCGGGAGCGCTTTCGCAGTCGTTATGGCAGCTGACGCTGGCGCGCGTCGTACAGGGCGTGGGCGCGGCAACCCTGATGTGCATGTTCGGAGGCCTGGTGCGCAATATTTATCCGTTGCGCCTGCTGGGCCGCGGCATCAGCCTGAATGCCACCACCGTGGCGCTCATGTCGGTGCTGGGGCCCACGCTGGGGTCCATCATTCTGGAAGTCGCGCACTGGCGCTGGATCTTCGCCATCAACCTGCCGGTCTGCGTGGCGGTGATGTTCGGCCTGCGTTTCCTGCCCGAAGTGCCGCGCAACAACGTGCGCCTCGACTGGATCAGCGCTTTGTTGTGCATGGTGACGCTCGGCGTATTCATCTCCGGCGTCGATACGCTGGGCCAGAACTGGATGCGTGGCCTGGCCATGATTCTGCTGGCCAGTGTCGCCGGCTGGCTGCTGGTGCGCCGCGCCGGCCGGCAACCGGCGCCGCTGGTTCCTGTCGACCTGCTGCGCATCCGCGCGGTGGGCTTCGCGGTTGCGGCATCGGCCAGCATGTTCGCGGCACAGATGGCTTCCTATGTATCGCTGCCGTTCTACTTCCAGCAGGTGCTGGGGCGGTCATACCTGGAAGTCGGCTTGTTGATGGGCGCCTGGCCCGTCGGAACCGCGCTGGTCGCACCCCTGGCGGGGCGACTATCCGACCGCTATTCGGCCGCCACGCTCAGCGGCGTCGGGGCGGCCACCATGGCCATCGGCCTGGTGATACTGGCTTTCCTGCCCCTGAACGTGACCAATACCTGGATCATGGTGCCCATGTTCATCACCGGCATGGGATTCGGGTTCTTCCAGACGCCGAACAACCGCGCCATGCTATCGTCCGCGCCGCGCCAGCGCAGCGGCGCCGCAGGCGGGCTGCAGGCCACCACGCGAGTATTCGGCCAGAGCTTCGGCACGGCACTGGTTGCGATCGCCTTTGGCGTCAGCAGCCGCTCGGGCCCCACCGCCGCTTTGGGGCTTGCCACCGTTTGCGCCACCATCGCCGTCGCCGTCAACGCCGTGCGGCTGAACAAATTGCGTGCCAGTTGACGCCTAAATCGCGCCTTGACCGCAAGGCGCGCCCACTATAATGCGGCCGAATAGACCCCTATAGGCATTGCGCATGAAAATCACGGTAATCGGCACGGGCTACGTGGGCTTGGTTTCGGGCGCCTGCCTGGCCGACATGGGCAACGAAGTCATGTGCCTGGACGTAGACGCGGCGAAGATCCAGGTGCTGCAACAGGGCGGCATTCCCATCTACGAGCCCGGACTGGAAGAGCTGGTCCAGCGCAATGCACAGGCGGGCCGCCTGCAATTCACCACCGATATCGCGGCCAGCGTCGCGTTCGGCGATGTCCAGTTCATCGCGGTGGGCACGCCGCCGGGCGAAGATGGTTCTGCCGACCTGCAGCACGTGCTGTCCGCTGCACGCAACATTGCGCGCCACATGAGCGAGCACAAGGTGGTCGTCGACAAGTCCACCGTGCCTGTCGGCACGGCCGACAAGGTCCGCGACGCCATGGCCGCCGTGCTGGCCGAACGCGGCGCCGATATCCCCTTCAGCGTCGCCTCGAACCCCGAATTCCTCAAAGAAGGCGCCGCCATCAAAGATTTCATGAGCCCCGACCGAATCATTGTCGGAGCTGACGACGACTACACCATAGGCGTCATGCGCCGCCTGTACGCGCCGTTCCAACGCACGCACGAGCGGCTCATGGTCATGGATGTCCGGTCGGCCGAACTGACCAAGTACGCTGCCAACGCCATGCTGGCCACACGCATCTCGTTCATGAATGAAATGGCTAACCTGGCTGAAGCCCTGGGTGCCGACATCGAACATGTGCGCCGTGGCATAGGCGCCGACCCGCGCATCGGCTATCACTTCCTGTATCCGGGAGTCGGATACGGCGGCTCGTGCTTTCCCAAAGATGTACAGGCGCTGGTGCAGACCGCCACCGAGTATGGCCTGCCCATGCGCGTGGTGGCTGCCGCTGAAACGGCCAACAACGCGCAGAAGCTGCGCCTTTCGCAGAAGATTGTCAGGCGTTTCGGCGAAGACCTTGCGGGCCGCACCTTCGCTCTGTGGGGCCTGGCATTCAAGCCCAATACCGACGACATGCGCGAGGCCCCCAGCCTTACCACTATCGAAGAGCTCACCCGGCGTGGCGCACGGGTACGCGCTTACGACCCCATCGCCATGCCCCATTCGCGCCAGTTGCTGGCTCACAATACGGCCGTGGATTTCGCCGAAGACATGTACCAGGCGCTCGACGGCGCCGATGCCTTGCTCATCGCAACCGAATGGCAGGTGTTCCGCGCGCCGAATCTTGAGCGCGTCCGCGCCTTGCTGAAAGCCCCCCTGATCATCGACGGCCGCAATCTGTATTCCCCCACCGACATGCGCGCCCTGGGTTTCGAATACCAAGGCATCGGTCGCTCATGAAAATTCTGCAGCTCAACTTCGAGAAGGGCTGGCGCGGCGGCGAGCGCCAGACGCTGTACTGCATGCGCGCCTTCCGGGCCGCCGGTCATCAGGTTGAGTTGGTGTGCCGAGCCGGCGCGCCCCTGCAGGCGCGCGCCGGAGACGAGGGTTTCGTGGCGCACGGTGTCCGCAACGTGCCGGCTCAGTTGGGCTTCCTGGCGCGGGCCGGGCGCGGCTACGACATCATCCATGCCCAGACCGCAAACACCATCACGTGGGCCGTGCTGACCAAGGCGCTGCATCGCCGCCCAGTGGTGTTTTCACGGCGCACTTCATTCGTAGTGCAGCCAGGCGAAGAATGGAAAACCGGCGCCAAGTGGCGCCGGGTCGATGGGTTTGTTGCCATCAGCGAAATGGCTGCCGCTGAGCCGCGACGCCTGGGCCTGGAGCCTTTCATCATACGGAGCGCCGTCGAACCTCACGAAATCGACCGATCCAATGTGGATCGCCTGGTCGACGAACTGGGCTTGCGAGGCAAGAAGGTGCTGGCTACGTCGGCCGCACTGATACGCGACAAAGATCCCCTGACACTGATCCGCGCCGTGGCCGAGTTGGCGCGTACAAGGAACGACTTCGTGTTCGTGCATTTCGGCGCCGGGGGTGACCGCGAAGCCGAATCCCGCGCCGAAGTCCAGGCGCTGGGCCTGCAGGACGTGTATCTGTTTGCGGGATTTCGCAAAGGCATCGAAGACTTCTACAGCATCTTTGACGTTTTCGTCATGAGCTCGATGGAAGAGGCCTTGGGCAGCAGCGTGCTCGATGCGTTCTTGCAGCGCGTGCCCGTGGTCTCGACTGATGCCGGCGGCTTGAAGGAAAGCCTGGCAGACGGGCGCGGCGTGCTTTGCGCGGTAGGCGACGTGCATGCCATGGCGCAAGGCATGGCGCGGTGTCTCGACGACGCGGCCTTTAGAGATGAATGCACCCGCCGCGCCTACGAGTATGTGCGTACCGAACACGACGTCACCGAAATGGGGCGTCGCTACCTGGCAATATTCGATCGTTTGCTCGCGGCCGGTCGCAAACCCTGACGCGCGCCGGCGAAATCGTTGGTGGCCATCTTTGTCGGGCGAGCGTCAAAGCCGGCTTTCCACAGGTCACGTAGGAAGATCGCCGTTGCCCGACGTCGTGGTCGCGGGCCAATTGACAGCAGCGTCGCGGCACCGTTTGCCGCCCAGGGCTTGCCCGTGATCTTGGTCGGCCCTGCCTCGCCCCGCGCCGCCAGCGTGCTCGAGACCGCATTTGGCAAGAGCCAGGCCGTCGCAGGCATGTCGCAGGCGCCGGGAAAGCACCGACTTCAATGTGGGCCTATGCCGCCACATCGATGCGCGTCTCGAACTTGGCCCGATGCGTCGAGAAAAAGGTGCGTACGTTGCGCACGTTTGCCTTGGCGGTAAACACGCGATGCGCCAGTGCATGATAGGCCGGCATGTCGCGCACCTGCGCCACCACCACGAAATCCGGTCCCGGCGATACCCGGTAACACTGCAGCACCGCGGGTTCGTCCAGCAAGCTGTGTTCGAATTCATCCAGGCGCTCAGCGGCCTGCACGTCCAGCGTGATCTCGACAATGGCGGTCAAGGTGCTGCCCAGTTTCTCCGGCGCCAGGATCGCCACCTGGCGCGCGATCACACCCGTATCCACCAAACGGCGCACACGCCTCAGGCAAGTGGGGGGCGACGCGTGTACCCGCGCGGCGAGTTCCTGATTGGTCAACGAACTGTCGTCCTGAAGCTGGTCCAGAATGCGCCGGTCGAGATCATCCAGCTCAATCGCAATTTGCGGGTTTTCGTGCACGTAAATTTCACTAATCTGAATTTCAGGAAATAATATTTAATCACGTTCCTGTAAGAAAAACATCTTTCACAACTAGGGCAAATCAGAAATCAAATTTCACGCCATCCAGCGCACAATGCGGCCATACGCAAAATCATCGGAGATTGCCTTATGTGCGGCATTGTTGGCGCCGTCGCCCAGCGCGACATCACCCCCATCCTGGTCGAAGGCCTGAAGCGACTGGAGTATCGCGGCTATGACTCCTGCGGCGTCGCGCTGTATGTAGATGGACACCTGCGCCGTACGCGCAGCACGCAGCGGGTAGCCGAACTGGCCGACCAGGTCGCGCAAGACAAGCTCGAAGGCTACACCGGCATCGCGCATACCCGTTGGGCCACGCACGGCGTGCCCGCCACGCACAACGCCCACCCGCACTTCTCGCAGCAGGGCAAAGACGAACCCCGCGTTGCGCTGGTGCACAACGGCATCATCGAGAACCACGATGAGCTGCGGGCCGAACTGCAAGAAGTGGGCTACGTCTTCGAAAGCCAGACCGACACCGAAGTCATCGCCCACCTGGTCAATCACCTGTACAGCGGCGACCTTCTTGAAGCTGTGCAGCAGGCGGTGCGCCGGCTGCAGGGCGCATACGCCATTGCCGTGTTCTGCCGCGACGAACCGCATCGCGTGGTGGGCGCCCGGCAGGGTTCACCACTGGTCGTGGGCGTGGGACAGAACGAAAACTTCCTGGCGTCTGATGCACTGGCGCTGGCCGGCACCACCGACCAGATCATCTATCTGGAAGATGGCGACGTGGTCGATCTGCAGCTGGCCCGCGTATGGATTACCGACACGGAAGGCAAGCCCGTCGAACGCAAAGTGCACACTGTCCATGTACACACCGGCGCGGCCGAGCTCGGGCCCTATCGCCACTATATGCAGAAGGAAATCTTCGAACAGCCGCGCGCGGTGGGCGATACGCTGCAAGACATCGAATCGATCACGCCCGAGTTGTTCGGCGATGGCGCGCACAAGATATTCACGGACATCGATTCGGTGCTGATCCTGGCGTGCGGCACAAGTTCCTACGCGGGTCTTACTGCCAAATACTGGATCGAATCCATAGCGAAAATTCCCGTGGCCGTTGAAATCGCCAGCGAGTACCGCTATCGCGAGAGCGTGCCCAATCCGCGCACCCTGGTGGTCACGATCTCCCAGTCGGGCGAAACCGCCGACACGCTGGCCGCATTAAAGCATGCACGCTCATTGGGCATGGAGAACACGCTCACGATCTGCAACGTGGCCACCAGCGCCATGGTCCGCGAATGCAAGCTCGCGTACATCACGCGCGCGGGCGTCGAGATCGGCGTGGCATCCACCAAGGCCTTCACCACGCAGCTCACAGCGCTGTTCCTGCTGACGCTGGCGCTGGCGCAAGTGCGCGGCCGGCTTACCGAAGAACAGGAAGCCGAACACCTGAAGGCGCTGCGTCACCTGCCCGTCGCCATCGGTTCGGTGCTGGCGCTGGAACCGCAGATCATGGCCTGGGCCGATCGCTTCGCCAGCAAAGAGAATGCGCTGTTCCTGGGCCGCGGCATGCACTACCCCATCGCGCTTGAAGGCGCGCTGAAGCTCAAGGAAATCAGCTACATCCACGCCGAGGCGTATCCGGCGGGCGAGCTCAAGCACGGCCCGCTCGCGCTGGTGACCGAACAAATGCCGGTGGTCACCATCGCCCCCAAAGACTCGCTGCTGGAAAAGCTCAAGTCGAATATGCAGGAAGTGCGCGCGCGGGGCGGCGAACTCTATGTGTTCGCCGATGCCGACAGCCGCATCACCAACGCCGAAGGCATGCACGTCATACGCATGCCCGAGCATTACGGCGTGCTGTCACCGATTCTGCATACGATCCCGCTGCAGCTGCTGTCGTATCACACTGCCTGCGCACGAGGCACCGACGTCGACAAGCCGCGCAACCTGGCCAAGAGTGTGACGGTGGAATAGCAGAAGCGCGCGGGCGCCGGCCCTGAAGAGAGAGAATAAAGTCTGTCGGAGAATAATAAAGTCAGTCGACGCTAATTGCGGCTAACTTCTCCTATTTTCTGCAAAATTACGAAAATGTCGGTTTTGCGCATTTTTGGGTCACTAGTTACGGGATGGCCGTCTCGCTCGCGTGTCGCGTTCTATAGATTTTTGGCTCAGTCCCGCAGCGACCAGTGGAAATAGGAGATCGCATTCCGGCCTCATCACGTCATGTCCCGACGCTTCAGAAAAGTCGCTCGGGTTGAGTTCAGAAATCGAACTATGGGCCCGAGCTCTCTTTCGTATCAGACGGACGTAACGCTCAATTCGGTTGCGGCGAGCACTGGCATGGCTTGGAGAGGTAGCCGAACTCGCTTCGGATCGTGCGAAAGTAGCCGTTGCCGCTTCTCTAGAAGACAGGGGGTGCAATGCACCGCCGCAGCTGTGGCCATACGGGCGAATTGCAGTCACTGCGTGGGTGGGGCATTGCAAGTCGTTGCGATAGGCACCTTAAGCTTAGGCGACGGATCTTCGCGTGTATCCGGACGTGGCCTTCGACTACGGCCGCTTTCGACCCAAGGCGGCCATTGGGTGACCGGCTTACATGCAGCACCCCGAGCGCATGGCGCGTATCGTTTAGTCAGCCCACCGCGCGTCTTTCAGCCAGTTTGTTGGCAAAAGATGGGGGAGCGTCAGACGGCCGGTGTCACGAAGTCGTCCCGCATCCTGAACGCAGCGGAAGAACCGCTTTCGACAAGAACATCGAGCACATACAGGATCGCCTCGCGCAGGGCTGGATCGCGCTTGAGTTCCAGCGGCCGTGCGTATACATGTCGCTGGAGAAGAGCTTCGAGCATGAAGACGGTGTTGGACTCGAGCAGCATGTCGGGGGGGGCTCGCCTGAGCGCGTTCGTGATGCGCACGAACGCTGCGGGCATGGAACGCTCGCCGATGTGGTAGAGGAAGCGGACGTAGCTGTCCAGCACGATCCAGACAGGCGGCAGCGCATCGAAGAGCGCATCGACCTTGTTGGCGTAGCCTTCAAGGCTTCGCCAGTGACGGACGTCGTCCTTCCACCACGAGGTCAGGAAGATCGTCGAGAGCACCTCACTGCCGTGCGGATGTTCCCCGTCCAGATGCGCGAGCCACTTGGCACGCTTTACCCGTTCTGCAAACATGCTCCATAGGAACCAATAATGCGGCGTATTAGGGTTGCTGTCCTCGCTGCTTGTGAACCCCTGGATGACGTTGTGGACCTCGCGCGGATGCTGGTCAACTGCTTCAAGGATAGGCTCAAGGACATGCTCGGAATCGGCATCGGACGCACGCATTACAAATTGCTGAATGCGGTTGGATATGACCTGTTCCCTTTCAAAATTCCTGTCGCGCCGGTCGGAAGAACGATCGTACTCACGGTTCCAGCACTCCACGAGGTCTTTGCTAGCGCGCCTGTGTGCGGCCACGGCTAGAGGCTCGTTGGGAATCTGGCCTAGGATCGCGAGGACCTTCGCGTGCGCCTCGGCGCCGAATGCCTCGGTGATGTCGAACCTAACGTGCGCAGCTTCGGCGATTTCCCCTTCGGTCCAGAACCGCCCGCGAACGTCTGCAGCCGCGGCAGCGGAGATCCTGTTCGGCGCGCGCCGCTTGTTGTAACGCTTCTTCTCCTCGGCGTTCAAGCAGCGGTCGGCAAGCGCAGCTTCGGTTGCGATGGCATTGACGGTGCGCAGGGAAAGAGCGGGATTCGCGGCCCATGATCAAGAGAATGGGCTATGACGACTCAGAGATCGCCCTGACAGCCCTTTACCGTGCGTTCCAGGAAGGGCCCATCTGTGGCGGAACCAAGGAATAGAACTCCTAGCTCGTAGAGAGGAAGATACTGAAGAACTGCGCCGCTGCTATGGTCGCTTTAGTCGCCCTCATGGAATCTGCGGGTGCCGACGAACGGATCTCTTTGGAGACGGTGAACGACTAACGTCAGGATGTGCGACCACCCGTTGGGTACGGGGATGAGCGACGCGTGTGCCGTTTATCTCGACAAGGCCCTACAGGAGGCGAAGACGGCGCGGTAGGCTTTCTCTCTCTAGCGGCCTATCTCTCTCTCGCGAGGTGGTCATCCTCTCTCCCGGTATTCCTTCAGATGATGCGGTTCTGCCGCTTTCTCTCCGTCTCGGGGATGAGGTGCTCCGAGATTGACCAGCGACGGCCGGGCAGGCAAAAGAATCCTTGGTCCGGGGGAACCAGCGGGAGTCCGAATTTCTCGACCGCTCCCTCACGCGTCCAGCTCTTGTGGTGCATGCGAGTGAGCTCGGCGTAGAACCACGCAGACCGTCGGCCGCCCTCCTTGGAAGACATAGATTAGGCAATAGTGATGCCAAGTTTCGTTTCGGCAACTCCAAGATCGAGGCTTTTTTAAAATCTGCCAAGGACGTATAGCGACTCTCCAGCTAACGATTCCCGAAAACTATCCTGACGAACGGCGTCGGGCGCGACTAATTAGTGACCAAGAAGGCGCCATGCTCAAGAGTGACAGGCCCTATCAATTCGACGAAGATGTCCTTCCGGATGAGCCCTGGCGAGGCCCGGTCGCATGGCTCCAAAACCACAGGCATTTTGGGACGAACTCACGCTTCCTTACCTTACCCTGAGCGACCGGGACAAAAACGCGGCTGCACGTAAAAAATACCCCTCAGCCGATTCTGGCCGAGGGGCTAAGGGACTCCCATGCCTGGTGTTCTTTCAACTATTGGCTAGTGGTGCGAGCCACCTCTCATTGGGCGTAGACAGCCTCGAACGCTATCTGCTTGACCGCGCTTTCCAAAGAAGAGAAGCGCGTGCCTTTGGGACAGATCCCCGCGTTGCACTACTTCGTCCAACGCCGGTGCTGCATGTAGTCGAAAATCTCCTTTACTGCACACCTCCCCGTTCTTTGACTAACTGCACCAATCGGTAGAAGCTCGCCTCGCTTGCTCAAAGGCGCGCCTTAATTCGAATTGGTCGACGTGGCGGCTTTCTCGATCATACTCTTGTAGTACGCAATATCCTTGGGCAATTCGCCAGCGAGATAAGCGGCATCGCGTTGGGATTCGCGGGGCATGAACACACCAGCAGCGTCGTACCTGGCCAGCAATTCTTTGTCTTGAAGTGAGTTTTTCAAAGCGAGTTCGAGCGTCTCGAGCTCTTGCGCTGGAACTCCCTTGGGCGCGAAGAGCGCGATCCAGGAATTCATACTGAAATCTGGCAGATTGGCTTCATTTGCAGAGGGGGCTTCCGGCAGTGAGGGAGCCCGCTCTTCACCTGCGACGATTAGCGCTTTGACGCGGCCGCTTTGTACGTGTGGTGCAGCTGAGGTTGAGGAATCGCAGACGCCGTCGATCTGACCGCCAAGCATGTCGTTCATTGCGGGGGCAGCTCCCCTGTAGGCGACCAGGGTGACGTCGATGTCGGCAGCCTCAAGGAATGCCAGACAGATCAAGTAGTTTGACGAGCCGATGCCCGCGTGCCCCAGCGTGATTTTTCCTGGTTCGGCTTTCGCGGCCTCGATCAGATTATCGATATTTTGGTACGGGCTGTCTGATTTGACAGCAATAGTAGAAAAGCTCTTTGACAACACGCCAAGCGGTGTGAAGTCCGCTGCAGAGAACTTAACGTCTGGATACAGCGAGTACACGGCGGCGTTGGTTCCATTGTTGCCCACGCCGATGGTATATCCATCGGACTTTGACCTAGCGAGCTTGGAAAGGCCGATGGTTCCGCCCGCGCCAGGCACGTTCTCGACCACGATGCTTTGCTTTAGGTGAGCGCCAAGGCGTTCGGCAACGATCCGCGCCGTGATGTCGGCAGCTCCACCTGCCGCGAAGGGTACGATCATCGTGACCGGCTTAGACGGAAATGTGTCCGATGCTGCGACCGGCGCCGTCTGCATCAGGCCGAGGGCTGCGACGGTTATCGAAAGCGCGTAACTGCGTATGCTCGACATACTGGTGTTGTCTCCATGAAGAGTGCTTAGGGTTAGATGGTGTACGGAACGTAGTCGGCTGCCTTGTACGGCGTGCGTGCCACTTCCATCACGCCGTCTTGCGGACGCATGATGATTGAAGCGGTCGTTGCTACTAGATCGCCGAACGAATTATGTCGTTCCGGTCTGCAAAGCGAGTAAGGCGAGTCGAACGTGTCGGCGAAACACGCTTTGAGCTGTTCGGTTCCAATCTTTGCGCCGGCGTTGTAGACCAATTGCTTCATCCGCCATTGCCGCATGACGCTGTCGGTCATGGTGGAAAGCCCAGTGTCTTTAAGCTTTGCGAGCGCTGCCCCGTTAATCCAATGATTCGCATGGACGGTGGCACCATTCTCCGGATACGCGACGAACGATTCATCCGGGGCGCATTCAATATTGACTGCGAACCCTTCTTGAGTGCCTAGCAAGATGTTGCACGAGCAGGTCTTCGGCGTGCCAACAATGATCTGCAAGGCTGGGGTGAAGTGTCGCTGCTCTAACGCTTTTCGTCTAATGAGGCTTAGCGGCACACCTGTTTGAAGGTAATCCCGATCTGACTCCAATCCGTTGGCATTCAAGCAGATGCCATTGGCATTCATGCCGTAACGCGCCAGGCCTCCAGCCTCGACAAAGGTGAGGAGCCGAAAACCGTCTGGCAGCCGTACCTTTAGGATAACCACGGTGTCGGCGCAGGCAACGCGGTTGTCCCAATTCTGCCCCTGTATATATTTGCCATCTGCTGAGCGTTCTGGCAGCACGGCCACGCTTGTACATTCATCGGCCGGCGCCGCAGTTGGCCTGCGTGTGAGACCAACGATCTCTGTTCGGGCGTTGATCAGCAGAATCTCTTCGTAAGTGACGCCGGCTCCTTGGGCGATGCCCTTCATTTCATCGACATAGTCCGGATCAAACTTAATGATCAAGTCGTGGACTTCACCCAGCGTTTGTTCGAGCCGACCGCTTTTACCCATCGGCCTCGTCGCCGCGGCATAGATCTGAACGCTACGTACTATTCGTTCTGCTGCCGCTTCGCCATACATAAGGCCCCGCTCAAAAGGTCGGCCAGATATTTCAATTAACGGAAAACGGTCAATGTCGGGCATACGTTGCTCCTCTAATGGCCTGCATTGTGTAGCTCGACGAACACATAGTAAAGTTAAATTGTTTTTAGATATTCTTAAGTAAAATTTAAAATGAGCTCAATTCGGGTGCTGAGAACGTTGCTGGCCCTCACACGCCATGGCACTATTACTGCCACGGCCGAGGCCGTAGCATTGACGCCTGCGGCGGTGAGCCAGCAGATGGCTCAGCTCGAGGCCGACCTGGGGCAGTCCATCTTCGACCGCCGAGGCAAAGCCGTGCGCTTGAACGCCAATGGTCATCGCGTGGTGGAGGGGGCTAGTCAGATCGTTCGGATCTATGAAACCCTGCAGACCCAGGCTTGTGGGGCCGGAGAGCTTTCAGGGAGGATCAGGCTGGGGTCGATTGCTACCGCGATGGCGCCGCTGACTCAGGCAATTCTCACTTTACAAGCCAATTACCCGCGGATAGACGTCAAGCCGGTTGTCAGCTTCTCAGACGATCTGCTTAGCAAGGTTGCATCTGGGGAATTGGACGCTGCACTTTCGCCGCAGTTGCTTTCCGGCACGCCTTCTGGCGTGACCTGGACCCCACTGTATAAAGAGCCATTGGTCTTTATAGCCAATCGCGCATCAAGCAAGAGCCGCTCGATGGGTGCCCTGTGCAGCGAACGGTGTTTCTTCAAAATGCCGTCGAACAACCAGACGGGTGCCGCAATCGACCGAATAATTAAGACGCGGCGATTGAAGTTGAAACAGATTTTCGAGATGAATTCCATCAGGACCATGATAGAACTCGTCGAGCAGGACGTTGGAATCGCCATCGTGCCTTTGCCGTTGGGTTCCCGCTACCATTTGTCGAAACTTCTGCGCATCGATACTTTCGAAGGCGTCGCGGCTTCCAGGTCCATAGGCTTGTTCGAGAACGACGAGGCATTGCGCTTGACCAGTCTGCTGCGGGATCTGCTGTTGGCCAGATTAAGCGACCCAGACGGCGTACTAGCCTCACCGATGATAATGCCTCCTCAGTGGTCAGCCTGAAGTTCGAAACCGCGGATCCGAAAGCGGCGAAATTACGAATTTTCCGCCGTCTATCATCCACTAGTGGCTCGAAGGCTCAGATCTGCGCACGCCCGTTTCCGATCGGGTCTCGCAGCGAACGGACCACTCGTTCTATCGGCTTACTGCGCGTTGCGCGCGTTGTTGCTCATTCAAAGCAGAAAGGCTATGGCTCCTAAGCCCGTACGCTAAGCACCTGTTGGTTGATATTCAGTTCGTTACTGATCAGCGTCTCTGACGCCGTGGACAATGGCAGCACTGTCACTCAGCAAGCGCCCCGTGGCCTGCAATGCGTGCGTAGCGTGGTCTTGGTGGAAAGCTTCTCGAGCAGCGTGCGGCCCGCAAATGGCACCTGCATGGCGCCGCCACTAACATCTAGCGTGATGGTTCTTCGTCTTGTGGGCGGATCCGGTGCCACAGATCGCGACGTTGAAGAAGTGCTCGACCTGTGTCAACTCGGTTATCGCGCGTTCAAGCTGAAAGTCGGTGTGGGATCTGTAGAAGTGGATATTCAAACCATCAAGACGATGAGGCGTCCTCTTGGTGATGACGTACTTATCGGAGCCGATGCAAATATGGGCCGGGACTACGATACGGCCGATAGGCTCCTGACGGCCGTCCGCCAGTACGATCTCGCCTTCCTAGAGCAACCGTTTGCGGTAGACGATGTCGAGCTATGCGCGCGGCTACTGGCTGAACCGCTGTAATCTAGCGATCGACGAGTCCATGCGTAGGATCCCCCTCAGAGTAGACGTCAGCCAGTAGAATTTCGGAGCCTCCTTTCCATCGGAGACTCCCTTGAAGAAAAGCAGATTTACCGAAAGCCAGATCGTTGCGGTGCTCAAAGAAGGCGAAGCCGGCATCCCGGTCGTCGAGTTGTGCCGCAAGCACGGCATCAGCAGCGCCACGTACTACCAGTGGAAGAGCAAATACTCGGGCGTGCAGGTGTCCGAGTTGCAGCGCCTGCGTGAGCTTGAAGCGGAGAACGCCAAGCTCAAACGCATGTACGCGGATCTGGCCCTGGAGAACTCAGCGATCAAGGATGTGCTGAACCGAAAATCCTGACGCCGTCAGCCAGGCGCGGGGTCGTCGAGCAGTTGGTGGAATCGAAGCTCTCGATCACACGTGCCTGTCAGATTGCTGGCCTGTCGCGGGCGGCGTACTACAAGAGGCCAACTCCGGCAGAGCAGCGCGATGCCGAGGTCATTGATGCGCTCAATGCCATCGTGACCCGGCATGGGCGTTGGGGATTCTGGAAGTGCTTCACACGGCTGCGGCTCGATGGCCATTGCTGGAACAAAAAGCGGGTTCACCGGGTGTACTGCGAGATGGGATTGAATTTGCCTCGACGCTGCAAGAAACGGCTGACTGACCGGCCCCGTCAGCCGCTGGACCATTTCCTGGAGCCAAATCGCTGCTGGGCATTAGATTTCATGCATGATGCCTTGTACTGTGGCCGACGCTTCCGGACGTTGAACGTGATCGACGAGGCCAACCGGGAGTGCCTGGCCATCGAGGTAGGCACATCCATCCCGTCGGCACGCCTGATCCGTGTGCTCAACCGCCTGATCAATTGCTATGGGGCTCCTGAGGCCATACGGCTGGACAACGGGCCGGAGATGGTCTCGCTGGCGTTCACCGAATGGGCTGCTGCCAGAGGCATCGCCGTGCGTTATATCCAGCCCGGAAAACCGAATCAGAATGCGTTCATCGAGCGCTTCAACAAGACGTATCGCACTGAGGTGCTCGACGCTCATCTGTTCGCTAATCTGCAGCAGGTGCAGGCCATCACCGAACAATGGCTAATCGATTACAACGAATACCGCCCACATGAATCACTGGGCGACGTCCCGCCGGTGCAGTTTATGCCTCGGCTAACCCTTGCTCCGAATCTCTATCAGCCGTCGTCTACTTGACGGGGGACCCTACGCATGCATCACCTGGGCGATATGCTCGTTCATCAGCGGGCAGGTGCCATCAGAGGCGTTGGATTGAAAAGTATCAAGCTCGGCGGTCCGGTGACTTTGTTGGAGGCGGGGTGCCAAGCCTAAGCATGGCCTTTCGGTGAACCTGGCGATGATGATGGAGTCGCCAGTGGCCACTGCCGCAATGATACATACAGCATGTCCGAGCGCTCAGGGTGGCGTTGCCGCGCTCCCATCCGGACTAGGTTGGGGCGCAGTGCCAAAATTTCAGGTCGATTTTCTCGGACGAAGCTGGAACGGGCTATGCGTATCATGCGTCGACAGAGTTTTGTTTAAAACAAAAACGGGAACACATCTGAAATGGATAGTTCGACAGAGTTCGAAGCACGTTTTAAAAACCCACCCCCGAACGCCGAGTTCGACGAACTTTATTCTTGATTTTCAGCCCTGACTTTCTATCTGTACAAAAAAGACCGCCCCTTTGGGTGGTCTTTTTTTTGCGTGCTCGGGACTACGAAGGTTGAGCGGGATGTCTTGCATTGCAGGCGAGCTGTGCTTCGCTCCGCAGCGGAACGCGACAGCCCGGCGGCTGCACCGGCCTGATTGGCATATGGAATCTCTGCTCCTGGCCTCGAACGCTTTGACTGGGCTAGTTTCGAGCCGCGCGGAGGCGCCAAGCAGGGCGAGCCGTTCGTTTGGATACTCGCCGCTGAGCTCGCGGCCATCCCATCGGGCGATCTTCCTCAAGGCCACCACGTTCATCGGGCGACGCCGTAAATCGCTCGATGAACAAATATCGCCATCAGAACCGGGATCCATTGAAGCGGGTGTCGACCTTCGAGTTCAGGCAGTAGCTGATGAACTCGCGAGCCAGTGGCTGCAGTGTCACATTGGACCGAAACAGGAATCCAAGAGGGCGCTTGACCGTTGGTTCTACGAGCGGAATCACTCTGACTCTTCGGGAATTCACGCTTGCCAAAGCCGTGCTGGGAAGCACGGAAATGCCCAGTCCGGCTTCCACCATGCCAATCGCCGTGGGAAGCAGGCTCACTTCGGAGCTCGGTCGCACCGATATACCATGTGATGCAAAAGCGCTGTCCATCATGAGTCGAGCATGACTGTTGTAGCTCGTGGCGATGATGGGTTCGCAAGAGATATCAACCCACTTCAGCAGCTTGAACTTCGCCAGGGGATGCGAAACCGGGAGGACGACACATACGGTGTCCTCAAACCACGGCACAAGCTCCAGATCGCCATCCTGAGGTCCGGGCGTGCCAACAGCGATCTCGAATTCGCCAGCCCGCAGCATCTGGAACATCCGTCCGCTCTCGGTCATGGCATCGTGCAAGACGATCTGCACCTGGGCTCGCTCTTTTTCGAAGCCCGCGATGATGTCCGGAAGCACGGATGCGCTCACCGATGGAATCGTCGCAACAGCTACCGTACCCCCTAATGGCAGGGTCGATTCCTTTAAAGCACTGAAGCTGCCCTCAAGTTCGCCAAGTAAACGCTGAACGCCCGGCAGCAGCTCACGCCCAGCGGTGGTTAACACGACATGACGCGAAGTCCGTTCGAACAACGTCGTGCCAAGCTGCTCTTCCATCTTCTTGATCATCAAGGACAGAGCGGGCTGGGAAACGTGGAGCATGTCTGCAGCCCTCGAGAAACTGCCCAACCGCCCCACGGCAACGAAAGCCTTTATCTGACGCAGACTGATATTCATAAATTAGTTTTATCAGTGCATAACGTAAATAAAATGGAATTATAGATGACGTTCGCTGAGAATCTGTGGAAAGGAGTGAGCATGAACAAACCCAAACCCAAACCCAAACCCACAGCCACGAGCACGCTTTCCAGGCAGCATCTCAGCGATTCAAACGCCGCAGCCGCAATCGTCCGGACACTCAAATCCGCTGGCGTTTCTTTCATCTTCGGGCAAAGTTGTCCGATCGCCCTATTCTTGACCGCTGAGAAGGAGGGACTGGAGCAGATTGGCTACCGGACAGAGAACGCCGGTGCTGCCATGGCGGACGGGTTCGCGCGCGCCAGCGGCCGCTTTGGAGTTATAGCAGCGCAAAATGGTCCGGCGGCTGCCCTGCTTGTCGCCGGTCTGAGCGAGGCATTACGGGCATCCATACCCGTCGTCGCGATTGTCCAGGATGTGGCTCGACGCAATACTGACCGCAACGCCTTCCAGGAGCTGGACCACGAGCAGATGTTCAAGCCGTGCGCAAAATGGGTGCGAAGGATCACTCTTGCCGAGCGTGCCGGAGAGTACACACAGCGAGCCATTCGTGCGGCAACAACCGGCCGGCCTGGCCCTGCAGTGCTGATCGTGCCCTTCGACGTCATTATGGATGACGTGGCCGATCCGTCGCCACCCGATTACATCACGCCAGAGTTTGGACAGTATCCGGCAGATCGTTTTGTTCCTGAAAGATCCAGGCTCGTTCAGGCAGCGCGCGCAATTGCAAATGCCAGGCAGCCCATTGTTGTCGCTGGGGGCGGCGTTCACCTGTCCGGTGCCTGCGGCGCATTAGAGCAACTGCAGCAGCGCTGGCAGGTGCCCGTCGCCACGACGAACATGGGCAAAGGGGCCATAGATGAACGGGACCCGTTGGCTCTCGGCGTGGTGGGCTATGTCATGGGGACTCGCAGCCCGACGAAGTTTTTGCGGGAGTATGTGAAGAGCGCAGATGTGGTCGTGCTCGTCGGTAATCGCACAAATGAAAACGGGACGGCCTCCTGGACTCTCTTTAACGATGATGCAACGTTCATCCAGATTGATGTAGATCCGGAAGAAGTCGGCAGGAATTACCCATGCATTCGGCTGCTGGGAGACGCACGCAGTACGATCGAGGCGTTGATGGAGGTCGCAGCGACAGAGAATCTTCCACTTCCACACCGTGCGGCTGCAGACACCAAAGCACTAATCGCCGATGCCAGGACGCTGCACGCGCAGGAGCTCGAGCCGGTACTGACTGAATCGTCACTTCCGTTGCGTCCGGAACGGGTTGTGCGCGACGTTGACGAGTATCTGGAAGAACCAGTCTGGTGCGCAGATGCCAGCTACTCGTCACTGTGGGTTTCTCAGTTTGCCACCTCGAAACGCGCCGGCCAGCGGTTCCTCACCCCACGGGGCATCGGGGGACTGGGCTGGGGCTTGCCACTCGCAATAGGCGCTAAGTTGGCCCACCCAAAGCGGCCGGTAGTAACGCTTGTCGGAGACGGAGGGTTCGCCCATTGCTGGTCTGAGTTGGAAACGGCCAAGCGGCACAAGCTCCCGGTAGTGGTGGTGGTGATGAACAATGGGGTACTTGGATTCCAACGCGACGCTGAGACGTCCCGATTTGGCGCCCATACGAAGATCTGCTCCATCAGTACCATCGATCACGCAGCGATCGCCAAAGCTTGCGGATGTGGGGGCAAGGTGGTGCGGACGCGAGAGGAACTATTGCAAGCGCTTTCAGAAGCGGTCGTCAGCGAAGTCCCCTATGTCATCGATGTGCACGTAGCCCCCGAGGCATTTCCTCCCATCAGTGCTTTCGAGGCCCTGGTGAGTGGGGAAGCCGACCCTACTGCTGAACAGATTACACACTGAGGTAGAAGCAGAGCCGTTATTCCAGTTGTCTGAAGCCAGTAATCATTTATTGAATGCCACAGAAGTACTACTAAAGGCATCGCAGAGGAGACAGCATGTTTATCACCCGTTCCACACTCGCCATCGGCGTGCTGGTATGCGCCATCGGTCCAGGTACTGTATCAGCACAGGCCTGGCCTTCCCGACCGATTGAGTTGGTAGTGCCCTACCCACCCGGAGGGGTCACGGATATCGCCGCTCGGGTCATTGCGAAGAAGGCCACTGAAATCGCTGGACAACCGATGGTCGTGGTAAATAAGCCTGGTGCTGGAGGCAGGATCGGCACAGCGTTCGTGGCGCGGGCGCCCGCAGATGGCTACACCGTCTTGATGGGGACCAATGCCACGCACGGCACCAATCCCAATACGACCAAAGACCTTCCCTATGACGCCATAGCGGACTTTGCGCCCGTAATCGAGGTCGCCCAGACACCCCTGCTCGTGGTGGCGACTCCCTCGGCGCCGGTATCCAATATTCCTGAACTGATTGATTGGCTCAAGAAGGATGGCACCAAGGTTTCCTATGCCTCCACCGGTCAGGGGGGCGGCAACCACCTGACTGTCGAGTACTTCAAAATGCTGACAGGCACTGAAATGCTGCATGTCCCATACAAAGGAAGTTCGCCGGCTTTGGCTGACCTGATGGGAGGCCAGGTTCAGGTCATGTTTGACAATATCGCCTCTTCGCTTCCCCACGTAAAGTCGGGCAAGCTGCGGGCGCTGGCGGTGACCAGCCTGAGCCGCTACCCCGGCACGCCTGAACTGAAAACGGTTGCCGAACAGGGGGTGCCAAACTTCGAAGCCTCTAATTGGCTTGCGATCTATGCGCCGGCTGGCGTCCCGTCTTCCGTCGTGACCAAGCTCAATGAAATCTTTGCCACTGCGTTGAAGTCTCCGGAAGTAGTGCAGGCGCTGCAAAGCTCAGGTCTAGAGGCCATTCCAGGCTCTCCGTCAGAGCTCGCCCAGCGCACGAAAAACGATATCGCGAAGTGGGCCGAGGTCGTACGAACTATCGGGTTCCAGCCCCAATAGCGTGACAAGGCGCAAGGATTGCGATCGTATTCAAGGATGACGATGAAAGAGATCTTGATAGGTGAATTCGGCAGTAGCGACAAGCTCGTACTTAACGAGCGAGACATCTCTGCACCTGAAGAACATGAGGTGCAGGTTTCTCAGGTTGCAATAGGGGTCAACTTTATCGATGTTCTTATGCGCCGCGGCGAGCTGGGTGGCGCTTTGCCCATGCCGATAGGGTTGGAGGCTGCTGGTGTAGTCACGGCCGTGGGCGACGGAGTAACAGGAGTCGCGAAGGGGGATCGCGTTCTGTATGCCGGAGGCGCTCCCGGTGCCTACTGCAACATCCGCAACGTGAGAGCAGATCGCATTATTGCCTTACCGGAATTTATGACCTTTGAAGAGGGTGCGGCGATATTTTTCAAAGCGCTCACGGCTGACTACCTGATTCACCGGCTCAGAAAACTGGAGGCCGGCGACACCGTACTATTTCATGGCGCCGCAGGCGGTGTCGGCTCGATAGCAATACCTTGGCTCACCAGTCTCGGGGTAAAGGTGGTAGGAACGACCAGCAAGCAACACAAAACCGACTATGCGCATTCCATCGGGTGCAAGCGAGTGGCGGTACTGGGGCAGGATGATGTTGCCGAGATCGTGTCCGATGTCTCGGACGGAAAAGGCGCGACGGTCGTGTACGACTCGATCGGCAAAGCTACGTTCGAGGCTTCGTTCGCGAGCCTGGCCAGGTTCGGTCTTTTCGTGAGTTTCGGCTGGGCTTCGGGAGATATAGAACCTCTGGCACCGGCCAAGTTGAGAGAACGTGGCTCAGTGTTCTTCACCCGACCGACGGTTTCTCATTACATTGAGCAATCCACGGACTACGTCAGTGCATCGACCAGGATATTCAAAGCACTGGAGGCCGGAATTTTCAAGTCTCGAATTCATAGGGAATTCGATCTCCATGACGCCCCGCAGGCGCACGCCCATATTGAAAACGGAGAGCACTGCGCGAGCATCATCCTGAAGGGATGAAAGGTGCTTTTCATCTATGAACCTGTTTACCTTGCTCGAGTACTCCGCCCGCAAGTTCCCGGATCAGGGGGCGATCTATTGCGGCGAGGAGCTCCGGTACACCTATGCGGCGCTACATCGACGGGCGGTGAAGCTGGCTACCGGTCTCAGACAGCACTTTTCCCCTGGCTCGCGTATTGTGGTCGCGACGGAGAACTGTCCTGAGTATGTGGAGATCATGTTCGGGGTATGGGCTGCCGGGATGGTTCTCGTGCCGGTCAATTACAAGCTTCATCCCAGTGAAGTTGTTCAGATACTGACGGACTCTGAGGCTGCTGCCGCCTTCGTCTCACCACTGTTGAAGCAACATCTGCGGGAGCCCGTCGTCCCGCATGCCTGTGGCATCGTTGGCATCGGCGGCACCGAGTATGAAAGCTTGTTTTCGCAAATTGGACGAGATCCGGAAGCGTTGAGCGCCGAAACGCTCGCCTGGATTTTTTATACAAGCGGTACGACGGGCAAACCAAAGGGAGCCATGTTGACTCATCGCAATCTCATCGCGATGACAACCAGCCATTTGGCCGAAATCGAGAACATTCACGAGAATTCGAGCCAGATCCACGCGGCGCCCATGTCGCACGGTTCCGGCTTGTACATTCCTGCCTATATCGCTCGCGCCGCGCGCCTCGTCATACCTGCAAGCCGAAGCTATGATCCGGCCGAATTCCTTGCGCTATGCAGTGCACATCCCTCATGCGGTGCATTCCTGGCACCCACGATGGTTCGACGACTTCGCGTCGAGGCGGAGCGAACCGGCGAAACGCCATCGAATCTGCGATGTATTGTGTATGGCGGGGGGCCTATGTACGTCGAAGAGTTGAAAAAGTCGATGGCTCTCTTGGCCCGGTTTTCGCACAGATATACGGTCAGGGCGAATCTCCCATGACCATCACGGGCCTGCGACAAATCGATCTGAGCGGAGCCACGGAGGATGGGCTACTGGGGTCGGTAGGATATCCACGTATCGGAGTGGAACTCAGAGTGGTCGGAGAGGGCGGTCGATCGTTGCCGGTCGGCGAAGTTGGAGAAATTATCTGTCGTAGCGATGTGGTTATGTCCGGCTACTGGCGTAACCCTAAAGCTACGGCCGAAACACTAAAGGATGGCTGGCTATATACCGGAGACCTTGGCTACCGTGATGCACGTGGTTTCATCACGCTATGTGATCGTTCGAAAGACGTGATCATCAGCGGTGGTTCGAATATCTATCCTCGAGAAGTGGAGGAAGCTCTCCTCTCGTTTCCGGGAGTCGAAGAGATCTGCGTCGTGGGACGTCAGGATGAAGAATGGGGGGAAGTTGTAGTTGCCTTCTTGGTGGCGAAAGACGGCGTCAACATTGAATCCTCCGCGTTAGACGCGCATTGCACGTCACGGATCGGGCGGTTCAAGCGACCCAAAGAGTACTATTTTGTGGACTCGCTACCAAAGAACAGCTACGGCAAGGTTCTCAAACGCGAGCTGCGAGACCGCCTGAACGGCTAACACCTTATACGAGGTGGAGGTCGGCCGAAGTATCGCTACCAGCACGTTTGCAGATAGCCGCGGTCGTCGCTGGATGCCTGCTGCTGATGGGCGCCTGCACCCTTGTTCTCAAAGCAGGCATTCCCCGGACGTCGCAGGGTCTCATCCGCACATGCCCGAGCAATTCGCGACATCAGCCGTAGCTCGAGCCAACATTCGGCTCTCATGGCCGATAATGCCGCATGTTCCACGGCAACAAGGAAGCGGGAGTGACGGATTTAATCAAATGGGGCAGGACGCTGACGGGCGCGTGCCTTGCGGCGTTGCTGCTGTTCGTGCTGGCCCCTGCGCCAGGCTACGCCATGGCAGAGCGGGCGTTATCTCCCGTCAGCACCTCCAGCCCTGGCGATACCTATCGGTCGCTTGTCTCCGGCGTGCAGCGCCTGGAAGAACTGTACACGGGATACAAGTCCGACAAGACCTTCGACCGTCTGCACGAGATCCGGTATCAGTTCAACAGGCTGCGCGGCTTGCTGGACCTGAGCGAGGTGCCTGCGGCCAATCGCGTCAAGGCCGGGAATGCTGCCCTGACCTACCTTTCCGATATTCTGGCGCGTCTGCCTCAAATCGATCCGGGCTCGATTCCCGGCAGCGGCACGGGCGAGAACGCACCGCCCGCGCGCTGGACCGTGCCAGGCACGGATATCCAGATTGCGAGGGTGGACGGCGGACACGACGCGGGCGAGTACCTGTTTACCGCCCAGAGCGTGGCGCACCTGGCCGAATACTACCAGCGCGTGAAAGATCTGCCGGTGCTCCAGTCGCGGCCGTACGCCTCGTTGCATAAAGAACATATCAATGCCACCGGGCCGCTGATTCCCGACTGGCTGACGGCGCGGGTCCCCGAGCCCCTCAAGATTGCCCATCTGAACACACCTGTCTGGAAGATCATCACCATTGCATGCGTCGTGGCCCTCATGCTGCTGCTGGCGGCCGCCTGGGCAAAAGTGGTGCGTGCCCAGTCGCGTCGGGGCAGCGAGGTGCGCCGGCTGGCGTGGCGTTTTACCTTGCCCGCGTTGCTGCTGGCCGTCTATTCGGTATGCGAATGGTTTGTCATTTCGCACATCAATCCTGCCGGCCTTTTTGCGACAGGAGAACGGCTGTTGTTTACGGCCGCCTTCTATGCGGTGGCCGCATGGGCGGTATGGATCGGATGTTTCCTGGCGGTCGAAGCGGTCATCAATACGCCTCGAATCGCCGGCAACAGCCTGGACGCACACTTGCTGCGCCTGGCCGCGCGGGTCACCGCAATAGGTGCGGTCGGCGGCATACTCGTTTATGGAGCCAACGAGATTGGCATCCCGGCCCTAGGCCTGATTGCCGGTATCGGTGTGGGCGGGTTCGCGCTGGCTTTGGCGGCGCAGTCCACAATAGAGAACCTTTTCGGAGGCGTCGCGCTTTTCGCCGACCGGCCCTTTCGCATTGGCGACTTCATCAGCTTCGGCGACAAGCGCGGAACGGTAGAGGCCGTTGGCACGCGGTCGAGCCGGATTCGCGCAATGGATGGCACGCTGGTCACGGTACCCAACCGCGATCTGGCCAAGATGAACATCGTCAACTACACCCGGCGAAACAAATGCCTTTTTGTGCATACGCTGGCGATCAGCGTCGATACGCCGCCCGCCAAGCTGCGGCAGTTGCTCGAGCAGCTGCGCAGCCTGTTGTCGGCCGACGAGATGGTGGAAAAGCGAGACGGCTGGCCACGCGTGCGTTGCATAGGCGTTGCGGTGGGGCGTATCGAGATCGAGATGCGCGCTCACGTTCAGACCAGCGACTACACGAAGTTCCTTGGCGTGCAGGAAGCGCTGCTGCTGCGAGTCTTCGAGGTGGTCGAAGAAACAGGTGTCAGGCTCGTGCCGACGCGGTTCATGACGACGGCGAATGAGAGCGAAGTCGTGGTATTGCCGTGATCCCACCCGTTCTGTGGCTATGACGGTGTCGGGCGAGTAGCTCGCGCTATACGCGTCCGATGATGTCCGGCGGGTGACTCCGCTGCGTTGACGGCGCCGCCCGGCGCTTAAGCGGCTGCGGCCGACATGGGCCTGATGCGTTCGTGAGCGGGATTTGCTTCGTTCGGGATTTCTTACGAAGGCAAATTCTGCTCGCTTGCGCATCAAGCCCGGGTCAGGCGGCTACCGACCCCGTCAGACCATGGCCGTGGTTGAACCTTTGCAGGAACGATTTCAGGCGTTCGTTTCGGGGATGCCGGAAAATCTCGGTGGGCGTATCGATCTCGGCCATGACGCCGTCCAACATGAATCCCACCCGGTCCGATACGTCTGCTGCGAAGGCCATCTCGTGGGTGACGAGAATCATGGTCATGCCATCTGCGGCCAGTGCTTTGATGACGTTGAGCACTTCGGAAACGAGCTCGGGATCCAGTGCAGAAGTGACTTCATCGAACAGCATGACGTCGGGGCGCATGGCCAGCGCACGCGCAATGGCAACTCGCTGCTTCTGCCCACCGGAAAGCCGGCTGGGAAACGCATCCACTTTATCGGCCAAGCCCACTTTGGCCAGCAGTTCCTTGGCCAGATCGCTGGCCTCTGCACGTGCCATGCCTTTTACCTGCATCGGTCCCTCGATGACGTTCTGCAGAACCGTCATATGGGGGAACAGGTTGAAGTGCTGGAAGACCATGCCGATATCCCGTCGCAATGCGGCCAGGCTCGAGTCTTTGGGCTGCTTCTGGCTGGCGTCGAAATCGAAGCGATGCTTGCCGACCACCAGCTTGCCCGACTGGGGCAGTTCCAACAGGTTCATGCACCGCAGGAATGTGGACTTGCCCGAGCCGCTTGCCCCGATGAGCGTGACCACTTCGCCCTTGGCGACATCCAGCGACACGCCCTTCAGCACATGATTGGTGCCGAAGGTCTTGTGGACGCCCGTTGCTTGCAGAATTGGATTTCCCTGGTTCATCGATGCGCTCCCATGCGTGCTTCAAGCCGCTGCGCCAATAGCGTGATCGGGAACAGGACAACGAAGTAGATGATCGCTACCACGGTGTAGGTTTCCAGTGGCCGGTAAATGGCGGCGGTAATCACAGAGCCTTGGTAAAGCAGGTCGCCTACCGCAACCGTGGAAACCAGTGACGTGTTCTTCAGTTGCAATACGGTCTGGTTGATGAACGAAGGAATCATGACGCGCACGGCTTGCGGCAGGATCAGCCGCCTGAAGATCCGGCCGCGCCGCATGCCGAGGGCTCTGCCGGCTTCCCATTGTCCACGGTCGACCGCCTCGATCCCACCGCGAAATATTTCCGCGTAGAACGCGCCGCCATAGAGCGACAAGGTCAGGAAGCACGCCATTCCTGGCGACATTTCCACTTGAATGAGCACCGGCAATGCGTAATACATCCAGACCAACTGCACGAGCAAAGGCGTACAGCGGAAGATTTCGATGTAGGCGACGACCGGGAAGCTCACCCAGCGCGGGGCATTGATGCGCAGCACCCCGGCCACCAGCCCGATGGCCAGGCCCGCAAGCGCGGTGGTCACGGTGAAGACCACCGTGATCCACAGCCCTTGCCACAGCAAGCCGGTATACGGCGCTAGCGCGCCGAAGTCCCATGCGTAGTTGTTCATGGGCTGATCCGATCAGAACTGCACTTCGGACGGAATATCCTCGGGCTGCACGTCGAGTTCGGCCAGGCCTTGCAGGAACCACTCACGGGTTTGCGCCATGGATCGGTTGTAGTCAGCCCAGACACTCAGAAAATCGCGCCAGCGCTTGTCGGATTCCTGGCGCACGGCGATGTTGGTCGGCAGGGTCAGAATCGGCCGCGGAATGGCGATTTCGGCCAGGGCCGGATTCTTCTTCAGCATGGGCAGCGCCAGAATCGCGAGCACCACGTTGCAGTCGGCGCGGCCAGTGGCCACTGCAAGCACGGCTTCGTCACGGGTCTTGAAGGCCAGGATATTGGCTTGCGGCGCATACCGCCGGGCGATCAGTTCGTGCGACGAGCCCATATCCACGGATATGCGCACTTCGGGCTTGTTGAGATCGCTCCAGGTTTCAGGCTTGGGAAAGCCCTTGCGCGTCACGGCTGTGAACGAGTGCACCAGGATGGGCGTAGCGAAATCGACCATCAAGGACCGTTCAGGCGTCGGGTTGACTGCAAAGGCCAGGTCGATCTTGTTCGATTGAAGATCGAGGATCTGGTTGCCCCAGGTGGTTTCGACGGTTTCGACTTTGGCGTTGAGAATCTTCGCGATATCCGCTGCCATGCTCAGGCAGGCGCCGGACCATTGCCCCGTGGCAAGGTTCTTATTGAAGTAGGGCGCCTGTCCGACAATGACCCCCATGCGGAGCACGCCCGTCTTGCGCACCCGGTCCAGAGTCGATCCATTATTCGACGTGGATTGGGCGCTGGCACTGGCCGGGACTGCTACCGCGGCGGCTGCAATCGCGCCCAACCGGGCGGTATGGCTCAGCAATTCTCTGCGTTTCATTCTTAACCCCTTGATAGATTAAATGCTGGACAACCGGAGACAAATTTGTCTACTGGAGTGTAGACGTATCATGCATATTGTCGTGTATACAGTCAAGTGTTATGCTGGCCACGTCGCCGGTCGCACCAGACACGGCGAGGAAATATCGAGTCGCCGTGCCTTACATTGGCGTATTTCTTGCCGCGCCCCATCACTGGCGGGTCGGGGCTTAAACACTAAACGAAGCTCATGAGCAACCCGTTGCATGTCGTCGTAATCGGTGCTGGCGCAGTAGGCGCCGCGACAGCCGTCCAGGCGCTGAACGCCGGACTTCAAGTCACGATCGTGGAACCGGACGACCCCGGCGGAAGACAGGCGGCCAGCTACGGGAACGCAGGCTGGTTATCGTCGCATTCGATCCTGCCGCCGGCATCTCCAGGTGCCTGGAAACAGGTGCCCAAATGGTTGAAGGATCCATTGGGACCGCTGGCGGTGCGGTGGGGCTACTTGCCGCGTGCGGCGCCGTGGCTGATCAAGTACCTCGGTTCGGCGTGGACGTGGCCGCGCGTGGAGCGGACGGCAAATGCCCTGAGAAGTCTGCTCGCGGGCGCGCCATCGCTGCACAAGTCGCTCGCTGCCCAGGCCGGCGTGTCGGGCCTGATCGAGCAACGCGGCTTGCTGCACGCCTTCTTGTCCCGCGATCAGTTCCTGGCCGAACGCCATGCATGGGAGATTCGCCGCCGCGAAGGAATTGAGTGGCAGGAACTCGACGAGCGCGCGTTGCATGCGCTCGAGCCGGACCTTCACCCGCGCTACAAGTTCGGGGTGCTGGTGTCCGAGCCGGGGCACTGCCGCAATCCCGGAGCTTACGTTGCAGCGATGGTGCGCCTGGCACAGTCAATGGGCGCTGAAGTGCGTCGAACGCGAGCGACCGGATTTCAGATAGAGGAGGGGCGCCTGCGCGGCGTGCAGACCGAGTCCGGAACTATTCCCTGCGACAAGGCGGTCATTGCCACCGGCATCCGGTCGCGAGAATTGGCCCGGAGCGCCGGCGACAACGTACCGCTTGCGGCTGAACGCGGCTATCACGCCGTGATCCGGCAGCCCGAAGCGGGGGCGCGAACCTCAACATCGTTTGCCGATTGCAAAATGGTGGTGAACGCTATGGATGAAGGCCTGAGGGTTGCCGGTCAGGTCGAAATAGCCGACGTCGACGCGCCCCCCAACTGGCAGCGCGCCCGCATTCTGCGGGATCTGTTGTTGTCTGTGTATCCATCCCTGCCCAAGGACCTGCCGGTTGAGCGGGTCGATTACTGGCAGGGGTCGCGCCCCAGCATGCCGGATGGCCTGCCATGTATCGGCCCCGCCTCGGGCAGCCGCGACATTGTGCACGCGTTTGGCCATGGGCACGTGGGGTTGGTCGGGTCGGCGCGCACCGGCGAACTTGTCGTCCAGCTGATCCAAGGTCAGGCCACCCGCATCGCGCTGGCGCCCTTCGATCCACACCGTTTTCATTGAACCCTGATTGTCGAAGCAAAGGACCACCTATGCACCTATCACCTTACGCTGGTCAGATCGCTCGTGGGGGCAAGTCACTGTACGGTGCCCCGCTGGGCGTATTGATGCTGGATGCACGGTTCCCCCGCATACCTGGGGATATGGGCAACGGCCGGACCTGGCCGTTTCCCGTGCTGTATCGCGTAGTCCGCGGCGCTACGCCAGAGAAAGTCGTTCTGCAGGGCGCGCGCGGTACGCTGGATGCTTTTATCGACGCCGGGCGCGAGCTGGTCGATCAGGGTGCGGAAGCGATCACCACCAATTGCGGCTTTCTTGCGCTATTCCAGAACGAGATGTCCGGGGCGCTTGGTGTACCCGTCGCCACTTCGTCAATGATGCAGGTGCCATGGGTGCAGGCCACACTTGCGCCAGGCAAGCGCGTCGGCCTGGTGACGGTCAGTGCGTCCACGATGACGCCCGCGCATCTTGCGGCGGTCAACGTCCCGGCAGACATACCGATTGCCGGCACGGAAAATGGCAAAGAATTCTTTCGCGTGCTGATCAAGGCCGAGAAAGACGATATGGACGTCGGTCTGGCCGAGCAGGACATCCTCGACGCCGGTCGCGATCTGGTCCGGCGACATCCGGAGGTGGGCGCTATTGTGCTCGAATGCACCAACATGCCGCCATACGCGGCTGCGCTCCAGGCCGAAACCGGGTTACCCGTCTACGACATCTACTCGATGATCACCTGGTTCCACGCGGGCTTGCGGCCGCGCGTGTTCGATGCGCGATTCTAAGCAAACAATTTCCGCCGGCTTGCCCCGGGGGCGTGATGGTGGCTGTTGCGCATGCGGGAAACAATGCCACGTAGAGATGTATAAGGGGTTGTCGGCGGGTACGCAGTTTGCGCGCCCGCCGCAATCCGACTGTGCATGCCGGCGCTGCCGGCTCGGCATTCACCAATGTTGGCCTCCGCCTTGCAGGTGAGCTTTTCCAACGCCACGCCTGATCAGAAATCCTGCACCGTCGGGCGCAATACGATCTCGTTGATGTCCACGTCGGCCGGCTGTTCGATGGCGTATGCAATTGCACGGGCCACGGCGGTGGCGGGGATCGCGGTTTCGTAGAATTCCTTCACGAAGGCGTTGCTGGCGTCGTGACTCGTGCCGTACTTCAATTCGGTGTCCACGGCCCCCGGCTCGATCGTGGTGGTGCGGATGCTGCCGCCGACTTCATGGCGCAGGCCTTCAGAAATGGCGCGCACCGCAAACTTGGTCCCGCTATAGACGGTTCCGCCCGGGCTGAACACTTTCAGTCCGGCAACAGACGCCAGATTGATGAAGTGCCCCTGGCCTTGCGCACGGAACACGGGAAGCGCAGCGGCAATGCCATAGAGCACCCCCTTGACGTTGATGTCTATCATGCGGTCCCACTCGTCCACCTTCAGCTCGTCGATTGGCGCGATGGCCATCAGCCCGGCATTGTTTACCAGCACGTCGACGCGGCCGTACCGTTGCTGTGCCAGCTGCACCAATGCCTGAACCTGGCTCGCATCGGTGACATCGGTAGCCAGGCAGGCCGCCTCGCCGCCTTGCGCCTGTATTTCGCTGACGATGGCATCCAGCCTGTCGACTCGCCGCGCGCCGAGTACAAGCCTCGCGCCGCGCGCAGCCAGGTGGCGAGCGGTGGCTTCTCCCAGCCCGCTTGATGCTCCGGTGATGACGACCACAATGTTGCTTTGGAATTTGTTCATGATGTTCTCCAGTTAAAGGGTTCTGAAAGGAGCCTTGCCCCGATCAGGCTCACAGTATCCATTCGCCATTTATTGCCGTAAATTGAATAGTTAGGCGTTTAGAATTCCTGAAACTGGAATACTGCGAGGCGGTATGCTTAACAGACTCGAACTACTGCGCATCGTTTGCGCGGCTGCCCAAGCGGGCAACTTCAAACAGGCGGCGGCGCACCTGGGTGTGGCTCCGCAGTCCGTTACCCGCGCGGTGAAAGAAGCCGAGCGGCAACTCAAAGAAACGCTGTTCTATCGCAGCACGCGACGAGTACAACTGACCCCTTTTGGCGAGGAGTTCAGTCGGCAGGCGCGCGTGCACCTGGAAGCCATTGATGGCTTGTTCGCCGGTCCGGGGGCTGAAGCCTCCAGCCGCGTCGAGGGAAATGTGCGCGTCACTGCGCCCGTGGGACCGGGTCGCCGCCTCGTGCTGCCCGTTCTACTGGCCCTGCAGCGTCAGTATCCGGGGCTGAACCTGGATATACGATTGAGCGACCAGCACGACGACGTCGTAGCGCGTGGAATCGACATCGGTATACGCGTCGGCAAGCTACGCGACAGCCGCTTCGTGGCGAGGCCGCTAAGGCCGGTACAGTTTCACATCGTCGCGCGTCCCGCGGTGCTGCGACTTTGGGGCACCCCATTGCGCGCCGAAGAGCTGGCGCGATACCCGGTGACGGCGTTGCTGGATCGGGAGACCGGACGTCCCTGGCCCTGGCATCTCGCCGATGGGCGCAGCTTCACGCCGAACAGTCCTGTGCTGCTTACCGACGATAGCGACGCAGAATACGAAGCGCTCATGGCAGGCGTGGGATTTGGCCAGGTGCCCGACTATATGCTGGGCCATGCACTGGAACGGGGCATCTTTCGAGAGGTGCTGCCGGAGTTGCGCCCCAAGCCATGGAGCTTGTTTGTATATCGACCCCAAAGGGGGCCCGTACCTGTACGCATCCGGCTGGTTTTCGACGCGCTGGTAAACGCCCTGGGTAGTGCTTCCGGGGGTGTTGCTTCTGCGCTGTCAGTCACGGGCCGCCTGTAGCGCTTGGGTCGAACGCCGGCCGCGCATCGCTCATGCAGGGCCGACGAGCAAGGCGCTTCATCGGCCATCAGACGGATTTCGTCGAAAAAATAACGCGTTTCGTCGAAAAAATATTGTTATTTGCATTTCGAAATAACAGAATCGGTTCGAAGTTTTCCCGCGGCCGCACACGTCCGCCCCGTCTCCCACCTTTACCGAAGCGGAAGACCATGAACCCGAATTCAGTCCATCGAGGCGGCATACCACTCCGGCTGACCCCCCAGGCCACCCTGCGGCTGGCGGTGGTATCCGCCCTGGGAGCGTGCACTCTAGGGGTATTCGGCGCAGCGCAAGCCGACTATCACTGCGATGGCGGCCCCACGCAGAACATTCCCACGGGCGCGTATGGCTACGCTTATGTCCTGTGCCAGGGCAACGCGGGCGAGGACCATAGCGGCGAGAAAGATGGTGACGCCGGGCCATCGGTATCTATCACGACCAACGGCGGCAGTTTCAGCGTTGATTCCAGTGTGTGGCTGCCCATCGACGGGCAGCTTCAGCAGGGAGTGCTGACGGCGCTTTCCGCCGGGGGGGCCGGCGTGGATGAAGGGACGGCGGGCGACGCAGGATCCGTGACGGTCAACAATAGCGCCGACATTACGCTCAGCGGCACCCAGACTGGATCGTTCAACAGCCTGCTTACCGCGGCATCGATCGGCGGCTATGGCGATTCGGACAACGACAACAACGATTCGAATGGCGGGCCGGGCGGTCTGGGTCAGTGGGTCTCGGTCACCAATACCGGAGTGCTCACGATGGAGGGCACCGTGCCGGTGGCGCGTGTTTCGGGCCTGTTCGGTATCAACGCGGTTGCCTTGGGCGGCAGCGGAGGCAACCAGAACGACCCCGCGCTCAATTATGGCGACCAGGTAGGCGGGGCCGGCGCAAACGCCAGCACGGTCACCATCACCGACAGCGGCATCGTGAATATGGGCAGCAGCGATAGCCGACTGCGCACTTATGAGAGCGGCGCGGCACTTTCCGCGCGCTCGGTAGGCGGCAGCGGTGGCCAGTACAACAGCGACGCCGGCACGGGTGGCACGGTGCAGATCACTCATCGCGGCGCCACCAGCAGCTACTGGCAGGTATATGAAGACAGCAAGATTTTCGGCATTCGAGCCGAAAGTATCGGGGCGGACGGCATAGGCGCAAACCCCAATGACCCGGACAACAGCGACAACGGCGGCAATGGCGGCGGTGACGGCACGGGCGGCTGGACGCAGCAGGCCACGGTAGATGCCTATGGCAGCGTGCTGCTTGACCTGGCGAATTCCGGCTCGGGCGGGTATGTAGAAGGAGCCGGCATTGCCGCGCGGGCCGTCGGGGGCAAAGGTGGCGAAGGGCCACCCAAAGACCATTCGGGCGGTAGCGGCGGCAAGGGCGGCGCGGTAACAGTGAACCTGTACGCCGGCGCCAGCGTGGTCACGCGCGGCGACAATCTGCCCGGCATCGCGGCTCAGAGCCTCGGCGGCCAGGGCGGCGACGGCGGCGACGGTTCCGCGCTGGCCGGTCAAGGCGGCGGCGGAGGTTTCGGGGGCGACGCTAGCGCGGTGAACCTCACGACACAGAGCGGCAGCGTCATCTCGACTTCAGGGATGTATGCGTCGGGCATCATCGCGCAGTCCATAGGCGGGGGCGGCGGCACCGGCAGCGACTTCGTTTCGGTATTGGGCGGGCAGGGCGGAAACGGTGGCAACGGCGGTGACGCGGGGTCGGTCACGACCACGACCGACGGTTCAATCGCTACCAGCGGCGACCATGCGTTCGGCGTCGTGGCGCAGTCCATTGCCGGAAGCGGCGGCGCAGGGGGCGCCGATACCTCGGCAGCCGTAGCGCTCGGCGGTGACGGCGCTGGCGGCGGAACGGCCGGCCAGGTCACCATGAATAATTCAGGGGTCATCACCACGGCTGGCTATAACGCGCATGGCATGGTTGGCCAGTCTATCGGCGGCGGCGGCGGGGCATCCGGCAGTGCCACGGGCCTGCTCAGTGTGGGCGGCAATTCGGCGGGCTCGACCGGGTCGTCTGGCGGCAGCCTTGTCCTAGGCAATAGCGGATCCATCAGCACCGCGGGCAATGCGGCCATCGGTATCGTGGCGCAGTCCATCGGCGGGGGCGGCGGCACCGGCGGCGACAGCAAGGGTGTAGTCGGCGTGGGCGGCAGTGGCGCCGGTGGAGGCAATGGCGGCAGCGTGATCTTCAATGACCTTGGCAGCGTCACTACATCGGGCCAGTTCAGCCCGGGGGTCCTGGCGCAATCCATAGGCGGAGGGGGCGGCAATGGCGGCGACACCTTCATTCTGTCGGCGGGCGTATCGGTTGCCATAGGCGGCAGCGCCAGCGGGGGCGGCGATGGCGGCTCGGTCTGCATGAGCAATCATGGCGGCTGTTCCAACAATTGGGCTTCGTACGCTACGTCGCAGATCAACACCCATGGCGACTATGCGCCAGGCATCCTCGCCCAGAGCATCGGTGGCGGCGGGGGCAATGGCGGCAGCGTCACGAATGTCAGTGTGGCATCGTTCGCGGCGCTGCAGCTCGGGGGGGCTGGCGGCGGCGGGGGAAAATCCGGCGAGGTCAAGGTCGGCTACAGCAACCTGAACATCAATACCGGCGGGTCGCATTCCACCGGCATCCTGGCGCAGTCCATCGGCGGCGGGGGCGGCAACGGAGGCTCCGCCAGCTATTACGACGTGTCGATAGGGTTCAATGCGGCCGTGGTGCTGGGGGGCAGCGGAGGCGACGGCAATACGGGAGCCTCGGCCATCGTCAACCTCAGCAATTCGCATATTGCGACCGGCATGGATTTCGCGGCCGCAGACGTCGACCCCTCAACCTACGCGCCCAACGATTCGTTCGGCATACTGGCTCAAAGTATCGGCGGGGGCGGTGGAAATGGCGGCAGTTCGAGCGCCAGTGACATGGTCATCGCGGTGCCCACGGGCGAAGGCGAATCGCTGGCGTTCAATTTCCAGGCCACCATGGGGGGCAATGGCGGCACGGGCGGCGACGCCTGCCCGGCGGGCGACAGCGCCTGCGTCACCGAGGTCGTACTGCAGAACGGTTCGACCATCGCCACATTGGGCGATGGTTCGCACGCGCTGGTCGCCCAATCCATAGGGGGAGGGGGCGGCAATGGCGGAGATTCGTCGGCACTGTCCACGATACTTGGCGACGAAACCACCATCTCAGCGGAAATGGGAATGTCGCTGGGCGGTTCCGGGGGCGCGGCCGGCAACGGCGGCGCGGTCACCGTAACGCTGGGCGATAGCGGCAGCGCCTATGCACCGTTGCCGGGATCGTTGCGCTTGCCTCCTGCGACCAGCATGCCGCCGGCATCCAGCATCATCACATACGGCGATTTCGCCAACGGCGTGCTGGCGCAATCGATAGGCGGCGGAGGCGGAAATGGCGGCGTGGGCAGCAGTGACGCCTACACCCATGGCGGTCCGGCCAACGTGAAGCTGACCCTTGGGCTCGGCGGCACCGGCGGCTCCGGCGGCACGGGGGGCGATGTCAACATCACGCTGAATCCCAACTTCGTCATCCAGACGCTGGGATCCGGCTCGCGCGGCATCGTGGCGCAGTCCATCGGCGGAGGCGGTGGTGCGTCGCAGGGCGGCACCTTGAACGTGTCGGCGGGCATGGACGACTCGCCGTCAGGACGCCTGCAGCTGGGCCTGGGGGCGCACGGCGGCTCGGGCAGCCAAGGAGGCAGAATCACTGCCACCTTGAGCGGCGCCATACGTACTGAAGGGGGAGACGCCGATGGTGTGTTGCTGCAATCGATCGGCGGCGGCGGCGGACTGGGCGGGTCGCTTGGCGCCGATGCATCGTCGCACTCCATCCTGGATCGCATCGGCATCTACAACGACAACAAGCAGCGGCTCGATGACTCGGGCTCCACGTACCAGTTTGGCGTGGACCTGGGCGGTCATGGTGGAACCGGTGGCAATGGCGGCGACGTCCAGGTGACGTTCGACGGTCAGATCGGCACCAGCGGCGATTGGGCCGATGGCCTGGTCGCGCAGTCCGTTGGCGGCGGTGGCGGTGCCGGCGGCTCTTCCACGGCTTCCGGCAGCAAGGTCAAGGCGAATGTGCTCATCGGCCTGGGCGGGCATGGCGGGGCGGCCGGGAACGGCGGCGACGTCGACTTCTACTTCGACGGATCGCATGACAACCATATATCCACGCAGGGATACCACGCCTACGCCGTCCTGCTGCAAAGCGTGGGTGGCGGCGGTGGCCTGGGTGGCGATGGCTCCGACCAGGCCACTGGCACCCTGACCGTAGGGGGCTCATATGGCGGGGCAGCAGGCGCGGGCGGCGCCGGCGGCGCCATCCGGACTATCAATGGCAATACGGCCGGATGGCTGACCGCATCCACCCAGGGTGACGAGTCCGTGGGTCTGGCCCTGCAATCCATCGGTGGTGGCGGCGGTATCGGTGGTGCCGGCAACAGCGCGTCGAAGCTGCTCGAAGAGAATAGCCATGCCATCTCGGTATCGGTGGGTGGAAGAGGGGGCGCGGCGGGCGACGGCGGCACAATTGACGTGACCTTGGGCGCCAGCATCACGACAATGGGCGACCGCGCGCATGGGCTGCTGGCACAAACCATCGGCGGCGGCGGGGGCGTGGGTGGCGCAGGATCAGCCGGCAACCTGAGCAGTGTTGCACTGGGTGGACGGGGCGGCGCTGCGGGAGACGGCGGCGCGCTGACGCTGGGCCTGAATCCCGGCAGCAATCTGACGACGCATGGCGCGGGGTCGCACGCCATCGTCGCGCAATCCATCGGGGGTGGCGGCGGTATCGCGGGCGACACGTCCGTCGGAATACAGCTCGGCTCAGAAACATGGAACGCGGCCGCACATGATGGCAGCGAAACTGGCGGCGCCGGCGACGGCGGTGTCGTCGTCGTGAACGCGGACGGGGGAATTGCCACCTACGGGATCAACGCGTTTGGCATCATCGCGCAATCCATCGGCGGTGGCGGTGGCCTGGGCGGCAGTGCCGACAGCGGTTTCGCGGGCAGCACGGCGCCCACCGGAGGCACCGGCTATGGCAGTGATGTGACGGTGAACCAGACTGGAAGCATCAACGTACAGGGCGCGGGCTCGACGGGCATCTTCGCCCAGAGCGCAGGCCCGCAGGGGTCGGGCAACGTCACCGTGAACGTCAATGGCACAGTGGTCGGCGGTACGGGGGCCGAAGCCTATGGCGTATGGATAGTCGGCAACCAGCAGAACACCCTCAACGTGGACGGACAGGGCGTTGTGATCGCCGGCGCGGGGGGGGCGGCCGTGCGCCACGATGGCGCAGCACTGGGAGGCAACGACGCTGCGCTGGCCCGAGCGGCTGGCGATATGGCCGCGCTCACTGTCAACAACGCCGGCATGATCCTGGGCAATATCGAGTGCGCCGAAGGCACGAACGGCCTTGCATGCGCTGTGAACAACGCCGCCAGCGGCCTGCTGAGCGACGCCACGCTGTACCAGGCGCATGTGAATAACGCGGGCGTGGTGGCCATCGGCAAGCCGGGCTCATTCGATACGCTGGACGTTGCGGGCGACTTCAATTTGCAGGCCGGCGGGTATCTCCAGGCCGTGGTGGACTTCGATGGTCTCAAGTCGCCGCGCATGGTCGTGCACGGCGACACGCGCCTGGACGGACAGGTAGACCTGCGGCCCCTTGCCTTGCTTCCGGATCGAGAACTGGTCGTGGCCACGCTTGAAGGCGACATACAGGGTACGCCCGTCGCACTGGACAGCCCGGTGATCGATTACGCTGCCCGGCTGGACGGCCGCGATGTGCGCGTGAAGGCGGCCGGCGCCGATTTTGCGTCGCCGTCAATGGCGCTGGCCGACAACCCCCGGTCCGTGGCTCACCACGTGCAGAACACCTGGGACCTGGGGGGAAATTCGGCGCTGGCACCCCTTTACGCGGCGCTGGACATGGCGTCGCGCCAGGGCAGGGACACGTACTCCAGCCGCCTGTCGGACCTGTCACCTGGCGTGGCGGTTGCGCCGGCTGCGCAGATGCAGGCCGGCATGGCGCGCTTTACGGGGGCAATGATGTCGTGCCCGGCATTCCAGGGCAACGATGCGTTGACCGGCGAACAGAACTGCCTGTGGGGCCAGGTGTCTGGCCTGAACACGAACCAGGACGGTGAGGGTGGCGTGTCGGGCTTCTCGTTCGATGGCGTCACGTATCAGTTCGGCGGACAGTATCAGGTGCGTCCGGGCTGGTTCCTGGGCGGGTCGGCGGCCTACCAGAACACCCACATGCGAGGCGACGACGGCCGCGTCAGCGGTAAGGGCGACAGCGGATACGCGGGTCTGGTCGTCAAGCGCGAGACGGGCAACTGGACCTTCTCGGCGGGCCTGAGCGCCGGGTATGGCCAATACGACATCGACCGCAGCATCCGCATCCCCGGCCTGCAAAGTCACGCCAGCTCCGACCTGGATGTCTATAGCGCCGCGCTGCGGCTGCGCGCGGCGCGTACCTATGCGGCCGAGCAGTTCTACCTCAAGCCCTATGTGGACCTGGACATGTTCTACACGCACATGCCCAGCTATAGCGAATCGCGCAACGACTTGCACCTGGACGTGGACAGCAGCAACCAGTTCGTGGCGGGCCTTTCCCCCACGTTGGAAGTCGGCGGCCGGGTGCCGCTTGGCAACGGCGCGATCATGCGGCCATATATGTACGGTGGCGTGACGCTACTGTCCGAAAACGAATACACCGTGAAGGCGCGTCTGCAAGGCGCGCCCGCGGGCGCGGGATCCTTCGAAACGTCGGTACCCATGGATGACGTCATCGGCCGGGTAGGCGTGGGCCTGCAGGTGTCCGACTCGGGTGGCATCGATTTCCGTCTGCAGTATGACGGTGAGTTCTCTTCGCACATCCAAAGCCATCGCGGCACTTTGAAGGTCATGATGCCGTTCTGAGTGTCCGAGGCGGGCGTCGCCGGTGCGCGCCTCGGTCTGCAAGCATGGCCTGCCGTGCTGTATGGACGCCTCGCCCGCGAGCGGCGGGCATCAGATTTGCGGCAATTCCGTCAGCGTGCGCCACCAGGCGTGGGCACGCCGGGGGCGCGAAACCTCCGCTCCCCATCCAGAACGGAGATTCACATGGCGGACAAAATTCCATCCACCCCTAGCGAAGTCGAAGGAAAGGTCGTACTGGTAACCGGTGCCGCCAGCGGCATAGGCAAGGCCATTGCCACGCTGATGCATTCGCGGGGCGCAAAGGTTGTCGCAGAGGATAAGAACCCGGCGGTGCAAGAGCTGGAACGCCCCGGGCTGCTGCCCCTGGTAGCCGACATTACAGAAGATGGCGCGGCGGAGCGCGCTGTCGGCCTGGCTGTCAAGGAATTCGGCCGCCTGGACATACTGGTGAACAACGCCGGCATCATTATCAACAAACCCGTCGTCGACATGAACCGGGAAGACTGGGAACGCATTCAGGCAGTGAACGTGACCGCGGCCTTCCTGCACTCGCGAGAGGCCATGAAGGTAATGCAGCGCCAGAAGTCGGGGTCAGTTGTGAATATTGCTTCATACGCCTCGTATTTCGCGTTTCCCACCATTGCCGCGTACGCCGCCTCCAAAGGGGCGGTAGCGCAGTTGACGCGGACGCTGGCCCTGGAAGCCATCGATCACGGTATACGAGTGAACGCCGTTGGTGTGGGTGACGTCATCACCAACATTCTTAACGATGTTGTTGAAGACGGCCCAGGCTTTCTCGCACAGCATGGTGAAGCCGCGCCTATCGGCCGCGCCGCCAGGCCCGAGGAGATCGCCGAAGTGGTCGCCTTCGTTGCCTCTGACCGCGCCAGCTTCATGGTGGGGTCTGTCGTGATGGCCGATGGGGGCATGACGGTGACTGCAGGCTGACAAGGCGTGGCGCCGACCAACGAGCTGGCATGCGGTGCCAGCTCGATGATCGATCTGCAAAGGCCCGCGGGCGCTCAGTTCGGTTTGATCCCGACTTCCCGCACCACTGCACCCCAACGTTCGAGTTCTTCGTTGATGAAACGGTCGGCGCTTTCCGGCGTGCCGGTCGTGACCTCCGCCCCGAGTTCGGCCAGCTTGCCGGCGAGCCGTTCGCCTCGCAGGATCTTGTTCAGCCCCTGGTTGAGCTGTTCGACCACTGCGTCCGGAGTCTTTGCCGGCGCAAGTACCACGAACCACCCCATGACCTCGAAATCGGGATAGCCGCTTTCGGCAACGGTCGGCCTATCCGGCAGCAGGGCCGAACGCTTTGCCGTGGTCACGGCCAGAGCGTTGACTTTGCCGCTCTTGATATGCGGAAGCATCACCGCGATGTTGTCGAACATCATGCCGGTGCGGCCCGCGATCAGGTCTGGCAATGCCGCAGAGCTTCCCTTGTAGGGCACGTGCAGAATGTCCACGCCGGCTGATTTCTTGAACAGTTCTCCCGCCAGGTGCTGGCCCGTGCCGGGGCTGGCAGAAGCGAACGCGACTTCGCCCGGATGCTGCTTCAAGTACTGAGTCAGTTCCCCCACTGACCCATGGGGCAGCTTGGGATTGACCACCAATACATAAGGCGTGGTGGCGACCATGCCCACCGCACGGAACGCCTTGGCGGTGTCGAACGGCAAGCTTGGGTACAGCGACGCGTTCACGGCGTGGCTGCTGGGCGCGAACAACAGCGTGTTGCCGTCCGGCGTGGCTTGCGCCACCGAGGATGCAGCAATGCTTCCGCTGGCCCCGCCGCGGTTCTCGACGATGATGTCCCGGCCGATCTCGGCGCTCAGTTCGTTGGCAACAAGGCGCGCCATGACATCGGTGGTGCCGCCGGGTGGGAAGCCGACTTCCAGCCTTATCGGGGGTGCCGCCAACGCCGGAGCGTTCATGGCAGAAACATAGGCCAGGGTTGCAAGAATGCATACGGTGGAAAGCAGAGTGCTGCGCATAGGTTGTCTCCTCCAGGTAATGCCAGATCTGTTTTTTATAAGTTGCCGTTATCGTCAGGACACCGCGGCCAGCGCACTTTTCAATGAGGCGCCGTCTTCTGCGTTCGCGTCGATGAAATAGCCCGACTTCTCGCCGCGCATCGAGCATCGCATCATGTGACGTGGCTGGCTCTGGTCAAAGTCTTTCAGCGCAATGTGCAGGGTGCACCGGTTGTCCCACATGACCACGTCGTTCAAGGTCCACTGGTGCCGGTAGACGAATTCCGGAGAAGTGGCGTGGGCATTCAGGAACTGCAGCAAAGGCCGGCTTTCTTCTTCCGTCATGCCCACGAAGTTGCGAATGCGCTCGCTGACAAAGAGCAATTTGCGGCCAGTGTCGGGATGGGTGCGCACCACGGGGTGGGCAATCGGCGGGTTGGCCCGCTTCATTTCCGCAAACTGCGCCGGATCGCGCCGCTCGAAGCCTTTGATGAGCGTGATGTCGTGCACGGCCTCCAGCGTGTCTACAAAATTGCGCAGCACCAGGCTGAGCGTTTCATAGGCCATGTACATATTGGCAAACATCGTGTCGCCGCCGATCGGCGGCTTCTCTTTGCACATGAGCACCGACCCTTTGGCAGGGCGGTCCGTGTAGGTCAGATCAGCATGCCAGTTGCGGCCGGTATTGCGTGTTTCCGATGGCTTGCCGTTGCGCGACTTGTTCGACACCAGCAATACCTCGGGATAGTCCGGGTCGCGGTAATACGGCACGTTGTCGTTGCGCTCGACTTCAGCCATCTGCGCGGTGAATGCGATCAAAAGCTGCTGCGGGCCCGACGGTATACTCGTTCTCAACCCATTCGTTTCAACAAGTCCATGTCCGGCGCGTACGACTATTTCCAGAAAGAATCGACCCGGATCGGCCGCCTTGCCAAGTCTCTACCCGAGCAGGTGGCCGAGACGCTGCTCAGCGCCATACACGACGGGGCCATCGAGCCCGGCGAACGGCTCAAGGAAGAGGTGTATTCCCAGCGCTTCGCGGTCAGCCGAAGCACCGTCCGTGAAGCCATGGCGCTGCTCGAGCGTCGCGGCATCGTCGAGCGCATCCCCCGCTACGGAGTGCGGGTGGTGGCGGTCGACGCTGATGAGATTGAAGAAATCTTCCTTATTCGCGCTCATCTGCTGGGGCTTGCCGCCCGCCTGGCCACCGAAAGGGCGCCAGAGGGCTTCGCGGATCAATTCCTCGCGCGAGCAGCCGAGCTCCGGCAGCTGGCCGATGCCGCCGACACGCCCCCGCCGATTACGCCAGTCTCTCTATTGATACCCAACGCATGCTGGTGGGAGCCTGCTCGGGCAAGCGGCTGCGCACCCTTTACGAGGGGCTCAGCGACCAGCCCTTGTGGCGGTACGCCATCCGCGAGAAGGCCATCAGTTTCAGCACGCAGCAACGTCGGCGTGAGTCGGCCGCTGACTGGTCCAGACTGGCCCTGCACATAGCCGCAGGTGATGGCGCGGCCGCCGAGCAGGCGGCCAGGGATTTGCTGCTCGCCTCGTATCGCGCGGTGCAGGCCGCGTTGAAAGGCGACGAAAAAGCCATCCGCGGCGCCTAGGCGAATCGCCAGCGCGTCCCGCACGTCGCCATGCCCGCCCATGAACCAACCCGTGGCCCGCACCGGCTGGGCAGTTCAAGGGGCCAGGTACGAGAACGGACCAACCAGCCCCGGCGTGTAAGTGGGCCCACCATCGCGCTCACCAGTCCGCCGTTACGGCAGCGCTCAAAAGGTGGATCGATCCGTTGTCGGTCACGATGGGCATTCGACAGCGGCTACCTGCTCGCCACCATGAATTGTTGAAGTTCTCTGAATTGTCCTGCCAATTCAGCCCTCATTTTCAGTACGCCGTGAATTGATAGCCTTGCGACTGGACGCGTTGTCCATTCACTCCAAGGCATGCACATGGCGAAACTGACCATCAACGGGCGAGAAGTCGAAGTCGCGGCGGCTCCCGATACCCCTTTGTTGTGGGTCCTGCGGGAACACCTGGGCCTCACGGGGACCCGATTCGGCTGCGGCGCGGCGGTCTGCGGGGCTTGCACGGTGCATCTCGACGACGAGGCCGTGTTTTCCTGCCAGACGCCCTTGCAGGCAGCGGCGGGGCGCTCGGTCACCACCATCGAGGGGCTGTCGGAACATGGCGATCATCCGTTGCAGACCGCGTGGATCATCGAGCAAGTGCCTCAGTGCGGATACTGCCAGTCGGGCCAGATCATGCGCGCTGCCGCCTTGCTGAGGGCCAACCCGAAGCCCGCGCGCGATGAGATCATCCAGGCCATGGCCCCCAATCTGTGCCGTTGCGGTACCTATCAGCGCATCGTGAAGGCCATCGAACGCGCGGCCGGGGAGGCGTGAAATGCAACACGTCCATAACGCCTCGCGCCGCAATTTTCTGCGGTCGATCGGAAGCCTGAGCTTTGCCATCATGGCGGGCGGCGCGGTCCAGGTGCTGGCCGGCACGGCGCTGGGCCGGCAGGTCGCTTCCTCCATCGCCGATGCCTGGGTGACCATCAGCACGGATGACCTGCTCACCGTTCGCGTGGCTTCCACCGAAATGGGACAGGGCGTGATGACTTCCCTGCCGATGATTCTTGCCGAAGAGCTCGACGCCGATTGGTCCAAAGTACGCGTCCAGCAGGTCGACCAGGGTGCCGAGTCGATCTACGGCAATCCACAGACCGGCGGCTTGCTTCTGACAGCCGGCAGCACTGCGATCGCCGGATACTTCGATGCAATGCGGCGTGCCGGCGCGAGTGTGCGCCGCATACTGATCCATTCCGCAGCCGCGGCCTGGCAAGTGCCCGCAGGCGAGGTCGCCACGGAGGCGGGAGTGGTACTGCACCCTCCTAGCGGGCGCCGCATGCGTTATGGCGAGATCGCCGCCCTGTCCGAAATCGTCGCGCAGGTGCCCGACATCACTGACGCAGATCTCAAGCCTCGGGCCGCGTATCGTTTGGTGGGCAGTGATGTCGAGCGCCTGGATATTCCGGGAAAGGTCCGGGGCGAGACCGTGTACTCCATCGATGTACGGCTTCCCGGTATGATGTACGCAGCTCAGCTTACCGCGCCGGTAGAAGGTGAAAGACCCGTGGCGGTGTCCGATGAACCGGCAAGGGCCCTGCACGGGGTGATCGATGTGATCCGGCTGCCTCATGCCGTGATGGTGGTGGCCGATCGCTGGGAAACCGCGCTGCAGGCTCGGTCGCTGCTGCAGGTCGAATGGAGCACGGATTCTGTCTTTCGAGCGGCGGACAGCGAAGACGATCTCGCGGCCGCGGTCGCCGCTGCGCAGGATGCCACGAGCTCGGCCGCGGAATGGGCGACGCGGGGAAATGCAGCCGACGCCTTGACGGCCGGAGGGGACGCTTGCATCGAAGCGACTTTCACCACCGAATGTGTCTACCATGGCCAGATGGAGCCGCTCAATGCAGTGGTGTCGGTGGACGAAGACGGCCGGGGCGCAGAAATCTGGTTCGGCACGCAAAGCCAGTCTGTCTCGGTGGCCGCGGCCGCAAGAACACTGCAGACCACACCCGATCGTATCCGCTTGCACGCCATGCAAATGGGAGGCGCGTTTGGCCGGCGCACCTTCTATGCGCGCGACAATCTGCACGACGCCCTGGTCGTGTCACGGCAGCTGAAACGTCCGCTCAAGCTGATGTGGACCCGCGAAGACGATGTGAAGAACGGCTGGATGCGGCCTGCCACCGCCCATCGGCTGCGCGCCTTGCTGGATGACCGCGGGCGGCTCGTGGCGCTTCACCATCGCGTCGCGAGCCCCTCTATCCTGGCATACGTCGCGCCGCCCCGCTGGCAGCATGTCAGAAACCGCGACGTGCTGGTCATGGAGGGTACGGAAAGCAACGACTACGACATACCCGAAATCCTGGCTGATCACGTCATTCTCGAGCGGCGCTTTCGGGTGTCGGCCTGGCGCGGCATCGGTTGGGGAACGAACTGCTACGCGCGGGAAGGCTTCATGGACGAGCTCGCCGTGGCGGCCCAAAGCGACCCCGTTACCTTCCGCCGCGGCCTGCTCCGCAACAATCCTCGCGGCCGGGATGTGCTGGATGCGGTGGTATCGATGTCCCGCTTTGGCAACGCGCCGCCCGGGCGCGCTCACGGACTCGCGTTCGCCGGGTATCGCAGTACTGTGGGCGCCGGCGTGGCGGAAATCTCCCTGGACCGCGAGACGGGGCAGATCAAGGTGCATCGATTCTGGGCGGTGGTGGATCCGGGCATCGCCGTGCACCCGAAGAATCTCGAAGCGCAAGTCGAAGGCGGCATTGTCTTTGGCCTGTCCGCCGCATTGAAGGAACGGGTCGCGATCGAACAAGGCCAGGTACGACAGAACAATTTTTACGACTATCCAGTGTTGCGCATGCATGAGATTCCGGAAATTTCAGTGCGCATCATCGAATCCGGCGCTCCGCCTTCGGGTGCAGGAGAGGTCGGCGTGCCCATGACCGGCGGCGCCGTCGCCAACGCGTTCTACGCCCTGACCGGGAAAAGGCTGCGGCATATGCCATTCGCGCCGCAACGGGTTCTGACTTTGCTGGCTACGTGATGCCGGGCGCATGCAGGGGGTCCGAACACGGCCTTCCCTTGCTCTGAGGCGGTGCCGTGCGGCCCCGCGCGGCGTAGTCGCAAAGTAAAGAAATCATCATATTGAAGTCACGCGCAAGTAACGTTGGCTTTCTACGATGCTGCACATCGGGCGATGTATCGCCTCGTCATGTAAGGCGCGTCTATGAAACCGGCGATTCGAATCGAAGGCTTGACCAAAAGCTTTGGCGGCAAGCAAGTGCTGTCCGATCTGGGCTTGGAGATAAATGCGGGCGAGATGGTCGCCCTCATCGGCGCATCCGGATCCGGAAAATCAACACTGTTGCGTCATCTGTCTGGCCTGGCCTGTGGTGACCGTCATGCCGCCAGCCACATACAAGTGCTTGGCCGCAGCTTGCAGTCGGCCGGCAGCCTCAGTGCGGACGTGCGCCGGCTGCGAGTCGATATCGGCTACATCTTCCAGCAGTTCAACCTGGTGGGCCGGCTCAGTGTGCTGACCAATGTGCTGTTGGGTCGCCTGGGGCGCATGCCGCGTTGGCGCGGCTCTTTGGGCATGTTCAGCGCGCAGGAGAAAGAGTACGCCCACGCGGCGCTGGAAAGGGTAGGTCTGGCGGATTTCGCGCATCGACGTGCGTCAACGCTGTCAGGAGGCCAGCAGCAGCGTGTGGCCATCGCACGGGCCCTGACGCAAGAGGCCGAGATCATCCTGGCCGATGAGCCCATTGCATCGCTGGACCCGGAGTCCGCGCGCAAAGTGATGGACATTCTGGCCGACATCAACCGGTCCGATGGAAAAACGGTGGTCGTCACCCTTCATCAGGTGGACTACGCCGTGCGCTATTGCAGACGGGTGGTGGCGCTCAAGAGCGGACGCATTCATTTCGATGGATCGGTCAGCGCGCTGGACTGCGCGTTCCTGAATGAGCTGTACGACGGCGATCTCGATGCGTCATTGCTGATTCCCGAGACTGTCCGGCGTCCCCCACGGTTCGAGCCAGTTTCACTGGCGGCCGCCTGATCCGCGCCGGCGGATCTGGCTTTCCCTTCTTCAACTTGTCTAGACAGCGGTTTCTGACCGCCAGGAGTGTTGATCATGTTCAAGTGCATGCGCAGGATCCTACTGAGCACGGCAGCAGCCGGAATCGCGTTCAGCGGTTTCGCTCAAGCGAATGAGCCCCAGCAACTCAACTTCGGAATCATCTCGACAGAGTCGTCGCAGAATTTGAAGGCGCAATGGGAGCCCTTCCTGGCGGCGATGAGCAAGCAGACAGGCATGGAGATCAAGGCATTCTTTGCGCCCGACTATGCCGGCATCATCCAGGGCATGCGCTTCAACAAGGTGGATGTGGCCTGGTACGGTAACAAATCGGCCATGGAGGCCGTAGATCGTGCGGGAGGAGAGATCTTCATGCAGACGGTGGCTGCCGACAGCAGCCCGGGCTACTGGAGCCTGCTGATCGCTCACAAAGACAGCCCTGTCAACTCCGTCGAAGACATGCTCAAGCGTTCCAGGACCCTTACGTTCAGCAACGGCGATCCGAATTCGACGTCAGGCTATCTGGTGCCTGGTTACTACGTGTTCGCCCAGAACAATGTCGAGCCCAAAGAGATCTTCAAGCGCACCCTGAATGCGAGTCACGAGGTCAATGCGCTCAGCGTCGCCAACAAGCAGGTGGATATTGCGACGTTCAACACGGAAGGCCTGGAACGGTTGGAACTCACCAATCCCGAGAAGGCGCAGTCCCTCAAGGTGATCTGGAAGTCGCCGCTGATTCCCGCAGATCCCATCGTATGGCGCAAGAGCCTGCCGGACGCCACCAAGCAGAAGCTGCTCGCCTTCTTCACGAACTACGGCGCCAACGCCGAGGAATTGGCGGTGCTGGCTGGCCTGCAGTGGGGGAAGTTCCGCGCCTCGAACGACGATCAGCTGCTGCCCATACGCCAACTGGAACTGTTCAAGGCTCGTAGCCAGGTCGCGGCCGATGCCACGCTGAGCGACGCCGAGAAAAAGGCCAGGCTGGCAGGCATTGACGCCGATCTGAAGAAGTTGGCAGAACGCATGGCGGCCACCGACAAGACGGTCGCGAGCGCCGTCAATTGAAGGTGCTGCGCTGCTGATACCCCTGTGCTGCCCGGTGGCGTTGCCGCAAGCTGGCCACCGGGAGCGTGCTGACTCCATCGACCACGGTTCTACGCAATGACGACGATAGTTTCGGGCCGCCCGGCCTGTCCGCCTCCCAGGCAGAACACCCTGACATGGCTGGGCTGGCTAGCGCTGGCTCTCATACTGCTCTGGTCATGGGATGGCGCGGAAATGAATCCCGCCATGTTGTGGCGCGATGCCGGAAACATGCGCGTTTTCCTGGCCGATTTCTTTCCACCGGATTTTCAGTACTGGCGGCTGTATCTCGGTGAGATGCTGGTGACGGTACAGATCGCGGTATGGGGAACAGTCCTGGCCATCATCTGCTCGATCCCCTTGGGCATACTCTGTTCAGAGAACCTCGCGCCCTGGTGGGTATCCCAGCCGGTCCGCCGCGTCATGGACGCCTTTCGTTCCATCAACGAGATGGTGTTCGCCATGCTCTTCGTGGTGGCTGTGGGGCTGGGTCCGTTTGCGGGGGTCATGGCCTTGTTCGTGGGTACGACCGGCGTGCTCGCCAAACTGTTCGCAGAAGCCGTCGAAGCCATCGACGCCGGGCCGGTGGAAGGGGTGAGGGCAACCGGTTCCAGCAACCTGCAGGAAATCATCTATGGGGTGATACCGCAGGTGCTGCCCTTGTGGATTTCGTACGCGCTGTATCGCTTCGAATCGAACGTGCGGTCGGCAACGGTGGTGGGCATGGTGGGCGCGGGCGGTATAGGCGTCACGCTGTGGGAAGCCATAAGGGGCTTTCAGTTGGCCCAGACCTGCGCCATTCTCATCATCATTATTGTCGCCGTGAGCTGCATCGACATCGTGTCGCAGCGTCTGCGCAAGCATTTCATCTAGACCGGCCGCACGGGCCGACAACCTGGAATGAACATGTCTAGACAACAGCAGCCACGTTATCTGGCGCTTGCACAACTGCTGCGGGCGAAGCTGGGCGGCTACAGCGCCGGTGAATATCTGCCACCCGAGTGGGCACTGGCGCAGCGCTACGAGGTGAACCGACACACGCTGCGCCGGGCGGTGGACGAACTGATTGCAGAAGGCAGGGTGCTGCGCCACAAGGGGCGAGGAACCTGCGTGCTGCCACAACCGATTGTCTACCCGCTGCATGCCGCAAGCGCCTACAGCAAGACTCTCGAAGGAATGGGTTTCCGTTCAGGCGCCGTGCTGGTTCGCAAGCGCGAACGCAGCGCGCGGCGCGACGAGATAGCAGACCTGCAGTTGCGCGACGACGAGCAGGTGATCGAGTTCGAGACTCTCCGACTTCTGGATCAGCAACCCATCAGCCTGATCACGCACTGCTTCGCCGCCCGCCACCGCGAGTTGGTGCTTTCCTATCGGGGCGGCTCGGTGCGTTCACATCTCGCGCAACAAGGCGTGCCGCTGAGACGGCTTTCCACGCTGATCGGCGCTCGCATCCCGACGCCCCGGCACGCATTGCGTCTCATGATGCCGCGGCATACGCCGCTGCTCACCATCAGGACACTTTCCGGCGGCCCGGATGGAGCGCCGTTCGAGCTGTCGCGCTCGCTTACTCGGGCCGATCGATTCAAGTATCACGTCATTTCTGGAGAAAACCGTGACGACTAGCATGCCCACGCCACCCGTCGACGCTGCGCGAGAAGGCCGCCAGCAGTGGATGAAAGTACTGACCGGCGCCGGCGCGCGCCTGTTGGCCTACAGCGATGAACTGCGGCGGGTCGAGCACCGCTTCATACGGCCCGCGGAGATCGGCATGGTCATGGTGCGCGCGCGCATGGGCGCGCGTGGAGCGCCCTTCAATCTGGGCGAGATGACGGTCACACGCTGCGTGGTGCAGCTGGCCGACGGTCGCCATGGCCATGGATATGTGTCGGGGCGCAGCCGCCCGCAGGCCGAGCTTGCAGCCCTTGCCGACGCGCAACTGCAGGGAGACAGGCAGGCGCACTGGCTGGATCGCCTCATCGAGCCGCTGCGGCGCGAGCAGGCCGCAGATCGCGCGGCGAAGAACGCCGCCAGTGCAGCCACGACGGTCGAGTTCGTGACCCTGGTACGAGGAGAAGACTGATGAGCGAGGCGTCATTGCTGCGGCCGGCATTTGCCGATCCGATTCATGCCACACAACAAGTTTTCCGCCGGGCGCTGGCCGCGTTGTCCGAGCCGGGGCTGGAGCAGACTGTTGAAGGCGCGCCCGCCCTTGACGGGCTGGCGCCCGCCACTTATGCGCTGTGTCTTTCCCTGCTGGATGCCGATACGCCTGTCTGGTTGAGCCCGGCCCTGGAAACCCCCGCGTTGCGCGCCAACCTGGCGTTTCATTGCGGCTGCCCCATCGTCACTACGCCAGCGCAGGCCGCCTTCGCGGTGCTGACGGGCCAAGACGCGGCGGACCTGGGTTCATTCGATCCAGGTACTGACCGCGATCCGCACCTGTCCTGCACGGTTCTTGTCCAGCTGGACGCGCTGCTGGGCGGGACGCCGACCGCATGGCAGGGCCCGGGCATTCTCGGCAAGCGATCCATGCGCATCCCACTGCCGGAAGCGTTCTGGTCGCAGCGCGCCGCCCACGGATTCCCGAAGGGGCTGGATTGTTTTCTTACCGCCGGGTACGCGTTTGTGGGCCTGCCCCGCAGCACGCGCGTAATTCGCCTGACGCAAGAGGTGAACTGAATGTATGTTGCCGTAAAAGGAGGCGAACAGGCGATCGACAACGCGCATGCCCTGCTGGCCAGCAGAAGGCGGGGTGATCCGTCCGTGCCCGAGTTGTCGGTTGAGCAGATTCGCCAGCAGATGCCCCTGGCGGTGTCCAGAGTCATGGGCGAAGGATCGCTGTACGACGAAGAGCTGGCCGCACTGGCCATCAAGCAGGCCGCCGGCGACCTTGTCGAGGCCATATTCCTGTTGCGCGCGTACCGCACAACCCTGCCGCGTTTCATGGCAAGCGTGCCCTTGCGCACGGAGACCATGCGCGTCGACCGCCGAGTATCGGCCATCTTCAAGGATCTGCCGGGCGGACAACGTCTGGGTCCCACGTTCGATTACACCCATCGGCTGCTCGACTTCAGTCTGCTGGCAGAGGGCGGGTCCACGAATGCCTCGGCAGCGGCGCCGACCGCGGCACCGGCCGAGGCGTGCCCGCATGTGTCCGAGATGCTGGCACGCGAAGGCCTGCTGGAAGCCGAGCGAGACGGCGAAGGTCCGGTACCGGACATCACGCGCGAACCGCTGGATTTTCCTTCGACGCGCGCCCAGCGCCTGCAGGCCCTGGCCCGGGGCGACGAGGGCTTTCTGCTCGCGATGGGCTATTCCACGCAGCGCGGCTACGGGCGGAATCACCCTTTTGCCGGCGAGATCCGTATCGGCGATGTCGAGGTCTGGATCGAGCCGGAAGAACTGGATTTTCCGGTGTTCATCGGCGATATCGAGCTTAGCGAGTGCGAGATGGTCAATCAGTTCGTAGGCAGCAAAACGCAGCCGCCCCAGTTTACGCGGGGCTACGGCCTTGCATTCGGCTACGCCGAACGCAAGGCGATGGGAATGGCGCTGGTCGACCGTGCCTTGCGCGCGGCCGAATACCAGGAAGAGGTCGAATCTCCCGCCCAGCAGGAGGAATTCGTGCTGATGCATTGCGACAACGTCGAGGCGGCGGGCTTCGTTTCGCATCTGAAGCTGCCGCATTATGTGGACTTCCAGTCTGAGCTGGACCTCATCCGCAAAATGCGCCGGGGCGTGGGCGATGCTGCCGCCGAACCGCAGGAACAGGAGGACGCGGCATGAGGACGCAAGACCAAAACCCCGTGGCCGAAGCGGCATACAACTTCGCCTACCTGGACGAACAGACCAAGCGCGGGCTGCGCCGGGGCCTGTTGAAGGCAGTGGCGATTCCCGGTTTCCAGGTGCCCTTCGGGGGGCGCGAGATGCCGCTGCCGTACGGGTGGGGTACAGGCGGCATGCAGGTCACGGCCGCCGTGCTGGGACGCGACGACGTGCTCAAAGTGATCGACCAGGGCGCCGACGACACGACCAATGCGGTATCCATACGCCGCTTCTTCACGCGCACGGCCGGCGTTCGCACCACGCAGCGTACCGATCTGGCGTCGATCATCCAGACGCGCCACCGCATTCCGGAAACGCCTTTGCGCAGCGGTCAGATCATGGTGTTCCAGGTGCCCATACCGGAACCCCTGCGATTCATCGAGCCGTCGGATTCGGAGACGCGGGCCATGCATGCCCTGAACGACTATGGCGTGATGCACGTGAAACTGTACGAAGACATCGCCACCTACGGGCATATTGCAACGACATATGCGTACCCGGTCATGGTGGATCAACGCTACGTCATGGACCCGTCGCCCATTCCCAAGTTCGACAACCCCAAGCTCGACGCGAGCCCGGCATTGATGCTGTTCGGCGCCGGCCGGGAGAAGCGGCTCTACGCGGTGCCCCCGTACACCCGCGTGGAAAGCCTGGACTTTGAGGACTACCCATTCGAGTTGCCGCGCTGGGAACATAGCTGCGCCTTCTGCGGCAGCACTGATTCATACCTGGACGAGCTGATTGTGGACGACCAGGGCACGCGTCAGTTCGTATGCTCCGACACCGATTACTGCAGCCAGCGCAGCGATACCCAGGAGGCCACGGCATGAGCCCGCTACTTTCCGTACGTGACCTGACATTGCTGTACGGGCCGGACAAAGGCTGCCAGCAGGTTTCATTCGACTTGTACCCCGGGGAAGTGCTGGGCATCGTGGGCGAGTCGGGTTCGGGAAAATCTACGCTGCTGAGCGTGCTTTCGGGACGCAACACCCCGGATACCGGCCGGGTGACCTATTTCTGCCCGAAGCAGGGTGCGATTGATCTGTACCGTGCTTCCGAAGCGCAACGTCGCAACCTGCTGCGCACCGAGTGGGGTTTCGTCGAGCAGAACCCGCGGGACGGCCTGCGCATGAATGTATCCGCGGGCGCCAATATCGGGGAACGCCTGATGGCCCAGGGTGTCCGCCACTACGGTCAACTGCGCCAGGCGGGACTGCAATGGCTCCAGCAGGTGGAGATCGACGCCGCCCGCATCGATGATCTGCCCCGCACCTTTTCGGGCGGAATGCAGCAACGCCTGCAGATCGCGCGAAACCTGGTATCAAGCCCCCGCTTGATGTTCATGGACGAACCCACCGGTGGTCTGGACGTCTCGGTGCAGGCCCACCTGCTGGATCTGGTGCGCGGCCTGGTGCGGGACCTGCAGCTGGCCGTCGTCATTGTCACCCACGACCTCGCGGTGGCCCGCCTGCTGGCCGACCGGCTGATGGTGATGCGCCGGTCGCGCGTCGTCGAAACGGGGCTTACCGACCAGATCCTCGACGACCCCCAGCATCCCTACAGCCAGTTGCTGGTGTCTTCTGTTCTGCAGCCCTGAGGAATACCGATGAAACCCGTTATGGAAGTAAAGGGCCTGAGCAAGACGTTCACCCTGCACCAGCAGCACGGCGTGGTGCTCAGCGTGCTGAAACACCTGGATTTTTCGGTCGTGGCAGGTGAATGCCTGTTGCTGCACGGGCAATCGGGCGCCGGAAAGTCGACGCTGTTGCGCACCCTCTATGGCAACTACCTGCCTACCGGCGGCAGCATACGCGTACTCCACGAAGGCCGCATGATGGAAGTGGTGGGTGCCGAGCCGCGCCATACCCTGGCATTGCGGCGCACGACGCTGGGCTATGTCAGCCAGTTTCTGAGGGTCATTCCCCGAGTGAGCTGCATCAGTGTCGTCATGGAGCCGGCGCTGGCGCGCGGTGTCGACGAGGCCAGGGCGCGCGCGCGGGCCGAAGACCTGCTGCGGCGCCTCGGCATACCGGAACGTCTGTGGCCTCTGGCGCCCGGAACTTTCTCGGGCGGTGAACAGCAACGCGTCAATATCGCTCGCAGTTTCATGGTGCATTGGCCTCTGCTGCTGCTAGACGAACCCACCGCGTCGCTGGACCAGGCCAACCGGAACGTGGTGATGGAACTGATTGCGGAAGCACGCGCGGCCGGCTCGGCCTTGATTGCAATTTCACACGATGCGGTCACGCGCGAGAAGATCGCCGATCGCTGTCTGGATATGACACCCAAGGAGTAAGCCATGCATGCCGACCAGATCTTCACGAATGCCCGCGTGGTGACCGACACCGAGATGTTCCTGGGCACGGTCGCCGTGCGCGACGGACTGATTCACGATGTCAGCCAGGGACGCAGCGCACTGCCGCACGCGCAGGATATGCAGGGCGATTACCTGCTGCCCGGGCTGGTGGAGCTGCACACCGACAATCTGGAGAAGTACATGAATCCCCGGCCCGGCGTAGACTGGCCGCCCGAGTCTGCCGTGCTGGCCCATGATGCTCAGGTGGTGGCGGCGGGAATCACCACGGTGTTCGATGCGCTTGCCATCGGCGATGTCAATCCGAAGGGCGACCGCATGCGGCAGCTTCCCGTCATGCAGAAAGCGGTGACGCAGGCCGAGCAGCGCGGTCATACGCGCGCGGAACACCGTCTGCATCTGCGCTGCGAACTGAGCCACGCAAAAACCGTGGATGTCTTCACCGAAATGGTGGATAACCCGCTGGTGCAGATGGTTTCAGTGATGGACCATTCGCCCGGTCAGCGCCAGTTCGTCAAGATTGAAAAGTACCGCGAGTACTACCAGGGCAAGTATCACCTGAGCGACGCAGAGATGGACGAGTTCATCGAAAGGCAGATGGCCAATTCCCGTCGCTACAGCGATCAATACCGTCGGTCTATCGCAACCGAGTGCCGGCAGCGCTCGCTCTCGCTGGCGAGCCACGACGACGCCACGCCTGAGCACGTGCAGGAGTCCGCCGGCTACGGCATGAGCATTGCCGAGTTTCCCACCACCGTCGAAGCGGCCGCGGTCAGTCATCGGCTGGGCCTCAAAGTGCTGATGGGCGCCCCGAACATCGTGCGCGGCGGGTCGCATTCCGGCAATGTCGCCGCCGCGGACCTGGCAACGCAGGGTGTGCTGGACATTCTGTCCAGCGATTACTACCCGTCGAGCCTGTTGCAGGCCGCCCGGCGCCTGGCGTGCGAGACCGAGGGCTACGATCTGCCCCGGGCCGTTCGTGCAATCAGCCTCACTCCCGCGCGTGCGGCCGGACTGCATGATCGCGGCGAGATTCGTGCGGGCCTGCGCGCCGACCTGGTGCGCGTACAGTCGCACGACGACCAGTTCGTGGTGCATCATGTATGGCGTGGCGGACGACGGGTATTCTGATGGCGGGTCGGCTGATCTACCTGATCGGACCCTCGGGGTCGGGCAAGGACACGGTTCTGCAAGGGCTTTGCCGCTTGATGGGTGCGCGCGCGTACCTTGCGCCGCGGCTCATTACGCGCCCAGCCACCGACACCGAGCAGGGCGCGATGTTCGTTTCCCACGCCGAATTCCTGCGCATCGAGCGTCAGGGCGGTTTTGCCATGTCATGGCGGGCCAATGGCCTTGCTTATGGCGTACGCAGCGACATCAACGAGCGGCTGCATGCAGGCTTTGACGTGCTCGTCAACGGCTCGCGCGAGTTCCTGCCCGAGGCCCGAAGGCGCTATCGGCAACTGGTGCCCGTATTGCTCGAGGTCGATGATGCGACACTGCGGCGGCGGCTGATGGCGCGAGGGCGGGAGAATCTCGAGGAGATCCTCCAGCGGCTGGCCCGCAACGACGCTTACACCGAGCTCGCGCGATCAGGGCATGCCGGTCCCATCGCGACGCTGGACAACTCCGGCCCCGTCGAGCAAACGATTCAAGCCTTATATGACTACCTGCACTCTGCCGACCGCTGCGTCCGCCACGAGCTTGCGATTGACGCTGTTGGGAACGGGCAGCGCGGCGCAGCTTCCCGTCTATAACTGCGATTGCATCGCGTGCGGTCGGGCGAGGCTAGACGTGCGCTTTCGGCGCGGGCCGTGCTCGGCCCTGCTTGAATGCGGCGACGCGCGCTGGCTGATCGACGCAGGGCTCACCGACCTTGCAGAGCGGTTTCCCCCTGGCAGCCTCAGCGGCATATTGCAGACGCACTACCATGCCGATCACGCACAAGGACTGCTGCACCTGCGCTGGGGCAAGAACCTCAGCATTCCGGTGCTGGGCCCCGCCGATCCGGAAGGGCTGGCGGATCTATACCGGCACCCAGGCATACTGGACTTCACGCGCACGCTGTCGGCGTTCGTTCCCGTGTCATTGCAGGGCTGCCAGGTGGTACCCGTACCGCTGGCGCATTCGCGGCCCACATTCGGGTATCTGTTCGAATGCCGGGGCAGCCGCTGCGCCTACCTCACGGACACCGTCGGGCTGCCCCCGAATACCGAGGAATATTTGCAGAGCCGGCCCTTGGACCTTCTGGTGCTGGATTGCTCGTTTCCCCCCGCGCCGTCCGCGCCGCGCAATCACAACGACCTGACTCGCGCCATGGATATCGTCCGCACGCTGCAGGTCAGGAAAACGGTGCTGACCCATATCGGGCATGGGTTCGACACATGGCTCATGCGGTACGGCCATGAGCTTCCGGAAGGCGTGGCGATCGCGCGTGACGGAATGGTGCTTGCCGTCTAGTCTGCGCCGGGCACGCGCGGGCTGGATAGCCGGGCCTCAAACGCGGGCTTGGCCGGCCCGCGTGTGAGGCCCGCTGGTGGCGCTCAATCCAGCTTGACGGGCGACGGGCCCTCAAAGGGGATTTCCATTCCGTCTTCGCCGAAGAAGATGTTTCCGCGATATACGGTGGCGATTTCGCGCACGATACGCTCGCGCAGTCCAGGCCGATCGAATTGTTCGGTGACGTGGGAAATGACCAGGTTGCGCACGTTTGCGGCCGCCGCCATTTCGGCGAGTTCCATGTGCCCCATGGTGAAGGCGGCAAATACTTTGCTGGGTTCGGTACCCGACATGTAGTGGCACATGTGCACCAGCACATCGCAATCCTTCGCAAGCTCTGCAAGCGCGCGGCTGGGACCGGTGTCGCCCGAATAGACGAACGATCGTCCGCCGGCGTCCAGGCGGTAACCGTACGAGACGAGGTGCGGCGCAAAGTGATTGACGGGCGCCACCCGTACCGTCCATGCGGGGTTGCTCACAGTGGCGTGCGCGTCGAGTTCATGCAGCACAGGGTTGGGCCGGGCACGTTTGCCGATTCCCCCACGCGCCTGGTACACATCGATGCTTGCCTGGTTTTCAGTGCGCGAGATCAGATCGGGTCCGAAGACCCCATCGTCTCCGATCATCCGTTCGGTGATCAGCTTCAGCGGCGGGGGACCATAGACGTTCAGCTCGGGGATCTTGCCTGCCCCCTGGTCCCAGCGGGTCAGCAGCAGGCGAGGATAGTCCCCCATGTGGTCGTAATGGTGATGGCTGAAGAACACATGGGAAACCTGCGTGCATCGTATGCCGAGTTCCAGCAGCCGATGGTGCGCGCCGAATCCATGGTCAAACACGAGGTATTCATCGTTTACACGAACAACATAGCCGGAGCACATCCTGCGTAGCGAAGGCGTGGGGGTTCCGGTGCCCAGTAACCAAAGTTGCATGTCTTGTCTCGGTATCGACTTATTGAGCAGAAATTTTCAGTTCATCAATCAGCTGGGCGTACTTGACCTGCTCTTGCTCCACGAACGTCGCAAAGCCGGCTGCGGAGAGTTTGGAGGTTTCCACGCCTTGCATTGCAAGGGCTTCGCGTACGTCCGGCGATTGCAGGATGGCGGCGATCCGCGAATGCAGGAACTGCTGTTTTTCGGCAGGCACGGCTTTCGCGACGAAGAATCCAAACCATCCGGACAGATCGAGGCGGGCATATTTGCCCGATGCCAGCCCGGGCGCGTCCGGCAAGGATGGACTCGGTGCCTTCGCCGTGACACCCAGCGCATTCAGGCGACCGCTCTTCACGAAGGGAATGGCCGGCGGCATGCCCGAGAAGTACACATCGACGACGCCACCGACCGTGTCGGCCACGGCCTGGCTGCCGCCCTTGTAAGGGACGGCGAAAATATCGATGTCGGCATCTTTGGCGAGTAGGGCGCCGGCGATATCTGCCGGGCTTCCGTTACCCGCCGTGGCGTATGACAGCCGTCCCGGCTGTTCCCTGGCCAGGGCGACGAGTTCCTCGATGTTCCTTGCCGGCACCTTCGGGTTTGCAACCAGCAGCAGCGGCGTCGAGCCCGCCAACGCAATCGGCGAGAAGTCCCGGACGACGTCATACCCGACGTCTTTGCGCAGGATGGGGTTGATCACCATTTCAGACGTATAGCCCAGCAGCAGCGTATAGCCGTCTGCCTGCGCGCGTGCGACCTGGCTGGCACCGATAGAGCCGGCCGCTCCCGGCTTGTTCTCGACCACGACGGGCTGCTTCAAATCTTCCGCCAGTTTCTTGCCGACCAATCTTGCAATCACATCGCCAGTGCCGCCGGGCCCGTAGGGGACGACGATGCGCATTGCCTGGCTGGGATACGTCTGCTGCGCTTGGGCTATCCCTGCGGCCGCACTCAGACAAATAGCCAGGGTGCCGGTGTGTTTCAGCACTCGACGCCGGACTCGATTGATCGCTTGCATTGAATTCCCCTGAAATTATTGGATTGCATGATTTTGATATTATCCCGGTGCGTTATGTCATAACACTTTTGTTATGACGGGCGGGCCGGGAGAGCGGTTGGACAATTTGTTTTCAAAGTTGCGCGTCAAAGACCTGGAGCTGCTGCGTGAGATCGCGGCGACGGGATCCCTTACGGCGGTGGCCATCGCGCGCGGCATGACTCAGCCGGGTCTGAGCCGTAGCCTGCGCGACATCGAGGCCGCCCTGGGCGCTCCGGTGTTTTCGAGAGACAAGTCGCGGGGCCTCGAGCCCACGCCGCTGGGCGCCTTGCTGCTGTCACGTATCGGGCTGCTGCTCGCCGAGGCTGAAGCGATCAAAGAAGAAGTGCTCGCATTCAGGCAAGGCCGCGGTGCGCACTTGCGGCTGGGGGTGATTCCCTTTGTGTCGAACACGCTGATGCAGGCGGTCTTGCGGGAGCTCACTACTGATATGCACGGTATGTCGGTCAGCACCTACGAGGCTTCCACCGACCAGCTCGTCCTGGCGCTGCGCAGACAGGAGCTGGATGTGGTGCTGGGCCGCATCACCGTCGACGCGCACGGTCACGAGCTCTATCAGGAACGCCTCTTCACGCAGACCGCCGCTGTCGTGACCCGCGCAGACGGCCCGTTTGCCGCGGGCATGCCCCCGCTGTTGGACAGCCTGCACCAGTATGACTGGGTGCTGCCGCCCCAGGCCAGTCCGACACGATTGGCTTTTGCAGAGGCTTTTCTTTCTCGTGGCGCCGCGCCGCCGGCCGCCCGCATTGAAACGACATCGGCGCGGCTGATCCACGCGGCAATTTATTCGCGCGTGGCGGCATTGGGCCTCCTGCCGTGGGACCTTGCCGTCGAACTGGAGAAGTGGGGGGAGGTGAAAGCCGTCGACTTCCCAGCCCCATTCAAAATGCCGCCGGTCGGACTGATCATGCTGGACAAGCGCCGCGCGCTTCCCGCTGTCCGCGCGTTTCGCGATGTCGTCCACCAGGTGCTGGCGCAATCCCTGGCTTATCGGTAAGGCCTGGCACAGCCGGCCGCGACCAGTGGCACGGCATGATGTCGAGGCGCAGGTGGCCGGCCTGCGATCGGGCATCGGCACGTCGAGAGCTTGTTACCCTTGCGGTGGCGGGCGTTGACTGTATATGCTGCATGCATCTGGCAAACGGATTGGACGAGGCTGACTGGCCCGGCCAGGCTGCGCCGGCATGCCGATTCACCCGATCGGTAATCCGCCGGAAGAAGGGCGTCCTGCCTTTCCGGTGCGCCACGATATTTCCTCTTGAAGTACCCCTTCCCCGGAGAGCGTCGATGATAGCTGTGCGTAAATCCCTGGCCGCCGCCCTAGTTTGCGTGTTCGCGTGGCAAGGCAATGCCGCCGCCGTGGCCCAGACCGCCCCCGCCACTGCCTACCAGCCCACAGTGGGCCAGTCGGGCAAGGATGTCGTCTGGGTGCCAACGCCACAGGCGCTGGTAGATCGCATGCTCGACATGGCCGAACTCACCCCCCAGGACCGCCTCGTGGACCTGGGCAGCGGAGATGGCCGCACCGTCATAACCGCGGCGCAGCGAGGCGCCTCCGCGCGCGGTATCGAATTCAACCCGGACATGGTGGAACTCGCCAAGCGCGCCGCGCGCGACGCGGGCGTCACAGACCGCGCCAGGTTCGAACAGGGAGATATCTTCGAGGCAGACTTTTCCGAAGCCACGGTGATCACGCTGTTTCTGTTGCCTTCGCTGAATCTCAAACTGCGCCCCATCCTGCTGGACATGAAGCCGGGCACGCGCATCGTGTCGAATTCGTTCACCATGGATGACTGGGAGCCCGATGAAACCGCTTCGGCGCAGCAAGACTGCTCGGCCTACTGCAGCGCTTATAAATGGGTCGTGCCGGCCAAGGTGGCGGGCACCTGGAAGCTGGGTGACGGCACGCTGGTGCTCGAACAGACCTTCCAGATGCTGAACGGGTCCCTGCGCGATGGCGGCAACAGCCTGCCCATCAGCAACGCCCGCCTGAATGGCGAGAAGATCCAGTTCTCGGCCGGCGGTGAAACCTATACGGGCAAGGTCGCGGGCCAGCAGATGCAAGGTACGGTCAACGGCAAGCCATGGACGGCCGTGCGGCAGGGCGGTTGAGTGTGATGCAGGGGGCAGCCGGGGTGCCGCCAGGCGCCTGACGGCCCCCGCCTTGATGGCCTGTCAGTTTGGCGGCCAGTCGTACCGGGGGGTAAAGACCCGGCAGTTTTCAGCGGCCGGCCTGTTCCGCTTTCGGCAGGCTGTTCTCGATATGGGTGTCGCCCCAGGCCTTCAAGGCATGGATGATGGGTGCCAGGGTCTGCCCGTAGTCGGTCAGACGATATTCCACCTTGGGCGGTACTTCTGGATAGACCTCGCGGCCGATCAGGCCATCGCGTTCCAGTTCACGAAGCTGATTCGTCAACATGCGCTGCGTAATGTTGGGCAGCAAACGGCGCAACTGGTTGAATCGCAGCACTTCTTCGGCAAGCAGGCGATAAAGGATCACGCCTTTCCATTTGCCGCCGATCAGGTTCAGGGTAGCTTCAACGGTGCACCCGGGCGTGCACGTGAAGTCTTCGTGGGCGACTCGGGCCATCACAGTACCTTTTTTGACACTATGTACGGATTATGTGCGTTCTTCCCTATATAGGCAATAACACCCACAATGGCCGCATTCACCTTTACAGGAGTACGCCATGAAAGCCATCGGTTTCCAACAAGCACTGCCCATCTCGGATCCGCAAGCCCTGGTCGACCTTGACCTTCCCGATCCGGAGTACGGTGATCAGGACCTTCTCGTCGAGGTACTGGCCATCGCCGTCAATCCGGTGGACACCAAGGTCCGCAAGTCGGCACGTCCTGCCCCCGGAACACCGCGTGTGCTGGGCTGGGACGCCGTGGGCCGCGTTCGTGCCATCGGATCGCAGGTCACGGGGTTCCGCCCTGGCGACCGTGTTTTCTATGCCGGTGCGATAGACCGCCCCGGGTCCAACGCCCAACTGCAGGCGGTGGATGCCCGTCTGGTGGCGCATGCGCCAGACCAGCTATCCGATGAAGACGCGGCGGCATTGCCCCTGACCTCGCTGACGGCGATGGAAACTCTTTACGACCGGCTCCGCGTCGATCAGCCGGTGCCCGGCGCGGCCGATGCCATCGTGATCATCGGGGGCGCAGGCGGGGTGGGTTCGGTCACCATTCAGTTGGCGCGCCATCTGACGGGCCTGACCGTGATCGCCACCGCCTCGCGACCGGAAACGATCGAATGGACGAAGAATTTGGGCGCGCATCATGTGATCGATCACAGGCAGCCGTTGGCGCCTCAGGTCGAGGCGCTGGGACTGGGCGCGCCGGCGTTCGTCTTTTCGACCACGCACACCGACAAGTACCTCGCGGATATCGCGCAACTGGTGGCGCCGCAGGGGCGCATCGCCCTGATTGACGATCCCGCCACGCTGGATATCATGCCGCTGAAGGCCAAGAGCCTGTCGATCCACTGGGAGCTGATGTTCACCCGTTCGTTGTTTGGCACCGCCGACATTCAGCGCCAACAGGAAATACTGCAGCAGGTAGCCGCATTGGCCAATACGGGCAAACTCGCCACGACTCGCACCCGGACGCTGGGCCGGATCGATGCGAAGAATCTTCGCGAGGCCCATGCCATCATCGAAAGCGGCAAGTCTATCGGCAAGCTGGTGCTGGCCGGCTGGTAGAAGCGTTGCGCAAGGTTGAATCGGCCACGGTCGAGCGGCCACCGCCCGGCGTAACGGGTTTCGGCCGCCGGGCCCACCACTTTGTGCGCGGCCGCCCGTATGGAATCCGGATGCCTGGTCGCAGCTGAGTGCTTTTTATCGCGAACGCGCGCCGGTGCGAGAAAAAAACCGGCCCGCATCCGGGCAGCGCTCAAGACGCCAGCTGGCGCATTTCAGCGATCAGATCGGCTTTGCCCTCGAATCCGATTCCGGGCAGCGGCGGCAGGTCGACATAACCGTCACGGACTTGCACGCCATCCGGAAATCCGCCGTAGGGCTGGAACAGATCGGGGTAGCTTTCGTTGCCGCCCAGCCCCAGTCCCGCCGCGATCGCCAGCGACATCTGATGCCCCCCGTGCGGTATGCAGCGCGAGGCTGACCAACCATGTTCCTTCAGCATGTCCAGCGTGCGCAGGTACTCGACCAGTCCATAGCTCAAGGCGCAATCAAACTGCAGCCAGTCGCGGTCGGGGCGCATGCCGCCATAGCGAATGAGGTTGCGAGCGTCCTGCATGGAAAACAGGTTCTCGCCCGTGGCCATGGGGCCTGCATATACCTCGCCCAGTCGCGCCTGAAGGTCATAGTCCAGCGGATCACCGGCTTCTTCGTACCAGAACAAGGGGTAATCGGAGAGCACGCGCGCGTATGCCACAGCGGTTTCCAGGTCGAAACGCCCGTTTGCATCGACGGCCAGCTGCTGGCCGGGGCCGAGCAGCTTCAGTACGGCTTCGATCCTGGAGCAGTCTTCATCGAGGCTGGCTCCCCCTATTTTCATCTTGACGACGGAATAGCCGCGCTCGAGGTAGCTGCTCATTTCGGCGCGCAGACCGTCCAGGCCTTTGCCGGGATAGTAATAGCCACCCGCCGCGTAGACGAAGACACGCGGCTTGGGCGCGCCGGTGCCGTACTGCTCGGCCAGCAGCTGGTACAGCGGCTTGCCAGCGATCTTGGCGACGGCATCCCATACCGCCATATCAATGGTACCGACCGCCACCGAGCGCTCGCCGTGGCCCCCCGGTTTCTCGTTGATCATCATCCGGGTCCAGACCTTGTGCGGATCGAGATTGCTGCCCGTGTCGTCGAGCAATGAACCCGGCTCGGCCTCGAGAATGCGTGGCGCGAAGCGTTCCCGGATCAGCCCTCCCTGGCCATATCGGCCGTTGGAATTGAACCCGTATCCCACTACCGGACGGCCATCCCGCACCACATCGGTCACCACGGCGACCAGGCTCAGGTTCATCTTCGAAAAGTCGATGTAGGCATTGCGGATATCCGAACGGATGGGGCGTGTCGACTCACGAATTTCTACGATCTTCATTACTGCTTCCTTGCGTGTGGGTGGGAGTACTCAGTGCGGCAGCGATGCGCCGCCGCAGATGGCGATGTCCTGTCCGGTAATTGCGGCCGCCGGCTGTGAGAGCAGGAACTCCACCAAGGCGGCGATTTCGTCCGGCTGTATCAGCCGGCCAAGGGGAGGCACTCTGGGCGCGCTGACTGCCCTGGCCGGGTCGTCCAACATGCGGGTCTGGGTGGCCGCGGGCGACACCACGTTGACGGTCACGCCGCGGGCCGCCACTTCAGCGGCCCAACTGCGTGCCAGGGCCACCAGCGCAGCCTTCGAGGCCGCGTACTGGCTGCGGCCCGGCATGCCTTGCGCGACCCGGCTGCCCAACAGCACGATACGGCCATCTTCGCGCGCGCACATTTGTGGAACCAGCGCCCGCGCCATGCGGACCGCCGCATCGACGTGCAGCTTCCACATGAGTTCTCCGTCGGCCGCATCCAGTCTATCCAGGGTGCCGACACGCAGGATACCGGCCGCGTGCACGAATGCGCGCGCGCTGCCCAGTCTGTCGATGATGCGGCCGGTGGCCTGCATGTCGCAAAGATCGACGCTGATATGCTCGTAGCCGTCCCGCGTGGGCAGGCCGGGCCCGAGGTCCAGGCCGGTGACTTCCCAGCCTGAATCGAGCAGCCGTTGCACGATGGCCCGGCCGATGCCGCCGCCGGCGCCCGTGACGATCGCCAGCCCGGACTGCGCGTTACTGGGCACGAATATTGCCCTCGTCGACGATCTTCCGCGACCGTGCCATGTCGGCTTGCTGGAACTGCGTGAAGTCGGCCACAGAGCCAGGCGTGAGCGATATCCCCAGTGGCCCGTACTTGTCTGTCATTCCCGACGTCAATGCCTTGTTCACCTCGGCATTGAGCTTGTCCACGATGGGCGTGGGCGTGCCCGCCGGCGCCCACAGGCCGTACCAGCTATAGAATTCATAACCGGGGAGCACCTCGCTCACGGTGGGCACCTCGGGCAGGTTGGGCAGGCGCGATCCGGACGTCACAGCCAGTATCTTCAACATGCCGCTCTTGTAGTACGAGATGGCGCCAAGCACCGGATCGATGAAGCCATCGATGCGCCCGCCCACCAGGTCCTGCAATGCCGGCGCGGTTCCGCGATAGGGAATGACCATGTAGTCCATGCCACCCTGCCGCTTGAGCAGTTCGGTTGCCAGGTGGCCAGCCGACCCCACCGACCCTACCGCAAAGCTGAGCTGTCCGGGATTGGCTTTGGCGTGGGCCAGCAGGCCCGCGAGATCCTCGACCGGCAGATCCTTCTTCACCGATACGGACAGCGGGGCCTTGCCCACGAGGGCGATCGGTACAAAGTTCTTGTCGACTTCATACGGCACCGACTTCATGGTCATCGGCGCCGTGGTGAAGGTAGATGCATTGAACAGCAATGTATAGCCGTCGGGGGCGGATTTGGAGACCGCGTCTGCGCCGATGATTCCGTTGCCCCCTGACCGGTTTTCAACGATGAAGCTGTGGCCGGTCTGTTCACTGAGCTTCTGCGCCAGGTCGCGTCCCAGCATATCCAGCGTGCCGCCGGGGGGAAACGGTATGACCATGCGAACTTGCCTGGCGGGATAGGCGCCCTGCGCCTGCACGGCCCCGTACCCCCATACAGTGCACAACGCGAGGGCTGCGCGCAACACGATTCGTCTTTGCATGATGCTTATCTCCTCTTATTGATCTCGATGTCGGCGTCGGCCGGCAATTTCACTGCCGACCGGTGCCACGGCATAACGTGCTGCGTCAGCGCGCCAGCAGCCCGGCCTGCGACAGGGCGGAACGCAGGGCCTGCATTTCTGCCTCGTCCGGCGCTTCGGTGGGCGGGCGCACGGCGGCGTTGTCGAGCACCCCGGCCAGGTACATGCCGGCCTTCATGCGAGCATGCGCTTCGCCGGTCGGCTCGCCGCCGCCATATACGGCATCTTTCAGCGGGGTGATCACGGCCTGGATCTCCTGAGCCCGCTTGAGATCGCCCGCCTTGACGGCGTCCCAGAGGTCGATGATCAGCTGCGGAATGAACGTGGCAAATCCGACCAGCGCGCCGTCGACTCCCTGCACCATCGATGCCAGGAGGTACTCATCGTGGCAGGTGAGGATGGCCTTCGATGCGTCGGCCTCGCGCAGGGCCTGGATGTCGCGCGCATATTTGTTCATGTCGCGCTGTCCGACTTTGAAGGCCTGCACGTAAGGCAGGCGCGCCAGGTCCGCGAGCAGCGCCGACGAGTACGAAGCGCGAGTCCACGCCGGATACACATGACACACCAGGTCCAGGCCGGGCGCCGCGTCGTGGATTGCTTCGAAGTACGCCAACGCGTGGCCCGGCGTGAAGCCGAATCGCAGCCAATGATGAGGTGGCATGACGTCCAGCGCTGCGGCCCCCGCCTCTTGCGCGGCCTGTGCATGTTCCCTGGCTTCCGAGATGCCCTCGCATACGATGGACGAAATCACGGGCAGCCTGCCCCGCAACTCATCGGCCACAATGTGCGTCACTTTGGCCCGCTCCCGGGGGGTCAGCGAGAACACTTCTCCGGTGTGCCCGTTCGTCATGACCGACACAACTCCGTCGTGGCCGGCGAGCCACCCTGCAAGCCTCCGAAGCGCGGGCTCGTCGATGCGATGGTCGTCGGTAAAAGGGCAGGAAATCGCTGGAATAATTCCGCGGTAGTTCGAGATGGATGCCATCCTCGTTCTCCATGACTTATGTGAGGGAATGGCGGCTATGATTGCAGCAGCCCTGATGGGCGGTCCAATACTCGAATTGCATAGAATTATTTTCTTGGGGCGTACGCGCGCATGGGACCTGGGAACCGACCCCTGGACATGAACTGGCTGGAGGACTTCTGCGCCTTGGCCGAAACCGGCAGCTTCTCGCGGGCGGCCGAGGGCCGGGCCATCGCCCAGCCCGCGTTCAGCCGTCATATCCGCGCATTGGAAGAATGGGTGGGCGCGGAACTGGTAGACCGAAGCACACATCCCACCGAACTGACCGCCGCGGGCCGCAAGTTCCTCCCGCTGCTCAAACAGGCCATGGCCGACTTGGAGGCAGCGCGCATCAAGGCCCTGGCTGCCCACGCCCAGGAAGGGGCCAGTCTGCGCTTTGCCGCCACTCACCTGCTTTCGTTGACGTTTTTCCCCAAGTGGCTCACCCGGCTCGAAGCTGGCCTGGAGATCGGCGCGATCCAGATGATGTCCGACAGCTTCCAGGCCTGCGAAGACCTGATGTCGCAACGGCGAGTGCAATTCCTGCTGTGCCATCGCCATCCGCAGGTCGCAAGCCGCCTGGATGACATCACTTATCCCAAGGTGCTGCTTGGGCATGACGTGCTCATACCCGTCAGCGCCGCCGATTCGGCGATGCCCCTGCACCGCGTGCGGGATGCCCAGGTTGTCACGTTCCTCGCCTATGGGCAATCATCGGGCCTTGGCCGCATTGTGCTGAGCCAGCTCAGGCACAAGGGCATGCGTGAACAAGACATCAACACCACTTTCGTCGCCCCGCACGCCACGCTTCTGAGGTCCATGGTGCTGCAAGGGCGCGGCGTCGCGTGGCTGCCGGCCATGCTGGTCGATGAAGATCTGAAGCAGGGCCGACTGGTGCGCGCCGGAAACGACGAATGGGATATTCCTCTTGAGATTTGCCTGTTTCGCCAGCCCAACGAGATGGCGCCCGTGGCAGAAAAGCTCTGGGCGCTCGCCGCTCAATAGGTTGCAGCATTGGGTCGATGGCGGCCGCTTCGCCCGCCACCCCCGACCGCAGGTGTGGAAAAATCCGAGTGCCTGGTCTGATTGCCTGGGCTACCCTGTATGTGGCATGAATCTGGCGCGCGCGACGCTACGCTGACTTTCCGGAGGCCCCATGTTCCATGTCATCGACTCGCTACGTCCTTTGATGGCGCACCCGTTGCGCGATGGCAGTGGCCTGGAGGCTCCTCGCCTGCAAGCGCAGAGCCTCCGTACCGAATGTCGCATCGTGGCGCCCGCGGACGCCGCGAAAGCCGGTTTGGCGCTGTCGCGGCCCGGGGCAGGCGCAGCCAGGCCCGGGACAGGGCTCCCGGGGCTCGCGGACTGCCCGCGGCCCATCGACCGGGTTCGGGACAGCTATGCGGCGCATCGGCTCGCCTGCGCGGTGCAGGCTTTCAAGGATGAACAGGCCAGGATTCGGGCCCGCGGCGAGAGCGCGGGCGATCTGGGCACGATCCAGGGGCTGGCCCCGCTGCAGCCCTACCGGCTGGCGATGGGCAACCCATGGATCGAACCGCAAGCGCTGGCCGTGTCTGCCAGCCCGGCGGCATTGCGGGTGCCTCCCGTGGCCGGTGTGGACGCGTTGCGCAGCGGCACCGATGACGCCATGGGTTCGGACCCGGCCTCCCGGACCCGGCGGCGCAGCGTCGGCGAACGCCCGTAGCGCCGCGGCGTTGCGCCCAGCGCGGCCCCGTGGGAAATCATCCCTCGGACGGCCAGACGGGCTTGCGCTTTTCGACGAATGCCGCGATGCCCTCTTTGGCACTGGGCCGGCTGGCCGCCACGCAGAAGCTGTCCGCCGCTGCTCGAACGGCGGCCCGGTAGCCATTGTCGTTCGCCTGCATGAAAGCCTGGCGCCCATGCCGCACGACTTCCGGCGATTTTCCGCACAACGTATCTGCCAGAGCCCGGGCCATGGCCATTGCCTCTCCGGCGGGCGCCACGCGTGACACCAGGCCCAGTTCGGCAGCCTCGGCCGCGCTGAACACGCGGCCCGTAAACAGCAGGTCGAACGCGCGGTGACGCCCGACAATGCGAGGCAGATGCGAGTAGTGGATCGATGGCGGAACCCCGGCGTCGATCTCCGGGTATCCGAAGTCGGCGCTTTCGGACGCCACAATCATGTCGCAGGACACTGCCAGCGTCATGCCGCCTCCGCGTGCGGTGCCATCCACGGCCGCAATAGTGGGCTTGCCCATCTGAAACTGGGTGTCGACGTTGCGTATGTACAGCCGTTCGAGAAGGTCCCGGACTCGGCCATGGTCGCCTTCGTGGATCGCCATCAGGTTGAGACCCGCGCAGAAGCGCCCTGGTACCGCGCTGCCCACGATGACGGCGCGTACGCCCCGATCGGCGGCGGCCCGCTGCAACGCGGCGATATAGTCGTCCAGCATTTGTTCGGACAGGGCGTTGACGGGCGGATTGTCGAACAGGATCTCTGCGGTCTGGTTGCGGATTGCGTATCTGATCATGGTGCTTCTCCTGATTGTGCGGTGTGGCCCACCCACTGGTGAACCACCGAGGCCTGAAGCAGCGCGTCGACCTCGGACGCGTCGTACCCCAGCTCCTGCAGTATTTCCGTGCTGTGCTGGCCGTGCAAAGGCGGCGGGCGCACCGCTTCCCGGGGGTGGTCCTGGAATTTCACCGGCAGGCCAATTTGCCGCAGAGTGCCCACGACAGGGTGTTCGGTCTGCTCAATCAGCGCACGCGCCTGCACCTGAGGGTGGTTCAGCGCCTGGCTCAGCGTGTGAATGGGCGAGCAGGAAACTTTGATACGGCTAAGCAGTGCGACCCACTCGGCCACGGTGCGAGTAGCGATCCGTTCCTGAACGATCTGCACGGTGCGGGCCAGGTTGGCCAGGCGTTGCGCGTTGGTGGCGAAGTCCGGGTGGTGGGCATATTCCGCCATATCCGCCGCCTCGCAAAAGCGGCGCCATTGCGCATCGTTGCCCGCGCCCAGCATGAGCGGCCCGTCTTTGGCCTGGAAGGCCTGGTAGGGGCACATGCTGGGGTGCGCCGTGCCCATCGGTTGGGGGTCCCGCCCGGTATGCCAGTAGGTCTGGGCCATATAGCTCATGAAACCCAGGGCCGTGTCGAGCAAAGCCAGTTCGACGTAAACGCCCTCGCCGGTGCGCTGGCGCTCAATGACGGCGGCAAGAATTCCACTCAGCCCGAACATGGCGGTGCCGATGTCCACAGGTGAGAAGCTGGCCCGCGCATAGTCGCCGCCCGGGTGACCCAAGGTACTGATCATGCCGCTGAAGGCCTGCAGCATGACGTCATACCCCGGCTCGTTACCCATGGGGCCGTCACGGCCGTAACCGCTTATCTCGCAATAGATGAGCCGGGGGTTGAGGCTCATCAGCGTGTCGCGGTCTATGCCCAGGCGCCGCGCCGTGCCGCTGCCGAAACCTTGCAGCACGATATCGGCATCGCGCACCAGCCGGCGCGCGACCTCCGATCCCGCGTCTGATTTGAGATCCAGTGCGATGCTGCGCTTATTGTGATTGACGGCCAGGAATATGGTCGATTCGCCTTCGACCGTAGGCGTCCATCCCCGCGTATCGTCGCCCAGCTCAACCGGTTCTACCTTGACGACTTCGGCGCCCAGCTCCCCCAGGTACTGGCCGCAAAGCGGGCCGGCGAGCACCTTGGAAAAATCAACGACCTTCAGTCCAGCTAAGGGTTGCATGGTTCTTCTTCCGCTACGGTCTGCGTCCGTCATTCGGCCTTGATACCCATTTCGGTGACGGCCTTGCGCCATACCTCGGTATCCTCCCGCACGAAGCGCTCGACCTCATCCGCGGGCACGGTGAAGGTATCGACCCCGCGTTCGGCCACGCCCTTGCGGTAGGCCGGATTCAGGGCCGCCTTGGCAACGGCCGTGCGCAGGCGTTGCACCACGTCGGGCGGCGTCTTCGCAGACACTTGCAGCACAAACCAGAAATTCAGGTTCAACCGCCCATAGCCCTTTTCCTTCAGGGTGGGCACGTCGGGCAGCAGGGCGGAGCGATCCTGCGAGGTAATGGCCAGTCCCAGCAGCTGCCCGCTTTCTACGGTCGTCACCGCCGTAGTCATGCTGTCGAACATGAAGTCGATACGCCCAGCCAGCATATCGGCCTTGGCGTTGCCGCTGCCCTTATATGCGATCGGGATTGCCTTGATGCCAGTCAGCCCGCGCAGGAGTTCGCCGTAAATATGGGGCGACGTGCCGGGGCCGAAGGTGGCGAAAGTCAGCTCGGTTTTCTTGCCCTTTTCGACCAGTTCTTCAATGGTCTTCACGCCGGAGTCGGGGTGCACCACCAGCACGTTGGCCAGCGAGCCCGTGATGCCGACAGGAATAAGATCTTTGGCCGGGTCGAAGCGCTGGTTGGGGTACAGGATGGGATTCACGGCCTGCATGGCGGCTGTCGTGTGCACCAGCAGCGTTCCTTCTGCGGGGCCGTCCACCACGAACTGCGTCCCGATGTTGCCCGACGCGCCAGGCTTGTTCTCCACGACGACCGTGGATTTCAGTTCTTCGGCCAGCGCCTGGGCGAACAGCCGCGCGATGAAGTCGGTGGGGCCGGCCGCCGAGAAGGGCACCACCAGGCGCACGGTGGCCTGGTCGCCCATCAATTGCGCCATCACGGCGTGGTTCGGCACGGCGGCGGCCGCCAGGGTAACGGCGGAACCCAGTATGAACTTGCGGCGGTTGATCGGGTGCATGTTGTTCTCCTGTGATTTTGCTGGCTTTTATCCGGCCATCGTGGCCCAACGCCACTATCGACGGCGGCTAGCCATACGTCAAATTCTATGTTTCTATAGATGCCATATAGAATTCGATATACCAAGCGCTTTGCGCGGCCTTTGAAGGAGCCTTGCCATGGGGATCGACCTGCGTGACTTGCGCAGCTTCTTGTCGGTGGCGGCTGCCGGGTCGATATCGCGAGCCGCCGAAATGCAGCACATGACGCAGCCCGCGCTTAGCGTGCTGATCCGCCAGCTCGAAGAGCAACTGGGCACGCCGCTGTTCGAGCGGCTGCCCAAGGGCGTGGTGCTGACCCATGCAGGTGAACGCCTGCGCGTGCATGCCAAAGACATACTGTTGCGCACGGACCTGGCGGTGGAAGAGATCAGCCAGCAGGCGCGCGTGCCCAATGGGCGCGTCGCCGTCGGTCTGCCGCAGTCGCTGGCGCGGTTTCTGACTGTGCCCCTGGTCGCCGGCGTATTGTCCCGGTGGCCTCAGGTGCGGCTGCAGATCATCGAGCTGAGTTCCGGATACATCCCCGAGTATCTGCAGAAGGGCGAGATCGACGTAGGCATGACATTTGGCCAGGACGAGCGACGTGGCTTGCAGTACACGCACCTGATCGATGAAGAACTGGTGTTCATCAGTTCACCTTCGTTGATCCGCCAGCACCTGGGCGCTGCAGGCCTGCGGCGAAGAACGGTGCGGCTGTCGGAAATCGGCGGCTTTCCCATGATTCTTCCCACGCGTACGCACAGCCTGCGGATCCGGCTGGACGACTACCTGCAACGTGCCGGCCAGACCCTCACGATTGCTGCCGAGGTCAACACCACGCCGCAGCTGATCGGCTTGGCGGCGTCGGGCGTGGGCGCCACGATTCTTTCCTATTCTTCCGTGATCGGCGACGGCTCTTCGGCCCACGTTCGTGTGCAGCATATCGAGAAGCCGGCGCTTACGCGCGCCGTCTACCTGTGCACCAACCCCAGCACGCCCAAGACCATTGCGGTCATGAGCGTAATGCGCCTGGTGGTCGATACCGTGAAGCAGCTCACGTCAGACGGCGCCTGGCCCACGTTCATGAAAGAGGATCAGCCGACCGCCGTTGACGGCGAGGCCCGAACCGGGGTGTGAAAGCATGCCGATATCCGCCCCCGACGCCGGGAGGGTGCTTGCCGGTGACGCCGCCACTGACCCGCAGCGGACTGACGCCGCCCGGCCATGGCGACTTCATCAGGCTGCCTTGCGCTCCAGCCATTGCAAGACTGGCGCCAGTGCGGCGTCGGAATTCTTTTCGTAGATCAGCCCATGGCCGTTGCCATGCACCCCATGATCGGCCAGCTTCAGCAGTTCCGGTTCGGCCCCGGCGGCCGCCAGTAGCTGCGCCGTGGGGTGACTGGCTGCGGCGAAGGCGGATGCCTCGGCGGTAACGATCAGGATAGGCAGTTCCGCCAGAGCGGCAAGGGTGAGGTCGCCGGGGGCCGCGTGCCGGATGATGTCGGGGTCGTCCACGGCGGGCGTGTAGTCTAGAGGCGCAGCCGCCAGGCCCCACCGCATGCTGCCGATGTTCGGAATATCGGCGAAAGGTGGCCCCATGGGTTCGATTGCCACGACGGCCTTCACCTTTCCGGGTCGCCGGTCTGCCGCCAGCCAACCGGCCGGTCCGGATGCGGAGTGCGTCAACAGGATCGCCGGACCGATGCGATCGAGCAGTGTGCCCAGCCGGTCGGCGTCCATGGACTGTGACAATGACAGGTCGTCCGGCATGGGCCCGTAGCCGGCGATGAACTCGTCCATTGCGGTCGAATCGTCGGCATCGAAGGGCCATTGCACGTGCCGCTCGTCGTCGCCCGGAAAGTAAATCTGCCGGCCCCCTTCGTACGAGAACGCCGGACCCATGGCGCCCATGGTATCGATATGGAAAGGGGACCTTCCATGGCCGGGCCGGTCGACCACCAGCACGGCATAGCCGGCCTCGACCAGACGTTGCGCCCACCCCGGCCGTCCGTCCGGGGTGTCAAACCATTCCGTACCTTGGAAACCGCCGCCGTGTACCAGGACCACGGGCCAGCGTTGGGTGATGCTGGCCGGCGCCTCCCATTCCACATACATTGGCCCGCGCTGGTAGGTGCGGCCGTGTTGATGAATGCGGTCACCGGGAATCCAGAAGTGTCCGCGCCGGATCGTGCGAGGCTGGGCGTGATCCCAGGGCAGGGTGTTCATATGAGGCTCCGATAGGGTGATGTGGAGGATGGACCGGGATTGCCAGGTCGCGCCGACGCTTAATTCCCGATATATAGACCGATTGGTATAAATGTATACGCGCCGCGGATCGCTGGTCAAGTACTAATGTATCGATTAATATTTAAGTCTGGAATCAGGCAGGAGGCATGAATGGCACAGATGGGGCGGCCACGCACTTTCGATCGCGACCTGGCGGTCGATCAGGCGCTGTATCTTTTTTGGGAGCAGGGGTACGAATCCACCTCGCTCAGCCAGCTCAAGGCGGCCATCGGCGGCGGCATTTCTTCACCCAGCTTTTATGCAGCATTTGGATCCAAAGAGGCACTGTTCCAGGAATGCATGGCGCGATATCTGGCCAGTTATGCCGAGGTGGTCGAATGTCTGTGGGACACCACCCTGGCGCCGCGCCAGGCGCTTGAAACTGCGTTGCGCAATTCCGCTCGCATGCAGTGCGAGCGCGGCCATCCCAGAGGTTGCATGGTGGCGCTGGGAACGATGAGCGCGCCTACGCCAGAGCTTGCGTCCGTCACGGCGCCGCTGCGCCGGTCGCGGGCCCGCACCCAGTCGGGCATACGGGCCTGCGTCGAACGAGGGGTGGCAACGGGCGAGCTTCGCCCCGACACCGATGTGCGGGCGCTCAGCACATCTTTCGCCAGTTTCCTGTTTGGTCTATCCATCCTGGCACGCGACGGCTTGAGCTTGCCTGCCATCGAGGCGGCGATCACCCAGGTGATGGGGCTTTGGGACGCGGCCGCGCAGCCGTCATCCTAGGCCGGCAGGGCGTGTCGCCGGCCAATCCCGAGTTCAAGCCCTGAATACATCTTCCAGGTCGACGATTTCTTCGGGCGGCTCGAGCGTGCAGCTTTCTTCAATATGAGTCAGGTGCTGCAGCGTCAGGGCTTCGGCGCGCCTGGCGTCGCCCGCTTCGATGGCATCGATGATGAGTGAGTGCTCGTCGTGACGGCAGCTGGTGGCCGTGGGCAGGTTGTACAGGAAGATGACCAGGCAGGTCTGGGTCGACAGCTCGCGCATCATGCGCGCCAACTCGAGGTTGCCGGCCAGCTCGCTCAACACAATGTGAAACTCGCCAGCCAGGCGCACGATCGCACGTTTGTCGTTGCGCTCACGCGCCGCCTGCTCGAGGATCTGGTGCTCTCGCAGCCTCTGTAGTTTTTCGGGCGTGAGATTCGCAGTGAGCCGGCGTACCACTGCCGGCTCGATGACCCGGCGCGCTTCGAACACATCTTTGGCTTTCTCGATGGTGGGCTTGGCCACGAAGGCCCCGCGCTGTGGAATCAGTTCGACCACTTGTTCGTGCGCCAGGCGCGCCAATACCTCGCGGATGCGCGGACGGCTGACCGCGAAGATCTCTGCAAGACGCTCTTCCACCAGTTTCGTGCCCGGCTTGAGCCGGTTGTCCAGCACGGCCGAATACACGCGTTCATGGATCTCGTTGACGGTGCTTTCTCGTTTTTCTGTAGTCATGGTTTCCCGGAGTCACTGACGTAAGGCTGACGCATTTTCGCAGCTTAGCCCGCGCCACCCTAGGGTCGCCGTGCAGCACGCCGCCCAAGAATTGTAGATATTTTTTGGTCTTTTTGTTTTATATCGGGTTAACACTAATGTAAGCAATGTTGTTATCAGTCATAGAATAGCGTCGCAGCTCAGCCTCGCAAGCGGGGATCGCCTTTTCAGCAATATGGGACGCGGATGACGACGTCAGCGCCTTTCGACCTGGTTCTACGCAATGCCGTCCTGGCCACGGCCAGCGACACCTTTCGCGCTGACCTGGCGGTGCAGGGCGGCCGTATTGCTCAGATCGGGCACGACTTGCCTGCGGGGCGGCGGGAGATCGATATTGCCGGCCGGGTGGTCACGCCGGGTGGCGTCGACGCGCATTGCCACCTGGACCAGCCCATGGCGCCGCCAGTGAGGCTGGCCGACGACTTCTATACTGGCACTCGATCCGCCGCCTGCGGGGGTACCACCACCGTCATTCCCTTCGCCGCGCAGCTCAAGGGCGCAACGCTGCAGAGCGCCATAGACGACTACCACTCGCGGGCGCATGGCCAGGCCTGTGTGGACTATGGCTTTCACCTGATCCTCACCGATCCGACGCCGGCCGTGCTCGACGAAGAACTGCCGCGCCTGATCGCGGCGGGCTACACCTCGTTCAAGCTGTACATGACTTACGAGAGCCTCAAGCTCTCCGACCGCCAGATCCTGGACGTGCTCGACGCCGCACGGCGTCACGGCGGCATGCCGATGATCCATGCCGAGAATTCAGATTGCATCGCTTGGCTCACCGAGCGCCTTGAAGCGGCTGGCCGCCTGGCCCCGCGCTTTCATGCCTGGTCGCGTCCCGCCCTCGTGGAGCGCGAAGGCGCGCATCGCGCCATTGCCCTTGCCGAGTTGGTGGATGTGCCGGTTCTGCTGGTTCACATCTCCGGCGGAGAAGCAGTGGAACAGATCCGCGCGGCCCGCGCGGCGGGCCTGAACGTGAATGCGGAAACCTGCCCCCAGTATCTGTTCCTGACCGCTGAAGACCTGGGAATCGACGACAGCTACCATGGCGCCAGGTGCGTCTGCAGCCCGCCTCCCCGGGATCGCGCCGCTCAGCAGCAGATCTGGCAGGGGCTGGCCGACGGCCTGTTCCAGGTCTTCTCGTCCGACCATTCTCCCTTCAGGCTGCACGGCGAAGACGGCAAGACGCCCGGTGGCCAGGAGGTCGCGTTCCGACACATACCCAACGGCATCCCGGGTGTCGAGACCCGCATGCCGCTGCTGTATTCCGAAGGTGTGCTGGGCGGACGCATCAGTCTCAATAAATTCGTGGAGCTGACCGCCACCGGGCCTGCCCGCGCGTATGGCCTGCACCCCCGCAAAGGCAGCTTGGCCATCGGCGCCGACGCTGACCTGGTGGTATGGGACGAGCGCGATTTCGTGCTCGACAACGCACATCTGCATCACGCTGCCGACTACACCCCTTATGCAGGAAGACGCCTGCGCGCCTGGCCGGGAATGACCCTGCTGCGCGGGAACGTGGTCTGGGACGGCAGCACCTTTACTGGCAGACCCGGCGCTGGGGAATTCCTGGCGCGCGGCCTGCCCACCCTTTTTCCCATAGGCGCCCGTGCGCCGGGTCACCGTACCTGGCTGCAAGACGCTCTTGCATCCTGAACCGGAGAGTATCGATCGTGACTGCCACCACTCTTATCCAGAACGCCGATACTGTCGTGGCGTGGGACGACTCGCGCCAACGGCATGTGTACATGCGCAATACCGATGTCGCGTTTCGCGATGGGCAGATCGTCCACGTAGGCGGCGGCTACGTCGCAGCGCCCGGTGACGACATTGTCGATGGCCGCGGCATGATGGTCATGCCCGGGCTCGTCGACATACATAGCCATCTGATTCATGAGCCCATCAACAAGGGCTACACCGACGAAACCGGTTCGGCGGGGCTATACAACTCGAACCTGTACGAGTACATGCCCACGATGGACGGCGACGAAGAGGCCGCGCCGCATCAGCTGACGCTGGCTTGCGCAGAGTTGCTGATGTCGGGTGTGACCACGGTGGTCGACATGTCCGTCGCGCATGAACAATGGATCGATATCCTCGCCAAGAGCGGTTTGCGGGCTTATGTGACGCCCATGTTCCGATCGGCGCGATGGTTCACGCGCAACGGTCATGTGGTCGAGTACGACTGGAACGAGAAGGCCGGCTACGAAGGATTCGAGCGCGCGCTTGAACTCATCGAGCATGCGCAGAAGCATGAGTCCGGGCGGCTGGACGGAATGCTCTGCCCGGCGCAGATCGACACCTGTACGGCCGATCTGCTGCGCGACAGCCACGCCGAGGCCCGCCGCCGCAACATCGGATGGCAGACCCATGCGGCGCAATCGTTGCCCGAATTCCATGAAATTACCCGCCGCCACGGGCTGACGCCCGTGCAGTGGCTGCACAGCCTTGGTGTGCTCGACTCGGGCAGCATCGTGGGCCACGGCATTTTCGTGGACGATCACCCGAATACGCACTGGAGCACTGCAACCGACCTGTCGATCCTCGCGGAAACCGGCACCACCGTCGCCCATTGCCCCACGGTGTTCATGCGCCGAGGCATGGCGCTGCGCGACTTCGGCCGATATCTGCGTGCCGGCATCAACATGGGCATCGGCACCGACACCTATCCGCACAACATGATCGAAGAAATGCGTCATGTCGGCTACCTGGCTCGCCTCATGGCCCAGACTCCGCGCGCCACCAGCACCGGCGACGTCTTCCATGCGGCCACGGTGGGGGGCGCGCGCGCACTCGGTCGTACCGACATCGGCAGGATCGCCGTCGGAGCGCGTGCCGATATCGTGCTGGTGGACATGACTCACCATCTCATGCGGCCGTCGCGCGATCCCGTACGCAGCCTGGTGTATGCGGCCGCCGACCGCGCTGTCCATACTGTTTACATCGATGGGCATCGCGTGGTGCATCAGGGCGAGGTGGCTTCGCTCGATTACCGCGCCGCCGCGGCGGAGGTGGACGAGGCGCAGCGTCGCGCCGAGGCCCTGGTGCCCGAACGCGATTTGGTCGGCCGCCGCAGCGCCCAGGAAATGTCGCCGCTTTCTTTCGACGTGGTCTGAACCACACCGTTCACGCAGCAACGTAACGCGGCCGGCCTGTGCCGGCCCGAAAAAGGGGAAATCACCATGCCTTTGCAGCAACCCACGAAATCCTGGCTCGCCCGCGCCTCCCTGGCAGCGACTCTGGCCGCGGCCGCGAGCGCCCCGGCGCTGGCCGACAAGCTGACCGTCGTCATGGCGAGCAAACTGTCTGTACTTGACCCGGTACTCACCGCATCGCATCAGACGCGCAATCATGCGTACATGATTTACGACACGCTGCTCGCCACGGACGCTGACAACCAGATCCGCCCGCAGATGGCAGAGAAGTGGGAAGTCTCCGCCGACGGAAAGACGTATACCTTCACCCTGCGCGATGGCCTCAAGTGGCACGACGGCGCGCCGGTCAAGGCCGAGGATTGCGTCGCGTCCATCAAGCGCTGGGCCCAGCAAGACAAGATGGGTCGCCAGCTGATGCCGTTGGTAGAGTCGATCACCCCGGTCGACGACAAGACTTTCACCATTGTTCTGAACACCCCGGCCGACGTGCTGACCGCGCTCGCCAAGCCCAGTGGCCTGCCCAGCTTCATGATGCCCAAGCGCGTGGCCGAAACGCCGGCCGCGCAGGCCATTACCGATTACACCGGTTCCGGTCCCTTCAAGTTCGTGCAGGCGGAGTTCCAGCCCGGTGTGAAGACGGTTTACGAAAAGAATACCGACTACGTGCCGCGCAACGAACCGCCCAGCGGCACTTCCGGAGGCAAGGTCGTCAAAGTGGACCGCGTGGAATGGCTGACGCTGCCCGACCCGATGACCGCGGTGAACGCGCTCATTGAAGGCGAGGTCGACTACCTTGAAACGGTGCCGTTCGACCTCACGCCCATGGTGCAAAGCGCCCCGGACCTCGAGCTGCGAGTACTGGACAAGATGGGATACCAGCCCATGTACCGGTTCAACCAGACGCAGAAGCCGTTCGATAACAAGCTGGTGCGCCAGGCCGCGATGTACGCGATCGGACAGGACGACATCCTGAAGGCGCAGGTCGGCGACCCCACCTATTTCAAGACCTGCGGCGCGGTGTTCGGCTGCGGGCTGCCCTACGCCAGCGAAACTCGTGCTGACATGATTGTTCCGTCGAACATAGAGAAGGCCAAGGCGCTGCTGAAAGAAGCCAACTACGACAATTCGCCCGTGGTGGTGCTGCACGCCACCGACATCGCAATGGCCTCCGCCATGCCCGTCGTCATCGCCCAGCAATTGCGCCAGGCTGGCTTCAACGTGCAACTGCAAGCCATGGACTTCATGACCATGCTGTCCCGCCGGGCCAATCGGGACGTTCCTGCCAAGGGCGGCTGGAGCATCTTTGTGACGACCTGGCACATGAGCGAGATCATGGATCCGCTGCGCAACTATGGCGTGTCGGCCAACGGCGACAAGGCCTGGTTCGGCTGGCCCAACGTCCCGGAAGTCGAGAGCCTGCGTGACCAATACCTGGTCGCCACCGACGACCAGCAGCGCAAGCAGATCGCCGAAAAGCTGCAGGACGTAATGCTGGACGAGGGCGTTGCCATTCCGCTGGGCCAGATCCAGACCGCCGCCGCCTACAGCAAAAAGCTCAGCGGCGTGCTCGAGTCGCCGGCGCCGGTGTTCTGGAACATCTCCAAGGCTGGAAAGTAAGCGCATGCTCGGCTATCTGTTAAAGCGCGTCCTGGCCACGGTTCCGGTGGTACTGACCGTGGCGGTGCTGGTCTTCGGCCTGCTGCGGCTCAGCCCCGGCGACCCCGCGCTGATTCTGGCGGGCGATTCGGCAACCGAATCGCAGCTTCAGGAACTGCGCCAGCACATGGGGCTGGATCGCTCCATCACGGCTCAGTTCGGTATCTGGGCCGGCCAGGTGGTGCGTGGCGATCTGGGTGTGTCCCTGCATTCGGGCACGCCGGTCACGTCGATGATAGGCAGCCGGGTAGGTCCTTCTCTGGCGCTGGCCCTTTGCACCATCGTGTTCTCTACACTGGTGGCCGTCCCGCTAGGGGCATATGCCGCCTGGCGGCGCGGCAGCCGCGTCGATCGCGCCATCATGGCCCTTTCGGTGGCCGGGTTCTCGGTGCCGATCTTCGTCACGGGTTACGCGCTGATCCTGCTCTTTGCCATGCAGCTGGGTTGGCTGCCCGTGCAGGGGTACAAGCCTCTTTCGGCTGGCGTGCTCGAGTTCGCCCGACACCTGGCCCTGCCGACGCTTGCCCTCAGCACGGGCTTTATCGCCCTGATCGCCCGCATTGCGCGCAGCAGCATTCTGGAAACCATGAATGAAGACTACATCCGCACCGCTCGCGCCAAGGGCGTCACCGAGGGAACCGTGCTGGTGTCGCACGCGTTGCGCAATGCTGCGGTGCCGATCATCACGATCATCGGCATCAGCATGGCGCTGCTGATCAGCGGCGTGGTGGTGACGGAGTCCGTGTTCAACCTGCCCGGTCTGGGCCGCCTGGTCGTGGAGTCCGTGCTCGCGCGCGATTACCCGCTGATCCAGGGGCTGATCCTGCTGTTCTCGCTGCTGTATATCGGCATCAACCTGACCATCGATCTGCTGTATTCGCTGTTCGATCCCCGTATCCGCTACTGAGGCTTGCATGACCACCACCGCTCAACCCGCCGCATTGCCGGCGGCCGCGGCCGCGGCCAGCCCCGGCCGTTTCATGGCCGTACGCCGTGCATTGGCCTCCGGCCCCGTGTTGCTGGCAGCCATTTTTCTGGGCTTGATCGCGCTCACGGCCCTCCTGGCCAATCATCTCGGGCTTGCCGACCCGATGGCCATCAATCCGATGGAACGCCTGAAGGGGTTTTCCGCAGCGCACTGGTTCGGCACAGACTCGTATGGTCGCGACCTTCTTTCCCGCGTGATCCACGGTGCGCGGGTGTCCTTGCTCATCGGGGCGGGAACCGTGATAGCCGCGCTGATTCCGGGATTGCTCCTGGGAATCATCGCCGGGTATTTCCGCTACGCCGACATGGTGATCATGCGCGTCATGGACGGGATAATGTCCATACCCGGGATCTTGCTGGCGATTGCGCTGGTTGCCGTCACGGGCGCCAATATCCTTACCGTGCTGATCGCCATCGCAGTGCCCGAGTTCCCCCGCGTGGTGCGATTGGTCAGGGGCCTGGTGCTGGGCCTGCGCGGTGAACCCTATGTCGAGGCCGCGATCTCGCTCGGTACGCCGACGCCCCGGCTGATGGCCCGCCATCTGTTGCCCAATACTGTGGCCCCGCTGATCGTGCAGGGCACCTTCATCTTCGCCTCGGCCATTCTGGCCGAAGCGGTGATGAGCTTCCTGGGCGTGGGCATGCCGCCCGAGATTCCATCGTGGGGCAATGTGATCGCGGAAGGCCGCATGTACTTCCGCATGAAACCCGAACTGATCCTGGTGCCGGGCGTATTCCTGGCACTGACGGTACTCGCCGTGAACCTATTGGGCGATGCCATGCGCGACGCCCTCGATCCCAAAATGGCCCGCCGTGTCTAATACCGCTACTACTCCTGTTCTCAGCATCCGCAACCTGGGTGTGCGGCTTACCGGAGGATCTCACCAGGTGGTGCAGGATGTCAGTTTCGACATTCATGCGGGCCAGACCTTGTGCGTCGTGGGTGAATCCGGGTCGGGCAAGTCGGTGACATCGTTCGCCGTGATGGGTCTGCTTTCGCCCGATGCGCTGCAGACCTGCGCAGGACAGATACTGCTGGAAGGCGAGGACGTACTTCAGGCCTCGCCAGAGCGCCTGCGCGCCCTGCGCGCCACGCGCATGTCGATGGTGTTCCAGGAGCCCATGACCGCTCTGAACCCCGTGCGCACGGTCGGCTGGCAGATCGACGAGGTATTGCGTACCCACAGCAGCCTGTCGGCGGGAGAGCGCAAGCGCCGCATTCTGGACATGCTGGAATCGGTGCACCTGCCCGACGTCGCGCGCATCTATGACTCCTACCCCCATCAATTGTCGGGCGGCCAGCGTCAGCGTATCGTCATCTGCATGGCGCTCATTCTTCAGCCGCGCCTGCTGATCGCCGACGAGCCCACCACCGCTCTGGATGTCACCACGCAAAAGCAGATTCTGGCGTTGATACGCGAACTGCAGCAGAGGCATCAGACCGCCGTGCTGTTCATCACGCATGATTTCGGCGTGGTCGCAGAGATCGCTGATCGCATTGCCGTGATGAATCGCGGCCGTATTGTCGAAGTCGGCAGCCGTGACGACATCCTGGCGCGTCCGCGGGAATCTTATACGCGCATGCTGGTCTCGTCAGTGCCCAGCCTGGCGCCTCCTGCTCGTACCGACGTGGACGGCTCGACCATACTCGAAGTCTCGAAGCTGTCGAAGGTGTATTCGGAAAGGGCGCTGTTCAAACCGTCGCGGCAGGTGCACGCCGCCGATGACGTCAGCTTCACCCTACGCAAGAAAGAAATCGTCGGCATTGTGGGCGAGTCCGGCTCCGGCAAGTCAACCGTGGCCCGATGCATTGCGCGGCTGATCGACCCCAGCACCGGCACGGTCACGCTCGACGGCCGTGATATTGCCACGGCGTCGCGCAGAGCGTTCCGGCCGTTGCGCCAGAAGATCCAGGTTGTTTTCCAGGATCCATACCGCTCGCTGAATGCTCGCATCCGTGTGGGTGATTCCATCGTTGAAGGCATGTTGAACTACGGCGTGTCGCGATCTCAGGCCAGGCAGAAGGCGCTTGAACTGCTGGAACTCGTGGGGTTGCCTGCCGAAGCCATGGACCGCTACCCGCACCAGTTCTCGGGCGGCCAGCGGCAACGCATCTGCATCGCGCGCGCATTGGCGCTGGATCCCGAGGTGTTGATTGCTGACGAGGCGGTGTCTGCGCTGGACGTGTCAGTGCAGGCGCAGGTGCTGGACCTGATCGAGGACGTGCGTCAGCGCACCGAAACCGCGGTGCTGTTCATCACGCACGACCTGCGGGTCGCGGCCCAGATCTGCGACACCATTGTCGTCATGAAGAAGGGGCGTATCGTCGAGGCAGGGCGGGCCGAACAGGTGCTCACGTCTCCCCGGCACGAATACACCCGCCAACTGATCGACGCAGCACCGGGGCGGCACTGGGATTTCAAGCACTTCCGCCCGCTGGCAGCGTTCAAGGACGGACCTCGGGCGGCGGCGGCATAGACGCGCGACCGGGCGTGCGGCCAAGGGCCATTCGCAGGGCCTGCCGCACGCGCGCCGACGCGATCGACTTTCCGGCTGGCGCGCGTGGCCCCGACGCGCATGCGGCCTCTCGGCCGCCCCCGTTCAGGGGACCGCGCAGACGCTGGACGACCGGCTGCAACCCGCGGCATGTGCCCGCAGGGAGCAGGCCGGCGAGCCCATTCGACGGCGCCATAGAACCGAGGTAGCAGCCGCCTCGGTCGGGAATGGGCTTGACAGCCAACCGACCAACTAGTAGATTGGGTATCTGTTGATCAAGCAGATCGCATGCACGCCGCATCCCGCCGGCGTGCGGCGTCTTCACCAGCCGTGACCATGCATCCTGAACTTTCCCCCCGAGCAACCGAAATCGCCGACCAGACCAAGATCCTGCTCGCGGCCGGCGGATACCACGGGTTCAGCTACGCCGATATTTCCGAGCGCGTTCGTATCGGCAAGCCCAGCATTCACCACCACTTTCCCAGCAAGGCGGAGCTGGTCTACACCGTAGTGGCCCGCCACCGCGAGCAGGCGCGGGCCGGACTGGCCGCATTGGACAAGCAGGTGCCGGATCCGCTGGCAAGGCTCTCCGCCTATGCGGATTACTGGGCCATGTGCATACGAGAAGGTTCGGCCGAGATCTGCATCTGCGCCATGCTCGCGGCGGAATCGCCCATGATTCCCGCAGAGATTGCCGCCGAGGTGCGCGCGTACTTTGCCGACCTGACGGCGTGGCTGGCATCGGTACTGGAGCAAGGCGAACAGACTGGCCAGTTTCGCCTGCGCAATACGGCGCAGGTAGAAGCGCATGCCTTCATGTCCACCGTTCATGGCGCCATGCTCACGGCTCGGGCATTCAATGATCCGGAAGCTTTTGCTTCCGTCACGCGGGTGGCGATAAGTCAACTGACGACGTGACGCACGGGCCGGGACTGGCAAATCCGGCCCCTTTTTTTAAGCTGTTAGTCAACCAACTAGTCGGTCGACTGATGGAAATGTACGAAAGCGTTCGGCGCAGCTTTCTGCAGCACTGGAATGCGCCTACTGTCACGACGCCGCACAGGCGTCCAGGAGTTTTGAAATGAATACGTTCCGTATGAACAGATTTCTCGCCTGCGGTCTGGCCGGCATCATGCTGGCGGCTGGCGTGGCGTCCGCCGGTGCCGCCGAGCAGGTCGCCCGCGTGCGGGGCACTGTGGTCTCTCTGCAGGGAGACCAACTACACGTCAAGTCGCGCGAGGGGCAGCCAGTGGACATCACGCTGAAAGACGGCTGGAAAGCGTCCGCAGTACAGAAGGCCACCTTGGCGGACATCAAGCCCGGTGACTTTGTCGGCATTGCGTCGTTGCCCAAGGAGGGCGGCGGCGACGGGGCTCTCGAAGTGCTGATTTTCCCCCCCGCCCTCAAGGGCACTGGCGAGGGCAGCTATGGATGGGACCTCAAACCCAACAGCACGATGACCAACGCGACAGTCGGCGATGCGGTGAAATCTGTAGATGGCAGCGTCGTCACGGTCCACTATCACGGCAAAGAGAAGAAGATCTCCATCCCCCACGGAGCCCCGATCGTCACGCTGGCCCCCGCCACGCAGGACGATGTCAAGCCGGGTGCCGTTGTCTTCGTGCCCGCGCAGAAGGATGCGAACGGCACCCTGAGCGCCGCCCAGCTGGTCGTGGGCAAGAACGGTGTCGTACCGCCCATGTAATCCAACCAGCAAGATCTGGGCTGGGCCGCGTCCAGCCCGCCGCGAGGCCATTCATGAACACCACAGCCCCCCCCGATTACCCCGGCAGATCGCGTTCCTGCCGGCGGCAGGCAGTACATCAAGCGTCATACCGCCACCGTGCGCATCACTCACTGGGTGAATGCGCTGTGTCTGTCGGTCCTGCTGATGAGCGGCCTGCAGATCTTCAACGCGCATCCCAGGCTGTACTGGGGCAACTACGGCGCCGACGCCGATCATGCATTCCTGGCCATCGGGTCGCAGAATCGTGACGATGGGCTGCACGGCTACTTCCGGATAGGAAACCTGACCCTCGACACCACCGGTGTGCTGGGGGCGTCGATCGAAGACGATGCCGTGGCCGCCAGGGCCTTTCCGCCGTGGCTGACGATTCCTTCGTATCACGATCTTGGCGCGGGAAGGAACTGGCACTTTCTTTTCGCATGGCTCCTGGTCATCAATGGCCTCGTCTACTTGATCCACGGGCTGGTGCGCGGGCACTTGCGCCGAGATCTGCTGCCCAGCCGCGAACAGCTAAATATGCGTCATCTGTGGCAGGAAGTGGTCGATCACGCGCGCCTGCGCTTTGCCAGAGGTGACGCGGCCCGGCACTACAACGCACTGCAGAAGATTTCGTATCTGCTGGTGGCCATGCTGCTTGTCCCGTTGATGGTGCTGACGGGATTGACCATGTCGCCCGGCCTGAATGCCGCATTTCCGTACCTGCTCGACTGGTTCGGCGGACGTTCGTCGGCGCGCAGCCTGCACTTCATTACGGCTGCCGGTCTGGTCACGTTTGTAGGCGTTCACCTGTTGATGGTCGTGGTATCGGGCTTGTGGAACAACCTGCGCTCGATGATCAACGGCCGCTACGCCATCGAAGAAGAAGGGAGCCAACGATGAAGACCAACCTGACCCGCCGCCGCATTCTGGGCGGCTTGGTGGCCGGTGCCGGCACCGGCCTGTTGTCCGGCTGTGACCGCCTGACGCAAAGCGAGTCGATGGGCAGCCTGCTTCGCAGTACCGAGACACTCACCATGCATGCGCAACGGCTGCTGTCGAGTCGCCAGACACTGGCGCGTGAGTACAGCGTCGCGGACCTTTCTCCCGTCTTCCGCGCCAACGGCACGCAGGCTCCCGACAGTGAAGAGTACATCCAGCTGATGGAACGCGGCTTCGCCGATTGGCGCCTGAAGGTCGATGGCCTGGTGGAACGGCCGCTGCAAATGTCGCTGGCCGAGTTGAAGCATCTGCCCGCGCGCACACAGATAACCCGGCATGACTGCGTGGAAGGCTGGAGCGCCATCGGACAATGGCGGGGCGTGCAGCTGGGCCGTATCCTGGACATGGCGCGGCTGAAGCCGGGCGCTCGCTACGTGATTTTCCATTGTGCCGACGAACTCGAAGTCAGCTTTGACGGCAGCGGCCGATATTACGAAAGCATCGACCTGCTGGATGCGTATCATCCGCAAACCATCCTTGCCTACGGCATGAACGGCAAAGACCTGCCGGTCGCCCATGGCGCCCCGCTGCGCCTCAGGGTTGAGCGACAGCTGGGTTACAAGCATGCCAAATACCTGATGCGCATCGAAGTGGTGTCCGCCTACGATACCTTGTGGGGCGGTCGCGGGGGGTATTGGGAAGACCGGGGTTACGAATGGTATGCCGGCATCTGACACGCACGCCGCCAGTGCGGACCGCACCCGACTGGTGCAGGAATAGAGGCGATCCGGCGCATTCTGCACCCGCTGTGCCCCCGCGTGTCGCGTGGCGGAAACTGGCATGGCTATTGCTTGTGTCAAGGTCACAGACCACAGCAAGGGATCCGCGATGCCAAACAACCCATACTCCCGTCGGCCTTCGATGGCCAATGATGGCCGCCGGCGCGTCCTGCGTTCGGGTGCGTTGGCGCTGGGCATGCTGGCGATGCCAGCTCTGTTGCGCGCCCAGTCTTCCCCGAAGATCCGCATAGGATACTGGCCCGTCGCTGCGGGCCTGCCATTTTTTGCCGGCGTAGAGCGTGGGTACTTCCAGGACGCAGGCCTCGATGTCGAGGTGCTCAAGTTCGCGGGCGCTCAGCAGGTGATGGAGGCGATGCTGGCGGGCCGCTGTGACGGCAGCGCGAATGGTACTGGCTCGGCCAATCTGGCGATTGGCGAAATCGCACAGCCCGGGCTGTTCAAGATTTTCTGCACCAACCCCAGCAATGCGAAGAACGTGCTGGAAGAGTTCCTGGTTCCTGCAGACAGTCCCATCCGGAATGCCGCCGAATTCGGAGGCAAGCGAATCGCTTCGGGCCCGGGCATCCAGAACGTCACGTTGGCCAAGACCATGCTAGAGCGCGCGGGTGCCGCGGGCGCCACCGTGGTAGAGCTTCCCATTGGCCAGCATGTTGCCGCCCTGGCGTCCGGCCAGGTGGACGGGTGCTACACCCTGGAGCCCACGGGGACCGTCGGCCGCTTGAACGGCACGACCCGCATCCTGGAAACCGGCGTCGTCGCCCATTACATACTCGGCGACCCGCTCGCTCCGTGGCACGGCGGCGCCGCGAGCCTGACCACCGAGTTCATCCAGAAGCATCCGGAACACGCCACCCGGTTCATCGAGGCCTATCGCCGAGGCGTCGAACTGGTGCGCCAGCAGCCTGGGGAGGCGCGGCAATACATGAAGGGATACACGGCAATCGAGGGCGCGCTGACCAATGAGGTGCCGCTGGCTGCGTACATGATGTACGACGAATTCCAGTCTTCGGACGTCGCCTACTTCCAGAAGTTCTACGACCTGTTTACCGAAAAGAAGGTCTTCTCGAAGCCGGTGGACGTGGCACCCTTGCTCTATAAGGCCTGACCGATGAACAAGCCTGCCACGTCGACGGTTTCAGGCGGCGCCGCCGCGTGGTCGCCGCCTGCCACGCAGACCGCGCCTCGGCGCGTGCGCACTTGCGACCGGCTGCTGCCGTTGATCGGCCCGGTCTGCCTGCTGGTGGTCTGGGACCTGGTGGTGCGGGCCGGCATGATCAAGCCGATTCTCTTGCCCGCTCCAGCCGATACCTTGATCACGCTCGCGACCGGATTGGCGGGTGGTGAGCTGTGGACAGACTTCCTGGTCACATTCGGCCGCACCTTGCAGGCGTTTGCGATTGCCGCCGTGGTGGGAATGCCATTGGGCGTGCTGCTGGGCAGCAAGGAAAAGGCGTATCGCAGCGTCGAATTCCTGGTGGACTTCTTTCGCTCTACGCCTTCATCGGCGCTCATCCCCCTGTTCCTGTTGATCTTTGGAGTATCCGATATCAACAAGGTCGCGATTGCGGCTTTCGGTGCCTGGCTGATCGTGCTGTTCAACAGCGCCTATGGCGTGATCAATGCGCGTAAACAGCGGGTGATGGCGGCGCAGGTCATGGGGGCCTCGCGCTGGCGAATCTTCAAGGACGTGCTGATCTGGGAAAGCCTGCAACCCAGCTTCGTCGGGCTGCGTTCGGCCGTGTCGATGGCGTTGGTCATCGTGATCGTTGCCGAAATGTTCATCGGCTCCGAGAACGGACTGGGGCACGCGATTATCGATGCGCAGCAGGTGCTGAATGTAAAGACCATGTACGCCGCGATTCTTGCTGCGGGGGCGCTGGGCTACCTGTTGAATGTGTTGTTCCTGCTGCTGGAAAAACGCGTGGTGCACTGGAGTGGAAGGTAGACGCGCATGAGTACTGTTCTGAACGCTGCTGCTGGCGCCGAGGTCCCGGCTCCGCCATTCCGGCCGGGCCCGCCCGGAACCCACATCACCGTGCGTGGCCTCACGAAGTACTACGCGGGCTGGCCGCTATATGAAAACTTCGACCTCGACATTCCAAAGGGGCGAATCGTTTCGATATTCGGCCCCAACGGTTGCGGCAAGAGCACCTTGATCAACATGATCGCCGGCCTGGTTCCCGTGGACAGCGGCGAAATCCTTTTCGATGGCAAGTCATTGCGCGATACGCGCATAGGCTACGTGTTCCAGAACTATCGTGAAGCCTTGTTCCCGTGGATGCGCACGATCGACAATATTGCCTACCCGCTGCTGCTGGAAGGAAAAACCCGGATCGAAGTAGACCGGCGCGTTCAGGAGCTGATCTCGTCGTTCGACGTAAAGTTCGATCTGAATCGCTATCCGTATGAGCTTTCCGGGGGCCAGCAACAGACGGCCTCCATCATGCGGGCCCTTGCCCCCCGGCCCGAGGTGCTGTTTCTAGACGAACCCTTCTCTGCGCTCGATTTCGAAATGACGCTGTTCATACGCGAGAAGCTCCAGGAAGTGTTCATCGAGACGGGCACGACCATGATGCTGGTGTCGCATGACCTGGAAGAGGCTGTTTACCTGGCGGACCAAGTGCTGCTGCTGACGAAGCGACCCACTCGCGTGGCCGAGATCCTGGACTACGACGAACCCCGGCCACGTACGGTGGACACGTTGTCGGATCCGGGTTTCGTGGCCACCAGGAAGCGCAGCCTGGAGATCTTCCAGCGAGAGGTACGCCGATGAACGACGCCCAGACAATTAATTATGTGCGCGCCTGCGCCGAGCTGCTGTCGCTGCCGCTCGATGACGCGCGGGCGGAGCGCGTTGCCGCGCATCTGGCGCGTAGCGCCCAGCTGGCGCGCCTGCTCGAGGCAGAGCCGCTCGAAGTGCTGGACGAGCCCGTTGCGATCTATTGCCCGGCACGCTTTCCCGATCTGCAGCCATGAACAGCATCACCCCGGTAGGCGAAGATACACGCGCGTGGCTGGTGGCGGTCGCCCGCGGGGAACGTACCGCGAGGTCGTGGCTGGAACGATGCATGGACCGCATCGAACAGACCGACGGGTGCGTCAACGCTTTTACTGCGCATACCCTGGACAGGGCTTATGACGAGGCGAACGCCATCGACAAGCGCCGCGCCAGCGGCCTGCCTTTGCCTCCGCTGGCTGGCATGCCGTACGCCGTAAAGAACCTGTATGACATCCGCGGCGAGATCACGCTGGCGGGGTCCCGGCTCAACCGGGAAGGCGCGCCTGCCGCGGCCGACGCCGTGCTGGTGCAGCGCATGCAAGCCGCCGGGGCGGTACTGGTGGGCGCGCTCAATATGGATGAGTACGCTTACGGCTTCACCACCGAGAACAGTCACTACGGCCCCACACGCAATCCCCATGATCCCGCGCGTACTGCTGGCGGATCTTCCGGCGGCTCGGGCGCCGCAGTGGCGGCCGGGCAGGTGCCGGTCACACTCGGCACCGACACCAATGGATCGATTCGCGTGCCCGCGTCGCTCTGCGGCGTGTGGGGGCTCAAACCCACGTTCGGGCGACTGTCGCGCCGGGGAAGTTATCCTTTCGTGCACAGCATCGATCACGTCGGCCCCCTGGCGGAATCAGCCTGGCTTCTGGCCCGCACTTACGACGCCCTGCAGTTTCCCGACCGGCTGGACCCGGGTTGCCATGCGCGGTGCGTGCACCCGGTGGCCGATCGGGTTGCCCTGGGGGTGCACGGGCTGCGGGTAGGGATACTGGGCGGATACTTTGACGCAAACGCCGGTGAACCGGCCCGGCAGGCCGTGCGTGAAGCGGCGGACGTGCTCGGCGTGTCCGGCACGGCAGAGTGGCCGGACGCGGCCATGGGCAGGGCAGCCGCGTTCCTGGTGACCGCCGCCGAGGGCGGCAGCCTGCATCTGCCGTCGCTGCGCGAGCGCGCCGACGACTTCGATCCCGTGTCCGTCGACCGGTTCATTGCGGGCGCCTTGCAGCCGGCCGACTGGCTGGCGCGCGCCCAGCGGTTTCGACGAGTCTACCGCGATCGCGTCAACGCACTTTTCGCACATTGGGACGTCCTGCTGGCGCCGGCCACCCCGGTCGCGGCCCCGCCCCTGGGAACCGAATGGCTCGATGTGGGCGGCGAGAGGCTGCCATGCCGGCCGTCGATGGGCCTGTTGACCCAGCCTGTGTCGTTTGCCGGCTGCCCAGTCGTCGTGGCGCCGATGTGGCCCGAGGGCGCTCATGGTATGCCGGTGGGCGTCCAGATCATTACGGCACCGTGGCGCGAAGACCTGGCGCTGCGCGCCGCTGCCGTGCTCGAAGGAGCCGGCGTGGCGCAGGTCAAGCGGGCCAGTGTGAGGAGCGCATCTTGAGCATGGAAATCAATCTGCCCGAAGTGCTGGCCGAGGTCCGGGAACAGTTCGATCGGTACGAAACGGCGCTGACCACGAACGACGTGGCCTCGCTGGATGAATTGTTCTGGAACAGCGCGCACACACTGCGCTATGGCGCCACGGAAAACCTTTACGGTTACGACGCGATCCAGGCTTTCCGCACCGCGCGCCCTGCGCAAGGATTACAACGCGAGGTCCTGCGCACGGTTATCACCACGTACGGGCGGGATTTCGCCACCTGCAATATCGAATTCCGTCGGGAAGGCTCTCCGCGCACAGGGCGCCAGAGCCAGACGTGGATGCGCACGGCACAGGGTTGGCGGGTGGTGTCCGCGCACGTCAGCCTGATGGCCTGATCGGGCGCCTGGCCTCTTCGCAGTATTACCCCCATTCATCTGGCAGATGAAAACTCTTCAGTGCCCTTTTTCGGCGCTGCTTTGTATGCTTGCCTGCATCGGCGGTGCTTCCGCCGCATCATACTTAGCGGAGTACAGAACTGCCCATGTCACCAGGGAACTCCACCGGTGCGCTGCGCGCCGAACTGCGCGACCTTTATGAAGACTACGCGCTGTGCCTCGATGAAGACCGACTGGAAGATTGGCCGGACTTCTTCGTGGACGACTGCCATTATCGCGTGCTGTCACGCGAGAATCATGATCAGGGCCTGCCCATCGGGCTGATCTTCTGCATGAACAAGAACATGCTGAAAGATCGGGTGACGGCGCTGCGCGAAACCACCATGTCCGAGCCGCGCTCGCTCAGACACTTCATCAGTGGCGTGACGGTGCGCGAACGCAGTGGCGACCATCTGGTCTCACAGGCCAACTTCGCCATATTCGAATCCCTTTCCGATCGAGACCCCATCGTGAATATGGTTGGGCGCTACCTGGACACGTGGCGGCAGACTCCGGAAGGCTGGAAGCTGGCAGTCAGGGACTGCGTATGCGACAACTATCGCATCAGAACTTCGCTCATCATTCCTGTTTGAAAGGCAGACCATGGATACAGCAAGCAACTGTCCCGGCGCAGGCCCCCAAGGCATGCCTGAATCGCCCATACAGATCAACCGCCGCTGGCCGGCGGAAGGCTATACGCGCATTCCGTACTGGGTTTATACGGATCCGGCCGTATTTCAGAAAGAAATGGATGTGTTCTTCGCGGGCAAGACCTGGAACTACGTAGGCCTGGAGTGTGAAGTTCCGGAGGTCGGTTGCTATAAGCGAAACTGGATAGGCACCCGGCCCGTGATCATGGTGCGCACCGAGAACGGAGAAATTGCCGTCCTGGAAAACCGGTGCGCCCACCGCGGTGCCCAGATCTGCTGGCACAACACAGGCAAAGTGAAAGATTTCACCTGCCCCTACCACCAGTGGAACTACGACTTGAACGGCAATCTGCAGGGCCTTCCCTTCAGGCGCGGCATGAAAGGCGTGGGCGGGATGCCGCCCGACTTCGATCCGAAGCAGAACGGCATACGTAAATTGCGAAGCGTGAACCGTGGCGGTACCGTCTGGGCGACGTTTTCAGACGAGGCGCCGTCGTTCGAAGACTATTGCGGGCCAGAGGTGCTGGCAGAAATCGACCAGGTTTTCCCGGGCAAGAAGCTCAAGCTGATGGGCTATACGCGCCAGCTGATTCCGTGCAACTGGAAAATGTACATCGAGAATCTCAAGGACCCTTATCACGCCACGCTGCTGCATACGTTCTACATTACCTTCGGGCTGTGGCGCGCCGATTCGAAGTCCGAGAACTACCCTGTGCCTGGCAGTGGCCATAGCATCATGATCTCGCACAATGAGGGCAAGAAGGTGACGGAAGCAACGCCCGAAATGCAGCGATTTCGCACCGACCTGGAAATGCTCGACCGCGAGACGGTGACGCCGCTCAAGGAGTTCAATGGCGGGCGGGTCGGCGGGGCCTGGGTGTTTCCTGCCGCGGCGGTGGGTATCCAGGCCAATACGTTGAAGACCCGCCATGTGATTCCTCGCAGCCCTACCGAGCACGAGCTGGTGTTCACCTACTATGGTTACGAAGATGACGACGAAACCATGACCCGCCATCGGCTCAAGCAGGCCAACCTGCTCGGGCCAGCCGGCTTCGTGTCCATGGACGACAGTGAAATGCTGACACAATGCCAGTTCGGCGCGACGGGCTATCCGCACGAGCAAGGCATTATCGAGATGGGCGGCCGCGACACCGAACGTACCGACTACATGGTGTCTGAAGTGTTGATACGCGGCTTTTACCGTTATTACGTCCAGGCCATGGGGTTCTGAGGCGTCAAGCGGCGGGGCGCGGCGCAAGCGCTTCCCGCCGCACCTGCTACGCGCCGGCCAGGCGCGGACCCACGTACCCGGTTTGCCCCGCTTCGGAACCCAGCGTCAGTATGGGGCCGTCCATGCGCTCCTGCCAGATGAGCGATTCCATGCCGATGTGCAGGGGGTGGTCCTGCACGGTGAGCGTGGCGGAACCTTGTCCATGCAGGAAGTGCGCATGTTCGGCCCAGGACGGCGCCGAGAGCAACAGGTCGCCTGCGCGCCACTCGATGGTCTGGCCGTCGACCACACTATGCCCCGAACCTTCGAAGTGATAGTTGATGGCTACCGAGCTGTGCCGGTGGCCGCGGCCCGGCGGCCGCGGCGCCGCGCCCGCAGGCCGCGAGGAAATCGTGGCAAAGAAGGTGTGGGTGGTGCCGTTGCGTCGTTCCGTCGCGGGGTTGTACAGCAGCATGATGGTGCGCTTGTCATCGCCCGACTGGCGGCTCAGATGCTGCGACACTTCCTGCCAGGGCCAATGCAGGGGGTGATTCGGCACCACGGCGATGTCGGTCAGGAACTCGTAGCCGCGTAACCGGGCACCCTGCCCGCCGATGGCGATGTCGGGTGCGTTGACCCGCGTGTACTTTTTCTGTGCGTCCGCCGTCAGTTCACCCGCGCCGGGGGCGTCCGGCAGGACGTCCTGCGTGATCCGCTCGACATAATAAGCGCCGAGTTTTTCCAGCAACGGCGCATTGGAATAGGTCAGGCGCACCCACAGGTCTTTGCCTGTATTGCGGTGCGTATGGCCGCGCATCGACGGCAGGGTGCAGACATCCCATTTGCCCAAGGCAAGACTTTCGGATCCCAAGGTCACCAAGCCTGTGCCGCGGATGCAGAATTCCAGCTGATTCGCGTTGCAGCGCACCGCCTGGGTGGTCTCTCCGGGCTTGACCACGTTGATGGTGACATCCACGCCGGGCGCAAAACCCAGGCCCGGCGCCCGCGCACAGGGATGTACCAGCGTGGCGGCGCGCAGGCCGTCCTCATCCGGCGGGCTGTCGGCCAGGCGTTCTATTTCCTGGGCAATGGCTTCGGCCGGCACGCGCACCGATGGCCATACCGCCTCCCGCGAGCCCCGGGCATGGCGCTTTTCGACAAACTGCACTGCGCTGTTCTCCATGACCTTGCCTATTTCCCTTTGGGAGCCGGACTTGCGGCTTTGGCAGCCGTCTGGGTGATGCCCATGCCCAGACGGGCGAGTTCGCCATGCCACAGCGCGGTTTCTTCGCCGACATAGCTGGCAAAGGCGCTGGGAGTGTCGTGCCGTACATACATGCCCAGCTTCTTCAGCGCCGCCGCCAGCTTCTCGTCCTGCCTAGCATTGTCCAGCGCGGCGCTAAGACGTTGAAGCACAGGGCCAGGTATCCCTGCGGGCGTGAACAGGCCGAACCACCCGGTGGACGAGGTGTCGGGTACTGTCTGCTTGATCAGCGGATACTGTTCAAGTCCCGGGGGGTGTTCGGGGGAGGTCAGGGCCAGGATGCGCAGGCCATTCGTGCCGGCCTGAGCCAGGATGGGGCCGATGCCATCGATCATGGCCGAGGCATCGCCGCTTTTCACCGCGACCAGCTCCGCCGCGAAGCTATTGAAGGCAATGGCGCGCAGCGGCGCCTTGCCGCGATCGATGATGAGCTCGGTGGTCAGGTGGGCGAGGGTGTTGACCCCCGGGTTGGCCAGCACCAGCGTGTCCGGCTTGTCCCGCGCCGCCTGGATCAGCTGCTCAAAACTGCGGATCGGTGAGTCCTGGGTGACGGCGACGGCCAGTGGCGTGTAGGCGAGCATGCCGAGGGGTTCGAGCTTTTTGGCCGTTGCCGCCATTTCCGCCATGGTGCCCGTGGTGATCGTCATGGCCGACCCTGACGTCATCAGTATCGTGTAGCCATCCGGCGCGGCGTTCGCGACTTCACGGGCCGCGATCATTCCGCCGGCCCCCGGGCGGTTTTCCACCACGACGGTCTGCTTCAGGTATTCGCCCATGGTCTGCGCCATCATGCGAGCCGGCACGTCGCTGGACCCTCCCGGCGGCCCGGGGATCACCAGGCGTATTGAACGTTGGGGCCACTCTTGCCCGTGGGCAGCCGGTACCACCATACCGAGCGCCAGCGCCGTGACTGCGGCCCACATCATGGCCGATTTTCCCTTGAAGGCTTGCATGTCTCTCTCTCTATTAGTGGGTTTCGCTGCTTCATGTCGTAGTTATGCAGCTTCATGAAGATAGGCGCTTTCCCCTATTAAGTGAACTGAACAATCTTGATGAAATTCATGCATGGAATTAATGTGCGCCATCCACTATTTTTGAGCCGAGTCCATGGATCTGCGCCGTGTCGACCTGAACCTGCTGAAGATCTTTGAAAGCATCTACCGGCTACGGACGCTGTCGCAGGTGGCCGACGAAGTGGCCCTGACCCAGCCCGCGATCAGCCACGCCCTGGCGCGCCTGCGCACCACCGTGGGCGATCGGCTGTTTGTACGCACCGCCTCGGGCCTGGATCCTACGCCGCGTGCCGAGGAGCTCATCGGCCCCATCAAGGCGGCGCTTGCGATGATCGAAGAAAGCCTGAGTTCAACTCCGGCATTCGACCCCAAGGACTGTACGCGCGAGTTCCGCCTGTTGCTGTCGGACCTGGGCGAACTGATCTACGTGCCCAAGCTCCTGCGGCGCCTGCGCCAGGAAGCGCCCGGCGCAAAGCTCTCTGTGCGCCAGGTGTCTCGGATGAACTTTGAATCGATGCTACGGGACCGGGATGCGGACCTGGCAGTGGGCAATCTGCCCATGATGGGCGAGACGCTCAAGTACAAACATCTGTTTTCCGATCGCTGGGTCGTGCTTCGTGCCAAGGGCTGTGCAAGCAAGCGCAAGCTCACCATCCGCGAATTCGAACAGTGCCCGCACGTCCTGGTCGAACCGCCAGGGGTCGTGACCATTCACCACGCGCTCACCGAAGCGTTACAAAGAAAGGACATAACGCGCAACGTGGTGCTGAAAATTCCGCATTTCCTGGCGCTACCCAGTGTCATCATGTCGTCGGACCTGTTGTCAGTGGTGCCGAACTCGGTCGCCGTCAGCCTGCCGGTCGGGCAGGAAATGTGCGTCCAGGAACTGCCGTTCGCCGTACCGCCGCTGCAGGTGCGGATGTACTGGCATCCGCGCCGCGACTCGGATCTGGCGCATGCCTGGCTACGTTCAGTGTTCGAACAGCTCTTTGCGATAGAGGCAGCGCCGTCCCGTGGCTAGGCCATACACGCGCCGCCTCATGCTCGCCGTTCGCGGGGCAACAGCGCCAGTACGAGTAACGAGCAGGCTCCCGCGCAGAGAAACGCGTAGTCGTAGCGGCCAGTGACGGCCACAAACGCCGCAAAAGCGGTGGGGGCCAGCATGTTCGAGACGTTGACCAGGATGCTGGACCCGGCCGACGTTTCGGCGATCAGGTGCGGCGGGGAGCGCCGCGCCACTTCGGCGATCTGCACGCCGTTCCAGCTGGCGGCGGAACATCCGGCCACGAACGCCAGCAGGATGACGGCCCAGAGCGGCCATTGCGCAGTCGTGAACCCCAGCAAGGCCGTGGTGGCGGCCGACATCGTGGCTGCAAGCGACAGCGCCGCGGTGGCCGACCGCAGGTAGTCGGAAAGCCAGCCCAGTGCAATGCGCCCGATGACCCCGCCCGCCTGCATGACGGCGAACACGACGCCGGCCATGGCCAGCGAATAGCCGAGGCGGTCGAACAGGTAAATGACGGTGAACGTGAACCAGCAGCTCTGGGACACCGCGAAGAGGGCACCGACGAAAGACATTTTCATCAGGCCGCCGTTGTGCCGTAGCGAGGCCAGGGGTACGGCGAGCGTGCGCCACGACTGCAAGGTGGGCACCGATAACCGTCGGCCGCGCTTGGCGGGCGTCACGTCCAGCTTGGCGCTGAGACGCCAGGTGAGCAGCGTCGGCGCCAGGACGGCCAGGGCGCACACCAGCAAGGCAATGCGCCATCCTGCTACGGCCACGACCGCCGGAATCAACAGCCCCGCTATGACGCCGCCCAGCGGTACGCCGGCCTGCTTGATGGAAAATATCAGGTTGCGTTTGCCAGGCGGCGAAAAGCGTTGCAGGACCTCGCTGCCCGCCGGATTGGCGGCGCCGCCGCTTAGCCCCATGATCAGACACGCAATCAAGGCAATGCTGACATCGGGGACCAGCAGGAAGAACATCGAAGCGGCGCCGAGGATCAACGTGAGCTGAAGCACCCGCATGCCGCCGATCTGCTTGAGCAGGGCAGAGCCTGCTACCAGCAGCACGAGTCCGCCCAGGGAGTTGCTTGCCGTCAGGTATCCCACCGAACTGCCGCTCCAGTCGTACTCTTCCGAGATGGCAGGGCCGATGATGGGGACCAGCCGATTCACGAACGCCGAAGTGGTCTGCAGAATGAAAATGGCCGCCACAGGCATGAGCCAGGCGGGAGCGGGGCGATTCATGAGCTACTTGGTCGTGTTGTCCAGGGACGCCGCCACCGCGGCACCGTTATTCGATATGGGGGGCGCCCGCCATATCATAAGTGAATTCCCATGATCCGCCCGGCGGCATCACGTGGCGGCGGATTTGTTGATGCGCCGCGCCAGCTCGCGGGTGGACACCACCCGACGCTCGGCGTTCTCCATTGAAGCTTCGTCCTCGGCCAGGTTGGCGATGATGGCCAGCAAGACTTTACGGGTCGTATTGATTTCGGCCTTGGTCAGGCCCTTGGTGCCGATGGCGTTGACTTCTTCCGCCAGCGGGATCAGCTTTTTCTTCAGGGCACGGCCGTTACGCGTCAGATAGACGTGCACGTTCTTATTGTTTCCCGGCAGATGCTTGCGCTCGATATAGCCCAGCGCCTCCATGGACTTCATCGCGGCGTATGTCGTGGGTTCCATCACGCCGGCCTGTTCGCTCAGCTCTCGCTGCGTAAGACCGTCCTGTTCCCACAGTATGCGCAGAAAAGCCCAGTGCCCGAACGAGACATTGTGATCCGACAGGCGTACCTGAAGGCCGCGCACCAGCGCGCGAGTCGCGTCTTTGATCAAGTGAGCGAGGCGGTCATGGGGGACCGCCTCGCGCCAATGGGCAAGTACTTTTCTGGTTTCTTTGGAAGCCATGCGAGAGACAGCGAGATGAAGGAATGGATGGCGGAAAATGATACTCCAAAGCCTCTGTCGGCCCTGGCCTGGCGTATATCCCTGCTATGCCTGCGGCTGGCAGTGCAAAGCCACGTCACGGTGCGCATTCCCCGATTCCAGCATCGCAAGGCAGATCTCGAGCGTCGCCTTGGCCCAACGCCCGCCGTGCAGCGGCGCTCGGTCGCGCGTGACCGCGTCATGCAATTCGTCCATGACTTCCAGGCGGGGTGCCGCGGGTGGCGGCAGCGTAATGAACTGGCGCGATTCATCGCCGTATACCCAGATTCCGTCGGGCATGGGTCGCAGGTCGGCACGTTCGCATGACACCAGAATCGAGCCGAAGTGCTGGTGCGCGGTGGGCCGCGGCAGGCTGCCGCCGTCAGGCGCCACATAGTCGGGGCCACCGTAGGTTCCGGCCGCCTTCAGCGCCGCTTCCTCGGCCTGGCTGCCGGACGCCCGCAGCCTGCGGCGGGCCGAGCCGTAGACGGATGGGTCTTTGCGCTGTCCCATCTCGCCGGTCCAGTCCAGCCACTCGTCGGAGTCGAAGTGGGCGTAGCCGTTGTAGTTCAATGATGCATAGGCTCCGCCCTCGAACCAGAGCAGCGCGCTGAAGGCCCCCTCTGTGGGACGCCGCGGGTCCCAGTTACCCAGCGCACAGCGTAACTGGGTGGGCCGCGAGCCCACCAGCATGCGGACGACATCCACCTGATGGGCCGCCTGGCTGAACACTGCTCCACCACCCTCGGACGTGGAGAGCTCTTCGGCGCGGCGAGGACGGAACAGGTAGTCGGTGTAGTTCAGGGCATGCACCATTTTCACGGCGCCGAATTGTCCGTCGGCAATGCGCTGTCTGCATTGCAGGTAAGGCGTGTCGAAGCTGTGGCAGTGGCCAATGACCAGGTGCACCGAGGCCGCGTCGCACGCCGCGATCATGGCGTCGCAGTCGTCCAGCCGCAGCGCCATGGGCTTCTCGACCAGCACATGCTTGCCGTGTGCCGCCGCCAGGCAGGTGTGGACAGCATGATGCTGGTGCGGGCTGGCGACGTAGACCACCTGTACGCGCTTGTCCTGGACCAGCGCCTGGGCGCTGGCGTAGCTGGGACAGCCGAAGTCGGCCTCGAACTGTCTGCGGGCACTTTCGCGTGGATCGCACGCGGCCACCAGCCGCACGCGGGGATCCGCAAGAAATGACTCGAGCATCAGCGAGAACGCCCGTCCCAGCCCGATGATGCCTATATTGAGTACGGCGTCTGCCATGCGAAGCGCTCCAGGCTACAGGTCCAGCACCAGTTTGTCGCCGCGTGCCCGCGACACGCAGACCATGATCTGCGTGTCCTGTTCCTCTGGCAGCAGCACCATGTCGCGATGATCGGCCGATCCCTGCAGCAAACCGGTGCGGCACGACCCGCAGGTGCCGCTTTCGCAGGAGTGGGCCACCGGCACGCCGGCTTGCAGCAACACCGTAAGGATCGACTGACCGACGGGTATGACAAACTCGCCGCCGGATCTGGCCAGTTCAACGGTGAACGGCGCATCATCGGGCTGCACCCCGCCCCCTTCAAGAAAACTTTCGAAGTGGATGCGCGTCGGCGACCAGTGCCCCGACATGTCGCGCACGGCTTCCATCAGGCCGCGCGGGCCACAGCAGTAGACATGGCCGCGATTCGGCTTTTCCAGTACCGGCCATAGGTCGAAGGATCGCGCAGGGTCTGCGTGGTCATGGTGAACGAGCACGCGTCCGCGCAGCGCAGGATCGTTCAGCTCATCCAGGAACGCCGTGGTTTCCGGGGCCTGGCTCAAGTAGTACAGCTTCCAGGGGCTGGCCGAGGGGTCATCCAGGGAACGGATCATTGACAGTATCGGCGTGATGCCTATGCCCCCCGCGATGAACACCAGGCTGCCCGGGTTCTCCACCAGTTCGAACGCATTCTCGGGGCAAGAAGTGGGCAGGATATCGCCCACCTGCGCCTGGTCGACGAGGCTGATGGATCCACCGCGCCCCTGTGCGTCGCGTTTGACCGTGATCACGTAGCGTTCGCGCTCGGCGGGGTGGTTGCACAGTGAATACTTGCGCAGCTCGCCATTGGGCACCCTGACTTTCACATGCGATCCAGGGGTGAACGAAGGCAGATCGCTGGCATCGGCAGCACGCAGCTCGAATGAGAGTATGCCTGCGGCGGCGTCGGTGATACTGCTTATGCGCAAGGGCATCATGGCATCCGCGGCCGATCTGGACTCAGTCATGGCAGTCTCTGTGTTGTGGCGTGGTCTAGATCTTGTAAGTTTCGTACGTGCTGGGGTGGAACAACTCGTCAACGTCCACATGCCGTGAAGACAGACCCTGTGCGTGATGATGGTGCGTGAACGCTTCCAGCGTGCGCCGATTGGCTGCCACGCCGTATGACCAATAATGAACGCCCAGGGTTTCACGCGCTGCCTTGAGCTGCTCTTCGACAAAGGGCAGGGTGACCTTGGTGGCAGAGGTGTCTTCCAGTTTGGCCAGCGCAGCGGCTTTCGAATGCTCGAAGGCCTTGCACAACGCGCCGGGCAACCAGGGATGCTGCTCGGCCAGCGTTCGCCGTACACCTACGATGTGCATGATGGGAAAAATTCCGGTGCGGCGGTAGTAGTCTTTGGCCACGGCGGTAGGGTCATCGAACAACCAGCCGATGTCCGGGTTCCCGCGCGCATCGCCAAACGGCGCGCGGGGCGCCATGAAACCCTCGATTTCGCCGCGATCCAGCATGTCCGAGATCGTGGTGTCCTGCGGGGCGTCGACCATGTTCACGTCCGCGGGCAGCTTCAGTTTGATTTTTTCGGGACGGCCGGGCTGGTCGATTCCGCCGCGTACCCAGGTGACGTCGGACGGCCTGACGCCGTAATCGTCCTGCAAGAGCGCGCGTGCCCACACATTGGCGGTCAGCTGGTATTCCGGGATGCCGATGCGCTTGCCCTTGAGATCTTCGGGGGCTCGGATGCGGTCTTTGCGCACATAGATGGAGGTGTGGCGGAAAGCGCGGGACAGGAAGATCGGCAGGGCAATGTACGGGCAGTCACCGCTGGCATGCTTGACCAGATAGCTGCTGAACGACAGCTCGCTGACGTCGAAGTCCTGGAAGCGGAAAGCGCGGAAGAACATTTCTTCCGGGTTGAGCAACATATATGTAGGATCAACGCCGTCGATCTGTATGGCGCCGTCATACAGGGCGCGGTTTCGGTCGTAATCGCCCATGGCGATGGAAAGTTGCAGCTTGGCCAAGGTGGGGCTCCTCTGTTCAGGCGGTGGTCTGGTAGTTGCCGGCCAGTTCTGGATCGTCGCCAGCGACCGCGCCCGCCGGCTGTGCGCGGAACTCGCGCCAGTCAGTGGTCTTGGGCACAATGGCCTGGAACGAACAGATGTCTGCGGGGATGCGCAGGTCACCCGTGCCGATCGCCGGCTCCCCTTGCTGGAAGGCGCGCACCGCGTCCAGCATCTGGCGCCTGAACTCGACGATGGCCAGGTCGCTGGCTCCCAATCTTTCTTCCGACCGGTTCGCCAGCGGGCCCATGGTGACCCACATCGCGATGTCCTGGTTCGGAAATCCGCGTATGCCGGTGAAGTTGCCGGCTTTCATTGCCTGCCGGTCCTGCCAGAAGCGATTTTCGGTATTACGCAGCGGCCGATAACGTTCGTCCAGATCGATACCTACGCTGGTGCCCAGGAACCGGCGCCAGGTCTCGGTGTCGGGCGTGGTGGCCTTTGCGCCCCAGGCAATGAAGTAAAACGCCGTGTTCGTGTCGTCCATGGGGACATTGACGTTGGCGACGTTGTACAGATTGTTGGGCGGGATGAGCACCGTGCCGGGTGCGACGAATACGGTCGACCGCACATAATCGTTCTGCGCGGCATTGGTGATGGGGCGGCGGATTGCCGCATATCTGAACCCGAAGGGCATGCGTTGCACCTGCAGGCGGGGCGCCTTGTCGGTTGACGGGCGCAGCCAGTTCTTGTCGGTGGCTTCGGCGCCACCCACGCGCGCTGGCACGAAATCCGAGGAATGCAGGCTGGAACTGTGCGCCGAGTCGATCGCTCCTTCAAGAATCTGCGCCCAGTTGCAAGGGATCAGCACCTTGGCAATGCTGACTTTGGAATCCGCGGTGGGCGCCCAGGGGGGAGGCGTGAACTCGGGGATATCGTCCTGGTCGCCCATATATGCCCATATCACGCCGCCCCATTCGCGCACTTTGTAGGCCTTGTGCTTGACCTTCTGGGCCATGGTGCTGGCGGCGGGTTCGGACACCATCTCGATCACGGTTCCTTCCACGTCCATTTTCCAGCCGTGATACAGACAGCGCAGGCCGCACTCCTCGTTGCGTCCGTAGACCAGCGAGACACGGCGATGCGGACAGTATTCGTCCATGACGCCCACGCGTCCGTCGGTGTCGCGAAATACCACCAGGTCTTCGCCGAACACACGGGCCTGCACCGGGTCGCCATCCGGCTCGCTGACTTCCTCGCTCAGACAGACTGGCGTCCAGTGCTTGCGCATCAGCTGGCCCATGGGCGCGTCGCCAACGACTCGGCATAACAGTTCGTTATCTTCATTGGTCAGCATCGGGGCTCCTTCGATAGGTGTTCATTTCGGACGCGAGGCGGCGCGGCCATGGCCGCGCCGCGCAATTCAGTCGGCCTTGATTCCCGCCGCCTGGATCGCGCTTTCGTAGCGTTTGGCCTCATCGTCAATGGCGTCGCTGTACTGGGCCGGCGTGCCGCCCACCGGCTCTATGCCCAGTGTGTTGAATTGCTTGACCACGGCGGGGGCTTTCACGGCGTCGGCAATGGCCGCGCTCATCTTCTTGACGGCGAAGTCCGGCGTTCCGCTGGCCGCCAGGGCGCCGACCGTGACGGCAAAGTTGAAGCCTGTAATGATTTCAGAGATGGCCGGAATGTCCGGAGCCAGGGCCGACCGCTTGCCGGCATTGGTGGCCAGGATCTTGACCTGCCCCTTTTCTGCAAAGCCCGACAATGAGGGCAACGCCGCGAACACGACATCGACCTGGTTGCCCACCATGGCGGGAACAGATTGCCCCGACCCGCGGAACGGGACGTGGCTGATGTCGAGCTTCATGGCGATTTTCATGGCTTCCATGGTCAGGTGATGCGAACTGCCTATTCCCGATGAACCGTAATCCATGGCGCCCGGCTTGCCCTGGACCTTCTCGATGAAATCAGGCAGCGATGTGATGCCCGTCTGCGTACTCGTCGCGAGGAACAGGGGCGAGGTGGCGATGAGGGACACCGGCACGAAATCACGCTTCGGATCGTAGGGAAGGTTCTTGTACAGCGACGGGTTAATGGACATCATCGAGCCGTCAGTCACCAGGAAGGTATAGCCGTCGGCCGGGGAACTGGCCAGGGTCTGTGCCGCCACGACGCCATTGGCACCCGGCTTGTTCTCGACCACGACTGGCTGGCCGAGACTGCCCGTCAGACCCTGTGCGACGACACGCGCGACGGTGTCGGGCAGTCCGCCGGCGGCGTACGGAACAATGAAGCGCACCGGCCGCGAAGGGTATTGGTCGGCCTGTTCCGTTGCATGGGAGGCGACCGGCGCGGCGATGCCCAGTGCGACGATCAACGACGAGGCCAGAACGTTACGACAGCCCTGGCGTTGCACTGCGAGTCGATCTTTTTTCATTTGTCTCTCTCCGTTGTCTTGGCACGCTCTTCTGATGGAATTGGCCAGGACTGCGTGCGCTGTGACGCAGCCGCCGTTATGCTGGCGTGCCAGCAAATAATATTAGATAGCTAAGAATAATTCAACGAATCTTTGGGTGGGCTGCAAGGTTTTCGGTGTCGCTTCGGGACGCCAGCTCCACGACGAAAACCCGCGGACATTGCGTCGTGCGGGTATCGCCTGAAATCGTCGCGTGTCCCTGCAGCCGTGCGAAAAAGGGGCTGCGGTGGCCGCTTCCGCGGCCGGCGTGCCTTCGGGATCAGATATCGAAGAACACGGTTTCGTCGGCTCCCTGGAGATGTATGTCGAACCGGTAGACGATACGATCGGCATGTGCACAGCGGCGCGCGATCAGTGTGGCGCGGCGCTCGGGCGGCACGGCCGCCAGCACGGCATCTCCGGCGTGCGTGGCCGAATCGTCGTCGAAATAAATGCGGGTATAGGCATGCAGCAGCATGCCTCGCATCATTACTATCACATCGATATGGGGCGCCGCGCCCGGGGCGATGGCGCCGGGCTTTATGGTGTGAACGACGAAGCGTGATTGCGGATCGGTGCCCGTACCCACGCGGGCAAATCCGCGAAAGCCCGTCGTGGGAAGCTCATCGGCCGCTTGCGCATAGCGTCCGTGCGAGTCGGCCTGCAGCATTTCGACGATAGCGTCGTCGACGGCCTTGCCGCTGCCGTCATACACGCAGCCTTCGATCGTGATGGGCGTGCCTTCTGCGCGATGGTCGGCCAGCACGGGGGTGAACAGGCTCTTCAGATCGTAGCCATATTGCTCCGGGCACAGGCCGTAGGCGAAAAACGGGCCTATGGTCTGCGACGGCGTCTGTCTGAACATGGGCATGATTTACTCCGTCGGCGTCTGGCGCGCACCGCGCAGAACGATGTCGAACTCATAGCCCAGGGCATACCCTTCCTGGGTGGCGTCCAGGGAAAAGCGCGATACCAGACGGTCACGCGCGGCGGGGGGCGTGCCCTGGAAGATCGGGTCCAGATCCAGCAAAGGGTCGCCCGGGAAATACATCTGTGTCACCAGGCGCGATCCGAAGTATTCGCCGAACAGCGAGAAATGTATGTGGTTCGGCCGCCAGGCGTTGCTGTGGTTGCCCCACGGATAGGCGCCTGGCTTGATCGTCAGGAACCGATAGCGGCCCTGCGCGTCGGTCAGGCAGCGGCCGGCACCCAGAAAGTTGGGGTCGAGCGGCGCGTCATGCTGGTCGGCTTTGTGCACGTAGCGTCCGGCAGCGTTTGCCTGCCATATTTCCACCAACGTATTGCGTACCGGCCTGCCGCTTTCGTCCAGCACGCGACCGGTGACGACAATGCGTTCGCCCAAGGGCGCGCCGTTTCTGGCTGCATTGCGGGTCAGGTCGTGATCGAGCTTGCCCAGGCTTTGCGAACCGTAGACGGGAGCATGGATGTTCTTCAGAGCGTCGCGCAACGGAACCAGGGGTAGCGACGGGCTGCGCAGCACCGAGGACTTGTAGTCCGGATACCGAAAAGGAGGATGCGAATCCCAGTCCCGGGGTGTGAGTACGGTGGTGCGGGGCGGCGAGCCGTCCATGGCAATGCTCCAGCGGCAACGGATGGAAATGCCACTGTAATCAAGCTATAAAGTTATGGTAAGTGACATTTTGTCGGTGTTATAGGCTTGAAAAGTTATGAATACTTCGCTGCAGGGAGCGCGCATCAAGTTGAGGCACGTCCAGTGTTTCCTGGCGGTCGCCCAACTGAACAGCGTGCAGCGCGCGGCTGAGCGGCTGGCCATCACGCAGCCTGCAGTCTCGAAAACGCTGGCCGAACTTGAAGCCATACTGGGGCAACGCCTCTTCGAGAGAGGCCGGCGCGGCGCCGAGCTGAGCCCCGCCGGCCGAGTGTTCGCTCCTTACGCCCAGACATGCCTGGGAAGTCTGCGCGACGGCATCGAACAGCTGGCGCAGCCCGAAGACGGCGCCTCCATGGTGGTGGGGCTCGGCATTCTTCCCACGGTGGCCAGCGTGCTGCTGCCGCCCGCGTTGCAGGTGTTCCGGCAACGGTGGCCCATGGCCAGCCTGCGCGTCTATACCGGCCGGAACGCCGAATTGCTTGAACGCCTGCAGGCGGCCGACATCGAATTCGCGATCGGACGCCTGGGCGATCCAGAGGCGATGGCGGGCATGAGTTTCGAGCACCTCTTCCGCGAGCCGCTGGCCGTGGTCGTGAGAGCGGGCCATGCCTTGCTGGGCAAGTCAGGGCTGCCGCCGCTCGTCCTTGCCCAGTATCCCTTGATCGTGCCGCCCGAGGGCACGTTGATCCGCCAGTCGGCCGAGAGCGTTATCAGCGCCTTTGGCCTGCCTCGCCAGTTGGCGCGCATCGAAACGCTTTCCGTATCGCTCGGCCTCGAGATGACCTTGCGTAACGACGCGGTGTGGTTCGTGCCTTCCAGCCTGATCGAGGCGCAGGTCAATGGCGGGAAGCTGGCGCGGCTGCCCATGCCTGCCGGGGGAACCGACGAGCCCATGGGCATGTTGCAACGCACCGACATGGCGCTGTCGCCCGCTGCCCTGGGCCTCGCAAATGCCATCCGGCAGGCCGGGCTGTTGCGCGAGCAGGCGCGTCTGCGGCGGTCCTGAGCCGGCGGCGCGCCTTGCCAGGGGCGCGCCGCCACCGTGGCGCGGCTACGTGGCGGCGCCGCCGGTCCAGAAATCTGAACGGGGGGGCGTGCGGCCGAGTTCGGCCAGCACTTTCAATACGACTGCCATGCCCGTATTGCCGGCGGGCACCCCTGCGTAGACTGCCGTCTGAAGCAGCACCTCAAGCAGCGTATCGAGATCGAGCGCGGCGGCCGCCGGGTCGTCGGCAGGCGCTTGCAGGCCGGTGCGCACATGCAGCTCGAATTCTTCCCACCGCCCCATGGCCGCCGTGATGGCGAGCACCATGATGCGGCGCGTCCGGGGATCGAGCCCGGGCCGGCTCCAGATGGCGTCCCAGGCGTAACCTGTGATCATGCGCTGGAACTCGACATTGAAAGTGTTGGCGTTGCCGATGGACCGTTCGACCCAGGTATCGCCCAATACTTTGCGGCGGTTGGCAAGCCCGCGCTGCAGGGCGTCGTCGGATATGAAGTCAGGCATGGTGGGGCTCCAGAGTGCAGATCAGATCAGGGGCCGCGTCGAGGGCGCGGAGCAGTTCGGCGCAGCAGGTTGCCGAGGCTTGTACGGCGTGGGCGGGGTCGGCCGCCATGGCAAGGGCGTGTACGGATTGGCGAGCGGCTTCGGGGCCGTGCGCGGTCTCGATCCACTGCCGCAGCAGCAGGGACAGGGGCTGTCCATGCTGCAGGGCCAGCGTCGCCTGCTGCTCGACCGCGCGGAGGGCGGCATCGCGGCCAGCGATGGGAGTCAGCGCGTCGACGAACGCTTCCGAAAATATCACTTGCTGCAATGCATCGAGATTGGCCTGCATGCGTGGAGGGTTCACCTGCAGGCCTTCGGCGGCCAGGCGCAGGGCGGCCGACGCCCCGTGCACATGGCGCCATAATGGCGCCCACGCGGACAGCTCGGCCTGCCATTCCCCCATGGCGCGCTCGTGCGCCTGAGGCATGCACCCGAGCAGGGTGGCCGCCAGCCCCGGCACCGCCTGGGTCTGCGCCACCGCCTGCATGCAGTGCACCGAATTACGCTTGTGCGGCATGGCACTGGAGGTCTTGCCGCGCGCGGCCTCGGCCAGTTCGCCGACTTCGAACTGGGACAGCAGCGACCAGTCACGCGCCAGCTTGGCCAGGCTGCCTGCGCATACCGCCGCTTCCATGCCCAAGCGCACCCAGGCATCGCGTTGGGTATGCCAGCTGATTCCGCGAGCCCAGAGCCCCAGTTCGGCGGCGAGCACCAGTTCCACTTGGGCGCCGCGGCCCCCCATGGCGGAACGATTACCCACCGCGCCGCCCAGTTGCACGCACAATGCATGTGGAGCCAGTTCGCACAACTGTCGCGCGCTGCGTTGCAGCGCCGCTGCCGACTGTGCGCATTTCAGGCCGAAACTGGTGATTTGTGCGGGCTGCATCAGGCTGCGGGCCATCATCGGCGTGGCGGCATGCAGGCGCGCCAGTGCGCGAAGGGCCGCTACCAGCCCGTTCAGCTGTTCGAGCAAGGCCGTCAGCGCGGCTTTGGTCAGCACGGCGTGCGCGGTGTCTACCGCGTCCTGAGTGGTGGTGCCCCAATGCAGATAGGCCTGTGCATCCGGATGGTGGGTGGCAAGGTACGCCCGCAGGGGATCGACCAGCCCGATGCCAAACGCGCCCGTTTGACGCGTACGCACGATGAAATGCTCGCGGTGCAATTCGGTCTGCGTACAGGCCTGTACGATCGCGGTCGCGGCCTCCTGCGGGATCAGGCCGGCGGCGGCCTGAGCGCGAGCCAGCGCCGCTTCGAAGCTCAGCAGCGCTTGCAGCCATTGGACGTCCGAGAACATCTCGTCGTCGCCCGCCGGGTTCATGCATTGATCTACCAGGGACGTAAGCATGGGGTGCCCGGCCGCCGTCAAACCGATGCCCCTGAAGCCGTGACGACCTGCTGCCACTTGCGGCTTTCCTCGTGGATGCGGCTGGCATAGGCGTCGGCGCCCCCCAGCATGGGTTCTGCCCCTTCGACCGCCAGCTTGGCCTGGAACTCCGCGGTGGCGGCGGTTTTCAGGATCCTTTCTTCCAGTTGCTGTACGGTGGCGGCCGATATCGACTTGGGCGCGAGAATGCCGTAGGTCAGCGTACTTTCGAAATCCGCCAGGGCGGGCACGCCCGATTCGGCCATGGTGGGCACGTCAGGCAGCAGGTCCGTGCGCTTCGCGCTGGTGACGGCCAGCGCACGGAGCTTGCCCGACTTGACCAGTGCCATGGCCGCCGGAATGACGCTGAAGCTGAAGTCGACCAGCCCGCCGGCGACGTCGGCCAGCGCGGGGGCCGTGCCCTTGTACGGAATGTGCACCGCCTGCGCATCCAGGGTCTGCAGGAACATCTCGCCGGTCAGGTGGCCGCCCGTGCCGTTGCCGCTGGATGCGTAATCCATATCGGAATCCGCCCGCTTCAAGGCGTCAGCGAGTTGCGCAACCGTATGGACGGGAGATTCCGCCGGAACCACCAGCACCAGGGCCGAGGACGCGAACATGGCAACCGGCTGAAGGTCGGCCGAGGCGTTGGATTTCAGATCTTTGTACAGGGCGGGATTGATCGACACGGTGCCCGTATGGCCCAGCAGGAACGTGTTGCTGCGCGCCGATGCACGTATCACCTGTTCGGTGCCGAGATTGCCGCCGGCGCCGGGCTTGTTTTCCACGATGACGTCCTGCTTGAACATCTCGGAAAGGCCGTGCGCAAGCTGCCGCGCCAGCACATCGTTCCCGCCGCCCGGCGCAAAGGGAACAATGATGCGCATGACCGGGTTGCCGGTCTGCGCCCAGGCGGGCGCGATCGACGTGGCGGCCAGCGCAAAAGCGGCGGCAAGAGCCTGGCGGCGCGACGGATTCGACGGCGTGCAGCGATACATTTCGACTTCCTTCTACTGAGTGCGATTCAACAGAGCCAGCTTGCATTGTCGTGCGCTGACGGGTCCGCAGGACAGTTGTAATGCTTTCATCAAATGAAAGAAAATGCAGTGGATGGATATCCGCTACCTGAACCACTATCTGAAGGTCGTCGACCTGGGCTCCATGTCCGAGGCCGCGCGGCAGCTGGGGCTGAGTGCGGCGGCCGTGGCCCAGCAGATGCGCGCGCTCGAGCGCGAACTGGGTACGTCGCTGCTGGTGCGGCAGGGGCGAAATGTGCAGCCCACTGCGGCGGGGATGCGGCTGGCCGAGCGCGGCCGCCTGCTGGTGCAGGACGCCACGGCCCTGCGCGACTGGGTGGCCACCGACGAAGATGAAGGCGAATTGCGCCTGGGTACCGTGAACACCGCCCTGCATGGTTTCCTGCCGGATATTCTGCAGGCGTTCAGCGCCCATTACCCCAATGTACGTATCGCACTGCGCATCGGCATTACCCCAACCCTGTATACGGCACTGGTGCAGGCCGAGCTGGATGCCGCCCTGTGCCTGAAGCTGCCGTTCGATCTGCCCAAGACCGTCTGCTGGACACCGTTGCGGCGCGAACCCCTGGTGGTGCTGGCACACGCGCGGGATGCCGCCGCCGACCCCCTGCAGCTGCTGCGCAGTGCGCCGTTGCTGCGCTACGACCGGCAGCTGGCAGGCGGGCAGCTGGCGCAACGCTACCTGCAGGCGCAGGGCATACATCCACGTGAACGCCTGGAGCTCAATTCCATCATGGCGATTGCCTTGCTCGTTGAAAGAGGGCTTGGGGTGGGGCTGGTGCCCGATATTGGCCAGGGCCTGGCGGGACCGAGCCTCTGCAAGCTGCCCGTCCCGCCTGTGGGAGGCGAGGACGGCGGGTTCACGCCGCCCCCGCGTGAACTGGGCATGCTGTGGCGCAAGGCATCCCGGCGCAGTCGCTGGCTGCAGACCCTCCTGGAGTGCGCGCAGAAGGTAGCGCCGGCCGCATGACGCCACTTTCATCGAGCAAACAGGGCGATTCGTCGAAAATGCCTTGTGGCTCCTGCGGCCCCGCGGCACTATTGCGCGGCACGAGCCAGTGCGCAGACGCGGCACGATGAGCGGCCCGTACAATCCGTGATCGGCGCAATCGGTGCTTCCGACACCTGCTTCATTCCGGCTTTTCGCGATGGCACATCACGACCCCCCCTCTGCGCTGTTCACTGCGGTAGGCCAGGAACTGAGCCGGGGTGAGTCGTCGCTGGGGTTCTGGCGCGCCCAGGTGGCGGGGTGGCTGATCCTGGCCCTCATCGGCTTCTGCATACGCCTGGCCGTATTCGGCGATTCGGTGGCCGCGTTCTGGCTGACGCTGGCGCTCGAACCCCTGGCCTTCACGCTGACCAGCGCCGCGGCGCTCTGGCATGGCCGAATCCGTTCACACAATCCTTCGCCCTTGCTGGTGTGGGCTTGTGCGGTGGTCTTCTGCGTGGCGGCGTCGGCGTTGCTGGCCTGGATCGCCTACGAAATACACCAGCTGTTCCCGCCTGACACCCTTCGGGTCTTGCCGGAGAATCAGTACCGGCTGGGCTTTCTGTACTACATGGGCGTTCTGAGCATCTGGACGCTGGTGTACTTCGGCGTGGCCGCCGAACTGGCCGCCCGCACGGCCCGGATCTCCCGGATGAAGGCCGAGACCCACGCCCTGCGGCTTGAACTGGAACACCTGCAGTCGCAGATCGAGCCACATTTTCTGTTCAACGCGCTGAACACCATCGTGTCCGAGATCGACGACCGGCCCGCCATCGCATCTGAAATGACGCGCCGCCTGGCCGCTTATCTGCGGTATTCGCTCGACCGCCGTGGGCAGGGCCTGTGTCGCGTCGACGAAGAACTAGAGGCCGCCGAAGCCTATGTACGCATACAGGCGCTGCGCTTTGACCGCGAGCTGGAATACCGCTGCCACATCGATCCGGCGTCGCTGCCGCGCTTCCTGCCGCACATGACGCTGCAAGGCCTGGTGGAAAATGCCATCAAGCACGGCATGCGCTCCGACACCAGACAGTTCCTGATCAATGTGCATACGCGCTTGCGCGACGATGAGCTGGTCGTGTCGGTGGACAACCCCGGGCAGCTGCTCGCACCCTACGACCTGACCCGCGGCGGCGGCGGGTTGGGCAATCTGTGCCGGCGGCTCGCCCTGTGTTACCCCGGACGCTACGATTTTTCGCTGCATCAGCAGAACGAGCGGATCGTGGCCGAGATCCGGCTGCAGGGCGACCCGGTCGTGCCCTGATGCGATGCCCGCCTGGCGGGCAGACGCGTTCACGCCACAGGAGAGCGCTCGAAGCGCGGCGCGGGCGCGGGATACAGCACTCCGTCTTGCTGCACCAGACTGCCGCGCGCCTTGAAATGCGGGTGCTGTGGCACTTCCGCCAGTGACAGCACCGGCGATACACAGGCTTCGCTGCCGTCGAAATGGGCTTGCCAGTAGTCGCGAGTGTGCCGGGCGAACAGGGCGGCGAATGTCTGGCGCATGGACGGCCAGCTTGCCACATCGTGCTGTGGCGGCAGCTGCCTCGGATCCAATCCCAGCCCCGCGAGCAGCGCGGCATAGAACCGGGGTTCTATCGCGCCCACGGCCACCGCTTTGCCATCGGCGGTTTCGTAGGTGGTGTAGAAGTGCGCACCGCCGTCCAGCAGGTTGCTGGCGCGCCGATCCTGCCATTGGCCCGCCTGCCACCGGCCCAGTATGGGAGCCATCATGGACAGCGTCCCGTCTACCATGGCGGCGTCCACGACCTGGCCTTTGCCGGTGGTGCGGACTTCGAGCATGGCGGCGAGCACGCCCGCGACCAGCAGCATGCCGCCTGCGCCAAAATCGCCGATCAGGTTCAACGGAACGGCAGGGGGCCCGTCCGAGGGGCCGATGGCGTGCAGTACGCCGCTGGCCGCAAGATAATTGATGTCGTGACCCACGGTATGCGCCAGGGGGCCTGCCTGCCCCCAACCGGTCATGCGGCCGATGACCAGCGCTTCGTTTTCGGCCCAGCAATCCGCGGGCGCCAGTCCCAGCCGCTCCAAGACCCCGGGACGCATTCCTTCGAGCAGCACGTCGGCGGCGCGCACCCGGCCGAGCAGGGTTTCACGGCCCTCGGCAGTCTTCAGGTCGGCGAGGATGACGTCCTTGCCCCGCGCGGTGAGTTCATAGCGTTCGTCGCGCGCAATGCCCATGTCGGCCGGAACCGGACGCCGGACACGGGTGACCGTGGCGCCCATGTTGAGCAGCATCATGCCTGCCCAGGGCACCGGGCCGGGGGCCTCCAGTTCCAGGACGCGCAGGCCCGACAGAGGCCCGCTCATAGGGGGTCGCCGAAATCGACCAGGGTTCGGCCACTGGTTCCGCCCTGCAGTTGCCGCTCGGCGTGGGCAAGCAGCTCTTCCAGCGCAAGCGTCCGGACGTGCGGAGCCAACGCGTCGAAGTCGGGTTTCCAGGCGTCGGCGAGCCGTGCCCACAGACGCAGGCGTTCTGGCCAGGTGGCATTGGCGACGATGCCGAACAAATGCACCCGGCGCATGATGAAGGGCAGCACGCTGCCGTCGAAGCCATTGCCGCCGGCATTGCCCACTGAGGCGACCATGCCCTCGTCCATGGCCGATCGCAATAGCCAGGACAACACCTTGCCGCCCACATTGTCCACGGCCGCGGCAAAACGCGGCGCTTCCAGCGGCCGCGTCGATTCCAAGGCGGTCTGCGTGTCGACGATATCGGTAGCGCCCAGGCGGCGCAGCGCGGCAGCCTGTTCCGGCCGGCGGGTGATGGCGGTGACCTGATAGCCCGCGCGCGCGAACATCGAGATGGCCAGCATGCCTACCGCGCCGTTCGCCCCCGAGACGGCGATGGGCCCCTTCTCCGGGCGCAGTCCATTCGCTTCGAAGCGTTCCAGGGCCATGGCGGCGGTGAAGCCCGGCACGCCGATGGTGGCGACCTCGCGCGCCGATAATCCGGACGGCAGCCGGTGCAGATGCCTGGCCGGCACGCGCATCCATTGCGAGAAGCCGCCGTCATAGGCGATGCCGGTCTGGAACCCGTGCACGAATACAGGGTCCCCCGGAGAGAATTCCGCTACCGACGACGCGGCAACGCAGCCTACCGCTTCGATGCCGGCGATGCGAGGAAACTCAGTAATGATTTTCGCGGCGCCCAGGACAGACAGGCAGTCTTTGAAGTTGATGCCGGCGTAGCGTGTGCGTACGACGACTTCGCCCTCGGTGAGCTGGTCGAGGCGGCACGATTCGATGCAGGACTGGACTTGACCCCCGGTGCGGCGGGTGACCAGGGCGTTGAAGGTTTCGGGCAGTGTGGGCGTATTCATGTGGGTGGCCTCAGATGACGCGCTGGGCGCGCAGTTCTTCGAGTTCCGCTTGTGTCAGTCCGAGCTCGCCGTAGACCTCGGCATTGTGCTCGCCGACCGACGGGCCGGAGCGGGGCACCGGCATATCGCGGCCCACGATGCGCGGCACGATGCAAGGGGCGGGCAGCGTGCCGTGATCCGGGTCAGGCAGGCGGATAATCGCCTCGCGAGCCTGAAAGTGAGGGTCGGCCTTGATGTCTTCGATGTCGTATACCTTGCTGAACGGGATTTCGTAGGGCTCGAGCCGCGCACGAATGTCCTGGAACGAGCGCGCGGCGAACCATTGTTCCAGTTCGCCATCCAGCGCGTTCATGTTCTGCACGCGCTTGGGCAGCGTTTCGAAGCGCGGATCGTCGATCCATTCGGGATGGCCCATGGCCTTGCACAGCCGGACATAAACCGCCTGGGATGACGCCACCAGAGAAAAATAGACACCGTCATTGCTGCGGTACATATTGGATGGCGACGTATACGTCGTGAGATTGCCGGCTGCGCGCCGCACCTGGCCCAGTTGCTCGTGTTCGACGGGCAGGGGATCCAGTATGCGCAGCAGTGCCTCCGTGGCTGAAAGATCGACCTCCACGCCCTGCGCCAGGGGGTCGCCGCGCAGGCGCGCCACTTCGGCCGCGATGGCAAAGGCACAGAAGACGCCTGCGATGGAGTCGCCCAGCGGAAAGTTGGTGTGCAGCGGTGATCCGCCGGGTGTGCCGGTCAGATTGGTGAGCCCGCTCATGGCTTCGAATATGCGGGCGAACCCGGCGCGCGCCCGATATGGGCCGGTCTGGCCGAATCCCGTCAGGCGCACCACGATGAGGCGCGGATTGGCCTGGTGCAGCGTCGCGATATCCAGGCCCCAGCGATCGAGGCTGCCGCTGCGAAAATTTTCTACCAGCACATCGAAACGGGGCAGCATCGAAAGCAGTATCTGCCGGCCCCGCTCTTTCCGCACGTCCAGCGTAATGCCGCGCTTGCCCCGGTTGGCCACCTTCCACCACAGCGGGGAGCCGTCCTTGACGGGTTGCATATGACGCAACGCATCGCTGCCATCCGGCAGTTCCAGCTTCACGACGTCGGCGCCATGGTCGGCGCAGAGCGTGGCGCCGCTGGGTGCGGCAAGCACCGTGGCCATGTCGAGAATGCGGATCCCGGCCAACGCGCCGGTGGCTGAAGAGTGGTGAGTCATGCGTGCTCAGAGGCAGTGGATGGGCCTCTGTTATGCATCACTGCAATCTGCCCAGCAATGCTGTGTTTTGCACAGCGAAACAGTACTCTCAAAGCGTTGACGGCTTATACCGAAGGAACAATGATGCCTGCGCCTGTACAACGAAATCGCAAAGTGAGCGCTATATCCCTGCCCGGCCTGGTGCACCCGCACGATTTGTCCTCCGACCGCCAGTTTTCAATGAACCTGGCGCGCGGACTGGAGGTGTTGCGTGCGTTCTCGGCTTCGGCGCCGCTGCTGGGAAACCGCGAGATTGCCGACCGCACCGGGTTGCCCAAGCCTACGGTGTCGCGCCTGACCTACACCCTGACTCTGCTTGGCTATCTGGCCCGTGATGGGCGACTGCAGAAGTACCGGCTCGGGCCCGGCGTGCTGTCGCTGGGCCACCCGCTGCTGGCCAGCATGCAGGTGCGGCAGCTGGCCAAGCCCATCATGGAAACCTTGGCGCGCACCACGGGATGCACCGTGAACCTGGGCATCAGAGATCGGGGCAATGTCGTGTACATCGATTCGGTACGCGCCGATTCCGCCAATCAGCACCTGCCGGACATCGGCACCTCGCGGCCCTTGCTCAGCAGCTCGATCGGCCGCGCGCTGATCCTGGCTTACCCGGCGGCCGAACGCACGGCCATTCTGAATTTCCTGAAGGTGCAGGACCGTGATTCGTTCGACCGATACCGCGCTATCTGGGACGCCGATGTCAAGCGCTATGCCGCTGATGGCTACTGCCATTCGAAAGGCGACTGGAAGAAAGAGATTCATGCCGTTGCGGTGCCGGTGCGCCGGCCCGCTGGGGAACCACCCCTGGCGCTGAACTGCACCATTGCCGCGCACCGCGCCCCGAAAGACCGGCTCGTGAAAGAGGTGGTGCCTTTGCTGAAAGAGGCGGTGCACCAGCTGGTTGCGGCGCAAGGGCTGCTATGAGCCCAATCCACAAGGAAGATCCATGATTCGAGACCCCATCAGATTCGAAGCAATGCTGCAGGAGGTGCGGGATTTCCTGCGCGACGAATGTCTGCCGATCGAGAAGCAGGTAGACGAAGCCGACGAGATTCCGGAGCCGGTGGTGCAACGGATGCGCGAGCTGGGGTTGTTCGGTCACAGCATTCCTGAAGAATATGGCGGCGCAGGTCTCACCACCGAAGAACTGGCCTTGGTGAATATCGAGGTCTCCCAGGTGGCCACGGCGTTTCGAGCGCGTTTTGGCGGCAACACCGGCATTGCGTCGGAATCCCTGGTGGTAGACGGAACCACGCAGCAGAAGCTGCGTTACCTGCCGCTGCTGGCCAGTGGCGAGGTCACGGGTTGTTTCGCTCTGACCGAACCGGAGGCCGGATCGGACGCCACCGCGCTGCAGACGGTGGCGGTGCGGGACGGGTCGTATTTCGAGATCTCCGGCCGCAAGTGCTTCATCACCAACGCTCCCATTGCCGATCTCTTCACGGTTTTCGCGCGGACGGACCCCGCCTCGAAAGGCGCTGCCGGCATCTCGGCATTTCTGATCGAGCGAGGCACGCCGGGGCTCACGACGCCGCCGGCCTATCGAAAGATGGGTCAGCACGGATCGCCGGTGGGGGAGGTGGTGCTCGACCGGGTTCGCGTGCACGAAAGCATGATAGTGGGTGGCCTGGAAGGACAGGGCTTTCGCACGGCGATGCGGGCACTGAACAAGCAGCGCATCAACCTGGCCGGCCTGTGCGTGGGCCCGGCTATCCGGTTGGTGCGAGAAATGGTGCAACGCGCCCAGGGGCGCAAGCAGTTCGGCCAGCCCATCGCGGAGTTCCAGCTGGTGCAGCAGATGATCGCCGAGAGCAATACGGACGTGTATGCCGCCCGGGCACTGGTGCTCGAGACCGCGCGTAAGCGCGACGACGGCAAGGACGTGACGCTGGAAGCATCGATGTGCAAGTTTTTTGCGACCGAGATGTGCGGCCGGGTGGCCGATCGTGCCGTACAGATTTTCGGCGGCGGCGGATACATCGCCGACAACGTGGCGGAGCGCTTTTATCGCGACGTACGCCTGTTCCGCCTTTACGAAGGAACCAGCCAGATCCACATCGGCAATATCGCGAAGCGGACCATGGCGGCCATAACGGGCTGAAGCAAAACCCGCATTCAAAAAACCAGGAGAGAGACTATGAAAATCACCCATATGATGGCAGCGTGCGCGCTCGCCGTGATGGCGCCGGTCGCGGCCATGGCGCAAAGCGACTATCCCTCCAAGCCCATCAAGATCATCGTGCCGTTCTCGGCCGGGGGCATTGTGGATTCCGTGGCGCGCCTCATCGGCGAGCAGCTGTCGTCGCGGTATGGCCAGGCAGTGGTGGTGGAAAATCGCACTGGTGCGGGCGGCGCCATCGGCACTGACTACGTGGCGCGCGCTCCGGCCGACGGCTATACGCTGCTGCTGGTCAGCCCCAGCCATGCCGTGGCGCCGGTGCTGAAGAAGAGCATCAACTGGAATCCGGTGCGCGATTTCAAGGCGGTGGCCGGATTCGGAATCGTGCCCAATATCATCGTGGTGAACCCGGCGGTTCCTGCGCAGACCATGTCCGAGTTTGTCGCCCTGGCCAGGAAGAGCGACCCTTCGCAGACCTACGCCACCGCGGGGCTGGGCACATCGAACCACCTTTCGGGTGAATTGCTGTCGCAAGAAGCAGGGATCAAGCTTACGCACGTGCCCTACAAGGGGCAGACGGACGCATTGAATGACCTGGTGGCCGGGCGGGTGGCCATGATGCCGCTGAGTGCCGCGCTTGCGATTCCGCAGGTGCAGGCAGGCAAATTGCGCGCCCTGGCCGTGACTACTGCCACGCGCGCCAAGGCGGTGCCTGATCTGCCGACAGTGGCCGAATCGGCTGGATTGCCGAACTATGAAGTCGGAACCTGGTTCGGCCTGGTGGCGCCCGCTGCGACGCCCCAGCCCGTGCTCGACAAGCTGGCGGCCGACGTGCACGCCATTCTTCAAAAGCCGGAAGTCGAAGCCAGGTTCGCCGCACTCGGCGCCGAGTTTGCGCCGCAGTCGCCCGCTGAGTTCGATGCCTTTGTCGCCGCCGAATTCGACAAATGGAGCAAAGTCATCAAGCAGGCAGGCATCGAGGCTGACTGACATGTCGCGCATCCGCACGCCGATCTGCGACCAGTTGGGAATACGGCACCCCGTGTTCGGCTTTTCGCACGAGCCCGATGTGGTGGTGGCCATTGCGCAGGCCGGCGGCTTTCCGGTACTGGGGCTGGGCCGCGACGCTCCGGAGCACATACCCGGCATCATCGAACAATTGGAGGGCCGGCTTGGGGGCCTGCCCTACGGGATAGACTTGATGTTGCCCGCCAATGTGCCCGAGCAGGCCGACCCGGCGTCTCTGCGCAGCGCGCTGCCAAGCGCCCAGGTGGCGTTCGTGGACGGACTGCGCGAACGATTCAATATTAAGCCGCCCGTACGTCCCAGCTTTTTCACGTCGCACGCGCGTTCTGAGGCCTTGTTCAAGGCCCAGATCGACGCCGTGCTCGGTTCCCGTGCAACGGTCGTCGCGACGGCCATTGGCCTGCGGCCCGAGCTTATCCGGCAGGCGCAGGCGCAGGGCAAGCTGACGTTCTCGCTGGTGGGCTCGGTGCGCCACGCGCGCAAGGCGCTGGATATGGGCGTTGACGTCCTGGTGGCCCAGGGATACGACGCCGGAGGGCATACGGGTCCGGTCGGCACGATGGCCCTGGTGCCCCAGGTGATTGCAGCGGCACAAGGCAAGCCGGTGCTGGCGGCGGGGGGCATTGCCACGGGCGGCCAGGTGCTGGGCTGTATCGGGATGGGTGCGCAGGGAGCCTGGCTCGGTACGCTGTGGATGGCTGCCCGCGAGAACCACACCCCTCGGGCTTTGCTTCAGAGGCTTATCGAAAGTGGCAGCGAGGACACCGTGATTTCCCGTGCACATAGCGGCAAGCCCTGCCGGGTGGTGCGCAGCGAATGGATCGACGCGTGGGAATCCGCCGACGCGCCTGCGCCATTGCAGATGCCGATGCAACAGGTGCTGACCGGAGATGTATTCGCCTCGTTGCATGAACATGAGGACGCCCGGCTCATTTATGAAGCGGCCGGCCAGAGCATCTTCGGCATCCGCGGTGAAACCAGCATCGCGAGTCAGATGCAGCAGCTGGTTCGGGAAATGGACGACGCTTGGGGCCGCATGGCCCGGTTCGCCAGTGAAGGAGGCATGCCCGCATGACGACTTACCAGTTTCGCGCGTCTTCGTTGCGCATTGCCGATGGAGTTGCCGATTTCGTGCACACCACGCCCGCTACCCGCAATGCAATGTCCGCCGACCTGCGCGGCGATTATGCAAGCATGCTGGATGCGGTGGATGGCGATGACACGGTGCGCGCGCTGATCTTGCGGGGGGAAGGCGGGAGTTTCTGCGCGGGGGGGAATCTGCACGAAATGGCCGAGCGTCTGGACGACCCGGTCGCGGGCGCGCCCGCGGCAACGCGGCGCCGGATCGGCTCGACTGCCAATTGGCTGCGCCGTTTGCTGGAACTTGACGCCGTCGTCATCGCCGCGGTGGACGGGCCCGCCGCCGGCGCGGGATTCAGCCTGGCCCTGCATGCCGACCTGGTCGTTGCGTCTTCGGCGGCGCGGTTCTGCATGTCATTTCCGCGCATAGGCGCGGTCGGGGACTTTGGTGCCCACTATCTGCTGCCACGCATCGTTGGGCTGTCGGCGGCGCGCAGCATACTGCTGACCGGGCGCACGCTCGATGCCGGCGAGGCGCGAGCGCTGGGCATTGTGATGGCGATTCATGAACCGGCCGCGCTGGTGCAGAATGCCCTTTTGCTGGCCGGGCAGATCGCCCGTGGACCGGGCGACGCGCTGGCGATGAGCAAGCGCTTGCTGAATCAGAGTTTCGAAACCGACTACGCGTCGATGTCCAATCTGGAAGCCCTGTCGCAGGCGGTAGCGATGTCGACGCCGTACCACGCCGATGCCGTGCATCGATTCAAGAGCCGGCAGCAGCAGCGGTATGACTGGGATCGGGACGGCCCCGAACTGGGTTGGCGCGATGCCCCCTGCGCCGGGCCGGGTTGAGCGGAGGCGCCGCTGCACTTGCGCACGCACGGAATGCGCTCGGATACCTGGCGCGCGAGGCGCATGCATTTCAGGCCGGAATAGGCAGTTGCCCGTCAAGCTGGAAAGTCGCCAGCGCGAAGGTGGCCACCTGGCGACCGGATGCTTCTTTGAACGCGACGGTCGCGGCCGAGGTTTCACAAAGCCATGGATGCATGTCGCGAGGCTTTTTCTGGGCTATGGCCTGCAAAGTGAACAGGCCGACGCAGCATCCTCCCGCTGGATCGCGTGCCGAAAAATACTCGAACGCCTGTACGCCGGCATGGCGCATGTCGGTGCCCAGCTGCTGTGCTGCGGCATAACGCGCGGGATGGGCGAGCTCGGATCGGTAGGCATCGAAGGGCGGGTCCTGGAGCCGCACGCCCGCGGACGCCTTGTAGCCTACCGAGAAGAGGGTGTGCTGGCTGTGAATGTAGGGTTTGGGTGGGGGCGCATCCATCGAATTCCAGAAGACGAATCGATAGTAGGCTGACTCGGCCAGCGTGGTGTCGAGGCTGCGGCCGCCGTAGAAAATGCCAGGCTCGTGCGTGCGGCCAAAGCGCGAGCCCCACGGCAGGGGCGGATACCGGAACGGCGTGGTGAGCAGATAGTGGTAGCCCGCGCTGCCCTCGGGATAGGCCGGTTTGCTGTCGTCGATAAGGGATTCCAGCACCGCCTGCTCTTCCAGCGTGTCGACATAGCCCAGCGTCGCGATCTGCTCCTGGCTTTCCACCAGCCGGTATAGCGTGCCGGATAACGGAGCGACGTGTTGCGTGCCGCTGCAGGCCTGCCAGATCATCAGGTCTTGCCCCGGATGGCGTCGGTGAACCGCAGCACAGTCATCAAGCCCTGGATGCTTTCGATTTGCCGGGCCGGTATGCCGCCGGTGATCCGGTTGGGGCTGTGCATGAAGTGGCGGATCCAGTCGGGGTCGCCCCCCGCCAGGGTGTAAAGCGCGCGTGCCAGTCTCAGCAGCAGCACGGCCAGTTCACCCTGCTTCGACGCGGGATCGAGCGACGGATTCTGCTTGAGCCGGCTGATGGCCGTGCGATGCACCCCTAGCACGGCGGCCAGATCGGTTTGCCGCAGCCCGAGCTGATCGGCGGCGCGCAATACCGCCTTGGCGAGCACGGCATCAGGAGCAGGCTTGGGGTTGCGCAGGGCGGTCATATCGCTGCCTTTGTGTTCATACTGCACATATGATATAAAAAAAGTGCAAATCGAACAACGGAGGCGGGGTCTGTACGGGCGGCCGCCGCGCATAGGCAAGGCAGATACATGTGGCTTCAGAAATCATTGCAGTTGACCGCGCGGCCGCGCGGTTTCCATCTGGTTACCGATGCCATCGTCGAACAGTTGCCAGAGATTCGCGGCGTCCGGGTCGGCCTGCTGCATTTGTTCATCCAGCATACGTCGGCGTCGCTCACCATCAATGAAAACGCCGATCCCACGGTACGCGCCGATTTCGAACGCTACTTCAACCGCGCCGTTCCCGAGGACCAGCCTTACTACGAACACACGTACGAGGGCAGCGATGATCTGCCTGCCCATCTGAAGTCCAGCCTGCTGGGCAACAGCCTGAGCCTGCCGGTTGGCGCTGGGCGGCTGTGCCTGGGCACATGGCAGGGCATTTACCTGTGCGAACACCGCAATCACGGCGGACCGCGCATGCTGGTCGCCACCCTGCACGGAGAATAGCCGCCGCCGCAGTGGTATAACTTTTCCACCCCTGAGGCGCGCGGGCGACGTGGCGCGCCCATTCGCTCCCCGGAGACCGCTCATGAGCACCCTGCAGGATGCAACGGCTTTTCAGGCGCTGGCAGGCGTCACTACCGCGACGTTGACCACCGTCCTGCTTAAAAAGGGGCTGCGCAACGTGTGGATACGGGGAGCCCGGCCCCTCACAGGGAACGCTCAGCGCGTGGTCGGGCGTGCCTTCACTGTACGGTTCATTCCAGCACGAGAAGATCTCGCCACCCCCGATTCGTGGAGTTCGCCCAAGTCGACCCGTGCGGCGATCGAGCAAATGCCGCAAGGTTGCATAGCCGTGGTGGATGCCAACGGCGTCAAAGACGCAGGGTTCTGGGGAGACATACTGTGCGCCCGCATGGCCCGCCGCGGCGTCGCCGCCCTGGTCAGCGACGGCGCGGTGCGCGATCTGGCCGGCGTGCTGTCGACCGGCCTGCCTGTCTGGGCGAGCGGTGCGGCCGCTCCCCCATCGGTGGCCGCCCTGACCTTCGTCGATTGGCAGCAGCCCGTGGGCTGCGGCGGGGTCGCGGTATTTCCCGATGACGTCATCGTGGCCGACCAGGATGGCGCTGTGGTCATCCCTGCCGCTATGCTGCCGGACGTGGCGGCCCTTGCCGTCGAACAAGAGCGCCTGGAAGGTTGGATCATGGATGAAGTGCAGGCCGGCGCATCGCTGCCGGGCTTGTATCCGCCCAATGCCGAGAACAAGGCACGCTACCTGGCATCGCGCCAGGAAGACTGACGCACTTGGCGCGCCTTGCCCTCTGGCGCGGAACTCGGGGGGTAGAATTTCCCGCATGACTGCAACCGCCCATACTGGTGTTTTCCGGCGCCTGCCCTGCTGGGCGGGCGCAATGTTGCTGGTGCTGTTGGCAGGATGCGCCACCCGTCAGCCCGAACTGCCAACACGCAGTCCCACTGAAATACAGGCCGAACTGCAGACGCTCCTGCCGGCAGGCGCGGCCGACCGATCGGCCTGGGCGCGCGATATCGCGGTGGCGTTCACGGCGCAGGCACTGGAGTCGAGCCGCACCAATCTTTGCGCCGTCGTTGCCATCACGGCGCAAGAATCATCGTTCCGGGCGGATCCGCCGGTTGACGGCTTGCCCCGCATCGCGCGGCGTGAGATCGAACGCCGCACCCAGGCAATGCACATACCTGCCTTCCTGGTACAGGCCGCGCTGAACATCAAGTCGCCGACGGGCAAAACTTATAACCAGCGGCTGGACGCCGTACGTACCGAAAGGCAGCTGAGCGAGATTTTCGAAGACTTCATCGGCATGGTGCCCCTGGGCCGGCAGCTGTTCAGCGGCCTGAATCCCGTGCGTACGGGGGGCCCCATGCAGGTCAGCATCGCCTTCGCCCAGGCGCAGGCCCGAGACTATCCCTATCAGGTCGAACGTTCCATACGCAACGAGGTGTTTACGCGGCGCGGAGGGATGTACTTCGGGATTGCTCATTTGCTGGGATATGAAGCCCCTTACGACTCGGTGCTGTATCGGTTTGCCGACTTCAACGCTGGCTGGTATGCGAGCCGTAATGCGGCGTTCCAGGCCGCCGTGAGCCGTTTGTCGGGTATCGAGCTGGCGCTGGATGGCGACCTGCTGATCCATGGATCCATCGAGCCCAGCCAGACCGAACGCGCCGTTCGCGCCATCCGGCGCCGCCTGGACATCAATGAGGCGCGCATTCGACCAGAGCTTGAGAAAGGCAGCCTGTACGAGTTCGAGGCCACGCGTTTGTACAAGCGGGTGTTCGAACTCGCCGACAAGGATGCGGGCAAGCGTTTGCCGCGCGCGGTGCTGCCCGGCATAAAACTCGAAAGCCCCAAGATCACACGAAATCTGACGACTGCCTGGTTCGCCAACCGTGTGCACCAGCGTTGGAAGCAATGCATGGCCCGCTAGCCATACGCGCGACGCTGAGCGCCCACGTTTGACGCGATAAGCCTCGGCAGGCGGGCACGCGGTTTGCAAGCCTTGGTCGCAAACGACACAGTCGTACGCAATTGTGTCATTGATTGGCACAAGCCTCTGCCGTATGGTGAAGCGATGGGCACATGGCGCCCGGCATCGTCGATGCCGGCCCGGATCAAGCGGCGGCGCCGCCTAGGCTACACGGAGCTTTATGCTGAACAACCCGGACACCGCCGATTCCCGTTCGGACTCGCCGGCCGAAAGCTGGCAGGAGCCGGCCGTGCCGCGGGCCGGCGGCATAGCGCTGTTCCTGGATCTGGACGGCACCCTGGCCGACCTCCAGGCCGACCCGGGTCTGGTCTGGGTGCCGGAAACCACGTTGACGACGCTGCAGCAACTGACCGAGGCGCTGCAGGGCGCCCTGGCGATTCTGTCGGGCCGCCCGGGCATCGACCTCGACCGCCTGCTGCATCCCTTGCGCCTGCCGCACGCCGCCGGGCATGGGGCTGAACGCCGTGACCGTCACGGTGTCGTGGTGCAGGCGCCCGCGCCAGCCAGTCTGGACGCCGTGCGCGCTACCTTGCGCAAGCAGGTGGCTGAGTGGCCCGGGGTCTGGATCGAGCCCAAGAGCCACGGCCTGGCCGTGCACTTCCGGGCGGCGCCCGGTATGGCCGCCCGCGTTGAAAAGCTTGTGCGGGAAACGGCCGAACGGCATGCGCCGGACTTCGATATACAGCCGGGCAAGATGGTGTACGAATTGCGCCCGCGCGGCATACACAAGGGGGCGGCGCTGCTTTCCTTCATGCGCGATGAGCCTTTCGCGGGCCGCATCCCCATCGCGGTGGGCGACGACCTGACCGACGAGTCCGCCTTCATCGCCGCCAAGCAGGCAGGTGGGTATGGCATCAAGGTGGGGGCAGGGCCCAGCAGCGCAGTGTGGCGGTTCCGGGATCCCCTGGCGCTGGCTGGCTGGCTTGGGCGGCTGGCCGAGCAAGCACCGTAACCGAAGACTGCGAGTACCGAACATGAGCCGACTGATCGTCATTTCCAACCGCGTGGCATTGCCTACTGGCGCCCGGGCGCCCGGCGGACTGGCGGTGGGCCTATATGACGCCCTGCGTGATTCCGGGGGCCTCTGGCTGGGATGGAACGGACAGATCGGCGAAGAGGACGGCAGCGGCTCTGTTTCCACGACGACTCGCGACAACATTACCTATGCCACGTTTCCGCTGGCCCAGCACGACTACGACAGGTTCTATCGCGGCTTTTCCAATACGGTGCTATGGCCGGTGTTCCACTATAGGCCTGACTTGCTGCGCTATCGGCGTACCGACTACGACGGCTATCAGAAGGTAAACCGCGATTTCGCCGCACGGCTGGCCCCGCTGCTGCGGCCGGATGACGTGATCTGGGTACACGACTATCACTTGTTGCCGCTGGGCGCATATTGCCGCGAACTCGGGGTGCGCAATCGCATCGGGTTTTTCCTGCATATTCCATTTCCCGCCGGCGCACTGTTCGAGACCATTCCGCCGCATCGCGAACTGGCGCAGGCGATGTGTGCCTATGACGTCGTGGGTTTCCAGACCGACTCGGATGCCCAGGCGTTTGCCGATTACTGCGTGCGCCAGCTGGGGGCCGAGCGCAAGGCCGGCGGTTTGCGTGCCGGTGCAAGGCAGTTGACGGTAGACGCCTATCCCATCGGGATCGACGTCGAGGACGTGGCCGCCATGTCGCGCAAGAAAGGGTCCAGTCAGGTGGTCGCACTGAAACTGGGGCTGGCGGACCGGAAGTTGATCATCAGTGTCGACCGGCTGGACTACAGCAAGGGCCTGCTGGAACGCTTTGCCGCGTTCGAGCAGTTGCTTGAAATGGCGCCGGACCATGGCAACCACGTTTCGTTCGTGCAGCTTGCCCAGTCGTCGCGGTCGGACGTGCAGGGCTATCGCGAAATACGGCGCGAACTCGACCGCGCCGCGGGGCGCATCAATGGCAAGTGGGGCGATCTCGGCTGGGCGCCGCTGCACTACATCAATCGCTCGTACAGTCGCGCCACGCTGATGCCCCTGATGGGCGCCTCGCAAGTCGGCCTGGTGACGCCACTGCGCGATGGCATGAACTTGGTGGCCAAAGAATACGTGGCGGCCCAGCCGCCCGAAGATCCGGGCGTGCTGGTGCTGTCGCAGTTCGCCGGTGCCGCCAGCGAGATGCAGGACGCCGCGCTGATCGTGAACCCATACGACATCGAAGGAATGGCCCATGCGCTCGATGAGGCGTTGCGCATGCCTCTGGCCGAACGGGTCGAGCGCCACCGCAGCCTGATGCAGGGCCTGCGCCACCATGACCTCGAGACCTGGAAGACGCGCTTCCTGGCAGACCTGCGGGCCTCGCACGTGCCCGTGATCGACCACCCGTCAGCGCAGACCGTCTGAACGCGCCGCCTGCAGGCGGTGCAGCGTGATCTTTCGCACTTCGGCCTTGCTCAATTCAATATGAGACTTCAGCATGCGCATGGCTTCGTCAGCACGCCGAGCCAGCACCGCACGCAAGATGGCCCCATGCTCGATGTAGGTGGCGTCTACACGGTAGTCTTTCGTGAAATCGAGCTGGCGGATGATGCGGATTTTTTCGGTGACGTCGCGGTGGATCTGCGCCAGCTCGGGGTTGCCGGCCGCCGCAACCAGCGTGCAATGAAACGCCTCGTCCAGTTCGGCGACCCGCCTGCCGCTGCGCAGGCGTTCGTCCGGGGGAACCAGCCAGATGCGCTTCAGGCCGGGGAGGTCGCCCGAGGAGTCCATGTCATGCAGGCTGCATAGCCGCGTTACCGCGGCCTGTTCGAGCACGATGCGCACATCGTAGAGCGCTTCGAAGCGCTCGAAATCGAAGGGGCGCACCCGCCAGCCGCTGCGTTGGCGCAGCAGCACGAACCCTTCGCGTTCCAGGCGGTACAGCGCCTGCCGCACAGGTGTGCGGCTCACACCCATGCGGGCCACCAGCTCGCTCTCGGTAAAGTCATCACCCGGCAGCAACCGGAACTCGAACAGGTCACGCTTGATCAGCTCATATGCCTGCCCGGCCAGCGTCAACGGAGAGCCGGTCTGGGCAGGGTTATCGGGCAGCGACGTAAGGGCCAGGCGCATGTCACGCTACCGCGCAGGCCTCGGCGTCGATCACCAGCAGCATATCGCCGCTGTTGACGGGCTTGCCCGGCGTGCAGCGGATAGCGGTGACCGTGCCGCTGAAGGCGGCTTTGATCGACAGCTCCATTTTCATGGCCTCGACGATAACCAGGGTGTCGCCTGTCTCGACACGTTGGCCGATGCTGACCGGTATTTTCCACACGTTGCCGCAGAGGTCGGCGCAGACGGCGCGCTCGGTGGCGCCGAGTTCCGCGGCAGGTTCGTCCGGCTCCATCGGTTCGACGATGAGCGGTTCCTCTGACTGCCAGAGCGTCACCTCGGCTTCAAAGGCAGCCTGCTGCGCGGCCTTGAAGGCATCGATCTCGGCCGCGTGGGCCTGCAGGAACCGCTGGTGCGCGGCGAAATCGAAATTTTCTTCTTCGATGCGCAGTCCCCCACGGCCTTCGCGGAAATCATCGCGCAGCACGGCCAGTTCGGCTTCGGACACTGGGTAGAAGCGGACCTGGTCGAAGAACCTAAGGAGCCAGGGCTGGCCATCCTGGAACACCGGATTCTTCAAGAATTTGTTCCAGATGGGCAGCGTGCGGCCCACCAGTTGGTATCCGCCCGGAGAGTCCATGCCATAAATGCACATGTATACGCCGCCTATGCCGACGGTGCCCTCGGCCGTGTAGGTGCGGGCGGGGTTGTACTTGGACGTCAGCAGGCGGTGCCTGGGGTCGATAGGCACGGCGCAGGGGGCGCCGAGATAAACGTCGCCCAGGCCCAGCACCAGGTAGCTTGCTTCGAAGACGATGCGGCGTACGTCGTCGCGTGACGGCAGGCCGTTGATGCGCTGAATGAAGTCCACATTGTTGGGCAACCAGGGCGCCTGCGCGCGCACCGTTTCGCGATAGCGGTCGACGGCGCCCAGCGTTGCGCTGTCTTCGAAGGCCAGGGGCAGGTACACCACCCGCGTAGGAACTTTGAGCGTCGCGACGTCGGGCAGTGTTTCTTCCAGCGCCAACAGGCGGGCGACCAGGGCTGGCTGGCTGATGAGCCGCGCATCGTATTGAATCTGCAGCGAGCGTACGCCAGGCGAGAACTCGAGCACGCCGGCGATCGGGGCGGCGGACAGGGCCTCCATGAGCAGATGGACGCGCATGCGCAGCGCCAGGTCGAGCACGTTGTCGCCGTATTCCAGCAAGAGATACGTGTCGCCCGCCTGCCGATAGGTGACCAGGGGCCGCGTCTCGCTGGGGGGCAGGCTCGCCACGATGGGCGACAGTGCGTGGGCTTCTGGCATGACGGCTGCCGTGGGAACGACTGCCTGCAGCGTCCGGATCTCGGCGTCCTGCCGGATTTCCCGGGCGAGCGCCTCAGTCGCATCGAGCGGGACGAAGCGAATCCGATCACCGGGCCTGACCTGGCCCACCTTCCAGAGTTCCGCCTTGGCAATGGTGGCCGGGCACACGAAACCGCCCAGGCTGGGGCCGTCGCGAGTCAGGATGACAGGGCTGTCGCCGGTGAAGTTGATACTGCCGATGGCGTATTCACAATCGTGGATGTTCGACGGATGCAGCCCGGCCTCGCCGCCGTCCTGGCGCGCCCAGCTGGGTTTGGGCCCCGACAGCCGCACACCCAGGCGGTTGGAGTTGTAGTGGACTTCCCAGTCGGTGGAAAAGAACTGCTGCATCGATTCGGGGGTAAAGAAATCTGGCGCGCCATGCGGGCCGACCAGCACACCGATCTCCCATACGCTGGCGTAGCTCGGCACAAGGGCCGGGTCGACTGCGCAAGGGGGTTGTGCCGGCGGCGGCGTCAGGCTGGCCGGCAGACCGGGCTGCGCCATGGGAAGCATGTCGCCTGCGCGCAGACAACGCCCCGCATGGCCGCCGAACTGACCCAGGGCAAAGGTCGCACGGCTGCCCAGGTAGCACGGCACGTCCAGACCATTGCGCACCGCCAGGTAGCTGCGGCACCCTGTCTCGGCGCGGCCAATCTCCAGCACCTGTCCCGCGCGCACTTGCACCGGCTTCCACATTGCGATGGGCTGACCATCCAGCCGGGCAGGCGAGACCGCCCCGGTCAGCGCCACGATTGCGTCGCTGTGAAACTTCAGCGTGGGGCCGACCAGGGTGCACTCGAGCCCGGCGGCTTCCGGGGCATTGCCCACGATGCGGTTGGCCAGGCGGAAGGCGTAGTCGTCCATGGGACCTGATGGCGGTACGCCAATGTTCCAGTACCCGACACGGCCCGGGTAGTCTTGCACACTGGTATACGTGCCGCCTTCCAGCACCTCTATGGCGGCGGGCTGGAAATCGAAGCGGTCAAGAAACCGCGTGGACAACTCGCCTGCTTGAAAGCGCCGATCGGCCACGACCTGCCGCAGGAAGTCCAGGTTGGTTGCAATGCCATGCAGTTGCGTATGGGCCAGCGCGTTGCGCAGTTTATGCAATGCATCGGCGCGGTCCGCACCGTGCACAATCAGCTTGGCCAGCATGGGGTCGTAGAACGATGGCACGTCTGTGCCGGTTTCCACCCATCCGTCTACGCGCACGTCGTCCGGGAACTGCACCTGCGTCAGCACGCCCGGCGACGGCTGGAACCCTCGCACCGGGTCTTCCGCATACAGCCGCACTTCGATGGCGGCGCCTTGGGGCGGACGGTGCAAGGCGGCCCAGTCCAGCGGCTCCTGCGCGGCCACGCGCAGCATGCATTCGATCAGGTCGAGCCCGGTCACCGCCTCGGTGACCGGGTGCTCTACCTGCAGTCGCGTATTGACCTCGAGGAAGTAAAAGGCGTCGCGCGCGCTGTCGTAGATGAACTCGACCGTGCCCGCTGAACGGTAGGCAACCGACGTACCCAGCATGACGGCGGCGCGATGCAGGGCGTCGCGCGTCGCGGCCGGCAGGCCGGGCGCCGGTGTTTCTTCGACGATCTTCTGGTTGCGGCGCTGTATCGAGCAATCGCGCTCGCCCAGCGCCACGACTTTGCCGTTTCCGTCGCCGAAGATCTGCACCTCGACGTGCCGGGCCTGGTCTACGTATCGCTCGAGGAACGCACCGCTATCGCGGAAGAAGGTCTGCCCCTGGTGCTGGACGGCGGCGTAAGCGGCAGCCAGGTCGGCCGGCGTATCGCACCGCGAAAGTCCGATGCCGCCGCCCCCTGCAGTACTTTTGAGCATGACGGGATAGCCGATGCGCTCGGCCTGAGCCAACGCGTCGGCAGCGTCGGCCAGCAAACCCGTGCCGGGCGTCATTGGTATTCCGGCAGCCGCCGCGAGTTCGCGGGCCCGGTGCTTGAGCCCGAAATCACGCAGCTGTCGGGGTGTGGGGCCGATGAACGTGATGCCCGCTTCGGCGCACGCGTCGGCGAACTCGGCGCTTTCGGACAGAAATCCGTAGCCCGGGAAAATGGCCCGGGCCCCGGTGGCCCTGGCGGCCTCGAGTATGCGGTCGATGCGCAGGTAGCTGTCGGCGGGCTTGTCGCCCTCTAATGCCACCGCCACATCCGCCGCGCGGACGTGAGCGGCGTTGCGGTCCGCATCCGAATACACCGCGACGCTCTTGATCTTCATGCGCTTGAGCGTGCGTATGGCGCGCAGCGCGATTTCGCCGCGATTGGCGATGAGCACAGTATGGAACATTATCGTTATTCCCCTTGGTGGGCTGCGGTGTCTTGCAGGTGGCGCAGGTACGCGCGCCATCCGCCGAACTCGGTGATGTCCAGGGCGCCGGCAATGCCGCGTGGCTCACAGATGAATCCTTTCACGCTGCGTCCATCGGCCAGGTCGAGCGTCCCGATACCCAGCGGCGGCGGAATCTCTGCGACGAACTCGCCAAACGCGGCAGGCGAGAGTTCCCAGATCTCGAGCGCAATGGACGCTCCGTCATCCGTGTGGGCCATTCCGGGCTTGGGTGGGCTGCTGTTGGCCAGGGCATAGAGCCGATACGCCGGGGCGCTGTGCGTGGCTTCGAGGAAGCGTCCGCCGCGCGAGGTCAACTGATGATTGAGCGGCATGCCCCGCAGGTGCGCGCCCACCACGGCCACCTGCACGACACGCTCGGAAGCATCGGCCGGCGAGGCCGCCTGCGCGATTGCGCCGGCCGGCGCCCCCGGCCGGGGCCGGGCGGTGGCACCCAGCGTGCCGCACAATGTGGCTTCCCAGCGGCGGCCGAACGCCGCCAAGGCACGATCTTGCCAGGCCAGGCCGATCAGGGTGATGCCGGAAGGCAGCCCGTCGGCACGCAGGTCGCCCGGAAGCGCCAGCGCCGACAAGTCGGCCAGATTGGTGAAGTTGGTATACGTGCCCAGGTGCGTGTTCAACAGGACGGGTTCTTCCCGCAGTTGGGCGATGCGATAAATGGTCGGTGCGGTGGGAACCACCATGGCGTCGAAGCCCGCCAGTTGCTGGTGGATGGCACGGGTCAGCTCGGCGCGGCGATACTCGGCCTGGAAGGTGTCCACGGCGCTATACCGTCCCGCCTGTTCCACGATGCCGCGCACGACCGGGTCCATGGCTTGGGGCTCGCGTTCGTGCAGGGCGCGGACCGACGCATATCGTTCGGCGACCCAAGGCCCCTGGTAAAGCAGGTCGGCAAGTTCGCGAAATGCGGCATAGTCGATGGGTACGAGCGTCGCCCCGAGGTCGCGCAGGCGCTGCAACGAGGCTTCGTATGCGGCCTGCGCGACGGTGTCGCCATAGAACTCGGTTTCTTGCGGTACGGCCAGCCGCGGCTGATGGGGCAGTTGCATCGGCATGCGCGCCGCGGGTCGCGAATACGGGTCCTGCGCATCGAAACCCGCTGCGACCGTGGCCACCTGGTCCGCGTCATCCACCGTCAACGCGAAGACCGACACGCAATCCAGCGTGCGGCAGGCAGGCACGACGCCGCGCGTACTGAGCCAGCCCTTGGTAGGTTTGAGTCCGACAATATTGTTGAAGCCGGCGGGCACGCGTCCCGACCCCGCGGTGTCGGTGCCCAGCGCGAAAACCACCAGGCCGCGCGCGACGACGCTGGCCGAGCCCGAGCTGGAACCGCCGCTGATAAAGGCGGGGTCGAAGGTGTTGGGCACCGCGCCGTGCGGCGATCGCGTTCCCACGAGGCCGGTGGCGAACTGATCCAGGTTGGTCTTGCCGATTAGAATGGCGCCGGCGGCCCGCAAGCGCCGCACCACTTCTGCATCGCGCTGCGCCGTGTAGGCGTATGCCGGACACGCGGCCGTCGTCGGCCAGCCTTCGGCGTCGATGTTGTCTTTGATGGCGAAGGGCACGCCATACAGCGGAAGCAGATCCCTATCCGCGCCAACCGCCTCGAGTCTGCGGGCCAGTTCTGCCAGCTGCGCGCTCAAGCCCATGGCATCCACCTGGCATATCCAGGCAGGGTCATCAGCCTGCAGACTGTTGACCACCGCGCCCAGGAGGTCCTCGGGCCGCGCCCCACTGCGGTACGCCGCCTGCCATTCGGCCAGAGTCCAACCTTGCGTTTCTGAATTGACTGCTTGGGCGTTCATGCCTGGAATCCTCGCTTGTATACAAGTGAGTCAACTAAAGCAATCGATATGCCAACTCTGGGATATGTCGTCTAAACGCTTGCGCGGCGCGGCTTTGCGGGGCGCAGCCCATTTCAAGACGTGCGCATGGGTCCGTTCGCCAGCATCGTGGCGACGGCGGGCGTGCACCGCATTCGCGCATATGCGCACTGCTGCCGTGCATGCGCACCAGGATCGGTCGCGGTGCCTGGCGCCGAAAGCCGGGCGCGTGGACATCCTGGCCATGCCCGGCTTACGCAGCCGCGCGCGCTGCGGCGCATCGGCGTCTGTAGGCGCCAACTTGGCATAGGTCTTGCTTTGATCCGGTTGCACGTGTTGCTGCGCCGTTCGCAGCGCGGGTGGCTTGTTTTGATGCACAGGGCAGATCACACGCCGGCCCGGCCGGCCTATTCCAATAAAGGATTCAAGCGATGAAGCGCAGACTTGTATTGAAGCAACTGACCGCTGCCAGCCTGTTGGCACTGACAGCCTGGGCACCTGGCGTGATGGCGGCCGAGACGATCAAGGTGGGCATACTCCATTCGCTGTCGGGAACCATGGCGATATCCGAGACCACGCTCAAGGACGTGGCGCTGATGACCATTGAGGAGATCAATGCGCAAGGCGGGGTGCTGGGCAAGAAGCTCGAGCCCGTGGTGGTGGATCCGGCGTCCAACTGGCCATTGTTCGCCGAAAAGGCGCGCCAGCTGCTATCGCAGGACAAGGTGGCTGCGGTGTTCGGATGCTGGACATCGGTATCGCGCAAGTCAGTGCTGCCGGTGTTCAAGGAGCTGAACGGCCTGTTGTTCTATCCGGTGCAGTACGAGGGCGAAGAGCTCGAGAAAAACGTGTTCTACACGGGCGCCGCGCCCAACCAGCAGGCCATTCCTGCGGTGGAATATCTGATGAGCGAGGATGGCGGCGGCGCCAAGCGCTTTGTGCTGCTGGGCACCGATTACGTATACCCGCGCACCACCAACAAGATTCTGCGGGCTTTCCTGAACTCAAAGGGCGTGAAAGACGAAGATATTCAGGAGGTCTACACCCCCTTCGGCCATTCCGACTACCAGACCATCGTCGCGGACATCAAGCGATTCTCCGCGGGCGGGCGCACCGCCGTGGTGTCTACCATCAACGGCGACTCGAACGTGCCTTTCTATAAAGAGCTGGGCAACGCGGGCCTGAAGGCCACCGATGTGCCCGTCGTGGCGTTCTCTGTGGGCGAAGAAGAGTTGCGCGGCGTCGATACCAAGCCTTTGGTGGGCCACCTGGCCGCGTGGAATTACTTCCAGTCGATCAAGAATCCCACCAATGCGGCGTTCATCGATAAGTGGAAGGCCTACGCGAAAGCGCGCAACCTGCCCAACGCCGCGAACGCCGTGACGAACGATCCGATGGAAGCCACCTACATCGGCATTCATATGTGGAAGCAGGCTGTCGAGAAAGCTGGCACTACCGATGTGGACGCCGTCATCGGCGCGATGGGCGGACAGACCTTTCAGGCGCCCGATGGTTTCACCGTTCAAATGGACCCGACCAATCACCACCTGCACAAGCCCGTCTATATCGGCGAAATCAAGGCTGACGGTCAGTTCAATGTCGTGTGGAAGAGCAAGGGCCCGATCCGCGCTCAACCGTGGAGTCCTTACATACCCGGCAACGAAGGCAAGCAGAACCTGTAAGCCGACAGAGCGAGGCAATCATGCGCAGCGTGTTTCTTGCACGGGTGATGCTACGCCTGGCGATTGCGTGGCTGGCCGGCATCTGGGTGCCGGCGGCCACGGGGGCCGGACTCGATCCGGCGTTGGTGTCGCAATTGGTGGCCGACGACACCGACACCAGGCTGGGTGCGATCGCCCGCCTGGGTGCCGACCCGGACCCGCACGCCGCGCAGATTCTTGAGGCCCTGGGTGCCGATCGCCTGTACGTCGCCCCCGACGGAACCGTGCTGGTAGACACCGGCGCGGCAACGCTCGATGCCGCCAGTGGTCAGCCGGCCATCCTGCCCGACGGGGCCAGTACGGTATCTATCAATAACCGGCTTCGCCGCGCCATTGCCGCCGCGTTGGCAACTTCGCGCCTGCTTGCCGCGGATCCCGCGCAGCGCCTCGCGGCCGCGCAGCGGCTGCAGCGCGGTACGGATCCGGCGATGCTGCCCATACTGGAAAAGGCCCTGCAAGCCGAGCGCCATGCCAAAGTGCGCGAAGCGCTCGGCATCGCCGTCGCGACCCTGCAATTGAAGAGCGACGACGAGGCCGAGCGCCGGCAGGCGGCCCGGACGCTGGGCGACAGTGGCAACGCCGCTTTTCGCCCCATGCTGGAAGAATTGCTGCGCAAAGACGCCCAGGGCGCGTACGCCGAAGCCGACGAACAGCTGCGCGTCGAGGCGGCGGCAGCCTTGCTTCGCATCGAGCGTCACCTGACCACCGTGGCATGGCTGGGCAACCTGTTCTATGGCATCAGCCTGGGCAGCGTGCTGCTGCTTGCCGCCCTGGGCCTGGCCATCACGTTCGGGCTGATGGGCGTCATCAATATGGCGCATGGCGAGCTGCTGATGATAGGGGCGTACGTGACGTATATCGTGCAGTCACTCTTCAGGTTATGGCTGCCCGAATGGATGGATGCCTATGTGATCGCGGCGCTGCCGGTCGCCTTCGTGGCGACGGCGCTGGTGGGCATGGCGCTGGAACGCACAATCATCCGTTGGCTCTACGGAAGGCCGCTCGAGACACTGCTGGCGACCTGGGGCATCAGCCTGGTGCTGATGCAGGGCGTGCGGACTTTGTTCGGCGCGCAGAACGTCGAAGTCGGCAACCCTTCGTGGATGAGCGGCGGCTTCACAGTGCTGGGTGGCCTGGTGCTGTCGTACAACCGTATCGCCATCATCGTGTTCGCCGCGCTGGTCGTGGGATTCGTGTGGCTGTTGCTCAATCACACCCGCCTGGGCCTGTTCGTCAGAGCCATCACGCAAAACCGGCGCATGGCTGACTGCGTGGGCGTGCCGACCGGGCGCGTCGACATGCTGGCATTCGGGCTGGGTTCGGGCATCGCCGGGCTGGCCGGCGTGGCGCTTTCCCAGCTGGGCAACGTCGGGCCGGACCTGGGGCGCGCTTATATCGTCGACTCATTCATGGTGGTGGTGCTGGGCGGTGTGGGCCAGTTGGCCGGCACGGTGGTGGCCGCGCTCGGACTGGGCGCCATGACCAAGTTCCTTGAACCCTATTCAGGCGCCGTCATGGCCAAGATCACCATCCTGGCGCTGATCGTGCTGTTCGTACAGAAGCGCCCGCAAGGCCTGTTTGCGCCTCGCGGCAGGAGCGCCGAATGAACCCCATTACTGCCGATGCGGCACTGCGCCGACCCTTGTTCAGCCCGCGCGCCTGGTTGGCGCTGGCAGTCGCCGTTGCCCTGCTGGGCCTGCTGCCCGGCCTAAATCTGGTTTTTGCGCCCGGACATGCATTGCATGTACCGGCCTACGCCGTCGCCCTGATCGGTAAGTTCATGTGCTATGCCTTGGCGGCATTGGCGCTGGACCTGGTATGGGGCTATGCCGGCATACTTTCGCTGGGCCATGGGCTGTTCTTTGCATTGGGCGGCTATGCACACGGCATGTACCTGATGCGTTCGATCGGCCGGGACGGTGTCTACCAGGCCGAGGTGCCAGATTTCATGGTGTTTCTCAACTGGAAGACGTACCCCTGGTACTGGTCTTACACCGAACACTTCTGGTATGCGATGTTGCTGGTGGTGCTGGTGCCCGGATTGCTCGCGTTCGTGTTCGGCTACTTCGCCTTTCGCTCGCGGATCAAGGGCGTGTACTTCTCGATCATCACGCAGGCGCTGACGTTCGCCGCCATGCTGCTGTTCTTCCGCAACGATACGGGGTTTGGCGGCAACAACGGTTTTACCGACTTCAAGCGGATACTGGGCTTTGATATTACGGCCGCGAGCACGCGCGCAGCGCTCTACTGGATCACCCTGGCGGTGCTGGCGGGAGCCCTTGTGACGGCGCGCGCGGTCACCCAATCCAAGCTGGGACGCGTCCTGACCGCGGTGCGAGACGCCGAAAGCCGGGTGCGCTTCATAGGCTATGAGCCCCTGGGATTCAAATTGTTCGTGTGGACACTGTCCGCAGTGATGTGCGGCGTGGCCGGGGCCCTGTATGTGCCGCAGGTCGGCATCATCAACCCTGGCGAGATGTCTACCGAGAACTCCATCGAGATGGTCATCTGGGTCGCCACGGGCGGACGGGGCACGCTCATCGGGCCGATTATCGGGGCCGGCGCGGTGAACGGCCTGAAGACCTGGTTCACGAGCGTGTTCCCGGAGTTCTGGCTATACGCACTGGGCCTTATTTTCGTGCTGGTGACGCTGTTGTTGCCGCAGGGGATCGTAGGGTTGGTGAGGCGCTGGGCCGCGCGGCGGCAGGAGCATTCGGCATGAAAATCCTTACCGCAGACCCCTCGCAGATTGCATTGGACGATGGCCCGGGCGGACAGCCGTCGTATGGCCGGGTTCCACCGCCGGGGGTCGACACCTCGCACGGCGCCATTCTGTACCTGGACGGCGTCACGGTCAGTTTCGACGGTTTCAAGGCCCTGAACAACCTGACGCTGGACATCGGTGTCGGCGAGCTGCGCTGCATCATCGGCCCGAACGGCGCCGGCAAGACCACGATGATGGACGTCATCACGGGCAAGACCCGGCCCTCGGCCGGAACGGTTTTTTTTGGCCAGAGCATAGATCTGACAACCCTGAGCGAAGCGCAGATCGCGCATAGCGGAATCGGCCGGAAGTTCCAGCGGCCCACCGTGTTCGAACAACATACCGTGTTCGAAAACCTTGAGCTGGCGATGAAGAGCGACAAGCGCGTGCGCAAGACGCTGTTCGCGCGCCTGAGTTCCGAGCAGGCAGACCGAATCGCCCAGACGCTCGACCTGATACGGCTGCGCAGTGTATCCACGCGCATGGCCGGGCTGTTGTCGCATGGGCAGAAGCAGTGGCTGGAGATCGGCATGCTGCTGATGCAGGAGCCGCAGTTGCTGTTGCTGGACGAGCCAGTCGCCGGCATGACCGACGCCGAGACCGATCACACCGCCGAACTGCTGAATGCACTGCGTGGGAAACATTCACTGATGGTGGTCGAGCACGATATGGACTTCGTGGCGCGCATCGCCGATGGCGGCAACGTGACGGTGCTGCACGAGGGATCAGTGCTGGCCGAGGGAACCATGGCTCAGGTTCAGTCCGACGCCCGGGTCATCGAAGTCTATCTGGGGCGTTGACATGCTGGAAGTGCAGAATATCGACCAATACTACGGCGGCAGCCACACCCTGCGCGGGGTTTCAATGTCGCTGCGGCAAGGCGAATGCCTGGGGCTTCTAGGGCGCAACGGCGTCGGCAAGACCACCCTCCTGCAGTGTCTGATGGGCGTGCTTCCCGTGGCTCGCGGCCAGATCCTGCTGGACGGCAAGGATATCGCGCGCCTGCCTCCGCATCGGCGCGCCGCGCTCGGCATGGCATACGTACCGCAAGGGCGCGATATCTTCGCGCGACTGACCGTCGAAGAAAACATCATGATGGGCATGGCGCGCTTCCCGGGGGCCAGGGCGCGCCGCGTCAAAGAGGAAGTCTATGAATTGTTCCCCGTGCTCAGGACCATGCTGGGGCGACGCGGCGGAGACCTGTCGGGCGGGCAACAACAGCAACTGGCCATTGCGCGAGCACTGGTGGCGGAACCGCGATTGATCATCCTGGACGAGCCCACCGAAGGCATACAGCCGTCGATCATCAAGGATATCGGCCGCGTGATCCGGCTGCTGCGCGAACGGGGCGACATTGCCATTCTGCTGTGTGAGCAGTACTTCGATTTCGCCCGCGAGTTGTCGGACCAGTTCGTTGTGCTTTCACGGGGCGAGGTCGTGGCCCGCGGGCCGCGCGCCGAAATGGATGGCGAGAACGTGCGCCGCCATCTGTCGGTATGAACTGCACGGCCTGATTCAACTGCACAAGCCTGTTACAGCGTTTCTTGTTACCCTTCTGGGCGGGGATAATTTTTGTTTTCCTGCCTAATCGAACCGATACGTTGTCAGTGCCTGCTATTTCACCGATATCCGTCCCGCCGGGGCAGCCAAGCCGCCCAACCCTCTCGCATGCCTGGCGCCGCGCCGGCACGGCGTGTTGCGTCAGTGCATTGATGCTGCTGGCGGCCTGCAGTTCCACCAAGGTGGGGTCAGGGCAGTACCGAGTGCAGTCGGGCGATACGCTCAGCAAAATTGCGCGTGAGCACAACACGACCGTCGCTGAACTGATGCGGCTGAACAAGCTGTCCAACCCCAACCGCATCAGCAAAGGGCAGGTGCTGCGGGTGAATGGTTCGGCCAGTGCGGCTTCGACGCCCACGCCCGCGCCCACGCGTGCGGCGACCCCCACCCCGGCCGCCTCGGCGGCGGCCGTGCGCAATCTGAAGCTGGCGTGGCCTGCGGAAGGCACCATCACGCAGCGCTATAACGGCAGTTCGTCCAAGGGCATCACCATCGTCAACAAGGCCGGTACGCCGGTGCGCGCCGCCGCCGCGGGCAGTGTGGTCTATGCGGGCAACCGTCTGCGGGGCTATGGCAACCTGGTGATCGTGCAGCACGCCGGCGACTTCCTCAGCATCTACGCCCACAACAGCAAGATGCTGGTCAAGGAAGGGCAGAAGCTGTCGCAGGGCCAGCAGATCGCCGAGATGGGCAGCACCGATCGTCAGGGCCCAGGGCTGTACTTCGAACTGCGCCACCGCGGCCAGCCGGTCGACCCGACGAGCGCCTTGCCCCCCCGTTGACCCGTCCCTACGGTACTCGACGCTGCCGTGTGTCCGCAGCGGGGCCGCCCGGTCACGCGCCATAAATTCCTGTCGAACGTCCCCGCGCCTGACGAAACAAAAAAGCCAGACACAGGGTGTCTGGCTTGAGCGCTTCAGTGCAGGACTGCTGCGTTCCCGCGGCCGGCTCGGGGCCGGCCCAGGATAACGGTCAGTCTTCCTCGACGAAGGTCTCCTGGCGCTTCTTGCGGATGGAGGGCAAGGCAACCAGCACGACCAACACCAAGGCTGCGGCCAGCAGCGAGGCCGACAGGGGCCGTTCGACGAAGGTGAGGAAGTCGCCGCGCGACAGCAGCAGGGCACGACGGAAGTTTTCTTCCATCATGGGCCCGAGCACCAGGCCCAGCAGCAGCGGGGCGCCTTCGCACTTCAACTTGGCCCACACGTAACCCACGACGCCGAAGACGGCGGTGGTGTAGATGTCGAACACGTTGTAGTTCAGCGAGTACACACCGATGGTGCAGAACACCAGGATGGCCGGGAACAGGATGCGGTAGGGAACGCGCAGCAGCTTGACCCACAGACCGATCAGCGGCAGGTTCAGCACCACCAGCATCAGGTTGCCGATCCACATCGAAGCGATCAGGCCCCAGAAGAGGTCCGGGTGGCTGGTCATGACCTGTGGGCCGGGCTGGATGTTGTGGATGGTCATTGCACCAACCATCAGCGCCATCACGGCGTTACCCGGGATACCCAGCGTGAGCAGCGGAATGAACGATGCCTGCGCACCGGCGTTGTTGGCTGATTCCGGGCCAGCCAGGCCGGCCGGGTGACCCTTGCCGAAACGCTCGGGCTCTTTCGACAGCTTCTTTTCGAGCGTGTACGAGGCAAAGGCCGACAACACCGAACCGCCGCCTGGCAGGATGCCCAGCATCGAGCCCAGCGCGGTGCCACGCACAATGGCGGGTGTCGCTTCGCGGATTTCCTGGCGGCTGGGATACAGCGAACCGATCTTGTCCTGCAGCTCGACACGGTTTTCCTTCTGTTCGAGGTTGGACAGGATTTCGGCGAAGCCGAACACGCCCATGGCCACGATGGCGAAGTCGATACCGTCTTGCAGTTCGGGGATGCCGAAGTCGTAACGAGCCACACCCGAGTTAACGTCGGTGCCCACCATGCCCAGCAACAGACCGAGCAGGATCATGCAGATGGCCTTGGGCAAGGAGCCGGAGGCCAGCACCACTGCGCCGATCAGGCCCAGGGTCATCAGCGAGAAGTACTCGGCGGGGCCGAACTTGAAGGCCACTTCGGCCAGCGGGGGCGCGAAGGCGGCGATCAGCATGGTGGTGACGCTGCCGGCAAAGAACGAACCGATTGCAGCCAGGGACAAGGCCGCGCCAGCACGCCCGTTACGGGCCATCTGGTGACCGTCGAGCACGGTGACGACCGCCGAGGTCTCGCCAGGCAGGTTGACCAGAATGGCTGTGGTAGAGCCGCCATACTGCGTGCCGTAGTAAATGCCGGCAAGCATGATGAGCCCGGCCACCGGCGGCAGCACATAAGTAATGGGCAGCAGCATCGCGATGGTCGGTACCGGGCCCAGGCCAGGCAGCACGCCCACGAGAGTGCCCAGAATGCAGCCCAGCAGGGCGTACAGGAGGTTTTCGGGGGTAAAGGCGACGGAGAATCCGAGCGCCAGGTGTTCCATCAATTCCATGATCTTGTCTTCCCCTTGGTTTTTAATTCATGCCCAGAAACGACGGCCACAGCGGGAAGATCAATCCCAGACCCTTGATAAAGGCGAGCCAGCAGAAAACGACGAGGAAGATCGCATTGAGGATCGCCACGCGCCAGCTGAATTCGTAGCTGGCGATGCTGCTGAGGATCACCAGCAGAGCCAGCGACACATAAAGGCCGAGCGGGCGCAGCACGAAGCCGAACAGCACGACCGAGCCGATGATGATGAAGAGAATCTTGAAGTCGAACCTGTCGACCTCGGTTTCGGTGGCTTTCGGTGAAAGCGCGCCGAGCGCGACGACGGCGCCAAGGAGAGCCAGGCAGATGCCCAGCCAGAACGGGAAGTACCCCGGGCCCATTCGGGCCGAAGTGCCCATGTTGTATTGGGTGGCCACGAAGGCGAATCCCAGTCCGATCAAGGTGAACATCACCCCTGACCAGAAGTCCTGCTTATTCCGAAGCTGCATATAAGGTCTCCTTATTGTGCCGTGCCAGGTTGGTGGGACCTGAAGGCGGAGACGCAGTGCCGAAGGACGCTAGAGGCTTGGACATAAAACATATAAAAAAAAATATGGCACGGCGGCGCGAGCCATATTGGGTTCTGCAAGCGTCCGGACACTGAGCGCACCGCCAGCACGCATAGTCCAAGTCGGATGGATCGTATCACGATGTAGTTGCGAATTCTGTTGGTGAATTCGCTAAGGATTGAGGCGTTGGAAGTCCATCAATCGGAACGCAGGCGCGCCGCACGCCAAGCTGGTGGCGGCTCTTGGCGAAGTGCGGTGTGGCGACGCTCGGCGCACACTCGATTCGATGTCAAGCCCTGCACGCTGCGCCAATGCATCCCGCAGCCGATGCCGTACAGAGATTTGACGGCGCACGACAAGGCTGCGACATGACGCCGGGAGCCCTGCGCATTGGATGCTGCGCATACTGCGGGGCAGGGCTATCGAGCTCGGCGGCTCCGATGCCCCGACTAGTCGAAAACAGGAAATAATTGCTCTGTTCGCCGCCGAATTCCTGCAGAATTTACGAACAATCTATCGCGCACGATTCGCCAAGAAAGTGTACGCCTAGTGGACACCGGCCCACAGCAGATCGGTGGCGCGGAGCAGGCGCTAGGCGGGCTTCCACAGTGTGAGACATCCCCGCAACGCGGCAGTTACACAGGCCTGCATACACACCCTAGGGAAAATCCGGAGAAAATTGCCGCTATTTCTGTTGTGGCCGCGCAACACTGTCGCGCGGGACGGCTCAGCTTGTGGCGTCAGGGACGGGATCCTGCACGCTGCGCTTGATTTCTGCGTGATGGCGTTCCATTTCCTGGCGCAGTTCCCGGCGCTGGCGCGCCGCCTCGTAACGCTGGCGCTCTTCAAGCGTGCGCACCTGAAGTTGGGGAACGGGCGTCGGCTGCCCGTTGTCGTCGACGGCGACCATCGTGAAGAAACAACTGTTGGCGTGGCGGACGACCTGGCGGCGTATATCTTCGGTAATGACCTTGATGCCGATTTCCATGGACGTGCGGCCGGTGTAGTTGACCGAGGCAAGGAAGGTGACCAGCTCGCCCACGTGTATGGGCTGGCGGAACATGACCTGGTCGACCGACAAAGTGACCACGTATTGGCCGGCGTAGCGGCTGGCGCAGGCATAGGCGACCTGATCCAGATACTTGAGGATCGTGCCCCCGTGGACGTTCCCGGAAAAGTTGGCCATGTCGGGCGTCATCAGGATGGTCATCGAAAGCTGATGGCTGGCGTTCTCTTGCATGGCGTGGGGCCGGAAGTTGGAAAGCTTCATGGTAATCGCAGCGTGCGGCGCGCGCGCGTCCGATCGCGCCGGGCGTCGGGAGGCGCTTTGCAAAGCTTCACTTTGTGATCGGCGGGCTTGCGCTACGCTCGCCTCGTCTTTCACATGGAGATTGCATGATGGCTTCTTTGTCCAAGCGTTGTGCCGCCGAGTTCATCGGTACCTTCTGGCTGGTTCTGGGCGGCTGCGGCAGCGCAGTGCTGGCGGCCGGGTTTACTGAACTGGGCATCGGATTCGCGGGTGTGGCGCTGGCATTCGGACTGACCGTGCTGACCATGGCCTATGCGCTGGGGCATGTCTCCGGCGCGCACTTCAATCCAGCGGTGACCGTCGGCCTGGCAGCGGCGGGGCGCTTCCCCGTGCGCGACATTGCGCCGTACGCGTTGGCGCAGGTCGTGGGCGCGGCAGTCGCGGCCGCCGTGCTGGCCTGGATTGCAAGCGGCCAGCCCGGTTTCGACCTCGTGGCCAGCGGTTTCGCCGCCAATGGGTATGGTGACCACTCACCCGGCCGGTATGCGCTGGGCGCGGCGCTGGTATGCGAAGTGGTGCTGACTTTCGGGTTTCTGTTCGTCATTCTAGGGGCCACCGACAAGCGGGCGCCGGCCGGGTTTGCCCCGATTTCGATCGGCCTGGCCCTGACCCTGATCCATCTGGTCAGCATTCCGGTCACCAACACGTCGGTCAACCCGGCGCGCTCGACCGGCCCGGCCCTGTTTGTTGGCGGATGGGCGCTCGAGCAACTTTGGCTGTTCTGGGTCGCGCCCGTGGCAGGTGCCGTGCTTGCGGCGCTGGCGTATCGCTTCGTGGCCGGCGAGCAGCGCGAGAATTTGCTGCGACGGGAGGTGGCCGCGGATGCATAATGGTCCGCGGCCCTGTGTGGGGCGGCCCTACCAAGGAGATCCCCAATGTCCCGAGATTCGCAGTTCGACAGCCTGCTGCCGCCCTTGCGGCTGGACCGGCGCACCTTCGTAGTCACTGCTTTGGCCACGGGTTTTACGACGGCAACCGGTCATGCGGCGGCGGCCACGGCAATAGCAACGTCTGCCGATGGCCTCGACGCCGGCCCGGTGCAGATTCCCGTGCCGGGTGGCCAAATGCCGGCGTATCGCGCGGCGCCCAAGGGGGGCAAGGCCTTGCCCACCGTGCTGGTCATCAACGAGATCTTCGGCGTGCACGAGTACATGCAGGATGTCTGCCGCCGACTGGCCAAGGCGGGCTACTTGGCGATCGCGCCCGAACTGTTCGCCCGTCAGGGCGATGCGTCCAAGTACACCGAGATCGCGAAGCTGCGCGCCGAAATCATCGACAAGGTGCCCGATGAGCAGGTGATGAGCGATCTGGACGCGGCCGCTGCATGGGCGGCCGAAACCGGTGGCGATCCCAAGCGTCTGATGGCTACGGGCTTTTGCTGGGGCGGCCGCATCGTGTGGCTGTATGCGGCGCACAACCCCAGGCTGCGCGCTGGCGCTGCCTGGTATGGCCACGTGCGCAATACCACCAGCCCCATCAAGCCCCAGGATCCGATCTCGGTGGTCGATCGTATGGCCGCGCCCGTGCTGGGCCTGTATGGCGAAGCCGACGCGGGCATTCCCGTGGATGACGTCGAGCAGATGCGAGCCGCGCTAGGCAAGGGTTCGGAACCGGCCCGGCAGTCGAAGATACGTCTCTATAAAGAGGCGCCGCACGGCTTCCATGCAGATTATCGGCCCAGCTATCGCAAAGAGGCCGCGCAGGATGCATGGAGCCGCATGCTCGACTGGTTCGAGCGCTACGGGGGATAAGTACCGCGCGCGCCACTACGGCTGCGCCGGACGCGGCCGTAGCGGCGCGTATTCGGCGGGAACCCAGGCGTAACCATGGCCGTCGGTACGCACGTGCCCCAGGCCCGGAAACGGCATGTGCGCGCCCGCGACCCAGAGCTTGTCCCGTGCCGCGTCAGCGAAAATCCGCTTGCGGGTAGCAATGGCCTGCGCGGTATCGACATCGAATTCGATCGCGACTTCCGGCCGGGCAAACTGGACGGCATGGCTGTGCACGATGTCGCCCCATACCAGCAGGGCCTGTCGGCCGGACGTGAACAGATACGAAGTGTGGCCGGGCGTGTGGCCCGGCGTGGACACCGCCTGCACACCAGGCAGCAGCGTGTCTTGAGGCTGGAAGGTCAGGAATTTGCCCGTGGCCTGGTAAGGCGCCACCGAATCGCGGGACATCTTGAAAAATGGCTGCGCGTCGGCGGGAGCCTGGGCCGCCGCCGTCGTACTGAGCCAGAAATCGGCATCGGCCCGGGCGGCATAGACGTCGGCGTTGGGGAAGCGCGGCGTGCCCTGCGGAGTCAGCAGGCCGCACGCATGGTCGGGATGCAGGTGGGTGAGCAATACCGCGTCGATCTGCTCGGGCTGGAATCCTGCGGAGCGCAATGCGTCATTCAGCGCACCCGCGGTCGGCCCCAGGCAAGGGCCGGCGCCCGTATCCACCAGGACGACCTGCTTGCCATTCTGGACGACGTAGGCATTCACGGCGGTCTGCATGACGGGATCGGCCGGCACGTACATGTTGGCCAGCAGCGTCTGGATGTCAGGGCCGCTCGCCCCCCTGAGCAGCGCCGGGTCCAGTTCCACATAGCCATCGTAGAGCGCCGTGACAACGAAGTCGCCCAGCGCCATGCGATAAAACCCCGGCGCCTGCGCCGTCTGCAGGGGCGCAACCGCGTGGGCGGGCGCCGCCCCGGCGAATAGGGCCGCGGTGGCCAGGCTGAAGGCGCCCAAGAGTCGGCGCGGCAGGGAACAGACCGGGTAACGCATGTGGGGTGGCTCCGTTTAGGCTGGCTGGGGTGCGTCGAGGATAGCGCGAATCAGTCGAGCGCGCGCGCCGTGTCTCGCGCGCGCGAAGCCAGCCAGTGCGCCACGACATCGACATCGGCCGATCGGGCGCGCGCCGAGCGGATCATCCAGTACGCATGACGGGACGCGCTTTGCAACGGATCGCCCACGGCGATCAGGCGTTTCTGTGCCACCAATGGCTCGACCAGAGCCCGCCGACCCAATGCGACCCCATGGCCTGCGAGCGCGGCATGGACGACCTGGTCGTACTGATTGAAGCGCAGCATGCCTTTGGGCCGGACGTTGCCAAGCCGATGGACCTGCAGCCATTCGCTCCATTGCAGCCATGGTCGCGTGGGGTCGTCAAAGTCGAGCAGCACCGCATGGGGCAGCGTGGCGGCGTTGAGCGCGATGACACCCAGCGAGGGATGCGCGACTGGCACCACGGCCTCGCCAAACAGCCATTGGGCGCCGTCGGGAACAGCTCCACGCGGGCTGTAGCGGATGGCGATATCGACCCCGTCATGGTCAATATCAAGCACACGGTTGTCGGCCGCGACGCGCACATCGATGGCGGGATGTTCGGCCTGGAATTCGCCCAATCCTGGCAGCAGCCAGAGCGAGGCCACGCCGATGGTCGTGGTGACGGTCACCGGGGTGCGACGTTCGGGGGCCCGCCATTGGGCGGCCAGGTCACCGAGCTGCGCCAGCCACGGGTCGGCCAGCCGAAACAGTTGCGCGCCTTCCACGGTAAATGCCACGGAGCGGAAACCGCGGGTCAGAAGCGCCACGCCCAGGTGTTCTTCGAGCGCGCGGACCTGCCGGCTGACGGCGGACTGGGTCAGATGCAAGTCCTGGGCTGCCGCGGTGATGCTCATGCGCCGCCCGACGGCTACGAATCCGCGAACGAGATCAAGTGGGGGTAGCTTGGAGAGCGGAAATGACATTCCTGTGGCGCATGTGACTGCGGCGTGGAAATCGGTTGAGCAATCATACCCGGCGACGTTCAATATGAGCAGTCCCCCATAACCATCGCCCGAACGGCGTGCGGCGCAGCGCGGCAGGGAGAGCCCCATGGCATCCAATTCGATACAGCTGGTTTGCATGACAGGAATGTCAATGGCGTTGACGCGCACGCCCGTGCGGCTGGAGCGCGGGCCCGAGCTGCGTATCCTGTGCCAGGCGGGCACGGTGTGGATATCGGAATACCCGAGCCGCGAAGATCACGTGCTGGGGGTGGGTGACGCCGTGCAGTTGCACGGCAATCGCGATATCGTGATGAGCGGGCTGCCCCGTGCGAGGGTGGCACTGATCCCGGAGCCTCGATATGAATGAACCTGCTGCCTCGTGTGAGTTGTGGTTTGATTTCGCCAGTCCGTACAGCTACCTGGCCGTTGAACGGGTAGAGCCGCTGGCACGGCAGGCCGGCGTGCAGGTGACGCTGCGCCCGTTCCTGCTGGGACCGATATTCCAGGCACAGGGTTGGAATGACTCGCCGTTCCGCCTGTTCCCGGGCAAGGGCGCTTACATGATGCGCGATGTGGCGCGCCTGGCCGAGAAGTACGGCATCGCCTATCGCCGGCCCAGCCAATTTCCCAGGGTGAGCGTGCTGGCTTCCCGTGTAGCCCTGTTGGGGCAGGACCAGCCCTGGGGGGGCGATTTCTGCCGTGCCGTGTTCCGGGCCAGCTTCGCCGATGACCTCGACATTCAGGACGTGTCGGTAGTGGCCGGGCTGGCCGATGCCTTGCAGCTCGACGGCAAGGCGCTGGTGGAACAGGCTCGCGAGGAGGCCATCAAGGAAGCCCTGCGCCGACGCGTCGACCGCGCCCGGGAACTTGGAATATTCGGCGCGCCCACCCTGATGGTGGGCAAGGAAATGTTCTGGGGCAACGACCGCCTTGAAGATGCATTGCATTGGGCAGTGCGCAACGAGCGGTCGCAGGCCTGACGCGCGGCCGTCCGACGCCGCCGCACTTCAGCCGGTGCCGGCGGCTTTTTTCTGCAAGGGTGAAGGATGTCTAACGATAAAGTCATGATAGTGACGGGCGGCAGCCGCGGGATAGGCGCCGCGGTCGCGCGCCTCGCCGCGCAACGGGGCTACGCCGTCTGCGTGAACTACCGCAGCCGCCGTGACGCGGCCGACGAGGTGGTGCAGGCCATACAGGCCGATGGCGGTCGCGCCATTGCCGTCGCTGGCGATGTAGCCGATGAAGCGCAGGTGGTGCGCCTGTTCCAGGCCGTTGACGAGCAGCTCGGGCGCGTCGACGCCCTGGTGAACAATGCGGGCGTGCTTGAAACGCAGATGCGCGTCGAAGACATGGACGCGGCTCGCATCACCCGCATCCTGGCCACGAATGTGGTGGGCGCCATGGTGTGCTGCCGGGAAGCCGTGCGGCGCATGGCGCCACGCCATGGCGGACGGGGTGGCAGCATCGTCAACGTCTCGTCGGTGGCCGCCCGCCTGGGTTCGCCCGGCGAATACGTAGATTACGCCGCTTCCAAGGGAGCCCTGGATACCCTTACCATCGGCTTGTCCAAAGAAGTGGCAGGCGATGGAATCCGCGTCAACGCCGTACGCCCGGGCACCATCTATACCGAGATGCATGCCAGCGGGGGCGAACCCGGCCGCGTCGATCGCCTGGCCAGCGCCATCCCGCTGCAACGCGGAGGCACGGTACACGAGGTGGCTGGCGCCGTGATGTGGTTTTTCTCGGACGAGGCTGCCTACACCACCGGTTCGTTCATCGAGGTGTCGGGCGGGAAATAACCGCAATACCCGCGCGCCGAATCCGGCGGCCAGCCCCCTCGACGACCCGGCGTTCAGCGCGGGGCGTCGCGTCAGCGTCCGGTGTCGGGGTAATTGGGCCCCGCATCGTGGAAGCCGCCGGTACTGTACGGGTTGACGGCACCGGGGTGGGGCGGGCCAGGGTCATGCGGACCTTGCGCGCAGCCCGCCAGCAGCAGGCCGGCCGCTGCCGCTAATAACCAACGCAATCGCTGTGGCATTGTGAGTCTCCGGTAGGTAGTGGACCGGCCTGCAGCGCCGCGGCAGGCCAGGCGAGGGGAAAGCGCGACGCCACAGGCAGCAACCGGCGTGCCGCGCAGCGCCGGGCGGGTGCGCTCAGGCCATCAGGCGCGCCAGCTCGACACCGGGGTCTTCGGCTCGCATGAAGGCTTCGCCCACCAGGAAAGCATCGACCTTGTGGCTGCGCATGAGCTGCACGTCTTCGGGCGTGAGAATGCCGCTTTCGGTGATCACGCGCTTGCCGGGAGGGATCAGCGGCAACAGGTCCAGCGTATTCTTCAAGCTGGTTTCAAACGTACGCAAGTTCCGGTTGTTGATGCCGAGCAGCGGCGTTTGCAGGCTGAGAGCCACGTCCAGTTCTTTGGCGTCGTGGACTTCAACCAGTACATCCATGCCGAGTTCCACCGCAAGGTCTTCGAGTTCTCGCAGGTGGCTGGGGGACAGGGCCGCCACGATGAGCAGCACACAATCGGCGCCCATGGCACGCGCCGAGATCACCTGGTACGGGTCGATGACGAAGTCTTTGCGCAACACGGGCAGCGGGCACGCCGCGCGGGCGCGCCGCAGATTGTCGTGCGAGCCCTGGAAAAACTGCACGTCGGTCAGCACCGACAGGCACGCTGCGCCGTGCACCGCGTAGGTGGCGGCAATGGCGGCCGGGTCGAAGTTGTCTCGCAGCACGCCCTTGGAAGGCGAGGCTTTCTTGATTTCGGCGATGACGCCCGCCTTGCCCTGCGCAATCTTGTCTTCGATGGCCTGGGCAAAGCCCCGCACATCCTGGCGCGCCTGCGCTTCACGCAACAGTTCGGCCTCGCTGCGCATTTGTCGGGCCGTTGCGACTTCCTCGGCCTTCACGGCGAGGATCTTCGCGAGAATGTCGTTCATTTCTGGAGCTTCCGGGTGTATGCGCAGAATTCTTCCAGCTTGGCACGGGCCGCGCCGTTAGAAATCGTTTCAAAGGCCAGTTTCAGTGCTTGATCGATGGAGTCGGCCTTGTTGCCGGCGTAGATGGCCAGGCCGGCGTTCAGGGCAACGATGTCGCGGGCAACGCCATCGACATTATCCAGCGCCTGTATGACGAGCTCGCGCGATTCTTCACGGTTGGTGACTTTGATGCCTCGATTAGACACCATTGCCAGACCGTAGTCTTCGGGATGGATCTCATATTCGCGCACTTCGCCGTCCTTGAGTTCACCCACCATGGTGGCGCCGCCCAACGAGGCTTCGTCCATGCCGTCCTTGCCGTGCACAATGAGCACATGGCGCGAACCCAGGCGTTGCAGGACGCGCACCTGGATGCCTACGAGATCGGGGTGGAACACACCCATCAGCTGGTTGGCGGCGTTGGCGGGATTGGTCAGTGGGCCCAGTATGTTGAAAATGGTGCGCACGCCCAGTTCTTTGCGCACGGGCGCCACGTTCTTCATGGCGCTATGGTGGGCGGGGGCGAACATGAAGCCGATGCCGGTGGCCTGGATGCATTCGGCCACCTGCTCAGGGGTGAGGTCCAGATTGGCGCCCAGGGCCTCGAGTACATCGGCACTGCCCGATGACGAGGACGCGCTGCGCCCGCCGTGCTTCGCGATGGGCACGCCAGCCGCGGCGGCCACGAACATCGCGGTGGTGGATATGTTGAAGGTATGGCTGCCGTCGCCGCCGGTGCCGCACATGTCGAGCAGGTCTTGCGGATTCGGCGTGACGACGGGCGTGGCGAATTCGCGCATGACTTGCGCGGCAGCCGTGATCTCGCCAACGGTTTCTTTCTTGACGCGCAACCCCATGAGCAGTGCGCTGGCGATCTGCGGAGACATTTCCCCGCGCATCAGCATGCGCATCAGGTGCAGCATTTCGTCGTGGAAGATTTCGCGATGTTCTATGCAGCGCGTGAGGGCTTCAGCGGGCGAGATGGACATGGTCGTTGCCTTGTTATTTGATATTCAGGAAGTTGCGCAGCAGGTCATGTCCGTGCTCGCTCAGCACGGACTCGGGGTGGAACTGGACCCCATACAACGGCAGGGTCTTGTGCCGCACGCCCATGATGTCTCCGTCGGGTGCTGTGGCCGTCACCTCGAGGCAGTCTGGCAGTGTGCCGGCGTCTATGGTCAGCGAGTTGTAACGGATGACGGTGTAGGGCGACGGCAGGCCGGCGAACACATCGGTGCCGCGATGGGTTACCTGAACCGTCTTGCCATGCATGATCTGCTGGGCCCGCACGATATCGCCACCGTACGCTGCGCCGATGGCCTGATGACCCAGGCACACCCCCAGGATGGGCACCTGGCCCGCGAACCGCTGAATCAGGGCCACGGATATCCCGGCTTCGGCGGGCGAGCAGGGCCCGGGCGACACGCAAATGTGATCGGGCCGAAGCGCGGCAATCTCGTCCAGCGAGATCTGATCGTTGCGAGCCACCTGCACCTCGACACCGAGTTCGCCGAAGTACTGCACCAGGTTGTAGGTGAAGGAATCGTAGTTGTCGATCATCAGCAATTTAGGCATCGAGATTCCTTGGCGCGGAGACGGCTGAATGGGAGGCTACCGGGAGGGTGATGTCCAGGGACGCACGAACCTGCGCACGACGTCGCCCCGGCTGAGTTTGCCGGCGGTGGGCTGCGGGGGGGAAATTGACGGGCATTGGGCAGATCTCCTTGGGTGTTGGAGCCGCCGTGCCGGAGTGCCATTTTGCTGAACCTTGCCTGCCGGTACGGCGGCAAGGTGCGGTTTGAGACCGCAGCAACGTGCCGCTTCCTATTGGAAGCGCCACCACTTGGCAAAATTGATCGTAGCGATACGGGTCATGGCAAACCGGAAATGCATAGATTGCGGCAAGCCGCGAGCGGGAAGAATATTACCATGTGCGGCGCCGTCCGGGGGTATCCGGCCAGGCTGCACACGCATCCCGATGCACCGGCGTGGAACCTGCGGACCGGGCCGGCGGGCGGGAAGCGCTGGTGCCGGGCCAGCCGATTCCGCGCATTCAGAAAGCGCCCTGGGGCAATTTGTGCGCAGATGCGCCAGAAACATGTAAGCTTTCGCTGCTGATCGGCAGGGCGAGGCATGCGTTGTCGCTCGCCGACCCAGTACGTACCGATCCGCAATACCCGATCCACCCGCATTTGGCTTTATCAGATCAGGCCGCTTTCAGCGGCTTTATGTGCATCGGCTCGCCCGCGGCATCTGGCGCAGCCACGTACTTTCCGAGGATGTCCTCCATGCAGAATGATTCGACACCGCAGGCGCAGCGCATAGGTATTCCGCGCGAAACCTTTCCCGGCGAGAAACGCGTCGCCACGGTTCCCGACGTCGTCGAGAAACTGATCAAGCTCGGATTCCACGTGGCCGTGGAATCGGGCGCTGGCGCGGCGGCAAATTTCAGCGACGACGCCTATCGGGCGGCCGGCGCCGACATTGTCGATGACGCCGCGGCGCTGTGGGCGGGGTCGGATATCGTGTTCAAGGTGCGTCCGCCCAACGTCGAGGAAGTGGCGCTGATGCGCACCGGCGGCACGTTGGTCGACTTTATCTGGCCGGCGCAGAACCCCGAACTGATGCAGCAGCTGGCCGGCAAGCAGGCCACAGTACTGGCCATTGATTGCCTGCCACGCACTTTGTCGCGCGCGCAAAAGATGGACGCGCTCACGTCGATGGCGGGCGTCAGCGGATACCGCGCCGTGATCGAGGCCGCGAACGCATTCGGGCGTTATTTCAACGGCCAGATCACCGCGGCGGGGAAGGTGCCTCCCGCCAAGGTATTCGTGGCGGGCGCCGGCGTGGCTGGGCTGGCTGCCATCGGCACCGCGGCCAACCTGGGCGCCATTGTGCGGGCCAACGACACGCGGGCCGAAGTGGCCGACCAGGTCAAGTCGCTCGGGGGCGAGTTCGTCAAGGTTGACTACGAAGAAGAAGGCTCGGGCGGAGGCGGCTATGCCAAAGTCATGAGCGAAGGTTTCCAGGCGGCCCAGCGCGCGATGTACGCCGAACAGGCCAAAGATGCCGACATCATCATCACCACCGCGCTGATCCCCGGCAAACCCGCACCCAAGCTGATCACTGCCGAAATGGTGCAGTCGATGAAGCCCGGCAGCGTGATCGTGGACATGGCGGGCGAGCAGGGTGGCAATTGCGAGCTCACCGTGCCCGGCGAGGCTGTGGTGCGCCACGGCGTGACCATCATCGGCTATACCGACCTGGCTTCTCGCCTGGCCAAGCAATCGTCCACGCTGTATGCGACCAACCTGCTTCGACTTGCTGAAGAACTGTGCAAGGCCAAAGACGGGCGGGCCGTTGTCAATATGGACGACGACGCCATACGCGGCCTGACTGTGGTGAAGGACGGTGAGATCACGTGGCCCGCGCCGCCCTTGAAGCAGGCCGCTCCGCCGCCCGCCGCCGCCCCCGCCGCAACGCCTCCTGCGCGGCAAGGCGGCCATGGCCATGGCCGCAGCGGGCCCCTGCCCGCCAAAGTGGTTGCCGGTATTTTCGCGGTGGCGGCCGCCGCCTTCTGGTTCATAGGCAGTTTCGCGCCCGCGGCCTTTCTGGGCCATTTCACGGTATTCGTGCTGGCCTGCTTTATCGGCTACATGGTGGTTTGGAACGTCACGCCGGCCCTGCACACACCGCTGATGAGCGTCACCAACGCCATTTCGAGCATCATCGCGATAGGGGCGCTGGTGCAGATCGCGTCGCCGGCCGAGGGCATGGCGGGGCGGCCCGACGACCTCATCCGCTGGATGGCCTTCGTGGCGCTGGTGCTTACCGCGGTCAATATGTTCGGCGGGTTCGCCGTCACGCGCCGCATGCTGGCAATGTTCCGTAAATAATAAATAGAGAAGGACGCCATGTCTCCAAGTCTCGCAACGGTTGCCTATCTCGGCGCCGCCATTCTCTTCATCCTCAGCCTGGGTGGGCTTTCCAACCCGGAAACCTCGCGGCGGGGCAACCTGTTCGGCATTTTCGGCATGGCCCTGGCCGTGCTGGCGACGGTATTCGGCCCGCAGGTCGACAATTCGGGCATCGCATGGATCGTCGGGGCGCTGGTCATAGGCGGGGCCATAGGCCTATACGCCGCCAAGATCGTGAAAATGACCCAGATGCCCGAGCTGGTGGCGCTGATGCACAGCCTGGTCGGCCTGGCGGCATGCCTGGTGGGGTTTTCCAGCTACATCGACACTACGCTGCAGTTCGAGGGCGCCGAGAGGATCATCCATGAAGTCGAGATCTACATCGGTATCCTGATTGGCGCCGTGACGTTCTCGGGCTCGCTCATCGCCTTCGGCAAGCTCAATGGCAAGATCGGCGGCAAGCCCCTGCTGCTTCCGGCCAGGCACTGGCTGAATCTGGTGGCGCTGCTGCTGGTGATCTGGTTCGGCCGGGAATTCATCCAGGCCGAAACCGTGGCAGACGGCATGTTGCCGTTGCTGGTCATGACTGCAATTGCGCTGCTCTTCGGCATCCATATGGTCATGGCCATCGGCGGCGCCGACATGCCCGTGGTGGTCTCGATGCTCAACAGCTACTCGGGCTGGGCGGCCGCCGCCACCGGATTCATGCTCAGCAACGACCTGCTGATCGTCACAGGCGCACTGGTCGGTTCGTCGGGGGCGATTCTGTCGTACATCATGTGCACGGCCATGAACCGCAACTTTCTCAGCGTGATCGCCGGTGGGTTTGGCGGCGGGGCCCCGGCCAAGAAGGGCGACGCGGGCGCGCCGCAGGGCGAGGTCACGCCCATCAGCGCTCCCGAGACGGCCGAACTGCTGCGCGATGCCAAGAGCGTGGTCATTGTGCCGGGTTATGGCATGGCGGTCGCCCAGGCGCAGCACACGGTGAACGAAATCACGCGTACCTTGCGCGACAAAGGGGTGGATGTGCGGTTCGCCATTCATCCCGTGGCGGGGCGCATGCCAGGCCACATGAACGTGTTGCTGGCAGAAGCCAAGGTGCCGTACGACATCGTGATGGAAATGGACGAAATCAATGATGACTTCCCCGACACTGACGTGGCCATCGTGATCGGCGCAAACGACATCGTCAATCCGGCAGCGCAGGAAGATCCGGGCAGCCCCATTGCGGGCATGCCCGTACTGGAAGTCTGGCGGGCGCGAAATTCAATCGTGATGAAGCGATCCATGGCGTCGGGCTACGCCGGCGTGGACAACCCGCTGTTCTATAAAGAGAACAACCGCATGCTGTTTGGGGATGCCAAGCAGATGCTGGACGAAGTCCTGGGCGCATTGAAATCCTGACCGGGCAACTGCCCCCGGCCCTGGCGTCTGGGGGCAGTGGTTGCGCGCGGCCGGGGGGTCAGATGGGCTCGTCCAGCCCGTGCTGCACCTGTTCGGCGGCGCGCAGCACGGCGCGGGCCTTGGCTTCGGTCTCGGCCCACTCGAGTTCGGGGTCTGAATCCGCCACGATCCCGGCAGCCGCTTGCACATAAAGCATGCCGTTCTTGATCACGCCAGTGCGTATGGCGATGGCGACGTCCATTTCGCCGCCATAGCTCAGGTACCCGGCGGCGCCGCCGTAGATGCCGCGTCGTACCGGCTCGAGCTCGTCGATGATTTCCATGGCGCGCACCTTTGGGGCACCGGTCAGGGTGCCGGCGGGGAAGGCGGCACGCAGCACGTCCATGCTGCTCATGTTGGCGTTCAGGGTGCCGGTGACGTTGGACACCAGGTGCATCACGTGCGAGTAACGCTCGATCGTCATGGTGTCCGTCAGTTTGACCGAGCCTACCTCGGCCACGCGGCCGACGTCGTTTCGTGCCAGGTCTATCAGCATGACGTGTTCCGCGATTTCTTTCGGGTCGGCGCGCAGCTCTTCGGCCAGGGCGAGGTCTTGCTCGGGCGTCGAGCCGCGCTTGCGGGTGCCAGCCAGCGGGCGGATGGTGATCTGCGACTTCGCGGGGCCCTCTTCCTTTATCTGTTCCTGGCGAACCAGGATCTCGGGCGAGGAACCCACCACCTGGAAATCGCCGAAGTTCCAGAAGTACATGTAGGGCGACGGGTTCAGTGAACGCAGTGCACGGTAGAGCGACAGCGGCGCATCGCGGAACGGCTTGGCGATGACTTGCCCCACCTGGACCTGCATCAGGTCTCCGGCGGCGATGTATTCCTTGGCGCGGCGCACCGCCGCGAGATAGTCGGCCTTGTCGAAATCGCGCCGCTCTTCAGTCTGCATGCTGGCATGGCTGTACGGAATTTCCACCGGGCGTCGCAGGCGTGCCCTCAGGTCGAGCAGCCGCTGCTGTGCGCGGCTGTAGGCTTCGGGCTGGGCGGGGTCTGCGTACACCATCAGGTAGGTGCGGCCTGCCAGGTTGTCGACGATGACCAGTTCGTCGACGTGCATCAGCATGATGTCGGGGGTGCCGCCGTCCATGCCGGCCGGATAGGGCTTGACCGCCGGTCCCAGGCGCGGCTCGATGTGGCGTACGGTGTCATAGCCGAAGTAGCCCGCCAGGCCGCCGCAGAACCGCGGCATGCCGGGGCGCAGGGCGACCTTGAAGCGCCCCTGGTACTGCTCGATGAAGGCCAGGGGGTCGCCCTGGTGTGTTTCGACGACTTCTCCGTCGCGCAAGACCTCGGTGGTGGTGCCATCGGCGCGGATCACCGTCCGGGCCGGCAGGCCGATGAAGGAATAGCGCCCGAAACGTTCGCCCCCCACGACCGATTCCATCAGGCAGCTCATGCGGCCGCCTTGCGATCCGCTGTGGGCCAGTTTCAGATAGATGGCCAGCGGCGTATCCAGGTCGGCATAGGTTTCGGCCACCAGCGGAATGCGGTTGTATCCCTGTGCGGCCAGCGCTTTGAATTCGATTTCGGTCATGAAGGTCTCGCAGTTTTCTGAATCTACGGGCCGGGCGCGCAACAAAAAAGCCCGGTCTGGTGAGGTTCCGGGCTTTGGCGCTGTGTTGTACAGCTTCGGCACTAGGCGGCAGACGCGTCCAGGGCCGGGAAGGGAATCATCGCCACCCGGAAGACAAGCGCCACCAACGCCACGAGGCGTTGCGCAGGGAAGTCGACGGATGAGCGGTCATGTGACGATGTGGTTCAGGTAGTTGAAGCTGCGGGTTGGCCGCGCCGCTACACGGGTGAGACCGGGAAGGCCCCCGGACTGCCCTGACTGCGGTCAGCGTTCCAGAGGGCTATCCACTGGGCGGCTTCGACAATGCTGGCAACTATACCATCGACATCCAGGCTGTGCACATCCTGGCCCTCGTTGTAGCCGTACGGTACGGCCAGCACCTGCAGACCCGCGGCACGGCCCGCGAGCGCGTCGTTGATCGAGTCACCGATGGCCACTGCCCGGGCGGGCGCACGCCCAGCCGCTCGCAGGCGTACAGCATCTGGTCGGGGTCGGGCTTGCGCTGCTCGCAGGTGTCGCCGCAGACGACTTCTTCGAAGAAGCCGGCCAGGCCGGTGCGCTGCAAAAGCGGCAGCGTGAATTCGGTGGGCTTGTTGGTCACGACCGCAAGCTTCAGGCCCTGGTCGCGCATGGCCTTCAGGCCCTCGATCACGCCATCGAAAACGGCCGCCTTGTCGCCATTGACCAGATGGTAGTGGCGGAAAAAGGACGCGCGCGCCCGGGCAAACAATGCCGGTTCGGGGTCGGCGTCCTGCAGCGAGCCGGCAAGGGCGCGTCGCACCAGGTTGTCGACGCCCTTGCCCACGAACGTGGCAATGACGTCTTCGCGCAGCGCTGACATGCCGAGTTCGATACGCATGGCGTTGGCCGCGTGGGCCAGGTCGGGTACCGAATCGAGCAGGGTGCCATCCAGATCCAGCAGCACTGCTTGAAAAGTGGTCATGGTTGCCTCAGGCGGATAGGGTGCCAGCTTTGGCGATTTCGCCGCGCAAGGCCTGGATGACAGCGGCGTAGTCAGGCTGTCCGAAGATGGCGGACCCGGCCACGAAGGTGTCGGCGCCCGCGGCGCGGATCTGGGCGATGTTGTCGATCTTGACCCCGCCGTCGACCTCGAGCAGGATGGGCTGGCCGCCTGCCTGCATCCAGCGGTCGATGCGCGTGCGGGCATCGCGCAACTTGTGCAGCGTGGTCGGAATGAAGCTCTGGCCGCCGAAGCCAGGGTTGACCGACATGAGCAGCACCACGTCGAGCAGGTTCATCACGTGGTCCATGGCTTCGAGGGGAGACGCCGGGTTGAACACCAGACCGGCTTTGCAGCCATGGTCGCGGATGAGGGAAAGCGTGCGATGCACGTGCCGCGACGCCTCGGGGTGAAACGTGATGATGTTGGCGCCGGCCTTGGCAAACTGAGGTATGAGTTCATCGACCGGCTCGACCATCAGGTGCACGTCGATGGGCACCTTGACGTGCGGGCGAATCGCGGCGCAGACCATGGGTCCGATCGTCAGGTTGGGAACATAATGGTTGTCCATGACGTCGAAGTGGATCCAGTCGGCGCCGGCGGCGACGACATTGCGCACTTCTTCGCCCAGCCGGGCGAAGTCTGCAGACAGAATACTGGGGGCGATTCGAGTGGCGACCGGAGACGCTGTGGGCATGATGATCGGGGTTTCCGCGGGCATAATGTGCCATTATTGTAGTTTGCCGTACCTGAATGCTGCCGGCCTGGTTCCTACCTGCTGTCGGCAAGCCGCCCAACCGCCCAGCGCCAACACCGGGAAAGGCCCGTGAAACCCTACGACCTGACCGTCACCGTTGCTCCCGTTTTCGTGCCCGAGCAATCCGACCCCGCCGAACAGCAGTATGTGTTCGCCTATACCGTGCGCATCACCAATACTGGCGAGCATCCCGCACAAGTCATCAGCCGCCACTGGATAATCACCGACGGCGAACAACGCGTACAAGAGGTGCGCGGCCTGGGCGTCGTGGGCCAGCAGCCCTTGCTGGCGCCCGGTGAAACCTTCGAGTACACCAGCGGCTGTCCGCTGAGCACGCCGGTGGGCACGATGCGCGGCACCTACCATTGCGTGGGCGAGAACGGTATTCCGTTTGAAGTGCCCATCCCCGAATTCTTGCTGGCCATGCCCCGCACCTTGCACTGATGCCGGGCACGCCAGCCTTTTTCCGTATCTGCCCATGACGCGATTTCTCAGACTGTTGTGCCTGCCGCCGCTATTGGCGGCATGCAGCCTGACCCAAGTGCCGCCCGAGCCCGGGCAGGCACGGCCGCAGGCCCAGCCTGGCGCGGGGGCGCCCTCGATGACCGGGCCGTTGGTGGTGCCGAGTTTGTCGTCGCTGCCCGATACTCCGGCCCGTACGCTGGGCGGGCGCTTTCAGCGGGCCAGCTGGGCCGAGCTGCCGGGATGGTCGGCTGACGACCTGGCGCAGTTCTGGCCGCTGTTCATTCGCAACTGCAAAGGCCTGATGCGGCCTACCAGCGGCAACCTTGCCGCGCCGGCGCGTGCCACGCCGCGTGAATGGCAGCCGGTCTGCGCGGCCGCCGCCGACGCTGCCACCGCCCCCACCGATTCCGCGGCCGTGCGGCAGTTCCTGCAAACGCATCTGCAGCCCTGGCGCCTGAACGGCGCCGATGATCGGCCGGCGTCAAACACGGTTACCGGCTACTACGAACCCCTGGTACGAGGTTCGCGCCGGCAGGGCGGTCCGTATCAGTGGCCCTTGTATGCCGTACCCGACGACCTGCTCACCATCGACCTGGGCGCGGTGTACCCGGAATTGGCCGGCAAGCGGGTGCGCGGCAAGCTGGTGGGCAGGCGAGTGGTGCCCTACGACACCCGTGCGGCCATCGAATCTTCCAGCCGGCGGCTGCCTGCCATCGTCTGGATCGACGACCCGGTCGACAACTTCTTTCTGCAAGTGCAGGGGTCGGGTCGTGTGCTGCTGACCGACGGACCCGATGCCGGCACGACCATACGCCTGGCGTACGCCGACCACAACGGCCAGCCGTACGCTTCGATCGGGCGCTGGTTGATCGCGCAGGGCGAACTGCGTGCCGACCAGGCGTCCATGCAGAACATCCGGGCCTGGGCGCAACGCAATCCGCAACGGGTTCCGGAGATGCTGAATGCCAACCCCGCCGTGGTGTTCTTCCGCGAAGAAGCGGTAACCGATCCCGAACTGGGCCCCAAGGGCGCGTACGGCATTCCGCTGTCGCCCCGCCGTTCCATCGCCGTGGATACCGCCTTCGTGCCGCTGGGCGCGCCGGTGTACCTGAGCACTACCTGGCCGGCTTCCGACCGGCCGCTGCAGCGCCTGACCTTCGCCCAGGACACGGGCACCGCCATCCGCGGCCCGGCCCGCGCCGATTTCTACTGGGGCTTTGGCGATGATGCCGGGGCTTTGGCGGGGCGCATGAAGCAGCGCGGCCAGATGTGGGTGCTGTGGCCCAAGCAGGCCGGGGAGCCGAGCGCACGATGAGTCACGACATCGTTGTCTGCGGCGCCGGCATCATCGGCCTGGCCAGCGTGCTGGCCCTGGCGCGCAAAGGCCAGCGCGTGGCGCTGCTGGCCCCCGCCGCCGCCGTGCCGCCGGCCGACCCCGATGCCTACCATCCGCGCGTTTACGCCATTTCGCCGGCCAGCCAGCGGTTTCTTGCCGAACTGGGCATCTGGGATGCCCTGCCGTCCGCTCGCATCACGCCGGTGCAGGCCATGGAAATCCATGGCGACGCCGACGGCCGGGTCGACCTCACGGCCTGGCAGGCGGCCCAACCGCAGCTTGCCTGGATCGTCGAATCGGGCGAGATCGAGCGCGTGCTTATCCAGGCAGTGCGCATGTTCGGCATTCCCTGGCTGAACGAACGTTGTGTCGGCTATCGCGATGGCGCGGTAGAAACCAGTTCGGGCACTTGGCTGCGGGCCGACCTTTTCGTGGGCGCCGATGGCGCAGCATCGCCGCTGCGCGCCGCGGCGGGTATCCCTCACACGTCGGTTCCCTACGAAGAAACCGGACTGGTGGCCCATCTCGATGCCGAGCGGCCGCACCACGGCACGGCGTTCCAGTGGTTCCGGGACGACGGCGTGCTGGCATTGCTGCCGCTGCCCGATACATCCGCCGGACCACAGGTGTCGATGGTCTGGTCCATGCGCAACCCGCAGGCCGCTGCGTTGCAGTCGCTGGGCCCCGACGCACAGGCCGCGCATCTGGAACCGCTGCTGGCCCAGGCGTCGCAAGGGCGCCTGGGCAGCTTGCGGGTGCGCAGCAAGGTGCATGGATTTCCGCTGACCCTGGATCAGGCGAACATGACGGGGCCTGGCATTGCCCTGGCGGGCGACGCCGCGCATCGCGTGCACCCGCTGGCCGGGCAGGGTTTGAACCTGGGGTTGGGCGATGTCGAGGCATTGGCGCGCGTGGTGGCCGAACGTGAGCCTTATCGCTCGGCGGGCGACCCGCGGGTGCTGCGGCGTTACCAGCGCGCCCGCGCAGAATCCGTTTTCGCCATGCGCCTTGCCACCGACGGACTGTACCGCCTGTTCGGCACCCGAATCGCCCCCCTGGCCTGGCTGCGTAACGCCGGTATGCAGTGGGTCGACGCTTCGCCTTTCCTGAAGCGCCACTTGATCAACGGGGCCTCTCGAAACTGAGCGCCCCAGGAGCACACATGAATTCCCGAATTTTTGCATTCCTGTCCCGGGCGCTGTGCGCGGCCGGCCTATTCGTGGCCGCCGGCGCATACGCGCAGCCGGCGTCCGAATCCGCCGGCCCGGCCGCCGGCAAGGCCAATGCTGTCCAAGGCGCCACCGCCAAAGCCGGGACGGGCGGTGCGGATGCCGAGGCGCAGGCGGTCAAGGATCGGTTCAAGCAACGCTTTTCCGAACTCGACGTCACGGCGGTGCATCGCACGCCTTACGGCATTTTCGAAGTGCAGCTGGGAACCGAGCTGGTCTACACCGACGAGAAAGTCACCTGGGTCATGGAAGGCCCGCTCATCGATGCCGTGACGCGCCGCGACGTCACCCGCGAGCGACAGGAAAAGCTCGGTGCCGTGGCTTTTGACGACCTGCCACTCGACTTGGCCGTGAAACAGGTGCGTGGCGACGGGTCGCGCAAGATGGCCATCTTCGAAGACCCCAATTGCGGCTATTGCAAGCAACTGCACAAGACACTGGAAGGCGTCGACAATCTCACCATATACACCTTCCTGTACCCGGTACTGTCACCCGATTCAACGACCAAGTCGCGCAACATCTGGTGCGCTTCGAACCCCGCGCGGGTCTGGCAGGACTGGATGCTGCGCGGCAAGACGCCGCCCACGGCCGAATGTGAAACCCCGGTCCAGCAGGTGCTCGCCCTGGGGCAACAACTGATGGTGCGCGGGACGCCCGCCATTTTTTTCCAGGATGGCAGCCGCCTCAACGGAGCGGCGCCGCTCGAGATGATCCAGGCCCGGCTGGGCCAATGACCGGAGCCTGACCGTGAATAACGATGTCATCAAGGTTGCGTTGCTCGACGATTACCACGGCGTGGCCCAGCGTTACGCCGACTGGGACACGCTGGGCGCGCGGGTCCAGGTGCAGTCGATCCGCGATTACCTGCCCGAAAGCGAGCGGGCCCAGGTACTGCAACCCTTCGACGTCATCGTGGCCATGCGCGAGCGTACGCCATTCCCGGCCGAGCTGGTCGAGGCCTTGCCGCAATTGCGCCTGCTGGTCACCACCGGCATGCGTAACCTCGCGATCGACATGGACGCCTGCCAGCGCCGAGGCGTAGTCGTTTGCGGTGCGCCCGGCAGCGCCGACGCCAATACCGCCACCGCCGAGCTTGCCTGGGCTCACATCCTGGCCCTGTTCAAGAACCTGACGGTCGAGGATGCCAATATGCGGCGCGGACTGTGGCAGACGGGCATGCCGCGCCCCCTGGCCGGCAAGTGCCTGGGCGTGGTCGGCCTGGGCAAGCTGGGTACGGCGGTCGCCCAGGTGGGCAAGGCCTTTGGCATGCGGGTGCAGGCCTGGAGCCCTAACCTCACCGCTGAACGTGCGCAGTCGGCGGGCGTGGAATTCGTGACCAAGCACGAACTTTTTGCCAACGCCGACGTAGTGAGCGTGCATCTGATTCTCAGCGAAAGCACGCGCCATGTGATCGATGCGGCCGCGCTGGCGGCCATGAAGCCCTCGGCGTTCCTGGTGAATACTTCACGCGCCGGGCTGATCGATCACGACGCCCTGCTCGACGCGCTGCGCAAGGGCCGGCTGGCCGGAGCTGGACTCGACGTCTTCGACGAAGAACCGCTGCCGCCCACCGACACGCTGCGGGCGCTGGACAACGTCGTGCTGACCCCGCACCTGGGCTACGTCAGCCCCGAAAATTTCACGGCCTTCTACCGCAACGCGCTCGAAGCCGTGCAGGCGTGGATGGCCGGAACGCCCGTACGAGTGCTCAACGCCTAGCGGCTGCCTACAGGCGCGCGAAAACCACTTTCTGTTCCGCGAGGGGGGGTTCGTTGTCCCCGCAGCCGGAACGGTCGCCTTGCGGCGCCGGCGATTCGATGAGGTCCATCGTATCGAAGGCCGTATCGCCATCGGCATCTGGAACGCCGCTGGGTTTCAGGCCTGCGAAATCGAACAGCTCGCGGTCCATCAGGTGCGATGGCACGACGCGCGACAAGGCGTTGAACACATTCCACGACCGCCCCGGGTGCTGCCGGTCCCAGTCCCGGATCATGCGCGCGACTTCCTGACGCTTCAGGTTTTCTTGCGACCCGCACAGATTGCAGGGAATGATCGGAAACTGCTTCAGCTTGGCGTACGCGACGAGATCGCTTTCAGGAACGTAGGCCAGGGGTCGGATCACCGTGTGACGGCCGTCGTCCGAAACCAGTTTGGGAGGCATGGCCTTGGCTTTGCCCCCGTAAAACAGGTTCAGGAAAAAGGTGGCGAGAATATCGTCGCGGTGGTGCCCCAACGCAATTTTCGTGGCGCCGAGTTCGCTGGCCACCCGGTACAGAATACCTCGCCGCAGCCTCGAGCACAGCGAACACATGGTCTTGCCCTCGGGGATCACGCGCGTCACGATCGAATACGTGTCCTGCGTTTCGATGTGAAACGGCACACCCAGGGAACTCAGATAGTTGGGCAGGATGTCGGGCGGAAAGCCAGGCTGCTTCTGATCGAGATTGACCGCCACGATATCGAACGGAAAAGGCGCGCGCTGACGCAGGCCGAGCAGAATATCGAGCAACCCGTAAGAGTCTTTGCCGCCGGACAGGCACACCATCACCCGGTCGCCGGCCTCGATCATGTTGTAGTCGGAAATCGCCCGGGTGGTTTCGCGCGCCAGGCGCTTGCTCAGCTTGTTGCCCTCGCGACGGGCTTTTTCCGATGCGGGGGTGCGCATCGAGAGGGGGGTGTCGATCTGGTCTTGCATAACAGTGTGCCTAACGAGTCAGCTGGATTTCAACGCCCACGGCGGCGCAGTCGGAGAACGCCATGGGTTTGCTGATGCGCAGCCGCAGGGCGCGCACTTCGGTAAAGTCCCGCAGCAGGCGTGCAGCCACTCGCTCGCTGAGCGTTTCGATCAGGTTGACGTGCGCCTGCGTACATTCTTCGACAATGGCTTCACGCAATCGGCGGTAGTCGAGCACGCTATGGATGTCGTGGTCATCGACGCTGCGCGTGACATCGACGTCGAACTCGGCATCGATGTGCAGCGGCTGGGTCGCCCGACGTTCGTGTTCGAGAATGCCGATGCGGGCGTCCAGTGCCAGCCCGGACAGGATGATGCGGCGTGTAGGCATGATGAATACCTAAATGAGAGAACCGGAATTGTAAGGCGGCCGGCACCCCTCGCTACAATCCGGGTTGGCCGCCGTGCCCATGCGGCGCGGCGCATTGCGTTACGGAAGACAGGAATCATGCAGCAATTCGATGCAGTTATCGTGGGCGGAGGTCCGGCAGGCGCCTCGTGCGCCATCTGGCTCGCACGGCTCGGCCTGGCGCCGTTGCTGGTCGACGCCGCCGCGCAGGCCGGCGGGCTGAGCCACGACAACCCGTTCACTGACGACTGGATCGCCGTGTTGCCTGGCGTGACGGGCCAGCAGGTGGCTGCCAACATCGCAGCCAGCGTGCAGGCCGCCGGCGTGACCACGAGGGCGCACACGGTTGCGCAAGGGGTGCATCGTGACGCGGACGGCTTTCGGGTCGATCTGCAGACGCACGGCCGTGCCTCCATCGTTGCGGGGCGTACCCTGGTCATCGCTTCGGGCGTACGCGCGCGCGGCTTGCCCGAGCATCCCGCGGGCGCCACCTGGCCCGGCGTGCTGGTCGGACCGGGATCCGCCATCATGTCGCATGATTACACCGGGCTGTCCGTAGCCGTGCTGGGTGGCGGCGACAACGCGTTCGAGAATTTCGTCTATGTGCGCAATCGTGGGGCGCGCTGCGTGCACCTGTATGCGAGAAGCGTCCGCGCGCAGCAGCAGTGGGTCGCGCGCGCCGGCGAAGATGGCGTGCAGGTGGGCCCTTACCAGGTCGATCCATCGAGACGCACGGTCAATGGGCACGCCTATGACCTCATTCTGGTGTTCTATGGCTGGGAGCCCCAGGCGGCATTTGCAGACGGCCTGTCGCTGCAGCGCGATGCGAAGGGCTATATCTGCACTGACCCGGCCACGGCGGAAACCAGCACCCCTGGCGTATACGCTATTGGCGAAGTGGCCAATCGCATGCACCCCTGCGTGGTGACTTCCATGGCCGATGGCGTCGTAGCGGCCAAGGCCATTCAGCGGCGCCGTGAGCGCGACGGCCAGTAGGCCTGCCGGCAGCTGCCTGGCAGACCGTCAGCGGGCGGAAAGCACGCAGTCCAGCGCCGCTGGCGGCGCCAGGCGCACAGTGAAGGCACGCAGTTCATCACGGCGGAACACGTGAACCGTGACACGGTCGCCCGGTCGGTACTGCGCCAGCAGCTGTTCCAGTCCGGAGGGGGCTTCCACTTTCAGGCCGTCCAGCGCTACCACGACGTCTCCGGCCGCCAGGCCGCCCTTATGGGCCGCTCCCCCCTCGAGCACGGTGGCGAGGGCGAGCGCGTCGCCTTGCCGGCGGGTACGCACATCCAGCGAGGGGATGTTGACGGTGGGCTTCCACTGCAGGCCGATTCCGTGCGGAGCCAGCAACTCGCCCAGCGGCACGTCGGCCGTGCCGTAGGCGTAACGTGCCACGAAGCGGCGCACATCCACGCCCGTGGCCTCGCGCACCAGTGCAGGCAGCGCGTCTTCGGGTACGCCATGGGGATTGCCGCGATAAAAGTCGCGGCCATAGCGTTGCCACAGCAGGCGCATGACGTCGTCCAGCGAAGCCGCGCCGCCGCTTTCACGCCGGATCGTCAAGTCCAGGCCCAACGCCACCAGGGCGCCCTTGGTGTAATAGCTGACCAGGGCGTTGGGAGAGTTCTCGTCCTGTTTGTAGTAGCGGGTCCAGGCGTCGAAAGAACTTTCGGCCACCGACTGTTTGCGGCGGCCCGGCGTGCGCGCCACGTTGGTGATGGTCTTGGCCAGCAGTCGGAGGTATTCCGTCAGGCCTATCGTGCCCGAACGCAGCAGCATCAGGTCGTCGTAGTACGACGTGAAGCCTTCAAACACCCAGAGCAGCCGCGTCAGGGCAGGCTGCTGCAGCCGATAGGGCACGAAGGCGGCCGGCTTGATGCGCTTGACATTCCAGGTGTGGAAGTACTCATGGCTGAGCAGGCCCAGGAAACTGCGGTAACCATCGCCCTGGCCCTGCTGGCCCTGCACCGGCAGGTCTTTGCGAGAGGCCATCAGCGCAGTGCTGGCGCGGTGCTCGAGGCCACCGTAGCCATCGCCCACCACCATGGTCATGAATACGTAGCGGTCGCTGCTGTCCAGGAACGGCGCGCGCTTGGACCGAGGCTCGAAAAAGGCGATCTGGGCTTCGCAGATGCGCTGCGCGTCAGCGGCAATGCGCGCGAGGTCAAGCCGGGGCGCCACACCGGTGAAGACCAGTTCATGCTCGGCGCCGTGGGCGCTGAAGCGTGCGACCTGGGGCGTGCCCATTTCGACCGGGTGGTCGACCAGGGCGTCGTAGTCCGGCGCCAGGTAGCGGCCAAAGCCGTTCCGGCGTGCGGCGCCCGCGTGCCCGCGCGCCTCGGGCAGACTGGTGTAGACCTTCCAGCCCGCGATGCCGCGGGGGGGGACGAGCTCCAGGAGGCAAGGCGCTTCGTCCAGGCCCTCAGCGCGCAGGAACACGCTGGTTCCATTGAAAAAGCCGTGCGTTTCATCCAGGTGCGCGCCACGCACGGAAAGGTCCCAGGCGTAGACGGTGTATTCGATCTGCAGTGGGCCGACGCTGGGCGCGGCCTGCCAGGTATGGTTGTCAATCTTCGAAAGCGCAACCGCGCGGCCGCCCGCGCGGGCGTGCACGGTCTCGATCTGTCGTGAAAAATCGCGGATCAGGTAGCTGCCGGGAATCCAGGCCGGCAATGACAGCCGTTGGCCGCCCGGGTCCGGCTCGGCTACCGTCATGGTGACGCGGAATCGATGCCCGGCGGGGTCGTAGGGTTCTAGGCGGTAAATTACGGGTTTGTCCATTGCGGTATCTTACTGTCCCAAACGCAATTTTCCAGGAGACTTCCATGAGTGCATCGTTTGTACTGGTCGAGACCCGTGGCCGGGTGGGGTTGTTGACGCTGAATCGACCCAAGGCGCTCAACGCGCTCAACGATCAGCTCATGGATGAGCTGGGCGCTGCGTTGCTGGCGTTCGAAGCCGACGACAACATTGGCGCCGTGGTTATCACCGGCAGCGAAAAGGCCTTCGCCGCCGGTGCCGACATCGGCGCCATGAAAGACTGGTCGTACATGGATGTCTACGGCAACGAGTACATTTCGCGTAATTGGGAAACCCTGAAGCGCGTTCGCAAGCCGGTGATTGCCGCCGTGTCGGGCTACGCGCTGGGCGGCGGTTGCGAACTCGCCATGATGTGCGACATCATCATCGCCGCCGATTCGGCCAAGTTCGGCCAGCCCGAGATCAAGCTGGGTGTCATCCCGGGCGCTGGGGGCACGCAGCGCCTGCCGCGCGCGGTCGGCAAGGCCAAGGCCATGGACATGGTGCTGACGGCGCGCATGATGGGCGCCGAAGAGGCCGAACGCGCCGGTCTCGTGTCACGTGTGGTGCCGGCCGACAAGCTCTTGGACGAGGCCATCGAAGCGGCCACCGTCATTGCTTCGATGTCATTGCCATCGGTCATGATCGCGAAAGAATGCGTCAACCGTGCCTATGAATCGCCCCTCAACGAAGGGCTGCTGTTCGAGCGCCGTCTTTTCCACTCATTGTTTTCCACATCCGACCAGAAAGAGGGCATGGCCGCTTTCATGGAAAAGCGCCCGCCGGTGTTTCAACACAAGTAAGGCGCCGGGACGAGGCCTGGCGGCGGCCCATGGCAAGTCCGGAGGTTCCAGGCGGTTGCGGGCTGTAACTTTTGCATGGCACCTTGTTGCAACATCCGCGCCTATTCTGTAACGGCGTTATGTTGAAAGAGGCTCGCCTTGTCCCCGGACGAGGCGGCCGGCTCGATTGCCAATACAAACCAAGGAGCCCTTCATGCATCGTCGTCCATCTGAACCCGCTCGCCATTGGCGCCAGGCCGTCCTGGCCGGTGCGCTCAGCGCGTGCTTTGCCTGGGCCGCCGCGGCCCAGGCGCCTCAGCATACCCTGCGCCTGGTATCCGAAACGCCGGTGGCCGCCCCCGCGTCCGCACCGGCCGTCGCGCTGAGCGCCGACGAGTTGCGCGACACCGCGGTCGATGCGTACCTGTACGCCTATCCCCTGGTACTGATGGAAGCCACCCGCCGCAGCGCCACGCAGGTGCAGAGCGCGCTGGCCGGCAAGGCGCCCATGAACCAGTTCGGCCACCGCACGGTGTTCCCGGATCCGGGCGCCACCGATGTCGCGTGGCCCAGTACGGACATGCTGTATTCCAGCCTCTGGTACGACGTTTCGCGGCAGCCGCTGATTGTGCGGGTGCCGGACTCCGGCGGCCGCTACTACGCATTGTCGTTGCTGGACATGTGGACCGACGAATTCGACTCGCGCGGGTCGCGCACCACCGGCAACGGCGAGCAGACCTTCGCGATCGTGGGCCCGCATTGGCATGGCGTAGCCCCGGCAGGGGTTGAGGTCGTGCGCAGCCCCACCAATATGGGGTGGCTGATCGCCCGCATCCAGACCGGTGGGCCGCAAGATTATGGCGCGGTGAACCAGTTCCAGGCCGGCATGACCGCCAGTCCCATGGCCGTTGCGCCGCCGCCGGTTGCGGCGCCGCAGCGCCCGGGCGCGGCCAAGCCCGCCGTCTGGCCTCAAAGCCCGTCCAGTCCCGGCTACAGCCCGGTCGGCGCCGGGCCCAGCCGGTACACGCCCATGCCGGTGCCGCCCGCCTCGTCCGTCACCTGGGATACGCAGGGGTCGCCAGGCCAGCAGGTCGCGGCCATGGATCCGGCGACCTTTTTCACCGTATTTTCCGAACTGCTGCAGGCCAATCCGCCTCACGCCCATGACAACGCCATCCTGTCGCGCCTGCGCCGCATCGGGCTGGCAGGCCCGCAGCCGTTTGTATATGGCAATCTCGATCCCGTCGTGCAGCAGGCGCTCGCCGATGCGCGTCCGGTGGCGGGCCGGCGCATTGCCGACGGGGCGGCCCGGCTGGGTACGACCATGAACGGATGGAACACTGTGCTTCATGGCATCGGGTCGTACGGCACCGACTACGCTCGCCGCGCATCAGTGGCATATGCCGGGCTGGGCGCCACGACGCCGCACGATGCGTTGTACCCGGTCACCACGGTGGATGAAGACGGCGAATTGCTGAGCAGCGACGAAGATTACGTTCTGCATTTCGATAAGGGACAGTTGCCGCCGGTCAATGCGTCGTGGTCGCTGATTCTGTATAACGCCGAACAAGGCCTGGCCCCCAATCGCCAGGGCCGCTACGCGCTGCGCAGTACCGATCCCCTGCAGTACAACGCCGACGGCTCACTCGACATCTACATCCAGCGCGACGACCCCGGGCCGCGCAAGTCGTCGAATTGGCTGCCGGCCCCCGGCCAGGGCAACTTCATGCTCAACATGCGGTTGTACTGGCCCAAAGACATCGCCCTCGACGGCCAGTGGGCTCCGCCCCCGGTCAAAGAAGACTGATGTGCTTTCGCCCCGGCTGCGCCCGGTCGGGCGCGGCCGCACCGAGCCAGGCCCGTCCGACCCCCGGGCGGCGGCTGCGCATCTCATGCGTGCCCGGCTCTTCATTTGCTCGGTGAAAAAGAAACACGCTATACTCTACGGGTTTGACGCTTGCGGGATAAAAACACGTGGCAAACCTGTCGCGCATGTGTAGCCGCAAGAGCGGGGAAGCCTGATGCAAAGCCTGGTGGAAGAGAACCCGGTGCTTACCGATGCCGATCGCGCGGCACTCGATGCTCAAGCTTGTCGAGGGCTCTTGTGGGTATTGGCGGCTCAGGGTGCCATGGGGCTCGCGGCGGCATCGATTGCAGGGATCATTGCGGGTACGGCGGCCGGTTTGTCGGCGTTGGCGGGGGCGGGTGCGTATTTCGTGCCTAATGCGTTGTTTGCATTGCGTCTGCTCATCAACGTGCTCAAGTCCGGTCGGGCCAGTCCCGTTACTTTTTTCCTCGGCGAGATGGTCAAGTTGCTCATGACGGCGTTGCTGTTGTGGCTGCTGTCGCGTGTGGCACAGGATTGGCTGGTATGGCCGGCGGTGCTGCTTGGGCTGATCTTCACGCTGAAGGGGTATCTCTTGCTGTTGATGTTCCGCAAGTTGTCATAGCTGCTTAAAAATCGTGCAAACGGCCGGCTCGCAAGGGTCGTTCACTCAGCAAACAGGGTAGGGTTCAAATGGCTGCTGCCAGCGACGTATCGCCTCAGTCCGCGTACATTCAGCATCACCTGGTGCATCTGAACAACATAGGCGAAAAGCAGTCCGTCATCGCCCAGTTCGACGTCATCAACTATGACTCCGTGTTCTGGTCGGCTCTGACGGGCCTGATCGTCATCGTGTTCCTGTGGGCGGCCGCGCGTCGCGCCACCGCCGGTGTGCCGGGTCGTTTCCAGGCTTTCGTCGAGATGGTCGTGGATATGGTCGACGAACAGGCCAAGGGCATCGTCACCAATGCCAAGAGCCGCCTGTTCGTGGCGCCGTTGGCCCTGACTGTGTTCCTCTGGATCATCCTGATGAACGCGCTCGACCTCATCCCGGTCGACCTGATGCCTTCCATCTGGCGCTGGACCGGCCTGGGCGATGAGCATGGCGATCCGCTCTATTACCACCGTATCCTGCCCACCGCCGACCTCAACGTGCCCATGGGCATGTCGCTGGGCGTGCTGCTGCTCATGCTGTACTACGGCATGAAGATCAAGCATCCGGGCGGGTTCTTGAAAGAATTGTTCACTGCGCCTTTCCATGCCCATGGCATCGGTGCGGTGGTGCTGGCTCCGGCCAACCTGTTGCTCAACCTGATCGAATACGCCGCCAAGTCGGTGTCGCTGGGCATGCGGTTGTTCGGCAACATGTTCGCCGGCGAACTCGTGTTCATGCTCATCGCCTTGCTGGGCGGTGCCTGGACGGGCCTGAACGCTGCCAGCGTGGGCTTGGGTATCGGCCACGTGTTGGCGGGTTCGGTGTGGGCAATCTTCCATATCCTGATCGTGTTGTTGCAGGCCTTTATCTTCATGATGCTGACGCTGGTGTATATCGGCCAGGCACACGAAGGGCACTGACCCCATTCCCGGCGCGGGCTCGTTGCCCGCGCCCGGGGCGCAAGAGTTTCTTGCATTCCTAGCAGTTCCGTTTTCTTAATTTTTGACTTCAGATTTCTAACCAAGGAGTTGTCATGACCAACGTCGCTTTCGTTGCTCTCGCTTGCGGTCTTATCATCGGTCTGGGCGCTATCGGCGCTTGCATCGGCATCGCATTGATGGGCGGCAAGTACCTGGAAGCTTCGGCTCGTCAGCCTGAACTGATGAATGCGCTGCAAACCAAGATGTTCCTGCTGGCTGGCCTGATCGACGCGGCGTTCCTGATTGGTGTTGGTATCGCCATGCTGTTCGCCTTCGCCAACCCGTTCGTAGGCTAAGCCGACGGTTCATGGCAACGCCCGCCGGCGCAATGGCGGGCTTGACGCCGGCGGCAGTAGCGATTTCTGCTGCATGCCGGCCAAGTATCGAGTGCTCCGCGACGCCATCCTGCGTCCGGGGCCGTAAGGTGTTAAAGGAACGACCGTGAATCTGAACGCGACGATCTTTTTCCAGATGCTCGTGTTCTTCGTTCTGGCGTGGTTCACGATGAAATTCGTGTGGCCGCCCCTGACGAAGGCGATGGACGAGCGCCGCCAAAAAATCGCCGACGGCCTTGCCGCCGCCGAGAAGGGCAAGGCCGATCTGGCCCAAGCCCAAGCGCGCGTCAGTCTGATCGAGGCTTCTGCAAAATCCGAGAACCACGCCCGCATCATCGAGGCCGAGAAACAGGCCGCCTCGCTGATCGAGCAGGCTCGCCGCGAAGCTGAAGCCGAACGCGCCCGCATCGTTGCCCAGGCGGCGCAAGATGCCGCGCAGGAAGTGCAGCGTGCCCGCGACCTGCTGCGCGACGAAGTCGCCGCGTTGGCTGTCAAGGGTGCTGAACAGATCCTCAAGCGCGAGGTAGACGCCCGCGCCCACGCCGAGCTGCTGACCCAGCTCAAGGCGCAGCTTTAATCCGGGAACGCCATGGCTGAACTTTCCACTGTTGCCAGGCCCTACGCCGAGGCGCTATTCGGCGCGGCACGCGACGACAAGGCCGGCTTGCCGGCCTGGGCCGAATTGGTCGGCGAGCTTGCCCAAGTGGCTGCTCACCCCGACGTGCGCGACGCGATGTCCGACCCGCGCCTGGGCGATGTACAGCGCATCGAACTCTTTACCAGCCTGATCAAGGCTGAACTGCCCCAGGCCGCGCGTAATTTCATCGAGCTGCTGGTGGCCAACGACCGTTTGCTGCTGTTGCCCAGCATTGCGCAGCAATTCGTCGTGCTGAAGAACCAGCACGAGGGTACGGCGCAGGCGGAAATCACCAGTGCGTTCGAACTGAGCGCCGAACAGGTCAAAGAACTGGTCGACGCGCTAGAAATCAAGTTCGGTCTCAAGCTCAGCCCCAACGTCACCGTAGACAAGTCGCTGATCGGCGGCGTGCGCGTGGCCGTTGGCGACCAGGTGCTCGATACTTCCGTACAAGCCCAATTGGCCCGCTTGCGGGATACGCTGGCCGCCTGACGCGCTCGGCCAGACAAACAGGATTCCAGGAGTCAACATGCAACTCAATCCCTCCGAGATCAGCGAACTGCTCAAGAGCCGCATCGAGGGCCTGGGCGCTTCGGCTGATATTCGCACCCAGGGCACCGTCGTGTCCGTTACCGACGGTATTACCCGCATTCACGGTCTGTCCGACGTGATGCAGGGCGAAATGCTCGAATTTCCCAACAACGTCTTTGGCGTGGCACTGAACCTCGAGCGCGACTCCGTCGGCGCCGTGATTCTGGGCGACTACACCGGCGTTTCGGAAGGCGACCAGGTCAAGACCACTGGCCGCATTCTCGAGGTCCCCGTGGGTCCCGAGCTGCGTGGCCGCGTGGTCAACACGCTGGGCGTGCCCATCGACGGCAAGGGCCCGATCGACACGAAAGAAACCGACATCATCGAAAAAGTGGCGCCTGGCGTTATTGCCCGCCGCTCGGTTTCGCAACCGCTGCAGACCGGCATCAAGGCCATCGACTCGATGGTCCCGATCGGCCGCGGCCAGCGCGAACTGATCATTGGTGACCGCCAGACCGGTAAAACCGCCGTTGCCGTCGACACCATCATCAGCCAGAAGGGCAAGGGCGTCACCTGCGTGTACGTCGCCATCGGCCAGAAGGCATCGACCATCAACAACGTGGTGCGCAAGCTCGAAGAGCACGGCGCCATGGAATACACCATCGTCGTGGCCGCCTCGGCGTCCGACTCGGCGGCCATGCAGTACCTGGCAGCCTATGCCGGTTGCACCATGGGCGAATACTTCCGCGACCGTGGCGAAGATGCCCTGATCATCTATGACGACCTGACCAAGCAAGCCTGGGCCTACCGCCAGGTGTCGCTGCTGCTGCGTCGTCCGCCCGGCCGTGAAGCCTACCCCGGCGACGTGTTCTATCTGCACTCGCGCCTGCTCGAACGCGCTGCCCGCGTCAACGAAGAGTACGTCGAGAAGTTCACCAACGGTGCCGTCAAGGGCAAGACCGGCTCGCTCACCGCGCTGCCGATCATCGAGACCCAGGCGGGCGACGTGTCGGCCTTCGTGCCCACCAACGTCATTTCCATTACCGACGGCCAGATCTTCCTGGAAACCGACCTGTTCAACGCCGGTGTGCGTCCTGCCATCAACGCCGGTATCTCGGTGTCGCGTGTGGGCGGCGCAGCCCAGACCAAGGTCATCAAGAAGCTGTCGGGCGGTATTCGTACCGACCTGGCCCAGTACCGCGAACTGGCCGCCTTCGCGCAGTTCGCCTCCGACCTGGACGACGCAACCCGTCGCCAGCTCGAGCGCGGCAAGCGCGTGGTTGAGCTGCTCAAGCAGCCGCAGTACCAGCCGCTGCAGGTGTGGGAACTGGCCGTCACGCTGTACACGGTCAACAACGGTTACCTGGACGACGTGGACGTGGCGCAGGTCCTGGCTTTCGAAAAATCGCTGAAAGATCAACTCAAGGCCAAGCACGCCGGCCTGATCCAGCGCATCGAAGACACCAAGGAACTGTCCAAGGACGACGAAGCCGAACTGGCTGCCGCCATCCAGGATTTCAAGAAGCACGGTGCTTTTTAAGGCAATGTCTGGCGTAGTGGCGGGCCTCGTGCCCGCCCTACGGTAGGGCGGGGCGAGCCCCGGCCGCATCCCGCCAAGCCGTTACAACAGGAAAGCGCAATGCCCGGAATCAAGGAAATCCGAACCAAGATCAAGAGCGTGCAAAACACGCGCAAGATCACCAAGGCGATGGAAATGGTCGCTGCATCCAAAATGCGCAAGGCGCAGGAGCGGATGCGCGCGGGTCGTCCGTACGCCACCAAGGTGCGCGAAATCGCCGCGCACTTGATGCAGGCTAATCCCGAGTACAGCCACCCGTACCTGATCGAACGCGAGATCAAGGCGGTCGGCGTCGTGCTGGTCACCACCGACAAGGGTCTGTGCGGGGGCCTGAACACCAACATCAGCCGCGTCACGCTGGCCAAGCTGAAAGAATTCGAGCAACGCGGCGTTCGCGTGCAGACGACGGCGTTCGGCAACAAGGGCCTTGGCCTGCTGACCCGTATCGGCGCCAACCTGGTTTCGCACGAAGTGCAACTGGGCGACAAGCCCGACCTCGACCGCTTGCTGGGTTCCATCAAGGTCCAGCTCGACGCCTACCTCAACGGCGAGATCGATGCGTTGTACGTGGCCGCCACGCGCTTCATCAACACCATGAAGCAAGAGCCGGTGTTCCTGCGTCTGCTGCCGCTCGCGAGCGGTTTGGATGATCCCTTCCAGACGGGCGTCGAGACCATGTCGGCCAGCGCCGAGGTCAAGTCGAACTACAGCTGGGACTACATCTACGAGCCGGATGCCAAGAGCGTGATCGACGACCTGCTGCAGCGTTACGTCGAAGGCCTGCTGTACCAAGCCGTGGCCGAGAACATGGCCTCGGAGCAGTCGGCCCGGATGGTTGCGATGAAGGCAGCATCGGACAACGCCAAGAAGGTTATCGGCGAACTGCAGCTGGTCTACAACAAGACCCGCCAGGCGGCGATCACCAAAGAAATTTCGGAAATCGTAGGGGGCGCGGCCGCCGTTTAAGCAGCCAGCATCCCGTCAAAAAGCTATCAAGCAAGGAATCGACATGAGCAACGGAACCATCGTTCAGTGCATCGGCGCCGTGGTGGATATTCAGTTCCCCCGCGATCAAATGCCCAAGATCTACGAAGCGCTCACCCTGGCCGACGAAAGCTCGCCTTTCGCCGAGAAGGGCCTCACGCTCGAAGTGCAGCAGCAGCTGGGCGACGGCGTGGTGCGTACCATTGCGCTGGGCTCCAGCGACGGCCTGCGCCGCGGCATGAAAGTCGTGGGCACCGGCGCACCCATCTCGGTGCCCGTGGGTCACGGCACCCTGGGTCGCATCATGGACGTGCTGGGTCGTCCCATCGACGAAGCCGGCCCCATCCAGTCCGAAGAAAAGCGTGCTATTCACCAGGCCGCCCCCCGCTTCGACGAGCTGTCGCCGTCGGTCGAACTGCTGGAAACCGGCATCAAGGTTATTGACCTGGTCTGCCCGTTCGCCAAGGGCGGCAAGGTCGGCCTGTTCGGTGGCGCCGGCGTGGGCAAGACCGTCAACATGATGGAGCTGATCAACAACATCGCCAAGCAGCACAGCGGTCTGTCGGTGTTCGCCGGCGTGGGCGAGCGTACCCGTGAAGGCAACGACTTCTACCACGAAATGGAAGAGTCGAAGGTGCTGGACAAGGTTGCGATGGTGTTCGGCCAGATGAATGAGCCCCCGGGCAACCGTCTGCGCGTGGCCCTGACCGGCCTGACCATGGCCGAGAAGTTCCGTGACGAAGGCCGTGACATCCTGTTCTTCGTCGACAACATCTACCGCTATACCCTGGCCGGTACCGAAGTGTCGGCACTGCTGGGTCGTATGCCTTCCGCCGTGGGCTACCAGCCGACGCTGGCTGAGGAAATGGGCGTGCTGCAAGAGCGCATCACCTCGACCAAGACCGGTTCCATCACGTCGATCCAGGCCGTTTACGTGCCCGCCGACGACTTGACCGACCCGTCGCCCGCCACGACCTTCCAGCATTTGGACTCGACCGTGGTGCTGTCGCGTGACATCGCCGCGCTGGGTATCTACCCGGCCGTGGATCCGCTGGATTCGTCCAGCCGCCAGCTCGACCCGCAGGTCGTGGGCGAAGAGCATTACGCCGTTGCCCGTGGCGTGCAGCAGACGTTGCAGCGTTACAAAGAACTGCGCGACATCATCGCCATTCTGGGCATGGACGAGCTCTCGCCTGACGACAAGCAGGCCGTTGCCCGCGCTCGCAAGATCCAGCGCTTCCTGTCGCAACCCTTCCACGTGGCTGAAGTGTTTACCGGCTCGCCCGGCAAGTACGTGCCGCTGGCCGAAACCATCCGCGGTTTCAAGATGATCGTCGACGGCGAATGCGACGCGTTGCCCGAGCAGGCCTTCTACATGGTCGGCACCATCGACGAAGCCTTCGAGAAGGCCAAGAAACTGCAATAAGGAGCTCACATGGCTACCCTGCAAGTGGATGTCGTCAGCGCAGAAGAGGCGATCTTTGCCGGTGAGGCAACGTTCGTGACGCTGCCTGGCGAAGCGGGTGAACTGGGCATTCTGCCCGGGCACACCCCGCTGATCTCGCGCATACGCCCCGGTACCGTCAAGATCGTCCGTGCCGATGGAGGCGAGGAGAACATCTTCGTCGCCGGGGGCATTCTTGAAGTGCAGCCGGGCATGGTGACGGTGCTGGCCGATACGGCCATACGCGCGGCCGACCTCGACGAGGCTCGCGCCGTGGAAGCACGACAAAAGGCCGAAGAGGCTCTGCGCAACGCCAAGGACAAGGCCGACATCGCAGTTGTCGAAGCCGAGTTGGCCATGCTGGCCGCGCAGGCTGCAGCGGCTCGCCGCCTTCGCCAGGTTCGCAGTACGCACTGAAGTCGGTACGCATGCCCGTGCACAGCGCGGAGCATCATGCAAGAAGGGCGGCCCCAGGCCGCCCTTCTTGCATTTGCGCATGGTAAAGCGCGGACATGCTCCTGAGCAGGCGTTACGTCAGCGAGCGGCATCCGTGGGATCTGGGTGCGCATATATCTCTGAGCACGCCTTTAGCCAAGTTGGCAAGCGCCTGACGCATCGTTTACGTATAACCCGCAATATGACAAGTGCGAATTCCGGCAGAAGGCACTGACGCGTACGCTTTCGATTCTTGCGTATGTATCAAGTCTCAAGGAGCCCATCTTGCGCGAAACACTCGATTGCGCCGTTCTCATGACCCCAGGCCACGAGACCTGGGTGCGCGACTGGGTCGGCAGCCACCAAGGTCAAGGGCGCCTCAGGCTGTACGCCCAGGAGCTTTCCACCCTGGCTCCCGGTGCCCCTGACACCCGTCTGCTGGCTCGGGGCCGGCTCGCGTTGCGGCGCTTCGATGGCTGCCTGGTTCCCGTGGCCGCAGCGTCCTTGCCATGGGTGCGCACTGTGCTGGCCAACGCGGGGGCAGAGCCCCGTACGCCCTTAGTCACTCTGGTGTTCGACATTACCGCACCGGCCATCCTCGACCTGCTGGCGCTGGGCGCAGCCGATTTCATGCGTGCTCCGGCCTGCACTGACGAACTGCGCGCCCGCCTGACCCGGTTGTGCCGCACGGGCATGTCCGCAATGTCGGCGCCGGCTCCGGGCGCGGCAGGGGTGCCTTGCACCGTCCGCGAACCGTTGCCCTCCTACGGTAACCGGTCGGGCCAGCGGCGTGCCGCTGCTCGTGCCCGGCTCGAAGCCGCCCTGGCTGCGCTGCATGCCCAGGAAGCCACACAAGACGAAGAGCCATTCCGCCAGGCCAAGGCGCGGGTCGTAGACGGCTTCGAACGTGAATACCTGCGGCGCGCCTTGTCGCGCCACGCCGGTAACGTGGCCCAGGCGGCCCGCGCTTCCAGCAAGCACAGGCGAGCCTTCTGGGCCCTGATGCGTAAGCACCGCATCGATGCGGCGCGCTACCGCGTGGCGGCCGAGTAAGCAATGCCGATAGCTCGAAGAGCTTGTCGCGAAGCTGCCGTGGGGCCGGAAAGTCCGCATGCTGACGCTCTCCGTGCCCGGTGCCGCCAAGGAGCGGCGTCAGGCGGAACGGAAGGGCATCGCGCAGCAATTGATAGAGGCGAGGCCCAATGGCGCAATCAGCCTGCTCGATGTGCTCGGGAACGGACGGCCGTGTCGGGTCACCGGGTGAGCGCATCGTTTCCACCGCCGGCTGCAACTTCATCGGCCGGCAGGGCAGGAACGTAGGTACTCAACTGGTTCGAGCAGACAGTGCAGAACGGCGAAGGAAGAACGCTGCGTTTCGATATCGGGCCGCTACGAAAGCAGATGATGATCCTGGGTGTGCCCCAAGTTACATCCACTGTGACTCGCGCGTCCCGGATTGAGGTCTTCGCCCACCATTCCGATGCGCGGCAATCCCGAATTCGACGATGACGCGCCGGCCCGCCGAATAATATCCGGGCGACCGTGCCGCACCGAGTATGGGGTGCTAGCGGGCGGCCGTATCGTGCAGCAAGGCCACTTTTCCGAATCGCGTGGCCTCAGCCATGTAGCCTAGCGCCTGTGGCGCGTCTTGCCACGGAAAGACCCGGTGGATGATCGGCTTCAGGCCGTTCACCTCGATGGCGCGGATCATGGCCTCGAACGATTCGCGCGACCCGACGGGAATGCCACGCACCTGTACCTGCGCGGAAAAGATGTCCAACGGATTGACAGAGCCTTGCTTGCCACCCAGATAGCCAATGACATTGATCTGGCCGCGGCGGGCGCAGGCGCGCAGGGATTGCGCAAAACTTTGGGGCCCTCCCACTTCGATGACGTGATCGACCCCGCGCCCATCTGTCAGTTCGCGCACGGACGCGGCCCACTCGGGCTGGACGCGATAGTTGACGCCCGCATAGGCGCCCAGTTTGGCGGCACGCTCGAGTTTGTCGTCGCTGCTGGAAGTGACGATCACCCGCGCGCCGCTCGCCACTGCAAACTGCAGTGCGAACAGCGAAACACCGCCCGTGCCCTGGACCAGCACCGTGTCGCCGGCCTTCAACCTTCCTTCCGTCACCAGCGCATGCCAGGCGGTGACGGCAGCACACGGCAGTGTCGCGGCTTCAAGATCGGTCAGGTTTCTGGGAGCCAGGACAGCGGCCTGCTCATCGAGCAGTGCGTACTCGGCCAGCAAACCGTCGATCGGACCGCCCATCTGATAAGCCGGCTCCGCCATGCCAAAGCCGCCGCCGACCCAGCGCTGCCAGAACGTGCTGCACACCCGGTCGCCGACTTTGAATCGTGTCACCCCGTGCCCGACAGCCACGACCACGCCAACTCCATCCGACAACGGCACCAGCGGCAGGTCGAATTCCGTGTGGTAGGACCCCGTCACGATCTCGACGTCACGGTAGTTGAGCGCCGTGGCCGTGACCTGAACGAGTATCTGCTGGCGGCCAGGTTCCGGCACAGGTCGTTCAACGAGCCGCAGATTGCCAAGGCCCGGAGAGGGATAGAGCATCATCGCCTTCATCGGTTCCGACTCCGGTGAGTTTGGGTAGAGACATCATGGCATTGCGTCGTCACATACTCAAATGCATAATGCGTATAAAAATTATGTGTACAAAACATGTTTGATGAACTGCGCACTTTTGTGCTGTATGCGCAAGAGGGTTCCGTGCAGAAGGTGGCAAGCCGGCTGCCGCTAACCCAGCCGGCCGTGACGCGTCGCATCCAGAAGCTCGAGCGCATCATTGGGGTGCCTTTGCTTGACCGTCGCCACAAACCTCCTGCGCTGACACCCACGGGCCGGGAAGTGCTACGGCGCAGCGAGGCCATCCTCGCGGCAGCTGAAGAACTTCGATTACTGGCAAAGGCGCCCGAGCCAGAAGGCGTGTTTCGGCTCGGGGTCGCCAAGGGGTTGGCACATGCCGATCTATCCGAGGGCCTTTCTGCAGTCATAGCTCGATTTCCTCGCCTTACCCTGCGCCTGCGGTCAGGGTGGAGCGGTGAGCTCGTGGAACTGCATCAGGACGGCAGGCTCGATGCCGTCGTAATTCTGTCTGAAGGCAGGCGGTACGCCGCCGCCCAGGCCCTTGGCAAGGAAAAGCTGGTGATCATCGGACCCCGAAGGTTCAAACCGCAGTCTCGCGATGCCGTGGCGCACGCAGGCTGGGTGCTGAGTCCGGAACCCTGCGAGGCACGCAGGCACCTGGCCAACAGGCTGACGGCGCGACAGCGGACGTTGAACGTGGTCGCCGAAATCGACGATGCCAGCATGCAGGCCGACCTGATACGCAGGGGCGTGGGCCTGGGGTTGATGCCCAAGCGGCTCTATGAGCGATCGTCGCCGAAAGGGGTCACCGCGGTCGACGCCGTCCCCGGAAACCTGCAGCTCGACGTATTGATGCTGCGCGCGCCGCACCTGGGCCCTCTGGACAGCGTCGCAGACGCTGTCGCGACCGGCATACGGCAACTGCTCACGCTTGGCGGCTGATGGGCCCGGATTATTGCGAGGTGTCCTCCGTCGCCGCCGCTTTGCAGAAAGATGAACTGAATGTCGACGTCCGGGGTTCGGAAGACGGCGAGCCTGCCGATATTCCTACCGCCTTGCGACGCCGGGGCGGCATCCTGGCTCATCGCGGTTTTGCCAGCGTACGCTCCGAAACCGACATGCTTCGCTATCTACGCAAGCCGTCCGACAAAGACCTCGCGCTAGACCGCAGCATGACTCCGCTGGGCTCGTGCACCATGAAGCTCAGCGCCACGGCCGAGATGATTCCCATCGGAACTGTTTTCCCCGGCTGTACGAGCGGAGGGCTCCGCCTCCACACGTGATCATCACGCGGCATCCCAAACCCTCTTTGTGCGCGAGCCAGGCAAAGAGGACCGCATCGGGCGCTGGCGGATGAACCCTTCCGTCAAAGCCTGGCACTACTTTTCAACGAGATTCCAACTTAGCCCCGCCGCAAGCGCCAGCGCCGCGCCTATGGCCGTCGAGGCCACGGCGAATGCCAACCCCACATCCTGCGCGCCTGCGCCATCAGGCGCGATTGCGATGAATAGCCCTCCTATCATGGCCACGGATACTGCGGCGCTGATCTGCAGAGTGGCGTTGACCAATCCGGAAGCCAGCCCCGCCCAGCGGGTGTCGACCCTGTCTACGTTCAATCGCACCAGCGAGGGCAGCGCCATGCCTTGCCCCAGGCCGATCAAGAACAACGGCGGCGGCAGCCATGAGGGCGTGCCCGTGTACGCCAGCGCAGCAGCGGCGGCCAGGCCGGAAACTTCCAGGATCATGCCGAACGCGGCGGTTCGTGCACCCAGGTGCCGTGCGACAGGCGGGCTGCAAAGCGGCCCCAGCAAGAAGCCAATGCCCAGGGGCAGGATCGCCAGGCCGGCTTCCAGGGCGTCGTGCCCCAAGCCCGCCTGTTGATACACCGCGAACACGAGGAAGAACGCGGCGAGCGAGTAGAACAGGAAAGTTGCCGCCAGGCTGCGCCGCAACCCGGCATTTGCCAGCAGCGAAGGCGGGACCAGAGGCGTCCGGCCGGCGAGTTCCTGTTGTGCTTCATACCGCCAGAAGGCATACAGCAACGGCAAGCTCACAATTACAAGAACTACGCACCACCACGGCCAGCCGTGCTCTCGTCCTTCGATCAGCGGTATCAGAAAGGCCAGCAACGCTGACGCCAGCAGCAGCGCCCCGGCCATGTCCAGGCGGGCCGAGCGTTCGGCCGGGTTTTCACGAAGCAGCGTCAATGCGGCCGGAACCGCGGCGACGATGATGGGAAGGTTGATCAGGAACACGCTGCGCCAGCCAAGCCCCCAAAGGTTCGCAGACATCAGCTCGCCTCCCAGCAACTGGCCGCCCACCGACGCCAGCCCGAGCGTTGCGCCATAGAGGCTGAGCGCCCGGTTTTTCTCGCTCGCCTGGAAGATGGCGTGGATGGACGCCAAGGTCTGAGGCGCCATGATGGCCGCAGATATGCCTTGCAGCAAACGTCCCAGGATGAGTACGCCGGGTGACGGCGCCAGGCCACACAGCGCCGACGCGAGGCCAAAGCCGAGCATGCCGGCCACGAACACGCGCTTTCGTCCATAGAGATCGCCCAGGCGGCCACCCAGGATCAATGTCACGGCATAGGCCGCGGCGTAGACTGAGATCACCAGTTGCGACACGTCCGAAGTGGCTCGCAGGTCTGCACGGATCGAGGGCAGCGCAACGTTGACGATGAAGAAATCCAGGGGCGGCAAGAATGTGCCTGCCAACAGGACAGCCAGGGCCAGCCAGCGACGCGGATCAGGAACCGCGATCGCGGCTGGTTGCATCCCCATGGTCGTCATGTCAGCGCATGCCGCCCGAAGCCAGGACGATTTCGCCCGTTATCCACGCCGCATCGTCGGACGCCAGGAATGCGACGATGGGCGCGATGTCCTGTACCTGGCCGATGCGGCCCAGTGGTGTCTGGCGTTCGTTCCACGTTTGAAAGTCCGAGCCGATGGCGCCGGTGGCATGAGTGCCTTCGGTTTCGATCAGGCCGGGGTTGACGGCGTTGACCCGGATGCCGCGCGGCCCCAGTTCGCGCGACAGAACGCCGGTGATTGTGTCGATTGCGCCTTTGGTGCCGCTGTAGATGGCGCTCTCTATAGGGAGCACCCGCGTGACGAACGAACTGACGTTGATGATGCTGGCACCCTGGCCCAGATGCGGCGCGGCGGCGCCGCTGACCAGCAGAGGGGCCAGGACGTTCGGGTCGAACTGCTGGCGGTATAGGGCTTCGGTGGTGTCTTCGATTCTGGCGAACTGGTAAACGCCCGCGTTGTTCACCACGATATCCAGCCGGCCAAAGTGGTCGATGGCGGCCCTGACCAGGGCGGCTGCCTCTGACTGCTTGGTGACGTCGGCGCCGACTGCAACGGCTTTTCCGCCAGCGGCTTCAATGTCGGCGACCACCTTGTCCGCGCCGATCCTGCTCGATGCGTAATTGACGATCACCCGCGCGCCGTCGGCCGCGAGTCGGCGCGCAATCGCGGCGCCGATTCCTTTCGAAGCGCCCGTTACGAGGGCAACCCTGTCCTTCAACTTGCTCATGTCGTGAGATTCCTAATCCATCTGGCCCGGAATGGCCAGTTCATTGGCAGGCGTCATGGTGATGCGTACAGAATTGCTTGTGAACTGCCGTTCATGTACATTTTTTGTACATATTTGAACGGAACCCCAGGATATGGAATGGAGCGACGTCCGGGTCTTCCTGGCGGTAGTGCGCGGTGGATCTTTCGGCGAAGCGGCCCGCATCCTGGGAGTCAGCCACCCCACCATCGGGCGCCGGGTTAGGGCGCTTGAGGACGAGGCGGAACAGCCCCTTTTCCGCAGGACCGCAACTGGGCTGGTACTGACAGACGCCGGCGACGCCGTGCTGGCGTTAGCGGAATCTATGGAGAATTCCGCCTTGGCCATGGAAAGGCGCCTGGCAGGCAATCATGAGCGGCTCGAGGGGATTCTGCGGATTTCTTCGGCAGAATGGTTTGCCGGTTATGTCCTGGCGCCGGTTCTGGCTGAACTGGCGCGGCGCCATCCGGCCGTGGTGCCGGAGGTGATGGCGAGCTATCGCCTGCTGAACCTGTCCCGCCGCGATGCCGACGTGGCATTTCGCATCGTGCCCTTCAGCGAACCGGATATCGTTCAACGGCGCCTGATGACGATGCAGTATGGTCTTTATGGCTCGGCCAACACGGCACACGCGATGCAGAAAAATCCGGAATCGGTGGGCCTCATCCTGATGAATACGGCGCAGTCCCATTTTCCCGACGTTGCCTGGCTGCTCGACAGGTTTCCCCTGTCCCGGCGGGCCTTCACCAGCACGAGCCGCGCCGTCCAGGCGCAGATGTGCCTGCGCGGTCTCGGTGTTGCCGTACTTCCGCGGCCTCTGGGTGATGCCGTGCATGGATTGCAGCGTATCGAAACGCCCGGCCAGCCACCCACCAGGGATATATGGGTCGGCTATCACCAGGACCTGCGTCACATGGATCGGCTGCGGGCAATGCTGGATATCGCCGATACGATGCTGGCGAGCTCCGCGTCCTAGCCCGCCAGCCCGCCGGTGCGGCCGCGTGCACCGGCATGTCCAGGGTTCGCCTACGCTTCGCTCATGCCCGCAGCGGGTTCGCCGGCCTGGTGATTGCGCACCTTGTCCTCTATGCGCCGGCCCACATTGGCGTCGATGCTCTTCCAGTACTCGAAGGCCCGCTCCAATACCGGTGACCGCACGCCGCCCAGCAGGCTGCCGGCGACGGTCTCTACCAGCCGGGCGCGTTGCGCGTCATCGAACACCTCGCGTACCAGCGTGCCCGGCTGGCTGAAGTCGTCGTCATCGGACCGCAGGGTGTAGGCGCTGCGTATCATCTCGCCGTCGGCTTCCCAACCGTCTTGGACTTTGCCCTCGGGATCCGACCATGGGCGGCCGGCAGAGTTCGGGGCGTAGACCGGCTGGTTGCCGCTGTGCTCGTAAGCCATCTGCCCGTCGAACATATAGGTGTTCACCGGTACCTTGGGCTTGTTGACGGGCAACTGGTGGAAGTTGGCGCCTATGCGGTGGCGTTGCGCGTCGTTATAGGCAAAGGCCCGGCCTAACAGCATTTTGTCGGGCGACAATCCGATGCCGGGCACCGTATTGCCGGGCGAGAACGCGGCCTGCTCGATCTGGGCAAAGAAGTTTTCAGGATTTCGGTTCAGGGTCATCGTGCCCACTTCGATCAGCGGGTAGTCTTTGTGCGACCAGACCTTGGTAAGGTCGAAAGGATTGATGCGATACGTGCGCGCGTCGTCGTACGGCATGACCTGCACCGACAGCGTCCAGCTGGGATGCTCGCCCCGGGCAATGGCGTCGAACAGGTCGCGGCGATGGAAGTCGGCATCGGCGCCGGCCATGTCCTTGGCTTGCCGGTTGTCGAAGAATTCCATGCCCTGGCGGGTATGGAAATGGTATTTCACCCAGAAGCGTTCCCCCTGCGCATTGATCCACATGTAGGTGTGTGAACCATAGCCGTTCATGTGGCGCCAGGTGCGCGGCAGGCCGCGGTCGCCCATCAGGTAAGTGACCTGATGCGCCGATTCCGGATTGTTGGTCCAGAAGTCCCACTGCATGTGGTTATCGCGCAGGCCGGAATCAGGCAGACGCTTCTGGGTGCGAATGAAATGCGGGAACTTCATGGGATCGCGTACGAAGAAAATAGGCGTGTTGTTGCCGACCAGGTCATAGTTGCCTTCGCTGGTATAAAACTTCAACGAAAAGCCGCGGACGTCGCGCCAGGTATCAGGGCTACCGGCTTCCCCGGCCACGGTCGAAAACCGGGCCAGCATTTCGGTATTACAGCCCTTCTGAAACAGTGCTGCCTTGGTGTAGGCCGATACATCGGCGGTGGTTTCAAAAACGCCGAATGCACCCGCGCCTTTCGCGTGCGGTTGCCGCTCGGGCACCTTCTCGCGGTTGAAATGCGCCATTTGCTCCAGGAAATGCACATCGTGGAGCACGATGGGGCCGTCAGGGCCGATGGTCAACGAATGGCGATCACTGGGCGCGGGCGCACCGGCGCCCGTGGTGGACGGCGTGGAGAAAATTTTTTTGGGATCGGTCATGGCGGCTCCTGGGAAAACGTCAGAAGTGAGGGCATCAAGGCCCCGGTAGCAAGGTCACTGTACACCGGCTACATGAAAGCCCAGATGCGCGAGCTCACGCGCGCCCTGCGCAGACGGCCCGCTACGGGGCATGACAGGGAGGGGGGACGGCTTTCGAGGGGCGCGCGGTGGGGCGCCGCCATTGCCCTCATAGTGGCGTGCGGGCCTGGCGTCATGGGGCCGGGTGAACGCCGGTGCTGCACAGGTAATGCGGCGCGGCCGCCGCGCTTGAGGCATGCCGTCGTGAGCGGCGTGCGCGAAGGGTAAAATCAGGGCTTCTGATGTTGAAGGATGGCCGTGTCCGCTCTCCCTTTGAAGAACGATGTGTTCTTGCGCGCCTTGCTGCGCGAACCTGTCCCTTATACCCCCATCTGGCTGATGCGCCAGGCGGGCCGCTATTTGCCCGAATACAACGCCACCCGGGCCCGCGCCGGCTCGTTCATGGGGCTGGCAAAGAATCCCGACTACGCCGCCGAGGTCACCCTGCAGCCGCTGGCGCGCTACGACCTGGATGCCGCAATCCTGTTTTCCGACATTCTCACGGTGCCAGACGCCATGGGCCTGGGCCTGGACTTCGCGCCGGGCGAAGGTCCCCGGTTTGCCAAAACTGTTCGCACCGAAGGCGATGTGGCCGGGCTGGCGGTGCCCGACATGGAATCGCTGCGCTATGTGTTCGACGCCGTCACTGTCATCCGGCGTGAACTCGATGGCAAAGTGCCGCTCATCGGCTTCGCCGGCAGCCCCTGGACCATTGCCTGTTACATGGTAGAGGGTCGAGGCAGCGCCGACTACCGGCAGATCAAGACCATGCTGTATGCGCGTCCCGACCTGCTGCACCGCATTCTCGAGGTCAACGCGCAGGCTACGCTGCAGTATCTCAACGCACAGATACAGGCCGGCGCGCAGGCCGTGATGCTGTTCGACAGCTGGGGCGGCGTACTGGCAGATGGCCTGTTCCAGCAGTTTTCCCTTGCGTACACACGCAAGGTCGTCGACGGGCTCACGCGCCAGCACGAAGGGCGCAAAGTGCCGGTGATCGTATTCACCAAGGGCGGCGGCCAGTGGCTGGAAGCCATTGCCGGCTGTGGGTGCGACGCCATGGGCCTCGACTGGACAGTGAATCTCGCGCAGGCCCGTCAGCGCATCGGCGACGCCGTCGCGTTGCAGGGTAATCTTGATCCCATGACCTTGTTCGGCGGTGGCCAAGCCATACGTGCCGAGGCGCGGCGCACGCTGGACGCTTTCGGCCCGGTGGGCAATGGCGGCCATGTGTTCAACCTGGGCCACGGCATTTCGCAGTTCACACCGCCTGAGGCCGTGAGCGAACTGGTTGACGAAGTCCACACCTATAGCCGGGCATTGCACGTCTAGGTAAGTGTCCGCTATCGGGGTTATGGGCATGGTCACGTGCCTCGTGTGCCGACTTGTGCACAGACCGTCGGCAAGTCGGGATAACCCCGAATAGCTGGCAGCGTTTCTGGGAATTGCTTATAAGTGATTGATAAATAAATAAAATTAATGGTGCGATGGCAACTTGCTTGAAAATTTCGGGCCGCTTGCCTTGACATACGCCAAGGTTATAGGCGGCTTTTCCCCAAAGTTATCCACAGCCGCCTGTGCAATCCGAAATTCGTCGCGGCCTGACAATCTGTTAGGCGCAAAATCCAGAATCTACTTTAAGTTGCGCGAGCCCCAAGCGATGTTTACGGCTTCCCCCGCCCATGTCTGACCTGCAAGACGGCCACGGAGCGCACCCAGATTTCTGGGTACGCGTGGCCCTGGACGTCCCCTTGCCCGGCCCTTTCGACTATAAGGCGCCGTCGGCGGTGCCGGTGGGGGCGCGCGTCATTGTGCCGTTCGGGCCGCGCAAGCTGGTGGGGGTGGTGGTAGAGAACCCCGCAGAGCCCGCCGTCGCCGTCAGGCAGGTGCGCGAGATCGAACTTGTGCTGCAGGATCTGCCTCCATTGCCGGACGATTGGTTGCGGCTGGCGCGTTTTGCTGCCGAGTATTATCAGCGGCCGCTGGGCGAAGTCATGCTGCCCGCCATGCCGCCGCCGCTGCGCAAGCCATCGGCCTACCAGGGCAAGCGGTCGGGGCAGGGTCCGGTGGCGCGTCTGGACGCGCGCATGACCAGAAAGGCGGCTACCCCCATCGCACCCGACGAGCCGCCCGAACTCAATGCCGACCAGCGGGCGGCGGTGGATGCGGTGGCCGCGTTGAACGAATTCAAGCCTGTTCTGCTGCATGGCGTCACGGGCAGCGGCAAGACCGAGGTCTATCTGCACGCGGCGCAGCGTGTGCTGGCGGCGGGCCGCCAGGTGTTGTTGCTGGTGCCCGAAATCAACTTGACCCCGCAGCTTGAAGCCGCTTTGCGCGCGCGGCTGGAAGGCGTGCTGGGCGCCGATGGCCTGGCCGTGATGCACAGCGGCTTGTCGGACGGCGAGCGCGTGCAGGCCTGGGCTCGCGCGCAGCGCGGCCAGGCGCGCATGCTGCTGGGCACGCGCATGGCCATCTTTGCCCCCATGGCCGAACTGGGGCTGATCGTGGTCGATGAAGAGCACGATGCATCCTACAAACAGCAAGATGGATTGCGGTATTCAGCGCGCGACCTGGCGGTGTGGCGCGCCCGCGACCTGAACATTCCGGTAGTGCTGGGCTCTGCCACGCCTTCGCTGGAGAGCTGGCATCACGCAGAACGGGGCCGGTATCTGCGCCTGGCCCTGAAAGGGCGCGCCCGGGCCAGCGACCTGCCGGCCATACGCCTGATCGATACGCGGCGGCTGGCCATGCGCCAGGGAATCTCGCCGCAGCTTACCGAAGCCATCGAGCAACGGCTCGAGCGCGGCGAGCAGTCGCTGGTGTTCCTGAACCGACGCGGCTATGCGCCGGTGCTGCATTGCGCATCGTGCGCCTGGGTCAGCCAGTGCACGCGTTGCACCGCATTCACGGTGCTGCACCGAACGCCCGGTCGCGGTCATCGTCTGCAATGCCACCACTGCGGCTATCAGGCGCCCGTGCCGCGCGCGTGCCCGGAATGCGGCGACCAAGACCTGGAACCCATGGGCCGGGGCACGCAGCGCGTCGAGGAGCACCTGGCGGAATTGTTTCCTCAGGCACGCATCTCGCGTATCGACGCCGACAGCACGCGACGCAAAGGCAGCGCCCAGACGCTGTTTGCCGCCGTGCACGCGGGCGAAGTCGACATACTGGTGGGCACCCAGATGGTGGCCAAGGGACATGATTTCGCGCGGCTGGGCCTGGTAGGCGTGCTCAATGCCGACTCGACATTGTTCTCGCACGATTTTCGCGCACCCGAGCGCTTGTTCGCCCAGCTGATGCAGGTCGCCGGACGAGCTGGCCGGCACGGGGGCGGCGGCGAGGTCCTCATCCAGACCGGTTACCCGGAACAACCGGTGTACCAGGCATTGCTGCGACACGATTATGCGGGCTTCGCGCGGCATGCGCTCGAAGAGCGCGAGACAACCGGCCTGCCGCCATTTGCCTACCAGGCGCTGCTGACCGCCGAGGCGCGCGAACTTGCGCAGGCCTTGGCGTTCCTGCAGCAGGCGCGTGACCTGGCCACGGGCAGCGAGTTTCCCGGCGCGGGCGCAATGAATCTGTACGACCCGGTGCCGCTGCGCGTGGTGCGGGTGGCCAACGTCGAGCGCGCGCAATTGCTGCTGGAAAGCACCAGCCGACCGGCCCTGCAGGCCTTCCTGGCGGCGTGGTCGCCTTACCTTGCCGCCATGGCGGCCGAGGCGCGCGTGCGCTGGCAGCTTGAAGTCGACCCCCTGGAAATCTGACCCATGTCCGACAGCGCACCCATAGGCCATGGCCTGAACCCTGCCCAGAAGGAAGCCGTGCTGTATCTGGACGGTCCATGCCTGGTGCTGGCCGGCGCGGGCAGCGGCAAGACGCGCGTCATTACCCAGAAGATTGCCTATCTGCTGCGCGAGTGCGGCTACATGGGCCGCAATGTGGTGGCGCTGACCTTCACCAACAAGGCGGCGCGAGAGATGGCCGAACGGGTCAAGCCGCTGGTCGACCGCAAGCTGGCCAAAGGCCTGACTATCAGCACCTTCCATGCGCTGGGCGTGAAGCTGTTGCGCGAAGAGGCGCGGCACGCAGGGTTGAAGCCGCAGTTCTCGATACTGGATTCCGATGATGCGATGGCCATCATCCAGGAACTGCTGGCCACCACCGACCGCGGCAGGCTGCGTTCGGTGCAATCGACCATCTCTCTCTGGAAAAATGCGCTGCTCAGCCCGGATGATGCCGAGCGCAGTGCCGCCACGCCCGGCGAAGTGGACGCCGCTAGGGTGTATCGCAATTACAGCGCCACGCTGGCGGCGTACCAGGCCGTGGACTTCGATGATCTGATCCGCATACCCGCGCAGTTGCTGGAAAGCAATGAGGCCGTACGTACGCGCTGGCAGAACCGTGTGCGATACCTGCTGGTTGACGAATACCAGGACACCAACGTTTGCCAGTATCGCCTGGTGCAGCTGCTGTGCGGCGACCGCGCCATGTTCACGGCGGTGGGTGACGACGACCAGGCCATCTATGCATGGCGCGGGGCCACGGTCGAGAACCTGGCCAAGCTGACCACGGATTACCCGACCCTCAAACTGATCAAGCTGGAGCAGAATTACCGTTCAGTGCAGCGCATCCTGGCCGCGGCCAACACGGTGATCGAAAAGAACCCCAAGTTGTTCGAGAAGAAGTTGTGGTCTGATCTCGGCGTGGGCGAACCGATCGTGGTGTCGGCCATGGAGAATGACGAACACGAGGCGCAGTCGATCGCGATGAAGATCTCCGCGGCCCGGTTCGAGCGTCAGGCGCAATGGAAAGATTTCGCGATCCTGTATCGCGGGAACCATCAGTCTCGCATTCTGGAACAGGCGCTGCGTAACCTGAAGATCCCGTACACGATCGCCGGTGGACAAAGCTTTTTCGACAAGGCCGAGGTGCGCGACGTGCTGGCCTATCTGCGCCTGATCGCCAATGATGACGACGATCCTGCCTTCATCCGCGCGGCTACCACACCCAAGCGGGGTATCGGACAGGCCACCTTGCAGGTGCTGGGCCAGTACGCGGCCCAGCGCGAGGTCTCGCTGCTGGCGGCCGTTTCCGAAAGCGGGCTCGAGAGCCTGCTGCAGCCGCGGCAACTGGAATCCCTGCGCACCTTCGGCGAATTCATCCGCCGCATACAGTGGCGGGCCGGACGGGGACGCACAGACGGCAGCGGGTCGCCGGAACCGGCGGGCGCCATTCTCGACGACATGCTGGGCGCCATCCAGTACGAGCGCTACCTGTACGACACGCTGGAAGAAAAACCCGCCCAGACGCGCTGGGAGAACGTGCTTGAGCTCACCGGTTGGCTCAAGCGCAAGGCAGAAGAAGACGGCATGTCGCTGTTTGACCTGGTGCAGCACGTTGCGCTGATCACCATGCTGGAACGCGGCGATGAAGAAGAGCCGGATGCGGTCAAGTTGTCGACGCTGCACGCCTCAAAGGGGCTGGAGTATCCGCACGTGTACCTGGCCGGAGTGGAAGAGGGCCTGCTGCCCCACCTGGGCAAGGATGATGAAGATGGCGATCCGGCGCGGGCTGCCGAGAATCTGGCGACGCGTATTCAGGAAGAGCGGCGGCTGATGTACGTGGGCATCACGCGTGCGCAACGCAGCCTTAACCTCAGCTGGTGCAAGAAGCGCCGACGCGCCCGTGAAGACATGGTGCGCGAACCCTCGCGCTTCATCGAGGAAATGGGCCTGGGCAACGTGCCTGTGCAGGAAGACGAAGCGACGCGCGCCATGAGCCCCAAAGAGCGCCTCGGCATGTTGAAGGCGCTGCTGAAGAAATAGCCGACCCCCCCGCCCCCGGCGGGGGCGCCGCCGCGCCGCCCGCGCTGCCGTTGCGTTACGCCAGGTCGCGCAGCAGCAGTTCCCAGAATTTCAGGCGGGTCTGCAGCGTAGAGACCAGAATGTATTCGTGCAGTGTATGCGCGCCATCGCCGTCTGCGCCCAGGCCGTCGAGCGTCGGTACGCCCATGGCCGAGGTGAAGTTGGCGTCGCTGCCGCCGCCGGTCATTGGCGCTTCTTCCAACGCGAAACCCGCCTCGCGAGCGTATTGTTGTGCCAGCGCCAATAATTCCGCCGCTGCCTCGGTGCGCACCATGGGCGGACGATTGAGCTCGACGTCGATGTCCAGTTCCACGTCGGGTCCGACGGCGCACAGGTTTCGCATGCGGCGCAGCACGTCTTCTGCGGCGCCCATGTCCGGCACGCGGAAGTCGACCACGCAGCGACATTGTGCGGGCACGGTGTTGGTGACGGTGCCGCCCGCGATGGTACCCACGCTGACCGTCACACCGCGTTCGTAGTCCGTCATGGCTTCCAGCGCCAGCACCTGATGCGCCATTTCGCGTATGGCGCTCCGGCCTTTTTCGTGCTGCATGCCGGCGTGGGCAGGCCGGCCCTTGACGTTCAGGCGCAGCATGCCCGTGCCCTTGCGCGCAGTAACGCACTTGCCGCCATTCGGGCGGGCGGGTTCGCACACCAGCCCATATTTGGCGTTTGCCGCGTATCGTTCAATGGACGCGCGCGAGGCGTGGCTGCCGGTTTCTTCGTCGGGCACCATCAGGAAGTCCACGGGCAGCTGGGTGGCACCTGGCTGCGCGAGCCGTGCCAACGCGGCCAGCGCAAGATAGATGCCGCCCTTCATGTCGTAACTGCCTGGCCCATACAGTCGGTCGCCTTCGATGCGGCAGGGGTTGTCTTGCAGCGTGCCGACGGGATGCACGGTGTCCAGGTGCCCCAGCACCAGGACGCCGGGACGGGTGTCATCGAGGGCGCGGTTGGTGACGTACAGCAACGGTCCGGTGGCGGGGTCCAGGGGCGTGAGCTCGACCCGCAGACCGGCTGCGCGCGCCTGCGCCTGCACCAGTTCCGCCATGGCGGCCACCCCTTGCGGCGAGTTCGACGGCGATTCGCAACGCACCCAGGACTGGATGCCGGCGATGAGTTCTTCGGTGGTGGGCTGCGTTGACATGTAGCGTTCCCGAATGATGAAAGACGTTGCGGATCAGGCGACTTTCTGGCCGGCCAGCCGGGCCAGTTCGGCGTCGCTGGGCAGCTTGCCTTCGAACCAGAGGCTGGCGCAGGCGGCCGACATGGCGCGGCCGTCGTGGCCGATGCCCGGCACGACCTGCAATTTCCAGCCGAAGGGCACGCCGCGGCGTTCGGCTTCGCGCTGGCCTGCCTCGAAATAGTGATGCGCGCGCGCGAACCTGTGCGGGCCCTGGCGCATGGCGGCCGGCTCGGACGGCAGGTTGGGGTCGCTGGTCTCGATATCCTGGTCGCCCGCGAGGATGGTCATGGGATACGCCAGCAGTCGCACCAGATGATCTTCGGTCAGGCCCACGCCGTCCATGCCTTCGGGAAAGCGATGGTCGAAAGTAGGAAGGGTGTACCAGCCCGGGTTGGCGGCCGTGACCGCGCAGAATGGCGCGTGGGCCTGGCTGCTCATGAGCCGGTGCACGAATTGTCCGCCGGCCGAGTGGCCGAACAGGTGCGCCTGTTCGACCTCGGTGATTTCCGCCTTGCGCAAGTCGGCGAACACTTTGGCCACGAGCGCGTAAGTCCAGCCATCCACGTGGCGCGGATTGCCGCCCGGACTGAAGACGCGGCCGTTGTTGTAGCTTTCGACGCCGGGCCAGATGTCGTCGGAAAATGTGGGTGCAACGATCAGCACATTGTGCCGGTCAGCGGCGGGAATCCAGAAATCACGGTAATCGTCGCCGTTGCGCAGCACGCCGTGCTGCACCATGACCACCGGGCGATCCGGGGTGTAGCCATAGGGGCGATAGGTTTGCAGCGTGAACGGGCGATCGGCGTTGCGATCGTCGTCGACATACACAATGGCATTGCGGCCGGCATGGCCCAGCTCCTGGGCAAGGCGGTCGGCGTTGGACATCTCTGCTTTCATGGGGTACGGGCTAGGTGTTGAGGTGGCAGGCCGACCAATGGCCGGGCGCGATTTCTTGCAACGGGGGCGCCTGCTCGCGGCAACGCGGCATGGCATGCGGACAGCGCGGGTGGAAGGTGCAGCCCGGCGGGGGATTCAGCGGCGAGGGAATCTCGCCCTTGATGGGCGTGAACTTGCGGCCGCGACGGCTCACGTCGGGCACCTCGGCCAGCAGCGCCTGGGTGTAGGGGTGATTGGCCCGGGCAAAAATCTCGGCGGCCGGTGCGCGTTCGACGATCTTGCCCAGGTACATGATGGCGACGCGGTCGGAAATATGCCGCACCACGCCCAGGTCGTGGCTGATGAACAGATAAGTGAATCCGTGCTGTTCGCGCAGATCCATGAACAGGTTGATGACCTGCGCCTGGATTGAAACGTCGAGCGCCGCCACCGGCTCGTCGCACACGAGGAACTTGGGCTCCACCATCAGCGCCCGCGCGATGCCGATGCGCTGCCGCTGCCCGCCTGATATCTGGTGCGGATAGCGATCGCGGTATTCCCGGTCGAGCCCGACCTCGGAAAGCGCGCGGTCGATGCGTGCCGGGATCTCGGCCGGCGGCGCGAGCTTGTGCACCTTCAGTGCCTCGGCCAGTATCTGCCGCAGCCGCTGGCGCGGATTCAGGGACGCCTGCGGATCCTGGAAGATCATCTGCACGCCCAGGGTATAGGCCAGCAGTTCGGCGCCACGCAGGCCGGCCGTCGACTTGCCCTGGTACAGCAGTTCGCCTTCGGTCTGGCGGTGCAGACCGGCCACGACGCGACCCAGTGTCGATTTGCCGCAGCCTGACTCGCCGACCAGTCCCAGGACTTCGCCGCGTTGTACGGAGAGGTCCACCCCATTGACGGCATGCACGGTACGGCGGTCGACCGGCCTGCCGGCCAGCGCCAGAATGCGCTGGGCCAGGTCGGGATGGTGCTCGAAACGCTTGTGGACGTTGCGCAGCTCGATAACGGGCGTGTCTTGCGGGGTCATGCGGGTGTGGTCTCGCGAGCGATCGGTACGTAGCAGCGGAAACTGCGCGGCCCTTCCTGGACGGCGGAAGGGGCCTGTTCGGCGCAGCGTGGGATGGCGTTCGGGCAGCGCGGCCGGAAGGCGCAGCCCGCGGGGCGGCCGGCCAGGCTGGGCGCCATGCCGTCGATCTGGTGCAGGCGCGCGCCGGGAGCGGTGTTGGCGGGCATCGAATCCAGCAATCCGCGCGTATAGGGATGCCGGGGCGCGTCGAGCACCTGTTGCACCGGGCCTGCCTCGACGATGCGGCCGGCGTACATCACGGCGACATGGTCGGCCAGTTCGGCCACCACGCCGAGGTCATGGGTGATCCAGATCAGGGCGGTGTTGTGCGTGCGGCAGATTTCCTGCATGCGGTACAGAATCTGACCCTGGATGGTCACGTCCAGTGCGGTGGTCGGTTCGTCACAGATGATCAGGTCCGGGTTGTTCAGCATGGCGATGGCGATGGCCACGCGCTGGCGCATGCCGCCGGAGAATTCGTGGGGGTAGCTGTCCAGCCGTTTTTCGGGGGCGGGTATGCCCACCATGGCCAGCGCTTCGCGGCAGCGTTCGCGAGCCTGCGCCATCGGTACGCTTTCGTGCGTGAGAATGGCCTCGACCATCTGTTCGCCGATGCGCAGCACCGGGTTCAGGGTCATCAGCGGATCCTGGAAGATCATGGCAATACGGTTGCCGCGCAGGCGCCGCATGCTTTCTTCGTCGAGCTGTCGCAGGTCATTGCCTTTGAACAGGATCTCGCCCGACACCACTTCGCCCGGGGGATCGATGAGCCCCAGCAACGAAAATCCGGTTACCGACTTGCCCGAGCCGGATTCACCGACCAGGCCCAGGATCTCGCCGCGCCGTACGGTCAGGTCCACGCCGTCTACGGCCGGCCAGGCGCCGGCTTCGGTATGGAAGGCGGTGCGCAAGCCGCGCACCTGCAGAATCACATCGTTCATGCTCGTCGCGGATCCAGGGCTTCGCGCAGGCGGTCGCCCACGATGTTGATGGTAAGAATCAGCACCAGCAGGGCAACGCCCGGGAACATGCTGATCCAGTAGTCGCCCGAAAGCAGGTACTGGAAGCCGTTGGCGATGAGCAGGCCCAGCGACGGCTCGGTAATGGGTACGCCCACACCCAGGAACGACAAAGTGGCCTCCAGAGCGATGGCCGTCGCGATCTGGATGGTGGCGAACACCATGACGGGCCCCAGGCAGTTGGGCAGCAGATGGAAGGCCATGATGCGCCACGCCGGGAACCCGAGGTTCGCGGCAGCTTCGACATATTCCTTGCGACGTTCCTGCAGCGCGCGGCCGCGCATGATGCGCGCATAGTGCGCCCATTGCACGACCACCAGCGCCAGGATCACCTTGTCGACGCCGCGGCCCATCATGGCCAGCAGCACCAGCGCCACCAGAATGGTGGGGAATCCAAGGATGAAATCCACGATGCGCATCAGCATGGTGTCGACGAAACCGCCGGCGTAGGCGGCGATCAGGCCGGCGACGCTGCCGATGGCGGTGGCAAGCGCCACTGCGGTCAGGCCCACCATGAGGCTGATGCGCAGGCCATAGAGAATGGCGCTGAACATATCGCGCCCCTGGTCGTCGGTGCCCAGAAGGTACACCTGGCCGTCCATCGACGTCGCGCCCGGCGGCAGGCGGCCGTCGAGCAAATTCAGGTTGGCCAGGTCATAGGGGTTCTGCGGCGCGAAGTACGGGGCGGCCAATATCACGATCATCAGCAACGCCAACGCGATGACCGAACCCATGACGGTGGGGCGGCCGCGCAGCTTTTTCAGGATGGCCGCGCGGCGCGGGGTTTCAGCCAGGGGCTGGATCGTGCGCGTGCGGCCGTGGGAAGTGGATTGAGCCATGGCTTCAGTGTGCGGGAGCGACGAGCTGCACGCGCGGGTCGAGCGCGGCATAGAGGATATCGACGATGAAGTTCACGATGACGAAGATCAGCGTCACGAGCATCACGTAGGCGACCACGACAGGCCGGTCGAGCTGATAGACGCTGTCGATCAGGAGCTTGCCCATTCCAGGCCAGGCGAACACGGTTTCGGTGATGGTGGAATAGGCGATAAGGCTGCCGAACTCCATGCCTACCACGGTCACGACGGGGATCAGGATGTTGCGCAGGATGTGGCGTCGGACGATGCGCCCCGGCCGCACCCCCTTGGCGCGCGCAAACTTCACGTATTCCTGCGACTGGGCTTCTGCCACGCCCGTCGCAGTCAGGCGCAAGACCAGCGCAATATTGGCCAGCGCCAGGTTGATGGCCGGCAGTATCAGGTGAGACCAGCCATCGGCGGTAAGAATGGACAGCCGCACGCCCAGCACGCTGACGGTGTCGCCGCGGCCCGAAGCAGGCAGCCAGCCGAGCCACACGGCAAACAGCAGGATCAACATCATTCCCTGCCAGAAATTGGGCAGCGAGAAGCCCAGCACCGAGCTGGCCATGATGCCGCGCCCCGTCAGGCGGTCGCGATACAGGCCGGCCACCAGGCCCAGCGGAATGCCGATCACACAGGTCAGGGTAATGGCGACCACCACCAGTTCGAACGTGGCCGGCACCCGTTGCAGGATCAGTTCAATGGCGGGAATGCCATGCACGAACGAATTTCCGAGGTCGCCGTGCAGGGCGCGCCAGAGGAAGGTGAAATATTGCTGCCAGATCGGCTGGTCCAGCCCCAGGCGGGCAATGGTGGCCTGACGGGCCTCCACGGTCGCCTCGGGGCTGACCAGGAGTTCGATCGGGTCGCCCACGGCGTAGACCGCGAAAAACACCACGACCGAAACCGCGAGCAGCACGAACAGGCTCTGGATCAGCCTGCGCAAGGTAAACAAAACCACGTTGCGTGTTCCTTGGGTCTTGCGTCAATAGCCCGGGTCAGGGGGCCGATTTAACCGATGTAGCCAGAGTGTACTGGTCGGCACGGCCTTCGTAGGCGAGCCCCTTTCTGAACGCCCAGATAGTGCTCTCGTAATGCAGGGGAATACTGGGCAGGTCAGCCAGAGTCAAGGTCAGGGCCTGCTGCAACAGCTTTCCGCGCTGGGCGTCGTCGACCGTCGTCACCGCCTGGCGGAAGATCTGGTCGAGCTCAGGATTGGAATAGCGGCCATAGTTGCTCGTGCCCATACCCAGTTCCGGCTCGTATGAGGTGACCCAGTATTGCAGGAACGACGAAGCCTCGCCGGTTTCAGAAGACCAGCCGCCCATCGCGAAGCTGAACTCGCGCTTGGCGCGCTTGGGGAAGTACACCGAGCGCGTCATCGCGTCGACGTGCGCCTTGATGCCCACCCGCGACAGATATTGGGCCACTGCCTGGGTGATCTGCCCGTCGTTGATGTAGCGGTCATTGGTCGATGACAGGGTCATCTCGAATCCGTTGGGGTAGCCCGCCTCGGCCAACAGCTTCTTGGCGCCCTCGGGGTCGTATTTCAGCTCGGGCGGATTGGGCAGCGTGCCGAACATGCCGTCGGGCAGGAACTGGTTGGCCGGCGTGGCCATGCCATCCATGATGCGATCGACGATGGTCTTGCGATCTATGGCCATGCTGATGGCGCGCCGCACTCTCACGTCCTGCAGCGGGTTCTTGCCATCGTGCGCCTTGACCAGCGGGCTCTGGTCGCGGCCTACGTCGAACTGGAAGTACACCACGCGCACTGACGGCGTGACGACGTAGTCGAAACCCGGCGTGTTCTTGATGCGTTTCACGTCGCGGGCGGCAGGGCTCTCGATCACATCGTAGTCGCCCGCCAGCAGGCCGGTAAGGCGCGGACCCGCGCCGGGCACCGGCACGAAAGTCACGTTGCGCCATTCGGGCTTGTTGCCCCAGTAAGCGTCATTGCGTTCCAGCTCGATGCCGGAGCCCTTGACATAGGTCTTGAATTTGTACGGCCCGGTACCGATGGTGTTCTTGCCGTTGTTGAAGTCGATGACCTTCGGCCAGGCCCCCGTCACGCCGCATTTGTTTGCGAGATCGAAGTTGATGGGCCCGTGCTCGACGATGCCGCTCCAGAGAATGCCCATGCGGGTCAGGTCGTTGGGCAGCAATGGATAGGGCTTGTGCGTCTTGATGCGCAGGGTGTGGGCGTCTGCCGCTTCCACGCTGGCGAATTTCTGGACCACGGCCGCATACGAACCGGCAATGGCTTCCTCGTTGTTCATGGCCCGGCAGAAGGTGAAGATCACGTCCTGGGGCGTTAGCGCCTCGCCGTTCGAGAACGTCACGCCTTCGCGCAGCTTGAATTCCCAGGTGGTGTCGTCCAGGGCGCGCCATGCGGTGGCCAAGCCTGGCGTCAGGGCCATCTTGGCATCTTGCGCGACCAGGGTCTCGAAGATCTGCGACGCCATGGCATTGTTCGGGGTCGCCTGGTGGTAGTGCGGGTCCATGGCGGTGGGCTCGGAAGCCAGCGCGATCTTCAGCGCCTGGGCGTGCGCGCCGCTGGCGAAGCCAAGCAGCGCGATCAGGGCAGTCGTGCGTAGGCGTGAGGCGAACATAGTGGGTTTCTCCTGGAAGCAAGGGTGCAACGCGTGGCAGAGATCCGGGCCGACGTCGCGGCCCTAGTCGATGGGTTGCGCCAGCCGCATCACGGTGACGCCTGGCCGCACGTTGGCCAGCGACGGCATGATCAGCACGCAATCGTCATAGGGTGTCGTGAACGGCTCGCCGTTGTTCCACCCCAGCAGGGTGCCCGCCTTGGGCAGCCGTTCGAGACCGCGCCAGTCCTGCGCGAACCGCACATCGGCGCTTTGCGCGGCGATGGCATGCGTGACGCGCAATGCCTGCTGGCGCGCCGCCGCCGGGGCCAGCCATTCCCGCGGCAGTTCCTGCGCATCGACCGTTCCGGCCGCGCCAAGGAAGCGGGCCATCTGGTCGACGGCGACGTCGCGAGCCTCGGGCGCACCGTGAAATCCGCACTCGATGAGCAGCGACCGGGTGCCGTTTTCGCCGCTTTCGCCGAAGCGGCCGTAGTCGCGCATGCGCACGCCGGCGGCATGGCCTGCGTCGGCGATGATGGTCGCCGGGTTGCCCAGCTCGAGCGCGAGGTCGATGTTGCGAGGCTGCACCCCGGTAAGCTGAAGGGGCACATCGGAATTGCTCATCGAATGAAAATCGAGCAGCCAATCGGCCTGGTCTACCCATGGCCGCAGGGCAAGCGCACGCTGGCGTTCTAGGGTCGCAGCGCTCTCCAGCTTGTCTGCGCTCCACACGCGATTCATGTCTTCATCGACATAACGGGCGGGCAGGTAATTGGCCGGATCGAAGCGGTCGAATGCCGCCAGGTTGCAGAAGGCCAGGGTCAGCGTGCCGCGGCGCGGCCGCAGGCCGCTGGCGAGCAAGGTCTTGAGTGCCCACGCGCCGCATAGCTCGTTGCCGTGAATCAGCGCCGAAAGCATGACCCGCTTGCCCGAAGAGCCGGAATCGAAGTGCCAGACACCCGGCGTGTCGGTATTGCCCAGGCGCTCTGCCGACAGGTCCGGACAGGGCAAGGTGAAAGGACGCAGCGGTGTTGCGGCGGCATCAGTAGCCATGGAAGCTCCACAAAGCAGGGCACATCGACGGGGGGCGGATTTGTTGGCCGCCCTGGCACGGTTGCTTACGGCGGCAGCCGGCGCAACCTGCGCGGCCCGCATACGGATTCCCCGTGGCGCCACGCGCGGGGGCGGGCGGCCTGTCGATTGTTATCTCGGGCAGATTCTAGGAGGCCCGTAGCTTTCTCGACAATTAGAATATTTGAGACGCCATTTGCTTTTTTGGCAAAGCAGGGCGCACTTGCGCCCCTGTCGTGCAACGTTCGCGGGAAAACCCATGCATGGGATTATGTTGAAGTATTTTGTGGCCGTGGCCGAAACGGGCAGCCTGAGCGGCGCCTCGAAGCAGCTGCATGTGGCAGTCTCCGCCATCAGCCGCCAGATTGCCCGTCTCGAAGAGGACGTGGGGGCGCCGCTGTTCGAGCGCGCGCCACGCGGCATGGTGCTCAGCGACGCCGGACGCCTGTTGCTCGCCCACGCGCGGCGCACCCAGATGGAGTCCGACGAGGTGCTGCGCCAGATAGCGGGCCTGCAAGGCACGCCCCATGATGAAATCCGGGTAGGGGCTTCCGAGGGGCCCGCCCAGGGGTTCCTCCCGGTGGCCATGGTGGATTTCCGGCGGCAGTACCCCCGCACGCGTTTTTTGCTGCACGTGCTGACGCCCCCCGAATCGATGCGCCAGATCGCCAGTGGCGACATCGACGTCTCTGTCTCGTTCAACGTCGAACCGGCGCAGGGCGTGGCCGTGGTGCATTCGTGGCGCGCGCCGGTGTACGCGGTGATGGCGGCCACGCATCCCCTGGCTTCGCGCAGCCGCCTCTACCTGGAAGATGTGCTGGCCTACCCGCTGGCGCTGACCGATGACAGCAGCACGGCGCGCCGGCTTTTGAACCGGACTTGCGCGCTCGAAGACATGCAGCTGCAGGCCGCGCTGGTATCGAATTATTCGCCGGCCCTGCACGGATTCGTGCGCAACTCCAACGCCGTGATGTTCGCCGGCTACATCTCGGTGGCGTGGCGCCTGGTCCAGGACGGGTTGGTGGCGCGGCCCGTCGTGAGCGCCGAATTGCAGTCCCGCAATCTGCAGATCCAGACCATGGAGGGGCGGTTGTTGCCGCCGAGTGTGGCGCGCTTCATCGGCCATCTCAAGGCGCGCATCGACGAACTGGAGGCCACGCTGCCGTAGGGCGGCACCCAAGAAAATGCCCGACCCGCAAGGGATCGGGCATGCATTCCCGGCTTGCAGTACCGGGGCGCGCCTGTCGCACGACGCGATCCGGGCCGGGTCGTGTGGCCGGCCCGGACCTGCCCCGTGCTTACTTCGGATGCACGGACATTGCCAGGGTGTACTGGTCGCGCCGGCCTTCGTAGGTCAGGCCCTTGCGAAACGCCCAGATGCTGCTTTCGAAGTGCAGCGGGATCAGCGGCAGGTTGTCCAGCGCAATCTGGGTGGATTGCTGCAGCAACTTCTCGCGCTTTTCCGCGTCGACGGTCACGATGGCCTGTTCATACACCTTGTCGAAATCGGCGTTCGAGAACCCGCCGTAGTTGCTGGTGCCCAGGCTGCGGGCCGAGTCGAGCGACGCCACCCACAGCTGGAAAAGCGCCGAAGCTTCGCCCGTTTCCGCTGGCCAGCCACCCATGGCGAAGCTGAACTCGCGCTTGGCGCGCTTGGGGAAGTAGATCGAGGCCGTCATCGCGTCGACATGGGTCTTGATGCCGATGCGCGACAGGTACTGGGCTACCGCCTGAGTCACCTGGCCGTCATTCACGTAACGGTTGTTGGTAGACGACAGGGTTAGTTCGAAGCCGTTCGGATAGCCTGCCTCGGCCAGCAGTTTCTTCGCGCCTTCCGGGTCGTATTTGATTTCGGGGGCGTTGGGCAGCGCACCGAACATGCCTTCGGGCATGAACTGGTTGGCCGGGGTGGCCAGGCCGTCCATGATGCGCGCGTTGATGGTCTTGCGGTCGATCGCCATGTTGATGGCCTGTCGTACCCGCAGGTCCTGCAGCGGGTTCTTGCCGTCGGCACTCTTGACGAAGGGGCTGGGGTTGCGGCCCACGTCCGGCTGGAAGAACACCAGGCGGGTCGACGGGGTGGCCACGTAACCGAAGTTGCCGTTGTCTTTCAGGCGCGGCAGGTCGCGGGCGGCGGGGTTTTCGATCACATCGAAGTCGCCCGACAAGAGGCCGGTCAGGCGGGGACCGGCATTCGGCACCGGCACGAATTTCACCGTTTCCCAGTGCGGCTTGTCGCCCCAGTAGCCGTCGTTGCGCTCGAGCTCGATACCGGTGCCCTTTACGTACGACTTCAATTTGTACGGCCCGGTCCCGATCGCGTCTTTGCCATTATTGAAGTCGGCCACGGTGGGCCAGGCCCCCGTCACGCCGCAGCCTTCCTTGGGCGCGAATTTCAGCGGGCCGTGTTCGACGATGCCATTCCAGATGATAGGCAGTTGCCGCGCAAGTTCGGCAGGCATCAGCGGGAAGGGCTCGGCGGTTTTCAGGATGACGGTATGTTCGTCCGGCGTCTGTACATCGGTGAGCAGCTTGGTGACCGTCATGTACGACTGCGAGATGTTGGTCTCGTTGTTCAAGGTACGGCATACCGAGAACAGGACATCCTGCGAGGTGAAGGGCTCGCCGTTCGAGAACTTCACGCCTTCGCGCAGCTTCAGTTCCCAGGTGAGGTCATCCAGGTTCTTCCACGAAGTTGCCAGCCCGGGCTGCAGCTGCATGTCGGCATTGCGGTAGATCAGCGAATCGTAGATGTGCGCAGCGAACGCGTCGTTCTGCGTTTGCTTGTGATAGTGGGGGTCGGCAGAGGTGGGCTCGGACGACAGGGCGACAGTCAGCGACTGCGCCAGGACGGTCGGGGCGAGAGCCAGGCCGGCGCTGGCGGCCATCAAGGCCAGGGAAGTACGGATTTTCATGAAGGCTCCAGTCGGGACTGATCGCAACCCGGGCGGCGGGGTGCCGTCAGATGCAATCAATCGTGACAAGGGGCCGATTATCGGAAGGCGCTTCGAACGTTGTCAATTCAGGTTATTCAGGTAGGCGGCGCGCATTTGAGCTGGATCAAGGCCCAAATTGCAAAGCGCCACGCCTCGCTTCGAGGTGTGGCGCCTGGTACGCGTGCCACCGCACGCAAGGCAAAGCCGCCCGGTCTGTTACAGAGACGGGCGGCTGACCTCAGGGTATTACCACTGCGAACCGGTGTAGTGCGCGCTGGCGGCCCGGGCGCGGTTCATCGCGGCGTTTACTTCGGCGACGTAGGCGGCAAAGGCACCGGTAGCGCGGGCGATCTTGCCGCCGGCCTGCTTCAGAAGCGCCAGCGGTTGAATGTTCGATTGGCTTTCCATTGCGCCGCGAAGCAGGTCGCGTTCAAGCGCATCGGTAAGGCGGGAATTGGTGTTCAGGGTAAGTTCGCTCATGGTTTTCTCCAGTCCGTTTCGTCTTGGGGTAAACCATTATAGGGATAACCCTATGTGCAATGCAACATGAATCTGTGGATAAGTTGTAACTGCTGCTATCCGTGGCGGTTTCGCAACTGACGTGCGGCGTCGGCCAGTTCCCCGGCCGTCAGCCCGATGGGGCCGATGCCCGACGCCACCAGCAGGTCCGCCGCGGCGCCATGCAGCCAGACTGCGCCGGGGACGGCCTGTTCGAGCGGGATGCCCTGGGCGATCAGGCTGCCGAGCATGCCGGCCAGGACGTCGCCAGTGCCGGCCGTGGCCAATCCGGCGTTGCCCGTGGTGTTCCGCCAGCAATGGCCATCGGGGCGGCAGACCAGCGTGCCCGGTCCCTTCAATACCACCCACGTGGAATGTCGGGTCGCCAGGCCGCGGGCAGCCCGCAGGCGGTCGCCCTGTACCTCCGGCGTGCTGACGTTCAGCAGGCGTGCAGCCTCGGCCGGGTGAGGGGTGAGCACCACCACCCCCTCGCCCCAGTCCGGCAGGCGGCCAGCCGCCAGAAGGTTCAGGCCGTCGGCGTCGAGCACCAGGGGAGCCCCTGCGCGCTGCTCGATCAGTGCCGCCAGCGTGTCTCGCGCCAACGTCGTGGTGCCCAGCCCGCATCCCGCCACCCAGGCATCGACGGGGGCGTCCTGGAACAGCGCGGCCGCTTCGCGCAGCATCAGTTCCGGTTGCAGCAGATCGCAAGGCAGGGGGCTGGCCGGCTGGGCGAACCCTACCCGCACCTTGCCAGCGCCGGTTTTCAGCGCCGCGCGCGCCGCCAGCAGCGCCGCTCCGGCCATGCCCGGCCCTCCGCCCACGATGGCCACGGTGCCGTGGGTGCCCTTGTGGGCGTCAGCGCCGCGGGGGGTGAACAGCTCGGGCAGGCTCTGCCGAAGAATGGGGGTGGGCGCAGCGGACATGAGGTGCTTCCATGGGATGTCTGACGATCCATCCACTATAGTGCCCACACACCCCATACCGTACAGGCAGGAGACGTCCATGTCCGATTCATCCCTAGATCATTATGCGCAATACCAGGCCCTGAAACTGCGCCGGCATCCCCAGGGCATTCTGGAAGTCATCATGGGGGCCAAGGGCGGCGCCCCGGGCAAGCTGTCCACCGCCGACGCGCGCCTGCACCGCGAACTGGCCGATATCTGGCGCGACGTCGATACCGATCCGGAAACCCGTGTCGTGGTCATCCGGGGCGAGGGCAAGGGCTTCTCCGGCGGCGGCGACCTGGAGCTGGTCGAGCAGATGGCCGACGATTTCCAGGTGCGCACGCGCGTATGGCGCGAGGCCCGCGACCTGGTCTACAACGTGATCAACTGCAACAAGCCCATTGTGTCGGCCATGCACGGCGCCGCCGTGGGGGCAGGGCTGGTGGCCGGCCTGCTTGCCGATGTGTCGATTGCCGCGCGCGACGCCCGCATTATCGATGGCCATACCCGGCTTGGCGTCGCGGCTGGCGACCACGCCGCCATCGTCTGGCCGCTGCTGTGCGGCATGGCCAAGGCCAAGTACTACTTACTATTGTGCGAGACCGTCAGTGGCGCCGAAGCCGAGCGCATAGGCCTGGTTTCGCTGTGCGTCGACGAGGCCGACCTGACCGACAAGGCGTTTGAAGTCGCCGGCCGGCTGGCCAACGGGTCGCAGACGGCCATACGCTGGACCAAATACGCCCTGAACAACTGGCTGCGGATGGCCGGCCCCAGCTTCGATGCATCACTGGCGCTGGAATTCATGGGTTTCGCCGGCCCCGATGTGCGGGAAGGCATCCAGTCGCTGCGGGAACGGCGTCCGCCGGACTTCGGTGCCGACGCCCCTTTCTGATGCATGAAGGAGGGCTGCGCGGGCTGCCGGGCCATGCGGCGAGCCGGCGCCGCCGATTCTGGCCGACCGCGTGGCCTGCCAGTCGCCACCTGCATGAGCGGGGGCGTCGTGCTGGCTCGAAGCCGGGCCGCGGGTTCGCGCGTGCGCCAGCATGCCGGCGGGGTTGCCGGCAGCGGCGCGCGCCCGCCTCAGGCCTTGTTCAGGAAGCGCGCGAACGCGTCCTGGGCTTCCTGCGTCTTGAGCCGGGCGCTGAATTGGGCTGCCTCGTAGTCCAGCGCTTCGTCGATGGCCGCCCGATCGGCCCGTTTCAGCATGGATTTGGTCAGACGCAAGGCGCTGCGGGGTTGAGCCGCCAATTCACGTGCGGTGTCGCGAGCGATCTCGAGGGCCCGTCCGGGTTCAGTCAAGTCGGTGATCAGGCCCGCTTGCGCGGCCTCATCGGCCCCGATGGCTTTGCCCTGCAGCAACCATTGCGCAGCCTTGCGCGCTCCGGCCAGGCGCGGCAGCAATAGGCTGGAAGCCCCTTCGGGGCACAGGCCCAGGCTGACGAACGGGATGCGCAAGCTGGCATTGCGCGACGCGTATACGAAATCGCAGTGCTGCAGCAAGGTGACCCCGATGCCGATCGCGTAGCCTTCGACGGCGGCTATGACGGGTACGTCGGTCGCGATGAGGGCGCGCAGGAAGGTCATGCCCGCACTGTCGCCGTCGGGACGTCCGGCCTGGAAGTCGCGCAGGTCATTGCCCGCGGTAAAGTGCTCGCCAGCGCCTGTCAGGATCAGCGCGGAAAGCGTGGAGTCTTCCGTGGCCTGGCGCAGTTGCGAGGCCAGCGCCTGATAGGTGGCAATGTCCAGGGCGTTGCGCCGCTGCGGCCGATTGATGGTCAGGGTAAGAATGCCGCCATCGCGTTCGGCCAGCAGGCTGTCGGGTAGGGCGGTCATGCGAAGTCCTTGAGCGCCAGGCGCGCGCGGGCCTGGGCATATTCACGGCGCAGTCCGGCCACGATTTCGGCGGCCGGCAACACGCTGTCGATGCCGCCGACGCCCTGGCCGGCGCCCCAGATGTCCTTCCATGCCTTGACCCGGGTGGATCCGAAGTTCGACGTCGCGGCATCGGGGGTGGGCAGGTTGGCCGGGTCGAGCCCTGCGGCCGCGATGCTAGCCTTCAGGTAGTTGCCCGGAATGCCGGTAAAGAAGGGCGTATAGAGAATATCGGATGCGCTGGCGTCGACGATGGCTTGCTTGTAGCCATCGGATGCATTGGCTTCGCTGCTGGCGATGAAGCGCGTGCCCATGTAGGCGAAGTCGGCGCCCATGGCCAGTGCGGCCAGGATATCGGCGCCCGAGGTAATGGCGCCCGACAGGATGATGGGGCCGTCGAACCGGGCCCGCACCTCGCGCAGCAGGGCGAACGGGCTCAGCGTGCCGGCGTGGCCGCCGGCGCCCGCGCAGACCAGGATCAGGCCGTCCACTCCCGCTTCCAGCGCCTTTTCGGCATGGCGCAGCGTGGTCACGTCATGGAATACCTTGCCTCCCCAGGCATGGATGCCGGCCACCAGGTCGCCAGGCGCCCGCAGGCTGGTAATGATGTAGGGCACCCGGTGCTTGCCGCACACGGCCAGGTCCTGTTCGAGCCGATCGTTGGACTTGTGGATGATCTGGTTGACGGCGAAAGGCGCCACTTTGGCGCCCGGCGCCTGCCGACGCGCGGCCAGCCCTTCGCCCACTTCGCTCAGCCATTCATCCAGCAGCGACTGCGGCCGGGCGTTCAGCGCGGGAAACGCGCCCATGACGCCACTGGCGCACTGTTCGATGACCAGTCGGGGATTGGACACAATGAACATGGGCGAGCAAATGACCGGCAGGGACAATTGCGCATAAAGCTGGGTGACCAGGGGGTGGGGCTGGTAGGCGTCGTCGCGTGCGTTCATGGGAATGGGCGTTGAATGGGGCTGATGGGCGAGTCTATAATTACCTACCGGATGTCCGGTAATTAATTGATCTTCATTTAACGGCAAGGCTCGCGGGCGTGTCAATGCGCCGCGCCGCTCCCCTGCCGGCACCCTATGGCAGACAGCCCAGGTTCAATCAAGCGGCCGCGCGCCGGCCGGCCGCCCACGCTGGCGGCGCCCCGGGAACGCATCCTGGCGGAAGCGGCCCGGCTGTTTGCGCGCTGCGGTTATGAAAGCAGTTCGGTGGCCGACCTGGCTGCCGCCATCGGTGTGTCGAAGGCCGCTATTTATCACTACTACGCCACCAAGCAGGACATCTACGACGCGATCATCATCGAGGTGCTGGGCGGCATGACGCAGGCCGTGTCCCAGGCCGTCGCGCAGGTGCCGGATGCCCGGGAAAAGCTGCGGCAGTTCATGCTGGCGCATGCCCGCTACTTCGAACAGCACCATCCCCAGTTCGTGACGATGCTGGTCGGCTATTCCGGAATGACCATTACCGAACGGGAAGATGCCGCCCGGCTGCGCGACGGCTACGAGCGCATGTTGCGCGGCATACTCGAGGCGGGCATACAGAGCGGCCAGTTTCGCCGCCTGGATGTGGCGGCGACCGGACGCGCCGTGCTGTCGATGCTGAACTGGATGGCGCGCTGGTATCAGCCCGGCGGCCCGGACTCCGCCGAGGCCATTGCGCTGGGCTACTTCGAACTGCTCGACGGCGGTCTGGTAGCGTGATGGCGCCGCGTTCAGACATCCACGCCGCCCGCGTTGTGCGCGACGCGCACAAGAACGTTCGGAAAACGGAATACGCCGCCACGGCGCCTGGGGCTAATATCCCTGGGTTCATCGAAAGCTATACAACCTGTTAATTCCATTGATTATGTCGCAACGACCCGCTCCCCTGACCGGCATTCGAGTGCTGGATCTCACCCGTGTGCTGGCCGGCCCATGGTGCACGCAGAACCTGGCTGACCTGGGCGCCGAAGTCATCAAGATCGAACGCCCCGGCGCGGGCGACGATACGCGCGCCTGGGGGCCTCCCTACCTGAAAGACGCCACCGGCGCCGATACCACCGAGGCGGCCTACTACCTGAGCGCCAACCGCAACAAGTATTCGGTGGCGCTCGACATTGCCTCGCCGCGCGGCGCCGAACTGGTGCGCGAACTGGCGCGCCAGAGCGACATCCTGGTCGAGAACTTCAAGGTGGGCGGGCTGCGCAAGTATGGGCTGGACTACGACACCCTGAAGGCCGACAACCCGGGGCTGATCTATTGCTCGATTACCGGCTTCGGCCAGACCGGGCCCTATGCCAGCCGGCCGGGCTACGACTTCATGATCCAGGGCATGGGCGGCCTGATGAGCATTACCGGCGAGCGCGACGACCTGCCCGGCGGCGGCCCCCAGAAGGCCGGCGTGGCAGTGGCCGATCTGATGACGGGCATGTATTCCACCGTCGGTATCCTGGCGGCGTTGCACGAGCGCGGCCGCAGCGGTTTGGGCCAGCACATCGACATGGCGCTGCTGGACTGCCAGGTTGCCATGCTGGCCAACCAGAACCTGAACTACATGACGTCCGGACAGGTCCCGCAACGGGCCGGCAACGCGCACCAGAACCTGGTGCCCTACCAGGTGTTTGCCGCCAGCGACGGACACCTGATCGTTGCCGTGGGCAACGACAGCCAGTTCCGCAACTATTGCCGCGTCATAGGGCTGCCCGAGCTGTCGGCCGATCCGCGCTTTTCCACCAATCCGCAGCGCGTGCAGAACCGTGAACAACTTGTGCCGCTGCTTGCCGAGCGCATGGCCACGGGCGAGCGCGACCACTGGCTGGCCGAACTGGAAGCCGCGGGCGTGCCGGCCGGGCCGATCAATACGCTGGATCAGGTCTACCAGGACCCCCAGGTGCAGGCACGCGAGATGCGGCGCGAGCTGCCGCATCCGACCGCGGGCAAAGTCCCGGTGGCGGCCAGCCCCCTGAAACTTTCCGGCAGCCCCGTGCAATACCGCCGGCCCGCGCCCCTGCTCGGTGAGCACACGCGGCAGGTCCTGAGCGAAAGGCTGGGATTGTCCGAAGAAGAAATCCAGGCCCTGGCGCAACCGCGCGTGCAGGGCTGACCGCCGCAGGCCGGCGCAGCGGCAAGCTTGCGCCGGCATGGCGCCAGACTCCGGGCGTGCAAGCCTGCCATACCGCCTGGCGGCATGCCCGATGATTGAACAGAGCACGCGCAGTTTGCCATTGCCATGGCGGGTTCAGGCAGAGCGCGGCGAGCCGATAACAGGAAGGAGCACATTCAATGACAGAGATCCAGACCATCGCCGTAGTGGGCGCGGGCGCCATGGGGCGTGGCATCGCCCAGATCGCGGCGCAGGCAGGGGTGCAGGTACGCCTGTATGACACCAGCGCCGATGCCGTTGCGTCGGCGCGCGAATCGTTGCGGCAGCTGTGGGACAAGCTCGCCCAGAAGGGCAAGCTGAGCCAGGACGACGCGCAGGCCGCCCTGGCGCGCGTCCAACCCGCCTCCACGCTCGAAGCGCTGGCCGGGTGCCAACTGGTCATCGAGGCCATCGTCGAGCGCCTGGACGTCAAGCGCGAACTGTTTGCCAAACTCGAAGACATCGTCGGCGACGATTGCATACTGGCTTCCAATACCTCGTCGCTGTCGATCACGGCGATCGCGGCCGCGTGCCGGCTGCCGCAACGCGTCGCGGGTTTTCACTTCTTCAACCCGGTTGCGCTGATGAAGGTGGTCGAGGTGATCGACGGCCTGCGCAGCGATCCCGCCGCCGGGGATGCACTGGCCGCGCTGGCGCGCCGCATGGGCCACACGCCCGTGCGCGCCAAAGACATGCCTGGCTTCATCGTCAACCATGCCGGTCGCGGCATGAACATCGAAGGGCTGCGCGTTGCGCAGGAATCAGTGGCCACGTTCGACCAGATCGACGCCATTATGCGCGAGCAGGCGGGTTTCCGCATGGGGCCGTTCGAACTCATGGACCTCACTGCGCTGGACGTCTCCCATCCCGTGATGGAGTCGATCTATCGTCAGTTCTTCGACGAGCCGCGCTTCCGTCCGTCGCCCATCACGACAGTGAGGCTGGCCGGCGGTCTGATCGGCCGCAAGGCGGGCGAGGGCTTTTATTCGTATCCCGAAGGCCAGAAGCAGGTGCCGGCCGAGGCCGAGGTGCCCGCGTCGCGGCCCGGGCTGCGCGTGTGGATCAGCCCGGCCCATGAAGAAGGGCGCACGCGTGCACAGGCCTTGATCGCGACGCTGGGCGCCGAGATCGTGGAGTCCGCCGAGCCGCCGGCAGATGCGCTGCTGATCGTGACGCCCTACGGCGAAGACGTATCGTCCTGCGCAAGCCAGCAAGGGTTGGACGCCTCTCGTACCGTGGGGCTGGATACTCTGCATGGCTTGCCCGCCGGCAAACGCCGCACGCTGATGCTGTCGCCGGCGACGCACGCCGAATGGCGCGACGCCGCGCACGCCTTGCTGGCCGCCGATGGCGCGCCCGTCAGCGTCATCCAGGACTCCGCCGGCTTCGTCGCGCAGCGCATCGTGGCCGCAATCGTCAACGTGGCTTGCGACATCGCGCAGCAGCACATCGCCACACCGGCTGACATCGATCGTGCGGTGACGCTGGGCCTGGGATACCCCGCCGGTCCGCTTGCCATGGGCGACGCCCTGGGCGGGGCGCGCATACTCGAAATTCTGTGCAATATGCATCGTGTCACCGGCGACATGCGGTACCGGCCGAGTCTGTGGTTGCAACGCCGGGTCCAGTTGGGCTTGTCGCTGCTGGCTGAAGCCGCGGCCTGACCCATCCCGCGTGCCTGGCCGGCCTATCGGGTCGGCCGGGCAATCTGATCGCGCAGCCATTGATGCGCCGGATCGCGATGCTGGCGCTCATGCCAGAGCATGAGCATTTCGAAGCCGGGTATTTCCAGCGGCGCCTGTACCGAGCGCAGCGCCGGGTCATCGCGAATGAGCCGCGACGGCACCATCGCGACGAGATCGGTGCTGGCCAGCACCGACCGCAGTACCAGGAAGTGCGGCACAGAGAGCACCACCTTCCGGCTGAGCCCTCGCTCTGCCAGTATCGCATCGGTGACCCCGTGGAATCCGCCATCCGTTTGCGACACCACCACATGATCCAGCTTGCAGAACCGCGCCAGCGTGGGGGCGCGCTTCAAGCCCGGGTGATCTGCCCGTCCCGCCAGCACATAATGTTCGCGAAACAGTAGCTGGCGACGCAGGCCGGGCGGGGCGTCGGCGGAAATGTGAAACGCGAGGTCGAGATCGCCCTGCTCCAATTGCAGCGCCAGGCGTTGCGGCACGAGCGGGCAGATCGCCAGGCGCGTGGCCGGCGCACGCGTGCGCAGTCCCGCCAGCGCGGGCTGCAAAATGGTAGAGGCGGCATAGTCGGTCGCGCCCGCACGCCACGTGTTCGTCGCTGCTTCGGCGGCGAAGGGGGGCGGCGGCGCAATGGCCTGGCGCAGCGCCAGCAGCGCAAGACGCAGCGGCTCGCGCAGATGTTCCGCGCGCGCGGTGGTACGCATGCCGCGTGGCCCCGGCAACAGCAATGGGTCTTCCAGTACGTCGCGCAAGCGCCCCAGCTGCAGGCTCACTGTCGGCTGCGAAAGGTGCAGGCGACGTGCGGCCCGGGTGACATTCTGTTCGGCAAGCAGGGCATCCAGCGTCACCAGCAGGTTCAGGTCGAGCCGGCGCAAGATCTCGGTATTGGCCATGGAAATAACGGGGTATTAAGTAATTGATTTCCAATATACCTGCTCTCGCCCTATGGTGAATCTCCTTTCATTGCGAGGAGCATTTTCATGAATTTGTTAGTGGTCTATGCCCATCCTGAACACCGGTCCTTGAACGGGTCGATCAGGGATTTCATCGTGCAGCATTTTGAGCGGGCCGGCGACGCGGTCGAGGTTTCCGATCTGTACGCCATGAACTGGAAAGCGTCACTGGATGCCCACGACAACCTCGCGCATCCGGCCGGTGAACGGTTCGATCCCACGCGCGATTCTCAGCGGGCCTACCAGGATGGCACCCAAAGTGCCGATATTGAGCGGGAACAGGAAAAACTGCGCTGGGCCGACGGCGTGATACTGCAATTTCCCCTGTGGTGGTTTTCGATGCCCGCCATACTGAAAGGCTGGGTCGATCGGGTGTATGCCTATGGATTCGCCTACGGAGTCGGCGAGCACTCCGACACGCACTGGGGCGATCGATACGGAGAGGGTACCCTGGCCGGCAAGCGCGCCATGCTGGTCGTCACCACTGGCGGATGGGCGTCGCACTATGGGCCCCGCGGCGTCAACGGCCCCATCGAAGACCTGTTGTTTCCCATCCAGCACGGCATTCTGTATTACCCGGGGTTCGCCGTCCTGCCGCCCCAGGTCATATACCGGACCGGGCGTATCGATACCGAAGGCTATGCCGAAGTTCGACGCGCACTCGCCGACCGTCTGGATACGTTCTGGACAGCCCCGCCGATCCCGTTTCGCCGGCAGAACGGCGGCGATTACCTGATTCCGGAGTTGAGCCTGCGGCCCGATATCCTGCCGGGGCAAACGGGCTTCGGCGTACACACTGAAGCGTCCTAGACCCGGCAACGACCCGTCGCAGGTGCAAGAAAAAACCCCCGGGCAGTACGCTGCGCGGGGGTTTTTCCTGAGCGGGGGGGCTTACTGCACCGACTGCACCATGTATTCGACCGCGGCGCGGATGTCTTCTTCGGACGCGTTGGCGGCGCCGCCCTTTGGTGGCATGGCGCCCTTGCCGGTGATTGCCACCTTGACCATGGCGTCCATGCCCGTCTTCAGGTAGGGTTCCCAGGCAGCCTTGTCGCCCAGCTTGGGCGCGCCAGCCACGCCGGTGCCGTGGCAGGCGAAGCAGGCGGTCTTGTAGAGTTTTTCACCAGCCGGATTGACGGCGGCTTCGGCCTTGGGTGCCTCGGCCTTGGCTGCTTCGGCCTTGGGCGCTTCGGCCTGGGCCGGAGTTTGAGTCTGCGCGGCTGCGGCGGGTGCCGCGGCTGCGGCAGCGGCCGCCGGTGCGGCAGCCTGCTTGGCGCTTTCGGGCTTGGTACCTTCGGCCTCGCCTTCCTGGGCCGGCGGGGCGGGTTCTTCGAACGAACCGCCAGACTCGTTGGCCATGTAGACCACGGCGCGCGCGACTTCGTAGTCGCTCAGAGCGGGGTTGCCGCCCTTGGGCGGCATGGCGCCCTTGCCGTGCAAGGCGATATCGAGCATGGCGTCGAACCCGGACTTGATCAGGGGCCCCCAGGTGGCTTTGTCGCCCAGCTTGGGAGCGTTGGCCACACCCGCCGTATGGCAGGCGGTACAGACGGCCTGGTAGACCTGCTCGCCAGTCTGGAAAACCCGGGGCGCGTTGGCGTCGACCAGCTCGAAGCTGGCGACCGGCGCGATGCGTCGGGCCACCGACTCTTCGGTCATGGAGTCTGAACCTGCGCCCATCTTGTTGCTGGCCATGACCAGGTTGACCAACATGATGATGACGATGATCGGCACCAGGAACGACAGCACGATTGTGACGATCAGCTGTTTAGGGGTCTTGATGGGCGAGGCGTGTTCTTCGTGGTGTTCCTGCTCGTTGCTCATAACCAAATCCTGCAAATCGGGTACCGGGGCGCCTGGCGGCGGCAACAGACGAATAACTACTGCGCTAGGATGGGCCAGGAAACGACCGACCCCGCATGCAAACGCTAGATTATATAACGCCCAGACGATATAAGACTAAGGGAAGCGTCGCGGTGGCGTACCGTGCCGGCGCAACGTTCAAAAATATGGGTACAATGTCGCCTCTTTGCGCCCGTAGTTCAATGGATAGAATGAGAGTTTCCGAAGCTCTTGATACAGGTTCGATTCCTGTCGGGCGCGCCAACATTTCCGTCTCGCGTTATTCCGGGGTGAATTCCGGCAAAACACAAGCGTTTGCATGAGACTTGCCGGAAATCGCGCCGCTCGCGTATCCCCCGAAGTTGCACGATCCGCCGCGCACCGACGCCCTGCGACGTGGGCGATGGGCATCCGCCCTACGTAAATCCATCCGACGCCTTCACCGAGGCCCACCCCGCAGGATCAGGCCAGGCTCTAGCCAGATTGCGGCCGTTCGGCGAGCCTGAACGGCCCAATACATCAGCGTGATCGCACGCGCACTGACAAGACCGGCGTGTTTCCGGCCCGGGGATCCTGACACGCGGCCTCGAGCGAGGCAATCTTCTGACCCTGCCCGCAACCGCCAGATACGTGGCGTGATGGACAACTTGGCGGGGAAAATGCAAATACTGCCGGAGACGGCGTCTCCAACATCTGGCACGTCTCTGTGTCCGCGCGATGTGAAACCCGCACGTTGCCAGCCTTGGGTGGTGCGGCGTAAATAGGATGGGCGGGCGCGTCCTGGAGTTGACTGCTCTTTACGAGCAGCATCCCCAGCACGATCAACCGGCGGCAGCGGGCACCGGCGTGTTGAGCAGCTGCTGTTCCCACAGGTAAGCGATTCCGCTGCCCGCGCAATGCTGGACCATGATGTCAGTCAGCCCCGGGGCGGTATCCGTGCGCGCCCAGTCGCGTTGCCATTCGGCAGCCACCGCCAGCCACGTCATGAGGTTCACGCCCGCCGCCGTCATGCGCTGGAGAGCAACTTCGTGGGCTTCGACCGACACGCCGCCCGATGCATCGGTGACGACTGTGACGTCCCAGCCTTCGCCCGCCGCCTGGATGGCCGGCATCGCGACGCAAACCTCGGTCCACAGCCCGGCGATGATCAATTGCTTGCGGCCCGTGGACTGGGCAGCGTCGACCACCTTCCTGTCTTCCCACGTGTTGATGAGCGTGCGGTCTATGACTTTCTGGCCGGGAAAGACATCGGTGATCTGGGAAAAGATATTGCCGCCGCGATCAGCGATCACGCTCGTCAGAATGGTCGGCACGTCGAAGAGCTTAGCGGCCTTCGCCAAGGCCGCCGAGTTGTTGACCACGGTGTGCGGATCGTGGCTGTTCAGGTTGGCGAGTTGATAAGGCTGGTGGTCGATCAGGACCAGTACCGAATCATCCGGACGTAGAAGCGAATTGAGCCCATTGCGAAAAGTCATTGGTTATCCCGTCGTTTGCTGTGGTGTGCAGAATTTGCAACGCGGATTGCATTGCAGCTTGCTCTCCGGGAAGTACGCGTTGGCAACGAAGCAGTCCCGGACCCTGCATTATGTTTTCACGCACTCTGATGCGGTAGTTCCATCCCTGGACGAGCTGTGTCGCGCAATCTGGAACACCAACGGCTCACACGACTGCTGTCGGTGCTATCCTGCTCCAAACAATGTTGCAAGAACCGGGGGCAACGCAAAGTGGGTATCAAGGAGCTGCAGACGTTCATTGAAATTGCCGACGCGGGTGGCGTTTCCCCGGCCGCGCTTCGAATGGGTGTGTCGAAGTCGATAGTCAGCCGTCGGTTGCTGCGGTTGGAAGCTGAGCTTGGCGTACAGTTGCTGGCCCGGACCACGCGCGGGTCGGCGCTGACTGAGGCAGGGGCGATTTTCAGGGATCACGCTGCGAGGGCTTGCGCAGATATCGACATGGCCCGGGAAACGATCGTGCGGGCGGGCCCGCTGCAGGGCCGCTTGCGAGTTGCCGTTCCCGTGTCGTTCGGCCTCACGCATTTCGCGCCGGCGGTCGCGGAGCTGGCGCGCCGCCACCCTAAGCTTCATGTCCAGACCTGCTACAGCGATCGTTTCGTCGATCTCATCGCTGAGGGTTACGACTGTGCGGTCAGGGTGGGCTATTTGCAGGACTCAAATCTGATCGCACGGCGGGTGGGGCCCATGCAAAGCAAACTGCTTGCCAGCCCTCATTACATCCAGGCGCACGGCGCGCCCGAAGACCCGGCCGAACTCGCCGGGCATGAAGCCCTTATGCAGGGCACCGAGACATGGCAGTTCACGGACGGTGACAATACAATCACGGTCCACCCGCAAGGGCGCTTCAAGGCCGATAACGGCACGGCCTTGGTCGCCGCCGCGACGGCCGGGCTCGGGATCGCCTATCTGCCCGATTGCCTGACCCATGAGTACGTGGCGGCGGGCGCCCTGGTGCCCATCATGACTCGATATCCCCCACCGCCGTCCGGGGTATACCTGATTCGCCCGCCTGGGCTACATCCCGCCCGAAAGATACGCGTGCTGACGGAACTACTGATCGAACACTTTGAGGAATGGCCTGATCTTGCAGGGCGTGATGCGGGATGCGTTGCGCCAGACAAGGTCTGATCTTGTCGAGCGCAAGCTCAGACGCGAGTTGTCAGCAGCGACGCACGGCTGAGTAGCGCCTATGGCGGGTCGTTCCAGGAGGCTTGGCCTTGGCGGCTTCGTGGCTTTCGGCCCGATGCTTCCTGTCCCAGCCTGGCGCCCTGGCCAGGGCCGGGGCGAGGCTCACCCAGGGCGCCGTCGCTGCAGCCCACCTGGCCACGCCTCTGCCACCGCACGAATCTTCCATCCCCGCAGCCATGTCCAATACAGGCCGCATCGGATGCGGGATAGTGCCCGGAGACGTCCTGGCAGGTTCATCGGCGGGAGATGGAGGCCGCAGCATTGGCACCGCCTGAGAACGACGAACCGCGCAAGGTCCACTTGTCCAGGCACTGAATCATGACCCGTGGCCCAGTCCGGCGCCCTCAGGCCGACCCTGTGCCGATGCCGGAGAAAGGCTGCGGTGTGAGTGCCCCCTTGCGGGATCGGCACTCCCACCTACCCGGTTCATGTAGTCCCTGGAAGCGTACATAGGCACACATCATGAAAACATTACACGGCGGCAGGCTCGCCCGACATTGTCTTGACGCGGTCGATCCGCGCGCGGGAAGCCCACGATGATTGAAATGGTGATCGAGCAGCGGCGGCGCAGCCTCGGCGGCGGCCTTGAAGTGGGGCGCGTGTTGCCCTCCATGCGACGGCGCATGGTGGGGCCGTTCGTCTTTTTCGACCACATGGGGCCGATCGACGTCGCTCCCGGAGCGAACTCGCGCATCGACGTGCGCCCGCATCCGCACATCGGGCTTGCAACCGTGACTTATCTGTTCTCTGGCGAAGTGATGCATCGCGACAGCATCGGCAGTGTGCAGACAATACGGCCGCAAGAGGTCAACTGGATGACGGCCGGCAGCGGCATCACGCACAGCGAGCGCTTCGAGCGGGCACGTACCTGCGGCGACCATCTGCACGGCATCCAGGCATGGGTGGCGCTGCCGGCCGAGATGGAGGAAACCGCTCCCGCCTTTTCACACCATGCGGGCAGCGATCTGCCTCAGTGGGACGAGGCGGGCGTGTCCGGCCAGTTGATCGCCGGCAGTGCCTATGGCCTGACCGCCGGCGCCAGGACGCTGTCGCCCCTTTTCTACGCGCATCTCGACATGGCGCCCGGCGCCACCGCAGAGATCCCGCGCGAATATAGCGAGCGTGCGGTCTATATCGCCAGCGGCACGGTCAAGATCAACGGTGCCTGCTACGAGCAGGGCCAGATGCTGGTGCTGGCGGCGAACGCGTCGCGGGTTCGTGCCGTGAACCACTCGACGGTCATGGTGTTGGGCGGCGAACCCCTGGGCGAGCGCTTTCTGTACTGGAACTTTGTCTCATCGTCGAAGGCCCGGCTCGCGCAGGCCGCCGCCGACTGGGCGGCGGGCAGGATGAAGCTTCCCGATGCCGACGATGCGGAATTCATCCCCTTGCCGGACGACGCGGTGCTGCCGACGCCCACAGCAGCCCGGCCAGAGCATCCAACCGGTGCTTGAAGCGCTTCGCGCCCTGCGGCGATTCGGCGGCGATTCGGCGGCCATGGCTTCCCCGGGCGGCGTCGCCCGCAGCGGGGCGCAACCGCGAGCCAACTGAAATCGGCCGGGCCTCGCGCGCGGAAAAGCTTCCGGCGCATTCATCCATCGAGGAAACGCAATGAATTATCCGCCCACGCCTCGCGGCGACGTCGTCGACGATTATTCCGGCCAGCAGGTCGCCGACCCGTATCGCTGGCTGGAGAGCGATATTCGGAAAGACGAAGCCCTTTCCGCATGGGTGGCTGCACAGAACGACCTGTCCCGTGCGTATCTGGCGGCGCTTCCGGGCCATCAGGTCTTTCGGGAACGTCTTGCGGCGCTGTTCGACCACGCACGCCTGACGGTTCCGGAGAAGCGCGGGCAGCGGTACTTCTTTACGCGCAATTCGGGGCTCGACAATCAGGCTGTCCTGTTTGTACGCGAGGGCGTAAGCGGAAAGGATAGGCCTGTCATCGATCCGAACGCGTGGTCGCCGGACGGATCCAGTGCCCTGGCCGAATGGGCGCCATCTGAAGACGGGCGCTATGTGGCCTATGCCATTCAGGACTCGGGTTCTGACTGGCGCACGATCCGGATCCTGGACGTGGACACCGGCAGGATTCTTGAAGACGTTATCCACTGGGCGCGCTTCACGAGCCTGGCCTGGACGCATGACGGCACGGGCTTTTTCTATGGACGCAGCCCCGAGCCCCAGGCGGGTGCAGAGTTCGTGGCACCGGCGGTTCAGCACGCCATTTACTTTCACCGCGTCGGGACGGGGCAGCTCGCAGATCGGCGGGTGGACGTCGCCGACGCGCATTTGCCCGTGGTGCACACGGTAGAGGTCACTGCCGACGGGCGATACGCGGTCATCTACACGACGGCCATGGCCGGAGGCAATGGGCTGGCGGTGGTCGACCTGAGCGAGGCGGGCTGGCCGGTCAGGACTGTGATTGCCGCGTTCAGCGACAGCTGGCAGCTGGTCGGGAACATGGGCACGCGCCTGTACGTGGCCACGCAGCAGGGCGCCGAGCGTGGCAGGGTAATGACGGTGGAGCTTGCTGGTTCCGAGCCTGTGTTCAGCGAACTCATCGCGCAACGGGAGCCGGTGCTCAAGTTCGGCTCCCTGATAGGAGACCGCCTCTTCGTGTCCTATATGCAGGATGCGAAGACGCAGATCGCGCGGTTCACCCTGGAAGGCAGGCCGGATGGCTTTATCGATTTGCCGGGTCTGGGCAGCGCGAGCCCCGTGTACGGCCGGCCTGGCGATGACGAGGCCTTCTTTGTCTACACCAGCCATGACGCCCCATCCACGATCTACCGCTACGACGTCGCCTCGAACACGAAGTCCGTCTGGGCCGCACCCCATGTGGCGATCGATCTGGACCGGATCCGGGTCGAGCAGATGTTCTACGAATCGAAAGACGGTACGCGAGTTCCGATCTTCGTCGTCCGTCGCGCCGACGTCACGTCCTGCGCACCCACGATGCTCACGGCCTACGGCGGTTTCGGCATCTCGATGGTCCCCTACTTTTCTCCCGCCGCAATGGCGTGGGTGGAACAGGGAGGTGTCTACGCGGTCGCGAACATTCGTGGCGGCGGGGAATACGGAAAGACCTGGCATCAGGCCGGGCGCGGCCACAACAAGCAGAACTCGTTCGATGACTTCATTGCCGCCGCGGAGTTCTTGAAACGGGGGGGCATATGCCCCCCGTCCGGGCTGGCCATACATGGGGAATCGAACGGTGGGCTGCTCGTTGCTGCCGTCGTCAATCAGCGTCCCGATTTGTATGCCGCCGCCATCCCCGGCGTCGGCGTGCTGGACCTGCTGCGCTTCGACCGCTATACCGCGGGCCAGTTCTGGACCCACGAATTCGGACGGCCGGACACCGACGAAGATTTCAAAAATCTGCGGAAGTACTCGCCTCTGCACAATGTTCGCCCCGGGGTGCCATATCCGGCCATGCTCGTCACCACGGCAGATACCGATGACCGGGTCGTTCCCGCCCATTCGTTCAAGTACGTGGCAACGCTGCAGCATGCGGATCTGGGGTCCCGTCCGCGCCTGTTGCGCGTCGACACACAGGCGGGGCACGGCCTGGGCAAGCCCACTCATAAAGCCATTGCCGAGATCGCAGACATGTGGACGTTCGCGGCGTATTGGACAGGACTTGATGCGGGGCGGGAACCGCGGAGCAGCTAGCGCGACGCTTGTTCCAGGCAGGCATCGAGTGCATTGCTCCTGGGCGCCGCGCGGGAACGCAGCCGACAATTTTCTGGGAGACAACCATGAGGACAGTTTCTGCAGGCGTGCTCACCGTGGCATTCGCGACGGCGGCTCTGGCCGGGGCCGCCCAGGCTCAAAGCAGCGTGACGCTTTACGGCCTGATCGACCTGGGCTACATGAACGACCGCGACGATGCCAACGGCACGGCGCAGAGCATCGACAGCGGCAACGAGTCGGCGTCGCGGTGGGGCATCAGGGGGGTGGATGACCTGGGGGGCGGCTTGAAAGCCACCTTCCAGCTGGAAGGAGGGTTCAACGCCGATAACGGAACAGCGGCGCTGGGACGATTGTTCGGCCGATGGGCCTATGTAGGCCTGGAGAGCGCGACACTGGGTGAGTTGCGACTGGGCCGGCAATGGGTGCTCAGCCGCGAGTGGGGCGCAGAGCTGACACCGTTTTCGATCGCCTGGTCACGCTCGGGCCTGACCACCACGTTCGGCTATAACGACGGCGATTTCGGCTCGAGCGGCATTGCCGACAACATGGTGATGTGGCGTTCGCCTCGCGCGCATGGCTTCGAGGGTGCAGTCGGCTACAGCTTTGCGGCAGAGGGCGATGAAGCATTTGGCACCGGCAACAACGACCGCGTGGTCACCGCCGGGGTGCGCTATAGCCGCGGCCCGCTGCGCGTCGCGCTGACCTACGAGCATCTGTATGCCGACCAGCGTCGTGTCACTGGGCTTGCCGACTCTGCCCGCAATACCAGCAACTGGCAGTTGGGCGGATCGTATGACTTCGAGATCGTGCGCGTCTATGCGGGCGCGGGCCGGCTGAGCGATGCAAACCGGGGCCCCGCCCGGGACCTGGACAGGGATTACGCCTGGACCGCGGGCGTGCGCGTTCCGTTAGGGCCGGGGGCGTTATTGGCCTCCTGGCAGCAGACCACGAACTCGAAGATCCGCGCGTACGCCGTGGGTTATCAGTACGACCTTTCCAGCCGCACCGATCTGTACACCTTTTATAACCACAGCGAAACGCGCGACCTGGCTACCGGCGAAGACAACGGCCGGCGCCAGATCAGCGTGGGCATCCGGCACCGCTTCTAGCGACAGGCGCGGCCACCCCCGACTTCGTCAGAGGGCTTAAACGGTCGCAGGCACCGATGCCCTGGCATGTCCAGGCCACACCCGGGCATTAGGACATACCCTGCTATATGCATCGCTGTACACGTATTGAAATATCGTTTTGTATACACTACGATCCGGTGAACTTTTGCGGACGCCGATGCGTTCCATTCAGGAGAGAGCGATGTGCAAACGATCTGACGATGTCGGGATTTCGTGGTTGCGGCGGGCGCGCGGTGCATGCGCCGTCATGTTCGCGTCGGCCGCGCTGCTGGGCGGCTCGCTGGCCCACGCCGCGAACGCGCCTGTCAAGGTGCGCTATGAAGAGACCGTCAGGTCATTGCAGTTCGTGCCCACCTACGTAGCCCTGACACGCGGCTACTTCAAGGATGCCGGCCTGGAACTCAGCATGCGTACCGCGCAGGGCACCGACAAGGCCATGGCGGCGTTGCTGGCGGGTAGCGCGGATATCGCCTTGCTGGGGCCGGAGGCCGTCGTCTATGTGTCCAACAGCGAATCTCCCGTCAAGCCCAAGATTATTTCGGGCCTGGTCGCTACCGATGGTTTCTTGCTGGTCTCGCGCGACAAGACCCAGTCCACGTCGAATTTCGACTGGAACAACCTGAAGGGCAAGACGGTCATGGCGTTCCGGCCGGGTTCCACGCCTGACGTGTACCTGGAAAATCTGTTGCGCTCGAAGGGCCTGCAACCGGGTGGCGACCTGAAGATCGTCAACAACATCGGCCCCGCCGCGCGCATGGGGGCATGGATGGCGGGCCAGTCGGACTATGCCATCTTCATGGAGCCCGAGGCCGGCAACATTGAACGCAACGGCCAGGGCAGCGTCGTCGCCTCGATCGGCAATGAAATCGGCCAGGTCGATTACACGGTGTTCGCGGCCACCGACAAGTTCATCCAGAAGAACCCCGAAGTCGCGCAGGCCTGGGCCAATGCCATTGCCCGTGCTTTCGTGGCCGTGGCCAACGACACGCCGGCCGAGCTCGCCAAGGATGTGATGCCCTTTTTCCCGGGGCTGAGCCAGGACGAAATCGCCGCGGCCATCGAACGCTACCGTTCCTACAACATCTGGAAGAAGACGCCCGTAGTCGAAGAACAGGCCTTCAACACGCTGCAGGACATGCTGATCCAGAGCGGAACCCTGGACAAGGACAAGCGGGTGGACTATTCGTTCGCGGTGGAGCGGCGTTTTGCGGAGCAGGCAAAATGAAGCGTGGCGACGCGAGGCAGGGCGACAACCGTATAGAAATACAGGAAGTCTCGCTTCGCTATTTCACCCAGGAAAGCGAAACCCTGGCGATAGACCGCATCAGCCTGACGGTCGAGCCTGGCGAATTCGTGAGCATCATTGGCCAGTCGGGCTGCGGTAAAAGCACCTTGCTTTCCATTGTGTCCGGCATCTTGCCCGCTTCGAGCGGGCAGGTGCTGGTCGGTGGACGCCCGGTGCTCAAGCCCACGCCGCGCATCGGCTACATGCTGCAGCAAGACTACCTGTTCGAGTGGCGCACGATCCTGGACAACGCCATGCTGGGTGCCGAGATCCAGGGCCTGGACCGCGCTTACGCACGCGAGCGGGCCGAGCAGCTGCTGGACAAATGCGGGATGGGCAACTTCCTGCACCACTATCCGCGGGAACTGTCCGGCGGCATGCGCCAGCGGGTGGCCCTGGCCCGCACGCTGGTGACCAACCCGGATGTCGTGTTGCTGGATGAGCCATTCTCGGCGCTCGACTCGCAGACGCGCCTGGCGCTCGCGGATGAGGTCGTTTCCATTCTGCGTGCCGAAGGCACGTCGGCAATCTTGGTCACGCACGACCTGGGTGAAGCAATCACCATGACCGACCGGGTGATTGTGCTTTCCCGGCGGCCCGGGCGCATCAAGTCGGAATATCGCATGACGTTCGCGGACTACCCCGACACCCGGCCCGCGCCCTTCCAGGCCCGCTCGCTACCCGAGTACAACACCTATTTCACCACGTTGTGGAAAGAGCTCGACGTTCACGTCGAGGGATGACCGCGGCAATTGATTCGTTCTGCCATCATGCCGACCAAAACGCCCGCCATGGGGAACGGCGAGAAAGCCGCTGCCGTGCCCAGTCCCGAGTATCACCTGTACCTGCGCCGTCAGCGGCACCGCCGCCGCGCCATCCTGGGCAGCCAGGTCCTCTTGCTGCTGGTGTTCCTCGCCTTGTGGGAATTCCTGGCCCGCAGCCACGTCGTGAACCCGATGCTCACCAGCTACCCCAGTGCGCTTTGGCCGACGTTCCTGGACTTGCTGCGTAACGGAAACCTCATCGGACACACCTGGAGCACCTTGTTTGCAACGCTGTTCGGCTTTGTCGTCAGCATGGTGCTGGGCATCGCTATCGCCGCGCTGTTATGGTGGTCGGACTTTCTCAACAAAGTCCTCGATCCCTTCCTGGTGGTGGCCAACGCCATGCCGAAAATCGCGTTCGTGCCGATTTTCTACATATGGCTGGGGTCGCAGTATTCGATATATGGCATGGCGGTCGCCGTCGCCCTGTTCGTGACCATCATGGTGATGTACAGCGGATTCCGCGGTATAGACAGCAATCGGATAAAGCTGGCGCGCACCTTCGGGGCAACGCGCTGGCAGGTTTTCTGGATGGTCGTCATGCCGGGCAGCGTGCCCACACTGTTTGCCGCCATCAAGATGAATATCGGGCTGTCGCTCATCGGCGTGATTGTCGGAGAGTTCCAATCGGCGGACTCGGGCCTGGGGTTCCTGATCGTCAACGGCAGTCAGATTTTCAAGCTGAACATCGTCATGACCGCAATCGCCGTGCTGGCATTGATGTCCGGCATCATGTACCTGATCGTGGCTCGTGCCGAAGCGGCCGTGTCGCGTCGCTACGCCTGAACCACGAAGGAGCCCGCGATGCTTGAAGTTCCCGATTGGATCAGCGCCCGTATTGTGCAGCGCATGGGCAGGCGCTACGTCAGCGAGCGCATCGACCCCTCGCGCACGGCGTTCGTCGTGGTCGACCTGCAGAACTACTATACGCAGCCGGGCTTCATGGCCGAATGTCCCGCGGCGCGCGACACCTTCCCCACAGTCAATGCACTGGCAGCGGCATTGCGGCAGGCGGGCGGGCATGTCATCTGGATCAAGACCTGCGCCGACGGCGCGGCCGACTACTGGAAGTACTACCACGGCCGCATGCTCAAGCCGGAAAGCAGCGACCGCCGGCTGCGTGAATTGTCCAGCGACGGGCCGGGTTATCCATTCCCGGAAGCCCTGGATATCCGGGATGGCGACATACAAGTGGTGAAACGCTGCTACAGCGCGTTTGCTCCGGGCTCGTCAGAGCTGGACACGGTGCTCAGGGAGCGCGGCATCGATACGCTGCTGATAGGCGGGACCCTGACCAATGCCTGCTGCGAAACGACTGCCAGGGACGCCATGCTGCGCAACTACACGACCATTATGGTCGACGACGCGCTGTCCGCGCTGACCGACACCGAGCACGTCTACACGTTGCATAACTGGCTGCTGCATTTCGGCGATGTCTACAGTGCCGATGAAGTGGTGGCGCGACTGGCCCCGGCGGGCAGCTCCGTCTGAGCTGAACCGAAGGACCCGACGGCTCGCCCGGCGCCTGCCGCCCGTGGCACCGCGCACGCCGACCGCCCCCCTGCGTCTCGGCAAACGCCAGGCTCGCATCCGGGCGTGCATGTCGCCGCTCTGGGAGATCCGCACTGCACGGCGGATTTTGCCCTGGGGACGTGACGCGCGAAGGGGCCCCCGAGCACCGCAAGTCCGGCAGGGTAAACTATGCGCGGATGTATACAAAAAGTTATGCAGTGTTTTCAGAGTTGTCGGGACGTCGGATGCAGCAAGTAGCGGTATCGCCCGCAGGGGTGAATCTGGACCATGTAGGCCTCTTTGCCAGGGACCTGGCGCTCACATCCAGCCAGTTCGAAGCCCTCGGGTTTCAACTCACCCCCCAGTCGCAACATTCCCGACCTCCGACTCCCGACGCACCCGTGGCGCTGCGCGGCACGGCCAATCGATGCGCCATGCTGGAGCACGGCTACATCGAGATCCTGGGAGTTGTCGACCCCGAGCTGGACACCCTGGGCGTGCCCGAGGCGCTGTGCCGATATGAGGGCATGCATATCCTCGCGTTTGGCGTGGATGATGCCGACGCGCAAGAGGCCCGGCTCGCGACGGAAGGCTACCTGCCCACGCGGACCATATTGGAGCGCCGGGTGGATCTGCCGGCCGGCAGCGCGACCGCGCGCTTCGTCCAGGTGCGGCCCAGCCCAGGCTCGTTGCCCGAAGCGCGAGTCTTCATGCTGCAACACGACACCCCTGACCTGGTCTGGCAGCCGCGTTACCTGATCCACCCCAATACGGCGACAGGCCTGGCGGAAACCACGGTGGCCGTGGCCGATATCGGCGAAGCCGCCGAACGCTACCGGCGCTATCTGGGCTGCACCCCTGAAACCGGGCCGGGATATTGCCGATTTCAGCTCGCCCACGGGGCGCTGCGGCTGCTGAGCCCCGCAGAACTGCGCGCCCGCGTGCCGGGCGCGCACGTTCCCACCTTGCCTTATCCGGCCGCGACGACGGTGACCGTCGCCAGCCTGGATCGCGCCGCGTCGCACCTGCGAGCCCATTGCGTCGACTTCGAGGCCTGTGCCGACGGCCTGTGCGTCGCGCCGGAAGCGGCCGGCGGCATGAGCATGATCTTCCAGGCGCTTTGAGACCAATCGATACAAGACACCCCGGGCATCGGGTGCAATCCCTGGCCCATCATTTTCGGAGTATGCATATGAAAGCTGGACAACTACGCCAACCATTACGCCGCCTTGCCGCACTGACCCTGATGGCCGGCGTGGCACTGGGAGCTTCATGGGGCGTACGGGCGGAAACCGTGAAGTTTGCGTTCCCGACGAACATCAATCTGTCGAACGCTCCGCTGCTCATGGCCAGCGGCATGGACTACTTCAAGGATGAAGGCCTGGACGTGGAAATCATGTTCTTCCAGGGCTCGTCGGTGATGATGCCTCAGTTGACGCAGAAGAACATCACGTTTGGCTGGATGAGTCCCGAATCGTTGATTTCCGGCGCGCAGCCCGGGCGGTCGCGACTGCCGGTCAAGCTGTTCTATAACGGCATCCACCTGTCTCCGTACGAGATCGTCGTGAAAGAGGACAGCCCGATCAAGCAGGCGTCGGACTTCGCGGGCAAGAAAATCGGCGTTGGCGGCATGACTTGGGCGAACATCCCCATCACCAAGGCCATCATGAACGACGCGGGCCTGACGCTGGGCAAAGATTATGAGCTTCTGCCCGTGGGCGTGGGCGCCAGCGCCTTCCGGGCGTTCGAGGACGGGTCGATTGCGGGCCTGAATCTGTTCGACACATTCCATGCCCAGCTCGAGAACTCGGGAACGAAACTGCGGCGCGTGCCGATTGACGAGAAGTATCGCAAGCTGTTTTCCAATGGCTGGCTGGCGCATGAAGACACGCTGCGCGAGAAGCCCGAAATGGTTGTGAAATTCGCGCGCGCGGCCGCCAAGGGCGTCGTGGCGTGCCAAGCCAATGTCGAGGCCTGCGTCAAGAATTTCTGGTCGATGTACCCCAACACCAAACCCTCGCAAGGCACCGAAGCGCAGAAGCTGGCCGACGCCGTGCGCATTGTGCAAATGCGCCTGGCCACCATGATTCCGGCCGAGGGTCATAAGCAGATGGGCCGCTACACCGAGCAATCGCTCAACGATTACGTCAAGGTACTGCATGAGGGCGGGTTGTTGTCCACCACGGACCTGCCGTTGAATACGCTCTATACGAACGAGTTCGTCGATCGCATCAACGACTTCGACGCGCAGGCGGTTGCGGCGGCCGCGAAGGCGAAATAATGCAGCCCGCAAAACCAGTTGAGGGAGAATCCGGCGCCGGGGGCGATGGCTCGCCCGTGTTGGCAACGCAGGGGCTGAGCGTCGTGTTCCAGGGCAGTCGCGGCAGCGTGACGGCGCTGCAGGATCTCTCAGTGTCGGTAGGCAAAGGCGAGTTCGTGTCGGTGATAGGTCCGTCCGGCTGCGGGAAATCGACACTGACCCGCGTCTTCAGCGGCTTGCTGAAGCCCACGCAAGGCACTGCGTACCTGAAGGGGGTGAAGATCGACCGTCCTCGCGGCGACGTGGGCATGGTGTTCCAGCAGGCCAACCTGCTGCCGTGGAAGACCGTGCTCGACAATGTGCTGGTGCCCGCCAGGGCGCTGCGCCAGGACCGTACGAAGTCGCGCGCCGCGGCGATGGACCTGTTGCGCCTGGTCGGCCTGGAACGGTTTGCGCACAACTATCCGGCCGAGTTGTCAGGCGGCATGCAGCAGCGTGTGGGAATCGCTCGGGGCCTGATCCATAACCCCGACCTGCTGCTCATGGACGAGCCGTTCTCCGCGCTCGACACCATGACCCGCGACCATATGAGCCTGGAGCTGCAGCGGATCTGGATGGCGCGGCAAACCACCGCCATCTTCATCACCCACAGTATTTCCGAGGCAGTCTTCCTGTCGGACCGGGTGCTGGTGATGTCGGCCAGGCCGGGCACCATCGTGGAAGATATCAAGATCGACCTGCCGCGCCCGCGCACGCTGGAAACCATGGCGACGCCGGAGTTCTCCGAATACTGCCTCACGTTGCGGCGGCTGTTCGAGAAACTCGTGCAATTCAATTAAGAGAACGATCCATGTCGAACAAGTTGAAGGCCGTAGGCTATCCGCTGGTGACGGCGCTCGTGCTGCTGTCCATCTGGATCAGTGCCGTTGAGGTATTCAAGGTGCCCGACTACCTGATTCCTGCGCCGCGCGCGGTGCTGGGCACGCTCTACACGGGCTACATCGAGGGCCGGTTCTGGCCGGATTTCTTTTTCACTCTGGGCAACACGCTGGTGGGCTACACAAGCGGCGCCTGCCTGGCCCTGGTGCTGGGCGCGTTCGTTGCCGAGTCCAGGACCTTCGAGCGTTTTTTCTTTCCTTACATCGTGGCGCTGCAGGCGACTCCCAAGGTGGCCATCGCGCCCCTGATCCTGGTCTGGTTCGGCTACGGCATGGCATCGAAGGTCGTGCTGATTGCGCTGATGACGTTTTTTCCCGTGTTCATCAACACCATCACCGGCTTGCGTCAGACCAATCCGGCCATGCTCGACCTGATGAAAGTGTGCTCGGCGTCGCGCATGCACGTGTTCCTGAATGTGAAGCTGCCCGCGGCAGCGGGGCATATCTTCGCAGGCCTGCAGATTTCGGTGGTGCTCAGCCTGATCGGCGCGGTGGTGTCGGAGTTCGTGTCTTCGAGCAAGGGCCTCGGGTACCTGATCCAGTCGGCGTCGGTCAATATGGACGTCGCGACGATGTTCGCGTGCCTGTTCAGTCTTATCGCCATCGGCGTGACGGGCACGCAGCTCGTGGCCGTCCTGCATCGCCGACTGGTGTTCTGGGAGCGCGGCGCCTCCAGCACACTTGCAACGCACTGAGCACGGGATACGCAACGCCATGGAATTCCACCACTGTTACGCCACGACGTACCAAAGCGCACGCCAGCGGTTTCGTGCCGCGGCCGCCGAACGCGGGGCTCAACTGCACGAATACGCACATCCCCTTCGGGGGCCTGGCGGCGAAGCGCTGGCCGCGGATGTGGCCGTATTCGGTTCACCCCACGCGTCGCGCCGCCTGATCATCATCAGCGGCACGCACGGCCTGGAGGGCTACTGCGGCTCGGCTGCGCAGCTCGCCTGGATGCAGGGGGATGGTCCGGGAGCAATGCCGCCAGATGTGGCCGTCGTCATGGTGCATGCCATCAATCCGTGGGGCTTCGCGCATGGTTCCCGCACCACCGAGAACAACGTCGATCTCAACCGGAACTTCCTGGACCATGGCCAGCCGCATCCGCCCAACCCGGACTACGGGCTGCTGCACGATGCCGTGCTCGGCAAGGAATGGACGATGGCCGCCATCCAGCAAGCCCAGGCGGCCATGGACGACTATGCCGCGCGCAAAGGATCGGATGCATTATTCGACGCTCTGGCGCGCGGCCAGTACACCCACGCCGACGGATTGAACTATGGCGGCGTCCAGCGCGAATGGTCGAACCTGCTGCTGGAACAGATTTTTCGCGATCATCTGGCCACGGCCGCCAAGATAGGCTTCATCGATTGGCACACCGGCGTTGGCGAATACGGCCAGCCCTTCTTCCTGTGCTTCAACGAAGAAGAGGGTGAGCTCTTTGCACGCGCTTGCGCATGGTGGGGAGAATCCCGGGTGCGGGGCCAGCGTCCGCATGGCAAGGCACGGCCTGCCTATCAGGGCTTGCTGTTCCACGGTATGCAGCAGCTGGCGGGCGACGTGCCGGTCTGCGGCGCGGTCGTCGAATTCGGAACGCGCGGCTGGCATATGCGGCGCATCCTGCGGCTTGACCTCTGGTTGAAATTCCATGCCACGCCCGGTACGGAGCAGTATGAGATGTTGCGTGCCGATCTGATGGATGCCTTCAGCCCCGTCGACCAGCTATGGCGCGACGCGACCGTGCGCCATGCGCTGCAGATTACCAGTGAGGCCGTGGCCGGCATGGCCGACTGGTAGGCGCAGCAGAGGCCGGCGCGGCGCCTGCTCAATTTTCGTCCTTCTCGAAGCCGCCAGCGTGCCTGCGGCCATCCCCGCAGGCACGCTGGCGGGGTGACTCGTGCTTTGCCAAAGTTGGACTTTTGAATTTCAAGATTGTTGGAACCGTTCTGCCTGCCTACCATACGCCTCAATATTGATCTTAGCGGGCGCTCAGTGGCGTGATAGTGGTGGCAGGCGCAGAACCGATTCGAGCCAGGCATGGAAAGCAGCTGTCATTGGGCTGGCTGACCGTACCCAATGCAAACAGCGTCCAGTTGGTCGAGGCGGCGGGAGCGGCGGGCTTCACCGCGGTGTCCGTCCGGCTGGAGGGCCGCGACCGCGAACGCGAATCCGCGCTTTGCGAGGATGCGCAGGCAATCGCATCGCTGGAGCTTGCGCTGGCCGACAACGGCGTGAGGCTCGGCCATATGGGCGGGCTGTGGCTGGATGGCCATAAACCGGTACAGGAGTTCGAACGGGCTATCGCGTGTGGGGTGCGGCTCGGCACCGATCTGTGCGTGGCCATTGCACCGCCTGATCGCTCGCCACATTCCATCCAGGAAGATTTCAACGGCTTGTGCGAGCTGGCCCATCGGTATCAGGTTCGTGTGGCGGTCGAGTTCGGCGCCTACCTTGGCGTGCCATCGCTGGACGCCGCCATTCAGCTCATCGAGCGCTCAACAGCAGACAACGCGGGCCTTCTGGTGGATGCCCTGCATCTACATCGATCCGGCAGCCAGCCGGCGGCGTTGCGGCGCGTGCGGCCGGAGCGCATCTTCGTAGTGCAACTGTGTGACGCCAAGGCAGATGCGCCCGCTTTCTGGCAATTGCAGACGGAAGCCCGCGGAGACAGACTCGACCCCGGCAGGGGCGTCATACCCCTGTGCGACCTGCTGCAAGTCACACCGAGCCACACGCTGCTCGAGATTGAAGCGCCATGCTTCGCCTATCGCAGTCTGCATGCGACGGAGCGCGCCCGACTTGCGATGCAGGCCACGCAGACCCTGTTTAGCCGGTGCAGTACAGACTAAAAAATTTATCCGAGGAGACCATAATGCAGAAGTTCCAGCCCTCTCTGGGCCAGATGATAGTGAGTGTGGGCCTGGCTTTGGGCGCCTGTGCCGCCAGCGTGGCGCAGCCCGCGACGTCTTCATTCCCATCCAAACCCATCCGGTTGGTCATTCCCTATTCGCCTGGCGGCTTGAGCGACGGCATCGCCCGCACCGTCGCCGAGGAGCTGCAGCGCACCCACAATATGCAGATCATCGTCGAGAACAAGACGGGCGGAAACACGGTTCCGGCGGCCATGGCGGTGACCCGGGCCAACCCCGACGGCTACACAGTGGGCTGGTTTTCGGCATCGACATTCACGACCGTCCCGAAGCTGATGCCCGATCTTCCGTTCAAGGTGTCGGACTTCAAGCCTGTGCTGATGGCGTACAGCGGCCCGATCGTCATGGCGGTGAGCAGCAAGGTGCCGGTCAGTAACGCCGCTGAGTACGTCGAATGGGTCAGGAAGGAAGGCAAGCCTGCCCTGGTAGGGGCGACCGCCAAGGGCGGCGCGGGCCACCTCACGACCGTGGCGCTGGGGCAATCGGCCGACATGACCGTGGACCTGGTGGCGTATCGCGGCGGGCCTCCCATGGTGACGGAGCTCGTGGGTGGACAGCTGAACGCTGCCATGGACATTCTGGATACGTTTCTCACCCAGCACAAGGCCGGAAACCTGAAGGTGATCGGGCACACCAGCGCCCAACGCCTGGATGTCATACCGGAAGTTCAGACTTTTGCCGAGGCCGGCTTCCCGGAAGTGAAGGGGCAATTCTGGCATGGCCTGTTCGCGCCTGCCGGTACGCCCGATGAGATCGTGGCACTGCTGAACCAGCGCATTGGCGAGGCCTTGAAAACACCCGCGGTCAGGGCCAGGCTTTCGCCCGACCTCAAAGTCGGCAGCTATACGCCGGCCGAGTTCGCCGATCACATCGCGCGCGACCGGCAGTATTGGGAACAACTGATCGACAGCGCCTCCATCAGCCTGCAGTAGAGGCGCACTGACGGCAGGCGCCGACCCCCGATCAAGTCATTCAACGTTTGGTAGCAATCTATGCTCGCACTAAGAAAAACCAGCCCTGAGCGCGGGCTCTCATTGGTGGATGCGCCTGTCCCGACTGCTCCAGGCCGCGGGGAAGTCGTCATCCGTGTAGAGGCCGCGGGCATCTGCGGTTCCGACGTCCATGTCTACGAATGGAGCGGAGGCTACGACTTCATGACGCCGCATATGCCGGTAACGATGGGCCATGAGTTCTGCGGCCGCGTGTTCGCGGTGGGAGACGAAGGCGCCTCGTTGCAGATCGGGCAGCGCGTGGCGGTGTATCCCGTCGTTCCGTGCGGGGCATGCTTGAACTGCGCACAGGGCAAGCGCGAGCTCTGCTTGAAGCGCAAAGCCCTGGGGCTGACGCTGGACGGGGGCTTCGCGCAGTATGTACGTGCGCCGGCGGCGAACTGCATTCCCCTTCCCGATGCGCTGGAACCCGCACTGGCGGCCCTGATGGAGCCTCTGTGCATCGCTGACCACGCGGCCGCAATCGGTGAGGTCAGATTCGGCGACAACGTGCTCATACTGGGCCCCGGCACGATAGGGCAGGCTGTCGCAAGAGCCGTGAGCTGGCGCGGAGCCAACAACGTCATCGTCGTCGGTATGGACGATGGGCCACGGCTCGACACGGCAAGTAAAGTCGGCGCTACCCACACCCTCGATCTGCGCGAGGTGCCGGACATCAAGCGAGCGGTCCAACAGATCACGGGCGAGCGCGGTGTGGATGTGGTCATCGAGGCAACCGGCAACCCGGCCAGCGTACCCGCCGGCCTGGAGGTGCTGCGCAAGGGAGGCGTCATGGTGGTTGCAGGCATCCATCCCCGCCCCGTTCAGATCGACCTGACCTCCCTGGTGCGCAATCGCCATCAGATTCGCGGGGCACATTCATCGATACGGGCTTCATGGGACGTGGTTGCGGCGCGCCTGGCCTCTGATCCGGAAAGCGTGCGCCCAATGGTCAGCCTCAGCCTGCCATTGAGCGAAGCAATCCATGGATTCGAGCAGTGCGTCAACAAGCAGGCGTCCAAAGTCGTCCTGCATCCGTAGACCATTCCGGCCGCGCCCATGATCCATTTCCTTTCAGCGGTCCCTTATTGGAGTTTCAGATGAAGTTTGACATTACGAAGCGGCTTCCTGAGGTTGACGTCGCCCTTGCGCGCACCGACAACCCGCGGCATATCGCCATTCTGAAAAATTATGTGCGCCATGCAAATCTGGAAGTCTGCGGGCTGTGGGAAGGGATCGTCGCGCCGGAAATGATGGTGGAGCACCCGGTGTATGTATTTCATTCGCCCCAGGGCATACGCGTTCTGGACGGCATGCAGGCGGTGAGAGACGAGTACGCGAGCTACGAAAAGCTCGGAAACACCGTCATTTACCACACCGACGGCGAGATCTTCGTCGACGACGGCGGATTCATGACCGAGTACGTATCCAACCGCTTCTGGCCAGGCGAGCTCCTGCAGGCGCTCGGCGACGATATCGACGATCCGCAAGCCACCTACCTGGTATCCATGACGCAAGCGATGTACTGGCCCTATGACGAGCGGGCGCGCGTCGTCGCTGAACGCGTTTACCGGGGCAGCGACCGCGTGATACGCAAGTGCGAGCCCGATGAGGTCATCACCATGGAAGAGTGCCGCGAGAAGCTGCTGCCCTCGCTGCCGCCGGTACACTGCCCGATGACCGGCAAACCCCTGCAGCACTGAGCCCACGCAGGGCCGCACCGGCGATGCAGCCACCTATGAGCGCCTACTACAATTTCACGGATCTGCGGCTGTTCCTTGCCGTGGCGGAAGAACGCAGCCTCACCCGCGGTGCAGCTCGCGCGAACCTGTCATTGTCTGCGGCCAGCCTGCGCATCAAGAATCTGGAACAGACGCTGGGGGTGCGACTTTTCGAGCGCGGCGGGCAGAGCATTGTGCTCTTGCCCGCGGGCCATACCCTGCTGCGCCATGCGCGCGCACTGATGAGCCAGATGTCGCGCATGCATGACGACCTGCTCGAGCATGCCGAAGGCGCGAAAAGTGTGCTGCGCATTTTTCTGAACACATCCGCCATGTCTGAGCTGCTGCCGGATGTGCTTCAAACCTTCTTGATCGAGCATCCGGACGTCAATGTTGACTTGCGCGAACAGCTGGGCAGCGACATCCTGCGCGCCATACACGAAAAGACTTGCGATATCGGCATCATTGCGCGCGACCAGGCCAGCGCTGATCTTCATGTGATTCCCTATCGCCGCGACCGGCTTGTCCTGGTCACGGCGGCTCATCACCCGCTGGTCGCGGCGGGCCCGGTGTCATTCGCCGATACGCTGAACTTCGATTTCATCGGCCAGCAAGAAGGAAACGTCATCCAGCTCACCCTCGCACGCGCGGCTGCCGAGCAGGGCCGCAAGCTGATGATGCGCATCCAGGTGGGCAGCTTCGACGTGATGTGCCGGATGATCGAGGCGGGAATCGGGGTGGGTGTGCTTCCCGAAGGAACCGCCAGCCGCTACGCCGACCGCTACGCGCTGCATGTGGCGCCCTTGCAGGATGATTGGGCAACGCGCGAACTGGCGGTCTGTGTGCGAGACCCCGCCGAACTGCCCGACGCCGGACTGGCTTTCATCGATATGCTGGTCGCCAGCCAGACGCAAGGCATGGTGTCGTTGAATCGGCGCGTCGAGTACTCGTAGGGCAGTCCGGAGCCCCTCGGCGCGGGCATGCCCCGTTGGCCTTCGAGCGCCCGGGCGTGCGGATTCAGACCGGCTGAGCCAGTTTGGCCGCCGATGCATTCGTCGAAGCGCTGCGTTGAAGCGCGACGTAATCGAGTATCGCGTCTACCACTGCCTGTGGCTGCTCGGGCAACAGCGCATGCGCGGCATTTCGGATGGTCAGGTTGGTGACGCGGTCGCCCAGCTGGTCTTTCAACACGTTGGCAAAGCGCTGTGGGGCGATGACGTCGTACTCGGCCTGCAGGTTCAGGATGGGGGCGTTGCCGCCGGCGAAGAATTCGTCTACCGGTGTGCGCTTCTGCGCGGCCGTCTGCATCTTCAACAAGGTGGTGTTCCAGCCGTCGAGCCAAGCGCGCGCGTCGTTTCCTGGCGCGAAGAACACCTTCTGCAGCGCGTCCAGGCGCGTGTCTTCCGGAAGTTCGGTATTGCCGCAGATCTCGATCATGGCACGGGTCTCGTTGCTGATGGGCAGGCCTTGATAGCCCGCCGGCACCTTGCCTGCCGAACCGGCCAGCAGCAACAGCGCGCGTACCAGGTCGGGGCGGTCGGACGCCACGGTGCGGGCAATCCAGTTGCCGTGCGCATGGCCCACAATGAAGGCAGCCCCGCAATTCTGGCTTTCGATCACGGCAGAGATGTCTTCAGCCCAATCATGCAGGGTTTTTCCTTCCAGAGGACCGGTGCTTTGGCAATTGCCGCGCGGTTCGGGCCGAAGCACGCGGTAGCCGGCGGCCGCCACGGGAGTCGAGATCGGCTCCATGTCTTCGGCGCCACGTCCCAAGGACGGCAGCATGACCACCAGATCGCCGCAACCTTGCGCGTAGACTTCCAGTCGTATACCGTTTCCCCGCTCAACAAAGAACTTTTCGATCTGCATGGTATTCCGCTGTTCATGAATAGAGTCGCCTACTCTAGTCAACTAACAATAGCGTGACCAATATGGATTATGACTCACAGTTATTGGCGCGGTGAATAATGGATATCCGACAGCTCAGGTACTTTGTAGCGGTTGCCGAGGAACTCAACTTCAGCCGCGCGGCGATACGCCTGCATATGTCGCAGCCGCCTCTGTCCCAACAGATCAAGGCGCTCGAAGACGAGCTGGGCGTGGAATTGCTGATCCGGACGCGGCGCGAGGTCAGGTTGTCGGACGCGGGCAAGGTGTTCCTGCGCGAGAGCCGGGCGGTGTTGTCACAGCTGCAGTCGGCTATAGACACCACCCATCGGACGGCGCAAGGCGGTACCGGGGATATCCGGCTTGGAGTCGCAACGTCGGCAATGTTCAACGTAATGCCGCAGATTCTCGAGCGCTTCCGCTGCGAGCTTCCCGATGTGAACGTGCTCGTGACCGACATGGGCTCTCGCGACCAGATCGACGCAGTGCGCCAAGAAAAACTGGACATAGGCATTGTGCACCAGCAGACTCATATCGAAGATCTCGAGTCCAGGCCGATATTCAGCGAGACGCTATGTCTGGCCGTTGCGCAGCAACATCCACTTTCTTCGAAGCAGCTGGTCTCTCTCGACGACCTGAAGCACCAGCCGTTCGTTTCGTTCTCGCGGGATTATGCGCCGACACTGTTCGATGCTTTCATCGCCGCATGCGGCGATATGGGTTTCAGCCCGCGCATCGTGCATACGGCCCGGCATCCGCTGACGATCTTCCAGATGGTCAGGCTGGGCTTGGGGCTGGCGTTCGTGCCGGCTTCGTTCGCCAGGAGCTCTACGCCTGGCGTCAGCTACCTCCGCCTCGACTACACCGCAAATTGCGTCCACATGTGCGCGATATGGAACCCGAAGAACCCGTCGCAGCTGATGAGGAACGTGGTGGATAAAGTCTTCTCGCAGCCGGTGTACTAGCGCGCACGCGGAGCGCTGGCGAGCTTCAGGCGTATAACTGTAGGTCGGAAATCATATTGGACGCCGGTACTGGGCCACGGATAGAGTTCGTAGCACCAGAACAGAATCCCTGCGTCGGCATTCCTAAGCGGCCGATGCGGGAACAATCGGAGACGATCCATGGTTTCGATACGAAAGCGAGCGAGCCTGCGTGGCGCCCTGGCAATGGCCTTCTTGGGGGCCGCCTTCGGGTTGCCCGTTCCTTCCTCCGTCAAGGCCGAACAGGCGTATCCCAAGCGTGCCATCACCATCGTGGTGCCTTATACACCGGGCGGATCCATCGATACACTGGCGCGTCTGCTGGCCGAGAAGCTGCAGGCCAGGCTGGGCCAGAGTATTGTCATAGAAAACCGTGGCGGGGCTTCCGGCCTCATTGGTGCGCAACACGTGGCGAAAGCTTCGCCTGACGGCTACACCCTGTTGTTCAATGCCTCCAGCCAGGTCGAGATGCCGCTGGTCATGAGCGGGCAGACCTATGACCCCGACAAGGACTTCACACCCATTTCGAAGATCGGCTATGTGCCGTTGCTGGTGGTAGCCAACAACGACCTGCCAGTGAAAAACCTGGCGGAGTTCGTGGAACTGGTGCGCAAGGGCAAAGACAAGTACACCTTCGCGACCTCAGGCTACGGGACGTCCAGCCATATTGCCGAGGAGCGCCTGCGGCACGAGTTCAAGCTGGATATGGAAATCGTGGCCTATAAGGGCGCAGCGCCTCAGTTGACCGATGTGATGGGCGGGCATGTGTCGGCCGCCGTTTCTCCGATGCCCGGCGTCTTTCCGCACGTGTCCGCGGGCCGCTTGCGCCCGATTGCAGTCACCAGCGCGGAACGCCTGCCGCAGCTTCCGGATGTGCCCACCGTTTCCGAAAGCGGACTGCCGGGTTTCGAGCTGCTGTCGTGGTATGGGTTGTGGTCACCCGTGGGCACGCCTGCCGCAATCGTCGACCGGCTCGCTCGCGAAATGGAAGCGGTGAAACAGGATCCCGACATTCAGAAGCGGTTTCGCGAGCTGTCTTTCGTGCCGGTGGATTCGAATCCAGCGAGCTTCAAGGAGTTCATCCGCGCCGACATCGAGATGGTCAAGAAAATCGTGGCTGACGCCAACATCAAGGTGGGATTCTGATCCCCGGGGCTGCTCACGAGCCGTGGCCTATCGCTGGAGAATCTCGGATGTCGACACGCAACATGACTAGAACTACGCAGATCGTTGCCGATTGGGTAGCAGGCATTCAGCAGGCTCAGGTTCCCGAGCCGGTACGCGTTGCCTTGCGGTTCCTCGCGCTGGATACCTTTGCATGCGCCCTGGCAGGCGGATCGCAGCCTTGGGCGCAGGTAATACGCCAATGGGCGTCGGTGTCAGGGCCGCCGGCGCAGGGTCCGTCCCATATCTGGGGTGACTCGATCGCCAGCCTCAGGGCCAGTGACGCAGCCTTGGTGAACGGCGCCTGCGCACATGCGTTCGAACTCGACGATTTCCACAATGCCAAGGTCCATCCGGGTGCGGTGGTGCTGCCCGCGGTGTTTGCACTGGCCGAGCGCATGGGCTCGGCGCCAGACCGGATCGAAGCGGCGATTGCAGTCGGGTACGAGCTGGTGATCCGCACTTCGCTGGCGCTCAAGCCGGGCGAGACGCGATTGCGAGGCTGGCACCTGACGGCCGTCTGCGGGCCGTTGGGCGCGGCCGCGGCGGCGGCGGTGCTTCTGGACCTTGATGCCGAAAGAACCAGCTGGGCGTTGGGACTGGCCGGTACTCAGTCAGGCGGCCTTTTCGCTTTCACGGCAGATGGTACGGATTCGAAGCGGTTTCATCCCGGACGGGCTGCACAGAGCGGAGTCATGGCCGCGGAACTTGCCGCGATGGGGCTCAGTGGGCCTGCCCAGATATTCGAAGCGGCCGATGGCGGCTTGCTGAAGGCGTTTTCCGACGTGGCCGATGCCGAAGTTCTGACGCGCGGGCTTGGGCAGCATTGGCATGCCGCCGACACGAATTTCAAGCCATATGCCTGCTGCGGAAGCATGCACGCCCACGTGGACGCGGCGCTGCAGTTGCGTGCCCGATGGACTCCGGGTGCTCGGGTGCGCGTTGGCTTGCCCAGGGTGGTCCTGGTGCAGTGCGGTTACGACTACCAGCCCGGATCGTCGCTGAACGCGCAGATGAGCGGCCGATACAGTGTGGCAGCGGCGCTGCTGGACGGCGCGGTGCTGCCGGGGCAGTTTACCGACGCCCGCATGAAGGGCGCCGATGTGGTGACGTTGGCGCGCGATCTGGAACTGGTGCACGACGCGGCGCTGGACGAGTTGTACCCCAGGCATTTTTGCGGGTGGGTGGAAGTGCAGGCGGCCGACGGACAATGGTTGCGAGAAATGGTAATGGACCCATCAGGGGCGGCGGGCAATCCTTCGCGTCGCGATGCCATTGTCGAGAAGACGGAAAAGTTGCTGGAGCCGCTGCTCGGGGCGGATGGCACCCGGCGGCTCTGTGGCGATTTCGAGCGTCTGGATCAGACCGAACTCAGCGCCATCCTGTCGCATGCCCGGATGAGGTGATCGTATGAGTCTGGAAAAGCCTCCGTTGCTCGAAGGCGCGACAAGGGATCTTGCCCGCTTCGCGGCCGAGCTTGATTTTGACGACATCCCGGCGGATGTCGTCCAGACGATCAAGACCAGCGTGCTCGACAGCATAGGCTGCTGCCTGTTCGGCGCGACGCTGCCCTGGTCGCAGACGGTGACTACGCTGGTCGAGGGCGAGGGAAGCCGCCCTGTGGCGTCGCTGTTCGGCAGGGGCAGCAAGTCGTCGGCGGCTGGAGCGGCGCTGGTCAACGCGACGGCGGGCCATGCCTTCGAGCTGGACGATATCCACAAAGAATCCATCGTTCACCCGGGGTCGATTGCCTTGCCCGTGGGCATCGCGTTGGCCGAGCAGACGGGCAGGCGTCGGGGCCGCGATCTGATCACTGCAATGGTGGCGGGCTACGAAGTGGGCACCCGTGTTGGCAACGCAGCGACGATGAGCCTGTTCTTCAGGGGGTTTCATCCGCAAGGCACTTCGGGCGTGTTCGTGGCGGCTGCCGCGGCCGGGCGCATGCTGGAACTCGATCCCCTGCGCATGCAGCATGCGTTGGGTATCGTCGGATCGCAAGCTGGCGGCCTCATGGCGGCACAAGAGGGCGCCATGGTGAAGCGGTTCCATTCCGGCCGCGCCGCACAGAGCGGCGTATATGCCTCCATGTTGGCACAGCGGGAATTCACAGGCATCCTCGACGTCCTGGAGGCTCCCTACGGCGGGTACCTGAGTTCGTATTCCGATGCCCCCAACCCATTGCGGCTGACGGACGGCCTGGGTGTGAACTGGGAAACCGGCAAGACTGGCTACAAACCGCACGCGAGCGTTACCAGTATCCATGCAGCGCTGGACGCCTTGGCGCAGATCATGAGGACGCATGATCTCGGGGCCGACGATATTGCTGCCTTGCAGGTGGGGGTGAGCCATATGACCTACGTGCATTGCGCATGGCCCTACAAGGCCCAGGGAGTGACTGCCGCGCAGATGAACCTGTACTACGGCCTGGCCATCATGGCGATCGATGGGCAGGCATTCGTCGATCAGTACCGCCACGACAGGCTGGACGATCCGCACATTTTCGATTTCATTGCTCGCATCACCGCGAACGTGGATCCGGACATCGACGGCATGGGCCCGGCGTTTCGCCACGCGGCGCGCGTTACCGTCACTACGCACGAAGGCGCGGTTCACCGGGCAGAGATCCTGCACCGGCGCGGCAGCCCCGAAAATCCGTTGAAACCCGCCGATGTCGAATACAAATTTCGCCACGTCGTGAGATCGTGCGTGCATCCAAACCACGTCGAAGCGCTGATCCGCCTCTCGAATGAACTCGATCGTTTGGACGATATCCAGGCTCTTCTGGACATCCTGGTTGCCCCGGCTCCGGGCGCACCGCGATAGGCCCGCTGGGCCTTTGCCGAACCGATCGCCGTCCTGATCCGGCCGGCCATGCCGGCAGGCCGCTCACGACGGCTCGGCCGCCGGCGCAGGCAGATTGTCTTCCGCGATCACCAACAGTACCGACGCCGGCTGCGCGCCGATGGAGGTGATCTTGTGCGGAATGCTGGAATTGAAATGCACGCTGTCTCCCGCGCGTAGCGTCTCGGTGCGGCGGGCCAGCTGCAGGCTGACGCTGCCTTTCAGCACGAACAGGATTTCCTCGCCCTGGTGATGGCTCATCGGATGGTCGCGTACCGGCTCGCTGGACGGCGTCAGTACGAAGGCCACCATTCTGTGCCCGGGAAGGGTGCCCGAGACGATGCGCGGCGACTGCCCGGCCTGCCGACGACCCGTTGGCGCGCGGTTGATCACCACCGCATCTGCGTCCTGCGACTCTGCGAACAGGTCTTCTACCGCTACGTCCAGGGCTTTGCATATCCGCAACGCCGCACCTATAGAGGGCGCTGAAACGCCACGTTCCAGTTTCGACAGATACCCGCGCGTCAGGCCGGCCTTCTGGGCGAGCTCTTCCAGCGTCAGGCCCGCCTGGACGCGTAACAACTTCAGTTTTACAGCCATTGCTTCCCTTTCAGGATACTTGTATCCTAGAATAAACTTGTTTCTTGATTTGGGTCAAAACCAGAGCGCGCTACTTGCCGTTCTTCTCGTGGAGATATGCTATGTCGTTTCGGGCTCGCGTCCGCGCCTTCTTTATTATTGCGCTAACCAGCATGACGGTCGCCGCGCCGCAGCTGGCCTCGGCCGCAGAGGCCAACTATCCGACCAAGCCGATACGCCTGATCATTCCGTTCGGCGCAGGGGGCATCACGGATGTGGCGGGGCGGCTGATCGGCCAATACCTCGGCGAGGCGCTCTCGCAGCAGATCGTCGTCGAGAACCGTCCCGGTGCCGGCGGCTCGATTGCCGCCCAGGCGCTGGTGAGCGCCCCGCCCGACGGCTATACCTTGCTGCTGGGAACGGTGGGTACCCAGGTGGTCAACCCCATGCTCTACCGCAAGCTCAGCTATGACCCTGCAACCATGACGCCGGTGTCGCTGGTCAGCAATTCGCCGTACGTGCTGGCGATCAACGGCGTCGAGGGTGTGGGCAATCTGAAGGAATTGGTGGACTACGCCAAGCAGCACCCCGGGGTGCTGAATTTCGGATCGGCGGGCAACGGCAGTTCGCCTCATCTGGGTATCGAGCTTTTCAAGCTTTCTACCCAGACCGATATCATGCACATTCCCTTCAAGAGCGGGGCGGAAGCGGTGAACGCGGCCGTTGGCGGCCAGGTGAATATTGTCATCGACGCCTTGCCGGTGATCCAGCCGCAAGCCAAGGCGCAGCGTCTGAAGATGCTCGCCATCGCGGCGGAGCAGCGCAGTCCGGCCGCAGCCGACCTGCCGACCAGTGGCGAACAGGGCCTGCCGGCTTTCCAGATCGGGTCGTGGAACGCGCTGGTGGCGCCGCCGGGCACGCCTGAAGCCTACGTTCAAGTGCTGAACAAGGCGCTGGCAGAGGCGATGGCGCGGCCCGAGCTGGTGTCTCGCCTGGCCGGCATGGGCATCGAGCCGCTGCCCACGGGCGTTGAAGCGTACCGCAAGCACATTGCCAGCGAAGCCGATAAGTGGAGCAAGGTGATCAAGGCCGCCGGTACGCAACTCGACTGAATGCAGGGGACGACATGCTGAAGCTCTACGACACGCTGCGATCGGGTAACGCCTGGAAGGTGCGGTTGATGGCGAGCCTGCTGGGGGTTCCGCTGGAACGCCGGACCTTGTCGATAGACCGCGGCGAACTGCGGGCTCCCGAGTTCCGGCAGATTGCCCCCATGGGCCACGTACCCGTGCTGCGCCTGGAGGACGGCACCCACTTGGCGGAATCGATGGCCATTCTTTACTACCTGGCGCAGGGCAGCGCCTGGTGGCCGCAAGATACGCTCGATCAGGCGCGCGTCTTGAGCTGGATGTCGTTCGAACAGGACCGCCACATGACGCCACTTGCCCAGCTGCGTCTGAACCTGGCGCTGCACCAGCGCGGCGACGCGGATCAGGAGCCCTATGCCAGCTATGCGGTGGCCGCGCGCGCGGCGCTGCAGGTGCTGGAAGCGCAATTGCAGCGGCAAGGCGCAAGCGCCTGGGTGGCGACCTCGGCGGCGCCCAGTATCGCTGACGTGGCGCTGTATCCCTATACCCGCATGGCCCCAATGGGCGGCATCGCACTGGACCCGTACCCGGCAATACAGGCCTGGCTCGAGCGCGTCGAGGCCCTGCCGGGGTACCAATCGCTATTTCCGGGGCAACCGGAACGCAACCTTTCTACTGCTGAACTTCCCTGAGGCCCAGCCATGACTCAAACCGATACTTTCCAGCTCGATAAAGCCACGCTGGTGTCGAAGTCGACTACGCAGATGGATCGGCAGTTCCAGGACAGCGCCTACACGCTGCGCCAGAAGGTGGCGCTGACTTGCCGCATCCTGTTCGATAACGGCCATGATTCCGGTCTGGCCGGCCAGATCACCAGCCGAACCGGCACACCGGGTCAGTTCCTGACGCAGCGGCTGGGGCTGGGATTTGACGAAATCAGCGAAGACAACCTGCTGGTGGTCGATGAAGACCTCAATGTGCTGGAAGGCGACGGCATGGCCAACCCGGCCAATCGCTTCCATGCCTGGGTCTACAGGGCCCGTCCGGACGTGAACTGCATCATCCATACCCATGCGCTGCATACCGCTGCCCTGGGCATGCTGGAGCAGCCGCTCATGGTGTCGCACATGGACAACTGCGTGCTTTACGACGACGTGGCCTTCGTCGGCAAATGGCCGGGCATCCCGGTGGGCAATGAAGAAGGTGAGTTCATCGCCGGAGCTCTCGGCAGCAAGCGTGCGCTGATGCTCTCGCATCATGGCCTGTTGATTGCCGGTTCTTCGGTGGAAGAGGCCTGCGTGCTGGCGATCGCCTTCGAGCGCGCCGCAAAAATGCAGCTGCTTGCCTCCGGCGCGGGGGAGATCAAGCCCATTGATCACACGCTGGGCACCGAGGCGCATGATTGGGTGCTGCGGCCCAAGCGCAATACGATCGCGTTCGAATACTATGCGCGGCGCTCGTTGAAGAAACCGCACAATAGCGATTGCATCAGCGCCAAGGCTGATTGAGCGTGGCGGCAGCGCAGGGGCGTTCTTGGGCAACGCCTCGATGTGCAGGGATGGCGTCGGACACTTGCCGGCCCGACCTCCCGCGCGAGGGTGGCGGGCCAGCCATGTTAAAAGCGACCGTCTGACGCGCAGGGACCCGACACTTTGCCGGTACGGCGCCACGAAGCGCGAATGGATGGGCTCGTGCCGGGATTACGCGTTGCCTGTGCGCGCGCGGGCGCCCAGCACATGCATCACGTCCGAGGCGCGGTGCTGCTCCAGCGACAGCACCGTGTCCGCGATGCGTCCGGCATGTTCCCGGCTGACCGCACGCGCAGCATTATCATGAAACTTGTCGACGATTTCGGCGTTGCTGATCGGGCGTGAAGCGGCGCCACGGTTGATTGGCTCGCTGTGCTTCAGGACCCTGCCGTCGGCAAGAGCCACGATAACCTCGCCGCCATAGTAGGTGGGGAAATCTGCATCGGGGTCGGCTTCGCATTCCACCAGTGAAGCAAGAGCAAGCGTATCCGCGTCCTGATAGGCACCGGGGTCCAGGGCGTCGAGGGTGAAGCGGCCGAAGCGCAACCCGATGGCCACTGCATAAGGAATGCTGAACTGTGCCTCGTAGACGTTCGTCGGGCGTCGCTTGAGTTCGGCCGGTTCGCACACGGTTTTCATGACGCCTGCCGGGACGCGGGCCACGATGCGTCGAACGGCGGCGCCGCCCCATGCCCGGTGCAATTGACTTGCTGCATCGGCACAGGCATGGACGAAATGGCAGGCAGGGACGGGCTTGATGGCGATATTGCTGGTTTCCCAGATCGTCCCCAGTTCTTTCGTGACGAGCGTCAGGTCACATCGATCGGCCAATGGCCCGAGGTGGCTGCTGTACAAACCGAACCGCCCCTCGTATGCCGCGCGCGTCCCGACAAAACCGTTCTTTGCCAGCATTGCGGCGGTAATGCCGGCAGCGCCGGCCCATCCGGGATGCAATCGCTTGGTCCATGCGCCGTCGCTCAGAAATTCCAGGCTGCCCGAGGCGAAGGAAAGTGCAATGCCTTGCGCCTGTACGCTCTGTTCGCCGTCCAGTTGCAGCACGTGGGAAGCTGCCAGCGCGCAGCCGAATGCACCGATGAGCCCGGTGGGATGGAATCCGACTTGGTGGAACCCCCCCTTTGCCGCCGCGCCCAGACGCGTGGTGGCTTCTACGCCGAGGATATAAGCCGCCAGCAAATCCCGGCCGCTCCGGTCCAGGCGTGTACCGAGTCCGAGTACCGTGGGAAGTACCGACGTCGTGGCGTGCAGAACCCCGGCCGGATGTGTGTCGTCGTAGTCAAGGCCGTGTATCAGCAGCGCGTTCATGACCACGGCATCGCGCAATGGCAGTGATTGGCCGTAGCCAATCACCGGTATGTCACCGTCGGGCCCCGCCAACTCGCGCAGGCCGGCCATGGTCACGCGCGCGAAATCCCATTGTGTGCAAGCGATGGCGATGCCCAGGGCGTCAAGCATAAGGTGCTTCGCACGGGTCCGAACCTCGTTCGGCACGCTCTCCAGGCGGAAATCGGCGGCGAAGTCACCAAGGGTGGACGATAGGGTGGGCATTCAATCCACCTTCGCACCGGAGAGTTTGACGGCGACAGCCCACTTGTCGATTTCAGAGCGCAAGTAGGTTGTAAAATCGGTGTCGTCCATGATGGCAGGTTCCGCGCCGATGGCGGTCAGCTGATTCTCGACCTCAGGCGTTTCTAGCCAGGTTGCCAGCGCCTTGTGCAACGTCTCGATAACTCCCGCGGGGGTGCCTTTCGGTGCAAGCACGCCAACCCAGGAGGGGGTGTCCAGTTCGCCGAGGCCGGCTTCCCCGATTGTCGGAACATCAGGGGCCGCAGAGCTGCGCTGCGTGGTTGCGACGGCAAGGATGCGCAGCCTTCCAGAACGCATGTGGGGCAGCAGCGCCGGACCGGTATCGAACATCGCGCTGACCCGGCCGGCAATCAGGTCGGTCACTGCAGCTGCACTTCCCTTGTAGGGGACATGGGTCATGCGGATACCCTGTGCCTGCTTGAACAGCTCCATGCTCAAATGGCCCGTGACTCCGTTACCCGTCGAACCATAGTTCAGTTTGTCCGGTGCTTCCCGGGCCAGCCGGACGAGGTCTGCCGCATTTTGCGCGGGTACATCCACATTCACCGCCAAAAATTGCGGCACGATGGCCAGCAGGCTGACCGGTTCGAAATCCCGCAACGGGTCGTAGGATAGGTTCGAATAGAGGCTGGGATTGATGGCCATAGGCCCCCCGGAGCTGACGAGCAAGGTGTAGCCGTCGGGCTGGGCCTTGGCCACTGTCTCGGCGCCGATGATGCCCGCCGCCCCTGCTTTGTTATCGACGATGATGGCTTGACCGAGCGCGTCTTGTAAATGCTTGGCCAACACTCGCGCGACGGTATCCGTTGCCTGGCCGGGCGGAAACCCCACGACCAGGCGTATCGGCTTGTCCGGATATGCGGCATGGGCAGACCCGCCCGCGGACATCACCGTCAGCACTGCCGCGAAGAGCATGATGCTCAGGCGATTTTTCATTATTGTCTCCTTTGATTTTCGATTGTGGTCGTACGAGAGGGCGTGGCGGTATCAGGCGCCTGCCCTCGTGCTTTGACGGGCGCCGCCCTCAGTAAGCCTGCGGCTCGACATTGGCGTTCTTCAGCACTTCGGCCCACTGCCTGGTTTCGGATTGAATTGCGGCGCGCACCGTGTCGGGCGTGTTGGGTGGGGAAGCAAGGATCTTCTGCTCGGACAGAGTCTGTTTTGTCTGCGGCATCGCGATCCAGTCATCGACGATCGTGACCAGCTTCTCCACGATGTCGGACTGAGTGCCCGCCGGCGCGAACAGTCCGACCCAATAGCTCACATCGTAGTCATCCAGTTCGCGTATTTCCGACTCGCTCATGCCCGGCACGCCGGGCATGAGCGGCGAAGGCTGGCCAGAGCTGACCGCCAGGGCTTTGAGCCGGCCGGCCGCGACCTGCGGCGCGGCGGCGGCGAGGCTGTTGAACATCAGGTGCACGTTGCCGGCTATCAGATCGGCGTCGGCCTGGTTGCCGCCCCGGTAAGGTACATGCACCATCTCGATGCCGGTCGACGTCTTCAGCAACTCCATCAGCACGTGCGCATAGCTGCCCAGGCCATTCGAGGCGTAAGAGAGTTTGCCGGGGTTCTGGCGAGCATGACTCACCAGTTCCTTGACATTGTTGGCGGGCAAGCCCGGCGCGGCAATCAACAAGGCCGGCAACTCTCCTATCTGAGCAATGGGTTGCAGATCGCGTTCGACGTCGTATCGCAGGTTCTTGTAGAGCGACGGATTGATCACTACCGTTGACGATGTCGTCAGCAGCAGGGTGTAACCGTCGGACGCCGCGGTGGTCACCGCCTCGACGCCAATGGTGCCGCCCGCGCCGGACCGGTTCTGCACAACGAAAGGCTGACCGAGGCGTTCGGACGCATACCGGCCAAACAGGCGGGCTACGACATCCGCGGTCGATCCGGGTCCGAACGGGACGATGAGTTGCACCGGGCGGCTGGGGTAGCCCGGCGTTTGATCTGCGTGCGCCGCGTTGCTCATCGGCATCAGTAAAAGTGCAATGCAACCGATGGCCGCCTTCAGCGCGCGGCCCCTTTCTGATCTTGTCCGGCACATGATTGTCTCCTCATGGTTCTGGCGGACTCGCCGCCTATTGTTGGCCTTCTGAGAGTGATATGGCGAAATGGACTTCAGGGCACTAGAGAGCCTCTATCAGGTCGTTGTTTGCGCCAAGCTGGGGTGCCGTGTCGAATGTCAGGTCGCCGTGGTTGTCCAGCCATAGCGGCGTGCGGATCATGCGTCGTTTTCCGGCGATAGGGTCGTCGATGTCTACGTACATGCCGCGTGCGCCCAAGTGGGGGCATTCGTACACTTCGCTCACGCTTTGCACCTCGCCGGCCGGCACGCCCGCGGCGCCGAGATGCTCCACGATTTCGCGGCGGGTCCGGAGGGCGGTCCACTGGTTGATCTCCGGACGGATGATGGTGCCGAAATGCAGGGATCGTGATCTGACGGTGAGCAGTTCGCTATGGGTCAGCAGGTCTTCGCGGGATACGGCCACGCAAAGACGGCGCCAGATTTCATCGGTGGGCAGGATCAACGCGACATAACCGTCTGCTGCCTTGAACGTGCCGACCGGTGCGTAGGCGTCCAGACCTCGCTGGCGTCGTTCGCCCGTGAACTGCGTCAGCATCAGTTCTCGTTCCATCAGCGAAGCGGCTGCGTCGTACATGCTGATATCCACAAAAGTTCCTCGGCCCGTCGCGTCGCGTGCACGCAGGGCCGTAAGTACGCCGAAGGCCGCATGTATGCCGGCGAAGATGTCGCAGAAGCCGGTGACGGTGGGAATGGGCGGGCCGTCGACCTCGCCGGTCACATCCATGATGCCCGCCATGGCTTGCACGGCGGTGTCGAAGGCGGGGCGATCTGAATACGGGCCGCGCCGCCGGGGCGACCGGCCATAGCCGCTGATTGCCGCATACACGAGGCGTGGGTGCTTTGGCGCCAGCGCTTCGTAACCCAATCTCAGCTTATCGATCGCGCCGGGCCGCAGGTTCTCGACCACGACATCGGCAGTCTGGACCAGAGCTATGTAGCGTTGACGGTCTCGCTCCTGGGACATATCCAGAGTCACGGAGGATTTGTTGCGGTTGTAAGAGAGAAATCCCCCGCTCATCTGTCCAGAGGTGCCGCGCACCAGAGGGTCGTAGTCACGCCGTGGGTCCCCCCCTTGCGGGCGTTCTACCTTGATGACCTCGGCGCCCTGATCGGCAAGCATCATGGCGCAGTAGGGCGCAGAGATGTACTGCCCCAGTTCAATGATTCGAATGCCCTGTAATGGCTTCATGATGGGTTCCTGAGTGACCTGCGCGTACGCCGCGCTTCGTGGAGGCTGACGTCTGGCAGCTTGGGTCGTCCGGCGCCGGATGCGCTCGATACTGAATTGGTCCGCATAATACATCCGTATCATTTCGGATGTGAAATTAGCGGAAACCCGCATATGCTGCTCTGGTGCTTCTGCGCACAACCCGGATGGCATCATTAAAATCTATAAATAACATATGGTTAAAGCTACTTCATGACTCGTTGGAACGCTGCTGGCTATCGGAGCATTTTGTTTTATTGGTCCGAAAATTTTTGTGTGTTGCTCAAAAAGGTACGTACAAATATAATCGTCATACGCCGACTGTTTTTGGGCGATGGGGCTAGCGGCCCACCGTCGCCTGCCGAAGTGACCAGGAGCCTTCACCCGTGATGAATCGCAGCGCTTCGCCGCCTGGATGATCAGGGCTTGCCGGCCGTCGTTGTTGATACGATGGCGCGGCCCTCGTCGATAATGCGGGCGAACCAAGCAGGGGTGGAAAGGTATGAAACGAGCAGTAGAGATACCGGCATATCGCACAGTGACCGAGCAACTGCGACAACAGATCTACGGAGGCAGTTTCGCGCCAGGCTCGCGCCTGCCTACCGAAGTCGAACTCTGCCGTCAGTACGAGGTGAGCCGGCACACGATTCGCCTGGCGCTCAAGCAACTCGTTGCGGAGGGGCTGATCGACCAGATTCAAGGTAGCGGCACATACGTGCGGGGTCGGCCGCAAACCGACGAGCGCTATGTTCGGTCCATCGGTTCGATGGACGACCTGACGATGTGGCCGGGTACGGACATGGACGTGGTGCAGCCGTTCACGGTGCGTGTGGATGCGTCGGTCGCTTCGCGTCTCCAGTTGGATTATGTAGAGGTCGCGACAGCGCAGGTCAGGCGGTTGTTCAGCGGGCAGCCCTTTGTGTATACGCGACACCATGTATCGCCGGCGTTGGGCCGCGTTCTGAAAGAGCACGACGTACCTTCCGACGGCCCCGGCACGATCATCGGTGCGGCAGAGAAGTACTTGCAGCGCCCCGTCGCAGGGGTTCAGCAGAACATCTCCGCGCTGAACTGTGATGCCGATATTGCGCAGCATATCGGCTGCGCACGCGGCGACGCAGTAATTTTTATCGAGCGTCTTTACTACGACACATCGGGCGCTTTTGTTGAGTTAACGGAATCATTTTTTAACCCCAGACGGTACGCTTATCGGGTGGATCTTAAGCGCAAAGGTAGAGGCGGCTGAGTCAGTCGCGGGCCGCTCTACTTCATGCCGTCGCACTTTTCCAGCCAACTGGAGAGGCATTCATGTTGAACGTCATTGAAGCAGACCAGCCCTATATACCCATACGTAAGGGATTGTTCCAGATGGACCCTCCACGGCTACTGGGTTCGGAATGCCCGGTTTGCCACACAAAAATCTATCCCGCCAAGAGTTTTTGCCCGCGATGTGAAGGCGACGGCGCCGAACCACCGCAAGTGGTGCCCCTGTCTCCGGAGGGTGTCGTGTTTGCGTACACGGTGATTCATCAGGCGCCGGCCGGACGCCAGACGCCGTATGCGCTGGCATACGTCGACCTGGATGATGAGGTACGGGTGCTCGCCCAGATACACGCCCCCTGCGCGGACATCCGCATTGGGCAGCGCGTCGCACTGACGCTGTGCACGGTCGGTTCGGATGGCGAGACACCGATTGTCGGTTATGCCTTCGTACTCGTCGACTCATCCAAAGGAGCGTCATGATGCAGCAAAGTTATTTCGCTGGCGCGGGTATGGTGCGCTTTGGCAAGTATGGCCTGGAAACGGGTTTTGAACAGCTGGGCGCAGCGGCTGCCCGGGCAGCCATGGAGGATGCCGGCGCTCGCCGATCGGACATCGAGGCGGTTTACGTGGGACACGTGTTCGGCGGACCGGTGGCCGGCCAGCGCGTGGCTGTCGAGCTGGGGCTGGATGGGCTGCCGATCAGCAACCATGAGAACTATTGCGCCAGCGGTGCGACGGCGTTACGCGAAGCCTGGATGGCGATCCGGGCCGGGGCCTACGACGTGATACTCGTCGTAGGAGCGGAGAAAATGACAGACCGGATCAAGGGAGGCGTCACACCCGATCCATCCGATCTGGACGCGATGCAGGGCTACGTGATGGCGGCGGGGCACGCGCTGAGCGCCCAGCGCTATATGGCAGACCATGGCGCGACGCGTGAACAGATCGCGATGGTCGCCGTCAAGAATCACAGGCATTCCGTTCACAACCCCTACGCCCAGTATCAACATGCCATCAGCCTGGAGGAAGTGCTTGCCGCCCGTGCGATCGCCGACCCGCTGGGCAAGCTGGACTGCAGCCCGATCAGCGACGGGGCGGCCGCAGTCGTTGTGTGCAGCGCCAAAGGTCTGCAACGGTTGGGATTGAAGCGCGAAGGCCGCCCACATATCCGCGCGATCGGACTGGCCAGCGGCCGGGTACGCACCGGGCTTTACGACTTGAATGAAGAAGACATTTCACGCCGAGCGGCCGAGCAGGCGTACGAGGCGGCAGGCCTGGGCCCGGAGGACATCGATCTGGTCGAGATGCATGATTGCTTCACCATCGCCGAAATCGTGCGTCTGGAAGGCATCGGCCTGATTCCCAAGGGAGAGGGCGGGGCGTGGACGCAGGCCGGGCATACTTCGGTGGGCGGCAAGCTGCCAGTCAACCCCAGCGGGGGACTGCTGTCGCGCGGCCACCCGGTCGGCGCGACAGGCGTGGCACAAGCCTGCGAGCTCTACTGGCAACTGACCGATCAAGCCGGTGCGCGACAGGTCGATGGTGCGCAAGTCGGGCTGGCGTATTGCAAAGGGGGCACCGTGGCAGGCACCGATGGCGGCTCGGTCACGACGGTGATTCTTTCGCGGTGACACCGTTTTGAGCGCGGCCGGTCCACACCGTCTGGCCGTGCCGCGATCTGCTCCCGGTTGCCATGAGCCCGTCCCGGGGGCGCGGAGATGCCCGCTTTTCAGCTGCCTCGAGCAGTCGGGCACATCGCGTTTCCATATACCCCCCGCTTGATTCCATAGTTGTCCCCCCAGGCCTTGCGCCGTAGAGTGCCCCTAGCGCCACCGTCAGAGCGGCGTAACAGACACGGACGGAGACACTATGGAATCAAGCACCATACGCAGGCGGCTGTTGGCCGTGATGGCAGTTCTGGGACTGGCGGGCTCGATCGGGCCGGCGCAGGCCCAGGATTCGCTGATACGTCTTTATGTGATTGTGGCGCCCGGCGGCAGCGCGGATGCGATGGCCCGCATCGTGGGAGAAAAGCTGGGGCCCAAGGTGGGCGGCAACGTCGTGGTCGAAAACAAGCCGGGGGCGGGAGGCAATCTGGCCACTCAGACCGTGGCGCGTGCAGCGCCCGACGGCACCTCGCTGTTACTCACGGCGAACAACCACACCATCAACCCCACGCTGTATGCCGACGCGGGCTACGCACTGCAGGACCTCGTCCCCATCGCAGAACTGATGCGAGGCCCGTCGGTGATCGTGGTGCCCGCCGATTCGCCCTACCAGTCGTTCGAAGACCTGCTTGCCGACGCGCGCAAGCGGCCGGGCGCCATTGCCTACGGTAGCGCTGGCGTAGGCACCCCGTCGCACATGGCAGGCGAGATGCTGGCCCAGGCCGCCGGCATCAAGCTCATGCACGCCCCGTACCGAGGATCGGGACCATCGTTGAATGACGTGGCGGGCGGGCAGATCCCGGTGGTCATTGCTTCGCTGGTCGCGGCCACGCCGATGATCCAGGCGAAAAGAGTTCGTCCGCTGGCTGTGACGTCGCTGAAGCGATGGCCGGGCCAGGAATCCATACCCGCCGCATCCGAGTTTGGCATGCCCGCCTACGAACACCTGACCTGGCTGGGCCTGTTTGCGCCAAGGGGCACGCCACCTGCGAAAGTCCGCGAACTCAGTGAAGCGACCCTGGAAGTGCTGAGGGACCCGGACATCAAGAATAAGGTCGCAGTACTGGGCGGGCAGGTGGGCGAAATGGATGCCGAGACCTTCGGGCGCTTCATTGACACCGATTACCAGACCGCGCGCGACTTGATCAGCAGTGTGAATCTGCAAGTGAATTGAGTACAACCCAGGAGGCAGCACATCATGGACACGCCGACACCCGGCAGTGATGCACGCAAAGACACGGGCTTGCCCGTGCTGTACATCAACGGGCCACGGGCCGACATCCGCTTCAACCGCCCCGACGTGCACAACCGGGTGCAGCCCGAAGACATCAAGGCGCTGCATGAGCACTTCGACCGCATCGAGGCCGAACCGGCCGTACGCGTCGTGGTTTTTTCCGGTTCGAGCAAAGCGTTCAGCTCGGGATTCCATCTGGGCGTGTTGAAAGAGTCGGATGAAGGTGCACGGCTGTTCGAAGTGCTTACCGACAGGCTGGAAAATCTTCGGCCTGTGACCATCGCCAAACTTGACGGCCCGGTATACGGCGGCTCGACCGACCTGGTGTTGTCCTGCGATTTCCGGCTGGCCCGAACCGGCGTGCAGATGTTCATGCCCGCCGCCAGGCTGGGCCTGCACTATTACCCGCACGGGCTGCGCAGATGGGTCAGCCGCCTGGGGCTGCAGGGGGCCAAGAAGTTGTTCCTGACTTCCAGCGCCATCGGCAGCGACGAGATGATGCGCATCGGCTATCTGGACGAAGTCCATGATCCCGATCGATTGGACTCGGCGGTCGACAGCCTGGTGGCCCGCCTGCTGGCCCAGGCGCCGGCCGTCTCTGTTCGAATGAAGCAGGTGCTGAACGCGACAGCTCGAGGCGAGTACGACGATGACTACGCGCGTGTGGGATTTCTGCAGAGCCTGGCCAGCAAGGATCTGGCGGAAGGCCTGGCTGCGTGGTCAGAGAAACGAGCGCCGCGGTTTACGGGGGAGTAATGAACGCAGATATGCTGGACGGGCAATTGCCGCTGCGCGGCGTGCGGGTCCTGGAGTTATCGCAGATCATGGCCGGCCCCATTTGCGGCCTGATGCTGGCGGACCTGGGCGCGGAAGTCATCAAGATCGAGAAACTCGCCGGGGGCGACGACGCGCGGGCCTTCAACAACTCGGGAGCGCCCGGTGAAATGCCGGCTTCTTTCCAGATCATCAATCGTGGCAAGCGTTCCGCGGCGCTGGACATCCGCACCGATGCCGGACGCGGGGCCTTGCTGCGCATGATCAGGCAAGCCGATGTGGTCACCGAGAATTTCCGGCCCGGCACCCTGCAGCGGCTGGGGCTGGGGCCAGATGTGCTGATGCGCGAGAACCCGGCGTTGATTTGCGCGTCGGTCAGTGGGTACGGCGCGAAGGGCGAATTGCAATCGCGGGGCGGATTCGATCTGGTCCTGCAGGCGTTCAGCGGCCTGATCAGCGTCACGGGCGAGCCCGGGCGTGGCGGGGTCAAGCCCGGAGTGCCCATCGCAGACGTGAACGCGGGAGTACTGGCCGCCATGGGCGTGCTGGCCGCTTATATTCATCGGTTGCGCAGCGGAAAAGGTCAGTGGGTGCAGACCTCGCTGCTGCAGGCTTCGATACAGCAGTTGTACTGGTACGCGGCGTTGTTCTTTTCGTCCGGACGGCTGCCGCAAAGGCTGGGCACGGCGCATCCCATCATTGCGCCCTACCAGACCTACCGTTGCGCCGACGGAGATCTGGCGCTTGGCGGCGGCAATGAGTCCATCTGGAAGCGTATTGTGCAGATCGTGGGCCGTCCCGAATGGGAGACGGACCCCAGATTCTGCAGCCCCAAGCAACGCCTGGAGCATCGGGATGAGCTCGCTGCATGCTTGAACGAAGTGCTGGCCCGGCGCACGCGCGCCGAATGGGAGCACGAGTTCCTGATGGCAGGAGTACCGTGCGGGCCGGTGCAAACGGTGGATGAAGCGTTGCTGCACGCGCAGACGCGTGCGGTTGAGATGGTCATCGATGTGGCCGACGCCAATGGCGGCGAGGCGCGCGCCATCGGCCTGCCCATCCTGTTCGACGGTGGCAATCACCCAGCACGTTCGGCGGCACCGCGCCTGGGGCAGGACACGCGTGCCGTGCTGCGTGAATTCGGCTTTGGCGACAGCGAAATCCAGGCCCTGGAAGCCGCGGGGACCAGCTGGGACGCGGGCCAGGAGGGCCAGCCGCAAACCGCGTAGTCCGTGCATGCGGCGGCCTGGCTAAGGCTGGTGGCCGCCGGGCCAGCGGCCCTCCCGGAGCATGTCTTGCAGAACGTCATGCAAGACCTTGCGGGTAGCCAGCAGGGCGGGCTCTTGCGGCGCCTCGATGGCGGTGCACAGCGTGAGTACGCGCTGCAGCCTGGGCTTGATCAGGCAGGCGGGCAGGTCGCACAGCGATGCGTGATCGGGTAGGGCGGACAGCGGCAATACCGTCGCCCCCACCCCGGCGCGCACGAGGCGCAGCATGGTCAGGGGGTTCGAGCATTCGACGACCACGTTCAGTTGCAGCCCCGCTGCATAGCAGGCTCTGTCCAGGATGACGCGAACATTATTGGGCTGGGCCGCCAGCACCAGCGGCACGCCATGCAGTGCCGTGAGCGGCAGGTCGCCCGTTGAGGCCGCGGGCACGCCTATGGCGTAGAAATCTTCCTTGACCATGGCCTGGGCATCCACGCCGCGCGGCACATCTTCGGCAAAGACCAACGCCACGTCGATGCGATGGTTCAGCAACTGCTCGGCCAGATAGGTGCTGGGATATTCGATGATACACAGCATGACCTTGGGATAGTGCTGCGCCATGGCTTGCACCAGTTCGGTGGACAGCGTCTGTGCAACACTGACGGGCAGCCCCAGCGTGACCTTGCCGCGAGGGTCCTGGCCGATGCCCGCCGACACGTCTCGCATGCCCTCGATCTGCTGCAACACGGAGCGCGCGCGACGATACAGGTCCATGCCATGTTCGGTTGGCGTCACACCGCGCGAGCTTCGGCTGAGCAGCTGGCAACCGATCTCATCTTCGAGGCGCGCAATCTGCAGGCTCAACGCCGACTGCGCCACATGCACCGCGTCCGCCGCCCGCGACAGACTGCCCAACTCGACGGTCCTGACGAAATAGCGCAGTTGCCGTAGTTCCATATTGGCTGTTTTTCTATGAGGCCGTACCGGGCGAAATGCACAGGGTCGCGTCGAGGTTAACGCAGCCCGGAGTACGTCACAACAGCGAGGGGCCGTCCGCGGCAATGCACAGGGGGGCCGGTGGACCGGCCCCCCCTGTGCGCATTGGCGCCGGGGCTACTTGAACCGTTTGGCCAGGGCGCGCCCTGCATCGGTCAGCAGCGCGATATCGCCGCCGACGGCCACGAAGCACACCCCCATGTCGATGTAGCGTCGGGAATGGTCGTCGTTCAAACTGAGGATTCCTGCCGGCTTGCCGGCCGCGGAGATGCGTTTCACCGCGTCCGCGATAGCCGCCTGCACATCGGGGTGGCCCGGTTGCCCCAGGTGGCCCATTGACGCCGACAGGTCGGATGGGCCGATGAACACACCGTCCACCCCTTCGACGGCCGCTATCTCGTCGAGGTTGCGCAACGCCTCTTCGGATTCGATCTGTACCAGCAGGCAGATGCGGTCATTCGCCTTTGCCAGGTAATCGGCCTCGGCGCCAAATTGGGACACGCGCGACAGGCGGGATCCAACGCCCCGGATCCCCTGCGGGGGATACCGGACGGCCCGTACCAGTTCGCGCGCCTGGTCGGCAGTGTCGACCATGGGCACCAGCAGCGTGGAGGCACCCATGTCGAGCAGCTGCTTGATCATCCAGGTTTCGCCCGTCACCGGGCGCACGACGGCCGCGCTGCGCGACGCGGCGACGGCCTGTAGTTGTCCGAGCAGCGTTGTGAGGTCATTGGGCGAGTGTTCGCCGTCGAGGAGCAGCCAGTCGAACCCGCAGGCGGCGCACATTTCCGCTGTATAAGGATTCGCCATGGACACCCATAGGCCGATCTGCCGCTGGCCCGCCTGGATGGCTTGCTTGAAAGGGTTGTCGGTCGCCATGTTCAGTCCAGTTTGACGCCGGTGATTTCAACCAGCTGCCGCCATTTGGCGATTTCGCCCTTCTGGAATTCCTTGAATTCGGCGGGGGTCACGTTGACCAGCTCCAGGCCTACGTCCTGGGCCATTTTCTTCATTTCGGGCCCGCGCGCATACTCATTGATGGTCTGATTCAGCTTGCTGATGACGTCCGGCGGCGTATTCTTCGGAGCGAATACGGCGTACCAGGTGACGAGGCCTCGGTCGTCGAAGTCGTATTCGCTGGTGGCCGGCGTGTCAGGCGCGAAGCTCGCCCGTTTCTTGTCCGCCACCGCGACCAGGTTGACGCGGTCAGCCCGGATCTGGGTAAGCGACGGGCCGGCGTCCTCGAACACGTAAGATACGCGCCCGCTGATCAGGTCGGTCATCAGGCTGCCCACGTCTTTGTACAGCACTGTTTCGACCTGCACATCCTTGCTTTTCTTCAGCAGTTCCACGAACACGCGCGAGGTGGTGTTGCTGGACCCGAAATTGACTTTACCGGGGTTTGCGCGGGCTTCGGCGACGATCTCGGGAAAGGTCCGGGCCTGGGCTTCCTTGCTGGCGAGGATCACCATCGGCCGCTTCGCGACAATGGCGATGGGCTCGAAATCGCCTTGCGGGTCGTAGGCCAGCTTGCTGTACAGGCTGGCGTTGGCGGCCATGGGCCCGCTGGTGGCGACCAGCAGGGTGTAGCCGTCGCCCGGGCTGTTGGCCACGAACGAAGCGCCGATGATGCCGCCCGCGCCGGGCTTGTTGGCCACGGCCGCAGGCTGGCCGAGCTTTTCGGCAAGGCCTTGGGCCACCATGCGTGCAATGGAGTCGGTGCCCGACCCCGCGCCGAACGGCACGACGATCGTGATGGGGCGTTCCGGGTACGCGGCGACCGCGGCGGCGGGCCCCATGCCGGCACCTATGGCGATACCCAGGGCCAATGCTGCGCCCTTGATGACGCGTGATGACAACTTCATTTTGTGCTCTCTCCTGTAGATAGTTATTGGGCCGGCACGGTGGGGCCGATATCCTGCGCGGTGGCGCGCCGCATGGCGCGGCGGTACTTCTGGTTGTAGTTCGTGCCGCGGTGCATGGTGCAACGGTTGTCCCAGATCACAAGGTCATGCGGGCGCCAGCGGTGCCTGTAGACAAACCGGGGCTGGGTGGCAAACGCCATCAGCCTGTCCAGCAGGGCGCGGCTGTCTTGCTCGTCCATGCCTTCGATGGCCGAGATATGTGACGCCAGGTACAGCGACCGTCGCTGATTGTGGGCATTGTTGCGCACCAGCACCTGCCTGACCGGCGGCTGGCGCGCACGCCATTCGGCCGGGATGTCCAGATCGCCCAGCCCCAGCAGCTTGCGCGAGTGGAAATAATCGTGAATCGCGACCAGATCCTGGATCTGCGACTGGGTGGCGGGGTCGAGGTTGTCCCAGGCCGCGCGCATATCTGCGAATTCTGTGGCGCCACCCACCGGCGACACTTCCTGGGCGTTCAACAGCGACGCGCTGGCGGGCGTTTGCTTGAACGAACTGTCGGTATGCCACAGCTGATTGCTCAGCAACACCAGCCTGCGAATGTCGGCGTCGCCAATGAGCTTGCCTTGTTCGTCCAGGTTCGAGATGTCCGACAGCTGGGCATGTTTGAGGCGCCGGGGCTTGTTTTCGCTCGCAATATAAGAGCCCACCGAGGTTTCCAGCGGGCCATAGATCTCGGCGACGCGCAGCTGTTGCTCTTCATCCAGCGGTTGGTCCGGAATAACCAGTACCGCATACTGATCGAGGGCCGTGCGCAGGGCCAGTTTCAGATCGTCCGACATGGGCTGGGTAAGGTCGACGCCGGCGACTTCTGCCACGAAGCCGTCGGTCACCGGAGTGAGGTCGAGCATGATTGAGTTTCCTGTAGTCGGGGAGCCCGGTAGGCGCTATAATTTCGCTGTTAGAAAATAATTTCGTTCATTGAAATTATCATAAGGAATCTGACCGTGCGACAGAATTCGGGATTACCCAAAGGCAGCGATCTATTCGTGGAAGCGTTCGCCCGCGGTCTGGCGGTCATACGCGCGTTCGGGCCCGACGGCCCCACGCTGACACTGTCGGAAGTGGCCGAGCGAGCCGCCGTCACGCCCGCGGGGGCACGGCGCCTGTTGCACACGCTCGTGACGCTTGGGTACGCGCGGGTGGACGGCCGCAGGTTCTCGTTGACGCCCGCAGTATTGGACATCGGCTATGCGTACCTGAATTCGCTGTCGCTGCGCGAAGTGGCGCTGCCTTATCTGGAGGAGTTCGCGCGTGAGCGCGGCGAAATCTGTTCGCTGTCGGTGCTCGACAAGAACGACATCATCTATGTGGCGCGGGCCGAGATCCGCAGTCCTTCGGCACGACGCCTGATAACTGGGGAACGCCTGCCTGCGCACGCGACCTCGACCGGGCACGTACTGTTGGCGCAGCTCGGCGCGGAAGAGCTCGACGCATACCTTGCCCAAGCGCCTTTTGAACGTCTGACTGAGTACACCCTGACGGAAGCCGAGCCATTGCGCACAGCAGTGCAGAACGCCCGGGCCCAGGGATATGCGCTGGCAAACCAGCACTACGAACTGGGCGTATGCGCGCTGGCCGTGCCCGTGCGCAATCGCGAAGGCCAGTTGGTGGCGGCGCTGACCACCAGCCTGAACCTGGCCAAGCACCCCGCCGAAGGGGTAGTGGCCGACTTCCTGCCAAGCCTGCAGCAACTGGCGGGCGCCATCAGCCGGGGGCTGACCTGAGCGGCCGACGCTTGATCGCACTGGCTGCCGACATCACGATCAGCAGCCCCGCGCCGGCAAGGAAGGTCACCGAGAGCGGCCGCGTGTAAAGGATCGAAAGGTCGCCCTGTGACACCATCAGGGCTCGTCGAAAGCTGTTTTCCAGCATGGGACCAAGCACCATGCCCATCAGCAGCGGCACGGGCGAGACTTCAAGCTTGATCAGGATGTAGCCCAGCACGCCGAAGCCTCCGAGAAGGTAGATATCGAATACTGAGGCGCGCGCCGTGAAGGCCCCCACCGAGCAGAAGACCAGGATGATGGGAAACAGGATGCGGTAGGGAACGCGCAGCATTTTGACCCATACGCCGACCAGGGGAAGATTCAGCACGACCAGCATCACGTTGCCGATCCACATCGACGTGATCAAGCCCCAGAAAATGCCCGGATGGTTGGCGATGACCTGCGGGCCCGGTTGAATGTCCTGGATGACCATTGCCCCCAGCAGCAGGGCCATGATGGCGCTGCCTGGAATGCCCAGCGTCAGCAGCGTCAGGAAGTTGGTCTGGGCGGCCGCATTATTGGCGGATTCCGGGCCCGCCACGCCTTCTATTGCTCCATGCCCCAGCTCGTGCCGGAAGCTCGACACTTTTCTTTCCAGGGCATAACCCGCGAAAGACGCCATGGTGACGCCGGCCCCGGGCAATATACCCAGTATCGCGCCGAGCGCCGTACCCCGAGCGATGGATGGCGCCATCCGTCCGAAGTCGGCGCGCGAGGGCATCAGCTGTGTGATGGGCGCCAGCGTGGCGTTCCTGTCGGTCTTTTGGTTGTAATGCTCCAGATTGACGGCGATCTCTGCTACGCCGAACACGCCCATGGCCAGGGCCGTAAGTTCGATGCCGTCGTAGAGCTCGGGTATGTCGCCGGTATAGCGGTACTCGCCCGAGTTGATGTCCGTACCAACCAGGCTGAACAGCAGGCCCAGCACTACCAGGCCGAGCGATTTGTCGATGCTGTCGGAAGACAATGCGATGGCGCCGACCAACCCCAGCACCATCAACGCAAAGTATTCGGACGGCCCGAACAGGAAGGCAATGGAGGTGAGGGGTTCGGCCAACGTTGCCAACAGCAGAACGCCGATGCTGCCGGCCACGAACGAGCCGATGGCCGCGGCGGCCAGGGCCACGCCGCCGCGGCCTTTGCGCGCCATCTGGTAACCGTCGATCATGGCGACGGCGGACGATGATTCGCCGGGCAGTCTGAGCAGGATGGCAGTGGTAGAACCTCCGTATTGCGCGCCGTAGTAGATGCTGGCCAGGAGGATCAGGGCGCCGGTCGCCGGCAGGGCATAGGTTAGCGGCAGCAGCATGGCCACGGTCGAGATAGGCCCCAAGCCGGGCAGCATGCCGATGAACGTGCCGATCAGGCAGCCGAGCAACGCGTAGCCGATGTTTTGCCAGGACAGGGCGGTGGCAAAGCCCAGCGCCAGGTTATCGATGAGGTCCATATCGCATCAGGAGGCCAGGCCGACGAATGCAGGCAACAGTGGCAACGGCAAAGCCAGGCCATAGGCGAAGCCGCCCACATTGATCACCACCATCGCCGCGGCGTTGGCGAGTGTCGTCTTCCAGGTGAACTCGCGGCTCGCCAGGCTGGCCAGTACGACCAGCAGCACCAGCGCCAGCACGAGGCCCAGCGGCCGCAGCGCGGCGCCGAACGCCAGTACCGAACCCACCATCCAGGCCAGAGAACGCAGGTTCAAGGGCTGCAGCCGCCGGACGGGCACGCGCGCCAGAACTGCGCGGGCCATGATGAACAGGCCCAGTGCCGCCAGCAGAATGCCCAGGGCGCATGGGAAGTACCCCGGGCCCATGTAGTCCAGCGTGCCCATGTCGTACTGTGAGGCAGCATAGGCAAAGGCCCCGCCGGCAAGCATATAGATCGATCCCAGGACGAAGTCCGGCCTATGCCGGATGCTAGCGCGCGCCATGTCGTGTCCTAGAGTGTCAGGCCCGCTTTGCGGGCGATATCGGCGTACAGTTCACTGTCTTCCCTTATGGTGCGATTCAACTCGTCGGGAGGCGACGCGGCCACGATATAGCCCAGGTCTTCCAGCGCGTTCTTGGTCTGGCTCTCCTGGAGAATGTCGGCGGCGGTGCGATAGATTTTCTGAATGATGGCCGGCGGCGTGGCGGCGGGCACCGCGAGCCCCTGCCAACTCTGGAAGACATAATCTGCAACGCCGGCTTCCTGCAACGTGGGAATGTCAGGCAGCGCACGCGAGCGGAAGGGCGTGGTCACGGCCAACCCCTTCAGCCTGCCCGCGCGTATGTTTTCAGTGGCGGCCGCCAGCGTGATGATCTGCGCATCGATATGGCCGCCGATGACATCGAGCATGGCGGGGCCGCCGCCCAGGGACGGAATTACATTGAACTTCACGCCGGTGCGTTGCGACAACAGCTCGATGGCCAGGTGCTGGTGGCTGTTCTTCGCGCCCGACAGGGCAATTGACGTCTTGCCCGGGCGGGTTCGCACGAACTCCAGGTACTCGCCGAAACTGCTTACGCCCAGGTCGGGCCGCACCATGATCAGAAGAGGATTCACCACTGCCTTGATGACGCCGGTGAGATCTTTGTGCGGGTCGTAGGGCAGCGGTCTGGACTGGATGGCGTCGATGGAAAGCGCATCTCCGGCCAGAAGCAGAGTATGGCCGTCGGGCGTTGCCTTGCTCACCTGGTTCGTCGCAATGCTGCCTCCGCCTCCGGGGTTGTTCTCGACAATGGTGCGGGTACCCCAATTGGCATCCAGCCGTTGCCCGAGGGTGCGCGCCAGTTTGTCTGCGCTGCCGCCCGCAGAAGCGGAAACCAGGATGCGCAGATTCCGAGACGGATAGTGCGCCTCGGCTGCGCGCAATACAGGCGCGCCCAGTGTGGCCGCGATGCCTGACGATATGAGGAAGGTACGCCGTTTCATGTAAAGCCTTTGAGGTGGTGGGGTTCGGGAATTTCTGAGGTCATGTGAACGCGTGCGCTGCGCAGCGTGAGGCGTTGACAGGATGAGGCGGCCGGGCTTGCGCGCAGCGACGCGCGTGGCCCGTATTCATGCCGCCAGTACGCGGAGCGGCGCCTCGCCGCCCGGCCGATTCAGCTGCTTCACCAGGCCTACTTCCCAATCCAGGTATTCGCGGAATTTCGCGTTGCGCTGTGTCTGGTCGTCGTAGTCGTACGCGTGGCGCCATGGATATTTATGCGTGCTCAGGTCGCGACCGCTGCCCGACGCGGTCGGGTACCCCGCACTGAACCAGGCGCGATTGCCGCCCAGCAGCGCCCGTGCCGGTACGCCTTGACCGCGCAGGCGCCGCACGATGCTGTCGGCATAGAGGCCATCGCCGGACGTCACCACGACCGGCTTGGCTGCGGCCCCCAGCTCGGGCAGCACTTGCGCGATGTCTTGTGCCACGATGAACCATGCATGCCGGATGTGCTGGCGAGCGTAGGCGGCGGGTGAGTCAGCGTCGATGACGATTGCGTGATCGTGCGCTATGGCTTGCCACGCTTCCTCGACCGAGACCCATGTCGATTCGCCGCCGGCTGGATCGCGCAGCACCTGAATCGGCTCGTCGCCCGTTTCGAGAGCCGCGTCCGTGCCGGGCCGATAGAGGTGGACGGTGTGGCTGCCCAATTGCACCAGCCAGGCAGCTACCGATGCCGCCCGTACGCCGTCCCGGTCGGCCAGCACGATGGTCGCACCCTGGGTTGCCACATAGTCGTCCGTGGACTGGATCAACTGGCCGCCCGGTGCCCAGCGCCAGCCGGGCAGGTGCCCGGCGCGGTATTCCTCGGCGCCACGAATATCGAACAGATAGGTGGAGCGCGCTTCGTCTTGCAGCAGCTGTTGCAGGCCGGCTGGCGTCAATGTCGTGATGCACGGCCCGTGCCAGGAGCAGTTCGGCTTGCGCCCGGGCGTTGTGCAAATGGTCCGGCGTAGGCTCGGGCAGCACGGTGCGGCGGCCATGCGCCAATTCGTATCCGTGCAGCAGCCAGGCCATCGTGCCATCTTTGAGGGACACCACTCGGTTGGGAATGCCGCCATCGATGAGCGTTTGCGCCCCGATGATGCTGCGCGTTCGACCCGCGCAGTTCACCACGATCAGGGTTTGTGGATCGGGAGCAAGCTCCCGGATGCGATACGTCAGCTCTCCATTGGGCACGTTATGGGCGCCAGGTATGCTGAAGCGGGAGAACTCTTCGGGAGTGCGTCCGTCCACCACGACGATGTCCTGGCCGCTGTGCAGCCGTTCATGAAGTTCTGGCGCCGAAATCTGCGGCGTGCGGGCTTTTAGCTCGACCACCTCGCCGAAGGCCTTGCTGGGTACGTTGAGTCCGCTGACGACCTCATAGCCTTCGGCTCGCCATGCGCGGATGCCGCCCGCCAGGCCATGCAGCTTGGTGTATCCGAGCCGCGACAGCAGGCCCGCCGCGTCGCTCAACCGTGTTCCGTCCGCATCGACCAATATGATGGGCGTTGACTTTCGAGGCACGGCGCGGCGAATCAGCAGTTCAATGCGCCATAGAGGCATCGTGACCGAGTACAGCAGGTGCTGCTGTTCGTATTCGCTGTGTTCACGTATATCGAGCAAGGCCAGTTCGCCCGCCACTTGCAAGCGGCCGTGCAGCTGCTTGGGGGTGAGCGACTTGGCTGAGCAGGATGTGTGCGGCAGGGTGCGGGAGTCGTCCATAGTTGCGCGCATGTCGGGTTATTGCCGAGGCCCGCTGGCCGCTCGCGTTTCGTCGCGGCAAGGTGTCGGGCAGCGCTACAGTCTATGGATTCCCCTTCGCCGACCCAAACATATTTCTTCTATTTGTTTATTGGCGGCCGGGTCATAAGCTGATACCTGGTCGAGGATTCAGTGGAGGGCCGCAGGCTACAGCCGTGCCCAGCCACGCCTGAGGACGTGATGCAGGACGATGCCGGCAAGAAAGCCGAGCGCGACGTTCCAGATGCACAGCGCCGCGCATACGAGGACGACGCAGCGCTCGCCGCGGCTGGCCGGCAGCATGCTGCTTCCAGCCGAAAGCTGCATGCCGGTGATGAACAGCACGACCCCCAATACTGCGGTTGGAAACAGCTGGAACAGCGCTTCGACCGAACTGCTGAAGAATAGGGCAAGCGCCAGCAAGACGCCGCCCAGAATGACGACCGAGCCGCCGGTCCTGGCGCCGAACGCAAGGTGTCCGGCCAGGCCGCCTGCGCCATGGCACATGGGCACACCGGCGGCGAAGCCGCTGAACAGGTTCATGACGCCGTTGGAGAGCGCCACTTTGCTTTCAGTGATGCGGCATTGCGGGAAGTGCTTGTTGTGTTCTTGCGTGATGGCAATGACAGCGTTGCCCAGCGTCAGTGGAACCTGCGGCAGGGCCAGCAGGACCACGCCCACGAAGACCTGGTTCCAGGTCAGGTCGGCAAGGGGGTAGTCGGGCGCGGTGAACCCGATGGATACCTGGCTCAGGCGGGTCAGCAATTCGGGCTGGCGCATGCCGCCAATGAATGCGCCGAACATCAGCAGCACGAACATGGCCGGCACTTTGCGATTGCCCATCAGCATCAACGTACCGGTCAGGCCAATGGCGGCGACGACCCAATCGTCGTGCATCATCTTCACCCCCTGCAGCATGAAGCCCATGCCCAGACCCAGGACGATGCCGATGACTACCGGCGCGGGTACGAGCCTGGCGATGCGCCGCATCAGGCCGCTGACGCCGAGGATGAACCAGATCAACCCGGTGGCCAGCGCGGCGGCGCAGACAGCTGCAGGCGTGACCATCGCCGTCTGCACGGCCTGGATCGAGGCGACGGCGCCGATGGCTTTCATGGGTTGCACCGGGAATGGCGTCTTGTAATACAGGCCGCATGCAATCATGGATGTGCCGAAGGCGAAAAGTACGCCGAAGGGATCCATGCCCAGTACGCCGATGTAGGCCGCAACGAAAGGAATGAGGGTGCCGAGGTCGCCGAACGCGCCCGCCCATTCCATGCGGTCGTATCGATTGGCGCGCCGGGGCGCGGCCTCGGTGGAATCGGGTTGCGTAGGCACGGGCTCGCAGGCTGCCGGTTCAGCCACAGGGGCGGTGCCTGCGAGTGTACCCGCCGTGTAGCGCATGGCGGGGCACGACCCCGGGCCGGGCGTGTGCCCGCCACCGGGGCTGACGCGTTCCGGCAGACCAACTGGAATAGCTGGTATGACGCCGCGGCCATGGCGCTGCGCACCGCATGTCAGCATAATCGTCTTGCATGCAGGGCGGGGGCGGAGAACCCGCGCAGGCCCGGGCACGCTCCGGCCCGTGAGTGCCGTTCATGAGGTACGCGCAATGCAAGTACACCTGGACTATTACTTCTGGATGAATTCCGACTGGGCCTACCTGGGCGCCGACCGGCTCGAGGCCCTGGCGGCCAGGCGCGAGGTGCGCATCCACTATAAGCCCGTGGACCTGCCGAGTATCTATGCCCGCACCGGCGGCATCGTGCTGGGGCAGCGCTCGCCGCAACGGCAGGCCTATCGCGTCACGGAACTGAAGCGCTGGTGCCGCAAGCTGCAGATCGACCTGAATATCGAGCCGGCGCATATGTGCCCCGATGCAGGCCTGGCGTCGTGTGTGGTTATCGCCGCCGATGCGCGCGGCCTGCCCGTGGCGCGGCTGTACAAGGCGATACTGCGCGCCGAATGGTGCGAGGAACGTGACATCTCGGTCGCGGCCACGCTGCGCGAGATCCTGCTCGAACAGGGCCTGGACGCAGCGCTGCTCGACGCGGCCCGCCAGCCGGATGTGGGGCAGCAATACCGCCGCTATACCGACGAGGCGGTGGCGGCCGGGGTGTTCGGCTCTCCCTCGTATTTATATGACGGAGAACTGTTCTGGGGCCAGGACCGGCTGGACATGCTCGAAGAGGCCATCGCGCTGTCGCGCACTGACGGGGGCGCTCAGGCTCCCGCGGCCGCCCGCATCTGAGGCTGCCGTTGGAAATACACCGCCGTGGTCACACCGAGCGCGATCACCATGATGCAGAACGCGCACACCGCGACGTCCATGCCCCAGTAGTCGGCGATCCAGCCTATGCCCATAGTCGGCGCCATGGCGCCGACATAGCCTACGACCAGGTACGTCGACATCAGCCCCGACCGGGTGCTGGGCGTTGCCAGGCGGGCAAGCATGCTCATGCCGGCCAGCATGCACATGCCGTGGCCCATGGCCGTGGTCAGGACTCCCAGGCCGAACAGTACGGTCGAGCTGGTCCACAGGTTGACCATGAGCATGAGATTGCTGCACGCAAGCAGCCCCAGGCCCGCGGCGCCGCACCAGTGCGTGGGCATGCGTCCGGCCAGGACCTGGACTGAGGCCGAAGCGAACAGGATCAGGGCGATGGCGGTTCCGCTGACGACGGGCCCGCGCCAGGGAACCAGCTGGTCGAGGAACAGCGGCGCCATCGAGGCATACATGCCGAACACGCCGAATGCCAGGAAGGGCAGGCAGCACGTAAGGATGAAGGCGCGGGAGAGGCCTGGCTCCGGCCATGTCAGTTTCGGCAGGACGTCGCGCCACGACCAACGCCTGTCCTGGCCCGGCTTGTCGTCATGCGGCAGTTCCAGCCGCCAGAGCGCAAGCAGGCCCAGTGTGCCCAGGATGAGCGTGGGGACGTAGGTGGTGATCAGGGGGGAGGGCGCCCACTGGCCTATCAGGCCGCCCACGAGCGGCCCGAGCCCGAATCCCAAGGCGAGCAGGAACCCTGTGATCATGGCTATGCGCTGGACGTTGCTGGCGCGCGATAGGCGCGCCAATCCCAGCGTCGCACTGGTCGTGACCAGGCTCGACGCAACGCCCACGACGAAGCGGCCGATGCTCAGGCTGGTCATGTCCCGGGCGATCATGCTGCCGAATGTGCCGATCACCACCAGGGCCAGGCCGCACTGCATCATGGGCCGGAAGCCCAGCCTGTCCGGCAGCCTGCCGAGGAACAGCAGGCTGCACAGCGCCCCACTCATATAGACGACGTAAATGAGCGAGATATCGCTGGTCTGCAGCTGCCATGCCTCTTTGTACAAGGCATACAGGGGACTGATGAGCGCGGTGCCCATCACGCCCACTATCATGGCAAAACTCACCCATCCGTAGGGTGAAGTGTTGAGTTTCATCGGCTATCTGGGCGGGCAACAGGATGGGGGCGGGCGAGAGATTCAGAACGCTGTGCGCGCTTCATGGCGCGCCTTCAAGCTGACAGAATCGGCGCGAGATTTTCTCGAGCGCGCGGCGCGTGACGTCGAGTTCGTGCGGCGTGAGGTCGGCCAGGATGGCCCGTTCGATTTCCAGGCTCTTGGCCAGGATGGTCGCGGCGACCTGCCGGCCTGCCGGCGTCAGCGCGATGCGCTTGGTGCGCCGGTCGTCGGCGTCGCTGGACCAGTCGACCAGATCGGCCTTGCGCAGTTGGTCGAGTACGCGCACCAGCGACGAGGTGTCGAGGAACAGGGCATTGGCCAGGTCTTTCTGGCGCAGCGGCTCGCCCTGCACATACAGCACCAGCAGGGGCATGCGCGTGGCGTCAGTGAGGCCCTGGTCTTTGAAGCTGAGGTCTACCTGCCGGCGCCATTGCCGGAACACGCCGCCCAGCAGCAGGCCAAAGCGCGTACGAGCCGCCGGCAGGTCGGGCGCCGGCGTGGCCGGGAAGATAGTTGGCATGCAAAGTATAGTACTGCAGCCGGGCCGGAAGGGCCAGCGACAGAGGGCGTCGGCGGCTGGGGCGCGACTTGGGTTCCGTCGCTGCGGCTGCCGAACGGCGCGCTTGTGGTGCAGCCCCCAGCCGGGACAGGCGTGGAAGGCGGCGATACTCAATGGCAAGAAGCCCGCGCCTGCGCCGTCGTCGTGCACCATGGAGGCGCGGGATACAACAATGCGGATGGCGCTGTTCGATATCAAGGGCGTGGCCGCACGCATCAACCCGGACGGCCGCATCCCGGGCATGTAGAAGTTGCGCCTGCGGGCTCCGGCCGCAGGCAAGTCGGTGTGCACCCTTCGGCCCGCGCGCCCCGGGCATGCGGCGTGCTGCTGAGCGCCAGGCGCGCGCATGGGGCGCGGACGCAGCCGGCCTCTCTGAGGGCCCGTGAGCCTGCCCATTAGCGGGTGCACTCCCCGGGAGGGCAGTGTCGGGCGGGACGCTGCTTCGTACACCGGGCTGGGCTGGGTGCGAGCGACAACCGGCGTCGCACGGCTGGCCCCGGCACTTGCGCGCCGCAAGGAGAACAGCATGCGGCATAGCGTAAATCTGTCCGGCAAGGTCGCCATTGTCACCGGCGCCAATTCGGGCATAGGCAAAGGCGTGGCGTTGGAGCTCGGAGCGGCCGGCGCGCGGGTGGTGGTCAATCATCGGTCCAACGACGAATCCTCGCGGCGCGGCGCCGAGGTGGTCGATGCGATCAATCGGGCTGGCGGCGCAGCGGTGGCCGGGCCGGGTGATATCAGCCGCGAAGAAGATGTGGAGCAGTTGTTCGGAATTGCCCACGACGCCTTCGACGGGGTGGACATCCTGGTGAACAATGCCGGCATTGAAAAGCCGGCGCCGATCCAGGACATGACGCTGGCGCAGTGGCAGCAGGTGATCGACGTGAATCTGACGGGTCAGTTCCTGTGTGCGCGGGCCGCGGCCCGCGCATTCTTGAAGCGGCATCCTGCGCCGCCGTCCGAGGGCAGCGCCGGCAACATCATCTTCATCAGTTCGGTGCACGAAGTCATTCCCTGGGCGTTCCAGGTGAACTATGCGGCGTCGAAAGGCGGGGTGTCGTTGCTGATGCAGTCACTGGCGCAAGAGCTGGCGCCCATGAAGATCCGCGTGAATTCGGTGGCGCCCGGCGCGATTCGCACCCCCATCAATGCGCCGGCCTGGAACACGCCGCAGAGCCTGGCCGAGTTGCTGAAGCTCATTCCGTATGGCCGGATCGGCGAGCCCGAGGATGTGGCGCGCGCCGTGGCGTGGCTGGCCGGAGACGAGTCCGACTATGTCACGGGGTCGACCCTGTTTGTCGATGGCGGCATGACGCTGTACCCCGGTTTCCGCGGGGCAGGCTGAGCCATGTCCAAGCCCCTTGAAGATTATGGCCTGATCGGAAATATGCTCTCGGCGGCGCTGGTGGCGCGCGATGGCTCTATCGATTGGCTGTGCCTGCCGCATTTCGATTCGCCGGCCTGTTTTGCCGCCTTGCTGGGCGACGAAAGCCACGGGCGCTGGTTGCTGGCGCCGGCTGAACCCCGGGGCACCGCGCAGCGCCGGTATCTGCCCGACACGGCGGTGATCGAGACGCGCCACGAGACGGATACCGGCGCGGTGCGCGTCTATGACTTCATGCCCTTGAGCGACGACGAAGAGCGAGTCGACGTAGTGCGCATCGTGCGCGGCGAGCGCGGAAGCGTCCAGATGCATACCGAGCTGACGCTGCGGTTCAACTATGGCCAGGCCGTACCCTGGGTGCGGCGGCGCGATTACGGGCTCAGCGCGATTGCGGGCCCCGATGCGGTCGAGTTGCACACGGCGGTTCCGATGGAAGGCCGCGACATGAAAAGCGTCGGCTGCTTCACGGTGCAGGAAGGCCAGACCGTGCCTTTCACCCTGTCGTACCACCGGTCGCACAAGACGCCGCACTTCGTGCCCGACCGCATGGAAAGCCTGGATCGCACCATTGCCTGGTGGCATGAATGGGCCAAGCGCTGCCACTGGGAAAATGGCGACGGCGAACGGCGCGATGCGGTCGTGCGTTCGTTGATCACCTTGAAACTGCTGACTTTCCAGCCTACCGGCGGCATCGTGGCCGCCCCCACGACTTCGCTGCCCGAGGAAATCGGTGGAAGCCGAAACTGGGATTACCGCCACTGCTGGTTGCGCGACTCTGCCCTGACGCTGTATGCCTTGCTGAACGCCGGCTATCGCGAAGAGGCCGAAGCCTGGCGGCAATGGTTGCTGCGCGCGGCGGCCGGCCATCCCAATCAGCTGCAGATCATGTACGGCATCGCCGGCGAACGATGGCTGGCCGAAAACGAGATTCCCTGGTTGCCGGGTTATGAAGGCAGCGCGCCGGTACGCATCGGCAATGGCGCCGCAGGGCAGATGCAGCTTGATGTTTACGGCGAACTAATCGAGACCTTGCATGCCGGCCGGGTGGCCGACCTGGCGCCGCTGGCCGAAGCCTGGCGTCTGCAGAAGGTGCTGCTGAAGCCGCTCGAAGACTTGTGGCACCAGCATGATCACGGCATCTGGGAAATGCGGGGACCGCGCCGGGCATTCACGCATTCACGCCTGATGTGCTGGGTGGCGCTCGATCGTACGATCAAGTCGTGCGAACGCTTCGGGCTGGACGGGCCCGTGGCGCGCTGGCGCGCGCTGGCCGAACAGATCCGTCACGATATCTGCACGAACGGGTATGACGAGCGCCTGAACTCCTTTGTCCAGTACTACGGCGGGACGGCGCTGGATGCGAGCCTGCTGCTGATTCCTCAAGTCGGGTTCCTGCCTGCCGATGACAGGCGCGTGCGCGGCACCATCGATGCCATCGAGCGGACCCTGCTGCGCGACGGCCTGGTGCTGCGCTACAACACCGAACACAGCGACGATGGCCTGCCAGGCGATGAAGGCGTGTTCCTGGTCTGCAGTTTCTGGCTGGCCGACGCCTACATCATGCAGGGGCGGCTGAACGAGGCCGAGCAATTGTTCGACCACCTGCTGGGCTTGCGCAATGACCTGGGCCTGCTGGCCGAGGAGTACGACGTGGTGCGCCGCCGGCTGGTGGGAAATTTCCCGCAAGGCTTCTCGCACATCGGGCTGGTGAACACGGCGTACAACCTGAGCGCGGCGGGCGGCACCGCGCGCCAGCGCTCGACCAGCGACGCGCCGCGCGACTGAGCGCGCGCCCCGCCTTCGTTATTGCGGCTGGATCTGCGCAGCCGTCACGATGTCGCGCCACTTCTTGCCCTCGGACTCCGTGAAGCGTGCAAAGGTCTGAGGGTCGGAGCCCACCGGCTTTGCGCCGAGCCCGGCATACTGGGCGACCACATTGGGTTGCTGCAGCGCGCGCGCCGCATGCTGCGACAGCTTGTCCACGATGGCGGGCGGCGTGCCGGCTGGCGCCCACAGGCCGTACCAGGTGCTGATGTCGAAACCCGGAAAGCCGGACTCTGCCATGGTGGGCACGTCGGCGAGCTCGCCCACGCGCTGCGGTGTGGTGACCGCCACCGCGCGCAGCTTTCCTGACTTGATGAAGGGCATGGCCGATGGCATCGAGTCGAACATCAGCTGGATCTGCCCGCCCACCAGGTCGGTCAGGGCCGGAGCGCTTCCCTTATAGGGTACGTGCTGCATCTTCAGGCCGCTGCGCACCTTGAATGATTCGCCCGCCAGCTGCTGTGCCGATGCCGTGCCGGCAGAACCGAAGTTCAGCGCCTGCGACTGGCCCAGTTTCACCAGGTCCTGCACGGTGCGCACGCTGGAGCTTGCCGGCACCACCAGCACCAGGGGCACATCGGCCAATTGCGTAATGGGGGCGAAATCCTTGAACGCATCGTGCCGCATCGATTTGTACAGGTACGGATTGATGACGTGCAGCGATGCGTTCGCCAGGAAGGTGTAGCCGTCGGGCTTGGCCCGCGCCACGAGGTCGGCGCCTATCATGCCACTCGCGCCCGGCTTGTTCTCGACGACCACGTTCTGCCCGATTGTCTTGGACATCTCGGCGGCCACAAGTCGCGATACGGTGTCGGTAGGTCCGCCGGGCGGATAAGGAACCACCATGGTAATGGGCCGATCGGGGAACGAGTCTGCCGCGGACGCGGCCAGGGGCGCGATGGCCAGGCAGGCCGTGGCCAGGGCGGCCATGGTGTGGCGTAAAGGATGAAACTGGGCAAACATGGGACGTCTCCTAATTTATTTTGAGCGCCACCTTGCCGATGACCCGCCGGGTTTCCAGCGCAGCCAGGGCGGCGGCAAGATCGGCGGCCGGATACACCGCCGTGACTGCGGGCCGGATCCGTCGCGTGCGGGCCCAGTCCAGCAATGTGTGCATGGCGCGCTGCAGTGCCGGAGCATGCGCGATGCGTTCGTCGGCCGGGGTCCAGCCCAGGTAGCGGCCGTAGAAGAAGCCGTGCAGAGTCAGGTTCTTGACCAGCAGCAGGTTCAACGGAACATCAGGAACCTGGCCGCTCGCGAAGCCGATCGACAACATGCGGCCATTGGGCGCCGCCGCTCTGACGCTGCGTTCAAAGGCAGGCCCGCCCACGGCGTCGAAGACCACGTCCACGCCGTTTCCGCGCGTCAGAGCCTTGACGTTTGTCGCCATGTCGGCGTCGGCGGCCAGGGCATGCGCCGCGCCCGCGTCGAGCGCCGCCTGCCGCTTGGCGTCGGTACTGGCACAGGCGATCACCGTAGCGCCCAGCAGGGCGGCGATTTCGACGGCCGCCAGCCCCACCCCCGAGCCGGCCCCCAGCACCAGCACGGAGTCGCCGGGCTGCAGCGCCGCGCGCCACAACAATGCGGTATAGGCGGTGCCATACGATATGGGCACGGGCAATGCGCCCAGCAAGTCGAGTTCGTCAGGCACCGGGTATACGGTGTATTCGGGCAATGTCAGGTACTGCGCGTAGCAGCCCCAGCGCGCCACGGCGACGACCCGGTCGCCCACGGCCAGCCGCTTGACGCCGCTCCCGCAGGCGCTGATGCGGCCCACGGCTTCGGTGCCCGGCACGAACGGCAGGGGCGGCCGGCTCTGGTAGGTGCCTTCGATCAACAGCCGCGTGGCATGGCTTACGCTTGCATGCTCGATCTCGACGGTGACTTCGTGCGGGCCGGGCGCAGGAGCGGTGTCGATATGCTGCACCTTCACGTCCGACACCGGGCCGTGGCGTTCGCAGACGAGCGCGCGCATCACGATGTCAGCTCCGCCTGCCTGACGACGCCGGCCTGCAACATGGCGTCAATGTCGGACTGCGCGACGCCCCAGTCGGCCAGCACCTGTGTGGAATGTTGGCCAATGGCCGGCGCCGGGGCCAGCTCGCGGCGGGCCCGCAGCCCAGGGACGCGGGCGTAGGGCAGCGGCGCGCCGCCCATCTGGCCCAGCGATTCGAACAGGCCGAGGTGCAGCGCCTGCGGATGCGAGGCAAGGTCGTCGTAATCGCGCACACGTGCATGCAGCACGTCTTCGCGCGCCAGACGCTCGATCCAGTATGCGGAGGGCTGCTCGCGAAGTTGCGCAGCCAGTGCGTCGTGCAGCTCATGGCGGCGGGCCAGGCGGCTGGCGTTGTCGGCATAGGCGGGGTCTTCAAGCCATTGCTGCCGATCGAGTGCGCGGCACAGGCGTGCGAATTGGTCGTTGTTCAGGGCGAGTACGGACAGCCGCCCGTCGGCCGTCTCGAACACGCCATTGGGCGCACTGACGGGGCCGGCCACCCGTTCACCTGCCATGGCGTGCGCGACGATGTCGTGTACCTGCAGGGCGGCGCAGGCCTGGAACAGGCTCAGCTCTACATGGCTGCCACCGCCGCCGCGCGCCTGGCGGTACAGCGCGGCGCTGGTGGCCTGCGCCGCATACAGGGCCGTGGCGATGTCGGCCATCAGCAGACCGATGCGCCGGGGTTCCCCATCGGGCGTCTGGTTCGCCACCATGAGGCCGCTGTCGGCCTGCATGACGGAGTCCGAGGCGGGGGCCTTGGCGTAGGGGCCATCCGGGCCATAGCCACTGATCGATACGTACACCAGCTCGGGCCGGTCGGTGGCAAGCTCGGCGTAGTCGACGCCAATGCGCGCCGCCACACCTGGCCTGAAATTCTGTATCAGCACATCGGCCTGGCGGGCCAGCCGGCCCAGCAGAGCCCGGCCGTCAGCCTGGCGGGCATCCACGCACAGGCCGCGCTTGCCGGCGTTGTAGGCAATCGACAGGGCGCTGTCGTCGCCTCGCACCACGCCCACGTGGCGGCCCCAGTCACCGTCGGGCGGCTCGACCTTGACCACGTCCGCGCCTTGCTGCCAGAGAATCTGCGCGCAATAGGGGCCGGCGATGCCCTGACTGATGTCGAGCACGCGCAAGCCCTGGAAGGGCAGGAGCAACGATGAGTGGGAGGCTGCACTGGACATGGCGGATGTGGGGTTGTGGGCGTATTCACCGATGGTAGGCAGCCGGGCCGCATTCGACAATGCGTCGAACTGTGCCTGTAATGGTGAACCATGGTTGACAATATTCCCGACCTGAACCTGGTGCGCCTGTTCGTGGCCATGGTGGAATCGCGCAATCTCAGCGCGGCGGCGCAACGCTGCGGCATGACCCGGTCGAACATGTCGCACCGTCTGAAGCGCCTGGAGCTGGTGATGGGAGCGCAATTGTTGCGCCGCACCACGCGCCATGTCGAACTGACCCAGGCGGGCCGCCTGCTGTACCAGCATGGCGTGCGCCTGCTCGACGAGATGCGCGCCGCCCAAGCGTCGATAGACAGCCTGGGCGGCACGGTGCGCGGCGATGTGCGGGTGCGGCTGCCTACCGGGCTAGGCCATCTGTACCTGGCGCCGGTACTGATGGAATTCGCGCGGCGCTACCCCGACATCGCGCTGCGCCTGCACATTAACGACAACATCGGGGACCTCGTGTCGGCGGAAGTCGACCTGGCGCTGAAGATCACTTCCGCGCCCCCGGAGGACCATGTCGCGCGCCGGCTCTGCGCCATCCAATGGACGCTGTGCGCCACGCCCGGCTTCGTGCACGAGGGCCATCCGGTGCAGACGCTCGAGCAACTGGGCCGCTGCTCGATGATCGCGCCGCAGTCGCTGGGGCGTCGCTTCGACCTGCGCCTGATGCATCCGCACGGGGTGCCCCTGGTGCTGCGCGTGGCGCCGAGGCTGCAATCCGGCGATTACCCGTTCCTGCGCGAGGCGGTTCTGGCCGGCCTGGGAGTTGCATTGCTGCCGCGATATGCGGTCTGGAAGGAACTGCGTGACGGGCTGCTGTGCGAAGTGTTGCCCGAGTTCGAACCAGAAGGCGTGGGAGACGCCATATATCTGTTGACGGCGCCGAACCGCTTTCCATCGATGGCGACGCGCACGCTGGCCGGGTTCATCCAGGAGCACATCGAGCAACATCACCGAGAATGGCTGCGGCCCGTGCGGGCGGCTTGAAGCGCACTGCCGCCGCCGGACGCAGCGCGCCGACGGGCGCAGACGGCGGGAGCGCTCCGGCGGGGACGCGATGCGCCCCGCCTGTTCCGCGATGGCGACATGCGCTTCGAGGTTGTCGGACGGGGCCGTAATGACCGGGCGGGGGTGCGGCTCAGTTCTGGGTGGGCGCCTTCAACGCGGCGTGGTAGCGCGCGACGTAGGTATCGAAATCGACCTCGTCGGATTGTTCCAGGCGCGCCTGTTCGGCATGTGACTGGCGCGCCGCCTCGGCGTATTCAGCCGCGACGTCTGCAGGCAGGGGCGCGGCGCGCAGAGTCTCGGCGTGCTGCTGGCTCAGCCGCAGGGAATAGTCCTGGAAGGACAGCCCGCTGTCGCGCAGATCGGCCAGCAGTTGGGCCGAGGGTGTCTGGTCGGGATGGTCGAGCTTGGTGCGCTGGGCCTGCAGGGCACGCGCATAGGCGTCGCCGCCCAGCGCCTGGTCGTAAAGCGCGGCGTACGGCGCGATCTGGTCGAGCAATTCGTGGCCCCACTGCGGCACGCTCGTGGCCAGGCCTTCGCGGTCGAGCTTCAGGCCCGGCTTGCGGCCTTCCTTGACCACCAGCGAGAAATTGTCGGCACTGCGCTGGCAGTAGCCGTTCTGGGAGAAGTAAGGGCTGTCGGACGCCGCACAGAACAGCAGGAAAGCGTCCATGAAGCGCGCGGTGTCGGCGGCGATGCCCACGGGCTGTTGGGGATCGATGTCGAGGCAGCGCACTTCGACATACTGAATGCCCCGTTCGGCCAGCGCGGTGACCGGGCGTTCGCAGCGGCCCGTGGCGCGCTTGGGGCGGATGCTCGAGTAGTACTCGTTTTCGATCTGCAGCACATTGGTGTTGAGCTGGATCCACTGGCCGTCGCGATGCGTGCCGATGGCCTGGTAATCGGGCCAGGGCTGGGTGACGGCGCTGTACAGGCGGCCCAGGAAGGTACCCAGATCGTTGTAGCAGAGCTTCAGCTGCGCCTGCGCCTTGTTCTGGTAGCCCAGGTCGCTCATGCGCAGGCTGGTGGCATAGGGCAGGTACAGGCTATGGGCGTCGAGCGCCTGAAGGTCGTGCGGATCGTCTGCCATGAAGCTGCGCGACAGCGCGGGCGCGGCGCCGAACAGGTACATCAGCAGCCACGAGTAGCGTGTGAAGTTGCGGATCAGGCTGATGTAGCCTCGCGATCGGCGTTCCTGGGCAGAGAGGGGCCCCGGCTCGAGTTCGTCCCAGAGGGCATCGGGCAGCGAAAAGTTGTAATGCACCCCGGCGATGCACTGCATGGCCTTGCCGTAGCGTTCCGCCAGGCCGCGACGGTACACATGTTTCAGCATGCCGGTGTTCGACGTACCGTACCAGGCGATGGGTATGTCGGCTTCGGGCGGCAGCGAGGCCGGCATGGACTGGTTCCAGATGTATTCGCCGTCGAGCACTCCGTAGACGAACCGGTGTGTGTTCTCGAGCTCTGCAAGCAGGGGCTCGACCCGCTCATGCGTACCGGTGATGAGCTCGAGCAGGGCTTCGGAATAATCGGTCGTGACGTGCTCGTTGGTTAACGCCGAACCCAGGCCGGAAGGATGCGCGGTGCGGGCCAGGCGGCCCTGGGCATCGACGCGCAGCCCCTCTTTTTCGATGCCGCGCAGGGTCTGGGCGAGCAGGTCGGTGCGGTCCTTCAGGCGGGCCAAGCGGCTGGCGGCGGTATCTGTCACGGTCATATGGATATTCTGGGATTGAGCGCGGATTTTACGGGCTGATGGGGTTTCGTGCCGGGGGATCCTGCACTGGCGCCAGGGACAATCCGCCGAACCCCGGGCTGGCCGCAATGGGCGACAATCGCAGTATTCGCCCGGACGCTTCTCGGAGGCCGCATTACCATGATTTCCCGGTTGTTCCGCCTGTTTTCGGCGCGCCTGCCCCGCCTGCTGGCCATTGCGGTGCTGGTCGCGGCCTGTTCCCCCAGTTACAACTGGCGAGAAATGGATGTGGCCGACGGCCACGTTCGGGCCGCGTTCCCGGCCAAGGTACAGACACAGACCCGCGATATCAACCTGGGCGGACACCCGCTGCGGTTTACGCTCGACATGGCAGATGTCGACGGCGCCATGTTCGCCGTGGGGCACGCGCGGCTGCCGGAATCGGTGGCCAGCGACCCGGCCGCGCGCGCGGCCCTGAGTGAGGCGCTGGCGCGATCGCTGTATGCCAACCTGGGCGCCACGCCGCCCCAGCCGATGCCGGCCCCCGGCGAAGATATCGAAATACACGGGCAGGCCGGCAAGCAGGCGGGCTGGCTGCTGGCTCGGGTGTGGGTGACCGACACGATGCTGATCGACGCCGTGGCCGCCGGTTCGCCCGAGAGCCTGCCGCGCGAACGGGCGCAGGAATTCGTGCACGCCGTCAGGATCAATCGGTGAGCGAGGGCAGCAGGCCATGGCGCATGGCCTGTGCGACCGCGGCACGGCGGTTGTAGACGCCGAGTTTGCTGCAGGCGTTGCCGATGTGGAAATTCACCGTGCGTTCGGTTACGCCCAGGATGATGCCGGTTTCCCAGCTGGTTTTGCCCAGGGCCGACCAGTAAAGGCAATCGCGCTCGCGGATGGACAGGGGTTTGGCTTGCATGGCAATGCGATGCACGAGTGCCGGGGCGGGATGATCCGCGGATTTTCCATGGCTGCCGTCAAGAGCCTGCCTGACCTTTACCCTGCCCGGCCTTTTCGGACCAATCTGATGGTGGGGCGCAGAATCCGGCGCGCTAGCCGGACGTTTCCGCAAACACGCCGCGCAGCGTGCCGGTAATCGACGACTTGCCATGGCGGCGCCTTTCGAGCATACCGACCCGACGCAGGATGGGCGGGCCCGGCAGCGGCTTGACGGCCAGTTGCTTGCCCGTGCGCCAGTTGGCGTTCGCCAGCAACGGCACCACGGCCACGCCGTAGTCCTGGCGCACCAGTTCGGCGATGGCCTCGATGGAATTCAGTTCCAGGATGATATTGGGGGCGGCTCCCATGCGGGCCAGGGCCTGCGCAATCAGGTGGCCGGTCCAGAGTGTGCGGTCGAACTGCAGGAAGGGTTCCGAAGCCAGCAGTGAGGCCGGTGATTTGCGCCGCAGGCGCGGCGCGGCGATCAGAACCAGCGGCTCTTGATACAGCGGGGTCCAGACCAGTGCGGGGTCGACCCCATGGGGAGGTTCGGTGACGACCGCCGCATCGAGCTCGCCGCTTGCCACGCGCGCCGCGAAGTCGGCCGACTGGCCGGCCAGCAACGTGATGTGCAGGTCCGGATAGTCGCGCTTGATGCGGGCCAGCACCGTGCCGAATGTGCCCATCAGCGACGACACGAGCGTGCCGATGCGCAGGCTGCCTCGCAGCGTATCGCCGCTTTGCGCGAGCAGTTGCTCGTAGCGTGCCACCAGGTCTTCGAGTTCGGCCAGTATCTGCCGGCCGTGCGGGGTAGGCACCGCAGCCTGTGCGCGGCGCTCGAACAGCTGGACGTCGAGCTCGCTTTCCAGGTTCTTGATCTGGAGGCTGACGGCCGCCTGGGTCAACCCCACGTGGCGGCCCGCGGCCACAAAGCTGCCGAGGCGGGCGGCCGCCAGGGCAGTGCGGAATTGGCGGATGGAAGACATGCGCCACAGCATATAAAAAATACTTGGGCTACGCAAAACAATTAATAGTTTTACTTTTGGTCGATGCCGCTGCAACATGCAAGGCGTTGCTTTTCCAGGCGGAACAGGCCATGCCCCAGCAAGAATCCCCCGCCGGCGCGTTGCGCGTGAAAGTGTGGCGCGGCGGCCGCGACGGCGCTTTCCAGGTGTACGAGGTGCCGCGCCGCGACAACCAGACCGTGCTGGACGTGGCCACCCACATACAGCGCCACCTGGACCCCTCCCTCTCATATCGGTATGCCTGCCGCGTCGGCATGTGCGGGTCGTGCGCCATGACGGTCAACGGCGTGGCGCGCTGGACATGCCGCACCCACGTGTCGCGGGTGGTGCGCGACGGCGGCATCGAGATCGCGCCGTTGTCCAATCTTCCCATCATCAAAGACCTGGTGACCGATATGGCGCCGTTCTTCGATAAGTGGCAGCAGGCGCAGGGGCGCTTTACCGGGCCTGCCGGCCGCCATGACCCGGTGGCGCGCGTCAGCCCGGCGTCGCCCGCGCGGCGCGCCGCCGACGCCGGCATTGAATGCATCGGTTGCGGAGTCTGCTATGCATCGTGCGACGTGGTCACCTGGAAGCCGCAGTTCCTGGGGCCCGCCGCGCTCAACCGCGCCTGGACGCTGGTCAACGACGAGCGCGATACGGCGAATGCAAGCCGGCTGGCGGCGGTGGCGGGCGATGCGGGTTGCCACTCCTGTCATACGCAGGGGTCCTGTACGCTCAGATGTCCCAAGGGCATCGCGCCCACGGCCGCTATTGCGGGGCTCAAGCGCACGACGGCGCGCGCCGCGATGCGCGGTGAACTGGGTACGGCCGCCGAGCCGGACAAGGGGGCCAAGGCAGAACCCGGCATGACCGGAGCCACGCCATGAGCGCGGCGGCGGCGCGGCGCTGGTATTGGCAGCGCATCAGCGCGATGGGCATGACGCTGTTTGTGGTGGGGCACCTGGCTTTGATCACCTGGGCCGTGCGCGGCGGGCTCAGCGCGGCCGAGATATTGGGTCGCACGCGCGGCAGCCTGGCCTGGATGCTGTTCTACGGAATTTTCGTCCTGCTCGTTGCCGTGCACGCTGCCATCGGCCTGCGAAACGTGTTGGACGAATGGGGGCGCGCGCGCCGCGTCGCCGCGCCGCTCGGGTTGCTGGCGGGCGTCTTGCTGCTCGTGCTGGGCTGGCGCGCAGTGGCCGCCGTGACGCTGGGAGGCTGACATGCGCCGCAATGACCGACGTGCCCGCACCCATGCCAGTTGGCTGGCCTTTGCCGTGCACCGTATCTCGGGCTTGCTGCTGCTGGCGTTTCTGCCCGTTCACTTCTGGACGCTGGGCCTGGCGTTGGAAGGCGAGGCGGCGCTGGATGGCGCGCTGCGCTGGTACGAAGCGCCCTTGTTCAAGTTCGGCGAATGGGCGCTGGTGCTCTGCCTGGCAGTGCACCTGGCCGGCGGCCTTCGATTGCTGTGGATTGAATTCGCGCCGTGGCAGGGGCTGCGGCGCGGCTGGATTGCGGTGGGCACTGCGGCGTCTGTCGCGGTGTCGTTGCTGTTTGTCGTCAATATGCTGGGTTGAATATGCCAGAGATCGATTACGCACAGGTAGAAGATGCCGCGCGCGAACTGTACATCAGGGCGCTCAAGCGCCTGCCGGATGACATCAAGCAGGGTTTCGGCCGCTTGCGCGCCGCGGAGTCGTCATCCCGCGCGCAGACCATCCTGGACACGATGACCACGAACATCGCGGTTGCCGAGGCGAACGACAACCTGTTGTGCCAGGACACCGGCATACCTATTTACAACGTCGTGGTCGGCCGCCGCGTCGCCCTGGATGGCTGGCGCCTGAAGCAGGCCATCCGCACCGGCTGCGAGCGGGCGACGCGCGAGCACCCGCTGCGTTCCAGCGTCGTGCATCCCATCAGCCGCAAGAACGCGCATACCTCGTGCGGGCCCGGTGTGCCCGTCATCCACGTCGATTTCTGCGAGGACGACGATCGCCTGGAAATCGAGATGGTGCCCAAGGGGAGCGGGTCCGAGAACAATTCGTTCCTGCGCATGGCGATTCCGGCCGAAGGGCTCGATGCGGTGAAGACCTTTGTGATCGACTGCGTGATGCAGGCCGGTGGCAAGACTTGTCCGCCGACCATCGTGGGCGTAGGCGTGGGTGGGACGTCGGACCTGTGCGTGCATCTGGCCAAGCAGGCCGCAACGCGCCCGCTGGGCTCGCACTGCGATGACCCGCTGGGCGCTCAACTGGAGCAGGAATTGTCGGCCGCGGTCAATCAGCTGGGCGTGGGCCCGCAGGGGCTCGGGGGCGACGCTACGGCGTTCGCCGTGCATGTGGAACTGGCGGCCACGCATATCACCATGAACCCTGTGGCGGTGAACATGCAATGCCATTCGGCGCGCCGCGCGCGTGCCACCTTCACGCCGCAGGGCGTGCAATACGGATTCTGAGCGCCTGGGATTTGCCGCCATGACTCATCACGACCTCACCATGCCGATCACCGAAGCCCGGGCGCGCGAGCTGCGGGTGGGCGACACAGTGACTTTGCAACGCACGCTGTTCGGCATACGCGACGCGAGCTACATAGCCCTGTTCGATCAGGGCCGCGCGACGCGCCTGGACATGCAGGGCCACGCGGTCATCCACACGGCGCCCAATGTGCGCAAAGTGCCGGCCAGCCCGGCCCACCCCGCAGGCTATGAGCCGGTGTGCATCGGCACGACCACGTCGTCCCGCATGGAACGCTTCACCTCGCAACTGATGCGCCAGTGCGGCGTGCGGCTGATCGTGGGCAAGGGCGGCATGCATGAGGGGTCGAGCCGGGCATTTGCGGAGCTGGGCGGCGCTTATCTGGCCATCGTGGGCGGCACTGCGGCACTGGAAACCACCTGGATCGAGTGCATCGAAGATGTTGACCTGGACGACCTCAACCCGGAATCGCTGTGGAAGTTTCGCATCCGGGACTTCGGCCCGTTGCTGGTGGCGATGGACAGCCATGGCGCGTCTCTTTACGACCAGGTGGCCCGGGACGTCGCCGACCGCCGGCAGGCCGTACTGGCGAACCTGGGGGTGGCGAAATGAACCTGCACGGCCTGCAACAGCGCCAGACCGACGTGCTGATCCTGGGGTCGGGAGGGGCGGGGCTGTTCGCTGCCTTGCACGCGCACGAGGGGGCGCCGGACCTGCACATCACGGTGGCGGTGAAGGGCCTGCTGGGCAAGTGCGGCTGCACGCGGATGGTGCAGGGCGGCTATAACGTGGCGCTGGCCTCCGGCGATTCACCCGAGCGGCATTTCATGGACACCATCGAGGGCGGCAAGTGGCTGCCCGACCAGGAGCTGGCCTGGACGCTGGTGAACAAGGCCGTCGAGCGGGTCCATGAGCTGGAAAACGAACTGGGCTGTTTCTTCGACCGCAATGCCGACGGCACACTGCACCAGAAAGCCTTCGCGGGGCAGACGTTCGACCGCACCGTGCACAAGGGCGACCTGACCGGTATCGAGATCATCAACCGCCTCGCCGAGCAGGTGTGGGCGCGCCGCATCGAGCGCCTGGAAGAACACCGCGCGGTCGAGTTGATTCCCACGCCCGACGGGCAGCGCATCGCCGCCGTGCTGATGATAGATATCCGCAGCGGCGAATTCGTGCTGGTGCGGGCCAAGGCGGTGCTGCTGGCTACCGGGGGCGGCCCCACCATGTACCGGTACCACACCCCGTCGGGCGACAAGAGTTGCGACGGCCTGTCTATGGCGTTGCGCGCCGGGCTGGGCCTGCGCGACATGGAGATGGTGCAGTTCCATCCCACCGGGCTGCTGGCCGGCGCCGACACCCGCATGACGGGCACGGTGCTGGAAGAAGGGCTGCGCGGTGCCGGCGGGTACCTGCTGAACGGCGCGGGCGAGCGCTTCATGCAGTCAGTGGACCCTCGCGCCGAGCGGGCCACGCGCGATATTGTGTCGCGCGGTATCTATGCCGAAATGCGGGCGGGGCGAACTTCGCCCAACGGAGGCGTGTTCATCGAAATGGCCCACCTGGGCCCCGAACAGGTGCGCCGCCAATTCAAGGGCATGGTGGAACGCTGCGCCGATTGTGGCTTCGACCTGGCAGCCGGACGCGTCGAGGTCGTGCCGACGGCGCATTACATGATGGGCGGAGTGCTGTTCCAGCCGGACTGCCGCACGGCGCTGACGGGGCTTTATGCCGCGGGCGAAGATACAGGTGGCGTGCACGGCGCCAATCGCCTTGGCGGCAACGGCGTGGCCAATTCCACGGTGTTCGGAGGCATCGCGGGCGATGCGATGGCGCGTTGGGTACCGGGCCAGGCGTGGGCCGAGCCGGACGCTTCGGTGGTGCAGGCGGCGATCGCGCGCGCGCAGGCGCCGCTGGCCAGGCGCGGTGGAGACCTGCACGCGCTGCGCGAACGTTTGTCCAGCGTCATGTGGGACGAGGCCGGGATTGTGCGCGACGCCGAAGGGTTGCAACGCGCGCTGGCGGCGCTGGCCGAGTTGCGCGGCGAGCTCGACCGCGTGGGCGTGGCCGACGGCAATCGGGCCTACAACATGGCCTGGCACGATTGGCTCAACCTGGAGAGCCTGGTGCACGTCAGCGAAGCGATCGTGCACGCGGCGCTGGCCAGGGAGGACTCGCGCGGAGCGCACTTTCGCGCCGATTTCCCGGAAGTGCGCGACCTCGAGCATTCCTGGTATTCGGTGGTAGCGCAACAGGGCGGCGCCCTGAAGGTGCAACGCCAGCCGGTGCAGTTCACCCGGGTGCGCCCCGGGCAATCGCTGCTGCAGCAGGACGCGGCTTAGCCTGCCTGCCGCCGGAGGGCGATGGCGTGCAAGGGAAAACGCCCGGGCCGGAATGGCCGGGCATTGCTGATGGATGAGGTGGATCACAAAGCCGGTGCCAGGCCGCCGCGCGCCACAGCGTGCGGACGGGAGGCACCAGATACCAAGGCGCAGCACAAAAGGGGAGACATCATGGAGACAAGAGCAAGAATCGGGCGGTGGGGCATGACTCTGGCCGGGATGGTGGCCGGCCTGGCGTTGGGGGGCAGCGTCATGGCCCAGGGCTACCCGCAACGGCCGGTGACCTTGGTGACGCCGTTCAGCGTGGGAGGCGACGCCGACCTGGCTGCCCGCAACCTGGCCGCGGTCGTGCAGCAGTACCTGGGCCAACCCCTGGTGGTGCTGAATCGCGCAGGCGCGAACGGGGCCATCGGGTCTCAGTACGTGAAGGACGCCGATCCGGATGGCTACACCCTGTTGATGGCGCGCGTGGGTTCGCAGGCCATACTGCCTGCGCTGCAACCAGGGCTGGCATACCGGTGGGACGATTTCACTTTCCTGGGGCTGCTGGAGTTGAACCCTTATGTGTGCGCGGTTCCGAAGAGCTCGCCCCACCATACGCTGGCCGACCTGGTCGCGGCGATCAAGGCCCGGCCCGGCGCCCTGAACTATGCCACCACGGGCCCGGCCACCGTGCTCAACCTGGGGCCGCAACTGCTGTTCAATGTGCTGGGTCTGCCTTCTAACGCCGCCATGGCGATCACCTACAAGGGCTCGGGTGAAGCAATGCTGGCCGCGCTGTCGGGGCAGGTGGATTTCGTCTGCACCAACTATGCGCCGATTTCAGGCCCGTTGCACGACGGGCGTCTGCGCGCCTTGATGACGACCACCCCCACGCGCCTGCAGACCTTGCCGGATGTGCCCACTGCGCGGGAGTCCGGCTATCCGCAGCTCGAAGCCATCATCGGGTGGAGCGCCCTGTATGGGCCGCCCGGCATGGCGCCGGACGCGATACGCAAATGGGCCGAGGTGCTGCGCGGGGTATCCTCCGACCGGGCCTGGATCGATGGCACGACCCGCCTGGGCAGCGTGCCGGATGTGCGCGCGGCCGAGGCCACGCGTGATTTCGTACAGGCTCAGGTGCAGGCATACGAGCAGCTGGGGCGCACGGCCGGCATCGCGCTCAAATAATTCAACGCCAGGCGCGCGCGCCTGGCCTCAGGCAGGACAAGGAGCTCTATTCATGGCAGTCAAGGTACGCGGCGCCGATGCGCTGGCCCGCTCGATCAAGGCGGCGGGCATCACCCGCCTGTTCACGCTGTCTGGCAACCACATCATGCCCGTATTCGACGCGGCGCTGTCGGCGGGCATCGAACTGGTGCATGTGCGCCATGAGGCCAGCGCGGTGCACATGGCGGACGCCTGGGCCCGGCTCACGGGCGAGCCCGGCGTGGCGCTCGTCACCGGCGGCCCCGGCCATGCGAACGCGGTCTCGGCGCTGTACACCGCGCAGATGTCCGAGTCGCCTGTCGTGCTGCTGTCCGGTCATGCGCCCAACCGTCAGGCGGGGTGGGGCGCCTTCCAGGAGATGGACCAGGCCGCCATGGCTGCGCCGGTGACCAAGGCCTCCTGGGCTGCGGCGTCCGCAGCGGGACTGGCCGCGGATTTTGCGCGGGCCTGCCGCGTGGCACGGTCAGGCCGCCCCGGCCCGGTGCATCTGAGCCTGCCGACCGACACACTCGAACAGACGGTCGACTACGCGGATCCTGCTGCGGGCGAGTTCGACGCGCAGCCGATGGCGCTGGATGCGGGGCAGGCCGAGGCCATGGCGACCCGGCTGCGGCGCGCCCGGCGCCCGCTGGTGCTTGTGGGGCCGCGCGGCCTGACCGACGCCGGGCGCCAACGCGTGACCGCCCTGCAGCAGGCCTGGGGCGTGCCCGTCGTGGCGACGGAAAGCCCGCGCGGGGCCAATGATCCCGCGCTGGGGGCTTTCGCGCCCATGCTGGCCCGAGCGGACTGCGTATTGCTTGTCGGCAAGCGGCTGGACTTCACCCTGCAGTTCGGCCAGGCATTCGACGGCCAGTGTGCCTTCATGCAGATAGATGCCGACGAGCGCGAATGGCAGCGTTCGCGCCGCGCGGTGGGCGACCGCCTGCATGACACTGCACAGGCCGATACCGACGCCGCGCTGGACGCCCTGCGGCAATTGGAAATGCAGGGCGATGCCGGCTGGCTGGCCGAGGTTGAAGCCGCGCTGGTCTTTCGGCCACCCGGCTGGCGCGAAGCGCGAGGCGATGGCGCGGGGCTGCATCCGGCCGAACTGTGCCGTGCGGTTCAGCAACTGCTGGACTCGCACCCCGACTCGGTGCTGGTGTGCGACGGCGGCGAGTTCGGCCAGTGGGCGCAGGCTTGCCTGCAAGCGCCGCATCGTGTCATCAATGGCGCCGCGGGCGCCATCGGCAGCGCGTTGCCCATGGCGCTGGCAGCCCGGCTGGCGCATCGCGACGCGCCGGTGGTGGCAATGATGGGCGACGGCACGTTCGGCTTTCATTGCTCGGAGCTCGATACGGCCGTGCGTTACGGTCTGCCGTTCGTTTGCGTCGTCGGCAACGACGCCCGCTGGAATGCCGAGTACCAGATCCAGCTCAACCAGTACGGCGCGGAACGCCTGATTGGGTGTGAACTGCTGCCCACCCGATATGACCAGGTGGCCGTCGGCTTCGGAGCACGGGGCGCCTGGGTGGACAGCGCCAATGCCCTGGGCCCTGCGCTGCAGGCGGCGGGCGCGGCCGACCTGCCCACCTGCATCAATGTGGCCCTGGCCGGCCTGCCCGCGCCCGTAGTGCGTCAGGGCTGAACCGGCGGTGTCCACCGAAACCTTGCTGCTGCTTGCGGGCGGCGCCTGCGTCGCGGCCTTTGTGCAGGGGCTGGCGGGCTTCGGCTTCGGGCTGGTGGCCATGGCGTTCTGGTCCTGGACGCTGCCGCCCTCGGTCGCGGCGCCCGCCGTCGTATTCGGCTCGCTGATCGGGCAGTTGCTCGCCGTGCGGTCGCTGCGCAGTGGTTTCAGCTGGCGGCGGCTGATGCCTTTCCTGCTCGGCGGGCTGGTGGGCGTGCCGCTCGGGGTCGCGTTGTTGCGCTATGTCGACCCAGCGGCGTTCAGGCTGGGGGTGGGGCTGGTGTTGCTGGGTTATTGCCCGGCCATGCTGCTGGCCGCGGACCTGCCCAGGATCTCGCGAGGCGGCCGGGCCGCCGATGCCGCCGTGGGCTGGCTGGGCGGCGCCATGAGCGGCTTCGGCGGGTTACCGGGCCCGGCACCCACACTATGGTGCGTATTGCGCGGTTGGGCGCGTGATGAGCAGCGTTCGGTGTTCCAGAGCTTCAACCTCGCCATGCATGCCGTCACGCTGGGCGGCTACGCGGCCGCCGGCCTGCTGTCGGCCCAGTCGGTGCCGGTGTTCTCAGTGGTGGGGGCGGCCACGCTGGTGCCCGCCTTGGTGGGCGTGCATTTGTACCGCCGGTTCAGCGACGCCGCTTTCCGCCGCGTGGTGCTCGGGCTGCTGACGCTGTCGGGCGTGGCGCTGGTGCTGGCGGGCGTGCGCGGCTTCTGGTAGCCGCCCGCATCGCCAGTCAGCCTTGTCCAGCCAGGTCGCACAATTGCGCAAGCAGGGCATCCGGAATATCCACGCCTTGGTCCTGAGCCTGCCGCTGCAGGCCGGCGCGCCGCGCGCCGGGCAGGCGCACGTCGCTGTCGGCCAGCATGGCGGACACCAGGGTTTCGACACGCTCGAGATACACCTCGCGGCCGGCCAGGGCGCCTGGGTCGATCGCGAGGAAGGCCTGACCGATGCGCGCCTGGTTGCCGGCGTCGGTAAAAAACGAGTCGGCTTCGAAGCCGAATTGCGCGCCCGTCAGTGCGCAGGCCAGCAGCTCGACGATAAGCGCCAGCATGGCGCCCTTCACGCCGCCCATGGGCAGCATGCTGCCGGCGAGGCCCGCCTTGGGATCGGTGGTGGGGTTTCCTTCGGCGTCCAATGCCCAGCCCAGCGGTATGTCTCGCCCTTCGCGCGCGGCCACCATCAGTTTGCCGCGCGCCACTTCGGACAGCGACAGATCGATGACCAGGGGATCGCCATCGCGGCGGGGGAAGGCCGCCGCAATGGGATTGGTGCCAAACAGGGCGCGCTTGCCCCCCCATGCGGGCATGGCCGCGGGCGAATTACCCATGGCCAGGCCCACGAGGCCTTGGCGCGCCAGCGCGTCGAGGTGATAGGCGGCCACGCCGAAATGATGGCTGTTGGTCACACCGGCGAAGGCGACGCCGTGCCGCAGCGCGCGAGCCGCGGCTTCCTGTACCGCAAGCGCGCAGGCCGGAAAGGCGAGGCCGGCGCCGGCGTCGACCAGCACGGCGCCGTCGCGCTGCTGCGCGATGCGTGGCACGGCGCCACCCACGGCACGGCCGTTGCGCACATGCGTGGCATAAGACGGTACGCGCGAAACGCCGTGCGACGCCAGCCCCTGCGCATCGGCGTACACGAGCGCGCGCGCCGTGCTGTCGGCCATGTCGGTACTGGCGCCCGCGCCGCGCAGGGCCGCGGCGGCCAGGTCATGCAAGGATTTCAGATCTACAGTTGCCATGGGCTCTCGGAACGACGTTGGGTGTAGGGTCAGCGGGCCGGGTCCAGCGCGTCGGCCACGCGCTGCGCCACCATGCTGGATACGCGGCTGTTGGCCTCTTGTGTCAGGCCGGCGATGTGCGGAGTGAGCAGCAGGTTGGGGGCATCGGCCAGCGCGCTGCCGGCGGGCAGCGGCTCGTTGCCGAATACGTCGATGGCGGCGCCGCGCAAATGCCCGCTGCGCAGGGCCTGCGCCAGGGCCGCTTCGTCGATGATGCCGCCGCGCGCGGTATTGATGAGCACCGCGCCGCGCTTCATGGATGCCAGCCTGTTCGCGTCGATCAAGTTGCGCGTGGCGTCGGTGAGCGGAATATGCAGCGTCAGCACATCGGCGCGCGCCAGCAGCGCGTCCAGCGGCATGGGCTGTACGTTTGCCTCGCTCCAGGCCGGGTCGTCGTCGCCCAGCATGGGGTCATGGGCGGCAACCTGCATGTCGAGAGCCTGGGCCAGCCGGGCCGTCAGGCGTCCGATGCCGCCGAACCCCACGATGCCCAGGGTACGGCCCTGGGCTTCCAGCCCGTTGGATAGGTCGGTGCGCGGCCAGGCTCCGGCCGCTACCTGGCCGCTGCCGCAATAGGCGCCGCGCAACAGCAACAGCGCACTGGCAATGACGTACTCGGCGACCGCGCGGGCGTTGGCCCCCGTGGCGGGCAGTACGGCAATGCCGCGTGCCTGGCAGGCCGGCAGGTCGATGTTGTCCAGGCCCACGCCCAGGCGTCCCACCGCCCTGAGGCGCGGGCCTGCCGACAGCAGGGCAGGATCGACGCGGGTGCGGTTGCGTACGATCAGCGCGTCCGCCTCGGCCAATGCGGTGGCCAGCTCGGCCGGCCGGTCCACAAGGTCGGGTTCATAACGGACGTCGAAGCGGGTGCGCAGCTCGGCGACGGCCGCTTCGTCCATGAATTCGGAAATTACGATGTGCATCGGGCTCTTCAATAACAGGTGTCAAGGTGCGCGAACTGGTTGCGCCGGAGGCTGCCCCGCAGGGCAGCCTCCGGCGCGCCGTCATCAGGGACCAGGGCCGGCGGCTATCCGACCTGGATGTTGGCATCGCGGATGATTTTGCCCCAACGATCGACTTCGCTGTAAAGATATTCCCGGAACTCGGCCGGACCGCGCGGTCGGGGGATGAAGCCCAGTCGCTGCAGCGACTGCTGCATGGCGGGTTTGGACACCTCCTTTTCTATTGCGCCGCCGATGCGCTGGACCAGCTCGGCAGGCATGCCGGCGGGGCCCAGAACGCCGGTGAAGTTCTCGACGATCAGGTCGGGCAGGCCGGCTTCCCCCACTGTGGGCACGTCGGGCAGATCGGGGCTGCGCTCCTTGGTGCTGATGGCCAGGGCGCGCAGCATGCCGCTCTTGACGTGGGGCAGCGACTCCGGGTAGTTCGAGAAAATGACATCGAGCTGTCCGCCGATGAGGTCGGTGAGCGATGGCGCGCCGCCCTTGTAAGGCACATGCAGCAGCGAAGTGCCGGTGAGCTTCTGGTATAGCGCCAGCGTCAGGTGCGGCGGCGTGCCGTTGCCGCTGGAGCCGGCCGACAGCGAGCCCGAGCGGGCCGCGCGCGTCAGGTCGTCAAGGGTGCGGATCGGGCTCTTGGCATTGACCACCACCATCATCGCGGACGAGGCGATTCCTGCCAGCGGCACCAGGTCTTGCTTCAGGTCGTATCCCGCTTTGCCGGCGAACAGCGTTGCGTTGGCCGCGTGCGTCATGGTGATGGCCAGCCAGGTGTACCCGTCAGGCTCCGCCCGCGCCACCAGCGACGCGCCGATGTTGGCGCTGCCGCCGGGCTTGTTCTCCACCACCACATTCCAGCCCTCGCCGGTGGCAAGTGCCTGCGCCACCTGGCGCGCCGCCACGTCGGTCAGTCCACCCGGCGAAAACGGCACGATGTAACTGACGGGGCGCTGCGGCCAGCCCTGTGCGGCGGCCAGGCTGTGCGCCCACGGAGTCAGGGCCAGTGCGCCTGCTCCCAGCAACCCCAGCGTCTTGCGCCGCTGGATATCGGAACAGGCGGGACGGTCGATGCGCATTGCAGGTTCTCCTTTGTATGAGTTGGTCGCCCAGGGGCGGCGATCAGTGCTGCATTCCCCACTTGCGGATGGTGTGGATTTCTACCGTTCTGAAAATGACGTTCTCGACGAGCAGGCCGATCAGGATCACCGTGAACAGGCCGGCGAAGACGTTGGGAATCTCGAGCAGGTTCTTGTTCTCGTAGATGAACCAGCCCAGCCCGCCCGATCCTGAACTGACGCCGAAGACCAGTTCCGCCGCGATCAGCGTGCGCCAGGCAAAGGCCCAGCCGATCTTCAGGCCGGTGAGTATGCTGGGGAACGCCGCCGGGATCAGGATGCGGCGCACGTAGCCGAAGCCGCTCAGTCCATAGTTGCGGCCCACCATGCGCAGGGTCATCGATACCGACAGAAAGCCCGAATGCGTGTTCAGCGCCACCGCCCACAGCACCGAGTGAATCAGCACGAACACCACACTGCCTTCGCCCAGGCCGAACCAGATGAGCGCCAGCGGCAGCAGTGCAATGGCGGGCAGGGGATTGAACATTGACGTCAGGGTCTCGAGCAGGTCGGTGCCCAGCCGCGTCGTAATGGCCAGCACGGTCAGCAACGCCGCCAGCGCTATCCCGGCCGCATAGCCGACCAGCAGCACGCGGATCGAGGTCCATGCCTTCATCAACAGCGCACCATGCACCAGCCCGTCATACAGCGCCGCCACGGTCGAGCCGAAAGTGGGGAACAGCAGCGGGTTGTTGACACTTCGTGCGTAGAGTTCCCAGATGAGGGCGAGCACGGTCAGCAGGAACAGCTTGCGCAGCGCGCCGATGTTGTACAGCCGTTCCCACGTCGATAGCGGCTTCTGCACCACGCCGAACGATTCGTCGGCCACCGGCTCCAGGTAGCGTTCGGCGCGGCCGGCGGCGAGGTTCGCGTCCTGGTCAGCCATGTTGTTGCCCCTCTTCTTCGATGCGATCCGCGAACAGCATCGCGTTGATTTTGTCTTCGAGTTCCTGGTGCCGGCTGGCATCGGATTCGCCGCGAGGCACACTGTTGATCTCGGCCTTCACCTGGCCCGGATGCGGCGACAGCAACAGAATGCGGTTGCCGATCTTGATCGCCTCCGGAATGGAGTGAGTGACGAACAGCACGGTGAATCGCGTGTCATCCCACAGTTGCAGCAGTTCGTCCTGCATCTTGCGGCGAGTCAGCGCATCCAGGGCGGCAAAGGGTTCGTCCATCAGCAGGATGTCGGGCTCCATCGCCATGCCGCGGGCAATGGCGACACGCTGCTTCATGCCGCCGGACAGCATATGTGGGTAGCTGTCGGCGAACTTGGCCAGGTTCACCTTGTGGATGTAATGCATGGCGCGCTCGTCGGCCTCGCGCGTGCCCATGCGGCCGCTGGCCAGCAGGGCAAAGGCCACGTTCTGGCGTACGGTTTTCCACGGCAGCAACTGGTCGAATTCCTGGAAAACCATCATGCGGTCGGGGCCAGGGCGGGTGACCACTTCGGACTTCAGCCGTATTTCGCCCTCCACGGGCGGCAGATAGCCGCCCACCGCCTTGAGCAGTGTCGACTTGCCGCAGCCCGACGGGCCCAGAAGAATGAAGCGGTCGCCCTGCCATACCTGGAAATCCACGCGATAGGTGGCGGTGATCAGGTATTCGGGGGTTTTGTACTGCAGGGTCACGCCGCGTACATCGAGCAGCGGCGCGGCGGTTCTTGCATCGGTCATGCCAGCCCTCCTGTATGGCGCCCCGGCCGCGGGCCGGGGCAGGGTGTGACGCGGCCTTCAGCTTCCCTGCAGCGAGTGGGCATTGGGGAAGAACAGGTCCTTCCAGGACTCAGGCATGACTTTGATCGACCCCACCTTGTGCATGAAGTTCACGTACTTCATGATGTTGTTCGGGGTGAGCGTGTACGAGATGTCGGGATTGTTCAGGATCTCGATCACGTCCTCCTCCTTGGTGCGCGTGTCGTTGGCCAGGCGCAGGTACGTCTTGGCCGCCCAGGTCTTGTCCTGGTTGATCTTGTCGGTCGCCTCTTGCAGCGCGGCCATGAACGCGGCGTAGACCTTCGGATTCTCCTTGTGGAACTTCTCCGTGGTCCACACCAGGTTGAAGGTGGCCGGGCCGCCCAGTACGTCGTACGAACTCAGGATGCGATGAATGCCTGGCTGCTTCAGCTCGAAATCCTGGAAGGGCGGAGAGGTGAAGTGCGCGGTGATCTCGCTGGAACCGGACAGCAGCGCCGTCATGCCATCGGGGTGCGACAGCGATACCGTGAGCTTGTCCAGGCGATTCTGCTGCCCTTCGCCAAATGCCTGTTCCGCGGCCATCTGCAGGGTGACCGCCTGGATGGAAACCCGCACGGCAGGCAGGGCGATGCGGTCTTTGTCGGTGAGGTCCTTGATGGACTTGACTGCGGGGTTGCGCGAATTCAGATAGAGCGGCATGGCGTTGATGGCCGATACCGCCTTCACGTTCAAGTTGCCGCGCGTGCGCGACCACATGGTGACCAGTGGTCCCACGCCGCCCGACGCAAAGTGCAGGCTGCCCGACAGCACGGCCTCGTTCATGACGTTGCCGCCGGCAAAGCGCGACCATTTCACCGTCAGATCGTCCACGCCTGCCTGCTTGGCGTGTTTCTCGATCAGTTTCTCGTCCTGCATGATCATCAGCGACAGATAGCTGATGCCGGGCTGCAGGGCCACGGTCAGCTCCGACACTTCGGCGCGAACCTGCGAGCCCAGCAGCAGGCCGGCCGACAGACAGGCCGCCGATGCAATACGCGTAAATCGCTTCATGTCTTCCTCCTTGGGGATGGTGCCCGGATAGGCATGGGGCGGAGGCGCGCCCGGCATCTGTGTACCGGTGCGCGCGCGCCGCGGGGTGCTTCAAGGTCCGGCGATGAGCCGGGCTGGATCGATATGACCGAATTGCATGACGGGCATGGGCCTCGCTTCAGGCGCTCTCGTACAGGCGGGTGAGTACGAATTCACGATGGCCCAGGGCCTCGGCGGCGGTCCAGCGCCCATTGGCCGTGGCCATCATGCAGTCCAGCAGCTTGTCGCCCGCCTGGTCCAGGTCGATCTCGCGTTGCAGCAGCCCCGAGGTATCGACATCAATGTGTTCGCTCATGGTGCGCACGGTGCGGGGGTTGGCGCAGATCTTGATGACGGGAAGGATCGGGTTGCCGATCACGTTGCCCTGGCCGGTGGGGAAGAAGTGCACGGCATAACCCGACGCGGCGCACAGCGTCACCATTTCGGCCGCGGCCGACGACGAGTCCATGAACCACAGACCTTTGCCGGTGGGCGTCTCGGCCTTGTCCAGCACCCCGTCGATGCGGCACTTCTTGCCGATCTTCTGGATATTGCCCAGCGCTTTTTCTTCGATCGTGGTGAGCCCGCCGGCAATATTGCCCTTGGTCGGCTGCGATTCCGACAGATCGCTGGTTTTCCAGCGGTCGATGACTTCCTGGTAGCGGTTGAACATGAACATGAAGCGCTCGCGCACCGCGTCATTGGCGCAGCGCTCGGCCACGATATGCTCGCCGCCCGTCAGTTCGGTGGTTTCGCCAAACACCAGCGTGCTGCCCAGCGCATACAGCTTGTCGAACGCATTGCCCACGGTGGGGTTGGCGCCGCAGCCCGAGGTCGTATCCGACTCGCCGCATTTGGTGGAAACCCAGAGATCGGAAATCGGGCATTCCGTGCGCTGCAGGGACGTGGCGTAGTGCACAAATTCCTTAGCCTTGCGCGAGGCCCGCATGATCGTGTCCAGGTCGCCGTGCAGTTCGATGCTGAAGCCAGCCACGGGCTTGCCGGTGGCGGCAATGCCGTCGACCACGCGCTTGGTCCAGCCTTCCTCGATGCCGATGACAATCACGGCCGCCACGTTGGGGTTGCTGCCGGTGCCGATCAGCGTGCGGAAATGCAGTTCCAGGTCTTCGCCGAACTGCAGGCGTCCATACGGGTGGGGCAGGGCCATGGTGCCCTTGATGTTGTTGGCGACGGCTTCGGCGGCGGCATTCGAGATGTCATCCACCGGCAGAACGATGACGTGGTTGCGCACGCCGACCCGTCCGTTGTCGCGGCGGTAGCCCCGGAAAGTGGTCGAAGCATTGACGATGGCCATGGTGATTCCTATGTATATGGTCGATGTAGATAGAGCGCGGCCGCTTACCAGCGCTTGGTCTTGATGTTGTGGACGTGGGCATGCTGGCCCGCCTTGATGGGCTCGACCACTTTGCCGATGTCGGTGCCGTACTTGAACACCGTGTCGCCGACCGCCATGTCTTTCAGGGCCACCTTGTGGCCGATGGGAATGTCCTGCAGCGCCTTCAAGTGGATGATCTTGTCTTCATCCATGATCCAGGCATTCAGCTCAGTGCCGGCCTTGAGATCTTCCACGACGGCGACCGCCACCGTGTCTTTCGCATCGTGCAATACGGCGTGAATCATTGTTGTCCTCTCTGGTGTGATGGCCGCCCTGGTTGCTCGGTCCGGGGCCGGTTCGTTCGCATCTTAGGCGGCGTAAAGACGCAAGTCAACCAAATCATATAGATGAGTTGTATGATGCGGGTTGCGTCGGCTCGCGCCGCTACAATCCGGCCACTTCAATCCGGTAATTCCATGAAAAACACTTCGACGACCCCTGTGCCCCTAGGCAGCCCTCTGTACGCGCAGGTCAAGCAGGCGGTGCTCGCGGCGCTGGCGCGCGGCGAATGGAAGCAGGGCGACGCCGTGCCTCCAGAGAAAACCCTGGCCGAACGCTTCGGAGTGTCGATAGGCACGCTGCGCAAGGCCATAGACGAGCTGGCCGCCGAAAACATTCTGGTGCGTCACCAGGGGCGCGGCACTTATGTGGCCGTGCATACGCGCAATCACCATTTCTTCAAGTTTTTCCGCATCCTGCGGCAGGACGGCCACAAGTCCTATCCCGCCACGCGCTTGCTGCGCTTCCGGCGCGTTCGCGCCACGGGCGCCACCCGCGAGCATCTGGGCCTGCCTACCGGCAGCTACGTTTTCGAGTTCACCAACGTGCTGTCGCTGAATGGCGACGTGGTCATGGTGGACGACATCTGTGTGCCCGAATCCCGCTTTCCGGGCCTGACCGAGCAGCACCTGCGCGAACGGCCCAGCACGCTGTATGCGCTTTATCAGGATATGTTCGGGGTGAATGTCATCGCCACCGACGAGCGGCTGCGGGTCTGCGTGGCCGACGCTGCGCATGCCGAATGGCTCGGCGTGGCCGAGCACATGCCGCTGCTCGAAATACGCCGCGTGGCGTATTCGTACAACCGGCAGCCAGTGGAATGGCGGATTTCGCGGGTCAATACCGAGGCCTACGAATACCTGGGCCAGGAACCCGGCGCCGTGGTCGCCGGTTGAGCCGTACAAACCTTGTGGTCGGGCAGTGCTAAACTTCGGGTCATTGAACCGGCGCCGATTTGCCTGATCCGCTTGCGGGCGCCTCTATAAATCCAGCTAAAGAGGTCCGTATGACCACTCCTGCCCAGTCCGTGGCCGGGGGGCTAGCCCCCGGCGCAATTCCCGCCCCAGCCGAAACCGGCTCGGTAGGCATCGTAAGCCCTCAGCTCATCCGTTTCGACGAGCCGCTGCAATTGGCCAGCGGACAGTCGCTGCAGTCGTATGAGCTCGCCGTCGAAACCTATGGCACCCTGAATGCCCAGCGCACCAACGCCGTGCTGGTGTGTCACGCCCTGAACGCCTCCCACCACGTGGCGGGCATGTCCGCCGACGATCCCAACGACATCGGATGGTGGGACAACATGGTGGGCCCCGGCAAACCGCTGGACACTCGCCGTTTTTTTGTGATCGGCGTCAACAACCTGGGGTCGTGCTTCGGATCCACCGGGCCGGCGAGCATCAATCCTGCCACGGGCCGCCCGTGGGGCGCGGCCTTTCCGGTGCTGACGGTCGAAGACTGGGTGCACGCGCAGGCACGCCTGGCCGACCGCTTCGGCATCGAGAAGTTTGCCGCGGTCATGGGCGGATCGCTCGGAGGCATGCAGGCCCTGAGCTGGGCCATCACCTGCCCCGAGCGTGTCGAGCACTGCATCGTCATCGCCAGCACCCCGCGGCTTTCGGCTCAGAACATCGGCTTCAATGAAGTGGCGCGGCGCGCCATCATCACCGATCCGGATTTCCACGGCGGTGACTACTATGCGCACAACACCGTGCCGCGCCGGGGCCTGTCGGTCGCTCGCATGATCGGGCACATCACCTATCTGTCGGACGACGACATGGCCGAGAAGTTCGGCCGCACCCAGCGCGAGCCGGCCGAAGGCGGTGCCTACCGGTACGGCTACGACGTGGAATTCGAAGTCGAATCCTACCTGCGCTACCAGGGCGAGAAATTCTCGCGCTACTTCGATGCGAACACGTATCTGCTGATCACCCGTGCGCTGGACTACTTCGATCCGGCCCGGAGTACCGGCGGCGATCTGGCGCGCGCCTTGCAGCCCGCGCGCGCCGACTTCCTGCTGGTGTCGTTTGCCACCGATTGGCGCTTCCCGCCCGAGCGTTCCCGCGAAATCGTGCGCGCGCTGCTCAAGAACGGAAGCCCCGTCACCTATGCCGAGATCGATGCGCCGCACGGCCATGACGCTTTCCTGCTCGACGACGCGCGTTATCTTGCCGTGGTGAGGGGCTACTACGAGCGTATCGCGCGCAAGCTGAACCTGGACGTCACGGCCGCCGCGCCGGCCCCCGCCGAAGGATGCCCCGCATGACCTCCATCTCCGTCCCGTCCGGCCGTACCGCCGACATGCGCCCCGACCTGGTCCGCATTGCCAGCTGGATCGAGCCCGGCAGCCGGGTGCTAGACCTGGGTTGCGGAGACGGCGCCCTGCTGGCCTATCTGCGCGACCAGCGGCAGGTCAGCGGCGCCGGGGTCGAGATCGACGACAACCACGTCATTGCCTGTGTACGCCGCGGCGTGGAAGTCATTCAGCAGAACCTGGAAGACGGGCTGGCCCTGTTCGACAACAAGCAGTTCGATACCGTGGTGCTGTCGCAGACCCTGCAGTCCATGCACCGCACCGAGCACATCCTGCGCGAGATGGCGCGCGTGGCGCGCTATGGCATCGTGTCGTTTCCCAATTTCGGCTACTGGCCGCACGGGTGGTCCATACTGCGCGGCCGGATGCCCGTCACGGGCCAGATGCCTTACCAGTGGTACAACACGCCCAACATCCACCTGTGCACGCTGGCCGACTTCGAGCGCCTGGCCGGCGAGCTGGGGTTGCGCATTCTCGAACGCGCCACGTTCCATGAAGATCGAGAGATCACCTGGCTACCGGGCTGGCGCAGCACCCTGGCGGTGTACCGGTACGCAGCCGACTGATTGCACGCCGCGGATCGGGCACGTGGCCATTGGTTAATATGCCGGGTGTCCGGCATTTGCCGCGCCGCCCGCCAGGAGACGCCTTATTTCCGCCGCATCGCACGTGTATTTCAACCGCCGCGTCGCACCGTTGCTGGTGCTGGGGTTTGCCAGCGGCTTGCCGCTCGCGCTGACGGGAGGCACGCTGCAGGCCTGGGCCACGGTCGATGGCGTGTCGCTGGAAGAGATCGGCTTCCTGACCCTGGTGGGCTCGGCCTACACGCTGAAGTTCCTGTGGGCGCCGCTGGTCGACCGCTATGTGCCGCCGCTGCTGGGCCGCCGCCGGGGCTGGATGCTGGTGACCCAGCTTCTGCTGGCGGCTTCCATCATGGCGATGGGGCTGCTGAACCCGTCGTCGGCGCTGCTGCCGCTGGCCTTGCTGGCCGTGGCCGTGGCGTTCTTCTCGGCAACGCAGGACATCGCCTTCGACGCCTATTGCACCGATGTGCTGCGCCGCGAAGAGCGCGGCGCCGGCGCTGCCGTGAAAGTGCTGGGCTACCGCCTTGCCATGGTGGTGTCCGGCGGGCTGGCGCTCATCGTTGCCGACCAGTGGCTGGGGTGGGGCGCCACTTACGTGCTCATGGGGGCGCTGATGCTGGCCTGCGCGCTGGCGACGATCTGGGCGCCTGAGCCCGAGCGGCCGGCGCAGGCGCCGCGCAGCCTTGCCCTGGCAGTGGTCGAGCCGTTACGCGAATTCTTCAGCCGGCGCGGCGCCTATACGGTTCTGGCGCTGATCGTGCTGTACAAGCTCGGCGACGCGTTCGCCGGCGCCCTGTCCACCACATTCCTGATTCGGGGGGCCGGCTTCGACCCCACTGAAGTGGGCACGGTCAACAAGGTGCTGGGCCTGACCGCCACCATCATCGGCGCGCTGGCAGGTGGAACCTTGATGGCCCGCTGGGGCCTGTACCGATCTCTGATGGCGTTCGGACTGCTGCAGGCCGTGTCGAACCTGGGCTACTGGGTGATTGCCGTGAGCCCCAAGAGCCTCTGGCTGATGGGCGCTGCGGTGGGTATCGAGAACCTCTGCGGCGGGTTGGGAACGGCATCCTTCGTGGCGCTGCTGATGGCCCTGTGCCAGCAGCGTTTCTCGGCTACGCAATTTGCACTGCTGTCGGCGTTGTCGGCAGTGGGCCGCATCTACCTCGCGGGCCCGCTGACGCCGCCACTGGTCCATTGGCTGGGCTGGCCGGGATTTTTCATGCTGACGGTCGCCATCGCGCTGCCGGGGCTGTTGCTGCTATGGAGCCAGCGCCGCACGATCGATGCGCTGGAACCCTCTACCTGAGGCGCCCGCCGCCGCCGAGTCCGCCATGCATGCCGAAACGTCCACCCTGTTGCTGCACGCGCTGTACCTCGTCGCCATCGTCGCCGAGGCCATGACCGCTGCGCTGGCGGCGGGGCGACGCGACATGGACTGGATGGGAGTCTGCATCATTGCCTGCGTCACCGCGCTGGGCGGCGGATCGCTGCGCGATGTATTGCTCGGGCATTATCCGCTGACCTGGGTGGCGCACCCCGAATACCTGGGCATGACGGCAGGCGCGGCGATACTGACCGCGCTGGCGGCGCCCTTGATGCGGCGGCTGCGCCGGCTGTTCCTGTGGCTGGATGCGGTAGGGCTGGTGGCTTTCACCATCATCGGCTGCAAGGTGGCGCAGCAGATGGAATTGCCTGTCAGCATCGTGCTGATCAGCGGCATGATCACCGGGTGTGCGGGCGGCGTGCTGCGCGATGTGCTGTGCAACGACGTTCCCTTGCTGTTCCGCAAAGAGCTGTACGCCAGTGTGTCCCTGGTGACCGGCGGGCTCTACATGGGGTTGCTGGCCATTGATCTGTCCGCCAATGTGGCCGTGCCGGTGGCCTTGCTCGTTGGCCTTGCCTTTCGCCTGCTGGCTCTGCGGTTCAACTGGCAGATGCCGCGCTTCGTCTACCGCGACGATTGGCATTGAAGGGGCAGGTCGCGCCTTCAATGCATGCTGGCACTGGCGGGAGGCCTGCGCGCGGGCCGGCAGGCGATCGCGGGGACGGCGACGCTGGCCGTGCGTTGCCGCCGTCAATCCATTATTCAGTCTGTAAAGCTGCGCCCCGCTGCCGGATGGGGCTTGGCCGCGGGGGGCCATCCGCTCCATGGCGCGGGTGTCGGGTGTCCGGGCGTGCCCGGACACCGGCCTGTGACGCGTGGGGCTTCAGTACAGGCCCTGCTGCCGCATCGCGTCGGCCACTTTGACGAATCCGGCGATATTGGCCCCATCGAGGTAGTTCACGGCGGTGCCGCGGCCCTGGCCATGGCGCACGCAGTTTTCATGGATGTCGCGCATGATGGCGTGCAGGCGCTGGTCGACCTCGTCGCGGCCCCAGCCCAGCCGGATCGCGTTCTGGCTCATTTCCAGGCCCGATACCGCCACGCCGCCGGCGTTGCTGGCTTTGCCCGGCGCGTACAGCACGCCCGCATCGATGAAGGCCTTGGCGGCTTCCAGTGTCGAGGGCATGTTGGCGCCTTCGGCCACGCATTTCACGCCGTTGGCGATGAGCGCGCGCGCGTCGTCGATTTCGAGTTCGTTCTGCGTCGCGCAGGGCAGGGCAACGTCCACCGGCACATGCCAGGGCCGCTTGCCGGCTTCATATTGCAGCTTGAATTGCCCGGCATACTCGGCCAGCCGGCCGCGCTGGTTGTTCTTCAGGTGCATGAGCGCCGCCAGTTTCTCGTGCGTGAAGCCCGCTTCGTCGACGACCACGCCCTCGGAGTCAGACACCGTCACGACCCGCGCGCCCAGCAGCATGGCTTTTTCGATGGCGTACTGCGCAACGTTGCCCGAGCCCGACACCGACACGCGCAGTCCGTCGAACGACATGCCTTCGCGCTTGAGCATTTCTTCGGCGAAATACACCGTGCCGTAACCGGTGGCTTCGGGGCGGATCAGGCTGCCGCCAAAGCACAGGCCCTTGCCGGTGAATACGCTGGCGGCCGAGTTGGACAACTTCTTCATCATGCCCGCCATGAATCCGACTTCACGAGCGCCCACGCCCATGTCGCCGGCCGGCACGTCGGTATCCGGACCCAGGTGGCGGTGCAGTTCCAGCATCAACGCCTGGCAGAATCGCATGACTTCCGCATCGGACTTGCCCTTGGGGTCGAAGTCGGAGCCGCCCTTGCCGCCGCCCATGGGCAGCGTGGTCAGGGCGTTTTTCAATGTCTGTTCGAATGCCAGGAACTTCAGCACCGACAGGTTCACCGACGGATGAAAGCGCATGCCCCCCTTGAAGGGGCCGATGGCCGAGCTGTGCTGTACGCGGAAGGCGCGGTTCACGCGGGCCTGGCCGCGGTCGTCTGTCCAGCAGACACGGAACTGGATGACGCGCTCGGGTTCCACCAGGCGCTCAAGCAGCGCGCCCTCGGCGTAATGGGGGTGTTGCTGGAGAAAGGGCCACAGGCTGGCCATGACTTCGTGCACGGCCTGCATGAATTCGGGTTGCTGCGGGTCGCGCGCAGCGACCTGGCGCAGAAAGTCGTCAAGACTCTGCAGTTTCACTCTGGTCTCCTGGGGAACGCTGCAAACCGGTGCAAGAACTGCCCGGACATGGTGCGCGTTAAGGGGCCAATCCAGTGCGTGATTGCACTGGCTCGGTGCCGAATTGTACGGGGATCGACAAGCCCGCGCAAAATGCCCATCCGCCGCAAACCCGCATGGTTATTGGTGTTGCGGCGAGCTGTATTTAGGGACGTATCAACGAGAAGGTGTTCGATGAAACGCGGTTATTTTCGTCACGAGGCCTGGAAAGAAGGCTTTTCCTGGAGAAATAAATGCGTCCCTAATTTTTATGCGTCAAACGTAAGGGGGCGGCAAGGCGTTCTGGCAGGTTTCGCCTGGCGGCTGGCGGCGGCCACGAGCGTCATTGCAGCGCCGGGTCGCATTAATGCGTCCCCTGTTTTATGTTATATGTCCCCAATAATTGTGGGCCGTTGAACCCCGGCGTCTATCCGCCGGGCCAGTTGCCGAGGCGGCGAGCCTGCCCACGCAGCCTGCAGCGCCGCCTGGGCCCTGCACGGGGTACGGGGCGGTCGGCCGGCTCAGGACTGCAGGGTGTAGTCGTAGTCGATGGTCAACGGGGCATGGTCGCTGAACCGCTCGTCTTTATAAATCGCCGTCTGGCGGGCGCGGGCGGCGATGCCCGGGGTGGCGATCTGGTAGTCGATACGCCACCCCACGTTCTTGGCCCAGGCCTGCCCGCGATTGCTCCACCAGGTGTACTGGTCGGGGCGGTCATCCAGCGTGCGGAACACATCCACAAAGCCGCGCCGATCGAACACTTCGCTCAGCCAGGCGCGTTCTTCCGGCAGGAAGCCCGAGTTCTTCAGGTTGCCCTTCCAGTTCTTCAGATCGATTTCCTTGTGCGCGATATTCCAGTCGCCGCAAATGACGAATTCACGGCCGGTTTTGCGATGTTCCTCCATCAGTTCATCGAGCCAGGGGCCGAACACGTCCAGGAAGCGGTATTTCGCCTGCTGGCGTTCGTCTCCGCTGGAACCGGAAGGCAGGTAGGCGCTGATGACGGACAGGTCTTTCCAGTCCGCGCGGATGATGCGGCCTTCGGCGTCGAATTCTTCGCAATTCAGACCGTTCTGCACACGCTCGGCGGCATTGCGCAAATAAATGCCGACGCCGCTGTAGCCTTTCTTGCTGGCATGGCAGAAGTGGCCCGTGTAGCCGGGCGGATGGCGCAGCTCGTCGGTCAGGTCGTCGTGCGAGACTTTGATTTCCTGCAGGCACAGCACGTCGGCGCCGTGGGTCTGCATCCACGTTTGCAGCCCCTTGCGAAAGGCCGAGCGGATGCCATTGAGATTGATCGAGGTAATGCGCAGCACGAACGGAACTCCTGTAAAGCGGCCGGCCAACGCCGGTCCAAGCGCCGAATTTAACCGACGCGCCGCGCGGGAGGTGAGCCCGGCGGCCAACCGGCTGCCCTTGCTGCGTGCCTGGCCGCGCTCAGCCCAGGCCGCGTTCCGGCGCGCAGGCGCGCCATCTGCCCGCCCGGCGCGTCGGGCGCGGCGTGCATCGAAGCTAAAATGCCGGCTGTCATCGTACTTTCGGATACCCGCCGCATGGCCGCCGCTACCGCCACTTCTACCGACTTTGTCCGTTTCGCCCTCGATGAAGGCGTGCTGCGCTTCGGCAGCTTCAAAGTCAAGTCAGGGCGCATCAGCCCTTATTTCTTCAATGCGGGCCTGTTCAACAGCGGCGCCTCGGTCGGGAAGCTGGCGCAGTTCTATGCCCAGGCACTGCTGGACTCGGGAATCGAGTTCGATATGTTGTTCGGCCCCGCCTATAAGGGCATTCCGCTTGCCACCGCCACCGCCGTGGCCCTGGCCAGCCACCCGGGCATGAAAGGGCGCGACGTGCCCTTCGCCTTCAACCGCAAAGAGGCCAAAGACCACGGCGAAGGCGGCACGCTGGTGGGCGCTCCGCTTCAGGGCAAGGTCGTCATCATCGACGACGTGATCACGGCCGGCACCTCAGTGCGGGAATCCGTCGAAATCATCCGCGCCGCCGGGGCCGAGCCGGCGGCCGTGCTGATTGCGCTCGACCGGCAGGAACGGGCCGGGCCCGATGACGCCCTATCGCCGCATTCGGCGGTTCAGGATGTGGCGCAGACCTACGGCATGCCGGTCGTCAGCATTGCGTCGCTTGCGGATATCCTGGGGTTGCTGGAGCACGACGCGCAGTTCGCCAGCCACCGCGACGCCGTACTGGCGTATCGCAACCAGTACGGCATACTTCAGGTCAATTGACGTTCATGCCCTCGGACTTGAGCACGGGGGTCCATTTGTCGATTTCCGACTTCACCCATTTCTGCAGCGACTCGGGTGTCTGACGTTCCGGCGAGACGATTTCCGCGCCCAGGTCGGCCATCTTGCCGGTGAATCCGGGTGACTTGAGCGCGGTCTGCAGCGCCCGATTGAATGTGGCCACCGCTTCCGGCGGCGTGCCGGCCGGCGCGTAGATGCCGTGCCACACCTTGACTTCGAAACCCTTGAGCCCTTGTTCATCCAGCGTGGGCGCGTCCGGCAGCTTCGAGATGCGGTCGGAGGTCGTCACGCCATAGAACTTCACGTTGCCTGCCGCGATGTGCGGAATGGTCTGGGTGGTCTGGTCGCACAGCACATCGACCTGTTCGCCCAGCAGCGCCGCCATGGCCGGGCCGGTGCCCTGGTAGGGAATGGTGGTGAACTTCACGCCCAGCGCCTGTTGCAGCAGTGAACCGCACAGCTGTGACACCGCACCCGGGCCCGCGTTGGCGAGGTTGATCTTGTCGGCGTTCGCGCGCGCGTATTCGATGAACTCGGCCATGTTGTTGGGCGGCAGGTTCTTGCGGCCCAGGAGCGTCATCGGCACGTCGATCACTTCTCCCACATAGGCGAAGCTCTTGAGCGGATCGAACTTCAGGTTCGGATACAGCGCGGTCGCCGTGGCCATGCCGTTGTGGTGGATGAGGTAGGTGTAGCCATCGGGATCGGCATTGGCGACATACGTGGCAGCCAGCGTGCCGCCCGCGCCGGTGCGGTTTTCCACCACGATGGGCTGGCCCAGTTCTTTGCTGAGTTCCGCTCCGAGCGTGCGCGCCACCACGTCGGTGGGGCCGCCGGCCGCAAACGGCACGATCAGCGTGATCGGACGTGTGGGGTAATTGGCCGCCTGGGCGGCGGGAGCCAGCGTGAGCATGATCGCCGACAGCGCGGCGGCAAACGGTAAGCGCAAGGTCATTGGTCTCTCCTCGGTACGCGTCAAGTCACAGGCCGCGCCCTGATTACGGGCACGGCCTGTAGTGTGCGCCCATTCTTGGCCCGCCGGCGAGTATTGGGAATTCGGCATTGGAAAACCCCGGATTTGCGTGCCCTGAAGCAGGGTAAACCCGGGCGCGGCGGGGTGCCGGCGCGCAATCAATCGGGCGCCCGCATTCAGCGCCCGCCAGACAGCGCCCCGCGAGTGCGGAGCAGGGCTGCGCCATTTGCAGCGCGCCGGCCCGTGCGCTAGCTGTCGAGTTTCTGCTTGAGCAGCTCGTTCACTTGCTGGGGATTGGCCTTGCCCTTGGCGGCCTTCATGATCTGGCCAACCAGCGAGTTGAAGGCTTTCTGCTTGCCTGCGCGGTATTCGGCCACGATGGCAGGATTGGCCGCCAGCACTTCGTCGATCATGGCGCCGATGGCGCCGCTGTCGCTGATCTGCTTGAGCCCGCGCGCTTCGATGATGGCGTCGGGCTGGCCACCGTGTTCCCCGGCCCACATGGCCGCGAACACGTCGCGCGCGATCTTGGTCGAGATCGTGCCGTCGATGATGCGCCCGATGAGTGCCGCCAGTCCCGCGGCCTGCACCGGCGCATCGGCGACTTCTTTTTCTTCGCGGTTCAGCGCCGCGGTCAGCTCGCCCATGATCCAGTTGGCGGCCTGCTTGGCCTGGCCGGCCGGCAGGGCCCGCGCCACGTCTTCAAAGTACGCGGCCAGGTCTCTGCTGGCCGACAATTGTGCGGCGTCGTACGCCGACAGCCCGTAGTCGCGTTCGAAGCGCGCCCGCAATGCCGCGGGCAGTTCCGGCATCTGCGCCCGTACCTGCTCGACCCATTCGGACGAGATGATCAGCGGTGGCAGATCGGGATCGGGAAAGTAGCGGTAGTCATGCGCGTCTTCTTTGCTGCGCATGCTGCGGGTCTCGTCGCGGTCGGCGTCGTACAGCCGGGTTTCCTGCACGACCGTGCCGCCGTCTTCGATCAGTTCGATCTGGCGGCGCGCTTCGAACTGGATGGCGCGTTCAAGAAAGCGGAAGGAGTTGACGTTCTTGATCTCGGTGCGCGTGCCGAATTCTTTCTGGCCCACGGGGCGCACCGAAACGTTGGCGTCGCAGCGGAACGAGCCTTCCTGCATGTTGCCGTCGCAAATGCCCAGCCACACCACCAGGCTGTGCAGCGCACGCGCATAGGCGACAGCCTCGGCGGCCGATCGCATTTCCGGTTCGGTGACGATTTCAAGCAGCGGCGTGCCGGCGCGATTCAGGTCGATGCCGCTGGCGGGAGCGCCGCCGGCCAGCGAGAAGTCGTCGTGCAGCGATTTGCCGGCGTCTTCTTCCAGGTGAGCGCGCGTCAGGTTGACCGTTTTCTCTTCTTCGCCCACGAAGAAAGAGATCGAGCCGCCCAGCACCACGGGCAGTTCGTACTGGCTGATCTGGTAGCCCTTGGGCAGGTCGGGGTAGAAATAATTCTTGCGCGCGAACACCGAGCGGGGCGCCACGGTGCCGCCCACGGCGAGCCCGAAGCGAATGGCGCGCTCGGCGGCCCCGCGGTTCATCACGGGCAGGCTGCCGGGCAACGCCAGGTCGACCACGTTGGCCTGCGTGTTGGGGGCAGCGCCGAATCGCGTGCTGCTGCCAGAAAAGATTTTTGCGTCGGTGGAAAGCTGGGTATGCGTTTCCAGGCCGATGACGATTTCCCAGTTCATTGCTCGGTGCCTTGCTGGCCGGGCACTCGGCGGTGCCAGTCCGTGACTTGTTGATAACAGTCGGCGAGTGCCAACAGCCGGCCTTCGTCGAAGTAGTTGCCGATGATCTGCAGGCCGACCGGGCGCGCCGGCTGGCCGAATCCGCAGGGGATGGACATGGCCGGCAGGCCCGCCAGGCTGACGCCCAGGGTATAGACGTCGGCCAGCCAGTCGGCGGTGGGATCGTCGCGGTTGTCGCCCAGGTTCTTGGCCACCGTGGGCGCCACCGGCCCCATGATGACGTCGCACTGGCCGGCGAAGGCGTGTTGGAAATCCTGTGCAATCAGGCGGCGCACACGCTGGGCCTGCAGGTAGTAGGCGTCGTAATAGCCGTGAGACAGCACATAGGTGCCGATCAGAATGCGGCGCTTGACCTCGTCGCCGAAGCCTTCCGCGCGAGACCGGGCGATCATCTGGTTCAGGTCGGCATATTCGGCCGCGCGATGGCCGTAGCGCACGCCATCGTAGCGGGCCAGGTTGCTGGACGCCTCGGCCGGGGCGATGACGTAATAAGCAGGAATGGCCAGTTCGGTGCGCGGCAGCGAGATCGCCACGCGCTGCGCGCCCAGGGCCTCGAATTGCGCCAGCGCGGCCTCGACTGCGGCCGCGACATCGGGCGCCAGGCCGGCGCCGAAATATTCTTCCGGTACGCCGATGCGCAGGCCCTTCAGCGGCTGGCTGCCCGCGGCGCGGTAGGCAGCCTGGGCGGCGTCGTAGGCGGCGCGGATGCGGCCCGGCACGTTGGGTGCGCCGTCGCAGGTTTCCAGGCTGGTGGCGTCACTGGGATCGAAGCCGCTCATGGGGTCGAGCAGTTCGAGCAGGTCGCGGCTGCTGGGTGCCAGCGGGCCGGCCTGGTCGAGGCTGGAGCCGAAGGCCACCATGCCGAAACGCGATACGGTGCCGTAGGTGGGCTTGATGCCGCTGACGCCGCACAGGGCGGCCGGCTGGCGTACCGAGCCGCCCGTATCGGTGCCGGTGGCGGCGGCAACCAGCCGCGCGGCCACGACGGCGGCCGAGCCGCCCGAAGAGCCGCCGGGCACGGCGTCCGGATCCCAGGGATTGCGCACCGGGCCATAAGCCGAGTTCTCGTTGGCCGACCCCATGGCGAATTCGTCGCAGTTGAGCTTGCCCAGCGACACGGCGCCGGCAGCCTGCAGGCGCTGCACCACGGTGGCGTCGAAAGGGCTGGCATAGCCCTTCAGCATTTTGCTGCCGGCGGTGGTGTGCCAGCCGCGCGTGACGAAGGCGTCTTTATGGGCAATGGGCACGCCGGCCAGAGGCCCTGCCGTGCCGGCCGCCAGGGCGGCGTCGGCCGCGTCGGCCTGCGCCAGCGTCAGGGCGTCGTCGATATGCAGGAATGCGTTCAGGTGGCTGGCCGCCTGGGCGGCTTCGAGCGCGCTCTGGGCCAGCTCACGGGCGCTGACCTGCTTTTGGGCAAGCGCGGCGCGCAGTTCGGCAATGCCCCCGAATTGGGTATGCAGGGCGGTAGTCGTCATGGCTTATTCGATGACCTTGGGTACCAGGAACAGGCCGTCGCTGGAATCGGGCGCGTTGGCCAGGAGCTCGGCGCGGCGCTCTTCGGAAGGCGTTTCGGTGACGGCATCGGGACGCAGTCGCAGGGCGATGTCCTGGTGGGCCGACAGGGGGTGGGCCAGCGGCTCGACGCCTTGGGTATCGGCGGCCTGCAGCCGTTCGATGAGATGGAGGATGCCGTTGAGTTCGTCCTGGGCGCGTACGCGCTGGTCGGAAGTCAGTTCAATTCTGGCCAGCCGGGCGATGCGGACCACATCTTGTTCAGTGAGCGCCATGCAAGGGAAAACCGAGAAAAATCGATGGGAGGGCGAGCTAGGGTTACAAGGCTGGGTTTACACCGCGCGGCCCTGTGACAAACCATGAATAGCCCGCATTTATGCGCTATTTCCGTCGAAATTATAAGTTATCATTCACGGTTTAATCGCTGCACTCGAACGGCAGGCCTTGCTTGCGGCCCGTCGCCAGCAGTCCGGCCCTAATTCCTGTATCTCGCTGAGCTCCCATGTTCGGATTCCTGCGCAGTTATTTTTCCAGCGATATGGCGATCGACCTCGGTACCGCCAATACGCTGATCTACGTCCGGGGCAAGGGCATCGTGCTCGACGAGCCATCGGTAGTCGCCATCCGCCATGAAGGCGGGCCCAACGGCAAGAAGATCATCCAGGCCGTCGGTCACGAGGCCAAGCAGATGCTCGGCCGGGTGCCCGGCAACATCGAGGCCATCCGCCCCATGAAAGACGGCGTCATCGCCGACTTCACGGTCACCGAGCAGATGCTCAAGCAGTTCATCCGCATGGTCCACCCGCGCAACATGCTTGCGCCCAGTCCGCGCATCATCGTGTGCGTTCCCTGCGGCTCCACGCAGGTCGAGCGCCGCGCCATCCGCGAATCGGCACTGGGCGCCGGCGCCTCGCACGTGTATCTCATCGAAGAGCCGATGGCGGCCGCCATCGGCGCCGGCCTGGCGGTTTCCGACGCCAGCGGCTCGATGGTGGTCGATATCGGCGGCGGCACGACCGAAGTCGCGGTCATCTCGCTGGGCGGCATGGTGTACAAGGGCTCGGTCAGGGTCGGCGGCGACAAATTCGACGAGGCCATCGTCAATTACATCCGCCGCAACTACGGCATGCTGATCGGCGAACCCACGGCCGAACTCATCAAGAAAGAAATCGGCTCGGCGTTCCCGGGGTCTGAAGTGCGCGAAATCGAAGTCAAGGGCCGCAACCTGGCCGAAGGCGTGCCGCGCAGCTTCACGGTGTCTTCCAACGAAATCCTCGAGTCGCTCACCGATCCGCTCAACCAGATCGTGTCGGCCGTCAAGATTGCCCTGGAACAGACGCCCCCCGAACTCGGCGCAGACATCACCGACAAGGGCATCGCCCTGACCGGTGGCGGCGCGCTGCTGCGCGATCTCGATCGCCTGCTCCAGGAAGAAACCGGCCTGCCGGTGGTTGTTGCCGAAGACCCTCTCACCTGCGTGGTGCGCGGCTGCGGCGAAGCGCTCGAACACCTTGAGAAACTCGGCGCCATTTTCATCAACGATTAAGTCCGTCCCGCCGGGCGCTGCCTTGCCGGGCGTGCGCGGTAAAGCGGGTGCGGGCTGAGGCCCGGGTTCGGTATTCATGCAACGACAAGGGACTCCACCTCTTTTCAGGCGCGGGCCGCCCGCAGAGGTGCGGTTGGCCGTCATGGTCGCCCTGTCGCTGGCGCTGCTCGTACTGGATTCGCAACTGCACGTGCTCGAACCCCTGCGACGCACGGTCGCCATGGGGCTGTATCCCTTCCAGCGCGCCGTCATGGCGCCGCGCGACCTGGTCCAGCAGGTCAACGAATGGCTCAACGCGGCGAATCGCATCCGCACTGAAAACGAAGCCTTGCAGCGGCAGCGCATCGAGTGTCCCAGGTGGCCACCCATGCCGCCCAGCTGGCCGCCGAAAACTCGCAGCTGCGCCGCCTGCTGGGCGTCACCGACACGGTCGAACAGGCCGCGGTCGTGGTCGAGGTGCTCTACGAGCCGGCCAACAGCTTCCAGGAGCGGCTGGTCTTCAACAAAGGCAGCCAGGCCGGCCTGGCGCCGGGCATGCCCGTCATCGATGAAGGCGGCGTGGTCGGGCAGATCGTGCGGGTGACCCCCATGGCGTCAGAAGCCGCGCTCGTTACCGACGAGCGCGTCTCGGTGCCGGTACAGGTGCTGCGCAATGGCCTGCGCCTGATCGCCTTTGGCTCAAACACGCCAGGCCGCATCGAAGTGCGCTACCTTGCCGCCAATGCCGACATCAAAGATGGCGATATCATCGTCACCAGCGGCGTGGGAGGCCTGTTTCCCGCCGGCCTGCCGGTGGCAAAGGTGCTTGCGGTAGAACGCGACACGGCGTCGGGCTTCGCGCGCGCGATTTGCGAACCCCTGGCGCACCCCGAGCGCTACCGCCACTTCCTGGTGCTTCAGGTCGACGTTGCCCGCGCCCAGTATGAACTTAAAGAGGCCGACAGCGGTGAATCGCGATAACCAGACGGTACGGCAGCCGGCGCGCCGCCTGGGCACGCCCAGCAATGTTCGTCCCGAGCGCCTGTCCCGGCCGGCGCACGGCGCGTTCGTCTGGGGCACGCTGCTGCTGGCCTGGCTGTTGTCGCTGCTGCCCTGGCGCACCTGGGAAGGCGCGCCCGACATCCTGGCGCTGGTGCTCGCGTTCTGGTGTGTGCACGAGCCGCGCCGCGTGGGTCTGGTGGCCGCCTTCTGCTTCGGCCTGCTGCTCGACGTGCACGACGCCAGCGTGCTGGGCGGCCACGCGCTGGGCTACACGCTCGTCGCTTATGGCGCCGTGGCGCTGCACCGGCGGCTGCAGCGCTTCGATCTCTGGAGCCAGGCATTGCACATGCTGCCGGTGTTCTTCGTGGCTCGCCTGGTGCAGCAAGTCGTGCTGGCGTGGCTGGCCGGCCGGTGGCCCGGCTGGGACTGGACGCTGAGCGTGTTGCTCACCGTTGCCATCTGGCCGCTGGTCGGATGGGTGCTGCACCTGCCGCAACGCGGTACCGACGACGCCGAATCCTCGTCCGTCTGAGCCCAGTCAGGCGCCATGTTCGAGTTCAAGAAAACCGGTCAGCAGCAGAAGCAGCGTTTCAAGTTGCGCGCCTGGGTGGGCGGGCTGTTTGCATTGGCCTGCTTCGGCGTGCTGGTGGGGCGTTTCTGGTATTTGCAGGTCGATCGCTACGAAGGCCTGTCGGAACGCGCCGACCGCAACCGCATCGCGGTGGTGCCCATCTCGCCCCGCCGGGGCGAGATCCTCGACCGCAACGGCAACGTGCTGGCGCGCAACTACCGCACCTATACGCTGGAAGTCGTGCCGGCCCTGGCGGGCAACATCGACAAGCTGCTCGACCGTCTCACGCCCATCGTCTACGTCAGCCCGGGCGACCTGCGCCGCTTCAAGCGCCGGGTGGGGGAATCCAGCCGCTATGCCAGTCTGGTGCTGCGCAACAACCTCAACGAGACCGAGGCCGCCTGGTTTGCCGCGCATGCATACGAGTTCCCGGGCGTGGAACTGCGTGCCCGCTGGGTGCGCGAGTATCCCCAAGGCGCCACCGCCGCCCATGTCGTGGGCTACATCGGGCGTATCGCCGACAGCGACCTCGAAGAGCTCGAGAGCACCGGGCGACTGGGCAACTACCGGGGCACCGACGTCATCGGCAAGAAGGGCATCGAGAAAAGCTGGGAACAGCAGCTGCATGGCCAGACCGGCCTGGAAGAGGTCGAGGTCACGGCCACCGGGCGTCCGGTGCGCACCCTGCGCCGTACCGACCCCGTGCCGGGTTCCGACATCATGCTGTCCATCGACCTCGACCTGCAGCGCATCGCCGAAGAAGCCTTCGGCACCCAGCGGGGCGCCCTGGTGGCGGTCGATCCCACGACGGGCGAGGTGCTGGCCTTTGTGTCCCAACCCTCGTTCGATCCGAACCTGTTCATCGACGGCATCGACGTTGAAAACTGGCGCCTGCTGAACGAGTCGCCCGACCACCCGCTGATCAACCGGCCGCTGTATGGCACGTATCCCATCGGCTCCACGTACAAGCCGTTCGTGGCACTGGCCGCGCTGCAGCTGGGAGTGCGCGGGCCGAACGAGCGCATTTCGGATCCCGGCTACTACGAATTCGGTGGGCAGCGCTTTCGCAACGCGGGGGGCGCGGCCTACGGCATGACCGACATGCACCGGGCCATCGTGGTGTCGTCGGACACGTATTTCTATTCTCTTGGCCCCGAAATCGGGGTGAACGCCCTGCACGATTTTTCCAAGCAATTCGGCTTCGGCCAGATCACCGGCATCGACCTCGACGGCGAGCGAGCCGGCGTGCTGCCTTCCACGGAATGGAAGCGCAAGGCCTACAAGGGCCGCGAGCGGCAGCGCTGGTACGCCGGCGAAACGATCTCGGTGGCCGTCGGGCAGGGCTATAACTCGTTCACGCTGCTGCAATTGGCGCAGGCCACCTCTACGCTGGCCAGCAACGGCGCCTACCGCCGGCCCCACCTGGTGCATGCCGTGCGCGATACGCGCACGGGCGAGATCCGGCCCACGCCCTCCGACCCGGAATACACCATACCTTTGAAGCAGCAGAACATCGACATCATCAAGGCAGCGATGGCTGACGTGGTGCGCTCGGGTACCGCGCGCCGCGCCTTCGCCGGCACGCCCTACCAGGCCGCCGGCAAGACCGGCACGGCACAGGTCTTCAGCCTGCGCGGCGCCCAGTATCGCGCCAGCGAGCTCGACGAGCGCCTGCGCGACCACGCCCTGTTCATGGGCTTTGCGCCGCTGGAAAACCCCCGGATTGCCGTGGCGCTGATCGTCGAGAACGCGGGCTGGGGCGCCAGTGTTGCCGCCCCGGTGGCGCGCAAGGTATTCGACTTCTGGCTGGCCAAGACCGCGCCGGGCGGCCCCATGCTGCCTGCACAGGCGCCAGCCGACGAGGCGGCGGTCACGGCATCCGACGCAGCGCCGGCTGCCAGCGCGCCCGCGGCCGAGCAGGCCACGCGTCCGCGCGCCGAGCCCGTCTCGCCGGCGCCGCGTCCGAGGCCCGCGCCGCGCGCTATCGAACCTGCCCCGCCGCAGTCCGCGCGCCGCGCGCCTTCCACGGCCCCGGCGCTTTCCGACCTGAGCGATTTGTTCGAGTCGGCGGGAGACAAGCCATGAAACGACTGGGCGCGCTGCTGGCACGCATATTCCTTGCCTTCGACTGGCCGTTGCTCGTGATTCTGGCCTTGTTTGCGGCGCTGGGGCTCACGGTCATGCATTCGGCCGTGGGCAGCACCGACTGGCGCTTCGCCGACCAGTCGCGCAATTTCCTGATCGCCTTCGGTGCGATGTGGGCCGTCGCGCTCGTGCCGCCGAAGATGCTGATGCGGTTCGCCCTGCCTTTCTACGCCCTCGGCGTGGTGCTGCTGCTGGGCGTGGAGTTCTTTGGCGAAACCAGCAAGGGAGCGACCCGCTGGCTCGATCTGGGCATCACGCGTATCCAGCCTTCCGAAATGATGAAAATCGCGGTGCCGCTGATGCTGGCCTGGTATTTCCAGCGGCACGAGGGCGAAGTGCGCATCCGCGATTTTCTGGCCGCGGCCGCCATGCTGGCGGCGCCGTTCGGCCTGATCGTGTTGCAGCCCGACCTGGGCACCGCGTTGCTGGTGTTCGGGGCAGGCTTCTTCGTCATCTACTTTGCCGGTCTGTCTTTCAAGCTGCTGGTGCCCCTGACGGTGATCGGCGTCGTGGGCCTCGGCACCCTCGTCTACTACGAAGATTCGCTATGCCAGGCCGGAGTCGACTGGGTCGTTCTGCACGAATACCAGAAACAGCGGGTGTGCACGCTGTTGAATCCCAGCTCCGACCCGCTGGGCAAGGGATTCCATACCATCCAGTCGATGATCGCCGTGGGCTCGGGCGGCCTGTACGGCAAGGGCTATATGCAGGGCACGCAGACCCACCTGGACTTCATTCCCGAGCGCACCACCGATTTCGTCTTTGCGGTGTATGCCGAAGAGTTCGGCCTGTACGGCGGGGTGGCGATGCTGGTGCTGTACGGGCTGCTCATCGCGCGCGGCCTGACCATCGCCATGCGGGCTTCGTCCCAGTTTGGCCGCCTGCTGGCGGGCGCCCTGACGATGATGGTTTTCATCTATGTGTTCGTCAACGTGGGCATGGTGACGGGCATCCTGCCTGTGGTGGGCGTGCCGCTGCCCTTCATGAGCTACGGCGGCACGGCACTGTTCACCATGGGTATCGCAAGCGGAATACTCATGAGCATATCGCGCCACCGGGGCGAGCAGCCGTAGCCCCGGCGCGGCAGTTCTCGATGGTTACAGCGGGGCGATAAGTACCCCTGCACGTTCATCTATCACCGGGTGAATGGCTGCCGCTGCCGCCAGAAGCTCGTGATCGGAGTCAGCCCGCCCGACCAGCTGCATGCCCAGCGGGAGCCCGTTCGCATCATAGGTGGTAGGCATGTGAAGCGCGGGCCAGCCTAGCGCCGACCAGACCCGGTTGAAGATCGATTCGCCGGTGTGCGTCAGGCCCGCCGGAGCCGCGCCTGGTGCGCTGGGTGTCAAGATCCACTCGGCACCCTGCAGGCGAGCGTCCAGCTCAGTGGCCGCCTCGACGGTCCGACGGCGCGCACGCTGGTATTCATCGCCCCCAATCCTGTCGCCGATATCCAACGTGGCCGTGAGTTTCTGACTGAGCCGGTCCGGTGACGCCCGGTACTCGGCGTGCAAGCCCCGCGCCATTTCATAAGCCATGATCGTCCAATGGCACTGCTTCATTTCCAGCATCAGCGCATTGGCATCAACGTCGACGACATGCACGCCCGCCCGTCTGAGCTTTTCGATAGCGCTCGAGAGCGCCGCCGCGGCTTCGGTCTCGAGCGGCGACAGGCTTTCCGCACGGATGACGGCCAGCGAGCGTGGCAGTGCTGGTACGGTCGGGGTCTGGTCGTCAGCGGCAGAAGAGGGCAACAGCACATTGGCAACCTCTCGCATGATGTCCATCGACCGGGCGAACCAGCCGATGGTGTCGAACGTATCCGAAAGCAGGCGGAGTCCGGCCCGATGCACCAGGCCAGGCGTCGGTTTGAGGCCCAGTACGCCGCAATACGCAGCAGGCCGCGTCACCGACCCGCCCGTCTGTGTGCCCAGCGCAAAATCCACCGCACCACAGGCCACCGCCGCAGCCGAGCCGCTGGAAGAACCGCCCGGAGTGTGGCTCGTATTCCAGGGGTTGGTGGTGAGGGGCTCTTTTTTGTAGGCAAACTCGGTGGTGATCGTTTTACCAACGGGGATGGCACCCGCCGCCCGCAACAGCGAGACGCACGAGGCGTCGAAGAATGGGATGAAGCCTTCGTATATCGGGGAGCCGCAAGTGCTCGGCAGGCCGGCGACATCGATGTTGTCTTTGACGCCGAATGTCAGACCACGCAGGGGAGAGTTCGTCGCGGGCTCTGAGGCGAACCGCTCAAAGGCGCACTGAATGAATGTCGCGTCGATATCCGCCCATGGAGTGCAGTGTCGCTGCGAATGCTCAATGCGTTGCAGTGCGGCCTGGGCGTTGCCGCCGCGAAACTTGACGCCGGCCTGGTTGGATGCTGAGGCGTCTGGATGGGACGACGATGACACGAAATTCTCCTGGCAATGTAAATGCGATGGGCCTGCGGTGAGCAGCGCCTGAATTGATCTTTTTGATGCTACGTTTGATTGCGCTGCCTGGCAACAGAGGCCATCGAGCACTTTCAAGACCGATTCGGCGGGTGTGATCAGCGCTTGTCGGACGCCCACGAAGCCTGAATTTCGGCGGCCAGATCGAGCAGCGGCGCATGCAGTCGTGCCACCAATTTTTGGCTGGGCAGTTCGCTGGTGAGGCTGACATTCAGTACGTACGTCTGCGCATCGTCGAGTTGCAGCGGACAAGCCAGCGCGATGACATCGGGCAGCCAGGAGGCTGCGCAATAGCCGTGCAAGGAGACATCCTGAATCGCAGCGGTGATTTCCTCGCGGATGCGGGGCCAATGGCGCGGATGGCGGGCTGCGAAGCGGCGGTACTGACTGCTTCGCTCTGCGTCGGTGCGCGTTGACAGCCAGGCGCGGCCGAGCGACGTGAGCTCCATCGGAATGCGCTGGCCAGGCATTACCGTACGGATGGATTTCCCTCGACTCAGTCGTATGGACTCCAGGTAAACCATCTCGAGATCGTCGGCGAACGCCATGCCGACGTTGATGCGTTCGCGGCGTGCGAGCGCTTCCATCAGGGGGGCGGCATGCCGTAGCAAGGTGCTGCTCGATCGCATCGAGAATGCCATGCTCAGCACGGAAGCACCCAACGCGTAGGCGCGACGATCGGGGTGGTAACGCAGGATGCCGTCGCTCAGCATGCTCTGTGTGAGCCGGCTGATAGTGGCGCGCGGGAGTTGTGTGCGCTCGGCGAGGTCGCCATTGCCCAGCCATTCCGTGCCGGGGCGAAAGGCTCTGAGAATCTGCAGTCCGCGTTCAAGCGAACGATTCGGCGTGGCTTTCCCTTTCATTTCGTCCCCTTAAAACCGCTTATTTAACCGCAGTTAACATTTCCATCTAATGGAATTGGTGGGCTGAATGTGGCGCGTGCGCTACGTATACTTTCCGGGCAATCAGCGCTAGGTGGCTGCAGGAAATCAACCCAAGGAGACAAATGTGAAGCGCAACGCACTTTTACTGGCCAGTTCCCTCTTTTTGGCAACGCCCTTCGCCGGAACGGCCCAGGCCGCATTCCCCGAACGACCTATCGAAATCGTCGTTCCTTTCTCGCCGGGCGGTGGTACCGACACCATCTCGCGCACGATCGCCGAGAGCATGTCCAAAAGCCTGGGCTCGCCCGTGGTGGTGCTGAACAAGCCGGGCGCGGGCACCGTGATCGGTACGGGCTTTGTCGCCAAGGCGAAGCCCGACGGGCATACGCTGGTGATGGCAACCTTCGCCCACGCGGTGAATCCGGGCCTGTACAAAGACCTGCCGTTCTCGACCGAGAAAGACTTTGCGCCGGTGGCCCTGATCGGGGCGTCGCCCAACGTGCTGCTCGTCAACAGCGCCAGCCCGTTCAAGACGGTCGACGACATCATCGCGCAGGCCAGGGCGAAACCGGGTGAACTGACATTTGGTTCCTACGGCACGGGGACTTCGGCGCACTTGATGGCCGAGTTCTTCCAGAACGAAGCCGGCGTCGATCTCATCCACGTGCCCTACAAGGGCGGCAACCCCGCGACCACGGCGCTGCTGGCGGGCCAGATCGATATGCTGTTCGGTGCGGCCGGGGTTTCCCAGTACATTGACAGCGGGCAGCTGCGTGCGATTGCCGTGACGTCCAAAGAGCGCTCGCCGGCGTTTGCAGGGGTGCCCACCATTGCTGAATCCGGTCTGCCGAAGTACGCCGCCGAGAGCTGGTATGGCCTGTTCGCCCCGGCGGGTACGCCGGCTGATGTGATTGAAAAGCTCAATGCCGCAGTCAACGAAGCCGTGCAGACGGAAGCATTTCAGCGTCGGGCCAAACAAGAGGGTTTGACGACCTATACCGGCACGCCCAAGGATCTGGGTGACTACGTTGCCGCTGCGACCAAGCTGTGGGCCGACGTCGTTGAAAGTGCGCAGATCAAGGTCGATCAGTAAATAATCCGGGGCACGACGAAATGGCTAATGAAGCAAACATCGATCTGAGCATCGAAGACGGTATCGCCGTGGTGACACTGAACCGTCCGGACAAGCGCAATGCGCTCAACGACACCATGCGGGAAGCGCTGGCCGAAGTGCTCGAGAACACCGTCGAAGACCGTGCGGTCAGAGCCGTTATCCTGACGGGGGCGGGGGCCGCGTTTTGCGCCGGTGGCGATATCGCCGCCATGCAAGAGCGCGCCAAAGCGGCGCCCGGCGATGTGGCGTTCAATGGTTGGAGTCGCCAGCAGCGTACCCACAAAGCCATCCTGCGCGTGCACACGCTGCCCAAGCCGGTGGTGGCTGCCGTCAATGGCCCCGCTACCGGTCTTGGTGCAGACCTTGCCTTGGCCTGCGACTTTGTGCTGGCGAGCGCCAAGGCAACGTTCGCGTGGAACTATCTGCGTCGTGGCTTGATTCCCGATGGCGGCGGTCTGTACTTTCTGCCCCGGCGCGTGGGCATGAGTCAGGCCAAGCGCCTGCTTTACTCGGGCCGCACCATCGACGCCAGTGAGGCGTTACGACTCGGTGTCGCTGAGGAGGTCTTCGAGCCTGATGCCCTGCTGAACGAGGCCAAGGCGTTTGTACGCGACTTCGTGCGTCAGTCGCCCAAAGCGCTGGCCTTGACCAAATCGATTCTGGACCAGAGCTTTGAACTTACCCCCGATGCCGCGTTTGCCCTAGGCAGCCAGGCGCAGGCCATTTGCTACACCACGACCGAGCATCAGGAATCGATTGCCGCGTTCCTGGATAAGTCACCAAGAAAATCTTGATATGAGCGCAATACATCGCCTGCTGGCGCCGCAAAGCATCGCGGTCATCGGAGCATCCGCCGACCTGACCAAGACCTCAGGTCGACCGGTTGCCTATTTAACAAAGCACGGATACCGAGGCAAGATTTATCCCGTCAACCCAACAGCCGCCAGTGTCGGGGGGCTGCCCTGTTACCCCAGTGTGAGCGCGTTGCCCGAGACACCCGATGTCGCGATCGTGATGCTGGGCGCAGAAAAGGCCATTGCAGCGGTGCAAGCGCTGTCCGGCGTCGGGACGTCGGCCGCCATCGTCCTGGCCAGTGGATACGCCGAGCTGGGCGCAGAGGGGTTGGAGCGGCAGCGGCGCCTCCAGCAGGCCGCAGGCAACATGCGAATACTGGGGCCAAACACCATCGGCCTGGTGAACCTGACCGATGGAATCACGCTGTCGGCCAGTAGTGCGCTCGAAGCCGACGGACTGCTGACCGGCAACATCGCGCTTGTCTCTCAGAGTGGTGGCATCCTGGGTTCATTGCTTTCGCGCGGTGCAGCACAGGGCGTGGGCTTTTCAAAGCTGATCTGCACCAGCAACGAAGTCGACCTGCAAATGAGCGACTTCGTCGAGGCGTTGATTGATGACGCGGCGACCTCGGTCATTGCCCTGTACATGGAGACCGTGCGCGATCCGCAGCGCTTCCGGCAGGTATGCCTGAAAGCGCGCCGTGCCGGCAAGCCCATCGTCGCTTTCAAGGTTGGACGGTCTGAGGCGGGGGCGCGTTCCGCGGTGTCGCATACTGGGGCGATGGCAGGCTCGGACCGCATGTACGACGCCTTGTTCGACGAGGTTGGAATTATCAGGGTGACGAACTTCGCCGACTTGCTGAATGTGCCGGTGGCGCTGAGCGCAGGGCGGACGCTGCGCGGCAATCGCATCGCAATACTGACCTCAACCGGCGGCGCGGGCACGCTGGTGGCCGATAGCCTTGGCCTGTCCGGCTTCGAAACCGATGCACCTGATGCAGACACTGCGCAGGCGCTCAGGGCGCTTGAAGGTGGCCACCAGTTTGCGCTGGATCGAAACCCGATCGACGTGACGCTCGCCGGCCTGGATCCCGCCCTGCTGCGCAGCATCATCCGCACCCTGCTCAAGAGCGACGCGTACGACGCGTTGGTGACTATCGTCGGCTCGTCGGCGCTGGCCAGGCCGACCTTGATGTCCGAGGCGATTTCGGATTGCCTGGGTCTGAATGACAAGCCCATCATGGCTTATGTCAGCCCGCACGCCCCGCAGATCGCGCACAGCTTGAATACCATGGGTATCGCGGCCTACTCGGCGCCCGAGGCGTGTGCGTCGGCGTTCAGCGCCCTGCGCCAGGCGGCTGCCCGCGAGGAGGCAAGTCACGCGGCCGTGGCCGTGGCACCCGCCGCAAGTCTTCCCTATGGGGGGCGGCTCAACGAATCGCAGTCCAAGGATTTGTTTGCGCGCTTCGGCATCCCGGTGACGCGGGAGTTGACGGTGTCGACCGCAGGCGAGGCTCAGCACGCCGCGCAGCGTCTGCAGGCGCCGCTCGTGCTGAAGTTGCTTTCCGAAAGAATCATGCACAAGAGCGATATCGGCGGCGTGGTTTTGAATCTGACCGAGAGCACGGTGGCCGCTGCCCTCACCGACATGCGGGCACGTGTGGGCGGTGTGCCTGAGGAGCCCATGCAGTTTCTCGTGCAGGAAATGGTGCAGGACGGTGAGGAACTGATTCTCGGTCTGGCGCGAGACCCGCTGGGTGCGGCCATCATGCTGGGGTCAGGTGGCATCACGGCGGAGCTCTTCAATGATACGGTGCTGATGATGCAACCCGCCGACCGTCCTCTGCATCGCTCGGAAGCAGCGGCACTGGTAAAGAAGGCGCGGCTCTGGCCATTGTTGAACGGTTATCGCGGCCAACCAATGCGCGATATCGATGCACTGGTGACGGCCATCGTCGACTTCTCAGCTATGGTGCACCAGATGGGCGACCGCCTGCTCGAGGCGGAGATCAACCCACTATTCGTCAGACGTGCCGGCGAAGGCGTGGTCGCCGCGGACGGTGTGGTCGTGCTGGGGTGAATTGCGGCGGCGCTGCGCGGGTGCGCTCCTCGATGTGCGGGTGCGCGGCTGCGTCGTGCGTGCCGTTGCGCCGGCCCGGCGTCTGCGGCTAGAGCAGCACCTTCAGGTGCTCATCCAGATGCGTGGTAGGCGCAACACGCCAGCCGCTCTGTGCGTACCGCAACCAGCGTCCCAGCACCAGATGGGTGAGCAGGCTGGCATGCGCGGCGATGTTGGCATCGGGGGGCAGATCGCCGTCGCTGACCGCGATGCGCAGCGACTGTTTCAGCGACGCTTCAATGCGGTCGTTGATGTGATTGATGCGCTCTTGCAGGCGGTTGTCTTCGGTGACCAGCGCGTCGCCCGTCAGCACGCGGGTCATGCCCTTGTTACGCTCGGCGAAGGCCAGCAGCATCGACACCGTTTTGCGCGCCTGGCCCAGGCCCAGCGGTTCGGCCGAGGCAATCTGGTTTACCAGCGTGAACAGGCTGACTTCGATGAACTCGATCAGGCCCTCGAACATCTGCGCCTTGCTGGCGAAGTGGCGATACAGGGCCGCCTCGGACACCTGCATGCGCGCGGCCAGCGCCGCCGTGGTGATGCGCGCGGCGTGTGGCTGCTCCAGCATTTCAGCCAGGGTTTGCAGGATCTGGTTCTTGCGTTCGCCGGGTTTACTCGCCATGGCCAACTATCGATGGATGAGGGTGGGCCGCTAGCAACCGCGCAACGGGCGGCGTCGCAGCAGCAAGTCGCTTACCGAGTTTACCCGCAAGTCGACATAGCCCGGCCGGTGGCAGGCCGCGCCGGCAAACGGTGTGCCGGGGTGGTAGACATGCACCGTACGCACCCCGACACGCCGCGCGCCGCGCAAGTTCTTCAGTGTGTCTTCGACGAGCACTGCGCGCGCCGCCGGCACCCCCTCGCGTGCCAGCACGTAGCGCAGCAGCGCCGGCGACGGCTTGGGGCGGAATTCGCCATGCAGGCGCATGTGTTCGATGGCCCATATGCTTTCGAAGTGGCGAAGAATGCCCAGGCGCCGCAGTACGGCACGCGCATAGTCGAAGGGCGCGTTGGTCAGCAATACCTTGCGCCCGGGCAGCCGCCGCAGCTTGACCGCGAGCGCAGTTTCGGCGCGAACCAGCGGATTGACGTCGAAATCATGGCTGCGCCGCAGAAAGGCATGGGCGTCCACGCCATGGTGGCGCACCAGGCCGATGACGGTGGCGCCATAGCGGCGCCAGTACTTGGCCCGCAACTGGTTGGCGGTATCGATGTCCACATCGAGAGCCTCGGCCACCGCGGCCGTCATGCCCTGGTCGATGAGCGGAAAAATGGCGTGCGAGGTGTCGTGCAGCGTGTTGTCCAGGTCGAACAGCCACAGCTTTTCGGATGTCCCCGTATCCGCGCGGCGCGAACGGCGCAGGCGCGCAGTCGGCCGCAGCAGGTGTCGATGCACCTGCATCAATGGGAACTGATCATCGTCCCGACGCCCTGGTCGGTAAGAATTTCCAGCAGCAGGCAGTGGGGCACGCGGCCATCGACGATATGCACCGAGTTCACGCCGTTCTTGGCCGCGTCGAGCGACGACGAAATCTTGGGCAGCATGCCGCCCGAAATGGTGCCATCCGCGAACAGTTCGTCTATGGTCTGGGCCGACAGGCTGCGCAGCAGCTTGCCGCTCTTGTCGAGCACGCCCGGAGTGTTGGTCATCATCAGCAGTTTTTCGGCGCCCAGCACTTCGGCCATCTTGCCCGCCACGACGTCGGCATTGATGTTGTAGGCGGTGCCGTCTTCGCCATAGCCGATGGGCGAGATCACGGGAATGAACTGATCGTCTTGAAGCGCCTTGACCACGGCGGGCTCGACCTGCGTGATGTCGCCCACGAAGCCGATGTCGAGCGGTTCGTCGGGGTTGTCTTTATTCGCCATCAGCTTCTTGCGCGCCTGGATCAGCATGCCGTCTTTGCCGGTCAGGCCCACGGCCTTGCCGCCAACCTCGTTGATCATCATGACGATGTCTTGCTGCACCTGGCCGCCCAGCACCCATTCAACCACTTCCATGGTTTCGGCGTCGGTGACGCGCATGCCTTGGACGAAGGTGCCCTGCTTGCCGATGCGCCGCAGGGCGTCGTCGATCTGAGGACCGCCGCCGTGCACGACCACCGGATTCAGGCCTACCAGCTTGAGCAGCACCACGTCGTGCGCGAAGCTGCGCTGCAGGCGCTCTTCGGTCATGGCGTTGCCGCCGTACTTCACCACGATGGTCTTGCCATGGAATCGTCGAATGTACGGCAGTGCTTCCGAGAGAACGGCCGCTTTGATGGCGGGCGACGAAACGGCGGCAGGGTCGGGGGTGTCGGTCATGGCAACAAGAGCTCGGCTAAGAATGGAAAAAGGAAAATGCCTGCGCCGGCGCGGGCTCGGCGCTGCCAGGGCAAGCATACGGCAGATTGTAGTCCCGCCCAATTACTTATAGCCGGAACCCATGATGATATGCCCGACAAATAACCGCCATTCAGGTAAATTGGGGGCGATTTTGCAACGGCCGCCGCCTATCCGGCCGCGCGGCCACCCTGTCCCACCCCCCACGAGGTTACCTATGCGTTTTCTCCTTGCCCGGACGGCCCTGGCGGCCTCCGCCTTCTTCCTGGCTGGCGCCGCCCACGCCGAAAAACTCATCGTCGGAGCCACCCAGGTGCCCCACGCCGAGATCCTGGAAGTGGTCAAGCCGGCGCTGGCCAAAGAAGGCGTGGAACTCGACATCAAGGTGTTCAGCGACTACGTACAGCCGAACCTGCAGCTGGCCGACAAAGAGCTCGACGCCAATTTCTTCCAGCATCAGCCCTATCTGGATACCTTCAACAAAGACCGCGGCACCAAGCTGGTGGCGGTCGGCCTGGTGCATGTCGAGCCGTTCGGCGGGTATTCGCGCAAGCTGAAGTCGGTGGCCGAACTGCCCGAGGGCGCCACCATCGCCATTCCGAACGACCCGTCCAACAGCGGCCGTGCCCTGTTGCTGTTGCAGAAGCAGGGTGTGATCAAGCTGAAGGATCCCGCCAACATCGTGGCCACGCCGCTCGATATCGTCGAGAACCCGAAGAAGCTGAAGTTCCGTGAACTCGAGGCCGCGATGCTGCCCCGCGCGCTCGATGACGTCGCGCTGGCCCTGATCAATACCAACTACGCCCTCGAAGCGGGCCTGGTGCCCACCCAGGACGCGTTGTTCATCGAAGGCGCCGATTCGCCATATGCCAACCTGGTGGCGGCACGCCCCGACAACCAGAACGCCCCGGCCGTGAAGAAGCTGGTCGGAGCCCTGCAATCGCCCGAGGTGAAAGCGTTCATCCAGGAAAAGTACAAGGGCGCCGTGGTACCGGCGTTCTGAAGCCCCTGCCGGGGTGCCCGGGTCATGGCGGGCCTGGCTCGCCCCTCGGCGCCGAGCCAGGCCCGGACCGCACGTCGCCGGTCGGCCGATGGCCGGCCGAGCCGCCGGGCTCAAACCCCCGGCGAGCGCGGGCCGCCGCGCATGAGCTGAAGGCCGGCGGGTTCAGGCGGGCCGGTCGCCCTGCAGGGTGATGCGGTGCATGATCCGCCGATGCCCGTGGTAATCATTCACCGGATTGTGCTGCGTGCAGCGGTTGTCCCAGAACGCAATGGTGTCCGGCTCCCAGACGAAGCGGCAGGTGAATTCCGGCTTTACCTGATGGTTGAAAAGGAACTGCAGCAAGGGCGCCGACTCTTCGCGCCGCATGCCCTTGATACCCACGGTATGGGCCACATTCACGTAAAGGGCCTTGCGGCCGGTTTCGGGATGGGTGCGCACCACCGGATGCTCGGCCACGTATTCTTTAGGCGCCGCCTCCCGGCCGTCGGTGCGTATGCGGTCTTCGCGTGTCTTGGACACATCGGCCTGCGCCGAGCTGCTGATGCCCACCAGCCCGTCGAGCAGGCTCCGCATGGTGTCGGACAAGGCCTCGTAAGCCAGGTATTGGTTGGCGAACATCGTATCGCCGCCGTAGGGCGGGATTTCGCGTGATAGCAGCATCGAGCCCATGGGCGGCTCTTGCAGATAGGTGGTGTCCGAATGCCAGATGCCGCCAAAGTTCAGTGTTTCGTGTTCGAGCTTCTTCACCTCGATGATGGTGGGGTAGCCTTCCAGCCCTCGCACGAACGGGTATTCCACCGGCTGGCCCATGGCCTGCGCGAAGGCCAGGTATTGGGCCGAGTTGAGTTTCTGGTTCTTGATGAAGATCACCAGGTGGTCAAGCAGGGCCTGTCGCACCTCGGCGGCCTGCGCGGCGGTGAGGCCGGCGGCCAGATCCAGATCGGATAATTCGGCGCCCAGAGCGCCGGCGATTTTGCGAATTTTCATTGTGCTCACTTTTCACGCAAGATACGTGGGTTCTTGCCATGCAGGGAATGGTATGTCGCGCGACGCTGCGAAACAAATCAAATAATCTTAGCGATTATTAAGAAAAATTTAGGAATGGCCGTAGCGGGGCTGTCGGGCGCAAGACGGGCCGGGTGTCCTTGGAGTCGCGCCCGGCTCGTCTGCCGCGGGCATGGGGGCTATCGTTGCGCGGCCCGCAGCATGTCGACCAGCCTCGCCGCCGGCGCCGAAAGCCTGTAGCCCCTGATGGTGACCACCGCGATGGTTCTCTGGAGGGCGGGCCGGGCGATGCGCACCGTGCTCAGCGTGGTGCCGCGAGGCACGGCAATGCGCGGCAGAATGCCGGCCCCGAGTCCGGCGTCGACCATGGCTATCAAGGTGCTGACGTGCGTGAATTCGTAGCTCAGATCGGCCTGGATGCCATTGTCGTGCAGGGCACCTTCCAGGTGGCTGCGGAACAGCGAATTGGGCGCCAGCGTGAGCAGGCGCAAACGTGACAGCTCGCGCAGCGAGATGGTCTTGCGTCCGTTGTCGCGGTAGCCGCGCGGCAGCAGTGCGCAATACTCGTCGACGAAGAGTGGATGGAATTCCAGTTCAGACCGGGTTTCTTCCACCGGGCCGATGCCGAAGTCGACTTCCCGCCGGCGTACTGCTTCAAGCAGGTCGTGGTGGGAAAGTTCGCGCACGCGCACGGCGATGCCCGGATACTGGCGCGCATAGGCGGTGAGCAGCGCCGGCAGGCGCGTGCCGGCCACCGTGGGAACGCAGGCGAACGCCAGGTTGCCGTGCTGGGCATTGGCGGCCTGCCGGATGCGGGTCAGGCCGCTGTCGAGCTCGGCCATGGCTTTGCGTGCGCTGATCAGCAGGTCTTCGCCTTCAGGCGTCAGTGAGACGTGGCGCGTGGTGCGCTGGAACAGCGCGACCCCCAGCTGAGTCTCGAGCTGCTTGACCTGCATGCTGATGGCCGGCAGCGAAACAAAGGCGTGCTCGGCGGCCTTGCGAAAACTGCCGTGCTCGGCGACGGCCACGAAGGCGGACAGCAGTTTGAAGTTGAAGGTAGGGGGCATGGGCGCCTGGCAAGCACGCAATAGAGGCGGCCGCCGTCACGCGGCCGCGGGCACTAGCCCGCCGCCAGGGCCTTTTCGATGGCGGCGTGGAACTCGGCGTAGTCGTATTCGCCCAGGTAGCGCTTGACGATGCGGCCTTGCTTGTCGATCAGGAACGCCGTGGGCGTGAGCCTCACGTCGCCGAATGCGCGAGCGATGTCGCCGTTGACGTCGAGCGCCACGGGAAAGGGCAGCTTGCGGGTTTCCGCGAAATTGAGCACGTAATTGGGCGGGTCGTAGTTCATGGCGACGGCGACCGTCTCGTAGCCTTTGGGCGCGTACTCTGCGTAGGTTTCGATGTTGCCCGGCATCTGTTTGACGCAGGTGACGCAGCTGGTGGCCCAGAACTTCACCAACACGACCTTGCCGCGCAGGTCGTGCATGCTGAAGGTCTTGCCTTCGATGGTGGTGAAGGCCACGTCGGGGGCCGGCGCGGCGGGGCGCCAGACGAACCAGGCGCCGATGCCGACCGCCACCAGGACGGCCAGGGAAAGAATGAGCTTTTTCATTGTTTCATTATTTGATGGGCATGACTTGTACGCCGTCGACCTGGCCGCCTGCGCCGGACTCGATGGGCGCGGCCTGCGGCTGGGCGGAGCCGCCGGTCGACTGCACCGTGGCGGGTTCGGCGGTGGCGCCCGAGAGCCGTAGCGCTTCTTCGCGGCTGATGGTCTGGAACAGCTTGACTACCTTGGCCACGCCGCCCACCTCAGAGGCGGCCGTCGCGGCATAGTTGCCCTCGGCTTCGGTGACCATGCCCATCAGGTATACCACGCTGCGGTCGGTGGTGACCACGATGGTGGCCGACGGCACGTACTTGGTGTTGAGCAGCGCGGTCTTGACCTTGGAAGTCAGCCAGGTGTCGTTGGACCGCGTGCCGAACGAGGCCGCCGGACCCACGTTCAACTGGTTGACCACCGATTTGACGTGTTCGACGCCCTGCGCGATCGATGTGGCCTGCGCCTTGGCGGCGTCCGACGGCACGTCGCCGGTCAGCAGCACCACCCCGTTGTACGACACGGCGTTCACGCGGGCCGCGTCGCCCAGCCTTTGGCGGATCTGGTATTCGGCCTTGAAGGCGATGTTCTGGTCTTCGAGCTGCGCGCCCGACGTGCGTCGGTCGGTAATGACAACGGCGGTCGTGGCGGCGGCGCCTCCGACGACCAGCGGCGCGCACGCCGACAGGGTCAGGGCCGTGGTGCCGAGCAGGGCGGCCAGCAGCAGTGGGCGGGCCACCGTCTTGGCGTCGGGCATCATTCGGGGTCTCCTAGGAGTAGAGCATCAATACCGTCGCACAGGGCATGCAGCATCAGGCCGTGGACTTCCTGGATGCGCATGGTGCGGTCGTTGGGTACACATAAATGGACGTCATGGGCGGTCAATAGTTCACTGATCACCCCGCCGCCCTTGCCGGTGAGCGCAATGACGGACATTTCGCGTTCGTGCGCGGCCTGCATGGCCCGGATGACGTTGGCGGAATTGCCGCTGGTGGAAATGGCCACCAGCACGTCGCCCGGCTGGCCCAGCGCGCTGACCTGCCGTTCGTAGATCTCTTCGAAACCGTAGTCGTTGCCAACCGCGCTGAGGATGGCCGTGTCGGTGTTGAGGGCGATACCCGCGAGGGGCAGCCGTTCTCGCTCGAACCGGCCCACCAGTTCGGCGATGAAATGCTGGGCGTCGGCGGCCGATCCGCCGTTGCCGCACGCCAGAATCTTGCCATTGTTGGCCAGGGCCGCGAACACCACGTCGACTGCCGTGGCCAAGGGGGCCGACAGGGCGTGCATGCTTTGTTCGCAGGCGGCCATGGCATCGCGAAAATGCGACGTCATGCGAGAGGTCATATCCATGGCGCGCATTATCTCATGGTGCCGGCGGCCTACAGGGTGAAGGCGGCCGGGATCCAGCGGGCCACGCCGGCCTCGAAAGCCACCACATCGAAGCGTACGGCAGGCGTGAGGCCGCCCCAGTGGCGCTGCGCCAATTCGGGCAGGAGCAGCGCGGCGCAACGGCCCAGGCGGGCGCGCTTGGCCGGTCCGACACTGGCCGCCGCGCCACCGTAGCGCGGGCTGCTCCGCGCGCGCACCTCGACAAACACCAGGGCGTCCGCGTCACGCATGACGAGGTCCACCTCACCGGCCTTGCAATGCACGTTGCGCGCCAGGGGGATCAGTCCGGCCGCCGCCAGCATCTGCAGCGCCTGGGTTTCGCGCGCGTGGCCGTGGCGCTGAGTGGGGGAAGCGCGGGGTGCGTCGGCCGCCGGCGCGGATGTGCGGACGGCGCGCCGGGCCGCGGCGCGGCGGCGCCGCAGCAGGCGCTGCTGGGCCTGTCGCGCGCGCGCATAGGCAATTTCCGAAAAGGGGTCGGACATGGGGTGATCTTCGAAGGCGTGGGCGGCTACACTGGCACAATTTGCCGCCTGGCCGCCAGCTCACTATGAATCTGAATGTCCCGCCCGCCCTTGCCGGCGATGCATGGAACCGAATGGCCGAGCGCGTGGCCGGCCAGCATTGGCCCGAGTCTGCGCTGTACGTGGTGGCCACGCCCATCGGCAACCTGGGCGACCTGGGCCTGCGCGCCTGGCAGGCGTTGTCGCGCGCCGATGTGATCGCCGCGGAAGACACGCGGTCCAGCCGCAGTCTGCTCGAAGCCTGGGGCATCTCCACCCCGCTGATGGCGGCGCACCGCCATAACGAAGCGGCGGCCGCCCAGGACATCTGCCAGCGGCTGGCACGAGGCCAGCGCGTGGCGCTGGTGTCCGACGCCGGTGCTCCCGCCGTCAGCGATCCGGGTGCGCGGGTCGTGCGCGCGGTGCGGGACGCAGGCTTCGCCGTGGTGCCGGTGCCCGGGCCGAGCGCAGTCATTACCGCCCTGATGGGCAGCGGCGTCACCTCTGATGAAAACCCCGCCTATGCTTTCGCCGGGTTCGCGCCGGCCAAGTCGGTGGCGCGCCAGCGATGGTTGCGATCATGGTGCGATTTGCGCGCGCCGGTCGTGTTTTTCGAGTCGCCGCACCGCCTGGCGGGCTGCCTGACAGATCTCCTCGAGGTGTGCGGCCCCGACCGAAACCTGACGATCGCGCGCGAGCTGACCAAGCGGTTCGAGCAGATCGCGACCCTGCCCTTGTCCGATGCGGCGTCGTGGCTGTCCGCCGATTCGCATCGGGCCCAGGGCGAATTCGTCCTGATCGTGCACGCCGCCGAGGCTGTTGATGACACCGGGCCCGATGATCCGGCCACTGGCGTGCTGCTCGATGCGCTGCTTGAAACCCTGTCGGTGCGAGACGCCGCGCGGGTGGCCGCCAAGGTTACCGGGCAACCCCGCGACGCCCTCTACGCCATGGCGCTGGCTCGCAAGGAAAGCTCGTGAAGCCTATGGGCGCCGGCCAGATAATGGCCTACGTGGATATCGATACGCCGCTGGGCGGCATGCGCCTGGCCGCCAGCGACACGGCGCTGCGTGGCGCCTGGTTTCTCGACCAATGGGATATTCCCCCGCCCTCGGCCGCCTGGCGCCTGGCGCCCACCCACCCGGTGCTGCGGCAGGGGCGCCACGAACTGGCCGAATGGTTCGCCGGCCGGCAACAGTGCTTCCAGGTGGCGCTCGATCCGCAAGGCACTTCATTCCAGCAGGCGGTGTGGCGGGCGCTGCTCGAATTGCCGTTTGGCGCCACCTGCAGCTACGGCGACCTGGCCTTGTCCATCGGCAGGCCCCAGGCGGTGCGCGCGGCCGCCCAGGCGATCGGACGCAACCCCATTTCTATTTTCATACCCTGCCATCGCGTGGTCGGCCGCGATACGTCCCTGACGGGCTTTGGCGGTGGGTTGGCGCGCAAGCAGTTCCTGCTGGCGCACGAAGGACATCGTTATCTCGGCCAAGGCGCCCGCACGCGCCGCGTGTCCGGCGGCCAGGCCGTACTGCCGTGGTAGCCCGGGCCGCCGCAGACCGCCGCGCGGTTCAGTAGGTGGCCAGGCTGGGCAATATGCCGGTGCGGTCGGCGACCTGTCGCGCCGCGCCCAGCGCGGTATCGCGATCGCCGTAGGGGCCGATGCGTACCCGGTACAGGCCGCCGGCCCGCTGCACTATCGCGGGCGGCGTGCCGGCGCCGGCATCCAACTGGGTGTTGACCCGCTGCATCAGGCTGTGGGCGTTGGCCGGCTGGCTGAATGCGCCGATCTGCAGGTATACGCCGTCTGCGGCGGTGGCTGCGGGCGCGGCCGGCACCGGGGCAAGCTCGGTGACCGTTATTTCCGTGGCGGACAGGGGGGCGGCGCTCACGGCGGCCAGCGATGCCGCCTGGGCCGTGGTCTGCGCCCCGTGGCCCTGAGCCTGCGCCAGGCGGATCTCGGCCGGCATGATTCGTTCCACCAGCACTTCGCCACTGCCGGGCCCGATGATTCCCAGCTTATGGGCGGCAGCATAGGAAAGGTCCATGATGCGGTCGCTGTGGAACGGGCCGCGGTCGTTGACCCGCACGACGACCGTTCGGCCATTGATGGAACTGGTGACGCGCGCGTAGCTGGGCAAGGGCATCGTGGGATGGGCCGCGGTCATGGCATACATGTCATAGACTTCGCCGATCGAAGTGCGCTTGCCATGGAATTTCTTGCCGTACCACGAGGCGAGGCCGCGCTGCTTGTATGCGTGGTCTTCATCGGCCACCGGCACGTAGCGCTTGCCAAATACCGAGTACGGCCGGTTTGCGCCGCTGGCCAGTGGCTCGAGGCGCGGGACGGCGTCCGGGATGTTGTCCAGGTCGGACGGCGGATGGGCGCCCGGTCCGTCGTCCTGGTAGTAGCCGCCAGCCTTTCGAGTGCCCGAGGACGAACAGCCTGCAATGACCACTGCCAGGCCCACCAGTATCGGCGCCAGGAAGACGCGACAAGGCTTCATGGCGAGTCCTCGGGCAACTGCGTGCGGTGCCGCACCAGCAATGGGTCGTGGTCGGCAAAGCGCTGGGCGAGCTGTTCCACCACGTAGACCGAGCGATGCTGCCCGCCCGTGCAACCAATGGCCACGGTGAGATAGTTGCGCGTGTCCTGCGTATATTGCGGCAGCCAGCGCTGGAGGTATCCGGCGATGTCGTCGATCATGCGGGTCACGATCTCGAAGCTGGCCAGCCACGCGGCCACCGGCTCGTCGCGGCCGGTCAGGGGACGCAGGTTGCGGTCGTAATACGGGTTGGGCAGGCAGCGCACGTCGAACACCAGGTCGGCATCGCTGGGCACCCCGCGCTTGTACGCGAATGACTCGAAGGTCAGCACCAGCGGCGGCCGGTCGGCCTGCACCAGGTCGCGAATCCAGGCCCGCAACTGCCCGGGGGTCAGGTCGGACGTATCGATGACGTGTTCTTGTTCGCGCAGCGGCGCCAGCAGGTCGCGCTCGAGCGAAATGCAGTCTAGCAGCGACGGAGCCTGCCCGCCGCGTGTCAGGCGGTCGGTCAGGGGGTGGCGGCGGCGGGACTCGGAATAGCGCTGCGCCAGCGTGTGCGTATTGGCGTCGAGAAAGATGACGCGCAGCGAGGTGCCCATGGCCCGCATGGCGGTGATGACGCCGGGCAGTTCCGCCAGCTCGCCGGGCGAGCGGACGTCAATGGCAATGGCAACCCTTTCGAGGCCATCGTCGCGTGCGCCCGCGACAAATTCGGTAAGGAAGCGCACGGGCAGGTTGTCAATGCAGGTATAGCTGGCATCTTCGAGCATGCGCAGCGCCACCGACTTACCTGAGCCGGATATTCCGGTGATGAGGACAACACTTAGCATGGCTTTGATTGTTGCATGATTTTGCCGACGGGTTGCCGGCGGTTTGCCATCTGATATGGCCGTAAACTGTAAGACTGATCCTATACCCCCAGGCCGCGCTGGCGTACTCTGGGGTTGCCGGGGCCTTCGGGCCTCCCAATTGCCCACGTAATTGCTGACTGATGTCCGTTTTTTCCCCCTGTTATCCGAATGGGTCCTGGCGCCGCACCCTTGCCGCCATGGCCGCCGCGGCCTGTACGCTGGCGGCTCCGCTCGCGCCGGGATGGGCGCAGGATGAGCCCGCGCTGCAGCCCGGTACGATGCAGGCGCGTGTGGCGGCCTGTACGGCCTGCCATGGCGCCCAAGGCAAGGCAGGCGCCGATGGGTACTATCCGCGCCTGGCCGGCAAGCCTGCCGATTACCTGTACCACCAGCTGCTGAATTTTCGCGATGGCCTGCGTCAGTATCGGCCCATGACGCACCTGCTGGTGGGGCTGCCCGACGACTACCTGCGCGAGATGGCGGCCTATTTTGCCGATCAGCACGTGCCGTACCCCGCCCCGGCCCGCCCTTCGGGCACGGCGGATATGCTGCAACTCGGCCGCGCGCTGGCCATGCAGGGCGATGCCGCGCGCGGCCTGCCGGCCTGTGCCGCCTGCCATGGCGCGGCGCTGAACGGCCTGGCGCCCGCCATTCCGGGCCTGCTGGGCCTGCCGCGCGACTATATCGGCGCGCAGATCGGCAGCTGGAAGAACGGACTGCGGCGTGCCGCCGAACCGGACTGCATGGCAGACGTGGCGAACAAGCTCACGCCGCAAGATATCGGAGCCCTGTCCGCCTGGCTGGCCGCGCAGCCCGTGGTCGAGCCCTACGTGCCTGATCCGGCCGGGTCGGCGCCGCTGGCCGCGGAATGCGGCAGTCAGTCGAAACACTAGAAGACCGGCATGAAACGCATCATCAAATATTCTTTGCTGGCCATACTGCTGGCCGGCCTGGCGGTGATGGCCGTCCTCTACTGGATGGGCACGCGCGAAGACACCTCCACGGGCCCGACGGCCGGGCCCGCCGAGGCCGGACGCCAGATCGAACAAGGCCGGTACCTGGCCCGGCTGGGCAACTGCATGGCCTGCCATACCGCGCAAGGCGGCAAGCCCTATGCCGGCGGCACTCCCATACCCACTCCGTTCGGCACGCTGTATGGGCCGAACATCACGCCCCATGCGAGCACCGGCATTGGCGGCTGGACGGCCGACGACTTCTGGCGCGCGTTGCATCAGGGCAAATCCAAAGACGGCGAACTGCTGTATCCGGCATTCCCGTACACCGAATACACGCGCATGTCGCGGGCGGATTCCGACGCATTGTTTGCCTATCTGCAGACGGTCGAGCCGGTAGAGCAGGCCAGCCGGCCCCACGATCTGGCGTTCCCGTATGACCAGCGCGGACTGCTTGCCTTCTGGCGCGCGCTGTATTTCCGCCCTGGGGTGCTGGAATCCGATCCTGGCGAAGACGTGCCCTGGAACCGCGGACGCTATCTGGTGGAAGGCCTGGGCCATTGCGCCGCCTGTCACGCGCCGCGCAACAGTCTGGGGGCCACGCGTGCCAGCGATGGCCTGTCCGGGGGCGTGATCGGCGGGCTGGATTGGTACGCGCCGCCGCTCCACAATGACGAGGCCACCGGCCTGGGCCGCTGGAGCGCCCAGGACATTGCGCAACTGCTGCAGACCGGCATGGCGCGGCATTCCACTGCCAGCGGCCCCATGGCCGAGGTCGTGCTGGGCAGTTCGCAATACCTGACCGACGCCGATGCGCTGGCCATTGGCGCCTATCTGAAGTCGCTGCCCGCGCCTGCGGCAAGTACGGCTCGCGTGGCGGCTCCCAGCGCCGCGCTGATGGATCATGGCGGCCGCTTGTATCAGCAGCATTGCGCGGCCTGCCACCAGGACCAGGGGCAGGGCAGTGGTACCGCCTGGCCGGCGCTGGCCGGCAACCCCACCGTCACGGCCCCGTCGTCTGTCAATGCCATTCGCATGGTGGTCAATGGAGGGTATGCGCCCGCGACGGCTGCCAATCCGCGGCCCCACGGCATGCCGCCATTCGGGCCCATGCTGGCCGACGGCGATATCGCGGCCCTGGTCTCCTACATACGCAACAGCTGGGGCAATGAGGCGGGCGCCGTGACACCGTTCGACGTCAAGCGCGTGCGCGACGCCACCACGCGCAACTAGCGGGCCTGCCGGCCGCCAAGGCGGCCGGCGAGCGCACCCAGCTCGCGCATCGCGTCTTCCATGCGTTCATCCCAGGGGTGCCCGTAGTTCAGGCGCAGCGCATGACCGAACAGCCCGCTTGCCGAGAAGATGGGGCCGGGCGCGACGCTGATGCCCTGTGCCAGCGCGCGGCGATGCAGATCCAGTGCATCGGCATGCCGCGGCATTTCGACCCACACGAAGAACCCCCCCTGTGGCCGCGTGACCCGCGTGCCCGCGGGAAAATAGCGCGCCACGGCGTCCAGCATGCGCTCTTGCTGGGCGGCCAGGGTGCCCCGCAGGCCGCGCAGGTGGCGGTCATAGCCGCCCCGCTCGAGATATTGCGCCAGAGCTCCCTGGGCCGGCCCGGAGGCCGACAGCGTGGTGGCCAGCTTCAGCCGATGCACTGCGCGTGAATACCGCCCGGCCGTGGCCCAGCCGATTCTATAGCCCGGAGCCAGGCATTTCGAGAACGAACTGCAGTGCAGTACCAGCCCCTGCGCGTCGTATGCCTTGGCGGGCAAGGGGCGGGTATCGCCGAAGTAGAGTTCGGCATAGACGTCGTCTTCAATGAGCGGAATCTGGTGCCGCGCGAGCAGGGCCACGAGGTCGCGCTTGTCGTCCTGTGACATCAGGCTGCCCAAGGGGTTCTGGAATTGGGTCATCAGCCAGCAGGCTTTGGGCGAGTGCCGCGCAATGGCGGATTCCAGGGCATTCAGGTCGATGCCCCGCCGCGGGTGGGTGGGCACTTCGACGGCCTGCAGGCCGCGCTGCTCCAGTGCTTGCAGCGCCCCGTAGAAGGTGGGCGATTCCACGATGACCGCGTCGCCCGGCCGCGTCGTGACCTGCAGGCAGAGGTTCAGCGCCTCGAGCGCGCCGGTGGTGACGACGATGTCGTCGGGCGTGACCGGAACCCCTGCGGCGCGGTAGCGCAGGGCGATCTGCCTGCGCAGCTGAGGGTAGCCTGGCGACAGGCCTTCCACCGTGTCGTGCGGATCGAGATGGCGCACGTAGGTGGCCATGGACTGGCCCAGGCGTTCCAAGGGAAACAGCGACGGTGCGGGAAAGGCGGAGCCCAGCGGTACGACCTTGCGGTCCCGTACCGAGCCCAGGATGTCGAAGATACGTTCGCTGATGGCCAGCGAAGTCGAACCCCCGTGCGGCTGCGAGGTGTCGGGCTCGGGCGGGCGGCTGTGGGGCAAGGCCCGAACGTAATAGCCCGAGCGGGGCCGCGCCTGGACCAGGCCGCGGGCTTCGAGCAGGTAATACGCCTGGAATACGGTAGAGGGGCTGACGCCGCGGGTGGCGCAGGTTTCGCGTACCGAGGGCAGTTTGTCGCCTGCCCGCAGCAGACCTTCGCGGATGGCGCGCGCAATATCGTCGGCCAGGGCCTGGTAACGAGTGGCTGCCATGAGGCGGGCGGGGGCGCGGCGCCTACTTGCTGCTTTGCAAGATCGCCATCGCCTGGCGTTCCATGAATTCACCCAGCGTGTCGATGCCTCGCAGCTTCAAGATGGTGTTGCGCACCGCGGCTTCGACCAACACGGCCAGGTTGCGTCCCGCCGCCACCTGCAGCATGACCTTGCGCACCGGCATGCCCAGCATGTCCTGCGTGATGTCTTGCAGGGGCAGGCGCTCGAATTTGTCTTGCGCAGTGGAGCGCACCAGGTGGACGATGAGCTTGAGCCGCATTTTTCGGCGTACCGAGGTTTCGCCGAAAATGGTGCGGATATCGAGCAGGCCCAGGCCGCGCACTTCAAGCATGTTCTGCAGCAGCGGCGGACAATGCCCTTCGATCATGCCGGGCGCGATGCGCGAAAACTCGACGGCGTCATCGGCGACCAGGCCGTGGCCGCGGGAAATCAGTTCAAGTGCGAGCTCGCTCTTGCCCAGGCCGGATTCGCCGGTGATGAGCACGCCCACGCCCAGGACGTCCATGAACACACCGTGAACGGTGGTGGTGGGTGCGAGTTTCTTGCCCAGGTAAATACGCAGCAGGTCGATCAGCTGGGCCGCCGCGACGGGCGTGGACAGCAGCGGCACCTGGTGCTGCTCGCACTGGTCGATGAGGTCTTGGGGCGGGGTCAGGCCGTCGGCCAGCAGGATGGCCGGTACGCCGCCGATCAGCAGCTCGTCCATGTGGTGCACGCGGCGGCGCAGGTCGAAACGGCTGTAATAGGCCAGTTCTTCCTGGCCAAATACCTGTATGCGCGAAGGGTGGATCAGATTCAGGTGGCCGATCAGGTCGGCGGCCGACATGCCGTCGTCGCGGATGGCGCGTTCTGCCGCGCCCTGGCCCGCGATCCAGGTGAAGGGGATGTTGTCGGCGTTGTCGTCGACCAGTTCCTGCACTGTAAGCATGGCAGCGGCTCGGCGATCGGAAAAAGGGTCAGCGTTGGCCCGTGGTGAGCATCCGGAGGACTTCGGCCGGGTCGGTTTCGGTGCCCAGCGCCTCGCGCAGCGCCTTGTTCGACATGAGCTGAGCCAGTTCGGCCAGGATGTCCAGGTGCTGCTGGGTAGCGGTTTCGGGCACCAGCAGGCACATGAGTATCGTGACGGGCTGGCCGTCGGGGGCATCGAACGGCACCGGTTGTGCCAGCCGAATGAAGGCCGCCATGGGTTCGGCCAGGCCTTTCACGCGGCCGTGTGGCACCGCCACGCCCTGGCCCAGGGCCGTGGAGCCCAGGCGCTCGCGGGCGAACAGGCTGTCGAACACAACGGTTCTGGCCAGGCCATGTTGATTTTCGAAGAGCAGCCCGGCCTGCTCGAATGCGCGTTTCTTGCTGGTGGCTTGCATGTCGAGGACGACATTGCCGGCGGGAAGGATGCGCGACAGATGATTCATGCGGCTCATTATAGGATGTTATGCCGCAGTGCAAAAACGCTGCGGCCGCTTGCCTGTACGAACCGGCAAGCATAGACGCTTCAGCGCCGCGTTGGGAAGAGGCAGGTGGGGGAGATTGCCGATGCCCCGGCAGGAAAGTGACTGCAAGTGCGGGACATCGGGATCGTGCGGACCCCGTAAAGGCGGTCTGGATTCAAGCTCGGGTGCGTGAAAGGCTCGAGCGGTGGATGAAGCGCGGGACTACTGGGTTTGCTGCATGGCGGCAGCAGCTTGTCGCTTCACGGACTCGGCCGTATGGCTTTGCACCTTGTCTTTGTGCTTGAGGACCTGGCGGTCGACTTTGTCGGCCAGCAGATCGATGGCTGCGTAAAGGTTTTCATCCACGGCTTCGCAATGGATATCCTTGCCGCGCAGTCGCATGGTGATTTCGGCTTTATGCCGCAGGGGCTCAACCGAGAGCATGACCTGGGTGTCGATCACGTGATCGAAATGCCGCAGCACTCGCGCCAGTTTGTTCATGACATATTCCCGGATTGCCGGGGTGACGTCGAGATGACGACCGCAGATGCTCAGGTTCATAGTGTGCTCTCCTTCAAGTAAAGAGAAAGGGGTGCGCTCTCGCGCGGGGATCTGGTCGAAAAAGGCTCCTGAAAAAAGGGATGGATGGATGCGTACCGGCGCCTGAAACGCCGGCCGTCAGTACTAGTGTATAGACTCTGCCCGGTAAAACAAGTTGCGTTCGGGCAAGCGCGAAAAGCCCCCCAGGGGAGGGCCGTATTGGGGTTTCCCCCAGGGCTTTGTTACATGCGGAAGTGTTCGCCCAGATACACCCGGCGCACGGCCGGATCGCCGACGATTTCGTCGGGCTGGCCGTCGGTCAGCACCTTGCCTTCGCTGATGATGTAGGCGCGATCGCAGATCCCGAGGGTCTCGCGCACGTTGTGATCGGTGATCAGCACGCCGATGCCACGCCCCTTCAGGAAGCGGACAATGCGCTGGATTTCGATGACCGCGATGGGATCGACGCCGGCGAAGGGCTCGTCGAGCAGGATGAATCGGGGACGCGTCGCCAGCGCACGGGCGATTTCCACGCGGCGGCGTTCCCCGCCCGACAGCGAAATGGCGGTATTGCCCCGTATATGGCCGATCTGCAATTCGTCGAGCAGGGCCTCGAGCTGCTCTTTGATCTGCGTGTCGGTAAGACTGCGGCCCTGCGCATCGAGTTGCAGCTCGAGCACGGCGCGGATGTTCTGCTCGACCGTGAGGCGGCGGAACACCGACGCGTCCTGGGGCAGGTACGACAACCCCATGCGCGCCCGCTTGTGGATGGGCATCGAAGTGATCGCGGCGTCGTCGATTTCAATGCGTCCGGCGTCGGCGGGAACCAGGCCGACGATCATGTAGAAACTGGTGGTCTTGCCGGCGCCGTTGGGGCCCAGCAGGCCCACGACTTCGCCGCTGTTGACCTCGAGTGAAACGTCCTGCACCACGGTGCGCCCGTTGTAGATCTTGCGCAGGCCGGTGGCGCGCAGGCTGCCCAGCTTGACGCCTGAGGCGGAGGACAGGGGCGACGGCGTGGATATTTGAGTCATGTGTGTGCGTAGGAAAACGGCGGTCAGCCCTGCTTGGCGGCCCCGCCGTTCTTGGCGCGGCATTCGGCGATGGCGGCATCGGCCTTGGCGCGCGGGGCGGCGAACGAGCGCACGCGCCCGCCCGGAGCCGAGGAGTTCGGCCCGCCCTGGGCCTGGTAGACGCCGGTTTTTTCGTTATAGCGGACACGTTCGCCACGGATCGTGTCGAACGGTTTTCCGCAGATGGACCGGGTCACGATGGCCTGCCCGATGAGGTCGAACTCGCCCTTGGTGCTGTTGTATTCGGCACGCAGGCCGGTGCCTTCGATGACTTCGAAGTTCTCGGGCCGTTCCTGGCGGATGGTAACGATGTTGCCCTTGTTGGCCGTGGCCGTGCCGAACTGGTTGCCGGCCGCGTCTTCGTTGGCTTCGAGCCGGTCGGCCGTGAGCTTCATGAGACCGCGCGTGAGCACCACGTTGCCGGTAAAGACGCTCTGGCGCTTGATGTCGTCGTAGTGCAGCGTGTCGGACAGGATCAGCGTACTGGGGTCTTCGGCCGGCTGGGCCTGTTGCGCGTGCGCGGCGCCGCCCAGCAGCAGCACGCCGGACAACGCCATGGCGGCGAAAGATCGCATCGAAGCCGGGTAGATCAGTATGTGGGTCATGGCGGAGTCTGGGTTGATTCGCCCGTGGGGCGCGTGCGGGTATCGGAGCCGGCGATCTCGACGTCGGTAGAGGCCGACACTTCGAGTTGCCGGGTAGTGTTGTTGTACCGCATGCCGGTGCCGCTCATGCGGGAATTGCCCTTCAGCACCACCGCGGGCAGATCGGTGTAGATCACATCATTGTCGGGCAGAATGATGAGCTGTTTGCTGCGTACGTCAAGTGCGTCGTTGTTGGCGTCGGGCTGGCGATGCACGTGGGCATTGCCGTTCATGACGATGCGCTCGCCGCCGCGTTCCATGATCGCAGTGTCGGAAGTGGCGACCGTGATGGGGTTGCTCTCTTGCTGGCCGATGGCCCGCGGAGACGTGACGTGGTAGGAGTCGTCGTCCGGGAAGTGTTCGGCGTACTGGCCTTCGAGGCGATTGATCGGCTTGCCGGTGGCGTCAGTGCGCAGCATGACGAAATCGCGCGCCCAGGAATCCATTTCGTGCGTCAGCCGGCGGGGCGGATCGATGGGGATGGCCCTTTGCGCGTAGTCGGCCGCCCACCACGTGCCGATCACGATGGCGATCAGCAGCGACAGGGCGATCAGGGCGGGGAAACGTTCTTTCATGCCGGAGGGCGTTATTGAATGGCGCCGGGGCCAAGCAGGCCGGGCGCCATCATGAAGGCGCCCAGCCGGCCTTGCGAGGCCAGCAGCAGGTCGCAGCATTCGCGCACGGCGCCGCCGCCGCCCGGTTGCGAGGCAACCCAGTGCGCCGCCTGGGCGATGTAGCCGGGCGCGTTGGCCACGCTGGCAGCGAACCCGGCGCGCTGCAGGGCCGGCAGGTCGATGATGTCATCGCCCATATAGCCGGTTTGATTCAGTTCGACCCCGTTGCGCTGTGCGAGTTCCGACAGGGCCGTGCCCTTGTCGCGCACGCCTTGCATGACTTCGGCAATGCCAAGCTCGGCCGCGCGACGATCGACGATGGGGCCGGATCGCCCGGTGATCAGGGCCACCCGCAGGCCGCTTTCGAGCAACAGGCGCAGGCCGTGGCCGTCGAGCGCGTGGAAGCGCTTGAACATTTCGCCGCTCTCGCTGTAGTACAGGCTGCCGTCGGTGAGGACGCCGTCGACGTCGAACACCATCAGTCGCACGGCGGCCGCGCGTTCGCGTACCGCCGGGGTGATGCGGGCCAGCACCAGTGCTTCGGCAGGGTGGGGAAAAGTACGGGGACTAGTCATGGTCATACCACTTTCGCGGCCATCAGGTCGTGCATGTGCAGGGCACCCAACAGAGTACCGTCGGGTTTCAGGACCAGCATTTGATTCAGGCGCTGTTCGTCCATCTGGCGGGCGGCGTCGACGGCCAATGCGTCGGGGCCGATGCTGCGCGGCATGCGCGTCATGCCCTGCGACACCGTCAGGTTGCGGACATCGCCGTGGCGTTCAATCAGGCGGCGCAGGTCGCCATCGGTGAAGATGCCGGTGGGCCGGCCTGCCGTATCGACCACGATGGTCATGCCCATGCCCTTGGCCGACATTTCCTCGAGCGCCGTGAACAGCGGGGCGGACTCGGCCACGATGGGCAGCGCCGCGCCCTGCCGCATCACGTCGCGCACGTGCGTGAGCAGCCGGCGCCCCAGCGTGCCGCCGGGGTGCGAGCGCGCGAAATCGTCGGGGCCGAAGCCGCGCGCTTCCAGGCAGGCCACGGCGAGCGCGTCGCCCAGCGCCAGCGCGGCGGTGGTGCTGGCCGTCGGGGCCAGGTTCAGCGGACAGGCCTCCTGCGCCACGCTGGTGTCCAGGTGCAGATCGGACAGGCGCGCCAGTTCGGAGGCCGGGTTGCCCGTGATGGCGACCAGGCCGGCGCCCATGCGGCGCGCCACCGGCAAGATGGTGAGCAGTTCCTGCCCCGACCCGGAATGCGACACCGCGATCAGCACGTCGTCGCGCGTGATCATGCCCAGGTCGCCGTGGATGGCCTCGGCGGCATGGACGAAGAACGCCGGCGTGCCGGTAGAAGCGAAGGTGGCGGCGATCTTGCGTGCGATATGGCCCGTCTTGCCGATACCGCTCACCACCACGCGGCCCCGGCAGGCGAGCAGCATGTCGACCACGCGCGTGAAGCTGTCGTCCAGGCGCGCCGAGAGGTCGGCAATCGCCTGGGCCTCGATATGGAGCGTGCGGCGAGCAGAATCGAGCGCCGTGTCGCGAATGGGGGATGGATGGTCGGTCATGGGCGGATTTTAATCGCAGTATCGCAGGTTGCCCGCGCCGGGGGCCTATGGCATGCTGGCGCCGCAATTTTCCGTTTCAACTGACTATCAGGCCCGCCATCATGTCCTCTATTTCCGCGCCCGTGCTGGGCACGCCCCTGTCCGCTTCGGCCGTCCGCGTCATGCTGCTGGGCGCCGGCGAACTCGGCAAGGAAGTCATCATTGCCTTGCAGCGGCTGGGCGTCGAGGTCGTGGCCGTCGACCGCTATGCGGATGCGCCGGGGCACCAGGTTGCCCATCGCGCCCACGTCGTGTCCATGACCGACGCCGACGCGCTGCGTCGCATCATCGAGCAAGAGCGCCCCGATGTGATCGTGCCCGAGATCGAGGCCATCGCCACCCAGGCGCTGATCGAGATCGAGGCGGCGGGCACGGCCCGCGTCACGCCCACGGCCCGCGCCGCCCAGCTGACCATGAACCGCGAGGGCATCCGCCGGCTGGCGGCCGAGACCCTCGGCCTGCCGGTTTCGCCGTACCAATTCGTCGATTCCGAGGCCGAGCTGCGACGGACGATCGACCAAATCGGCTATCCCTGTGTGGTCAAGCCTGTGATGTCGTCGTCGGGCAAGGGCCAGTCGATCATCAAGAGCCCCGACGACATCTCTGCGGCGTGGCGCTACTCGCAGGAAGGCGGCCGGGTGGGCGCCGGGCGGGTCATCGTCGAAGGCTTCATCCGCTTCGATTACGAGATCACGCTTCTGACGGTGCGTGCCCGCGGGCAAGATGGGTCCATCCAAACCCATTTCTGCGCGCCCATTGGCCATGTGCAGGCCGACGGCGACTACGTCGAAAGCTGGCAGCCTCATGCCATGCAGCCGCTGGCGCTGCAGCGCGCCCAGGACATTGCCCGCGCCATCACTGACGAGCTGGGCGGCATGGGCGTGTTCGGCGTGGAGCTGTTCGTGGCAGGCGACCAGGTGTGGTTCTCCGAGGTAAGCCCGCGCCCCCACGACACCGGCATGGTCACCATGATCAGCCAGGTGCAGAGCGAATTCGAATTGCACGCGCGCGCCTTGCTCGGACTGCCGGTCGACACGGCGCTGCGCCAACCCGGGGCCAGCAGCGTCATTTACGGCGGGGTCGACGCGCGCGGCGTGTCGTTCCACCAGGTGGCACAGGCGCTATCCGAAGCGGGCACCGATATTCGCCTGTTCGGCAAGCCCGAGTCGTTCGTCAAGCGGCGCATGGGCGTTGCCCTGGCCACGGCGCCCGACGTGGATGCCGCCCGACTCAAGGCCAAACGCGTGTCCGCTGCAGTGGTCGTCAAGGCCTGAGTCGCGCCGCACAGGGAAGATGTCCAGGGTTCTTGCATGATTCGTTAATCGCCATCCCCCCTGGTAAGCCGTTCGCTGAGTTGCGTTTTGCCAATAAAGCCGCCTGGGGGCGGCTTTTTGTCGCTTGCATTTGATTCCGGTTAATTCGATAATTTCAGAAATTCCTGAAATCTAAGTGACAAATTATGCCGCTCAACCCTCAGACGGAACGTTTCGTCCTGCATTTCGGTGAAATGGGCAGCCGCTGGGGCGTGAACCGCACGGTGGGGCAGATCTACGCCCTGCTGTTCCTGGCCCCGAAGCCCCTGAACGCCGATGACATTGCCGAGGCCCTGGGCTTTTCGCGCTCGAACGTGAGCATGGGGCTGAAAGAGCTGCAGTCGTGGCGCCTGGTGAAACTCGTGCACCAGGTCGGCGACCGGCGCGATTACTTCGAAACGCCGCAAGACGTATGGGAAATCTTCCGCATCCTGATGGAAGAAAAGCGCAAGCGCGAGGTCGACCCGACGCTGACGCTGCTGCGCGACAACCTGCTCGAGTCGCCGGCCGGAGAATCCGAGGCCTATGCCCATCAGCGCATGCGTGAAATGCTCGAACTGATCGAGTTGTGCACCGGCTGGTTCGACGAGGTTCATGATCTTCCACCCGAGACGTTGCAAGGCCTGATGAAGATGGGTACGCGGGTACAGAAGGTTCTGGGTTTTGCCGGCAAGCTGCGAGGCCGGGGCTGACATCGCGGCGTTCACGAAGGAATATTCCAATGCATCTGCCGGGCACACGTGTCCTTTGGGCCGCCTCTCGCTCTGCCAGGGCCGGGGCGATTTTGCGGCTTGCCGTGGGTTGTTAGGAAAACAGCCATGATCGATATCGACGTCGTCAACCTGTCGCGCTTCCAGTTCGCCGCGACAGCGATGTATCACTTCATTTTTGTTCCGCTGACCCTCGGCCTGTCATTCATCATGGCCATCATGGAAAGCGTGTACGTCATGACGGGGCGCGACATCTGGCGCCGCATGACCATGTTCTGGGGCACGCTTTTCGGCATCAACTTCGCGCTGGGCGTGGCCACCGGCGTGGTGATGGAATTCCAGTTCGGCATGAACTGGTCGTACTACAGCCACTATGTGGGCGATGTGTTCGGCGCGCCGCTGGCACTCGAAGGCCTGATGGCGTTCTTCCTGGAAGCCACGTTCGTCGGTCTGTTTTTCTTTGGATGGAACCGCCTGTCCAAGGTGGGCCACCTGATGGTGACGTGGCTGGTCGCGTTCGGCACCAACTTCTCGGCACTGTGGATCCTGATCGCCAATGGCTGGATGCAGAACCCGGTGGGCGCCGTGTTCAACCCCGACACCATGCGCATGGAAATGACCGACTTCGCGGCCGTGGTGCTCAATCCCGTGGCGCAGGCGAAATTCGTGCACACGGTCAGCGCGGGATATGTGGCCGGCGCAATGTTCGTGATGTCGATCAGCGCGTGGTACCTGCTGAGGCGTCGCCACATCGACCTGGCCAAGCGCTCGATGGCCGTGGCCGCCAGTTTTGGCCTTGCATCGGCCCTGTCGGTCGTGGTCCTGGGCGATGAAAGCGGCTACCTGACCACCGAACACCAGAAGATGAAAATCGCCGCCATCGAAGCCATGTGGCATACCGAACCGGCGCCCGCCAGCTTCAATCTGTTTGCCATCCCCAACCAGGAAGCGCGCAAGAACGACTTCGCGATTGAAATTCCCTGGGTGATGGGCATCATCGGCACGCGCTCGTTCACGACCCCTTTGCTGGGCATCGATGACCTGGTCAAGCGCGCCGAGGTACGCATCCGCGAGGGCCTGGTTGCGTACGAGGCGATGCAGCGCATACGCGCCAACCCTGGCGATGCCGAGGCGCGGATGACGCTCGACCGCACTTGGCCTCAGTTGGGCTATGCCCTGCTGGTCAAGCGCCATCAGCCCGACCTGAGCAAGGCGACCGATGCCGATATTGCACAGGCCGCTCTGGACACTATCCCGCACGTGGCGCCACTGTTCTGGGCCTTCCGCATCATGGTGGCGGTGGGCATGTACCTGATCCTGTTTTTCGGGGTGGCCTTCTGGCTGGCCTCACGTGGGCAACTGGACCGCCGGCCCGCATTGCTGAAGGTGGCCCTCTGGAGCCTGCCGCTGCCATGGATCGCGATCGAGGCGGGCTGGTTCGTAGCCGAGTACGGACGCCAGCCCTGGGTGATCGAAGGCGTGCTGCCTACGTATTACGCCGTATCGGGCCTGACGGTCACCGACCTGATGATCAGTCTGGGCATCTTCCTGCTGCTGTACACCGTGCTGCTGGTCATCGGGGTGAAGGTGATGCTGCATGCCATCAAGGCCGGACCCAAGTCCGACCGGCCCGCGCCGCCGCCGGCGCAGCCCGACCCGGTTGCCGCCGCGGCCGACGCATACTGATTACGGAGCACGCAAATGGAAAGCTTGATCCCGTTCGACCTGGCCACCCTGCGGGTGATCTGGTGGGCCTTGTTGGGTGCGCTGCTGATCGGTTTCGCCGTCATGGATGGCTTCGACCTGGGCATCGCTGCCTTGTTGCCGGTCGTGGCGCACACCGACGCCGAGCGCCGGGTGGTCATCAACGTGGTCGGTCCCGTGTGGGAAGGCAACCAGGTATGGCTCATTACCGGAGGCGGCGCGATATTCGCGGCATGGCCATTGCTGTACGCGTCGGCCTTCTCGGGTTTCTACATGGCCATGATGCTGGTGCTGGTGGCCCTGATCGTGCGGCCCGTGGGCTTCAAGTACCGCAGCAAGATGGAAGGCACGCGCTGGCGCGGCGCCTGGGACAAGGTGCTGTGCGCCTCCGGCGTGCTGACATCGCTGGTGTTCGGCGTTGCCATGGGCAATCTGATCGTCGGCGTACCCTTCGGGTTCGACGCCAACATGTTGCGGCCGCAGTATCACGGCCATTTCTACCAGTTGTTCAGTCCGTTCGCGCTGCTGGCGGGGCTGTTGAGTGTGTCCATGCTGGTCATGCACGGCGCCGTGCAGTTGGTGTGGCGCACTGACGGCGTCGTTGCCCAGCGTGCGCGCCGTTTCGGCCGCCTGGCCGCGCTGGCCACGCTGGGCCTGTTCGTGGCCGGGGGGTTCTGGGTGGCACACGGCATCGACGGCCATGTGATCACCAGCGTGGCCAACACCATGGCGCCCTCTGACCCGGTGAACAAGACCGTGGCCCTGCAACCCGGCGGCTGGCTGGCCAATTTTGCCAAGTGGCCGCTGGCGTGGGCGGCGCCAGCCATGGGCGTGGCGGGCGCGTTGTTGGTCGCGGCGTTCTTGGGGCGATGCCGCGACTGGCTGATGTTCATCATTTCGGCGCTGTCGGTGTCGGGAATCATCTTGACGGTGGGCCTGGCGCTGTTTCCGTTCCTGATGCCTTCCTCCATCGATCCCCGCTTCGGCCTGACCGTGTGGGATGCGTCATCCAGCCGGCTGACCCTGTGGATCATGCTGCTGGCCACCGCCTTCTTCCTGCCCATCATCACGGTGTATACGTCCTGGGTCTACCACGTGATGCGCGGCAAGGTCACCAGCGAGTCGATCGACGGCACGCCCAATTCTTATTAAGAGGCTGCATAGCATGTGGTACTTCTCGTGGATTCTCGGCCTGAGCCTTGCTTGTGCCTTCGCGATTCTCAACGCCATGTGGTTCGAACTGCGCGAAGGCGCAGAGCACCTGCCCCTCGAGCGCGACGATCAGGCGTGAGCAGCCCGCCGGGATTGTCGCCTGATACGGCGTTGCCGCGGGATCGCGCGGCGCGGCAGCATACGCGCTGGCTCTCCGAACAGGCGCGCGTGGTGCGCGTGCCCCTGGCGCTGGCAGCGGGTGCCCCTCTGCTGGGCGGTCTATTGCTGGTGGGACAGGCGTGGCTGTTGGCCACGGTGCTGGATTCCGCCATCGCCGGCGGCGCACCGCGATCCGACCTGGCGTCCGCCATCGGCGCGATCGCGCTGGTCATTCTGGTGCGCGCCGGGCTGGCGTGGCTGAGCGAGCGCGCCGGCGCGCATGCCGCAGAAACTATCAAGCAGCGGCTGCGTCTGGCCTTGTTCGACCGGCTGCTGGCGCGCGGCCCGGCATGGTCGCGAAGCAGGGTGTCAGGCGAGCTTGCCAGCGCCATCGTCGACCAGGTCGAGGCGCTGGATGGTTTTTTCTCGCGCTACCTGCCATCGGCCGTGGCGGCCGCGGTCTTGCCCGTGGCGTTCGCAGTCGCCCTGTTGCCTCTTGATGTCGTTGCGGGCTTGCTGCTGCTGGTGACCGCGCCGCTGATCCCGCTGTTCATGGCGCTGGTGGGGTGGGGCGCCGAGGCGGCCAGCCGGCGGCATTTCCAGGCCTTCGCCCGGCTGTCCGGCTTCTTTGCCGACCGCCTGCGCGGGCTGTCGACTCTGAAACTGTACGGGCGCGCCGAGGCCGAGGCCCAATCCGTCGCGGCGGCCAGCGATGCGGTGCGGCGCCGTACGATGGCCGTGCTGCGCATCGCGTTCCTGTCGTCGGCGGTGCTTGAATTCTTCGCTGCCCTGGGCGTGGCCGGCATGGCCGTGTACTTCGGCCTGAGCTATCTGGGTTTCCTGGATCTGGGAGGCTCGCCGCTGACTCTGCACATCGGGTTCTTCTGCCTGCTGATGGCCCCCGAGGCCTATGCACCGCTGCGGCAATTCGCCGCCCACTATCATGACCGTGCGGCCGCCCGGGCCGCAGTGGCCGAGATCGATGCGGCCTTCGAGGGCTTGCCGGAACTGGCCCTCGCCGAGACGCCAGTCGACGCCATGGCCGAGCTTGCGACGGGTGAATCGCGCGGCGCCCGCCTGAGCGTGGCGGAATTGTCGGTAAAAGCGCCAGGGCGCGCTGCGCCCGTGCTCGAACGGGCCCGTCTATTGCTTGAGCCGGGCGCGCATGTGGCCCTGATGGGCCCCAGCGGCAGCGGCAAGACTACCCTGCTCGAGACTCTGGGCCGCCTGCGCGCGGGCGAGGGCAGCATCGAGCTGGATCGCCGGGCGCTGGCGGACTGGGACGAAGCGCAATTGCGAGGGCGCGTGGCGCTGGTGGGCCAGCGCCCTTATCTGTATGCCGGCACCATTGCCGACAACATACGCCTGGGGCGTCCGGGCGCCACCGACGCGGAGGTGCGCGAGGCGGCGCGCCGGGCCTGCGTCCTCGAATTCACCCACCCCCTTGCCGACGGGCTTGACACCCGGCTGGGCAGCCGGGGTCTGGGCCTGTCCGGCGGGCAGGCGCGGCGCGTGGCATTGGCGCGTTTATTCCTGCGCGAGCCCGGCCTGATACTGCTGGACGAACCCACGGCGCATATGGACGACGCCACGCAGGCCCGCGTGCTGGACGAGATACTGGCGTTCGCACAGGGCCGGACCCTGTTGCTGGCCACCCATGCGCCCGCGGTGGCGGCTCGGCTGCCGCGCACCTTGCGCCTGGACGGCGGCGCACTGGAAACCGCATGACGGCGCTGCGGATCCTGCTTGCTCTGTACCGCCGGCGCTTGTCCGGCCTGCTGGCCGCGCTGACGCTGGCGCTGCTGACTGTCGCGGCCGGCGTGGCGTTGCTGGGCGTCTCGGGCTGGTTCCTGAGCGCAGCGGCGCTGGCGGGCGCTGGCGCCGCCTTCAACCTGTTCGTTCCCTCGGCCCTCGTGCGGATGCTGTCGTTTCTGCGCATTGCGTCACGTTACGCCGAGCGTCTGGTGGGGCATGCGGCCACCCTGCGCCTGCTCACCGATCTGCGCGCCAGCGTGTTCGACGCCCTGGTGGCTTTGACGCCGCGGCAGCTGGGCCGGTTTCGCGGGGGCGATCTGGTGGCGCGCCTGACCGGCGACGTCGATGCCCTCGATACCGTATTCCTGCATGTGCTGGCGCCCATTGCGACGGCGGGCCTGGCCGCCGCGATACTGGCGGCCGTCATCGGCCAGTGGGCCCCCGCGGCCGCGTGGACCCTGGCGGCAGCCATGGCGGCCGCCTGCCTGGGCCTGCCGGCATGGCTGGCAAGAGCGGGCCGCGAGCCGGGGCGCATCATCCAGGCACGGCATGCGAGGCTGCGGGCGGCCACGCTCGACGCCGTGGAAGGCCACGCCGACCTGGTGGCCTGGCACGCTGGCGTGCAAGTGCGCCAGGCATATGCCCAGCATTGCGCCCAGGCCGCCGAGGCGCGTGGCGGGCAGGTGCGGGTGGCGGCAGCCGGACTCTGGATGTTGCAGGTGCTGTCCGGCATCGGCATCGTGGCCATGCTGTGGTTCGGGCTTGAGGCCCTGTCCGACCGGCGCCTATCCGGGCCGTGGCTCGCGGGCCTGGTTCTGGCCACCATCGGGCTTTTCGAGGTGGCGGGCCCGCTGATGCGAGGGGCTGCCCGGTTGGGATCGTCGGTAGCGGCCGCGCAGCGCATCCGCGCCATCGCGACGCTTCGGCCGGATCGGGCCGAGCCGGCCCACCCGGACCCTCTGCCGGACCAGGGCGTCATTGAATTCACCGGCGTGCGCTACGCGTACCCCGGCACGGGTGGCCTGCCTGGCCTGCCCGTGCTCGACCAGCTGGACCTGCGCGTCGAACCCGGCGAACGCGTCGCCATCACGGGCCCTAGCGGGGCGGGCAAATCGACGTTGTTGTACCTGCTGCTGCGCCTGGAAGAGCCGCAGGCCGGCAGCATACGTTTCGGTGGCGTCGACCTGCGCAGGGCGGCCGCCGAACAATGGCACAGGCGCGTCGCCTGGTTGTCTCAGGACGCCCCGGTTTTCCTGGGCACCCTGCGCACCAACCTGTTGATCGGCGCGCCCGAAGCAGACGACGCGGCACTATGGGCCGCGCTGGATGCCGCCCGGCTGGGAGACTTCACCCGAGGGTCGCCCGAGGGCCTGGACACCTGGGTGGGCGAAACCGGCGCCGCATTGTCGGTCGGGCAGGCGCGGCGCCTGTGTCTGGCGCGCGCGCTGCTGTCGCCCGCGCCCGTGCTCGTGCTGGACGAGCCGACGGCGGGCCTGGACGAAGCGGCCCAGGCCGCCTTCTTCCGCGACCTGGGTCGCGCGGCATCCGGACGCACCGTGCTGCTGGTGACGCATGCGGCGCTGCCGCCGGGCACCGTCCATCGCCGCCTCGCGCTGAGCGATGGCCGCCTGACGGCCACTGCGCTGGCCTAACCGGGGTGCCGCGGTTATAGTGCGCCTTGCTTGACTTCACCGGGCCGTTCCCATGCAGACCGATACTGCCGAACTTATCCGGCGCACCATCCGCACCGTGCCCGACTGGCCGCGCCCAGGGGTCACGTTCCGCGATATCACCCCGTTGCTTCAGGATCCTCGCACGTTCCGGGTCTTGATCGATCTGTTCGTGTACCGCTACATGCGCCAGCGCCTCGACTTGGTGGCGGGCGTCGACGCGCGGGGCTTCATCGTGGGCAGCGTGCTGGCCTATGAATTGAACCTGGGCTTCGTGCCGGTGCGCAAAGAGGGCAAACTGCCGTATAGCACGGTGGCCGAATCCTATAGTCTCGAATATGGCAATTCCACCGTCGAGATGCACACCGATGCCGTGCACACCGGCCAGCGCGTGCTGCTGGTCGACGACCTGATCGCAACCGGCGGCACCATGCTGGCGGCCATCAAGTTGCTGCAGCGCCTCGGGGCCAATGTTGTAGAGGCCGCTGCCATCATCGACCTGCCCGAACTGGGTGGCTCGGGCAAAGTGGCCGCCACGGGCACGCCGTTGTTCACGGTGTGCAGCTACGACAGCAGCGGGCCCACCTAGGCCGCCGCGCTGGCCGCCCACAACGCCGGTTCGGCCAGGCGCGGCTGAATGAAGTCCAGGAATGCCCGCGTCTTCGCGGGCAGTGTGCGTGAAGGCAGCAAGGCGAACAGCGGGACGGGGGTCAGGTGCCAGTCGGGCAGCACCGGCACCAACCCCTTGCCACTGATAGGGTGGTTGGCCGCATCGAAGACCCTCATCGGCAGGGGCGCGATGCCCAGCCCCTGGCCCGCGAGCCGCGACAGGATGCCCACGTTGTTGGCGGCCAGCCGGCCCGACACGGCCACGCGTTCAGTCTGCCCATCCGAATGCAATTCCCAGAACGAATACGCTTCGCTCATGGCGGGCCGCAGGCATTCGTGGTGGCCAAGGTCGGCAGGCGCGCGGGGCGTACCGTAACGCGACAAGTATTCCGGCGACGCGAATAATCGGTTTTCCATCAGTGCGATCTGGCGCGCCACGAGGCTGGAGTCCGGCTGCCTGCCGAAGCGCAGCACCACATCGTATGGGTTCGTGATGGGGTCGATGTGCTGCATGTTCAGGTCGAAATCGCATTCGATATCCGGGTGCTGCGCACGAAACTCGCGGATCACGGCCGGCAGGAACAGCTGGCCCAGGCTCGACGGCATGGATACACGCAAGCGGCCCTTGGGTTGGGTCGCCATGTCCAGCAATTGGTCATGTGCCACGCGCGCTTCTTCCACAATGGGTCGGCACCGCTCAAAGTACAGCATGCCGGCCTCGGTGAGTTCAATGCGCCGGGTGCTGCGTTTCAGCAGCGTCATGCCTATGCTGTGTTCCAGCTCGCTGACTCGCCGCGACAACGTCGATGCGGGCATGTTCAGGGCTTCGGCGGCATGGCTGAAGTTCTTGCGCTTGGCGACCTCGACGAAAAGCGCGATGTCATTGAGCTGGATGTCCATGGGCTTGCGGGTTTGATCTGTCAGATTCAGAACATATCGCATCGCAGGCCAGGAATTGTTCCATCAAAATGGAAAAGTCTGTTCCGATGGCCGCGCCAGCGGCGGTGGCCACGGTAAGATGATGGCGCGCCGGCCACGTTTTCGTGACCTGGCCTTGCACGGTGACCGCCATGTCCGTTTCTTCCAATACAAAAACCCGAGCGCAGGTGCGCGCCGAACTTGCCGCCGCCCGGAAGGCGGGCCAGGTTTCGTCGGGCGAGCTCGACTATCCGCCTGCGGCCGTCACGCCCGCCAGCGCCAAGTCGCGCGCCACGGTGCGCCAGGAACTGCAACAGGCGCGCGCCGCCGGCCAGATGGCTTCGGGCGAACTCGATTATCCGCCCGCCACGCCCGCAGGCGGCACCAAGACGCGCGCCCAGGTGCGCGCCGAACTCGCCGCGGCCAGGCAGGCGGGCGAAGTCAGTTTCGGCGAACTCGACTACCCGCCGTCTCGCCGCTGAGCAAGCGCCCGCCCGCGCACACGCCGGCGCCGCAGCGGCGTGGTTTTCGCGCCACGCGGCGCGCGGGGGCCGGGGCCGTCGCACACGGAACGTCCGGCGGGCGCGTCGGACGGCACCTCTGAATGAAGCGCGCGGGAACGCGCGCGCGAGCCGTGCGATTCATAGTGTTTTTGCAAAACAGCTCCTCAAAAGCGCACTTAATTCCTTGAGTTGATCGGCAGATACTGCGGACGTGCATGTGCCTTCCGGCATCGCCTCGGCCTGGGCGGAATGCGCATGGATCTTTCCTGTCACTTTGCTTTAGGAAACTCATCATGAAAAAAACGCTACTGGCGGTTGCGCTCGCCACCGGCTTTGCAGGCGCGGCCCAGGCGGAAACGTCGGTCACGCTGTACGGGCTGATCGATGCAGGCGTGGGATACAACCAGATCAAGGGCCCTGATGGCAACAAGCAGAGCCGCATCGGCGCCGTCGACGGCGTAAACAGCGGATCACGCTTCGGTCTGCGCGGGGTGGAAGACCTGGGCGACGGCCTGAGCGCGGTGTTCCAGCTGGAAGGCGGCTTCTCGCCCAATAACGGCACGTCGTCGCAGGGTGGCCGGCTGTTCGGACGCCAGGCCACCGTCGGCTTGCAGAGCGAAACCTGGGGCCGCCTGGATTTCGGCCGCCAGACCAACCTGGCCTCGAAATATTTCAGCCCCATCGACCCGTTCGGCCTGAGCTTTGACACCGCCAATATGGGCGCCACGTTCGGTTCGGCCAACACGATGCGCCTGGACAATATGGTGCTGTACCAGACGCCGTCCATATCCGGCGTGAAGTTCGGCATCGGTTATTCGTTCAACGCCGACGACCGCAACACGAGCTCGGGCAACAACTTCCAGACCGGCGACAACAATCGTGTGCTGACCACCGGTCTGCAGTACATCAACGGCCCGCTGACCCTGGCCGCTTCGTACGACCGGATGAATCCCGACAACAGCACCGCGGGCGGCAAGACCGACGGGCACATCCAGCAATACATCGTGGGCGGCGCCTACGACTTCGAGGTCGTGAAAGTGTCTGCGGCCTTCAGCCAGACGCGCGACGGCTGGTTCGTCAGTACCAACCTGGACACGCTGCCCGATGGGGTGCAGAACTATGGCAACTTCCGTACGGTGGACGGGTTCCGCGCCAATTCGTACCTGCTGGGCGTCACGGCCCCGCTGGGCGCCCACACGGTGTTCGCGTCTTGGCAGCGCGCCGATCCGCAGAACGATCGCCTGACGGGTGATGACGCCACCACCAACATCTACAGCGTCGGGTACACCTACGACCTGAGCAAGCGCACCAACCTGTACGCGTACGCCTCGTATGGCGACAACTATGCGTTCCAGGACGACGTGCGCAGCATGGCCGCCGCGGTAGGCCTGCGGCACCGGTTCTAAGCGCGCTGCGCGGTCGGCGCGGGTTGCCGAATGCACGGGCGATCTCCGTCGCCCGTCGAGTGACGACTGACCCCGCGAAGGTTTGCGCCGGCCGTGCGCGTGGCTGGAAAGGAAGGGCCCCCATAAGGGGCCCTTCCGCTACAGGAACAGCCGGTAGGCCGGATTATCGGTCTCGTTGACGTGCGGATACCCCAGCTCGGCGACAAAGGTCTTGAACTGCTTTTTATCCGATGGGGGAACCTGGATGCCGATCAGGATCTGCCCGTAGTCGGCGCCCTGGTTGCGATAGTGGAACAGGCTGATGTTCCAGTCGGGATTCATAGCGTTCAAAAAGCGCATCAACGCCCCCGGACGCTCGGGGAACTCGAAGCGGTACAGCAGCTCGTGGCTGGCAAGGGCCGAGCGGCCGCCCACCATGTGGCGCAAGTGCGTCTTGGCCATCTCGTCCTGGGTAAGATCGAGCGTATCGAAACCGTTGCGGCGGAAGTGCGAGGCGATCTTGTCGGATTCGGCGGGCGAGCTGACCTGCAGGCCCACGAACACGTGGGCACGGTCGGCGTCGGAGATGCGGTAGTTGAACTCGGTGACGCTGCGGTCGCCGACCAATTCGCAGAAGCGGCGGAAACTGCCGCGTTGTTCGGGCATGCTCACGGCGAACACGGCTTCGCGCATTTCGCCCACCTCGGCGCGTTCCGCCACGAAGCGCAGGCGATCGAAGTTCATGTTGGCGCCGCAGGCAATGGCCACCAGGGTCTTGTCTTTGAGCTTGTGGGTTGCCGCGTACTGCTTGGCCGCCGCGACCGCCATGGCGCCCGCGGGCTCGAGCACACTGCGAGTGTCCTGGAACACGTCTTTGATGGCAGCGCAGATGGCGTCCGTATCGACCACCACGTAGTCGTCCACATACTGGCGCGTCAGCCGGAAGGTCTCGACGCCCACTTTCTTGACGGCGGTGCCGTCCGAGAACAGGCCCACATCGTTGAGCTGCACGCGGCGGCCGGCGCGCACGCTGCGCAGCATGGCGTCGGAGTCTTCGGTCTGCACGCCGATGATCTTGATTTCGGGGCGCAGTTGCTTCACATAGGCCGCCACCCCCGAAATGAGGCCTCCGCCTCCGATGGCCACGAAAATGGCGTCGATGGGGCCGGGGTGTTGGCGCAGGATTTCCATGCCCACCGTGCCTTGGCCCGCGATGACATCGGGGTCGTCGAAGGGATGCACGAAGGTGAGTTTTTCTTTTTTCTCGAGCTTTTGCGCGTGATCGTAGGCGTCGGAAAAGCTTTCCCCGGCCAGCACGACTTCGCCGCCGAGGCGCCGCACGGCATCCACCTTGACTTGCGGGCTGGTGGTCGGCATGACGATGACGGCCCGGCAACCCAGCCGGGATGCGGCCAGCGCCACGCCCTGCGCATGATTGCCCGCCGAGGCGGCGATGACGCCCCGGGCGCGGGCCGCGGGCGGCAGGTTGGCCATCTTGTTGTATGCCCCGCGCAGCTTGAAGCTGAATACGGCCTGGGTATCTTCACGCTTGAGCAGCACCGTGTTCGAAATTCGCTGGGACAGCAGAGGGGCGGTTTCGAGGGGAGATTCGACGGCGACGTCGTAGACCTTGGAGGTCAGGATGCGTTTCAGATAATCGGCGGACATGGGGCTGGATTGGCCGGGTGCAATGAAAAAAGAGTGAGGGGGATTATTGCACGGGGGGTATTGGGGGAGGGCGCGATGGAGGGGCGTGGGGGTGGTGAGTTGCGGTTTGTTTGAGGGATCGGGGGTTGGGATGCGGCGTGTTTGAGGGATCAGGTGTGGCAATGCGGCGTGTTTCTGGCGTCGCGCGGGGATGGTGCGATCGGCTTGGCTTCACGGTGCCGTCGGGCGCCCCAAGCGCCCGGCCCGGCCCCGAGGCGCCGCGCCGCTCGCGCCATCCCCGCGCGACTCGCAGCACAGGACACCCGTGACGCCGCCGGGGCATCATGCGTTCTTGCCTGTTCAACCCGCGCTGGAGTGGGGGGAAAAGCGTAAAGGGCCGCCTGATCCCGCCCGCCCTGCGCGAGCGGGATCAGGCATCGGGTTGCCGGCTCGCGAAGATCGCGGGGAGTAAGGGGCGGTGTTCGTTCATACGTCGGCGCCTCATCAGAAGCCCCCCGCACAGCCCGGCAGACCCAACCCTCAATCCGACCTCCTCCAACAAAAAATCCATCCCCATGCCCATGGCCAGCCGCCAGTCGAATGCCTGATCCCGCCCGCGCAGGGCGGGCGGGATCAGGCGGCCCCGCATGGTTTTCCCTCCCACCCCGGTTCTGTATCAGGATGCATGAACGCCGGACGTCCCGGCGGTGTGCGGCGGCGTTTGGGGGCGCGAGTCTTGGGGAGGGGGTGCGGAGGGCGCGGCGCCTCGGGGCCGGACCGGGCGCTTGGGGCGCCCGACGGCACCGTGAAGCCAAGCCCTCCGCGCCCCTCCCCAAGACGGCCCAGGGAACCCCCACCAACCCCCCACCAACCCCCCACCAAACTCCCACCAAACTCCCACCAAACTCCCACCAAACCCGTACCAAACCCGTACCCCACCGCGTACCCCACGCGTACCCCCACCCGTACCCCACGCGTACCCCCACCCGTACCCCCACCCGTACCACCCCGCACCCCCAAGCCCGGCCCACCCCCGCGCACCCCTGGACCCGCCAACCAGCTAAACTCCCGCCCATCATGGAACAAAGCCTGCTGAACGCTGTGCACTGGTTGCTGGCGCTGGTGGCGCTGCCAGAGGTCGGGCTGCCGGCCATTTTTCTGGTCAGCATCATTTCGGCGACCCTGTTGCCGCTGGGATCCGAACCGGCGGTGTTCGGCTTCGTGAAATTGGTGCCCGATATGTTCTGGCCCGCTGTGCTGGTCGCCACCGTCGGCAACACCCTGGGGGGCGCGATCAGCTACGCCATGGGCCTGGGCGCCCACCGGGCCCTCGAGCGCTGGCGCGAAAAACATCCCCAGCCGCCTCGCGACGGGCATGCCGGGCCGGCCGGAGCCCACCCTGGCGGGCCGGCTGACCGCATGGCCGGGCGTTGGCACATGCATGCCCACGACTGGCTGCACCGGGTCGGTCCGCCGGCGCTGCTGCTGTCCTGGCTGCCCGCGGTGGGCGACCCGCTGTGCGCAGTGGCAGGCTGGCTGCGCCTGGCTTTCTGGCCTTGCGTGATCTACATGGCCATCGGCAAATTCGGGCGCTACGCCGTGATGACGGCCGGCCTGCTATGGTTTTTTCCCCAGCCTGCCTGAGCCGTCCGGAGGGCTTCGGGGGCCTTCCGCGCACAATGTCTTAAAATGATTCTTTAAGGGCCTATTCCCTCCGTTGTCCATGAACGCCCCCCTCGCCAGCCAAATCCTGTCCGCGGCGATACCGCCCGCCGCCACCTCGCGGTTACGCGAAATCCCCTACAACTACACTTCGTTCTCCGATCGTGAGATTGTCGGCCGCCTGCTGGGCGAAGATGCCTGGCAATGGTTGTCCGATTTGCGTGGCGAACGCCGCACCGGCCGGTCGGCCCGCATGCTGTACGAGGTGCTGGGCGATATCTGGGTGGTCAGCCGCAATCCTTATCTGCAGGACGACCTGCTCGACAACCCCAAGCGGCGCAAGCTGCTGGTCGAGGCCCTGCATCACCGCCTGGGCGAGATCGACAAGCGCCGCGAGCCGGACGGCCCCGCCGTCGAAGGCCACGATCCGCACCGCGACGCCAAGGTGGGCGAACTGCTGGCCCGGGCGCGTGCCGCCGTGGCTGCCTTCGAGAACCAGTTCGACCAGACCGCCCATCTGCGCAAGCAGGCGCAGAAGGCGCTCGGACGCATTACCGCGCGGGGCAACATCAAGTTCGACGGCTTGTCGCGGGTGTCTCACGTCACCGATGCCACGGACTGGCGCGTGGAATATCCATTCGTCGTGCTGACCCCGGACAGCGAAGATGAAACCGCGGCGTTGGTGCGGGCCTGTATCGAACTGGGCCTGACCATCGTGCCGCGCGGGGGCGGCACCGGCTACACAGGGGGCGCGATTCCGCTCACCTGGAAATCCGCCGTCATCAATACTGAAAAGTTCGACACGCTGGGCGCGGTCGAATCCTGTATCTTGCCCGGCCGTACCGAGCCGGCCGCCGTCATCTATGCCGGCGCCGGCGTGGTCACCAAGCGCGTGGCCGAAGCCGCCGAGCAGGCCGGTTACGTGTTCGCGGTGGATCCCACTTCCGCCGAAGCGTCGTGCGTGGGCGGCAACATCGCCATGAACGCCGGCGGCAAGAAAGCCGTCCTATGGGGCACCGCGCTCGACAACCTGGCATGGTGGCGCATGGTCGACCCCGATGGCCATTGGCTCGAGGTCACGCGCCTGGACCACAATCTGGGCAAGATCCACGATGTTGACGTGGCGCGGTTTGAGTTGAAGTGGTTCGACGGCGCGGGCAAGCCGGGCGAAAAGCTGATCAAGACCGAGCAGCTCGAAATCGCCGGCCGCGTCTTCCGCAAAGAGGGCCTGGGCAAGGATGTCACCGACAAGTTCCTGGCGGGCCTGCCGGGCGTGCAGAAAGAAGGCTGCGACGGGCTGATCACCTCGGCCCGCTGGGTGCTGCACCGCATGCCCCGCCATACCCGCACTGTGTGCATGGAGTTTTTCGGCCAGGCACGCGATGCCATTCCGTCAATCGTCGAGGTCAAGGGGTATCTCGACGGTGAAGGGCGTGCGCGCGGCGCCATCCTGGCCGGGCTGGAACACCTGGACGAGCGTTATCTGCGCGCGGTGGGCTATGCCACCAAGAGCAAGCGCGGCACGCTGCCCAAGATGGTGCTGATCGGCGATATCGTCGGCGACGATGAAGACGCCGTGGCCGTCGCAGCCAGCGAAGTGGTCCGGCTGGCCAACACCCGCCATGGCGAAGGTTTCGTGGCCGTGAGCCCCGAAGCACGCAAGAAGTTCTGGCTCGACCGGTCGCGCACCGCCGCCATCGCCCGGCACACCAACGCCTTCAAGATCAACGAAGACGTGGTGATTCCGCTGTCGCGCATGGGCGAATATACCGACCACATCGAACGCATCAACATCGAGCTGTCCACGCGCAACAAGATCAAGTTGGTCGATGCCCTCGACGACTTCCTGGCCGCGCCGCTGCCGGTCGGCAAGGTCGAAGACATTGAAGACGAAGCGACGCGCGCCGAGTTGCTGGCCGAGCGTACGCGCCAGGCCGTGGACGTGCTGGCCCTGGTGCGCCGCCGCTGGCAGTGGCTGCTCGACAACCTCGACATGCCCGTACGCCAGGCGCTGCCCGACCTGCCCGGCCTGGGCATGACCCCGCTGCAGGGTGCGCTGGCCGACCGCGTGGCCGCGCAGCCCGACGTCACCATGTTCGACGTGCTGCAAGACCGCACGGTACGCGTCTCCTGGAAGACCGAGCTGCTTGCACCCCTGCAAGGCATTTTCTCGGGCAACATGGGCAAGCATGTCGTCGACGAGATCAAGGCCATTCATGCGCGCGTGCTGAAAAGCCGCGTGTTCGTGGCCTTGCACATGCATGCGGGCGACGGCAACGTGCACACCAACATTCCGGTCAACTCCGACGACTACGAGATGCTGACCGAGGCGCACCAGGCGGTGGCCCGCATCATGCAGATCGCGCGTGATCTCGATGGAGTGATTTCGGGCGAACACGGCATCGGCCTGACCAAGTACGAATTCCTGACCGAAGCCGAACTGGCGCCGTTCCAGGACTACAAGCGGCGCGTCGATCCGCGTGGGCACTTCAATGCCGGCAAGCTGATGCCGGGCGCCGACCTGCGCCACGCCTGGACGCCCAGCTTCAACCTGATGGGCCACGAATCGCTGATCATGCAGCAAAGCGATATCGGCGCTATTTCAGAATCGATCAAAGACTGCCTGCGCTGCGGCAAATGCAAACCGGTGTGTGCCACCCACGTGCCGCGCGCCAACTTGCTGTATTCGCCGCGCAACAAGATTCTGGCCACGTCGCTGCTGGTCGAGGCCTTCCTGTACGAAGAGCAGACCCGGCGCGGGGTGAGCCTGAAGCACTGGGAGGAATTCGAAGACGTGGCCGACCACTGCACGGTATGCCACAAGTGCTACAACCCGTGCCCGGTCGATATCGATTTTGGCGACGTGTCGATGAACATGCGCGCCCTGCTGCGCCGCATGGGCCGCAAGTCGTTCAACCCCGGCACCTCGGCGGCCATGTTCTTCCTGAATGCCAAGGATCCGGCAACCATCAACGCCACGCGCAAGGCCATGGTGGGCGTGGGCTACAAGGCGCAGCGCCTGGCCAACGAGCTGTTGTCGGGCCTGGCGCGCAAACAGACCGCGCATCCGCCCTCGTCGGTAGGCAAACCTCCTCTGCGCGAGCAGGTGGTGCACTTCGTGAACAAGAAGATGCCGGGTGGCCTGCCCAAGCAGAGCGCCCGCAAGCTGCTGGACATCGAAGACGCCAATTACGTGCCCATCATCCGCGACCCGAAGGCCACTACGGCCGACACCGAAGCGGTGTTCTATTTCCCGGGCTGCGGGTCGGAAAGGCTGTTTTCGCAAGTGGGCCTGGCCACACAGGCCATGCTCTGGCATGCAGGCGTGCAGACGGTGCTGCCGCCCGGGTACCTGTGCTGCGGCTATCCCCAGCGCGGCAACGGCATGAACGACAAGGCCGAGCAGATCATCACCGACAACCGCGTGCTGTTCCACCGGGTGGCGAATACGCTGAACTACCTGGACATCAAGACCGTCGTGGTGAGCTGCGGAACTTGCTATGACCAGTTGGCCGGCTATGAGTTCGAAAAGATCTTCCCCGGATGCCGCCTGATCGACATCCATGAGTACCTGCTCGAGAAAGGCATCAAGCTCGAGGGCGCGAAAGGCGTTCGGTACATGTACCACGACCCCTGCCACACCCCCATGAAGCTGCAGGAGCCCATGAAGACGGTGCGCGCGCTGGTGGGCGACGGCGCCATCAAGACCGACCGTTGCTGCGGCGAATCGGGCACGCTGGCCGTCAGCCGCCCGGATGTGTCCACGCAGGTCCGTTTCCGCAAGCAGGAAGAACTGCAGAAGAGCCAGGCGGCCCTGCGGCAAGACGGTTACGAGGGCGATGTGAAGGTGCTGACTTCGTGCCCGTCCTGCCTGCAAGGCCTGTCCCGCTACCAGGACGACACGTCCATGCCCGCCGACTACATCGTGGTCGAGATGGCCCGCCACATCCTGGGCGAGCAATGGATGGAAGACTACGTGGCACGCGCCAACGCCGGCGGCATCGAGCGCGTGCTGGTGTAGAAACCGGCGGGCCCTGCTGCGCGCCCTGGCGCGCAGGGCCTTGCCAGTGGCTGCCGCGCCTCGCAGCACCGGCGGGCTGGCGATCTGAACCCGGCGCCGCTTTATTCAGGCTGTATTCCGGCCGCCTGGATGACCTTGCCCCACTTGGCGATCTCGGCGTCCTGGAACGCTGCAAGTTCAGCGGAACCGGAGGTCCAGGCCTGCGTGGCCGAATTCCTGAAGAACGCCTGTGTCTGGTCGCTGCCCACGGCATGAGTCAGGGCCTGCCGCAATGTATCGGCGGCGGCTGCCGAGGTGTCCGCGGGTACATACGCGGCAAACCAGTAACTCATGTCGTAGCCTTCGATGCCGGCTTCCTGCAGCGTGGGCACGTCGGGCAACTGAGGAAGGCGTTGCGTAGTCGATGCGCCGAGCGCGCGCAATTTGCCGGCGGCTATCTGCCCCAGTCCGGTGACCGTGTCGATCACCATCAGGTCGATATGACCGCCCAGCAGGTCGTTCAAGGCATTGGGATTGCTGTTGTAGCCGACCCATACGATATCGGTGCCGGTCAGTTGCCTGAGCATCTCGCCCGCGATGCGGCTGGATGAATTGCCGCTGCCGAAGCTGAGCTTGCCCGGATGCTCGCGGGCTGCGCGCACCAGGTCGTCGACCGTTCCGTAGGGGGTATCGGCCTTTACCACCAGCACCATGCCGCCCACACCCAGCGCGGTCAGCGGCGTGAAATCGGCACGGGGGTCATAGGGCAGCTTCTTGAACAGGTGCGGATTGGCAGCTTGGGTCGTGTTGGTGGTGATCAGTACCGTGTATCCGTCGGGAGCGGAACGGGCCGCGTGCTGGGCAGCGATCATGCCGCTGGCGCCCGGCCGGTTCTCGACCACCACGGGCTGACCCAATGCCTGCGTGACCGACGCCGACAGCGCTCGCGCCAACTGGTCGGTGGCGCTGCCGGCCCCAAACGGAACGACGAACGTTATAGGCTTCTGTGGAAAGTCGGCTTGAGCCGCGACGGCGTAGGCCATGGCCACAGTGGCGCAAGCGGCCAGTCGGACGAGGCGTAAGGCATGCTTCAACATGATGAGAGTCTCCGGTTATGTAAGGCGCGGCGAAGAAGCCCGAGGCCGGCCTGGTATGGCAGTTGGCCGCGGCCTAGCGCGCGCCGGGCTGCGCCCGGCCTTGCAGAAACTGGAGCACCGCGCTTTTGTGCTCTTCTCCCGTCAGCAGAATGGCCTGCATCGCGGCGGCATTTTCCAGTGCGACGGGCAGGGTGGATTCAGCGGAGTCGAGCACCAGGCGCTTGGCCATGCGCAAGGCCTGGGGTGGGTTGGCCGCGATGCGGCGCGCCAGCGCCATGACGGCCTCGTCCAGCAGGGGTCCGGCTTCGACGCGGCTTACCAGGCCGAGTTGCAGGGCGGTCGGCGCATCGATGAATTCGCTGGTCAGCGTCAGTTCCAGGGCCCTGGCCGTGCCGACGAGGCGGGTCAGGAACCACGCGCCGCCTATGCCGGACACCAGGCCAAGACGCAAGAAGCTCTCAGCGAAGGTGGCGCGATCGCTGGCCAGACGCAGGTCGCACATCAGCGCCAGGTCGCAACCCGCGCCGACCGCCGCGCCGTTTACGGCCGCGATCGATGGCACCTGTAGAACCTGCAGCGCCAATGTGATGCGGTGAAGCGACGTCTTCAGCCGGGCGCGCACTTCGGCGGTCGAACCCTGCATCAGGTCGGCCCCGCGCGCCATGTCTTTGACGTTGCCGCCGGTGCAGAAATGGCGGCCGGTGGAGCGCAGCACGACGCAGTGCACATTGGGGTCCGCATTGGCGCTTTCCAGCGCCGCCGCCAAAGCCTCGGCCATGCCCATGGACAAGGCATTGCCGGTATCGGGGTCGTTCAGGCTGAGCGTGAGCACGCCGTCGGTCAAGTGTTCGAGTATCAGTTCGGACGCGCCTGCGTGGGGGGCGGCGCGTGGTGAATCGGCAGCAGTCTGCATGACGGTTTCCTGGGTCTCGGTGGGTTATGTCGCGTCTGGGGGTTTTCTATGCGGGCTGGCTCAGCACTCCGGCGTTGAGCAGCACTTCGATGTCGGCGGCGCAGTAGCCGTATTCCTCCAATATCTGCCGGGTGTGCTGCCCCAGCGTGGGCGCGGGCGCTGCGGGCAGGGGCGTTGCGTGGGCAGGGCCGGGCGCAAAACCCGGCATGCGCACGGGTCCGGCCAACGGATGATCGATCCAGCTGTCGATGCCGCTGGCGGCATATTCGGCCGATCCGATCACGTCGTCGTAGCCCGCCACGGGGCCGCAAAGAATGTCGTGCGCCGCCAGTAGTTGCATCCACGCTTCGGTACCGCGTTGACGGAACAGCGGAGCCAGCGCCTGGCGCAGCGCTTCACGATGCTCAACTCGGCTGGCATTGCTCGCGAAGCGCGGGTCACCTTCCAGGTGCTCGGCGCTCAGTACTTTGCACAAGGCATGCCAGCGCTGCGGATGATAGGCAGCAACCATGATCCAGCCGTCACGCGTTGGAAAGGCCTCATTGGGCGCGGCGTAAGGTGCGGCGCTGCCTGTCTTGACCGGCACGGCGCCCGACGCGAAGTAAGACGCGAAACCGATCTGCTGCAGCATCAGCGTGGCGTTGTATAGACTGATGTCCAGATGCTCGCCCTGGCCGTTACGTTGCGCCGCGCCCCGCGCCGCCAGGATGGCAATCGTGGCCAGGTATCCGGTGACCATGTCCGCCACGGGAATCGCGACCTTGACCGGCTCGCCGTCCGGTGCCCCGAGGGTGCTCATCAGGCCGCTGCTGGCCTGGATGATGCCGTCCACGCCAGGGCGGTCACGCAGCGGACCCGTTTGTCCGTATGCGGATATCGAGCAATACACCAGGCGCGGATTGCGCTTTGCCATCGAGGCATAATCCAGCTCGAGCCCGCGCATGACGCCGGGGCGGAAGTTCTCGACTACGACGTCGGCATCGCGTATGAGCCGCTGTGCCACGTCGCGGCCCTGCGCGCATTTCAGGTCCAGCGCCATGCCGCGCTTGTTGCGGTTGACGCTGAGAAACACGGTGCTCTGGCCCGCGATCCACGGTGGCCCGATCTGCCGGCCCAGCTCGCCGCCGGGTGGCTCGATCTTGATCACGTCGGCGCCCATGTCGGCAAGCATCATGGTGCAGACGGGGCCCGCCAACACGTGCGAAAAATCCACGACTCGCAGGCCGCGCAGGCTGCGCTGGAACATTCTCTGTCTCCCGGAGGGGGCGACGTGCTGGCGCCCCGCTTTGCTGTCATGCAGGCAGATTAGGCATGGCGGCAGTGCCCGGCAATCGACTTTATTGAGCGGCGGCTTTGACTTTTTGTAAAGGCGCCGAGAACCCAGGCGGGCACACCCGGATTTGGCGCCGCGCGATGGCGTGGCCGTCAGTCTTCAATCAGTTCGGCCAGCCAGTCGCGAAACGCGCGCAAGGCATGCGAGGCCGGCTTGCCCGTGGGCCAGGCAAAGTAATAGGTGTAGTCGGCCCGATCGAGCGCGGGGGAGAGGGGCGCCACCAGCGCCCGATCTGCCAGTTCTTTTTCGATCAGCGCCCTTTGCGCGATGGCCACGCCATGCCCTTCGATCGCGGCCTGATACGCCAGCAGCGAGGTCTCGTACTTCATGCCCTGCGCCGGATTGACGTCGCGCACGCCAGCGGCGCGCAGCCACAGCATCCAGTCGTCGGGGCGCGCCATCGAATGCAGCAAGGTCTGCCCTGCCAGCTGCTTTTTGTACCTGAGCCGCAGCGATGGCGCCGCCACAGGGATCAATTCATTGCGTACCAGTCGCAGCACGCGCATGCCCGGCCAGCGTCCGTCGCCCAGCTGGATTCCGGCATCGATGTCCTCGCGCTGGAAATCCAGTGGCTGGAATGAGGTCATGACCTGCACATCGATGTTCTTGTGCAGTTGGTGAAAGCCCGCGAGCCGGGGTATCAGCCACCGCACGGCGAAGGTGGCGGGCGACCGTATCCGTAGCGTGTTGCCCGCGCTGCTGCGGCCCGTGACGGCGAGCGTGGCCGCGCGAAGCGTGGCAAACAGCGGGATCAGGTCGGAAAGATAGCGGGCGCCGGCTGGCGTGAGCTCGAGCCCGCCACGCACGCGCAGGAACAAGGGCGTGCCCAGAAACTGTTCCAGGGCACGCACCTGCCGGCTCACGGCGGCAGGCGTGACGCATAGTTCCTCGGCGGCCTTGGAAATGCTCAGCAATCTCCCTGTGGCTTCGAACGCTCGGGCTGGATTCAGCGGAGGGAGAAGGTCGCGGCGGGCCATGAGGAAGGGCGTGAGGACACACTGACGCGCGTACTATAACGCCGCGCGCCTTCCCGCCGTTCAGGCGTCCTGCCCGCTCATCAACACGTATTTCACCTCGACGTATTCCTCGATGCCATAGTGGCTGCCTTCCCGGCCGTAGCCCGATTGCTTGACACCGCCGAAAGGCACAGAAGCGGTTCCCACCGAGCCAGAGTTCAGGATGACCATGCCGGCCTCGATGTCGCGCGAAAGCCTGAATGCCCGTGCCAGGTCGCGGGTATAGGCGTAGGCGACGAGGCCGAATTCGGACTGGTTGGCGCGGCGCACGACCTCGTCTTCGGTATTGAACCGATAGAACGGGAACACCGGACCGAAGATTTCCGTCTGCGCGATCGGCATGTCGTCGGTAAGGTCGGTAAGCACGGTGGGTTCGTAGAACAGGCCGCCACGAGGGTGCGGACGCCCCCCAAGCAGCACTTTCGCGCCGCGCCGCCGGCTGTCTTCAACCAATGCCGCCACTTTGTCCAGGCCTGGGCGATTGATCAGTGGCCCCACCACAAAGTTCTGTTGCAGGCCCTGGTCTACCGGGATGCGCGCCACCGTGTCGACCACGGCCTGTACGAAGCGTTCGAAGATGCCGTCCTGGACATAGATCCGGTTGGGGGAAATGCACACCTGTCCCGAATTGCGCAGCTTGGCAGCCACCAGGCCAGCCACCGCCTGATCGATGGTGGCGTCATCGAATACCACGAAGGGCGCATTGCCCCCCAGTTCCAGCGTCATCTTCTGCAGCGAGGCGCCGCTAGCGGATGCCAGCAGCTTGCCTACGGCCGTCGATCCGGTAAATGAGACCTTGCGGATGCGCGTATCGCCCGTGAACAAGGCGCCGATTTCCTGCGGAGTACCCGTGACCATTTCGAATACACCCTCCGGAATTCCGGCCTTGCGTGCATATTCCAGCAGCTTGTAGGCGGTTAGCGGGGTTTCTTCCGAGGGCTTGATGATCATGGTGCAGCCGGCGGCCAGCGCGGTCGCCACTTTGCGGGTGATCATCATGAAGGGAAAGTTCCAGGGGGTAATGGCCGCCGTGGGCCCGGCAGGCGTTTTGATGGCCATCACCGTGGCGTGCTCGGCGTGCGCCGGTATGGTGTCGCCATACACGCGCTTGGCTTCTTCTGCATACCACTCGATAAAGCCCAGGCCGTATTCGATTTCGCCCAGGGCTTCCGACAGGCATTTGCCATTTTCTTGCACCATGAGTTCAGCGAAGGCCTGTTTGTCGTCCCGAACCAGTTCGAACCAGCGGCGCAGCAGGTCGCTGCGCGCTTTCGCCAGCTTGCGGGACCAGGCGGGAAAGGCCGCGCAAGTGCGGTCGATGGCGGCCCTGACCTGGGCTGCGTTCATGGCCGGCGCGGCTCCGACACGCGTGCCGTCCGCGGGATTCAATACATCGATCATGTTGACTCCAGTCATTGGGTTGGTGTCGTGCCATCAGATTGGGTGGCACGCTCCATTGCATGATAGGATCGACAAATTCCGGCATCCATGGCATTGGATCTGGTATTCTTGCCTTATATTATGAATACACCCATGTGGTGTGCATGCATTGGCCACGCATCGCCGTGCCCAGTGTGCAAGCGTGCAAGCCCCTGAACCCATGTTCCCAGCCGCCCAAACCGCCGTTGATCCGACCTGCGCCGAGCGGCCTCGCATGGTCGCGCTGCTCGAGCGTCTCGCTCCTTCCGAGGGCTACAACCTGTCTGCGCTGCCCGACATCCGGTTTCTGCGTTCGAACCGCCCGATGAAGCAGGTGCCCGTGCTGTACGACCCTGGCATCGTGATCGTGTGCCAGGGCCGTAAGCGTGGGCATTTCGGTGACCAGCTCTACCTGTACGACGATCAGCATTACCTGGCGGTCGCCGTCCCCGTTCCGTTCACCATGGAAACCGACGCCAGCCCCCAGGAACCCCTGCTGGCCATCTACATGCACCTGGACTTCAAGCTCGCTGCCGACCTCATGCTGCAGATCGACCAGCATGGCGGTGCTGAGGCGGCACAGCCGCGCGGCATGGTGTCCACGCCGCTGGATCACCGCATGAGTGTCTCTGTGGTGCGCCTGCTCGAAGCGCTGAGCGATCCGCTTGAGGCCGCCGTTCTCGGCCCCTCGCTGGTGCGCGAAATCTACTTCCATGTGCTGGCGGGCGAACAGGGCCCGTCGATGCGTGCTGCCCTTGCCATGCAGGGCCAGTTCGGCAAAATCGCGCGGGCGCTGCGCCGCATTCATTCTGCCTTCAATATCGACCTGAGCGTTGAACAGTTGGCACGTGAAGCGGGCATGAGCGTTCCTACCTTTCACACTCACTTCAAGTCCGTGACCCAATCGTCGCCGGTACAGTACTTGAAGTCGGTGCGCCTTCACCAGGCGCGCCTGCACATGGTGCGCAATGGCATGACCGCAGCCGCCGCCAGCGCCGAAGTCGGCTATGAAAGTCCTTCGCAATTCAGCCGGGAGTTCAAACGCCTTTTCGGGCGCAGCCCGCTGCAGGAAGTCCGGCGCATGAAGGCCGAATTCGCCGTCCCGCCCGCCCGGCCGGCGTCGGCCTTTGTTTCGTCCCACTGAAGCTGGCCTGCATGCCGCCGTGACGGGTCCGCCGTGAATGGCAAGCCTGAAACGGCCATGGGCGTGCGACAATCCGGGCGCTTATTCCTGCGTCACGCCTCAATGCCTCCGTCCAGCCTTCCTGCTTCCGCCGCCGCTTCAGTCGTGCGCGTCGCCGTCATCGGCGGGGGGCCGGCCGGCCTGATGGCGGCCGAGACCCTGGCCCGCATGGGAATCTACGCCGATGTCTACGATGGGATGCCTTCGGTGGGACGCAAGTTCCTGCTGGCTGGCCGCGGCGGGCTCAACCTGACGCACGGCGAGCCGTCCGAGCGCTTCAATACGCGCTACGGCCAGCGCAGCGCGGCAGTGGGAGCCTGGCTGCAACGACTGGACGCCTCGGCAGTGCGCGACTGGGCCCATGGGCTGGGGGTCGATACCTTTGTGGGCTCGTCCGGCCGCGTGTTTCCTCGCGAGATGAAAGCAGCGCCGCTGCTGCGCGCCTGGCTGTCACGGCTGCGTGGCGCCGGTGTCCGGTTCCACATGCGTCACCGCTGGGCGGGCTGGCCCCCGGGCGCCGCCGTCTGCCCAGGGCGCCTCGATTTCGATACGCCGCAAGGCCGTGCCACCGTGAGCGCCGATGCCGTGATCCTGGCGCTGGGCGGGGCCAGCTGGGCCCGGCTGGGATCCGACGGCGCGTGGGCAGCCGGCCTGCAGTCGCACGGCATTGCCGTGGCGCCGCTGCGGCCGGCGAATTGCGGCTTCGACGCCGACTGGACCCCACACTTGCGCGAGCGCTTCGCAGGCATGCCCGTCAAGTCGGTGGCGATGGCGCTCGATGATCACGGCAAGCCCGGCGCGTGGCGCCGCGGCGAGTTCGTGCTCACGTCGACCGGCGTGGAAGGCAGTCTGGTATATGCACTGTCGGCGGGGCTGCGCGACGCCATCGACACGCATGGGGCCGCGACGGCGTGGCTGGACCTGCTGCCCGACCAGCCCATCGACCGAGTGCAGGCGCAGGTGGCGCATCCGCGCGGTGCGCGGTCCATGGCCAGCCATTTGCAAAGCCGACTGCAACTCAAGGGTGTCAGGGCGGGGTTGTTGCGTGAATGTGCGCCGCCCCAGGCCTGGCACGATGCCGAGCTACTGGCGCGCCGGATCAAGGCGTTGCCGCTGCGTCTGGTTCGGGCCCGCCCCATCGATGAAGCCATCAGCAGTGCGGGTGGGGTGCGCCTGGAAGACACCGATGCTCGCCTGATGCTGAAGGCCGCACCCGGCGTATTCTGCGCGGGAGAAATGCTCGATTGGGAAGCGCCGACGGGAGGCTACTTGCTGACTGCCTGCATGGCCAGCGGCGTGGTGGCCGCGGAAGGCGTGCAGGCCTTTCTGAGCGAAGCCCGAGCCGGCTGAAGGCCTGCGCGGGTAAGGGCGGAGCGGGGGCGCGCCGATACCGAGCCTGGCGGCTGGCGCGTCAGGAACCCTGCGGCACGGTGCGCACCTCGATGCCGGCCTTGGTCAGGGCATCGGTCAGGGCCCTGGCAAAGACCGGGGCATTGGGCTGGTCGCCATGAATGCACAGGGTATCGGCGCGCACGGGCACATCATGTCCGTTCACGGAGCGCACCACGCCCTCTCGCACCATGCGCAGCACCTGGGCGACCGAAGTGTCTGCGTCTTCGATCATGGCCCCGGGATGGGTGCGCGGCGTGAGCGTGCCGTCGTCCTGGTAAGAGCGGTCGGCAAACACTTCATGGGCCGTCTGCAGGCCGGCGTCCTGGGCCGCCACGATCAGTTGGCTGCCCGCCAGGCCGTACAGCACCAGGCTGGCGTCCACGTCGCGCACGGCGCGGCAGATGGCCTTGGACAGGGCGGCGTCTTTGGCTGCCATGTTGTAGAGCGCCCCGTGCGGCTTTACATGATGCAGGCGGGCGCCCTGGCTCGCCGCCACCGCGGCGAGCGCCCCCACCTGGTACACCACCATGTCGTAGGCCTCCTGGGGCGTGATCTGCATGGCGCGCCGGCCGAATCCCACCAGGTCGGGCAGACTGGGATGCGCACCCACCGCCACCCCGCGTGCCAGCGCCGCGGCCACGGTCTTGCGCATGGTGGAGGGGTCGCCGCCATGGAATCCACAGGCGACGTTGGCCGAGCTGACGAACTGCAGCACGGCTTCGTCGTTGCCCATGTGCCAGGCGCCGTAGCTTTCGCCCATATCGCAGTTCAGGTCGATCGCGGCATTCATAGGGTGGGTCCTCAAGCGCGCAGCAGAACGCGCAGTGGTTTCAGGGCATCTTGCAACAGGGCGTAGGCGTCTTCGCGGTCGCCGTCGAGCTGTTGCGCCTCGTGCAGTTCGACACGCGCAAAGCGCAAGGCTTCGCCGGGGCCCATCTGCGCCAGCGCCGGCAAGTCAGCCGTGATCACCTGGGCGATCTTGGGGTACCCGCCGGTGGTCTGGCGGTCGGCCATCAACACGATGGCCTGACCGCCCGAGGGCACTTGTACGGTGCCATAGTTGATGGCTTCAGACAAGATCTGGCGTGGCGCCGACATCGTGAGGTCCGGGCCCTCCAGGCGATATCCCATGCGGTCGGATTGAGTGCTGACGCGAAACTCGGCGTGCAGCAATTGGTGGCGCGCGTCGGCGGTGAATTCGTCCCAATGGGCGCCCGGCAGAATGCGCAATTGGCGGCGCGGCTGCAGTGCCAGCGTGGCAGGCAGGTAGATGCGCACCTGCCAGAGCGCCTGGGCCAGCGTGTCGAGCGAAGCAGGCCGGTCGGGCAATGGCGAGCGCAGGCCGATGGTGTCGCCCCGGGCCAGCGCCCTGCCGGCGTGACCGCCGAAACCGCCGCGCAGATAGGTGCTGCAGCTGCCCAGGGCCGGTTGCAGCGCAAAGCCGCCATGCACGGCCAGGTAGGCCCGCAGGCCGGCGCCCGGGCGCGCCATGCCGAACGTCAGCACGTCTCCGGCGCGGGCCACCAGGGGGCGGTGGCAGGGCGCTGCGGCGCCGTTCAGCGTGGCCTGCAGGTCGGCCCCGCCGATGGCAAAGCATGCCGGCTGGTCAAAGCGCAGGGTGGGCCCGGCCAGGGTGATCTCGAGCGTGGCATGGTCGGCGTCATTGCCGGCCAGCAGATTGGCCAGGCGATGTGCTCGGGCATCCATCACTCCGCATACGGGCACGCCCAGGTGTTGTGCGCCGGTGCGGCCCTGGTCCTGGAAACTGGACAACAAGCCGGGCTTGATGACAGTGATGCTCATTGCGCGGCCTCGCGCAGGCGGCGGAACTCGGCGGCGTCGATGGGCACGAAGCGCACCCGGTCGCCGGGCTGCAACAAGGCAGGGGGGTCGCCGCCGGGGTTGAACAGAACTGCTGGCGTGGCGCCAATGATGTTCCAGCCGCCGGGAAGCTGGCTGGGATACAGCACGGTCTGCCGGTTGGCGACGGCCACCGAGCCCGCGGGTACGGTCGTGCGCGGCGAGGCACGCCGGGGAAGGTTCAGCCTGGCGTCGTGGACGCCCAGGTACGGCGCGCCGGGTGCGAAGCCCAGCATGAAGACAAGGCTGTCGGATCCGGCGTGCAGGTCGATGACCTCCTGGGGGGACAGGCCGGCATGGCGCGCCACGTCATCGAGGTCCGGGCCGAATTCCCCGCCATAGCAGACGGGAAGCTCGATGCGCCGGCCCGCCTGCACGTCGGCCGAGATGCCGTCGGCCAGCAATCGCTCGACACGGTCGGCCAGTTGCCGGAAACCCGGCCGCTGGCCGCCGCCAGGCTGGTAGTGCACCGCCACCGTCACGAACGACGGCACCACATCCGTCACGCCGGGCAACGCGGCCTGGCGCAATTTGTGCGCGGCGGCCAGGCACAGCCGGCCCACATCGATATCGATGGTCTCGCCAAAGCGCACCAGCAGGCAGCGGTCGCCTTGCGGCTCGATGCGCCAGGCCGGTTCGGGAGCAACGGATGAAGTCGTGGTCAACAGCGGGGCCGCCTGTGCTTCGGTTTACTTGGCAAACAGGGAATCCATGTTCTTGAAGGACTTGAATTCCAGGGCGTTGCCCGACGGATCCAGGAAGAACATGGTGGCCTGTTCGCCGACTTCGCCCTTGAAGCGCACGTAAGGTTCGATGACGAATCGGGTGCCGGCTTCGGTCAGTTTCTTGGCCAGCGCCTCCCAGTCGTCCATGGGCAGTACCGCGCCAAAGTGCCGCACCGGCACATCATGCGAATCGACCGAGCTGGTCGACTTGTGCCCACATTCATCGGGCGACAGGTGGGCAACGATCTGGTGGCCGTAGAAGTTGAAATCGACCCATTCGTTCGAGCTGCGTCCTTCGGGACAGCCGAGCAGGTCGCCATAGAAGGCGCGAGCTTCGGCCAGGTCGCGCACGGGAAAGGCCAGGTGAAACGGGGGCAGGGCGGCTGAGGTAGTCATGGTGGGCTCCGGAACGCAAGAGTAAATCAAATTCGACAGTCGGGTCGGGCGGCCGCCTGAGCATTCAGCCGGCGTGTCGTCCGATTCCTTGCTTATCAGTGTAGAGATTGTTTTTTTGATCGAAAAGCGATATTTTTTTGCCCTGAGACTCAATAAAATTGATCGTGATCCGGGAACTCAAAACCTTTCTCGCAGCGGCTCGCCTGGGTACGTTTTCCGGCGCCGGACGCCAACTGGGCCTCACCCAGTCCGCAGTCAGCGCACAGATGCGCCGGCTGGAAGATTATCTGGGCGTGGCCCTGTTCGAGCGGACGGCGAAATCCGCGGTATTGAGCGCCGCCGGCCGCGACATGGTGCCCCAGGCTGAAGAACTGGTGGCGCTGGCCGATCGCATGGCCAGCTCGGCAGGAGCGGGCCACGTCAGCGGCCTGTTGCGCGTGGGCGCCATCGCGTCGGTGCAGCAAAGCCTGCTGGTCGAGGCCCTGGCGCAGTTCCGGGACGCCTTCCCGGATGTGCGCGTGCGGGTGGTGCCGGGGGTGTCGCTGACGCTGCTGGGGCAAGTCGACGCCGGCGAAATCGACATGGCGGTGCTCATCCGCCCGCCCTTCGCCCTTCCGCCCGAACTGGGCTGGCGCCCGCTGCTGACCGAACCCATGGTGCTTGCCGCCCCCGCCGCATTACCCGAACGTCCCTGGCGCGAGCTGCTCGCCAGCCAGCCGTTCATACGCTACGACCGTTCCTCGTTCGGTGGCCGCCTGGTGGACATGTTCCTGAAGAAACATCGCGTGGCGGTGCGCGAGGCGATTGAGCTGGACGAGATGGAAGCCATTGCCGGCATGGTTCGGCGCGGCCTGGGCGTGGCCTTGTTGCCGCGTACACGCCAGTTCGATACGACCGGACTGCGGGTGTACGACCTGGCGGACGCCGGTTTCGGCCGCGACATCGGCCTGATCGCGCGCCTTCCGGACGACCCCGGATCGCTGGCAAGCCACCTGGCCGAATGCCTGTTGCAAGCCGCCGCGCAGCCTTGAGGGCGCGGGCCGTCACGTTGCTGCGCGGCGGCGGCCACTGCGCCGTCGTCAGGTAGTGATGAGGTCGCAGCGCACGGTGATGGGGTGGTTGCACAGCGCCGTCATGACAGCGTCGCTGACCGCGCCGTCGACATCCGTAATCACATAGCCTATCTGGCCACGGGTCTGCAGGCTCTGGCTCAGGATGTTCAGCCCCTGTTCGGCCAGCAGGCTGTCGAGGGTACCCAGCGCACCGGGGGCGTTGCGGTGTACGTGCAGGATGCGCGCCGCGCCGGCGGGCTCAAGATAGGGCAGCTCGGGAAAGTTGACGGCGCTCTTGGTCGTGCCGGACTGCATGAAGCGCACCAGTTTCTCGGCGACTTCGCGGCCGATGTTTTCCTGCGATTCCTGCGTGCTCCCGCCAATGTGCGGCGTGAGCAGCACATTGGGCAGGCCGATAAGCGGGCTGGCGAGCGGTTCGTCGACGCTTTTGGGTTCGGTGGGGAAGACGTCGAGCGCCGCGCCGGCCAGATGGCCCGATGTCAGGGCGGCGTGCAGCGCGGCAATGTCCACCACCGTGCCACGGGAAGCATTGATCAGGATCGCACCGCGCTTCATGCGAGCCAGCGCGGCGGCGTCGATGATGTTCTCGGTGCTTTTGCCGCCCGGCACGTGCAGCGTCACGACGTCCGCTTCCTGCAGCAAGTCGTTCAGCGAGCCGGCCGGCCGCGCGTTGCCCAGCGGCAGCTTGGCCTCCACGTCGTAGAACACCACGCGCATGCCTATGCTTTCGGCCATCGTGCTGATTTGCGAGCCGATGTTGCCATAGCCCACGATACCCAGCGTCTTGCCGCGAGTTTCGTAGGCCCCCGCGGCGGATTTGTCCCAATGCCCCTGATGCACGCGCGCATTTTTCTCGGGTATGCGGCGCAACAGCAGGATGGCTTCGGCGAGCACCATTTCGGCGACCGAGCGCGTATTGGAAAAAGGCGCATTGAATACCGGTACACCGCGCTGCATGGCGCTGTTGAGATCGACCTGGTTGGTACCGATGCAGAAGCAACCCACCACGCGCAGATCGGGAGCCGCCGCCAGAGCCTCGGCGTCGAGCTGCGTGCGCGAACGGATGCCTGCGACTTGCGCGTCGCGCAAAGCGGCGTGAAGTTCGGCGGGCGGCAGGGCGCCCGCATGGGTCACGATGTCGGTATAGCCTGCGGTGGCGAAAACGTCGCGAGCGCTGGGATGAATATTCTCGAACAGGACGATCTGGGCCATGGGTGCTTGGTAGGTGAGAGAAGATGCCTACTATTGTGGCTTAGTTTGCCGCCATGGCGTCCAGAGGCCATTTGGCCGGTGGGGGCGCTCACGCGGCCACGACCCGTTCTGCCGGAAATTGCAGGGCGAAGGTGCTGCCCTTGCCGGCCTCGCTGGTGATGAGCAGTTCCGCATCATGCCGGATGGCGATGTACTTGGTGATCGCAAGCCCCAGGCCGGTGCCGCCCGCGGCGCGAGAACGGCCGCGGTCCACGCGATAAAAGCGTTCGGTCAGGCGCGGGATGTGCAGCGCGGGAATGCCGATTCCCGTGTCCTGCACGCTGAAGCGGGCGTTTCCGTTCGGCAGGCCCTGCCAGTGCACGGTGATCTTGCCGCCATCGGGCGTGTAGCGCACCGCGTTGGTAAGCAGGTTCGACAGGGCCGACGCCAGTTCGGTCTCGGAGCCCAGCAGGTCCAGCGATTCATCGACCTGCCATTCGAATTGATGGCGTCCGGCCGACAGGGCTTCGATCTGCTGGCGCGCCGTGCGCAGCACGGCCGGCATGTCCACGGCGTGCGGTTCAGAACCCGGCGACGATTCGAGCGTCGACAGCGTCAGCAGGTCTTCCACAATGGCCTGCATGCGCCGCGCCTGCTCGTGCATCATGTTCATGTATTGTTCGCGCTGCGCCTCGTCCAGCGCTTCGGGCGGCATGTCGCGCAGCGTTTCCAGAAAGCCGGCCAATACGGTCAGCGGTGTGCGCAACTCGTGCGAAACATTGGCGACGAAGTCGCGCCGGGTGGTTTCGAGCTTTTCGATCTGCGTGACGTCGCGCGAGATCAGCAGCCGCCGATTGCTGGCGTAGGCGGCAAGGTGCATCATCATCACCCGTTCCTGGTCGCCATGGGTCAGGCGTACCAGCACCGGCTCCGGCCAGTCGTCGCGGCGCGCATAAGCCACGAATTCCGGGTCGCGCAGCAGATTCAGCAGGCTGGTGCCGCGGTCGGCCGGCAGGCTCAGGCCCAGATGGTGGCGCGCCACGCGGTTACACCATTCGATCTGGAAGTCTTCGTTCAGCGTCACGACGCCGTCGGGCAGGGCCTGCGCGGCAGCTAGCATGCCCTGCATGGTGGCGCGGGTTTCGGCCAGCTCGCGCGCCCGCGCCCGCGTGTAGCGGTACAGCGGCGCCAGGATGTCGTCCCAGGGCCCTACCGACGCGGGCGGCGAGGTTTCCGGGTGGCGTGCCCAGCGCGACACGGCGCTCAGGCGCCAGCTGCGCCAGAACAGCAGGCCCAGCAGGGCCGAGCAGAACACCAGCCAGCCGGCCGGATTTCCGGCGAGCCAGTACACGAGAAGCGACAAGGCCGCCCACAGGGCGACCAGGAATAAAGTGCGCAGCCAGATCATCGTGGCTTGTTTTACCGTGCCGGAACCTGAGCGGTAAACCGGTATCCGCTGCCGCGCACCGTTTCCACGTGCACGTCATGGCCGCTGGGCTCGAGCGCCTTGCGCAGGCGTCGGATATGCACATCGACCGTGCGCTCTTCCACGAAGACGTGATCGCCCCAGACCTGATCCAGCAGTTGCGAACGCGAGAACACACGCTCGGGGTGAGTCATGAAGAAGTGCAGCAGGCGGAATTCGGTGGGCCCGATCGAAAGCGACTGTTCGTTGCCCGACAGCCGGTGCGTCACGGGGTCGAGTTTCAGACCGCTGACGTCGATGACGTCATCGGTGAGCTGGGGCGCGCGCCGCCGCAGCACGGCCTTGATGCGCGCCATCAGTTCCTTGGGCGAGAACGGCTTGGTGATGTAGTCGTCGGCCCCGGCTTCCAGCCCATCGACCTTGTCCTGCTCCGCGCCCTTCGCCGTCAGCATGATGACGGGCACCGCGCGGGTGCGCTCGTCTTCGCGCAGCTTGCGAGCCAGGCTCAGGCCCGAGGCGCCGGGCAGCATCCAGTCAAGCAGAATCAGATCGGGCAATTCGGCGCGTATCAGGGTCTGCGCCTGCTCGACATCGAACGCACGCAGTACTTTGTGGCCCGCGAAAGACAGGTTGACGGCAATGAGTTCCTGGATGGCGGGTTCGTCTTCGACGACGAGAATGGTGCTGGACATGGCGGTCGTGGCTGTCATTAAGCGCGCAATCAGCGCGGACATTGCGATAGTATGGCCGGAATATTTCAGGTATGTGACCAGCGGCGCATTGCCGGTTCCGGATATCCACCCCAAGCAGCCAGGGCCGGCTCGGCCGCCCGGTCTACACCGGTGGCGGCCGGGAACCCCGGGCCTGCGGACTTCCGGCCACGCTGGTGCGGCACAGGCGCCGTCTTCAATCGGCTACCATTGCCATCTATACCGGGATACCAGCCATGCAACAGAAACCTGCCCCTTCTTCCGATCCGAAATCGGGCGACACCCATTTCGGCTTCCAGTCCGTTCCAGAAGCCGAAAAGGCGCGCAAGGTCGCCGAAGTCTTCCATTCCGTGGCGTCGCGCTACGACGTGATGAACGACCTGATGTCGGCCGGGCTGCACCGGGCCTGGAAGGCATTCACGATCGGGCGCGCGGCCGTCCGGCCGGGCATGAAGGCGCTGGATATTGCCGGCGGCACTGGCGACCTGGCGCGGGCCTTTGCGCGGCGCGCGGGCGCCACCGGCGAAGTGTGGCTCACCGACATCAACGATTCCATGCTGCGCGTCGGCCGCGACCGGCTGACCGATGACGGCCTGCTGCTGCCCACCGCAGTGTGCGACGCCGAGAGCCTGCCATTCCCATCGGGCTATTTCGACCGCGTCAGTGTGGCCTTCGGGCTGCGCAACATGACCCACAAAGACCGCGCGCTGGCCGAAATGACGCGTGTGCTCAAGCCGGGCGGCAAGCTGCTGGTGCTGGAGTTCTCGCGCGTCGCCAAGCCCCTGGCCCCCGCGTATGACTGGTATTCCTTCAACGTGCTGCCCTGGCTGGGCAAGAAAGTTGCGGGCGACGAATCCAGTTACCGGTACTTGGCCGAATCGATCCGCATGCACCCTGACCAGGACACCCTGGCCGATATGATGCGCACCGCGGGGCTCGAGCGTGTCCAATATTTCAATCTGACGGCCGGCGTGGCCGCCCTGCACGAGGGCGTGCGCCTGAATTGACCCCACGCCGGGGAACTTGTGGCGAGCGGGCTTGTCCGTTATTCTTGAGATGTTCAGTTAAATGTAAGAAATCCCCCGGTTTGAATGACGCCGGCCGCCTCGCGGCCTGTTTACGCCTCAGGGGGCGTCTTGTGCTCAAGGAGTCACACCACATGTTTCGTTCCGGATTCACTCGGCTGTTCGCCGCGGCTCTGATTGCCGTCGCAGGCACCGCCATGCTGGCCGTCTCGTTCGACGCCGAGGCCCGCCGCATGGGCAGCGGCAGCAGCGTCGGGCGGCAGTCCACCAACATCACGCAGCAGCGCCAGGCCACCACGCCGCCCGCCGCCACCACCACCAACCGCAGCGCCGCGCCGGCCGCCGGTGCCGCTGCCGGCACCGCGGCAGCGGGCGCCGCCGCCAAGAGCGGCATGTCGCGCTGGCTCGGCCCCATCGCCGGCATCGCGGCCGGTCTGGGCATCGCGGCCCTGCTCTCGAGCATGGGTCTTTCGGGCGCGTTCGCCGAATTCCTGTCCAGCATGCTGCTGATCGGCCTGGTGGTGTTCGCCGTGCTGTTCATCATCCGCCGTCTGCGCGGCGCCGGTCCGCGCCATGCCACGCAAGGTGCGTACGGTGGCAACGCCGCGCGCCAGAATGATGCCGACAAGTCCCAGCAGCCGCTGTGGCGCCAGGCCTTGAACCCGGCCCCGGCGCAACCCCAGCAGGCGCCTGCCGCTCCCGTTGCGGCCGCGCCCGCCGCTGCCGCCGTGCCCGCTGAGGGCGACGCCGACAACTGGTACATTCCGGGCGATTTCAACAGCACCGAGTTCCTGCGCAAGGCCAAAGAGCAATTCGTGCAGATCCAGGCGCTGTGGGATAGCGGCGACACCGATCGTCTGCGCGAGTTCCTGACCGACGACCTCATTTCGGAACTGAAGCAGCAGCTGGCCGAACGCGGCGCGACGCCGAACAGCACCGAGGTCGTACTGCTGAACGCCGAGTTGCTGGGCATCGAAACGGTCTCCGACGGCCACCTGGCAAGCGTGCGCTTCTCCGGCATGCTGCGCGAGGCTCCGGGCACCGAGGCCTTCCGCTTCGAAGAAGTCTGGAACCTGTTCAAGCCCGAGCAAGGCGGCTGGCTGCTGGCCGGCATCCAGCAGATCCCTGTCGAATACGCCAGCTGAACCCCCAGGGTGCCCCACGGCGCCCGGCGCGGTCCTTCCCGCCGCCCCCTCCGGGGGGCGGGTGCGCGCCCGACCCGGTAAACTCCGGGTTTGTCCGTTTAATCGGCAGGGCCTGCGGCCCGCCGGTCCGTTAGCACCGATGCTGCCTTTTTCCGTACTGCCGACCCCCGCGCGTGTGGCCGTCCGCGCGCTCAATGCCTTGCTGGCACGTGAAGCCTGGGCGCGCGAGCGTCTGCAGCGCCATGCCGGCAAGACGGTGCGCTTCGCGATGGGCGGCTTCAAGGCTGGCCTGGTCATCAATAGCGAAGGCTATGCCGACCTTGCCGACGCGGCCGTGGTGCCCGACGTGACGCTGACCGTCGACCCCGCCAAATTCAACCCATTGCGCCTCGCACCGGGCCAGGAGCGGCCCGACATGGCCGAGGCCACGCACATCGAGGGCGATGCTGCGCTGGCGCGCGTGGTGGCCGATCTGGCCGCGAACCTGCGCTGGGACCCCGAAGACGATCTCGCGCGGCTCGTGGGCGATATGCCCGCCGCACGCATGGCCGCCGGAGCCCGCGCCGCCAACCAGGGGCTGCGCAGCGCGGCCAGCAGCGTGGCGCGGAATGTGTCCGAATTCCTGTCCGAAGAGCGCGGCGCGCTGGCGGGTGCACCGTTGCTGGCGCAATGGCGCCTCGATCTCGCCGAACTGGGCAGACATGCCGATGCCGTCGGACGCCGCGCGGCCGATCTGGAAGCCCGCATCGCCCGCCTGACTCGTCAAAGGGGCGCCTGATCCCTATGCCGACCATCCTGCGCGTGCTACGCATTCTCTACGTGGGTTTCCGCTACGGCCTGGACGACCTGGTGCTGTCCGGGGTGAGCCATCCGTTGGCGCGCGGCCTGCGCTGGACCCTCAGGCTGGGCATGCGCCCGCGCGCGCCGCGCGGATTGCGGCTGCGCCGCGCCCTGGAATCGCTCGGCCCCATCTTCGTGAAGTTCGGTCAGATGCTCTCGACCCGGCGCGACCTCATTCCGGCCGACATCGCCGAAGAGCTCGCCCTGCTGCAGGACCGCGTGCCGCCGTTCCCGTCGGCCCAGGCGGCGGCGAGCATCGAGGCGGCCCTGGGCGCGCCCCCCGCTCAGTTGTTCGCCCAGTTCGACGTGGACCCGGTGGCGTCCGCATCCATCGCCCAGGTGCACTTTGCGGTGTTGCACGACGGCCGCGAAGTGGCCGTGAAGGTACTGCGCCCCGGCATGCGCCAGGCCATCGAACGTGACCTGGCCTTGCTGCGCATCGTGGCGCGCATCATCGAACGCACCGGCCCCGACGGGCGTCGGCTGAAGCCGCGCGAAGTCGTGGCCGAGTTCGACAACTATCTGCACGACGAGCTCGATCTGGTGCGCGAGGCGTCCAATTGCAGCCAGCTGCGGCGCAATTTCGATGCGGCATCGGGACGTGGCGACCTGCTCATCGTGCCCGAGGTCATCTGGGAATACACCACCCCCACGGTCTTCACCATGCAGCGCATGTATGGCATACCCGTAGGGCAAATCGATCGCCTGCGAGCCGCGGGTATCGATATTTCCAGGCTGGCGCGCAGCGGCGTCGATATCTTCTTCACCCAGGTGTTCACCGACGGTTTTTTTCACGCGGACATGCACCCCGGCAACATCTACGTATCCGACCAGCCCGAAACGCTGGGACGCTATATTGCGCTGGATTTCGGCATCGTCGGATCGCTGTCCGAGTTCGACAAGAACTACCTGGCGCAAAATTTCCTGGCGTTCTTCCATCGCGACTACCGGCGTGTGGCGCAACTGCATATCGAATCCGGATGGGTGCCCGCCGACACGCGCGAAGAAGCGCTCGAGGGCGCGGTTCGCGCCGTCTGCGAACCGTATTTCGATCGGCCGCTCTCCGAGATCTCGCTGGGGCAGGTGCTGTTGAGGTTGTTCCAGACCTCGCGCCGCTTCAATGTCGAGATCCAGCCACAGCTGGTGCTGTTGCAGAAAACGCTGCTCAATGTCGAAGGGCTGGGCCGCCAGCTGGACCCCAACCTCGACCTCTGGAAAACAGCCAAGCCGTACCTGGAAAACTGGATGCGACAGCGCATGGGCCTGGACGGCCTGCGCAAGTCGCTCGCCAAAGAAGCCACGCAGTGGTCGCAGATACTGCCCACGTTGCCGCGGCTGATGCACGAGCAACTCAGCAGGCCGAATGTAGAGCCGTTGCTGTTGCTCGAGGTTGCCCGTTTGCGACAGACGCAAGAGCGGGGCAATCGCCTGCTGGCCGCCCTGACGGCCGTGCTGGCGGTGGCAGTGGGGGTTGCCCTATGGGCATTGAACCGCTGATCCACTGATATCGCCGGGCCGCCTTGTCATGAGTTCGTCATCGAACTGTCATGACAGCTTCTCGCGGCGCGGCGATAAATAACCCTGCGCGTACAACGTGCAAGGTCCGAGCCGTTACCGTACGGCGTTTCTTGATGTTATTACAGCCCCACGCGGGACCAACAAGGGCACACCATGCTTTATCCTGAACTCTTCAAGACCATGGAAGCCGTGCGCTGGAACATGGCCAACGACATACCCTGGGACGACTTCGATGGCAGCAAGCTGTCCGACGAACAGGCGTATACCATCAAAATGAACGCCATCACCGAATGGGCGGCGTTGCCGGCCACCGAGATGTTCCTGCGCGACAATCGTGGCGACAGTGATTTCTGCGCGTTCATGTCGGTGTGGTTTTTCGAAGAGCAGAAGCACTCGTTGGTGCTGATCGAATACCTGCGCCGCTTCCGGCCCGACCTGGTGCCCACCGAAGAAGAGCTGCACAAGGTGCGTTTCGAGTTCGACCCGGCGCCCGAGCTCGAGACCCTGATGCTGCACTTCTGCGGCGAGGTTCGCCTGAACCACTGGTATCGTCGCGCCGCCGAATGGCACACCGAACCTGTCATCAAGGCGATTTATCAGACCGTGTCGCGCGACGAGGCTCGCCATGCGGGCGCCTACCTGCAATACATGCGGCGCGCGCTGCATGATCGCGGTCAGCAGGTCAGCGAACAGGCGCGTCTGTCGTTCTCGAAGATCGGCGTATTGATGGCGTCGGCCAGCCGTACGGCGCAGGCCATGCACCCCACCAATCTGCACGTCAACAAGGCGCTGTTTCCCAACGACACGGTGCAGTCGCGCCTGCCCGAACCGGGGTGGCTCGAGCACTGGCTGGACACGCAGATCCGCTTCGACGGGGTATGGGAACAGAAAGTGGCCAGCCGCATTCTGCACATTCTTTCCAGCCTGATGGGCCGGACGTTCGATTCGGTGAAAGACCTGAATCGCTTCCGCAAGGAAATGATGCAGCAGGCGGGTCGCCAGGACGGACAATCGGGCCTGATCCTGCCCGCCGGCGCGTGAAGCGGCGGGCGGCGGCAGCGTACAATCGCCGCATGTCTGCCGCCCGATTCGAATCCAAGATACTCAGCCGCGACGCACTCGCTGCGGCCATCGCCCTGGGCAAGCTGCCCCGGCCGCTGGTGTTCACCAACGGCGTGTTCGATATTCTGCATCGCGGTCATGCCACCTACCTCGACCAGGCCGCGCAGCTTGGCGCCACGTTGGTCGTTGCCATCAACACCGACGATTCCGTGCGCAGGCTGGGCAAAGGCAGCGATCGCCCGCTGAACCGCCAGGACGACCGTGCGGCGCTGCTGGCCGCCCTGGGTTGCGTCAGCGCGGTGACCCTGTTCCATGAAGACACGCCGGTGGAAATCATCGGCGAATTGCGGCCCGACTTCATCGTCAAGGGGGGCGACTACGATATGGAAACCCTGCCCGAAACCGCGCTGGTCAAGAGCTGGGGCGGCCGGGCCGTGGCCATTCCGTTCGAATTCGAGCGATCCACCACTGCCCTGGTCCGGAAAATCCGCGCCGACGAGCGCGCTTAGCCCTGGCAGGCGGCACCCCCCCGCCCGTGGCCCGCACGCGGGTCGCCACGCCGTTCAGCGACGACTATCAGGCAGCCGCAACAAGCGGTTGATGGCCTCGAGATCGGCCTCGGCCAGGATGCCGCCCGTCGCCTTCAGGCGCAGACTGTCGAGCAGGGTGCGATAGCGGGCCTGGGCCAGGTCGCGCTGCGTGGCGTACAGCTGTTGCTGGGCGTTGAGCACGTCGAGGTTGATGCGCACGCCCAGTTCATACCCCGTCTGGTTGGCTTCCACCGCCGCGCGGCTGGATTTCTCGCCCGCCTCGAGGGCCGAGATGCGAGAAAGACCCGACACCACGCCGGTGAAATACTGCCGCGCTTCCTGGACGGCCTGCCGCCGCGCCGCCTCGTAGTCGTTGCGGGCTCGCTGTTCGAGCTGGACTTTTTCAGTGACTTGAGAAGACACGCCGCCGCCCGAGTAAATGGGCACCGACAGCACCAGGCCGACGGCATTGTCCACGGCGCGCCCGCCGGCGGCCTGGCGGTTTGCGCCATCGGAACTGCCGCTGCTGGCCCGCAGGCTGAGGGTCGGATAGTGCCCGCTGCGCGCCACCTGGATCTCGCGTTGTGCGATCTGCGCCTGCAGCTGGGCTCGTGCCACGGCAAGGCTGGCGGCTTCGGCCTGCGCCGACCAGTCGGTCACGCGGGCCGGCTGAGGAGCCGGAAGGCGCACGCCGGGCGGAAGCTCGGCCAGCGCGCCCGGGGGCTCGCCGATGATCTTGGCAAGCTCGTCCCGCAGCACCGTCAGATCATTCTGCTGCAGCAGTTCCTGCGCCACGACCAGGTCGTAGCGCGCCTGGGCTTCATAGGTGTCGGTGATCGTCGCGATGCCAAGCTCGAAATTGCGTTTGGCGGCTTCAAGCTGCGCCGCTACAGCCGCCTTTTCGCCTTCTGTGGCCTCGAGGGTGTCTTGCGCGGCCAGCACGTTGAAGTAGGCATCTGCAACGCGCAGCAGCAGGTCCTGGTAGGCCTGCTGCAATTGCAGCTCGGCATCGGCCACGCCCAGGCGGGCCTGTTCGAAACGCTGCCAGCGCGCGCCGTCATAAAGAGGTTGGGTGAGCACCAGGCCCCATGCCACGCTGGTGCCGTCGCGGCTGCGCGACGCGATATTGCGCGTGGCCCGGGTTTCGTCGTAGCCGCCGATGACTTCTGCGTTCACGGCGGGCAGCAGGTTGGCGCGCGCCTGCGGCAATTGTTCGATTGAAGCCCGGTAATTGGCGCGCGCCGCCGCGTAGATTGGGTCGCTGGCCAGCGCCGTGCGCCAGGTCTGCAGCAGGTCCTGGGCGGCGTGCGCCGATGCGCCCACGCTGGCGGCAAGCGCCAGGATCAGCCCAGCCGCAAGCGATCCGGGGCGCATGCGTGAAGATCAGAACTTGAATTGCGAAACCGTGACCCCGCGCAGCGGCTTGACCACCGTTTCGAACAGGTGGACGGTTTCGAAGCTGGCGGCCGTGGTACGGGTGATGCGGCAGGCTGTCATGATGGGCGCCTGGCCCACGATGACCACGAGTCGGCCGCCCACGCGCAGTTGGTACTTGATCGAATCGGGCACCACGGGCACCGAGCCGGTGACCAGAATCGCGTCGTACTCGGTGGTGCCCCAGCCGTTGCGGCCATCGCCCGTTTCGACCTTGACGTTCGTGACGTTGTTCAGCTGCAGATTCTGCTGCGCGAACGACACCAGGCGGTTGTCGATTTCAACCGAAGTGACCTGCTGCGCCAGATGGGCCAGCAACGCCGCCTGGTAGCCCGACCCCGTGCCGACTTCGAGCACGCAGTCGGTGGGGGTGAGCTGCAGTTCCTGGGCCAGGCGGGCTTCGATCTTGGGCGCGAGCATCACCTGGCGGGTGTCCACTGCGTTGATCTGCAGGGGGATCTCAAGATCGGAAAACGCCAGCGAGCGCAACGAGGGCGGCACAAATTGTTCGCGGCGCACGGCGAACAGGGCGTCCAACACCTTGGCATCGAGCACGTCCCACGGACGGATTTGCTGCTCTACCATGTTGAAGCGGGCGATTTCTACGTCGGGCAGGGTCGAAGCGTTCATGACGGCATAAAGATAATCAGACAGGCCAACAGCACATTGTACTGATTCGTTGCATTTCTGGGAGTCCGGCCCCGGAAGGGCCGGACGTGTCTTACCACCAGGCGTGAAAATGGTGCGTGGGCCCGTGCCCCGAACCTACTTGCAGGCGGTCGGCATGCCGCAGCGCTTCGGCCAGGTAAGCCTTGGCGCGCCGGGCTGCTTCGGGCACGTCGTCGACCTGCGGCAGCAGTGCCGCCAGGGCCGCCGACAGGGTGCAGCCGGTGCCATGGGTATTGCGTGTTTCGATGCGGTGGCCGGGCAGTTCGATCATGCGGTCGCCGTCGTGCAGCAGGTCGACGGTGTCATTGCCGGGCAAATGGCCGCCCTTGAGCATGACCCAGCGCTGGCCGGAGTACGCCATGATGTTGCGCAGGCGCTCGGCCACGCGGCGCATCTCTTTGACGGTTTCCACCGGGCGCTCGTCGAGCAGCACGCCGGCTTCCGGCAGGTTGGGGGTAAGCAGCGTGGCTTGCGGCAGCAGCGCTTCGCGCAGCGCCCCGACAGCTTCGCGTTCGAGCAGCAGATCGCCGCTCTTGGCCACCATGACGGGGTCGAGCACGACGTGGGGCGGCGTCCACCTGGCCAGCTTTTCGGCCACCACTTCGGTTACGGGCTGTTGGCCCAGCATGCCGATTTTGACGGCGTCGATGCGCACATCGGTGAACACGGTGTCGATCTGCAGGCCGACGAAGGCCGGCGCCACCGGCGCGATGCCCGTGACACCCTGGGTGTTCTGCGCCGTGAGCGCAGCAACCACCGCGCAGCCATACGCGCCCAGGGCGCTCATGGCCTTGACGTCGGCCAGCACCCCCGCGCCGCCCGAGGGATCGACGCCGGCGATACTGAGGACGTTGGGGATGGGCCGTGCCCCAGTGGAGGAGTGCGGGCGCGGGGCGCTCATTTGGTGGCGGCCGGCGCGCCGGTGATCAGGCCTTCGGTCGGCGAGCTGGGCGCGCCGCTGTACAGCTTGCGCGGCATACGTCCCGCGCGGAACGCGTCGCGTCCTGCCGCCACGGCATTTTTCATGGCGCGTGCCATCAGGATGGGGTCCTGGGCCGCGGCAATGGCGGAATTCATCAGCACGCCGTCGCAACCCAGTTCCATGGCGATCGCGGCATCCGATGCCGTGCCTACGCCAGCGTCCACCAGCACCGGTACGCGCGCCTGGTCGATGATCAGGCGCAGGTTCCACGGGTTGAGAATGCCCATTCCGGAGCCGATGAGCGAAGCCAGCGGCATCACGGCCACCACCCCGAGGTCTTCGAGCATGCGGCACTGGATGGGATCGTCGGTGCAATACACCATGACCTTGAAGCCATCGGCCACCAGGGTCTTGGCCGCCTGCAGGGTTTCCGGCATGTTGGGGAACAGCGTGTGCGAGTCGCCCAGCACTTCCAGCTTGACCAGGTCGTGGCCGTCGAGCAGTTCGCGCGCCAGCCGCAACGTGCGCACGGCGTCGTCGGCGCTGTAGCAGCCGGCAGTATTGGGCAGCAGGGTGAACTGCGAGGGCGGCACGTGATCGAGCAGGCTGGGCTCGCCGGGGTTCTGCCCGATATTGGTACGGCGGATGGCCACCGTGACGATTTCGGCGCCGCTGGCGTCCAGGGCGGCACGGGTCTGGGCGAAATCTTTGTACTTGCCGGTGCCCACCAGCAGGCGCGACTGGTATTCGCGTCCGGCGATGGTCAGGGTGTCAGGAGTGTTCATGGTGAAGCGAAAAGGAAAAAAACGGCGTGCCCGCACGAGGCAGCGGCCAGGATATGTGTCCATGATAAAGCACCCGCGGGGCTGACGCCGGCGGATCATGAATAAACGGAATGAACCGAGCGGTTTTTGTCGTTTGGCGGGCCGCCGGCCCGTCTGCATACTTGCCGCATTCCATTGTTTTTCCGTTGTTTCCAAGGAGCCCCCATGGTTGACCATCTGCTGGATAGTCTCGGCGTGAGCGCATCGACCTATACCGGCGGCGAGCATGCCGTCCATACGCCCATCGACGGCAGCCGTATCGGTTCGGTTCGGCTCGACGACGCAGACGCCGTTGCCGCCAGGATCGAAATCGCCGCCCGGGCTTTCGATGTGTGGCGGGCCGTGCCCGCGCCCAGGCGCGGCGAGCTTGTTCGCCTGTTCGGCGACAGGTTGCGCCGTCATAAGCAGGCGTTGGGCGAACTGGTTTCCTGGGAAACGGGCAAGATTGCCCAGGAAGGCCTGGGGGAAGTCCAGGAAATGATAGACATCTGCGATTTCGCGGTGGGATTGTCCCGGCAGCTTTACGGCCTGACCATCGCCTCCGAGCGGCCGGGCCACCATATGCGCGAAACCTGGCATCCACTGGGTGTGGTCGGCGTCATCAGCGCGTTCAATTTTCCTGTTGCGGTGTGGGCATGGAATACGGCGTTGGCGCTCGTCGCGGGCAATTCCGTAATATGGAAGCCTTCCGAGAAGACCCCCCTGACCGCCCTTGCAAGCCAGGCCCTGCTGGAGCAGGCGATACAGGAGTTCGGCGAGGCGCCCCCGGGGTTGAGCCAAGTGTGCCTGGGTGATCGGGCCGCCGGCCAGGCACTGGTGGATGATCCGCGGGTCGCATTGGTCAGCGCGACGGGCAGCACGCAGATGGGCCGTGCGGTGGGCCAGCGTCTGGCCGCCCGTTTCGGACGTGGCATTCTCGAGCTGGGCGGCAACAACGCCATGATTCTGGCTCCCAGCGCCGACCTGGACCTCGCGGTCCGGGCGATCCTGTTCGCGGCTGTAGGCACTGCGGGGCAGCGCTGCACATCGTTGCGCCGCCTGATCGTCCACGAATCCGTCAAAGCCGAGATTCTGAGCCGGCTGAAGACCGCCTACTCGATGGTTCGTGTCGGGCATCCCTTGCAGGACAGCCTGGTCGGTCCCCTGATAGACAAGGCCAGCTTCGCGGCGATGCAGGACGCCCTGGCGCGCGCGAAGGACGGCGGCGGCACCGTCTATGGCGGAGAACGCCTGCTTCAGGCCGAATACCCCGATGCCTATTATGTGTCGCCAGCCATCGTCGAGATGCCGGCACAGACGGATGTGGTGCGCCGCGAAACCTTCGCGCCGATTCTTTATGTGATGAGCTATACCGACATCAATACTGCGATACGGATGAACAACGACGTGCCGCAGGGTCTGTCGTCTTGCATATTCACTACGGACCTTCGCGAGGCCGAACTGTTCCAGAGCGCGCGGGGAAGCGACTGCGGCATTGCCAATGTCAATATCGGCACCAGCGGCGCCGAGATCGGCGGAGCGTTTGGCGGTGAAAAAGAAACCGGCGGGGGCAGGGAGTCCGGCAGCGATGCCTGGAAGGCGTATATGCGCCGGCAGACCAATACCGTGAACTATACGCGCGAGTTGCCGCTGGCACAGGGCATCAGCTTCGGCTAGCCGCCCCGGCCATCCGCCGGCGTCGCCGGGGCGCCAGGCGGATGGCGGGTCAGTCGCCCACGCAGCGCAATCCGGTGCCCGAAGGGCGCGGGCGCGGCTGTCGCGCCTGCAGCAGCGCCAGGTAGGACACAGCGATCTTGCGGGCGGCAAACATGCGTTCGAACGCCCGCATGTCGATCGCACCGCACTTCGGGTTGAAAAAAGCGTCCCAATCCCGGGCCGACACACGGCTGCCCTTCATCGAGGCCTCGACCTTGCGCGTCTGGCGTATCAAGGCTTCTGACGCCGGCTGGACCTCGCGGTAATAGCCGCGGTCTTCATAATCAAAATCTGCGCACATGGTCAGCTCGCGAGAATCAGTGATGGACGCGTTCAGTGGGTCAGGACGGAGCCGCAATCGCCCGATTGGGATCCGTAGGCGAGCCGAACGCCATCGGGATGCCAGGCCAGCGCGGTGAGACTGTCGCGGCCGGCCTGGCCGACGATCTTGCGGTGGTCTCCCTCGATGCTTTCAAGCACGATGGCGCCGTCTGAATAGCCGACCGCGACCCACGCGTTGGCGGGATGGCACGCGACGGCGGTGACGCAATGCTGCGGCCGATCGCCGAGTACCAGGGGTGGGGCGCCGACAGGCCCCTGGGGACTGGTGAACGGCCACAGCACCGCGCCCCGGCTGCCGTTGGTGGCCAGCCAGTTGCCGTCGGGCGACCAGGACCAATCCGTGACGGGGCGTTCATAGCCCAGCATGCGGAAATGCCTGGGCGTGGTCAGGCACCAGCCGTGCAGCCCGCCGTCGCGCATGGCCATGAGCAGGAACCTGCCATCCGGCGAAAAGGTCATGCGCGTGGGTACGCCCTTCCACGGCAAATAACGTGGCGGCCCCGCCCGGCCGCATTCGTGCAGCATCACTCCGTCGTACAGGCCGATAGCCAGCAGTTGCCCGGAGGGGTCGAAGGCCAACGACTCTACAGAGCGGGGCTGGGCGAGCTCGGCCCAGCCGCCGTCCGCATCCTTCAGCCAGACCGTCCGTCCAGACGCGTATGCGATCCGGCCGTCGGCGGCGACGGCGAGCGCCGACGCCCACTTTTTCCCCGTGCTGGCGACGCGGGCCAGCTGCCGTTCGCAATAGGCCTGCAAGCATCCGTCGTCGCCGGCCGTCACCAGGCCGCCATCCGGCAGGGGGTGAACCAGCAGGACATCGCCGTCGTGCATCCGCGTCGTGCTGCGGCCCTGGAGGGCCGTGACGTGCAGATCGCCGCGCTCGGCCAGGAAGCAGGCGTCTTCTCCGTGGAAGGCCGCCAGCAGGCAGGGGCTGCCGATATCGAGACGAGAGAGCGTCCGCATTCAGGCCTGGCAGCGCTTGAAGGCTTCCCGCAGACCGGCCACGTCCAGCTGACGCCCGATGAACACCAGCCGGCTGTCGCGTGTCTGCCCCGGACCCCACGCCCGTTGGTGTTCGCCTTCGACAATCATGTGTACACCTTGGATGACGTATTTGTTTTCCTCGCCGGCGAAGGCCAGTATGCCCTTCAGGCGCAGAATGTCCGGGCCTTGCTCTTCAACCAGTCGGTGGATCCAGGGGAAGAACCGGTTGCCGTCGAGCTCGCCCGCGCGCAGCGACACCGACTGGATGCCATGCAAGTGTCCCGCATGTGATTCAGCATGGTGGCTGCAGTGTTCGTCATGCACGTGATCGGGCCCGTCATGGCAGTGCGGCGCCATCGAAAAGAACCCATCGGCCTCGTCGAGACGGTTCAGGTCGAATGCGCCTATGGCCAGGATGCGCGACAGATCGATGTCGGCGTGCCGGGTGCGATAGCGTGCGGCGTGCGGGTTGATCCCGGCGATGCGGCGCTCGAGTTCATCTGCGCTATCGGCCGACACGAGGTCGGTCTTGTTGATCAGGACCACATCCGCGTAGGCCAGCTGATGGGACGCCTCGGCGCTGTCGTGCAGCCGCAGCGGAAGGTGCAGCGCGTCCACGAGCGCCACGACGCTGTCCAACGCCGTTCTGCTTTGCACTTCTTCGTCCATGAAAAAGGTCTGCACGACCGGCGCGGGATCGGCAAGGCCGGTCGTTTCCAGCACGATGGCATCGAATCGTCCCGGCCGCCGCAGCAGCTTCTTCAGAACGCCTATCAGGTCGCCCCGTACCGTGCAGCATACGCAGCCGTTGTTCATTTCGTAGATTTCTTCTTCAGACTCTACGATCAGGTCGTTGTCGATCCCGATTTCGCCGAACTCGTTGACGATGACCGCATAGCGCTTGCCCTGCTGCTGCGTGAGGATGCGATTGAGCAGGGTGGTCTTGCCCGCGCCCAGATAGCCGGTCAGGACGGTGACGGGTATCTTTTCCACAGAGGTGCTCATGAAAGTCAGGTGCGTTCCAGTATGTGCATTCCGCGGTTGCGATCGATGATGTAGATGAGCCCTTCCTTGGTCAGGAATACATCATTGGTCGAGGCCCGGTCGAACCCCGGTATGTCCGGGACGAAGTGCGCGACTTCCCGCGGAGCGTGGGGGTTCTTGATGTCGACCACGCGCAGCCCGTTGGCGAACCAGGCGACCGGGATCTCGGTGCCATAGACCTGTTCGGCGGGCTGATGGCAGCCGGTGTATTCCGGCATGTTCTTGTCTTGCAGCCCTTCGATCTGGTAGGTGGATATCGGAACAGGCTGAGTCTCGTCCGTGATGTCCACGAGCCACATGAACGGGGGCGGCGACGGGCGTAGCTTGCGTACGTCTTCGTCTGCCACGACCGCGATCTTGCGTCCGGCCAGATCGAACGGCATGGGCAGGACAGTGTGCGTGGGGTGCGGAAAACTCGGGCTGTACGACAGATGCGACACCAGCTTGGGCTTGCTCATGTCTTCGATGTCGAGTATTACCATGCCGCCGTGCCAGTAGGCGACGTACAGCCGGTTTCCGCGGCGAAGCACCTGGTGGCACCACGTCATCCGATAGCCTTCATCCGGGGTCTCGCCGCCCGCCACCCATTGGCCGGGCATCCACCAGCGGCCTACCTCTTGCGGTCGGGCGGGGTCCTTCAGATCGAGAATCATCGCGATGTTCAGGTGGTATCCCTCGACCTCGGGCGTGATGTATGCATAGCGGCCGTCGAAGTCGAAGCGGTGCACGCCGGTGCCGGCGGTTTTCCAGAAACTGATCTGCCTGGGCCGTGTCGGATCCGAAACGTCGTAAATGGCAAGGCCGCCCTGGAAGTTTTCGCCGAGTATGTAGGGGGGAGGGCATTCCCAGTTGACCAGCATCAGGTCGTTCTCGACCCGGACTTTATGGCTGTGCACCCCTTCGGGGATGGCAATATGGGCCACCTGCCGGGGATGCGCGGGATCGCTGATGTCCAGGATGGTCGTGCCCGCCGGGGCCTCCATGTGCGCGATGTAGGCGTAGTTGCCCTGCACATACACTTGCCCACCACCCGGGCAATCGAATTGCCCGATGCACTTCAGACCTTTTATATCCGCCATGGCGTGATGCCTCTCCTGGTGATTCGACTTAGGGGTTATTGCTTGATCAAGCCGAGCGACTTGAGCAGTTCTGTGTGTTTCCTGAACTCGGACCAGAGCATGGCCTTCGTGTCCGCGCCATTCATGTAATTGATGCGAACTTCCCGCGAGACCACGAATTTCTTGAACTCGGGGTCGTCCAGCGCTTCTTTGAAGGCGTCATGCATGTACTGGCGCAGCCCTGCGTCCATGTTCTTGGGGGCAAAGAAGAAGAACTGCAGCTGCACGCCGATGTCGTATCCCATTTCTTTGAATGTAGGGACGTCGGGGTAGTATTCGACGCGTTCAGCTTCGAATACGCCGAGTATGCGCAGGCGCCCTTCGTTCAGCATGGGCCTGCCTTCGCCCGCATTGATCACCAGCGCGTCGACGTGGCCACCCACCAGGGCTACGCTGCTTTGCGACCAGCCCGCATAAGGCACTTCGACGACGTCGATGTCGGCCGCCTGTATCAGCTGCGCCATGTTCAGATGCGCGGCTGTGCCCACGCCGGTGTACCCGAGGCTGAACTTGTTGGGCGCGGCCTTGGCTGCCGCAATGAACTCCTGCGCCGTCTTCCATGGTGCGTCCGCGCGCACGGCCAACAGTTGGTACGACGAGACGATATTGATGATCGGCTCGATGTCATCGGGGTTCTTGTAGGCGACGGCGTTGATCTGCGGCACATCGACAATGGCGCCGGTGGGCGAGAAGCCGATGGTGAGATCCTCCGGCTTGGAATTCACGACCGCCGTGATGCCGATCGAGCCCCCGGCGCCCGTCCGATTGACGGCAATGACGCCATGCGGGAAGCGATGGCGCGCTTTCTCTACCGCCATGCGGGCAACCAGGTCGGTCAGTCCGCTCACAGTGAAGGGGTTGATCATGGTGACCGGGCCCGCGGGCGCTTGCGCCAGTGCGGTTCCTGACACGGCGGCAAGCACCAGTGCAGCTATCGCTCTTCTCATTGCATTTCCCCTTGAATGAGACGCCTGCCGGCATGGCGGCGTCTTCGACTTCGTGAATCGGATGATTTCGCTATACGGGGCGGTATGCGCGGCGGCTAGCGTGCGGCCACCACCTGGACCTCGACAAGGAATCGCGGGTCTGCAAGACGCGCTTCCATGGGCGTGCGCGCAGGCGTGCGCCCCGGCACTGCCCAGGCGTCCCAGACTTCGTTGAATGCCTCCAGGTCACGCATGTCTTTCAACATCACCAGGGCCGAGATGACGCGGGTCCGGTCGGTTCCGCTGCGAGCCAGGAGGCTGTCGATCTGATCGAGCACTTGTTGCGCCTGGCCCTTGAGATCGGCACTCGCGTCCGACGCTACCTGTCCGGCGAGATACACCGTGTCGCCGTGAATCACGGCCTTGCTGTAGCGGGGATTGCTTTCCAGATATTCCATGGCTCTTCGTATGGATGCGCCTGGGCGCTCGGTATGGAGTTCCAATCGTCGTGGCTGGACAAGGGCTGCTTCGGTTCGTAATATCCACGCGTCCAGTATGCTGATGCACCGGGCAGGCGCTCAGTTTCGAACATTGATGCCGGTCCGCGATTGCCTGTATGCCTCGACCTGCATCCGAGGCCATCCTATCAAGCTGACCCGGGGGGTGAAAGCGATGAATTGACATCGGATCATCTGAATTTTTCATCACCTTCCCCCCGACCCCACACACGATGAAACTGAACCGACGCCTAGTCCCGAATCTGCTCATTCTGCAAACGTTCGAATGCGCGGCGCGTCATGGCAGCTTCACCCAGGCGGGCAAAGAGTTGAACCTGACCCAGAGCGGAGTCAGCCGACATATCAAAGAGCTGGAGTCGCGTCTGGACCTTCAGCTGTTCGACCGCGTAAGGCAACGCGTCAGCCTGTCTGCAGCCGGCGCGCGGCTTCTGCCCGAAGCGCGCCGCCTGCTCGATAGTGTCGAAGGCACGATGTTGCATTTCATGGCGGGCGCCCAGGCCAGCAACCATCTCGCCATCGCCGCCCCGGGCACGTTCAGCAGCCGCTGGCTGATTCCGCGGCTGCCGGGTTTCCTGGCGCGGCATCCCGATACGGTGGTCAGCTTCCAGGGCAGCGTGCCCTCTTTTTCAGGCGAATTCGCCCCGTTCGACGTCGCAGTGCATTTCGGCCGGCCGGTATGGGCGCATGCGTCCTGCACTTATCTCTGTCGAGAAATCGTGCTTCCCGTGGCCAGCCCGGCGTTGCTGCGAACGCATCCCGTAAATACCGCGCGCGACCTGGCCGACGTTCCACTGCTGCACGTGAACGCGCGGTCCACGGCCTGGGAGGCCTGGTTCGACGGCCTGGGCCTGGATACCGGCACAGCCTACCGGGGCCATCATTTCGACCAGTTCTCGATGTTGATCGCCGCCGCCGCAAGTGGCATGGGCGCGGCGCTGCTGCCGACGTACCTCATAGAAAGCGAGTTGCGCGATGGCACGCTGCAAGTCATGCTGGACGAGCCGCTGTCTACCGACAAGGCTTACTTCCTGGTCGTGCCTGAAGACAAGGCCGACGATCCGATCGTCCAGGCATTCTGCGAATGGATCGGAAGTCAGGTGTCCGGCGGGGAGACGGGCGCGGATGCGTTGATCGGCCCGCTGCCGAGTAGCGGCACGAGCTTGTGACCCTGGCCGGTAACGGCCCGTTGAAGTGGCGCACCGGCAGCGGCGATCAGCCGCGCGCGCTGTCCAACGCCTCGCACAGCTGTTCTGCCGCGTCGATCAGGCGAGGCCCGGGCCGATACAGCGCGTCCGCATCCACCCCCACCACATGGCCGCGCTCGGCGGCCGGCAAGCCTCTCTGCAGCCAGGCCTGGCGGCTGGCCCGGGTGTCATCGGGCGTAATGGTGCCTACCAGCACGGCGTCGGGCCGCGCGGCCAGCACGCTTTCCAGTGACACTTGGGGCGCAAGCACGGGCGCCTTCTCGAAAACGTTCACCCCGCCGCACAGCCGCACGGCGTCGCTGACGATGCTGGCGCCGTTCAGCGTGTAAATGGGCTGCAGTCCTGCCTCGATGAACACCCTCACGGGTGCACGCCCAGAGTAGCGGGCAGACAGCGCCGCCAGCCGGTCGCGCAACGCGGCGGCGGCCGGCCCGGCCCGGTCTTCGGTGCCGAACAGGCGGCCCACGGTTTCCACCGCATCTGCAATGTCGCCCAATGTGCGTGGATCGCTGTAGTAGACCGGAACGCCCATGCGCCGCATCAGGTCGCCCAGCGGGTCCGGCGTGGCGGGCTGCCAGGCGATGAGCAGGTCCGGGCGCAGCGCGGCGGCGCTTTCCAGGTTGGGCCGGAGCGCATCCCCGATCGAGGGCAGGGCGCGTGCATTCGGGGGGTAGTCGCTGCCCTTTGCTGTTCCTGCAAGATAGTCACCGGCGCCCGCCGCATACACCAGTTCGGTTGCGTGCGGCGTGATCGTGATGGCGCGGCGCGCCGGCGCGTCCAGCGAAATGGTGCGCCCCTGGTCATCGCGCAGAATGACCCCGGCGCCTGCCGTGTGCGAGGCATCCCGCGGCGCGGAGGCGGGCGCCATTGCGCTGGCCGCCATGGCCGCGCCCGCGAGCCCGAAAGCCGCCAGGGCGAAGGCGGACGACCGGGCGGCCGCGGACATGTCGGCGGCCGGCCTGCTTTGAGCATGCGAACCGTGCATAAGCCGCGAAACCAGGCCTCGGCAGGCCGGCGCTTGCGCGGGGCGCATCCGGCGCGCCGGCGGACGATCTGGCGGACAGCGCCGCAAAGTCGGTGCGGGCACGTCAGTAACGCAGTGTCAGGGCGGCCTGTACGTTGCGGCCGGCGGCCGGGTACAGATTGTAGGGGCCGCTGCCGCCCGTGCTGCCCGCGCGTATGCCGTAGGTGGCGTACTCGCGATCGAACAGATTGTTCACGGCAAGGCTGCCGGACAGGTGCCGGGTGAATGCATAGCCGATCTTGCCGTTCACCAGCACATAGTCATCCAGCTGCCGGTCAAACTGATTGGCCTGGTCGTTGTCCATGCGCGCCTTGCCCACATACTGAGCCGACACGCTGACGAACATCCGGTCGTCCGGCCGCCATGTGGCGCCGAGGTTGGCCAGCCACTTGGGCACCAGCGGCACGGTGTTGCCCGCCAGATCCACGCCACCATAGGTGCCGGACCGGAACTTGGCCTGCAACCAGGTCACGTTGGCGTCCAGTGAGATGCCAGACGTCAGTGCGTGGTGGCCTTCCAGCTCGAGACCCTGGCGCCGGGTGGGGTCCAGATTGACGTTTGTGAACGTCACCGGGTTGTACTGGATCTCGTTGGTCAGGTCGTAGCGGAACCAGGTCAGGCGGGCCGCAGACGCGTCGCCCTGCCACAGGACGCCCAGCTCCCTGTCGAGGGACGTCTGCGGCTTCAGGGGAGTGGCCACGTACAGCACCTCGTCGGAATTGGCCAGGCGGAAGCTGCGCCCCAGCTTGCCATAAGCGCTGAAACCGTTGCGCAACTCCTGGCGCACGGCCAATTGCCAGGCGCCCAGGTGTCGGGTCTGGTCCGAGTTTCCGCTGAAGCCGGACAACGTTTCCAGGCGGTCGCGGGCGTATTGGCGGCGGCCGCCGAGCGTGATGCGTGTCGTGTCGGTGGCCTGGAACTGCGCTTCGCCGAAGAGCCCATGTTGGCGCTGCTCGGCGCGCCATCGATCGGCCACAGGCGAAAACGAGTATGAGTTGGTCGCGTCCAGGTTGCTGTCCAGCATGTCGACGCCTGCGATCAGCGCGTGCCGGCCGGCCACGGGCAAGTGGTAGCGCAGGCTGCCCGTCGTCTGGTGCAGTTCTTGTGTGCGCGTCGTGTCGCCGAACGGGCTGCCGCTGAATCCGCTCAGCGATTTGTCGCGCTGGCCCAGTTCGGCGTACAGGGTGCCGGCCCCCGCACGCTGTTCGAACTGCGCCCCGAACGCATCGATCTGCGTCTCGATGTAGTCGTCGGGCGTCGAGGTGCCGCGCGGGTCGTCTTTGTACTCGTCCAGTCCGGTGGCAGGATCGACCCGACGCGGGCCGGGCAGGCCCAGCTTCTGGCGCGTGGTGCGGGCGAACAGGCGCACCTGGCCCCCGTCGTGACGGAAGCCGAGGGCCAGGCCGCCGCTGTCGCGGCTCTCGCGATTGTTGTCGCGGTAGTTGTCGGTGCGCAGCGTCTGACCATAGACGTCGACGGTGACGTGCTCGTTCTGCAGGCCGATGGCCGCGTCCAGCTGGTGCAGGCCGTAGCTGCCCACGGTACCCGTGACGCTTGCCGAGGCGGGCTGCCCGTCGGCGTTGCCGCGCTTGGTGATGATGTTGATCACTCCGCCGGTCGTGCCGCCGCCATACTGCACCGACCCGCTGCCTCGCACGATTTCGATGCGTTCGATGCGCTGCAGCGGTACGGTACCCAGCGAGGGTGCCGACAGGTCGTTGTTGTTCTGCGGGATGCCGTCGATCAGGATCAGCGTGTTGCTCAGCCCGGTCAGGCCAAACCCCCTTATATCGACCGCGGCCTGCTCGGCGGCGCCGGTGCTGTTCAGTACATGGATGCCAGCCTGCGTAGACAGCAGGTCCTGAACCGTCATGGCGCTGCTGGTGCTGATCTGCTGCGCAGTCAGCACCGATACCTGTACGGGCTGGTCGCGCGCGTCGACGGGCACGCGCGAGCCGGTCACCGTAATGGCGTCGAGTTGCGAAATGGCAGAAGGGGGGGAAGAAGCTTGCTGGGCGCCTGCCCACAGGGGCACGGAGCAGCTCACGACACCGGCGGCGCGCCGGAGCAATCGGGATGTCATTGGATGAACCTCGGTAGGACGCGCGACCCCGCACGTCGTTCACGGGATAGAGCCGCGCCGGAGCGCGTCTCTACGGGTCGAAACCGGCCGGTATCGGGCTGCCATGCGGCGCTGGGCGCGGCATGGGGACCGTTGCGGGGGCAGCACAGGCTGGGCGCGGGGCGCCTTCCTGTTTCCCGTTTAAGCTCGACGTGCGGGCACGCCGAAGCACCAGTTCGGCCCGAACTGTATCACCCGTGGGCGGGCCACGACCCGTTTTGTTACCATCAAGCGTAGGTTTTCCGGCGTTTTTTCCTTTTTCGCCACATTTCCGAGAGTTCCCGTGCCGTATCCCCGCCTGCCTTATCCGCCCTCGTCATATACGCGGGGCGGCGACTTTGCCCGCCTGCTCGAGCAGCGCATTCTGGTGCTGGACGGCGCCATGGGCACCATGATCCAGCGCTACAAGCTCAGCGAGGCCGATTTCCGCGGCGAGCGTTTCGCCGACCATGGCAAGGATCTGAAGGGCGACAACGAATTGCTGTCGCTGGTACGGCCCGACATCATCGAGGAAATCCACCGGCAGTACCTCGAGGCCGGGGCCGATGTCATCGAGACGAACACTTTCGGGGCGACGTCGGTGGCCCAGGGCGACTACGACCTGCCCGATCTGGCGTACGAGTTGAACCTGGCCTCGGCCCGGCTGGCGCGCGCCGCCTGCGACGCCTACAGCACGCCGGAGCGGCCGCGCTTCGTTGCCGGCGCCCTGGGCCCCCAGCCCAAGACCGCGTCCATATCGCCCGACGTCAATGACCCGGGCGCGCGCAACATCACCTTCGACGAACTGCGTGATGCCTATACCGAGCAGCTGAACGGGCTGCTCGACGGCGGCATCGACATCGTGCTGATCGAGACCATTTTCGATACGCTGAATGCCAAGGCGGCCATCTTTGCCGTGGAATCAGTGTTTGAACAGCGTGGCGTGAGGCTGCCCGTGATGGTCTCGGGCACGGTGACCGACGCTTCGGGACGCATTCTGTCCGGGCAGACGGTCGAGGCGTTCTGGAATTCGGTGCGGCACGCCAGGCCCATCACTATCGGGCTCAACTGCGCGCTGGGGGCGGCGCTGATGCGGCCCTATGTGGCAGAGCTCTCGAAGTTGTGCGACACCTACGTCTGTGTCTATCCCAACGCGGGCTTGCCCAACCCCATGGCCGACACCGGCTTTGATGAAACGCCCGCCGACACCTCGGCCTTGCTCGAAGAGTTCGCGCGCGCGGGCCTCGTCAACATGGCGGGAGGATGCTGCGGCACCACGCCCGACCATATTCGCGCCATCGCCGACAAAGTGGCCACTTTGTCGGCGCGTGTCGTGCCTGAAGTCCCCATCAAGACCCGGCTTTCCGGCCTCGAGCCGCTGAACATCGATGAAGATTCGTTGTTCGTCAACGTGGGCGAGCGCACCAACGTGACCGGCAGCAAGATGTTCGCGCGGCTGATCCGCGAAGAAAAATATGACGAGGCGCTGGCCGTGGCACGCCAGCAAGTCGAAAACGGCGCGCAGATCATCGACATCAACATGGACGAGGCCATGCTGGATTCGGTGGCCTGCATGCACCGATTCCTGAACCTGATCGCGTCCGAACCCGACATCGCTCGGGTGCCGATCATGATCGACAGCTCGAAATGGGAGGTCATCGAGGCCGGCCTGAAGTGCGTGCAGGGCAAGCCCGTGGTGAACTCGATTTCCATGAAAGAGGGCGTCGAGGCCTTCCGGCACCATGCACGCCTGTGCCGGCGCTACGGCGCGGCCGTGGTGGTGATGGCCTTCGACGAAACCGGCCAGGCCGACACCCTGGCGCGGCGCCAGGAAATCTGCGGACGCGCCTACAAGATACTGGTAGAGGAAGAGCAGTTCCCTCCCGAAGACATCATTTTCGACCCCAACGTGTTCGCGGTGGCCACGGGCATCGACGAACACAACCATTACGCGATGGACTTCATCGACAGCGTGCGCTGGGTGCGGCAGAACCTGCCGCATGCGCGCCTGTCGGGCGGCATTTCGAACGTGAGCTTCTCGTTCCGCGGCAACGAGCCCATGCGCGAAGCCATACATACTGTGTTTCTGTATTACGCCATCCGCGAAGGCCTGACGATGGGCATCGTCAACGCGGGCCAGCTGGGTGTGTATGCCGACCTTGAGCCCAGGCTGCGCGACCTGGTCGAAGACGTCATCCTCGATCGTCCCGAGCCCGTGGGCAAGACCGATTCCGCCGACGACCGCACACCGACCGAGCGCCTTGTGCAATTCGCCGACAGCGTCAAGGGCTCGGGCGCCAGGAAAGAAGAAGACCTGGCGTGGCGCGCCGGCCCCGTCGAGCAACGCCTTTCACACGCCCTGGTGCACGGCATAACCACATTCATCGTGGAAGACACCGAAGAGGTGCGCCAGAAAGTCGAGGCACGCGGGGGCCGTCCCATCGAAGTGATCGAGGGTCCGCTGATGGACGGCATGAACGTCGTGGGCGATCTGTTCGGCGCCGGCAAGATGTTCCTGCCGCAAGTGGTGAAATCGGCCAGAGTCATGAAGCAGGCCGTCGCGCACCTGATTCCCTTCATCGAAGAGGAAAAACGCCAGATTGCGGCCGCCGGCGGCGATGTCCGCGCCAAGGGCAAGATGGTGATCGCAACGGTCAAGGGCGACGTCCACGACATCGGCAAGAACATCGTATCGGTGGTCTTGCAATGCAACAACTTCGAGGTCGTCAACATGGGCGTCATGGTGCCCTGCGCGCAGATTCTCGAGAAGGCCAAGGAAGAAAACGCCGATATCGTCGGACTGTCGGGCCTGATCACGCCCAGCCTCGAAGAAATGGCCTACGTGGCCTCGGAAATGCAGCGCGACCCGTACTTCCGCGACCGCAAAATCCCGCTGATGATCGGTGGCGCCACGACCAGCCGAGTGCATACCGCGGTGAAGATTGCGCCGAATTATGACGGCCCGGTGGTGTACACGCCGGACGCCAGCCGCGCCGTGGGCGTGGCGGCCAATCTGGTGTCGGACCAGGCTCATGCCTATATCGACGAAGTGGCGCAAGAATACGAAGACGTGCGCCGCCGCCATGCCAACCGCAAGGCCACGCCGCTGATCCCGCTGGCCGAGGCGCGCGCCGCGCGACCGCATATCGACTGGGTATCCTACACCCCGCCGCGCCCCAAGTTCATCGGCCGGCGCGCATTCAAGAGCTACGACCTGGCCGAGATCGCCAAGTACCTGGACTGGACCCCGTTTTTCCAGACCTGGAGCCTGTTCGGCCAGTTCCCCGCCATTCTGGATGACAAGGTGGTGGGTGAGCAGGCGCGCAAGGTCTATGCCGACGGCCAGGATATGCTCAAGCGCATCATCGATGGCCGCTGGCTGACCGCGAATGGTGCCGTGGCGTTCTATCCCGCCAATACGGTCAACGACGACGATATCGAGGTCTATACCGACGAGTCGCGCAACGAGGTGCTGTTCACGTATCGCAACCTGCGTCAGCAGGGGGTCAAGCGCGAGGGCATCAGCAATAAATGCCTGGCCGACTACATTGCCCCCAAATCCAGCGGGGTGGCCGACTATATCGGGATGTTCGCCGTGACAGCCGGCCTGGGCATCGAGAAAAAAGAGGCCGAGTTCCAGGCTGCGCTCGACGACTACTCCAGCATCATGCTCAAGGCCATGGCCGACCGTCTGGCCGAAGCGTATGCGGAATGCCTGCACGCCCGCGTGCGCCAGGACCTCTGGGGATATGCCGCCGATGAATCGCTCAGCAATGACGACATGATCGCCGAGAAGTACGCCGGCATCCGCCCGGCGCCGGGGTACCCCGCCTGCCCGGAGCACGTGATCAAGCGTGAATTGTTCCAGGTGCTGAACGGCGACGACATCGGCATGCAACTGACCGACAGCTACGCGATGCATCCGGCTTCCAGCGTGTCGGGCTTTTACTTCAGCCATCCGCAATCGCAATACTTCAACGTGGGCACCATAGGCGCCGACCAGCTCGCCGACTACGTGGCCCGCAGCGGGCGCAGCGAAGAGGACGTGCGCAGGACGCTGGCCAGCAACCTGGGGTAGTACCGGCGGCGATCTGCCGCCGTCGTACCCGCGCGGCACCAGGCTTCCGCAGGGCAGCCGGGTGCCGGTAAGATCAGGCCCTGCTCCTAGCCTCATGGTTTCTGCGTACCTGCCTGCATGCCACCATCATCTGCCTTGCTTGATAGCTCTGCTCGCCGCCGGCACGCACTGGGCGAGTTCGTGCGAGCCGCCCGCGCCCGCATCACGCCGCAGATGGCGGGCCTGCCGGAAGGCGTAAGGCGGCGCACGCCCGGCTTGCGCCGTGAAGAAGTGGCCCAGCTGTGCGGCATCAGTGTCACCTGGTACACCTGGATCGAGCAGGGCCGCGAGGTCTCGGTCTCACCGGCCGTTTGGGCGCGCATCGCGGCGGTACTGCAATTGGCCCGCGCCGAGCGAGCGTATCTGTTCGAGCTCGCCGAATGCGCCGACCCGCAGCACCCGCGAGACGACACCATCGAGGCGCCCGGCCTGCTGCGCGAATGCGTCGATGCAATCACCGCGCCCGCCTACGTGCTGGACCGCGCCTGGAACGTGCTGGTGCATAACGCGCCCATGCGCGAGCTGTTCGACGATTGGCCGGTACGCGATGCGCAGCCCAACTTGCTGCGATATATCTTCCTGGAGCCGCCTGCGCGGCAACTGGTGGTCGACTGGGAGCAGCGCGCGCGTCGGGTCGTCGCTGAGTTTCGGGCCGACGCTGGCGCCCATCTGGACGAGCCCGACGTGCTGGCATTGCTCGAGGAGTTGAATCGCGACAGCGACGTGTTCGCCCATTGGTGGACGCGCCACGCGGTGGTCGAGCGCGAAGGGGGGCTGCGCGAGTTCCAGCATCCACGAAGGGGCCGGCTGGCCTACCAGCAGACGACATTCCGCCTGGCCACGCATCCTGATCTGAAGCTCGTGATGCTGCTGGAAGACGCGTAACTCAGTGGCGCTGCCCGCGGCGCAGCGGTCCTGCCCGCGCAGGATTCAGTCAGGCAGCCCGGCCGACAGCAAGCCGTCGAGCAGCTTGCGAACTGGAGCGGGCAAGGCAAGCCCCGGTAATTCGGCCGCGCCGGCCCAGCGTTGCGGCAATCCGGGTTCGGCCACGCCCGCCGCTGCCTTGACCGGAAGATACCAGGGCTTGATGTGCAGCCGGTAGTGCGTGAAGGTGTGCGCGAATGCAGCCAGTTCGTAACGTTGCAGCGGCTCCAGGCCCAGTCGCAGCGAGGCCTGCGCAGGGTCCATGCCGGGCTCGAACTCGGGCAGGCTCCACAGTCCGCCCCAGATACCGGGGGCGGGGCGCTGCTGCAGCAGGATCGCCCCATCGCGTTGCAATACCAGCATGCCGGTCTGGCGTTCGGGTATGGTCTTGCGCACCCTGGGAGTGGGCAGCTCGGCCTGGCGCCCCTCGCGGCGCGCGATGCAGGTGGCGGCCAGCGGGCAGCGTGCGCAATCCGGTTTGCCGCGCGTGCACAGAGTGGCCCCGAGGTCCATCAGGCCCTGCGTATAGGCAGCCATGTCCAGCGAGGGGGTGTCGGCCACCTGCGCTTCGGCCAGGGCCCACAGGCGCTGTTCGATCTCGCGCCGGGCCGGGTCGCCCGCGATGCCGAAATGGCGGGTGAATACGCGCTTGACGTTCCCGTCCAGGATGGGGGCGCGCGCGCCATATGCAAAGGCGGCAATGGCGGCTGCCGTAGACCGGCCGATGCCGGGCAGGGTGGCAATCTGTTCGGCCGAGGGGGGGAACCGCCCGCCCCAGTCGTTCACAATGGCTTGGGCGCAACGGTGGAGATTGCGAGCCCGCGCGTAGTATCCCAGGCCGGCCCAGTAAGGCATGACCTCTTCCTGGGTCGCCGCCGCGAGGGCGGCGACATCGGGAAAGCGTTCCAGGAAGCGCTGGTAATAGGGGATGACGGTGGCGACCTGGGTCTGCTGCAGCATGATCTCTGACAGCCAGATCCGGTAGGGGTCCTGCGTGTGTTGCCAGGGCAAGCCGTGGCGGCCGTGGCTGGCCTGCCAGGCGACGATGCGGAGGGCGAAATCCATAGCGAGGAATTATCGCATCACCCGGTTCGCCTGGCGCCATGCCACTGCAGTCGCCCGGTTTCTAGTCCATCTGGATATTCAATTTATTCACGACGGGCGCCCAGAGTTGCAGTTCATCGGCCATGATCTTTGCCGATGCCGCGGCATCGTTCGGAAAGGGCGTGGCGCCGACTTCAATGATGCGGGCGGTGAAGCTGGGCTCTTTCGTCATGGCCAGTACCGCGTCCTGGATCTTCTGCACTACCGGCGCGGGCGTCTGCGCCGGCGCCATGACTCCGTACCAGGAGTCAAGCACGGCATCCTGGACGCCGCCTTCCGCGAACGTGGGCACATCCGGTATGGATGGGGCGCGTTTTTCCGAGGCGACCCCGAGCAAGCGCATCTTCCCTGCCGATACGTAGGACATTACGTTGGGCAGGTTCACGAACAGGGTGTGGACTTCACCGGACAACAGGTCGGCCGTGGCCGGCGCGGCCCCCTTGTAGGGGATGTGCGTCAGCTTCACTTGGGCGCGGTCCTGGAAGACCTCGCCGACAAGGTGATTGATCGACCCTACGCCAGCAGAACCCATATTGATCGCGCCGGGGTTGGCCTTGGCATATTCCACGAGCTCGCCCAAGGTATTGGCCGGCGTGTTGAGGGATACGGCCAGTACGTTGGGGACCGATGCGAAGGTGGCGGCGGTGATCAGGTCTTTATTGCTATCGAAGTCCAGGTTCTTGTAGAGCAGCGGTTGCAATACCTGCCCTTGCGTGCCGACCAGCAGGGTATATCCGTCAGCGGCGGCCTTTGCAACGTAAGCGGTTCCTATGATGCCGCCTGCGCCCGGGCGGTTATTGACGACGACGGGCTGGCCAAGGTGGGCGGACAGACGATCCGCAATGATGCGGCCCATGAGGTCTACCGTGCCACCCGGGGCGAACGGGACAACGAGCGTAATGGGCCTGTTCGGATAATCCTGGGCGCTTGCGGTAAATGAAAGGGCCAGCGTACAGATGGCGGCAATTTTCTTGAACATCAGATGATCCCCTCTGGTCAATTGAAAGATGGTTGGTCGTCAAGCGCTTGCGAAGTGTCAGTGCGATGCTTCTGCGTAGCGCGGGTAGTCTCAGCTGCGCACGCCGGAAACCGGATCGTTGCGCCGCGGTTGGCCACTGTTCCCGGAGTTCAGCCCAGCCAGGGCGAGGAAGCGTCTTGTCGCAACGCGGCAGCGGCCTCGACCTGTGCATGCCGCGCTGCCAGCCAGCTGCTCTGTCCGGCAGCGATGGCGCGGGCGCGGTCAAGCAGTGCCGCGACTTCCGTCGCAGCAGTTCCGCCCAGGGAAGTACGCGAACCGACAAAGGCGCGCGCATCGAGGCTGTCACGTATGGCCTCCGTGGCAAGACCCGGGTCAGGAATGCCCAGCGCCTGGGCAGCTCCGCTCAGTAATTCGCTATTGACGTCCCGTACCGAAATGCCCTGTTCGACGCACAAGCGGACCAGCCGGGCCACCAGGCTGTGTGCTTCGCGAAATGACATCGCGCCGTGCCTGACGATTTGATCGGCCAGGTTCGTGGCGGTGGACCAATTTGATTCTGCGGCGCGCGCCATGTTTTCTTCGTGCACCGTCAAACTGTCGAGCATGGCGGCCATGAGCTGAAGACTGTTGCAGGTTTCCTCAAAGGCCTTGTCCAGCAACGGCAGTTCGCGCATTACCACGTCCCCGGTGCCTTCGGCCCGGAAGGTGGCCAACGCTGTGGTGAGCCACGTCGTGGCTGCGCCGGCCGCGAACTTCACCACTTCCAGGCCCGAGGGATTTTTCTTTTGCGGGAAAATGGAACTCGTGCCGCAAAACTCATCGGCAGTTTCCACAAAAGAAAACTCATGCGCTGACCACAGGTGAAGATCGGTCGCCAGATCATTCAACGTCGACATGACAAAGGAAAGCGCGGCCGCGATCTCGGCTGCGTAATACGCTTCTCGCGCGAGCTTTGCGTTCTCTACCATCCCGTCGAACGCGAGCAGCTCAGTCGTCCTCTGGCGGTTGATCGGCCAGGAAGTCCCAGACAGGCCGGCCGCACCCAGAGGGTTCAGGTTGAGCCGGGTGTACGCACCGCACAAGCGGTCGAAATCGTCCGAGATCTTCGTGCTGAATGAAAGCAGGTAGTGGCCGAACGTGGTGGGATGAGCGTGCTGCATGCAGGTATATCCCGGCATGAGGGTGCCGGCCTGCCGTTCGGCAAGATTCAGGATGCTGGCCTGCAGCCTCGTCATCAAGTCCAGTGTTTGCAGCAACAGGCGTCGCTTGTAGAGACGGCGTACCGTCGGGCCCTGGTCGAGGCGGCTTCGCCCTGTATGCATCCTGCCACCTGTTTCTTCACCGATTTGCTGAAACAGGTAGTCCTCGACCTGAAGCAGAAAGCTGCCCCGCAACGGGTCGACCGGAAATCCTTCGGGCCCCATTGCGGCGATTTCCGCCAGCGTGGCCAGGATCTGTCGCGCCTGGTGCGGCTCGAGAATGTGCTGCTCGGCCAGCATGATGGTGTGGGCGATGTCGACCTGCAGATATTCGTGGAACTGCAACAGCTCGCGGTCCAGGTGGGGCCGTTCAAAGATTCTCACCATCAGGTCGGACGGTGCTGCGCTCAGCCGGGCCTCCGCCAGCGTGCGGCCTTGCGTATAAGAATCGGCGCGATCGTTCACCACTGCTTCTCCAGCGACAGTCCGCGGCGGGCGCGATCTGTCGGATAAATGATTGACTGCGCCGCACTTTATTTTCTATAAGGTCATTCGTCCAATTAATTTTTATCTGAAACTTTGATAAGTTTCACTGATGGTGGCCTATGGAATTACGCCAGATTGAGGCGTTCGTATCGATTGCGACCCTGCGCAACTTCCGGGTGGCGGCCAACCGGCTGCATATCACCCAGCCTGCCATTTCGATGAGGTTGGCGTCGCTGGAGCGGGAGCTCGGCGCCGAGTTGATCGACCGCAGAGGGGGCGACGTGCAGCTCACCTCCAAAGGCATGCAGTTATTGCAATTGGCGGAGCATCTGCTTGATACCTCCGCCGAGCTCAAAATGCTGGCGTCCGGCGGCGAAAAAAAGCTGCAGCGGGCGCGCATCGGCACGACCAGCACCATCGTCAACGCCTGGATCGTCGATCTGTTCAGGGAACTGGAGCGCGACCTGCCGCATTTGACGGCGGAACTGATCGTGGACACCTCTCCGCGGTTGCGCAACCTGCTGGAACGCGGCGAACTGGATCTGGCCATCATCATGGGCAATACGCTGAGCGCCGGAGTCCGGAACTTGCCGCTTGCGCGCTACGAAACGCGATGGGTGGCCAGCCGGGCGCTGGGCGTGCCCGAAAACGTCGCGTTGTCCGACCTGGTCCAGCATCGAATCGTGACGTATGCCCGGGATTCGGCCACCTACGGCGCACTCGAAGAGCTGTTTCGGAACAGTGGATTGTGGCCGGTGCGATTGAGTTGCACCAACTCGGTTGAGACGATGCTGGGCCTGGTCCGAGCGGGCATGGCCATAGGCGTGATCAGCGAAGCCTGTGTGAGGGTTCCGCCTGGCGAGGAAGCGCTGCAGACGATACGCGGCGCTCCCACGCTTCCGGCGTATGAATATTTCGCGTCATACCATGTGGACTCGGTCGGTCGCATCGGGATGATGGTTGGCGAGATTGCGCAGCGCGTATGTTGGAAGCACGCGGCAGCCCAGGACTGAACTGCCGCGTCGGCCTGAACCCCTGGCCTCAGGTATCGGCCATCACGCCATCCGGTCCCGTCCCTATTGCATCCCCCCCGCCCCGGCGGGTACAACCTGGGTGGAACAACGGCACTTTCGCCCGTTCCAGCCCGCCGCGGCTTCACAAGAGCCGGCTCGCGACGCTGGCCCGGGCATCCAAGACCCTCGGAGTAGACATGAATGCCCCTTTGACGTCCGCGCAGCGCGCGGCGCTTGCTTCCGTTCAGCTGGACGACAGGTATACCCTGGACAGCGGTCGTGCCTGGATGAGTGGTATCCACGCACTGGTGCGCCTGCCCATGAACCAGCGCCTGCGCGACCAGCGTGCCGGCCTGAATACCGCGGGTTTCGTATCGGGTTACCGCGGCTCGCCCCTGGGGGGCGTCGATCAGAACATGTGGAAAGCCGCCAAGTACCTGAGGGCGCACCACATTGAATTCCAGCCCGGCATCAACGAAGACCTGGCCGCCACGGCAGTGTGGGGATCGCAGCAGGTCAACCTGTTCCCGGGCGCGCGCTATGACGGCGTATTCGGCATGTGGTACGGCAAGGGCCCGGGGGTCGACCGCTGCGGCGATGTGTTCAAGCATGCCAATGCAGCGGGCACCTCGCCGCATGGCGGCGTGCTGGTGGTGGCGGGCGACGACCACCCGGCCAAGTCGTCCACCTTGCCGCACCAGAGCGACCACATCCTGAAGGCCTGCATGATTCCGGTGCTGTTCCCGTCGAGCGTGCAGGAAGTCCTGGACTTCGGGCTGCATGGCTGGGCCATGAGCCGCTATGCCGGCGTGTGGGTAGGCATGAAATGCATCACCGACATCGTTGAAGTTTCAGCATCGGTGGACGTGGATCCCGACCGCGTGCGGATCGCCTTGCCGCACGACTTCCAGCTGCCCGCCGATGGCCTGAACATCCGCTTGCCCGATACGCCGCTGCAGCAGGAAGCGCGCTTGCTCGACTACAAGCTGTATGCCGCGCTGGCCTACGCGCGCGCCAACGGCCTGAACCGCGAATTGTGGCATGTGCCGCAAAGCCAGGCCCGGTTCGGCATCATGACCTCCGGCAAGGCGTATCTGGATACCCGCCAGGCCCTCGTGGATCTCGGACTTACCGAGGACGTGTGCCGCCGCATTGGCGTGCGGCTGTTCAAGGTGGGCATGGTGTGGCCGCTGGAAGCCACCGGCGTGCAGCAGTTCGCCGAAGGACTGGACGAGATCCTGGTGGTGGAAGAAAAGCGCCAGGTGCTCGAATATCAGCTTAAAGAAGAGTTGTTCAGCTGGATTGGCAGCGGCAAGAAGATTCCGAGGGTGTCGGGCAAGTTCGACGATAAAGACGGCGGAGAATGGGCGGTGCCGCAGGGCAACTGGCTGCTGCCGGCGCACTATGAGTTCTCGCCCGCCATGGTGGCCAAGGCCGTGGGCGCGCGTCTGCTGCGTTATGAACTGCCGGATGACGTGCGCGCCGGCATTGAAGCGCGGCTGGCGTTCATCTCCGAGCGGGAGCGGGCGCAAGCGATGCCGCGCGTGGTGACCGAACGCAAGCCGTGGTTCTGTTCGGGCTGCCCGCACAACACCTCTACGCGGCTGCCCGAAGGCTCGCGCGGCATGGCCGGCATCGGCTGCCACTATATGGTGACCTGGATGGGCCGCAATACCCAGGTCTACACGCAGATGGGAGGCGAAGGCGTGCCATGGATCGGCCAGGCGCCGTTCACTGACGAGAAGCACGTGTTCGCCAACCTCGGCGACGGCACATACTTTCACTCGGGGCTGCTGGCCATACGCGCGGCGGTGGCTGCCGGCGTCCCCATCACTTACAAGATTCTGTTCAACGACGCCGTCGCCATGACGGGCGGTCAGCCGGTGGATGGGCCCATCGACGTGCCCATGATTACTCGTCAGATGGCGGCCGAAGGTATCGAACGAATCGTGGTGGTTACCGATGAGCCGCACAAATACAAGGAAGTGACCACGCTTGCGCCGGGTGTGCCGGTACGCCACCGCGACGAACTCGACGCCGTGATGCGCGAGTTGAGGGCGCACCCGGGCGTGTCGGTTCTGGTGTACGACCAGACCTGTGCCACCGAGAAACGCCGTCGGCGCAAGCGCAATGCCTTCCCCGATCCCGCGCGCCGGGTGGTCATCAACGACCGCGTCTGCGAGGGCTGCGGCGATTGTTCCGAGAAATCGCATTGCCTGTCGGTCGAGCCGCTGGAAACCGAGTTCGGCCGCAAGCGCACCATCAACCAGTCGAGTTGCAATAAAGACTATTCTTGCCTGAAAGGTTTCTGCCCCAGCCTGGTGACGGTGGAGGGCGGGCGGCTGCGCAAGCCGCGAGCACTTGAACAGCAGGCTGCCATCGATGCCGGCGTGCCGGCGCCGGTGTTGCCGCAACTGACGCAACCCTATGGTGTGTTCGTCGCCGGCGTGGGCGGTACCGGCGTGGTCACCATAGGCCAGCTATTGGGCATGGCGGCCCATCTGGAAGGCAAGGGCTGTTCGGTGCTCGACATGGCGGGGCTGGCGCAAAAAGGCGGTGCAGTCTATTCGCATGTCGTGCTCGCGTCCACGCCCGAGAGCCTGTTGAATACCCGTGTCGCCATGGGCCAGGCCGACGTGGTGCTGGCGGGCGACCTCGTGGTGGCGGCCAGTCCCGAGTCCCTCGCCCGCATGAAGGCCGGCCGCACGCGCGTGCTGCTCAATAGCGATGTCGCGCCCACTGCGGCGTTCGTCAACAACCCCGACTGGCGCCTGCCGGGCGCCGACCTGCAAAGCGAATTGCGGGCGGCCTGCGATCCGGGTCACGTCGATATGCTCGATGCGGCCGAGCTGGCGGTGGGATTGTTGGGCGACGCCATTTATGCCAACCCCATGATGCTGGGCTACGCGTACCAGAAAGGCTGGCTGCCGCTGGGCCAGGAGGCCTTGCTGCGCGCCATAGAGCTCAACGGCCAGCAGGTGCCGGCCAACCAGGCCGCCTTTGCCTGGGGGCGTCGGGCCGCGCATGATCTGGCGGGTGTGCAGCGGCTGGCTGGGCGGCGCGCCGATGCGCCGTCTTCCGATTATGTCGAAGTCCGGCGTGGGCAGCCCGGCGCCGTGGTCGATATCAAACGGCCGGCGGGCGAGCTGGAGGCGCTGGTGGCGACACGCAGCGAATTCCTCACGGCCTACCAGAACGCCGCCTATGCGGCCCGCTACCGTGACCTGGTACAGCAGGTCGCGCAGGCCGAACTGGCCGCCACTGGCACAAACCGGCTTGCCCTGGCCGTGGCTCGCTATTACTTCAAGCTGATGGCTTACAAAGACGAGTATGAAGTGGCTCGCTTATATACAGACGGCGAATTCCTCAAGCAGGTCGACGCGCAATTCGAGGGCGACTGGAAGCTGCGCTTGCATCTGGCGCCGCCGCTGCTGGCGCGCCGCGACGCCCAGGGCCACCTGATCAAGCGCGCGTATGGCCCGGGCGTACTGAAGGTATTCGCATTGCTTGCCCGTTTGCGCGGGCTGCGCGGCACGCCGCTGGATGTATTCGGCTACACCGCTGAACGCCGAGCCGAAAGGGCATTGATCCATACTTACCAGAGTGATGTGCTGTCGATACTGCCCAAGCTGACGCGCGCGAATCTCGACAACGCAGTCGCGCTGGCGAGCCTGCCTGAAACCATACGCGGCTACGGCCATATCAAGGAGGCCGCCATGCAACGGGCCGCCGCCCGCCGCGCGGAGCTGTTGCAGGGGTTCAGCGCGTCGGTGCTCGCCATCGACGGGGTGCGCGCCGCCTGAGTTCGCCTGGACCTGCCGCGGCGCCGCTCGCCGACCGGTCGCCGGCCGCGGCAGCGCCGGCGTGCACCGTCGTAGGCCTAGCGGCCCGGCGTATTGAAGCGTTCGAACCTGGGCGGGGTCTGGGCCTTGGCGCGCGCGGTTTGCGCGGCCACCTGTTCGCGCTGGGCGATCAAGGCCTGCGCCTTGTGGTGGTGCGGCGCCAGCTTGCGCACCATGACGCGCCCATCGCGCGGAAAGTACCCAATGCGGCGCGCTCGCACATCGCCCAGATCTTGCGCCAGCACCGGTATGCCTTCAGTGCGCAAGTAGCTGAGAACGAATCGGGCGTTCCGTTCGCCGATGTTCAGCTGCTGCATGGCGCTGAGTACGGCTCCGCCACCGAACACCTTGGCTTCGAGCCGTTCACGGGCGGCGCCCGCTTTCAACAGCTCGTTGATCAGGACTTCCATGGCATAAGCGCCATAGCGCATGGTGGCCGAGGCGGGGGCGTCGCCGTCGCCTTCGGGAAGCATGAAGTGGTTCATGCCCCCTATGCCAGTCTGCGGGTCGCGGATGCAGGCGGCCACGCAGGAACCCAGCACAGTCGAGATCATCAGGTCTTCGCCGTTGGCTGCCACATAAAACTCGTTGGGCAGAACCTTCACCGCGGGACATTGGAAGACACTATCAAAATAGTGACGAGTCGCGCGGGCGTCTAGGCGAGGGGGCATGGTGTAGCCGTGTTCAAGAGACGGCGGATCGGCGCGAGGCCGGTATTTAGCAGTTCTGCAATGTTAGCAAATATGTTTTATGTAATTAAATTGCACAAGGCCACGGACGGAATCCGTTGCGCAGACGCGTCCCGGCCAAGACGGCCGGGTGTTGCGTCCCCAATAAATTAGGCTGCGCCTCGGTTACCGACTGGCCAATATAGCGTCGGCCGGCCGGTTTCGTTCAGGGCAATAGAGGCGTTAAAAGCGCGTACTGCGCGTGACTGACCAGCGGGCCGCCAGCGCGCCCAGTATGCTGGTGCCCAGCACCGCTGCCACCAGCACTGGCACGCCTGGCAAATGCAGGGTGAATTCGGCGCCATAGCTGCGCGCCAGCCCGAGCAGCGCATTGTTCAGCGGCGCCAGGGCGATCGAGGCCGCGCCTATGGCCGCCAGCGCCGCCAGCGCGCCAGACAGGGCGCCCAGGTACAGAAACGGCCGGCGCACAAAGGATTCGGTGGCGCCCACCAGCCGGGCGACGGCGATTTCTTCGCGTTGCAGCATGGCCTGCATGCGCACGGTGTTGAAGACCGCCGCGAGCACCACGGCGGCCACGCAGGCCGCCAGGAACAGCAGGCCTACCCGGGCGAACCGCAGGATGGCCTCGAGGCGCTGCACCCAGGCGCTGTCGAGCTGCACCTGCTCGACGTGGTCCCACTGCCGCCATACCTGCGCAAGCTGGTCGGCCCTCTGAGCGAGCTGATCGCCTTCGGTCAGGGTCGCCACCACGGCGTCGGGAAGGGGATTTCCCGGCAGCACCGCGAGCGCTTCGTTCCAGGTGGGATCGTTGCGCAGCGAAGCCAGTGCATCGTCTCGTGGGACCACCCGCACGGCCTGCACTTGCGCGGCGTGGTCGGTGCGGATGCGCTGCGCGATGCCGGCGGCGGCCTCGGCGGGGGCATTCGTGTGCAGGAAGAGGGTGACTTCGGGTGACACGGAAACCTGCCGCGCCACGGGCTGCGCCGAGACCAGGATGGCGCCGCCCAGCAACGGCAAAGCCAGGGCCAGGGCCATGACCAGCAGATTTGCCAGCGATGAGAAGGGTTGTGCCGCCAGGCGGCGCAAAGTGACTGTCAGGGCATAGCGATGCTGCCGCAACCAGGATTTCATGCGGAGGCCCCCGAGTCGTGGAATTTGCCGGGCTCGAGCCGCAGCATGCGGGTCGCGTAGCGCGACATCAGGGCTTCGTCGTGCGAGGCGATCAGGGTGGTGACCCCGACGCGATTGAAGTCGCGAAACACGTTGAGGATGCGCTGCGCGGTGTCGTGGTCCAGGTTGGCCGTCGGTTCATCGGCGATGAGGATGGCGGGCCGGTTGACGATGGCGCGCGCGATGGCCAGGCGCTGCTGCTCGCCGCCCGACAATTCGATGGGGTTCATGTTTTCCTTGCCGGCCAGGCCCACCTTGTCGAGCGCGGCGCGCGCCCGGCTGCTGGCCGAATCGGGTGCCTGGCCGGTGACGGCCAGCGGCAGCATGACGTTCTGCAATGCGCTGCGGTCGAACAGCAGATGGGTGTCTTGCAGAATGACGCCGACGGCGCGGCGCAGGTAGGGGCGCGCCCGTGCGGGGAGCTTGTCGAGGCGCTGCCCATTGACCTGTATGGAGCCCCGGCTGGCGGGCTCGAGACCGCCGATCAGCTTGAGCAAGGTGGATTTGCCCGCGCCCGATGCACCTGACACGAAGATGAATTCGCCAGCGCTGACGCGGAAGTTGATATCGGCCAGGATGTTACGGCCTCGCCCATACGATTTGAAGACGTGCTGGAATTCGATCATGGCGGCAAGAAAGTATGAAGCAGCAATAGTACCGCGGGGGTAGCGCGCAGGCATTGGGTGCGGACAGGCTTATTTTGTGTCCCTTTTTTTTATTTAAAACGTCAAGGGATTTCCCCCATGTCCCCGAAAAACCTCAACCGCTACCATCCCGGCGTTGCTTGACGCGCCCTACCCCTTGCGCTCAAGGCTTCCCCTACAGGAGAGATCAAACATGAAAGCACTGAAATTAGCCGCCGTTGCCGCCGCACTGTTTGCAGCGTCATCGGCGGCCAACGCTGGCGCGACGTTCGACAGCGTCAAGAAGAAGGGCTTCGTCCAGTGCGGCGTCTCTACCGGCATCCCCGGATTTTCCATAGCGGACAGCAAGGGCCAGTGGCAGGGTATCGACGTGGACATGTGCCGCGCCATCGCCGCCACCATGTTCAACGACGCGAGCAAGTTCAAGGTGACGCCCCTGAACACGCAGCAGCGCTTCACCGCCCTGCAATCGGGTGAAGTCGATGTCCTCACCCGCAACACCACCCAGACCCTGACCCGCGACACCACGCTGGGTCTCATTGGCGCCGGCGTCAATTACTACGACAGCCAGGGCGTGATGGTGTCCAAGGAGCTGGGCGTGAACAGCGCCAAGGAGCTCGATGGCGCCACCGTCTGCGTGCAGCCGGGCACCACGACCGAACTGAACCTGGCCGACTGGTTCCGCGGCCAGAAGATCGAGTTCAAGCCGGTGGTCATCGACAAGTACGACGAGATCATCCGCGCGTTCTCGGCGGGCCGCTGCGACGCGTTCACCACCGACAAGTCGCAGTTGGCGTCGACCCGCACCACGCTCGAGAACCCCGACAATTTCGTCATCCTGCCGGAAGACTTCTCGAAAGAGCCGCTGGGCCCCATGGTGCGCCAGGGCGACGAGCAATGGTTCAACATTGTGCGCTGGTCGCTCAACGCCATGCTCGAAGCCGAGGAATACGGCATCACGTCCCAGAACGTCGATGAACAGCTCAAGAGCTCCAACCCCAACGTGCAGCGCATCCTGGGCGTGACGCCGGGCATGGGCAAGAACCTCGGTGTGGACGACAAGTGGGCCTATACCATCATCAAGCAAGTCGGTAACTACGGCGAAGTGTTCGAGCGTACGCTGGGCAAAGACAGCGCCATGAAGCTCGAGCGCGGGCTGAACGCCTCGTACAAAGATGGCGGTCTGATGTACGGCTGGCCGGTGCGCTAAGCGCGGCTGCCTGGCAAGGCGGGTGAGCCCGCCTTGCCGGCCCGCCAGCGGCGGGCGGCAGGAGTAAAGGTGGCGCCAGGATCCTTCCGGCCATCCCTGTTCGACTTCTGTAGATTCAATCCATGACGACAAACAACCCACAGGTCCCGGCAGCGGCGCCCAAGCGACGCCTGAGCTGGAACGACCCCGGCGTGCGCGCTGTGGTGTATCAGGTTGTCGCGCTGGCCTTGGTCGCCCTGGCCGTGTGGTTCCTGGTTTCCAATACGCTGCATAACCTTGCGGTACGCAACATCTCCACCGGTTTCGGCTTCCTCGACCGCGAGGCGGGTTTCGCCATCGGCGAGACGCCCATCGCCTATTCGCCTGCCGATACCTATGGCCGTGCCATCTGGGTGGGCCTGTTGAACACCCTGCGCGCCGCGGTGCTGGGCATTGTGCTGGCAACCCTGCTGGGCACGCTGATCGGTGTGGGCCGGCTGTCCAAGAACTGGCTGATGGCCAAAGTGTGCTCGGTGTACGTCGAGGTCATGCGTAACGTGCCGCTGCTGCTGCAGCTGTTCTTCTGGTACGCGCTGATCACCGAAAACATGCCGGGGCCTCGCCAGGCGGCGAACCCGTTGCCCGGAGTCTTCATTTCCAACCGCGGCCTGAAGGTGCCGACGCTGGAAGGCAACTCGCTGGACTTCATTCTGTTCGGGCTTGCGCTGGCCATCGTCGGGACCATCGTGGCCGCCCATCTGGGAAGGAAGCGGCAGGAAGCCACAGGCCGCGTGTTTCCGTTGGGCCGGGTGGCGCTGGGCCTGTTCATCGCCTTGCCGGTAGCCGGCTGGCTGATCAGCGGCGCGTCGCTGACGCTTCAGATGCCCGAACTCAAGGGTTTCAACTTTACCGGCGGCCTGACCATCACGCCGGAATTCGCCGCCTTGCTGGCGGGGCTGGTGATCTACACCTCGGCCTTTATCGCCGAAGTGGTGCGCTCGGGCATCCAGGCCGTCAACCAGGGCCAGTGGGAAGCCGCGGGCTCGCTGGGCCTGCGCCGTTCGCGCGTCTTGCGCCTGGTGATACTGCCACAGGCGCTGCGGGTGATCATTCCTCCGATGACCAGCCAGTACCTGAACCTGACCAAGAACAGTTCCCTGGCGGTGGCCATCGGGTATCCCGACATCGTGTCGGTGGTGAACACCACCATGAACCAGACCGGACAGGCCATTGAAGGCATATTGCTCATCATGGCGGCCTACCTGACGGTAAGCCTGTCGATATCGGTGTTCATGAACTGGTACAACAAGCGCATCGCGCTGGTGGAGCGTTGAAATGAGCACGACTACGCATATCCCCAGCGAGGGCTTGCCGCCCCCGAGCAGCGAGGTCGGCGTCTGGGCCTGGATGAAAGCCAGCCTGTTCTCCTCGCCGCTGAACATCCTCGCCACGGTGCTGGTGGCGTGGCTGCTGCTGATGTCCGTGCCGGCCCTGGTCGAATGGGCATTCCTGCAAGCCGATTTCACATCGTCGACGGCGCAGGAGTGCCGACAGGCCGCTGGCGCATGCTGGGCATTCATTGCCGAAAAGCACCGCCTTATCCTGTTCGGCACGTATCCCTATGACGAGCAATGGCGGCCGCTGATCGCCACCCTGATCCTTATCGGCGTCATTATCTGCAGCGGCCTGCGCCGCTTCTGGAACCTGCGCCTGCTCGTGATCTGGGTGGTCGGGCTCACGGCGGTGGCGGTGCTGATGTGGGGCGGCGTGCTGGGCCTGACCTACGTCGAGAACTCGTTGTGGGGTGGCCTGCCGCTCACGCTGATTCTCTCTACGTTCGGAATCGCCTTTGCATTCCCCATCGGCGTACTGCTGGCCTTGGGACGCAAGTCGAAAATGCCGGCGATCAAGGCGCTGTGCGTCGTGTACATCGAGTTGATCCGCGGGGTGCCGCTGATCAGCCTGCTGTTCATGTCGTCGGTAATGCTGCCCCTGTTCCTGCCGGTGGGCGTTTCCATTGACAAGCTGCTTCGTGCGCAGATCGCCATCATCATGTTCGCGGCCGCGTATATCGCGGAAACCGTGCGCGGCGGCCTGCAGGCAATACCGAAAGGGCAGTACGAGGGCGCCGATTCGCTGGGCCTGAACTACTGGCAGCAGATGCGCAAGATCATCCTGCCCCAGGCCCTGCGCATTGTCATACCGCCCCTGGTCAGCATTTTCATCGCGTTGTTCAAAGATACGTCGCTGGTGGTGATCATCGGCATCTTCGACCTGACGCTGGCGGCCAAGGCGGCCCTGTCCGATGCGGCATGGCGCGGATTCGGCGTGGAAGCCTACATCTTCATCTCGCTGATCTATTTCGTGTTCTGCTTTTCGATGTCTAAATACAGCCAACGCCTGGAAAAACGCCTGGCGACCGGCCACCAACGATAGTTGCCGGGCCCGGCGCCGCGGTGCGCGGCCCGGGCCGGCGAACCTTATGGGAGTACAGGCATGAGTGATGCCATCATCCGCATGCAGGACGTGAACAAGTGGTACGGCCAGTTCCACGTGCTGCGCAATATCAATCTGGACGTCGCGCCTGGCGAGCGCATCGTGGTATGCGGCCCGTCGGGCTCGGGCAAGTCGACCATGATCCGCTGCATCAACCGCCTGGAAGAGCACCAGAAGGGTCACATCATTGTCGACGGCACCGAGTTGACCAATGATCTGAAGCACATCGAGACCATTCGCCGCGATGTGGGCATGGTGTTCCAGCACTTCAACCTGTTTCCGCACCTGACCGTGCTCGAGAACCTGACGCTGGGCCCCACCTGGGTGTTGAAAAAGCCGAAGGCGGAAGCCGAGGCCACGGCCATGAAGTACCTCGAACGCGTGCGCATTCCCGAGCAGGCCAACAAGTATCCGGGCCAGCTTTCCGGGGGCCAGCAGCAACGCGTGGCCATTGCCAGGTCCTTGTGCATGAGCCCCAAGATCATGCTGTTCGACGAGCCCACTTCCGCGCTGGACCCGGAAATGGTGAAAGAAGTGCTGGACGTGATGGTGACCCTGGCCCAGGAAAGCGGCATGACCATGCTGTGCGTCACGCATGAAATGGGCTTTGCGCGCAAAGTGGCCAACCGCGTCATCTTCATGGACCGTGGCGAGATCATCGAGCAGAACAGTCCCGATCAGTTCTTCGACAATCCGCAGAACGAGCGGACCAAGCTCTTCCTGAGCCAGATCCTGCACTGAGGCGAAACGGCGGCGGCGGGGTGCCGGGGAGGATGCCGTGGGGTATGCTATTTGCCGCACAAAGCCCACACCGGAGACCAGAACAATGTCCAACCCGCGAATTTCTGCCGTGTCGTCCACCCGCCGCTCCCTTGTGTGCGGCGCTGTTGCCCTGGCGGCCACTTTGGGGTGCCTGGCGCCCGCCGCTGCGCAGAGCTCCGACTTCCCCGCCAAGCCGCTGCGCTTCGTGGTGCCGTATCCCCCCGGCGGGCCGCTCGACACGACGGCGCGGCTGCTGGCCGAGAAAGTCCGTGTGTCGCTGGACCAGCCCGTCATCGTCGAGAACCGCGCGGGGGCCGGCGGCAACATCGGCGCCGACCTCGTGGCCAAGGCGGCCCCCGACGGCTACACGCTGGTGATGGGCGCCGTGGCGACGCACGCCATCAACCCGTGGCTGTTCGCGAACTTGCCGTACGATCCCGTCAAGGACTTCGAGCCGGTAACCATCGTGGCCGCGGTACCGAACGTGCTGGTCATGAACATGGACTTCGCCCGGAACAACCAGATCGACTCGCTGGCCGACCTGATCGACTACGCCAAAAAGAATCCCGACCGCCTGAACTACGGATCGGGCGGCAATGGCAGCGCGGGGCACCTGGCGGGCGAACTCTTGAAGGCGCGTGCGGGAATCGGTGTCGTTCACGTTCCCTACCAGGGTGCCGCACCGGCGCAGCTGGCCCTGTTGGGCGGGCAGTCGGACTTCATGTTCGACAACCTGGCAGCCGCGGCCCCCCTGATCAAAGACGGCAAGGTCAAGGCGCTCGCGGTGACCACGCTTCAGCGCTCATCGCTGCTGCCTGACGTGCCCACTGTGGACGAAGCGGGGATCAAGGGTTTCGATCTGGGTACGTGGTTCGGCGTGTTCACGACGGGGGGCACGCCCGCCGACGTGGTCGCCAAGCTCAACCAGGCTTATGCCGACGCGCTGAAGCAGCCCGATGTGCGCCAGCGCCTGCTGGCTATGGGATCCGAAACCGAGCCCATGACCGCCGAGGCGTTCGCCGAGTTCGTCAAGAGCGAGAAAGACAAGTACCAGGAAATCGTGAAGCTCTCAGGCGCCAGCCTGAACTGAGCAGCAAGGGGTGTCTGACTCCCGCGGGATGTCAGACGCCCTGATGGGGTAGGGCCACGCCCGAATCGACCTGTCCATTGCAGGCAGCCATTCAGAACCCGGGTTTCCGGGCGTCCCAGGCCGAAGCGCGTGCCTCGACGCCGACCGCAACGGACACCAAGTCCTTCGCCAGGGAAATGGCGGCCGATGACTCGACGTATCGAGCCATTGCCGGATCATTGAAGCTTCAATAGCCCGAAATCGCGGCGTGGCGGCATCCGCCGCCGTGGGCACCCGATCGCCGCGGTGGGCGGCAGGCCCGGACGCCCGCGCGCCGAAGAGGCGGCGCCGAATCCGCGGCGTCCCAGACACAAGCCCGCCTCGCCAGCATTCTCCCGAATCATCGAAAAGCCGCCTTTCAATGGGCGGCTTTTGCCATTGCGCCCTGGTGAAAACCCGGCATATATTTTTATTTACTCGTGAGTAAAGTAAATATACTATTTGGTAAACGCCAGTAGACATGGTCATGATTAAGGAGAGGGGCAGATGGATGGACGGAGGCTGGCCACCGAGGACGCAGGGGTCCGCAAAGACTGGGTCGAGGCGGCTGACTTGCTTCCGCTTGCCGCCGCGCTGATACAGGCCACGGATGACAGGGATCTGTTGCAGCGCCTGCTCGCGGCAAAGGCTGCCGGACCGGTGAAGGCTGGCCTGCCCCCTGCGCTGCAGCGGGAGGTCAGGTCCAAGGCATACGAGTGCCTATGCGCAGAGACCGAAGCGCGGGCGTCGGCGCAGCCATGCATGCAGATGATGCAGGACCTCGTCCGCCTGGTGACCGACGTGCCGGCGTCCGAGGTTGAGCAATACGCGCCCATGATGCTGGACCAGGCGGGCTTCACGATGGAACGCCCGTACGGCAAGGAGTCGGGTGCCCGAAATGGCCCGGCCATGCGCGTGGCGGTTATCGGAGCCGGCATGTCGGGCATATGCGCGGCAATCGAGCTCAAGCGCGCGGGCTTCGAGTGTGATGTGTTCGACCGGAACGCGTCGGTCGGTGGAACCTGGCACGAAAACCAGTATCCCGGCTGCGGCGTGGACACGCCCAGCATGTTCTACGCATACTCCTTCGAGCCCCGCTTTCCCTGGAACCACCATTTCGCCAAGCGCGATCAGATCGCAGCCTATTTCGAGCACTGCGTAGACAAGTACGGGGTGCGGCAGAACATTCATCTGCAGACCGACGTGCGCGCGGCTGTCTATGACGAAGCCGCTCAGAGATGGCAGGTGACGATCCGTGATGCCGAGGGAAATAGCCGGGTGCAGACCTACGACGGGGTGATCAGCGCGGTGGGGCAGCTGAATATCCCATCGATTCCCCGCATCCCTGGCCTGGATACTTTCGACGGAAAGGTGCTGCATACCGCCCAATGGGACCCTCAGCTGGATCTTGCCGGCAAGCGGGTGGGCCTGATCGGCACCGGTGCGAGCGCCATGCAGGTAGGGCCGGCGATCGTTGATCAGGTGGAACACCTGACGGTGTTCCAGCGCGAACCGCATTGGGTGCTGCCGAACTCGGTGTACCACCGCCGTTTCGACGAGGCGGATCATTGGTTGTTCGAGCGGCTGCCCTATTATGCGCACTGGCTGCGTGCCCAACTGATCTGGAGTTACGGCGACGCCGTCTATCCCTCGCTGAAGATCGATCCGTCCTGGCAAGGCGACGGTGGGTCGATCAACGCGATCAGCGAAAGTTATCGGCGGAACATGGTGCGCCACCTGAAGCACGAGCTGGCGGGCCGGCCCGACCTGATCGAGAAGGCCCTGCCCGACTATCCCCCTTACGCAAAGCGCGTGCTGCTGGACAACAACTGGTACAAAACCTTGCGGCGCGATCATGTGGACCTTGTCGTGTCGCCCATTTCGGAAGTCCGTGCCGACGGAATCGTGAGTGCCGACGGCCAGCACCATCCACTTGACGTCATCGTGCTGGCCACGGGGTTCCAGGCCTCGCGCATGCTCTCCACCATCGACATCACGGGGCGCCAGGGCATCAGCTTGCGCGACGCGTGGGACGGCGACAATCCCCGCGCCTACCTGGGAATCACCGTTCCGCGTTTCCCCAATCTGTTCCTGCTGTATGGCCCGAACACCAACCTGGGCTATGGCGGCAGCGCGATTTTCAATGCTGAGTGCCAGACTCGCTATGCGGTCCAGTGCCTGGTGAATATGCGCGAACAGGGATGGGGCGCCATCGAATGCCGCCAGGACGTCCACGATGCCTACAACGAAACCGTGGACGCCATGCACGAAGGAATGGTCTGGTCGAGGCAGGACGTGGACAACTGGTATCGGAACAGCCAGGGCCGCGTGACCACGAACAGCCCCTGGCGGCTGCTCGATTACTGGAGCCTGACGCACAAGCCCAACTACGCGGATTACAACGTGGAGCCCCGGCGCGACAACGCGGCCAGTGCGGCGCCCAGGAACTGAGGGGCCATCAATATGTCGACTCAACACGCAGCAGGCGTGCGCCAGACCGTTCAGCGAGGCGGCCTGTTCCTGGAAGATTTCCAGCCTGGCATGGTTATCGAGCATGGGCTGCGCCGCACCGTCACACAGGCGGACAACACGTTTTTTTCATGCCTGACTTTGAATCCGCAACCCTTGCACATCGACGCCGAGTTCTGTGCGTCCGAGACCGAGTGGGGGCGCCCGCTGATCAATTCGTTCTTCACACTGGGGCTGGTGGTGGGCATCAGCGTCAACGACACGACAGTGGGAACCACCGTTGGCAACCTGGGCATGAGCGAAGTGCGGTTTCCGGCCCCTCTGTTCGATGGCGACACCGTCCGGGTGACCACCGAGGTACTTGCAGTACGGGAGTCCCGGTCCCGCCCCGAGGTAGGTATCGTCTCGCTCTGCCACCGCGGCTACAAGCAGACCGGCGAACTCATTGCCGAATGCCACAGGCAGGCCATGATTTACAAGCGCGGCCGCATGCCGGCCGATCAAAAATAAGCAACCCAACGAGGAGACACCATGAAGATCTGGTATCAGAGCATGACCAACCTGCCCAACTGGCCGGGATATCAGCGCGTGCTGCACAGCGTGATCGACCGCGCCAAAGAGGCGGGAACCGAGGTCGAAGTGCATGGCATGACCAAGGTGGGCGGCATCGGCGATCAGTTCCGATACCTGGAGTATCTGGAAACCGCTGAACTCCTGGACAACGTGCACCAGGCGATCGATCGCGGCTTCGACGCATTCCTGATTGGCAACATCGGCGATCCCGGACTGCGGGCGGCGCGTGAAGTGGCGGATATCCCCGTGCTGGGATTGTGCGAGAGCTCCATGCATCTGGCCTGCATCATGGGCGCGTCGTTCTCCTTCATCACCATCAACGACAAATTCACACCACGCATTGTCGAGAACGTAACCACGTACCGGCTCGAGAAGCGCTTCGTGGGTGCTCACAAAATGAACATCACCCGCCTGCACGATCTTGAAGGCGGGTTCGAGAATCCGCAGTCCAAGGCACGCATTCTGTCCGACTTTGAAGCGGCCGCAGAATCCGCGGACAAGGCCGGCGCCGAAGTTCTGATCGCGGCGGGCGGAGTGGTGTCGGGCTTGCTGGCGCACTGGCAGGTCAGCCAGAGTCAATGCGGAATCCCCATCCTGGATGGCATCACCAGCCTGGTCAAGATGGGCGAGATGGCCGTCAAGATTCAGTCGCTGACGGGTCGGTTCATCAGCAAGCGACGTCTTTACGCACCGCCTCCGCTGGAGCAGATTGAAGAGCTGCGCAAGGCCTATGGCAACTATATCTATCCGTCGGTACCGGGTCCGGGCAGCCGTTGATGCCTATCACCGGGCGTGGCGTGGCCGCGAACGGCGATACCACTAACTATCAGGAGACAAGATGAAGATCTGGTTCCAGTTGTTGTCGTCAGAGAAAAAGATGAGCGCCTTCCTGGCGACCGTGCAGGAATTGGTCGATCGGGCAGTGGATTCAGGCACCACGGTGGATGTGCGGGGCACGCCCGAAGGCGTGCTGGGCGACCAATACCGCCTGTTCTTCCAATATGACCAGAAAGAGGTCATACGTAACGGTCTGCGCATACGCAAGCACGGCGGGTACGACGCATTCGCCATTGCGAATTCGCTGGATCCCGCCCTGGTCGACCTGCGCGAGATGCTTTCCATACCGGTGCTTTCATTCATGGAGAACAGCTGCTTTACCGCGTGCACCATGGGCGAGCGTTTTGCCGTGATCACGCCCAATCGCAAAATGGTGCCGCGATATCGTGAGATTGTGCTCGGCTATGGCCTGCGCGACAGGCTGGCCGGGTTGGTGCCCATTGGATTCGACGACGTCCGGGCACAGGAGGAAGCATTCACCAGTGCGTCCGTGGCCGACCGGGTGGAAAAGGAAATGGTGGCCGCGACGCGCAAGGCGGCCGAGATGGGCGCGGAAGTCGTTTTTGCGGCTGGGCCGCCCGGAGCGCTGATGGCCAAGCGCGGGATTTTCGAGGTCGATGGCGTGCCGATTCTGGATACCTATACGCTGCTCGCCAAGGCGGCCGAAATGCGCGTGCGCATGCATCAGCTCACCGGCGTGTCCGTCAGCCGCGCATGTCTGTACGCCGCGCCGGACGAGGAGCTGGTCAAGCGCGTCGGAAAAACCTACGACATTCCGGAGCTGATGTGAGCATGACGGGACGCCCCGTCTACCTGTGCGACGGCGTCCGCACGCCCATCGGGCGCTATGGCGGCGCCCTGGCCGGCGTGCGAACCGACGATCTTGCCGCGGCGCCGATACGCGAGCTGCTGCGGCGCCACCCCCGGCTGTCGGAAACCGTCGGCGAAGTCGTGCTCGGCTGCGTGAATCAGGCGGGGGAAGACAACCGCAACGTCGCCCGCATGGCCGCGCTGCTGGCGGGGCTGGATGCGTCGGTTCCCGCCATGACGGTCAATCGCCTCTGCGCCTCCGGCCTCGATGCGGTCGCCGCCGGTGCGCGCATGATCGCCAGCGGCGAGGCCCATGTCGTGATTGCGGGTGGCGTTGAATCGATGAGCCGGGCGCCGTTCGTCATTCCAAAGGCGCGGGCGGCGTATAGCCGTCACGGCGAGATTCACGACACGACGATAGGCTGGCGGTTCGTGAACCCCGTGATGCAAGCCATGTACGGCACGGATTCCATGCCGCAGACCGCGCAGAACGTGGCGGACGAGCATGGCATCAGCCGAGAAGACCAGGACGCCTATAGCTTGCGCAGCCAGCAGCGCGCCGCGGCGGGCCGCAGCCATCTGCTGGCCGATGTATTCGGGTTGGATGTGCCGACGTCCGGCTCCCGAACGGTGCATGTCCAGCACGATGAGCACCCTCGTCCCGACACCACGGCCCAGGGCCTGGCGGCGTTGCGCCCGTTGTTTGCCAACGGCAGCGTGACGGCGGGGAATGCTGCCGGCGTGAACGACGGGGCAGCCGCCGTGGTGCTGGCGGATGAAGCCGGCCTGGCTGCGCTGCAGTTGCGACCGCTGGTCCGCATCATGGGCGCAGCGAGCGCAGGCGTGGCGCCCCGCATCATGGGCGTCGGGCCCATTCCGGCGGTGCGCGCCCTGACCGAGCGCATCGGTCATGCGGTGCGCGATTTCGATGTCATCGAGCTGAACGAGGCGTTTGCGGCGCAAGTGCTGGCGTGCTCGCGCGCCTGGGGGCTGCCCGACGACGCCGAGCACCTGAACCCCTGCGGCGGCGCCATCGCGCTGGGCCACCCATTGGGTATGTCAGGGGCCCGGCTGGTGCTGCACGCATCCAGGGAGCTGCAGCGTCGGGCAGGCAAGCGGGCGCTGGTGACCATGTGCGTCGGCGTCGGGCAAGGATTGGCAATGGCGATGGAACGGGTCACGTAGCACAAGAACAGAGCCTGCAGGCAGCGACGCTGGACGGAACCCGGATACACGGGGCGACAGCCGGCACATTAGGAGAGAGACATGGATGGCAATCTGACAGCCCGAGCCAACGGCGTGGCAGCGCCCGAGGTGCTGCTGCGCTTCAGCGAAGTCAGCAAAACATATCGGACCGCACAGGACGTGGACGCGGTGGCGCTGCGCCCCGTGACCGCGAGCCTCAACAAGGGCGAGTTCGTCAGCCTGCTGGGGCCGAGCGGGTGCGGCAAGACGACGCTGCTGAAGATGGCGGCAGGCCTGGTCAGGCCCACCTCGGGTTCAATCACATTGGCGGATGGCGCACCGTTGCAGCCGGGCTGCTATGGGTTTGTCTTCCAGGCGGCCGCGCTGCTGCCCTGGCGTACCGCGCTCGAGAACGTATTGCTGCCCGCCGAAGTGCTGGGCTTGCCGCGAGCCGCGGCCAGCCGCCGCGCTTCCCACCTCCTGGAAAAGGTCGGGCTGGCCTCGGCCACCCACAAGCGGCCCGGGGAATTGTCCGGCGGCATGCAGCAGCGCGTGTCCATCGCCCGGGCGCTGCTGCACGACCCGGCGCTGTTGTTCATGGACGAGCCCTTCGGTGCGCTCGACGCCATGACCCGGGAAGAACTGAACCTGGAACTGCAGCGCATTCACTTGAACTTCGGCAAGACGGTGCTGTTCGTCACGCACGATATCGAGGAAGCCGTGCTGCTCTCGGATCGGATATTCGTCATGTCCGCCGGCCCTGGCAGGATGCTGCGCGAGATTTCGGTACAGCTGGACAGGCCCCGCAGTCTGGAAACGAAGCGAGACCCGGCCTTCCATCAGCTGGTGAGCGACATACGCGAACTGCTGCATGGCGCAGCCAGAGCCGCGAACTGATTCTATGGATAGCAAGACAATCGGAGGCGGTATGCCTGAACACATCGAGAAACTGTCAGGCGTGGCGCCCGCCGTGAAGGCGCCTCGTGCAGCAGCCTGGTCTGCACAGCGCAGGCAAGAGTGGCTGGCTTCGGCCGCCATTGCCATTGTGCTGATCGGCACATTGGAACTGGCTGCGCGCAACCAGTGGATTTCCGCAATGATCGTGGCGGCACCGAGCCGCGTGATGGCAGTACTGGCAGAGGGCATCGCGGACGGCATCTACCTGCGCAACCTGGCTGCGTCAATGGGGGCGCTGGTGGCCGGGTTCGGTCTTGCCTTCGTGGTGGCGGTGGTGACGGCGGGCGTGCTGTCGAGCAGCCGCTTTCTCGAACGGGTGCTGACCCCTTACATCGTGGCGTTCCAGAGCATGCCCAAGGTGGCTATCGCGCCGTTGGTAGTGCTGTGGCTGGGCTTCGGCGAACTCTCCAAGATCGCGATTGTTGCCATCGTGTGCTTCTTCCCGATGATGGTCAACACGCTGCAGGGCCTGCGCAACCGGAATGTCGACCACTATGAGCTTCTGCAGTCTCTCGGGGCGAGCCGGTGGCAGCAGTTCTGGAAGCTGCGGCTGCCGCACGCCGTGCCATACATATTCGCCGGAGTCCGCATCGGGGCGATATTCGCGCTGATCGGCGTGGTGGTGGCGGAATTCGTCGGCACCAATTCGGGGGTGGGCTTTGCGATGCTCCAGGCGAAGGCTCAGTTTGACGTGCCAGGCGTATATGCGTGCCTGGTATTGCTGATGTTGATGGGCTTGACGCTGAACGCCCTGACCACAGTATGCGAACGGTGGGTGGCCGCGCGCATGGGAACGACGGTGGATGGCGCCGGGCACTGATGCGCCGGTCCCTCCGCACTAACCGCAGGAGATTGAAACGTGGATCTGCAACTTGAAGGTAAACGCGCGCTGGTGACGGGATCCAGCGCAGGAATCGGGCTGGCTGTGGCCCGCAACTTGTTGGCCGAAGGGGCTCACGTCATATTGTGCGGGCGCCACCAGGACAGGTTGGATGCCGCGGCCCAGGAGCTGCGCGGCGCCGGCGACGGGCGTATCCACACCGAAGTCGCGGATGTGACCAGCCTGGACGACATCGAACGCCTGGCGGCGGCCACGCGCGAGGCATTCGGGGGACTGGACATTCTGGTGAATAACGCCGGAACCGGAATCTACAAGCCCTTTTTCGACGTGACGGACGCGGAACTGGTGCACGCCATGCAGATGAACTTCCTGGCCATGTTCCGTGTCACCCAGCGCATCCTGCCCATTCTGCTCGACAGCGGCGGCGGCACCATCGTGAACGTCACGGGCACATCCGGATCGTCCGTGCTGGATGCGCCGTTCTATTCCACCTGCAGCGGGCCAGCCAAAGCCGCGGAAAATCGCTTCACCAAAGCCCTGGCCATGGAATTCGGGCCCAGGGGCATTCGCGTCAACAGCGTGGCCCCGGGCCGCATCAACGCGCCGGAGCGTTTTGCGCGCTGGTGCAAAGACATTGCCGCGCGCACCGGGCAAGACCACCTCACGCCGCAGCAACTTCGCGAGGAATGGGGCAAGCGGATCTCGCTGCCCGGCAATCGCTGGGGCGAGATCGAAGAAATTGCCCGCCTGGTGGCGTTCGTGGCCTCGCCGGCTTGCGGATTCATGAACGGTGCAGTGTTGGTCGCCGATGGCGGGGAAACGCGAGACTGAGCCCGTTCATGGCGGCGCGGCAGGTATGAAGAACTGAATAACGATAACCGGAGACAACAATGACGACTCGACGCACCTTGATGCAACTCGGAATCGCGGCGGCCATGGCTGGCGCGGGAATGGTCGCGCTGGCCCCCTCGCATGCGGCCAGCCAGGAAAAGCCGCGGAAACTTTCCGTCGCGAATGCGACCGTGTCCACCCCGCCTTATGCCGCCTACAACACATCGGTACCGATGGAGATTTTCTTCAAAGAGGAGGGAATCGACGTCCAGATGCTGCACATGGGCGGCGCGACGGTCGCGACGCAGGCGCTGGGCACCGGCAAGGTCGATATCGCCGTGCCGGCCAGCTCGGCTCCCCTGGCTTTGCTCGACAAAATGCCTGACGCGGGCATCGTGGGCTTCTACACCTTCATCAACGGGTTCCAGAGCATGCCGGTGGTGTTGCCGGACAGCCCCATTGCCGATCTGAAGGACCTGTCCGGAAAGACTATCGGCGTGCAGACCCTGGGCAATTCGCAGGTGCAGACGACCAAGGCGCTGGTGCAGATTGCCGGGGGCGACGCGGCGTCGCTGCGTTTCGTCGCCGTCGGGGAAGGCGTCGAGGCAGCCCATGCGCTTACGACAAAGCGAATCGATGCGCTGGTGTTGTTCGACGGCCTGTACGGGCAGATCGAGGCGAACGGGCAGGCGTTGCGGCGGCTGAGCAGCAGCGCGACCGGCCGCGACCAGGTCGGCTTCAGCGGGGTCATCATCGCGCGCAAGAAGTTCCTGGAAGACAACCGGGATACGTTCGTACGCTATGGACGCGCGATCGCGAAGTCCACGGTTTTTGCCAAGGCCAATCCCGAGGCCGCGGTGCGGATCCACTGGAAGCATTTCCCGGAGACCCGCATGCGCGGCGTCAGCGAGGAAGAAGCCATGCGCCTGGCCCTCCCTTCCTTGAAGAATCGCCTGGACAACGTGTACGAAGTGGACGGCATGTGGGGCAATTCCACGCTGCAGCAGGTCAAGGGCTACATACGGCTGAACCAGTTGGGCGGACAGCTGACCAAGGGCGAGTCGCTGGAGCGTCTGTGGGACCCCGCGCTGATGAAAGATATCAACGATTTCGACCAGGAGGAAATCCGGGTCCGGGCACGGAACTGGAAGCCCTAGCCGCGCAAGAACGAGATCAATCGACCGCCTTTTTCCGAGAGTCTCATGCCTAGCTTTCCGCACGTCCCCGCCGATAGGCCGGCGTTGCCCACCTGGTTGGCCGATGCATTGCACTTGCATCGCAATCACAGCTACCCGGAATACATATTGCATCGCCGGCAGTCCCTGGCCCATCGCACTGCCCTGGTCTTCGAGAATCGCAAGCTGAGCTACGAGCAGCTGGCTTCCGCAGTGGATTCAGCCGCCGGAAATCTGCAGCGCCAATACGGGCTGACTACCGGTGATCGGGTAGTGATATGCGCCGAGAACAGCGATCTGTATGTCATCGCCTATTTCGCCGTACTGCGCGCGGGTTGCGTGGCCGTGCCGGTCAATCCCAAGCTGACGCCTCATGAGCTGGCCTATCTGGTCAATGATTGCTCCGCGGCGCTGTTCATGCATGCCGGCCTGCCTGCTGAATTCCTGGGGCAGCTGGCCGGCCTGTTCGACCGGCAGGTGTCGCTTGCCACGCTGGACCTCGCTCGAGCCGGCGGCGCGCAGGATCACGCGGCCCCCGATACGCCGGACCCGGATGCCGCCGCCGTCATCTTCTATACCTCGGGCACCACCGGCAAGCCCAAGGGCGTGATCCATACGCATCGCACGCTGATCGCCGGCGCGCTGCAGGCAGCCCACGCCTGGGGATATGCGCGCGAGGGCCTGACCAATCTGGCCATCACGCCGCTCTTTCATGTGGCGTCGCATTCGTGGTCGTACCCCACGCTGGCTCATGGCGGCACTCTTGTCGTCGACACCTACAGCACTGAGCGCCTATTCGAGTTGATCGAGAGGCACCGGGTGCAGGGGTTCGGCTGCGTCCCGGCAATGTTGCTGATGATGTTGCGTTCCGAGGCGCGAGTGGGTCGCGATCTGTCCAGCGTCCTCAACGTGCGCTTCGGTGCGTCGCCCATGCCTGCGGAACGCCTGGCCGAAGTGCAGGAGCTGTTTCCGAACGCGCAGCTTTATCACGGTATGGGGCAAACCGAATCGTGCGGCACCATCAGCGTGCTGCCGGGTGCGCTGGCGCTGGACAAGGCAGGCAGCACCGGCTGGCCCCTGCCAGGCTGCGAGGTGCGCATCGTCGATGACGAGGGGAACGATGTGGCGCCGGGCGAGCGCGGCGAAGTTCTGGCTCGCAGCCCGAGTGTGATGATCGGTTATTTCGGTCGCACCCGGGAAACCCAGGAAACCCTGCGCGACGGCTGGCTGCACACCGGCGACGTCGGGTACCGGGACGCCCAGGGACTGATTTATCTGGTCGACCGCAAGAAAGACATGATCATACGGGGGGGCGAGAACATCTATTCGGTAGAGATAGAGCACGTGCTCGCGCTGCATGCGCGGGTGGAGTCGTGCGCCATCATCGGAATGCCGGATGATCTGATGGGCGAGCGGGTCGGCGCCGTGGTGGTGGTGCGCGGAGGGCAGCCCGAGGCGGGCGGCGCGAGCCAGGCGCTGGCCGACGAACTGAAAGCCTGGTGCCGCGCCCGGCTTGCGCACTTCAAAGTGCCAGAAGAGATCTTCTTCATGAGCACTCTGCCGCAGACCGCCACCGGAAAAATCCAGAAAGGCATGCTGCGTCAGCAGCTCTTGGCGGCGCGGGAGCCCGCTACCCGGGCGGCGATGGGCAGCCATGTCTGAAGTACCGGTGTTGTCATCCGGCAAGCCGGTGGGCAGGGACCTGGCACGCCCGGAATCGGTGCTCGCGCTGCCCGACGGCTCGATCGTCGTGTCGGATCGTCGCGCGCTGGCATGCCATATTTCGCCAGACGGGACTCAGACGCTGATGGGGCGGCGGCACGGCTTGCCGAACGGCTTGGCGCTTCTCGACGACTCGACCCTGGTGATCGCCGACATCGGGGATAGGGCCGTGTTCGCCCTGTCCGCGGACGGGAGCGAGTCGACGCTGCACGCCACTCTGGCGGACGGCAGCAGGCTGGGCGCCGCCAACTTTCCGCTGGTCGGTCCCGACGGCGCGTTATGGCTGAGCGTGTCCACCACTTCCGACGACCTGGGCGAGGCGATCAACCAGCCGCGCCCAGATGGGCAACTGTTGCGCAGCCGGGGCGGGCGGCTTGAATTGGTCAGCGCAGGGCTTTATTTCCCCAACGAGTTCCGCTTCGATCATGACGGCGCATGGGTTTATGTGGCAGAGACGACGAAGGGCCGGGTCCTGCGAGCCCGGCTGCTCAAGGAAGGCACCCTGGGCCAATGGGAGGCTTATGGCCCTGATCCCGTGTGCGCCGGTGCGTACGTCGATGGAGTGGCGTTCGACGACGCCGGCAACCTGTGGGTGACGGAGCTCACCCGCAACGCCATTCTGGCCATTTCGCCAGACCAGCGACTTCATTGCCTGGCTGAAGATCCGCAGGGCGCGCAATTGTACAAACCCACCAGTATTGCGTTCCATGGACCCGATCGATGCAGCGTACTGGTCGGGTCGCTCAAGAGCGCGCAACTGCGGGTGTTCAGGTCGACCGTGCCCGGCCGGTGAAAGAGATGGGCATGTTGCAGCAGCATCAGAAACAAGCACGACATACAAGGAGACAGTGATGATTACACGCCGCAGATTTATTCAGGGAACCAGTGCCGCCGTGATGGCGCCGTTTTACTCTCTGGCACAGGCTCAGGCCCAGCCCTCGAAATGGCCGACCAAACCGCTGACCTATGTGGTGCCCCTGGCAGCCGGCGGCGCCACCGACATCATGGGTCGTCTGGTGTCCGAGCGCCTGGCTCAACGCCTGGGTGTGCCTGTTGTCGTCGAGAACCGTACCGGGGCCGGCGGAAGCATAGGAGCCGAAGTCGTTGCGCGTGCGCCGGCCGATGGCTATACGCTGCTGGGGGGGTCGATCAGCACGAACGCCATTATCGGTGCGTTGTACAAGAACCTGTCGTTTGATCCTGCCACCGCCTTCACGCCTCTGGCGATGATAGGCGTCAACCCCTTGCTGCTGTGCGTGTCCGAGAACAGTCCATACAAGAATCTGAAAGAACTGCTGGCCGCGGCCAGGAAGAAGGCCGACAACCTTTCTTTCGCTTCGGCGGGCAACGGCACTTCCATGCATCTGGCCATGGAACTGCTGTGCTACAAGGCTGGCGTGAAGATGGTTCATGTCCCGTATCGTGGCAGTGCCCAGGCATTGGCCGCAGTGCTGGGCAACCAGGTCGACATGGCGTTCGATACGGCCATCGTTTGCGAGCCTCATATCAAGGCCGGGAAGCTGCGACCGCTGGCCACGGGCTCCAAAGAGCGTCTGGCGCGCTTTCCAGACGTGCCTACCATGGAAGAAGAGGGCGTCGACGCGGTGGAAGTGTTTTCCTGGCTGGCGATATTCCTGCGCAGCGGTACGGATCCCGCCATCGAGCAACGTCTGCGTACCGAACTCAACGGCATTCTCAGCGCGCCTGACGTGCGCGACAGGATCACCGAACTTGGTACGCTGCCGGCGCAATGGGACCAGGCGCAACTGCAGCAGTTCCTCGACGGTGAAATCGTCAAGTGGCGCACCGTGGTTGACGCCATGGGAATCAGCCTCTAGCCTGAATGGGCAGTCGGCGGGGTGTGCTGCGGGCGGCGCGTCCGACGCGCTACGTTAGAATTTCGGGTTTCGCGTCGAAGCGGTGCGAGGAGTGACGGATGCGGGAAGAATTGCGTGAATTCAAGCGGACCAGAATTATCGAACAGGCGTCGAAGTCGTTCTATGAACGGGGTTACGAAGCCACCAGTATCGAGCTTCTGGCTTCCGAATTGAACGTTACCAAGCCGTTCATCTACAGCTACTTCCCGAACAAGCTCGCCATACTCGAAGCGGTATACGAGCAATCGAGCCTGCGGCTGGTCGAAACACTGCAGGCGGAGCTGAACCGTTCCGGCCCGCCTGCTGCACGCCTGCGCAAATTCGTGATTGCCTTCGTGCTGGAAAACATCAAGCACCAGGCGTCCAGCGGCGTCTTCCTGCAGGAAGAGAAGCAGTTGTCCGAGACGCAGCTTGCGAAGATTCGCAAACTGGAAAAGTCTTTCAATGATGCGCTCACCGCATTGATCCGTGCGGGCATCGAAGACGGCAGCTTCGAAGTCAACGATCCCAGCATCGCGTCATTGAGCCTGAGCGGCATGGTGCGCTGGGTGCATCGTTGGTATCGGCCGGGCCGGCGCCTTGATCCGGAGCAGATTGCCGAAGAGATCGCCGAGTTGGCCCTGAACATGCTCTGCGCCCGCGAGGGCTCATGAGGGCAGCGGCCGATAATGCGGCCGCTCCCTGCTCACTGCATGGCCCTGCCGCCTTCTGCCGCGCATTTGCATGCGCTCGGAAGATCTGTAACTTCCCCGGCGGGCGATGGTTACGTTTCCGCGTTGAAGTAATTCCGTCATCCTGAGTGCCTAGCATTCGTGCCTGGTCGCATGCGCCGTCGCGCCATGCCAAACGAGGATCACGAACGCGCCGCTATGGATAACGTCATTGCCCTGCAACGCCGTACTGTCACCGCCCGCACGCCGCTGCCCGACGGGATGCTGGCCTTTCGCAGCATGTCGGGCCATGAGGCGGTGTCGCAGCTGTTCGAACTCGACGTCGACCTGGTATCGCCCACGCATTCGCTCGACCTCAAACAGCTGCTGGGCAAGCCCCTGGCGCTGGACATCCAGGCCGCCAGCGGCATCCGCCACCTGCATGGCCACATCACCCGTTGCAAGCTTGCGGGGCGCGAGGGGCCGACATCGCGCCTGTACCGCTACCGGGCCACCGTGCGTCCATGGCTCTGGTACCTGACCCAGACGTCGGACAACAAAATTTTCCAGCAGCTCAGCGTGCCCGATGTCATACGCGAGGTGCTGGCCGAGTATCCGTACCCGGTCGAGTACAGGCTTTCCGCGGCCTACCGCAAATGGGAATACTGTGTGCAGTACCAGGAAACGGATTTCGCCTTCATCAGCCGCCTGATGGAGCACGAAGGTATTTATTACTGGTTCCGGCACGAGGCGGATCAGCATACGCTGGTGCTGACGGACGACATCACTCAGCATGAATCCTCCCCGGGCTATGCGTCGATTCCGTACTATGGCCCGGATCGGGTGACCGTTCCCCGGCATGAATACATAGCCAGCTGGGAAGTCGCCGAACAGATTACCCCCGGCGCTTTCGCCAGCGCGGACTACCATTTCGAGACCCCTGGAGCCGACCTGCAGGCCCGCCGCAACAATCCCGGCGCGTATGATCACGGCGATCTCGAGGTGTATGAATGGCAGGGGGGGTACACCAACCCAGGCGATGCCGAGCGATATACGCGCGTCCGGCTGGAAGAGCTGCAATGCCGCCAGGAGCAGGTCAGCGGCAGCTGCAATGCTCGTGGCATGGCCCCCGGCTGGCTGTTTACTCTGCGAAACCATCCGCGCCAGGCCGAGAACCGCGAATACCTCATCCTGTCGACGAATTACCATATCCAGGAAGCCGGCGAAGCCAGCGGGCTCGGCGCGGCGATGTTCGACGTGGGCTTCACGGTTCTGCCGGCCGCGACGCAATATCGGCCGCCCCGCATCACTCCGCTGCCGCATACGCACGGGCCGCAGACGGCGCGCGTGGTCGGCAGGGCGGGCGAGCAGATCTGGACCGACAGCTATGGCCGCATCAAGGTTCAGTTCCACTGGGACCGCTACGGCCAGAAGAACGAGAACAGCTCATGCTGGGTGCGCGTTTCCAGCCCCTGGGCCGGCGGGGGATTCGGCGGCATCCAGTTGCCGCGCGTGGGCGACGAGGTCATTGTCGATTTCATCGGTGGGCAGCCAGACCGGCCCATTGTCATCGGCAGGGTCTACAACGCCAGCAATATGCCGCCCTGGGAACTCCCGCGCAACGCGACGCAAAGCGGTTTCCTGAGCCGCTCGCGCGATGGCACGCCCGGCAACGCCAACGCGCTGATGTTCGAGGACAAGCCCGGTTGCGAGCGCGTGTGGTTGCACGCCGAACGCGACCTGAACACCGAGGTCGAAGGCAACGAACTGCACACGACTGACGGCACGCGCAACAGCATCATCGGGTCGCACGACACCACGGTGATAGGCGGGCTGGGCGGAGGCAACCGTCATATCACTGTGCACGGCACCGATACGCTGCAAGTGGACGATGACCGTTCAGTAACGGTGGACGGCGGTGAAACCTACACCGTCAGGAACCAGCGCACCGTGCACGTGACCGACGGCTTGATGGAAGAGAAGTTCGACCAGGGGCTGCACACCACGATCGCCGCGCAGGGCGAAGTGCGCAATGTGACCGGTTTGTTCGATGAAACCCTCAACAGCGGCGAAACGCGGCACGTGACGGGCGACTTCAACGAAACGCTGGACGGTAACGTGACCCAGACCATAGTGGGCGGCGGCACTTACACCCAAACCATCAGCGCCGACCATATCCACGACCTGACCGGCACGCAGGATTCGACGATTACCGGCGCCGTAACCCATACGATAAACGGCAGGCTTACCCAGACCGTGACCGATGCGCTGACAGTGAATGCCGACACCAGCATGACGGTAAACACCCCCAGCTGGACCGTCAGTGGCGCCAAACAGGCGTTCTGGGCGTCGAGCTTCGTGCGCGGCACGCCGGCCAGGGCCACGATCGTTGGCGCCGCGGCGGACTTGTGGGGAGTACGGCAGCAGGTGTATGCAGGCGTCAATTCGCAATGGTCCACCGTAAAACTCGATCTGGCGGCCTTCAAGAACGGCGACTCGGGCTTTGAGTTCGGCGGCGCGGGCACGCAGATCAGAGGTATTGGCGTGCAGATCAAGAGCGGGATGGTCGGCATCATCTCCCGCGTGGCCAATATTTTTCCGTGACCGGGGACGCGCATGATCCAGTTCGCGTGGTGGCTCGCCGGGACGGTGGCCACGTGCTTGTTCGTAGGTTTCGTCGCCAGGGTCGTGCGCGACAACGCCCGGCTGTTCGACCAGGAACGCGAGCTGGCCCGGCAGCTCGCCCAGGCCGGCCTGCCTGCCGTGGCCACGGTGCTGGCCGTGGATCGGCAGCCGGGCGGCCGCCCCTATGCCGCGCCCGTGAAGCTCACGCTCCGCTACGCCGACCAGTATGGCCGCGAACAGCACGCCGAGTTGCGCCTGTACGTCGACCGCGAGCTGCTGGCCACGTTCATGCCGGGTCAGGCCGTGCATGTCCGCTACGACCCCCTGCATCCCGCGCGCATCGCCGTCGACCGCAGCCTGACGCCCACCGAGATTCCGGCCGCATGGCGGGCATAAAGCGCGGCGCGGATACATGAAGATCATCAAACCACTGCGCCTGGGGTTACTGAGCCGGCCCTATACGCTGCGCCGCCGGTCGCATCTGGGACTGAGCGTGCTGGCGCTGGCCGATATGGGCACTTCGCCCCTGCTGTATCCCGAAGCCGATCTCTGGGCCCTGGCCGGCGAGGCGCTGGCCGATGATGGCGTCCTGGACCTCGGGGTGCCCAAGCCGTGCGCCGAGTTCCTGGTCAGCGGCAGCGTGTACACCGCACACCAGGAGCGTCGCGACGCCTGTGTGGCAAGGGCCAGGGTAGGCGACAGGCAGAAAAGCCTGATTGCCTTCGGTGACCGCTATTGGGTTGATGGACGGGCCACGCCCCCGCAGCCCTTCGACAGCGTGCCGCTGGACTGGCGGCACACCTATGGCGGCGCGTCGTATGCCGACAATCCGCACGGACGCGGCGCGGATGACGAATGGATCGACGGAGTGCGCATGCGCCGGCTGCCCAATATCGAGCCCATGCAGGCGCGATGGGTCCGGCCGGGTCAAGGGGGCGAACCGGCGAGCCTGGGGCCACTTTCGCCGACGTGGCCGCGCCGCTTCCAGCGCGCCGGCACGTATCACGATGATTGGCCCGACCAGGCCTGTCCGGGGTTTCTGGACACCCTCGACCCGCATTTTTTCAATGCAGCCCCGGCGGACCAATGGTGGCCTGAGCGGCGCGAGCTTGCGCCGGGCACCGATTACGAGTTGTGGAATATGCATCCTGGCCGACCATGCCAGAGCGGCGTGCTGCCTGACTGGCACGCGCGCTGCTTTGTGCGGCGCGCCCACAGCCAGGTATTGGAAGCGGTGTCGCTGGCGCTGACGACTGCGTGGTTTTTTCCCGACCGCGAGCGCGTGCTGCTGATCTACCAGGGAGCGGCTGACCTGGCCGAGGACGACGGCGCCGATATCGATCTGCTCATGCCGGCCCTGGATGTCGCGACGCGCTTGCGGCCGGTAGCGCATTACGAATCCGTGCTCGAGCGGCGGCTCGACCCGGAAGACGGTCCTCTGCATGTGCTGCTGGACGATGAGCTTCTGCCTGGGGCCAGCCTGGGCCCGTGGGCAGCGCTCGAGCGCTGGAACCCGATGAACAGTCCGCTGAGCCAGAACCAGCACGCTCGAGCGGCATCGCTGCATGACCAGATGCTTGTTCAGGCGCGGGCGGCTGGCCTGGATCCTGCCCGATTCGAGGTGCCGCTGCCGGCGCGCAGCCCTGCGCCCGCGCTGCATGACCTGCCCGTCCTGGCGAAACAGGCCCGGCACGCCGCCGAAGAGGCCCGCATCGACATGCTGCACGCCCGGCGCCGTCTGCAGGAACAGTTGCAGGCGGAAGCCGCACGCATGCCCGCCGGCATCACGCCGGCCAGCCTGATGGACGACGCGCAGGCCCCGCTCGAGGGCGGACCGCCCACGCTGCATGAGCATGCCGGCCTGGCGAGGTTGTCTGATATGGCTGCGCGCCAGCCGGCCGGCGCGGAGGCGGGCCGGCTCGACGAGGCCGGCGTGCTTAAGATGATGAAGCAGGCGGATGGCCATTTGCGGGCCATGTACCTGCAGGCGGCCCATTTGCAGGCGCCCGCGGCGATGGCGCGGCCGGCTAGAAGGGCGCGGCTGCGGCGGCGGGTCGAGGCGCTCATGGCCGGCAGCCGCAACCTGTCGGGCCTGGACCTGACGGGAGCGGATCTGTCAGGCATGGACTTGCGCGACGCGCGCTGCGTAGGCACCTGGTTCGAATGCGCCGATCTGTCGGGCGCTCGACTGGACGGCGCGGATCTCAGTCATGCCGTACTGGCGCGCGTGCGCGCGTCGGGAGGGTCATGGCGGTCCGCCCGGCTGCAAGGCGCCAACCTGGGGGGCGCCAGCCTGGCGGACCTCGACCTGAGCGCGGTGTCCATGGCGGACTGCCAGCTGGGTGGCATACAGCTGACGCGCTGCACGATGGCCGGACTACACATGAAGCACTGTCATCTGGCCGGAGCGACGTTGACCGATTGCCGCTTCGACGGCGCAGACTTCGACACGGTGACGTTCTGGCAGCAGACGCGGCTGAAGGGCGTGGTTTTTGCGGATGCCCGCATGGAAAGAGTCAGCTGGGTGGACTGCGTGTTCGACGAGGTCGCGTTCCCGGGCGCCGACCTGATGCGCTGCTCATGGGTGCAAGTGCAATGTGATCGCCCGCTGAACTGCACGCGCGCGTGCCTGACCACATGCTGCGTGGTGCTGACTGATCTGGATGGCGCGGTGTTCAGGGGCGCGACGCTGCGCGAATGCAGCTTGCGGGATATCGGGCTGACCGGAGCCGATTTCAGCCAGGCAGGCCTGATACGTTGCGACCTGTCGGGCGCCGACCTGCGCTGCGCACGCCTGACCCAGTCGCGCGCCGACGAAAGCTTGTTCATCCGAGCGGACCTGGGCGGCGCCGATATGTCCGGGGCCGATCTGAAAAATGCCCTGCTGCATAAGGCGGACCTGCGGCAGGCCAGCCTGCGGGACGCCAATCTGTTCAGGGCGGACCTGGCGCAGAGCCTGCGGGACGCCAGTACCGATACGCGGGGAGCTTACACGCATCTGGCGAATACTCGGCCGTCGGCGGGGGCGCCATGCTGACGCCGGCGGCGCTGCGCGCGCGCATCAAGAATGGGGAAGTGCTGGCCGGCCTGGACTTGCGTGGACTGGTGTTCGATGGCCTGGATATGGCGGGCGCCGTGTTGCATGACTGTGACCTGACCGGGGCCAGCATGGCGGGCGCTGACTGGCGCGACAGCTGCTTCAGCGCCTGCCGCATGCCGCACAGCGACTGGCAGCGTGCCGATGTGAGCCAGTGTGCCTATTTTCGTTGCGCGCTGGACCAGGCCGATTTCCGGCTGGCCGGTTGCAGCGAAACCGCATTCGTCGAATGCCAGGCGCCGGGCATCGATTTCAGCGGCACCATGCTGCAGTCCTGCCACTTCACGCAGACCGGTTTGCACGGCGCTCGATTGCAGCAGGCGGAACTGCAGGAGGGTTCGTTCTCGGACTGCGCATTGCAGCAGGCCAGTTTCGCCGGCTCGCGCATGAGCAAGTCGGTATTCGTGCGCGCCGACCTGCGCGACACGCGCCTGACGGGCGTGATCCTGGACAAGTGCGTATTCACCGAGGGCGATCTGCGCGGACTGGAGCTGGCCGGAATTGATCTGCAAGGCTGTCAGTTCATCGACGCGGTCATGGATGGATGCGATCTGCGGCGTGCGCAGTTGCGGCAGGCCAATTTCAAGGGCGCATCGCTGCGCGGAGCGTGCCTGGCGGGCGCGCGCGCCGACCGCGCCTTGTTTGTGCAGGCCGACCTGACCGGGGCCGACGCGGCCGGGGCGTCGTTCGTGCAAAGTGTGTGGGCCGATGCCTGCATGGACGGCGCCGTATTCAGCGCAGCCGATCTCACCCAGGCGGTGATGCATCGAGCGCGCTGCGCCGGCCTGCGCCTGGACGGGGCACGCCTGGCCTACGCGGATTTCTCTTACGCCGACCTGCGTGACGCCGACCTGCGGCGGGCGCAGTGCGAACGCACGCAGCTGCATCGCGCCCTGACGGAGGGTGCGCGCTGGACGACGCGGGCAGGCGTGCTCGACAACGACCCCGCGCTGTACGAGGCCGAGCTCTGGTCGGCCGGCCGAGGCGGCGCGCCGCAACATTCCTGACCGAGAGCCACACCCGAGGACACCATGTTCGCCGACTGCCAGCTAATGGGATTGGACCTGGCTTTTCCCGACATCTGCAAAACGCCGCCAGCGCTGTTGCCCATTCCGTACCCCAACTTCGCGATCGGCCCAATGGCGATCCCGAATGTATGGAACACCTTGCTGATGATGATGCCGGCGCACAATCTGCTGACCACTATCCCCATCACCAATGGCGACAATGCGGGCGTGGCGCTGGGCCTGATCTCGCAGACGGTCATGGCCCAGGCGCGCCGGGTGACCTGCGTGCCCAATGTGCTGTTCGGCTGCATCCCGGCCACCCGGCTGACCGGACTGACCACACAGAACACCATCAATGCACGTGGCATGCGGGTGCTGCCCAGCCAGTTGAAAGTGGTACTGCTGGGCGCCGGCGGCGGCGCCGGGCGCGCCGCATCGGCTGCCCGCAGTGGTACGGCGGGCAGCGGCTCCCGCTCGGGCGACCTGGCCAGACGATCCCCGGGCAAGCCGGGGCAGGGCGCGCAGGCCCCGGGCCCGGGCGTCTCCTCGCGTTCGCGCACGCCGGTCGAGCGCGCAGGCGAGGGCGGGCAACCTGACGCGGCGCGGTCTGACGCGGCGCGGCCTGACGCGGCCCGGACCGACCCGCGCTATCAGCGGGGCAAGTTCCGCAAGGGCGTGCGCGACAAGGTCTGGGATTCAGCCAAGGGCAAGGACGGCAAGGCGCGCGACCCGGTTTCGGACCAGCTGATGAAAAAAGACGAGCCCTGGGACATGGGCCACAAACCAGGATTCGAACATCGCAAGCACGTCCGCAGCGCCGCTGACCGCAATATCGACCGCAGGCAGTTTCTCGATGAATACAATGATCCCACCCATTACCGGCCTGAGCTGCCCCGCTCCAACCGCAGCCATCAGGGCGAACTGAGAACGGACGACTATTTTGGCTTCTGACGCTTCTTCACCCGTATCGCCGCAGCGCAAGGCCGTGGCGCGCCACGCGCTGTCCGTATTCGGTGGCGCTCCGGTAGTGCACGCCTTTCATCATGACACCCTGCCAATGTCCATCGACATACTCGAGGTGGACGACAGCCCCGACGAGGCCCTGGTGTCGTATTCGACGCTGGGCCTGTTCGAGACGCCGCTGCGCCACGCCGACGGCACGCCGCTGGCCACGCGCGTCGAGCTGTGCGCCGAGGCCCCGCAAGAGCAGGTGTGGTGGGGCAATGTGCTCAGCACCGCCGCGTTCGGCCTGATGCGTTCCGGGCAGGCCATCGCGCCGGGCGGCGTGCTGCGCAATTGCGTGGGCGAGTACTACGCCGCGTGCACTGTGCCGCACCTTTACGTTTGCGTGCCGTTTTCGTGGCAGGACGGAGAATTTCCCAGGCTCGACGTCGACGGCCAGCTGGTGAACTGGCTGCAGGGCATCGCCATCAGCGAGGCAGAACGGCGCTACGTGCTCGAACATGGCTCTGAAGCCTTTGAAGATCTGCTGCTCGAGCAGGATCCCGAGCTGTACGACCTGGGACGTGATTCCGTGGTGTGAGCTGCGCCGGGCCCGCCGCTACGCGGGCTGGGCCCAGCCCTTCGCGTGCTCGACGGCCTGGCGCCAGCGTGCCAGCCTTGCCTGGCGCTGGTCGGCCGACCAGGCGGGCTCGAACCGGTGTTCGGGTTCCCATTGGGCGGCGAATTCGTCCAGCCCTGACCAGAACCCCGTGGCCAGGCCGGCCAGGCCGGCAGCCCCGCGCGCGGTCGATTCCGAAACCCTCGGGCGCACCACCGGCACGCCCAGCAGATTGGTCTGCATCTGCATCAGCAGATCGTTGCGCGCAGCACCGCCATCGACCCGCAATTCCGATAATTCGATGCCGCTGTCCGCATTCATGCAGGTGAGCAATTCGGCGCTTTGCAAGGCGATGGCCTCGAGCGTGGCACGAGCCACGTGCGCGCGCGTGGTGCCCCGGGTGAGACCCACCAGGGTGCCGCGGGCATAGGGGTCCCAGTCGGGAGCGCCCAGGCCGGCAAAGGCCGGCACCAGGAACACATCGTCAGTATCGGCCACGCTGGCGGCCAGGGCCTCGACCTGATCGGACCGCTGGATGATGCCCAGGCCGTCGCGCAGCCATTGCACCGCGGCCCCGGCCATGAACACACCGCCCTCGAGCATGTACGTGGCCTGCCCGGCCGGCCCCGCACCCGTGGCGGGCAGGCCCCAGCCGATCGTGGACAGGAGATTGTTGCGCGAGGCCACCGGCGCGTGCCCGACGTTCATCAGCATGAAGCAGCCCGTGCCATAGGTATTCTTGGCCATGCCCGGCTTGAAGCAGGCCTGCCCGAAGGTGGCGGCTTGCTGGTCGCCCGCGATGCCGGCAATGGGAATGGCGCCGCCAAACCATTCGGGCAAAGCGCGACCCACTTCCGCACTGCTGGGCGCCACCGAAGGCAGCAGGCTGCGCGGGATATCGAGCAGGGCCAGGATTTCGTCGTTCCAGTCGTGCGTGTGGATGTCGTACAGCAGGGTGCGCGACGCGTTGCTCGGATCGGTGCTGTGCACCTGTCCGCCGGTCAGCTTCCAGACCAGCCAGGTATCAACGGTGCCGAAGGCCAGTTCGCCGCGTTGCGCCGCCTGGCGGGCCCCGGGCACGTTTTCAAGCAGCCAGGCCAGCTTGGTGCCGGAAAAGTAGGCGTCGACGACCAGCCCGGTGCGCTCTTGCAGCAGCCGATCGTGGCCCTGTTCGCGCAGCCTGTCGCACAGGGGCGCGGTGCGACGGTCTTGCCACACCAGAGCATGGGCCAGCGGCCGGCCCGTGGCGCGGTCCCAGATCAGGGTGGTTTCGCGCTGGTTGGTAATGCCGATGGCCGTGATGTCGGCTGCGGTGGCGCCGGCGTTGCGCAGCGCTTCGCGGGCCACGTCGAGCTGGCTCTGCCATATCTCGTTGGCGTCGTGTTCGACCCAGCCGGGCTGCGGGTAGTACTGGCGGAACTCGCGCTGGCCCATGCCCCGGGCCCTGCCGTGGCGGTCGAACACAATGGCGCGCGAGCTGGTGGTGCCCTGGTCCAGGGCCAGAATGTACGATTTCGTCACGGATGCCTGCCTATCAACCCCGCAGCTGGGCCCCGGCGGTGGGAACCAGCCTTCTGAACGACAACGTCGAGACCGCGCACAACACTCCGACCACCACGAAGGCCACCATGGCGTCGCTGGTGGCGACGTGATCGGCACCTCGCGCGGCCATGCTGATATTCAGGGTGACGGCGGCCACCCCCACGCCCAGGCTGATGCCGAGCTGCTGCGCCATGGCAGCGAAGCTGCTGGCGCTGCTCATGCGTCCGGGCGGGATATCGGCATAGGTTAGCGTATTTACCCCCGTGAACTGCAATGAGCGGAAGAAGCCGCCGGCCAGCAGAATGGCTATCATCAGCCAGACCGGCGTGCTGGCCGTGAATGCAGCGCACGCAATGATGAACAGCCCGGTCAGGATGGCGTTGACGGTAAGCACGCGGCGGAAGCCGAAGCGCTGCACGATGGGGGTTGCCACGAATTTCATCAGCAGCGCGCCGGCGGCGCTGGCGAAGGTGATCATGCCTGCCGAGAAGGGCGACAGGCCGAAACCCACCTGCAACTGGACGGCAAGCAGGAACGGCATCGCACCCACGGCGAACCGGCACAGGTTGCCACCCAGCACCGAAATCGCGAAGGTCGGCTCCCGCAGCAGGGTCAGGTCGATAATCGGGTGCGCCGCCCGCCTGGCGTGCTGCACATACAGCACGCCGCAGACCAGTCCGATCAGCGTCAGCGCGGCGACGGCGACCGGCGGAATCAGGCTGTGGCCCAGCGCCTCGAAGGCGCTGACCAGGGTGGCCAGGCACACGGCGCTGAGCAGGAATCCCAGCCAGTCGAGCCGGGGTGTCGATGCCTCGCGGATTTCGGGCACGTAGCGCCGCACCAGCTCGATGCCCAGCATGCCGATTGGGATGTTGATCAGGAAAATCCAGTGCCAGGACATGTACGTGACCATGAATCCCCCCAGCGGCGGGCCGATGACCGGCCCGAGCAGGGCCGGTATGGACAGGAAGGACATGGCCTTGAGCAGGTCTTGCTTGGGCACCACGCGCAGCAGGATGATGCGGCCCACCGGCACCATCATGGCGCCCGCCATGCCCTGGGCCACGCGAGCCACCACCATGTGCGTCAGATTCTGGGACAGGGCGCAGGCCACGGAACTGAGGGTGAAGAGGGCGATGGCCGCCATGAACACGCGCCGCGCGCCGTAGCGGTCGGCGGCCCAGCCGCTTACGGGCACGAACACCGCTACGGCCAGCAGGTAGGAAGTAATGGCGACGTTCAGGCGCACCGGCGTCGAATTCAGCGCCTGCGCCATCACGGGCAGCGCCGTGGCCACGACCGTCGAGTCGAGCATTTGCATGAACAGCGCACACCCGACGATGAAGGGGATCATCCGCGCCGCGCGCCCGGTGTCCGTGGAAGAAGAAGTTGCAGGAGGCGGGCTGGCGGTGTCGGGGGGCATGTCAAGTGGGGACGAGGGGGCCTGCAGATTGTAACGCCGGGCGACCACCGGGCTGAAGTAAACTTGTGCGATCTGCAACCTGTTTATACCGGTGCCATGGCCAGTCATTACGAATCCGACATCACCCGCTTCCTGAAGTCGTACAAGGCGTCGCACCCCGACGTCGAGCAACGCCAGCGCGAAGGCCGCGCCCGCCTGTGGGACAAGAAGCAGGACACCGAGCTGCTCGAGTCTTTCCGCATGGCGCGCGTGCCGCAAAAGCCCTACGTGTATCAAAGTGAATAAGCGCGGCTGGCGTGGCGGCGTGGCGGGCGCGAGCGCGCCGTCCCCGCTTTGTTGCGCGCGCGCACGCGGCGCAACCACTTCCTGAGGCGGCGCGCCCATGCCTTCGAATCCCCCGGTTTCAGGTGAGGCCCTTGCTGCCTTGGTAGCGCCCACTGTTGACAGCACGCCCGACGTGGTCGACAGCGTGGCATTCGCACGCCTGTACGGCGAACCCCTGTTCCAGCTGCCTACCGACCTGTACATCCCGCCGGATGCGTTGGAAGTCTTCCTGGAAACCTTCGAGGGCCCGCTGGATTTTCTGCTGTACCTCATCCGCAAGCAGAATTTCAATGTGCTGGACATTCCCATGGCCGACGTCACGCGACAGTACCTGTCGTATGTCGACCAGATACGCCTGCACAACCTGGAACTGGCGGCAGAATACCTGCTGATGGCAGCCATGCTGATCGAAATCAAGTCGCGCATGCTGCTGCCGGTGAAAAAAACCGATACGGGCGAAGAGCCCGAAGATCCGCGCGCCGAACTGGTGCGCCGCCTGCTCGAGTACGAGCAGATGAAGCTTGCGGCTCAGAAGCTCGACGCCCTGCCGCAATTGGGTCGCGATTTCAAGCGCGCGGATGCGGTGGCCGACATCACCACCGAACGCATGCTTCCCGATGTCAGTGTCGACGACCTGCGCGCCGCGTGGGCCGACATCCTGAAGCGCGCCAAGCTGAATCAGCATCACCACATCACGCGCGAACAGCTGTCGGTGCGCGACCACATGACCCACATCCTGCGCCGTCTGAACGATGTGCGGTTCATCGAGTTCGGTGAACTGTTCCTGGAGCGCATACGCGAAGGCGCGCCCGTGGCCGTGGTGGTGGTACATTTCATCGCCATGCTGGAATTGGCGCGTGAATCGTTGCTTGAAATCACCCAGGCCGAACCTTACGCGCCCATCTATGTGCGCCTGGCCTATACCAGCGTAGCCGCCGCCGCCTGACGGGCGTGCCGGCAGGCCGCCGCTTCCGGAGACACTCTTGAAAGTCGTACACACGATCCAGGAATTGCGCGATCATCTGCGCGGCCAGAACCGCGTATCGTTCGTGCCCACCATGGGCAACCTGCACGAAGGCCACCTGGCCCTGATGAAACTGGCGCGCCAGCATGGCGACCCGGTCGTGGCCAGCATCTTTGTCAACCGGCTGCAGTTCGGCCCCAACGAAGACTTCGACCGCTACCCGCGCACCCTGCGTGACGACATCGACAAGCTCGAAGCGGCGCGTGACGTCTACGTGCTGTTCGCGCCCGACGAGCGCGAGATGTATCCCGAGCCGCAGAATTACCGGGTACAGCCGCCGGACGACCTCGGCGACATTCTCGAGGGCGAGTTCCGCCCCGGCTTTTTTGGCGGCGTCAGCACGGTGGTGCTGAAGCTGCTGTCTTGCGTGCAGCCGCGCGTGGCGGTGTTCGGCAAGAAAGACTACCAACAGCTGATGATCGTGCGCAATATGTGCCGGCAATTCCAGCTGCCGGTAGAGATCATCGCCCATGAAACGGTGCGCGCGGACGACGGGGTGGCGCTGTCATCGCGCAATCGCTACCTGACGCCGGCCGAACGCGCCGAGGCGCCTGCGCTGTACCGGGCCTTGCAGGCGATACGCGAGCGCGTGGCCAGCGGCGAACGCGACGTGGCCGCCATCGAGCGCGATGCCGCGCAAGCGTTGGCCGCGCGCGGCTGGGAAGTCGATTACCTGGCCGTTCGGCGCCAGCGCGACCTGCAATTGCCCCAGCAGGCCGATTTGGACGCCGGCGAACCCCTGGTCGCCCTCGCAGCCGCCAAACTGGGCGCCACCCGGCTGATCGACAACCTCGAACTGTAGAAAAGGCCAGGGGACCGAAAAGTCCTGTCAGGTTTGACAGTATTCGGGGCCCGGCCGCCCCTGGCAGACTCTCTTGCATTTCGACCTTGCAAGCGAGCCATCATGCCGCACACCCCCCAGTCGCGCCAGACCGGCGCTCCGCGCCGGCTGACTGCGCGCGAGCAGCAGATTGTGTCGTATCTTGCCGCCGGCCGCCCCAATAAGGTGGTTGCCATCGAGCTGGGCATATCCCTGCGTACAGCCGAAGCGCATCGCGCCCGCATCTTTCGCAAGCTGGGTGTGCGCAATACGCTCGAACTGGCGTGCAGTCTTTGCCGACACTATGGAAAGCCGCCCCACGCCGGCGATGGCAGCCCGCCCGGCTAGCGCGTGGCAGTACCTGGCCCGGTTGCGCCGCACCGGGCAGAGTGCGGGCTTGCCGGGCCCGCCCCGGGTTCAGAAAATCGCATCACCCCAGGCGTCGGAGACGTGCCCGGCTTTCGCCCGGTTGCGATGCCTGCAGTCACGCCGAGGCAGGCTTAGTGCTTTTGCGCCCCTTGGCCCGCGCAAGGCGCGGGGCAGGGGGTTACGAGCACTTCGGCGGCGGCTGCTTCGACAATTCGTCGATCGCGTCGAGGTCGGGCTGGCGGGTCAGGCTGTAGTTCAGGTTGGGCGTATTGCCCAGGATGGACCGCAGGCGCAGCACGTTGTTGGCCGACACGACGAATTCGGCGAGCGGGGCGCCATCGGCGTCGGCCAGCAGCACGCGCGGCGGGCGTTCCGCCGTGGCGTCCCAGCAGCCTTGTTCGGCGGTGGGCTTGCTGGGGCTGCCCGCGTTGTCGAGGTAGGCCGTGCGGCTGCGCCAGCGGCCGTTGGGCGCCAGGGTCAAGGTCACGCGCTGCGCCGCGCATTGTTCAGAGGGCGTCAGGCAAGGCAGGGTGCCCATGTAGGTCTGGGCCTGGGGCACCAGCGCGTGAGCCGCTGGCGAGGCGCTGCCCGCGGCGTCGGCGGCCGACGCAGCCTTGGTGTCGGCGGCTTCCTGGGCGCCCGTGCTGTCAGGTTTGGCGCGTTCCTGGCCGGGGGGCGGCGCTTTCAGTTCGATCTGCAGTTGCGAAGGGGCGCGCACGACCGATCGGTACGCAGCGCCCTCGCCCTGGTACTGCGCGTCGGTGAGCGTTCCGGCGGCGGGCGGGTTGTAGTAGCCCGGGCTGCGCTGTTGGGCGCAACCCGCCACCAGTGCGGTGCCCGCCAGAATGGCCGCGGTCAGGGTGAGGGAACGATGGCGGGGCGCCTGGAGAAGCTTGGGAGCGGGCATGGTGGCGGGAATTCGGGTAGTGGATATGTGCAGAATTCTACGCATTTATGGAAACATCCGATACGTTCGTGTCACGCCGCCCGTTTGAACTATTTGCCGTGTGCCGGAATAATGCGGCGTCCCGCATGCCGTTGCATGCAGCGGCCCTGGGGCCGACTTTCACCCTGAACGGGTTCTTCCATGTGGCATGCCTATGCAATCGATCTCAATTGGGCCATCGCCATGGCCGCGCTGCTGGGACTGGCGGTGGGCTCCTGGCTGACGGCGCTCGCTCACCGGCTGCCGCGCATCATGGAGCGCGAGTGGCTGCAGCAGTACCAGGATTTCCGGGGCGCGCCGCTGGAGGCCGCCGGGGATGAAACCGCGCCGCCCGGCTACGGCTTGTGGCGCCCCGGCTGGCATTGCGTCCGCTGTGCGGCGCCCATACGCGGCTGGCGCCGACTTCCCCTGCTGGGGTGGATAGGGCTGCGCGGCCGCTGCGCGGCCTGTGACGCTCCCATCGGCTGGCGCTATCCGGTCACCGAGATGGCCACGTCGGTGCTGTTCGCCCTGTGCGCGTGGCGTTTCGGCGCCACGCCCATGGCCTTCTGCGCCATGGTGCTGTGCGCAACCCTGCTGGCTCTGTCCTGGATAGACCTGCAGACCAGCCTGCTGCCCGACGCCATTACGCTGCCGCTGGCCTGGCTGGGCCTGCTGATCAATCTGGGAGGCGCGCTCGCGCCGCTGCCGTTGGCGGTGCTGGGCGCGGTGGCGGGGTATGTATTCCTGTGGCTGCTGTTTCACATGTTCCGCCTGCTGACAGGCCGGGAGGGCATGGGGTATGGTGATTTCAAGCTGCTGGCCGCCTTGGGCGCATGGTTCGGCCTGGCGGCATTGCCGGGGCTGCTTTTGCTGGCTTCGTTGGCCGGCGTCGCCGGTGCGGGCATACTGCGCCTGACCGGACATGCGCGCCGCGGGCAACCCTTGCCGTTCGGCCCTTACCTGGCCCTGGCCGGCATTGTGATGTTGCTGGCGGCAGGCCGGCCGGCCTGGTTCTGAAGCCGGGCGCTGGCGTGCCGCAACACGCATTTCAGGAATGAGCACTATGTACAGAATCGGCCTGACAGGCGGCATCGGCTCCGGCAAGACCCGCGTGGGCGACATGCTGGCCGAATGGGGCGCGGCGCTGGTGGATACCGACGCCATTTCGCACGCCCTGACCGCACCGGGGGGCGCGGCACTGCCCGCGATCCGTGCCGAGTTCGGCGACGCCGCCGTGGGCGCCGATGGCGCGTTCGACCGTGCCTGGATGCGGGAGCTGGTGTTCCGGCAGCCCGACGCACGCGCACGGCTCGAGGCCATCATGCACCCACTGATCGGCGCGTATACGCGACGCGCAGCAGAAGCAGCGCAAGGCGCGTACCTGGTCTACGTGGTTCCTTTACTGGTCGAGTCGGGCCGGTGGCGCGAACGCGTCGACCGCATCTGCGTGGTCGATTGCGACCCCGCAACCCAGGTCGCCCGGGTGCAGGCGCGCAGCGGGCTGACGGAGCCAGCCATACGGCGTATCATGGCGGCACAGGCCGCGCGCGAAACCCGGCTCGCGGCAGCTGACGATGTCATCGTGAACGATGGCGCGACTTCTGCCGAACAGTTGCGCGCGCAGGCAAAGGCTTTGCACGACCAGTGGTGCCGATTGGCGGCGTCGCCTCGCAAGCCGTCGCCAGGCGCGGCCGGCTCCTGAATAACCCGGCCCGCGGGCCGATCACCAACAGGCCTGTACATAGCGTGATTCTTTACGAATATCCCTTCAATGAGCGCGTCCGAGCCTATCTGCGGCTCGAGTATCTGTTTGACAGACTGAATTATTTTTCACGCGCGGGCGACGCCAGGCATCACCAGATCGCAGTCGCCACCTTGTTCGATATTCTTGACGCCACCGAACGCACCGACATCAAGACGGCCGTTCTGCAGGACCTCGACCGTCAGCGCGTCGCGCTGCAGGCGTTGCGCGACCATCCCGGCGTGGCGCAAGACGCGCTCGAGGCCATGCTGGTTGAGATGGAACGCACGGTGGGCGCGCTGGCCGCCCAGGGGCGTGCCGGCCAGTCTCTGCGTGAAAACGAATGGCTGATCAGCCTGCGGGGCCGCCTGGCGGTGCCCGGCGGCGCGACGCAGGTCGACATGCCTTCATATCACGCCTGGCAGCACAAGCCCGACGCCGACCGCTGCGCCGATCTGCAGGGCTGGAGCGCGCCGTTGCGCCCGCTGCACGACGCCGTTTCCATGGCGCTGCGCCTGTTGCGTGAATCCGGCCGCCGCGCCGACATCCAGGCCGAACAGGGCGCCTACCAGCAAATGCTGGCGGGCAAGCTGTTCCAGCTGCTGCGCGTCTGGATCGACCCCCAGCTGGGGGTCTTCCCCGAGATCAGTGCAAACAAGTACATGATCTGGATACGTTTTTCCTGTCAGGACGGCGATGCCAAGCCGCAGCAGGTGTCGCGCGACGTGCCGTTCCAGATGTCGCTGTGTAGCGCCTAGCAGGCCCCGGGCCACGGCGGAGGTGCCGGGCCGAATTCCTATTGCGGTGTGTTTCAGGCCAGGCTGCCCGCCGCCGTAAACGGCTGCACTTGGGGGACAATAGCGGCTCCTCGCAGCCCGTTACGATTCCTATGCCACTCAGCCCGTCCGCTTCATCCAGGCCCCGCCGAACGCGCCTGCTGGTCGCGATGTTGTTGTTGCTGGCCGCCGCCGTGGCCGCGTGGCTGTGGTTCAAGCCCGCCGGGGAGCAGCAGGCGCCGCAACGGCCCGGGCGCGGCGCCGCAGGAGCGATGGCCATGCCGGTGCCGGTGCGCGTGGCCGAGGCCAGTACGCAGAATATCGACATCGTGCTTCGCGCCCTGGGCACGGTGACGGCCTACAACACCGTGACGGTACGCAGCCGCGTCGATGGCGAGCTGATCCGCGTCGAATTCAACGAGGGCCAGCGCGTCAAGGCAGGCGACCTGCTGGCGCAGATCGACCCGCGTTCCTACGAAGTTGCGCTGGCCCAGGCCCGTGGCCAGCAACAGCAGAACCAGGCCTTGCTGGCCAACGCCAGGCGCGACCTGCAGCGATACCAGACCTTGTTCAAGCAGGACTCGATCGCGCGGCAGCAGCTCGATACCCAGGCCGCGCTGGTGCGCCAGTACGAAGGCACGCAGATCAGCGACCAGGCGGCCGTGGACGACGCCAAGCTGCGGCTCGACTACACTCGCATCACGGCACCCATCGATGGCCGCCTGGGGCTGCGCAAGGTCGATGTCGGCAACCTGGTGTCCGCCGGCGATACCGAAGGCCTGGTGGTCATTACGCAGACGCAGCCCATCTCAGTCATGTTCTCGCTGCCCGAAACACAGCTGCCCGAAGTGCTCGAGCAGGTGCGGGCCGGCCGTACCCTCACGGTGCGCGCCTACGATCGCACCGACACCCGGCAGATCGCCAGCGGCGTACTGGAAACCCTCGACAACCAGATCGACGTCGCCACCGGCACGGTGCGCCTGAAGGCGCGCTTCGACAATGCCGACGAAGCCCTGTTTCCCAATCAGTTCGTCAACGTGCGCCTGCTGGTCGAAACGCGCGAAGACGCCACGGCCATTCCCACCGCGGCTGTGCAGCAGGGCTCGGCGGGCGCCTTTGTTTTCCTGGTGCGGCCTGACGACACCGTCGAAGTGCGGCAGGTCGAGCTGGGCGCGATCAACGGCAACCGCGTGGCCGTGAACGAAGGCCTGGTGCCGGGCGACCGGGTCGTGGTCGAGGGCACCGATCGCTTGCGCACCGGCGCCAAAGTCAGCGTCGTGGCCGGCGACGCCACCATTCCGGCTACGCCGGGCGAGGCGCTGGGCGCCGGCGCGCCCGTGCGCACCGGCCAGCCTGGCGCCAAGGCACCGTGAACCCATCGCGTCTTTTTATCCTGAGGCCGGTGGCCACCACGCTGTCGATGGTGGCCATCCTGATAGCCGGTTTCATCGCCTATCGCCTGCTGCCGGTATCGGCATTGCCCGAGGTCGACTATCCCACCATCCAGGTGGTGACGCTGTACCCGGGAGCCAGTCCCGATGTCATGACCTCGCTGGTCACTTCACCGCTCGAACGCCAGTTCGGCCGGGTGCCGGGCCTGAACCAGATGTCGTCCACGAGTTCGGGCGGCGCGTCGGTGATCACACTGCAGTTCAGCCTCGATGTCACGCTGGATGTCGCCGAACAGGAAGTGCAGGCCGCGATCAACGCGGCCTCGAACCTGCTGCCCACCGATTTGCCGGTGCCGCCGGTATACAACAAGGTCAACCCGGCCGATGCGCCCGTCCTGACACTTGCCATCACCTCGCCCACGATGCCGTTGCCGCAGGTTCGCGACCTGATCGATACGCGCGTGGCGCAAAAGCTCTCGCAAATACCCGGCGTGGGGCTGGTCAGCGTGGCCGGTGGGCAGCGCCCTGCGGTGCGGGTTCAGGTCAATCCGCGCGCGCTGGCCTCGGCTGGGTTGTCGCTCGCCGATCTGCGCACCGCCATCGTGGGGGCCAACGTCAATCAGCCCAAGGGCAACCTCGACGGCCCCGAACGCTCGACCACCATCGACGCCAACGACCAGCTGAAATCGCCGACCGACTATAACGACCTGATCATCGCGTACCGCAACAATGCGCCGCTGCGCCTGTCGGATGTGGCGCGCGCGGTACAGGGCGCCGAAGACGTGCGCCAGGCCGCCTGGGCAGGCGACCAGCCGGCCATTCTGCTGAACGTGCAGCGTCAGCCGGGCGCAAACGTCATTGACGTGGTCGATCGCATCCGCGAGATGCTGCCGCAACTGAGGGCAGCGTTGCCGGCCACCCTGGACGTCACCGTGGTGTCCGACCGCACCCAGACCATACGCGCGTCGGTCTCGGACGTGCAGTTCGAAATGCTGCTGGCGGTGGCGCTGGTGGTCATGGTGACCTTTGTGTTCCTGCGCAGCCTTACCGCCACGCTGATCCCCAGCGTCGTCGTGCCGCTATCGCTCGTGGGCACCTTCGGCATCATGTACCTGGCGGGCTTCAGCGTGAATAACCTCACCTTGATGGCGCTCACCATAGCCACGGGTTTCGTGGTGGATGACGCCATCGTCATGATCGAGAACATCGCGCGCCATCTCGAGAAAGGCGAAACGCCGATGCAGGCCGCGCTGAAAGGCGCGCAGCAGATCGGCTTCACGCTGATCTCGCTGACATTTTCACTGATTGCGGTGCTCATCCCGCTGCTTTTCATGACCGAGGTCGTGGGGCGCCTGTTTCGCGAGTTCGCCATCACGCTGGCGGTGGCCATCCTGATTTCATTAGTGGTGTCGCTGACCCTCACGCCCATGATGTGCGCGCGGCTGCTCAGGCCCGAGTCCGAGCAGCGGTTCGGCCGCTTCCACCAGACCACGGCGCGTTTCATCGACGGAATCATTGCGCGCTACGACCTCATGCTGCAATGGGTGCTGGCGCGCCAGACACTGACCCTGCTGGTGGCGCTCGGCACGTTCGTGCTGACGGTGCTGCTGTACATCGCCATACCCAAGGGGTTCTTTCCGCAACAGGACAGCGGCATGATCCAGGCCATTACCCAGGCGCCTGCCTCAGTGTCCTTCACCGCCATGGCGCAGCGGCAGCAGACGGCGGCGCGCATTGTCCTGCAGGATCCCGACGTCGAATCGGTGGCGTCCTTCATCGGGGTGGATGGCACCAATCCCACGTTGAACACCGGCCGCATGCAGATCGCGCTAAAGCCCCATGCCGAGCGCGACGGCAACCTGGCTGATATCACTCGCCGCCTGCAGGACGCGCTGCAGGCGCAGCAAGACGTGAAGGTCTACATGCAACCGGTGCAGGACCTCACCATCGAAGACCGGGTCAGCCGCACGCAGTATCAGATGACGCTGTCGAACCCCGACATCGCGGTGCTGGCCGAGTGGGCGCCCAAGCTGGTGGCCCGCATGGCGCAATTGCCCGAGCTTGCCGACGTGGCGCATGACCTGCAGGACGATGGCCTGCAGACCTGGGTGGAGATCGACCGCGATGCGGCTGCGCGGCTGGGCATCACCACCGCCGCCATCGACGAGGCGCTTTACAACGCGTTCGGGCAAAGGCTCGTATCCACCATATTCACGCAGTCGAACCAGTATCGGGTGGTTCTGGAAGTGCTGCCGCAATTCAGCCGGTCGCCCGAGGCGCTGGGCCAGATACATCTCAGCACCGCGGCCGGCACGCTGGTGCCGCTGTCGGCCGTTGCGAAGATTTCGCAAGGCCGCACCATGCTGGCCATCAGCCGGCTCGACCAGTTTCCCATGACCACGGTGTCGTTCAACTTGGCACCCGGCGCCTCGTTGTCCGGCGCGGTCGAGGCCATCGTGGCGGCCGAGGCCGAGATCGGCATGCCCGCCGGCATCGAAACCCGCTTCCAGGGGGCCGCGCTGGCGTTCCAGAATTCGTTGTCGAGCACGCTGTGGCTGATCCTGGCCGCCGTGGTCACCATGTACATCGTGCTGGGAGTGCTGTACGAAAGCTATATCCATCCCATCACGATTCTTTCCACGCTGCCGTCGGCCGCGGTGGGGGCGCTGCTGGCGCTGATGATCCGCGGCACCGAGCTCGACATGATAGGCATCATCGGCATCATCCTGCTGATCGGCATCGTGAAAAAGAACGCCATCATGATGATCGATTTCGCGCTGGAGGCCGAACGCAAGCGCGGCCTGTCGCCGCGCGCGGCCATCCATGAGGCGGCGCTGCTGCGCTTCAGGCCCATCCTGATGACCACGCTGGCGGCCTTGTTCGGGGCCTTGCCGCTCATGCTGTCCACCGGCACCGGCGCCGAACTGCGCCAGCCCCTGGGCCTGGTCATGGTGGGCGGATTGCTGCTCAGCCAGGTGCTCACGCTGTTCACCACGCCGGTCATTTACCTGATGTTCGATCGCCTCGCGCACCGTGGCAGGCGGCGCGTGGCCTCGGAGCCCGCATGATCCTGTCGGCACCCTTCATCGTCCGCCCGGTGGCCACGGTGTTGTTGTGCCTGGGGCTGGTTCTGGCCGGGGTGCTGGCATTCCGGCTGCTGCCCGTCGCGCCCCTGCCGGAAGTGGACCTGCCCATCATTTCGGTGACTGCCAATCTGCCTGGCGCCAGCCCGGAAACGATGGCTTCCAGCGTGGCCACGCCGCTCGAACGCTCGCTGGGCAGCATTGCCGGCATTACCGAAATGACCTCGCGCAGTTCGCAGGGGTCTACGCGCATCACCCTGCAGTTCGACCTGAGCCGCGACATCGACGGCGCGGCGCGCGACGTCCAGGCGGCCATCAACGCGGCACGTTCGCTGCTGCCCACCAGCCTGAGCCGCAATCCCACGTACCGCAAGGTGAACCCGTCATCGGCGCCCATCATGGTGCTGGCCATGACTTCCAGCACCCTCAGCCAGGGCAAGCTGTACGACCTGGCATCGACCATCGTGGCCCAGAAGCTGGCGCAGGTCAGCGGGGTGGGCGAAGTCACGGTAGGGGGCAGCTCTTTGCCGGCGGTGCGGGTGAACCTCATCCCGGGGGCCCTGTCCAGTCGTGGCGTGTCGCTTGACGAAGTGCGGGCCACACTTACGCAGGCGAACGCCAATCGGCCCAAGGGCGTTATCGAAAACGACGAGCACCAGTGGCAGATCATGGCCAGCGACCAGCTCGAGCGCGCAGAACAATACCGGCCGCTGGTGGTGGCCTGGCGCGATGGCGCGGCGGTGCGGCTTTCGGATGTCGCCACGGTGGAAGACTCGGTCGAAGACCTGTTCCAGACCGGGTTCTACAACGACAGCCCGGCGATCCTGCTGATTCTGCGACGGCAGGCTGACGCCAATATCATCGAAACCGTCGAAGCCGTGCGGGCGCAGTTGCCCCAGCTGGCGGCGTTGCTGCCGGGCGATGTCGACCTGATCGTGGCGCAGGACCGCACGCCGAGCATCCGCGCGTCGCTGTTCGAGGCGGAGCTGACACTGGTGGTCGCCGTGGGCCTGGTGATGCTGGTGGTGCTGCTGTTCCTGCGCCACTGGCGCGCCGCGCTCATCCCGAGCGTGGCGGTGCCGGTGTCCCTGATCGGCACGTTCTGCGTCATGTATTTGTGTGGCTACACCCTGAATACGATTTCGCTGATGGCCTTGATCATCGCCACCGGCTTTGTCGTGGACGACGCCATCGTGGTGCTCGAGAACATCATGCGCCATATCGAACGGGGCGCGTCGCCGCTGCGTGCGGCCCTGCGCGGATCGCGCGAGGTCGGGTTCACCGTATTGTCCATGAGCCTGTCGCTCGTGGCGGTGTTCATTCCCATTCTGCTGATGGGCGGCGTGGTGGGGCGGCTGTTCCGCGAGTTTGCCGTGACGCTCTCGGCTGCCATCATGGTGTCGCTGGTCGTCTCGCTCACCCTGACCCCGATGATGTGCGCGCGCATGCTGAAGCCGCACAGCCAGGCGCGCCCGCCCGGGCGCATGTCGGCGGCCATCGGGCGCGGCTTCGATGCCATGCTCGCCCATTACCGCAGAAGCCTGGCCTGGGCGCTGGCGCACGGCCGCATCATGATGCTGCTGCTGGCCGCCACCATCGGCCTGAACGTGTACCTGTACGCCGTGGTGCCCAAGGGGTTCCTGCCGCAGCAGGACACCGGCCAGTTGCTGGGTTTCTTCCGCGTCGATCAGGGCACGTCCTTCCAGGCTACGGTGCCCAAGCTGGAGTATTTCCGCAAAGTGATTCTTGCCGACCCGGCGGTCGCCAGTATCACCGTGCATGCCGGCGGGCGGGGCGGCAGCAACAGCAGCTTCATGTCCATCCAGCTCAGGCCGCAGGCCGAACGCAAGGCCAGCGCCAACGACGTGGTCAACCGCTTGCGCGGCAAGCTGCAGAACACCCCGGGCGCGCGTGTGTTCCTGGTGCCGCAACAGGACATCTTCCTGGGTGGGGGGCAGGGCAGTGGCTCGTACGACTACACGCTGCTGTCCGGCGAGCTGTCGTTGCTGCGCACGTGGATGCCGCGCGTGCAACAGGCAATGGCTGCCTTGCCCGAAATCATCGACGTGGACACCAGCGTCGAAGACAAGGGCCGCCAGGTCCAGCTGGTGATCGACCGCGAGGCCGCGACCCGGCTGGGTATCGACATGAGCGATATCGCGGCGGTGTTGAACAATTCGTTCAGCCAGCGGCAGGTTTCCGTGATGTATGGCCCCCTGAACCAGTACCACGTGGTCATGGGTGTCGACCAGCGCTTTGCGCAGGACGCCGAATCCCTGAAACAGGTGCACGTCATCACGCAGGATGGCCAGCGCGTGCCGTTGTCCGCCTTCGCGCGTTTCGAAACCACCAACGCGCCGCTCAGCGTCAGCCACAATGGGCTGTTCGCCGCCGACGACATCTCGTTCAACCTGGCTCCGGGCGTGTCGCTGGACCAGGCCATTCGCGCCATCGATGACGCGGTGGCGCGCATCGGCCTGCCTTCAGACCAGATCCAGGCCGGCTTCCTCGGCACCGCGGCGGCCCAGCAGACCGCGCAGAACCAGCAGCCGTGGCTGATACTCGCCGCGCTGGTCACCATGTATATTGTGCTGGGCATTCTGTACGAAAACCTGGTGCATCCGCTGACCATTCTGTCCACCTTGCCGTCGGCGGGCATCGGCGCGCTGCTGGCCCTGATGCTGGTAGGCAGCGAGTTCACCATCATTGCCCTGATCGGCGTGTTCCTGCTGATCGGCATCGTGAAGAAGAATGCAATCATGATGGTCGATTTCGCGCTCGAGGCCGAACGCCGGCACGGGCTCAGCCCGCGCGATGCCATATTCGAGGCCTGCCTGACGCGATTCCGGCCCATCATGATGACGACCATGGCGGCGATCTTCGGCGCCTTGCCGCTGGTGCTGGCCACCGGTCCGGGCGTCGAGATGCGCCAGCCGCTGGGCGTCACCATCGTCGGCGGCCTGATCCTCAGCCAGATCCTGACCCTGTACACCACGCCGGTCGTGTACCTGTACCTGGACCGATTCCGCCTGTGGCTGCGTCGCCGCCGTGGCGGCCCGGGCGCGATCGGGGCACAACCTGATGTAGAAAGCCCATGAGCCGCACCCTGACGTCGCTGAACCTTCCTGACCTTGCGCGCGCGCCGCGCCTCGCCATCGCCGCGTGCTGCTGCGCGTTGCTGTCCGCCTGTGCTGTGGGACCGGATTATCAGCGTCCCGCCGTGGACGTGGGCGATGGCTACAAAGAAGCGCCTGCGCGCATCGACGGCTGGAAGCCGGCCCAGCCTCGCGACACCGCCGAGCGCGGCGCCTGGTGGCGGGTATATGGCGATGCCACGCTCGATGGGCTGATACAGCAACTGAACAGCGCCAACCAGACCATTGCACAGGCCGAAGCCAACTATCGCCAGGCCCAAGCCCTGGTGCAAGGCGCGCGTGCGGGCTTTTTCCCGACGCTGGGCACCAATGCCAGCGCCACGCGGGCTGGCGGCGGCAGCGGTTCGGCGGGCTCGGGCGTGGGCAACCAGTACAACCTGGGCGGCACGGCAGCCTGGGAAGCCGATCTATGGGGCCGTGTGCGACGCGAGGTGGAGGCCAGTCGCGCCGAGGCCGAGGCCAGCCTGGCCGACCTGGGCAGCGTGCGCCTGAGCGCGCAATCGGCGTTGGCGCAGAATTACTTTCAGCTGCGCATTCTCGATGAACAAAAGCGCCTGCTCGAATCAACCGTGGCGGCCTACGAACGCTCGATGCGGCTGACGCAGAATCGCTACGAGGCCGGTGTGGCCGGCAAGAGCGATGTGTCGGTGGCGCTCGCCCAACTCGAGAACACGCGCGCGCAGCTGATCGACCTGGAATGGCAGCGGGGCCAATTCGAACATGCGATCGCCGTCCTGGTGGGGCTGGCGCCGTCGCGCTTCGATCTGCCCGCCGCCGGCTTCGAACAGGTCTTGCCTGCCATCCCGGCCGGCTTGCCGTCTGAATTGCTGGAACGCCGCCCCGACGTGGCATCGGCCGAGCGCCGCACCGCGGCGGCCAATGCGCAGATCGGCGTGGCGCAGGCAGCGTGGTTTCCCGACCTCATCCTGAGCGCCGACGGCGGTTTCCGCAGCGGCCAGTTTGCCCAGTGGCTGACGGCGCCGGCGCGGTTCTGGTCGCTGGGGCCGTCGCTGGCGCTGACTTTGTTCGATGGCGGCGCACGGCAGGCCCAACTCGACCGGGCACGGGCCGCCTATGACGCCCAGGCCGCGTTGTATCGCCAGACTGTCCTGGGCGCGCTGCGCGAAGTCGAGGACTATCTGATCCAGCTGCGCGTCATGGAGCAGGAACAATTGTCCAGCGCCGCGCGGTCGAAGCGGCGCGTGAGTCTCTGCGGTTGGCGCGCAACCAGTATGAAGCGGGGCTGATCGGCTACCTTGATGTCGCCGTGCTGGAAACCACCGCGCTCAACAGCGAACGCAATGCGCTCAGCCTGCTGGGCAGCCGCCTGGCCGCGAGCGTACAGCTGATCGCCGCGCTAGGCGGGGGCTGGGAAGGCCTGCCCGATCCGCAGGCAGGCACGGCCCGGTAGGTGCGGCGCCGCGGCGTCCGCCCATGCGAGGCTGCCTGTTTCCGGGCAGCCGGTGCTGAAGGCTCAAAGAATGGCGCTTATGCCGGCCACGCCGTGCGCGCCGTGCCGTTGCGCTTCGGCCAGTGTATCGGCCGACTGGCCACCCAGCGCATAGACAGGCAGGCCGGCGTCGCGGTTGCCTTCGACGAAGCCCGGCCAGCCCAGCGTGGGTTGGCCCGGGTGCGAGGGCGTGTCGAGTACGGGCCCCAACACCGCGAAATCGGCGCCCAGATTGCGGGCTTGCACGACTTGGTCATTGTCGTGCGCGGACACGCCTACCAGGGCATGTTCGTGCAACTCGGGCCGCGCATGCAACGCCGCGGCGTCGGTCCAGCGCAGGTGCACGCCGTCGGCCTGGCGCCACCACGCGGCCGGATGCACGCTGTTGACCAGCAGCCTGGCGCCCGCGTCGTGGCATAGCTTGCCGATGACCTGCATGGCGTCGCGCAGCGAGGGCGCCGCGGGGCCATCGGGCCAATCAGGTTCTCGCAGCTGCACCAGTTTCAGGCCCCGCGCCAGTGCCAGTTCGAGGCGTTCGAGAAACGCGGGCAAGCCGGCGCGACTGCCGATGGATGAAATGCCATAGGTGTCCGGCAATTGCAGCCAGCGCAGCGGCGGCAGGGTGGCTGGAAGCAGGTCGCCGACCTGGGCCGCGTGCGCGGGCTTCACCCAGCGCAGTTGCTGGTCTTCGAGCCCGCGGGGCTCTCCCTGCCAGGCTGTGACCCGGCAGAACGCCAGTCGCACCGTGGTTTGCGGATACGCATGCACGTAGGTCACCCAAGGCACCGCGTGGGTGACTTCGATGCCGATTTCTTCGCGCAGTTCGCGCGCCAGCGCCTGCAGCACGGTTTCGCCTGGCTCGAGCTTGCCGCCGGGCAGTTCCCACCAGCCCGCCCACGGCTTCCCATCCGGGCGTTGCCCCAGCAGCAGCTGGCCATCGGGCCGCAGGATCAGGCCGGCCGCGACGTCGATGATGCGTTCAGACATGGCGGGCCGCCCAGTCGCGCGCAAATTGGTAGGCCACCCGTCCCGAGCGCGATCCGCGTTCGAGCGCCCATTGCAGGGCTTCGGTGCGGCTGGTGTCGATGTGTTGTTCCGGGCAGCCGAGCTCGCGCAGCCAGTGGCGCACGATGTCGAGGTAGTCGTCCTGTTTGAACGGATGGAACGACAGCCACAGGCCGAAACGCTCGGAAAGCGAGATTTTTTCTTCGACGGTTTCGCCCGGATGGATCTCGCCATCGGGCTGGTGCCTGGCCTGAAGGTTCTCGCTCATGTATTCGGGCATCAGGTGGCGCCGATTCGAGGTGGCATAGATGAGCACGTTGTCGCCCGACGCCGAGACGGAGCCGTCCAGCACCGACTTCAATGCCTTGTATCCGGCTTCGCCTTCCTCGAACGAGAGATCGTCGCAAAATACGATGAAGCGTTCGGGGCGCGGCGCGACCAGCTCGACGATATCGGGCAGATCGCCCAGGTCGGATTTGTCGACCTCGATGAGCCGCAAGCCCTGGTCTTCATAGGCCGCCAGCATGGCCTTCACCAGAGAACTCTTGCCGGTGCCGCGTGCGCCGGTCATGAGTACATTGTTGGCGGGCTTCTTGTGCAGGAACTGCTGAGTATTGCGGTCGATGATGCCTTTCTGGCGTTCGATATGCTGCAAGTCGGCCATGTCGATGCGGGCCACATGACGCACGGCGTCGAGCCAGCCTCGCGCCCCGCCGCGCTTGCGCCAGCGGTAGGCATGCGCCGACCAGTCGATGTCGGGCGGGGCAGCCGGCAGCCAGGCTTCGAGCTGGGCAAGCACCCGCTCGGCACGCTCGATCAGTACGGAAAAATCGGTAGCAGTCACTTCGGTTTCCGATGCAGGGGCTCAGGAACGGTAGTCGGCATTGATGCTGACATACTCGTGCGAGAAGTCGCAGGTGTACACGGTCTCGGAGACCTGGCCGCGAGCGAGCGCTATGCGGACACAGATTTCCGCCTGCTTCATGACACGCTGCCCGTCGGCCTCTTGGTAGTCGGGGTTGCGTCCGCCGTCGCGAGCCACCAGCACGTCGTCCAGCCACATCTGCAGCCCGGACACGTCCAAGTCATCGACGCCGGCGTAGCCTATGGCGGCGAGGATGCGGCCCAGGTTGGGATCGGACGCGAAGAACGCCGTCTTGACGAGCGGCGAGTGCGCGACCGAGTACGCCACCTTCAGGGCTTCTTCGGCGTTCTTGGCCTGTTCGACGCGGATCGTGATGAACTTGGTGGCGCCTTCGGCATCGCGCACGATTTTCTGGGCCAGGTCCAGCGCGGCCTCGGCCAGCGCGTCGCGGACGGCGGCGTAGTGCGGGTCGGCCTCGGAGCCGATTTCAAGACCCGACTGGCCGGTGGCCGCGATGATGAACGAATCGTTGGTCGAGGTATCGCCATCGACCGTGATGCGGTTGAACGACCGGTCGGCGATATCACTGGCCAGGGCGCGCAGCAGCGGCTGCGGGATGCCTGCGTCGGTGGCCAGGAAGCTGAGCATGGTGGCCATGTTGGGGCGGATCATGCCGGCGCCCTTGCTGATACCGGTGATGGTGATGGTCTTGCCGCCCACCTGCACGCGACGTGAATGGATCTTGGGCAGCGTGTCGGTGGTCATGATGCCATGGGCGGCATTGAACCACTGGTCGGCGCCCAGCCTGGACAGCGCGGCGGGCAGCGCGGCCGTGAGACGGTCGAGCGGCAGGGGTTCGAGAATGACGCCGGTCGAGAATGGCAGCACCTGTTCGGCAGGCACCCCCAGCAACTGGCCCAGCGCCACGCAGGTATCCTGAGCCTTCTTCAGCCCCTCGGCGCCCGTGCCGGCATTGGCATTGCCGGTATTGATCACCAGGGCGCGTATGGGGCCGCCCGTGGCAAGGTGCGCTTCGCACACCTGCACCGGCGCCGCACGGAAACGGTTGCGCGTGAACACGCCCGCCACGGTGGTGCCGGCCGCCAGCTTGAAAACAGTAAGGTCGCGTCGGTTGGCCTTGCGGATACCGGCTTCGGTAACGCCGATGTCTACGCCGGCAACGGGGAAAATTTCGGACTCGGAAGGGATCTGCAGGTTAACGGCCATGACTAAGTCTCTGTGGCTGAGGGCGAATTGAACCGCCGGGCGGCGGTGGAAGCCTTCTATTATCCCACCGCTGGATGGCGGGGGGGAGTGCCGGGCCGGCTGAGTTCTGTTGACGCCTTGGTGTGCTGGGCTTCTGGCCGGCCGAGGCCGACGCACGTGCGCCGCCCCGGGTGCCCGCACAGCGTGAGACGGGCCATCACCCAGCCATCACCCCGACCGCCAGCCCCTGCTGATGAGGTTCATGCCGCCCGGCGCGCCGCCCCACGCACCGCCACCACCTGCAATTTCAATTCGCCCAGCGCCTGATAGAGTGCGTCGCGGCTGGCGTCGGGCAGGTCGTTGAACATGGCCTTGACCCAGTTTTCGTGAGCCCGTGCCATGCGCGCGAAAGCGCGGCGCCCCTGCGGCGTGAGCTTCAGCACCGAGCTGCGGCGGTCGGATTCCATCTTGGTGCGCACCACCAGGCCTTCTTTTTCCAGCTGGTCGGCGATGCCCGTGATATTGCCGTTGGTCACCATCATGCGGCGCGACAGCTCGCCCATTTTCATTCCCTTGGGCGCCCGTTGCAATTGGGCCATCAGGTCGAAGCGGGGAAGCGTGGTGTCGAATTCGGAACGCAGCCGGCCGCGGATGTCGGATTCGATCAGGTTGCAGCAGGTCAGCATGCGCAGCCACAGCCGCAGCGCGTGGTGATCATCGGGCGCGGCGCGCGTTTCCAGGTCGGGAGCGTTGATCATGGCGGACTTCAGCGTTTGGACCGGCCGGCGGCCAGGCCCATTTGATGGAAGAGGGCACGCGTCAGCGGGCTGGCAGGGTCGTTCAGCGCCAGTACGATGTCGAAATGATTGTGGTCTGGCATCGGCACATGGTCCGCAGCCAGTCCCCGGCCGCGCCAGGCCCGCAGGAAATCGTCGGTCTGGCGCTTGAACTCGTCGGTTTCATTGCCGCCATAACTGGCCAGCAGCGGGCAGCGGGCAGCCAGCGGCTGCAGCGCGGGGCTGTTGCGCACGGCATCGTCCGGGCTCAGCCGCATCCACTCGTTGATATGGGTATGTACCAGCGGCCGCAGGTCGTACAGCCCGGACAGCGGCGCCGCGCCGGCCACCACATCGGGCGGGACGCCGTATTGGTCGTGCCAGCCGCCCACCAGAAGCATGCCCACCAGATGTCCGCCCGCCGAACTGCCCGACACATGGATGCGTCGCGGGTCGCCGCCATGGCGCGCAATATGCCGGTGCACCCAGGCCACCGCCCGGCGGTTCTGATCGACGATGTGGTCCAGCGTGACCGCCGGCGCCAGAGAATAATTGACCGTCACCACCACCGCGCCGGCCTGCGTGAAGGCAGGGGCCATGCAACAGGCGTCGTCCTTCGACAGCGCGCGCCAGTATCCGCCGTGTATGAACATGAAGACCGGCGCGCCATGCGCGGGCGCCGCAGGCTGCGCGGCAGCCGGGAAAATATCGAGGAGTTCGTCGGGATGGTCGCCATAGGGCACATCGGCCGCGTGCGGCAGGGCGGCGCGGGCGGCCTGGCTTTGCACCGCATATTGCGCCAGGAAAGGCTGCACATCGGGTACCGTGGCGCGGGCGTTGTACTGTACGTCGAGCGCGGCGCGGTCGTAGTGGCGGTAGAGGGCGGGCATAGTGGGGTGGCGCGAGGGATATCCCTGGTAAAAACCCTAGGCTTGTCTTGCAGAATACTTTAAACCTAAACTATGCGGGACGCCAGCCTTTGCCGCCTCATCCAGCCGATGTCGGGCAGACCGATGGTAACAAGCATCCGATTCGCCACATCGCATAACAACAACCGCTGCGCGCCACGCGCAAGGAGCTACACGATGCGTTTCCTGACTACCCTGGTGGTGGCCGCCGCGCTGGCGCCTGCCCTTTCATCGGCCGACACGATCAAAGTCGGCATCGCCAATGATATATCGGGACCTTTCGCCGCGCTGGGCGCCGAGGCTCGCGATGGTTTCAATCTTGCCATCAAGCAGCTCGACGGCAAGCTGGGCGGGCAGCCCGCCGAATTCCTGCAGTCGGACATGGGCGGCAACCCCGACCAGGCCCGCCAGCTGGTGACGCGGTATATCCAGCGCGACAAGATCGATTTCTTCACGGGGCCCATCGGCTCGAATGTGGCGCTGGCCGTCGGCCCCGCGCTGTTCGCCGCCAAGGTGCCGTATCTGTCGAACAACCCCGGGCCCAGCCAGTACGCGGGCGAACGCTGCAACCGCTATTGGTTCGGCACGTCGTACCAGAACGACGCCTTCCATGAAGCCGCCGGCAAGGTGGCGGCCGACCGCGGCTTCAAGAAAGTCTTCATCATGGCGCCCGACTATCCGGCTGGCAAGGATGCCCTGACCGGCTTCAAGCGCGGTTACAACGCCGACGTTGCCGAAGAGGTGTACACCAAGCTGGGCCAGATCGACTACGCCGCCGAGCTGGCACAGATACGCGCCGCCAAGCCCGACGCGGTGTTCATTTTCCTGCCGGGCGGCATGGGCATCAACTTCGTGAAGCAGTTCGTGTCCACCGGCCTGTCGCAAAGCGTCAAGCTCATCGGCCCCGGATTCTCGGCCGACGAAGACGTGATCCAGGCCGTGGGCGACCCCATGCTGGGCATGTACAACACCGCGCAATGGGCCCATGACCTCGACAATGCGCAGAACAAGCAGTTCGTCGAGGCATTCCGCAAAGCGTACAACGGCCGCTACCCGTCGGTGTATGCCGCCCAGGCCTACGATGTGATCATGGCCATGGACGCCGCTGTGAAGCAGGCCGGCGGCAAGGCCGGCGATCGCGACGCCATTGTGCAGGCGCTTGCCAAGGCCGACTACCCATCGGTGCGCGGCGAGTTCACTTACGGCAAGAACCACTACCCGATCCAGGCCTACTACCTGCGCGTGGTCGAAAAAGACGGTGATGGCCGCATCACCAACAAGCTGGTCGGCAAGGTGTTCGACAAATACCAGGACGTCTACGTCGATCAGTGCAAGCTGTAGTCCTGTGTTGCGGCGGGCGACGCCAGACTCGGCGCGCCCGCCTTCCCGCTTCTTTCGCGCGTTGACGGATCCTAGATGACCCTGGTTGTCGAGCAACTGCTGAATGGCCTGCAGTTCGGATTGATGCTGTTCCTGATCGCCGCCGGGCTGACCCTGGTTTTCGGCATCATGGACATCATGAACCTGGCCCACGGGTCGCTGTACATGGCCGGGGCCTACGTCGCCGCCGAAACCATGCAGCGGTCCGGCTCTTTTGTCGCGGCCGTGCTGGTCGCGGCGCTGGTGACCGGTGTGGTGGGCTTGCTGCTCGAGCTGGTGCTGGTGCGCCGCCTGGCGGTTCGGGACCATCTCGCCCAGGTGTTGGGCACCTATGCCGTCATTCTCATCGCCAACGACATCGTCAAGATGATCTGGGGCCCCGCCCCGGTCATGCTGAATATGCCGGCCGCGCTGTCCGGGCCGGTGCGGCTGCTGCCCGACCTGATGTACCCGGCCTACCGCCTGGTGATCATTGCGTGCGGCCTGGCCGCTGCGGTAGGGCTGTACTGGTTCGTCACGCGCACCAGGGCGGGCGTGCTGGTCAGGGCGGGCGCCTCCAATCGGCAGATGGCCACGCTGATGGGGGTGCGAGTGCCCTTGCTGTTCCTCGGCGTCTTCGCGCTGGGCGCGATGCTGGCTGCGGTGGCGGGAGCGCTGTTGGGCCCGATCACGGCGGTGCAGATCGGCATGGGCGAGGAAATCCTGATCCTGGTCCTGGTGTGTATTGTCATCGGCGGCATCGGCTCGATACGCGGCGCGTTCGTCGGCGCGCTGCTGGTGGGCATGGTCGATACCGCCGGGCGGGCTTTCCTGCCCATGCTGCTGCGCGAGGTGCTGCCGCCCGCCATGGCGTCGAGCCTGGCCGCGACCCTGGCGGCGATTTCCATTTACTTGCTCATGGCCGGCGTGCTGGTGTTCCGCCCGGCCGGGCTGTTTCCGGCGCGTGGTTGAATGATGCACCGATCCACTATCTGGACCCTTGCCCTGCTGCTGGCGCTGGCGCTGCTGCCATACGCGGCCCAGGCGCTGGGCCTGGACTTCTATGTGTCGGTGGTGCGGCGCATGCTCATCTATGCGGTGGCCGCGACCAGCCTGAATCTTATCCTGGGCTACGGCGGAATGGTCGCGCTGGGGCACGCCGCGTTCTTCGGCGCGGGCGCCTACGTGGTGGGAATACTCGACGCCTCGGGCGTGCACGGCGGGCTCGTCGCCTGGCCAGCGGCCGTCGCCGTGGCCGCGCTGCTGGCCCTGATGATCGGCGCGGTGTCGCTGCGCACGCGCGGGGTGTATTTCATCATGATCACGCTGGCCTTCGCGCAGATGGTCTATTACCTGTTCATCTCGCTGAGGCAGTACGGTGGCGAAGACGGCCTGAACCTGTCCGGCTATTCGCTGCTTCCCGGCGTCGACCTGGCCGACAGCACCCAGTTTTACTATCTGGTGCTCGCGCTGTTCGCCGTATTGATGTGGGCATTCGGCCGACTGGTCGATTCGCGCTTCGGCATGGCGCTGCAAGGCATACGCGAGAACGAATCCCGCATGGAAGCCCTGGGATATCCGGTGTACCGCCTGAAATTGGCGGCATTCGTGCTCAGCGGCGCGGTGGCCGGCCTGGCCGGGGCTTTGCTGGCCAACCACAATCTGTTCATATCCCCCAGCCTCATGCACTGGACACAGTCCGCCAACCTGCTGGTCATGGTGCTGGTGGGAGGCATAGGCCTGCGCTACGGAGGCGTGGCGGGTGCGGTGCTCATGCTGACGCTCGAAGAAGTGCTGCGCATGTGGACCGAGTACTGGCACTTGCCCCTGGGGGTATTGCTGTTGTGCGTGGTGTTTGGTGCGCCCCGCGGCGTTGCGGGCCTGGCGGCGCCCTGGTTCGGCGGCGCGTTGCGCCAAGGGAGGCCGTGATGGCAGACGCGCCCGTCACCACGGCAGGTCCGGCCCTGCAGGCCAGCGGCCTGGTGCGCCGCTTCGGCGCGCTGATGGCCACCGATCATGTTTCCCTGACGCTGGAACCGGGTGAGATCCATGCGCTCATCGGACCCAACGGCGCGGGCAAATCGACACTCATACACCTGCTGTCCGGAACCCTCGCGGCCGATGAAGGCAGCCTGGTGCTGGCAGGCACGGACGTAACCCGCCTGAACGCGCACCAGCGCGTGGCCGCGGGGCTGTCGCGCTCTTACCAGGTCACCAACATCTTCAGGTCGTTCAGTGTGCTGGACAATCTGCTGCTGGCGGTGCAGGCGCACGCCGGCAGCAGTTTCCGGTTCTGGCGTCCACGCGTGGCCGATTCTGCGCTGCACGATGCCGCACGCGAACTGGCGAGCCAATGTGCGCTCGATGCCAATCTGTTCGATCGCCCGGCCGCGACGCTGCCGCATGGCGAGCAGCGCAAACTGGAATTCGCACTGGCCCTGGCGGCCCGGCCCAGCGTGCTGTTGCTCGATGAGCCTATGGCGGGCATGGGACCTGACGAAACCCTGCGCCTCACCGAGCTGATCGAGTCGCTGCGGGGCCATGCGGCCATGCTGCTGGTCGAACACGATATGCAGGCGGTGTTCCGGCTGGCCGACCGCATCTCGGTACTCGTGTACGGCCGCATCATCGCCACGGGCACGCCTGCCGAGATCCGGGCCAACCCGGCCGTCCGGCAGGCTTACCTGGGCGAAGACGAGACACTGGAGCGCGCGAGATGTTGAGCATGAAGGGCGTTCAAAGTGGTTACGGCGCCAGCCAGGTATTGTTCGGCGTAGATCTCGAGGTGGGGGCCGGGCAGGTGGTGACGCTGCTGGGCCGCAACGGCATGGGCAAGAGCACCTTGCTGCGGACCCTGTTCGGCCAGCTTGCACTGCGCGGCGGTTCTATACATTTTGCCGGGCAGGACATCAGCGGCTGGGCGCCCGACCGCATCGCCAGGGCGGGCCTGGCCATTGTTCCCGAAGGCCGCCAGTGCTTCCCCAACCTGACGGTGCGCGAACACCTGAGCGCCTTCGCCGCGAACCGCAACCCCGACATCGTGCAGCCCTGGACGGTGGAGCGCGTATTCGAATTGTTCCCTCGACTCGCCGAGCGCGCGCGAAACATGGGCAACCAGCTGTCGGGCGGCGAGCAGCAGATGCTGGCCATCGGCCGCGCGCTGGTCACCAATCCGCGTTTGCTGGTGCTGGATGAAGCCACCGAAGGACTCGCGCCGCTGGTGCGCGAGGAAATCTGGTCGTGCCTGTCGACTTTGCGCAGCGCCGGGCAGACCATTCTGGTCATCGACAAGTACGTCGAGCGTCTGCTCGCCCTGGCCGATCACCATGTGATACTCGAACGGGGGCAGGCCGTCTGGACCGGCGATTCAGCCTCGCTGGACCGCGACCGCCGATTGTGGGAACGCTACCTGGGCGTGTAGGCGCGGTGGCGAGTGCGGGTACGATGGGGCATGCGGCTTGCTGGCAGCGGGCCCGTAACCTGGAGCCATCATGTCCATGTCCCAACGCTATGAACCCGAAACCCTGTCTCGCGCCGATGTCGACGGACGTCCCGGGCCCTTGGTGCTGGAATTCGGCACCAATTGGTGCGGCTTCTGCCAAGCCGCGCAACCGCTCATCGGGCAAGCCTTCGCAGCCTATCCGCAGGCCGAACACATCAAGGTGGAAGACGGCAGCGGACGCCCGCTGGGGCGTTCGTATCGCGTCAAGCTCTGGCCTACCCTGATCTTCCTGCGCGACGGGCGCGAGGTGGCGCGGCTGGTTCGGCCGGGCAATGCCCGGGACATCGTTCGCGCGCTGGGACAGATCAGCTGAGCCGTCCCCCGCCGGCGGGGCCCTGGCTGCGAACGCCGTTCTTCGGCGACTCGCCGGCGCGGTACCCGCGATCCCTCTCGAATCGGCCCCGGCCCGGGGCTCTGCGTGGCGGCCCAGTATCGCCAGGCACGGCACTTTCGACCCGAGTCGCGCGCGGCGGGCAGGGTTGTGAGATTCACCTCCCACGACGCAGGACCTGAGCGGTGCCGGTCGCACGGCCTGCCGCCCTCCCGTGAACCTCGGCCAGTTCGCCATGCGCGTCTCCCCCCCGCGGCGTCCTGCGGGCGTGCGGGGCGGGGCGGCATGCACGCTGCGTCGTGCGTTTCCTGGTCACGGTCTCGATGCCCCTGCTGGTGTAAACCCGCATCTGTTGCGCGGCCCTCGCCGGCGGTTTATAGTTGAAACCTAAACTAATTGGACGGCGGTCGATGCACTGCCGCCGCCCGGTGTCCTGGAGCGTGACGCGCAATGAAGATCATCTGCCTGGGCGGTGGCCCCGCCGGCCTGTACTTTGGCCTGCTGATGAAGCTGCAAGACCCGGCCAATGACGTCACGGTCATCGAGCGCAACCGGCCTTACGATACGTTCGGCTGGGGCGTGGTGTTCTCCGACGCCACCATGGACAATCTGCGGCAGGCGGACCCGGTGTCGGCGCAGACCATCGGCGACGCCTTCAATCACTGGGACGACATCGATATCCACTTCAAGGGGCGCAGCGTGCGCACCCGGGGCCACGGATTCATCGGCATCGGACGCAAGAAACTGCTGAATATCCTGCAGCGCCGCTGCGAAGAGGTCGGCGTGAAGCTGGTGTTCGAGACCTTCGTGCAGGACGACCAGGCCATGGCATTGCAGTATGACGCCGACCTGGTCATTGCGTCGGACGGCATCAACAGCCAGGTTCGCACCCGTTATGCCGACACCTTCCAGCCGGATATCGACACGCGACGCTGCCGTTTCGTATGGCTGGGCACCACCAAGGTGTTCGACGCGTTTACCTTTGCTTTCGTGCAGAACGAACACGGCTGGTTTCAGGCGCATGCCTACCGTTTCGAAGACGGGCTTTCGACCTTCATCGTCGAGACCCCCGAAGAAACCTGGCGGGCGGCCGGCATCGGCGACATGGGCCAGGAAGAGGGCATTGCCTATTGCGAAAAGCTGTTCGCGCCCTGGCTGGACGGCCACCGCCTGATCAGTAATGCCGCACACCTGCGCGGCGCCGCCATCTGGATCCGCTTTCCGCGCGTCATCTGCGACACCTGGGTGCACTGGAACACGCTGGATACGCCGCGCGGGCAGCGTCGCGTGCCGGTGGTGCTGATGGGCGACGCGGCGCACACGGCACATTTCTCGGTGGGTTCGGGCACCAAGCTCGCGCTCGAAGATGCCATCGAACTGGCGCGGTGCCTGGGCGGCGCTCAGGGCGGGATCGAGCAGGGCCTGCAGCACTATCAGGACGTGCGCAGCGTGGAGGTGCTGAAGATCCAGAATGCCGCGCGCAATTCCACCGAGTGGTTCGAGAACGTTCAGCGCTATGCCGGGCTCGAGCCCGAACAATTCGCGTATTCGCTGCTGACCCGCTCGCAGCGCATTTCGCACGAAAACCTGCGGCTGCGCGACGCCCAATGGCTGGAAGGCTACGAACGCTGGCTGGCCGCCTGTGCCGGGGTCGATACCGGCGACGCCCGTCCCCCCCTGCCGATGCTCACGCCGTACCGGGTGCGCAGCCTGGAACTGAAGAACCGCATCGTGGTTTCGCCGATGGCGATGTATTCATGCGAGCAAGGCGTGCCTGGAGATTTTCACATGGTGCACCTGGGGGCGCGCGCCCTGGGCGGGGCGGGTCTGGTCATGGTCGAAATGACCTGCCCCTCGCCGGACGCGAGGATCACGCCGGGGTGCCCGGGCTTGTGGACCGACGGGCAGGCGCAGGCGTTCGCGCGCATTGTCGATTTCGTGCATGCCCACAGCGAGGCGCGCATAGGCATCCAGCTCGGGCATGCGGGCCGCAAGGGGTCTACGCAGCTGGGCTGGCAGAAAATGGATTACCCGCTGCCAGAGGGCAACTGGCCGCTGTATTCGGCTTCCGCGCTGCCCTACCTGCCCGGTATTTCGCAGGTGCCACGCGCCATGGACCGCGCCGACATGGACCGAGTGCGCGACGACTTCGTCGCAGCCGCGCGCCGAGCCGCGCAGGCGGGCTTCGACTGGCTCGAATTGCACTGCGCCCACGGTTATCTCCTGTCCAGCTTCATTTCGCCGCTGACCAACCGGCGCACCGATGAATATGGAGGCAGCCTGGGCAACCGGCTGCGCTACCCGCTCGAAGTGTTCCGGGCCGTGCGCGAGGCGTGGCCGCAGGATAGACCGATGTCGGTACGCATTTCAGCGCACGACTGGGTCGAGGGCGGCATCACGGCCGATGATGCGGTCGAGATCGCACGCCGTTTCAAAGAGGCTGGCGCGGACATGATCGACTGCTCGTCGGGCCAGGTCAGCCCCGATCAACAGCCGGTATACGGGCGCATGTACCAGACGCCGTTCGCCGATCGAATCCGCAACGAGGCCGGCATCCCGACCATCGCGGTGGGCGCGATCTTCGAGGCCGACCATGCCAACGGCATCATTGCTTCTGGCCGGGCCGACCTCTGCGCGCTGGCAAGACCGCATCTGGCCGATGCTGCCTGGACGCTGCGCGAGGCCGCCCGCGTGGGCTACAGCGACACCGCCTGGCCGCGCCAGTACGTCGCCGGCAAGCGGCAACTGGAATCCAATTTCGAACGCGCCGCCAGCCTGGCGCAACAGGACGCCAAATGACACCTTCGACCTCTCTGGCCGGGCGACATGCCCTGGTAACCGGCGGCGCGCGCGGCATCGGTTTGGCCTGCGCACGGGCCCTGTTGCAGCGAGGCGCCTCGCTGACGCTGCTGGGCCGCGATCGCGCCGCGCTGGACGCCGCGGCAGGCGCCCTGCGAGCGCACGGCAAGGTACAGTCCGTCGCCGCTGACGTGGCCGACGAGGCCTCGGTGCGCGCCGCGTTCGATGAGGCCGCGCAGGCGGCGGGCACGGTGGATATTCTGGTCAACAATGCCGGGCAGGCCGTCAGCCAGCGTTTCGACCGCACTGATGCCGCGGCGTGGCACGCCATGCTGGCCGTCAACCTGACCGGCACGTTCCACTGCATCCAGGCGGCGCTGCCGGGCATGCTGTCCGCCGGCTGGGGCCGCGTGATCAATGTGGCGAGCACGGCAGGGCTGATCGGCTATCCGTATGTGACCGCCTATTGCGCCGCCAAGCATGGCGTGGTGGGCCTGACGCGCGCGCTGGCGCTGGAGGTCGCGCGCCAAGGGGTTACCGTCAATGCCGTGTGCCCGGGCTTCACCGACACTGACATCGTGCGCGGCGCGGTGGACAACATCGTGCAGAAAACCGGCCGTAGCGCCGAGCAGGCGCGTGCCGAGCTGGCCGCGCGCAACCCCCAAGGCCGTCTGGTGCGGCCCGACGAAGTCGCCGAGGCCGTCGCCTGGCTGGCCTTGCCCGCGTCCGCATCCATCAATGGCCAGGCCATCGCCGTCGACGGCGGTGAAGTCATGACCGGCTGACCGGCCCCAGGAGACCCCATGAGCACTGCAGCCACCGAACACACCATGAAGCACCATCGGCGCCCCTACGCCGCCTATGCGGCCCGCACCTTCCTGTGGCAGGTGTCGGCCGATGGCAAGGTTGGCACCATTACGCTGAACCGTCCCGAGCGCAAGAACCCGCTGACCTTCGATTCTTATGCCGAACTGCGAGACCTGTTCCGCGGCCTGGTGTACGCCACGGATATCAAAGTGGTGATCCTGACGGGCGCGGGCGGCAATTTCTGTTCGGGCGGAGATGTGCACGAGATTATCGGCCCGCTCACGCAGATGAGCATGCCCGAGCTGCTCGATTTCACGCGAATGACGGGGGATCTGGTGAAGGCGATGCGCGCCTGCCCGCAGCCCATCGTGGCCGCGGTAGATGGCGTGTGCGCCGGCGCGGGCGCCATGATGGCCCTGGCCTCCGACCTCAGGCTGGGCACGCCGGCGGCGCGTACGGCCTTCCTGTTCACGCGCGTCGGGCTGGCCGGCGCAGACATGGGCGCCTGCACCCTGCTGCCACGGGTGATCGGCCAGGGCAGGGCCTCCGAGCTGCTGTACACAGGGCGAGCCATGAGCGCCGACGAGGCTCTGCAGTGGGGCTTCTTCAACAGCCTGCACGACGGCGGGTCGCTGCCGGACGCCGCCCAGGCACTGGCGGCGCAATTGGCGGCGGGGCCGACTTTCGCGCATGGCATCACCAAGAAACTGCTGCACCAGGAATGGAACATGGGAGTGGACGAAGCCATCGAGGCCGAGGCCGAGGCCCAGGCCATCTGCATGCAGACCCGCGACTTCCGGCGAGCCTACGAGGCCTTCGTCGCCAAGCGCAAACCCGTATTCGAAGGAGACTGACATGAAACCCGCCCTCGAAGCGATGCGCATTGCCCCCGCCCGGGAGCGCCGCCATCGCGCACGCAGGCCCGCCGCGGCGGATTTGTCGCGAGCCGCTCGCGTTGTGTCTGGCAACCTGGAGCCCTGATATGGCAGATACCACGTGGCTGGACTGGCCTTTTTTCGACGATCACCATCGCGACCGGGCGGCGGAGCTCGAGGCCTGGTGCATCGACGCTCTGGCGCACATCGATCATCACGATACCGATGCAGCGTGCCGCAAGTTGGTGGCGGCCCTGGGCCAGGCCGGCTGGTTGCGCTATTGCGTACCCGCGGGGCCTGATGGCGCCTGGGGTGGCGCGTTGCCGCAGGTGGACTCGCGAATGGTCTGCATATTGCGCGAAACCCTGGCGCGGCACGATGGCCTCGCGGATTTCGCGCTGGCGATGCAGGGGTTGGGCAGCGGCGCCATTGCGCTGATGGGTTCCGAAGAGCTGCGCCGGCAGTATCTGCCGCGCGTCGCCAGCGGGCAGGCCATCGCCGCCTTCGCGCTGTCCGAGCCCGATGCCGGTTCCGATGTGGCGGCCCTGACATGTTCGGCGCGGCTCGAGGGCGATCACTACGTGCTCGATGGCGCCAAGACCTGGATATCCAATGGCGGCATCGCCGATTTCTATTGCGTGTTTGCGCGCACCGGCGAGCAGCCGGGTGCACGGGGTATCAGTGCATTCATTGTCGATGCGGACACCCCGGGCCTCGAGATCGCCGAGCGCATCGAAGTGATGGCACCCCATCCGCTGGCCACGCTGGCATTCGATGGCTGCCGGGTGCCCGTCAGCCACCGCCTGGGCGATGCCGGGCAGGGCTTCAAACTGGCCATGATGACGCTGGACATTTTTCGCGCTTCGGTGGCTGCTGCCGCGCTGGGCTTCGCCCGCCGCGCCCTGGATGAAGCCTTGCAGCGCTCCCGCGGCAGGCGCATGTTCGGCCAGGCATTGGCCGACCTGCAGCTGACACAGGCCGCGCTGGGCGACATGGCCACGGCGGTCGATTCGTCAGCCCTGCTCACCTACCGCGCCGCCTGGCTGCGCGACGTAAAAGGCGTGCGCACCACGCGTGAGGCGGCCATGGCCAAGATGGCGGCCACCGAGTCGGCCCAGGCCGTCATCGACCGTGCGTTGCAGATGTTCGGCGGCGCCGGAGTCGTGTCCGGCATGGCGGTCGAGAAGCTATATCGCGAGATCCGCGCCCTGCGAATTTATGAGGGGGCCACCGAAGTCCAGAAGCTCATCATCGCACGAGAGCTGCTCAAAGACTGACAGCAGCCCGCACGCACTGCCAAGGGGATTTGCATGGAACGCTCTGCCCACCTGGATACTTTCGCCCGCGATCATCTACCTCCGGCCGATGAATGGCCCGAGTTCCTGCTAGACAGCCCGGATGTGGCCTATCCGGCCCGGGTGAATTGCGCCGCCGAGCTGGTCGATGCCATGGTACGCAACGGATACGGGCCCCGTCCGGCGCTGCGCTGGCGCCGGGAAGGCGTGGCGGCCGTGATGACCTACGCCGAGTTGCAGGCCCTGACCAACCGCATCGCCCGCGTATTGGTCGAGGACATGAAGCTGGTGCCGGGCAACCGGCTGCTGCTGCGCGGCCCGAACAATCCGATGATGGCCGCCGCATGGCTGGCCGCCATCAAGGCCGGCCTGGTCACAGTACCCACCATGCCTCTGCTGCGGGCCAAGGAACTCAAGCAGATCATTTCCAAGGCGCAGGTCGCGGCAATGCTGTGCGACGCGCAACTGGCCGTCGAGGCGCGCTACTGCATGCAGCCCGACCATGAACATTACTGCGGCGTACTGCGTCAGATCATGCTGTTCAACGATCCGGCAGCCGATGCGCTGGACGCGCTGGCGGCAGCCAAGCCCGACGATTTCATTCCCTGCGACACCGCCGTCGACGACGTCTGCCTGATCGCATTCACCAGCGGAACGACAGGCATGCCCAAGGGCTGCATGCACTTCCATCGCGATGTGCTGGCAATGTGCGACCTTTTTCCGCGCCATGTGATCAAGCCGGAGGCAGATGACATTTTCTGCGGCACGCCGCCGCTGGCTTTCACTTTCGGACTGGGCGGCCTGTTGTGCTTTCCGTTGAGGGTGGGGGCGAGCACGGTGCTGGCCGAGAAGCTGACGCCGGACAGCCTGCTCGAATTGATCCAGGACTTCCGCGCCACCATCGTGTTCACCGCGCCCACGTTCTACCGCCAGATGGCGGCGCTTGCCGGCAAATACGACGTGAGCAGCCTCAAGAAAAGCGTGTCGGCCGGCGAGGCGCTGCCCGACGCCACGCGGCAACTCTGGAAGAAAGCCACCGGCATCGAAATGATCGATGGAATCGGCGGCACCGAGATGATCCACGTGTTCGTGTCCAGCCCGCCCGATCAGGTGCGGCCGGGCGCGATAGGCAAGGTGGTGCCGGGCTACGTCGCCTGCGTCGTAGACGAGAACATGCAGCCCGTGCCCCACGGCACGCCGGGACGGCTGGCGCTGAAGGGGCCCACCGGGTGCCGCTACCTCGCCGATGATAGGCAGCGCCGCTTCGTGCAACAGGGCTGGAACCTGCCGGGCGACACGTTCGTGCAAGACGACGACGGCTATTTCTTCTACCAGGCTCGCAATGACGACATGATCGTCTCGGCCGGCTACAACATTGCCGGCCCGGAAGTTGAGGATGCCCTGTTGCGGCACGAGTCCGTGGCGGAATGCGGCGTGGTGGGCGCCCACGACGAGGAGCGCGGCCAACTCGTCAAGGCGTTTATCGTGCTGAAGCCGGGGTTTGCGCCCAGCGCCGAACTCGCGGCTGAGTTGCAGGCCTTCGTGAAATCGTCGATCGCCCCGTACAAGTATCCACGCGCGATTGTTTTCGTGGATGCACTGCCGCGCACCGAAACCGGCAAGCTTCAACGCTTCGCTCTGCGATCGATGGCCTAGGAGCCCCCCATGTCCACGCCCTTCGCCAGCGAAGTAGAGGTGCGGTTCCGGCATTGCGATCCGGCAGGCATCGTGTTCTATCCGCGCTACTTCGAAATGATCAACGACTTCGTCGAAGAGTGGTTCGACAAAGGCATGGGCATGCCTTTCCATACATTGCACGTGAATCGCCACATCGGAACGCCGCTGGCGTCGGTGCAATGCGACTTCACGGCACCCAGCCGCTGGCACGAGAAACTGCGCCAGGAACTGTCGGTCCGGCGCATCGGCGGCGCATCTTTCGCGGCCGATGTGCGCTTCGCAGGGCCCGACGGCAGCACCCGGCTGAAGGCTGTCTTGACTATTGTGACGGTGGATCTGCGCACCATGCGCTCGACCGCCATTCCCGACGATCTGCGCCAGCGTATGCAGGCGTTTCTTATTACAGGATGAACCCATGCAAATTCTGCAACCGCCTAATTGGACGCCACCGCGTGGCTATTCAAACGGTGTAATGATGCAGGTCGGGGTGGGCGACCGCCTGGTGTTCGTGGGCGGCCAGGTGGGCTGGAACGGCCAGCAGCAGTTCGAAACCGACGACTTTGCCGGGCAGGTGCGCCAGACCCTGGAAAACATCGTGGCCATCCTGGCCGAGGGGGGCGGGCGTCCGGAACATATCGTGCGCATGAACTGGTATGTGACCGACAAGCAGGAGTATGTCGCCGCGTATCCCGAAATCGGCAAGCACTACCGAGAGGTCATCGGACGCCACTTTCCGCCCATGACGGCTTTTCAGGTGGCCGGGCTGGTCGAAGAGCGCGCCAAGGTCGAGATCGAGGTCACTGCCGTCATCCCGGCCTGAGTGCGGCGCGCTTCGCCGGAAACGGCAGCGATACCGTTCCCCGAAGGTGGCCGGGGCACGCCGCCGCCCGGCGCCGGCCAGTGTGGATCGGCGCCGGGCGCTTCCCGCGCGGGCCAGGCGGCCTGGCCGGGCGGACGAGGCGCGGATGAGGCGCGGATGAGGCCCTTCAGGCCTTCATGCTGGCGAACACCGCCTCGGCGGCATCGAGCGTGGCATCGATGACGGCGTCATCGTGCGTGGCCGACACGAAACCGGCTTCATATGCCGAGGGCGCGAAGTGGACGCCGCGGTCGAGCATGGCATGGAAGAAGCGCTTGAAGGCCTCTGTATCGCTGGTCGAGACTTCGGCGAACGAGGTGGGTACCGTGTCGCGGAAATACACGCCGAACATGCCGCCGATGGCGTCGGCGGAAAACGAAATGCCGGCGGCTCGGGCGCGTTCGCGCAGGCCATCGGCCAGCCGCAGGGTCTGCCGCGACAGGTTTTCATAGAAGCCCGGTTGCGCGATCAGGCGCAAGGTAGCCAGCCCGGCCGCCACGGCCACCGGGTTGCCCGACAGCGTGCCGGCCTGGTACACGCCGCCCAGCGGAGCCAGGTGCTCCATCAGGTCGGCGCGGCCGCCCAGGGCACCCACCGGCATGCCGCCGCCGATCACCTTGGCCAGCGTGGTCAGATCGGGCGTTACGCCCGACAGCCCTTGGACACCCTGCGGCCCCACCCGGAATCCGGTCATGACTTCGTCGAAGATCAGTACGGTGCCGTGCTGGGTGCAGACGTCGCGCAGGCCCTGCAGGAAGCCCTCGGACGGCTTGATGAGGTTCATGTTGCCGGCCACGGGTTCGACGATCACGCAGGCGATTTCCGGTCCGTGCTGCGAAAACGCAGCCTGTACGGCCGCCAGGTTGTTGAACTCGAGCGTGAGGGTGTGCGCCACGAATTCGGGCGGGACGCCGGCCGAACTGGGATTGCCGAAGGTCAGCAGACCCGAGCCGGCCTTCACCAGCAGGCTGTCGGAGTGACCGTGATAGCACCCTTCGAACTTCACGATCTTGGCACGGCCCGTGGCGCCCCGCGCCAGGCGGATGGCGGTCATGGTGGCTTCGGTGCCCGAGCTCACCAGCCGCACGCTTTCCAGCGACGGCAGGCGTTCGATCAGCACTTCGGCCAGTTCGATCTCGGCGCGGGTCGGCGCACCGAACGACAGCCCGTCGAGCGCGGCATCGCGCACCGCCTGCACCACGTCGGGATGGGCATGACCCAGGATGGCCGGGCCCCATGATCCGACGTAATCGATATAGCGCGTGTCTTCTTCGTCCCACACATAGGGGCCTTGCGCGCGTTTGATGAAACGCGGGGTGCCTCCTACCGAGCGGAAGGCGCGAACCGGGGAATTGACGCCGCCCGGAATGCTGCGGCAGGCACGATCGAATAACTCAGAATTACTGGACATGGCGTTACGGCTGGAAGTGAGAGGGTGCGTTGAAAGGGGCGGAACAGGCGATGGCGGCCTGCAGGATGTCGGGCGCTTCGAACAGCCCGTTGATCACGGCAATACTGTCTGCGCCGGCCTGCGCCACCTGCCCCGCGTTGGCAGGCGTAATGCCGCCGATGGCCACCACGGCGGCCCTGGGTGCGCCGGCGGCTGCCGCCACGGACCGGGCCTGCCCCAGCAGGGAAAGCGGCGCACGCACGGCAAGCGGCTTCGTGGACGACGGGAACACCGTGCCGAAGGCGATGTAATCGGCGCCTGCGTCGAGCAGCTCGCGCGCCCGCTGCAGGTCGTTGTAGCAGGAGGCGCCCAGCAGCAGGCCGGGGCCGGCTTGCGCTCGCGCCTGCGCCAGGTCGCCGTCGTCGCGGCCCAGGTGCGCGCCATCGGCGCCCACCTCGAGGGCGAGGCGCCAGTGGTCGTTGACCAGGAACACCACGCCCATTTCACGGCACAACGGCGCGAGCGCGCGCGCCTGCGCGGCGCGGTGCGCCTCGGTGGCGGTCTTGCGGCGCAGCTGCAGGGCAGTCATGCCGCCCGCGGCGGCCAGCCGCACGGCGTCCAGCAGGCGACCGGTGTCGTCCCATTCCGGCGTGATGCCGTACAGGCCGGCCGGGAAGCGCAGGGCGGGGGGCGAGACGTCGCCGTGCGGCTCGCCGGGGGTCGTGCCCGGACCGGAAGCGGGAGAGCTCATGGCGTGCCCAGGCGGTTGGGTATGCGCCGGCCCATGCCGGCAAGAAACGCCGCGCCCACGGATTCTTCGGCGTGGCGCAGGGCCTGCTCGACAGCCTTGGGCATGTCGAGCCCTTGCGCCAGCATGGCGGCCGCCGCAGTGGCGGCGACGCCGCCCGTGTCGGCATTGCGTTCGGGAGGCGCCTGCCACGGCCATGTTGAGGTCTGGCCGTCGGGGCCCAGCAGGACGTTGGCATGGTGGCCTGGCCGTACGGGCGCGCCCAGCACCAGCGCCCATTGGGCCCCGCCTGCCACCATGGCATGCATGGGGCTGGGCGCGTCGCCGATGTCGATGTCGCCGTCGGCGTGCCACTGCGCCAGCCGCATGTGTTCGACGACGACGAGGTCGGTTTGCGGCAGCACGAGCTCGAGGGTGGCGGCCAGCAGGTCGTCGGCGTCGTCTTGCGCGGCAGCGTCGTGCGCGGGCAGGTTGCGCTGGCCCAGATGCAGCACCAGCGGCACCTGGCTGTAGTCGGCGGCGACCTGGGCAGCGACGCTGGCGGCCTCGGCGCTGTATAGTCCACCGACCTTGATGGCCTGCACCGGCATGTCTTCGAGCAGGCAGCGGGCCTGGTCGTCGAGCAGTTCGGGCGGAGTAGGGTGGATTTCCTCGATGCCGGCAGTGTCTTGCACCGTCAGGGCGGTGGCCGCGGCCAGACCGTGGCACCCCAGTCGCGCGCAGGTCACGGCGTCGGCGGGCAGGCCATCGGCGCCGGATGGGTCGATGGGCCCGAAAATCAGGATGATGGGGGGAGTCAAGGGGGACACAAGCTGCGGCAAATGGAAGGGCGGGCACAGGCCGTGCTAAGGCTCTGCGGGCAACCCCTGTTGGGTTTCGGTAAGATTGCCCCATTCTAATGGATGCGCCTGGCGCTTTGCCCGCCTACGGGGGCGGGCACCTTGATGTAACAGACAAAAGAGAATTTATGCGTACTTGGATGTGCTTGATCTGCGGTTGGGTTTACGATGAAGAGGCCGGCTTGCCCGACGAAGGCATCGCCCCCGGCACGCGTTGGGAAGATGTGCCGCCCAACTGGGTCTGTCCCGAATGCGGTGCGCGCAAAGAAGACTTCGAACTGATGGAAATCTGATGGCGCGGGCGTCCGGGCCGTACGCGGCCTGTCCGCCCGGGCGCAGTGCCCAGGGGGGTCCCATGACCGATGAACACCACGACACGCAGCCTGATGACGACGCGACCGACGCGCCGGCCACCGATTTTTCCAATCAGTTCCTGATTGCCATGCCTCAGATGGTCGAAGGCAGCCTGGCTGGCTCGGTGATCTATATCTGCGAGCACACGGCGAGGGGGGCATTGGGGCTGGTCATCAACCGGCCCACCGATCTCACGCTGGCCAGCCTGTTCGAACGTATCGACCTCAAGCTCGAGATCCGGCCCGCGGCCGATACGCCGGTTTTTTTCGGCGGCCCGGTACAGACCGACCGAGGCTTCGTGCTGCACGCGCCCGCGGGCGACTACAGCTCGAGCATCAAGCTGGGCGACCTGGCGCTGACCACCTCGCGCGATGTGCTGCAGGCCGTGGCCGACGGCCAGGGGCCCGAGCGCATGCTCGTCACCCTGGGCTATGCCGGCTGGGGCGCAGGGCAGCTCGAAAGTGAAATGGCGCAGAACGCCTGGCTCAACGTCGGAGCCGATGCCGACATCATTTTCGACGTCCCGCCCGAAGACCGCTATCCCGCGGCTCTGAAGCTGCTGGGCGTCGATCCTGTGATGCTGTCCGGCGGTGCGGGGCATGCCTGAAGAAACGCTGCTGGCCTTCGATTTCGGGGAAAAGAAAATCGGCATAGCCATCGGCAATACGCTTACCCGCCAGGCGCGGCCGCTCGAGATCATCTTTTCCGAAGTTCGCGACACGCGCTTCGCGCGCATCGGCGAATTGCTGCAGGAATGGCAGCCGCAGCGTGCCATCGTGGGCCTGGCCCTGGCCGCCGATGGCGGCGAGCAGCCGGCCACGGCGCGCTGCCGCCGTTTTGCCAACCAGCTGCACGGGCGATACGGCCTGGCCGTCGAGCTGGTGGACGAACGCGGGTCCAGCATGGAAGCCCAGCGCCTGCTGGGCACCCATGCGCCCGACGACGCGGTGGCGGCCGCGGTGATTCTGCAACGCTATCTCGATGCCCTGCCATGACGCCCGCAGTCCGGGCGGCGCCTGCGACGCACGCGAAGGGCGCCATGCCCGTTAGCCGCGGGCGCGCGCAGCGCGACGCGCCTGCAGCGCGGTTGGACCGCCCCCGCGGCGGGTGCGCCGCGGTTGCGATCAACGGTATGATGCTGGCCGGCCGGCGTCGCGCCCCTTGCCCACGCGCCGTAGCGGCCTGGGAGCTCCGGAGTTGTTGAAATCGCTACGTTTCTTGTTGCGCTTTGCGCTGGTGGTGCCGTGGATTTTCTTCGGCCTGCTGTGCGTGGGGCTGGCGTATCCCTTCATGAGCCTGCCGGCGCGGGCTGGGCTCAATCGGTATTGGTCGCGCCGCTTGATGGCGCTCTGCGGTGTCCGCATCATCGTCCAGGGGCAACCCTTGCTGACGGGCGCGGTGCTCTGGGTAGCCAATCACGTCTCGTGGATCGACATTTTTGTGTTGAATTCCGTGCGCGCCACCTCATTCGTGGCCAAGAGCGAGATCCGCAAATGGCCGCTGATCGGCTGGCTGGTGGCCGGCGCCGGCACCGTGTTCATTCAGCGCGGCCAGCGCCATGCGGTGCACGCCGTGGGCGCGTCGGTGCAGGAACGGTTCAGGCAGGGGGCGGCAGTGGGCCTGTTCCCCGAGGGCACCACCAGCGAGGGCTTCACCGTGCAGCCCTTCCACGCCAGCCTGTTCGAGCCCGCCCGCTCGGCGGACGTTGCCGTGCAGCCCGTGGCGCTTCGATTCCTACAGCATGGCCAGCGCAGCGCGCTGGCCGCCTTCGTGGGCGATGAAACCCTGGTGGCCAACCTGTGGCGGGTGCTGGGCGCAACCGGCCTGGCGGTCGAAGTGGAATTCCTGCCCCCCGTGGCGGCTCAGGCACCCGACGGACTGCCGGTCACCCGCGTCGACATGGCCCGCCTGGCCCGAGCGGCCATCGCGGCACGCCTGTAAGCCGCCGGACGCACCACCGGACGCGCAGGGGCGGCCGACTGATGCGCGCCGCTGCGGCCGGCGCGACGGAATCCGTGTCCGCCCGCGCCGGGAGCACCGGGGGGCTATTCAGACAGCGGATCCTGGAACTGCTGGCATTTGATCTGCACCAGCTTGCGGTCTTGCAGCCGTACGGCCGACAGCGAGCCGCCCCATACGCAGCCGGTGTCCAGGCAGATCACGTCGGGCCGCATCAGCAGGCCCAGCGTCGACCAATGGCCAAAGACGATCGTGACGTCGGCGGTGGCGCGGCCGGGCACGTCGAACCACGGTACCAGGCCGGCGGGCCAGGCCCCGGGGGCGACCTTGGTGGCGAATTCCATATCGCCGCTGGGCGTGCACAGCCGCATCCGCGTGAGCGCGTTGATGACGACGCGCATCCGCTTGGAACCTTTGTAGCGGTCTTTCCACCGAGTGGGTTCGTTGCCGTACATCTTCTGCAACGCCTTGCGCCAGTCTGGGCCGCGCAGCACATCCTGCACTTCGGCGGCCAGCGCCAGGGTCTTGGCGACATCCCATTTGGCCAGCACGCCCGCGTGCACCAGCAGATGGCCGTGTTCGAAGTGCGCCAGGGGCCGGTGCCGCAGCCATTCAATCAAGTCGTCGGAGTCGGGGGCCTCGAGGATCTCGGTGATGGTGTCGGACTTCGACGGCTTGCGCACGCCTGCGGCGGCGGCCAGCAGGTGCAGGTCGTGGTTGCCCAGGACAGAGGTGGCCCGGTCGCCCAGTTCGATGATGCGGCGCAGGCTGGCCAGCGACTGGGGGCCGCGATTGATCAGATCGCCCGCGAACCAGTAGCGGGCGTCCGGGTCGGCCAGGTCAGGATAGCCCAGAAGCTGGTCCAGCGGCGCGCAGCAACCCTGCACATCCCCGATCATCCATATGCTGCCTGTCATGCGGGGCTGCGCCTCCAGGGCCAGCGCCTTTGCGCGAAGCGCGCGGTGGCATGACGGTATTCCATGAGGCTCAGGGCGCCCAAAGCCAGCAGCACCGCGCCGACGTTCGGACCGAGCGCGGTCAGCCAGGGCGGCCAGCGGCTGAGCATGCCGACGTTGAGCGCCAGCTGGTTCAGCATGAAGAAGCCCACGCCTAGCAGTATGCCGACGAATACCTTGGCGCCCACGCCGCCGCGGCGGGTCTGCATGAAGCCGATGGGCGCGGCGATGGTGATCATGACCAGCAGGGTGAACGGATACGACACCTTGCGCCACAAGGCCACCACCTGCCGGCCGGCGTCCAGCTGGTTGTGATGCAGGTACTCGATGTAGTCGAGCAGGGTGCCCAGCGACATGCGTTCAGGCGTCAGCACCCGTGCCAGCAGGCGTTCGGCGCTGAGGGTGGTGTCGAGTTCGCGTTCAGGCAGCTTCGAGACATACGCCGGCGCGTTGGGAGGCGGCTTCGCATCGGCCAGCGCATCGGGCGCGCTTTCATCGATATTGGTCTCGACCACGTCGCGCAGTACCAGCTTGTCGCCTGAAAAGGCGCCGGTGGCGGCGGTGGACAGAGTGGTCAGCTGCTGGCCGGGCTTGAATTCGTACAGGGTCACCCCCTCGACATTGCCATCGGCGAGCAGCCTGGCAATGTTGATGATGCGGGTGCCGCCATTGCGCGTGGGCTCTTTGAACCAATAGCCGCTGTCCATGCGGGTGCCGCTGGCCTTGCCCCGGAACATCAGGCTGGCCTCGCCGCTTTTGATCTCGGCCGCCGGCGTGACGAATTCGGACAGCAGGGTGGCGCCTATCATCAGCGGCAGCGTGATCAACCACAGCATGCGCAACAGGCGCATGCCACTGACGCCGGATACGCGGAGGATCACGAGTTCGTTGCGCTGGGCCAGGCCCGCCAGCGCCAGGATGGCGCCGATCAGCAAGCCGATGGGCAGGAGGTCGTACAGCCGGGTGGGCAGCGCCAGCGCCTGCATGTAGAGCAGGGCGGGCATGCTGAACTTGTCGCCCACGTTGTCGAGGTCGTCGACCAGCGCGAAGAACGTGAACAGCCCCAGCAGGGCCATCAGGACCACTGCACAAGAACGATAGATTTCGCGGGCCAGGTAGCGGCGGGCTGTACGCATGAAAAAGGTTACGTCGGCGCGTAAACGTGACAGCTTACCAAAATCGGCTCATCTTCCGGACCCCCGGCGCTGTGTCAGGGGATGTCAACGAGCCGCATGCGGCGGGTCAGCGTGCCGGTGCGGGAATTCAGGTAGCTGGTGTTGCGGTGCTTGTCGTAGTAGCGCGGGTTGGGCAGCATGGCCGCCAGCCGTGCCGCTTGCGAAGCCCCCAGGTTCGCCGCACTGGTCTTGTAGTAGTGGCGGGCGGCTGCCTCGGCGCCGAATACACCGACTCCCCATTCCGCCACATTCAGATACAGCTCGAGGATGCGCTGCTTGGGCATCACATGCTCGATCATGTAGGTAAGCACCAGTTCCTGGCCCTTGCGCAGGTAGCTGCGCGAGCTGGACAGGAACAGGTTCTTGGCCAGCTGCTGCGTAATGGTCGAGCCGCCGCGGACCTTGCCGCGGCCGCTCTCCTGCTGACGCTGGTTGTATTCCCAGGCCTTGCGGATGGCGTCCCATTCGACCCCATCGTGTTCGGTGAAATTGGCGTCTTCCGACGCCACGACTGCGCGCTTCAGGTTATTGCTGATGCGATCGTAGGGTACCCACTGGTATTTCAGTTCCGCCTTGGGGTCGGTTTCGCGCAGGCGCGACAGTTCCTGGCGCATGATGGCGCTGCTGCCCGGATCGCGGTAGGCATACCAGACCACCATGCAGAACATCCACAGCTGATACATGATGACCAGGCACAGCAGGGCCATCAGGCCGGCGCCGATCACCCGGCCCCAACGTATCGTGCCCTTGGTCGGACGTCGCGCGGGCATGCGCAATCAGTCCCGGGCCAGCAGCGCGGCGCGCAGGGTGGTCAGTACCGGCGATGGATCGGGCCGCACCCCGTGCCAGATGAAGAAACTTTCGGCAGCCTGCCCCACCAGCATGCCCAGGCCGTCGGCAGTGCGGGCGGCGCCGTCGGCGGTGGCCTGGCGCATGAAAGGGGTGGGGTGGGCGGCATACATCATGTCGTACGCAAGGGCATCGGGCGCGTACAGGCCCTGCGGCAATGCGGGCGCATCGCCCTTCAGGCTGCTCGCGGTGGCGTTGATCACGACGTTCCAGCCCCCGGGCGCACCGGCTTCGGCCAATGCCGCCCCGGTGACGTGCGTGCCTGGCAGGGTGCCGCCGGCTACCCAGCTGGCGGCCAGGTCATGGGCGCGTTGCGCATTGCGATTCACAATATGAATGCGGGCGCAGCCTGCGGCGGCAAGCGGCTGCAATACACCCCGCGCCGCGCCGCCGGCGCCCACCAGCAGCATGCGAGCTCCTTCCAGCACCACGCCCAGCCGCAGCAGGTCGCTGACCAGGCCCACCCCGTCGGTGTTGCAGCCGTGCCAGGCGCCATCGCGAAGCCAAAGCGTATTCACTGCGCCGGCCAGGCGGGCGCGTTCGCTCAGGTGCCCGGCCGCCAGTGTGCGAGCCGCTTCTTTGAAGGGCACGGTGACGTTCAGCCCCGATCCGCCTTGTTCGCGGAAGGCCTGCACGGTGGCTTCGAACCCGTCCAGTGGCGCCAGCAGCCGCTCGTATTGCAGCGGCTTGCCGGTCTGCGCCGAAAACAGGGCGTGGATCTGTGGCGAACGGCTGTGCTCGACGGGGTTGCCTATCACAGCGTATCGGGGCGGGGTCTGTACCTGGTTCATGGGCTTCGGGCTTCCAGCGTATCGTTGACGAAGTGCCAAGTGCGGGTAATGACCAGCATATCGGCTTCCCGCGCGATGGGCGGCGGGAACGGCGGAAACGGCGCTGCCATCTGTACGATGCGCCGCGCCGCCTGGTTCAGGACGGCATGCTCGGAAGGCTGGTCGATCTCGACATTGGCCACGCTGCCATCGGCGCGCACCGTCACGGTAATCTGCAGGGTACCGTATATGCGGCCGCGCGCCTCGTCGGGGTAGTGCTGCGTCCCCACGGCTTCAATGCGGGCGCGCCAGCTATCCAGGTATGCGGCATAGTGCGACGCCTGCGCCGACGGGGCGACGAACACCTTGCGCGGCTGCGCGTTGTAGTTCTGCACGCGGGCGGCCAAGGCCGCGATGCGGGCGTTCTGCACCAGCCCCGGTTGATCCTGCACATCTTCGCCAGGGGCCGTTGCATCGGGCCAGGGGTAGACCGCCTGGCGTTCCGGTCCGGCCTTGGTGTTGGCCTGCAACTGGCTCAGCAATCGCATCTGTTCCGCCTCGAGCTGTGCCTGGCGCGTGCGCATGGCCTGCAGCACAATGGTCTCGGCGGATTCCCCGGTGCGCGGCAAAGGCGTCGCAGCCACCCCGTGCTGGGCATTGCCTCCCCCGTCCACCTGATGTTGCGCCACCACTTGCGGCTGTGCCGGTGCGGACTCCGTATGCGCATTGACCAGCACGATCTCCAGCGGCGCCGGCCCGGTCCGCTGCGGCGCCGGCGTGCTGAAGCGCCACGCCAGCGCGCCGGCGTGCAGCAGCAGCGAAATCGCCAGGCCGATTCGCAAGTAGTGCTGGGCGGGCGCGCTCAACCAATGCAGGAAGCGGCCCGGCGTCGAGGGGAATTCAGCAGAACGTTGCACGCCCGCATTTTAGACCCCTTGTCGTGCGGCGCCATCCGGCCGCGCCGCCCTCCATTCGCGGGCGCCGCGGCAGTTCCGCGCGTGTCCGGCCAGGCACAGGGCAGGGCTCGACGAGGCGATTGCGCCCATCGCGCGGCGATGCGTGTTCAGATAGGCCGGGCCCATCGACTGGCCCACGGGCCGCGGTGCCGGGCGGTTTCGCCCAAGGCGTACCGGCAGCCTTGCACGCCCGTCAGGCCGCCAGCCCGGCGAACCGGCACTCAAGTTCCAGCGCGAGCTCGTCCATGCCCAGGATGTCCAGTTCGACCGCCGTGCCGCGTTCGAGTTCGGGCAGGCCCCCCACGCGTGCCACCAGCGGCGCGTTCGCCAGTCGCACCAGGTCATCCCGCAGCACATGGGCCACGGTTCGCGTGATTCCCTGCTGGCGCAGCCAACGCAGGCACCAGTAGCGTTCCATGTTGCTCTGGAAATCGCCCCAGGCCGCGTACTGAGCATCGAAGGCCCCGATGATCGCAAACAGGTCGGCATCACGCGGCTTGAATGGCGCCACCAGCCGCGCCGACACCCCGTGCTCGACGGCGGCAATCAGCTGCCACTGGTTCACCAGGTCGACGTAACGGCGCAGCGGCGAGGTATGCCACGCATATTGCGGCACGCCGATGGCTTCATGCGGCAGCGCCTGGGTGCTCATGCGCACCCGACCGGCCTGCTGCGAACGATAAATGCCGGGCACGCCATGCTGGTGCAGCAGGCCGCCCCAGAGATTGTTGGCCAGGATCATGTATTCAGCCACCATGCGGTCCAGCGGCGCGTTGCGCTGGCGCGGCACCAATTGCACGGGCGTATCCGGGTCGTCGGGGCTGCCGTCCAGGTAGAAACTGTATTCGACCCGCGAATTGTTTTCGGGCTTTCCGCGCACGGCGTCACGCTGCGCCGACAGCGCGCTGGCCAGCTTCCACAGCGGACGAAGCCAGTGGCCATACGGCAGCGGTGCATCCGGGTCGTTCAGGGCGGCTTCGGTGACCTGCGTATCCAGCATGTTGTGGCGCAGGTTCTCGCGCACCAGCACCCGCTCTACTCGCGTTTCCGACGCCGTGATTTCACCGGTGGCCGGGTCCGCCGTCACGTACAGCGACAGCGCAGGCACTTCCCGGCCTGCGTCCAGCGAAAACGCCTGGATCACGTTGTCGGGCTGCATGGGGATTTTCTCCCCCGGCATATAGACGGTCGACAGGCGGGCACGGGCCAGCTGGTCCAGTTCGCTGCCTCGCGTCACGGCCAGGCCGGGAGCCGCCACGTGTATGCCCACGCGCACCTGGCCATCAGGCAGCGTGGTGACCGACAGTGCATCGTCGATCTCGGTGGTCGTGATGTCGTCGACCGAATAGATTTCGAGGTCGGCCAGCGGCAGTTCGCGTTCCACCGGCGGCACTTCCATGTCGGGAAAGCCGGTGCCGCGCGGGAAGTAAGTGGCGAGGAACCTGCGCTTGTGCAATGCAAGGGATGCGGCCACGCGCCCAGGTCGAGCAGCAGGCGTTCGGGGCTTTTCTGCAACTGCGCGCACGCCGCGTCCAGGGCTTTCCAGGGCATGCTGTTCTTGTCGGGACGAATCAGCAACGATTCCGCGGCCTGGGCGATCTCGGCCGGCAGGCGGCCCGCAGCCATGTCGTCCACCCATTGCTGCTGCTGTTCGGCCTGCTTGCGTTTTTTTTCCAGCGCCGCCAGTGCCGCAGCCAGAATGTCAGGCGGTGCGGGGCGGTAGCGCCCCGTGCCGCGCCGGTGGAAGTAAGCCGGTGCGCCATGCAGCCGCATCAGCAGCGCGGCCCGCTCGACCGGGCTGGGCGCATGGCCGAAGTAGTCGGCGGCCAGGGCGGCGGCATCGAACTCTTCCTGCGGCGCACATTCCCACAGGAATTGCAGGTCCAGCTCATCGGCGACGGTGGCGGCCTGGGCCAGCAAGGCCGCCGGCGCCGGCTCGGCAAAGGTGAACAGGGTGCTGGTGCGCTTGATCTTGCTGCGCTTGCCCGATTCCGACTCCACCTGCAGGCTGGCGTCTGTCTCGGACAGGATGTTGCCGGCCTTGAAGCCGCCGTCTTCTTCGTAAAACGCGTACATATTCAGTCCATCGGGGGCGCGGTGACCGCGCGGGCCGTACGGCGCCGCCACCTGCCAGTCTATATTTGAATGTGGCTTGATCAGGTGCGGTCGGCGCTCAGGGCAAAGTCCAGCACTTCGGGCAGCCAGCGCGCGAAATCGGAGAGCCCATGGTCGCTGCCCTGCACGATGCGTTGCCGGCATCCCGGGTAACGGGCCTGCATTTCCCGCCAGTCCAGCACTTCGTCGCCGGTGGCCGCCACCAGGAAATAGCGTTCGGGTTGCGTAATGGCATCTACCCGGGCCGCCGCCAGTTCGTCGACATACTCGGCGCGAAACACGAACGGCGCGTCGGAATGATACATGCGATGCTCGCCCACTTGCGTGGCCAGGTCACGCGCTGCTTCGACCGCCGGGTTCAGCAAGACTGCCTTGCAGTGCAGCTGTTCGGCCAGCCAGGTTGCGTAATAGCCGCCCAATGACGAGCCTATTACCGTGAGCTGGCGGGGGTCATCGGCCCTGGCCAGCAAGCCCCGGGCCAATTGGCAGGCCAGGTCCAGCGCCTCGCGGGGGCTGGCCGGCAATTGCGGGCACTGCCAGTCGTCGGGGCCGGCAAGCCCGCGCTCGTTCAGCGCTTGTGCCACCAGCCTGGCCTTGAAGGAGTCGGGCGACGATCGAAAACCGTGCAGATACAGAATCATGCAGGCTCCCGGCGCGCCACCGCCTTGAGCAGCTTGTCGTGCACACCGCCAAATCCGCCATTGCTCATGACGAGGATATGGTCGCCAGGCCGCGCCGCCCGTGCCACGGCGGCGACGAGGTCGTCCAGCTCGCTGTAGCTGCTGGCGCGCTCGCCCAAGGGGGCCAGCACTTCGTCCGGATTCCAGCCCAGCGCATGCTTGCCGCTACGCTCGCCAAAGCAATACACCAGATCGGCCGCTTGCAGCGCATCGGGCAGGCGCGCCGCCATGGCGCCTAGCTTCATGGTGTTGGAGCGGGGCTCGAGCACGGCCAGGATGCGCTCGCCGCCCACTTGGCGACGCAGGCCCTCGAGCGTGGTTTCGATGGCGGTCGGGTGGTGCGCGAAATCGTCATAGACGGTGATGCCGCTTACTGTGCCACGCACTTCCATGCGGCGCTTCACGCCGGCGAAACGCGTCAGCGCAGCCACGCCGTCGGCGGGCGAGACGCCCACATGCTGGGCTGCCGCCAGGGCTGCCAGCGCGTTCAGGCGGTTGTGTTCGCCGCCCAATGTCCAGCGTACCGTGCCGGCAGGCTGCCCGTCGTGTCGAACCTCGAAGGCGCCCGTGGCGTCGGCGGGCCCGGCCTGCCAATTGCCGCCCGGCCCGAAACTGACGGTTTCCGACCAGCAACCGCGCGCAATGACACGGTCCAGGGCCGGGCAACTGGCGGGCCGGACGATGCGGCCGCTGGCGGGTATGGTGCGCACCAGATGGTGGAATTGGGTCTCGATGGCAGCCAGATCCGGAAAGATGTCGGCGTGGTCGTATTCCAGGTTGTTCAACACCGCCGTGCGGGGACGGTAGTGAACGAACTTCGAGCGTTTGTCGAAGAACGCGGTGTCGTATTCATCCGCCTCGATGACAAAAGGCTGGACCGCAGGGTCATAGCGCGCCGACACCTGCAGGTCGTGCGCCACACCGCCGATCAGGAAATTGGGGCGCAGCCCGGCGGCCTCGAGTATCCACGCCAGCATCGAACTCGTCGTGGTCTTGCCGTGGGTGCCGGCCACCGCCAGCACATGCGCGCCGGGCAGCACATGGTCGCCGAGCCACTGGGGGCCCGACACATAGCGCGCGCCGGCGTCGAGAATGGCCTCCATCAAGGGATTGCCGCGCGTGACCACATTGCCCACGACGTACAGGTCGGGCTTCAAGGCCAGTTGGTCGGCTCCGTAGCCTTCGATGAGTTCGATGCCCTGCTCGGCGAGCTGGGTGCTCATGGGGGGGTATACGGCGGTATCGCAACCGGTCACCCGATGGCCGGCGGCGCGCGCGATCAGCGCCAGGCCGCCCATGAATGTGCCGCAAATGCCTAGAATATGCAGGTGCATTGATGATCTCCTGCGCGCATTGTAGAGGCTCGTTCGCCGCGGGCGCCGCGCGGGGTTATGATCCGGTCCATGAATCGTCGCTACTTCCTGTACGCTGGCGCAGCGGCCGCCGTGGCCGCGGCCAGCGGCTATGCCTGGCGCGAGCGCCGCGCCGCAGCCCCTGCGCCGGGACCCGAAACCCCCGCGTCGCCTGTCCAAGCCGCCGACCCTGTCGCCATCCTGCGAGGCCTCTCGCTGCCTGATCTCGATGGCACGACTAGAACCCTGTCCGAATGGCAGGGGCGGCCCATGGTGGTCAATTTCTGGGCAACCTGGTGTGCGCCCTGCGTCAAAGAAATGCCCGAGCTGCAGGCCCTGCACGAAAAATATCCGCGCATACAATTCGTGGGCATCGGGGTGGATAGTGCCGATAAAATGCGCGAATTCATTCAGAAAGTGCCGGTCACGTATCCCCTGCTGGTGATGGGGGCGGGCGCCATCGATACTCTGCGCACCTTGGGCAATCCCGCCGGCGGTCTGCCCTTCACGCTGATTTTGGCGGCAGATGGCCGAATTAGTCGAAAGATTCTGGGTCAGATACAGTCCGACGACCTCGACCGCACCTTGCAGGGGCTGGCGGCCTGATTTCCGCCTCTGGCCAGCCAGTTTGTTCCACGCACCGCAAACTGTATCTGTTGGACAAACGCTGTGAATAGGCGTAAAAAGGCGGTTTATCGATAGTTTTGCCGACACTTTGCGGCTGGCCTCCATGGCGCAACACATCCTGGTATTGCACGGCCCGAACCTGAATCTGCTCGGTACGCGCGAGCCCCACCTTTACGGCAGTCTTACCCTGGCACAGATCAACCAGGGTCTCGAGTCGCTGGCAGCCCAGCTGGGCGTGGGCCTTACCGCTTGGCAGAGCAATCACGAAGGCGCATTGGTCGAACGTATCCAGGCGGCCCGTCAGGATGGAACCGACTTCATCGTCATCAACGCGGCAGCTTATACGCATACCAGCGTAGCGGTGCGCGATGCCCTGGCGGCGGTGGCCATCCCTTTTGTTGAAGTACATTTGTCGAACCTGTATAAACGCGAACCGTTCCGGCAGCACTCGTACCTGTCCGACCTTGCCGTGGGCCTCGTCTGCGGCCTGGGCGCCGATGGCTACGAAGCCGCAGTCCGTTATGCGGCACGGCATTAGTGCGGCGTTTCAGTCTCCGGACTCACCTTTACCTCCACATACGAAACGGCGCGGCCTTCATGCAGGCGCGCCGCCAACATTAATCGGGAAGCAGCTTCTATGGACCTCCGAAAACTCAAGACCTTGATCGACCTGGTGGCGGAATCGGGCATTGCCGAGCTTGAAATCACCGAAGGCGAAGGCAAGGTCCGCATCGTCAAGTTCTCGCAGACGCTGCAGCCCGTGGCCTATCACGTGCCTGAAGCCGCGGCGCCTGCTCAGGCCGCACCCGCGGCGCCTGCAGCCGCCGCGCCCGAAGCTCCCGTCGTGCCGCAAGGGCATGTGGTCAAGGCGCCCATGGTGGGCACGTTCTACCGCGCGCCCAATCCGGGCGCCGCTCCCTTCGTCGATGTCGGCCAGTCGGTCAAGGAAGGCGACCCGCTCTGCATCATCGAAGCCATGAAACTGCTCAATGAAATCGAAGCCGACAAATCCGGCGTCATCAAAGAGATCCTGGTCGAAAACGGCGAACCCGTCGAGTACGGCCAACCGTTGTTCGTCATTGGCTGATTGCATCTATGTTTGAAAAAATCCTGATCGCCAACCGCGGCGAGATCGCGCTGCGCATCCAACGCGCCTGCCGCGAGCTCGGCATCAAGACGGTGGTCGTGCATTCCGAGGCTGATCGCGACGCGAAGTACGTGCGCCTTGCCGATGAGTCCGTGTGTATCGGGCCGGCGCCTTCGCGCGAAAGCTACCTGAACATGCCGGCCATCATTTCGGCCGCAGAAGTCACCGATTCCGAAGCCATCCACCCCGGCTACGGTTTTCTGTCCGAGAACGCCGACTTCGCCGATCGGGTCGAGAAAAGCGGGTTTGTCTTCATCGGCCCCAGGCCCGAAACCATCCGCCTGATGGGCGACAAGGTCAGCGCCAAGCGCGCCATGATCGAGGCCGGCGTGCCGGTGGTGCCCGGATCCGAAGGCGCGTTGCCGGATGATCCCCAGGAAATCATCCGGGTGGCTCGCGAAGTGGGCTACCCCGTCATCATCAAGGCAGCGGGCGGTGGCGGTGGCCGGGGCATGCGCGTGGTATATACCGAAGCCGCGCTGCTCAACGCCGTCACCATGACGCGCTCCGAGGCCGGTGCGGCGTTCAACAACCCTGAAGTCTACATGGAGAAGTTCCTCGAGAACCCTCGCCATGTTGAGATCCAGGTGCTCGCCGATGGCGGGCGCAATGCGGTCTGGCTGGGCGAGCGCGACTGTTCCATGCAGCGGCGCCACCAGAAGGTCATCGAAGAAGCGCCGGCGCCGGGCATCCCCCGCCGCCTGATCGAACGCATCGGCGATCGCTGTGCCGACGCGTGCCGCAAAATGGGCTACCGCGGTGCGGGCACGTTCGAGTTCCTGTACGAGAACGGCGAGTTCTATTTCATTGAAATGAACACCCGCATCCAGGTCGAACACCCGGTCACCGAACTCATTACGGGGGTCGATCTGGTCCAGCAACAGATCCTGATCGCCTCCGGCGAGAAGTTCCAGCTGCGCCAGCGCGATGTCACCTTCAAGGGGCATGCCCTTGAATGCCGCATCAACGCCGAAGATCCTTTCCGATTCGTGCCCAGTCCCGGCCGCATCACCAATTGGCATACGCCGGGCGGACCGGGCGTGCGTATCGATTCGCATGTGTTCAACGGCTACTTCGTGCCGCCCAACTACGACTCGATGATCGCCAAGGTCATTACGTACGGCGATACGCGCGACCAGGCCCTGGCCCGCATGCGCATCGCGCTGTCCGAAATGGTGGTGGAAGGCATTTCCACCAACATCCAGCTGCATCGCGAGCTGCTGCAAGACGCCCGCTTCATCGAAGGCGGCACCAGCATCCACTATCTCGAGCACAAGCTGGCCCAGCGCCCTTGATGCTCTGGCGGGCCGCCCTGGCGGCCCGCCGCACCGGAAGAACCGTATGCGTGAACTTGTGCTTCATTGCCCCGAGGCGCAGGCCGAAGCGCTATCCGATGCGCTGCTCGAGGCCGGCGTGTTGTCGGTTTCGGTGGAAGACGCCGATTTCGGAACCGAGGCCGAACGCCCGCTGTTCGGCGAGCCCGGCACCGAGCCCGACGTACTGGCTTGGGAGCACAACCGCGTCGTGGCGCTGTTGCCCGACGGCGCCGACCCTGCCCAGATCTACGAACAGGCCATGGCCGGCGCGGGCATCGATCCCATCATGGCCGGCGGATGGACCTTGCGCGATGTGCCGGACGCCGACTGGGTGCGCCTGACGCAGGCACAGTTCGGCCCCATCCAGATTGCCCATCGCTTGTGGATCGTGCCCAGCTGGCACCGTGGCGATCCGGCCGTGCCCGCGATTGCCGGACTCGACGATGCCGCCATTCACATCGAGCTGGATCCCGGCCTCGCTTTTGGCACCGGCAGCCACCCCACCACGCACTTGTGCCTGGCGTGGCTCGAGTCCGAGTTGCCCGCTGGGGCCACTGTGCTCGATTACGGCTGCGGTTCGGGCATCCTGGCCATCGCCGCGCGCAAGCTGGGCGCCGGCCCGACCGACGCCGTCGACATCGACCCGCAGGCCGTGCAGGCCACGGCCGATAACGCCCGCGTCAACCACGTTGAACTGCAGGCGTTGCTGCCCGACGCACTGGGTGACGACACCTATGAAGTGGTGGTGGCGAACATCCTGTCCAACCCGCTGAAGGTGCTGGCGCCCATGCTGGCCGGCCGCGTCGCCGCGGGAGGGCAACTGGTGCTTTCCGGTGTGCTGGAACGGCAGGCCGAAGAAGTTGCCGCCGCGTATGCGCCGTGGCTTCCCCTGTCGGTGTGGCAGGCCCGCGATGGCTGGGTTTGCCTGCACGGCCGCAAAACCTGAAGCCGGCGGTAGAGTCACGCCATGGTCATGACAACCCGCTGCCCGCATTGCGGCACCTCCTTCAAGGTGGTGCCCGACCAGTTGCGGGTGCGTAACGGGCTGGTGCGCTGCGGCGCCTGCAATACGGTTTTCGACGGTCGCGCCAGCCTGGTGGCGCATATGCCGCCGGTGCAGCCGACGGCCAGCGGCCCCGTCGCCGCCGCCCATCGCCCCGACACAACGACCGTGTCACCGACGGCGCCGCCCCGGCATGTCAACCCGGCGACCCCTTCCTGGGCGGTGCCCGAAACTGGGCGCGCCGCCTCGGCCGTGCCGCCAGCTCACCGCGATTCCCCGGCCCGGCCCACACCGCCTGCGCCTTTCTCATCCCATGCCTCGGGAGGCCCGGCGGTGCCCCCGTGGGAAGTGGACCCCGCCACCGAATCGGCAACGCCGGCGGCCGCGCCTCGCGACGGGCACGCCGGTGCGTCGGCATGGCCGGCGTCCGACCCCACAACCGGGCGAGACGCCGACAAGCCCGCCCAGGCCGCGAGCCCGTCCGGATTTCCCGCAGCGCCGCGCGATGCCGGTCCGCCTCCGCACCTGAGCCCGCGCCAGGCCACCACAGCGGGTGGCGTACGACAAGCTGGTTCCTCCATGCCTTACCCGTCCGGCACGGCCGCGGGCGCGGCGGCTGCCCGGCCCGAGCCGCGGCTGGGACCCGTGCCAGCCGCGCCGCCCGCCGTGCTGCGTGGCCGCAGCGAAATGCGGCGCCAGGATCCTTATCTGGGCAGCCATGACCTTGGGGCCCGGCCTGCATCCGACGACGGGCAGCCCGACTACGATGACGAAGACGCGGCAACCGATCACGGGCGATCGCCGCTGGCCGGGCAGGCGTCGGCGGGCGGTGCGGCCTTTGCAGCCCCGCGCACGCCGAGCTATCGGGCGGCGCCCCCTGAAGAGCCCTTTTACGGCGCGGTTACGCCTGCCGATCCTGCTTACCCCGATCCGTCTCTTACCCAGCCGCCCCATCGAGAGCCGCCTGCGTCCGGACGGGCGTCTCACGGGCCTTCCCCGGCCCGGCCGCATCATGGGCCGACCGCTTCCGAACCGGCTTACCGTGCGCCTGCTGATCAAGGGCTGGCCGGTCGGGCACGCGCCTACCCCGATGAGGACACGCATCCGGACGACGATGAAGGGCCCGAGGTAGAGCCAGCAGTACGCGGCGAGGCCCGCACGCGGTTCTATGGCGCCACCGATGTGGGCCGCACCCCGCCCGAGTTTCTGGATCCCGAACATCAGGCGCGCCGCAGCCTGCGGCGCAGCCTGTGGGGCTACGGTTGCTTGCTGGGCGCGCTGCTGCTGGCTCTGCAGCTCGTGTATGTGTATCGCACCGCCATTGCCGTCGCCGCGCCTCAGTTGCGCCCGCTGCTCACCAGTATCTGCGAGCCGCTGGGCTGCGAGATCGGGTACGCGCGCCGCATCGAACGCATTTTCGTCACCTCGTCTTCGTTGCAGCCGCCGCGCGGACAGGCAGGCGCCAGCGCCGCGGATGGAGCGCACCGCCTGGTGCTGCGGGTATCGCTGCGCAACCGGTATGACAAGCCTCAGCATTGGCCGGCGTTGCGGCTCGACCTCACCGATCTTTCCGACACCGTGGTGGTGCGCAAGGTGCTCCGGCCGCAAGACTATCTGCCTGCCGCGCAGGCCGCGACCCCGTTCGAACCCGGCGCCGAAATCACCGTCGAAGTGCCCATCGATGTTACCGATGCGCAGGTGAACGGCTATCAAATCGACAAGTTCTTTCCCTGAAGGATGACAAGCATGACGGCTCCTGTTCTGGTTTGCGGGTCGATGGCGTTCGACACCATCGCAGTATTCGACGGCCGGTTCAAAGAACATATCCTGCCCGACCGCATTCAGTCGCTCAGTGTTTCGTTCCTGGTGCCTTCCATGCGCAAAGAGTTCGGCGGGTGCGCCGGCAATATTGCCTACAACCTGAGGTTGCTGGGGGGCAGCCCCGTGCCGGTGGCGACGGTGGGCGAAGACGCCGCTGACTACCTCGAGCGATTCTCGGATCTGGGCATCGACATTTCGCGCCTGCGCGTCATGCCCGGAACCTTTACGGCGCAGTGCTTCATCACCACAGACCTCGACGACAATCAGATCGCCGCGTTTCACCCCGGCGCCATGGAATTGTCGGCACAGAACGATCTCAGCGGCGCGCAAGCCTCGTGGGCCATCGTGGCGCCTGACGCCAAGGCCGGCATGTTCGCGCACGCCGAGCGACTGCACGCGGCGGGTATTCCTTTCATCTTCGACCTGGGGCAGGCCATGCCCTTGTTCGACGGCGCCGACCTGGACCGCATGCTGAGCCTCGCCCAGGCCCTGACCGTCAACGATTACGAAGCGGGTGTCGTCGAGCAGCGCACGGGGCGCAGCATATCGCAGATCGCCTTGCAATTGCAGGCCGTGGTGGTGACCCGTGGCGCTGCCGGCGCCACCCTGTATACCGACGGCGCCGAGGTGCAGGTGGCCCCCGTTCGTCCCGCAGAGATCGTCGACCCCACGGGCTGCGGCGACGCGCATCGTGCGGGCCTGCTGTATGGGCTCACCCACGGCTGGGCCTGGGCAGACAGCTGCAAGCTCGCGAATCTGATGGGCGCGATCAAGATTGCATCCCGCGGTCCGCAGAATCATGCGCCTTCCCGGGCCGATATCGATGCCCGGCTGCGAGATGCCTACGGTATCGGCCTGGCGGCCTAGGAACCCCGCAGGCGCAGGATGGTCCAACATGTGTCGCGACCATGGCAAAAGCCTTAAGCAGCGGTTACTTCACACGGCCGCAGCTGCCTAAAAGTTGCATGCTGTTTCGCACCCGGTTATTCCGGGCAAGCCAGAGTACTATCAGTTGCATAAAATAGGCTTACCGACCCAAGGAGTCCCCATGAGCCATATTCTGTCCTCTCCCTCTACCGCGCCGCGCGCCGGCCGCTGGCTGGCCGTGGCCGCAGTGGTCACCTCGGTGGCCTTGCTGGGCGGCTGCGCCAACCGCAGCGCCTCCAGCGGTGTGTATTCGTACGATCAGGCCCAGCGCGAGCAGATCGTGCGCATTGGCACGGTCACCGGCGTGCGTCCCATCACCATCCAGGATGACAAGTCCAGCGGCGTCGGCATGATCGCGGGCGGCGCACTGGGTGGCGTGGCGGGCAATGCGGTGGGCGGTGGCACGGGCCGGGCCCTGGCTACCGTCGGTGGCGCGCTGCTCGGCGCGCTGGCCGGCAATGCAGTCGAGAACCGTGCAGGCCGGGCGTCCGGCCTCGAAATCACGGTGCGCCTCGACAACGGCGAGACCCGTGTGGTCGCGCAAGAGGCCGATGTTCCCATCAGCGTAGGTCAGCGGGTGCAAGTCATCAGCGGCGCCGGCCCCACTCGCGTCGCCCCGTACTGATCGCTGCGGCACGAGGGCAGGCGCCTGGCCGAGCCAGGCCGGGCACCGCGCCCTACCTGCCTGTTCGACATGAATGCGGCCGCCCTTGGCGGCCGCTGTCGCGCCAGTCGTGTTGCTTCAGAATGTGGCGGCCGGGCTTCCGAAAATGTCTCGGCACGAGCGGTGAACATTCCGCCGCCCGCTTGGCTTTGTGCAATGAAATTCCAGGGCTTTCATGACTTGCCCTGATGGCCGGCATGAGCCACGTATGCAAGGGCCTGGCCGTGACGATGGCGGCGGCCAGGGCGCCGCGGCTCAGACGCCGAGCAGTCCGTAGGTAAGACGCGCCAGCATCATCAGCGCGACTTGCGCCAGGATCAGCAGAACCAGCGGCGAGAAATCGATGGCGGAGCCTCGCGGCAGAATGCGGCGTATCGGCTCGAGCATCGGCGCCGTGAGCGTCTGCAGCAGGGCCATCAATGGCGACATCGGGTTCACCCACGAAAGCACGGCCTGCAGCAGCGTCAGCCATACGATGAGGTTCAACGCCCATTTCACCACCATGAGCAGGGAAGAACCGAGCGCAGCGGGCAGGAGCGCGGCGGGTATCAGCGTGCCCACGGCAACCAGCCACATCAGTGCCAGGAAGGCCAGTGCGGTCAGCCACGCGGCGACCAGGCTGGTCCAGTCGATGGCATGGCCGGCGGGAATCAACTTGCGTATGGGCAGCACCAGCCAGTTGGTGACTTGATAGATGCCGCGGGCCAGTGGATTGAAAGGATGCAGACGCACCGCGTGGATCCAGGCGCGCGCGATCAGCGCGGCGCCAAACAGCGTGAAGGTGATCTCGAGCAGGAAGCGGAGGATGTCGCCGAACATAAGAAGCAGTCTGCAAAAAAATTTCGACAACTATTGTCGCATGGCGCCACGCGCGATGCGTGGCGCGCACGTCTGCGCAGCCATACCCAAACAAAAGCCGCCTGGCCTGGGCCAGGCGGCTAAGGTACCGCTAGCGTACGGAACCGTCTTTATTACGGACGGCCACCGGTCGGGAACGGCCACGACGCGGCAGGGTTCAGCGCGGTCTTCGCACCCGGGGCAGCAGCCGTGGAGGGCGGCGTAGCGGGCTTCTTGGGGGCAGCCTTCTTCGCAGCAGGCTTTTTGGCAGCGGGCTTCTTGGCAGCGGCCTTCTTCGCAGGCGCCTTCTTGGCAACGGCCTTCTTGGCTACCGCCTTCTTGGCCGGGGCCTTCTTGGCTGCCGCTTTCTTGGCCGGGGCCTTCTTGGCTACGGCTTTTTTGGCAACGGCTTTCTTGGCAGGCGCCTTTTTGGCTACCGCTTTCTTGGCCGGAGCCTTCTTGGCGGCAACTTTCTTGACAGCCTTCTTGGCAACCGTCTTCTTCACTGCTTTCTTGGCAGCGGTTTTCTTGACGGCCTTCTTGGCGGCGGTCTTCTTCACTGCCGGCTTCTTGGCTGCCGTCTTCTTCACGGCAGGTTTCTTGGCTGCAACCTTTTTCACTGCGACTTTCTTGGCAGCGACTTTCTTCACGGCCTTCTTGGCCGGCGCTTTCTTGGCCGCGGTTTTCTTCGCGGCGGGCTTCTTCACCGCTTTCTTGGCGGCTTTCTTGGCTGTTGCCATGGTCATGCTCCTTAGGTTCAGGGGTCCCAGAACTTAAACCCGTGCCACGATCCGTCGAACGATGGATCGCGCCCGGGCCATTCATCGGCGCATGCCGCTGCCCCGTACGAGCGGCAGCTACTGCGGTGTGCGCTAATGAATTCGGCACAGCCATTTGATATGGCCCCCGCGCCTGTTGCGCGAGCCATCTCAAATGGCGCCGGTAGGCGCCCCACATGGGGCGCCTACCGCTTGGTACTGCGTATTCGAATACCGAGGCCGACGGAGTCGGCATCTTGTCGTCGTGCAAGCCAACCGGCACGACGACCGATGCGCATCATTCCCAGCTCAACGTACCGCCGGTTTGGTATTCGATCACGCGTGTTTCGAAAAAGTTGCGTTCCTTTTTAAGATCGATCATTTCCGCCATCCAGGGGAAGGGGTTTTCTTCCTGCGGATACAGCGGTTCTATCCCAATTTGCTGGCAACGGCGATTGGCGATGAAGCGCAGGTACGACTTGAACATGGGAGCGTTCAGGCCCAGTACACCGCGCGGCATCGTGTCTTCGGCGTAAGCGTATTCGAGTTCTACCGCCTTCTGGAACAGGCCACGGATTTCCTCGCGGAATTCGGGCGTCCACAGATGGGGGTTTTCCAGCTTGATAGTGTTGATCAAGTCGATACCGAAATTGCAATGCATGGATTCATCGCGCAGGATGTACATGTATTGCTCGGCGGCGCCGGTCATCTTGTTCTGGCGGCCCAGCGCCAGTATCTGCGTGAACCCCACATAGAAGAACAAGCCTTCCATCAGGCAAGCGAAGACGATCAGCGACTTCAGCAGCGTCTGGTCGGCTTCGGGTGTGCCTGTCTGGAAGTTGGGGTCGGCGATGGCGTCGATGAACGGAATCAGGAATTCGTCTTTGGCGCGTATGGACGGGACTTCGTTATAAGCGTTGAAGATCTCGGCTTCGTCCAGGTCGAGGCTTTCGACGATGTACTGATAAGCGTGCGTGTGGATGGCTTCTTCGAAGGCCTGGCGCAGCAGGAACTGGCGGCATTCGGGCGCCGTGATGTGGCGGTAGGTGCCCAGCACGATATTGTTCGCCGCCAGCGAGTCGGCGGTGACGAAGAAACCCAGGTTGCGCTTGACGATGCGTCGCTCGTCTTCGGTGAGCCCGTTGGGGTTCTTCCAGAGAGCGATGTCGCGCGACATGTTGATTTCCTGCGGCATCCAGTGGTTGGCGCAGGTGGCCAGGTATTTTTCCCAGGCCCACTTGTACTTGAACGGCACCAACTGGTTCACGTCGGTCTTGCCGTTGATGATGCGCTTGTCGGCAACCTTCACGCGGTGAGCGGCGGCGTCGCCGCCGGCCTGCTGCGGCGCGGCCGGGGTGGGCAGCGCCGCATCACCGAATACGCCGGTGGCGGCACGTGTGGGTTGCGCGGCAGCAGCCGGCTGCCCGCCCGCCACGGGGGCGGGCGATTGCGCCGGTTGTACTGCGAGCTTGTCTTCTTCCCAATTAAGCATGAATGAATTCTCCGGAGGCGGTGGTGATTACTGGCAGGCTTCGCACTCTTCGAAGCCGGGATCGCCCGGCCGCATGGTGCAAACCGCCCCGAGAACTTCGGGTTCCGGCAAAGCAGGGGCTGCCGCCGCGACTGCCGTGGCAGTCTGGCCGGCGCTGACGGCGTTTAGTTCGCCGCCGCGGCCCGTGGATTTTTCGGCGCTGGTGGCGCCCAAGGTGCGCAGGTAGTAGGTGGTTTTCAGGCCACGCTGCCACGCAAGCTTGTAGGTGTCGTCGAGTTTCTTGCCCGATGCGCCAGCCATGTAGATGTTGAGCGACTGGGCCTGGTCGATCCACTTCTGGCGACGCGATGCGCACTCTACCAGCCAACGCGGTTCGACTTCGAACGCGGTGGCGTAGAGTTCGCGCAGTTCGGAAGGTACGCGATCGATACGGGACAGGCTGCCGTCGAAGTACTTGAGGTCGGCGACCATGACTTCGTCCCAGAGACCGAGTTTCTTCAGGTCACGAACGAGGTATTCGTTTACGACCGTGAACTCGCCGGAGAGATTCGATTTGACGTACAAGTTCTGGAAAGTAGGTTCGATGCACGCAGATACGCCAATGATATTGGAAATCGTCGCCGTTGGGGCAATTGCGATGCAGTTCGAGTTGCGCATGCCATGTTCTTTGATGCGCGCACGCAACGCATTCCAATCGAGTGTGCTCGACTCGTCGACATCAACGTGGCCGCCGCGTTCTTCACGCAGCATTGCCAGCGTGTCCTGCGGCAAGATGCCACGCGACCACAGCGAACCTTCATACGAAGGATAGCGGCCGCGTTCGCGCGCGAGTTCGCTCGACGCCCAATACGCGTGATAGCACACGGCTTCCATCGAACGATCGGCGAATTCGACGGCGGATTGCGATGCATAAGGCACGCGCATCATCTGCAGGCAGTCCTGGAAACCCATGATGCCCATGCCCACCGGCCGATGGCGTTCGTTGGAGTCTTTGGCTTTCTTGACCGCGTAGTAATTGATGTCGATGACGTTGTCGAGCATGCGCATCGCGATGCCCACCGTGCGCTTGAGCTTGTCGTGGTCGAGTTCGAAACCGCCGGCGGCGGCGGGCTTCATGTGCGCGACGAGGTTCACCGACCCCAGATTGCAAACCGCGATTTCAGAGTCGTTGGTGTTCAGTGTGATCTCGGTGCACAGGTTCGAGCTGTGCACGACGCCCACGTGCTGCTGCGGCGAGCGGATGTTGCACGGGTCCTTGAAGGTGATCCAGGGGTGGCCGGTTTCGAACAGCATCGACAGCATCTTGCGCCACAACGCGATGGCCGGCATTTTCTTGAACAGCTTCAGTTCGCCGCTGGCTACCTTGGCTTCGTAGCCCACGTAGGCTTCTTCGAACGCCTTTCCATACTTGTCGTGCAGGTCGGGGCAGTCGGACGGCGAGAACAAGGTCCATTCGCCGTTCTCCATGACACGCTTCATGAACAGGTCGGGAATCCAGTTGGCCGTGTTCATGTCGTGCGTGCGGCGGCGCTCGTCGCCGGTGTTCTTGCGCAGCTCCAGGAATTCCTCGATGTCGAGGTGCCACGTTTCCAGGTACGTGCACACCGCGCCCTTGCGCTTGCCGCCCTGGTTCACCGCCACGGCGGTGTCGTTGACGACCTTCAGGAAAGGCACAACGCCTTGGCTTTCGCCGTTGGTGCCCTTGATGTGGCTGCGCAGCGCGCACGGGCGTCCAGTCGTTGCCCAGGCCGCCGGCGTACTTGGCCAGCAGTGCGTTTTCCTTGATGGCGTCGTAGATGCCTTCCAGGTCATCGGACACCGTGGTCAGGTAGCACGACGACAATTGCGAATGCAGGGTGCCCGAATTGAACAGAGTGGGCGTCGAGCTCATGAAGTCGAACGACGACAGGATCTCGTAGAACTCGATGGCGCGTGCTTCGCGGTCGGCCTCGCGCAGGGCGAGACCCATGGCGACACGCATGAAGAATACTTGCGGCAGCTCGATGCGGGTGCCGCGGATGTGCAGGAAATAGCGGTCGTACAGGGTCTGCAGGCCCAGGTAGCCGAATTGCAGGTCGCGCCGCGCGTCCAGTGCAGCCGCCACGCGGGCCAGGTCGTACTCGGCCAGCTTGGGGTCGAGCAAGCCGCCTTCGATGCCGCGCTGGATGAAGGTGGGGAAGTACTCAGCGTAGCGGGCAACCATGCCCGCTTGCGACACTTCTTCGCCCAGCACTTCTTTGCGGATCGTGTGCAGCAAGAGGCGTGCCGTCACCTGGCTGTATGCCGGGTCTTTCTCGACCAGCGCGCGCGCCGACAGAATGGCCGACTTGAAGACCTCATCGACAGGAATGCCGTCGTACAGGTTCTTCACCGTTTCCTTCAGGATGGCTTCTGTGTCGATGAATTCGGTCAGGCCTTCGCCAGCCGCTTCAATGGTGGCGCGCAGCGCGGCCAGGTCGAGCGGGCGGCGCTCGCCGTTGTCGATCACGTTCAGGTGGCTTTCCTGGGCGGCGGCCGGCGCGGCTTTGTCCTGCACCTCGGCTGCGGCAGCGCGCTCCTGCGAGCGTTTTTCCCGGTACAGCACGTAGGCACGCGCCACGTCGTGCTCGCCCGAGCGCATCAGCGCCAGTTCAACCTGATCCTGGATGTCTTCAATATGGAAGGTGCCGCCCGCCGGGCGGTTGCGCACCAGGGCGTTGACTGCTTGCGTGGTCAGGTTGCCGACCAGCTCGCGCACGCGGGCAGAGGCCGCGCCCTGGCCACCATTGACGGCGAGGAATGCCTTCGTCATGGCAATGGCGATCTTGCTGGGCTCGAAACCCACCACCGAGCCATTGCGCCGGATGACGTTGTAGCTGGCCCATTGACCGCCGTTGGCGTCGGCGGGGGCGTCTGATTGAGAGGGCGGCACGGCGGTAGGCCGGGTCACAGAGGCGATCGAAGTCTGCATGGAAGCTCCTGTGGAACTAGCGTAAATAAGCGGCATGGGCGGGGCCCATGCCGGCGCTGATGTATCGGGGGAGGGGGTCTGTTATTTGCCGGCGCGATCGCCCGGCTGTGCCAGGCGGAACTGAATCCGACTGATCTTACGACCACTACATATAGTGTAACACCCCTCGCAGCATACAAATTCTAGTGATCAAGGGGATTGTGAACAAGGATAACTCGCCGTGAGTTCCCCTATTAATTGTTTTTGAATGTAACGAGCTGGCCGATGTGGCATGCGGCGTAGTGGTCGCTATCAGGGGCGGTTTTATGCGGTTTTGCGCGCTGAAATCGTCTGAGAGGCCGGCGTAGTGTAGTCGCGCAGCGCCCGGCGCAGTTCGTCCTGGTAGCGCGCTACGCTGGCGAGCTTGACGTGCCCAAAACCCCGCACCTTCTCGGGCAGCGCGGCGATGGCAGCCGCCTGGCCGATATTGCCGGCGTGCAGGTGCGCGAGCAGCGTATGCACGGTGCCGCGATATTCTTCGATAAGCGCTCGCTCGAGGCGGCGTTCGGCAGTGCGCCCGAAGGGATCCAGCCAGGTTCCGCGCAGGCCCTTCAGGCCGGCCAGTACTCGCATGGCGGGCAGCAGCGCCGGACCCAGCGTGACTTTGCGCGGGACGCCGGTGCGGGCATCCCGCCGGGCAAGAAAAGGCGGCGCCATGTGAAAGCGCAACGAATAATCACCTTCGAACTGGGCTTGCAGTTGCTGGTGGAACGTCGCATCAGTGAACAGTCGGGCCACCTCGTACTCGTCTTTATACGCCATGAGCTTGAACAGGCTGCGGGCAACGGCCATGGCCAGCCGCGGATTGCGGGCGTCCGGGGCCAGTTCGCGTTCGCGCTGCGCCACGCGCTCCACCAGCTGACGATAGCGGTCTGCATAGGCGGCGTTCTGGTAGGCCGTCAGGTCGCGCACCCGGCGCGCCACGGCATGCTCGAAAGATTCCGGCACCTGCAGCTGCACCACTTGCGCGGCGGGCTTCATCGCGGTGTCGAGCACTTGCGGGCGGTGCGCCGCCAGGCGTCCCGCTTCGAAAGCGTCGCGATTGGCCTGCACAGCAACCCCGTTCAGCTCGATTGCCCGCGTGAGCGCAGTGTGCGACAGAGGAACGGCGCCGCGCTGCCAGGCGTGGCCCAGCATGAACATGTTGGACAGGATGCTGTCGCCGAACAACGCCTGCGCCGCACGGTGCGCGTCCAGCGCGGCGGTGCAGGAGTCGCCGGCCGCATGGCGGATCTTCGCCAGCAGCGATTCGGGACGCATGGCCGCATCCGGGTTGCGCGTGAATTCGGAAACCGGTGCGACGTAGGCGTTGACCGTTACCTGCGTATGGCCGCGGCGCAAGGCGCCGAGCGCGTCCGGGGCCACCGCGGCCACGGGGTCGCACAGAATGGCCGCGTCGGCCTGCTGCCAGTCGAGCCGCACGGGTCCGTCGGCGGCGTGGGCGGGTGCCAGCCGGATATGGCTGACCACTGTGCCGCCTTTCTGGGCCAGCCCTGTCAGGTCCAGTACCGCCGCCGACAGGCCTTGCAGGTGAGCCGCCATCGATACGATGGCGCCGACCGTAATGACGCCGGTGCCGCCCATGCCGGCCACCAGCATGCGATACGGCTGGTCGAAGGTGCGCACAGGGGGCATGGGCACGGTGTGCAAATGTTCTCGCCATGCCGAGGCCGGGCCCGCGCCCGATGCGCGTTTGCGCAGCGCGCCGCCCTCTACCGATACGAAGCTGGGGCAGAACCCCTCCGCGCACGCATAATCTTTATTGCAGCTGGACTGGTCGATGGCGCGCTTGCGCCCGTACGGCGTTTCCAGGGGCACGATCGACAGGCAGTTCGATTGCACTCCGCAATCTCCACAGCCTTCGCAGACAGCGCTGTTGATGAACAGGCGGCGCGGCGGATCAGGAAACTGCTGCTTCTTGCGGCGGCGCCGCTTTTCGGCGGCGCAGGTCTGGTCATGGATGAGCACGGTCACGCCGCGCGTTTCTCGCAGTTGCCGCTGCAGCGCGTCGAGTTCTCGGCGATGGTGCACGGTGACGCCGTCCGGCAGCCGCACCTCGTCGTATTTTTGGGGTTCGTCGGTAGTGATGACGATGCGGGCCACGTTTTCCCCCCGCAACTGCTGGCAGATCTGCGGCACCGAGATCGGGCCATCGACGGGCTGCCCCCCCGTCATGGCCACGGCATCGTTGAACAGTATTTTGTAGGTGATATTGGCCCGTGCCGCCACGGCCTGCCGGATGGCCAGGTATCCCGAGTGGTAATACGTGCCTTCGCCCATGTTCTGGAACACGTGCGGCATCTCTATATAGCGGGACAGGCCGACCCAATCGGCGCCTTCACCGCCCATCTGGGTCAGCCCTCCGGTCTCGCGATCCATCCATGCCGCCATATAGTGGCAGCCTACCCCGGCCAGCGCCTGGCTGCCCTCGGGCACCTTGGTGGAGCTGTTGTGCGGACAGCCCGAACAGAAGTAGGGGCGACGGCGCATGCCATCGGCATCGTTGGATAGCGGCGCCGGGCAAGTCAGCGTGTCAGGGTCCGCCGCCACCCGCAGGCCCGCGCTGCGCGCCAGCCAGGAAGCCAGCGGCGCCGCCAGCAGCGACGGCCGCAGCTGCCCGGTCGATGCAATCAGTGTTTCTCCGTCCAGCCCGGTCTTGCCCACCACCGTGGGGCGCCGCGGCAGGTTGTACAGCAGGTCCTTGATCTGGCTTTCAACGACGCCGCCTTTTTCTTCTATGACCATCACATGGTCAAGTCCGCGCGCGAAGTCCAGTACGCGCGCGGCATCCAGCGGCCAGGTCAGGCCGGGCTTATAGACGCGTACCGGCGTATGGGCAGCGTGCGGGTCGATTCCCAGCCGGGTCAGGGCCTCCAGCGTATCGAGATGGGCTTTGCCTACCGTCACCAGGCCTACCGTGGCGTGCGGCGCCGGGCACACCAGGCGGTCGATCGAATGGCGGCGAGCGAATGCGCGCACCGCGCGCAGCCGGGCCTGCATGCGCAGTTCGATCGCGGGGGTCAGGAAATCCCGTGCCGTGTATTCCAGCGCCTCGGCGGGCAAGTCGGGGTCATGCGGCATTTCAAAATGCGCCGCCGGAGCGGGCATGCAGGCCTGACCCGTCTCCACAGTTTCCGAAATGGCCTTGAACGCCACCCACGCGCCGCTATAGCGGGACAGCGCCCATCCCCATAGCGCAAACGCCTCGTATTCGGCGACGGAGGCCGGGTGCACGATGGGCATCTGCCATCCGATCAGCGACGCTTCGCTCGCATGGGGAATCGACGAGGACACCGCCGTATGATCGTCTCCCACCACGACCAGCACGCCGCCATGGCGCGACGCGCCGGCGGCGTGGCCATGATGCAGCGCGTCGCCCGCGCGGTCCACGCCCGGGCCCTTGCCGTACCACAGCGCAAACACGCCGTCGACTTTGCGGTCGGCGCGCACGCCCGCCTGCTGTGTGCCCATCACCGCGGTGGCGGCCAGGTCCTCGTTGATGCCGGGTATGAAGGTGATCCGGTGCGCATCCAGCTCGGCACTGGCCTTCCACATGGCCATGTCCACGCCGCCGAGCGGCGAGCCGCGATATCCAGACACGAACCCCGCCGTATTCAGGCCGCGCTGGCGATCCAGGCGCGCCTGGGTCAGCATCATGCGCACCAGCGCCTGCGTGCCGGTCAGAAAGATTCGGCCTTGCGTGCGGGTCAGGTTGTCCTGCAACCGATAGTCCAGATCCAGGCCCGGCTCGGGCGCGGGGGTGCCGTCCATACTGGCGCTCCTATTGTCTCCAGTCATGATAGTTGCGCCCGCCAGGGGAATCTTTGCGTTATTGGGTCGTGTAATCCCTATAATTTGAAATGAACATTTCGTTTGGCAGGAAATAGCGATGGACAAGACCGATATCGGCATTCTGCGCGCGCTGCAGATCGACGGCCGCGCCTCGGCCCAACAGCTGTCCGAACAGGTGGGCCTGTCCGCGGCGCCGGTGTGGCGGCGGGTCAAGGCGCTCGAGGCAGCGGGCGTCATCACGGGCTACAGCGCCCAGGTCGACCGCACCAAGGTCGGTTTGCAGGGCTGCATGTTCGCGCAAATCAGCCTGGAACGGCATTCGGCCAGCACGGTCGAGAATTTCGAACGTTCCGTGCGCGATGCGCCCGAAATACTCGAGTGCTACGCCGTGACGGGCGACTCCGACTTCTTGCTGAAAATTCTGGTGGAAAGCCCGGAGGCCTACGACCGCTTCCTGCACCGGTTCTTGTTCAACCTGCCGGGGATCCGGCAAACGCGCACCATTGTGGCGCTGCGCGAGCTCAAGCACGATGTGCGGCTGCCCCTGGACGCCGCGTGAACCGGCGGCGTGGCGGCCAATCCGTCTTTTCTCGCTCGATTGCGGCACACATGCAGGCTTGCCTGTCGCGGCCGGGCCGCGCAGTGTTGCACTTACACACCAACTGCCGGGTTGTGTGATTGCATCGTCGCTGCGCCATCATTAGAGTCGCACCTGCACGCGCACATGCCAACCTGAGTGCTTGTCGCGCGACTGGCGCGAGTGGTTTCGAGGATGTTCATGAATATTCAGTTGTGGTTTCGCCGCTGCGCCGCCGTAAGCGTGGCGTTGGTTCTGGCGGGTTGTGCGGCGCGCAAGACGCCCGAGGCCCCGGCAGCCGGGCTACCGGCGCCGGCAGCGCCGCCTGCGATGGTGTGCCAGCCTGCCGAATCGGGCAGCCGTCTGGCGGGCGTGTGGCTGTCGAATACTCGTCCGCGCGGCGTGGCCGGCGAATTCAGCGCGCTGATCGCGCTGGCCGCCGATGGATCGATGAACTACACCACCCAGCTCAAGATCGGCAAGCGCATACGCCCCGGCCTGCGCGAATCGGGCTGCTGGCAGCTGGCCGACGGCATTCTCACGCTGCATACCGTACGATCCAACGGCGAGCCCGTGGATGCCACCGATCCCATCTATCAGAACCGCTATCGGCTTGAAAAAATCGACGGCAACCGGCTCTCGCTGCGGGAGTTGCGGAATGGGGGGCAGGTAATCACCGCGCGGCGCATGCCCGCCGGCTATCGCCTGCCCGACTGACGGCCCGCCGATGCCGCCCGCCAGTTCACACAACCGTGCCATCGTATTGCTCGCGCTGGCCGCATTCGTCAGCGCCTGCGCGTTTCGCATCTGCGATCCCATGCTGCCCCGGCTGGCCACGGAATTCGGCACTTCTACCGGCCAGGCTGCCGCAACGGTCACGGCGTTCGCGGTAGCCTACGGGCTGCTGCAGATGTTCTTCGGCCCGGTGGGCGACCGCTATGGCAAGTACCGCATGGTTGCGGTTGCCACCTTCGCTTGCGCCATCGGCAGCGCGGGTGCGGTGATGGCCACTTCGCTGGACATGCTGGTGCTGTGCCGCGCCCTGTCGGGCGCGGCAGGGGCGGGCATCGTACCCCTGGCCATGGCCTGGATCGGCGACAACGTGCCCTACGAGCAAAGGCAGGCCACGCTGGCGCGTTTTCTTACCGGAACGATTCTTGGCATGGCGGCCGGGCAACTGGTGGGCGGCTGGTTCACCGATACGATTGGCTGGCGCTGGGCGTTCGCCACCATGGTGGCCGGCTATCTGGCGGTAGGCCTGCTGCTATGGCGCGAAGTGCGACGCCAGGCGACGCACTTGCCCGCGCCGGCCAGTGCGGCGCCTCGGCAGGGCTTCAGCGCGCAGGCGCGCACGGTGCTCAGCGTGCCCTGGGCGCGCGTGGTGCTGGCCATTGTATTTGTCGAGGCATTGCTTGTATTCGGCGCGCTGGCCTTCGTGCCGGCCTATCTGCACACGCGATTCGGGCTTACGCTGACGGCGGCTGGCGCCGTGGCGTCGGTATACGCGTTGGGCGGCCTGCTCTATACGGTGGTGGCCGCGCCGGTGTTGCGCCGGCTCGGCGAACGAGGGTTGGCCATTGCCGGCGGCCTGATGCTCAGCAGCGCGTTCCTGGGCTATCTGCTGGGGCCGGGCTGGATGTGGGCGATGGCTGCCAGCATGGCTGCCGGCCTGGGCTACTACCTGTTGCACGCCACCTTGCAGACCCATGCCACCCAGATGGTGCCCAGCGCGCGCGGTACGGCGGTGGCCTGGTTCGCCTCGTCGCTCTTCCTGGGGCAGGCGGTGGGCGTGGCGCTGGCCGGCGTCGTGGTGGATGCGGCCGGCGCAGCGGTATTGTTCGGTACAGCGGCTCTCTTGCTGCCGGTGGTGGGCTTCGGCTTCGCATGGGCCTTGCGCCGCCGGCTGCGGGCGTCCGTGGCCTAGCCTGCGGGGGCGGCCGGCGCGCGACGGGCCGGCAGGGCACTGCAGCGAGGGCCTGCCTGGCTCGGCGCCGGATGCCGCCGCCGGTCCAGCGTCCGCGCCTGACGGCGCATCCGTTATATCGCGCCCAGCCGTTGCAGGACCGCGTCTTTGCCTATCAGTGCCAAGACGGCGTCCACCGCGGGCGTCTGGGTCTGGCCCACGACCGCCACGCGCAAGGGGATCGCCAACTGCGGCATCTTGAGTCCGCGATCGGCCAGCACCGCCTTGATCAAGGCGGAAACGGCTTCGCGCGACCAGTCGGATCCTTGGGCGCGCTGCGCAAAATCAGCCAGCGCCTCGCGAGCCGCCGGCGTCAGGTGCTGCTCGGCCAATTCCGCCGGAGCGGGCTGGTACGGTTTGCAGAACAGCAGTGCCGCATCGGCCAGTTGTTCCAGCGTTTCAGCGCGATCTTTCAGCAGACCCATGGCAGTGGGCAGGTCCACGGCGTCCGGATTGCCGCCGCGCCGCTCGATGCGCGGTGACACGCGTGACGCCAGTTCGGCGTTGTCCATCTGCTTGATGTAGTGGGCGTTCACCCAATTCAGCTTTTTGGGGTCCCACTGCGAGGCCGACTTCGACAAGTGGCGCGTGTCGAACCATTGCACCAGCTGATCGCGCGTGAACAGTTCGTCGTCGCCGTGGCTCCAGCCCAGCCGCGCCAGGTAATTCACCATGGCCTCGGGAAGATAGCCTTGCGCGTCGTATTCCATGACGTTGACCGCCCCGTGCCGCTTGGACAGTTTTTCGCCATCCGGGCCCAGAATCATCGGCACGTGGCCGTATTCAGGCAGGGTCGCGCCCAGCGCGCGCAGGATGTTGATCTGGCGCGGCGTGTTGTTGACATGGTCATCGCCGCGCAACACATGCGTGATGCCCATGTCCCAGTCGTCGACAACGACACAGAAGTTGTAGGTGGGCGTGCCGTCGGGGCGGGCGATGATCAGGTCATCGAGCTCGGAATTGTCGAAGCTGATGGGACCCTTGACCATGTCGTTCCAGCCCGTGGCGCCTTCCTGCGGATTCTTGAAGCGCACCACCGGTTGGCGGCCTTCCGGCACGGGCGGCAGGGTCTTGCCGGGCTCGGGCCGCCAGGTGCCGTCGTAGCGCGGCTTCAGTCCGCGGGCGCGGGCGGCCTCGCGCATCGCCTCGACTTCCTCGGGCGAGCTGTAGCAATGGTAGGCGGTGCCATCGCGCAGCATCTGGGCGATGACCTCGCGATAACGGTCCATGCGCTGCATCTGGTAGAACGGCCCTTCGTCGGGCTGCATGCCCAGCCAGTCCATGCTGTCCAGGATGGCCTGTACCGCTTCGGGCGTGGAGCGCTCGACATCGGTGTCTTCGATGCGCAGCACGAACACGCCCTGATGATGGCGGGCGTAGGCCCACGCAAACAGCGGTGCGTGCGCCGCCCAAATGCAGGAAGCCGGTGGGCGAAGGCGCGAAGCGGGTACGGATGGTGGCGGGAGTGGCAGTCATAAAGGCAGTAAAGGCCGCGGCAAGCCGCGCAGGATAGCGGGAAAGCACCGCGAACCGTCATGGCGGCCGGGTGCGGGTCTTGTTACGATGGGTCTATTTTAGAGTAGCGCCCGACCTCCCCATGCTGCGACACGCTCTTGCTCCGTTATTCGAGCCCCGATCGCTGCTCATCGTGGCCGATAGGCCCCTGCCGGTGGCCGAGGCCCTGCCCGCCGCGTTGCGGTCTCGCACCACGCGCATCGACGCGGCGACGGGCGTGGCCCCTGATTTCCCCGCGGCATGCCAGGGGCTGTCCCATGGCCAGCGGCCCGACCTTGCCATCGTATGCGTGTCGCCTGCCGTCCTGCCCGAGACGCTCCGCCGCCTTGCGCCGTTGCGGCCTCACGCCGCCATCGTTCTGCCGCACGAATTGCCCGATCCCTATCCCGGGGGCACTTTGGCCTTGTGCCGCGCATGGGCGCATGAAAACCAGTGTGCGCTGCTGGGGCCGCGGGCCTTTGGCGCGCAACGGCCGCACGCCGGCTTGAACCTCAGCCAGCATCCTGCGCTGGCGCGCGCCGGCCGCGTGGCGCTGGTGGCGCAATCACGGTCCATCACGGCCGCCGTCATGGACTGGGCCGAGGATGTGCACATCGGCTTTTCCACGGCGGTGTCGCTCGGCGATGAGGCGGCGGTCGACCTGGCGCAGGTGCTCGACTACCTGGCGAGCGACCCTCGTACCGACAGCATCGTGCTCTATCTCGAAGAGCCCGGCACGGCGCGAGAATTCATGAGCGCGTTGCGCGCGGCGGCCAGCGTCAAACCGGTCATCGTGCTCAAGGCGGGCCGCGATGGTGAGCCCGGCAGCGACGCCACGCTCGATGCCGCGCTGCGCCGCGCGGGGGCCGTGCGCGTGCGGTATTTTGTTCAGTTGTTCTCGGCCGTCAAAGTGCTGGGCTATGCGCGCCGCCCTAGAGGCAGACGCGTGGCGCTGTTGTCCAACGGCAGCGGCCCGCCCCAGCTTGCGCTGGATCTCATCGGCCCGGACGCCGCGGTCCTGAAGGCCGAACTCACCCCCGCCACGCGGCGCGCGCTGTCAGAACAGCTCGAGCCCGACGCCTCCACGCACAATCCTGTCATCACCTACCTGCCGCTCACGGCTGCGCGCATCCAGTCGACGCTCGACTGCCTGATCAACGACAGCGGCGTCGACGGCGTGTTGGTGCTGCTGGCGCCCGACGCACTGGCCGACATGACGGGCGTGGCGCGCCAGCTCGCCCAGATTGCCCCCAAGGCATCCAAGCCGGTAGTCACCTGCTTCATGGGCGACGCCGGCATGCGGCCCCTGCGCCGGATGCTCGACGACGCCGGTACCCCCGCGTTCCGCACGCCCGAATCCGCCGCCGATGCCTTTGGCGTGCTCGCCACGCATTACTACAACCAGCAACTGCTGCTGCAGGCGCTGCCCCCCGAGCCGCCCAACCGGCTGCCCGACATCGCCGCGGCACGCGGCATACTCGAAAAGGCGCGGGGCCAGGGCCGGCTGGACCTCTCTGCGACCGAATGCCGCGACCTGCTCCAGGTATTCGAGGTCCCCCTGCGCGATGTGCCGCCCGGTGTGCTGCCTGGCGAGCCCGAATCGCGGCCCATGGCCATCCGCGTGCGCCGCGATCCGCGCTTCGGGCCCGTCATACAGTTCGGTGCGGGCGGGCCCGATGCCGTGCTGGCCAGCGGCACCGATCGAGGTATGGATCTTCCCCCGCTCAATGGCTTCCTGGCGCGCCAGTTGATCGAACGCAGCCGCGCCTGGCGCCGCGTGCTGGCCCCGCAGATCACGGGCGCCGCCACCGAGGCCGTGCAGCAGGCATTGGTGCAGGTGTCAGAGCTGGTGTCCGAACTGCCCGACATCGAATCGCTCGACATCGACCCGCTCTACGCTGGTGAAACTCAACTTCGCGCGGGCGGGCTGCGCATCACGCTGTGTGCCCAGCCGGGGTGTGCGACGCCCCGGGCCAGCGGCTATCCGCACATGGCCATCCATCCGTATCCGTCGCGGCTGGTGCGAACCCGTCAATTCGACGATGGCACCGAATGGGTCATCCGCCCCATACGCCCCGAAGACGGACAGACGCTTCAGGAATTCATCCGGGGCTTGTCCGAACAGTCGCGCTACATGCGCTTCGTGTCGATGATGCGCGAACTGACGCCGCGCATGGTGGCGCGCTATACGCAGATCGACTACCACCGCGAACTGGCGCTGGTGGCGACAACCCAGGTGCCCAATCCCCTGAACCGGGGCCACCCGCGCGAGGTCATCATTGGCTTCGCTCACTACCTGCGCAACGCAGACGGCCGGGGCGCCGAGTACGCATTGGTGATCGGCGACGATTGGCAGCGGCGCCGGCTCGGCGGCCAACTGATGGAAGCCCTCATCGACGCCGCGCGCGAGCAGGGGCTCGAATACATCGACGGACTGGTGCTGGCGAGCAATCGCCCCATGCTCACGCTCATGACGCGGCTGGGCTTCACTAATGACCCGGATGCCGAAGACCCCACCATGCGGCGGGTGTGGCTGCCGCTGGCGGGCCAGGGTTAGCGGCCGCCGGCTCATGGCACGGGCTGGGCGGGGTCCGGTCGGGACGTCTCTGCGGCAAAGCCGGCCGGGGGCAGGTCCCAGACCGCTGAAAGGCGCGGGTTGCGCCGATGCCCCCGGCATGGCGGACGGGCGGGCGCGGCGGACCACGCCGTGCGCGCCCTCAGGCCGTCAGCACTTCCCGCAAGAATGCGGCGATGTCGGAAATTTCCGGTGCGCACACCGAATGCGGCATTGGGTAGGTGTGCCAGCGAACGTCGTGGCCCAGGGCCTGTAGCTGCTCACGCGACGCTTCCGCACGCGCCAGAGCCACCACGGGATCGTGGGTGCCGTGCGCCAGGAATATGGGCGTGGCTGCGTTGGCGGCCTGGCGCTCTGCGGCAGCCAGGTCGATCAACGGCAGATATCCCGACAGGCCGATCATGCCGGCCAGTTTTTCCGGCAAGCGCAGGCCCGTGTGCAGGGTCATGGCGCATCCCTGAGAGAATCCGGCCAACACAATGCGTGAGGTGGGAATGCCGCGGGCGTTTTCGCGCTCGATCAGCGCACGCACCGCCGCTTCCGACTGCCGGATGCCGGCGGCGTCTTCCTGGCGCACCAGGTCAGTGACAAGAATGTCATACCACGAGCGCATGGCCATGCCACCATTGATGGTCACAGGCTGGACGGGTGCGTGCGGAAACACGAAGCGCACCGCGGGCTGGCTGCCCAGGCCCAGTTCCGGCACGATGGGCGCAAAGTCGTTGCCATCGGCGCCCAGCCCGTGCAACCAGATGACGGCGTGCGTGGGATTGGGGGCGGTTTCGATCTCGATGCCGTCGAGCAGGGCGGAATGGGTGCTCATGTCGGGAACTGGAAAATAAGCGGTAGGAAGAAAAAGGAGCTCAGGCGGCCAGCGCCTTCAGTGCCTGGAAGAGCGCGCGATAGTGCTTGCGCTGCGGGTCCTGGCCCGGCTGCAGGGCGGCATTGTGCTGCGCCTCTTTGCGCGCAGCGCGGATGGTTGCCCGCAATTGCTGTACGTCGGCGCCAGGGTAGGTGTTGAGCAGCTCGGTCAGCGCCTCGTCATCGACCAGCAGCCGGTCGCGCAGGGCTTCCAGCCGGTGCATGGCGGCCGTTTCTTCGCGCGAGCCGTTCTGCCAGGCGTCGAGCTGGGCCCGAATTTCGTCGGCCGGCGCGTCGCGCATCAGCTTGCCCACGAAGTGGGTCTGCCTGCGCAGCCCTTCGCGGCTGGTGGTCCGTTGCGCCAGCCGTATGGCTTCATAGAGCCGTTCGGCCAGCGGCAACTGCTTCAGACGGTCGGCCGGCAGCTCGATGAGCTGCTTGCCCAGGTCGAGCAGGGCGTGCATTTCGCGCTTGATCTGCGATTTGCTGGGGCGGTCGTAGCCGTTGTCGTCAACATCGGCCTCGGCCGGATCAGGAATAGGGGAAGTCATGGGAACAGCGTGGACACAGACTTGGCTATGATAACCGTCTCTGTACATTGGACTGCAATGGTCAATACTCCCGCCTCCTCACTTCCGCTGGCCGCCAACCACGCGCGCTTCAGCGAATTAGTCGAACAAGTCCTTGCGCATGCGCGCCGTATCGGCGCCAGCGACGCCGTCGCCGAGGTGTCCGAAAGCCTTGGTCTGTCGGTATCCGTGCGAAAAAACGACATCGAGACCGTCGAACAAACCCGCGACCGCTCCCTGGATCTGACTGTCTACGCCGGCAACAGCCGCGGTTCCGCCTCGACTTCGGATTTTTCCGAGGCTGCGCTGAAGCAGACCGTCGAGGCAGCCTGGCACATCGCCCGCCATACCGCGGCCGATCCTGCCGCCGGGCTACCCGACGCCGACCAGCTGGCTACCGATATCCCCGACCTGGCGCTGCACTACGCCTGGCCGGTCAGCACCGAGCAGGCGGCCGAGCTCGCGTTGCGCGCCGAACGGGCCGCCCGTGCGGTCGATGGCCGCATTACCAATACGGATGGCGCAACGGTCGGTACGTACGAAGGCCAGTTTGTCATGGGCAATACGCGCGGCTTCCTGGGCGGGTACCCCTATTCCCGGCACAGCCTTTCGGTGGCGCCCATCGCCGGGCGCGGCAACCATATGCAGCGCGACTATTGGTATACATCCGATCGCGACCCGGCTCGCCTGGCCGAACCCGAAGCGGTGGGCCGATACGCAGCCGAACGCACGCTCTCGCGATTGTCCGCCCGTCGCATACGCACCGGGAAATTTCCAGTGCTGTTCGAGGCGCCGCTGGCCCTGGGCCTGCTGGGCGCCCTGACGCAGGCCACCAGCGGGGGCGCGCTGTACCGCAAGGCCAGCTTCCTGGTCGACGCCCTGGGCAAGCCGATCTTCCCCGAGCACATCGACGTAACCGAAGATCCTCACGTGCCTGGGGCCATGGGCAGTTCGCCGTTTGACGACGAAGGCGTGCGCACCCAGGCCCGCAGCGTGGTCTCCGGCGGCGTGCTCGAAGGCTATTTTCTGTCGTGCTACACCGCGCGCAAGCTGGGCATGGTCACCACGGGCAACGCGGGCGGGTCGCACAACCTGACGCTGGCATCCCGTCTCACCAGCCCCGACGATGATTTCGAGGCCATGCTGCGCAAGCTGGGAACGGGCTTTCTGGTCACCGAGCTCATCGGCCAGGGCGTCAATTACGTCACCGGCGACTATTCGCGCGGAGCGTTCGGCTATTGGGTCGAAAACGGACAAATCCAGCATGCCGTGCAGGAAGTCACCATCGCGGGCAATCTGGCCGACATGTTCCGCCAGATCGTCGCCGTGGGGGCCGACACGATCGCCCGCGGTACCAAGCGGACCGGTTCCATCCTGATCGAGCAGATGGCGATTGCAGGGGCCTGATTTACAGCGTAATCACCATAGAGCGGACTTTTAACAACGTGTAATATCCGCCAGGTATCGCCAGCGATATCCCATACCGAGTTGCCACGAGGAGCCAACCAATATGCAACGTCGTTCCTTTCTGAAAAAAGCCGGCCTGGGCGCCGTCGCGGGTAGCGCCGCGGTTGCCGCGCCGGTCTTCGCCCAAGATGCCCCCACGCTGAACTGGCGCATGGCGTCCAGCTTTCCCCGCAGCCTCGATACGCTGTATGGCACCGGTGAAATCTTCTGCAAGTTCGTCAACGAAGCCACGGGCGGCAAATTCAATATCCGCCACTTTCCGGGCGGCGAAATCGTTCCGGCGCTGCAGGTCATGGACGCGGTGTCCAACAATACGATCGAATGCGGCCACACGGTTTCCTACTACTACTATGGCAAGAACCCCGCGTTCTGCTTCGACGCAGCGGTGCCTTTCGGCCTGAACGCCCGCCAGATGAATGCCTGGATGTTCGACGGCGATGGCATGAAGCTGACGCGCGAGATGTTCGCGCCGCACAAGATCATCAATTTCCCCATGGGCAACACGGGCGTCCAGATGGGCGGGTGGTACCGCAAGGAAATCAAGTCGGTTGACGACTTGAAGGGCCTGAAGATGCGTACGGCCGGCTTCGCAGGCGAAGTGCTGTCGCGCCTTGGCGTCGTGCCCCAGCAGCTCGCCGGCGGCGACGTGTACCCGTCGCTCGAAAAAGGCACGCTCGACGCGGTAGAGTTCGTCGGCCCGTACGACGATGAAAAGCTGGGCTTCAACAAGGTGGCCAAGTATTACTACTACCCGGGCTGGTGGGAAGGCGGCCCGCAGGTGTCGCTGTACCTGAACGAAGGCGCCTGGAGCGGGCTGCCGAAGTCGTACCAGGCCATTGTCGAAGCTGCCAGCCGAGTCGCCCATGTGGCCATGACGTCGCGCTACGACGCGGTCAACCCCGGCGCGCTCCGCAAGCTGATTGCAGCGGGCGCCGAGCTGCGGCCGTTCCCCCGTTCGGTGATGGACGCTTCATATGCCGCGGCCCAGACCGTGTACAAAGAGTTTTCGGACAAAGATCCGAAGTTCAAGGCGCTGTACGACAACTACATGGGCTTCCGTGACAGCGTGGTGCCTTGGTTCCGCCTGGCGGAAGGCTCGTACGACCAATACCTTGGCGTGGCAATGACCGCCAACAAGTAACTGGCGGCGGCCTGCCGGGTCGGGCAGGCCGATAGTCGGTGAGCGGGGCGGGCGATATGCTCGCCCCGTTTTCATTTTCGTCGTCGTTTTCATGGCCGGCCAGGCGTGCAGGCCGACCCGGGTTTTGTATCCAGGCGGTTCGTGTTCCGGGCAGGCGGGGCGGAGCACATGCGCCGGGCTCAGGCGCATCCAGGCGCCCTTGGCTGCTGCCGCGGGCTGCCCCCGCCCAACGCGCCGCCCCGCCTGCCGGAGCCCGAACGGCGATTCGGGTCACCATTGCCCTGCCCAATATTTGAGCAGTCGTGCTAGAATAGTCAGCTTTCCCTTATTCCGGTTCACAGCACGGGCGGGTAATAACGCTTAGGCCAGCGGCGGATATCTCCAAAGCACACCGAATTCAGGGAAAAACTCTTGTCTGGCTTTTCGGGCAAGAAAAATTTTCTACTAGGAACCATCATGAAGACCTTTGTGGCCAAGCCGCATGAAGTCCAGCGTGACTGGTTTGTGATCGACGCCAAGGGCAAAGTCCTCGGTCGTGTGGCCAGCGAAGTCGCACGCCGTCTGCGCGGTAAGCACAAACCCGAATTCACGCCGCACGTTGACACTGGCGATTACATCGTCATCATCAACGCCGCTGATATCGTCGTAACGGGTAACAAGGCGCAAGACAAGAAGTACTTCCGCCACACCACCTACCCCGGCGGCATCCGTGAAACGAACTTCGAGAAAATGCAGCAGCGTTTTCCCGGCCGCGCCATCCAGAAGGCTGTCAAGGGCATGCTGCCCAAGGGTCCGCTGGGCTACGCCATGATCAAGAAACTCAAGGTGTACGCCGGTGCCGAGCACCCGCACACCGCTCAGCAGCCCAAGCCGCTGGATATCTAAGGAAACGCCATGATCGGTAACTGGAACTACGGAACCGGCCGTCGCAAAACCTCGGTGGCTCGTGTTTTCATCAAGAAAGGGTCGGGCAAGATCATCGTCAACGGCAAGCCTGTCGACGAATTCTTCGCTCGCGAAACTGGCCGCATGATCGTGCGCCAGCCGCTGGAACTCACCGGCCACCTCGAATCGTTCGACATCAAGGTCAACGTTCACGGTGGCGGCGAAACCGGCCAGGCTGGTGCCGTGCGCCACGGCATCACCCGCGCCCTGATCGACTACGACGCGGCGCTCAAGCCCGCGCTGTCGCAGGCCGGCTTTGTCACTCGCGATGCCCGTGAAGTCGAACGTAAGAAGGTCGGCTTCCGCAAGGCCCGTCGGCGCAAGCAGTTCAGCAAGCGCTAATGTCCTGCAAAAAGGCCGCGAAAGCGGCCTTTTTGTTTACGGGCGGGTCTTCTCATCAAGACGCCGCGCGCTAGCGATACAATTATTTTTCGTCCCACGGAAGCACCCACTATGGCCCACGCATCGAATTCCCGCATCAAGGTCGGCATTGTCGGCGGCACCGGCTATACCGGCGTCGAACTGCTGCGCCTGCTCTCGCAGCATCCGCACGTAGAGCTCACCGCCATCACGTCCCGCAAAGAAGACGGCATGCCGGTCGCTGACATGTATCCCAATCTGCGTGGGCGCGTGAAGCTGGCATTTTCCACCCCCGAAAAGGCCAACCTGGCCGACTGCGACGTGGTGTTCTTCGCCACCCCGCATGGCGTGGCCATGGCGCAAGCCCAGGAGCTGCTGGCCGCGGGCACCCGCATCATCGATCTGGCCGCCGATTTCCGCCTGCAGGACACGGTCGCGTTCGAACGCTGGTACAAAATGCCCCACTCGTGCCCCGACGTGCTGGCCGAATCGGCGTATGGCCTGGTCGAGTTGAACCGCGAGGCCGTGTCCAAGGCGCGCGTCGTCGGCAATCCGGGCTGCTACCCCACCACGGTGCTGCTCGGCCTTGCGCCCGTGCTTGAAAATGGTGCGACGCTGGTCGACACCCACACGCTCATCGCCGATTGCAAGTCGGGTGTATCGGGGGCGGGCCGCAAGGCTGAAGTGGGCTCCTTGTTCTCCGAAGCCAGCGACAACTTCAAGGCGTACGGCGTGGCGGGTCACCGCCACCATCCGGAAATCACGGAACAGCTGGAAAAGCTGGCGGGTGGCAAGGTGGGCCTGACTTTCGTGCCGCACCTGGTACCCATGATACGCGGCATGTATTCGACGCTGTACGCGCGCATCCGCCCCGAAGCCATGGACACGGACTTCCAGGCGCTTTATGAAAAGCGCTATGCCGACGAGCCGTTTGTCGACGTCATGCCTGCCGGCAGCCTGCCCGAAACCCGCTCGGTGCGCGCTTCGAACAACTTGCGCATCGCGGTGCATCGTCCCGAAGGCGCTGGCTTGCTGGTCGTGCTGGTCGTGCAAGACAACCTGGTCAAAGGCGCGTCGGGCCAGGCCGTGCAGAACATGAATCTGATGTTCGGTCTGCCGGAAGCCGCCGGGCTGGATCAAGTTGCCATCCTTCCCTGACGCAGGCCCTGCCGGCTCGGGCTCGAGGCCGGCCTGGAGGTTGTGATGCCGCTTCCCGCCGAACCCGCGGTTTCCGCGGGCAAGCGCTCGTTATGGCGGTGGCTGGCCCCGCTGTGCACGCTGCTTCTGGGCGCCGCATTGGGCGTGGCCGGCGGCTACGAATATGCACGGCACTCGGTCGTGGCTGGCGAGGCCGTGGTCATTACCCCCGGGCAGATGGCTGCTCAGGATGCCGCGTTGCGGCAAAGCCAGGCGGAAACCCGCTTCCTGCGTGCCCAGCTCGACACGGCCGACGGTGAAATCGCCGTGGAGCGGGCCGCCCGCAAAGAGCTGGAAAGCCAGCTGCGCGCATCGCAAGCCGAGCTGGGCCGCGTCCGCGATCGGCTGGCGTTTTTCGAGCAGTTGCTGCCGCCGGGCCCGGAAGGTGCCGTCGACATTCGCGGCGCAGAAATCCTGCGGGAAGGGCGGGGGCTGAAGTACCGCGTGCTGCTGATGCGCAGCGGCCGAAACGACACGCCCTTCACCGGGATGCTGCGTTTTCAGGCTGCAGGGGTGCTAAAGGGCGAGACAGTCTCTGTCGACCTGGTCCCCATGCAGCTCAGGGCCGATACGCCGGCCGATCCTGGTGCGGTGCCCGCAGCAGGCGGCGGGCCGCTGGCCCTGCATTTCGACCAGTACCAACGCAGCGAAGGGGTGCTGGAATTGCCCGAGGGATTTGTCCCCGAAACGGTGACGATCAGCGTGCTGGAAGGCAGCACTGTTCGCGCCTCGCGCAACCTGACGCTGGAATTTTGATCCGCGCCCCGTCTGCGCTATAGTCAAACCATAGATGGCGGCGTTGCCGCCTGCCCGATACGGCCGTTCGCGGCCAGGAGTTCTACCATGAATGCAGTCACCGAAACTGTCGACCTTCAGGCGCCCCCGTCGCCGCTGGTCTTCACCGATTCCGCCGCCGCCAAGGTCAAGGACCTGCTGGTCGAAGAAGGCAACCCCGAACTCAAGCTCCGCGTGTTTGTGCAAGGCGGGGGCTGCTCGGGTTTCCAGTATGGCTTCACCTTCGATGAAGCCGTCAACGATGACGACACCGTGCTCGACAAGAACGGTGTGCAGCTGCTGGTCGATCCGATGAGCTTCCAGTATTTGGTTGGCGCCGAAATCGACTACAAAGAAGACCTTGAAGGCGCGCAGTTCGTCATTCGCAACCCTAACGCCAGCACCACCTGCGGCTGCGGCTCGTCGTTCTCGGTGTAATGTCGGCCGCCTCGCATGCCTGCGTCAGCGGGTATGCGTGCGCTGAATAAATCCGCGTGCGCGCTGCCATTCACCGGCAGCGCCGTTGAGGCCTGGTCCCAGGCGCGGCCGCAGGGCCGCGCTTTCACCCACTGCCCGTCGAACCCATTACTGCCTCTTCGAAGGCATTGCTGCCCGACTCCCGCGCGGCGCAGGGCTCTCGACATAAACTGCCTTTCCGCCGTTTGGCTGGCCGCCGAGCGCATTGCGCGGCGCTCACGCTGCCACGGATCACGCCGGATAGAGCGCGCCCAGCACACGTGGCCCGCTTGCGCCGGTGACAGCGGGCACGCCGGCCGGTGTCCTGTCAAGAAACGACTGCGCCAGCCAGGCGAAGGCGAGCGCCTCGACCCATTGCGCCGGTACGCCTTCGGCGTCTGTGGGGCGTGTCGGCCGCCGCAGGCACACGCTCAACTCGCTCATCAAGCCCGCGTTGCGCGCGCCCCCGCCACAAACCAGCACATCTTGCGTGCCGGGTGCGGCGTGCTCGAGCGCGTCAGCCACGGTGCAGGCCGTGAAGCGTTGCAGTGTGGCCTGTATGTCTGCAGGCGCAACCGGCGGACCCTGATAGCTTTGCAGGCGTTGATCCAGCCAGTCCGCGTGGAACAGATCACGGCCGGTGGATTTGGGCGGCGGCATCGCAAGCCAGGGTTCGCTGGCCAGCAGGTGGTCGAGCAAGCCCTGTTCAACCGTGCCCGTGGCCGCCCAGGCGCCTCCATCGTCATATGCCCGGCCGGTGTGACGCTGGCACCAGAGATCGAGCAGCACGTTGGCAGGCCCGGTGTCGAACCCGCGCGGCGGTTTACCCGGCGACAGCAAGGTCAGGTTGGCTATGCCTCCCAGATTCAGCACGGCCCGGTCGTGTGCGGCCTGGAACACCGCCGCGTGGAACGGCGGCACCAGGGGCGCGCCTTGGCCACCGGCTGCTACATCACGGCTGCGGAAGTCGGCCACCACGTCGATGCCCGTCAATTCGGCAAGCAGCGCCGGCGCGTTCAATTGCACGGTATAGCCGAGGTCGGGCCGGTGGCGCACGGTTTGCCCATGCGCGCCTATCGCGCTGATGGCGCTGGCTTGCAGGCTGGCCTGGTCGAGCAGCGATTGCACGGTGTCGGCATACAGCTGCGCCAGCGACCGCGAGGCCATCGACGCGCGGTGCAGCTCATCGGCGCCGCTGTGGTTAAGCGCCAGGAACTCATCGCGCAACTGGCCGGGCATGGGCAGCGCGGCAGTCGCCAGGACTTGCGGGGCCTGCTCGCCGCCCAGACGTACCAATACGCCATCGGCGCCATCCATGCTGGTGCCTGACATCAGCCCAATGAAAAGGCGGCCAGGCAAAGACGCATGCCGGCCGCCGGTCGGTGCCATTCGAGTTCGGCTCGTATCAGCGGCTAGCCACGTTGGTCGTGGCTTCGGGCAGCGTCTGCTGGAATTCGGTCAGCAGGGCGATCTGCTGCTTGTAAGGCAGCACGGCGGCCTTGAACTTGGCAGCCTCGGCGGCTTCGAGCGGACGCGACACCGGAAGATCGGCAGCCAGCGGATTGACCGGCCGGTTGTCGATGCGGAATTCGTAGTGCAGGTGGGGCCCGGTGGCCCAGCCGGTGGATCCTACGTAGCCGATCAGCTGGCCCTGCGCGACCTTGGTGCCCTTCTTGATGCCGGGCGCGATGCGGCTCTGGTGCGCATACACCGTGGAATATTTGCCGAAGTGTTCGATGATGACCACGTTGCCATAGCCGCGCTGATGCCCGGCGAACGACACGGTGCCGTCGGCGGTGGAGTGGATGGGGGTTCCGGTTGGGGCGGCATAGTCGACGCCCTTGTGGCCCATCCAGGTGTTGTGCACCGGGTGCATGCGCATGCCGAAGGTCGAGCTGATGCGCGAGAACTTCAGGGCGGTACGCAGGAACGCGCCTCGCAGGCTTGACCCTTCGAAGTCGTAGTAACTGCCGGATTTGCCGTCGGGGCTGAACCAGACCGCATTGTGGGTCTTGCCGTCGTTGACGAATTCCAACGCCAGCACGCGGCCCGCGCCGGCGTAGCGGCCCTGGTGCGAGCGCACTTCATATACCACGCGGAACTGGTCGCCACGGCGCAGGTCGCGCAGGAAGTCGATCTTCGAGCTCAGGATGTCGGCCATCTGCATGGTGACCGAATCGGGAATGCCGGCGGCGTCGGTCGCGCCGAACAGCGACGACCGGATGGTGCCGACCGCCACGCGGGTCTGGCTTTCGGTGCTATCGCTGATTTCGCGGGCGACGTAAGATTCGTCAGATGGCGTGACCAGCAGCATCTTGGTCGTGACCTGGCCGTTGCTTTCATCCCCTGGGGTATGCACGTACCGCAGCCACACCAGCTTGCCATCGGCATCGGTGGCGGCCTGTACCGAGCGGCCCGGATAAAGCTTGTAGATGCTGCGGGCGCTCGGCGCCTGGGTCAGGAAACGCTGCAGGCCGGGGGCGTCGATATCCAGGCGCTGCAGTACAGCGGCCAGGGTATCGCCGGGCCGGATGCGGGTTTCGCTGATGAAAGGCGCCTCACTTTCGGTGCTGCTGAGGCTGACCTGGCTGGGTTCGAGCTGCAGCACGCTTTGCACCTGCCGCATGGGCGGCAGTTCGGCGCGATCGGGCTGCTGCACCATGCCCAGCGCGGCGGCGCCGGCGAACAGGCCGATGGCGGTGACCAATAGCGTGCGGCGTATCAGGCCGGGGCGGTGGGACGAAGAGGACGCTGAACGGGGGGCGAACAGGGCGGCTATTGTATTGCGGGCGCCGGCCGGGCTGTTTGAGCCTCGATTCATCGTGCGGGACCTTTCAGGTGGCGTTGCAGCCCAGGATGCGCGCGCGGGATGCAGGTCGGCCTTGGCGTGCCGGAAGGCGCGCGCCGGGTATGCGTTCCTGCGACGCATCGGGTGAACAACGGGTATGTAACGAAGACAGCGACTGTAACGACGACAGTTGCGTATGATTAGGGCCGTATCCTAGCTGATTCGGATAGAATTTTCGACCGACTTTCGCCTATTTCTGGCAGTTTTTACACCTTTTTTGCGCAGCCCCGCCCTGTTTCCCCCTGATATGTCCCAAATCGAAGCCCCTATCACTCCTGAAGTCGAGGCCGATCTGCGTGTGGCCAAGCGCGGCTGCGACGAGCTGCTGGTCGAATCCGAGTTCGCCCGCAAGCTCGCCAAGAGCCGCGCCACCGGCGTGCCGTTGCGCATCAAGCTGGGGCTCGATCCCACCGCGCCCGATATCCATCTGGGCCATACGGTGGTGCTGAACAAAATGCGGCAGCTGCAAGACCTGGGCCATAACGTCATCTTCCTGATCGGCGACTTCACCTCGATGATCGGCGACCCCAGCGGCCGCAACTCCACGCGTCCGCCGCTCACGCGCGAGCAGATCGAGGCCAACGCCAAGACCTACTACGCGCAGGCGAGCCTGGTGCTCGACCCGGCGCGCACCGAGATCCGCTACAACTCCGAATGGAGCGACCCGCTGGGCGCACGCGGCCTGATCCAGCTCGCCTCGCGCTATACCGTGGCGCGCATGATGGAGCGCGAAGACTTCACCAAGCGCTTCAAGGGCGGGATACCCATTGCGGTGCACGAATTCCTGTACCCGTTGATGCAGGGCTACGACTCGGTGGCCCTGAAATCCGACCTAGAACTGGGCGGCACCGACCAGAAATTCAACTTGCTCGTGGGCCGCGAGCTGCAGAAAGAATATGGGCAGGCGCCGCAATGCGTGCTGACCATGCCCCTGCTCGAAGGCACGGACGGCGTCGAGAAAATGTCCAAGTCCAAGGGCAATTACATCGGCATCTCTGAAACTCCCGAGTCCATGTTCGGCAAGCTGATGTCCATCTCCGACACGCTGATGTGGCGGTATTTTGAACTGCTGTCGTTCCGTTCGCTCGAAGACATTGCCGCCCTGAAAGCAGGCATCGACGCCGGCGCCAATCCGCGCGATGCCAAGGTGGCGCTTGCCCAGGAAATCGTTGCGCGTTTCCATACGCCCCAGGCGGCCGACGCGGCACTGGCAGCCTTCCAGGCGCGCTTTCGCGACGGAGCCATGCCCGACGACATGCCCGAAGTCAATGTGGCCGGCGCGCCGCTGGGCATCCTGAAGGTGTTGCGCGAGGCTGGCCTGGTGGCCTCGGGCGCCGAGGCGCAGCGCAATGTCGAGCAGGGCGGTGTGCGCGTCAATGGCGATCGCGTCGAAGACAAATCGTTGCAATTACAGGCCGGCACCTATGTGCTGCAGGTGGGCAAGCGCAAGTTTGCTCGTGTTAATTTGGCAGGGTAGGAAGCGCCTACGTTTTCGCAGGAGCACGACATGAATCTCTCGAGTCTTTCTTTTTCCGATAACGAATCGATTCCCGATCGCTACGCTTTCGGCAAGATCGACCCGCAGTCGCACGTGGCGCTCGCGGAAAACCTCAACCCGCAGTTCTCCTGGGACGACGTGCCCGACGGCACGCTGTCGTTCGCCCTGATCTGCCACGATCCCGACGTGCCGTCCAAGCCCGATGACGTCAACCAGGAAGGCCGCATCGTGCCGGCCGACCTGCCGCGCGTCGACTTCTTTCACTGGGTGCTCATCGACCTGCCGGCCGACAAGCGGGACATCGAAGAAGGCTTCTATTCCAGTGGCATCACGCCGCGCGGCAAGGGCGGGCCGCTGGCCCCGGGCGAAGCGCGCCAGGGCATCAACGACTACACCGCCTGGTTCGCCTCCGACCGCGACATGAGCGGCGACTACTTCGGCTATGACGGCCCGTGCCCGCCCTGGAACGACGCACTGCCGCACCGCTATGTGTTCACGCTTTACGCGCTCGACGTGCCGCGCCTCGATGTGCAGGGCTCGTTCAACGGCAACGATGTTCTGCAGGCCATGCAGGGCCATGTGCTGGCCCAGGCCAGCCTGACCGGCATCTACACGCTGAACCCCGAGCTCGCTCCCAAGCAGATCGGCGCCACTTCGGCCTGACCCGGCCGCCAGGGCGGGCAGCACTGTACGAAAGGTGCCCGTCCGCCTGCCGCCCCGGCTCCCGCCGCGCCCCATGGCCTTGAGCGCGGCTATCGCGGGCCTGCAGCATGAATCTTTTTCACGCTGGCTTGAGCCGCATTTCTCGAGTGTCGGGCCTGCGGCCCGATTCGTCGCGCCCGGCGCGATTTTCGGCCGTTTTCGGGGCGAGGCGCCGCGGCTGACCAGCGCCGGCGCGGTAAACTAGCGGGCATTCCTCATCCGGCTTTTCCTCTTTTTACCTTCCAGGAACTCCCCGTCATGTTCGACCGCAAACTCGCCCTGTCCCAGGTAGACCCCGAAGTCTGGGCCGCCATCCAGAAAGAAGACGTACGCCAGGAACAGCATATCGAGCTGATCGCGTCCGAAAACTACGCCAGTCCGGCGGTCATGCAGGCCCAGGGCACGCAACTGACCAACAAGTACGCCGAAGGCTACCCGGGCAAGCGCTACTACGGTGGCTGCGAGTATGTCGACGTGGTCGAGCAACTGGCCATCGACCGCCTGAAGCAACTGTTCGGCGCCGAAGCGGCCAACGTGCAGCCCAACTCCGGTTCGCAGGCCAACCAGGGCGTATACATGGCGGTCCTGAAGCCCGGCGACACCGTGCTCGGCATGAGCCTGGCCGAAGGCGGGCACCTGACGCACGGCGCGTCGGTGAATGCCTCGGGCAAGTTGTACAACTTCATTTCGTATGGGCTCGACGCCAACGAAGTGCTGAACTATGCGCAGGTCGAGCAACTCGCCAAAGAACACAAGCCCAAGCTCATCGTGGCGGGCGCTTCGGCCTATGCCCTGCATATCGATTTCGAACGCATGGCGCGCATCGCGCACGACAATGGCGCGTTGTTCATGGTTGATATCGCCCACTACGCGGGCCTGGTGGCGGGCGGTGCGTATCCGAACCCGGTGCCGCACGCCGACTTCGTCACGTCCACCACGCACAAGTCGCTGCGTGGCCCCCGTGGCGGCGTCATCATGATGAAAGCCGAATATGAAAAGATGATCAACTCGGCCATCTTCCCCGGTATCCAGGGTGGCCCGCTCATGCACGTCATTGCCGCCAAGGCCGTGGCGTTCAAAGAAGCTCTTGAGCCCGAATTCAAAGCATACGCGCAGCAAGTGGCCAAGAATGCCCAGGTGCTGGCCGAGACGCTGGTCAAGCGCGGGCTGCGCATCGTATCGGGCCGCACGGAAAGCCACGTCATGTTGGTGGACCTGCGCCCGAAGGGCATCACGGGCAAAGAAGCCGAGGCCGTCCTGGGCCAGGCGCACATCACCGTGAACAAGAACGCCATTCCGAACGACCCGGAAAAGCCCTTCGTGACCAGCGGCATCCGCCTGGGCACGCCGGCCATGACCACCCGCGGCTTCAAGGAAGCCGAAGCCGAACTCACGGCCAACCTGATCGCCGACGTGCTCGACAATCCCCGCGACGAAGCCAATATCGCGTCGGTGCGCGCGCGCGTCAACGAACTGACCGCCCGCCTGCCCGTCTACGGCTGACCCTGGTCGGGGCGGCGGCCGCGTGCCGCCGCCAGTGGCGTGGTTTTCCAACGCCGGCCGCCTGTGGCGGGCCGGCGTCGTTACAATACGCCAAATAATTGCACTGGGGGCCGGCAACATGAAATGCCCATTCTGCGGCAACGTCGACACACAGGTGGTAGACAGCCGGGTGTCCGAAGAAGGCGATACGATCAGGCGGCGCCGCCGCTGCCTGGCCTGTGACAAGCGGTTCACGACCTACGAACGTATCGAACTGGCCATGCCCTCGGTCGTCAAGCGCAACGGCAGCCGTAGCGACTATGACACCGCCAAGCTGCGCGCGAGCCTGTCGCTGGCATTGCGCAAACGCCCGGTCAGCACCGTGCAGGTCGACAGCGTCGTCGCGCGCATCGAAGAAACCCTGCTGGCCAGCGGGCTGCGCGAAGTCTCCACGGAACATATCGGCGAACTGGTCATGGCCGAGCTGAAGAAGCTCGATAAAGTCGCTTATGTGCGCTTTGCCTCGGTGTACAAGAACTTCGAAGATATCGGCGAATTCGTCGAGGCCATACGCGAGATGCAGGGCCCCATGCTGCCGGGAAAACTGCGGCGCGAATCATAAGGCACGGCGGCGAGCCACACGCGGAAACCGTCGGTTTCCCGCCGTCGGTGCTCATCGCGAATACCAGGCACATGACCCGCACGCAGAACGACGCCCCGGACCGCGGCCCCGGCTCTTCCGGTTTCCCGACCTTCGAGACCACCGATTTCGCCGGTGTGGGGTCGTTTTACATCGATCTCGTCAAACTGCAGGGCAGGCCCGAGATCCCGCGCGGTTTTCCGCATCGCCACGCCTATTACCACATCCTGTGGATGTCCCGGGCGCACGGCTCGCACATGGTGGACTTCCAGCATCTCGACGTGCGGGACCGGTCGGTATTCTTCCTGGGCCCTGGCCAGCTGCATGCCTGGAATTCGACGGTCCGGCCCGAGGGCTACGTCATGAACATCAGCACGGCGTTCTTTACGCATATGTTCCCGCGTGCCGACGATATTGCCCGGTTTCCGTTTTTTCACCCCGGCGGCGGCGCTCCTGTCTTGCGCCTGAGCCCAGAACAGCACGATGAGTTGCTGCCCTTGCTGCAGGCCATGGAAAACGAACTGCAGGTGCGGCTCCTGGGCTGCTACGACGTGGTGCGTTCGTATCTGCTGATCCTGCTGACCCGGTTGCGCCGTCTGTATGCCATGGACGACAACGTGCTGCGGGCGGGCCGCAGCTATCCGCTTGCCAAGCGGTTTGCCCTGCTGGTGGAAGAGCACTACCTGACCTTGCGGGGCATGCGCGAATACGCCGATGCGCTGGCGGTCAGCGAGCGCCAGTTGAACGAAGCCGTCAAGCGCACGACGGGCCGTACCGCCAGCCGCTTGGTGCAGGAACGCATCGTGCTCGAAGCCAAGCGACTGCTCGCCAATACCGACCTGGCGGTCGCCGAAATCGGCTTCGCCCTGAACTTTGAAGATCCCGCGTATTTTGCGCGCTTTTTCAAAAAGCACACCACGCGCACGCCGGGGCAGTTCCGCGCGGACACGCAGAGTTTGCGCGCCTGACCGCGCAGAAAAGTGCAATTCAAGCTCTGAATCGTCCTAACACGGCGGGGCGTTTCCTACCTACAGTACGCAGCAGGCGCCGCAAGGCGCAGTGGCCGCGCCGCGTGTGCTGCCCAGGAACGCTACGGTCCGACAGTGACCAAAGGAGACAAGAGCATGAATTCCATTTACGCCCGCCTGCTGCGGCCGCTGCTGGCCGCAGCCCTTACGCTGAGCAGCGGCGCTGCGGCCGCGGCTTTTCCAGAACGTCCTGTTCGTATCGTCGTGCCATTCGCGGCCGGAGGCGCCACCGATGTAATCGCGCGCACGGTGGCTCAGGAACTGGCCGCCAAGCTGGGCCAGCCTGTCATCGTTGAAAACCGTGCGGGGGCCAACGGCAACATCGGGGCCGCCGCGGCCGCCCGAGCGGACGCCGACGGCTACACGCTGCTGATGGCGACTTCCAGCCACGCCATCAATGCCACGCTGTATCGCGACCTGGACTACAGTCTGACCCGGGATTTCGTGGGCCTGTCCAACCTGGCGTCGGTGCCGCTGTTGCTGGTCGCCAACCCGCAAGTGCCAGCCAACACCGCCGTCGAGATGTCCGCCTACGTGCGGGAAAACGGGGAGCGCCTGGCGTACGCGTCGGGTGGCACCGGCACGGCGGCGCACCTGGCCGGCGCGCAGTTCGGCGCATTGTCGCAGGCCCGACCCACGCATGTGCCCTACAAGGGCGGCGCGCTGGCCCTGAACGATCTCATCGGTGGGCAGGTGCAGTTCATGTTCGCCAACCTGCCCGAGGTGCTGTCCCATGTCCAGGCAGGGCGCCTCAAGCCCATCGCCGTGACGGGCCAGCAGCGTCATGCGGCCTTGCCCGAGGTGCCGGCCTTTGCGGAAACGCCCTTCAAGGACATGGCGGCGCGTTCCTGGTTCGGTCTGTTCGTGCGCGCAGGCACGCCGCCCGAGATTGTGGAGCGGCTGTCGGTGGCCATCTCGGAAAGCGTGGCCGCGCCCTCCGTGCAAAGCAAGCTCAAAAGCCTGGGCGCGGACCCGGTAGGCGATGGCCACGCCGCCTTCAATGCCTATGTGGCGCAAGAGGTCGACCGCTGGCGCGCCCTGGTCGAGGCGTCAGGCGCCTCGCCGGGTTGACCCCGGCCGCGGCCGACGGCCCCCGCCCCATCTTCACTTCATCCCATCAGGAGATTCCATGCTTTACGACGTACGCATCTATACCTGCCAGCCCGGCAAGATCAAGAAGCACCTGGCGCTGTATGCCGAGCACGGCTATGACGTGCAGCGTCGCCACCTGGGCGAGCCGCTGGCATACATGCAGACCGAGACCGGGGACGTCAACAGCTACGTGCACATATGGGTTTATGAAGACGCCGCCGACCGCGCCCGCAAGCGGGCCGCCTTGCAGGCCGACCCCGGCTGGGCCGCCTATCTCGCGCGCAGCAGCGAAGCCGGATACCTGGTCTCGCAGCGCAATCAGCTCATGACGCCGGTGCCTTTCTTCAAGCCCGGGGCCTGACGACTGCCGGCCGGCGCGGCGCCCGTCCCGCCGGCCAGAACCCGCCCGGCCGCCGTACGCCTGCTTGCATCAGCTGCGGCGGGCATACAATCGCAGGCGTGACTGAAACCACCGAACCTGGCGACCTGATCTGGATGCGGCGCGCGCTTGCGCTGGCCCGCTCCGTCATGACTTCGACCACGCCCAATCCGCGCGTGGGGTGTGTGATCGTGCGCGAAGGGCGCGTGCTGGGCGAGGGCGCCACGCAACCACCGGGCGGCCCGCATGCAGAAGTCGTCGCCTTGCGCGATGCCGCGGCCCGGGGCGAAACGGTGCAGGGCTCCACTATGTATGTCACGCTGGAGCCTTGCAGCCACTATGGCCGCACACCTCCCTGCGTTGACGCCGTCATTGCCGCCCGGCCCGCCCGCGTGGTCGTGGCCATGGGCGACCCCAACCCGCAGGTGGGCGGTCGTGGACTAGCCCGCCTGCGCGAGTCCGGCATCCCGGTCGCGACCGGCGTCTGTCATGACGAAGCGCTCGAAATCAACGCCGGCTTCGTGGCCCGCATGAGTCGCGGAACGCCCTGGGCCTGGGTAAAGATGGCAGCTTCGCTCGATGGCCGCAGCGCCCTGCACAACGGCGTTTCGCAATGGATCACCGGCAAAGCCGCGCGCGCCGACGGCCACGCGTGGCGCGCCCGCAGCTGCATCGTGCTGACCGGTATGGGAACCGTGCTCAAAGATAATCCGCGCCTGAACGTGCGCAGCGTGGATACGCCTCGCCAGCCATGCCGGGCCGTGGTGGACGGCCGTTTCGAAATTCCCGAGGACGCTCGCCTGCTGGATGGCGGCGATGTCATCGTGTTCACGGCGCGGCCCGATGCGGCGAAGGCAGCGCGGCTGGCCAGGCGCGATGTACGTGTCGTGGCCCTGCCCGGACGAGCCGCCGATCATGTCGATCTTCCTGCCGTCATGCAGTGGCTGGGCGAGCACGACTTCAACGAAGTGCACGTCGAGGCGGGCGCCGGCCTGGGTGGCGCGCTGATGTCGGCGGGGTGCGTCGACGAATTGCTGGTGTACCTGGCCCCGGTACTATTGGGCGATGCCGCGGCCATGCTGCGGTTGCCCCTTATCGAGCACCTGGACAGTGCGCGGCGCTTTGAATTCACCGACGTCGCGCGCCTGGGCCCCGATTTGCGGTTGCGCGCGCGCGATGCCGCGCGATGGGATGCGCTGCGGCGCGTCACCGATTGCCGCTGACTTTTTCATGCATTCATCGCAGGAGACCTGATATGTTTACTGGCCTGGTAGCGGCGGTGGGCCGCATCGTCCGCCTCGACCCGCTGGCCGATTCCAACGAGGGCGGCGTGCGCCTGCATATCGACGCCGGCGCCCTTGATCTCTCCGACGTGCGCATTGGCGATTCCATTGCCGTGCAAGGCGCCTGCATGACGGTCGTGGCGCTGCAGGGCAGGGTTTTCCAGGTAGATGTTTCGCGAGTCAGCCTCGACCTGACGGTGGGCCTGGATCGTGAAGGCGAAGTCAACCTCGAAAAATCCCTGCGCGTGGGTGACCAGATCGGCGGGCACTTGGTTTCGGGGCATATCGATGGGCTGGGCGAAGTGCTGCGCTTTGACGCGGCAGGCGAATCGCGCGAGCTGGCCATCCGCGTGCCGCCCAGCCTGGCGCGCTATCTCGCATACAAGGGGTCCATTACGGTCAACGGGATCAGCCTGACGGTGAACAGCGTTACCGACCTGGCCGACGGATGCGAGATCAGCATCAATATTATTCCGCACACGCAATCGGTGACCACCTTGCGCAACGTGCGGCCGGGTGACCGCGTCAATCTCGAAGTCGACACCATCGCGCGTTATGTCGAACGCATGATGTCGCTGCCGGCCAGCTGAGGCGCAGCGTTGCAAAACGCCGGCGGCAGGTGCTAGCGCTCGCCGCCGCTCGCTGCCAGTCGCGCGATGGGCCCGCCGCTTGCTACGGCACGGGCACAGCATGGTGGTGCCGCCATGCATTGAAACGCCTTGGTATGAATCTTTGCGGATTCGCGGAACTGTTTCTCTGCAGAGCAGCCTAACCCTTAATAAGCGCGTCAGCCCAATCTATGGTGTGTGCCGAAAGCAACATATCAAGATGATGTGCATGACTCGATGCCCGGAATGTCTGGCTACATCGAGAAATGAGGAACACAATGGGACGACGGACTTATTAACCGACCATGCGCTGTAGGAGGTTATCCGTGCAAAACATCGTCGAAGGCTTCAAGTCGCAGTACGCGAAAGACCAGGAAACTGAGCTTTCTCTCGAAGACTACCTGGCGCTCGCCAGGAAAGATCCCATGGCCTATGCCAGTCCTGCAGAACGCATGCTGGCAGCCATAGGCGAACCAGAACTGGTCGACACCCGCAACGATCCCCGTCTGTCACGGTTATTCTCCAACCGGATCGTTCGTCGGTACCCTGCATTCAAGGAATTCTTCGGGCTGGAAGAAGTCATCGACCAGATCGTGGCTTTCTTCAAGCATGCCGCGCAGGGTCTGGAAGAACGCAAGCAGATTCTCTACCTGCTGGGTCCGGTGGGCGGGGGCAAGTCCTCCATTGCCGAGCGCCTCAAAGCGCTGATGGAAACCTATCCCATCTACGCGCTCAAAGGATCACCGGTGAACGAGTCGCCCTTGGGCTTGTTCCACCCCGAGCGCTTTGGCGACACGCTCGAAAAAGAATACGGCATACCGCGCCGCTATCTCAGCGGCATCATGTCTCCCTGGGCGGTCAAGCGCCTGAAAGAATTCGATGGCGATATTTCAAAATTTCGCGTCGTGCGGCTGAATCCGTCGGTACTGCGGCAGGTAGCCATCGCCAAGACGGAACCGGGCGACGAAAACAACCAGGACATTTCCTCTCTGGTTGGCAAGGTCGATATACGCAAGCTCGACCGGCATTCGCAAGATGATCCCGACGCGTACAGCTATTCGGGTGGCTTGTGCCTGGCCAACCAGGGCTTGCTCGAATTCGTCGAGATGTTCAAGGCGCCGATCAAGATGCTGCACCCCTTGCTGACGGCCACGCAAGAGGGCAACTTCAAGGGCACCGAAGGGTTTTCAGCCATTCCGTTCAATGGCACCATCCTGGCCCACTCGAACGAATCCGAATGGCAGACCTTCCGTAACAACAAGCACAATGAAGCGTTCCTCGACCGTATCTATATTGTCAAGGTGCCTTATTGCCTGCAGGTGACCGAAGAGGTCGAGATCTACAGGAAGCTGCTGCGCAACAGTTCGCTGGCCACCGCGCCCTGCGCGCCCGGTACCCTCGAGATGATGGCGCAGTTCTCGGTGCTTACGCGCCTGAAAGAGCCCGAAAACTCGAGCGTTTATTCAAAACTTCGCGTGTATGACGGCGAGTCGCTGAAAGACGTCGACCCCAAGGCCAAGGCGCTGCAGGAATATAAAGATTACGCCGGCACCGACGAAGGCATGACGGGTGTGTCCACACGCTTCGCGTACAAGATTCTGTCCAGCGTGTTCAACCACGACCAGACCGAGGTCGCGGCCAACCCTGTGCACCTCATGTATGTCCTTGAACAACGAATTGGCCGGGAAGACTATCCGGAAGAGATCCGGCGGCGGTATCTCGATTTCATCAAGGGGTACCTGGCGCCGCGTTATGCCGAATTCATTGGCAAGGAAATCCAGACCGCCTACCTGGAGTCGTATTCAGAGTACGGACAGAACATTTTCGACCGCTACGTGACCTTTGCCGACTGCTGGATCCAGGACGAAGAGTTCCGCGATCCCGAAACGGGCGAAAGCTTCGACCGCAGCGCGCTGAACGACGAACTGGAAAAAATCGAGAAGCCGGCCGGCATTGCGAACCCTAAAGATTTCCGCAACGAGATCGTCAATTTCGTGCTGCGCGCTCGCGCCAACAATGCGGGCCGCAACCCTACCTGGACCAGCTACGAAAAGCTGCGCGAAGTGATCGAGAAGAAGATGTTCTCGAACACCGAAGACCTGCTGCCGGTGATTTCATTCAACGCCAAGGCCTCGGCCGAGGACAAGAGCAAGCACCAGAGCTTTGTCGACCGCATGGTTGAAAAAGGCTATACCGAGAAGCAGGTGCGTCTGCTGTGCGAATGGTACCTGCGCGTGAGGAAATCATCCTGAGCGAGGTGAATCATGAATTCACTCATCGATCGGCGCCTGAACGGCCGCAATAAAAGCGCGGTTAACCGCGAGCGCTTTCTCAGGCGATATAAAGACCAGATCCGCCGGGCCGTACAGGATCTGGTTCGCGAGCGGTCCATCGAAGACATGGACCAGGGCGGGGAAATCAATCTGCCCACTCGCGATATTTCAGAGCCGCATTTCCGTCACGGCCCCGGCGGCGACCGCGAGCTGGTGCATCCGGGCAATCGTGAATTCGCCAAGGGCGACACCTTCCAGCGCCCATCGGGCGGCGAAGGGCAGGGCGGGTCCGAGCCCGGCGAGGGCGAGGCGGTAGACCAGTTCACGTTCAGCCTCTCGCGAGCCGAATTTCTGAACCTGTTCTTCGAAGACCTGGAGCTGCCGCACCTGATCCGCACTCAGCTGGGTGACGTCACCCAGAGAAAATGGCAGCGGGCCGGATACACCACCACGGGATCGCCCAGCCTGCTCAGTGTGAGCCGCACCCTGAAGGCCTCTTTGTCTCGCCGAGTGGCGCTGGGCGTGGCGGCACGAGCCGAGCTCGAAGCGGCGCAGGCCCGGCTGGATGCCGCGATTGCAGCCGGCGCGCCGCCAGACCAGATCGAGGCGCTGCGCAAGGCCGTTGAAGATTGCACCAACCGCCTGGCGCGGCTGCCATTTCTCGACGATGTAGACCTGCGCTACCGCAACCGCGTCTCGGTGGCCATGCCCATGGCGCGCGCCGTCATGTTCTGCCTGATGGATGTATCGGGCTCGATGGATGAAGGCAAGAAAGACCTGGCCAAGCGCTTCTTCACACTGCTGTACCTGTTTCTGTCGCGCAAATACGAGCATGTGGATGTGGTGTTCGTTCGCCACACCGACAACGCCGAAGAAGTGGATGAACAGACCTTCTTCTACGACCCGAAGAGCGGCGGCACCATTGTCTTGTCGGCGCTCGAGCTCATGCACAAGATCATGCATGAACGCTATCCGCCTGACGCCTGGAACGTCTACGCGGCGCAGGCCAGCGACGGAGACTCATTCGGCGCCGACGCGGGCAAGAGTGCGCGCTTCCTCGCCGAGAAACTCCTGCCTGCCACCCGCTACTTTGCCTACATCGAAGTGCCCGACTCGCAAGAGGCCCGCAAGAGCAGCCTGTGGGCCGAATACGAGCAGGAATCGGCGCCGCATTTCGCCATGCGCCGCATTCATGAACGCGGCGAGATCTACCCCGTGTTCCATGACCTGTTCAAAAAGGAAACCGCATGAACGCCATCATGGGCTCTCGTGCCGAGCTGGAGGCCCTTGGGCATGCCCGGCCCATTTCAGAAGGTTCCGAGTGGACGTTCGAACTCATCCAGCGCTATGACGAGGCCATCGCCGAGGTGGCCGCGGAGTTCGGGCTGGACACCTACCCGAACCAGATCGAAGTCATCACGTCCGAGCAGATGCTCGATGCGTATGCGTCGGCCGGTCTGCCCATCGGCTATCCGCATTGGTCCTACGGCAAGGAATTCATACGCAACGAGCAGTACTACCGGCGGGGTATGCAGGGCCTGGCCTACGAAATCGTCATCAATTCCAACCCGTGCATCTCATACCTGATGGAAGAGAACACCATGGCCATGCAGGCCCTGGTGATCGCGCACGCGTGCTACGGCCATAACTCGTTCTTCAAGGGCAACTACCTGTTCCGCCAATGGACCGATGCCGACAGTATCCTGGACTACCTGGTGTTCGCCAGGAAGTTCGTGATGGACTGCGAAAGCCGCTACGGCATCGATGCGGTAGAGTCGGTGCTGGACTCCTGCCACGCCCTGACCCCGCACGGGGTAGACCGCTACAAGCGTCCGGCCCCCGTCTCGTACAAGGAAGAGGCGCAGCGGCAGGCCGAGCGCGAAGAGCACGCCCGCCTGCAGTACAACGATCTGTGGCGCACGCTGCCGCGCAGCGAGCCCGATGCGGCCGATGAAAAGCGGCGCATTGCCTTCCCGCCCGAGCCCGAAGAGAATCTGCTGTACTTCATTGAAAAGCACTCGCCCAGGCTCGAACCGTGGCAGAAAGAGCTGGTGCGCATCGTGCGCAAGATCGCCCAGTACTTCTATCCGCAGGGCCAGACGAAGGTCATGAACGAGGGATGGGCCACGTTCTGGCATTACACCCTGCTGAACCGCCTGCATCAGAAGGGCCTGGTGACCGACGGCTTCATGATGGAATTCCTGCAGAGCCATACCAATGTGGTCAGTCAGCGGGGCTTCGACGAGCAAGGCTATGGCGGCATCAACCCCTACGCCCTGGGGTTCGCAATGATGCAGGACATACGACGCATTTGCGAGTCGCCCACGCCCGAAGACCGCCAATGGTTTCCGGATATCGCCGGCAGCGACTGGGTCAAGACCCTGGACTTCGCGATGCGCAATTTCAAGGACGAATCTTTTATTTCGCAGTACCTGTCGCCGCGGCTGATACGCGAATTTCGCTTCTTCGCCATTGCCGACCACCAGTCCAACCCGGTGCTGGAGGTGGCGGCCATTCACGACGACGAGGGCTACCGGCAGATTCGCAAGCTGCTCGCCGCGCAGCACAACCGCGATAACCAGGTGCCCGACATCCAGATCGTGCGGTACCGGCGCGAATCGGATCGCTCGCTCGTGTTGCGCCACCTGCAGACGCGCGGCCGTCCGCTGGCCAATGAAGATGCCGAACAGGTCATGAAGCACCTGGGCCGGCTGTGGGGCTTCAAGGTAAGGCTGGAAGAGGCCGCGCCCGACGGGTCAGTGATCGCGTATCGCGAAGTGAACGCCTCCGCGCCGTATCGCGACGGCAACTGAACGGCGCGGCCCGCGGCCTGGCTCCGGGCCATCCGCGTGGCGAGCGACAGCCTGGTGTCGTTCGGCCGGGCGCCTGACTTGCCGGCAGGCGCGAATGACGCGGCGCCATGCGCCAGGCTCAGCCTGGCTGGTCGGCCCGGCCCAGCAATACCGTTGCCTGCGAAGAAAGCACCCCGCCGTTGCCGTGGGCCAGCGCGGTCCGCGCATTGGGTATCTGGCGTTCGCCGCATTCTCCTCGCAGTTGCCGCACGGCCTCGACCAGCAGCAGCAGGCCGTACATGCCCGGGTGGCAGTATGAGAGCCCGCCCCCGTTGGTATTGACGGCGAGCCGACCGCCCGGCGCTATCGCGCCATCCTGCACAAAGCGACCTCCTTCGCCCTTGGGGCAGACCCCCAGGTCTTCAAGGAACAGAATGGTGTTGATGGTGAATGCGTCATAGAGCATCAGGACGTCGACGTCCTGGATGCCAAGGCCGGACTGGCGGTAAGCCTGGCGCCCGGACTCGACGGCCCCGGTGGTGACGAGATCGGGCATCGACGAAATGCTGGCGTGCGTGGCGCAGTGCCCGAAGCCCAAAGGCAGCACGGCCGGCCGGGCCAGGTGGGCGGCCCGGTCGGCCGTCGTGACGACGATGGCCCCGCCGCCGTCATTGACGAGACAGCAGTCGCGCACGGTGAGGGGTTCGCTGACCATGGGCGAAGCCAGCACCTGCTCGATGGTCAGCGGCTTCTTTTCCCAGGCGACGGGGTTGAGCAGCGCCCATTGCCGGGCGGCTACCGCCACCTCGGCCAGCTGCTCGCGGGTGGTGCCGAACTCGTGCATATGCCGGGCCGCTGCCAGCGCGTAGGCGCTGGGGGGCAGAAAAGGCCGGAAGGGCGATTCGTAGGGATTGCGCTCGGCCGGCGCGACATTGCTGCGGCCGGCGCTGCGCTGCGTGCTGCCATAGGCGATTACGACGGCGTTGCAGGTTCCGGCTTCCACCGCCTCGCAGGCGCGCTGCAGATGCAGCAGGAAGGATGATCCGCCTACCGAGGTGGACTCGAGATAGGCGTTGGGCCTGTTCAGGTACTCTGCCAGGCCCAGCGCCGCCATGCGCATTTGCGAGGTGGCGGCGAAGATTCCATCGATATCGGACAGCGCGAGGCCTGCGTCGCCCACCGCGCGCAGCGTGGCCTGAGCCATCAGGTCAAGCGGCGATGTGCCAGCCGGCACTTGACCGAGGTCTGATTCCGCCACACCCACAATCACGGCGCGGCGCCCCTGGGCACGATAAGTGGCGTTCATTGCGTGCGCTCCGTGTCCAGATCGAAGATGGGAAACAAGGTGTCGCCATCTTCGCCGACCCCCGAAAAACGGACCGGGGCGCCAATGGCGACGGGCTTGGATGCGGCCTGCACCGAGCTCATCAGCCGGAACCCTTCGGCCATGTCGATCAGCGTGACGTTGTAGGGAGGCTCGCCGCGCCGGTGGACCACGGTGTTGCTGTAGACCACGCCACGGCCTTGCGAGACGCGCCACTCGAGCGAGGTCTCGCCGGTATATGGGCAGGCCACGCGGGGATAGAACACAGCCTTGCGCGCGGCCGGGCTGTATTGATAGGCGAGCCGTCCCTCCCGCAGATGCGATTGGTAGATGGCGAACACGGATTGCTGGGCGTCCATGCGATTCACGAAGGGTTGAAGATGAGGGAGATGGTCGTGGCGCTCATTGCCGGGCGAGCCTTTCCTTCGATCTCGATGGTGTTGTCGTAGACCAGCTTCCAGTAGTTGCCCTGGCTGGACACTTCCATCAGCTTGCGATGCAGCCGGATGCGGTCCCCGCATTGCACCGGCTCGATGAAGCGCACACGCTCGGAACCGTAATTGATGCCCTTGCCCCGCTGGCGCACGTTGATCATGCCTTTGCTCAGCCCCGTGATGAACGACAACGTGAGCCACCCATGAGCGATCGTCTTCCCATCGGGCAACTCGCGTCTGGCCCGCTCTTGATCGACGTGGATCCAGTTGTCGTCGCCAGACAGGCGCGCAAAATCATCGATCATTTCCTGCGTGATGGTGAGCCACGCGCTGAAACCGAGATCTTGACCCGCATGCTGCTGCAGGTCGGAAGGCTTATCCACTTCAAGCATGCTGAACTCCCTTCTCGAAGACGCCATTCAGGCGGCTGTACACAATGTCTTCGGCTTCGCGCATGATGGAAGCCAGGAGCGCCTCGCAAGTGGGCACGTCATCGATCAGCGCCTGGCATAGGCCCACCGTCCAGATGCCAGCGTCGATGTCGCCTTCTTCGTACACCCGGCGGCCGCGCGCGCCCGACACCACGGGGCCGATCTCTCCGATGCCGGCGCCCCTGGATTCGAGTTCCAGCACGCTGCGTGCGACGGCATTGGCGGCAACACGGCTGCTGTTGCGCAGGCTGCGCAGTATCACACTGGTGTCGTTCTCGGTCTGCGCCACGATGGCGTCCTTGATGCGCGCATGAATCGGCGATTCCACCGTGCACATGAATCGAGTACCCATATTGATGCCTTCAGCGCCCAGACTCAGGGCCGCCACGAGGGATGCGCCGGTGGCCATTCCGCCCGAAGCGATCACCGGAATCTGTAGCGCCCGGGCTGCGCGGGGGATGAGCACGAAGTTGGGAATGTCATCCTCGCCCACGTGGCCAGCGCATTCGAAGCCGTCGATACTGACGATGTCCACGCCGAGTTCCTGCGCTTTCAGGGCATGGCGCACCGTCGTGCATTTATGAATCACCCGGATGCCGTGCTTGCGGAAGGCCTGGACGTGCTCGCCCGGGTTGTTGCCCGCCGTCTCGACGATCCGGATGCCGGACTCGATGATCGCTGCCCTGTACTCGTCATAGGGAACGGGCTTTAGCGTCGGCAGGATGGTGAGGTTCACGCCGAAGGGCTGGTCGGTCATCTCGCGCGTGCGACGGATCTCGGCCATCAGCGCATCCGGGCTGGGCTGGGTCAGGGCTGTCAGTATGCCGAGGCCACCCGCGTTAGAAACGGCCGCGGCCAGTTCTGCATAGCTCACCCATTGCATACCTCCCTGGACAATCGGGTAGCGTATGTTCAATAACTCCGTCACGCGCGTCTTCATTCAGGTCTCCGGGACTTCATAGGTTCTGCAAGCATCTGAGACCGACAGCGGTGCGTCGGAAATGGCCTGCAGTGCTTCGATTGTGATTCCCGGCAGCATGCGCTCCACGCGTACGCCATCGGGCGTGATACTCATCATCGCGTAATCGGTGTATATGCGCTCTACGCACTGCATGCCGGTCAGCGGATATGTGCATCGCTTCATGATGCGCGGCGCGCCATCCCGCGTGCAGTGTTCCATGAGCACCCACACACGCTTTGCCCCCGCGGCCAGATCCATGGCGCCACCGACGCCAGGGATCTGCGTGCTGTCGCCCGTGGTCCAGTTTGCGAGATCTCCGTTGGCAGCCACCTGGAACGCACCCAGGCAGGCGACGTCGATATGGCCGCCGCGTATCATCAGGAAGGAATCGCTATGGCTGAACACCGAGGCCCCGGGAAGCAGCGTCACAAACTGCTTGCCGGCGTTCACCACATCGCGGTCTTCCTGGCCGGGCTCGGGTTTGGGGCCCAGGCCCAGCAGGCCTTGCTCGCTGTGCAGCTGCACGCCCTTGCCGGCCGCCAGGTAATCGGCGATCAGAGTGGGCAGGCCTATGCCCAGGTTCACATAGGAATTCTCAGGGAGATCGTCCGCCACGATGCGGGCAATCTGCTTGCGGCTCAATCCCTCGCGCATGGCACCTCCAGAATACGGTCGACGAATATGCCGGGTGTGATGATGTGTTCGGGATCCAGGTCGCCCGGCGCTACTATTTCCTCCACCTGCGCAACGGTGACCGGCGCCGCCCCAGCCATGACCGGGTTGTTGATGCGTGCGCCGCGGTGGTAGACCAGGTTGCCCAGGGTATCGCCACGCCTGCCCCGGATCAGCGCCATATCGCCGCGCAGCGGGGTTTCGAATACATAGGTGCGCCCGTTGAATTCCCGGGTTTCCTTTCCCCGGGCCAGGTCGGTGCCGGCCGCGGTGGCGGTGTAGAACCCGGCGATGCCGGCTGCTCCCGCGCGTATCCTTTCCGCCAACGTGCCTTGCGGCACGAGTTCGATCTCGATCTTGCCGGCGTGATACAGGTCGTCGATGATGCTGTGGCCATATAGCCCGCGCGGGAACGAGCATATGAACTTGCGTATGCGGCGGCCCTCGAGCATGGTCGCGATCACGTCGCTGCCCGTGGTGGTGTTGTTGGCGACGATCACCAGGTCGCGCGCCCCGGCTTCATAGACGCCCCACAGCAGATCCGCGGGACGGCCCGAAGTGCCAAAGCCCCCGACCAGCAGGGTGTCGCCGTCTTTTACTCCCTGAACCGCAGCGGCGAGCGTCTCTATGCGCTTGCTCGACATAGTCAGTCCAATTCCTTGCCGGACATGTCGGCATTGCGCCGTGCGCGCTGGAAGGCGTCCAGCAACTGCCTGCCGCATTCGACCGGGTCCTGCGAGGGCTCGCCTTCGGGGCCCCGGTGCCAGCCTTCCATAATGGCAAGATGGCCGCCGCCGGCTTCGATCACCCGGCCCGTCAGGCCACCGCCCTGCACGCTGGCCAGCCATACGACCACAGGGGCCACCCAGTGCGGCGCGCGCAGTTGCAATTCCTCGGGCGTGCGTTCGCGCAAGCCTTCCGTCATGCGTGTCTGGGCGTGAGGAGAAATGGCGTTCACGGTGACGCCGTACCGCTTCAGCTCACGCGCTGTGATGATGGTAAAGCCTGCGATGCCGGCCTTGGCCGCCCCGTAGTTGCTCTGCCCGATGTTGCCGAAGATGCCGGACGTAGAGGTCGTGTTGATGAGTCGGGCGTCCACCGGCGTTCCCTTGTGGCGCTCGCGCCAGTACACGGCAGCGTGGTGCGATGTCGCAAAGGTACCCTTCAAGTGCACCCGGATGACGTCGTCCCAGTCTGACTCTTCCATGTTGACCATCATGCGGTCGCGCAGGATGCCGGCATTGTTTACCAGAACATCAAGGCCGCCGAATGTGTCGATGGCATGGTGCACCAGGCGGCGCGCGCCTTCCCAGTCGCTGACGTCGTCATGGTTGGCCACGGCCTTGCCTCCCTCGGCACGAATGGCGTCCACGACCTGGGCGGCTGCGGAATCGTCGCGGCCATGGCCATCACGCGATGTCCCGATGTCGTTGACGACGACGCTGGCCCCATGGCGTGCCAACTGCAGCGCGTACTCGCGCCCCAGGCCCTGGCCTGCGCCCGTGACGATGGCAATCCGGCCCTCACACAACTTCGTTTGCACGGTTTCCTCCTGCTTGTTTCGATAATGGTCCGGCGCCCAGCCGGGCTAGCGCCTCGCGGTGGCCGGGCGAAAGCACACATGCCACATGCCGCTGTGCCTCCAGGCGCAGCACCTCGTCCAGCGGCTGTGCAGGCGCCTCGCGCAAGTTCTGCTTCAACTGTCGCAATGAGAAGGTGGCGGTTTCGCACCAGCGCCCGATAATGCGCGCCTCGAGATCCGCCAGCTCGCCCGGGTCCACCACCCGCTGCACCAGGCCCATGGCGTAGGCGCGGTCGGCGTCGATCATTTCGTCCAGCAGATAAAGCTCGTGCGCGCCGCCGACGCCGACGGCCCTCGGCAAGAAATAATGGCCGCCGAAGTCGCCGCTCAGCCCCAATCGCAGAAACCCCGTTCGAAATCCGGCGCTGCGGTCGGCAATACGGATGTCGCACGCCATGGCCATCGACAGCGCGGCGCCGATGGCCGGTCCGCGCATCACGGCCAGCGTAGGCACCGGGAAGTCGTGCAGGCATTTCACGATGCCGCTACGGCGTATCAGGCGCTCGATACGCGCGCATTCCGACGTGTCGCTGCCGGCAGCGGCCATGCGGCGCACGTCGCCTCCGGCGCTGAAGGCGTCGCCGGCCCCGGTCAGCACGAGGGCATGCAGGTCGGATCTCTGGGCGGCGGCAGCGAGAGTCTCGCGCAGCCCGTCGTACATGGCGGGCGTCAGCGCGTTTTTCTTCCCGGGCCGGTTGAGTATGATCCGCAGCACGCCCGGGCGCGAGTCGTCAATGAGAAGTTCCCGCGCACCGGCCTGTTCCGCTTCGTCCTTGCTGGCGCTGTTCATGTCGCTCACTGCACCGGAATGGCTGTTTCCTTGCCGGTCAGGGCCAGCACACGCTTCATCCGCGCACCTTCATCCTGGAAGGTCTTCTTGGCGTATGCCGTGTATTCTTCCGGCCCCATGTAGGTAATGGGCATGCCTACGCTTTCCATGAACTTGATGTATTCGGGGTTCGCCAGGGCTTGCTTGAAGGCGGCATCAAGCTTTTTGACGACGGCCGGGTCCATGCCCGAAGGGCCTACCACTCCCATGGGAGAGCGGGCCTCGACGTCGAATCCGGACTCGCGCACGGTGGGAACATCGGGGTAGTCGCTGCCGCGCTGGCCATTCATGGTTGCCAGGATGCGGATCTTGCCCTCTGCCACCAATTGCGCCAGCATGCCCGAACCGCCACCGACAATAATGTCGACCTGACCGCCTAGCAATGCAGTGACGTTGTCAGTGCCGCCCTTGTACGGTACGTGCATCATCTCGCCTCCCGCGGCGGCGACGACGTCATCCATCGTCATCTGAGGCGTGCTGTAGATTCCGGGCGATCCATAGGTGTACTTGCCCGGCTCCTTCTTGGCGTCCGCCAGCAGGTCGCCCAGGGATTTCCACGGAGAATCGCCTCGCGCCGCGATCAGATAGCTGTAGTCGGCAATGCCCGACACATAGGTCAGGTCGGCAACCGGGTCGAAATCGACTTTCTGAATATAGGGAATGCGGAACACACCGCCGGGCACGATGGCCAGCGTGTAGCCGTCCGGCTTGGCAGTCTTCAGCGCCGTCGCGCCCAACGTCCCGTTCGCGCCGCCCCGGTTCTGGATGACCAGCGTCTGCCCCAGTGGTTGCTTGACGTGTTCGACCAGCTTGCGAATGACTACGTCGGTAAGTCCGCCCGCCGCATACGGAACGATGAGCGTGACAGGCCGTTCGGGAAATTTATCGGCGTTGGCGCCATGAGCCATAGGCGCAATTGCCGCCAGACTGAGCAGCGCTGCGGACCAGATTCTCTTCATGCCTTCCTCCTGTTCGTTTATCCGGCGTCCTGTTTGGTTGCTCGCCGGATGGCTTCCTGTACCGGAGCCAGAGCGGATGTTATCCCTAATGGGGGCATGGAAGTAGACCTTTCGAGCCTCATTAAGTCCATATTGTGATACTACGTGCGGATGTGGACCTCAGATAGCGGGTGTGCGTGTGGTTGGTAGGGTAACGAACGTCCACATTAAAGACTTCCAGGCTGCTGCCCTGAAGCCTGGCGCCGGCGCCGCCGGGTTGCGCCACCCGTCTTGCGACGAAGCCTGGCGGCAAACTGCGCGACCAGGAAGTCTCAGCTTAAGAGTGAGCCGTCGAGCCCGTTCTGCGTAGCGGCCGTCCCACGGCCGCATGCTTGTCGCGCGCCATTCTGTTAGAATCGCGGATTCGCATTTGCGGCCTGCCCGGCCTGTCGGGTTGCAGGGCCCGCATCCGAATCAGGACAGGTGGCCGAGTGGTTGAAGGCGCACGCCTGGAAAGCGTGTATACGTTCATAGCGTATCGGGGGTTCGAATCCCCCTCTGTCCGCCAGATTTCGAAAAAAGCCCTTGATTTCAAGGGCTTTTTTCTTGTCAAGCGGGTGTTAACGTTCAGCGATTTGCGTTGCTGTGCACTTCACTTGCTGGCGACGGGCCGGGGTGCCGATCAAGCAGACTGCAATTGGTGGTGTCGATCATGGTATCGATACGCCCAATACCATGACCCCCGCCGCGCAGGAGCCGCAGGCCGCGCAGCTTGACCCAGAATGCCTTGTATAGCTGACGCTCCCGGTTTGAGCCCTTGCGTCTCGGCCGGGCAAGGGGGGTGCGTGTCTCGCTGTGTTCAATGGATGTGCGCATGTTTATGGGACGCACGGTTTGCGGCCTCTGCAGGACATAATCCAATGGAAGTCGGGCGATTTCTGGGCATGTTGGCTAACGAGCGCTCGGTGGTGACCGCCACGCACAACCAGACCTTTAGCGCGTCACCGCGTCCCACCCCGAAGGATTGGCATCGGGCTGTGACGGTGTAGTGGCCTACATCGTCGCTCACGCCGAACTCATTGCTTGGGATTTAAGCTGGTCGAAGTGGCGGTTTTGATATCGACGCTACCGCCGATATGAGTTGCCGGCCCGCTTGGTGTCCACAGGCATTGGTGAATGACGGCTCTGGAGCTTTAAGTGCGACGGCGCGCCACGATTGGAAGCGGCGTACCACGCCAAGAATGGCGTCTCTCTGCCAGGAGCAGACGTTCGCGGGCGGTTGTCCAAAGCTGCCCTTCGCGCAGCTCGGTCTGAATTGCATCATCGACGGCTACGGTTTCGCATCATCGAGCCCGTGAAGCATCACTTCCAATCTGCGTGTGAAAACCAGATCATGACTGGGCAGCGACAGGAACTCGAAACGGCGCTCCCAGCCGATTGAACGCGTTCATTGCGGCGATCGTGATCGTGAGGTCAACTAGATCCTTGGGCGCGAATTGTGCCGAGGCGGCTGCATACGCCTCATCAGACGCGTGCGTCTCGCTGACACGGGTCACCTCCTCAGCCCAGGCCAGCGCGGCGCGCTCCTGCTCAGAGAACAAATGGTGCACCTCGTCCCATACGGGTACCAAACTGATCTTGTCGATCGACATGGTTTTTCTTAGATCGCGACTGTGCATATCGATGCAGTGTGCACAGCCATTGATTTGCGAAACGCGGAGGAACACGAGGTGCACGAGTTCCTCCGGAAGGTTCGTCTTTCTTGTGACGTAGTGGTGGATACCGAAAAGTGCCTTTGCGCCTTCAGGTGCGATCTCTTGCCAGTTCAATCGGGTCATCACAGTCCTTTGCTGTTTTTGATGAGTGTCGGATCGCAGCCGGTGGGCCCCGAAGGCCGCCTCTCGACTTCGGCCGCGATCCATGTCATAAGCAGACGTTACTCCTCCGGGTGTTGGAGAAACAGGCCCAAAAACTGCCAAAACGACTGACCCAAGATGGCTGACTTAAGTACGTTCGACGCGCTGTTGATTCAGGTGGACCGAGCCGCCGTCGCGCCAATCGGCGACCAGATCCATGCGAGCCTGCGAAGGGCAATCCTCGACGGCCGGCTTACGCCAGGACAGCGTTTGCCTTCCGGCCGGGACCTCGCCGCGCAGCTTGGTGTCGCGCGCGGCACCATTCGCGTGGCGTACGATCGGCTAATCGCCGAGAACCTGGTATTCGGTGCCGGACCCGCAGGAACGCGCGTATGCGCTCGGCCGTCTACCTTCGAAGCGTTCGACGACTTGCCAATCGAAAGACCTTTGGCGGCTTTCAACCGTCCATTTTCGAGCGCCCCAAGGCCGTTCCAAATGGGCGTACCCGCTCACGACGCGTTTCCGGCCAAGCTGTGGGCCCGCATGCGAGCGCGTGCCCTACGCGACGACGCGAGCACTGATACGGCCTACGCTGACCCGCGAGGCGAACCCGTGCTGCGGGCCCAGATCTCGAGCCACCTTGCCATCAGCCGACAAATGCAATGCCATCCCGATCAAATCATCGTCACCGGCGGATACCGGCAGGGCCTACTGCTTGCCCTCACGGCGCTACGCGCTCACGGGCGTAAGGCGTGGATCGAAGAGCCAGGTTATCCGTTAGGACGGCGCGGGCTCGAGCTGATCGGCGCCGCGCTCGAACCTGTGGGCGTTGACGCCGAGGGGCTGCGCGTGGAGGATGGCATCGCCCGGGCCCCAGACGCCATGCTGGCACTGGTCACCCCAGGCCAACACGCACCGCTAGGCGTGACCCTATCGCGCGCACGCAGACACGCCTTGCTCGACTGGGCGGCGTCAAGTGGCGCCTGGATCATCGAAGATGACTATCTCGGGGAACTTCAGCTCGACGGTCGGGCTGCGCCAGCCCTTGCCTCAGGCGCACGCGCCGAGCGTGTGATCCACATCGGGTCGTTCAGCAAAACGATCAGTCCGGCACTCGGCCTCGGTTTCGTCGTCGCCCCACGTTCGCTGGCGGAACGTCTGGTCGAGGTCGCCGCCGTGTTGGCCCCGGCCTCGAACCGGATCACCCAGCTGGCTGTTTCGGAGTTTCTATCCAATGGGCACTTCCTGCGGCACCTGCGGCAAATGAAGGCTCTCTATACCGAGCGCCGCAATCTTGCGCTAACGCATGTAAACGAGCTTCTGCCGGGCACGCTGGCGGCTGGGCTGGGCGTGATCGCGCCGCTGCCACAGATTGCCGACGACATCGCCGTTGTGCGTATCGCCCGCGAACATGGGCTCGCGCCTTCTGCGTTCTCCGCTTGGCACCTTAACCGCACTAACGTGCAACGTGGCTTGCTACTCAGCGCGACGAACCTGCACCACGACAACATAGATGCTGCATGCGCGACGCTTGCAAGAATCGTTGCATCTCGTTGAATCGTAGACCGCAGATCCCTTTGGACCACGCACGCGGCGTCGGAGGGTCCGGTTCTCGCGCCTACTGACGTCAGCGTTCGGCGGCGAAGTTCCGCCGACGGCCAGTAGCTGACATTTGGCGATCAAACAAGGCGACCTACGCCAGCTCCGCAAGCCAGTCGCAGGCATCATGCGTGGCGACGGATCCACGGCAGTTCGGTCGCGGCCGTGGCTGACCAACTATCGCTTGACAGCTCTTTGTTCTCCCGCATGCTCTCCTATACTTGAGGAAAGGGGGGAAGGACGATGTTCGAAATTACTGGCGCACAAGTGGCAGACCTCAATGACGCCGATCTGCGAACACTCGTCGCACGTCTCGCCTTGGCAGAATTGCGGACGCAGGGTTGCCCCGTAGGATCCCCCTCAGAGTAGACGTCAGCCAGTAGAATTTCGGAGCCTCCTTTCCATCGGAGACTCCCTTGAAGAAAAGCAGATTTACCGAAAGCCAGATCGTTGCGGTGCTCAAAGAAGGCGAAGCCGGCATCCCGGTCGTCGAGTTGTGCCGCAAGCACGGCATCAGCAGCGCCACGTACTACCAGTGGAAGAGCAAATACTCGGGCGTGCAGGTGTCCGAGTTGCAGCGCCTGCGTGAGCTTGAAGCGGAGAACGCCAAGCTCAAACGCATGTACGCGGATCTGGCCCTGGAGAACTCAGCGATCAAGGATGTGCTGAACCGAAAATCCTGACGCCGTCAGCCAGGCGCGGGGTCGTCGAGCAGTTGGTGGAATCGAAGCTCTCGATCACACGTGCCTGTCAGATTGCTGGCCTGTCGCGGGCGGCGTACTACAAGAGGCCAACTCCGGCAGAGCAGCGCGATGCCGAGGTCATTGATGCGCTCAATGCCATCGTGACCCGGCATGGGCGTTGGGGATTCTGGAAGTGCTTCACACGGCTGCGGCTCGATGGCCATTGCTGGAACAAAAAGCGGGTTCACCGGGTGTACTGCGAGATGGGATTGAATTTGCCTCGACGCTGCAAGAAACGGCTGACTGACCGGCCCCGTCAGCCGCTGGACCATTTCCTGGAGCCAAATCGCTGCTGGGCATTAGATTTCATGCATGATGCCTTGTACTGTGGCCGACGCTTCCGGACGTTGAACGTGATCGACGAGGCCAACCGGGAGTGCCTGGCCATCGAGGTAGGCACATCCATCCCGTCGGCACGCCTGATCCGTGTGCTCAACCGCCTGATCAATTGCTATGGGGCTCCTGAGGCCATACGGCTGGACAACGGGCCGGAGATGGTCTCGCTGGCGTTCACCGAATGGGCTGCTGCCAGAGGCATCGCCGTGCGTTATATCCAGCCCGGAAAACCGAATCAGAATGCGTTCATCGAGCGCTTCAACAAGACGTATCGCACTGAGGTGCTCGACGCTCATCTGTTCGCTAATCTGCAGCAGGTGCAGGCCATCACCGAACAATGGCTAATCGATTACAACGAATACCGCCCACATGAATCACTGGGCGACGTCCCGCCGGTGCAGTTTATGCCTCGGCTAACCCTTGCTCCGAATCTCTATCAGCCGTCGTCTACTTGACGGGGGACCCTACGCCTTCAGCTCCTATAAGACCCGGCGCTTACGCGAGTTCATATCCAAGGCGCCGGACACGCGCCAGCCGCCTCATGCCCGAGTGCCCAGTTCGAGCGCCTCCGCGAACTTGCGCATCAGGCGCACGAGTTCCGCGACATCTTCCGCGGCCCAGTCCTCAAAGATTCCCCGTGCCAGACGCTCGCGTGCCTGGTCTAGCTTGTCAGTCACGGCTCTGCCCTTGGCAGATACCACCGTTTCGCGCATCCGGCGATCTTCGGGATTCTCGTGTCGCATCACCATCTCCATCCGTTCTAGCTTGGCAACTTGGCGGCTGATGGTCGTGTAATCCCTGCCAAGACGATCCGCCAGATCCACCACGCCGATCGGGCCCACCCTTTCAATCATCACCAATAGACGAAAGAGAGCCTGATCCAACTGCACGCCGGCTTCCGCGATCAGTTGTTCGTCGTTCCGGGGGCGGTTCATCACACTCAGTATCGTGATCAAGGACCGATGAAGGTCCTTCAACTGCGCCGAGATATGTGTATCTTGCACTTTTTTCCCTGTGGGCATAAACTGTCCTCCTGATGTGTGCATATTACACATATTTGGGAAAACTGCGATGCGAGAATCCGTCGACGTGCTGATCTGCGGTGCGGGTGCCGCCGGCTTGACCCTGGCAATAGAACTGGCGCGGCGCGGCGTGCGCTTCGCCCTTATCGAAAAGTTGTCGTCCCCCTTTCCGGGCTCGCGCGGGAAGGGGATTCAACCGCGCACCCAAGAGGTCTTTGAAGACCTGGGAATTCTCGATCGAGCCATGGCCGCGGGCGGTGTTTATCCCAAGGTTCGCAAATACACGGCGGACGGCGCTCAGCTGGATCAGGAAGCTGCGCCTGCTGCCGCACTTACGGCCGCCGAGCCCTACACCCTCGCGTTGATGGTGCCGCAGTTCAAGACCGAAGCGATTATGCGCGAGCGCCTGGCCGAATTGGGCCAAGCACCCGAGTATGGCGTGGAGCTGGTCGGAATGGAGGTTACTGCCGGCGGCATAGAAGTCCTGCTCGCCACTCCGGAGGGCCAGCAGAGGCTCTACGCCCGCTACGTGGTGGGCGCCGACGGCGGGCGCAGCCTGGTGCGCCGAACAATGCGCATCGGTTTTCCGGGCACGTCTCTAGGCGTGCGGGCGATCGTGGCCGATGTCGTACTGGAAGGGCTGTCGCGCAGTATGTGGCATCAGTTTGACGGTAACGGCGCGGGTCCCCTGGCCATCTGCCCGCTTGCCGGCACGGATATGTTCCAGATCCAGGCGCCCGTGCCGCTGGAGGGCGACATCGACCTTTCCGCGGCTGCGCTGACTGAACGCATCGCCCTGCACACCTCGCGCACGGACATTACCGTCCATTCAGTTTCGTGGTCTTCGATTTATCAAATGAACGCCAGGCTGGCCGACCGTTACCGAGATGGCCCCGTGTTCCTGGTCGGCGATGCTGCACATGTCCATCCTCCCACCGGCGGACAAGGCCTCAACACAGGCGTGCAGGACGCCTATAACTTGGGCTGGAAGCTGGCCGCCGTGCTTGCTGGCGCGTCCGAGGGGCTTCTTGATACCTACGAAGCCGAACGCAGGCCTGTGGCCGCGCACGTACTCAGCCTGTCCACGCGGTTGCTTGCTGGTTTCAAGAGCGGAGACAACAGGCGGACCCGCGAAGTGCAGCAACTGGACGTCGGTTATCCAGCATCTCTGCTAACCCTTGCGTCGCAAGCCGCCAGCAGGATTGCGCCGGGAGCCCGCGCGCCCGACGCCATTGTGCGTGGCGCAGGCGGCAGCCCGACGCGCCTGTTCAACTTGTTCCGGGGCACGCATTGGACATTACTCGTCAACGGCCCTTCAACTTTTCCGCCAAGCGCTGGCTTGCACGTTCACTGCATCGGCCCCGGTATGGAGATCGAAGACCACCTGGGGCAATTCGCCAAGTTTTACGGTCTGGCCGCGGGTGCCGGCACGCTGATCCGGCCGGACGGGTATGTGGCAGGCGTTTTTGCGAGGGATCGGGCCATCGAGATTCGAGCGCATCTGGACCGCTACTGCAAATGCGCCCATAGCTGTTCTGGCGCCGCTTTGGGAAACCGTTTATGAAATGATTCCACCTGCTCTCTTGCAAGGCGTGTACTCAAAGCATCCATCGACGCGTCGAGCGCAGTCACGATATCTTCCCGTGATCATGCCTCTACCGTCGAGCGACCACTTCCGGCCGATCCTGTGGAATAACTCCTTCAGATACCACCGGAATCAAGCGCTGAAGCGTCATGCAATCGGGCTTGGTGTCTGACTGGCTGAGCGATTGATTTGCTTGTTCTGGATCCCCCTCTGTCCGCCCGTTGGATTGCTCTGCCCATTGCAGGCTGTCTCGCTCCGGGGGGGCAAACGCCTTCGGTCCTATACGGGAGGCGCCGAAGGACCGGCTGAAGCTGGCCCGGTCTCTGTTGCATGGTTCTGTTCCTAAAAACATGAGGCAGGGCTGAGGGCTACGAATACAGGCCGGCCGTGACGCTGCTCACGGCCGGCCTGTATGGCGCAGATCACTGCTTCAAGAAGTCCAGCAAATCCTTATTGAAGCCGTCTTTGTGCGTGTCGGTCAGTCCGTGCGGCGCACCGGGGTAGACGATCAGTTTCGCGCCCTTGATCAGCTCAGCGGACGCCTTGCCGGAAATGGCCAGCGGCACGATCTGGTCGTCATCTCCATGAATTACCAGCGTGGGCACGTTGAACTTTTCCAGATCAGCACGAAAGTCGGTTGCAGAGAACGCCGCGATGGAGTCATAGGTGTTCTTGTGGCCGGCTTGCATGCCCTGCGACCACCAGCTGTTGATCAAGCCCTGCGACACCTTGGCGCCCGGTCGGTTGAAGCCGTAGAAAGGCCCCGCCGCCAGGTCCAGGTACAGCTGCGAACGGTTCTCGAGCGATGCCTTGCGCAGACCGTCGAACACCTCGATTGGCACGCCTGCTGGGTTGTCAGGCGTCTTCAGCATGAGTGGCGGGACCGCGCTGACCAGGACTGCCTTCTTGACAAGACTGCTGCCGTGGCGGCCGATGTAACGCGCCACTTCGCCCCCGCCGGTAGAAAATCCCACGGCGGTAATGTCCTTCAGCCCCAGGGCCTGGATCACGGCCGCCAGGTCGTCGGCATAGTGGTTCATATCATTGCCATTCCAGGGCTGGCTGGAGCGGCCGTGCCCGCGGCGGTCGTGAGCGACCACCCGGTAGCCGTGATTGGCCAGGAAGATCATCTGCGACTCCCAGCTGTCCGAGCTGAGCGGCCATCCATGGCTGAAGGTGACGACCGGACCATCCTTGGGGCCCCAGTCTTTGTAGTAGAGGCGCACGCCGTCGGCGGTGACGATGTAGTCGCCATCCACGGTGGCTTGCGCCGCGATCTGCGCTGCCGGAGCAAGTTCGGTCGTATGCGCGGCCGCCACGGATTGCAGGGACGCGGCAAGTACGCCGATGAGGAGTTTTTGGGTGAAAGCATTCATGAGATAAGTTCCTGTCAGTCGTTGATGGGATCGATTTCGTTTTCGACAGGACGCATTGTGCGGGATTGATCAGTACTATGGGTGATGTAAAATACTTTTTTCTTAACTAATCGTATTCCATGGCCGATCGCCTCGCCGCCTTGATGGCCCACTTCCCGGTGACCGCGAAAGTATGCAGCGTGAGTGGTTCTGCCACTTTCAGCAGGCCGCAAAGCAGCGAGTCGCACGGGGAGTTGCACGTGGTGCGCAGCGGCACCGTGCTCGTTCGGCACGGTCGGGAGTCTCTGCGCGTCGATCAGCCCAGCTTGCTGCTTGCGCCCCGCCTGCCTGGCCCAGGGTTTGCCGTCGAGCCGGAGCCAGGCGCCGATGTCGTAGGCGCCGTGCTCGCGTTCGAGGGCGGGGCCAGCAGTCCCATCGCTGCGGCCTTGCCCGAGCTGGTGTGTTTGGCGCTGGATGAAATCGATGGGGCAGGGCCCGTGTTGCAAGTGCTGTTCGATGAAGCGCTGGAGCAACGCTGCGGCCGCGTTGCGCTGGTGGAGCGCCTGTTCGAAGTGGTAATGATCCAGGTGCTGCGACAGCTGATGGAAGCCGGCCAAGTGCAGGGGGGCTTGTTGTCGGGTCTGGCGCACGCGCGCTTGCGCAACGCGCTGGTGGCCATGCACGAGACGCCTGCCAAGGCATGGACGCTGGGCGAGCTGGCTGAGGTGGCGGGAATCTCCCGCAGTGTGTTTGCCAAGACATTCCGCGAGACCGTGGGCATCACGCCCGGACAGTATCTGCAGAGTTGGCGGGTGCGGCTGGCGCAAAAAGCGCTGCAGCGCGGACGCCCGCTGAAAATCATTGCCGCCGAGGTGGGCTACGGCAGCGAGGCCGCGCTCTCACGCGCCTTCAAGGCACACGCGGGCCGCTCGCCGCGGGAATGGAAGGCCCGAGCGCGAGCGCATTAGAGGCCGTAGATGGGCGGATGACCTGACTTTATGAGGTTCGGCGTCATCGGATCGGGAAGGGGCCCATGGTCGACCGTCACCGCGACTGCATGTGAGTCGTGTCTCTGGGAGGCGCTACCGGGCCCGCTCTCGACTCAACGGCGCGGCGAATAGAATGGCGCGAACAAAATGGAAGGGGGGCGCATGAGAATCGAATTTCTCGCAACGCTGGCGGCTGTGGCCGAACACGGCAGCCTGGCGGCCGCCGCCGAAAAAGTCAGCCGGACGCCCAGCGCGGTGAGTCTGCAGATGAAGCAGCTCGAGACTTATTTCGGCCAGGCCATTCTTGACCGCTCAGGTCGCAACGTGCGGCTGACACGTTTTGGGCGAGACCTGGCCAGGGTAGGCCAGCGCGCTTTCGACGACCTGGAGGCCCTGCGCCGGGTTTCGGAGATCTCGCCCGTCGGCAAAGTGCGGTTGGGTATTGCCAGCTCGGCGCTGACCAACCTGTTCCCGCAGGCGTTTGCACAACTGCAGCAGCAGGCCCCCGGCGTGGCGCTGGATCTGCGGCGCGGGCCGAGCGACCAATTGCTTTCAGACGTGAAGGCGGGCCGGCTCGACGCGGCGGTGATCATCCGGCCGCCATCGGGTGGTTCCAGCAGATTCCGCTGGACGCCGCTGTTGAATGAAGAATACGTCATGCTGGCGCCGGAGCATCTTACGGGTACGGATGTCAGAAAGCTGTTGCGCCAGCTGCCATGGATCAGGCTCGACCGCAGTCTTTTGACGGGCAGGATCGCGGCTCGTTATGTGGATTCATTGCTGCCGCAACATCCCGCGCTGCTGGATCTGCCGGCGTCGGATGTGATCGCCGCCATGGTCGAGTCCGGTGTGGGGGTGTCGGTGCTGCCGCGACTGCCGCCGCGTAGCCGCGACGCGTACCGCATACGCGAGATCCGGCTGGGGCGCAGCGGTCCGGTCCGGCAGACAGTATTCGTGCAGCGTATCTCCGACAGTGAGAAAAGGGTCATCAATGCCGTGAGGGAAGCTTTCGTCTGGGCCGCGGGCAGCGGATCGGACGACCCAGTCTGAATCGTGAGAAAAACTCACGCTTGGAACGACGAATTATCGCGCAAGCGTGATGGCGCGAGCCATATACTCTGGCCACGAATAATGACCCTGCCTCTCTCGATGAAAGCCACTCTGCGTCTTGATGATCTGGTATCAGTAGGAGCGACACCCCACACGCGGGTGGGGATGGGCAACCTGCCCAAGCGGCTCAAGCGTGTGCTTTGCCTGGATGATTTCGAGACCGAGGCGCGGCGGATATTGCCGCGACCCATTTATTCATACGTCGCGGGCGGTTGCGAGCTGAACAGGTCTGTCGAGGCAAACCGCAACGGTTTTCGGCAGTACATGTGGATCACGCGGGTGCTGCGCGACACGTCGTCGCGCACCCTGGCCACTACGCTGCTGGGCAAGCGTTACGCGGCGCCGTTCGGCATCGCACCCATGGGCATCTGCGGGCTCACCGCCTATCGGGGCGACATTGCGCAGGCGTCAGCCACCCAACGCGCGAACGTGCCGCTGATCCTGAGCGGCGCTTCGCTGGTGGCAATGGAAGAGGTCACCAAGGTCAATCCCGATGCGTGGTTCCAGGCCTATGTGCCGGGCGAACCCGAGCGCATCATGCGTTTGCTGGACCGGGTCGAAGCGGCGGGGTTCGGAACGCTCGTCGTGACGGTCGACACCCCCGTCAGCGGAAATCGCGAGAACAATCTGCGCGCCGGCTTTTCTACCCCCTTGCGGCCCAGCCTACGCCTGGCCTATCAGGGCATTACACATCCGCACTGGCTCTTCGGAACCGCTCTGCGCACGCTGGTCAGGCACGGCATGCCGCATTTCGAGAATGCGCAAGCCGCTTCGCGTACGCCGATTCTGGCCAAGTCGGCCATGCGTGATCTGGGCGCGCGCGACCATCTCAGCTGGGAACATTTCGCGCAGATCCGCAGGCGCTGGGCGGGCAAGCTCGTCATCAAGGGCATTCTGCACCCGGAAGACGCGAAGCTCGCCCAGGACCAGGGCGCGGACGCGATCATCGTATCGAATCACGGCGGACGCCAGCTCGACGGTGCGACGCCGCCGCTCTTGATGCTGCCCAGAGTCCGCGCGGCGGTCGGGCCAGACTATCCGGTCATGATCGATGGCGGCTTCCGCCGAGGCAATGACGTGTTGATGGCATTGGCCCTGGGGGCGAATTTTGTGTTGCTGGGGCGGCCGTTCAATTACGCCGGGGCCGTAGCGGGCGAAGAGGGCGTGATGCACGCGATCCGCATACTTGCGTCCGAAGTATTGCGCAACATGGCGCTGATAGGCATTGACCGTCTGGACGATCTGGACATGGAACGTCTGGAACCCGCCAGGCCTTAGCAATCATGCGCCGCCAGTACGCTGGCAAGGCAGCGTGAGGAGACTCGAATCAATGATAGTGATCGTGGGCACCTTCACCACCCCGCAACGGAGGGGGACCGCCAAGGGACTGCGTTCGTACCGTGTGGCTGCCGATGGGTGGCATCTCCTGCAGGAACTGCCTGCGGACAACCCGTCATACATCGTTCGGCATCCCGTGTTGCGCAACCTGATCTATACCTGCCATAGCGATGATCGGAAGGTCAGCGCGGCAAGGGTGGGGGACGATGGAACCATGGAATGGGTGGGGGAATGCGCCACCGGCGGCGACAACGGCGCTCACCTGGCGGTAGCCAACGACGGCAGCGCCCTGATCGTGGCGAATTTTTCCAGCGGCAGCATCAGCGTGGTCCCGTTGGACGCGGCGGGCAGGTTCCAGGGCGCTTGCGACACGATGGCGCTGCAGGGCGCGACCGGCCCCCATCCGCTACAGACGGCCAGCCAGCCGCATCAAATCAAGTTCTCTGCTTGCGGGCGATTTTTTTTCGTTCCCGACAGGGGATGCGATACCGTGCATGTTTTCTCGTACCAGTCTGCGCGCGACATACAGGCACTGCCGGGGGCGGTGCTGGCGCCGGGATCGGGTCCACGCCATATGGAATGGCATCCGAACAAGCCCATTGCCTACGTGCTGAACGAACTCGACTGTTCGGTGGCGGCTTGCCAGTGGAATGAATCCGAACGACGCCTGGAGCCTGGGGCGAACGTCGCCACGCGGCCCGCGGGAATTACCAAGGAAAGCATCGCCGCTGCCGTCTGCGTCTCGCCGGACGGCCGCTTCGTCTACACGACGACACGCGGCCACGATTGCATCACCGCCTTCCAGACCGGCGCCGACGCCCTGCATCCGAAGGCCATCGACTTCATGGACGACGTCGGCAGTTTCCCGCGCTTCATGGAAATGGACGCGGACGCCGGCGCGCTGTGGGTGACGTCGAATCGTAGCAACGACATCATCCGGGTCAACCTGGACAAGGAATCAGGAAAGTTCGCCGACACCTGGCGATTCCAGTCGGCGAGTCCGACGTGTCTGTTATTCATGCATTGATGGAGCTCTCCATGGTCGAAGCCTTGCGCTTGCGGATGCTTACAGAATATCTGGGCTATGAGGTCGAAGGCGTCGATCTGGCCCAGCCGTTGCCACCGGGCGCCGTGGAGCTGCTGCGCGGCGCGCTGGCGACACGGGGGCTGCTCGTTTTTCGCAATCAACACATCACCTCGGAGCAGCAGGCTGATTTCGCGCGTCTATTCGGCCGGTTCACCCGGCAGGGCCCCGTGCACAGCGTCAGCCCGGACTGCACGTATATCTCTAACGCCAGGGCCGACGGCGCATTTGGCAACGGCGAACTGGCATTCCATTACGACCATTCTTATTACGACTGCCCGATCAAGGTGTTGATGCTTTACGGCATCGAGATCCCCGCCGAGGGCGGCGAGACGCTGTTCACCAATTCGGCGGCCGCGGTACGGCATATGCCGGAATCATTGCTGAAGGAACTCGCCGGGCGCCAGGTGCTGAACCAGCTCGACTACACCTCGCTGCTCGATGACCGCAAGGACCTCAAGGCGGTGCAGGTCCAGGCCTGGCACCCGGCGGTGACCACGCATACGGCGTCCGGTCAGCAGATTCTGATGGTCGTGCGCGAGCGGAGCAAACGCTTCAATGACCTGGAAGGCGCGCGGGCGATGGAGTTGATCGAGGCCACGCACTCGGTGCTTGCCGATCCCAAGCTGGTTTACCGCCACCAGTGGGCGCCGGGCGATCTGCTTGTATGGGACAACCTGCTGCTGCAGCATGCCCGCTCGCCTTTCGACTCGACCCAGAAGCGCACCCTGCGTCGCTGCGCCATTGCGCATGATCTCGAGCCCGCGGCGGCCTCGCGAGGCGATTGATCTCAGTACCGAAAATCACGAATACAACGACAAGGGGAGACATCATGAAGAAGACCATACTCAAGGCGATCGCCGTATTGACGGCGATGTGGGTCATCCAGGGCAGCGCATTCGCCGCCGCGAATACCGGCTTCCCATCGCGCCCGGTGACGATCATCGTCGGCTTCGCTCCCGGTGGCGGCGGCGACATCGCCATGCGATGGGTGGCCCGCTATCTGTCAGAGCGTTGGGGTGTTCCGGTCATCGTGGAAAACCGGCCGGGGGCAGGCGCGACGGTGGCGACCGGGCAACTCGCGCGTGCGAAGCCCGACGGCTATACCGTCGGTCTGGCCACCAGCAGCCCGTTTGCAACCACGCCCCACTTCCAGAAAGTGCCGTACGACCCTGCCAAAGACTTCACCTATCTGTTCCAGTTTCTGGTGAGCGCACAGCCGCTGTTTGTTCGATCGGACGCGCCGTACAAAACGATGGAAGAGCTTCTGGCATGGGCCCGCCAGAACCCGGGCAAGCTGTTCTGGTCGACCGCGGCCACTAATGGCGCCACGCATATCGCCACGATGGCGGCTTTCAAGTCCGCCGGCATCGATGCCACCTATGTGCCGTTCAAGGGCGGGGTTGAGCCCATGAACGCGCTGTTGGGCGGGCAGATCCAGGCGGTGGTGTCGGACGGCTTTCTCAGCTTTCTGCAGGCGGGCCAGGTGCGCCTGCTGGCTGAAAGCGGACCGACTCGCGTTCCGGCCTTTCCGGACATTCCGACCTATACCGAATTTGGCTTTCCCTTGTCAGTGCCTATTTTCTATGGCGTGGCGGGGCCGGCCGGCATGCCCGACGACGCCGTGAAAGCATGGAACGAGGCGGGCCAGGACATGGTCAAGGCGCCCGGGTTTGCCGAGATGGTGCAAGTGCTGCGCGGATCGCCTTCCTACCTGGGAAAGGCGGATTTCACTGATCGGGTGACGCGCATGTACGAAGAGATCGGCCAGTATGTCGTGCAGTTGAAACTGAAAACCGACTGAGCGGCGGACATGAAAATCAAGGAAAAGCTGGCAGCGGGGCACGCGGTCACGATGATCAATGCGGGCCATCCATCGGCCTCGGTGGCCGAGGTGTTGGGCTCGCTGGGCCTGGACGCGGTCTTTATCGACTGCGAGCATGGCATGGCAGCCCCCGAGCGAGTGCAGGAAATGTGCCGGGCAGTGCGGTACGCCGGAAGCTGCCCGGTGGTGCGCCCCGAGGTGAACCGCGATTGGCTGATTACGCGTTACCTCGACGCCGGTGCGGGCGGCATCATGGCGCCGCACATCGAAACGGCGGCGGACGCGCAGGCCCTGGTGTCCGCGGTACGCTATGCCCGGCCCGAAGACCACGCGTCAAAGCTTGTCATCGCATTGGTGGAGTCCATCCGCGCGCTGGAGAATCTGGAATCGATCGCGGCGGTCGATGGTATTGATGCGCTGTTTGTCGGTTCGGGCGATCTGGCCAACAGCCTGAATCTTCCCGGCCGAAGATTTCATCCCGAGATCGTAAACCGTGTGCAGGACGCAGGCCGGCGCATCGTGAAGGCCGGAAAGATAGCGGGTACACGCGTCACCACGCAGAATGCGCCGGAGTTCGTCGAGGCAGGATTCCGGCTGCTGTACGAAAACGCCAACGCCTTTCTAAGCGCGGGCGCGTCGCAGTTCATTTCGGCCTGCTCGGTGGCGAAGTCGCCCAAATAAGGTGCAAAAGGGGCGCCTGGTGCCGGATTGAAGTCCGGTTCCGGGCGCCCTTTATCGCGTATGGCGCAGGTATTGCCGCGGGCCGGCGGCGCGCCTTGCGGCGCTCGCCGGCCCGCGCGGCTTACACCTGATTCAACGCCTGTTCCAGGTCTTCCAGCAAGTCGTCGATATGTTCGATACCGACCGACAGCCGCACCATGCCTTCCGTGACCCCGGCCTTGGCCAGTTCGTCGGGATCGAGCTGCCGGTGCGTGGTTGACGCGGGGTGCGTGGCCAGCGATTTCGCATCGCCGATGTTGACCAGGCGGGTGAACAGCTTGAGGGCGTCCAGGAACCGTGCGCCAGCCTCGCGGCCGCCGTCGCCCTTCAGGCTGAACGACAGAATGCCCGAGGCGCGGCCGCCGGATTGCTTCTGCACGATGGCATGGTCGGGATGGTCTTTCAGGCCGGCATAACGCACCCACTCGACCTTGGGATGCTTTTGCAGGGTTTCGGCGATGGTCTGCGTGTTTTCGCAGATGCGGTCCATGCGCAGGGCCAGGGTCTCGATGCCTTGCAGGATCTGGAAAGCGTTCTGCGGCGAAATGGCCGCGCCCATGTTGCGCAGGGGCACCACGCGCGCGCGGCCGATATAGGCGGCGGGGCCGAGGGCTTCGGTGTAGACCACGCCGTGATAGCTCACGTCGGGCTCGTTCAGGCGCTTGAAGCGGGCCTTGTGTTCTGCCCACGGGAACTTGCCGCTGTCGATGATGGCGCCGCCCACGCTGGTGCCGTGGCCGCCCAGATATTTGGTGAGGGAGTGCACCACGATGTCGGCGCCGTGCTCAATGGGACGAAGCAGGTAGGGCGAGGGAACAGTGTTGTCGACGATGAGCGGAACGCCATGCGCGTGCGCTACATCGGCCAGCGCGCGTATGTCGGTGACGTTGCCCAGCGGATTGCCGATGGACTCGATGAACACTGCCTTGGTGTTGTCGTCGATCAGCTTGCCGAAGGCGGCCGGATCGCGCGGGTCGGCAAATCGTACTTCGATACCCTGCTGCGGGAAGGTGTGCGCAAACAGATTGTAGGTTCCGCCGTACAGCGTGCTGGCGCTGACGATATTGTCGCCAGCTTCGGCCAGGGTCTGGATGGCAGCAGTGATGGCGGCCATGCCGGATGCCACGGCCAGGCCTGCGATGCCGCCCTCGAGGGCCGCGACGCGCTTTTCGAGCACGTCGGTCGTGGGGTTCATGATGCGCGTGTAGATGTTGCCCGGCACCTTTAGATCGAACAGGTCGGCGCCGTGCTGTGCGCTGTCGAAAGCGTACGCCACGGTCTGGTAAATAGGCACCGCCACCGACTTGGTGGTGGGGTCGGGCGAATACCCGGCATGTACCGCAAGAGTCTCTATTTTCATATTTATCAGTAGTGAAGTTGACGCCGCGCCAGAACACGGCGCGGGGTTCGATAAGCGTTCAGCGGCCCGGTACGCCGCCAGCGCAGGGGCGGAGTACGTTGACGGGCGCTGACGGCACCAAGGCAAAGAGCGAATTCGTCCATACGACCGCCCGAGTGTAGCGGTTTCGCGTGCCGCCGGCGCCGTCGCGGCGCGGACCTGCCATGGGCGGCCTGGATCAGCGCGAGTTCCGCCATCACTGTCTGTAGTACGTGGTTCCGCCTATGGTCAGTTCGCGTCCGTTGTAGCTGCATGATGCCGATCCGCCGGCCAGCGATCGGCGATTCATGACGGATCCGCCGGCATCCCGGTACACCGCCTCGCCGTACTCGAACTGCATGGAGTTGGCCGAGCCCTGCCAGCGGAAATCGACATCGAACGTGTAGGTGCGGCCGCCGCCATACGTCTGCTGCCAGAGGCTGCCGCTGCCGTTCGCATTGAACACCAGCCGGGACAAGCCGGTGGATGTGGAGAAACGCCCGCTGATAGCGGAGCACCCGCTGACGGGCCCGGTTTGTGCCGGCGCGCTGCCGGCGCTGACGTTGGGAGCGGGCGGCTGGCGTGGTGCGCCCTGACCGCCCGTATTATAGGTGGCAGCCAGGCGCTCCGCGGCCGCGACGGCGTCGGCCAGGCCCGACGAACTCATGGGTTCGACGCGCTTGCCGGTTCCGGCGCTGGCCTGCCGTTGCGCGTCGAGTTCCTGCGCCTGCGCGACCTCGCGGGCGGCGGCGAGGTCGCGTGCCTTGTTGCGGCGCTGATACTCGGCGGCTGACGCCATTTTCTCGCCCTCGAAGTACGCGCAGGGGATGCGTCGCCCGGAAACGGTGCAGGTAAACACGCCATCGAGGCGATCGATCTCCTCGCCGGGTACATCATGGATGATGGTTCCGTCCGCCAGGGTCAGGGTGCCCTGGCCAGCCGGTGTGCCGTCACGGGTGTCCCCCTGCCAGGTCTTGCCGTCGGGAAATTCGAGTTGGCCGGCCGCCGGAGCCGCCCCGGCGTAGTTCCCTTTGAATACGCGGCCGTCGGGGTAGCGCGTAACGCTGCCATCGATCAGGCCTAGTCCTCGCCAGCGGCCGTCCACCTGGCGCCCATCCTCGAACGCCGGTGTGCCGGTGAAACCTTCCGGATCGGCCTGAGCGTCGTCGATTTGTCCGATGCGCCTCTGCTGCTGGAATAGTTCCAGCACGCCGCGCCCGCGCGGGCGGTCGTCGGAACGTGGGCCATACCAGCGTCCTTCGCTGCTGTCGCCCAATGCAATGCGCAACGGCTCGAACGTCTGGCGCAAGTTCAGGCCGTTCGTGACGCCCATCGCCTCGGCAAGGCGTTGCTCTGCCGCCTGGCCTTCCAATACCTTGACGGTGTCATGCAACAGGCCCAGGTCAATGTAGACCACGGTGGCGCGGTCGGCCTGGATCTGTACCCACTCCGAGAACCGCTCGTCGCCGCGCAGGCCGACCTTCACCAGATAACTATCCGGCAGCAGTTGCAGCCGTGCGTGATAGCCGATGCGCGGGGTCGCTCGCACAGGCTTGAAGCCTGGCTGGGTTTTTGCCGCGGATACTTCGATGCGCCATCCCTCGGTACCCCACGGTGAATCCGGCAAGATGATGTGCAATTGCCCTGGGGCATGCGGGCCGGCCGTCGCGTGGTCGGCCGCCGTGGCTTGGGGCGTGTCGGAATGGGCAGCGTTCGCGGCCGTGGCCTGGACGCGCGGCTCGGCGGCGCTGCCAGGCGGCGGCTGCGAACCGGCGTCAGCCGGTTTCAGGCTTGCGAATGCCCGCTGCACGCTGGTGCCCATTTCCGTCATCGTGGCACAGCCCGGTGCGATCGCGAGTATCGACGCCAGGGCGGCAAACCGCAGCCCGCTTGCCCGCATTGCGCCGCTCATGCGACGCAAGAGAACGGTTCGCTCCCTGGTATGGGGGCGCGACTATTATCAGAAAGGGCGCTCGCGGGCTGGGAGGCGGGGCGTAACGGCATGTCGTTGGCTTCCTTTTTTATCGATGTCTGTTGAAAGGCCGCGGGCAGGCGGTGCGGTACACGCACCAGTGGTCTAGACGACTGTGGGGTTTTAGTCCGTAACCTGACAATTTGCAACCATGCAATACCGTTTGGATACTAAGTGGGTGGATGGCCCCGCGCAGCGATGTGGCGTGCCGTTTGAGGCTTCCGCGTGGCGGCCGTGCATCGACTTGTCAGAAGGCACCCCGCTTTCAGCGCCACTACGCGCGCACGGTGGTGTGGGACGATGCCCAGGAAAGGGAACAGGTGCCGGCGGCACGGCGGGCAGGTAAATAGGGGGTGACCCGGTTTCGCGAGGCCTTGGTTTCGAAGACAATGTCGCGTTCGCGAAGTGTCGCGGCCTGCAATGGCCGGCCGCTACAGGAATTCCCGCTTGAAACTTCCCCTGTCCGACATCACCGCCTTGCCGTGCCCGGCCGCTAGCCTGTCGCGCGGCAGCGCACGCCGGGCCGGGCGCGCGATGGTTGGCCGCGTGGCGCCGCCGGCGCCCGGCATCTTGCCGTTTTGCCAGAGGCTGCTGTGCTGCGCCTAGTGCTGGTCGACGATGAAGCGCCTGCACGGCGCTATCTGCGCCGCATGCTCGAGTCGCTGGATGGCCCTCGGGTCGTGGCGGAAGCCGACTGCATTCATGGCGCGATCGAAGCGATCAATCAGCAGAAACCTGATGCGGTATTTCTCGATATCGAGTTGACGCGAGGCACCTCGTTCGACGTTCTCGAATCGCTGGCATGCCAGCCCTGCCTGGTGTTTGTGACGGCACACCCACCCTACGCGACACGGGCGTTCGAGGTCGACGCCGTTGACTATCTGCTGAAGCCGGTCGGTATCGAGCGGCTGCGCCATACGGTCCAGCGGTTGTATACGCGCCTGAACCGACCCTGGGGCGACAATGCGTTTCTCACCGTGCGACATCAGGGGCAGAGCCAGATCATTCGTGCACAAGCCGTTGCGGCGCTGGTGGCCCAGCGCGATTACGTCAAGCTGCATGTCGCCGAGGGGCAGTCGTTCCTGATGTATGCCACGCTCAAGGGCCTGTTGCCCCAGCTGGGCAGCCTGCCTTTCGTGCAAGTGTCGCGCTCGGTCGTGGTGAACCTGGAGCAGGTCGGACGCGTCGTGGTCGAAGGCGGCCTGACGGCGCAGGTGGAATTCGTGAATGATGCGCCGCCGCTGCAGCTGGGGCGCACCGCGTACGTGCGGCTGCGCGAGGCGCTGGAGGAGCGGCGCCGAGCGGCATAGGCCCGCAGTCGCCAGGCTGCTGCCGCGCCGGCAGAGGCGCGTGCGAAGCGGACATCGGGAAGCCGTACGCAGGTGCGCTTGTGGTTTACCGGCCCGGGTTTTTCAGATGCGAGGTGTCGAGCACGTCGTCCTCGGGCTTGATCACGCCGGGGTCCCCGGGTTCGGACACGGCCCGACCCTGTCGCGAACGCCCGGCCACATCAGGCGCATCGTCGGGCATCGGCATTTCACGCGTGCCATGATCGGCTTGCGTGCGCGTTCGGCTCGGTCGTTGGTCCGGCTTGTCGGCGGGCTGGTTCTCTCTGGCAGTTTTGTTCATGACGGTCTCCAGCAGGGCAGGGCGCATAATGCGCGCTGCGGCAGGATTCATCTTAGGCCGCCCGTGGCTGCTCGGGGTTGACGGCATGTGTCGATTGCAAGGGGCTGTTGCAACGTATCGGCTCTTATAATCCAGGCTTCGCCACTGTTCGCTGCGCGCCGCTTTGACCGACCCTATTGAACGCTCCGTTTCCACCGAACTTGTCGCCGTGCTGGTGGCCGTCAACCAGGGCCAGCCGCGCGTGCTGACCACCGAAGACGCCAGCGCGCTTCCCGCAGGGCCGTTCGAACTGGAACACCGAACGTTGCAAGCCGGACTGCGGGCGTGGGTGGAAACCCAGACGCATCATCCCCTGGGTTATATCGAGCAGCTCTATACCTTCGCCGACCGCGATCGCTCAGACGACGAGGGCCACCGCACCATTTCGGTCAGCTATCTGGGGCTCACTCGCGAAGCCGGCGAGACCGGCGTGGCGCAGGTCGGCTGGCAAGACTGGTATCGTTATTTCCCGTGGGAAGATTTCCGCGAGGGGCCCCCCTCGCTGATCGGTGATCTGATCGCGCCCCGCCTGATGGCGTGGGCCCGCGCGGCGAGCGACCGCGCGACCCAGGCACACCGACGGCAACGCGCCGCGCTGACCTTCGGCCTCGAGGGCGCGGCCTGGAACGAGGACCTGGTGCTGCAGCGCTACGAACTGTTGTTCGAAGCCGGGCTGGTTCCCGAGGCAACGCGCGGTTCGGGCGGCGCAGGGCGCGCGCAGGGCGCAGGCCCGACAGCCCAGTCCGGCGCGATCTTGCCCGGGCAGGCCATGCGCCATGACCATCGGCGCATACTCGCCACCGGCATGGCGCGGCTGCGCGCCAAGATCAAGTATCGGCCGGTGGTTTTCGAGCTGATGCCTCCTGAATTCACGCTGCTGCAATTGCAGACTGCCGTCGAGGCCCTGGCCGGCCGGGGCCTGCACAAACAGAATTTCCGCCGCCTCATCGAACAGCACGCGCTGGTGGAAGAAACGGGAGACATGGCCACAGGCACCACCGGACGGCCCGCCAAACTGTTTCGCTTCCGCCGCGACGTGCTGCTTGAGCGTGCCATCGCTGGCAGCAAGCTGCCCCTGGCGCGCCACACCGAATAGCCGCCGGCCGTTAAAGGGCCAGCAGCAAGCCATGGCCAGGGATGGCGTTCGGGTGACCCCCCACCTGACTCTGCAGAGGCCATTGACGGCGATTGGGTGGCAAGGTGATTCTGCCCTTCTTGACACTCGTTATGCTCAGTATTAGCATAAGTGCTCGGCCATCGCGCCGTGTTTTTTGTCCCACAAATACTCGATGTGAGCATAAAAATGGCCAATGCCTCTTCGTCTGACCATGCCCTGCCCGTGGCGCCGCTACCCCTCGTGATGCTCGAGCCGCTGGTGCGCGCGGCGCTGCTCGAAGACCTGGGGCGAGCCGGCGACATCACTACTGACGCGATCGTGCCCGCCGACGCACAGACGCGTACGCGGCTGGTTGCACGACAGGCGGGCGTGCTCGCCGGGCTGGACCTCGCCCGCCTGGCGTTCCGCATGATGGACCCGGCGATCGAGTTCAACGCCGTACTGGCCGATGGCGCGCGCCTGCAGCCGGGCTCGGAAATCGCCGTCATCAGCGGCCCGGCCAGGGGGATGCTGACCGCCGAGCGCACGGCGCTGAATTTCCTGTGCCACCTGAGCGGCGTGGCCACGGCCACAGCCTCGATCGCCGACGCCATCCGGCCCCACGGCGCCAAAGTCACCTGCACGCGCAAGACGATGCCCGGGCTGCGGGCGGTGCAGAAATATGCGGTGCGGGTGGGCGGCGGCAGCAATCACCGCCACGGCCTGGACGATGCCGTACTGATCAAAGACAACCATGTGGCGGTGGCCGGCGGAGTGCGCCAGGCCGTGCTGCGCGCCAGGGCGGCCATCGGGCACCTGGTCAAGATCGAACTGGAAGTCGATACCCTGGACCAGCTGGACGAGGCCCTGGAAACCGGTGTTGACGTGGTGCTGCTGGACAATATGGACCTGCCCACGCTGCGCGAAGCCGTGCGGCGTGCGCAAGGCCGGGCCGTCACCGAGGCCTCGGGCGGCATTACGCCGGAAACGGCGCCAGAGGTGGCGGCCACCGGCGTGGACCTGATCGCGGTAGGCTGGCTCACGCACAGCGCACGCGTGCTGGATATCGGCCTGGACAGCTGAGGCGCCTCTTGTGACCGCCGGCTCGCGGGCGTGCCGGCGGTCACAGGGCCAAGCCGGCGGCAGTGTGGCCTCAGGCCGCCGTTCTGACCTGGGACTCGAGCTGCGCCTTCAGGTCGGGCGGCAGCTTCAGCTGGCGGGCAAGCTCATCGAGATAGGCGCGTTCCATAAAGCTTTCTTCGTCGATCACCAGCAGGCTCGCCAGGTACATTTCGGCCGCCATCTCGGGGGTCTGCGCAGCGGCGGCCACAGCCACCGGATCCACGGGCCGGCTCAATTCGGTTTCGAGCCAGTTGCGGTCGGATGCGTCGCCCAGCTTGCCCAATTCGGTTTCCAGCAGCTGCCTTTCTTCGGGGCCGATATGGCCGTCGGCCTTGGCCGCGCCGATCATGGCCGAGAGAATGGCGCTACTGTGCTGCTCGGCCTGGGCCGGAGGCAGCCGGTCGAGCGTCTGCGGAGGCTGCGCGGGTGACTGCGCCTGCTGGCGCTGCCAATCGCCGTAGGCGCGGTAGGCCAGGGCACCCAGGGCCGCCATTCCCCCGTACATGGCCACCTTGCCGCCGATCTTGCGGGCCTTTTTGCTGCCCAGCAGCAGCCCCAGCGCACCCGCGCCCAGGGCGCCGCCGCCCAGGCCAGTGAGAAACGACGGGCCGTGGGTGCCGGCCGCGGCCGACTGGGCGCGCGTGCTGGCGTCTCGAGCCAGGCTCTGGCCGGATTGCAGAAGTTGATCAAGTAGCTGGCGGGCGCTCATGGGGTGCTCCAATCGGTGTTCAGACTTCGTCTGACAACCGCCGGGCTTCAGAGTTCACCGGGAAGGGCGGATCGGCGCGCGGCGCGCGGCGTGCGGCACTGTCGAAGGCGCCCACGCCTGGATAGGGAAGTGCTACAAAGATGCACGGCCTGCGAGGCCGCAACGCCGGAGATCCAGATGACCATACGCATACGCCAGAACGCTCCCAGCAGCGTGCAGTTCACCGCCACGGCCGAGGGCCACGCTTTGCCGCTCGATATGCCGCAACCGCAGGGGGCGGGCCCGGACCCGCACGACTATTTCGATACGGCCCTGGGGGGATGCAAGGCCATGACGGTCATGCTGTATGCGCAGCGCAAGGAAATTCCGCTGGAGTCGGTCGACGTGGATGTGGTGCGGGATGCCGGCGAAGAACGCAAGGGCGTGTATCGGCTGACCGCCAAGCTGACACTGCACGGACCGCTCAGCGACGAGCAGATCGACCAATTGTTTGCCGTGGCGGAAAAGTGCCCGATTCACAGGCTGATGACGGCGGTGGATGTGCAGGTGTCCACGCTGGTGGTGCGCCCGGCCTGAGCGCCTGGGGCGGCGCCGACGAGATTTCGCCGGCAAAGCCGCGTGCGCGCGGCGCCTGCGATGGCAGGACGCCGCCGCGCGTTTCAGCCTTCCATGCCAGCCGTGACAGTGGAAAACCCGGCGTCGACGTGCGTGATTTCGCCGGTGACGCCGGCCGCCAGATCGGACAGCAGGAAGGCGGCCACGTTGCCGACTTCTTCGATGGTGACATTACGGCGCAGGGGCGCCTGGCTTTCGACGAACTTGAGAATCGCCGAGAAGTCCTTGATGCCGCTGGCAGCCAGCGTCTTGATGGGCCCCGCCGAAATGCCATTGGCACGAATGCCGCGCGGGCCCAGGGCCGAAGCCAGGTAGCGCACGCTGGCTTCAAGCGAGGCCTTGGCCAGGCCCATGGTGTTGTAGTTGGGCACCACGCGTTCCGCGCCCAGGTACGTGAGCGTCAGTACCGAGGCGGCGCGGCCCTGCATCAGCGGCAGCGCGGCCTTGGCCATGGCCGGGAAGCTGTAGGCCGAGATGTCGTGGGCAATGCGGAAGCCTTCGCGTGACAGCCCGTCGAGGAAGTTGCCGGCGATGGCTTCGCGCGGTGCAAAGCCGATGGAGTGCACCAGGCCATCGAGGCCGTCCCACCGCTGGCCCAGCTCGGTGAATGCGTTTTCGATCTGGCTGTCTTCGGCGACGTCACAGGGCAGCACGATGTCGCTGCCGAATTCCGTGGCGAACTCGCTGACACGGTCTTTGAAGCGGTCGCCCACATAGGTGAAAGCCAGTTCGGCGCCCTGCTGGTGGCAGGCTTGCGCAATGCCGTAGGCAATGGATCGGTTGGAAAGCACCCCGGTGACCAGGATGCGCTTGCCTGCGAGAAAACCCATGTGTCGTGTCCTTGAAATTCCGTGCGGAAGGCCGCTATTTTAGAGCGTAACGGGCCGGGCCGGGCCGGCCGGGCCGGCCCCCGCCGGGGCTCAGCCCCGTGCGCCAGTGCCCGGAATGCGCAGTTGCGAACCGACCTTCAGGTTGTTGCCCTTCAGGTTGTTCAAAGCGCGCAGATTCTCCACCGACGTGCCGTAGCGTTGCGCCAGCCGGTACAAGGTGTCGCCGGCCTGTACCTTGTGGGTGCGGACATTGGGGCGGCGGCTGTTGGTGCGCGTGGCGGGCGTGGCGCGAGCCGGTGCCGAGTCGAGCGCACCCGCCGGAGTCGACAGCGATGCCAGTTGCACGCCGCCTGTCTGCGCTGCAGCGGGCACCAGCAGGGTGCCACCGCTGGCTACCTTGCTGCGGCGGGGCACGTCGTTGGCGCGCCGCAGTTCGGCTTCGGACACGCCGAAGCGTTTGGCGATCGAGGCGTACGATTCGCCACGGCGCGGCTGGTATACCTTCCAGGAGCTCAGGTCGCCCTTGTAGGCCATCAGGTTGGCATTGAACGTGGCCACGCGGTCGGTGGGCAGCAACAGGGTGGGCCGGTGTTCGCCGCGTATGACCGGGCGATTGAACGAGGGGTTGAGCGCCTTGAACTCTTCCAGCGGCATTTCGGCCAGGCGGGCTGCGACTTCGAGGTCGATGTCGCGGTTCTTGCGCACCATGGCGAAATACGGCGTGTTGTCGACGGGCGGCAACGCTACCGCATACTTGCGCGGATTGGCGATGATGTTCTTGATGGCCTGCAGCTTCGGCACATAGTTGCGCGTCTCGTCGGGCATGTCCAGCGACAGGTAGTCGGTGGGCAGGCCCGCCGCTTCATTGCGCGCCATGGCGCGCTGTACCGAGCCTTCGCCCCAGTTGTACGAAGCCAGCGCCAGGTACCAGTCGCCCTGCATTTCGAAGAGCTTTTCCAGGTAGTCGAGTGCGGCGTAGGTCGAGGCAATGGGATCGCGGCGCTCATCGCGCCACCAGTCCTGCTTCAGTTTGAAATACTGGCCCGTCGTAGGAATGAACTGCCATAGTCCGGACGCTTGAGACCGCGACAGGGCCGTGGGGTTGTAGGCACTTTCCACGAACGGCAGCAGAGCCAATTCAGTGGGCAGGCCGCGACGATTGATTTCTTCGACGATGAAGTACAGATACTTGCCGGCCCGTTCGGCCATGCGCTGCACCGATTCCGGGTGGGCCGCATAGTATTCGGTCCATTCCTGGGCCAGCTGGGTGTTCAGGTTGGGTACCGCAAAGCCGCGGCGGATGCGGTCCCAGGCGTCGGCCGGGGGGCTGGTGAGGTCAACCGTGCGGGAAGTGTCCTGGGCGACGTAGGGTTGTTCGGCGGTGTCGGCTGTCTGTACCGGTTGGCGCGTAGTGCCGGCGCAGCCGGCGAGCATGGCAAGAACAAGGGGTATCAGGAGTCGGAAAAGGGTCATCGGAGGGCGGTCACTTGAAATCGTTCTTCCATAGGCGCAAGGCTGCAAACACGGCAGCGGGCGTGTGCAGGGCACGTCCGGCATGTACTGCTGCAGCCTGGGCAACTTCGGCTTGCTGTGTACGCAAGAACGGATTCGTGTCCCGCTCTTGCCGCAGGGTGGACGGCAGCGTGGGACGCTCTTGTTCGCGCAACTGCCGGGCCCGCTGATACCACTGTTGCAGGGTGCGGTTGGCGGGTTCGACCGCCATGGCCCAGCGCAAGTTCGCTAGAGTGTACTCGTGTGCGCAGCAAACCTGTGTATCGGCCGGTAATGCGGCGAATTTCTCCAGCGATTCATGCATCTGTTCGGGCGTGCCCTCGAACAGCCGGCCGCAGCCTCCGGCAAACAGGGTGTCACCGCAGAAAAGCAGGGGCGATTGGCCTGCCGCCCTGCCGTGGTAGGCGATATGCCCGGCCGTATGGCCCGGCACGTCGAGCACCGCGAGGTCCAGGTCGAGCTCGGGCAGGGTCACGCGGTCGCCTTCGGACATTCGCACATCGCAGTGCGGCAGGGTTTCGCGGGCGGGCCCATAGACCGTCACCGGGGTATGTTGCAGCAATTCAAGCACGCCGCCGACATGGTCGCCGTGGTGATGGGTGAGTAGAATGGCGCGCAACTGCAGCCCGTGTCGGTCCAGCAGGTCGAGCACCGGCCCTGCCTCGCCCGGGTCGACCACGGCGGCCATCCCGTGGCGCACAATGGCCCATATATAGTTGTCGGAGAAAGCCGGCAGGGGTACGACGGCGCCTTCGCCGTCGAAGGCGGGCATGGCTGGCATCATTTCAGGAACTCACCTTGACCGAAGAAACTCCGCCGATTGTAGAACTGGCCGAATGGTTTCAGACCCCCCCCGGCGAATATGTGCTGGCTTGGGAGCGCGCCCAGTTCGACGCCATGGTGGCGGATGTCTTCGGATATTACGCCTGGCAGGCCGGTCTGGCCGAAACCAACCTGCTGCAGGCGAATCGCATGCCGTTCAAGGGCTGGGTGGGAACCGAGATGCCCACGCCGGGGCAGGCGGCGGCCTGGCAGGGCTGCGTGATCGCACGCCCCGATGCGCTGCCCTTCGAAACCCAGAGCGTCGATCTGTTGGTGCTGCCGCATGCGTTCGAATGTACCGATGCGCCGCACGACGTGCTGCGCGAAGCCGAACGCGTGCTGGTGCCCGAAGGTCGGCTGGTGATCTCGGGCTTCAACCCTTGGAGCCTCTGGGGGGCGCGCAACCGCATGCCGGCCATGGAACAGTGGCTGCCGCACCCGCCTTCGGCTCAGGTATCCTTGCCGCGCCTGAAAGACTGGCTGAAGCTGATGTCGTTCGACGTCGGCCCCGGCCGGTTCGGCTGCTACAGTCCCGCGTGCCGCACCGAAAAATGGCTGCGGCGGTGGAATTTCATGGAAACCTACGGGCGGCGCTGGTGGGCCGTGGGCGGCGCGGTCTACGTGGTGTCCGCAGTCAAGCGGGTGGCCGGCATGCGCCTCATCGGCCCGGCCTGGAAGAAATCCCGGCGCAGACGGGCCCGGGCGGCGTCCGTGGCGGTCAACCGCCAGGCCGGGCCCGGCAAACCATGACGAACGGCGGCGCCCTGGGCGCCGTCACGTCCACAACATACCAAGACGATGCAATCTGACAGCAACAACGACGGCCAGCAGGTCGATATGTGGACCGACGGCGCCTGCAAGGGAAACCCGGGGCCGGGCGGCTGGGGCGTGCTGATGCGCGCCGGCGCGCACGAGAAAACGCTGCATGGCGGCGAGCCCAGCACCACCAATAACCGCATGGAACTCCTGGCGGTCATCGAAGGGCTGCGCACGCTGAAGCGGCCGTGCCGGGTGGTCATCCATACCGACTCCCAGTACGTCATGAAAGGCATGACCGAATGGCTGGCAAACTGGAAGCGGCGCGGCTGGCTCACCGCCGATAAAAAGCCGGTAAAGAATGCCGAGCTATGGCAGGCGCTGGACGAGCAGGTGGCCCGGCACACGGTTGCGTGGCGCTGGGTGCGCGGGCATGCCGGCGACCCCGGAAACGAGCGGGCCGACGCGCTGGCCAACCAGGGCGTGGAAGTCGCGCGCAAGAGCATGCGGTAGCCGCGGGCTCGGCCGCCGCGCCGGCCGCCAGCCGGGGCCGGGCGGCAAGCCCGAAGGTCTGACGACTTGGAAGAACACGGATTCCTCGGGGTATACCCGGAAAGCCGGTCACCGGGCGCACCGGCGGCCCGGTATTTGTGCCAGTATGTAAAGAGCTGGTGCTACAGTGCCAGGCCACGTATTTCTTCTTCCGAATGCGTCCGGAACGTCCCCCCCGGGCGGCGGCTCCGATGCATTGCCACCAATACGCATGAAAAAAGTTGTTCTGCTGGCCGCTGCGGCGGCCGGGCTCGCCGCGGGTGCAGCCCTGGGTTTCTGGGCGCCGCGCTGGCTGGGCCCTGCCGGCGACCCTGTTTCTCCAGCCCCCGTGGCCACTGTTGCAGCGCCGTCCGCCATTCGCGTCGAGGTCGCGGATGTGCAGCAACTGACGTTCACGCGCGGCATTTCCGCGGTGGGCAGTCTGCGTTCGGACGAGTCCGTCGTGTTGCGGCCCGAAGTCGCGGGCCGAATTCAGCAGATCGACTTCAAGGAAGGTCAGCCCGTTGAGCAGGGCCAGGTGTTGATCCGCCTGGATGCCTCGGTGCCACGCGCCGAACTGGACCAGGCGCGCGCCAACCTGGCGCTGGCGCAGAGCCACTACCGGCGAGCGGTGGAATTGCAGGGCCGCGGCTTCGTCAGCCAGCAGGCGCGCGACGAGGCGGCCAGCAATCTGAAGGTGCAGCAGGCCGCCGCGGCGCTGGCCCAGGCACGGCTCGACAAGATGACCATACGCGCACCCTTTGCCGGCATCGTCGGCCTGCGCACCATGTCGGTGGGCGACTATGTCGACCAGGGGCAGGACCTGGCGCCGCTCGAAGCCATCGATCCGCTGAAGGTCGATTTCCGGGTGCCGGAAATGTACTTCGGCAAGGTGCGGGTCGGACAGGCCCTGACCGTGCGGCTCGACGCCCTGCCGGGCGAAGAGCGCGAGGGTCGCGTGTATGCCGTGAGCCCGTTGGTCGACGCGGGCGGCCGATCGATCCTGTTGCGTGCCACGGTGCCCAACCCCGATTCTCGCCTGCGGCCGGGCATGTTCGCCAGGGTGCAACTGCTGTTCGGTGCCGATCAGGTGCTCGCCGTGCCCGAGGCCGCGCTGGCGCCGTCCGGCCAGAGCCAGTATGTATTCAACGTGCGCGACGGGCGTGCGCATCGGGCCGAAGTCACGCTGGGCGAGCGCCGCGATGGCAAGGTCGAGATCCTGACGGGCGTAGCGGCTGGCGACCAGGTGGTGGTGGCGGGCTTCCAGCGCCTGACCGATGGCGCGGCCGTCGATGTCGTTCGAGACGCGGCAAGCGCCGCAGGGCCGGGTCGATCATGATCCTGTCCGAGGTCTGCATCAAGCGCCCGGTGTTCGCATCGGTGCTGTCGCTGATCATCGTGCTGATCGGGCTGATCTCGTACAGCCGCCTGACGGTGCGCGAATACCCCAATATCGACGAACCGATCGTCTCGGTGAACACCACCTACAAGGGGGCGTCGCCGGAGGTCATCGAATCCCAGGTGACCAAGCCGCTCGAAGACCAGTTGGCGGGCATAGAAGGGGTCAACGTGATGACCTCGCGCAGCCGCACCGAGCGCAGCCAGATCAACATCAAATTCGATCTCACGCGCGACCCCGACGCAGCCGCAGCCGAGGTGCGCGACAAGGTGTCGCGCGCACGCCGCTACCTTCCCGACGAAATCGATGAGCCGATCATCGGCAAGGTCGAGGCCGATTCGCTGCCCATTATCTATATCGCCGTCGAATCCGGATCGCTGTCGGCCATCCAGACGTCGGACTACATCAACCGCTATATCAAGACGCGTCTTTCCGTGCTGCCCGGCGCGGCCGAGGTGCGGGTATATGGCGAACGACTTCCTTCCATGCGGGTCTACGTCGACCGCGACAAGCTGGCCGCCTACAACCTGACGGTGCAGGATGTCGAGACGGCGCTCGCCAGCCAGAACGTAGAGATTCCCGCCGGGCGCATCGAGTCGCGAGATCGCGAGTTTTCGGTAGTGTCGTCCACCGACCTGCAGACCCCGCCGCAGTTCGCCGCCATCGTCGTGGCCAACGTAAAGGGGTACCCGGTCCGTCTGGGCGACGTCGCCAAAGTCGAAATCGGCGCGGCCGAAGACCGCATATTGTCGCGTTTCAACGGGCGCCCGGCCATCAACATCGGCCTGACGCGCCAGTCCACCGCCAACCCGCTGGATCTGTCCAAGGCGGTGCGGGCCGAGGTGGCGCAGCTCAATGAGACCCTGCCGGCCGGCATGAAGCTGAACGTCGCCTACGATTCTTCGGTGTTCATCGAGAGGTCCATTCAATCGGTGTTCCAGACCATCGGCGAAGCCATCGTGCTCGTGGTGCTGGTGATTTTCTTTTTCCTGCGCAACCTGCGCGCGAGCATCATCCCCATCGTAACCATCCCGGTGTCGCTCATCGGCGCGTGCGGGCTCATGTACCTGTTCGGCTTTTCGGTCAACACGCTGACGCTGCTTGCGATGGTGCTGGCCATCGGCCTGGTGGTCGACGACGCCATCGTGGTGCTGGAAAACATATTCCGCCACATCGAAGAAGGCATGCCGCCACGGCAGGCGGCCTTCCGGGGCTCGAAAGAAATCGGTTTCGCGGTGGTGGCCATGACGCTGACCCTGGTCACGGTGTATGCGCCACTGGCGTTTGCCACGGGGCGCACGGGCCGGCTTTTCATCGAGTTCGCGCTGACGCTGGCCGGGGCAGTGCTCGTGTCGGGATTTGTGGCGCTGACGCTCACCCCCATGATGTGTTCTGCGCTGTTGCGGCATCAGCCGCGCCACAACCGGTGGTACAACCTGGTGGAAGGCTGGCTCGAGGCGCTGGGCCGCGGCTACCGGCGTTCGCTGGGCATGGCGCTGCGACATCGCGGCGCGGTGGTCGTGGCCGGATTGCTGGTAGCCGGGGCCAGCGGCGTGCTGTTTTCAGTGGTCAAGAGCGAACTCGCTCCCGTCGAAGACCGCGGTGTGATCTTCGGCACCGTAAGTGCGCCCGAAGGCGCCACACTGAACTACACGCTCGACAGCATGCTCGAGATCGAACAGTTCTACAGCCAGATTCCCGAGGGCGCGGCGCACCAGGTGTCGGTGGGGTTTCCCACCGTCAGCGACGGCACGGCCATCCTGCGCCTCAAGCCCTGGGAAGAGCGCGACCGCAAGCAGCAGGACATCGCGCGCGAACTGCAGCCGAAGTTCGCCAACCTGCCGGGCGTGCGCGCCTTCCCCACCAACCCTCCGTCGCTGGGGCAGTCGGCGCGGTCGAAACCCGTGGAGTTCGTGATCATGAGCCAGGCCTCGTATCCCGAACTGGCCACGATGGTCGAGGTGTTCCTGGCCGAGCTGCGCAAATATCCTGGCCTCGTCAACCTGGACACCGATCTGCGGCTGAATACACCCGAACTGCGCGTGCAGGTCGACCGCGACAAGATGGCCGACGTGGGGGCGGGCGTGGATGTGGTCGGCCGCACCCTGGAATCCATGCTTGGCGGGCGCCAGGTGACCCGCTACAAAGACCAGGGCGAGCAGTACGACGTCATCGTCCAGGTGCTGCCGCGCGATCGCGCCAACCCCGCCGATATCTCGGGCATCTACGTACGAACCCGCGACGGCAGCATGGTGCAGCTGGATAACCTGCTGTCCGTGCACGAAAGCGTGTCGCCTCAATCGCTCAATCACTTCAACCGCCTGCGCGCCGTCAAGGTCGAGGCCGCGGTCGCGCCCGGATACGCATTGGGCGAAGTGCTGGAGCACATGCAAGAAGTTGCACGGCGTGTCCTGCCGCACACGGTTGTCACTGATCTCGACGGGCAGTCGCGCGAATTCCGCGATTCGTCCGGCAGCATCTATCTGGTTTTCGCCATGGCCCTGGCTTTCATCTACCTGGTCATGGCGGCGCAGTTCGAGAGCTGGCGCAACCCGTTCGTCATCATGCTCTCGGTCCCCTTGTCCATGACCGGCGCGCTGCTGGCGTTGTGGGCCACCGGGGGCACACTGTCCATCTATAGCCAGATCGGGCTGATCACGCTGGTGGGGCTGATTACCAAGCACGGTATTCTTATCGTCGAGTTCGCCAACCAGCTGCGCGACGAAGGGCGCGAGCTATTCGAAGCCGTCACCGAAGCCAGCGTGCTGCGCCTGCGGCCCATCCTGATGACCACCGGCGCCATGGTGCTGGGAACGCTGCCGCTGGCGGTGTCGCAGGGCGCCGGCGCCGAGTCGCGGCAGCAGATCGGCTGGGTACTGGTCGGCGGGCTGACGCTGGGTACACTACTGACTTTGTTCGTCGTACCGGTGGCCTACACCCTGGTGGCGTCCGTGCGGCGCAAGCCAGGCCAGGCCGATATGGCGGCGGGCGCCACGCCGCCTCACGCCCCGGCCCCGGGCACGCACCACCCCATTACCAAATAGTCAGACATGCGCCAAATCATTTTCGACACAGAAACCACCGGCCTGGACCCCGCCCAGGGGCATCGCATCATCGAAATCGGCTGTGTCGAGATCATCAATCGTGTGGTTACCGGCAACACGCTGCATCTGTACCTGAACCCCGATCGCGAGAGCGACCCCGAGGCCCTGGCGGTGCACGGCCTGACCACCGAGTTCCTGGCCGACAAGCCGCATTTCCCCGATGTGGCCGACCAGTTCCTGCAGTTCATCGAAGGCGCAGAGCTCATCGCGCATAACGCGTCATTCGATGTCAAGTTCTTCAACGCCGAATTGGCCAGGATAGGGCGGGGCGACCTGTCGAAGCATTGCGGGCAGATCACCGATTCGCTGCTGCATGCGCGGACCTTGTACCCGGGCAAGCGCAATTCCCTCGACGCCCTGTGCGACCGCTACGGTATTTCGAACGCGCACCGCACGCTGCACGGCGCCTTGCTCGACTCGCAACTGCTGGCCGAGGTCTGGCTGGCCATGACCCGCGGCCAGGACGCTCTGCTGATCGATGTGGACGACGCCAGCCAACCTGGGGGCGCAGGCCTGGCGCTGGGCGCCTTCGACGGCACCGTGTTGCCCGTGCTCGCGGCCACACCCGAAGAGCTGGCCGAGCACGAGGAGTATCTGGCTGCGCTGGACAAGGCGGCGGGCGGCACCAGCGTATGGCGCGCCCTGACTGAACCGGTGGCGGCCGCCGCCTGACAGCCGCCGCCCGGGCCCGCCGTGGCCTAGCGTTTGCGATCCTTCTATGCGCGTGCTAGAATTTCGCCTCTTTGGGTGGTTAGCTCAGTGGTAGAGCACTGCCTTCACACGGCAGGGGTCACAAGTTCGAACCTTGTACCACCCACCAGTATCCAAAGAAAAATGCCGGCTGACGCCGGCATTTTTCTTTGTGTGGGACGATGCGCATTCCGCCCGCATCCATTGTCCCAGGGCGTGCCTGGCACGCCGCTGCGGCCTCTATTGCCGGGCCACATCGAATTCCGGCACCGGCCCTGGAACGCTCTGCGCGATATGCATTGCAACCGATGTGGCAACCGATACGGCAGCCAATGTGGCAGCCAATGTGGCAAGCGCGGCGGCACCCGATGCGTCTGACCGATTCCAGCTTGTGTGGTCATGACGCGCTGGCTGCCCGAACAGGGGCTGCGATTCGTGGCCGCCGGGGGCCTGTGGGGCGGTGTTGCGCCTGTCTCCTGCGGGGCCCGGGCGGGCGGGCCGTTTGATTCAGGATCCAGCATGAGTTTTGTTTGGCGCCCCACGACGGCAGGGGACATAGACGCCGTCATGGCCCTTTCCGATGAAGCGCACCCCGGGCTGCCGGAAAGCCGCCATACCCACGTTCAACGCCTGCGCATATTTCCCCAGGGGTGTCTTGTGCTGGCCGATGGCGCCGGCCCCGCGCGGGGCTATGCGTTCGCCCATCCGATCTTCCCGGATCAGCCGCCCAGGCTGGACTGTGCTCCCGAGGCGCTATATGGCTCGGAAAGCCACCTGTACCTGCACGATTTCGTGGTGTCGCCTGCGCTGCGCGGCGGCGGTTACGCGCGGGCAGGCGTGAACCTGATCCTGGCGTTGGGCAGCCATTACGAGGCGGTGTCCCTGATCTCGGTAAATGGCACGGCGGACTTCTGGGCGCAATTCGGATTCCGGGCGTGGCCATTTGCCGCGAAAGAAAAACTGGCCAGCTACGGCGCCGGTGCCCTGTTCATCGCGGCGCCGGCGCGAACGTTGAACCGGCGCCGGGAAAGGATCCCCGGCGCGTTTGGCGCGCAGCAGCATGAGCGGACGCCCCGTGCGGCCCCGGCTTGCGTTGCGGATGTGCGCCTGCATCCAAAGGGGCGCTCTCGATGATCCGGTATTGGTCAGTGCTGACCTGAAGCGGATTTCGCAGGCGCGTCCTCACGGCTTTTCGGGCTGTGGGTCACCCTGACGTATTCCCAGGACGCTTCGATCAGCGCGCGCGCGGCCTCTTCGCTGGCCCTGCTGTCTCGTGCCGCCACGGCTTTCGCCAGCGCCAGCCAATCCTGCGCGGATCGCTGGCGCCTTTCTTTGGAGGCGAACACGGCGTTCTTGCCACGCACCATGACCCGCCAAAGCGACTGATTGGATATCAGCTGGTACATATCGGCCAGCCAGTTGCTGCTCGCCATGCGTATCAGCTTCGCCTGAACCAGGAATGCCTCGCGCTGATAGATCGAGGCGCCCGCGTCGCCGTCGGCCAGCAGCGTCAGGCTGGAGGCCAGCTCCAGGAACTCCGCGACTTCGTCGTCGGTTGCCAGTCGCGCCGCGCGGGACGAGGCCAGACCCAGCAGCATCGCGCGCATTTCGTATAGCTCGGCGATCTCCCCCATGTCCACGCTCACCACCCGGCAACCGAAGCGGGGCAGTTTCTCTACAAAATGATGGCGCTCCAGTTGTGCCAGGGCATCCCTGATAGTCGCACGGCTGACCTTATGTTCTTCAGCAAGTGCGATTTCCGGCAATCGTGCGCCGGAAGGAATTTCCCCGTCAAGAATGGCTCTCAGCAGTCGTTCCGCGACCTGTTCAGCCAAGGACGGTGCCGTGTGGCCAATGGCATCGGAGCGTTTCGTGGATCTACGCAGGGCGTTGATTGCTTCGGTCATAGGCAATTTTGAATGGGCCGTTGGCCTCAGTGGAAGTCGCGGAATATTCGATAGGCGAATCTTAACGCCCGCGCCTGCAGGCACACGGCACGCTGGCCCGCGATCCGTGGCGGGCGGAGCCAGTCTGCCGGCCCCTCGCTGGCGACACGGTCAAGGGGAAATCCCTTATATGCCGAAATTGTCGACATGTCGACAATAGCGATGGCTTTGATCGGGTGCAAGACCAGCGGAGCCTGCTCTGCGCAGGGGTGGGCCGCCGGCAAGAACACCAATGACTTGGCAATCAGCAAGGGGAAACGCGTGAAACGCAGCAATTTCAAAAGCACCACATTTTTCGGATGTCTTGTTGCGCTGTTCGCCAGCGCAGGCGCGCTCGTGCCGAGCGCCGCGCCAGCTGCGGACATCTGTCCGAATGGCCCAATCCAGCTCGTCGTACCCTGGCCTGCCGGCGGGGGAACCGACCTGCAGGCCCGGACGATCGCCGGGCCGCTGGGTCAACGCCTGGACAAGCAGATTGTTGTAGTCAACCGGCCGGGGGCCGGCGGAGTGGTCGGCACCAATAGCTTTGTGCACAGCGCCGCGGCAGATGGATGCACATTGCTGCTGGCGACCGGGGCCACGAACGCGGCGGCGCCCTTCCTGTTCAAGGACCTGCGGTTCAAGCCTCTGGCGGATTTCACTCCCGTGGCTTTCGTGGCCGCCGCACCCAATGTGCTGTACGTGAACAGCAAGTCGCCTTACCGCACTGCCGAAGAATTCATCGCCGAGGCCCGTGCACACCCCGGGAAATTCACGTATGCATCGGGGGGCATCGGCGCGTCCAGTCATCTTGCGGGAACGCTGTTCGTAAAAAGGGCAGGGCTCGATATGGTGCATGTGCCCTTTCAGGGGGCCGCTCCTGCTCTATCGGCATTGCTCGCCGGGCAGGTAGACATCGCCGTCGATACGGCCGCGCAGATCGGGCATGTGCGCTCGGGGGGATTGCGTGCACTTGCCGTGGCGTCGGCCGCGCGTCTGGAAGCACTTCCGGATGTGCCGACGTTTGATGAGCTGGGTTTTTCCGGGTTGCACTACGCCTTCTGGGGCGGGATTGCCGGTCCGAAGGATTTTCCGGCCGATCTGGTGGCGCAGCTCAACGACGCCGTGAACGACGTACTTCGCCTGCCTGCAGTGCGAGATTATTTTGTGAACAACGGCGGGCAGCTCAGGCAGATGACACCCGCTGAGTTCGCTTCGTTCTGGTCGGCCGAACTCCAGCGAAATAAAGAGATCGTGGCGGCGGCGGGCATCAGCGCCGACTGATCGAGGCCGCTCACAGGGGCCGACGCGGAGGCTCGTCCGCCCGCCCGCAAGTCGTCGCATCGGCACGAATCTCCAGCATTCCCCGACTTCAAGGAAAAACGGGTTTATCGGTGAAGGAAATATCAATGAAACAGATCTATGTAGTGGTCACCATGGATTGCGAGCCGAAGAAGCAGGCGGCACATCCAGAGGCAACGGGTCCGGCGGACTGGGACCTGGGACGGCGCGCCGTGGAAGGCTACGCCAGCATTGCCACCCGCCACGGACTGCCTGTCACCTACTTCATCCACCCGGAAACCGCGCTGGAACAGGCTTCGATGTTCGACCGCTTGCGTAGCCAGGGCGCCTGCCTGGGGTTGCACGTGCACGCGTGGAAGTACGCGATGGCGTATCACGGCGGAGCGCGCTATATGTCGCATTACGGAGCCCTGTCCGATGAGCAGCAATATGGTGTTCTGGGCGAGACTGCCGCGCTCTGGAGGCACGCCCTGGGCGAATGGCCGCTGTATTTCCGGCCCGGCACATTCTCGGCCAATGACAGCATGTTCCGGATCCTGGCCGACATGGGATTTCGCGGGGGCTCGTGCTCCGTTCCCGGGCGGGTCATGCCTGCGATGCAGGCCGTCTGGGCAGGCGCGCATCCCGACGCGCACCGCGCCCACGCCCAGTTCCGCCAGATTCCGGGGGATCTCGACTTCGTGAACATGCCCTTGGCCGTGGACTTCTCGCGTTCGCTGCGCGCGCGAAATGGGTGGAGCATCCATCCCGACCTGCGTCCGGATATCGACTGGCATAATCAATATGGGCTGACATATGCCGACATCGCCAAGAGCCTCGTGAGCCAGGTGATCGAACGGGCTCCGCGGGTGCCGACCATCAGCCTGGTCTCGCACAACCACTTCGACTTCGGCGACGAGGGCGATCCCGCGCGGGTCCGCTTCGAGCAAGCGTTGAATGCTTTGCGCGAAGCGTGCGACACCGCAGGGGTACGCATGGTCGGGGCGACGCTGGAGCAGGTGGTGAATGACGTGCTGGCCTTGCCGCTGGAAATCGACCAGCCTGTCTTCGAGGGAAATGTGGTCGACAAGGCGCCGGCGCCCGATGCGCCGCGCAAGCCCGTACTCTGAGGAAGAAACATGCCATACGTCAGAATCGAAATGCTCGAAGGGCGCTCGACGGAGCAAAAGGCGGCGATCGCGGACGCGGTCACCCAGGCCCTGGTTCAGCACGCGGGTGCCTCGCCACAAAGCGTTTTCGTGGTGTTCGAATCGGTTCGCCGCGATGACTGGGCCGTGGGTGGGCAACTGATCGCCGATCGCTCACCGGCGGTGTCCTGAGCCGAGGCGCCAGCCTCGTCCGAAGCGGCCAGCAGTCGCTCGTTCATAGTGCAGAGGCGGCTGGGTGGCCACGCAAGGGGTTGCCCATGAGTGCAGACAGAGGGGTCATGAATGTCCGGGCGCTGGAAGCGTTCAGGGCCGTGATGCGCACAGGTTCGATGACCGGCGCCGCGCGCATCATCCATACCACGCAGCCCAATATCAGCCGCTTGATCTCCATGCTGGAAGCGGACCTCGATCTGCAGCTCTTCATACGCGAAGGGAACAAGCTGCATGTCACCGATGAGGGCGTCGCCTTCTTCAAAGAAGTCGAGCAGCATTACTCGGGCCTGCGGGCGCTGAAGGATGCCGCAAGGACGATCAGACAGCTAGGCGGCGGGCGCCTGCACATTGCCGTCGCGCCGGCATTGAGTCACGGTTTCCTGGCGGGTGTCGTCGCCGCCTTCACGCGCCGGCATCCACAGGTGACGGTGTCTATCCGTACCTGCAACTCACACATGGTCGAGCAGCTGGTAAGTTCGCAGCTGTGCGACCTGGGGCTCGCGGCCTTCATTGGCCAGCATGTGGTGGAGCCCGGGCTCGAGGCGGAGCGTATAGCCAGTATCAGGGGCGTATGCATCATGCGCGAAGATCATCCGCTGGCGCGACGCCCCGCCGTCCATGCACTGGATCTCGAGGGGGAGCCCTTCATATCCATCGCGCGCCAGAATGGCAGTCGCGAGCACGTGGATAGTCTGTTCGAACAGGCCAAGGTCACGCGCAAGATTGAAATAGAAGCCGAGAACGCCTCCACGATCTGCCATCTCGTCGCGCAGGGGCTGGGTGTGAGTGTGCTCAGCGCGCTCATTGCCGAAGACTTTTCATGTCACGGGCTGGTGGTCAAGGAGTTCCGTCCCGCGCTCGATTTCCCCATCACGCTTCTGAGGTCATGCCACCGGCCTCGCAGCCTGCTGGTCGCGGCGTTCATTGCATGTCTGTCGGAAGCATTGACCCAGCGCGTGGGGGCATCCCCACTGGCCCCCGTGGTGGAAGTGGTGCGCTAGCCGGGCAGGCGCGGCGGGGCATACGAAAAATATATGAAGCCCTTCTATTTATTGATTTGACGGCTCTCCGGCCCTGCAACACCATAGCTGCAGTACCCGAGATCGGCGCCTCGCCACGGCGCAAGCACCGGTCGAAGATGTTGTTGTTGACTTGCAGACAGCCCGGCGTCGACCCAGGTGCACACCTGAGACCTTTTGCCGGTCGCATACTGAACAGGACAAACATCATGCACACGGCAGCTCGGCGCACGTTTATCAAGAAAACCCTGGGCCTTGGCCTGGCAACCATTGGCGGCAGCTATCTGCGCACAGGCCGGGCTGCCGAAAAACATATCTACGTCACCAGTTCGGGCGGGTCGTTTCTCGAGAACGTCCGCAAACACATGGCCGAACCCTTCGAGAAGCTGTCGGGCGTGAAAGTGACGCTGGTGCCCGGAACGAATCCGGCGCATGCCTTGAAGATACTGTCCAGCCGTGGCACGCCGCCCTATGACGTGGCAGCGTTCGGCGGCATGGACATGTATCGTTTGATAAGGGCGAAAAAGCTGGTGCCCGTGGACGAGAAGAGCGTACCCAGCCTGGCCGACGTGCCCGACAAGTTCAAGGCTGACTGGGAAGGCTGCGGCGCCATGTATGACTACAGCAGTGTCGGTATCGCCTATCGGCCGGACAAGATACCGGGCGGGGTGAAGTCGTGGGATGAGTTCGTCCAACGCACCGCCAAGGGCGAATTCGGCAAACAGGTGTTTTTCAACAACCTGAGCTCCAATGTGCGAGGCGCTGAAGTCCTGTCGATGTTCGGCCGGATCTATGGAAATGGCTATAGCGACATCGAGGCGGCCATCTCGGCGCTCGAGAAGATGAAGCCTTACATCTTCAAGTTCTTTACGGCCTTCAATGATCCCGTCGTCTTGCTGACCAGCGGCGAAGGCGCGATCGGGCCTGGGTGGGACGGCCGCACGTTCATCGCCGAAGACTCGACGAACGGGCTGGTCAAGTGGGTCAACCCCGCCGAAGGCGCGGTATCAAGCGGACCGGTCATGGGCGTGGTCAAGGGCGGCAAGGAAGAACTGGCCAAGGAATTCATGAACTATGCCCTGGGCGAAGAAGCGCAGACGGCCTTCTGCGAAGCAATGCTGTACGGCGCGGTGAATCGCAAGGTGCAGTACAGCGAAAAACTCAAGCATCGCCTGCCCAGCATCGATTCTGTGCAGCTGGTCGACACCCCTGTACTGATGCAGAACATGAGTGCTCTGCTCGACCTCTGGAACAAGCGCATCGCGATCTGACGCAGTCTCGCCGCCGGCCGGGCGGCTCGCCAGGCCGGAATCTCCCGTACGCATGTATACCCTCGCGGCGCCAGCGCGCGGGCATGGAGTGTTCGCACAATGAAGCAAGGCGTGTTGTTCCTGACCCCGGCGCTATTGTTCATCACCCTGTTGCTGTTCGTGCCGTTCGCGTACCTGCTGTACCTGAGCTTTATGGACGCGGACTATCTTTACGGCGGCCCTGCGCTGCCGAGCGTGGACAACTACGTCGAGGCCTTCAGCAATCCGATCTACCTGGAAAGCATCTTCAATACGTTCCGAATTGGTACCACAGTCACCGTGGCGACCTTGATAATAGGCTTTCCGGTTGCCTACATTATTTCGGTGGCGGGCAAGACGCTTGCCGCCACGCTGACGGTGGTGACCGTGCTGCCGTTGTTCGTCAGCGTCGTCGTGCGCGGATTCGGCTGGATCATCGTATTTGGCCGGGAAGGGCCGTTCAACGCAACGCTGCTGTGGTTGGGGCTGATCGACGAACCCGTGCAGGTTCTCTATACCGAGTCGGCGGTCGTCATCGCATTGGCGCACCTTCTGCTGCCCTTCATGGTATTGCCCGTGCTGGCCAGCCTGCGTGCCATCGACAAGACCGTCATCGATGCCGCAATGGTGCTGGGGTCGCGTCGGCGCGATGTGTTCATGCGCGTGATCATCCCGCTGTGCGCGCCGGGATTCGTCGTGGGATCGCTGCTGGTGTTTCTCCATGTGCTGGCCACCTTCGTGCTGCCGGCGATGCTGGGTTCGATCAACATCAAGATGATCGCCACGCTGATCTACCAGCAGGTGATGATAGTGGGCAATGTTCCCGCAGGCGCGGCGCTGGCGGTCATTCTGTTTACGGTCACCATGCTGATTTTCGTTTTGATCGGAGCCATCAAGAACAGATTGACGTTCGAGGCGAAACCGCTGGGGAATGAAGGGAGCGCGCCATGAAGAAAGTACTGAGCGCGCTGTACATCATCTTTATGTGCAGCCCCCTGGTAATCGTGATCGGTGCCGCGTTCGAGCCTCAGGAAATCCTTCGGTTCCCGCCGCGCGGATTTTCGCTGACCTGGTTCGAACGCGTGATCCAGGATCCGGCTTTTCTCGATGCGGCCACAAACAGTCTGGTCATTGGAGCGTCGGCGATGGTGCTGTCGGTGGTGCTGGGCCTGCTTGCGGCGTACGCCCTGGCGCGGGGCGGCGGCCGGTATCGAGAAGCCATCCTCGGACTGCTGCTGTCTCCGCTGGTGATACCGGAATTGGTAATCGGCCTGGCGTTGTTGCAGATGCTGACCCTGATGAACGTGGCCACCGATCTGCTGGTGCTGGTATTGGCTCACACGGTGATCTGCCTGCCTTACACCGTGCGCCTGCTGTTCAACGGGGTCAGCGCCGTCAACGCCAACCTTGAAAGCGCCTCGCTGTTGCTGGGCGCAAGCCGCGCCGGGACCATTGCGCGTGTGACATTGCCCCTGATGAAGAATTCGATCGTGGCGGCTGCCCTGTTCGCATTCCTGGTCAGCTTCGACAACACCGTCATATCGCTGTTCCTGGTCGATGCCTCGACCATGACGCTGCCCATCACCATTTACAACTATGTGGAATTCAGCCTGGATCCGGCCATCGCCGCGCTATCCACGCTTCTGATCCTCATGTCGTGCGTCGTGGTGGGAGTGATCAGCAGGGTTTCCGGACTGGACAACGTGGGGCCAAGAAAATGACCGCAAGCGCAGACTATTCGATCGAGCTCAGGAACCTGGCGCTGGGCTACGGCGAACGCGACATTATCTCGGACCTGAACCTGCAGGTCAGGCGTGGAGAGATACTGTCGCTGCTCGGGCCGAGCGGTTGCGGCAAGACGACGACCCTGCACGCCATTGCGGGTCTGATAACGCCCCGAAAAGGCGAAGTCATTATCGACGGCGCCGATCAGACCAAAGTGCCGATCAACCGCCGAAATGTCGGCATGGTGTTCCAGGGGTATGCGCTGTTTCCCCACATGACGGTTTTCAATAACGTTGCTTACGGCCTGCGAATCAAGTCGGTGCCCAAAGACCAGGTGCATGACCGGGTTGCCCGCGCTTTGAAGCTGGTGGGAATGCAAAGTTTTGCACACCGGAGGCCTAAAGAACTTTCGGGAGGCCAGCAGCAGCGGGTCGCAATTGCCCGCACGATGGTATTGGAACCGCGGGTGCTGCTGCTCGACGAGCCTCTTTCCAATCTGGATGCAAAGCTGCGCCAGGAAATCCGCGGAGATCTGAAGCGCATTCTGCGCGAGCTGTCGATTACATCGGTGTTCGTCACGCACGACCAAGAAGAAGCGATGTTTCTATCAGACCGTATCGTGCTGATGAAAGATGGCGCCATTTCTCAACTGTCGTCGCCGCGCGAAATCTACAACCATCCGGCCAACTCGTTCGCGGCGGCGTTCCTGGGACATACGAACTTTATCGCGGCAACGCTCTTGAGCCAGGCCGAAGATCACACCCGTTGCGAGGTTGGCTCGCTGGAAACCGGCCAGGTCTTCAGGGGGCGGTCGGCCTTGCGCTTCGATGTCGGGCAGCGGGTTCACCTTTCCGTGAAGCACGACCGAGTCGGGTACACGCTCGACCGTGAGGAGTTCCTGGACCTGCAACGCCAGGTCGGAATTTCCACGATGGAATGCCGCGTGTCGGACGTGCACTTTCTGGGTCATGTCACAAAGATCGATTGTGTCGCCGGCGAACAGATGATGACCGTGTTGCAGCCGTCCTCGGCGGTGACGGCGGATCTCTTGGCTGGAACCGATATTTACCTGCATTGGCCGGAGGACGAAAGTCTGGTGCTGGCGTAATGAAGTCCATGGTCGCCACGTCTCCCTGCATGGCGCCGACCCCAACTAAACCGGAGGGCACGCATATGAGCAACACATTTGGGCTGGAACTTTCCGAATCTGAACAGGAACGGGTAGCACGCATCCGCAAGGAGGCTGTGTACTGGAATCTATGCGATTCCACCACGCGCGAGTGCGGAGACGACATCTATCTCGAGCAGGTCAAGGCGTCCAACGTCACGGCGATCAACCACACGGTTTGCTATACCGTGGATTTTGCCGAGGGCATCAAGAATATTGCCCACTGGACCCGGCTCTACGATTCACGGCCCGATGTGGGCTTTATTGCGAAGTCCTATGCCGACATCGCCCGCGCCCAGCGGGAAGGCCGCACCGCCATCTTCATGGGCTTCCAGGACGTCACCGCACTCGAGGGTGATATCGACAGGATGGAGGTGTTCTACAACCTGGGCATTCGCTTCGTGCAGCCTACCTACCAGGATCGCAACCTTTTCGGCGACGGCTGTGGCGAACGCTTCCAGTCCGGCCTCAGCAATCTGGGTATCAAGTTCATCAAGACTCTGGACGATCTGGGTATCGTCATCGACACCTCTCATGTGGGCGCGGGCACCACGATCGACTGCGCCAATATGTCGGTCAATCCCATCATGGCTACGCACACGGCGGCGCGCGGCATTGTCGATACACCGCGGAACAAGTACGACGATGAAATCAAGGCCATTGCCGCCAAGGGAGGCGTCATCGGCATCGCGGGAAAGTCGGGCTTTCTGAAGCCCGACGGGCTGGCCACGGGCAGCACCATTAACGACATGATCGATCACGTCGTCTATATCGCCAATCTGGTCGGCATCGAGCATGTGGGCATCGGCACCGACGTGGGCGATCTGCGCAAGTACAGCCCCGACAGAATGGCGGAATTCCATTCGAGGCACCCTGAAGTCGCGATCATTGGTCCTGATCTGCGCACCGATCTGATGCATCCCAAAGACGTCGGGCCCGGAACCTTGCACTACGTCATCGCCTATCTGGTGAAGCGGGAATTCAGTGACCAGGAGATCCGCATGGTGCTTGGCGAAAATGCCAATCGAGTGGTCAGGGCGGTCTTCAAAGACTGATGCAACGCGGGGTGGAGACAGTCATGCCTAATACTGCTGCGGCGGGCTCGGCGACCGGCCCGGCGCCGGTTCCCCGGCATTCCGCCTACGACGCCATCGTGGTCGGGGGGGGACTGGTTGGCTCGGCGCTGGCGTACGGCCTGCGAAGCCGGATGGATCGTATCGCGGTGCTGGACGAGGACGATGTCGCCTATCGGGCATCCCGCGGCAATTTCGGCCTGATATGGGTGCAGAGCAAGGGTATGGGCATGCCGCAATATGGGGTGTGGACCATGAACTCGCAGCGGGCCTGGCCGGAACTGGCACGCCGGCTGCAGGAAGAGTCGGGAATCGACGTGCATCTGGAACAGCGCGGCGGCTTGCATGTGCTGCTATCCGATGAAGAGGTCGAGGCGCGCGTGACGTTCATGACGAGTCTGCTGGCGCAGCCCGGGATGAGCCGTTACGACTGGAAGCTGCTCGACCGCCATGAACTGGCCAGCCTGGTGCCCGGCATCGGCCCCGAGGTCAGGGGCGCCAGCTGGACAGCCGTCGATGGCATCGCGAACCCCCTCAAGCTGCTGCGCGCTTTCCATGTCACTTTCGGGCGCAATGGGGTGGACTATCTTCCGCGCTGCCCGGCGCGGAAGATCGACTACAGGTCCGACGGTACGTTCGTGGTCGATACCCCGCGTGGGGCACTGCACACGCAGCGCCTGGTTCTGGCCTGCGGCTTGGGCAACAGGGCGCTGGGCGCGCAGGTCGGATTGGATGTGCCAGTCCGTCCGCAGCGCGGCCAGATCGTCGTGCTGGAGCGCACTCGCAGAGTTCTGGATACGCCGATCAGTACCTTGCGGCAAATGGACGAAGGCAGCTGGCTGATCGGCGACTCTCAGGAAGAGGCCGGTTACGCCGACAACGCCGTCAGCTTGCCGGTACTGGGAACGCTTGCTGACCGCGCAGTGCGCACATTGCCGGCGTTGCGTGACGTTAACGTCGTTCGTACCTGGTCTGCGTTGCGCGTCATGTCGCAAGATGGTTTTCCAATCTATGCGCAGTCAGGGAAGTGCCCGGGCGCATTTGTGGCCACCTGCCACAGCGGCGTCACCCTGGCCGGGGCGCACGCCCTGGTGCTGGCCCCAATGATTGCAAACGGCGCACTGAGCGAAGAAATGGCGCCGTTCGCGCCCGGGAGGTTTCATGTTCAAGCGGCTTGAGTCGGAGGCTGGGCAGGTCGCCGAGCAGGAAGTCCACATCGACTTCGACGGACAGACCATTCTTTGCCGGCGGGGCGACAGCGTCGCCGCAGCCTTGCTGGCGTGCGGCCTGGACGCCTGTCGAGACACCGTGGCGGGCGGGGTTCCGCGCGGGCCGTATTGCCTGATGGGAGTCTGCTATGACTGTCTGGTGATGATCGACGGGCAGCCCAATCGCCAGGCGTGCATGACGCCGGTGCGCGATGGGATGCGTGTGCAACGACAGAACCGGGCCCGGGAGGTGCTTTGATGTCGCGCAGCTGCGAGTTGTTGATCGTGGGCGCCGGCCCGGCCGGCCTGGCCGCGGGCTGCCAGGCGGCCAGACTGGGCGTGGATACGCTGGTGCTTGACGAGCAGAACGCCCCCGGGGGCCAGATATATCGAGCCATCACGTCCACGCCGTTGACCGATCAGAGCATTCTGGGCGCTGACTACTGGCACGGCGCCAGCCTGGTCGAGCCGCTGCGAACCAGCGGGGCGGCGTATGTGCCGGGCGCCACAGTATGGGCGGTGGCGCGCCCGCCGGAAAGCGGATCCGGATTCGAGGTGGCGTATTCTGTCCAGGGCAAGACCGACATGCTGCGCGCGCGCCACATCTTGCTTGCGACGGGCGCTCTCGAACGGCCTTTCCCTATCCCGGGTTGGACGCTGCCCGGTGTGGTTTCCGCCGGGGCGGCGCAGATTCTGTTGAAGTCGTCCGGCCTCGTGCCCGACGAGCCCGCCGTTCTGGCCGGATGTGGGCCGTTGATGTACCTCGTCGCGTGGCAGTATCTGAATGCCGGCGTCCGGTTGGCCGGGCTGCTCGAGACCACGCCGCCAGGCCAATTCGCCCGGGCGTTGCCGCATGCGCTGGACTTTCTCCGCTCGCCTTACCTGGCCAAGGGGCTCAAACTCATGCGTGCGGTGCGAGCAAGCGTGCCCATCACCCGGCACGTCCGGGATCTGCGGGCACATGGAACCGACCGGTTGGAGTCCATCAGCTACCACGCCGGCGGACGCGAACACCGGCTGCCGGTCGGCCATCTCCTGTTGCATCAGGGCGTAGTGCCCAATGTGAACCTGACGCGCGCGCTGGGGGTGGAGCACGCCTGGAACGAGTCGCTGGCGTGCTGGCAGCCACGCACGGATGAATGGGGCTCCACCTCTCTGCCGGGTATCGGCATCGCCGGCGATGGAGCGGGTATCGCGGGGGCTCACGCCGCCGAACATCGCGGTCGCCTGGCTGCCCTGCAGGCGGCGACGGTGCTGGGACGCATCGACACTGCACGACGCGACCGTGAGTCCCGGGTGCCGCGCCGGGCGCTTGCCCGTGCGATACGTGGGCGGGCGTTTTTCGATGCGCTTTATCGTCCGCCGAAGTCTTACCGACTTGCGCACGGCGACACCATCGTGTGCCGTTGCGAAGAGGTGACGGCCCGCCAGGTGCGCGATACGGTGCAGCTGGGCTGTTCCGGCCCCAACCAGATGAAAGCGTTCCTGCGCTGCGGCATGGGCCCGTGCCAGGGGCGGCTGTGCGGCTTGACGGTAAGCGAGGTCATTGCCGATGAGAGGGGCGTCTCTCCTGACGACGTGGGCTACTACCGGCTGCGTTTTCCGACCAAGCCCGTCACGCTGGGAGAACTCGCCTCTCTGCCGCAGACAGACGAATCGCGCGAGGCAGTGGTACGCCTGAAGAAGTAGGGCGCCCCGCGTCGACGGTCGTTCCCGGCCCGCAACAAACGGCCGAACAGGGCCGTGTTATGCCCGGTGTTCTCGCCGTTGCCCCGCGCGGGCGCGGCTACGCTGCTGTAGGCCGTCGCACACGTACGCACAGGAGCACGCATGCGCGCGCCGGGCGCGGGGCTGCCGCGATTCTCGCGATCGTCAGGGCGCAAGGTCTGCGCCGACCGGCCGCGTCTGAAAAATGCGACAAAATAAAATAATTACAAATAAATTTAAATATATTGTTTATTATTGACGCAAATAAGCGCCGGTCCCGAGGCTTGCACGCCTCCGGTATGGCTGCATGGCCCGTCTATCCGTGGAGTGCTAAATGCGCGTCAATCTGCCCGTCACTCAGAACAGCTATGCGTTCCCCCCGGACCAGACGCTGATCTCGATTACCGATCTCAAGGGGCGTATCACTTATTGCAACGCCAACTTTGTGGAGGTCAGCGGGTTTACGCGGGCCGAGTTGATCGGGCAGCCCCACAACCTGGTGCGTCATCCCGACATGCCGGAAGAAGCCTTCCGGGATTTGTGGACCACCATCCAGGCGGGCATGCCCTGGACGGCGCTCATCAAGAATCGGCGCAAGAATGGCGACTACTACTGGGTTCGGGCCAACGCGACGCCGGTGCGCAACGGCGAGAGCATTGTTGGCTACCTGTCGGTGCGCACCCATGCCCCCGAAGCCGAAATTCGCGCCGCCGAAGCGCTTTATGCCGCCATGCGCGACGAGGCCGAGCGTGGCCGTCGCGTGCACGTGCTGGAAGGCGGGGCAGTGCTCAACAACAGCCTGTACGGACGGCTCCGCCGGCTTTTTTCGATGGGCCTGCGCGGCCAGATCATTCTGGCGTCATTGTTCATGGCCGCGGTGCCGCCGCTGTCATATGTGGTCGGCAAGGCTTACGGGGCGCCGCAATGGATGCCCGCCGTGGCCGGCCTGGTGGGCGCCGTGCTGGCCGCCGGCCATCTCATCCGTATAGGTGTGCGGCCGCTGCGCGATGTCATTGCCACGGCCAACGTGCTCGCCGCCGGCGATCTGACCCAGCACGTGCAGGTCGATGGCAAGGCCGAGATCGCCCAGCTGCAATTGGCTCTGGCGCAACTGGCCGTCTCCATGCGCACTGTCGTGCGCGACGTGCGCGAGGAAGTCATCAATCTGCGTGGAGGCGCGCGCGAGATCGCCAGCGGCAACCACGATATGTCGGCCCGCACCGAGGCCCAGGCCGCAAGCCTCGAGGCCACCACGACGGCCATCGAAGAAATACATGGCACCGCGCGACAGACCACGGGTATGGCGGAATCGGGCGCCAGTCTGGCCCGCGAAACCGTCGGCGCGGCCCGACGCAGCCATGAGGCGGTGCAGAATGTCGTGACCACCATGCACGATATCTCGCAGGCGTCGCAGCGCATCGGCGACATCATTCAGGTGATCGAAGGCGTGGCGTTCCAGACCAACATTCTGGCCCTGAACGCCGCCGTCGAGGCGGCGCGTGCCGGTGACCAGGGCAAGGGGTTCGCCGTCGTCGCCAGCGAAGTGCGCGCGCTCGCCCAGCGCACCAGCCAGGCCGCCAAAGAGATACGGGTGCTCATCGAAGAATCGGGCCAGCGTGTGAATCAGGGCGAGCAGCGGGCTGACGAGGCTCGCACGCGCATGGACGAGGTGATGGCCGCCATTGAACGGGTCACCGATTCGCTGGAGCGCATCAATGAAGCCAGCCAGGAACAGTCGGCCGGAATCGGGCAGATCAATGCATCGATCGCCCAATTGGACGGCATTACGCAACAGAACGCCGCCATGGTGGAAGAGCTGGCGGCTGCGGCCAGTTCGCTGGATGATCAGGTCAGCGCCGTGCACGACACCATACGCGTGTTCCGCCTGACCGAGCAGGACGCCTCACTGGCGGAAGTCGATGCCGTTGCCCTGCGCAAGCAGCACCGGGCGCTGGCCGAGGCGCAAACCAGTGGCGAGCCGTCCCGGCTCGGGTTACTGGCCGCCTGAGGCGGCAGCTAGCGCAGCGCGGCCACGCTGCCCGTGGCGTCCTGATAGGCGCGGCTGGCGTCGCGGACAAAGTCGCGCACGGCGGCCTCATAGATCTGGCCGCTGCGTATCGACCCCGAGTGCGACGCGCCGTCGATTTTCACCAGGCGTTTCAGCTCGGGGGGCACCTTCAGCGCCGCCTCGAACAATTCATCGCTCATGGTGTGGGGCACCACCCGGTCTGCGGTGCCGTGCAGCAACAGCATGGGCGTGGTGAGCGTGGCCAGCTTCTCGACAGACGAGAACGGTTGCGTGACCAGCAGGCTGGCACCGGGCAGCTTGCCCCATTTCAGCGTGCCGAGCATGGCGGCAATGCTGGTAAAACTGGACTCGACAATCAACCCGGCGAAGGCCGGCAGCTCGGGGCGCGTGGCCAGGTCGATTGCGACGGCGCCGCCCAGGCTGTGGCCATACACGAAACGGCGCGCGGGGTCGGGCTGGCGGCGCGCCAGTTCGTTCAGCGCTGCGGCCGCGTCTTCGCTGGCAGTTTCTTCCGATGGCAGCAGCGGCGTGGATTCGCCGAAGCCGCGATAGTCGATGGCCAGCACCGAATAGCCCATGCGGGTCCAGCCTTCCATGCGGAAGGCGCTGCCATTCAGGTTCCAGCGGGCGCCGTGCAGGTACAGCACGGCGGGGGCATCGGCGTCGGGATGCTGCCAATACCACGCGTGGACTTTATGCCCATCGGGCAGGGCCAGGTCGAACATCTCGGTTCCGTCGGGGGGCTCGCGCCACCAGCGCTGCTGGTCGGTTTCGGGTGAAAAAATCGCCTGGCGCTGCCAGGCGTCCAGCTGCGTGCAGCCGACCACGCTGGCCGCGGCAAGCAGGCCGGCGCCCAGCAGGCGGCGTAGGGAAAGGCGAGGCAGCAGCGACATAAACCATGTGACCGGCCAGGCAGCGCCAGGTTCCCGGCGCCGATCAGGCCAGGCGCCAGAGATCCTCGGCGACCGGATACAGTGACGCCACCAGCAGCAAGGCCATGCCCACATTGAACATGCGGATGGCCCGCGGGCGGTGCAGCAGGCGTTGCAAGGCGGCGCCGAAGGCGGTCCATACGCCGATGCTCGGCAGGTTCACCACGCAGCATACTGCCGCCGCCATGGCCAGGTTCCAGTAGAAGTGGGTTTGCGGTGTATAGGTGGCGATCACGCCGACGGCCATGACCCAGGCCTTCGGGTTCACCCATTGGAACAACGCCGCCTGCAGGAACGTAAGCGGCCGGCCGCGCTCGCTGCCGCCATCGATGGGCCCCGACGACGCGATCTTCCACGCCAGGTAAAGCAGGTAGACCGCGCCCACGTATTTCAGCACGGTATATAGCCAGGGCAATTGCTGGAAAAGCGTCCCCAGGCCAAGGCCAACCAGCACCAGCATCAGGGTGAAGCCGAAATTGACGCCCAGCATGTGGGGTATGGTGCGCCAAAAGCCGAAAGTCAGGCCCGACGATGCCAGCATGATGTTATTGGGCCCTGGAGTGATCGAGCTGACCAGCGCAAACAGCGCCAGCGGACCCAGCAGAAGCCAGCTCGATTCTTGCAAGAGTGCGCTCATGGAGCTTTGCGTATGATGGCCTGGCGTCCGCCGGCGATGATGGCGATGACGGCAAGGGCGAACACATAGGTCAGGGGGTCTACCGTCTCATTGAAAAGCAGCGCGGCCGCGACGACAGTCAGGAACGGCTGCAGCAATTGCACTTGCCCCACCCGTGCGATGCCACCCACTGCCAGGCCACGATACCACGCGAAAAACCCCAGGAACATCGAGCCAAACGCCAGGTAGGCGAACGATGCGGCCACGGGCATCGAGGGCAAGGGGGCGCGGGCGGCCATCCACATGACCGGCGCAAAAATGAACGGTGCGCTGACCACCAGGGCCCAGCAGATGGTGCGGGCGCCCCCGAGCGTACGCGCTGCCCGGCCGCCCTCGGCGTATCCCATGCCGCCCAGCAATACCGCCAGCAGCAGCCACAGGTCGCCGGGTTGCAGGCTTCCGTGGCCCTGCCGCAATGCGTAGGCCATGACCAGTACGGCGCCGACCACGGCCCAGGCCCAGAATGTGGCCGAGGGACGTTCGCCGCTGCGCCAGGCGGCGAAGGCTGCCGTGGCCAGGGGCAGGAGCCCATTGAACACCGCACCGTGTGCCGCCGCTACTGTGGACATCGCCATGGTCGAGGCCAAGGGCCAGCCCACGACGATGCCCAGCGCGGCAAGCAGGACACCCGACCATTCCTGCCGGCGGGGCAGCCGGCTGCGTGTCATGCCGAGCAGCAGCGCCGCTGGAATCGCCGCCAGCAAGGCCCGGCCCAGGCCGATCAGGACGGGCGACAGTTCGGTGACGGCGACGCGCGTCATGGGCAGCGTCAACGAGAACACCAGCACGCCCAGCAGGCCGTAGCCATAGCCCTCCCAAAGCGTGGGAGCGACGGCGGAAGGGGGGGCCAAGGGGGCGGGGCGAGACATGGTGTCGGTTGGACGGAGCATCTTGCGCGGTAGCGCGATTCCTGCCACTCTACGCAAATTGGTCAGTACAGTACCGGTACACTTTTTCATATCAGCTTGAATACTGGCCTGGTAAAACCACCATGACAGTCACGACTTCCACAGAATCAACCGCGGCGTGGCGCCCGGTGCGGATGGCCGATGCCACCCTGGTGGCGCAGCTGGCCGACGATGTGGCGCGCCGCATCGACGACCAGGGCCTGCGCCCGGGGTCGCGCCTGCCATCCATACGCAAGATGGCCGAGCAGGCAGGGGTGAGCCGCTTTACCGTGGTCGAGGCATATGACCGGCTGGTCGCGCGCGGGTTGGTGCAGTCCCGCCGCGGCGCGGGGTTCTTCGTGCGTGCGCGACGCGGGGCGCTGGCCGCGGCGGCCGGCGAGCCGCCGGCTGGCCTGGCGCCGCCGGCACGCATCGATGTGTCCTGGCTGCTGCGCAGCATGTTCCGCGAATCGTCTGCGGCGTCTATGCCGGGCGGGGCGGGCCTGTTGCCCGCTGACTGGCTCGATCCCGAAATGGTGGCCGCCGCCGTGCGCGCCGTCGGGCGTTCCGTGCGGGGCCATCTGGTCACCTACGGGTCGGAACTCGGTTATGGCCCCCTGCGCCAGCAATTGGCTTCGCGCCTGCAGGCCGAGGGCGTGCCCGCCCACCCCGACCGCAATCTGCTGACTACCAATGGAGTCACCCATGGGCTTGACCTGGTGGCCCGCCACCTGGTGCGTCCGGGCGATGCCGTGCTCGTCGAAGATCCGGCATGGTTCGTTATTTTCGGACGGCTGGCGGCATTCGGTGCGCGGCTCATCGGCGTCCCGCGCGGTCCGGATGGCCCCGATCTCGAGCAGCTGGACCGATTGGCCGCATTGCACAAGCCGCGCCTGTTCATCGTCAATTCCGCCGTGCACAACCCTACCGGGCACACCCTGTCGGCGGGCGCCGCCTACGACATACTGCGCCTGGCTGAGCGCCACGATTTCCTGGTGGTCGAAGACGATACGTACGGGGAATTGCACCCGGGCGGCGCCACCAGGCTGGCCTCGCTCGACCGCCTGAACCGCGTCATTCTGGCGGGCGGGTTCTCCAAGACGCTGGCGGCCAGTCTGCGCGTCGGCTTCCTGGCCGCCAATACCGAGGTGCTGCGCAAACTGGCCGACCTCAAGATGCTGGCCGGGCTCACCACCCCCGAATTGAGCGAACGCGTGGTGCACCGCGTGCTGGCAGAAGGCCAGTACCGGCGCCATATCGAGCGCGTGCGGTCCCGGGTGAACGTGGCGCGACAGCAATGTGTGGAGGCGCTGGCAGAACTCGGTCTGTCTATCCCGCATGAGCCGCATGCAGGGATGTTCGTCTGGGCCGATTGTCACCGCGATTCGGAAAGCCTCGCGCGCACGGCCGCCGACCGGGGCCTGCTGCTCGCGCCGGGCAGCCTGTTTTCACCGTCGCAGGCGCCATCGACGATGATGCGGTTCTCGGTCGCGATGATCGATACGCCGGGAATCTGGAACGCCCTTGGCGATGTGCTGGCCGCGCCGGCCAACTGATACGCTTGCGGCGCAGGAGCCCTGCTTCACTGCCGACGCCACGGTGCGCGGCGCGAGATGCATTCCTGAGATGTCCGAGTCGATCGGAAGTCATATACTGTTCTTCTATCTATCAAGCTACATTTTTCAAGGAACAGCCATGGCCGACGTCACGATCAAACCTTTGACCGAACAATTTGCGGTCGCGCCGCAGCTCGGGCCCCAGGACATGGCGGCCGTCGCTGCGGCGGGCTACAAGAGCGTAATCATCAACCGCCCCGATTTCGAAGGCGGGCCCGATCAGCCCACGGCGGCCGACGTTTCGCGCGCGGCGCGCGAAGCGGGCCTGCAGGTGGAATACCAGCCCGTCATCGGCAGTGCCATGACCTCCGAAGACGTGGCCCGCTTCGCCGAGCTGCTCCGTACCATGCCGGGTCCTGTGCTGGCCTATTGCCGCACCGGCACGCGTTGCACTAATCTCTTCGTGGCATCGCAGCAGATGCCTTGATGGCTCGCAAGCTGCGGGAATTCCGCCATGCGCCACGCTGGCGATTCCTTTAGCATGGGCTTACCTAATCAGCAGACAGGAGCGCAAAACATGTTTAAAAAAGTCCTGATTCCCACCGACGGGTCTCCGCTATCGGCTCAGGCCGCCAACGCCGGCATCTGCTTTGCACGGTCGGTTGGCGCTGAAGTCGTCGCCCTGCATGTCACGCAGCCTTTCGCCGCCACCATCGGGTTCGATGGCATGGCCGCCGCATATGCCATCACCGACGAAGACTACGAAAAGGCCTCGTCCGAACAGGCCGAAAAATACCTGAAGCAAATCCTTGATCGCGCCGACACGGCTGGGGTCAAGGCGCAGTCGCGGGCGGTATCCAATTTCAACGTGGCCGATGGCATCGTGCAGGCCGCAGGCGAAAACGGCTGCGATCTCGTCTTCATCGGCAGTCATGGCCGCAGCGGCCTGTCCCGGCTGCTGTTGGGAAGCGTGACCGCCAAAGTGCTGTCCCTGGCGACCACCGCGGTGCTGGTCTACCGCGTCAAGGAAGACAAAGAAAAGAAATAACGGCCGTACAGGCTGTGGCGCCGGCCGGCCGCCCGATGGGTGGCCGGCCGGTGTCGTTTCCGCCCCATACCTGCGGCGAGGGCAGGGCTATATGGCGTTCGCTGACTCCGCGCGCGTAATATTCTTCCAGGCGTGGCCCCGCCGGGCGTTGCGCCATTCACCTCACCAGGGGGCGCCATGACTCGCAAGACGCGCATCGAACACTACCGCAACATAGGCATCAGTGCCCATATCGACGCGGGCAAGACCACAACCACCGAGCGCATCCTCTTCTATACCGGCATCACCCATAAACTGGGCGAAGTCCACGATGGCGCCGCCACCATGGACTGGATGGAACAAGAGCAAGAGCGAGGCATCACCATTACGTCGGCGGCCACCACGGCGTTCTGGCGCGGCATGGCCGGCAACTATCCCGAGCATCGCATCAACATCATCGATACGCCGGGCCACGTGGATTTCACGATCGAGGTCGAACGCTCGATGCGGGTGCTCGATGGGGCGTGCATGGTGTACGACGCCGTGGGCGGCGTGCAGCCGCAATCCGAAACGGTCTGGCGGCAGGCCAACAAGTACCAGGTACCGCGACTGGCCTTCGTCAACAAAATGGACCGGGTCGGCGCCGACTTTTTTCGCGTGCAGAAGCAGATCGCCGAGCGGCTGAAGGGCGATGCAGTGCCCATTCAGATTCCGGTGGGTGCCGAAGACAAGTTCCAGGGCGTGATCGACCTCGTGAAAATGAAAGCAATCATCTGGGACGATGCGAGCCAGGGGGTCCGGTTCGAGTACCGCGACATTCCCGACGAGCTCGCCGACCAGGCCAGGCAATGGCACGACCACATGGTCGAGAAGGCTGCCGAGGCTGACGAGGCGCTGCTCGACAAATACCTGTCGGGCCAGCCCCTGTCGGAAGCCGACATCAAGCGCGGGCTCAGACTGCGCACCATCGCCAATGAAATCGTGCCCATGCTGTGCGGCAGCGCCTTCAAGAACAAGGGCGTGCAGGCCATGCTCGACGCCGTTATCGACTACCTGCCGTCGCCCATAGACGTGCCAGCCATCAAGGGCCACGATCAGCACGATCAGGAAATCGAGCGTCATCCCGCCGACGACGAACCGTTTTCGGCGCTGGCCTTCAAGATCATGACCGACCCCTTCGTAGGCCAGCTGGTGTTCTTCAGGGTGTACTCGGGCGTGGTCAAGTCGGGCGATTCGGTCCTGAACCCGCTCAAGGACAAAAAAGAGCGGCTGGGCCGGCTGCTGCAGATGCACGCCAACGAGCGGCGCGAAATCAGTGAGGTCTACGCGGGAGATATCGCGGCGGCCGTAGGTATCAAAGACGTTACCACCGGCGATACGCTTACCGATGCGCAGCGCATCATCATTCTCGAACGCATGTCATTCCCGGAACCGGTCATCTCGCAGGCGGTCGAGCCCAAGACCAAGGCCGACCAGGAAAAAATGGGCGTGGCCTTGAATCGCCTGGCCCAGGAAGACCCGTCATTCCGCGTGCGCAGCGATGACGAATCCGGTCAGACCATCATATCGGGCATGGGCGAACTGCACCTTGAAATCCTGGTCGACCGCATGAAGCGCGAGTTCCATGTCGAGGCCACGGTCGGCAAGCCGCAAGTGGCCTATCGCGAGACCATACGCAAGACCTGTGATGAGGTCGAGGGCAAGTTCATCAAGCAGTCGGGCGGGCGCGGCCAGTACGGCCATGTCGTGCTCAAGATCGAGCCACAGCCGGCGGGGCAGGGCTTCGTGTTCGTCGACGCCATCAAAGGGGGGGTGGTGCCGCGCGAGTACATTCCGGCCGTCGAGCGCGGCGTGCGGGAAAGCCTCAACGCCGGGGTGCTGGCCGGCTATCCTGTCGTCGACGTCAAGGTCACCCTGGTGTTCGGTTCGTACCACGACGTGGATTCCAACGAGAATGCCTTCCGCATGGCGGGATCCATGGCGTTCAAAGAAGGCATGCGCCGGGCCCGTCCGGTCTTGCTGGAGCCCATGATGCACGTCGAAGTCGAAACGCCCGAAGACTACACCGGCCATGTGATGGGAGACCTGTCATCGCGGCGAGGCATGGTGCAGGGCATGGAAGACATCGCGGGGGGCGGTGGCAAGCTGGTCCGCGCCGAAGTGCCGCTGGCGGAAATGTTCGGATACTCGACCTCGCTGCGCTCGCTCACCCAGGGTCGCGCGACGTACACCATGGAATTCAAGCATTACGCCGAGGCGCCCGCCCAAGTGGCGGAGCAGGTGGTGGCAGCGCATGGGGACGGATCGCGTTAACAACAGGTTTCCAAGCCGCGGTTCAGCGCCGCGCGTGGATGGCTATGATGGGCATTCCCTCAGCCGGAGAGCCGCATGGACCAACTGATAGCGCTTACCCAGCAGCCTGCCGCCTGGGCGGCACTGGCCACTCTCATCGCCATGGAAGTGGTGCTGGGAATCGACAACCTCATCTTCATCTCCATCCTCACCAATAAGCTGCCGGTTCACCAGCAGGAGCGTGGACGGCGCATAGGCATCGGCGTGGCCTTGATACTGCGGCTGGCCTTGCTGGGCACGGTGGCCTTCATCGTGAAGCTCACCGAACCCGTCATCGCCCTGTTCGGGCATGGCTTTTCGTGGCGCGACATCATCCTGATCGCGGGTGGCCTGTTCCTGGTCTGGAAGGCAACCAAAGAAATCCATCACCACGTCGACGCCGTGCCCGAGGGCGACATGTTCGAGGGCAAGACCGCCACGCTGGGCTTTGCCGCCGCCATCGGCCAGATCCTCATGCTCGACCTGGTGTTTTCCATCGACAGCATCATCACTGCGGTGGGCATGACCGAACACGTGCCCATCATGTTCATTGCCGTCATCGTGGCGGTCACGGTCATGCTGGTGGCCGCGGGGCCGCTGGCAAGGTTCATTCAGCGCAATCCCACCATCGTGATGCTGGCGCTGGGCTTCCTGCTGATGATAGGCATGACGCTCATCGCCGAAGGGTTCGGCGCGCATGTGCCCAAAGGCTATATCTATGCCGCGATGGCGTTCTCGGCCCTGGTCGAGGCGCTCAACATGCTGGCACGTCGGGCCAAACGCGGGCAGGCACCCATCCCGGACTGAACGCCGCGACGCGGGGCGGCCCGGCTGCCAGGCCGGGCGCCCGGCGCATCGCAGGGCCGTTTTGCCGCCACCCATCTGCCCATGCCGGTGGGCGTCAGGCCAGGAAGTCTTCGATTGCAGCGTTGAATGCGCGTGGATTGCCCAGATTCATGCCGTGTGAAGAACCGGCGATTACCTCTTTGCGAGCCGCCGGCAACCACTGCGCCAGCATGTCCAGCACCGCCGGGTAGGGCGCCGGACTGAGCGCCCCGCCTATCAGCAGGGTAGGCAAGGCCAGCTGCTCCACGCTCTCCCGATCCACGAGCGGCAGGGTCTCTCTTGCCTGCCCGGCCAGCGTGGATGCATTGTCGCGCACCATCTCCTTGAACCATGGCACCATGCGGCGCCAGGTGTCGGCGCCCGACACAGTGTCGACGAACAGCGCCAGCCCCGCGTCCAGTTCGCCGGCCTCGATCAGCGCCAGCGCGCGCTGCCGGAACTGGTTGCGCGAGTCTGCGTCGCGGCCCGGCATGGGCAGGCCGGGATCTGCCAGGGTCAGCGAGCGCACCTGCCCGGTGCGCCGAAGCGCCGCCTCGAGCGCCACCCGGGCGCCGCGCGAATGACCCACCACATGGGCGGCGCCTTCGCCCACTTCGTCAATGAAGGCGAGCAGGTCATCGACGTGCTGGCGCATGGAAAACTCTCCGCCGTCCCACTGCTGCGGCCAGTAATGGCGCAGGCTGGGCGCCAATACCCGAAACGATCTGCCCAGCGGGTCCAGCTGCGACTTCCAGTAACGGCAGTCGCACAGCGACCCGTGAACCAGCACCAGGGGGGTGCCAGCCCCGTTCTCGGTATAAGTGAGGGCGTAGCCGTTCACACTGACGGTTTGCAGGGGCAATTGGGGTTCTGATCGCATGGGGTGGCGAGGCGTTGGATCCAGCCGCGATTCTAGCGCCCTGGCCCGCCGGCGCTGCTAAACTCGGTGGCCTTGTCCGGGGCGCCCTGGCGCCATTTCACCCCTGCAACCGTTGGATCCGCATGTCTGTTGAATCCGCCACTCCATTGCCCGAATCGGCGCAGCGGGTTGCCCGCCTGCTACAAGAGCTAGGTCACGAGCATTCCATCGTCATCCTGCCGCAAACCGGCAAGACTTCGGCCGAGGCCGCGCAAGGGCTGGGTTGCCAAGTGGCGCAGATCGCCAAGTCCATTATTTTCCGGCGGCGCGCCGACGATGCGCCGGTGCTGGTCGTGGCCAGCGGCGTCAACCGGGTCGACGAGGCCAAGGTGGCGGCACTGGTGGGCGAACTGGGCAAGGCCGACGCGCGCTTCGTGCGCGACATGACCGGCTATGCAATCGGCGGAGTCTGTCCCATCGGGCACGCGACCAAGCCCATCATGCTGATCGACCAGGATCTGCTGCAATTCGACACGCTGTGGGCCGCCGCCGGCCACCCCAACGCGGTTTTTCCTCTCAGCCCGAGGCAGTTGATCGACATGACCGGCGCACCGGTCGCCGACGTTGCCCAGCGCGCCTGACTAACAAAGAGATCTTATGGACTGGACCTGGGTCTGGATACCCGCCACCCTTGCCGCTGCGGCAGCGCAGGCGGGCCGCAACGCGGTGCAACGCAGCCTCACTGCCTCTTTGGGAACCCTGGGCGCAACGCAGGTGCGCTTCCTGTTCGGCTTTCCGTTCGCACTGTTGTTCCTGGCGATTGTGCTGTACGCGGACGGAAGCGGCGCCCCGAGCGGAGGCTTGGAGTTCATGCTGTTCCTGCTGGGCGGCGCGTCGGCTCAGATCACGGCCACCGCGTTGATGCTTGCGGCCATGCGCGAACGCTCGTTCATCGTGGTCACTGCCTGGACCAAGACCGAGCCCGTCCAGGTCGCATTGTTCGGATTTGTAGTGCTGGGGGACCCGCTGTCGCTGACGGGAATTGTTGCCGTCGTGCTGGCCACCCTGGGGGTCGTGCTGATGTCGGGCAATCCGGCAGCGTCCGCGGGGCCGGGCCAGCTGCGGCCGGCGCTGCTGGGCCTGGTATCGGGCGCGTTTTTCGCATTGTCCGCCATTGGTTTTCGCGGAGCCATCCTGGCCCTCGACGGCGGGGGCTTCGTGCTGCAGGCCACCTGGACGCTGGCCTGGTCGCTGGGCGTGCAAACGCTGCTGCTGGTGCTCTGGATGCTGCTGTTCAACCGTCCCTTGCTTGCCGCCTGCCTGGCGGCCTGGCGCGCGTCGATCTGGGGCGGCTTGCTAGGCGCCACGGCATCGCAGGGCTGGTTTCTGGGGTTCGCGCTCACGGCCGCCAGTAACGTGCGTACCCTGGGCCTGGTCGAAGTGCTGTTCGCGCAGTTGCTGTCGCGCCGCCTGTTTTCGCACGCAAGCACACGCACGGAGCTCGCCGGCATTGCCTTGATCGTGCTGGGCGTCGGCATGCTGCTGGCCTGGGCCAGCTAGGCAGCGTTGAAACGGGCTCGTCGAACGAGCCCGCGCCGATTACTGCAGCAACTGCAGGCGGCTCTTGGCCGTTTCGGCAGCCGGCGTGCCCGGGTAGTCTTTCACGATGCGTTCGAGCGACGCCTTCGCGCCTGCGCGGTTGTTCAGTTCGATCTGGCTGCCTGCGATCACCAGCAGGGCGTCGGGGGCGCGCGCGTTGTCGGGCGACTGCTGCACCAGCTGGTTCAGCTGCTCGATCGCGCCTTTGTAGTCCTTGGCGGCGTAGCGGCTGCTGCCCAGGTAAAACTGCGCCGTGGGGGCCAGCTGGCTGTTGGGATACAGCGCAATGAAGGCCGCCAGGGATTCGCCGGCTTCTTTGTACTCGCCCTTGCGGAACTGATCGATTGCGCCATCGTATGCCGCCTGTTCGCGCGGATCTGCGGCGGTGGCTCCGGGCGGGTTGTTCGCTCCCTGGCCCGGTTGCGTGTTGGGCTGATGGCGCGACACCAGTTCCAGTTGATCACGCAACTGGGTGATTTCCTGCTGCATGGCCTGAAGCTGGTCGGCCAGTTGCAGGCGGGCACGCTGGTGCTGCTCGTTTTGCTGCTGTACTTGCTTGCGCAGATCGAGGATGGCGCGGCGGGCCTCGTCATCGGAAAAAGCGTGGGCAGAGGTGGCGGCGGCCAATGCAGCCGTCAAGGCCAGAGTACGCAGGGGCAGAACGTAAGCGCGCATGAGAAATCCCAGAGTCTAGAAACAAAAACGTCGGAACGGCCGCTTGACCGTCCCGACGCGCGGCAGTGCTGATCCGCGGAAGTGCTTAGCGCTGATACTCGATGTCGGCGCGGCGGTTTTCCGCGAAGTCGGCTTCGGTGTTGCCAGTGGCGCGGGGCTTTTCCTTGCCGAAGCTGATGGTTTCGATCTGCGCGTCGCTGACGCCCAGGAGGGTCATCATGCGGCGTACAGCGTCGGCACGGCGCTGGCCCAAGGCCAGATTGTATTCGGCGCCGCCGCGTTCGTCAGTGTTGCCCTGGATCTGCACGCGCTGCTGCTGGTTCGAAGCCAGATAGCGCGCGTGCGTTTCGACCAGGCCGCGGTATTGGTCAGGCACGGTGTAGCTGTCGAAGTCGAAGTACACCGAGCGTTGCTGGGCCAGTACGCTCTGGGGGTTGAACGGGTCCATGATCTGGCCCGAAGCAGTGCCCTGACCCGTGGTGCTAGTACCACCCTGGCCGGCCTGGTCGTCAAGCGGTACGGAGCTGCAAGCTGCCAGGACAGCTGCCAGGGCTGCGATAGTAAAGCTTTTGGCAATGCGCATTTTCATGATTGTTCCTTTGCAAAGAGGGGCATACGTGTCTAGCGGGTAAAGGGTCCCCAGGTCGGTTCACGTATTTCCCCATTCAGTACCGAGAGCGTCTGGCGCACGCGCCCGTCACTGGATACGCCAGCCAGTACGCTGCGGCCGTTCTGGACCGCGGCATACAGGATTTGCATCCCGTTTGGCGCGAAACTCGGTGCCTGGTCATCACGACCGTCGGTCAGCAAAGTTTCAGTGCCGGTGGCTAGTTGCAGTGAGGCGATGCGAAACGCGCCGTCGCGTCTTGAAACGTACAGCAGCGTGGAACCGTCGGGGGAAATTCGGGGTGAGATGTTGTAACTACCGTTAAAAGTAAGCCGACGGGCATCGCCTCCGTCGAGGCTGGTTTGATAGATTTGCGGTCCACCGCTGCGATCACTGGTAAAGATAATGGAACGGCCATCGGGCGTAAAGGTGGGTTCCGTGTCTATGCCAGGAGAACGTGTCAGGCGACGTACATTCGAGCTTCCGTCAGCGCTGACGATGTAAATTTGCGACAGTCCATCACGCGTCAGGGCGACCGCCAGCTTGCTGCCGTCGGGCGACCAGGCGGGCGCGCTGTTGTTGCCCTTGAAGTTGGCGACCGGAGTGCGGGCGCTGGTGGCCAGGGTATGCACGTACACCACCGGCTTGCCGGACTCAAAACTCACGTAAGCCAGCTTGCTGCCGTCCGGCGACCACGACGGTGAAATGACCGGCTCGCGCGAACGCAGCGCCACCTGGGGGTTTTGCCCGTCGGCGTCCGCAACCTGCAGCTCATACGTGTTGCCACGCTTCAGGACATACGCAATGCGGGTGGAAAATACGCCGCGAACGCCGGTGATTTTTTCGTAGATCCGGTCGGCGATCTGATGGGCGACGCGACGCAGCTCGGCCTCGCTGCCCGAGAACGCCACACCGTCCAACTGGCCCTTCTTCACGGTATCGGCCAGGCGATACCGCACTTCGTAGCGGCCATCGCCGCCACGGCTGATGCTGCCATAAGCCAGAAAGTCGGCGCCTTTGGTGCGCCAGTCATCGTAGGCCACGGGCGAATCGACGTTCAGGCCGGCTCCCGCCGCGCTGATCAGGCGGAACTGGCCGGTACGGGTGAGGTCGGCGCGGATGACCTCGGCGATGGCGCGGCCCTGCACGTCGTCGACGGCAAAGTCTGCGATCGCCACGGGATACTGGGTAGCGCCGGTGCCGGAGATATCGACGCGCAACTGGGCGTGGGCCGGTTGCCAGACAAACAAGGCGGCGGCAACCGCCAGAACGGCGAACATCAGGCCCTGGATGCGCGCGAGCCCTGGCACGCGGGGGCGGCTGTAGGCGGGAGTCATGGTCAGCAATCTCCTGTCAGTCATACATTCGGTACACGACATCGATGACGGACTCATAGCGGCCCGTCGAGGGTTTGGGGAACGGGTTGCAGCGCCGGATGCCGGTTTCCACGGCCCGGTCGAAACCAGTGTTGCCCGACGAAGAGGTGAGGTTCACGCCGGTAACCTTGCCGTCCGAACTCAACTGTACCCGGTATTGCACCGTGGGGTTGGCAGAGCCGCTGCGCGGCGGCGTCGGATAGGCGACCCCGGGTCGGATGCAGGCCCGCACCTTGGCGCCATAGCCGTCGTCGCGTCCGCCACCTTGCTGGTTGCGGTCCGCCGTGCCGCCCGGAATTCCTGCCGCGCCCATCGCGTCGTTGCGGAATGCTTCGCGCAGGGCCTTCTCGGCGGCAGCCTTCTTGGCGGCAGCGGCCTTTTCTGCGGCCGCCTTCTTGGCCGCTTCTTCCTTGGCCTTTTTCTCGGCCGCGGCCTTTTCCGCCGCCTTCTTCTCGGCAGCGGCCTTCTCGGCGGCAGCCTTTTCGGCGGCCGCTTTTTCAGCAGCGGCTTTTTTCTCGGCAGCGGCCTTTTCGGCGGCTTTTTTCTCGGCGGCGGCCTTCTCCGCGGCAGCCTTTTCGGCAGCGGCTTTCTTTTCGGCCGCAGCTTTCTCGGCAGCGGCTTTCTCAGCCGCGGCTTTTTCCGCGGCGGCTTTCTCGGCCGCCTTGCGCTGCTCTTCCAGGCGCTGTTTCTCTTTAAGCTCGGCCTGCTGCCGTTCTTCTTCCAGGCGCGCTTTCTCCTTGGCCGCCTCGGCGGCCTGGCGCGCCTTCTCTTCCTCTTCGCGCTTCTTGCGCTCTTCTTCGAGGGCGATCTCGGGGTCGGGCTGCGCAGGCTGCGGCGTCTCGACCGGCGGCGGGGCCGGCTGCGGCGGCGGCTCGGGTTGCGGTTGCGGCTGCGGCTGCGGCGTAGGTTCGGGCTCCGGCGGTTCGGGCTGCGGCGCTGGTTGCGGAGGTTCCGGTTCGGGATCGTCCGGCTGCTCTTGGGGAGGCGGCGAATCAGGCGTGTCGCCGTCGGCCCAGAGTTCCACCTGTACCGGCCCCGGGTTTTCCGAGCGCCAGTTGACGCCGAAAACCAGTACGACCAGCAGCAGGATATGAACCAGGATGGCAAGACCGAATGCCTTGCGATTGTCCTGTGTCGCGGGAGTGGCCGGAGGCGTACCGTCGTGTTGGAAGAGGGGCGGGGTCATAGGCGTTGCAATAGCGGCAGGCGGCAGACCATCAGCGCTTTTGCGTTTCCTGCGCGGCCGCGCCCTGGTCGACGAGCAGGCCCAGGCGTGTGACGCCGTTGCTGCGCAGGTCGTCCATGACCTTCACCACGGTTTCATAAGGTACCTTGCCATCGGCCGCGATTACCACCGGCGTCTCGGCGGTGATCCGCTGGCGTACCTGGTCGACCAGCTGGTCTCGAGGAATGTCCTGTGGCGTGGCGCCGGCTTCGCGCATGCGCAGGGCCAATTGTCCATCCTCGGAGATCTGTACTTCCAGCGGGGTTGCCGGCACTTCGGACGCCTGGCCCACCGAGGGCAGGTTGATCAGGCCAGGGGTGATCAGCGGCGCGGTCACCATGAAAATGACCAGCAGCACCAGCATGACATCGATATAGGGCACGACGTTGATGTCGGCTTTCATGCGTCGGCCGGCGCGGCCGTTCGACCGGACAGATGGCATCAGCGTACCTGGCGTTGAAGAATGTTCAGGAATTCATCGACGAAACTGTCGAAGCGGATCGACAGGCGGTCGATGTCGTGCGTGAAGCGGTTGTACGCCACGACGGCGGGGATGGCCGCGAACAGGCCGATTGCCGTGGCAATGAGCGCTTCGGCGATGCCCGGGGCCACCGACGCCAGCGTGGCCTGCTGCATGTTCGACAGGCCGATGAACGCGTGCATGATGCCCCACACTGTGCCCAGCAACCCGATATACGGGCTCACCGAACCGGCCGAAGCAAGGAAGTTCAGGTGCGATTCAAGTGAGTCCATCTCGCGCTGGTAGGCGGCGCGCATGGCGCGGCGCGGGCCGTCAAGCAGGGCATTGATGTCGCCGTGGGCGCCGGTGCGGCGTGCTTTGAGGAATTCGGTCATGCCGGCGTCGAAGATGCGCGCCAGCGCACCTTGCTCGTCGCGGCGGCTGGCTACCGCCTGTTGCAGCATGGAGAGGTCGCCACCCGACCAGAAGTCGTCTTCGAACCGGCGCGTCTGGGCGTGCGCACGCTTGATCGCAAGGCGCTTGGCAAAGATGTAGGTCCAGGACAGGATTGAAATGCCCAGCAGCAGCAACATGATGAGCTGGACGGGGACGCTCGCGTGCGTGATCAGCGAAAGCAACGACATGTCGTTGGTGACTTGCATGGGTTATTCCTGAAGGGATTCCAGTTTGGCGCGAACGGTGGCGGGCAACGCCGCCGGTCGCAGATTCACGGCGTCGACACAGCAGACTTGGATGTTGCCTTGCGCGAGCAGTTCCCCACTGCGTTCGGCACGCTGCGCGAAGTGTATCGAAGCGCGGCCGATTCGTGTGACGCGGCTGTGTATCGTTAGTAAATCATCGAGACGCGCCGGCTTGCGGTACGACATGTCCAGTGAGTGGACAACGAATCGCACGTTGCTGCTTTCGGCCAGGGTTGATTGCTCGACGCCCAGCTGGCGCAACCATTCGGTGCGGGCGCGCTCGAGGAACTTCAGATAGTTCGCGTAGAACACGACGCCGCCCGCGTCCGTGTCTTCGTAATAGACACGGACGTTCATCACGGACTCTGGCGACTTCGGATCGGTCACAATGGGTAGGGCAGCCTCTAGGACGCCGGGCACGCAGGGCCGGGCAGTCTACAGTGTTTCGAGCTTCGTCAGTACCTGCTCGAGGGCAGACGCGACGGGAATTTTCGCCGCCTCGCTTTCGCGACGGGCCTGCAATTCCACCACACCGTCGTTAAGGCCGCGTTCTCCAACTGTTACGCGCAGCGGCACCCCGATCAGTTCCCATTCCGCAAACATTACGCCGGGCCGGGCATCGCGATCATCGAGGATGACGTCGACGCCCCGCGCCTTCAGTTCGTCATACAATTTCACACTTTCGTTACGTATTGTTTCATTTTTGCCCCAGCCTACGGGGCAGATTACGACCTCGAAGGGCGCGATGGCGCGTGGCCAGATGATGCCTCGCGCGTCGTGGTTCTGTTCGATGGCGGCTGCCGCGATGCGGGTGATGCCGATGCCGTAGCAGCCCATCTGCAGTGTGGCGGGCTTGCCGTTTTCGTCGAGGAAGGTGGCCTTGAGCGCTTCTGAATACTTGGTGCCCAGGAAGAACACGTGGCCCACCTCGATTCCGCGCTGGATGGCGAGCTGGCCGTTGCCGTCCGGAGCGGGGTCGCCCGCGACCACGTTGCGCAGGTCGGCTACCAGCTCGGGCTCGGGCAGGTCGCGGCCCCAGTTGGCGCCGGTGTAGTGGAAATCTTCCCGGTTGGCGCCGCACACGAAGTCAGCCATGTTGGCGACTGTGCGGTCCGCAATCACGCGGACGGGCAGGGCGGTGCCGATGGGCCCCAGATAACCGGGCTTGCAGTTGAAATGGGCCACGATCTCGTCTTCGGTGGCCATGCGAAAGCCCGCCAGGCCGGGCAGCTTGCCCGCCTTGATCTCGTTGAGCTCGTGGTCGCCGCGCAGCAGCAGGAGCCAGACCTGCACCTTGCCAGGTTCGGGCTCGGTAGCCAGCACGATGGACTTCAGGGTACGCGTCAGGGGAATGTCGAGCAGTCGGGCCACGTCGGAGCACTTGGCGGCGCCCGGCGTGGGCACCGCTTCCAGCGGCTGGGTCGCGGGCGCGCGTTCGGCGAGCAGCACCGGGGCCTCGGCCAGTTCGATGTTGGCGGCGTACTGGGTGTCGGGGTTGTACACCAGCAGGTCTTCACCTGTGTCGGCAATGACCTGGAATTCATGGCTGCGCGACCCGCCGATCGAGCCGGTATCCGCTACCACCGCGCGGAACTCGAGGCCCAGGCGCTCGAAAATACGCATGTAGGCGTCGAACATGCGGTCGTAGCTCTGCTGGGCGCCGGCTTCGTCGCGATCGAACGAATAGGCGTCTTTCATGGTGAATTCGCGGCCGCGCATCAGCCCGAAGCGCGGGCGCCGCTCGTCACGGAACTTGGTCTGGATGTGATAGAAATTCAGCGGCAGCTGACGATAGCTGTGGATCTCGTTGCGCGCGATATCGGTGATGACTTCTTCCGAGGTGGGCTGCAGCACGAAATCGCGTTGGTGCCGGTCTTTGATGCGCAACAGTTCTGCGCCGTATTGCACCCAGCGTCCCGATTCCTGCCACAGTTCGGCGGGTTGTACTACCGGCATCAGCAATTCGATGGCGCCGGCGGCATCCATTTCGGCGCGGACAATGGCCTCGATCTTGCGAATCACCTTCAGCCCCATCGGCATATAGGTATAGACGCCGCCAGCGAGCTTGCGGATCATGCCCGCGCGGGTCATCAGCCGGTGGCTGGCGACTTCCGCTTCGGCGGGGGCCTCTTTCAGAGTGTTCAGATGGTAGGTGGATGCGCGCATAGTTAAAGGTGGCTACAGATACGTATAATCAACTGTAATTGTATTGAATTCGGTGGGGGTGGCCCATGCTTGATCGTGAAGGCTACCGTCCCAATGTCGGCATCATTCTCGTCAACAGCAAAAACGAGGTCTTTTGGGGCAAGCGTATCCGGGAACACGCCTGGCAGTTCCCGCAGGGCGGCATCAAGTATGGCGAAAGCCCGGTGCAAGCCATGTATCGCGAGCTCCATGAAGAAGTGGGCTTGAAGCCCGAACATGTCCGAATCTTGGGGCGCACACGCGACTGGCTGCGCTATAACGTACCTGACCACTTCGTCAGGCGGGAATGGCGTGGCCACTATAAAGGGCAAAAGCAGATCTGGTTCCTGTTGCGGCTGGTTGGCCGTGACAGCGACGTATGCCTGCGCGCAACACAGCATCCTGAATTTGACGCCTGGCGCTGGAGCCAATACTGGGTGCCGCTGGATGCGGTCATCGAGTTCAAGCGCGAGGTCTACACCCTTGCACTGAACGAACTGTCGAGCATCCTGTTCCGTCGCCAGCACGAAACCCGTTATTTGCGACAGCGGGTCCACGGCCAGGGCCGTGCGGCCGATGGCATGCCCGCCGAACCCGACGGCCATGCGCATATTGCTGGTTGAAGACGAGCTCGAAATGGCGTCCTGGCTGGTTCGGGCGCTGGCGCAAAGTGGGTTCACGCCCGACCACGCGCCTGATGCGCGCACGGCCGAATCGCTCATGGCGGCCAACGAGTACGACGCCATCGTCATGGACTTGCGCCTGCCCGACAAGCATGGGCTGGTGGTGTTGCGCGACATGCGTGGCCGCGACGACCGCACGCCGGTGCTGCTGCTGACCGCCCAGGGGGCGTTGCAAGACCGCGTCCGCGGCCTCAACCTCGGCGCCGATGACTTCCTGACCAAGCCCTTCGCGCTCGAAGAACTCGAGGCGCGCGTGGCTGCCCTGGTGCGCCGAAGCCGTGGCCGGCAGGCTCCCCGCCTGCAGTGCGGTTCACTGGCGTACGACAGTCAGAGTCGCGCATTCACGCTCGATGGCAATCTGCTATTCCTTACCCCTCGCGAGCATGCCGCCCTGTTGGCGCTGCTGACGCGCGCGGGCTATCCGGTCGATAAAAACCAGTTGTTCGACAAGGTATTCACTCAGGACAGCGAGGCCAACCTAGATGCCATCGAAGTCGTGCTGCATCGCTTGCGCAAGAAGCTGGCCGGCAGCGATGTGCGTATTGTGACGGTGCGCGGCCTGGGCTACATGCTGGAATCCGCGGCCAGTGAACCTCTCAGAGCGTGAGCGCTTTCGCCTGCCGCTGGTGGGCATTCGCACCCTGCTGATCACGCTGCTGCTGCCAGGCGTGATCCTGCTGCTGGTGATCGACAGCTGGAACGACTACCGCACGCTGGCCGAGATCACGAACGAAGCCTACGACAGCGCGCTGCTCGAACCCGCGCGCGTCCTCGAAAGCAGCATCGAGTTCACCGAAGAGGGCACCTTGATGGTGGCCACGCCGGTCTACGCCCAGGTCATCCTCGAATCCACGGCCGGGCTGCGCAAGTACTTCCGCATCGAGGAAGTCTCGCCGCCCGTACCGGAAGGCTCCGAGTTGGTGCCTGCCACGGGCGCCACGGTGGCCGGTATGCCAGAGTTGCCTCGTCCGCCACAATGGCCGTCCGAACGCGGCGAGCCCATGTTCTTCAACAGCACCTATCGCAACGATCCGGTACGCGTGGTTGCCCTGGTGCGCGATCTTTACTATCGCGGCCAGCACCGCCAGGTGCTGGTGCTCGTCGCCGAAAGTATCGGCCGGCGGCTGCAGGTCGAAAGCGCGGCGCGTCGCCAGGAACTGCTGCGTGACGCGCGCATGCTGGCGCTCGTGGCGATTCTGGTGTGGTGGGGCGTGGCCTGGTCACTGCGACCGCTGAATCGGCTACGCAACGATATACGCGCGCGACGTCCGGACGACCTTACGCCGCTCGATGCCAGCCGCGTGCCCGGCGAAGTCATTCCTCTGGTCGAAGCCGTAAACCATCACGTCGAGCGCCACCGCCGCATGCTCGACGAGCAGTCGCAGTTCCTGGCGGATGCGTCCCATCAGCTGCGCACGCCGCTTGCCATCATGTCGACGCAGGCCGAATATGCGCTGCGCGAACCCGACCCCCAGCGTGCGCGTGAAGGCCTGCGCGCCATCGTGAGCCAATTGGGGCGCACGCGCCGCCTCACCGAACAATTGCTGTCGCTGGCTCACGCCAGCCAGGGCGAGCCCACGCCTCGCGAACTTTTGGACCTCAACGAACTCGCCCGCAACGTGGTCCTGCAGTATCTGCCGCTGTCCCACGAAAAACAGCAGGACCTGGGATGGTCGGCGGCCTGCCAGGACGGCCTCGAGCCAGGCAGCCCGGTCGTTCCGGTCATGGGCAGCAATGTCGAACTGCACGAAGCGCTGTCCAACCTGGTGCACAACGCCATCAACTACGCACCGGTGGGCGCGCATATCACCGTGGCGGTCAGGCGCCAAGGTGACCGCGCCGAAGTGGCGGTGTCCGACAACGGGCCGGGCATCGACGCCGCGGCGCGTGCCCGGGCGTTCGCGCGTTTCGACCGCCTGGGGCCCGGGAGGCCGGCCACGTCCTCTGGCTCAGGGCTGGGGCTGTCCATCGCGCGCGCTTACGCGCGGCGCAACGATGGCGATATCGAGCTGCGCGATGGTGAGCCCAACCTCCATGGCGGCAGAGGCCTTGCCGCCGTGTTGTGGGTGCCCCTGGCGCATCCTGCGTCCGCCGCGCCGGCGAGTTCGGCCTGATCCGGCCCGGGCGTGGCCAGCGGCCCCGGGTCGCATGCCCGCGCGCAGACGCGTACCGCATCCCTCGCGCTTGTCGGCAAGACGGTTTCAGTTCTTCGCGTGCGCTTGCACCCGCGCTAGGGCGCGTGCTGTTCCACCCGCGCATACATACTGGGCAGGCGGTCGGATATGAAGTCCAGCAATGCCCTCACCGCAGGCGCCATGCCTCGGCGCGACGGGTATATGCAATGCACGATGCCCGTAGGAGAACGCCAATCCGGCAATACCCGGACCAGCGTTCCGCGGCGCAATTCTTCATACGTGGCGACCGTCGGAAGCAGGGCCACGCCCCGGCCGCGCACGGCCGCTTCCGTCAGCACGATGAAATCGTTGCAGCACAGTTGAGGCTGCAGGGTCACGACCTGCTCTTCATCCTGTCTGTTGCGTAGTGCCCAGCGCACATCGGCCTGCGGTTCGCTGAAACTCAATATGGTATGGGCCAGCAGTTCTTGCGGCGTGGTGGGGGTGCCCTGGCGCTGCAGATAGGCAGGGCTGGCGACAATGCCGCTGCTCGCCACCCCCAGGTGCTTGACCACGAGCTCCGCATCGGTGTCCAGTCTGGTGCGGACGCGCAGAGCCAGGTCCACACCTTCCCGGATGAGGTCTATGCGGCGATTGGTCGCCAGCAACTGTACCGAGACGGCCGGCCAGGTGTCCAGGAATTCGGGCAGCACGGGCGCGAGCATCTGTTGGGCGATAGCCACGGGGCAACTGATCACTACGGGGCCGCTGGGCTGCGCCTGCAGCTGGCGCATGGCATCTTCGGCAGCGCGCGCCGATGCAGTCATCTCGCGACAGTAGTGCAGGTAACGCTCGCCCGCCAGGGTCAGGCGCAGCCGGCGGGTCGTCCGTTGCAGCAAGCGTACGCCCAGGGTCTCTTCCAGCTCTGAAATCCGGCGTGAAAGGCGCGATTTGGGAATATCCAGCGCCCGCGATGCCGCGCTGAACCCGCCGTGCTCGACAACTTGGGAAAAATAAAACAGGTCATTCAGGTCTTGCATTCCCGGGCTCCGGTAATTGTTCCGCTCATGGAACAAGCAGTTCATGATAACCGGGTTTATGGTGCGAATAATCGTCGGTACAGTGACGCCATGTTCTCAAGCCATCCGGCGAACCCTTGGAGCCCGATATGAAAACCCTCGTGATTCTTGCCTCTATTCTTGGCGACCGCTCGAACTCGCGCCAATTGGCCGATCACTTCATCGCGCGCTTGCGTCAGGATGACCCCGGCAGCGTCATCCGCATCCGCGACCTGGGCGCGGAACCCGTTCCCTATTTCGACGGTTCCACGGCCGGCGCCCTGTTTACGCCCGCTGAAAAGCGTACCCCCGAGCAGGCAGCGCTCGTGGGGCTGAGCGACACGCTGGTCGCAGAATTGTTCGAGGCCGACCGCATCGTCTTTGCCGTGCCGGTCTACAACTTCGGCATGCCGGCCCAGCTCAAGAGCTATATCGATTACATCGCCCGCGCCGGGGTCACGTTCCGTTATAACGAGCAGGGATTGTCTGAAGGCCTGATACGTGGCAAACAGGTCGTCATACTCGGCGCGCGGGGCGGCAAAGCCGAGGGCACGCCCGAGGATACCCTGTCCCCCTACCTGGCGCAGGTATTGAGCTTTGTGGGGCTGGCCGATCCCATTTTCATCTATGCCGAGGGCATGGCCATGGGCGAGGCGTCGGCACAGGCGGGCCTTGACCAGGCCCGGCAGCGCATCGACGCGCTGCTGGCGGCCGCGTCTGCGGAACGCTTGGCCGCCTGAGTCCGGGCGGCCGGGCGCCGCTGGGTCAGTCGCGCAGGCGCGCCACCAGGCTCGACGTGTCCCATCGGCCACCGCCCATCTTCTGTACATCGCCGTAGAACTGGTCGACCAGAGCCGTCAGGGGCAGGCGTGCACCGTTGTGCCGGGCTTCGGCCAGGACCAGGCCCAGGTCTTTGCGCATCCAGTCCACGGCGAAACCGAAGTCGAACTTGTTGTCGACCATGGTGCTGCCCCGGTTCTCCATTTGCCAGCTCTGGGCAGCCCCTTTGCTGATCACATCCAGCACCAACTTCATGTCCAGCTCGGCAGCCTGGCCAAAGGCAATCGCTTCCGACAGGCCCTGCACAATGCCGGCGATGCAAATCTGGTTGACCATCTTGGCCAGCTGGCCGGCGCCCGGGGCGCCGACGCGCGTCACGGCCCGGCCGTAGACCTGCGCCAGCGGCTTGATGGCTTCAAAAACCTCGGGTTCTCCGCCACACATCACGGTCAGCACACCGTTCACGGCGCCTGCCTGTCCACCCGACACCGGGGCGTCCACGAACTGCAGCCGCTGCTCGCGAGCCAGCGCGTACAGTTCGCGGGCCACGTCGGCCGATGCCGTGGTGTGGTCGACGAAGATGGCGCCTGGCGCCATGCCGGCGAACGCGCCGTCTTCGCCAAGCACGACGCTGCGCAGATCGTCATCGTTCCCGACGCAGGCAAACACTACCTGGGCCCCGGCAGCCGCCTCGCGCGGCGTCGCCGCACGCTGTCCGCCGAACTCCTCGACCCAGGCCTGGGCCTTCGCCGGCGTGCGGTTGTACACCGTAACCTGGTGGCCCGCCCGCGCCAGGTGGCCCGCCATGGGCAGTCCCATTACCCCCAGGCCGAGGAAAGCAACTTTCTGGGACACGACCTTTTCGTAGTCCCGCGTACCGATCGATGCCATACAGTGTCTCCGGTAGTGCACGTAAAACCTGAACGTTACCGCAATCCTCATCGGGTCGCGTCAAAAATGCGCGATGGGTGCCGGATGCCGATCGGGGGGGCGCTGGTGTGATGCCCCGCTTCCGGTCTGCCGCGAGGCGCCCGGCGCGCGGAGTCAGCTGGCCGTTATGCAGAGGCGGCAGGGCCGCGCCCGGGCGCACGACAAAAAAACCTGGGGCCCTCCCGGGCGCCAGGTTTGCATCGGTCTATATCGGAAGGCCGCGGTGTTCGGGGATCCGTCTGGCGGCATGCCCGCGGCTACCTGTCACGGGGCCGGCAGCGCCGCGGCGCTTTCCGCGGACGGTGCTGCGGGCCGTTGCTCAAAGACGCCGGAGCCCAAGGGGCCCCGGCACCGGGCGCTCAGTCTTCCTCTACGAACGTTTCTTCGCGCTTCTTGCGTATCGAGGGCAGGGCCACCAGCACCACGAGCCCGATCGCCAGAGCCAGCAGCGACGCCGACAGGGGCCGCTCGACGAAGGTGAGGAAGTCGCCGCGCGACAGCAGCAGGGCACGGCGGAAGTTTTCTTCCATCATGGGCCCGAGCACCAGGCCCAGCAGCAGCGGGGCGCCTTCGCATTTCAGCTTGGCCCACACGTACCCCACGACGCCGAAGGCCGCGGTGGTAAAGATGTCGAAGGTGTTGTAGTTCAGCGAATACACCCCGATCGTGCAGAACACCAGAATGGCCGGGAACAGGATGCGATAGGGCACCTTCAGCAACTTGACCCACAAGCCGATCAGCGGCAGGTTCAGCACCACCAGCATCAGGTTGCCGATCCACATCGAAGCGATCAGGCCCCAGAAGAGGTCCGGGTGGCTGGTCATGACCTGCGGGCCGGGCTGGATGTTGTGGATGGTCATGGCGCCGACCATCAGCGCCATCACGGCGTTGCCCGGAATGCCCAGCGTCAGCAGCGGAATGAATGAAGTCTGCGCGGCCGCATTATTGGCCGACTCCGGGCCGCCCAGGCCCGCCGGGTGTCCCTTGCCGAAGCGATGAGGTTCTTTCGACAGCTTCTTTTCCAGCGTGTACGACGCGAACGACGACAGTACGGCGCCGCCACCCGGCAGAATGCCCAGCATCGAACCCAGCATCGTGCCACGCACCGCGGCCGGGGCTGCCTCGCGGAATTCCTGCTTGTTGGGATACAGCGAGCCGATCTTGTCCGTGATGTCGACGCGATTCTCTTTCTGTTCCAGGTTGGTCATGATTTCGGCAAAGCCGAACACGCCCATGGCCACGATGGCGAAGTCGATGCCGTCCTGCAGTTCGGGGATGCCGAAGTCATAGCGCGCGACGCCCGAGTTCACATCGGTGCCTACCATGCCCAGTAGCAAGCCCAGGATGATCATGGCGATTGCCTTCGGCAGCGAGCCGGACGCCAGCACCACCGCACCCACCAGGCCCAGCGTCATCAGCGAGAAATACTCGGCGGGGCCGAACTTGAAGGCCACTTCGGCCAGCGGGGGAGCAAAAGCAGCCAGCAGCAGCGTGGCGACGCAACCGGCGAAGAAAGAGCCCAGGGCTGCGATGGCAAGGGCGGCGCCTGCGCGGCCGTTGCGAGCCATCTGGTGGCCGTCGAGCACCGTTACCACCGCCGAGGTCTCGCCGGGTAGCGCCACCAGAATCGCAGTGGTCGAACCCCCGTACTGCGCACCGTAATAGATGCCGGCCAGCATGATCAGGCCCGCCACCGGCGGCAGCACATAGGTAATGGGCAGCAGCATGGCGATGGTCGGCACGGGGCCGATCCCCGGCAGCACGCCGATCAGCGTGCCCAGGATGCAGCCCAACAGGGCGTACAGCAGGTTCTCGGGCGTGAAAGCCACCGAGAAGCCAAGCGACAAGTGTTCAAATAATTCCATGGCCGCTTACTCCTTAATTCATGCCAAGAAACGACGGCCACAGCGGGAAAATCAGACCCAGCCCCTTGATGAAAGCCAGATACGAGAACACCACGAGGAACAGGCCATTGATGGCGGCAACCTTGAAATTGAACTCATGGCTCGCGAGGCTGCTGACCACCACCAGGATGAAGACGGACAGATACACGCCCAACAGTTTCAGGACCAGTGCATAAAGCACCACTGACCCGATCACCAGGAAGGTGATGCGCCAGTCGAGTTTGTCTACATGGGTTTCGGTTGCGCGCTTGGACAGCGAGCCCAGTAACACGATCGCGCCCAAGATGGCCAGAACAAGTCCCAGGGCAAACGGGAAATATCCCGGACCCATGCGAGCGGCGGTACCCATCTGGTAGCTCGCCGCTTTCCAGGCGAATCCCAGGCCCAGGAAGATGAACATCACCCCGGACCAGAAATCCTGCCGATTGCGTAGCTGCATGGTCTACTCCTCTTTACAGCATGTGGGTTAAAACCGGATCCAGACTGGCTCCGGCACAATTGGGCACTACTGTGCCGCTAGGTATGGTGGAATCAGGAGGCGCCTTTTAGGCAGCGCGCATGGTAGCCAAGGGGATAGGGCCTGCAAACCCGACTTATCCGCTATGCAGATGGGGTTTTCCCTAGAACGGGCGCCCAAGTTGTAACCCCAGGCGCTGTTGCGCCCGGAATGAAAGCAAAGTGAAAGTTTTTAGAAAGACAGGCGAAAGCCGCCGTGCATGCGCCTGACGATTTATTCTTCTGCTTGGCCGACCGGCCTGCGGTGGCAAGTCCTACTGAATATTGCCGTGTTTCTCACGTTGCGTGTGGCCTCCCGGCCGACGCACGGAATGGTTTACGATAGCGCCCATGCTGCAAGACCTCGATCAACTCGCCGCCCGTATCGGGCAACTGGTGCAACGTGCACGGCAATTGGCTGCCGAGCGTGACGCGTTGCGTGTCCGCCTGAGTCAATGCGAATCCGGCCAGCGTGCACTCGAGCAGCGCTGCGCCGAGCGCGAGACTGAAATTCAGGCTCTGCAGGCCCGGCTGCAAGAGCACGACGGCACTGTCGCCGGCATGCTGGCCGAAGCGCGCCAGAATGAAGCCGGTCTGCGCGAAGAGCTCGCGCGAGCCGTTGCCGATCACCAGGCTTTCGCATCCCGCGCCAGTGCGCGCGAAGCCGAACTCCTGGGCAGCCTCGGCGCGCGCGACACCGAACTGCAGCGCCTGCGAGTCGCCGCCTCGGCCGCGCGCGAACGTATCGACACTGTATTGGCGCGCCTGCCGGGTGCACCCACCGGAGAGCAACCCTGATGGAACGCGTCGATGTCACCATCCTTGGCCGCGACTACTCGCTTGCCTGCTCCACTGACGAAAAGCCCGCACTGCTGGCGGCCGTGCGCCATGTCGACCAGCTCATGTTGCGCATCCAGGGCTCTGGCAAAGTCTCCAGCAACGAACGCATCGCGGTCATGGCCGCTCTGCAGATCGCGGGCGAACTGCTTGCCATGAAGGCCGCGCCCGATGGTCCGCTGGGTGGGTTGGCGGTCGGCGACTTCAAGCGTAGAATTGAAGACATGAACTCCTTGCTCGACCAAGCCTTGTCGGGTCAAGAGAAATTGTTGTAGGGCGCAAGCCCCCGGCGTGTCGGTATCACGCGTTGTTTTTTCAGTTTGTCCCTGCCGTGTTCGTGACTTGGCCATACATTCTCTGAACCTATGTCTTATGGCATATTGGTTGCGCGAATGGTGAGCTGGAGCGCTTGTCTCTTCGTAGATGAACCCGACGCTCAACGGAACGCGACCACCTTGAACCTCAGGGTTCGAGATGCCGGCCTCGACGGCACAGGTGGGGCATTTCTTCCGGCGGGCCTGCTGCATGCAGGTCCGCTTCGGATGTCTCCTTACTCCCCACCCCCTACAGGCTTGCCATGATGCACTCCATACCCGTGCTTTCATTGAATCGGCTCGCGGCTGCATGCTGCGCGACTTTCGCCCTGGCTGCGGCGCAACCCGCGTGGTCACAGCCTTCGGCTTCAGCGCCTGCGCAGGTGCAAGAGCCCTCTGCACGAGTGCCCGAACTCAGCCTGCAGGCATCGGCTTCCTCTGACGTGCGGCAAGACACGGTTCGCATCACCCTGGCAGCCGAACTCGAGGCGGCCACTCAGGCCGCCGCCGGCCAGGCCCTCACGGCGGCCCTCGATGAAGCGGTCAAGCGCACCCAGGGCGCGAAAAACATCGAGGTCAGCACTGGCGGCTACAGCATCTGGCCGAATACCGACGAAAAAGGCAAGATCCGCAATTGGCGGGCACGCGGTGAAATCATTCTGGAATCCAAGGATTTTGCTGCCGCATCTGAATTGGCATCCAGGCTGTCCGATAAGACCGCAATTGGGCAGATCTCTTTCACCCTGTCGCGCGATGCGCGCGAGGCCGAAGAACGCAAGTTGTTGAGCCAGGCGGCCCAGGCGTTCCGCGACCGTGCCCTGGCGGCGGCCACGGCATTCGGGTTCAGCGGCTATCAGGTGCGCAACCTCGAACTCAGTGGCGGCGGGTCGCCGGTGCCGGTGCCCCGGCCCATGGGCGCTCAGATGATGGCCAAGCGCGACCTGGCCGAGTCCGCCGATGTGCCGCTTGAAGCGGGCAAGGTCACGGTCAGCATTTCCGTCAACGGGACGGTTGCCTTGCACTGAGCACGAACAGCAGCACGCCTATTGCCACCATGGGCAGGGACAGCCACTGTCCCATGCTCATGCCGCCGGCCAGCAAGCCTAGAAAGCCGTCCGGCTCGCGGGTGTATTCCACCAGGAAGCGGAAGGCGCCATAGCCGATCAGGAACAGCGCGCTGACCTGCCCCGTGGGTCGGGGCCGGGCCGAAAACCACCACAGCAGCACGAACAGCACGATACCTTCCAGGCCCAGCTCGTACAGCTGCGAAGGGTGCCGCGCCAGGCTGTCGCCCGCCTGCGGAAACACCATGGCCCATGGCACGTCGGTCGGCCGACCCCACAGCTCTCCGTTGATGAAGTTGCCCAGGCGGCCGGCACCCAGCCCCAGCGGAATCAGCGGGGCAATAAAGTCGCTGACCGTGAAGAACGAGAGGCCTTTCTTGCGCGCGAAAAGCAGCATCACCACGATCACGCCGACCAGGCCGCCGTGGAACGACATGCCGCCTTCCCACAGGTAAAGGATCTCCAGGGGGTGGGCAAGGTAGTACGCCGGCTTGTAGAACAGCACATAGCCCAGCCGGCCTCCCAGCACCACGCCCAGCACGCTGTAGAAGATCAGGTCTTCCAGGTCGCGCGCCTGCAGGGCGGGCGTGTGGCCGCGCGACAGGCGCATGCGTCCAAGGCCATACACCAGCGCGAAGCCCAGCAGATACATCAGGCCGTACCAATGAATGGCCACGGGGCCGATACTCAGGGCAATCGGGTCAAACTCGGGATGATGCAGCATATTCCGCCACGCAGAAAAAGATTGGGTCGATAATAACCGGCGAACGCGCCGCCTCGCAGTCACGGCCCGGCCGCATCTGCGGTCCCGCCATCTTCCGGAGAGCCACTATGCCCGACAACGAACGTTCGCGCCACATCACTCAGGGCGTGGCCCGCGCGCCCAATCGCGCCATGTACTACGCGCTGGGCTACCAGGAAGCTGATTTTGACAATCCCATGATAGGCGTGGCCAATGGCCACTCCACTATCACACCCTGCAACAGCGGCCTGCAACGCCTGGCCGATGCGGCGATCGACGCCGTGCGCGCATCCAAGGCCAACCCCCAGGTGTTCGGCACGCCCACCATCTCCGACGGCATGTCGATGGGCACCGAAGGCATGAAGTATTCCCTGGTCTCGCGCGAGGTCATCGCCGATTGCATCGAGACTGCGGCGCAGGGCCAGTGGATGGACGGCGTGGTTGTCATCGGAGGCTGCGACAAGAACATGCCAGGGGGCATGATCGCGCTCGCGCGCATGAATGTGCCGGGCATTTATGTGTATGGCGGCACCATCAAGCCCGGCCGATACCGCGGCCAGGATCTCACCATCGTCTCGGTATTCGAGGCCGTGGGCGAATACACGATGGGGCGCATGCCGCAAGAAGATTTCAGGCAGATCGAAAAGTGCGCGATTCCCGGTTCGGGGTCTTGCGGCGGCATGTACACCGCAAACACCATGAGCTCGGCCTTCGAAGCCCTGGGCATGAGCCTGCCTTATTCCAGCACCATGGCGAACGAAGACGACGAGAAGGTCGCCTCGGCGGCCCAGTCCGCGCGGGTGCTGGTCGATGCCGTGCGGCGCGGCGTGCGGCCTCGCGACATCATCACTCGCGAATCCATCGAGAACGCGGTGTCCGTCATCATGGCCACCGGCGGCTCGACCAACGCGGTCCTGCATTTCCTGGCCATCGCCCACGCCGCCGAAGTGGAATGGACCATCGACGACTTCGAGCGCATACGCCGCCGCGTGCCGGTCATCTGCGACCTGAAACCGTCGGGTCGCTATGTCGCGACCGACCTGCATCGCGCTGGCGGTATTCCTCAAGTCATGAAACTGCTGCTCGATGCAGGCCTGCTGCACGGCCACTGTCCCACCATCACGGGCAAGACCATCGCCGAAACGCTGGCCGACGTGCCGGCAGAACCGCCAGTGGGGCAAGACGTCATACGTCCAATCGCCCAGGCGTTGTATCCGCACGGCCACCTGGCGATCTTGAAAGGCAACCTGTCGCCGGAAGGCTGCGTAGCCAAGATCACGGGGCTGAAGAACCCGGTCATCACGGGTCCGGCGCGTGTGTTCGATTCCGAAGATGCGGCCATGGCGGCCATCATGGAACAGCGCATACGCGCTGGCGACATTGTGGTCATACGCTATGAAGGCCCCAAGGGAGGGCCTGGCATGCGTGAAATGCTGGCGCCTACCTCCGCGCTGGTGGGGCAGGGCCTGGGTGAAAGTGTGGGGCTCATCACCGACGGGCGCTTTTCGGGCGGTACCTGGGGCATGGTGGTCGGCCATGTGGCGCCCGAGGCCTACGTCGGCGGGCCGATAGCTCTGATTCAAGAGGGCGATTCGGTTACCATCGACGCTCACCAACTATTGTTGCAACTCAATATTTCCGATGAGGAAATGGCGGCCCGCCGCGAGGCCTGGGTTCAACCCAAGCCCCGGTACACGCGCGGCGTACTTGCCAAGTTTGGCAAGCTGGCCGGCACCGCCAGTCGTGGGGCAGTTACCGATGCATTCGAAGATTAGTTGGGCGGTCCGGTCCGCCTTGGGTTTGGGAATCGGCCTGCTGGCCATGACGGCCACGGTGTCTGCACAGAGCACTGCCGAAGGTCTTGAGCTGGCCCAGCGCAAGGCGTGCATGGCCTGTCACCAGGTCGACACCAAACGGGTGGGGCCCCCGTTGATCAGCGTGGCGGAACGCTACGCGGGGCAGGGGGAAGCCATGGTGCAATACCTGGCCGAAAGAATCCGGGGCGGGGGCCGTGGTGCCTGGGGGGCTGTCCCCATGCCGGCGCAGTCCCAGGTGAATCCGGACGAAGCCACTCAACTGGCACAATGGATTCTCTCGCTGGCACCTGCCAAGCCCCAATAGTATTTACGGCGGCCACGCTGGCCGCCCTCAAGGAGCCGTCATGCCCGAGCAAACTTCCACAGGTTCCACTCAGGTCGCCGTGTTGGGCGGCGGATGTTTTTGGTGTGTCGAGGCCGTGCTGGTAGACCTGCGTGGTGTCATCAGTGTGCAGCCTGGCTACAGCGGCGGCCATGTCGATACCCCCACATACGAGCAGGTCTGCGGAAAGCAAACGGGCCATATCGAGGTCGCTCGCGTCGAATTCGACCCGGCCGTGCTTTCCTACAGCGACCTGCTGCGCGTTTTCTTTGCCACCCACGACCCGACCACGCCGGGACGCCAGGGCAACGACGTCGGGCCGCAATACGAATCTGCCATCTTCTGGCAAGACGAAACGCAGCGCGACCAGGCGAAAGCGGTCATGGCCGAGATCGAAGGGCTGCATGTGTACGATGCGCCCCTGGTCACGCAATTGCGCGAGCCCGCCACGTTCTGGCCCGCCGAAGACTACCACCGCAATTACTTCGCCCTGCATCCCGAGCAGGGGTATTGCCAGTTCGTCATCGCGCCCAAGGTGGCCAAGTTTCGCAAGCAGTTTCACGACCGACTGAAGCGCTGATCCCGTCCTGCCTGTGTGCCTCCTCGCGGCGCGTGGGCAGGATAGGTTCGTGCGGCGACTGGCGCGGTGTTCCTTACTCTACCGCCTTGACTACGCCGCGCCGCATCTGGTCCAGTTCGATAGATTCGAACAGCGCCTTGAAGTTGCCCTCGCCGAATCCCTCATTGCCCTTGCGTTGAATGATTTCGAAGAAGATGGGCCCGATCTGGTTCTCGGTGAAAATCTGCAGCAACAGGCCGCCACCGGGGGCGCCATCCAGCAGAATGCGGTTTCCCTGCAGGCGGGGCACCTCTTCGCCATGTCCGGGCAGGCGCTTGTCCAATAGCTCGTAGTAGGTGTCGGGCGTGTCCAGGAACTTCACGCCGTTGCGGCGCAGAGCCTCAACCGTGGCGTAGATGTCTTCGGTGGCCAACGCAATGTGCTGGATGCCTTCGCCACGGTACAGGTCCAGATACTCCTGAATCTGGCCCTTTTCCTCGGTGCCTTCTTCATTGATGGGAATGCGGATATTCCCGCAAGGCGAAGTCATGGCTCGCGACTTGACTCCGGTGACCTTGCCTTCAATATCGAAGTAACGAATCTCGCGGAAGTTGAACAGGCGCTCGTAGAACTCCGACCACTCCGCCATGCGGCCTTTGTGTACGTTATGGGTAAGATGGTCCACCAGCGTAAGGCCGGCACCCGCGTGGGTCAGATCGGTGTCGGCCGTCTGCAGGTCCAGCGGCTCGAAGTCCACATCATAGATGCTGATGTCGCCGATGCCGCCATGGCTGTTCTTGCCGCGCCAACGGTCAACCAGGTAGATCAGTGAATCGCCTATGCCTTTGATGGCCGGAATATTCAGCTCCATGGGGCCGCTGTGGGAATCGAAGCCCCAGGCACCCAATTCGAGCGCGCGCCGATAGGCGCGCGCGGCGTCCTGCACGCGAAAGCCTATCGCACAGATCGACGGCCCATGCAGCCGTGCAAAGCGCTGCGCGAATGAATCCGGCTCGGCGTTGATCAGGAAATTCACGCCGCCTTGGCGATACAGCGTCACATCTTTATGGCGATGGCGGGCGATGGCCTTGAATCCCAGGCTTTCGAACACCTTGCGCAGTGCCGCGGGGTCGGGGGCGGCGTACTCGATGAATTCAAAGCCTGCGGTGCCCATGGGATTGTCCCAGGGCTCAAATGTCTCGTTCATGGTGGCGCTCCTGATCCGGTGTACGCATGACTTGGAAGGCCAAGTCCGAAACACAAATTGTAGGCAGGGCTGGGTGGCAGTTGATTGCAAATCTGCCCCATATAATCCACCTCCCGGCAATAATATTGCTCTATAAACCGATAACGGGACAAAAAATGGCCGATACAGATCTAGACAGGACAGACCGGCGTATCCTGGCCGAACTTCAGCGGGACGGCCGTCTCAGTAACCAGGAGCTGGCCGACAGGGTGTCGCTGTCGCCCAGCCCCTGCCTGAGGCGGGTTCGCCGCCTGGAAGAGCGTGGATATATCAAGCGCTACGTGGCGCTGGTCGACGCCGAAAAGGTGGGCCTGGGCCTGTTGGCCTATGTCTCCATACGTCTGGACAAGCACATCGACGGTAGCCACGCTCCTATCAGCGAATTCGCGCGCGACGTTCAGAGATGGCCCGAAGTCGTGGAGTGCTATGCCATGTCGGGCGACATGGACTACCTGTTGCGCGTACAAGTGGCCGATCTGGCGCATTTTTCGACGTTCGCCATGGACACCCTGATGCGGCACCCCGCCGTCGTCGATATGAAATCCTACTTTGCCCTGCAGCAAATCAAGGAAACCACCGAACTACAACTATAGACAGTCCCGGCCAGTCAGGCGCCGTCCGCGTCGCTGTGTGCATCAGAGGGGACCTCGGGCGGGACCTGCTGTCCGCGTATAAGCGGCTTCCAAGGGCTCGTTTCGCTGGGTCCGATGCAGGCCTATTCCGCCTTTCGGCCGTATGCCGCCTCATCGGTATGCTTGGGGCAGCCTTTCGCTAGCGTCCCCAATTTCCCTGGGCTGGAAAAAAATAAGTTCCGCAGCCGCAAGCGGGGTCAATTTATCTATGCTATAGTCTCGCCTCTTCGTTGCCCGGGTGCAGTTTTCCAGGTGGCGGGGCCGAAGTCTTTGTTGCGACGGCCGGCACAATGTTCACGAACCTTGTTGCGCGGGCTGAAATAAACGTGCTAAGATCTTGGGCTTGGCGGTTCGCAGGAAATCAGGGTTAACCCTTAGATGAATGTGAGCGGTCAAGGTGGCGGGGAGGTGGCCTGGGTTCAGGCAAGCCGGCCAGGCTGGAATCAGATCAAGTTTGCAGAAACATCGATTTGACAGGTTTTAAAAAAGGCCTCATAATCTCGTTTCTGTGCTGATCAAACAGCACCGCAGTTGCAGTACCTGTTCTTTAACAACGAAACAACCGATAAGTGTGGGCGCTTGATGATGCGGCGCAGGGCGCGGGTTGGTGCGAGACGTCCTGGGGGCTTTGCCTTTGGGGTGTGTTGTGTCGGCCTGGCCTGTAAGCCAAAGAGAAATATCAGGCGCTCACCAGTAAGTGAAGTACCAAGAATGTCAAACAGAAATGGTTGATCTATTGGAACCTCATTTTCTTTGAGCGAAGTGCCATGGTTTCGATCATGGTGCGCGAACATTACAGAGATTGAACTGAAGAGTTTGATCCTGGCTCAGATTGAACGCTAGCGGGATGCTTTACACATGCAAGTCGAACGGCAGCGCGGACTTCGGTCTGGCGGCGAGTGGCGAACGGGTGAGTAATGTATCGGAACGTGCCCAGTAGCGGGGGATAACTACGCGAAAGCGTGGCTAATACCGCATACGCCCTACGGGGGAAAGCGGGGGACCTTCGGGCCTCGCACTATTGGAGCGGCCGATATCGGATTAGCTAGTTGGTGGGGTAAAGGCCTACCAAGGCGACGATCCGTAGCTGGTTTGAGAGGACGACCAGCCACACTGGGACTGAGACACGGCCCAGACTCCTACGGGAGGCAGCAGTGGGGAATTTTGGACAATGGGGGCAACCCTGATCCAGCCATCCCGCGTGTGCGATGAAGGCCTTCGGGTTGTAAAGCACTTTTGGCAGGAAAGAAACGGCCCTGGCTAATATCTGGGGCAACTGACGGTACCTGCAGAATAAGCACCGGCTAACTACGTGCCAGCAGCCGCGGTAATACGTAGGGTGCAAGCGTTAATCGGAATTACTGGGCGTAAAGCGTGCGCAGGCGGTTCGGAAAGAAAGATGTGAAATCCCAGGGCTTAACCTTGGAACTGCATTTTTAACTACCGGGCTAGAGTGTGTCAGAGGGAGGTGGAATTCCGCGTGTAGCAGTGAAATGCGTAGATATGCGGAGGAACACCGATGGCGAAGGCAGCCTCCTGGGATAACACTGACGCTCATGCACGAAAGCGTGGGGAGCAAACAGGATTAGATACCCTGGTAGTCCACGCCCTAAACGATGTCAACTAGCTGTTGGGGCCTTCGGGCCTTGGTAGCGCAGCTAACGCGTGAAGTTGACCGCCTGGGGAGTACGGTCGCAAGATTAAAACTCAAAGGAATTGACGGGGACCCGCACAAGCGGTGGATGATGTGGATTAATTCGATGCAACGCGAAAAACCTTACCTACCCTTGACATGTCTGGAATGCCGAAGAGATTTGGCAGTGCTCGCAAGAGAACCGGAACACAGGTGCTGCATGGCTGTCGTCAGCTCGTGTCGTGAGATGTTGGGTTAAGTCCCGCAACGAGCGCAACCCTTGTCATTAGTTGCTACGAAAGGGCACTCTAATGAGACTGCCGGTGACAAACCGGAGGAAGGTGGGGATGACGTCAAGTCCTCATGGCCCTTATGGGTAGGGCTTCACACGTCATACAATGGTCGGGACAGAGGGCTGCCAACCCGCAAGGGGGAGCCAATCCCAGAAACCCGATCGTAGTCCGGATCGCAGTCTGCAACTCGACTGCGTGAAGTCGGAATCGCTAGTAATCGCGGATCAGCATGTCGCGGTGAATACGTTCCCGGGTCTTGTACACACCGCCCGTCACACCATGGGAGTGGGTTTTACCAGAAGTAGTTAGCCTAACCGCAAGGAGGGCGATTACCACGGTAGGATTCATGACTGGGGTGAAGTCGTAACAAGGTAGCCGTATCGGAAGGTGCGGCTGGATCACCTCCTTTAAGAGCGAGTGCCGTGTTGTTAAAGCGTCCACGCTTATCGGTTGTTAATTGTGTAGCTGGGATCGGTTGTGAGCGTGGGTAGAGGGGGAATCCTCCCTGTGCCGCAATCCTGACTGCTGATCCGAAGAGGGTTTTTGGGTCTGTAGCTCAGTCGGTTAGAGCACCGTCTTGATAAGGCGGGGGTCGTTGGTTCGAATCCAACCAGACCCACCAGTATGCGAAGGGTTGTCCGGGTGTCGAGAGGCGTGCGGGTGATTGGTCGTCATAGGGGGTGTAGCTCAGCTGGGAGAGCGCCTGCTTTGCAAGCAGGATGTCATCGGTTCGATCCCGTTCACCTCCACCATTGATTTCCAGAAGTCATTGCATAGGGTTGGTTGGTTCTGTTGAATCAGTCTTATGCATTGGGTTTTGGCCCAATGAAGCTATACATCGTTCTTTAACAATTAGGAAGAAGCACAACGAAAGTGTGTTCATGCAGTAGCTGGCTTGATTGCCGGTGAAGATGAGCACGGGTTGTGATTGCATAGATTTGTTCCAAGTTCTCAAGATCTCGTGCTTGATTGGCGAGATGGCTTTGAAACTTATGAACGGCACAAACGCGAAACATATCAGCGTCCTATAAGACTTCAGTGTTATAGGATCAAGCGACTAAGTGCATATGGTGGATGCCTTGGCGATCACAGGCGAAGAAGGACGTGGTAGCCTGCGAAAAGCTGCGGGGAGCTGGCAAACAAGCTTTGATCCGCAGATGTCCGAATGGGGAAACCCACTGCAGCGATGCAGTATCCCTGGCTGAATACATAGGCCAGTGGAGGCGAACCGGGTGAACTGAAACATCTCAGTAACTCGAGGAAAAGACATCAACCGAGATTCCGAAAGTAGTGGCGAGCGAAATCGGAAGAGCCTTTACGATTTAGCAGATCAGGTAGTCGAACGGAATGGAAAGTCCGGCCGTAGCAGGTGATAGCCCTGTAGACGAAATCTGGTTTGTGGAACTAGGCGTAAGAGAAGTAGGGCGGGACACGTGAAATCCTGTCTGAAGATGGGGGGACCATCCTCCAAGGCTAAATACTCGTGATCGACCGATAGTGAACCAGTACCGTGAGGGAAAGGCGAAAAGAACCCCGGAAGGGGAGTGAAATAGATCCTGAAACCGTATGCATACAAACAGTCGGAGCCTCTTTATGGGGTGACGGCGTACCTTTTGTATAATGGGTCAGCGACTTACATTCAGTGGCGAGCTTAACCGAATAGGGAAGGCGCAGCGAAAGCGAGTCCGAATAGGGCGATTTTAGTCGCTGGGTGTAGACCCGAAACCAGATGATCTACCCATGGCCAGGTTGAAGGCACGGTAACACGTGCTGGAGGACCGAACCCACTAGTGTTGAAAAACTAGGGGATGAGCTGTGGATAGGGGTGAAAGGCTAAACAAATCTGGAAATAGCTGGTTCTCTCCGAAAACTATTTAGGTAGTGCCTCAAGTATGACTGCGGGGGGTAGAGCACTGTTATGGCTAGGGGGTCATGGCGACTTACCAAACCATGGCAAACTCCGAATACCCGCAAGTCCAGCTTGGGAGACAGAGCACCGGGTGCTAACGTCCGGACTCAAGAGGGAAACAACCCAGACCGCCAGCTAAGGTCCCGAATTATCGCTAAGTGGGAAACGAAGTGGGAAGGCATAGACAGTCAGGAGGTTGGCTTAGAAGCAGCCACCCTTTAAAGAAAGCGTAATAGCTCACTGATCGAGTCGTCCTGCGCGGAAGATGTAACGGGGCTCAAGCGATAAACCGAAGCTGCGGGTGTGTACTTTGTACACGCGGTAGGAGAGCGTTCTGTAAGCCTGCGAAGGTGGCTTGTAAAGGCTGCTGGAGGTATCAGAAGTGCGAATGCTGACATGAGTAGCGATAAAGGGGGTGAAAAGCCCCCTCGCCGTAAGTCCAAGGTTTCCTGCGCAACGTTCATCGGCGCAGGGTGAGTCGGCCCCTAAGGCGAGGCAGAGATGCGTAGCTGATGGGAAGCGGGTTAATATTCCCGCACCGTCGTACAGTGCGATGGGGGGACGGATCGCGGAAGGTCATCAGGGTGTTGGAAGTCCCTGTTGCTGCATTGGAGAAGGCGCTTTAGGCAAATCCGGGCGCGTAATTCAAGGGTGTGGCACGAGGTCCCATGTGGACCGAAGTGATTGGAAGTGGTTCCAAGAAAAGCCTCTAAGCTTCAGCTGTACGAGACCGTACCGCAAACCGACACAGGTGGACGGGATGAATATTCCAAGGCGCTTGAGAGAACTCAGGAGAAGGAACTCGGCAAATTGATACCGTAACTTCGGGAGAAGGTATGCCCCATTAGGGTGAAGCGCTTGCGCGCGGAGCTTGAAGGGGCCGCAGAGAATCGGTGGCTGCGACTGTTTATTAAAAACACAGCACTCTGCCAAGACGAAAGTCGACGTATAGGGTGTGACGCCTGCCCGGTGCCGGAAGGTTAAGTGATGGGGTGCAAGCTCTTGATCGAAGCCCCGGTAAACGGCGGCCGTAACTATAACGGTCCTAAGGTAGCGAAATTCCTTGTCGGGTAAGTTCCGACCTGCACGAATGGCGTAACGATGGCCACACTGTCTCCTCCTGAGACTCAGCGAAGTTGAAGTGTTTGTGATGATGCAATCTACCCGCGGCTAGACGGAAAGACCCCATGAACCTTTACTGTAGCTTTGCATTGGACTGTGAACCGGCCTGTGTAGGATAGGTGGGAGGCGCAGAAACCGAGTCGCCAGATTCGGTGGAGCCGACCTTGAAATACCACCCTGGTTTGTTTGCGGTTCTAACCTTGGTCCGTTATCCGGATCGGGGACAGTGCATGGTAGGCAGTTTGACTGGGGCGGTCTCCTCCCAAAGCGTAACGGAGGAGTTCGAAGGTACGCTAGGTACGGTCGGAAATCGTGCTGATAGTGCAATGGCATAAGCGTGCTTGACTGTGAGACTGACAAGTCGAACAGGTGCGAAAGCAGGACATAGTGATCCGGTGGTTCTGAATGGAAGGGCCATCGCTCAACGGATAAAAGGTACTCTGGGGATAACAGGCTGATACCGCCCAAGAGTTCATATCGACGGCGGTGTTTGGCACCTCGATGTCGGCTCATCTCATCCTGGGGCTGTAGCCGGTCCCAAGGGTATGGCTGTTCGCCATTTAAAGAGGTACGTGAGCTGGGTTTAAAACGTCGTGAGACAGTTTGGTCCCTATCTGCCGTGGGCGTTGGATACTTGACGGAGCCTGCTCCTAGTACGAGAGGACCGGAGTGGACGTACCTCTGGTGTACCGGTTGTCATGCCAATGGCATTGCCGGGTAGCTAAGTACGGAAGAGATAACCGCTGAAGGCATCTAAGCGGGAAACTCGTCTGAAGATTAGGTATCCCGGGGACTTGATCCCCCTGAAGGGTCGTTCGAGACCAGAACGTTGATAGGTCGGGTGTGGAAGCGCAGTAATGCGTTGAGCTAACCGATACTAATTGCCCGTGCGGCTTGATCCTATAACTCTGCAGGTTTTGTAGACCTGGTATGAGCGCGTAGCGACAAGTGCCGTTCAAAGAAATAACCTTCACAATCGCTGCTCAGGGCTGCCCCCCTGACAGCTCGATGTGCTTCTTCCAAATTGGGGTGCGCAGACCCACCGTCTGCCCGCCCAACCGTTTACGCTTGACGACCATAGCAAGGTGGTCCCACTCCTTCCCATCCCGAACAGGACAGTGAAACGCCTTCGCGCCGATGATAGTGGACATTCGTCTGTGAAAGTAGGTCATCGTCAGGCTCTTATCCCGCAAAACCCCAGCACCCATACGTGCTGGGGTTTTGTCTTTGGCGCGCCAGTCAACGCCCGCCAAACCAACCGCCCATGACGCGTACCGCGAATGGAGCAAGGGCGCAGTCACGCTGTGCCACGACCAGACCACCGACAGGACCGCTACTGCGGTCTGGGTAGCTAGCGGACATGGCCGCACACTGCCCCAAGTCCGGCGCGCCAACTCCCGAGACAAGATGCGTCTTGAGGGGACGATGACGCAGCAGGCGCGTTTCTCGGTCTGGATACGACCCGACTGAATGATGAAATTCGCATTGCGGATGCATCGCGCATCCCGACCAGGCGCGGTGGCCTTGATCCGCTTGCGAGGCAGGTGGTCATGGACCCGCCCTGTTCAATGGGACGACGAGGGATCTGTTGGCAGTCTGCTTCGTTGTGGGCCAAGTCGACTCTCGGTGGCATAGGCTGGTGCGGGAGACTGCAGGCATTCTGACGGCACTCTGATGCGGCAGCCTCACCCAGCGTGCGGCTGCAGGCATCTTCAGGCCGTCGCGATGCGACCACACCTTGCTCATCGAACGACTCATAGCCCACGTTCAGTTGTCTATGTGCGGTAAGATTGCCTAAATCTATTCGATGGAGCGGTTATCGTGAGCGATCCCCAGATTCCCCAGTCAAACAAGTCGCCCGACCTGCGCACGCTGACCCATGTGGCCTATGGCTTGTATGCCCTTGGATTCCTAACCGGCGGCTTCTTGGGCATTGCCACGCTGGCGGCAGTGGTACTGATGTACGTCAAACGCGCCGACACGGCTGGCACTATGTATGCGGCACATTTCGACTGGTTGCTACGCACATTTTGGTGGGCGTTGCTGTGGCTGGCCATAAGCGCCATCGCTACGCTGGTCTTTATTGGCTGGATTGGCCTGGCGGCCACGGTGATATGGGTACTTTACCGTCTCATCAAGGGCTGGCTCGCGCTGCTTGAAGGCGTGGCGCCCACGCCGTATGCGTAAGCATTATCGGCGTAGTTAAAAAAGGCTGGCCCGTCAGGGCCAGCCTTTTTTTGTCTGGTCACAGCAGCACCATCGCGTCGGCATGGCCGCAATGCGCGCGGGTAGGCTTGCTTGGGGAAGGCAGGGCCTTAGAGGGCCCGCGCGGCCCGCCTTGAGGCGTATGCCGGCTTTCGAATGGGCGCAGGGACGTACCGGGTACGCCCTTTGCCTGCTTACTTCAGGTGGGCGTTGACCAGCTTGGTCAGTTCGAACATCGTGACTTGATCTTTGCCGAAGATCGGGCGCAGCTTGGCGTCAGCATTGATGTTGCGCTTGTTGCTGGCATCTTGCAGGTTGTGTTTTTTGATGTATTCCCAGATCTTTTTGGTGACCTCGGTGCGCGGCACGGCGTCCGAACCAATGACTTCAGCCAGTTCGGCACTGGGGGTCAAGGGCTTCATGAATGCGGCGTTCGGCTTGCGCGCGGTCGCGGGTTTGGAGGTTGTAGCCATAATGCGGCGCTCCTTCTCTGGCTGTTGGAAAAATTGTCCTGCGGGCGGAGCATAACTTGTCTCCCTCGCAAAGACAAAGGCATTTATGCTCTGTAGCAACTAAAATGGGGACTTCCTTGCCCCCTTACCAAGGTGTGTAACGGCACATGTACGCGAGATCAGCGCTGGAGTCCATCCGGCTCTTTCATGACGAACTGACGGCCTTGCGCCGCGACCTGCACGCGCATCCCGAGCTGGGCTTCGAAGAGGTGCGCACGTCCGGCATTGTGGCCGGCGCGCTCGAGGCACTGGGCATCGAGGTGCACCGCGGCATAGGCAAGACCGGCGTGGTTGGCGTGATCCGAGGGCGGGGCCGCGACAGCGGCCGCATGATAGGCCTGCGCGCCGACATGGACGCCTTGCCCATGACCGAAGACAACGACTTTGCGCATAAGTCTAGCAAGGCCGGACTCATGCATGGCTGCGGCCATGACGGGCATACCGCCATTCTGATCGGTGCAGCGCGATATCTTGCGCAGACGCGCAATTTCGATGGAACGGCCGTACTGATTTTTCAGCCGGCCGAAGAAGGTCGCGGTGGCGCAAAGGCCATGATGGAAGATGGCCTGTTCGATACCTTTCCGTGCGACGCGATCTATGCATTGCACAATTGGCCCGGCCTCAGGCCGGGTACGGTGGGCATCAACCCCGGTCCGATGATGGCTGCGGCCGACCGCTTCGAAATCACCATTACCGGCCGAGGCGGCCATGGAGCGCATCCGTACCAGACCATCGACCCCGTCACCATCGCGGGCCACGTCATCACTGCCTTGCAGACTATCGTGTCGCGCAACGTGAATCCGCTCGATTCCGCGGTTTTGTCCATCGGCTCGCTGCAGGCCGGGCACCCTGGTGCCATGAGCGTCATACCCCGCGAAGCCAAGCTGGTGGGCACGGTGCGTACGTTCCGCAAGTCGGTGCAAGAGATGGTCGAGACGCGGATGCGCGAGCTCGTCAACGCACTGTCAGCGGGTTTTGGCGCCACCGCCGAGATCATCTACGAGCGCATCTACCCGGCCACGCTGAATACACCACAGCATGCCAACCTCGTGGCCGACATAGCCACCGACATGGTGGGCAAGGAAAACGTGGTGCGTGATCTGGTGCCTTCGATGGGCTCGGAAGATTTTTCTTTTATGCTGCAGGCTCGTCCAGGCGCCTATTTCCGGCTGGGGCAGGGCGGAGCAGAATCCGGCTGCGTGCTGCATAATTCACGATTCGATTTCAACGATGCCGTCATTCCGCTGGGCAGCGCCATGTTCTGCGCGCTGGCCGAGCGTGGCATGCCCTTGGCAGAATGACGCCGCCCCCCCTTAGCTCATGTCCACCACGCCCCAGATTACTCAACTGACGATCACCCGCCCCGATGACTGGCACTTGCACCTGCGCGACGGCGCGGCGCTGCAGGCGGTTGTGGGGGACACGGCGCGCCAATTTGCGCGCGCCATCATCATGCCGAACCTGCGGCCGCCGGTAACCACTACCGAACAGGCCCTGGCCTACCGGCAACGTATTGAGGCAGCGTTGCGCTTGCATGAGGACGCACCGCCATTTGTGCCGCTGATGACACTCTACCTGACCGACAACACTTCGGCCGATGAGATCGTCCGCGCGCATGAATCGGGCGCCGTCTATGCCGTGAAGCTGTATCCGGCGGGGGCAACCACCAATTCGGATGCCGGCGTGACCGACCTGCTGGGCAAGTGCGGCAAGGCTTTGCAAGCGCTCGAACGTTGCGGCATGCCGTTGCTGGTGCATGGCGAGGTCACCGATCCGTCTGTCGACGTGTTCGACCGTGAGGCCCTGTTCATCGAGCGGGTCATGCAACCGCTGCGACGCGCTTATCCCGGCCTGAAGGTGGTGTTCGAGCACATCACCACCAAAGAGGGTGCAGAGTACGTGCGCGACGCCGAGGGCCCCATAGGCGCCACGATCACCCCGCAACACATGCTGTACAACCGCAATGCCATTTTTCAGGGCGGGGTACGTCCGCATTTATACTGCCTTCCCATACTCAAGCGCGAGATCCATCGCAAGGCGCTGGTCGAGGCGGCCACCAGCGGCAGCCCTCGCTTTTTCCTGGGCACTGACAGCGCACCCCACGCACGCGGCTTGAAAGAACATGCCTGCGGCTGTGCTGGCTGCTATACGGCGCTGCACGCGATAGAACTCTATGCCACGGCTTTCGAGCAGGCCGGGCGCCTGGACAGGCTGGAAGGCTTCGCAAGTTTCCACGGCGCCGATTTCTATGGCCTGCCGCGCAACACCGGCACGCTGACCCTGCAACGTGAATCGTACGTGGTGCCCGCCGAGCTGCCGTTCGGCGACACGTCGCTGGTGCCGCTGGCGGCTGGCGAAACGCTGGACTGGCGGGCGGTGTAGCAAGAGAGCTGCCAAGCGCCGGGGCGGTGGAAGTCGCCCCGCAGCCAGCCTGGTTGTCGCATATCTTCACGGCTGGCCAATACTCGCGCGTCAGGCATCGCGCCGGCAGGCGGATCAGGCGCATATGCAGTTGCACCAGCGTGTCAGATAGGCCCGCGTCAACAGTCACCTCGGCTGGCCCTTAATTGCGCGTCGGTCGTCGCCCTCGACGGCCGATCCTTGCGCTTCCGTTGTCTCCGGCCCACCGACCCTGCGCGTCGGTTATCACACCGGACAGCCAACCTACAGGTGTCACCGACCCCCAGGCGACAGACGCCAGCCTTTACCCGGTGGGCAATACGCGCGCGTGAACTGTGGCCCGCGTTTGTGAATATCCGCTGTTCAACCGTCTGCCCGGCGGGCTTCGAGCAATTCCCAGCGCGCGAACTTGTCTTCCAGTTCCGCTTCCAGGGTCGCAAGCTCTTTATTGATGCGGTCGACTTCAGACGGTGCATCACGATACAGGCTGCCGTCGGCCAACTGGCTGGACAGGGCCGCCTGGCGTGCTTCGATGTCGGCGATGGCTTCGGGCAGGCTTTCGAGCTCGCGCAATTCCCAGGCGCTCAAGCGCGCAGTGCGCGCCGGACGTGTCCGTGGCGCCGAAGGGCTGGCGGAGGACTCGGGCCCGGGGGCCGCGGCGCGCGCGGGCTTGTTGCCGGATTGCGGTGGCGCAGGGCGCTGCGCCACCCATTCGTCGTATCCGCCGACATAATCGCGCCATAGGCCCTCGCCCTCGCTGGCGATAGTCTGCGTGACCACATTGTTCAGGAAGACGCGATCATGGCTGACCAGGAGCACAGTGCCTGTGTACTCTTGCAGCAATTCTTCCAGCAGTTCCAGCGTTTCGATATCGAGATCGTTGGTGGGTTCGTCGAGCACCAGCACGTTGGCCGGCCTCGCGAACAGGCGCGCCAGCAGCAGCCGCGCGCGTTCGCCGCCTGACAGGCTGCGCACCGGTGAGCCCGCGCGTGCCGGCGAAAACAGGAAGTCGCCCAGGTAGCTCATGACGTGCTTGCGCGCCCCGCCGATCTCGACCCATTCACTGCCCGGACTGATGACGTCGGCCAGGGTGGCGTCTTCGTCGAGCTGTGCGCGCATCTGATCGAAATAGGCCACCGCGACGTTGGTGCCCAGTCGAGTGGAACCCCGGTCGGGTGCAAGTTCTCCGAGGATGAGCTTGAGCAGTGTGGTCTTGCCGGCGCCGTTGGGGCCGACGATACCGATTCGATCGCCGCGCAGGATGGTGGTGCTGTAGTCGCGTACGACGACTTTTTCGTCGAACGCCTTGTCGACGTTCTTCAGTTCGGCCACGAGCTTGCCGGAGCGTTGGCCGGCAGCGATGGCCAGGTTGACGTTGCCCATGCGTTCGCGGCGGTCGGCGCGTTCGACGCGCAGCCGTTCAAGCCGGCGTACCCGGCCTTCGTTGCGCGTGCGGCGGGCCTCGATGCCTTTGCGGATCCACACTTCTTCCTGCGCCAACAGTTTGTCGAAGCGTTCCTGCTCCAGGCGCTCCGATTCCAGCCATTGGGCCTTGCGCTCTTGCCACTGCGTGAAGTTGCCCGGGAAGCTGAGCAGGCGCCCACGGTCGAGTTCGACAATGCGGGTCGCCACCGCGTCGAGGAAGCGGCGATCGTGCGTAATGATGACGGCGGCGCCTTTCCAGTTGCGCAGCAGATCTTCCAGCCACGCAATGCCGTCGAAATCGAGGTGGTTGGTGGGTTCGTCGAGCAACAGCAGGTCGGGTTCGTCGACCAGGGCGCGGGCCAGGGCCACGCGCTTGCGCGTGCCTCCGGAGAGACCCGCCACCGACGCCTCGGCGGGAAGGCCCAGGCGTTCCAGCGCGGCCCGCACCCGGGCGGGGCGCTGCCAGTCTTCGTGCTCGTCCGATGGCCCATGCACCACGTCAAACACCGACAGGGTGTCGTCCAGGGCGGGCTCTTGTTCCACGGTGGCCACCCGCAATCCGGACAGGCGTGCCACATCACCGTCGTCAGGCTGCGTGCGGCCGTCGAGCAAGCGCAACAGCGAAGACTTGCCGGCGCCATTGCGGCCGATCAGGCCGATGCGTTCGCCTGCCTGGATATTGAAGTCAGCCTGGGCGAGCAGCGCGTGGTGGCCGTAGGCCAGTTGGACGCCGGTGAGGGTAATGAGGGTTGCCGTAGCCATGATTGAGACTGCCTGTTGCGATGCAACCCCTATTGTCGCAGGAACCCGAGGCGGCTTTCTCCGGGTGTACTAAAATGGCGCAGCAAGGCAGGTCGGGCAGTCGCGTGGGATGCAGATCCCTCGAGGAAGGTCCGGACTCCATAGAGCAGGGTAACGGCTAACGGCCGTCCGGTCGCCCGGCAGGTTCGCCTGCCGTCGCGGCTGAGGAACAGGGCCACAGAGACGAGTCTGCGGGGCGGGCGCGCCAAACGCGCACCGGCACGGCTATCTCCGTGCCGCGCAGTCCGGAAACGGGCGGCGGCATCGCAGGGTGAAACGCGGCAACCTCTATCCGGAGCAACACCAAATAGGCATGCGTGCGGCCTTCGGGCCCGAAGGGCGGCTCGCTCGAGCATGCGGGTAGGTGGCTACAGCGGTCCAGCAATGGCCCGCGCAGAGGAATGATTGCCCGCCGGGTCCGCCCGGTGTACAGAATCCGGCCTATAGACCTGTCTTGCTGCTGAATACGCGCCGTCGGGACCTGATCGCGTCCCGGCGGCCGAACGTAAAGCATTGAAAGCGCCCCGCTGTGGCTGACTTCTGAAGAAGGACTTTTAGTTGTTACTGCAACCCCCTGATTTATCAGGGGGTTTTTATTTTGGAAAATTCCAGAAGTGCTCTAAGTCCTTGTTGTGATTGAAAAAATTGCAACCGCGCGCTTGACCCCGATTGCCCATTACCGTAGAGTGGGAAAAAGTAGGAATTTGTGCAATTAAGTGGGGTGAATGTGGTGTTTCAGGGAAGCAGCGCGCTGACGCTCGATGCCAAGGGACGGATCTCGATTCCGACCCGGCATCGTGACGCGCTGATCGCGCAGGCTGAAGGCCGGCTGACCCTGACCCGCCATCCTGACGGCTGCCTGCTGGTGTATCCGCGGCAAGAGTGGGAAAAGAAGCGCGAGCAGATCGCCGCATTTCCCATGTCTGCGCGGGCGCTACAGCGGCTGCTGCTGGGCAACGCGCAGGACGTCGAAATCGACGGGTCCGGCCGTGTGCTCATCGCGCCTGAACTGCGCAACGCTTCCGGTATGACGCGCGATGTGATGCTGCTCGGTATGGGCGCTCACTTCGAGCTGTGGGATGCCGCTTCCCTGGCCCGCCGCGAGGCAGAGGACCTGGCACAGGGAATGCCGGATGTGTTGAACCAGTTTTCGTTCTGAAATCGAGTATGGAATTCGAGCATCGGCCCGTGCTGCTGGAGCCGACGGTGGATGCGTTGCTGCTGGCCGATTTCGGCGGCAAAGGCGCGACACGGTCGGTCCGGCAGGAAGACGCGCAGGCCGAAGATCGCGCGCGGCAAGGGGTGTTTGTGGACGGCACCTTCGGGCGCGGCGGACACAGCCGCGAATTGCTGCGCCGTCTGGGGCCGCAAGCGCGACTGGTGGTGTTCGACAAGGACCCGCAGGCAATTGCCGTGGCCGGCGAGCTGGCTGCACGAGATGCCCGGGTCGTGGTGGTGCACGGTGGCTTTGCCACGATGCGCGAGGCCTTGGCCGAGCGCGGTATTGGCGCCATCGATGGCGTGATGCTGGACCTGGGGGTGTCTTCCCCTCAGTTGGATGATGCCGAACGGGGTTTTTCGTTTATGCGCGACGGCCCGCTCGACATGCGTATGGATACGACCCGCGGCCCGACGGTAGCGGATTGGCTGGCGCAAGCCAGTGTGGATGAAATGCGGGAGGTCATAGCAGATTATGGCGAAGAACGGTTTGCTTTTCAGGTTGCAAAGGCGATTGCTGCTCGCCGCGCAACACGGCCGCTGCGCACCACGCTCGAGCTTGCCGAGTGCGTCGCCAGCGCCGTCCGCACGCGCGAAAAGGGGCAGCATCCGGCCACACGCACCTTTCAGGCTCTACGGATTTACATCAATCGGGAACTCGAAGAGCTCGCGCGCGCCCTCGCGTCAGCTCTAGAGCTGCTTGCCCCGGGGGGGAGGTTGGCAGTGATCAGTTTTCATTCGCTGGAAGATCGCATGGTCAAACAGTGCATCGCGGCGGCGGCCCGGCCGGCCGCGGCGCATGCGCGCTTGCCCCTGCGCGAAAGCGAACTGCCGCAACCCCTGGTGCGGATGCTTGGGCGGGTGCAGGCCGATGACCAGGAAGTCGCGGTCAATGCGCGCGCCCGTTCGGCGGTGTTGCGCGTCGCCGAGCGCACCGCAACGCCACTGAGCAGCGACGGGGCGGCCGCCCTGGTGCCGGCGATGCGTGTGCCGGGCGAATCGGTGCCTGTGCGCCGCGCCAAGCGGAGGCCGCACTGATGGGACGCACCGCCCTGTTCCTGGCTGTCCTGCTGATGCTGTCGGCCATTTCGCTGGTGACGAGCCGGTATCAGTCGCGCCAGCTGTTCATCGAGCTGGAACGCAGCCGCACGCAGGCCCGCACGCTTGATACCGAGTGGCGCAGGCTGCAGCTCGAGCGGGCCGAACTGGCGCGCAACGCCAGAATCGACCGGGCGGCGCGTGAAGATCTGAAAATGATCCCCATCGTGCCCCACCGCACGATCTATCTCAATCAACAGCCGATTCCGCCGGTCGGAGGCACGCAATGAAGCGCGTGCCTTTCTTCGATAACCCGGTGCTGCGCGGGCAATTGCCCACGTGGCGGGCGCGGCTGGTGCTGCTGATGCTGTTGGGCGGGTTCGTGGTCTTGGCCGGGCGTGCGCTTTATTTGCAGGGCCTGTCTACCGAGTTCCTGCAACAGCAAGGCGAGCGCCGCTACGAGCGCACGCTGACCTTGGCCGCCACGCGCGGCAAGATACTCGACCGCAATGGCGTGGTGCTGGCCTCCAGTGTGCCGGCGCGCGCCATCTGGGCGATACCGGAAGACGTCAAGCCGGCCACCGGCGCGCAATTGAGCGAGCTCGCCAAGTTGCTGGGAACGTCGGCGGCCGATCTGCGCGGCCGCCTCGCCGATGAAGATCGCAATTTCGTGTACCTGAAGCGCCAGGTGCCGATGGAGTTGGCCGACCAGATCAAGAAGCTCGATGTGCCGGGCATTCATCAGCAGCCGGAAACGCGCCGCTACTACCCGGACGGGGAGGTGACGGCGCATCTGGTGGGCTTCACCAACGTCGAGGATAAAGGGCAGGAAGGTGTCGAGCTGGCTTTCGACGATCTGTTGTCCGGGACGCCGGGCAGCCGGCGCGTGATCAAAGACCGTCTGGGCCGCGTCATTGAAGACGTGCAGGCAGTAACCATGCCTGCCAACGGGCGCGACCTGCACCTGTCCATCGATACCCGCCTGCAGTATCTGGTGTATCGAGAGTTGAATGAAGCGAAGGAGCGCCACCAGGCAACGGCAGCCAGCGCGATCATCATGGACGTGGCCACGGGTGAGATTCTGGCCATGGCCAGTCTGCCCACCTTCGATCCGAACCGTCGCGAAACTTTCCACACTCCCAACCTGCGCAATCGGGCCATTACCGACACGTTCGAGCCGGGCTCGATCATGAAGCCGTTCACGGCCGCGCTAGCGCTGGACCTCGGCCGCATCAACGCCAATACCCAGTTCGAAACCGGCAACGGCGCATTCCGCTACCAGGGCAGCACCATCCACGACGTCAGCAGGAACGGCACCATCAACGTGGGCGGCGTACTGCGGCGTTCCAGCAATATCGGCATGACCATGATTGCCGAAAAGCTCGAGTCGCGCGAAATGTGGGAGCGCTTCACCGAACTTGGCTTCGGGCGGGCCCCGCAGTTGGGCTTCCCTGGCGCGGCTCCCGGACGATTGCGTCCCTGGGATCGCTGGCGGCTGATTGAAAAGGCGACGATGGCCTATGGGTACGGCCTTTCTGTTTCCCTGCTTCAGGTGGCGCGCGCCTATACCGTCTTTGCCCGTGAGGGTGACATGGTGTCGCCCACGCTGATCAAGCGCGACAGCGCTCCGACCAGCGTCAAGGTCTACACGCCCAAAGTGGCGGAATTGGTGCGTTCAATGCTCGAGGCCGCGGCCGGCCCCGAGGGCGCCAAGGCTGCGCAGGTGCAAGGCTATCGCGTTGCCGGCAAGAGCGGCACGGCCCGCAAGATCGTCGACGGCAAGTACAGCACGCAACGCTATCGCAGTTCGTTCGTGGGCTTCGCGCCGGTTTCGAACCCGCGCATCGTGGTGGCTGTTTCGATCGACGAACCCAAGACTGGCGGTTACTACGGCGGCGCTATTGCCGCGCCGGTGTTTTCGTCGATCATGGGCGGCAGTTTGCGCATGATGGGCGTGCAACCCGACGCACCGTTTGAATCCACCATCGTGGCGGGCGTCCAGGAGTCGTCGCGATGAGCGTCGGACGTCCTCTCTCCGCCGCGGCTGCCGAGGCACTGTCCTGGCTGCGCGACATCGTGCCCGATACCGCACACCTGCGGCTGGATTCGCGTGAAGTTGCGGATGGCGATGTATTCGTGGCCTGCCCTGGCGGTTCGGTCGACGGCCGGGCTTTCATCGAGCAGGCGATGGCGCGTGGAGCGGCCGCGGTGCTGTGCCAGGCCCCGGTGCCAGACAGCGTGGCGGGCCATCCCGCCGTCCACGGCGTGGCTGATCTTCGGCCGCTGTTGGGCGAGCTCGCGGATGACTGGTACGGCCGTCCGTCGGAAAGCCTGAGCGTGGTCGCGATCACCGGCACCAATGGCAAGACTTCCTGCGTGCAATGGATTGCTCAGGCCCTTACCGAGGCAGGCAAGCCCTGCGGCACCATAGGCACGTTGGGCGCGCTGCTGCCTGACGGACGTTCGCTGGGCGGCGAGCTCACCACGCCGGACGTATTGAACGTACATCGTCTGCTGGCGGCAATGAAGGCCGCCGGAGCCCAGGCCGTGGCGTTGGAAGCCTCGTCGATCGGGCTCGAGCAGGGCCGGCTGGACGGCGTGCGAATTGCCGTGGCCGGCTTTACCAATCTGACGCGCGACCATCTCGATTACCACGGCACGATGGAGCGCTACGAAGAGGCCAAGGCGCGGCTGTTCCGCTGGCCCGGCCTGGCCGCGGCGGTGATCAATGCCGACGACGCCGCTGGCGAGCGCCTGTTGCGGCAACTTCCACATGACCGGGTGGTGAGCTACAGCCAGCAGAACGTGCCGGCGGACTTCCAGGCGCGCCAGCTGCAGGCGACTTCGCACGGGCAGGTGTTCGTGCTGGCTTCCCCCGACGGCGAAGCCCAGATCGTCACGTCGCTGTTGGGCCGGCACAATGTGTCGAATCTGCTGCTCGTGGCGGGGGTGCTGTCCAGGCTGGGATCGCCGCTCAAGCAGATTGCCCGGGCGCTGGCCGCCACGTGCCCCGTCAATGGACGCCTGCAGACGGTGGAGCCGCTGCCGGTGCATGGACCTGCGGCGCCGGCCCGCGGCCCGCTGGTCGTCGTGGATTATTCCCATACGCCCGATTCGCTGGTGCGCGCGCTGATGGCCTTGCGGCCGGTTGCCGATGCGCGCGGCGGCCGCCTGGTGTGCCTGTTCGGTTGCGGCGGCGAGCGCGACGCGGGCAAACGCCCGGAAATGGGGCGAATCGCCGCCGAGCTTGCCGACAAGGTCACTGTATCCAGCGACAATCCGCGCCGCGAATCGCCGCAAGCGATCATCGACCAGATCCTGGCCGGCATTCCTGCCGGGGCACGGCTGTATGTCGAAGCCGATCGGGCGCGTGCCATCATGCAGACGGTATGGGCCGCCGATCCGGACGATGTGGTGCTGCTGGCTGGCAAAGGCCACGAGACCTATCAGGAAGTGGGTGGCTCCAAGCTGCCGTTCGATGACCGTGAATGGGCGCGCCTGGCGTTGCTGTTGCCCCAGGCAGCCGCGTTGTCAACGGACACGCGGCGGATCGGTGCCGATGAGATCTTCCTGGCCTTGGCCGGTGAGCAGTTCGATGGCCACGCGTATCTCGGGCAGGCGCAAGCCGCCGGCGCATGTGCCGCGATTGTGGCGCAACGCGTGGACGGCCCGTCGCCCGCGCAGGTGGTGGTGGGCGACACACGCCAGGCGCTGCAGCGTATCGGGGCAGCATGGCGCGCGCGCTATACCTTGCCGGTCATCGCTGTGGCGGGCAGCAACGGCAAGACCACCACCAAAGAAATGATCGCCGCCATATTGGCCGATTGGCAGGGTGATTCCGGCCGCCTGGCGACGGCCGGAAATTTCAACAACGATATTGGCGTGCCGCTGACACTATTGCGGTTGAGGTCCCAGCATCGCGCGGCCGTATTCGAACTCGGCATGAACCATCCTGGCGAGATCGCCGTGCTGGCGGCGCTTGCTGCGCCATCGGTCGCGTTGATCACGAACGCGCAACGCGAACACCAGGAATTCATGCACACCGTCGAGGCGGTGGCCCGCGAGAATGGCGCAGCCATCGAGGCACTTCCTGCCGAGGGCGTGGCGGTGTTTCCGGGCGATGATCCGCATTGCAACGTATGGGAAGCCCAGGCCGGCGCACGCCGCGTGCTGCGCTTCGGTCTGCAGCCCGGGCTGGATGTCTATGCCCGCGAGATCGAAAGCACCCCGTTCGATACGCGTTGCGTGGTGGTGACGCCTGCGGGCACGGCCGAACTGGCGCTTCCAGTGCCTGGGCTGCACAACCTGCGCAATGCGCTGGCCGCCATCGCGGCCACGCTGGCTGCCGGTGCACCGCTCGCAAGCGCGGTGCGTGCGCTGGGCGGCTTCAGTGCCGTGGCCGGGCGCATGCAGCGCACTGCGCTGAATGACGGCACGGTGCTGATCGACGATACCTACAACGCCAATCCCGACTCGGTGCGCGCGGCGGTGGATGTGCTTGCGCAATTGCCGGCGCCCCGAGCCCTGGTGTTGGGCGACATGGGCGAAGTGGGCGACAACGGCCCGGCCATGCACCGCGAGGTCGGTGAATACGCCCGGGACCACGGTATCGACTTGCTCTATACCTTGGGCGAGGCCAGCCGCGACAGCGCTGCGGCGTTCGGCCCCAGGGCGATGGCGTGCGATTCCGTCGAAGCCGTGGCAGAGGCGCTGCGCGCGTCCCGAGCGGCGAGCATTCTGGTGAAAGGTTCGCGCTTTATGCGCATGGAGCGGGTAGTGAAGCTGTTGACCAACAATAACAAGACCACGGCCGAGCGCCAGGGGGACCCGCATGCTGCTTGAAATCGCCCGTTGGCTGTCAGACGACGTGCGCGCGATCGGCGTGCTGGAATACATCACGCTGCGTGCCGTGCTGGCCTGCGCCACTGCGTTGCTGATTGGCTTGGTGGCAGGCCCGCGCGTGATACGAAAGCTGACCGCAATGAAAATCGGCCAGGCCGTGCGTGCCTATGGGCCCGAGTCGCACCTGGTGAAGACGGGCACCCCGACGATGGGTGGCGCGCTCATTCTGATCGCCATCGCAATCAGTACGCTGCTGTGGGCTGACTGGACCAACCGATTTGTATGGGTGGTGCTGCTGGTGACGTTCGGCTTCGGCTGGATAGGCTGGATGGACGACTACCGCAAGGTCGTCTATCGCGATCCCGAAGGCATGCCGGCGCGCCAGAAGTTCTTCTGGCAGGCCAGTATCGGACTGGTCGCCGCCGTATACCTGGCGTTTGCCGTATCGGCGCCAGCCAATACCGAATTGTGGCCACTGTTCAAAGCGTGGGTGAGCAGCGGCTTCACCATGCCGCTGCCCACGCGGGCCGACTTGATCGTGCCGTTCTTCAAGTCGGTGAGCTATCCGTTGGGCGTGCTGGGTTTCGTGGCCCTGACCTGGGCGGTGATCGTGGGCACCAGCAATGCCGTGAACCTCACCGATGGGCTGGACGGTCTGGCGATCATGCCCACTGTCATGGTCGGCAGCGCGCTCGGCATCTTCGCGTATGTCGTGGGGCGGGTCGACTATTCCAAGTATCTGCTGTTTCCCTATATTCCGGGCGCCGCGGAACTGATGGTGCTTTGCGCGGCGATCGCCGGCGCGGGGCTCGCGTTTCTGTGGTTCAACGCGTACCCCGCCCAGGTGTTCATGGGCGACGTCGGTGCGCTGGCGCTCGGTGGCGCGCTCGGCACCATCGCGGTGATCGTGCGGCAGGAGATCGTGCTTTTCATCATGGGCGGGGTATTCGTGGTCGAGACCCTGTCGGTGATGATGCAGGTGACTTGGTTCAAGTACACCAAGCGCAAGTACGGGCAGGGGAGGCGCATCTTCCGGATGGCGCCCCTGCACCATCATTTCGAGGTCGGCGGCTGGAAGGAAACCCAGGTCGTCGTGCGTTTCTGGATCATCAGCATGATGCTGGTCCTGATCGGTCTTTCCACATTGAAGTTGCGATGAACAGCATCCCGTCCCCCCGCGCCGACACGCCGCTGATCCTGATCCTCGGATTGGGAGAGACCGGTGTTGCCGCCGCACGCTGGTGCGCACGGCACGGGGCGGCTCTGCGCGTGGCGGACACCCGCGCCGAGCCCGGGGGGCTGGCTGCCTTGCGCGAGGCAATGGACGGCACCCAGGTCGATTACCGCCTGGGGTGCGGCGACGCGTTCGATCCGACGCTGCTCGACGGCGTCAGCCAGGTGGTCCTGAGTCCGGGTCTCGTGCCCACGCAATCGCCGACCCGCGAGCTTTTGCAGCGGGCCGCCGAGAACAAGATCGAGGTGGTGGGCGAGATCGAGCTTTTTGCACGTGCGCTGGCCGAGCTGGCAGAGTCGCGCGAGTACCGGCCCAAAGTTCTGGCGGTAACGGGAACCAATGGCAAGACCACGGTCACGGCGCTGACGAGGCAGCTGGTCGATGCGGGCGGGCTGAGCGCCCGCGCCGCGGGCAACATTGGGCCTGCCGCGCTGGCCGCGCTGATCGACGCGCTGGACGCCGACGATCTGCCTCAGGTCTGGGTATTGGAACTGTCCAGTTTCCAGCTCGAAACCACGCACAGCCTGAATGCGGACGCTGCCGCCGTGCTCAACGTGACGCAGGACCATCTGGATTGGCACGGCGACATGGATGCGTATGTGCAAGCCAAGGCGCGCCTGCTCAAGATGGCGCGTCTGGCCATCGTCAACCGCGATGATCCGCGCGTCGCCGCCATGGTCGAGGCGCTGGACGATATGAACGTACGCAGTTTCGGCCGCGAACGGCCCGAGCTGGTCGGCGACATGGGCCTGGAATCCGGACAGGGCATGGCGTGGCTGGCGGCTTGCGAGCCCAGCGATTTCGACGAACCCGTCCCTGCGCCGCGCCGTAAGAAAAACGCCCCCCCGCCGCGCCGCGGGGGTGGCCGCCTGAGCCGCCTGATGCCGCTGGACGCGTTGCGCATCCGGGGGCAGCACAACGGCTTAAATGCGCTGGCGGCGCTGCAGCTGGCACGCGTGCTCGACATAGGCTGGGGCCCGATGTTGCGGGCTTTGGGCGATTACGCTGGCGAGCCGCACCGTGCGGCTTTCGTGCGCACGATCGCCGAGGTCGACTACATCAACGACAGCAAGGGCACCAATGTTGGCGCCACGGTGGCCGCGCTCGAGGGGCTGGGCCAGCCGGTCGTCCTGATAGCCGGAGGCCTGGGCAAGGGACAGGACTTCACTCCGTTGGCGCGAGTCGTGGCCCTGCATGCCCGTGCCGTAGTGCTGATCGGCACCGATGGCCCGCAGATCGGGCGCGTATTGGCAGACACCGGCGTCACCTGCATAGAGGCGTCCGACATGCGCGACGCGGTGCGGCGCGCCGCCGAACTGGCTCAGCCCGGCGATGCCGTGCTGCTGTCGCCCGCTTGCGCCAGCATGGACATGTTCCGCAACTATCCGCATCGCGGCGCTGTGTTCGTGGAAGAGGTCGATGACCTCGCCCGCGACCGGGGGGAAGTGTGATGAGCCTGATCGCCGACCTGACAGCCAGCGTCAACGCCGTGCGCCCGGGCCGCACCCGGATGCGCAACTACGATGCGCCGCTGGCCCTGGCCACGACCACGCTGCTCCTGCTTGGCCTGCTGATGGTCTATTCGGCCTCGATTGCCTTGGCCGACGGCCCGCGCTATGCGTCGTACGGCCGCTATTACTTCGTGCTGCGCCATGGGCTGTTCATGTGCGCGGGCCTGCTGTGCGGCGCCGTGGTGCTGACGATCCCGATCCGGATGTGGCAGCGCCTGGCCATGCCCGTATTCATGGTGTCGCTGGTGTTGCTGGTGGCGGTGCTGATACCGGGCATCGGGCGCGAAGTGAATGGCGCGCATCGCTGGATACCGCTGGGTCCGGTGAACTTCCAGCCGTCCGAGCTGATGAAGCTGGGCGCCTTGCTGTATGCCGCCGACTACACCGTGCGCAAACAAGAGCACATGCAGGCCTTTTCGCGGGGGTTCCTGCCCATGGCCTGCGCCCTGGGCGGCGTCGGGATGCTGCTGTTGCTTGAGCCCGATCTCGGCGCGTTCATCGTCATCGTCGCCATCGCTGTCAGCATCCTGTTCCTGGGCGGCATCAATGGCAAGTATTTCAGCAGCCTGCTGGCCGTGCTGGTGGGCACCTTTCTTGCCCTGATCTGGCTGTCGCCCTGGCGCCGCGCGCGCCTGTTCGCGTACCTGGATCCCTGGAACGAAGCCAACGCCTACGGCAGCGCCTACCAGCTGTCTCACTCGCTGATCGCCCTGGGAAGGGGCGAGTGGCTGGGTGTCGGCCTGGGGGCGAGCGTCGAGAAATTGCACTACCTGCCCGAAGCCCACACCGATTTCCTGATGGCAGTGGTAGGCGAAGAACTGGGCTTTGCCGGCGTCATGCTGGTCATCCTGCTGTTCGTGGTGCTGATCCAGCGTGGTTTCGACATCGGCAGGCAGGCCATTGCCATGGAACGCACATTCGCCGGCCTGGTAGCCCATGGCGTGGCGATCTGGTTCGGCGTGCAGGCGTTCATCAATATGGGCGTTTGCCTGGGCCTGCTGCCCACCAAGGGACTGACTCTGCCGCTGATGAGCTATGGCGGGTCTGGCATTGTGATGAACCTCTGCGGCCTGGCGCTGCTGCTGCGCGTGGATATCGAGAACCGCATCATGATGCGCGGGGGCCGCACATGAGCGCGCGCACCGTCCTGATCATGGCCGGTGGCACCGGCGGCCACATCATGCCGGGGTTGGCCGTGGCCGATGTGCTGCGCCAGCGTGGCTGGCGCGTGCTGTGGCTGGGCAATCCCGACAAGATGGAAGGCCGGCTGGTGCCGGCTCGCGGCATCGAGCTGCTGCCGTTGCAATTCCAGGGCGTGCGCGGTCGTGGCGCGGCGGCGTTGCTGAAGCTGCCTTTCCTGTTGCTGCGCGCCGGCGCGCAGGCGTGGCGCCACCTGACGCGCGCCCGGCCTGACGTAGTGCTGGGCATGGGCGGCTATGTGGCCTTCCCTGGCGGGGTCATTGCCGCGTTGCGTGGTTTGCCCCTGGTGGTGCATGAACAGAATGCGGTGGCGGGCAGCGCAAACCGCTGGCTGGCGCGGCTGGCGCGCCGCGTGCTCAGCGGGTTCCCGGCCGTGTTGCCGCGCGGCGAGACGCTTGGCAACCCCGTGCGGCGCGATCTGTGCGAATTGCCGGAGCCTGCGGAACGCTATGCGGGCCGCTCCGGGCCCTTGCGCGTATTGGTCGTGGGCGGCAGCCTTGGCGCCCAGGCGCTCAATACAACGCTGCCACGGGCATTGGCCCTGCTGGACCCGCAAGTGCGTCCGCAGGTGACGCACCAGGCGGGCGAACAGCATCTGCAGCCGCTGCGCGCCGGTTATGCGCAGGCTGGCGTGCAGGCAGATTGCCGAGACTTCATCGACGACATGGCCGGCGCGATGGGCAGCGCCGATCTGCTGGTGTGCCGTGCCGGCGCCATGACCGTGGCCGAGGTGGCGGCGGCCGGCGTCGCGGCGCTTTTCGTGCCGTTCCCGCATGCCATCGACGACCATCAGACCGCCAATGCACGCTTTCTGAGCGATGCGCAGGCCGCCTGGCTATGTCCCCAGGCCGAACTGACACCCGAGTGGCTGGCCGATTGGCTGCGTCAGCGCACCCGCCCCGAACTACAGGCCGTGGCCGAGCGGGCCCGCCAGCAGGCGCGGCCCCAGGCGGCAGCCCACATCGCCGATGTCTGCGAGCAGGCGGCGAGGCGCACATCATGAAACATAGAATTCAGCATATTCATTTCGTCGGCATCGGCGGTTCGGGCATGAGCGGCATCGCCGAGGTGTTGCTCAACCTGGGCTACACCATCAGTGGTTCCGACCTGCAGCAATCGACGGTGACTCGCCGCCTGTCGAGCCTGGGCGCCCAGGTTGCCGTGGGCCACACCGCCGCCAACGTAGCGGGCGCGGACGCCATCGTCACTTCGACGGCGGTGGCGGGCGACAACCCGGAAGTGTTGGCGGCCAGGGCCGCAGGCATCCCCGTCGTCCCGCGTGCCGTCATGCTGGCGGAACTGATGCGCCTCAAGCGTGGCATCGCGGTGGCGGGCACGCATGGCAAGACCACCACGACCAGCCTGGTGGCCAGTGTGCTGGCCGCCGGCGACCTCGATCCCACATTCGTGATCGGCGGGCGCCTGACGTCGGCGGGTGCCAATGCGCGCCTGGGGCAGGGCGAGTACATCGTGGTCGAGGCCGATGAGTCGGACGCATCGTTCCTGAACCTCTTGCCGGTGATGGCGATCATCACCAACATCGACGCCGATCATATGGATACGTATGGTCATGACGTGGCGCGGCTCAAAAGCGCGTTCATCGAATTCACGCAACGGCTGCCTTTCTATGGCAGCGCAGTGCTGTGCGGCGACGATGCCAACGTGCGCGAGATCATGCCGTTTGTCTCGCGGCCCATCACTACATATGGCCTGAGCGAAGATTCGCACGTGCGCGGTGTGGATGTGCAGGCCGATGGCACGCGCATGCGCTTCACGGTGCAACGGCAGGCGCGAGGCACGGCGCTGCCGGACCTGGCCATCGAATTGAATCTGCCCGGCCTGCATAACGTGCGCAATGCGTTGGCGGCGGTCGCCGTGGCAACCGAACTGGGCGTTCCGGACGATTCCATCAGCCAGGCGCTGGCGTCGTTCAAGGGCGTGGGCCGTCGCTTCACGCAGACCGGCGATTTCGCCGTGCCTGAGGCGCACGGCGGCGGCACTTTCACGCTCATCGATGATTACGGGCATCACCCCGTGGAAATGGCCGCCACGCTGGCGGCCGCGCGCGGAGCGTGGCCCGACCGTCGCATTGTGCTGGCGTTCCAGCCTCACCGGTACACGCGCACGCGCGATTGCTTCGAAGATTTCGTCCGCGTACTGGGCGGCGCCGATGCCGTATTGCTGACCGAAGTGTATTCCGCCGGCGAACCCCCGCTCGTAGCAGCGGACGGCCGGGCGCTGGCGCGCGCCCTGCGGGTGGCCGGCCGAATCGAGCCCGTCTTTGTGGAAGATGTGGCGGAGCTGCCGCGCGCTGTGCTCGATTTCGTGCGCGATGGCGACGTGGTGGTGGTGATGGGTGCCGGCTCGATCAGCAAAGTGCCCGCCCTTGTTGGAGAACTGGCATGAAACAGGCCGTGGCGCCGCAAAGTATCGATGTTGGGGCCTTGGGCAGGGTCGGCGTGCTGTATGGCGGCCGGTCCGCCGAGCGTGAGGTATCGCTGATGTCGGGCGCTGGCGTACATGAGGCGCTGTGCTCGGCCGGTGTCGACGCACACCTGTTCGATACCGGCGAGCGTTCGCTGGCGGACCTGGCCTCGGCTGGATTCGACCGCGTGTTCATCGCCCTGCATGGCCGCTACGGAGAAGACGGCACGCTGCAGGGCGCGCTGGAATTGCTTGGCCTGCCCTATACCGGCAGCGGTCCGATGGCGTCCAGCCTGGCGATGGACAAGACCATGACCAAGCGCGTCTGGCTGCAGCATGGTCTGCCGACCCCCGCCTTCGAACTGCTGGACGCGAGGTCCGAACTGCGCACCGTGCCCGACAGGCTGGGGCTGCCGCTGATTCTGAAGCCGCCGCATGAAGGTTCGACCGTAGGAATCACCAAAGTGGTGGGCTATTCCGACATGAAGGAAGGCTACGCTCAGGCAGCGAAGTTCGATGACCGCGTGCTTGCCGAGCAGTTCATCGTCGGCCGGGAATTGACTGTCGCGGTGCTGGGTACGGGTCAATCGGCGCGCGCGCTGCCCGTCATCGAAATCGTGGCGCCTGGCGGCAATTACGACTACGAGCACAAGTATTTTTCCGACGACACCCAGTATTTCTGCCCGGCCGACCTGCCCGAGCCGGTGGCCCGGCATGTGGCCGAGCTGGCGGTGAGTGCCTATCGGGCGCTCGACTGCGCCGGGTGGGGCCGTATCGATTTCATGCTCGATCGTAACCAGCAGCCCTGGCTGCTGGAAGCCAACACGTCTCCGGGCATGACGGGGCATTCGCTGGTTCCCATGGCCGCCAAAGCCGTAGGCATGAGCTACGCCGAGCTGTGTGTATCCATTGTGGCGGGCGCCGCGTGCAAAGTGCACAGCCCCGCTCGCGACTCTTGACCAGGAATATCCGTGTGGAACGATGCGCGCACCACCAACCTTATCGCCAACACGCTAGCCGTGCTGGCGGTGTTGGCCATGCTCGCTGCCGCAGTCGTATGGGTGGCGCATCGTCCGTACTTCACGCTTGCGGCGATCGAGCTGGAAGCGACGCCCGACGGAGAGCTGCGCTATGTGTCGCCGGAGGCCGTGCGCGCGGTGATCGCGCGGCGTTTCGCGGGCAACTTTTTCACGGTCGACCTGGACGAGGCCCGCGCGGTCTTCGAATCCGTGCCTTGGGTGCGTCGTGCGTCGGTCCGGCGCATCTGGCCCGACACGCTGAGGGTGCGTATCGAAGAGCAGCAGCCGCTGGCGTTGTGGAACGAAAACCAGATGATCAACACATGGGGCGAGGCATTCACCGCCAACATGGGCGAACTGGAAGACGACAGCGATCTACCCCAGTTTTCCGGGCCGGAAGGGTCGGAAGGGCTGGTGGTGCAGCGCTACGCCGAACTGGCGCGATGGTTTGCACCGCTGGAACTGCACGTGCGCGAACTGGACTTGAGCGCGCGATATGCGTGGAAGGCCACGCTGTCCAACGGCATGGTGCTCGATCTGGGGCGCGATCCTGGCGCCGATGCACCCGACCCGCACGGACTGCCCGGGGCGCTGCCGTTTGCCGCGCGTATCCAGCGTTTCGTGCAAGCCTGGCCCGCCGTGACCAGCCGGCTGGAAGGGCGCAGCGTGACGCAAGCGGACCTTCGCTATACGAATGGATTCGCGCTGGCTCTGGCGCCCTTGCCGGACGAGCGCACCAAATCCAAATCTCCATCCATTTCTCCAAAGAAGCGTTAACGCCATGACCCGTGACATCAAGGACCTCATCGTCGCCCTGGATATCGGCACCAGCAAAGTGGTTGCCGTGGTCGCCGAAATCCTGCCGGAGGGCCGCTTCGAAGTGCTCGGCCTGGGGCAGCACGAGTCGCGCGGAATGCGCAAGGGCGTGGTCGTCAATATCGAGACCACGGTCAACTCGATCCAGCGCGCGCTGGAAGAAGCGGAGCTCATGGCCGATTGCAAGATCCGCGATGTGTACACCGGTATTGCGGGCAGCCATATCCGCAGCTTCAACTCCAGCGGCATGGTGGCCGTGAAAGACAAAGAGGTGACGGCTACCGACGTGGCGCGCGTGATCGAAACGGCCAAGGCGGTGAACATCCCGACCGACCAGCAAGTGCTGCATGTGCTGACGCAGGAGTTCATCGTCGACGGCCAGGAAGACATTCGCGAGCCCATCGGCATGAGCGGGCTGCGCCTGGAAGTTCGCGTGCACATCGTGACGGGGGCGGTCAGCGCCGCGCAGAACATCGTCAAGTGCGTGCGTCGCTGCGGGCTCGAGGTCCAGGACCTGATCCTGCAGCCGCTGGCTTCCAGCCTGTCCTGCCTGACGGCCGACGAGAAGGAACTCGGCGTGGTGCTGGTGGACATTGGCGGCGGCACGACCGATGTGGCGATCTTCACGGGCGGCGCCATCCGGCACACCGCGGTGCTGCCCATCGCGGGCGACCAGATCACCAACGACATCGCGGCCATGCTGCGCACCCCCACGCCCGATGCCGAAGAAATCAAGCTGCGCTATGGCGTGGCCAAGCAGGTTCTGGCGCGTCCCGACGAAACCGTGGAAGTGCCCGGACTCGGCGACCGTGGCCCGCGCCAGGTAAAGCGCCAGGCGCTGGGAGCGGTCATCGAGCCGCGCGTGGAAGAGCTGTTTTCGCTTGTGCAGCAGGTAGTGCGCGATTCGGGCTACGAAGACCTGCTGGCTTCCGGTGTGGTCCTGACGGGCGGGACGTCACAGCTGCCCGGCATGATCGAGCTGGCGGAAGACGTGTTTCTGAAACCGGTGCGCGTGGCCTTGCCGGAATACGAGGGCAGCCTGTCCGACGTGATGCGCAATCCGCGATTCTCGACGGTCATGGGCTTGCTGCAGGAAGCGCGCATGCAACGCGTGCGCGGCCGCAAGGTTGCTGCGCAGACCGGTAGTTTCAAGTCGCTGCTCGCGCGTATGAAGGAGTGGTTCATGAATTGATTTAAGGGGCAGACAGGGCCTGCTCCTGGCCTGTATCACCCATGCGGGTGGCACGGGCCGAATGGGGAGACGTTTCAAACCCGTTGCGGACCATGCGGCCGGCTTCGGCTTTGAGGCGATTCACAAAAGCATAGGTTGTTGGGGAATTTTTTTTGTGATTTGCAAATCCAGACTTGTGAGGGAGTCATCATGATGAACTTTGAGATGCTTGAGAACAACACCAAAGGGACCGTAATCAAGGTCGTGGGTGTTGGCGGCGCCGGCGGCAACGCCGTCGCCCACATGATCCGCAGCGGCGTCAACGGCGTGGATTTCATCTGCGCCAATACCGACGCGCAGGCGCTCGCGGCCACCAATGCACCGGTGCAGATTCGCCTGGGCCGCACCGGCCTGGGTGCCGGCGCCAAGCCCGAGCAGGGTCGCGCATCGGCAGAAACCGCCCGCGAAGAGATCCGGCAGGCGCTGAATGGCGCGCATATGGTCTTCATCACCGCCGGCATGGGCGGCGGCACCGGAACGGGCGCCGGCCCGGTCGTGGCCGAAGTGGCCAAGGAACTGGGCATCCTGACGGTGGGCGTAGTCACCAAACCCTTCTCCTTCGAAGGCAACAAGCGCCTGAAGATGGCTGAAGAGGGCATCAACGAACTGGCCAAGCACGTCCATTCGCTGATCGTGGTGCTGAACGAGAACCTGTATGAGCTGATGGACGAGGACGCGACGCAGGAAGACTGCTTCCGCTCCGCCGACGACATTCTCCACAATGCCTGCGCAGGCATTGCAGAGATCATCAATGTCGAGGGCAACGTCAACGTCGACTTCGAAGACGTCAAGACGATCATGGGCGAACAAGGGCAGGCCATGATGGGTACGGCCACCGCCAGCGGCGCCGACCGTGCCCGTGTGGCCGCCGAGCAGGCCATCGCCTGCCCGCTGCTCGAGGGCGTGGACCTGAACGGCGCGCGCGGCGTACTGGTCAACATCACCGCAAGCCGCACCCTGAAGATGCGCGAAACGCGCGAAATCATGGAAACCATCCGCAGCTATGCTTCGGAAGACGCCACGGTGATTTTCGGTACGGCCTACGACGAAGCCATGGGCGACAGCCTGCGCGTTACCGTGGTGGCGACCGGCCTGGGCCGCAATGTCGCCGCGCGTCCGCAACTGGTGCAGAACGCCGCCGAGGCGCTGCGCACCGGCACCGACAATATGCCGATCGGCGCGATGATGGGTCAGCAAGGCGACTACCGCAACCTGGACATGCCGTCGGTGATGCGCAACCCGCGCACGCAGGCGTCTGCCCAGGTGCGCGCGCTGGAAAGCTCGGGCATGGATCACTTCGACATCCCGGCCTTCCTGCGCAAGCAGGCCGACTGATCCTGCCATACCGGGCCGGGCAACTGGTCCGACTCCCTCGGCGCCGGCCCGTCTTCCCCAGACGGGCCGGCAACAGGGCGGCACCCCGGTGCCGCCCTGAATAGGGGACGCATTCATCGGCAAATATGACACGCTCATGGCATCCGCGCCCCGCGCGAGGTTACAATAGGCGTTCAGGCCGGTGATTTCATTGATTTTATTGGCCCAGGCTTCCAGTAAAGACCCCATGTTCCGACAGCGCAGCATCCAGAATCTCGTACGCACCACCGGCGTAGGCGTCCACTCGGGCCGCCGGGTCGAGCTCACTCTGCGTCCTGCGGAAGCCAACACGGGCATCGTTTTCCATCGCGTCGATCTGCCCCAGGTGGTCGACCTGCCGGCCCAGGCGCTGGGCGTGGGCGACACGCGTATGGCTTCCGTCCTGCAGCAGGGCGACGTACGCGTATCAACGGTTGAACATCTCATGTCCGCATTGGCGGGGCTGGGCATCGACAACCTGCACGTCGACCTCACGGCCGAAGAAGTGCCCATCATGGATGGCAGCGCTGCCACCTTCGTCTATTTGCTGCGCTCGGCGGGCATCGTCGAACAGAACGCGCCGAAGCAGTTCATCAAGGTACTCAAGCCGATCGAGATCCGCGAGGGCGAAGGCCGCAACCTGAAATGGGCGCGCCTGGAACCCCATGATGGCTTTGCGCTGGCGTTTTCCATCGACTTCCGCCATCCGGCCATCGATTCCACGGCGAATTTCGCCGAGATCGACTTCGCCACCCATTCTTATGTGCGCGAGATTGCGCGCGCACGTACCTTCGGCTTCGTGAACGAAGTCGAAGCCTTGCGGTCCATGGGACTGGCGCGCGGCGGCAGCCTCGACAACGCCATCGTCATGGACGAATACCGCGTGCTCAACAGCGACGGCCTTCGCTACGACGATGAATTCGTTAAGCACAAGATCCTCGACGCCATCGGCGATCTATACCTGTTGGGCAAGCCCTTGGTGGCCCGGTACGTGGCCTGCAAGTCCGGCCATGGGCTGAACAACCAGCTGGCGCGGGCCTTGCTGGCCCAGCGCGACGCCTGGGAACTGGTCACCTACGAATCGCAGGCCGCGGCGCCGCAGGCCTTCCGCCACGAATGGAAGCTCGCCTGAGCGCGTGCTAGCGGGGCTTGTGGTGGGCCAGCAGCTTGGCCACCGCATCTGCCAAGGGCCCGGGCCGCAATGACGCTTGTAATTGTTCGAAAGCCCCTAGCGCGGTGTCGCCGAGGGGCTCTGCCTCTTTAGGAGGCTTGGGCGCTTTAGCGCCTGGCTTGCGCATTCCGGCTTGAACACGAACCGCAATTTCGTTAAGGTTCCAGCCTTGGGCGCAGAGTGCCTGTGCAATGCGTGGCGCGAGCTGACGCAGCTTGGCTGCGTGGGCGGCACTGGGCACGGCTAGTTGCAGGCGCTTGCTTTCCAGCTTGGCCACCACGCACATGCTGCCCAGCGCGGGCGGCAGCACGGCGGCCACGGCCCGCTGAATTTGCAGATGCGTGCGTGCCGTTGCGAGTACACCGGCGGCGCGCGCGTCATGACCCAGCCAACCCAGGGCGGTGTTTCCTCCCCGCCGGCTGGTGGTGGAACGTGAGCGGTATGGCGCAGGTTTGTTCATGCCGGCTCTGATAACAGGATACGAATCTTGAAAATCGTGATTATGCACGCCCGCGACGGGCAGTCTGGCCAGCTGGCGCTGGGCGGATTGCAGCTGGGCCTGTTGCTGGCGGCTCTGCTCGCCACGGCGGCGCTGGTCGGCGCCACGGTACAACGCTACCTTACTCCAGTTGCGCCGGCGGCGTATTCCGTGGACTGGGCCACTTACGCCCAGGATACCCAACCCGGGCGCGAGGCTGCCTTCCTGCGCGAGAACGTCAGCATGCTCGCGGCCAAGGTGGGCGAGCTGCAGGCCAAGCTGGTGGGCATCGACAGCCTGGGAAGGCGCGTGGCGCAGGTCGCCGGCGTGGCCTATACCGACCCGGAACTGGCCGCCGAACTCAATGCGCCTGCCCAGGTGGGCGAGGTCATGGATGACCTGTTTACCGACCGCCAGCCGCCGTCACCCGAGTCTGCCGAAGAGCTGGGCCGCCAGCTCGATGAGTTGAGGGCACGCCTGGCACAGCAGACCGACAACCTGCGCATGCTCGATGTCGCCCTGACACGCCGCTCGGCAGACCAGGCCCGACTGCCATCCAGTACGCCCATCGCCGATTATCCCTATCTCAGCTCCTCGTACGGCTGGCGGCGCAACCCGGTGACCCATCGGTACTCGATGCACGAGGGGCTGGACTTCGCCGCTCCTTCCGGCACGCCCATTCTGGCAGCCTCGGGCGGCGTGGTGCTCGAGGCCGGCTACCTGCCCGGCTATGGCAATACCGTCGAAATCGATCATGGTGATGGGCTGATTACCCGTTACGCGCATGCATCGAAGCTGCTCGTCAAACCGGGTGACCTGGTCGCGCGCGGCCAGGAGATAGCCCGCGTCGGCTCAACCGGACGCTCTACCGGCCCGCATCTGCACTTCGAGGTGCGGCTGGCCGGCCAGCCGCTCGACCCGCGTCTTTTCCTGCAATCCCCGACGCGCGGCCGCCCGTGGTGGCGCAGGCTCCCGGCGCCGCCCCCGCGGGTGAACCGCTGACCCGTTGAGGTCAGCCGGACGCTTTTGCGGCCAGCCCCTCCACTGGCGCGCAGGTGCGTTAAACTCGATTGTTTCCCAGCGGAATAGTCCGCTCAACCAGATAACAATCCGCCCCGGGCGGAGTCCGGCCCCACGGGGAAGCGGGCGCCGCCGGTGCCGCCACCGACACGCATGGTCTCTTTGCTCAAAAAACTCATAGGCAGCCGCAACGATCGGTTGCTTAAGCAGTATCGCAAGCTGGTTACCCAGATCAACGCGCTGGAATCCAAGACCGCCGAGCTTTCCGACGCGGAGCTGGCGGCCAAGACCCAGGAATTCCGCACTCGCCACGCCGAAGGCGCTTCGCTCGACGATCTGCTGCCCGAGGCTTTTGCCGTGGTGCGCGAGGCGGGCAAGCGTGTTTTCGGCATGCGCCACTTCGACGTGCAGATGCTGGGCGGCATTGCCCTGCACAACGGCAAGATCGCCGAAATGCGCACCGGCGAAGGCAAGACGCTGATGGCCACGCTGCCCGTCTACCTGAATGCCATCGCCGGCAAGGGCGTGCACGTGGTCACGGTGAACGATTACCTGGCGCGCCGCGATGCCGAATGGATGGGCCGGTTGTACCGGTTCCTGGGCATGAGCACCGGCGTGGTTGTGCCGCAGCAGCCCAACGACGAGAAAATCGCCGCCTATGCTGCAGACATCACCTATGGCACCAATAACGAATTCGGCTTCGACTATTTGCGCGACAACATGGAATACCGGGTCGAAGACCGGCGCCAGCGAGCCTTGTCGTACGCGATCGTCGACGAGGTCGATTCCATCCTGATCGACGAGGCCCGCACCCCGCTGATCATCTCGGGCCAGGCCGAAGACCACACCGAACTGTACGTGCGCATGAATGCCGTGCCGCCGCTGCTGACCCGCATGGCGTCCGAACCCAAGCCGCACGAGCCCGAGCCCGAGGGCGATTACTGGGTTGACGAGAAAGCCCAGCAGGTATTCCTGTCCGAACGTGGCCACGAAAACGCCGAGCGCATTCTCAGCCAGTTGGGCATCCTGCCCGAAGGCGAATCGCTTTACGACCCACGGCACATCGCGCTGATGCATCACCTGATGGTGGCGTTGCGCGCCAATACGCTGTTCTTCCGCGACCAGCAGTATGTGGTCCAGGACGGCGAAGTGGTGATCGTCGACGAATTCACCGGCCGCCTGATGGTGGGCCGCCGCTGGTCCGACGGCCTGCACCAGGCGGTCGAGGCGAAAGAAGGCGTGAAGATCCAGCACGAGAACCAGACGCTGGCTTCCATTACGTTCCAGAACTACTTCCGCATGTACGACAAGCTGGCCGGCATGACCGGCACGGCCGACACGGAGGCGTACGAATTCCAGGAAATCTACAGCCTGGAAACCGTCATCATTCCCACCAACAAGCCCATGGTCCGCAAGGATCAGAACGACCAGGTATTCAAGACGGCGCAGGAAAAGTACAACGCCATCCTGAACGACATCCGCGACTGCTACGAGCGTGGCCAGCCCGTGCTGGTGGGCACGACCAGCATCGAGAACTCCGAAGTGCTGGCCAACATGCTTACGCAGGCGAAGCTGCCGCACGAGGTGCTCAATGCGAAACAGCATGCCCGCGAGGCCGAGATCGTCGCCGAGGCTGGCAAGCCCGGTCACATCACCATCGCGACCAACATGGCCGGTCGGGGCACCGACATCGTGCTGGGCGGCAGTGTCGACAAACAGATCGACCTGATCCGTGCCGACGAGTCGCTCTCCGACGCCGAGAAAGAAGCGCGCATCGCGAAAGTGCGCGCCGAATGGCAGCCGGCCAACGAGAAAGTGAAGGCGGCTGGCGGCTTGCGCATCATCGGTACCGAGCGCCACGAGTCCCGGCGTATCGACAACCAGCTTCGCGGCCGTGCCGGGCGCCAGGGCGACCCGGGCTCGTCCCGTTTCTACCTGTCGCTCGAAGACCCGCTGATGCGAATCTTCGCCGGCGACCGCGTGCGCGCCATCATGGAACGCCTCAAGCTGCCGGAAGGCGAGCCCATCGAGGCCGGCATGGTCACGCGTTCCATCGAGACCGCCCAGCGCAAGGTGGAAGGCCGCAACTTCGATATACGCAAGCAGCTGCTCGAGTACGACGACGTCGCCAACGACCAGCGCAAGGTGCTGTACTCGCAGCGCAACGAAGTGCTTGAATCCTCTTCCATCCGCAGCGCGGTTGAAGCCCTCAGCGAGTCTGCCGCCACCGAACTGGTGCGCCGGTTCATTCCGGCCGAATCGGTCGAAGACCAATGGGACGTCGCGGCGCTCGAGCAATCGCTCGCCTCCGACTGGCAGGTGCACCTGCCGCTGGTAGAAATGCTCGATAAAGAGCCCAACCTCACCGATGAGGACATCCTGCAGCGCGTATTGCAGGCGGTGAGCGAGATATATACCGGCAAGATCGCCCAGGTTGGCGAGGAGCCCTGGGCGCAGTTCGAACGTTCGATCATGCTGCAGGCGATCGACACCCACTGGCGTGAGCACCTGTCGGCGCTGGATTACCTGCGTCAGGGCATCCATCTGCGTGGCTACGCTCAGAAGAATCCCAAGCAGGAATACAAGCGCGAAGCCTTCGAGCTGTTCTCGGCCATGCTGGACCGCATCCGCGACGACGTGGTTCGCGTGCTGCTGACGGTGCGCGTGCAATCGGCCGAGCAGGTCGAGCAGGCGGCCGAGGCCGAGACCAGCCAGCCGCACGTGCAGAACGTGCAGTATCACCATTCCGACTTCGACGAAGCCCTGGCCAACGCCAACGCCAATGCTGACGCCACGCCGGCGCAGCAGCCTGTGCGCAACGTCATGCCGAAGGTGGGGCGTAATGATCCTTGCCCATGCGGTAGCGGCAAGAAGTACAAGCAGTGCCACGGCAAGCTGGCTTGAACGATGAACTTGCAGCCCCTAGATGCGCGCACCGAGTTCGACCATGCCGTGGTCATGGTGCGCGATCGCCTCGACGAACTGTCGCCGCATTACCAGCGCCAGGGTTTCCTGCTCAGCGACAAGGCGGTGCACAACCTGGGCTCGTGCAATCGCCTGATCGTGCTCGACACGACTTATGTCGAGCTTCTCGGGTGGCCCGCGGGCTCACCGCCGGCCCGCAAGGAAATTGCCGATTCGCCCTTCGGCCTGGAAGCGCTGGTATTTCGCACGCATGATGCCGAAGCCACGTATCAGCGCCTGAGCGATGCCGGTTTTGCCGTGAACCCCGTGCAGGAACTCACGCGGCCGGCGTACGTCGACGGGCGCGAGATCCAGGCGCGCTTTGACACGGTGCGCTTCGCGCAGCAACCCTTGCCGGGCATACGCATGTATTTCTGCCGGCATCTGACGCCCGAATGCGTCTGGAATCCCGCGCTGATGGCTCATGCCAATGGGGTACGTCGCATTCACCGCCTCGATGTGCGCGCCGCGGACCCGCGCGCGGTGGCGCAGCAACTGGCAGCCGTGGTCGATGTCGCCGCCGAGCCGGCAGCCGAGGGATGGATCGTGCCGCTGGCCAACTTGCAGCTGCACGTGTTGCACGACCCCGGCGCGGCGCAACCGGCTCTGGCCGACCTGATCCTCGAGAACCAAGACGGCACGCGCTACGCGCTCGACACGGGGCTGTAAGGGGCGTCAGGCGGCAGGCACCAGATGGTTGATGCCCGTCTGCGCGTCGGCTTGCGCCACACCATAGATGTGCAGCGAAATCGCGATGTCGCTGCCTTGGTTGCCCAGTTGATGCACCTGATCCAGGCCCGCAATTGCGGTGACGACCGCACCCGGCCGTCGCAGCGCATGGCCTACCGGCCGTGCGACGCCCGCGTTGGCGTCCCACTGAAAGTGCGTTTCGGATAGTTTGCCCTGCAGCACGCGATAGGTGCACCAGGTTTTGTGGCCGTGCACCGGTGACGCCTGCCCGGGCCGCCAGACCAGATAAAACACCGTAAAGCTGCCATGCGGGTCGCTATACGCGACGTGTCGAAGATACGTGTCCGGCTTGCCGGCGCGCAGGGGCTCGGGCAAGTGCGCGAGCATGGCCTGCGGGTCGGCCGAACTGCTGGCGATCTCGGCCAGCATCTGCCGTTGGGCCTGCTGCTGTGCCGCGCGGACGCTGGCGCACAGAGAATCCAGGCAAGTCGAGGGGGTGTGGGCGATCGTCATGGTGCATTGCAGAACATACAACGCTCAATGCTATAGGCCGCCCCGGAGAATCGTTTTGCCAATTCAATGCCGCGGCGCTGCAATTTTGGAAAAATTTTGCCCGGTATGCCGAGTTCTATGCAGGGCTGCGTGCACAGCGCATAATGCGCGCACTCGAGCGTGCACGACTTAGACAGCGGGAGCCTACATGAAGGTGGCAGTATTGGGGGCGGGGGTCGCCGGAATTGCGGCGGCGTATTACCTGTGGCGCGATGGCCATCAGGTGACAGTGCTGGATCGGCGGTCCGGGCCGGCACTGGAGACCAGCTTCGGCAACGCGGGCGGCCTTTGCCCGAGCTTTGCCGGCCCGTGGGCCGCCCCCGGCATGATAGGCAAGGTGCTGAAAATGGCGCTGCAGCGGCAGGCGCCCATCCGTTTCTCATTCAGCCCCGAGCCGCGCAAAATGGCCTGGCTCGCCCGCTGGCTGGGCAACTGTAATGCCGGCCGCTTTCGTGCCAACAAGCTGCGCATGCAGCGTGTGGCGCATTACAGCGATGCCTGCCTGCGCGAACTGTCCAACGCGGGCTTGCCCATCGATTTCGATTATCACCGGGACGGCACTCTGCAGCTGTTCCGGTCAGAGGCCGACATGAGGGCGGTGCCCGCCATTACGCGCGCACTGGACGAGTTCGAAGTGCCATGGCAATTGCTGGACGAGAGCGGCGTGCGCCGCCTGGAGCCCGCGCTGGAGTGGGCACAGGCGCCCATGGCGGGCGCCTTGTACCTTCCACTGGACGGCTCGGGCGACAGCTACAAGTTTGCAACGGGGCTGGCCGCCTATCTGGCACAGCATGGGGTCGGCTTCCGATATGGCGTGCAGATCCGCGGCCTGGAGCGCGCGGGCGACCAGATCCAGGGCGTGCGCATCGAGCGGCACACTGCGCTGCTGACGGCCGACGCCTATGTCGTGGCACTGGGCACGCAGGCGCCGTTCCTGCTGCGTCCGCTGGGCCTGAAGCTGCCGGTGTATCCGTTGAAGGGCTATTCCATTACCGCGCGCGTGACCGAGCCGGCCCGCGCGCCGCGCGCGGCCATCATGGACGAATACAACAAAATCATGATCTCTCGGCTGGGCGACCGGGTGCGGGCGGCCGGCATGGCCGAGCTGAAGGGCTATGGCCTCGCCGTAGAGCCGGCGCGCGTGGCTTTTTTGAAAGAAGTCGTGCGCGCGTGGTTTCCCCAAGGCATCGATCTCGATGACGCGCAACCCTGGGCCGGGCTGCGGCCCATGACTCCCGATGGCCCCGCCATCTTGGGGAAGACCCGCTACGCGAATCTGTACCTGAACTGCGGGCATGGGTCGAATGGCTGGACGCAAGCCTGTGGAACCGGCAAGATCGTGGCCGACATCGTGGGCGGACGGCCGCCGGCAATCGACATGGAAGGACTGACCGCGGCCCGTTTCACCTGACGCCACCGCTCGCCGGAGACCCCATGGACCAGATCGACATCAAGATACTCAGCTTGCTGCAAAAAGACGCGACGCGCCCCGTGGCCGAGATCGCCGAGCAGGTGAACCTGTCGGTCACGCCGTGCTGGCGGCGCATCCAGAAACTGAAGGAAGACGGCGTCATCGAGCGCACGGCCGTGCTCGTCGATCCGAAAGCCGTCGGGCTGGGGCTGACCGTGTTCGTGGCTATCAAGACCAACCAGCACAACGCGAAATGGACGCAGAACCTGATGGGCGCTGTCATGGCGCTGCCCAATGTCGTCGAGTTCCACCGCATGGCAGGCGACCTGGATTATCTGCTGAAGGTCGTGGTGGAAGACATGCCTGCCTATGACCGCTTCTACCGGCGTCTGATCGAGGCCGTCGACCTGCTGGACGTGAGCGCGAGCTTCTCGATGGAGGTCATCAAGAGCACCACCGAGCTGCCGCTCGAACCAGGGCAGGGCTGATCGCGCGGGCGCGGGCTACAGCAGGAATATCGTGGCCAGGCCCAGGAAGATGAAGAAGCCCAGCGAATCGGTGGCGAAGGTGAGCAGCACCGATGAGCCGATGGCGGGATCTTTGCCGAAGCGCGCACGCAACATGGGCACCAGCACCCCGACCGAGGCGCCGACCAGCATGTTGCATATCATGGCAGCCATCATGACCACCGCAATGGCCAGCGAATTGGATATGCCCCACGCAAACAGGGCTGCCACGACGCTGCCGCACAGCCCGACGAGCAGCGTGACCAGCATTTCACGCTTGACCAGCTGCCACAGATTGCGGCCCGTGATGCGGCCCACGGCCAGGGCGCGGATGATCATCGTCATGGTCTGATTGCCCGAATTGCCGCCGATGCCCGCGACGATAGACATCAGGAAGGCCAGAATGACGATATGGCTGACCGTATCTTCGAAGCGGGACGCCACGAACGAGGCCGTCGCGGCGGTGCAAAGGTTGAACAGCAGCCAGGGTGCGCGGTTGCGCAGGGCCATGGCAACCGGTGCGAAGATGTCTTCTTCTTGCAAGCCGGCGCGCGATAAGGCCTGTTCCTGGGAGTCTTCCCGCATGACATCGACCACGTCCGCGATGGTCATGCGCCCGATGAGCCGGCCCTGGTCGTCCATGACGGGCGCCGACACAAGGTCGTAGCGTTCGAACGCGCCGGCGGCGTCGGCATCGGAGTCGAGCGGGTTGAGCGTCAGGAAATCGGTGCTCATGACCGTGCGCACTTCAGTTTCAGGCTCGCTGACCAGGAGCTTGGACAAAGGCAGCACGCCCTGCAGCTTGTCTTGCCGGTCGACCACGAAGATCTGGTCGGTATGGTCGGGCAGTTCGTGCAGGCGGCGCAAGTAGCGCAGCACGACTTCCAGGGTGACGTCTTCGCGCACCCGGACCATTTCGAAGTCCATGATGGCGCCCACGCTGTCTTCGGGGTACCCCATGGCTTCAAGCAGCTGCGCACGCTCTTCTTCGGTAAGGCCTTTCTGGACTTCGGCCACCACGTCGGGCGGCAGGTCGGGCGCCAGGTCAGCCAGTTCGTCGGCGTCCATGTTGCCCGTGGCCGCCACGAGGTCCTGGCGGTCCATGGCCTCGATCAGCGATTCGCGGACCCAGTCTTCGACTTCAATGAGGACGTCGGCGTCGTGGTGAGGGCTGACCAGGCGCCAGACGGTCTGGCGCTCATCCTTGGGCAGGGACTCGAGTATGAAGGCGATGTCGGCCGGATGCAGGTCATCGACCAGCGCCTTCAGTTCGGCCTCGTGCTGGCGGTGCACCAGGTCTTCGGCCAGCGTGACGTTGCCGACCCCCGGTTCCTGACGGTGTACCAGTTCCTCGACGATTTGTTGCCGCCGCAGGCTGTCCTGCACTTCGGCCAGGGCGTGCTGGGCGTCTTCGGGGTCGAGCCGGCGAGGCGTCGCCGACGGCTTGGTGGCGGCGGCAGGCTGCTGCGTCATAGGGATACGGCCAGGCGTTGAACGGGCTAAAGGGCGGGCAGGGGGCGGCTATGCCGCGCTTCGTCGGTAGCGACGTAAGTCAGCGTGGCCTCAGTGACCTTCACGACTTCGGCATCGAGGCGGTGCCGTTCGGCGTAGACCTCGACAAAGACGGTAACCGAAGTCCGGCCCGTTCTCGTAATGGAGGCGTAAAAGCTGAGCAGATCGCCCACGAAAACAGGCTGCTTGAACTGGAACGCGTTGACCGCCACGGTGGCCACGCGGCCCGCCGCGCGGCGCGCCGCCGGCACCGATCCGGCAATGTCGACCTGGGCCATGATCCAGCCGCCAAAGACGTCGCCATGGATATTGGCGTCGGCCGGCATGGGCATGACCCGCAGTACCGGGTCGCGCCCGGGCGGCAGCATGCTGGAGGGTTGTTCGGCGGTAGACATGGCCCGCGCTCCTGACCGGAATGGAGACGGGCCGATTATGCAGGAAAACGCCGCGGCATGCGGCGGTGTTGCGGCGGTCAGACGGCCAGTTTCACGATGCCATAGCCGCCGACCAGCAGCCAGACATACAGAATGAAGCCCAGCGCCAGCACGCGCGGGCCTGCCTTGCGGATCTGACTGAAGCGGGTTTCGATGCCCAGGGCGGTCATGGCCATGGTCAGGGCAAAGATGTCCAGGCGCCGGGCTGCCGTCACCACGTCGGGCGGCAGGATGGCGAGCGAATTGATGATGGCCAGCGCCAGGAAGCCTACTGCAAACCAGGGTATGGGCAGCTTCGCCTTGGCCTGGCCCGGTTCCGCCCGCGCGGCCGCGTTGCGCAGCCACAGGCCCAGAATGAGCAGCACCGGCACCAGCAGCGCAACGCGCGTCATCTTGACGATGGTCGCGACCTCGGTGGTGGCGGGGTCGATGTTGCTGGCCGCGCCCACCACCTGGGCCACTTCGTGGACCGTCCCGCCGATGTAGATGCCCAATGCCTGCGTGTCGAAAGGCAGCCAGCCGGCGTGGTACAGCACGGGATACAGGAACATCGACAGCGTGCCGAACAGCACGACCGTGGCCACGGCCACGGCGCTCTTATGGGGCGCTGCGCGCAGGGTCGGCTCGAAGGCCAGTACGGCTGCGGCGCCGCAGATCGCGCTGCCGGCCGCGGTCAGCATGGCGGTGTCGCGATCGAGGCCCAGCATCCGCTGACCCGCTACGGTGCCCAACACGAGTGTGCCGACCACGACCGCCACCGAGACCGCCAGCCCCGGCAGGCCGACATCGGCAATCTGCTGGATGCTGATGTTCAGGCCATAGAACGCCACCGCAATGCGCAGCAGGCGTCTGGCGGTGAAGTTCACTCCCGCGGCCCAGTCGGCCGGCATGGTGCCGCGCAGGAAGTTGCCATAAAGCATTCCACAGACGATACCGACGACCAGCGGCGAGAAGCCCAACTGGCGAATGACAGGCAGATCGCTCAGTTGCATGACTGCGACGGTCATCAGCGCGACGAACAGCACGCCATTGAGTTTGTCGCGCCATGGGGTGGCAAGCGGCAGGGCGGTAGAGGAAGACATGTGCGATCTGCTATATCTAAATAACTTTACGCAATATTAAAGCCGCGCGTATTATTTAGAAAATGGTTTAACCCGATATTCAGTATCGGAAATATTGATATCGACCGGCCCATGACTCCCGACCAGCTGTTGACCTTCGCTTATGTGGCAGATGCCGGCAATATCAGCCGCGCGGCCGCGCTATTGCACCTGTCGCAACCGGCCGTTTCGGGGCAACTGCGCCTGTTGCAGGACTGGTTCGGCGAACCGCTGTACCGCCGCAGCGGGCATGGCGTGGCCCTGACGGCGGCGGGCGAGCGCCTGGCGGAGCAGGCCCGACAGCTGCGCCAGGTGTACAGCCAGGCGCAGGCCACTCGCGAGGCGTGGCGCGGGCTGGAAACCGGAATGCTGCGCCTGGGTGCGAGCACGACGCCCGCAAGCTACCTGCTGCCGGCCCTGGTGGCCGATTTCAAGCGCAGGTTTCCCGCGGTCAGCCTGCACCTCTCGGACGGAAACACGCGCCAGATTGTCGAGCGGTTGCCCGCACTGGATCTGGCCTTCATCGAGGGCGAGGTGCCAGCGGGGCTGCCGGGTGATACCGCGGTACACGGCTGGCGCCAAGACGAGGTGGTGGCAATTGTCCGCGCCGATCACCCCCTGGCGCGCGCGGGCGCGGCCAGCCTGCAGGAACTGGCCGACCAGACCCTGGTCATGCGTGAGCCCGGATCGGGGGTGCGCCAACTGGTGGAGCGTGCGTTCGACAGCGCCGGGCTGGCCCCTGCCGTGGGCCTGGAGCTTGCCGGAGTGGAAGGCGTGAAGCAGGCCGTACGGGCGGGGCTGGGCATCGCTTTCGTGTCGCTGATGTCCATGCGCCATGAAGACGGCACGCTGGCGGTCGTTCGACTGCTGCCGCAGCCGCTGACCCGCACGCTGAGCATACTGGTGCCTCATGCGCATGCCTCGGCGCGCGCCGCAGAACGATTCCTGCAGGCATGCCTGGCGCTGCGCGTCGATGAGGCTGCCGGGTGAGGCGCATCCGGCAGCACGTGATGTCGCGCCGCAGGGCCGCGCTCTGCCCGATGCGGCGTGTCAGCCCTGGGGCGCGGGGCGCGCCAGCCACTGCAGCGCCAGCTCTACCCAGTAAGTTCCGCCCAGGGGCAGCAAGTCGTCGTTGAAATCGTAACTGCCGTTGTGGAGCATGCAGGGGCCCATGCCGTGACCGGCGTCGCGGTGCGTACCGTCGCCGTTGCCGATCCAGATATAGCAGCCCGGTATTTCCTGCAGCATGAAGGCGAAGTCTTCGGCGCCCATGGTGGGCTGCACATGATCGTTCACATGGTCGGCGCCGACGATGCCTCGCAGTACGGCGGCGCAGAATTCGGCTTCCCGCGCATGGTTGATGGTGGGTGGGTAGTTGCGCCGGAAATCGAAGCTGAGTTCGCAATCGAGCGCGGCGCAAGTGTGGCGGGCGATTTCTTCCATGCGACGTTCGATCAGGTCGAGCGTCTCGTGCGTGAACGTGCGTACCGTGCCGCGCATGATGGCCTGATTCGGTACGACGTTGTCGGCGCTGCCGGTATGGATCTGCGTGATGCTGAGCACCGCGGCATCGAGCGGATTGCGATTGCGCGTGATGATGGTCTGCAATGACTGCGCCAGCTGTACGGCGGTCATGACCGGGTCGACACCCAGATGCGGCATGCCGGCATGCGAGCCCTTGCCCTGGATCGTGATGACGAACTCGTTGCTCGAGGCCATGATGGGCCCGGCGGTCAGGCCGAAATGGCCCACGGGCAGGCCCGGCCAATTATGCATGCCGAACACGGCTTCCATGGGAAAGCGCGTGAACAGGCCGTCCTCGATCATGCGGCGGGCGCCGCCGCCGCCTTCTTCGGCGGGTTGGAATATCGCGTACACGGTGCCCGCGAAGTCGCGGTGTTGCGCAAGGTATCGCGCCGCCGCGAGCAGCATGGCCGTATGGCCATCATGGCCGCACGCATGCATCTTCCCGGCGTGGTTGCTTGCGTGCGCGAACGTATTGGCCTCTTGCATCGGCAATGCGTCCATGTCGGCGCGCAGCCCCACGGCGCGCGTGCCCGGAATATTGCCGCGAATGATGCCGACCACGCCCGTGCCTCCCAGGCCCCGGTCGACTTCGATGCCCCATTCCTGAAGGCGGGCGGCCACCAGGTCGGCGGTGCGGAATTCTTCGAAGGCCAGTTCAGGATGCGCATGGATATCACGCCGGATCTCGGCGATATCGCGATGCCAGGCAACAATGGGGTCGAGGAGTTTCATTGGGGTCTCAATGATATTGGCCGGGGGCAACACAGGTATTATCAAGCAAAATCTCTTAAAACAACGCTCGGAGGCAAGCAATGTCGTCCCGTCCCTGGCTCGCGCAGTATCCCGAAGGTGTTCCCGCCGAGATCTCCACCGAGCCCTACTCCTCATTGGCCGACCTGCTCGACCAGTCGTGCGGCAAGTACGCTCAGCGGGTGGCCTGCACATCGATGGGCTCCGATCTTACGTATGCCCAGTTGGATACCTACGCTCGCGCCTTTGCCGCCTGGTTGCAAAGTCTCGGCCTGCAGAAGGGCGCGCGAGTCGCATTGATGATGCCCAACGTGCCAGCCTACCTGGTGTGCCTGTTGGGTACCCTGCGGGCCGGACATGTAGTGGTCAATGTCAACCCGCTGTACAAGGCCGACGAATTGCAGAGGCAGATGCTGGACAGCGGCGCCGAAGTCATCGTCATACTGGAAAACTTCGCCCGCACGCTGCAAGACGTGACGGATCGCGGCACGCTGAAGCATGTCGTGGTGCCCGGGCCCGGCGATCTGTTGGGCGGACTGAAGGCCCCCTTGGTCAATCTGGCCGCGCGCTACGTGAAGCGCATGATTCCGGCCTGGCGTATCGACGGCGCGCTGCGGCTGACACAGGTGCTGGCCAAGGGCGCACGCATGTCGTTCACGCCGCCGGCCCTGGGGCATGACGACGTTGCCGTGCTGCAGTACACGGGTGGCACGACCGGCGTGCCCAAGGGCGCCATGCTGTCACATGGCAACCTGATCGCCAATGTGCTGCAGATGCAGGCGGTGGCGCGCCCCGCGCTGCGCGACCTCGACCACACGCAGCTGACGATCATCAGCGCGCTGCCGCTCTACCATGTGTTCGCCATGACTGTCTGCGGCCTGTTCGGCATATTCACCGGCATGCGCAACCTGCTCATCATCAACCCGCGCGACCAGCCCGCGCTGATCGGCGCCTGGCGCAAGACCGGCGTGAATATTTTCCCGGGCGTCAACACTTTGTTCAATGCGCTGGCGCACAACTCGGAATTCGCCAAGCTCGATTTCTCGGGGCTGCGCCTGACGATGGGGGGCGGCATGGCCGTGCAAAGGCAGGTCGCCGAACGATGGCTGCAGATCACCGGGCGCCCGCTCATTGAAGGATATGGCCTTTCGGAAACTTCGCCCGTCGCGACCGTCAACCCGACGACTTCAACCGAGTACTCGGGCTCGATCGGCTTGCCGGTTCCGTCGACCGACGTGGCCATCCTGGATGATGAGGGCAATGAGGTGCCGTGGGGCGAGCGCGGCGAAGTGTGCATCCGCGGTCCACAGGTCATGTTGGGCTATTGGCAGAAACCCGAGGAAACCCGGCGTTGCATGACCGACGATGGCTACTTCCGTACCGGCGATATTGGCATCATGGATGAAAAAGGCCATACGCGCATCGTCGACCGCAAGAAAGACATGATCGCGGTGTCGGGGTTCAAGGTCTACCCCAACGAAGTCGAGGCGGTTATCGCGGCGCACCCAGGCGTGCTCGAATGCGCGGTGGTGGGTGTGCCCGACGACCGATCGGGCGAAGCCGTGAAGGCCTTTGTCGTGAAGAAAGACCCGGCACTGACCGAACGGCAGGTCATAGACTGGTGCCGCGAAAAGCTCACCAACTACAAGCGCCCGCATGCCGTGGAGTTTCGTGAGGAACTGCCCAAGAGCAACGTGGGCAAGATCCTGCGCCGCGAATTGCGGCCCGAAAGCGCCGCCAGCGCGGCCTAGCCCGCGTCGCGAGACGGCCGCACGGTTCGGAGCGCGCGAGCGGGTCGAGCGGCCATCAGCCAGGTCGCGGCCGACCGGCGCCTGCCGGAAGCCATGAGTCGGGCCCTGCCGATGCGAAATTCTGTGTGTGTGCGCAGATGCTCGGCTTGGTGCGGCCGATGCCTCAGGCCGACCATGGCCACCGATGGCGACAGGGGCTGGATGTAGGCGGGGCGCGGGTCGGGCGTGTCAGGCGCGCAGATGCGGCGCCACCAGCTCGTGCAAGGCCTCGACGATGGCCGGATTGCCCGCCACCACGCGACCGCCCACGGGCCATGGATCCTGGCGGTGCATGTCGTGGCATACGCCGCCCGCTTCGCGCAGAATCAGCGTACCCGCGGCCACGTCCCACGGGGCGAGGCCCATTTCCCAGTAGCCGTCATAGCGACCGCACGCCGTCCAGGCCAGGTCGAGGGCCGCCGCGCCCATGCGCCGCACGCCGCGCGCCGTGCAGATGGCGTCTTGCAGCATGGGCATGTATTGGCTGGCAAATGAAAAGTCGCGGAAGGGGAAGCCGGTGGCCAGCACCGCATCATTCAGTGACTTGGTGCGCGAGCAGGCGATGCGCCGGCCATTGAGCCAAGCGCCGATGCCATGCACGGCGGTGAAGAGCTCTTCGCGGCACGGATCGTAGATGACGCCGATGACCGGCGTGTCGTCGTCCAGCGGCCCAGCTCCGGCCACGCGTGCGCCGGCATGGGCGACCAGCGCAATGGATACCGCGTAATGGGGAATGCCGTGCAGGAAGTTCGTGGTGCCATCGAGCGGATCGATATACCAAGTGGCGGCTCCTTGGGGCTCGCCTCCTGTTTCTTCGGCAACGATGCCGAATTGCGGGGTACGGGCCCGCAGGGTTTCCAGAATCGCTGTCTCAGCTTCGCGGTCGGCCTGCGAAACCAGATCGTTCCGGGCCTTGTGGTCGATGACCAGGTCGGATCGATGATGCGCGTACGATTGCAGGATGGCGGCGCCCGTATGGGCCGCTGAAACAGCAGTGTCGATGGCAGCAGCCAAATCCAACTGCGCCGCCGGGGTAAGGGTGGATTCTGTCGTCGGCATAAATCCAGTGTAAGCCTTTGTGGTTGTGAGCTTGTGGCTTGGGGCTAAATCAAGACGTGCGCCGTGGCTTTCAGCCAACGTAACACGCCTGTCGCATTGGTTATTCTGGCGCCCTTCAGCAAAATCCATACCCACCATGGCCGCATATGTCCCTTTGACCCCACCAGTCGCCGAACTGGGCCCCGACGCCCGGTTGCGCAGCCTCGCCTACGGGGATGTCTATCACAGCCCGTCCGGGGCGCTGGGGCAGGCCGAGCACGTTTTTCTGCGTGGCAACGGGCTGCCGCAGCGCTGGCGCGGCAGGCAGGCCTTCACCGTGTGCGAAACAGGCTTTGGCCTGGGCCTGAATTTCCTCGCGCTGTGGCAGGCATGGCGCCAGGACCCGGCGCGGCCCCGCCGGCTGCATATGTTGTCGATCGAAGCGCATCCATTCAGCCGTGATGCGTTGCGCGACTGGCTGCGCCAGGCCGCGCCCGCTGACCTGCAGGGCCTGGCCATGCAACTGGCCGATCAGTGGCCCGCCTGCTTGCCCGGCTTACACCGGCTTGAATTTGAAGGAGGCGCCCTGACCCTGACGCTGGCATTCGGGCCAGCGTCCGATGTGGCGCCCCTGCTTTGCGCGCGCGTGGACGCCTATTTTCTGGACGGTTTCGCCCCGGCGCGCAACCCGGACATCTGGCAGCCCGAACTGCTGCGGGATCTGGCACGCCTGGCCGCGCCCGACGCCACGGTGGCCACGTGGGCCAGTGCGGGCACAGTGCGGCGGGGATTGTCCGATGCCGGATTCCATGTGAGCAAGCAAGCCGGGTTTGGCGGCAAGTGGCAAATGACCGTGGGCGTGCGGGCCGCGCAAGCATCGCAGACGGCTCGTCCGGATCCGTGGGCGCAGGCGCGGGCGGCCGATGGCGCCAATGCCGGCGAGGTCATCGTGATCGGCGGTGGCCTGGCCGGTGCCGGCGTGGCGCAGGCCCTGGCGCTGCGCGGCCGTCCGGTCTGCGTGATCGATGCACGGCCTGCGGCAGCCGCGGCACAACTGGGCCATGTCGCAGCGGCCCTGACGCCTGTCATTGCGCGCGACGACAATCCACGCGCACGCCTTTCGCGGGCGGGCAGCGGACGCGCCCTGGCGCGGTGGGCCGGCCTGCCCGACGGCGCCGCGCCGCGACGCTGCGGCACCGTGCAGCTCGAGCGCGACGCCGGGCGTACCGCCGCGCTGGACGAGACCTTGCGCCAATTGCAGTTTCCATCCGAGTGGGTGCGCGCCGTGGACCGCACGGAGGCCTCGTCGCTGGCCGGCATGCCGTTGTCGCGCGGCGGCCTCTTCTTCGCCGACGGCCTGCTGGTGAGGCCGGCTGCACTGATACCCACCTTGCTGCGTACCGCCGGTGTGCGCCGAATCACCGGCCAGGCGGCGCTGCTGCGCCCTGGCGCCCATGGTTGGCAGGTGCTCGATGCCGCGGGCCACCTGTTGGGGCAGGGCGCAAGCGTCGTCCTGGCCAATGCATACGGCGCGCAACAGCTGCTGCGCGATTCGCACCTGCTGGAGCCGCTGCCCCGACTGGCGCAAATGCATGCCCTGGCGGGCGAAGTCTGCCAGTTGCCAGCGACGGCCATCGCGGGCGGGCCCCAGTGTGTCGTGGGTGGCGAGGGCTACCTCTTGCCGTCGACCGATGGGGGGTGTGTGGCGGGCAGTACGTATGAGCATGGCGCCGCCTACGCGCAGGTCAGCGTCGCGGGCCAACAGACGATTCTGCACAAGGCTGCTGCGCTGCTGGGCCATCTGCCCCCCGGCTGGTCCGCTTTATCAGCCGGCCAGTTGCCGGGATGGGCGGGCTGGCGGGCAGTGCTGCCGGGGCGTCTTCCGGCCGTGGGTCCCGTGGGCCATGCTCCGGGCCTCTGGCTGGCCGCCGGCTATGCCTCGCGAGGCCTTACGTGGTCGGCACTGGCGGGCGATCTGATCGCTGCGTGCCTGCACGACGAGCCTTTGCCGCTGCCGTCCGACCTGCTGGCGGCGGTGGCGCCCCGGTAAGACGGAAGCCGCCGCGATGCCGGACGATGCCCGGGAAACGGCGTTTTAACGGTGGCGTACGCCTCAGTGCGTCCGCGAAGTAAGTGGTTGCTGCGCTTCAAACCGCGACCATTTGCCGATAATTGCGGGAACGAATTCGGTGCAAAAACAGGGACCGAGTTTATTTCGGGGGCCAAATCCGTCAAAATAGCGTCTTTTAATTGGTTTTGGCTTAAGCCGGGGGATGCTCTGTGCCGCCCAATTTCGACTATGCCCATACTACCCAGCTCGAATCTGTCGAGTTGTTGACGTCGCGCCCGAGCCGCATTGACTTCGATGCTGGCGACGGGCTGCGCCTGGTAGTCGAGGCGCATGCGCCTGGTGTGTTTCGCCTGCGCTGCGGCGAGGCGAATCTCCTTACCGACGACAAACTCGGTGCGCGTGCGCGCGCCATCACCGAAATGCTGTTGGCGCGCCAAGAGGCCGTCGGTGAATGCACCATCGTGCCGCGCGATGACGGAAACGGCTGGCGAATCGCCCAAGGCGACGTCACGCTCGAGGTCCAGTCCCATCCGGTGCGCGTCGCCTTGTATCGTGGCGAAGCGCAGGTGCTGGCATCCGACGTGTCGGCGCATGAACCTGCCTTCGGCTTCAATGCGCTCGATGAAATCGAACACGCCGTCTGGAATGCCAGCTTTGCACTCCAGTCCGGCGAACGCGTCTTTGGCCTGGGCGAGACACCGGGCGACCTGAACCGCCGCGACGAAACCGTCGTGTCGGACGATCCCGAGCATCGTGCGCTGCCGCTGGCCTGGAGCCCGCGCGGCTGGGGCGTCTACGCCAACACGTTGCATCGCGTGCAGCATGCCGTGGGCGTGGCCCCGGTCGATACCGCCTACCACCTGTCGGTCGAAGACCCGGTGCTCGACCTATTCCTGTTCGCAGGTGAACCCTGCGAAGTGCTCAACCAGTACACCGCCCTGACGGGCCGCGCTGGCCAACCTGTGCTGTGGGCCATGGGCGCGTGGCTGCAGCAGGCCGATGGCGAGATGGCCACGGATACCGCCGCGCTGGTGGCACAGATGCGTGAGCTGCAGTTGCCGCTCGACGCTGTCCGGCTGGCGGGCCCGGCGGCCTGGGGCTTCCAGGCCGACAAGCCCGTATTTGAATGGGACGCCCAGCGCTTTCCGGATGCGCGTCAGATGCTCGCGCTGTTTCACAAGCACCACGTGCACGTGGCAGCCATCGGATTTCCTGGCGTCATCAAGTCCAGCCCCCTGTTCGAAGAACTCGAAGACCGTGGCTGGCTGCTCACTCGCGAAGACGGCAGCGCGCAGGTCTTCGATGGCAATGCCGCTTCGGGGGGGCGCCCTTATGGCCTGCTCGACCTTACCTACCGCGACGTCTACAACCTCTGGATCGAGCGCCACCGGCAACTGCTCGAAGACGGTCTGGACGCGCCGATCTGTGATACGCAGATTGCCATTCCCGACGGCGTAAGCGCCCGCAATGGCGAAACCGGCGCAGCGCTGCGCACGATGTATCCGCTGCTGGCGCGCCGCGCGCTGTTCGATGCCGTGGCCGGCCACAAAGTCCCGCCCGAAGGCGTGGTGCCCAGCACCGACCTGTTCCCGGCCGCGCAGCGCCTGCCTTGGCAGACCGGCCCGCAAGTCACCAATGACTGGGACGGCCTGCAGCACACCCTGCGTACCGCGCTCTCCATAGGGGCGAGCGGTGTGCCGGTTCAGGTGCATTCCATCGGGTCGGCCACCGCGCCGCTCGACAGCATGACGTCCGAGCTCTACCTGCGCTGGCTGACGGCGGGCGTGTTCTCGGCCAACTTCTGCTTCCAGGGTGTTCCCGCGCTGATGCCATGGTCTTTTGGTGACGCCGTGCTCGAACAGGCTCGCACCTGGCTGCAGTGGCGTTACCGGCTCATCCCGTACGTGCTGGGCGCGATCGAAGACTCCGTACGCACAGGCTTGCCGGTACAGCGGTCGATGGCCCTGAGCTTTCCGCATGATCCCGACGCCCACGACTGGGACCTGCAATATCTGTTGGGCCCTGCGTTGCTGGTTGCGCCGGTGACACAGCCGGGCGACAGCGTGCGCGTATACCTGCCCAAGGGCGATGCCTGGTGGGATCTCAACACGGGGCATCGTTACGAAGGCGGCACCACCTGGACCATCGAATGCGGCACCGACAAGTTCCCGGTGTTCGGGCGCGAGGGCCATATGCTGTGCCTGGGGCCGGTGGCGCAACATGCGGGCGAATTCAATTCGGCCCGCATTCTCGACGAGGTCTGGATGTTCGGCATGCCGGTCCATAATCCGGTCGTGATGCGCAACAAGATCCGCGTCATGCAGATGCAGGGGTCCAGCTACATCAAGGGGTTGGAAGGGCTGCGCATACTTCCGTCCGAGGGTCTCGAGGTCAAGCGGCGCGGCGCCGAGGTGCGCATTTCGCGGGCACGGTAAGCCTCGATTCAAATCGCGCCGCGCACATTCCCGGATCGGGGAAGCGCGCTGCCGGGCTGGCCTCGGCGGCCCCGCCTGGGCAGTGCTGCCTCGGCGGCCCCACCTAGGCGGCCCCACCTGGGCGGCCCCACCGCGTTGCTGCTGCCGTGGCGCGTGGACAATTCGGACGTGCCCCCGTATTGTCGTTTTATATAACCGGCGGTTATTAAAAAGAGAGCAAACAGTCGTTCTCTTTGGTTGGCCGGTCCCCCACAATCGCACCGATCATGATTCACATCGAAAACCTCTCGAAGAGCTACGCCACTCCGACTGGCCGCTTTGAGGCATTGCGCAACATCAATCTGCAGATCGAGCAGGGCGAGGTGTTCGGCATTATCGGCCCCAGTGGGGCCGGCAAAAGCACACTGGTTCAATGCATCAACTTGCTGGAACGACCCGACAGCGGCGAGATCACCATCGGGGGTACTTCCCTGACCGGGCTGGACGAAGCGCGACTGCGCAGCCAGCGTCGCCGCATCGGTATGGTGTTCCAGGGATTCAACCTGCTGGCACGCCGCACGGTGTATGGCAATGTTGCGCTGCCGCTGGAAATCGCCGGCGTGTCACGTGCACAGATTCCGGCCAAGGTGGAACGCCTGCTGGCGCTGGTGGGGCTGGAACACCTGCGCGACCGCTACCCCAGCCAGATCAGCGGAGGCCAGAAGCAGCGCGTGGGCATTGCGCGTGCCCTAGCCAACGACCCCGACGTGCTCCTGAGCGACGAAGCGACGTCGGCGCTGGACCCGGAAACCACGCACAATATTCTGGCTTTGCTGCGCGACATCAATCGGCAGACCGGTATTACCGTAGTGATGATCACACACCAGATGGAAGTGGTGCGCGAGATCTGCGACCGCGTGGCAGTGCTGTCGCACGGCGAAGTGGTGGAAATGGGCCGCACGCAGGAAATTTTTGCCAGCCCGAGGCATGAAGTCACGCGTTCGATGGTGTCGGCCGCTACCGCTTCCGACCTGACCGACGCAACGTTGGCCGCCACACGCGAGCGCATCGCCGCATTGCAGGCGGCAAGGCCGGACTCTACGGTGCGCCTGCTCCGGGTGCGCCTGGCCGGCGGTGCATCGGCGGGCACGCTGCTGTCCGACTTGACTCGTCAACATGCGTTGGACGTCAGCCTGATCCAGGCGCGCGTCGAAGATATCCAGGGCGTCGCCGTCGGCACGCTTTTCCTGCTGGTGCAAGGCAGCGCCGCGGCGGTAAGCCAGGCCCTGGCCGCGCTGGCAGCCCAAGACATACCTGTAGATGAAATTGCCCATGAACCCGCAACTGATCGAACTGCTCGCCAACTCGCTGCTTGAGACCTTGCTGCTGGTGGGTGTGCCCAGCCTCATCGCGGTGCTGGTGGGCATACCCATGGGCGTGGTGCTGGTCGTTACTGCGCGTGGCGCGATGCTGCAGAACCTGCTCGTCAATCGTCTGCTGGGGGGCGTGGTCAACGTGACCCGGTCGATACCGTTCATCATCCTGATGGTGGCCATCATCCCGTTCACGCGGCTGATTGCCCAGACCTCTATCGGAACCACGGCAGCGATCGTTCCCCTGTCGGTGGCGGCCATTCCCTTCATGGCGCGCATCGCCGAGAACGCGATGCGCGAGGTCGATGCCGGCCTTATCACCGCGGCGCGCGCCATGGGTGCCAGTCCGCTGCAGATCATCATGAAGGTGTTGCTGCCCGAGGCCCTGCCGGGCCTGGTGGCGGCCACCATCGTCACGATCATCAGCCTGATCGGCTATTCGGCCATGGCCGGCGCCATCGGCGGCGGAGGCCTGGGCGACCTGGGCATACGCTATGGCTACCAGCGCTTCCTGCCGGAAGTCATGCTGGCCGTGGTGGTCGTGCTGGTCGTGCTGGTGCAGGTCGTCCAAGGCCTCGGCGACTGGCTGGTGCGCCGTATGTCGCATCGTTGAGTTTTACGCGTACGTCTCTTACCGGAACCCTAGCAACATGAGCATCACATTCATCAAATCGCTGGCCGCGCTGACGCTGGGCGCCGCCATGTGCGCCCAGCCCGCGCTGGCGCAAGACAAGCCCTTGAAGGTCGGCGTGACTGCCGGGCCGCATGCGCAGGTGTTCGACGTGGTCAAGCAAGAGGCTGCGAAACAAGGGCTGAAGATCGATATCATCGAATTCAGCGACTATGTGCAGCCCAACGCCGCGCTGGCCGCCGGTGACCTCGACATGAACAGCTACCAGCACCAGCCGTACCTGGACGCCGCCAACGCCGATCGCGGCTACAAGCTGGTCAGCATCGCCAAGACCGTGATCTTCCCCATAGGCATCTATAGCAAGAAGGTCAAGAGCCTGGACGAGCTGAAGCAGGGCGCGTTGGTCGGCATCCCGAACGACCCCACCAACGGCGGGCGCGCGCTGCTGCTGTTGCAAGAGCAAGGTCTGATCAAGTTGAACCCCGACGCGGGCCTGAAAGCCACGCCCATCGATATTGTCGAGAACCCTCGCAAGCTGCGCTTTGTGGAACTGGACGCCGCGCAGTTGCCCCGATCGCTGGACGACACCGACGCGTCGGCCGTGAATACGAACTTTGCGCTTGAAGCGGGTTTGGATCCGAACACCGACGCGATCGCACGCGAATCCTCGGAATCGCCGTATGCCAATGTGCTGGCCATCCGTGAGCAGGACCAGGGCCGCGCCGACCTGCAGAAGCTTGTCAGCATCTATCAGAGCCCCGTGGTCAAGGCTTTCATCGCCGAGAAGTTCAAGGGCGCCGTGGTGGCCGCCTGGTAAGGCGATTTTGACAACCCGGCCGATGTGCGTCATAATTTCGCGCTTCGGTCGGGTCGTTAGCTCAGTTGGTAGAGCAGCGGACTTTTAATCCGTTGGTCGCGCGTTCGAGTCGCGCACGACCCACCACGAATACAGCGGTAAGAAAAGCGCCACCTTTGGGTGGCGCTTTTCTTTGGCGCTTTTCTTTGGGGCTTCGCTTCGAAGCCGTTTCTGGACTGTAGCGGCCGCGTACTACGAAGATTCCTGGCACCGGCGGCCATGATTGCCCCAGTGGGCATGGACGCAGTCCGGCCGGTGATGAGGCGGGCGGGGACTATTCCCCGCTCGTCGTACTACTTGATGTCGCGCAGCAACTGCACCAGATCGTCGGTCGGCATGACGTCGGCGTATTTGCTTGCCATGTCGAACAGATTCACCGCGTGCGACACCTGCGAACGGTCGTAGACCGCGTCTTGCGGCACCACGACTTTGTAATTCAGTGCGCAAGCGTCCACCACGCTGGCCCTTACGCAACCGCTGGTGGTGCAGCCGGTGACGACCACGGTGTCGATGCCGCGACCCACCAGGTAACTGGCCAGACCGGTGCCGTGGAAGGCGCTGGCCTGGTACTTCGGAATGCGGATATCGCCTTCCTGGGGGCTGACTTCTTTCACGAAGTCGTAGTCCGAGGCGGACACGGCCATCACATTGGGAACCTTGGCTTCGAACTGGCCGCGATCATGCGACTGCTTCGGCGCCACGTAGGGGTAGATGACCGGCGCGCCCATGTCATGGAAAGCGCGCAGCAGCTTGGCAATATGCGGCACCGCGCGCCAGCCGTGTTCGCCGCAGCTGGTGGGCATGGTTTCGATGGCCTGTTCGACAGGCTTGGGCTCGTAGCCCATCGAACGGTACTGCACGTCGATGACCAGCAGCGCGGGGCGGCGGCCGATACCGGCGGGGGCGCCCCAGCCGGCTTTCTGATAGATGGCGATCTCGCTCTCGGGAATGATTCCGTCCCACGGCCGCGGACGCTTCGTCTGGACTTGGGTCATGGCGTCAGATCTCCACCGTGGTGGCGTCGTACTGCAGCAGCCAGTCGTATCGCTCGCGCACGGCAGCGGTGGACCAGTTCTGTTCGATATACGGCCATGCCGTTTCGGGTTCGTTCAATGCCGGGCTGTGGAATATCTTCAACATCTTCAATGATTCTGCCTTGGTGCGATTGGCGCGCTCGATGCGCGCGCGGTCATAGCGTTGCAGGGCTGCCGGAATGTCGTCTCCGCCGGCCTCGAGGCAACGGGCCAGGACGTAGGCGTCTTCCATGGTCATGTTCACGCCCATGCCCAGATATGGGGTCATCGAGTGGCAGGCGTCGCCGACCAGCGTGACTTGGCCCTGGGACCATGCGTCGAGCGGGTCGCGTACGAACAAGCCCCAGCGGAACAGGTTCTCGGATCCGATGAAGAGATCGAGGATGTCCTGATGCCAGCCTTCGAAGTCTTTGAGCGCATCGGCCAGTTCGCCCTTCTCGGACCACGACTCGGTATGCCACGTATCGCTGTCGACTTGCGCCGAGAAGCTGACGAACATTTCGCCGTTGCGCTGTACCGGGTACGTGGTGACGTGGGCGGTGGGGCCCACCCAGGTCGACGCCAGCGGTTCGCGGTGTTGCGGCTTGAGCTTGCTGATGGGAGTAAGGCCACGCCAGGCCAGCGCATCGGTGTAACGGCTCGGTGCGGGGCCGAACAGCGATTGGCGCACGCGCGAGTGCGCGCCGTCGCAGCCCACCACGACGTCGCCCTCGACGAACTGCCCATCGTCCAGCAGCAGCCGGGCGCGTCCTTCGACGGTTTCGGCGCCGGTGGTCCGCATGCCGAAATGAACCGCGCCGGGCTTGATGCTGATGACGGCCTCATACAGTACGCGCTGCAGTTCCGCACGCAGCACCTGAACCAGCGTGTGGTCGGCCTTGGGCGAGGCGTTGGAAGGAACCACGGATTTCGATTCGCCGGTTTTCCAGTAGCGGATCAGCCGGTCGCGGGGCGGCAGATTGATCTTCTGCAGCGACTCGGACAGGCCCAGTGCATTCATGACCTTCGAACCGTTCGCCGAGATCCACAGGCCGGCGCCCACTTCGCGAAGTTCTGGCGATTGCTCGTAGACGTCGACGTCAAAGCCCTTCTTGAGCAGGGCCAGGGCCAGGGTAAGCCCTCCCATTCCCGCGCCCGCGATAAGCACGTGGCGGCGCCCTTGAGTACTTCTGGAATCAGACATGGGTACCTCTATTGATACTTGGATGGGTTATGGATGAGGTCCATGATGGCCTCGAGAATCTTCACGTACCCGGTGCAGCGGCAGATGTTGCCGCGCAGGTAGTGGCGCACAGTGTCTTCGGACGGCTGCGCGTGGCGTTCAAGCATGGATTTCACGGCCAGGATCATGCCGGGCGTGCAGAAACCGCATTGCAGGGCGCCGTGGGCGATGAACGCGCGTTGCACCGGATGCAGCTGCTTGCCATTGGCCAGGCCCTCGATGGTGGTGACTTCGCGTTCGTGGGCGTCGGCGCACAATGTCGTGCAGCTGGAGGTGGGTTTGCCATCCACGAGAACCGTGCACGCGCCGCACACCTGCACATCGCAGGACCGTTTCGTGCCTTTCAGCTGCAGACGGTCGCGCAGCACGTCGATCAGCATCTCGCGCGGCTCGACTTCGACGGAAGCGGGTGCGCCATTGAGCTTGAAGTCCACGCGCATCAGGGGAACTTCTTGAGAATTCTGGCTCATGATATGCATGCTTTGATAGCCCGTTCGGCAAGCACCGAAACGAGATGGCGTTTGTAGTCGGCGGCGCCGTGCAGATCGTCGTGGGCCTCGATGCCTTCGGCATCCGCCGCAACGGCTGCCTGAAGGTGGCTCCACACCTGTGCCGCGTCGTGTACGCCGGTGAGGGCGCCGGCGGCCTCTTCAGCGCGCTCGAGCCTGACCGGCCTGGACGAAATTGCGCCCGCCCACAGCTGCAGGCGCTGCGGGTTGTCGGTAGACCAGACCGCCGCAACGCCCACCGCCGGACGCTCGGTATGGCCGAAGGCGCGATAGGCGGACCGCGTGCCTGCAGACTGCGGGGCGATGTTGATGGAAACAAGGATCTCGTCTTCGCCCCGCGCAGTGGTGAACTCGCCGAGATGGAAGTCGCGGGATGGGATTTCACGCGTGCCGTCGGGCCCCGCCAGGACCAGCCAGGCGTCCAGCGCGGAAAGCATGGTCGGGGCGTCGGCATGCGGTTCGCCGAAACACAGCACGCCGCCCAGCGTGCCGGCAATGCGCACGCGGATATTCGCCACGTTTTCGCTCAGTTCGGCATAACCCGGCAGGCAGGCGCGCACGATGGGATCGTTGGCGATCGTGTCATGCGAGGTCAGGGCTCCGATGACGATGGAGTCATCGCTCGCCCGCCGTACGCCGTTCAGTTCCTTTATGCGCTTCAGGTCGATGACATGCTGATACCGCAGCACATGGGCTTTCAGCGCGATCAGCAGCTCGGTTCCGCCGGCATGGAAGGTGGCAGAGTCGCCGTGTTCCGACTTGAGCGCCAGCGCTTCTTCGAGGCTTTCGGGGCGGTGCAGGAAAAACCTTTCAGGGCGCATCAGGCACCTCGCTTGCCCAGGCTGGCCGCCACGCCCAGAAGCGGCGCGGCCAACCACCACCAGGGCGATTGGCCCAGCGCGACGGCGCCGTGGGCCACCCCCACGGCAACGGCCACGTTGATTCCCAGCCGGGGCCACAGGAAAACGAGTTCGGTGGCGCCGCTCTTGCGCGCGGGCTCGGGGGGCGGCACGTGACCGTAGACCGCTTGCGGCGATGCGGCAGGCTGGGGGTGGGCTGCAGGCTGGCCCGGTTGCGCCGGTGCGCCGGCCGGTATGCCCGCGACCGACTGCGCCGCGCCACCCAAAGGTTCGGGCGTCGTCACGCCGGGCGTCGCCACGGCGGGCGTCGATGCGTTGGCCTCAGGCGCTGCGGCCAGCGCCCGCGGCCCGCCCACGTTCGCCAGCTCGTTGCGCAGGCGCTGTTCGAACTCGGCGAACAGCTGCTCGGATCGTTTGCGCACGATGGGGTAGCCCAGGGACGCCAGCCGGCCAGCCACCTGCATGCTGGCACTGACGTCCAGCTTGCACATGACGCTGTCGCCCTGGCGCAGTTCTTCCAGGTTGACCACCATGCCCACGTCTATGGTGGTGCCGGTGGCCTTGTCGCTGCCCATGGCCTTGAGGGCCACCTGCCGTTCAACATCATGAGAAGTGATGTGGATGACGGTGGGCACCTCGAGCTTGAAGGGGCCGATTTTTTGCCGCATGACCGCCGAGAATTCCTTGAGCTTCTCGACCTCGACCACGTTCTCGCAACCGGGTATGAGCGAGGCGACGCGCTTGACGTCGAAGAAAATGGCCCACAACTGCGCAGCGGTGGCCGGGAGCAATGCGTCGATTCTGAAATCCATGGCGTCGTGTTATCGGTTCGTTGAGTTTTTGTCGCGTAGCGCGCGCCAGACGCGCTCCGGCGTGAGTGGCAGCTGTTTCACCCGGATGCCCCATCCCTTGAACAGGGCGTTGGCGATTGCAGGTGCAGCGGGAAGAATCGCTCCTTCGCCGCCGCCGCGTGCGCCAAACGGGCCAGGGCCGTCGCCGCTTTCGATCAGCGCGGTGCCGACGTGGTGCGGAACTTCATCAATGGTGGGCACCTTGTAGTCGAACAGTGTGCCGTTGACGACTTGCCCGTCTTCATAGAGGTATTCTTCAGTCAGCGTATGCCCCAGCGCCATCACCATGGCGCCTTCGTCCTGGCCTTCGGCGGCCTTGGGGTTGATGACGCGACCCAGGTCTGCCGCGCCGCCCACGCGCAGCACCTGGATGGCGCCGGTGTCTTCGTCGAGACCGATTTCAAAGGCTCCCGCGCCGGTTTCCCAGAACAGCGGCTGCAGTTTGAACTGGCTGTTCTTGGTATTGGGGTTGACGCGGCCCACTCCCAGGAATTCGCCCGCGGCCATGCCGTTGAAGCGGCGCAGCAGTTCGATCAGTTCCAGCGAGCCGTCCGGGCCCGCCACCGCGTTCTCCACCAGTTGGTAATCGGCCGGCGAGCCGCCCAGCACTTGCGCGGCGGTGTCGCGCACCTGCTGCAGAATGTCTTCACAGGCCAGCTGCACAGCCAGGCCGATGATGACGGTAGACCGGCTGGCGCCGGTGCCCCAGTCGTACGGGGCCTGCAGTGTGTCGGGTTCCGCCACGGCGATCTTTGCGAGCGGCTGGTTCAGTACCTTGGCCGCGACGATGCGCAGCACGCCCCGGCTGCCTTGCCCGATTTCGACCGTATTGGCCGATACGCTGACCGAACCGTCGGCGCGCAAGCGCACGATGGCGCCGCCTATGGGCATGATGCCTGGGTCGGTGGCGCCAACGGCCACGCCCACCGCACGGCGCCCTTCGTGGCGCGGTTCGGGCAATTGTTCCAGCGTGTCGAGCGCGGCCCGCAACGAGCGGCGCATGTCGACGTCGATGGGCCGAAGGTCATGCTTGATGGTCTGGCCTTTCTCGGCCAGGTTGCGCATGCGCAGCTCGACCGGATCGATGCCGAGTGCGTCCGCAATGATGTCCATCTGGGATTCGGTGGCCCATACGGCCTGCGGACCGCCTATCGACCGGAATGCCGCGCCCGGCACGGTGTTGGTATATACGCCAATCGCTTCGAGCTTGAGGTTCGGAATGTGGTACGGGCCGATGGCGCGTATGGCAGCCTTGACGGCAATGGCCGGCCCCGTGTCGGCGTAGGCGCCGCCGTTCAACACGGCGCGTATCGACTTGGCCACGATCTGGCCCTGGGGATCGACCGCGGTTTTGAGTGTGATCTCGGCGTCGAGGCGGCGACAGGTAAGCATCGATTCGGCGATCGTCAGGCAGACCCGTACCGGCGCGCGGGCCTTCCAAGACAGAGCCGCCACCAGGGGGTCGATCTTGACTGATGCCTTGCCGCCGAAGCCGCCGCCCACATACGGCGAGTGCACGCGCACGCACGCCAGCGGTACGCCAAGGATTTCGGAGCACACTCGCTGGATGGCGGTGGGAGTCTGGCCGCCGCTCCAGATTTCCAGCGATTTGGGTGTCCAGTGCGCAATGCAGACGTGCGGTTCCATGGCGTAGTGAAAAACCATAGGGAAGGTGAAGGTATCTTCGAAGATCTTCACGTCGCCCTGGAATGCGCCGTCGACGTCCCCGCTTTCGTAGTTCCATTGCTGGAACTGGTTGGTGCCCGCGACTGGGGTGCAATGACCCCTGAAGTAATAGTCTTTCAGGACATCCATGTCGTCATGGACCAGCGCAGCGCCTTCGGCAAGCGCCTCTTGCGCCGTCGTTGCATAGGGCAGCGGCTCATACGTGACATGGATGGCATTGACCGCTGCTTCGGCAGTGGCCTCGTCTACCGCCGCCACGGCGGCGACAGGGTCGCCGACGTAACGGACTTTTTCCAGCGCAATGACAGGCCGGTCACGCAGCGAAAGACCCCAGCGGATTTCCGTGCCCGGCAGATCTTTGAGATCGTCGCCGGTGAGAATGGCTACCACTCCCGGCATGGCCAGCGCCGCGCTGGTATCGATGCTGACGATACGGGCGTGCGGCACTGTGCTGCGCAGGATCTTCCCGTGCAGCATGTTGGGCACCGTGATGTCGCTAGCATAGACCGCGGTGCCGGTGACCTTCTCCAGGTAATCGGCACGCGGTTCCTTGCTGAGTGAAAGAGGGGGCGTCGAGTGCATGACCAGGCCTGGTGCTTCAGTTTTCGAGCGAGATGTTCGAACGGGTGATCACGTCTTTCCACATGGCGGTTTCAGCAGCCTGGCGTTGGGCGACTTCCTCCGGCGTGCTGGACGTGGGTTCAACGCCCACGGCGCCCAGGCGGGCTTTGACGTCCTTCGAGGCCATGGTCTTGGCGACCTGCGGCACTACCTTGTCGATCACCTCTTTCGGCATGCCCTTCGGGCCGTAGAGCGCGAACCAGGTCACGGCTTCGAAGCCGGGCAGCACGGTCTCGGCCAGGGTGGGCACGTCGGGCATGGCTTCGGACCGCTTGGAGGTGGTAACGGCCAGCGCCTTCAGTTTTCCGGCCTTGATGTGCGACAGCACGGCGGGGCCCTGTTCGATGGCCATTACCACGCGGTCGGCTATCAGGTCGATGACCATGGGGCCGCTGCCCTTGTACTGCACGGGGAACACGTCGACGCCGGCGCGCTGCTTAAACAGTTCCATGAAAACGTGCTGCGACGTGCCTGCACCCGCCGAACCGTAGCCGAACTTGCCCGGGTTGGCCTTCAGGTACGCGATCAGTTCCTGGATGGAGTTCACCGGTAGCGTCGCGGGCACCACCACATACGACGGGTTGAAGCCGAGCAGCGACACCGGTTCGATCTTCTCGTAGACCTTGTTCATGCGATCGCTGAGCAGGGGCAGCACGGAGAACATCGACGACGCACCGATAAGCATGGTGTGGCCGTCGGGTTCGGCGCGCGAGGCGTAGTCGGCCCCGATGATGCCCGATGCGCCTGCGCGGTTTTCAACGACAACGGGTTGCCCCAGTGCTTCCAGGCCGGCCGCGACGGATCGGGCGTAGAGATCGGTTGCGCCACCCGGAGGGTAGGGGGCGACCAGGGTGATGGGCGTGCTCGGATAAGACTGGGCCTGAGCCCCGCCGACAACGCCCAGCCCGCAGACAAGCGCGGCGGCAAGGCTCTTCCATTTGACGTTCAGCATTTGTGTAACCCCTGTGTTTTATGAAAAAGGAAGGAAACCGTTGGGCAGCATGACTTCAGCTGCGTTCTGTTCGTAGGAACGCTATTCTGTAGAGCAGTACGCTACAATGTCAACTAGTAAAAGCACCAGACCGAGACAAAAATGTCGGAAGCACCGGATAGCGATACGAAATCGGGCGGGGGAGTGGCCGCGGTAGAGCGCGCTATCGCCGTCCTGAACGCGTTCCAGGCGGGCGACAGTTCGTTGTCCTTGAACGAGCTCGCGCGCAGGACGGGGATGTACAAAAGCACCATCCTGCGGCTGTTGTCGACGTTGGTTCAAGAGCACTGCATCGTGCGCCTGGACGACGGGACCTATCAGCTGGGCTCGATGCTGCTGCATTGGGGCGGTCTTTATCAGGCAGCCCTGCGCCTGGACGACCACGTGCCGCCGATCCTGCGCAGACTGGTGCAGGAAACCGAAGAGGGCGCGTCGTTTTTCACGCGCGAGGGCGGCCACCGGGTCTGCCTGTTCCGGGTCGATTCACCGCGCTCCATCCGCGACCACATCCGTACCGGCGATCTCGTGCCGCTCGACAAGGGCGCGGCGGGGCGCGTGCTGATTGCCTTTGACGCGGCCACGTCGCCCGAGGCGCAGCCACCGGTGCAGCCCTACATCATCACCATAGGCGAGCGCGAGCCCGACATCGCCGCGATAGCCGCGCCGGTGTTCGGGCCCCAGAAACGCCTGCGGGGCGCGTTGGCGCTTTCAGGTCCGGCGGCCCGCTTTTCCGCCGACCTGATACCCGCGATGTCCGCCAGCTTGCTGGCGGCCGCCGCCGACCTTACGCGCAGGCTGGGCGGCGATACGTCATTGTTCGAAGCCTGGGAGGCGGCGGGCCGGAACGCCGCCTAGAGCGACGCGGCCCCGCCTGCATCAGGCGTGGCGTTCGACGCGCATGGCGGGGTGGATCACTTCTCCGTTCTGCAGTATCTGCGTGCCGTCCAGCCATAGATTGCACAGGCGCATGGGCAGGTCCAGGTGGCAGGCCGTATCGTTGTCGCCGCCCACTTCCAGGTTGGGCCCGAGCGAGAACAGCACGTTGCCGTAGAACGACAGCGCATTCATGACATGTTCGGACTGCAACTGGCGCGTCACGGCGAACTGATACCAGCGCGCTTTTTCATTGAGCCCCCAGCCAATGTGCGAGATCGCGTAGGCACGGTCATCGTTGAAGCTCTTGATGTAGCTGTCGATCAGGGCCGCATCGACACCAGCCCCGGAGATATCGACAACGTAGCCATCTTTGATCTTCAGGGTGACGGGGGATTCCACGTAGCGCTTGAACGCGCACAGAATGTCGCCGGGCTGCAGCACCACGGTGCCGTTCACTCCGCCGTCGTTGCCCTGGGTAAAAGCAAAGCCTGATGGGAAGTGATCCCAGCGACCGGGCTCATACGTGTATCCATACTCGGAGATCACCGGATACTGGCCCAGCTGATACGTGACATCGGTTCCGGCGTCGGACGTGAACCGCAGTTCCCGGGCCTGTTCGAGCATCCCCTTGGCGTGCTCGACGCGCCGCCGCAGGTCTTCGGTGGGAAACATCTGCTTCAGTACATGGAACGGTTCCATCACTCGCAGGATGCGCACGCCGGCCGCCTGGATTTCAGCTTGCTCGCGCGAAAACAACAGGCCCACCATGTCGATGACCAGGTGCGCGGATTTCAGCGTGCGCATGGCCAGCTCATTGCCCACCAGCGGATGCCTGCCCTGCACGCCTACGGCATTCTTCTGTCCGCGCCGTACGTTCAGGTTGAACGTCGTGGCGCCCAGGCTCTGGGCGGCAGCCATGAATGCGTTCGCGTTCTCTTGCCATTCGTCGTCGGCCGTCAGCACGACGACAGTCTCGTCCGGGGTGACCCGGCAGAGTTTCAGTTCTTCTATGAACAGGTCCAGTACTTCGGCGTCGGTTTTCAATTGCGGTGCCTCTCGATGTCCTGCGGTGGGGCGGTGAGAATTCCGTCCAGCGCCTGTATGAATACGTCGAAACTCTCTGCCTGCATCTGGTGGCCGACATCCGGCAGGCGCGTCACTGCCATGTCCGGCCGCGACTGCCGCATTTCAACCAGGTCTGCATCGGACACCACATCGCCCTTGCCCGCGCAGAGCAACGCTATGGGTTCGGTCGTGCGTGCCAGGTCGGCAAACATGTCCCGCTCGTGGAAATCGTCGTACGTAACGTGCACGGCGCGTTCGTCGCACGTGCTGAGCCATTGGGCGCGCAGCTGCTGAAGGGGTTCTGGCCACGGCGCGGCACTGCTTTGCCGAATGGCTTCGAGCGCTTCGCCGCGATGCGCGGCACGCAGCAGACCCAGCGTTCGCGCCTTGGGTACGGGATAAGGCCTGCGGCCAGGGCCGCTGGTGGGCGGGTCGACCAGCACGATCGAGCCTATTTTCCCAGGCGCCAGCGCGGCCGCGCGCAGCGCGATCCGGCCGCCCATGGAATGACCGATGACGATGGGTGATGCCAGCCCGGCCTGCGCGATGAACGCGATGACGTCCTGCGCGCAGGCGTCTACCCCGTAATCGAGATGGGCGCCGGATTCGGACAGGCCCCGGCCGCGGACGTCGAGGATGTAGCAGTCATAGCGACCGGCGAGCCATTGCCCGACATGCTGCCACAGCGCCGCCGGACTGACGATTCCCGGCACGATCAGTACGCTGGGGCCGGGGCCAGGAAAATGCAGATAGTGCTGGCGTATGCCGTTCGCGCGCAGATGCGATCCGTATCCGGGTTTCACGCGGGCTCCTTGAAGCGGGCATTCATGAGGGGCGAATTGTTTCGTCTAACAGAATCGTATTCTATCAAGAAGAACGTGACGGTCAAGCCTGCATTACGGAAGAGTACAGGCGAGGGCGCCGGCGAGCGCCTAGAGCGGCGTCAGCATGCGGCGATAGGCATCGTGCCAGGGGTGCCGGGCCTCGAAGATGGCGGCGGCTTGATAAATCGACGCCTCTGCAAAGCGCCTGCCGATGATCTGCGCGGAAAGGGGCATGCCCGTCGTGCGCGAGAAACCGGTGGGCAGGACGAGCGCCGGATGTCCGCTCATGTTGAAAGGCATGCGCGCCTGGCGATGGTAGGTGGCCAGGAACCCAGCGTGGTCATCCACGCGTGGCGTGGCGTCGTATTCCGACGCGGTCACCAACAGATCGGCGGGTTCCAGCAGCGCGTCGATTTCGCGGACGTAGCGGTGCCTGAGTTGCTGCAGCCTGGCGTAGTCGGCAGCGGACAGCAGGGCGCCCTGCAGCAGGCGGGCCAGGCACCGGCTGCCATAGCGCCCCGGCGTCGACTTCAATAAATGCTCATGGGCGGCATAGGCTTCGACGCTGAGCAGCAGCCGCGAAAGGCGGTTGTAATGGTCCAGCGCATCGATCCGTACTTCGTGAACGCTTGCGCCGGCGTCTTTCAATACCGATACCAGGGTTTCGATGCCTGCGGCGTGTTCGGGATCGCACCCCGGGTTCTCGGTATAGACATTCCGAGCCACGGCAACCTTGACGCCCTGCAGGTGCGAGGAATATTCCAGGAAGTCGGGCCGGGGTTGCCCCAGCGTGGCGGGGTCATCCGGGTCGGGGCCTGCAATCGCCTGCAGCACCAGCGCGTTATCCCGCACCGTGCGGGTCATGGGGCCGACGTGATCCATGCTTGGCGCCAGCGGAATCACTCCCGCGCGGCTGACGCGCCCGTAGGTCGGTTTCATGCCCACCAGCCCGCAGCGGGCGGCGGGGTTGCGTATCGAGCCTGCCGTATCGGTGCCCAGCGAGGCGGGCAGCATGCAGGCCGCCACCGCCACCGCGCTGCCGCTGGACGACCCGGCCGTAATGTAATCGGCATTCCACGGGTTCACGGGCATGGCCCATGCGCTGTCCGAAGGGTGTCCGCCGCAGGCGAATTCATCGGTGGCGAGCTTTCCCAGTAGCACGGCGCCTTGCGCCTTCAGCCGCTTGACCACCCCGGCGTCGCGCGAGGCGATGTGTCCGTCGAGCAGGCGAGACTGCGCGGTGGTGCGGACCCCGGTAGTCGATGATGTCTTTCAGACCGTATGGAACGCCGTGCATCGGCCCTTTCCAATTGCCGGCGCGAATCTCCCGCCCGGCCTCCTCGGCCTGCTCAATGGCGAGGTCAGCCGTGAGCGACACGAAGGCATGCAGCTGCGGGTCGTGCGCCGAAATATGGCTCAGCAGCGCCTGGACGTAATCGGCAGGCGCAAGCGCTTGCGAGCGGATCATGCCGGCGGCGTCGGCAAGCGATAGTCCCGCCAGTGGGTGGCCTGTCATGACAGGGGCCAGCCGGGCTTCTGCGCGTCGTCCGCGGCCTGCAGCTCGGCGCCGAGCTCCGCCAGATGCGCGCGCGTAATGCGGGTGGCTTCGATGAGCTCTTTCGCGTGGTGTTGCGCCACCAGGTCCAGGCCCGATGCCCTGGCCTGCTGCAGGACCCATTCGGGCAGTTCATCTTCGGGCGGGCGCAACACGGAGGGGATCATGGTGTTCTCGATGGGGGACAGGCAAGGCGCAATGGAGCCGCCCGATGCCGGCCTTGCGAAGGGGGCGCCGGGCGGTAGGGGGAGCTCAGTCAGCGCTGCTGGCGCCGGACGCCTTCACGACCTTGCCCCAGGTATCGACCTCGGCCGCGAGGAATTCGCCGAACGCCTCGGGCGACATGGGGGCGGGCACCGCGCCCAGGCCTTCGAAGCGCTGGATGACCGAGGGCATGGCCAGCACTTCGCCAATGGCCGAATTCAGCGTGGCGATGACCTCGTCGGGCGTGCCCGCGGGGGCGACCAGCCCGAACCAGGCCGACACGTTGAAGTCAGGAAAGCCCGACTCTTTCATGGTGGGCACATCGGGGGCGCTCTTGGAGCGATCAGCCGTGGTGACGGCCAGCGCCCGCAACTTGCCGCTCTGCACGTGCGGCCATGCCGACGGCATGTTGTCGAAACTCAGTTGAACCTGGCCGCCTATCAGGTCTGTCATGGCCGGCGCGCTGCCCTTGTACGGCACGTGAAGCATATCGATGCCGGCTTGCAGCTTGAAGAGTTCGCCCGCCATATGCGTAGAGCCGCCGGTGCCCGCCGAAGCGAAGGCGAGTTTGCCCGGGTTTTTCTTGGCATAGGCCACCAGTTCCTGCACGTTGTTCACCGGCAACGACGGGTTCACGACGAGCAGGTTGGGCGATTGGATGAATCTCGCTACCGGCTTGAAGTCCTTGACGACGTGGAAATCCAGGTTCTTGTACAGCGTCTGGTTGATGGCCAGCGTGACCGGGATGACGAACAGGGTGTAGCCATCGGCTGGCGCCTTGGCCACGTAAGAGGCCGCGAGGTTGCTGCCGGCGCCAGGCTTGTTCTCGACCACGAATGAACGGTTCAGCTTATTGCTGAGTTCGCTGGCAACGATGCGCGCCGCGACGTCCGTGGTGCCGCCGGGCGCAAACCCGACCACGAGGTTGACCGGTTTTTCGGGGTAGGCCGCCAGCGCTGTGCCGGCACAGCCAAGGGCAACCAGGGCGGCGCCAACGCAGCGCATAATCAGGGAAGAGCGGAGTCGAGCAGAATGGAGCATGGTAGTTTTCCTGTTTGTTATTGCCACCGCGAGGAGTACTGCTGAATCGGTTCGAACAATCTGTACTGATCATTCCTGCAAGGCGCAAAGCGCCAGGCATTTGCAGGCTTCGATGAAGTCGGCGGTTTCCATCGACTCCTGCGTGTTGTGACTGCCGTGCTGGTTGCGCACCAGGATCATCGCAGACGGAATGCCCAGCTGCGCAAACATGGCCGCATCATGTCCCACGGTGGGCATGCGGTGGCTGGCCAGCCCAAGCGACTGCGCGGCGTGTTCGGCGCTGCGCATCAATGCATCGTCGAGCGCCACGGCGCGCGTGCCTACCTTCTGGCCGAAGTCGAACTTCACGCGGCACGCAGCCTCGATGGCGCGAGCCTGCGCCATGATGTCGTCGTAAAGGCGTTCCAGCACCTCGTTGCGCGTCGCGGCCAGCACGAAGCTGAACCCGACTTCGCCGGGCACCTTGGTCATGGCATGTTCTTTGGGGTTGGTGCAGAAGATGCCGAAATTGGCGATCACATCGTCGTTGCCGCCCTGGTCGATCAAGTCGCGCCACCGTTCGTCGGCGTGCACCACCAGCCTGGAAGTGGCGGTGACCGCGTCGCCGCGCAGATGTCGCGGACTTGCCGAAGAATGGCTGTAGGCGCCCAGGCACTTCGCGTAGGGGTGGCGGATATTTCCTCGTACCGCGGTTGCGATGCCGATGGGCACCCCCATGGCTTCGAGCACCGGCCCCTGTTCGATATGCAGTTCCAGATAGGCGTGAACCTGGCGGGGGTGCAGCTTGCGGGCCTGTATGGTCCGATCGTCGGCGGCCGCGCCGATATCGTGCAGGTGGTCGGCCAGTGAGCGCCCGTTGTGGACATGAACCATGCTTTGCAGGGCGTCATTGGCAAGCAGGCCCAGCGCGAGCTTGCTGCCCAGGTAGGCGGTGCCGAACCAGGGGCTTTCTTCGCCCCGGAAGCCATAGGTGCGCAGTCCACGCGGCGGGGTGACGCCGGCGCGACGGCAGGCCGCCTGCACCACCACGCCGGCGACGACGCCTGCCAGGCCATCGAAATTGCCGCCCAGCGGCACAGAATCAAGATGGGACCCCATGACCACCAGCCGCTCGTTGTCGTGGCCCGGCAGGTCGTAGCGGAAGTTGCCTACGTGGTCGGTGCCGGCTTCCAGCTGCTCCGACCTTGCGAAGTCGGCCAGCAGCCTGCCGGCTTCGGTTTCCTGGGCTCCGTACGCCGAGCGGGTAATGCCATCTCCATCGCGCGAGGCGTTGGCGATGGAGGCGAACAACTGGTCGACCGCGCCTGCCATGCGGTCGATTTCTTCCATCAGCCGGGGCGCCGGCATCGGGCCAGTCATGGCGCACTCCCGGCCTGGACCAGGGCGCGGTCGACGGCGTCCAGGATCTGGGCCACGTCGTCATCGTTCATGGGACTGGACAGCGCCATCAGGCCATAGCCCGACGCGAGTACGCCGTTGGCCAGCAAGGCATCGTTGAATCGCTGCAGCCTGGCTGATTCGGCAGGGCCGGGGTAGACGCTGCGATAGTTGGTGGGTTCACCATCGGTGAAATGCACCTTCACGAGCGAGCCCATGCCCACCGCCTGGCCGGGCAGACCCAGCCGGCGCAATGACTGGTTGATGCCCGCCCTGACTTGGTCGCCGATTTCGTCCAGATGCCGGAAGCAGGCGTGATCGAGCTTTTCCAGGGCAGCCAGGCCCGCATGCATGGTGATAGGGTTGGCGGTGAAGGTGCCGCCGTGAGGCAGTGCCGGCTTGCCGCGCGTGGGGTCGAACACCGCCATGACCTCGCGCCGGCCCGCCACGGCGCCGACCGGAAAGCCGCCGCCGATGATCTTGCCCAGTGTCGTCAGGTCGGGCTGGATTCCGAAGACGGATTGGGCGCCGCCGTAGGCCAGGCGGAAAGAGATCACTTCGTCCAGGATCACCAGCGCGCCCGCCTTGCGCGCGCCTTCGGTCAAGGCCTCGAGATATGCCGGCGTCGCGGGAATCAGCCCCACCCGATTGGGCAGCGGATCCAGCAGAATGGCGGCCAGTTCGTCGGCATGTTCAGCGATCAGCGCGGCGGCCTTCGCGGGATCATTGAATGGCAGGATCACCACGTCGCTCAGCACCGTGGCGGGCGTGCCATGCGCATACGGTACCGATGCAGGCGTTTCTGCGCCCCACTGTTCGGGCGTGGAATCCAGGCTTATCTCGGCGTAGTCGTAGCTGCCGTGATATGCGCCTTCAACCTTGGCGATCTTGGGCCGGCCCGTGTACGCGCGAGCGGCCTTGATGGCCATCATTACCGCCTCGGTACCCGAATTCGTGAAGCGCACCTGGTCGGCCCCTTCGATCCGTCGCGTCAGTTCCGCAGCCAGCAGCACCTCGGACTCGGTGGGCATGCCAAAGCACGTGCCGCGGCCCAGTTGCCGGGTCACGGCCTGAGTAATGTGCGGATGCGCATGGCCGTGAATCATGGCCGTGAAGTTGTTGATGCAATCGATGCGCTTGTTGCCGTCTTCGTCCCAGATGTAGCAACCCAGGCCCTTCGACGCGTACAGGGGGTAGGGCTTCTGGAATACCGTCGTGCGCGTGTTCCCGCCCGGCAGCACCTGCCTGGCCTGCTGGTAAAGCGCGTGGGATCGGGGGTAGGTGGATTCATCGAACATAGGGGCTGGTTCCGTGTCGTGGCGTGTGTCGGGATACGCGTGGGCTGGCCGGCTCAGGACGCCCGAAGCCGAAAGGCGGGGTCTGACCGGGCGGGCGTCGCACAAAGATGATCCACCGCGTTCTTCAACAGAGTGGAAATGCTGTTGTCGTAATTGTTCCAAGGCAGGCTGCCGCAGAACGTGATCGAGCCCACCGAGAACACGGCGCCGCCGCGCGCGTTCTCGTAATAGACGATCTCGGCCCGCACCAGGGCGGCGGCCTTGTCGCCTTGTTTATAGGCGGGCGGCGCAATCAGCTCTTCGAGTGTTGCGCCGAAAGTCGACGAATGCCCTTCCGAACGGCAGAGTATGGTGGTGTTGGCCGGCGTACCCAGCAGCGGCTCGGCCCGATCCAGTTCGAAACCGGCCGCGCCCCCGCCGGAAAAGCCGAAATCGCCCAGAATCTCCTCGGACTCGACTCCCTTGAAGAGCCAGGCGAATTGCGGGTCATAGGACGCCGGCAGGCGCCGGTAGTAAGACCCCTCGAACTTGCCTTGCGCGCAGAAACCGATGCCCACCAGGGCCTGTGGGGCTCTTCCCTGGTTGCGCCACAGCCCGCCGTAACAGCCGTCGAGCGCGTGGTAGTACTCGCCCGGTGGCGCCACCCAGGAACGCACGCCGTTTTCAGCGCGGCGCACTTCGAGCATTCCCGGAACTTTGTCGCTACGCGCAATGCGCCAATAGAACCCGTTGCCCCCCAGGTAGATGAGCCGTCCGCCATGCGCCACATAATCACGATGCGTTCAGGGTGGCCAGGGTCTGGTATTCGGGATGCGAGCCCGTGAGCACGACGGCATACGGTTCGAGCGCGGCAAGGCCGGCGTGTTCGATATAGTCGTCCGTGATCACGTCGTAGTCGATGCCCTTCGCGTCCATCCAGGACAACAGATGCATGTCGGCCGAGAAATGACGTATGCCCGAACCCCTTTGATCGACGTAGGCGAGCGCGCCGGGACGCATGGTCAGTATCGGCCGTTTCGCGGAAGAAAATGCGACGCCGCTGCCATCGGCATGATGGTCATAGCATGAAAGGCCGAACTGCTTGTTCTCGGCCGGATGGTGCGGGTAGGCGTTCCATTGCGCGACTCGCGCGCGGAAGGCGTCGTCATGATTGTGGCGATCGTAGTTGGCGTAGATCTGATAGGTGTACGTGGACATCACCACCGCGACGCGCGGGGCCGGGGCAGCGGGGTCGCGCCGGATGAAAACCGGTATCACGTCTTCCGCGCCGCCGCCCGTGCCGGGGTGTTCGCGCAGCCGGATTCCATAGACGCCGCTCGCCAGGCCGGCCGGAACTTCCATCACGAAGTCGTCCTGCCATGCGCAATCGTAAAGATCATCGGCATGGAAATGCACGGCCGCGTATTCGTCGGGCGCATCTTTCCAGCGCATGGCGTGGCCCGTCCAGGACGGGCCCCTGACGCCGCGCGTGGGCAGGTTGCGCATGACGCCATGCCAGCCATAGGGCCCGCGGTCGGTGATGGCAAGCGAGTCGATGTCCAGGCTGAAGTCCCACCATGCGAGCAGCGCCGGGCGCGCGATTGCGGCAGGGTCCAGCAATTTTGCGGCATCATGGATGCCCGCGAGAAAGCAAGGGTGCTCGAGCCGGCCATTGAAGTGGGCGGCATACTGCCCGGGCAGGGCGCCCGGCGTGGCAGCCAGCACCACATCGCTCAGGTGGGTGATCGGTTCGGCCAATTGAATTTCGGCCGTGGCCGCGGCGGCGAGCCCGCTGTCCGCGAGTGCCGCTCGCGCCGTGCCCGCCGTGCACGCCTGATCGAGCGGCAACTGCATGATGCGCATCGTGGTGCCGTCTGCCACCAGCCGCAGCTCGTACCATTGGCGTTCGATCATCCCGGCCTGCACCCGGCAGCGAGCACCGCCGACGCGTAGTTCGCAGCCGTGGCGCGACACCAGCAATTCCAGCTGCAGGTCCTTGCCAAAACTGAGAACTGCCTGCCCTTCGTCCAGCAGCCAGGGCTGCACGCGCACGCTCGCGGTCCAGGCGTGGCCCAGGGTCAGTGTGCGGCCGTCGATGACGCCGCAGGATCCCGAATGGACAGCCTGGGCCCGCGAAGGGTATTGGCCGGCGAAGTCGCATGGAATCGGCTCCAGGCGCATACCCGGGCCCGCCGGGTTCGGATCGGCGCTGCGTATGCGCACCAGGTCGGCATGGTATGGGGCGGCCAGGCTGCTGGACACTTTCACGTGAATCTTTTCGCCCGGCGCTGCCGAGAACCTGTCCGTGTATCCGACGAGCGGAATCATTCCCTGTGTTCCTTGCAGTGATTGGTTATTGCTCAAGCGGAATCCTAGATGATTGACTCCAACTTCAAAATTTTTGGAGTAAATTCTCCATTTCTAAATCACGATGCCGGGCGGAGGACCCATGCCATGACATCCGGACTCTCACCGCTGGACCGCCTGGTGCGCGAACGCTATGACGATTTGTCGCGTGTTCTGCGGCGCACCGCCACCTGGGTGCTGCAGAACCCCGCGCAGGTGGCCACGCGCACGCTTGAAGAGCTGAGCGAGTTGTCGGGATGCTCTGGTACATCGTTCATCCGGCTGGCCCAGGAACTGGGCTTCGATGGCTGGCGCGCGTTTCGCCATGGCTTTGCCCAGCAACTGCGCGACGGCCACGGCCAGGGCATGTTTGCCGAACGCCTGGCGGCCCAGAGTTCACCCATCACGCGCGACAACATGCTGCGCGCCGAGGTGCGCAACTTGCAAAGCTGCTTCACTGCCGACAACGCCGAGGCGGTCGACGAAGCCGTTGCTCGCATGGTCCGTGCCCGCACCATCGCTCTGATTGGCCGCCGTTCGTGCACCCCGGTGATCACCTGGCTGCACTATCTGCTGCGCATCACTTTCCCGCACGTGGTGCTGGCCGATGACCGTGGCGGCGCGTTCGGGCTGGACTTGTTCACGGTGGGGGAGTCCGATGTCGTGATCGCGGCGTCGTTCGTGCCCTGCAGCCAGGACACCGTGTCGGCGACGCGCCGCGCCCGCGAGGCCGGGGCCTGGACATTGGGCATCGTCGACGTACCCCTTAACGCCCTGGCCCGGTCGACCGACCGCAACATCATCGTTCGCAAAGAGTGCGATGCATTCTTCGATTCGATGGTCGGTGCAATGGTCGTGGTGCAGTGGCTTGCGTCCGCGGCGGCCACGCTGCGCGGACCCGAAGCCCTGCAGCTGGCCAAGGCCCATCGCCGCATGATGGTGGAGACCGGTGCGTTCGTCGCCGAAGAATGAGGCGTGATGCGGGGATCTTCCTGTACACGAGCGCTTTTCGTAGGGGCTCGAGTCGGGTTGGCCCGCGGGCCTTGCGCTGTCGCGTCGGGTCGAATAGCGATAATATTCAGCCTTTAGTCAGCTTGGGATGCTTCGGCGGCGACGTCACCGTCCGCCGATGATTCGTCCCTTTTTATGTCAACAGAACCTCCAAGTACCATCGCGCCGCGCATCCTGCATTCGCGGCGCCTCCTCCGAAGCGATCTCCTCCTGGGCCTGCCACGGGCGTGCCGGTGTTGCTGCGCGGCGCCCCGGCGGCCGCGCCGTGCGCACCGGCCTGCCGCGCAGCCGCTGGTTCCCTACTACGCCGGGCGCGCAATGCAGCGCAACAGCCCACTCGTTTCCACATCGTTTCTTCATGCTGGGCGCCGTTGCGCCGTCACGCCCAACTTTTCCAATTCTGGATCGCTAAATGATTTTTGACTGGATGGCCGACCCGACCGCGTGGCTGGGCCTGGCGACGCTGATCATTCTTGAAATTGTGCTGGGCATCGATAACCTGGTGTTCATTGCCATTCTGGCCGACAAACTGCCGCCAGAGCAGCGGAACCGCGCCCGCATCATTGGGCTGACCCTGGCCATGCTGATGCGCCTGGGCCTGCTGGCAAGCATTGCCTGGGTGGTGACGCTGACCGCGCCGTTGTTCACGGTGTTCGGGCTCGAAATCTCCGGGCGCGACTTGATTCTCATCTTCGGCGGCCTGTTCCTGCTGTTCAAGGGCACCATGGAACTGCACGAACGGGTCGAGGGCAGGGCGCACGGGGAGTCGCAGAAGGTGCAGCACGCCGTCTTCTGGCAGGTGATTCTGCAGATCGTCGTGCTCGATGCCGTGTTTTCGCTGGATTCCGTCATTACGGCGGTGGGTATGGTGCAGGAACTGAGCATCATGATGATTGCGGTGGTCTTCGCCATGGCAGTCATGATGCTGGCCAGCCGCCCCCTGATGGCCTTTGTCGGCCGCCATCCGACCGTGGTCATCCTGTGCCTGGGCCTGTTGCTGATGATCGGCTTCAGCCTGGTGGCCGAAGGACTGGGCTTTCATGTGCCCAAGGGCTATCTGTACGCGGCCATCGGTTTCTCTATCGTGGTCGAGGCGTGCAACCAGCTCGCGCGACGCAATCGCAGCCGGCGCAGTCATGGCCTCAGTGGGCGCCAGCGCACGGCGCAGGCGGTCTTGCGGCTCTTGAAAGGGGGCAAGGCTGGCGGCCATAGTCCGGTCGAGGATGTGGCGGCCCTGGTCGACGACGCCGGTGACGACGCGCTCGTGACGCCCGAAGAAAGCAGCCTTATCGAGCGGGTACTGGCCGTGGGAACGCGCGATGTCCGGTCGATCATGGTGCCGCGTGGCGAAATGATCTGGCTCGACTTCAAGGATACGACCGAAACCATCGTGCAGAAATTCTCGACCGGGCATGCACGCCTGCCGTTGTGCGATGGAGATGCGTCCAACGTGATCGGTGTGCTGCACTTCAAGGATGTGCTGCCGGCGTTGCGGCGGCCGGGCGCCATCGATCTGGTGGAATTGGCGCGCAACTCTCATTACGTCATTGAAACCACCCCGGTGTTCAAGGTGCTGGAGGTGTTGCGCCAGTCGCGCGAGCACATGCTTATCGTGGTTGACGAACATGGCAGCTGCGAAGGCCTGGTGACTCCGCTGGATGTGCTGACTGCGGTGGGCGGCGAGTTGCCTGAACACGCGAACGAGCGCCCGCAGGCGACGCCTCTGGGCGACGGCGCCTGGCTGCTGGAGGCCAGCATGTCGATTGACGAGGCGCGCCTCGTTCTGGCGGGGGCCGAGCTGGACGGCCCGCTGCCTGACGCTACGCTGGCGGGCGCACTGCTACGCGTCTGCGGGCACCTGCCCGCCGTGGGCGAGACCATCCGATGGGGCGACTGGGAATTCGAGGTCGTGTCGCGCGACGGTCTGCGCATAGGCCAGGTCCGCGCGCAACGGCAAGCCGGGTCCGACCTGGCGCCGTCGCTTTCGTAAGCGCCGGCGTACGAATCGGGGATGCACGCCCGGCGGGCCTGCGCCATGCGGTGTGCGCCGCGGCCGGGCCGTGCAATGCCGCTTGCGTCGCGATGATGGGCTGAGGCCCGGCGCGGGTCCGGTCAGCCGTCCGACGCCGGCGTTCGCGCCGACCTTACCGCGAACACGGCATTCGCCTTCAGCATGACCTTGCCTTCCGCTTGCAGCAGGCAGGTGGCATACAGCAGGCGGCGGCCTTGCTTGTCGATGTGGACGTGGGCCTCGAGCCAGTCGCCGGGCTTCACGGCGTTCAGGTATTCCACGGACATCTGCACGGTCACCACCGAAACCTGGGCCTGTTCGGCAATCGAGAAACCCAGCGCGCTGTCGGCCAGAGTGGCCAGAAATCCGCCATGCGCGATGTGGTGCATGTTGGTGTGGGCTTCGCCCACGCGCAGGGCCAGCACGGTGCTGCCGGTGCGGCGGTACAAAGTGCCCAGATTGGCCAGGTGCGCCATGAAAGGACTGCTGGGCGACCAGGGTTCAAAGCCGGCGGGTAGGGTGTGGTTCATAGAGGCGTTAGTGATTCAAGTGGCGGGCGGGGCGCACCCGCGGCAAGTGCACAGTATAAAAAGCCTTGCGCCGCGTGCTGAATCGGGAGGCCTTGCCGCGTTCCGGACGGTGGGCCCGTCAATCGTTATATAGTGCGCTTCTTGGCAACTGCTACGCCTGCGCATGGGGGCTTGTACATGGCCGTGATCCGTCTGCTTGTGAGTCTGGGCGCCGCAATGGCGGCGGCCGGGGCGGCCGCAGCCGAAGTGCAGGTCGCCGTCGCCGCCAACTTCACCGCGCCCATGCAGGCCATCGTCCGCGCCTTCGAGCAGGACACCGGACACAAGGCCGTGGCGGCCTATGGCGCCACCGGACAGTTCTACGCGCAGATCCGCCACGGCGCCCCCTTCGAGGTATTCCTGGCGGCAGACGACGCCCGGCCGGCCCGCCTCGAGGCCGAACAGCTGATCGTACCCGGGTCACGATTCACCTATGCGGTCGGGCGGCTGGCCCTGTGGTCGGCCGAACCCGGCTACGTCGACGACCAGGGGGCCGTGCTGAAACAAAACCGGTTCAGGCATCTGGCCATTGCCAATCCGAAGACCGCGCCATATGGCCTGGCCGCAATGCAGGTGCTGCAGGGCCTGGGCCTGGCCGACGCCGTCAAGGACAAGATCGTGGAAGGCCAGAGCATCGCGCAGACCCATCAGTTCGTGACCACCGGCAATGCCGAGCTGGGCTTTGTGGCCCTGTCCCAGGTGTATGACGACGGCAGGGCTACGTCCGGCTCGGTGTGGCGCGTGCCTGCCCGGTTGCACGATCCCATCAGGCAGGACGCGGTCATCCTGGCGCGCGGCAGCAACAACCCCGCCGCCCAGGCTTTCGCCGACTATCTGAAAGGCCCCCGGGCCGCGGCTATCATCGCTTCGTTCGGCTACGAGTCCGCCCCGCACTGATCCGCCTTCTTCGCGCGCTACGCATGCCACTGGATTCCTCCGACCTTGCCGCCATCTGGCTCACCTTGCAGCTTGCATCGTTGACGACGCTGCTGCTGCTCATCATCGGGACACCCATCGCCTGGTGGCTCGCGCGCACCCGGTCGCGCTGGAAAGGCCCCATCGGCGCGGTGGTTGCCCTGCCGCTGGTGCTGCCGCCCACGGTGCTGGGCTTCTACCTGCTGGTGTCGATGGGGCCGCAGGGGCCGGTGGGGCAGGTCACCCAGGCTCTGGGGCTGGGCGTGCTTCCGTTCACGTTCGCCGGGCTGGTGGTCGGGTCCGTGGTGTATTCGTTGCCGTTCGTGGTGCAACCGTTGCAGAATGCCTTCGAGGCCATCGGACGCCGGCCGCTTGAAGCGGCGGCCACGCTGCGTGCCAGTCCGCTCGATTGTTTTTTTTCTGTGGTGCTTCCGCTGGCGCGGCCCGGGTTCATCACCGCGGCCATTCTGGGTTTTGCGCACACCGTGGGCGAATTCGGGGTCGTGCTGATGATAGGCGGCAACATCGAAGGGCGCACCCGCGTGGTGTCGGTACAGATCTACGATCATGTCGAAGCGCTCGAATACGCGCAGGCGCACTGGCTTGCGGGCGGTATGGTGGCGTTCTCGTTCCTGGTGTTGCTGGTGCTGTATACCCGGCGCCGCGTGGCCACGCTATGGTAGGCGCCATGCGCCCGGCCGATCAGGTCTCCGTCATCGAGGCCCGCTTGCGCGTGGACTACACCGATTTTTCACTGGACGTGGCGTTGCGGCTGCCGGGCCGAGGCGTTACTGGGCTGTACGGGCCGTCGGGCTCGGGCAAGACGACATTGCTGCGCAGCATTGCGGGCCTGGTTCCGGGCGCGCGTGGTTTTCTCAGCGTGAACGGCCAGGTCTGGCTGGATAGCGCCGCGGGCGTGCACCTGCCCACGCACCGGCGCGCGCTGGGCTATGTGTTCCAGGAAGCCAGTCTGTTTCCCCACCTGAACGTGATGCGCAACCTGCAGTTCGGCCTGAAGCGGGTGCCACCCTCCGCACGCCGGGTCGACCTCGATCAGGCGACGCAGTTGCTGGGCATCGAGCATCTGCTGCACCGCATGCCCGCCGGACTGTCGGGGGGCGAGCGACAACGCGTGGGCATGGCGCGTGCGCTGCTCACGAGCCCCCGCCTGTTGCTGATGGACGAGCCGCTGGCGGCGCTGGACAACGCCCGCAAACAAGATGTTCTTCCTTATCTGGAACGCCTGCACAGCGAGCTGGACATTCCCGTGCTCTATGTGAGCCACGCACCACATGAGGTCGCGCGACTCGCCGATCACCTGGTGTTGCTCGACGAGGGGCGGGCGGTGGCCAGCGGACCCATCGGGCACATGCTGTCCCGCCTGGATCTGCCGCTGGCCATGGAAGACGACGCGTCGGTGGTGGTGGCCGGCACAGTGGCGGACTTCGATGCAGCATACGGTCTGCTGTCGGTGCGGTTGCCGGACAGCAGCATCTGCCTGCGCACCGCGCACGCGGAAATCGCGACAGGCCGGCCGGCGCGCCTGGCCATCAAGGCGCGCGATGTCAGCGTGGCGCTCGCGCCGGCGCAGGGCAGCAGTATCGTCAACGTGATACCGGTGCGCGTGCACGACCTGGCGCCGGCAGACAATCCGGACCACGTGCTGGTGCGGCTGGATGCCGATGGCACGCCGCTGCTGGCGCGCATTACCCGCTACTCGCGCGACCAGCTCGGGCTGGCGGCGGGTGTGCAGGCATGGGCGCAGGTCAAGGCTGTATCGGTCCTGGGATAACCAGCGGCGGTAAGGTCAGGCGAAGAGCGCTTGCATGTCGAGGCCGCGGATGATCTCGGCCGTTGCGTTCACCAGCGAGGGCAGGGGGTGGCGCATCGGCGTGGCCAGTGTCAGGTTGTTCATGATGGTAGGGTCGACGATGGCCGAGCATGCCAGATGGTCCTGCCCCGGCATATCGTGCAGCGCCGAGCGCGGCAGGATGGTGTAGAGGCTGTCCTGGGTCAGGGTTTCCAGAATGGTGTGAACCACATCGACTTCTGCCGCGATGTTCAGCGCCACGTCGAGGTCGCGGCAGGTCTTGTCCACCAGCGCCCGGATGGTATTGGGCGCGCTGGGCAGCACCAGCGGATACCGGCCCAGGTCGCGGGCGCGCACCCGTGCGGGCGGCGCCGGTACGCACGCTTTACCGTAGGTCAACACCAGGTCTTCGCGGTACACCGATTCGAACTGCAGCAGCGTTGAAGGTGGAGGGTCATAGAGCAACGCCAGGTCGATGCGGTCTTTCACCAGCCATTCGTTCATTTCCGAACTAAGACCTTCGGCCAGCGTCAGGGCAGCGCCCGGGTGCTGCCGCCGGAACATCTGGACGATCTGTGGCGCGAGGCGGCGAGCCACACGGTGCGGCATGCCCAGCCGCACCTTGTCCTGGACGGTGGAGGCATAGGCCCGCATGTCTTGCCGGGCATGCTGCGCCAGCGCATCCAGTTCCTTGGCGTGCGCGAGAAAGCGCAGGCCTGCCGGCGTCGGTTCGACCCCGCGGCCGGTGCGGATCAGCAGGTGGTGGCGCAGTTCGGTTTCGAGCAACTGGATCTGGCGGCTGAGCGAGGGCTGCGAAAGGCCCAGCACCTCGGCCGCGCGGGACAGGCTGCGCATCTCGCACGCCATGATGAAAGAACGAATTTGTTTCAGATCCATACCCTAATGGTATACGTTTTTTCTATATCAGAAGTCAGGGTTCCGCCATTGCCGGGGGCGCCCGGCGTGCGCATGATGCAGGGTTCATGCCTCCACCTGCCTCGCCATGACCGATTGCCGCCCGCCCTTGGCCCAGATAACGCCGCCCTGCCAGCCGCTGCCGGCCGACGCCTGCGATAGCCACTTTCATATATTCGGACCCGCCGATCGCTTCCCGTATGCCGAACGGCGCCCGTATACGCCGCCTGATGCGCCGTTCGAGCAAATGCGCGCGCTGCACCAGCAGTTGGGGTTCAGCCGTGGGGTCATCGTGCAGCCCGGCTGCCATGGCTACGACATGTCGGCCACGCTGGACGCACTGGACCGGGGGGCGGGCCAGTACCGCGCCGTGGCGCTGCTCGCGCCAGACGCCTCGGCACGATCGATTGCCGAGCTCGATCGGCGCGGTGTGCGCGCCGTGCGCTACAACTTCGTGTCGCACCTGGCCAATGCCGGCTGGGATGAACTGGCGGCCATGGCGCCGCGCATCGCCCCCTTGGGCTGGCATGTCTGCGTGCATGCCGAGGCTGGCTTGCTTGCGGGCCTGCTGGAACGCCTGCGTACCTTGCCGGTGCCATTTGTCATCGACCACATGGGTCGCGCACCCGCCGACCAGGGCGTGGACGGCGAGGCGTTCCAGGCCCTGCTGGGATTGCGCGACCACCCGCATGCCTGGGTGAAGATATCCGGGCTGGACCGCGTTTCCACGCAGTCCAGACGCCCGTTTGCCGATGGTGAGTCGCTGGTGTCGGCGCTGCTCGACGCCATGCCGGATCGGCTCTTGTGGGGCACCGACTGGCCGCATCCCAATGTGGCCGGCGACATGCCCGACGACGGTGAACTGCTCAATACGTTTTTGCGCCTGTGTCCCGACGCCGACCTCCGGCGGCGGATATTGGCAGATAACCCGCACCGCCTGTACCGGTTCGGGGCCTGATGATCGTACGACCGAGTGAGGCCTGCATGAAGCCGATGTTGATCAAGATTCCGGATAGCGCTGTCGCGCCCAGCACGCTGCGCGCCTTGCCGGGGGCCGGCCAGGGCGAGTTGCGCGTGTTCCATGCGGCGGACCACGCCGAGACCTATGCCTTGCTTTCCGGGCCGGCGAACCCGCAATTGCTCGGCGCCGCGTTGCGCGAACACCATCCGGACGCGCGGGCGATTCCACTGAGCCCGGTCACCGACGTGCCGGGGCAGGCCGCGGGCCACCCCGCGCCCTGGTTCTATGTGGTCGAGACCGACATCAAGCCCGAGGCGCGCGAAGACTTCGAGCGCTGGTACGAAGAAGAGCACCTGCCGGGTCTGGCGGCCGTGCCGGGCACCGTGCGGGCGCGTCGCTACCTGGACCTGGAGGGATCGCCGCGTTACTACGCCTGCTACGACCTGGCCAGCCGCGAGACTTTCGGGTCGCCAGCCTGGCTTGCGGTGCGGGGTTCCGACTGGAGCAGCCGAGTACGGCCCAATTTCATCAACAGCAAACGCACCATGTTCCGTCTCGCGGCGGACCAGGAGTAACTCTTATGCCACGTTTGAATCCTCCCGATCCGCAGACCATGTCGGCGCACCAGCGCCGCATCCATGATGCCATCGCCAGCGGACCGCGTGGCCGCGTGCGCGGGCCGCTCGCCATGTGGCTGCATCGGCCGGGACTGGCCGAACATGCGCAGGCCCTGGGCCAGTACTGCCGCTACGACTCCAGCCTGCCGCCAAGGCTCTCGGAACTGGCCATTCTGACCATGGCGGCCTGGTGGCGTTCTTCATTCGAGTGGTGGGCCCACCAGCCTATCGCCGTGCAGGCTGGCCTGGATGCCGCAGTGGCCGAGCAGATCCGTGCCGGCGAAGATCCTGCGTTCAGCCAACCTGACGAGTCCGTGGTGTACCGCTTCGTGAGCGCGCTGCTCGAGACGCGGCAGGTGCCCGATGCGCTGTACGAAGAGGCGGTGCAGGTGCTGGGCGCGGATGGCGTGGTCGACCTCGTCGGTATCGCCGGCTATTACTCCTTGATCTCGATGACCATCAATGTCTTCGAAATCCAGCCGCCCGACGGCAGCACAGTGACTTTCGGCCGCTGAGGCGCGGCAACATCCTATGCACAGAACAACGGAGACGAAGCAATGACAGGTCGATTGAAAGGCAAAGTGGCGATCGTGACCGGCGCGGGCAGCGTCGGCCCGGGCTGGGGCAACGGGCGCGCCATCGCGTATCGATTTGCCCAGGAAGGCGCGCGCGTATTCGCCGTGGACATGAACGCCGACGCCATGGAAGAGACCGTGGCGCGCGTGCGCGAAGCCGGGGGCGAGATCACCACCTGGCAGGCCGACGTGACCGATTCAACTGCGGTGCGGGAGCTGGTCAGCGCCTGTGCCGAGACATGGGGGCGTGTCGATATCCTGGTCAACAACGTGGGCGGCTCGCGCAAGGGCGGCCCGGTGGGGCTTGACGAGGCCACCTGGGACAAGCAGATCGATTTCAACCTGAAAAGCGTCTATCTGGGGTGCCGCCATGTATTGCCGCTGATGGAAGAGCAGGGCGGGGGCGCCATCGTCAACGTCTCGTCGACCTCGGGAATACGCTGGACCGGGTCGGCGCAAGTGGGCTATGCCAGCGCCAAGGCAGGCGTCATCCAGCTGTCGCGGGTGGTGGCCCTGGAATATGCCAAGAAGAACATCCGCTGCAATACAGTGATTCCGGGCCAGATGCATACCCCCATGGTCGAGGTACGCCTGGCCGGCCAGCGCGCGGGTGGCGACGTCGCGCAATTGCTGGCCGAGCGGCAGTCGCGCATTCCGCTGCCCTTCATGGGCGATGGCATGGATACCGCCAACGCCGTCCTGTTCCTGGCCTCGGATGAGGCGCGCTTCATCACCGCTACCGAAATTGTCGTCGACGGAGGCATGAGTGCACGCTGCGACTGAATCGGGGCCGCCTGCCCGCTATCCCGACCCGGCGGTCATCGCGCTGGATGCGCGCTTCGAGAAACTGGTGCTGCCATTGGCCGCGGTCGAACGGCTGGCCACGGGCAGCCGCTGGGCCGAGGGGCCCGTGTGGTTCGGCGATGGCCGCTACCTGCTCTGGAGCGACGTGCCCAATGATCGCATCATGCGCTGGGACGAAGTCTCGGGCCAGACGCATGTCTGGCGCCACGGTTCGCAGCACGCCAACGGCAATACGCGCGACCGGCAGGGCCGACTGATCACTTGCGAACACCTGGGGCGGCGCGTGACCCGCACCGAGCACGATGGCCGGATTACGGTGCTCGCCGACAGCTACCAGGGCAAGCGCCTGAATTCGCCCAACGATGTGGTGGTGAAGTCGGACGGTTCGATCTGGTTCACCGACCCGCCCTTCGGTATCGTCGGGTACTACCAGGGCGAGAAGGCGCCCCAGGAGCTGCCCGCGGGCATCTACCGCATCTGCCCTGACACCGGCACCGTGGCACTCATGTGCGACACCGTCAATGGGCCCAATGGCCTGGCTTTTTCGCCCGACGAGCGGCATCTGTATGTCATTGAATCGCGCGCGCGACCGCGTAACGTGCTGGTATTCGATGTGGCTGATGACGGCCTGAGTCTGGGCCCGTCGCGGGTGCTGTTCGATGCGGGCGAGGGTACCCCCGACGGTTTCCGCGTCGACGTGGACGGCAACCTTTGGTGCGGTTGGGGAATGGGCACGGCCGAGCTGGATGGCGTGCGGGTCTTCTCGTCCCACGGAGAGCTGCTCGGCCGCATCGCGCTGCCGGAGCGCTGCGCCAACCTGTGCTTTGGCGGGAAGCATCGCAATCGCCTGTTCATGGCGTCGTGCACATCGATCTATTCATTGTTCGTCAATACGCAAGGGGCCGCAGTCCCCTGATTACCCATCGCACACAGAGGAGAACTCCATGTATTCAAAATTGATCAAGGCCCTCGCCATAGGCGTGTTCTGCCTGGCCGCCATCGGCGCGCAGGCACAGTCCAGCACCAGCCTGGTGGTGGCGTTTCCGGCCGGCGGTCCGGCCGATTCGCTGGCGCGGATCGTCGCGGCGCAGCTGGAAAAAGAACTGAAGCATCCGGTGCTGGTCGAGAACAAGCCCGGCGGCAACGGTGCGATCGCCGCCACGTATGTCGGCCGCGCCAAGCCCGACGGGCAGACGCTGTTCTTGAGCTCCGTCGGGGCCATCTCCATCAATCCGTCGCTGTACCCCAAGCTGATCTACGATCCCATCAACGACTTCCTGCCGGTGTCGCTGCTGGTGTCGGTGCCGGAAGTCCTGATCGTGGGCCCGGGCAGCGCCACCAAAGACGCCAAGGCTTTCGTGGCCAAAGCCAAGAGCGAAGGTGTATCGATGGCGTCGTCGGGCGTGGGCAGCATGCCTCACATGGCCATCGCCCAGTTGAAGAAGGCCACCGATTCGAAGATCCTGCATGTGCCCTACAAGGGGGCGGCGCCCGCCATCACCGACACCATTGGCGGGCAGGTCGACGCTTTCATTGGCGATGTGTCGGGCCTGATGCCGCACATCAAATCGGGAAAGGCGCTGGCGCTGGCCATTGCGGCGCCCAAGCGCTCGCCCGTGCTTCCCGATGTGCCTACCTTCGACGAACTGGGCGTTCCCAACGTCTACGCCAACAACTGGTACGGTGTATTTGCCCCCAAAGGCACGCCTGCCGAGAAGATCGACGAGTTGAACAAAGTGTTCGCCAAAGTGCTGGCCTCGCCGGAGCTTCAAGCCTACGAGGCGTCCACCGGCGTCGAACTGTCTCCCACGTCCGCCCAGGAGTTTCGCGACATCGTGCGTGAAGACGCACAGAAATGGGGCGATCTGATCCGGGCGGAAGGCATCACGATGGACAACTGATTCAGCATCATTGCAGGGGCCGGCGGCCAGGCGGGCGGCCCCTGTTCGAGAATTTCGGGGCGGCTCGAAATTCGCTAGAATCGTGCGGCCACTTTCTGCCGCCACGACGCTTCCATGTCGCGCCTGCCAGTCCTGCCCATCGATATCGTCTCGCCGGCCACCCTGTCCGGTCGCGACGCCGCCAACCCGTGCCTGAACTGCGGTGCGTGTTGCGCGCATTTCCGGGTGTCTTTTTATTGTGGCGAGGTGGCCGGCCCGAACGGCGGCACGGTGCCCGAAAACGTGGTTCGCGTCATAAATCCCTTGCGTGTGTGCATGGCCGGCACCGAGTACGGCGGGGGCCGCTGTGTCGCATTGCGTGGCGAGCTGGGTCAGCCGGGTATTCACTGCGCCATTTCTCCGCTGAGGCCCACACCTTGCCGCGATTTCGAAGTCTGGCAGCCCGACGGCTCGGTCAACCCCGACTGCCAGCGACTGCGAATGGCCCTGGGCCTTCCTGCCCTGTCGCCTCGGCCGGATGCCGAGAATGACCCCCAGGGTCCCCAGCACCCCCATCAACCCGCGGCTGCCTAGCCACGCGCCAGCGCCTGACGCCGGAAGACGTCCGTAGTAGCATCGGCGGCACGGCGTTCAGGAGCGGGCACATGGCGGTACGCGACGACTTCACGGATGGACTGGCGCGCTGCGCCTGGGTCGACGACTCGTCCATCTATCAGCAGTATCACGATGCCGAATGGGGGCGTCCGGTGGCCGACGACCGGGGCCTGTTCGAGCAACTCAGCCTTGAGGGGTTCCAGTCGGGGTTGAGCTGGCGCATCATCCTGAACAAGCGCGAGGCCTTCCGGCGCGCGTTCTGTGATTTCGAGATCGACCAGGTGGCGCGATTCGGCGCGGCCGAGGTGCAGGCGCTGGCGGCAGACCCCGGCATCGTCCGCCACCGCGGCAAGATCGAGGCGCTGATCCACAACGCAAACCGGGCACGCGATATGCGCGCCGAATACGGCACGCTGGGCGCGTACTTCTGGCCCTACGAGCCGTCACCCGAGTCCGGTGGCGCGGTGGCGCGGGCCCGCTCGGTCCTGCTGTCCGGCGACCTGAAAAAACGCGGCTGGAAATTCGTGGGGCCCACCACGGTGTATGCGTTCATGCAGGCAATCGGCATGGTCAATGACCACGCGGTCGGCTGTCACCGGCACGTCGCCTGCCAGCTGCAGCGGGCACGATTCGTGCGTCCCGGCTGAGAGCAGGGCAGCCAAATCTGGAAAGATCCGCACACATTCCTTGTCATCCTCCCGCGGGTCCGCCTATACCCTGTTAGCAGGCCGGGCCGTGCCCGGCGGGCAAAGGAACCGTGATCATGACGCGCACGAAGAAGATACTGATCGCAGCGGCCGGCGGCCTGACATTGCTGGTCGCGGCACTGGTGGTGATTGCGCTGTTTGACTGGAACCAGCTCAGGCCCACCGTGAACGAGCGGGTATCGGCCGCCATCGGACGGCCCTTCGCGATCAACGGCGACCTCGACATACAGTGGCGCCGTCCCGAAGCAGAAGCGGGCTGGCGCGGCTGGGTGCCCTGGCCTCACATCAGCATGGACGACGTCACCATCGCCAATGCCGAGTGGGCCGAAGCTCCGCACCTGGCGACCCTGAAACGCGCCGAGTTCACCCTGTCGCCGCTGCCCTTGCTGACGCGCCATGTCGTGATTCGCCAGATCCAGCTTACCGGGCCCGCGGCCAATCTGCAGCGCCTTGAAGATGGCCGAGCGAACTGGGAATTCACCCTGCCGGAAAGCGGCGAACCCTCACCCTGGGTCATGGATATCGATCAGATCGGCTTCGATCAAGGGCAGGTCAAATTCCAGGACGAAACCCTGCAGGCAGATCTGCAAGCCCAGATCGACCCATTGGGCAAGCCCATTCCGTTTGCCGACATCGCCGGGCAGCCCTCTGGCCAGGCCGTTTCGGCGAATGCCGAGCCAGAGCGCGCGGCCGCTGACAACGCCGAAGGAACTTCGTCGGCAGCTCGCGAAGATCAGGCGCAGGCTGGCGGCGGCGCCGCGCCGCCCGCCTATGTGTTCGGCTGGAAAGTCGATGGCCGATACAAGGGCATGCCGACCAAAGGCGAAGGCAAGCTCGGAGGCATGCTGGCGATGCGCGACGCGACACGGCCGTTTCCCTTGCAGGCGGAAGTGTCCGTCGGCGATACGCGTATCGCCCTGGCAGGGACGCTTACCGATCCCGCACAGTTGGGCGCCCTCGACCTGCGTCTGGAGCTGTCGGGCGCCACCATGTCCGACCTTTTCCCTCTCACCGGGGTCACTCTGCCCGATACCCCCCGCTACGCCACCGACGGGCGGCTGATCGCGCGTCTGAACGAGCCGGGCGGTTCGGTGTTCCACTATCGAGGCTTCAATGGCAAGGTGGGCGCCAGCGACCTGCATGGTGACCTCACCTACACCAACGGCGAGCCCCGCCCCAAGCTGACGGGCACGCTGCAGTCTCGGCTGTTGCGCATGCGCGACCTCGGCCCGTTGGTCGGCGTGCCGCCCGACGAGCAGGGAAAGTCGCGGAAAAGCGATGCGCCCAAGCCGCCACCTGGGGGCAAGGTGCTGCCCACCCAGGAATTCCGGACCGACCGTTGGCACGTCATGGACGCCGATGTGCGGCTCCAGGCCGACCGCATCATCTACGACGAAGACCTGCCCATCACCAAGTTCAATGTGCACCTCGTGATGCAAGACGCCGTGCTGACGTTGGACCCGCTGCGTTTCGGCCTGGCGGGCGGCACGATAGGCACCACCTTGCGCCTGGACGGCCGCCGAACCCCCATGGACGGGCGGGCCAAAATATCGGCGCGCGGCCTGCGCCTGAAGCAGCTGTTTCCCAAAGTTGAGGCGATGCAGCGGGCGCTGGGTCAGTTGAATGGCGACGCCGAGCTCAGCGGTTCTGGGAACTCGGTGGCGGCGCTGTTGGGAACCGCGAGCGGCGACACCCGGCTGCTGGTCAACGATGGCGTGATCAGTCGTGCCCTGATGGAAATCGCCGGGCTGAATGTGGGCAACTACGTGATCAGCAAGCTGTTCGGCGATGAGGAAGTACAGATCAACTGCGGCGTTGCCGACCTGCAGATGAAGCGCGGCACGATGACGCCGCGCCTGTTCCTGTTCGATACCGAAAATGCCGTCGTGCAGATCGAAGGGACGGTCAATTTCACGGACGAGACGCTGGATCTGGATATCAAGCCGGAAAGCAAGGGGGTGCGCGTGTTCTCTTTGCGTTCGCCGCTTTACGTGCGCGGTACGTTCGGCAACCCGGATGCCGGCGTACACATGCTTCCCCTGGCGGCGCGCGGCGCGGGCGCCGTGGCCCTGGGGGTATTGTTGACCCCGGTCGCGGGCCTGCTGGCGCTGGTGGCGCCCAGTGCCGGCGAAGACGACAACCAGTGCGCTGCCTTGCTGAAACAGATGCAGAAGCCGCAGGCGCCGGCCGCGTCGGGCCGTGCCGGTGATGGCAAGAAGTAGCGGGGCGGGGCGCCGCCGGCGCGCTCAGGCCGTGGCGCGGGCCAGCGCATCCCATGCCAGCATGGCCAGCCGTGCCGTCTGTACGAGCGTCTTGCGAGGCACACCGTCGCGCGCCTGGATCGCCATGCCGTGCAGCACCGTGACGTAGTACGTCGCCAGGGCAGGCAGGTCGGCGTCGGCCGGCAGTTCGCCCTGGCGGGCCGCCAGGCGCAGGCGCTGCAGTATCAACCCCTGCATCTGCCGTCGGTCTTCACACAGCATCTCGCGCACGGGCAAATGCCCTTCGTCGCCTGCCGGGGCGCTCAGCACGATCATGCACCCCAGCGGCCTGCCCGGCTGCGTACCCGATTTCGCGGCCGCGACAAGCATGTTTTCGATGCCGTCGCGCACGGTGGCGGCACCCAGGAGTTCGGACACGGTGATGCCACCCACGCCGGACTTATAACAATGCACGGCTTCACGGAATAGTTGCTCTTTCGAGCCGAACGCCGCGTAAAGGCTGGGCGCGTTGATTCCCATCGCCGCCGTCAGGTCGGCCAGCGATGTACTTGCGTATCCCTTCTCCCAGAACAAGTCCATGGCCTTCTGCAAGGCGGCGTCGCGGTCGAAAGAGCGGGGGCGTCCTCGTTCTGCCATGACGCCGATTCTACTCTTTGCAATTGGGGCTTGACTCGCAAGACCCATCGGGTGATTATATTTGTATTGGTCACTACAAATATGGATTCATCATGTCAGATCTGCAAGGCAAAATCGCATTCGTCACCGGCGGCAGCCGTGGCATCGGCGCAGCCATCGCGCGCCATCTCGCCGCCCGCGGCGCCCATGTTGCCCTTACCTATGTCAGCAGTCCCGATCGTGCGCAGGCGCTGGTCGAGTCCGTGCGCGCCGCCGGCGGGCGCGCCCAGGCTTACGCCGCCGATGCAGCGCGCCCGGAACAGATACGCGCGGCCGTCGACCAGGCCGCCAATGAATTCGGTGGGCTCGACATCCTGGTCAACAACGCCGGCGTATTCATCCCGGGCGATCTCGCCACGCTGCCGCAGGCCGATTTCCAGCGCACCATGGACATCAACGTGGGCGCGGTGTTCGCCGCCATGCAGGCGGCGCTGCCGCACCTGCAGCGCGGCGGCCGCATCATCAACATAGGCAGCTGCCTGGCGGCGCGCACCGGCGATGCCGGGCTGGCCGTCTACGCGGCCAGCAAGTCGGCACTGATCGGCCTGACCAAAGGCGCAGCCCGCGACCTCGGTACGCGGGGCATCACGGTAAACCTGGTGCATCCCGGCCCCATCGACACCGACATGAACCCGGCTGACCGCGAAGGCGCAGCCGAAGCCGCGGCCGGGCTGGCGTTGCAGCGCTATGGCCAGCCCGATGACATCGCCGCTATGGTGGGCTATCTGGCCAGCCCGGCCGCGAACTACGTCACCGGCGCCGAGTTTTCGGTAGACGGCGGCTTCAGCGCGTGAGGGCCGCCGGTTCGAACGGAAGTTGTCCACGGCCTATGCACAGGGTTATGCACGCCGTTTCCACTGGGCTATCCACAGGCTTGTCCCCAGGCTGGCGGGGCCGCTGCGGGCCTTCCCGGGCACGCCCAAAAAAACATGTATAATTTCGGTCTTCCTCGCGGCAGGGCAGGTTTTGCAAGACGCCACGCAGCGGGTGCGGGCTGTTAGCTCAGTTGGTAGAGCAGCGGACTCTTAATCCGTAGGTCGAGTGTTCGAGCCACTCACAGCCCACCAGAATTTTGCGAAAAAAGCGCTTGTGCAACGGCACAGGCGCTTTTTTTCGTCCGATTCGAAGGCGTATGGTTTTTCGGCGGAAAGGCTGCGAGGCAGGGGGCGGATGCAGCTCATGCCTTTGAATAACGGGCTTCCCCGCGCGTAGCGTGTGCCTGTTTCCCGCTGCCAGGAATAAACCGTGCGAATGTGGAACAATAGACAGGTTTACTTAACCGAACCAGAGAGATTTTCATGGGCAAAAAGATCGTTACTGAAGCCGACCGCAAACGCACCCCCCCGCCTGTTGCTCCTAAGGGAGTGACCTTTACGAAACAAGGCGGCGGTCAACGCTCGAGCCTTGAGCGTGGTGCGCATACCCACCACAAGAAAAATCCCGGCAAGCGCCCGCACTCGGGTTGATTTCTGGGGGCATTTCGCCCCCAGCGTACTTCTGGCGGCCGGGTGGTGGTGTTGACCGTGCTTGGTTTTTTTGCGCGTGTCAGACCGACAGTAGCGGACCCTGATTCCCCGGCAGCCCCTTCCTCAGAACTTCCGCATCCGCATAGCCGCCCCGTTTGCAGGGTGGGCCATTGCACCGCTCATTCCCGTTATCGACATCTGCCTGGGCGCTACCCGGCCAGTACCTGCGCGACCCCGTCGGCGTGCGCGTCGCGACCTTCTGTAGCCACACGAATCAAATTAAATAAAATCGTGACAATAAGATATACTTCGTAATATTACATCCATTGGCCGTCATTCCATGTCCGTCGATGATCCGCACCGCACAGCGCTACGCCTGCTCAACGGCCTCTACGATGGAGTGGCCTCGCCGGATCAGTGGGCCCCGGCGCTGCGGCAGGTGGGACAGGCCCTGGGGGGATGTGGCGTCGCGATTGTCAGCCAGCACCAGCCGACGGGGCAATTATCGATCGAAGATGTGGGGACGATGCGGCCGGGCCTGGAGTCGGGTTTTGCTGACATGAGCGACATCGACCCGGCGCGGGCCGCCACCCCCATGCTGGCGGCGGGCCACGTGTACGTCGACCATGAGTTTCATGAACTCGCCAGCCTGCGGCGCATGCCGTTCTATCGCGATTTTCTGTACCCCCTGGGCATCGGCCACTACGCACTGCTGCCGTCGGGCAATGATGATCAGCATATTCATGTCATGTCGGTACAGCGCGATCTCGACCGTCGCCAATTCAGTGCGCAGGAACGCGAGTTGATGCGTGTGGTGCAACCGCATTTGCGTCATGCCATCAATCTGCGGCAGCAGATTGGCCGTGGCCAGGCGCGTACCCGAATGCTGGAAAGGGCGCTGGACACCCTGACTTTTCCTATTGCGATAAGCACGCCAGCCGGTAGGGTTGCTGCGGCCAATAGCGTGGGCGAGCGGTGGCTGGCGCAGCCAGATTGTCCGGTGGCGCCCAACGCCACGACGACTCCGATCCTGAGGCTGCTGGCCCAGGCTTGCGGCATCGGCGTCGAGGTTCCCTGTGCGGGCTCCATGATGCTTGCTGACGGCGATGTGATGGTGGTGCTGCCTTTTGTGAATCAGGCTGAAGCGGGTAGCGGGGCCATGGCATTGGTGGCGATTCAGGGCGTTAAGTGGCGGCCAGTGGCGCCGGGCGACATGCTGCGTACCCTGTTCGGCCTGACGCCCGCCGAAATAAGGCTGATACATCATCTTGCGCTGCACGATGAGCCCTTGACCGTGGTCGCCGGACAATTGCAACTGTCGCTGAACACGCTGCGCACTCAACTGAAGTCGATTTTCCAGAAGACGCATACCCGCCGGCAATCGGATTTGGTGCGACTGGTCGGCCAATTGGGCCTGCTCAGACCCGCCGGCCCATGAACCCGGCATGGGATGAGCCGGCCCGTCTGGCGGGCCGGCTGCCGGCTATTGCCGTGTTCCGCGTGAACTTCCCGTGCACACCTGCTTCGGCTTCTGGCAGCGATACGTCGCATTGCACGCCCAGGTGCTGGGACGCTCTTCGCGAGTGAACTTCAACGGGTTGCCAGGCACCGGGACCTTCATGTACTGCTTTTCCTCCTTGCACTGCATGCTGAGCACCATTCTTCCGCGATTGGGCGCACACATGCGCAGCTTCGTATTGGATTCTGCGGCGGCGCGCGTGGGGCCATAGCCGTAGGCTTTCTGTTCCCCGTCATCGACATAGCGGCATGAGCTGGAGCTGGCCGGTGTGTAGCCCGGCGCCGCAGCCGCGGTCCGCGCTGATGCAGAGCTGGACGATGACGCTTGCGACGATGCGGCGCTGGCGGAACGCGTTGACGAGGCGGTCGCGGACGTGCGCGGCGCGGCCGTAGGGGTCCGGCTGCTGGATGCCGTCGTCGGTGTTGCGCTGCTGCTCGTCCGGGGCGCGGGTGACGCTGTCCGGGATGCGGCTGCGCGCGCGTTGTTCTGTTGCTCGATGGCGCGCACCTGGTTATTGATCCTGCGTTCAAAATCCCGCGTGCTTTGTGCCTGCTGCGCAGAGACCTGCCGCGCCTGCGCGAATCCGCTGCTCAACCCTGCGATAAATGCAGCCTGGTTAGCCTGGCTTCGCGCTGCTCTTGCCTCAGCCGCTTGCCTGCGGCGCTCGCTCAGCCGCGCCTGTTCAAGGTTATAGGCCCGGGCGGCCTGGAGTCGCTGCTCGGTGATCGGTTCATAGATTCCTATGATCAATCTGCGTTCGCTGTCCCGCCATTCCTGATGGCTGTTGCGAAGGATGCGGTCGCCGCGCGGTACGAACGCGTGCGCGAAGCTGCCTTGGTAGAACAGCGCGGAAATGTTGGCGTCGTAGTATTGAAGCAGCAGGTGATCGGCGCCGGTCATATGAACCGACGTCGTGCCGGGCTTCTTCGTTTCGGGAGCAGCGAGCACCCGCATGTCGGGCGGCGGCGAAATGACGGCTCGCACCGGGTTTTTATTGGCCAGGTTCGTGTAAGTCAGCACCAGGTTGCCCGCGTCGTCTTTGCTTACGGTAAGCAAATTGCCGATGTCCTTGCCCACGAAAGTTCTGCCCACATGATCTTCCCAGGTGCCGAATGGCTTACCGGCCCTGAGCTTCTGATATTCAGAATCAGGTTCATATGTGACCGGTATGGGTTTGCCCTTCGGCGGGACGTACATATCGCGCATGAAGGGACGGGGCTTTATGAGACCGAAGGCGATTTCAGCCTTCCGAGCGTTGATGCTGAAACGTAAGCCGTCCAGGGACTTATCCAGCACATGCCCTTGTCCGTTGCTGTCGATGCGCAGCCTGCCGGTCGCTCGCCCGGTCCAGCCCCTGGTAGGCGTCGTGACAACATAGGTGTTGGGTGTTTCGGTAGGCTGGAGCCTGAATCGACGGTGACTGTATTCGGCAAGATTTTCATCGAGATACAGGTCGAGGTCCAGGCCGCCCTCTAGGTATGCCGGCCGGATGTACAGAAAACTTCCCGCGCTATTGATGTACTGCTGCGATATGTACGGCGCCAGGACGCCCCAGTCGATATTGGCAAATGCCTCGCGGGCGGCCGCGATCTGCTCGGGGGATGCGGGCGGGGTGGAGACGGCACACCCGGCCAGTGCCGCGCACAGGGCAGGCGCTGCCAGCAGCTTGCGGAAGCGTTTGATCATGATGTGGGTCATTGCAGCGTTGCCAGAGTCAATGACGCCGCATTGTGCGACAGCCCCGCGTCGCCCGCATCACCCGAAACGGTGATGCGCCTCAATGGCATGGCCGCGCTGCCCGGCGCGCACTATCATGCATGGACGCCCGCCATGCACGGGTCTGCCGTCCGCCATCCAAGGAGCTCCTGTATGTCTACCGCCCAACGCATCGTCCTGGCCAGCCGCCCCGACGGCGAGCCCACGCCAGCCAATTTCCGCCATGAAACGTTCGAGCCTGGCGAGGCCGCGGAGGGGCAGGTGGAACTGCGCACCCTGTATTTGTCGCTCGACCCTTATATGCGCGGCCGCATGAGCGATGCGAAGTCGTATGCCGAGCCCGTTCCCATCGGCGGCACGATGCAGGGCGAAACGATTTGCGAAGTCACGCGGTCGCACCACCCGCAGTTCAAGGCCGGAGATCTGGTCCGGGCGCATACGGGTTGGTGCACCCATGCTGTCATGGATGGCGGCGCGGTGACACCGGTGCAGACGTTCGGCGCGCCGTTGACGACGGCGCTCGGCGTGCTGGGCATGCCAGGGTTCACGGCGTACAGCGGAATGAAGCTCATCGGCCAGCCGAAACCTGGCGAGACGGTGGTTGTGGCCGCCGCATCGGGGCCGGTGGGATCTTTGGTGGGACAGCTGGCCCGTATGGCGGGCGCGCGCGCCATCGGTATTGCGGGCGGCGAGCAGAAATGCGCCTACGTGACCCAGGATCTGGGCTTCGATGCCTGCCTGGACCACCGCTCTCCAGAGTTAGAGAGCCGCTTGCGCAGCGCCTGCCCGCAGGGTATCGATGTTTATTTTGAGAACGTGGGCGGACGCATCTGGGATCTGGTGTTCCCCTTGCTCAACCAGTACTCGCGCGTTCCCGTCTGCGGGCTGGTCGCCCAATATTCCGTGGCGGACACGTCCGGGCCTGACCGCCTGCCCGCCCTGATGGCTGCGGTCTTGCGGCGCAGTATCCTGCTGCGGGGTTTCATCAACTATGAGTTCGCGCGCGAGCATTACGAGGCTTTCCAGCAGGAGCTCGGGCCACGCGTGGCGGCCGGCGACATCAAGTATCGCGAAGACATCGTCGAGGGGCTCGATAACGCGCCCGAGGCATTCATAGGAATGCTTTCGGGCAGGAACTTCGGCAAGTTGATCATCCGGGTGGACTGATTCCTGGCGTGACGCGGTGCACCCACGCGAGCGAGCCGGCCGAGCGACGGCGGCTGTGGCCTTTGTCTAGGCGCGCGCGCTGTCCCGGACGGCGGCCGCCTCGGCCGCCCGTTGCCGCAGACCCGCGCGGTCGACCTTGCCCGTGGATGCCAGCGGTATTTCGTAGACGCCGCGGCCGCTGGCCAGCAGCTTGTCGGCCTCGTCAAATATCTGCGCCTCGGCGGCCGCAAGCTGTCCGCCGGCCTTGATCACGCGGCCCACGCAACGAAGATCGAGCCGCAGGGCAGACGGTAAGACGCCCGAGCCGCATAAACGGGCTCGGGCGTGCGGCCGGCGGCGCGCCGCGCGGGAAGGCATGCGCGGATCAGAGGTCGCGTGCGCGCCCCCCTATCGTGGCCGCAAAACTGGCGACGAAGGCGCCGATCAGTAGCGACGCAAATGCCCAGAGCGAGAAGGCCGCGGCCGCTTTGCGCGCGGCGTCGGCGGCCTCACGCGCTTTCTGCTCAGTCTGTTGGGCGGCCTGACGGGCCTGGTCCTGGATCTGCGTCAGGCGCTGCTGTGCCGCGGTTTCATCCATGCCCGTCTGCTGGGCTATTCGTTTCACGAGATAGGTCTGGTCGGGGTCGGAGATCTCACCGCTGGCGAGGCTGCGGGCCAGAATGCGCGACACTTCGGCGCGTGCGTCGGTCTGGCCAGTCGACATGGCGGGGTCGGCCGGGCGCAGCAGCGCATCCGTGAAGTAGTCCAACGGAGATTCGTCCGTGGCTCCCTGCGCGGCCGACCCCGCTGCGGAGGCAACCGCACCAGCCCCGGCGCCCGCCATCGCGGCCCCGGCCTTGGCCGTGCCCGAGACAATCGACGCCGCCGCGCTCGTCAGGAGCACCAGGCTCACGACGGCGCTCAGCGCCCAAACCAGGAAGCCGTGGGCCGTGTCGCGGAAGTAGATCTCATCGCTGGCGGCGTCCGTCCATTTGGTGCGCAGTCGGCCCGCCACGTAGCCGGCCACGCCATATGCGATAACCTGAGACACCAGCAGCCAGATGATGGAACCCACGGCCAGGGTGGTGCCCGAGGCGCCATCGTCTCCCCAGGGTGACATGGACAAAAAGCCGAGGCCCGTGCCGCCCGTCAGCAGCATGGCGGATACCGCGGCTGCAATGACCGCGCCGGCGATGACTGCGCCCCACGACACTGCGGATCGGGAAGACTCTATAGGCAGGGCAGCGGCGCCTGGATACCCGACGTTAGGCTGGATGTTCTGCATGGTGTTTCCTTGTCGAAATCGTGAGTGGCCTACATCAGAAGATCAGCGCGATCAGGATGATGATGGGGATAGGAACGCCCAGTAGCCACAAAAGTATCGATCGCATATTGCCTCCTTGCATCTGTTGAACTCGCCATGCCCCTGCGTCGGCGCCGTGCCGACGGGCATGGTGTTGGGTCTATGGGCCTGCTGCACGCGGGCGCGGAAAAAGCGCGGCACCGACGACCGCGGCCGGGCCGCCGGAGGGCGCGCCTGAGGCGAGGCCATCCGGGTGCCAGGGGCCCGGTGTACTCATCGCTGGCGGCACCAGATGGCGTCCTGCGCGGGGCGGCATCAAAGGGCCTCGGACGGTCGCAATGCAGACAGCCTTCGCGAACAACCTGCTGCGTAGCGCCTTGTGCGGTTGGCCCTGTGATGAGCGTCCGTACCGGACGCCTTGTGGGCCGTACAGCGCGGGCCGCCCTGGGCAGGGCGTCAGCTAGCCTTTTCCTGGATTTTCTCGCCGCCGCGCTCGATGTCCTGGCCGGCCCCATGCATGGTGTTGCACCCCGCAGTGACGCCGGCAACGAAGAGGGCCAACACAATCATTTTCAGCTTGCTGGTCATTTTTTATCTCCTAATAAAGTCGGCAATCCGACGTAACGCAACCCAGCAAGCGCCGTGCCTGAGGTGGTCTGAGCCTCCCCGGGTGGGCACGCAGACTTGTTCCGGACTGGCTCGGCGGCGCATCACCGCCGTGCTCGTGGACGCGCGCCGAGCGGCCGCGCCTCGTTCTTCAGGCAGCGCTTGCGCCCGTATCCTGGCGCGGCGGCATGGCACGTGCCAGGCTGGCGGCCGTGATGACGGCCAGAAGGGCCGCGGCGGCCACGATCAGTGCGGCGGCCTGCCATCCGTACACGTCGATGGCGCGGCCCACCGCGACGGGGCCAACGATCTGGCCCAGGTTGTTGCCTTGCATGATCAGACCCAGTACGACGGGGGTCAACCCGGCGGCGGGCGCGGCCAGCGGTGCGCCGGACAGCAACGTGGCGGGAACCACGCCGCCCACGGCAGAGAATGCCACGCAGAGGATGAAAGTCAGCGTATCAGGCAGCACGGGCAAGAATATTCCCCACGCTGCCGCGCCCATGGCGAGGCAGGCCAGGCCCAACAGTATCGGCCGCCGTGCCCCTCGCGTCAGCAAGTATCCCGCCGTCAGATTGCCCGCGACGTTGGCGCCGCACGCCAATGCGCTCAGCAGGCCCGCGGTATATAAGGTCACGCCCATGCGCTCGATCAGCAGTACCGGCAGAAAGCTGAACAAGGCAAAGAACATCAGGCTGTAAAGCGCAAAGCCGCCCGCGAGCAGCAGGGGAGCCCCGGCGCGCAACACGCGTGCAGCGTCCTGCCGAGTGCGGTCCCACTGCCACGGCGAGCGGACGTCACCGGCAGGAACCGCAATCCATGCGGCGAGCGCCGCGAGCAGGGCAAGCGCGGCGCCCGCCCACCACATCGGGCGCCAACCGTCGAACATCGGCCCTGCCAGCATGGCAATGGCCATGCCGGTCGGCATGAAACAACTCCAGTACGCAAATGCCTTGTTGCGTTCGGCGCGGCGCACCACATCGCCGCGCTGCAGAACCGAGGGCGCCGCGACGGTTATGCACAGAAAGCCGGCGCCCTCGATCACGCGCGAGGCGAGCAACCATGCGTAAGCGGGCCCAGAGGCGCCCAGCATGCTACCGGCGGCCATCGCCAGCAGGCCGCCCACCAACACGCTGCGACTGCCGGCGCTGGCCACCAGTGCGCCAGCGGGGATCCCGGCAACGACACCCAACAAGGCAAAAATGCCGGTTACCCAGCCCAGGGCGTCCAGGCTGATCGCCAGGTCGGCCTGCAACAGCGGGCCGGCAATGGCGGCCTTGCCTACCTGCAATGCGGCAACGACGCCGCAGATCACCATGACCGCGACGGTGGACCAGCGTGTGCGGACATCGATGACAGGCGTGGAGTCCATGATTGGGCAGGAAAAAGGCGATACCGCATGGTAGCGTCGGCGCCTGAGCAGCACGAGTGACATAATTCAGATGGTTTTGATCATCTGAAACGATCATGCTCGATGCCCTGACGCTGGACCAGATTCGAACCTTCGTGGCCGTGGCCGAAGCGGGAAGCTTTCGCGCGGGCGCCGCCCGGCTTCGCCGCGTACAGTCGGGCGTCAGCGCCAGCATCGCCAACCTCGAGTCGCAGTTGGGCGTCGCGCTGTTCGACCGGGCGGGCCACCGCCCCAGCCTGACGCCCGAAGGCCGCGCGCTGCTGGTGAACGCGCGCGACATACTGTTGCGCGTGGATGCCATGCGGGCCCGCGCCCGCGGCTTCGGCGAAGGGCTGGAGCTCCAATTGGCCGTGGCGGTCGATACGCTTTTTCCCTTGCCTTTGTTGGGCGCGGCCATCGCGCAGCTGCAGGCGGCGTTCCCGTCGGTGGAACTGCGGATCGACATCGCGCCACTGGGTGCGCCGCTGCAGGCCCTGCTCGATCGGCGCTGCACGCTGGCCGTCATGGCCGGGGAAGACTTTCGCGATCCGCGCATCGTCTTCGAGGCGCTATCCGCCGTGAGCCAGGTGGCCGTGGTTGCGGCGGCGCATCCGCTGGCGGCGCGGGGACGAGCCTCGCGCGTGGGCCCGGCAGAGCTGGCCGACTATATACAGATCGTGCTGGCGGATCCCTCTGCCTTGTCCAGCGGGCGCGATTTCGGTGTGGTGTCGCCGCGCACGTGCCGCGTGACAAACCAGGAGGCCAAGCACGCCCTGATATTGGCGGGAGCGGGTTGGGGGCGCCTGCCCGCATGGCAGGTGCAGCACGATATTGACGCGGGCCGCCTGGTGCGAGTGCGCACGCCCGCATTGGGCCGTCATGGCGCCGTCAGTTCAGAGATCTATCTCGCGCACCGGCTGGACGCGGCATTGGGGCCGGCCGCGCGTGCGCTCGCGGCGATGCTGAAGGAGCTGTGCGCACGCTGAACGCCAGCGGGGGGTCGCCATGGCCGCAGCGGTGTGGATCCTTCCCGCGCGATTGCTTGGCGGCGCACCAGAAACTGTCTAGTATCGATGGCTGTGGCAGCACACCAACAACAGGCAACCCGCGCCGCTCATCCGGGCGAGCCCCCAGGAGACACTATGCTACGCATCAGACAAGCTTTGTTCACGCTGGCCATCGCGGCGATGCCGATATGGGTTTCGGCCGCGCCGGCCAAGGTCATGGCGCCGGGCGGCCCGGGCGGCGGGTACGACGCCGCGGCGCGCGTGCCCTTGCAGGTCATGCAGGAGGCAGGCATTTTCACCGACGGGTTCCAGGTCACCAACAAGGGGGGCGCCGGCGGCACCATCGGGTTGGCGGAATTCATCAACACCAGCAAGAACGATGACAACGCCATTATGTCGATGGGCGCGATCCTGGTGGGCGGCATCATCCTGAACAAATCGCCTGTCAACCTGGACACCGTCACGCCCCTGGTGCGTCTTACCGATGACGCCGATGTGCTGGCCGTGCCCATGAATTCTCCCATCAAGACCGTCGACGACGTGGTCGCGGCCCTGCGTGAAAACCCGGGCGCGCTTGCCATCGGTGGCGGATCGGTGGGCGGCGTCGATCATGTGGCGGCTGCGCTTATCGCCCAGGCCGCCGGCGTGTCGCCCGGCAAGCTGAACTACATACCCTATCCCAGCGGCGCAGAAGTGGTGCCGCTGCTGGTCAGCGGGCAGCTGAAACTGGCTTTGTCGGGACTGTCCGAATTCAAGCCCTACGCCGATCAGAAGCGCCTGCGCATCATCGCCGTCACCTCGGCGCAACGCCTGCCTGGCGTAGATGCACCCACCTTGAAAGAGGCGGGCGTCGACGTGGTGATAGGCAACTGGCGCGGCATCATCGGCGCGCCCGGCATGAGCAAGGAAGGCCGCGACATGTGGCTCGACCGCTACAAGAAGCTGCATGCCTCGCCTCAGTGGAAAAAGAAGCTGGCCGAGCAGGGCTGGGATGATGCGTATCTCGCGGGCGACGACTTCGCCCGGTTCCTCGACGAAGAGAAAGTGCGCCAGGAAAAGGTGCTGAAAGAATTGGGACTGGTCAAATAAGCCGAGGAGACCGCAATGTCCGCGCACCCGCAGGGCCGCCGCCCGTGGTGGCTGGGGTTGGCCGTGATCGCCATCGGCGCGGTCTGGCTGCAGCAAGGTTACGGGCTTCCCGAGGCCTCGGGCTATGCGGGCGTGGGCCCGGGCCACTTCGTGATGCTGGTGGGAGCCGCCCTGATGGTGCTTGGGCTGGCGCTGCTGGCGCAGATTGCGCGCGGCGAATCGTTCCAACCCCAGGAAGCCGAGAGTGCCGAGGCCGGTGCGCCCCCTTCGCGCGCGGGCCTGCTCTTCGCCGCGGCCGGCGCCGCCATTCCCTTGCTGACGATGCGGCCTTTGGGCTTTCCGCTCACGGCGATGGTGTCGTTCGCCTTGGTCACCCACGCGTTCGGCTCGCGCCGGCTGGTATTTGATTGCCTGATCGGTCTCGTCCTGGGCACCTTGTGCTGGCTGGGCTTCACGCGCCTGGGCGTCAGCCTGGGAGGCGCGCTACCTCTGGCGGGATGGTGACATGGACGCCTTCGATTCCCTGATGGCCGGGTTCGGCGTGGCGCTGCAGCCGTCGCACTTGATGTGGGCGTTCGTGGGCTCGTTGCTGGGCACCGCCATCGGCGTGCTGCCCGGTATCGGGCCTGCGCTGACTATCGCGCTGCTGTTGCCGGTAACGGTCAAGGTCGCGCCGACGGCGGCGTTCATCATGTTCGCGGGGGTGTTGTACGGTGCCATGTACGGTGGATCCACCACATCCATCCTGTTGAACACGCCTGGCGAAAGCGGATCCATGATGACCGCGCTCGAAGGCAACAAGATGGCGCGTTCCGGCCGTGGTGCCGCCGCGCTGGCCACGGCCGCCATCGGCTCTTTCGTGGCCGGAACCCTGGCCACACTGGCGCTCACATTCCTGGCGCCCGCAATCGCCGAACTGGCTTTCGTCTTCGGGCCGGCCGATTACTTCGCGTTGATGCTGCTCGCATTCACATCCGTATCGGTGGTGCTGGGCACATCGCGGGTGCGCGGATTCATTGCACTGTTCCTGGGCCTGGCGATGGGCGTGGTGGGCATCGACGGTCCATCGGGCCAGGCGCGCCTGGCCTTCGGTTCTCCCGATCTGCTTGACGGGGTCGACATCACCGTGGTGCTGGTGTCCCTGTTCGCCGTGGGTGAAATTCTCTATGTGGCCAGCCGCTATCGCCACGCGCCACCCGCCGTGAACCCGTTGTCAGGCGGCAGCTGGATGACGCGTGAAGATTGGCGGCGCTCCTGGAAGCCCTGGTTGCGCGGCACTTTCCTGGGTTTTCCCATCGGCGCGCTTCCGGCGGGCGGGTCCGAAGTGCCCACCTTCCTGTCTTACACACTTGAACGCCGGCTCAGCCGCCATCGAGACGAATTCGGCAAAGGCGCCATTGAAGGTGTTGCCGGGCCCGAGGCAGCGAACAATTCGGCGGCCGCCGGCATTCTCGTGCCCTTGCTCACATTGGGGCTGCCGACCTCGGCCACGGCCGCCGTGCTGCTGGCGGCGTTCCAGAGTTATGGCCTGCAGCCCGGCCCCTTCCTGTTCGTCAACAGTGCGGACCTGGTGTGGGGCCTTATCGCGTCGCTATATGTGGGCAACCTGATGCTGCTGGTGCTCAATCTGCCATTGGTTGGCCTATGGGTGCGTCTGCTGCTCATTCCGAGGCCCTATCTGTACGCGGGGATCCTGGTGTTCGCAATGGTGGGCATTTGGGGCGTGGGCACCTCATGGATGGACCTGCTGCTCATGTTCGTCATCGGCTTGGCGGGTTACGTGATGCGCGTGTATGACTTTCCCATTGCGCCCGTGCTGATCGGCCTGATCCTGGGGCCTATGGCTGAAACCCAGCTGCGCCGCGCGCTTTCCATCGGGCAGGGCGACCCGATGGTGCTGCTTTCTTCGCCATTGGCGGTGACATTGATCGTGCTGGCGTTTGCCGTGCTCTTTCTGCCGGGCCTGCTGCGCAGGTTGCGGGCTGCGGCTTAGCGGGGCGCATGTCGTTGCTGGCGCGTTGTCGTCGCACCGGCCTGCGCGGCAACCGTGACCAGAACCGCGCGCGTGTCCACATTGGGGTACAAAATGTTGCAGCGCTGCGCACCTGCCTTGCTAGGATGGGCGAGCCGGGCAGTCCCGGTAATGAACCCCAGCACCAGGAGGCCGCCATGCAGGCAAGAACAGCAAGAACACACTTTCCCCGTATCGCCGCGATGACGGCTGCCGTGGTGTTGATGGCGGGTTGCGCATCGCCCCAGCAGACGAACACCGCCGTGGGCGCCGGGGCGGGGGCCGCGGCGGGCGCGGGCCTGGGAGCGCTCATCGGCGACGGCCGGGGCGCGGCCATCGGTGCGGGCATTGGCGCCGTGGCGGGCGGCCTGATCGGCTACAACTGGTCCGGAGTGAAAAAAGACGTGCAGCAATCGGGTGCGAGTTCGCTGGGCATCGACGTCGTCGAAATGCCCGATGGCAGCCTGAAGGTCAACATTCCCAGCAATGTGTCGTTCGACACCGACAAGACCGTGCTGAAGCCCGCACTGCTGCCCGTGCTGGACAGCGTGGCACGCGCGCTGGGCCAGCACCCCGAGCTGCGCGCCAAAGTAGTGGGCCATACCGACAGCACCGGTTCGGCCGCGCACAATCAAACCCTGTCCGACAATCGTGCCCGCAGCGTCACGACCTACCTGGCTCAGCAGGGCGTGGCGCAGGACCGCATGACGATAGAAGGGCGCGCCGCGCGCGATCCGATTGCCGACAACGGCACCGCCGAGGGTCGGGCAGCCAACCGTCGCGTTGAAATCTACTTGTACGCGGTTCGACAATAGCCATGCGGCGGCCACGCCGCCCGCGTGGCCGCTCCTTGCGGAGACAGGCAATGAATAAACCAGCGCGCCTGGAGGTGCCGGCCGTCCTGGCGGAACTGGCTGGCTGGCAGCCTCAGGTAGGAAGAGAGGCTATCCGGAAGACCTTTCGTTTCCCGGATTTCAATGCGGCTTTCGGGTTCATGGCGCGCATCGCCCTGTACGCCGAGAAGCTGGACCATCATCCCGAATGGTTCAACGTATATAACCGGGTCGACGTCGTGCTGACCACGCATTCGGCGGGCGGTGTCACCGAGCTCGACGTACAAATGGCGCGCCTCATGGACGAAGTGGCCGCGCCGGCTGGCGCGGTTGGCTCGGATGGACGCTGATGTGAGCGCCGTGACGCGTCAGCCGCGCACGTAATAGATGCGCATGGCCTGCTGGCGCTCGGCAGGATCCAGCACCTGGATACGCACCGAGCGGGGGGTGAACCCTTCAGGGATGTCGGCCGCACCTTGTGCCACCTGGTAGCGGCCCAGGCTGACGCTGATGGGGTCGAGTTCAACCGTGCCCGAGCGTCCGTTGCGGTAGACGCCTTGCACCGCCAGGTGCAGGGTGCCCTTGAACGCGGCACCCTCATGCTTCTCGCGCATCAGCAGCACCTGGTAATTCAGCTTGCCTGGCTCGCGGGTGAACAGGCCCGACCGCACGCCTATATCGGTGCCACGCGGATCGGGCGGAATCGCGTCCTGGAAGATCTGGAATTCCTGGTTCATGGCCTGAATCTGGGCGCGCGCCTGCTCGAGCGCCGTCGTGGCCTGGTCGCGCGTGGCCTGGTTGGCGTCGCGCTGCTCGGTGGCCTCTGTCAGTTGAACCCGAAGCCGCTGGCGGTCGAGATTGGCGGCATTCAATTCTGACTGCAGTTGTTCAGACTGCTCGGCCGTCAGGCGCTGTGGTCCGTAGTTGGCCTGAAGGAACAGCACGCCGCCCGCGCCGAGCCCTATTCCGACCAGCAACAGCACCAGCCAGCGCGGCATGCGGCGCGTGCGCTTGCCCGGTTGGTACACCGAAGGTTTGAAAACAGCCCGTTGCGAGCGTCCGAACATCCCCATGCGAGATAAGCCCCGTATTGATTGCGGCGGCCGGCAGATTACCGGCCAAACCCTAGAGAATACCGTGTCCTGGCACCTACAGGTTACGACAGATAAGTCTGGTTGCGTACGTACGGCCTGGAAACAGTTTGAATTATTCGTTGCGCGTGGCCGTAAGGCGTGCGTTCAGGGCGTCCAGACGTTGGGGGGTGCCCACGTCGGTCCAGTAGCCGGCATGACGGTCCCCGAGTACTGAATTGCCGGCCATGGCTTGCCGCAGCAACGGCGCCAGCGGCGCGGGTGTGCCGGGCGCCAGGCCCGTGAATAGGCCGGGGCGGTACACCCCGATGCCGGCAAAGGTGAGGCGGTGCGCGTCACCGGTGCCGACGTATCCGTCCGGTTTCAGGACGAAATCGCCCTGCGGATGGTGCTCGGGATTGCCCACCAGCAGCAGCCAGGCATTGCCGCCGGCCAGGTTCAGCCGGGCGGCGGCCTGCTTGGCCTGCGAGGGGTTCCAGTCGCACCAGATGTCGCCATTGATGACCAGGAACGGGTCGGGGCCCAGCATCGGCAGGGCCTGCACGATGCCGCCCGCGGTTTCGAGGGCGTGGGGTTCGCTCGAATACGCGATCCGGGCGCCATAGCGGCTGCCATCGCCCAGCCGGGCCGGCAATTGCTCTCCGAGCCAGGCGAGGTTGATGACGATGTCGCGTATGCCAGCGGCCACCAGTTTTTCAATATGCCAGACGATCAGCGGTTTGCCGCCGGCCTCCAGGAGCGGCTTGGGCGTGTGGTCGGTCAGGGGCCGCATGCGTTCGCCGCGTCCGGCGGCGAGGATCATGGCGCGCATCAGAAGGTGTACCCCACCTTGGCTTCGCGATTGTCGAGCTGGTCAAGCAGGCGCAGTAGCGGCTTGAACACCCCGTAGCGCTGCGCCACCTGGCGGACGTAACCGTTCACGCGCGGGATGTGCGCCAGGTAGGCCGGCTTGCCGTCGCGATGATGCAGCCGCGCGAAAACACCCAGTATGCGCAGATTGCGCTGCAGGCTCATCCATTCGTAGGCCTGGTGGAAGTTCGCGAAGTCGCTGTCTACGGGCAGGCCGGCCGCGCGCGCCATTTCCCAGTAGCGTACCGCCCAGTCGAGCTGTTGCGGTTCTTCCCATGTGGTGCGCGCATCGGTGACAAGCGAGGCCAGGTCATAGGTCAGCGGGCCCGCCAGGGCATCCTGGAAATCCAGCACGCCCGGGTTGGGGCCGCAGGCGGGATCGTCGCACACCATCAGGTTGGGCGAATGGAAGTCGCGATGCACCAGTACCGTGCTCTGCGCGCCGTTGGCGCGTGAGAGCAGGGCGAAGATCTGTTGCAATGCCGCAGAGGTCTTGTCGTCCAGCTCCACACCGTGGTGCCGCTGCACGTACCACTCGGGGAACAGGTCGAGTTCGGCCGCCAGGCGGCCCTGGTCGTAGACGGGCAGCCCATCGGTGCGGGCCTGCTGCATGCGCACCAGCGCAGCCAGGGCGTCGCGGTACAGCGTCTGCAGGTCAGCGTCGGCCAGGCCGTCCTGGATGCGTTGATAGTAGGTGTCGCGCCCGAGGTCGGACAGCAGCAGCAGGCCCCGCGGCGGATCTTGCGCGAGCACCTGCGGCACATTCAGGCCCGCCTGCCGCAGCAGGCCGCCAACGTGCAGGAAGGGGGTCACGTCTTCATGGGGCGGGGGCGCGTCCATGACGATCAGCGTCCGTGCGCCCGCGTTCAGGCGAAAATAGCGCCGGAAACTCGCGTCGCTGGACGCCGGCTGCAGGGTGTCGAGGTTGAGTTCCAGGCTGGCGGGCAGGGTGCGCAGCCATGCAAGTAGCTGTTCCAGGCGGGGATCGTGGTGAGTGCTCAAAGTGCCGTCTCAGAGTGCTGTAGAGTTTCGTTGCGGCCATTGGCGCCCCCATTGGAGGCGATGGCGCGCGGCTTCTCTATAATACCGGGTCGCTCCCGTTGGCACGCTGACCCGCGTGCAGGGCTGGGTCGCCCGTTGCCATGCGCATCCGCGCCCGGGCGGGAAGTTCTATCGATAAGGTTTTCATTCACGGTGCGTATGGTCCGGTGGTTGATCCTCTCTGCTGTCAGCTTGGCCGGGGCCGTGCATGCCCAGGGCAGCCAGCGCACCGTTCCTGTCTCCGATGCTCCGGCAGCGGCGCCATCGTCCGAAAGCATTCAGTTGCGCAGCTCAACGGGCTTGCGCATGCATCGCCTGCCCGACGGCCAGATCCCTGCCTATACCGAATCCGACCAGCTGCAAGGCGACCCCGACTCCAACGTCACGCTGACGGGCTTGGCCCAGGTGCGCCGCATCGACGGCGTGGTCAAGGGTGACCGCATCGAATATGGCAGCGCCACGGGCGACGTCGACATCGAAGGCAACGCGCGCATGATGCGCGATGGCACCCTGGTCACGGGCCCCCGTGCACAGTTCAATCTCGACACCGATAGCGGCGAGATCGAATCCCCCGACTTCTGGATAGGCGCAAGCGGAGGCCACGCACGCGCCGACCACGCCCAGATCTTCAGCCGTTCGCAAATGCGGCTGACCACGGTGCAGTACAGCGGCTGCCCATGCCCCAATCCGTCCTGGTATATCAAGGCCGACAGCGTCGACCTCGACTTTGACGAGAACGAAGGGGTGGCGCGCAACGGGGTGCTGTACTTCAAAGACGTGCCCCTCCTGGCATCGCCTTACCTGACCTTTCCGGTCAAGAAAGAGCGCAAGTCGGGCTTCTTGGTGCCCACCTATGGCATTACCAGCAATAGCGGACTGGACCTGTCGGTACCGTATTACTTCAATCTGGCGCCCAACTACGACCTGACGCTGCAGCCGCGCTACCTGAGCAAGCGCGGGCCGCAACTGGGCGGCGAGTTCCGCTACATGGGCCGTACCTACAACGGCAACGTGGTCGGCACTTATTTGTCCAGCGATGCGCAGACCGGCGAATCGCGCTGGATGTTCCGTTCGCAGCACCAGCAGTTGCTGGGGGGCGGGTTCTATACCGACTGGGATGTCGCCAAGGTCTCCGACGACGATTATTTCCGCGACTTTTCCACCTTGGGCCTGAACGAGGCTTCCACGACCTATCTGCCGCAACGCGGCCGGGTGGGCTGGAGCAGCCGATACTGGCAAACCTACGCGCAGGTCTACAAGTACCAGACGCTGCAGGATCCCGACGCCCCCCTTGCGCCGCCCTACGACAAACTGCCCGAGCTGTACCTGAAGGGCGCGCGCTACGACATGAACGGCTTCGACGTCGAGTTCACGAACACCGCTGTGCGCTTTCGCCAGCCGCTGCTCGATGGCCGGCGCCTGGGGCCCGATGGCGATCGTTTCCAGTCCTATCTGAGCGCTGCCTATCCGATCGTGCGGCCGGGCTGGTTCCTGACGCCCAAGGTCGGCCTGAACTACACCCAGTACCAAACCGACTGGTACAGGCTTTCCGACAATCCGCGCACGATGTCCCGGTCGCTGCCCATCTTCTCGGTGGACGCGGGCCTGGTCTTCGAACGCGACACCACCCTGTTCGGCAACGATTCCATCCAGACCCTCGAACCTCGCCTGTACTATCTGCGCGTGCCGTACCGCGACCAGTCGAAGATGCCGGTGTACGACACCACGCTGGCCAATTTCAGCTTCGACCAGGCCTTCGAGGAAAACATCTACACCGGCGGCTGGGACCGCATCGCCAACGCCAACCAGCTCACCGCGGCCCTGACCACGCGCTGGCTCGACGCGGACACGGGTTTCGAGCGGCTGTCGCTGTCGGCGGCGCAACGCCTGTATTTCGAAGACCAGCGCGTCACCCTGCCGGGTGAAACGCCGCGCGACAACGTCCGTTCCGATTTCCTGGTGGCCGCCAGCGCCGCCCTGACGGACACGCTCAGCACCGAAGTGGCTGCCCAGTACGACCCTTACCGCAACAACTGGTCCCGCGGGCTGATCAGCGCGCGCTGGCGCCCGCAGCGCCTGACTTCGGTGGCGCTGTCGTATCGCTACCAGCGCGACCCCTTGCCCGGCGTGGCCTATCAGCCGCGCGGCCAGGATCAACTCAGCCTGGCGTTCCAGTGGCCCTTCACCGACCGCTGGTATGGCGTCGGGCGCATCGACTATTCGCTGCGCACCGAAGATGCCACCGACACCGCGGCGAAGGAATCGCCTCGCGTGACGCAGGCGATCGCCGGGGTCGAATACAAAGGCGATTGCTGCTGGACCGGCCGCGTGGTGTTCCAGCGCTACGCGGTGTCGGCCAACGACGCCAACACCGCCGTGTTTTTCCAGCTTGAACTGACCGGCCTGGGTTCCCTGGGCACCGATCCCATGAGCCTGCTGAACAAGAGCATCCCGGGCTACCAGTCCGTCACGCCCCCGACGCCTCAGGGCACCACATTTGAAAGGTATGAATGATGCGTAGCTTGCACCTCTTGCGCCGGCTGCCCGGTAACCTGCTGGTCGTGGCTGCGTGCACCGGCGTCAGCGCCGTGCAGGCGCAGAAGCCGCCTGCTCCGGCCGCGGCGCCGGCCGCGCCGGCCCAGCCTCGCGAGCAGTTCGTCGACGGCATTGCGGCGGTGGTCAACAAAGACGTGATCACCCTTCGCGAGGTCGAGAACGCGTCGGTGAGAGCCGCGGGCGACCTGAAGCAGCGCGGCATCCAGGTGCCGCCGCAAGACATCCTGCGCAGGCAGGTGCTGCAAAGCCTCATCATGGACCGCCTGCAGAAGCAGGAAGCAGACCGCCTGGGCATACGCGTCAACGATGCGCAGATCAATCAGGCTGTCGAGACCATTGCCGAACGCAATCGCATTTCGGTGGCCGCGATGCGCGCCGAAATCGAGAAAACCGGCATCAGCTGGGACTACTACCGCCAATCCATCGGCAACGATATCCGCATGAACCGCCTGCGGCAGCGTGCGGTCGACTCGAACATCATCATTACCGACGCCGAAGTCGACGCCTTTCTGAAAGACCGCGCCCATAACCCGGCGCTGGGCGCCAACAGCCCCGCGCAAGGCCGGCCGGTGCCGCAGGCGGCGCCCGCCGCGGCGGGTGGCCCCGAGGTCGTCGCGCTGGCGCAGATTCTGGTACGCGTGCCCGAAGGCGCCAGCCCCAGCGAAGTGGCGAGCCTGCGTAAAAAGGCCGAGACCCTGCTGGCCCAATTGAAGCAGGGCGGCGATTTCGCCAGCCTGGCGGCAGCATCGTCCGACGGCCCCGAGGCCTTGCAGGGCGGCGTGATGGGCGCCCGCCCGGTCGACGGATGGCCGGACCTCTTCGTGCAGGCCATTTCGTCGGTGCCGCAAGGCCAGGTCAGTGGCATCATCCAGAGCGGCAATGGCTTCCATATTCTGAAGGTGCTCGAACGCGCCGGCGGCCGGCAGGCCGCGGCCCAGCCCGCACCGGCGCCGCAAGCCCCGCTGCAACCGCAGCCGGGCGCGGACATGCCGCCGGCCAATCAGGGTCCTGTCCAGGTTACGCAGACGCACGCACGGCACATTCTCATCAAGACCTCGGCCGTCATCAACGACGACCAGGCCCGGCAACGCCTGGCGCAGATACGCCAGCGCGTCGCCAACGGAGGCGCATCGTTCGCCGACATGGCCCGCCAGTATTCGCAGGACGCCAATGCGCCCCAGGGCGGCGACCTGGGCTGGGTGAATCCCGGAGAAATGGTGCCCGCCTTCGAACAAGCCATGAACGCACTGCCCGAAGGGGGCATCAGCGAACCTGTGTTGTCGCCATTCGGCTGGCACCTCATCCTGGTCGAGGGGCGTCGCGAGCACGATGTCAGCGACGAGTTGCAACGCATGCAGGCGCGGCAGATTCTCTTCGAACGCCGCGCCGAGCCCGCCTTCGAAGACTGGCTTGCACAGCTGCGCAACGAGGCCTACATCGACAACCGTCTCGAAAAGCAAGAGCAGATCGAGCAGAACAACCGCTGACCGAGGCTGCGAGCCACCCATGAGCAGGCACCAGGCGCGCAAGCGCTTCGGACAACACTTTCTGACCGACGAAAGCGTGGTCGAAGGCATCGTGCGCGCCATCGCGCCTGCGCGCGAAGACCGCGTGGTCGAGATCGGACCGGGCCTGTCTGCGCTGACCCAGCCGTTGCTGCGCAGCCTCGACCACCTCACCGTCATCGAGATCGACCGCGACCTGGCGGCGCGCCTGCGCAAGCAGCATCCGCCAGAACGGCTGACCATCATTGAAGCCGACGCCCTGACCATTGACGTCGCGACGCTGGGCGCCGGCCTGAGGGTGGTGGGCAACCTGCCCTACAACATCTCGAGCCCGTTGCTGTTTCACCTGATGGCGGCCGCGGACACCGTGCGCGACCAGCATTTCATGCTGCAGCGCGAGGTCATCGACCGCATGGTGGCGCTGCCTGGCGCGGCCGATTACGGCCGCCTGTCAGTGATGCTGCAATCGCGCTATCGCATGGAGAAGCTGTTCGACGTTCCGCCCGAGGCTTTCGATCCGCCGCCTCGCGTCGTCTCGGCCGTGGTGCGCATGGTGCCGCTGCCCGCCGACCGGCTGCGCCCGGCCAGCGATGCGGCCCTGCAGGCGGTGGTGGCGCGCGCTTTCGCCCAACGTCGCAAGATGCTGCGGCGTGCGCTGGGCGACTGGGCCGTGCACGTGCCCTGGGAAGCGCTGGACATTGCACCCACTGCGCGCGCCGAAGAAGTGTCGGTCGAGAAATTCATCAAACTGACCGACGCCTTGATGCAGGCAGGCATTTCTCCGGTTTCGGCGTAGCGCTGCAGGTGCGGTTCGGGCCGGGCTGATGCGCGGCGTGTCGTGCAGGCAGGCGCATCGGGGCGGGCCAGGCCGCGTGGTGGCGGCTCGACTACAGCCGGCGCTTGCCGGCTGCCAGCCATAGTTGCATGATGTCTCGCGCGCGGTCGCCCAGATATTGGCCGGCGTTGTCGCACGCCTGCTGCAAGGTGACCGGCCCGGGCGCCAGACTGAATGCCGCGGTGATGCCCCCGGCATGCAAGGCCTGGTATCCGTCGCCCAGCGACCCGGCCAGCGCGATGACCGGCACACCTGCCCGCTGCGCAATGCGCGCCACGCCTGCGGGCGTCTTGCCGCGCAGGGTCTGCGCATCCATGCGGCCTTCGCCGGTGAAAGCGAGAGCCGCCCCTTGCATGGCCTGGGCCAGATTGCCAAGCTCTGCCACGACTTCCACGCCGGGACGAAAGTCGGCGTTCAGGAAGGCATGCGCGGCGTAACCCAGACCGCCTGCCGCGCCCGATCCCGGGGTATCGCGCACGTCGCGACCGAGCGTTGCCGCGCAGATGTCCGCCAAACGTGCCAGGCCACGGTCCAGCAATTCGACTTGCTCGGGCGATGCGCCCTTCTGCGGGCCGAAAGTGTGCGCGGCGCCTTGCGGGCCGCACAATGGGTTGTCGACATCCGAAGCGATGACGATTTCGACTTGAGCCAGGCGCGCGTCGAATTGCCGTAGGTCGACGCGGTGCAGGTGAAGCAGGCCGCCGCCGCCCGGCGGCACGTCGCGGCCGTCGGCGTCGAGAAAACGCACACCCAGCGCAGCCAATAATCCGGTGCCGCCGTCAGTGGTGGAGGATCCGCCCAGTCCGAGGATCAGGCGGCGTGCCCCGGCGTCGAGCGCGGCACGCACGAGTTCGCCCACCCCCCGGCTGCTGGCCCGTAGCGGCTCACGCTGCGCCGCCGGCGTTTGTTCGAGCCCCGCCGCGGCGGCCATTTCGATCACGGCAGTGCCATCGGGCAGCCACCCCCAGGCCGCTTGCAGCGACTCGCCGAGTGCGCCGTGCACAGCTGCCGTGCGCCATTGGCCGCCAGTGGCGGCCAGCACGGCGGCGACGGTGCCTTCGCCGCCGTCTGCCATGGGTACGCACAGGGTCTGCGCGCCAGGGCAGGCCTGCTTGACGCCGCGCTCGATGGCGGCGGCGGCGTCGGGCGCGGAAAGGCTTTCTTTGAAGGAGTCGGGGGCGATGACGATTTTCACGGGTAGGGTGGTCCGGTTGCAACGCGGCCGTAGAGATTATTCCCATAATACCCGCGGTATCGGTGCCCGTCGTACCATAGCGCTTTGTTTGTCAGCCTGAGGGTGATCCATGTCCGTTATGCGCCGCACCAAAATCGTTGCCACGCTGGGGCCTTCCACGTCCACGCCCGAACAGCTAGAAGCGCTGGTACGGGCCGGCGTCGACGTGGCGCGGCTGAATTTCTCGCATGGCACCGCCGACGACCACCGCGAGCGTGCGCGGCTGGTTCGCGAGATCGCGGCGCGCCAGGGCCGGTTCGTCGCCATCATGGGCGATCTGCAGGGGCCCAAGATCCGCATTGCCCGCTTTACCGACAAGCAGGTCGTCCTGCGTGCTGGCCAGCCCTTCATCCTGTCGAACAGCCATCCCAAAGACAGCGGCGACGCCAGTATCGTCGGTATCGATTACCCCGAACTGGTGCAGGACTGCAAACCGGGCGACGAACTGCTGCTCGACGACGGCCGCGTGGTGCTGGTGGTCGATCGCATCGTCGACGATGCGGTCCACACGACGGTCACCGTGGGCGGGCCTCTGTCGAACAACAAGGGTATCAATCGGCGCGGCGGCGGCCTGTCGGCTCCCAGCCTCACCGACAAAGACCGCGCCGACATCCTGGTGGCAGCCGAGCTCGAACTCGACTACGTGGCCGTCTCGTTCCCCCGCTATGGCCGCGATATCGAAGAGGCTCGGCAACTGGTGCGGGCGGCCGGCAGCGAGGCCTGGATCATTGCCAAGATCGAGCGCGCAGAGGCTGTGGTCGACGACGAGGCGCTCGACTCGCTGGTGCGCGCCAGCGACGGCGTCATGGTGGCGCGCGGCGACCTGGGCGTGGAAGTGGGCGATGCCGAACTGGTGGGCATCCAGAAGCGCATCATCCAGCACGCGCGCACACAGAACAAGGTGGTCATCACGGCCACGCAGATGATGGAATCCATGATTTCGAGCCCCTTGCCTACGCGGGCCGAGGTGTCGGACGTGGCCAATGCGGTGCTGGACTACACCGACGCGGTCATGCTGTCGGCGGAAAGCGCGTCGGGGCAGTATCCCACTGAAGCCGTGCAGGCCATGGCGCGCGTCTGCCTGGGCGCCGAGAAGCATCCCACGACGACGCGATCCCATCACCGGCTGGGCGAGACCTTTACCCGCTGCGATGAAACCATCGCCCTCGCGGCCATGTACGCGGCCAACCATTTTCCGGGGGTCAAGGCCATCATTGCCCTGACCGAAAGCGGGCACACGCCGCTCATCATGTCGCGCATACGCTCGGGCGTGCCCATTTATTGTTATAGCCCGCATCCCAAGACCCAACATCGCGTGGCCATGTTCCGCGGTGTCTACACCGTGCCGTTCGATGCGTCGATCTACGACCCTGCCGACCTCAGCAACGCCGCCATCGACGAACTGAAAAAGCGCGGCCGTGTGCAACCCGGGGATTGGATCATCCTGACCAAGGGCGATTTCTACCGAGACAGCGGCGGCACGAATGGCATGAAGATCCTGATGGTCGAATAACGGTCAGGCGCCGTCCCGAGGCCGGCTCGCGCGTCGAGCGCGGCCAGCCGGGGTCGCAGGCGCTATCGTTATCGGCCCCGCAGTCCGACCGGGCCTTCGTCCAGCGGCGCGGCCAGGTGAAAGAGGCCGTCGCCGCGCGCGCATAGCGTGGGAAAACGGCGGCATGACACGACGCCGTCTGCACTGAAGTGCAGGGTCAGCGGCTCCGCCAGCGGGTCTTCCAGGTAATGCAGGCGCAGCGCGGGCTGGCCCGCCCGCACGCGTTCGCCCACTTTTGCAAGCGGCTCCATCATGCCCGCGCAGGGCGCATAGATGGCATGGCGGGGGCCGAGCGAGCTCAGCAGCTGGGTGGCGGGGGCGGGCTCGCATGCCAGCCCGGGTGCGATGCCGTAATGGCGCAGCACGCGTCTGACCCCCTGTTCGGCAATCGCCAGGCCCTGGGCATCCAGCGTGGCGCCGCTGCCCAGTTCAGTGGTCAGCGCCGGAATGCCGCGCTTCGATGCCGCCGCGTACAGGGTCGTGGCGCCGCCGCCGCCCGATCCTGAAGTCAGTACGCTGTGCGGCGCGCCAAACGTGGCCAGCAAAGTGCGCAGCGCCTGATCCTGCGAAGCATCGGGCACGCGCTGCGCCAGGGCAGTGTGCGCGTAATCGAGCGAGCGGCCTCCCGAGTGCAGGTCGATCACGACGTCGGCCAGCGGGAACAGCACCGTGTCGACGTAGTGAGCAATCATCTCCGTTGCCGTGCCGTTGGCGCGGCCGGGGAACAGCCGATTGAGGTTGCCTTCGTCGACCGGCGAGGCGCGTCTTCCAGCCTCGACGGCGGGGTAATTCAGCGACGGCACGATGATGACGCGGCCGCTCAGATCTTCGGGGCGCAGTGCCTGTGCCAGCTTGCGCAGCGCGATCTGGCCTTCATATTCGTCCCCGTGGTTGCCCGCGGTGAGCAGGGCCGTGGGGCCATCGCCATTGCGGATGCAGACGATAGGCACCTGGATCATCGCGTAGGCCGACAGGTCTATGGAGTGCGGCACATGCAGATTGCCCGCCTGCTTGCCGTCCTGGTTGAAATCGATTTGGGTCCAGATGCGACTTGAGTCCGCCATGGGGAGTCCTTGCTTTGCGGTGGGTTGCCTGGCCTACAGAAGCTGGCTCAAGAACTGTTGGGCGCGAGGGTGCGCCGGAGATTCGAAGAAGGTCTGGGGGTCGGCCTGTTCGACGATGCGGCCGGCATCCATGAACACCACTCTGTCGGCCACGGTGCGAGCGAAGTTCATCTCGTGGGTGACGCATATCATCGTCATGCCTTCGCGCGCCAGGTCGGTCATGACGTCCAGCACTTCCTTGATCATCTCCGGGTCCAGCGCGGAGGTGGGTTCGTCGAACAGCATGACTTTCGGGTTCATGCACAGGGCTCGGGCGATGGCCACGCGTTGTTGCTGTCCGCCGGATAGCTGGCCCGGATACTTGTTCTGCTGCTCGGGTATGCGGACCCTGTGCAGATATTGTCTGGCCACCTCCTGGGCCTGAACCGGGGTCATGCCGCGCGCTTTGCGCAATGCAAGCGTGCAGTTCTCCAGTACGGTGAGGTGCGGGAACAGGTTGAAATGCTGGAAGACCATGCCGATATCGCGGCGTACGATATGCATCCGAGGGGTGGATCTGCCGACCGGCTGCCCATTGACTTCAATGGTGCCCCGGTCGTGGGTCTCCAGCTGGTTGATGCAGCGTATCAGGGTCGATTTGCCCGAGCCGGACGGGCCGCAGATAACGATGCGTTCATTGGCCTGCACGGTCAGATCGATATCGTGCAATACCTGGAAATTGCCGTACCACTTCTGCAATCCGTCGATGCGTACCGCGGGCGCGCGAGTCATAGGGGTCATGGTCTGGGTCCTTGGCACAGCTCAGCGCTCATGTGCAGTCTGCAGCCGGCGTTCGAGCCGGCGTACCAGGAAATTGATGCAGAGCGCGAGAATCAGGAAGATGATGCCGACCGACACCATGGGCTCGGCATAGCGGAAGGAATTCGCGCCGACTTCCATGGCGAGCCCGAGCATCTCGGGAACCGCAATCACGGCAAGATAAGGCGTGGCTTTCAGCGCAGAGACGAAGTAATTCCCCATGGGGGCGGCTACATTGCGCAGCATCTGCGGCAGTATCACCGATAGGATGACGTCGTGCCGGCGCAGGCCCAGGGCCTTGCCTGCTTCGAACTGGCCTGAGTCGATGCTGTCGATACCGCCCTTGAATACTTCGGCCAGATAGCCGCTGTAATAGATGGACAGGCCCAGCACGCCGGAAGCCACCGCCGGCAAGGTCAGGCCATAGACGGGAAGCACGAAGTAAATGAAGTACAGCTGCACCAGTACCGGCGTGGACCGGATGGCGTCGATGATGAAGCGCATCACATAACCCACCCAGCGGTTACTGCGCCTCAGGATCTCCAGGATGAAACCCAGCACCGCTGCGCCCAGGGAGGCCGCCACGGTGATCCAGAGCGTAGTGCCCAGTCCGGTCAGGATGGTAGGCACGACCGACACCGCGAACTCAGGATCAAATCTCACGGCGGCCCCGGCCCTTGATCTGAACGCGATTCTCCAGATGCCGCCCCAGCAGGGTGGCCGGGTAGCACACGATCAGATATGCAATCATCAGCGCGGTATAGACGCCCACCGGGTTGTACTGGAGTTCGGCGATCTGCTTCGCACGGAAAGTCATGTCGGTCAGCGTGATCAGCGACACGATGGCGGTGCCCTTTACCAGCTGGATGAACTGATTCACGAATGTCGGCATCATGGCCGACAGGGCTTGCGGCAGCTCGATCAGCCAGAGAATATGCAGGCGATGCAGCCCCAGGGCGCGGCCCGCCTCGACCTGGCCGCGATCAAGCGATTGCAGCGCCGCCCGCACGGCCTGGCTGCCGTATCCCCCGATGTTCAGGCCCAGCGCCATGGCGCCCACCGTCATGCTGGACAGCCGTATGCCGAAATCGGGCAGCGCGTAGTACAGCACGAACAACAGGATCAGCACGGGCGAACTGCGCCAGAACTCGATCACGCACGTCACGGCGAAGCGGATGCCGCCCCGAGTGAAGTACTGCAGCACGCCCATGATCAGGGCAAACGGCACGGCCCACATCATGCCGTACAGGGTTACCAGCGCGGTCACTCGAAAGCCCTCGAGTATGCCGGCCAGGATGTCGAAACCTTCCATGGGCGATGCCGGTGCCGGAATCAGTATTTGCCGGCGCAGACCTGCTCGGTCGTCACGGCCGGGTCGACCTTGTCGTCGTCGGTGAAGCCGTACTTGTCGCGCAGTCTGTCCACGGTGCCGTCAGCCTTCAGGGCTCTCAACTGTTCGTCATAGGCATCGCGCAGGGCGGTGTCGTCGGAGCGGAACGCGATGGCCGTGTACATCATCGCGGGCACGCCGTTGCGTACCAGCCCGGTGAAGGGGCTGGCCCTCTCGACGCCCTGCAGCTTGGGATCCTGCAACAGGCCTGCGACGCTGGGCGCCGACAGGGTGGCGGCGTCGACGCGGTTGGCCAGCAGCGCCGACAGCATCGCCTGGGCATCGCCCAGATACGTGATCTGCGAGGTGGGCACTCCGGCGTCGACCGCATTCTTGGTGTTCAGGGTGCCTCGGCCTCCGGCCAGCCGCACCTTCGGGTTCGCCACGATATCGGCATAGCTGTGCAGGTTCAGGGGGTTGCCCTTCTTGACGATCAGGCTGTCGCCGACGGCGAGGTCGGGCTCGCTGAAGATCACCACCTTGCAGCGCTCGGGCGTGATGGCGATTCCCGAGGCAACCATGTCGAACCGTCCCGCGTTCAGCCCGGGAATCAAGGCGCCGAACTCGGTGATGACGAAATCGACCTGCTTCACGCCCAGACGTTCGAAGGCGGCGCGGATGATGTCCGGGTGAAATCCGGCGGCAGACCCGTCTTCGGCGCGAAAACCCCAGGGCTGGCGGTTGTGGATGCCGATGGTGACTTTCTTGCTTTCAAGAATGGTGTTTTTGGTGTCGGCGACGGCGGGCGCGCTCGACAGCGACATTGCCACGGCCAGGCCGGCAGCCCATTTGGCGTAGTGATTGATCATGATGGTTTCCTCTTGATTTGTGATTATGGCGGCAGGGCAGGCCCCGCCGGTAGGTCGTCAAGCCTGTTCTCGGGCCTTGGCGTACGCCGCCAGCGCGCTTTCCAGGTCGGACTGGAGGACATCGCGATCTTCCAGCCCGATCGACAGGCGCACCAGCGGCTGGTCGGTCGCCGGGTACTGCCGGCTGCTTTGCAGTTCCGCAGGATAGAAGGCCGCCAGGCTATGCACACCGCCCCAACTGGCCCCGATCGCGAAATGTCGCAGGCTGTCGAAAAATGCGCGGTACGCCGGCTCACGGGCGGGCGACAGCTGTAAAGAGAACAGGCATCCCTTGCTGCGGAAATCGCGCTTCCACAGGGCGTGGCCCGCGTCGGTCGGCAAAGGCGGATACCAGACCCGATCGACCAGCGGATGCTGCGCGAGCCATGCAGCAATCGCCGCGGTGGATTCGCCTTGCGCCTGCACGCGCAAGGAAAGCGTTTCCAGGCCGCGCAGGACGAGGAAGCAATCGTCGGGGCTGACCTGCTGGCCCAGCGTGCTCTGCGCGTCGCGCAGCACGGCGTAATGCTCAGGGTCATTGGTGGCGATGCTGCCCATCAGCACGTCCGAATGACCGCTGAAGAACTTTGTTGCGGCCTCGACACTGAAGTCGACTCCATGGTCCAGCGGTCGGAATCCCAGCGGGCTGGCCCAGGTGTTGTCCATCATGGTCAGAACGCCGCGTTGCCGGGCGACAGCGGCAATGGCCGGCACGTCGCACATTTCCATGGTGAGGCTGCCCGGCGATTCAAGGCAGATCATGCGGGTATTGGGGCGTAACAGGGCCTCAATGTCGGCGCCGATGCCGGGCGCGTAGTATTCGATCTCGACTCCCAGCGCGGCGAGCCATTTGTCGGCGAATGATGCCAACGATCCATAGCAGGCCGCGGACAGCAGCAGATGGTCGCCCGCGCGTACGAACGCCATTACGGCGGTCATCAGCGCCGCCGCGCCCGAGGGCGTGATCACGCAATGTCGCCCGTTTTCGAGCGCGGCGATGCGGTCTTCCAGCAGCCGGGCGGTGGGGGTACCCGTGACGCCGTAGCTGTAGCCATCAGGTTGGCGGTGCTTGCGCGCGGCGAAGTCGTCCAGTGAATCGAACACCACGGTCGAGCCTCGCCAGACGGCAGGCGAAAGGCTGGAATAGGCGCGACCCGCGCTGGCGGGGGTGTCGGGGGAAAAAGGCATCGGGACAGACCGCGCGGGCGGCTTCATCAGTTTTGATGGCGCAGTGTGTGTCGTCCATACTATTATTTCAATGCTAATTACTACTTAAACGATAAGTAGCTGTTATGGAAATGCGGGACATCCAGATTTTTCGTGCCGTCATGCGCGCCGGCACGACCAGCAAGGCGGCCGTGCTGCTGAATATCTCGCAGCCTGCCGTCAGCCAGGCAATACGCCGCCTGGAAAACCATGCGGATCTGCGGCTGTTCGATCGCGTGCGCAACCGCCTGGTGCCCACCCAGGAGGCCGACGCGTTGTTGGTGGAAGTTGATCGGTGCTTCGCCGGTTTCGAGCAGATTGAACATCGCATTCGCAGCCTGAAGTCGTTCGGCGTCGGCCGCATGATCATCGGCTCGCTGCCGGCGCTGGGGGTGGGATTCATGCCGCGGGCCATTGCGGCTTTCAACCCGCCTTCGCGGGGCGTGCAGATGTCCTTCCAGATCCTGAGCTCGCGCGAAGTGTTGCAGCAGGTGGGCGCCGGGCAGCTCGACTTCGGGTTGATGGCCGATGAAATCGAAGTGATCGGCCTGGAGCATTCTCCGTTTATCGAAATGCCCGGGGTGATCGCGATGGGGCCGGGGCATCCTCTGGCGCAGTACCAGACCGTGTCGCCGGAACGGCTGGTGGCGCACGACTTCATCGCGCTGAACCCCGAAGATGCCAGCCGCCGCCGCCTCGAGGCCATGCTGTGCGAACGGGGGCTGACGCTGCGACCGGTCCTGGAAACGCCTTATGCGTTCTCGGTGTGCGAACTGGTGCTGCAGGGCATGGGCGTGGGTCTCATCCACCCCATGACCGCGGTGGACTACCTGCCGCGCGGGCTGGTCATCAGGCGCCTTGCGATAGACGTCGCCTTCCGGTCATTGCTGGTGTTCAGGCCCGGCAAGCCGCTGTCGCAGAATGCTCGCGACCTGCTCAGCCAGATGCGCATCCAGGCCGGGCATGATCTGACGCGGATCGAGGCCGCGCTGCGCTGACGCAGGCGGCGGGCTGGCATGCAGCAAGGCCCCGCCGCCTGCCCGCAGCGCCGGGGCCGGCGGCGTGCCGGGGGGGCGACTGATTACCGGTTCAGCCGAAGAACCAGTAGCATACGCCGATGGCGGCCAGCACGCCGGCCAGGTCGGCGATCAGCGCGCACCCTACGGCGTGGCGGGCGCGCAGGATGCCCACCGAACCGAAATACACCGCCAGCACATAGAACGTGGTTTCCGTGCTGCCCTGCATGACGGCCGCGAGCAGGGCCGGGAAGCTGTCGACTCCGAAATGCCCCATGGTTTCCAGCATCATGGCCCGCGCGGCACTTCCCGAAAACGGCTTTACCAACGCCGTGGGCAGGGCGTCGACGAAACGCGTGTCCCAGCCGGCGGCGTGCGCCATCCAGCGTACACCATCCAGCACCATGTCGAGGGCGCCCGAGGCACGCAGCACCCCGACGGCGCACAGCATGGCCACCAGATACGGCAGCAGGCTCTTTGCGACATCGAAACCTTCTTTGGCGCCGGCGATGAAGGTCTCGTAGACGGGCACGCGCTTGCAGGCTCCCACCAGCAGGAAGGCGAGCAAAACGCCGAACAAAGTGACATTGCCCAACAGCGACGAAAGGTTGGCGATGGCGGTGGCCGACAGGCCCGCAAGCAGCGCCATGAAACCCCCCAGCAGCAGCGCTGCGCCGCCCAGCCATGCCAGGGCCACCGGATCGTGCAGCCTGAGCCGTTGGCAGGCGGCCACCGAGAGCAGGCCCGCCAGTGTCGATGCGCTGGTAGCCAACAGGATGGGCAGGAAGACCAAGGTGGGATCGGCGGCGCCCTGCTGGGCGCGGAACATGAACAGGGTGACTGGCAGCAGCGTGAGTGATGAAGCGTTGAGTACCAGGAACAGGATCTGGGCGTTGGTGGCCGTTTCGGGCGCGGGATTCAGCGTTTGCAGTTCGCGCATGGCGCGCAGGCCGATCGGCGTGGCCGCATTGTCGAGGCCCAGGCCATTGGCCGCGAAGTTCAACGTGATCAGCCCTATGGCCGGGTGCCCGCGGGGCACTTCAGGCATCAGCCGCGCGAACAGCGGCCCGAGCAGGGCGGCGAGTTTCTCGACAAGTCCGGCGGCTTCCGCGATGCGCAGGAATCCCAGCCAGAGTGTCAGCGTGCCGAACAGCAGCACCATGACTTCGACCGACACGCGAGCCATGTCGAACAGGCTGGCGACGATTTCGCGGAACACATCGACATCGCCAAGCGCGAACCAGCGATACAGGCCCGCCGCGGCGGCGGCCAGAAAGAAACCCAACCAGAGCTTATTGAGCATGACGGAACACAAGGGCTGCATGGAAACCGCCGGCAGCGGCGACGCTCATTGTCGCAGACTTGGCCCGCGGGGGATGCCCGCCAGCCGCCAATTCTGTTAACTTGCGCCGGTAAGTGCACTTCCATAAAAGGTTGACATGGACTTCAACGCATGGCGACGCCGCCGCATCTCTGATCCTGCCTACCGTTGGGCCCGGCGAGCCATGCCGGGACTGTCCGACACCGAGCGCGACGCCATCGAGGCGGGCGATGTCTGGTGGGATGCCGACCTTTTTACGGGCGACCCCAGCTGGACCAAGCTGCTGTCCGTGCCGCCGGCCGCGCTCACGCCGGCCGAGCAGAAGTTCATCGATGGTCCCGTGGCCCAGCTCTGCGCCATGCTGAACGAATGGGACATCACCTGGGAACACGGCGACCTGCCCGAGCCCGTATGGCGCTTCATGCGCGAGCAGCGCTTCTTCGGCATGATCATTCCCGAGTCGTACGGCGGCCTGGGGTTCTCGCCTTACGCGCATTCCGAAGTGGTGCGCCGCATTTCGGCCTACTCGGTCACGGCAGGCGTGACCGTGATGGTGCCCAACTCGCTGGGGCCCGGCGAACTGCTGCTGCAGTTCGGCACGCCCGCGCAACGCGACTACTGGTTGCCAAGGCTGGCCGATGGCACCGAAGTGCCGTGCTTCGGTCTCACCAGCCCCGAGGCTGGATCCGACGCCGCGTCGATGACCGATACCGGCGTGGTCTGCCGCGAAATGATCGACGGCCAGGAGGTCCTGGGCATCCGACTCAATTGGCACAAGCGCTACATCACGCTCGGGCCCGTGGCGACCGTGCTGGGGCTGGCGTTCAAGCTGCAGGACCCTGACGGCCTGCTGGGCGGGCCCGCCGAGGTTGGCATCTCAGTGGCGCTGGTGCCGACCGAGGCGCCCGGCGTCACTATCGGCCGCCGCCACCTGCCATCCATGCAGGCGTTCCAGAACGGACCCAACCAGGGCAAGAATGTCTTCGTTCCCATCGACGCGCTGATAGGCGGTCCGGCGAAGGCCGGGCAGGGCTGGCAGATGCTGATGAGTGCGCTGGCTGCGGGCAGGGGTATTTCGCTGCCTTCACTGTCGGCCGCGGCAGCGGTCTATTGCGCGCACGTCAGCGGCATGTACGCCCGCGTTCGGCAGCAGTTCGGTATTGCGGTGGGCCGATTCGAGGGCGTGCAGGAAAAACTGGGGCGCCTGGCCGCCAATGCGTACCTGGTCGAGGCCGCGCGCCGCCTCACCTGCGCGGCCCTGAACCAGGGCCAGAAGCCGGCGGTGGTATCGGCCATCATGAAGTACCACGCCACCGAACGCATGCGCGAGTCCGTGAACGACGCCATGGATATTCACGGCGGCAAGGCAGTCATCGACGGGCCGTCGAATTACCTCGGGCCGCTGTATCGGGCGGTGCCCATCGCCATTACCGTCGAGGGCGCCAACATCCTGACGCGCTGCCTGATCATTTTCGGGCAGGGGGCCATACGTGCGCACCCCTACCTGATGCGCGAGGTGATGGCCCTGGGTGACCCCGACGACGATCGGGGAGCGCAGACTTTCCACGAAGTGTTCTGGAAACACCTGGGCCACGCCGTCAGGAACGCCATGCGTGCTTGGGGCCGCGCATGGACCGGCGGGCTGCTGGCGCGCGCGCCCGTGGCCGGGCCCACGGCGCGTCACTATCGGCGGCTGAGCCGCTATGCCTCGGCGTTTGCGTTGTTGGCCGACGCAGCCCTGGGTTCCATGGGCGGGGCGCTGAAACGCCGGGAAATGCTGTCGGCGCGGCTGGGCGATATTCTTGCCGAGCTCTACCTGTTGTCGGCCGTGCTCAAGCGCTGGGAAGATGAAGGCCGCCGCCATGTCGACCTGCCTCTCGTGCACTGGTGCATGGATGACGGCTGCGCCCGCCTCGAGACCCGCATCGACCAGGTGCTGGCCAATCTGCCGGCGCGCCCCCTGGCCTGGGTCCTGCGGGCCATGGTGCTGCCCGTGCGCCTGAACCGCGGGCCCAGCGATGCCCTGACTCGCGAATGCGCAGACCTGCTGCTGGCGCCGTCGCCTACGCGCGACCGCCTGGCAGCCGACCTGCAGCGGGGTGAGGGCACCGATGTGCTGGCCCAGCTGGAACGAGCCTTTGCTCTGGTGAACGCCGTCCAGCCCTTGCACGATCGGCTGCGCCGCGAAGGCGTGCGCGACTGGCGTGACGCGCATCGCGGCGGGGCCATCACCGATGAGCAGGCGCAGCAGATCCAGGCCGCCGAAGCCGCGGTGGCGCAGGTGGTGGCGGTCGACGACTTCGCGCCGGGCGAGTTCGTGCGCCGGCCGGCGCGGCCCGAAAGCTAGGTCGTCACCCCCAATTGCCACGGCACGAATTCGTTCTGGCCGTAGCCGTGCTGCTCGCTGCGAGTCTTGCGTCCCGAAGCGGTGGCAAGCATGGCCTGGAAGATGAGTTCGCCTGCCTGTGCGAGGCTTGCCGTTCCGTCGAGCACGGTGCCGCAATTGATGTCGATGTCGTCCTGCTGCCTGCGCCACAGCTCTGTGTTGGTGGCGAGCTTCAGTGATGGCGCGGGCGCGCAGCCGTAGGCCGAGCCCCGGCCGGTGGTAAAGCACAACAGGTTCGCGCCACCCGCGACCTGCCCCGTCGCCGAGACGGGGTCGTAGCCGGGCGTATCCATGAAAACCAGCCCGCGCGCGGTGACCGCTTGCGCATACTCGTAGACTTCCATCAGGGCAGTGGTGCCGCCCTTTGCTACCGCGCCCAGGGACTTCTCGAGAATCGTGCTCAGGCCACCGGCCTTGTTGCCCGCCGACGGGTTGTTGTCCAGGCTGGCGCCGTGCTGTGCGCAATGCGCTTCCCACCACGCGATGCGTGCCATCAACTTGTGGGCAATGTCCGGGTTGGCCGCTCTTTGCGTCAGCAGGTGCTCCGCGCCGTATATTTCGGGGGTCTCCGACAATATGGCCGTACCGCCATGTTGCACAAGCATATCGACGGCCACGCCCAGGGCGGGATTCGCCGTGATGCCGGAGTAGCCATCCGACCCGCCGCATTGCAGGCCCACCACCAGATGGCTGGCCGGCACCGCGACCCGCCGTGCCTGGTTGGCCTTCGGCAGCAGGCTACGCACCTGTTCGACGCCGGCCTGCACGGCGGCCGTGGTGCCGCCCGCCTGCTGGATGGTGTACGCATGCAGCAGGGGGCCTGCCTCCAGGGAATGTTCGGACATCAGGCCGGCGATCTGGTTGGTTTCGCAGCCCAGGCCGACGATCAGCACCGCGGCGAAGTTGGGATGCCGCGCGTACCCGGCCAGCGTACGCCGCAATATCGCCAGCCCTTCTCCGTCCGCATCGACCGCACATCCCTGCGCATGGGTCAGCGCAACCACGCCGTCCACCTGGGGGTAGTCCGCCAATTCATGCGGGTACAGGTCGGACCTGAAACGATCGGCGATGGCTCGAGCCACTGTAGCGGAGCAATTCACCGAGGTCAGCACGCCGATATAGTTGCGCGTGGCGACCCGGCCGTCTGCGCGCACGATGCCTTCGAACCGTGCCGGCTCCGTGGGGGGCGCCACGGAATGCGGCTTCGGCGCGGGCAGGGCGTCGCGGTCGTGGGGGGTCATGGCCATATTGTGGACATGCACGTGCTGCCCGGGCGCGATATCGCGCGTGGCCACGCCGATGATCTGGCCATAGCGCCGTATCGCCGTGCCGGCCGGCAGGCTGCGGACAGCTGCCTTATGCCCCGCGGGTATCAGCCCGGCGACGGTCAGTTGCGGAGCGACGCACTGCGTGCCGGCAACCAGCTGGTGGCGGGCGATGGCGACATCATCGTCGGGGTGCAGCAGGATCAGGGGTTCGAGTCGGGACATGACGGCTTCGCGAACGGGAAAGGCGCGGCTCAGCGCAGCGGCGAATAGGGCGTGGGTTCCAGCAACTGGTTCTCGATGCGCGCCACGATGGGGCCTTCGGCTTCGTAGCGTTCGCGCGCCTGCAGCCATTCCGGGTCTTGCGAGAACGCGTTCCATATGCGCTCGCGTTCGGCCAGGCTGTTCCAGCGCAGCATGAAGGTCAAGGACTGGTTGGTAGGGCCTACCACCGTCGTCCAGAACCCGATGGCCTGCACGCCGTGCTTGCGCCACAAAGGCAGCGTGGCATCCTGGAAGCGCGCGTGCAGGGCCGGCAGGCGACCCTGCGCGCAATGGTAGATGCGCAGCTCGTGGATCATGGTTGATTGGGGGCCGGCAGGTCGACCCCGTTGTACTTCTTGAAGATGGCGTTGAGCTTGCCGTTGGCCCGGTTCTCGGCCACCCAGCGGTTGACCCAGTCCAGCAGCGCGGGTTCCCCCTTGCGCATGCCGATTCCCAGGTCGAAATTCTTCACCACGAATTTGGTCTCGAGCTGGGCATTGGGATTCTTGGCCTGGATCTCACGCAGCAGGGTCGTCGCCGTGGAGACGATGGTGGCCTGGCCCGTGATGCCGGCCGTGACCAGTGTGGCGTCGTCGTCGTAGCGCACGATCTGCGCACCCACGGCGCGCTTCATCAGTTCGGGCTCTTGTACGTTGCCGCGCGTGATGGCGATCGACTTGCCCTTGAGATCAGCGAAATCTTTGATAACCATATCTTTGGGGGCGGCCACGACAATCTGCACCGCGGAATACGGTGCAGAAAAATCAATGACCTTTGCCCGGGCCGGGCTGATCGACAACGTAGCGATCGCAAGGTCTGCCTTGTTGGTTTGCAGGTAGGGAATGCGGGTCGGGCCGGTGACGGGCACGATTTCCAGTGCCACGCCGAGGTCATTCGCTAGCTGTCGTGCCGTGTCCACATCCGAGCCGGTGGGTTCCAGCGCACTGTTCATCATGCCGTATGGAGGCAGCGACAGCTCGATGGCCACGCGGATTTTCTTGGCTTTCTGGATGTCGGCCAGCAGGTCGGCGTGAGCCGGGGCAGCGGCCATGGCGGCCAGGCCAAAGGCTAGGCCGCACTTGAGTGCCTGTTTTGCGATGAAGTGGTGCATGGTCTGTCTCCTGTGTAGGTATAGGTGCGAATCCTTGCTGGGTACCGCCATGCGCGGCCGGTGGCGGGCCTAGAGGCCGCCGCCGACGAACTTGCGCAATTCCTGGGTCTGGGGCGCGCGCAGAATGGAAGCGTCGCCCGCTTCATGGACCTTGCCGTCGTGCATATAGATGACCTGGTCCGCGACCTTGGCGGCGAACGCCATTTCGTGGGTTACCAGAATCATGGTCATGCCTGCGCGGGCCAATTGCTCCATGACCTGCAGCACCTCGCCCGTGAGTTCCGGATCGAGCGCGGAGGTCACTTCGTCGAACAGCATCAGTTGCGGTTCCATGGCCAGCGAACGGGCGATTGCCACGCGTTGCTGCTGGCCGCCGGATAATTGTTCCGGGTAGCTGAGCGCCTTGTCCTGCATGCCGACCTGCGCAAGCACGCGTGCCACGATGGTCGCCGCTTCGGCGCGCGCAAGCCTGCGCACCAGTTTCAGCGCGAGCGAGATATTCTGTTCCACCGTCAGGTGCGGGAACAGGTTGTAACTCTGAAACACGATGCCGACGTCGCGGCGCAGGGTCTTCAGGTCTAGATCGTTGTCGTGCAGGCGGTGGCCGCACACCGTGATACGGCCGCTGTCGATCGACTCGAGCCGATTGATGCAGCGTAGCGCGGTGCTCTTGCCCGATCCGCTCTTGCCGATGATGGCCACGACCTGTCCTTTGGCAACCTCGAAAGACACTCCTTTCAGAACCGGTGTGGGCCCGAAGCATTTGTGCAGGTCTTCTACTTTGACGATGCTGGTCATAGCGGTGATTCCTCAGGGAGCCAGGCGCTGGCGGCGGCCGGTTTGCAGGCGCCGCTCGAGTGCCCGGCTCCAGCGCGACAGCGGATAGCACATCGCGAAATAAAGTACGGCCATCAGGCTGAACACCAGGAACGGTTCGAACAGGGTGTTGTTCACCATTTGTCCGGCCCGGACGAGTTCGACAAAGCCCACCACCGACGCCAGCGATGTGTTCTTCACGATCTGCACCAGGAAGCCCACCGTGCTGGGGGTGGCGAGGCGCAGGGCTTGCGGCACGACGACACAGCGCATGCGCTGCAGGGACGACAGCCCAAGGCATTCCGCCGCTTCCCATTGGGCGCGCGGCACGGCTTGAAGGCAGCCGCGCCAGATCTCGCCCAGGTAGGCGCTGGCGTATACCGACATGGCGCACCCGGCCGCCACCAGGGGCGGCACGTTGAGCCCCATCAGTCCCAAGCCGAAGTAGAAGAGGAACATCAGCACCAGCAGCGGAATGCCCTGGACGATCTGGATGTACAGGGCGGCCAGCCATCGTACGGGCGCGCGGCGCGATATGCGCGCGAGCGCGACCACGGCGCCCAGCAGGCCGCCTCCGGCAAAGCCCAGCGCCGATAGCCCGATGGTCCATGCGGCGCCTTGCAGCATGTATCCGAAGTAAGCCAGGTTGAAGCCCGAATCTTCCATGTTGCCCGCCTCAGATCGGGGTGCCGAGTTTGCGGCGACGCGGGAACAGCACGAGGCCGAGCATCGCGAAACCCGCGCGCATCAGCAGCGCCAGGCACAGGTAAAGCGCTGCCGTGACCAGGTAAGTTTCAAACGCGCGGTAAGTCATGGATTGGACGAGATTGGCCACGGCCGTCAGTTCCTCGGTCGAAATCTGTGACGTGATGGAGGTCGCGAGCATCATCAGCACGAACTGGCTGGTCAGTGCCGGGTACACGCGTTCCATTGCGGGGCGCAGGATGACGTGCCAGTAAACCTGCAGGCGCGAAAGGCCAAGGCATTCCGCGGCTTCGATCTGGCCCGGCGGCACCGAATCCATGCCGGCTCGCATGATTTCCGTGGTGTAGGCGCCCACGTTGACCACCAGCGTGGCCATCGCCGCCACCGTGGCGGTCAGCGGCAGTCCGATGCTCGAGAGGCCGAAGTACACCAGGAACAGCTGCACCAGCAAGGGCGTATTGCGTATGACCTCGACGTAGGCGCCCACCACGCGCGACAGCCAGCGCGACCGGCCGTTGGCGGCGGCGGCGCAGAGGGCTCCCACGGCAAATCCCAGCACCGTTGCGCCGAACGACAGCTGGATACTGAGCCATGCGCCGTGCAGGAACTCTGGCCAATATTCCAGTACGCCCGAATAGTCGAAGCTATACGCCATGACGCTACACCGTCGCCACGGGGGTGGCCGGCGAGCCCACCGCGCCCGGCAGGCGCAGCGGCGGGGCCGTCAGCAGAAAGCGATATCGGTTTTGCCGGCGCAGGTAGTGCGCCAGCGGAGTCAGGTGCCACAACTCGCCCAGGTGTATGCCCAGCTTGAAGAGGCAATGCGCGTGCAGCGGCAATGCCGCGCAGCAGCCGTCGGCATGGCCGGCGGGCAGCGCCTCGACCGCAATATTGTCCGAGATCAGGGCCGCCAGGCCGCTGTCGGTAATCCAGTTCAACAGCCGGGTGTCGCGCCCGTCGAGTTCGGCGCCGATACCGTCCAGCAAGGCAGCGCTGGGCCGGCGGTCCTGCGCCAGCAGCGCATCGGCAAACCCGGTGTGCAGGCACACCATGTCGCCCACCTCGATTTCCAGCCTGTCGTGATCGATGATGCGCATGAGCGCGTCATAGCCGACGCGCGTGCGCCGTTCGCCCAGGTGGGCGTGCAGATCGATCAGGGCGGCGCGCCCCTGCACGCAGCGCTCGGCCATGTTCTCGATGCCCAGGGCATGCGCGGCAGAGGTGGACTGCGATGGCATGCCCCGCGGAACGCCAGCCGCGTCGGCCGATTCGGGCCCGACGATATCCACCCCGGCCCGATAGCCGTTGTAGAACACCGGTTCCGGCACGCCGTCGCCATCGGCGTCGAACATCTGGCCGATATGGGCCAGCGAGTCCCACTGCGTCGAGTATTGAAGGTGCAGGATGGCCAGGTCGTCGCACACCACGTCAGTGAGATGACTCTGCTCGTCCTGCATGCGGTAGTTCATGTTGGGGTGGCCGTTGCGCAGAGTGGGCCGCAGCACCGGCGGATGGCGTTTCTCGTTCAACGCATTGCCGCCTGGAAAATCGAGCGGCAGGCTCAGGCAGAAAGTCTTGCCTTCCCGCACTTCCGCCAAGCCCTGCAACACTTTCTCTCGCGTGACGAGATTCATCCGCCCGGCCTGATCATCGGCACCGAAGTCCCCCCAGTTGGACCCTTCAGGTCGATGCTTCCAACGCGTGGTGCGAGTAGGGGGCGGGGCAGAAGTGGATAGCACGATTGTCTCAATTTTTATACTTGATCTAATTATTGATTGACCGCGCTACCGCCGTAATAGGTATTAACCCGCGCTCGTATAGTGATCGCTCTATCGGCTGCCCGGCGGTTTTTGATTGTGGGCCGGGTAGGGAGCGCATGCACCCGGGGCAAGATGATGTCTTTTTTTTGATACAGTGTGAAGGTTCCGAGATCGTTCACGAACGCCGCCAAGGCGGACAGGCATCGAAGCATGGGTATGGGATTCAATCTGGCCGAGATCGGCGCGCGGGTGCGCGCATACCGATTGGGGGCGGGCTATAACGCCGACCAGCTGGCCTCGCGCCTGGGCGTGTCGCGCGCGGCGTTGTACCGCATCGAGCAGGGCGATATTGTCAAAGTCGATGTGCTCGAAAGCATTGCTGGCATTCTGGGCACCAGCCTGGCGTCGCTGTTGGGCGCCGGGGCCGAATATCATTCCAATGCGTCCAGCTACCAGGCCCGCATGCAGCAGCTGGAAGAAAACGCCAGCCATATTGTGGCATTGTTCAGCCCGCTTTCTTATCTGCTGACCACCGAACACTACGACCACGACCTGGCTGTGATGCTGCAGGAATCCGTCACTGACGCCGAGCAGCGCGCCGACCGCCAGCTCGAGCAGCGCGCGCTGCTGCGCACGCTGAGCGAACGGCGCAAACAGGCGCGCGAGCGCAAACCCTCGATCACTTGCCTGACCTCGCTGGAGGAACTGCGCCGCCTGGTGACGCTGGGCCTGGTGGGGCGCCTAGGCCTGCCCGACGAGGTGGTGGCCCAGCGGCGACAGGCCGCGCGCCGCGAAGTGCAGCATCTGGCCAATATGATGAAGTCCGAGCCCGTTGGCGTACAGATAGGCCTGGTCGAGGACATCGTGCCGAATGTGGCGTTCCAGCTGTTCTACAAAGGCAATGAAGTGCTGCTGGGCACCAGCCCTTTCCGCATTGCCGAGCTGCCCAACCTGCACGTCGGCGTGGCCAGCATCACTTCCAACCCCGAGGCTGTGGAGCTGCATGTGCAGCTGTTCGACCGTCTCTGGAGCATCTGCAAGCGGGGTTCGGAAGGCGCGCGCCTGCTCGAGAACATGCTGGCGCAGCAGCCCTGAGTCTGCGTGCGGCGGGCTCAGTCGTCGCGGTTCGGGTCCATGCCCGGGAACAGCACTTCAGTGAATCCGAACTTCGAGAAGTCTTCGATGCGCGAGGGGTACAGGCGCCCGATGAGATGGTCGCATTCGTGCTGCACGACGCGCGCGTGGAATCCCTCGGCGACGCGCTCGATGGGGTTGCCATGCGGATCGCGGCCGGTGTACCGGATGTGCCGGTAGCGCGGCACGACGCCCCGCAGGCCCGGAACCGACAGGCAGCCTTCCCAGCCTTCTTCGCGCTCGTCGGACAGCGGCGTGATCACCGGGTTGCACAGGACGGTCTGGGGCACGGGCGGCGCGTCGGGATAGCGTTCATTGTGCTCGAAGCCGAAGATCACCAGTTGCAGGTCGATGCCGATCTGGGGAGCGGCCAGGCCCACGCCCTGGGCGTGCACCATGGTGTCGAACATGTCGGCGACCAGGGCGTGCAGCTCAGGGGTGTCGAAATGCTCGACGGGTTGCGCGACCCGCAGCAGCCGCGGGTCGCCCATTTTGAGGATGGTGTGGATCATGGCCGCAACCTGTCAGTCGTTGCGGTCTTTGCGCTGGATGAACTCGATCTTGTAGCCGTCGGGGTCTTCAACGAATGCGATGACCGTGGTGCCATGCTTCATCGGGCCGGCTTCGCGCGTGACCTTCCCGCCTTTCTGCTTGACCTTTTCACAGGCGTCGTAGGCGTCCTCGACTTCCAGCGCGATGTGGCCGTAGCCGTTGCCGAGGTCGTAGCTGGCAGTGTCCCAGTTGTGGGTGAGCTCGATGACGGCGCCTTCGCTTTCGTCCTGGTAGCCCACGAAAGCCAGCGTGAATTTGCCGTCCGGGTAGTCTTTGCGGCGCAGTACCCGCATACCCAGGACGTTGGTGTAGAAATCGAGGGATTTGTCCAGGTTGCCGACACGCAGCATGGTATGCAATAGACGCATGGGTAATTCCTTGTGCTAGAGAGGGGCCTGGTAAGAGGCCAGGCCCCCATCGTAGCAAAACTGCCCCATGCCGATGGCCCGGGCGCGGCTTCGCGCTCAGTTGGCCGTGGCGCCCGAGGCGTCGACCGCTTTGGCCCAGGCTTCGATTTCCTGCTTGATGAAATCTCCGAAAGCGGCGGTGTGCAGGCCGGCGGCTTCCGCGCCTTCTTCCATCAGCCGCTGCCGCACCTGTTCCGAGGCAAGCGCCTTCGAGAAAGCCTGGTTCAGCGTGTCGACCACGGCTGGCGGCGTACCCGCCGGCGCAACAATGCCATGCCAGGAAATCGCCTGGAATCCCGGCAGTCCGGATTCGGCCGTGGTGGGCAGTTCGGGCAGCGCCGGCGACCGGCGCGGCGATGTCACGGCCAGCGCCCTCAGGGTGCCGGCCTTGATGTTGGGCAGAGCGCCGGGAATCGTGGTGAACAGGAACTGGACCTGGCCGCCGATGAGATCGGCAATGGCCGGGCTGCCTCCCTTGTAGGGCACATGCACGAACTCCAGCCCCGCGCGCTGCTTGAACATTTCGCCCGCCAGGTGGCCCGGTGTGCCCGCGCCGGCCGAGGCCATGTTGAAGGCGCCGCCGTCGGCCTTGATCTCGGCGATGAGCTCCTGCACATCGGTGGCCTGCACCTGGGGATTGACCACCAGCACGTTGGGCACGGTGGCCAAGAGAGTGACGGGGGTGAAGTCCTTGATGGCGTCGTACTGCAGCTTCTTGTACAGCGCCGGGTTGATGCCGTGCGTGCTGGCCGTGGCCAGCAGCAGGGTGTGGCCATCGGGTGCTGCCGTGGCCACAGACTTGGCGGCAATCGAGCCGTTGGCGCCGCCTTTGTTGTCGATGACAATGGTCTGACCCAGTGTCTTGGCGACGACGCTGGCGATAGTGCGGGCCAGAATATCGGATGTGCCGCCGGCCGAGTGCGGCACGACCAGCGTGATGGTGCGTTCAGGGAAGGTTTGGGCACTGGCCGCCCCCCCGGCACACGCGGCAGCCGCCAGGGCCGCCGAGCAGGCGGTCCGGGTCAGGAATCTCTTCATTGGTGTCTCCAGTATCGAAGTGAGAATGCGCGCCCGCGTTGCGGGCGCAGGGGTCAGTCGGAACCCAGCTTCAGGTGATCTGGCTGGCGTTTCTCGATAGACCATTTCAGCAGCGCGGCGCTGCGGAAAATGCCGTGGGCGAATTTGCCGTAGGGCAGGGTCAGGAACAGCGCCATCACGACCCCCAGATGCACGGCCAGCAACAGGCCCATGGCCCGCGTATCGCGCAGCGCCAACAGCACCAGCCCCGTGAGGCTGACCAGGAACAGCAGCACGATGAAGCCCCGGTCCATGGGGCGCTGAGCCGCGTCGCCGTGCTCGGCGGGGCGCTTGAAGTTCAGCCACAGCAGGCCCGCCGGGCCGATCAGCAACCCCACTCCCCCTACGGTGCCCAGCATCACGGGCAGGCTCAGCACCGGATAGGGCGCCTGCCAGCCGAAGGCATAGTGATACAGCGTGGCCACGCAGGTGGCCGCGAAGCACAGCATGAACCCGTAGAACGTCAGGTGGTGATAGCGGCGGCGTGCCAGCGTGAACGCATCGTCGGCCTCGTTGCAACCCTTGCCATGGCCGCCGTCGAGGTACTTCAGGCGCAGGACGTCGTGAGTGGCCTCCGCCACGGCGGCTCCGCTGGCTTTCCCCGGCGACACATGGCGCCAGAAGCGTGTGACGCCCACGCCAAGCGCCAGCATGGCGAACCCGAACACGGCGCCAAACATCAGGGCCAGGGTGTTATGCGGAAATATCGCGTAGAAATTGCCCTGCAGCGGCTCGTGAAGCAGGCCTCCGGTGGACGCGACCGCCAGCACCAGGAACAGCGCCAGCGCGGCTGCCGTGGCCAGGGACAGCGTCAGGCCGTTGCGCTGGTACAGCCTGCCCATGGCAGCCGGCCAGGCGTAATCGGTATAGGTCTGGATGCGGACGCGCGCCATGGCTTGCGAGACGTTCACGGCGAATTCGTGCGGCGGCGCGTACTGGCACGCGTGCAGGCAGGCGCCGCAGTTGTGGCACAGATTGGCCAGGTAATGGATGTCTGCCTTGCCGAATTCCAGGCGCTTGGTCATGGCCGGGAATACCGCACAGAAACCTTCGCAATAGCGGCATGCGTTGCAGATCTGCATGACCCGTCCCACTTCGGTTTCATCCTTGCCAAGGGCGGCGGGCATACTGTCCGCCCGGCCATGCCAGTGCACGGTCTGTTCTGCGGGGCCGCCGGATCCGGCGGTGGCGCGCGCCTGTCGGGCGAGTTCTTCAAGCTGCTTCACGTTGTGCTCCGTTTGCACGCTGCGCCCGCGCGGCGGCGGCGGCTCTTGTGCCGGCAATGCGGCCAAACGCCGTGCCGATGGACATTCCAACGCCGGCGGTGTAGCCCTTGCCCAATACATTGCCGGCCATCATTTCGCCCGCAACGAACAGGTTGCCGCTGGGGCGGTCGTTGAACCGCACGGCAGCCGTCTCGTCGACCTTCAGCCCGAGATAAGTAAAGGTGATCCCGGGACGCAGCGCATAACCGTAGAAGGGCGGCGTGTCGATGGGCCGCGCCCAGTGTGTCTTGGCGGGTTGCACACCCTCGGTGTGGCAATCGTCCAGCCGGGTGTGATCGAACGTGCCGACCCGGCAGGCGCTGTTGTAGGCGTCGAGGGTCTGCATGAAGCGTGTTTCGTCGAGCCCCAGCCTTCGGGCAAGTTCAGGCAGGCTGTCGGCCTGGACGCCCGGGAATACGGGTGGCATGAAGCGCCCGACCGCCTTGGCGTCAATGATCGAATACGCGATCTGCCCGGGCTGCATGGCGGTCAGGCGGCCCCAGATGGCGTAGCGCTTGGGCCAGAAGTCTTCACCTTCATCGTAGAAGCGCTCGGCTTCGCGATTGACCACTACGCCAAGCGACACGCAGTCGATGCGTGTACAGATGCCGCCGTCGTACAGCGGGGCGCGCGCATCGATGGCCACGCAGTGCGATTGCGATGGGTCGCCGATAACATCGGCGCCGGCGTCGATCATGAACTTAAGCAGCACGCCGGTATTGAATCGCGTGCCCCGGATGAGGAAGTTGTCGGCCGGCCATTCACCGCGCTCGTTCTGGCCCCAGGCTTCGCGCAGCCAGTCGCGGTTCGACTCGAAGCCACCGGCGGCCAGTACGCACGTCCGCGCCGCGAAGCGCTCGTTTCCCGCGCGCGCCGCGATGAACTGCCCATTGTCGAGTTCCAGCGAGTCGACCAGTGTGTCGTAGCGGATCTGTACGCCCAGGGCCTCGGCGCTGCGGTAGTAGGCGTTGACCAACGCTTTGCCGCCCCCCATGAAGAACGCGTTGGTGCGTGCAACGTGCAGGGCGCCGGACAGTGGAGGCTGGAAGTTGACCCCGTGCTTGCGCATCCAGTCGCGGCAGGTGGACGACGCCCGTATCACCAGCCGGGCCAGATGCTCGTTGGTGAGGCCGCCGGTCACCTTGAGCAGGTCCTGCCAATATTCTTCTTCGGGATAGGACTCCACCAGCACGTCCTGCGGAGCATCGTGCATGCAGCGCAGGTTGCGCGTGTGCTGCGAGTTGCCGCCGCGCCATTCGCGGGGCGCGGCTTCCAGCAGCAGGACGCTGGCGCCGGCTTCGCGCGCCATCAGCGCCGCGCACAGCGCCGCGTTGCCTCCGCCTATCACCAGTACATCGATCATTGAAGCTTTCCTAGAGTCGGTGGCCGACTATAGGGCGGCAGCGTACTGGCCCGCTACACCGGTATCGTCAACGGCTGTTCACGGTTTGTGAAGAGTGGCCCCCGGCCAGCCTCCGGATCGCACCAGCTCATCGGCCGTGCGCGCCAGCAGCACGCGAGCCGCCAGTGCGGCCGGCGACAGCTCGTCGTCGGACAGGCTGACCAGCAGGTTGTGGCGCCTGAGGTGGCGATCGGCGATCAGGCGCAATGCCAGCGGCTCGCCCTGCAGGCGCACCGTGGCCGCCCCGGGCTGGATGGTGGCGCCGAATCCATTGCGCACCAGATCCATCAGCACGTCCAGGCCATCGATCTCGGCCACGAGGTTCGGCTCGACATGAAGCCGGTTGAAGCCGGTGTTGACCAGCGCCCGCAGGCCGTGCGATATGCCGGGCAGCAGATAGGGCAGGGCGGCGACGTCCCGCATCCGTACCGGACCTTCGGGGGGCAGGCCGGGCAGGTCGGGGCGTGCAATGAGGAACAGGCGTTCGTCGACGAGCGGCAACACGCTCCAGCGACGAGCCGATTCGGCGCCGAAGACAATGGCCAGGTCGAGCTGCCGCGCATTGAGCATGCTGGTCAGGTAGCCCGACAGGGTCTCGACCAGCCGCACGCGTACATCCGGATAGCGTTCGCGCATGGCACGCATGAACGGCAGGGCCAGTACCGAGGCCGTGGTGGCCGGCAGTCCGATGCTGACCTGCCCGGTCAGCCGGGATTCCTTGGCAGCCTGTGCGGCGGCGTCGGCATGCCGCAGCGCCAGCTGGGCCTGGCGCAGGAAGGCCAGCCCGGCGTCGGTGGGCGTCACGCCGGTAGAGGTGCGCGTCAGCAGCCGCGTGGACAATTCGCTTTCCAGCCGGCTGATCTGTTGGCTGAGCGCCGATGTGACCACCCCCAGGTCGGCGGCGGCGCGCCCCATGCTGCAGCATTCGGCCACCTTGGCAAAATAGCGCAGCTGCCGCAGCTCCATGTGCGCCTCTAGAATTGCGGAAGCGTGGCGGGATCATGCCGCCGCAGCACGTTCTTGGCGGCTTCGAAGTCGGGCATGATGTTGCCCACTTCGGCCCAGAAATCGCGGCTGTGGTTCATTTCGCGCAAATGGGCCAGTTCGTGCGCGATGACGTAGTCGATGATGGACGGCGCGAAATGGATCAGGCGCCAATTCAGCATGATGTTGCCGTCGCTGGTACATGACCCCCACCGCGTGGCCGCGGACGACAGCCGCCAGCGGCGTATCTTCAGGCCGCTGACCTGCAGGAAGTGCGCCAGCCGGGCACCGAACACCGCCCCCGCGCGCTGCTGCAGCCAGGCCTGGGCGGCGTCGCGCACGCGCGACTGATCGGCATCGGCCGGCAGGGGCAGCCAGAGCGTGTCGCCGTCGTTGGGCGCGTCGGCATCGCCGGTGAGGCCGGGTTGCCGATGATCTGCTCCCAGGGCCAGCACGATGCGCTTGCCCAGGTAGGGCAGTTCGCCGCCATGTTGCCAGCGGGTCTGGGCCATGGCCAATTGCTCTTTGCGCGCCTGCCATTCGCGCAGCTTGGCCAGAATCCAGCGGGCTTTTTCGCGCACCGCGTCGTCGATCTGCCCGAGCGTGACCCAGTTCGGCGCCGTGACGCGCAGGCCGTCGTCGGCGATAACGAAGCCGATGCTGCGCCGGCGGGAGCGAAGCAGCACGAAGCCTATGGTCTGCTGTTCGGTGGCGACCTCGCGCCAGCGAGCGCCGGCGGGCAGCGGATCGGGCCGCGGCGTGGCGACCAGGGCAGGGCCGGGAGGGGGGGAGGCCGCGGGCGGGGCCGCGGCCGGCGTAGGGAGGATGGGCGCGGTATCGACCGTCGCGGTGTCGACCGCCGCGGTATCGACCGCCGCGGTATCGACCGCCGCGGTATCGACCGCAGCGGTATCGACCGCAGCGGTGCCCGCCGGAGGCGGGCTTAGCGGGCGGGCGGCCTCTGGCGCGCAGGGCGCCGGGCCTGCGGGGGCGGCAAACAGCAGTTCAAGCTGACCGTTGGTCGACATACCTTTCGGGATTGAGTTGGCGCATCTCGCCTTCGATCCAGGCCTGGACCTTGGCGTTCAGCGCCTCAGGGGTAAGCCCCTCTGATTCTATCGCGGGCCCGAAAGAAACCGTGACCATGCCCGGCTTCTTGACGAAGGCGTTACGGGGCCAGCATTCGCCCGCGTTGAGTGCAACGGGAACCACGATTGCGCCCGTGCGCGAGGCGAGCAAGGCGCCGCCCATCTTGAAGCGCGCTGTCTGCCCCGGGGCAATGCGGGTGCCCTCCGGAAACAGCAGCGGCCAGCGGCCTTCCTGCAGACGTACCGAGCCCTGGCGGATGACCTGCTCGAAAGCATCGCGGCCCTTCGCGCGATCGATGGGAATCATGCGCAGCAGGGCCAGCCCCCATCCGAAGAAGGGCAGCATATGCAGTTCGCGCTTGTAGACGTAGCAAACCTCGCGCGGCATGTGCGCGGGGAAGAACAGGGTTTCCCAGGCCGACTGGTGCTTGGATAGCAAGATGCAGGGCCCGTCGGGCAGGTTTTCGGCACCCTTGATCTGCCAGCGTATGCCGCAGAACACTTTCGCGCCCCAGATGGCCAGGCGGGGCCAGCCTACCGTGAGCTTGTAGCGCCAGTGCTGGGGAAGCGGTGCCCACAGCATGCAGGCGAAGGCATACGGGATCACGGTGACGATCAAGAACACCATGTACAGAAATGAACGCAACCAGGCCATGGATCAGGCTTCCTGCAGCAATGCATCGGCAACGGCCGACAAGTCGTTGGCAATACGGGTGCCGGGGGGCAGGCCGGCTTGCTGGGTCTTCGCCCCGTTACCGGTAAGCACCAGCCACGGTGCGCAGCCGGCCGCGGCGGCTGCCTGCAGGTCGCGCAGCGAATCGCCCACGGCGGGCACGCCGGCCAAGTCGGCGTCGTAGCGATAGGCGATGTCGTGGAACATGCCTGGCAGAGGCTTGCGGCAGGCGCAGCCATCGTCCGGGCCATGCGGGCACAGGAAGATGGAGTCAATGACCCCGCCAGCCTGGGCCAGTTCGCGGTGCAGCTTGGCGTGGATGGCGTTGAGCGTGGCCATGTCGAACAGTCCGCGGGCCAGGCCAGACTGGTTGGTGGCCACCACCACCGTATAGCCCGCCTGCGACAGGCGGGCTATGGCGGACAGGCTGCCGGGCAGCGCGATCCATTCGTCGGGCGATTTGACGAAGGCCGCGCTGTCCTGATTGATGACGCCGTCGCGATCGAGAACGATGAGCTTCACTGTGCCAACCTGGAAATGTCGGCCACCTGGTTCATCAGGCCATGCAGCTGGGCCAGCAGCGCCAGCCGGTTGGCGCGCACGGCAGGGTCGTCGGCCATGACCATGACATCGGCGAAAAAGGCATCGACCGGTTCGCGCGCCTGCGCCAGCGTGCTGAGGCTGCCTGCGAAGTCGCCGGCCCGCAGCTGAGCCTGCGCCTGCGGCTCAAGCGTCGCCATCGCGGCGGCGAGCGCCTGCTCGGCGGGCTCGGACAGGCGGGTGGCGTCGACGGCAGCAATCTCGCCTTCGGCTTTCTTGAGCAGGTTGCCTATGCGCTTGTTCGCGGCGGCCAGGCTGGCCGCCTCGGGCAGTTGGCTGAAAGCCGTGACGGCGCGCACGCGCGCGCCCAGCTGGTGCAGCGGCGGCGCCAGCGCAATGACGGCATCGACGGCGTTGCGGTCGAATTCGGCGGCCAGCTGGTTGCGATAGCGCTCGTAGATAAAGGCGCGCACTTCGGACACGGTGCTCGGCGGGATCTTGTCGGCGGCATAGGTACCGGCGGCCAGGGCCAGCAGGCCGTCGAGCGTGAGGGGGCCATCGGCGCTGGTGGCCAGCATGCCACCAGCGGCCAGTTGCTCGAATGCGCTGATCAAACCCAACGCCGCGCGGCGCAGGCCGAAGGGATCGCGTTCGCCGGTGGGCGCCAGCCCGATGCCCCAGATGCCGACCAGGGTTTCCGCGCGTTCGGCGATGAACAACGTGGCGGCGATCAACGACTCGGCCGTGACCGGGGCGTCGAGGCGGATACGGTATTGTTCGCGCAGCGCCCGCACGACGCTGGGCGCTTCGCCGTCACCTGTCGCGTAGTAGGCGCCCATGACGCCCTGCAGTTCGGGGAATTCGCCCACCATGTTTGTGCCAAGGTCGGCCTTGGCCAGCAGGGCGGCACGGTCGGCCGCGGCCACGTCGCCGCCCAGTTGCTCGGCCACGCCGCGGGCGATGGCCCGAACGCGTTCGACGCGTTCGAGTTGGGTACCCAGCTTGTTGTGATAGACGATGCTGCCCAGCTGGGGCACGCGGGCGGCCAAGGGCGTCTTGCGGTCGGTGTCGAAGAAGAACTGCGCATCGGCCAGGCGCGGGCGTACCACGCGCTGGTTGCCTTCGACGATGTTGGTGGGATCGTCGGTTTGCATGTTGCTGACGATGAGAAAACGGTGCGTCAGCTTGCCCGAGTCCGGGTCGAATAGCGGGAAATACTTTTGATTCAGCCGCATGGTGAGAATCAGGCATTCCTGCGGCACCTGAAGAAACTGTTCGTCGAACTGGCCCACGTAGACCGTGGGATGTTCGACCAGCGCGGTGACTTCATCGAGCAGCGCGGCCACGTCTGGGTCGGTGCCCAGGGTGGCGCCCAGACGCGCCGCGTGTTCCTGCAACTGGCTGTCGATGGCGGCGCGGCGCACCTCGAACGAAGCAATCACGCGGCCCAGCTCGGCCAGCATGGCTTCGTAAGCATCGGCGTGCGCCACGTCGATGGGGGCGTCGGTCATGAAGCGGTGGCCCAGGGTGCGGCGGCCCGCCGTGAGGCCCAGGGCAGTGACGGGCACTACCTGACTGCCGTGCAGGGCAATGAGCCCGTGCGCCGGACGCACGAACTTCACGGTGGTGACGCCATCGGCCAGCTGGTAACGCATGACCTTGGGGATGGGCAGGCCATCTATGGCCGCCTGCAGGCCTTCCTGCAGGCCGTCGGCCAGGCGGGCGCCGGGTGCGGTGCCGCGGGCCACCAGGTAGTCCTGTTTGCCGTCTGATTCGCGCGCCAATTGGCCGGGCTCGGTATTTTCGAGGCCCTTGGCGGCCAGCTTCTTCAGCAGGGCGGGCGTGGCCCGCCCTTCGGCGTCGAGCCCCACCTTCACGGGCATGAGCTTTTCGGCGTAAGTCTGGTCGGGCGCCTGCGCGCGCACCTGCGACAGGTGCACCGCCAGGCGGCGCGGGGTGGCGTAGGCAGCGATTGCGCAGTCATCGGCCAGCAGGGCGTGTTTTTGCAGCGTGGCGCGCAGCCCTTCGGCAAATGCCTGGCCCAGTTTCTGCAGGGCCTTGGGCGGAAGTTCTTCGGTCAGCAGTTCGACCAGCAGGGGTTGTGGGTTCGTCGTCATTTCAGCGGCCAGCCAGCATGGGAAAGCCCAATCGTTCGCGGGAATCGTAATAAGCCTGCGCCACTGCGCGCGACAGGTTGCGTATGCGGCCGATATAGGCCGCGCGCTCGGTGACGCTGATCGCGCCGCGCGCATCGAGCAGGTTGAAGGTGTGCGCCGCCTTCAGCGCTGCCTCGTAGGCCGGCAGGGCCAGCGGCACTTCCATCAGGCGCTTGGCTTCGGCTTCGTAATCGGCGAAGTGCGAGAACAGCATGTCGGCCGACGCATGCTCGAAGTTGTAGGTGGACTGTTCGACTTCGTTCTGGTGGAACACATCGCGGTACAGCACGCGGTTGCCGTTCACGCCTTCTGTCCAGACCAGGTCGTAGACGCTTTCGACGCCCTGCAGGTACATGGCCAGACGCTCGAGGCCGTAGGTGATTTCACCGGTGGTGGGGGTGCAATCGAGCCCGCCCACTTGCTGGAAGTACGTGAACTGGGTGACTTCCATGCCGTTCAGCCAGACTTCCCATCCCAGACCCCATGCGCCCAGGGTGGGGTTTTCCCAGTCGTCTTCGACAAAGCGGATATCGTGCTGAGCGGGGTCGATGCCCAACGCTTTCAGCGAGCCTATGTAAAGGTCGAGGATCTCGGGGGGCGCGGGCTTGAGCACGACCTGGTACTGGTAATAGTGCTGAAGCCGGTTGGGGTTTTCGCCGTAGCGGCCGTCTTTGGGACGCCGAGAGGGCTGCACGTAGGCCGCACGCCAGGGTTCGGGCCCGATGGCGCGCAGGAATGTGGCGGTGTGGGAAGTGCCCGCGCCGACTTCCATGTCGTAGGGCTGCAGCAGGGCGCAGCCCTGCTTGTCCCAGTAGTCCTGGAGCGTGAGGATGATTTGCTGAAAGGTGAGCATAGGATTCTTGGAATTCGGAGCACCGTGCGAAGTGGCCGGCGCACGGGCGTGCAACGACCCCTGGCGCAGGAAACCGGCCATTTTAACTGGCCTGGGGCCGGGCGGGGATGATGGGGCGCGGGGTGCGCAATGCCGGCGGCGCCGGCGGCAATGCCGCGGGCCGGCGCGGGCCGTTTCGGCAGGGCGTGGGCAGTCCGTGCGAGCGCTCAGTCCGGCTCGGGGCCCGTGTCGTCGAGTTCGAACCGCGGCAGCAGCCGATCGCCGGCGGGCTCGTAGCACATGCGCACGCCGCGGCCGATCCAGTCTCCGGGCCCGGGCTCGGCGCCGGACAGGTTCGATATCATCACGGGGCCTTCATCCAGGGCGACCGCGATCACCGTGTATGGCGCAGGATATGCGGGCAGATAGGTGCGGTGGAAACGCGTCCAGGAAAGAATGCGACCGCGTCCGGACAGCGCCCGCCACGGCAGGTCGAACCGCAGACAGCGCGGGCAGCAGGAGGCCGGCGGATAGATCGCCCGGCTGCAGTCCGGACAATAAGGCAGTTCCATGGCCCGCATCGACACCGACTCCCACATGCGGTCTTCCAGCAGGCCGCCCACCGGGGCGGGAAATTCCGAGGTCGCGTTCATGCTGCCTCCCGGGCGGCGAGGATGATTGATATGGCCTTGCCGGCGACGTCAGAGGTGTAGTGGGCGTGTCGGGCGCGCGCCACCTGGCGCGCACCGGCCTGTCGCCGCAGTTGGCGCACGCATTCCACGTAGTGGCCCCAACCCTGCATGTACGAGTCCGACAGATGCCCGCCACTGGTGTTCGTGGGCAGCCGGCCATCCGGCCCTATGCCCGATTCGGCCAGGAATCGCGCCGCGTCGCCGTGGCCGCAGTAGCCATAGCCTTCCAGCGCCAGCACCACGTGCATCGAGAAGCTGTCGTAGACCGAGAACACGTCGATGTCCCGCTGTGACACGCCGGCCATCGCGAATGACGCCTCGCCGGCGATGCGCTGGGCATCGCGGTAGAAGCCCGCAAGCCGGGGCGCCAGGCTGCTGGCCTGCTGGTTCAGGTCGTGTCGACCGTACCCCGTGATGTGCACCGGCTCGGACGCCAGCCGCGCGGCCCGGTCGGCGCTGGTGACGATCAGCGCCACGCCGCCATCATTGACCATGCAATAGTCGTACAGGCGCAATGGCTCGCAGATGTAGTCGGCCGCGAGGTAGTCGTCCAGCGTGATCGGTTTGCGCAGGATCGCTTCCGGATTCAGGCCCGCCCAGCCGCGTTGCGCCACGGCCACGCGTCCCAGGTCGGCCTCGCGCATGCCGCTTTCGTGCATATAGGCGTGTGCCGTCAGGGCATAGAGCGCGCCCTGCGAAGTCAGGCCCCACGGGGCGTGATACACGTAAGCGAGAAACAGGTCGCCGCCCATCGCGCCGGGGCCGCCATACTGGACCTTGGCCGAGCGCTGGTTGTTGCCGTAGACCAGGGCCACGGTGTCGGCCATGCCCGAGCGGATCGCGGCGATGGCCTTGAGCAGCGCGGTGGGTGCGTCGGCCTGGTCGCCCCAGCGCACGTCCAGCCCCAGGACTTCGGCCGTGCGTTCGTAAGCCGTGGACTGGCCGACAATCAGGCCGTCGATGTCGCCGCGTTGCAGGCCGGCATCGTCCAGAGCGCTCGCGAATGCCCGCGCGGCGTAGCCGTACTGGTCAAAGCGCACCTTGCCTTCACGCACGGTGCGCCAGTCGGCCGCCCAGTCGGTGGTGCCGATGCCGACGATGCTGCCCAGCGCCTCAGCCATTTCCGTCCTGCGCCGCGAATACCACGCCCGCGCTGATCAGGGCGTCGATCTCGTGCTCCGGATGGCCGGCTTCACGCAATACTTCGACCGAGTGTTCGCCGAAGTCCGGCGGCGGCCGCGAGACGCCGGTACGCAGCGCGCTGTTGATCGGGAACGCAGGCACGCGGAACTCCTTGCCCTGGCGGGTCTGTACGGTCTCGACCAATTTCAGGTGCGCCAGTTGCGGGTTCTGTTCCAGGTCACGGTATGTGGCGACGCGGCCGCAGATGATGTCGGCCGACGACAGGACCTCCAGCCAGTGATCGACGCTGCGGCGGGCGAATGCCGGCCCCAGCAGCTCGCGCATGCGGGTACGCTGCTGGACGCGCGTATCCAGGTCGGCAAGCGCCGCTGCGTCCGGGTGGTCTGCCACCCCCAGGGCCTGGCACAGGCGTTCCCAACGCCCGCCGTTGTAGGCGGCCACCATGAGCCAGCCGTCGGCGGCCTCGAATGCTTCGTTCGGCGCGGCGTAGGGCGCGGAACTGCCGGCCTTCACGGGCAACTGTCGCGAGCCGAAGTACTCCGTCAGCGCCGATTGCTGCAGCGCGACGGCCGATGCGAACAAGCTGGTATCCAGCCGCTGGCCCACACCGCTGCGCTCGCGCTCGAACAAGGCCCCCAGCACCCCCACGGTGGCCACGATGCCGGTGGTCACATCGGCAATGGGAGCTTGTACCTTGCAAGGCTCCTGGCCGGGAAAACCGATCAGGCTCATCAGGCCAGATTCGCCCTGCACGATGCCGTCCACACCGGGCTTGGCGGCGTCCGGCCCCGTCTGGCCAAACGCCGAGACCGAGCAATAGACCAGCCGCGGGTTGTAGGCACGGACCTCTTCATAGCCCAGGCCCAGGCGGGCCATGACGTCGGGCCGGAAGCTCTCGACCAGGACGTCGGCCCGCGCGACCAGCCCGCGCACCAGCTCTCGGCCCCGAGGCGATTTCATATCGATGGCGATGCTGCGCTTGTTGCGATTGAACGCGACATGCACCGGACTTTCGTCCAGGACCCACGGCCGTCCCAGCTTGCGGCCGAGGTCGCCCGCCGGGGATTCGATCTTGACGACATCGGCGCCCATGTCGCCAAGGTACATCGAGCAGGTGGGGCCGGCGCCAATCTGCGAAAAGTCGACGACGCGTACCCCTTCCAGGCTGGCATTCAACAATTGATGCTCCTTACTCTACCTTGATGCCCACGTTCTTGATGATCGCGGCCCACTTGGCTTCGTCGGAGTCCATGACCTGCTTCATGGCGTCCGGATCCAGGTAGCGGGTTTCATAGCCCAGCTTGCTGAGCTGGTCCTGGAACGACTGCGATTTGACGATGCGCTCCAGAGCGTTCGCGTACACCTTGATGACGTCGTCCGGCGTCTGGGACGGTGCCAGCAGGCCGTACCAGGTGGAGGACTCGTAGTCTTTCACGCCCGATTCGGCCAGCGTGGGTACGTCGGGCAACAGGGCCGAGCGCGCCTTGCCGGTCACCGCGAGGGCGGTGAGCTTCTGGGCCTGCACGTGCGGCGCGACGGCCGGCAGTGTGGCGAATGCGAGCTCGATGTGGCCGCCCAGCACGTCGGCGATCGCCGGGCCCGAGCCTCGATACGGCACGTGGGTCAGCGGCGCCTTCGCCAACGCGCCGAACAATTCGGCCGACAGGTGTTGCGGCGTACCGTTGCCCGGCGTGCCATGGTTGATCAGGGCGCCGCCCTTGACCCGTTCAATGACGTCGGATGCCTGCTTGAGCCCCGTGGCCGGGTTGGACACCAGCAGGAACTGGACGTCGGCGATCATCGACACCGGCCGCAAATCCTTGTGCAGGTCGAAACCCACGTCCGTATAAAGCGAGGTGTTGATGACGACCTGGTTCGATGCAATCACCACCGTGTAGCCGTCGGGCTTGGCGCGCGCCACCAGTCCGGTACCGATGTTGCCGCCCGCACCACCCTTGTTTTCAATGACGACCGGTACTTTCAGTTCCTTGGACAGATGCTCGCCGACCAGGCGGCCGATCTGGTCATTGCCACCGCCGGGAGGGAAGGGCACGACCAGTGTGATGGGCTTGGTGGGGAATGCCGCTGCCAGCATGGGCGCCAGCGCGCAGGCCGCGGTGGCGGCCCATTTCAGGAAGCGGTGTTGAGGGATGCGACGCATATTGGGTCTCCTGTGTATGGATGGCTTTATTTGCCCGTGTAGCGAGGCGGGCGTTTTTCTGCGAAGGCCTTGCGGCCTTCGATGCGGTCTTCCGAGGCATGCAGGTGCCCCCAGACCAGTTCTTCGATTTCCAGGGCCTCTTTGACCGGCAGGTCCAGCGCCTTCTGCGCCAGATACTTGAGTGCGCGCACCGCCAGAGGTGCATTGGCGGCGATCTGCCCGGCGATCTCCTCGGCCCGCTGCAGCAGCGTCCCCTCGGGGGCGATCTCGGCCGCGATGCCGTACGCCTGCGCCGTGTTCGCGTCGATGATTTCACCGGTCAGCAACAGCTTCATGGCCAGCGGCCGGGGCAGGGACTGCATCAGGCGCTGAATCCCCGACACAGCGGGAATGCTGCCCACCCGGGGTTCGGTCAGCCCGAAGCGGGCCTTCGGGGAACAGATGCAGATGTCGGCATTGAGCGCCAGTTCCATGCCGCCGCCCACCGCCACGCCATTGACCGCCGCGATCACAGGCTTGGTCAGACCCAGGCGGGGCAGCGACAAGTTGCGCACGTACAGCGGGTGGCCGGCGTCGACCTCGCGGTCGAACAGGCCCGACACGTAAGGACGGGTCGGCAGCGTCTGCTTCAGGTCTGCGCCCGCGCAGAACGCGCGTTCGCCGGCCCCCGTCAGAATGGCCACACGCAGATCGGGATCCTGCTCGAACGCCAACAAGGCGTCGCGCAGCGCCACCATGCTGCCCGGGTCGAGCGCGTTCATGCTCTCGGGCCGGTTGATGGTGATGGTGGCGATGTGTCCCTGCGCCGAATAATCGATGGCCATGCGCGTCTCCCCGTGCTTGTGCCTGTAAATGGCGGCATCTTAGGTCTAAAATTACATTGGATAAATCAATTTATTATCATCAATAAACATTTGAAAATCTTATGTTCAAGCCCACGCTGGTGCACCTGGAAACCGTCGTCTGGATCGCCCGTCTTGGCACCTACGCGGCCGCCGCGGCCCGCCTGAACACGACCCAGCCGACGGTGTCGCTGCGCGTCAAAGAGCTCGAAGATCGACTGGGGATCGAGGTGTTCGAGAAGGTGGGCCGTCGGATGGTGCTTACCGTCAAGGGGCGCACCCTGGTCGACCGCTACGCGCCCCTGCTCGATGAAATGGAGAATGTGCTGCGCAGCGTGACCGACACGCGCGACATGCGCGGCACGGTACGGCTGGGATGCGGCGAGATCTATGCCCTGACCGGAATGCCGGCCCTGCTGCGGCATGCTCGCGTGGCCATGCCGCACGTCCATTGGGAAGTCGATGTCGATCTCACCATCAACCTGTCCGGCAAGCTGTCGCGCGCCGTGCTGGACCTCGCCATCATGGTGTCTCCGCAGGACCGCACGCTCGAGACCGCATGCCTGAGCCGCCTGAACCTCACGTGGATGGCGCACCGTTCTATGGTCCGGGAATTGCGCCTGCGGCATGGGCGCGACGACCTGGCGCGGGTGCCCGTCTGGACCCTGTCGCGACCCTCGCTGCAATACGAACTGACCACCGCCTGCCTGCCCGGCCAGGGCGTGCACGCGCAGCTGAACACCTGCAACCATGTCAAGGCCCTGATAGAAACGATTGCCGGCGGGGCAGGCGTGGCCATGCTGCCCGACGTCCTGGTCGACGGCAATCCGCGCTACCGCGACCTGACCCGGATTTTCCCCGACCTGCAGCCGGTGCCCATCGAGTTCCACCTGGCCCGGCGGCGCGATACCCACGACAGCCTGGTGCTCGCGGCCTACGATCTGATCCGCGGCCAGGCGCACTGAACGCGCTACGATGGCGATGGATATCCCGGGATCTCGCCGGCCGCGGCGCAAGGAGCGGCCGGGCGGGTCTGCAACGCTTCGAGAGGTGATTTCATGTCTTCCGCGATCAGCGAACGGGTCAGGGCGCTGGGCCTGACCCTGGAACCCGCCGGCAGCCCGGCCGCCAATTATGTGTCGAAGGTGCAGGTCGGCGACCTGCTGTTCATTTCGGGGCAGGTGCCTCGCCAGGATGGACAGGCGGTGTGGCTGGGGCGCGTAGGCGATACCCTCACCGAAGACGAGGGGCGCCAGGCCGCGCGGCAGGCTGCCCTGGGCGTGCTGGCGCATCTGGCCGACGCGGTGGGCGACAATCTGGCGCGCGTGGTACGCGTGGTGAGGTTGGGCGTGTTCGTGGCGTGCACGCCCGATTTCCAGCGGCAGAGCATGGTTGCCGACGGCGCCTCCGATCTCATGGTCGACGCCCTGGGCGAAGCCGGCCGGCATTCCCGGACAGCGGTGGGCGTGGCGTCGCTGCCGCGCGGAGTGGCCGTCGAGGTCGAGGCCATCATCCAGATCGAGCCCTAGCATGCAAGCGCGCCAGTCCGCACTTACCGACGCCGATGTCGAACGGCTGCGCCAGGCTACGCCGGGCCTGTCGCAGGTCGTGCACTTCAACCATGCGGCAGCCTCGCCGTCGTCGGCCGCGACTGTGCGCGCCGTGGTCGAGCATTTGCAGCGCGAATCCTGTATGGGCCCCATGGAAGCCGCGCAGGCCGCGCAGGAAACGCTGGACCTCGTCCGCCAGCGCGCCGCCCGCCTGATAGGCGCCCGGCCAGACGAAATCGCCTACGCCGCGGGTTGCTCGGACGCCTGGGGCCGCGCCTTCGCTGCACTCGGGCCATGGGCGCCGGGCGACCGCATCCTGGTGGGGCGGCACGAATGGGGCGGCAACCTGGCCACCATGCAGCAAGTGGCCGGCCGGGCGGGCGCGCGCATCGAGCCGATTCCCTGCGATGCCGACGGGCGCGTCGATCCCGCGGCGCTGCTTGCCATGCTGGACCGTCACGTCAGGCTGATTTCCCTGACCTGGCTGCCCGCCAATGGCGGCCTGATCAATCCCGCCGCCGAGATCGGCGCCATCGCGCGCCGGCACGGCATTCCCTATATCGTGGATGCGGCCCAGGCGCTGGGTCAGCTGCCCATCGATGTGACGGCCCTGGGCTGCGATGTGCTGGTGGCCCCGTCGCGCAAGCATCTGCGCGGCCCGCGCGGGCCGGCCCTGCTCTATGTCCGCCATGATGCCGCTGCAAAGCTGGCGCCGGCCTTTGTGGACACTTCGTCGGCGCCGATCGGCCTGGATGGGTCGTCGACGCTGCGCGCCGGCGCACGGGCCCTGGAATCCAGCGAACAGCCCGTGGCCTTGCTGTGTGGCCTGGCCAACGCCTTGCAGGAAGCGCTGGACCTGGGGGTCGACGCCATCCGGGCGCGTGTGGACGCCAATGCCAGCACGCTGCGGTCGAGGCTGGGTGAGATTCCCGGCCTTACCGTGCACGACCTCGGGCCGGCATGTTCGGGGCTGGTGTCGTTCAACCTGGAAGGCTGGGCGGCGGCCGATATGCGCCTGGCACTGCGCGAACAGAGTATCAACATCGCCGCCAATGGCGTGCCGTACACACCGCTAGACATGCTGGCGCGCGGCCTGGACAGCGTGGCGCGGGCATCGGTCAGCTATCTGACCTCCCCCGCCGAGCTCGACCGGCTGGTGGCCGCCATCAGCGCGCTGCAACGGCGCTGACGCCCCGCCGGATCGCCGGCAAGTGGAAGGGCCGGCGCCCTGCCGCGCCGGATGGTCGTATGATTAGGCATCCCTCAGTCTTATAGATAACCGCGGGCGCCATGCCCGCCAGGAGTCCTGCATGTCCGAGCTGATCAAGGTGGAAGTGGTCGACGGTATCCAGATCATCACCATCAACCGTCCCGAAGCCAAGAACGCCATCAATCTGGAAACTGCCCAGGCCATGGCGGCCGCGCTGGACCAACTGGACAGCCGCGACGATATCCGCATAGGCATTCTTACCGGCGCCGGCGGCACGTTCTCTTCCGGCATGGATCTGAAGGCCTTCGCGCAAAGCCGCGAACGCCCGCTGGTGGAAGGGCGCGGCTTCGCCGGGCTGAATGAGCGTCCGCCCCGCAAGCCTCTGATTGCGGCGGTGGAGGGTTATGCCTTGGCCGGCGGCTGCGAAATGGCGCTGGCCGCCGACCTGATCGTCGCGGCGCGCAATGCCACGTTCGGCCTGCCGGAAGTCAAGCGCGGCCTGGTGGCGGGATCCGGCGGCCTGCTGCGTCTGCCGCGCCGCTTGCCGTATCACATCGCCATGGAAATCATTCTTACGGGCGATATGTTCAGCGCCGAACGCGCCCACGGCTACGGGCTGGTGAACCGCCTGACCGAACCGGGCCAGGCGCTCGAAGGTGCCCTGGAACTGGCGCGCGTCATTGTGCAGAACGGGCCCCTGGCCGTGCAGACTGCCAAGAGTATCGTGTCGCAGGCCACCGACTGGGAACAGGAGGGCATGTTCGATCGCCAGCGTCCGCTGATCGCCCATATTTTTTCGTCGGCCGACGCCAAGGAAGGCGCCACCGCCTTTGCCGAAAAGCGCAAGCCCGTGTGGCAAGGCAAATAGGCCATCGTGCAGCAGTCCTAAAATAGGCTGTTTGTCGCGCGCTGCCTGGCCTCCCGCCAGGCTTGCGCCATGGCGCCGTCCCGCCTTCACCAGTGGGTCTGCGGCGCTTCTCTTTCAATTACTGCTTCGGCTTCCAACGTCATGTCCGTCCTCATCAAAGAAGAAGACTTCATTCAGTCTATCGCTGATGGCATCCAGTTCATCAGCTTCTACCATCCGGTCGATTACATCCGCCACCTGGCGCGTGCCTACGAACGCGAAGAAAGCCCGGCCGCGCGTGACGCGATGGCGCAGATCCTGACCAACTCACGCATGTGCGCCGAGGGCAAGCGTCCGCTGTGCCAGGACACCGGCATCGTCAACGTCTTCCTGAAAGTGGGCATGGACGTGCGTTTCGAGACGCGCCGCACTCTGCAGGAACTGTGCGATGAAGGCGTGCGGCGCGGCTATACCAATCCCGACAACCCTCTGCGCGCGTCGGTTCTCGACGATCCCATCTTCGCCCGCAAGAACACGCGCGACAATACGCCCTGTATCCTGCACGTCGAACTGGTGCCCGGCGACAAGGTCGACGTGCAGGTCGCCTCGAAGGGTGGCGGCTCTGAAAACAAATCGAAGTTCGCCATGCTGAATCCCAGCGATTCGCTGGTCGACTGGGTGCTCAAGACCGTGCCGACCATGGGCGCCGGCTGGTGTCCGCCGGGCATGCTGGGCATAGGCGTGGGCGGCACTGCCGAGAAAGCCATGCTGATGGCCAAGCAGTCGCTCATGGACGACATCGACATGTACGAACTGCTGGCCCGCGGCCCGCAGAGCAAGCTCGAAGAACTGCGCATCGAGCTCTACGAGAAGGTCAACGCGCTGGGTATAGGCGCACAGGGCCTGGGTGGGCTGACCACGGTGCTCGACGTCAAGATCAACACCTACCCCACGCACGCGGCGTCCAAGCCGGTGGCCATGATTCCCAATTGCGCGGCTACGCGCCATGCGCATTTCGTGCTCGATGGTTCGGGCCCCGCACGCCTCGATCCGCCGTCGCTGTCCGAATGGCCGGAAGTGCACTGGGCGCCCGATTACAACAAGTCCAGGCAGGTCGACCTGAACACGCTGACGCCGGCCGAAGTGGCCAGCTGGAAACCCGGCCAGACCCTGCTGCTGTCCGGCAAGATGCTGACGGGGCGCGACGCCGCGCACAAGCGCATCCAGGACATGCTGGCCAAGGGCGAGCCCCTGCCGGTCGACTTCACAAACCGTGTCATCTATTACGTGGGCCCGGTCGATCCGGTGCGCGACGAAGTGGTTGGTCCGGCCGGCCCCACCACCGCCACGCGCATGGACAAATTCACCGACATGATGCTGGCCCAGACCGGCCTTATTGCCATGATCGGCAAATCCGAACGCGGCCCGGTGGCCATCGAGGCCATTCGCAAGCACAAGTCGGCTTACCTGATGGCAGTGGGCGGCGCGGCCTACCTGGTGTCCAAGGCCATACGCGAGGCCCGCGTGCTGGCCTTCGACGACCTGGGCATGGAAGCCATATACGAATTCGACGTGAAAGACATGCCGGTCACCGTGGCCGTCGATTCGCAAGGCACCTCGGTGCACACCACCGGCCCGCAAGAGTGGCAGGCGCGCATCGGCAAGATACCGGTGGCGGTGGCCTGAGGCGCGCCGGGGCGTCGATGGCGCGGCCCCGCGTCCTCCCGATTGCCACGGCGCCGCCGCGTTTCGGGGGCGCCAGGCGTCGGCCCGGGCATGGCGGCGTGCAAGCCGTCGCGAGGCGCCGTCCAGGCCGAATCTGTGGCGGCGCGGCCCTCGCACGCTTTGCAGGGCCTCGTTATTGACGTAAAAAGTCGGAAAGCCGATTGCGTTCGATGCTCGGCTTGCCGCACGGCGCTGACCGGCGGAACCCTGCCTTCGGCACGCACCCGGAAGAGACGCCATGACCGCCCCCACGACCCGCCGTCGTTCTGCATCAAGTCAACCCCTCGGCACGGCCGAAGGCAGGAAGCCTGTCGGTTCACCCGGCAAGAGTGCAGGGTCGCCGGCCGGGGCTTCGCGCGATGGCGCGGCCGCGCCGCGGCTGCTGTCCGGAGGCAATCCGCAAATTCCGAAAGGCGCGGGCGACGCACCGGTGCAGGCTTATATTGCCGCCATGCCGGGATGGAAACGCGCGGTGGGACGCCGGCTCGACGAGCTGATCGTGCGCGCCGTGCCCCAGGTGAGCAAAGCCGTCAAATGGAATTCGCCGCTTTACGGCCTGGAAGGCCAGGGGTGGTTCCTGAGCATGCATTGCTTCACGAAGTACATCAAGGTGGCTTTCTTCCGGGGCACATCGCTGCAACCCATGCCGGACGTCGAGTCCCGCACTCCGGAAACTCGATATCTGCACATCCACGAGCACGAGGCCCTGGATGAAGCGCAGTTTTCCGATTGGGTGCGGCAGGCCAGCCGTCTGCCCGGCGAACGTATGTAGGCGTCGGGTGCGCCGCGCGCTTATTCGGGCATGTCGGCCTCTGGCTGCACCACCGCGGCCAGCAGATCGTCCGTGTGCACCATCAACGCCCGGGCATCATGCAGCATGGGGTATTGATGCAGCACTTTCCGCCAGGCCGGTGCGTGCAGCAAGGTACGCCATACCGGTTTGAGCAGGCTCGCGTCCGCCGGCAGACCCAACGCCACGCGGCTGGCGTAGTGCAGGCTCGGCGGGGCGGACAGCAACTGCATGCGGCTGGCCGCGCCCAGCAGCCGGGCCCCGTCCGCGGGTGCATTGCAACAGTACAGCACCGATCCGGCCAGGTCGCCGATGGCCGTGGGAAGCGTGCGCAGCGAATCGCCCCGCAGTTTGACCACCCCTTCGCGGCTGGAAAATGCGTAGGTGCCGCCAGCGTCGGCCTGGGCCAGCAGGCGCAGGCCGCGCAGCAATCGCGGCAGATCGGTCGCGGCGGCATCTGGTGAGGCCTTGGCTTCCAGCAGCAGGCAGACGTTCCACCCGGCGGGCGCCTGCCGGGCGCGGCTCAGCAGCACGGCGTCCCACTCGCTCTTTGCCCGCTGCGCGCTGGCGGGCATGGACGCGGGCACGCGCAGCGACGTCACGACGCGCCAGGCGGGTGCGGCACCATGGTCCTGGTTCAATCTGGCCGCCACGGCCTGCAGGGCCCGTGTCGCCAAGGCCTCGACGTCGGCGCCGCGCCTTCGCGCGACCGCGCCTTGCGCCGTGGCGGCGGCGCTGCCTTGCCTGGGGCCGTTCTGGTCGCACAGTGCCTGATAACGCTGTACCTCTGGGTTGGCCAGCAAGACTTCCAGCCGCTGCAGCCGTACGATCGCGCGATCTTGCAGCAGGCGGTCCAGGCCGGCAATAAGGCCGGGAATCTCGGCCGCTTCCGGAACGTCGCGGATGCGTTCAGCCTGGTCGGCCAGCGCGCCATATGACGCCGTGGCATGCAAGGCAGCCAGGGTGTCTCGCATGGGCGAGGGCGCCATGCGCACCTGCCGGGCGGGGTGCGCCACGGCGTCGATTGCGATACGGATGGAACGCCGGTCCTGCCGCGCGCGGGCCAGCAGCGACGCGTACTCGCGTACTGGGTCGGACATGTGCCGCATTACCAGCGCCTGGTAGGCCGCGTCTCCAGGCTCGTCGCCCATCGCTTCGTCGATCAGCCGGGCCAGCGCCTCGGCAAACTGGGTTTCCAGCTGCCGGTCCGGCACCTCGTGTCGGGTGGCCGCCATGCGCGCCTGTTCGATCAGAGCGGCCAGCGCCGTGGCCGGTCCGGACAGTTGCCAGGACGTGGACGCGTGCAGTGTCTGCGGCAGGCGGTATCGACGCGCCACGCGCTGCAGTACCTGCGTCAGCAAGGCGGACGAAAGGGGCGGTGACATAATGATTTAGCATACTGCCAGCCGCCGGTTCGCGCGTGCCTGGCGCGCGAGTCCGGCGGGCCGGTGGGGGCGGGCGGCGCGGGCGGGGTTTTGCGGCAAGCGCCCGGATAACGCGGCCGCCGCCCAGGCAGCCGGCGCCGGCATGCGCTGGCTGGCGGGCATGGAACCGCGGCCTTGCACCTTCAGCTGTTCAGCCCTGCCGCCGCTTGAGCACCAGCACCTCGCTGCTGCCATCCTGGACCGTGTCGCCGTGCTGGTTCAGCAGCCGCATGCGGCGGTCGATGGCGCCGACACGTGCGCTGGTTCCCGGCTTGACCTCCAGAATGTCCAGCACCAGGTGCAGGGTGTCACCCACCAGTATCGGCTTGAGGAATTTCCAGTCGCGCAAGGACAGCATCGCCACGACGGAGCGGTGAAAAATGCCCAGTTCGTGCATCATGCCGGTGGCGATGGCAATGCCCAGCGTGCCGTGCACCAGCCGCTGCCCGAACTTGGTGCCGGCCGCGAACACGGCGTCGGCGTGTATCGGATTCCAGTCACCGGAGACCATCGAGAACATGGTCAGGTCGGTCTCGGTGATCGTACGGCCCCCGCTCTGGAAGGTCTGGCCAGGCTGGAAGTCTTCGAAGTAAAGCGTGTGGTCTGTCATGGGGCATCCGATCGGTGCCGGGTTTCAGGCCGGCATTTCCTGGCGCAGGCGCTCTTCGGCCATCTGCCTCAGCCGTGCGCGCTGGATCTTGAAACCGTTGGCGCTGGCCGCGGTGGGGAATTCATTCACCAGCCAGAGCCGCGCAGGCACCTTGAAGGGCGCCAATGTTGCGCCGAGATGTGCAAGCAGATCGTCTCCGTGAACTCCGGCGGCGGCAATGACGAAGGCGGCGGCGCGCGGCTGGCCATCCAGCGTAATGCCCACGACCTGGGCGTTCTGCACCCCCGGCAGCATCGCCAATGCGTGCTCGATTTCCGCCGGATCAACCAGGAAGCCTCCCAGGCGCAGGGCATCGCCCATGCGCGCCAGGTACACGAAGCTGCCATCGGGGCGCAGATAGCCGAGGTCGCCTGTACGGAAATAGCCGTCGTCAGTGCATGCGGCGCGTGTGGCCTCGGGGTTGTCCAGGTAGCCCAGAAAGTTGCCCGGCGCCAGGATCTCGATCTCGCCCTGCACGCCCGGGGGGCACAGCGCACCGGTCGCGGGGTCCCGCACGCGGACGCGGGCGCCGGCGTCGGCGGGCATGCCTCCGCCCAGCGCGCGTTCGGGCACGGGCAGGTTGCCGGATTGCAAGGAGAACAGCGCCTGCACTTCGCTGGACCCGTACAGGCCGCGCAGCGGCATGCCCCGCTGTTGCAGCGTGTCGACCAGCTCGGCAGCGCCCGGGCTGAAGCTGGCGAAGCCGAAGACGCGCGCTGCAGGGAAGGGGTGTGCGACGGGGGCCGCGTCGGCGATTCGGCGCATCATCTCGTCGCTGCCGAATGCATGCGTGATGCGCTCCGTGTGCAGCAGTTGTGCGGCGCGCGGCGCATCGAACAGATCCATCATCACCACGGTCGCGCCGCCGTGCAGCGCGGCCAGCACCCCGTTCAGGCCGAATACGCCGCACAGCGGCAGGGCGGCCAGCAGGCGGGCGCCGGGCTGGTCCAGGCCATAGGCCTTGCTGACGGCGCGGTTGTGCGCCAGCAGGGTGCCGACGCTGTGCATTACCAGCTTGGGGCCCTTGGTGGTGCCCGAGGTCGTGAACAGGATGACCGGCCGTGCAGGGTCGTCCGGTGCCGCCATCGGAGCGTCGTGCGTGAACGGCTCGGGCCGGCATGCAATCGTGGGGCGTTCCAGCACAGGTTCGGGCGGCGCCTCGCCGGCATCGACGATGGCAACGCCAAGCAGATCGGGCAGGGCGGAAGGTTCCACCGCCGACAGCACGGCGGGAAAGTCGATCTTGCGGAACGAGGGCTGCATGATCAGCAGCCGCGATCGCGAGCGGCCGAGGATGTATTCGAGTTCGGCGCTGCGGTAGCGTGTGTTGATGGCGACCAGCGTGGCCCCCAGTCGCGCCAGGCCGAAGAGCAGTGCCAGCCATATGCGGCGGTTGGGCAGCCACACCGCCACCCTGTCGCCCGCGCCGATGCCCTGCGCGGCCAGCCAGGCGGCCGTGCTGGCGCACAGGGCGTCGAATTCGCGGTACGACATGGGCCCGTCGTCGTCGATCAGCGCAATGTCGTCGGCCCGTGCGGACAGCTGCGAGTGGTACAGCTCGGCCAGCCCGGCACATCCCGGCAAGGCGGGTTCCGGCATCAGTACAGCTCCATCAATTCGGCATTGTCGGCGAAATCGGCAGGCACGCCGCTGCGGATCAGCACGCCTGACTTCATCACAATGACCCGGTCTGCGATTTTCAAGGCCTCGCGCACGTTCTGCTCCACGATCAGGATCGACATGCCGCGTTGCTGCTGCAGCGCGCGCACGGGCCCCATCAAGTCCTGGAACAACTTGGGCGCGAGCCCGATCGATGGCTCATCCAGCAGCAGGCAGCGCGGCTGGCTGAGCAGGGCGCGCGCCAGCGACACCATTTGCTGCTGCCCGCCCGACAGCGTGCCGGCCCGCTGGCTGTAGAACTTGCGCAGGGCGGGCAGTACCTGCATCACCCATTCAAGGCGGTCGGCGTGGTCGGCCTTGGGAACCCCCGCCGACCACAGGCCCAGGCGCATGGTTTCCGCCACGGTCAGGCCAGGAAAAATGCCTCGCCCTTCGGGCACCATCGAAATGCCGGCGGCGGCGAGGCGGCGCGGATCGCTGCGCGTGACGGGCTGGCCGTCCAGCAGCACGCTGCCTCCTTCCGGCACGATCAAGCCGAACAAGGCCTTGAGCAGGGTGGATTTGCCGGCGCCGTTGTGCCCGATCAGGCAAAGCACTTCGTTGGCGTCCAGCCGCACATCCACGCCGTCGAGCACGGGCCGTTCGCCATAGCCGGCGCGCAGCCCGCGCGCCTCGAGTACCGGGGGCGTGACGGCGTTCATGCGCGTTCTCCGAAATATATGGCGGCCAGCTGGGGGTCTTTCAGGATGCCGGCGGGGTCGCCGCAAGCCAGCAGCTTGCCCTGGTCGAGGAACGCCACGCGGTCGGACAGCTGCGTGACGAGGTCCAGGTTGTGTTCGATGATGCAAATGGTGATGCCCCGGCCGGCATAATTGCGCAGCAGTGCCACGAAGCGGTCGAACGAGCGGGGGTCCAGCCCCGAGGCCGGCTCATCCAGGAGCCAAAGCGAGGCTTCGCTGGCCATGATGCGGGCCAGGCTCAGGAACTTGCGTTCCGCATAGGCGAGGTCCGCCGCCCGTTCATGCCGCTTGCTCCATAGCCCCGCGTCATTCAGCACGGCCTCGATCCGGCCCGCATCGCTGCGCCGCTGCCACAGCCAGCTGCTGCGTTCGGTCACCGTCATGACATTTTCCAGCACGCTCATGTGCGTGAACAGACGCAGGTCCTGGAACGTACGGCCCACGCCACGCCGGGCGATCTGCCACGGCGCCATGCGCGCCAGTGGTTTGCCATGCAGGTGCACTGTGCCGGCCGTGGGCGCCAGATGGCCGGTGATCATGTTAAACAGTGTGGTCTTGCCTGCGCCGTTGGGGCCCACCAGGGTGGTGATCAGGCCCGCCGGCAGATCCATCGACACATCCGTGATGGCCTGCAGTCCGCCAAAACGCTTCGAGAGGCCCTGCATGCGCAGCAACACGGGCGCGTCGGATGCCGCGCCGGCGAGGGCGGCGGGCTGGCGCGCGGCCTCGGGTGCGGCAGGAATCGATTGTGACGAGTTCATGCCTTGCTCTCTTTGCGGCGCCCGCCGCCGACCAGGCCGCCCGGGCGGAACATCATCAGCAACACCATGATGGTGCCGTACACGATCTGCTGTACCGTGCCCAGTTCAGAGGGCGGCAGAAAAGGCAGATACGTCAGCGCGGCCGGCAGCAGCATCAGCAGGGCTGCGCCGATGATGGGGCCGAGCACCGTGCCCGTGCCGCCGATGATCACCATTGCCATCAGCAGGATCGAGGTCTCGAGCATGAAGCCTTCGACGTTGATGAAGCTCATGTAGAACGCATAAATGGTGCCCGCCACGGCGGCAAGCCCCGAAGATACGGCCACCGACAGGGTCTTGATGGCGGCCACCCACTTGCCGGCCGCCTGGGCTGCCGACTCGCTGTCGCGGATCGCCATGAGGCTGCGCCCGAAGCTGCCCCGCAACAGGGCCGTCGTAATGACCAGCACGGCGGCCAGTCCCGCGACTGCCAGGCCCAGAAACTCTGCAGGAGTCGTGAGCGCATGGCCGAACACTGTGGGGGGCGGTATGCCTACCAATCCGCCCAGTCCGCCTGTGACGCCTTTCCATTCCGAGAAAATCGTCACGCCGATGACTTGCAGCCCTAATGAGGCAGCGACGAAATACTCGCCGCGCACGCGCAGCGCCGGCAGGGCCAGCATCATCGACAGCGTGCCCGACACCATTACCGCCGCGCCGATGCAAACCAGCAGCGAATCGCTGAAGTGCATGGCGATGTTGGCCGCGGTATAGGCGCCCACGCCAAAGAAAATGGCATGCGCAAGCGAGAAAATGCCCGCGTAGCCCATGATGAAGTTCAGCGTTACGGCCAGCATGGCGTTCACGCAGAAGAGCACGGCAATGTTCAGGAGGTAGGCCAGCATGTGTTGCCCTGTAGACGAACCTATGACGTGACCGCGCGGCCATACACGCCGCCGGGCCGGAACAGAATGAACAGGAACAGCACCACGAAGGTGACCGCCTCGCTCCATTGCGGATCGATCCACGCCAGCGACAGGTTTTCGGCCATGCCCAGCAGCAGGCCGGCGACTGCCGCGCCACGCAGGCTGCCGACGCCTCCCACGATCGTCGCGGCGATGCTGATCAGCATGATGTGATGTCCCATCGACGGATTCAGCCCGGACGTGGTCGCGGTGAGTATCGCCGCAGGCACGGCGAGCAGCGAGCCGATCAGGAACACATACTGAGACAGTCCGCGCGGAGTCAGGCCGTAGACGCGGACCAGTTCGGGGTTTTCACCCAGCGCCCGCAGCGCCAGGCCCAGGTTGGTGTGCGAGAGCAGCCAGTGCAGCACGCCAAAGGCCGCGATGGCGCACAGCACCGCAACCGCGGCCATGGGCGCCACATACAGGCCGGGCACCAGTTCAAGGCTCTTGCTCAACGGTGTGGGCACGGTGACCAGGCCGCGGCCGAAACCGATGGCGATCAGGTTCTGCACCACGATGGCCAGGCCGAACGACGCCACGAACACCGTGAAGAAAGCCCCTTCGTGGCGCTGTATTACCGAATACACGTAGCGGTCGACGAGCACCCCGAACAGGGCGGCGGCCAGCGCCGCCCCAAGCGCGGCCAGTGGCCAGGCCCAGGCCAGCACCGTGTACAGCTCGTAGAAAATAAAGCCGGCCAGGGTGAAGGTGGCGCCATGCGCCACGTGGAAGACGCGGGTAGTGCCGAAGATCAGCGAGAAACCCGCGGCAATAAGGGCATACAGGGCGCCGGTCTGTATGCCGTTGATGAAAAGCTGGATAAACAGCATGGCCGGTCGGGACAGGACTTATTGGGCCGCGTCGGCGACGGGCTTGGGGCCGCCTTCGCCGATCTCGTTGATCTGTATGGGGGCCTGTATCGTGCCGTTGTCGGCAAACGAAACGGTGGCGCCCACGAAATCGAAAGTCTTGGTCGCCTTGCGTTGTTCCAGCAGGTTCTCGCCGGTGATGGGCTTGCCGGCCTTCTCGAGCGCCGCGGCCAGCACGCCGAACGTACGGACTGCGTTGTAGTAATTCAATACGTACATGTTGGGCGCCTTGCCGTGCTGCTTCTTGTAGTCTTCCAGCATGCGCTGCGTAATGTCGTCGGCCTTGTCCCAATCCACTTTCTGGCTGGTGAAGAGCGCTCCGCGCGACTCAGGCAGCGACAGCGTGGAAGGAATGGCGAACGCCGAATAGCTGGCAATCTGCTGCTGCGACACGCCGTTGTCGCGCAACTGCTTCATGATCTGGCCCTGCTGGCTGCCGTACGAGGCAATGTATACGGCGTCCGGCTTGACATCGCGCACCCGGGCGGCCACGCCCGAAAACTGCTGTGCCGTGGCGGGCACCGAAAAACTACCCACCAGTTCGCCGCCGGCCTTGCCAAGTTCGGACTCCAGCTCCTTCACCACCGACTGCCCCAGCGGGTCGTCCACATACACCAGCGCCACGCGCTTGAAACCGCGCTCCTTGACCAGGTAGGGCACCATTGCGCGAACTTCGAAGTCGACCAGCGGGATGGTGTTCCAGAAGTATTCGCCCAGCTCGGCAAGGTCGGGTCCCACGCCGCCGCCGTTGACCATCACGGTCTTGGTGCGCGTGCCGATGGGAGCAATAGCCTTGGACACGCCGGTGAATGCGCTGAGCACGAAAGGCACTTTGGTCACGTTGACCAGCTTGTTCATGCCTATGACGCCCTGCATGGGCAGGGCCTGGCTGTCTTCGTACACGATGGTCAGCTTGCCGGACAGCATCTTGGAAGCATTGATGTGCTCAACCGCCAGATTGGCGCCGGAGCTGAAGATCTGGCCGTATTCCGCGTTGCTGCCGCTCATGGGGATCAAGCCCCCTATGGTCAGGTCGGCCGCCGTGGCCTGCGAGAAAACTGTAAAGCTCTGGCAAAGCGCCAGCCCGACAAGCAGCTTCTTCATGAATGTCTCCACACGGTGTCGTGGTTTATTGTGCGCCGCAGCGTCTGGCAGGGCCGCCGGCGGCTGTGAAAATGCTAGCCAGACTCCATCATGCGACCTATTCGGATTTGCTTAACTGCGGGTTTTCCCGCCCGGAGCGGGCGCGACGCCGGCAAGAGTGTTCGAAAAGCGAACGCCCATGGCGCTCGCGCGCGGCTCGGACATCGAAGGGCCCACCGTCGGCCCGGTGGCATTGCTACGAGGCGCGATAGGCGGCGATGCCGGCTTCGTCCTTGCCCAGCACTTCACGCAAGATCTCCGCCGTATGCTGGCCCAGCAAGGGCGGCGCGTTGCGATAAACCACCGGAGAAGCCGAAAAGCGTAGCGGGCTGGCCGTCACGCTGGCCGTGCCGCCCAGCGCGTGCGGCAAGTCACGGCGCAATTCGCGCGCCTGGGCCTGCGGGTGCGCGAAAGCCTGCGCGATGTTGTTGATGGGGCCGCAGGGCACCCCGACGGCTTCGAGTCTGGCGATCCAGTCGTCGCGCCGGCCCCGCTTCATGATGTCGGTCAGCAGGGCGATGAGTTCGGTACGGTGGGTGACGCGCAACTTGTTCGTGGCAAATCGGGGGTCGTCGCCCAGCTCGGGCGCGCCTATGGCTTTGCAGTAGGCACGGTACTGGGATTCGTTGCCCGTGGCCACGATCAGGTGGCCGTCGCTGGCGGCGAATACCTGGTAGGGCACGACGTTCTGATGGGCATTGCCTGCCCGCGTCGGGGCGATGCCGGAGGCGAAGTAATTGGAATTCTGGTTGGCCAGCATGGCCACGTGGCAGTCGAACAGGGCGATGTCCAGATGCTGGCCCAGCCCGCTGCGGTGGCGTTCCTGCAAGGCCGCCAATATCGCCACGCTGGCATACATGCCGGTGATGATGTCGGTGACCGCAACGCCCGCCTTCTGCGGCCCGCCGCCGGGAAGGTCGTCGCGCTCGCCGGTGATGCTCATCAGGCCCCCCAGCCCCTGGATCATGAAATCGTATCCCGGAAGCTGGGCGCACGGACCGTCCTGGCCGAAGCCGGTCACCGAACAGTAGATCAGGCGGGGGTTCAGGTCGCGCAGGCTGGCGTAGTCCAGGCCGTACTTGCGCAGGCCGCCCACTTTGAAGTTCTCGACAAGGATGTCGCAGTGCGCGACCAGCTCGCGCACCAGCGCCGCTCCTGCCGGGGTGGAGATGTCGGCCTCCAGCGAACGCTTGTTGCGATTGGCGCTGAGGTAGTAAGCCGCTTCGGAGGTGTCATGGCCCTGCGCGTCTTTCAGGTAGGGCGGCCCCCAGTGGCGAGTGTCGTCGCCGGTGCCGGGACGCTCGACCTTGATGACGTCGGCGCCCAGGTCGGCCAGGTTCTGGGTGCACCAGGGGCCAGCCAGGATGCGGCTGAGGTCCAGCACGCGGATGCCTTCAAGAGGAGGAGGACGTGTCGCCATGGAAATGCCGCTCTTTGCGCCGACGGGCGCTGCTAAGGTGTGATGGTGGCGGTGCCGTGGCTCATGACCACGACATCGCGCGCGCTGGCGCGCACGATGAACTGCAACGCGCCCGGGTCGTCTTGCCACATCTCGAACTGCAGGGCTTCGCCCGGAAACACGGGTGACGAGAACCGTGCATTCAGGGTGGTGAGCCTTGCCGCATCGTAATCGCACCAGGTTTTCACGATGGCGTGCGCCGCCATTCCATAGGTGCACAAGCCATGCAGAATCGGTTGCGGATACCCGGCTTTGCGGGCCACCTCCGGGTCGGCATGCAGGGGATTGCGGTCGGCGCTGAGCCGATACAGCAAGGCCGCGTTGGGTGCGACGCTGAGCGTGCAACGGCGGTCGGGACCGCGCGACGGAGCCGCGGGCAGCGGCGCAGGGCTGGTGTCGCCGCCGCCGAAGCCGCCGTCGCCGCGGCAGAAGGTGGTTTGCTGCAAAGTGGCCAGACACCCGCCCGCTTCGTCGTGCAAAGTGCGTTCGGTGATCACCAGCGCGCCTTTGTCGGCACCCTTGTCGATGACATGGGTCACGCGGCTCTTGCCAACCACCGTGCCGGCAGCCGGCAATGGCGCATGCAAGGCCAGCCGCTGCTCGCCGTGAACCAGCCGCACCCAGTCTATGCCCGCCCGAGGGTCGCTCATCCAGAAGCCGGGGTATCCCAGCACCGTGGCCTGGGTGGGAAAGCATTGCAGACCCTGTTCATATACGTAGCGCAACTGCCCCGCGTCGAGCGGGTCGTGGCCCAGGCCTATGCCCAAGGCGTAAAGCATGGTGTCCTTCTCATCGTAGCGGTGATGCACATCCTCGAACCGCCAGTTCCTGATCGTGTCGTAATCCATGTGGTGCAGCCTCAGATCGGGTCCCAGTCGATGACGTCGGGTGAGCGTTCCAGGGCGTGGAACTGCTTGCGCATGGCGGGTATGGCGATTTCGCCGATCGATTCAGGGGTCCAGCCCTCGCTCTGGTGCACGCTGCGTACGGGCCGGGGCTGGCTGAACAGCATGATTTCGTTGGCGCGCACCGCAAAGATCTGGGCGGTGACTTCGCGCGCTTCGTCGCTGGCGAGATATACGGCCAGCGGCGCGACCTTGCCCGCCTCCATTTTCTTCAGCTTCTCGACGCGCGCCTTCTCGGCTTCGGTCTCGGCGGGGATGGAGCTGGTCATGCGGCTCCAGGCGAAAGGGGCGATGCAGTTCGAGCGCACGTTGTACCGGGCCATGTCCAGCGCAATGGATTTCGACAAGGCCACGATGCCCAGCTTGGCGGCGGAATAATTCGCCTGGCCAAAATTGCCGATGAGCCCCGAGGTGGACGTCATGTGTACGAAGGCTCCCGACTCCTGCTCGCGAAAATAGGGCGCGGCCGCTCGGCTCATGAAGAACGTGCCGTTCAGGTGAACGTCGAGCACTTGGCGCCACTCTTCTTCGCTCATTTTGTGAAAGACGCGGTCGCGCAGATTGCCGGCGTTGTTCACGACGGCATCGATGCGTCCGAATGCGTCCACCGCCGTCTTGATGATGTTGTGCGCGCCTTCGTAGCTGGCCACGCTGTCCGTGTTGGGGCAGGCCTGGCCGCCGGCGGCCAGGATCTCGTCGACCACGGATTGCGCCGGCCCGGCTCCGCCGCCTTCGCCCTGCAGCGAGACGCCGATGTCGTTGACCACTACCTTGGCGCCCGCTGCCGCCATCGCCAGCGCGACCCCCCGGCCGATACCGCCGCCCGCTCCCGTGACGACAACGACTTTTCCTTCAACGATACCGCTCATGATGTCTCCTGTGCGGGCCGTATCGGCCCCAATTGTGTGCATGGTAGATTCCAGGGCAGGGCAGCGGAATTCAATATTCAAGACACCCCCCTTTTGTGTGGCGGAACATGAGACACGACCTCACCGACCTGCGCTTGTTTGTCAACGTAGGCGAAACCCTGAACCTGACCCGGGCGGCCGAACGCACTTTCCTGTCTTTGCCCGCGGCCAGTGCGCGCATCAAGAACATGGAAGAGGCCTTCAAGGCCCGGCTGCTGGTGCGTCAGGCCACCGGCGTGGCGCTGACCCCCGCAGGTGAGGTTCTGCTCAGGCACGCCCACGCGGTATTCCGTCAGCTCGAATGCCTGAACGCCGACCTGCAACCCTATGCCAGCGGCATCAAGGGGCGCCTGCGCCTTCTGGCCAATACTACAGCCACCAACTCGTTCCTGGCCGATGCAATGTCCACGTTCCTGGCCGAGAATCCCGACGTGGACATCGAACTCGAAGAAAAGATCTCGGGCGATATCGTGCTGGCCATCCGGGCCGGGGCCGCCGACCTCGGACTGGTGGCCGGCAATATCGACGTCGAGGGCCTGGACGTCATGCCCTTGTTCCGCGATGAACTTGCCATCGTGACTTCACTGGGGCACCCGCTCGCGCAAATCGAATCGGTGCGCTTCCTCGACGTGATCGACTCTTATCAGTTCGTCGGCATCCATCCCAACAGTGCCATCCAGACCTTTCTGGAAGATATCGCGTCCGGGCTTGGCAAACGCCTTTGCCAGCGGGTGCACGTGGGCAGTTTCGAAGCGGTTTGCCGCATGGTCGAGGCGGGGGCGGGCATTGCGGTTATCCCCCGGGCCTGCGCGGTCCGCTACAGTCGAGCGCAGGCCTTGCACGTGGTGCGCCTGCAGGACAGCTGGGCGCAGCGCGACCGGCTGCTGTGCCGCCAGCGCGGCCGAGACCTGCCTCGCTTTGTCGAGGAATTCATCGCCCACGTGCAGGCCGCGGCGCGCGCCTCGTGAGGTCGGCGGGCCGGGCGCGGCGGCACCGCTGCGGCGCCGGGGCGAAAGGCCGTTTCCGGCGGGGCTGAACAGGGGGTTCGGCAAATAAGAATCGGCAAGCCGCCAGAGCCGCGCGAATAATAGCGGCACGCGCTGCGCAGCACCACGCGTGCCTACAAAAAAACCGGAGACTCACCTATGCATGATCCGCAACGCCGCCGCCTGATGGCGGCGCTGGGTGCCGCCTGGGCGGCTGCCAGCCTTCCCCTGCAGGCCAGTGCGGCCAAGTGGCCCGAGCGGCCTGTCAATTTCATCGTGCCCTTTCCGCCCGGGGGGCCTGTCGATACCACTGCCCGCCTGGCGACCCAGCCCATAGGCAAGGTCTGGCAGATGCCCGTGGTGGTCGACAACAAGGCCGGCGCCGGCGGCATCGTGGGCGCGCAGGCGGCGGCCAAGTCCGAGCCGGATGGCTACCATTATTTCTTTGCATCCATCCACCACGCGGTGTTGCCCAGCTTGCGCAGCAACCTCAGCTACGACATCACGACCGACTTCGTGCCGGTGGGCATGGGGGCTGTCTTCCCCATCGTCCTGGTCGTGCACGAATCATTGCCGGTGAAGACGGTCGAGGAATTGATCGCATATGCCAAGCAGAATCCGGGCAAGCTGTCGTTTGGTTCTTCAGGCACCGGCGGTGGCACGCACCTGGCCGGAGAGCTTTTCAACAGCATGACCGGCACGCGCATCCAGCACGTGCCCTACCGAGGCAGTGCGCCAGCCATGCAGGATCTGCTGGGCGGACAGGTGCAGGTGATGTTCGCGGATGGGCCTTCGGCGCGCCCGCATCTGGAAGGCGGCAGGATCCGGCCTTTGGGCGTGGGCAATCCGGAACCGTCGGCCCTGTTCCCCGGCATTCCGACCATCGCCTCGTCGGGCGTGCCCGGCTACGAGGCGTACTCGTGGACCGGCCTGCTGGCACCCCGTGGCACGTCCCCCGAGGCTGTCAGGCAGGTCAACGCCGACCTGGTGCGTGCGCTCAGCGATCCTGAAACCGCCAAGAGCATGCTGGCCGCGGGAGCCGAGCCCAAACCCGGGACGCCAGACGAGTTCGGCGCCTTCCTGCGCGCCGAAATAGACAAGTGGGGCAAGGTCATCAAGGAAGCCGGCGTCAAGATGGAATGAGCCGTCGAGGCGGCTCATTCCGAGTGCGCATCGCGCGGCACGTTCCGCCGCGCGGTGCGGCGTGTGCCTCGCGAGCGCCAATGGGCCTGCGCTTCAGGCCGGCGCCCGCCCGTTGATGGCCTGTCGCGCTTCATTGAATTCACTGGCCAGCTGGTCCACCAGCGCCCGGGCCGACAGGACTTCCTGCACGGCGCCCACGCCCTGTCCGGCGCTCCAGACCTCTTTCCAGGCCTTGGGCCGGTTGCGTTTGGCCAGGTCTATGCCCGGACCTTCGCGCGGCCCCAACGCCGCCGGGTCCAGCCCCGCGGCCACGATGCTGGGAATCAGGTAGTTGGCGGGCACGCCCGAGAAGAACGGCGTGTAGAGCACGTCGTCCACGCAGGCCTTCAACACCATTTCGCGATAACGGTCCGAGGCGAGGGATTCTTGCGTGGCGATGAAACGCGTGCCCATGTAGGCAAAATCGCAGCCCATGGCAAGCGCCGCCAGCACGTCTTTGCCGTGACTGATGCACCCCGACAATGCGAGAGGGCCGTCGTAGAAGGCGCGCACCTCGTTGACCAGGGCGATAGGATTCAACGCGCCGGCATGTCCACCGGCGCCCGCCGCCACGAGTATCAAGCCATCGACGCCGGCCTCGAGGGCGCGCCGCGCATGCCGCACCGTGGTCACATCATGAAAGACCAGTCCGCCATAAGGGCGTACGGCCTGCACGACAGTATCAGGGGCGTGCAGCGAGGTCACGATCAGCGGCACTTGGTGAGCCACGCAGATGTCCAGGTCGCCCCGCCAGCGCGGGTTGGACGGGTGGACGATGAGGTTCACGCCATACGGGGCCGGCACGGCACCGGGGTGGTCCCTCCGGTATGCAGCCAGCCCGGCCTCGATGCGCGAAAGCCAGTCGTCCAGGGCTTCCTGCGGCCGCGCGTTCAGCGAAGGAAAGGTGCCCACGATGCCCGCCGTGCACTGGGCGATGACCAGGTCGGGACCCGATACCAGGAACATCGGCGCTCCGATCACTGGCAGGCGGGTGTGAGCGCGCAGGAAGTGCAAGGCGGACATCGGCAAAGCCTGCAATCAGTTGGTCTGGATATTGGCAGACTTGATCACGTCGGCCCACATGGCATATTCGCGATCGATGCGCTGCTGTACCGCATTGCCATCACCGTCATTGACGGTGTAGCCGCCGTCGATCATGGCCTTGCGGAACGCCGGGTCGGACGACACCTGCGACAGGGCTGCGGCGAGCCGCGCGCGGATGGCGTCGGGCAATTTCGGCGGGGCCATCAGTGCATACCACCCCACCACCTCGTAATCCTTGAGGCCGGCCTCTATCATGGTCGGCACGTCAGGCAGTTCTGCATTGCGGGTGCGCGACGTTACGGCCAGCGCGCGCGCCTTGCCGCTCTTGATGAACGGAATGGCCGTGCTGGTGATATCGAACATGAAGGTGATCTTGCCGCTCACCACGTCCATCATGGCGGGCGAATTGCCCCGGTAGGGCACGTGCAGCATGGGCGCGTTCGCCTGCAGTTTCAGAAGCTCGGCGGACAAGTGGTTCGACGCGCCGACCCCGGCCGATCCGAAACTCACGGCCTCAGGGTTCGCTTTGGCGTGGTCGATCAGTTCGGCCACGCTCTTTGCGGGAATCTGCGGCCCGACCAGCAGCACATTGGTGTAGTCGACCACCATGCCTATGGGGGTGAAGTCCTTGCGCGGGTCGAACAGCTTGCTGTTCTGCACCAGCGGAGAAATCGTCAGCGTGGGGCTGGCCGCGAAGCTCAGCATATAGCCGTCGGGCGTCGCCTTCGCGGTGGCATCGGACGCGATCATCCCGCTGGCCCCCGCGCGGTTCTCCACAACGACCGGTTGACCGAGTTTGTCGCCCAGGTACTTGGCGAAGACGCGTGCGGTGGTGTCCACCGGGCCGCCGGGCGCATAGCCCACCAGCAGGCGCAGCGGGCGCTCCGGGAACTGGCTGTCGGCGCGCGAGCCGGCCGCGACGCTGCAAAGCGCCAGGGCCAGGGCGCCGCCCTGCAGCAGGGATTTCATGTTCATGCCTGTCTCCTTGTTGTGCTGTTATTGCGAGGGGTACTGTATTGACTCAAGCCGTTCTCGCAGCGGCTGTTTAAGGATTTTCCCGCTGACCGTGGTGGGCATGGCGTCGATGGGAAGAATGCGCGCGGGCCGCTTATAGGGCGCCAACTCGCCGCGCAGGTGTGCCATCAGCGCCGCAGTGTCGATGCGCACGCCGGGCTGTGCCTCGACAAATGCCACCACCTCCTCGTTCTGGTCGGCTTCGGTTCGTCCCAGCACCGCCGAGAGGCGCACGCCGGGAAATGCGTTGATCACGGCTTCGACTTCGGCGGGATACACGTTGAAGCCCGACCGGATGATCAGGTCTTTCGAGCGCCCGGCAACGAACAGCGCACCCCCGTCGTCGACATAGCCGATGTCGCCGGTGTTCAGCCAGCCACCCGGCAGGAGCGCCTGCGCGGTCTGTTCGGCATTTCGGTAATAGCCCAGCATGACGCCCGGGCCCCGCACCAGGATGTCGCCTCGTTCTCCAGGCCGGGGCGGACCCGCATCGGGGGCGCCCAGCCTCAGTTCGACCCCCTCGACCGCGTGCCCGGTGCCGCAGTCGGACCGTGGCGCGTCGATATCGGTGATGAACAGCGAGCCCGCATATTCGGTTATGCCGTAGCCATGATGCAGCGGCAGTCCGAAATGGCTTTCCATCTGCCGCTTCAGCGTGGGGTCGAGCGCCGCGCCGCCGGTGTACAGGTAGCGCAGCCGGGGCGCATGAGCGGCGGTGCCCTGCGCCACCGCGAGCAGGCGGGTGAACATGGTGGGCACGCCCTGCAGGATGCTCAGGCCGGGTGATGCCAATGCGCGCAGTACGTCCTGCGGATCGTAGCGGCTGCGCAGCACCAGGCTGGCGCCGCCATGGACTGTGGCCATCAGTACGGTGGCAATGCCGAAAATGTGTGACAGCGGCAAGGCCGCGTAGCCGATGTCGTCGGGCGTGAGCCGGCGGGACGCGGCCGAGATTCGCGCGAAGTGCAGCAGCCCGCGATGCGGCACCATGACTCCCTTGGGTGCGCCGGTGGTGCCTGATGTATAGATCAGCGTGGCGACCTGGCTGGCCAGGCCGGTTTCCGCGCTGGGGCGCTGTGTGGGCAGAGCGTATTCGTTGCCGGGCCCCCAGACTTCGGCAGGGGCCTCGGTGGCGTCCGCGCTGCGCGCATGCGTGGCGGCCGAACTCGAGATAGCACTGGTGTACAGCGTGAGCGCCGGCTCGGCATGCCGCAGGATCACGTCGACTTCACGCCTGCTCAATCGCGCGTTCAGGCCGACCGGCCATGCGCCAAGCAGGCTGCAGGCGAACAGGGCCTGAATCATTTCAGCGCAGTTTTCGCCGACGACCGCGACGCGGTCACCGGGCCGCACGCCGCGCTCGTTGAGCCAGTCGCGCGCTTTTTCAACGCGGGTCCACATTTCGCCATAGCTCAAGGTGGCGCCGCTTTCTTCATACAGGAGCACAGCATCGGGCTGTTGCGCCGCCTGTTGCTGCAATAGTTGGTGGATACGCTCGGGCATCTGGACGGTTCGGTGTTGTACGCAGGATTAATGCGGCAAGTGTCCGGCGCGCAGGGGCACTTGACCATTCTTCATTGCCGAAGCAGGGGTTTTGCCCGGCGAGACGCTGCCGAGGGGCCGCGCTTCATTTGCGCGGAAGCCCCGCTTCCACAGAGGCAGATTGCCGTGCGGTCGAGCCCGTGGCTAGATACGGGCTGAAGGAGACATCTATGGACTTGAGCTGGACGCCCGAAGAACGCAGCTTTCGCGACACCGTGCGCGCGTTCGCACAGGAAAAGCTGCCGAGCGACATACGTGACAAGGTTTTGCGCCACCAGCGCCTCGAGCGCGATGACTACATCCGCTGGCACCGCATCCTCGACGCCCAGGGCTGGGGCGCTCCGACCTGGCCGGTTGCCTTTGGCGGCACCGGCTGGAACGCCATCCAGCGCCTGATCTTCGAGGTCGAGTGTTTCAAGGCCGGCGCGCCGCGCCTGCTGCCCTTTGGCTTGAGCATGATCGGTCCCGTGCTGATGAAGTACGGCAGCCGCGAGCAGCAGCAACGTCTGCTGCCTCGCATTATCCGTGTCGACGACTGGTGGTGCCAGGGCTACTCCGAGCCTGGCTCCGGGTCGGACCTGGCGTCGCTGAAAACCCGCGCCGAGATCGACGGCGAGCACTACGTGGTGAATGGCCAGAAAACCTGGACCACGCTGGCCCAGTATGCAGACTGGATGTTCTGCCTGGCGCGCACCGATCCCGAGGTGAAGCCGCAATGCGGCATTTCGATGCTGCTGATCGATATGCGGTCTCCGGGCGTCACCGTCAGGCCCATCCGCACGCTCGACGGCGGGCACGACGTGAACGAGGTGTGGCTGGAAGACGTGCGCGTGCCGGTGGCCAACCGTGTCGGTGAAGAAGGGCAGGGGTGGACCTACGCCAAGTACTTGCTTGGCCATGAACGCACCGGCATTGCCGGCCTGGGGCATTGCCACCGCGAACTTGCGATCCTGAAAGACATGGCGAGCCGCACGCAGTCGCGGGGCCGGCCCATTCTCCTGGACACCCGCATGCGTGATCGGATCTCTCGCGTCGAGGTCGACATCATGGCGCTGGAAATGCTGCTGTTCCGCGTGGCGGCGGCGCGCGGAGACACGCCGGGGCCAGAGGCTTCGGTGCTGAAGATCCGCGGCTCCGAGATCCAGCAGGATCTTGCCATGCTGCAGATGGAGATCGCCGGGCCCGACGCCTGGCCGTATGACCCCGACTGGATGCATGCGGACGCCACTTTCCACGGACCCGGGCCGGATATGGCGGCCGCCGCGGGCGCCGGCTATGCCGACATGCGCAAGACCACGATCTATGGCGGCACCACTGAAGTGCAGAAGGGCATCATCGCCCGCATGATGCTGGGCCTGTAGGGCTCGTTACGCAACGGAACACGACTATGGATTTCGCGTATACCGAAGAACAGCGCATGCTGGCGGACAGCTTGCGGCGGCTGGTGCAAGACCAATGGAGTTTCGCCGCGCGGCGGGCGCGGGCGGCCAACCCACAGTTCGATGCCGGCGCCTGGGCGCAGCTGGCGGGGCTGGGGGTGCTGGGCCTGAACATCGCGGCCGAACATGGCGGGTTCGGCGAGCCGCCCGCCAGCCTGCTGCCGGTGCATCTCGAACTGGGCCGGGGCCTGGTGTCGGAACCCGTCATACCGAGCGCGGTGATGGCGGCGGCGCTGATCGCCGCGTGCGCCGACGAGGCCACGCAGCGCGCCTGCCTTCCGGCGCTGGCTGCCGGTGATGCCATCATGGCGGTGGCCTACCAGGAACCGGGCCGGCGCTACGACACCGAGCCCGAGCTGTGCCGCGTACGCCCGGCGGCCGACCGCATCCTCGAGCTTTCCGGGGCCAAGCACCTGGTGTGGCATGGCGCGGCGGCGCACGCCTGGATCGTGTCGGCCCGCGATATCGACGACGAGCTAGTCCTGTTGAAGGTGCCGGCCGATGCGCCGGGCGTGACGCTGCTCGACACGCCCACCCTTGATCGCGCCCGGTGTGCACGCATCGATTTCGATCGGACCCCGCTGCAGGCCGATGCGGTGCTGGCGCAAGGCCTGCAAGCGCGCGCAGCCCTGGGCACCGCGCTGGACTGGGGCGTCGCGGCCCTGTGCGCGCACGCCGCCGGCGCCATGGAGCGCTTGCTCGAGATCACCACCGATTACCTCAAGACGCGCCGGCAATTTGGTCAACCGCTGGCCGCGTTCCAGGTGCTGCAGCATCGCCTGGCCGATATGCTGGTGGCCAAGGAAATGGCGCTTTCCATGGCCTATGTCGCGGCCGCGGCGCTCAGCGAACCCGATGCGGCCCAGCGTCGCCGCATGCTGGCGGGTGCCAAGCTCGAAGCGGCGCGCGCCGGCCGTTACGTCGCCCAGAGCGCGGTGCAGTTGCATGGCGGCATGGGCATGACCGATGAACTCGAAGTCGGCGACTACTTCAAGCGCCTGACCATGATCGACCAGCTGCTGGGCGACACCGCCGAGCAATTCGCCGTGCTCGAGGAACTGGCATGACGCATCCCTTTGAACAGATCCGGTTCACCCTGCAAGACGGCGTGGGCATGATCACGCTGAACCGTCCGGAACGCCTCAACAGTTTCACCGCGGTCATGCACGCCGAACTCGCGCGTGCCCTCGACACTCTCGAGGCCAGCCCGCAATTGCGTGGCGTGGTCATCACTGGCGCGGGGCGCGGTTTCTGCGCCGGCCAGGACCTGGGCGAGCGCAAACCGCTGCCGGCGGGGCAGCGCCGCGACCTGAGCGAGGGCTTGCGCAATTACTATCGGCCGCTGGTGATGCGACTGCGCGCCTTGCCGGTGCCGGTCGTGTGCCTGGTCAACGGGGTGGCTGCGGGGGCAGGGGCCAGCCTGGTGCTGGCCTGCGATGTGGTCTACGCGGTGGAGTCGGCACGCTTCGTCCAGGCCTTCAGCAAGATCGGCTTGCTGCCCGACGCAGGCGGAACCTGGTTTCTGCCAAGGCTGGTCGGCTCGGCGCGCGCCATGGGCGCCGCGCTGTTCGGCGATGCGATCTCCGCGCGGCAGGCCGAGCAATGGGGCCTGATCTGGCGGTGTATTCCCGATGAAGAGCTCGATGCCACACGCGCGCAGGTGCTGGCCACGCTGGCGAACGGCCCCACGCGCGCCTATGGCGCCACCAAGCGTGCGCTGCAGGCTGCCAGCGGCAATACGCTGGCGCAGCAGTTCGATCTCGAATGCGAACTGCAGCAGCAATTGGGGTATACCGACGATTATCTCGAAGGCATGAGGGCGTTTGCCGAAAAGCGTCCACCGGCGTTCCAGGGCCGCTAGCCCGGACGGGCGGATTCCGGCCTCTTGAACCCCGCCTTGTAGAAATACGAATTCACAAACGTCCGAGGGGCGGGCATGCTTGCGGTTGCAACGACATTGCCAAGGAACCCAACATGACGTCATCCAACCCCGCGGCCTGGATCGGCCGCGGCGAGTCCGTGGCCGACAACCTCGACGCCGGCCATGCCGCCCGTATCGCCGCCACGCTGGGCGGGGCCGCGCCGGCCGTGGGCGCGCCCTTGCCGCCGCTGTGGCATTGGGCATTTTTCATCAGCCCCGTCGGCCTCGATGGCGTGGGGCCGGACGGCCACCCGGCCCGCGGCGGTTTCCTGCCGCCCGCCGACGACCGCAACCGCATGTGGGCCGGCGGCCGGGTTGACTTCCATGCGCCGCTGCGGGTCGGCGTACCCGCTGAACGCCGTTCCACCGTAGCCGACGTCCGCGAAAAAACCGGCCGGACCGGCGCGCTGCTGTTCGTTACCGTGCGGCACGAATACCACCAGGAAGGCACGCTGGCCATCCAGGAAGAACAAGACATCGTTTACCGGCAGCCTTCTCCGCCCAAGCTGGTCGGCACTGACGCGCCGCCGGCGCCGCAATGGCGCGAATCGGTCGATCCCGACCCCGTCCTGCTGTTCCGCTATTCGGCCGTGACCTTCAACGGGCACCGCATCCATTACGACCACCCCTATGTGACTGGCACCGAAGGCTATCCCGGACTGGTCGTGCATGGCCCCATGATCGCCACCCTGATGGTCGCCGCATTCCGCAATGCCCATCCGGGCGCCACGCTGCAGCAACTGTCGTATCGGGGCTTGCGGCCGCTCATCGCTCCCAAACCCTTCGACGTCGCCGGTCGCGTGGGCGAACCGGGCCTGGCGGAGCTCTGGGCCGAACAGGACGGCACGCTGGCGCACCAGGCGCAACTGAGGTTCTCCGCATGAATGCCGCTGCCTCCGTCCGTCCGCTCGACGGCATCACCGTCATCAGCCTCGAGCACGCCATCGCGGCCCCGTTCTGCACGCGCCAGCTGGCCGACATGGGCGCGCGGGTCATCAAGATCGAACGTCCTGGCGCAGGAGATTTCGCGCGCGGCTACGATGAGCGCGTGCGCGGAATGTCGTCGCACTTCGTCTGGACCAACCGTTCCAAGGAAAGTCTCACGCTCGACCTCAAGCATCCGGATGCCGCCGAGGTCATGCAGCGCCTGCTCGAGTCGGCCGACGTGCTGGTTCAGAACCTCGCCCCCGGCGCCGCCGATCGTCTCGGCCTGTCGTTCGATACCCTGCACGCCCGGCATCCCCGGCTGATCGTGTGCGACATCTCGGGCTACGGCGAAGGCGGCCCTTACGAACGCAAGAAAGCGTACGACCTGCTCATCCAGAGCGAAAGCGGCTTCGTGTCGGTAACGGGTTCGGCTGCCGAGCCCGCCAAGGCCGGCTGCTCGATCTCCGACATCGCCGCAGGCATGTATGCATATTCGTCCATCCTGAATGCGCTACTGCTGCGCCAGCGCACGGGCCTGGGCAGCCGGCTCGATGTGTCCATGCTCGAAAGCATGGTCGAATGGATGGGCTACCCCATGTATTACGCGTTCGAGGGCGCCACGCCGCCCACGCGCGCCGGCGCGGCCCATGCCACCATCTATCCGTACGGGCCGTTTCCGGTGGGCGACGGCGCCACCATCATGCTGGGCCTGCAGAACGAACGCGAGTGGCGCGTGTTCTGCGATCGCGTGCTCGCCCAGCCCGAGCTGGCCGACGACGAACGCTTCGCGTCCAATTCCCGGCGCGCGGCCAATCGCGATGCCCTGCGCGCCCTGATCGTGCAGGCCTTTGCCGGCATGACCATCGAGCAGGTCACCGAGCGCCTGGAATCCGCGCAGATCGCCAACGCGCGCGTGAACGAGATGAAAGATGTCTGGGCCCACCCGCAGTTGCAGGCACGCGATCGCTGGCGTGAAATCGACAGCCCCGCGGGCAGGCTGCCGGCACTGCTGCCGCCGGCTTCCAGCAGCGCGTTCACGCCACGCATGGACCCGGTGCCCGATGTAGGCGAAAGCACCGACGCGGTGCTAGCATCGCTGGGATACGCGCCCGCCGATGTGGCGCGCCTGCGAGCCGCGGAGGTCGTCTGATGCAAGCTGTAGTCCGTACCGCCCTGTTCGTGCCCGCCAGCCGCCCGGAGCGCATCCCCAAGGCCCTGGCCAGCGGCGCGGACACGGTCATCGTCGACCTCGAAGACGCGGTCGAACACCTGGCCAAGGCCGGCGCCCGCGAGGCCCTGTGCGATTTCCTGGGCACCCAGCCGGGTGTGCGGCTCTGGGTCCGCGTGAACGACGCTTCCACGCCCTGGCACGACGACGACCTCAAGGCCTGCCGCAACCATCCGGGCGTGGCGGCCATCGTCCTGCCCAAGGCCGAGACGGCCGCTCAGGTGCGGCATGCCGCGCAAACCGGCATCGCCATCGTGCCCATTCTGGAAACCGCCGACGGCGTGCTGAACACCGCCGAGATCGCCGCCACGCCCGGGGTGCAGCGCCTGGCGTTCGGCAGTCTCGACTACGGCCTCGACCTGGGGCTCACCACCGATTCAGAGGGCGCCGAGGTCGTGCTCGATCACGCCCGCGTGCAGGTCCTGCTGCACAGCAGGGCCGCGGGCCTGGCGCCGCCGCTCGATGGCGTCTTCCCGGGCGTGCAAGACACCACCGGCATGCGCGCCGCCGCCTGCCGGTCGCGCGACATGGGCTTTGGCGGCATGCTCTGCATACACCCCACGCAGGTCGCCATCATCCACGGCGCCTTCGCGCCGCCGGCCGCCGACCTGGAATGGGCGCGCCGCGTGGTGGCCGTGCATCGCGACAGCGGTGCGGGTACGTTCATGCTGGACGGAAAGATGGTCGATGCGCCTGTCATCGCGCGTGCCCGCCAGCTGTTGCAGCGGGCCGGCGAACAGGCCTAGCGGGGCCTGGCGGCCAGCACGTCCGGCTTCAGCCCGGCAAGCGCTCGACAGGCTGGTCGCCCAGTCGCGAAATGAGCGCGGGCAGGGGTCCGGCCGGCAATACGAGATCTGGCGTAAGCTCGGCCAGCGGCACCAGCACGAAGGCGCGCTGGTGCATGCGCGGATGCGGCAAAGCGAGTCTGGGCGTATCCATGGTGGAATTGCCATGCAGCAGCAAGTCCAGATCCAGCGTGCGCGGTGCGTTCCTGTAAGGCCGCTCCCGGCCGTGCCGGGTTTCAAGGGCTTGCAGCACGTCCAGCAGCGCCAGCGGCGCCAGGGTGGTGTCCACGCACGCGACGGCATTGATGAAATCAGGCCCGTCGGCGTCCACCGGCGCGCTGCGATAGAAGCTCGAAGGGCGGCAGCCCACGATGCCCGGCGCGGCCGCAAGTTCGTCCAAGGCGATGCGCAAGGTGGCGACGGCGTCGCCCAGGTTGGCGCCCAGGCCGACGTAGGCGCGGGCGGGGCGCGTCATTCGGTGGCTTGCGGCGCAGCGGCGCGGCGAGGGCGGCGGCGGCGTTTGCGCGGCGCGCCGGCTTCGGCCGGATCGCGCGGCAACTTCGAGAGCGCTTCGATCATGTCGGCGCGGGTGGCATCATCGCCATTGGCCAGGTCCATCCACCACTGCGCCAGCACGCTGTCGAATTCGCCTGCGGCGGCACGCAATTGCAGGAAATCGCAGGCGGCGCGAAAGCGCGGCTGTTCGATCATGCGGTAGATGGTCTTGCCCGAGCGCCGCTCGAAGCGCGGCTGCATGAACCAGATCTCGCGCATATCCGAAGAGAACCGGCGCTGGATCGCCAGCTTTTCGGTTTGTTCGTCGAGCACCGAATCGGCCGCGCTGACCAGCGCCGGAATGGTGTGTTCGCCGTCGGCTCGCAATTGCTTCCAGCGCGAATCCACCTGCTGCCACAGCAGCGCCGCAAACAGGAAGCTGGGGCTGATGCTCTTGCCGGTACGTACGCGCTTGTCGGTGCGTTCGAGCGCCAGTTCCACGAAGTGCTCGCCACCCGGCTGTTCAAGCACCACGTCCAGCAACGGCAGCATGCCGTGATGCAGGCCATCGGCGCGCAACTGCCGCAAACAATCCATGGCATGGCCGCAGGTCAGCAGCTTGAGCATTTCGTCGAACAGGCGCGACGCCGGCACGTTCTCGATCAGCGACGCCATGGTGCCGATGGGCTGGCGCGTGGCCGGATCGATGGTGCCGTTGAGCTTGGCGGCGAAGCGTACCGCCCGCAGCATGCGCACCGGGTCTTCGCGGTAGCGCTGCACCGGATCGCCGATGATGCGCACCTGGCGCTTCTTCAGGTCTTGCACGCCCTGGTGGAAGTCGATGACCTCTTCGGTGTGCGGGTCGTAGTACAGCGCGTTCATGGTGAAATCGCGCCGTGCGGCATCTTCTTCGTGGGTGCCGAATACGTTGTCGCGCAAGATGCGGCCGTGTTCGTCGGTCTCCTGGTCTTGCGAGGCCGGCGCCCGGAACGTCGACGTTTCAATGATTTCGGGTCCGAACACCACGTGGACGAGCTGGAAGCGGCGGCCGATGATGCGGGCCCGCCGGAACAGCGGCCGGATCTGTTCGGGCGTGGCGTTCGTGGCCACGTCGAAGTCCTTGGGTTCCAGGCCGACGATCAGGTCGCGTACGGCGCCGCCGACGATATAGGCGGCATAGCCATGCTGGCGCAGGACGTCGCATACCTTGATGGCATGCCGGGACACATTGCGGCGATCAATGCCGTGCTTGTCGCGCCCGATGCGCTGTGGCCCCCGGGCGGCCGGCATGAACAGCCGGCCGACGAATTTTTTTATGGTGTCGGTGATCATTTAGGATTTAGCGTCTTCCATGTGCTCGAACAGATCGAGCACCTGCCAGCCGCGGGCTTGGGCGATCTCTCGCAACGACGGGCTGGGATTGGTGGCTATCGGCCGGGTGACGGCCTCGAGCAGCGGTACATCGTTGGTCGAATCGCTATAAAAGAACGATTCGGAAAAATCCGCAAGCGTGAGCCCCATTCCTGCGAGCCACTCGTTCACGCGAACGACCTTGCCATGCTGAAAGCTGGGCGTGCCGTAGATGCGGCCGGTGTAGCGTCCATTGAGGTATTCAGGGTCGGTGGCGATCAGGTGCGTGACGCCGAATGCGCGCGCGATGGGCGCCGTGACAAAACTGTTGGTGGCCGTGACCAGTGCGCACAGGTCGCCTGCCGCCAGGTGCCGATCGACCAGTTGCAGGGCCTGAGGCGTGATGTCGGGCCGCACCACTTCGGCCATGAACTCTTCGTGCCAGGCGGCCAGATCGAATGGTGTGTGGGCGGCCAGCAGGCCCAGCATGAATTCGGCGGCCTGGTCGGCGGTGAGCTGCCCCTGGTTGTAGCGCACCATGAGGTCGTCGTTGCGCCGGCGCGCTTCTTCAGGATCGCCGGCGCGCCCGGTGCGTGCCAGGAAATCGGCCCATTGGTAGTCGCTGTCGAGCGGCAGCAGCGTGTGGTCCAGGTCGAACAGCGCGAGTCGTCGGGGCTTCATGGCGTTTGTGTATCGGGGTCTGCCAGCATGGCGCGCAGCAGCGGAATGGTAATGGCCCGGCCAGTGGCCAGGGAATAGCGGTCCAGGGCGTCGAGCAGCGCGGCCAGCTTGCGGATGTCGCGTTCACGATGCGTGAGCATCCACTGGATGACCTCGGGAGCCAGTTGCAGCCCTCGGTCGGCGGCCTGCGCCGCCAGCGCGGCCACCTTGTCAGCATCGGAAAGCGGTTCAAGCCGGAAGACCAGGTCCCAGCCCAGGCGGGTGCGTAGGTCTTCGCGCAACGGCATGGACAGGGGCGCGCGGTCGCCCGCGATCGCCAAGACGAATGCGCGGCCGGTGGCCGCGCATTCGCGCCACCGATTGTACAAGGCGAACAGCGCGGCCTGGCCTGCTTCGTTCATGCGATGCACATCATCGACGGCCGCCAGGGGCGGCATGACTGCCGAAGAGTCGGCATCGGCCAATTGCCGCAACGCCTGTGGCGCCTGCGCGGCGTCGATATAAACGGCGCCCGGGCGGGCGGCCAGGCCGCGCAGCAGATGGCTGCGGCCGCAGCCGGCGGCGCCCCACAGATACATGGCGCGGCCCGGCGCCAGGTCGCGTGCGGCGGCCAGCGCCTCGGTATTGGGGCCTGCGATGTAGTTCTGCAGCGTGGGAGCGGGTGCGGGCAGTACGTCGAGCAGCAGCTGGCGAGTCATGGACGAAAATATGGACGTGGCGGGGTCGCAAGGCCGTGGCCGGCCGCATCGCACGATAGCAAACGCCAGGGCATCGTAAAATGCCGGATCGGCACCCCGTAAACCCTGCAATTGTTACATACCCCACGGTTTTTCTCATGACTACTCAACCTTCCGCCCCCCTGACGTACCGCGACGCCGGCGTCGATATCGACGCGGGCGATGCCCTGGTCGACCGCATCAAGCCCCTGGCTGCGCGCACCATGCGTCCCGGCGTCCTGGCCGGCATCGGCGGGTTCGGCGCCTTGTTCCAGGTGCCCGGGAAGTACCGCGAGCCCGTGCTGGTTTCCGGCACCGACGGCGTGGGCACCAAGCTGCGCCTGGCCTTCGAATGGAACCGCCACGACACCGTGGGCGTGGATCTGGTCGCCATGAGCGTCAACGATATCCTGGTGCAGGGTGCCGAGCCGCTGTTCTTCCTGGATTACTTCGCCTGCGGCAGGCTGTCCGTGGACACCGCCGCCGCCGTGGTGGGCGGCATTGCCCGGGGTTGCGAGCTCGCGGGCTGCGCGCTGATCGGGGGCGAAACGGCCGAAATGCCCGGCATGTACCCCGACGGAGAATACGACCTGGCCGGATTCGCCGTGGGCGCGGTCGAAAAATCGGAAATCCTCGATGGCAAGTCCATCCAGCCCGGCGACGTCGTGCTCGGTCTGGCCTCGAGCGGCGCACACTCCAACGGTTATTCGCTGGTGCGCAAAATCATCGAACGCGCGGGCGCGCGTCCCGACCAGGACTTCCACGGGCAGCCGCTGGTCGACGTGGTCATGGCCCCCACGCGCATCTATGTGAAGCAGGTGCTGGCCGCGATGGCCGCGCACGCGGGCGGCATCAAGGGCCTGGCCCATATCACGGGCGGCGGCCTGCTCGATAACGTGCCGCGCATTCTTCAACCCGGTCTCGCGGCCCGCCTGCATCGCGATGCCTGGCAGATGCCGCCCCTGTTCCAGTGGCTGCAGCAGCAGGGCAACGTAGCCGATTCCGAAATGCACCGCGTGTTCAACTGCGGCATCGGCATGGTCATCGTCGTGGCCGCAGACCAGGCCGACGCGGTTGCCGCCACCTTGCAGTCGCAGGGTGAAACCGTCAGCCGCATCGGCGAGATCGTGGCGCAGCAAGACGGCGAAGCCCAGACCGTGGTGGTCTGAGTCCGGTGCCGCGCCGCGGGCCCCCTTGAGCGGGTGCGCCGCTCGCGCATGCCGGGCGCGGCCGGCGCCGCCGCCTTCCTACCCGCCAACAGGCGTCATCCGTTCTTCAGCGCAACGGCCACCGCATCGACGGTGCGTGATACCGCCTCGCTGGCAAGGCAATCCACGACGACGCGTTCGGGCTGTGCGCGCAGCCAGGTCAGCTGCCGTTTCGCGAGCTGGCGGGTCGCTGCAATGGCCTGTTCGCGCGCGGTCGCGAGATCGACCTCGCCGTCCAGATGGGCCCACATCTGCCGGTAGCCCACGCATCGCACCGAGGGCAGGCCCGGATGCAGGTCGCCGCGTGCACGCAGGGTCCTCACTTCATCCAGCAAGCCGCTCGCGAGCATGTCGTCGTAACGCTGTGCGATGCGCGCATGCAGCGCGGCGCGATCGCCGGGTTCCAGGCTGATGGTCAGGTAGCGGTGTGTGGACGGCCTGTCGGCCTGCAGCCTGTGCCGCGTCAGCAGCGCCGACATGGGCTGCCCGCTCAGCAGGCAGATTTCCAGCGCACGCTGTATGCGCTGGCTGTCGTTGGGCGCCAGGCGCGCGGCGGTAGGCGGATCCAGCGCGGCCAGCTCGGAGTGCAGGGCGGGCCAGCCCAGACGTTCCGCCCGTTCTTCGAGTTCGGCACGCAGCGCGGGGTCGGCCTGGGGCAGGTCGTCCAGACCGTCGCGCAGCGCCTTGTAGTACATCATGGTGCCGCCGGCCAACAGCGGCATGCGTCCGCGCGAGCGGATGTCCGCGATCAGCCGCAAGGCGTCGGACCGGAACTCGGCAGCCGAATACGACTGCGCGGGGTCACGGATGTCGAGCAAGTGCTGTAGCACCTGTGCCCGCTCGTCGGCCGATGGCTTGGCCGTGCCGATATCCATGCCCTGGTAGATGGTGGCCGAATCGACGTTGACGACTTCCAGAGGCCAGCGCTGCGCCAGTGCCAGCGTGGCGGCGCTCTTGCCCGCGGCCGTGGGCCCGGCCAGGCAGATGATGGGTGCGTCGGCGCTCATTCGGTCGGAAACGTCGTGCCGGGGCCGGTCAACAAGCGTGCCATGTTTACTGACCACGCAGGAAAAGTTTGTCCAGGTCGGTTACCGACCATTGCACCCAGGTGGGGCGGCCGTGATTGCACTGGTCGGCGCGCTCGGTCACTTCCATCTGGCGCAGCAGGGCGTTCATTTCTTCTATGGTCAGGCGCCGGTTGGCGCGTACTGACCCATGGCACGCCATGGTCGAGAGCAGTTCGTTGCGCTGTTCGGTCAGCAGGCGCGAAACGCCTACCGCGCCAAGGTCGCGCAGCACGGCGCGCGCCAGGGTCTCGATGTCGCCACGCGCCAGCAGCGCCGGCACCGAACGCACGGCGATCGAGGTGGGGCCGGTGGGCCGCATATCGAAGCCCAGTCCGGCCAGCTCGTCCTGGTGTTCTTCTGCGAGGGCGACGTCTTTTTCCTGCGCGTGGAACACCACTGGAACCAACAGGTCCTGGCGGGGCAGGTCACGGGCGTCCAGGGCACGCTTGAGTTGTTCGTACACCACCCGCTCATGCGCCGCGTGCATGTCTACCAGCACCAGCCCGCGCCGATTTTGCGCCAGGATATAGACGCCATGCAACTGTGCCAGCGCCATGCCCAGCGGATGTTCTTCGTCGGCCGGCAAGGATGCGGGCGTGGGCGAGGCTTCGCGCAATTCAGCTGGCGCGGGCTGCGCGCCTTCGAGCGGGCGGTACAGCGAACGCCAGTCGGCGGCCGGAATGCCCGCGGGTTCGGCGTGCAGCCGGAACGGCATCTGTGAATGCGGCCGTACGGCGGCCGGGGCCGGTGCAGCCGGGGCCTTCCAGGCCGGCTCGCCGCGGCCGGCGGCGGGCGAATCGTGCGATGCTGTGGCGGTCGGCGCGGCAGCGAGCGCACCCGTACCCGCGTCGGCGCCGGGGGTGGCTTGCCCGGGCGCGTCGGAGGGCGCCACCGCCACGGCCGAGGCGCCGCCGGTCTGCGCCAAGGCCTGGGCCACCACTTGCCCGACAAAGCGATGCACCGCGCCGCTGTCCCGGAAACGCACTTCGGATTTGGCGGGATGCACGTTGACGTCGACCGCGCCGGGGTCGATGTCCAGGTACAGCACATAGGCGGGCTGACGGTCGCCGTGCAGCACGTCGGCGTACGCCGCGCGCAGCGCGTGGCTGACGGTGCGATCACGCACATAGCGGCCGTTGACATACAGATACTGGCGGTCGGCGCGGGCGCGTGCGGCGGTAGGCCGCGTGACCATGCCCGACAGGCTGATGGCGCCTGCCGAGGCACTCAGGGGCAGCCCATGTTCTGCGAACTCGGCGCCCAGCACATCGCGTATGCGTTGTCCGGGGTCCGCGGGCAGCCACTGGCGCTGTGCACGGTCGTGATGGAACAGCCGGAAGGCGATGTGGGGGTGGGCCAGCGCGATGCGTTCCATGGCATCGACGCAGTGGCCGAACTCGGTGGCTTCGGCGCGCAGGAACTTGCGGCGCGCGGGCACTGAGTCAAAGAGCTGGCGCACGTCGATGGTGGTGCCGGGAGGACCCGAAGCGGGCGTGACCTGCAGGCTGCCGCCATCGATCTGCCACGCGTTCGGGGCCTGTCGGGTGCGTGAAATCAGGCTGACCTGCGCCACCGAAGCGATGGAGGCAAGCGCCTCGCCGCGGAAACCCATCGAGGCGACGGATTCCAGTTCGTCGAGCGACCGGATCTTGCTGGTGGCATGGCGGGTCAGTGCCAGCGGCAACTCTTCAGGCGGAATGCCCACGCCGTCATCGGTGACGGCAATGCGCCGAATGCCGCCGCCCTCCAGCCGCACTTCAATGGCGCGCGCGCCGGCATCGATGGCGTTCTCGAGCACTTCCTTCAGTACCGAGGCGGGCCGCTCGATCACTTCGCCCGCGGCGATCTGGCTGATCAGCAGGTCGGGCAGGGCGGCGATGGCGCGGCGATCGGACATGGAAAGCGGCTGGGACGAATGGGACATGCGCCAATTTTAGCCCGCCGCCTCTGGCGTCTCGCGGGACAGCCCGCGGCCCCGCGTGCGTTATAGTCGTAGCCTGTTCAAGCCGCGAGGCGTACGGGCGCCCGGGCGCAGCACGGCCGCGATGCCGATGCGCGGCCGCGCGTAGACTGTGGGCCGCGCTGCCCGGCCGCCGTGACCCTGCCGGGCTGGCGCCGCCGGCGTCGTCGCCGCGCCGTCATGGCGCGCGCGGGACCGGATGAGCGCCCGGCATGCCGGGCCCCGCCGCAACCCGCGCGCGGCTGCGAGGCCCGGCCGCGTCATCGCGCTCGGCTACGCCTTCCTGCCATTTGCCGGCGCTTTCCACATCCCGATTGCATGCTCGATTTTTTTCAGATGGTGTTGCATATCGACCAGACGCTGGGTATCTGGGTCGACCAATACGGCACTTCGGTTTATCTGGTTCTGTTCTTGATTGTTTTTGCCGAGACCGGGTTGGTGGTGTTGCCTTTCCTGCCCGGCGATTCTCTGCTGTTCATCGCCGGGGCCATCGGAGCCACGGGTGGGCTCGATCCCCTCTGGCTGGGCGCATCGCTGGTGCTGGCCGCTGCGGCCGGCAACACCGTCAACTACGCTATCGGACGCAAGGTGGGGCCGCGCGTCTTCACCATGAGTTCGCATATCCTGGATCGCGCGGCGCTCATGCGCACGCACCGGTTCTACGCAAAACACGGCGGCAAGACCATCGTGATGGCGCGCTTCCTGCCGGTGGTCCGCACGTTCGCGCCTTTCGTGGCGGGGGTGGCGGCGATGGACTGGCTGCGTTTCCAGATCTTCAACGTGGGCGGAGCCGTGTTGTGGGTCGCGGGGCTGATTGCGGCCGGGTTCTTTTTCGGCAATATCCCGGTCGTGAAAGATCACCTCAACACCATCGTGCTGCTGGGCATCGCGGCTGCCATCGTTCCCGTGGCCATTGCCGCCCTGTTGAAGGGGGCACGCGGCCTTCGCGCCGGCCCGCGCCGCTGAGCGTCCGCCGACGCGATGTCAGCCGGGGTGATCGGCGGGCGGTCCGCCCGCCTTCGGCCAGTAGCTGCCGAATGTCCACAGGTTGTTTTCCGGATCGCGGCACGAAAACTCACGGCTGCCGTAGTCGGTATCGGAGATTTCTTTCTCGATCACAGTGCCCGCGTCGACCACCTTGGTGTATAGCGCATCGGGGTCATCCACGGCCATGTACAGCGAATCGGTGCGTCGGCCATCGAGGCTGCCCACCAGCTTGCTGTAGGCGTGATCACGGTGCTGCCCCAGCATCAGGATGGAAGAGCCATACACCAGTTCGGCGTGCACCACCATGCCGGCGTGCCGGTACACCACGTGTTCGGTATAGCCCAGGATGTCCTTCAGCCATCGGATCATTTGCTCGGCGTCGCGGCAGAGCATGGTCGGAAACAGGCGCGGCGGTTCGAGGGATGGGGCGTTCATGATCTTGTTCCGGCCGGGGGGAACTGCAATCATATGCCTTGCGCCCCGGCCCGGTCAGGATTTATGAGACCGGGCGCGTACCGGGGCGGGCGGCCTGCGGAAAATGGCGCCATGCTGGTTACACCGGCCTGTGCGCTCCGCAGGCGTGCCGGGACACGCGGCGGTGCACGGCCGGGATCAGCTGGCGTCGGCGATGTGGGCCAGCGGCGGATTTGCCACGAAGTATTGCTGGATGCCGGTCAGCATGGCCTGGGCCAGCTTCTGCTGGTGGCTGCCCGAGCGCAGCAGCTCTTCTTCGCGCGGATTGCTGATGAAAGCGGTCTCGACGAGTATGGACGGAATATCGGGTGCCTTGAGCACGGCGAAGCCGGCCTGTTCGACTTGCCGCTTGTGCAGCCGGTTGATCTTCTTGATCTCGTCCAGGAAGGCGGCGCCCAGCCGCAGCGAATCATTGATCTGCGCCGTCGTGGACAGGTCGAGCAACACCTTGGCCACCTGTTTGTCGTGGCTTCCCAGGTTCACGCCGCCGATCAGGTCGGCCGCGTTTTCCTTGTTCGCCAGCCAGCGCGCCTGCGTGCTGGTGGCGCCGCGCTCGGACAGCGCGAACACCGATGAGCCGCTGGCCGTGGGCTTGATCCAGGCGTCGGCGTGGATGGAAATGAACAGGTCGGCCCGCACGCGGCGGGCCTTCTGCACGCGCACATGCAGCGGCACGAAGTAGTCGTCGTCGCGGGTCAGGTAGGCGCGCATGTTGGGCTGGTCGTCGATCAGCGCCTTCAGCCGGCGCGCGATGCGCAGCACCACGTCTTTTTCGCGCAGGCCCGACTTGCCGATGGCGCCGGGATCTTCGCCACCGTGGCCCGGGTCGAGCGCGATGGTGACCATGCGCTTGCGGCGGCCCGGGCGGGTGGGCTCGGGCGCGGGCTTCGGCATGGCGATGGCAGGCGGCGGTTCTTGCCCCTGAGCTTGCGGCGCGGGGGCTGTGGGCGTGACCGGATTGCGTGCGATGTCTTCGAGAATGCGCGCGAGCGGATCGTCGACGTCAGGCCCCGCCTGCTTTTTCAGCATGGCCATCAACGGGTCTTGCGCCACCTTGGGATACAGGTCGAGCACCAGCCGGTATTGATAGTCGCCCACCGGCTTGAGCGTGAACACCTGCGGCGCCACGCCCTGCTTGAGATCAAAGACCAGGCGCACGACATTGGGGCGGTTCTGAGCCACCCTCAGGGCCTGGATGTACGGGTCGTCGGGGCGCACCTTGGAGATGAGCTGGTTCAGCGCGGTGCTGACTTGCAGCCCTTCGATATCGACCACCAGGCGGTGCGGGTTTTCCAGCGTGAAATGTTCGGCTTTGAGTTCGCTGTCGAGTTCCAGCGTGACGCGCGTGTACTCGTCGGCTGGCCAGGTACGCACGGCCAGGATCGTGGCGGCGCTGGCCAGTCGGGGCAGCACCGGCAGGACGAGCAGCGTCGTGGCGACGCTGATCAGGCGTCGGCGTTGGGCGCCGCGGGGGGAAAGGGCGCCTGGGGCATTGGGACAATCGCGTTCAACCATGTTTGTCCTCGGGCGGTATGGGCAGTCAGGGTGACGTCGCGGCCCGGTTCGGCATAAACCAGCGAAATCTGCATGTCGGGCGGGGGAAGCACCCCCTCCGCACGCTCGGGCCATTCGATCAAAACGACGGCGTCATCGCGCAGTAAATCTCGAAAACCTGCGTCCAGCCATTCGCGCGGATCGCTAAATCTATAAAAATCAAAGTGATAGAAGTATAAGTTAGAAACTTTATAAGATTCAAGCAGGGCATAGCTGGGGCTTTTGATCCGCCCCGATATGCCGCATCCGCGCAACAGTGCCCGGGTGAACGCCGTTTTGCCGGCGCCCAGGTCTCCTTGCAGGTAGATTCGTCCCCCTGGCGGCAGGCTGGCCGCCCCGCTTACCAGGGGCGCCAGCTGGCGCGCCAGCGCCTCGGTGGCGGCTTCGTCGGGCAAATGCAGGGATAGGCTGCTCGCGGGAACGGACATAGTGGGAGTCGAGTGGTAAAACAGGGAGAACGTGTCCCGATTATAGGGAGCGGCCCCGGCGCAGCCAGCCGCCTGCTAGCATCGTATTGCGCTCAATTCCCGTTCAAGCCCATGCCCGCGCCAGTGCCGCGCGGGCCTCGCCAGGATGCAATCGCCATGAAACACCGTATCGAAAAAGATACCTTCGGTCCGATAGAAGTGCCCGCCGACCACTTATGGGGCGCCCAGACCCAGCGTTCCCTGCAGTTTTTCGCGATATCCACCGAGCGCATGCCGGTACCCCTGGTGCAAGCCATGGCGCAATTGAAGCGAGCGGCTGCAAAGGTCAACGCCGACCTGGGCGAGCTCGATGCCACGATCGCCGATGCCATCACGCGCGCGGCCGATGAGGTCATCGCCGGCAAGTGGCCCGATGAGTTTCCCCTGTCGGTATGGCAGACCGGCTCCGGTACGCAGAGCAATATGAACATCAACGAGGTGCTGGCCAACCGCGCCTCCGAACTATTGGGTGGCGAACGTGGCGAAGCGCGCAAGGTGCATCCCAACGACCACGTGAATCGGGGGCAGTCGTCCAACGACACCTTTCCCACCGCCATGCACGTGGCCGCGGCCCTTCAGGTCGAACATCATCTGCTGCCGGCCTTGAAGGCCCTGCGCGGCACGCTGGCGGCCAAAAGCGCGGCGTTCTATGACATTGTGAAGATCGGCCGCACGCACCTGCAGGACGCCACCCCTCTGACGCTTGGACAGGAGCTCTCGGGCCACGTGGCCCAACTGGACCTGGCCGAGCAACAGCTGCGCGCGGCGCTGCCGGGGCTGCACCAGCTGGCCATCGGAGGCACCGCGGTCGGTACCGGCCTGAACGCGCACCCCGAGTTCAGCGCGAAAGTGTGCGCCGAACTGGCGCACGAAACCGGCTCGCCATTCGTGTCGGCTCCCAACAAGTTCCAGGCATTGGCTTCGCACGAAGCGCTGCTGTTCGCCCATGGCGCGCTGAAGTCGCTGGCGGCCGGATTGATGAAAATTGCGAACGACGTGCGTTGGCTGGCCAGCGGGCCGCGTTCGGGCCTGGGCGAGATCAGCATTCCGGAAAACGAACCGGGCAGCTCGATCATGCCGGGCAAGGTGAACCCGACGCAATGCGAAGCGATCACCATGCTGGCCGCGCAGGTCATGGGCAATGACGTCGCCATCAATATCGGCGGCGCCAGCGGCAACTTCGAACTCAATGTGTTCAAGCCGCTCGTCATTCACAACTTTCTGCAATCGGTACGCTTGCTGGCCGACGGCATGTCGAGCTTCGACCGCCATTGTGCCGCCGGCATCGAGCCCAATCGTGAGCGCATCGCCGAGCTGGTCGATCGTTCGCTGATGCTGGTCACCGCCCTGAACCCGCACATCGGTTACGACAAAGCCGCGCAGATCGCCAAGAAGGCGCACAAAGAAAACCTGTCGCTGAAAGACTCGGCATTGGCGCTGGGCTATGTCACTGAAGAGCAGTTTGCGCAGTGGGTCGTACCCGCTGACATGACCAACTCGCGCAGGTAGCCGGGGCGCCTGCGCCCCTGGGCAGGACCATGGCGACGCGCGGCCGCGACTGGCTGCGACGCCCCGCGGCCCGGAAGATCCGGCTTGCGCCGGGATCGCGATTTGCCGGGCGGGTCAGTCCGGCGTGCGGCCATGGCCTGCGCCCGCGCGCGGCGTGGAAGCATCGGCCACGACAGTCCCCGCAAATGGACTACCCGGCGGCCACCGCGACCCAGGCGGGGATGGTCACGATCGAGAGCAGGGTGCCGAGCGAAATCAACAACGACACCATGCGTCCGTCGCCACCCATGCGCATGGCCAGCACATAGGCGGCCGACGCCGTGGGCAGCGCCGCGAACAACAGCAGCATGCGGGCCTCATTGGCGGGCAGCTCCCAGAGGCGGGCCGCGCCCAGCGCTGCCAGCGGCAGCAACAACAGCTTCACCACGAGGATCCAGGCGATCAGCCGGCCCTGCTGCTGGCCGCCCTGCCAGGAAAGGCTCGCCCCTACGCAGAGAATGCCCAGGGCCAGCGAGGCCGCACCCAGGCGCGACAGCACTGAATCGAGCGGGCCGGGCAACTGCAGGCCGCCGAGGTTGCCGGCCAGGCCCAGCAGCGTGGCCACCAGCAGCGGATTGCGCAGCAGTTCCCGCCACAGCCCGCTGCCGCCATGGCGCGCCAGGCCGTATACGGCGGCGATGTTGGCCAGAGGCACGGCAAAGCCCACAATCAGCGCCATGGTGGTCTGGCCCTGCGGGCCGCCCAGGCTCGCCGCGAGCGCCAGGCCGATATAGGTGTTGAAACGGAATCCGCACTGGGCCGCCGACGCCAGGGCGAGCGGCGCCGCTCCCAGGCCGCGGCCGCCTGCCCAGGCCAGCACCACGCCGGCGGCCACCACCAAGGCGGTGGCCTGCAGCAGCGTCAGTGCGTCACCCGCGGTAATGGGCGTGCGCAGGATGGCCAGGAACAGCATTGCCGGGAAAAGCACGAAATACACCATGCGTTCCGTCCCGGCAAAAAATTCGCGATTGAAGCCCAGCTTGTGCCGCATCAGCCAACCCAGGGCAACCAGCAGGAAATCGGGCAGGACGAGCAAGGCGACCGACATGGGAATCCGGAAAAATTGGGGAAACTACGGCATATTTCGCCCGCGCGGCGCGCCGATTTGCTGCTATTCTCCCCGAAATCGGCAGCGCGCGTGCGCCATCAGCGCACCAGTTTTTTATATACTCCGCTCGCCTCATTTTCACAGCACACGGCTTATCGGCCGTCCGCTGAAGCCTGCACTATCGGTTCCCATACGGGGGGCCCGCACTTGGAGGAAATACAAGAATGATGATCAAAGCACGTACCCTGGCCACGGCCATCGCGCTTGCCACGGGCCTGGCCGCCACGTCCGCCGCGCTCGCCGCAGATGCCTATCCCAACAAGCCTATCCGTGTGATCGTGCCGTTCGCGCCCGGTGGCTCCACCGACATCATCGCGCGCCTGGTCACACAACGCATGAGCCAGGAACTCGGCCAGCCCATGGTCGTCGAGAACAAGGGCGGAGCCGGCGGCGCCATCGGCGCGGCCGAAGCAGCGCGTGCCGAACCCGACGGCTACACCTTGTCCATCGCCACGGTGTCCACCATGGCGGTGAACTCGGCCTGCCGTCCCGACGACCTGCCTTACGACCCGATCAAGGACTTCCAGCCCGTGACCAACTTCGCCAACACGGCCAACGTCGTGTCGGTGAACCCGAAGTTTCCCGCCAAGGACTTCAAGGGCTTCCTCGAAGAGCTGAAGAAGAACCCGGGCAAGTATTCGTACGGCAGCTCGGGCACCTGCGGGGTGCTGCACCTGATGGGCGAATCTTTCAAGATCGCCACGGGTACCGACATCGTGCATGTGCCGTATAAGGGTTCGGGCCCGGCCGTTGCCGACGCCGTGGGCGGCCAGATCGAAATCCTGTTCGACAACCTGCCGTCGTCGATGCCGCAGATCCAGGCGGGCAAGCTGCGCGCCATGGCCATCGCGTGGCCCGAGCGCATTGAAACCATCAAAGACGTGCCCACCTTCAAAGACGTCGATTTCGCTCAGCTGAACCAGCCGGTGTGGTACGGCCTGCTGGCCCCCAAGGGCACACCCATGGACATCGTGAACAAGCTGCGCGATGCCGCCGTGGTGGCCTTGAAAGACCCGAAGGTCATCGAGGCGCTCGACAAGCAGGGCTCGGCACCGTCGGGCAACACGCCTGAAGAGTTCGCCAAGGAAATCCAGGAACAATACGACTGGGCGAAGGAAATCGTGAAGAAGAGCAATATCTCGCTCAACTGAACGGGCGGCGAAGCGGCCGGCATGCGTCATGCCGGCCCCCTCGCCCATGAAAACGGGGCGCCTCATGGGCGCCCCGTTTTCATGAGGCCGCCGGGAAATCCTGTTCGAGTTCGGCGCATGCCTGCCGCAGGCGCTCGATGAGCTCGCGATGCAGGGCCGACAGCGGATCCTGCGTATGCGTGAGTATGCTGAGCGGCACCCTGAGCGGCGGGTCGAGCCGACGCACCACCATGCCGGGCCGCAGCATGCCTCGTACTGTGATGGCGTCGACGATGGCCTCGCCGCAGCCGGCTTCGGCAAGGGCGCATGCCACATAGTGGGTCTGGACCTGGATCGCCACACTGGGGTTCAGGCCCTGTGCATCCAGGGCCATCTGCAGCAGCGACCCTGAGGCATCGCGCGAGTCGAGCAGGATCAGCGAGTCGTCGACCAGGTCTGCGAGGCGGGTGGTGCCGCCGCCGGGCTTGCGCCCCAGGTGCACCAGTTCGGTATGACCCAGCGGCGCGCGCGTCAGGCCCGGGTAGTCGTGCATATCGAAGGTGACGGCCAGGTCGAGTTCGCGTGCCAGCAAGCCCTGGACAAGCTCGGCGCTGTGATACGTGTGGATGTCGAAGGTGATGCCCGGCCGGGCTTCCCGGCTGGCCCGCACCACCTGCGGGAGCAGGCCCAGCCCCAGTGCCGGGGCGCAGCCTACGCGCAAGTGGCCGTGGGGGCGCTCGCGCAGGCTGGCCGCCAGGCGGCGCACGCTGTTCAGGTCCTGGTTCAGGCGCGTGACTTCGGGCGTGAGGATCTCTGCTTCGCGCGTGGCGACCAGCCGGCCCTTGACGCGTTCAAACAATTTGAAGCCCAGCTGCGCCTCGGCGTTGGCCAGGAGCTTGCTTGCGGCCGGCTGCGATATATGCAGCGCGGCCGCGGCTTCGGTCAATGAACCGGTGCGGCGGATGGCTTCGAAAATTTCTATGTGGCGCAGGCGCATGGCGCAATCCTAGGCGAGGGCAGTGGCCTTGCGCATTCTATTGCGATAATGCCTGTGGCGGCCGCCAGACCGGCGTCGCACCTCGCAGGAGAAGTCCGATGCGCGTTCTACCATGGCTGGGCGCTAGTTGCGCCGCATTGTGGTGCGGAATGGCGATCAGCCAGCCCGCCGCTCACGAGAACATCAACCCCGAAGCTGCCACGGGATACGAGGCCCGCGCGGCCGTCACCGCGCAACGCTACATGGTGGCCACAGCCAATGCCCTGGCGACGCAGGCCGGCTATCGCATGTTGCAGGCGGGCGGCAGCGCGGTAGATGCGGCGATCGCGGCGCAACTGGTGCTGGGCCTGACCGAGCCGCAGTCGTCGGGATTGGGCGGCGGCGCGTTCATGGTGCATTACGCCGCGCGCGACCGGCAGCTGCGGGTCTACGATGCGCGCGAAACCGCCCCTGCCGCGGCGCGCGCCGAACGCTTCATGCGCGATGGCAAGCCTCTGCCATTCAATCAGGCCGTCAACAGCGGCATGTCGGTTGGCACGCCGGGGCTGCTGCGCGGGCTCGAGGTGGCACATGCGCAGCAGGGCAAGCTGCCCTGGCGCTCGCTCTTCGAACCCGCCATCGCGCTCGCCACCGACGGTTTTGCCGTATCGCCGCGCCTGCACGCCATGCTGGCCGAATCGCGTGCCGACCTGCTGGCGCAACCCGCTGCGGCGCGCTACTTCTTTGGCCCCGACCAACGACCCTGGCCAGTGGGCCATGTGTTGAAGAATCCCGACTATGCCGCCGTGTTGCGCCGCGTGGCCGACAAGGGGGCCACCGCCTTCTATCACGGCGATATTGCGCACGACATCGTGGCGGCGGTACGCGCGCACGCCGTTCCCGGCGACCTGAGCGTGGCCGACCTTGCCGGCTATCGGGCCCGTACGCGCGATGCCGTTTGCGGCCATTACCGGGCGTACCGCCTGTGCGGGCCGCCGCCTCCCAGCAGCGGGCCCCTGGCCGTGCTGCAGATGCTGGGCATCCTGCAGCACTTTCCCATCGACAAGCTGGGGCCGCGCAGTGTCGAGGCCGTGCATTACTTTTCAGAGGCCGGGCGGCTGGCGTTTGCCGACCGGGGGTTCTACGTGGCCGATCCCGACTTCGCGACGGTGCCCGTGCAGGCCATGCTCGAGCCGGCCTACCTGGCAAGGCGTGCAGCGCTCATCCGCAACGATCGCAGCCTGGGCACGGCGCTGCCGGGCAACCCGGCAGAATTGCTGGCGCTGCGCGGCGCCGACGATGCGCCCGAACTGCCGTCCACCTCGCACATCGTGGCGGTCGACGAGCAGGGCAACGTCATATCGATGACGAGCTCCATTGAGGCGGCATTCGGCAGCAAGATCTTCGTGCGCGGCTTCCTGCTCAACAATGAGCTCACGGACTTTTCCCTCTCGGCGCAGGACCCTGAAGGGCGCATGGTCGCCAACCGTGTCCAGCCAGGCAAGCGGCCCCGCAGTTCGATGGCGCCCATGATCGTGTTCCGCGACGGGCTTCCCTACATGGCCGTGGGGTCGCCCGGCGGCAGCGCCATCATTAACTACGTGGCCAAGACCCTGGTGGGCGTGCTGGACTGGAAACTGGATATCCAGCAGGCGATCGCATTGCCCAACATGGGCAGCCGCAATCAGGCCACCGAGGTTGAGCGCGGCACCGTGCTCGAAGACATGATGCCCGCCTTGCGCGGCATGTCCCACGAGGTGAAGGCGGTGGATTTTCCCAGTGGCATCCAGGGCATCGTCATCGAGGACGGACGCCTGGTGGGTGGCGCCGATCCGCGCCGGGAAGGCCTGGTCATGGGCGACTAGCGCCGTGCATGCCGGCGCGCCGCCTGCCGCACCGCCTCATCGCGCGCGCGGAGCGACCCGCCCGGCCGCCTCGGCGCGGATCTCTTGCTCATGCTCGCCGAGCTCGGGCGGGGGGCGGCGGAACGTGGCCGGGGTGCGGGACAACTTGATGGGCGATCCCACGCCGCGGTAGCTGCCTGCTTCCACCACCATGGCGCGATGTCGCGTATGCGGATGGTGCAGTACGTCTTCCACGTTCTGGACGGCCGCGGCGGGTACGCCCTGGCGCAGCAGCTGCTCGGCCAGGCCGGCGGCGTCGTGGCCGGCGAGCAGCGAGGCCAGTTCCGTGCGCAATGCCTCGCGGTGCTTCAGGCGTTCGGCGTTGCTGGCAAACCGCGGGTCCTCGGCCAGCCGCGGGGCCTGCAGCGCCTGCGCCAGCGCGGCGAACTGGCGGTTATTGCCCACGGCCAGGAAGATCGGGCCGCTGCGCGTAGGCAGCGTTTCATAGGGGGCGATGTTGGGATGCGCGTTGCCCGTGCGGCCGGGCACTTTACCGCTGTAGAAATAGTTGGCGGCGTGAGGATGCAGCAACGACACCGCGCAGTCGTACAGCGTAATGTCCAGGAATTGGCCCAGCCCGCTGCGCACGCGCTCATTCAGTGCCAGCAGCACTGCCACCGCCGCGTTCAGTCCCGTCACCATGTCCACTACCGGCAGGCCCACGCGGGTGGCCTCGCCGTCGGCGTCTCCGTTCACGCTCATCAAGCCGCACATGGCCTGGGCGCAGGCATCGTACCCGGGCAGGCCGCCCAGCGGTCCGTCGGCGCCAAATCCGCTGACCCGGCAATGGATCAGCCGTGGGAACTCGGCGCTGAGCGCCTGGTAGCCCAAGCCCCATTTTTCCAGAGTGCCGGGTTTGAAGTTCTCGACCAGCACGTCGGCTTGCGCAAGCAACCGGCGCAGCAACTCCTGGCCCGCTGGCTCGGCCAGGTCGAGCACCATGCCGCGCTTGTTGCGATTGACGCCGACGAAATAGGAAGCCGTGTCGCCCTGAAAAGGCGGCCCCCAGCCACGGGTTTCGTCACCGGATGGCGGTTCGATCTTGATGACGTCGGCGCCATGGTCGGCCAGCAGCTGGGTGCAATACGGGCCGCCCAGTACGCGCGACAAGTCGATGACACGGCAGCCGGCAAGGGCACCGGCCGGCAGGGCAGGAATAGGCATGCGAAGTGGCTCCTCAGTCCAGGGCGACGCGCGCGTCCTGGATGACGCCACGCCACTTGGGCACTTGTTCACTGATGAATGCGGCCAGTCCTTGGGGCGTCTGGTCGGCGGCCGGCACGATGCCTTGTTTGTGCAGCGTCTGCTTGATGCCGGGATCGGCCAGCGCGGCGACAAACGCACGGTTCAGCGTGGCCACGGTTTCGGCGGGCGTGCCGCGCGGCGCGACGATGCCGAAGAACACGCTGACGTCATAGCCTTGCAGGCCCTGTTCGGCCAGGGTGGGCAACTCGGGCAGGGCATCCGAACGTTGCGCACTGGCCAGGCCGATGGCGCGCAGCGTGCCCGCCTGCACGTGCGGCAGGGCGGTCAGGATATCGGTGAACGACATGGACACCTGGCCGCCCAGCAGATCGTTCAGGGCTGGCCCTGTGCCCTTGTAGGGCACGTGCAGTATCTGGGTTCCCGCCATCTTGTTGAACAGTATGCCGGCCAGGTGTGACGAGGCGCCATTGCCCGACGAGGCGTAGCTGAGCCGATCAGGATGCTGCCTGGCATAGGCGATCAGCTCGTTCATATTTGAAGCGGGCACCGAAGGGTGCACCACCAGGATATTGGGCAAGTGGCCGATGCGCACCACAGGCGCGAAGCTTTGCTGCGGGTCGTACTGCTGGTTCTTGTACAGGCTCACATTGATGGCAAGGGGGCCCGACGTGCCGAACAGGATCGTGTAGCCGTCCGGTTTGGCGTTGGCGACGTATTCGGCGCCGATGTTGCCGCCCGCTCCGCCGCGGTTTTCCACGACGACGGTCCGGCCCAGCTGGTCTTTCAGGCCTTCGGCCAGGCGCCGCGCCATGGCATCGGTGGGGCCGCCCGGCGGGAAGGGTACGACCAGCGTGACCGGGCGGCCGGGGAACGGCGGGTTCGCCCAGGCGGGCGTGGCGCACAGGGCGGCGGCGCTGGCCAGGGCCAGGCAGAATAAGCGACGTTGCATGATCTCTCTCCAGGGTAAGGCGCGTTCTCGCCCGCTGCCGGGTCGGATGCGCTGTTGTAGGCCGGCTGCCATCAACCAGCCGCAGAAATTCAGGCGTCAGGCCGGATTGCGTAGGCCAGCATGGCGCGGCAGGCGTCATCTTCATTGGCCGGCACGGCGCACGGGTCGCGAGGCATCAGGCGGTGAAGCAGTACCTGGTCGGCCAACACGGCGCGGTCGGCCAGGCCGGGGGCTTGAGCCTCGTGCCGCAAAGCGGCCATCGACAGCGCGTGGTACAGCGCCGAAGCGGCCTGACGTGCCAGTTCGGCACGCTCTTGCCCCGCGGCGTGGCGGGCCAGCGCGAAGGCGCTGTCGACCGCGCGCGATTGCGCGTCGGCCAGGCCGGCTGCGCATGGGGCGCCTTCCTGAAGCAAAGTCTCGGTATGGCGACGCAGGGCATCCAGGGCGTCGGTCTTCTGAATGGCCCGCAGTACGTCCAGCGCGACGATATTGCTGGTGCCTTCCCAGATGGATCCCAGATGCGCGTCGCGCACCAGTCGCGCTTCGACGAATTCTTCGATATAGCCGCAGCCGCCGCGCACCTCCATTGCGTCGCCGGTCACTTTGCGTGCATCGCGGCAAGCGCGAAACTTGATCAGCGGCGTCATGATGCGAGCCAGCGCGGCGGCATCGCTGCTCCGATCGGCGTTTGCAAGGGCCGCCGCGGTCTGGAACATGACGCTGCGCGACTGCTCGGCCCACACATTCATCTTGGCCAGCTGACGGCGCATCAGAGGCATGTCGATCAGCCGCTTGCCGAAGGCCCGCCGGTGCTGCGCGAAGTGCACCGCCTCAGTGACGGCGCGGCGCATCAATCCCGCAGCGCGCATGCCGTTGGACAGGCGCGAGTTGTTGATCATGTCGGCCATCTGCTTGAAGCCTTGACCACGCTCACCCACCAGCCAGGCTTGCGCACCGTCCAGGCGAATCTCGCCACTGGCCATGGAGCGCGTGCCCAATTTGTTCTTCAACCTCAGGATGCGGTAGGCATTTTGCCGGCCATCGGGCAGGTCACGCGGCAGCAGAAACAGCGATACACCCTTCAGGCCCGCCACAGGCTCGCTGCGCGCCAGCACCATGGCGTAGCCCGCGTCGGGATTCGAGCAGAACCATTTGTCGCCGTACAGACGCCACGTGCCGTCCGGATCCTGCTCTGCGCGCGTCGTCGTGGCGCTGACATCGGATCCCGCGCCTTGCTCAGTCATGAACATGGCGCCCTGGTGCAATGCGTCGAGGTCCTGCGATACCACCTGAGGCAGCACGCGCTCGACCAGGGCCGGGTCGCCATAGCGGCGCAGCGTGCGTGCCAGCGAATCGGTCATGCTGACCGGGCAGCACAAGCCGAATTCCCCCTGCACGAACAAATGGCTCAAGGCGTACTTGGCGGCGGGCGGCATGGGTTCGGGCCATTGCAGCACGCCGCCGCGATGCGACAGTGCTGCCAAACCGAACTCACCGTAAGCCAGCTGTTCCAGCTCGACATACGCCGGATGCTTGTGGATGCGCGATTCGTCCTGGCCGGTGCGGCTGCGCACCGACAGCGTTGGCGGGTTCTGGTCCGCCACCGCGGCCAGTTCGTCGATGCGGCCGCCGGCCAGTGCGCCCAGCCGGTCCAGGTGAGGAAGCAGGTGCCGGTAGAGCGCGGGCGGCAGGTACAGCGCGCACAGCGCCGCTGCGTAAGGGTCGGCGCGGAACAGATTCAAGCCCCGCGAATCGGGCACATCGGTCGTGGAGGCGGCAGAAGTCGGCATTGCAAGCTCAGGCAAACTCTTGAAAGGCCATGTTCGCGCACGAAACCTATCTATACAAATACCGAATTAATGTAGAACAATATAAAACAGGTATAGATCGTGATCCGGAGTCGTCGTGGACCTTGAACCTCGCCTGTTGCGCTATTTCATCGCGGTCGCGGAAGAACGCCATTTCAGCCGCGCGGCGGCCCGGCTGCATCTGTCGCAGCCGCCGCTGAGCTACGCGATCAGGCAGCTGGAAGCCAATCTGGGTGTGCGATTGCTGGAGCGCACCAGCCGGCACGTGGCTCTGACCGAGGCGGGCCGGGTGCTATACCGCGAAGCCCAGGCGCTGCTGCGCCAGTCCGAAGCGGTCGGCACGCTGGTGCAACGCGTGGACGCCGGGCTGCGCGGCCGATTGCGCATTGGATTCGTGGGTTCGATGTTGTATCGGGGATTGCCGGGCCTGCTGACCGCCATGCGGGCGGACCTGCCCGACGTGGAGCACGTGCTCACCGAACTGAATTCGCACGATCAACTCGAGGCGGTGCGCCGTGGCGAGCAAGACCTGGGCTTTATCCACGCCAATCCCGCGCCCGACGGTGTTCAGACGCTGGACCTCGTGGCCGAGCCATTCATGCTGTGCGTGCCGGCCGACCATCCCGCCGCGCGGCGCCGGCGCGTCAGCCTGGCTGCGCTGGCGCGCGAAGACTTCATCCTGTTCGCGCGCGCGGCGTCGCCCAGTTATCACGAGACCGTTCTGTCGTTGTGCGTCACGGCCGGATTCCATCCAGCCATCCGCCACGAGGTGCGCCATTGGCTCAGCGTTGCCGCACTTGTGTCGCAGGGGCTGGGGGTATCCATCGTGCCGGCGTGCCTGGCCCGCAGTGGCCTGGCGGGCACGCGCTTCCTGACTTTCGACCACGGGGTGCGTTCGGTCAGCCAGGCCATATGGTCCGCCGATGCCGACTCGCCGCTGTTGCGCAAGGCTCTGGAACTGGTGCGGCGGGAATACGGGCTTTGAGTGGCAAGTCGGGCGCCTTGTGATGGTAGGCGCTCATCAAGTCTGGATCGAACGCCGTGAGGCAGTTCAGAGAGCGTAGAGCGACATTTATTTTGGCATCACGATAAACCCATTGTCGCCCGCCAGCGCTTTTGCCGGGGCAAGAATCGTTTCTTGCGCGCCATCCTGATCAACGGTGACGCCGGTCGGCGATATAGAGACCAGATTCACGCCTGGCGCCAGTGTGTCGCCCGGCCGGAACGCGCGTGCCGGCTGTCCGTTGACGGACAACACTGCGGCTCCGCCCACGCCATTGCTGTTGGCGATCAGACCAGACACCAAGATGCGCACTCGTAAGGCTTCGCCGCCGAACCATCGGGCGATCGCAGTTGTGTCGGAAACCTGATCGGCCGCCGTGGGCAGAAAGGGGGGCGCCGGCCGCGGCCCGGGCGCCAACAGAAGCGCCGCCCAAGTGCCCAACCCCGTCGCGCAGAGCATCATGCCGGCGCGGCGCGCCCAGCGCCACCTCGCCGCAGCAATTAAGCGGGAATCGACGGGCAGCGCCGCGATGGTGGAAGCAGTAGTAACCAAATTTTCACTCATCAAAAAAGGTGCCGACGAAGCGGGTCGACTGTCCTATATACTTGCTCACCCTTCGAAACACCCCGTAATTCTAGGCGAACATCCCGGGACCTCCACACCACAAGACGCACCTGATGCCATTCAGTCCAAACCTATCGCGCCACTGCACACGGAGAAGCGAGGCCGGATTTTCGCTCATCGAAGTCATGATCGTCGTTGTGATCATGGGCGTATTGGCGACGCTGATCGTGCCGAGTCTGATCGATCGCCCCGACCAGGCGCGCGTGGTGGCTGCGCGGCATGATGTGTCGGCCATCATGCAGGCGCTCAAGCTTTATCGGCTGGACCATGGCCGATATCCCAGCGCCGAAGAGGGTTTGGCGGTGTTGGCCAGGCCGGCGCCGGCACAGGCGTCCCAGGGGCGCGTGTACATGGATCGTCTGCCGTTGGATCCATTCGGTCACCCCTATCAATACCTGAACCCCGGGGTCTATGGCGAAATAGACGTGCTTTCCCTCGGCGGCGATGGCAAGCCGGGAGGCGAGGGCATCAATGCCGACATTGGCTCCTGGTAGAGGCCCGCGTCAGCGGGGGTTCTCGCTGCTTGAGATGCTGGTCACAGTCGCTGTGATTGCAATCACAACGGCCATGGCTGGCATGTACGCCTGGCCCGATGGCGACCTGCGCGTCTTGCGGCAGGATGCTCAGCGGCTGGCGCAGTTGTTCACGGCCGCACATGCCGAAGCGCGTCGCGCCGATGGACAGATCATCTGGACGGCCGATGGTCAAGGGTATGCATTCACTGCGGCCGCGCGCGATGACTTTCTGCCTGCGGTCTTGCAGAGCGGCGCGACTACCCCGTGCGCTCGGGCATTTGCCGATCCGGATCCATTGCGACCCCGCGCCTGGTCCTCGCCTAATGTGGTCACAGTCAGCATAGAGCCGCCGGGGGCCGCTTCTTTCAGCGCCGAATGGACCTCCGGCCCCCGGTCGGTTGAACTGCATGACGGTACGCATACGGTTCGCATTGAGCGCTCGGAGGCGGGACACTATCGGGTGCGGCTGTGAGACTTGGCGCGGGGCAGCAAGGGTTCAGCCTGTTGGAAGTGTTGATTGCGCTCACCATCGTCAGCGTGGCGCTGGCGGCTGCCGTAAGGGCAATCGGCGTAGCATCGGACAATGCGCGAGGCATTCATCAAAGCAGCCTGGCCATCCAGGCGGCCCAGAATCTATTGACCGAACTGCGCCTCTCGCGCGCTTTTCCCATCGCGGGGCGCTCGACTGAGCCTTGCCCGCAGGGGCCGCTCGATCTCGTGTGCGAGAAGGAATTCCAGAATACCGGCAACAGCAGCCTCAGGCTGGCGACGATCCGTGCGCGGCTGGGCGAAGGACCGGTGCTGGCACAGCTGCATGGCTTGCTCTCGAGGCTTCCATGAGAATGTCTCGCGCGCGCCAGCAGGGTTTTACGCTGATCGAAGTCATGGTTGCATTGGCGTTGATGGCTTTGCTCAGTGTGATTTCCTGGCGCGCGTTGGATTCGGTAGAGCGCTCGAATCAACAGCTCATCGCCAACACCGACGATGTGCTCGCCTTGGTGCGCGTGTTGGACCAGCTGGAATCTGATGTCGCGCACCACGCGGGCCCCGCGGTTCTGGCTTCCTATCCACGCTGGGATCCGGCGGCCAAGGCCGGCGCGCTGCTGCCGCCGGGCATTCACTGGGTCGATGCCCAACTGGCGATTGTGCGCTCGGCCCGGGAGGGCCGCTGGCAGAACGTGGTGTGGAAGACCGCCGATGGCTCGCTACAGCGGTGGGTGGGGCCTGCAGAGCGCAACCTGCCGCTGCCCGCCGCGTCGAGCCGTGAAGTGATGTTGATCGGCGTGCGCGAAATTTCCGCGCGACTGTGGATACCCGGGCAGGGATGGACCGCGCCGGATCGGGCCTTGACCGCGCAGCGGTCTGCGACCGGCCTGGAAATCACAATCGGACGCGAGATCAACGGCAAAACTGAACGCTACCGCAAGGTGGTGGCCTTGCCATGATGAAGCCCGCGTTGCCAGCCCCCAGACGAATGCACCCACGCCAGTCCCCCCTCGCCGAGCAGGGCATGGCGGTGATCGCCGCGCTGGTCGTGGTGGCGGCCGCCTCGATCGCAGCTGTTGCGATTCTCGACCGTCAGGCGCTGTTGGTGGACACCCTGACCGTGGACCGTGATCGCGGGGATGCGCAAAGGGTGCTGCAAGGCGGCATTGAATGGGCGCGAGTGATTCTGCAAAGTGATGCGCGCGGCAGCGCCATCACGCACGCGAACGCGGTCTGGGCGCAACCCCTTGTTGGGCTAGAGATCCACACCCCCGATCGGGCGCGCACGGCGACTTTTTCCGGCGTCATTGAAGATGAACAGGGCAAGCTCAACCTCGGGCGCGTCGCCGTGCAGGGTAGGGTTCAGCGCGGCGAGCTGGAGGTGCTGCAACGGTTACTGAGCGTGCTGGACTTACCCGTCTCGCTGGCACGCCCGATCGCGCAGCGAATCGCTGACGCGCAAGGATCGGCGGATCGGCCGATGGTGGCGCCCGGACTGACTGGGCTGCCGGATTTGATGGGCGTGGACGGCGTGACGCCTGAGGTCCTGCGCGCACTGTCTCCTCACGTGACCGTGTTGCCCGTCAGAACCGGGATCAACGTCAACACTGCCAGCGCGGTGGTACTGAGCGCGCTCTTGCCCGGCCTGTCTCTCGCGCAGGCGCGCGATCTGGTTCGTGAAAGGGACCGGGGGCAGTGGTTTATTGACGCTAAGGACTTTTTGAACCGTCTGCCGGCACAAGGCCCGGCACCCTCGCAGCCCGTGCATGTGCGCAGCGCCTGGTTCCTGGTGTCGGGCGTAACGGTCATTCGTGGCGTGGCGCACAGGATGCAGGCGCTGCTCAGCCGCCAGGAGGACGCGGCTCCGAGGGTTATCTGGGTGAGAGGCTGATATCAAACACAAACTACGAATCTCTTTACCGCGTTTGGCCTCGTTGACGCCGCAGACGGTCGTCGCCTTTGCGTGTATAAGCCGCAAGGGTCAGATACTGCGAGCGGGCGAGTTGCGCATTGAGCAGCTGGCGTCGAGCCTCAACGTTCATCAGGTCGATGCTGTCCTGCATCCCGACGATGCGACCGTAATGACGCTGACGCTGCCTCCATTGGCCGGGCGGCGTTTGACGGCCGCCGTCGTAAGCAGTGTCGAGCCTTTGGCGCTCAGCGATGTCTCGGCGCTGTGTATCGCGCATGGCCCCCGGGCCGCCGACGGCAGGGTTTGCGTGGCGTGGGCGGATAACGAACGTATTGCACTCGCCTGGAAATACCTGGCCGAGGCAGGGTTGAAGGTCGGTAATCTGGTGCCGCACGTGCTGGCCTTGCCGCCGGGGGATGCGCAGCCGGAACGCGTACTGGCGCTGCCGGCCGACGCCCGCTGGCTGACGCCCTTGCCGTCCTGGTCCTTGGCCGTGCCGGAGTGTCGTCCTGCGACTGCGCGGCGGCCGTGGCGCGGCGCCGCGCTCTGGTCAGGCGCGGGGGCATTGATCTGGATCGTAGGGTTGAACTTGTATGCGGCGCAATTGCAAAGCGAGGTGCGCGCACTGACGGCGGCGATGGAACAGGCCGTGCGCGCCGCGTTTCCGTCTATCCAGCTCGTGATCGATCCGGTACGACAGGTTCAGAAGATGCGCGACCAGCTGGCCGTGTCCGACTCGACAGGGGGCGCAGACGATGTCATGTCGCTATTGACCGATACCGCGGCAGCGATGGATTTCGCTGCCGGGCAGGTCGCATCGCTGCGCTATGACGCCGGCGTACTCACGGTGGTGCTGGTGGATGGCGACGCGCCGCGCGCCCGCGACGCCGCGCTGAAGCAAGCTTTTGCTGCCAGGGCGCTGGAGCTCGTCAAACAGGACAAGGCTCGAAGCACTTGGCAAATCCGTCGTGCCAGCACGGCGCTGCCAGCCGAGAGCCGCTCATGAGCGCGCCGTTCGATACCGCGGCCCCGGCCCAACCATCGCGCGCGCAGACGTCGCAGCGTCTACGGCAAAAGCTAACGGCATGGTGGCACTTGCGCACGCTACGTGAACAGCGCCTGCTGCGGTTGGCCGTCGCGGTTCTGGGGGTGGGGCTCGTCTGGACACTTGCGGTGCAGCCGGCTTGGCGCACGCTTACGGTCGCCCGTGAACAAATACCCCGCCTGCACGCTCAGGCGGCTCGTGTCGATGCGTTGATCAACCAGACGCATGCGCTGAGTCAACGGAATCATGGGGCCGATTATGCGCGCCTGAAAGATGCGTTGATCGCATCGCTGAATCGCGCCGGGCTTGCCGGCGCCGCACGCGTCAGTGCAGAGCCCGCGGACGATGCGGAGGCTCAGACGGAGTGGACGGTCGCATTCCAGAATGCGGATGTGGCGCGTGTCATGCAATGGATGGCCGATCTGCCTCATGTGTTGCATGTTCAACCCCACTACGTCGAATTAGAGCGATCAACGATAGGCGGCAGGCAACGCGCAGGGAGTGTCAGCGGGTTGCTGCGCATCGCCGTGCCCGGGCAGGGGGCCTCATGAAGCCGTCACGTCTGGTCTTCGCCGGCTCTGGCCTGGCAGCATTGGCACTCATCAGTGCATTCATTGTCGCGCCTGCACGATGGGTCATATTGATGATGCCCGAGAATGCGCCGTTGACGGTGGTTGATGCGCGCGGCACGCTCTGGTCGGGTTCTGCGAACGTGGCCGTGGGTGCCTCCAGTCATCGCCGCCTGTTGCCGGATCCGGTTTACTGGAAGATGGCGTGGCTGCCAACGCCCCGCGTCAGCGTGACGCACGCCTGGTTGAGCGGGCCCGTAGAGATATCGCTGCGCGGCTCGGGCCTGAACATCGCGGGCCAGAGCCTGCATATGCCTGCGGCGGTGCTGAGCACGATGGACGCCCGGATGGCGGCGCTCGCCCCCGGTGGCGATCTGGTGGCGAAATGGCCGGTCCTGACGCTCGGCATCGATGGCGCTTTGTCCGCTGCATCCCCCATGGACTTGCAATGGCGGCAGGCCACGTCGGCCCTCAGTACCGTCCGCCCCCTGGGCAGCTATCGGCTGATAGCCTCGCCCGGCGACGGGGAAGGGTGGCGGCTGCAACTCAAGACACTGCAGGGCCCGCTCATGCTCGACGGCGCAGGCAGTGTGACCGGTTCAGGTATCCGGCTCGACGGCAATGCCCGCACCGACCGGGACGCATCAGCGGATATGCATGCACGACTCACAGACTTGCTGGCCGCCATCGGCCCTAGAAAGAATGATCAAACGCTCTTCAGTATTCGTTAGCGCTCCTTTCACCGGCACCGGCATGGACAGCTCTCCTTCTGCTGTGTATCCCTGCGTCGGCCTGCGACTGGCCCTCGTCTTGGCTATGGCCAGCGCCATTGGCGGTTGCGCTGCCCCGTCAGGGACGGCCGAAGGGAAAAAGGATTCGACGCCATTGATCGTGTACACCTCTACTGGTTCGACATGGCGCGAGGCCCCTGCATCCCGGCCGCGGCCGCTGGCCGATCGCGCGCGTTCGGGTCCGCAGCCTGGAGGCAGGTCCGAGATTGCATCACCGCGCGACACTCGCACGCATGCTGCCGCGGCTGGCGTCGGCGACGCACAGGGGAGTGGTACGCCTGGCGACACCATGCTCAACTTTAATGACGTTGACTTGCAAAGCGTCATTCGCGCGCTGGCGCACTTTACCGGCCGCAATGTGGTGGTCGATCCACGGGTAAAGGGCAAGCTGACCTTGGTGTCCGAGCGGCCCGTGAACCGCGCCACGGCCTATACCATGCTGCTGAGCGCGTTGCGCATGCAAGGTTATTCCGTGGTGGAATCCGGGGGTGTGACGCGTGTCGTGCCCGAAGCGGAGGCCAAGGTGCAAGGCATGACGGTGACCAGCGGTCCGACGGGCGACCCGCTGCAGCCGGGCGGGGAGTTGATTACTCGTGTATTCCAACTGCGTTATGAGAATGCCAACAATCTGATGCCGGTGCTGCGGCCCATGATTGCACCTAACAATTCCATCAACGTCTACCCCGCCAACAACACGCTGGTGATTACGGATTATGCCGATAACCTCAATCGGATTGCCGACGTCATCGCCAGCATCGATACGCCGGACTCATTCAGTACCGATATCGTTCCGATTGACTATGGCATCGCATCGGACATCGCCGCTCTGGTCTCCCAAATGCTCAATGCACCTGGCGCCGCCCGCGGCACGCAGCCAATCACCGTCGTGGCCGATCCGCGTAGCAATTCGATTCTGTTGCGCGCCAGTAGCCCGGAAAAGCTGAGCCAGGCACGAGCGCTCATCCGCCGTATCGACAGCGCAGACGCCCGCGCCGGCAATCTGCACGTGGTGTATCTGCGCAATGCGCAGGCGAGCCAACTTGCCGAGGTGCTGCGCGGCGTGCTTGGCGGGCAGAGCGCCGAGAGGACCGTGCCGCCGGGTGAGACCTCGTTGAGTCCGATGTCCAGCACGTCGCCGATGAACTCGGCGTCCGTCTCGCTGACGGGCGCGGACCGAAGCGCCATGCTGGCCGACGGTGGCTCCGGCGCCGCCAGCATGGGCATGGAGGCTTCGGGCAGCGCGCGGCCCGTGGCCTTCACGGCCGGTGGCGCCACGGTGCAGGCCGACCCCACCACCAATACTCTGTTGATTTCCGCGCCACCACCGTTGTATCGCAGTTTGCGCGAAGTGATCGATCAGCTCGATCAAAGGCGCGCGCAGGTGCTGGTGGAAAGCCTGATCGTGGAGGTCACCGACGAGAACAAGGCGATGTTTGGCGTGCAGTGGATCACGGGTGGCAGCGGGATGGAGTCGGGTGGTTCCAGCTTTATCGGCGGCACGAACTGGGATGGCAGCGGGCTGAACCCGAACGGCGCCACCACGATCGATTCCTTGGCGCAGGGCCTGACACTGGGCGTGGTCAAAGGATCGGTGAACGTTCTGGGTAATGAGATCATCAACCTCAGTGTGCTGGCGCGCGCCCTGGAGTCGACCGGCGGCGCCAATATTCTGTCCACGCCGAACTTGCTGACTCTGGACAACGAGGCGGCCAGCATTATGGTGGGCCGAACAGTGCCGTTTGTGACCGGGCGCTATACCACCTCGGGCGATGGCGCGAGTAATCCCTTCCAAACGGTGTCGCGCGAAGATGTCGGCCTGACGCTACGCATCCGGCCGCAGATCTCAGAAGGTGGCACGGTCAAGCTTGCGCTCTATCAAGAGGTCAGCAGTATCGATACGGCCGCCTCGAGCGCCGCTGGCGGGCTGGTGACGCGCAAGCGTGCGCTCGAGACGAATGTGTTGGTCGACGACAGCCAGATCATTGTGCTGGGCGGACTGATCGAGGATTCGATTTCCGATACGACCAATGCGGTGCCTATTCTGAGCAAGATCCCGCTGTTGGGCAGCCTTTTTCGCTATGAAAGCCGTAGCCGCACCAAGACCAACCTGATGGTGTTCCTGCGACCACATATTCTGCGCAACTCCCAGGATAATGCCAGCATCACCCTGGACCGCTACACCCACATGCGTGCGATGCAGAACGATCTGCCGGAGCGTTCGACCTGGTTCGCGCCGAATCTGGGGTCGAGTGTGTTGCCTCAGATCACGCGGAACCCTGACACGGGTTTGCTGGACTTGCGCGGAGAAGATCCAGCCTCGTCGTCCGAGGCGAACGCCCAACCTATTCCGGCAGCCATCCCGGATCGGCCGCAGCCTGCCAGCGGGAGTGCATTGCAGTGATTCCGCGTCTGCCTTATGCATGGGCACGGGCGCAGCGCGTGCTGTTGGAGACTTCCGCTTCGGCGGGCGTGCGCGTGACCACGTCGGCGCTCACGCCCGCCTGGGCTCTGGCCGAGATTCGCCGCTGCCACGGCGAACTGGCGCAGCAGGTCGTCACTGATGAGGAGTTGGATCTCATGCTGACGGCGGCGTATGCGCAGACCGGCGACGCGGCGGCCATCGTCGATGAAGCCGCCAGCGAGGTCGATCTGGATCGACTGATGCACGAAATCCCCGCAGTCGAGGATCTGCTCGACTCACAGGACGACGCGCCTATCATTCGCATGATCAATGCGCTTCTGACGCAGGCCAGCCGCGATGGTGCGAGCGACATTCATCTGGAAGTCTTCGAAACGCATTCGATGGTGCGCTATCGCGTTGACGGTATGCTGCGCGATATCGTCAGCCCTCAGCGTGCGCTGCACAACGCGCTGGTTTCGCGCATCAAGATCATGGCGCACCTGGATATTGCCGAAAAGCGATTACCCCAGGATGGTCGAATTACGCTGCGCGTGGGAGGGCGCCCCATCGATGTGCGCGTCTCGACATTGCCCACGGGGCACGGGGAGCGCGCCGTATTGCGTCTGCTGGAAAAAGGCAAGGGTCAGAACGATTTGAATCAGCTCGGCATGGCCGAGGACGTGCGCACGCAGCTGGATGCGCTGATCCATCGCCCGCATGGAATTGTGCTGGTCACCGGGCCCACGGGTAGCGGAAAAAGCACGACCCTGTACGCGGCGTTGGGGCGCTTGGATACCGACACAACCAATATCCTGACCGTCGAGGACCCGATCGAGTATGACTTGCCGGGCGTGGGTCAAACGCAGGTCAACAGCAAGATAAACCTGAGCTTTGCCATGGCGCTGCGGGCCATCCTGCGCCAGGACCCCGATGTCATCATGATCGGCGAAATCCGCGACCTGGAGACCGCGCGCATCGCCGTGCAGGCCTCGCTCACCGGCCATCTGGTCCTGGCGACCCTGCACACCAATGACGCGGTATCGGCAGTGACGCGACTGATCGACATGGGGGTCGAGCCGTTCCTGTTGGCCTCTACCTTGCAGGGAGTGCTGGCCCAACGCCTGGTGCGCAAGCTTTGCCCGCGGTGCAAGACACGCTGCCCGCTCACCGGGGCCTGGCTGCATCGTGGCTGCGCGTCTTGCAACCACACGGGGTTTAGCGGTCGTACCGGCATACATGAGTTGTTTTGTGTGGACGACGCCGCTCGCGCGTTGATCCATGATGGCAGCGACGAACAGGCGCTACGTGGGGCGGCGGCCCAGAGCGGCATGCGCGCCTTGCGTCAGGATGGGCTACGGTGGGTGAGGCAAGGCGTCACCACCGAGGCAGAGATCTCTCGCGTTACCAACGAACACTAGTGACGAGGCGCCCAGACAATGCCAGCCTTTCGATATGAAGCCAGCGACGAACGGGGTCGCGTCGAGCGCGGCCTGATCGAGGCGGAAAGCGATCGCGCGGCCAGGCACGCGCTGCGTGCGCGCGGGCTGGTGCCCCTGACGGTAATGCCTGTCCATCCGGGATCAACTTCAAATGCCGTACGCCGCGGACGCCGACGGACCAAGGACGCCGAGCTGTGCTGGATGACGCGGCAGCTTGCCAGTCTGCTGGGAGCCGGTCTGCCTCTGGATACCGCGCTCAGTGCCACCCTGGAGCAGGCGCAGGGCCGTCATCTGACCGGTCTGTTGGCCAGCATCCGGGCCGACGTACGCGCCGGACACAGACTTGGGCAGGCGCTTTCCGCGCATCCCGCCGAGTTCCCGTCAATTTATCGTGCGCTCATCGATGCGGGCGAAGCGTCGGGCGATCTGTCGCGCGTCATGGAGAACCTGGCCGAGTATCTGGAGTCGCGCAGTAACCTGCGCAACAAGATCCTGACCGCGTTTATTTATCCCGCCATTGTGACGCTGGTATCGATCGGGATCGTGATTTTTCTGCTGAGTTATGTAGTGCCGCAGGTGGTGGGGGCGTTCGCGCAAACGAATCAGGCGCTGCCACTTTTGACGCGCCTCATGCTTGCCGCGAGCGATGCGATCCGAGAATGGGGCCCGTGGGCTGCGGTGATCTTTGCAGTCGCCCTGGCGATGTGGCGCTGGCAGTTGCGCAGACCTTCGGTGCAACTGTCGTGGCATTCAACCCTGCTGCGCGTGCCCCTGGCAGGCTATTTTGTATCGGGCGTGAATACGGCGCGTTACGCGGCCACCCTGGCTATCCTGACCGGAGGGGGGGTGCCGCTTCTGGCGGCCTTGGACGCCGCGAGCCGCACGCTGAGCAACGCAAAGATGCGCCTGGCCGCCGATGATGCCGCGCAGCGTGTCCGTGCAGGCAGCGCGCTGACGACGGCATTGCAGGCGCAGCAGACTTTTCCCGCGCTCTTGACCTACCTGGTCAGTAGCGGCGAACGCACTGGCGATCTCCCCGCCATGTTGCAGCGCGCTTCGCAGACCCTGTCTGCCCAGCTGGAACGGCGCGCAATGACCATGACCGCGCTGCTCGAACCGCTGATGATCCTGCTCATGGGGGCCATCGTGCTCGTGATCGTGCTGGCAGTGATGATGCCGATTATTGAGATTAATCATATGAGCTTCTGACTGCGGACGGCGCGGCTGGCGAGGCGACGACTGGGGGCGGGGCGTCGATGACCAGCCGGAATCCCACATGCGACATCGGGCTGTACGGATCGGCGCCCTGGCGCGCGCTTGGCCGATACGACAGACAGTAGTTCTCGTTGCAAAGAAACGACCCTCCGCGTATGACCCGCTTGGGCGCATGGGCCGGTACACCCGGATCCGAGTAATCGTGGGGTTGCGCCGGGCCTTGTGGATTCACCATGGTGGCGTTGTGGCGGGCCTGATGCGTAAAGTGATCGACCCCGTACCAGTCGGCCACCCATTGCCAGGCGTTGCCTGTCATATCGTGCAGGCCATAACCGTTGGCGGGGAACGTGCCCGCCGCCACGGTGGCGTTGGCGCCGCCTGCAGCCGGACTTACGACGGGAAATCGCTGTGTTGTCGCGTCCCAGTAGTTCGCCATGCGCTGGCCTTCGGGTTCGAGCACATCCCCCCAGACATAGGTAGCCTGTTCAAGCCCGCCGCGGGCCGCATATTCCCACTCGGCTTCCGTGGGCAGGCGCTTGCCGGCCCACCTGGCATACGCCAACGCGTCGGCATAGCTCACCTGTACAACCGGATGGTCGGCCTTGCCCGTGATCGTGCTGCCAGGACCCTGCGGTTGACGCCAGTTTGCGCCAGGCACATAGCGCCACCAACTTGCGTAATTGGCCAGATTGACAGGCCTATGCGTGCCGACGAATACCATTGCGCCGGGGACCAGCGCGCCGTCGGGCGGGCGCGGTGTGTGAGGAGGCAATTGGACTCGCACCGTTTCCCAGTCCGGCACCTGTTCGGCTGTCGTAACGTAACCCGTCTGACGCACGAACACGGCGAACTGGTCGTTCGTCACATGGGTGATGTCCATCCAGAACCCATCCACGCGAACCGGATGAGCCGGACGCTCGTTGGGCTGCGCTAGCTTGCTGTTGCTGCCCATCAGAAAATCGCCCCCCGGCACCCAGGCCATGTTCACGGGTCCGATCACGCCATCGCCGAGGGTGATGCCGGGGCGCGACGGTTTATCGTTCTCATCGCTGCCCCATAAGGCCATGCCCGCCAAGGCAGTCGCCGCCGTTGCGACGGCCACGCCCGCCGTCATTGCGAGCCTGGCTGGTTTAGTAAATCGCATACGACGGCGGGCAACTGGTGTTCAGGTTGTTCTGAACAATTGTCTCGTCCACGTGGTTGGTCAAACCGTCGGGCAAGCCATTGACAAAGAAGTCATACACGCTGGACAGCCCCCAGTTATGCGCGATCGCGCGCCAGTTGTCCAGGTCCTGGGCATTGACGATGCCATCCTTGTTTCCATCACCCGGGCAAGATGGCTCGGACGCCAGCATACGATCCATGGTCGCGCGCAACTCATCGTAGACGGCCAGGGTGTCGGCGTCGGGGTTGCTCGCCAGCAGGTTACGGTCGGGCGTGTCCAGCAAAGGTACGGGGACCGCCTGGTTGATCTCATACAACTCGTCGACTACATCGGTCTTGCGGCCCTGGGTAGTCGGTTCGAAATTCTGCGTGGTGTTGCGCACGAGCTTGTACTGATCGTTGCGTACCGCGATGGAGGTCTCGGGCATGATGTCGAGCATGTCGCGGCCGGCGCCGTAGAGTGCGCGATTGACGTCGGCGCACATCTTATAGCCTTCGCCATCATTGGGAATCACCGACGCATCGGTATAACCGGGGCCCCAATACACGCCCTGGTTATCTTCGCACACGGCCTTGGTCGTCGGGATCTGCGTGCAAGTCGTATTGATCACGCAGGGCGCATTTCTGGCGCCATTGGCTTGATAGTTCACGCTACCCATCGTGAAGTTGATGTTGCGCAAGCTCGATTGCTCGGGATTGGTCAGATAAGGCAGCAGCGCAACCGAGTCGATGGTGCGTGGCACTTCTTTATGCACATCCAACCCCGCAATTTCACCAAAGAACTGATAAAGATCCACCGCGTTGACCATGTGATCCACTTGGCGGCCGGGCTGCACCACATGAGGGCCGGCCACGATCAGCGGATCCCACACCCCAGTCTGGTACGCAGTGCCTTTGGCTTGCGATCCCACAAAGGGCAGTTTCACGGCCGAGCCCAAGGTGCCGTTATCGCCCACGATGACAATCACGGTATTCGAGGCGTTGGGGTCGTAGACCAAGCTGCCATCCGCGGCGCGACTGGCAAGACCGGTCTCGACCAGGATGCGGCCGAACTCCTTATCCATTGCTTCGGTCATCTGGTTCTGCAGCTGACGGCCCGTCGCCGTTGCCTGGCAGCTCCAACCATCCGAGGCAAAGTCCTTGGGACCATCTACCAGTGAACCGGGTGGCTGTTGCCAGGGCGTGTGCGCCGCGCTGAAGCTGACCGTGGCCATCCATGGTTTGGCGCCGGATCGGGACTTGATCCACTCGATCGCGGCATCGGCCTCGGTGATGGTGCGGTACTGGCGCGAGCGCGCATCGCTCAGCGGCACCTGTTCCAGGTGTTCGCCATCGATGATCACCAGCGGAGACACGTAGTAGCCGTTCTCGCGGTTGAAATTTAGGCTCGGCGCCGGCGTGCCGCAGCTTTCATCCGGCACGAAGATGCCGCCCGAGCTCAGGCACTGCAGCCCGGCTGCGTCTTGCGACAACGCGGTGCGCTTGATTTCACGGCAGTGATTGTCGGGCTGGTAGCAAGCGCCGCTATCCGCGCCACCGGCGTGCTTGCCGGGCACGAAGCCACAAGAATAGGTGCTTTCCGGGGCGATCCCGCCGGCCGTGGTGTCAATCGAGCCAGGCAGCCCGCCAATCCAGCCATAGAAATAATCCCAGCCCAACACGCTGGGTGTCATATTCTCGGCTTGGTTGTTCTCGGGCCCGGCAAGGTGGAACTTGCCGAACATGCCGTTCTCGTAACCCGCGCGTTTGAGCAGCTTCGGTACGGTCACGTCATAAGGCGAGACTTGTGAATTCGCCAGGTCGTTCGGCCCGATTGCCTGATAGATGCCGGTACGGAAAGGATAGCGTCCGACGAAGAACGACGCCCGTCCTGGGGAACACTCGGGCATGGACCACGTGTTGTGGAACCGAAGCCCGGCTTGCGCCACCGCGCCGATATTGGGCAGGTTCGGCGGGGTCGCTCCGCCATATCCAAATGCGGCCATCTGATCGATGCCCACATCATCCATGATCATGAACAGAATATTGGATGCCTGAGGGCCAACCGGCGCGGGATCCGGCGCATGGTGTGAACCACCGCCGTCGCATGCAGCGAGCACGAGCGTAATTAATCCTGCCAGTGGCAGCGTACACAGCCTGTTCTTCACGGAGCCCTCTTCTGCTAGAACTGCACAACTCGAGGACTGACGCCAAGCCGCGACGACTTGCCCCTCGTATATATTCGGAATTAATTTGGAGCAGAAGTTTACCGGAGCGCGGCGGGGGTAGAAGGATCAGTCGCGAATATTTATCGCGCGGTCGGTCCGATGACGCGAGCGCAGGCGTGCATTCGATGTTGGAACAACGGCGACGCCGCTGATTCAGGCAATACATCCAGCCGCGCTCGACGGAGACGAACTCCCGCAACCCGGTTCGGCCTGTGAATACTCGCGGCGTATCGCCTGCGCCATCCGGCGCGTACAGACGGTCACTTCGTCATCGTCATTGTCGCGAGTGTCACGCTGCGTCGTTTGAGAAAGGGAGCCAGGGCCGCCCGGGCTCGAGTTGCTGCAACGCACGATAGAAAGCGATTGACAGGACGACTTGCTTTGACCGAGTATTTGTCCAGACAAAGTGCCAAACAGGACAAAGGAGGGGCAATGGAGGTCAAGGCCGTGGGACCCAAGCGCTACCGCTTCAGCTTCGGGCGCTACCTGGAAGAGTTCGAGTTGGGGGCCGTGTACGAACATCGGCCCGGGCGCACGTTGACCGACGCCGACAACATTCAGTTTTCATTGATGACGATGAATTTTCATCCCATGCACTGCGACGTGGCTCATGCCAGCCAAAGCGAGTTCGGCAAGCTGCTGGTCAACAGCGGGTTGACCGTGGCGGTGGTGCTGGGCATGACGGTGGCCGACATCAGCGGCAAGGCCATCGCCAACCTGGGTTGGAAAGAAATCAATCTGACGGCGCCCGTTTTCGCCGGCGACACGCTGTACGCCGAATCGGAAGTGCTGGAGATACGCGAGTCGCGCAGCCGGCCCACCCAAGGCATCGTCACGACGCTGACCCGCGCCTATAACCAGGATGGTGTCGAAGTCATGAACTTCATACGCATGAGCCTGATTCCCAAGCGGGGCCACGGGGTCGGCGAGCAATAACGATTACAGGCCTTGGGCCGCGCGGGCGCCGTCCGCGCTGCATTGCAGTACTCATCAAAGGAGATATTGCCATGTCGTATTCAGTCTGGCGCCGCGCGGCGCTGCTGATAGCGCTGTCGGTCCCGCTGGCGGCGGGTGCCGTCGAAATGGTGCTGACCTCGGAAGTCGCGGCTTCGCATTGGAAGACGCGCTACATGAACGAGTTCGCCGCGGACGTTGCCAGGCGCACGAACGGCGAAGTGCAGGTCAAGGTGTTCCCGGCATCGCAGCTCTACAACGACCAGGACGGCCTGGCGGCCATCGGCACCGGCGCGGTGCACATGGTATGGCCGGTTTCGGTGCGGCTCGAGACTCTGGATCCGGCGCTGGGGTATGTGAATCTGCCGTTCGGCCTTTCGGACGAGATGATGGCCAACGAATGCTTTGCGACCGGCCTGACCGAACTGATGTCCGAGCGCCTGAAGTCGCGCCAGTTGCAGGTGCTGGGCCTGCTGCGCACCGCCGACCTGTTTTTCATTTTCCGGGATCGCTATGTGAAGTCGCTGGCCGATATGCGCGGAGCAAAGCTGCGCGTGACGGGTGGCCGCATCTTCCTGGACATGGTGCGCAGCTTCGATGCCAGCCCCGTGTCGATGGCGGCGTCCGAAATGAGCACCGCGCTGGCACAGGGCGCGATAGACGGCGTGCTGACCTCGCCGGCCGGCTGGGCCGAGATGATAGGCAAGACCGGCAAGTATGCGTTCCATGTGCCGGGCATGTCACTGGCCACCTATGCCGTGGTGGCAGATCGACGCTGGATGGACGCCCTGACGCCAGCGCAGCGTCAGGCGGTCTCCGACAGCCTGAACGAGATCATCCAGCGGCAATGGGAGGAGGCCCGCGCTGCGGACGCCAAGGCAGTCAGGCAGATGGAGGAACAGGGCTCGGTATATCGCCTCGCCGACGAAGCGGGGGCTGCTGAGTGGAAGGCCCGTGCCGACTCCGCCAAGAAGGTCTATACCGAGAAATACGGCGACGTGGTCAGGCAGGTCGAGGCCATCGGCCAGCGTTGCGGGGCCTGAGATGGACGACCTGATCGAATCGGCGCGCGCCTGGTCGCAGGCGCGCGGCTTACCTCTGGACGAGGCGGACCTGCCGGACCTGGCCGCCGCGGCGGCCGGTCTCGCCAAGGCAGTGGAGAACGAGTCCGGGGTGCTGGATATGGCCACGGTCGCCGCGCCTTTCGGACAGGTGCTGCGGGCGATGGCGCCCGAGCCGTGGGCCGAGGGACCGGCGCAATCCTGTCCCGACGCGATCGGCAGCGAGGCGTGGACGCTGGCGAGCCTGTCCCGGATCGACCGCGCCGCGCCTGGCCGGCTCGCGTGGATGGACGTGGACGCGGATGCTGCCCTGGCCGAGGCGCGGGTGCTCGACGACGAACGCCGGAGGGGCCGGGTACGTGGCCCTCTGCACGGCATGCCGGTCGGCATCAAGGACATGTTCGACCGGCAAGGGCGCGTTGCCGGGTGGGGCACGCCCCTGCGCAGCCACTGCGCGCCGGCCGTCGCCGACTCCGCGGTCGTGGCACGCCTGCGCGCGGCAGGCGCCGTCATCCTGGGCACGCAACACATGGCCGAATTCGCCATGTCACCCACGGGGTGGAATGCAACCTACGGACCGGGGCGCAACCCCTGGAACACCGACCACGTGTCGGGCGGCAGCTCGAGCGGCGCCGCCATGTCCGTCGCGGCCGGCCATGTGCCGCTGGCCATCGGTTCGGACACCGGCGGTTCGGTGCGGCTCCCGGCAGCGCTGTGCGGACTGACGGGCCTGAAGCCGACCCAATACCGCATCAGCGTGGCCGGCGCGATGCCGCTGTCGGCAAGCCTGGACTGCATAGGTCCGCTTGCCTGGTCGGCAGAACTGTGCGGACAGGCGTACCGCGCGTTGGCCGGCGCCGACGGCGTGGACCTGACGTGCCTGGACGCCCCCGTGGCGCTGGGTCGGCCGCCGCGCCGCATGCGCGTTGCCGTGCCGCGCTGGCGCGACGACGACCCCATGTCAGGCGACATGCGTCAGGCCCTGGATGAGGCCGTGCGCGTGCTGCGCGCCGAGGGGGTGGAGTGCGTTCAGGTTCCTTCGCCCTTCTTGCTGCTGCAGTGCGCCGGACAACTGGCGTCCATCGTTCTGGCGGTGGAGGCGGCCGCGCTGCATCGGCGCTGGCTTCGCGAGTATGGCGCGGAATATGGCCACCAGGTTCGTCGTCGCATTGCGCGCGGCCTGCTGGTGTCAGGCGTCGATTTTTGCGATGCCCTACGGCTGCGCGGCCCTTTCCTGCGGCACTACCTGCGGGACGTGCAGGCCGGCGTCGATGCATTGCTGCTGCCCTGCACGCCTGACGTGGCGCCCCGCGTGGAAGACACCCATGGCGGCGATCAGGCCAGGCTCGAGCACGAGTTTGCGCGCTTGTCGGCATGGACCCGCGGCATCAATTACCTGGGCCTGCCCGCGCTGACGCTTCCGGTCGGTGCGGGCGCGGGCGGCCTGCCCCTGGGCATGCAGCTGGTCGGGCCGCCACTGGGAGAAGACAGGGTGCTGGCGCTGGGACAGTTGTTCCAGCAGGCCACCTCATGGCATGCGCGTCGCCCGGCGGCATGCGCGCAGGCCGGTCTGCGGGCCGCCGACAAGGAGACGACATGAGGGCAATCTGGAAAGCGGCGGCGCCGTGGTGCGCCGCACTGGCGATGGGATGGTGCGGCACCTCGGCCGCGACGGACATGGTCATTACCAGCGAGATCCCGTTGGCCACCAATCCCAGTCCGTACATCGAACAGTTCATCGCCGACGTGGCCAAGCGCACGGATGGCGCCATCCAGGGCAAGTATTTTCCGGCCTCGCAGCTGTACAACGACCGGGACGGTCTTGCCGCGTTGGGCACCGGTGCGGTGCAGATGGTGTGGCCGGTGTCGTCCCGCCTTGAACAGTTCGATCCTCGCGTGGGGGTGGCCAGCCTGCCCTTTGCGCTGAGCACGGAGGAAATGACCAATCCATGCTTCGCGGCCGGATTCACCCGCATGATTTCCGGCTATCTGGAACCGCGCGGCATAAAGGTGCTGGGCTTCCTGCGCACGGCCGACCTGATATTCCTGATGAAAGATCGCGACATCCAGCAGGTGGCCGACCTGAAGGGCCAGAAGGTGCGCGTGATAGGCGGACAGATCATGCTGGATGCCATGCGTTCGGTGCAGGCCAGTCCCATCTCGATGTCGGCCTCCGAGATGTCGGCGGCGCTGTCGCAAGGCGCCATCGACGGCGCGATGACCTCTCCGGCCGGCTGGGTGGATGTGCTGGGCAGCACGGCGCGTTATGCGACGCTGGCGCCCGGCATGGGCCTGGCCACTTCAGCGGTCACGGTGGACAAGGCCTGGCTGGATGGCCTGCCCGACGCACAGCGCGAGGCCATCGAAGCGTCCCTGGCCGAGATCATCTCCAGGCAGTGGCGCGAAACCGTGGACAAGGACCGGCAATTGATCGAACAGATGGTGGCCAAGGGCGGGACCTACCGTGTCATGTCCGAGTCAGAAGTCGACAAGCTCAAGGCGCGTTTCGTGGCGGCGGGCGAGGGCTTCCGCAACAAGCACGCGGCCGCCGTCGCGCAACTCGAGGCCGTACGCAAGGAGTGCATTCATGATGGCAAGTGAACTGGAATCCCCAGCCTTGCCGGTACGGGCGGGCCAGGGCGAGGCGAGGCGGACCGCCCCGGAGTTCGGCAGGTTGGGCTGGATCTCGCGCTTGGTGCTGGCGCTGGCCACGATACTGGCACTGGGCGCGACCTGCATCATGATTCTCGAAGGCTTCAGCCGCTATGTGCTGAACGTCAGTTACTTCTGGGCGGAAGAGTCCGTGCGGTTCCTGATGGTGTGGGCGTTCTTTCTGACGCTGGGCATCGCAGGTTTCCGCCATTGCCACATCCGCACCGAGCTGCTGGTGCAGCGCCTGCCCGGCCCGTTGCAGCGTGTCGCGTGGCTGCTGTCTTGCGCGGTGGGCATGCTGTTCGCCTTCATCCTGGCGTATTCATCCATCCCGCAAGTGCACCGTTTCTACACCATGGGCATGGTGTCCGAGTCATCGCTGGAACTGCCTATGTGGATGTTGTTCCTGGCCATGCCGGTGGGCGGCATCGCGCTGTTCGCGTATTACGCCTGCGCCGCCTGGTACGCCTGGCGCTGGGGCGACCCTTTCCAGCCCGCTCCGGTTGACGACGAGCCGGACGCCGGGGTAGCCGCCGCCATTTCACGCCAGGAGCCGCCGCTATGACATTGGGACTCTCCGTAATCGGGCTGCTGGTGCTGCTGGCGCTGGGCGCCCATGTGGGAACGGCCATGGGCCTGATGTCCAGCGCGCTCGTCATGTCGGTAGACGGCGTGCCCCTGACCGTGGTCGCGCAGACTGCATTCAAGTCGATCAACAGCTATCCGCTGATGGCCATACCGATGTTCGTGCTGATGGGCAACCTGATGATGCGCGGCAATATCGTCGCGGTGATGATCGAACTGATCGGCAGCCTGGTGCGTTGCGTGCGGGGAGGCCTGGCGCTGACGGTAATGCTGGCCTGCGTGTTCTTCGCCGCGGTGTCGGGGTCGAGCGTGGGGTCGGCGGCCGCCATCGGCGCCGCCACGGTCGATGGACTGAAGCGCGAGAACTACCCGCCGCGGTTCTCCGCCGCGTTGGTGGCGGTGGGAGGCACGCTGGGCCTGATGATCCCGCCATCCTTGGGATTCATCCTGATCGGATCCATTGTGGGCTTGCCGGTCGACCGCCTGTTCGTGGCCGGCATTATCCCCGGCCTGATGGAAGCCGCGCTGCTGCTGTCGACCACTGTCTGGCTGACACGCCGCCACGGCTATGGAGCCACCACGGGCAAGCCGGACCTGGCCGGGTTTGCGAGACGCCTGCCGAAGGCAGCGGGCGCGCTTTCGATGCCGGTACTGGTGCTGGGCAGCATCTACATGGGAATCTTCACGCCTACCGAAGTGTCGGCCGTGGCGGCCGGCTATGCCGCGCTGCTGTGCGTACTGGTGTATCGCACCATGAACTGGGCCGCCGTCTGGAAGGTGTCGCAAGAGTCCCTGCTGCAGTCCACCATGATTTTCATGGTGGTGATGGGAGGCAGCCTGATCGGCTTCATTCTGGCCCGCATGGGTGTTTCGGCGTCGCTGATCGGCTTCATGGAACGCATGGACATGTCGGCGTGGCAGTTCCTGCTGCTGGCCAATGCCGTGCTGCTGCTGTTGGGCATGTTCCTCGACGGCGTGGCCATGATCGTACTGACGGCGCCATTGCTGTTTCCGATGGCCATGCACTTGGGCATCGACCCTGTGCACTTCGCCGTCATCATGGTCGCCAATGTCGAGATCGCCACGCTCACGCCTCCCATCGGGCTGAATCTGTTTGTCATGAGCGGCATCGCGCGCATACCGGTCGAGCAGGTGGCCCGCGGCGTGTTGCCGTTCTACGTCACGCGCCTGGTGTCGCTGGGCCTGATCACTTTTGTACCGTCGCTGTCGCTGGTGCTGCTGAATTGAATACAGGAGAATGGCTATGAAAGACCAAGTTCAATCGCCCGCCGCGCTGGCGCTATCCGAATCGCTGGCGCAGTTCGCCGCCGGCTTCGACGCAGCCGGCATTCCGGCTCAGGTGCGCGAGCGAGCCCGGCTGCTGATGCTGGATTCCATCGGTATTGCGCTGGCCTCGCACGGTTATGAGTTTTCGCGTCGCGCGCTCGCCGCGATCGGCGAACTCGACAGCGGTGGCGACAGCGTCGTCATCGGCTCGGGGCTGCGCATGGACGTGCGCAACGCGGCGTTGGCCAACGGTGTGCTGATCCACGGCCTCGATTACGACGACACCCACGCCCGCGGTGTGATTCATGCCACGGCGTCTGTCCTGCCGACCGTTCTGGCGCTCGCGGCGCGCGATGACCGTTCCGGTTCCGATATGGTCGCCGCCTACGTGCTGGGCATGGAAGCGGCCACCCGGCTTGGGGCCGTGGCCAAAGGTGGGTTCCACCAGGTGGGCTTTCATCCGACCGGCCTGATCGGCACGTTCGGATGCACGCTGGCCGCCGGCTGGCTGCTCGGGCTCAATGCGCAGCAGCTGGCAGATGCACAGGGCATTGCGCTGTCCACCGCTTCGGGCAGTCTCGAGTTCCTGAACGACGGCGCATGGAACAAGCGTATGCATCCGGGATGGGCCGCGTCAGCCGGCATCACGGCAGCCACCTTCGGCAAGCACCGCTACACGGGCACCCGCCTGGCCTACGAAGGGCGCTTCGGCCTGTACGCCAGTCATCTGGGCGCGCGCGAGTACGACCTGGGATTGGCCACCGCCGGCCTGGGCACGCTGTGGGAAGTGGAGCGCGTGTCGGTCAAGCCCTTGCCGGCCTGCCACTTCACGCATGCGGCGATCGACGCGGCCGTCCGGCTGCATGCCCAGGGCGTGCGTCCGGACCAGATCCGGCGCATCACCGTACTGGTGCCGGAACAAGTCGTGAAGACTGTCTGCGAGCCCGAGGCGGCCAAGCGCAAGCCCGCCAATAGCTACGAGGCACAGTTCAGCATTCCTTATCTGGTCGGCACCGCGCTGTGCAAGGGCCGGCTGACGCTCGACGACCTGGAAGAAACTGCCTTGCGCGACGCCACGGTGCTGGGGCTGGCGGCCATCACCGATTATGGCCACGACCCGGCAAGCGACTTTCCGCTGCACTACGGCGGGGAAGTCATTGTCGAACTGCACGACGGACGCACCTTGCGCGAGCGCGAAGCCATCAATCGGGGCGCGGAAGACCGGCCGCTCACGGCAACCGACATCCGCGCGAAATTCCACGACAACGCCCGGCGGCAGGTGTCCGCCGAGCGCGCCACGGCCATCGAGTCCGGCGTGCTGCAACTCGAACAGGGGTCGGCGCGACAGCTTGCCGCCAGCCTGGCGCAGCAATGACTGAAAGCATCACTCGGAGAAACTGCATGACCACGCATGATGAAGGCCAGGAACAACTCATTCTGGATATGGTGAGCCGCTTCCTCGAACAAGAGGTGCGGCCGCACGTCTGGCAATTCGAACATGACGACACCTATCCGGTGGAGATCGTCGAGAAAATGAAGGAAATGGGCCTGTTCGGTTGCCTGATTGCGCCCGAATACGGCGGGCTGGGCCTTTCCACCGTCACCTACGCAAAGATCATCGAACGCATTTCAGAAGAATGGATGTCGCTGTCGGGCATTTTGAACTCGCACTTGATCATGGCGGCCGCAGTGCAGCGCAACGGCACTGAAGCGCAGAAGCAGGCCTACCTGCCGCGCTTTGCCACCGGTGAGCTGCGCGGCGGCATCGGCCTGACCGAGCCCGATTGCGGTACGGATCTGCAGGCCATCCGCACGGTGGCGCGCCGCGATGGCGACGAATATGTCGTCAATGGCAGCAAGATGTGGATCACCAATGGCTATCACGGCAACTGCTTTGCGCTGCTGGTCAAAACCGACCCGCAGGCCGAACCTCGCCACCGCGGAATGAGCCTGTTCATCGCCGAGAAAGGCCCGGGTTTCACCGTCAGTCGTCAGCTGGAAAAGCTGGGCTACAAGGGCATCGATTCCACCGAGCTGGTGTTCGAGAACTACCGCATTCCGGCCGACCGGCTGGTGGGCGGTGTCGAAGGGCGCGGCCTGCAAATGGTGTTGAACGGCCTGGAGCTCGGACGCATCAACGTCGCGGCGCGCGGCGTGGGCGTGGCGCAGGCGGCGCTGCGCGAGGCCGTCAGGTACTCGCAGCAGCGCAAGACGTTCGGCAAGCCCATTTGCGAACATCAGGCCATACAGACCAAGCTGGGCGACATGGCCACGCGCACCGAGGCGTCACGGTTGCTCACGCTGCGCGCGGCCGAAGCCTATGACCGCGGCGACCGCTGCGACATGGAAGCCGGCATGGCCAAATTGTTTGCTACCGAGACAGCCGTCGAGAACAGCCTGGAGGCCATGCGCATCCATGGCGGCTACGGCTATTCCAAAGAGTACCTCGTGGAACGCTTTTACCGCGACGCGCCGCTGCTGGTGATAGGCGAGGGCACCAATGAAATGCAGCGCATCATCATCGCCCGACAGCTGGTGCAAAGGAACCGCATATGAGTCTGCCGCTGACAGGATTGCGTATTGTCTCGGTAGAGCAGTACGGTGCGGGGCCATTCGGCACGCAGCATCTGGCCGACCTGGGCGCCGAAGTCATCAAGATCGAGAATCCGCGCGATGGCGGCGATGTCGGCCGCGCCGTGGGCCCGCACTACTTCGGGCCCGGCAACAGCCATTTCTACCAGGCGTTCAATCGCAACAAGAAAAGCGTCACGCTGGACCTGAAGCATCCGGACGGGCGGCTGGTGCTGCACGACCTGTGCCAGCACGCCGATGCGGTATTCAACAATTTGCGCGGGGACTTGCCCGGCAGGCTGGGCCTGACTTACGAGGCGCTGAGCCGCATACGCCGCGACATTGTCTGCGTGCACCTGTCTGCGTACGGCCGCGAGGGCGAGCGCGCCAGTTGGCCCGGCTACGACTACCTGATGCAGGCCGAAGCCGGGTATCTGTCGCTGACGGGCGAGCCCGACGGGCCGCCGGCCCGCTTCGGCCTGTCCATCATAGACCTGATGACGGGCACCACCGCCGCCCTGGGCCTGGTATCTGCCGTGCTGGGCGCGCGCCAGACCGGGCAGGGCCGAGATGTCGATATCAGTCTGTTCGACGTGGCATTGCACAACCTTTGCTACGTGGCCACCTGGTACCTCAACGGCGGGCACCAGACCGGCCGGGCGCCGCGCTCGGCGCATCCGTCGCTGGTGCCCAGCCAGATGTATCGCACCGCAGACAGCTGGATCTTCGTGATGTGCAACAAAGAGAAGTTCTGGCCCTTGCTCGCCGAGGCCATGGGGCACCCGGAATGGGCCGAAAACCCCGACTACCGCAGCTTTGCCGACCGCCTGAGAAACCGCGAGCGCTTCAACCAGGAGCTCGAGGCCGTGTTCATGACGCACAACACTGATCACTGGATGGCCCGGTTCGCGGGCAGGGTTCCGGCGGCCCCGGTTTATGATGTGGCGCAAGCGCTGGAGAACCCCTTCGTGCGCGCCCAGGGTTGCCTGCTCGATGCCCACGATGCAGAAGGCCGTGCCGTGAAGAGCGTGGCCTCGCCGATCCGCTGCCCCGGTGAAGCGCCATTGGCCAGAGCGGCGCCGGCGATGGGCGCCGATACCGATGAACTGCTGGCGCAGGCCGGGTACGAGCCCGAACACATCGCCAGACTCAGGAAAACCGCAGTTCTATGACCTTGAAGATCGAAGCGCCCGGCGGCCGGCCGCGCTACCTGCAGTTGGCCACGACGCTGGTCCACGAGATCCGTGGAGGACGTTATCCGGTGGGCAGCCTGCTGCCCACCGAGTTCGAACTGTGCGACCAGTTCGGCGTGTCGCGCTTTACCGTGCGAGAGGCGGTGAAGCAATTGGTGCAAATGGGCATGGTGACCCGGCAGCCCGGCGTGGGCAGCCGCGTGCTGGCGGCCGCGCCGGTCACGCAATATACGCAGACCATGTCGGGCATTACCGACCTGCGGCAGTATGCCTACGACACGACTCTCGAAATAGAAGGGCAGGCGCTGCTGGAAGTCGAGGGATCACTGGCCGACACTCTCGACGCCTCCACTGGCGAAACCTGGTTGCATATCTGGGGACTGCGCTATACCGAAGCGCACGATGCCCCCATCTGCATGACCGACGTCTACATCGCGCCCGCGTTCCGCTCGGTGTCGGGCCTGCAGGGGCGCATGACGCGCGCCCTGTACGCCGTGCTCGAAGAGCAGTTCGACCTGCAGATCAAGACGGTGCATCAGGACATACGCGCCGTCGTGCTGGACAAGGCGGCGGCACGCCGGCTCGAGGTCAAGCCGGGCACTGCCGGCCTGCGGCTCGAACGCCGCTACCTCGATGCGCGCGACGGGCTGGTGGAATTGGCGATCAGCGTGCATCCGGCTGATCGCTTCAGCTACCGCGAATCGTTCCGGCGCGACTGGCAGGTATCGGCGTGAAAGCATCGGGAGCGGGCGTACTGGCCATTACCCTGGCGGTCCAGTCACTGGTGGCAGCCGCAGCCCTGGTGGTGCCGGTGCTTGCGCCGGTGATCAGCGTATCGGCAGGGGTTGCCGCGGAGCTGGTGGGAATTTATGTGGCGCTGGTGTATGTGGGGGCGATGGCGGGCAGCCTCACCGCCGGCAGCTGGGTCGCCCGCGTGGGCGCCATACGCGCCAGCCAATGGGGGCTGGTGCTGTGTGCGGCCGGCCTGTTGTGCAGCCTGTCCGGCCACGTTGCGCTGCTGGCGCTCGGGGCCGTGCTGCTGGGCCTGGGCTACGGGCCCATTACGCCGGCGAGTTCGCATCTGCTGATCCGTACCACGCCCGTTCATCGCATGTCGTTTGTGTTCTCCGTCAAGCAGACCGGCGTGCCCCTGGGCGGCGTGCTGGCCGGGCTGCTCGCCCCCAAGATGGAAATCGCCATGGGGTGGCGAGGCGCCATGCTGGCAACGGCGTTGGGGTGCCTGGCCTGCGCGGCTCTGGCCCAATGCGTCCGCGCCGAACTCGACGCCGATCGGCGTCCGGGCCGCGGCGCCCGGCTGGGCGACCTGGCGGCGCCGCTTGCCCTGATCTTCTCGCGCCGCCCCTTGGCTCTGCTGGCCGGCGTGTCGCTATGCTTTTCTGCGGTGCAATGGTCGTTCAGCGCGTACGTCGTCACGTATCTGCACGATGACCTGGCCTACACCCTGGTTGCTGCGGGCGTGATGCTGTCGCTGGGCCAGGCGGCCGGCGTCGCCGGCCGCCTGCTGTGGGGCTGGTGCGCCGACCGCTACCTGGGTCCGGTGCTGATGCTGGCCTTATTGGCGCTGATGATGGCGCTCGGCATCCTGGCGCTGATTTTGCTGCCGGCCGGCGCGCCCGTTGCCGTTGTGGCCGTGGCGCTGATGGTATCGGGCGCGGCCGCCGTGGGATGGAATGGCGTTTATCTGGCGGAAGTCGCCCGGCAGGCCCCGGCCGGCAAGGCCAGCTTAGCAACCGGAGGGGCGCTCACTTGCACCTTCCTGGGCGTGGTGCTGGGGCCGCCGGTGTTTGGCGCGATGGCGTCGCTGCTCGGCAGCTATCGCATTGCATTCGTCTTGATCGTGCTTCCCGCGTTGTTGTTCGGCTTGTTGCTGGCTACGCAACGGCGTCATTTCGTGGCCCTGGAGCCTTCTGCGCATGTCTCGTCTTCGTAGCCTGCTGTTCGTGCCGGGCGATCGGCCCGAACGTTTCGACAAAGCGGCCGCCGCCGGTGCCGATGCCATCATTCTGGACCTCGAAGACGCGGTAATGCCCGACTCCAAGACTGGCGCTCGCGGCATGGTGGCGGCTTGGCTGTCCACCAGCCGGCGACCCGCCATCGTGCGCGTCAACGCTGCCGATACGCCGTGGTTCGACGACGACCTGCGCGTTCTGGCGCAATCGGGCTGCCGGGCTGCAATGCTGCCCAAGGCGGAATCGCCCGAAACGCTCGCCCGCGTGCGAGCGCAGTTGGGCGATTCGGCGGCGCTGTTTCCGCTGATCGAGACTGCGCGGGGGGTGGAGCAGGCGCGTGCCCTGGCCGATGCCCCTGGCGTCGAGCGGCTGGTGTTCGGCAGCGTGGACTACGCGCGCGATACGGGTATCCAGGATGAACTGGGCTGGTTGCCTGCCCGCGTCGGCCTGGTGCTGGCTTCACGTCTGGCCGGACGTGCGGCGCCCATCGACGGCGCCATTTTGCACTGGGACGACGCGCAGCTCGTCCAGGCGTCGGCCGCGGCCTCGCGCCGCATGGGTTTCGCGGGGCAGCTGTGCATCCATCCACGCCAGGTCGCGCCGGTAAACCAGGGCTTTCTTCCGTCTGAAGACGAACTGGCCTGGGCACGCCGTGTAGTCCAGGCCGTGGCCCAGGAAGGGCGCGGCGCGGTGAGCGTCGATGGCAAACTGGTCGACAAGCCGCTGCATGACCTCGCACTTGCCTGGCTGGGCCAGGTGCAGTAGCGTCTGCCGCAGCGGTTATCTTGGGGCGCGCGCCACGTCCGTGGCGCGCATGCCTATCTCGACGTCATTGTCCGGCGGCGAACTCGGCGCGGATTTTCTCGGTGTGTTCTCCCAGCGCGGGGATGGGCCCGTATTGCCTGGGTTCGCCGCGTATGATGGCCGGGGGTGCCACCACCGCTACCGGACCGTTGCGCGCGGGCACTTCGACGCGGCGCAGGTGCGGGTGTTTCGTCAATTGTTCGACGCCGTTGACCTGCGCAAACGCCACCTGGGCGGCGCGCATGCGCGTGCAGACCTGCTCCACGCTCAAGCCGGCAAGCACGGCGCGAATTTCGGCATCGAGTTCCGAGCGGTTGGTCACGCGCTGCATATTCGTCGCGTAGGATTCATTTTCGAGCAGGTTCGGGCGCTCGAGCACCTGCGTCGCGAACCGGCGCCATTCTCCGTCGTTCTGTACGCCGACCAGGACGGTGGCGGGCGCGCCCAGCGCGGCGCCGACCTCGTAGGCGCCATACGGTGCGATGGTCGGGTGCGCCAGGCCTACTCGGGGCCAGACCGTCCCGGCATAGTCATAGTGCAGCAGCGGTACGGTCATCCAGTCGCACATCGAATCGAACAGCGACACGTGGATAGCGCTGCCCTGGCCGGTGCGTTCACGTTCCAGCAGTGCTTCCAGTATGGCGGCGTGGGCATACATGCCCGTGCCGACGTCGCATGCCGATATGCCGATGCGCCCGGCGGCTTCGGGCGTGCCCGTCACCGACGCGATGCCGCTTTCGGCCTGCACCAGCAGATCGTAGGCGCGCATGTCGGCGTATGGCCCTGTCTCGCCATACCCCGTAATGTCGCAGGTGATCAAGCGAGGATGCAGCTGACGCATTTTCTCCCACCCGAATCCGGCGCGCGTGGCCGCGCCGGGTCCCAGGTTCTGTATCAGTACGTCAGCGCTGGCGATCAGCTTCTGCAAGAGCTCGGCATCGGCCGGCTGCGTGTAGTCGAGCACTATGGATTCCTTGCCCCGGTTCAGCCACACAAAGTAGGTGCTGTCTCCGTGGACGGCGTTGTCGTAACCCCGCGCGAAGTCGCCCTGGGGCCTCTCGATCTTGATGACTCGTGCGCCCGCGTCCGCCAGGCGGCTGGACGCGTAAGGCGCTGCCGCCGCCTGTTCCACCGCCACTACGGTGATGCCTTTAAGGGGGTATCCCATTTTCACTCCCGTCTTCTGGTCTAGTTGCCAAGCGGCCATGCCGCCGGGTTGGAAATTTTCGCAACGCCCGACGTCAGCGCAAGGCAGTCGCGCTCTAGCACGCGACACTCGAAAAGCAATGCCCCGGCGTCGCGCCAGATGGCAATGTCCAGGGTCTCGCCCGGGTACACCACGCCGAAATAGTTGGCGGAAAGGCCGGACAATCGGGCGGGGTCACCGGCGCATACTGCGCTGATCAAGGTGTGGCCGCAAATGGCCAGCGTGCACAGTCCGTGCAGTATCGGACGCTCGAAGCCGGCCTGTCGGGCCACTTCCGGGTCCGAATGAAGCGGGTTGAAATCGCCGGACAGGCGATAGATCAGCCCCTGCGACGTCGAAGTCTGCCAGCGCAAGCGCAGGTCCGGGTCTCGCGAAGGTGTCGCGGGCGCCGCACGCGCGGGCGCCGGGCGGCCACCGAATTCGCCGTTGCCGCGCAGCAGCGCCGTGCCTTGCATGGTGGCCCAGTGCGCGCCGGATCCGGCGTCTTCCAGTTGCCGGCTCCATTGCAGCAGGGCGCCCTTGGGGCCGAGGTCGTATACCGCGTCGACCCGTACCGTCGAGCGCGCGGTGCCGCGAGGGGGCATGGCCTGGTGGAACTCGAGGCGATGCGACAGGGCCACGAGCTGGCGCCACTGTATGCCCAGCGAGGGGTCTCGCATCCAGCCCGTGGGATTGGCCAGTACGGCCGACAGCGTCGGCAATACGCGCAGCTCGCTTTCGTATACATACTGCAGTTGACCGGGTGCGCACGGGTCCTGCCCCAGGCCCAGTCCCAGTGCGTACAGCATGCAATCGCGCTCGGTATAGGCCTGCGTCGTGGCAGGAAAAATGTGGCCGGTCAATCGCGCGAGGTCGGGAGGACGCGCGCCGTCCGCATCATGATTCATGAGTGTTTCCCGCCGGTTCAATCGAGCCGCCCAGTACTTGAGCACTGTGCTCCCCCAGCTTGGGCGGCAGCCGGCGTATCGAAGCCGGCGTGGCCGAAAAACGGGGCCCTGCCTGGGGCATGACCAGGCGGCCCTCGGTGGGATGTTCCAGCGGCTGGAAGAAACCGGTCTGCCGCAGATGCGGGTCCTGGCGCAGGTTCTCCAGGCTGTGGATAGGCCCGGCCGGAATATCGGCGTTGGCGAGCCACTCCAGCCATGTTTGCGTTGTCTGGCTGGCCAGGCACTGTTCCACGATCTCGTACAGTTCGCCGATATGACGGATGCGTTCGCCGATGGTGCGAAAGCGTGGGTCGTCTGTCAGTTCCGGCTTGCCGATAAGGTCGAACAGGCGCTTCCATTGGGCATTGGTGTTCGCCACGATGGCGATGTATCCGTCGCGCGTGGCCAGGGGGCGATGGTGCGTGCTCTGCACCCGCAGATAGCCCCGCCATGCCGGCTCAGGCTCGGCAGCGTCCGCGAATACGCCATCGGCGAGATGTTCCAGCAGATTGAAAGCGGCCATCGTCTCGAACATTGGCACCTCGACCTTCTGTGCCTCGCCGGTACGCTCGCGATGCAGCAGTGCGCTGGTGATGGCGTTGGCCAGGTAGACGCCGCAGAGCTTGTCGGAAATGAGCGCCGGCCAGTACGACGGCTTGCCATCGGCGTAGGCGTTGATGCCGGCGATGCCGCTCAGCCCCTGGATCACGTCATCATAGGCCGGGCGGTCGAAATAATCGCCCCCTTCGCCGAATCCCTGCGCGGATGCATGGATAAGCCGAGGGAATTCATGCTGCAGCGCTTCGTAGTCCAGGCCCAGGCGGGCCAGCGCCGTGCTGCGCATATTGTGCACGAACACATCGGCGCGCCCCAGAAGCCCACGCATCTGCTGCCTTCCCGCGTCGGATTTCAGATCCAGCACCACGCTGCGCTTGTTTCGATTCAGGTTCAGGAAGAACGACCCCATTCCCGCGCTGCGCGACGCGCCGATGCCTCGGGTGGGGTCGCCTTCCGGCGGCTCGATCTTGATGACATCCGCGCCCATGTCCCCCAGCATCTGCGTGGCAACCGGGCCGAATACGAAATTCGAGGCGTCCATCACGACGATGCCCGACAATGCACCTTTTTCATTCATTGATTCCGCTCCTGCAGGCTGTGGGTGAGTTCGGTGCTGTTGCGCGGCAGCCGGCCTGATTTCAGCACGTCGTTTCCGATGATGATCTGCTGGACCTCGGTGGCCCCCTCGTATATGCGCAGGGCGCGCACGTCGCGGTACAGGCGCTCAACCACGGATCCGACCTGCACGCCCAGCCCGCCATGCAGCTGCACGGCGGCGTCCACGGCGTACTGCGCCGCCTCTGTGGCCTCGAGCTTGGCCATCGCCGCCGCGCGCGTCACGGGCATGCCATGGTCGCTCATCCACGCCGCCCGGTAAACCAGCAGCGCCGAGGCGTCGATGCGCGTGGCCATCTGCGCGATTTTCGCCTGAGACAATTGCATTGCGCCAAGCGTCGAGCCGAACATGCCGCGATGGGTGGCGTGTTCGACGGCGGCCTGCAGGGCGCATCGCGCGAAGCCCAGCGCCGCTGCGCCCACCGATGTCCGGAAGATGTCCAGGGTGCGCATGGCCAGCTTGAAACCCTCGCCGGGCTGGCCGAGCAACTGGCCGGGGCCGACCCGGCACTGGTTCAACCTGATGCGGGCCAGCGGATGCGGCGACATGACGTCGATTCTTTCCGCCACTTCGAGCCCCGGGGTGTCGGCATCCACGATAAACGCCGAAATGCCCTTGGAGCGGGCGGTGCCGGGTTCGCGAGCGAACACCACGTAGAAGTCGGCGATTCCGCCGTTCGATATCCACATCTTCTCGCCGTCCAGCACATAGCCGTCGCCCTCGGCGCGTGCGGTGCTGGTCATGGCGCCCGCATCGGACCCGGCAGCGGATTCGGACAGGGCAAACGCCGGGATGAGCGTTCCGGCCGCGACCTGGGGCAGGTATCGGGCCCGCTGCGCGGGCGTACCGGCAAGCGAAATTGCGCCCGAGCCCAGCCCCTGCATGGCGAAGCTGAAATCCAGCAGGGCATGCCGGCGCGCCAGCACCTCGCGCGCCAGGCAGATGGACCGGCTGTCCAGTCTTGCCGATTCCGCGTCCTTATCGTTGACGCACAGGCGCAACAGCCCCGACGACCCAAGGGCCGCCACGATGTGGCGGCACAGCTCGTCGACCTGTGCGATCGCCGGCCGGGCCGGGTCGGTAACCGGCATTGGGAAGTCGAGCGCCCATCCTTCCAGTTCATGCGCGAGCTCGGCGTGCATGGGGTCGAAGAAGGGCCAGCAGCTTGGCGCGCCGTCCTGGGTAGCAGGCGTCATCAGGTATCTCCGTGTGTCTGGACAGATTATTATTCTACGTCGTAGAATAATTATATGCGTGCTTCGCGCGTCGATCCAGTATGGATCGCACGGGCGGGCATGGTCGGAAAAGGAGAAAAGTCTTGGGCAGAAAGCGCGAAATCGGCACGCCTGCGGGCGATGAAAAAGAACTGGCGATCCTCGACGCAGCGGCCGCCGTCTTCATGAAGCAGGGGTTCGCCGCGACTTCGCTCGACGACATCAGCGACAACTATGGCGCCTCGAAAGGGGTGATCTATTACCACTTCCGCAACAAGACGAAATTGTTCTTCGCGGTGCAGCGCCGCGCCATGGAGCTCACTCGCGCGGCGATCATCGATATCGCCGCCGGCAAAGGCAGCCCTCGCGAGCGCCTGAAGGCCATGGCTGTCGCGCATACGCTGCTCATGATGGAACATCTCGACTATCTGCGGGTCGCCGCGCAAGGCCTCGAGATGCACCTGAGCGGACGCACGACCGAAGAAGAAAGACAGGAGATCGCCAGCATTACCGCGCTGCGCGATGGCAACGAAAGGCTCTACCTCGAAGTGATCGAAGCCGGTGTGGCGGCGGGCGACTTCCGCCAGGTCAATGCGCGCGTGGCGGTCAAGCCGCTGCTGGGCGCGTTGAACTGGACCTCGCGCTGGTATCACCCGCGCAAAGGAGAAACCCGCGCCGATCGCAGCGCTCTCGCGGAAGAAATCGCCAACTTCGCTGTGCACGCGCTGCTTCCCGAACGCGTCCTGAAGGCGGTCAAATGAGCGAAAAAATCCAGGTCGAGAAGAACGGGCCGGTGACCACCATCATCATCAATCGGCCCGAGGTCAGGAACGCGCTGGACTGCGAAGCCACGGCTGCGCTGGGTGTCGCATTGCGGGCGTTCGAAGACGACGAAGAGGCCCGCGTTGCCGTGCTCTGGGGAAGGGGCGGCGCATTCTGTGCCGGGGCCGACCTGAAAGAGCTGGCGGGCGGCGCAGTCTATGAAGCCTGGGCGGGGCAGGACGGGCCGTTGTCTCGCCCCGCGCGCAAACCCGTCATTGCCGCCATCGCCGGCCATGCCTGCGCGGGCGGCCTGGGCCTGGCGCTATGGTGCGATTTGCGGGTGGCGGAGCGCTCGGCATCGTTCGCCGTGTTGTCGCGCCGCTGGGGCGTGCCCATGAGCGACGGAACGACCGTGCGCCTGCCGCGCCTGATCGGCATGAGCCGCGCGATCGACATGCTGCTTACTGCGCGCATGGTGTCGGCCGACGAGGCCCTGACCATGGGGCTGGCCAATCGCGTGGTGGCCGAGGGCACGGCGCGAGCTGAGGCCGAGAAACTCGCCCGCACGATGTGCGACTTCCCGCCCATCGCAATGGCATCGGACAGGGCCTCTGCCTATCACCAGGAATCGCTGTCGCTGCACGACGCACTGATCGCCGAGAGCGATTTCGCCTCCCGGGCCAAGGCACAGGAAGCGATGCCGGGCGCTGCGCGGTTTGCGTCCGGCGACGGGCGGCACGGAAAGCTGCCATGAAAGCGGTCGTCGTTGAACAGTATGGCCTCGCGCACACCCGTCTCATGGATGTCGCCAGGCCGGCGATGGTGCCGGGCGGCGTGCGCATCGCAGTGCATTCTGCCGGGGTCAGTTTCGCCAATCTCCTGGCCATCGAAGGCAAGCATCAGAATCGGGCCGAACCGCCCTTCACACCGGGCACCGAGGTTGCCGGCGTGGTCGTGGAATGCGGCCCCGACGTCAGCCACTTCAAGCAGGGCGATCGCGTGGTCGCCGGGGTGCGCCGAGGGGGCTTCGGCGAAGAGGTCGTGGCGCCGGAATGCAATGTGTTCGCCCTGCCGGACGCGGTGTCGTTCGACCAGGCCGTGCATTTCCCGACCATCTACGCCACTGCCTACGCCGCGCTGAAGTGGCGGGCGCAGATACAGCCCGGAGAAACCTTGCTGGTGCACGGCGCGGCGGGGGGCAGCGGCCTGGCCGCCATCGAGCTGGGCAAGGTCATGCAGGCCCGCGTCATCGCCAGCGCCAGCAGCCCGGAGAAATTGCGTGTCGCGGCAGCCCACGGCGCCGACATCTGCATCGACTACACGAAGCAGAGCTTTCGCGATGTGGTGCTCGAATCAACGCAGGGCCGCGGGGCCGACGTCATCTTCGACCCCGTGGGCGGGGACGCCTTCGACCAGTCGCTGCGCTGCATCGCGCCCGACGGCAGGATCATTCCGATGGGCTTCGCAAGCGGCCGCATACCCTCGGTTCCCGCCAACATCGCACTGGTCAAGAACATTACGGTCATTGGCCTGTACTGGGGCTACTACATGGGCTGGGGCCGTCAGGCGCCGCCGCCCGGCAACGACGCGCGTGTGCGCGCAGCGTTCCGCGAACTGCTCGAGTGGACATCCACAGGGCAACTCAAGCCACGTACGCATTCCGCTTATCCGCTCCCGGACTTCCGCAAGGCGCTGGAAGATCTGTCGGGGCGGCAGGTGATCGGAAGAACCGTGCTGCACCCGTAGGGGCGGCCGATTTTCAGAAAAGAGAGGAGACCTCATGAAGAAGTTGATTATTGCAGTCGCGTCGGTAATGTTGTCGGTGGGCGCCTTGGCGGCGCCCGCGCATGCCGCGTTTCCCGAGAAACCGATGAAATTCATCGTTCCGTATCCGCCTGGCTCGGGCACGGACACGATCGCCAGGTACACCGCGCGGCGGCTGGAAGCCAAGCTGGGCCAGCCCGTGGTCGTAGAGAACCGTACCGGAGGCAATGCGATCATCGCCGCCCAGGCGGTGATCAACTCGCCGGCGGACGGGTACACCTTGCTGTGGGCGGCCAACGGGCCGGTCACGACGAATGTCGCTCTATACAAAAAGCTGCCCTATGATCCGCTGACCGACCTGGTGCCGGTGGCGCGGGTGGCCTATTCGCCCATGGGGCTGTTCGTGCCGCAGAATTCGCCGTACAAGACCGCCAGCGAGCTGCTGGACAGCACCAAGAACGAGCCCATGAAGCTCAACTACGGCAGCGGCAGCGCAACGTACAACATCGCCACCGAATGGTTGCTGTCGATCGCCGGCGGGCAGGCCAATCCCATCAACTACAAGGGGTCGGCGCCCACCATCGCCGATCTGGCAGGCGGTCAGGTCGACTTCACGATTGTGGAATTGAGCGCGGCGTTGCCCCTGGTCCAGGCCGGTAAAGTCAGGCTGCTTGCGGTGACCTCCGAGAAGCGCATGTCCTCGTTGCCTGAGGTTCCTACGCTGCAGGAGCTCGGTTATGGCGATTTCTTCCAGGTAGCGTGGTGGGGCGTGTTCGCGCCTAAGAACACCCCGTCCGACGTCGTGGGCAAGCTCGAAGCGTCGCTGCTCGACATCTACTCGGATGCGCAGAGCAAGCGATATCTCGACGAGAGCAACTTCAGTGGCTTCACCGCCGGGTCGCAGCAGCTGCGCGACTTCCAGGAAGCCGAGATCAAGCGCGAAACCAGCTTGGTCGAGAAGTTCAATATTCCGCGGCTCTGAGCCTGCGCGAAATTCCCGGCCCCGTGTCTCAACGCGACGCGGGGCCGGGACGCGGCCGGCAGGCGCGCCGGGAGATCGGCCAGGCGGCGCATCGAGCGCCGCCTGGCCGTTGTAAGGGGCCTGTGACGGCGGGCTCAACGAAGGTACAGGCGCTCGATCTCGCGCATTTGCGCATCGCCTTGTAGTTCAATGATGTCTTTCACACTGGGCATGCTGGCGTCTGCGTGCTGGATGCCGCCGTCCGCGCGGATCTGTGCGAAAACGCGCTGCATGGCGCCAACTGCGGCGCGTATCGCGTGATTGCCATAGATGACTATGCCTACTTTCCGCTCGGCCGCGACGTCGGCCTCTGTAAGCTGGGGGTAAGCCGTGGGCACCAGCACCAGCGGCACGTTGCCGGGCCATGCACGGATAAAGGTCAGTATCTCGTCGGGCGTTTTCTGCTTGGAGTGGATCAGGATCGCATCTGCGCCTGCATCGGCATAGGCGAGTCCTCGGCGGATGGCTTCGTCCTGGCCCAAGCCTGCGATCAGGGCTTCGACACGGGCGATCACCACGAAGTCGGGATCACGGCGTGCCATCGCCGCCGCCGCGATTTTTCCCTGAAATTCGTCGATGCGCACCAGCTCCTGCCGGCCGTCGGCCCGCAGACTTGTGTCTTTGGGAAAGGTCTTGTCTTCCATCACGATGGCCGATGCGCCCGCGGCCTCGTACAGCGGCACCAGGTAATGCACGTTGACGGCGTTGCCGTAGCCGGTGTCGATGTCGGCGATCAGTGGCACCGAGACGGTTTGGGCAATGGCGCGCATCATCTCCAGATGCGTGCTCATCGAAAGGATGTTGGCATCGGGCACCGCGTAGCTGGCGGAAAGTTCGAAGCCGCTGCCCCAGATGCCGCCAAAGCCGGCCCTTTCGGCCAACTTGGCTGACAATGGGTTGTGCGCGGCCATCGCCGTAAAAAGATTTCCGCTGGCCAGGGCAGTCCGCAGTGTTTGGTTCTTAGTCATGAGTTCTCTCTTCAGGATGCAATGGGTTGAAGTGGCCGCGGATTAACGCAGCTGAGCGCAGGCCTGCGCCACGCGCGCAAGGGCAAGCTGCAACTCGTTGTCTGAAGCCGCATAGGAGATACGCAAGTGTCCCGGCAGGCCGAACGCAGATCCGGGCACCAGCGCCACCCCGGCCACGCGCAGCAGATACAGGGCCAGGTCGCTGTCAGTGGAAATAAGGTTGTTGCTCGCATCGCGCCGGCCGAGCAAGTCCATGCAACCGGGAAATGCATAGAATGCCCCAGGCGGCAAGTTGCAGGCGAATCCGTGTATGGAATTCACTGCGGCAACAACATGTCTCGCCGGCGGCGGAAAGACTGGATGAAGCCCGAAAGGAAGTCCATGGGCCCGTCCAGCGCCGCGACTGCGGCCGCCTGGCTGATCGAGCTGGTGTGCGAAGTCGACTGGGACTGCACCAGGTTCATCGCCTTGATCAGTTCGAGAGGGCCCGCCCCGAATCCCACGCGCCATCCGGTCATGGCATAGGCTTTGGATACGCCGTTGATGGTGAGCGTGCGTTCCGCCAGCTCCGGCATGACAGCCGCCGGGGTGGCGAAGGGTGTATCTTCGTACCGGATTTTCTCGTAGATGTCGTCCGCCATGACCCATACGTGGGGATGGTGCCGCAGCACCTCGCCCAGTGCGTTCAGTTCGTCGTGGGTGTAGACCGCGCCGCTCGGATTCGAAGGGGAATTCAGCATCAGCCATTTGGTGCGCGGCGTGATGGCCTCTTCCAATTGGGCGGGCGTGATCTTGAAACCCGCGCCCTGGCCGCATCGAACAATGATCGGCTTGCCGCCGGCAAGCAGCACCATTTCCGGATAGGAGACCCAGGCGGGAGTCGGAATGACCACTTCGTCGCCGGCGTTCAGCGTGGACTGGAGGGCGTTGTACAGCAGTTGCTTGGCGCCGCAGCCGACCTGTATCTGTTCGACGGAGTAAGCCAGGCCATGGTCACGCTCGAACTTGCGCACAATGGCCTCGCGCAAAACGCGGGTGCCGGCGACTTCGGTATAGCGGGATTCATTGCGGTCAATGGCTTGCTTGGCCGCTTCGCGCACGTGCTCGGGGGTAGGGAAGTCGGGCTCGCCCTGGCTCAACGTAATGACGTCGCGTCCCTCTCGGGCCAGTTGAGCCGCGAGGCGCGTCATCTCCTTCGTGGCCGAGGGCTTGGCGCCCAGGACGCGCTCAGCCAGGAACGGGTGATTGGAGGAGGCGGTAGATGGGTTCATTCCAGATTTCCAACTTTCAATTTGAAGACCCAGCGCGCCAGCGCCAGGGGGATGAAGATGGCCAGCAAGAGCACCAGGCTGTACGCGCAGGCCAGGGCCAGGCGTCCGCTATCGATTTGCTGGAATATTTCGATCGGCATGGTGTTCATGCCGCCGAAATACAGGACCACGGTGGCAGAGAGTTCGGACAGGGTGGTGATCCACATGAGCACGGCCGCGGCGATCACCGATGGCATGATGATGGGCAGCACCACTCGCGCGAAGCTGCCCATGGGACTGACGCCCAGGCTCATCGATGCTTCTTCGATGGAACCATTTAGGTTGTGTAGCGGCCCTGCCGCCGCCCGCACGCTGGTGGGCATGCGCCGCAGAAAGTACGCAAGGGCCATGATCACCCAGGTTCCGGTCAGCACGAGCCATCCGCCGTTGAACGAATTGATCAGCGCGATGCCCAGTACCGTGCCGGCAATGGTCAAGGGCAGCATGACCAGCACGTCCAGTCCATAAGTCAGCACAGAGCGCCGCTTCACGATCAGATACGCCGATACCACTGAAAACACCACGCCTGCCACCGTTGCCACGGAGGCAAGGAACAGAGAGTTGTACAGAGGCTGCGGCGCACGAACCAGCGCATGCTGCAAGTGTGCCAGCGTAAAGCCACCGTAGCGCAGCACCGGTCCGACTGATGGCGTGACGGCGGTTATTACGACGACAACCGCGGGCAGCAACGACAGCGCCACCATGGCGGCAACCACGCCGCTGGCGAGCCAGGCGCGCCATCCCTTCATCGGAAGGGCGGTGGGGCTGCGCCCGGAATCCATCTGGAACTGCCGGCGTTCCACAACCAGTTTCTGCACCAACAGCAGGCCGGCTCCCAGGAACACAAGCAGCGACGCCATAGTGGTCTGCATCTGCGGATTTCCGCCCATCTCGCTGACGAACTCGTTGTATGCCTTGACCGCCAGCACCGGCGTGCGAGCACCCAGGATGGCCGGCACGCCGAAGCTGCCGATCACGTGCGTAAAGACGATCAGCGCGCCGGCGAATACCGATGGCAGCAGCAAGGGCAGGGTCACGCCCGTCAGCACATGGCTCATCGGCCGGCCCAGGCTCAGGGCGGCTTCTTCCAGGTTGCGGTCCATCGAACGTAAACCGATCAGGACGGCCACGAACGCGTAGACGTAGTTGTTCAGGGTCATGACGAATATCAGGCCCCACCACGAATACAGCGACGGCAGTTCGAGCCCGAGCGGCGCCAGCGCCATGTTCACCAGCCCCTGTTTACCCAGCAGCAGGAGCCAGGCCGCCGCTACCACCACGTCGGGGATCACCAGCGTCACCAGGGGCAGCGCCGTCACCAGGCCGGAGAGTGGAAACCTGCACCGCGCAACCACGACCGCAAGCCCCCCGCCCAGCAGCATGGAACCTGCCGTCACGGCGGCGCCGAGTATCAGGGTGTTGAAAAACACCTCGCGATATGAAGCATCGGTGAAGAACCGGACGTAGCTGTCCAGCGTGAACTCGCCATTGGCGTTCGCGAACGACTTGCCCAACATGCCCGCGAGGGGCCAGATCAGGAATATGGCAAGCAGCCCGATGGATATGACGCCCAGCGACAGCCAGGCGGGATCGCGCCGTAATGTCCCCAGCATCATGATGGTTCCACGATCTGTACGTTGCGCGGAACCTGCAGCACAGCCACTTCACCACGCTGGCGCATGCGCGGCTCAGCCGCCGTGCGCAAGTCGACCCGTAGCGGTCCGGCTTCGGTGCGCACGACATATCCGGTCGTGCTGCCGCGGAACTCTACGAACTCAATGACACCTGACAGTGTGCCCTCGTGCCCGGCATGCATGCCGCAGAACTGAATTTCTTCGCTGCGTACCGCCAGCAGCGAACCGGCACGTATCGGCGCCCGATTGTCGGACAGCACGACACCCGCTGCGGTACGCAGTCGCCGGGCGCCGTCCTGGCCGGCCGGTAGCTCCTGCTCGATCGCAAGCAGGTTCGCGTTGCCGACGAAGTCGGCCGCGAATGCGGTGCGCGGGCGGGTGTATATCTCGCGCGGCTCACCTACCTGAACAATACGGCCTCGATCCATCACCGCGATCAGGTCAGACATTGCCAGGGCCTCTTCCTGGTCGTGCGTCACAAACACCGTGGTGATTCCTGCTTCGAGTTGCAAAGCCCGGATCATGCCGCGCAGCTCGACGCGCAGTTTCACATCCAGTGCCGACAGAGGCTCGTCCAGCAACAACAGCTTGGGTTCGATGACGAGCGACCGAGCCATGGCGACGCGCTGTCGCTGCCCGCCGGAGAGGGCAGCCGGCGTCCGGTCGGCATAGTCGGCCAGGCCCACTCGCCGCAGCATGGCCAGAGCGCGATCGCGGGCTTCGGAGCGGGATACGCCGCGGGCGGCGAGTCCGTAGCAAACATTCGCCAGCACCGAGCGGTCTGGAAACAAGGCGTAGTCCTGGAAGACCATGCCAACGCCGCGGTGGTGTACCGGCACGTGGGTCACGTCTTTGTCGCCGAACAGGATCTGTCCGGCGTCGGGGCTGACGAATCCGCCCAGCATCCGCAGCAGCGTGGTCTTACCGCATCCGGAAGGGCCCAGCAAGGTGCAGAATTTTCCGCTAGGCAGGGTTAGGTTCAGGTCGCGAAATAGCGTCTGTCCGCCGTAGCTTTGGTTGATCGATCTGAATGAAACTTGCATCAGTGGTCTCCGCTGGATTTTCACGTTCAGCGTGCGCTGGCCAACTGACGCCACTGCGCGATAAAAGATGCGCGCTCCTGGCCCATTTCTTTGTCGTCCAGCGCCACCACCTTGATCGAGGACAGCGCGGGCAGATCGGAGAACTCGCTGGCGTCTATGTCAGTGCGCACCGGGCGGCGATATGAGCGCCGGAAAATTTCCAGCTGGGCATCGCGCGATGCCAGGAACTGGTACAGTTTTCGCGCGGCGTCCGGATGCCGGCCGCCCTTGATCAGTGCCATGCCCTCCGGAGACAGGAAGGTGCCTTCGGCCGGATACACCAGCTCGATCTCCTTCATGCCGCCTGCCACGTATTCGTACGCGGCGTACTCCATCGTGACGGCCACCGCGAACTCGCCTTTGGCCACGCCTTCGTATGCGGCCGACGTCGTGCCGACGATGACGGCATTGCGGGCGATGCGGCCCAGCACGTCGTCACCCAGCAGGGAGCGCAGCCCATATAGCGCTACAAAAGATGCGCTGCTCCGCTCCGGGTCGGGGATGACGATCTTGCCTTTCCACTGGGGCTCGGCCAGTTCCGCCCAGGTGCGCGGCGCCTTTCCGCCGGGAATCTGGCGCAGGTTGGACATCAGCACCGTCACGTGCGTATTGGTGCCCAGCCACTGGCCGCCCGGGCCTTGGTAGGCCGGCGGGACGGCCTGACTCAAAGGCGTCGGGTAGGGTTCGAAGTACTCGCGAAACTCGGCCAATGTGGATAGTCCGCCTGACCAGAAGATGTCCCCCAGCGGATTGGAGGCTTCGGCCTTGATGCGTTGCATCAGCGCGCCGGTCCCGGCGCGCACTACGGATATCTTGATATCCGGATACTTGCGGGTGAACTGGTCGATCACGTGGCTGACTGTTTCCACGTTATTCGATGAATACAGAACTACTTCACCTGCCCGCGCCACAGAGGCGTGCACGACAATGAGTAAAATACATAGTTTCCAGAACGTTCGAAGCAACATGGAAATCCCCTTGATGTATGTGATTCGTGGGATTTCATTCTCAAACAGTCATGGCTCGGCAACAACCACTGTTCGGGTCTCACTATTCCGAACGCGAGGCCAAGCATGAGTAATAGTCATGATGGAAAGCCATCTGATCTCCCGCTGACGGCATTGCGGGCGTTTGCCACGGTGGGGCGCCATGGCAATTTCACGCGTGCGGCTGCCGCCCTCGGCATTACCCAGGGCGCAGTAAGTCGTCACATCGCCACGCTGGAAGCCTATGCGGATTGCCGCCTGTTCGTGCGCAGGGGATCGACTATTGAGTTCACCGCCTCGGGCTTGCAGCTATATGAGGCTGTAAAGGACGCGGTGTCGACCATCGAGCTGACCATGCAGCTGCTGGCGCAGCGCGGCAGGCACCATGACCGCCTGAAGGTCAGGACATCGCTTCCTACTTTCGCTATGACGTTGGTCATTCCCGCACTGGGCACCTATACCGCGCGCACGGGTGTGCAGTTCGACCTGATTACCTCGTTGTCGCCACCTCAGCCCGCCGACGAGTTTGACGTCCTGATTTCGCGAGACTTGAGCCTGCCCGGAACGGAAAGCTGGGAGCTGGTCCGCGAGGAACTGGTATGCGTCGGTACGCCGGCCCTGGTAGCTGCGTATCGGGGCGAACCCGCCAACCAGTGGCCCATGGTGGCTGCCCGATCGCGACCCGATGTCATTCCTACTTGGGCGATCGCAGCAGGCATTGCGGTGGACGCGTTGCACGTAGCCGCGATCTACGATCATCTGTTCCTGGCTGCCACGGCCGCCACTGGGGGAGCCGGATTCCTGGTGGCGCCCTCCTGGCTTGTGCGAGACCAGTTGCGTAGCGGTGCGTTGGGGCTGGTCAATGAACAGAAAATTGGATCAGGGGCCAGCTACGTCGCCTACGTGCATAGGCACAGTGGCCATGCACAGGTTGCCGAAGCGTTCTGCCGCTGGCTCAAACGCGCTTTGCGGGAGCAGCTCTGAATCTTGAAACCGGCGAGGGAAATTGCATGGAACACTCCGAGGCACGCATTGCCTGCGAATTCGCTCGCAACCATGGTTAACGCTGCATTCAGCGGAAAACCACCGTCTTGCTGCGGTTCAGCAAGATGCGGTGCTCGACGTGGCTGCGCACCGCGCGGGCCAGCACCAGCGATTCCACGTCGCTGCCCACTTGCGTCAGGTCCTGCGCCGTCATGGTGTGGTCGACGCGTTCGATGTCCTGTTCGATGATGGGGCCTTCATCCAGATCCGATGTGACGTAGTGCGCCGTGGCGCCTATGATCTTCACGCCACGCGCGTGCGCCTGGTGATAGGGACGCGCGCCCTTGAAGCTGGGCAGGAAGCTGTGATGGATGTTGATGGCGCGTCCCGCCAGGGCCATGCACATCTCCGGCGACAGGATCTGCATGTAGCGCGCCAGCACCACCAGGTCGATCTGCTGGTTTTCCACCAGTTCCAGCACCTGTCTTTCCTGGTCCGCCTTGGTGTCCGCGGTAACAGGCAGGTAGTGAAACGGAATCTTGTACGAGGCCGCCAGGCCCGCGTAGTCGTTGTGGTTCGAGACGATGGCGGCGATCTCGGCGCGCAATTGACCGCTTTGCACGCGGAACAGCAGGTCATTCAGGCAATGGCCCTGCTTGCTGACCATGATCAGCAGGCGCGCCTTGCGATGCGCATCGTGAATCTGCCAGTCCATGCCGTATGCGCCCGCCAGGGTGGCGAACTGTGTCCGCAACTCGTGCTCGGTGGCCGAGGCGGGCAAGCTGAAATGCACCCGCAGAAAGAACCGATTGGTTTCGTCATCGCCGAATTGCTGTGAGTCGAGAATATTGCATCCCAGCTCGAACAGCAGGCCGCTGACGCGATAGACGATGCCGGTGCGGTCGGGGCAGGACAGGGTCAGGATGTAATCGTTTTGCTGCATGATGGGCTAGAAGATGGTCGATACGTTGGCACTACGGCGCCAGGCGCGCCAGCGTGGCGTCGGCGATGGCCAGGCTGGCGGTCAGCCCGGGGGATTCGATACCGAACAGGTTCACCAGGCCGGGAACGCCGTGCGTGGCAGGGCCGGCGATGACGAAGTCGGCAGCGGGTTCGTGCGGGCCGGAGATCTTCGGACGTATGCCGGTGTAGCCGGGCGTCAGCGCGCCATCCGGCAACTCGGGCCAGTAGGTGCGCACGGCATCATAGAACACGTCGGCGCGCGCCGGATCCAGCGTGTAGTCTTCGGTCTCCACCCATTCGGTATCGGGGCCGAACTTCGCCTGGCCGCCCAGGTCCAGCGTCAGGTGCACACCCAGGCCGGCATGCTGCGGCACCGGGTAGATCAGGTGCGAAAAAGGGGCGCGCCCAGCCAGCGTGAAGTAGCTGCCCTTGCACAGGTATTCGGCCGGGATGCTGGCCGCAGGCAGGCCCTGGATGCGGCGCGCCAGCATGGGGGCGTGGATGCCTGACGCATTGATCAGCACGTTGCACGACAGGCCCATCGCCTCGTCGCCACCGAATTGCACGTCGAACCCCCCTTGCGGCCTGACCTGGGCGGCCAGCATGGGGGTATGGAACACGCATTGGGCGCCGGCGTTCTCGGCGTCGCCCTGGTAGGCAAGCATCAGCGCATGGCTGTCGACGATGCCGGTGGAGGGCGACAGCAGGGCCGCGGTGCAGTGCAGCGCGGGCTCGAGCGCGCGAGCCTCGGCGGCATCCAGGCGGCGCATGTCGTCCACACCATTGGCGCGGGCCTTTTCGGCGATGCCATCCAGCGCCAGCGCCTCATCTTGCGAGGTCGCGACGATCAGCTTGCCCAGCCGTTGGTGCGGAATGCCGCGCTGCGCGCAATACTCGTACAACAGGTGTTTGCCGCGCACGCACAGGTCGGCCTTCAGGCTGCCTGCAGGGTAGTAGATGCCCGCATGTATGACTTCGGAATTGCGGGAACTGGTGCCGGTGCCGATGGCTTCGCTGGCCTCGGCCACCAGCACCTCGCGGCCGGCCAGGGCCAGCGCGCGTGCGACGGCGAGGCCGACGACGCCAGCGCCGACAACGATACAGTCGATGTCAGTATTCATGATTGGAAGCGATTATTCAGAATGCTTGTGCGCGGGCGTCAGGTCGAAGCCGCCCGCATGGAAAACCAGCGGCGACGCGGCGCTGTGGCCACAGCGCTCTACCTGCCCCACCATGATGACATGGTCGCCCTCGACGTAGCGGCTGCGGTTACGGCATTCAAACCAGGCAGCGCAAGGGGCGTCAAGCATGGGCGTGCCGCCCGGCGCGTGGCCGCAGGGCACGCCATTGAAGCGCTCGCGTGTGTGTCCCAAGGCAAAGCGGCGAGCCAGGGAAGCCTGGCCCGCCGACAGCACATTGACCACATAGCGCTCGCAGTGCTCGAAGATTTCGAGCGATGCCGAACTGCGTGACAGGCTCCAAAGTACCAGCGGCGGGTCGAGCGACACGGAATTGAACGAGCTGACGGTAAGGCCGATGGGCGCGCCGTCGGAAGCGGCGGTGGTCACCACCGTGACGCCGGTGGCGAATCGGCCCAGCGCGGTACGGAAGAAACGCGCGTCGAAATCAGGAACGGTATCGGACATGCAGCGGGCGCAACGGGCGCGGCTCAGGGCGAGAGCCGGTCGAGCGCCCAGCCACCCTGGCCGTCAGGCCGGTAGCGCAGGCGATCATGAAGACGCGACGGGCGCCCCTGCCAGAACTCGAATACCGTGGGTACGACGCGGTAGCCGCCCCAGTGCGGCGGGCGAGGGGGGGTGTCGCCATAACGTTCCCGGGTTGCTTGTTCGCGCGCTTCGAGCTCGGCTCGGGTGACCGGCTGGCTTTGCTGCGACGCCCAGGCGCCGATGCGCGAGCCCAGCGGGCGGCTCAGATAGTAGGCATCCGATTCCTCGGGCGTGGCCAGCTCGACGCGGCCCTCGATACGCACCTGGCGTTCGAGCTGCTGCCAGAAGAACAGCAGCGCGGCGCGCGGATTGGCGAGCAGGTCCGCGCCCTTGCGGGATTCGTAGTTCGTGTAGAAAACAAAACCGCGTTCGTCGTAGCCTTTGACCAGCACGATGCGGGCGGCCGGCTGGCCGTTGGCATCGACCGTGGCCAGGGTCATGGCATTGGGCTCGGGTACCTGGGCAGCCAGTGCCTCGGCGAACCACAAATTGAACTGTTCGAATGGCGAAGCGGCGGCCGCGTCTTCGAGCAAGATGCCTTTTTCGTAGCTTTGGCGCAGATCGGACACAGACATGAGAGCGCAGAGTGTAAGCAGGAGAGCCGACAGTTTACCGCCTTCGCCCCGGAGGCCGCGCCTCGATGCAAAGCTGCGCCTGGCAGACCCGGGCCTGGAGGGTCAGGGCAGGCTCCAGCGGTGAGGGTGCAGCCCCGGCGGGCTGGCGGGACAGGCGCGGGGGGGGGGCGGGCAGGGCGTCCGACAAGTAGCCGCTCAGCTGTCGGGCAAGGAATCGGCCGGTTCTTCGAGCAGGCGGGCAATGCGGTCGAGGTGGGCGTCATGAATGCCCGCGGCGCGCAGCGCCCGGGCGGTCTGCACGACATATTCCGTGCAGCGCCCGTAGCGGCCCGAGGCACGACGCACGATGGCCAGCAGCTCGGCGTCCGGCAGGGCCCGGATGTAGGCGGGATTGTCCCGGTTCATGACGAACACCAGGGCGCGCACGGGCCCCTGGTCGGTGGCGCAGTTGATCCAGCGGGGCAAATATGCCCCGGTGGACATTTCGCGGTCCCATAGCGCGGGAAAATAGTCGGGCACCGCCTGTCCGGCCAGGCGGTAGGCAACGCCGCGGCAGGAACCGCCGCGATCCAGCCCGAAGACCAGGCCCGGGCATTCCGGGGTGCCCCGATTGACCCGGGACCAGAGGCAGAGCGCGCGATGATGGCCGCGCAGCGTCGCCAGGCGCCGCTCCTGGAATTCGAAGTCGGGCCGCCAGATCAGCGAGCCATAGCCGTACACCCACACGTCTTCCCCCTGCCGCCAGTGCTTCAGCGCGTCTTGCAGCGACGCCCGCCGTTCTTCGGGCGTCCAGAGGCGAAAAGGCATGGTGGGGATGACGGGGTGCTGCGGATTCACGGCGCGGGCGTCTCGGCGTCTTGAGGAGGATGGCGGTTGGCCCAGCCGCCGGCGCCGAGCGCCAGGGCATAAGCCCAGAACAGGGGTGCCACGCCAATGATCGCACCCAGCGCGCCGAAAGCCAGCGGCAGCGACACCTGCGAGGCATTGATGAACGCCATGCGCAGCCCTACCGCTTCGGCGGCGCGGCCATGTGGCGTGTGTTGATGCAGCAGCGACAACATGCTGGGCTGGCTGCAGCCCAACGCCAGACCCAGTATAAAAGATAGCGCGATCAGAATGCCAACGTCGGTGAACAACGGATAAACCATGAAGTCCAGCGCCGTGACGACCATGCCTGTACGCACCAGGGTCCAGGACCTGACTCGGTTCTGGATGAAGGGCAGAAGCAGGCGGATGACGAACGTTCCCAGCGCGAAGGTGGCCAGTATGGTGCCGATGGTGGTCGCCGAAAGCCCGATCGCGACACCGAACAGCGGCACCACGAAAAGATGAGTGTCCCAGGCGCCCGAGAGGATCAGGTTGACCATCATGATGCGTCGCAGGGGCGGCAACTTCAACAGCTCGATGACGGGGCGGCGTTGCGCCTTGCGTACGGTAGGCGTCAAATTCCGGTCGACGGCGCGCAGCGCGGGCTGCAGCCGCCTCAGGCCTGCCAGGGCGAACAACGGGGCAATGGCCAGAATGCCGAACGCGACCCGCGAACCCAGATAATCGATGGACAGCCCGGCCAGCAACGGGCCACTGAAGCCCGAACAGGCCATCGCCAGCGAAAGCCAGGAGAAATTGCGCAGCCGCCGTTGCGGCTCGGCGTGGCCCAGAACATCCTGCGTGGCCACCTGGTGCAGCATGAAGCCCACCCCGATGAAGCATGCTGCCAGCATCAGCGCCCATTGCGTATGGAACGCGAAGGGCAGCACGGTGCCCACGACCACCAGCGAGTTGCCCAATATCACCGGACGCCGAACGCCCACGCGATCGATCCACTGGCCAGCCCGTACCGACATGAGCATCGGGATCACCGCGAATACCGCAACCAGCGCGCCCACGGTGAAGGTGGACAAACCCAGTTGCAGGGCGGTCAGCGATACCGTGATGCGTCCCCCGGTGAGCGCCACATGGTTCAACATGGCGACGACGCACAGCAATCCCGCTCCGGAGAAATCCGGCGCGGCGGAAGCAGGCGAAGGGGAAGGTGATTTGGCTGACACGGCGTTAACTTCAGGCATTCTGGCCTTTACTCGCAGGGGTGTCGAGCCGGCGGCCGGCCGGGCGTCGCACACGCCTCGATTTCCGGGAAGAGGCCGCAGGGCGCCTTATGCAGCCAACTAGAGGACGTTGGCAGGAAAATGCTGCGAGATCACGGCCGGTTCGACGTTCGATTAGATGTTGCATCAATAATTGATGTGTCTCGTTATTGCAACGGCGCCGGCGGCTGCCGTAAGCGCGGCATGGGAAAATGCGCCGATGAACGCCGATTCTGCTCCCTCTTTCATCAATCCCTCCGCCTCCTGCGAGATCGACGCCGAACGCCGTTTCGGCGGGCTGGCCCGCCTGTACGGGCCCGACGCGCCCGCCCGCCTGCGCGCCGCCCACGTGGCTGTGGCCGGCCTGGGCGGTGTGGGCTCATGGGCGGCCGAGGCGTTGGCCCGCTGCGGGGTGGGAGCCCTGACGCTGGTCGACCTGGACCATATTGCGGAGTCGAACATCAACCGGCAGGTCCACGCCCTGACCCCCACATTGGGGCAGTCCAAGGTGTCGGCTATGGCGCAGCGCATCCACGCCATCAATCCCGACTGTGTGCTCACTTGCGTCGACGACTTTGTCGAACCGGCCAATATCGAACAGGTGCTGCCCGGGCAATACACGGCGCTGGCCGACTGCACCGACCACGCGGCGGCCAAGATCGCCATGGTGCTGTATGCGCGGCAACGCGGTGTTCCGCTGCTGTTGTGCGGCGGGGCAGGTGGCAAGACCGATCCCCTGGCCTTGCGCACCGGCGACCTGTCGCAGGCGGTGAACGACGCGCTGTTGGCCAAGCTGCGCAACACCTTGCGTCGCCAGCACGGATTTCCCAAGGCCAGCGACGCCCGCGGCAAGGTGCTGAAGCGGGTGCCTCGGCTGGGAGTCAGGGCGTTTTGGTTCGATCAGCCGGCCATCTTGCCTGCAGCCTGGCAACGCCCCGACGAGGCCGGCGACGACCTCGGCCCCGTTACGCAGGCGGCGGCTCCGCAGGGACTTTCCTGCGCGGGCTACGGCTCGGTCGTCATGGTGACGGCGGCCATGGGCATGGCGGTGGCCAACGAGGCCGTGCGGCTGGCCCTGGCCCGCCGGGCCTGATCAGCGGGCCGCCAGCAGGTCGAATTCCATGCGTATCTTCTGGAATGGGAATTCCAGCCTGGCGAAGTACACCACGCGGCCGCCGATGGAGGCGTATCTTCTCAGCTCGGCCACCGGCGCCGAAACCGGTATCTGCAGGGCAACCGCCGACTCCCGTCCGGCTTCGATCACATGCAGCACCTGGCGCGCCTGGTCGATGCGGTTGCCATAGAACTGATCGAGCACCGGCGCGACTGTACTGCGGCGTATGCGGGAGCGGTGCCTGCGGTACACCGCGCTATCGAGAAACACCTCGCTGAAACAGAACGGCCCGGCATCGGTCACGTGTACGCGCCGCAGATATTGGAACTGGCCGTCGCGCGCCTGTTCACAGGGCATGCCCAGGTCATCGGGCAAGGCCACGCCGGCGCTGGACTCCATCAACGACACCGTGCCCAGCTGATTGCTCAGCGCAATGGTTTCTTCCCAGTTCTTGGGTATGAGCAAGGTGGGAGTGTGCGGCAAGGCGTCCGTCACAAACGTGCCCGAGCCGCGTGAGCGGCGGATCAACCCTTCGCTTTCCAGCAAGCCGAACGCCTGGCGAACCGTTGACCGCGCCACGCCATATTGCGACACCAGGGTTTCAAGCGGCGGCAACTGCTGGCCCGGCAGCCAGCGCCGGCTGTGGATGTTGCTGCGAAAGACGGCCGCAATCTGCAAGTACAGGGGCTGCGGACTGCGGGCATAAAGCTTGGTCGACGCCATGGAGTCAGCCGCCGGATGCGGATGCCGCCAGCCGTTCGGCGGCCATCTCGCGCAGCCTGTTTTTCTGGATCTTGGCGGAATTTGCGCTTTCCACCATGGGGAAGGCGGGCAATACCTCAAATCCCGCCGGGACTTTGAATCCGGCCAGCACGCGGCGGCACTCGTCGCGCCATGCGTCGCCGTCGGGCCGTGCCCCGTCGTTCAACAGCACGAAGGCGTACGGCACCGTTCTGCCCTGATGCACTGTACCCACGACCTGGCAGGCGCGCACACCTGGCATGGATTCGAGCACCTGCTCGATTTCCGCCGGATTCACCAGAAAGCCGCCCAGGCGCAGCGAGTCACCCAGCCGGGCCTCGAACACGAAATGCCTGGGACCCAGGGTGTAGCCCAGGTCGCCGGTCCTGAAATAACCATCGGTTGTGAGCGCCGCGGCCGTTGCCTGCGGGTTGTCGAGATAGCCACGCATGAGGCTCGGGGCATGGATCTGCAGTTCACCGGACTCGCCGTGCGGCAGCGCTTCGCCGCTGGCGGGGTCGCAGGCGCGAACACGGGCATCGTCATAGATGAGCAGGCCGCCCGCCCGATAGCGTACCGAGATATCGCCCTGCGCCGCATCTATGGGTTGCGCGGCGACCAGGGCGATCAATTCGCTCGAACCATACAGGCCGGTGAGCGGCACGCCGTGCATTTCAGCCAGTTCAAGCAGGTTGTCGAGCGCCGGCGCGAAACTGGCGAAGCCGACCAGGCGCAGGGAATCGAAGTCGCCCGGTTGCCCGGCCTGGAACAATTGCACCAGGGCCTCATTGTTGGCATAGGCATGGGTCACGGCGTGCCGCCGGATCGCCTGCACAGTATTACCGGTGTCGTAGACAGGTTCGCATACCACCGGCACGCCGCGCGCGAGCCCCCCCACCAGCATGGCAAAGCCGAATGCGCCGCAGAAGGGAGCGGCGGCCAGCACGCAGGTGTCGTGCCCGTAGCCATACGCATGGGCGATGGCATCGCCGTGGCGCAGCAGCGTACGCTGGTCATGCAGCACGAACTTGGGCAGCGAGGTGGTTCCCGACGTCGTGAAGCAAAGCACGCCCTCGTCTTCGGTGGCCGCCGGTACAGGGGGCGCCGCGCCGGCGGCGAGGTCGTGCCAGTTCAACACGATGCGGTCACGCAGCTTCGCCGGGCGAGCGCCTGACACGCCGAGGGCGATGGCGCCGATCAGAGGCTGCAGGGCGGCATCGGGCACGTCGTCGAGTATGGCGGCGAAGTCGATGCCCTTGAAGCCCGGCCAATACACCAGCCACTGTGCACGGCCGCGCCCCAGAATATCGGCCACTTCGGTCGCGCGGAAACGCGTGTTGACAGCCAGCACCAGCGCGCCCAGGTGCGCGCAGGCCAGGAAGGTGATGACCCATTCGGCGCAGTTCGGCAGCCACAGGGCCACGCGGCTTCCCGGCCCTACGCCGGCCTGTGACAGGCCCGCGGCCATGCGGTCCACGGCCGCCGCGAGCTCGGCGGTGGTCAGCGCCTGGCCGCGGTCGTACAGCGCAACGGCTTGCGGTTGGCGGCGCGCCAGGTCGGCGAGGCGGTCGGCGAAGGTATCGGCGGCAGAGCAGGGTGTTGTGAGCGGGAACATTGTTGTGGTTATATGATGAAAGTACGTATTTAAGTACTTTATTGAAAAGCCACAACAGAGACAAGCAGACCGGCGTGCTCGCGCGGGTATCTGCATCCGCCCGCATGCGGGCGGCCCTCCAGGAGACACTCCCATGCGTGTTCGTGTGCCGCTTCTTGTTCAAAGCTTGTTTGCCGCCGTCGCCCTGACCCTTGCATCGGCGCCGGTTTCGCAGGCCGCCAAGGCCTATCCCGATCACGCCGTCACGGTGGTGGTGCCATATCCGCCCGGCGGAGCGGCGGACATTTTCGGGCGGGCCATTGCGCACGCCATGGAACCGGGCCTGAAGCAAACCGTGCTGGTGGAAAACCGGCCGGGGGCGGGCGGCAACGTGGGCATGGCCTACGTCGCGCGCAGCACGCCCGACGGCTATACCCTGGGCCTTGGCACCATCGGCACGCAGAGTATCAACCAGTTCCTGTACGCCAGCATGCCGTTCGATCCCGCGCAGGACCTGGTGCCTATCGCGCTGGTGTCCACCACGCCGAACGTGCTGGCGGTCCGTACCGATTCGCCCTATAAATCGCTGGCGAACGTCATCGCCGCCGCGAAGGCCCGCAAAGACCAGAAGCTGACCTACGCGTCTCCGGGCGTCGGGTCTTCGGTCCATCTGACCGGCGCCTATTTCGAGGCGGTGGCGGGTATCGAGCTGCTGCACGTGCCGTTCAAGGGCACGTCGGCATCGCTGCCTGCCGTGGCCGGGGGGCAGGTGGATCTGCTGTTCGACAACTTGCCCGGTGCGCTGGCCCAGATCAAGGACGGCTCGCGCGTGCGCGGCATCGCCCTGACCTCGTCGCAGCGTGATCCCTCGGTGCCCGACCTGCCCACGTTCGATGAAGCCGGCCTGCCGGGCTTTGACGTGACGGCGTGGTTCGCGCTGTATGCACCTCGCGGCACGCCGCAGCCGGTGATAGACAAGTTGATCGCCGCGGCGCGCAGCGGTCTGCAGGCGCCCGCGCTGGCCAAGCAGTTTGCCGCCATGGGCGCGCGGCCAGGCGAAATGTTCGGTTCCGATCTCGCGGCCTTTGAACAGCGTGAACGCGAGCAGTGGGGCAGCCTGATCAAGCAACGGGGCATCGCCGCGCAATGAACAGCCCAGCTACTGTATTGATCACGGGCGCCAGCCGCGGAATCGGCCGCGCCATTGCCGCCTGCCTGCTCGAAGATGGCTACCACGTCATCAATTTCAGCCGGGGCGCGCCCGCGAATGTGCTGCCCGGCGAAACCTTTGTATCGGTCGACCTGTCCGATCCCGCGCGCACGCGCGAGGCCGTGGCGGATGTCGCCGTGCAACATCGCGTGCTGCATCTGGTGAACAATGCCGGCATGATCGAGGTGGCTGACATCGACGCCGTATCGGAAGAAGCGATGCATCGCACGATGGCGGTCAACCTGGTGGCCCCCTTGCTGCTGCTGCAGGGACTGTTGCCGGCGATGCGCGAACAGGGTTATGGACGCGTCATCAATGTGGGCAGCCGTGCGGCGCTGGGCAAACCGGGGCGTACCGCCTACGGCGCAAGCAAGGCAGGCCTTGAAGGCATGACCCGTACCTGGGCGCTCGAGCTGGCCGCCTCGGGCATCACGGTCAACGCCGTGGCGCCGGGACCCGTGGCCACCGAATTGTTCAATCAATCGAATCCGCCCGAACACCCGCGCACGCGCGAATTGGCGGCCTCCGTTCCGGTGGGGCGCATCGGCCAGCCTGAAGACGTGGCGCATGCGGTGGCGATGCTCATGGATGCGCGCGCCGGCTTCATCACCGGCCAGACCTTATATGTATGTGGGGGCCTGACGGTGGGCGTGGCGTGAAGGCGCCGTCGCCGGCGCCTGCGGCCCGGGTCAGGCCCTTTGCAGGCTGACGTCGAACCACCCTCGCAGGGCGTTCGACAGGCGCAGGGCCTCGGCGGCGTGCAGGTCGTCGAGGGTCAGCACGCGTTCCTGCACATGGCCGCTTTCCAGCAGCTGGGCACGCAGCACGCCGGGCAGGCAACCGCTTTCAACGGGCGGCGTGTACCAGACGCCATGCTGTCGCACATACACGTTGCTGCGGCTACCTTCGCAGACTTCGCCGCGCTGGTTCAGGAAAATGAGATCGAACACATCCGGGTGCAGGGGCAGCCAGGCCGCGGCTTCGGCGTACCAGGGGCGCTGGGTGGTCTTGTAACGCAGCAATGGTTCATCGGCATCCAGCAGCCGATCGGACAGCATCACGTGCGGGCCGGCGAGCAGAGGGGGCAGCGGCGCAGCCTGGATGTGGCAGCGCCCCGTGCGTTCCAGCAGCAGGCGCAGCCGGTGCGGCCCCGGCGTGGCAAGCGAAATGGCGGCCATGCGCAGATCGCGTTCGATGGCCCTGCCATCGTAGGGGTAGCCCAAGGCGACGCAGCTCTCTTGCAGGCGCCGCAGATGCCTGTCGAGCAGCGGGATTTCGCCATCGGCTTGCGCCAGCAGGGTTTCGATGAGTTCGGGCGACATGCGCAAGGCTCCGGAAAGTCGGCGGCAGCTTATTGCGGCATTTGCATGGCGTGCTGCAGAATGCGCGCCTTCCACAGGCATTCCTGCCATTCCTGCGGGGGATCCGAGTCGTGCACGATGCCGCCGCCCACACTGTAGACGCCGTGGCCCCGTTTATCCAGCACCAGGGTGCGTATGGCGACGTTGAGTGAGAAATCCCCGTTAGGCGACAACCACCCGATGGCGCCACAGTAGAGCCCGCGGGGGGAGGGCTCCAGCTGGCGGATCCTGCGCATGGCCGCCACCTTCGGCGCACCGGTGACCGAGCCGCACGGGAACAGAGCCTGAAGAACCTGCGACAGCGTGGCTTGCGGCGCCATGGCGGTCACGGTGGACGTCATGGTCCATACCGTAGGATATTTTTCCAGCGTGAACAGCGCCGGAACGTGCACCGATCCGGGCTGGGCGAGCCGGCCCAGATCGTTGCGCAGCAGGTCCACAATCATCAGGTTCTCGGCCCGGTTCTTCGCACTGGCATGCAGTTCAAGACCCAGGCGCTCGTCTTGTTCGGGGTCGGCATGACGCGGTGCGGTGCCTTTCATCGGACGGGTGGTGAGCAGGGGCCCGGTGCGCTGCACAAAGAGCTCGGGCGAAAAAGACAGCACCGTGCGGTCGGCATCTTCGATGTAGGCCGCGTGAGCGGCCGGTTGCAGCGCCGCGATCTGCCGGTACAGCTGGCTGGCGTCGCCCTCGGCACGCACGTCGAGCGGGTGCGTGTAGTTCAGCTGATACAGTTCGCCCGCTTCGATCAGGCCGCGCACGGATTCGATGTGACGCCGGTAGTCAGCCTCCGTCAGGCGAGGCTGCAACGAAAGGATTCGGGGCATGCCGTGCGACGGGCCGCCATCCCAGGGCGGTTCGAGGTCCATGCGGCCGAAGACCAGCGCGGTCAGGCGGGCGGTGTCGTCAGGCCGGGCGGCAGGCGCGGGGCCATCGGGCGGCGCGCATGTGGTTTCGGGCGACAGCCATTCCCCAAGTTCGTAGTCGAGCAGCAGGGCCACCCAGTGGCCGGCCCGACGCGCGGCGTCGATGGCGGCGTAGGCCAGCGGCAATTGGTCGGCCTGTCGCGCCTCGATGCGGTGCAGCGGGTCGGACAAAGCAATTGCTTTTCCAACCAGCCGGTCTTCAAAACGGCAGTGCATGGGATGTCTGGTTGTGGTGCAGCGGTTGGGAGTCGGGGGCGCGGCGCCGGGGAGCCTGCCGATGTGCCTGGGCGATGCGCGTACCAGGCCTCGGTGGGCGGTCGGTGCGGGCGCGTCTGGCGCGCACTGCACTGCCGCCCGCATCGTCCTGCGCAGCGCGAGCTTACATCAGCTTGTCTGTATCGCCGCCCCGTCGGCCTGCTGCGCCAGGAATTCCGCCAGTACTCGCCCGGTATGCGAAGTCTCGCGCAATGCCATCACGTGCTCGGGCGTGCCTTCAGCGACCAGCTTTCCACCGCCCGTGCCGCCTTCGGGCCCAAGGTCGAGCAGCCAGTCGGCTTCGGCTATGACATCCAGATTGTGTTCGATGACGACAACCGTGTTGCCCGCCGCCACCAGGCGGTGCAGGACATGGATGAGCTTCTCCACGTCGGCCATCGACAGGCCCACGGTGGGCTCGTCCAGCACATACAGGGTATGCGGGATACGCGACGCGCGGCCGGTGGTGATGACGCCTTCGGTCAGGCGGGCCTTGGACAGTTCGGTGACCAGCTTGATGCGCTGTGCCTCGCCGCCCGACAGCGTGGGCGAGGGCTGGCCCACCGTGAGATAGCCCAGCCCCACGTCGTGCATGAGCTGCAGCGGACGGTGGATCTTGGGATGCGCCGAGAAATACGCCAGCGCATCGTCGACTTCCATGCTGAGCAGTTCGCCCGCGTTCTTGCCGCGCATCTGCACCGACAGCGTGTCGGCATTGAAGCGCGCGCCATTGCAGGCATCGCATGGAACCTTGACGTCGGGCAGAAAGTTCATCTCGATGGTCCTCATGCCCTGGCCTTCGCAGATGGGGCAGCGGCCATCTCCGGTGTTGAACGAAAACCGCGCGGCGCCCCAGCCACGCATGCGCGCTTCGCGCGTGTCGGCAAACTGGCGCCGCACATCGTCCCAGAAGCCGATATAGGTGGCTGGGCAGGAACGGGGCGTCTTGCCGATGGGAGTCTGGTCGACTTCCAGTACGCGGGCTATGGTTTCCCAGCCGGTGATCCGTTCGCAGCCATGCCAGCGCGGCGCCTTGCCCTGTGCAACCGCTTGCAGCAGATTGTCGAGCAGCACTTCGCGCGCCAGCGTGGATTTTCCCGACCCCGATACGCCCGTGACCACGCTCAGCCGGCCCACCGGGATGCGGGCGTCGACCTGCCTCAGATTATGCAGCCGCGCGCCATGAATCTGGATCATGGGCGTGTCGTCTGTGATGGCACGCCGTCCCTGCAGCGGATGCGCGAGCGGCTTGGCCAGATAACGGCCCGTCACGGATTCAGGCGACGCGATCAGGTCCTGCACCGTACCCTGCGCCACGACGCGTCCGCCGCGCACGCCGGCGCCCGGCCCGATGTCGATGACGTGCGACGCGCGCCGGATGGTATCGTCATCGTGTTCCACCACCACCAGCGTATTGCCGTTGCCTTCGAGCCGCGCCAGCGCATCCAGCAGAATGCGGTTGTCGCGCGGGTGCAGGCCGATCGTGGGCTCGTCCAGCACGTAGCACACGCCCTGCAGGTTCGAGCCCAACTGGGCGGCCAGGCGGATGCGTTGCGCTTCGCCGCCCGACAGGGTTGGAGCGGCACGGTCCAGTGCAAGGTAGTCCAGGCCCACCTCTTTCATGAAGTTCAGCCGCCCGCGTATCTCGGCCAGGATATCGCGGGCGATCTCGGCCTCGCGCCCGCGTGCCACGAGCCCCGTGAAGAAGGTGTGCGCCTCGGACACGGGCATGGCGGCCAGTTCGGCGATCGAACGCTCTCGCCAGCGCACCGACAGTGCGACCTGGTTCAGCCGTTGTCCGTCGCAGATGGTGCAAGGCGAGGCCTCGCCTTCATAGCTGGCGTTCCAAGCACTCTCTTCCCCGGTCTGCTCGGCATCGAAATCCTGCAATTGCACGCCGGTGCCGAAGCACCCGGTGCACCAGCCATGCTTGGAGTTATACGAGAACATGCGCGGATCGGGTTCGGGAAAGCTGGTGCCGCACGAAGGGCATGCCCGCTTCACCGAGAAGTGCTGATGCTGCAGTTCGCTGTCGAGCGCCTCATGCAACCGGTTCACCGGCCACACCATGCTCAGCACGCCTTGGCCGTGCTCGAGCGCGCTCTTGACTGCCTGGCGCAACGCGCCTTCGTTGTCCGGATCGACCACCAGGTCGGCCACCGGGAGTTCGATAGTGTGTTCTTTGTAGCGGTCCAGGCGCGGCCAGGGGCTGACGGGGATGAATGCGCCGTCTACTCGCAGGTGCGTATATCCCTTGGAGCCCGCCCATTTGGCCAGGTCGGTGTAATAGCCCTTGCGCGCCGTGACCAGCGGGGCCAGCAGGCCGATGTGCTGGCCCTTGTGCTCGCGCAGCAAGCGCCCCACGATCTGGTCGGTGTTCTGGGGCTCCACAGGCACCTGGCAGTCGGGGCAATACTGTGTGCCGAGCTTGACGTACAGCAGGCGCAGAAAGTGGTGGATTTCCGTCATGGTGGCCACCGTCGACTTGCGGCCGCCGCGACTGGTGCGCTGCTCGATGGCCACCGTGGGCGGAATGCCGAATATGGCGTCGACGTCGGGCTTGCCGGCCGGCTGCACGATGGCGCGCGCATAGGCGTTGAGCGATTCGAGATATCGGCGCTGCCCTTCGTTGAACAGTATGTCGAAGGCCAGCGTCGATTTGCCCGAGCCTGAGACGCCCGTGATCACGGTGAACTTGTCGTGTGGAATTTCGACGTTGATGTTCTTCAGATTGTGTTCGCGCGCATTGCGGATCTCGATGGCCTGGCTATCGCGGCGGCCTCGCACTACCGATTGTAGTGGCGTGCCGGCGGCCTCGTCATAGGTGGCTACCGGCTCGGCCAGTACCGGCGCCAGGCCGGCCTGGCGTGCGATCTGGGCATCGGCATCGCTGTCGACCACCACATCACCGGGCAGCACGCTGATGGCGTAGTCGCGCAGTGCCGCGCCGGTATGCGAGGCCGGGTTGTCCATCAGGTCTTGCGGCGTACCCACGCCCAGCACCAGCCCGCCGGCGTCTCCGCCTTCAGGGCCAAGGTCGATCAGCCAGTCGGCGGCGCGGATCACATCCAGATTGTGTTCGATCACCAGCAGCGTGTGGCCCGCGGCCAGCAGTTTGCGGAAGGCGCGCATCAGACGCGCCACGTCATCGAAGTGCAGCCCGGTGGTCGGCTCGTCGAACAGGAACAGGCTGCCCTTCTTGGCCACCCGCGCCGTCGAGATTCCGCTGCGCGCGGCTTCGGCAAGGTGGCCGGCCAGCTTCAGGCGTTGCGCCTCGCCGCCCGACAGCGTGGGCACCGGCTGGCCCAGCCGCACATACTCCAGCCCCACATCGGCCAGTGGCGCCAGGCCGGCCTGCACGTCGCGCAGACCCTTGAAGAAGTCCAGCGCCTCGCTGACCGTCATTTCCAGCACTTGGTCGATCGACGCGCTCTTGCCCAGGTGCTCGACCCGCACGTCCAGGACCTCCGGGCGGAAGCGCCGGCCGTCGCAATCGGGGCAGCGCAAATACACGTCGGACAGGAACTGCATTTCAACGTGTTCGAATCCCGTGCCGCCGCAGGTGGGGCAGCGGCCATCGCCGCTGTTGAAGCTGAAGGTGCCGGCGGTATAGCCGCGCTCTTTGGCCACCGGCGCCTGGGCGAACAGCTTGCGTATGGCGTCGAAGGCGCCGACGTAGCTGGCCGGGTTCGAACGAGCCGTCTTGCCGATGGGGGTCTGGTCTACCATGACCACGTCGGCGATCTGTTCGGCGCCCAGCAGGCGTTCGAATGGCCCGGGCGATTCGGAAGGCTTGCCCTGGTACTTGAGCAGCGCGGGGTACAGCACGTCCTGCACCAGGGTGGATTTTCCCGAGCCCGACACGCCGGTGACGCACACCAGGCGCCCGAGCGGAATTTCCACCGAAACGTTGCGCAGATTGTGCGCCGTCACGCCTTCGAGCAGCAGGCGCGGCGTGTTGGCCGCCACCGGCATGGGGCGCGGCGCCTCGACCCGCAGGCGGCCGCCCAGGTAGTCGCCCGTCAGGGTGGCGCTGGCGCGCAATTGAGCCGGCGTGCCGTCGAATACGATCTGCCCGCCGCGTTCTCCCGGGCCGGGGCCGATGTCGATGATGCGGTCCGCGGCCACCATGACCTGGGGATCGTGCTCAACCACCACCAGTGTGTTGCCGGCGTTGCGCAGCCTGTGCATGACTTCGACCACCCGGTGCATGTCGCGGGGGTGCAGGCCGATGGACGGTTCGTCAAGCACAAACAGGGTGTTGACCAGTGAGGTGCCCAGCGCGGTGGTCAGGTTGATGCGCTGCACTTCGCCACCCGACAGGGTGCGGCTCTGCCGGTCCAGTGTGAGATAGCCCAGTCCCACATCGCACAGAAATTTCAGGCGCGCGCGCACTTCGGTCAGCAACAGGTCGGTGGCGGCGTCCAGCGCCCCGCTGAAAGACAGCGAGTCGAAGAATGTGCGTACCCGTTCGATGGGCAGCAGCATCATGTCGTGGATGGACAACCCGTCCAGCGTGTTCAGCAGGTCGCGGCTCCAGGTGGCTCCCACCGGCATGAAGCGCGGATAACGGCCGTCTTCCGCCTGCCCCTCTGCCGGCGCGTTGCCCAGCCGCCAGAGCAGGGCATCGGGTTTGAGCCGGGCGCCCTTGCAAGTGGGGCAGGGCGTGTAGCTGCGGTACTTCGACAGCAGCACGCGCACGTGCATCTTGTACGCGCGGCTTTCCAGCCAGGCAAAGAAGCGATGCACGCCGTACCACTGCGTCTTCCATGCCTGGTTGCCGCCTTTCCAGTCGGGGTCGCCGTGCAGCACCCAGTGGCGCTGCTCGTCCGTCAATGCCTTCCAGGGCACTGTCATGGGTACGCCAGCGCGCGGCGCGTACTTGGCCATGTCATCCTGGCATTCTTTGTACGAAGGGGTCTGCCAAGGCTTGATGGCGCCTTCGCGCAACGTTTTGCTCTCGTCGGGAATCACCAGGCCGTAATCGATGCCGATGACGCGCCCGAATCCGCGGCAGCTTTCGCACGCTCCGAGCGGCGAGTTGAACGAAAAGCTGCTGGGCAGCGGGTCGGTGTACTCGATATCGCAGTCGGCGCAATGCAGGCGATTGCTGTATTTCCAGACCTGCGCGTCGGCGCCGTCGTCGTCGAGGGCGTGCACGGCAAGGTGGCCGCCCCCCATGCGCAGGGCCGTGTCCAGCGCTTCCATCACCCGCTCGGGTTCGCTGCCCGCATGACGGAAACGGTCCTGCACCACGTGCAGGATGCGCCGGTCGCCGTCGTCGGCCGTGCCGACGGATTTGCCTTTGCCTTTGCCTTTGGCCTTGGCGCTTTGCGAGGCCGTTGCGCGTGCGCGCCCGGTTTCTTCGCGGTGCACCCGGGTATAGCCCTGCTGCTCCAGGAATCCGCGTACTTCCTCTTCAGTGAAATTGGCCGGCACGGCGATGGGGAACGTCACGACGAGGCGGGGGTCGCCGGCCGCCGGGGCCCGCAGGGCCAGCGACGCTGCAATCGATTCCGGCGAATCGCGCCGCACCAGTTTGCCGCAACCACGGCAATACAGCTTGGCGCCGCGCGCATACAACAGCTTCAGGTGGTCGTTGAGCTCGGTCATGGTGCCAACCGTGCTGCGCGAACTGCGCACAGGGTTGGTCTGGTCGATGGCGATGGCCGGCAGGATGCCTTCGATGCGGTCGACCTGGGGTTTGTCCATGCGGTCCAGGAACTGGCGCGCGTACGGCGAGAACGTCTCAACGTAGCGCCGTTGGCCTTCGGCATACAAGGTATCGAAGGCCAGCGAACTCTTGCCCGACCCGGACACGCCGGTGATGACCACCAGTTCGCCGGTGGCGAGAGTCAGGTCCAGGTTCTTCAGGTTGTTCTGGCGTGCGCCAACGATGCGGATATGCGAGCTCATGACGGAGGTGGGGTAGCGTGGACGGTCGGTCTTGCCGAAGGCGACAGCATATCGCTGAAGATATCTGTATATATAAACAGTATCTCAGATTCCGAAAATTCTCGGTAGCGCGCCTGGACAGGCGCCTCGGGCCCGGAGATAATGTCTATATTATGAAATTTTGTCCATAATATAGACGAACCTATGCCTGAACGTTCCGCAAAGGCCATGCCCGCCGCGGCCTCCGTCGCCGGAACGGCTGCCTTCGGTAAATTCATGCACGTGCTGCAGCTGGTGGCCGATGCGGCGCAGCCGCCCGGCATTGCAGAACTGGCCGCGCGCAGCGGTTACCCGCGGCCGACTGTGTACCGTATTGTGGCGGGCCTGCTCGAACACGGGATGGTCGCGGGCCAGCCCGGCGGCACGTACTGCCTGGGGCCGGGCCTGCTTCGCCTGGCCAGCCGCAGCTGGTCCCGTTTCGACATCCGCGAGCGCCTCTTGCCGCATCTGCAGGACTTGCGCGACAGTACCGGGCAAACCGTGCATCTTGCGGTGCCGATGGGCGATGTGATGGTCTATGTCGAGAAACTCGATGGCCCGGGCGCCGTTCGCATGGCGTCCCGCATAGGCGGCCAGTTGCCGATGCACAGCAGCGCGGTAGGCAAAGCCTGCCTGGCCACGCTGCCGCCGCCAGAACTCGATACCCGGCTGACGCGGCTTCCCATGCCACGCCTGACTCCCTCCACCATCACCTCGGCGCAGGCCCTGCTTGATGAGCTCGCGCAGGTGCGCCAGGCGGGCTATGCAGTGGATAATGAAGAAAACGAGCCCGGTATCGTCTGTTATGGCGTGGCGCTGTGCGATGCCGGCGGCAAGGCAGTCGCCGGCGTCAGTGTCAGTACGCTGCTCTTCCGCGACCCGCCCGTGGCGGCATCCGCCTGCATCCAGGCATTGCTGCGCATGCGCGAGGCGGCCGCCCCGCGCTTGGCGGGCGTGCCCCCTGCGCTGTCCGACCCCCTATCCTGACTCTTCTGCGATACGCCATGAACCCTACACCTGATCCCACCCCGATGGCGCGCCTGCTGGCCGATCGCGTCGTGCCCGTGCTGCGCTACGCCGATGCGGCCACGGCGGGCTACGCGGCCGAAATTGCCGTGCAGGCAGGATGCCGCACACTTGAACTCACCTGGACCATCCCCGGTGTCACTGATCTGGTGCGCGCGCTGCGCGATCGGCATGGCGATGCGATCACACTGGGTGTGGGCACCGTGCTCGATGAGTCCCAGGCGCGCGAAGCCCTGGTCGCGGGAGCTGACTTCCTGGTGGCGCCCGCCGTGGTTCAAGGCATCGGCGAAATGGCGCATGCTGCGGGCGCGCTCTGCCTGCTGGGCGCCTTCACGCCCACCGAAGTGCTGGCCGCGCGTCAGGCGGGCGCCGACATTGTGAAAATCTTTCCCGCTGAAACGGGCGGGCCGCGTCACCTTGCGGCCTTGAAGTCAGTGTTTCCCGATGTCGTGTTCTGCCCCACGGGCGGGGTCACTCAGCAGAACATGGCCGACTATTTCGCCGCCGGCGCCGGTCTGGTCGGTATCGGCAGCAATCTCTACGACAAGGCCGCGTTCGCCGCACGCGATACCGGCGCGCTGGTGCGCCAGATCATGCAGACCCGCGAGGCTGCCCATGGTTGAATTCGATGTCGTGGCCCTTGGCGAACCGCTGGTCGAGTTCAACCAGACGCGCGCCGGCGAGCCCCAATACCTGCAGGGCTTTGGCGGCGACACGTCCAACGCCGTCATCGCGGCGGCGCGCCAGGGCGCGCGTTGCGCCTACCTGACGCGCGTGGGCAACGATGCCTTTGGCGAGCAGGTGGTGCAGCTGTTGCGCAATGAGCGGGTCGACACGTCGGGGGTTCGGCTCGATGCCGACGGCCATACCGGCGTGTACTTTGTGCAGCATGGCCCCGACGGCCATGCATTCACCTATCTGCGCCGCGACTCCGCCGCCAGCCGCATGCAGCCGTCTGATCTCGACGGCGGGCCGCTGGCCAGCACCCGCTACCTGCATGTGTCGGGCATCAGCCTGGCCATCAGCGCCAGCGCATGCGATACCGTGTTCGCCGCCATCGAACGCACGCACCAGGCGGGCGGCCAGGTAAGCCTGGATTCGAACCTGCGCCTTCGCCTCTGGCCCGTTTCCCGTGCGCGCGCCATATTGCGCGAGGCGCTCGCTCAGGCTGACCTCTTTTTGCCCAGCCTCGACGACATGCGCCACCTGACCGGTCATGACGATCCCGGCCGCACGCTGGACTGGATACGCGCGGCCGGCGCGCCGGGCGTCGTCGTGCTGAAGCTGGGCAAAGACGGCGCGCTGATCGACGATGGGCAATCGCGCACCCCGGTGCCCGGACGGGTCGTGCAGGCGGTGGACGCCACCGGCGCGGGAGATTGCTTTGCCGGCAATCTGTTGGCGCGGCGCTGCGCCGGCGATGATTGGCTGGCCGCCGTGCGCTATGCCAATGCCGCGGCGGCTCTTTCCACCACGGGTTACGGGGCCGTGGGTCCGCTTCCGGACAGAGCTGCCGTCGTGGCCTTCCTGTCGCAGGACGACCGCGCGGACTAGCGGTTTGGCGGGGCAGGATGTTTCGGGCTAGAATACCGAGTTAACCCAGTTTTTGCCGCCAGCCTCGTGTCCGGATTCATGCCGGACTAGTCGGGCGGGTTTGGGCACCATCGAACCTTACCGGAGAACCATCATGGCTGAGCGCAAACGCGTGCGTCGCAACACCCTGGAACGCCGTTGCCTGGGCAAGGCGTTCAAGCGCCTGTTCGTCAACTCGCCCAAGGGCGTTTTCAAGATGCTGGAAAAAATCAAGCGCGTGTAAACGCTGCCTGATGCAAAAAAACCGCCGGTCTGCCGGCGGTTTTTTTATGCGCGCTGCACACGAGCAGGCCCATTCAAGTCGCGGGGTCGAGCCAGGGGCGCAGGAATTCCAGGAACACGCGGGTCTTGGCGGGCAGCACCGCGGACGGAAATATCGCATACACCGGCAGGGGATCGGTGGTCCATCCGGGCAGCACCCGCCGCAGATTGTTGCGCTCGATAATCGGAGCCAGCGCCCGGCAGTTGGGCAGGCGCGTGATGCCCAGGCCCAGGCCCGACAATGTGCCCATCACGCTGATGTTGTTGCCCGCGATCGCGCCGTGCACCGGCACCTGCTCGACACGCTCGCCGTTCTGCAGCATCCACACCGAATGTTCGGCGTCTATCGTGGTGCGCAGGCATTCGTGGTCGATCAGGTCGGCCGGTTGTCGGGGTTCGCCGTGCGCCTGCAGATAGCTGGCCGACGCATACAGATGGATATCCAGGCTTGTGACTTCCTGTACCAGCGTGGGCGTGGTGACGAGCTCCGCGGCGACTTGAGATCGGCCGAAGCGCAGCGTCAAGTCGAACGGCGCGCCCTGCGAATTCTCAACCGGCTTCAGGTTCAGGTCGAACTCGCATTCCAGGTCGGGATATTGTTCGGTAAAGGCTTTCAGCGCTTCCGGCAGCAGCCAGATGGCCATGCTGTAGGGAATAGAGATGCTCAGACGGCCCTGCGGGCGCGACGACAAGGCCAGCAATTGCTCGTGGGCAAGCCGTGCTTCATCGACCAGCGCTTCACAGCGGCGCAAGTAAGCCGCGCCCGCGTCGGTCAGTTCCAGGCGGCGCGTATTGCGGTTGATGAGCCGCAGGCCGATCGTTCGTTCCAGCTGCCCGATGCGCCGCGACAGGGTAGAAGTGGGCATGGCCAGCGCGCGGGCGGCCAGGCTGAAACTCTTGCGTCTCGCGACTTCGACGAACAGCGCGATGTCGTTCAGCTGGATGGTGGAGGGGTCCATGGATATCCCGGATGTGCCGCAAGTTTACCCGGGTAGCGCGGCGGGCCGGGATCCATGGTGCGCTGCGGGGCCGGGGCCGCCGTGTTTATGACGGGCTCGCGCAGCGAGCCAGGTAGGTATAAATATGGAAAGAGCAGACAAACTTAATTTCAAAATGGCCGTGCGCGAACGCCTGCGAAGTGCGCATATCTCATAAACTGGAGCCCAGTTTTTACCCGTAAGCAATTATCGGCTCAGCCTTGTCGCGTATCGGCCCCCCGCATGAGTGAACCGCATTACACGTTCACGGTACTGACGCCCACCTATAACCGGGCGGCCACGCTATACCGTGTGTATGAATCCCTACGACTGCAGACCTGTCGGGACTTCGAATGGCTGGTGGTCGACGACGGTTCGACCGACCGGACCCACGAAGCCGTGCTGGCCTGGCAGGCGCAGTCGGCGTTCCCCATACGCTATGTGTGGCAGAAGAATCAGCACAAGAAAACCGCCTTCAATCGCGGCGTGCGCGAGGCCAGAGGAGATTTCATCATCACGCTGGACAGCGATGATGAAATCCCGCCTGATGCGCTGGGCATATTGCAAGAGGCCTGGGAAGCCATCCCCATCGAGCAGCGCGAAGGCTATGTGGGAGTGACCGGCCTGTGCGCTCGGCCCGATGGCACCATCGTGGGAGACCGCTTTCCCCAGGATGTCTTCGATGCGAGCGCAGTCGAGATGTATTTCCGCCACCGCATCAAGGGCGAGAAATTCGGCAGCATGCGCACCGACGTGCTGCGCCGGTTCCCGTTTCCCGAAAACGTGGCGGGCTTTGTGCCCGAAAGCCTGATCTGGTGGGCCATGGCGCGCGCCGGGTACCAGAACCGCTGCATCAACCAGGTGGTGCGCATTTACCACCCCAGCGCCGACGGCCTGAGCCGAGGAGCGGTTTCTGTGCGCAACAACGCCCAGGGGTTGTATCTGCTGGCCTGGAACATACTGCAGCACCATATGGACTGGTTCCGGTTCAGGCCCAAAGACTTCATGATGGCTGCGGCGCGCTACACCCGGTTCAGGCTCGACCTGGAATACTCAGGGTTGCCGACGGCGGTACAGGCCTACAGGCTGACTCATCCCGCCGCGCGGGCGCTGGTGCTGCTCATGTGGCCGCTAGGGTACTTGCTGCATCGCCGCGACCGGCGGCGCGGCCTGGCCTAGCGGCGCCGCGCATCAGCGCGGCAACGCCGCGTCGTATTGATCGTCGTCCTCATCGTCATCTTCGTCGTCGTCGTCGTCGGGGTCGGGCAGCGGCTCATCGCCGAGCGCGAAGGGCAGCACGTCGGCGAGGTCGTCAGACCATGCGGCTTCATCGCCCGCCTGGTCGAGTTTCACGAAACGCTCGCCTTCGTTGAGCGTGATCTGCACCGCCCAGAGATAGAGGCAGTCGTAAGTATCATCGTCGGCCGGGTCGAGTCCGCCGCGATTGCCCAGCAGGCGTGCCCCGGCACCGCCCATCTGCACGTGGGGCTGATCGTCGGCGGGCGCCCCCTGCGCCACGGGCACACCAAAAGTGGCCCACTCGGTGCCTTCTTCGCCCTGCACCACCTCGGCCAGCACGGGCTTGCCGAGATAAGCGCTCAGCGCATCGGCCGTCTTGGCCAGCATGTCGAGTTCTTGCGGACTGAAGCGGGTCAGGTTGGCGGGCGGTTGGGCAGAGGCAGACATGAGGTGCGTTCCTGGTTGGCGCGGCCGCACGCGCGGGCGGCGGCAAAACCCACATTGTCGCGCGTTTTCGGGCGCCTTCGCCGGCGCCGGACCGCACAGGCGCTAATATCGCCACTTTGGATCGCCCCTCACCGCCATGCCCGCTGCACTTCCCGCGCCGTCTGCCCGCCACATGCTGTATCCCCTGGCTGCGGCGCTGATCTGGTCCCTGAACATGGTGGTGACCAAAATGGCGGCAAGCGTGATCGAGCCGGCGGTCATAGGTTTTTACCGGTGGGTGCTGGCCGCCGTGGTGCTGACTCCCTTCGTGCTGCCCCGTGTTGTGCGCGAGCGCCGCGCGATTGCCCCCCACCTCGGCAAACTCGCCGTACTGGGCGCGCTGGGCACGGCCATGTACCAGGGCCTGATGTATGTGGCGGCCGCCACCACCACCGCCACCAACATGGGCATCATCACCGCGATGGTGCCGCTGCTGACCATCATCCTGGGCTGCATCGTGCTGCGCGAACGCCCCGCATTCACGGCCGTCGCGGGCGGCGCGCTGTCCCTGGCCGGCCTGGGCGTGCTGCTGGGCGAGGGCGATCCATCGCGCCTGCTGTCAGTGGGGGGTAGCGTGGGCGACGGGCTGATGGGCCTGGCGGCGTTGTCGTACGCCCTGTATGGCGTGCTGTTGCGCCGCTGGTCCATGGCGGTGGGTGTGTGGCAGTCCCTTTATCTGCAGATTCTGTTCGGCATTCTGCTGCAGCTGCCTTCGTTCCTGCTGGCGCCCAGTTCACCTCTGAACGCCGCGAATGTGCCGCTTGTGCTGTACGCCGCGATTTTTCCATCGCTGTTCGCGCCGTATCTCTGGATGCAGGGAGTGCGTTACCTGGGGCCCAACCGCGCCAGCATTTTCCTGAACCTGATGCCGGTAGGCACCGTGGTCCTGGCCGCGTTCACGCTGGGCGAAGTGCCACACATCTACCACGTGACAGGCGGACTGATGGCCCTGGCCGGCGTCAGCCTGGCGCAATGGCGTCCGCGCCGCGCGGGACGGGCCACGTAGGCAGTTCCGGCCTACAATCATTGCTTCCCTCTGAATTTGTTTATTGCATACGAGCACATGGCCCAATACGTCTACACCATGAACCGCGTCGGCAAGATCGTGCCGCCCAAGCGGCAGATCCTGCGCGACATTTCCCTTTCGTTTTTCCCCGGCGCCAAGATCGGCGTACTGGGCCTGAACGGCTCGGGCAAGTCGACGTTGCTGAAGATCATGGCGGGCGTCGACAAGGACATCGAAGGCGAAGCCACGCCCATGCCGGGGCTGAATATCGGCTACCTGCCGCAAGAGCCGCAGCTCGACCCTGCGCACACGGTTCGCCAGTCAGTCGAAGAGGGGCTGGGCGCGGTCGTGCAGGCCAAGAAGCGTCTCGACGAGGTGTATGCCGCCTATGCCGAGCCCGATGCCGATTTCGACGCCCTGGCGGCCGAGCAGGCAGAGCTCGAGGCGGTGATCGCGGCTGCTGCATCCAGTGGCGCCGACGATATCGAGCACCAGATGGAAATTGCCGCCGATGCGCTGCGCCTGCCACCCTGGGATGCCGTCGTCGGCAATCTGTCCGGCGGTGAGAAGCGGCGCGTGGCATTGTGCCGCCTGCTGTTGTCCAAGCCCGACATGCTGCTGCTCGACGAACCCACCAACCACCTGGATGCCGAAAGCGTAGAGTGGCTCGAACAGTTCCTGCACAAATTCCCGGGCACCGTGGTGGGCGTCACCCACGACCGCTATTTCCTCGACAATGCGGCCGAATGGATCCTGGAACTCGACCGCGGCCACGGCATTCCCTGGAAGGGCAACTACAGTTCCTGGCTCGAACAGAAAGAGGCGCGCCTGAAGCAGGAAGAGGCGTCCGAATCGGCACGCCAGAAGACCATCAAGAAAGAACTGGAATGGGTGCGGCAGAATCCCAAAGGACGCCAGGCCAAGGCCAAGGCGCGCCTGTCGCGCTTCGAAGAGCTGTCCTCGCACGAATACCAGAAGCGCAATGAGACCCAGGAAATCTTCATTCCGGTGGGCGAGCGCCTGGGCAACGAGGTCATCGAGTTCACCAATGTCAGCAAGGCCTATGGTGACCGCCTGCTGATCGACAACCTCAGCTTCAAGATCCCGGCGGGCGCGATCGTGGGCATTATCGGCGCCAACGGTGCGGGTAAGTCCACATTATTCCGCATGATCGCCGGCCGCGAACAGCCGGACTCGGGCAGCATCTCCATCGGCCAGACGGTCAAGCTGGCTTTTGTCGATCAAGCGCGCGATTCGCTGCAAGACAACAAGACGGTTTTCGACGCCGTGTCCGACGGGGCCGACGTGCTGACGGTCGGCAAGTTCGAGATGTCGTCGCGCGCCTATCTGGGCCGCTTCAACTTCAAGGGCGCCGACCAGAACAAGATCGTCGGCCAGCTTTCCGGGGGTGAGCGCGGGCGCTTGCATCTGGCCAAGACCCTGATTGCCGGCGGCAACGTGCTGCTGCTCGACGAACCGTCCAACGACCTCGACGTGGAAACCCTGCGCGCGCTCGAAGATGCCCTGCTCGAGTTTCCGGGTAGCGTCATGGTGATCAGCCACGATCGGTGGTTCCTGGATCGTATCGCCACGCACATACTGGCCTTCGAAGGCGATTCGCAGGTGGTGTTCTTCGATGGCAATTACCAGGAATATGAAGCCGACAAGAAGCGCCGGCTGGGCGAAGAGGGCGCCAAGCCTCGCCGCCTGCGCTACAAGGCGCTGAAGTAACCCCGTGATCCCTGGCCATCGTGCCAGGGATCATTCTTTACTGCGAGACTGCCCATGTTGCTGCAAGCCGCTGATTCGACCCTGCTGATCGTCGACATGCAAGAGCGTCTGATGCCAGCTATTGCCGAAGGCAACGAGCTTGCCCGCACCGTTGACAAGCTCGCACGTGGCGCGCGCCTGCTGGATGTGCCCGTGGTGGCCACCGAGCAGAACGCGGCGGGGCTGGGGCCCACCATCGCGCCGCTGCGCGAGTCGGTCCAATCCGTTTTTCACAAGCGCCATTTTTCGGCCGTGCGCGAACCCGGCTTCGACGCCTGGCTGCCGTCCGCGCGGCGCACCGTGCTCGTAGTGGGATGGGAAGCTCACGTCTGTGTCCTGCAGACCATCGTGGGGCTGCGCGAGCTGGGCTACCAGGCGGTGCTGGTGTCGGACGCTGTCGGTTCGCGGCGGCATTCCGACCAGCACGCAGGCATGCGTCGCATGCGTGCAGCCGGAGCCACGGTGGTCACCGCGGAAATGGCGTTGTTCGAATGGATGGAAAGCTGCGATCATCCGCGATTCCGAGACGTGTTACGTTTAGTGAAATAACGCTGCCTCGGGGCAACACCTGCCGTGGGGTGGCGGCCCGTACCCTACCCATGGATACAATTTATGGGCATCGATAACAGTCACGAGCCGCGCTTTTTGCCATCCTGAAGGTGCATAACTTTTGTGAGGGACGCCGCAGTGCCTGATTCTGGCCCCGCCTGTTTCCAGCGCTGTCCCAGGCACAACCTAAGGAGCCTCATCATGATGAAAACTGGAACCTTCTCGAAAATCGGCATGGCCGTTTTGCTGTCGTTCACCATGGCGGGCTGTTCGTCCTGGGACGGCATGAACAAGCGTCAGAAAAGCACCGTGGGGGGAGCCGCGATAGGCGGCGTCGCCGGCGCGGTGATCAGTAACGGCGGTGTGCTGGGCACAGTCGGTGGCGCCGCGCTGGGTGGCATCATCGGCGACCAGGTCGGCAAATAACAGCACTACGCCGGCGCCACAGCCAGGCATAAGCCTGGCCCCGCAAGGCCTGATACCGGTTTAGCCGGGTCAGGCCTTTATTCTTGGTAGCGACCTCGCGAACGGGCCGGTGTCATCTTCCCTTCTTCATAAAAATATTCGATCATTCCCGATATAAACATTCAGTTATCTTTTATGGCTCCACCTTCCTAGAATCTCCCCACGGATTTTTCTAGAAGGCAGAGAGATGGATTGGCGAGTAGCTTCAGACGTAGGCGGCACATTTACGGATATTGCGCACGTCGATGAAAATGGCGTGTTGCACACGGCGAAGGTGCCGTCGATGCCGGAGAACTATGGGGAAGGTGTAGCGCGGGGGATCTCGACGCTGGCCACCTTCTGCGATTACCAGATCAGCAAGCTGGCAGAGGTGATGCATGGGTGCACCGTGGCGACCAACGCCATCCTGGAAGGAAAGGGTGCCCGCACTGCGCTGATCACAACGCAAGGCTTCAAAGATGTTCTTGAGCTTCGGCGGATCAGGGTGCCGCGCCTGTATGAGCCCCTGTATGTCAAGCCAGCGCCGCTGTGTCCGCGTGATCTTCGCTTTGAAGTGACTGAGCGTATCGGCGCGGCTGGTGAGGTGGTGCGTGAGCTGGCGGCCGCGGAAGTCGAGGCGTTGGCCGAGCAGTTGAAGGGCCACGATATCGAAGCCGTTGCGGTGTGCCTGCTGCACTCTTATGTCAACGACAGGCATGAACGCCTGATCGGCGATATCCTGCGCCGTGCGCTGCCCGATGCGTTCATCACCTTGTCGGTGGATGTCTTGCCGCAAATCCGCGAATACGAAAGAACGTCGACTACCGTCGTCAACGCCTACGTCGGTCCGGTGGTGAAAAAATACCTGGATGGCCTGGACCGCGAGCTGCACAGAATGGGCAGTAAGGCTCCCGTGTATGTCATGCAATCTTCGGGCGGTCAATTGCATAGCGAGGCCGTCAAAGTACTGCCCGCGCAGATCGTGGAGTGCGGTCCCGCCGCCGGCGTGATCGGCGCGCAGTACGTAGCGGAGAAGTTGAATGAGCCCAATGTCATCACCTTCGATATGGGCGGAACAACGGCCAAGGCCTCGATGATCGAGAAGGGTCGGCTGACGTATTCGGAAGACTACGAAGTGGGCTCGTCGATGAGCAACTCGGGAACCATCGCCGGAGGGGGCGGCTACTCGTTACGGCTGCCGGTGATCAATATTGCCGAGGTGGGCGCAGGCGGCGGGTCTATCGTTTCTATCGACAAGGCAGGCGGTCTGAAGATCGGACCCGAAAGTGCCGGCGCTCATCCGGGCCCGGCCTGCTATGGCTTGCAGGACTCGTATGCCACCGTTACCGACGCCAATGTACTGCTGGGCTACCTGAATCCCCACCATCTGGCCGGCGGTACGGTAAAGATCGATCGGCAGCTGTCGTACCGCTGCATTACAGACAAGATCATGGTCGAACTGGGGCTCAACTCTGTGGAGGAAGCCGCTTATGGCGTCCACATGCTGGCCAATGAAAAAATGGTCAAGGCCATCAAGGCGGTCACGACCTATCGGGGCCGCGACCCGCGCGACTTCACGATGATTGCGTTCGGCGGAAATGGCGGTATCCACGGAACCGGCATTGCTCGCAGCCTGGGCATCAAGCGAGTCATCGTGCCGGTCTGCGCGGGCGTATTCAGCGCGGTGGGTTTGACCGTCGCAGAATGCAAGGTGACGCTGGCGTCCGCCTATCTGGTGTCGCTGCGCACGGCAGAAGAAGGCCGGGTGCAGGATATCTACGCGGACCTGCATCGCAGGGGCGCCGACCTGCTGGGCCGCTCGCTGCAACAGACGTCCTGCTTCATGCAGCTCGATCTGCGCGCACGCGGCCAGGCCTTCGAAATCACGGTCGATCTTGGACGGCCGTCTTTCTCGCACGACTGTGTACCGGACATCGTTGCAAGGTTCATTGACGAGTACGAGGTGAGGTATTGCCACAAACCGGACCCTTCCTCGGAAGTGGAAATAGTGGCTCTCCGTATGACCGTCAGCGACGACACTTACTCTGCCCCATCGTCATTGCGGATGAAGCTGGAAGATGGCCAGTTGCTGGGCAGCCGGCGGGTGTACTTCGGCAAGGGTCTCGACAGCGAGGCGCCCGTGGTCAATCGTGCCTATCTGCGCGGCAAAAAATTCACCGGGCCCATGATTGTTGAAGAGTATGAGGGAACAACCGTCATTCCGCCCGGCTCGTCAGTTTCGCTTGATGATATTGGCAATATTGTTATCGATCTCGACGGAGAACACTGATCATGCGCACTGAGCACTTCAAGCTCGAGGTCATCCGCAACGCATTGGAAATGATTGCCGAGGAGTTGACCTTAACCATCATTCGTACCGGCTATTCAAACATTGTCCGCGACAGCCTTGATTTCTCAACGGCGATTTGCGACAGGCAGGGCCGCACTTTGGCGCAGGGTTTGTGCACGCCGATGCACATGGGGGCATTCGAAGATGCGCTGGAGCTGTTGATACGCACCGAATCAGCCGAACTTCGCGATGGTGATGTGTTCATCATGAACGATCCGTACGCGGCCGCAGGGCAACATCTTCCCGACATTTATATCGTCAAGCCGGTCTATTTCGAGGGTTCGTTGTTGGGGTGGGCAGCTACATTGGCGCATCACTCCGATGTCGGCGGCATCGTGGCGGGTTCGAATGCACTGGGCGCCAGCGAGATCTGGCAGGAAGGGCTGCGCATTCCCATTCTGAAGCTGTATGCCGCAGGCGTCCGGAACCAGACGCTGATCGACATCATCAAGCTGAACGTGCGCACGCCTGAATGGGTGATTGGTGACCTGGAGGCTCAGGTCGCCGCCTGCCATACGGCAGACAAGTCCTTCAAGCGACTGTGCGAGCGCTATGGCGCCTCGGATCTGGACCAGGTGTTTGACGATCTTCACAACTATGCTCAGGCGTTGATCGAGGCCGAGCTGCTCGAGATTCCGGATGGCGAATACCAATTCACGGACCATATCGACGGTATCGGCGACAATCCCGAGCCCGTTACGCTGAAGGTCGCGGTAACGGTAGCCGGCAACCGCATCAAAGTGGATTGGTCTGGATCCTCCGCCCAGGTGGCGGGGGGAATCAATTCGCCGTTCCCGTTCAGCAAAGCGTGCGCATACGCGGCCATTCGATCGGTCATGGCCTCGGATATTCCGAACTGCCATGGATACACCCGAGCCATCGAGGTCGCTGCACCGGAGGGAACCGTGGTTCGCCCTCTGCCTCCTGCCGCTTGCGGGGCCCGGGGCATTACGGGCTATCGCCAGATTGACTGCCTTTTCGGCGCGTTGTCTCAGGCGCTGCCAGAAAAGGTGGCTGCCGACGGCTCGGGTGGTTCGACCTTGCCGACCATTTCGACGTATGTCGATGGCAAGGCGCTGATTTTTTGCGAGACGCTGATGGGTACGAATGGCGGGACGGCTTTGAGCGATGGGCAGGAAGGGGTGGCCCACATCGGGGCCAATCAGTCGAACGTTCCGGTTGAAATGATCGAACAGACGTACCCGATCCGTATCGAAGAATATGGCTACATCCCGGACAGCGGCGGGCCAGGTCGGCACCGTGGCGGTATGGCCATACGCCGTTCGTACCGGTTCCTGGCCGATACGGCCACGCTGAACGTGCGGTCAGACAAAAGAGACCACCCGCCGCATGGACTGTTCGGGGGCTTGAGCGGTCGTCCGTCGATGAACGTTCTCAGGCGTGCCAATGGCGATGAACAGATATTGCCCGTCATGCTGAAAGAACCGATATCCGTCTACAAGGACGACATGTTCATCCATGATATGGCGAGTGGCGGAGGATACGGTGCCCCTCACGAAAGGGCCGTTGACTTGGTACTTGAAGACGTGCGTCTCGGGCGGGTATCTGCGGAAAGCGCGGAGTCCGTTTATAAAGTCGCCGTGAAGCAGGCAATGGCGGGGTTCGAGATCGATTACGCCAGGACATTTCAGCTTCGATCGAAGTAAATGCAACACAGGAGGAGACAATCATGGGTTTGAGGAAAACAGTAATCGCGGGCTTGGTAGCAATGGCGGGTATGGCGGCCGCCCAGGTTCAGGCGGCGCCCGACAAGCTGCGCTATGTGGGAACCTGGAGCAGCATCAACCTGTACCAGGACTTCGAGAAGCCTTACTGGTCATCCGGGAAAGAGATTCTGGGTCGCGATCTGGACGTCAGCGTCACCAGCTTCGACCAGATGGGCCTGAACGGCAGCGAGATTTTCCGCATGTTGAGCCAAGGGATGTTCGACGTGGCATCCACGATGTCGGCTTATGCCATCGGTTCCGCGCCCGAGCTTGAAGGCGTGGATTTGCCGATGCTGGTCAGCACACCCGAGGCGTCACGTGAGATCATTGCGCGATACCGGCCGGAACTCGAGCGCATCATGCAAGAGCGTTTCCGGGGCGCAAAGCTTCTGGCGATCAGCCGGTTTCCGCAACAAGCGATTTTCTGTAATTTCCCGATCAAGCAATTGTCGGACTTGAAAGGGAAACGGATACGCGTGCCCGGGGGGACCTCGGCTGAGTTTGTCGAGGCGCTCGGGGCGTCGCCCATCAATATGCCTTTCGGCGAAGTCACCGCGGCGCTGGAGCGCAAGGCGCTGGACTGCGCCACTACCGGCATTTTGTCGGCTTATTCAGTGGGCTGGCATGAAGTGACGTCGCATTTCCTGCCCGTTTCGGTGGGCGGGTGGGGCTACGTCCTGACGGCAGCCAACGCCCGGACATGGAAGTCGTTGGCCGATGCCGATAAGCAGGCGCTGCTGACCAGCATCAAAGAAAAATACGAAGAGCCATCGCTGGCTAGCGCCGAGGCCGACGCGCAGGTGGGCATCGATTGCCTGACCGGGCGTGCATCGTGCCCCCATGGCAAAGCCGGGAATATGGTGATGAGCCCCGTGCTTCCGGAAGATCTCGAGCTGTCAAAGAAGATCCTCCAGGAAAAAATCATCCCCGGCTGGGCACGACGCATCTCGAAGTCGCAGCTGGACGCCTGGAACAGCACCATCGGTGAGTACACCGGATTGAGTTACACCGGCCCGGCAAAACCATAACGCACGGCAATAGGGGGAGGAATGGAACAAGCGTCTGGATTGGACAGGGTCGGCCGGGCAATCAAGGTGGCGGAAACTATCAGTTTACGCGTGGTGCAGGTTTTCGCGCTGCTGTTCGTGATCGCCATATTTGCCATCGTGATCGAAGTGGTGGCGCGATACAACGGGTTTGCCACCAGTTTCTCGGTGGAGTACTCGGGTTATGTCATGGCGAGCGTCATCTCGTGGGCATGCAGCTATGCGCTGCTGCAGAAGAGTCATATACGAATAGATTTTCTGTATACCAAACGGTCTGACTCGACCAAGAATGCCCTGGATGTGCTGTCGATTTTCCTGTTCTTTCTGGTCGCTGCGTTTCTTGCCTGGAGCAGCATCGCCATGACACTGGAATCGCTGGAGTTTGATTCCGTTTCAAACACCACGCTCAGGCTTCCTATGTGGATGCCGCAGGGAAGCTGGGCGTTGGGTTTCCTTTGGCTGTGCGTTTGTTCAGGGCTGCTTACGATCAAAGCAGTGATGGCGATGCGGCATCGAGACCGGGCCAGTATGGTCCGCTACGTCGGCACCGGCGAAGACGCGCGTTTCTGAGCGCACCAGGAGAATAGCCAATATGTTGACAGCGGCCATCGTTATTTTGCTGCTCATGATGGGGGCGACGATCCCGGTTGCCGTCGCCCTCATCGTTCTGGCCTTTGTGCTGGGTGGTCTTTTTTCCGATTTTCCGTTCTATCTCGCTGCGGGCGAGGTGTTGTGGACCAATTCAGAAAATTACACCCTGATCGCGATTCCCTTGTTTGTATTGATAGGTGAAATCCTGGTCCGATGTGGGAGCGCGCGCAAAGCCTATACCGTCATGGATTCGTGGCTGTCGTGGTTGCCGGGCGGGCTGGTCCACGCCAACGTGGGTGCGTCGGTACTGTTCTCGGCAACCAGCGGATCCAGCGTGGCGACTGCAGCCACTATCAGCACCATCGCGCTGCCGGAAGGGCGCAGGCTGGGCTACAGCGAGGGCATTTTCGCGGGCGCCGTTGCGGCCGGAGGCACGTTGGGAATCCTCATTCCACCCTCGATCAGCCTCATCATCTACGGAATATTTACCGAGACCTCCATTCCCCAGCTGTTCGCGGCCGGTGTCATTCCCGGGCTGATGCTGGCTGGATTGTTCTCCATCGCGGTGATCATCTGCAGCGTTATCAACCCCTCCATCAGCGGGCAACGGGCAAAGTACAGCTGGGGGACGCGGATAATGGGCCTGATCGGGCTCCTGCCGTTGCTATTGCTGTTCGTCGTGGTGGTGGGCTCGATCTATGCGGGCCTGGCGACGCCGACCGAAGCCGCCGCCATAGGAGTGATCGCGGCCATGGGTCTGGCAGTGGCAGCCAGGACATTCAGTATTGCCATGTTCATGGATGCGTTGCTGGCGACCCTGCGCACGACCGCAATGATCATGCTGATCGTGCTCGCTTCGTATTTTCTGAACTTTGTATTGTCCACCCTGGGTATCAACGATCAGATAGAGGCGTTGTTCGCAGGCTTGAACATCACCCCTCTGGAAACCCTGCTGATCGTTTTCGCAATCTATTTATTGCTTGGCATGTTCATCGAGACATTGTCGCTGATGGTCATTACGTTACCGGTGCTGGCGCCCATTGTGTTCGCGCAAGGCTACGACAAGGTGTGGTTTGGCGTGGTGGTCATCATCTTGATCGAGATGGCGCTGATAACGCCTCCTGTGGGCCTGAATTTATATGTGGTCCAGGGCGTCAGGAAGCGGGGCAGCATTCTGGACATCATCATCGGGGCTGTGCCTTTTGTGTTGGCGATGCTGTTCATGCTGTATCTGCTGGTGATGTTCCCCCAGCTCGCGCTCTACCTGCCGAATCAAATTTGAGCGTCTAAGCCTACGGAAGAATCAGCTGATCATGAGCCAACGTAAAGTCGTCGTGGTAGGGGCGGGGGTTGTGGGCGTCGTCACTGCCGAAGCCCTTGGCGAGCGAGGTTATGCCGTGACCGTGCTCGAACGCAACAGTGAGGCGGCCGCGGGAACCAGTGCCGGGAACGCCGGCCAGCTGTGCGGCGCCTTCTGTCTGCCATTCGGAGCACCAGGATTTTTCGCATCGTTCGTGCAAAGAACCCTGGCAGGGTTGGGGTCAGGCATGCGCCCTCTGGATGTCCTGAAGAATCTGCGGTGGCTGAGCAAATTCATCACGAACAGCGGGCAGGCAGCTTATGTGCGAAATAGCGAAACAATGCTGCAACTCGCTGCCGAGTCGGTGGGTGCGCTCGACGCGTTGCTGCGGCGTCAGCCGGTGGAGTTTGACTACAGAAAGCATTGCGGGAAGTTGTATCTTTACGAAGACCCCAAGGCGCTGGAGTCCGCCAACCTGCTGCTGGACCTGCGGCGGCGTGTGGGTTTCGACGCCCGTGCGGTCAGCGAGGAGGAGTGCAGGCAGATCGAACCCTTGCTGGCGCAGTCCCGTTATCGCTATGGGGGGGGCATCTATTCGACGGACTCCAGCGTCGGAAATTGCGCGCTGTTCACCCGCAATCTGGCGTCGCGACTGCAGGCGAACGGGGTCGTTTTCCGCTATGGGGCGGTCGCCGAACGCTTGGTCGTCCAGCAAGGCAAGGTGCGCGGTGTCGCCCTGCGCGATGAGGTGTTGGAAGCCGACCTGGTGGTTCTGGCCAGCGCAACGGGAACGCGTGCGTTGTTGCCTACGCGTCTGGCCCGGCGTTTTCCTGTGGCGCCGTTGAAGGGGTACAGCGTGAGTCTGCCTCTGCGAGGGCCTGCCCCGTCTGGCACGATCAGCGATACCAAGCGGGCGGTGGCCTTCAGTGTATTGGGCGACAAGCTGCGCGTCAGCGGGGGCGCTTACCTGAGCTCGTCGATGGACTCGTCCGGGCGCGAGATTGAACGCATTCTCGACGTGGCGCGACACAGCTTTCCCGATGCGGCCGACTACGACGCCGGAAGAAGACGTGGCTGGGCGGGCCTGCGTCCCGTGACGCCTACTTCCGCTCCGTATATCGGCCGCACCGATCTCCCAGGTCTGTATATGAATACCGGACACGGTGGGTTTGGGTGGACGTGTGCGGCGGCATCGGCTCAGCGTCTGGTTGCCGCCATCGAATAAGATATCGAATCGTTACAACATATCTTCGGTGGGCCAAGATCAGCGCCGGGCAACTGAGCGAGGCCGATCGTACGTATTCATGACGTTCGAACAACTTCATAGTTTCTACCTGGTTGCGACACTCGGCTCGTTTCAGAAGGCGGCCGAGCGGCTGCATGCCACGCAGCCCACGATTTCTGCCCGCGTCAAGACGCTTGAAGTGTCGATGAAGACCAAACTGTTCGACCGTCGCGGTTACCGTGCGGTGCTGACTTTGGACGGGCACCGGTTCCTGTCTTATGTCGAACGCTTGTTGAAGCTCAAAGACGCGGCCATGGCGGATATTGCCGGCCTGAACGTCGCGCAGAGCGCGATACGCGTGGGGGCGTCGGATTCCATGGCCAACACCTGGGTGCCGGATCTGATGCTGGAGCTGTCTACCGCCTACCGGGGTATCTGCTTCGATCTGAACGTGGCGGCATCTCCGCGTCTGTTGGAAGATGTCATGAACCAGCGCCTGGATATTGCTTTTCTGCTCCAGCCCGCTACCGCGGGAGCGTTGATAATCGAGCCGCTATGCAGTTTCGAGATGATTCTCGCGGCGTCGCCTGCGCTGGGTTTGCACGAAACGGTGTTGCGCTACGAAGATATCAACCACTGCAATGTGCTGACTTTCGACCGCAGTACCGAGCCTTATCTCACGCTCAAGAAAGATCTTGAAGCTGCCAATGTGTTGCCGCGACTGAGTGCGATATCTTCGCTGTACGCCGCCACGCTGCTGGCCGAGAAAGGCCTGGGCGTCGCGGCGCTGCCCAGACTCACGCTGGCAGACTCATTATCGAATGGCCGCCTGGTAGAGCTGAAAACAGAGCTTTCATTGACGCCGCTGGATTTCTGCGCAGCGTACTATGACGGGCCGTCAGCCCCCACCTTTGCCCTGCTGGCGAAATGGGCAGAGAAAGTGTGCCGCAGAGTGTGTGACGATCTTGCCGCGTCGGTCGCCGGGCAAGATGCCATCAGAGCCGTTGATCCCGCGCGGTAGTGTGCTGAGGTGCGATTGACGTTCGGCGCCCTGCAATTCCACGCAGAACGGCCCGGGCAAGCGTCGCGCTTGCCCGGGCCGACTGATCTGAAGCCGTTGTGCGTTCAGACTTCTTTCTGCGGCATCTCGATCTTGACTTCCAGGACTTCGAGCGTGTCCTGCCGTTCAAGGTGCACCTTGATGTCGTCGGGGTTGATGTTCACGTACTTCGAAATGACGGCGACCAGTTCCTGCTGCAATTGCGGCAGATAGTCGGGCGACGAGCCACGGCCCGTGCGTTCGTGGGCCAGGATGATTTGCAGGCGTTCCTTGGCGACGACCGCAGAGGTTTTCTTCTGGCCAAGCAGAAACGACAGGAAGGACATTGCTTACTTCCCTCCGAACAGGCGCTTGAACAGGCCGGGTTTTTCGTAATCGACAAAGCGCAGCGGCTTGTCTTCGCCCAGATAGCGGGCCACCACGTCTTTGTAGGCTTCGGCCACATCGGTCTCGCGCAGGTGAATGGCTGGCAGGCCCTGGTTCGAGGCCTGCAGAACGGCTTCGGATTCCGGGATCACGCCGATGAGCTTGATACGCAGGATGTCTTCGATGTCGGTCAAGGACAGCATTTCGCCATCGAGCACGCGCTTGGGGCTGTAGCGCGTGAGCAGCAGGAATTCCTTGACGGGCTCTTCGCCTTCGACGGCACGGCGCGATTTGGCGGACAAGATGCCCAGGATGCGATCGGAGTCGCGTACCGACGAGACTTCGGGGTTGGTGACGACCAGCGCATCGTCAGCGAAGTACGCGGCCATCAGGGCCCCGGTTTCGATGCCGGCGGGCGAGTCGCAGACGATGTACTCGAAGCCCATCTGCTTGAGGTCTTCGATGACCTTGCCCACGCCTTCCTGGGTGAGGGCGTCTTTATCGCGGGTCTGCGAGGCGGGCAGGATGAACAGGTTTTCGAGCTGCTTGTCCTTGATCAGCGCCTGGTTGAGCGTTGCTTCGCCCTGGATTACGTTGACGAAGTCATACACGACACGGCGTTCGCAGCCCATGATGAGATCGAGGTTGCGCAGGCCGACGTCGAAGTCGATGACGGCCGTTTTGTGGCCACGCATAGCCAAGCCGGCGGAAAAACTGGCGCTGCTGGTCGTCTTGCCAACCCCGCCCTTGCCGGAAGTCACCACAACAATTCGTGTCATGACCGTTTAACCCTTATGTTCGAATAAATCGCGTTATCGTAAAGCAAAAAGCCGCTGTAAGGCTTCTTACCAGATGTAGGCGGGGGCGTTGCTCCCCGCCCTTCATTATTTGCGCAAGGCCTCGAGGCGCAATGTTTCGCCATCGAGGTAGACCAGCGCGGGTTGGTTATGCAGGCTGCTGTCGAGCTTGGCCTCGACCACCCGGTACACACCCGCCACCGCCAGCAGCTCAGCGTCGAGCTGGGTGGTGAAGATGCGTGCCGACGTGTCGCCCCGCGCGCCGGCCATCGCCTTGCCGCGCAATGGACCATACACGTGCACATTGCCGTCGGCAATGACTTCGGCGCCCTGGCTGACCATGCCGATCACGACCAGGTCGGTATGGCGCGCATACACGCGCTGGCCCGAACGCAGCGGCTTGGTGATCACCAGCGCCGATGCGGGCAGCGTGGCGCCCGGTTGGGCATGCGCCGGCGCGATCTTGGCGGGCTCGGCGGCAGCAGGTTCGGACGCGGCATCATCGGCGGCCGGGGCGGCGGTTTCCAGTGCGGCCGCCGGCACCGCCGGAACGGGCGCGGCCAGATCGGCTGGCGCGGCGGTTTCCACGGCGGGCACGGGGCGTGCCGTGGGCGTGGAAAGTTCCACCATTGCCAGCCCGGCGTCCTGGGCTGCCTTCAGGTTCGCTCCCTCAGCGACCACGCCGATGGGGGGCAGGTTGTGACGGCGCAGGGCCTCCAGCAGCGCGGGCCAGTCGATGGGGCTGTCGACGCGGCTGGCGTCGATCACCACAGGTTCGTTCTCGAAGAAGCTGCCCGCATCGGCCATGCGGCGATCGAGCGCGGCGGACAACTGCTGCAGGTCGGCGCTGTGCAGCACCACCCGTACGGCGTACAGCGTGGCGCTTTTGAAGTCGAGGGCGAGGGGTTTGTCAGTGGTCATTGGAAACGTGTTCAGGCCGTGGCCCAGGAGTCGCGCAGCGTGACGATGCGGTTCAGTACCGGCGCCTCGGGGGTCGAGTCTTTGCTGTCTACCGTGAAATAGCCCAGCCGTTCGAACTGCCACGTGGCGCCCGCCTCGAGGGCAGTGCCCGGCTCGAGCCAGGCCTGCACGGTTTCGCGCGAATTCGGGTTCAGGCAGGCGATGAAGTCCTTGTCGCCGGTGTCGGGATAGGGATCGGAAAACAGGCGGTCGTACAGGTGCACGCTGGCCGGGACCGCGTGCGCCGCGCTGACCCAGGTGATGTTGCCTTTCACCTTGACGCTGTCGGCGCCCGGCGTGCCGCTCTTGGTGTCGGGCAGGTATTCGGCCTGCACTTCGATCACGCGGCCGGATTCGTCTTTGGTGCAGCCCGTGCAGCGCACGACGTAGCCGTACTTCAGACGCACCGTATTGCCGGGATACAGCCGGAAGTACTTCTTGGGCGGATCTTCCCGGAAATCGTCGCGCTCGATCCAGAGTTCGCGCGAGAAGGGGAATTCGCGCACGCCGGCAGCAGGGTCGTGCGGGTTGCGGGGCGCGGTGCAGGATTCCTGCTGGCCTTCGGGGTAGTTGGTGAGGACGAGCTTGAGCGGGTCGAGCACGGCCACCGAGCGGGGTGCAACGGGGTCGAGGTCGTCGCGCACCGCCTGTTCGAGCAGGCTGTAGTCGATGCGCGAGTCGGATTTCGACACGGCGGTGCGGTCGCAGAACAGGCGGATGGCCGAGGGCGTGTAGCCGCGCCGGCGAAGGCCGAACAGCGTGGGCATGCGGGGATCGTCCCAGCCGTCGACATAGCCTTCCCGCACCAGCTGCAACAGCTTGCGCTTGCTGGTGACCACGTAGGTGAGATTCAGGCGGGCGAACTCGTATTGGTGCGGCAAGGGCCGGGCCAGCTTGCCGAGTTCGGCCAGGCGCGCCAGGATCCAGTCATAGTAGGGGCGCTGGTCTTCGAATTCGAGCGTGCAGATGCTGTGGGTGATGCCTTCCAGGGCGTCCTCGACCGGATGGGCCCAGCTGTACAAGGGGTAGATGCACCACTGGTTTCCGGTGCGGTGGTGCGTGGCATGCCGCACGCGGTACATGACCGGGTCGCGCAGATTGATGTTGGGCGACGCCATGTCGATCTTGGCCCGCAGCACCAGGCTGCCGTCCGGATGCTTGCCGTCACGCATTTCGGCCAGCAGGGCCAGCGACTCACTGGCGGGCCGGTCGCGCCACGGGGAGGCCACGCCGGGTTCGGTCAGGGTGCCGCGATTGGCACGGATCTGCTCGGGCGACTGTTCGTCGACGTAGGCGTGGCCGGCCTCGATCAGGGCCTGCGCGAACTCGTACATGAAGCCGAAATAGTCGCTGGCGAAGTACAGGTGCTCGTTGCCGTTGGCGTTCCAGTCAAAGCCGAGCCAGCGGACCGCCTCGACGATGGCGTCGACGTATTCCTGGTCTTCCTTTTCGGGATTGGTGTCGTCGAAGCGCAGGTGGCATACGCCGCCGTATTCCCGGGCCAGGCCGAAATTCACGCAGATGCTCTTGGCATGGCCGATGTGCAGGTAGCCATTGGGCTCGGGCGGAAACCGCGTGCGGATGCGGGCGGGGTCGGGCGCGCCCTGCATTTGCACCGAGGCCGGGCCGGGGGCTCCCGCCCAGCGCTTGCCCTGAAAACGGTCGGCCTGCAGATCATCTTCGATAATGTTGCGCAGGAAATTGGTGGCTGCAGTCGGCGTGGGGGCGGTGGTCATGCTCGAGGAGTAGGAAAAGACAGCGGCAAAGCGTCAATTTTGCCACGTTCGCACCCCGATACCGTTGTAAACCTGTCCCCATCTGCCGGAAACTGGCTCTACACTACCGGCCATCATGGATATCGTCCCTCTGCTACTGGCCCGCATCCAGTTCACCGCCAGCCTGAGTTTCCTGGCGCTGTTCATGGCCCTGTCACTGGCCCTTTCCTGGTTGCTGCTGTTTTTCAAAGTGCGCGCGCACCGCAGCGGGCATCCCGGCTGGACGGCCGCATACCGGTTCTGGGTACGTTTTTTCGCCCTGTCCTTCGTGCTGGGCCTCGCCGCGGCGCTGCCCGTGCTGATCCAGCTGGGCAGCCTGTGGCCCGGCCTGATGGACAAGATCGGCAATGTGGCCGGGCCGCTCATCGGCTTCGGCGTGCTGTCGGTATTCATCCTGAAATCGTGCTTCCTGGGCGTGATGCTGTTCGGTCAGCGGCGCGTCTCCCAGGGCATGCACACCATGGCGGTGTTCATGGTGGCGGTGGGGCAGGCGGCGACCCTGTTCTGGGTGCTGGCACTGCAGTCATGGGTGCAGACCCCTGCCGGGGCCACTCTGATCGACGCACGCTACCAGGTGTACGACTGGCAGGCCGTGATCTTCAATCCGTCCCTGCCCTGGAATCTGGGCCTGATGGCCTTGTGGTCCGCCTTGGCGGCCGCCTTTCTGATCCTGGGCGTCACTGCGCTGCAGGCGCTGCGCCGCCGGCTCGACGACGGTGAACGATGCGCCTTCAGGACCGCGCTGGTGGTGGCGGTGGCCGCCTCACTGCTGCAGGGGCCGGTGCTGGACGGGGCCGGGCGCGTCATGGCTGAGCATCAGCCTGCCAAGGCAGCTGCCGCGGCGGGTTTCTGGCATAGCGGACCCGAGCCCGCCTGGACGGTGTTCGGATGGCCCGATGCCAGGGCGCAGGCCACGCGCGCCGAGCTGACGCTTGCCGGGACGGGCGGTGCCTGGCTGGGCCGTAACCCGCAGGGCCAGTACGAAGGACTGGACAAGTTCTCCGGCATGCAGCCGCCGGTCGCCATCACTTTCTGGTCGCTGCGGGTGGCCATGATGCTGGGCCTGGCCATGCTGTTCGTCTCGCTGCTCACGCTGGCCCTGACCGCCCGGCGCGGGCTCGACCCGTCGCTGCTGCCGTCCTGGTGGCTGCGCATTATCGTGGCCATGCTGTATGCCGGGGGCGCCGCGGTGCTGGCCGGCGGGGTTTTCTCAGTGGCCGGCATGCAGCCGTATGCCGTCAACGCCACCATTACGCAAACCGAAGTGCTGGGCGCGTCGGGGGTACCGGTGCTGGCAGCAAGCCTGGCGGGCTATCTGATCCTGTATGCCGTGCTGCTGACGGCGTTCAACGGCATGCTCTTTCACGCCGCGCGCTACGGCGTGGTGCCGGTGCGCAAACCCGGAGGATTGACGCAATGATCGACATGCTGGCCGCATCGCTGGGGGTCAACTCCAGCGATCCGACCTTCTGGATGCCTTTGGTGTTCATGGGTTTGCTGTTCCTGCTGATTGCCGGCGGCGTGGTGCTCGATGGTTTCGACCTGGGCGTGGGCATGCTGCTGCCGCTGGCGCCCACCGACGAGCGCGGCCGCATGATGGCCCTGCTCAGCCCCTGGCGCGACGCGAACGAGTTCTGGCCGCTGCTGGGCATCGGCCTGTTCGCATCGGCGTTTCCCCTGGCCTGGGGAGCCGTGTTCGGCAAGTTATATGGCCCGCTGGCGCTGATGGCGTTGGGCCTGGCGCTGCGCAGCGTGTCTTTTGAATTCCGCATCCGCGCTCGCAGCGAACTCAAGCCGCGCTGGATTTTCGGCTTCTGGCTCGGATCGGTGGCGACGGCTTTTGCGCAGGGCCTGATCCTGGGGCGTATCGCCACCGGCTACCAGACCGCGGCGGGCTACGGCTGGTTTGCCATCATTATGGGGCTGTGCGCCGTGGCCGCCTACGTATTGCTGGGCGCGGCCTGGCTCGTGATGCGGGTCGATGGCGAGCTGCAGCGGCGTGCGGCGCGGTGGGGGCGGCTGGCGATCCGCTGGACGGCGGTCGGCATGGTGGCGACATCGGTGATGCTGGGCCTGGCTAATGCGGGAATCTTCTACAAATGGAGCAATCCGCCGGGTCTGGTGGTGGCGGTGGTGGTATGGAGCTTGATGCTGCTGTGCCTGTCGAACATCGAGATGCGCCTTTCCCGCGTGCCCGGCAGGGGCGAACACCACAGCTGGCTGCCGTTCGTGCTCTGCATAGTGCTGTACCTGCTGATGCTGGCGGGCCTGGCCTACAGTCTGTTCCCGTACCTGATCCTGGACGACATGACGCTGTGGGACGGTACGGCGTCGATCGGGTCGATGCGTCTGGTGCTGGCGGGCGCCGTCATTGGCGTGCCGGTTGTGGTGATATTCAACCTGCTGGCCTATCGCTCGGTGTTCGGCAAGGAACGGCGCACGGCCTGAACGCGGGCGCTATGCCGTACGCGACCTGGTGTCGCCGGAGCCGTCTTGCAGCGGCAGGGTAATGCGCACCAGCAGGCCGCCGCTGTCGGCCTGGCGCAGTTCCAACGCACCGCCGTGGGCCCTGGCAATGGCTTCGGCCAAAGCCAGGCCCAGCCCGACATTGCCGCTGCGGGTTCGGGCATCGTCGAGACGCGCAAAGGGGCGCAATGCCTCGGCACGGCGCTCGGCGGCAATGCCGGGCCCGTGATCGGAAACCTCCAGCACGGCCTGCGCGCCGGACCGCTGCAGGTGGATATCGATCGGTGGCTTGCCATGGTGCAGGGCATTGCCGATGAGGTTGTCCAGCAGGCGGCCCAGCGCGACCGCGTCGGCGCGCAGCGTCATGGGTTCGTCCGGCACGGCCAGCGTGATGTCGGTGCCGGTGCTCTGCCAGCCCGCCACGCGTTCCGACAGCCATTCCGGCAACGCCAGCGCAGCATAGCGATACCCTGCGGGGTCGGTGCCGCGCACGAATCCGATGAACTGGTCCACCATGTGCTGCATGTCCTGCAAGTCTTTGCGCAGCCCTTCTTTCAGGACGGGGTCGTCCGCCATTTCGATGCGCAGCCACATGCGCGACAACGGGCCTTTCAGATCGTGCGGCAACCCGGACAGCAGCGTGCGCCGCACGGATTCCGATTCGGCCAGGGCGTCGAGCATGGCATTGAAGCGTTCGCCGAGTGCGCGGGTTTCGTGCGGACCAGAGGGTTCTACGCGTTGCGGCTGACCGGCAGCAAGTCGGTCGGCCGCTTCGGCCAGCCGCGTCAGCGGCCGGGTGATGTGCCAGGAAAAGCCGGCCGCCAGCAATAACACCAGGCCCATGCCTCCCAGCCATACGGCAAGCAGTGGCGTGGACACCGGCGGATCGAGCCGCTCAAGCGGGATGACCAGCCATTCCCGCAGGCGGGGGGCCTCTTCAGAATCGGGATTGCGTGCCAGTGAAATAAAGATCTCGGGCTCCGGGCCATGCGACAGCGCGACGCGCGTGCCGTCGTTGAGCCGGTCGTTCAGTTCGCGGATGAGACCGCGAAGTTCGCGCCGCAGGTCGTCAGGCTGCCCGTCGCGCGCATGCCGCGCGCGCTGGCGGTCACCGTCGTTGGCGCGCCCGGCATCGTCGCGCGCCCCTGCGCCAGACGCCGGGGTCCGTGTGAATCGTTGCAGGCGGGCGTCGGCGGGCAGCGTGCGCGACCACAGGCGCCACTGGTTCTGCGAGGCATTACGCACGAACTCCGCGCGATCTTCGGTGGGTATCTGCGACAGCGCCGCCCGCAGGGTGCGGATAGTGGTGGCGATGTAGCCGATGGCAACGTCTTCAAGGAATTTCTGGCGATAGTAAGACACCGTAGCCAGCGTGGCGGCCTGCGCCAGCAGCACGGCGCCCAGTACGAGCAGGATCAGGCGCGACCGCAGCGAACGCGGCAACAGGAAGCGGGTGAGGTTCATACAGCGCTGCGCGGGCTCAGGGCGAGAAACGGTACCCGATACCCCATACCGTCTGGATCCAGCGAGGTTGCTTCGGATCGTCTTCGATGGCGCGGCGCAGGCGCAGGATGGCGATGTCGATGGCGCGGTCGTTGCGCTCGCCGCCGTCGTCGTCGCGGGCCAGTGCCAGCAAGCGCTCGCGCGACAGGGGCTTGCCGGCATTGCGGACCAGCGCTTCCAGCAGATTGATTTCGCCGCCGGTCAGCTTGACGGGCTCGCCCTCGCGCAGCAGTTGCCGCAGCGCAGGGTCGAACACAAACGGACCGAAGCTGACCGGCACATCTTTGGTCAGCGCCGACGGTCCGCGTTTGCGGCGCAGCACCGCTTCGATGCGCGCCAGCAATTCGCGCGGGTCGAACGGCTTGCCCAGGTAGTCGTCGGCCCCGGCTTCCAGGCCGATGATGCGGTCCACGGCCTCGTCGCGCGCCGTCAGGAGGATCACCGGGATGTCTTCGCCTTGTTCGCGCAGGCGCCGGCAGGCGTCCGCGCCGTCGCCGCCCGGAAGCATGCGGTCGAGCACGAGCAGGTCGGGGGCGTAGCGCGCGATGCGCGCGGCAAGATCGCTGGCATCGGGCGCGAGCAGGGTGTCGTAGCCGTGCCGGTTCAGGTAGTCGGCCAGCAGCTGGCGCAGGGCGGGGTCGTCATCAACGACCAACAGCTTGGTATGCGGAGTATCCATGAGCGCCATAGTGGCCGGGCACGGCCGGTCCGGCAAGGGGCGGGAAATACATTGAAATATAACGCGCCCTGCGTGGAGCCGGCGGGGGCCACTAAAATAGCCGGCTTGAGTCTTTTTCGCCTGCCACGTTCGATCACGATGCCCCGATTCCCGGTCCTTGAACTGCCAGGTGTCATGGCCACGCGCAGATTGCGGCGCCCGTGGCTGGACCGGCCCCTGCTCGCGGGGCTCCTGGCATGCAGCATGACCCTGGGCGCTTGCGCCACGCTCGAGCCGTCCGCCGATGCGGGTTTCGCGGGCACGGCCGCGCCGGGCACCGGCGCGACGGGGGCCACGGCCACCACGGCCGCCGCGCAGGCGCCCGCCGAGAACGCCGCAACGGCCCCGGCGGCTGGCACTACAACCGGCGACGCCGCACGCAATGCTCCGGCCGCCGCGTGGGTGGGCGACGCCGAACGGGCCGCGCAATTCGGCATCGCAGTGCTGGCGCCGGCCCAACCCTTGCCAGTGACGCCGGCCGCCCTGTCCGAATCGCGCCCGCTCGACCTGGACGCCATGCCATGCCAGTTGTCACCCGCGGAAGGGTTGGTCGACTCGACGGTGCAGCCCGCCGGGGCCTTCGGCGCCGGCAAGCGGTCAGAAGGGCCCGATGACACGGGAACCGTCGATGCTGGTGCGGACGCCGTGGTTCCCGCGCCTCTGCCTGTGCAATGCGCGAACCTGTTTCCGGATATTCCCGATGTGCCCCGGCAGCGCTACACCTTCGGATTGGAAACCCGCGACCCGGCGCCGGGCGGTTCGGTCATGGTGGTCACGGGGGTGGGGCAGCGCGCCCATCCGGCGTTTGCCGTGTCGGGCACCCAGCAGGGGTTCAGCTTTTCGGGCGGGCGCTGGACATACCGCGATTCGGCCGGTCCGACCCTGGCCCTGGGTCACCTTACCGCCAATGCCCCGCTATGGGGCAGTGCGGTACCGATCGGTGGTCTGCAGGTTTCCGACTGGGCCGGCGGCATGCAGGTAGTGCCCAGCGGCCGGCTGGCGTATTCCTCTGCGGTCGGGGTGCTGAACTACACCGACACGGCGGCCAGGTCGGGCGCCATCGATTATGGCGTCACGGCCGGCAGCGGTACCCTGCGCTACGGCCTGACTCCGGTGCTCACCCTGGAAAGCCAGGTGCAGACGGCGCCGGACATCGCGACCCGGGGCCTGGGCACCACCTACTCGGCGGGCGATCTGGGCACATTCCAGTTGGGAGCCACGCAAAGCACGTTCGATAGCGTCAATGCCTGGCGGTATCGCTTTGGCTATAACGTCAATCTGCTTGAATCGGTCAGCCTGGCCGTCACTAACGAACAAATCGACGCCGGCTTTGGCGACCTGGCGCAGTATCGCGATGGCGCGGTGTCTGCCCCGCGCATGCGCAATACGCTGGCTGCGGGCATACCGATCTCCGGCTGGGGCACTGTCACGGGCACCTACACCGGGCTGCGCGAGTCCGGCGTGGCCATCGAACAGCGCTTCGGCCTGCAGCACAGCATGCTGGTGGCGCCCAGCGTGCGCCTCGCGGTCGGCGCCGACCGGGATGTGGTCACGGGAGACTACGAAATGCGGGCCGGCCTGACCATGCCCGTCGATGCATTTATGCTGGGCCGCTGGCTGCCCTGGTAGGCGGCTTTGTGCCCCCCGCCGTGCTGCCTTGCCAATGAGGCTTAAAATCGCCGCCATGACGCTTTTCCCCACTCCCCATGACTGACCCACGCGCCCAGGGCGTCCTGCAGCGCGTTTTCGGCTACGAATCTTTCCGCGGTGACCAGCAGGCCATCGTCGAGCACGTTATCCAGGGCGGCGACGCGCTGGTGCTGATGCCCACGGGCGGCGGCAAATCGTTGTGCTATCAGGTGCCCGCGCTGGTGCGAGAAGGCACCGGCGTGGTGGTGTCGCCGCTGATTGCGCTCATGCAGGACCAGGTCGATGCCCTGACCGAGCTGGGCGTGCGCGCGGCCTACCTGAATTCCACGCAAGACTGGCGCGTGGCGCGCGAAGTCGAACAGGCGTTTCTGGCCGGCGAGCTCGACTTGCTTTATGTTGCGCCCGAACGGCTGCTGACTGACCGATGCCTGCAGCTGCTCGAGCGCGGCCGCATAGCCCTGTTCGCCATCGATGAGGCCCACTGCGTGTCACAGTGGGGCCACGACTTCCGTCCGGAATACCTGGGCCTGTCGATGCTGCACGAGCGCTGGCCCGACGTGCCGCGCATTGCCCTGACGGCCACCGCCACCGCCGCCACCCGCGTCGAGATCGCCCAACGCCTGGCCTTGGATGAAGCGCGCCATTTCGTGGCGAGCTTCGACCGTCCCAATATCCGTTACCGCATCGTCGAGAAAAACGAGGTGCGGCGCCAGTTGCTCGAGTTGATCCGTAATGAACACGACGGCGATTCCGGCGTCGTGTATTGCCTGTCGCGGGCGCGCGTCGAAGAGACGGCCGATTTCCTGTGCCAGAATGGGGTGAATGCCCTGCCATACCATGCTGGGCTGAGTCCGGCGGTGCGTGCGGGCAACCAGTCGCGGTTCCTGCGTGAAGACGGCATCGTCATGGTGGCCACCATTGCGTTCGGCATGGGCATCGACAAGCCCGATGTGCGATTCGTGGCCCACATCGACCTGCCCAAATCGGTCGAAGGCTATTACCAGGAAACCGGCCGGGCCGGACGCGACGGTCTGCCTGCCACGGCCTGGCTGGCCTACGGTCTGCAAGACGTGGTGCAACAGCGCCGCATGATCGACGAATCGCCGGGCGATGAGCTCTACCGCCGGCGCCTGGGCCAGCAGCTCGAGGCCATGCTGGGCCTGTGCGAAACCGTGGAGTGCAGGCGTGTGCGGCTGCTGGCGTATTTCGGGCAGAACATCACCGCCTGTGGCAATTGCGACGTGTGCCTCGAGCCGCCGCAGTCGTGGGACGGCACCGTCGCCGCGCAGAAAGTGCTGTCGGCCGTCTATCGGCTCTGGAAGGAAAGAGGGCAGCGCTATGGCGCGGGCCACATCATCGACATCCTGCGGGGCAAAGACACCGAGCGTACCCGCCAGCACGGACACGAGACTCTCAGCGTCTTCGGCATCGGGGCCGACCTGTCCGAAAACGCCTGGCGTGGCGTTCTGCGGCAACTGCTGGCCCAGGGCCTGCTTGCCGTGGATACCGACGGCTATGGCACGCTGGCCCTCACGGAAGGTAGCCGCGCCGTGCTCAAGGGCGAACGCCAGCTGATGCTGCGGCGCGAGTCCGAGAAAAAAGCCCGCGCCGGCAAATCTGGCGGCCGTGCGCGCGCGGCCGTGATCGAACTTCCGCCGGAGGCCCAGCCGGTGTTCGAGGCCTTGCGCAATTGGCGAGGCGAGGTCGCCAAGAGTCATGGCGTGCCGGCGTACGTGATCTTTCACGACGCCACGTTGCGCGAAATCGCCCTGGCGCGGCCCGGTTCCATGAATGAACTGGCCCACATCAACGGCGTGGGCACGCGCAAGCTCGAGGCGTACGGCGACGACATCCTGCGGCTGGTGGCGTAGCGGCGCTGAGCAGCCGCGGGAACCTGCTACTTGAACAATTCGCCCGTGCCGGATGGCGGCGCCAGGCCCAGGTGCCGCCAGGTGGTCTGCGTGGCCATGCGTCCGCGCGGGGTGCGCTGCAGATAGCCGTGCTGGATCAGATAAGGCTCGATCACATCTTCGATAGTGTCGCGCTCTTCGCCTATGGCGGCCGCCAGGCTGTCAACCCCTACGGGGCCGCCATCGAACTTGTGAATAATGGCGTCCAGCAGCTTGCGGTCCATCAGGTCGAGGCCTTGCGGGTCGACCTCAAGCATGGCCAGCGCGCGGCCGGCCGAATCGGCATCGATGGTGCCATGCGACTTTACCTGGGCATAATCACGTACGCGGCGCAGCAGCCGGTTGGCAATGCGGGGCGTGCCGCGCGAGCGCCGCGCCACCTCGGCCGCGCCGTCCGGCGTGATCTCGACGTTGAGCAGGCCGGCGCTGCGCGTGACGATGCGCCCCAGGTCGTCGGCGTTATAGAACTCCAGCCGCGAGACGATGCCAAAGCGGTCGCGCAAGGGATTGGTCAGCATCCCGGCGCGGGTGGTCGCGCCTACCAGCGTGAACGGCTGCAGGTCCAGCTTGACGCTGCGCGCGGCCGGGCCTTCACCGATCAGGATATCGATCTGGAAGTCTTCGAGCGCCGGATAAAGAATTTCTTCGACCACGGGCGAAAGCCGATGGATCTCGTCGATGAACAGGACATCGTTCTTTTCAAGATTCGTCAGCAGTGCCGCGAGATCGCCCGGGCGTTCCAGCACCGGCCCGGAGGTCTGGCGCAGCTGCACACCCATTTCGTGCGCAATGATGTGTGCCAACGTGGTCTTGCCCAGGCCGGGAGGGCCAAACAACAACACGTGATCAAGCGCTTCGCCCCGCTTGCGGGCCGCGGCGATGAAGATCTCGAGCTGCTCGCGCGCACGGTGCTGCCCCACGTATTCCTGCAGCGCCTTTGGCCGCAGTGCGCGTTCGATGGATTCTTCATTGGGCGACACCGGCTGGGGCGTCACCAACCGGGGAGCGTCGGGCAGAGAGGAAAGCGAATCAGACTGGATGGCCATAATAAGAAATCAGGCTGGCGTGAGGGCAAAATATACGAGGCCAGCGCAAGCATCGTACACCACCGCGAAACGCCCCGGCACGGCCGCGCATCGCCACGCCTGCCCCCGGCGCGACATCCCGAGGCACCCGCGCGCGATTGCCTTGGCGGCGCCTGTCAGCCTGCCGATTGCCGCCGCCTTCCGTCCCGCGCGCCCCGGTTCAGGCGATATCATGCATTCGTTAGCCATTCGCATCGAAGGACCACCATGCCCGTTGACCTGCCCACATACGATGACGTCGTGCGCGCCAGCCAGACCCTGGATGGCGTGGCCCACCGCACCCCCGTGCTGCGTTCATCCACCGCCGATGCGCGCACCGGCGCCCAGATCTACTTCAAGTGCGAAAACTTCCAGCGGATGGGGGCCTTCAAATTCCGCGGCGGCTACAACGCCATTGCGCGCCTCAGCCCTTCGCAACGCGACGCCGGCGTCGTCACTTTTTCATCCGGCAATCACGCCCAGGCCATCGCGCTGGCCGCACGCCTGCTGGGCGTGCGGGCCACCATCATCATGCCGCACGATGCGCCGGCGGCCAAGCGCGCCGCCACCGAGGGGTATGGTGGCCATGTGGTCACCTACGACCGGTATACCGATGACCGCGAAGCCGTCGCCAGGGGCATCCAGGCCGAAACCGGCGCCACCCTCATTCCACCCTATGACCACGCCGATGTGATCGCAGGGCAGGGCACGGCCGCCAAGGAATTGTTTGAAGAAGTCGGCCCGCTGGACGCCTTGTTCGTATGCCTGGGCGGTGGCGGCCTGCTCGCCGGATCGGCCCTGTCAGCGCGCGCGCTCAGCCCCGGCTGCGCCGTATACGGCGTCGAACCGGAGGCTGGCAACGACGGACAGCAGTCACTGCGCAAGGGCGAGATCGTGCGTATCCCCACCCCCAAGTCGCTGGCCGACGGTGCCGTCACCACGCATCTGGGGCAGCTGACCTTTCCGATCATCCAGCAGCAGGTCGACGATATTGTTACGGTTACCGACGCACAATTGGTCGATACGATGCGATTCTTCGCCGAGCGCATGAAGATCGTGGTGGAACCCACCGGCTGCCTTTCCACCGCCGCGGTCTGGCACCAGGTGGTACCGGTGCCGGGCAAGCGGATCGGGGTCATAATCAGCGGGGGCAACGTCGATCTGCCCAATTACGCCCGCTTGCTGGCGGGTTGAACGGCATGCTTGCGGCGGCCTGTCCGCCCAGGCAGAATGAACCGACAGGTTTGATGTGACGAGGGCAGCGACTATGCGTATTCTGCTCGTTGGCGGTACCGGCTTTCTGGGCCGGCATGTGGCGGCGCGGCTGGCCGCAGAAGGCCAGATCGTACTCGTTCCCACGCGCCAGTATGCGCGTGGCCGTAATCTGCAATTGCTGCCCGGGCTGCACTTGCTCGAGGCCGATGTGCACGACGACGCCGCGCTCGATGGCCTGCTGCGTGAATGTGATGCGGTCATCAATCTGGCGGGCGTGCTGCACGGCGGTATCGGCCAACCCTATGGCGCGGGGTTTGCGCGCGTGCACGTCGAACTGCCACGGCGGATTGCCCAGGCTTGCCGCCGGCGGGGCATACGGCGCCTGCTGCACGTCAGCGCGCTGTGCGCAGATTCATCGGGCCCCAGCATGTACCTGCGATCCAAGGGCGATGGCGAAGCAGCCCTGCGCGACGCATTCGCCGACTGGCCCGAGGCTGCGTGCACCGTGTTCCGCCCGTCTGTGGTCTTCGGCCAGGACGACCGTTTCACCACGCTGTTCGCGCGGCTGGCGCGCTGGCTGCCCGTCATTCCGCTGGCCGGCGCCGAATCGCGCATGCAGCCGGTGTGGGTCGGCGATGTGGCCGGCGCCATCGTGGGTTCTCTGAACAACCCACTCACCTACGGCCGTACCTACGAACTGGCCGGCCCGCAGGTGCATACCCTGCGAGAAATCGTGCGCCTGTGCGCGCACTGGAGCGGCCATCCGCGGCCCGTGTGCGCGCTGCCCATGGGATTGGGCCGATTTCAGGCGTGGTGCTTCGAATGCATGCCTGGCGACCCGGTGATGTCGCGCGATAACCTGGCATCGCTCACGATCGACAATATCGGATCGGCCGCCATGGCCCCTGAACTGGGCGTGGTGCCCATCAGCATGGAAGCCGTCGTGCCGGGCTACCTGAAGCGAAGCCCGGCCCCGTAGGTCCAGGCAGGGCGCAGGCTGTCCGGGGCAAGTCTTTCAACGCACCAGCGCCTTCAATGCCAGGCGAATGCCGTCCGACACGCCGGTGCCTTCCGGCAGTTTCTTCAAGGCCGCCTGGGATTCTTTGTCGGAATAGCCGAGCGCCAGCAGCGCGTTCAGGATGTCGGCCTGGCTGTCGGGCACGGCATGGGAAGCGGCGCCGATGTCGGCGCCGAGCTTGCCGCGCATCTCCAGCAGCAGGCGCTCGGCGGTTTTCTTGCCTATGCCGGGCACGCGCGTGAGGCGGCCCGATTCCTGCAGGGTGATCGCCTGCGCCAGTTCGGCTACCGAAAGCCCAGACAATACCGACAGCGCGGTGCGTGCGCCGATGCCGCTTACCTTGATCAGTTCGCGGAAGGCACCGCGTTCGGCCGCCGTGGCGAAGCCATACAGAATGTGCGCGTCTTCGCGCACCGTCAGGTGTGTATGCAGCGTCACCCGTGCGCCGTTCTCGGGCAGGGCATACAGGGTGCTCATGGGCACCTCGATGTCATAGCCCAGGCCGTTGACGTCCACGCAGATGGTGGGCGGCAGTTTTTCGATCAGGGTTCCGGTAATGCGTCCGATCATGTGCAGGTGCCCGCCAATAAAAGAATGGCGCGCCGCGCGCGCCTGCCGGCATTCTAAACGGTGTGCACGCCAGGGTCAGCCTACCAGGCGGCCGCCACGCAGACGGGCGCCGCCGCGCAACCCGGTGCAGGACGACAGCGCGCCCAACCGGGACTGCAGGGGGCCTACGTGCGCGTGGCAGATGGCGCAGGCCAGCGCGTCGGCCGAGTCGGGAGCCGGCATGCCGTCGAGGGACAGCAGGCGCTGCACCATCATCTGGACTTGCTCTTTGGCGGCGCGGCCAGTGCCCACCACCGCCTTCTTGATTTGAAGCGCGGTGTATTCGTGCACTGCGAGCTGGCTGTCGGCCAAGGCGCACAGCGCCGCCCCGCGGGCCTGCCCCAGGAGCAGGGTAGACGCCGGGTTGGCGTTCAGGAACACGATTTCGAGCGCCGCCACGTCGGGGCGGGTGTCGCGGGCAACTTCGCGCAGATTGTCCAGAATGACCTTCAGCCGATCCGGCAGCGCCAGGGCCGGCGGCACGACGATGGTGCCGCTGGCCACATAGCGCAGCCGCGCGCCCTTGGCTTCGATGACACCGAAGCCGGTGCGGCGCAGGCCGGGGTCGATGCCGAGTACGCGCATCAGTGGCGGAAGTGACGCGTGCCGGTGAGCACCATGGCGATGCCATGCTCGTCGGCCGCCGCGATGACTTCGTCATCACGCACACTGCCACCGGGCTGGATCACGCAGGTGGCGCCGGCCGCCACGACCACGTCCAGGCCGTCGCGGAACGGGAAGAAGGCGTCGGAGGCCACCGCCGAACCCTGCAGCGTCAGGCCCGCGTGCTCCGCCTTGATGGAAGCAATGCGGGCCGAGTCGACCCGGCTCATCTGGCCGGCTCCCACGCCCAGCGTCATGCCATTGCCCGCGAAGACGATGGCGTTCGACTTCACGTACTTGGCCACTTTCCAGGCAAAGCTCAGATCGTTCATTTCCTGCTCGGTAGGCTGGCGCCGGGTCACCACCCTGAGCGCGTCGCGCGGCACGTTGTAGGAATCGGGCGTCTGCACCAGCCAGCCCCCGCCCACGCGCTTGATGTCGAACGCGTTGTGGCCGGCGCCGGCGGGAATCTCGAGGACGCGCACATTTTTCTTGGCGGCAAGCACGGCCAGGGCCGCGCCATCGTAGCCGGGGGCAAGCAGCACTTCCAGAAACTGGCCGCTGACGGCTTCGGCCGTGGCTGCGTCGACCGGTCGGTTGAACGCGATGATGCCGCCAAACGCCGACGTGGGGTCGGTCTTGAAGGCCTGCTGATAGGCGTTCAGGGTATCGGCCGCAACCGCTACGCCGCACGGATTGGCATGCTTGACGATAACGCACGCCGGGGTGTCGAAGCTGCGCACGCATTCCCAGGCGGCATCGGCGTCGGCGATGTTGTTGTACGACAGTTCCTTGCCTTGCAGTTGCCGGTAATTGCCGAGCAGGCCCGCGGGGCGCTGGCTGTCGACATAGAAGGCGGCCTGCTGGTGCGGGTTTTCGCCGTAGCGCAGTGCCTGCGCCTGCCGGACCTGCAACGTCAGGGTGCCGGGCCAGTCCTGGCGCGCCGGAGCGACGTCCTGCGCCGGCGCCGGTTCGGCCAGGCTGGTCAGGTAGCCGGCGATGGCACCGTCATAAGCGGCCGTGTGGGCATACGTTTTGGCGGCCAGCTCGAGACGCAGCGCGTATGACGTAGACCCGCCCTGATCCATCTCGGCGAGCACGCGCGAATAGTCGGCCGGGTCGATCACGACCGTGACCCCTCCGGCATCGGTGCCATGGTTCTTGGCTGCGGCGCGCAGCATGGCGGGGCCGCCGATGTCGATGTTCTCGACCGCGTCGGCAAAGCTGCAATCCGGGCGCGCAATGGTTTCGCGGAACGGATACAGGTTCACCACCAGCATGTCGATGCGGTCGATGCCGTGCTTGGCGATGGTGTCCAGGTGTTCGGCGCTGTCGCGGCGCGCCAGCAGGCCGCCATGGATCTTGGGGTGCAGCGTCTTGACCCGGCCATCGAGGATCTCGGGCGACCCGGTATGCGCAGCCACTTCGGTGACGGCCAGGCCGGACTCGGCCAGCAGGCGGGCGGTGCCGCCGGTGGAAAGCAGGCGTACGCCGCGCGCAGCCAGCGCGCGGGCGAATTCGACGATGCCGGTCTTGTCGGACACCGAGAGCAGGGCGGTTTCGATTTTCATGAGGGGGCGGCTGATTGAATGGAAAGCGGTCGCGAGCGCGGCTGGGCGCTCAGGGCTGGATGTTGTGGGCCTGCAGCTTCTTGCGCAGCGTATTGCGCGTGATGCCGAGCATTTCGGAGGCCCGCGACTGGTTGCCGCCCGAGCGCTCGAGGGCGACTTCGAGCACCGGGCGTTCGACGCAACGCATCACCATGTCCCACATATCGTGGGGCTGGGATTCGCCCAGGTCTTCGAAATAGCGCTCCAGGCTGGCGCGCACGCAGTCTTCCAGGACATCTTTCTTGCTCATGTGTACAAATTTTATAGTTGGAGGTGGGTGGCGGATCACGCCGCCAGCAGGGGTTGCGCGTCGGTGGCCCGAAGTACAGGGCCGCCGCGGACAATTTGGTCGAACCACTCGGACACGGCGCGCCATTGGTCGCGCGTGTTGTCGATGAGGTTCATGCGGTCGCGGAACGAATCCGCGCCCGGCAGGCCTTCTATATACCAGCCGATATGCTTGCGGGCCGAGCGCACGCCGGTGTGCTCGCCGTAGAAGCGGTAATGGTCTTCCAGGTGCTCGAGCAGCAGATCGCGCATTTCTTCGGGGGAAGGCGGCGCCAGCGTGTCGCCCGTGCGCAGGTAGTGATCGATTTCGCGGAATATCCAGGGTCGCCCCTGCGCCGCCCGGCCGATCATGACTGCATCGGCCCCAGTGTAATCCAGGACGTGGCGCGCTTTCCGGGGGCTGTCGATGTCGCCGTTGGCAATTACCGGAATGGACACCTCGGCCTTGACCGCGCGTATGGTGTCGTATTCCGCCTCGCCAGTGTAAAGGTCGGCGCGGGTTCGTCCGTGCAGCGCCAGGGCGGCGATCCCGGCATCCTGGGCGCGGCGGGCGACGCGCAGCGCATTGCGATGTTCGCGATCCCAGCCCGTGCGGGTCTTGAGCGTGACGGGAACACCCAGCGGCTCGCACGCCGCCACGACGGCATCGAGAATGCGGGCGACCAGATCTTCGTCGCGCAGCAGGGCCGACCCCGAAGCCAGGTTGCACACTTTTTTCACCGGGCAGCCCATGTTGATGTCGATGATGCGAGCGCCCCGCGCGGCGTTGAAGGCGGCCGCCTCGGCCATCATGGCCGGGTCTGCGCCGGCGATCTGTACGGCCACGGGCGCGATCTCGCCGTCATGGTTCAGGCGGCGGGAGGTCTTGACGCTATCCCATAGCCGCGGGTTGCTGGCGGCCATTTCAGATACAGCGTGGCCCGCGCCCAGCCGTTTGCATAACTGGCGGAAGGGCCGGTCGGTCACTCCCGCCATGGGAGCGACGAGCACGTTGTTGGGAAGGGTCCAGGGGCCGATGCGCATGGGCGGGATTTTACCCGCCTTCAATGCGGCCCCGTTTGACCGGCGCGCCTGCCCCCGCGCCCGCCTTTGCGCCGGCACCCGCCGCTGGTGCCACGCCAGCGGAGCGCGTGGCGGGCGGCCTGGTCGAGGGCCCGGCAGCGCCGGCGCCCGAACCTTAGGCGCGCAATCCCTGCAGCAGGTGCCGCGCCAGCGGTGCCCGCAGCGGGGCGGCCACGTCAAGGGCCAGTAAGCCCAGGCCGCACGCGTGTTCCAGCGGAGCCAGGCCGGTAGCGAACGCACGCGGCATCACGTCAGTCAGTCCGGCGGTAATCCAGCGGTCGGCGCGTCGGGACCGGCCGAATTCCGCCAACGCCGGCCGTGGGTCGGCGGCCGCGTCTGCCAGCCAGTCAGCCAGCGCCTGCGCCAGGCGCGCCGCGTCGCGCAGTCCGAGGTTCAGCCCCTGGCCGGCCACGGGATGCAAAGTCTGCGCTGCGTTGCCGATCGCGACCAGGCGGTCCTGCACCAACGTACGCCGTGCATTGAGCGCCAGAGGAAAGAGATGGCGTGGCGCCTGGCTGTGGAGCCGGCCCAGGCGGGTGCCGAATGCGCGGCTCAGCGCCGCGGAAAAAGCGGTGTTGTCCAGGTTCGCGAGTTCCGCGGCACGCCCGGGGCTGCTGCACCACACCACCGAATAAGCCCCGGGCTCGTGGGGGTGCGGCAGCAGCGCCAGCGGGCCTTCCCGGGTAAAGCGTTCCCATGCCCAGCCCGGACGGGGCAGGGCGGCCTGGGCGCTGGTGATCACGGCATGCTGGTCGTATTCGCGGCGCAAGTCGTCGCCGCCGCTGCCGTCCGACAATACCGCTACCGCGCACCGCAGTTCGGTGTCGCCTTGCCGCACGATGACGCTTTGGCCATCCTGGGCGTGCACTTGCGCCGCCGGGCCGTGCAGCACGGTCACGCCACTGGCTTGCACGCGTTCGAGAAGAACGCCGTGAAGGTCTGCATAAGAGACTGTGCTGCCCAGGCGCTCGACCTGGAAGTCGTCGCAGCGGATCAACGTGCTCCCGAGCCGCCCGCGTTGCGATACATGCACGGTGCGGATATCCGCGGCGCGGCCGGGCCAGGCCTGCATCGCTTCGAGCAGCACGCGGCTGCCATGGTTCAGCGCCAGTACGCGGGGGTCGGCAGCGGGCACGATGAGCGGCTCGGCCGTGCCGGGGGCCTGCTGGCGGCCTGCGTGCTGGCCAGCTGAGGTCGCATGCTGCCGGGTGGTCGTGCGGGCAGCGCCGCCACCCTGATCAGGCGCGCGGCCCTCAGAGGGCGCTGCCGCGGCGTCCGCGCCGGGCGCCGGCACGTCCCTCTTGGGCGCCGAGGTTCCTGCCAGCAGAACAATGCGCCCGGGCCGCGCCGTGAGGCGGGCCAGCAGCAGCGCCAGGGTCCGACCCACAGGGCCGGCGCCCAGGATGGCAATATCGTAGGCAGACTGATTCATGCTGGAATTCTACCGTCCACTACAATCGCGGGCATTCCGATCCAAGTCCGTCGCGCGGCGTTCGCGGGGCGTGGCCGGCGGCGCGGGTCGGCCACCTCATGGCGCCACCCCTGGGCCGGCGCCATGGCCCGGCTTCGGGCCAATGCCGTCGTTCGCGCCGCCCGGACTCCACCCGCCCGGCGGCGTCAAAAACCAGAATCGAGATCGTTCGCTATGTCGCCTGTGTCGTCTTCGTCGTCCGTTCCGTCGTCAGCGCCTCGCCGCAAGCTGCTGGCGGGCGTGCTTGCCTGCCTGTTCGGCTGGCTGGGCGCCCACTGGTGGTATCTGGGGCGCCGGCATGCCTGGATGGTCACGCTTGCCTCGCTGGCCTGTCTCGCGGCGGCCACGCAATTTCCGGTCTGGTACGACAATCCGGCGTTTTTCCTGTTGTTCATCCCCATGATCGATGGCTTTATCGAGGGGGTCGTGTTCAGCGTGATGCCGGATGAAAAATTCGATCGTCTGTACAACCCGGCGCACGGCCGCGTGAATCAGACCGGCTGGGGGCCGGTATTGGTGGCCATATTCGGCACGCTGGTTGGCGCGACCGCGGGCATCTTCGGTATTGCCATGGTCGTTGTCTACACCTGGACAGCCATGGGCTGGCTCGACGGCTACGTTTTCTGACGGCCCGGCGGCCGCCACCCGCTATTCACGCATCAACGCTTCGATCTCGCGCGCATCCACGGGTACTCCGCGCGTGATCAGTTCGCAACCTTCCTCGGTGACCAGCGCGTCGTCTTCGATGCGGATGCCGATGTCCCAAAAGGCGCGCGGCACATCTTCGGCAGCGCGCACGTAAATGCCGGGTTCGATCGTCAGCAGCATGCCGGGCGCAAGCGTACGCCACGGCCGCACGCCGTCGGCGGCAGGCGCGCCGCAGCGATAATCTCCCGCGTCGTGCACGTCCATGCCCAGCCAGTGGCCGGTGCGGTGCATGTAGAACCGGGTGTAGGCGCCGGATTCAATCACGCCGTCGAGCGAGCCCTGCAACAGCCCATTATCGAGCATGCCTTGCGCCAGCACCCGCACGGCCGCTTCGTGCGCGTCGTTGAAGCTGCGTCCGGGCGCCGTCGCGGCCACCGCGGCCGCCTGGGCTGCCTCGACAAGGTCGTACAGCGCCCGTTGCGGCCCGCTGAACCTGCCGTTGGCGGGAAACGTGCGCGTGATGTCGGCGGCGTATCCGTCCACTTCGCAGCCCGCGTCAATCAGCACCAGCTCGCCGTCGCGCAGCACCGTATCGCCGGCGGCGTAGTGCAGCACGCATGCATTGGCGCCAGCTGCCACGATGCTGGGATACGCTGGCGACTGGGCACCATGGCGCCGGAACTCGTACAGCAATTCGGCTTCCAGCTCGTATTCGTGCTGCCCGACGCGGGCAGCACGCATTGCGCGCGCATGGGCGCCCGCCGATATCCGTGCCGCGCGGCGCATGGTGGCGATCTCGGCCGGATCTTTCACCAGGCGCATCTCGGCCAGCAAGGGGCGCAGATCCTGCATGCGCGCCGGCGGCAGTCGCCGGCCCCGGCCTTGCTGTTCGGCAGCCGCCAGCCAGCGGCGCATCTTGCGTTGCGCCGCACCGCGCGCAGCGAAGGGCCGGTACAGAGTGGGCTGGTCCAGCAGCAGTTCGGGCAGCAATTGGTCGAGTTCGTCGATGCCATAGGCTTCGTCGAACCCGAACGCCGTGCGGGCGGCATCCGGCCCGAAGCGGTAACCTTCCCATATTTCCTGATCGGCATGCCGCGGCCGGCAGAACAGTATCGTCCGTTCGGTGGGGCCGGCTACCAGGACCAGCCAGGCTTCGGGTTCCGTGAACCCGGTCAGATAGAAAAAATCACTGTCATGGCGATAGGGATACTCGGTGTCGCGGTTGCGTAACGCCGGGGGCGCAGTCGCCACGACGGCGACGCCGCCGCCCGAACGGCGCATGTCGTCCAGCAGGCGGCGGCGACGTTCCACATAAGGGGCGATATCGGTGGGCGGCAGGCTCATGGCGCAGATTCTCATACCGGAAACAGGGCCGGCGCGGGCCGGGGGTACGCCTACTTTACCGCGCCCGCGGCCTGGCCGGTTGCAGGGACGCCTGCTACAATGCGCGCCACTGTCATTGGGGAGTAGCCATCCTTTGAATCCCCAAAGGAGTCAGCGTCAACAGACTTGGTGGTTTCGTACCCCATGGCGCTGACGGTTCCCGTGCTGCGGCCGTCTGCGCCGCACCGGGTCAGCCAGGCGAGACCTTTGGCCGCGTTGCGTATCCGCCAGCCGGGCGAGCCGCATCGTCGCGCCATGGGTTTCTGCTCGTCCGGCTCGCATCATGCTGCTCACCCTGTTCCTGTTTTTCCTGTCGGCCCTGGTCATCTACTTTGCCTGCGAATATTTCGTCAATGGCATCGAGTGGGTAGGCCATCGGATGAAATTGGGCGCCACGGCCACCGGCACCGTGCTGGCGGCGTTCGGCACCGCGCTGCCCGAAAGCGCAGTCACTTTCATGGCCGTGGTGTTTGGCACCACGCCCGAACAAAAAGATATCGGCGTGGGCGCCGCCATGGGAGGCCCCCTGGTGCTCGCCACCCTGGCTTACGCGGTAGTGGGGTGGGCATTGTGGCAAGGAGGGCGCAGCGCGGCCCGCATCAATGCAGACCAGCAGCGGCTGGCGCGCGACCAGGCCTGGTTCATGGGCGTGTTCGTCATCAAGCTGGGTCTGGGCCTGCTGGTGTTCGCCTGGAAACCCTGGCTGGGCCTGTTCTTTCTGGCGGTCTACGGGCTGTATGTGAAGCGCGAGCTCGCCAACGACGAGCCCTGCCTCGACTGCGACGACATCGAGCCGCTGAAGCTTCGCCCCCGCGATCCCTCGCCCTCGATGGCCTGGGCCACCGCCCAGACGGTGCTTGCACTGCTCGTGATCGCCGGCGCGTCGCATGTGTTTGTGCGCCAGATCGAGCTGCTGGGTATCGCCATGGGCGCGTCTGCCCACGTTGCCGCGCTGTTGCTGGCGCCCGTGGCCACCGAGCTTCCCGAAATCATGAACGCCCTGATCTGGGTACGGCAGGGGAAAGAGCGCCTGGCGCTCGCGAACATTTCCGGCGCCATGATGATCCAGGCGACGATACCCAGCGCGTTGGGCATATTCCTGACGCCCTGGCTGCTCGACGGCCCCCTGATCGCGGCCGGCCTGTTCACTCTGATGTCGATATCCCTGTTGTGGCTGCGGTTCCGTCGCGCGGGCATGAGCGTGCCCGTACTGTCGACGGTGGGCGGGTTCTATGGACTATTCGCCTTATACCTGGGCTGGCACTTCGTGCGCTGAGGCGCCTAGCATACAACGCCGGGAAAACCCTTGTGGATAAACAGTAAAGCGCGTAAAATCGATATGTTTACATCATACGGAGTTGCTCTGTGAATACCGATTCCGGCGACAGTTGTCGATCTTGCATCGACGTCGCTGCCTGACAGGATCCACGCAGAACTCCATCTGCCGCATCCTGTCAGCGCAGGGTGCGGTACGTGGCGGTAGGTTCTTTACCGCCATACTCCCGCAATAAACCGCCAGAACCGTTGCTGTGCCCACACGGCTCGCGTCGTCGTGCACGTCTCCCGTGCAGTCGCGTGCGCCGTGCAGACACGCGCGTTCGCACGAGCGCTCCCTGCTTCAGGGAGGTTGCCATGCGTTTATTCGACCTGTTCATGCGCCGTGCCGGCGTGGACCGCGCCGCGCTCACCCGCCGTGCAGGCACATCGCGCCTGACCATTGAGTGCCCGCGCGATGCGCTGGGCGCAGTGCGCAAGCAGATATGTCTGGATTTCGGCGCCGCGGGCATCGATGTGGCCCAGTTCCAGATCGATTCCGGTCACGATGCCGATTTCGCCTCGGCCTGCATCACGGTCAACTGTCCGCCCGAGTTGCGCCCCGAGCTCATGTCCCAGGCGCGTCGCCTGCGGGCCAATCCCGTCGTGCGCCACGTGCGGTTTGGCGCGTCGGCCCGAGCCTGACTCTCCCGAGGCCTCGCCCGTGGGCAGGTCAACTACAATGCCACCACGGGCGTGGCCCGCGTTTAGTCAGGTTTATCGGATTTCGGCATGGAATGGCTCGGCTGGCTCGTACCGTGGGAATTTTCCCCGGCCCTGGTGGCTGCCTTCGTGGCAAGCATTGTTCTCTTCGTACGGGGGCAGCGCGTCCATCGCGTGACGCGCGCGCGGCAATTCCTGTTCTGGTCCGGCCTGATCGTGCTGTACCTGTCCCTGCACACGCGCGTCGACTATTACGCCGAGCGCATGTTCTTCATTCACCGGGTTCAGCATCTGGTACTGCATCACCTGGGCCCATTGCTGGTCATGGCGGCCTTTCCCGGTTCAGTCATGCGTGCGGGCCTGCCCATGGCCTGGCGCATACGGCTGCGCGATTTCCTGCGCACCGCCAGCGGCCGCGCCGTGGTGGCGGTGCTGACCAACCCCTACTTCGTGCCCGCGCTGTTCGTCTTCCTGGTGCTGGTATGGCTGATTCCCTCGGTGCAGTTCTATTCCATGCTCGACTGGCGCCTGTACCGGCTCATGAACTGGTCGGTGGTGATCAGCGGGTTCATGTACTGGAACCTCATCCTCGACCGGCGGCCCAGCCCGCCCGCGGCGATGAGTCCGGGTGGCCGGGTGCTGTCTCCGGTGCTGACCATGGCCCCGCAGATGGTGGCGGGCGCGGTGATCACGTTCACCGAATACGACATCTACCCCCTGTTCGAGCTGTGCGGGCGGGCGATATCGATGTCGGCCCAGACTGACCAGACCATAGGCGGCCTGACCATGTGGATTCCGGCCGCCATGGTAGAAGTCTTCGGCCTGATGGTGGCGCTGGGCACATTGATGCGCTTGTCGGGCAAGGGCCGCCTGCGTCCCGAAGATCGCCAGGCGCGCGACCGTGTCCGCTCGCGCGAACGGGCTGAAGCCGCCGAGGCCGCCCGCGCGGCGTCTACCCACTGAGCCACGGATAAGCCTTGGGCTGCGACCCGCACCCTGGACGCCGGCAAGGTTTCTGATTTGACGGACTCGGCCCGGAATGGGCCGAGCGCAGTGAGCGAGCGGCCACTGGGCCACGGGCGGCGTCCGCCCCGACCCGGTGGCGCCGTTTGCCGGGCCGCAAGCACCGCGGGTGCAAGCGTCTGCGCCCGCCGCCCCGTTCCCCGTGCCCCTCAGGGCACCAGTCCGTGGTACTTGCCTCCCAGGGCGACGGTGGCCTGGAACATGCCCGCCTTGCTGCCGCAATCGTAACGCTGCCCCTCGTAGCGGTGCGCCAGCACCGTCCGCGTGCCCATCAGCGCGGCAATGCCATCGGTCAGCTGGATTTCATTGCCCGCGCCCGCCTGGGTGGCCCGCAACTGATCGAAAATCTGGGGTTCGAGCACATAGCGTCCCACCACCGCCAGCGTCGACGGGGCTTGCTCGGGCGCCGGCTTCTCGACCATATGCGTGACCCGTGCCGTGCGGTCGTCGAGCGGCTGAGCGGCCACGATGCCGTATTTCCGGGTTTCTTCGCGCGGGACGTCCTGAACGCCCAGCACGCTGGCCTCGTGGGCGTAGGCGGTATCCATCAATTGCTTCAGCACAGGCGTGTCGGCGTCGATCAGGTCGTCGGCCAGCAGCACGGCAAAAGGCTCATTGCCTACGGCCGGCTCGGCCGTCAGTACGGCGTGACCCAGCCCCAGCGGGGCGGACTGCCGGATGTACAGGCAATTGACGTGAGCCGGCAGTATGCCGCGCACCATCTCCAGCAGCTCGATCTTGCCCTTGCTTTCCAGGTCGGCCTCGAGCTCGGGTGCCGAATCGAAATGGTCTTCGATGGCGCGCTTGTTTCGTCCGGTGACGAAGATCAGGTCGGTAATGCCCGCCGCCACGGCTTCTTCCACGGCGTACTGGATCAGCGGCTTGTCCACCACCGGCAACATTTCCTTGGGCATGGCCTTGGTGGCGGGCAGGAAACGCGTGCCCATTCCGGCGACAGGGAAAACGGCTTTGCGGATTGGGCGCATGAGAACCTCGAGATAAAAATGTCAGGGCCGGCAAAACTTTTGCCGACGGTCGCTATCATATTGCAATGAACCGCAGGCCTATGACATTCAGAACCCCGATTTCGATTGTGCAGCGTGCGCTGGTCGGCGCCCTCAGCCTGGCATTGGCATTGCCAGTGGCGCCTGCGCTGGCGCAACCCGTGGGCCTGCCTTCAATGGGCGCGGCGTCCTCGGCCGACCTGCCCCCGGCGCTCGAACGCCAACTGGGCGAAGCCATCATGGCCCAGGGCCGGCGCGACCCAACCTACATCAACGATCCGGAACTGCGCCAATACCTGACCACCATGGCGCACAAGCTGGCCGCTTACGCGCCGGGGGCCGTCCCCGATGTCGAGGTATTCGGCGTGCGGGACCCCGATATCAATGCCTTCGCCATGCCGGGCGGATTCATCGGCGTCAATAGCGGCCTGATTGTCGCGTCTACCAGTGAATCTGAACTGGCATCGGTGCTGGCTCACGAAATCGGCCACGTCGTGCAACGCCACATAGCGCGAGGCATGACCCAGCAGAGCCAGACCGGCGTGGTCATGATGGCCAGCCTGGCCGCGGCCCTGCTCGCCGCGCTGGCAGGCGGGGGCGGCAATCTGGCGCTCGGCGTAGCCACATTCGGACAAGCCGCGGCCATCAATCGCCAGCTGGGTTTCTCGCGCGATGCCGAACGCGAGGCCGACCGAGCCGGCTTTCAGATGCTGACGCGGGCGGGGTACGACCCCCAGGGCATGGTACGCATGTTTTCCCGGCTGATGAGCGCTTCGCGCCTGAACGAGGGCATGGGCGGCGGCGCCTGGGCGTCGACCCACCCGTTGTCCATCGAGCGTATGTCCGACATCCAGAACCGCAGTCGCAGCCTGGCGTCGGAACGCCACCAGGACAGCGATGCCTTCTGGTATATGCGCGCCAAGATGCGGGTCATCCAGGGGCGCGACGCGGTCAGCCTGCGTACGGCCGGACAGCAGATGCAAGACGACGCTCGCACCCTGACCGGCGTGCAACAGTCGGCTGCCTATTACGGCCTGGCCCTGCAGGCGTTCCAGCGCAACAACCTGGAAGAGGCCCAGCGTTATCTCGACCAGGCCAGTGCCGGGCAGGCCAGCCCCTATCTTGCGCGCCTGGGTATCGATCTGGCCGCCGCGCGCAAAGACGCTGCGCGCGCGGTGGAGCTGGCTGGTGCGGCCATCAAGCGCTGGCCGCAGCAGCGGGCGCTCGGCATCGCCTACGCGCAGGCGCTGCAGGGCGCCGGGCGTCACGCCGAGGCTCAGGCTTATCTGCGCGAGCGCATCCAGCAATGGGGCGATGAAGAGCCTGGCCTGTACCAGATGCTGGCCCAGAGCGAAGACCGCAATGGCCAGCCCGTGCAGGCGCGGCGCGACATGGCGCGGTATTACGTGCTCACGGGGGCCTATGCGGCGGCGGAATCGCAGTTGCAGCAGGCCCGTTCGCTGTCTCGCGACTTTTACGAGCAATCGCAGATCGACGTGCAGATCCGCGACGTCAAAGAGAAGCTGACCGCCGAGCGCGAACTGCTGGAACGATTCAAGAGCTAGACGCGCGCGGCGACAGCCCCTGGTATGCCCCGGCCGGCCGAAGTGCCGGACCCATTCCGGGCGCCATCCCGCGCCGCGCTGCCTTACCGTCCGGTTTCAAAGAAGCGCCCCAGGCGCTGAGGCAGCCACCCCAGGTGGGCCGGGAAAGGGCCTGTCGGAAACCCGGCGTGGCCGCCTTCGGCCGGCTGGTGCAGCAGAACGTGGGCCGAGCAATCACGCGGTATGGGCAGCGCGCTCGCGGGCAGGAAGGGATCGTTGCGGGCGTTCAGTACCAGCGTGGGTACCTCGATGCTGGCCAGCCATGGTTTGCTGGACGCGCGCGTCCAGTAGTCGAGCGCATTGCGAAACCCGTGCATGGGCGCCGTATAGGCGTCGTCGAAGTCCCGCAGGTCGCGTGCGTGGGCAATGCGCATCACATCGATGGCGCCGGGAAAGCGACGCGCCTTCTCGAGCACCTTGTGCTTCATGGTTTTCAGGAAATGCGCGCTGTACAGGCGGCGATTGATGAACCCTTTCGACAGCGTGGTGCCCCCTGCGACGAGGTCGAGCGGCACGGAAACCCCCGCGCAGGCCGCCAGCCAGGACACGGCGCTGCCCTGTTCACCCAGGTGCTTGAGCAAGGCATTGCCGCCCAGCGATACGCCCACCGCGTGCCAGCGCGCATGTGGAATGCGCGCGCGTACGGTGTCGAGCATGAAGCCCACCTCGGTAGAGTCGCCGGAATAATAAGCGCGCGCCAGGCGGTTGGGTGCGCCCGAGCACCCCCGGAAGTGCGCCACGGCGACGATCCAGCCGCGCGCCCGGAAGTGGTGGGCGATAGATTGCGCATAGCGGCTGGTGCTGCCGCCTTCAAGCCCGTGCAACAGCAGCAGCGCGGGGGTATCCGGCGTTTGTGGCAGCGACAACCAGTCGGCATCGGTGATCCAGCGCGCGGCCGCCGTCTTGCCGGGCACCACGGGCGTGCGGTTGTTGATGGGCTGGCCGTCTGCGCTTTTGTGCGGGAACAGCCCGGGCCCGGTCCAGTCGATGTCGATGAAGTCGGTATCGGGCGTGTCCACCCGCTCGCGCACGAACGCGATGTGATGATGCTGCGCCACGAAGGCGGCGTAGATCGTCTGGCTGTGCCGATCGGGCAGCCAGGCGGGAACGGGGCAGGGCGAGGTATCGAGTCGGGCAGTGGTCAAGCGATCCACCCGCTCAGTGCAGCCGGTCGGGCACGTCGTGCAGATCGAGGACCCCGGCATCGGCGGGCGCCGGCGAGGCATGGTGCATGACCATGCGCCAGCCGGTGGGCCCCTTGTGGTAGATGTTGGTGGCGTAGCAGTTGGCGTGTTGCGTACCGCCGCGCGTACGCACCGTGACCTGTTCAACCAGCGTATGCACCGCACACATCATGCTTTGCATGACGACCGGGCGCATCGGGCGGATATGCAGCGGGCCCGCCGCCAGGGTTTGTTGCCACGATTCCTGTACGGCCATGTGGCCGACCACGCGCAGCCCGCCGGGATGGATGCAGACGACTTCTTCGTCGTCGGCCCAGATCTGCCGCAGGCGGTCGGTATCGGCTTGCTCGAGCGCTTCGTAGAAGGCTTGCTCGGCTTCTTCAGGAGTGGCGAACATGGCGTATCAGTGGCCCCGTACGACGGTGCCCGGCTTCAGCCGGTATTCGGCGCCGCAATAGGCACAGCGGGCCGACCCCGTGTGGGTGACGTCGAGAAACACGCGGGGATGCATGCTCCAGAGGGGGGCCTTGGGCCCCGGGCAGTACACGGGCAGGTCTTCGGCCCCGACTTCAATGGCTTCGGGGGAGGGCGCGGCGGCGGGAGCGGCTGCGTTCATGGGGTTTTCCTGAAAAGACATGGGTGAATGTGGGCTGCGGTCAGACCGGAGTGAGCCAGTGGGCGTATTTGGGGTTGCGCCCGCTGACCAGCTCGAAGAACGCGGTTTGCAGTTTCTCGGTGACCGGTCCGCGGCGGCCTTCGCCGATCTTGCGGTTGTCGACTTCGCGGATGGGCGTGACCTCGGCGGCCGTGCCGGTAAAGAAGGCTTCGTCGGCGATATAGATGTCGTCGCGCGTGAGGCGCCTGGTCACGACGGGTATGCCGAGGTCGCCGGCCAGCGCGTGCACGGTGGAGCGCGTGATGCCCGTTAGGGCCGACGCGATTTCGGGCTCGCACAGAATGCCGTCTTTGACGATGAAGACGTTCTCGCCGGCGCCTTCGGCCACGAACCCTTCGGTATCGAGCAGCAGGGCTTCGTCGTAGCCGTCGTGCAGGGCCTCGGCGTTGGCGATGATGGAATTGGCGTAGGTCGTGGCCACCTTGGCGCGCGGCATCGTGACGTTGACGTGCTGCCTCGCGAAAGACGACACTTTCACACGTATGCCCTGCGCAAGGGCCTCTTCGCCCAGGTAAGCGCCCCATGGCCAGGCGGCAATGGCAACGTGCACTTTGGCGCCTTTGGGCGACACGCCCATCTTTTCAGATCCGTAGAACACCAGCGGGCGCAGGTAGCAGGACTCGAGCTGGTTGGCCCGCACCACTTCGACCTGCGCGGCATTGAGGGTATCGGCGTCGAACGGAAGGGGAATCTGGTAGATGTGCGCCGAATTGCACAAGCGGCGCGTATGGTCCTGCAGGCGGAAAATGGCAGTGCCCGAGGCGGTCTGGTAGGCGCGCACGCCTTCGAACACCGACAATCCATAGTGCAGGGAGTGGGTCAGCACATGCGTGGTGGCGTCGCGCCAGGGCACGAGCTTGCCGTCGTACCAGATGTAGCCGTCGCGATCTGCCATCGACATGGTTGTTTCCCCCTGAAAGTGGCGCCTATTGTATCAAGCAGCAAGGGTACAATGCCGCTCTTTCAGCGCCAACGCAGAGGCCGGCGCCTCGCCTGTGGAACTTGCAGGCGTGAAGGTGCTTTTCTTTGATGAGTTCCATGCCGTCCAGTTCCACTTCCCAGCAAGCAATCCATGCTTCCTGATCCCGCCGGCCCATCCGAAGATCCCCGACTGGTGCGCCAGGAACGGCTGGCCGCGTTCCGCCAGGGTTTCAACGCCATTGTCCCGGCCCTTATCGCCACCGCCACATGGGGGCTGGTCACCGGGGTCGCGATGGTGAAGTCCGGCCTCACCGAATCGATGGCCCTGGCCATGACCCTGCTGCTGTATGCGGGGTCGGCGCAACTCACCTCCCTGCCGCTCATCGCCAGCGGGGCTCCGCTATGGCTCATCTTCATGGCGGGCTGCGTGGTCAACCTGCGCTTCATCATCTTTGGCGCCGCCCTGCATCCGTTTTTCCGGCACCTTTCATGGCCCCGCCGGCTTGGGTTGGGTTATTTCACCACCGATATGGGCTTTGTCCTGTTCATGCCGCGCTTTGGCGATGCGGCCGAGCGCGGCACGCGCCAGCAGCTCTGGTTCTTCCTGGGCACGATCGCGCCGGGATGGATCGTCTGGCAAAGCTCATCGATTGCCGGAATTTACCTGGGGGCACTGGTGCCCACTGCGTGGTCGCTCGATTTTGCCGCCGTCCTGGCGCTGCTGGCCATCACGGTGCCCTTGGCGAACTCCAAGCCGATGCTGGTTTCCATGCTGGCAGCAGGGCTCACGGCCTGGGTGGGGCAACTGCTGCCCCTGCGGCTCGGGCTCGCCGCGGCCGTCATCGCAGGCATATTGGCCGGCATCTGGGCCGAAAAATATTTCCGCAAAGTGGGGCGCACATGACGTTCTGGCCGTCCGAGATCTATGTGTATTCCGCCATACTGCTGCTGGCATTGTGCAGCGTGCTGACGCGGGCGGGTTACATGCTGTTCGGCGATTACCTGCCATTGCCCGACGGGGTGCGCCGCGCCTTGCGGTACGCGCCCGCGGCGGCCCTTACCGCCATCATCGTGCCCGACCTGCTGCCCTGGAAGGCCGGCGCTGGTCCGGCGTTCGACTACCGACTGGTGGCAGCCATGGTGGCGGTGGTGGTGTTCCTGAAAACGCGCAGCGCGGTGGCCGTCATTGTGGCGGGCATGATGGTGCTGTGGGCCCTGCGCTGGCTGGCCGGCTGAGTCCCGCTGCCGGCTGAGCTAAAATAAAGTTATCCACAGCAATCCGGGCTTGGCAGCATACTCGTTTTGTTCTTTTTCACTGCCCCGGCATCTGCCCATCCTGATGACTGACTCCAATACATCCGTAGCACCCAGGGCTGACGCCCCCACCCCGACTTTCGCCGACTTCGGACTGCATCCTCAACTGCTCGAGTCGGTGGTCGCCACCGGTTACACCACGCCCACGCCAATCCAGGCGCAAGCGTTGCCGCCGGTGATGGCGGGACGCGACGTCATGGGCGCCGCGCAAACCGGCACGGGCAAGACGGCGGCCTTCACGCTGCCCATTCTGCACAGGCTGATGCCCCTGGCCAACAGCAGCGCATCGCCCGCGCGCCATCCCGTGCGGGCCCTGATCCTCACGCCCACGCGCGAACTGGCCGACCAGGTGTACGAAAGCGTCAAGCGGTACAGCAAGCATACGCCGCTGCGCTCGGCGGTGGTGTTTGGCGGCGTCGACATCGGGCCGCAGAAAGAAGCGCTGCGGCGAGGTTGCGAAGTGCTGGTGGCCACGCCCGGGCGCCTGCTGGATCACGTCGAACAGAAAACCGTCAACCTGAGCCAGGTCGGCATCCTCGTCCTCGATGAAGCCGACCGCATGCTCGACATGGGCTTCCTGCCCGACCTCGACCGCATCGTCAGGCTGCTGCCCCAGCAGCGCCAGGGGCTGCTGTTCTCGGCCACATTCAGCAACGAGATCCGCAAGCTGGGCCGCACCTACCTGAATCAGCCGATCGAAATCGAAGTCGCGGCGCGCAACGCCACGGCCGACACGGTCAGCCAGATTGCCTACCAGATGCCCAGCGACGCCAAGCGCGCCGCCGTGGTACACCTGGTGAAGTCGCGCGGGCTGAAGCAGGTGATCGTGTTTTCGAATACCAAGATCGGCACCGCGCGCCTGGCGCGCGAGCTCGAACGCGATGGCGTGCGGGCCGAGTCCATCCATGGCGACAAGAGCCAGGCCGACCGCATGAAGGCTCTAGAGGCCTTCAAGGCCGGAGAACTGGAAGTGCTGGTCGCCACCGACGTGGCGGCGCGTGGCCTGGACGTGGCAGGGGTGCCCTGCGTCATCAACTACGATCTTCCGCACAACTCCGAAGATTACGTCCACCGTATCGGCCGCACCGGGCGTGCGGGCGCCTCGGGCGAAGCGATCGCGCTGTTCACCGCCGACGAGGCGCGTTACCTGCAAGATATCGAAAAGCTGATCAAGCGGCCGGTGCCGCGTGGCACGCTGGAAGTCCCTCAGGATCTTGTCGCCCGCAGTCATACCCGTGAACCGCGCGAGTCGCGCGCTCGCGGCAGCAGCGGCCGTGATCGCCGCGGCGCGTCGGCGTACGCCGCACCGCGCCAGCCGGTCGATGATTTCTTCTACAAGCCCTACGAGCCCTCTGAGTCGGCCTCGCAAGCGGCCGAGGCGCGGCCCGAGTCGCGGTCCAATACACCCAAGCGGCAGGTCGCCGTATTGCTGGGCGGCAGCCGCAAGCCCTGAGCGCCGGACTAGGCCGCCAGCAGCGCAGGCACGTCGGGCAACTGGGTTGCTATGGGCGGGCTGTCGGGCCCCAGGCTGTCGAGCAGGCGCTCGAGATGGCCGATATGCGGCGACATAGGGCCGTAGAACACCACCCGCGGCCCGATCTGCACCAGCAGCGTCGGAAAATTCTCGACGTCTTCGTCGCCCAGCAGGTCCGGGTGATCTTCGATATCGGCCCACACAAACACGCGTTGCGGCTGCGAGGCCGCCAGATCCGCCAGCCGGGGCCGGTACTGGCTGCAGGTATCGCACCAGGCCGCGCAGAAGCAGGCTATCAGCCAGGTGTCGGTGCTGCGTGCGGCCAGCGCCGCGCGCAATGCTGGGGTGTCGGATCCGGGAATAAGCAAGGACATGGCATCAGAATCGCAGCGTGTTTGCGACTATGATACCCGGCATGTCATCAGACAGGTTTACCTCATGATTCCTCCTCGTCCCGATACGTTGCCGTCCGGCGCACGCGCTGCCGCGGTCGGTGCCGCTGGCGTCGCCCAGGCCTTCAAGCGCGCGCTGGTGTCGCAGCTGCATCCCAGCATGCTGCTGGCCGTGCTGCTGCCGTTCGTGATCGCACTGCTGGGCGCTTTGCTGCTGGTATGGTTGTTCTGGACGCCGCTCACCGACTGGCTCAACGTCCAGGCTTCGGAATGGCAGGTCGTCAATAACGTCGACGCGTGGCTGGTTGGCGTTGGCCTGTTCTCTATCAAGCTGTATTTCATTCCCGTCATTGCAGCGGCCATCCTGTTGCCGGTGTCGGGCATCCTGGGGCTCGCGATTGCCGCGGTGTTCGTCATGCCGCTCGTGCTGCGTCATGTCGGCGCCCGCGAATACGCCACCGTGTCTCGCCAGGGCCGAAACGCTACCGCCTATAGCTTGTGGAACGCCGTCTGGGTCAGTGCCGTGTTCGCGGCAGGCTGGGTGCTGACCCTGCCGTTCTGGCTCATCCCCCCCATGGCAGTATTGCTCTCGGTTTTCTGGTGGGCGTTCGCCTTCACGCGCATGCTGCGCGTGGATGCCATCGTCGAGCACGCCAGTCCCGCCGAAAGGCGCGTACTGCTCGAGCGGCACAATACCGGTTTCTGGATCATCGGGCTGATCTGCTCGCTGCTGAATCTGCTGCCGCCGGCCTGGATAATCCTGCCTGTCTATTCGGGTCTGGTGTATGCACACTACGGCCTCGAGGCGCTGCGGCGCCTGCGCCAGGAACGCGTCATCGAAGCCTGATCATTCTCCCCGACACCATGGTTGATACCCCGTCCCGCCGCATTGGCCTCATCATCGTCGGCGATGAAATCCTGTCGGGTCGCCGGCAGGACAAACATTTCTCAAAAGTGGTCGAACTGCTGAACGCGCGTGGCCTGCGTCTTTCGCGCGCCGAAATCCTGGGCGACGACCGTGCGGCGCTCACGGACGCATTGCGCCGCAGCTTCAGTTCCGGCGACATCGTGCTGGTCTGCGGCGGTATTGGCGCCACACCCGACGATCACACCCGCCAGGCCGCGGCGGCAGCGCTGGATGTGCCGCTGTGCCTGCATCCCGAGGCCGAGGAGGCCATCACTCTGCGGGTGGCCGAAATGGCTGCCAAAGGGCAGGGCAGTCCCGATATGGCTGCCGCCGAGAACCAGCAGCGTCTGCAGATGGGGGTCTTCCCCGCCGGCAGCGAGATTGTGCCGAACCCGTACAACCGGATCCCCGGCTTCTTCATCCGCGACCACACCTTCGTTCCCGGTTTTCCGGTCATGGCCTGGCCCATGCTCGAATGGACGCTCGACACGCGTTATGCCGCGCTGCATCATCGAGAGGCGCATATCGAGCATTCCTTTCTGGTGTTCGGCCTGCCCGAATCCCGCGTGGCTCCCGTCATGCAGACGGTGGAAGAACGCTGGAATGCAGTGCGGGCCTTCAGTCTGCCCAGTGTGGGTACCGACGGGAGGCCGCCTCATATCGAACTGGGCGTCAAGGGCGACCCCGATCAGGCGGCGCAGGCGCTGGCCTTTCTGCAGCAAGAAGTCCTGCAGCTGGGCGGCCGTCTGAGCCCCTGACCCAGTGCCAGGGCCCACGCGCCCACGCGGACGCTTTCCGGCTGGCAGCCTACATTTCCCCTGATTCGGACCGCCGAAAGGCGCGTCGGCCTGCACTGTTGCGAGCCGACAGATCGGCGCGGCCGGGTGGTTTCGGTCGGGTCGATCCCGTGGTGAGGCCGGTCCCGGCGAAAATCGGGACCGAATATTCGTCCGATTGCAGTCCGCCGGGTTGCCAAAAACCCGGCAAGATTTCACAATACGGGAAGTTGGCTCCTGTTGCACTGCGGTAACGCTGCCTTTCCCTGACCAGACGGTCTATCCCGCTTTTACCACCATCGTGACTTCCACCATGTCAGCTAGCGTGCCGGGCTCGGACAGCGAGCATGCATCGGCCCAGTCTCCTATTGCGATCCAGGTGCTGGAGCGCGCCATGCGCCTGCTGGATGCGCTTGCCGCGCATTCCGATCCCGTGACTTTGAAAGAGCTGTCCGCCACCACTGGGCTGCATGCCTCGACCGCGCATCGCATACTCAACGATCTCGTAGTGGGGCGATACGTCGAGCGCGTCGATAACGGGCTGTACCAGCTCGGCATGCGCCTGCTTGAGCTTGGCTCTCTGGTGAAGGGGCGCCTGAACGTTCGCGAAGCCGCGATTTCGGCCATGCGCGCCTTGCACAAGCTTACGGGGCAAACCATCAACCTGTCGGTCCAGCAGGGCGACGAAATCGTCTATATCGACCGCGCCTGGAGCGAACGGTCGGGCATGCAGGTGGTGCGAGCCATTGGCGGGCGCGCGCCGCTGCATCTCACCTCTACCGGCAAGCTGTTCCTGTCCACGATCGATGCGCGCCAGGTGCGGGCCTATGCAATGCGCACGGGCCTTGCCGGGCATACGCGCAACAGCCTCACCGACCTCGACCGCCTTGAACGCGAACTTGCGCTGGTGCGCCGGCACGGGTATGCGCGCGATAACGAAGAACTCGAACTCGGCGTTCGCTGTATAGCGGCCGGAATTTTCGACGACACGGGCAAGCTGGTGGCCGGCCTGTCGATATCGGCGCCCGCCGAGCGGTTGCAGGACGAATGGATCCAGGCCCTCGTGGACGCCGCCCGCAATATTTCGGAAGCGCTCGGATACGAGCCCACCGTGGCGCCGAATGGGGCGGCCAAGGGGCTGACGCCCCATCCGGCGCGCGTGTGAAGCAGTCATGGTGGCTGCGTCTGGCTGCGGCTCGACCGCAGCAGTCGCGCAATAAAAAACCCCCGGCATTGCCAGGGGTTCAGGCGCCCGAAGGCAAGAATTATTAGTCTTATTGTTGCGGTACGCCGGCCTTCTTGAACAGTTCGGCCCACTGCGGAACCTGTTGCTTCACCTTGTCCTCGAGTGCCTTCGGGTTGGCGTCATCGTTGAGCACTTCGGCGCCCAGCCCGGCCATGCGTTCCTTGAACTTCGGATCGGCCATGCCGGTCTGCAAGGCCTTGACCAGCTTGTCGACCACGGGTTGCGGCGTGCCTTTGGGCACCCACATGCCGTGCCAGATACCCACTTGGAAGTCCTTGAACCCGGATTCGTCCATGGTGGGCAGATCGGGCAGGGTGGGCACGCGCTTCAGGCTGGTAACAGCATAGGCCTTTACCTTCTTGCCCTTGATGTGCTGGGTCGTGTTGGTGGTTTGGTCGCAAAGCATGTCGACCTGCTTGCCCAGCAGGTCGTTCATGGCGGGACCGGTGCCCTTGTACGGGATGGTGAGCAGGTCGACCCCCAGCGCGTCCACGAGCATGGTGCCGCACAGGTGGCTGGCGGCCCCGATCCCGGCGTTGGCCAGCGACACCTTGTCCTTGTTCTGCTTGACGTACTCGACCAGCTCGTTGATGTTGTTGGGCGGGAAGTCTTCGCGCGCAATCACCGTCATGGGAACGTCGACGACCAGGCCCACCGGAACAAAGCTATCGGTGGGGTCGTAGCCGGGATTTTTATACAGCGACGCAGCGGTGGTGAACCCCAGGTGCATCAGCAGGACGGTGTAGCCGTCGGGGTCGGCGCGCGCGACGTGCGACGTGCCGATGGTGCCGCCCGCGCCTGCCTTATTTTCGACGACCACCGTCTGCCCCAGCGTGGGCCGCATGGCTTCGGCCAGCGAGCGCGCCACGTTGTCGGTGGGGCCGCCGGCAGCGAACGGCACCACCATATTTATGGCCCGTTCCGGGTATTCAGCCTGAGCGGCGCCAGCAGCGAGCAGGGCGCTGGCGGCCAACATTGCCGAAAGCGTACGGGGTATAAATTTCATGAGGTCTCCTGTGCCGCATCGTGCGCGGCGGTGTTTGAACTGGGCGGACGGGCTCTCTTGGAGGGTCTTCGGCCGGTGGTCAGTGTAGAAAACAATATCCGCTCCGTCACCGGGTATTTCCCCCGAGTCTGCGCGGCCGCAAGCGTATTTTGCTGCGTTGCATCAAAAACACTTGACACGCCGGTCCATACCCGTAAAATGGAGTTTGTGCAGTGCAACAACGCGCCGGTGATGTGCAGCAAAAGCGATCCGCGCACGTAAGTTCATCGTCAAGCCTCGTTTTTTCTGCCGGGTCGCTTCCGGCCATTCTTTCCGGAGACCACCATGATCAATTTCCCCCAACAAATTCTGGACCAACAGAAATCCGCCCTGAACACTCTGGTTGCCACCCAGGCCACGCTGTTCGCCGGCTTTGAAAAGCTCGTCGACCTGAACCTGAAAGTGGTCAAGGCCACGCTGGACGAAGTCGCCCAGAATTCGCAGCAAGCCTTCAGCGTGAAAGATCCCCAGGAAGCCGCCGCTTACGCTGGCGCCCTGGTGCAGCCTGGCGCCGAAAAGGCCCTGGCCTATGGCAAGCATGTGTACGACATCGTCGCGGGCGTGCAAGGCGACCTGGCCAAGCTGGCCGAAGTGCAGATCGCCGAGGGTCAGCAACAGGTTGCCGACGCCGTCGAGCAGCTGTCGAAGAACGCGCCCGCTGGCTCGGAAAGCGCCGTCGCCCTGTTGAAGTCGTCGCTGGCCACCGCCAACGGTGCCTACGATTCGCTGACCAAGGCCGCCCGGCAAGCCGCCGAGGTTGCCGAGTCAAACATGAATGCCGCCGCGAACGCCACGTTCAAGGCCGCCACCGACGCCGCCGAGGCCGCGACCAAGACGGGTCGCAGCCGTCGCGCCGCCTGATACCACGGTAGGGTGTCCCTGGCGCCCATACTGTAGTACTGTTGAGTGACAGAGCAGAGCTGGAATTAGCCACCCCCCGGGGTGGCTTTTTTTTCGCCGGGCCGACAGCGATGGCCGCGTGGTGTTCAGGCGGTGGTGCCGGCCAGGGCCCGCACGCATTCCGACACCAGTGCCGGGCCTCGGTAAATGAGGCCGGTGTACAGCTGAACCGCATTGGCGCCGGCCGCGATTTTCTCGCGCGCCTGCGCGCCGGATAGTATGCCGCCCACGCCGATGATGGCCATGTCCGCGCCCATGCGTGCGCGCAGCCGGGCGATCACTGCCAGCGACAGGGCGTGCACCGGCGCTCCCGATACGCCGCCCGCTTCATTCGCATGGGGCAGCCCCGCGACGGCATCGCGCGACAGGGTGGTATTGGTTGCAATGACGCCGTCTATGCCGTAGCGCGGCAGTATGTCGGCGATGGCGTCGATCTGCGCTTCGGTCAGGTCAGGGGCGATTTTCACGGCCAGCGGCACGTGCCGCTGGTGCCGGTCGGCCAACTCGGCGCGCTTATCGCGCAGCCGGCCGAGCAGGGCCGACAGTTCATCGCCTCCTTGCAAGGCGCGCAGGTTTTGCGTATTGGGTGAGGAAATATTCACCGTGACGTAATCTGCGTGCGCATACACGCCTTCAAGGCCGATGACATAGTCTTCGGCCGCGCGTTCGATGGGCGTGTCGGCGTTCTTGCCGATGTTCAGCCCCAGTACGCCACCTTCGGAGCGCCACTGGCTGCGCTGCACATTGGCGACGAAGGCGGTCAGTCCCTGATTGTTGAAACCCAGGCGGTTGATCAGGGCGTGCGCGCGGGGCAGGCGAAACATGCGTGGCTTGGGGTTGCCGGGCTGCGGCCGGGGGGTGACCGTACCGACTTCGACGAATCCGAAGCCCAGGTTGCCCAATGCGTCGATATAGGCGCCATTCTTGTCCAGCCCCGCGGCCAGCCCGACCGGATTCTCGAGCGGCAGGCCCATCAGGGTGGCGCGTTCCTGTGGCCGTGCGCGCAGCATGCGGCGGGTAGCTCCGCAGTCGTAGGCGCGTTGCAGCCCCGCGAGCGTGACTTCATGAGCAGTTTCGGCGTCCAGCGCGAACAGGGCGCGGCGCGCAAGGGGATAGGCTTGGAACAGTATCGACATGGGGCGCAATTGTAGCCAGTTTGCCCACCGGCGCGGCGCGGCAGGGCGAGTATCGCCGGCGTCAGAGCAAGTGGGGCGGCGGCGGCTGCCAGGTGCCTTCAAGGTGCATCTGCAGCGGCCGGAACGCTGACTTGTAGGACATTTTGCGGCTATCGCGGATCCAGTAGCCCAGGTACAGCCAGGGCAGGTTCAGTGTGCGGCACTGTTCGATTTGCCAAAGCACGTTGTAGGTGCCCAGGCTGCCGCGTACGTCGGGGTCGTAGAAGGTGTAGACCGACGACAGGCCATCGTCCAGCACATCGATGATCGAAACCATGGCGAGCGCGCCGTCCGGGCTGCGGAATTCGACCAGGCGGGTATTGACCCGGCTGGTCAGCAGGAACTGCGCGTATTGGGTACGACTATCATCGTCCATGCCGCCGCCCGGATGGCGCCCTTGCTGATAGCGGGTATACAGCTCGTAGTGTTCGGGCGACCAGGCCAGCTCGGCCACGAAGGCGCGCAATCCCTGGTGAGCTCGCCAAGCACGGCGTTGGCTGCGGTTCGGTGTGAAGCCGGCCGTGTCGACGCGAACCGGCACACACGCCCGGCAGGTGTCGCAATGCGGGCGGTAAGTGAACAGCCCGCTGCGCCGGAAACCCTGCTCCACCAGCTGCGAATATGCGCCGGAATTGATCAGGTGCCCCGGCGCCGCGACCTGCGAACGTGCCTGCCGCCCGGGCAGGTAGCTGCACGGGTAGGGGGCAGTGGAATAGAACTGCAGCGTAGCGAAAGGTAATTCTTTGAGCTGGCTCATTCAGGCCTGGGCAATGGGTCGGGCACCGGGCAGGTATGGCTACATCTTAACGCCGAAGCAGCTCAGAACAACAATCCCGCCGTGGCCTCGGCATGCAGCGCCCCCTGGCTGTCGAGCCGGCCGCGCTGCCAGGCCGGTGCGGGGCCGACCACGGCGCCACGCACATGCTCGACGAAGCGCGCGCGGGGTATGGGCCGCGCGCCCAGGCTGGCCAGGTGCCGCGTCTGTTGCTGGCAGTCTATCCATTCCACACCGCTGCGCCGCAGGAACGCCACCAGGTAGGCCAATGCCACCTTCGATGCATTCGTCTCGCGGGAGAACATCGACTCACCAAAGAACATGCGGCCCAGGCTGATGCCGTACAGACCTCCGGCCAGTTCGCCGTCGATCCAGGTTTCCACACTGTGCACGACGCCGGCCGCATGCCAAGCGGCATACGCCTGCTGCATGGCCGGCGTGATCCAGGTTCCCGACTGGCCGTCCCGTGGGGCGGCGCAGCACGCCATCACGGTCGGGAAATCCGTATCCACCCGAACCTGCACCCGGGGCAGCAGGCTGTGTTCCTCACGAGCAATCTGACGCAACAGCTTGCGCAGTGAGTGCGAAGGCGAAAAATCGCCGCACACCAATACCATCCGCGGATCGGGGCTCCACCAAAGTATGGGTTCGCCCACGCTGTACCACGGGAAAATGCCGTTGGAGTAGGCGGCCGTCAGCCGCTCGATGGAAAGGTCTGCGCCCGCCGCCAGCAGGCCTGCAGGGTCGGCCAGTGCGTGCTCGACGGGTGGAAACGGCGTGTCGGGCGTGAGCCAGGGCAGCTTCAAGGTCAGCGGTGCGATTCGAGCGTGTAGTGATGGGTGTCGAAGTGCCCGCGACGGCGGTCTTCGAGATACTGCTTCAGGGTGGTGGCCACGGTACGAAAAGCCAGATCGCTCCAGGGGATGTCGGCCTCATCGTAATAGCGTGCTTCCAGGCTCTCCGGACCTGGATCCAGGTCCGGGTCCAGGGCCTGGGCCAGGTAGAAAACGTGGACCTGGTCGATCTGCGGCACATCGATCACGGTGAAAAGCTGGCCCATCTCGATGCGTGCGCCCGATTCTTCGAGAGTTTCGCGGGCGGCGCCCTGCGCCGTGCTTTCGCCCAGCTCCATGAATCCGGCGGGCAGCGTCCACGTGTTGTAGCGCGGCTCGATGGCGCGGCGGCACAGCAGAATGCGGTTTTCCCATACGGGAACCGTGCCGACCACCAGCCGAGGGTTCTGGTAATGAATGGCGCCGCAATGTTCACAGACGTCGCGTTCGCGGTTGTCGCCATCGGGCACCCGCCGCGTGATGGGCGTCGCGCACTGGCTGCAGAAGCGCGCGCGGCGCGGAGCGGGGAAATAATTCAAAGGCGGTTGGGCGGTCATGGCGTCGATTCTAACGGCAGTCGGCCCGCTGCGTAGCCTGGCTCAGGCCTGCGGGAGGGCAACAAAGCCCAGGCGCGCCGGCATGTCGGCGCGGGAAATCCGCCGGTGCAACGGCGCCGGCGTGGTCAGCGCCGGGTGAGAAAGTGGGGCGGGCTCGCCGCCCGCTTCCAGTACGTCGGTCAATAGCTGCCCATCGTGCGTGCGCAATTGCTCCAGCAGCGGCTGCAGGTCGCGGTCATCGACCATGGCCGGCCCGGCGTCCGTGCGTGCATACAGCCGGCCCGTGTCATCCAACAACCATTCCGTCACGACGCGCACCGGCAGGCCGGTGTGGGTGTTCAGCGACCGGCCATCTTCGGCAAGGCGCAGCACATGGGGCGCGGCGTCCAGGCGTACATACACCCGCTGCGGACCGTTCTGGAAAAACCATCGGCCTTCGGGGTCGGCGGCATAGTTTCGGCCAATGAAAGCAATGATCTGCGCATTGGAAATCGACTCGCCGGGCCCGCCTGTCGCGGCGTCGCCCTGGGGGTGCAGGCGCCACCGCCCTCGCTCGTCCAGCGACAACCAGCCGTACACGGCGGGCACATTCGGCCATTTGGCCAACGCTTCTTCGACGGATGAGTCCATGCCTGTCAACCCTGCGCGCGGGTGATGGCCGCGCTTAGTTCTATTTAACCAGATCGGCGGGGTTGCACTCGCACGCGTTCAAGTGGCGACTAGGCGCTGGACGCGGCCTCGCGCGCCATCGAAGACCACCCCAACGTCGCACCGCGCGAGATCGCGGCGTAGACGGCTTCGGTGCGGTTATGGACATGCAGGCGCTGATATACGGTTTCTGCATGCACTTTGGCGGTGGTGACCGCAATGTTCAACTGGCGGCCGATCGCTTTCAGGCTGTATCCGCGTGCCAGCAGCACCAGCACTTCGTATTGGCGTGGCGTCAGCCCCAGCACCATGCATTCCTCGCTCGGCGCGGAAGCAGGAGCCGGCAGCGGCGGGGCGGGCGGGGCTTCAGCAAGAATCTCGACGGCCTCGGCCGCAGCGGCTCCCGCATCGAACTGCGCGGGAAACCACATGCCGCCCGTGAGCACCAGCTTGATCGCGGCTTGCAGCATGTCCGTGCAAGCATAGTGCGGAATGCAACCCACGACGCCCAATGGCAGGCCCTGCGCCCATGTCGCCGGTCCGGCGTGGTCCGACAACAGCAGAATGGACTTCGGCAGGTAGGCGGCGCGCGCCATGGTGACAATCTGGTGGATGTCGAGATGGCTGGGAACCGACAGCACCATCAAGTCATACTCATGCCCAGGGGCCCTGCTGACCAGCTGCGGGGGCGGGGAGGCATTGTCGACACGCCAGCCCGGCATGGCCGAAGCGGTCGCCTCGGCCATGGCCCGCCGCAACGCGGCGTCGCTGGCAATAACGATGATCGTCGACACGATAGCTTCTCCTTTGGTGTTCCTAGTGAAGGAATTGTTCTTCAAGGAGGCACGCCAGAAGCAGTGACGAAGCCGGAAAACAGCCGCGGCGGGCTGATACGCGCTACCCGCGTTGGCCAGTGGCCTGGCAAGACGCACCAGGGCTTGTTAGAAAATTTAACTCCCCATAACAAAAATAGCAATAAGAGAAATTTTGTGCGAATACGAGCAGCGCTAATTCTTTACTGGATCCAGCAGTTCAGTTGCACCGGTTGCGGCTTGCTGTCCCAATTGACCGGGAAAGTTTCGAACCGTTCCGCAAAACAGGACGCCCGCAGGCTGTAGCCGGAGCGCGGCAGCCATTGATCCAGCAAATTTGCGTAGAGGCGCGACACGTCATGCGACGTGCAATCCGCCACGCAACTGGCAATTCGGCCCCCGGGCAGCGTGATCTCGAAGGCATCCTTGGGCTTGGGGCCGAAGCCCGGCGGGACCTGGACGCCGCAGTAGTAGCGTATGAACGGCGTGGGTACAAACATCGGGGTGTCGTAGGTCAGCCCGTAGAACGGCCCGGTGAGCATGTCGGCGCCCAGACGCGAGAACAGCCGGTGGAAGTCATTCCAGCACGCGTGCTTCTGGCTCGACATACCTTCATACCTGACAGCCCAGAACCGGGCCGGTGGCAGTTCGCGCAAACTGATCTGCATCTGGTTCTCGGGCAGGCTCCAGGTGCTGGCCGCCTCTTTGGCGGTCTCGTTGACCTTGGCGATATACATCGCATGCGCCTGGCGGAACTGCCCGGGCGGTATGCCCCAGTACCGCGTAAAAGCACGCGTGAACGCCTGCTGGCTGGAAAAGCCCATGTCGATGGCGATCGAGAACGGCGGCTGACGCGTGTGGGCCACCATGAGCGCACAGCGGCCCATCAAATTGCGATGGATGTAGTCGCGCGGGGAATGCTGAAAGTCCTTCAAGAAAAGGCGCGTGAGGTGGAACCGGCTCACTCTGACCTTCTGAGCCAATTCCTGAATCAATGCGTCGTGGACGCAGTGGTCGGTCGAGCCATGCAAGATCTGTTGTTCGATTTGCGTGACGCAATATTGAATACGAGGATCCATAAATATCCCTTCGCTGGTTGCCCAGTGCCCAATCCCTAGAGCTCTTAATTACCAGTCTGCTGGTAAACGAGGCCGCATAAAAAAATCCAAAACATCACAAACTGTAAATTTTGTGAATCAGAACTGCCTAGAATGAAATCCGTCGCGACACGCGGCTTGGGGCTGGGAAGCAATTTCGAATTAACGTTTTGCAGACGATGAAATTGCGCGAGATCGAACGTAAGAAGGCCGCAGGGATTTCGGGGAACAGATTATGCGTTGCACCTTGCTGGTATCAAATAGGCCGTTGGTAGTAAGGGTTCGCGCGTAGTTTTCCAATCGCGCAGCCTGACCAAACCAGAGTATCCGGGTTGACCCCGACTTATTAGGACGGGGCGGGGAAAGTGTTTGCGCGAAAACCCTAAGGTCGATTTAAGGCATGCCGAAAAGTCCGGGTTTTTACTGAAACGATTAATGAATTCCGCAGAAATAAATCGCCCGAATTGCCAAGATGTTTTCAGAACAATGCATCGCGGCAGTTCGGGCAATACCGGGCAGTACCGCATCGAGACGGATTCTCGAGTCTTCAGGAGGCAATAAATCATGAAAAAAGCACTTTTGGCGGCGGCCCTGGCCGTGAGTTCCATTGGCATGGCCCACGCGGCCGGATTTGCAATCGGGGGTTTTGTGGGCGGCGGCGCGTCCGGATCGTCCACGATGGGTGGCTCGCAAGCCACCAGCGGCAGTGGTTCGATGGGCTACGGCTCCGCGGTGCAAGGAACCCAGGCGACCAGCGCCACCAAGGCCAATTCCGGCGTCAAACTGACCCCGCAAGGCACCAGTACCTACGCCAACGGCGTGAGCGTCAACACGTCAGTGGGCGGCGGTTACACCAGCGGCTTCGCCGGTGGCAGCACCTCGGGCATGGCCGGAGGTGAATACACCAGCGGCGCTAACGGAGGGGTGGGCAGTATCGGTTTCGGCGGCTGGAGCTGGTAAGCCATCCGGAGCATCGATACCCGTCGTGCGGGGAAGCGTTGTCTTCCCCGCACGTAGGAGATTTGCGATGAAATCAGTATTTAACCTGGCCATCCTGAATTTGTCGGTGATGTGTGCGCTAACCGCTCAGCCGGCGCTGGCAAAGACACCTGGCGCGAATACAACGTGGGCCACGGTTTGCACGCCCAGCGACGCCCCACCGGCCTACACCGAGATAACAGAGTTCGCGGAGATGTCCGTGCCCGAATCTGGCTTCACGTATCCCGCCGAAGGATTTCCCGATTGCCGTGCAGATGCCGGGGAATTCACTAGCTTCGCCCAGGCGCGGCACGGCAACGGCGCCCGGCAAAGGGACTTGTGGGTGGTTAGAGCCCGATTGCTGCCCAGTTTCCCGCGCGCGGGTGAGCCTTCGTTGTTACCCCTGGGGTGGCAGTGGCTGGAAATCGATCGTCACGGCGGCCGCTGAGCCGGTGACGGAGCTATTTCCAATAAAAACGTCATGCATAGAAAACACGCACCAAAATGGTGTGGTTACATTTGCCTGTTATTTATTCATAAAAACTTATTACGCCCTTCTAGGAGTGCTGGTGATGGACGACAAACTTGACGAAGAAATCAAGAGATGGACGGTCAGGCGCAAAAGCGTGTTGGTCATGGACATAATCCAGGGCCGCACGACCGTGCGCGAGGCCAGCGAAACCTTCGGTCTCCCAGCCTCGGAAATTGAGCGATGGGTCGAAGATGGCAAACGCGGTCTAGAGAACGCACTTAGATCTAACCCATTGAACATAAAAGAATATTATGAAAAGCAGATCAAGGCTTTGCAGCAGGCGTACGGCGAAGCCATGCTCGAGCTGAGGATCCGGAGCAAGCAGAACGGCACGCCGAGCGACGACGACAAGTAGCTCGGTCAAATACAGCGGATCTAACTGTTCGGCCGCCGGGCGCCGGACATTTTTTTCGCCTTAAGAGGACAGAACTCTGTTTTTTTAAGATTTATGCGCCGTGATTTAAATAAAAATAGCGCACAAACTGGCAAAGGTTGTTTTATTTGTAACCATAAAATTAATTGCCATCGATCATCAAAGTTACAAATCATATGGCGCCATGGATTATCTGAACGGCTCCATGCCGTCAGCATAGGGTGGCTACATTCCAGGAGAAGAATCATGAAGCGGCTTGTATTCCTTACATTGGCCTTATGCACATTCACCGCGTATGGTCAGACAATCAATACGGGTGCCAGCGCGGGCTCGAACGCATCTAGCGGCGCCAATTCGAGCGCCCAGTCAGGAACCTCGCAGGTAGGGGTAAACGCCGAGATGGGAATGGGAAACATCACCTTCGAGGGATCTTCCCAGCGCAGGCACCAAAGCGTCTCGACGACGCCCAATGTCTACATCGCGCCCAGCATGTTCGGCGGCGCCAACAATTGCGGCCAAAGCAGCACCATGGGCGTGGGCGTGACAGGCTTCGGCATTGGTGGTTCGGTCGCCTCCGAGAGTGCGGCTTGTAACGCCCGCGAAGATACCGCCACCGCGTACAAGCTCGGCTACAAAGAAGTTGCCGACATGAGGTTTTTTTGCTTTGGCGAAGAAGAGAACCGTCTGGCCTGGGAAGCTACAGGCCACACTTGTCCGCCTACGGCGAAGCCGATTTCGCAGAATCGGCGTGGCGAGACAGTGGCCGCCGCTCCCAGCAGCGCGAGCTACGGGCCGGTGCAGGGGTACATTGAGCCCTGATCGGGACTGCGCCATCCGCGCCAAAGAAAAGGCCCTCTACCGAGGGTCTTTTTTCGCCTGTGCGCACATCTCGCCCCGGCCTGTCGCCTTCTCGAATGAGTCGATGTCCTGAGGCGCAGCAACTGTCGGCGAACATATAGACTGCTGCCGTGCGCCTGTTACTTTGTTGGCTGAGGATTCCCCGGCGCGCCGCGCTGGCCGATGAGGGATAGAGCTTCCTCCAGCGCACCCACATGGCGCGGTGCCGGAAACGCCAGGACGTCAATATTCAGCAGATCGCGAGCAGGCGAGGGCAGACAATCCCCACACAGCACCCCAAAAGAAAAAGGCCTTCATCGCTGAGAGCCTTATTTCTACTGGAGGCGCAAGCCGGAATCGAACCGACGTACACGGATTTGCAATCCGCTGCATAACCACTCTGCCATTGCGCCAAGTGCCAAGCCCGCGATTGTACAGGAATCTGAAAGCCCGTGCTGCGCGCGGGGCCGCAGCTAACGCTCCGACGGCCTTCGCGGGTGCGCGCGTATGCCACCCGCCAGCCGGAGACCGCAAGACGGCCCGCGCCACAAAACAAAAAGCCCCGACAGGGTCGGGGCGTTTCTCTTCGGGCTTTCTGTTAGGACCGGCCTGGCGCCATACCTGGAATTCTGGAGCGGGAGACGAGTCTCGAACTCGCGACCTCAACCTTGGCAAGGTTGCGCTCTACCAACTGAGCTACTCCCGCTTATTGGCGATGCCGGTATTAAATACTGGCTGTGTCCACCAAAGAAAAAAATTATAGCATCGTTTTTACGCTTCACCAACTGAGCTCAGCGCCGCATCCCGTTGTTCGCTTTCGCCGGTCGGCAGGCGCGTATAGAGTGGACAGGGCGATCCGCGAGCCGGGCTCTCACGCCTGTTGACGATCCGGCTGAACGCCTCGCCGGACCAGGCCGGGTGCACGAAACCGGCGCGCCGTTCGAAGTGCGACGAAGCAAACTACGTATCAACCGATACCTGTCCTATGACCATCGACACGATAGATTACGCCCTGCTATACAAACAGCATTTGGCCATGGCGCGGTCGAAGCCAAAGCCGCCTCAGGATTGGGACCGGCGCGCCAGCGAGATGGTGCAACGTGCGGGGCTGGGCCAGTATGCGCGGGACTTCATCGCGCACATGGACCTGGACGGTGCCCGCACGCTGCTCGACGTAGGTTGCGGTGCCGGTACGCTCGCGCTGCCTCTAGCGGCTCGGATGCAGCAGGTCGTGGCGCTGGACTACAGCTCCGGCATGCTGAAGGCGCTGTCGCAGCAGGCATGTTCGCAAGGGGTGCAGAACATTCGGCCGCTGTTGCGGGCCTGGGACGACGATTGGTCCGATGTGCCTGCGTGCGACATCGTGGTGGCCTCCCGATCGATGGTGGTGGCGGACATGGCGAGCGCTCTGGCCAAGCTCGACGCCCATGCACGCCGGCGGGTGTATCTGACGCATCTTGCTGGCGGGCACTTCATCGATCCGGCAATCCAGAAGATAGTCGGTCGGCAGAGGACTCCCATGCCGGATTACATCTACATCATCAATATCCTGCACGGCATGGGCATACATCCGCGGCTTGACTACCTGTGGGCGCCGAGCCAGCTGCGGGCCGCGTCAGACTTCCGCGACTACGCTGGCCGGGTGGCCAGGTCGATGGGCGGGCTGGACGACGATGAGTTTGAACGCCTGCGCATCTGGTACGACAGCGCCACGCCGGCCCAGCGCGCGGGGGCGCCGATGCGCTGGGCCCTCATACACTGGGAAAAGGACGATTCCTGCGTAGTAGAGCCTGGTCTGCCGGCATGACCCCGCCTAGCTGATGCGCCGGCCGCGCAGGCGACCCGGCCGCCAGGCAGGGCCTGGGTCGGGATAAGATGAGGCGCCCGGGAGGTCCTGACCTCAAACCAGGTAACGTTCGGCGTAGAGGCAAGAAATGAACTCGAATAACAGTGCTCCGGAACTGGGCACCAAAATAAAGATGATCTCCGATTCGATCCTGGCGTCAATTGCGTCGGGCGCGCTTCGAAACGGCGACAGGGTGCCTTCCGAGCGCAATCTGGCGAAGGAGTTCCAGGTCAGCATAGGCACTGTCCAGCGCGCGCTGCAGAAACTCGAGCAGCGCGGGATCCTCGCACGGGAACATGGCCGAGGAAATTTCGTGAGGGGGATGGGGGCGCCGTTGCATGCCCAGTATGTTCGCGTGCGCGACAAGCAGGGCAAAGACATGCAGCTCCTGTGGCATGTGGTCCGACAGCAGCGCAAGGTGCGGGCGACGCGCGAGCTCGCCAGTTTTTTCGGGTCCGCCGAGCCGCTGGCCCGTATCGACCGGCGCGTCGATGTCGCCGGCAGATTCGTCTTCTTCGGCCAGCTGTTCTTGATGCAGCCCGCCTTTGAGTCGCTCGAGGGCCAGGTGGCGGACAACACGAATTTTCGTGAGCTGGTGGCCGAGGGCATGGGTATGCCTATTCTTCGGGTCGAGCAGGCCATCGGGTTCTGTCCCGCGGCGCGGGATGTCGCGCAAGAGTTGGGCTGCGCCCCGAACAGCCCGTGCTTCGCGCTGGAACTGCGCAGCTACAGCGTCGACGACAAGCCCGTATCGTTCCAGCGGATCTATGGCGAACCCTTTCACAGCGCCATGCTTGTGCTGGGCGCGGGGCGCTCAGGGTAACTGCTATATTGCAGTAGGTCTTCCAACTGCTATAGTGCAGTTGTCGGCATCGCGTAGTTTTCACCAGCGAACTTCGCCGGCTGAGCGAACCTCAAGGAGACGCCATGAGCACGAAGTCGAAGGCGCTGGCCATTGTGCTTGCGTACGTAGTGGGGATGTTGCCCGGTTTGTTGGTTCCCGCTCAGGCGGCCGGGGCGGATGTCGTCAAGATGGGGTGGTATGGCTCCCCACGGATATGGGTCATTGCAAAGGCCTCGGGGTTGTTCGAGAAGAGCATGAACGCCGAGATCGAATGGCTGCAGTTTCCCTCCGGCGCCGCGGCGTTGACCGCTCTGGCGTCTCGGCAGGTAGACATCATTCGGATGGGGTCGTCTCCCACCGTGGCCGGAATCTCCCGCAAAGTGCCCATCGATGTCATTGCGGTCGCTGAACTTATCTCGACGTCGGAACGCTTGATCGCAAAGCAACCGATCTCTTCCGTGGCTGACCTCAGGGGCAAGCGTATCGCCTACCCGCCGGGCTCGACTGCCCATTACGCCTTGATGGCCGCGTTGAAGGTCAATAACGTGGCAGTCGATGAGGTCACCCTCATGAGCATGGTTCCCGGCGACATGCTCGCCGCGTGGCAGCGGGGGGACATCGATGCAGCTTACGTCTGGGGGCCTTTCACCCAGTCGATGGAGGCCTCCGGGGGGACCGAGATCCTCACTACTCAGCAATTGCAACCGCATGGTTATTCGATCTTCAATACCTTCGTGGTGCGCCGCGATTTTGCCCGGGAGCGGCCTGAGGCCGTCGTGGGTTTCCTGCGAGCGCTCCAGCAGGCCAACGAGATGTACAAGAGCGACGCGGACGGAGCGGTCCGGCTCGTGGCGAACCATCTGAACCAGAAGGAAGATCAGGTGCGCAGCACCCTGGAGGGCCTGTCCACGCCCGGCTATGCAGACCAGATGCAGATGCTGGCGGCCGGCGGCAGCGTCGTAACGGCGATGGCCGATACCGCCAGGTTCCTGAGCGATCTTGGCGAGATTCGTGCACGAGACGTTCCGGACAGTTTTGACTTCGCGATAAACCCGACGTTCATGCAGCGCGCGGCGGACCGGTAGGCCCTGTCATGGCAGCCGTGAAACGTCGCCCGATTGTCAGTGCCATCGCCATATCGGCGGTGCTGGTCGCATGGCTGGTGATAGGCGAAAAGGCGCTGGTCGATCCATTGTTGTTGCCCGGTCCGCGAGAAGTGCTCGACACGTCCGGCGAACTCTTGATCGAAGGTTACAGGCAGGTTCCGCTCTGGGAGCATATTGCAGTAAGCCTGGCCCGGGCGATGTCGGCATTCGTGGCCGCGACCCTGACCGGCATACCGCTGGGATTGCTGATGGGTCGGTCCAGCACACTCAACGCCATCTTCGATCCGTTCGTACAGTTCTTGCGGCCATTGCCCAAGCTGGCGCTCATTCCCCTGGTGATTGTCTGGTTTGGGATCGGCGAATTCTCGAAATTCCTGCTCATCTACCTGTCGACATTTCTGACCATCGTGGTCAGCGCGACCGCTGCAGTGCAGAGCGTGCCGGATGATCGCATCAAGGCTGCTCAGTCCTTGGGTGTGGATCGCCTGCAGCTGTTCCGCCACGTCATTCTTCCCAGCGCGCTTCCGGAGCTGTTTACCGGGGTGCGCGTGGCGGTGGGCATCGGCTGGACGACGCTCATCGCCGCCGAAATGATCGCTTCAAGCTCAGGCCTGGGCTGGATGGTGATCAATGCCAGTTCCTACTTGCGCACCGACGTGGTCCTGCTGGGAATCCTGCTGCTGGGCGGCGTCGGCTATCTGCTCGATCTGGGCCTGGTGGCGGTGCAGCGGCGAATGATCCATTGGGCAGGAAGGGGATGACCATGCAAGCGTACGCCGAATCGGGCAGCCCCAAGGTGGCGCTGCAGGATGTAGTCAAGACATATGTCGACGTCAAGCGGGCGCGGGAGACTCAGGCGGTGTCGGACTTTACCCTTTCCATACCAGCGGGCGAGTTCGTCTGCATCCTGGGGCCCAGCGGCTGCGGCAAGTCCACCGTACTCAATATGGTCGCCGGTTTCGAAGCCGTCACGTCAGGATCGATACACGTCGATGGCCAGCCCGTTTGCGGCCCGTCGTCCGAGCGCGGAATGGTGTTCCAGCGTCCGACCCTGTTCCCCTGGTTGAATGTCATGGACAACATCACCTTCGGGCCACGGATGGCGGGTGCGCAAGAGAGCGCCTATTCCGGCAAGGCCCAGCGTTATGTGGATCTGATGGGGCTCGGCGGATTCGAAAAGCACTATCCCTATGAGCTGTCTGGAGGGATGCAACAGCGGGTTGCCTTGGCGCGCACCTGGATCTCGGAGCCCGGGCTGATTCTCATGGATGAGCCGTTCGGCGCGCTGGATGCCCAGACTCGCCTGCTGATGCAGGAGCTGCTGCTTCAAGTCTGGGAAAGGCTCAGAACTACAGTCATCTTCATTACCCACGACATCGACGAGGCGTTGTTTCTGGCTGACCGGATAGTCGTGATGAGTGCCCGGCCTGGGCGCCTGATCGACGATATTCCTGTGTCGCTGGCAAGGCCTCGCCAGTACGAGTCCGTCATTCACGACAGAAGCTATATCGAGGCCAAGCAGCGCATTCTTCATCTGATAAGAGGCGAATCGCCGCAACGTGCCCCTGGGATCGCCTCTCCCGCCCACTTCGATTGAGCGTGTTATGCCCAAGACTATGACTCGTATGGATCTCTACGCCCGCCTGCTTGCCGACCGGGAACCACTGGCGCAGCGGTGTGAAGCGTTAAGCCGGCAATTGGGAATCCCGGACGGCCTCAAGGGCGCCATCGGTACGTCGGGCGCAAGCTCGGCGATGCCCGGTTCGATCCGGCAGGATGTGATGCAGGCCATGCAGGCCGCCGCGGGGTCGTCCGCATCGCCGCGCGTGCTGGGCGACGAGGTGCGGCGCCTGGTCAAATCTGTTTACGGCGACGAGTACGATGCCGCTGCAACGAACAGCTGCGAGGCATCGCTCGGCCTGGTTTATGATGCGCTGCTGACACCGCCCCAGATGGGCAGGGGAGAGCCATACCGGGCAAGGTGTATTGGCTTGCTCGAGCGGCACGCCGAGCATCAGTTGAGCTATGGCAGGCCTTTTCCACCGAAATTCAAGGAAGTCTTTGCGGACCGCGGCACGACGGCGGGTGAATTCGGCCTTGGGGGACGGCGGGCGATCAACACTGACGTCGTGATGGTGCCGATGGCGGGCGCCCGCTATGAATGCCACGGCCCGAAAATGTCGCCTTGCCCGTTGTTGATGAAAGCCGATGCACACGACACCATTGGCGCATTGGAGCGGGCGGCGCAGATTCATTCCGGCGACCTCGCCGGATTCGTGACCCTGGGCTATGACACCCCGGGTTATGGCTACGGCCACAGGCACGAGCAGGGCGGCAGCCTGATCCACACGGCAGTGGGTAAGCTGGCCGCCGATTACGGTGTGCCTTACGTGGTGGACAATGCCTGGGGGGTTCCCTTCATCGGCAGCGATCCGCGGCCTATCGGCGCGGATGTGATGCTCTACAGCATCGATAAAGTGTCGGGCGGGCCTACCAGCGGGCTCATCATCGGCCGCGAGTCGGCCATCGTGAATGTACGACGTGCCCTGGGTGTGCAGAGTGAACGCTTCGGAGCCGGATCCGCTCATGGCAAGGGCGCATACGCCAGCGCCGATCCCGGCAAGTTGTCATTGGCGGGGCTGGTCCAGGTGCTGCGAGTCTTGCGCGACGAGCCTGAAAGACTGACGGGCCCCATCGATATCACCCACCAGATCGTCGTCGACGAGTACGCACGGTTTCACTCGCGCCTGGGGCCGGGGGTTGTCATTACCAAGTCCTACAACCTGGGGGGCGTAGAGATCAACTACGAGGGTTCCTGGGATGATGGGGCGCCGGGCATCCCGATCTTCAGCAACGAAGACCGCATCGCGGGCGCGCAGGTGTTGGGGCACATGATGGCGAAGATGGGCGTGCTGCTGGTGCAATCGGAAGACGCCAATATTGTCCTGACTCCGGGCTTTGGAACGGTCGACGACTGCGGCCGGCTGGACGAGGGCCGTATGCGGCTCGTCGTCAGGTGCATTTTCGAGACGTTGGTGATGCTGCGTGAATGGGTCAACGAGCAGGTCCAGGCCCAGGCTGTCTGCGAACCGTCATAGCGACTTTGCGCGAAAGCACCGTCTCGTCGCTGGGCGGACGCGGTTCGGCGTCGCCGGCCCTGCTTCAGGGCCCGCCGACTTCCCGCTTTATCAGTTCCGCTATGGTGCGTTGGCGGGCGGCGGGCATGCGGTCCAGAATGCACGAAACACTCACGGCCAGGCGGGGATAGCCCGACCGGTCTCGCAGGGCCACGCCCACGCCCAGCACGCCGGGCACGGCCGCGTTGCCCACCGCCGACCAGCCACGGTCGCGCGTGGCCGCGACCAACAGGCTCATGTGCGCCGCCGTCATGTTTCCATAGGACCGCAACGCTTCACGATTCTGCTGGATAAGCGCTTCGGCCTCGGATTCCGGCAGTGCGGCGAGTAAAGCCAGGCCTGCGGCACCTACACCCAAGGGCTGTCGATGGCCGATCGTTACGGCCAGTACCTGCACCGGATAGTTCCCGATTTCACGATGCAGGCACAGCGAATCGGATCCTACTCGGCAGATCAGGAACGACGAATCGCCCGTCTGGTCGCTGATACGCCGCATTGCCGGCGCAAGCTGCGCCACCGATAACGCCTGTTCGTCGGGCGCTGACATTGAGTTCAGTGCTGCGCGATAGCGCCCGCTTTGCGGGTCGCGCAGCGCATAGCCTTCCTCGACCAACACGGAGATGTAGCGGTACACGCTGGTTCGCTGCATGTTGAGCGCGCGCGCGATGCCAGAAACGTCCAGGCCCTCTGGCGACTGCCGCAAGGCCGCCAGCATGCGCAAGCCGCGTCTCAGCGTGCTGGCGCCGCTGGTTTCGGGATCCATCTTGTTCATTATTTGCACACATTGCCTTTCGGGCAGGCGTCAGCAGGCCGATGATACGGAAGACGCTCAGTATAAGCGTCCGAATAATAAACAACTTAGGAGACTCTCATGCAATCTGTATTGCGACGCTTTTTCCGGCCGGCCGCACTGCTGCTGGCCGGCTTCGGGCTGGTGCAGGGAGCCCAGGCGGCCGGCGATTAGCCGCAGCGGCCGATCAACCTGGTCGTGGGCTATGCGGCGGGCGGCGCCACCGATATCGTGGCGCGCCTGATCGCGAAGTCGCTGTCCGATTCGCTGGGCCAGCCCGTCGTGGTGGAAAACCGCACCGGCGCCAACAGCAATATCGGCGCGGAAGTCGTCGCTCGATCCAAGCCGGATGGCTACACGCTATATGTGGGTTCGATCGCCAACACCATCAACCGCACGCTGTACGACAAACTCAACTACGACTTCAAGAAAGACTTCACGCCCGTCGCCTTGCTGGCGACCATTCCCAACATCCTGGTGGTGCATCCCAAGCTGCCCGTCAAGACGGTGCAGGAATACGTGGCGTACGCCAAGAGCAATCCCGGCAAGCTGACTTGCGCATCGTCAGGCAGCGGGTCGTCCATACACCTGTCGTGCGAGATCTTCAAAATGGCGACCGGTACCGACATCCTGCACGTTCCTTATCGTGGAAGCGGGCCTGCGGTCGCCGATTTGCTGGGCGGTCAGGTCGATTCGATGTTCGACAATCTTCCGTCGTCGTTGCCCCATGTCCAGGCCGACAAGCTGCGCGCGTTGGGAGTTACGTCGCCTGAAAGGGCGCCATTCGCGCCCGACGTGCCGACGATGGGCGAGTCCGGGCTGGACGGTTTCTCGGTGCAGTCATGGTTCGCCATCATGGCGCCCGCCGGCACGCCGGACGCTGTCGTGGGCAAGCTCAATCGGGCCATCAACGAGGGGCTGTCCGGCGACTCGCTGCGCGAAGCCTACAAGTCGGGCGGATTCGTCCTTCCGGCTGCACCGAATACGCCCGAGACGCTGCAGAAGCTCATCGACAGCGAGATCGCCAAGTGGGGCCAGGTGGTGACATCCGCCGGACTCAAAGTTCAATAGCCGGAGCAGCGCCTGTGTATCCCATCGATTTTTTCTTGCGGGCGGCCGCCAGATATCCAGACCATGTTGCACTGGATACGCCGGGCGGCGTCTGGACCTACCGGCGATTGCGCAGCGAGGTGCTGGCCCTGGCCGCCGCCTTCCAGGACATGGATCCGGCACCCCAGAGCCGCGTCGCCATCTGCGCCGGAAATTCGGCGGAACACGTAGTGGCGCTGCTTGCCGTGCTGGCTGCCGGCAAGACATGGGTGCCGCTGAACTACCGCAGCACGGCGCCGGAGATCGCGCGCATCATCGAGGCCACGGAGCCCGGCATCGTATGTACGGATCGCAAGGGCGCATCGCTCGTATCGGCCGTGCATACCGCGCATGTCGGCCTCGATGAGACCGAGGCAAGCCGCTCGCTGGCTGCCCTGCTGCAAGAATATGCGGGGCGGCAGCCTGTGCGCTGCGAGCCCGGGGTCGACGGTACGCAAGCCATCAAGTTCACGGGCGGCACGACCGGCCTGCCCAAGGGCGTGATGCAACCGTATCGCGCATGGACGGCCGTGATCGTCAACCAGATCCACGCCTGGCGACTGACCCAGGCAGACCGCTACGTCGTGGCGGCGCCGGTCACGCATGGGACCTCAACCTATCTCCTGCCTGTGCTGGCGCAAGGGGGTACCCACCTGTTCCTGGAGGAGGCATCGCCGGCGGTGATCACGGCAGCGTTTCGCGATCGGGGCGGCACATTGACGTTCATGCCGCCCACGCTGGTGTACATGGTCATGGCGCAGACCGGAGTCTCGCGCGCCGATTTTCCGCATCTGCGCAACCTGATCTACGGCGGAGCTCCCATGCCAGTGGACAAGTTCGAACAGGTACGCGAATTTTTCGGCCCGGTTGTAGGCGCCACTTATGGGCAGACCGAGTCGCCCCAGATCGTCACGGCCATTACTCCGGCAGAGCTGGACGATCCCGCCAACCTAGGATCGGTGGGCAGCGCCACGTGGTTCTCGGAATTCGCGATAAAGGATCGCGAGGGCAGGTTCTTGCCCGCCGGAGAAGCTGGAGAAGTCGTGGTACGGGGCGACCTGGTCATGTCGGGCTATTGGCGCCTTCCCGAAAAAACCGCCGAAACCATCGTTGACGGCTGGCTGCATACGGGCGACGTGGGCGTGGTCGATGAACGTGGCTACCTGTTCATCAAGGACCGGCTGCGCGACGTGATCATCACGGGGGGCTTCAACGTGTACCCCATCGATGTCGAGAATGCGCTGGCCCAGCATCCCGCCGTGTACGAGTGCTCGGTGTTCGGCATACCGGACGATAAGTGGGGCGAAGCCGTGCAGGCGGCCGTGCAATTCTACGATGGCGCCTCGGCAGACCCGCAAGCGCTCATGGCCTTCGTACGCGAGAAGCTCGGCCCCGTACATACACCAAAACACATCCACGTGTTCGATAGCCTGCCGCGATCTTCGGTTGGCAAGGTACTGAAGAACGTGGTTCGCGAGAACGTCATCAAGGAGACCGCATGACCCGCCCCGTCACCCGCCTGTGCGCCCACCATCTGGAGGGCATGTCGTATCGCGACGCCGATCTGGTTGAAGACCTGATCGGCAAAAAGACATTCACCGAAGTCATGTTTTCGCAGATCATGGGGCGGGAAGCGCGCCCCGTGGATCTGCGCATCGTCGATGCGGTGCTCATCACGCTGATGGAGCATGGCCTGACGCCCAGTGCCATTGCCACCCGCGTGGTCTACATGAGCGCGCCGGAAAACCTGCAGGGCGCGGTGGCGTCCGGCCTGATGGCAGTTGGCAGCAGCTTCGTGGGTACGATGGAAAACTGCTCGCAGCTGCTGGACGCCATTGTGAAAGCAGATGACCCGCAGGCAGAAGCGAAGGCCATCGCGCAAGCGCACCGTGCAGGCAAGAAGCCGCTGCCCGGATTCGGCCACCATTTGCACAAACCCGATGATCCGCGGTCCATCAAGCTGCTGGCGCTGGCGCGCGCAGAACCGGATCTGGACGGAAACTGGCTCGACGCGCTGGAACTGCTGGCGCGCACCGTAGATGAGGTTTACGGCCGACACATCACCATCAACGCGACGGGTGCGGTGGCGGCGTTGCTGGGCGAACTGGGGGTGCCTGCCAGCTTGATGCGGGGGTTTGCAGTGATCTCACGCGCCGCCGGTCTGGTGTCGCATGTGGCGGAAGAACAGCAATGTCCCTCGGGCCGGTTCATCTGGGAAACCATCGATCGCGAAATTCCCTATGTGGGCGCGGGCAAGTCGGCCCATTCGCACGGAGACTGACCATGGCGCACGACAATGCAGTGCGCCCGGTTGCGCTGGTTACGGGGGGCAGTGCCGGAATCGGGCGCGCCATCGTCGAACGCTTGCTGAATGACGGCTATGAGGTCGTGAATTTCGACCTGCGCGCGCCACCTGACGTCCTGCCTGGGGAAACTCACTGCGCCGTGGACCTTTCCGATGCACAGTCCACGCGCGATGCGGCGGCGGCGCTGTCATCCGGGCGGGACGTTCTGCGCCTGGTGAACAACGCGGGAACCGTTCGTCCCGCCTTGCTGGAAGACGCCACGCCTGAAGACCTCGCCATCGTCACCGCGTTGAACATTCAGGCCCCCTTGCTGCTGTTGCAGGGTTTGTTGCCTGCCATGCGCAGGCACCGGTTCGGCCGGGTGGTCAACATCGCGAGCAGGGCGGCCCTGGGCAAGGCCGAACGTACCGTCTATGCGGCCACCAAGGCCGGCATCTTGGGCATGACCCGCACCTGGGCACTCGAAACCGCGGCCGAAGGTATCACAGTCAATGCCGTGGGGCCGGGGCCTATCGCCACCGAGCTGTTTGAACGCGTGAATCCGCCCGGCTCACCGGCCACCCGTCGAATCCGGGCCAGCATTCCAGTGCAGCGCATGGGCACGCCTGGCGACGTTGCCCACGCCGTTGCTTCGCTGCTCGACGATCGTGCCGGCTTCATCACCGGCCAGGTGCTGTACGTATGCGGCGGGATGACCGTCGGGCTCGGGAATGCAGCATGAACCGCGCCGAAGACTCTCAGGCCAGCCTGCCCCCGGCCAGCTCGCGCCTCGCCGGCAAGGTGGCGCTGGTCGCAGGCGGCGGCTCTTGCGGACCGGGCTGGAGCATCGGCAAGGCCAGCTGCGCCACCCTGGCTCGCCACGGGGCCGTCGTCTGTGTACTGGACGCGCAGCGCGAGGCGGCCGACGACGCGCTGCAGGCCGTGCAGGCGCTGGGCGGCTCCGGAATGGCGCTGCAGGCAGACGTCACCGACCCCATCGCCATGGAAGCCGCCGTACAAGCCGTCATGGCGCGACATGGCCGGCTGGATATTCTGCAAGCCAATGCCGGAATCGGCAAAGTGGGCGGTCCGGAAGATATTGACCTGGCCGACTGGGAACGCATACAGAAAGTGAACGTCGACAGCCTGGTGATTGCCAGCCGTCTCGTGTTGCCCATCATGCGGGCGCAGGGGGGTGGAGCGATCGTGGCGGTATCGTCCGTGGCGGGTCTGCGGTACTTGGGATATCCGCATCTGGCCTACAACGTGACCAAGGCGGCGGTGATCCAGTTCGCGCGCATGATCGCGCAGCAGTATGCACCTCAGGGCATTCGCGCCAACACGGTGGTGCCCGGCCTGATCGATACGCCGCGGGTGCGTGCCAACGTGGCGCGCATGTTTTCCGACGACTTCGAACAGGCCAGGGCCGCGCGTGACCGCCAGGTGCCATTGGGCCGCATGGGCACACCCTGGGAGGTGGCCAATGCGGTGGCGTTCCTGGCGTCGGACGAGGCTTCTTATATCACCGGCACCGAGCTGGTGGTGGACGGCGGACTCATCGGCAAATATGCCTGAACTCACAGGCGGTCGCAGGCACTGCGAACCAGGCGCTCGACCACCGGGCCGACGCGCGCGGCATCGACATCGCGCCATTCATACGGGTGGGCTTCATCCATATAAGTGGATTGGCACATCTCGAGCTGTATGGCATGTATGTTTTTTTGTGGCTCGCCGTACTGTCGTGTGATGTAGCCGCCCTTGAACCGGCCGTTGAGCGCCCAGGTGTAGGGGGTCTGCTCGAGTTCGCGTCTTACGGCGGCTTCCATGGCCGGGTCGCAAGCGGCGCCGCTGGCCGTGCCTATGTTCAGGTCGGGCAGCTTCCCGTCGAACAGGCGGGGAATATGGCTCGCGATGGAATGGGCTTCCCAGAGCAAAACTTTGCCGTGTTGCGCCTTCAGCCGATCGAGCTCGGCGCGTAGCTTGTCGTGATAGGGCTGCCAGTAAGCGACCCGGCGTCGTTCGCGTTCGGGGGTGGCAATCGCCGTGCGCGCATCGCGGTACAGCGCAGTTCCCTGGAACGTATGGGTGGGGCACAGCCCCGTCTTGGCCTGGCCCGGATAAAGTTCTTGATCGTCCGGCGGACGGTTCAGGTCGACGACGTAACGTGAATAGCGGGCCCACAGGAAAGAGGCGCCCAGCAGGCGCCCGAACGCGTACAGCCGATCCAGGTGCCAGTCGGTATCGCCTGACTGCAAGGCCAGCTCGGTCATCGCGGGCTGCAGGTCGGGGGGAATCAGGCTGCCCAGATGGGGGATGGAAATCAGCAGCGGCGCCGTGCCTGCCTCGAAGTGATAGATGTCGCTCATGGTAGTTCCTGGTGGGCGCGCCGCAGCAACGGCACGCGCACTCGCTGGGCGAGTGTCTTATATGTCGGTCAGTATATTTCAGCCGCTGCGCGCCTGCACCTGTCCCGCCGGACGGGTTGATTATGTATTGATTGGTACTTAAATGCTTGACATGCGCAACGCAGAGCTATTAATGTATCGATCGATATATAAATAGTCGTTCGCGGGGTAATCCTGGGCGCGGCCCGACATCCGCGTCTTGCACATCTATTTATGTATCGAATGATCCTCATATGGGTCCGGTGCACCGCTCCGGACTCCAGATTCACTAGTGAGATTACGCAGCGTGACCACCATTTCATCTTCCGCACGCGAAGCCGGCTCGGCACCTTTGCCGTGGGCGGCACTCCTGGCGTTGGCCATGACCGGGTTTATCTGTATCGTCACCGAGACCATGCCGGCAGGCTTGCTACCGCAAATGGCGGCCGGACTCGGGATTTCCTCTGCATTGGCGGGGCAGTCGATCACGGCATACGCGGCAGGATCGCTACTGGCCGCCATACCCCTGACCATTGCCACTCGTTCTTGGCGACGGCGCAATGTGCTGCTGCTCGCCGTGGCAGGTTTTTTTGTGTTCAATTCGCTGACCACCTTGTCGACGGACTACCACCTGACTCTGGTGGCACGCTTCTTTGCCGGCGTTTCGGCGGGCCTCGCGTGGAGCCTGCTGGCCGCGTATGCGCGCCGCATGGTACCGCCGCACCAGCAAGGGCGGGCGCTGGCCGTTGCCATGATGGGCACGCCAGTGGCCCTCTCGCTGGGTGTGCCCATTGGTACATGGCTGGGAACGGCTACGGGCTGGCGCACGGCTTTCGCCATAATGTCGGGCCTTGCCCTGGTCCTGATGGCGTGGGTCCTGGCAAGCGTGCCTGACTATCCAGGGCAGTCCCGCAACCAGCAATTGGCATTGCGCAAGGTGCTCGTGACGCCGGGCGTCCGGCCCGTGCTCGCAGTCGTTGTCATGTGGATGCTGGCCCACAACCTGCTCTATACCTATATCGCGCCTTTTGTCGCACTGGCCGGGCTCGGACCGCAGGTAGACAGCGTGCTGCTGGTGTTCGGCCTCGCGGCCCTGGCGGCCATCGGGGCGGCGGGCCGTCTGGTTGACAGTCATCTGCGCATCTCGGTGTTGGCCAGCGTCGCGGTGTTCGGCGCCGTCGCGGTGCTGTTCCTTCATTACGGTCAAGAGCCTCTCGCCGTGTATATCGCCGTCGCAATCTGGGGCCTGACATTTGGCGGTGCGGCGACATTTCTGCAAACCGCCCTGGCGGATGCTGCCGGCGAAGGGGCTGACGTCGCGCTGGCCATGAACGTCGTGGTATGGAACGGTGCGATTGCCGGGGGCGGGGTAGCGGGGGGGGTGCTGCTCGATAAGTGGGGTCCAGGGGCGCTGCCGCCCGCCGTGGCGCTGCTTTCGTGCGCGGCGTTCCTCGTCGCCTGGCGCTCCGCCAACCATGGCTTCCAGCGCGGTCCGCGCCACAGCAACGTGCCTGCCGCCCCGCATCATTGAGCGTCGGATGGCCGGTTGTGGGAGTCGCTGTTTCCGCCGGCCTCCCATTGCCCAATCACGCGCAACGGGTTGCGGCATGCGGCAGGCTCATCACCTCAGGCAGAACTGCAGGATGGCGTCGGCGACCTCTTGTGAGGCCTCGCGCTGCGGGAAGTGGCCCACGCCGTCAATGACCCGCCGCTCATAGCGGCCCGTAAAAAAAGCCTCCCGCCCCTTGGAACTGTCGGGGTGGTTGCAGGTGTCGGCCCTACCGTGCAGCACCAGGGTGGGCACCGACAGCGTGGGTGCGGGGGTGAGTTGCGCTTCGTCAGCTTCATAGGCCGGGTCGCCCTCGGCGTAGCCCCAGCGATGGCGATAAGAGTGCAGAACGATCTCGGCCCAGTCCTCGCCCTGGAACGCCAGCGCGGCCTCGTCGAAATCGCTACGGGCGTACCAGCCGGCCGGCGACCAGGTGTCCCACATCTGCATGGCGAATGCCTCGCGTTCTTCTTGCACTACGCGCGCGCCGCGGGGCGTGGCCATGTACCAGTGGTACCAGTAGTTGCGGGCCTGCGCCAAGGAGAGCGCCTGGTCCGGATCGTTGGTGCCGTAGCCGACCGAAAGCATCACCAGGTGCGAGGCTACACCCGGACGCAGGCCGCAGGCGTTGGCAGCCGCCCGGGCGCCCCAGTCGTGGCCGATCAGGGCGGGCTGTTGCAACCCAAGTGCGTCGATGAAATCCAGCAGATCGCGTCCCAGCGCCGCCAACTGGCCGCTGCGCGGCGTGGCGCGGTCACGCAAGCGCGTCGGCGCGAATCCGCGCAATGCCGGCGCCAGCACCCGGTACCCTGCTGCGGCGATGGCGGGCGCCACGGATTTCCAGCATCTCGGGCTGTCCGGCCAGCCGTGCAGCAGGATGGCCGTCCGCTCCCCTTGCGGATTCCATTCCAGATAGGCAATGTCCAGCCGGTCGGTGAGGGCAAGGCGGTAATCGGTCATGAGTTTGTCCTGTAGGTAGGTGGAAGCAGCCCAGCATAGATGGACACGTCAACGCGATTCACGAATAATCTTTATAAAATTAGTGAAATTTCACGTCGAATGAGCACGCACCCCGCCACCCCCGACGCGGACGGGCCTCCGCTGGATACCGTGCTGCTGCGCACTTTCCTCGAAATCGTGGACAGCGGCAGTTTTGCCGCCGCGGCTGACCGCCTGGCGCTGACGCCCTCGGCCGTGAGCGGGCATATGCGGCGCCTGGAGCAGATCGCCGGGGCCCGGCTATTGGCTCGCACGACGCGCCGCCTGGAACTGACCCAGGCGGGGGACACCCTGTATGCCTGTGCCCGGAATATTCTCGATCTCGAGCGCGAGGCCCGCGCCAAGTTACGCGGTGCAAAGTTGCGTGGGCGGCTGCGGATCGGCGCCTCCGAGGATTTCGCGGGCGCCTGGCTTCCCCAAGTGCTGCAACGTTTCCGTCAGTGGCATCCCGAGGCGACCGTTGAACTGAAGGTCGGTATTACCGCGGATCTGCTGCGCCAACAGGAACGCGGCCGCCTGGACCTCGTCTTCGGCAAGCAATGCAGCCGGGTCGATGAAAGCGGAACATTGCTGTGGGAAGAACCGCTCGTCTGGGTCTATGCGGTAGATCATCCGCTGTGCGCCGCAAGTCCACTGCCGCTTGCCGTCTTCCCCGAGCCATGCGTGTATCGGGAGTCAGCCGTCACCGCGTTGGGCACGACGGCTCGCAGCTGGCGCATTGTCTTCGAAAGCAGCAGCATGGCAGGGTGCGTATCGGCCGCGCGCTCTGGCTTCGCCATCACAGTCGTCGCCGAAAGCCAGCGTAGAGACGGCTTGCGCGTCCTGGGCCGCGAAGACGGCTTGCCCGCGCTGCCGCAAGTTCGCTTCTACGCTTTCCAGGGTAAAGAGAACCCGGTCAGTACTGCCTTGATCGAAGCGGCCCGGCGCGCGGGGCAGGGCAAGTTCACGGGCCATGGCCTGAGGGATTGATGCCGGCAGAAGGCATTTGTCGGGGCGCGGCGGCCCAGCCGCCGGCTATAGTCTGTCATGGAAGCCACCGGGCGCTCGCGGACATCGCCACTGCATTGTCGCGGGGCAAGCGTTGCGGCCGTCATGGGGTTGACTGGCGAGTGACCCCAGTGGGCGTCATGTGCCGCGTCATCCACCAGAATAGCCACGCCACCAGGCTGATCGATGCGCCCAGCACACAAACCCCTTGCCAGCCCGCGCTGGCATAAGTCATGGTGCTGCCGATGGCGCCCAATCCACTGCCTGTCGCGTAGAACAACATGTAAAGGCCGACCAGCCGGCTGCGAGCCTCGGGACGCTCGCGGAAAATGAGGCTCTGGTTGGTGACATGCAGCGCCTGTGCGCCCATGTCCAGCAACACGATGCCTGTCATCAGCGCCCACAGCGACCAGGCCATCAGCGACAACGGCCACCAGGCCAGCAGCAGAAGGGCAAGCGCCCCGGCAGTGGTGCGTTGCGCATGCCCCTGGTCGGCCCATTGCCCGGCACGTGCGGCGGCGAGTGCGCCGATCACGCCGACCAGGCCGAAAGCGCCAACGACGGTCTGAGAGAAGTCATGGGGTGGCGCGCGCAATGGCAGCACCATCGCGCTCCAGAATGAATTGAGCGCGGCGAACATCAGCCAGGCCAGCACGCCGCGAACTTGCAGGGCCTTCTCGGTGCGCAGCAGCGTCACCATGGACGCCATGAGACACAGGTAGCTCGTGGCGCCGGATGCGGGCGGCAGGGCGGGCAGGCGCCGCCAAAGCGGCAGTGCAATCGCCAGCATCAACAGAGCGGCAGAGAAGTACACCCCGCGCCAGCCGGCCAGGTCGCTCACCACGCCCGCGAACACCCTGGCCAGCAACAGGCCGACGAACACGCCCCCCTGTGCCGCGCCGACCACGCGTCCCTGTTCTTGCGGCGCGGCTGCGCTGGCAGCGTAGGCAATCAGGCCCTGGGTCATGGCCGTGCCGAGCAGTCCCACCGCCAGCATGCCTGCCAGCAGCGTGGGCGTAGAGCGGGCCATGCCGACCGCGATCAGCGCCACCACCAGCGCCATCCATTGCAATGCTGCCAGACGGCGGCGATCCATCCTGTCGCCCAGCGGTACGAGAAGTATCAATGCCAGCGCGCAACCGGCCTGGGTGGCGGTCACCACTGCGCCGACCGCGGCATGACTGATACGGAAGTCCCGTGCCAATGCGTCCAGTAACGGCTGTGCGTAATAGACATTCGCCACGCTCAAGCCACTGGTGACGGCGAACAGCCAGACCATGCCTCGCGACATGATCGCCGGCCCCGAGCCGGCGTTGCGTGCCGGAGGTGGCATTGCTGCAGAATTTGCCTTCATGATCGCGATCCATCCAATCTAGTTTCAAAACAAAACCGGTTGAATGCTAGGTCATGTGGTTTTAAAATGCAACTAAATAGCGTGCAGCCGCCAGCCTGTCAGGAGACCCCATGCAGCCCCGCAAACCCTTGAGTGAGCAACATTGCCCTGTCGCACGATGCGTGGACTTGATCGGTGACCGCTGGTCGCTGCTCATCGTGCGCGATGCGTTCGACGGCGTGCGCCGATTCGGCGACTTCCAGCGCAGTCTGGGTATGGCCCGCAATATCCTGTCTGACCGGCTGCGCAAATTGGTCGAAGCGGGCATACTCGAAATGCGCGACGCATCTGACGGTTCCGCATACCAGGAGTACGCGTTGACGGCCAAGGGAGAAAATCTGTTTGCCATTGTGGTCGCGCTTCGGCAATGGGGGGAACAGCATCTGTTCATGCGCGGTGAGCGGCATTCCCTGCTCATCGATAAACGCACGGGCAAGCCCATTCCTCGCATGGTGCCGCTGGCGAAAGACGGCACCGTGTTGCAAGCCGCCATTACCGAAGTGCGCAAGGTCAGCTAGCAGGGCGGGGCGCTGGCATCGCTGGCCCCGCCGTGGCCCCGCTCATGGGCGCGGCGAGCGAGGTAGCTAGGCTGTCGATAGGGGCAGATTTTTGGACGCGGCCAGTGGGGCGCGGAATTCCAGCCATGAAAAAAGGGGCCCGGAGGCCCCTGTTTTCATGAATTCGCAGAATGCAACGCTTCTACGCATTCGAAGTTGGAGCGGGAGACGAGTCTCGAACTCGCGACCTCAACCTTGGCAAGGTTGCGCTCTACCAACTGAGCTACTCCCGCTTTGCTGAGCCCGTTCAAGGATTGGGCCGATCAGCGAAGACCGGCATCATAGCGGTTTTCCGCGGCTCGTGCAAACGGTGATCGGGCACCCGTTAATATGCAGGTTTCCAGCAACATTGGCAGTCCCATGCCGGATCGTTCCCAGGCCCAGCCCGACCCCCCCCTGACGCCCGCCGCGCGAGATCTGACGTCGCTCAATACCTTGGGCCTTGCATCGCAAGCCCGTGCCTTTGTTCGCTTGCGCTCCCTGGCGCAGCTCGAAGCGCTATCGGATCTGGCGGCCCGTTTTTCCAGCCTGCTCGTCTTGGGCGGCGGCAGCAACGTGGTGTTGCCGCCGCAGGTGGAAAGCCTCGTGGCGCACGTGGCGATTGGCGGTATACGCCTGATCGAAGCCCGGCCCGACGCGTGGATCATCGAGGCGGGGGCCGGGGAGAATTGGCACGGGTTTGTCAGCCGCTGCGTCGCCCAGGGCTGGGACGGGCTTGAAAACCTGGCACTGATTCCGGGCACGGTAGGCGCGGCCCCCGTGCAGAATATCGGCGCTTACGGCGTCGAGCTGGCCGACCGGTTTCTTGGGCTCACCGCCTGGAATGTGCGTCGGCGCCGGCTGGTCGAAATGGACCGGGCCAGTTGCCGCTACGGCTATCGCGACAGCATCTTCAAGCACGAGGACCCGGGCGGATGGGTCATTGTGTCAGTGCGCTTTGCGCTGCCGCGGCCCTGGCGCCCGGTGCTCGAATATCCCGACCTGCAGCGCCAGGCCGAGTTGAATGCCGGCACGCCCACCGCCAGCGCTGTGTACGACGCCGTATGCCGCATCCGGCAGTCCAAGCTGCCGGACCCGGCCATCATCGGCAATGCCGGCAGTTTCTTCAAAAATCCGTTGGTCGATGCCGACGTGCGCAATGCGCTCGCCGCCCTGCATCCGGGCATGGTCTCGTACGCGCAACCAGGCGGCCGCTACAAATTGGCCGCAGGCTGGCTGATCGATCAGTGTGGCTGGAAGGGCAAGAGCCTGGGGCCGGCCGGCGTGCACGACAGGCAGGCCCTGGTGCTGGTGAATCGCGGCGGTGCAAGCGCCCGGGACATCATGGCGCTTGCCGCCGCCATACAGCGCGATGTCGCGGCTCGCTTCCAGGTAGACCTGGAGCCCGAGCCGGTCGTGTGGCGCGATGCGGCCGTGCCCGACTCGTTGTCTGGTTAAAGGCCCAATACTGCCTGCATGTCGAACAGGCCGCTGCGATGGTTGCGCAGGAAGCGCGCCGCGCGCAAGGCGCCTTCGGCGTAGGTGCTGCGGCTGCTCGAGCGGTGGGTGATTTCGATGCGTTCGCCGGCGCCGCAGAAGTACACGGTATGGTCGCCTACGATGTCACCCCCGCGCACCACGGAAAATCCTATGGTGCCGGGCTTGCGCGGCCCGGTGTCGCCATGGCGTTCCCAGGTGGCTACGTCGGGCAGGGCCACATCCCAGGCCGACGCAATGGTTTCGCCCATCTTCAGGGCCGTGCCCGAGGGCGCGTCGACCTTGTTGCGATGATGCGCTTCAAACACCTCGACGTCGTAACCCGAATTCAGGATGCGCGCGGCAATGTCGAGCAACTTCAGCGTGGCGTTGACGCCCACGCTCATGTTGGGCGCGAACACAATGGCGGTTTTCTGTGCCGCCACTTCAATGGCGGCATGGCCGGCCGGATCGAAGCCGGTGGTGCCGATGACCATGTGCGTGCCATGCCGTACACACGCCTGCAGGTGCTGCAGTGTGGCGTCGGGGCGGGTGAAGTCGATCAGGCAGTCGGCGTCGGCCAGTACGTCGAGCTGGTCGGTAATGGCCACTCCGGTGTCACGGCCGAGAAAAGCACCGGCATCCTGGCCGATGGCGGCCGAGCCCGTGCGGGCCAGGGCCGCGGCCAGGGTAAGGTCGGTATGGTTGAGGACGGCTTCGATCAGCATGTGGCCCATACGGCCGCTGGCGCCGGCGATGGCGATGCGCATGATATTTCCTTGTTGCCGGTGATCAGCGCAGCGGTTCGGCTCCGCCGCCTGGCTGGCCGATGGAGCTGGGCTGCGTCAGCGGCGAATTGATCAGCAATTCACGCCGAGGCGGGGGCGTGGTGTCGGGTGGAGACTGTGCCTCGGGATTCTGGGCATCAGACGCGTCTGGTTGCTCCGTGCCCGATCCCGATGCGGGCAGCATGCCTGCGGGCGGGGTACCCAGGGGCGGCAGTTGCGCCGCGTCCGGCACCGCGGCCGGCACGCGGTCGGCGCCGGCCGCATCCTGGCGTGCGGTTTCGGCGTCGATGGCTTCGTCGGCTTTCTCTTGCGCGGGATTGCCCTGCGCATCGAGCTGGAACGGCTGCAGTTCAGGCTGCCGATCGCCTTCCCAGCGCACCAGGCGGTCGTTGTCGAACCACACGGTGAATTTTCGTTCTTGAGCTTCGCCGTATCCTGGCTTGAAGTAATAGGGATAGTCCCAGCGGTCGGCGTGCAGTACGCTGGTAAGCGTGGGGCTGCCCAGGGCGAATCGGACCTGCTCGCGCGTCATGCCCGGCTGCAGCAGCGCCACTTGTTCTTGGGTGATCCAGTTGCCTTGCTGTACGGGCGCCTTGTACGGAAAGCCCCATTTGTCGGATGTGCAGCCTGCCAGGGCAAGGGCAATCGTCGTCGTGGCGAGCGCGGTTTTCAGAAACCGGGTCGGAATACGTGCAATCATGGACTCCAGGCGCCCCTATCTAAATTAAAGCCGGTAAAACCGTTATCATAAAGGTTTCATAATGCGGGAGTTCCGCGGACAGCAAAAAAGGCGGTGCGCTGCCCCGGTTTCTGCCGCGATCCTGCCCATGCCACATGGCGTACGGAGAGCGATTACACCATGACTACCGACCAAAGCGAACTGAAGAACATGGGTTTGAAGGCGACCTTCCCCCGCCTGAAGATCCTGGATATCTTCCGTAAGGCCGACCTGCGCCACCTGAGCGCCGAAGATGTGTATCGCGCCCTTATCAGCGAAAACGTGGAAATCGGCCTGGCCACTGTCTATCGGGTACTTACCCAGTTTGAACAGGCTGGCATCCTGAGCCGCAGCCAGTTCGACAGCGGCAAGGCCGTGTTCGAACTTAACGACGGCGACCACCACGATCACCTCATCTGCACGAATTGCGGCAAGGTCGTCGAATTCTCGGACCCGGATATCGAGAAGCGCCAGCACAAGGTTGCAAAGGACAACAACTTCGTCCTGGAAAGCCATGCCATGGTGCTTTACGGTATCTGCAGCAACTGCCACAAACGTTGATCTGGCGCGTTCCGCCCGGAGGCGGAACGCCGTTTCCGCTTTCGGCAATGCGATTGGCGGCGCCAGCCGCCAGAGCACCTGCCATGACCCACTTGCGCGCGACGGCTCAGGCCGCCTTCATTGAGCGGCCGGGCCTATTCAGCGTGACGGTTCGGCCAGGGTGCCCAGCATTTCACGGGCGTGTTCGCGAGTGGTAGCTGTGATTTTTATGCCGCCCAGCATACGGGCGATTTCTTCGACCCGTTCATCCGCATCCAGTTCGGCTATGTGCGAACGCGTGGTGCCAGCGGTTTCGGTTTTGCTGACCCGGTATTGCGCCGTGCCGCAGGCCGCGACTTGCGGCAGGTGCGTCACGCACAACACCTGGTGTCGTTCGCCGAGTTCACGCAGCAGTTTGCCCACGGCCTCGGCCACGGCGCCGCCCACCCCGCTGTCGACTTCGTCGAAAATCAGCGTGGGCACGCGCGCGGCGCGGCTGGCAATAACCGAAAGCGCCAGGGAAATACGTGACAGTTCTCCGCCCGAGGCCACTTTGCCCAGCGGCCGGGGCGAGGTGCCCGCGTGGCCCGACACCAGGAATTCGACATGATCGTTGCCATGCCCGGAAGCGGGTCCGGGTGATACCACGGGTTCGAAACGGCCGCCTTGCATGGCCAGCGTCTGCATGGCCTGCGTGACCTGCTTGCCCAGGCTCTTGGCCACCTTGGCGCGCGCCGCCGACAGCTTGCTCGCAGCAAAGTCGTATTCTTTGGCGGCCGATTCGGCGCGGGCTCGCAGGGCGTGGACGTCGGCCGCCGCTTGCAGATCGGCGAGCTGTGCCTGCACGGTGGACCGCAGGGCGGGCAGGGCTTCGGGGTCGGTCTTGAATTTGCGCGCCGTGTCGAACACGGCGCTCATTCGCGCTTCGACATCGGCCAGGCGTTGCGGATCGAGCTCGACGCGGCTGACGTAATTGTTCAGGTCGGACACGGCCTCGGCAACGGCGATGCGGGCGGACTCGAGTTCGTCGGCCACGCCATGCAGGCCAGGGTCGTGCCTGAGCATCTGCTGCAAGCGGTGGTGCGCGGCGTTCAGGCGGTGCTGGGCAGAATCGACTTCGCCGTCCAGCGCTTCGAGTATTTGGGTCGCGCCATCGAGCAGGCCCTGCGCGTGCGCCAGGCGCGACTGTTCGGCCTGCAGGGCGTCCCACTCGTCGGGCTGCAATGCCAGCTGGTCGAGTTCGTCGGCCTGCCATTGCAGGCGTTCGCGTTCGGCGGCAAGGCCGGCGGCGTCTTTTTCGGCGATTTCGAGCTGGCGCGCCAGCGTTCGCCATTCTTTCCAGGCGTTGGCCACTGCCTGCCGCAGATCGCCATGCCCTCCGTGGGCGTCCAGCAGGTCGCGCTGCGCATCGGGCCGCATCAGGCTCTGGTGCGCGTGTTGCCCATGGATATCGACCAGGCAGTCGCCCAGTTCGCGCAACTGCGCCAGCGTGGCCGGCATGCCGTTGATATAGCCGCGGCTGCGCCCCTGTGCGTCGACCACTCGGCGCAGGGTCAGTTCGTCGCCGGCGTCGAGTTCACGCTCGGCCAGCCAGCCGCGCAGCGTGTCAGGCGTGTCGAACAGGGCAGTGATGTCGGCGCGGGCGGCGCCATCGCGCAGGACGCCGGCATCGGCGCGGCCTCCCAGCGCCAGGGCCAGCGCGTCGATCAAAATGGATTTGCCCGCGCCGGTCTCGCCCGAAAAAACCGTGAAGCCCGCGCCGAAATGAATCTCGGTCTGTTCGACGATGACGAAGTCGCGAATATGCAGGGTGCGCAGCATGTGTTGCCGTTACTCCACGCTGTCCGAAGCCTGGGGCATCAGGTTCCAGTGCAGCTTGCGACGCAGGGTCGAAAAGAAGCTGTAGCCTTCGGGGTGCACGAATCGTATGGTGTGCGGCGCACGCTGTACCGAGATGCGATCACCCGGTTGCAGGTCGGACCAGGTCTGCATGTCGAAATGCACGCTGGCGCCGATTTCGACCCGGCCCATGCCCGTGAGGGTCATGTTGAGCACGCCGCCGCCGGGGATGACGATGGGGCGGTTGGATAGGGTTTGCGGCGCCACGGGGACCAGCACCATGGCATCGAGGCCGGGATGCAGGATCGGCCCGTTGGCCGACAGGGCGTAGGCCGTGGATCCGGTGGGTGTGGCGATGATCAGGCCGTCGGCACGTTGTCCATACATGAATGCGCCGTCAAGCTCTACGCGTACTTCGATCATGCCGCCGCGGCCGGCGCGGTTGAGCACGACGTCGTTCAACGCGGGCGCCGTATACATGAGTTGGTCGCCTCGCCACACGCTGCCGACCAGCAGCATGCGGTCTTCGGCCTGGTAGTTGCCCTCGATGACCCGCGCGAGCGCGGTATGGGCCTCCTGGAGCGGGACGTCGGTGATGAAGCCCAGGCGGCCATGGTTGATGCCCACCAGCGGCACGCCGTACGGAGCCAGCGTGCGGGCGGCCCCCAGCACTGTGCCATCGCCGCCCATGACCACGGCCAGCGACGCCTCTTCGCCGATCTCTTTGAGGCTGGCAACCGGGTATTCGTGCACGCCGGTATTGCCGGCGGTATCGGTTTCAACCAGTACACGGCGGCCGGCCTGCACCAACATGTGGGCCAGCGCGCGCAGGGGCGCGTCCAGGCCGGTGTCCTGGTGTCTGCCTATCAGGGCGACGGTGGGAAAGTGCATGGCAAGAGAGGCGATAATTTCAAGTACAGCGGATTCGGCGATTATATGGGGGCCGCTTATTCTGCTGCGGGACAAAATCGCTCATTTCCAAAAGTTTCCCTACAATAGCCCATATGGATGATCGTGCACGCGCATTGCTGAAAGCGTTGATTGAACGCCACATCGCCGACGGACAACCGGTCGGTTCGCGTACGCTTTCAAAGGTTTTCGACCTGTCGCCAGCCACTATACGCAACGTCATGGCCGACCTCGAAGACCTGGGCCTGATCCACAGCCCGCATACCTCGGCCGGCCGGGTGCCCACGCCGCGCGGCTACCGCATGTTCGTGGATTCGCTGCTTGCGGTGCAGCCCTTCGAATTCCAGCACCAGCAGATCCCTTCGGCGTCGTTGTCGGCTACCGAGCCGTCCCGCGCCGTGAATGCCGCCGCAGCCCTGCTGTCCAACCTGACCCAGTTCGCCGGCGTGGTGCTCACGCCCAAGCGCGCCCAGGTATTCCGCCAGATCGAGTTCATTCGCCTGTCCGACAAGCGGGTGCTGCTCATCATCGTCACTCCCGACGGCGATGTGCAGAACCGCATTCTCACGGTACAGCGCGACTACTCCGAAGCCGAGCTCATCGAGGCGGGCAATTTCTTCAACGTGCATTTCGCAGGCAAGTCGTTTGACGCCGTGCGCCGCACCCTGACCACCGAATTGGCCCAGCTGCGTGAAGACATATCCCGCCTCATGCAGGCAGCCGTCGAGGCGGGCGCCGAAGCGGCGGAGGACGGTGACGACATGGTCATCTCGGGCGAGCGCAAGTTGCTCGACGTTACCGATATCGCGTCCGACATGGATCGCCTGCGCAAGATGTTCTCGCTTTTCGAGCAAAAAACCGACCTGCTCCAGCTGCTCGACACCTCGAGCCGCGCGCAGGGGGTGCAGATCTACATCGGGGGAGAATCCCAGTTGCTGCCCCTGGAAGAAGTCTCGGTCATTACCGCGCCGTACGGCGTCGACGGCCGGGTGATCGGCACCCTGGGCGTCATCGGCCCGACCCGCATGGCGTACGAGCGTGTCATTCCCATCGTCGACATTACCGCGCGCCTGCTGTCCAACGCGTTCAGCAACAACCAATGAATCTGTAGCGGGCCGGCCTTCTTCCGAAGCGCGCCCCAGAGGGGTATTTAGTGTTCCTACGCCTGTTCAAATATTTGTGGCCCGAGCGTTACCTGCCCGAACCGCACCAGGCGGATCCATTCGACGAGAACCCTGCCCCGCGTCCCATGGCCGGTACCGGCGTGGTACTGGTCAACCTGGGCACGCCCGAAACCGCCACCCCGCGCGATATCAGGCGTTACCTCGCGGCTTTCCTGTCCGATCCCCGCGTCATTGAAATCCCCCGCTACCTGTGGTTGCCCATCCTGCATGGCATCGTGCTGGCGCGCCGGCCGCGGCGACTGCAACCGCGGTACGAAGGCATCTGGATGAAAGGCGGCTCGCCATTGCTCGTGTACAGCCGCAGGCAGGCCGAAGCCGTGCAGCGCGCGCTCGCCCAGCGCGGCCACGATGTCCAGGTCGAGCTGGCCATGCGCTACGGCGAGCCCTCGATCGAGCGGGCCATCGTCAATCTGCGCAAGCAGGGCTGCGAGCGCATTCTCGCCGTCCCGCTGTACCCGCAGTATGCCGCGAGCACCACGGCCACCGTGGTCGATGCCGTGGCGGCCTATGTCGGCCGCCTGCGCGACCAGCCCGAGCTGCGGTTCATCAAGCGCTTCCATGACGATCCGGGATATATCGCAGCGCTGGCCGGCCGCATTTCCGCCTATTGGCAGGCGCACGGACGTCCGCAGAAGCTGGTCATGAGCTTTCACGGCCTGCCCCGCTATTCGATCGAGCTGGGCGATCCTTACTATCGTGACTGCCTGGACACGGCCCGCCTGCTGCGGGAAAAGCTGCAGCTGGCACCCGATCAGGTCGAGGTCACTTTCCAGAGCCGCTTCGGCGCGGCGCGCTGGCTCGAACCCTATACCGAACCCACCTTGAAAGCCATGGCGGCCGAGGGTGTTACCGACATCGACGTGGTGTGTCCGGGTTTCGTCGCCGACTGCCTGGAAACCCTCGAAGAAATCAGCCAGGAATGCCGCGACGCCTTCATAGCGGCCGGCGGGCGCCAGTTTCGCTACATTCCGGCGCTCAACGACGACCCCGCCTGGACCGACGCCCTGGCCGCATTGGTCGACAATCACTTACAAGGCTGGCCGACGCGCGGCCCGGCAACACGTAAACTGGATGCTGGCGTATCCGGCAGCACGGAACGCGGCGGCTGACCCCAGCCGATTCCGATCGACCTTTCAGGAGCCAGCACATGAATACTGACGTAAAACCGGGCGTAGGCACTTCTTCGGAACCTGGGCACGGCAACTTGAAAGAAGATCCCGTCGAGCGCGACCTCGACGAGGCGCTGGAAGATACCTTTCCGGCGAGCGATCCCATCGCCATCACACCCGACGACGATCCTCAGCGCGTGCCCGAGTCTCAGGTAGACGAGGCGCTCGAAGACACCTTCCCGGCCAGCGACCCCCCGTCGACGTCCCAGCCGAACAAAACCTGAGTTTTATCGCCGTCGCCTCTTGAAATCACCAGATCGGCCCCCACCCTCGGGGCCGACGCTATTGTTTTTTGGAGGAATTCCCAATGACGGCATCCCAAGAGCCTGTCGATCAAAGCCCCGAGTCCGGCGAGTCGCCGGCCGTGCCCGACACCGTTGAAGCCCTGCAGGCCGAGGTAGCCGCGCTGCGCGCAGAACTCGAGGCCGCCCAGGCCACCGTCACGGGGCAGCAGGATCAATTGCTGCGCGCCCATGCTGATGCCGAGAATGTGCGTCGTCGCGCGCAAGACGACGTCGCCAAGGCCCGCAAATTCGGCATAGAGTCCTTTGCCGAGAGCCTGGTTCCTGTGAAAGACAGCCTGGAGGCGGCCCTGGCGCAGCCCGACCAGACCCTGGATGCAATGCGCGAAGGTGTCGAGGTCACGCTCAGGCAGCTCACCGCAGCCTTCGAGCGCAACCTGCTGAAGGAAATCGCGCCCGCCCCCGGCGACAAGTTCGATCCGCACCTGCACCAGGCCATTTCTTCGGTGCCGTCCGAGCACCCGGCCAATACGGTCAGCCAGATGCTGCAGAAGGGCTATGTCATCGCCGACCGCGTGTTGCGTCCGGCCCTGGTCATGGTGTCCTCGGGCCAGGGCTGATAGCCATGTCCGGCCCCAGTGCCTTCGACCCGGCGCAGGTGTTCCAGGCGTTCCCCATGCAGCCGGTCGGCACCGCCGATTTCGATTCGTTGGTGGTGAACGCGCCCGGCGACGATCTGCGCTGCGTGTTCCTGTGGGGTCAGGATTGTTACAATTGTAATTTATTCAAGCAGGCAGCGCTATTGCACCGGCAGGCGCTGCTCGGCCTCGGCCTTACCTGGTTCGAGGCCGACGTCTATGCCGACGAGGCCCTGGGGCGCCGTTTTTCCCTGCATGGCGTGCCCACCTTTGTGCTGTTCCGGGGCGGGCGTCGTCTGGGGCGCATTACGGGCTGGCCCGGTCTGCCCCGATTTACCGAGGCTATCGAGCGGCTCTTGAAAAACCCGCCTGGCAGCCCCAGTTAGGCTGGGACTGAGTTTTTATCCCTGTATTCCACGGATCTATATCAAGGTATTCCACCATGAGCAAAATCATCGGCATCGACCTGGGCACGACCAACAGCTGCGTGGCTGTGATGGACGGCGGCCAGGTGAAGATCATCGAAAACGCCGAAGGCGCCCGTACCACGCCCTCTATCGTTGCCTACATGGACGACGGCGAGACCCTGGTGGGGGCTCCGGCCAAGCGGCAGGCGGTCACGAACCCCAAGAACACGCTGTACGCGGTGAAGCGCCTGATCGGCCGCAAGTTCGACGAAAAAGCGGTCCAGAAAGACATCGACCTGATGCCCTACAGCATCGTCAAGGCCGACAACGGCGACGCCTGGGTTGAAGCGCGCGGCAAGAAAATCGCGCCTCCGCAGGTGTCGGCCGACGTGCTGCGCAAGATGAAGAAAACCGCTGAAGACTATTTGGGCGAAGAGGTCACCGAAGCCGTGATCACCGTGCCCGCGTACTTCAACGACAGCCAGCGCCAGGCCACCAAAGACGCCGGCCGCATCGCCGGCCTGGAAGTCAAGCGCATCATCAACGAGCCCACCGCGGCAGCCCTGGCTTTCGGCCTGGACAAAACCGAGAAAGGCGACCGCAAGATTGCGGTCTATGACCTGGGCGGCGGCACGTTCGACGTCTCGATCATCGAAATCGCCGACGTCGATGGCGAAAAGCAGTTCGAAGTGCTGTCCACCAACGGCGATACCTTCCTGGGTGGCGAAGACTTCGACCAGCGCATCATCGACTACATCATCGGTGAGTTCAAGAAAGAGCAGGGCGTCGATCTTTCCAAAGACGTGCTTGCACTGCAACGCCTGAAAGAAGCCGCCGAAAAGGCCAAGATCGAACTGTCGTCGAGCCAGCAGACGGAAATCAATCTTCCGTACATCACGGCCGACGCGTCCGGGCCCAAGCACCTGAACCTGAAGATTACGCGCGCCAAGCTCGAAGCGCTGGTCGAAGAGCTCATCGACCGCACCATCGAACCCTGCCGCGTGGCCATCAAGGATGCCGGCGTGAAGGTGTCCGAGATCGACGACGTGATCCTGGTGGGTGGCATGACCCGCATGCCCAAGGTGCAGGAGAAGGTCAAGGAATTCTTCGGCAAGGATCCCCGCAAGGATGTGAACCCCGACGAAGCCGTGGCCGCCGGTGCCGCCATCCAGGGGTCGGTGCTGTCCGGAGACCGCAAGGACGTGCTGTTGCTCGACGTGACGCCGTTGTCGCTGGGTATCGAAACCCTGGGCGGCGTCATGACCAAGATGATCCAGAAGAACACCACGATCCCGACTCGTTTCTCGCAGACGTTCTCCACTGCCGACGACAACCAGCCGGCCGTGACGATCAAGGTGTTCCAGGGCGAGCGCGAAATTGCCGCGGGCAACAAGAGCCTGGGCGAATTCAACCTTGAAGGAATCCCGCCCGCGCCGCGTGGCATGCCGCAGATCGAGGTCACGTTCGACATCGACGCCAACGGCATTCTGCACGTGTCTGCCAAGGACAAGGGCACGGGCAAGGAAAACAAGATCACCATCAAGGCCAATTCCGGCTTGTCGGAAGAAGAGATCCAGCGCATGGTCAAGGACGCCGAGGCAAACGCCGACGAAGACCGCCGCGTTGCCGAACTCGCCCAGACTCGCAACCAGGCCGACGCGCTGGTGCACGCCACCCGCAAGTCGTTGACCGAGTATGGCGACAAGCTCGAGGCCTCCGAGAAAGAAGCCATCGAGAACGCCATCAAGGAACTGGAAGAGGTTCTGAAAGACGGTGACAAGGCCGCCATCGACGCCAAGGTCGAAGCCCTGTCCACGGCTTCGCAGAAACTGGGTGAAAAGATGTACGCCGACATGCAGGCAGCCCAGGGGGCGCAGCAGGCGGCCGACCAGGCAAAACCGGCGGACGAAAACGTGGTTGACGCCGACTTCAAGGAAGTCAAGCGCGATCAATAACGCATGGCCGTCTCATGACGCCTGAATGCGCCCGGTAGCACGGAAAATCCGGCTACCGGGCGGATTCGTTCAGCAGCTACAAGATATCTGGCTCTTCCCTGGGGCCCATCCATTATGGCAAAACGCGATTACTACGAAGTCCTCGGCGTGGCAAAGAACGCCTCGGACGATGAACTGAAAAAGGCCTACCGCAAGCTGGCCATGAAATATCATCCGGATCGCAATCCGGACAGCAAAGAAGCGGAAGAAAAGTTCAAAGAAATCAAGGAAGCCTACGAGGTCCTGAGCGATGAGCAGAAGCGCGCGGCCTACGACCGGTATGGCCACGCGGGCGTTGATCCCAACGCGGCGGGCATGGGCGGCGCGGGCATGGGAGGCGGCTTCGCCGATGCGTTCGGCGACATCTTCGGCGAAATCTTCGGCGGCGCAGGTGGCCGTCGGGGTGGCGCACAGGTGTATCGCGGTGCTGACCTGAAATATGGGTTGGAAATCACGCTCGAGCAGGCCGCGAACGGTTTCGACACCGAGATCCGCGTGCCCAGTTGGGAAAACTGCGATACCTGCCATGGCAGCGGTGCCAAGCCCGGCACGTCGCCCAAGACCTGCCGCACGTGCGGGGGCTCGGGCGCCGTGCGCATGCAGCAGGGCTTCTTCAGCGTGCAGCAGACCTGCCCCACTTGCCACGGCTCGGGCAAGGAAATCACCGATCCGTGCGCGTCCTGCGACGGCGTGGGTCGTATCCGCCGCAACAAGACCCTGCAGGTGAAGATTCCCGCCGGCATCGACGATGGCATGCGTATCCGGTCCAGCGGCAATGGCGAACCGGGCATCAACGGCGGCCCCCCGGGCGATCTATATGTCGAGATCCACATCAAGCCGCACAAGATCTTCCAGCGCGATGGCGACGATCTGCACTGCGAGCTGACGATCCCGTTCACCACCGCGGCGCTCGGCGGCGAACTGCAAGTGCCCACGCTGGGCGGCAAGGCCGAGATCACCATTCCGGAAGGCACGCAGTCGGGCAAGACCTTCCGCTTGCGTGGCAAAGGCATACGTGGAGTGCGAGCCAGCTATCCTGGCGATCTGTACTGCCACGTGGCCGTGGAAACGCCGGTGCGCCTGAGCGATGAGCAGAAAGCCATATTGCGGCAGTTCGAGGCTTCGCTGAACGACGGCGGTGACCGGCATTCGCCGCAGAGCAAGTCGTGGACCGATCGCGTGAAAGAGTTTTTCAGCTGAAGCGATCCCGGGGCCGATGACCCGTCGCCGGCATCCGCGCACGGTTTGCCCATGAACAAACCCCTGGCCGCGTTGGCGGCCAGGGGTTTGTTACTTGTGGAGCTGGCCGGTGAGGCGGCCGGCTCTCGTTCAGTTGGCGCCGGGCGGGTAGTCGAGTTCGCCAAAGGAATAGTCACCGCGGGCTTTCGCGTCCGCCAGTTCGGCTCGCACCTCCATGCGCGTCTTGCCGGAACGGGTGCTCAGTTGCGCGGGCGGGTAGTCTTCCTCGCCGCTCGTCACCAGGCCCGCGGCCCGGGCTTGCGCCAGTTCCGCCTGCACCTGCGCGTGGCTGGGGGCCTGGGCATCGACGTGACCGTACACGCCTTGATAAGGAATATTGTTGGGTTCGATATTGGGAGACGCGGCGTAGGCATTGGCGCCAAGCACGCCCATTGTGGCGAGTAGTACAGCAATCGGCAGTTTCATGATGGGACCTATTGGGTTGGATTCATTTGAGAACGGGCCCGGCGGCAGTCCGTCGTGTAGCGCGTTCCCGGTGACTGAATTCTGCGCCGGCGCAACCCTGGGATAAACCCTGATTTTCTGAAAATATTTTTCCACCAGACGGAGTAATCCGCCGGCTTTATTGATTTTGTTGGGTTTTTTGGCGCCTGACGGAGGTCTCCGTCACGGCATGGATGTGTCTGGCATTCCCGCGGCGCGCGCGTTTAATCGCAGGAACGAGGCGGCGGGACCAGACCCTAGCGCTCGGGTAAGGCTCAGTCCGCCTTGGCGCTGCCGCTCAGTGGGTCGCCGGCGTGCGCGCTCACCGCTGTACTGCGGTACTAGCCCAGTTGCTTGATCAGGCGCTGCGCGGCGGCGGCCGACGAGGCCGGATTCTGCCCCGTGATAAGCAGGCCATCCTGGACGACGTACGAAGCCCAATCCGGCCCCTTGGTGTATATGCCGCCCTTAGCCTTGAGCGCATCTTCCACCAGGAACGGCACGACCTCAGTCAGGCCTACTGCGTCTTCTTCGCTGTTGCTGAAACCCGTGACGTGCCTGCCTTCGACCAGCGGACGGCCCAGCGCTGTGGTGGCATGACGCAGAACCCCCGGGGCGTGGCACACCAGGCCCACCGGCTTGTCGGCGGCCAGGAAAGCCTCGATCAAGGCGATGGAGTCGCGGTCTTCGGCCAGATCCCACAGAGGGCCATGCCCCCCGGGATAGAACACCGCGTCGAAATCCGCCTGCGAGACGCCGTCCAGCCGCACGGTTGCAGCCAGCCGGGCGCGGGCATCGGGGTCGGACTCGAAGCGGCGGGTGTCCTCGGTCTGGAAGTCAGGTTCGTTGCTCTTCGGGTCCAGCGGCGGCTGGCCGCCCTGGGGCGAGGCCATCACGATCTCGGCACCGGCGGCCGTGAGCGCGTAATAGGGCGCGGCCAGCTCTTCGAGCCAGAAGCCGGTCTTGCGGCCGGTGTCGCCCAGCTGATCATGGGAGGTCAGAACGATGAGGACTTTCATGATTGATTCCTTCAGGTGGCCGCCGGACTACGGCTTTGCCTCCTTGGTGAAGTCCCCGGCGACAGCGGTACTGAACTGATCGGGGCGCAGGTACTTCTGCAGGGTCCGGTTGACGGTATCGGCCGTGAGTCCGGCGATCTTCTCGTCGACCTCCGCCGACCATTCAAAGGTACGGCCCCGTTTCAGGTAGCTGATCCAGGTAGATGCAAGCACGCTATCCTGCGCGCGCGCGAGTTTGCGATAGTTCAGCAGCGCGGCAATACCGTCTTTGACCTCTTCGTCGGTATAGCCGTCTTTCACCACGCGCGCCAGCTCTTCCGAGATGGCTTTTTCCAGGCGCTCGCGATTCTGCGGTGCATAGATCGCGTAGATGGTCCAGTCGGTGCTGGGCTCGAACGACGACACCGACAGGTTGCTGCGCACGTTGTACGACAAGCCATCGGTCTCGCGCACGCGATTCCAGAGGCGCGACGTCTCGGAGGTGCCCAGCAGGAAGTTCCCCAGATACAGCGCCGGAAAGTCGGCATCGGTGTCCTGCAGCTCGAGCGGCATGCGCGAGATGTAGAACGCGTTGGCTTTGTCCGGTGTATCGATGGTGAAGCGCTCGGCCTTGACTGCCCGGTAGGGGTCGCCGACGCGAGCGTAGGCGGGGGCCACTTTCCAGCCTTGCAGTCCGGTGGTCAGCGACTGCTTCACTGCGTCCGCATCGAAGTCGCCAACGGCCGAGAATTTGATGTGCCCGGCGCCATAGTAGCGCTCGTGGAAAGCGGTCAATGCATCCCGGTTCAGCTTTTCGGTTTCGGCCAGCGCCTCGTCGAAGGTGGGCACGTAGCGCACGTCGTCGGCAGGCCAGGGATTGTCGTGTCGAGCCAGCGCACGCGAGGCAAGGGCGGTGGGCTCGGTCATGGCGCTGCGAATGGACGTGAGGGCCTGCCGCTGATATTCCTCGACTTGCTCCGCCGGGAAGCTTGCATGCCGCACGACGTCAAGGACCAGCGCGATGAGCTCGGGCAGATGTTCACGCGTGGTGGACATGGACACGCTGAGGTCGGTGCCCGAGCCCTGGAACGACACCTGCGCCTGCAGCGCGTCGAAGCGGTCCTGGATGTCCTGGCGGGTCAGCTTGTCGGTGCCTCGGTCGAGCAGGTCGGCCACCGCGGCTGCGTTCATGCGTTGACCGCGCAAGGTATCGGCATCGCCGAACTGCACCAGCAGCTCGGCCTGCACGCGGCCGCCCCGGGTAGCTTTGGGAAGCAAGGCCAGTTGCACCCCCCCATTCGGCAAATCGAGCGTGCTGCGCTGGGTCAGTTTGTCGATGTTGTCGGGCGTGGGATCGAAGGCGTCGGCCTGCTTGAAATCTGCATCGCCCTGATAGTCTTTCAGCAAGGCGGCAAGGTCGGGCCGCTGCATGGCCGGGGCGCGCTGCGGCTTCTCGGTGGGGATATAGCGACCCTCGGTGCGGTTGCTGGCAACCAGGTAGGTCGTGGCGGCGCGCTGCACGTCTTCAAGCTTGGCTTCGCGCACCCGATCGCGCTGCAGGAAGAACAAGCGCCAGTCGCCCGCGGCGATGGCCTCGGACAAAGCCACGCCGATGCGTTCGGGGTCTGCGTACACCTGTTGCCAGGCGGTCAGCCATTTGCTGCGCGCGCGATCCAGTTCGGCTTGGGTGAAGGGATGCTTGCCGAGAGATTCCAGGGTTTCCGTCAACCGGGCCAGCGCCTTGTCCTGGTCCATGCCGGGCTGCAACTGCGCGCCAAACATGGCCAGGCCCGGGTCATGCTGATCCATGGTGAAGCCAAATACATCGGCCGCCAGCTTGGTGGGCACCAGGGCATGGTACAGCCGGCCTGACGGCGTGTCGGCCAGGATGGTGGTGGCGAGATCGAACGGTACGTAGTCGGGACTGCCGGCTGCCGGAATATGGTACATGGCGGCCACCAGCGGAGTGCCTCCCGCACGACGCAACGTGACGGCGCGTTCGCCATCCTGGACGGGCTCCACCGTGTATTCTGGCGGCAGCTCCCGTTTCGGCCGGGGCACCTTACCCAAGGTTTCTTCAATGGCCGCGAGCGCGCTCTGGGGGTCGAACTTGCCCGCCACGATCAGCACGGCGTTATCGGGCTGGTAGTACTGATGATAGAACGCCCTCAGCTGGGCAACGTCGACGTTTTCGACGTCCGAGCGTGCGCCTATGGTGGTCTTGCCATAGCTGTGCCACTGGTAGGCGGCCGCCTGCATCTTCTGCATCAGCACGCGGAAAGGGTTGTTCTCGCCGCTTTCCATTTCGTTGCGCACCACCGTCATCTCGGAATCGAGATCTTCTTTGGCGATGGTCGAATTGATCATGGCATCGGCCTGCCAGCCCAGATACCACTTGAGGGTTTCGGGGTTGGACGCGAAGCTGGCAAAGTAATTGGTACGGTCGGACGAGGTGGATCCGTTGGCCTGCAGGCCCCGGCGCGAGAACTCGCCCAGGGCGTTGCGCACGCTGGGCGTGCCCTTGAACAGCATGTGTTCCAGCAAGTGCGCCATGCCCGTCTGGCCATAATTTTCATGGCGCGATCCCACGAGGTAGGTCATGTTGACCGTGGTGGTCGGCTTCGAGGCATCGGGCGCCAGAAGTACGCGCAGCCCGTTTGACAAGCGGTATTCGGTGATGCCTTCTACCGAGCTGCCCTCGATAGCGCTCGCCGGCGCGGGCGCGGCGCCCGCCTGGAAAGCCAGGAAAGACGCGACAAGCAAAACGTTAAGGCGGGCCGTCAGGCCGGAAAGCGAAAAACGCATGGCATGTGTCCGTTTAGCAAGCGATTGTCGTTGGAGTGTATACGCACAGGAAGGTTCCGATTTGAACCGCTTCCCCGGCCAGGTGTAAGCTGTTCAACAAACCCAGCTGTCCCGGACGAAGAGCGCGACAGCCTGCAGCGGCCGCTTCGTCTGGCCCCGCGCGTCTTGCCGGCGGGGCGCCCCGATCGCGCGTTTGCGCCGGCAGTCTGCCGGCCGACCAACCGGAGAACTGACGGCCATGTTGACCGATCTTGTCACCCGCGCCCTGTCCCAGCTCGTGGGCGCAACACTCGACCAGGACCACATCAAAGGGCGTTTCCGTTATGCCTATGCCAGTGACGACGGGCAATTCGTAGCCATTCTGGGGCACGACCACACGACCTATGTCGTGGACGTGCCTTCCCGGCGATACTTCATGGAGCGCGCCGGCTCGCCGCGCGGCTTCATGGGTCACGTACTCGAAATGGAAAGTGCGGGGGCGTGGCGTCAGCGCTGTGCTACGCAGGTGCCGTTCGACCTGGACATGGACGGCAATGACATTTCATGGCGCCGCTGTCCCGGGCCTCCGGCGCGCTTCGCCGTGCGCGGCCGCGCACAAACGGCCCGGGCTAGGCAGTCAGCCTGAGGCGGCCGGACCTGGGCCGGCCAGATCAGGCCCCGGCCTGAGGTCCCGGTTTCCATCCACCGCGCTCTGCCACGGCGGGGCGGTTCCCCGGGCCGGCCTGGCGGTTCCACGCAGGCCGCATTCTTTGCGCGCCGCCTGCGGGGCGTCGCTACAATGCGCGGCATGGAAACCCTTCCGTCTTCTCCGTCCCTGGGCGGCTCCCTGGTTGATTGCACGCACGCGCGGCATGCCGAGGCCATTCTCGCCGTATTCAACGATGCCATCGTCAATACCACGGCCCTTTATGACTATCGGCCGCGCACGGCAGCGTCGATGCAGGCCTGGTTCCAGGCCAAGCAGGCAGGCGGGTTCCCGGTGGTGGGCTACGAAGACAGCGCGGGCCGGCTCATGGGGTTTGCCAGCTATGGCACCTTCCGGCCCTACCCCGCCAATAAGTACACCGTCGAGCATTCGGTGTATATCGACCAGCGTTTTCGTGGGCGAGGACTGGGCGAGGCGCTGATGCGCGTCATTGTCGACCGTGCCCGTCAGCAGGAGTTTCACGTCATGGTGGGCTGCATCGATGCCGGCAACGCGGCGAGCGTTCGCTTGCACGAAAAGCTGGGCTTCGTCCATGCCGGTACCCTCCGCGAGGCGGCATTCAAGTTCGGCCAGTGGCGCGACCTGGCTTTCTATCAGTTGACGCTCGAAACCCCGGCGCAGCCGGCCGACGGCTGAGCCGGCGCTATTTCGACAACAGGCGCATCGCCTGTTCGAGCCCGGCCACCGTGACGGGGTACATGCGTTGCTGCATGATGTCGCGCAACAGCGCGATCGACTGCCGGTACTGCCAGGATGCCGTGGGCTCGGGGTTCAGCCACACTGCCTTGGGCCAGGCATCAAGCAGGCGCCGCATCCATACGGCGCCCGACTCCTTGTTGTAGTGCTCGACCGAGCCGCCAGGCTGCAGGATCTCGTAGGGGCTCATGGTGGCGTCACCCACGATGATCAGCCGCCAATCGGGGTTGTACTTGCGCAGGATATCCCAGGTGTCGAAGCGTTCGTTCTGACGGCGGCTGTTGCTCTGCCACAGGCTTTCGTACGGGCAGTTGTGGAAGTAATAGACGTCGAGGTTGCGGAATTCGCTGCGCGCGGCCGAGAATAGTTCTTCGACCCGGGTAATGTGATCGTCCATGCTGCCGCCCACATCCAGCAGCATCAGCACCTTGACGGTATTGTGGCGTTCGGGCACCAGGCGCAGGTCCAGGTGGCCGGCGTTGCGCGCTGTGCTGGCGATGGTGTCGTCGAGGTCGAGCTCGAGATCGGCCCCTTCGCGCGCGAATCGTCGCAGACGGCGCAGCGCCACCTTGAAATTGCGGATGCCGAGCTCCAGGCGGTCGTCGTAGTCGCGGAACTGCCGCATGTCCCACACTTTGACCGCGCTGCGGTTGCCCGCCGAGTCGCCGCCCACCCGTATGCCTTCGGGATGGTATCCGCTGTTGCCGAAGGGCGACGTGCCGCCCGTGCCTATCCATTTGCTGCCGCCGGCGTGCCGTTCTTTCTGTTCTTCCAGGCGCTGCTTGAACAGCTCCATCAGCTTGTCCCATCCGTGGCGCTCGATGGCGGCCTTTTCTTCGGGGGTGAGGCTTTTCTCGAATTGCTTGATCAGCCAGTCGATGGGAATGTCTTTGCCCGCCGGCAGAGCGGCCTCTATGCCGCGGTAGTACGAGCCGAAGGCCGCGTCGTAGCGGTCGTACAGCGACTCGTCTTTGACCAGGGTGGCGCGCGCCAGGTAATAGAAACTGTCGAGCGTGGGCGCCATGACGCCGTGGCACAGGGCGTCGAGCAGCGTCAGGTATTCCTTGACCGAAACCGGCAGCTGGTGCGCGCGCAGGTGGTAGAAGAAATCAGTGAGCATGGCGGCCGGGCCCGCGCCTCAGCGGCGCACGTTGCTGCGCGTCATGGCTGCCAGGCGCTCCAGCAATTGCACGTCCTGTTCGTTTTTCAGCAGGGCGCCCGCCAGCATGGGCACTGCGCCCGCCGCGTGTGCGTCGATCTCTTCCGCGGTCGCACCTTCGGCCAGCAGCAGGCGCAGCCAGTCGAGCAGTTCTGACGTGGACGGCTTCTTCTTCAGGCCCGGCGCGTCGCGCAGGGCAAAAAAAGTATCGAGCGCGGCGCGCAGTACATCCTGCTTCAGGTCGGGAAAGTGCACGCCCACGATGTCGCGCATGGTTTCGCGGTCGGGGAACCGTATGTAATGGAAGAAACAGCGCCGCAAGAACGCGTCGGGCAGGTCTTTTTCATTGTTCGACGTAATGATGACCAGCGGCCGATGCCGTGCCACGATGGTCTGGCGCGTTTCGTACACATGGAATTCCATGCGGTCGAGTTCCCGCAGCAGATCGTTGGGGAATTCGATATCGGCCTTGTCGATTTCGTCGATGAGCAATACCACGGGTTCGGGCGCCTCGAACGCCTGCCAGAGCGTGCCCTGCACAATGTAGTTGCGGATATCGCGCACCTTCTCGTCGCCCAGCTGCGAGTCGCGCAGGCGCGAAACCGCATCGTATTCGTACAGGCCCTGGTGCGCCTTGGTGGTGGACTTGATATGCCATTGCATCAGCGGCCGGCCCAGCGCCAGCGCCACCTCTTCGGCCAGCATGGTCTTGCCGGTGCCGGGTTCGCCCTTGATGAGCAGCGGGCGCTGCAAGGTGAGGGCGGCGTTGACAGCCAGCTTGAGGTCATCGGTGGCGACGTAGCGATCGGTTCCATCGAAACGGGGTGCGGCAGGGCTCTGGGCAGCGGACATGGGCAATGGAATAAGTGGTGGGCAGAAGGGCGACGCAAGGGCAATGGGTATGGGTTCGGAACAATTATCGTACAATCGCAGGGTTTTGTAGCTGGGCATAGACCCGGCGCTCATCCTTAGCCCAGTTTTCAGCCTTACCAAGAGCCATTCCAATGAAGTTGAGAACCTCTCTGTCCGCGCTGGCCATGGTGGCGTCCTGTTCGGTCGTCGGTCAGGCGGCCGCTGCCGATGCGGCACCGGTCGGCAATGCCCAGAACGCCCGCGACAAAATCTCCATGTGCATCGGTTGCCATGGGATCAAGGGCTACAAAGCCAGCTTTCCCGAGATCTACCACGTTCCGATGATTGCCGGCCAAAACGCCAAATACATCGAAGCGGCCCTGCATGAGTACAAGAAAGGCGCGCGCAGCCATCCCACCATGGATGCCATCGCCGGCAGCCTGAGCGACCAGGATATCGCCGACCTGGCCGCGTACTACTCCAATCTCAAGTGATGCGAGGGCACATCATGAAACGCTATACGCTGACCCTCGCGGGCGCCATCCTGGCTGCGGCCGGCTGCGCCGCGCAGGCGCAAGACCTCGCCGCCGGCAAGGCGGTGTTCGACAAGTTCAACTGCGCGTCGTGCCACGGCGCCGATGCCAAGACCTCGGTCGATCCCTCCTACCCCATTCTGGCCGGCCAGCATGCCGACTACCTGGAGCAGGCGCTCAAATCGTACAAGCGCGGCGCCGCGGGTTCGGCGGCCACCGCCAACGTGCGCAAGAACCCGATCATGGGTGCATTCGCCGCGCAGCTGTCCGATCAGGACATCAGGCAAGTCTCCGCGTGGCTGGCCGCCCAGCCCAGCGACCTGGGCGTGCGCCGCTGAACGCCGCCCCAGGAAAAAACGCCCCGGCCGGGGCGTTTTTTTTTGCCGGCGCCAGGGATCAGCGTTCGGCGCGCTGGCGGATCAATTCGATGTAAGCGTCGCTGTCGAGCGGCGTGCCCAGGCGCTGGGCTTCCCATACGACCTGCCCCAGGCATTCCATGATTTCGTGTGCGGCGTGGTGGGCGTCGCTACGGCTGACCATCTTCTGGTAGGCGGCGCGGATGCCGCGCGGATGGTCGATGGACAACTGCTCGGCGATGGCCAGATGCATCGACAGGTGCAGAAATGGATTGGTGCGCCCCTGTTCGACAGGGAACTCGGCCGTCATGGCCTCGGGATGTTCCAGGTCGGGATGGTATTCGGGATGCTCGATGACCCAGTCGAGAGCCATGGATTCGAGCGGGGTGAGCACCTCGGAGTCTCGGTGTTTGCGCCAGGTGTCGATGAAGAATTCGCGGACCTGGTCACGGGATGGATTGAACATAGGGGGCGCGCGCGGGCCTGATAAGCGTGGGTGTCCTATTTTACCGCTGCCGCGCCAGGCGGCCGACCTGCCCCGAGGTCCGGCGCCGCGATGCCGGGGTGCCATGCCCCGGACAGGCGCAGGAGCCGGCGCCTGCCGCTCTCGATGATGGGCCGGCATGGCGAGGCCGGGGGGCGGCGCCGGCCCCCTCGAACTGGCTCCATGCCGGCGCAGGCAGGCGCAGGGCACGGGCGGGGGTTTCGGGCGCTGCGCGCCAATGCGATATAGAATTGGGGGTTGTCCGCCATCCGGCCCGGTTGCTGCGCGGTTTACCGTCCGCATCCGCGCCCCCGGTCAGGCGAGCGCGCAAAACCACCCGGAGCAACTGGAGCATTCATGTCCTACCAACATATCAAGGTTCCCGCAGGGGGCCAGAAAATCACGGTCAATGCCGACTACTCGTTGAACGTGCCCGACCAGGCCATCGTTCCGTACATCGAAGGTGATGGCACTGGCGCCGATATCACGCCCGTCATGATCAAGGTCGTGGACGCTGCCGTTCAGAAGGCCTACGGCGGCAAGCGCAAGATCCACTGGATGGAAGTCTATGCCGGTGAAAAAGCCACCAAGGTGTACGGCCCCGACGTGTGGTTGCCCGAAGAAACCCTGGATGCCGTGAAGGATTACGTCGTATCGATCAAGGGTCCCCTGACCACGCCCGTGGGCGGCGGCATCCGTTCGCTGAACGTGGCCCTGCGCCAGCAGCTCGATCTTTACGTCTGCCTGCGCCCGGTTCGCTATTTCAAGGGTGTGCCTTCGCCCGTGCGCGAACCCGAAAAGACCGACATGGTCATTTTCCGCGAGAACTCGGAAGACATCTATGCCGGTATCGAATACATGGCCGAGTCCGAGCAGGCCAAAGAGCTGATCCAGTACCTGCAGACCAAGCTGGGCGTCACCAAGATCCGTTTCCCGAATACGTCGTCCATCGGCATCAAGCCGGTGTCGCGCGAAGGCACCGAGCGCCTGGTGCGCAAGGCCATGCAGTACGCCATCGACAACGATCGCGCGTCCGTCACGCTGGTGCACAAGGGCAACATCATGAAGTTCACCGAAGGTGGCTTCCGTGATTGGGGCTATGAGCTGGCCCAGAAGGAATTCGGCGCCCAGCTCATCGATGGCGGCCCGTGGTGCAAGTTCAAGAATCCCAAGACTGGTCGCGAGATCATCGTCAAGGATTCGATCGCCGACGCGTTCCTGCAGCAGATCCTGCTGCGTCCGGCCGAATACGACGTCATCGCCACGCTGAACCTGAACGGCGACTACATCTCCGACGCGCTGGCCGCGCAAGTGGGCGGTATCGGTATCGCCCCGGGCGCCAACCTGTCCGACTCGGTCGCCATGTTCGAAGCCACGCACGGTACCGCTCCGAAGTATGCCGGCAAAGACTATGTCAACCCGGGTTCGGAAATCCTGTCCGCCGAAATGATGCTGCGTCACATGGGCTGGACGGAAGCGGCCGACCTGATCATTTCCAGCATGGAAAAATCGATTCTGTCCAAGCAAGTCACGTACGACTTCGCACGTCTGCTCGAAGGCGCCACGCAGGTGTCGTGCTCGGGCTTTGGCCAGGTCATGATCGACAACATGTAATGCCCAGGCCGCGCCAACTGGCGTCGGTTTAATCAAAAACCGCCTTCGGGCGGTTTTTTTTTGGCGCCCGATCCCGCCGGCGCCGCTGCCTTCCCCGCATAGATGCAGCGGCGAGCGGGCTCGGCCTGGCAGCTGCAATGGGCGAGACTCGCCGTGTAACGTCACTGTTGCGTCGGCGCCATAAATCCATAGTTAACAAAAGTGTCTTCAGTAACAGCACGTGCGCGCAATTCACCAATTTGTGGCGGGCGCCCGGCAGCGACGAAATATTTGGACTCCTTGTGTTGTTCCTGGTTTTGGTGGGGAGCCGGCGATTCCCTACCTTATGGCTTGGAACTGTTTCTAGGGCGGAAACAGGCGGCCATCACTTTTGATCGGGATAAGGAAATGAAACTAACAAAAACCTTGCTCGCCGGCGCAATTCTTGCCGGTATCGGCAGTACGGCCTATGCAGAAACGTCGGTGACCTTGTACGGCCTGATCGACGTCGGTATTACATATCAGCGCGGCAAAGTCGGCACCGATGACGTAAACCGCGGCCAGTATGGTGGCGACTATTATTCGCGTATCGGCATGACCGACGGCATCCAGAGCGGGTCGCGCTGGGGCTTGCGCGGCACGGAAGACCTGGGCGATGGCCTGCAGGCGGTGTTCGTGCTGGAAAGCGGCTTTGGCGCCAGCAACGGCAACAGCCGCCAGGGCGACCGCCTGTTCGGTCGTCAGGCCACCGTCGGCTTGCAAAGCGATGCCTGGGGTCGCCTGGACCTCGGCCGTCAGACCAACATCGCGTCGAAGTATTTCAGCGACATTGACCCGTTCTCGCTCAGCTACCTGAACTCGTCGATGGGCAGCGCGTTCAGCGCCGCCGATACGGTCCGCTACGACAACATGGTCATGTACCAGACCCCCAGCTGGAGTGGCTTCCAGGCCGGCGTGGGTTACTCGTTCTCGACCGACGACGTCGAAGGCCCCACCAACTTCGAAGACGGCGACAACAACCGCGCCATCACCGCGGGTATCCGTTATACCGGCGGCCCGCTGCAGGTGGCCTTCACGTACGACCAGCAGTTCCGCTACCCCAGTCAACCGCAGCCGCAGCAGTTCATCCTTGGCGCGGCCTATGACTTCGAAGTCGTGAAGCTGTCGCTGGCTTATGGACGCACCAAAGACGGCGTGTTCGTGGGCCAGGACTTCGACCTGGGCGGCGGCGCCTTCAACGACAACACGCCCGCACGTGGCCTGGGCGACACCAACGATCGATTCACCTGGGACGGCCTGAAGATCAATTCGTACCTGGTCGGCCTGAGCGCTCCCATCGGCGGCGCCAGCAACGTGTTCGCATCGTGGCAGCGCGCCGATCCCAATCAGGGGCTGGAAAAAATGGACATCTACAGCGTAGGCTACACCTACGACCTGTCCAAACGAACCAACCTGTATGCGGTGGGCTCATACGCCGACGGCTACGCTTTCGTCGAAGGCAACAAGATGACCACCGTCGGCGTGGGCTTGCGTCACCGCTTCTGATCAGGGTACGGGTTGCCCTTTTCCGAGCGGAGTCGGGGCGCCTTGTTCTTGGCCATCCACGGTGTGGGTGGCCTTTTTTATGGAAGGCGGGGCTATCTCGTAGGCCGGCCCGCCTCTTTCGGCGATGCGGTGGCGGTTGAGCGCCTGCGCCTGCGGCGTGGGTACCCAGTCGCCCCACAACTGCGCGGGAATATCGGCATGGGCCTGCGCGAGCGGCGCGACGAAAGTCGGCTGGTAGCCGCGCCGCTGCATTTCCTGCACCAGTTCGGCATGCCGCTTTGCAAGGTAGCCCAGCCGAGTATAGAAAAACAGCAGGTGCCCCTTGCCCAAGGTGTAGTCGTCGGCGCGGGGTATGGGCCCGCGCTGCCACGCCTTGCGGGCAAGTGCAAAGACGCGAGGCAATTCGCGATACTCGGCCACGAGGTGCTGGCGTGTCAGTTCCTGCACGGGAATGCAATTGATGCGGGTCATGTTGAAACGAAACTTTGGGTCAGGCGTATCTTAGCCCGGACGCATCCCGGGCAAATGCACTATAATGGTGCATTCAATCACATGTTTTCGCGCCGGCTTAGGGCATTCCCCTAGTGTGACATTCCCGTTCATGGTGCAGAATCCTCTTCCATGCAGGTGAGGAGACAAACAGCCCTTAAAGGGCGGCCGGCGGCACCGGTATAAAAAACTGGCAGTACCAATAAAAGCAAAATGCACAACGGCTGGCACCATTTCGTGCCAGCCGTTGTCGCTTACAGGGTCCGCTTCAGTGCAAATCCGCTTTTCAAAAGGTGCGTAACCGGATACTAATCTCGCATGCCGGAACGCCGCCCAACCATCCCCGCAGCCTATCGCCGCTATTGGCGGCGCAACCTGATTCTGATCGCCGTTCTGGCGAGCTGCTGGGCAGCACTGACGTTCCTGCCTGCCTTCTACGCGCGGGAGCTGCGCTTCGATTTCATCGGTTGGCCGTTCTCCTTCTGGATGGCCGCCTACGGGGCGCCGTTGCTGTATCTGGTCCTGATAGGCATCTACGCGCGGATCATGAATCGGGCCGACGAGCAGGCCCGGCGCGATGAAGAGCAGGGCGACTGATGCCTTTCAGCGGCGATAACCCTCGCGAATTCGATATCCGGCTACGGCGTATCTACGTCCTGTACACGGCGGGTTTCGCGCTGCTGATCGTCCTTCTGGCACTGGCCGAAGTGGCGGGCATGCCGCGCAACTGGATTGGCTACGCATTCCTGCTGGTGACCGTGAGCCTGTACGCGGGCATAGGCATCGTCTGCCGCACTTCCGATCAGGTGGAATACTACGTGGCGGGCCGGCGCGTGCCGGCCTTCTACAACGGCATGGCCACCGCGGCTGACTGGATGTCGGTGGCCTCGTTCATCGGCGTGGCAGGCACGCTATACCTGACGGGGTACGGCGGGCTGGCCTACATCATGGGCTGGACGGGCGGCTATGTGCTGGTCGCGCTGCTGCTGGCCCCCTATCTGCGCAAGTTCGGCCAGTACACCATTCCCGACTTCATGGGGGCGCGCTACGGCGGCAACCTGGCTCGCCTGGCGGGGGTGGCCTGTGCGGTGCTCTGCTCGTTCACATACCTGGTGGCGCAGATCTACGGGGTAGGCATCATCACGACCCGCATGACCGGCATATCGTTCGAGCTGGGCATTTTCGTGGCTTTGGGCGGGATGCTGGTGTGCTCGTTCCTGGGTGGCATGCGCGCCGTGACCTGGACCCAGGTGGGGCAGTACATCATTCTGGTGGTCGCCTATCTGGTGCCGGTCGTGTGGCTTTCGGTGAAGCATACCGGCATGCCGCTGCCGCAATTGTCGGCAGGCACGGTGCTGCAGCAGGTGACCGAGCGCGAAGCCCAGTTGGGCAAGGACGTGTCCGAATTGCAGGTGCGGCAGTTGTGGCAGGCTCGCGCCGATCAGATGACGCAGCGCCTGGAGGCCCTGCCTCAATCGTGGGCGCAGGAAAAAGACCGTCTGCGCAGCCAGCTGGCGCAATTGACAGCGGCCAACGCGCCCATGGTCGAGATTCGCACACTCGAGCGCGAACTCGAGACTTATCCGGCGAACGTCGAGGAGGCGCGCGCCGTGTGGTCGCAAGCCCGCGCTGTCTACGAAGCCCGCGGCTCTCCGCCCATACCGCATGCCGAACCATTTCCCGCCAAATCCGCGCAGGAGCGGCATGACATGCGGGTGAACTTCCTGGCACTGGTACTGTGCCTGATGCTGGGTACCGCCGGCATGCCGCACATTCTCATGCGGTCTTACACCACCCCATCGGTCATCGAGGCGCGGCGAGCTGTGTGCTGGTCGCTTCTGTTCATTCTGTTGTTGTATTTCATGGCGCCGGCATTGGCGCTGCTGGTGAAGTTCGAGGTTTATACCCAGGTGGTGGGCACCGACTTTGCGTCGCTGCCCAACTGGGTGCATGCCTGGAGCACGGTCGACATCAACTTGCTCCATCTGCTCGACGTGAATAGAGATGGCACGGTCCAATTGGGCGAAATAAGCATGGGCGCCGACGTGGTGGTGCTGGCCATGCCGGAGATCGGCGGACTGCCCTACGTCGTGTCGGGACTCGTTGCGGCAGGCGGGCTGGCTGCTGCGTTGTCCACCGCGGATGGGCTGCTGCTGACGCTGTCGAATTCCTTGTCGCACGACATGTGGTACCGGCTCGTGTCGCCGCGCATGACGGCGGCGCGCCGGGTCATGGTGTCCAAGATCCTGCTGCTGGCCGTGGCATTCGCGGCGGCCTGGGTGGCCGCCCGCAAGCCGGCGGACATTCTGTTCATGGTATCGGCGGCGTTCTCGTTCGCCGCATCGTCGTTCTTTCCGGCGCTGGTCATGGGAATCTTCTGGCGCCGCGCAAACAAATGGGGCGCCACGCTGGGCATGCTGGCGGGGCTGGTGGTCACCTTCGGCTATATGGCGCACGCCCACCCCTGGCTGCGCGAATGGGTGTTCGGCATCGACCGTGGCCAGCCGGTAGACCTGTGGTGGGGCATACAGCCCATCGCCGCGGGGGTGTTCGGAGCCCCGGTGGCATTTGCGACGATTATTGTGGTGTCGCTGCTGACGCCTGCTCCCGACCGCGCCACCACCATGCTGGTGCAATACCTGCGCGAGCCCGATGGCCCGCCCTCGGCCTCGTCCTGATCAGTGCGCCACCGACTTCGAAAACAGGTTCATCACCACCACACCGGCAATAATGAGCCCGATGCCCAGTATCGCTGGCCCATCGAGGTGCTGTTTGAAGAACAGCGCGCCCACCAATGAAATCAGCACAATGCCCACGCCCGACCAGATGGCGTAGGCAATGCCCACCGGAATCTCACGCAGGGTGAGCGCCAGGAAGTAGAACGCGACCGAATAGCCCGCCACCGTGATCACCGATGGCAGCAGCCGCGTGAAACCCTCTGCGCTTTTCAAGGCGCTGGTGGCAATGATCTCTGCCACAATGGCCAGGCCCAGGTATACCCATTTCATTCGCGGCGGCCTCCGCCTTGCCGCAATAACACCAGCAGCGCGCCCGCGCCGCCTTCGCGTTCTGGGGCCTCGGAAAACGCCATGACTTCGGTTTTTTGTACCAGCCAGGTGCGCACCTTGTCTTTCAAGACGGGTTCCAGCCCCTGCGAACCATAACCCTTGCCATGCACGATGCGCACGCAGCGTATGCCGTGTTCGAGGCATTCGTCGAGGAATGCCACCACCGCGTGGCGCGCCTGCCCGACCCGCAAGCCGTGCAGGTCGAGTTCGGCGCCGGCTGGCCACTGGCCCCTGCGCAGGTTGCGCGCGGTATCGGGCGCCGCGTCGGCACGAACGTAGGCCGTGCCTCCTTCGGACAGCAGGTGCGCTACATCGCCGCCGTCGGATACGCCCGCGTCGGCGCGCGCGGCGGTCTCGCCGACGGCGGCCGCCCGGCGCAAGGCCACCGCAGTGCTGGGCGCGGTGGGGGCGGGGGCCGGCGGCACGCGCCGGCCCGACGGCTTCAGCGGCGTGACAGACTGGAAGGCGCGCCGCAGTGCTGCGGGATCGTCGTCGGCCGGAACGCTGCCAGCCGCGCCGGCACCCACGGCCCGGGTGGGCCGTGCCGTTGGCTGCAAGGGCGCCGTGGACGGGCGAACGGCCTGCTTGAGCTGCTTGAGATCGGCCAGGCCGATTTTTTTACTGCGCATTCTCCAGCCACCGTTGCGCGTCGAGGGCGGCCATGCAGCCGGTACCCGCGCTGGTAATGGCCTGGCGGTAGACATGGTCCTGTACGTCGCCGGCGGCGAATACCCCGGGCACCGAGGTCATGGTGGCCATGCCGGACAAGCCGCTCTTGGTGATGATGTAGCCGTCTTTCATGTCGACCTGCCCCTCGAAGATGCCCGTATTGGGCTGGTGGCCGATGGCAATGAACGCGCCGGTGACGGCCAGGTCTTCTGTGGCGCCGGTTTCGGTGTGGCGCACCCGCACGCCGGTGACCCCGCTGTCGTCGCCCAGCACTTCTTCAAGGGTATGGAACAACTTGAGTTCCATATTGCCATTACTGACTTTGTCCATCAGCTTGTCGACCAGGATGGGCTCGGCGCGGAATTTGTCGCGGCGGTGGATCAGCGTGACCTTGCGGCAGATATTCGACAGGTACAGCGCTTCTTCGACGGCCGTGTTGCCCCCGCCGACGACCACGACGTCCTGGTTTCTGTAGAAAAACCCATCGCAGGTGGCGCAGCCGGACACGCCGCGGCCCATGAACGCCTCTTCGGAGGGCAGGCCCAGGTATTTGGCCGACGCGCCGGTGGCAATGATGAGGGCGTCGCACGTATAGACGTTGCCCGTGTCGCCGGTAAGCGTGAACGGACGGCGCGACAGGTCGACCTTGGCGATGTGGTCGAAAATGATGTCGGTGTTGAAGCGCTCGGCGTGCTGCTGGAAGCGCTGCATCAGGTCGGGGCCCTGCACGCCGGTGGCGTCGGCGGGCCAGTTGTCGACGTCGGTGGTGGTCATGAGCTGGCCGCCCTGGGCCAGGCCTGTAACAAGTACGGGCGCCAGATTGGCGCGCGCGGCATAGACTGCGGCGGTGTAACCGGCAGGGCCTGAACCGAGGATCAGGACTTTGGCGTGTTTGGGCGTGGACATGGTTAAGTATCTTTGGGTGGATGCCCAATTATAATGAGCCGCATGCCGCGTATTTCAACTGCCTCCCCGCGCGCCTCGCGCAACACCCGAAATGGCCCTTCGCCCCTGCAGACCCGCATTTCGGCTCTGCTGCGCGAAGCGCGCTGGATTCTGTTCGCCGCCCTGGCAGCATGGCTGACGCTGGTCCTTGCCACCTGGTCGCCTGCAGACCCCGGATGGTCGCACTCGGTGCCCGGCGGGGTCATCCATAACCGCGGCGGCACCCTGGGGGCCTACCTGTCCGACATCCTGCTGTACTTGTTCGGGTATTCCGCGTGGTGGTGGGTGGTGCTGCTGCTGCACCGCGTCCGGGCGGGCTATCGGCGGCTGGCCAGCCACCTGCGTGCGTCCGATGCCCGGCAGCCCGAAGTGCTGCCCCGGGTGCACTGGGAAGAGGGCATAGGCTTTTTTCTGGTGCTGGTGGGGTCGCTGGGCATCGAAGCCCTGCGCCTCTACAGCTTGGGCATGCATTTGCCCGGCGGCACCGATGGAGCCAGCGGAGCCGGCGGAGTCATAGGCCAGATGCTGGCCGCCGCCCTGTCCGAGGGCGTAGGCTTTACCGGAGGCACGTTGGCGCTGCTGGTGATGATGGCGGTGGGCCTCAGCCTGTTCTTCTCGTTTTCGTGGCTGCAGGTTGCCGAACGCGTGGGCATCTGGATAGAAAACCTGGCCCGCCGTGCGCGTGACTCGTACACCGCCCGCCAGGACCGCAAGGTCGGCCAAGTCGCGAAGGCCGTGCGTACCGAGCAGGTGGAAGCCAAGCACGAAAAGCTTACCCACGAACAACCCGTGCGCATCGAGCCCGCCATTACGGTGGTGCCGCGCTCCGACCGGGTCGAAAAGGAAAAGCAGCAGACGCTGTTCGCCCCGCCCGCCGGCGAGGGCGACCTGCCGGCCGTCAGCCTGCTCGACGCCCCTGCCGCCAACCAGGAAACGGTCTCGGCCGAAACCATCGAATTCACGTCGCGCCTGATCGAAAAGAAGCTCGCCGATTTCGGGGTGAACGTCACTGTGGTCGCGGCGCAGGCAGGGCCGGTGATCACGCGCTACGAAATCGAGCCCGCCACCGGCGTGAAGGGCAGCCAGATCGTCAATCTGGCCAAAGACCTGGCGCGCGCGCTCAGCCTGGTCAGCATCCGGGTGGTGGAAACCATACCGGGCAAGAACCTCATGGGACTCGAGCTGCCCAATCCGCGCCGGCAGATGGTGAAGCTGTCCGAGATCCTCGGCTCACAAACCTACCACGCCAGCCATTCCATCGTGACCATGGCGCTGGGCAAAGACATCGCCGGCAACCCGGTGGTGGCCGACCTGGCCAAGATGCCTCACCTGCTGGTCGCCGGCACGACCGGTTCCGGCAAGTCGGTTGGCATCAACGCGATGATCCTTTCCCTGCTCTACAAGGCGGGCCCCGCCGAAACCCGGCTCATACTCATCGATCCGAAGATGCTCGAAATGAGCGTCTACGAAGGCATTCCGCATCTGCTGGCGCCGGTGGTCACCGACATGCGCCATGCTGCCAATGCGCTGAACTGGTGCGTTGGCGAAATGGAAAAGCGCTATCGCCTGATGAGCAAGATGGGGGTGCGCAACCTGGCGGGGTACAACGCCAAGATCCGCGATGCCATCAAGCGCGAAGAACCCATACCGAATCCGTTCTCGCTGACGCCCGACCAGCCCGAGCCCCTGACCACGCTGCCCACCATCGTCGTGGTCATCGACGAGCTGGCCGACCTGATGATGGTCGTGGGCAAGAAAATCGAAGAACTGATCGCCCGCCTCGCGCAAAAGGCCCGCGCGGCCGGCATACACCTTATTCTGGCCACCCAGCGGCCCAGCGTCGACGTGATTACCGGCCTGATCAAGGCCAACATTCCCACGCGCATCGCGTTCCAGGTGTCGTCGAAGATCGATTCCCGCACCATCCTCGACCAGATGGGCGCCGAAACCCTGCTCGGGCAGGGCGACATGCTGTACATGCCGCCCGGCACTGGTCTTCCGGTTCGGGTGCACGGGGCATTCGTCTCCGACGATGAGGTGCACCGCGTGGTCGAACATCTGAAAGCCCAGGGCGAACCCAACTACGTCGAGGGATTGCTCGAAGGCGCCCTCGAAGGCGAAACGGGCGACGGCGTGGGCAGTGTCACGGGCATGACCGACACGGAAAGCGATCCCATGTACGACCAGGCGTGCGAGGTCGTGCTGAAGCATCGCCGCGCGTCGATTTCGCTGGTCCAGCGGCATCTGCGCATTGGTTACAACCGCGCGGCCCGGTTACTTGAGCAAATGGAACAATCGGGTATGGTGTCGGCGATGCAATCGAACGGCAACCGCGAGATCCTGGTGCCATCCAAAGAGGAAGCCTGATGCCTGTGCTACGCCGGCTGGCCGCCACGGCCGCCTTGTTTCTGCTCTGCCCCATGGCTGCCCTGGCCGCCGACGCGCGTGGCCAGCTGAAGGCCTTCGTATCGGAAATCAAGAGTGCCACCGGCAACTTTACGCAGTCGACCACCGGGCCTCAGGGCGTCGCCCAACGGCCGCAGAGCGGAACCTTCGCCTTTCAGAGGCCCGGCAAATTCAAGTGGGCGGTAAGCCAGCCATACGAACAATTGGTCGTGTCCGACGGACAGCAACTGTTTCAGTACGATCCCGACCTGGCCCAGGTCACGACGCGCAAGGTCGACCAGGCCATCGGCACCTCGCCGGCCGCCATCCTTTTCGGGTCGGGCGACCTGGAGCAGGCGTTCGAAGTGAGCGCGCTGCCCGCTCGCGAGGGCCTGGAATGGTTGCGCGCCAAGCCGCGCAATGCCGACGCGGGCTTCGCACAGGTCGACATCGGCATGAAGGGCAATCTGCCGGCACGCGTGGAACTGCTCGATGCTTTCGGGCAGACGACGCGGGTCGAACTATCGGGCATCCAGGCCAACCCGGCCTTGCCCGCCGCCGAGTTCCAGTTCACTGCACCCGCGGGGGTGGACGTGGTGAAGATGTAGCCGTCGGCCGCATCTCTGCCTGGCTATGCTTGATTCCTACCGGACTGTAATCGGGCGCGTGCGCAGCATGGCTTGCCGCGCGTCGATGGCTGCAACATGATTCCATCGCACGTTCCCCAGCACGCTCATCCCGAAATTGTCAGGCTTGCCCGCCTGGTCGAACATATCGACATCCCCGGCCCTGCCGGCACGGTGCGCTGGCAGCGCCTGGGGCAGGGGAGTCCGTTGGTGCTGCTGCATGGAGGGCACGGAAGCTGGCTGCACTGGTTGCGCAACATCGAGGCCCTGGCGCGGCACCACACGGTCTGGGTGCCCAATATGCCCGGTTATCTGCATTCCGCCGACGTACCGCCGCCCGTCGGGGGCGATGATCTGGTGCCTTTGCTCGACGGGTTGCAGGCCACGCTCGACTCGGCGGTCGGGGCAAGTACGCCCATCGACCTGGCAGGGTTTTCGTTCGGAGGCCTGGTGGCGTCGCGCCTGGCAGCGCAGCGCCCGCTGGTGCGGCGATTGGCGCTGCTGGGCTCGGGCGGGCACGGCACGCCGCGCCCCCGCGAACTCGACCTGCGCCAGTGGCGCAACGCGAACCCCGGCGAGCAGCGCGACATACTGCGCCACAACCTGCACGAGCTGATGCTTTACGACCGCGAAGCCGACGAGCTCGCGCTGGACGTACACGAGATCAGTTGCCTGGCCACGCGTTTCCGCAGCCGCACGGCCTCTCAGGGCGGCGGCATGGTGCACGCGCTGCGCGAGTACGATGGGCCAGTGCTGCTGATATGGGGTGAGCAGGACGTCACGGCCCACGCCCGGCAAGTGGCGCCCGCCATTGCCGCCCAGGGCCCCGATCGCGAATGGCGCGTTGTGCCGCAGGCGGGGCATTGGGTGCAATACGAGGCCGCCAGCACGGTCAACGATCTGTTGGCGCGCTGGTATTCCGGCCTGCCGCTGTCGTAAAAGGCGATGCGGCGTCACGGTTCGGCCGGGCGCCGCGGTCCGGGGCGCTACGGCTTTTTGTACGCCACGCAATCGACTTCGACTTTCGCGTCGATCACCAGACGCGATTCCACGCACGCCCGGGCCGGCGGATGCGCGCCGAACGCTTCCTTGAAAACCTTGTTGAACGCGGCGAAGTCACGCGGGTCGTCCAGCCAGACGCCGCAACGCACCACGTGCTCGGGGCCGTAGCCGGCCTCGCGCAGAATCGCCAGCACATTGTCGATCGCCGCGCGGGATTGCGCCGTGATGCCGCCTTCGACGATCTCTCCGTCGTACATGGGCACCTGGCCCGACACGTACAGCCAGCCATCGGCCTGCACGGCTCGAGCAAAGGGCATGTGCTGACCGCCCTGGCCAGTGCCCCCGGCTACGCCATAACGGGTGATGCCGTTCGCGTCGGCAGTGGGTGTCGTGCTCATGAATACTCCTTCCTGGAACGGGTGGGCTAGGAAAACGCGTGGAAGCCGGGTCGCAGGTCGCCGGCGCGCGGCAGCCAGCGCCCCGCGCGCGCGCCAGTCGGGTGGCCTCCCTGGTATGACAGGGCGCCGTTGACCCAGACTGCCGCGATACCCTCGGCGGGCAGTTGCGGATCGGCGAAGGTGGCTCGGTCGGTCACGAGGGCAGGGTCGAACAGCACCAGGTCGGCATGATGTCCGGCGCGTACCAGACCGCGGTCCTGCAGTCCGAAGCGCGCCGCGGACAGTCCCGTCATCTTGTGGACCGCCTGCTCCAGTGGAAACAGGCCCAGCTCGCGGCTGTAGTGCCCCAATACGCGCGGAAATGCGCCCCACAGGCGTGGGTGAGGCAAGGGATCATTGGGCAGCCCGTCGGATCCCACCATGGTCAGGCGGTGCGACAGGATGCGCCGGACATCCTCTTCATGCATGCCGTGATACACCGCACCGGCCGGTTGCAGGCGGCGCGCCGCCTCGCTCAGCGATACGCCCCATTGCGCGGCGATGGCGGCCAGTTTCCGGCCGGCCATGTCAGGGTGCGGCTCCGACCACGTGATATCGATGTCGAACTCGTGGGTGACCTGCTTCAGGTCCAGGGTGGACGAGCTGGCGGAATATGGGTAGCAATCGCATCCCACCGGCAAGTGGCGTTCGGCATTTTCCAGGCTTGTCAGCACTTCATGGCTGCGGCCCCAGTTGCCCGCGCCCGCGCATTTGAGGTGCGACACGATCACCGGCACGCGTGCATGCCCGGCAATGTCGTAGGCTTCCTGCATGGCCTGGAGAATCTCCGCGAACTCTGAGCGCAGGTGCGTGGTGTACAGGGCCCCGAACGCGTCGAGCTCTTCGGCCAGCGCCTGGACTTCCGATGTGTCGGCGTGCTGCGCCGAAGCGTACGCCAGACCGGTGCTGAGTCCGAGTGCGCCTTGTTCGAGGGCGTCACGCAGCTGCGCCCGCATGGCGGCGATTTCAGTATCGGTGGCGCGACGATCCAGCCGGTCCATGTGATTGCTGCGCAGGGCGGTATGGCCCACCAGTGCGGCCACGTTCACCGTGGGCCGCGCGGCATTCACCGCCTGTGCGTAGGCCGCAAAGCTCGGGTACTGAAAGTCCTGCCGGCCGCCAAGCAGATTCATGGGGTCGGGAGGATCGCCGCGCAGTGTGACCGGGGCGGCGCTGATCCCGCAATTGCCCACGACCACCGTGGTCACCCCCTGCGACAGTTTGGGCAGCATGTCGGGAGTGCGGATGACATTCGTGTCGTCGTGCGTATGCACATCGATGAAGCCGGGTGCGAGCGCCATGCCGCGGCCGTCGACACGTTCGCGCGCGTCCGCGCCTTGCAGGTCGCCGATCGCGGCGATGCGTCCGGCGGTCAGGGCCACATCGGCGACGAAGCCGGCGGCACCGCTGCCGTCCAGCACTCGCGCGCCGCCGATCAGGGTGTCGTACATGCGTCAGTCTCCAAGCGGCAGGCGGTTCGGTCCGCCGCGGTATTCATCGAGGGCGAGCTTGATGCGCCGCAGCCGCTCGCGGGTGGTGTCCTGGCGCGCCAGGGCAAGTTCGGTCGAGAGGATGTCGATGGCCAGCAGCATGGCATAGCGCGATGACGACGGCTTGAAGATGAAATCCGTTTCGGCTGTACGGATGGGCAGTACGACATCGGCCATATCCGCCAGGGGCGACGCCGGATCAGTGAGGGACACCATCCGGGCACCGTATTGCCTGACGATGCGCGACGCGGCCAGAATTTCAGGCGTCAATCCCGAGGTCGACAACACCACTACGACATCGCGTTCGTCGAGCGTTGCGGCGATCATGCGCAGCAGGACCGCGTCGCTGTAGGCGGCCACCGGATAGCCCAGCCGCACGAGCCGCGATTGCAGTTCCTGTGAAAGCACGGCCGATGCGCCGCCCATGCCGAACACATACGTCATACGCGCATCGTGCACAATGGCGGCGGCTCGCTCGAACAGCGCCTCGGTAAAGAGCGGCAGGTGCTCGCGCAGCGTGGACTCGATGTCGGCATAGAGTCTGGCGTAGAAGGTGCTTTCCTCGGGCGTGGACGGGTCCAGGAAACGTTCGCCCACGGCACTGGCCTGTGCCAGCTTCAGTTTCAGGTCCCGGGTGTCATCGCAACCGACCGAGCGCGCAAATCGCGAGATGGTTGCAATGCTCACGCCGGCCTTGGCGGCAAGCTGGTCTACCGTGGCGCCTGCGGCCGCCGCGATATCGTCCAATATGGCGTCGGCCACCTTGCGTTCGGTGGCGCTGAGGGCGTCGCGGCAGCTGCGGATCTGGTAGACGATGTCAAGCGGGGTCGGCCGGGCGGAAGCGCTCTTGCCGGGTCGGGGTGGGGTGGTCATGATTTGATCTCATCCAGGCGGATACAGGCGGCGTAGTGCCCTTCGCCCAGGTCGCGGGCCACGGGCACGGCGGCGCCGCACGCCTCGGCCGCGTGCGGGCAGCGAGTACGAAACACACAACCCGATGGCGGATCGAGCGGGCTCGGGATCTCGCCCTTGAGCAGAATGCGGGAACGGGGGGCTCGCGGATCGGGCACCGGGGCGGCCGAGAGCAGGGCCTGGGTATACGGGTGGCGCGGATTATCGTACACGCGGCGCGTGGGACCGCGTTCCATGACGCGCCCCAGGTACATCACCACCACCTCGTCGCACAAATAGTCCACGACGGCCAGGTCGTGCGCCACGAACAGCATGGTCAGGCCCAGGTCACGCTGCAGGTCCTGCAGCAGATTCAGTACTTGAGCCTGCACCGAGACGTCGAGCGCCGAAACGGGCTCATCGGCCACGATGAATTCCGGCTCGACGGCCAGCGCCCGTGCAATGCCGATGCGCTGGCGCTGCCCGCCGGAGAACTCATGCGGATATCGCCTGCGCTGGTCGGCGTGCAGGCCCACGCGCTCGAGCAGTTCACCGATGCGGGCGCCGCGGTTTTCGCGAGCCAGGCCATGCGTGTCCAGTGCCTCGCCCAGGATCTCGCCCACCGACATTCGCGGGTTCAGGCTGGCGTAGGGGTCCTGGAACACGATCTGCATGCGCCGCCGCCACGGCAGCATGCGGGACTCGTCCAGCGTGGTCAGGTCAGTTCCATCGAACTCGATGCGGCCCGCGGTCGGCGGGAACAGGCGCAGCAAGGCACGGCCAGTCGTGGTCTTGCCCGAGCCCGACTCGCCAACCAGGCCGACGATGGACCGGCGGGGCACATCGAAACTGACGTCCTCCACGGCGCGCACCACTTGGCCTCGCCGGGCCGGCCCGACAGGAAAGTGCACCGTCAGGCCCTGCACCCGCAGCAACGGATGAGTTGAGCGAATATGGGTCATAGGGGCGATACCTTGATGCAGCGTGCCGAGTGCGCGGCACGCACCGGGGCCAAGGGAGGAACGTCGCGCAGACAGGCCGCTTCCGCCAGCGTGCAGCGTGGGGCAAAGGTGCATCCTGGCGGCAGGGCGAGTACGCTGGGCACGTTGCCGGGGATAGGCTGCAGTCGCTGGCGGGACGCCAGCAGGGCGGCCGTGGGTATGCACGACAACAGGCCGCGCGTGTACGGATGGGCAGGATGATCAAAGAGTTCGTGCACCCCAGCGTCTTCTACCACCCGGCCGGCGTACATCACGGCGACGCGGTGCGCGATCTCGGCCACCACGCCCAGGTTATGGGTCACAAACAGGATGCTCATGCCGGATTCGGCCTGCAGCCGTCGCAGCAAGTCCAGGATCTGCGCCTGCACCGTCACGTCCAGCGCAGTCGTGGGCTCGTCGGCGATCAGCACCGATGGATTGCACGCCAGGGCCAGCGCAATCATGACCCGCTGGCGCATGCCCCCCGACATCTGGTGCGGATACTCGTGCACGCGGCGGGCCGCTGCCGGTATTTCGACGCGTTCCAGCATTTCACGCGCCCGCTCCAGCGCGGCCGCGTGCGATCCGCCCTCGTGCTGCAGCACCGCTTCAGCGATCTGGTCACCCACTGTGTAGAGTGGGTTGAGGCTGGTCATGGGCTCCTGGAAGATCATGGCGATTTCTGCGCCGCGTATGCGCCGCAGCGTGTTCTGCGACACGCGCGTGAGGTCGTGCACGGTGCCGCGGCGGTCGCGAAACCGGATGCTGCCGCCCTCGATGCGCCCTGCCGGCTTGGGCAGCAGGCCCATGATGGAAAGGCTGGTCACGGATTTCCCTGACCCCGATTCGCCCACCAGGGCGAGCGTTTCACCGCGCGCCAGGTCGAACGTGACGCCGTCCACCGATTTGGCCACGCCTTCCCGGCCGTGGAACCAGGTTTTCAGGCCCTCGACGGTGAGGATGACGTCACGCGGCGGTCCCGGGGTGGGGATGTACTGTTGATGGTCCATGGGTTGTGCGCCCTACAGTTCGTTGCGCAGACGCGGATCAAGCACGTCGCGCAGGCCATCGCCGACGAGTTGCAGCGACAACACCGACAGGACGATGGCAATGCCCGGAAACACCATGATCCAATCGGCCGAGCCCATGTACTGCTGTCCGGCGTTGATCATGGTGCCCCAGGTGGGGATGTCCGGCGATACGCCCACGCCCAGGAAGGACAGGCCAGCCTCGGCCAGGATGGCATAAGCGAAGATGAACGTTCCCTGCACCAGCAGGGGCGACATCAGATTGCGCAGCACGTGCACGGTGACGATGCGCCAGGTCGGCACGCCCAAGGCGCGCGCGGCCTCGACGAACGGCAGTTCGCGAATCACCAGAGTGGAGGCCCGGACGACGCGCGCCAGCCGCGGCGCATAGACGATGCCGAGCGCGATGACCACGTTCAACAGCGACGGACCCAGGGCGGCCACCAGCGCGATGGCCAGCAGAATGTCCGGAAAGGCCATCATGGCATCGATCAGGCGAGATACGACTTTGTCTGCGCCGCGGAAGAACCCGGCGGTCAGACCCAGGGCAATGCCCAGCACGCCCGCCAGCAGCACCACCATGAAGCCTACCAGCAGGGACAGCCGACCTCCGTGAATGACCCGGCTGAAGACGTCGCGGCCGAAGTCGTCCGTGCCGAACCAGTGCGCCGCGCCGGGCGCTTGAAGGCGATTCATGATGGACAGCTTATAGGGGTCGAACGGGCTGATCCACGGGGCCAGCAGGGCGGCCAGCACCAGCAGCGCCAGCACCACCAGGCTGATCAGCACCGTCTTGCGGGCGGCCAGCAGGCGCAGGATCTGCCAGCGTTCGCCGCCGGCCGAAGAGGGGATTGTAGTGGCCATGTCAGTACCGGACTCTGGGGTCGACCAGCAGATACAGCAGGTCGATGAACAAGTTGATCAAGACATAAATCGCGGCGATGACGAGCAGCGCTCCCTGGATGACGGGGTAATCGCGCCGCAGCACGGCCGACACCACCAGATTGCCCACGCCGGGCAGGCCGAACACCGTCTCGGTCACCACGGCGCCGCTGACCAGCAGTGCGGTCGTCAAGCCCAGCACCGTCAGGATGGGGATCAGCGCGTTGCGGACGGCGTGCTTCAGAATGACTTTGACTTCGGGCAGTCCCTTGGCGCGCGCGGTACGCACATAATCGTCGCGCAGCACGTCCAGCATGCTGGCGCGGATGAAGCGCGTGATGAGCGCCGAGTTCACCAGCCCCAGCACGATGGCCGGCAGTATCAGGTGCGAAAGGCGGGTGGCGATGCTGGCGTCGGGGCCGCCGTAGCCCGCCACGGGCAGCCAGCCCAGCTTCACCGAGAACAACTGCATCAACAAGAGCCCGAGCCAGAAACTCGGCACACTCGACGTGAACATCGAGAAGCTCAGTACCGACTGGTCCAGCGCGGTGCCGCGCCGCACCGCCGACAGAATGCCCACGGGCACGGCGATGGCGCTGGCGATCAGCAGCGACATCAGCGTCAGCCAGAATGTCGGCTCGGCGCGATCGGCCAGGGCCGAGATGACGGGCTGATCCAGGAAGATCGACTGGCCCAGGTCGCCGCGGGCAAGCTGGCCAAGCCAGGTGGCATATTGCATGGGCAGTGGCTGGTCCAGCCCCAGGCGGGCGCGCAGCGTGTCGATATCCTGCTGGCTGGCCTGCGGGCCCAGCATGACGGCCGCGGGATCGCCGGGAGTCAGCCGCAGGATGACGAACGCGATGGTGGCCACGATGAACATCACCGCAACCAGCCCCACCAATCGGTTCAACAAATAGCGCAGCACGGTTCGATCCTTTCAGCGAGGCAATGCATCAGCGGGCGGCCTTCCAAGCATTCCAGAAGTAAGGCCAGGGCGAAGGCTGCACCCCTTGCAGTGCGCTTGACTTGGCCGCCAGCGAATTGAAGTCGCCCACCTTGATGAACGGAACTTCGTCGTACACGGCCTGCTGGACGTCGGCCCAGAGCTTGACCCGCTCGTCCTGCGTGCGTGCTTGATTGAATGCATCCAGCACCTGATTCCGGCGCGGGGTGTCCCACCAGCCGGGCGCGTCCCTGGAGGGGAAGTCGATCAGGGCGGGTTCGGGCAGGAAGGGGCTATGGGTAATGAAAATGTCCCAAAGGGCGGGGTCCTGGCGGCGCTGCGTCAGCGTCGCCCAGTCCACGACCTGCATGTCCACCTTGAACCCGGCGGCTTTCAGATATTCCGCCGCGACCAGCGCCATTTTGTAATGAAATTCGTATTGCTGGCTGGTCAGGATGCGGATGGTGCGGTCTTGCACCTGCGCCTCGTCCAGCAGTTTTCTTGCGCCGGCGGCATCGCCCTGGTTATAGACCTTTGCGCCCAGGCTCGTGGCCCAAGGATAGCCTTCCGGATACAGGTCGCCGTTCAGGCTGTAGAAGTCTTTGTTGCCGAACGCCGCGTACAACATGTCTTCTTCGTTGAGCGCACGCTGTACCGCCTGGCGCGCGGGCAGGCTCGACATGATGCCCTGCCGCGTGTTCAGCACCAGGCGGGGCCAGCCGAAAGGCTTGAGCAGCTGGGGTTCCGAGCGGCCGTTCTTCAATTTGGCTATCGACTCCACCGGCAGCGCGTCAACGTAGTCGTACTGGCCCGCCACCGCGCTTTCCACGCGCGTGTTGGCATTGGTGACGGGGGCGAACCGGATCTCGTCCAGGTACTGCTTGCGTGCACCGCCATAGCCATTCGGCTCGCCGGCGAGCGGCTGGTAAGCCTCGAAGCACGCAAGCTGGATGTACTGATCGGGCACGCGCGCCTTCAATTGATAGGGCCCGGTGCCCACGAACTCTTTCAGGGGCGTGGCCAGTTTTTCCTGCGGCATGATGACGGCCGCGCTGTTGTTCATGGCCAGCAGGGCGGTCAGCGGTGCATAGGGTTGCTTCAGCGAGATGCGCACCGTGTGGGCGTCCGGCGCGTCGATCGCGCTGATGAGCTTGGCCGCCTGCTTGCCGCGCGATGCCGTTTCCGTCCAGCGCTTCAGCGACGCGACCGCGTCAGCGGCGTCCATAGTGGAACCGTCATGGAACGTGATGCCCTGGCGCAATGCGATGGTGTAGGTCAGTCCGTCTTCGCTGATACTCGGCAACTCGGCGGCCAGCAGCGGCGTGGTGTTCCACTCTGCGTCGAAGGTATACAGCGTCTCGAAGATGTGCTGCGTCAGTATGCCGACCAGGTCGGCCGAGCTGGCCATGGGGTCCAGGGTGGGCGGCTCGCCGATGGTCGCTACCGTGATGGTGCCGCCCTTCACCGGGGTGGCGCCTGCTGCGGGAAGCGCCAGTGCGGTCAGGCCGATGACGCCAGCCGCGAGCGTGCTGCGCAAGGTGGCGCGGCGCCGGAAAGTACAGAAGTTCATGAGTCTGTCTCCAGTGGGTCTACAACGTGCCGTGGCAATCAGAAGCAGGTGGGCGCCACGCCGGTGATGCGGTACTGTTCATCTACCAGAAGCACCTGCCTCCATTTATCGAAGGTCAGGCACGGGTGGGATATGTCAAAGGCGATCATGTCGCCGACCAGGATGTCGTCGCCATCGCCGATGTCCATGAAAGCGTGCTGGTCCATCATGCTGCGCAATTGCCAATGCGGCGGGGCAGGCAAGGGGGCCACACTGCCCGGGCGGTAGTGCGCGGCGGGAACGGGCAGGCCGGCGTCGAATGCCGCATCGCGCTTGCCCATCGCGATAATCGCGCGCCCGGCCTCGGGCACCGACTGGACGTAGGCCCACACCTGCAAGGCGGGCACCAGGCCCGGCTCCATGCCTCGCGCCACCGGGTTTTGTGCGGCAATGCGTTCGGCCGCGCTGCGGTAGATTCCTACGTCGTGTGACAGATAACAGCCCGGGCGCAGCACCACTTCGAGCGGCATGCCGATATCCGCCGCGGCGAACTCCTCGGCGACCACATCGAACCACGCCGACCCGGCGCCAGAAAGCAGTGCCGGGCCGTCCTGGCGCAGCCGCCCCTGCCCGGCCAGCGCGGCCAGCGTACCGGTCGCGCGGCGCAGGAAATCGCGGATGCTGGCTTCATCCTGCAGTACGCCTTCGTAGAGTTCTATGCCAGCCAGCGACAGTGCCTGCGGCCAGCGTGCGATTTCGGCCAGCAAGGCCTGCAGTTGAGCGCTGTCGCGCACGCCGGTGCGGCCTCCGGCGACGCCCAGTTCAACCAGCACCGGCAGGCGCAGTCCCCGGCTCGAGAAGAATGCGCCCAGCCGGGCCGCGTTCGCGGCCGAATCCACCAGACAGAAGAAGCTGAACTCCGGATCGCGCAGCAACCCGGCGATGATGGCCATATTGGCCTTGCCGAGTAACTGGTTGGCCATCAGCACCGTTCTGATGCCATGTCGATACGCGGCCATGGTCTGAGGCGCCGTCGCCAGTGCAATGCCCCAGGCGCCGCCCTGGAGCTGGCGGTGAAAGAGCGCGGGGCTCATGGTGGTCTTGCCGTGAGGCGCCAGCTTCACTCGGTAGGCCTGCATGAACTGCTGCATCCATTGCAGGTTATGGTTCATGCGGTGTTCGTACAGCACGGCGGCCGGCAGGCTGACATCTTCCCTCAGCAGGTTCCAGTTCAGCTCAGCCACACGATTCACGGGCCATCCCTGCGGAAAAGCGCCCAACCCTTTGCCGTCAGCATCCAGCAGTAGCTGACCGGGAAGCGGAGGTGGCAGAGATTCCATAATGGGCCTCGTGAAAATAATTACCGAAAAAGTTTTACCGACGCATTATCCTGAAAATAATTTACAAATAGCAGTTGGGGCTTACCCGTATGCCCGCGAGGCAGGCGCCTTTCCGGCCGGTGCCGGCTGGCATGGTGTAATGGTTGCTTTGGCCGCTACGCGGCTTGTGCTGATTTCGCCGACATGAGCTCCGATCTGTTCGCCGCCGATCCCGCGCACCGGCCCTATGTGCCGCTGGCCGAGCGTCTACGTCCCCGCACGCTGTCCGATGTGGTCGGCCAGTCCCATCTTCTGGGGCCCGACAAGCCGCTGCGCGTGGCGTTCGAGTCTGGCCGGCCTCATTCCATGATTTTCTGGGGGCCACCCGGCGTGGGCAAAACCACGCTCGCGCGCTTGATGGCCGACGGATTCGACGCGCAATTCATTGCCATCTCGGCGGTACTGGGCGGCGTCAAGGACATCCGGGATGCCGTGGTAACCGCCCAGGTGGCGCAGGGGCAGGGCCGTCGCACCATTCTGTTTGTCGACGAGGTCCATCGGTTCAACAAATCGCAGCAGGACGCCTTCCTGCCCTATGTTGAAAGCGGCCTCTTCACGTTCATCGGGGCCACGACCGAAAACCCGTCGTTCGAAGTGAACTCGGCGCTGTTGTCCAGGGCGCGGGTTTATGTTCTGCAGTCGCTCAGCGCCGAGGAACTGCAGCAATTGGTGGATCGCGCCGTCCAGGCGCTGAACGAAGGGCGCACCGAAGAGCCCCTGGTGCGCTTTACCGACGATGCGCGCGAACAGCTGGCCGCCTGGGCCGATGGCGACGCCCGGCGGTTGATCAGTGCGGTCGAGGTGGTGGCAGAATCGGCCCAGTCTGCCGGGCGCGCCGCCATCGATGCAGAATGGCTCGAAACTTCGCTGTCGCAGAATCTGAGGCGCTTCGACAAGGGCGGCGACGCGTTCTACGACCAGATCAGCGCCTTGCACAAGGCGGTGCGTGGCTCTGACCCCGACGCCGCGCTGTATTGGTTCGCCCGCATGCTCGACGGCGGTGCCGATCCCAAATACATGGCACGCCGGCTGGTGCGCATGGCTATCGAAGACATCGGCCTGGCCGATCCCCGCGCGACCGAGCTCGCCATTCATGGCGCCGACATCTATGAGCGCCTCGGTTCGCCCGAAGGCGAACTGGCGCTGGCACAGGCCCTGGTGTACATGGCCTGCGCCGCCAAATCGAACGCCGTGTACAACGCCTATAACGCAGCGCGCAAATTCGCGGGCGAGCATGGCAGTGCCCCTGTGCCTCTGCACCTGCGCAACGCCCCCACCAAACTGATGAAGCAGCTGGGGCATGGCCGAGCCTACCGCTACGCGCATGACGAGCCTCATGGCTATGCAGCAGGCGAGCAATATTTTCCCGATGGCGTCAAAGCCACGTTCTATCGCCCGACCGATCGCGGGCTGGAGGCTAAAATCCAGCAAAAGCTGGCTTTCCTGCGCGACCTCGATGCCCAGGAACGCGCCCGGAAACGATAGCTGCGCGCCGGCCGCTCCCTCGTCAACCTGATTCCATCTTCCATGCTAGATCCCATACTGCTGCGCAAAGACCTGCAAACCGTCGTCGGCCGACTCAACAGCCGTGGTGTCGAATTCGACACGGCCCGGTTCAACGAACTCGAATCGCGCCGCAAGGCGGTGCAGACCGAAACCGAGTCGCTGCAGGCGCGTCGCAATGCACTTGCCAAGCAAATCGGCCAGCTCAAGGCGCAAGGCCAGGACGCTTCGGCGGTGATGGCTGAATCGCAGGCCATACCGGGCCGCCTGAAGCAGCTCGAAGAAGACCTGGCATCAGTGCAGCAGTCGCTGAACGACATGCTGATGGCTGTGCCCAATCTGCCGCATGCGAGCGTGCCCGTCGGCGAATCGGCCGACGACAACCTCGAGGTGCGCCGCTGGCTGCCGGGCCAGCCTGCGGCCGATGGCAATCCCCAGCCGCTGGCTTTCGAGCCGAAAGACCACGTGGCGCTTGGCGAACCCCTGGGCCTGGATTTCGACACGGCCGCCAAGCTGTCGGGCGCCCGTTTCTCGTTCATGCGCGGCCCCATGGCGCGTCTGCATCGCGCGCTGGCGCAGTTCATGCTCGATCTGCAGACCGAGCAGCATGGCTACACCGAGTGCTACACGCCGTACATCGTCAACAGTTCCACCCTGTATGGCACCGGCCAGCTGCCCAAGTTCAAGGACGATATGTTCTTCGTCACCAAGGGGGGCGACGATGACGATCCCAAGGTGGATGAGCGCGGCAATGTGCTGGCGCGGGAAGATCAATACCTGATCTCGACGTCCGAGATCACCCTGACCAGCGTAGCCCGCGACAGCATCATTGCCGAAGCCGACCTGCCTTTGCGGCTCACCGCCCATACGCCTTGCTTCCGGTCCGAAGCGGGCAGCGGGGGGCGCGATACACGCGGCATGATCCGGCAGCATCAGTTCGACAAAGTCGAAATGGTGCAGATCACCCATCCCGACGCGTCCTACCAGGCGCTCGAAGACATGGTGGGCCATGCCGAGCATGTGCTGCAACTGCTGGAACTGCCTTATCGGGTCGTGCTGCTGTGCACCGGCGACATGGGCTTCGGCGCGGCCAAGACCTACGATCTCGAAGTCTGGCTGCCTGCGCAGAACACCTGGCGCGAGATCTCCTCGGTGTCGAACTGCGAAACCTTCCAGGCGCGCCGCATGCAGGCCCGGTACCGGGCGGCGCAGGGCAAGCCCGACTATGTGCATACCCTCAACGGATCGGGGCTGGCCGTGGGCCGGGCGCTTGTAGCGGTGCTTGAAAATCACCAGCAGGCCGACGGCAGTGTGGTCATACCCAAGGTGCTGCAGCCCTACATGGGTGGGCTCACCCTGTTGCAGCCTTGATCACGCAGTTGTCCCCCGGAGCCGCGAGGCTCCATTTTTTTTGACGTCAGGCCGACGCCAGGAAACTTTCGTCACTCCGGTAACGTCATATTGGCGTCTTGTTAACAGACTATGCTGCGCGTCAATGCTCAGTCTTTGATGTCAGCAAATGTGTTCGCGTAAAAAAGGGCCGCATCTTTAGGGCACAATATGCGCCGTACTCGCAGCAGTTGTCGTCAATGATTGGGGAGATGATTTGACATGAGTTCCAGGATGATCGGTGATTTTCGCGTGCGTTGTGATGTCGTTGAAGACGGCCCACAAGGGTTTCAGGTCCGTATCTGGACCCGCCGCGTTGGGGGGAATGCCCCCGAGAAGAGCTGGACGGTACCCGGCCAGCAACCGTTCGCAACCCGCTCCGAGGCCGAGCAGCACAGTCTGCAGGTGTTCGAGGGCATCAACGGAGTGCGTTTCAATGGTGAACCTGAATTTGCGCATACGTCCGCATAATGGCTGGTGGCGCGCGCCCAGCCCTGCGCGGCGCATGCCCCTGCCTGTGCCGTCGCGGGGGGCACCCGCCAAGGACTGACGTGGGCGGTCTAGACCGCATAATCGGCTGCTGCCGGCGCAGCCGCTCGGGCGACGAATCCTAGCGCGGCCGGTCAGAACGCAGAAAGGGCGGCATATGCCGCCCTTTCTGCATCCGCCGACCGGCCCGGTCAGCGCCTGTGGTTATGATGGCCCTTATGGCCATGTTTGCCATGCTTTTTGTACTTGTGCTTGTGCTTGTGGTGACCGTCGCGGCCGCCGTAGTAATACACCGGCGCAGGGTGCACATAATGGGGCCGATAAACCGGAGCCGGCTGGTAGTACACCCGCGGCGGGGGCGTCACGTAGACGGGTTGGGGCGCCACGTAAACGGGCGCCGGGTAAATCACCCCGGGTATGCCGATGGAAATGCCGACGTCTACGCGGGCCATGGCCGAGCTTGCCATCAGCAGCCCCGCGGCGCTCAAGCCCGTGATCAACCATTTTTTCATGGATACCTGCCTTGCTGCGTACACAGCCGTATTGGATAACGACCTCATTGTCGGTGTTTTCCCTGCAACAGTCGTGTACAGGGGTACGGCAATGGCGACAAACCGCAACATTAGCGCCCTGGCGCGTCGGCTGGAATGCTGTGCTGCACCAATTTTGTGTCCCTCGGAGAGACTTGGTCCTGAAATCGGCTGAAACCGGGTTGCGCGTCCACCTCATCAGGTCGGACGTTACATTTGCACACCAAGGCGCATACCCGGCCTGCCGAGGGACGGGGCGGCGGTCTACGCACCCGGCGTTTGCCGATATACTTGACTGATGCAGAATTCTATCCACGATCTCAAGCCCGGCTATTACTGGTACACCATGGCGAATGACCCCTTGGCGGTCATTCACATCCATGCTGACGGCGGCGCAACGCTGATGGGCACCGATTTCCGCATGGAAGCCCAAGGAGTAGCGCAGATGATTCAACAAGGCGAGCGCTTCTTCTGGATCGAGCCTCCTGCCGTCTGAAACGTGCCAGACGGTGTGCAGCCGGGCGTGACGCAGACGACTGCGTCCGGCGGGCTAGCCTGGTGTAGGCTGGCCGATCAGTTCGAACACGCCGTTTATAACGAACTGCACGCCCACGCATATCAATAAAAAGCCCATGACACGGGCCACGGCGTCGATGCCGGATGCCCCCAGCACATGGAAGATCCGCTCTGCGCTGCGCAGGCAAATCCAGAACAGCAAAGCCAAGAGGATCGCTACTGTGATCACCGCCAGGTGGTGAATGATCTGGAGACCCTCGCCCTGGCTGTGCAGGGCCGACGTGCCGCTGACGATCAGCGCGATGGTTCCGGGGCCCGCTGTTCCCGGCATGGCCAACGGAATGAAGGCAATGTCGCGCGGTTTTGGACGTTGCGAGCCCCGTGGTGTCTCGAGTGCCAGGCTGGGTGCATCCGGAGCCATATCGAGCTGGACGTCGGCCTCGCTCTGACTGGGAAACAGCATGCCGAATCCGATGTAGGCCACGATGAGGCCACCGGCGATGCGCAAACCGGGTATCGAAATGCCCAGGCCCGACATGATGACATTGCCCGCATAGAAGCACACCAGCAGAATGACGGCCACGTAGAGCGTGGCACGGTCGATCTGGTGATTGCGTTCTTCGGTGGTGTAGCCTTTGCTCAGGGCCAGAAGCAAAGTGGTGCTGGCCAGCGGATTTGCCACGGGTAGCAATGCCACCAGTCCCAACCCGACGTACTTGAGATATTCGAGCAGCAAGCGAGCTCCTGGTGAAATTCCGTAGCAGGCCCGCGCGGGGCCGTGGCGGCTTCGGCATGTGTGGATCGTAGCACCGGAATCCCATGGGGAACATGCCGCCAGCGCGCCGCTGCGGTTAGCATTGCGGTCACCTGTCATTAAGTATCCGCATCCAAATGGCCAACCACGAATCGCGCGACTCGCCCTGGGCGGTGTTCATCGTGTTCCTGCGCCTGGGCCTTACGTCATTCGGCGGTCCGGTGGCGCACCTGGGTTATTTCCACGCCGAATTCGTGAAGCGGCGTGCCTGGGTGGGCGACCGTGCCTATGCCGATCTGGTGGCGCTGTGCCAGTTCCTGCCCGGGCCCGCCAGCAGCCAGGTCGGTATGGCGCTGGGGCTGGCGCGCGCCGGGTATCCAGGCGCGTTGGCCGCCTGGGCGGGCTTTACCTTGCCGTCCGCCGTACTGCTGGTGCTGGCGGCGCTGGGCATATCGCACTTTGGACAGTCCTTGCCTCTGGGCATACTGCACGGCCTGAAGATCGCGGCGGTGGCGGTGGTGGCCCTGGCCGTGTGGGCCATGGCGCGCACGCTGTGCGCCGAGCGGCGCAGTTTCAGCATCATGGTGGCCGCCGCCTGTGCGGCGACGCTTCTCCCTTACGCAGTGACGCAGGTGGTCATTCTGAGTCTGGCGGGTGTAGCGGGCCGCCTGTGGCTGGCGCAGCCCGACCAGGCCGCCGCGCAGGCGCTTTCCGTGCCCATCGGCCGTCGTGCCGGCGCGGGCTGGCTGTTGCTGTTCGCCGGACTGCTCATTGCGCTTCCGCTGGCTGCCGCCGCGTATCCCAGCCACGTCCTGGAGCTGATCGACGCGTTCTACCGCGCGGGCGCGCTGGTGTTCGGCGGCGGCCATGTCGTACTGCCGTTGCTGCAGGCGGAGGTGGTGGCGCCGGGCTGGGTCGACGCGGGTACGTTCCTGGCTGGCTACGGCGCGGCGCAGGCGGTGCCGGGGCCATTGTTCACATTTGCAGCGTTCCTGGGCGCATCGCTGCAGGGCCAGCCTACCGGCTGGCTGGGCGGCGCATTGTGCCTGGTCGCCATTTTCGTGCCGTCGTTCCTGCTGGTCGCGGGGGCCTTGCCCTATTGGAGTGTTCTGCAGCAGGGCCGGCATACCCGCGCAATGCTGGCGGGGGTGAACGCCGCGGTGGTGGGGCTGCTTGCCGCGGCCCTGTACGACCCTGTCTGGACCAGCGCCATACAGCGGCCCGTCGACTATGCGCTGGCGCTGGTGGCTGTGGCGGCGCTTGCGGCCTGGAAGCTGCCTGCCTGGGCCGTGGTGGCGGGCTGTGCCGTGCTGGGCGGACTGTCCGGGGCGTGGATGGGGTAGCCCGCCGGTGGTGCGCGGCGGCTACGCGGCAGTATTGCGCGGGAAATACAGGCACACGCATAGTCCGGGTTCTGCATTGCGCAGCTCGACTCGTCCACCGTGCAGACGCGCGATCGCCATGACGGTCGCCAGTCCGAGTCCGTAGCCCGGCACATGATGATGCGCGCGATAAAAGCGTTCGCCGATGCGCCCCATCTTTTCGGCAGGTATGCCGGGCCCGTTGTCGCTGACGGTCAAGCGCACTTCTTCGGCCGAATGGCTGGTCTCGATACGGATACGCGCCTGGGCGCCGGCGTATTTCAATGCGTTGTCCACCAACGTGGCAATGGCGCCTGCCAACAGATCCGGATCTCCTGACAAATCGGCAGGACCGTCGCCGGCATAAGTGAGAACCGCTAGCCTGTCGTCGGCGACCGCCTCGTACAGTTCGGCGACATCGCGGGCCACGGCGTCCAATGACACGGGTTCGAAACGCTGTCTGCGCGTGCCCGATTCGAGTTCTGCAATCTGCAGCAGCTTTTCCGACACTTTCACCAGGTCTTCGAGTTCGGCCGACAGGCCATCGACGCGCATCCGGATATCGGCGCGTGCGTCACGCTCCCAGTCGATGCTGCGCAGGCGCGCCAGCATGCGCGTCAGCGGCGTGCGCAATTGGTGGGCTACCGCGTCCGACACATTGCGTACGCCGCTCATCAGGACCTCGATACGGTCCAGCATGCGATTGATGTCGCGCGACAGCAATGCAAACTCGTCCTGCCGGGGGTGCGCGGGAATGCGCTGCCCCAGCTCGCCGGCGCCTATCTGCGCGGCCGTACGGCGGATGACCTCGACGCGGCCTTGCAGCACGCGCCGGAATATCGCGGCTCCCAGCAGAATCAGCAGCGCGATGACACCCGTGGCCACCAGGCTGACTTTACGGATCAGTGCGGTCAGGTCGTAAAGATCGCGCAGATCGTGCCCGATGATCAAAGTCGATCCGTCGGGCAGTTTGCGCGCCACCAGGTAGCCATGCACCGGCATGCCGCGCAGCATTACCGAGCGCATCACGCCGCTGCCGTTCAGCGGGGCATCCGACGGGTCCCATGCAATATTGCCCACCAGCATGCGGCCCAGGGGGTCCAGCAGCATGAACATCTCGGTATCGGTGTTGACGTGGTCTGCCATCTCGAGCGCGATCTCGCGTTGCAGGCCCGCCAGGCCGCTACGTTCGAAGTGCGCATTCATGCGTTGCGCGGTGATCTGGACCTGCCGCGAAAACTGCGATTCAAGAATCCTCACGCTCTGGAAGTAGACGAACATCAGCGACAGCAGCGACGTCAGGAGTGCCAGGATGCTGTAGTTCAACGTCAGCCGAAAGGCCACCGAACTCCAGATGGCCCGCAGCCAACGCACCATGCGGCTTATCATTTCGGATCCGGCGCTTCGGTGCCTTGCGCCGACAACCTGTAGCCGACCCCGCGCACTGTATGGATCAGCGGGGTTTCGCCTTCCGCATCGATCTTCTGGCGCAGCCGGCTGATATGCACATCGATCACGTTGGTCTGCGGATCGTAGTGATAGCCCCATACGGTCGCCAGCAACATCGTGCGCGTCAGCACCTGGTCGGCGTTGTTCATCATGTAGGCCAGCAGCTTGTATTCGCGGGGCTGCAACGCAATGCGCCGATTGCCGCGCGTGACCGTGCCGCTCACCAGGTCGAGTGCCAGGTCGGCCACTGCCAGTTGGCGCTGATCGTAGCCCGGCGAAGAACGCCGGATCAGCGCCTCGACGCGCGCGGCCAGCTCCGGAAAGGCAAATGGCTTGGTCAGGTAGTCGTCGCCGCCGGCCTTGAGGCCCCTGACTCGCTCGTCGAGGGCCGTGAGGGCGCTCAGCACCAATACGGGGGTTTTGCGGCCCAACGCGCGCAATGACCACAGAATCGAGAGCCCGTCGACGTCGTTGGGCAACATTCGGTCAAGAATGATGGCATCCCAGTGCTCTGATGTGGCTCTCTGCAACGCCGTAGGTCCGTCCATGCAGATCACGGGGTCGTAGCCCAGTTCTTTGAGCCCGTTGGCGATGTAGCGGGCATTGTCGGCATCGTCTTCCACGATCAGGCACCGCCACATGTCAATCTCCCAAGGCCTGGCCCATAGCCGCGCATTCTAGCGCAGCACTGCGCACCGGCTGGATGTGGCATGCGTGCACATTACGAATAATTAATGATCCCGTAATCCCCCGTTCGCGTTCGCGTGCGTACCATCGACGGGGTGATGAATGTACAGACGTCGATCCCTCCCATGACCTGCGCGGGCGCCCCTGCGCTGCAGCCCGCCGATTTCGCCGTGCTGGCCGACTTTCGCCACGAGCTGCGTCGATTCGCCCTCTACAGCGAAGCCCAGGCGCAGGCAAACGGGCTCGCGCCGCAGCAGCATCAGGCGCTGCTGGCCATCAAGGCTGGCGAGAAAGCATTGACGGTCACGGACCTGGGGCGGCAGCTGTGCATCAAACCGCACAGTGCCGCGGAGCTGGTAAGCCGGCTGGTGCACATGGGCATGCTGGCCCGGCAGCCTGATCCGCAGGACGGGCGCCGCGTGCTGCTGCGCCTGACCCCGCAGGCCGAGAACACCCTCGACGCGCTGGCGGCCGCGCACCTGCAGCAATTGCAGAATATCCGCCCCCTGCTGCGGGGCCTGCTGGAAAAATTCGGCGGTTCGCCCGCTGCCGCCACCCGCGGCGAATAAGTGTTGCCGCGGTTATCGGCCCGCTTGCCATCATCCGCGCGTGCTCCAGCCGCCTGGCCGCCTATTTCTGTTCGACCAGATTGGACAGGGCGTTGCCCAGTTCCTGGACCGCGCCTCCTACGCCTTCGGCCACGCCCTTGGCGCTGACGCCGATGGCATTGGCCAGGCCTCCCACCATCCGCATCGAGATGCTGTCGTCCAGAGAGAACTTGGGGTCGTCCAGGTTACCGGTCAAGGTGAAATCGAAGGAGACCTCGCCCTTGCGGTTTTCCAGCGCCGCCAGGACCGCCTTGCGCGGCAGCGACGCCAGGGAGTCGCCCTGGCCCCCGAACTTCAGGTTGCGCAGTTCAAGATGCCCGCTGGCGTTCAATTGGCGCTTTTCCACCCGGGTACGCATGTCCAGGTCGACGGTGCCGCCCGCCATGGTGGTGCCCGCGCCTTTGTACAGATATGGGGCTAGCACCGGCACCGCTACTCCCGACAGGCGCGTGCGCACGTCGGCGTCACGGCTGGCGGCCGACAGCCAACCCTCGACCTGCACGTTGCCCGTGTGCGACTTGGCGGGCGCACGGCCAATGACCTGCAATTGGGTCCGTTCGTTGCGCTTGGGAAAATACAGCGGCCCGATATCGGCCTGCATGCGGTCGAGCGTGATCTTGTGCGCCGGCTTGGAGATGACGGCATCGTAATAGTCCACTTCGCCATTGCGCAGCGTCGCCATGCCGATCTGGGTTTCCCAGCGTTCCGATGGGTCTTTGCCTTCGGCGGCGCTTTCCTGCCGCTTTTCGCGGGCGCGCGCCGAAAGCGTGGGCAGCAGTTCCAGGCCATCGGAAGTGCGGCGCACCGACAGGTAATAATCTTCGACGATGAGCTTGTCGAGCACCAGGCGGCGAGAGAACAGGCTGCGCCAGTCGGGGGTGCACACGATGCGGCTCGCGCGCAGCGTCTGCTTGGCGGGCCAGCCATCCGGGGCGCCAAGTGTCACGTCGTGCAGCACGACTTCGGTCAGTCCGACATCGATGCGAGCGGCTTGCCCGCTGGAACCCATGAAGTCGACGATACGCGCTTCGACGACGCGGGCGGCGAGGTGCATACCCAAGGCTCCGGCCGCCGCCAGGGCGAGCAGACACGCCAGGGTCACCAGCAGGATTTTCTTGCTTCGTGGGGTCATGGTGGTCGCCAGTGCAGTAGGGCCTGCCCGGGCAGGATTTCGCCGGGGATGCCAATAATACTAATCGCTTGAGCAGGGCTTGCGTTGCGACGCCAGCAAATTTCACGCCACGGGCTGGCCTGGTGCGCCGTCTACCGGGCGCGCGCGCAGGCGACGCGAAGGCGGCATGTGCAGGGGCGTAAAGCGGGGGGAGTGTGCGGGTGGCCTTGCCTCGTGGGCGGCCAGAAATGGCGGAGAGGGTGGGATTCGAACCCACGGTACGGGGATACCGTACGCCTGATTTCGAGTCAGGTACATTCGACCACTCTGCCACCTCTCCGGGTGTCCGTTTTCCTGGCCGGGTATGCACCCGGTGGGACGTTGCCTGCGGCGCGGGCGCCGTGGTCGTCTGGCAGACGTCTGGACCTTCGCTTGCCAAAAAAGCGAAGACCGCAACTATATCAGAAAATTTCCCGGCCAGGTGCATGGCCGATATCGCCCCGCGCCACAGCCCCGGCTGCGGCAAGCCCTGGCTGCATGTGGGGGCGCCTCTCGCGTGCCCACGCGCGGCGGCTACACTTGAGCCCGGTCTTCCCATGCGGGCACGGCCCGACCCAGACAGGAGAAACGCATGCTCAAAGGAAAAGTTGCAGTCGTTACCGGTTCCACCAGCGGCATCGGGCTCGGGATCGCCGCCGCATTCGCGCAGCAGGGCGCCAATGTCGTGCTGAACGGGTTTGGCGATGCCGCCCAGATCGAAAAGCTGCGTACCGATATGGCCAGCCAGTACGGGGTGCAGGTGCTATACGATGGCGCGGACCTGTCGCGCGGAGCTGCAGTGCGCCAGATGATTGATGGCGCGGTGCAATCCCTGGGGCGTATCGATATTCTGGTCAACAACGCCGGCATCCAGCACACCGCCCTGATCGAGGATTTTCCCGTAGAGAAATGGGACGCCATCCTTGCCTTGAACCTGTCCGCCGTGTTCCATGGCAGCGCCGCGGCGCTGCCGCATATGAAAAAGCAGGGCTGGGGGCGCATCATCAACATTGCGTCTGCGCACGGCCTGGTCGGCTCGGCCAGCAAGTCCGCCTATGTCGCGGCGAAACACGGCGTCGTGGGCCTTACCAAAGTCACCGCGCTCGAAACCGCCGGCACGGGGGTAACCGCGAACGCCATTTGCCCCGGCTGGGTACGCACCGCCCTGGTCGAGAAGCAGATTTCGGCGCTGGCCGAACAACAGCACATCGACCAGGACGCGGCGGCGCGCGATCTGCTCAGCGAGAAGCAGCCCTCGCTGCAGTTCGTGACGCCCGAGCAACTCGGGGGCACCGCGGTTTACCTGGCCTCGGACGCGGCCGCTCAGGTCACCGGCACGACGATCTCGGTGGACGGCGGCTGGACGGCCCGCTGATCCCGCAACCCATCAACCCGCCTTACCAATCAAGGAACCCTGCAACATGTTGTTCTTGCTTTCGCCCGCCAAGAAACTGGACTACGACACCCCCGTCCACATCGAGCAGCACACACAGCCTCTGTTCGTGGACCAGGCTGCGGCGTTGATCAAGGATCTTAAGAAGCTTTCGGCGGACGACGTGGCCGGGTTGATGAGCCTGAGCCCCGCATTGGCCGAACTGAATGTGGGCCGCTACGCTGCCTGGACGCGCAAGTTCACGCAGCACAATGCCCGGCAGGCCGTGCTGGCTTTCAATGGCGATGTGTATGAAGGGCTGCAGGCCGACACGCTGTCCGCGGCCCGGCTCGAATGGGCGCAAGAGCACGTCGCCATCCTCAGCGGCCTGTACGGCGTCCTGCGTCCTCTCGACCTGATGCAGCCGTACCGCCTTGAAATGGGCACGCGGCTCGCCACCGCGAAAGGCAAGAACCTGTACGAATATTGGGGAAGCACCATCGCCGACTACCTGAACGAGCGTCTCGCCTCCCGGAAGTCGCCCGTGGTGGTGAACCTGGCTTCGGAAGAGTATTTCAAGGCGGTCGACCAGAAGGTGCTGAAGGCGCGCGTGGTGCAATGCGTGTTTCAGGACTGGAAAAACGGCGCATGGAAAGTAATCAGCTTTCACGCCAAGCGAGCCCGCGGCCTGATGGCGCGCTTTGCCATCGAGCACAAGGTGGGCAAGCCCGAGGGCCTGCAGAAGTTCGATAGCGAAGGCTATGCCTACGACGCTGCCGCTTCGTCGGCCGACAAGCTGGTGTTTCGTCGCAAGGCCTGAGCACGCGCTCATGTCCGCCGGGCTGCGCACCTTCCTGGTCTTCTCGCTGGGATACCTGGTCTCTTATTTATTTCGTGGCGTCAATATTGGCTTCGGCCCATACCTGACCGACGAGCTCAACCTGTCGGCCGGCGATCTCGGCACGCTGACCAGTCTGTATTTTCTTGGGTTCGCCCTGATGCAGGTCCCGGCCGGGTTGTTCCTGGACACGTGGGGCCCAAGGCGCGTCAACGCATTGATGCTTCTGGTGGCCGCCCTGGGCACCCTGGTGTACGGCCTGGCGGACAGCCTTGCGGGGTTGATGGCAGGCCGCCTGCTCATTGGCGCCGGGGTGTGCGTGTGCCTGGGTGCGGCCTTCCAGGCACTGGCGCAGAATTTCCCCTTGGCTCGCCTGCCGCTGGTCAACGGGCTGGTGATGGCCGTGGGTGGGCTGGGCGGGGTGCTGGTTGGCTCCCCGCTGTCCTGGTTGCTGGCTCGCAGCTCGTGGCAGTCGGTCAGTGTGGCGCTGGCTTTTCTTACGCTCGCCGTGGCTGCGCTGATCTGGTTCGGCGCGCCTCGTGAAGCGGTGCGTCAACGCGCCGTGCCGGGGCTGGGCGAACAGTGGCGGGGCACCTGGGCATTGCTGTGCGATGCGCATTTCTGGCGGCTGGTGTCTTTGCCCGTCATGACAGGTGGAGCGTTCTACGGAGTGCAGTCGTTGTGGGTGCGTCCGTATCTCACGGACGTAAACGGCCTGAGCGCGGCGCACGCAGCGGGCCTGGTGTCCTTGATGGGCATTGCCATGATGGCCGGCAACGTCGGCCTGGGCGGACTGGCCCGGCGCATGGAACGCATGGGGCTGGGCCTATATGGTTTCGGCGGCGCCTGCATGGTCCTGTTCCTGCTGACCCAGGCGCTCATCATGGCGCAGGCTCCCATACCGCTGGGGGTGCTGTGGGCCTGTTATGGGGCCTTCGGCTCGGCGAATATCCTGGTCTACGCGCTGCTGGCCGGCGAGTTTCCCCGTGAGTTGCTGGGGCGGGTGGCATCCACCACCAACCTGCTGATGTTCCTGACCATCTTCCTGTGCCAGGTGGGCGTGGGCTGGATCGTCGATCTGTGGCCGCTCAACGCCGGCGCCTATCCGCCGCGGGCGCATCTGGCGGCCTGGGGCGTGGTGCTGGTGCTGCAGGTGGCGGCCGCGGCCTGGTATTTCTGGCCCGCGCGTCCGCGCCGCGCACCTGTGACGGAAGGCTCGGTTTAAACAGGCGCGGCCCGCCGTTGCCGCGGGCGTGACACCCGTTCAAGCCGCCGCCCCGGCCCCGCCCAAGCCGCGGCCCTGACTCCACTCAAGCCGCGGCTGCGACGGGACGGCTGCGCGGTGGATCGGCCACCGAGGCCAGTTCGCGCCGTATCTGCGTCGATGCCCGCAACATCTGCTTCAGCGGGTACGCCAGCGAGGCCAGTTCCCCCTCGGTGTCGAAATGGGTGGGCAGGTCCACAGGCGCCGGGCTGTCGTCGTCCAGCATGTCCACGATGCCGACCAGGGCCTGGCGCATGGGCTCGGGCCACGCTTTCAAGTTGGCCAGTATCGGCACCGCCGCGGTGATCTGCGACGCCATGATGTGATTCTGAATCAGCAGATTATTGAATTCCGGCACATTCAGCTGGTGTGAGCGCGGCTCGCTCATCATGCGGTAGAACGCCTCGGCGAAATTGCTGAAGGCGATGTGCACGTGTTTGCGAGCCAGCCGCCATGCAAGGTCGGCCTCAGCGATCGACGGCGCGTCGTCTGGCAGGGCCGCGCCCTGGGCCGATGCCTGCATGGCCTGGGCGTACCGCAGTCCGGTACGCAGGTATTCACGGTTCGCGTTCGTGGCTGCGCGCGCCAGCGGTTTCAGGTAGCGCGCTTCCCACCAGGGCAGCACATAGCTGCATACCAGCGCGATGGCGCAGCCCAATGCCGTATCCAGCGCGCGCTCGCCTATCACTTCCATGGAAATGGTGCCGGGGGCCACGAAGTGGAACACCAGTACCACGAACAGGGTGTTGAACACGGCACTGCCCATGTAGTTCAACTGCAGCAGGCTGTTGCCCATGATGCAGGCGATGAGCAGCGCCCCGAACAGCACCTCGGGGCGAGTGGTCAGGGTAAAGAGCGCCAGGGCGAGCATGCACCCGACCAGTGTGCCTATCAGCCGGAAGCCATTGCGCTGGCGGGTCAGTGCAAAGCCCGGCTTCATGATGATGATGATGGTCAGCAATACCCAATAGCTGTGGGATTCCGAGACCTGCGGCGTGGCCCACTGAGAGATCAGCCCCATGGCAATGGCTGCCGCCAGGGTCACGCGCACCGCATAGCGAAAATAGGGCGAGTCGCTACGCAGGTTGCTGGTCAGCATGCCCAGGCGCAATTCCTGGCGCGACATGAACTGCGTCAACGACTTGTCGATCAGCACGGCACTGGTGGGCTCGGCATCCGGGCGCGCCTCGGTGTGGGCCGCCAGCTTGCCCACAATGCGTGCCGCATTGCGCAGGCGGCGCAGCACCTGCACGATCAAGGCCAGCATTTCCGGGTCCTGTTCGGCCATTCCGTGATTGCGAAACTGCTCGATCTCGTACTCGATTGCGCGCAGTTCGGCCTTGGTGCTGCTGCGGTAATGCACCGCCTTGCCGCGCGACACGTCCAGCGCAATGCGGTTGAGCTCCAGCGACATCTTGGCCAGCGCGTCGCGCATGAACATCAGGCAGTCGTGGCCGGCAAGGCCGCGCCGTAGTGTGGCGTAATCGGTATGCGTGGCCACCAGCGTGTCCAGCAACTGCAGCATGTCCACGAACAGGTTCCACAGCATCAGCCGTTCGCCGTCGCGCCAGCCGCGCCCGCGAGGCAGAGTGCGCAGCAATGTCGCGCGCGGCCTGGTGTTTCTCCGTCATGACCGACTGCGACTGGATCAGCGCGGGGTAGATGTCGTCCAGATCGGTGGTTTCGTCATAAAAGCGGCTGCGCGCCGCCATGTAGTCGGCAGTGGCGAACAGCGCCACCGACATGGCCTGGCGCTCTTCGCGCAGCCAGAGGATACGGCTGAAGGCCAGGCTGAACGCCAGGTAGAACAGGGCGCCGCCGAGCGTGGCCGCCGAGTGCACCAGCACCTGATCAGGGGCCAGCGGGGAATGCATGGTCAGCGTCATGATGAGCAGGCCTGCGAAGCCGATCAGGCCGCCGCGCTTGCCGAACACCGAGAACATGGAAAACACGAAGCACTGCGCAATGATCACCAACCAAAGCAGCAACGGGTATGTGGACGCGGCGCCCGTGACCGTGACGGCCGTGGTGGCCAGCGCGACTCCACCCAGCATTTCGTTGGTGCGGTGCCGCTGAGGCCCGCCGGGCTGGTCGATGATGGCCAGGCATTGCGCCCCGAATGTGGCGACCAGTCCGATACTGTAGTGCCCCATCACGCCGCCCAGCACCATCACCGGCAACAGCATGCCTACGCCTTGCCGCACGCCTCCGAAGAAGTAGTGGCTGTAGAGAAAGCGGGGAATGCTGGCGATGCGCAGGTCCATGAGCGGCCAATTTCGGGTGCGGACGCCCAAGTATAGAAACATGTACGGATGTTGGGGCCGGATCGGGGCGGCGGCGCTGGCCGAGGGTCGATTTGCTACTGATGCCGCAACGCGGTAAATTCCCTGTCTTGCGCCGGCCTGCCTATCCGAAGCCGGCGCCCAGGCCGACGGGCTGCCCGGGCTACATTCCGGGGGCTGCGCGCCAGTAACAATTGCCGTTTGGCCGCGTCACAAGCGTGTGTTGCCAAGGCTTCCATTTCGACCTCCAGCGTCCCCCAGGGGCGTTTGCGCTGCGTTCCCGACGAACGTGTGCCGGGTCGGCAGGGTGTCCGGGTGGCGAGTCTCCGTGAGTCTCAAAGCGCCAGATCATGCTGTCGGTTTCGGTCCGGGTTCAGTTGCCGCCGTATCCGGGCGTGCAACGATCAGGAAAACAGGGCCGGTACTGAAAGGAATACAACATGGAAACCATAGGCGCCGATATCGTCGTGCGCTGCCTGGCCGAAGAAGGCGTCGAGCACGTTTTCGGCTATCCCGGCGGCGCGGTGCTGTACATCTACGACGCGATTTTCAAGCAAGACAAATTCCAGCATATCCTGGTTCGTCACGAGCAGGCCGCCGTGCACGCTGCCGATGCGTATTCGCGCGCGTCGCAGAAAGTCGGTGTGTGCCTGGTCACCAGCGGCCCGGGCGTCACCAATGCCGTCACCGGCATCGCCACGGCCTACATGGACTCCATCCCCATGGTCATCATCAGCGGGCAGGTGCCCACTGCGGCCATCGGTGAAGACGCTTTCCAGGAATGCGACACGGTGGGCATCACCCGGCCGTGCGTCAAGCACAACTTCCTCGTTCGCGACGTCAAGGACCTGGCCGAAACCATGCGCCGGGCGTTCTACATCGCGCGCACGGGGCGGCCCGGTCCGGTGCTGGTAGACATCCCCAAAGACGTCACCTTGCAGCCCTGCAAGTACGTGGCGCCCAAGGGCGAGATCACCATGCGCTCTTATGCGCCAGTCAACAAGGGGCACCAGGGCCAGATCAAGAAGGCCGTGCAGATGCTGCTGGCCGCCGAGCGCCCCATGATCTACGCCGGAGGCGGAGTCATTCTGTCTGACGCCTCGGCCGAACTTCGCCAGGTCGCCGAACAGCTGGGTGCACCGTGCACCACCACCCTGATGGGCCTTGGCGGCATGGCCGGCACCAGCCGCCAGTACGTCGGCATGCCCGGCATGCACGGCACCTACGAAGCCAACATGGCCATGCAGCACTGTGACGTGCTGCTGGCAGTGGGCGCGCGCTTCGACGACCGCGTCATCGGCAATCCGCGTCACTTCGCCCAGAACGCGCGCAAGATCATCCATATCGACATCGACCCGTCGTCCATTTCGAAACGCGTGCGCGTCGACGTGCCCATCGTCGGCAACGTCAAAGACGTGCTGGCCGACTTCATCGCCCAGTACGATGCCGCGCGGGCCGACTCCAAGCCGGCGTCGCTCGAAAAATGGTGGCAGCAGATCGAAGCCTGGCGCGGCAAGGAATGCCTGAAGTACGCCAACTCCGACGAAGTCATCAAGCCGCAGTATGTCGTCGAGAAACTCTGGGAAGTCACCGGCGGCGATGCCTTCGTCACGTCCGACGTGGGGCAGCACCAGATGTGGGCGGCGCAGTATTACAAGTTCGACAAGCCGCGGCGCTGGATCAATTCCGGCGGACTGGGCACCATGGGCGTGGGCCTGCCCTACGCCATGGGGGTGCAGATGGCCAATCCGGGGGCCGACATCGCCGTCATTACCGGCGAAGCGTCCATCCAGATGAACATCCAGGAACTCTCCACCTGCCATCAGTACCACCTGACGCCCAAGATCATCTGCCTGAACAACCGATTCCTGGGCATGGTGCGGCAGTGGCAGCAGATCGACTACGGCTCGCGCTATTCCGAGTCATACATGGATTCTCTGCCCGATTTCGTCAAGGTGGCCGAGGCCTACGGGCACGTGGGCCTGCGTATCGAGCGCCCCGCCGACGTCGAGCCGGCCCTGCGCGAAGCATTCAAGAAGCACAAGGATCGCCTGGTCTTCCTGGACTTCATCACCGACCGCACCGAGAACGTGTGGCCCATGGTGAAGGCCGGCCGCGGGCTGACCGAGATGCTGCTCGGTTCCGAAGACCTGTAAGGAGGCGACCATGAAACATGTGATTTCCGTGCTCATGGAAAACGAACCCGGCGCGCTGTCGCGCGTGGTCGGCTTGTTTTCGGCTCGCGGCTACAACATCGAAACGCTGACGGTGGCGCCCACCGAAGATTCCACGCTGTCGCGGCTTACCGTCGTCACGGTCGGCTCTGATGAAGTGATCGAACAGATCACCAAGCATCTGAACCGCCTGGTGGACGTGGTCAAGGTGGTCGACCTCACGGAAGGTTCCCACATCGAGCGCGAGCTCATGCTGATCAAGGTGCGCGCCGTAGGCAAGGAACGCGAAGAAATGAAGCGCATGGCCGACATTTTCCGTGGCCGCATCATCGACGTCACCGACAAGTCCTACACCATTGAGCTGACCGGCGTGCAGGAAAAAGTCCAGGCGTTCATCGACGCCCTGGACCGCAGCGCCATCCTGGAAACCGTGCGCACCGGCGTGTCCGGTATCGGGCGCGGCGAACGGATCCTGAAGCTCTAACGGCCTGCCGGCCTGCATCAAACCAACCCAGAAACATTACCGAATCGCATAATCCGGAGCACACGACATGAAAGTTTTTTACGACAAAGACTGCGACCTCTCTCTCGTCAAGGGCAAGACCGTTGCCATCATCGGCTACGGCTCGCAAGGGCACGCCCACGCGCTGAACCTGCATGACTCGGGCGTGAAGGTCGTGGTCGGCCTGCGCAAGGACGGCGCCTCGTGGAACAAGGCCGCCAACGCCGGCCTCGAAGTGAAGGAAGTCGCCGAAGCCGTCAAGGCCGCCGACGTGGTCATGATGCTGCTGCCCGACGAAAACATCGCTTCGGTGTATCGCAACGAAGTGCACGCCAACATCAAGGCTGGCGCCGCGCTGGCTTTCGCGCACGGCTTCAACGTGCACTATGGCCAGGTCGTGCCGCGCGACGATATCGACGTCATCATGATCGCGCCCAAGGCTCCCGGCCACACGGTGCGCTCGACCTACAGCCAGGGCGGCGGCGTGCCCCACCTGGTGGCCGTCTACCAGGACAAGTCGGGTTCGGCCCGCGATGTGGCCCTGTCGTATGCCAGCGCCAACGGCGGCGGCCGTGCCGGCATCATCGAAACCAACTTCCGTGAAGAAACCGAGACCGACCTGTTCGGCGAACAGGCCGTGCTGTGCGGCGGTACCGTCGAGCTGATCAAGGCGGGTTTCGATACGCTGGTGGAAGCCGGCTATGCGCCTGAAATGGCGTACTTCGAATGCCTGCACGAGCTGAAGCTGATCGTTGACCTGATCTACGAAGGCGGCATCGCCAACATGAACTATTCCATCTCGAACAACGCCGAATTCGGCGAATACGAGACCGGCCCCAAGATCGTTACCGAACAGACCCGCCAAGCCATGCGCGAAGCCCTAGTCGCGATCCAGACCGGTGAATATGCCAAGAAGTTCATCCTGGAAAACGCGGCCGGCGCACCTACGCTGACCTCGCGCCGTCGCATCAACGCCGAATCGCAGATAGAGCAGGTGGGTGGCAAGCTGCGCGCCATGATGCCCTGGATCGCCGCGAACAAGCTGGTGGACAAGTCGAAGAACTAAGGCTTGCGCAACCGGTGTGTCCGGCGCTACGGCTCCGGCACATCGTCCCAGGCCGACGCGCGCATGCGCGCGTTGTGTTCAAGGCATCCCCTTGGGGATGCCTTTTTGCTTCCATGGCCGGGCCGGCAGTGTTTTGTGCCACACGCGCTGTCCCGCGCTGCGTCGCCGGACGCCTGTCCGACGGCGCGCACCCCGGCCGCGCAATGGCTCTCGGGTCGAAGCCACCCAGGTCTCGCACGGCGCTCTTTCCTGCCGGGTTGTCGGCGCAGCATGGCGCGTGACGACGCGCGTTGGGTGCTGCCAGCACCCGGGCCCGAGTCTTGCAGCGCAGTGCCGTTCGGCTTGTCTGGCGTTGCCTCGTGCGCTTGCCAGCGCCGCATCCGCCCTGGATGAGTTAACCTTTCAGTAATCCGTCGCCATATTCCGTGACTATGCCAAATTTCTCCATGCGCAATTCCGAGAATCGCCACCGCAGCATCTATCTGCTGCCCAACGCGTTCACCACCGCGGCACTGTTTGCCGGCTTTTACGCCGTCGTGCAGGCCATGAACGGCCGATTCGAGGTGGCCGCCATTGCCATTTTCGTGGCGCTGGTGCTTGATGGCATGGATGGCCGCGTTGCCCGGCTCACCAACACCCAGTCTGCATTCGGCGAGCAGTACGACTCCCTGTCGGACATGACATCTTTCGGCGTGGCGCCCGCGCTGGTCATGTACGAGTGGATACTCAACGACCTGGGCCGCTGGGGGTGGCTGGCTGCGTTCGTCTATGTGGCGGGGGCGGCGTTGCGGCTGGCGAGGTTCAACACCAATATCGGCGTTGTCGACAAACGTTATTTCCAGGGGCTGCCCAGCCCCGCGGCGGCCGCGCTGGTGGCCGGTTTCGTCTGGCTGGCCATCGACAACAAGCTTCCCATGAGCGAACAGACCATGGCGTGGGTGGGTTTCTGCCTGACCATGTATGCCGGCGTGACCATGGTGTCCAACGCATCGTTCTTCAGCGGCAAGAGCTTCGCCCTGGGCCGCAGTGTGCCGTTCTGGGGCATTCTGCTCGTCGTGGCGGTGTTCGTCTTCGTGTCGAGCGACCCCCCGGTCGTGCTGTTCGGCCTGTTCGTGCTGTACGGCCTGTCGGGCTGGATCATCATGGCATGGCGCTGGAATCGCGCGCGAACCCGGCGGCAGCAGCAAGACCGCCGCACGGGCCCCTGAAAGACCGGCTGCCCGCGACCCCCCGGGCGGCAGCTACCAGAAGCGCCGTTCCTCGTCGTACATGGGGTCGGGCCCCGGATGAAAGCGGGTGACCCGCTGGCCATCGTGCCCCATGTACACGTACATCAGCGAATTCCATACGCCCGATTGCAGGTAGCGGTATGACCACACCACCTGCCGCACGCTGGGCAACCCCACCTCGTCGATTTCCGCGGGGGGGCCGAATTCGCAGCGCACCTGGTCGGGCGTCCACGTGCCCGTGGCCAGCACCTTGAAGTGGGCATCGGTCAGCAGGGGCACCACCTGGTCTATGCGGCCGTCCGGGCCCACGTTGGCCCCCCAGGCATATTGCCCGTAGGGTTGCTGCGTCCAGATGACGCGTTCGCCGCCGTTGGGCAGCGGGCAGGCGAAGTTGGGGCGCCCGAGCTGGGCAGCCACCTCGGTCATGGGCGTTCCCGGGGCCACATGGGCCGGATTGGCACAGGCTGCCAGGGTGGCAATGGCGGCCACCGCGGCCGCGCGGCCCGCCAGGCGGGTCAGGACAGGAAACATGCCGGTTCTCCGGTAAGCCGGCGGGGCCGGCGCGCCTGGCACGCACAGTGCCAGGCCAATAGGGTGATTCTAGCGAATCAGTTATAATCGCTGTCTGATTTGCCCGGCTATCTGCAATGGCCGGGCAAATTAGTATGTTGCCTCGCAGGGAAATCCCTGCGTCGGGCCTGCCTTGAGGGCATGTCCGGACCCACGGCCGTGCTGCAACACGGCGGCGGTCAGCCAGCATGGCAGTAGCAATCGCAGTACCCGAACAAACCCGCATTACCCCAAGCATCACGGTTTTTTGCCGTTTTTTTTAACCACGGCTGGGCGCCTCGGCCCTGCCGCAAGTCTCAAGAGGTCATTCATGTCCGTAGCTGACATCAAAAAAGCCGACATCGTCGCGCAATTTCAACGTGCCCAGGGCGACACCGGTTCCCCCGAAGTCCAGGTGGCTCTGCTCACCGCTCGCATCAACGAACTGACCGGTCACTTCAAAGAACACATGAAGGACCACCACTCGCGCCGCGGTCTGCTGCGCATGGTCAGCCGTCGCCGCAAATTGCTCGACTACCTCAAGGGCCGCAATCCCGACTCGTACCGCGCACTGATCGAAAAACTCGGTCTGCGCAAGTGATCGACGGGGCAGGCTCCCCATGACGCAACCGTGGCCGGTGCGACGTTCTGTCGCGGCGGCCACGGTTTTTCATTTGTAAGGAATCCTCGTCATGTTCAATAAAGTGACCAAATCGTTCCAATACGGCCAGCACACGGTCGTACTGGAAACGGGCGAAATCGCCCGCCAGGCCTCTGGCGCCGTGCTGGTGTCGGTTGACGACACCGTGGTGCTGGCCACCGTTGTTGCCGCCAAGAAGGCCAAGCCCGGCCAGACGTTCTTCCCGCTCACCGTCGACTACATCGAGAAAACCTACGCCGCGGGCCGCATCCCCGGCGGGTTCTTCAAGCGCGAAGGCAAGCCTTCCGAAAAAGAAACGCTCACGTCGCGCCTCATCGACCGCCCGTTGCGTCCGCTGTTTCCCGAGGCGTTCTACAACGAAGTGCAGGTCGTGCTGCACACGGTCTCGGTCAATCCTGAAATCGACCCCGACATCCCGGCCATGATCGGCGCTTCGGCCGCCCTGGCAATTTCCGGTATTCCGTTCAACGGCCCCATCGGCGCCGCTCGTATCGGTTATATCGATGGCCAGTACGTGCTGAACCCCACCGCCACGCAGCTGAAGTCCTCGCAAATGGACCTCGTCGTGGCCGGTACCGAGAATGCCGTGCTGATGGTCGAGTCCGAGGCCAAGCAACTGTCCGAAGAAGTCATGCTCGGCGGCGTGGTTTATGGCCACGAGCAAATGCAGGCGGCCATCAACGCCATTCACGAACTGGTGCGTGAAGCCGGCAAGCCCGAATGGGACTGGCAGCCCGAAGCCAAGAACGAAGCCCTGATCGCCGCCGTGACGGCCGTCGCGCAAGACAAGCTCGCCGCGGCCTACCAGGTGCGCCAGAAGCAGGCCCGCACCGCGCAACTGCGCGAGGTCTACGCCGAAGTGCACGCCAAGCTGGCCGAACAGGCCGCTGCCGCCGGCCAGGACGCTCCCGACTCGGTCACGGTCGACAACATCCTGTTCGATCTCGAGGCGCGCATCGTGCGCGGCCAGATCCTGAACGGCGAGCCCCGCATCGACGGCCGCGACACCCGCACCGTGCGCCCCATCAGCGTGCGCCTGGGCGTATTGCCGCGTGCTCACGGCAGCGCGTTGTTCACCCGTGGCGAAACCCAGGCGCTGGTCGTGGCCACGCTGGGCACCAAGCAAGATGAGCAGATCATCGACGCGCTCATGGGCGAATATCGCGACCGCTTCATGCTGCACTACAACATGCCGCCTTTCGCCACCGGCGAAACCGGCCGCATCGGCGTGCCCAAGCGGCGCGAAATCGGGCACGGCCGCCTCGCCAAGCGCGCGCTGGTATCGCTGCTGCCGCCGCACGACGAGTTCCAGTACACCATCCGCCTGGTTTCCGAAATCACCGAATCCAACGGCTCGTCGTCCATGGCCTCCGTCTGCGGCGGTTCCCTGGCCATGATGGACGCAGGCGTGCCCCTGCAGGATCACGTTGCTGGCGTTGCCATGGGCCTGATCCTCGACGAAGGCAAGTTCGCCGTCCTGACCGACATCCTGGGCGACGAAGATCACCTGGGCGACATGGATTTCAAGGTGGCCGGCACGCAGAAGGGCATCACCGCCCTGCAAATGGACATCAAGATCCAGGGCATCACCAAGGAAATCATGCAGGTGGCGCTGGCGCAGGCCCGCGAAGGTCGCCTGCACATTCTTGACAAGATGCGTGAAGCCCTCGACGGCTCGCGTGGCGAGCTCTCGGCTTTCGCGCCGCGCATGCTCACCATCAAGATCAACCCCGAGAAGATCCGCGACGTCATCGGCAAGGGTGGCGCCACCATCCGTTCCCTGACCGAAGAAACGGGCACCCAGATCGACATCTCCGATGATGGCACCATCGTCATCGCCAGTGTCGACGAATCCCAGGCGAAGGAAGCGCAGCGCCGCATCGTCGAACTCACGGCCGACGTCGAGGTCGGGCAGGTATACGACGGCTCCGTACTGCGCCTGCTCGATTTCGGCGCCATCGTGCAGGTGCTGCCCGGCCGTGATGGCCTGCTGCACATTTCCGAGATCGCCAACTATCGCATCGCCAATATCAACGATGTGCTCAAGGTCGGCCAGCAGGTCCGCGTCAAGGTCATCGAGGCCGACGACAAGGGTCGCCTGCGCCTGTCGGTCAAGGCCATCGGCGGCATCGAGCAGCAACAGGCTGGCGGCGCCGAAGCCGCCCCGCAGACGGAACCGCAACCCGAGTAAGCTTTGCGGTTCTTGAAGCAGAAAACGGCACCGAAAGGTGCCGTTTTTGTTTATCTACGGTAAATTCTGGACGCGCCGGCGCGAGCCGCGCATTCACGACGGAGACCGCATTGATCGGCACAGGGCGCACGCACGCATGAACAGGCTACGCTTGGCTTATCGAGCCGCGACCGCGTGCGCGCTGTTGGGCCTGGCATCGGCATGTGTCTCTCAGCCCCCGGCGGTGGGCCCGCGCAGCGAAGACATGTCCATGGACCAGCTGGCCCAGACCGACTTCAACCGTACCGTAACGCTGGAGATCCGCGACAACCTCAACAGCTTGTACAGCCTGCTCGATAAACTCTACAGGCGTAATCCGCGCGAGTGGCAGAAGGCCGGCCTGGCCGATCACGCCACCGCCGTGGCCCGGGTGCGCGGCTGGATCGCCAGCGGTACGCCGCCCCCTGGCCTGCATGGCTTGCGCGACATCCAGATCCTTGCCGTATCGCTGGACCCTGCCTATTCGCGCGATCGCGTCGCGGCGTTCATCTACGGACTGGCCGATACCCTGATTGCGGCCCATAACGGCAAGACGCGCATGTACCTTTCCGATGTGCTGGATGCGCAGCATATCTACAATGCCGCGCGCAACGTCGAGGCCGCCGCATGGCTGCTGGCCTCTCGCCGCGACGGCCGGGGCGAGCCTCTGCTGCTCGCCAACGAAATGTCTGCCTCGGGCACCAACCTGAGCTTCGAGCGGGAATTCGGCGCCATCATCGGCCGGCTGGACCTCATCGCCAATCTGCTCGGCGAAAACGCCCGTCGCGTGGGTATCAACTACGCGCAGGGGCTGTTGTTCTTCAATTTCCTGCCGGTGCGGTAGCGCCCGGGCGCCCTGTGCAGGCCCGACTGCCCGCCGCGCATGGTGTTTCTGCAAGGGGCGCGGCAGTAGCATAATGAACCCCCCATTTCGGCTTCCACAGGACCAAACCGTGATCGATCTTGCCGCCATACAGGCTGCCCGCGCCCGCTTGCAGGGGCAGGTGCAAAAAACGCCGTTCACGCATTCACGTACGCTGTCCGACATCCTCGGGGCCGAAGTGTGGTTGAAATTCGAGAACCTGCAGTTCACCGCGTCGTTCAAAGAACGCGGCGCGCTCAACCGCATGCTGGCGCTCAGCCCGCAAGAGCGTGAGCAAGGCGTCATCGCCGTGTCGGCCGGCAATCACGCGCAGGGGGTCGCCTATCATGCGCAGCGCATGGGCGTGCCTGCGGTGATCGTCATGCCGCGCTTTACGCCTACCGTGAAGGTGGCCAACACGCGCCGCTTCGGCGCCACCGTCGTGCTGCAGGGCGATACTTTTGATGACGCCAAGGCGCATGGATACCGACTGGCGCGTGAACGCGGATTGGTCATGATCCACCCTTATGACGATGAGGCTGTCATCGCAGGGCAGGGCACCGTGGCGCTGGAGATGCTGGAAGACCAGCCCGAGCTCGACACACTGGTGGTCGCCATCGGGGGGGGCGGGCTGATCAGCGGAATCGCCACGGCCGCGCGCGCCATCAGGCCGGGCATCGAGATCGTGGGCGTGCAGACCGAACGTTTCCCATCCATGTACGCCGCCATGCAGGGCATCGACATGACGCCGGGCCAATACACCATAGCCGAAGGGATTGCGGTCAAGTCGCCCGGACTGATCACCCAGGACATCGTGCGCGGCATGGTCGACCGTATCGAGCTCGTCAGCGAAGCGGACATCGAACATGCCATCGTGGTGCTGCTGGAAATCGAAAAAACCGTGGTCGAAGGGGCGGGGGCGGCGGGGCTGGCGGCCTTGCTGCGCGATCAGGCCGCCGGCACGGGCCGCTTTCGCGGCAAGCGCGTCGCGCTCGTGCTTACCGGGGGCAACATCGACCCGTTGATGCTGGGCGAACTGATCGAGCGGGGCATGGTGCGCGCGGGCCGGCTGGCGCGCATCCGGGTCGACCTGCGCGACCTGCCCGGTGCCCTGGCGCACGCCACCAAGCTCATCGCCGACGCGCAGGCCAATATCACCGAAGTCCACCATCAGCGTGCGTTCACGTCATTGCCGGTGCGCAACGTCGAAGTGGACTTCGTGCTGCAGACCCGCGGCCCCGACCATATCGAAGAAGTGATCGCCGTGCTCAACCAGGCCGGCTTCGCGGCCAGCAATCACGATCACTGATCCGGCCGCAACGCCTGCCGGCCCGGCATCGGCCGAAGGCTACAGCCCGTCGCGGGCCACCAGGGCCTTCAATCGGTACAGGCGTTCCCGATGCAGCGTGTCTGCCAGCGGCTCCGGATCGCGACCCAGGCCGACGTAGTCGGCCGGCACGCCTCGGATGGCATCGCGTAGCCGTGCGGCGTCGTCTTGCCACCATTGCGACAGCAGCCGGTCGGGGTTCCAGGCCTCCAGCCCCTGGCGGCGCAGTTCCGATCGATTGAAATCCTTCAGGTTCCAGGTGGCCACGAGCACTTGCGGGGGCTGCTGCAGCCCGCAGCGGGCGCGCCGTGCCAGCCCCGCCGCGATGACATGAAAGTCCTTGGGGTCGCTGTAGCGCAGCACGCTCTCGTAAGCCTGCAGGTCCGCTTCGGCCGCGTGGGGGAAGGCCTGATTCATTTCGGCCCACTGCGCGGTCAGGACTTCGGGCGGGATGGCCCACAGCCGGGCCGCATTGCGACGCCATTCCTCACCGATGCGCTCGCTCCAGACGGGCTGATAAACCCGTGCAGCGGCCAGCCGCAGCAGCAGGCGTCGCAAGATGCCCGACATCAGAACGCAGGCGTCCAGCACGACAAACGGAGGGGGAGTCAGGGAAACAGGGGTCACGGCGCCGACACTGTAGCAGGAACCCGCCCCCTAATTCTGGTAACAATAAATTGCGGGGACAGCGCAGTCACCCACCTCCTCGGCACAGAAATGAGCCACCGCCAGACGATAAAGCTGCAGGCTGCAGGTAGGCGGCATTTGGGCACTTATAGATTTGTTGCATCTATTAGGGAAAACCGCCTTGAGGCCCTATTTCGCTTCAAGTAGTTTGCGCGGGTAATCCCTAATCGGGGCAGTGTATCCGGGGCAAATGGCAGCCGCGTGTCGCCGATGCGTCACCCTGCGCAACTGCAAGAAATGAGTCACGGGAGAGTATTTGTGGACATACCCAGCTTTATTCAGTCTCGCCCCATCATCGCGCATACTCCCCTCGAGAATGGCCTGGTCTTCAAGCAGATGACCGGACACGAGGGGTTGTCGCAGCTGTTCGAGTTCGATGTCGAACTCTTGGCCAACAGTTTCAACCTGGACCTGAAACAGCTGCTCGGCAAGCCGCTTACGCTGGAAATTGCCACGGCCATGCAGCCCCGTTACCTGAGCGGGCAGATCGTGCGCTGTGTCATGGTGGGACGCGAAAGCAGCACGTCGCGCAACTATATCTACAAAGTCACGGTAAAACCCTGGCTCTGGTATCTGACGCAGACGTCCGACAACAAGATCTTCCAGCAGAAAACGGTGCCCGACATCGTCAAGGAAGTGCTCGGCGAATATGGCTACCCGTTCGAAATGAAGCTGACGGGCAGCTACCGGTCCTGGGAATACTGCGTGCAATACCAGGAGACCGACTTTGCATTCGTGAGCCGCCTGCTGGAACACGAGGGCATCTATTACTACTTCAAGCATGAAAAAGGCCAGCACACCCTGGTCATGACAGATGACATTGCCCTGCATGCCCCCGTGCCGGGCTACGAGTCGATTCCGTACTACGGCCCGGACCGTGTTTCAACGCCGCAGGAAGAATACATCTCGATGTGGGAGATCTCGGCCCAGGTCACGCCGGATGGCTATGCGACGGTGGACTACGATTTCACCAAGCCCGGTGCAAGCCTGGACGCGGTCTCGAAGCGGTCCGGCGGGTCCGAACCCGGCAATCTGGAAGTGTTTGAATGGCAGGGCGGTTTTCAAGAGGCGCAGCATGGCGAACAATACGCGCGCGTGCGCCTCGAAGAACTGCAGAGCAGCCAGGAACAGGACATGGGCGCCAGCAACGCGCGCGGCCTGGCGCCGGGGCACCTGTTCACGCTGCGCAACCATCCTCGCAAGGCCGAGAACCGTGAATACCTGGTGGTGTCGGCCAATTACCGAATGAGCGTGGGCGGGTATTCGACCAGTAGCGGCTCCGAGGAGTTCTACGAAGCCTCGTTTTCGGCCCTCCCTTCCAGCGTGCAGTATCGCGCACCGCGTGTCACGCCGATTCCGCGCACCCACGGTCCGCAGACCGCGCGCGTGGTGGGACCGGCCGGCAAAGAGATCTGGACCGATAAATACGGCCGCATCAAGATCCAGTTTCACTGGGACCGCTACGGCCAGAAGAATGAAAGCAGCTCATGCTGGGTGCGCGTGTCCAGCCCGTGGGCGGGTGGGGGATTCGGCGGCTTGCAGCTTCCACGCATCAACGACGAGGTGGTGGTCGACTTCATCGGAGGGTGCCCGGACCGGCCCCTGGTGCTCGGGCGTGTCTATAACGCCAACAACATGCCGCCGGTGGAGCTGCCGGCCAGCGCGACTCAAAGCGGATTCCGCAGCCAGTCGGTCTATGGCGACCCGTCCATGTGCAACAAGATGATCTTCGAAGATGCGCTGGGCTGCGAATTGGTGCACATGCGGGCCCAGAAGGATATGTGTGACGAGGTGGTGAACAACCACAATCACACGGTGGGCGCGAACTACAGCGTGGATGTCTGCGGCCATTACAGCATTCGTGCGGGATCCCTGGGCGTGGAAATTGCCAAGACCACCAGCCTGACGCACAAAGGCCAGACCACCGTCAATATGAAGGCCTATGACCGAACCATCGAAGGACCGGTCATTACGAGCACGACGGGCGATGTCCAGCAAGGCGTGAAAGGGTTGTTGACGCAGCGGCAGGAAGGCGACCAGTCGCTCACGGAAATTGGCAACGTCGCGCATTCTTTGCAGGGCAACTACGGGTCGGTGCATACCGGCAATTTCAAGAAAGTCATTATCGGCAACGTCGGCTGAGCAGTCTTCGTGAAGGCAAAATGAATGTCTAAACCCGACCTTAACGAGCTGACCCAGGACCTGGTCGCGTTCCAGAAGAAGGATCCTGACGGTCCGGAATTTCCGACCCCGCAGAATGTGCGCGACTTCGCCAGCGACAAAGGGGTGGACCTCGCCGGGAAGGACGGCACGATCGAGGGAATGACCAAGTCATTCTCCGGCAGTGAGGGAATCTCGGTCTTCGGCAAAGAGCTCACCGGCACCATGGCGGCGCCGGTGTCCCCCGAGCTGGCCGCGCAGGCGCAGGCGGCCGCCGTCAACGCGGCGGCGGGCGGTTCCCTGATGGGCGCCGGTATCGAAATCCAGGGGCCATTGAAGGCCACCGTGCATGACAAGGTCGAACTGACATTCCAGGATTCGTACCTGAAGAACACCCAGGGCAATACGCTCTACACGCACATTGGCGATGTCACCATCAAGGCGACCGACGTGCGTCTGACGGCTTCGGCCATCACCATTGACGCCAAAGTCGAAGAACGCAATACGGTCGACACCCGCAAGGAGTCCTACCGCTATGCCTTCAATCTGGGTTTCGGCACATACAGTACGCTGAGCACGCCGACCTCGAACAACGCCGCCACGCTGATGAGCCTGGACTTCAGTGGGGTCAACACCAGTGCGGCGGCGCTGCGTTTCGGGTTGGCCTGGAAAATGACGCACAAGGGCAGCTGGCGAGTGGGCGTGAAGGGCTTCACATTGAGCGACAAGGGCACCTCCGAAGAACGCCAGGCCAACCTGGTGGTTACCGGGGTGGGCTTTCTGATGGTGTTGCTGTGACGCTGGGCCGAGCGCGGCATCGTATGTACAGGTCGAGGTTCAGAACATGACAGGTCCTTCCAGCCCCGTGCTGCTTCCCGATTCGGTCGCCGCGGCGGCCGTGGCCGAGACGCGTCAGTACTTCCAGACCCAGGGCGACAACCTTCGGCTGCCCGAGCTGGAAAAGTTCATCAAACAGAAGGTTATCGAATATGGAGCCGACCCCGTCACGGCGGCGTCGTCCGCGCGCACGGTCAATGTGCTGGCCACCCAGAATCCGGCGAACGCGCAGGGAGCTGCCGAGCATGTGGTCGGCGCGACCATCGCCGATCCGGCACTGGGCAGCGCCAAAATCCGCGACAACGTGCTCAAGGACGTCGAACAACGCGGCGGTGTGGAAAAACTGAGTCCAACCGAGCAGAAGGCGATAGCGTACGAGCATGCGAGCCAGGGCCTGAAGGACGCCGGTGTGGCCGACACGCGGTCGTACCAGGATGTTCAGACCAGAATTCACCAGTACATCGACCAGGGTGTCAGTCCGGATCTGGCGGCCAGCGCGGCTGCGGCGCCGGCGCTGGCTCGGGGCATGCCGCAGGCCGACTCGTTTTCGATCTTTGGCTACCTGACCATGCTGGTGCACGGCCAGGTCGAATACACATTCAAGAATACCGAGACCCTGAAGGTGGCCAACAGCGCCATACATGGTCATCTGGGCAATACCACTTACCAGATGGTGGGTCATAACTTCCTGGTGCAGTGCGGCACGATTCAGACTTCGTCCACCGGCGAGAACGTGCGCGCGCACTCGGGCGCGGCAATCGGCGATTACAAATCGCAGTACAAGGCGCTCATGGGGGCCTCGGTGGGCCTGTATCTGGGCGCGGCGAAATATGGCGGACGCTGGCTGATCCTGGCGGGCATGTTGCGCGCCTATACGGGAATCCGCGTCTACCTGGCGGGTACGGATTCCGACGTCGTCAAAAACAATATTTCCATCGAAGAAGGGCGCGACCACCGGGTGACGCTGCTTTCCCTGACCAGCGCTGGCATCGTCCGCGCATCCTCGAATTCCAAGAAGATCAAATGACGCTGCCATTCAACATCCTTCCGGATTCGGACGCCGCGCGCGCCGTGCAGGAAGTCTCCCTGCTCGACCTGACCCGCGACAACATTGCGCAGCAGATTGCGCCGGTCCTGAAGCGATACGGAGTCGATGAGGTCACCGGAGCGGCCGTGGCAGAAACCGCCAATCAGCTCGCGGCGAATAACTCCGCGGTAGACCTGCAGTCATTGGCAGAAGGCCTGGTGGGCACCGCGGTGGGAGATCCGCGTGTGGCGGGCGAACAGGCTCGGCTGGCCGTTGAAAGGCGCAAGGGGCTGAGCCAGCCGGAGTTGCGACAATATGCCGTGGAAGCCGCCGGCGAGCAGGCCGCCAGGGCCGGCGCCGACAGTGCTTTCGCCCAGCAACGGGCCCAGGAAGCGCTGACGCAGGGCGCATCGCCGGCGATGGCCGCCCAGGCCGGCGCGGCGGCAGCGGCTACCCAGGCCGCCGCCAATAATCCCAGCCCCAGTGGGTTGGAAATCTTCGGATATCTCAAGGCGCTGGTGCAGGGCATCGTGGTGGAAACCAATCTCAGCGATGAGTACAAGACGGTCACCAACGACACCCTGTGGGACATCGGCGATGCCCTGGTCCAGGCCACCAGTCAGACATTGACTATCAATTGCACGAACTATCACGCGCATGCCGACCACGACATCAGCCGGCGCACTTTTGCGATCAACGCCTATCTGGGCGGCTACCGCATGACGTCCCCGAACCCCTGGACGATCACCGGCTTCGGCGTGCATGGTTCGATCGGCACGGGCAGCTTCTACGGACGCATCCTTTCCAATGGCTGGAACAAGTACACGTACGCGGCGGGAGACGTCTACGCGTCGCTCATCACCACCGGCGAAAGCAAGCGCACCCGTAAAGTCATAAAACGTCTCATGAAACGGACACTCATCGATATCCGCTCGCATGCCAAGACGATCTTCATGGGCGGCGGCGGAGGGGGAGGGGGTGGAGCCAGTGGTGGCGGAGCCAGTGGTGGCGGAGCCGGCGGCGGTGCTGGCGGCGGTGGTGCTGGCGGCGGTGGTGGTGGCGGCTCGGCATGAAAATCATCAAACCGATGCGATTGATGGTCATGCCCCGACCCTATCGCTGGCGTAATGGCAAATATCTGGCGGTGACCGTCGCGGCCTTGGTCAAGCACGAGGGCGAGCACATTTCGATTCAACCCGAACACACTCTGGTGCACGATATCCTGCCAGAGCTCGATGCGGACGAGATGCTGGACTTCGTGATGCCCAAGCCCAATGCCGAGTACCTGGTCAGCGGCATGGCGTATACGGCGCACCAGGACGACAAGACGCAGTGCATGGTCAGCGTGAAGGTGGCCGACAAGCGCAAAGATGCCGTGATCTTTGGCGAGCGCTACTGGATCGACAATCGCATTTCGGCGCCCCAGGCCTTCGAGGCTATTCCACTGACCTGGAGCAACTCATACGGCGGCCCGGGTCACCCGGCAAACCCCTTGGGCACCGGATTGGAGGCCCAAGCGGTCAACGGTACCCGGGCCATCCGCCTGCCGAATATGGAATCTCCGGTCGATCGCATCCGAACGCGCGGGCAGATGGCCGAGCCGTGGAACTTCGGTCAGGTGCGCATCGATTGGCCGCTGCGCCAGAGCAAAATGGGCTCGTTCGACGAAGAATGGGTCCGGAAAGTGGGGGCGGGCTTTTTTGACGACATGGATCCTTCGCTGTTCAACGCCGCTTCGGAAGACCAGGTGTGGAAGGATCGCGACTGCCTGCCGCCGCAGGCGCCATTCGAAATCTGGAACATGCATCCCGAGCTGCATTGCTGGTCCGGGCGGCTGCCTGCCCTGCGCGCCCGGTGCTTTATCAGGCGCCGTGGCTCGGCAGATGCGCTGGACGAAGTGCCGCTGCGGCCGACCACTGTGTGGTTCGTGCCGCACCGGTGCAACTACGTGCTGCTTTTCCACGGGCATATTCCCATCTACGAAGACGACGCTTACGACGTGAGCGCCATCATGGCCGCAATCGAGCGCGACGGTCACGAGCGGCCGCTGGGCCACTACGCTCAGGTCTTCCAGCAGCGGTCCGACGTGAAGACGGCGGCGTTGCATGCTCTGCGCGACGAAGAGCTGATGCCGGCCGACATTCTGGCGCCATGGTTCGAGAACGTGACGCTCGATCAGCATGCCATGCTGTCGAAGCTGGCCGACCAGATAGCCCGGCACAGCGAGGCCTACCCCGCGGGCGAGTTTGTCGGCCCCGTCAAGCCACTCACATTGAGCGATCTGCCCGCCATTGCGGAACAGAACCAGCGCATGCACGACGAGCTCAACCGCGAGCAACGCGAAGCGCTGCGAAACACGCTCGATGAATCCAGGCAGGCTACCGCGGGCGCGCCTGCCAGCGAGGATGCCAAGTTGGTGAACCGGCTGGCGGCAGGCCTGGACTTAGATATGGACGATGGCGCGAGAAAAATCCCCGTCAGTGGCCCGCCAGATGTCAGCCCCATGTTGCAGAGCGTGAAGCCGCTGGCGAGCCGTCGGCTTGCGCGTCGCATTTTCGAGGAGTCCGGCGGCTCGGACGCCGCGCGCGACATGTACGAGTTCAGCAAGCGCTCGGTGCGCAAGATGTACCTGTATTCGGTCCACTACCAAGAGGGCGTGGCCCGGGTCGGACCTCATCGCGCCGTTCAGCTGCGCGAGCGCGTGCTCTTGAAATACCGGTTGAACAAGTCTCTGCGCAATATGGACCTGACCGGCGCGGATCTGTCGGGCATGGACCTCTCGGGCGCCGATTTTTCTGAAAGCTGGCTCGAGAAGGTCGACTTTTCGAACACCAATCTCTCCGGCGCCATTTTCAACGAAACGGTACTGGCGCGCGGGCAGTTCTCGGATACCAACCTTGCCGGTGCCACGCTGCAACAGTCCAACATCAGCGACGCTCAGTTCGAACGCACGTCGTTCCAGGGGGCTCGCCTGGACAATCTGATCTGCGAAACCAAAGTCGTCTTTGAACACTGCAATTTCAATGGCAGTGTCTGCAAAGGGTTCTCGACCGACGAAACCGAATTCAGGCAGTGTTCGTTACAGGACGCTAAATTGACGGACCTGTCGCTCACGGCGGCACGTTTCGTTGACTGCCAGTTCGATCGCGCGAAGCTGGACAAAGTGAGTTTCGACGGTTCTCTCATCGAGAACACGAGCATGACCGGTGTCTCGATCCTCAATTCGGCCTGCTTGAACACCGTCTTTCGCAATGTACGGATCGAAGAATCCGCGCTGGCGAAAACCGTGTTCACCGAAGATGTCGTATTTCAGAATTGCAGGCTCGAGCGCAATCAGCTGCGGCAATGCCTGTTCCGGGAAGTGCGCTTTGACGGTGTCAGCTTCGAGGGCTCGCTATTCGAGCAGTGCGATTTCTCGCTGGCACGGCTGCAGAAATGCAACCTGCGCGGCATTGCGACGCCGCAGTCGATTTTCACTCGCGCCAGCTTCGACATGGCAGACCTGTCGCACAGCAATCTCATGCAGGGCAACTTCGCCAAGGCAAGTTTCGTGGGAGCCAACCTGAGCCGTTGCAATCTTTTCCGGGCCGACATGTCGGAAACCCTGGTTGATGCGTCCACCCTGAGCGCTGACGCCTATGTGCGACGCACACGCCTGGCCCCGTACCGCGACGGCGTGCCGGGCAAGGAGCAGCGGCCATGAGCAAAGAGTTGGTGCTCAGCAAGGCACACACCCTTGAGACCCTGCAGGATCTCAGCCTCGCTGGCGAGGAATTCACAGGCGACACGCTGAGCGGGCTGGTGTTTGTGCGCGTCAATTTCAATTCGGTTCGGCTGACGGACTGCAAGATGCAAGAGTGCTTCTTCGTGGAATGTTCATTCAAGAACCTTCAAGCCACGGGCACCGATTTCACGAATTCCCAGTTCACGTCATGCGACCTCGCCGAAGCTGTATTGCAGGGTTGCCGGTTCGAGAAAGCCAGTTTCAACGAATGCGCATTACGTCACGCGCGCCTGGCCGATTGCACATTTGAAGACCTGGGCCTCATCGATTCCGACGCACGCAATGCGGTGTTTCGCGGGCAGAACCTGACAGGCGCGAATATCGTGGGCAGCCAGCTGGCGGGCGCCGACTTTACAGCGGCCGATCTGTCGAAGTCCATTTTTCACGAGCTGGATCTGCGCGAGCTCATGCTGCGCGATGCCAAGCTGAAAGATGTTTCTTTCTCGAGCTGTGACCTGTCGGGCCAGGACTTCTCGGGGCAGGATCTCTCGGGCGCTCAGTTCAATGAAGCGCGGCTCGTAGACGTTGATTTTTCCGATTGCCGGCTGGTGATGTGCAACTACAGCGATGCGACGCTGGCGCGGGTGAATTTCCTCGATGCTGATGTGCGCAACAGCTTGTTCGTGAATGCCTCGGTGGAATCGTCGGTGTTCAGTGCGGCTGTGATCAGCCAATCGTTGTGGAACGGGGCGCTGGTACAACAGTCGAACTTCGGAGGCGCGACGATGGACATGTGCGTTTTCCAAAGAGCGACATTCGAAAAATGCCATTTCGCGGGCAGTGATATGCAGTACTCGGATTTTTCATACGCGCGTCTGAGCCAGTGCAACCTGGACGACGTTACCTTGAACCAGACCAGATTTCATCGGGCGCTGACCGATTCCGATTCCATCAAGACGCGCGTGGGCGCGATCGAGAAGGACGAGGAACTGTTCGATGCCGAAATCTGGAGCGCCTCAACCTAGGAGAAACATCATGCCATTCTGGGGATGCATGGGAACCGGCCGCAGCATCGGCCTGGGCCCTTACGTGACGGGTGTGTCGAAGAACGACATGCTCAGCTGCATGAAGCTGCCTACCACCAATATCTTCATCCAGAACAAGCCCGCGCATAACCTGTTTTCGGTCGCCCCGCTCACCATAGACCTGCCGTCAGGCATTCTGGGGCTTGCCACCGGCACGCTGTTCATGCTGGGAGCCACGATTGCGCTGTTCTCTTTCACAGTCATCGCCTGCGGCGGCTTTGTGATTCGCTGGCTCTGCCTGGCGCTCCAGAACTTCTGGAACACCCTGGGCATGTACCTGAAGATGGATCAGAAAAAAGTCCTGGTTCTGGCCGCCTGACGCCGCTGAGTTCTGCTGATGGCTTACTACAGGTGGTCAACCTTGCTTGGCGTACTGTTCATGGCCCTGTCTGCCACGGGCTTGGCGCTATACCTGTTGCTGCTGATCTTCGCAAACGCGTTCTTCGGCAACGACGCCATGTTCTACACCATAGGCGGACTGTTCTTCGTGGGCTATGTACTGTTCAAGGTGCGTGGCGGCGTCATGGACGGGCTGGCGCTGCAAGTCAGGCGGTATGGCTTGGAGACCACCGCGACCGTCCTGGCTTCCGAGCAGGTGGGCTCAGAAGAAGTCTCCGATAGCCAGATCGGCGATTGGTACGAACTCAAGCTGCGCGTCGACGCCAGCCCGCATGGCGAGCCTCCTTTCATGGCCTATGTAGACCAGCTTTTCCGGCCCGAGGCGGCCGATGCGCTGGTTCCAGGCAGCGTGCTTCCGGTTCGATATGCCTCCGATACCGGGCTGACCGTCGTCACCAGCTCTCACGCCTACGGGCGGCTGGGCAGCGGCTCGTTCCGGCTGTTTGGGCGCCTGCGCAGGCCTGTCCCGACCTAGCGGCCCGCCCGTGCCACGGCAGCGCGGCCGGCTCGCGCGGCGCCGGCCCCGCGCTAGGGCCTGCGCTGGTAATACACCAGCGCATAAACCGCGATGTTGCCTATCACCAGCGCGGCCGCCAGGGCGATCTGCATGGGGCGGGTGAGGCCGTCGGGGTAGATGAAGCTCCAGACGTAGTGTTCGATAAAACCCCCTGAATAGCCTTCCTGGCCCGCCAGGCGGCGAAACCTGTTTTCCAGCGGGGTCAGCGGGCAGATCCATCCCACACTCATCACGGCGGCGCCCCAGGCCAGCGCGGCGAGGTGCACGGGCATCCACCAGGTTTTCCACAGCACCAGGAGGCCCCCGAGGGCCGCGAACAGGATGAACAGGGCATGCCCCAGCAAAACGAGGTCAGCCAATATGCGGTAGATCACGTTCAGGCCTGCCCATGGAGGTTGGCGCGGCGCTGTCGCGGCTAGCGCCGGCCTCGGGCGCGCGCGTCGTCGGCGGTGCGGCGTTTGCGCAGGAACATCGCCAGCAGCCAGGCGCCCAGCAATACGGACGCAGCCGTGCCCACGATCAGGCCGATATGCTGGTTCTGCTGCATGGCTCCTACGCCGCGGGCCGCCAGGTAGCCGGGCGCCAACATCAGAGGCAGCCAGGCGATGGCAGACAATACATTGGCGATCTGGAATCGCACCGGATGCATGCCCATGATGCCCGCCACGGTCGGGATCGTGGAGCGGATCGGCCCCAGGAAGCGCCCGATCAGGACCGAAGCGAAGCCGTAGCGATGGAAGAACAGGCGTGCGCGTGCCACGGCAGTGCGTTGCGTGGAGAATGGCCAGCGACGCAGCATGCCGGTGCCCATCCAGCGGCCGAGCAGATACGACAGGGCATCGCCCACGATGGCGCCCGCGATGCCCCAGATCAGAATGCTCCAGGGTGAAAGCGTGCCGGTACCGATCAGGCCGCCGGTCAGGAGCAACAGGGCTGTCGCCGGGATGAACAGGCCCACAATAATGAGCGATTCACCCAGGGTCAGCAGGAAAGTGATGGGGCCCGCCCATTCCTGGTTGGTCTGAATGAATTGGCCGATGCTATCTAGATAAGCGTCCATGCTCGATGGTTGGTAGGCAGACGCTGGGCATGTTAACGCACGCACCGCCGTTCAGGGCGGCTGTAGCGATGCGAGAGATGCGGGTATGTAACGGAAATCTGCGCCCGTCGCGTACTCGCGGGCCCCGCAGCCCGGGCAAGCGGCCCGGGCGCTGCGGCGTTACGCCTGGCCGGCGTCGATCAATGCTTGCGCAGCATCGTGTCGCGCGCCTGCTCGGCCCGGGACGCCCCGATGGCCGTCTCCACCTTCTTGACCTCTTCGGGGGGCGGCAGCACGGCGGGCAGGCCCAGAGCCTCGATCCACAGCTCGCGCGTCCACCCTTTGGTGTGGTACAGGTGATGATGCTCGTCCTGTTCGACGGCCTCGTAGGCCTGTTTCAGCACCTTGACCTGGTTGCCGCCGGTCTTCTCGGCCAACATGCCTATCAGTTCCCAGTTGAGGTGGTCTTTGGTCTCGGCCAGCACTACGCATTCGGCGGCCACCAGCTGCGCGGCTGCCGGGTCGCCTTGTGACTTGGCCAGTTCGATGGCCTGAACCAGGGATTGCCCATGGTGGGCGACGATTTCCCTCGAGGGCAACTGGGCTTCGGGGTCCAGTCCCAGCTGTTCAAAGACCGTGAGCAATACCTGGCGGTGCGTGGTGGTCTCTTCCAGATACCCTTCCCATTCTTCCTTCAGGTCTTCATTCAGGGCACAGCTGATTGCGGCTTCATAAACCTGGATGCCCCCCATTTCGGTTTCCAGAGCCTGGTAGAGCAGGTCGGTGATTTGGTCGGGGTTGCCTGTTTGCGCTTTGGCCATTTGTTTCTCCAGAGGTTGGGGTCGCCCTGCGAAAATCGGGCAGCGGCCACGTTAAGCAAGCGGCATGCCTGAGCGTCGGCCGAGCCGCTGCGGCAGGGCGGCAAGAAACTCGCGAGGCGGCGTTTCCTTCGATTCCGCACGGGAGAGCCAGGGCTTCAGTGGCGCCCGCCGGAGCCGGAAAACTGGTGATCTGTTCTGGAATGGGGGCCCGGAACACGGCTATCCAGGGACAGCGCGTGCAAGCGCGACATCGGACTTCTGTGGAAGTCAGTGGCCTGGCGTTTTTTGTCGGGCCCGTTCCCGCAAGCGCCGCGGCGCCAGGCTGTTCCCCGCGCGGGGGCACATGGGCGGGTTGTCGGTGTGTTTATCGATCACCCGGCACCGGCATTGAAAAACCCGCGGTACCGGGTTCGTCCGCGGGCCTTGGTTCATCGAGCCGCCTGAAGAGGCAGCCTGGTCTGGTGCACCCACCCGGAATCGAACCGGGACGCCTTGCGGCGAGGGATTTTAAGTCCCTTGCGTCTACCAATTTCGCCATGGGTGCGGAGTGTGTCCCGCGGGGCGGGCGAACAAGTCGGGCATTGTACAGGACCTGTTCTCGCGCACCCCTGCTGCTCCAAAGGCCGGCGATCGGCCCTGATGCGGACTCAGGCTAGAAATTTCATTATGACTTGAATGACCGTGGCGTTGATCAGGTCCACAAAGAATGCGCCGCACAAAGGAACAATCAGGAACGCCTTGTGCGACGGCCCGTACATATTGGTGATGGCCTGCATGTTTGCAACGGCAGTGGGGGTGGCTCCCATGCCGAAGCCGCAATGCCCTGCGGCCAGGACAGCCGCATCGTAGTTCTTCCCCATGGCGCGAAACGTCACGAAGGCTGCATAGAGCGCCATGGTCAGCGTCTGGGCACCCAATATCACGACCAGCGGGCCAGCCAGGTCCGTCAACTGCCACAGTTGCAGGGACAGCAGCGCCATGGCCAGGTAAAGGGACAACGAAGCATTGCCGAAAACGTCGATCGCACGATCGAAGATCTCCACCTTGAAGAGCGCCTCGAGCACGTTTCGCAGAATGACTCCGCCAGCCAGTGCCCAGACAAAGGTCGGGAGTTCAAACCACGTGCCTTTGCTGAAGCCCGTCATGAGCTCCGAAAACGCCAGGCATGCCGCAAACATTCCCAAGGTCGAAATTGCGTTGTCGGCGGTAATCAGCCGGACGCGATGCGGATGTTCGAACTGAATGAATTCGTCCGGGTCCGTTGCCGGGGTGGCGTCGCGCTCTGCAATTTGCTGGCTGCTGCGCGCAACGGCAAGGTGGTGACGATTGATCAGCACCTTGGCCAGCGGCCCGCCGATAATGCCGCCTATGATCAGGCCGAATGTGGCACTGGCCATGCCAAGCGCGAGCGCGCCCGGGATGCCGTGCTCGACTTCCAGTATGGTGCCCCATGCGCCGGCCGTCCCGTGGCCGCCCGTCAGCGCGATGGAGCCGGCAATCAGACCGATCAAGGGCTCGACTCCCATCAACGTGGCCAGGCCTATGCCTACGGCATCCTGGATCACGATGAAGGTGCCCACCACGATCAGAAACAGCACCAGGCCGAAGCCTCCTTCGCGAAGCTTGGCGAAGTTCGCGCTCAGGCCTATCGAAATAAAAAAGATCAGCATGAAGCTGTTCTGCAACTCGCCGCTGGTGGAAAGGCTGACACCCCAGACCTGATAGGCCAGCATGGACAGCAGCGCTGCAAGCAGGCCACCCGCCACGGGCTCGGGGATGTTGTATCGCTTCAGGAATGCGATCTTGTTGACCAGGAACCGGCCGAACAAGAGCACGATCACCGCTGCAATCAGCGTGTAGAAAGCGTTGAATGCGATTTCCATTTCGGTCCTTGCGCGTCATTTGGGCGGCGTGCCTGCAACACCACAAAAAACCCGCAGCGTTGGGGCGGTGCGGGTCTTGGAGCAAGCAGGGCGGGCGAGGGCAGTGGCGGAAGCGGTGGGATTCGAACCCACGAAGGGCGCAAACCCTTGCCGGTTTTCAAGACCGGTGCCTTCAACCGCTCGGCCACGCTTCCGTCTTGCGTCAGCGGTATGGTACCGCGACAGAGAAGTCCGGGCCGTGGACGATGACGCCGCAAGCCCGGTTTGGATCTTCCGTAAAGGGCGCCATAATAATCTATTTGAGCCAGGAGGCGAGTCATGCGAGCTGTAGAAATATCCCAACCCGGCGGCCCCGAGGTACTGGTGCCCGCAAATCGTCCCATGCCCGAGCCGGGTCCGGGTGAGGTGCTGATCAAGGTCGCGGCCGCCGGCATCAACCGGCCCGATGTCTTTCAGCGCAAGGGGAACTACGCTCCGCCTCCGGGCGCGTCCGACCTGCCGGGCCTGGAAGTCGCCGGCGAAATCGTCGGCGGCGACGTCGCGGCGGCGGGCTACGCTGTGGGCGACAAGGTATGCGCGCTGGTGGCGGGCGGCGGCTATGCCGAATACTGTGTGGCGCCGGCGGTGCAGTGCCTGCCCATTCCGCGCGGCCTGACCGAAATCGAGGCGGCTGGCCTGCCTGAAACCTATTTCACGGTATGGAGCAACGTGTTCGACCGCGGGGCGCTGCAGAAGGGTGAGTCCCTGCTGGTCCACGGCGGCGCAAGCGGCATCGGAACCACGGCCATCCAGCTCGCACGCGCAATGGGCAATACCGTGTATGCCACCGTGGGTAGCGACGAGCGAGCCCGCGCGGTCGAAACACTGGGCGCCGCCCGCGGCATCAACTACAAGACGCAGGACTTCGTGCAGGAAGTGCGCGACGCCACGGGCGGTGCGGGCGTCAATGTCATTCTCGACATGGTCGCGGGCGAATACATCAATCGCAACATGAAGTGCCTGGCCGACGACGGCCGCATCGTGATCATTGCGTTGCTGGGCGGCGCGCGCGCCGAGATTGATTGCAACCAGATCCTGCGCCGCCGCCTGACCATCACCGGTTCCACACTGCGGCCGCGGCCGGTCGCCTTCAAGGGGGCCATTGCCCAGGCCCTGCGGCAGCATGCCTGGCCGTTGCTGGAAGAGGGCAGCATCAAGCCGATCGTGCACGCCACCTTTCCGTTGGAACAGGCCGCCGCCGCCCATGCCATGATGGAAGCCGGCGAAAACATCGGCAAGATCATCCTGACGGTGTAACAGCAGCGGCCAAGGTGCAGCGGGATCCGGGGCAAACAGGATACAATCTTTGGTTTGACCCGGATTTCGTCTGGGCCTACCCCCATACACTGTTGCGCCATGACCTCTGTTGAAGACCGCGCCCGTCTCGTGCTGGGCAACTGGAAGATGCACGGCAGCCTGGCTGAAAACGCCGCGCTGCTTGACGCCCTGCGTAAGGCCGATCCGGCGTCGCACTGCGAAATCGGTATCTGCGTGCCATTTCCGTACCTGGCACAGGCCGCCGATGCCCTGACTGGCAGCGCCATCACGTGGGGCGCCCAGGACGTCAGCGCGCACGTCAAGGGCGCCTACACCGGCGAAGTCTCGGGCGCCATGTTGCAGGAATTCGGCTGCCGCTGGACTCTCGTGGGGCATTCCGAGCGCCGCAGCCTGCATGGCGAGTCCGACCAGACGGTGGCCGACAAGGCCCGCGCCGCACTCGATGCCGGCCTTACCCCGGTGGTATGCGTGGGCGAATCGCTCGCCGACCGCGAAGGCGGCAACACCTTGGGCGTCATCGAACGCCAGCTCGAGCCTGTTCTGGCCCTGGGCGCCGACGCCCTGTCGCGCATGGTGCTGGCCTACGAACCTGTCTGGGCCATTGGCACCGGGCGTACCGCCACCCCCGAGCAGGCCCAGGAAGTCCACGGCGCCATTCGTGTCGCCCTGCGTGGCCTGGGTGCCGGGCAGGTGCGAGTGCTGTACGGCGGCAGTGTCAAGGCGGCCAATGCTGCCACCCTGTTTGCCATGCCCGACATCGATGGCGCCCTCGTGGGCGGTGCATCGCTGGTGGCCGAAGAATTCTTGCGCATCGCCGCAGCCTAAGTTTCCCCGGAGTCTTCAATGTCTATGACCCTCACAATCTTGCTGGTCGTACAGGTGCTGTCCGCCCTGGCGATCATCGTCCTGGTCCTGCTGCAGCAGGGCAAGGGCGCCGACATGGGCTCGGCGTTCGGCAGCGGTTCTGCCGGCAGCCTGTTCGGCGCCACCGGGGCGGCCAACTTCCTGTCCCGCACCACCAAATGGGCGGCAGTGGTGTTCTTTGCCAGCACCCTTGGCTTGGCGTATCTCAGCCACAAGAGCACGCAGCCGTCCAGCACCATGGATTCAGGCGTGATGCAGGGCTTCCCGGCCGATCGTTCCATACCGCAGGTTCCTGGCGCGGGTAGCGATGGTGGTGCCTCGGTGCCCCAGACCGCGCCGGCCCAGCCTGATGCTTCCGTGCCCCAGGTGCCAGGCGCCGCATCGCAACCGCCCGCCGCGCCGGCCCAGCCGGCTGCTCCGGCCCCCTCCGCGGGCGAAACGCCCGCGGCCGCGCCCCAACCCGACTCGCCCAAGCCGGCCCAATAAGCGTCGAGCGCGATCCGAAAAAAACCCGCAAGGCCGGATGGCGTTGCGGTTTTTTTTTGCCGTTGTTGCAGGCAGGGCCGGCGCGGCGCGACGCGGGTCAGGCAGCGGCAGATACCTGCGCCAGCAGTTCGGGCAAGTCGCGCATGTCGTGAAAAACCTGCGCCACTCCGGCCTGCAGCAACGCCTGGGTGCCGTCATGCCCCGGGCCACCCGGGCTGTAACCGAACACGGTGGCGCCCGCGGCAACGCCGGCGGTAGCGCCGGTTACCGTGTCTTCCACCACGGCGCACCGCTCCGGGGCCACGCCCAGCGCTTTCGCCGCCTGCAAGTACACATCAGGCGCCGGTTTGTTGCGCGACAGCGCCTGGCCGCTGAAATAGCGGCCTTTGAAATAGTCGTACAGGCCGATCTTGCGCAGCTGTAGTTCGATCTTAGTGAAGTCGGCTCCCGACGCCACGGCGATACGCCCGTCCAGCGTTTCATGCAGCGATCGCACAGCATGCGCGGCGCCTTCGATCGCCTGAAGGTCGGCTTCCAGCGCCAGGTTGCGGCGGGTGCGGAAGGCGTCCAGCCATTCGGGCGTCAGCGCGAAACCGGTGCGCGCATGGATCAATGGCGCTTCGTCACTGACCGTCTTGCCCACGAAGGTGCGCAACGCTTCGTCCGGGGTGATCGGCCAGCCCAGCTCGCCCAGCATGGCTGCCAGGACGCGGGCAGTAATGGGTTCGGAATCGACCAGCACGCCGTCGCAATCGAAAAGAACGGCATCGAAACGTAAAGCACTCATGGATGTGTCGGGAAAAAATGACAGACCCGCCAGTGTACTGGGCCGCCGTTTGCGTTCAGGCAGGCAGCAGGCTGGAACCTGGCAACTATCGTGATAGAATATCGGACTTTGCTGGGGCGCTCGCTAAAACGGCGTCCTGACAAGACAGCGCGATAAGCGCTAGATGTACCCAGCCGACGTGGTGGAATTGGTAGACACGCTATCTTGAGGGGGTAGTGGCGAAAGCTGTGCGAGTTCGAGTCTCGCCGTCGGCACCAGGTTACCGGGGTTCGCCCCGCTGCATAGAGAGCCCGCATTTCTCCAACAAGAACGCGGGCTTTTTGTTGCCTGACGTTCTGGTTGACCCCAAACGTCCGATAGCGCCTGACTCGCGCTTCGAATATTTCCAACCCACTCGAAACACCCTTGAATCATCCGGAGTGTCGCGAGAGGATTTAATCGACGCGGCGGTCAGGAATGCAATACCCCAGCGCCGACCTGCACCCGCCCCGGAACTGCTTCTCGCCTTGGCTTAAGCCTGCTCGGCCAGCCAATCGACCAGCACGTCCACGGCATTCATGAAATCGTCGATGTCCATGGCTTCATGCGGGTTGTGGCTGCCGTTTGCATTGCGCACGAACAGCAGGCCGATGGGCACCCCCGCTTCATTGAACACGGCGGCATCATGCGATGCCGGGCTGGCCAGGGGCATTGAAGCAATGCCGCGTGCCTGCGCCAGCGCCGCCAGCCGACGCCGAATGGCGGAATCGGCCAGCGCCACCGGCGCCTGGGTGCGTCGACCCAAGTCGAACTTCACACCACACTGTTGTTCCAGGGTGGCGACGATCCGCAGCACGGTGTCGTGCAGTTGGGCCAGGTGGCCGGAATCGTAGGCCCGCACATCCAGGCTGAAATTCACGCGGCCGGAAACCTTGGTCATGGCTTCGTTGGCCGGGTCAGTATGAAACCGTCCGACGGTGAACGCCATCGGCTGGGCGCGGCTTTCCCAGTCCCGCCATACCGCGTCCAGCTCGGCGACGAAACGGGTGCCGGCCACCAGCGCGTCCTGGCGAAAGCGGCGCGGCAGGCCCACGTGCGCCGTCTCGCCCGAGATCGTGATGTCGGGATACCGGAAATTACCCGGTATGCCGGTGCCTATGCCCAGGCACGCGCCCGCCTCGACCAAGCTGGGGGCCTGTTCGATATGGACTTCCATGAAAGTCCTGATGTGTGCGGCATCAAGACGGGGCGGCCGGTCGAGCAGGGCGGCCGGGTCGCCGCCGTACTGCCTCATGTGGTGTGCCAGCGTTTGCTGCGTATCGACGCGGCGGCATTCCAGCGCCTCTGCCGTCAAGCGTCCCAGCGCGGCGCGGCTGCCGATGTAAGAAGTCTGGAACCACGCGCTCTCTTCGGCGCGCACGCCCATGACGGTAATGTCGCAAGGCGGTGTGATGCCGCGGGTACGCAAGATGAAGACCGCCGCCAGGCCTGCCACCACGCCGGCGGCGCCGTCGAAGTTGCCGCCTTGCTCCACCGAGTCCAGATGGGACCCGATCAAGATGCCAGGGGCGCCGGGATCGCGCCCCGGCAAGGTCATGTAGGTGTTCAGGGCGGCGTCGTGGCCGAGGCGCAGCCCCAGGCGCTGCGCCTCCCCGGCGAGGTAGTCGTGGGCATATTGCTCGCCTTCGCCGTACGATGCGCGCGTGACGCCAGCAACCGGATCGGCCGTGTGCGTCGCGAGCGCATCGAACCATCGAACCACGTGTTCGCGGGCGGCGGCCCGCGCGGGGTCAGTCAGGGGCTCCATGACTACTGCAGCTGCACGCCGGAGTCTTTAATGACCTTGCCCCATTTTTCGGTCTCTTTCTCGGCATAGTCGGCCATGGCCTGGGGCGGCCCGCCGATCACTTCGTCGGTTCCCAGTTTGATCAACTGCTCGCGCACGGACGGATCGTTCAGCAGTTCATTGAACATGGCCGTCAGTTTTTCGGCGATCTCAGGGGGCGTGCCCGGCGGAGCGACCAGGCCGCCCCAGGCGACCCCTTCGAACCCCGGAAGTTTGCTTTCCGCGACGGTCGGCAGGTCGGGAAACGATGGCGAGCGCTGCAGGCTGGTGACGGCGAGGGCCCTCAGTTTGCCCGAACGGATATGCGGGCTGATGCTGGTGGTGTTGTCGAACAGGGCGTCGACCACGCCTGCCATAACGTCGGTCGTGGCTTGCGGACTGCCTCGATAGGGCACGTGCAGCAGCTTGATGTCCGAGGTGCTGGCCAGCAGTTCGCCAGTCAGGTGGCCCGACGTGCCCTGGCCCGGCGAGGCAAAGGTCACTTTGCCCGGGTTCGCCTTGGCGTATGCGATGAATTCATCCAGGGTCTTGACAGGCAGCGACGGGTTGACCGCGAGCACGTTCGCAACCTTCATCACGTAGGCCACGGGCACAAGCGCCTGGGGGTCATAGGGAAGCTCTTTGAACGCGCTGCGGTTGATGGCCAGCGTGACGTTATTGGCATACCCGATGGTGTAGCCATCGGGCGCTGCGCGATACACCGCCGAGATGCCCGGAATGCCCGAGCCGCCGGGCCGGTTCTCGACGATGAAGCTCTGCTGGAAGCGCTCCTGCGCCTTTTGCGCCAGAAAGCGCATCAAGGTGTCGGGCGTGCCGCCCGGGGCAGACGGCACGATCATGGTGATCGCGCGCTCCGGAAACGCGGCGTGAGCCGAAAACGAAGCCAGGGCGAGAGTCGCGGTGGCGGCTGCCGCGAGCCGGAGTATGGGTGGAAAAAATGACGCCATCGTGCGTTCCCCTAGAAAATCTGTTGTTTGAGCCGTCAAATTTTGGCGTTCGATGGTTCTGAATCATTCGAATCGCTTTATGATGATACACAACACTCGTTGATATTCGCACCGTAAATATGACCACCTCGGGTATGCCCTGCATCCGGCGCCGCGTTGCGTTCGCCACGTTCAATACCGAATCCGTCAGCTTTCTGCCGGTTTACTGCACGGTCCAGGATTTCGAACATGTCGCCCTGCGGGGGGCGGACATCGTCGAGCGCTTGCGTGGCACCAATACCGTACCGGGCGGAGCGATCGAAGTCTTCGAATCCGCGGATATCGAGGTGCTGCCGCTGGTGCACACCCTGTTGGGGGCGCTGGGCCCGGTGACGGATGAAGCGGTCGAGTTCTATACCGACGAAATCTGCCAGGGGTTGCGCGCCCAGGCGGGTTCGCTGGACGGGGTCATGCTCTATCTGCATGGGGCATGCGCCGCAGATGCTTATCCGGACGTGGAGCGTTACATCATCGAGCGTGTGCGGCAGGTGATCGGGCCGGACATGCCCCTGGTTGTTGCGCTCGATTACCACGGCAATATCGACGGGGACACCTTGGCGCAAGCCGATGCTGCCTTTGCGTATCACAAGTCTCCGCACATCGACATGGGCGACACGGGGCGGCGCGCGGCCGGCTGCCTGGCGAAGATACTGGCGGGAGAAATCCGGCCGGAGATGGCCGTGATCAAGCCCGGCGTGCTGGTACCCAGCATTTTCAGCGCAACGAATCTCGAACCGCTTGCCAGCCTGATCGCTGCGGCGCGCCGCTACGAAGCCGAAAGCGACGTCTATGTCGATATCTCGATTCTGGCGGGCTTCTCTTATGCCGACGCGCACAACACCGGGTTTTCGGTGGTGTGCGTGCTGGACGGTCCGGCTGCCCGCGCGGCGGAAATAGCCCGACGCTTCGCCGGCGATATTCATCAGCAACGGCACACGCTGTACAGACCTTTGCAGGTCTACACCCTTGAACCTGCGCTGGATCGCGTGGTGCAAGGCTTGCCTACTGCGACCCGCCCTTATTTGCTGCTTGAACACGCGGACCGCATGAACGATTCCACCTATATATTGGCGGCCGTACTGGAACGGGGCCTGAAGAATGTCGCGGTGCCTTATTTGCTGGACCCCGCTGCCGCGCAGGCAGCCTTTCAGGCCGGGCCGGGCGCCGAGATCACTGTGCAATTGGGCGCGCTCAGCTCGGCCAAGGCTGGCCCCCGCCTGACCGTGCGTGCCCTCGTTGAGCGCGCCGGACCAATTTCTTACCGGGTGACAGGCAACTACCAGCGCGGTATGCCCGTAGACCTGGGCATGACGGCCCTGTTGCGTGTCGATGGGGTATCAATCAGCGTGGTCAGCCATTTCGCGTTTGCGGTGGATGGCGATCCGTTCTATCTGTTCGACCAGAAGCCGGAAGATTTCGATGTGATCGTGTTGCGTTCGAAAACGCATTTCCGCGATTTTTATGAGCCGCGCGTTCAAGAGATCATCATTGTCGATACGCCCGACTACGGCCCTGCGGATCTTACTTTGCTGGATTACCAGCGGCTGGACCGTCGCGGTGTCTATCCGTTTGACGACGTTGCCGGCCCGTTCGGTTGACGGGCGGCAGCGGGGCGGGCGCCTCGGCGCCCTTGCCCGGCGGCGCGTAGGCGCCCAGACTGTTCAACTGGCCCTCGGTGGCCTCGAGGGCTTCTACGGCTTCCTTGCCCTCCAGGGCCAGCAACTGTTGCGCCAGCGCTTCCGCCGCCAGAATGCCGGTGCTGATCGACGGGAAGAACGACGGGCTTTCTACCGAGAAAAGCACGGAGCAGTCTGCCCTCAGCGCCAGGGGCGACAATGAGCTGTCGGTCAGCGCCACTATCCTGCAGCCCGTGCTGGCCGCGGCCTCGGCGACCTGCAGGGCTTCCTGTGAATAAGGCGCGAAGCTGATCACCAGCAGCACATCATCCTGGGCCATGCCACGCAATTCCATTTCGAGCGTGCCTGCCTCGGCGCGCATCAGCTGCACGCGGGTGCGGAACAGGCGGCACAAATAATGGAATGCGAAGGCGATGGGAAAGCAGGCTCTGAACCCCGCCACGTGCACGATCTTGGCGCGGTGCAGAACCCGTGCCGCGGCAGCAATGTCTTTCGACGCATGCGTACGCAGCGACTCGAGATTCTGGTATTGCGTCTGAACGTTGTCGTCGAGAAGGCCCGGTGTGCTGGCGGTGGCCACCAGCTTGCGCGCGCGCGCGGCATAGGGAAGGTGCCCGTTGCGCAGTTCATCGACAAACAATGCACGCAGCGATTGCCAGCCGTCGAATCCCAGTCGTTGCGCCAGCCTGACGAGGGTGGCGGGCTGCACGCCGGTACGCACCGCGATGGCGCGCATCGACGTGATAGGCACTTCGTTGGGATTGTCGATCAGGTAGCGAAGCGCCTGCTGGTACTGGGGGCTGAACCCGCCGACATGGTCGCGGCAGAATTGATTGAACTCGGCCAGTGTCTTGAGGGCAGGTGCTTGCGGTGATGACATAGGCGTAATAGGGATGGTCTTGCGGCGCTGGCGATGGGCTCAGGGGCTGGCGGGTGCGGCACAGCGGAATACGGCATGACCCCGAAGGCTCTGGCACTTAGAGCCGTTGAGTTTATACCGGCCTGTGCGTTGCGCAGCTGGCCCGCACGCCGCAATGCGCGTCTATTCGGCGGAACTGGCGTATATCCGGGGTGGCGACTTCGCAGCTATAGTGCAGCCTCAATGAAGGGAGTCAGCATGTACAACGATTATTCGGCGATTGGAAATTTCTTGGGATCCGTCGTCGCCTTTTCATTTCTCTGGAGCTTTGCTGCCTGGATCGCGTGCGCCGGATTCGCCGCTTTCCTGGCATCGGAAAAAGGCCGTTGCGGATTTTGTTGGTTCGTCTGGGGGGCGCTGTTCGGGCCGCTCGCGCTGCTTGCCACGGTGGGGCTTCCCACGATTGCCCCGGCCCGGACAGGGGCTGCGGAACAGACGCTGCATGCTGGCGCCGCAGATGTAGCGGCAGGCCAATATGTGGCAGGGATAAAGAAGCCCGGTGCCGGCCTGGCGGCGGTGTTGATCTTGATCGTCGTCGCTGCCGCCTATTTCGTGGGCGCCTGATACGTCGGCCACGGTGGCCGGAATGGGGCGCGCATACCGTCGCGGCAGGGAAAAAACGCAACACCTGCAAAAGCCCTGTGGAATGGCTTTCTATTGGAATAGGATCGTAATAAACTGAAGCAACCTCAACGAGCGCCAGATCTTCTGCGGGGAGAACACCGTGAACTATCTGCTAGAGAACATCAACACCAGCCTCGCTCGTGCTGCCGAGTTGACCTCCGATCCAGCCATGCTGCGGGTGCTCAAGACGATCAAGAAGCAGGCCGCCGAATTGGCCGAGGCTTCCGAGCAGGGTAAGAGCGCCCCACCGATCGCAGATGAACGCCGTTCGCATCGCCCTGCCGAAGGGCTGGGGCGGCGGGACGGGTAGGGCACAGCGGGCCGGCGCAAGCCGGTTCGCCGGGCATGCCGACCCGTGCGTTGCGCACGCGAGTCCGCACGAGCTGGTTGCCAACCCCGGCATCCTGCAACACAATGGCATGGCCTCTACGTACACCCGGAACCCATGTCTCTTTCATCGCATCTACGCTGCGGCGCGGCGCTGTTCCTTCTGGCCTTGATTTCCGGCTGCTCCAGCGGGCAGGGAACGTCCAGCCGGCTGTTCAACGAATGCACCTGGAATCGCAGCGCTTGCATGTATGAGGGCTCGTACGAAGACGACGAAGAAGCCTATGCCGAAGAGGAAGCGCGGCGCCTGAACAAGGCCCAGGTCATCAGGCTGCGTTCAGGCAACTGAGACCTGTGAGCGCGCCGCGGGCTCAGTCGTGCGGATGCACCGGGCGTGACGCGCCGCATTGCCAACAGGTTGAGAACTGCGGTTCGAGCCATTCATTGCAGTGTCCGCAGTGCCAATGGGCGCGCTGGCGCCAGGCTTCGTCTGCCCGACCTTCGATGATGCGCAGGGCAGCGTCTTTGTCGGCTTCGTTCTCCAGCCACAGGTTGGGGCCGCATTCGAAAACCGGAATGTCCCCTGCGCCGCCTTGCAGGTATTGGCCCGTCAGATGACAGGCGATGCCAGCCTGTTGCAACAGGTTTGCCCAGTGCTGTCCCATCAGCATATCGGGCGCGCGAGTCAGTCGTATCATCGAAGTCTCCGGATCTCGGACAGGTCATCATAAGGTTTATCGGCGCCACGCACCGCCGCGTTCGGTCGCGACTGCGGCGGGCGTACACTGGTTGCATCGCTGTCACGCGCCGTGTGCTGCATGGCATTGCCGCCGGCCTTCCCTTGGAGCATTCCATGAACAGTATCAAGATCGAATTTGTATCCGACGTGGCGTGCCCCTGGTGTGCAGTCGGCCTGGGCGGACTGCTCCAGGCGATGGACCGCATCGGGCCGGGCGCCGATTTCCACCTCAGCATTCAGCCCTTCGAACTGAACCCCGATATGCCGAAGGGGGGTCAGAACACGGGCGAGCGACTGATGAAAAAGTACGGCTTCGACGAGGCGCGCCTGCAGGAGAACCGCAAGCTGATCGCCGAGCGCGCAGCGGCCGCGGGCATGCCCATGCGGCAGACCGACGATAGCCGCTCGTACAACACTTTTGACGCGCATCGCCTGCTTCATTGGGCGGGGACCCTCGGCCAGGCGCAGCAGGTGGCATTGAAGCGCAGCCTGCTCAAGACCTACCATTACGACAACTTTGATACCGGCGAGACGGTAGTACTCGTGCAGGCGGCCGAAGCCGCGGGGCTGGATGCCGGCGCCGCGCGCGAAGTGCTCGAGTCAGGTCGCTACGCCGATGAGGTCCGCCTGGCGCAGGCGAAGTGGCGTGAACTCGGCGTGTCTTCTGTGCCGTCGGTCATCATCAACGATAAGTATCTGGTGTCGGGAGGGCAGCCCGCCGAGGTGTTCGAGCAGGCGCTGCGCCAAGTGGTGAGCGAATCCTGAAGGGGCCGCCATGCCCTCGGGCCGGATCACGGCGCGCCGCGCGCCGGGCTTCGTGGTCGTCGGCTTGCCGCACCGGCCAATGTACTGGCCCGGGCTAGACCTGCCATGCGATGCTGGGCACCGTGACCAAGGCACTTTCCCGCGCGTGGGCCCCTTGCTGTAAATGCGCCACCAGGTCGAGCGTCGTAGACCGCCGCGTGAGCATCATGCAGGTGGCCTGCGTCGCTGGCACGCGGGTAGCGTGCCAACAGCCGGGCGCCATGCACAGGCCCATGCCCGGGGGTACAAAGAAGGCAGCCGCGGTGTCGAGATCGGGTGCGCCGTCGTCCTGGCTGCGCGCCACGATATGGACGATGGTTCCGATAAGCGGCACGATGGCTTGCTGGGTGCGCAGATGCACTTCAAGCTGGGTGACCGGCCCGGTATTGCGGTAATTGACCCACAGGATTTCCGGCTGCCCGTCCGGACCGGCGTCGAACAAGTGCTCGCGCCAGAAGTCCGTCGCGGGGTTGGTATACGCGGGAACGCCGCCGTCGGCAGGGTAGGGCTTGCCCAGGACCCAACCGTAGGGAGCGAACGCTTCTGCCGACAAAGGCAACGCCTGGAGCTGATACATAGACTGGCCAAGAAACAGAGTTGGCCCGATTACACCCCATTTTGAGGCCAGCTCGCCAGCCTCGCCGATCAGGGCATGCCGCCGGCACGTGGCCGCAGCCGCCCTGGTCGTTGCGGCGCCTCCACGTCATTGCCGTCGCGGGGCAGGCATGCCTGCCCCGCCTGTGCCTCTATAACGTGGCCTCGGTGCCCAGGATGGCTGTGGACTGGCTGGACAACGTGCCACCGTTGCCATGGACCAGGGCCGTCTGTGCGCCGGCCACTTGCCGTTCTCCGCACTGCCCGCGCAGCTGCCGTACCGCCTCGATGGTGATGAACATGCCGTACATGCCCGGGTGCACGCACGACAGCCCGCCGCCATTGGTGTTCACCGGCAGCCGGCCACCCGGGGCCAGCGCGCCGCCGCTGACGAACGCGCCGCCTTCGCCCTTCTGGCAGAACCCCAGGTCTTCCAGAAAAAGAATAGGGTTGATGGTGAAGGCGTCGTAGAGCTCGACCACATCGATTTCGCCCGCGTGCAGCCCGGCCATGGCGTAGGCTGCGGCGCCCGACTGGGTGGCGGCCGTGACGGTAAGGTCTTCCATGGACGAGATCTGCCGATTCCAGCAAGCCGTGCCGCTGCCCAGTACAAAGACCGGCTTGTTCGGCAGGTCGCGGGCGCGGTCGGCTCGGACCAGGACGTACGCGCCCGCGCCATCAGTGACCAGGCAGCTGTCGCGCACGGTCAACGGGTCGGACACCATGCGCGAGTTCAGGACATCCTCGATGCTGAGCGGATCGCGCATGAACGCTTCGGGATTCAGTCGGGCCCACTGGCGGGCCGCCACTGCGACTTCGGCCAGCTGCTCACGGGTGGTGCCGTATTGGTGCATGTGGCGCGCCGCGGCCAGCGCGTATGAACTGAGCGGGTTCAGCGCGTGATAGGGCGCCTCGTAGGGCTGCGGATCGAGCTTGCGACGCGCATTGCCGATTTCGGCGCGATTCAGCGTGGAGGTGCGCTGCGTGCTCCCGTAGCAGACCAAAACAGCCTTGCACTGTCCGCTCGCCAGCGCCAGGAGGGCGGGCATCAGATGAGCCACGAAGCTGGAGCCGCCTATCATGGTGTTGTCGATAAAACTGGGGCGGATCCCCAGGTGCTCGATCACGGGCATCGCCCACATGGTGGAGGCCACGCTGGCCGTGGCCAGGCCGTCGATGTCCTGCATGGTCAGGCCGGCGTCGGCGACGGCGCGATGCGCCGCCTGCGCCAGGATTTCCATTTCGGTGTAGCCGTGGGCTTCGCCCAGGCCGGCGTGGCCCACGCCCACGATGGCGGCCGAGCCCCGCAGTTTGGGATCAATCATCAGCGGTCTCCGGCGGGGGTGAAGATGACGGACTTGCCGCCGGCGCTGTCGGCGACGCTGGCCTGCACCGCCATGCCGATGGCCACGGCGTCGGGGGCCAGGCCTTCGACGCGGGACATCAGCCGTACGCCTTCTTCCAGATCGACGAGCGCTACGTTGTAGTCGCCGCCGTGTTCGGGTTTGCGGCGGACCACCGTCGTGGAATACACCGTGCCCCTGCCGCTTGGCGTCATCCATGCCAGCCGGTCCGAACCGCAATGTGGGCAGAGCATGCGCGGATAGAACACGGCCCGGGCACAAGTCTCGCAACGTTGAATCTGGAACCGGCCCTGTTCGAGCTGGTCGTGGAAGGTTTTTTCGGGTCCAACCGGGTGGACTGCCGTGGACTGGGACATGAATGGGTTTCCTTCAATGACGAACTGAGCGATTGTGCGACGACGGCCCGGCGGGGCCAATCTTGATTTCGCTTAGGGGGGCTTTTGCTGCGCTTAACCGGGCCTGCGCCGGACAGGCGGGTGTCGCGGGCTGCCTGGGGCGGACAAGCCTTCTCGCAGCGCCGCAAAAACTGGCGCATCCCGGGCGGTCTTTCAGCGGGTTACAGGGAGCCTAGGACCGCCCGGCGCATTTGCGCATACTCAAATTCAATCGGCGAGCGGAAGGCGACCATCATCGGGTTCATCCCACAGGAGTCCTCCGATGCATGCACTGTCTCTCCAAAGCTGGCTCGATTCGCCGCAGGGCTACGGCCGCGTTTCTCGTTTTCTGCACTGGGGCATGGCAGGCTTGTTTGCCTGGCAGTTCCTCGGGTCGGCCCTGCATGCCTGGGATCGCGAAGCGGACATCACGCGCGGCGTGTGGGGCTCGCACAAATCAGTGGGCTTGGTATTGATGGCTCTCGTGGTGCTGCGGTTGGCCTGGGCAGCACATAGCCGCTCGAAGAGGCCGACGGGCAGCGGGCGAACCCGGCAGTTGGCGCGTCTGGGACATGCGGCGCTCTACCTGCTGATGATAGGTGTCCCGCTGGTCGCACTGCTGCGCGCTTACGGGCGCGGCAAGGGTCTGGCCGCGTTCGGGCTGCCTTTGCTGGAAGCCAGCGGCCGCGAGGTGCCGTCGCTGATCAATCTGGGGAACTTCCTGCACGGCAGCCTTGGCTGGATTCTGGCGCTTGCCGCGGCGGGTCACATTGCCATGGTTGCCGTTCACCGTTACATCTTGCGCGATGCAACGGCCGCCCGCATGCTCGGTCGCTGAGTGCCGCTGGGCACAGCGCTTGCGGAAGCGCTGGGCCCGCATTCGCGGGCGTGCCACTTAGCGGGAGACCTTCCATGTTTGCACACAACAAGCGATTGCAGTACACCGTCCGCGTACGCGAGAGCAACCCAGGGCTGGCAAACCTGTTGCTCGAGCAGTTCGGCGGCCCCCAAGGCGAACTCGCGGCTGCATGTCGCTACTTCACTCAAGCCTTGGGCGAGGACGATCCGGGCCGTAAAGACATGCTGTTCGACATTGCCACCGAAGAACTCAGCCACCTCGAGGTGATCGGCACGCTGGTCGCCATGCTCAACAAGGGCGCCAAGGGCAAGCTGGCCGAAGCCACGGAATCCGAGGCCGAGCTCTACCGCAGCCTGCAGGGAGCCGGGAACGATTCGCACGTCACGCAGGTGCTTTATGGCGGCGGCCCCGCGCTGGTGAACTCCGGCGGACAGCTATGGAACGCCGGCTACATCGACACCATCGGCGAACCGTCCGCCGACTTGCGTTCGAACATTGCCGCGGAAGCGCGCGCCAAGATTGTCTACGAACGGCTCATCAATGTGACCGATGATCCCGGCGTAAAAGAAGCGTTGGGCTTCCTGATGACCCGCGAAGTGGCCCACCAGCTTTCGTTCGAGAAGGCCTTGTACTCGATGCAGCCCAACTTCCCGCCGGGCAAGCTGCCGGGCGACCCGCGTTTCGCGCGCACGTACTTCGACATGTCGCAGGGCGAAGGCGATATGCGCGGCTCGTGGAACAGCGATGCGAACTTCGATGTCATCTCCGACCGCGACCAGCAGTGTGCGGTTGACGGCGGCGACGGGCTGGCGAACGTCGGGCTGGCCAAGGATGAGCTGGACGCGCTGCAGGCCATGGCGACGCGCACGACGTCCATGCCGGACGCCGATCCCATGACCGGGGCCGACCTGGGCAGTGGTGTCGACGGCACCCAGCCGGCGCCCAAATCGAAGTCCAAGACGAAGTCCTGAGTGCGGGAACCCGGCCCCCCGGGGCCGGAGGTCTGGCGGCGGCGGTAGCGCTCAGCGTTTGGCCGCACGCTCGGCGTTGTCGGCGCGCAGCATGTACCGGCATGTGACGGCGCGCATGTTATTCGAGCCAGTCCGCCCTCGCGAACGCTTCTTACAGGATGCGTTCGCACACCTGTCGGGTCTCTGTGCCTCCCTCCAATGCCGCCACGCCGGTGACCCGTTCGCCTTGCGCCCTGCCTTTCCTGGATGGCTGGGGCTACGCAGTGTTGATGCCTTCTGCAGAGGGCAGCGGGTATAGCGATTGCTACCTGCAAGGTTCGATTCCCAGCAACCCACGGAGACCACTCATGGCTGCCAAGACCCTGCAAGACCTGTTCATTCACGAACTATCCGACATATACAGTGCCGAGAAACAACTGGCCAAGGCCCTGCCCAAACTGGCTCGCGCTGCAACCAACCCCAAGCTTGCCGAAGCATTTCAGGCGCACCTGGAGGAGACCCACGGCCAGATCGAGCGCATCGACCAGGTGGTCGAGCTATGCGAGATCAAGCTCAAACGCATCAAATGCGCCGCCATGGAGGGGCTGGTGGAAGAAGGCAAGGAAGTGATCGACGAAATCCCCAAGGGCCCGGTGTTGGACGCCGCGCTGATCGCGGCGGCGCAGAAGGTGGAACATTACGAAATTGCAAGCTATGGCACTTTGTGCACCTTCGCCCGGCGTGCAGGCTTCAAGGACGCGGAAAAGCTGCTGTACCAGACCTTGCAGGAAGAAAAGGCGACGGACGAAAAGCTGACCATGCTGGCTGAAAGCGAAACCAATCCTGTGGCACAGCAAAAGGGCAAATAGGCTCGATTCAAAATACCCGCAGCCATTGCCAGGCGTCCTGCAGGCGGCACCAGCCGCGAACCAGGGGGCCTGGCAGCCAGGCGGGAACGGTATTGCATAGCTCGTCTATGACGAGTCCTTCGGCCCGCATGGCTTGCACCTGTTGTGCGCTTGCACGGAACGTCAGGTCCCAGCGTGGGTGCACCGTAATCGAATAGCGTTTCTTCATGGGAGCGCAGGCGGGTGTGACGCCGTTGCGGAGCAATCTCCGTGCCATGGAGAGAAAAATGGGGCGCCGAGGCGCCCCTTCTGTCGATCGTGGGTCGGGTTTATTCTTCGGTCAGGTGTTCCGGGTCGATCCGGGCGGGCTGGTTGCGATTGAAAAGCAAGGTGATGCCCCACATCACCACCCCCAGCGCCAGCAGCCAGCCGGCCACCTGGTACTGGATGGGATCTCGGCCGGTCAGCGGTGTGACCATGAAGAGGCAGGCCGCTGCGCCCAGGCAGGCGAGTACGGTATTGGCGCGAAAGTGGGAATGTTCGACGCGATCGCGCCGCAGCACGAGTACGGCGATATTCACGAATGCGAATACTCCCAGAAGCAGCAGGGCGGTGGTGCCCCCCAGCGCGCTGATGGCATTCGAACTGCTGGCCGATACGAGCACGATCAGCCCGAGAGCCAGCGCCGTGGTGAACAGGATGGCAGCCCAGGGGGTACGCGTCCGCGTGTGGACCGCCGCGAGGAACCTGGGCAACACACCTTGCCGCGACATACCGTAAAGCAGGCGGCTCGCCATCATCATGTTGATCAGTGCCGAGTTGGCCACCGCGAACATCGAGATGATCGGCATGATGGTGTCTACGGGCAGATTGGGAGCAGCGCGCTCCACGACCAGCACGAGCGGGGTCGAACTGGCCGCCAGTTCACCGACCGGGATCAGAGCCACGGCGCAGATCGATACCAGCACATAGATCACGGCCGTGATCCCAAGGCCCGTCAGCATGACTTTGGGAAAGATTCGATGCGGGGCGTGAGTTTCTTCGGCCATGTTCACCGAGTCCTCAAACCCCACCATGGCGAAAAATGCCAGCGCCGTGGCCGACGTCACCGCCAGGAACACGCTTTTGTCCTCAGGCGTATCGAAGGCGATCACGCGAGAGAAGTCAGCCTGGCCGCCCGCGATCGCGTAGAAGCCCAGCACAATGACGAGCAGCAGTCCGCTGAGTTCAACCAGCGTGAGCACTACGTTGGTCTTGACGCTTTCGGACACGCCGCGGAAGTTGATGAACATCACCAGCAGCATGAAGCCCAGCGCACCCAGCGTCACCATGATCGGATCGCCGTCGAAGCCCATCGCGGCAAAGAGATTGGAAGAAAAGGCCCTCGAAGCGGTGGCGGCGGAAGTCAGTCCCGAGCACATGACGGTGAAGCAGACAATAAAGGTCAGGAAGTGCACGCCGAACGCTTTGTGCACATACAGCGCCGCGCCGGCCGCACGCGGATACTTGGTGACAAGCTCGAGGTAAGAGAAGGCGGTAAGCAGCGCGATCAGGAAGGCGACGAGGAACGGCGCCCAGGCGGCCCCTCCGACTTCCGCGGCGACCTGGCCTGTCAGGGCGTAGATGCCCGTGCCCAGAATATCGCCCACGATGAACAGTAGCAGCAGCTTCGGCCCCAGAACCCGCTTCAAGGGGGTTTGGTCGAGGCTCTCCTGGTTCGACATGCTTCTCTCCTCATGTTTTCGTAGGAGGCAAGTATGTGCCAGTTGCGTGCCGTTAGTCGCCCGCCACTGTGTCACGGAAGATAACCAAATTTTTCATCCGGCCGGCGTTCAGTTCCGCTTCTTCCACCCAGGATTTCGCCGCCATTGGATTGCTCCGGATAAGCCGGGTACGCGAATTGCTGTGACAAGCGGACTTTCCGGCTTCAGGAAAGCCAGACAACCCGCACGCGAGACGCGTGTCGCAACGGAGGCCTTATGAAATTAAGCACACTGACACTCAGTATGATGGCGGCCGGCAGCATGCTGGTGGCCGGCGGCAGCCTGGCGCAGCAAGCGCCCGCTACCCCCGCGCCCGCCGCACAAGGTGCGGCCCAGCAGGAGCGCCAGAACCAGGCGCAGCAGCCTGGCGCGACGCCGATGCAGGATGCCGCCCAGCAGGGCCAGGCCAGAGCACAACAACAGAAAGACGCTGCTGGCGACCAGCTCGATGGCGACGACAAAGACTTTCTGGAGAACGCTGCGCAGTCGGGACATGCCGAGATCGAGGGCAGCAAGATGGCGCAGGAAAAGTCGAAGAATCCGGATGTGAAAGCCTTCGCCGACAAGATGATCCAGGACCACACCAAAGTCGGCGAAGAGTTGGCTGAGCTGGCCAAGTCCAAGGGCTACACGCCTCCGACCGACCCGTCTCTGCTGATGAAGGCCAAGCTCAAGACCCTGAGCCTGACTGACGATGGCTTCGATGAAATGTACATGGACCACATCGGCGTGGCCGCGCACGAAGACGCCGTCAAGTTGTTCGAGGAAGCCGCTCAGGACGCGAAGGACCCGGAAATCAAGGCGTTCGCGCAGAAGACGCTCCCGGCCTTGCAGGAGCACCTGTCCATGGCCAAGAAGCTTCAAGAGCAAGTGAAGGCGCGAAAGTAACCCAGCCTTCCCGAAGCTGACGGCGGCCGGGCCGGGCTGTTCAGGCCTGCCCGGCCGCTTTTCCGCGTACTTCTACGCCGGCATCGGCTTCGACGTAGCGGATGATCTCGGTCATGTCGGCCTGATCCCCGAATTTGTCGCGCGTGGCATTCAGCAGCTGACGCACGGCCTCGCCCACACGCAAGGGCACGCCCAGGCGTTCGCTCGTCTCAAGGCAAAGACGTACATCTTTCGCCGACAGGCCGATGGCGAAGCCGAAATCGAATCTTCTACTGAGCACGTATTTCGGTATTTTGTCTTCCGACGCATTGCTGCGCCCGGAACCTGCGTTGATCACCTGCACCATGGTGTCCGGGTCCAGCCCGGCCTTGACACCCAAGGCCAGCGTTTCGGACGTGATCGCAAGGGCAGTGACCGACACCAGATTGTTGATCACTTTCATCGTCTGGGCCATGCCGGCACGCGGGCCCACGTAGAGTGGTTGCCCCAGAACCTCCAGCACGGGAAGCACGGCCTGATAGGCGTCATCGGCACCCGCCACCATCAGGGCCAGCGAGCCCTTCTGAGCACCTGCCACGCCGCCGCTGACGGGACAGTCGATCAGTGTGATGCCGCGCTGCTGCAATCCGGCGGCCAGGGCTTCCGCCGCTTCGGGGCCGGACGTGGACAGGTCTATGACGGTCTCGACTTCGGAGCCGTGCACGAGGCCCTCTGCGCCCAGACCTACCTCGGTGACGACCTGTGGCAAGGGAAGGGACAGCAGCACCGTCCGGGCGGCGTCGGCCACACCGCGCGGGCTGCTCGCCGCACGCGCGCCCTCGGCTACCAGCGAGGCGACCGCCTGCTGATTCGGATCGTATATCACCACGTCATAGCCGGCTTGCAACAGGCGGGTGGTCATGGGAGCGCCCATGCGGCCGATGCCGACGAATCCCAGGGTGTCTTTGCGTTTTTCGTTCATGGTTGCCGTATTCCAAAAGCACGGTTTAGGCGGCTGTCCAGCCGCCATCGATGGGAAGCACTGCACCGGTGATGTCGGCGGCGGCCTCGCCGCAGAGAAAGCCGATCAGCGCGGCGACGTTGCGCGCGGCGACGAAGCGGCCGGTGGGGTGGCGCCCCGCCAGATAGTCGTGTTGAGCCTGCTCCTCGCTGATTCCGCGCTCCCGCGCGAGCCCCGCAATGCGAGCCTCGATCGCAGGGGTGGGCGCCGTGCCAGGGGCCACTGCATTGCAGGTGATGCCGTGCGGGGCAGTTTCGACGGCCAGCGCCCGCGTCATGCCCAGGAGAGCGGTCTTGGTCGTGATGTAGCCGACCCGGTTTGGCGTGGCGCGGGCACCATAGACAGACGAGAGGTTGATGATGCGACCCCACCCGCGCACGCGCATGCCGGGGATGCAAAGGCGCGACAGGTGGAAGGCGGCCGACAGGTTGACCGCCAGCGCTTCGTCCCAATGGTCGCGAGGCAGGGCTTCCGCGGGCGCAAAATGGCGCACGACGGCATTGTTCACCAGAATATCGATACCGCCGAAGGCGTCATGCGCGGCTTCCGTCAGGGCTTCGATCTGGTCTACGTCGGCCAGGTCTGCGGCTCGCAGCAATACGTCGACGCCGTGCCGCCGGGCGAGTTCGGTCCGCACGCGGCGGGCCGAAGCATCGTCATGCAGGCTGTGCAGCATGATGCGTGAGCCGGCCGCGGCAAGCTGTCCGGCAATAGCCAGGCCCAGGCCGGATGTCGAGCCGGTGATCAAGGCGCAGCGGTCGCGCAGACTGAAGTCATTCATGCGAGTTGCAAGGGCGCGACATCCAGCCGAGCGACCTTGCCCTGCAGCGCTGGGCTGGCGGCCGGATAGCGGTGCATCACCAGAGGGTCGTGGCCGGGCACGATATGGTCCGGACTGTCGGCCAGTTGGCGCACGATGCGATGCCCTTCGAGCATGTCGCCCACGTTGTACACCGCGGGAAATGGCACTCCATGGTCGATATTGCCATACAGGTGAGTGGCATCGGATGCCAGGACGACCCAGCCGCGTCGCGTCCAGACGCGAACGACCTGCAGCCCGGCCGTGTGGCCGCCTACCAGATGCAGCGTCAGGCCGGGCGCCAAATCGGCCTGGCCCTGGTGAAATTGCACGCGCCCCGCATAAAGAGTGCGGACGAACGCGACGATATCTTCAACGTAATAGGGGTGGCGCAAGGTGCCGTGGCACATACAGCGGCCGGTGGCATAAGCAGGCTCGGCGTTCTGGATATGAAACATAGCGGCAGGGAAATCATTCAGCGTGCCGGCGTGGTCGTAGTGCAAGTGCGTGATGATGACATCGCGCACTTGCGCGGCGTCGATGTCCAGCAGCCCCAGGCCGTCGGCCGGGCGCATCAGCAGTTCGCGTCCGCGTTGCCTTGCCGAATCGGCATCGAAGCCGGTATCGATGACGTAGCATTCATCGTCCCGGCGTGCCACCCAGATGTAGTAGTCGAGGTCTGAATCGGCATCGTGGAAATCAACGCTGCCCAGGTAGTTGTCTGCCGGGCGGCGCCCGCCGTGGCGCGCATAGCGCACGGCGTACACCTCGAAAGGGGTGGGAGCGGTGGTCAAGGGCTGTCTCCTGGAACCGGGTGCTGTCCGCGGGTATGTTTATGCTTGGTAGGATTGTATTATAGTATTAGCAGGCAAAGCAAAGCCCGGCCGCGTGAAGCGTGCCGGGCTGATCGGGTCGAACCCGGCTACTCGGCGGTGGCGGCCTGAGTTTCCCGCAGAATCTTGATTGCCACGCGGGCCGCGCTGCGTACATGAAGGCTGCCTGCCTTGCGTGCCGCGCGTCCATCGCGCGCGGCCAGGGCTTCGAGCAGCGCCCCAAGTTCGGCAAGGCTTTTCTTGGCGCGGCCCGGCGCCTGCATGGACGTGGATCGCAGCAGCATGACCCGCGAATTCAACAGCCGCAACGTGGTGGTCAGGGCTTCGTTGCCGGCCCCGTCCAGCAGTTGTTGGTAGAAATGATTCTTGGCCGCGAGCTGCTCCAGTGAGCCGCCCTGTGCGAAGGCGCGCTTGAGTGCCTGGAACGCGGACTGGAGCGACTTCAACTGGTCATCCGTCGCGCGTTCGGCGAATAGCTGGCAGGCCAGGCCCTCGAGCTCTTCGCGTACCTGATAAATGCCTTCGGCCTGCTCCGGCAAGAGGCGGTCGACCACCGGCCCTCGATGGGGAATGACGTGGATCAGCCCTTCGGACTCGAGCTGGCGCAGGGCTTCGCGCACCAGCGTGCGGCTCACCCCCGTCATTTCGCAAAGCTCGCGCTCGGGCAGGCGTTCGCCCGGCTGGAACCGGCCCACCAGGATGGCGTTGCGGATGCTCTCGGTCACACTATGGCGCAGCACAGAAGCGGCGCGGGGAACTTTGAAGTCGGCAGGGAGCTCGGCAGCGTTCATGCGATAGATGGCGTAGTGGCGGTCGGATTCAGTGTACTGGCTGGCCGCATTTTAGCGGGAGTTCGCGGCCGGCCATTGTTTTACGGGGGCGCTCCCGGTACGTATCCGTTGCCGGGAGAATGATTGGGTCGGTAAAAAAACGATTATTCAATCATACAATCTGTTTATAATACCGAAAAATCAGCCGCGTCAGCTCTGGGATCGAAGCTGGCAGCGTCGGCAGCGCCACGCATGAGCGTGGCCCAGGAGACAACATCCATGCAGGCAGGCAATGTGTCCGGTATCTCTCAAGCCTTGGCACGGTTCGTCGCGGACTGCCGCTGGGAAGACATACCTGAGCCCGTGCGCCACCAGGCCCGCAGGTCGCTGATGAATTACTTCGCGGTGGCCATGGCCGGTTCGGCAGATCCCACGCTGGATATCGCGGTCAATGTCTATGGGCGATTCGCGGCCGATCGGCAGGCTGGGCTGGTCGGGCGTTCCGAGCGCATGGATCTGCTCAATGCCGCGGCTCTGAACGCGATGGCCGCGAACGTCTATGACTATGACGACACCCATCAGCCCACCATCATTCACCCGACCGCGCCCGTTGCGCCCGCGCTTTTCGCGCTGGCGCAGGCGCGGCCGATGAGCGGCGAGCAACTGATGCTGGCGTTTGTGCTGGGCGTGGAAGCCGAATGCCGCATCGGCCTGGCCGTGTCGCCCGGCCATTATTCGCGTGGCTGGCACATTACCTCTACCTGCGGGGTCTTCGGCGCAGCGATGGCAGCAGGGCGGCATTTGGGCCTTGGGCCGCAACAGCTGGCATGGGCGCTGGGCTCGGCGGCGGCGCAGGCAGGCGGGCTGGTTGAAACGCTGGGCACCATGTCCAAGAGCGTCAGCGTGGGCAACGCCGCCCGAAATGGGTTGTTGGCGGCGCTCTTGGCGCAAGAGGGCTTTGCCGGACCGGACACTCCGTTGGAAGGCGCGCGCGGCTTTCTCAGGGTCACCTGCGATCAGCCAGATTTCGACGCTATAACGCGCGATCTGGGCGAACACTGGCAGCTGGCGTGCAACACCTATAAGCCATACCCCTGCGGTGTCGTGCTCAACCCGGTTATTGATGGGTGCCTGGAGCTGGCTTCAGACGCGCGGGTGGTCGAGGCCGGGCTGGGAGATATTGAGCGCGTCATCCTGACCGGGCACCCGCTGTTGCGGCAACGCACCGACCGTCCCGCGGTCACCACGGGCCGTGCATCCCAGGTGAGCGCCCAGCATGCGGTGGCCGTGTCGCTGACGCGCGGGCGTGCCGGCCTGCAGGAGTTCGACGATGCCTCGGTGCAAGACCCGGCCGTCATGGCTCTCGGGCAGAAAGTAGAGATTCACGATGATCCAGGCTTTTCCGTCGATGCGGCACAAGTCCGGTTGGTCTGGAGAAATGGTCGCGAGCTGACGCACCTGGTGGAAGCCGCTCGCGGATCCGCGGCGCGCCCTTTAAGCGATGGCGAACTGGAACACAAGCTGCGCGCGTTGTCGCTCGCGAGCCGGCCGGGTTGGGACCCCGCACCGCTGATCGATGCCGTTTGGCGCATGGATACCCTGCCCGATGTGACGCAGGTGATGGCTCTGGCCGTGAAGGCCTGATTTCGAAGCTCCCCGATGAGCCTGCGGCGCGCTATCGCGTTGCGGCTCGGAGGGCCATGAAAAGCAATATAACGAGGAGACATAGATCATGTGGCAACACTATCTGCGGGTGGCGACGGCGGCGTTGACGGGTGTGGCGTTATCGGCGGCCGCCCATGCCGCCTTTCCCGAGAAGGCCGTGCGCATCGTGGTGCCCTTCGCCGCCGGAGGCGGAGTGGACGCGTTGACGCGTCCGTTTGCGCAGGAACTGGGTGCAGAGCTTGGGCAGACCGTCGTGGTAGAGAACAAGCCCAGCGCCACGGGCCAGACGGGCGCGGCGGAAGTGGCTCGGGCTGCGCCGGACGGCTATACCTTGCTGCTCAGTTCCGCCGCCTTCGGCACGACGCCGGCTTTTTACCCGCAGGCGCCATACCACCCGATCAACGATTTCGCGCCGATCACCATACTGGCCGCGGCGCCGCAAGTCGTGGTGACCAGCAAGAAGTTCAAGGGCAAGAGCATCGAGGACCTCTTGCGCATGGCCAAGGCGGGTGAGCCCATCAACGTCGCGCTCAGCGGCATTACCGGCATGCAGGCGTTGGCGACTGAAATGATCGCCGCCCAGGCGGGCGTGACATTCACCAAGGTTCCATACAAAGGCGCGGGCGCAGCTTTCAAGGATCTGCTGAGCGGCGAGGTCGACGTGATGGTCGACAACCCGGCGTCTTCGTTGCCCCATGTGCGTGCAGGCAGCCTGAATCTGATCGCGACGACAGGCGCGAAACGCATGGCCACCTTGCCCGATACCCCCACGGTGGCCGAGACCCTGCCCGGCGTCGAGGCCCGCAATTGGTTCATTCTGGCGGCCCCCGCAGGCACGCCACCGGAGGTGATCGAGGTGCTCAGCCGCGCCGCCGTCAAGGTGGCGGGCGGGCCAGTGATGCAACGTTTTTTCGAACGAGACGGTACCGAGGTGGTGGCGAATTCACCTCAAGAGGCCGAGCAATACCTGCGCGACGAAATCGCCAAGTGGGGAAAGATCGTCAAAGAGCGCAACCTGCAGCCCTGAAATCAAGCGGAGCAAGACATGGGAAGACTGGACGGCAAGATCGCGGTCGTGACCGGCGCCGCGGGCGGTATAGGCAAGGAAATCGCGCTGGCATTTTCGCGCGAAGGCGCTTCGGTCGCCATGCTGGACAACAACCTGTCCTTGCTGCAGCAGGCGGTGGCGACAGTGCCCGGCGCCAGCCTGCTGCAGTGCGATGTGTCGGACCGGGCGGCCGTGTGCGCGGCGATCGACGGATATGTCGTGCAGGCAGGGGGGCTGGACATACTGGTCAACAACGCCGCGTACTTCCACTACGGCTTGCTGACCGACATGCCGGAGCCGGTGGTCGACAAGATGATAGACGTGGGCCTGAAAGGCGCCCTGTGGTGCCTGCAGGCCGCCACGCCGCACCTGGTGGCGCGCGGCGGTGGGGCGGTCATCAATCTGTCATCTGTCGCGGTTTCGGTGGCGATCAAGAATGCCTCGGTGTACAGCTGCATCAAGGGCGCGCTCGACACGTTGACGCGCCAGCAGGCTGTTGAACTTGGGCCTCAACGCATACGCGTGAACGCGCTGGCCCCGGGGCCTGTGGTCACGCCAGGCGCAAGCTCGGTGATAGACGCCCAGGGATGGGAGACCCGCCGGGCGCGCACGCCGTTGCGCCGGTTGGCCGAAGCGACGGATATCGGCGCCGCGGCTGTCTTCCTGGCCTCGGACGAAGCCGCGTCCGTCGCCGGCGTGACGCTGAAGATCGATGGGGCCATGACAGTCATGGGCTACTGACGCGAGGCCGGATTCCCGTGTTCGACTCCAAAGTCATACCGGTCGCCAGCGCCGCGGATCAATTGACCCGAGACGGGCTGGCCGAGCACCGTTTCGGTGTAAGTGCCATGGCGCGAGCCCGGCTCTGCCTGCTGGACTACCTATCGTGCGCACTCGAGGCGCTGCCGCTGCCCTGGAGCGAACAGGCCGCGGCCCTGGCCCGGCCTGCCGCCGGCGGAGCGCACGTGATCGGCCGCGCCGGCCCGCGGCAACCGGACGCGGCCGCGTTTGCCAATGCCGTCGCCGGACACGGACTGGTGCGCGAAGACATGCACGCTGGCAGCGTGGCGCACCTGGGCGTGGTGGTGTGGCCAATGGCGCTGGCGGTCGCGCAGCAGCAGCGGGTGACCGGGCAACAGTTGCTGCATGCCGCCGTGGTCGGATATGAGGTCGGGGCGCGGCTGGGGCGGGCCATCATCACCCCTGCGCTCGCTCGCCTGTTCCGGCCCACCGGACTGGTCGGCCCTTTCGCTGCCACGATAGTGGGCGCGCGACTCTATGGACTGGACGCGACCCGCACGCGCCATGCGCTGGCGCTTGCCGGCAACTGCTGCGCAGGCCTGAACGAATGGGCGCATACCGGAGGCAGCGAGATGTATTTTCATCCCGGCTTCGCCGTGCGTAATGCCTGGGCCTGCCTGGAACTGGCGCGCTGCGGCGCGCAGGGTTCAGCGACCATTCTGGAAGGCGATGCCGGCTTCTTTCACGCCTACGCGCGTGCGCCCATGCCAGGGGGCGTGCGACTGTTCGCGGACGGAACGGTTGAAATCGAATACGTCTTCAACAAACCTGCGCCTGCCTGCAATTTTGCCCAGACACCGTGCCAGGCGGCCTTGATGGCGGTGCGTGAAGCCCAGGGCCGCCGCATCGTCGAGGTGTGCGTCGAGACTACCCAGGCTGCGGTGTCATACCCCGGTTGCGCCGCTGCCGGGCCATTCCAGTACGCCCTGCAGGCCAAGATGAGCATCCCGTTCGGCGTGGCAGCCACGCTCGCCCGAGGCGCCATCTCCGAAAGCAACTACCAGGATCTGCACGATCCCGAGATCGCCCGGCTGGTGGCCGTCACGACGATTCGCGCCGACGCCGGCTACAGCGCCGCGTTCCCGGCTCGCCAGGGGGCCCGAGTGAGGCTGCAGCTGGAGGACGGCAACAGCGTCAGCGTCGCGCTGGACGATGTCGTGGCGGCGGATGAGGCGTTGATTCGTACCCGATTCCGGCAGGCCGCAGAAACGGTGCTGGACGCCGGCACAGTGGCGCGGATCGAAACGCTGGTCGATGAGTTCGAAGAAGTTGCCGACGCGGGCGAACTGCCGCGCCTGTGCGCGGCGCGTGCGGACTGACTCTACAGCAAGGAAGCAGATATGACCGAACTGCAAATTCATCTGGAAGCATTCCTGCAGTCGCTGGCTGCGGGGCTGCTCGTAGGCGGCATCTACGGCCTGATGTGCGTAGGCCTCGCGATGATCTTCGGGATCATGCGCGTGATCAACTTTGCCCAGGGCGACTTCATGATGCTCGGCATGTATGTCACCTATTTTTTCTTCGTGCTGCTGGCCGGCCTTGGCATGGCGGGGTCGATGCTGAACCCCTATGTGTCCATGCTGCTGGCCCTGCCCGTGATGTATTGCGTGGGCTACCTGGTGCACCGCCTGCTGATATCCCGCGTCACCGGCGGCAGGACGGCCAGCCTCGAGGGCGAGGGCCATTATGCGCAGCTGATCCTGACTCTGGGCATTGCACTCGTGCTGCAGAACGGCGCCATGATGCTGTTCGGCCCGGAGCTCGAATCCATACGCACACCGCTGTCGAGCAGCGCCTGGGAAATCGGGCCGCTATGGGGCGACTTCGTCAGCGTCTTCGTCAATAAGGGGCGGGGCATTGCCGCGCTGATTTCCGTCGCGGCCATCGTGGCACTGGCGATGGCAGTGGGTCATAGCCGCCTGGGCAAGTCGCTGCGGGCGGCCGCCGACAACCCGGTCGCCGCGTCGTATATGGGTATCGATGTCGACGGCGCCTATCGCATCGCATTCGCCCTGGGAACCTGCATCACGGCTCTGGCCGGCGGTCTCCTGGCCACCAATTACCCCTTTCATCCCTTCGTCGGGCTGGAGTTCGTCATCGTGATGTATGCCGGTGTCGTGCTGGGCGGCATAGGCAGCATCCTGGGCGCGTTCTGGGGAGGCATGGTCATCGGCCTGGTCCAGCAGTTGTCCAGCCTGGTGTTGCCCACGCAGTTGCAGAACGCAGCCATCTTCGTTTTCTTTCTGCTGATCGTCATTCTCCGGCCGCAGGGATTCTTCGGCCGCGTCGCGGAGCGGACCTGATGAAATCGATGCGCACATTCCTGATCATGCTGGCGGCTGGGGCCGCCTACCTGGGCGCAGCGCTGCTGGTCGACAACTCCTATCACCAGCTCATCTTCACGCTGGTGCTGGTGTGGGCATGCTTCGGCCTGTCGTGGAACATGCTGAGCGGCTACACCGGGCTGGTGTCGTTCGGCCACGCCGCGTTCTTCGGCCTGGGCGCCTATGCGGCGGTGCTGGGACAGATCAATCTGGGCCTGTCGCCATGGCTGATGATCCCGCTGTCGGGAGTCATCGGGGCAGTAGCGGGCCTGCTGGTGGGATTGCCCACGTTCCGGCTGCGCGGGCACTACTTCGCGCTGGCCATGCTGGCCTATCCGCTTGCCCTGCTGTATGTCTTCGAGTGGCTGGGATACCAGGAAGTGACGTTTCCCATGGTGCGCGACCATCCCGCGCGGTATATGCAGTTCTCGAACCCCTGGCTGTATACCGTGGTGGCCATGGCGATGCTGCTGTTGTTCGTGATGCTGACCCGTTATGTCGAGCGCACCCGCTTCGGCATGGCGCTCATTGCCATCAAGCAGAACGAAGCGGCAGCCGAGGCGGCAGGCATCGATACGCTGCGTTGGAAACTCAAGGCGATCGCGCTCAGCGGCGCAATCGCGGGCGCTACGGGCGCGTTCTATGCCGTGGTGCTGCTGGTGGTGACTCCCATATCCGTGTTCGGCATGCTGGTGTCGGCGCAGGCGTTGACAGTCACGATGTTCGGCGGCGTGGGCACGGTGTGGGGGCCCATCATCGGCGCGGCGATTCTGATTCCCCTGGGCGAAATCCTGCACGCCGAACTGGGTGCCGCGTACCCCGGTATCCAGGGTGTGATCCTCGGCATTGCCATCATCGTGGTGATCCTCGCGGCCCCGGAAGGGGTTTTCTGGAAGACCCGTGACTTCTTACTGCGGCGCGGTGCATTGCGGCAACCGCAAGCAAACGCACAGGCGCGAGCAGAGCATGGCGCCGAGCCATATCCGACGGCAGATGTACTCGCCGCCACCGCAGCGGCGCCGATGCCGCGGCGCCGCCCAGCCAGCGACGAGGTGGTGCTCGATGTACAGGGCCTGTCCCGCAGCTTCGGCGGACTGAAGGCGGTGCACAACGTCAGCTTCCAGGTGCGCAAGGGAATGATCCTGGGCATCATCGGGCCGAACGGCGCCGGCAAGACTACCCTGTTCAATCTGTTGAACGGCTTCCTGAAACCCGACACGGGGCAGGTGGTATTCAAGGGCGTCGACATGGCGGGCCGCAAGCCTCATGTGCTTTGCGCGGCAGGGGTGGGGCGCACTTTCCAGGTCATGCGTCCGTTCATGCGGCTGACCGTGGCGCAGAACGTCAGGATTGGCGCCTACGTGAAGGCCCGCAGCGAATCCGAGGCCGAGGCGCTGGCCGCGCAGGCCATCGAACGCGTCGGCCTGGCCGACTGTGCCGATCGTGTCGCTTCTGTGCTGACGACGCGCCAGCTCCGTCTGATGGAGCTGGCCCGCGCGGTCGCGGGCCAGCCCGAGCTGCTGCTGCTGGACGAGACGCTGGCAGGCCTGGGGCAGGGTGAGGTCGACGATGTGGTCGCCGCAATACGCAGCCTGTCGGCAGAGGGCATCACGATCGTCATCATCGAACACACCATGCAGGCCATGGTGAGGCTGGTCGACGAGTTCGTTGTGCTCGATCACGGTGTGGTGCTCGCCACGGGCGATCCCCAGTCCATTACGCAGGACACGCGGGTGGTCGAGGCCTACCTGGGCAAGAAATGGAGCGCGAAAAATGCTGCTTGAAATCGACAGCCTGGTGGCCGGTTATTCGGCCTTGCCGGTGCTCAACGGCATATCGGTCAAGGTGCGCGAGGGCGAGTTCGTGTCTATCGTCGGCCCCAACGGCGCCGGCAAGAGCACCTTGTTCAAGACGGTTTCCGGCACTGTGGCCACGATGTCCGGGGCCATCCGATACGACGGCAAGGACTTGCTGGCCGTGCCGGCTTCACAACGGCCCCATCTGGGCATTGCCCACGTGCCGGAAGGTCGTCAGGTCTTCGCGTCGATGACTGTGCTCGAAAACCTGGAAATGGGCGCCTATACCGCATCCGGCCGCCGCGACTGGGAACGCAATCTGGCCCGCATCTACGAGTGGTTTCCCGTGCTCAAGCAGCGGGCCCGTCAACTGGCCGGCACATTGTCCGGAGGCGAGCAACAGATGGTGGCCATCGGGCGCGGCCTCGCATCGTCGCCCCGTTTGCTGATGCTGGACGAACCTTCCATGGGCTTGTCGCCCGCGATCGCGGATTTCATCTTTGATCGCCTGATAGACATACGCCGCGAGGCCAGGCTGACCATTCTGCTTGTAGAGCAGCGCGTCGCCGAGGCGCTGCAGTTTGCCGATCACGGCTACGTGCTCGAAACCGGGCGCGTGGTTCTGGAAGGCACCCACGAAACGTTGCAGGCGGACGACCGGGTCCGTCGCGCGTATCTCGGCATGTAAGCCGGCAAGAACCGCCGCGCAAGCGGACAAGAGGAGACAATCATGAACATCCGATCGATAAAGTACCTGGCGTTGGCGGCCGCCTTGGCGGGCTGGCTGTCGTCGGGCGCAGGCCCCGCCAGTGCTGCAGAACCCGCGCCGGTGAGTGTGGGTCTGATCGCGCCCATGTCGGGCATTTATGCGCGCCCCGGCCAGGTGATGCGCATGGGTGCGGAAATGGCCGTGAAAGATATCAATGCGCAGGGCGGCATCAAGGCCCTGGGCGGCGCCAAGCTGAAACTGGTGGTAGTGGATTCGGGCGACTCAACCGAGAAGGCGAAGAGCGCCGCCCAGCGCATGGTGGCGGATTTTCCTGACCTGGTCGCGGGCACCGGCGCCTATCTGAGCTCTTTCACGCTCGCCGTGACCGAAGTGACCGAACGCGCGCGCCTGCCGATGCTGACCCTTTCGTATTCCGACCAGATCACGGCACGCGGATTCAAGTACATCTTTCAGACTTCGGCCACCGCCGGGCGCCAGGCCGACCTGGCCTTGCCGATGATTCTGGACCTGGCGGAAAAGGCCTCGGGCAAGCGTCCCAAGACCGTGGCCATTATTACCGACAACACCGCCGCATCGCTTTCATCGGTAAAAGCCATGAAAGACGGGCTGCTGGCCAAGAACAAGCTGGAGCTGGTCGTCGATGAGACGTTCACTCCACCGCTTTCCGATGCCTCGTCGCTGATTCAGCGGGTACGGTCGCGTCGGCCGGATCTGGTGTTCTTCTTGCCCACCGTGATCTCCGACGCAAAACTCATACTCGAGAAGATGAACGAGACCAACGTGCGCGTGCCTGTGATTTCGTTTGGCATCGCCATTGCAGAACCGGATGTGCTCAATACGGTCAGCCCGCAACTGATCAACGGCGTGATGTCCGCTGTGGCCAACTGGGGGGCCAAGGGTCAAGAGGCGCTGATCCAGCGCATGAAGGCCGAATACAACGAGCCCTGGATGACCCAGAACGCCATTTCGACCTACGGCGACATGTGGATCATCAAAGCCGCACTGGAGAAGGCCGGCAAGGCCGATCGCGAGTCCGTGGCGCAGGCCATGCGTACCCTGGATGAGGGCAAGACCCCATATTTCCCGGGCGGCGAACTCAAGTTCGATGAAGCCGGGCATCGGGTCGGTGCAACGCTGACTGTGATCCAGTGGCAGGACGGCGTGCCCGTCACGGTGTTTCCGGAAGATGTGGCCATCGCGCAACCGATCTGGCCGGGCAAGCAATAAAAACGTGCGCGGGGCGAGCCCGCGCACATCGCATACCGTCTAGAGAGAATATTGAATTATTGTATTATTGAATTTGACGAGCCGCTTGCGCCGCAGGCAAAAGGAATCAGCATGGAAAACAATGATCAGTTCGAGCAAGGCCTGGACAACCGCAGAAGGGTGCTGGGAGCCGCGCACGTCGACAAATCGTGGGCGGCGGCCGACGATTTCAACAGGCCGATGCAGAAGCTCGTCACTGAGTACTGCTGGGGCGAGATCTGGGGCGACCCGACACTGTCTTTCAAGACGCGCAGCATGTTGAACCTGGCCATACTCACCGCCATGAGCCAGCATCACGAGCTTGCCGCGCACGTCAAGGGCGCACTGCGGAATGGCGTCACAAAAGACGAAATCCGCGCCGTGCTGATGCAGGCTTCGGTGTACTGCGGCGTTCCGGTCGGCCTGGGTGCCTTCCGCGTCGCATCGCAGGCGATCAGCGCCTACGAGGCAGAAGCCGCCAACGCCTAGGGTGCTGTCATGGCTCAACAGGATCGGGTGGGTTTTATCGGGCTGGGCAATATGGGGGGGCGCATGACGCGCCGCCTGGTGGGTGCCGGCATCGCCGTCTGTGGTTATGACACCGATGCGAGCCGGGCTGCCGCCGCAGGGGCGCAATCCGCAAGCTCGCTTCGCGAGGCGGTGGACTACGCCGATGTCGTGCTGCTGTCCCTGCCCGATAGCCGGGTGGTCGAGGCCGTGGTGGAGGCGCCGCAGGGCCTCCTGGACTTGTGCCGCCCCGGGCAGGTGATCGTCGATCTGAGCACGGCTGCGGCCAGTTCCACCCAGCGGCTGGCCGGGCTGTTTGCGCAACGCGACGTGCAGTTCATTGACGCGGGCGTCTCGGGCGGCGCCGCCGCCGCCGAGCAAGGCAAGCTGACGCTCATGGTGGGCGGCGACGCCGGCACGGTGGAATCCTTGCAGTGGGTGTTCGCGCCCTTCAGCAGCAAAGTGCTCCACATGGGCGCCAGCGGCGCCGGGCACGCCACCAAGCTGTTGAATAATTTTCTCAATGCCGTGAGTCTGGCCGCGACCGCGGAGGTCATGGTTGCCGGCAAGCAGGCCGGCCTGGATCTGCATCGCTTGCTGGAAGTGCTCAACAGCAGCAGCGGCGTCAACTTCGCCACGCTGAACCGTTTCCCTCACATCGTCGATGGAAACTATCTCGAGGGCGGGCTCACCAGCAAGCTAATGACCAAAGATGTCGTGCTGTACGTGGACATGGCCCGCGAGCTGGGCGTGGCGTCGCTGAATGCGGCTGGTCCGCTGTCGTGCTTTGGCCTGGCCACGGCCCTGGGCTACGGAGACCAGATCAGTAATCGTGTCGTGGACGCCATCGGTGATGTAAGCGGTGGCGTCCGTCTGAAGACTTGAAAGCAGGAGACTATCCAATGAAAGTGTTTCATGGCAGGGCAGAAGGCAAGGTTTCGGAACAACGCAGTTCAACGTTCACCGGGGTGGTGTGGGGTGACCCCATCATGCCGACGACGGACAACGTCACGATCAATTCGGTGTTCTTCTCGCCCGGAGCGCGTACCTATTGGCACACGCACGAGTTGGGCCAGATTCTGCAGGTCACGGCCGGACGCGGCTGGATCTGTGCCGAGGGCCAACCGGCGCAGTCGATCCGGCAGGGCGATGTGGTCTGGATTCCGCCCAACGAGCGCCACTGGCATGGTGCGGCCGCCGACACTTACATGATTCACGTGGCCACCTCGATCGGCGCCAGCAACTGGCAGGAAGAAGTCTCTGAGCAGGACTACGCCAGCAGTACTGGCGCGGCCGGCTGAAGGGGGGCCACGATGATTGTCGAGCTACGCGTCTACCACTGCGCGCCGGGCCGTCTGCCCGCCCTGCACGAGCGCTTCACCACCTCCACGCTGGGCTTCTTCAAGAAGCATGGCATCGAACCAATCGGTTTCTGGACCACGCTTGCCGGACCCACGAACCAGTCGCTCACCTATCTGCTGAAGTGGGATAGCCTGGCCGAGCGCGAACAGAAGTGGAACGCCTTTCAGTCGGACCCCGAATGGATCGAGAAGCGGGCGGCCAGCGAAGCAGAGAAAATCATCGTCGAACGGATCGAGAACCAGTTCCTGGCGCCCACCGCCTACTCGGCCTTGAAATAATCCCCGCCAGACGGCAACGGCGCTCAGTCGGGCGCCTGTTCCGCCAACTCGCGCCGCAGTTCTCGCTTGAGCACCTTGCCCGACGGGTTGCGGGGCAGGCTGTCGCGCAGCACGAGTTTCTTGGGCAACGTCGAGACCTTTTCTGCTCAGTTCACGTCCTCGTCGCTGCAGGCGCTGGGCGAAGATCTGCGCGAGCGATGCCGCGAAGCCAGCCGCTCGATTTCGGGCGGTGCGGCCGTGGCATTCTGACTCGGCTGCGGGTACGCCAATTGCGTCCATTGCCCCGCAGTGGGCTGTGACATCGCGCGCGTTGAAGGCGGGCCAGGCAAAACCCAATTGCGCCGCGCGGCTTATCAGAGTATCCATAGCGGTAACGACAGTTGAGACAACCCGCCGATAGCTGGTGGACCGGGCGGCACAGCCCGGCGACCCAGCCGGTCGGCGGAACCCGCCCTGGCAGCTTGCCCGGCGGACTAAGCCAGGAGGGGCTTATGGCAGTGGTGTACGTAGAGTTCGAACGGGCGCGTGCCGCAAAGGCGCGTGCCGCCTCCAGGGCGATTCACTCACGCGGCCGCGTGCCGCGAGGCGACCCCGGCCGCAAAGTCTTCTGGGGGTGTATGGCCGTGGCGCCGCTTGCAGGACTGGCGGCACCGCTGTGGGCGGTGCCGCAATTGGGCGAGCCATACGGCTGGGCGCTGGCGGGAACGGGCCTCCTCGGTTGTGTGCTGATGCTGTTCCGACTGGCCATGCACGAGGCCGACAGAGCGCGCGACGTCTGCTGAAGCGGCGCGCCGCCCTGCGGCGCACGAACGCCCGGCCGGTGACGGTCCGGGCTTATTTTCCATAGCAGTCTCGTCAGCACTCCTGGGCGCGAAGCGGCAGGCTTGCGGCGACGCCTTGGTGTTACGTATACTTGTACTGTCATCAATACAACAGATCAGGAGACAAGCCGATGTACGGACTTATACGCGTGGCCGCTGCGTGCGGCATAGCCGGAGCGCTGGCGTTGCCGCTGTCGGCCGCATGGGCGCAAAGCAACGCTATCAAACTCGTGGTTGGCGCTCCTCCTGGGGGCACTACCGACACCGTGGCGCGCAGCATCGCGCAGCACATGGGGAAAGATCTCAAGCGCACCGTGCTGGTCGAGAACAAGCCGGGGGCCGGCGGCAATATCGCGGCCGACTACGTGGCCAAGAGCAACCCCGACGGCAACACTCTGCTGGTGACGTTCACCAGTTTCTCGATCAACGCGTCGCTATACCGCAACCTGCCATTCGATCCCGTACGCGATTTCACGCCCATCAGCATGCTGGCCAATGTGCCCAGCGTGCTGGTCACGCGCAAGGATTTTCCGGCCCAATCCATGGCCGAGTTCGTAACGCTGGTGCAGGCCAATCCGGGTAAATACACCATGGCGTTGGGCGCCATCGGCTCGTCGCTGCACCTGGCGGGCGAACGTATGAAAATGCTCACCGGCATGGATATTCTCAATGTGCCGTACAAAGGCACCGCCCCCGCGATCACCGATCTGCTTGGGGGGCAGGTCGACATGATGTTCGCCAGTTCGCTCAATGCGATGCCCTCCATCAAGAGTGGGGCGCTCAAGGCGCTGGGCGTCAGCAGCCCGAAACCACTGGCTCAGTTCCCCGGTGTGCCCCCTATCGGCGATACCATCAAGGGTTTCGAGTCCAATGCATGGTTCGCCCTCTTCGGCCCGGCCAAACTGCCCGCAGACACGCTTGCCACGCTCAATGCCGCGGCGCGCAAGGCGGTCGATACGCCTGAGTTTCGTCAACTGCTCGAGCGGGAAGCCGCCACCGCGGTCAGCAGCAGCCCGGAAGAACTGGACGCGTTCGTGCGCCAGGACATCGAGCGGTACGCCGAGATCGTGAAATACACGGGCGCCACCGTCGACTGATCCCCTCACTGGAGCCTCACGTGTCCGACAGCCCGCTTCCGCTTTACCACAAGGTGTACCTGCTGCTGAAGCAGCGGCTGTGGGCAGGCGGCTTTGCCTATGAGGTCGCCATGCCGGGCGAGAACGCACTGGCCGCCGAATATGGGGTGTCGCGCCTGACTATCCGGCGTTCACTCGACCTGCTCGAGGCCGAAGGCCTGATCGAGCGTCGGCAGGGCAGGGGCACGTATGCCGCGCGACCCACGGCAGTGCCGGTGGCCCAGCAGGGTTCCGACCTCGACGGCCTCATGGCGCATCTTGCCCGCATGGGCATGCAGACCCAGGTGCGATTGATCGAGCTCGACACCTTGCCGGCCACCGGTCAGCTTGCCGCCCGCCTTGAGCTTGCGGCAGGCAGCCTGGTACAGCGTTCCGTGCGGGTACGCAGTCACCACGGGTTGCCGTTCTCGCACCTGACCACCTTCGTGCCCGACGAGATCGGCTGCCGTATCCGGCGAGAAGACCTCGCGTCGAAACCCTTGCTCGCGATTTTTCGCGATCTGGACGTGAGGGTGGCCGGCGCGGAGCAGGCCATTTCCGCGGTGCTGGCCGAGCCTGGGGTGGCGGAATTGCTCGACGTGCCGGTGGGGGCGGCGTTGCTTTCCCTGCATCGCCTGGTTCGCGACACGTCTGGGCGGCCGGTGGAATGGCTGCAGGCGCAATACCGTCCTGACCGCTACGAATACCGTATGAACATGCAGGCTCACGACATGCCTGGCCAGCCAACATGGCTGCCTGCGGCGACGCCTGTCGGCGAATGCGCATGATGGAGGTCTTGTCGTGACTGCACAGACACTCGCCCAGAAGCTGCTGGCCGCCGCGGCCGGCCGCGACACGGTGCGCATTGGCGATATCGTGACATGCAAGGTGGATCTCGCCATGTTCCATGACTCCAGCGGTCCTCGCCGGCTCAAGCCCATGCTCGAGGAACTGGGTACCGGGCTGTGGGACCGCTCCAAAGTCGTGCTGGTGCTGGACCACTATGTGCCCGAGGCCGATGACGAATCGCGCCGTATCGTGCGCATTGCACGCGAATGGGCGCTCGAACAGGCGCTTCCGCACGTCTATGACTCGGTAGGCATCTGCCACGTCGTCGTGCCTGAACACGGGCACATCAGGCCGGGCATGTTCTGCGTGGGCGGCGATTCGCATTCGCCCACGGGCGGCGCCTTCGGCGCGTACATGTTCGGAGTGGGCAGTACCGAAATGCTGGGCGTGGTGGCCAGCGGCGAAATCTGGATGCGCGTCCCCGAGACGCTGATGATGCGCTGGAACGGGCGTCTGGGCCCGGGCCTGAGCGCGAAGGACATGATGCTGCACATGATCGGCCGCCTGGGCATGAATGGCGGCCGCTATCAAGCCGTCGAGTTCTGTGGCGAGGCGGTTCGGGCGCTGTCCATGCAAGAGCGCATGACCCTGTCGAACATGTCGGCGGAACTGGGCGCGCAGGCAGGGCTGGTGGCGCCCGATCAAACGACCGAACAATATTTGCGCCAGGCGGGCGTGACCGGCCTGGACGTTGCGCACTGGCAGTCCGATCCGGGCGCTCCTGCGCACTTGCATGAATTCGATGCCGCCGCATTGGCGCCCCAGGTCGCGGCGCCGCACAGCCCGGCTAACGCATCCGACGTACAGGCATACGAGAATGTGCCGGTGCAGGTCGCGTACATAGGCGCCTGCACGGGCGCCAAGCTTGACGATCTGCGCGCTGCCGCGCGCGTCCTGCAGGGCCGCAAGGTGGCAGCGGGCGTCAGCTTGATGGTCGCTCCCGCCAGTCAACGCGATCAGGCCGCGGCCCATCAGGAAGGCATATTGCCCGAATTGCTGCAGGCCGGCGCCACGCTGTTGCCGACGTCGTGCGGAGCCTGTTCCGGCTATGGCGGCTCTATTCCCGAAGGCGTCAACGTCATCGCAACCACTGCCCGGAATTTCAAGGGACGTATGGGCGCATCTACGGCCCAGGTCTACCTGGCATCGCCGTACACGGTCGCCGCCTCGGCGCTGACTGGTCAAATCACCGATCCGCGCGAGTTTCTGGCATGACTATCACTCACACAGTCTGGCGCGTGGGCGACGACATCGACACCGACCAGTTGGCCCCCGGCGCCTACATGAAATTCAGCATCGACGAAATCGCTCGTCATTGCCTCGAAGGCATTCGGCCCGAATTCGCGGCCCGGGTGAGGGCGGGCGACGTGTTGGTGGCGGGTCGCAATTTCGGCATCGGATCTTCTCGCGAACAGGCCGCCGCGGCGCTCGTGCAGCTTGGCGTGCACGCCGTCATCGCGCCCAGCTTCAGCGGACTGTACTTTCGCAACGCGTTCAATGTGGGATTGCTGCTTCTGACTTGCGATCGCGCGGGCGAAATCTCCGAACGGGAGCAGGTCGCGATCGATCTGCCCAATTGCCGGATCCACCGATCCGACGGAACGTCCCTGACGTGCGACCCGGTACCGCCCTTTCTGCTCGACATGGTGCGGGCGGGGGGCCTGTTGCCTCAGTTGAAGCGCCGCCTGGCCGATGGTTCGCTCACTCGTCACCCCCTGAGTGCATGATGTCCGAACGTACATTGAAGAATCGTCTCGCCTCCGGCCCCGCCTTGCTGGCGCCGGGCGTCTACGACGCACTGTCGGCACTCGTCGCCGAGCAGGCCGGCTTCGACGCGCTATATCTGTCGGGCGCCTCAATCGCCTATTCGCGTCTGGGCCGTTCCGACGTCGGGCTCACCACCTATACCGAGGTCGAAGACGTCCTGGCGCGCATAACCGAACGGGTAAGCCGTCCGGTTATCGTGGATGGCGACACGGGGTTTGGCAATGCGCTGAACGTCCAGCGCACGGTGCGCGGTTTCGAGCGCGCGGGTGCGACCATGATCCAGCTGGAAGACCAGGGTTTCCCCAAGCGCTGCGGACACCTGGCGGGCAAATCGGTGGTGCCGGCCGCTGAGATGTGCGGCAAACTGCGCGCGGCCCTGGATGCACGCCAGTCCGATGCCACCCTGATTCTGGCCCGCACCGACGCGCTGGCCGTCGAGGGCCTCGACGCCGCGTTCGACCGCGCCGAGCGTTATCTGGAATGCGGCGTCGACGCAATTTTCATCGAAGCGCTGCGCTCACCCGCGCAACTGGATGCCGCCTGCGAGCGATTCGCATCGCGTGTGCCCTTGCTGGCCAATATGGTCGAAGGCGGCCAGACCCCGATCGAGAGCGCCGATGCGCTGGCGGCCCGCGGCTTTCGCATCGTCATATTCCCGGGCGGCACGGCGCGCGCCGTGGCGCATACGCTGCAAGGCTATTACGCAAGTTTGCGGCAGCACGGCACGACCGTGCCCTGGCGCGACCACATGCTGGATTTCGACCAGCTCAATGCCGTCATCGGTACACCCGCTTTGATGGATGTGGCGAGCCGATACGACTGACGCCCGGTCGCGCCCACATGCGTGGACCCGCGGGCAGCGCCGCGCCGCTAGGGGCCTTCCGGCAAATCTTGGGTCGACGGATTGCCGCGCGGCAGCCAGTGCCAGAAGACGGCGGCGCCAGCCAGGCCGAACGCGCCCATCGCGGCCACGGCAGCTGCCAGCGAGACCAGCGCAGTGATGGCCGACAGCAGCACGGGCCCCATGCTGCTGCCGAGGTCGGCCATGAGCCGCCAGATTCCCAGGAATTCGGTGCGGCCTACTTTGGGCGCCGAGTCGGCCCCCAAGGTCATGACAATGCCCGACCCGATGCCGTTACCCATGCCCAGCAGCATGGATACCGCAATGAACCCAACCAGGCCCGTGGTCAGCGAAGTGCCGATCAGCGCGAAACCCATCAGCAGGGTGCAAGGCACCGCCACCCATAGCCTTCCACGCCGGTCCATCAGCGTGCCGGCCGGATAGAACACCGACATGTCGATAGCGGCCACCAGGCCGTAGATGATCGACGTGGCGGTGGCGCTGATGCCCAGGTGGTCGGCCCAGAGGGGAATGACGACCTGGCGTGAGCTGCGTACGGCGCTGACCAGCAGGATGCCGAGGCCCAGCGTCAGGAAGACTCGCAGGTGGCCGCGCGCGACATCCAGCATCCTCGGCTTGGCCTGCGTCGCGGCATCGCGGCGCTCGGGAGGCGTCATGTCGGGAGCAAAGCGGGCGATCAAACCCGCGCCTGCCATGGCGATGATCGCGATCCAGTACGCGCCTTGCAGCCCCATGAAGTGAATCAGTGCCGCGCCGGCGAACGGCCCGGCGAACACGCCGATCCGCATGGTGCCTGCCAATGTCGACAGTGCGCGGGCGCGCATGTGCAAGGGTACGGCGTCGATCATGTAGCTTTGCCGGGCAAGCATGAACACAGACGAAGCCATGCCGATAAAGAAAACGCCCACGGCCAGCATGAGGGCATTGAGGGCGAAGATGCACAACAGGAGCGCCAGCACGCTCAGTGTTGCGGCCCCCATCATCGATTTGCGTTCCCCATGTCGGGACGTGATCATGGCGGCCGGTATGTTGCTCACCAGCGAGCCGATGCCGATCAATGCCACGATCAGGCCCGAGGTGGCTACCGAGGCATCGAGTTCGCGCGCGGTCAGGGCGATGACGGGCAGGATGGCGCCGTTGCTGACGCCGTAGAGGACGGACGGGCCGAATGCCGGGACGGCGATGGTCCTGAAGCTGAATGGGGCGTCGCGGTTCGGCACGGAGCTGCTGATCAAGGTGAAGCCTGGCCCATTATTCTAGCGCCGCACGCGCTGCTTGCCGGCGGGGGCATTGCCAGCTATCTTTGTGGCATGACGCCTCCTCCAGCCACCGGCGCGGGTCCATTCTTCATTGTGCAGAACATGGGTTCGGGCCGCGTCGACGCGCGCGAGGCGCAGGCGACGATCCGCCAGGTCCTGGACGAGGCCGGCCGCACGTACGAACTGATTGCCGTCCGCGAAGGCCGCCAGCTACCTGCTGCGGCTCGATCCGCGGTCGACCAGGCCCGTAGTCAGGCAGGGTCCGTGGTTGCCGTGGGGGGCGACGGCACGCTCAGCGCGGTCGCACAGGAAGTGCTCGCCACGGGATTACCCTTCGGCATCCTGCCGCAGGGCACTTTCAACTATTTCGGTCGCACCTATGGCATCTCGCAAGACACCGAGGCGGCGACTCGCGCACTGATCGCGGCCACGCCGCAGCCGGTGCAGGTCGGGCTGCTGAACGGCCGCCTGTTCCTGATCAATGCCAGCCTTGGGCTGTATCCCCAGTTGCTCGAAGATCGTGAAGCATATAAGCAGCGTTATGGCCGCCGGCGGGTGGTGGCCGTCTGGTCGGCGCTGGTGACGCTGGCCCGGGCGCATCGCCAGCTCACACTCCAGCTCGAACACGAAGGGCAGACCCGCCAGCTGCGAACGCCCACCATTGTGGTGGGTAACAATGCCCTGCAGTTGCACCAGATCGGCATTGACGAGGCCGATGAGCTCGAGCGGGGCCGGCTGGTGGCCATGGGTACCAGGCCGGTGGGTACGCTGGCGCTATATGGGTTGTTGCTGCGCGGCATGCTCAGTCGGCTTGGAGAGGCCGACAACGTATTCAGCTTCGGGTTCGACCAGCTCACCGTGCGGGTGGGGCGGGGCCGCCGGCGGGTCAAGGTTGCGCTGGACGGCGAAATCACCTGGGTCCAGACCCCGCTCGAGTTTTCCGTTTCGCCGCAGCCGCTGCATTTGCTGGTGCCGCCCGAGCCGCTGCGCGCGGATCCCGAATGACCCGGCTGTTGCACATCTCGGACACCCACTTCGGGTGCGAAGACCATGCGGTGGTCCAGGGGCTCCTGCGGATGGCGCATCGCCTCGAGCCTGAATTGGTGCTGCTGGGTGGCGATGTCACGCAGCGCGCCCGGCGCGCCCAGTTCGCATCCGCGCGGCGTTTCGTTCAGGCGCTGCAGCGGCCCGTGCTGGCCGTACCCGGCAATCACGACCTTCCTCTCTATAACCTGGTTGCTCGCCTGTTCGACCCCTATCGCGGCTACCGTCGGGCGCTCGGCGCCAACCTTGAGCCGGTGGTCGAAACGGATCGTCTGCTGGTCATCGGCGTCAATTCCACAAGGCCCGCCCGTCACAAGAATGGGCAGGTGACGGCCGGACAGATACGCCGGGTCGCACAACGCCTGCGCGCCTCGAATCCCGAAAGCCTGCGGGTGGTCCTGTTGCATCATCCTGTCAGGGCGGTCGTCGAAAGCGACAAGGCCAATCTGCTCATCGGCCGCGAAATCGCGGTGCCGGCCTGGGTTGATGCTGGCGCCGACCTGATCCTCGGCGGGCACATCCATTTGCCTTATGTGATTCCCGTTCATGGCGCGGCCGACCCGGTGCCACGGCGTGCCTGGGCCATTCAGGCCGGCACGGCGGTGTCGCGGCGACTGCGCGGCGGGGTGCCCAACTCGGTGAATGTGATCGAGTACCCGCCCGACAGGGCCGTGCGCGCCTGTTCGGTGCAGCGCTGGGACTACGCCGGCGATTCCGGCGAGTTCCGCTGTGTCGCCGAGCAGCCGCTGGAATTGCAGCACACTGGCTGAAGCCGCGTGCCGCATCCCGGCGCCACCGGGGCGGCGCGCCCGCGGATGCTGCATAGGGGGGCGGTGCATGCGGTCCCGGCCTCGCGTGATCCCGGGGGCGCAGCCGGCGTTCCGACCGCCCCGCTGCCGCAAGGCGATCGGCCGGGCATGCCGCCCCCGATGGTCCCGCTCGTGTATAACGATCCGTCTCACCACGGCCAGCGCTTATGGAACTTCTCGTCAACTGGATCGCCACCCATCCGTTCCTGGTGTTCCTTGCCGTTCCCGGCATGGCGGGAATGGCAGCCTGGGGCCTGGGTCGTCGCCTCGAACGGCGCGGTACCCCATGTCAGCCGCGAACGTGGTGGCTCCTGTCTGCCACGGCGGGCGCCATATTTGCCGCATTCGCCATCACGACCGCGCGCCACGTTGCCATGATCGACATCGACAACCTGCTCGCCTCAGGGCTCAGTCTTTCCATGCCGCCCGCGCTCCTCTGGATGCTGTCCTGGTTCACGCACTTGGGCGACAGGGAGTTTCTCACGCTCATTGCGGTCGGAATGACGGGCGGGCTGTTGTGGCGGCGGCAGTGGCGTCTGGCGCTTGCCTGCGCCGTCATCACCGGCGGGGCCGGGGCCCTGAACCAGCTTTTCAAGCATCTGTTCAAGCGGGTGCGTCCCGAGCATGCGCATGGCTATATCCATGCCGACGGCTGGAGTTTCCCCAGTGGCCACGCCACCGCCTCGCTGGCTGTCTACGGATTTGCCTGTTACCTGGCGATGCGGGCCTTGCCGGCCGCGTGGCGCACCCCGTGCCTGGCCGGCGTTGCGGCGCTCGTCGCCGCCATCGGCGTCAGCCGAGTGTTGCTGCAGGTGCATTTTCTCAGTGATGTCGCGGCCGGCTTTGCGTTCAGCCTTGCCTGGTTCGCCCTGTGCATGGCGGTGGCCGGCTCGATGGGCACAATCAGGTCCCGCAGATAGCCAGCAGCACCTGGCGCAGCACGGCGGTGTCGTAGCGCGGTGGAAGGGCGCCCAGGGCCGCGTGGGGCGACCCCGCTCTGTAGGTGGCACCCGCGGCGTCTGCCGCGCGGCACAGGTCGGCCGACTCGGCGGCCGGCAAAGGGCGCAGATTCCACAATAATTTGCCGCGGATATCCGCGCCCACTTCGCCGTCGCTGAATCGCTCGAGTGTCCGGTCAATCTCGCGTCGAGCCGGCAACGCCAGTACCAGCAGGTCCGATTCCCGCAGCACCTCTCGCGCCGACGTCGCCAGAGTGGCGATTCCGCGAAAGGGCTCGCACAGCGCCTCGGCGACATCGAACACCGTCAGCGTCGCCTGGGGTGGGGCGGATGCAAGTATGCAGCGTGCGGCCTTGCTGCCGGCCTCGCCCAGGCCTACCACCCCGATCCGTATCAAGGGCGGCCTCATGGCGCCGGCACCGCCCAGGTGCTCACGATGTGCGCGACGGGCTCCTCTGCATTTTCTCCGTGCAGGATCACTTCGCCGGCGGCCAGGCGTCCGACCTTCAAGAGCCGGGCTTCGGCCACCACGGCGCCCGCCGGGCTTTTGCGCAAGAAGTTGATAGTGAGGCTCGCCGTCACCGCGTTGGGCTGCCCGGTCGCGCCGACCACGGCGGCATACAGCGCCAGATCGGCCAAGCCCATCAGCATGGGGCCCGCGACGATCCCGCCCAGCCGCTGGTGAGCGTCGCGTGCCGGCAGAACGGCTCGAGCAGTCCCATAGCCGATGTCGGTAACCTGCACTCCCAATATGCCGGCAAACGGATGCTGATCCGCCAGGAGGCGCTCGAACTCGGCCACGCTGATGCGCGCCACAGCGGTAGGGCGTGTCATCAGCGTTGCTCCAGAGTGGTGCAGTAACGGTCCAGCAAGACTTCGGCGCGCTGGCCCAGCGACTTGACCCGACGCGTGTGAAACAGCAGCAACAGGCCCATCAGATAGGTGAATACCTGCATCTGCTCGACGGCGATCGTCTCGGTCGGCCATTGCTTGGCCGCGCGCAGACCCAGGCCCAGCTGGTCCACGCAAGTGCCCAGGCGCGCGTTCAGCCGGTCATCGGTGTCGCGCCCCAGGCCGCGCGGTCCCAGACCCTGGAACAGGTACATGCCCAGTGCGAACTCCGTGGGACGTTCGGCGTAATACCGGAAAAAGGCCGTCGTGACCCGTCGAGCGGCGCCCAAGGGGTCTCCAGCCAGGGCGTGGGTCAGTCGCTCATGCAGCTTGGCCAGTGAACGATCCAGCAATTCGGCATAGATCGCCTCTTTGCCATCGAACCAGGGGTAGATCGCTCCCGTGGTGCAGCCGGCCTCTTTGGCGATCGCGCGTACCGTGGTCTGTTCCAGTCCATCGCGTTGGAAGACACGTTGCGCGGCCTCCAGAATGAGCTGCCTGCGCAAGGCGACGAAATGTTGCGCGCGGGACGTAGGAGTGGGTTTCATCACTGGGGTCGAATAGCAGTGTGTCGATTTAATAACACTGTTATTGATGACGCAAGCACCCGTGCGGTACAGCTTCCGCGGCCCGCACGCCAAATGTATCCACGGGGTGCGCCGTGTTTCGAGTGGTATGAGCCGTTACAGGCGCCGGGTGCCGCCAATGCCCGCTCAACGTAAGCTGGCTGCTTACAAAACCGCATGAATACGCGCTTCCCGGCCGCTTCAGGGTAAACGCGTAGGCGTTTCTACCCATCTCGGTGCAATGTTGCGTGATACCAACAGCATGGGCGGCCAACTCGCACTTTTCTGGGCACGGCCATAGCCAGTGCCGGGGTTTTTTGATGCAATAGCGTCAACTTCCCTTCGCGGAGTTAGGGGGGCGGCAGGCTGATGCAAGCGTTGCTGCTCTTGTCACTCAAATCAACGGAGATTTCTTAAATGAAAAAGACTCTGCTCGCTGCCGCCCTGCTCGCCGGTTTCGCCGGTGTGGCCCAGGCAGAAACCTCGGTGACGCTGTACGGCATCATCGACACCGGTATCGGCTACAACAAGGTCAAGGGCGACGGTTTTGACGGCAGCCGTTTCGGCATGATCAATGGCGTGCAGAACGGTTCGCGCTGGGGCCTGCGTGGCACCGAAGATCTGGGTGACGGCCTGCAAGCCGTGTTCCAACTCGAAAGCGGCTTCAACTCGGGCAACGGCAACTCCGCTCAAGGCGGTCGCCTGTTCGGTCGTCAAGCCACGGTCGGTCTGCAAAGCGAAAGCTGGGGCCGTCTGGACCTCGGTCGTCAAACCAACATCGCGTCGAAGTACTTCGGCTCGATCGATCCGTTCGGCGCCGGCTTTGGCCAAGCCAACATCGGCGTGGCTCTGAGCGCTGCCAACACCGTTCGCTACGACAACATGGTCATGTACCAGACCCCGTCGTACAGCGGCTTCCAGTTTGGCGTCGGCTACTCGTTCAACGCTGACGACAACTCCGGCAGCTCCTACCGCACCAACGACAACACGCGCGCCATCACCACCGGTCTGCGTTACGTCAACGGCCCGCTGAACGTCGCTCTGTCGTACGACCAGCTGAACGCTCCTCACGTTGATGACGAAAGCGCCACCCCGCGCATGTACGCCATCGGCGCTTCGTACGACTTCGAAGTCGTGAAGCTGGCCCTGGCCTACGCTCGCACCACCGACGGCTGGTTCGCCGGCCAAGGCGTTGCCAGCGAAGCTGGTAACATCAACTTCGGCAGCAACGCTTTCGAAGACGGCTTCCGTGCCAATTCGTACATGGTTGGCCTGACCGCCCCCATCGGCGGCGCTTCGAAGCTGTTCGGTTCGTGGCAAATGGTTGATCCCAACAACTCCGACCTGACCGGCGGCGACGAGACGATGAACGTCTTCTCGTTGGGCTACACCTACGACCTGTCCAAGCGTACCAACCTGTACGCCTACGGTTCGTACGCCAAGAACTACGCGTTCCTGGACGACGTGAAGAGCACCGCTGTTGGTATCGGTGTCCGTCACCGCTTCTAATCGTCTGTGAGGCGCAAGCCTCGCTGCGATTCGCAAGCACGCATGCGGCCTCGCCGCATGCTGAAAAGCCACCTTTCGGGGTGGCTTTTTTTATTCTGCAAAAGGTCAATCAACCCTGGTTTCCGGCGAGGCTGGTTCAGCGGATAGTCACTTGGCAAATGCTACAATCTGAAGGTTTGCGCATTTGACGGACGCCAGAATGAACTTGCAACAGTATTTTCCCGTCCTGCTGTTTATCGTGGTGGCTACCCTCATCGGGTTTGCGCTGCTGACAGCGGGGTCGCTCCTGGGGCCGCGGCGTCCTTACGCCGAGAAACTCTCGCCCTACGAATGTGGTTTCGAAGCCTTCGACGATGCTCGAATGAAGTTCGACGTGCGCTACTACCTGGTGGCCATCCTCTTCATTCTCTTCGATCTTGAAATCGCCTTCCTGTTTCCCTGGGCCATCGCGCAGGGCACCGTGGGTCTGGTCGGTTTCTGGTCCGTCATGGTCTTCCTGGCCGTGCTGACGGTGGGCTTCATCTACGAATGGAAAAAGGGCGCGCTCGACTGGGAATAACCCACGTCATTTCGCACGCTATCAGAGACCAATATGGCTATAGACGGCATCCTCAAGCAAGGTTTCATCACTACCAGTGCCGACAAGTTCCTCAACTGGGCAAAAACGGGCTCGATGTGGCCCATGACGTTCGGTCTGGCCTGTTGCGCGGTCGAGATGATGCACGCCGGCGCGGCGCGCTACGACCTCGATCAGTTCGGCATTATTTTCCGGCCCAGTCCGCGTCAATCCGACCTCATGATCGTGGCCGGCACGCTTTGCAACAAAATGGCGCCGGCGCTGCGCAAGGTCTACGATCAGATGCCGGAGCCCCGCTGGGTGGTGTCCATGGGCTCCTGCGCCAACGGTGGCGGCTATTACCACTATTCGTACTCGGTGGTGCGTGGCTGTGACCGCATCGTGCCTGTCGACGTCTACGTGCCGGGCTGTCCGCCCACCGCCGAAGCGCTGGTCTACGGGCTGCTGCAGATGCAGAACAAAATCCGCCTGACCAACACCATTGCCCGCTGACGCGCCGTGCAGGGTGCCAAATGGCGCCCGCCGCACCGCCAGCATATCGGTTCACCAAAGCAATCATGACGATGACCAGGCTCGAAACCCTGAAACATAATCTGCAGGCCGCGCTGGGCGCTGATGTCGCCCTCGTCGAGGCGCTCGGCGAGCTCACGCTCGAGGTGCCGGCCGACCAATGGCTGTCCGTGTGCAACAAGCTGCGCACCGAAGCCGGCCTGCGCTTCGAAACCTGCATCGACCTGTGCGGCGTCGACTACCTTACCTGGGGCAACGGTACGCGCCAGGGCACCGAAGAAAAGGTGGCCGGCGTGCAGCGCACCCGCTATGCGGTGGTCGTGCACCTGTTGTCCATCGAGCACAACTGGCGGCTGCGCGTGCGCACGTGGGCGCCCGACGACGATTTCCCCATGGTGGGCTCGCTGGTTGAATGCTGGCCCGGCGTGAATTGGTTCGAGCGTGAAGCCTTCGACCTGTTCGGCATCGTCTTCGAAGGCCACCCCGACCTGCGGCGCATTCTCACCGACTACGGCTTCATCGGCCATCCCTTCCGCAAAGACTTCCCGCTGTCGGGTACCGTCGAAATGCGCTACGACCCCGAACAAAGCCGCGTCATCTACCAGCCGGTCACCATCGACCCGCGCGAAATCACCCCACGTGTCGTACGTGAAGACTCCTACGGCATGGGGCGCTAAATCATGGCAGAAATCAAGAACTACACCCTGAACTTCGGCCCGCAGCACCCCGCCGCACACGGAGTGCTGCGTCTGGTCCTCGAGCTCGACGGCGAAGTCATCCAGCGTGCCGACCCCCATATCGGGCTGCTGCACCGCGCCACCGAAAAGCTGGCCGAACACAAGACCTACATCCAGGCGCTCCCCTACATGGACCGTCTCGATTACGTGTCCATGATGTGCAATGAGCACGCCTATGTCATGGCCATCGAGAAGCTCTTGGGCATCGAGCCGCCGTTGCGCGCGCAATATATCCGCGTCATGTTCGACGAGATCACGCGCGTGCTCAACCATCTGATGTCGCTGGGCTCGCACGCGCTCGACGTCGGCGCCATGGCGGTGTTCCTGTACGCTTTCCGCGAGCGCGAAGACTTGATGGACTGCTACGAGGCCGTGTCGGGCGCGCGCATGCATGCAGCCTACTACCGGCCGGGCGGCGTCTATCGCGACCTGCCCGACTCCATGCCGCAGTACGGCGAGGCCAGCAAGTACCGCGGCGACAAGGAACTGCGCCTGATGAATGACGCGCGGTCGGGATCGCTGCTCGATTTCATCGAGGATTTCACCAACCGCTTCCCGGCCTGTGTCGACGAGTACGAGACCCTGCTTACCGACAACCGCATCTGGAAGCAGCGGCTGGTGGGCATCGGCGTGGTCGATCCCGAACGCGCCAAGGCCCTGGGCTTTACGGCCCCATGCTGCGGGGTTCGGGCGTTGCCTGGGACCTGCGCAAGATGCAGCCCTACGAAGTCTACGACCTGGTCGAATTCGACGTGCCGGTGGGCGTCAACGGCGACTGCTACGACCGATACCTGGTGCGCATCGCCGAGATGCGCGAAAGCAATCGCATCATCCGCCAGTGTGTCGAATGGCTACGCAACAATCCCGGTCCGGTCATGATCGAGAACCACAAGGTCGCACCGCCCAGCCGCACCAGCATGAAAACCAACATGGAAGAGCTCATCCATCACTTCAAGCTCTTCTCCGAGGGGTTTCATGTGCCGCCGGGCGAAGCCTTTTCGTCCATCGAGCATCCCAAGGGTGAGTTCGGCATCTACCTGGTGTCCGACGGCGCCAACAAGCCGTACCGCCTGAAGATTCGCGCGCCCGGCTTCGCCCATTTGCAGTCGCTCGACGAAATGTCGCGCGGCCACATGATCGCCGATGCCGTCACCATCATCGGCACGCAGGACATCGTTTTCGGCGAGATCGACCGCTGAGCTATCAGCCCGAACGCCCCGCATAACCCGGATTCAAACTATGCTGCTTTCCGAACAGGCCTACCAGAAAATCGATCGGGAACTCGCGAAGTTCCCGGCCGACCAGCGGCAGTCGGCCATCATGGCCTCGCTGGCCATTGCCCAGGACGAAAAAGGCTGGCTGGCGCCCGAAGTCCTCGAAGACGTGGCCAACTATATCGGCGTCCCGCCCATCGCGGTCCAGGAAGTCGCCACCTTCTACAACATGTTCGACACCCGCCCGGTCGGCAAGCACAAGATCGCGGTGTGCACGAACCTGCCCTGTGCGTTGCGCGATGGCGAGAAGGCCGGCGACTACCTCAAGCGTAAGCTGGGCATCGATTACCGCGAAACCACGCCCGACGGCCAGTTCACGCTGGTCGAGGGCGAATGCATGGGCGCCTGCGGCGATTCCCCCGTGCTGATCGTGAACAACAAGCATATGTGCGTGCGCATGACCGAAGATAAGCTCGACGCGTTGCTCCAGGGCCTGCAAGGCCGGGCCGAAGGAGAATCGGCATGAGCGCACTCGACCTGTACGCCCGTCTGGGGCAGGGCCTTGATCCCAACCCGGCCAACGATCTGGCCACCTCCATGTGCCTGCATGGCCGCCATATGGGGCCGCAGATCCTGGCCGATCTCGACGGCAGCAACTGGCACCTGCAAGACTATGTGAAGCGCGGCGGCTACGAGGCGCTGCGCAAGATCCTGTCCACCGGCATGAAGCCCGAGGACGTCATTGCCGAAGTCAAGGCGTCCGGCTTGCGCGGCCGCGGTGGCGCGGGCTTTCCCACGGGGCTCAAATGGAGCTTCATGCCCCGCGCATTTCCGGGGCAGAAGTACCTGGTGTGCAACTCCGACGAAGGCGAGCCGGGCACCTTCAAAGACCGCGATATCCTGCGTTTCAATCCGCACATCGTAATCGAAGGCATGGCGATCGCCGCATATGCCATGGGCATCAGCGTGGGCTACAACTATATCCACGGCGAAATCTTCGAAGTCTATGAACGCTTCGAAGAGGCCCTGGAAGAAGCGCGCGCAGCCGGTTTCCTTGGCGACAAGATCCTGGGCTCCGATTTCAGCTTCCAGCTTCACGCGTTCCATGGCTATGGCGCGTACATCTGCGGCGAAGAAACCGCATTGCTCGAGTCGCTCGAGGGCAAGAAAGGGCAGCCTCGCTTCAAGCCGCCGTTTCCGGCCAGCTTCGGCCTGTACGGCAAGCCCACCACGATCAACAATACGGAAACCTTTGCCGCGGTGCCATGGATCATCCGTAATGGCGGGCAGGCCTACCTGGAAGTCGGCAAGCCCAACAACGGCGGCACCAAGGTGTTCTCGATCACCGGCGACGTCGAGCGCCCTGGCAACTATGAAATACCCATGGGTACGCCGTTCGCCCAGCTGCTTGAACTGGCTGGCGGCATGCGCGGCGGCCGGAAACTGAAGGCCGTCATCCCCGGTGGATCCAGCGCCCCGGTGCTGCCCGCCGACATCATGATGGACACCACCATGGACTACGACTCCATCGCCAAGGCGGGGTCGATGCTCGGGTCGGGCGCGGTCATCGTCATGGACGAGACGCGCTGCATGGTGAAGTCGCTGCTGCGCCTTTCGTATTTCTACTACGAAGAAAGCTGCGGCCAGTGCACGCCGTGCCGCGAAGGCACCGGCTGGTTGTACCGCATGGTCAATCGCATCGAACATGGCCAGGGTCGCCCCGAAGACCTCGACCTCCTCGACAACGTGGCGGGCAACATCATGGGTCGCACCATTTGCGCCCTGGGTGATGCCGCCGCGATGCCGGTGCGTGGTTTCCTAAAGCATTTTCGCGACGAATTCGCGCACCACATCGAGCACAAGTCGTGTGTGGTCCCGCAATATCTGTAGGTCTCAGGAACAGCAATGGTTGAATTAACCGTCGACGGCAATCAGGTCGAAGTCCCCGAGGGCAGCATGGTGATGCATGCCGCCCAGAAGCTGGGCCTGTACGTGCCCCATTTCTGCTACCACAAGAAACTGTCCATTGCGGCCAACTGCCGCATGTGCCTGGTTGAAGTGGAAAAAGCGCCCAAGGCGCTGCCCGCGTGCGCCACGCCTGCCACCAACGGCATGGTGGTGCACACCTGCTCTGAAAAAGCCAAGGCCGCCCAGAAGTCGGTCATGGAATTCCTGCTGATCAATCACCCGCTCGATTGCCCCATCTGCGATCAGGGCGGGGAATGCCAGCTGCAGGATCTCGCCGTCGGCTATGGAGGCTCGACGTCGCGTTATCGCGAAGAGAAGCGCGTGGTCTTTCACAAAGACCTCGGCCCGCTGGTTTCGGCCGAGGAAATGACCCGTTGCATACATTGCACACGCTGTGTGCGATTCGGCCAGGAAATCGCCGGCGTCATGGAACTCGGCATGCTGGGCCGCGGCGAGCATTCGGAAATCACCACTTTCGTGGGCCGCTCGGTCGAGTCCGAACTGTCGGGCAACATGATCGACCTCTGTCCCGTGGGTGCGCTGACTTCCAAGCCATTCCGCTACACGGCGCGCACCTGGGAACTCGCGCGGCGCCGCAGCATCAGCCCGCACGACAGCCTGGGCGCCAATCTGGTCGTCCAGGTCAAGGGCGACCGCGTCATGCGTGTCGTGCCCTACGAAGACGAGTCGATCAACGAATGCTGGATCAGCGATCGCGACCGTTTCTCGTACGAAGGCCTGAGCAGTGAAGACCGCCTGGCGGTCCCCATGATCAAGAACGCCGACGGTCAATGGCAGGAAGCCTCGTGGGCGGATGCCCTGCAGGCTGTAGCACAAGGCCTGTCCCGCGTGCGGGACAGCCATGGCGGTGGCCAGATCGGCGCGTTGGCGGCCGAATACGCCACGACCGAAGAGTTCGCCCTGCTGGGCCGCCTGGTGCGGTCGCTGGGTTCCGAGAATATCGACTTCCGCCTGCGGCAGACCGATCCCTCCTTCGATGCCGCCTTGTCGGGCGCGCCGTGGCTGGGCATGCCCGTGGCCGATCTCGATGCGCTCGATCGCGTACTGGTGGTCGGGTCTTTCCTGCGTAAAGATCATCCCCTGATGACCCAACGCCTGCGTCAGGCGGCCAAGCGCGGCACGCAGATCCTGCTGGTCGACAGCGCTGCCGACGATCCGCTGCTGCCGGTGGCCGGGCGCATCACGGTGGCTCCGTCCGGTCTGGCCCAGGCGCTGGCGCAGGTCGCCGTTGCGCTGGCGCAGGCCAAGGAACAGCCGGTCCCGGCCGAGTTCGCCGGCATTGCCGTCGACGAAGGCGCGAAACTCATTGCCGCCAGCCTGGCTTCCGGCTCCAATTCGGCCGTCCTGATGGGCAATATGGCCGTCGCTTCCCCGCAGGCGTCGCTGCTGGCGGCGAACGCCAGCCTCGTGGCCAACCTCGCCGGTGCCCGCTTCGGTTTCCTCACCTCCGGCGGCAACACGGTCGGCGGCTACCTGGCTGGCGCCGTACCGGGGCAGGGCGGCAAGACTGCCGCTGCCATGCTGGCCGATCCGCTGAAGGCCTATATCGTGCTGCATGCCGAGCCCGCGCTCGATGCCGACAACGGCCCGCAGGCCGTGGCTGCGCTGCGTGCTGCCGAATTCGCCGTGGCGCTCACTCCCTATGCTTCGGCGGCGCAAGACTGGGCCGATGTCATGCTTCCCGTTGCACCGTTTACCGAAACCTCCGGCACTTTCGTCAACGCGCAAGGCCTGGCGCAGAGCTTCAAGGGCACGGTAGCCCCGTTGGGTCAGACCCGTCCGGCCTGGAAGGTGTTGCGTGTGCTGGGCAATGTGTTGCAGTTGCAAGGCTTCGACGACGAAACCTCCGAGTCGGTGCGTGATACCGCGCTGGCCGGTGGTATCGAAAGCCGTCTGTCCAACGATATCAAGGCTGCGCCTGGCCTCGGTCGTACCCCCACTGGTCTGGAGCGCGTGGCTGACGTGCCGATCTATCGCACCGATGCCATCGTGCGCCGCTCGGGTCCGCTGCAGGATGCCCCGGCGTCAGAGCCCCCGATGGCGCGCATGAACGGCGCCACCTTGGCGGCCCTGGGTCTCGCCGCAGGCATCAAGGTGCGAGTCGCCGGCGCCACGGGCTCCGTCGAACTCGAAACCGTGCAGGACGATGCCGTTGCCGATCGTGCGGTTCGCATTTCGGCGGCATTCGAGCAGACAGCGGCCCTGGGCAGCGCATTCGGTGAACTCAGCGTGGAGCGTGCCTGACATGGAATGGCTCAATATTCTTGAAGGCCACGGTCAGGCTCTTCTCGGTCCGACCGCATGGCTGGTGCTCTGGACCATTGCCAAGATCCTCATCATTGCAGTGCCCATCATCCTGTGCGTGGCGTATCTCACGTACTGGGAACGCAAGATGATCGGCGCGATGCACGTCCGGCTGGGACCCACCCGGGTGGGCTTCCGTGGCCTGCTGCAGCCCTTTGCCGACGTTTTCAAGCTGCTTACCAAAGAAGTGGTGGTGCCCTCGCAGGCCAACAAGGTCCTGTTCGTGGTGGCGCCTGTCGTGACGCTGATGCCGGCGCTGGCCGCCTGGGCGGTCGTGCCCTTCGGCCCGGAAGTCGTCCTCGCCGACATCAACGCTGGCCTGCTGTACGTCATGGCCATCACTTCGGTCGGTGTGTACGGAGTCATCGTGGCCGGCTGGGCTTCCAACTCCAAGTACGCCTTCCTGGGCGCGCTGCGTGCTTCGGCGCAAATGCTGTCGTACGAACTGGCCATCGGCTTCGTGCTGGTGACGGTGCTGCTGGTGTCCGGCAGCCTGAACATGACCGAGATCGTGCTGGTCCAGACGCGCGGGTGGTTCGCCGACCACGGCCTCACGTTCCTGTCCTGGAACTGGCTGCCGCTGCTGCCCTTGTTCGTCATCTATGTGATATCGGCGGTTGCCGAAACGAACCGGCACCCGTTCGACGTGGTCGAGGGTGAATCCGAAATCGTGGCCGGCCACATGGTCGAGTATTCGGGCATGGCGTTCGCGCTGTTCTTCCTGGGCGAGTACGCCAACATGATCCTGCTGTCCTGCTTGGCGGCCATCATGTTCCTGGGCGGCTGGACTTCGCCGGTCGACATCGCGCCGCTGAACTGGATCCCGGGCTGGATCTGGCTGGGCATCAAGACGTTCTTCGTGGTCTCGCTGTTCGTTTGGTTCCGCGCGTCGTTTCCGCGCTACCGCTACGACCAGATCATGCGTTTGGGCTGGAAGATTTTCATTCCGCTGACCGGTGTGTGGCTGGTCGTCGTGGCGATCTGGATGCAGACGCCCTGGAACATTTGGCGCTGATGCGCCAAGCAGAGGCAGGATATGGAAGCGATCAAAGATTTTTTCGGCAGCCTGATGCTGGCCGAACTGCTCAAGGGCATGCGCCTGACGGGCAAGTACTTCTTCAAGCGCAAGGTCACCTTGCGCTATCCGATGGAAAAAACGCCGACTTCGGCGCGTTTCCGCGGCTTGCACGCCTTGCGCCGCTACCCCAATGGGGAAGAGCGCTGCATCGCCTGCAAGTTGTGCGAAGCCGTCTGCCCGGCGCTGGCCATCACCATCGAATCGGACCAGCGTGACGACGGCACCCGCCGCACCACGCGATACGACATCGACCTGACCAAGTGCATTTTCTGCGGCTTCTGTGAAGAAAGCTGCCCTGTGGACTCGATCGTGGAAACCCATATCCACGAGTACCACGGCGAAAAGCGCGGCGACCTTTATTTCACCAAAGACATGCTGCTCGCCGTTGGCGACCGCTACGAAGCCGACATCGCCCGCCGCCGGGCCGAAGACGCGCCATACCGCTGACGCCCAAGGTCTGACCCATGACATTTACCACTGTCCTGTTCTACATACTGGCCGCCGTGCTGGTGATTGCCGCGTTCCGCGTCATCACTGCGCGCAGCCCGGTCACTGCCGTACTGCACCTGATCCTGGCGTTCGCCAACGCGGCCATGCTCTGGATGCTGCTGGGCGCCGAATTCCTGGCCCTGCTGCTGGTGCTGGTCTATGTCGGCGCCGTGATGGTGCTGTTCCTGTTCGTCGTCATGATGCTCGACATACGCATCGACTCGCTGCGTGGCGGCCTGAAGACCTATCTGCCCCTGGGGCTGGTCATCGGCGCCGTGCTGGTGGTCGAGATGTCGTTCGTGCTAGGAGCCACCTGGTACGGCGCCGGTCCGCAGGCACCGGTGGCGGGTGATTACAACAACACTCGCGTGCTCGGCGAGGTGATGTACACGCAGTACGTCTACGCCGTTCAGGTGGGCGCCGCGTTGCTGCTGGTCGGCATGGTGGCTGCGATTGCGCTGACCCTGCGCCGCCGTCGCGACGCCAAGTACAACGATCCGGCCGCCGCGGTGCGCGTACGCGCGAAAGACCGCTTCCGCCTCGTGAGCATGCCTGCGCAGAGTGATCGCGCCCAGGGCCGTGTGGCCAGGCCGTCCGACGACGCCCAAGGAGCAAAATAATGACGTTGACGCTGGCCCATTATCTGGTGCTGGGGGCGATCCTGTTCGCCATCGGCATCTTCGGCATCTTCCTGAACCGCCGCAACCTGATCATCCTGCTGATGTCCATCGAGCTCGTGCTGCTGGCCGTCAACATGAATTTCGTGGCGTTTTCCAGCTGGTTCGGCGACACAGCCGGGCAAGTGTTCGTGTTTTTCATCCTGACCGTGGCGGCCGCCGAGGCCGCCATCGGGCTGGCGATTCTGGTGCTGCTGTTCCGCAACCTGAACACGATCAACGTTGACGATCTCGATCGCCTGAAGGGCTGACGGGGTATTGGAAGAAAATGTCTAGTTCACCCAACCTGTACTTGTTGATCGCGCTGGCACCATTGGCCGGCGCGATTCTTGCCGGGCTGTTCGGCACCGGGTTCCTGGGCCGACCCATCGGGCGCCGCGCGTCGCATGTCATCACCATCCTGGGCGTGCTCATCGCCACGGTGGGTTCGATCATCGTGCTGATCGACGTGCTCAACGGCCATACCTATGATGGCACCGTGTACACCTGGAGCCTCATCGGCCAGACCAAACTCGAGATCGGCTTCCTGATCGATCCGCTGTCGGCCATGATGATGGTGGTCGTGACCTCGGTGTCACTGATGGTGCACATCTATACCATCGGCTACATGGCCGATGACCCCGGCTACCAGCGCTTTTTCGCCTACATCTCGCTGTTCACGTTTTCGATGCTGATGCTGGTCATGTCCAACAACATGGTCCAGTTGTTCTTCGGCTGGGAGGCCGTGGGCCTGGTGTCGTACCTGCTGATCGGCTTCTGGTATACGCGGCCCACCGCCATCTTCGCCAATATGAAGGCGTTCCTGATCAACCGGGTGGGCGACTTCGGCTTCGTGCTGGGCATCGGGCTGCTGTTCGCCTACGCGGGCTCCATGCACTACGGCGACGTCTTTGCCCAGGCCGACAGGCTGGCCGGCGAGACTTTGCCCGGCACCGACTGGATGCTGCTCACGGTAGCGTGCATCTGCCTGTTCATTGGCGCCATGGGCAAATCGGCGCAGGTGCCGCTGCATGCATGGCTGCCTGATTCCATGGAAGGTCCCACGCCGATTTCGGCGCTGATCCACGCTGCCACCATGGTGACAGCCGGCATCTTCATGGTGGCTCGCTTTTCGCCCCTGTTCGAACTGTCCGATACGGCGCTGTCGTTCGTCATCGTGATAGGCGCGATCGGCGCACTGTTCCTGGGCATACTGGGCATCATCCAGAACGACATCAAGCGCGTCGTGGCTTATTCGACCCTGTCGCAACTGGGCTACATGACCGTTGCACTGGGCGCATCGGCATACTCGGTGGCGATTTTCCACCTGATGACCCACGCCTTCTTCAAGGCGCTGCTGTTCCTGGGCGCGGGTTCGGTCATCATCGGCATGCACCACGATCAGGACATCCGCAACATGGGCGGCCTGCGCAAGTACATGCCCATTACCTGGATCACGTTCCTGCTGGGCACGCTGGCCCTGGTGGGTACGCCGTTCTTCTCGGGCTTTTATTCCAAGGAGCACATCATCGAAGCGGCCGGCGCGGCCGGGGTGTGGGGCGCCAGTTTCGCCTATTACGCCACGTTGATCGGCGTATTCGTCACGTCGCTGTATTCGTTCCGCGTCTATTTCCTGGTGTTCCACGGCAAGGAGCGCTTCGATGCGCACGGCCATGACGCGCATGGCGGTCATGCACACGACGATCACGGGCACCATGGCGGCACGCCGCATGAGTCGCCGTGGGTCGTGACGCTGCCGCTGGTGCTGCTGGCCATCCCGTCCGTCATCATCGGCGCACTGGTGGTCGACCCCATGCTCTTCGGTGGCTTCTTCAACGGCGTGATCACGGTGTTGCCGCAGCATCCCGCCATGGCCGAGCTGACCGAGAAGTGGCATGGTTGGGTGGCGTACGGCCTGCATGCCTTCCAGACGCTGCCGTTCTGGCTGGTGGTGGCCGGTGCCGTGATTTCCTGGTACTGCTACCTGGTCAATCCCAAGGTTCCCGCGGCCATCAAGTCCAGCCTGTCCGGCGTGTACAAGCTGCTCGACAACAAGTACTACGTCGACTGGGTGAATGAGCAGATCATCGCGCGCGGCGCGCGCTGCCTGGGTCACGGACTCTGGCAAACCGGCGACCGTGGCCTGATCGATGGCCTGCTGGTCAACGGCAGCGCCCGCGTGGTGGGCTGGGTGGCCGCAGTCAGCCGCCATATCCAGTCGGGCTTCATCTATCACTACGCGTTCGCGATGATCATCGGCATCATGGCGCTGATTACTTTCTTTGTGCTGATTCCCCAATGACGGCAAGCGACATGGCATCCAACACTTTTCCCTGGCTTACGCTTGCGATCTTTGTTCCGGTCGTATTCGGCCTGCTGGTGCTGGCTCTGGGCCGCGATGATCGTCCCGGGCTGACGCGCGGACTGTCGCTGGCCGGCGCGCTGGTCGGCTTTGCAGTCACCATTCCGCTGTACACCGGTTTCGACTCCACGACGGCGGCCATGCAGTTCGTCGAGCAGGCCCCCTGGATCGAGGCGTTCAACGTCAACTACCACCTGGGTATCGACGGTATCTCGCTGTGGTTCGTGCTGCTGACGGCGTTCATCACCATCATCGTGGTGCTGGCGGGCTGGGAAATTATCACCAGCCGCGTCTCGCAATACATGGCGGCATTCCTGATCCTGTCGGGCCTGATGGTCGGCGTATTCGCCGCGCTCGACGGCATGCTGTTCTATGTATTCTTCGAAGCCACGCTGATCCCGATGTACATCATCATCGGCGTATGGGGCGGGCCCAACCGAGTCTATGCGGCCTTCAAATTCTTCCTGTACACGCTGCTGGGTTCGCTGCTGACCCTGGTCGCTTTCATCTACCTCTGGAATGCGTCGGGCGGTTCGTTCGATATCCTGACCTGGCACCAGGTGAAGCTGGGCCAGACGCCGCAGATACTGATCTTCCTGGCGCTGCTGGCGGCTTTCGCGGTGAAGGTTCCCATGTGGCCGGTGCATACCTGGCTGCCGGACGCCCACGTCGAGGCCCCCACCGGCGGGTCGGTGGTGCTGGCGGCCATCATGCTCAAGCTGGGCGCCTACGGGTTCCTGCGGTTTTCGCTGCCCATCGCGCCCGACGCCTCGCACAGTCTGGCGGGCATGATGATCGCGTTGTCGCTCATCGCCGTCATCTATATCGGCCTGGTCGCCATCGTCCAGGACGACATGAAGAAGCTGGTGGCCTACTCGTCGGTCGCCCACATGGGCTTCGTGACGCTAGGTTTCTTCATCTTCAATACGGCGGGCGTCGAAGGCGCCATCGTGCAGATGATCTCGCACGGATTCGTTTCCGGCGCGATGTTCCTCTGCATCGGCGTGCTGTATGACCGCATGCACACGCGGCGCATCGCCGACTATGGCGGCGTCATCAATGTCATGCCGCGGTTCGTCACGTTCTTCGTGCTGTTCTCGATGGCCAACGCAGGTCTGCCGGCCACCAGCGGTTTCGTGGGCGAATTCATGGTCATCATGGGCGCGGTCGAGCACAACTTCTGGATCGGCCTGCTGGCTGCCACGGCGCTCATCCTGGGCGCCTCGTATTCCTTGTGGATGGTCAAGCGGGTGGCTTTCGGCGACATCACCAACGACCACGTGCGCGAGCTCACCGACGTCAACGGCCGGGAATTCCTCATCCTGGGCGCGATGGCGATTGCCGTGTTGTTCATGGGCATCTATCCCAAGCCCTTTACCGACGTCATGCATGTCTCGGTTCAGGCCTTGCTGCAACACGTTGCCGTCTCGAAACTGTAAGACTGAACCATGATGCAATCTCAAATCGATTTCGCCCTGGCCACACCCGAGATCCTATTGCTGGTTTTCGGTCTGGCGATCCTGCTCATCGACGCCTTCAGCACCAACCCCGAGCGCAAGCCGGCATTCGTGCTGAGCTTGCTCGCCCTGGGCGTGCTGACTGTGGTTTCGCTGGTGCAGTGGAATAACGGCACCGTGGGCCGCACCTTCAACGGCCTCTATGTTGCCGACAACCTGTCGCACTTGCTGAAGGTGGCTTCGTATATCGCCGTGGCAGCCACGCTGATCTATGGGCGGGTCTACGTGCATTCGCGCGACATGCTGCGCGGCGGCGAGCTCTACGTGCTGACCCTGATGGCCCTGTTGGGCCAGATGGTCATGATCTCGGCAGGCAACCTGATCTCGGTGTATCTGGGCCTCGAGCTCATGTCCCTGGCGCTGTATGCGCTGATCGCGCTGCGCCGCGATGATGTCGTGGCTACCGAAGCTGCCATGAAGTACTTCGTGCTGGGGGCTCTGGCCTCTGGTTTCCTGTTGTATGGCATGTCCATGGTGTACGGCGCGACCGGGCAACTGGATATTGCCGAAATTGCCAAGGTGGTCGGAGCCGGCGAACAGCAAAACCTGGCGCTGGTGTTCGGCGTGGTATTCCTGGTGGCCGGGCTGGCGTTCAAGCTGGGCGCAGTTCCGTTCCACATGTGGGTGCCCGATGTCTACCAGGGCTCGCCTACCGCGGTCACGCTGATCCTGGGCGCCGCGCCCAAGCTGGCGGCGTTCGCGATCACGCTGCGCCTCTTGGTGGAAGGTCTGCACGATCTGGCCGCCGATTGGCAACCCATGCTGATGATTCTTGCCGTGCTCTCGCTGGGCATAGGCAACCTCACGGCGATTGCGCAAACCAATTTCAAGCGCATGCTGGCGTACTCCACGATATCCCACGTGGGCTTTGTACTGCTGGGCCTGATGTCGGGCGCGGTGGAAGGGCGGCCCGACGCCTCGGCGCACGCGTACGGGGCGGCCTTGTTCTACATGCTCATCTATGTGCTGACCACGCTGGGCACCTTCGGCATGATCCTGTTGCTGTCGCGCCAGGGCTTCGAGTGCGAACAGATCAATGACCTGAAAGGCCTGAACCGCCGCAGCCCGTGGCACGCCGCGATCCTGCTGCTGCTGATGTTCTCGCTGACCGGCATCCCGCCGATGGTCGGGTTCTACGCCAAGCTGGCCGTCCTGCAAGTGCTGGTCAACGCGGGGCACGTGGCGCTGGCCGTCATCGCCGTGTTGTTCTCCCTGATTGGCGCCTTCTATTACCTGCGGGTGGTCAAGGTGGTGTACTTCGACGATCCGGTTGCGGAGGTGGGCCCGGTCTCGGCGCCTTACGCGCCCCGTGGCGTGCTGTCGCTGAACGGCGCGCTTATCCTGGTGCTGGGCATCCTGCCGGGCGGTTTGATGGCGCTTTGTGTGCACGCCATTCAAACATCGCTGGGCTTGTAGCAGGGCGGGGCATGAACCAGACTCTTGCCGTCTGGCTATTGATCGCGCTGGCGCTGGTCAGCGCGAATCTGCCGTTCCTTACCGAGCGCGTACTGGCCGTTGTGCCCTGGAAGCAGGATACCAAACCGTTCTGGCTGCGCATGGCCGAGTTGCTGGTGTATTACGGATTGGTCATTGCCCTGGGGTATGCCTTCGAAGCTGCGCTGGGCAATTCCTTTGCCCAGGGCTGGGAGTTCTACGCCATCACGCTGAGCCTGTATCTGGTGCTGGGATACCCCGGCTTCGTGTACCGGTATCTGTTCAAGCGGCATCCGTCCTTGCGATCCTGACACCCGTTGCTTATGAAGCGCCTGCACGCAGGCGCTTTTTTTTGCCTGCGCCACGCCACGGCGTTGTAAATCGGCATTGGGTGGGATGGATTCAGGTAGCTGTCAGTCCATAGGTCCACAATGTAGCCCCATTAAAGAATAAGAATCGTTGTTGTTTTCATTAATGGAGAAGAATGTTGAGATCCCTGGATTCGTATTCGATGAATACGCTGGCGTCGTCGCTTGCAGCCGCTATGGTTGCTCCGGCGTTCTTGGTGTCTATCCCCGCCGACGCACAGACCTCGGTGCCGCAGCTTTCCCCGGTGCAGGTGGAGGGAGAGGCATCGCCGTACGACGTGCAGGTGTCCAGGTCTCCCAAAATGACGGCTCCGCTGGTGGATACGCCGCGCACCGTGCAAGTCGTGCCGCAGCAGGTGATCCAGGACCAGGCCGCGACGTCCCTGCAAGACGTGTTGCGCAATTCGCCCGGGATCACGTTCGGTGCGGGTGAGGGAGGACGCGCGGGGGGCGACCTGCCCATCATCCGCGGCCAGAACTCGGCCGGCAGCATTTTCGTCGATGGCGTGCGCGACACCAGCACGCAGACCCGCGATACCTTCAACCTGGAGCAGGTGGAAATCATCAAGGGGCCGGATTCGGTGTATTCGGGCCGGGGTGGGGCCGGGGGCAGCATCAATCTTGTGACGAAGAAGCCGAAGGGCGACGATTTCGCGGAGGGCAGCCTACAGGCAGGCACCGACAACAACTACCGGGCCACGGTGGACGGCAACTGGCGCCTGGGTGATCAGGCGGCGTTCCGATTGAACCTGATGGGTAACAAGGGCGACGTACCGGGGCGCGACAGCGCCGTGGACTTCGAACGATGGGGCGTGGCCCCGTCGCTGACCCTGGGCCTGGGCACGCCCACGCGAATTACGCTGAGCTTCCAGCATTACCAGGACGACAGCATGCCCGATTATTCGATTCCTTACGACCCGGAATCGGGGCAGCCGGTGACCGAGACGCGCGGCGTCAGTCGTAAGACCTTCTATGGGCTGACGGGCCGCGATTTCATGCGGCAGCGTGACGACACCGGCACGCTGGATATCCAGCACGATATATCCGACCGACTGCAGCTGCGCAACGTGACGCGCTATACGCGCGCCACCATGGATTTTGCCGCCACCAACCCGGACGACAGCAAAGGCAACGTGGTAAACGGCCTGGTCTACCGTGGCCTGAAATCGGGCTACTTTGCCACGAAGACGTTTACCAACCAGACCGACCTGACGGGCGAGTTCAGCACGGGCAGCCTGACGCACAACTTCGACGTCGGGTTTGAATACACCAACGTGGTCCAGGACAAGGACGGCTACGACGAGCTGGGCAAGCCCGGCAACAGCACGAATTGTTCGACGGCTCCCATGGCAGGCTCGCCCTGGTGCACGTCGTTGTGGAACGCCGATCCGCATACCTATTACCCGGGCCGACTTCAGCGCCGTGATGATCCGGCCACGTACACGACCAACACCCTGGCCGTGTACGGCTTTGACACGATCAAGTTCAACGAGCAGTGGCAGGCCAGCGTGGGACTGCGCTGGGACAACTACAAGATCAGCGGCAGAAACATCGCCCCGGGCCGCGGCGCACCGGCCGGTGCACCCAACTACAACGCCAGCCGGGAAGACAATCTGTTCAATTACCAGTTGGGGCTGGCATACAAGCCGCTTCCCAACGGCACGATCTATGCCACCTTCGGTACGTCGTCGACCCCATCGTCCGTGGCCGGCAGTAACGTCAATGATGTCGTGTCATCAGACAGCGCGAATCTCGAGCCCGAAAAGAGCCGCACCGTCGAACTGGGAACCAAGTGGCAGGTGTTCGACGATCGCCTGATGCTGACCGCCGCCCTGTTTCAGGATGTGCGCAAGAACACCAATGTGGCCGTTTCCGCCACCGAGAGCGAGCAGGTGGGCAAGGCCAAGGTACGCGGAATCGAACTGGGCTTTTCCGGCAGCATCACGCCCAAATGGAATGTATTCGGCGGCTATACGTTCATGGACAGCGAACTGGTCGAAGGCGCCTTCGGCAGTGGTGCAGTCGGGCAGGATCTGCCCAACACGCCCCGCAACGCTTTCAGCCTGTGGACCACGTATAAGGTGCTTCCGCGGCTGACGGTGGGCGGCGGCGCCTATTACATGGACAAGGTCTATGGCAACTCGGACTCCGGCCGCAACGCTGACGGCTCGCCCAAGGCGCGGTGGGTGCCGTCGTACTGGCGTTTCGATGCAATGGCGGCCTATCAGTTCAATGACCACCTGAGCGCACAGCTGAACGTCGTCAATCTGTTCGACGAAACCTACTACACCCGGGCCTATGCTTCACACTATGCGGCGCTGGGTACAGGGCGCGCCGCGATGCTGACCGTTAACGTCAAGTACTGAGGCGGCAGGCCACGCCCAACGGGCGTGGTCAGCTCTCGAACCAGTTCAGCACGCCGTCCAGGCCCGCCACATTCAGGGCGTACGGGGTCTGCTCGCGCACGATGGGCTTGGCTCGGTAGGCCACGGCATAACGGGCAGCGCCCAGCATTTTCAGGTCGTTGGCGCCATCGCCCAGCGCAATGGTCTGCTCGGGTGTGGCACCGTGCGCCTGAGCAAAGGCTCGCAAGTGGGCCAGCTTGGCGTCGGCGTCGAGGATGTCGCCCAGCACCTTGCCCGTGAGTACGCCATCGCGAATTTCGAGCGTGTTGGCATGGGCGCTGTCGAGTTGCAGGCGCTCGCGCAGTCGTTCGGTGAAGAACGTGAAGCCACCGGATACCAGCAGCACCTTCAAACCCGCGGCCCGTGCCGTGGATATGAGGCGTTCTGCGCCGGGGTTCAGCCGCAATTTGTCGCTGTACACCTGATCCAGTGCGGTGGCTGGCGTGCCTGCGAGCAGTGCCACGCGGCGCCGGAGGCTTTCGGCGAAGTCTTTGATTTCGCCGCGCATGGCCGCCTCGGTGATCTGCGCCACCTGTTGCTTGACGCCGACCACGCCCGCGATCTCATCGATGCATTCGATGTTGATCAGGGTCGAGTCCATGTCCATGGCCAGCACCTTGCACTGCGACAGGCGTGCACCGGCCTGCACGTAGGCGGTGTCCACTCCATGCTGTTCTCCCCATTGGGTGACTTGCGCGCGCGTCGTGGCGTCGTGCTCGGCGTCGAGCAGCCGGGCTGCGGTGGCCCCCAGTTGCACGACACCCTGGGCCTGGGCCAGCGCGGCCAACTGCTCGGTCTGGGCGGCGGTCAGGCCGGGAGATTGGATGACTAGGTGGTAGGAAGACATAGGGTCTGCAGGAAGGCGGTGTCGGCGGGATGTTACTTCAGTGTACGCAGCACGGCACGCACGGCGTCGGCTCGCGCGGCAACCTGCGGAGCCTTGAACTCGATGCGCAGCTTGTCCTGCCCGGCCAGTTTGATGTGTCGCTGCTTCTGTACCAATTCGATAATGCGCAGCGGATCCACGGTGGCCTTGGGACCGAACTGCAGCGAAGCCTGGGTTTCGCTGGCATCGATCTTGACGATACCCAGCGGCTGGGCTGCGAGGCGAAGCCGATGTGTGGAGAGCAGGACCTGGGCGGGCTCGGGCAGCTTGCCGAAGCGGTCTATCAGTTCTTCCTGGATGCGGATGAGGTCGTCTTCGTCGGCCGCGTGTGCCAGCCGCTTGTAGATGCCCAGACGCGCGTGCACGTCGGCGCAATACTCGGCGGGCAACAGGGCAGGCGCGTGGAGGTTGACCTCGCAGGCGAAGTTGAAGGGCGCGTCCATATCGGGCTCTTCGCCGGCCTTGAGCGCGCGCACTGCCTCGTTGAGCATCTCGCTGTACATCGAAAAGCCGATTTCATGGATATTGCCCGATTGCGATTCGCCCAGCACCTCGCCGGTGCCGCGGATTTCGAGGTCGTGCATGGCCAGGTAGAAGCCCGAGCCGAGTTCTTCCATGGCCTGGATCGCTTCAAGCCGCTTTTTGGCATTGGACGTGATGGCATCTTCGCCGGGCGTGAGCAGATAGGCGTACGCCTGGTGGTGGGAGCGGCCCACGCGGCCCCGCAACTGGTGCAGCTGGGCCAGGCCGAAGCGGTCGGCGCGATGGATCACAATGGTGTTGGCCGAAGGAACGTCGATGCCGGTCTCGATGATGGTGGTGCACAGCAGCACATTGAAGCGTTGCTGGTAGAAGCCCTTCATGACCTGTTCGAGTTCGCGCTCGGGCATCTGGCCGTGGGCGACGGCAATGCGCGCTTCGGGCACCAGTTCTTCCAGACGGGCACGCCGGTTGTGGATGGTCTCGACTTCGTTGTGCAGAAAATAGGCCTGGCCGCCGCGCTTGAGCTCGCGCAGCAGTGCCTCGCGGATGGTGCTGGCGTCTTCGCGCCGCACGAACGTCTTGATGGCCAGGCGCTTTTGCGGCGCGGTGGCGATCACGGAAAAGTCGCGTATGCCTTCCAGCGACATGCCCAGCGTGCGCGGAATGGGCGTGGCGGTCAGGGTGAGTACGTCGACCTCGGCGCGCAAGGCTTTCAAGGCCTCTTTCTGACGTACGCCGAAACGATGTTCTTCATCGATGATCACGAGGCCCAGGCGCTTGAACCGCACATCCTTGGACAGGATCTTGTGCGTGCCGATGACGATATCGACGCGTCCGTCATTGATGCCTTGAACGGCCTCAGTCACTTCCTTCGAGGACCGGAACCGGGACAGTTCCACCACCCGCACGGGCCAGTCGGCGAAGCGGTCGGCAAATGTCTGCGCATGCTGCTCCGCCAGCAGGGTGGTGGGGCACAGCAGCGCCACCTGTTTGCCGTTGGCCACGGCCAGGAAGGCGGCGCGAAGCGCCACTTCGGTCTTACCGAAGCCCACGTCGCCGCAGACGAGCCTGTCCATTGGACGGCCGGAGGTCATGTCGGCGATGACGGCCTGGATTGCGGCCTGCTGGTCGACGGTTTCCTCGAAGCCGAAGCCTTCGGCAAATGCCTCGTAATCATTGAGCGGCAGCTTGAACGTATAGCCTTCGCGCGCCGCGCGTTGCGCATAGAGCGCAAGCAGTTCGGCAGCCGTGTCGCGCACCTGGCGGGCAGCCTTGCGGCGCGCCTTGTCCCACTGGCCGGAGCCCAATTGGTGCAGCGGCGCGGCATCGGGGTCTGCGCCGCTGTAGCGAGTAATGACATGCAGCTGCGATACGGGCACGTACAGGGTGCTGCCGTTTGCATATTCGAGATGCAGGAATTCCATCTCGCCCTGGCCCATGTCCATGTTGACCAGGCCGTGATAACGGCCGATGCCGTGCTGCGCGTGGACGACCGGGTCGCCCTCGCGCAACTCGGACAGGTCGCGCACCATGGCCTCGACGTTGCTGGCATGTTCCTGGTCGCGCCGCCTGCGGCGCGGCGCCCCGGCATGCCCGGGGTACAGGTCGTTTTCGGTGAGAAATGTCAGTCCCGCTGCCGGGATGCCAAAGCCGGTGGTCAGGGGCGCGGCGCCGAGTCCGAATGCGGCCTGCGATGCCAGGAACGCCTGGATGCTCTCGGGCTGCAAATCGGGCGCGAGACCGAATTCGGCCAGCATCTGAGCCAGGGTCTCGCGGCGGCCCGCCGAATCGGCGCACAGCAGCACGCGCGCATCGCCGCGCGCGAGCAGGGCGCGCAGGCGAGCCACCGGGTCTTCGGCGCGGCGGCTGACGCTTACGTCCGGAATGGCGCTGAAGTCCGGGTGGGGGCCATTTTCGGTCAGTGCCAGCCTGGCGAAGGCCTTGAAGCGCCCGTATAGACCTTCGGCGTCGAGAAACAGGGTGTTGGGCGGCAGCACCGGGCGTTCGCGGTCGCTTTTCAGAAAGCTGTAGCGGCTGGCCGTGTCATGGGCGAACCGCTGCACGGCGTCGTCGATGTCGCCGATCGTGACGGCGATGGCGTCATTCGGCAGGTAATCGAACAGCGTGGCGGTTTCGTCGAAAAACAGCGGCAGATAATATTCAACCCCCGCGAACGCGATGCCGTTGCCGATGTCTTTGTAGGGCAGGGCGCGCGACGGATCGCCTTCGAATACCTCGCGAAAGCGCGCGCGGAAGCGGTTGCGGGCCGCTTCGTCCATGGGAAACTCGCGGCCCGGCAGCAGTTCCACTTCGCGCACCGGGTACAGGCTGCGCTGCGTGTCGACGTCGAAGCTGCGGATGGATTCGATCTCATCGTCGAAGAGGTCCAGCCGGTATGGCACTGCGGAACCCATGGGGAACAAGTCGATCAACCCCCCGCGCAGGCAGAATTCGCCGGGCGCGGTGACCTGGGTGACGTGACTGTAGTTCGCCAGGGTCAGTTGCGCGCGCAGTGCAGCTTCGTCGAGCCGGTCTTTCTGCTTGAACGAGAACGTGTAGGCGGCCAGGAACGCGGGGGGCGCGAGCCGGTAAAGCGCCGTGGTCACGGGCACCAGCAGTACGTCGACCGCGTCCTGCATCAGCGCGTGCAGCGTGTGCAGACGCGCCGATACCAGGTCCTGGTGCGGAGAAAAGGCGTCGTAAGGCAGCGTTTCCCAGTCGGGCAACTGGCGCACGCGCAACTCTGGACCGAACTGCGGAATCTCGTCGGCAAGGCGCTGAGCCTCGAGCGGAGCCGCGGTCAGGATGATGAGCGGGCGACCCGACTGGCGAGCCAGGTCGGCCAGCAGAAAGGCATCGGCCGAGCCGGGAGGGCGCGGCTGGGCGTAGCGGGCGCCGGGCTTCAGGGCGGACAGCGTGGCAGCGGTGGCGGGGAGTCGCGGCGTCGCGTCTGGGAGAGAGGAATCGGGCATCAGGAGGAAGATTATAAAATCTCTTGGACATGACTGATTCCTTGATAGCCATCGTGCCCGCCGCCGGCGTGGGCCAGCGTGCCGGCCTGCCCGGCGCGCCCTCTGTGCCGAAGCAATATCGCATGCTGGCTGGGCAGCCCATGCTGCGCCGCGCCGTCTCGGCCCTGCTGGCTGACGCGCGCATCGCGCAGGTGCGGGTGGCCGTCTCGGCGGACGACGAGCGCGCCGGCGCGGCGCTGGCCGGCCTGCCGCGTACGATATGCCGCGCCTGCGGCGGACCGACGCGCGCGGATACCGTGGCCGCCGCGCTCGCAGACAGCGGCGCGGCCGACCACGACTGGGTGCTGGTGCACGACGCGGCGCGGCCTGGCTTGCCCGCCGCGACGCTGGCGCGCCTGATCGACGCCTGTCTTGACGACCCGGTGGGGGGCCTCTTGGCGCTGCCTGTGGCCGATACGGTGAAATCGGGTGGCCCTCGCGCAGTGGCCACGTTGGATCGCGACGGCCTGTGGCTGGCGCAGACGCCGCAGATGTTCCGCGCCGGCGTGCTGCGCGCCGCGCTGCACGAGGCCAGAGCGGCCGGCGCGACGGTCACCGACGAAGCCTCGGCCGTCGAGGCCGCCGGCCATGCGCCGCTGCTGGTGCCGGGCAGCCTGCGCAATTTCAAGGTCACCTGGCCCGATGATTTCGAACTGATGGAAAAATGGCTATGAACTTTCCCTTACGCGTGGGCCAGGGCTACGACGTGCACGCCCTGGTCGAGGACCGACCGCTGATCATCGGCGGCGTGACCATTCCCCACACACATGGCCTGCAGGGGCATTCCGATGCCGATGTGCTGCTGCACGCGGTCACCGACGCTCTGCTGGGCGCAGCGGGTCTGGGGGACATCGGGCGCCATTTTCCGGATACCGATCCCGCGTACCGCGGCGCCGACAGCCGCGTGCTGCTGCGCGAGGCCGTCGGCAAGGTGCGGGCTGCGGGCTGGACCGCCGTCAACATCGACGCCACGGTGCACGCGCAAGCACCCAAGATCGGGCCTCATGCGCCGGCCATGGTCGCCAATATCGCGGCCGACGTCGGGCTGGCCGCCACGGACGTGAACATCAAGGCCAAGACCAACGAGGGCCTGGGCTACCTGGGACGCAAGGAAGGAATCGCAGCCACCGTGGTGGTGCTGTTGGCGCGCGATGGGGCGGCGTAGGGCGAGGAAGCCTTCACCGAGTCGGGAATGGCAGAGCCCGGCACCGCCCAGGACGCCGGGCATTCGGACGGGCGCCACGGCTTGGCCGGGCGCCCGGGCTGACGCGTTTATTTGCCTTGGGCAGCCAGCGACAGCGCGGCGGCGTTCACCACCGATGCGATACGCCCCACGTCGCGCAGCTGCTCGACGCTAAGGCCGTCATTCTTCAGATTCTCGTAGTGCGATTGCACGCAGAAGTGGCACTTTCCGACGATGGAGGCGGCCAGAGCAAACAGTTCGAAGCGCTTCTTGTCGACGCCGCCGTGCGTGGCGTAGGCGTTCATGCGCAGTTGCGCAGGCAGGCTCTTCAACTGGGCGTCGCCCGTCATCTCGACGTACGGGTACCACATGTTGTTCATGCCCATCAGGGCGGACGCGGTCAGGGCGGCATTGGCGTCGGTTTCCGACAGCCCGCTCTTGAATGCCTCGACCAGTACCGGGCTGCGCGCGGCGAAGGCGGCCGACAGGGCCGCGCCCACGGCGTCTTCAGGCGCCAGGGTCGAACGCGCGATGACACCATCCAGATTCAGGCGGATATCTTTGGCCCAATCCGGCAGTTGTTCTTTGATTGCTGAAAGAAATTCCATAGTTTTTACCTATAATCTGGAGCAGGAAAGGCCCGGACGAGCCGGGCCAGGGGTATTACAGCGTCGCGCCGCCAAGCGTGCGGTTGCACGGGCACAGTTCATCGGTTTGCAGACCGTCGAGCAGGCGCAGCACTTCTTCGGGGTTGCGGCCGACGTTCAGGTTGTTCACCGAGACTGCTGGATGGTGTTGTCGGGGTCGACAATGAACGTGGCACGGTAAGCCACGCCTTCGTTCTTGTCGCGCACGCCGAGCTGGTCGACCAGCGAACCGGTGGTATCGCCGAACTGGTAATGACCCAGCTTGTTCAGATCGGGGTGCTCGCGGCGCCATGCCAGCTTGACGAATTCGTTGTCCGTGGAACCGCCCAGCAGGACGGCGTCGCGGTCTTCGAAATCTTTGGCCAGCTTGTTGAAGCCGACGATTTCGGTGGGGCAGACGAACGTGAAGTCTTTCGGGTAGAAGTAGATCACCTTCCACTTGCCGGGGAAGGAGCTTTCGGTGATGTCTTCGAACGCCGAAACACCGTTTTCTTCGTGCTGGTTGAAGCCGGGCTTGACGCCGGTGACCTTGAAGGGCTCGAGTTTGTCGCCAACAGTTTTCATGAATGCTCCCGTAGTTGTTGGGTGAAATAAGGCATGGCCTCAAACCCTAAATTGTACGCTATTGACTATCGCTGTCTAATTGATAATTTCTAAAACGCGCTTTGGGGATCTCTATCCTTGCGGTGAGTCCACCGCCCGTGCGAGGCAGCATTTTCAAGGAGCCGCCCACGTGCTTGAGCAGGCGCTCGACAATGGCCAAACCCAGCCCCGCGCCGCTCACGCCGGTGCGCGCCGCTTCGCCACGCGAGAAGGGCCGCAGCAGGCGGTCGACCTCTTCGGGAGCGATGCCGGGGCCGCGGTCGGACACTTCGATGACCAGGGTATTGCCTTCGGCATGCAGGTTCATGTTCAGATGCGCCTGGCCATCGGTGGAGCGCCCGTACCGGCGGGCGTTCTCGAGCAGGTTGCTGACCACGCGTTTGAGGTCCAGCGCGGTGATGCGCGCGCGCAGGCCGGGCTCGAGCGAGGCATTCAGCTCGCCGCCCATTGATGCGGTATGGCTGCGTTCGCGTTCGTACAGGTCGGCCAGTACGGCAGAGATGTCGGTGGCCATCTGAGGCAACGTGCCGGCCGGACGCGCGTATTCCATCAGCTGGCCGATGCTGTGGTCGATCTGGCCGAGATCTTCGTCGATGGCCTGGCGTGCGTCTTCCGACACGCCGCTCATTTCGATTTCCAGGCGCATGCGCGCCAGCGGCGTACGCAGGTCGTGCGAAATGCCCGCCAGCATGAGCTCGCGGTCGGCCTCGGTCTGCCGCAGGTCTTTCGCCATGCGATTGAAGGACGCGTTGAGGTCGCGGATTTCCAGTGGGCCCTGTTCGGGCAGGGGCGCCGGGGTTTCGCCGCGGGACAATACTTGCGCCGCGCGCGCCAGGCGCGAAAGCGGCCGGTTCACGAAACCCACGCTGACGGCCGCACCCACGAGCGAAAGCAATAGCGCGGTCGCGCCCCAGCCCAGCCATTCTATGCCGCCTGTCAGGCCGATCTGCTCGCGCTCGAATACCAGCCAGTAGAGATCCTGGTTGATCTGGAAACTGACCCAGAAGCCCGGTACCTGGTTGACCCCCCAGGAAATCTGCGTTTCGGGGCCGAAGCGGGAACGAATGTGCTGGGCGACCCGCTGCCAATAGTTGTCATCGGGCAGCGCTTCGGTGAAATCGGTGACCTCGCGGGGATAGACCTGGATGCCTTCATTGGTGGCCAGGTCAAGCAGCAGCTTGCTGCGTTCGGCGTCGTTCGAGTAAATGAGCGCCGTGCGCGTAATGTTGACCGCCGTGATGACGCGCTGCGCCATCTGGTTGGCGCGCGGGCCGAGCTCCATGCTGAAGAACACCTGCAACCAGGCGCCCAGGCTGACCAGCATCAATGCGGCGAGCAGGAGGAACGTGCGCCCGAACAGCCCCAGCCTGAGACGGGATGTCAGGTTACGGAAGATCTTGCGCAAGCTGGGCATGAGACGACGCTCTTGCCCGGATCGGGCAGGATGATCAGCCGCCGCCATCCGGAACGAACACGTAGCCCAGGCCCCATACCGTCTGGATGAACACCGGCTTGGACGGATTGGGTTCGATCAGCTTGCGCAGACGCGAGATTTGCACGTCCAGGCTGCGGTCGAAAGCTTCGTATTCGCGGCCGCGAGCCAGTTCCATGAGCTTGTCGCGGGACAGGGGGATCTTGGGGTGGCGGGCAAAAACCTTGAGCACCGAGAATTCGCCCGTGGTGATGGGCACCTGTTCGCCGTTGCGCGTGAGCGTGCGGGTGGACAGGTTGAGCACGTATGGCCCGAAAGCGATGGACTCGTTTTCCTGGCTGGGCGCGCCGGGGTGCTCTTCCGTGCCGCGGCGTCGCAGGATCGCGTTGATGCGCGCCAGCAGTTCGCGGGGATTGAACGGTTTCGACAGGTAGTCGTCGGCGCCCATTTCGAGGCCCACGATGCGGTCGATTTCTTCGGCCTTGGCCGTAAGCATGATGATGGGCGTATTGTCGTGGCCCCCACGCAGGCGGCGGCAGATGGACAGGCCGTCTTCGCCTGGCAGCATCAGGTCGAGCACGAGCAGGTCGAAGTGCTCGCGCTGCCACAGCTTGCCCATTTCTTTGGCGTCTTCGGCGACGAAGACGTTGAACCCTTGTTCCGACAAGTAGCGGCGCAGCAGATCGCGCAGGCGCGGGTCGTCGTCGACGACGAGGATCTTGCGGATGGGATTTGTGTTTTGCGTGTTCATGGCCGGAAATGTAACAGTGACGAGAACCAGCGGCTAGTGGGTATTCACAAGATATTACACATTGCGCGCAACGGTTGAAAACCCCGCGCGATCGGCACCTGCGGCCAGTTTCGTACAATCACCGCCTATGGAATTGAACCTGCTGGCCCTTGAGACCTCTTCCTCGCGTTGCGGGGTGGCTCTGTTGCGCGACACATCCGGCGGGCCGGTGGTCTGCGCACTCGAGCACGAAGGGTCGCAGGAGCACGCTGAACGGCTGTTGCCCATGGCCGGAGAATTGCTGGCCAGCGCGGGGTTGACCCCGGCCGATCTGCACGCCGTGGCCTTCGGCCAGGGGCCGGGTGGGTTCACCGGTCTGCGTGTGGCTTGCGGCGTGGCTCAGGGCATGGCGCTGGCGCTGCAGGTGCCCGTGGTGCCCGTGGTGTCGCACCTGGCAGTGGCCGACGATGCCGGGGCGCGGCCGGGCGACCTGGTGCTGGTCGCCCTCGATGCCCGCATGAACGAAGTCTACCTGGCCGCCTATGAACTGAGCGCGGATGCCGTCCAGCCCTGGCGGGTGCGGCAGGCGCCGCTGCTGATCGCGGCGGGAGAAGCTGTAGACTGGGCGGCCCACCACGTTCCTGCGCTGATGGCCGGCGGCAAGCCCGGCGCGGCAGTACGGGCGGCGGGCGATGCCTGGGATGTCTATGCCGACGATATGGTGGTGCCGCAGGGGTGGCAGCGCGCATCGGCCCTGCGTCCCAGCGCCGAAGCGGTGGCACGTCTGGCGCGCCTTGCGTGGCGGCGCAGCGAAGCGGTGGAGCCGGAATCGGCTGCGCCGCTGTATGTGCGCGACAAGGTGGCCTTCACCACCGCCGAACGCGAACGCGGGCAGGGCGGCAATCCGAAGGCGGCCCCAGCGCGGCTGCAGGCTGCGGTGCTGAGCCCCATGACGGCAGCCGACCTGGACGATGTGGCCGCACTCGAGGCCCAGGTGCAGGCATTTCCCTGGACGCGCGGCAATTTCGCCGATGCCCTGTCCGCAGGCTACGAAGCACGTGTGTTGCGGCAGGGCGGTGAGCTTGCCGGGTTCTGCGTGCTCATGCTGGCGCCCGACGTGGCGCATCTGCTGGTTATCGCGGTGAAGCGGTCGTTGCATCGCCAAGGGCTCGGCAGCCAGCTGGTCGAATGGTGCATACAGCGCGCGCGGCAGCATGGGCTGGCCGCGGTGCTTCTGGAAGTGCGGCCTTCGAACCATTCGGCGCTGGCCTTTTACGAACAGCTGGGTTTCCAGCGCATCGGCGTACGTCGGGATTATTATCCGGCGGGCAAGGGCGCGCGCGAGGATGCGCTGGTCATGCAGAAGCCCCTCGGGGACACCGCATGACGCCGGCCGATTGCCTGCCTCCGGCGCCGCGCGTCAATGCGCTGCAGAAGTTCTGGCTGCGCGAAATCGGCATCGAGAAAACCTGGCTGCCAGCCGCCGCCGCGGAGCAGGCGCCCGCCGCTGCCCCGTCTGGCCAGGCCCATCCCGTTGTGGGCATGGCGGAAATCCCGGCGGCCGATGTGGCACAGCCTGCGCAGGCTGTGCCAACGCCCGAGCCCGCTGCAGCTCAGCCTGCACCGGCGCCCCCGCGCGCGGCGCCGCGGCCGGCGGCCGATCTGCCATCCGTTGCAGGGGCTTCCACCCCGCCGGCCACGCAGCCCGTGGTGCCGGCGCATGATTTCGATGCGCTGCGCGAGCAGGTACTGAGCTGTACCGCCTGCGGGCTTTGCCATGGCCGCAGGCATGCGGTGTTCGGCATGGGCGGGCAGCCGGCGCGCTGGCTGGTGGTGGGCGAGGCGCCAGGCGAACAGGAAGACCGCCAGGGGCAGCCGTTCGTGGGCCGGTCGGGCCAATTGCTCGATGCCATGCTGGCGTCGGTGGGGCTCAGCCGCGAAAAAGACGTGTTCATTGCCAACGTCATCAAATGCCGGCCGCCGGGCAATCGGAATCCCCGTCCCGAAGAAGTGGCGGCCTGCAGCCCTTATCTGATGCGCCAGATCGAGCTGCTCAGGCCCGAGCGCATTCTCGTGCTGGGCCGCTTTGCCGCGCAGACGCTGCTGGGCACCGACGCCACCATCGGCAGCCTGCGGGGCCGCAGCCACACCCTTGCGACGGCCGACGGTCGCAATATCCCGCTGGTGGTCAGCTACCACCCGGCCTATCTGCTGCGCAGTCCAGCCGAAAAGGCGCGCGCCTGGCAGGATCTGCGCCTGGCCATGCAGCTGGGCTGAGCGCCGCTGGCCCGTCCGGCCGAGGGGCCGGCGCGCTAGTGCGGCGTCTTCAACGCCTGGCCATGGCCTTCCTGGCCGATAAGATCGCGCAGCGCCGGATCGGCCTTCAGGTTGCGGCGGCTCCAGCGCATGAAGATCAGCATCAGCACGGTGACCAGCAGTCCGAACAGCACGATGATGGTGTTGATGGACATGTCCAGCCAAAGCAGCACGGTATAAGTGGCCACCATCACCAGAATATTGAGTTGCTCGTTGAAGTTCTGGACCGCGATGGAGTGGCCGGCTGACAGCAGTACGTGCCCGCGATGCTGCAGCAGAGCATTCATGGGCACCACGAAGAAGCCCGCGAGCGCGCCGGTGATCAGCAGCAGGGTATAGACGCTCCAGGTGGAATGCACCAGCGGCATCAGCAGTACCACCAGCCCCATGGCCGCGCCCACGGGCAGAACCGACAGTGCCTTTCGCAGCGGAATTCGCCCCGCCAGGATGGAGCCGGCCACCGTGCCCAGGGCGGCCACGCCCATCAGGATCGAGGCCTCGTCGAGCCGGTAGCCCAGGTGGCGACGTCCCCATTCGATGACGATGAGCTGCAGCACCGCGCCGGCGCCCCAGAACAGCGTGGTGACGGCAAGCGAGATCTGGCCGAGCTTGTCATGCCACAGCACCCGCACGTAGCTGGCAAATGTGATGGTCAGGCGGACGGGGTTCTTCTGCTGCGGGGGATAGCGGACATTCGTCTTGGGAATCAGCAGGTTGCACAGGGCGGCCAGCAGGTAGACGAAGGCGATGACCAGAATGGCGGCCTCGGCCGGCGTGTGCACAAGCCCGCCGATGAAGGGGTGCTCGAGCAACAGCTTCGAGGCCGTGGGGGAAATCAGCACGCCGCCCAGCACGGTGCCAAGAATGATGGAAATGACCGTAAGGCCTTCGATCCAGCTGTTGCCCTTGACCAGCATTTCGGGAGGCAGCATTTCGGTGACGATGCCGTACTTGGCGGGGGAATAGGCCGCCGCACCGACGCCCACCAGTCCGTATGCCAGGCACACCAGGTAGGTCTGGTTCTCCGGCGATACGCCCAGGTTGGCGTACATGAACATCAGCAGGCAGCCGGACACCTTGAGCGCGTTGGTGGCGAACATCACCCGCCCTTTGGGGAAGGAGTCGGCCAGGGCGCCCACGAACGCCGCCAGCACCACATAGGCGAGTGCGAACGACCACTTCATGACCGGGGCCATCCAGTCGGGGCCATGCAGTTCCAGTATCAAGGCGATGGCCGCGATGAACAGCGCGTTGTCCGCCAGGGACGAGAAGGCCTGCGCAGCCATGACTAGATAGAACCCGCGTTTCAAAAGTGCTTCCTCGGTGGCGGCCGGCCAGAACCGGCGGCGTTGAAAACGTGTGTCGTATGGAAAAAAGTGTCAGCGAGTATAGCGTCCGAGCCGCCGCGCGCGGATTTTTAAGTGCGCGCGGCCCCGTGCCCCGCCCCGGGCGCGGCCCACTGCCTGGGGTATCATACGATCCGCATCCCTGGTCCCGCGGGACCGTCTGCAATTGGTACGGCAGGTCCGTTCAACGCCTTTCGTTCAACCCTACCCGTCCGTCATCGTACTGTGCGCCTGACTCAACTAAAACTCGCCGGCTTCAAATCGTTCGTCGATCCCACGGTCATTCCCGTTCCCAGCCAGTTGGTGGGCGTGGTGGGGCCCAACGGTTGCGGCAAGTCGAATATTATCGACGCGGTGCGGTGGGTGCTGGGCGAGGCCAAGGCGTCCGAGCTGCGCGGCGAGTCCATGCAGGACGTCATTTTCAACGGCTCCGGCAACCGCAAGCCGGCGGCGAGGGCCTCGGTCGAGATGGTGTTCGACAACAGCGAGGGCAGGGCCGCCGGCCAATGGAGCACCTATTCCGAAATCGCGGTCAGACGCGTTCTGACGCGCGACGGCACCAGCAGCTATTACGTCAACAACCAGCAGGTGCGACGCCGCGACATTCACGATATCTTCCTTGGGACGGGCCTGGGGGCGCGGGGCTACGCCATCATCGGGCAGGGCATGATCAACCGCCTGATCGAGGCGCGTCCCGAAGAACTGCGCGTGTTTCTCGAAGAGGCCGCCGGGGTGTCGAGGTATAAAGAACGCCGCCGCGAAACCGAAAATCGCCTGTCCGACACGCGCGAGAACCTGACTCGGGTGGAAGATATTCTGCGCGAGCTCGGCGCCCAGGTCGAAAAGCTCGAGGCCCAGGCCGAAGTGGCCCGCCAGTACCGCGAATTGCAGGCCGACGGCGAAAAGAAGCAGTTCGCGCTGTGGCTGCTGAAAGAAACCGGCGCGCGCGACGAACGCCAGCGCAAAAGCCAGGAAATGGCCCAGGCGCAGAACAACCTCGAAGCCGCCATCGCCAGCCTGCGCTCGGGCGAGGCCGAGCTCGAGTCGCGCCGGCAGGCCCATTACGCCGCCAGCGATGCGGTGCACGCGGCCCAGGGCCAGCTGTATGAGGCGAATGCCCAGGTCAGCCGGCTGGAAGCCGAGATCCGCCACGTCGTCGATTCACGCAACCGACTGCAGGCGCGGCGCGACCAGCTCCAGCAACAGATTACCGAGTGGGACGCGCAGCAGACCCATTGCGTCGAGCAGATCGCCCAGGCTGAAGACGACCTGGCCGCCGGTGCCGCTCGCACCGAAGAGGCGCGGGCCCTGGCCGAGGATGCCCAGGCGGCCTTGCCAGCAATCGAAAGCAAGGTGCGCGACGCAGCAGCCTCGCGCGACGAGATGCGCAGTTCACTGGCGCGCGTCGAACAGAACCTGGCCCTGGTCGCACAGACTCAACGCGACGCGGATCGCCAGCTGCAGAATCTCGAGCAGCGCCGCGAGCGCCTGCAGCAGGAACTGCGCGATCTGCATGCGCCCGACCCCGCGCGGCTGGAACAATTGGCCGGCGATCGCGCCCAGGGCGAAGATCAGCTGGAAGAGGCCCAGCGCGAGCTGGCCCTCCTGGAGGCCCGGGTGCCCGAAGCCGACGCCGAGCGCAGTCGTGCCCAGGCCGCCGCGCAGCAGGAGGCCCAGAACCTGGCACGCCTGGAAGCGCGGCTGGCAGCACTGGTGAAGCTGCAGGAAGACGTGCAGAAGCAGGGCGCGCTCGAGCCCTGGCTCGCCAAGCATGAGCTGACCGGTCTGGGTCGGTTGTGGCAGAAGCTGCACATCGAACCGGGCTGGGAAAACGCGCTTGAAGCCGTGCTGCGCGAGCGCATGGCGGCGCTCGAAGTGCGCAACCTCGACTGGGCGCGCGCCTTTGCCGACGACGCGCCGCCCGCCCGCCTGGCGTTTTATCAGGTGCCGGCCGCCGCGCCGGCACCCGCCGCCCCGCAGGGGCTTACGCCCTTGTCGAGCCTGCTGCGCATCACGGATCCCGACCTGCGCACGTTGCTCAACAGCTGGCTGGGCAATGTCTATACCGCTGCCGATGTGGCCCAGGCCATGGCGGCACGCGCCACGCTGCCGCCCGGCGGCGCCTTCGTCGTCAAGACGGGACATCTGGTCGACGCTCACAGTGTGCGCTTCTATGCGCCCGATTCCGAACAGGCGGGCCTGCTGGCACGCCAGCAGGAAATCGAGAACCTGCAGCGCGAAATCAAGGCCCAGCAACTGATCGCCGATCAGGCGCGTGCCGCCGTCGCGCGGGCAGAGGCAGCGTGGCAGCAGGTGTCGCAGGCAGTGGCCCCGGCACGCCAGCGTGTCGCCGAGGTCACCCGCCGCGTGCACGACATCCAGCTCGAGCACTCCCGCCTGCAGCAGCAGGCCGAGCAATCGGGCGAGCGCGCCGCCCGCCTGCGCCAGGACCTCGAGGAAATCTCCGCGCACGAAGAGGATCTGCGCGCCACGCGTGAAGAAGCCGAAGCGCGTTTCGAGGCGCTCGACGCTGAACTCGCAGAACACCAGTCACGGTTTGCCGATGCCGAGATCGCCGGCGAAGACCTGGCGGCCCAGGCCGAGGGGGCGCGCGCCCGTTTGCGCGAACTGGAAAGAGCCGCTCAGGAAGCTGAGTTCGCCGAGCGCGCCGCGCATTCCCGCATCGCCGACCTGCAGCGCAACCGCCAGCTGGCCGCCGAGCAAAGCCAGCGCGCCGCTGCCGAGCTCGAACAACTGCAGGCCGACCTGGCCGAACTCGACGCCTCGGCGTCGCAGGCTGGGCTGCAGGACGCGCTAGAGGCCCGCGCGGAGCGCGAAGAGGCCTTGTCGCGCGCCCGTCAGGAACTCGACAACCTGTCGGCTTTGCTGCGCGGTGCCGATGAAGAGCGCATGCAGCAAGAGCGGGCGCTCGAGCCTCTGCGCGCGCGCATCACCGAATTGCAGTTGCAGGAGCAGGCCGCGCGTCTGGCCGAAGAGCAGTTCAGCGAGCAGCTCACGGCCCGGGAGGTCGACCGTGAAGCGCTGGCCCGGGAACTGGCGGCCATGCCCGACGAATGGCGGCGCGCCAATTGGCTGCAGTCCGAAGTGGGGCGCATCTCGCGGCAGATCGATTCACTGGGCTCGGTCAACCTGGCCGCGCTCGACGAACTCAACGCGTCGCGCGAACGCAAAGAATTCCTCGATTCACAGCAGCAGGACCTGCTCACCGCCATCGACACGCTGGAAGACGCCATACGCAAGATCGACCGCGAAACGCGCGAATTGCTGCAGGCTACCTTCGATACGGTCAACGGGCACTTTGGCGAGCTGTTCCCCAGGCTGTTCGGCGGCGGCGAAGCCAAGCTGAGCATGACCGGCGACGAAATTCTCGACGCCGGCGTTCAGGTCATGGCCCAGCCCCCGGGCAAGCGCAACAGCACCATCCACCTTCTGTCCGGTGGCGAAAAGGCCTTGACCGCCACGGCACTGGTGTTCGCGCTGTTCAAGCTGAATCCCGCACCGTTCTGCCTGCTCGACGAAGTCGATGCGCCGCTGGACGATGCCAATACCGAGCGTTACGCGAACCTGGTCAGCAGCATGAGTGAGCAGACCCAATTCCTGTTCATCTCGCATAACAAGATTGCCATGCAAATGGCCAAACAATTGATCGGCGTTACCATGCAAGAGCAGGGCGTATCGCGTATCGTTGCCGTTGACATTGATTCGGCCGTGCAAATGGCCGCCGAAGCCGCATAAACCAACTATGAAAGGCGCTGTTCATGCAGTGCAGGGTTAACACATGAGCGACTTGCAGATCGGGCTGATTGCCCTGGGTGTGCTGCTGATTTTGTTGGTGCTGGGTTTCAACTGGTGGCAGGACCGCCGGGCGCGCAATCGCATGCAGGCGCATTTCCCGACCTCCGACCAGGACCCGTTGCTGGGCGCCCACGAAGGCCGGCCGCCGGTTTCCGAGGCCCAGCGCCGCGAACCCGGCATGAACTTTTCGGCCTCGTCTGCGCCGGCCGTCGAGGCGGGCGCCGATGCCGACGACACCGAAGAGCCGGATGCCGGCTGCGAGATCGTCATCGAAATCAACTTCGGCGAGCCCGTGCGCGGCGCCGACCTGCTGCCGCACGTGCAGGGGCTGCGCCAAGTGGGGCGTAAGCCGCTGCGGGTCTTTGCGACTACCGACTCCGGCCGGCATCGTGCCCATGTGCACGCCGGCGAGTCCTATGCGTCGCTGCAGCTGGCCGTCCTGCTGGCCAACCGCAGCGGCCCCCTGACCGCCATCGAATGGTCGCAGGCGTGGGCCCGTGCCCAAGACCTGGCCGAGCGATTCGAAGCCACCATCGAAGGGCCTGACCAGCAGCTGGTGCTCGAACGCGCCGCCAAGCTCGATGACGTGTGCGCCGCGCTCGATACGCAGGTGGGCCTGACCTTGTTGCTGGGCTCGCCGCGCTCGGCCGCCGAGATCGTCGGCGTGGCCCGCGAGCTGGGCTTTGCTCCGCACGGGCCCCGCCTGGCATGGCTGGCCGATACCGGTGTGCCGCGGTTTTCCTTGTCGCGTGGCGACGGGGCGGCTTTCGATGACGGCATGTCTCCGGTGGAACAACTGTTGCTGCTGCTCGACGTTCCCTGCACGCCTGCCGATCCGCGCGCCTTCGGCCGCATGGTCGACGTGGGCCGCGACCTGGCCGCGCGCCTTAACGCCGAGCTGGTCGACGACCAGGGCAAACCGTTGCTCGACGGGGCCGCGACCGTGATTGACGAGCGGCTGCAGGTTTTGTTCGGCCAGCTGGATCAGGCAGGCCTGCCGGCGGGCAGCCCGCGCGCGCAAAAGGTATTTGCCTGATGGCTGCAGGCGCAGGAGCAGACCGGGCGGCCAGGCGCGCGGCCGAACTTCGCACTGAAATCGAGCAGCACAACGTGCACTATTACGTGCACGACGCTCCCACCATCACCGACGCTGAGTACGACGCGCTGTTGCGCGAACTGCTGCAGCTCGAAACCGAGTATCCCGAGCTGGTGACCCCTGAGTCACCTACGCAGCGGGTGGGTGCGGCGCCGCTGTCCGCGTTTGGAAGCGTGCGCCACGCCGTGCCCATGTTGTCGCTGGGTAATGCTTTCGACCCGGAAGAAGTCCACGCTTTCGACCGCCGCATTGCCGATACGCTGCGCGGGGCTGGATTGCTGGCGCCGGACCAGCACCCCGAATATTTCTGCGAACAGAAGCTGGACGGCCTGGCCATCAGCCTGCGCTATGAAGACGGACGCCTGGTGCAGGCCGCCACGCGCGGTGATGGCCAGACCGGGGAAGACGTCACCGCAAATGTGCGCACGATACGCGCCGTGCCGCTGCGCCTGAAGGGCGAGCCGCCGCGCGTGCTGGAGGTGCGCGGCGAAGTGCTGATGAACCGGGCCGACTTCGAGCGGCTGAACCGCAGTCAGGCCTCCCGGGACGAAAAGGTTTTCGTCAACCCGCGCAATGCCGCGGCGGGCAGCCTGAGGCAGCTCGATCCGCGCATCACGGCGCAACGTCCCCTGCGGTTCTTTGCGTACAGCTGGGGCGAAGTCGATGGCCTGCCGGGCCGCCAGGCGGGGCGGTTTGCCGAGCCGGCGCCCGGCGCGCGGCATCAATCCACGCTGCCGCATGACACCCACGGCGCCATGCTGGACTGGCTTGCCGAGCTGGGCCTGCCGGTCAATACACGTCACAATCGCCGCGTGTCGGGAGCCGAAGGCCTCTTGGCCTATTACGAGCAGGTGGGCCGAGATCGAACCGGCCTGCCGTACGACATCGATGGTGTCGTGTACAAAGTCAATTCCCTGCCGGCCCAGAAGGTGCTGGGCTTCGTGGCCCGAGCGCCGCGCTTTGCGCTGGCTCACAAGTTTCCGGCCGAAGAGGCCAGCACGCGGCTGCTCGATATCGAGGTGCAGGTCGGTCGTACGGGCGCCATTACCCCGGTCGCGCGGCTGCAGCCGGTATTCGTGGGCGGGGTCACCGTCACCAACGCCACCCTGCACAACGAAGACGAAATCCGCCGCAAGGACGTGCGCATCGGAGACACGGTCATTGTGCGCCGCGCGGGCGACGTGATTCCGGAAGTGGTCGGGCCGGTGCCCGACAAGCGGCCGTCCGACGCGCGGGAATTCGTGATGCCCACGTCTTGTCCGGTCTGCGGCTCTGCCATCGAGCGCACCGAAGACGAAGCCATCGCCCGTTGCACGGGCGGCCTTTTCTGTGCCGCCCAACGCAAGCAGACCCTGTTGCACGCCGCCGGCCGAAAGGCGCTCGACATCGACGGCCTCGGTGAGAAACTGGTAGACCAGCTGGTGGAAAGCGGACGCGTGAAATCGCTGGCCGATCTGTACAGCCTTACCGGGTTCGAGCTGGCGGCGCTGGAGCGCATGGGCAAGAAGTCGGCCGACAACCTCGTGACGGCCATCGACAAAGCGCGTACGCCCACGCTGGGGCGCCTGCTGTTCGCCCTGGGCATTCGCCACGTGGGCGAAACCACCGCCCGCGACGTCGCCCGCCATTTCGGCAGCATCGAAAGCATCATGCAGGCCGACGAAGACGCCCTGGCCGGCGCTCCTGACGTCGGACCGGTGGTGGCCGGCTCCATCAGGCGCTTTTTCGCCGAGCCTCACAATCGCGAAATCATCGAATTGCTCAAGGCGCAGGGCGTGCATCCCGTGGCCGAAGCCGGCCCCGAGGGCGATTCCCTGGCCGGCAAGACCTTCGTCCTGACGGGTACGATGCCCACCTGGACGCGGGACGAGGCCACTCGCTACATCCTGGCCGCAGGTGGCAAGGTGAGCGGGTCGGTGTCCCGAAAAACCGCCTACGTGGTGGCGGGTGATGATGCAGGCAGCAAGCTGGCCAAGGCGCAGGAACTCGGCGTGCCCGTGCTCGACGAAGACGGACTGAAGGCCCTGCTCGGCATGTAGTCGGCGCATGGGCCCGTCGGGCGCGATGGCGGCCTGTCCAGGGCAAGCGCCTGCGAAGCCCTTGTCCGGGGCCGACCGGCCGCACCGTGCCGCGCAGCACTGGCCCGCCGGCCCCTGCAATGAAAAGCCCCCGCTCGAGGGCGGGGGCCTGGTGGGGCAGCGGCAGGGCCTGCCGCAAGTTCACCGGCTTACTTGATGGTAGCTTTCTCGCGCAGCTCTTTCTGGTAATCGGCCAGCTTCTGCTGACGCAGCATTTCCTCGAGCTGCGGGCGTACCTGGTCGAGCGGCGGGAATTCCACCGGGCGCAGGTCTTCGACTTCGATGATGTGCCAGCCGAACTGCGTCTGCACCGGCTTGTCGGCCAGTTGGCCCTTCTTCAGCCCGTTGACCGTATCGGCAAAGGGCTTGACGTAGTTGCTGGGCGCGGCCCAGCCCAGGTCGCCGCCATTGGCGGCGCTGCCCGGATCTTTCGAGTTTTTCTTGGCCAGCTCGGCGAACTTGGACTTGTCGCGCTTGATCTGCGCCAGCAGGTCGTTGGCGGCCTTTTCGTCCTCGACCAGGATGTGGCGGACCTTGTATTCGTTCTGGCTGGCCTGCTGCTGCTTGATCTTGTCGTACTCGGCCTGGATCTGCTGATCGGTGACCGGGTGCTTTTGCAGGTATTCGGCCATCAGGGCGCGAACCAGGATGCCTTGGCGGGCCAGCTCGATTTCGGTCTGTACGTCAGGCTGCTTGGCGATGCCGTCTTTCTCAGCCGCCTGCACGAAAATCTGACGATTGATCATTTCTTGCTTGACCTGCTCGCGCAGTTGCGGCGAGTCGGTGGCGCCCTGGCTGACCAGCAGCTTCACGAATTGATCCAGGCTTTGCTGAGTAATGGCCTTGCCGTTGACCGTGGCGGCGTTCTGCGCAAAAACAGGCAAGGCGACCGCGCAAGCCGCGGCCAGCATCACGATGCGTTTCATGGGTTTCCTTTAGGAGTCTGACTTTGGGGCTTGGGCGTCGAGCGCAAGCGCATGGATGGGATGGGGGATCAAATCGTGCAAAAGATCATACACCAGGCGATGGCGCGCCACGGGTGCCAGGCCGGCGAATCGGGCCGCGACGATATGCACATGATAGTGACCGGCGCCGCCTTGCGCGCCGGCATGGCCGGCGTGCAGGTGGGAGTCGTCGCGTATGTCGAGCGTAACGGGTTCGAGCGCCGCCAGGCGGCTGCGGATCAGGCCGATGCGGTCGGTGGAGTCGAGCATGGTGTCGGGCATGGTCAGTCCTGGCCAGCGTCGTTGCCGGCGTCGGGTTGCCGCGGCTGTTGCATGTGGCGGCCCAGCCAGAGAGACTGCCCGATGACGAAGGCCAGCAACAGCCCCATCAGGCCGAACACCTTGAAGTTCACCCACTGCGATTCGGTGAATTGCCCGGAAAACGCAACGTACAGGTTGATGGCGCCTGCGGCCAGGAAGAACAGCGCCCAGCTCAGGTTGAGCTTGTCCCAGGCGGCATCCGGCAGTTCGATCTGGCTACCCAGCAGTTTGCGCATGAGATTGCGCCGGAACAGCAGCCTGGCCCCGAGCAGGGCAGCGCCGAACAGCCAGTACAGCACCGTGGGCTTCCATTTAATGAAGACGTCGCTATGCAACCACAGCGTGGCCCCGCCAAAGATGACAATGACGGACAGGTTGATCCAGTGGGTGGCTTCGATGCGTTTGCGCCTGGCGCGCAGCCAGACGAACTGGGCCACGGACGCGGCGATGGCCACTGCCGTGGCAGTGTAGATATCGGTGTACCGGTACGCGATGAAGAAAAGAATCAGCGGGAACAGGTCGAACAGGAATTTCTTCATTCAGTCTTCAAGCGGTTCGAATTTGAGCGACAGTGAATTGATGCAGTAGCGCAGCCCGGTGGGTTCGGGGCCGTCCGGGAATACATGGCCCAGGTGGGCATCGCAGATGTTGCACAGGACTTCGGTGCGGATCATGCCATGTGAGGTGTCGCGCTCTTCGCGGACGTGGGCCGGGTCGAGCGGCTCGAAATAGCTGGGCCAGCCGCAACCGGCGTCGAACTTGGTGTCGGAGGCGAACAGCGCCGTGCCGCAACCCACGCAACGATAGATGCCGTGTGTGGTGGTGTTCCAGTAGCGGCCGGTGAACGGCCTTTCTGTGCCTTTCTCGCGCGCCACGGCGTATTCTTCGGGAGTCAGCAGGGCGCGCCATTCGGCGTCGGATTTGCGTACTTTTTCCATATGCACTCTTGGAGTCCGATCCCGGAAATGGTTCGGGCATAATCCCGCTCCATGTTAATCGAGTTTGACCAGGCCGTTGTGGCCACGCAGCAGTCGCAGGCGCTGAAGGGGGTCAGCCTGACCCTCACGCAGCGTCGCATCGGTGTGGTCGGCCCCAACGGCGCGGGCAAGAGTACCCTGGCCAAGCTGCTGAACGGACTGGTCCTGCCCACCACGGGGCAGGTGCGGGTCGACGGCCTGGACACCCGGCGCGACCTGAAGGCCGTACGGCGCAAGGTCGGGTTCGTGTTCCAGAACCCCGAAAACCAGATTGTCTATCCGATTGTGCGCGAAGACCTGGCTTTCGGGCTGAAGCCCTTGCGGCTGGCCGCAGCCGATTGCGCGACGCGCGTCGAGGCCAGCCTGCGCTCGCTGGGCATCGCCCACCTCGCCGACCGGGCCAGCCACACCTTGTCGGGCGGCGAATGCCAGCTGGTGGCGCTGGCATCGGTGCTCGTCATGCAGCCCGCGCTGGTGGTGTTCGACGAGCCCACCACCCAGCTCGACCTGCGCAACCGCAACCGGGTCGCCGGGGCAATCGCAGCCCTCGATCGGCCCGCGCTGGTGGTCACCCACGACCTCGACATGCTGGCCGACTTCGACCGGGTTCTCGTGGTGGTCGACGGGCAGGTCGCCGCAGACGATGCGCCCGCGCCGGCCCTGCGCTGGTATCGCGAGCACTGCGCATGATGCTCGAACCGCTGTATATCAATCGGAACGGCCCGCTGCACCGGCTGCCGGCCACGCTCAAGCTGGCCGTACTGATGGCGGCGGGGCTGGGGCTGTTCGCCGTGCACGATGTGCGATGGCTGGGGCTGGCCGCCTGCCTGTCGGCCGCCCTGGTGGCCATGACCGGAGCCGGCGGCGCGCGCCTGTGGCGGCAAGTCCGTGGATGGTTATGGATACTGGCGGCCATCGGGTTGTTCGCGGTGGTGTTCCAGGGTTGGCTGGCTGCCGCCGAAGTGCTGCTGCGCATCTGCGCGCTGGTGGCGCTGGCGCTGGCGGTCACGCTTTCGACTCGCAGCTCGGATCTCATCGCCGTTTGCGAAAGGGCCTTGTCGCCGCTGCAGCGCCTGGGCATGCTCGACGCGGGCAAGGTGGCGCTCGCGCTGGCCTTGGCCCTGCGCTTTGTGCCCGAGATCTGGCGCCATTACCTCGAGATCCGCGAAGCCCAGGCCGCGCGAGGGCTTGACCGGCATCCCTTGGCCTTGATCGTGCCCTTGATCGTGCGTACGCTCAAGCGCGCCGATCAGGTGGCGCAGGCCATCGATGCGCGCAGCTAGGCGCGCTTTTTTTATACGTGTGTTTCCGGGAAACTTTCCATGAAAACCCAAGACCTCGTGCTCGTCGCCCTGTTCGCCGCGTTGATCGTCGTGCTGAGCCTGATGCCGCCGATCCCCCTGCCGGCAGTGCCCGTCCCGATCACTCTGCAGACACTGGGCGCCATGCTCGCCGGCGCGATGCTGGGGCCCGTGCGCGGCGGCCTGGCCTGCCTCTTGTATCTCTTGCTGGCCGCCATCGGGCTGCCGGTGCTTCCCGGAGGGCGTGGCGGGCTGGGGGTATTTCTTGGTCCCACAGGGGGATTTCTGATCGGCATGGTGGCGGGCGCCTGCGTGACCGGCTGGCTGGCGCGCCGCGCTGCCCGCGCCTCTCGTCCATCGGTGGTGGTTGCCGGGTACCTGGCGGCCTGCATCGTGGGCGGCATTGCGACGGTGTACGCCGTGGGAGTGCCCTGGCTGGCGGCGGTGACCGGGATGGCACCCGGCAAAGCGGCCTGGGCGGTGGCGGCCTTCCTGCCGGGCGACCTGCTGAAAGCCGCCGTGGCCGCCTGGGTTGCATGGCGTGTCGAAAGAGTTTGGCCGGTGCTCCGGGAATCCCCTTAATGACGCCCGCAATCAAGTTCGGCACCATTTGTTAATGTCGAACGCGTTTGATTTTTGCAACACAAACTAGGGTAGTTACGGGGTTTAATTTAAAAGGTATTTGATACACTTCAAGCCCTAATATTCGTTTTTCTGTATGACGTTCAACCGGACTCGACCTCCCCGCATGGGGGCATAACAAGAGTCCCCACAGGAGACAACAACATGACGCGCAAGCATTTCGGCTTGTCAACGGCCGCTGCCGCCGTTGCCCTGAGCCTGCCGCTCATTGCCGGCGCACAGGTCAAGGTCGGTGTGACGCTCGCCAGCACCGGACCCGCCGCCTCGCTGGGCATCCCCGAGCGCAATACCGTTGCACTGCTGCCCACTGAAGTGGCCGGCCAGAAAATCGAATGGATCGTGCTCGACGACGCCACCGACACGACCCAGGCCGTCAAGAACTCGCGCAAGCTGGTTTCCGACGACAAGGTCGATGTCCTGGTGGGCACTTCGATCACGCCGGGCTCTCTGGCCATGGTCGACGTCGCGGCCGAGGCAAAGGTGCCCATGATCAGCGTCGCCGCCAGCGCCAAGATCGTGGAGCCGGTTGACGACAAGCGCCGCTGGGTATTCAAGACGCCGCAGAACGACGCCCTGATGGCCAGCGCCCTGGCCGATGCAATGGTGAAGGCAAAGGTCAAGACGCTGGGCTTCATCGGCTTTGCCGACGCGTATGGCGACAGCTGGCTGGCCGTCATGCGCGATGCGATCAAGGGCAAGGGCATCGAGATTACCGCCGTGGAAAAATACGGCCGCACGGACACCAGCGTGACCGGGCAGGTGCTCAAGCTGGTGGGGGCCAAACCCGATGCCGTGCTGATCGCCGGGGCCGGCACGCCGTCTGCCTTGCCGCAGAAAGAACTGCGCGCGCGCAACTACCAGGGCACGATCTACCAGACCCATGGCGCCGCCAACAATGACGTGCTGCGCGTCTGCGGTAAAGACTGCGAGGGCATGCTCCTGCCGGCCGGCCCGCTGCTGGTGGCCGACCAGCTGCCGGACAGCAATCCGGTCAAGCAGTCGGCCCTGACTTACACGAAGGCCTATGAGGGCAAGCACGGCGAAGGTTCGACCAACACGTTCGGCGGCCATATGTGGGACGCCGGCCAGTTGATCGTCACCGCCGTGCCCGTGGCGCTCAAGACCGGCGCCAAGCCCGGTACGCCCGAATTCCGCGCCGCCATGCGCGACGCCATCGAAGGCGTCAAGGACCTGGCCGCTTCCCAAGGTGTATTCAACATGAGCCCCACCGACCACGCGGGCCTGGACGATCGTTCGCGCGTCATGGTCAAGGTGGAAAAGGGCAAGTGGGTCTACCAGCCCGATCTGTAATTCATGCCGCCGGCGCGGCAGCTCACACCCGCCGGCATCTTCACGCACCGGCCGCAAGGCCGGTGTGTCGCATTCGAAGGATTGCCGGCCACGCACACCGGCGATGCCCAGGCTCCCCTTGAGGTAGTGGTTCGATGGATTTCACGATAGCGCTCATCCTGTTGCAGGACGGCATCGTCAATGGCGCCATCTATGCGTTGCTGGGCATGGCCCTGGTGCTGGTATTTACAGTCACCCGGGTCATTTTCATCCCGCAGGGAGAGTTCGTGGCCTTCGGCGCGCTGACCCTGGCTATGCTGGTCAATGGGCGCATGCCGGGCACGGCCTACCTGCTTCCTCTGCTGGGCGGAATTGTGCTGTTGATGGAGGTGCTGCGGGCGGTGCGCACCGGGGCCTGGGCAGCTTTGCCCAAAGTGCTGCTCAGCTGCGTGGCCTTGCCGCTTGCGCTGCTCTGGCTGACGGCAGCGTACGTGGGCGACGCCAATTCGCTCTGGCTGAACATGCTGCTGACCCTGGCCCTCATCATCCCGATGGGGCCCATGGTGTATCGCATCGTGTATCAGCCTCTGGCCGAGGCTTCGGTGCTGGTGTTGCTGATCGTCTCGGTGGCCGTGCACTTCGCCCTGATGGGGCTGGCGCTGGTGTTCTTCGGCGCCGAGGGCTGGCGCACGCCGGCCTTCGTCACTGGCCAGGTCAACCTGGGCCCGGCCACCTGGTCGGCGCAGAGCCTGTTCGTTGTGGGCACCTGCGCACTGCTCATCGTTGCGCTCTGGATATTTTTCGGCAAGACCCTGTATGGGCGGGCTTTGCGGGCCACGGCGGTCAACCGCCGCGGGGCACGGCTGGTCGGCATCAGCACGACGATGTCGGGGAGCCTGACCTTCACCCTGGCCGTCGCCATCGGCGCCATGTCAGGCATGCTGATCGCGCCGATCACCACCGTCTACTACGACACCGGGTTCCTCATCGGATTGAAAGGCTTCGTCGGCGCCATTATCGGCGGACTGGCGAGCTATCCGGTGGCGGCACTGGGCGCGCTGCTGGTCGGCGTACTGGAAGCCTACTCATCGTTCTGGGCCAGCGCCTATAAGGAAGTCATTGTGTTTACGCTGATCATCCCGGTCCTGATCTGGCGGTCGTTCGGCAGCCACCATGCGGACGACGAGGAATAGGCGCCATGAACCGCATTCTGCTTATTGCATTCGTCGTACTGCTGGCCGCTCTGCCGCTCTTGCCGGCGACTCCGGAATTCTGGATCACTCAGCTCAACTACATCGGCCTGGCCGCCATGGTGGCGCTGGGACTGGTGTTGCTGACGGGGGTGGGGGGCCTGACTTCATTCGGCCAGGCCGCCTTCGTGGGCGTGGGGGCCTACACCACCGCGGTGCTGACCAGCCAATATGGATTCTCGCCTTGGCTTGCCCTGCCGGTAGGCCTGCTGCTGACCGCGGTCGTAGCCTATCTGCTGGGCATCCTCACATTGCGCCTGTCCGGCCATTACCTTCCGTTGGGCACGATTGCGTGGGGCCTGTCGTTGTACTACCTGTTCGGCAACCTTGACTGGCTGGGCAAGCACGACGGCATCGCCGGCCTCGAGCCCATCAGCGTGTTCGGCTACTCGCTGGCCAGCGGACGCAACATTTACTATCTGATCTGGATATGCCTGCTGCTGGCGCTGTGGGCCACCAGCAACCTGCTGGATTCGCGCCCCGGGCGCGCCATCCGCGCGCTCAAGAGCGGGGCGGGCATGGCCGAGTCGATGGGGGTCAACACCGCCGCCTACAAGGTCGTGATCTTCGTCTGGGCTGCGCTGCTGGCGTGCCTTTCGGGTTGGATCTACGCGCACATGCAGCGCGCCGTCAGCCCCAGCCCGTTCGGCCTGAACTACGGTATCGAATACCTGTTCATGGCCGTGGTGGGCGGCGCGGGCCATGTGTGGGGCGCCGTGGTGGGTTCGGCAGTGATACTGGGCCTGAAAGACCAGCTGCAGAACCTGCTGCCGCGTTTCCTGAATACGGACGCCAACTTCGAGCTCATCGTCTTCGGCGTGCTGATGATCCTGATGCTGCAATACGCGGCCAGCGGCCTGTGGCCGATCTTCTCGGCGACCTGGGCACGCCTGACCGGCACTGCCGGCTCGCGGCGCAATCTTGCTCCGCCGCCTGCCGCTGAGGTGTTGCCGCAGCGCGAGAGGCCAGCGGCCGGCGAGCTCGTGCTCGAAGTGGACAATGTCCGCAAGGAGTTCGGCGGTCTGGTCGCCGTCAACGACATTTCTTTCAAAGTGCGGGCTGGTGAGATCGTGGGCCTGATCGGGCCGAACGGCGCGGGCAAGAGCACCACCTTCAACCTGATCAGCGGCGTGCTGCCCGCGACGCGCGGCCAGGTACGATTCCTCGGCCAACGCATCGACGGCCAGACGGCACGCGAGATCGCCCGTCGTGGCGTGGGCCGCACGTTCCAGCACGTGCAGCTGCTGCCCGGCATGTCGGTGCTGGAAAACGTGGCCCTGGGCGCGCACATGCGGGCCGACGTGGGCGTGATGGCCGGCGCTTTGCATGTTGAGCGCGGCAATGAGGCGCGCCTGCTGCACGAAGCCGCGACCCAGTTGCAGCGTGTGGGGCTGGGCGATTACCTGTATGAGCAGGCGGGCAACCTGGCGCTGGGGCAGCAACGCATTCTCGAAATCGCGCGCGCATTGGCCAGCGACCCCGTGCTGCTGCTGCTGGACGAACCGGCTGCAGGGCTGCGCTACAAGGAAAAGCAGGAACTCGGACAGGTGTTGCAGCAACTGCGTGCCGAGGGCATGAGTATTTTGCTGGTGGAACACGACATGGATTTCGTGATGCGCCTTACCAATCACCTGGTAGTGATGGACTTCGGCACCAAACTGGCCGAAGGCGTGCCTGCCGAGGTACAACAGAATCCCGCCGTGCTCGAGGCTTACCTGGGTGGCATCGATGACGATCTGCCCGAAGCCACGCCGACGGTGCCGACCTCCGGGAGCGCGCAATGAACCAGGACGCCATTCTCGACGTGCGTGGACTCTGCACCCGCTACGGCAAAGTGGGGGCGCTCAACGAAGCCACACTAAGTGTGGCCCCGGGCAGCATCGTGACGGTGATCGGTGCCAACGGTGCGGGCAAGTCCACCATGCTCAATTCCATGATGGGCGCTTTGCCTTCCACCGGCCATACGTCCGGCGTTGTACATTTCGCGGGTGCCGACGTGTCGGGCTGGACGGTCGAGCGCCGCGTCGCCGCGGGCATGTCGCTGGTTCCGGAACGCCGCGAACTCTTCGGCAGCATGTCCGTGGAAGACAACCTGCTGCTGGGCGGCTTTCGCCGCTATCGGGCGCGCGAGAGCGGCTGGCAGTCTACGCTGGAAGAAGTGTTTGATCTGTTTCCGCGCCTGCGCGAGCGGCGCCGGCAAGAGGCCGGCACGCTGTCCGGCGGCGAACGGCAGATGCTGGCAGTGGGCCGCGCCCTGATGGCCAAGCCGCGCCTGCTGATGCTGGACGAACCGAGCCTGGGCCTGGCCCCGCGTATTGTGCGCGAGATCTTCCATATCATCGCGCGCTTGCGCGAGACGGGCGTGGCGATTCTGCTGGTTGAACAGAACGCGCGCGCCGCGCTGCAGGTGGCCGACTATGGCTATGTGCTCGAGACAGGCGAAGTCATCCTGCACGGCCCGGCGCGCGAACTGGCCGGCAACCCGCGCGTCATAGAGAGTTATCTGGGGCTGGGCAAGGGCGCGTAGCGCGGGCCCGGCTGGCGCCGTGCCGGCCGCGTTTTGCGATGGGGCTTACCTTACGCCGGCGCGCGCATAGTCCATGTACAGCCGGTGCGCCCGCCGCGCCGCCGGCCCGTAGGGCAGCTCGCGCGCTTCGACACGGTTCACGTGCACCACCTTGCCGTAATTGCCGGTGGAAAACACCTCATCGGCCGTTTCGATGTCAGCGCGCGTCAATGGGCGTTCCTGGACGTCCACGCCATCGGCACGCAGCAGGGCAAGCACCCGCTGGCGGGTAATGCCATTCAGGAACGTGCCATTGTCGGCTGGCGTGTGCACCACACCGTCTTTGGCAATCCATAGATTCGCGGTGGCGAACTCGGCCACATTGCCGTCGCCGTCGAGCATGATGGCGCTGTCGTATCCCTGATCCATTGCTTCGCGGATGGCGCGCTGGCTGTTCGGATACAGGCACGACGCCTTGGCATCGGTGGGCGCCATATTCGACCAGGCGCGCGCGTAGCGCGAGAAGCAGGCCGAGAAACCCTGCTCGCCAGGCATGGCGCTCTTGAACACATGCAATACGAACTGGGTCCGGGTTGCATCGGGCAGCAGGAATCCGTCGGCGCAAAAAAACATGGGCTTGATATACAGGGCCTCGCCAGCCGGAAAGCGGGCCACGGCCTGCAGGCAGAGGACTTGCACCTCTTCCCAGCTCAACTGCGGCTGCATCAGCATTTTTTGGGCCGATCGCACTACGCGCTGGCAGTGCAGATCCAGATCGGGAGTCAGGCCGTCGAAGGCGCGAGCCCCGTCGAACACCATGCTGGCCATCCAGAATGCATGATCGGCCGGGCCCAGCAGCTTGGGGTTGTCAGTGGTCCATTGGCCATCGTGCCAGTAGAGCGCATCCATGTCGGATTTCCTTGAGTCTGTACGGGTGCCGCCTTGCGCGCGGCCCGCACAGCATACACCCGGCTGCTAGAGCCGTGCCTCGACCCGGCCGGCCACCTCGGCGGGCACCCACTTTTTCCACACCTCGGGGTACGTGCGCAGGAAATAAAGGGCGGCATCGTCCGGTTCGGCGCCCTGGTTTTCGAGCCACCCCAGGGTGTCGTCGATGGCGGCATCCGGCACGCTGACTTTCTCGAAGAACGCGTGCAACTGCGGCGCCTTGCGCGCGAAGTCGGCGTTCAGCCCGGTGACCACTTTATTGCGCTTGAATTCGGTGGGCACGGGGTTGGCGCACTGCGGATCGGTCATGCACGTATAGGCAGCCTGATCGAATGCAGGCAATTCCAGTTTGACCAGATCGAGCGATCCGACCAGTGCGGTGGGCGTCCAGTAATAGAACACGATGTCGCGCTTGCGCTTGTACGCCGACACGATGGCCGCTTTCTGCGCCGCGCCGGAGCCTGGCGCGAACATGTTGTATTGGTCTTCCAGATTCAGGGCCTTCAGCAGGTTGGCGTTCAGCGTGCCGCATGCCCAGCCTGCCGGGCAGCCGTAGATGCGGCCGCGAGCCGGGTCTTCGGGGTCGGTGAAGGTCTTCACATAGTTGGCCAGGTCGGCGGCATTCTTGAGGTCGGGATGCCGTTCGGCCGTATAGCGGGGGATATACCAGCCTTCGCCCGCGTCGAACACGTGGCCGGCTGCCAGCACTTTGCCTGACTTCAAGGCCTTGTCCCACGCCACTTCGATTTGCCCCGGCCATACCTCGGGCGTCACCTCGACGTCGCCGCGCTGCAGCGCCGCCAGCATGGCCAGGGTTTCGCCGATTTCCACCGCCGTGCTGCAGCCGTAGCCGTGCTCGACAATGAAATGCTCGATGCCGGCCAGCACTAGGTTGGATTCCCAGTTCAGGCCGCTGAAGCGCACCGGCGCATCGACTTCGCACTGGACAGCGGCGGCCGAGCGCGCGGGCGTGGCGCACAGCAGCAGGGCGGCGGCGGCCAGGGCCGGCAAGAATCTCGAGAGGGCTTGCAACATGCGCATCGACGGATCTCCGTAACGTCTGTGTGAACGGGGGCCCCGAAGGCCTTCCAGTATCATAAAGACAAAATCACGGATCCCTTGCAATGCGGCGCGAAAGTTTATCTCCTGACACGGCCGCGCGTGTGCGTCGGCGCCGTCAGCGTGCCGCCAGGTCCGCCGTGTCGCGCCGCGCGTCGGTTCGGCACCTGCTGCGTGCCGGCCAATTGCGCGAAAGCATGGCGCTTACCGCACCGCCTTCGGTGCGCACGGCGGTGATTGCGGGCATGCAGGCCGCCCTGGCGGTGTTGCTGGCGCTTACCAGCGCCCACCTGTCGCCTTGGCCGCACCTGGTGGGGTTTCCGGCTCTGGGCGCGCTCGCGGCCTTGTTTGGACGATACTCCACGCTCGACCAGCGCCGCCGCATCGTGCTGATCTGCGGTGCGGCGCTGACCGCTGGCGTCTTGCTGCCCAGCCTGGCGTCGCTGGCCGGCGCCACGCCGGCCATGATGATCCTGGTGCTGGCGATGTTGGCCGGAGCCGCCACGCTGGCCGTGTCGGTGTGGAACCTGGGTGGACCGGGCGCGGTCATCTTCGTATTTGCGATTGGCGCCGTGATGGCGCCGGTGGATACCTTGGGTGACGTGGCGGCGCGTACCCTGGGCACGGCTTGGGGCGCTGCCCTGGCATGGGCCATATGCGCACTGACCGATCGCTTGCGTCCCGGGCCGGTGCCGGCGCTCGCGGCACCCCCGGCAGATCCACTGACACTGCAGCTGGCGGTCGCGGGGCGCATCAGTGTGGGTTGCGGCGCGGCCGCGTTCGTCGCCTACGCGGCCGGCTGGCACTACCCGGCCTGGGCGGCCATCGGCGCGGCTGCCGTCATGCAGGGGAGCCATCTGCACATCACCATGAATCGGGCGCTGCAAAGAATGGCCGGCACGGTGGTGGGCGCCTGCATCGTGTGGGCGATTCTGGCGCAGCAACCCGGGTTCTGGGCGGTGGTGGCGGCCATCGTGATTTTCCAGTTCATCACTGAAGTGATCATCGGCTACAACTACGCGCTGGGCCAGATCACCGTGACGCCCATGGCGCTGCTGATGACACACCTGGCTTCACCGGTGCAGCATGCCAACATGCCGGTGGAGCGGGTGCTGGACACAATTGTCGGCGCCGCGCTGGGCATTGTGCTGGCCCTGGTGTTTTCGTCGCTGCGCGACCGCCGCCACCTGGCCCGCCGCCGCGGGGCCAAGCGGCGCCCGCGCTAGGCCGTCGTCGATTGCGGCCTGGCGAGCCGTCGCGCGCGGTACGCCTGCCATTCGCCCACGATGCCGCGACGGAACGCCAGCACGCAGATGATGAAAATCAGCCCGATGACGATGGTGACCGACTCGCCGAGCCGCAGGAACCAGCCGACGCCGGTGAGATCGGCCATGAACCGGCCGAAGTCTCCCACCTTGTTTTCCAGCAGCACCACGATGAATGCGCCCAGGATGGGGCCCACCAGCGTACCCATGCCGCCGATCAGCGTCATCAGGATCACCAGCCCCGACATCTGCCATGTCGCGTCGGACAGGGTGGCCGACACAAATACCAGAGTCTTGGTCGCGCCAGCCAGTCCGGCGATGGCGGCCGAGAGTACGAAGGCCAGCAGCTTGAAGCGGTCGACCTCGTAGCCCAGCGACAGGGTGCGCGGCTCGTTCTCGCGCAGCGCCTGCAGGACCTGGCCGAATGGCGAATGCACGGTCCGCCAGACGATGAAATAGCCGATCGCGAAGATGCCCATCACCAGGTAGTACAGGTTCAGGTCGTTGCTGAGGTCGATGAAGCCGAGCAGGGTGCCGCGCGGCACGCGTTGCAGGCCATCTTCGCCGCCAGTGAAGTGCGCCTGCAGGAAAAAGAAGAACACCATCTGCGCCAGTGCGAGCGTGATCATGGCAAAGTAAATGCCGCTGCGGCGGATCGCCAGCAGCCCCATCACCAGGCCCAGCAAAGCCGCCACGCCGGTGCCGAACAACAGCCCGAGTTCGGTGGGAAAGCCCCACACCTTGAGGGCATGCCCGGTGGCATACGCGGCGCTGCCCAGGAACGCCGCGTGACCGAACGAGAGCAGGCCGGTGTAGCCCAGCAGCAGGTTGAAGGCGCAGGCGAACAATGCATAACACATCACCTTCATCGCGAAGATGGGATACACGCCCACGAACGGCAGTATGGCCACGACGATGCCCGCCGCCGCGTAGATGAGCAATTGGCGATTCATTTTTCTTTCCCGAACAGCCCGGCGGGGCGTAGCAACAGGACGATGGCCATGATGATGAACACCACGGTGCTGGACGCTTCGGGCCAGAAAACCTTGGTCAGGCCTTCGATCACCCCCAGCCCCAGGCCTGTGACGATGGCACCGAGTATGGAACCCATGCCGCCTATGACCACCACCGCGAACACCACGATAATCAGGTTCGAACCCATCAGCGGCGAGATCTGCAGCACCGGTGCGGCGAGCACGCCGGCAAAGCCCGCGAGGGCGACCCCGAATCCGTAGGTAAGGGTCACCATGCGCGGTACGTTCACGCCGAACGCTTCAACCAGCCGGGGGTTCTCGGTGCCGGCACGCAGCAGGGCGCCCAGTCGGGTGCGTTCAATGATGAACCAGGTGACCAGGCATACCGTGATCGATGCCACCACGACCCAGGCGCGATAGTTGGGCAGGATCATGAAGCCGAGGTTGGTGGCGCCACGCAGGGCGTCCGGCGTCGGATAGGGTTGGCCCGAGACGCCATAAACACTGCGGAACAGGCCTTCGATCAGCAGGGTCAGGCCAAAGGTGAGCAGCAGGCCGTACAGGTGGTCCAGCTTGTACAGATGCTTGAGCAGCAGCTTCTCGATCACAATGCCGAACAGGCCCACGATCACGGGCGCCAGGAGCAGCATCACCCAGTAGTTCAGGCCCAGATACGAAAGCCCCATCCAGGCGACGAACGCGCCCAGCATATAGAGCGATCCATGGGCGAAATTGATGACGTTCAGCAGCCCGAAGATAACCGCCAAACCAAGCGACAGCATGGCGTAGAACGACCCGTTGACCAAGCCGAGCAGCAGTTGCCCGAGCAAGGCCTGTATGGGTATGCCGAAGAGGTCAGTCATGTGGAATGAATCCTGCGCATTCGGGTAGAGGCGTGCATTGCGCAATGGCGCCCGTCCGGATGGGCCCGGGCGCCATGTGCGGCATCAGCGGATTACTTCTTGAAGACGTTGCAGGTCGACTCGGAAGGCTTGGTGTAGACCTCGTCGCCCGGCAAAGTGGCCACGACCTTGTAATAGTCCCACGGCCCCTTGGATTCTTCCGGCGTCTTCACCTGCATCAGATACATGTCGTGAACCATGCGGCCGTCTTCGCGCACGTAGCCGTTCGTGGCGAAGAAGTCGTTTATCTTCGTCGACTTCATCCACTTCATGAGCGTGTCGGCGTCGTCGGTGCCGGTTTCTTTCACGCCTTTCAGGTAGAACGACACGGAGGAATAGTCGCCCGCCTGCAGCATCGAGGGTTTGCGTCCGACCTTTTCTTCGAAACGCTTGGCCCAGGCACGCGACTCATCCGAGCTGTCCCAATACCAACCCGTGGTCAGATACATGCCTTGCGTGGTGTTGAGACCCAGCGAATGCACATCGTTGATGAACACGAGCAAGCCGGCCATCTTCATGGTCTGGGTCACCCCGAACTCGTTGGCTGCCTTGATCGAGTTGATTGTGTCGCCGCCCGCATTCGCCAGACCGAGGATCTGCGCGCCCGAGGCTTGCGCCTGCAGCAGGAATGACGAGAAGTCGGCGGTGGCCAGCGGCGCGCGCACCGCGCCTTTGACCTCGCCGCCATTGGCCTTGATCACGGCGATGGTGTCGCGTTCGAGCGCATGGCCGAAGGCGTAGTCGGCGGTCAGGAAGAACCAGCTCTTGCCGCCATTTTTCACGACGGCCGAGCCCGTGCCACGCGCCAGCGCCACGGTATCGTAGGCGTAGTGCACGGTGTAGGGCGTGCATTGCGCATTGGTCAGGTCCGAGGCGCCCGGGCCAATGGCGATATAGGGTTTTTTCTTTTCGGCCGCAACGGCAGCCATGGCCAGGTTGGCCGATGAGTTCGTGCCCCCGATCAGTACATCCAGGCCTTCCTGGTCGAACCATTGGCGCGCGCGGCTGGAAGCAATGTCGGCCTTGTTCTGGTGATCGGCCGTGACGAGCTCGATTTTCTTGCCGTCGATGTTGCCGCCGGCGTCGGCGATGGCCATGCGGATGGCCTCGACCCCGGCTGGCCCGTCGATATCGGAATAGACGCCGGACATGTCTGTGATGAAACCGATGCGGATGACGTCGCCGGAGATGCCTTGCGCGTGGGCGGGTAGCCCTGCAAATCCCAGGCCGGCCAGGGCCAGTGCGGCAGTGATGTGATGCAGCTTCATGGGATGACTCCTTGCTTCTCTTTTGGGGGGCCGCGGGCGCGGCGGATGACAGGATTCCTAGACGCCCAGCAATTCGTTGAGCGTCTCCTGTTTCTCTTGAAGTTCGCCGGCTTCGAATTGCTCGACGATCTGGCCGTGTTCCATGACGTAGAAGCGGTCAGACAAAGGGGCGGCGAACCGGAAGTTCTGTTCGACCATGACAATGGTGTAGCCGCGTTGTTTCAGTGCCGTGATCATGCGAGCCAGCGCCTGCACGATGACCGGCGCCAGGCCTTCGGAAATTTCGTCGAGCAGCAGCAGGTTGGCGCCGGTGCGCAGAATGCGTGCCACGGCCAGCATCTGCTGCTCGCCGCCCGACAGGCGCGTGCCGGGCGAATTGCGGCGCTCGTGCAGGTTGGGAAACATGTCGTAGATCTCGGCCAGCGACATGCCGCCGCCCAGCGCCCCGCCCACCGGCGGGGGCAGCAGCAGATTCTCTTCGCACGACAGGCTGGCGAAGATTCCGCGTTCTTCGGGGCAGTAACCCACGCCCAGATGCGCAATCTTGTAGGTGGGCAATCCGATGGCTTCCGTGCCATGAATCCGTACCGAGCCCTTGCGCGCGCCCGTCAGGCCGAGCACCGCGCGCAAGGTCGTGGTACGGCCCGCGCCGTTGCGCCCGAGCAGTGTCACCACTTCCCCCTGCGCAACCGACATGTCCACGCCGTGCAGAATGTGGGATTCGCCGTACCAGGCCTGCAGGCCGGAAATTTCCAGTGCGGGGGTGCTCATGCATGTGCTCCTTGAAGTTCCCCCTCGGTCGTGCCCATATACGCCTGCATCACGGCAGGATGGTGCGACACTTCGGCATAAGTTCCTTCGGCCAGCACCGCGCCGCGCGCCAGCACGGTAATGGTGTCGGCGATGGAAGACACGACGTTCATATTGTGTTCCACCATCAGAATGGTGCGGCCAGCGCCCACGCGCTTGATCAGTTGCGTGACGCGGTCGACATCTTCGTGGCCCATGCCCTGCGTCGGCTCGTCGAGCAGCATCAGCTCGGGTTCCATGGCAAGGGTGGTGGCAATCTCGAGCGCACGCTTGCGCCCGTAGGGAAGATTGATGGTGATCTCGTCGGCGAAGGCGCCGAGATCGACTTGGTCGAGCAGCTCGCGCGCCTGCGGATTGAGCCGGTCCAGGCCCTTCTCGCTGCGCCAGAAATGGAATGATTGGCCGGTTTTGCGCTGCAGGCCGATGCGCACGTTTTCTAGCACGGTAAGGTGCGGAAACACGGCGGAAATCTGGAAAGAACGAATGATGCCGCGCCGGGCAATCTGCGCAGGGCGTTCACCCGTGATGTCGTGGCCATTGAAGAGTATGCGGCCCGACGTGGGCGCCAGGAATTTGGTCAGCAGATTGAAGCAGGTTGTCTTGCCCGCGCCGTTGGGCCCGATGAGTGCGTGGATCTGTCCGCGCTTGACGCGCAGGTCTACACCATTGACGGCTACGAAGCCGCGAAATTCTTTCGTCAGGCCTTTTGTCTCCAGGATAACGTCATCCATGTTCGCGGCGCCAGCCTTGTATTTTTTTGTAGAGTTGCCGGCGAGTATGCGCACCTATCCCCCAAAATTCCATGAGGGTTTTTCATAGGTAATGCGATTCGATCTCACAGATTGTCGGCCAGCCGACATTGCGCGGCAGGATCCCTTACTGCGGCAGGGTTTTTGCCTTGAATTCGCAAAGATCCGAGATGCCGCACTGCGGGCATTTCGGCTTGCGCGCCACGCAGATATAACGGCCGTGCAGTATCAGCCAGTGATGCGCATCCTGAAGATATTCGGGCGGCACGAATTTCACGAGCTTGGCTTCCACCTCGAGCACGTTTTTGCCGGGGGCGATGCCGGTGCGATTCGAGACGCGGAAGATATGCGTGTCGACCGCCATCGCCGGTTGGCCGAACGCAGTATTGAGCACCACGTTCGCCGTTTTGCGGCCCACGCCGGGCAGCGCTTCAAGCGCTTCGCGCGTTTGCGGCACTTGGCCGCCGTGGCGTTCAATCAGCAGCTCGCAGGTCGCGATGGCGTTCTTCGCTTTGGTGCGATACAGCCCGATGGTCTTGATGTATTCGGCCAGCCCTTCCACACCCAGCTCCAACATGGCTTCGGGCGTGCCGTACCGAGGAAAAAACTTGCGCGTTGCGAGGTTGACCGACCGATCAGTGGCCTGCGCCGACAGCAGTACTGCAATCAGCAGCTGAAAGGGCGTTTCGTATTCCAGTTCGGTGGTCGGGTTCGGGTTGGCCGCCTGCAGGCGGGCAAAAATGGCGCGTCGTTTGGCGGCGTTCATGTAGAGGGAGCAGTGCGGCGCGCGCGGGCGCGCGCCAGGGCGGCTTCGATCGCCGCGCGTTTGCGTTCATCATTCGGCTGGGCGACAGCCGGGCGGGGTTCGTCTTCGGTTTCCGCCGGCGCTGCCATCAGGCGCGCATTGGCGGCGGTTTCGCGCGCCACGCGCGCCTGGCGGGCCTGGTGGCGCTGGCGGCTGATCTGCGCGTCGGCGGGTGTCCAGTCGCGTTGCGCCGGCACCATCTCGATACAGTCGACCGGACAGGGCGCCACGCACAGGTCGCAGCCCGTGCACCAGTCGGCCAGCACGGTATGCATGCGTTTATTGGCGCCCACGATGGCGTCGACGGGGCAGGCGCGGATGCACAGGGTGCAGCCGATGCAATGCGCTTCGTCGATGCGCGCCAGCGTCAGCGGCGCCGGCGTTCCCCGCGAGGTATCCAGAGGCAGCCGGGCGGTGCCCAGCAGCTGCGCAAGCGCGGCGATGCCTGCGTCGCCGCCGGGCGGACAGCGGTTGATAGGTGCGGCGTCGTCGGCGATGGCCTGCGCGTAAGGGCGGCAGCCGTCGTATCCGCATTTGGTGCACTGGGTCTGGGGCAGCAGTGCGTCGATGCGGTCGGCAAGGGAAAGACGGGACATGGCGGATGAAACAAAAACGGGCCGGGACGGCCCGCCTGCGCCAGCACTAGTTCTGGCGGATGAATGCCGCGATTTTAGGACAGATCATCTCGCGCCAGCGGCGGCCCGAGAAAATGCCGTAGTGGCCGCAGCCCGGCGCAGTGTAGTGAGATTTACGCGCGGCCGGTATCCCGCTGCACAAATCGATGGCCGCGCGGGTCTGACCCTGCCCGGATATATCGTCGAGTTCACCCTCGATGGTCAGCAGCCCGACCTGCTTGATGTCGGCCGGCCGCACCGGCCGGCCGTCGACCTTCCAGGTGCCGTTTGGCAATTGGAATTCCTGGAAGACCACCCGGATGGTGTCCAGATAGAACTCGGCCGGCATGTCGAGGACGGCGTTGTACTCATCGTAGAAGCGACGATGAGCGGCCGCGTCGCTGTCATCGCCGCGCAGCAGGTTCAGGTAGAAATCGTAATGCGACTGCAGGTGTCGGTCGGGGTTCATGGCCATGAACCCCGCGTGCTGCAGGAAGCCCGGATAGACCCGCCGGCCCGCGCCGGGGTAGCGCGCGGGCACGGTGTCGATCAGTTGCCGCTCGAACCACGAGTGCGGCTTGGTGGTGGCCAGGCGGTTCACTTGCGTGGGCGATTGGCGCGGATCGATAGGGCCGCCCATCATCACCATGCTGCGCGGTTGCAGCGGGTCGTTCTGCGAGGCCATCAGGGAAATGGCCGCCAGCACCGGGACCGTCGGCTGGCATACGGACACGACATGGACGTCGGGCCCCAGGTGGCGGATGAAGTCCTGGACGTACCGCACGTAGTCATCCAGATGGAATGGCCCCTGCGCTACCGGCACCATGCGTGCATCGAGCCAGTCGGTGACGTATACCTCGTGGGCGGGCAGCAGGGCACGGACGGTGTCCCGCAGCAACGTGGCATGGTGGCCCGAGAGCGGGGCCACGAGCAGCACGCGGGGGTCGGAACGCCGCGCCGCGCGCCGGAAATGAAGCAGGCGGCAGAATGGCTTCTCGAGCGCTACCGTCTCGGTGACCGCCACCGTGCCACCGCCGATCCGGGTGGACGGCAGGTTCCAGGCGGGTTTCTGGTATTCCTTGCCCAGCCGATGCATGAGTTCACAGCTGGCCGCCAGTTGGCGCGACAGCGGCGTGTAGGCCAGCGGGCTGAAGGGGCTGGAGAACAGCTGCGAGCTGGCGTCCGTGAAAGCCGCGAAGGGCGTCAGGAAGGCGCGCTGCAGTTCGTGCAGGTGATACAGCATATTTGGCAGGTTCCAGGCGGACGACGGTCGGATTATTACGGACGCGTGTAAGGATATATCCAAACTGTCTAGGAATCCGGTACCAATCGGCTCATGTCTGTTGTGAAAAAACGACCGCCGCACGCCCGGCGCGGGGGCCTACCAGTAGTTTTCAACCGCAAGATTGCCCGGAATTCCGCGCCGGCCCGGCGCGAAACCGCGCTCGGCGAGGAGCTTGCGCGCGTCGGCCAGCATGGCGGGGTTGCCGCAGAGCATGACTTTCGAGTGCTGCGGGTCGAGCGCGGCGCCCGCCATCTGTTCGAGCCGCCCGTCGGCGATCAGGGTGGTCAGGCGTGCCTGCGGGGTGCCCGGCAGGGCGGTGCGAGTGGCCACGGGCAGGTAGACCAGCTGGCCCGGGTCATGATCGGAATCCGGCCCGAAGCCGGGTCGTTCACGCCACTGCAGGATTTCGTCGCGGTAAGCCAGTTCGCTGGCCGTGCGCACCCCGTGCACCAGGAAGATGCGCTGGTATGCCTGCCATGTGGCAGGGTCGCGCAGCATGGACAGGTAGGCCGACAGGCCCGTGCCCGTGGCCAGCAGCCAAAGGTCGCCCCCAGGCGCGAAGCGATCGATGGTCAGGAAGCCGTACGGGTTTTTTTCGATATACAGAGCGTCGCCTGGCTGCAGCCTTGCCATGCGCGGGCTGAACAAGCCCTCGGGAACCACGATGGAGTAGAACTCGAGGCCTTCCTCGTGGGGGGCGGATACCATCGAATATGCGCGCCACACGGTAGGTGGCGCATCGGGGGCGTCGGTTTCCGGCAGGCCCACGCGCGCGAACTGCCCCGCCTTGAATTCAAAGGCGGGATCGCGCGTGACGCGTACCGAGAACAACTTGCCCGGGACCCAGGTCTGGAAATGGGTGACTGTCTGGCGTGTGTACTTGGTATCGGTCATCAGGGTGGCGGGAAGGGCACGGCGGGCCGGCCCGCTATCGCTCGAGGTGTTTCAGTTTGTCTTGCACGCCGTTCCATTCGTCGGCATCGGGCATGGGCTTCTTGGCCCGGCTGATCGGCGCGAATTCAGGCGTCAGTTCAGCGTTCAGGGCGATGAACTGGACCTGGTCGGCAGGCACGTCTTCTTCGGCGTAGATGGCGTTGGCCGGGCATTCTGGTATGCAGACGGCGCAATCGATGCATTCGTCAGGGTCGATGACCAGAAAGTTCGGGCCCTCACGGAAACAGTCTACGGGGCACACGTCGACACAATCGGTGTACTTGCATTTGATACAGTTTTCGGTAACGACGTGGGTCATTCAGGACTCCGGCAAGCGACAGCTTTTTAACCTTTGCAGGATTTTACCCAATGCGGGTGGGTGGGGCGACCATAACCCTGGGCGCGGTAGTGGGGGCAGGCCCAGGATTCGACTCGTGCTTATGCTATGGTGTGACGAAATGAACCGCGCCCGCATCGCGCCACTATGATAATTACATCGCTGCTCGACACCGACCTGTACAAGTTCAGCATGATGCAAGTGGTATTGCATCATTTTCCGGCCGCCCAGGTCGAATACCGATACAAGTGCCGCACCCCAGGTGTGAACCTTCAGCCCTATCTCGATGAGATCCGGTCCGAAGTGCACGCATTGTGCCAGTTGCGCTTCACTGACGAAGAACTGCAGTACCTGGGTAACTTGCGCTTTATCAAAAGCGACTTCGTGGATTTCCTGCGCCTGTTCCACATGCCCGAACGGTGCATCCATATCGGCGAAGGCGAATTGCCCGGCGAGATCTCCATTACCGTCCAGGGCCCCTGGCTGCACACCATACTGTTCGAAATCCCGGTGCTGGCCATCGTGAACGAAGTCTATTTCCGCAACACGCGTCGCCATCCCGACTGGGAAGAAGGCCGGCAGCGGCTCCAGTCCAAGATGCATCTGGTGCTGGACGACCCCGCGCTGGCCGATTTCCGCGTGGCCGAATATGGCACGCGGCGGCGGTTTTCCAAGGCGTGGCACCAGGAAATCGTGTCCACCATGAAGGCGCAGATGGGCGAGCATTTCGCGGGCACGAGCAATGTGCTGCTCGCCATGCAGCACAACGTGCTGCCGCTTGGCACCATGGGCCACGAGTATCTGCAGGCCTGCCAGGCGCTGGGCCCCCGCCTGCGCGACTCGCAGGTGTTCGCGCTGGAGGTCTGGGCCAAGGAATACCGCGGCGATCTCGGCATCGCACTATCCGACGTCTACGGCATGGATGCGTTCCTGCGCGATTTCGACATGTATTTCTGCAAGCTCTTCGACGGCGCCCGGCACGATTCGGGCGATCCGTTCGTATGGGGCGAGCGGCTGCTCGAGCACTATCGGAACAACCGGGTGGATCCTCGAGCCAAGACGCTCGTGTTTTCCGATTCGCTGACCTTTCCGCGGGCCATCGAGCTGGCGCGGCAGTTCGCCGGCCGCTGCAAGGTATCGTTCGGCATCGGCACCAACCTGACCAACGATCTGGGGCATGAGCCGCTGCAGATCGTCATGAAAATGGTTCGTTGCAATGGGCAGCCCGTGGCCAAGGTCTCTGACGCCCCCGAGAAAACCATGTGCGACGACCCCGCGTATCTGGCCTACCTGCGGCAAGTCTTCCAGCTGCCGCCCGCCTGAAGGGCCGGGCGGCTCGATTTCTACCAACCATCTCTATTCAGGGGATTTACTGATGAGCAGTATTCAACGCGTCAACGTGGAAAAGCGGCTGTCCGACATGGCCGTGTACAACGGCGTGGCCTACCTGGCCGGCCAGGTGCCCGACGACGCCACGCTGGACATGGCCGCGCAGACCCGCCAGGTGCTGGCCACGATCGATCGCCTTCTGGCTGAAGCGGGTACCGACAAGTCCAAGATCCTGATGGCGCAGATTTTCGTTGCCAACATGAAAGAGTTCGACGCCATGAACCAGGCATGGGACGAATGGGTCTCGGCGGGCAATGCGCCACCGCGTGCCACCGTGGAAGCGCGACTGGCCAATCCTGACTACAAGGTCGAAATCGTTGTCACGGCCGCCGTCAACTGAGCATCACCGGGCGACGGCTTCAATATGGCGCTGCTGTTCTGAAGCGGCACCGTCACTGTCGCGGTGACTCGCGCGGCGGCTGGCCCGCCGACGCGACCCAGCCCCGAAACGAGAACGCGGCGTAAAACAGCGCGACGTCGGTAAAGCCGGCGTCGCGCAACAAGGCCTCTTCTTCGGCGACCGGCAACAAGTGCAGGCGCGCCGCCATGCCGGCGGCCGAGCCCTGCGCCCGCACCCTGTCGTTCCCCTCACGATCGGCGAACAATGCCGAGCGCGCCAGCCATGGCAGCGGGCTTCCTCCAGGTGCGCTGTGATGAGCCATCACCAGGCGAGCGCCGGGCCTGAGCCTTCGGTGGAGTTCCTGCAGAGTGCGCTTTCGTTCGGCGGGTTCCAGGAAATGCAGCGTCAGCAGGCAGACGGCTCCATCGTGCAAGCGCAGGGGCGCGGCGTCGATGATCCCTTCCACCAGTTCGACCCGGTCGGCGCAGGGTTCCAGCGCACGCCTTGCCAGCGCCAGCATAGCCGCTGATGGATCTACCCCGGTGAACCGCCACTCGGGCTGCATGACGGCCAGCGCGTGGAGTTCCATGCCGCCTCCCGCCCCCAGCACCAGTACCTGCGCGTTCCTCGGGGCGTGCTCGCCCAGCAATAGTCCGGTCATTCGATGCAGATCGGCCAGACCCGGCACTTTGCGCGCGGTCTCGTCCGCGTAGTGGATCACCCGGCTGGCGTCGGAAAAGGGCAGGGCGGGCCTGGACATGGGATTGGACAGGTCTGAAGAGCAATGAGGGTGGTGCCTGGGTGATCGGGGCATGGCGGCGGCATAACCCACAGAGTGGCGCAGCCTCTGCGAGTCGCGGCCCAGCGGCGGCACAGGATTTCAAGTATCCTCAAAAGATACATAACGGCGCGACGGCTGTCAATCGCGCGGGGCTCTGCGCGATAAATGGTGTACAGCGCAGGCAGGCACGCCACTTGCAGAGGGATAGCGCGGCCGCTGGGCCGCAACCACAATCACAAGGAGCACGCCATGGGTACTATCCTGCTGATCATCTTGATTCTGCTGCTAATCGGGGCTTTTCCAAGCTGGCCGTACAGCCGGGGCTGGGGATACTACCCAAGCGGTTTGCTGGGCATCGTGGTGATTGTGCTGATCGTCATGCTGCTGACCGGCAGGCTATAGCGTCAGTCTTCGCCCGCGAGCAGGGTGGCGGCCAGAAGGCCGCCCAATTCGGCGCAACGCTGCTCTGCTTCACTGCCTAGCAGCTTCGGTGCCTCGATGTCGGCAGGCGTCTGGGCGCCATTGCGTTCGATGAGCGGCGGGGCTGCCGGGCGCAGCCTCCACCCCGTGCAGATGCGTTCCGCCTGGCGGGCCGCCCCGGTGCCGTCGGTGCCCGCGCTGATGGCCAGCGCGTAAGGGCGCCCCTCTATGTGATCCAGCGCGCCGTAGTAGCAGCGGTCGAAGAATTCTTTCATCTCGCCGGTGAGACTGGCCAGGTTCTCGGGGGCACAAAACAGGTAGCCGTCGGCCCGTAGCAGATCGGCCGGCTGCACCGTGCCGGCCGCCCGCAATTCCACTTGCAGCCGACCGGGCAGTTCTAGCGCCTGCGCCGTGGCGCGCGCGCCGCCGGCCATGGCGGCGCTCATCTGCCGCGCGGCGCCCGTGCGCGAATGCCAGACGATGAGCAGGCGTTTCATGGCAACTCGGTCGCGTCAGGGCGCGCACGGCGGGCAAGCGGGTTCTGGCGGTAATACGCCTGCAATAGACCAAACCATTCCGGCAGGCTTGCCGCGAGGGGTTCCGGGTCGACAAAAAAATGTTCCGAGCTGACAGCAAAAAATTCGGCTTCGTCGGTGGCCGCGTATGGGTCGAGCGGCAGTTGGCTGTACCAGGGGTCGGCGTCGGGGCTTTCCGGGTCTATGTGGCTCGGAATGGCCGCTTCGACCGCCTCCAGCGCGGCGGTGTAGCGATCCAGCGAATCTTCCAGCACCCGCCGCCACGCGCGCGGCTGCAGATCCGGATGCGCGCCCAGTCCGGGCATGCCGTCGGCGTGGCCCGATGCTAGGTCCAGTTTGTGAGCGAACTCGTGAATCACCACATTGAATGCGCCCGCACGCGGCAGCGTGTCCGCCCAGGAAAGGATCACTGGCCCGCCTTCCCAGGCTTCTCCGGCGGCGGCCTCTTCGTATTCGTGAACGATGCCCAGGTCATCCTGGTGCACACGAGGAATCGAGAAGCCCTCCGGGTACACGATGATCTCGTCCCAGCCCTCATACAAATCCGGCGAAAGGTTCAGGATAGGCAGCGCCGCCTGGGCCGCGATCGACAGTCGCATGAAATCGTCGGGTTGCAGGCCGCGAGCCCCGTTGAGGTTCTTGCTGGCCAGCAGCCATGCCGCGCGCGCCAGCAGCTGATCCCGCTCGGCCGCGTCGAGCACCTCCAGAAAAGGGTGGGCGTGCAATACGCGGCCCCACAGTTCGGGGGCGATGCGCGCCTGCACCTGCGCCACCGCCGAAGCGGCAGCGCCCCGGCCCCTCAGCCATCGCAACATAACTCTCGGTTCCTTGTTCATGCCCGCCGCGTGAGCTTCGCGGCACTTGCGCTTAGTGTAGAGTGTAGGAAAATCTTGCTTTTTGCCGGCCAGGCTCGTGCGCGATGTCCGTAACTACAGATACCGATGCGTTGTCGCCGTTCGACGACTCCTGGCGCGAGCTGGCAGGCGCCGGGCTCGACGCGGATGCCCCTCAGCAGATCGATCGGGCGGTGGCCTGGGCCACGCCGCAGTTCGCAGGCCAGCGTACGCCGACTGGCGAGGCCATGGCCTGCCATGCCGCCGGTGCGGTGCGCATCCTTGCCGGCCTGCAGACGGATGTCGCCACACGGGTGGCGGCTTTGCTCGCCGCACTGCCCGTCGATCTATCCCAGCCTGCACCGCCGTTGCGCAGCGATCCTATCGCCGTGGAGTTCGGCGCCGAAGTCGGCCGGCTGGTGCAGGGCGCTCGCGCCCTGCTGCGCCTGGGCATGGTGGCTCGCCAGGCGAGCGACAGCGAGGCCGACAGCGTCGACCAGAAGGAAATGCAGCGCAAGATGCTGCTTGCGATGGCGGCCGACCTGCGCATTGTGCTGATGCGCCTGGCTTCGCGCCTGCAGACGCTGCGGTGGCATGCCGAATCCAAGTCGCCCTGCTCGCGCGCCTTTGCCCAGGAAACCCTGGATCTGTATGCGCCTTTGGCCAACCGGCTGGGTATCTGGCAGATCAAATGGGAAATGGAAGACCTGGCATTCCGCTTTCTCGAGCCCGACCGTTATAAGCAGATCGCGCGCCTGCTCGAGGAAAAGCGAGTGGAGCGCGAGGCCTTCATCGCCGACGCCATCGAACGGGTGCAGTCCGCGCTGGCCCGGGCGGGCATCGCGGCAGACGTGAGCGGGCGTCCCAAGCATATCTACAGCATCTGGAACAAGATGCGCCTCAAGGGGCTCGAGTTCTCGCAGCTCTACGACCTGCGCGCCTTGCGCATCATCGTCGACGATGTGCGGGCCTGCTATACCGCGCTGGGCCTGGTGCACGATATGTGGTCCCCGCTGGGCGAGGAGTTCGACGACTACATATCCCGGCCCAAGCCCAACGGCTACCGCTCGTTGCACACCGTCGTGGCCGATTCCGACGGCAGGCCATTCGAGATCCAGATCCGCACGCGCGGCATGCACCAGTTCGCTGAGTACGGCATGGCCGCGCACTGGCGCTACAAAGAAGCCGGCAGCAAGGGCGGGCAGGTGGCCGCATCCAGCGAATACGACCGCCAGCTGTCCTGGATGCGCCAGTTGCTGGCCTGGAATACCGACATGGAGGCGGGCGGCGGGGCTAAAGTCGCTCCCGCCCGCGCGCCTCGTGACGAGCGGATTTACGTGCTGACGCCGCAGGCCCGCGTCATTGAACTGCCTGCGGGCGCCACGCCGGTCGATTTCGCCTATCACCTGCATACCGACCTCGGGCACCGCTGCCGCGGCGCGCGCGTCGACGGGCAGATGGTCCCCCTGCAGACCCATCTTGCTACCGGCCAGACGGTCGAGATCATCGCTGCCAAATCGGGCGGTCCGTCGCGAGACTGGCTCAACCCGCAACTGGGCTTTCTGGCCAGTCCGCGGGCGCGTGCCAAGGTCCGCATGTGGTTCAACGCCATCGAGCTGCAGCAACGCATCACCGCCGGGCAGGCGCTCGTCGAAAAAGAGTTGCAGCGCCTGGGCAAGACGGCCGTCAACCTTGAGCAGCTGGCGCAGAACCTGGGGTTCGCCCGCGCCGACGACCTGTACGTGGCGGCGGCCAAAGACGAATTCAGCCTGCGCCAGATCGACGCCGCATTCCAGCAGCCGGCCCCGGAACCCGAGCCCGAGGCCGCCGACCTGGCCAATGCGCACAGCGTCGACAGTGCTGCCCGAAGCGGCAAGAGCGGGGTGCTGGTGGTGGGCGTCGACTCGCTGCTGACCCAATTGGCACGCTGCTGCCGGCCGGCCCCGCCCGATGCGATTGCCGGCTTCGTCACACGTGGCCGCGGCGTATCCATTCATCGAACCGGCTGCCGCAGCTATCAGGCGCTGGCCGCGCGCGAACCGGAGCGCGTCATCGACGTGGCCTGGGGCGAGACGTCCGAAACGTTCTATCCGGTGGATATCAGCGTGCGCGCCCATGATCGTTCCGGCCTGCTGCGCGACCTTTCCGAGGTATTCGCGCGCCAGCGCCTGAACGTCGTGGGCGTCAACACGCAAAGCCGGCAGTCGCTGGCGCACATGATCTTCACCGTAGAGGTGCGCGGGGGCGATTCACTGAGCAAGGCATTGGCGGCGCTGTCCGAGGTGCCGGGCGTGACCACGGCGGGCCGTCATTGAGCGGGGCGGGGGCGCCGCGGGGCACGCCGGTCCGGCTACGGTGTGCGGCCGTCGCACGCTGACGCGGGCGGGGGTGTGCCGACCGCTGGTAGGAAGGCGCCGGGTTCTCGCCTACACTCGGTCTTTTACCCCGTCGGGATTCATCACATGGATACGCGTAGCTGGCTGCAAACCCTGATCGGCATGGATACCACCAGCCGAAACTCCAACCTGGGGCTGATCGAGACCGTGCGCGACAGCCTCAGATCCCAGGGCGTGCCAGCCTGGCTGGCCTGCAATTCGGACGGCAGCAAGGCCAATCTGTTTGCCACGCTGCCCGCCAGCGACGGCGGTGAGCAAGGCGGCATCGTGTTGTCGGGTCATACCGATGTCGTACCCGTAGACGGCCAAGCCTGGTCGACCGACCCCTTCACACTCACTGAGTCCGATGGGCGGCTGTACGGCCGCGGGGCCTGCGACATGAAGGGTTTCATTGCCACTTCACTGGCGCTGGTGCCCGAGTTCCTGGCGATGCCGCGCAAGAAGCCCATACACCTGGCCTTTTCCTATGACGAAGAAATAGGCTGCGTGGGTGCGCCCGTCATGCTGGCCGAAATGCGCGAGCGGGGCATCCGGCCCGACGGTTGCGTCGTGGGCGAGCCCACGGGCATGCAGGTGGTGGTGGCGCACAAGGGGATCAACCTGTTCAGTTGCTGTGTGCAGGGCAGGGCGGCGCATTCGTCGCTGACCCCGCGTGGCTGCAACGCGATCGAGTATGCCGCGCGCCTGATCTGCCGCATCCGCGAGCTGGCGGATGCCTTCAAGGCAAACGGACCATACGACGAGTTCTTCGACGTTCCTTATTCCACCCTGACCACCAACCTCATCCAGGGCGGGATCGCGGTCAACACCATACCCGAGCGTTGCGAGTTTTCATATGAATTCCGCAATCTGCCCGGCATGCCGCCCGAAAACATACAGGCGGAAGTCGAACGCTATGTGCAGGAAACCCTGCTGCCGGCCATGCGCGCCGAGTTCGACGGGGCACGCATCGATATCAAGGCAGGCGCCATGGCGCCCGGCCTCGAGGCCTCGGAAGAGGCTGCCATCACCGAGCTTGTCCGGGCGCTGACCCACGACCGCGCCACGCGCAAGGTGGCCTACGGTACCGAGGCAGGACTGTTCCAGAATCTGGGAGTGCCCACCGTCGTATGCGGCCCCGGCCACATCGAACAGGCGCACAAACCCGACGAATACGTCGCGCTCGACCAACTGGAAGCCTGCGAAAAGTTCCTGCGCCGCCTGGGGGCGTCGCTGGCATAGCATCATTTCACCCCGGCCCGGGGGTGTGGCTTCATGCTCGGGTAAAATGGTCGGTTGCGTAGCGGGCTATGCGGCAGACGATGTGTTGGCCGCCGGCCCAGGAGAAACTGGTGAATTCTTACGACCTTCCAGATGCCCAGGGCCATTTCGGCCCGTACGGCGGCGTGTTCGTTGCCGAAACGCTGATGCATGCGCTCGACGAATTGCGTACGGCGTACGACCGTTCCCGCCTCGATCCCAAGTTCATCGAAGAGCTCAACTACGAGCTCGCGCATTTCGTGGGACGGCCCAGCCCCCTCTACCACGCTGCGCGCTGGTCGCGCGAACTGGGTGGCGCGCAGATCTGGCTCAAGCGCGAAGATCTCAACCATACCGGCGCGCACAAAATCAACAACTGCATCGGGCAGGCGCTGCTGGCTCGCCACATGGGCAAGCCGCGGGTCATTGCCGAGACCGGCGCGGGTCAGCATGGCGTGGCCACCGCCACGGTCGCGGCGCGGTATGGCATGGAATGCGTGGTCTACATGGGCAGCGAAGATGTCCGGCGCCAGGCTTCCAACGTGTACCGCATGAAATTGCTGGGCGCCACGGTGGTGCCGGTCGAGTCGGGCTCGCGCACGCTGAAAGACGCGCTCAACGAAGCCATGCGCGACTGGGTCACCAATATCGAAAACACCTTCTACATCATCGGCACGGTGGCGGGGCCCGACCCCTATCCGCGCATGGTGCGCGATTTCCAGGCCGTCATCGGCCAGGAATGTATCGAGCAGATGCCCAAAGACGCAGGCCGCCAGCCAGATTACGTGGTGGCTTCGGTCGGGGGCGGTTCGAACGCGATGGGTATTTTCTACCCCTATATCCCCTACGAACAGGTGCAACTCGTGGGTGTGGAAGCGGCGGGCGAAGGCATGGACAGCGGCCGCCACGCGGCGTCGCTGGCCGCGGGCCAGGTCGGGGTGCTGCACGGCAATCGCACCTACGTCATGCAGAACGCCGACGGCCAGGTCCAGGAAACCCATTCCGTGTCCGCCGGGCTTGATTACCCCGGCGTGGGCCCCGAACACGCCTGGCTGAAAGACAGCGGACGCGCACAGTACGTGGGCATTACCGACGAAGAGGCGCTGACCGCCTTCCACGACTGCTGCCGCATCGAAGGCATCATGCCGGCGCTCGAGTCTTCGCACGCCATTGCGCAGGCGGTGAAAATGGCGCCCACCTTGCCGCAGGACAAGATCATTCTGGTCAATTTGTCGGGCCGCGGCGACAAAGACATGCATACCGTCGCCGAACGCGCGGGCATACAGTTCTGACACCATGACAACCCCCAACGATCGCATCGCTGCGGCGTTTTCCCGAGTGGCCGAATCCGGCCGCTCTGCCGCGCTGATTCCCTATATTGCCGCCGGCGATCCCGCGCCGCAGGCCACGGTGCCGCTGATGCACGCGCTGGTGCAGGCCGGCGCCGACATCGTCGAGCTTGGCGTACCGTTCTCCGATCCCATGGCGGACGGCCCGGTCATCCAGCGGGCCGCCGAGCGCGCCATTGCCCAGGGCGTAGGTTTGCGCCGGGTGCTGGAACTGGTGGCCGAGTTTCGCAGCAAGGACGCCACCACCCCAGTCGTGCTGATGGGCTATGCCAATCCCATTGAACGCATGGGGCAGCAGAATTTCGTGCAATCCGCCCGGCAGGCGGGCGTCGACGGCGTGCTGGTGGTCGACTATCCGCCCGAAGAGATCGACGAATTCGCCGCGCAGCTCGATGCCAACGGCATCGCGCCGATTTTCCTGCTAGCACCCACGTCCACCGATGCGCGCATCCAGGCTATTGCCAACATCGCGCGCGGCTACGTGTATTACGTCTCGCTGAAAGGCGTGACTGGCTCGGGCAGTCTGAATACCGACGACGTCGCGGCACGGCTGGCGCTGATCCGCAAGCACGTAAGTATTCCTGTCGGAGTCGGTTTCGGCATCCGTGACGCGGCCAGCGCACAGAATATTGCGCGCGTCGCCGACGCCGTCGTCATCGGCAGCAAGCTGATCGAAACCATGGAGCAGGCTGCAGCCACCGCGCCTGCCGGCAAGCAGAACGAGGTCGCCATCGACGCCGCCAGCCAGTGGCTGGCAGGTATCAGGCAGGCGCTCGATCAAGTCAAACGAGGCAGCTCGCAGGCCTGAAGCCGCCGCGCGTTGCCCACTACGGAAGAAAGACCATGAGCTGGATCGAAAAACTCCTGCCGCCGCGTATCAACAAATCGAACGACAGCGGGGCGCGCCGCGTTCCCGAAGGCCTGTGGGTGAAGTGCCCGTCCTGCGAGTCGGTGCTCTACAACGAAGACCTGGCCGCGAACCTGCACGTATGCCCCAAGTGCGATCACCATATGCGCATCGGCTCGCGTGCCCGGATCGATTCGCTGCTCGATGTCGAGGGCCGCGTCGAGATCGGCCAGAACACGCGTTCGGTCGATTCGCTGAAGTTCAAGGACACGCGCAAGTATCCCGAGCGCGTCCAGGAAGCCATCAAGCAGACGGGCGAAACCGACGCGCTGGTGGTGATGAGCGGTTCGATTCGCGGGGTGCCCGCCGTGGTGGCCTGCTTCGAATTCGAGTTCATGGGCGGGTCAATGGGATCGGTGGTGGGTGAACGCTTCGCCCGCGGCGCCCAGGCAGCCCTGGACAACAAGACGCCGTTCATCTGTGTGGCCGCTTCGGGCGGCGCCCGCATGCAGGAAAGCCTGTTGTCGCTGATGCAGATGGCCAAGACCAACGCGATGCTGACGCGCCTGTCCGCCGCAGGGCTGCCCTTCATCAGCGTGCTGACCGACCCCACCATGGGCGGGGTGTCGGCCAGCTTCGCTTTCATGGGCGATGTGGTGATTGCCGAACCCAAGGCGCTGATCGGATTCGCCGGGCCGCGGGTCATCGAACAGACGGTGCGCGAGAAGCTGCCCGAAGGCTTCCAGCGAGCCGAGTTCCTGTTGCAAAAAGGCGCGATCGACATGGTGGTCGACCGCCGCCAGTTGCGTGAAGAAATCGCCCGGCTGCTGGCTTTGCTGACCGATCAGCCGGCGGACGTCGTCGCGGCCTGATAGCGCCAAGCCATGCTGGCGCTTGCGTCAGCTTTGCGGGCCGGCTGATTCAGCCGGCCTGTGGCTTTTCGGCCCCATCATGGCCGTTTGGCTTGGCCGGGTCGCAAGGGCGGGGGGATTTTCTGCTATGTTTACTGGTGCTTGAAAAAAACAGGAGCATTCATGCTGAAGCGCAATAATAAAAATCCACGGGCAGGCTTGGCCGCCCTGGTTTTGGCAGGTCTGGCATGTTCGGTGCAGGCCCAGGAATCGACCCAGGGCGGTATCGGGCTGCACTATGGCGTGGGCGACAAGTACCAGCGCGCCGAACTGGTGTATGAAACGCCCAGTATGGAACTCTACCGGTTTGGCGGAAACTGGGGTCGGCTCGACCTCACCGGCGAATTCGGGGTCGCCTACTGGTGGGCCAACGGATCTCGCTCGCCCAGCAACGTGTGGCAGTTCAATGCCATTCCCATGTTTCGCTGGTGGATGACCGAACGCTTCTACGTCGAGGCCGGCATCGGCGCCACGGCGTTTACCAGCACCAAGTTCGCCGACGAAAGGATCAGCACGGCCTTCCAGTTCGGTGATCACCTGGGCCTGGGTTTCATGGTCACTCCGAACAACCGCCTCGGACTGCGTTACTCGCATTTCTCGAACGCCAGCATCAAGCGACCCAATCCGGGCCTGGACGTCGTCCAGCTCACCTACTCGTACCAGTTCTGATCCGCAACCGCGCCTTGGCGGCCTTCGGGCCCCAGGCGTGGTGGTCCTTGACCGGCTGCGAGACATCCCTGCCGCAGGTCCGGCCGGGAAGGCACGACGGCCATGGCCGGCCGGGTGCAGCCTGGCAGACCCCTCCCGCCCGGTCCGGCCTCGCCCAGGCCACTCGGCTCGAGCCGAACCCGGGCAGGGCCACGGTCATCTTTTTACTGGCCCAGAGGGCCCATCCGCGAGCCCATGCTGCCCGATCTCGTTTCCCTGGCCCTGTTGCGCCATGCTGTGGAAAGCCGCAGCCTGTCGAAGGCGGCCGAGCGCATGCATATCACGCTGTCTGCGGCCAGCCGGCGCATATCTCTGCTGGAACACCAGTTCGGCATCGAATTCTTCGGGCGGCCGCCCGGTGGCGGCATCGAACCCACGCCGGCAGGCATCATCGTGGCGCGGGGGGTCGACAAGGTGATGCACGAAATCGAACGGGTGCAGCATGAGCTGGCCGATTACGTAGGCGGCATACGGGGCTGCGTGCGCCTGTTCGTGAACACTACTGCCATGGCTCAGGGCTTGCCGCAGGAACTGGCGCGTTTCGGTGTTTCGCGCCCTCAGGTCAAGGTTGAGGTCTGTGAACGGCGCAGCGCCGACATTCCCGGTTATATCCACGAAGGCGCGGGTGACATCGGCATTGTCATGGAAGGTGCGGTGCTCGAAGGGCTGGATGTCTACCCTTACAAGGTCGACCGCCTCTGCATCATCGTGCCGCAGGATCATCCCTTGCAGGCCGAGCGCGTGCCGTTCCAGGACTTGCTCGACTACGACTTCATCGGGTTGGACACCAATGCCTTGCAGACCGACCGCATGCTGTCGGCGGCTACCGTGCACGGCAAGAACCTGAGGCTGCGCGCGCAGACGCAGAGCTTCGAGGCTTTATGCCGCATGGTCGAGGCGGGCCTGGGCATAGGCATGCTGTCCAGCGCGGCCGCGGTCAGTTATGTGCCCAGCCTGCGCATCCGCATGATCGAGGTCAGCGACCCCTGGGTGGAACGCAAGATCCTGCTCTGCGTACGGCCCGGCGAGATCGACGCGCCCACGCAGGAACTGCTGACTTTCCTGGCCGGATCCCAACCAGCCCGGGCGCCCGGCGCGGCGGTCTGATGCCCCTTCGAATCCTGCTAATGGCGATTGATGAAATCGCACTTGCCGGCCGTATTGCCGTCTATATACTGCTTGCAACGGCAACGATCCGGTCCCGCACCGCGTAGGCACTTGCGTCAACTGCGTGCAGGCGCTGCGGATGACTTCCGGGCTGACCCTGTACGCGGGACAGGCGGCCGGCCCCACTCGGCCGGGTGGGTGCGTTTCTACACCATGCGTTGATATACAGGCGGGTTGAATCCCCGCCGGCCGCTTGTCGCGCCTGCAACTTGTCGCGCCTGCAGAATGAAGAAAGGAGGAGGCATGACCGCGATTGCGCGGCGAGCCCGCCTTCGAAGGCAATGTGGTCCGGTTCAACCAGAAACCGCCGCGATGAGACAACCGGACGCCGGGCGTCGGCCCGCGTTCATTTTCTACCGACGAGTGAAGCCATGACGACGCAGACACCGCCATATCGCAGGAACGAGAATTTTGAAAAAGGATTGGAGATCCGCGAGCAATTGCTGGGCAAAGCGAAGATCGACGCCGCGGTGTGGGGCGCCGACGCGTTCAATCAGCCCATGCAGCAACTGGCCACGGAATATTGCTGGGGCGAAATCTGGGGTCGTCCCGGCTTGCCGCGCAAAGTGCGCAGTCTGTTGAACATCGCAATGCTGAGTGCGCTGAATCGGTCGAAAGAACTCGAACTGCACGTGCGCGCTGCGCTGGGCAATGATTGTTCGCCAGAAGAAATTCAGGAAACGCTGCTGCAGGCCGCCGTTTATGCCGGCGTGCCCGCTGGCGTAGAAGGTTTCCGCGTCGCCACGCCCGTTATCCGCCAGTACCTGGAACAGCGCCAGGAGGCGCAGCCATGACCGTCGCCACGCAGCCACCGAAGATCGCTTTCCCAGGTATGTATTGCCGCGCACCTTCGACAATGGAATCGCCAACGCCTTGATGCGCAAGGATGTGCGCCTGTGCATGGAAATGGCCGAGGAACTGCAGGTGCCGCTCTGGGTGGGCACGGCCGTCGACCGACTCTCGAAGCAGACGGTGCTGCAGGTCGGCCCGGACGAAGTCCACGTCCATCGTGAAGACCCTGGAGCAATGGGTCGGTGTACAGGTGGGCGCGACCCCCGGCGAGGCTGGAGCGGCACCCCATGCGTGACGACGGCCGGGCATTGGTACCCACTGTCTGATATGCCCCTTTGATATCCGCCTTGGATATCCAACTTTGATTGCCACCGTTTGACCCCCGCCAGCGAGGAGACATGAAGAACGACACAGTAGGTTTTATTGGTTTGGGCAATATGGGTCGACCCATGGCGCGCCGCCTGATCGATGCCGGCAGAGACGTGCTTGTGTACGACATCGACAGCCGCGCGGCAGACGAGCTGGTGCGGCTGGGCGCCAGATCGGCCGCGTCTATCCCGGAAGTGGCGGACGGCGCCGCCACGGTGCTGCTGAGCCTGCCCGCGCCGCCCATGGTGCAGGAAGTGGCGGCACGGCTGACCACGGGGTCGGCGGTCAAGCGCGTGGTCGATTTCTCGACCATCGGCCCCGCGGCTGCGTCGAGCGCAGCCGCGGTACTTCGAGAACGCGGTATTGCCTACGTCGATGCGCCCGTCAGTGGCGGTGTGCCTGGGGCGCGTGCAGGCACACTGGCTGTGATGGTGTCGTGCCCAGCGGAAGAGTTCGATGACGTGCAGGCTCTGCTGGGCACGTTCGGCAAGCTCTTCCATGTGGGCGAGAAGGCCGGGCAGGCGCAGACCATGAAACTGGCCAACAACCTGCTGTCGGCCGCCGCGATTGCCATTTCGTCCGAAGCGATGGCCATGGGGGTCAAGAGCGGGCTCGATCCGCGTGTGATGCTCGACATCATCAATGCCGGATCGGGCCGCAACAGCGCCACCCAGGACAAGTTTCCGCGGGCGGTGCTGCCGGGCACATTCGATTATGGCTTCGGCACCGGCTTGGCCTACAAGGACGTGCGCCTGTGCATCGACGAGGCCGAGCAGTTGGGCGTGCCCATGGTGGTGGGCGCCGCCGTACGGCAGATGCTGGCCATCACGAATTCCGTCTACGGAGCAGGTTCGGACTACACGTCGGTGTGCCGGGTGGTCGAATCGTGGGCCGGGGTCGAAGTGCGGGCTTGATCCTGTAACGCCGATTTGAATCGAGGCGGAAACCGGATATCGAAAGTGGGCCGCCGTGTTCGAGAAGTCGGGCGCGCGCGGCGACTGACGACGGCCGCTCTGGCGCAGCCGGTCACGATGCAAGATCCGGGCCGCAACAAACGGCGCTTACGCAGGCAGGAGGTAATGCACGAGCCGTTCGCGATGCCGCGCCGGCACGGCGACCGGTCGGCGCGAGGCCGGGTCGACATAGGCGTGGGTAAAGATTCCGCTGGCATGGCTGGCCGCGCCCTGTGCGGTAAACACCCCCAGGTGATAAGTGATGCTGCTGCCGCCGATGCGGTGGATTCGCAGTCCGATCTCGACCGGGGTGGGAAACGATACTGGCTTGAAATACTGGCACTGCGTACTCACCACCAGACCGATGGCGCCTCGGGACGTGCTTCCGGCCAGGCCTTCGGCGATCAGCATGCCGTTCACGGCGGTGTCGAACCACGAGTAGTACACCACATTGTTGACATGGCCGTAGACGTCGTTGTCCATCCAGCGCGTGGCAATGTGGGTGAAGTGCCGGTAGGCTTCTCGGCCTTCGGCGATCAGCCGGTCGGTCATGCAGGCTCCGTGATTTGCCGTGGGACGCCGACAGCGGCGCGCCGATTCGTTCAGCTGCGAGTCTACCGCGACGCGCGGTCCGAACCGGCCTCTGCGCGGCAGGCGCCAAGAAAAACGCCGGCGCGAGGCCGGCGTTTTCAGCGGCGGCCTTGCGGCCGCGCGTTCAGGGGCGCTGCGTTTCCACCTGCACCAGCGGCGCATTGGAAACCGGCGCCACTGGCTTGCGCTCGCGACCCAGACGCACCGGAGCGTGGCTGGCGGCAATGCGCTGCTGCGTCTGCGCCAGGCGTTCGGGGTCGGTTTCGACCCACTTCAGCCCGGTGGCGCTGACCACTTCGTGCAAGGCCTGGCTCGAGGTGGCAGGCACGGCCGCGGGCACCACGATGGGTTGCGCAACGGGAGCACTTTCAGTGGCAGGCTCGGCGGCGGCCGGGGTGGCAGCCGCGGTTTGAGCCGGCGCCGCTTCGACAGGCTTCGGTTCCGGAGCGGCCTCGGTCACTGCCGGAACCGGCGTGGCCGGCACGTCAGCTTCCACCGGCGTGGCTGCGGCGGGCGTCACGACAGGCGCTTCGGCCGCAGGGGCGTCAGCGGCGGGCGCTGCAGCCGCAGGCGTTTCCACGGCCGGGACGTCCTCGGCGCGCACTTCAGCGGCCGGGGCTTCGGTGGCCGCGGCTTCGGTGGCTGGGACTTCGGCCGCCAGATTTTCAGCCACAGGCTCCCCGCCGGCAGGGGCATGTTCCGAACGTGCTTGCGGAGCCGTAACGGCCGCGACAGGCTCGTCGATCGCCTGCACGGCGGCGGTTTCAGCCGCGGCCAGCCGGGGGGCCGGCACGGCGATTTCCGGCGTGCCTTGCGCCACTGCTGCAGCGTTGGAGACATCAGACAGGTCCAGCGCCGCGGCGCCCGCAGCAACCGCAGGCGCCTGCGTGCCCGGTGCGGCATCGCCGGCCGGCTCCAGCGCGGCTTCGGACTGGCCGTCGGACTGCTCGTCACCATCCTGCATGACCTGGTCGTCCTGGCTGCGGCGACCGCGGCGGCTGCGACGGCGGCGGCGCTTGCGTTCCGGATCGGAGCCCGCTTCGCCGTTCTCGGCTTCGGGCGCGTTGGCCTCGGCGTCGGTGCTCGCGGCTGCGGCCTCGACTTGTTCGTTCAGCGCGGCGGCAATGACCGGGCCTTGCGCGGCCGGCAGTGCAGTAGCCACGGTTTCGGCCAGGGCCGTCACCATGCCTTCCTGCTCGTTCATCGGCGCGTCTTGCTGGGCGGAGTCCTCACGGCGGTTGCGGCCGCGGCCGCGTCGGCCACGGTTGCCACGCGGCGCCGACTCGTCGGCGGTGGCGGCGGTGGCTGCATCGGCTGCCAGGGCGCGCTCGGGGCGCGCCGTTTCACGCTCGGCACGCGGCGGGCGCTCGGCACGCTCGTCTTGCCGGCGGTTGCCACGCGTCGCGGCGCGCGCGCCGGTGTCGGCCTCGGCGGATTCGCCGCGGGCCTCTCCTCGGCGGTGACGATTGCGGTCGGAACCGTGGCGTTCGCCACGGCGTTCCTGGCCATCGTGGCCGCGCTTGGCGCGCGAGCCACCGCGTTTGGCTTCGTCTTTCGCCACGGCTGGCGCAGCGGGCTCGGACGTGCCGCCCAGCCAGTTCATCAGGCGCTTGAACAGACCACCGAAACCGGCGCCCGCGGCAGGCGCCGCGGCCGGCGCGGCCGGCGCCGAAACGGGAGCGGGCTGCGACGGTGTGATGCCCTTGACCAGCGCCTCGGGGCGGGCCTTGACCTCGGGGTCGCGCGGCGCCCAGGCCATGTCGGTAGAGGGAGCTTCGGCAAGCTCGAAGCTGGTCTTGACTTCTTCGAGGCGCGGGTCGTCGTGACGCAGCCGTTCGATCTGGTGATGCGGCGTTTCCAGGTGCTTATTGGGTATCAGCACCAGGTTGACCTTAAGGCGCGCTTCCATCTTGGCGATATCGGAGCGCTTTTCGTTGAGCAGGAAGGTGGCCACATCGACCGGCACCTGGGCGTGAACCGCCGCGGTGTTTTCCTTCATGGCTTCTTCCTGCAGCAGGCGCAGCACATGCAGGGCGCTGGATTCGGCGTCCCGGATCACGCCGGTGCCGTTGCAACGCGGGCAGGTGATGTGCGAGCCTTCGTTCAGCGCCGGGCGCAGCCGCTGGCGCGACAGTTCCATCAGGCCGAAACGCGAGATCTTGCCCATTTGCACACGAGCGCGGTCGAAATGCAGCGCATCGCGCAGGCGTTGCTCGACGGCGCGCTGGTTCTTGCCGTCTTCCATGTCGATGAAATCGATCACGATCAGGCCGCCCAGGTCGCGCAGCCGCAATTGGCGGGCCACTTCGTCGGCCGCCTCAAGGTTGGTGCGCAAGGCGGTTTCTTCGATATCGGAACCGCGCGTCGAACGGGCAGAGTTGACGTCGACGGCCACCAGCGCTTCGGTGTGGTCGATGACCACGGCACCGCCCGAAGGCAGTTGCACGGTGCGGGAATAGGCGGTCTCGATCTGGTGTTCGATCTGGAAGCGCGAGAACAGCGGGATGTCGTCACGGTAGCGCTTCACGCGCTGCACGTTGTCGGGCATTACCACGCTCATGAAGGCGGTAGCCTGGTCGGCGATCTCGTCGGTGTCGATGAGGATTTCGCCGATTTCCGGCGAGAAATAGTCGCGGATCGCCCGGATGACCAGGCTGGATTCCAGATAGATGAGGATGGGGGCGGCGTTGTCGCGGGCGGCGGAGTCGATGGCCGTCCAGAGTTGCATCAGGTACGACAGGTCCCATTGCAGCTCTTCGACATTGCGGCCGATGCCGGCGGTGCGGGCAATGATGCTCATGCCTTGCGGCACTTCGAGCTGTTCCATGGTGTCGCGCAGTTCCTGGCGATCCTCGCCTTCGACCCGGCGCGATACACCGCCTCCGCGCGGGTTGTTGGGCATCAGCACCAGATAGCGGCCCGCCAGCGAAATAAAGGTGGTCAGGGCGGCGCCCTTGTTGCCACGCTCTTCTTTTTCGACCTGGACGATCAGTTCCTGGCCTTCCCGCAGGGCGTCCTGGATGCGGGCCGAACGGACGTCGACGCCTTCTTTGAAATAGCTGCGCGCCACTTCCTTGAAAGGCAGGAAGCCATGGCGATCTTCGCCGTAGTTGACGAAGCAGGCCTCGAGGCCGGGTTCGATGCGGGTGATGACACCTTTGTAGATATTGCCTTTGCGCTGTTCGCGTCCGGCGGTTTCGATGTCGAGATCGATGAGCTTCTGCCCATCGACGATGGCAACGCGCAATTCTTCTTGGTGCGTTGCATTGAACAGCATGCGCTTCATGAGTGGGGTTCTCCGTTGTCATGACGCGCCGATATCGGCGCGTGACCTTGGGCCACTCGGGCTGCGGACTGAAGCGGGGCAAGAAGCGTCAAACGGCGGCCTGGCGCAGCGCGCAGGCGTAGCCGCCGCCGGTCAGGCGGGCACGTCGTGCCCGGGGGCACGTGGTTCTGGCAGCAGGGGGGTCAGGAACACGAAGTGTGGTTGACGGAAAGGATTGCTGTGAACGGCAGGTGCGGCGAGCGATCGGCTGCACGCACCTGGGTGCTTTAATTACGCGACAATTCTTGCAGTGCATCAGAGCCGCTTGCGGCATGCAACGGACCTGCCAGGACGGCGGGCAAATGTAGTGCCACACCACCATCCGGCAGGGCGCGGTTGCGCCGGCGACCGAGAGGCCCCGGAGCTGAACGATCAGGCAGCAAGTACAATGACGACCTGCGCGCGCTCGACGGAGACGCGTACCGTTGCATCTCTACGCCAGGCGGCTTGTTCAGCCCCTTAAGGCTGTGCCGATTATATGTCGCTTTCCGCAATGCGCAAAGAAACCGCTACTTCCCACCCATCCGCCCCCGCCGTCAGGCTGGTCGAAGTCGGTCCCGAACACGACGGGCAGCGCATCGACAACTTCCTGCTCAGGTTGTGCAAGGGCGTGCCCAAGAGCCATCTGTACAAGGCCATACGGGGGGGAGAGGTCAGGGTAAACAAGGGGCGCATCCAGGTCGATTACCGCGTGGCAGCGGGCGACGTGGTACGCGTGCCGCCATTGCGTCTGCCCGACCCTGGCGCGGCCCGCCCTGTGCCCGGCGCCGAATTTCCCGTGGTTTTCGAAGACGACGCCCTGCTGGTGATCGACAAGCCTGCCGGCGTGGCCGTGCACGGGGGCAGCGGCGTGTCGTTCGGCGTTATAGAGCAGTTGCGCGCGGCCCGCCCGCAGGCGCGCTTTCTCGAGCTCGTGCACCGCCTTGACCGCGATACCTCGGGCCTGCTGATGGTTGCCAAAAAGCGCAGCGCCCTCCTGGCCCTGCACGCCATGCTGCGCGAAGGCAAGGGCGACAAGCATTATCTGGCCCTGGTGGAAGGCGACTGGGTCAACGACCGCCAGCACATCCGCCTGGCCCTCACAAAATGGACCACCCAGTCCGGCGAGCGTCGCGTCCGGGCCGACCCTGCCGGTCAGGCAGCGCATACTATAGTTACACTACAGCAGCGCTTCGGTGGATACAGCCTGGTTGACGCCGAGTTGCGTACCGGGCGTACCCATCAGATCCGGGTGCATCTGGCGGCAAGCGGCTTTCCCATCGTGGGCGACGACAAATACGGTACGGATCAGACGCGCGATCGCTTCGCGCGCCTGGGTTTCAATCGCATGTTCCTGCATGCCCACCAATTGACGCTGCCGCACCCGCTTACCGGACAGCCCCTGCGCCTGACCGCGGAACTGCCCGCGACCTGCCTCAGCCTATTGCAGCAGTTGGAGAACCTGTAGTCATGTCTTATTCGCTGGTCGTCTTCGACTGGGACGGCACCCTGATGGATTCCACGAACGGTATCGTGGCCGCCATCCAGGGCGCCTGCCGCGACCTGGACCTTCCCGTGCCCACCGCCTCGGCGGCCAGCTGGGTCATAGGCCTGTCCCTCGAAAGCGCCCTGCGCCGCGCCGTGCCTGAGTTGACCCAGGCCATGGTGCCTCGCTTCCTCGAGCGCTACCGAACCCATTATCTGCTGCGCGATCCGGAACTGCGCCTTTTCGACGGTATCGAGGCCTTGCTGGCCGAGCTGGCGGGGCGGCAGGTTCGCCTGGCCGTTGCCACCGGCAAAAGCCGTGTCGGGCTCGATCGCGTGCTGGCCGCTACGGGCCTGCGTGGCACGTTCCAGGCGACGCGCACCGCAGATGAAACCTTCAGCAAGCCGCATCCGGCCATGCTGCAAGAACTCATGGAAGAACTCGAGGTCGAACCCGAACGCGTGGTGATGGTGGGCGACACCTCGCACGACCTGCAGATGGCCTGCAATGCCGGCGTCCACGGCCTGGGCGTGACCTATGGCGCCCACAGCCCCCAGGAGCTGCATGGCTGCCAGCCGCAGGCGGTTGTCGATAGCGTGGCTCAGCTGCGCGAATGGCTGTTGCCGCGGGTCAGCGACTGAAAAACGCGCACGGCAGGGAATAAACCGGGTTGGCATGCGTCTTACGCATGCTGCCCGTGCGGTCCACGCAGCCCCCAGGAGACTGTCATGTTGATACGCAAGCCCGGCCCCGTGCCGCCGCCGTCCGAAATCACCCCTGAAACGATCTGGCAATCGCGCCGCGACTGGCTGGCGCGAGCCGGTGCCCTTGCTGCGGCGGCGAGTCTGCCCGGGTGGGCCGCCCGCCCAGCGTACGCCGAGGATGCCCCGCCACTGCCAGGCCGCCCCAGCCCGCAGTTCTCGGTCATGGACAAGCAGACGTCCTATTCCGACATCACCGGCTACAACAACTACTACGAGTTCGGGCTAGACAAGGACGATCCGGCCCGGTACGCCGGCAAGCTCCAGACCCGCCCCTGGACTGTCGCCATCGAGGGCGAGGTGCTACGCCCGCAGACCTTCGATATTGATGCGCTGCTCAAGCTCGCCCCCATGGAAGACCGGGTCTACCGCCTGCGATGTGTCGAAGGGTGGTCGATGGTGATCCCCTGGGTGGGATATTCGCTGGCGACGCTGCTCAAGCAGGTAGAGCCTACCGGTAATGCCAAATACGTCGAATTCACCACGGTGGTGCAGCGTGAAAACATGCCGGGAGTGCGCTCCAGGGTCTTGCAGTGGCCCTACGTCGAAGCCCTGCGCCTGGACGAGGCCATGCATCCCCTGACGCTGCTGGTGTTCGGTCTTTACGGGAAAGTGCTGCCCAACCAGAATGGGGCGCCGCTGCGTCTGGCGGTACCCTGGAAATACGGCTTCAAGTCGGCCAAGTCGCTGGTGCGCATCCGGCTGGTCGAGCGCCAGCCTACCAGTTCCTGGATGCAGGCCGCGGCCAGCGAGTACGGCTTCTACGCCAATGTGAATCCGGAAGTGCCGCATCCGCGCTGGAGCCAGGCAACCGAGCGGCGCATTGGCGAAGACGGCCTGTTCACCCCAAAGCGCAAGACCCTGATGTTCAACGGTTATGCCGATCAGGTGGCCTCGCTCTATCAGGGTATGGACCTGCGGGCCAATTACTGAAGGTTCCCGCATGCCAGCCACGCCCCACGCCTCGCCCCCTGCCCGCCGCCAGCAATGGTCGGCGGGCGTCGTGGCACGCTACAAGCCGCTCTTGTTCATCGCCGGCCTGCTGCCATTCGTGCGCTGGCTCTGGTTGGGGTTCACCAACGGGCTCACGGCCAATCCCGTGGAATTCCTGACACGCTCGTCGGGCACCTGGGCCCTCGTGTGCCTGCTCGTTACGCTCTCCATCACGCCGATGCGCCGCATTCTGGGCCAGCCCGCACTGGTGCGCCTGCGGCGCCCCTGTGGATTGTTCGCCTTTTTCTACGCCAGCCTGCACTTCATGGCCTGGGTTTGGTGGGACCGCGGCCTGGATCCGGCCTCCATGCTGCAGGACATCGGCGAACGGCCTTTCATCACAGCCGGATTCGCGGGTTTTGTCCTGCTGGTCGCGCTCGCCGCCACGTCCACGCAGGCCGCCATGCGCGCCATGGGGCGGCGCTGGCAGACCTTGCACCGGGCGGTTTACGTGATAGGCGTGCTGGCCATCGTGCACCTGTGGTGGCATAAGGCCGGCAAGAACGATTTCCAGCAGCCGCTGGCCTACGGTGCTGTTCTGGTGGCTTTGCTGGGCTGGCGCGTCGTGGCTGCGCTGCGGGCACGCGCCGGACGCACCTGAGGCCGGCGATATCGGCTCAGCGCCCTGGCCGTGCCGGCAGGGCCAGCATGATCGCGGCCGTCTCGAGGTCGGGCGCGCCGTCGTAAAGGTGGGGGCGGTAATGCATCTGGAACGCCGCCAGTACGTTGCGGGTGGCGCGGTCCAGCCGCCCGTGCTGCGGGCAGGCATAGCCCAGCCGCGCCAATTGCTGCTGGAACCATGCCGGGTCGGGAAGGCCCCGTTCCTGCAGATTCACCCAGTTTGCCGCCGCGGCCGCCTCGTCGTACCAGCGGCCTATGCTCGCCTCGGCCAATCGCTTCCAGGGGAAAAGCGGGCCCGGGTCAGTCTTGCGTTGCGGGGCAATGTCGCTGTGGGCCACGACGTTCTCGGGCGCGATATCGTGTCTCGCCACCAGCTCGTGCAGCAGCCGGATCAACACATCTATCTGCTCGTCGGGGTACGCATGCCAGACGGGCGCCGTGCCCGCGACATCCAGGCGCCCGCCATTGACCAGTTCGATGCCGATCGATACCGGGTTGAGCGATACCTGGTCGTACCAGCTGCTGGCGCCCGCGTGCCAGGCGCTGCGCGTTTCGTCTACCAGTCGGTATATACGGGGTGTTTCGTCGGCCGTGATCAAATAGTGCGCACTGACGCCGCCTCGCGTCAGCAGCTCCAGCGACCGGGCGGTGGGTGCCGACGTGTAGTGCAATACGATGTAGCGCACGCGGCTGTCCTGGCTGACCGCCGTGATCGAGTCGTCGATGTGCAGCCGGGACACCGCGTGCTGCCCTGCGCAACCGCTCAGCGCCATTGCCAAGGCCATCAGGGCGGCAAGACGGCGGCCTGTGCGTGGCAGTGCCATCAGCGCTGCGCCAGGTACAGGAAGAGCGTAGGACGCTTGTCCAGATCGGGCGCGGTCCGGGTTCTCCAGTCGGCGATGGAATATGTACGGACCCATTCGTCTTCGGTGGTCAGCGACCGGGCCACGCACAGTCGCGTATCGGCCCGCAACGTCGCCAGCAGCGTCGCGAACATCGCCGCGTTGCGATAGGGCGTCTCGATGAGCAATTGCGTCTGGTGGTGACGCGCTGAATGCTGTTCCCAGGTGCGCAGCTGTTTGGCGCGCTCGGCGGGGTCTACCGGCGCATACCCATGAAAAGCAAAGCGTTGGCCGTCCAGCCCGCTCGCCATCAGGCCCAACAGAATCGACGATGGCCCCACCCATGGGCGCACGGCGATTCCCATGCGGTGGGCCGCTGCCACCACGGTGGCGCCGGGGTCGGCCACCGCGGGGCACCCGGCCTCGGACACGAGGCCGACATCGTTCCCGCTGCGGATGGGTGCGAGCCAGCGCTGGATTTCGCCCGCGTCAGTCTTGGCGCCCAGGGTATGGATCGTGATTTCCTGCAAGGGGCGGGCGGTGCCGATCTGTTTCAGGAAGGCGCGTGCCGTCTTGGCATTCTCGGCGATGTAGGTATCGAGCCGTCCAGCCAGGGCCCGGGCGTCGGCGGGCAGCCATTGCTCGGGCGCGGCCGGCCCCAGCGAAACCGGAATCAGATGCAGCGTGCCGCTCATGGGGCGGCCGCCGGAAGAGGGGGTAGGCCGAAGTCAGCCAGCATGCCGGTCAGGGCGATCAGGGGCAGGCCGATGATGGCGGTAGGGTCATCACTGCGGATGTATTCCATGAGGGCGATGCCCAGGCTTTCGGCTTTGGCGCTTCCGGCCGTATCGTAGGGTTCTTCTGCGCGCAGATAGGCGTCGATGGCGGCGTTTGACAAGGCCCGGAATCGGCACTGGGTGACCACATCGGCCTTCTGGATCCGCTGCCCGTCAGTTACGGCCAACGCACTGTGAAATTCCACGGTACGTCCGGCAAGTTCGCGCAATTGGGCCTGGGCGCGCATAAAATCGCCAGGCTTGCCAATCGGCTGGCCATCCGCGGTCGCCACTTGGTCGGAACCGATGACAATGCAACCCGGATGCCGGTGCGCAACGGCCAGCGCCTTGGCCACCGAGAGCCGCAGAGCCAGGTCGGCAGGGGCTTCTCCGGGCGCCGGCGTTTCGTCAACGTCCGGCGAAATGGTTTCGAAGGGCAGGCGCAGGCGCTCCAGCAGGGCGCGGCGGTAGCGCGAGCTCGAAGCCAGGATCAGGCGAGTAGGGTTTTGGGGCATGCAGCGATTGACGTTAATGCGTAAGTCACAGTATTATCTAACGTTTTGCGGGATTTTTGCAGGCCAATAGGCCCGCGATCGTCCGGCAGGCGCAGCAAGTGCCGCAATATGCAGTACGGCAACGCAAAGTAGGGCAATACCGAGTACGGCAAAACCACGTGCGGCGATACCAAGTACGGCTAATCGAAGTGCGGCAGTCCAGGCAAGCAGTGCGGGCCGGCCATGCAGCAACCCGGGCAGGGTGGCAGGCATGCGGGCCTGGCAAGGCGGCCCCAAGCAAGCGGGTCCGGTGTGGCAGGCGACGCATGTCGGCCAGGTAACATCGGCCCCTCACCAGGCACCAGAGCAGGAACAGCAGAGGCACAGGCATGAGCAACGAACGGGCAGGGGCGGCTGGGCCGCGCGGGTCCGCTTCGGCGGACGCCGTGATCGATGCGTTCGCATTCGCTCGCCAGGGCGCGAGGCTTCAGGGTACTGTACCCCTGGTTCGGCTGGCCCGGGCGGTCGAGGGCCTGCCCGAGCAGCCTGCTGGCGAAGCCGGGCTGGTGTCGTGGTCGGTGCAGGGCGAAACCGGTACGGGGCTGGCTCGAACCGGACTGGCGGCAGGGCAGCCACTGCTGCACCTGCACGTGCATGCCCGGCCCGTGTTGGTATGCCAGCGTTGCAATGCCCCATTTGTTTACGAAATAGATTCCCGGACAGTGCTGCAGTTGGTCAAGTCTGAAGACGAGCTCGACGACGACCTGTCCTTAGATACGCAAGAACCGGAACTTGCGGATTCATTGCCCGAAAAGGTGGTGGGTTCGCATCGTTTCGATCTGTTGGCCCAGGTCGAAGACGAGCTCGTGCTGAGCATTCCATACGTGCCCAAGCATCTCGTATGCCCGGGCGCGCAGGCTGACGATGGCGGTGCTTCCCAAGAGCCCGACATCGAGCGTCCGTCACCGTTCGCGGTGCTCGAACAATTGAAGCGCAAAGATTAGATCAACATCGAGCCGCATGGCGTACAATGCGGCCCGTTTCTAGGAGTCATCATGGCTGTTCAACAAAACAAGAAGTCCCCGTCCAAGCGTGGCATGCATCGCTCGCACGATTTTCTGGTGAACCCGCCCACCGCGATCGAGCCCACCACCGGCGAATCGCATCTGCGTCACCACATCAGCCCCAACGGCTTCTATCGCGGCCGCAAGGTCCTGAAGACCAAGGCCGACGAGTAAGTCGCGGCGAAACTCGTTTCGCATTCACGGCAGCGCTGACTCGCAATTGTGATACGCATCGCCATCGACTGTATGGGCGGCGATTTCGGCCTGCCCGTCACGATTCCGGCTGCGGTCGAGTTCGCCCGGCAATATCCCGATTGTCGGCTGTTGCTGGTCGGGCTGCCCGATGCCATCGAGGCTGCACTGGCCGAGCACAAGGCGGCTCCCCGCGAGCGCCTTGAGATCGTGCCAGCCACCGAGGTCGTCTCCATGGACGATCCGGTCGAGATCGCCCTGCGCCGCAAGAAAGATTCGTCCATGCGCCTGGCCGCGCAGGCGGTCAAGGACGGCCGTGCCGATGCCTGCATTTCCGCCGGCAACACCGGCGCGTGGATGGCCATCTCGCGGTACGTGCTCAAGACCCTCGAGGGCATCGACCGTCCGGCCATCGCCACTTCCATTCCCAACCAGACAGGGCGCGCGACCACGGTGCTCGACCTGGGCGCCAACGTCGACTGCACGGCCGAACACCTGCTGCAATTCGCCATCATGGGCGCCGCGCTCACGCAGGCGGTCGACCATCGCGACAATCCCTCGGTAGGCTTGCTGAACATCGGCGAAGAAGTCATCAAGGGCAACGAGGTGGTCAAGGAAGCGGCCGAGCTGTTGCGCAACAGCCCGCTCAATTTCCACGGCAACGTCGAAGGCAACGACATCTTCAAGGGCACGGTCGACGTCGTGGTCTGCGATGGTTTCGTCGGCAACGTGGTGCTGAAGTCGGTCGAGGGCCTCGCGAAAATGCTGTCCAGCATGATCCGCGAAGAATTCAAGCGCAATCTCGTCACGCTGCTGGTCGGCGCCATCGCCAAGCCGGTGCTCAACCGCTTGCGCGACCGGGTCGACAACCGCCGCTACAACGGCGCGGCCTTGCTGGGCCTGCGCGGCGTGGTGATCAAGAGCCATGGTTCGGCCGACGCCTACGCCTTCGGCTTCGCGTTGCAGCGCGCGCGCGAAGCCGTGGTAAGTAAACTGCAAGAACGCACCGCCCAGGCCGTCGTGCTGATCACTCAGCGCGTACAGACCGGCGAGGCCGCCTCCGGCCAGCCCGAGACGGCGGGGGACACCGTTTGATGGGTACCGCAATGACATATGCCGTGATCGCCGGTTCGGGCAGCTTCCTGCCCGAACGGGTCGTGTCCAACGACGAGCTGGCTGCCGAATTGGCCACCCGCAATATTTCCACGTCCGACGAATGGATCGTCGAACGCACTGGCATCCGCCAGCGCCACCTGGCCGAGCGTGGAGTGACCACCAGTACGCTGGCCACCGAAGCGGCCCGGCGCGCCCTTGACGACGCGGAAGTGCAGGCTGGCGAGGTCGATCTGATCATCGTCGCCACCTCCACGCCCGACTACGTGTTTCCCAGCACGGCCTGTCTGGTCCAGGCCAATCTAGGGGCCAAGGGTGGCGCGGCGTTCGACGTGCAGGCCGTGTGCAGCGGCTTCGTGTATGCGCTGAGCACTGCCGATGCCTTCGTGCGCGCCGGTCGCGCACGATGTGCCGTGGTGATCGGCGCCGAGGTCTTCTCGCGCATACTCGACTGGAACGACCGCAGCACCTGCGTGCTGTTCGGCGACGGCGCTGGCGCCGTAGTGCTCAAGGCTTCGTCCATGCCCGGCATCATGGCGGCGCAGCTGCACGCCGACGGCTCGCAAACCAAAATTCTGTGTGCGGCTGGCAACGTGGCCTATGGCGATGTCACCGGCGACCCTTTCCTGCGCATGGACGGCCAAGCCGTATTCAAGCAGGCTGTCACGGTGCTCGACCGATCGGCGCGCGATGTCTGCGCCGAAGCCGGCGTCGAAGTCTCCGACCTCGACTGGCTGGTGCCGCACCAGGCCAATGTGCGTATTCTGAATTTCCTGGCGCGCAAGCTGCAGGTCCCCACCGACAAGGTCGTGATCACGGTCGATTCGCATGCCAATACGTCGGCGGCGAGCGTGCCGCTGGCGCTCGACGCCGCGCGACGTGATGGCCGCATCAAGCCAGGCCAGCTGATACTGATGCAAGGTGTGGGCGGCGGCTTTACATGGGGCTCGGTGCTCGCGCGCATGTAATGCCGGCGCATACCCCCGGCCTCGGCGCCCGGGGTGGGGTGCCCGGTACTCTCACCGATTCTGCTTACAGTCGATACATCAACATGAAAATCGCGTTTGTCTTTCCTGGCCAGGGTTCGCAATCGGTCGGCATGCTCGATGCCTGGGCCGGCAATGCGGCCGTCGCCGACGTCATGGCGCGCGCCGGTCAGGCGCTGGGCCAGGACCTCGCCGCCCTGATCGCCCAGGGGCCGGCCGAGCAACTCAATCTCACCACCAACACTCAGCCGGCCATGCTGGCGTCGGGCATGGCCGTGTTTGCCGCCTGGCGCGCTGCAGGCGGCGCCATGCCCGCCCTCATGGCCGGGCATAGCCTCGGTGAGTATTCCGCCCTCACCGCGGCCGGGGCGCTGGCGCTCGAAGACGCCGTGCGCCTGGTCCGTGTGCGCGCCGATGCCATGCAGGCCGCCGTGCCGGTGGGCACAGGCGGCATGGCGGCCGTACTCGGCCTGGACGACGATGCGGTGCGCGCCGCCTGCATCCAGGCTGCGCAGGGCGAGGTGGTCGAGGCCGTCAATTTCAACGCGCCCGCGCAGGTCGTCATCGCCGGACACAAGGTGGCCGTGGAGCGTGCGTGCGAAGCCGCCAAGGCAGCGGGGGCGAAGCGCGCCCTGATGTTGCCGGTTTCGGCCCCATTCCATTCCAGCCTGCTGCGACCCGCCGCCGAAGTGCTGGCGGGTGCCTTGGCGCAGGCCCCCGTGGCTGCACCCCAGGTGCCTGTCATCAATAACGTCGACGTGGCCGCTCCGGCCGATCCGGCGGCCATTCGCGACGCGCTGGTGCGCCAGGCGTGGCACCCTGTGCGTTGGGTGGAAACCCTGCAGGCCATGAAGGCTCAGGGCATCACTCATGTCGTCGAATGTGGTCCGGGCAAGGTGCTCAACGGGCTGACGCGGCGCATCGACAGCGATCTCACCGGTATTGCCATTACTGACCCCGCTTCTCTCGAAGCTGCGCTGGCAACGCTCGGCCAAGGCTGAGGCGCGAACCTGCCCCTGCGTGGCGTCACAACGGAACTCACATGGACGACAAACAAACTGCAGAACTGCAAGGCAAAGTGGCGCTGGTCACTGGCGCCACCCGCGGCATAGGCAAGGCCATTGCGCACGAACTGGCCGCCCGCGGCGCTGTCGTGGTGGGCACGGCCACCAGCGATTCGGGTGCCAAGGCCATCACCGAGGCCCTGGCGCCGTACGGCGGCCGCGGCGTGGTGCTGGATGTCACTGACGCACAGGCTTGCGATGCGCTCATCGAATCGTTGGGCAAAGAAACCGGCGGTGGCCCCCATATCCTCGTCAACAATGCCGGCATCACGCGCGACAACCTCGCCATGCGCATGAAAGACGACGACTGGACAGCCGTCATCGACACCAACCTGGCAGCCGTTTTCCGCTTGTCGCGCGCCGTATTGCGCGGCATGATGAAAGCGCGTTGGGGCCGTATCATCAACGTGACCTCGGTCGTGGGAGCCAGTGGCAATGCCGGGCAAGCCAACTACGCTGCCGCCAAGGCTGGTGTCGCGGGCATGTCGCGGGCCCTGGCGCGCGAACTCGGCAGCCGCAACATCACCGTCAATTGCGTGGCGCCGGGCTTCATCGACACCGACATGACCCGCGCGCTGGGTGAGAACCAGACGGCCTCGCTGCTGCAGCAAATCCCGCTGGGCCGCCTGGGATCGCCGGTTGACATCGCGCATGCGGTGGCATTTTTATCTGGGCCGCAGGCGGGTTACATTACTGGAACCACCCTGCACGTCAACGGCGGGATGTACATGCAATAAGGCGGGCCCGGCGCGGCGCGCCAGGCACATCGCAGGCATCAGTCATTTTTATCACGGCCAGGCGTTTGCATTCCTCTGCGCTTGGCTATAATTCGCGGGATTTTTCCCCAATTGGAGATCTGCATGGAAAGCATCGAACAGCGCGTCAAGAAGATCGTCGCTGAACAACTTGGCGTCAACGAAGCCGAGATCAAGAACGAGTCCTCCTTCCTTGACGACCTCGGTGCCGATTCGCTCGACATGGTTGAGCTGGTCATGGCGCTCGAAGACGAATTCGAGACCGAGATCCCCGACGAAGAGGCCGAGAAGATCACGACCGTGCAGCAAGCGATTGATTACATCACTTCGCACGGCAAGCAATAAGGTCATCCTGTATATGCCGGCCCACCCGCCATGCGGGCGTGGCCGGAAGCAGGGCGGTTTCAGGAGCGTCGTGCGGTCCATGCGCGCAATCGTCCGTGACGTTTGCGCGGCAAGGCAAGCCGCATGAGCGGCGCATCCGAAAACCGCCTTTCTTTTGTCTGTTTTAGGAGTCATCCGTGAAGCGACGAGTCGTCATCACCGGCCTGGGTATCGTATCGCCCGTGGGCAACGACATCTCCAGCGCCTGGGACAATATCGTCAACGGACGTTCCGGCATCAGCCGCATCAGCCGTTTCGATCCCTCGGCCATCACCACGCATATCGCAGGTGAAGTCAAAGGCTTCGACGTCACGCAGTTCATGCCTGCCAAGGAAGCCCGCCAGATGGATACCTTCATCCATTACGGCATGGCTGCCGGCATCCAGGCCTGGCAAGACAGCGGCCTTGAAGTCACCGAAGCCAATGCCGACCGCATCGGGGTCATCGTCGGCTCCGGCATCGGCGGCCTGCCGCGCATCGAAGAGACCCAGACCGAACTGCTGGCCAAGGGGCCGCGGCGCATTTCGCCGTTCTTCGTGCCCGGTTCGCTGATCAACCTGATTTCCGGGCAGTTGTCGATCCGCTTCGGCATGAAAGGCCCCAGCTATGCCGTCGTGTCGGCCTGCACCACCGGCCTGCACTGCATCGGTGATGCGGCACGCCTGATCGAATACGGCGACGCCGACGTCATGGTGGCGGGCGGCGCCGAATCCACGGTGTCGCCGCTGGGCATCGGCGGCTTTGCAGCCATGCGTGCCCTGTCCACCCGCAATGACGACCCCACCACCGCTTCGCGTCCCTGGGACCGCGATCGCGACGGCTTTGTGCTCGGCGAAGGCGCGGGCGTGCTGGTCCTCGAAGAATACGAGCACGCCAAGAAGCGCGGCGCTCGCATCTACGGTGAATTCGCGGGCTACGGCATGAGCTCCGACGCGCATCACATCACGGCCCCCGACAAAGACGGACCGCGCCGCGGCGTGCTGAACGCCTTGCGCAATGGCGGCATCAACGCCGACGAGGTCGACTACGTCAACGCCCATGGCACGTCCACCCCGCTGGGTGACAAGAACGAAACCGACGCGCTCAAGCTGGCATTCGGCGATCATGCCCGCAAATTGGTGGTCAACTCCACCAAATCCATGACCGGCCACTTGCTCGGCGCGGCTGGCGGCATCGAGGCCGTGTTCACCACTCTGGCGGTATACAACCAGAAGTCGCCTCCCACGATCAACATCTTCAACCAGGATCCCGAATGCGATCTTGACTACTGCGCCAACGAGGCTCGGGACATGAAGATCGACGTGGCGATTTCCAACTCCTTCGGTTTCGGCGGCACCAACGGCTCCATGGCCGTTCGCCGGATCTGATTTGGACCACCGCCGGGTTCCCGGCGGCCGGTCGCTCTGCGTACCGGTGCGCCGCCCACCCCACCTGACCCTGCTGAGCCGCACGGCCGTGGCGGCAGCGGGCGCCTGCGGGGCGCTGGGTGCCTGGTGGCAGGCCGGGCCGGCCGGCACGGCCTTCGTCGCGGCCGGGATGGCCGCAGTGGCGGTATGGCACCGCGTCAACAGCCGTCGCACCGGCGGCAGCCCCGTGCGCGCCGTCCGCGCCGTGGCGGGCAGCCGCGCCTGGCAGCTGCGGGTGGGGCGCCACTGGCAAGGCGCCGTCCTGCGCGGCAGCAGTCGGGGCGCCTGCTGGCTCGAGCTGCAGCTCGCTTCAGTCGGCGGCACGCCTGTTACAAAACACCGGGTGGCGGTGTGGCGTTCCATGGTCTCCCAAACCCGCTGGCGCAGGCTGTGTCTGCTGGCAGGGGCGGCTGAGCGCCTGAACGCGCCTGATCCGGGGGGCGCATGAGCGAACGCGACATCGACGCCGAGCTGGTCGCCCGCGTACAGCGGGGCGACAAAAAGGCTTTCGACCTGCTGGTGCTCAAGTATCAGCGCAAGATCCTGCGCCTGCTGGGCCGGATGATCCGCGACCCGTCCGAAGTCGAGGACGTCGCCCAGGAAGCCTTCATCAAGGCGTACCGGGCTCTGCCGCAGTTCCGCGGCGAAAGCGCTTTTTACACCTGGCTGTATCGCATTGCGGTCAACACGGCCCGCAACTGGCTGGCCTCGGCCGGCCGCCGTCCCAGTGCGCCCAACGCCATAGAAACCGAAGACGGTGAAACTTTTAACGAAACCGACAACCTAACCGATATCAGCACGCCGGAAGCCGTGATGGCCAGCCGGGAAATTGCCGAGACCGTCAACGCGGTCATCGAGGAATTGCCCGAAGAACTCCGGACCGCTATCGTGCTGCGTGAAATCGAAGGTATGAGTTACGAAGACATCGCCCAGAGCATGGATTGCCCGATTGGTACTGTGCGCTCGCGCATTTTCCGTGCGCGTGAAGCTATTGCCACTCGGTTGCGTCCCTTGCTGGATACCGATGCCGAGCGTCGTTGGTAAGGAGCGGCAGTCATGCAATCAACAGTCAAATCCGCGGAAGAACCCGATATATCTCTGGAAGAGTCGGTTTCCGCCTGGATGGACGGCGAATCGTCCCAAGACATTTTTTCGGAACTCGCCACCGCGCAGGGCCGTCGAACCTGGGATACCTACCATCTGATAGGTGACGCCTTGCGCAATTCCGACCTGGCGGTGAGCCCCAGCACGGGCTTTCAGGCCAGACTGGCACGTGCGCTCGACGCCGAGCTGCCCATCGTTGCGCCGCAACGCCGGCGTTCTCCCTTGCGCGTCGGCCTGTCCGGATTGGCGGTGGCAGCGGCCGTCGCTACCGTTGCCTGGGTGGCACAGCCCTATGTCATGGGCGGCAATGCCCGCCCGGTCGAAACCCGCGTGCTGGCTGACGCCTCGACCACGACAGAAACGCGGGGCCTGCGAGACTATCTCGAAGCCCATCGCCAGATGGCGGGCCCCAGCGCCGTTCGGCAGGTTTCGTTCGACGGCGGAGCCGGACGTTGATCGCGCAGTTGCAACATCTCTGTAGGCCCGTACTGGGCCGCATCGCCCGGGGCCGCCGACCATACCCGGCCGCGGGCTGGGCGTTGACCGCCCTGATGCTGGTGGCGCTGAGCGCCGCCCACGAGGCCGCCCGGGCCAGCGAATCCGCACCGGCGGCCAGTTCCATCCAGCTGCTCTACGATATCCAGCAGGCGGCGCGCAAGCAAGACTACGCGGGCGTGTTCCTGTACCAGCAGGGCGAGGTGATCCAGTCGTCGCGTTTGGTGCACGTGATCGACGGCACCGGAGAACGCGAGCGCCTCGAGGTGCTCGACGGCCAGCCGCGCGAGTACCTGCGGCATAACGACGAAATACAGTGCCTGATTCCCGAGCGCAAAACCGTGCTGATGGAGCCGCGCCGCGGTGACCGCTTCCCGGGCCTGCTGCTCGGAAATCCCACCGACCTGGCCCAGCATTACGATATTCGTGCTCAAGACAAGCTGCATCGCGTTGCCGATCGCCAGTGCCGGGTTATCTCGATCGAACCGCGTGACAGCCTGCGCTACGGTTATCGGCTGTGCGCAGACGTGGCCACGAACCTGCTGCTCAAGGCGCAGACCGTCGACGTCGACCGCGGCGTGGTCGAGCAGGTGGCGTTCACCTCCATACGTCTGGGCGGCGACGTCGATTCCGCCGAGCTGTCCTCGCGCTGGAACACCCGTGACTGGAAGGTCATGCAGCCCCGCATCGAGCCGGCCGACCTGGCTGCGAACGGTTGGCGCATCCCCGCGCCCAAGGGCTTTGTTGCCGTGATGCAGGTCAAGCGGTCCATGGGCAACAGCAATGTGCATCAGCTGGTCTTGTCTGACGGCCTGGCGGCCATATCTGTATTCATAGAGCCCTACGATACGAAGCGGGGCCATCCGATGTCACCAGGTGCCGCACGGCGCGGTGCCATCAACATCTACGGCACGCGCATTGCCGATTACTGGCTTACCGCGCTGGGCGAAGTGCCGGCGCGCACGCTCGAACAGCTGGCCACTTCTACGGAATACGTTCCAGTAACGTCCAAATAACGATAAAACCTGCGAAAGGTTGGGGAATTTTCGGAGTTCTCTTATGCATACGCTTTCAGTGTCGACATCTTTTTTCCGGCGCTTTTTCCTGGCCTTGTTGACCAGCTGCATGCTGGTCGGGGCCTACGGACCGGCGCAAGCCCAGACCTCGGCCGCTCCCGCGGTGGCGCTGCCCGATTTCAGCAGCATCGTCGAAAAGGTAGACCCGGGCGTGGTCAACATCCGCACCACGGCCAATGTGCCTGTGCGTACGCCCGGCCGCGGCAACGATCCTTACGAGTTGTTCCGCTGGTTTTTCGGCCCCGACTTCCAGCCGCCCGGGATGGCGCCGCAACCGCCAATGCCCCGCCAGTCTCCCGAGGAACGCAAGGTCCCGCGCGGCCTGGGGTCAGGGTTCTTCATTTCGGCCGACGGTTATATCCTGACCAACAACCATGTGGTCAGCGAAGCCGCCGACATCTACGTCACGCTGACGGATGGCCGCGAGTTCAAGGCCAAGGTGATAGGTACCGACGAACGTACCGACGTCGCCCTGATCAAAATCGAGGCCAAGGGCATGACGCCTCTGGCGATCGGCGACCCCAAACAGCTCAAGAAGGGCCAGTGGGTGTTGGCCATCGGTTCGCCGTTCGGCCTGGACTCCACCGCCACCGCTGGCATCGTCAGCGCCATCAGCCGCGACACGGGCGAATACCTGCCCTTCATCCAGACCGATGTGGCCGTCAACCCCGGAAACTCGGGCGGTCCCCTGCTCAACCTGAATGGCGAAGTCGTGGGCATCAATTCGCAGATTGTCTCGCGCAGCGGCGGATTCATGGGCATTTCGCTGGCCATTCCGATCGATGAAGCCATGCGTGTGGCCGACCAGCTGCGTGCCAGCGGCAAGGTCACGCGCGGTCGCATCGGCGTGCAGATCAGTGAAGTGGGCAAAGACATCGCAGAAGCCATCGGGCTGCCCAAGGCCGAAGGTGCGCTGGTCAGCAACGTCGAACCTGACGGTCCGGCGGCGGACGCGGGCGTCAGGGCCGGTGACGTGATCACCTCGTTCCAGGGCGAAGCCATCAAGCGCTGGTCGGATCTGCCGCGCATCGTGGGCGAGACCAAGCCGGGTACGCGTACCGAGATGGAGGTTTGGCGCCGCGGCAAGATGATTACCCTGTCGGTGAAGGTGGGCGAACTCACCGCCTCGACCGCCGCGGCCTCGTCGCAGGCCCCGGCCGAACCCGAGGCTGCCGGCAACGCGCTGGGCCTGCGGGTCGTCGACGTGCCGGCCGATGTGCAGAAAAAGCTGGGTATCAAGGGCGGCGCGCAGGTGCGCAGCGCCGAAGGCGCCGCCGGCTCGGCCGGGTTGCAGCCGGGCGACATCGTGCTCGCGGTGAACAACACCGACGTCAACGACGCCGCTCACTTCAACAAGCTGGCCGACAAATTGCCCAAGGGCAAGGCGGCCGGCCTGCTGGTGCGCCGGGGTGACCTCACCCAATGGGTTGCAGTCGAACCGGCGAAGTAGACCCACCCCCTGGCGCTACGCGCTCCCCCTCAAGGGGGCGACGCTGGCGGACCGGCAGAGCCGGATCCGCGGCGTCCCGGCTTGAGGGGTTGGGGAAATGCGCGAGGTGGTGTGGCTGGCGGTGATGGGCCACGCCCTGGCGTTTCGCGCGGGCTGGGATCCGGCTCAGGATCCCTGTCGAAGGGGCAGGAAGGCGCGGCTCGCACGGGCGGTTTCCGCCCTGCGGGCGTGCAGTCTGCGCTACTGCGACCCGGCGGGGACGAGGAGTGCGCTTACGGGTAATGCGAACCCGTATAAAATAGCTGGTTGCCGCAAAAGGGGGCGCAGGGCGCCCCCTCGTTTTTGGCCGGTTGCCGCGGGCCTCGCCTGCGTTTTTCGCCATTTCGGCGTGTTGTCCGTGTTCCGTCGCCCGGCACGGTTTTGGCTCTGATAAACCCACCGTATGCAGCATATCCGCAATTTCTCCATCATCGCCCACATCGATCACGGCAAATCGACCTTGGCCGACCGCCTGATCCAGCGTTGCGGGGGACTGGCGGCGCGCGAAATGTCCACGCAGGTTCTCGATTCGATGGAAATCGAACGGGAACGAGGCATCACCATCAAGGCACAGACCGCCTCGCTTCAATACAAGGCGCAGGACGGCAAAACCTACAATCTGAACTTGATCGACACGCCGGGCCACGTCGACTTCTCGTATGAAGTCAGTCGCTCCTTGTCGGCATGCGAAGGCGCGCTCTTGGTGGTGGACGCTTCGCAAGGCGTGGAGGCGCAGACTGTCGCCAACTGCTACACCGCCATCGAACTGGGCGTGGAAGTGCTGCCCGTGCTGAACAAGATGGATCTGCCGCAGGCCGATCCCGAAGGCGCCCGCCAGGAAGTCGAAGACGTGATCGGCATCGACGCCTCGCAAGCGGTGATGGCGAGCGCCAAGACGGGCATGGGCATCGACGAGATCCTCGAGTCCATCGTCGCCCGCGTGCCGGCCCCCAAGGGCGACCCTGCCGGTCCGCTGCAAGCCTTGATCATCGACTCCTGGTTCGATAACTACGTGGGCGTGGTGATGCTGGTGCGCATCATCAACGGCGTGCTTCGGCCCAAGGACAAAATCCTGCTCATGGCTTCCGGCGCCACGCACTTGTGCGAACAGCTGGGCGTGTTCACCCCCAAGTCGCAGCCCCGCACCGAATTGTCCGCGGGCGAGGTCGGTTTCATCATCGCCGGCATCAAAGAACTCGCCCATGCGAAGGTGGGCGACACAGTCACGCTGGCCGGCAAGCCGGCCAGCCAGCCGCTGCCGGGGTTCAAAGAAGTGAAGCCCCAGGTGTTCGCGGGGCTGTATCCGGTCGAGAGCTCCGAATACGACCAGCTGCGCGATTCGCTCGAAAAGCTCAAGCTTAACGACGCCGCGCTCATGTTCGAGCCCGAAGTGTCGCAGGCCCTGGGCTTTGGCTTCCGTTGCGGCTTTCTCGGCCTGCTGCACATGGAAATTGTGCAGGAACGCCTCGAACGAGAATTCGACATGGACATCATCACCACCGCGCCGTCGGTGGTGTACGAGGTCGAGCAGCGCGATGGCAGCATCGAAACCATCGACAGTCCGTCGCGCATGCCCGAGGTCGGCAAGATCAACGACATCCGCGAGCCGGTCGTCAAGGTCACGCTGTTCATGCCCCAGGAATACGTGGGGCCGGTGATGACGCTGTGCAATAACAAGCGTGGCGTGCAGATCAACATGAGTTATCACGGCCGTCAGGTGCATCTGACGTACGAGATTCCGCTTGCCGAAATCGTGCTCGACTTCTTCGACAAGCTGAAATCGGTGTCGCGCGGCTACGCCTCGATGGACTACGAGTTCCTGGAATACCGGTCGGCCGACGTGGTGAAGGTCGACCTGCTGATCAACGGCGACCGGGTCGATGCGCTTGCCATGATCGTGCACCGGGCCAATGCACGCTATCGCGCCCGCGATGTGGTGACCCGCATGCGTGCACTGATCCCCCGTCAGATGTTCGACGTGGCCATCCAGGCCGCTATCGGGGCTGAAGTCATCGCGCGCGAGAACGTCAAGGCGCTGCGCAAGAATGTCTTGGCCAAGTGCTATGGCGGCGACATCTCGCGCAAGAAGAAGCTGCTTGAAAAGCAGAAGGCCGGCAAAAAACGCATGAAGCAGGTGGGCAGCGTCGAAATTCCTCAGGAAGCGTTCCTGGCCATTCTGCAAGTCGAAGACAAGTAGCAAAAATAAAAGGCGCCTTACATGAGCTGGAACTTTGCACTGATACTTTTTGTGCTGCTGGTGCTTACCGGCATTATCTGGGCATTGGACGTTACCGTTTTACGGCGTCGCCGTGCGGCGCGCGCACAGGCCGCCGCCGCCGGGGTGGACACCGCCTACGCGACCGACGCCCAGGAGGCCGCCCGCCTGCGCCAGGAGGCCGCTTCCGCGGCGTCGCGCGTTCCCTGGTGGGTCGAATACGCAGTCAGCTTCTTTCCGGTGATTCTTTTCGTCTTCGTGCTGCGCTCATTCGTGGTCGAGCCGTTTCGCATTTCTCGGCTCCATGCTGCCCACTCTGCAGTCCGGCGATCTGATCCTGGTGAACAAATTCACCTACGGTATCCGCTTGCCCATCGTGGACAAGAAGGTCATCGACGTCGGCGATCCCGAACGGGGCGATGTAGTGGTGTTCCGTTATCCCGTTGATACCAACGTGGATTACATCAAGCGTATCGTCGGGCTGCCGGGTGACGAAGTCGCCTATCTCGACAAGAAGCTGTACATCAATGGCAAATTGGTGCCGCACGTGCGCGACGGCGAGTACTTCGAGCCCGATCGCGTGTCGTACATCGGCCAATACGAAGAGAAATTGGGCGAAGTTAGCCACCAGATATTGCTGGATGCCGACAAATCTCAGGTTTTTGGCCCAATCTGGCAGTTCCCGGGACTGGCCAACTGCGATTACGCGCGTAATGGAGTACGCTGCAAAGTACCCGAGGGCCATTATTTCGCCATGGGTGACAACCGCGACAACAGTGCCGACAGCCGCTACTGGGGTTTCGTGCCAGACGGTAATATTGTCGGGAAGGCATTCTTCATCTGGATGAACTTCAGCGACCTCGGCCGTATCGGCAGCTTTAACTGACATGTCTCTCGCCACGCTGGAAACCCGCCTGGATTACCGCTTCGGTAGCACGGCCCTGCTCGAGCAGGCGCTGACGCACCGGAGCCACAGCGCCCGTCATAACGAGCGCCTCGAGTTCCTGGGCGATTCCGTGCTGAACTTCGTCGTGGCCGCCATGTTGTACGAACGCTTCCCCAAGCTCGACGAAGGCGATCTTTCGCGTTTGCGTGCCAATCTGGTCAAGCAGGCGTCGCTGGCCGATATTGGCCAGCGTCTCGAACTCTCCCAGCATCTGCGGCTGGGAGAAGGCGAACTCAAGAGCGGCGGTTTTCGTCGCCCCTCCATCCTGGCCGACGCCGTCGAAGCCATTTTCGGCGCCGCATTCCTGGATGGCGGTTTCGATGCGGCGCGCAAGGTCATCGCCCGGCAGTACCAGCCGGTGCTGGCCAGCGTCGACCCGAAAACACTGGGCAAGGACGCCAAGACGCTGTTGCAGGAATTCCTGCAGGGTCGCAAGCTGGCCTTGCCGCTCTATACCGTCGTCGCCACTCACGGCGCGGCGCACAGCCAGCAGTTCGAAGTCGAATGCGCAATACCCGCGCTCGAAATCAAGGTGGTTGCGCCCGGTGCCAGCCGCCGTGCCGCCGAGCAATCCGCCGCCAAGCTGGCGCTCGAGGCTGCGCAGGCGGCCAGTCCGGTCCGCGCCGCCCGTAAATCGGGCAAGGCCCGCAAAACCGCGCAACTGTCGCTGCCAGTGGCAGTGGCTCAAGAGATCAAATGAGCGATACCCCTTTCCGAACCGGCTTCATTGCCGTGGTCGGACGCCCCAATGTGGGCAAGTCCACCCTGACCAACTCCCTGATCGGTTCGAAAATCTCCATCGTGTCGCGCAAGGCGCAGACCACGCGGCATCGCATCCATGGCGTGCTGACCCGCGAGCACGAGCAGTTTGTTTTCGTGGATACGCCAGGGTTCCAGACGCGCCACGGCGGCGCCATGAATCGCATGATGAACCGCGTGGTCACCCAGGCGCTGGCCGAGGTCGACGTGGTGGTGCATGTGGTCGAGGCGGGCAAATGGACCGACGGCGATGCCAAGTTGCTGCCTTTGTTGCCCGACGCCAAGCGCACCATCCTGGTTGTCAGCAAGATCGACGCCGTGAAACGGCGCGACGACCTGTTTGCCTTCGTTTCCAAGATCGTTGCCCAGCACCCCTACGATGCCGTGGTGCCCGTCAGCGCGCTGAAGTCGCAACAGCTCGACCAACTGCTCGCTGAAATTGCGCAGCGGCTGCCCGAAGGCGAACCGCTGTTCGAAGAAGACACGCTCACCGACCGTCCCGTGCGATTCATTGCGGCCGAATTGCTGCGCGAGAAGATCTTCCGCCTGGTCGGTGACGAACTGCCCTACGGCTGTACGGTTGTCATCGAGCAATGGGAAGAGAACGACAAGGCCGTGCGCGTTGCGGCCTGCGTGGTGGTCGAGCGCGACAGCCACCGCCCCATTCTGCTCGGCGCGGGTGGCGAACACATGAAGCGCATCGCCACCGAGGCGCGCCAGGACATCGCCAAATTGCTCGACAAACCCGTGCACCTCGAGGTGTATATCAAGGTTCGCAAGGGTTGGTCGGATCGCGAAAGCGCGCTGCGCGATCTGGGTTATGAGTAGAAGGGCGCATCGCGTCCAGGATTGTGCAGCCTACATGCTCCATGCCACCGCGTGGCGCGAAACATCGCTCATCGTCCAGAGTTTTTCCCGGGAACACGGATGTGTGGCCCTGGTGGCCAAGGGCGCCAAGCGCCCGTATTCAGTGTTGCGGCCGGTGCTGTCGGCCTTTCAACCGCTGCTGCTGTCCTGGAGCGGCGCGGGCGAGGTCAAGACGCTGACCCGTGCAGAGGTGGCCGGGATGCGGGCCCTGGCCGGCACGGCGCTGATGTCGGCCTGGTACATGAACGAATTACTGCTGCGGCTGCTACCGCGCGAAGATGCCCACCCGGCGCTGTTCGATGCCTACGATGCCGCCCTGCAGCGTCTGGCCGGCGGCAGCCGGGCCGCGGGCGCGTTGCGGCGCTTCGAATGGACCCTGTTGCGCGAAACGGGCTACGGGATCGACGAGTCCGAGCCCGATTTCGACGATCCGGCCATCGAGCCGGCCCTCAGGCGCGATCTGCGGGAGCGGCTGGCTGCAAACCTGGCCGGACGGCCGCTGGCCACGCGGCGGGTGCTGCTGGACCTGCAGCGGTTATAGACACGTCGCTGCGCAACTCCGGCCTGCGCGGCCCGACCTGCGCGGCCCGGCCTACGCGGCCCGGCCTGCGCGGCCCGGCCTACGCGGCGCGGAATTATGGCGATTTCGACTGCCCGGGCATCCACTCCAATTGCTGCCCATCCCGGATCTTGTACACATCCAGGGTCTGATAGTTGCCCGACCCAGCTGTGACCAGGGTGACCACCAGCTCGGGCTGGCCGTCGCCATCCAGGTCTTTCAGTTCGGCCTGCCGCAATTCGCCATTGCGCGGCCGGATGAGGCCTGCCGCATAGTCGCCGACCGACAGATCGCGGTACAGCCGCACACTGTAAGTGCCTATCGAGGCGGGTTCGCCAGTTTCCTGGGCCACGACCACGGTCGCTGGCGCCGCTGCCAGCGGCACGATGATAGGCTCGGGCGCTGCGGCGTCAGCCGGGCTGGAAGACCCGGTCCATTCGACCACGCTGGCCTGGTTGCTGCGCCGGTCCACCAGGCACAACAGCGTCTGCGCGGCGCCCTGCATGTGCGCCTGAGGCGCCTTTCCCCGGATGAGCAAGGCGGTCTGTCCGGACTGGTCGTCGAATTGCATCGGCACGCCCAGTTGTTCGGTGTGCCCCAGCCCCGACACCTGCGCGCACAGCCGCAATGCACGGTCTTCTTGTTGCTTCCACGCCTGGGGCGAACTGGCGTGCGCGGCGGGCAGGTGGACCCCGGCGGCAGTGAAGCCGCAGGCAAGGGCGAAGCGCAATAATGGGGGCATTCAGGGCACTCGTGTCGTGAACAGTGCCTGATGATGTACCACGCCTCGCATGCATGTGTCCATGGGGCGGCGTGCCCGTCGGCGGCCGCTACCGAGCGCGCATCGGCGGAGCCATGCCACTCGCCGCTTTCTCGGATGACGGCGCCCGCTGGAGCGGGCCTCGATTGCCGCGCATGGCCGCGCCGTCACTGGCTACGGCGCAAAAGAAAGGGCCCGCGCAACGCGGGCCCCAGGATGGCCGGCAATACCGCGCGCTTAGTCGCGGTCTCCGCCGAAGATGCCCAGCAGCATCAGCAGGTTCGAGAACACGTTGTAGACATCCAGGTAGATGGCCAGGGTGGCGGACACGTAATTGGTTTCGCCGCCGTTGACCACGCGCTGCAGGTCGACCAGCATGAACGCCGAGAAGATGACAATGGCCAGCACCGAGACGGTAAGCATCAGGGCCGGCATCTGCAGGAAGATGTTGGCCAGGGCAGCCACCAGGATGACCACGGCGCCCGTGAACAGCCATTTCTGCATGCCCGACAGGTCGCGCTTGATCGTGGTGGCGAGGGTCGCCATGGTGCCGAATACGATTGCCGTGCCGCCAAAAGCGGTCATGACGAGCTGCGCGCCATTGCCCATGCCCAGCACGAAGCCCAACAGGCGGGACAGCATGATGCCCATGAAGAACGTGAAGCCCAGCAGCAGCACGACGCCCATGGACGTATGCTTGTTTTTCTCGATGGCGTACATCAAGCCGAACGCACCGACCAGAAACACAATGGCGGACAGCCCCGGGCTGGTCATCATGACCTGGTTCACGCCGGAGTACAGGCCGACTGCTGCGCCCAGCACGGTGGGTATCAGCGATAGCGCCAGCAACCAATACGTGTTGCGCAGCACCTTGTTGCGGACGACCTCGCCTGGCGCGCCGGCGTAGGCGCCCGAGCGGTTGAATGGGGAAGGACGATAATCGTTCATGGACGGCTCCTGTGGGCGGCAAAAAGATTGCCCTGTGCAATTAGATAGCTAGGATACCTTACAGTTCCCTGAAAAATCCACCCAGACGTGCCATGCAGCGCTGTCGGGGGGCTCACAAGGCCAAAATCAGGTCATCCGGGGCGCACCGCGCGCACGGCACGTTCGATGAGGTCGGGCAGTTCGGCTTCCAGCCGCGCCCGCAGGCTGGCAGCGGCCTCATCGACGGCGTGCTGTATGGCTTGCTCGAGTTCGGCCTGCAGGGCGGACCGCAGCACCGCGTCGCCTGCCGACGCAGTGCTCCAGACCGCCTGCGGCGTTCCGGGCCCGCCGGCTGCCACCGAGGTCGGACCCGCGCCGGGCGCCTCGGCTACCTGAGTCAGCACCGGCAGTTCCGGTTCCGGCGAAGCAAATGTGGTGCCTGAAAGCGGGTCGGCTTGCAGCGTGGGTTCGGCCCGCTGGGTCAGGGTAGGGATGCCAGGGTCGGAATATTCGGACATGTGGGCTCCGGTAAGGCGGTGGCCTAGGCGGCGCGGCCCGCCAGGTCGTGGCTGTGAGGCGCGTGCCCGGCGGCTGCGTAGGCGCGCCAGCGTTGGCGCGCCGCCTGACGGTCGGCCGGGTCATCTGAAACGATTTCCAGCACGCGCACAAAGGCGTCGTAGCCAGGAGGGCAGTCGTCGTCGAGATTGAGCAGCCAGCATTCGACGGCCGCATCGCTAATCGGCGGCGGCTGAGGCGCCGCGGCGGTGAGCGTGACAGGCGTGTCGGGCGCGAGGGGGTCGGAGGCCAGCACATGCGGTACGAAAGCGATGTCGTCGAACGCCCAGAGCATGCGGTCGAAAGCGGCCAGCCGCGCCCCGTTGGAACAGTAGACCACCAGCCGATGGCCCGCCTGGTAGCGCTTGCGTGCCGCCTGGCAGGCGGCGCGCAAGCGGTCGGAGGCGCCAAAGGCGAAATCGATGCGCGGCATGGGCGACCCGAGGCCCTCAAGCCTGATCGAGCAGGAACTGCATCAGCAGCGGCACCGGGCGGCCAGTGGCGCCCTTGTCTTTGCCGCCCCGCCAGGCCGTGCCGGCGATGTCCAGGTGGGCCCAGCGGTATGCCTTGGCAAAGCGCGACAGGAAGCAGGCCGCCGTGACCGAGCCGGCCGGCGGTCCGCCGATATTGGCGATATCGGCGAAGTTCGACTTGAGCTGGTCTTGGTAGGCGTCCTCGAGCGGCATGCGCCAGGCGGGATCGAGCGCCTGCCGGCCGGCCGCCAGCAGGGCGTCGGCCAGGGCGTCGTCCGGGGTGAACAGCCCGGTATTGACGTGGCCCAGCGCAACCACGCAGGCGCCGGTGAGCGTGGCGATGTCGATCACGGCGGACGGCTTGAAGCGCTCGGCATACGTGAGCGCGTCGCACAGCACCAGGCGGCCTTCGGCATCGGTATTCAGGATTTCGATGGTCTGGCCCGACATGCTGGTGACGACATCGCCCGGCTTGTTGGCCTTGCCGCTGGGCAGGTTTTCGCAGGCCGCGATGAGGCCCACTACGTCGAGCGGGAGCTCGAGTTCGGCCAGTGCGCGGAAGGTGCCCAGCACGCTGGCCGCGCCGCACATGTCGTACTTCATTTCGTCCATGGTGGCGGCGGGCTTGAGCGAGATGCCGCCGGCATCGAAGGTGATGCCCTTGCCTACCAGGACCACCGGGCCCGATTTGGATTTCTTGGCCGCCTTCACGCTATGGCGCAGAACGATGAAGCGCAACGGCTCATCGGAGCCGCGGGCCACCGACAGGAACGACCCCATGCCCAGCGCTTCGACCTGCTTGCGGTCGAGCACCTCGACTTTCAGGGACTTGAATTCTCGAGCCAGCTTCCTGGCCGTTTCGCCCAGGTAGGTGGGCGTGCAGACGTTGCCCGGCAGGTTGCCCAGCGTACGGGTGAGTTCCATGCCGTTGGCGATGGCCCCGCCTTCACGCAGGCCTTGCTGCGCCTGAGCGGTGTCGCTGCGCTCGACAACTTGCACGACCTTCTTCAGTTTAGGGCGCGCATCGCGGTCGGGTGTGCCGAAGCTGGCGTCGTAATGGTAGACCGCTGCGCCGGCCGCGATGGCGGCCGCCCGGGCCCGTGCACGGATCGAGACCTCGGCGACGGGGTTGGCGGCCAGCGTGGAAACGGCCTCGGTGACGCGTGCCGCCACGCATGCGGAAGCAAAACCCTGTTCGGCCGCGGCGTGAGCGCGTGCGCTGTATTCGGCTTGCTTGCCCAGGCCCACCAGCACCACGCGTTGCGCCGATACGCCGGGCAGTGCGCGCAGCACCAGCGTGGAACCCGCGCGGCCGCGAAATTCGGCCTTGACGACCTGGCGGATCGCGTTGTTGCTGGCCCGGTCGATGATGTCGGCCGCAGGGCTGAGCTCGCCATCGGCGTACACACCCACGGCCAGCGCCGCGGTCTTGATTTGATGCAGGGAAGCGGTGGTCTGTGTGCTAAATTCCATGGAGGATTCCCGTGTGCGTGGTGCAGTGCGGTTGATTATCCCGCATATTCTCACATGTCTCTATTCAAACGGTCGGTCGTTGCCGAGATCACCAGCCATGCAGGCGTGGTGTTCTCGACGCTGGTAGTGGTGTGGCTCAGTGTGTTGCTGGTGCGCTTGCTGGGCGAGGCCGCAGGCGGAACCATCGGCGCCGACGTCGTGCTCGGCCTGGCGGCTTTTTCCACGATCACGGCCTTGCCCACCGTGCTTTCGGTGTCGCTGTTCATCGCCGTGCTCACCACCGTCACCCGCAATTACCGCGAATCCGAGATGGTGGTGTGGTTTGCCAGCGGCCTGTCGTTGGCCGATTGGCTGCGCCCCGTGCTGCGCGTGGCGGTGCCGGTGGCCATGTTGGTGGCGGTGCTGACGCTCATGGCCTCGCCGTGGGCATATCGCCAGATCGCCGAGTACCGCGAACGCTTCGAACAGCGTTCAGACCTGTCCAAAGTCACGGCGGGGCAGTTCGCCGAGTCGGGCGATGGCCAGCGCGTATTTTTCGCGGAAGAACCTGTCGATTCCGGCGACGAGCTGGGGGCCGTATTCGCCCGCGAACTCGGTCCGGAATGGCACAGCGTCATGACGGCAAGCAGCGCCCGCATCGAGACCGAACCCAACGGGGACCGCTTCCTGGTGCTGGGCTCGGGGCACCGATACGATCTCAAGCCCGGCAGCCCCGAAATCCGGCTGGTCGATTTCGACCGCTACGGTATGCGGCTCGAGAGCAGGTCGGGCGATCCGATGGCCGAGGCGCGTGCCGCTGCCGAGCGATCCAGCAAGGCCCGCCCCACGATGCAACTGATCGCAGACGACACCGACGGCGCTCGCGCGCAGATCATGTGGCGCCTGTCTTTGCCGCTGGCCGCGCTGAACCTGGCATTGCTCGCCATCCCTCTGGGCGCCGTCAACCCGCGCCTGGGCCGCTCGGGTGATCTGCTGATTGCCGGCCTGGTGGGGCTGCTGTACATGAATGTGATCAACCTTTCCCGCGCGTGGATCAGCAGCGGCAAGTTGCCATTCAGCGTCGGGGTTTGGGCGGTGCACGCGGTGGTGCTGGCACTTGCCGCCTATCTGCTGATGCGCCGCCTGCGCGTCAAGGCGCCGCGCCAGCCTTCATAGGCGGACTAGGGCAGGTAGCGCATCCCGCCCTGCCGGCCCGCCAGCAAGGCCGCGTTGCGCGCCATCGACCGGCGCATGAAATCCCACAGTACCGACATGCGCTTGAGCTTGTGCAGGTCTTCGTGGCAATACATCCAGAAGCTGCGGGTGATGGCGATTTCGTCTTCGAGCACCGGTACCAGGCGAGCGTCCTGCGCGGCGATGAAGCACGGCAGGATCGCCAGCGATCTTCCCTGCAGCGCCGCGTGGTATTGCGCCACGACACTGGTGCTGCGCAACACCACCCGGCTTTCCGGCAACAGGTCTTCCAGATAGCGCAGGCGTTCGCTGAACAGCAATTCGTCGACATAGCCGATGAAGCTGTGCCCGGCCAGGTCGGCGCGTCCGGTGATGGGCGCATGGCCTGCCAGGTAGCCGGGCGTGCCGTATAGACGCAAGGTGTAGTCGCACAGCTTGGTGCACACATACGGACCGCGCTGCGGCCGTTCAATGGTGATGGCCAGGTCGGCCTCGCGCTTGGACAGGCTGACAAAGCGGGGAACTGGCAGGATGTCCAGCGTGATGTGCGGATAGCGGCGCTGAAAATCGGCGGCCAGGGGCGTCAGCACATAACTGCCGAAGCCTTCCGTTGCGCCGATGCGCAGGTGCCCGGACAACGCCTGGCCGATGCCGGACAGATTCTCGCGGGCGCTCTGCAGGGCGCTTTCCATCTGCTCGGCATAGACGAACAGGCGCTGGCCGTCTTCCGTCAGCACGAAGCCGGTGCTGCGCGACTTTTCGAACAGCAGCGAATCCAGTTCGGCTTCGAGCGCCCGGATGCGCCGGCCCACTGTGGTGTGTTCCACCCCCAGGCGCCGCGCCGCCGCGCTGATGCGCTGCGTACGCGCCACCTCCAGAAAATAACGCAGGCCGTCCCAGTCGAGCACGCTGACTCCGTTGGTTATTTATGCACAATGAATGTGCAATTTGTGCTGTTGCCGGATGATTTTTACACATCTACACTAGATCGGCCACCCGCCCTCAGCCGGGGCGGCACGGGCGACAACATCTATAAATCACCGGAGACAAACATGACACTGCACGCTCGCGGGCTGGCCGCCGGTTTCTGCCTGGGCGCCGTACTGGCTGTTCCTGCCATGGCTGCCGATCTACCCCCAGTGAAGATCGGCGTGCTGACCGATATGTCCGGGACGTATGCGGCGATGGGCGGGCCGGGCTCCGTGGCTGCCGCACAATTGGCCATCGATGATTGCCTGGCCGCCGAATGCAAGGGCATGAAGATCGAGCTGGTGTCCGCGGATAACCAGAACAAGGCCGATGTGGGCGCGTCGCGCGCACGCGAGTGGTTCGACCGCGACGGCGTCACCGCCATCGCCGACCTGACCAATTCGGCCGTGGCGCTGGCCGTGCAGGGCATCGCCCGCGAGAAAAACAAGGTGGTGCTGTTCTCGGGTCCGGCGACGACGGCCCTGACCAATAAAGAATGCTCGCCGCTGGGCTTTCACTGGATGTTCGACACTTACTCGCAGTCGGCAGGCGGCGCCAAGGCCACGGTACGGGCCGGGGGCAAGTCGTGGTACTTCATCACGGTCGACTATGCGTTCGGGCACTCGCTCGAATCCGACACGGCCAAGGCGGTGAAAGCCCTGGGTGGGGCGGTTGCAGGTTCGGTGCGCCACCCCCTGAACGCGCCCGACTTCGCGTCGTATCTGCTGCAGGCGCAAAGCTCCAAGGCCCAGGTCGTGGCACTGGCCAACGGCGGGCAGGACACCGTCAATGCGGTCAAGCAGGCCCGCGAATTCGGCATCGTCGAGGGTGGACAGCGGCTGGTGTCTTTGTTGATTTTCCTGACTGACCTGCGTGCGCTCGGTCTGGACAACGCCCAGGGCCTGTCGTACGTCGACGGCTTTTACTGGGACTACGACGACGCCACGCGCGAATGGTCGGCGCGATTCGAAAAAGCGTTCCGGGGTCTCAAGCCCACCATGACCCAGGCCGGCGTCTACTCCAGCGTGCTGCACTACCTGCGCGCCGTGGCGGCCAGCGGCAGCACCGATGGCCGCGTCGTGGCCGACAAGATGCGGGAATTGCCCATCAAAGACCCGATCATGCGCAACGCCAGCATCCGCCCCGATGGCCGGGTCATCCATGACATGTATCTGTACGAAGTGAAAAAGCCGGATGAATCCAAGGGCGGCTGGGACTATTCCAAGCTGGTCGCCACGATACCCGCCCAAGAAGCCTTCCAGCCGCTGGCTGATTCCACCTGCCCGCTTTTGAAGAAGTGAACGCGGGCGCCAGAGGGGCCACGCGGTCGCCCTCGCGCCCGGCAGTATTCCCATATTTCCTAGGAGCAACCTCATGAGTGAAGTTCCCAGCGTACCGCTATTGATCGGCGGAAAGCTCGTCCAATCCAAGACCAGCGAATGGCGCGACGTGATCGACCCGGCCACGCAACAGGTGGTGGCGCGCGTCCCGTTCGCCACGCGTGACGAACTGGACCTGGCCGTCTCCAACGCCAAGGAAGCATTCCAGACCTGGCGCAATACCGGGCAGGGCGCGCGCATGCGCGTCATGTTGAAGCTGCAGCAGCTGCTGCGTGAAAACACAGGCAAGCTGGCCGAGATGATCACGCGCGAGCACGGCAAGACCCTGCCTGACGCCGAGGGCGAAGTCGGCCGTGGGCTGGAAGTGGTGGAGCACGCCTGCTCGATCGCCAGCCTGCAGCTGGGCGAGTACGCGGAAAACGCCGCCGGCGGCATCGATGTCTACACGCTGATCCAGCCCCTGGGCGTTTGCGCCGGCATTACCGCCTTCAACTTTCCAGTGATGCTGCCGTGCTTCATGTTTCCCATTGCGGTGGCATGCGGAAATACCTTCGTGCTCAAGCCCTCCGAGCAGGACCCCACCTCGTCGCTGTTCCTGGCCCAGCTCGCGCTTGAAGCAGGGCTTCCGCCCGGCGTGCTGAATGTCGTGCATGGCGGCCCCGAAACAGCCAACGGACTGTGTGAACATCCGGATATCAAGGCGGTGTCCTTCATCGGCTCGACCCGGGTGGGGTCGGAAATCTACCAGCGCGCTTCGAATTCCGGCAAGCGCTGCCAGGCAATGATGGGCGCCAAGAACCATTGCGTGATTCTGCCCGACGCCGACCCCGAAGTGGCGCTGAATCAGTTGCTGGGAGCGGCCTTCGGCGCGGCCGGGCAGCGCTGCATGGCCGCTTCGGTGGCCGTGCTGGTGGGCGAGGCGCGCAACTGGCTTCCCGACTTCGTCGAGCGTGCCAAGAAGCTGAAAGTGAACGCCGGCACTGACCGCGATGCCGACCTGGGCCCGCTGGTGTCGCCCAATGCCAAGAAGCGGGTCGAAAGCCTGATCCAGCAGGGCGTGGACGAAGGTGCGAAACTGCTGCTGGACGGCCGCAACCTGAAGGTCGCCGGCTTTGAACAGGGCAACTTCGTGGGCCCCACGGTGTTTGACGGCGTCACGGAAAACATGACGATCTATACCGAGGAAATCTTCGGACCCGTGCTTGCCGTGGTCGGCGTCGACACGCTTGAAGAAGCGGTGGAATTCATCAACCGCAACCCCAACGGCAACGGCGTGGCGCTGTTCACGCAGGATGGGGGGGCTGCCCGCTACTTCCAGAACAACGTGGACGTCGGCCAGGTTGGCATCAACATTCCCATTCCGGTGCCGGTGGCGTGGTTCAGCTTCACCGGTTCGCGCGGCTCCAAGCTGGGCGACCTGGGACCCAATGGCAAGCAGGCCGTGCAGTTCTGGACCCAGACCAAGACGGTGACCGCGCGCTGGTCGGCGCACGGACGTTCCGTCAACACCACCATCTCGATGCGCTGAGCGCAGCGTTTACCCGGAGCCGGGGCCGGCGATTTAAACTTATATTTATAAGTAATATAAACGTCGTTCTATATTACTTATAATTGGCTCTCTTACCGGGGCCAATATGAACCTGCAGCAATTCCGATTCGTGCGAGAAACCATCCGGCGCGACTTCAACCTCACCGAAGCCGCGCGGATGCTTTATACGTCGCAACCCGGCGTGTCGAAAGCCATCATCGAGTTCGAAGACGAGCTGGGCATCAAGATCTTTGAACGCCATGGCAAGCGCATCAAGGGCCTGACCAAGCCGGGGCTGGCTGTGTCGCAGGTCATCGACCGCATCATGCGCGAAGTCGATAACCTGAAGAAGGTCAGCGACGAATTCGCCCGCCGCGATGAAGGGGGCCTGGTGATCGCCTGTACCCACACGCAGGCCCGATATCTGTTGCCGCGCGTCATTCCCGCGTTTCGCAAGCAGTTTCCCAAGGTGCACCTGTCGCTGGCCGAAGGCAGCCCCGCGCAGCTGGCCGAAATGGTGCTGCACGAGCAGGCCGATCTGGCCCTCGCCACCGAATCCCTGGCATTGACCCCCGGTCTGGCGACCCTGCCCGTCTATACCTGGGAACATACCGTCGTGGTGCGGCCGGACCATCCCCTGTGCGAACTCACCAGCAGCGCCGCCAGGAATCTGACGCTGGCCCAGTTGGCGGAATATCCCATCGTGACTTACGACCGGGCCTTCACGGGGCGGTCCACCATCGACGAAGTGTTTGCCAGCCAGAGCATTCATCCGGACATCGTGCTGGAAGCCATTGATGCGGACGTCATCAAAACCTATGTCGACGTGGGCCTGGGCATCGGCATCATCGCCGGCGTGGCGTACGATCCGCGCCGCGACAGCAATCTGGTGGGCCTGCCGGTGGGCCATCTGTTCGGCACGCACACCACGCGCGTGGGGGTGAAGGCGGGGGTCTTCCTGCGCGACTACGTCTACACCTTTCTCGAAATGATGGCGCCGTCCCTGACCCGACAGGTGGTCACCGATGCCGTCCAGGGTCAGAATCCCTGACCGCTGCGTGCATGCATGCCCCCGAACCGGCCGGATACGGCCGGTTTTTTATTGCGCCGAACCGACTGCGCTATGCGCGCCACGCTGCCGATAAAAATAATAAATAAGAATCGATCCTATTTGTGTTGACTAAAAAATGGGAATCATTATCATTAACTTCGGTTCATCGATCTGGGGTACACATCATGTCAGCAGCGCTTAGCGCGGTGGTCGTCGGTGCAGACAGGCTGGGAAACATTCCCGATCTGCTCAAGGGGCACAATATTTCGATCACGCATCACATCAGTGGCCGCGACCCTTCGCACCAGAAGAAGACGCTGCAACTGCCTTCCGGCACGCAATTGGTCATATTGCTTACCGATTTCCTTGGGCACAACGTGATGAAGACATTTCGCCACGCGGCCCAGCGCGGTGGCATACGCGTGGTGGCGTGCAGGCGATCGGTATGCAGCATGAAGCAGGCCCTGCAGCAATGCGGCCTGTGCTCGATGCATTGAATTCGTCTGGCGCTTATGCCAGCCGACATGTGGCCGGCCGCGACGAATGCCTGCAGGTGTCGGCGGTGCCACGTGGTACTGCGGCCGCGCTTGGGCAATCAGTGCGGTTCCGGCGGCGGCAGCGGGCCGCCTACCTGGCTGGGGCCGCGGCCAGCAGAGCGCCATCCAGCCGGCGCGCGCCGTTGTAGCGCTTGGCCCAATACGTCATGTTCATTTTTTCGATACGCACGACGCCGCCAGGGCTGGGCGAGTGCACGAACCGCTGGTCACCCAGGTAAATGCCCACGTGTGAATAGCGCCGCCCCAACGTGTTGAAAAAGACCAGATCGCCCGGCTGCAGGTGCTTTTTGTCGATGGCCGTGCCCAGCAGGGCCATGGCGGAACTGCTGCGCGGCAAGCGCACGCCCAGCGCCTGTTCGGCGGTGTACGAGACCAGGCCACTGCAATCGAAACCCGTGTCCGGTGACGACCCGCCGTAGCGGTAGGGCACGCCCAGTTGTTCGAGGGCGACGCTGATCAACGGGTCGTTCACCGCCTGCTGGCGTTCACGCGTCAGCTTGCGCGCGACCAGTGCGCCGATCGGGTCGGCGGATTTGGCGGCCTGGGCAAGGTCGTCGGGGAAGAGTGCGGGGTCAGTGGAAGCGGATTGTGGCCGGGTGCCTGCGCAACCAGCCAGCAAGAGACACGTCGCCACGAGCGGCAACAGGCCGCGCCGGACGATGCGGCTGCGCTGGGATCTGTTGTTGGCTGCGGAAAAGTATCGGTGCATGCCCGCCGAGCGAGGCGCCAGGCCCCATGGATACTGTTGGAATTGCCGCGATTCTAGCAAATGCCCCCGAGCGTGGGGCTGCGCGCGGTCGACCGTCGGCGTACCGGGGTTTACCCCAGGTGCCAAGGCAAGCCTGATGCAAGGTTTACGCGCCACAATAGCGCCCGATAGAGGCCAAGACGCCCGCGCTACCGGAGAGCACGTCCGTCATCGGAGACAAGCATGCAAAAAACCCGCGATTTTCATCGTCGCTCCATCGACGACCGCGACGCGTTCTGGCGCGCCGAGGCCGAGCGTATCCATTGGGAAACCCCCTTCGAGCAGGTGCTCGATTATTCGCGCCCGCCGTTCGCACGCTGGTTCGTGGGCGGCCACACCAACCTTTGCTACAACGCCGTCGACCGCTGGCTGCCGCAGCAGGCCGATCAGCCCGCCCTGATCTGGGTGTCCACCGAAGTCGATCGCGAGATCACCTACACCCGCCGCCAGCTGTACGAAGAAGTCAATGCCGTGGCCGCCATGTTGCGCGAACAAGGCGTCGGGCGCGGCGACCGCGTATTGCTCTACATGCCCATGGTGCCCGAGGCCGTGTTCACCATGCTGGCCTGTGCTCGCCTGGGTGCGGTGCATTCCGTCGTGTTCGGAGGCTTTGCCTCGGTGAACCTGGCCCAGCGCATTGACGATGCCGCGCCCAAGGTCATCGTGTGCGCCGACGCGGGGTCACGCGCCGGCAAGGTGGTGCCGTACAAGCCGCTGCTCGACAAGGCGCTGACTTTGTGTGCCCAACCGCCGGGCTCGGTCATCGTGCTCGATAGGGGCCTGGCCGATGCGCCGCGACAGGCCGGCCGCGATCTCGACTACGCCGAGCTGCGCGCCCGCCATCAAGGCGCGCAGGTGCCGGTGCAATGGCTTGAATCGTCCGCGCCCAGCTATATTCTCTATACGTCGGGCACGACCGGCCGGCCCAAGGGGGTGCAACGCGATGTCGGCGGCTACGCGGTGGCACTGGCCGCGTCCATGGAATACCTGTTCGACGGCAAACCGGGCGATACCTACTTCTGCACCAGCGATATCGGATGGGTTGTGGGCCACTCCTATATCGTCTATGGCCCGCTGATCGGCGGCCAGGCCACGATTCTGTACGAGGGCACGCCGGTACGTCCCGATGGTGCCGTTTTGTGGAAATTGGTCGAACGCTACGGTGTCAACACCCTGTTTTCCGCTCCCACGGCCGTGCGCGTGCTCAAGCGCCAGGCGCCCGAGCTGCTGTCGCGCCATGACCTGTCGTCATTGCGAGCCGTATACCTGGCCGGCGAGCCGCTTGACGAGCCCACCGCGCAATGGGTGGCGCAGGGGCTGGGCAAACCCATCATCGACAACTACTGGCAAACGGAGTCCGGCTGGCCCATTCTTTCGGCGCAGCCGGGCGTCGAACGGGTACCCACTCGCTTTGGCAGCCCGTCGTTCCCTGTCTATGGCTTCGATGTGCGCATCGTCTGCGAGGCGACCGGCGCCGACCTCGGCCCCAACGAAAAAGGCGTGGTGGCCATCGCGCCGCCGTTGCCGCCCGGTGCCATGTCCACCATCTGGGGCGACGACGAACGTTTCGTGCAGACGTATTTTTCCTCGATTGCCGGCCGCCAGCTGTATTCCACCTTCGATTGGGGGCGCATCGACGACGAGGGCTACTGGTTCATCCTGGGCCGCACCGACGACGTCATCAACGTCGCCGGCCACCGACTGGGCACTCGGGAAATCGAAGAATCCATCAACAGCCACCCGGGCATCGCCGAGTGCGCGGTGGTCGGCGTGGCCGATACGCTGAAAGGGCAGGCGGCCGTGGCCTTCGCCGTGCTCAAGAATGCGGCGGCCGCAGGCACGCCTGACGACGCCCGGGCGCTGGAAGGCGATATCATGCGCGTGGTAGAAGAACAGCTGGGCGCCGTAGCGCGCCCGGCGCGCATACGGTTCGTGGCGGCGCTCCCCAAGACACGGTCCGGCAAGGTGCTGCGCCGGGCCATCGTGGCCGTATGCGAAGGGCGTGATCCCGGCGATCTCACCACCATCGAAGATCCTTCCTCACTCGAACAAATCAAGGAATCTCTCCAATGAAAACCAAACCCACGCTGGCCGCCGAAGACGTCAAGAAAATCCTGGCCGCGGCCGAAGCGCATGCCGTGAAGAACGGCTGGGCTGTGACCATCGCGGTGGTCGACGATGGCGGGCACGTGCTGGGCATGCTGCGTCTGGACGAAGCCGCCCCGATTTCCAGCCACATAGCGCCGGCCAAGGCGCAGACTGCCGCGCTGGGCCGCCGCGAATCCCGTGTGTACGAAGAAACCATCAACGGCGGCCGTTACTCGTTCCTGTCGGCGCCGCTGCTGCAAGGCATGCTGGAAGGTGGTGTGCCTATCGTCGCCGAGGGCACGGTGATCGGCGCGGTGGGTGTCTCGGGCGTGAAGTCCTCCGAAGACGCTGAAATCGCCCGCGCCGGCATCGAGGCGCTGGGCCTGTGACCAGCCCGCTGCCCGCCGAACCGGCTGGCGCGGCGGCCAGCAGCCCGGCGACGGGGTGGGCTGGCCTGCTCAACCCCGGCGTCACCCGCCGCGAGGTGTGGGCTTGGGCGATGTACGATTTCGCCAACTCTGGCTACACCACGGTGATTCTCACCACCGTGTTCAGCACGTATTTTGTGGGCGTCGTGGGGCAAAGGGCCGATTGGGCCACACTGGCCTGGACCGCGGCCCTGTCGCTGTCCTATCTGGCCATCATGCTGACCATGCCCACGCTGGGCGCCCGCGCCGATGCGCGGGCGGCTAAGCGGCGCCTGCTCTACACCAGCACCATGGGCTGCGTTGCCGCGACACTGGTGCTGACGCAGGCCGGACCGGGCGACGTCTGGCTGGCGCTCGCGGCCGTGGCCGTATCCAACTACTGCTACTGCGTGGGCGAATCCGTGGTGGCGGCCTTCCTGCCCGAACTGGCGCGCCCTGCCTCACTGGGGCGTGTGTCCGGGTGGGGCTGGAGCTTCGGCTACTGCGGCGGCATGCTCACCCTCGGCCTGTCGCTGGCAGCCGTTTCGCTGGGCGAGGCGCGCGGCATGTCGGCCGAGCAGTATGTGCCCTGGGTCATCGTGATCACGGCACTGATGTTCGCCCTGGCGGCCTTGCCGTCGTTCTTCATGCTGCGCGAACGCGCGGTGCCGCACGTGGCCGCGGCGCGCTCGCCCCATATGCTGCGCCGCCTGGCGGCCGCATGGCGCGATACCGGAGCCCATTATCCGGAATTCCGCCGCCTGCTCATCTGCGGGGCCTGCTATCAGGCGGGGATCGCCGTCGTCATCACGTTGGCCGCGGTATATGCCGAGCAGGTCATGGGTTTCAGCCTTCCGCAGATCATGCTGCTGGTGTTCACGGTGAACATCGGCGCGGCCGCCGGGGCGTTCGGTTTCGGCTACCTGCAAGATCGCATCGGCCACAAGCGGGCGCTGGCCATCACCCTGGCCGGATGGATAGTCATGGTGCTGGTGGCCTACGCGGCGGTCACGGCCGCCGTGTTCTGGGCGGCCGCCATCCTGGCGGGGCTATGCATGGGCACCAGCCAGAGCGCCGGCCGGGCCATGGTGGGTGCGCTGGCGCCATCATCGCGCCTGGCCGAGTTCTACGCCCTGTGGACCTTCGCAGTGCAGCTTGCCGCCGTGGTGGGGCCGCTGACCTACGGCCTGGTGACCTGGCTCACGGGGGGCAACCACCGCCTCGCCATCCTGGTGACCGGCATATTCTTTGTCGGCGGACTGGTCCTGCTCTCCCGCGTAGATATCCGTAGCGGCCTGGCTCGCCGGGCCGCGCACGGCTGAAGCGTCATGCCGCGCCGCTGGTATCCTTACGGATTCCGATGTCGGCGTGCGCGCCCGCCTGGCCGGCTCGCGCCTGCGGTCGCGTAAGGTGCCCGTAAGAGCGCGGCGATACGGTTGGCCCCAGACAGCCCCGCAAAACGTACAAATCACGAACTCCCGGAGACACTCATGTCAAATTCCATCACATCCGTCCTGGTCGAAACTCGCGTGTTCGAACCGCCCCAGCGCGCCGCGCAGGGAGCCCGCATCGACAGCATGGATGCCTACCGCGCACTCTGCCAGGAACTCGAACAGGACTTCGACGGCTTCTGGACGCGCCACGCCCGCGAGAACCTTACCTGGACCAAGCCGTTCACGCAGGTGCTCGACGAATCGAACGCGCCTTTCTACCGCTGGTTCGGCGATGGCGAGCTGAACGTATCGGCCAATTGTCTCGATGTGCACCTGCACAACGGCAACGCCGACAGAACCGCCATCATTTTCGAGTCCGACGACGGCAAGGTCGATAAAGTCACCTATCGCGAGTTGCTGGCGCGCGTTTGCCGGTTCGCCAATGGCCTGAAATCGCTGGGCTACAAGAAGGGTGACCGCGCCATCATCTACATGCCGATGTCCATCCAGGCCGTGGTCGCCATGCAGGCCTGCGCGCGGCTGGGCGTGACCCATTCCGTGGTGTTTGGCGGCTTCTCGGCCAAGAGCCTGCAAGAGCGCATCGTCGACGTCGGCGCCTCGCTGGTCATCACGGCCGACGAGCAGGTACGCGGTGGCAAGACCATACCGCTGAAGCCGGCCGTCGAAGACGCCATTGCCATGGGCGGCTGCGATGCGGTGTCCCAGATCGTGGTCTACAAGCGAACCGGGGGCACCGTGCCCTGGACAGAGGGTCGCGACCTCTGGATGCACGACGTCGAAGCCGGCCAGCCCGACACCTGCGAGCCCGTGCCCGTCAACGCCGAGCATCCCCTCTTCATTCTGTACACCTCCGGATCCACCGGCAAGCCCAAGGGCGTGCAACACTCGTCGGCCGGCTATCTGCTGTGGGCGCTGCTGACGGTCAAGTGGACGTTCGATGCGCGTCCGGACGACGTCTATTGGTGCACGGCCGACGTGGGCTGGATCACCGGCCATACTTACATTACCTACGGCCCGTTGGCGGCCGGCCTGACGCAGATCGTCTTCGAAGGCGTTCCCACTTACCCCGACGCCGGCCGCTTCTGGGACATGATCGAGCGCCACAAGGTCACCACGTTCTATACGGCGCCCACTGCCATCCGGTCGCTGATCAAGGCGTCCGAGGCCACGCCCTCCACGCACCCCCGCAACTACAAGCTCGACAGCCTGCGCATCATCGGATCGGTGGGCGAGCCCATCAATCCCGAAGCCTGGATGTGGTATCACAAGAACGTCGGCCAGGAACGCTGCCCCATCGTCGACACCTGGTGGCAGACCGAAACCGGCGGACACATGATCAATCCGCTGCCAGGGGCCACGCCCACCAAACCGGGCTCATGCACGCTGCCTTTGCCCGGCATCGCTGCGGCCGTGGTCGATGAAACGGGCGGCGATGTCGAACCCGGCAAGGGCGGCTTTCTTGCCATCAAGCGCCCGTGGCCGTCCATGATCCGCACCATCTGGGGCGACCCCGAGCGCTTCAAGAAAAGCTATTTTCCGCCCGAATTGCGCGGATACTACCTGGCCGGTGATGGTGCGCAGCGCGACGCCGACGGGTATTTCTGGATCATGGGGCGCATCGATGACGTGCTGAACGTGTCCGGCCACCGCCTGGGCACCATGGAAGTCGAATCGGCGCTGGTGGCGCACGAACTCGTGGCCGAAGCTGCCGTCGTGGGGCGCCCCGATGACACCACCGGCGAGGCCGTGGTGGCATTTGTGGTGCTCAAGCGCGCGCGCCCCGAAGGCGAAGAAGCGCAGGCGATTGCCAAGCAGCTGCGCGATTGGGTCGGCAAAGAAATCGGCCCCATTGCCAAGCCCAAAGACATCCGCTTTGGCGACAACCTGCCCAAGACGCGCTCCGGAAAAATCATGCGGCGCTTGCTGCGCGTGGTTGCCAAGGGCGAAGAAGTCACGCAGGACGTCTCCACGCTCGAAAACCCGGCCATACTCGACCAGCTGGCCAAGTCCGTCTGACCTGCGGGCCGGTCGCCGGTGTGGCGCCCGTCGAGTCGCCCCGGCCACATCGTCAGCGACGGGCAGCATGAACCCCGGCCGGGCGGGCGGTGGCCTTCGCCGCTTCGGCCCGTGGCCCGGGCCCGGCGCTTCGCCTGAAATGCCCCGGGCTACGAGTATCATCCACTGCGCACGTCCCGGTTTCGGCCGGTACGGCGCATTTTCTTTATTCAGCGAGTTTTCTTGAGCCGCAGCAATTTCGATCGCGCCGGACTGGCGCTGATGTTCATGACCGTCGCGGTCTGGGCAGGCAGCTGGGTGGCCATGAAATACGTCGTGCCCTATATCGGGCCCTTCGACTTCGTGGCCGTGCGCTATCTGGCCGGCAGCGCGGTGCTGTTCGCGCTGCTGTTCGCGCTGCGCCGGCCCCTGGCCATGCCACCCTGGAAGCTCACCTTGCTCATCGGTGTGACGCAGACCACGGCGTTCCAGATCTGCGTCCAGTCCGCGCTGGTCACCGGGGGCGTGGGCAAGGTGTCGCTGCTGGCCTATACCATGCCGTTCTGGGTTGTGGCGTTTGCCTGGGCTTTGCTGGACGACAGGCCTAGCCTGCGCCAGGGCGCCGGTGTTGCGCTGGCCGGCGGAGGGCTGGTGTGCTTTCTGGAGCCTTGGGGCGGCATGGGCGACGTGGGCGCCGTGCTGCTGGCATTGGGCGGCGGGCTATGCTGGGGGCTGGGCACGGTGCTTTCCAAGCGCATGTTCAACCGACATGCGCCTGATCTGATGACATTCACCGCCTGGCAAATGCTGATGGGCGGCGCCGTTTCCGTGCCGGCTGCGTTACTGGTGCCGCAGGCGCCTGCCCAGTGGGTTTGGCAATTGTGGGCCGGCATGCTCTACATTGTGTTGGTCGCCACGGCGGCGGGCTGGCTGTTGTGGCTGTCGGTGGTCAGGCGCGTGCCTGCTTCGATCGCCGGCCTGGCGAGCCTGGCCGTGCCCGTGTTGGCCACCTTGCTTGCTTGGGCCCTGCTGGGCGAGCGTCCCACGCTGGTCGAGGCCGGCGGCATGATGCTGATTCTTGGGGGCCTGTGGGTCGTCGGCCGATCAGGCCCCGATCGGGAATGAAGAGAGACGTGTGCGGGCGTATCCGCCATTTTTTGGTGCTACAGGAGGATTCATGATTGATTTGCGCAGCGACACCGTCACGCGACCGACGGCCGCCATGTTGCAGGCCATGGCAGCGGCCCCGTTGGGCGACGACGTCATGGGCGACGATCCCACGGTGCAAGATCTGCAGGCGGCCCTGGCCGAACGCACCGGCAAAGAGGCGGGCCTGTTCTTTCCCTCGGGCACCCAAAGCAATCTGGCGGCGCTGATGGCGCATTGCGGCCGCGGCGACGAATATCTGGTTGGCCAACAGGCGCACACCTACAAATACGAAGGGGGCGGCGCCGCAGTGCTGGGCAGCATCCAGCCTCAGCCTGTCGAGCATGCGGCCGATGGCACGCTGCCCCTGGAAAAACTGGCGGCCGCCCTGAAACCTCACGACGATCCGCATTTCGCGCGCACGCGTCTGCTTGCGCTGGAAAACACGTTTCAAGGCAAAGTCATCCCGGCCGACTATATTGGGCAGGCGGCGGCGTTTGCGCAGCAGCATGGCCTCGGCCTGCATCTGGACGGGGCCCGCGTCTTCAATGCAGCCGTCGCGTCCGCACGGGCCGTGCATGAGGTCTGCGCGCCGTTCGACAGTGTGTCGATCTGCTTTTCAAAGGGCCTGGGTGCGCCGGTGGGCTCTGTGCTGGTGGCCAGTCGTGCCCTGATAGAGTCGGCGCGGCGCTGGCGCAAGGTGTTGGGCGGCGGCATGCGGCAGGCCGGCGTACTGGCCGCTGCTTGCCTGCATGCCCTGCAGCACCACGTCGATCGCCTGGAGCAGGACCACCACAACGCACGTTTGCTGGCCGAAGGCCTTGCCGATATCGAAGGGGTGCGCGTACTCGCCAACGACACCAATATGGTGTTTGCCGAATTCACGCAACGCGACGGGGAGCCCTTGTCGCAGGCACTGCAGGAGCAGGGCATCCTGATGCGCGCCGTCTATGGCGGCCCGACACGCATGGTGACGCACCTGGACGTTTCAGCCGACGACATCCGCAAGACAGTCGGCGCGATCCGGTCGTACTACGGCTGAGCGGAACGGCTCGCAGGCCACGTGCGGCACGCCTATCCCGGCAAGTGCCCCGGCTTTTGCGCCGGGCGCCGTGGGGACGCGCCGAAGCACGGCACGCGCGCGTTCGGCAAAGGCCAGTAGGCCAGCCGCGGCAACAGCGTTGCAGGTTCCAGCCCTGCTTCCAGCAAATAATGCACGGCCCGGCCAGCCACCTGCAGCGAAGGGGCGAGGCCTGGGCAGGCATGGCGGCCCAGGCCATATGTGCATGGCGTGTCGTCCGCGGAGCACATGCCGGCTGCGGCCAGCACCAGCAGCACGCAGGCGCCTGCCGGCAGCGCATGACCCTCAATCGATACCGGCGCTTGCAGATAGCGCCGAGTATTGTGCACGGGCGGATCGTGCCGGGCGGTCTGTGCCGCCGCCAGGATGCACACGCTGACATCCCGGATGGCCGGGGCGGCCCCGTGCAGATCCCTGCCCAATCTCAGCAGGGTGTTTCCAATCAGCCCGGCGCCGGCTTCACAGGATTGAAACAGCAAACCGGCAAGGTTGGCGGCCACCTCGGCCCGCGATACATTGAAGCGGGCGGCCTGGCCGCGCAGCCGGCCCAGTGGCGCGTGGTCGTGCTGCGCCTGCAGATGTTCGACCATCACGTCCTGCAGCCACGACGCACCATTTCGCCCGGTCTCCCGTTCGTCCGTCCCGGCGTCGGGCATCAACGCCGCGCTGAACTGCCGTACTGCCCGCGCGCAAGCGGGGGCTGCCGATGCAGGCAGGCCCAGGCGCTGTGCCATGGCGTACACCGGCGCATCGAACAGGAACGCATTCAGTTCGGCTGACGACCGGGGCGCGGCCGGCCAGCACGTATCCGCGTATCCGCCCAGAGCCTGGAGGCATTCGGCCAGCAGGGGTTTCAGGTCCCGGTGTAAGGCGTCGTCGCGCATGCGCACGAAGCGGCCGAACATCAGTCCGGCGGCATTTCCGCACACGGTACTGGGCACGGGCTCGGAAGCTGGGCGCACGCAGGCGGCCTCATGGTCCAGCACCGCGCGCACTATTCCCGGCGCGCTCGCGACCCACAGGCCCAGCGCGGCGTCCTGGTAGAGCGGCCGCGCGCGCGCCAGCTGGGCGTAGTAGGGGTAGGGGTCAGGATGCGTGACAGCCTGGAGGGGATCGGAAGGTTGCATGGCGCCAGTATGTGGCGCCGGAAGCCAGGCTTGTTTCGATGCGTAGCGAAACGCCCGTGAACTCAGGCAAGCAGGGCGGCGTAGCCCGCGCGCGCGTCGGGCCACTGCAGCCTGAGTCCGCTCGCGCGCAGACGGGCGTTGCTGAGTTTCTTGCTGCCCACGGCGGCCGGCGCCGGGCCGTCGGCCGGCGGGGGCGCGCCGGCCAGGCCGGCCAGGTGAGCATAAAGCTGATGCAAGGGCAACGGCGTGTCATCGCACCCGATGTAAGTTTGCTGCACCTCGCGTAATGCCAGCAGATGGTCGGCCGCCGCAGCGGCGTCGTCGATATGGATGCGGTTCGCCCAGTGCAGCGGATGGCGAGGCGCACGGGCGGTTCCGGCGCGCAACCTTTCGATCAGTTGCAGGCGACCGGGGCCGTACAGCCCTGCCAGGCGCAGGCTGACCGTAGGCAGCGCCTGGGCTGCCAGCCAGTTCTCGGTGTCAAGCAGAATGCGGCCGTTGAAGCCCAGGGGCCGGGCCGGCGTGGTTTCATCGACCCAATCGCCGTGATGCTCGCCGTACACTGCCGACGAGGATACGAACAATATGCGTCGCAAGGCCGTGTCGTCCAGGGCGGCCAGCAGGGCGGGCAGCCCCGACCTGAACACCGCCTGGTAAACGGCGGGGTCGCGCGCGCCGGGGGCCGGCAGATAGACGACCTGCGTAACGCCGCGCGGCAGGGCCGCCAGCGACGCCGGCTGGGTCAGGTCGGCCTGGATCCAGCGCACGCCCGGCTCGATGGAAGCTTGCGCCTGCCGCCTCAGCGCCCATACCTCGGCGCCCCGTGCCAGCAGGCGCCGCGCCAGGCGCAAGCCCAGGTCGCCGCAGCCCGCCAGCAGGACGCGTTCGGTCATGGCGATTACATGCCGCTGTAGACCGGGCCTTCGCCGCCTTGCGGGGCCACCCACACGATGTTCTGCGTGGGGTCCTTGATATCGCAGGTTTTGCAATGCACGCAGTTCTGCGCATTGATCTGCAGCTTGTCCTGGCCGTGGTCGTCCTTGATGAACTCGTACACGCCCGCCGGGCAATAGCGCGACTCGGGTCCGCCGTACTTCGCCAGGTTGACCGCTACCGGGATGGTGGGGTCTTTCAGGGTCAGGTGGACCGGTTCGTTTTCATCATGGTTGGTGTTCGAGATGAAAACCGAACTGAGCTTGTCGAAGGTCAGCTTGCCATCGGGCTTGGGGTAATCGATGCGCGCACACTCGGACGCCGGTTGCAGGCAGGCATGGTCGGGCTTGGTGCGGTGGATGGTCCAGGGAATGTTGCCCTTGAGCACCAGCTGCTCGATGCCCGTCATGACGGTGGCCACCGTGCGCCCCTTCTTGAACCACTGCTTGAAGTTGCGCGCCTTGTTCAGTTCGGTGTGCAGCCACGACGACTCGAATGCGGCAGGGTAAGCAGCCAGTTCGTCCTGGCGGCGATCGGCCGCGACCGCTTCGAAGGCGGCTTCCGCGGCCAGCTTGCCCGTCTTGATGGCGGCATGGCTGCCCTTGATGCGCGAGGCGTTCAGGAAGCCCGCCTCGCAGCCCACCAGCACGCCGCCCGGGAACGTCAGCTTGGGCAGCGACAGCAACCCGCCCGCCGTGATGGCCCGCGCCCCGTAGGCGATGCGCTTGCCGCCTTCGAAAGTGCCGCGGATGGACGGGTGAGTCTTGTAGCGCTGGAATTCATCGAAAGGCGAAAGCCACGGGTTCGCGTAATCGAGCCCCACGACCATGCCCACCGCCACCAGGTTGTTGTCGAGGTGGTACAGGAACGATCCGCCGTAGGTATCGGCGTCTAGCGGCCATCCGGCGGTATGGACGACCAGGCCGGGCTTGGATTGCGCGGGGTCGACTTCCCACATTTCTTTCAGGCCGATGCCGTACGACTGCGGATCGCGGCCGTCGTCCAGCTTGTAGCGTTCGATCAGCTGGCGGCCGAGCTGGCCGCGGGAACCTTCGGCGAAGATGGTGTAGCGGGCCAGCAGTTCCATGCCGGGCTGGTAGTGGTCGGTGCGCGAACCATCGCGGGCCACGCCCATGTCGCCGGTGGCCACGCCGCGCACGGCGCCGGACTCGTCGTACAGCACTTCGGCGGCTGCGAAGCCGGGGAAGATTTCGACGCCCGCGGCTTCGGCCTGGTCGCCCAGCCATTTCACGACATCGCCCAGCCGCACGATGTAGTTGCCGTGATTCTGGAAACAGGCGGGCAGCATCCAGTTGGGGGTGCTGCGCGCGCCCGTTCGCGTCAGGAACAGGAATTGGTCTTGCGTGACAGGCACGTTCAGCGGCGCGCCTTTTTCTTTCCAGTCGGGTATCAGTTCGGTCAGGGCGAGCGGATCCATCACCGCGCCAGACAAAATATGGGCGCCGAGTTCGGCGCCCTTTTCAAGCACGCATACGCTCAGCTCGCGGTTTTGCTCGGCGGCCAGCTGCTTCAGGCGCAACGCGGCGGACAGGCCGGCGGGCCCTCCGCCGACGACCACCACGTCATATTCCATTGACTCGCGTTCGGACATTACAGCAATCCCCCTATGGTGTCTTCTGGTGATGCAAGGAAGTAATATCGACGATTGTATTGCAGCCGGCCGGGTCCTGCCCTGGCGCTGCGGCCACCTACAGGAGTTCTTCTTGACCCGGGACCACAAACCTGCCCGCCCGCTCGCGGTCGGCGATTCCAATGAGGTCGAGCTGCCCATGCGCTGGGGTGATGCCGACACCTTCGGCCATATGAACAATACGGTGTACTTCCGCATGATGGAAGAAGCGCGTATCCAGATGCTGCGCGGCGGCGACTGGACGCCGCCGGCGGGGCAGGGGTTCATTCTGGCGCATGCGTCCTGCGACTTCCTGAAGGCCTTTACCTATCCCAGTACGGTGCGCGTTACGCATCACGTCACGCGCATCGGCCGCTCCAGCCTCGAAACCGACGTGATTCTCGACAAAGTCGGCGATGATGCGGGGCCGTACGCGCGAGGGCGCACCGTGCTGGTCTGGATGGATTACGAGGCCAACCGCTCGCAGCCCTGGCCCCCCGGCGTGCTCGAGCAATTGGGCCGGCGCTGCGTGCCGGCCGTTCAAGCCGTTAAAATCGACTCAAAATAAACAATCAGGCGCGCCACCCCTTGCAGCCGCGCCTTCCAAGAATCCCGACTTTACTAGGAGCTGGACAGATGGATAAAGTGTATGCAAGCGCCGCAGAGGCGCTGGCGGGGGTCGTCAAGAACGGTCAGATGATTGCCGTGGGGGGGTTCGGCCTGTGCGGCATTCCCGAGGCACTGATCGCCGCCTTGCGCGACTCCGGCGTCAAAGATCTGACCTGCATCAGCAACAACGCGGGCGTCGACGGTTTCGGACTGGGCCAGTTGCTCAACACGCGGCAAGTGCGCAAGATGATTGCGTCCTACGTCGGCGAAAACAAAGAGTTCGAGCGCCAGTACCTGGCCGGCGAACTCGAACTGGAATTCACCCCGCAGGGCACGCTGGCCGAAAAGCTGCGCGCCGGCGGTGCCGGCATCCCCGCGTTCTTCACGCGCACGGGCGTGGGCACCATCGTGGCCGACGGCAAGGAACTGCGCGAATTCGATGGACAGCAATACGTCATGGAGCGCTCGCTGGTGCCCGACGTATCGCTGGTCAAGGCGCACATCGCCGACCGCAGCGGCAACCTGGTTTTCCGCAAGACCGCGCGCAACTTCAATCCCAATGTCGCCATGGCGGGCAAGATCACCGTGGTGGAGGTCGAGCAGATCGTCGATACCGGCGCGCTCGACCCTGACCAGATCCACCTGCCCGGCATCTACGTGCACCGTATTGTGCTGAACGCACAACCGGAAAAGCGCATCGAACAACGCACCACTCGCCCGGCCTAAGGAGAAACACGACATGGCATGGTCCCGCGATGAAATGGCCGCGCGCGCTGCGCGCGAGTTGCAAGACGGTTTTTATGTGAATCTGGGCATAGGCCTGCCTACCCTGGTGGCCAACCACGTGCCGCAGGGTGTTGAAGTCTGGCTGCAGTCCGAGAACGGCTTGCTGGGCATAGGCCCTTTCCCCACTGACGACCAGGTCGATGCCGACCTGATCAACGCCGGCAAGCAGACAGTCACCACGCTGCCCGGCTCGTCCATTTTCTCGTCGGCGGATTCGTTCGCAATGATCCGCGGCGGCAAGATCAACCTGGCCATCCTGGGCGCCATGCAGGTATCCCAGACCGGCGACCTGGCCAACTGGATGATCCCCGGCAAGATGGTCAAGGGCATGGGCGGCGCGATGGATCTCGTCGCTGGCGTGGGCAGGGTGGTGGTGCTGATGGAGCACGTGGCCAAGAAAAAAGACGGCACCGAAGACATCAAGCTGCTGCCGGAATGCACGCTGCCCCTGACGGGCGTGGGCGTGGTCGACCTTATCATCACCGATCTGGGCGTGATGGAAGTCGGCAGCGACGGTCTCAAACTGGTCGAGCTGGCTCCCTGCGTCACAAAAGAAGAGATTCAGGCCAAGACACTGGCCAAGCTGGACGTGTCTGGCGTGTAGCCCCACTCGCCTTTCCATCACCCTGAAAACCCTGCTGCGGCAGGGTTTTTTGTTTCACGATGACCGCAGCCCGGCATTTCGCCGTACCGCGCCAAGGCGCTATGCAGCGGGTTCATCGATTACTTTGGGGGTTCAACCCAAGCCGGCGCTTTCGAAACCTAAGCCGGCTTCCCCCCCGGCGCAGATCCCATGCGGCGCCTGGAGACCGCTTCGAGCGTCGAAGGGGGGCCCATTACAGCCATGTTGAACACCAATAGACGGTCACCATATTCATATTGAACCATTCAGAAGCTGTTGACGGCCTGGCGTGCCTTCAACTAATATATCGATCAGTATATATATGATACCCATTGATCAGCCCGCAAGACGGTGAGTCCGCCCCTTTACTGCCTCACCAGCCCCCATTCACGTTTGGTGGTTTTTTTTGGCTCACATATATACCGATTGGTAGGTTTCTAAGAAGCGGCCGCAATATTTATTTGCTTCGTTCGTTTCTCTGCGGCGCGCAACGCGGCGTCGAATGCCGCTTCAGTCCAGGAACAGCCACAGGTGCCGGGGGAAGTGTTCGTCAGCGTGGGCATCTCGGGGCTGACTTCGGTGGTGCAGCCGCTGCTGCCGACCGCAGGCTTTCCATCGCCGGGTGCGCACGCAAGCATGGATTCAGAAGCGGATCACCGCATGCGCATAGGCAGGGGTACTGAGACCGAACACTCCATCGGCTCGCCGCCGCAGCCTCAGTGCCTTCACGTTGAGCGGGGCGGTATTGGAATTGGCGCATTTCGCACCCGCGAGCCCATGATTTTTCGATGTTTATCTGGAGCATGTATGAGTAAGAACAGCAAGCCCGTCGTGGTGTATGTGACTTATCAGGGCACGCGGGAGACCCGGTTCGATCGCGATTACTACGTCAACGGCCATCTGCCCTTGGTCATGAAATCCTGGGGCAGGTACGGTCTGCTCAGCGTTGCGGCGTTCTTCCCCGCGCAGGACGGCCCCGGCACGATCGCGATCTGCGAATGTGTCTTCGCCGACGAGGCGGCAATAGAGGCGGCCTTCTCTTCGACGGAAGTGCCTGGGGTGATGGCGGACGTGGCTCGCTTCACCGATGCCCCGCTGGCGCGCTCGCGCGCGATTGAGCTGTGATCAACAGGCCTGTGCGGGAAAGCCAGGCGCAAGGATCGCATCTGCTGACGAAGACGATAAGGAGCATTGAATGAAAAAGACTTGGCTGATAACCGGCTGCTCAGGTGGCTTTGGCCTGCAACTGGCGCAGGCTGCCGCTGCGCGCGGCGATGCCGTGCTCGCAACGGCGCGTAACCCCGACACGCTGCGCGAACTGGCGCGCCAGTTCCCCGATACGCTGCGGCTCACGGCATTGGATGTGACACGCGCCGATACGATTACATCCGCCGTCGCCCTGGCAGACGAAGCCTTCGGCAGGCTGGACGTGCTCGTCAACAATGCCGGTCATGGCTTCATGGGCGCCATCGAAGAAGGCACGCCCGAAGAATACCGCCCTCTGTTCGATGTAAACGTCTTCGGCCTGATCGAGACCACGCGCGCGGCGTTGCCGCTTATGCGGCGCACGGGCGGAGGCAGGATCGTGAACCTGTCCTCCGGCGCCGGCATCATCGGCATGGGCGGACACGGCTACTACAACGCCACCAAGTTCGCGGTGGAGGGCTTGTCGGAAGCGCTTGCGCAGGAAGTCGAGCCCATGGGCATGCGTGTGATCATCGTCGAGCCGGGCCCGTTCCGTACGGAGTTCCTGGGCCGTTCGATCCAGGTCGCGCAACGGCAGATCGCGGACTATTCGGCGAGTGGGGGCGCGGCCCGCGTCTACCGCGAGGGCAACGATGGACGCCAGCCCGGCGACCCCGCCAAAGCCGTCGCGGTGATGATGCAGGCCATCGACTCCGCGCAACCTCCGCTGCACTTGCCTCTGGGGCCGCGCGCCCACGAACTGGCCGAGCGCAAGTTGGCGGCCTTTCGCCAGGATATCGATGCCTGGCGTGCGCGGTCCATCGCAACCGACTTCGATTGACAACATTTTTTTCGACTTCCAAGGATTTACCAATGCGCTTCTTACGCTTGTGCTGGACGCTTATCTTCTCGGTCGCCGTCGCATGGACGGCGCCGGTAATGGCCGCCGAAGAATTTCCCGTACCGGCTGGTTTCTCGAGTCACTACCAGACCATTGACGGTGTCAAGCTGCACTACGTCAAGGGAGGCTCCGGCCCCCTGGTCTATCTGGTTCATGGCTTCGGCCAGACCTGGTACGAGTGGAACCAGTTGATGCCCGAACTGGCTAAACGGTATACCGTTGTCGCTCCGGACCTGCCGGGCTTGGGCCAATCGGAGGTTCCGCCGTCATATCGCGCAACCGACATCGCCCCCTTGCTCTACAAGCTGGCCGAGCAATTCAGCAATGGCCAGAAGTTCGACCTGGTGGCCCACGACATCGGTATCTGGAACACGTATCCTATCCTGGTCCAGCATCAGGATCGCATTCGCCGGGTGGTCTATATGGAAGCGCCGATACCCGATGAGAGCATCTATTCATTCCCTGCCTTCACCCCGCAGGGGGAAGCGCTGGTGTGGCATTTCAGCTTCTTCGCCGCCGATCAGCGGCTTGCCGAAACATTGGTCGCAGGCAAGGAACGGATCTTTTTCGAGCACTTCATCAAGACGCATGCCAGCAATAAGGCGACCTTTACGCCGGAGCTGCTCGACCTGTATGCCAAGTCCTATTCCAAGCCGCACACGCTCAATGCCGCGTTCGAGTACTACCGGGTCCTCAATCAGGGCGTGATCGACAACAAGATCTTGTCCATGACCAAGATCACCATCCCGGCCCTGGCCATTGGTGGCGGCGGGCATGGCGGCATGGGCCAGTATCAGATCGACATGATGAATCGCTTCGCCATCGATGTGACCGGCATGGTGCTGCCGGACTGCGGCCATTGGCTGCCGGAGGAATGCCCGGCCGCGCTCAACCAGGCGGTGACGCAGTTTCTTGACCAATCGTGATGTGCGGATCCGGCCCACTGCGGTCCACGCTTCACGACCGAGATTGTTTAGAGGCGCATTCACGCCGCAATGCCACCGCATAGTCGTTTCCGAAAACTCGGTGCGCGCACCGAGGCGTGTAGCCAACTGCCGCTGCCCATGCGTGCTTCACGGCACGCCAGGGGCAACGCGGGAGGCGCGCCATGCTTTCACGTCCCTGGGTGCAGCTGCCATGCAGCGAGGCACCTTCCACCCCCCCGAATTAGAAGGAGCAGGACATGGATATAGGATTCATTGGTTTGGGCGCCATGGCGCGCGCGATGGCCATCAACCTGGTGGCTGCCGGCTACAGCGTCAGGTGCTGGAACCGCTCGGGCGGCGACGTACCGGGCGTGCATATGGTGACGACGCCCGCCGATGCCTTCCAGGCCGATGTCGTGATCACGATGTTGTCCGACGATGCGGCGATCCGCAGCGTGCTGCTCGATGAAGGCGTGCTCCAACAGGCCAGACAGGATGTCGTGCACGTGGTCAGCTCGACCATCTCGGTGGCCTTTTCGCAGGAGCTTGCAGAATGCCATCGCCAGGCCGGCATCGCCTACGTCGCCGCCCCGGTGCTGGGTCGGCCCGATGTGGCGGCGCAAGGCGAACTGAATATTCTTGCTGCCGGCGACGCGTCGGCTGTGCAACGCCTGCAGCCGCTGCTTGATGTGCTTGGCAAGCGCACCTGGCGGCTTGGGGATCATCCGCCCGGCGCGCATGCTGCCAAGATTGCCTGCAACATGATGATTGCGATGGCGATCGAGGCGATGGCCGAAGCGGTTGCCCTGACGGACGCCCACGACGTTGCGCGCGCCGATTTCTTCGATTTGATACTGGGCACGCTGTTTGGCAGCCGTTCCTATCAAGTCTATTCGGCAATCATCACGGCAGGAGAATACGAGCCGGGCTTCAAGGCCGAGCTGGGGCTCAAGGATCTGCGCCTGGCCCGCCAGGCTGCGCAGAGCTTGGCCACGCCGCTGCCGGCGCTGGAGGCGGTGCACGAGCAGATGTGCAAGGCTGTCGAAGCCGGCGGCGCAGCGCGCGACTGGTCGATCATGGCGGACTACACCTTGCGCATGTCGCGTCAGCCCGAGCCAGGCTGATGTCAGTGAGGGAAATTTCGACGCCAGTGATTCCGGCGTCGATAAGCCGAGCCAAACCCGCAAGCCGTGAAGCTTCCTGACTTCAGGTCGTCTTGCCCAAAGTGCTTGATATCCGGCCCGTTCCGGGAGGCGCGCAGCGAGGGTTATCCCTGGGTATGAAAGCTAATTTTCTTTTCTACAATAAATATGTAAACCAATTTACATAATCCGCCCGGCTCGGCTTCCCTGCAGTTGTATCAATGACCCAGACCAGTTCGTCCTTTGCCGCCCGCATCGCCCGGGCCCAGCCGCGCCTGAGCCGAACTCAGCATCGCATGGCGGAATACGTGCTGGCGCACCAGTTCCGCGTGGCCACGATGACCATTGACGAATTCGCTGCCGCGGTCGGGGTTTCGGTGGCCACAGCCAACCGCTTCGCGCGCGCGCTCGATCTGCCGGGTTACCCCCAGTTTCGCGCCGAGCTGGCCCGCGGCTTCGAGGCCGCGCTCGAGCCAGTGGAAAAGCTGCGGGTCGAGCTGGCGCATTCGGCCACTGCGGTGCAAGTCATGGCTGCCACGCTGGAAGAAGACATCCGCAATGCCCAGCGGACCTTGCAGGGTCTGGATGCGGCAGCTTGCGAACGGGCCGTCGACATCGTGCTTGGCGCAGATCGCGTTTTCATCATCGGTTTCGGCGCTAGCGGTTTCCTGGCAGGGTTGCTGCAGCGCAGCCTGTGCATGCATCTGCAGTCCTGCGATTCGCTGGCAGGGCCGGGCGGGGTGTCGCATGCCGCACGGCAGCTGGCACGCATGACCGAACGCGACCTCGTGATCGCCATCGCCTTCCCGCGCTATCTGGCCGATACCGTGACGCTGGGCAGGGCCGCCCAGCAGGCTGGCGTGCCGGTGCTGGTGCTGACCGACAAGCCGACGTCGCCGCTCGCGCCGGTGGCTACCGTTGCGCTGTATGCGCATACGTCGCGCCAGTTGTCTTCAAATTCCGAAACCGGGGCGCTGGGGCTAATCGAAGGCATGTCGGCCGCGGTGGCCCATCGGGCCAAGAACTCAATCCAGGCCGCGGCAGGCGTGACGCAGTCCGTCATGCCGTGGCTTTTCCATGGCGCAGGAGCAGGAAAAAGATGAACCAACCCGTAATCGCGATTCACGGGGGCGCGGGCGCCATGTCGCGCGCCGCCATGTCGCACGCGAAAGAGCAGGAATATCTGGCGGCATTGCGCGAGATCCTCCTGGCCGGCCAGGCGGTGCTGGCGGCCGGCGGCAGTGCGCTGGACGCCGTGACCGAGGCGGTGCGGCGGCTTGAAGACTGCCCACTTTTCAATGCGGGGCATGGCGCGGTATTCACCAGCGCCGGCACGCACGAACTCGACGCATCCATCATGGACGGCGCCACGCTGCGCTGCGGGGCCATCGCCAATGTGTCGCGAGTGCGCAACCCGGTACTCGCGGCGCGGGCCGTCATGCTGCACAGCAAGCACGTGTTCTTCGTGGGTGAAGGCGCTGAAGATTACGCACGCGCGCAGGGCCTGCAGATGGTCGACCCAGCGTATTTCTCGACCGACGCGCGACGTGAGCAATTGCTGCGCGTGCAGCGTGAATCGCCGGACGCGGCAGTGCTCGATCATGACGGCCAGGCCATGGTGTCGCGCGGACAGCCTGCGCCCGCCGATCCGCTGGATGCGGACAAGAAGCTCGGTACCGTCGGCGCCGTGGCGTTCGACGCCCAGGGCAACGTTGCCGCTGCAACTTCCACGGGCGGCATCACCAACAAGCAGGTCGGACGGGTGGGCGATGCACCGATCATCGGAGCGGGCTGTTATGCCAGCAACCGCAGCTGTGCCGTGTCGACCACCGGCACCGGTGAAATGTTCATCCGTGCGGTGGCCGCCTACGACGTGGCCGCGCAAATGGAATACACGGGCGCCTCATTACAGGCGGCCGCCGACCGCGTGGTGTTCGACAAGCTGCCCGCCATCGACGGCAAGGGCGGACTGATCGCCGTCGACAGGCAGGGCAACGTGGTCCTGCCGTTCAATACCGAAGGCATGTATCGCGGCTACGCCCGCGTCGGTGCCGACCCTGTCGCCGCCATCTACCGATGAGCGCGGCGCCGATCCGCTGCCTGTCTGGCGGCCAGCATGGGAACAAGCAATATGGTTGAGCGCGCAAGCAGCCTCGTGCTGCCCGATGACCGCGTGGTGCAGGTCGATGCGCTGAGCGTGCGATTCGCCACCTCCGAGCGCACCGTCGAAGCAGTGCGCAATCTGTCATTTCATGTCGATCGTGGCGAAACGCTGGCCATCGTCGGCGAATCCGGCTCGGGCAAGTCGGTGACTTCACTGGCGCTGATGCGCCTGGTCGAGCATGGCGGCGGGAAGATCACCCAGGGCAGCATGCTGCTGCGCCGGCGGGGCGGCGAGGTGCTGGACCTGGCTCGCGCGTCGGGGGCGACCATGCGCGGGATCCGGGGCGCCGACGTGGCCATGATCTTCCAGGAACCCATGACTTCGCTGAATCCGGTGTTCACGGCCGGCGACCAGATCGCCGAGTCGATCCGGGTGCACCAGGGCAAGGATGCCGGCAGCGCACGAGCCGAAGCATTGCGCATGCTCGAAAGGGTACGCATTCCCGAGGCCCGGCAAGTGCTCGACCGTTATCCGCACCAGCTGTCCGGCGGCATGCGCCAGCGCGTCATGATCGCAATGGCATTGTCGTGCAAGCCGCAGCTTCTGATCGCCGATGAGCCCACCACGGCGCTGGATGTCACCATCCAGGCGCAGATTCTGCAACTGATCCGCCAGTTGCAGGAAGAGATGAACATGGGGGTGATCTTCATCACTCACGACATGGGCGTGGTGGCGGAAGTTGCAGACCGCGTGCTGGTCATGTACCGGGGCGACAAAGTCGAAGAGGGCGGCTCCGACCAGGTATTCGAAACGCCTCGCCATGCCTACACGCGCGCGCTGCTGTCGGCCGTGCCGCGGCTGGGCGCCATGCAGGGCACCGATCTGCCGTCCAAGTTTCCATTGCTGCGCGTCGACGACCAGCAGGTTCCCGCTGCGGTGCAGGCGCACGACACGGTGCAAGGCGACGCCCAACCCATTTTGCGCGTCAAGGATCTGATCACCCGATTCAACGTGCCCAGCGGCCTGTTCGGCCGCGTCAAGCGGCGGGTGCACGCCGTCGAGCGGGTCAGCTTCGACCTGTATCCCGGCGAAACACTGGCGCTGGTGGGCGAATCGGGCTGCGGCAAATCCACCACGGGCCGATCGCTGCTGCGCCTGGTGGAAAGCCAGAGCGGCGCCATCGAATTCGGCGGGCAGAACATACGGGAATTGCCCACCAGCGCGTTGCAGCAACTGCGCCGCAACATCCAGTTCATCTTCCAGGATCCCTACGCATCGCTGGACCCCCGCGTCACGGTGGGTTTTTCCATCATGGAGCCGCTGCTGGTGCACGGCATAGCCAAGGGCGCCGCGGCGCGCGATCGTGTGGCCTGGCTGCTCGAAAAAGTCGGCCTGCCGCCGGACCATGCCAGTCGCTATCCCCATGAGTTCTCGGGCGGACAGCGCCAGCGCATCGCCATCGCCCGCGCGTTGGCCTTGAATCCCAAGGTTGTGGTGGCGGACGAAGCCGTGTCGGCCCTCGACGTGTCAATCCAGGCGCAGATCGTCAACCTGATGCTGGATCTGCAGCGCGAACTGGGCGTGGCGTTCCTGTTCATTTCTCACGACATGGCCGTGGTCGAACGCGTCAGCCACCGGGTGGCGGTGATGTACCTGGGACAGATCGTCGAAATCGGTCCGCGACGCGACATTTTCGAGAACCCGCAGCATCCGTATACGCGCAAGCTGATGGCAGCGGTGCCCATCGCCGATCCATCACGCCGTCACTTGAAGCGCGAGTTGCTGGCCGATGAAATTCCCAGCCCGATACGGGCCGTCGGCGACGAACCGGTGGTCCAGCCGTTGGTGCAAGTGGCACCTCGGCATTTTGTGGCCCGGCATCGCATTGCCGGCGCCTATTGAACGCAAGCCGACTGTACCCCCAAGGAGCCTGTTCATGAATAAATCCGTCAATGCGCTGTTCCGGCCTAAAGCCCTGGCGGCAAGCCTGCTGGCGCTTTCTGCTCTGACTTGCGGCAGCGCCGCCTTCGCGGCCAAAGATGTCGTCCTGGCGCTGAGTTCGCAGGCGGAGACGCTGGATCCCTACAACACCAATACCACGCTCACCACCGCGGTCACGAAGTCGTTCTATGAAGGCCTGTTCGAGTTCGACAAAGACCTGAAGATCAAACCCGTGCTGGCCGAAAGCTATGAAGTCACGCCCGACGGGCTGGTGTACACGTTCAAGCTGCGCCAGGGTGTCAAATTCCATGACGGCACCGACTTCAACGCCGAGGCGGTCAAGACCAACCTCGATCGCGTGTTGAACCGTGACAACCGCCTGGCGCGCTACAACCAGTTCAACCGGATCGACAAGGTCGACGTGGTCGACGCCCATACCGTACGCATCACGTTGAAGGAGCCGTTCGCGCCCTTCATCAACTCGCTGGCTCACGCCTCGGCCGCCATCATTTCTCCGGCCGCGCTCGAGAAATACGGCAAGGACATTGCCTTCAATCCAGTTGGCACCGGTCCGTTCGTGTTCGATGGCTGGAAGCAGACCGATTACGTGCGTGGCAAGAAGTTCGACGGCTACTGGAAAAAGGGTTACCCGAAGGTCGACTCCGTGACCTGGAAGCCGGTGCTCGAAAACAGCACGCGTGCCGCGATGCTGCAGACGGGTGAAGCCGATTTCGCCTACACGCTGCCGTACGAACAGGCCGCGCAGCTGGGCAAGAGCGACAAGCTCCAGGTGATGACTGGCGATTCCATTGTTACGCGCTACATCAGTTTCAACGTTCAGCACAAGCCTTTCGATGACGTCAAAGTGCGCCAGGCTATCAACTACGCGATCAACCGCGAGGCGCTGGCCAAGGTGGCGTTCGCGGGCTATGCGTTCCCGGCCCAGGGCATCGTGCCGCAGGGCGTGACCTATGCGCACAAGATGGACCCCTGGCCCTACGATCCCAAGAAGGCGAAGGAATTGCTGGCCGAAGCCGGTTATCCCGACGGTTTCGAGTCGGTGCTGTGGGGGGGCTATAACAACACCACGACCCAGAAGGTGCTGCAATTCGTGCAGCAGCAACTTCGCCAGGTTGGCGTGAAGATCCAGGTGCAGGCGCTTGAAGTCGGGCAACGCGTTGAGTTGGTGCAGTCCGCGCCGGATCCCGCCACAGCGCCGGTTCGCATGTACTACGCCGGATGGTCCGCCTCGACCGGCGAGGCCGACTGGGCTCTGCGGCCGCTGCTGGCATCCGAGTCGTTTCCGCCGAAGTTGAACAACACGGCCTACTACAAGAACGACCTGGTGGACGGCAATATCGCCAAGGCACTGCGTTCTGTAGACGACCAGGAAAAGGCGCAGCTCTATAAAGAGGCGCAAGAGCAGATCTGGAAAGATGCGCCGTGGGCGGCCCTGGTCACCGAGCAGTCGCTGTACGGCCGCAGCAAGAAGCTGGACGGCGTGTACGTGATGCCCGACGGCAATATCAATTCCGGCGAGATCTCGCTTTCCGAGTAAGCGGCCGCCGCAGGCCGCAACACGGGCGATGCGCGCGGGGGCAGGGGTTCCGCGCGCGTCGCCGATCAGGTTGAAAAATGTTCAATTACTTCCTCAAGCGCCTGGCAGGCCTCGCGCCCACGCTATTGATCGTGGCAGTGCTGGTGTTCCTGTTCGTGCACATGCTGCCCGGTGACCCGGCGCGCCTGGCCGCCGGGCAGGATGCCGATCTCGAGACCGTGGAACTGGTGCGGGCCGAACTGGGGCTCGACAAGCCGCTGCCCGAGCAGTTCGTACGCTTCTTCACCAACATCGTGCAAGGAGACCTGGGCACCTCGATCCGCACTCGACGGCCTGTGTCGACCGAGATCGCGGAACGGTTCATGCCCACCTTGATGCTGACACTGGTCAGCATGGTCTGGTCGGTATTGTTCGGCATGACCATAGGCATTCTTTCGGCGGTGTACCGCAACCGGTGGCCCGATCGGCTGGGCATGACGCTGGCGGTTTCCGGCATCTCCTTTCCTGCCTTCGCGCTCGGGATGCTGCTGATGCAGGTTTTCTCGGTGAATCTCGGCTGGCTGCCCACGGTGGGCGCCAGCACCTGGCAACATTACATTCTGCCTTCCATCACGCTGGGCGCGGCGGTCGCCGCCGTGATGGCGCGCTTCACTCGGGCCTCGTTCGTCGAGGTCATACAGGAAGATTTCGTGCGCACGGCGCGCGCCAAAGGCCTGCGTGAACGTGTCGTCATCATCAAGCATTGCCTGCGCAACGCGCTCATTCCGGTGGTCACCATGATGGGCCTGCAGTTCGGCTTTCTGCTGGGCGGCTCGATTGTGGTCGAGGCGGTTTTCAACTGGCCGGGCCTGGGCAGGCTGCTGGTGGATTCCGTGAATATGCGCGACTACCCAGTGATTCAGGCGCTGGTGCTGTTGTTCTCGCTCGAATTCATCGTGATCAATCTGGTCGTGGACATGCTCTACGGCTATATCAACCCCACCATACGCTACAAGTGAGGCGGCCATGACGCAGACGACCGCCGTGAATATCGGCACCAACGTACGCACGCCCTGGAGCGAATTCTGGCGCAAATTCCGCAAGCAGCACGTGGGCGTAGCCGCGCTCGCCTTCGTGATGCTGTTGGTGCTGATCGCCGTGCTGGCACCCTGGATCAGTCCGTACGACGCCGAGAATTATTTCGACTACGACATGATCAACACCGGGCCGTCCGCGGCCCACTGGTTCGGTGTCGATCCTCTGGGGCGCGACATCTTCAGCCGCATTCTGATGGGCGCCCGCATCTCGCTCGCGGCCGGCTTCCTCTCGGTGCTGCTGGGTGGCCTGATCGGTACCGCCCTGGGCCTGCTGGCCGGCTACTACGAGGGCTGGTGGGATCGCATCACCATGCGGATCTCGGACGTGCTGTTCGCGTTCCCGGGCATATTGCTCGCCCTGGGCGTCGTGGCCATCCTGGGCAGCAGCATGACCAACGTGGTCGTGGCGGTGTCGGTGTTCAGCGTGCCCGCCTTCGCCCGCCTGGTGCGCGGCAACACGCTGGCCCTGAAGAATCTGACCTATATCGAAGCGACCAAGAGCATCGGCGCTTCCGACTGGACCATACTGTTGCGGCACATACTGCCAGGCACCATTTCTTCCATCGTGGTGTACTTCACGATGCGCGTGGGCACTTCCATCATCACGGCAGCCAGCCTTTCGTTTCTGGGCATGGGGGCGCAGCCTCCCACCCCTGAATGGGGAGCCATGCTGAACGAGGCGCGCGCCGACATGGTGAACGCGCCTCACGTGGCGCTATTCCCCAGCCTTGCGATTTTCTTCACGGTGCTGGCGTTCAACCTGTTGGGCGACGCCTTGCGCGACGCGCTGGATCCCAAAATCGATCGCCTGTAGCCCGACCCGATGAATACCTCATTGACGATTCCCCGCGTCGGCGGCCTGCCGGCTGGCCCGCGGGACGCCATCAGCGACGTGCGCGGCGTGACTGTTGGCCATTGCACATTGGCGGACGGCGCATTGCAGACCGGCGTCACGGTGGTGCGCCCGCACCCGGGCGATGTGTATCGCGACAAAGTGCCGGCCGCGGCGGCCGTGCTCAATGGCTTCGGCAAAAGCGTGGGCCTGGTGCAGGTGCGCGAACTGGGTGTACTGGAAACGCCGATTGCGCTCAGCAATACCTTTGCCGTGGGCACGGTGGCCAATGCGCAGATCCGCCAGGCCATTGCGGCCAATCCCGAGATCGGCCGCGAGTGGCCTACAGTCAACCCATTGGTTTTCGAGTGCAATGACGGCTACCTGAACGATATCCAGGCGCTTGCCGTGCAAGAGGCGCACTACATTCAGGCCCTGGACGCTGCGGATGCCCGCTTCGAGCAAGGCTCGGTGGGGGCTGGGCGCGGGATGTCGTCGTTCTCGCTGAAAGGCGGCATCGGCTCGGCCTCGCGCATCGCCGACATTCAACCCGGGTTGCGCCACACCGTGGGCGCACTGGTGCTGGCCAACTTTGGCCGGCTGCCCGCGTTGACTGTGGCTGGACGGCCCTTCGGGCGTGAACTGGCGCGCCACCAGGATCAAGCCATGGCCGTGGAATCCACGCGGCCCGAACAAGGGTCCATCATTCTGCTGCTGGCGACTGACGCCCCGCTCGATGCGCGGCAACTGCGCCGCCTCGCCTTGCGTGCGGGTGCCGGACTGGCGCGTACCGGATCGGTGTTCGGGCACGGCAGCGGCGATATTGCGCTGGCTTTCTCCACGGCCTACACCGTTCCCCACCTGGCCGAGCGCGGCATGCCCGAGGTGGCCATGCTGCACGAGACGCGCATCGATCCGCTGTTCGAGGCGGCGGCCGAGGCCTGCGAGCAGGCTATCGTGGCGGCCCTGTGGCACGCCAAGTCGGTGGCCGGTCGCGATGGTCATCGTCGCGTGTGCATTCAAGAGGCGGCGCCCCTTTGGCGCGACTGGCTGGCGCGCACTGAACTCTGAGCCCCTGCGGCAAGGTCGAGCATCCCATGAAAATCCTGGTTTCAACCGACATCGAAGGCGTGGCCGGCGTGTTCCATGCCGAGCAGACGCGCCCCGGCAATGGTGAGTACGAACGTGCGCGGGCCTGGATGACGGGCGAGGCGAATGCGGCTGTCGAGGGGGCATATGCAGGGGGCGCGACCGAGGTCCTGGTCAATGATTCGCATGGCGGGTTTCGAAACCTGCTGCCGGACCTGCTCGACCCCCGTGCGCGGATGGTGCTGGGCAAGCCGCGCTACCTGGGCATGATGGGGGGGCTGGAAGAAGCCTGCGATGCGGTCTGCCTGATCGGGTATCACGCACGGTCTCAGGCGCGCGGGGTGCTGGCGCACACAATCAACAGCTTTGCCTTCGCCCGTGTTTTCATCAACGGCACCGAGATGGGCGAAGCCGGGCTGTACGGCGCGCTGGCTGGGGAACTCGGCGTGCCCGTCATCATGGGCAGCGGCGATGACGTGTTCATCGACGAAACCCGTTCGCTGTTTCCACAAGCGCGCTGGGTGCAGACCAAAATCGCGCACGGACAGGGTAGCGGCGCCAGCCTGTCGCCCGCGGCCGCGCGCGCGGCAATCGGCGCGGCGGTCGAGGCCGCGGTGCGAGACGCGGCGCAGGTCGTTCCCCTGCGCATCGCCCCGCCTATAGAATGCCGGTTGCAGACCCAGGGTCCGGCGCTGGCCGACCTGTTCTGCATGTGGCCCACGCTCGAGCGCGTGGATGGCGTCACCCTGCGCTTTTCCGTTGACAGCATGCAGGCCGCCATCCGCACGCTCAACAGCCTGTCGGCCATGTCGTCCATGCTGCGCTAAGGAACGTCATGTCCCGCACCGATACCCGAGTCGCCCAGTTGCGGCAGGCCATGCGCCGCCGCGGTCTGGACGCCTGCATCATTCCCTCGGCCGATCCGCATCTTTCCGAATACCTGCCCGCCCGCTGGCAGGGCCGCCAGTGGCTCAGCGGCTTCACCGGCTCGGTCGGCACCGTGGTGGTCACCGACGATTTCGCCGGACTCTGGGTCGACAGCCGCTACTGGGTGCAGGCCGAGGCCCAGCTGGCGGGTACCTGCATGCAGCTCATGAAAATTGCGGCGCCAGGCACGCCGGGCCATGTCGATTGGCTGGCCACGCGCCTGGCGCGAGGCCAGCGCGTTGGGGTCGATGGCAACGTGCTGGGCCTGGCGGCGTTCAGGGCCTTGTCCGCCGCGCTGACGCCCGTGGGCGTCGTCCTGGACATCCAGGCGGACCTGCTCGCCGATATATGGGCCGACCGGCCCGGCTTGCCCGACGCGCACGTGTATGGCCACGAGCCTCCGTACGCCTGCGTCAGCCGCGCCGACAAGCTGGCGCAGGTACGCGCATCCATGCGGGCCCACGGCGCCCACGTGCACCTGCTGTCCACGCTGGACGACATCGCCTGGCTGTTCAACCTGCGCGGCGCCGACGTGTCGTACAACCCGGTGTTCCTGGCGCATGCGCTGGTCGGCATGGATCACGCCACGCTGTTCGTGGCCGACGGCAAGGTCGGTGCGGCCCTGCGCGCCTTGCTGGCCGCCGACGGCATCGACGTAGCGCCCTATGCATTGGCCGCCGAGGCGCTGGGCTCGTTGCAGCTCGACCAGACATTGCTCATTGATCCGGCGCGGGTCACGTGCGGGGTGTTCCATGCCATGGATCCTGCAATACCGCGCGTCGAGGCTATCAATCCTACCACGCTGTTCAAGTCGTGCAAGTCCGACGCAGAGCTGGCCCACGTGCGGCAGGCCATGGAGCATGATGGCGCGGCGCTGTGCGAGTTTTTCGCCTGGTTCGAAGACACGCTGGGGCAGGAGGTCATTACCGAACTCACCATCGACGAGCAGATCACCGCCGCCCGGGCCCGCCGCCCGGGCTACGTCTGCCCCAGCTTCGCGACCATTGCCGGCTTCAACGCCAATGGCGCCATGCCCCATTACCGCGCCACGGCTGAATCCCATGCGGTGATCCAGGGCGATGGGCTGCTGCTCATCGATTCGGGCGGGCAGTACCTGGGCGGCACGACCGACATCACGCGGGTCGTGGCGGTCGGACAGCCCAGTGCCGACCAGAAGGTCGATTTCACGCTGGTGCTCAAGGGCATGATCGCCCTGTCGCGGGCCGCCTTCCCGCGTGGCACGCCGTCGCCCATGCTGGACGCGATCGCGCGCGCCCCGATCTGGCAAGGCGGCGCCGAGTACGGCCACGGCACGGGCCACGGCGTCGGTTACTTCCTGAATGTCCACGAAGGGCCCCAGGTCATCTCTTACCGGGCCGCGCCCGGGCCGCACACCGGCATGGAGCCTGGCATGATCACTTCCAACGAGCCCGGCATCTACCGCCCGGGAAAGTGGGGGGTGCGCATCGAGAATCTGGTGGTAAACCGCAGCTGGCTCCAGAACGACATGGGCGAATTCCTGTGCTTCGAGACCTTGACGCTCTGCCCGATCGATACCCGGTGTATCGATGCGTCGTTGTTGCGGCCTGACGAAATCGCCTGGCTGGACGACTACCACCGCACCGTGCGCGAGCGCGTGGCGCCGCTGGTGCAGGGCAGGGCGCTCGACTGGCTACAGGCCCGTACGCGGCCACTGTCGAGCTGAGACCCGCCCGCCGTGCGGCGGATCCCTGCGGACCGGGGGCGGATGGCGTGGCGGCACCCGAGCGCGGCCGGGTCCCGCGGGGCGCTAGGCCTCCAAGGCGCCAGTTGTCGGGTCGCCCACTGTTACTCGCTCATGATCAGGGAAAACCCCTGATCGGCCGAACGGACGGCTATAATCCAAATTTCCCGCATGCGCCCGCTCGTCCCGGGCGCCAATTACGATGACCAAATACGTATTTGTCACCGGCGGTGTGGTGTCCTCCCTGGGCAAAGGGATCGCCGCCGCGTCTCTCGCCGCGATCCTCGAATCGCGCGGTCTGCAAGTCACGCTGCTCAAGCTCGACCCCTATATCAACGTCGATCCCGGCACCATGAGCCCGTTCCAGCACGGCGAGGTGTTCGTCACGGAAGACGGCGCCGAAACCGACCTCGATCTGGGCCACTACGAGCGCTTCATCTCGGCCAAGATGCACAAGGTGAACAACTTCACCACCGGCCAGATCTACGAGTCGGTGCTGCGCAAAGAGCGCCGCGGCGACTACCTGGGCAAGACTGTCCAGGTCATTCCGCATATCACCAACGAAATCCAGGACTTCATCGCCCGCGGCGCCGAAGCCGCCTGGAACGGCGCCACCGATGTGGCCATCGTTGAAATCGGCGGCACCGTCGGCGACATCGAATCCCTGCCGTTCCTCGAGGCCGCCCGCCAGATGAGCCTGCGCATGGGCCGCAACAACGCCGCCTTCGTGCACCTCACGCTGGTGCCCTTCATCGCCTCGGCCGGCGAGCTCAAGACCAAGCCTACCCAGCACTCGGTGCAGAAGCTGCGCGAAATCGGCATCTACCCGAACCTGCTGCTGTGCCGTGCCGATCGGCCCATCCCCGATGACGAGCGCGCCAAGATCTCGATGTTCTCCAACGTCCCGCTGGATGCCGTCATCTCGGTCTGGGATGCCGACTCCATCTACAAGATTCCGGCCATGCTGCACAAGCAGGGCGTCGACAACATCGTCTGCGAAGCCCTGGGCCTGACCCCGCCTCCAGCCGACCTGTCCATGTGGGACAACCTCGTCGAGGCGCTCGAGCATCCCGACCATCAGCTCACCATCGGCATGGTGGGCAAATACGTCGACCTGACCGAATCGTACAAGTCGCTGTCCGAAGCCCTGGTGCACGCCGGCATCCATACGCGCTCGAAGATCAACATCGAATACATCGATTCCGAAGACATCGAGACACGCGGCACCGACCAGCTCAAGCATCTCGACGCCATCCTGGTGCCTGGCGGGTTCGGCAAGCGCGGCACCGAAGGCAAGATTGCGGCCATTCGCTACGCGCGTGAAAATGGCGTGCCGTACCTGGGCATCTGCCTGGGCATGCAGTTGGCCGTCATCGAGTTCGCCCGCCACGTCGCGGGGCTGGGTGGGGCCAACAGCACCGAATTCGATCCGTCCGCCCCTCATCCGGTGGTGGCGCTCATTTCCGAATGGATGGACCGCGAAGGCAAGGTCGAAAGGCGCGACGCCAATTCCGACCTGGGCGGCACCATGCGCAAGGGCGCACAGCGTTGCCCCATCAAGCCGGGTACCCGTGCGCAGGCGATCTATGGCGACAGCGTGAACGAACGGCATCGGCACCGCTACGAAGTCAACAACGTGTATGTGCCGCGCCTGGAAGAATCGGGCATGATCATCAGCGCGCGCACGCCCACCGAGAACCTGCCTGAAATGATGGAACTTCCCAACCATCCCTGGTTCGTGGGCGTGCAATTCCACCCCGAATTCACTTCCACGCCGCGCGATGGCCACCCGCTGTTTTCCAGCTTCATCGAGGCGGCCGTGGCGTATCAAGGCCGCAAGGAGGCCTGAATGAAAGCCTGCGGCTTCGATATCGGCCTCGACCATCCGTTTTTCCTGATTGCGGGTCCGTGCGTCATTGAATCGCGCGAGCTGGCCTTCGAAACCGCGGGCCGTTTGCAGGAAATCACGTCCCGGCTGGGCATTCCGTTCATCTACAAGAGTTCCTTCGACAAGGCCAACCGCAGTTCGGGCAAGTCGTTCCGGGGGCCCGGTATCGACCAGGGCCTGCAAATCCTTGCCGATGTGCGCGCCCAGCTGAATGTGCCGGTGCTCACCGATGTCCACGATATCGAGCAGGTCGCGGCAGTGGCCTCGGTCGTCGACATGCTGCAGACGCCGGCCTTTCTGTGCCGTCAGACCGACTTCATCCGAGCTTGTGCGGCGACGCTCAAGCCCGTCAATATCAAGAAAGGGCAGTTCCTGGCCCCCCACGACATGGTGCAGGTCGCCCAGAAGGCACGCGACGCCGCCATCGAGGCCGGCGGCGACGGCAGTAACATTCTGGTGTGCGAGCGAGGCGCTTCTTTCGGATACAACAACTTAGTGTCCGACATGCGCTCGCTGGCTATCATGCGGGAAACCGGTTGCCCCGTCGTGTTCGATGCCACCCACTCCGTGCAGCTGCCGGGCGGGCAAGGCACCTCTTCCGGCGGGCAGCGCGAATTCGTACCAGTGCTGGCGCGCGCGGCGGTGGCGGTCGGTGTGGCGGGCCTGTTCATGGAAACCCACCCCAATCCAGCCTGCGCACTGTCCGACGGCCCCAACGCCGTGCCGCTGGACCTGATGCCTGCGCTGCTCGAATCGCTCGTCGAACTCGATCGCGTCACCAAACGCAACGGCTTCATCGAAAACCAGTTCAACTGAGTCGATGCCGCCGCCACGAATTTGTTTATCGTTCAGGGAATCTAAGAAATCATGAGTGCAATCGTCGACATCATTGGCCGCGAAATCCTCGACTCGCGCGGTAACCCTACCGTCGAGTGCGACGTGTTGCTGGAATCCGGCGCCATGGGCCGCGCCGCCGTACCTTCGGGGGCTTCCACCGGCCAGCGCGAAGCCATCGAACTGCGCGATGGCGACAAGTCGCGCTATCTGGGCAAGGGCGTGCTGCGTGCCGTCGAGAACCTCAACACCGAGATCTCCGAAGCCCTGATGGGCCTCGACGCCCAGGAACAGACCTTTGTCGACCGCACGCTGATCGAACTCGACGGCACCGAATCCAAAGAGCGCCTGGGCGCCAACGCACTGCTCGCCGCCAGCATGGCCGTGGCGCGTGCAGCCGCCGACGAATCCGGGCTGTCGCTGTACCGATATTTCGGCGGCAGCGGGCCGATGAGCATGCCGGTGCCCATGATGAACGTCATCAACGGCGGCGCGCATGCCAACAACACCCTCGACCTGCAGGAACTCATGATCCTGCCGGTGGGTGCCACCAGCTTCCGTGAGGCCCTGCGTTGGGGCGCCGAAGTCTTCCATGCTTTGAAGAAGCTCATCCACGACCAGGGTATGTCCACCGCCGTGGGCGACGAGGGCGGGTTCGCGCCCAACGTTCCCAACCACGAGGCGGCCATCCAGCTCATTCTTAAGGCCATTACCGTGGCCGGCTACGAGCCCGGTTCGCAGATCGCCCTGGGCCTGGATTGCGCCAGTTCCGAGTTCTACCGCGATGGCAAGTACACGCTGGCGGGCGAAGGCGGCCTGTCGCTGTCTTCGCAAGAGTTCGCCAACCTGCTGGCTACCTGGTGCGACAAGTATCCGATCATCAGCATCGAAGACGGCATGGCCGAAAATGACTGGGAAGGTTGGAAGTTGCTCACCGACCAGCTCGGCAAGAAGGTGCAGTTGGTGGGTGACGACCTGTTCGTTACCAACACCCGCATTCTGAAAGAAGGCATCCAGAAAGGGGTGGCCAATTCCATCCTGATCAAGATCAATCAGATCGGCACCCTGACCGAGACCTTCGCGGCGATCGAAATGGCCAAGCGGGCTGGCTATACCGCCGTGGTCTCGCACCGCTCGGGCGAAACCGAAGATTCCACCATCGCCGACATCGCCGTCGCGACCAACGCCATGCAGATCAAGACCGGTTCGCTGTCGCGTTCCGACCGCATGGCCAAATACAATCAGCTGTTGCGCATCGAAGAAGAACTTGCCGAAGTCGCGTCCTACCCCGGCCTCGAGGCGTTCTACAACCTGCGTTGATCCGCCCGGGCGCGACACGCGCCTGGTCCTTGCGGCTCGCCGCAATCGTTGAGGGTGTCCATTTATGCGCCTGCTGTTCCTGGTGCTGCTGGTCTTGGTTGGCCTCATCCAGTATCCGCTGTGGCTGGGCAAGGGTGGCTGGTTCAAGGTCTGGGACCTGCAGGGGCAGGTGGCCGCCCAACACGACGTCAACGAAGGCCTGCGGGCGCGGAACGCGGCCCTCGAAGCCGAAGTTCGCGACCTGGCCACGGGTGTGGGCGCCATCGAAGAGCGCGCGCGCAGTGAATTGGGCATGATGCGCGAGGGCGAGGTCTTTGTGCAGATCCTGCCCCCGGGCAGCCCGGTGCCGCAGCCCGCGCCGCCCCCCGGCAAGCCCACGCCACCACGCCGCTGAGCCTGCTGACAGGCGGGCGCGAGCCGGCGCTTGGTCCCAAGCGCTCAAATTCTCCGATCTATTCTCACCCTGACGGGCCTCGCCAGTTCCGTGGCGCGCGGCCTTCAAGGCCCGTGGCGGGCGCAGTCCCAGGATCCATACGTCACTCTGGGGTGTAGTGCGGGAGGCGCCTGCCAGTCCACCGGATGCGACTGCATCTCGATGCGCAGTTCCAGCTGCAGCACCAGCCAGCCCTGGGCGAGGGCATGTTTCGAGCATGGGCCGGCCGCCGTAGCCGCCTGCCTCAGCACCGCGCGCGTCAGCGGCGACAACGGCCGGATGGGCTGGCTCAGGCGCAAGTGCAGGGTGTTGGCGTCGAAGATCGTGCGCCCCGGCGCGCCGCCGTGCGCGGCATGGTATTCAGCTTGATAGTCATTGCTGGCAACAGATCGGCCGGCCGCGCCCGCTACCGCGAGGCCGGTTCGCGCGTGGTCGCGGATGGCCGCCACAGCTGGCTGCAATACCTCGATCCGCCAGGCTGGCGGGGCGTGGGCGCCATTCGGCGCTGCGCGCGGCTCCTGGACCGCCGGCTGCATTTCGGGTGCATGCCTGGCGTACGTCTGCGCAATGACCGTGGGGTGGCCGTGCTGCGTTGCTGCGGCGCGCGCCGCTTCCAGCAAGGCTACATAGGCTCGCTGGCGAGCCAGGTGCCAGTGTCCGGCTTCGACGGCAAGCATGCCCATCAGCAGCAGGGGCGCAGCCGCAAGGCCGAATTCGACCAGCGCAGTGCCCAGGTTGGATCGATTGCGCACGGTAATGCGCGGGCGACGGGCAAGTGCGAGAGAGTGGGCCATGGCGGGCAGTGTGCCCATGGCGCAAGGCTTCGTCGATTGTGGGAATTACGGCAGGGCCGATTGGTCAGCGTCGCGCCGCGACACTGGGCCGGCTGTTGGTACGCCGCCGGAAGCGGCCATCATTGCCGGCCCTGGGCGCCTGCCCGACGACACGAGCAGAGGCAAGGGCGGCACGCCGTCAGTGAACCGTAGGCGGGTCCTGCTCCGGCATGGGCCGCGCTGGTGCGAACAATCCCGAGCAGTCGACGCGGTCGAACTCGTAGGGTTTGCCGCAGAAATCGCAGGTGACGCGTACCTTGCCCTCGTCAGCCAGAATCTCCTGGACTTCGGTTTCGCCCAGCGTGCGCAACATGCCGGCCACGCGCTCGCGCGTACAACTGCAGTGCCAGCGCACGTCGGCCGGCTCGAAAGCGACCAGCGTCTCTTCCCAGTACAGCCGGTGGATCAACGTGTCGGTGTCGGTCAGCGCGAGTTCGTCAGGCTTGATGGTGTCGGCCAGCATCACGGCCCGCGTCATGGTGTCTGCCGAGGCGTCGCCCCGCGCCGTGCCGCCGTGATCGGGCAGGCGTTGCACCAGCAAGCCACCTGCGTGCTCGCCCGTGGCCTGCAGCCACAGGCGTGTGTCCAGTTGCTCGGACGCTTTCATGTAATGCTGCAGCACCTGGGCGACAGTGTCGCCTTCCAGCGGGACGATGCCCTGGTAGGTCTGCTGGCCAGGCACCTTGCGCCGGGGGTCGAGCACCACGATGAAGCGGCCCTGGCCATCGGCGTTGAGCAGGCTCTGCAGATCGCCGTCGGGAGGCACCTCCTGCCCCTCGCGCACCTTCACGGTCGCGCGCAGGCTGAGATCCGACTGGCATTCGACTACCAGCAGCGCGATGGGCCCCGTACCTTGCATCTGCAGCACCAGCGAGCCCTCGAACTTGATGTTTGCCGCCAGCAATGCGGCGGCCGCCATCAGTTCACCCAGTAATCGTTGCAACGCGGCAGGATGTTGCTGGTGTTCCTGTGCGTGTTTCCAGGTTTCGCTCAGGCGCACCGCCTGAACCCGCACCGTGCGGTCTTCGAACAGATATTTCTTGAGTTGATCGGTCATAAGGGAATCTTAGCCGATCGCAAGATTGGCGTCGCCTTCAGCCCACCCGCTTGAGCACCTGCTTGTAATGACGCGCCCGGACCTCATAGTGGCGGGTGTTTTCGTGCATGCCGGCAATTTCTTCTGCACTGAGCTCGCGTACCACCTTGCCCACGCCGATCACCAGCGAATTGTCGGGGATGACGCGACCTTCGGGAATGATGGCGCCCGCGCCCACAAGGCAGTTCCGCCCCACTACCGCATTGTTCAACACGATAGCCTGCATGCCGATCAGCGCGCCTTCAAGGATGGTGCAGCCATGCAGCATGGCCTGATGCCCGACCGTGACCATGGGCCCGATGTCCATGGCGCAGCCTTCATCGACGTGCAGAACGCTGGATTCCTGAATGTTGGTGCCACGTTGAATGACGATGGGTGCATTATCGCCACGAATCGCAACATGGGACCAGATGCTGACGCCGGCCTGCAGCGTCACGTTGCCGATGACGTCGGCGCTGTCGGCGACGTAGACGCTGGGGTCGATGACTGGCGTGTGATCGTCGAGCTGGTAAATGGGCATACGGCAGTCTCAGGGGGTAGGTCAGGCGTGAACGCCGGCGGCGCGCGCTTCTTCACGCTGGCGCAGCACTCGACGCTGGATTTTACCGGTGGTGGTCATGGGCAGTTCTGCAATGAACTCGATCTCTTTCGGGTATTCATACGGGGCGAGCCTGTCGCGCACGTGGTCTTGCAGAGCCTGGATCAACTGCGCCGGGTCGTGATCCAGGTATTCGGGCGTGAGCACCACGTAGGCCTTGACCAGGGCTCCGCGCTCGGCATCGGGCTTGGGCACGACCGCTACATTCGCTACGGCATCATGCCCGAGCAGGCAGTTTTCGATCTCGCCGGGGCCGATCCGGTACCCGGCGGACTTGAAGACATCGTCGGCGCGGCCGGCATACCACAGGTAGCCATCGGCATCGACGCTGGCCAGATCGCCCGTGCGGCACCAATCGCCCGTGAACTTGGCCTCGGTTGCGGCCTCATTCCGCCAGTATCCCAGGAAAAGGATGGGGTCGGGAAAGCCATGGATGTCATAGCGGTTCAGCGCCACTTCGCCAATCTCTCCCGGGGCCACTGGCTTGCCGTCATCGTCGATGACGGCGACCTGATGCCCCGGGTAGGGCCGTCCCATGCTGCCCGGCTTGGCCGGCCATCGCTGGTGGCTGTTGCCCACCAGGTAATTCATTTCGGTCTGGCCGAACATCTCGTTGGGCGTGATGCCCAAAGCGGTCTTGCACCAGTGGAACACGGTTTCGCCCACACTTTCGCCCGCGCTCATGATCGAACGCAGCGCAAGCCGATAGTGGCTGGCCGGCTCGGGCACGGCCTTCATCATCATCTTCAGCGCCGTAGGGAACAGGAAGGTATTCGTGACCTGGTAGCGTTCCATCAGTTCGAAGGCACGCTCGGGCGTGAAGCGCGCCCGGGTGCCCACGATCGGATGGCCGAAATACAGAGTGGGAAGCAGCGCATCCATCATGCCGCCGGTCCAGGCCCAGTCGGCCGGCGACCAGAACACGTCATTGGGCTTGGGAAACCAGTCTTGCGAGGCCACGAAGCCTGGCAGGTTGCCTATGAGCACGCTGTGCGGCAGCAGGGCTCCCTTGGGCGCGCCCGTGGTTCCCGAGGTGTACAGCAGAATCGCGGGTTCGGATGAGCGCGTGGGCACGGCGCGGAACTCGCCCGGTTGCCTGGCCAGCAGGCTGCGCCAGGGCAGCACGCGCTCGTCGGCGAAACCTATACCTATTACCTGGTGCAGGGCGGGGCAGTTATCGCTGATCGCCAGCAGATTCGCGCTGGACGCGTAGTCGACGATGGCGACGCGGGCCTCCGAGTCGCGCAGACGCGTTTCCAGGGCTTCGGGGCCAAACAGCGGCGAAAGGGGTACCACCACGGCGCCCACGCTGTAGATGGCCATATGAGCCACCGCGGTTTCCGGGCGTTGCCCCAAAACCACACCTACCCGGTCTCCGCGTTCGACGCCCATTTTCACCAAGCCATTGGCGAGCTGGTTGGCCGCTTCGGACAACCGGGCGTAGGTCCACACTTCGCGGTTGCCGGCCTCGTCTTCGTAGTAGATGGCAATGCGACGGGCGTCGGCACTGTTGGCGGCCCAGCGGTGGCAGCACGCGTCGGCAATATTGAATTGGGACGGCACCAGCCAGCGGAATGTTTGGTAGAGCGCGTGATATTGGTCGTTCATGGCCCTATGTTGTTAGCGCGCCGGCGGAATGCCCACGGGGAAGACCGCCTGGGGCCGGGATGCCCCAAGTGCAAGCATGACCTAGAGGGCCGCGAACTGCAACATTCCCGTGCCGCTAACGGGGACGTATAAGGGTTATCACGGGTGCCTGTTCTGGCGGCTGAGTGCCGACGGCAGGGCGGGCAGTGACAGGGGGCGGCGGGCACGGTTGGCGGCGGTCGCCTCACGCCGGATGTGCTGCACGCTCCAGTCCAGCAGTTCCAGATCACCGTCGTGCGATTCGGCAAGCGCGGAAAGACTTTCCACCCAATCGCCGTCGTTGCAATACAGAATGCCTCCGACTTCGCGCAATTCCGGCTTGTGAATGTGACCGCACACCACGCCGTCCAGGCCGCGACGGCGCGCTTCGCCCGCCAGGGCCTCTTCGAAGTCGGTAATAAAGGCCACGGCGTTCTTCACCTTGTGCTTCAAATACTGGGAAAGCGACCAGTAGTGCAGCCCCATGCGATGGCGCGCCCGGTTGAAATGGTGGTTCACCCACAGCGCCGTCTGATAAAGCGTGTCGCCCATCCGGGCCAGCCACTTGCTGTGCTGGATGACCCCGTCGAACTGGTCGCCGTGCAGGACGAGCAGCCGCACGCCACGGGCCGTCACGTGCACGTCTTCATCCAGAATCTCGATGTCGCCAAAGGCGTACCCGATGAACTCGCGTGCGAATTCGTCGTGATTGCCGGGTACGAACACCACCCGGGTGCCGTTGCGCGCCTTGCGCAGGATGCGCTGAACCACATCATTGTGGGCGCGAGGCCAATGCCAGTGCTTGCGCAGCTGCCATCCATCGACGATGTCGCCCACCAGGTACAGCGTGTCGGATTCGTTGTGGTCCAGGAAATCCAGCAGGAAATCGGCCTTGCATCCGGCGGTGCCCAGATGCAGGTCGGATATCCAGAGCGTGCGCCAATGGGTGGGGCGTAGGTCGGTCACGGCGGCATCGTTGCGGCTAGGGGTCATGAAGTGGGATGTGAACATCCCGCCGTGACCGCCGCATGACGTCTCGATGACGACGTTGTGACAGCTGCGGGGGCGACCATTTGTCACCCCCAGGAAGCAGGCACCCGAAACGGCCCCTCGAATGGAACCGAAGACCGGACCGCGCCGCTTCAGGTTTTCCGGCGCGGGGCGTCGCGCAGGCGCGTGCCCAGCAGCCGATCGTGCAGGAACTGGCCCTCAGGATCGAACCACGACCATAAGAAGATGGCGAAGGGCGCCGCCACGATGAACATGTCTACGGACGCCCATTGCGTGGCGGCTGACGCCGCAGAGACGACCCCCGCTCCTGCCAGCACCAGCGGCCAGGCGAGGATATAGCGTGCGATCAGTCGCGGCACCGAGGGCGGGCGGCCGTCGCGGTCGACCAGCCGGATATTCCAGGTTTTCATTGGCAGCGTCTGGCCATTGCGGCGCCAGCACAATATGAAGTACGCACCTATGGCCACGAAAAGCCAGGCCTGGCGCGCGTGGCGCAGCATCAATGCGTGTTTGCTCTGGGTCAGCGTGTCAAACAGGTAGCCGGCCAGGAAAACCACGGCGAACAGCAGTACGGCTTCATACATCATGCAGGCGAAACGGCGCAGCCTGCTGGGGGTGGTAAAAGTGGGAGCGTCGGTCATGGGGGCGTATTATCCCGCATCCGGAAATCGCGTCTGGCTAAAAAAAAACCCACCTTTATCAAGGCGGGTCTTAAAAGGGGCTGTAGCAGCCCCCAAGGGGAAAACAGTACGTGGCGCGCGGGGCTTCAGGCGGCCGAGTGCGCAGCCTTGGCGTCTTCGCGCGCCAGCAACGATTTGAGGCCCGACGCCAGTTTGCGAACGCCGGACGCCAGGGCGCGCATGGGGCGGGGACGGAATTGTTCTTCGATGGCTTGCAACATCAGCTGACGCTCGAGTTCGTCGGTCAGGCGAATGGAATTGGGGTTGATCACGGTGGTTCCAGGCTTGCTTGATTAGAACTGCTACGGGTTAACCCGAATTTTAGGGTTAACCCTGAATAAATGCAAGTGCCTGGTGCGCCGCGCTCAGTATTGGTGCTAATCATGCGCCGAATTGGCGCTTCGTGGTTTGACAGAGCCGGGCTCGGCCCTGTTTGTGGTGCGTTTACAACGTGCCTTCAGGCCGCTCGCGGTAACTCGACGCCACCAGTTCGAACCCGAAAAGCCGGCAATCGAGCGCCCCGTTGAAAAGTGGAACGCGCCGCAGCGGCTTCAACCGCAGGCGCTGGGGAAGGTCGCGGTCGCTGGAAATCGCGTGCACCTGCCACCCGGCGTAGGCCCGCTTCAAGTGCGACGACCACGCGCGCCAGAGGTCGGTTTCGTCGGCCGGCAGACGTTCGCCGTACGGCGGATTGGTGACGATCCAGCCGGTACTGGCAGGCGGAGGCACCGAACGCGCGTCGCCCACCTCGAATCGAATGGTTTCGGAGGTCAGCCAGGCGCGTTCAGCGTTGTTGCGCGCGTACTCGATGGCCATCGGATCGAGGTCGTAGCCGACCAGCGGCGCCTCAAGCCCCGGCAGGATGTGCGCGCGGGCATCCTCTTTCAGGTCCTGCCAGTGCCGTGGATCGTGTCCGCGCAGGCGTTCGAATCCGAAGGGGCGGGAAATGCCAGCGGGCACGCCCAACGCAATCCAGGCCGCCTCGATCAGGATGGTGCCGCTTCCGCAAAACGGGTCGAGTAACGCAGCGGCCGGGTCCCACCCGGCCAGCGCCAGCATGCCGGCGGCCAGGTTTTCGCGCAGCGGCGCCTCACCCTTGTCGAGCCGCCATCCGCGCTTGAAGAGCGATTCGCCTGACGTGTCCAGATAGAGCGTGGCTGTGTGTCCGGTCAGGAACAGGTGCACGCGCGCATCGGGCCGCACGGTATCGATGCTGGGCCGTTCGCCCTCGAGGTCGCGCAGGCGGTCGCAGATGCCGTCTTTGGCCCGCAGATTGCAATAGTGCAGGCTCTGCACCGGGCTCTTGATGGCCGAAGTATCCACCCGGAGGGTCTGCTCCGCGCCGAACCAGCGTTCCCAGGGCACGCTGCGCGCCAGATCGAGAATGTCGTCCTCGTGCGAGATTTCCGCATGGGCCACCTGCACGAGGATGCGCGTGGCCAGGCGCGTATACAAATTGGCTCGCTGCACGCCCGACCAGTCGGCGCTGAAATGGCAGCCCGCCCGTCCCGCCCGCGCATCCGAGAAACCCAGCGCCTGCATTTCAGCCGTCAGGGCTTCTTCCAGCCCCTGGGGGCAGGGTGCAAATACATGAAAAACCTCGGCCTCGCGCGGGGCGCGCGGCATGCGGCGGCGCACATCGGGCTGCGACGCGCGAAATTCGTCGCCGCGCCGGGAGGGTGGCGCGGACACATGCTCGAACTGTTCGGTGCGTGCGCCACGTGCAGGGGCATCGCGGCGGTGCGCTTGCCGGGCCGGACGGTGATCGTCGGCAGGCGGCGGCGCCGGGGGCGACGCGACGCGCACCGCCTTTTCCTTGGCAATTTCCATTTGGGCGGCCGAGCGGGCGCGTGCGCCGCTGCGCGTGCGCTTGCCGTCGCGTACACCGGCGGCATGGGCATCACGCGCCGTTTTCTTGACCGTCAGGGTTTTGCGGCGGTCTTGGTCATCAGAGGACATACGGATCCAGGCCTGTGGCCGGGCAGGGGGTCAGAAGGGCTTGAGCACGACCAGCAGCACCACCGCCACCAGCAACAAGACAGGAATTTCGTTGAACCAGCGGTAAAACCGGTGCGAGCGCGCGTTGCGCCCTTGTTCAAACTTGCGCAGCATCACGCCGCAGCCATGATGGTAGCCGATGATGAGCAGCACAAAAAACAGCTTGGCATGCATCCAGCCGTTACCGGGCCCCATGCCGATGCCATAGCCTACATACAGCCAGAGCCCCAGCGCGACGGCAACAATGGCCAGCAGGGTGGTAAAGCGGTACAGGCGGCGCGCCATGCCGATCAGGCAGGATTGCACGGCCGGGTCGGGCTGCTGCGCCATGTTCACGAACAGGCGTGGCAGATAAAACAGCCCCGCGAACCAGGATGTGATGAAGACAATATGAAAAGCCTTTATCCAAAGCATGGTGGCGGCGTCCGATACAACGAAATGATGTGCGCATTGTAGTCAACTATGCCGGCGCGCAGCGCGCATTCCCGAACCGTCGCCGCCCGAATTCCTTCACCTACGCATCGCCCGCCGCCCAAGGCGTCCGTCCTGTCGGCGCGCGCCCTCCCATCGGACACCGCGCGTTCAGATGACATATTCATCCACGTATGCATGCACGGGCATGGCGTCCAGCGTGTGCAGCTCCAGCGAAGCCGCGAGGATCCGCTCCTGTTGTCGCGGCGGAAAAATACGGGCGAGGTTGGTGCGGAATTTGTCCTCCAGCAAGGGGATTCCGGCCTGGCGACGCCTTTTGTGCCCAATCGGGTACTCGCACACCACTTCGTCCAACCGGGTGCCGTCCTGCAGCTCCACCGTCAGCGCATTCGCGATCGAGCGCTTGTCGGGGTCGTGATAATCGCGCGTGAACACCGGATCTTCCACGCACACGATTCTGGCGCGCAGCGCGTCGATGCGCGGATCCCGCGCCACGTCGTCCTCGTAGTCGGCGGCCGTGAGGCGGCCGAACAGCACCGGTACCGCCACCATGTATTGAATGCAGTGGTCGCGGTCGGCCGGGTTATTCAACGGGCCCTGCTTGTCGATGATGCGTATGCAGGCTTCGTGCGTGCGTATGACGATACGCTTGATATCGTCGGCCGACTTGCCGGCTGCCTTGAGCCGGGCATGAATGTCCATGGCGCATTCCACGGCGGTCTGCGCATGGAATTCCGCCGGGTATGAAACCTTGAACAATATGTTTTCCATCACGTAGCTGCCGTAGGGGCGCTGGAACTCGAAGGGGCGGCCCTTGAACAACACGTCATAGAAGCCCCACGTCTTGGCGCTGAGCGCCGATGGATATCCCATTTCGCCGGTGCGTGCAATGAGGGCCAGCCGCACGGCGCGGCTGGTGGCGTCGCCAGCCGCCCAGCTCTTGCGGCTGCCAGTGTTGGGCGCATGCCGGTACGTGCGCAGACTTTGGCCGTCTACCCACGCGAGCGATACTGCGTTGATGATTTCGTCGCGGTTGAGCCCCAGCATTTGTGCCACTACGGCGGTCGAGGCCACCTTGACCAGCACGACGTGGTCGAGCCCTACCTTGTTGAACGAATTCTCGAGCGCAATGCAGCCCTGAATTTCGTGCGCCTTGATCATGGCGGTCAGCACCGTCCGCATGGTGATCGGCGCCTGTCCCGCGGCGACGGCGGTGCGCGACAGCCAGTCCGCCGTCGCCAGGATGCCGCCCAGATTGTCAGACGGGTGACCCCATTCGGCGGCCAGCCAGGTGTCGTTGAAGTCCAGCCAGCGGATCATGGTGCCTATATTGAAAGCGGCCTGCACCGGGTCCAGCTGGAACTGCGTGCCGGGCACCTTGGCGCCATTCGGGACGATCGTGCCCGGCACGATGGGGCCGAGCAGCTTTCGGCAGGCCGGGTAGGTCAGTGCCTCGAGCCCGCAGCCTAGCGTGTCGATGAGGCAACTGCGTGCGGTCTCGTACGCGAGCTCGCTGGTGACTTCGTAATTCAGTACGTAGTCGGCCATATCGGCCAGTACGGGATCCGGGTCGGGGCGACGGTTCGTGGCGGCGGCGGACATGATGGTCTCCTGGAAGGTCGGGCGGCGCGCATGGCGTCGGCGACGCGGTTCGGTGAAGGTGAGGGCGGGCACGGGATTGTTGACAATCTATTCCAATACGCGCCGTCGTGGCTATAATTTCGGTATCCAAACCCTTTGATTGTCGACATGGGACTCCAGCTCGCCCCCTTGCCGGTGGCGCACGAAGGCGAATCCGAAACCGAAACCCTGTCGGAGCACGTTTTCCGCAAAATCCAGGCCGCCATCGTCAAGGGTGAAATCGCGCCGGGCAGCAAAATGTCCGAGCCCGAGCTCGCGCGCACCTACGGCATCAGCCGCGGTCCGCTGCGCGAAGCCATCCACCGGCTGGAAGGGCAACGTCTGCTGGTGCGGGTGCCCCACGTCGGGGCGCGTGTCGTGTCGCTCACCCAGCAAGAACTGTGCGAGCTCTACCAGATCCGGGAATCGCTCGAAGGCATGGCCTGCCGCCTCGCGGCCGAACGCATGACGCCGGCGCGCGCCGACGAGCTGCGCCAGGTGCTGGAAGCCCACGAGCGCGACGAAGCCTTCCAGGCGGGCCGGGGGTACTACCTGCAGGAAGGCGACTACGATTTCCACTATCGTATCGTGCAGGCCAGCGGCAATCAGATGTTGATCCGCATGCTGTGCGACGAGCTGTACCAGCTGGCGCGCATGTATCGCATCCAGTATTCGGCCACGCCCAACCGCCCCCGCCAGGCGTACGCCGAGCATCACCGTATTCTCGACGCCCTTGCCGAAGGCGACGGGGAATTGGCGGAACTCCTGATGCGCAGGCATATTCGCGCATCGCGTCTCAACATTGAACAGCAGATCGCGCAGGGCAACCTGCCGCGCACCGACGCATGAACCACAAATATCGCAAGCCCCTGCCCGGCACCAGCCTGGACTATTTCGATGCACGCGCCGCGGTCGAGGCGCTGGCCCCCGGCGCCTATGCGGGCCTGCCCTATACGTCGCGCGTACTGGCCGAGAATCTGGTCCGCCGGTGCGATCCGGCCTTGCTCGACGACGCGCTGCGCCAGCTTATCGAACGCCGCCGTGACCTCGACTTTCCGTGGTTTCCCGCCCGCGTTGTGTGCCACGACATTCTGGGCCAGACGGCGTTGGTCGACCTGGCCGGCCTGCGTGACGCCATTGCTGAAAAAGGCGGTGATCCGGCCAAGGTGAATCCGGTGGTGCCCGTCCAGCTCATCGTCGACCATTCCCTGGCGGTCGAGCATGGAGGCTTCGAGCCCGACGCTTTCGCCCGAAACCGAGCGATCGAAGACCGCCGCAACGAAGACCGCTTCCATTTCATCGAATGGACCCGGAAAGCCTTTCATAATGTCGACGTGGTGCCCCCCGGCAACGGCATCATGCACCAGATCAACCTCGAACGCATGTCCCCCGTCATTCACGCGCAGGACGGCGTCGCCTATCCGGATACGCTGGTCGGTACCGACAGCCACACTCCGCATGTGGATGCGCTCGGCGTGATCGCCATCGGCGTGGGCGGCCTCGAGGCCGAGAACGTCATGCTGGGCCGGGCATCCTGGATGCGGCTGCCGGATATCGTGGGCGTTGAACTCACCGGCCGCGTCCAGCCCGGCGTCACGGCTACCGATGTCGTGCTGACGCTGACCGAATTCCTGCGCAAGGAAAAAGTCGTAGGCGCCTACCTCGAGTTCTACGGTGCGGGCGCCGCGAGCCTGACGCTGGGCGACCGCGCCACCATCTCGAACATGGCTCCGGAGTATGGCGCCACTGCAGCAATGTTCTCGATCGACAGCCAGACCATCGACTATCTGAGGCTGACCGGACGCGACGACGCCCAGGTACGGCTGGTGGAAACCTACGCCCGTGAGGCGGGCCTGTGGTCCGATTCCCTGCTCGACGTTCAGTACGAACGCGTCCTGCGGTTCGACCTGTCCAGCGTGGTGCGTACCCTGGCCGGACCCTCCAATCCGCATCGGCGCCTGCCTGTAGCCGACCTCGCCGAGCGCGGCATTGCTGGCGTCGTGCAGTCCGAACCGGGGTTGATGCCCGACGGCGCGGTGATCATTGCCGCCATCACCAGCTGCACCAACACCAGCAACCCGCGCAACGTCATTGCGGCTGGCCTGCTGGCCCGCAATGCCAACCGCGCCGGCCTCTCACGTAAACCGTGGGTCAAGACCTCGCTTGCGCCCGGCTCGAAGGCCGTGGCGTTGTACCTCGACGAAGCCGGCCTGACCTCAGAACTTGAAAAACTGGGCTTCGGGGTCGTGGCCTTCGCCTGTACCACATGCAATGGCATGTCCGGCGCGCTCGACCCCAAAATTCAGCAGGAGATCATCGAGCGCGATCTCTATGCCACTGCCGTGCTTTCGGGCAACCGCAATTTTGACGGGCGCATTCACCCCTATGCGAAACAGGCGTTCCTGGCCTCGCCGCCGTTGGTGGTGGCCTATGCCATCGCCGGCACGATACGTTTTGACATCGAACAAGACGTACTGGGTACCGACGCCCAGGGCAACCCGATACGCCTGAAAGACCTCTGGCCCAGCGACGAGGAAATCGATGCGGTCGTGCGGGATTCCGTCAAGCCGGAACACTTCCGGAAGGTGTACGAACCCATGTTCGGCATACGCAACGAACGGCGCGAGGCGGTCAGCCCGCTGTACGACTGGCGGCCGCAAAGCACCTATATCCGCCGGCCGCCGTACTGGGAAGGAGCGCTGGCCGGCGAGCGCACGCTTCGGGGCATGCGTCCGCTGGCGGTGCTGGGCGACAACATCACCACCGACCACCTCTCGCCCTCGAACGCCATCCTGGCCGACAGTGCAGCCGGCGAATACCTGGCGAAAATGGGCCTGCCCGAAGAAGACTTCAACTCGTACGCCACGCACCGCGGTGACCACCTCACCGCGCAACGCGCCACCTTTGCCAACCCCAAGCTTTACAACGAAATGGTGCGCGACGCCGACGGCAAGGTACGCCAGGGTTCGTTGGCGCGCGTCGAGCCCGAAGGGCAGGTGATGCGCATGTGGGAAGCCATCGAAACCTATATGCAGCGCAAGCAGCCCCTCATCATCGTGGCGGGCGCCGACTACGGCCAGGGTTCCTCGCGCGACTGGGCGGCAAAGGGCGTGCGCCTGGCGGGCGTCGAGGCCATCGTGGCAGAAGGGTTCGAGCGCATACACCGTACCAACCTGCTGGGCATGGGCGTGTTGCCGCTGGAATTCAAGCCGGGCACCAACCGCAATACGCTGGGGCTGGACGGCACCGAAACCTACGATGTGATCGGCACGCGGCGGCCCCGGGCCGACCTTAGCCTGGTAGTACACCGGCGGAACGGTGAAACGCTGGAAGTCCCGGTGACCTGCCGGCTCGATACGGCCGAAGAAGTGTCCATCTACGAGGCGGGCGGCGTGTTGCAGCGCTTTGCGCAAGACTTCCTCGAGGCGGAAACCGGCGTTAGCGATCGCATGGCCGGCTGATCCCCAGCGCGTACGCATGCAGGGGCGGCGCCACTGTGGCGCCGCCACCCCTTATTACCCGACATACCGTCTAGACTTCAGGAAGCCATCATGGTCCATGCTCCCCAGATCAGGATACCCGCCACCTATATGCGGGGCGGTACAAGCAAAGGCGTGTTTTTCAAGCTCGTTGACCTGCCGCCTGCGGCCCAGGTGCCGGGCCCCGATCGCGACGCCTTGCTATTGCGCGTCATCGGCAGCCCCGACCCCTATGGCAAGCAGATCGACGGCATGGGTGGCGCCACCTCCAGCACCAGCAAGACGGTGATTCTTTCAAAGAGCACTCGCCCCGATCACGACGTGGACTACCTGTTCGGCCAGGTGTCGATCGATCAGCCGTTCGTCGACTGGAGCGGTAACTGCGGCAACCTGTCCGCCGCCGTGGGGCCCTTTGCCATTGCCAACGGGCTGGTCGACCCGCAGCGCGTGCCGCATGACGGAGTGGCCGTGGTGCGTATCTGGCAGGCCAATATCGGCAAGACCATCGTGTCGCATGTGCCCATGAGCGGCGGCGCCGTGCAGGAAACCGGTGACTTCGAGCTTGACGGGGTGACCTTTCCCGCGGCGAAAGTGCGGGTTGAATTCATGGACCCGGCCGACGAAGGCGATGCGGGCGGCTCGATGTTTCCGACCGGAAATCTGCTGGATGAGCTCGACGTGCCGGGCGTGGGCACCCTCAAGGCGACGTTCATCAACTCTGGCATACCCACCATCTTCCTCGAGGCCGAGGCGTTGGGCTACACCGGAACCGAGCTGCAGGACGATATCAATGGAGACGCCGCCGCTTTGGCGCGTTTTGAAACCATACGCGCGCACGGCGCGCTGCGCATGGGCCTGATCAAATCGCTGGACGAGGCCGCCTCGCGCCAGCACACGCCCAAAGTGGCGTTCGTCGCCAGGCCCGCCGACTACATCGCATCGAGCGGCAAGCGCATCGCCGCCAGCGACGTCGACCTGCTGGTGCGCGCGCTCTCGATGGGCAAGCTGCACCATGCAATGATGGGCACGGCATCGGTCGCAATAGCCACGGCCGCCGCCGTTCCCGGCACGCTGGTGAACCTCGCCGCGGGTGGCGGTGAGCGCGACGGCGTGCGCTTCGGGCACCCATCGGGCACATTGCAGGTGGGCGCGCAGGCTAGCCTGGTAGACGGCGACTGGAAGGTCACCAAGGCCATCATGTCGCGCAGTGCAAGAGTCCTGATGGAAGGATGGGTGCGCGTACCCTGGGCGCCCCGCGCCTGACATGCCGGGCGGGCGCAAGCGGCATCGCCCGCTCGCCGGCCATTGATCCGGCGCGGCGCTGAACTGCGCTGAAATCAAAAAAAAGCCTGGGCATCCGCCCAGGCTTTTTTCCGGCTGCCGACGTGGCTTACTTGCGTTTTTCCAGCGGCACGTACTTCTGGTCTTCGGGGCCGACATAGTTGGCCGTGGGCCGGATGATCTTGTTGTCGACGCGTTGTCAATGATGTGGGCCGACCAGCCCGCCGTGCGCGCGATGACGAACAGCGGGGTGAACATGGCCGTGGGAACGCCCATCACGTGGTAGCTGACAGCGGAGAACCAGTCCAGGTTGGGGAACATCTTCTTTACGTCCCACATCACGGTTTCCAGGCGTTCGGCAATGTCGAACATCTTGGTGCTTCCCGCTTTTCTCGAAAGTTTGCGCGCGACTTCTTTGATGACCTTGTTTCGTGGGTCGGACACCGTATACACGGGATGGCCGAAACCGATGATGACTTCCTTGGCCTCGACACGGCGGCGGATGTCGGCTTCGGCTTCGTCCGGCGTGTCGTAGCGCTTCTGGATTTCGAAGGCCACTTCGTTGGCGCCGCCATGCTTGGGGCCGCGCAAGGCGCCGATTGCCCCGGTGATGGCGGAGTAGATGTCGGAGCCCGTGCCGGCGATGACGCGGCCCGTAAAGGTCGACGCATTGAACTCGTGCTCGGCGTACAGGATCAGCGATGTGTGCATGGCACGCACCCACTCATCGGACGGCTTCTCGCCGTGCAGCAGATGCAGGAAATGCCCGCCTATGCTGTCGTCATCGGTCTGCACATCGATGATGCGGCCATTGTGGCTGTAGTGATACCAGTAGAGCAGAGCCGAGCCCAGGTTGGCCATCAGCCGGTCGGCGATGTCGCGTGCTCCGGGGATATTGTGGTCGTCTTTCTCGGGCAGCACGCAGCCCAGTACCGACACGGCTGTGCGCATGACGTCCATGGGGTGGCTGGAGGCGGGCAGTGCTTCCAGCGCGTCCTGCAATTGCGCGGGCAGTCCGCGCAAGGCCCGCAATTTGGCCTTGTAGGCTTTCAGTTCTGCCTTGTTGGGCAGCTTGCCATGCACCAGCAAGTGGGCAATTTCCTCGAATTCGGCGGTGCCGGCGAAATCAAGAATGTCGTAGCCGCGATAGTGCAGGTCGTTGCCCGTTCGGCCTACCGTGCACAGTGCGGTGTTGCCGGCCACCACGCCCGAGAGCGCAACGGATTTCTTGGGCTTGAACCCGGGCTTTTCCTCGGCGGGCGCGCTCTGGTTCTTGGCGGCGGCGCTTGGTTTCTTTGGCGAGGTGCTCATGTCTCTGACTCCTTGCCCGTCAGGGCGTAGATGGGGCGTAAACGAAAATTCGGGAATGGGCCTACTTGCCTTTGCCTTGCTGGAAGAGCGCGTCCAGCTGCGATTCGAATGCGTGGTAGCCGATGCGGTCGTAGAGTTCGTCGCGCGTCTGCATGGTATCGACCACATTCTTCTGATGGCCGTCGCGACGGATGGCCTGATACACGTTCTCGGCTGCCTTGTTCATGGCACGGAAGGCCGACAGCGGATACAGCACCATGGCGACGCCCACGCTGCCCAGTTCCTGCACCGAAAAGAGCGGCGTCTTGCCGAATTCAGTGATATTGGCCAGCACCGGCACCTTGACCGCCTGGGCGAAGCGTTCGTAGGTGGGGAGGTCGTAGGCAGCCTCGGCGAATATGGCGTCGGCCCCGGCTTCGACGCAGGCCAGTGCGCGTTCGATGGCGGCATCCACGCCGTGCGACGCGATGGCATCGGTGCGGGCGATGAGGTAGAAATCGGAATCGGTGCGCGCATCGGCGGCAGCCTTGACACGATCAGCCATTTCTTCGGTGCTGACGATTTCCTTGCCGGGTCGGTGGCCGCAGCGCTTGGCCCCGACCTGGTCTTCGATGTGGCAGGCCGCCGCGCCGAATTTGATCAGGCTTTTTACAGTTCGGGCAATGTTGAAGGCCGACGGGCCGAAGCCCGTGTCTATGTCGACCAGCAACGGCACATCGCATACGTCGGTGATGCGGCGCACATCGGTCAGCACGTCGTCGAGCGTATTGATGCCGAGGTCGGGCAGGCCCAGCGAGCCGGCTGCGACGCCGCCGCCGGACAGGTAAATGGCGCGGTAGCCTGCGCGCTTGGCAAGCAGGGCGTGATTGGCGTTGATGGCGCCGATGATCTGCAAGGGAGATTCATCAGCCAGGGCCTGGCGGAACAGGGCACCGGGAGAGGCGGGTCGGGTCATGGGCGAGTCTCCGTGGAAGCACGGACGCTCGCTCGGGCGCCCGGGCCAGATTGATGTAGCAGGAAAGCACCGCATACCAGGCGAGGCCCGGAGGCTGCGCGATAAATCTGGGTCTTCAGGATCGGAAGGCAACACCCGGAAGGCACAGGTTAATCGCGGCGGCTGTCGCCGCGCCCTCATTGACTCGGGGCAACGGGGGCAACTTCAGTTGTTCAAGCGGCGGCATACCCACCCCGCCGCGTGAACCCGATGCCCCCGGGCGGGACGCGCGCGATCCGGATTGGCCGGTCCGCAGCGTCTACCCCGGGGGGAAGCGCAGCGCGCTTCGGGGGACTACTTCAGCAGGTCTTTGACGCCGTCGCGTTCTTCCAGCAGCTCTTTCAGCGTGAAATCGAGACGCTCGCGCGAGAAAGCGTCGATTTCCAGGCCTTCGATGCGCGTGTATTCGCCGTTTTCGGTGGTGACGGGCACGCCGTAGATGATGCCTTCGGGAATGCCGTACGAACCGTCGGAAGGCACGCCCATGGTGACCCACTTGCCATTGCTGCCCAGGACCCAGTCACGGACGTGGTCGATGGCGGCGTTGGCGGCCGAAGCGGCCGACGACAGACCGCGGGCCTCGATAATGGCGGCGCCGCGCTTGCCTACCGTGGGAATGAAGGTGTCACGGTTCCAGGCGTCGTCGTTGATGAGGTCTTTCAGGCTCTGGCCGCCCACCGTGGCGAAGCGATAGTCGGGGTACATCGTGGGCGAGTGGTTGCCCCACACGACCAGTTTCTCAATGTCGGCGACGGCCTTGCCCGACTTGGCGGCCAGCTGCGACAGGGCGCGGTTGTGGTCCAGGCGCAGCATCGCGGTAAAGTTCTTGGCGGGGAGGTCCGGCGCCGACTTCATGGCGATGTAGGCATTGGTGTTGGCGGGGTTGCCCACGACCAGCACCTTGACGTTGCGGCTGGCCACATCGTTCAGAGCCTTGCCTTGCGCCGTGAAGATCTGTGCGTTGACGCTCAGCAGATCTTTGCGTTCCATGCCGGGGCCGCGGGGGCGGGCACCGACCAGCAGGGCGACGTCGGCGTCTTTGAATGCCGTGCGCGGATCGCTGTGAGCCGTGACTTCCTGCAGCAGCGGGAAGGCGCAGTCGTCCAGTTCCATGATGACGCCCTTGAGCGCCTTCTGGGCTTTTTCGTCGGGAATTTCGAGCAGTTGCAGAATGACCGGCTGGTCTTTGCCCAGCATCTCGCCGGAGGCGATGCGAAACAGCAGGGCGTAACCAATTTGGCCGGCGGCGCCGGTGACGGCGACACGCATGGCGGGCTTGGACATGAAGGTTCTCCGTAATGAGTTCGGTGAGACAGAAAATCTCGCCCATCAGTGTAAACGCTGGGCACACCGCAGCGTGCCGCCGGCAAGCCGGCAGATTGCTGTGAATCCTAGATCGAATTTACGTACGCGTCAATTGCTCTTATATCTTATATAAGACATAAGACGTTGGACAATTGCGACACCCTTATGCCACAATGCTGCGTTTGCCCGGTACCCCCGTGCAGCACGGTTCCGCGCCGGTATGGGCGCTTCATGCGTTTCACCGCCACACCGATCAAGCACTTGCAAAACCGCCCATGGCAGACCCCAGGCCCGATCCCGCACCACGCCATCGCGCCGCCCGCACGTCGGGCGAGGGGGCGGCGTTCAGTCCGCTGTATCGCCAGATCAAGGATCTGCTGGTGCAAAGCCTGGAACGCGGCGAATGGAAGCCGGGCGAACTCATTCCCAGCGAAATCGATCTCGCGGCGCGGTTCCAGGTCAGCCAGGGCACGGTGCGCAAGGCTGTCGATGAACTGGCCGCCGAACATCTGTTGCTGCGCCGGCAGGGCAAGGGCACCTTCGTGGCCACGCACCACGAGGCGCGCGTGCGCTATCGCTTCCTGCGCCTCGCGCCCGACGAAGACGGCGAGGGCGGCCGCGCCGAAAGTCGAATTCTCGAATGCCGGCGCCTGCGCGCCTCTGCCGATATCGCGCGCGCGCTCGAGCTGCGGGCCGGTGAAACGGTGGTCACCATACGACGCCAGCTCTCCATGAATCACCGGCCTACCGTCATCGACGACATCTGGCTGCCAGGGTCGCTGTTCCGCAGCCTCACGTTCGAATTGCTGGCGGCAAACAAGGCGCCGCTGTATGGGCTGTTTGAAACCGAATTCGGTGTCAGCATGGTCCGCGCCGACGAAAAACTCCGGGCGGTGGCCGCCCCCGCCGAAATCGCCGGGCTGCTGTCCGTCGAAACGGGCACGCCCCTGCTGCAGGTCGACCGCGTGTCGTACACCTATGGCGACCGGCCTGTCGAGGTGCGCCGCGGCTTATACATTACCGATCACTATCATTACCGCAATAGCCTGAATTGATGAGCTTTTTTCCTACGATTTGATACCGACCCGTTCTCTGGGCGAAAATAGCGTGTTTGCCCGCAAGGGCGGATCCCATATTCGCTGTCACGAATCCCTAGCACCGTAACACCGAGGCCGTCATGTCCGACACCGCTGCCAAGCCACGTCCGCAGTTCCGCAATATTGGCATTGCGCAAATTGCGCGCTATCGCCTGCCTCTGGCAGGCAAGCTGTCCATCCTGCACCGCATCAGCGGCGCGCTGCTGTTCCTCTGTCTTCCCTTGGTCATTCTGCCGCTGTTCGCGGCCAGCGTGGCCTCTCCGGAAAGCTTCGCGCAAGTGGCCGACTACGCGGGCAATCCGCTGGTGAAGCTGGTGGTCCTGGTGTTGGTGTGGGGCTATCTGCATCACTTCTTCGCCGGCATCCGCTACCTGATGCTCGACCTGCACATCGGTATCGACAAGATCTCGGCACAGAAAAGCGCCGGCGTGGTGTTCGGCGTCAGCCTGGCGCTGACCCTCGTGTTCGCACTCAAATTGTTCGGAGCTCTGTAAATGGCCGCTTCCAAGAATTTTGGCCCGACCCGCCTGGTTGTCGGCGCGCACTACGGCGTCATCGATTTCATCGCGCAGCGCGTCACCGCAGTCATCATGGCGGTGTACACGCTGGTGCTGATCGTCGGCATGCTGGTCATGCCTTCGTTTTCGTACGAAAGCTGGAAGGCGTTGTTCACTTTCCACGTCTACGCAATTCCGGTCGGCCAGATCCTGGCCACCCTGTTCTTCCTGGCGCTGGCGTGGCATGCCTGGATCGGTGTGCGCGACATCTGGATGGACTACGTCAGGCCCACGGGCGTGCGCATGTTGTTGCAGGTGTTGACCATCCTCTGGCTGGTCGGGTCGGTCGTTTATTTCGCGCAAATACTCTGGAGTATCTAAGCCGTGGTCTCTGTCATGAATTCATTGCCGCGCCGCCAGTTCGACGTGGTGGTCGTAGGCGCCGGCGGAGCCGGCATGCGTTGCTCGCTGCAACTGGCCCAGGCAGGCCTTTCGGTGGCGGTGCTTTCCAAAGTGTTTCCCACGCGCTCGCACACCGTGGCGGCGCAGGGTGGCGTCAGCGCTTCGCTGGGCAACATGAGCGAAGATAACTGGTACTGGCACATGTACGACACCGTGAAGGGGTCGGACTGGCTGGGCGACCAGGACGCCATCGAATTCATGTGCCGCGAGGCGCCGAATGCCGTGTACGAACTTGAGCACTTCGGCATGCCGTTCGACCGCAACGCCGACGGCACCATCTACCAGCGGCCCTTCGGCGGACACACGGCCAACTTCGGCGAAAAGCCCGTGCAGCGTGCCTGTGCGGCCGCTGACCGCACCGGCCACGCACTGTTGCACACCCTGTACCAGCGCAACGTGGCGGCGCGCACGCAGTTCTTCGTCGAGTGGATGGCGCTGGACCTGCTGCGCAACGAAGCCGGCGACGTGGTGGGCGTCACGGCCCTGGAAATGGAAACCGGCGACATCTACATCCTGGAAGCCAAGCACACCGTGCTGGCCACCGGCGGCGCCGGCCGCATCTGGGCGGCGTCCACCAATGCCTTCATCAACACCGGCGACGGCCTGGGCATGGCGGCGCGTGCCGGCATTCCGCTGCAGGACATGGAATTCTGGCAATTCCACCCCACCGGCGTGGCCGGTGCCGGTGTGCTCATCACCGAGGGCGTGCGCGGCGAAGGCGGCATCTTGCTGAACAAGGACGGCGAGCGTTTCATGGAACGCTATGCGCCTACCCTGAAAGACCTGGCGCCCCGCGATTTCGTGTCGCGCTCGATGGACCAGGAAATCAAGGAAGGCCGCGGTTGCGGCCCCGATGGCAGCTACGTCGTGCTCAAGCTCGACCACCTGGGCGCCGATGTGATCAACAAGCGCCTGCCGTCGATCCGCGAGATCGCCATCAAGTTCGGCAACGTCGACCCCATCAAAGAGCCGATCCCGGTCGTGCCCACCATCCACTACCAGATGGGCGGCATTCCGGCCAACTACCATGGCCAGGTGCTCACGCGCGTCAATGGTGAAAACCAGATCGTGAACGGGCTGTATGCCATCGGCGAATGCGCGGCAGTGTCGGTGCATGGCGCCAATCGCCTGGGCACCAACTCGCTGCTCGACCTCATCGTGTTCGGCCGTGCAACCGGCAACCATATCGTCGCGGCACATCCCGAGCGGCAGCACTCGCACCAGCCGGTGCCCAAGGAAGCCGTCGATTTCTCGGTCAGCCGCGTGGCTGCCCTGGAAGCGCGCACGTCGGGCGAAAAAACGCAAGATGTGGCCAACGCCATCCGCGTGTCGATGCAGCGCCACTGCGGTGTGTTCCGCACGCTTGAACTGCTCAACGAAGGCGTGGGCCAGATCGAGGATCTTGCCAAGCAGGCCGAGCACATCTACTTCAAGGACAAGTCCAAGGTGTTCAACACCGCGCGCATCGAAGCGCTGGAACTGGCCAATATGACCGAAGTGGCGCGGGCCACCATCAAGTCGGCCGCCAACCGCCACGAAAGCCGCGGCGCCCATGCCCTGGACGACCACCCGAACCGCGACGACGAAAACTGGCTGAAGCACACGCTCTGGTATTCGGAAGGCAGCCGCCTCGAATACAAGCCCGTTCAAATGAAGCCCCTGACGGTCGAGTCCTTCCCGCCCAAGGCGCGTACTTTCTAAGCAGGATGCTGTTATGAGCACCAAGAGAATCGTCAAATTCGAGATCTACCGCTACGACCCCGACAAGGACGAGCGTCCGTACATGCAGAAGCTCGACGTCGAGCTCGAGCCCACTGACAAGATGCTGCTTGACGCGCTCGTGCGCATCAAGAACGACGTGGACGACAGCCTGGCCCTTCGCCGCTCGTGCCGTGAAGGCGTATGCGGGTCCGACGCCATGAACATCAACGGCAAGAACGGCCTGGCCTGCACGACCAACCTGCGCGAGCTGAAAGAACCGATCGTGCTCAAGCCGCTGCCCGGCTTGCCCGTGATCCGCGACCTGATCGTGGACATGACGCACTTTTTCAACCAGTACCACTCGGTGCAGCCGTACCTCATCAACGATACGCCGCCGCCCGAGCGCGAACGCCTGCAGACCCCCGAGGCACGCGAAGAGCTCGATGGCCTGTATGAGTGCATTCTGTGCGCCTGCTGCTCGACCTCCTGCCCGTCGTTCTGGTGGAACCCCGACAAGTTCGTCGGCCCTGCCGGCTTGCTCCAGGCGTATCGCTTCCTGGCCGACAGCCGCGACCAGGCTACCGGCGAACGCCTCGACAACCTCGAGGATCCGTATCGCCTGTTCCGCTGCCACACCATCATGAACTGTGTGGACGTCTGTCCGAAGGGCCTGAATCCCACCAAGGCCATCGGGAAGATTAAGGAACTGATGGTTCGCCGCACGGTCTAGTTAAAGTACAGAGATCAACATGGGCAGCCTGACAGAACTTGACCGGACACGCCTGCGCTGGCGGGCGCGCCGGGGCTTGCTCGAGAACGACCTGATCATTACGCGGTACCTGGACGCATACGAAACGCAGCTGACCGATGAAGATGTCAGCGCGCTGACGCAGTTGTTCGAGCTGGGCGACAACGATCTGCTCGACCTGCTGCTGGCGCGCAAAGAGCCCGAAGGGCCGCTTGACACACCGCGCTTGCGCGCCATCGTCGGACAAATGCGTGCGCTCTGATTAATTGTGAGGAAATAGCGATGAACCTGTCTGACAAGAAAGCCACTCTATCGTTCTCGGACGGCTCCCAGCCGGTCGAGTTTCCCGTGTACAAGGGCACGGTGGGCCCGGACGTCATCGACATCCGCAAGCTCTACGGCCAAACGGGCATGTTCACGTTCGACCCCGGTTTCATGTCGACGGCGGCCTGCGAATCGGCCATCACGTATATCGACGGCGACAAGGGCGAACTGCTGTACCGCGGCTACCCGATCGAACAGCTGGCGGTCAATTGCGACTTCCTCGACATCTGCTACCTGATCCTGAACGGTGACCTGCCCAATGGCGAGCAGAAAGCCGATTTCGATTCGCAGGTCACGCATCACACGATGGTGAACGAGCAGCTGCATTTCTTCCTGCGCGGCTTCCGCCGCGACGCGCATCCCATGGCCGTGCTGACCGGCCTGGTGGGTGCGCTGTCGGCGTTCTACCACGATTCCACCGACATCACGAACCCGCAGCATCGCCATATTTCGGCGATCCGCCTCATCGCCAAGATGCCGACGCTGGTTGCGATGGCATACAAGTATTCGCAGGGCCAGCCTTTCATCTATCCGCAGAACAATCTGTCGTACACCGGCAATTTCCTGCGCATGATGTTTGCCACCCCCTGCGAGGAATACAAGGTCAATGAAGTCGTCGAGCGCGCGCTCGACCGCATCTTCATCCTGCATGCCGATCACGAGCAGAACGCATCCACGTCCACCGTGCGTCTGTGCGGTTCGTCGGGCACGAATCCGTTCGCGGCCATCTCGGCCGGCGTGGCCTGCCTCTGGGGGCCGGCGCACGGCGGCGCCAACGAAGCCTGCCTGCAGATGCTCGAAGAGCTGCAGGCCAATGGCGGGGTGGCCAAGGTTGGCGAGTTCATGGAGAAAGTGAAGGACAAGAACTCGGGCGTGCGCCTGATGGGCTTTGGTCATCGCGTCTACAAGAACTACGATCCGCGCGCCAAGCTCATGCAGGAAACCTGCAAGGAAGTGCTGCACTCGCTGGGCCTGGAAAACGACCCGCTGTTCAAGCTGGCCATGGAACTCGAGCGCATTGCCCTGGAAGACGACTACTTCGTGCAACGCAAGCTGTACCCGAACGTCGACTTCTACTCGGGCATCGTGCAGCGCGCCATCGGCATTCCCACCGCCTTGTTCACCGCCATCTTCGCGTTGGCGCGCACGGTGGGCTGGATCGCCCAGTGGAACGAAATGCTGTCCGATCCCGACTACAAGATCGGCCGCCCCCGTCAGCTGTTCACCGGCTCGGTGCCGCGCGACGTGCCGTCACGCGAAAAGCGCTGATCCGTCGGCATCGGTCCACAAAAAAAACGCCCTTTCGGGCGTTTTTTTTGTGGATGGGTCAGCGACTGGGCAGCGCGGGGCGGCAGCCGGGTGGCGGCCCCGCGGGCAGCGGGTGCGACGGATTTCGACGCCTCGTGCGGACAGTCGGCCCTTACATGCCGATGCCGCGCGCCATCAGGGCGGCAAACAGCGGAAGCAGTATGAAAAGGTGAGTCTCGATCATGACCCAGCGCCGGGCCCGCTTGATGTCCGAGGGCGTAGGGGTGTAAGCCGGTTGCTGGCTCGCCTGCTTGCGCCAGCGCAGGAACGCCAGCGTAGGAGGAATCGAACAGAGCGCGATCAGGACGAACACGGCCATCTTGGCGTGGAACCATGGGTTGCTCATGTAGAAGGCGGCGCCCTTGGCGCCCCACATCAGGCGCAACAGCCCCGTCACCACGACCGCCAGCGCCGAGGCCAGGTACAGGCGGTCATACAGCGCCAGCCGGCGCAGGGTATCCGGCACCAGGCCGGGCCGCAGCAACACGGCCTGGGCAGTCATGATGACGATGATCAGGAAGATGGCCAGATAGTGAATCCAGGCGAGCAGGGCGTCTTGCAACATGGCGGCTCCAAAAAGACAGGATGGGGAATTTGTACCATTGACGACGCCCATGGGGCGGAAGGCGCATCAAGCAACAGGGCGCCCGCGTGGGCGCCCTGCAGGCGCGTCGGCGGCGTAGCCACCGGCGCGCAGTTGCCGTGGCCGGATCAGCGGCGTTGTTCGGCGGCCTCTTGCTGCGCATCGACGACCGCGAGCGCGGTCATGTTGACAATGCGGCGTACCGTCGCGCTGGTGGTCAGAATGTGCACCGGGCGCGCCGCTCCCAGCAGGATCGGGCCCATCGCGATACCGTTGCTGCCGGTCATCTTCAGCATGTTGTAGGTGATGTTGCCGGTGTCGAGGTTCGGCATGACCAGCAGGTTGGCGCGGCCCTTGAGCTTGCTGTCCGGGTAGGCCAGCATGCGGATCTTCTCGGACAGGGCCGCATCGGCGTGCATTTCCCCGTCGACTTCGAGGTCCGGCGCGCGCTCTTCGACGATCCGGCGGGCCTGAGACATTTTCTGCGAAGAGGCGGTCATGCGACTGCCAAAGTTGGAATGCGAAAGCAGCGCGACCTTGGGAACCACGCCGAAGCGCAGCATCTCGTCGGCGGCCTGCATAGTGATATTCGCGATTTCCTCGGCGCTGGGGTTCTCGTTGACGTGGGTGTCGGTAACGAACAGGGTCTGATCGGGCAGCATCAGCACGTTCAGCGCCGCATAGGTCTGGCTCGGCTTGCGGCCGATGATCTCATCGACATACTTCAGCTGGTTATCGTACTTGCTGGCCACCCCGCACAACAGCGCGTCGGCGTCGCCCCGGCGCAGCAGCATCGCGCCGATCAATGTGTTGTGCTTGCGGATCATTGCCTTTGCAATGGCCGGCGTGACGCCTTCGCGCCCCTTCAATTGGTAATAGGCATTCCAGGTTTCATTGAAGCGGCTGTCGTCTTCAGGGTCGACGATCTCGACATTCTGCCCTGGCACCAGCCGCAGGCCGGCCTTCTTGACGCGCATCTCGATGACGCCGGGGCGGCCCACCAGGATGGGGTGCGCCAGCTTTTCGTCGACGACCGTCTGCACGGCGCGCAGCACTCGTTCGTCTTCGCCATCGGCATAGATGACCCGCTTGGGCGCCTGCTTGGCCTGGGCGAACAGCGGCCGCATGAGCTGGCCGGAATGGTAGACGAAGCCCATCAGTTGCTGGCGGTAGGCCTCGATGTCTTCGATGGGGCGCGTGGCCACGCCCGAGTCTGCCGCCGCCTGCGCGACGGCGGGTGCAATCTGCACGATCAGGCGTGGGTCGAACGGCTTGGGGATGATGTACTCGGGGCCGAACGACAGTTCCTGTCCGGCATAGGCACGCGCCACTTCGTCGTTTTGTTCGGCCTGTGCGAGTTCGGCGATCGCCTTGACGCACGCCAGCTTCATTTCTTCAGTGATGCGCGTTGCGCCCGCATCCATGGCGCCGCGGAAAATGAAGGGAAAGCACAGCACATTGTTGACCTGGTTCGGGTAATCCGAACGGCCGGTGGCAATGATGCAGTCGGGGCGCGCGGCGCGCGCCACTTCGGGGCGGATCTCGGGTTCGGGGTTGGCCAGAGCCAGAATGAGCGGCTGATCGGCCATGGTCTTGACCATTTCCGCCGTCAGCACGCCCGCGGCCGAGCATCCCAAAAAGACATCGGCGCCGCGCACCACGTCCGCCAGCGTCCGGGCGTCGGTCTTTTGCGCATAGCGCTGCTTGTTGGGCTCCATGTTGGCGTCGCGGCCGTCCCAGATGACGCCGCGGGAATCGACCACATAGATGTTTTCGCGCTTGATGCCCAGATGCACAAGCAGGTCCAGGCATGCGATGGCCGCGGCGCCGGCGCCCGACACCGCGAGCTTCACGCTGGCGATGTCCTTGCCCACGACCTTCAGGCCGTTCAGGATGGCGGCGGACGAGATGATGGCGGTGCCATGTTGGTCATCATGAAACACCGGTATCTTCATGCGGTCGCGCAGCTTCTTTTCGATGTAGAAGCATTCCGGCGCCTTGATGTCTTCGAGGTTCACGCCGCCCAGTGTCGGTTCGAGCGCCGCGATGATGTCGACCAGCTTGTCGGGATCGGTCTCGGCCAGTTCGATGTCGAAGACGTCGATGCCAGCGAACTTCTTGAACAGGCAGCCCTTGCCTTCCATGACCGGCTTGGCCGCGAGGGGGCCTATGTTGCCCAGGCCCAATACGGCCGTGCCGTTGGTGATCACACCCACCAGGTTGGCACGCGACGTATATTTGGCGGCCGCCACGTCGCCCTGATCGTAGATGGCCATGCAGGCGGCGGCGACGCCCGGCGAATAGGCCAGGGACAGGTCGTCCTGGTTGGCCAGCGTTTTGGTGGGAACCACCGAAATTTTGCCGGGAGTGGGATAGGCGTGATAGTCCAACGCCAACTTGGTGAGATTTTCGTCCATGCTGATTCAGGCCTTTGCGGCGGCAAGTAATAGGCGGACCGGCAAGGTCCGCCTGGGAATGCGAAGGCGTCTATTTCAACAGAAAGTCGAACGCCGCGTTGCTGCAATGCAGCGTAAACGGGCTGCCCCCGCGCCTATTGCAACCAGGGAGGCGTAACGCGCTCGACGGCGCCCAGGCGCTCGCGCAGCGCCTGCCGCGCGGACGACAGGGCCGCGTCACGGGCGGCCAGCAGGTCCAGCGCGTGCAGCATGATCCAATCGGCGCTGACTTCGAAGAAATCCCGCAGCCGCGCGCGGGTGTCGCTGCGGCCGAAGCCATCGGTGCCCACGGTGCGCAATGGCGCGGCGATCCAGGGCCGGATCTGTTCGGGCACGGCTCGTACATAGTCGCTGGCTGCGACCACCGGAATCGCGCCGGGCAGGCATTGTTCGACCCAGCTCGACGGGTCTTGCAGGCCCAGCGCACGCGCGCGCTCGCATTCACGGCCATCGCGCGCCAATTCGGAATAGCTGGTCACGCTCCAGACCTCGGCGGCGACGCCGTAATCAGCCCACAGTCGATCGGCCGCACGCAGCGTTTCGGCAAGCATCGGTCCCGCGCCCAGCAGCCGCACCTGCGGCTGGCCGTCTGACGGCCTTACGCAATGCATGCCCCGCAGGATGCCGGTGCGGGCCGCTTTCGATGGCAGGCTGGCCTGCGGCAGGTTTTCGTTGGTGACCGTCAGGTAGTAAAACTCGTCGCATTGCTCGTCCAGCATGCGGTGCATGCCGTACTCGAGAATGACTGCGACCTCGTAGGCTTGCGCCGGGTCATATGCACGGCAGTTCGGCACCGTGGCTGCCACGAGATGGCTCGACCCGTCCTGATGCTGCAAGCCTTCGCCGCCCAGCGTGGTGCGGCCCGATGTGGCGCCCACCAGGAAGCCGCGAGCGCGCTGGTCGGCCGCCGCCCAGATCAGGTCGCCGATGCGCTGGAAGCCGAACATGGAGTAGTAGATGTAGAACGGCAACATGGGCAGGCCGTTGACCGAATAGCTGGTGCCGGCGGCCGTCCACGACGAAATGGCGCCTGCCTCGGTGATGCCCTCTTCGAGAATCTGGCCGTCGAGCGCTTCGCGGTAGTACAGCACCGAGCCGATGTCTTCGGGCTCGTACAACTGTCCCTGTGCGGAATAAATGCCGATCTGCCTGAACAAGTTGGCCATGCCGAAAGTCCGCGCCTCGTCGGCCACAATGGGCACGATGCGCGGGCCCAGCGCTTCATCTTTGAGCAGGCCTCCGAGCATGCGCACGATGGCCATCGTCGACGACATTTCCTTGCCATCGGCCTGCAACGCAAAGCGCGCCCATTGTGCGGCGTCCGGAACCGGCAGCCGGGGGGCTGAACTGCGCCGGCGCGGCAGGTGCCCGCCCAGCGCCGAGCGCCGGGCCTGCAGGTAGCGCAGCTCGGCGCTGTCTTCGGCCGGTTTGTAGAACTTCAATGCCAGGCAGTCGGCATCGGAAATCGGCAGCGCAAAGCGGTCGCGGAAAGCCAGCAGGGCTTCGTCATCGAGTTTCTTCTGCTGGTGGGTCGTCATCTTGCCCTGTCCGGCCGAGCCCATGCCGTAGCCCTTTTTGGTCTGGGCGAGAATGACGGTGGGCTGTCCGCGGTGGCGGACGGCCCGATGATAGGCGGCATAGATTTTGACGATGTCGTGCCCGCCGCGACGCAGGCGGTCGATGGCCTCGTCGGACCAGTCCGCTACCAGGGCGGCCAATTCGGGGTTCTGGTCGAAGAAGTGCGCGCGGTTGTAGGCCCCGTCGTTGGCCGCGAAGGTCTGGAACTGGCCGTCTACGGTGCGCGAGAAGGCGCGCGCCAATGCGCCGTCGGTATCGCGGGCCAGCAGGGCGTCCCAGTCGCTGCCCCAGACCAGCTTGATCACGTTCCAGCCCGCCCCCGCGTACAGGGTTTCCAGTTCGTCGATGATGCGCCCGTTGCCCCGCACCGGGCCATCCAGCCGCTGCAGATTGCAATTGACGACGAACACCAGGTTGTCGAGTTTCTCGCGCGCGGCCAGCGTCAGCGCGGCGATGGATTCGGGCTCGTCCATTTCGCCGTCGCCAAAAATGCCCCATACCTTGCGATCGGAGGGGCGCGCCAGCGAACGATGTTCGAGGTAGCGCATGAAACGCGCCTGATAGATGGCGTTGATGGGGCCTATGCCCATCGAGCCGGTGGGAAACTGCCAGAAATCCGGCATCAGCCATGGATGGGGATATGACGAAAGCCCGCGCAGGCCCCGCGCCCGCGCCGCGATTTCCTGGCGGAAATGCGCAAGCTCATCCTGGCCCAGGAAGCCTTCCAGGTAGGCGCGGGCGTACACACCGGGCGCCGAATGCGGCTGGAAATACACCAGGTCGCCGGCGAAGTCGCCGCTGGCGCCCCGGAAAAAGTGGTTGAAGCCCACTTCGAACAGGTCTGCCGCTGACGCGTAGCTGGCGATATGGCCGCCCAGATCGCCATGCGCCTGGTTGGCCCGCACCACCATGGCAAGTGCATTCCAGCGGTTGATCGACGCAATGCGCTCTTCGATGGCCAGGTCGCCGGGGAAGGGCGGCTGCTGATGGGCCGCAATGGTGTTCAGATAAGCGCTGCGCGTCTGGCCGGCGGCGCGCACGCCGGACGCGGCGGCCTGCGCCAGCAATTGTTCGAGCACGTAGGCCGCGCGCGGCACCCCCGCGGCGTGCACCAGCGATTGCAGGGCCTCGCGCCATTCGTGGGTTTCGGCGGGATCGATATCGTGGGGTGCGGCGTCGTGCATGGCGATGACAGTCTCCGGAAGGCTCCCATGCTAGCGCTTCCGCGCTGGCATAAGTGTCCGAATATTCGACGTTCAACGCTTATTCGAAGCATAATGTGCGGCCATGTATAGGTTCTGCAAATTATTATGCCGCCCTTGCTTGATCATATCGACCGCCGCATCCTGGGTATCCTGCAAACCGACTCCAGCCTGACCAACGTCGAGCTGGCGCGCCGCGTGCACTTGTCGCCGTCGCCGTGCCTGGCCCGGGTCAAGGCACTGGAAGCCGCAGGCGTGATCCGGGGGTATGTTGCGCTTGCGGATCCCCTGCAGCTCGGGCTGAGTCTGAATGTCTTCATCCAGGTCAGCCTGGAGAAGCAGGTCGAGCCCGAACTTGAACGTTTCCAGAACGCCATGGCCGAGTGCCCCGAGGTGATGGAATGCTACCTGATGACGGGCGATTCCGACTATCTGCTCAGGGTGGTCGTGCCCGACATGCAGGGGCTGGAGCGGTTTGTGGTGAGCCGCCTGTCGCGCATCCCGGGGGTGCGCAATATCCGCTCGGGTTTTGCGCTCAAGCAGGTGAAGTACCAGACGGCGCTGCCGCTCGAATGAAGCCCGGCGACGGGCGCGGCGGCGCCGGGGCGTAGAATCGCCGGATTGTCCAAACCAGACCTTTTCCCCCATGACCGTTCCCGCTCGCGTTCCCGATTCGATCACGCTGCCTGAATTGACCGTACGTGGTGTGATCATCGGTGCCCTGATCACCGTCGTTTTCACTGCTTCGAATGTCTTTCTGGGCTTGAAAGTCGGGCTGACCTTCTCGTCGGCGATTCCGGCGGCGGTCATTTCCATGTCGGTGCTGCGCATGTTCAACAATCCCAACATTCTTGAGAACAACATGGTGCAGACGCAGGCGTCGGCGGCAGGCACGCTGTCGGCCATTATTTTCATATTGCCCGCCCTTGTGATGATGGGCCACTGGCAAGGGTTCCCGTTCTGGCAGACACTGGGCATCTGCGCGGCCGGCGGCATGCTGGGGGTGATGTTCACCATCCCGCTGCGCCACATCATGGTGGTGCAAAGCGAATTGCCATACCCGGAAGGAGTAGCCGCGGCCGAGATCCTGCGAGTGGGCAGTGGCGGCGCGCCGGCCGAGGCCGACGATGCCGCGGCGGCGCCGCAGTCCGGTCACGCGCCAGCGTCACAACGCGCGGCGCCTACGGGCATGGCCGATATCGTCAAGGGCGCCGGAGTCGCCGCAGTGGTCAGCTTCGCGGTCAACGGCTTGCGGGTGCTCGGCGACAGCGTCAGCCTTTGGCCCACACTGGGAGCCGCGGTGTTCCGTCTGCCGATGGGGTTTTCGCTGGCCTTGATGGGGGCCGGGTACCTGATCGGCATCGTGGCCGGCCTGGCCATGCTGACGGGCCTGCTCATCGCCTGGGGAGTGGCGGTGCCGGTGCTGACGGCGATGGGCACGATGCCGGCCGGGCAGTCCGCCGCCGACTATGCCACCGCGCTCTGGAGCTCTCAGGTGCGATTCGTAGGCGCAGGGGTGATCGGCGTGGGCGCCATCTGGACCCTGGCGACGCTTTTCATGCCCATGATGCGGGGCATCAAGACCTCGTTTTCGGCCTTCACCTCCGCCGGCCGGGTGGCTCAGGGCAATGCGCCCCGCACCGAGCAAGACTTGTCCGCCCGCTGGATTTCCGTGGTCACGCTGGTGCTGGTGGCCATTCTGGTGGCGACCTTCATGGCCTTTCTGCAACCATCGGCGGCCATGTCAGGCAACGTGGGCATGCTGGTCACCTACTCGGTAGCCTTCGCCTTTATCTTCGGTTTTCTCGTGGCGGCGGCCTGCGGCTACATGGCCGGGCTGGTCGGTTCTTCCACAAGCCCGATCTCGGGGGTGGGTATTGTCGCCATCGTGCTGGTGTCGCTGCTGATGCTGGCGCTGGAAAGCGCCCACGGCATGCTGGCCACCCGAGAAGGCGTGCAGATGGCCATTGCGCTGGCCATTTTCACGACGTCGGCAGTGGTGGCGGTAGCCTCGATATCGAACGACAACCTGCAGGATCTCAAGACCGGCTGGCTGGTGGGCGCCACGCCCTGGCGCCAGCAGGTGGCGCTGCTGATTGGCTGCGTGGTCGGCGCGGCGGTCATTTCGCCGGTGCTCGAACTGCTCTATAACGCCTACGGCTTTGCTGACGCGCTGCCGCGTGCCGGCATGGATCCCGCCGCCGCGCTGTCGGCGCCGCAGGCCACGCTGATGCTGGCCATCGCCCAGGGCATATTCACCCACCAGCTGAACTGGGTCATGATCTTGATAGGCATGGCCATCGGCGTGGGCCTCATCCTGGTCGACCAGGTTCTCAGGCGCACCTGCGCCGTGGCCCGCATGCCGGTGCTGGCGGTGGGCATAGGGATTTACCTGCCGCCGACGGTCAGCGCGCCGCTGGTGGTGGGGGCCGTGCTGGCATGGCTGATCCAGCGTCAACTGCGCGCCCGTGCAAAGCAGGCCGGCGAGCCCTACGAAACCTACGCCGAGCCGTCCAATCGGCGCGGCACATTGCTGGCCTCGGGGCTGATCGTCGGCGAAAGTCTGGTGGGAGTGATGATGGCCGCCGTGATCGGCGCCACCGGCGAAGAAGCGCCGCTGGCGGTGGCGGGCGCCGGTTTTGCCACCACCGCGTCCTGGCTCGGGCTCGTGGTGTTCGCGCTGGTGGCCGCCCTGTTCTATCGCCGCACGGTGTCAGCCGAGCCGGGACGCGCCTGACGGGGGCGCGCGCCGCGTGGTTTTCTCGTCACAATGCGCCCCGGCCGGATAACGGGAAAAAGCGGCCCATAGCCGGCATCATGGCGGATTTTCGATCCACCATGATGCAGCGGAATGGCGTCATGCGCCCGGGTCGGGGCCATCCGGCCCCAAAAGAAGACGGCGCATATGGTAAGGGTTATACTTTTGAGCCATACGGCTTTCAAGGCTTGTACGCGCCTTCTGCCCCTGCTATCCGCAAAACGGGAAGCCCGTGTCGCGGAAGGTTTTCCTGCATCGCATCGAGTGAAGCACTCGTCAAGGTGAAGCAATATATGTCTTCCGAATCAGAATCCCTTTCCACTTCGTATTTGTTCGGCGGTAATGCCCCGTACGTCGAAGAACTGTACGAGTCTTATCTCGACAATCCCGGCTCGGTGCCCGACAACTGGCGCGAATACTTCGACCAGCTGCAGCATGTGCCGGCGCCCGACGGCCAGGAATCCACTCGCGACCAGGCGCATGCGCCCATCGTCGAGTCGTTCGCGCAGCGCGCTCGCAGCAATGGCTTCGTGCAGCAGCGCTCGTCGCAACCCGACCTTGCCATGGCCAGCAAGCAGGTGTCGGTGCAGTCGCTCATCGCGTCCTATCGTTCCCTGGGATCGCGCTGGGCCGACCTCGACCCGCTCAAGCGCCGCGAACGCCCGCCCATTCCTGAACTCGACCCGGCGTTCTACGGCCTGACCGAAGCCGACCTCGACCAGACCTACTCGGCCACCAATACCTACTTCACGACCGCCAGCACCATGACGCTGCGCGACATCCTGAAGGCCTTGCGCGACACCTATTGCCGCAGCATCGGCGCCGAGTTCACGCATATTTCCGATCCGGCCGCCAAACGCTGGATCCAGGAACGCCTGGAAACCACATTCGGCGCGGCCACCTACACCGCCGAAGAAAAGCGCCACATCCTGCAGCAGCTCACCGAATCCGAAGGGCTCGAGCGCTTTCTGCATACGAAGTACGTTGGACAGAAGCGCTTTTCCCTCGAAGGCGGTGAAAGCTTCATCGCTTCCATGGACGAGGTGGTGAACCACGCCGGCGAATCCGGCGTGCAGGAAATCATCGTGGGCATGGCTCACCGTGGCCGCCTGAACATGCTCGTGAACATCATGGGCAAGATGCCCGGCGACCTGTTCGCCGAGTTCGAGGGCAAGCATGCCGAAGGCCTGACCGACGGCGACGTCAAGTACCACAACGGCTTCTCGAGCGACATTTCCACGCGCGGCGGCCCCGTGCACCTGTCGCTGGCCTTCAACCCGTCGCACCTGGAAATCGTCAACCCCGTGGTGGAAGGCAGCGTTCGCGCGCGCCAGGAACGCCGCGGCGACCACGCGGGCAAGCAAGTGTTGCCCGTGCTGGTGCACGGCGACGCGGCCTTTGCCGGCCAAGGCGTGGTGATGGAAACGCTGAACCTTGCCCAGACGCGCGGCTACGGCACCGGCGGTACGCTGCACATCGTCATCAACAACCAGATCGGCTTCACCACGTCCGACCCGCGCGACTCGCGTTCCACGCTGTACTGCACCGACGTGGTCAAGATGATCGAAGCGCCGGTGTTCCACGTGAATGGCGACGATCCTGAAGCCGTGGTGTTCGCCACCCGCCTGGCGCTCGACTACCGCATGCAGTTTGGCCACGACGTGGTGCTGGATATCGTCTGCTTCCGCAAGCTGGGCCACAACGAGCAGGACACCCCGTCGCTGACCCAGCCGCTGATGTACAAGCGCATCGGCCATCATCCCGGCACCCGCAAGCTGTACGCCGACAAGCTCACCGCGCAAGGCGTGCTCGCCGAAGGCGAAGCCGATCAGATGGTGAAAGACTATCGCCAGCTCATGGAAGACGGCCAGCGCACCATCGAGCCGGTGCTCACCGACTACAAGAGCAAGTACGCGATCGACTGGTCGCCCTTCCTGGGCGCCAAATGGACCGACCACGCCGACACGGCCGTGCCGCTGGCCGAACTCAAGCGCATCGGCGAACGCATCACCACCGTGCCGGAAGGCTTCACGGTGCATCCGCTGGTCAACAAGCTGCTGAACGATCGCCGCAACATGGCCAAGGGCGAGCTGAACCTCGACTGGGGCATGGGCGAGCACCTGGCCTTCGCCACGCTGGTGGCCTCGGGCTACGCGGTGCGCATCACCGGCCAGGACTCCGGCCGGGGCACCTTCACCCACCGGCACGCGGTGCTGCACGACCAGAACCGCGAACGCTGGGACGATGGTTCTTACATCCCGCTGCAGAACGTGTCCGAGGGCCAGGCCCCGTTCACGGTCATCGATTCGGTGTTGTCCGAAGAAGCGGTGCTCGGTTTCGAATACGGTTATTCCAGCGCCGAGCCCAACACGCTCACCATCTGGGAAGCGCAGTTCGGCGACTTCGTCAACGGCGCGCAGGTCGTCATCGACCAGTTCATCACTTCGGGTGAAGCCAAGTGGGGCCGCCAGTCGGGCCTGACGCTGATGCTGCCGCACGGCTATGAAGGGCAGGGCCCCGAGCACTCGTCGGGACGCATCGAGCGCTTCCTGCAGCTGTGTGCCGACAACAACATCCAGGTGGTGCAGCCCACCACGGCCTCGCAGATTTTCCATCTGCTGCGTCGCCAGATGATCCGCCCGTTCCGCAAGCCGCTGGTCATCTTCACGCCCAAGTCGCTGTTGCGCAACAAAGACGCAGGCTCGCCCCTGACCGAACTCGCGGGCGGCAGTTTCCGGCCCGTGATCGGCGAACTCGACGACGCCATCGATCCGGCCAAGGTGAAGCGCGTGCTGGTCTGCTCGGGCAAGGTCTACTACGACCTCGTCAATGCCCGCCGCGAGCGCGAGGCCGGCCACATCGCGATCATCCGCGTCGAACAGCTGTATCCGTTCGCCCACAAGTCGTTCGAAGCCGAACTCAGCAAGTACGCCAAGGCTACCGAAGTCGTCTGGGTGCAGGACGAACCGCAGAACCAGGGGCCATGGTTCTATGTCCAGCACCATTTGTACGAGAACATGTCCGAAGGCCAGAAGCTTGGCTATGCCGGCCGTGCGGCGTCGGCCTCGCCCGCGGTGGGCTACCTTGCCAAGCACCAGGAGCAGCAGAAGGCCCTGATCGAACAGGCGTTTGCCGCAAAGTACAAAGGCTTCATGCTGACCAAATAAGGTCGGCCGACTTCGAATTCACAAAAATTACTGGAACCCAACACTATGGCTATCACTGACGTCGTCGTCCCCCAACTGTCCGAGTCCGTCTCTGAAGCGACTCTGCTCACCTGGAAGAAGCAGAAGGGCGCTGCGGTCGAGGCAGACGAGATCCTCATCGAAATCGAGACCGACAAGGTCGTGCTCGAAGTGCCGGCTCCGGCGTCGGGCGTGCTCGCCGACATCGTCGAAGGCGATGGCAGCACCGTCACTTCGGGCCAGCTGATCGCCAAGATCGACACGGCCGCCAAGGCCGAAGCCGCCGCGGCGCCGGCCGAGGCGCCCAAGGCCGAACCGGCCGCCGAGAAGCCCGCCAGCGCGCCGGCTTCGTCGTCTGCCGCGGGCGTGGCCTCGCCGGCTGCCTCGAAGATCCTGTCCGAGAAGGGCGTGGACCCGGCCTCGGTGTCGGGCACGGGCCGTGACGGCCGAATCACCAAGGCCGACGCACAAGGCGCCAGCGCCGCTCCTGCCAAGGCGGCCGCGGCCCCCGCGCCGACGTCGGTGTCGCTCGACGGTCGTCCGGAACAGCGCGTGCCCATGAGCCGCCTGCGCGCCCGCATCGCCGAGCGCCTGCTGCAGTCGCAGCAAGAAAACGCCATTCTCACAACGTTCAACGAAGTGAACATGCAGGCTGTCATCGACCTGCGCAACAAGTACAAAGAAAAGTTCGAGAAAGAGCACGGCATCAAGCTGGGCTTCATGTCGTTCTTCGTGAAGGCCGCCGTGGCCGCCCTGAAGAAGTTCCCGCTGATCAATGCTTCGATCGACGGCAAGGACATCATCTACCACGGCTATTTCGATATCGGTATCGCGGTGGGCAGTCCCCGTGGCCTGGTGGTGCCCATCCTGCGCAATGCCGACCAGCTGTCGATCGCTGAAATCGAGAAGACCATTGCCGATTTCGGCAAGCGTGCGGCCGATGGCAAGCTGGGCATCGAAGAAATGACGGGTGGCACGTTCTCGATCTCGAACGGCGGCGTGTTCGGTTCGATGCTGTCGACCCCGATCATCAACCCCCCGCAGTCGGCGATTCTGGGCGTGCACGCCACCAAGGACCGCCCGGTGGTCGAGAATGGGCAGATCGTCATCCGCCCGATGAACTACCTGGCGCTGTCGTACGACCATCGCATCATCGATGGCCGCGAAGCGGTGCTCGGCCTGGTGGCCATGAAAGACGCGCTGGAAGATCCGCAGCGTCTGTTGCTGGACCTGTAAGCGGCCAGTTGGCGCGGGCGTAAGAGGAATGCTGTCTTCTGACGCACCGTGCCGGAGCCTGCGGGCCCCGGCGTGGCGAGTCTGGTCAGCCGCGCTGTCCGCCGCGGCGGACAGCGTGCACCGCGCCCATCTCATGCCGCGAGGGCGCACGGCAAGCCCGCGCGCCCTGGCTGTGTTGGGGCGGGCCTTCGCGAACCTGCCACGCCCGGCGCACGTCGCGCCGGGTGGCTGCAGCCGGCAAGCCCCGCAGCGGCCCGCCGTCCCGGCCATGGCGCCGGCATCTTCCCCATCTTCCTATCTTCGAGAACATCATGTCCAAACAATTTGACGTCGTCGTCATCGGTGCCGGCCCTGGCGGGTATATCGCTGCCATCCGTGCCGCGCAACTGGGAATGTCGGTCGCCTGCATCGATGCCTGGCAGAACGGTCAAGGAGGCCCCGCGCCCGGTGGCACGTGCACCAACGTAGGTTGCATTCCATCCAAGGCCTTGCTGCAGTCGTCCGAGCATTTCGAGCAGGTCAACCACCACTTCGCCGATCACGGCATTGAAGTCAACGGCGTCAGCCTCAAGCTCGACAAGCTGCTGGCCCGCAAGAATACGGTGGTCAAGCAGAACAATGACGGCATCCTGTACCTGTTCAAGAAAAACAAGGTCACGTACTTCCACGGTACCGGCGCCTTTGCAGGCAAGGCCGAAGGCGGCTATGCGATCAAGGTGACGGGCGCGGCCGAAGAAGAATTGGTGGCCAAGCACGTCGTGGTGGCCACCGGCTCGGCGGCGCGCGAGCTTCCCGGCCTGCCTTTCGATGAAAAGACCGTGTTGTCCAATGATGGCGCGCTGAATATCGATGCCGTGCCCAAGAAGCTGGGTGTGATCGGCGCAGGCGTCATCGGTCTCGAGATGGGTAGCGTGTGGCGCCGCCTGGGAGCCGAAGTCACCATCCTGGAGGCCATGCCCGAATTCCTCGCCGCCGCCGACCAGCAGGTGGCCAAGGAAGCCTTGAAGGCGTTCACCAAGCAGGGCCTCGATATCCAGATGGGCGTCAAGATCGGCGAGATCAAGGCGACGGGCAAGTCCGTTACCGTGCCTTACACCGATGCCAAGGGCGGCGAGCAGAAACTGGTGGTCGACAAACTCATCGTGTCGATCGGCCGCGTGCCTTATACCGGCGGGCTGAACACCGAGGCCGTGGGCCTGAAGCTCGATGAGCGCGGATTCGTCGAAGTCGACGGTGACTGCAAGACCAACCTGCCCAATGTCTGGGCCGTTGGCGACGTTGTGCGCGGGCCCATGCTGGCGCACAAGGCCGAAGAAGAGGGCGTGGCGGTTGCCGAGCGTATTGCCGGACAGCACGGCCACGTGAACTTCGATACGGTGCCCTGGGTCATCTACACCTCGCCCGAAATTGCCTGGGTGGGCAAGACCGAACAGCAGCTCAAGAAAGAAGGCCGTGAATACAAGGCCGGAAGTTTCCCCTTCATGGCCAACGGCCGCGCGCGCGCGTTGGGTGACACCACCGGTTTCGCCAAGGTGATCGCCGATGCCAAGACCGACGAAGTGCTGGGCGTTCATATCGTGGGTCCGATGGCATCCGAACTGATTTCCGAAGCCGTCACGATCATGGAATTCCGCGGCGCCGCCGAAGACATCGCGCGCATCTGCCATGCGCACCCGACCTTGTCGGAAGCCGTCAAGGAAGCAGCCCTGGCCGTGGACAAGCGCACGCTAAACTTCTGAACGCGCTGGGCGAACCGGTGGCGCCGCGCCGCCACCGGCGCCCCGGCCACGTGACTTGCCTGGCCTGCGCAGCCTTGTCTACGCAGGCCTTGGTTTTTTTTGCGGTGTGCCATCGCGCCGACCGCGCCGGCGTGGCCGCGCGCGACTCGCGCGCGTTCACGGGGTCGCCATGGCCCAGGCGCATCAACGCGGGCTCCCCGCAATTTTTCAGGCTTGCTGCTGCGACATGAACGTCCGCGAATATTACGAACACGAGCTTTCCGCCCGAGGCTACCAGTCCGACGCGGCACAGTTGCAGGCGGTTGACCGGCTGCAGGCCTATTACGACGATTGGATCAGCTTCAAGGCGATGCGTTCGAACGCGTTGAAGAAGTTGCTGAATCGTCCGGACGTTCCGCGCGGGGTGTATCTGTGGGGCGGAGTTGGGCGCGGCAAGAGCTTCCTGATGGACGCCTTCTACGCCACGGTGCCTGTGGTGCGCAAGACGCGCCTGCATTTTCACGAATTCATGCGTGGCGTGCACCGTGAGCTCGAAAGCGTGAAAGGCATGCAGGACCCGCTGGACGAAGTGGCCCGGCGCGTCGCCAAGCGTTATCGGCTCATCTGCTTCGACGAGTTCCACGTGTCTGACGTGGCCGACGCGATGATTCTGTATCGCTTGCTGCTGAAGCTGTTCGAATACGGTACGTCGTTCGTCATGACCTCCAACTACCAGCCCTCGGCGTTGTATCCCGACGGGCTGCATCGCGACCGCATCCTGCCGGCCATCGAGTTGATCACCAAGCGCATGGACATCCTCAACGTGGATGCCGGCGTGGACTATCGCCGCCGTACCCTCGAACAGGTGCAGTGCTATCACACGCCCCTGGACGAAACCGCGCGCCAGGCGCTGCAGAGCGCATTCGACCGCCTGGCCGATACGCCGCCTCAAGAGCCCGTGCTGCATATCGAACATCGCGAAATTCGCGCCACGGCCCTGGCCGGCTCGGTCGTGTGGTTCGACTTCGCCACGCTTTGCGGAGGCCCGCGCTCGCAGAACGACTACCTGGAACTCGCCAACCGGTTCCACGCGGTGATCCTGTCCGACGTGCCCCGGATGGGGCCGCGCCAGGCCTCGGAGGCGCGCCGCTTTACGTGGTTGATCGACGTGTTCTACGACCACAAGATCAAGCTGATCATGTCCGCCGAATGCGCCCCCGAAGAGCTGTATACCGAAGGCGCCCTGGCAAACGAATTCCATCGGACCGTGTCGCGAATTCTCGAAATGCAGTCGCGTGAATACCTCGAATCCGAGCGGCGGCTGACCGTGGGACTGTAGGCGCACCGCGCTCAATACCCTGGCGGGGCGGCAAGCTGCCCGCGCGGCCCTCGGCGACGCGCTACACTGCGGAATTCTCTGCAACCCATCATCGTCGTCTCATGAGTACGCGCGTTCTAACCGGCATCACCACATCCGGCACCCCCCACCTCGGCAACTATGCTGGCGCCATTCGCCCGGCCATCGCCGCCAGTTTCCAGCCAGGCACCGACGCGTTCTATTTCATGGCCGATTACCACGCGCTGATCAAGTGCGACGATCCGGCCCGCGTGGCCAGTTCGCGCCTGGAAATCGCCGCGACCTGGCTGGCCGGGGGGCTGGATCCCGACCGCGTGACTTTCTATCGCCAGTCCGACGTGCCCGAGATACCCGAGCTGTGCTGGCTGTTGACGTGCGTGACGGCCAAGGGCCTGATGAACCGGGCGCATGCCTACAAGGCGGCGGTAGACCAGAACAACGCCAAGGGTGTCGAGCCCGATGACGGCATCAACATGGGGCTGTTCTCGTACCCGATACTGATGGCGGCCGACATCCTGATGTTCAACGCGCACAAGGTGCCGGTGGGTCGTGACCAGATCCAGCATCTGGAAATGGCGCGCGATATCGCACAGCGGTTCAACCATCTTTATGGACGCGAGTACTTCGTGCTGCCCGATGTCGTGATCGAGGAAGAGGTCGCGACCTTGCCCGGACTGGACGGGCGCAAGATGTCCAAGAGCTACAACAACACCATTCCGCTGTTCGAGGGTGGCAGCAAGGCCCTGCGCGCCGCGGTGATGCGCATCGTGACCGACTCGCGGCAGCCGGGCGAACCCAAAGACGCCGAATCTTCCCACCTGTACACCATCTACCGGGCGTTTGCCACGCCTGCAGAGTCCGCGGAATTCCGCGCGCAGCTCGAAGACGGCATGGGCTGGGGCGATGCCAAGCAGGCATTGTGCGATCGGCTGGAGCGCGATCTGGCGCCCTTGCGCGAGCGCTATGAAGACCTGATGGCCCACCCGGACCGCATTGAAGACATTCTGCAGGCTGGCGCACAGAAAGCGCGCAAACTGGCCGTGCCGTTCATGCAGGAACTGCGCCAGGCAGTCGGCCTGCGCGCGGCGGCGCAGGTGGCGGCCAAGACGGCCGCGAAGAAACCCGGCAAGGCGGCGCGATTCGTCAGCTTCCGCGACGATGACGGCACTTTCCGGTTCCGCCTGATCGGTGCCGACGGCCAGGAGTTGCTGAGGTCCCAGGGGTATGCCAATCCCAAGGAAGCGGGCGCGCTGCTGCAGCGCCTGCTGGCCGGACTGGCCGACGACATGCTGCAGCCCCAGGGGTTGGCTTATGTCGCCATCGTCGATGGCGCCACCGTGGCCCAAGGGCCGATGGCGGCCGATGAAGCCCAGCGTGATACCCAGCTCGCGCTGACCCGCTCGGCGCTGGCCAGCCTGGCCGGCTAGCGTATTGCGCTAGCGGGCGGCCGTGGCGACGATGCGGCCGCCCTGTACCTGAAAGCGCGGCACGTTGCCCTGGCCGGCAATTTCAAGCGTATCGCCCTCGGTGTAGCCCACGACATGCGGGCATTCCAGCCACTCGGGGTTGATGAAGGGAAAATACTTCAGCGTGCCGCTGCCCCGGCTGGCGAATTCGAAAGTCGTATTGGCGACCACTTCCGGGTCCCATTGGCTCGCGTCGAACACCACCGAGCACTGCGCGCCGATACGGTAGGTGATACTGGCGCCCATGCTCGCGAAGCCCAGCGCGCCCACGTGCAGCCTGGCGCCATTGAGCAACTCGATCGTCCGCGTGCCCAGGCGCTCCAGCGTGATCAGTTCGGCCGCGATCTCTACGCCATCGATTGTCAGGTGCGCATATTGCCCCAGGGTGATTTCGCCATAGGTTCCGGCAGGGGTGGCGTTGCCGGCGTTGACGATTTGCGACGCGTTGGCGGCGAGCTCGAGGGTGTTGCTGCGCATGGCGGAAGTATCTCCAACGGAAGGGCCCGACAGGCCACGCCGGCCGGGCGGCAGGCGATCGACCGCAACATGGGGCTACAAGCCACCGAGCGGTCCGGTCGATTTTATTGTTTTGATACAAACAGATATTTTCGCTTAAATTCTCGGTGGCGGGGGTGCTTTTTTTCAGGCCCCTTGCGTAGGGATAACCCCCGGGCGACGGGGCTTGCGCCGGTGCGCCCGGCGCGCATGGGAGGCGCAGTTCGACGCGGACCGAAACATAGGCCGGTGACATTGGCCTATAGTGCGCCCATCACAGGAGCATGCCTTGAGCTACCAGCCCGGTTTCGCCCCCATTGCATTCTTGCTGGCCGACCACGCCCGCGCCGCCATGCTGGCGGCCCTGCTCGACGGCAGGGCGCTCGCGGCCGGCGAGCTCGCCCGCTGCGCTGGCGTCACTGCGCAGACGGCCAGCGCGCACTTGGCCAAGCTGCGAGAGGGTGGCCTGCTCGAGATGGAGACCCAGGGCCGGCATCGCTATTACCGGTTGGCCGGGCCCCATGTGGCGCAGACCCTCGAAAGCCTCGCGGCATTGCAGCCTGAGCCGCCTGCCCGTCGCCGCCCGGTGCTCAGCCCTACAGCCCGGGAGTTTCACTTTTGCCGCCGTTGCTACGACCATCTGGCCGGACGACTGGCCGTTGCCATGGCCGATGCAATGCAGGAGCGCGAATTCCTGCTGCCGGCGCCCGACCGGCGGTATGAATTGACGCCGGCGGGAGCGGCCTGGTTCAGGGCGGCCGGCGTCGACGTGGACGCGATTGCACCGACCCGGCGCGGCCTGGTGAGGCCCTGCCTGGATTGCACCGAGCGCCGTCATCACCTGGGCGGGCCTCTCGCGGTGGCCTTGCTGGCGTCATTATGTCAGCGACAATTGCTGCGGCAAGCAGAGGGCAGTCGCGTATTGCGCGTCACGGCCAGCGGCTGGGCATGGCTGGGCCAGCACATGGGAATCGAGCCGACGGCGCTGCCGCTGGCTGCGTGAGGGCGCCGCCGCGAGGCTCGGCAAGATCTACCGGCGGCCGCAAGATTTACCGCGCCGGCAGCTTGCAGCGCAACCGGCCGCCCTCGGTGACGTCCCGCTGGGGCGGGCGGCCGGTCAGCAAGGCGTCAGGACGGGCTGCCGCCTTGCAGTTCCGGGATATTGCCCGCGCTGTCGTGCACCTGCAGGCGGTCATCCAGGCGTCGGACGCCCGTCATGGCGCGCACGGCCGTCACCAGCGCCTCGTGTTCCGCGGCAAGAATGTGGCCGCTCAGGGTCACATCGCCGGCGTGCACCGTCACCGTAATGGCGCCGGGGTGGCTTACCAGGCGCCCCAGCTGGGCGCGTACGCGTTCGCCCAGCTGGTGGTCGGTGGCGGGCCTGTCGTCCAGCCCCATGCTGCTGCGGGCGGCAGCGGTGAGTCCGCGCACGTGGTCGGCGGCACGCTTGCCGTCGGCCAGCAGGCAATCGGCGGCATCATTGCGCATGGCGTTTAGCTGATCGCACAGCCGGGCGCGCCGGCGCCGTCCCGATTCAGGGTCGAAGTAGTACATCGCCGCGGCGCCCAGCGCCAGCGTGGCAATTCGATTCAGGATAGTCACTTGTGTCCTCCGCGAGTCAGGCCGTGGATGGCCGGGCCGCATGGCCCGGCCGGCGTGAAGCGGCAGCGCAAGTGATGTGCCTGACCCGGGGCGTGCCCGGCGCGGCGGCGGGTCAGCGCTTCAGGCGGGCGAACGCTTCGGCCATGGCATTGTTGCGAGGTTCGGCCCGCGCGTCGGGCTGGGGGCGGCGTCCTGCGGGACGCGCGGCGCCACGGGGGGCATCGGCGGCGCTGCGGCGTGCGGGCTGCGCCGTGTCGTTCAGCCGCATGGTCAGCGCCACGCGCTTGCGCGCCGCGTCGACCTCGAGCACCTTGACGGTCACTGTCTGTCCGACGCGCACGACATCGCGCGGATCTTTCACGAATTTCTCGGCCAGGGCCGAGATATGCACCAGGCCGTCCTGGTGCACCCCGATGTCGACGAACGCGCCGAAGTTGGCCACATTGGTGACCACGCCCTCGAGCACCATGCCGGGATACAGGTCGTTCAGCGTTTCGACGCCTTCTTTGAACTGCGCCGTCTTGAACTCGGGCCGAGGATCGCGTCCGGGCTTCTCGAGTTCGGCGAAGATGTCGCGCACGGTGGGCAGCCCGAAACGGTCGTCGGTGAAATCGGCGGGCGATACGCCTTTGAGCGCGTCGCGCTGCCCGATGATCTGCTGTACGTCGGCCTTGATCCTGGCAACGATGCGTTCCACCACCGGATAGGCTTCCGGGTGCACCGCCGATGCATCGAGCGGGTTTGACCCATTCGGAATGCGCAGGAATCCGGCAGCCTGTTCAAAGGCTTTTTCACCGAAGCGCGGCACTTTGCGCAACACGTCGCGGGCGGGGAAGGCGCCATGCTCGTCACGCCACGCCACGATATTCTTGGCCAGTGAAGAATTCAGGCCGGAGACGCGCGCGAGCAGCGCGGCCGAGGCCGTGTTGACGTCCACGCCGACGGCGTTCACGCAGTCCTCGACCACCGCATCCAGCGACCGCGCGAGTTCACGCTGGTTGACGTCGTGCTGGTATTGACCCACACCGATGGCCTTGGGATCGATCTTCACCAGCTCGGCCAGGGGATCCTGCAGACGGCGGGCAATCGATACGGCCCCGCGCAGTGTCACGTCGAGATCCGGAAATTCCTGGGCAGCGGCTTCCGATGCGGAATAAACCGACGCGCCGGCTTCGGAAACCACGACACGCGTGAGCTTCAGATCGGGATACTGGCTCATCAGGTCGCCGACCAGTTTCTCGCTTTCGCGCGACGCCGTGCCGTTGCCTATGGCCACCAGTTCGACCTGGTGGCGTGCGGCCAGCGCGGCCAGCGTGGCGATCGTGCCTTCGCGGTCGCGGCGCGGCTCGAACGGGTACACAGTGGCCGTGTCGACGACCTTGCCGGTGCGATCGATGACAGCCACCTTGCAGCCAGTGCGTATGCCGGGATCGAGGCCCAGCACGACCTTGGGGCCCGCGGGCGCTGCCAGCAGCAGGTCTTTCAGGTTGGCCGCGAACACGCGTATGGCTTCGGCTTCACCGCTTTCACGCAGGCGGCCGATCAATTCGGTTTCGAAAGCGGTCAGCAGCTTGACGCGCCAGGTCCAGCGGCACACTTCGCTCAGCCAGCGCTCGCGCGGCGCGGCGTCGATCGCGAACAAACCCTGGCCCAGTTTCAAGAAGCTGGCGATGCGCGCCACGCAGGGGTGCGGCGTTTGTGCTTCGAGCTCGGCCTCAAGACCCAGGCGCAGTTCCAGCACGCCTTGCTGGCGGCCACGCAGCAAGGCCAGGATGCGGTGCGAGGGCAGGGTGCGCAGCGGTTCATTGAAGTCGAACCAGTCGCGGAAGTTGGCGCCTTCGGTTTCCTTGCCCTCGGCGACTTTGGAATAGAGCAGGCCGGTAGACCACAGGTACTCGCGCATGTCCGCAAGCAGGTCGGCGTTTTCGGCGTAGCGCTCGGCCAGGATGTCGCGCGCGCCGTCCAGCGCGGCCTTGGCGTCGCTGATGGAGGCTTCCGCGTTCAAGTATTGGGCGGCAAGCGTTGCAGGGTCGCAGGCCGGGTCGGCCAGGATGGCGTCGGCCAGGGGTTCCAGGCCGGCTTCGCGCGCAATCTGCGCGCGCGTGCGGCGCTTGGGCTTGTACGGCGCGTACAGGTCTTCAAGACGCTGCTTGGTATCGGCGGAAGCGATCTCCTGCTGCAGCTCGGGCGTCAGCTTGCCCTGCTGCGAAACCGATTCAAGAATGGCGCCGCGGCGCTCTTCGAGTTCCCGCAGGTAGCCCAGACGGACTTCCAGGTTGCGCAATACGGTGTCGTCGAGACCTCCCGTGGCTTCTTTGCGATAGCGTGCGATGAAGGGAACCGTCGCACCGTCGTCAAGCAGCTCGACAGCGGCGGCAATTTGCGACGGACGGCTGCCCAGCTCGCTGGCAAGCTGGGCAAGAATGCGGGCGTGGTCGACGCTGGATGCGGCGCTCGTGATGGCGGAAGTCTCGGACATTTCTACGGCTGCAAAGGGAAAACAACGGGCGGATTTTGCCACATTGGGGGGGTGGCCCATCCGTGGCGGGGGCATTTCGGGCACGGTCAGGCCGACGGCCAGGGTATCATTTGGGCCACTTCACCGCGCGCCCCTCCCATGCTGGACCTGGATGTTTCCGAATTTTTCGCCGCCGATGGCCCGCTGGCTGCGGCGTTGCCTGGCTATGTGCCACGGCCCGCGCAGGTGGAACTGGCACAGGCCATAGCCAGCGCCATTACCGACCGCGCCACGCTGGTCGCCGAAGCCGGCACCGGCATCGGCAAGACCTGGGCCTACCTGGTGCCGGCCATTGTGGCGGGCGGCAAAGTCATCATCTCGACCGGCACACGCACCCTGCAAGACCAGTTGTACACGCGCGACCTGCCGCGGGTGCGGGCCGCCCTGGCGGCCCCGGTGACGGCCGCGCTGCTCAAGGGGCGCGCCAACTATGTCTGCCATTACCACCTCGACCGGCTGCAGGGCGACGAACGTGCGCTGAAGTCACGCGCCGAAATATCGCAACTGCGGCAGATCCAGGTTTTCGCGGGCATCTCGAAAACCGGCGACCGCGCGGACCTGGGCAAGGTGCCCGAAGATGCCGACATCTGGCAACGCGTGACCTCCACCCGCGAGAACTGCCTGGGCCAGGAATGTCCGCGCATCCGCGACTGCTTTGTCGTGAAAGCCCGCCGCCAGGCCCAGGAGGCGGAAGTGGTGGTAGTCAACCATGCGTTGTTCATGGCCGACCTGGTATTGCGTGAAGAGGGCGTCACCGACCTGTTGCCCGAGGCCGACACCGTCATTTTCGATGAAGCGCACCAGTTGCCCGATACGGCGACCCGGTTCCTGGGCAGCAGCGTGTCCACGCATCAGCTGCTCGATTTCAGCCGCGCGATCGAAGCCGCCGGCCTGGCTTATGCACGTGAAGCCGCAAAATGGAGCGACGTCAGCCGCCAGGTAGAGACTGCCGCGCGCGAATTGCGGCTGGTCTGCGCGCCGCTCGACAAAGTGCCAGGCCGCAAAGCGACATTCGAAGCCATGCCCGACGCGGCGCAATTCGACGCCGCGTTGCAAGAGCTGCGCCAGGCCGTGGAGGCGGCAACCCGGGCGGTGGCCGCAGTGGCCGAGAAACATCCCGACCTCGCGGCGGCCGCGCGCTCAGGCGCCGAGATCGTATTGCGGCTCGCCCGCTGGTCGACGCCGGCTCGCAACCGCAGCGCCGACGCCGACGACGAAGGCTGGGGCCGCGACATCAACGCCCCCGGTTCCGACGACGCCGGCTCTGCCGCCCTGCCGCAGGCGTTGCTGCAGGCCGCGGAGGCCGTCACCGACTACACCGGGCCCGCAGTGCGCTGGGTCGAGCATGGTCTGCACCATGTCAGGTTGCATTCGGCTCCGCTTTCTGTCGCGCAGGTTTTTTCGCGGTTTCGCAAGCCCGGCCAGTCTTGGATACTGACTTCCGCCACCCTGTCGGTGCAGGGCGAATTCCGCCACTTCACGAGCCAGCTGGGCCTGGATGACGCGCGCACCGGCCGTTGGGAATCGCCATTCGACTATACCCGTCATGGGCTATTGTTCGTGCCGCGCGACATGCCCGAGCCGCAATCGCCGCAGTACGCCGAGCGTTTCGTGCAGACGCTGCTGCCGTTGCTGGAAGCCAGTCCGGGGGGCACACTGGTGTTGTGCACGACTCTGCGCGCGGTCGACCGGGTTGCGTCCCTGCTGGCGGCAGAGTTCGAAGAACGTGAGCATGACTGGCCGCTGCTCAAGCAGGGCGACGCGACCCGGCGCGACTTGCTCGAGCGTTTTGCCCGGCTGCAGCATCCCGTCCTGGTAGGCAGCGCCAGCTTCTGGGAAGGCATCGATCTGCCGGGCGATGTCCTGACGCTGGTGGCTATCGACAAGCTGCCCTTCGCGCCGCCCGATGATCCGGTCATCGAGGCGCGGCTGCGTGCCTGCCGCGTGCGCGGCGGAAACCCGTTTGCCGAATACCAGTTGCCGGAAGCCGCTATTTCGCTGAAGCAGGGCGCCGGTCGGCTGATCCGCACCGAGCGCGACTGGGGGGTGTTGATGGTTGGCGACGCGCGCCTGGTCGAGAAACCCTATGGCAAGCGCCTCTGGCGCGGCCTGCCGCCGTTTTCACGCACGCGCGATCTGAACGAAGTGCTGGCGTTCTATGCGCGACGCGAGGCCGGCGAAGCCTGACGCGCCTGTGTGCCGGCACGGTGCGGGCACCCCGGCCGCCCGACTGTGCAAGTCCTGCCGGGGCAGCCATCAGGCATGCGTGCCGCTTATTTCCAGGAGAAGGGGTTCCACCAGCTCTTGTCGGACAGCAGCGCCTTGTCGCTGACTGTACTGTCGGGATAGTTGGTCTGAAGGACGCGCTGGGCGTCGTTCTTCAGGTCGGTCATGCCCAGCTTGTCGTACGAGGCCACCATGATCGCCAAGGCTTGCTCGGACGCGGGGGCGCCCTCGAAGTCGGTAATGACCGTCTGGGCCCGATTGGCCGCCGCCACGTAAGCGCCGCGCTCATAGTAATAGCGCGCCACGTAGACTTCATTCATGGCGATGGCATTGACCAGCCAGGTCACGCGCTTTTCGGCGTCGGGCGTGTACTTGCTGGCCGGGTAGCGCTTGATGAGCTCGTTGAAAGCGTCGTAAGACGCCCGCAGACCCTTGGGGTCGCGCTCTGCCGGATCCTGGCCGGTGAGGTTGCTCATGAAGGCGCTGGCCGGCGTGAAATTGATCAGCCCCTTCAGGTACAGCATGTAGTCGGTGCCCGGGTGATTGGGGTACATCTGCTGGAAGCGGTCGATGGCGGCCAGCGCCTGTTCGTTTTCGCCGTCTTTCCAGTTGACGTATGCCAGGTCGATCAGGGCCTGCTGGGCATATACGCCGAACGGGTAGCGGCTTTCGATGGCCGTCAGGCGTTCGCGCGCCTCGTTCCAGGCGCCCGCTGCCGTTTCGGCCTTGGCATCGGCATACAACTGCTCGGCGCTCCAGCCGGCGGTCTTGTCGTACTTCTGGCCCGTGCCGCTGCAGCCGGCGACGACCAGGGCGACAGTCAGCGCGATGGCAGCGCGCAGGGGCCATCCGCGGGCAGGGCGGTTCGAATGTGCAGCGGTGCGGAAAATCACGGGATGGGTTTCCTTGGTGTTAGGATGGCACGCTGAATTATATGATTTGTCTACATGTCCCATACAGACGCCTTAGCCGCCCCCAGCGCCGGCCTTGCGGCGGACGACGAACCCCAGTTCATAACGGTGCCCGCCGGCACCCGCGCCGACCGCCTCGATAAAGTCCTGGCGGCCCTGCTGGACGGGCATTCCCGCAGCCGCCTGCAGGGCTGGATCGAGGCCGGCTGGGTGCAGGTCAATGGTGCGCCGGCCAAGGTGCGCCAGGTGGTGGGCCCGGGCGACGTGCTGGCGGTCTGGGAGCAACCGGCCCCCGAAAGCCTGGCGTTCGCCCCCGAGCCGGTGCATTTCATCGTGGTCGACGAAAGCCCGGACTGGATCGTGGTCAACAAGCCGGCCGGGCTGGTTACGCATCCCGGGGCCGGCAATTGGCATGGCACCCTGCTCAACGGCTTGCTGCATCGCTACCCCGAACTGGCGCGCGTGGCACGGGCCGGAATCGTGCATCGGCTCGACAAGGATACATCCGGACTGATGGTGGTGGCACGCAATGAATTGGCGCAAACCCACCTGGTGCGCCAATTGCAGGCGCGCGCCATGGGGCGAGAATACCTGGCACTGGTGCATGGCTGGCCGTCCGGGTCCGGCCGGGTCGACCGGCCCATCGGGCGCGATGCGCGCGTGCCGGTGCGCATGAGCGTCGAACGTCCCATTGCGCCCAAGCCGGCCGTTACGCACTACGCCCCGGCGCGCCGGGGCAAGGCGCCGCAGGGCGAGCCCCTCGCCGAGGTGGTCTGCCGTCTGGAAACCGGCCGTACCCACCAGATTCGCGTGCATCTGGCCAGCCTGGGCCATCCCCTGCTGGCCGACACGCTGTACGGCGGCCGTCCCATCGCAGGGGCTGCGCGCCAGATGCTGCACGCACGCGCCCTGCATTTCGACGATCCGGGCGGCCGGGGCGGGCTGGATTTCGCCGCCCGCGTGCCCGACGATATGCTGCAGGTACAGGAAACTGTGCAATGGACCGAATGAATCTTCCGCAGGGCCTGCCCGTGGTCACAGGCCCGCAGTGGCCGGGCGTGCGCTATTTCTGCACGACGCGCGCGGGCGGCGTGGGTGTGCCGCCCCATGACACGCTCAACCTTGGGCCGCGCGCCGGCGACGATCCCGCTGTCGTGCAACAGAACCGCAACCGTGTGCGAGCCGCCGTTCCGGGCGCGCCGCTGTGGTTGCGCCAGGTTCATGGCGCCGAGGTCGTCGACGCCGATCATCCCCTTCCCGACGAGCCGGCCGCCGACGCCAGCGTCACGGCTGCAACCGGACGGGTGCTGGCAGTGCTGGTCTCCGACTGCCTGCCGGTGGTGCTCACTGATTTCGATGGCCAGGTCGTGGGCGTTGCACATGCAGGCTGGCGGGGCCTGGCAGCCGGCGTGCTCGAGAACACGCTGCAACGGCTGCGGGCCAAGGCGCCGGAGGCGCGCGGCTGGCGAGCGTGGGTGGGTCCAGGCATCGGCCCCACGGCGTTCGAGGTGGGGGCAGATGTGCTCCAGGCCTTCACCGCCCACGATGAACCGGCCCGTGCGCATTTCGCGCCGCGGATGGGACACCCCGGCAAATGGCTGGCCGATTTGCCGGCGCTGGCGTCGATGCGCCTGCATCGCGCTGGTGTTGAAGACATGCACGCCTGCGGTCTTTGCACCGTGTCCGATCCCCAGCGCTTTTTCTCGTATCGCCGCGACGGCGTCACCGGGCGCATGGCGCTCTTGGCGTGGCGCGAATAGGGCGTCGCATTGCGCCGCACGATCGGCTGTCTTGCGCGCGGCGTTATCCTTGTATACCCGCATTGACAGTCCCCTGTGCGGCCATGCAACATCGGGCTGTCGCGCAGTATCAACGCCGGGTTCCGAGCGCTGCACAGCCCCGTGCCCGACAATAAAATGGTGTCGAAGTGAACGCCCCTCTTCCCTCTGCATGGCCCGTTCCGGTCAGCGTGGCGCCGGACGTCCTGGCAGACATCCAGGCCGAGTTCGCGCGCGACTGGCTGCGAATCTGCAATGAATCACAGCGCGGCGTGCTCGCCCCTCCGCCCGACCGGCGTTTCCGCGGGCAGGCATGGGCCGCCAGCAGCCAGCACACCCTTCTTGCGCACGCTTACCTGTTGTCCGCACGCGTGCTCACGCGCATGGTCGAAGCCGCGCAAGTCAGCGAATCCATGCGCAGCCGCCTGCGCTTTTCCGTCATGCAGTGGGTCGACGCGCTGTCGCCTTCCAACTTCCTGGCGCTCAACCCTGACGCGCAGCAGGCGGTCATCGATACAGCGGGACGCGCACTGGCCGACGGCATGGCCAACCTCTGCAACGATCTGCGCAAGGGGCGCATCAGCCATACCGACGAAAGCCAGTTCGAGATCGGCCGCAATGTCGCCACCACACCGGGCGAGGTGGTGTTCCAGAATCCGCTCTTCCAGCTGATCCAGTACGCACCGCAGACCGCCACCGTGCACCAGCGGCCCCTGGTGATCGTGCCGCCCAATATCAACAAGTACTACATACTCGACCTGCAACCCGCGAACTCGCTGGTGCGCTATGCCGTCGAACAGGGCCACACGGTCTTCATGATCTCGTGGCGCAATCCGCTGGCAACCGACACCGACGAGATCGACAAGGCGACCTGGTCGCAATACCTGGACGATGCCGTGCTCAAGGCCCTGCAGGTGGCCAGCGACATCACCCGCCAGCCGCAGGTGAACGCGCTGGGTTTCTGCGTGGGCGGCACCATGCTGGCGTCGGCGCTGGCGCTGGCGCATGCGCGCGGCGAACGCCCGGTGGCCTCGCTTACCCTGCTGACGGCGATGCTCGATTTCCACGATACCGGTGTACTGCAGGTGTTCGTCGACGAGGCCCACGCCCAGATGCGCGATCGCCAGCTGGGGCAGGGCGGGCTCATGGCGGCCCGCGACCTGGCCACGACTTTCGCGTTTCTGCGCCCCAATGAGCTGGTCTGGAACTACGTGGTGGGCAACTATCTCAAGGGTCAGACGCCGCCACCTTTCGACCTGCTCTTCTGGAACGGCGACAGCACCAATCTGCCCGGGCCTTTCTTCACCTGGTACTTCCGCAACACGTACCTTGAAAACAACCTCAAGGTTCCCGGGCGCGCGCAAGCTGCCGGCGTTCCTCTCGACCTGACCTTGCTCGACATGCCGGCGTACCTGTACGGGTCGCGCGAAGACCACATCGTGCCCTGGGCTTCCGCCTATGCATCCACGCAATTGCTGCGTGGGCCGCGCCGCTTCGTGCTTGGCGCCTCCGGCCACATTGCCGGCGTCGTCAATCCGCCCGCTTCCGGCAAGCGCAGCTACTGGACGCTTGACGAAAACACGGCCTTGCCGGGCGATCCGTCGGCCTGGCTGGCGCGCGCCCGGGAGCACCCGGGCAGCTGGTGGCCGGATTGGGCCAAGTGGCTCGCCGGGCATGCAGGAGCCCGGCGCAAGGCCAATGCACGGATCGGCAATGCAAGTTATCGCCCGTTGCAGCCCGCACCGGGCAGTTATGTGAAAGTTCGGGCCACCTAGCAGTCACCTGGGTCGGGCCGAAGCATCAAAGCAGTATCGACGCGCCCAGCGCGCAGGAGGAAGTCACATGAGCGGAAAACTGGCATACGTCACGGGCGGCATGGGCGGCATCGGCACGGCGATATGCCGCCGGCTTGCCAAGGACGGCTTTCGCGTGGTGGCCGGATGCGGCCCCAGCCGGAATTATCAGCAATGGATCGACGAGCAGGCAGCCCAGGGGTATACCTTCCATGCCTCGGTGGGCAATGTGTCCGATTGGGATTCCACCGTGGCCGCATTCGAACGGGTCACCCGTGAACTGGGCCCCGTCGACGTACTCGTCAACAACGCAGGCATCACGCGCGACGGGCTGTTCCGCAAGATGACGGCCGACGATTGGCGGGCCGTGATCGACACCAACCTCAACAGCCTGTTCAACGTCACCAAGCAAGTCATCGACGGCATGGTCGAGCGCCAATGGGGCCGCATCGTCAACATCAGTTCGGTGAACGGCCAGAAGGGCCAGTTCGGGCAAACCAACTATTCCACGGCGAAGGCGGGCATTCATGGTTTCACCATGGCGCTGGCCCAGGAAGTGGCCAGCAAGGGCGTTACGGTCAATACCATATCGCCGGGGTACATCGGTACCGACATGGTGCGTGCCATCCGCCCGGATGTGCTTGAGAAAATCGTGGCCACCATACCGGTGCGGCGACTGGGCACGCCCGAAGAAATCGCCTCGATGACGTCGTGGCTCGCCTCGGATGAATCGGGCTTTGCGACCGGTGCCGATTTTTCGCTCAATGGTGGCCTGCACATGGGCTGACGATCAACGCCCGGAAAGGCGCCAGGCAGTCTTTCCGGCTTACACTTGTAATACTTCAAAGCTAAAGAGATCGCCCGATCTCGGGGAACACCATGACGCAAGCACAACCCGGCGCCAGCCTACGCCTCATTAAAAAGTACCCCAACCGTCGGCTGTACGATACGCAGACCAGCACCTACATCACCTTGGCCGACGTCAAGCAGCTGGTGCTGGCCAATGAAGAGTTCCAGGTGGTCGACGCCAAGAGCGGCGACGATCTCACCCGGAGCATCCTGCTGCAGATCATTCTTGAAGAAGAAAGTGGCGGCATGCCCATGTTTTCTTCGAACATGCTGTCGCAGATCATCCGCTTCTATGGCCATGCCATGCAGGGCATCATGGGGTCGTACCTGGAAAAGAACATCCAGGCATTCATGGAAATCCAGCAGCGCATGGCCGAGCAGTCTAAGGGCCTGTACGGCAGCCAGTTCGGCCCCGAAGCCTGGGCGCAGTTCATGAACGTGCAAACGCCCATGCTGCAGAACATGATGAACAACTACATCGATCAAAGCAAAAACCTGTTCGTGCAGATGCAGGACCAGATGCAGGATCAGACACGCGCCATGTTCTCCAGCTTTCCGTTTACCCAAGCGGGCGGCGCGCCGGGCGGCAACCGCAAATAGGCCTTGCAGGGGCGCTGCGCCAGCGCCCGGCCACGCAATAATTGCGCGGCTTGCGATATGTCAGGAGCCTGTCAGGGGGTTCGAGATACAGTAATGAAAACGGTTCTTGTTTAGGGCGCCGTTTTTTCTTCTTCTGTTTCTCAAGGCTCCACCTATGCTGAAAAACGTCCTGGCGCTGGCCGCAGGCCTGACTTTGTCGGGCACTGCACTGGCCCTCGAATATCCCATCGGCGAACCCACCCAGAAGGGCGGCATGGAAATCGGCGCGGTCTATCTGCAGCCGATCGAAATGGACCCGCCGGGCATGATGCGTCCGGCCAAAGATTCCGACGTGCACCTCGAGGCCGACATCCACGCCACGGCCGACAATAAAACGGGTTTCCCCGAAGGCGAATGGGTGCCGTACCTGGTCGTGAAGTACGAAATCCAGAAGTCCGGCAGCGCCAAGGTAGACCAGGGTACGTTCATGCCCATGGTTGCCAACGACGGGCCGCATTATGGCGACAACGTCAAGCTCGAGGGGCCGGGCAAATACAAGCTGAAGTACACCATCCTGCCGCCCGGGCACGACAAGATGAGCCATTTCGGTCGCCACACCGATAAAGAAACGGGTGTGGGCCCCTGGTTCGAGCCATTCAGCCTTGAGTACGAGTTCGTGTACGCCGGCACGGGCAAGAAGGGCGGTTACTGATCGTGCGCGGGCGCCGTGCACGGCTGGGGGTCTTGGTGCTATGCGCCAGCGCGCTGCTGGCCGGTCCGGCCAGAGCCGAACTGCCCACGTTCAGGCTTGCGTTCAAGCCCGACGGCACCTTCGAACCGGCCAGGCTCGAGGTGCCGGCGGGCCGCTTCAAGATCGAGCTCGTCAATGAAAGCCACGAGCCCGTCGAATTCGAAAGCATCCCTTTGCGCAAAGAGAAGGTCATGGGTCCGGGCGTCCGCTCGTTCGTCGTGATCACCATCTCGCGGCCCGGCGAATATCCATTCTTCGACGACTTCCACCAGAACGTGCGCGGCACGCTGGTGGTGCTACCCAAAGACTGATACGGCGTCTACATGGAACAGGTACTTTTCATCGTTTGGCGCGAAAGTGTCGAAGCCCTTCTCATCGTGGGCATTCTGTATTCCTGGCTGGGCGCCAGCCCCGGCGGGCGGCGCGGCCTGCCCTATCTATGGGGAGGCGTGGCGTGCGGCCTGGCCTTGGCCGTAGCCCTGGCGCTGGTGCTGCTGGGCGTGTCGTCATGGCTCAGCGATGAAGGCCAGGAGTGGTTCCAGGCTGGCATGTCACTGGTGGCCTGCGGTCTGGTGCTGCAGATGGTGGTCTGGATGAGGCGCCACGGTCGCACGCTCGGGGCCGAGCTGCGGGCGGGGGCCAGCGCGTCGGTGGCCCAGGACAACTGGTGGGGCCTGCTGATGCTGGTGGCGATTGCCGTGGCTCGGGAAGGCAGCGAAACCGTCGTGTTCGTGTATGGCAGCGTCGCTGCGGGGCAGGGCGCTGACGTCGCCCTGCTGGCATTGGCCGGGGTCGCCGGCTTCGCCATCGCGCTGCTCACTTTCTGGCTGCTGCAATTGGGCGGAAGGCTCATCACCTGGCGCAGTTTTTTCCGCCTGACCGAGGTCCTGCTGCTGCTGCTGGCGGGCGCGCTGCTCGTCGGCGGGCTCGATCGCCTGATTTCCCTGGGCGTGTTGCCCACCCTCATCGATCCGGTCTGGGACAGCTCGGGCCTGCTCGACGACAGCCGCGGCGTGGGCAAGGTGCTGGCCGATTTCGCCGGTTACCGTGCCTATCCCGCGCTGACTTCGTTGCTGCTGTGGCTGGCCTATTGGGGCTTGGCGTGGCACCTGCTGCGGCGCGCCGGGCGTACGGCCGTTGCCCCGGTGCCGGCATGACCCGTTCCCGGTTTCAAGGGCAGGCATCCGCGCCGGCCTCGGTTGGTGAAGGTTGATCATGACAGCCGTACTCGGGCGCTACGCCGTCCGCTTTGCTGATTTCCTGCGCGACCACGCCGCGCTGCTGCGCCGGCTGCAATGGGGCGTCGTGTGCGTGTATGCGTTCCTGCTCATCGTGCCCCCACTGCTGCCGCTGCCCGGTTCCACGGCGTCGGTGTTCAACAATCTTACGGTCATCGCGCAGTTCGCCTTCTGGGGAATATGGTGGCCCTTCGTGCTGGTGTCCATCCCGTTGCTGGGACGCGCCTGGTGCGGCTGGCTTTGCCCGGAGGGCATGCTGACCGAATGGGCGAGCGAACGCGGCCAGGGACGCTCGATTCCAAAATGGATGCGTTGGGGTGGCTGGCCGTTCGTCGCCTTCGCCATCACTACCATCTATGGGCAGCTGGTCAGTGTGTACCAATACCCGTTGGCGGTCCTGGCGGTGCTCGGGGGCTCCACCCTGGCCGCCATCGTGGTGGGATGGCGCTACGGACGCAGCAAGCGCGTGTGGTGCAAGTACCTGTGCCCCGTGAATGGCGTGTTCAACCTGCTTGCCAAGCTGGCTCCATGGCATTTCAAGGTGGACGAGCAAGCCTGGCGCCATCCGGTGATACGCATCGAGCCCGTCAATTGCGCGCCGCTCGTGCCGCTGCGCCACATGCAAGGCGCGGGCGACTGCCATGTATGCGGGCGATGCAGCGGTTACCGAGGCGCCATCGCGCTGACGCCGCGCTCGCCGGAAACCGAGATCCTGCACGTGGCAACGGGCGACGGCTGGCAGACCGCGTTGATCTGCTTTGGCCTGATGGGCGTGGCCATCGGCGCCTTCCTCTGGAGCGCCAGCCCATGGTTCGTGACGCTGAAACAAGCCGCGGCCACGTGGCTGGTCGAACACGACATCCTCTGGCCCCTGCTCGACAACGCGCCGTGGTTCATCCTGACCCACTATCCCGAAATGAACGACAGCTTTTCCTGGCTGGACGGCGCCGGCATTCTGTTGTTCGTCGCCGGCTCCACGCTCTTCGTCGGGGGCGCGGCGTACGCCGCATTATGGGCGGCCAACCGCCTTGCGCCTTGCGCTGCTTCCGAAGCGCGGGCGGGCGGCCTGCACAAGCTCGCGCAGGCGTTCATTCCGGTAGCAGGCGTGGGGGTGTTCCTCGGCCTGTCGGCCACTACCGTGAACTTGCTTGGCCACGAAGGCGTGTCGACGTCGTGGGCCGATCCTGCTCGCTTTGTCTTGCTGACGCTGGCGGTGGCATGGTCGCTGCGACTGGGCTGGCGCCTGCTGGATCAGCGCGCTGTGTCATGGCTGCGCAGATTGGGGGCCTGGCTGCTTGTGGCCTTGGGGCTGGTGCCCCTGTGCATCGCATGGGTGCTGTTTTTCGCAGTCTGGTAGATGGCGTGACGCGCGCTATCATGGTGCGTCGCCTGCCACTTTGCGCATCGTATGCCCGACTACGCCTTCCGCTTGCTGAATGTATTCGCCGAAACGACCTTCGGCGGCAATCCCCTGTGCGTCTTTGAAGACGCTCGCGGTCTCGATGAGCGAACCATGCTCGACCTGGCACGCCAGTTCAATTTGTCGGAGACCACTTTTATTCTGCCGAGCGCCGATGCGTCGGCGCGGGTACGCATCTATACGCCCGGATACGAAATGCGCTTCGCGGGCCATCCCACGCTGGGCACCGCACAGGTGGTGCGCGAACTCGCCGGCACGGGCGATGCGCTGACCCTCGAATTCCTGGCCGGCGTCGTGCCGGTGCAGGCGCGGGGTAATACCTGGACGTTCACTGCCCCTTCCGGCGGCTCGCCGCGCAGCGCGCCCGCGTCGCTGCCGGCGGAAGAGATCGCCGCGCAGCTGGGTCTGTGGCCCGATGACCTGGCCGACGCACCGCAGTGGGTCGACACGGGCGCCGACCAGTTGCTGATTCCGCTGAAATCCCCTGAGGCCGTGCGGCGTGCGCAGCCCGACAGCGCCCAGTTGCATCGCTGGCAACCCAGCAGCCTGGGCCGTAAGACGGCCTATGTCTTCGCGTTCGAGGAGGCGCCCGCGGCCGGCGAGCGACGCGTTGTGCACGCCCGCTATTTCTTCACCAAGGAAGGAGGAGGGGTGACCGAAGACCCGGGAACCGGATCGGCCTGCGCGAACCTGGGCGGCTGGCTCTGGTTGCGAGGCGCGGACGATACGAGAGTCGTCGTGCATCAGGGCGACCAGATCGGTCGCCCGTGCCGCCTGTTTCTCGACGTAGATCGCGATGGCGCGATCCGTGTGGGGGGAAGTGTGATCGAACTGGGCAGGGGTGTCATCAGCCTGCCGCAGCATTAGACGCGCGACTACTTGGCCTTGGCCTTGGCCGGGTCGATCTTGATGTTGTTCTGCACCTGCTTGACGCCCTCGACGTCGCGAGCCACGCGAGCGGCCTGCTCAGTTTCGGCCTCGGTGCCGACCGTGCCCGTCAGGGTAACGACGCCCTCATTGGTTTCCACGGCAATATCCAGCGCACTCAGAATGTCGTCGGCGACATAGGCGGCTTTCACCTTGGTGGTAATGACGGCATCGGAGGCGTAGTCGCCCATCGACTGCTTGGGCGCATCCGCCTGGGTGGCGTAGGCTGCCGACCCGAAGAGCACACTGGTGCCCAGCGCCGTCGCGATGAGAAATTTGCGCGTTTGCATTGGGTTCTCCTTATTGTTGCCAGCCGGTATGGCGGCGGCGCTCCCGCGCCACCGCCCGGCAGCTATTTCTTCCTGAAAGCGCCACTAAGAATGGACAGCAGCGCCAATATCAGAAACACGAAGAAGAGAATCTTCGCGATGCCGGCAGCGCCGGATGCAATGCCCCCGAAACCGAGTACGGCAGCGATGATTGCAATGACGAAGAAAACGGCGGCGTAGTACAGCATATCGGCTCTCCTCGAATGGAATTGCGATCAGGGGTTGGAATCAAAAAAGGCCCGGACCTCTTTCTCGGCTTCCTCCTTAGTCTTGCCGTAGCGCTCCTGGATCAAACCGGCCAGCCGCTCTGCGTTGCCTTCGGTGCGGGTCAGTTCGTCGTCGGTGAGGTCACCCCACGCTGCCTTCGCTTTACCGGTCAGTTGCTTCCACTTGCCTGCAACGATGTCGTTGTTCATGGTGCTGACTCCTTTTGGTTGTGAGCGTGTAGATACCCTACGAGCCTCCCAAAAAGGTGTCAAACCAGGCTGTACATAAATGTAAGCGGCCTGGAGGCCACGCCCGTGCCGACGCGCGCAGGCAGTGATGCTGCAAGCGGAGTTACAGTTAAGTAATGTTTTGACCCGCTTTGATGGGGCGTGGTAACCGCCATGCAAAACGAAGCACGCGCCAAGGGCGCAGTGCGCCCCGGCACGGGGTGGCGTGGGGGACGCCTGCGGACCGGCAAACCGCCCCGTGCGTGCCTCAGGCGCGGTTGGCCGGGGCCATTGCGTCCGCCACACGGTTCTGCAGATGCGCCAGCGCGGCCTCTACCTGGTCGACGAGCACCAGACAGAGATCACCGGGCGAAAGGCGGGCCAATGCGGTGTCGATCGCCAGGAATTCTCCACGGATCTCTTCCACATGCTGCGTGCGGGACGCCTGCGCAAGACCTTGCTTCAGCAGGGCCAGGACTTCGCCATCGGCCCGGCCTCGCTGGCATTGGTCTTCGTAAAGCACCACCGCATCGAACGCGGTCCCCAGGATTTCGGTCTGGCGCCGCAGATCTTCGTCGCGGCGGTCGCCCGCGCCGCTGATGACCACGGTGCGTCGCTTCGCGGGCATTCTGTCGACCGCGTGCACCAGCGCCTGAATGGCGTCCGGATTGTGGCCGTAGTCGGCAATGAGGGTGGCGCCGCGATAGTCGAACACGTTGAACCGGCCCGGGACGGTACGCGAATCGCTGATGAAGCTTCCCAGCCCCTGGCGGATTACGTTCCAGTCGATACCAAGTGCCCAGGCCGCCGCGGTGGCTGCCATGGCGTTCTCGACCTGGAACGGTATGGCGCCGCCATGCGTCAGCGGAATGTCGGCCAGTTCGATACGCACTTCTGTCGGGCCTTGCGCGGCCACGATCGCCGACGCATCGCGGTACACCACGCGGTGTCCCTGGGCGCGATGCGTGCCGATGATCGGATGCGCGGCGTCGCTGGAAAAGAAGGCCACCGCTCCGGGGCAGGCGGCGGCCATATCGGCCACGATGGGATCGGCCGCGTTCAGCACCGCCGTGCCCCCGGCGTGCACATACTGCACGATGACGCGTTTGACCACGGCCAGGTCTTCCACGGTGCTGATGTACCCCAGGCCCAGGTGGTCGCCCATGCCCAGGTTGGTCACGATCGCGACGTCGCACCGGTCGAACGCCAGGCCTTCACGCAGAATGCCCCCCCGCGCTGTCTCGAACACGGCCGCGTCCACGCCCGGGTGGGCGAGCACCCGCCGCGCGCTGCGCGGCCCGCTGCAGTCACCGGTGTCGATGCAACGCGCACCGATGTAGACGCCATCGGAATTCGTCATGCCGACGCGCTTGCCGGCGCTTGCGAGCAGATGCGCCGTCAGCCTCACGGTCGTGGTTTTGCCGTTGGTGCCTGCCACGGCCACCACGGGAATGCGTCCGTCGTCGCCCTCGCCGAACATGCTGCCAATGATGGCGTCGCCCACCGCGCGTCCCTTGCCGAACGACGGGCTCAGGTGCATGCGCAGGCCCGGCGCGGCATTGACCTCGACCACGCCCGCCTGTTGTTCCTCGAGAGGCAGGTGCACTGTGGTTGCAACGATGTCTACGCCGCATATGTCGAGCCCGACCATGCGCGCAGCGGTGACCGCGCGCGCGGCCATTTCGGGATGCACTTCGTCGGTAACGTCGGTGGCGGCGCCGCCGGTGCTCAGGTTGGCATTGTGCCGCAGCGCCACCAGCGCGCCGGCGGGTGGCACGGAGTCGGCCTGATAGCCCTGATTCTGTAATGTGGCCAGGGCGATGTCGTCGAAGCGAATCTTGGTCAGTGACGTCGCATGGCCGTCGCCGCGCAGCGGGTCTGCGTTCACCTGTTCGACCAGCTCCCGGATGGTCTGCGTGCCGTCGCCGGTGACCTGGGGAGGGTCGCGGCGGGCGGCGGCCACCAGCTTGTCACCCACGACCAGCAGGCGGAAATCGTGGCCCGGTATGTAGCGCTCGACAATGACTTCATTGCTGATGTCAGCCGCCGCCTGGTAAGCCGCCAGCACCTGCTCGCGCGTATGGACATTGACGGCCACGCCGCGCCCCTGGCTGCCATCGCGCGGCTTGACCACCACGGGGCCGCCCAGTTCGCGAGTCGCATCCCAGGCCGCTTCTGCGCTGCCGACCGATCGCCCCAGCGGGACCGGAACTCCGGCCGCGTCCAGCAGCATTTTGGTCAGGTCCTTGTCTTGCGCGATGGATTCCGCGATGGCGCTGGTGGCATCGGTTTCGGCGGCCTGAATGCGCCGCTGGCGGCTGCCCCATCCAAACTGCACCATGCTGCCTTCGGTCAGGCGGCGGAAGGGAATGTTGCGGGCAAGCGCCGCTTGAACGATGGCGCCTGTGCTCGGGCCCAGGCGTACGTCTTCATCGAGCTCGCGCAGGCGCGCCAGGGCGTCGGGCAGATCGAACGAGGTATTGTCCAGCGCGGACTGTACAAGTTGCCCGGCCAGTTCCATGGCCAGCCGGCCCACGGCTTCTTCGGTGTATTCCACCACCACCTGGAACACGCCGGGCTCGACCGTGGCTGCCGTGCGGCCAAACGTGACCGGGCATCCGGCGTGGGCTTGCAAGGCGAGGGCGGTGGCTTGCAGGATATGCGCAATCGACAGTGCGCCCTGCTGGCCATCGGGACGCAGCCGCCCTGTCTGCGGGAAGCGCGCACGCAGGCGGGCTTCGACATCGGGCAGGTAGTCGTCTATCGCACATTCGCGATCGGTGCAGGCGACGATGGCTTCGATCGCGGTGTTCCGGCTCCACAGATTGGGGCCGCGCAGCGCCCGGATACGGGTGACTTCCATGGCGAGATTTCCTGGCTTGGTTATTGTTGGATCCAGCGGCGCACGCGGTCGATGGTGGGGCCGGAATTCGCTTCGTCGGATTGAAGCAGCACGAAGTCGCCGGGAAGGATGTCCCGGAGCACCGCGTCGATGGCCCGCCCGTGATCCGGCTCGTCTTGCACCGCGACGGCTCGGCCAGGTTGCCCGACGCCCTGGCGCAACAGCGCGCGAGCCTGGCCCGCCGGTCGCCGGCTGGCGACCGTGGTGTCGTCGTACAGCACGATGCGATCGAACCCGCTGGCGAGTAGCCGGCCCTGCTCGATCAGGTCGGCATCACGGCGGTCGGCGCCCGCCGCATAGACTGCGCACCGTCGGGTGGCGGGAAAGCGCTCAGCCGATTCCAGCAGCGCCTGCAGGGCCGAGGCATTGTGGGCGGCGTCTACGACCACCGTGGCGCCGCCCCTTTCGAACACCGTGAATTGCCACGGGGCGTCAGCCTGGTCACTGTCGAACGCTTCGATGCCAGCCCGGATGATGGGTTCGGGGACGCCGAGCGCCCAGGCCGCGGCCACCGCAGCCAGTACGTTCTCGATCTGGAAGCCCACGCGCGCGCCGTGCGTGAGCGGCGCCGCCGTGATGTCGGCCAGGGCCGCCTCGCGGGCGCCCGTTGCCAGCACGATGGCGCCCGCGCGCAGAAAAACTGCCCGCCGGCCTTGTTCAAGGTGCGCAGCGAGCGCCGGCAGCGTCGGATCAGTGCCGAACAGAATAACGTCGCCGTCGCACAGCGGCGCCATGGCGGCGACCTCGGCATCATTGGCGTTGAGCACCGCGACGCCAGCCGGCAGCACCACGTCGACCTGGGTTCGGAATACCGTCGCCAGCCGATCGACGTCCTGAATGTCGAAGTCGCCCAGGTGGTCTCCGTGTCCAAGATTGGTCACTACGCCCACATGGCAACGGTCGTAGCACAAGCCCTGCCCGAGAATGACGGCGCTGCCGTTCTCGATGACGGCAGCATCCACGCTGCGGTTCATCAGCAACCGGCGTCCCCCGGCCCAGTCGGCCTGGTCGCCGCCCTGGACCAGCCGGGCGCCCAGATACAGCCCTTCGCTGCAGGCCAACCCTGTGTGCATCCCTGACAAGTTCAACAGCCGAGCGATCAGCCTGGCGACGACGGTCTTGCCGTTGGTCCCGGTGATGCCCACGACGGGAATACGGCCGTCGTCGGCCTGGGGAAAGAGGTGGTCGACGATGGCTCGCCCGACCGGACGTGGCGGGCCGTCGGCCGGGCGCAGGTGCATCAACAGGCCGGGGCCGGCGTTCACTTCGACGATGGCGCCTCCCTGGTGCTGCAGTGGCCGAGCGATGTCTTCGACAACCAGATCGACGCCCGCCACGTCCAGCCCGACTACGCGTGCGGCCAGGACGACCGTGGCCGCGGTGTCGGGATGCACGCGCTCGGTGACGTCGAACGCCACATTGCCGTTGCGCTGGATCAGCACCCTCCGCCCGGCGGACGGCACGCTGTCGGCCTGCAGCGACTGGCGCTGCAGTTCGAGCCGCGCCGCCGAGTCAATGCGCACTTTGTTGAGCGGGTGACTCTCGGTGCGGCCCCGGCGGGGGTCGCTGTTGATCTGGAGCTCCACCAGCTGCGCCACGGTGTGTCGGCCATCGCCGGTGACCCATGCCGGTTCGCCGGCCGCGGCGGCAACCAGTTTGTCGCCCACCACCAGCAAACGGTGTTCGTTGCCGGGTACGAAACGTTCCACCAGCACGCCACTGCCTTCTTCCACGGCGACGGCGTAGGCCGCCAGCACTTCGGCCTCGGTGGCCAGGTTGGTGAACACCCCGCGGCCATGGTTGCCGTCGCGCGGCTTCACGACGACCGGCAGGCCGATGTCCCGGGCGGCCTGCCAGGCGTCGTGCGGGCTGTCGGCGTGGCGGCCTTCGGGCACCGGCACGCCGCATTCGGACAGCAGCCTCTTGGTCAGGTCTTTATCGCGCGATATACCTTCCGCAATGGCGCTGGTGCGATCGGTCTCGGCCGTCCAGATGCGACGCTGGCGCGAACCGTAGCCGAATTGCACCAGGTTGCCTTCGAACAGGCGTATGCAAGGGATGTCGCGGTCGTCGGCGGCATCGACGATGCACGCCGTGCTGGGCCCCAGGCAATGGCGATCGGCAAGTTCGCGCAGCCTGGAGACGGCTGCGGCCACGTCGTAAGTACGGTCTTCGATGCACGCCATGACCAGGTCGCGAGCCTGCTCCAGCGCCGCCCGCGTGACCTGCTCCTGCCACGCGCGCACCACCACCTTGTACACCCCGCGCCTGGACGTTTCGCGTGCCTTGCCGAAGCCGCCCGGCAAGCCCGCCAGGGTCTGCAGTTCGAGGGTGACATGCTCGAGAATATGCCCGGGCCAGGTGCCCTCGCGCAGGCGTTGCAGGAATCCGCCGCGCACGCCCGGGCTGCAGCGGTGCTCGATAAGACCGGGCAGCCAGCTCGACAGGCGTTCGTAGAACCCCGGAATGGTGTTCGACGGACAGTCTTCAAGGGCGCCTATGTCCACCCAGGCTTCGAGCACGGGGCGGTATGTCCAAATGTTCGGGCCGCGCAGAGCCACGACATCGAGCAATTCAATGTCTTTGTCTTTCATGTTTTAGTTGGAGTAGGCGCGTCGGCAGACAGGAAGCCCCGCAGGCGAGCGGGCGGGGGTGTCGGGCAGAAAGCAGGCCGAGGCGTGGGCGGTTGGATTCCTAGAATGGAAATGGGCGTAACCGGCTGCTACTATACGCCGCCTTCACGCGCCGATAAACTCGCGCTGTTGTAAGGAAGGGACACGTTCGGCAGAGCCGACAACGCGGTCATGGCAGATCGCCATCCATGAACAGAAAATTGCTCGTTTCCGGCGTTTCCGCGCCAGGCCGACTCGTCCCGGACGCGCCGCCGCTATCGCTGGCATCTGAAGAAGCCGTCCTCGCCAGGCTCGATACCGATCTCGATGCACAACTGGCGTTCCGGCCCGGCTGGGTGGTGCTGACCAACCGGCGGCTGCTGGCGGCAGACGGGCAACACGGCGGCTGGCAAGAGTGGCCCCATGCGCCCGGCACACGCCTGCACCTGCATGACCACGCCGGCGCCGCCACGCTGGAATTGAACGATGGCGCAGCTTGCCTGGCCGAATGGCGGTTCACCCTGGCGCGCAACCCCGCGGCCCTGCGCCTGCAGGCCCGGTTCCAGGCCCTGCAGGCCGGCGAGATCGCCCAAGCCCCGGCGTGCCCCGCCTGCCATCTGCCGTTGCCGGCCGGCGAGGCCGATTGTTCGGCTTGCGCGGACGACCCTGCGCGGCCGGTTTCCACGTGGGCGCTGTTGCGGCTGTGGCGCTTCGCGCGCCCTTACCGGGGCGCGCTGTCGGCAGGCTTCATCCTGACCATCCTGGCCACCGCCGCCACCTTGGTCCCGCCATACCTGACCATGCCCCTGATGGACAAGGTGCTGATACCTTTCCAGAACGGCGAGCCCATCGACTACGGGCTGGTGCGTCTGTATCTGGCAGGCCTGCTCGTGTCGGCCGCATTGGCCTGGGGCCTGGGCTGGGCAAGGACCTACATCCTGGCCTGGGTCAGCGAACGCATAGGCGCCGACCTGCGCACGACCACGTATGAACACCTGCAGCAGTTGCCATTGCAGTACTTCGGCGGCAAGCGCACCGGCGACCTGATGTCGCGCATCGGCAGCGAGACCGACCGTATCTGCATCTTCCTCTCGTTGCACCTGCTCGACTTCGCCACCGATGTGCTCATGATCGCCATGACGGCAGCCATCCTGGTGTCCATCAATCCGTGGCTGGCCCTGGTCACGCTCGCGCCCCTGCCGTTCATCGTGTGGATGATCCACGCAGTGCGCGATCGGCTGCGTCATGGCTTCGAGAAGGTCGACCGCATCTGGGCTGACGTCACCAACGTGCTGGCCGACACCATACCGGGCATACGCGTGGTGAAGGCATTCGCCCAGGAAAAGCGCGAAGTGCAGCGATTCCGCGCGGCAAACAATCGCAACCTCGAAGTGAATGACCGCGTGAACAGCCTGTGGTCGCTGTTTTCGCCGACGGTCACGTTGCTGACGGAAATCGGCCTGCTGGTAGTGTGGGTGTTCGGCATCTGGCAGGTTTCAAATAAGCAGATAACCGTGGGCGTGCTTGCCGCCTTCCTGGCGTATATCGGCCGCTTCTACACGCGCCTGGACTCGATGAGCCGTATCGTTTCGGTGACGCAGAAGGCGGCCGCGGGCGCCAAGCGCATCTTCGATATTCTCGACCATGTGTCCACGGTGCCCGAACCTGCCGCGCCCGCGCGCCTGAATCCCGTGGAAGGCCGCATCCAGCTGCGGCGCGTCGGCTTCCGCTACGGTAACCGCTCGGTCATCCATCAGCTTGACCTGGATATCGCGCCGGGCGAAATGATAGGGCTGGTCGGGCACAGCGGGTCGGGCAAAAGCACGCTGATCAACCTGATATGCCGCTTCTACGATGTATCGGAAGGCGCGATTCTGGTCGACGGCGTCGACATCCGGAATCTGCGCATTGCCGATTACCGCCGCAATATCGGGCTGGTGCTGCAGGAGCCCTTTCTGTTCTTCGGCACGATCGCCGAGAACATCGCCTACGGCAGGCCCCAGGCCAGCAGGGCCGATATCGTCGCCGCCGCGCGCGCCGCCCATGCGCACGAATTCATCCTGCGCCTGCCGCACGGCTACGACTCGCTGGTGGGCGAGCGCGGCCAGGCCCTGTCGGGCGGCGAGCGCCAGCGTATTTCCATCGCCCGGGCGCTGCTCATCGACCCGCGCATTCTGATCCTGGATGAGGCCACCTCATCGGTAGACACGACGACCGAGAAAGAAATCCAGAGGGCGCTGGACAATCTCGTGCGTGGTCGGACGACCATCGCCATCGCTCACCGGCTCAGCACGCTGCGCCGCGCCGACCGCCTGGTGGTGATGGACCACGGACGCATCATCGAGCAGGGCAGGCACGAGGCGCTGATGGCCGTCGAGGGCGCGTACTATCGTCTGTATCAGGCGCAGGCGCGCGCTGGCGAAGCCGACTTGCTCGACGCAGGCGTCGACGATGATGAGGCCATCGCGCTGGGCCCGGAAGCAGGCGCGGTTACGCCATGAACCATCACGCATTCCGGCTTTATCGCAACGGCCAGGGCCGCTGGGTGTACCAGGCCGCGGACTCACCGCCCTGCGAGGGTGTGCAGGTATTGCGCGCCTTTCCCATCAGTGCGCCCGGCGATGGGGTTTCGGTCGTCAGTGCCGATGGCCACGAGCTGCTCTGGCTCGACAGCTTGCAGCATCTGCCCGCGGATTTGCGTGAGCAGCTCGAGGCCGCACTGGCCAGTCGCGAATTCATGCCCGAGATCCACCGCATCGACATGGTCTCGAGGGCAGCGACGCCCTCAGTATGGCAAGTGCAGACCGATCGTGGCCCCACCGAATTCACGCTGAAGGGCGAAGAAGATATCCGCCGGCTGGCGGGCTCCATGCTGCTCATCTCGGACAGCAACGGCATCCATTACCTGGTGCGTGATCTGACAGCGCTGGACAGGCATAGCCGCCGCCTGCTGGATCATTTTCTGTAAGCGCGTCGGAACGGGGTGTGAGCCTCGAGCTCGCCCAGGTAGTCGTCCACGGCCTCGGTTTCGCGTTCCAGGAAATCTTCAATGGCTTGCGCGAATCGCGGGTCGGCCACCCAGTGCGCCGACCAGGTGGGCGTGGGCAGCAGGCCGCGAGCCATTTTGTGCTCGCCCTGCGCGCCGCCCTCGAATCGTGCGAGGCCATGCCGGATGCAGTACTCAATTGACTGCACATAGCAGGTCTCGAAGTGCAGCCCGGACACGAAGTCCAGCCCGCCCCAATAGCGTCCGTACAGCGTGTCGCCGCCTTGCACATTCAGGGCCGCGGCGATCGGCTCGCCGTCGCGCTCCGCCACGATGAGCACCAGCGCGTCGGGCATCCGGGCGCGCAGGCGCTGGAAAAACGCCTCGGTCAGATAGGGTGGATTGCCATGCGTGAAATAGGTGTGGCGGTAGCAGCGGTAGAAGAAGGCGAGGGCGTCGTCGTCGATCTGCGCGCCGCTCAGCCAGCGAAATCTCACGCCTGCCGCCTGCACCTTCTTGCGGTCCTGGCGGATCTTCTTGCGCTTTTCGTGGTTGAGCGCCGCAAGAAAATCCTCCAGCCGTGCATAGTCAGCGTTGCTCCAGTGGAACTGCACCCCCTCGCGCACCATATAGCCGGTCTCGCGCAATGCGGCCAGGTCTTCTTCGCCCGGAAACAACACATGCAGCGACGACACCTTGAGGCTTTGCGCGAGTTCGATCAGGCCTCGTGCGAGTGCCTGGCGGTCGGACGGCGTGGCGGCCAGCAGACGCGGCCCGCCCACCGGCGTGAACGGTACGGCCGCCACCAGCTTGGGGTAATAGCGCAGCCCGTGGCGTTCGAATGCGTCCGCCCAGGCGTAATCGAATACATATTCGCCACGCGAATGGGTTTTCAGGTAAAGGGGCGCGGCGCCTGCCAGCCGGTCGCCGCGTCGCAGCACCAGGTAATACGGGGCCCAGCCGGTGGACGGCGCAGCGCAACCGGTGTCATGCAGCGCGCTCAGGAATGCGTGTTGCACGAAGGGCTGCGCGCCCGCCAGCGCGTTCCATTGCTGTGCGTCTATCCGGGATAGCGAGGTTTCTATGGCGAGACGGGCTGGTGTGCTCATGTCGCAATGATAAAGTCTGGCGTCACATCCGTTCTTCGTGCTGCCATGAGTTCTTCCCCTTCCGTCCGCCGACTTGCACTGGCGGCGCTGGGCGCCTGCCGCTGGCCCGACAAGCTGGCCGCCGTCCGTGTCATCGACGATACCCTGCCGGTCGAGGCCGCTGCGGTCCTCAGCCCGCCTCCGGGGCTACCGGGCCGGCCCGACGCTCCGCCGCTCGTGCCGCCTTCCCAGGTGAAACAGCGCTCGGTGCAGTCGACCGAAGGCCGGGCCGCCTTGCTGCACGCGCTGGCGCATATCGAGTTCAATGCGATCAACCTGGCGCTGGACGCGGTGTGGCGCTACGACGGCATGCCGGATGCCTACTACAGGGACTGGCTGCGGGTGGCCCGCGAGGAGGCCTATCACTTCGAGCTCCTGAACGACCATCTGGGCACGCTGGGGTATGCGTACGGCGATTTTCCGGCGCATAACGGCCTGTGGGAAATGGCGGAGAAAACTCGCGATGACCTGCTGGCGCGACTGGCCCTGGTGCCGCGCACGCTCGAGGCGCGCGGCCTCGATGCATCGCCGCTGATCCGCGACAAGCTGGCGGGCGCGGGCGACGAACCGGGCGCGGCGATTCTCGACATCATCCTGCGTGACGAGATCGGCCACGTCGCGATCGGCAACCGCTGGTATCGGCATTTGTGCGCGCAGCGCGGCCTGGATCCCTTGCGCAGCTATGCCGAACTGGCTGTCCGCTACGGTGCGCCGCGCCTGCGCGGTCCCTTCAACCTCGACGCACGCCGCCAGGCGGGGTTCGACGAGGCCGAACTGCAGGCGTTGCAGCATTCCTAGTCGCCCCGTTACAGCGCGATACCAGAGCCCGCCGCACGCAGGCCTCGCCCGCGATTGCCTGCTTTAGAATCAGGCCATGAAATTCCCATACGCTTTCTGGCTCAGCCTAACCCTCTGCGCAGGTGCGACGCACGCGGCGCCCGCGTCCCCGGCCGTGTCGCCAGCCGACACCACCACCTACGCCGATTGCATCGCCCAGTTGCGCGGCCAGGCGCTCAAGCAGGGAGTGTCCGCCCTTACGTACGACACGCATACGCGGGGGCTGCAACCCGACATGAGCGTGATCGCATCGCTGGACGCGCAGCCGGAGTTCAAGACGCCCATCTGGGACTACCTCGCTGCGCTGGTCGACGACGAACGCATTGCCGACGGCGGCCAGGCCTTGCAGCAGTGGCAGTCCGAACTGACGCGAGCGCAGCAGCAATTCGGCGTCGACCCGGCCACCGTGGTGGCGGTCTGGGGCGTTGAAAGCAATTTTGGCCGGCAGCTGGGCGGGCGGCCATTGTTGACGTCGTTGTCGACGCTGTCGTGCTTCGGGCGCCGCCAGAACTATTTCCGTGGCGAGTTCTTCGCCACCCTGAAAATCATCCAGCAAGAGCACGTCAGGCCCGAACGCCTGAACGGCTCGTGGGCCGGCGCGTTCGGCCAGACGCAGTTCATGCCTTCCACCTATCTGCGCCTGGCGGTGGATTTCGACGGCGATGGACGCCGCGACCTGGTCGACAGCGTGCCCGACGCGCTCGCGTCCACCGCCAACTTCCTCAGCAAGGCCGGATGGAAGCCCGGAATGCCGTGGGGGTTTGAGGTGCGCCTGCCGGCCGGCATCGATACCAGCGGCGCCGGTCGGCGCAACAAGCGTTCCATGTCTGCGTGGGCGGCGCAGGGCCTCACACGCGTCGATGGGCAGCCCCTGCCCGCCGGCGAACTGCAGGCCGGCCTGTTGCTGCCGGCCGGGCCCCAGGGGCCGGCCTTTCTGGTCACGCGCAACTTCGACGCGTTGTATTCCTACAATGCGGCCGAGAGTTATGCGCTGGCCATCGCCCATCTGTCCGACCGGCTTCGCGGCGGCGGCCCGTTCGTTCGCGCCTGGCCCACCGATGACGCCGGCCTGTCACGCGCCGAACGGCGCGAGCTGCAGTCGCTGCTGATCGCCCGGGGTTTCGACATCGGCAAGCCCGATGGGCTGATCGGCTCGCGTACGCGCGAGGCTTTGCAAGCCGTACAACGCCAGGCCGGGCTTGACCCCGACGGGCGGGCCGGGCAGAAGACGTTGCGCTGGCTGCGCGACAATGCCGCCGTGTCGTCGATCCCGGTTACGGGGTCTCGGGCGCCTTGAACAGGTAAGCGTCCATCGACAGCACGCCATGGGTAATGCCGCCGTCCAGTATGTCGACTTCGGCCTGGGGCGCGGCGGCTCCTGCCGCGATCAGCAGCGGCAGATAGTGCTCGGGGGTCGGGTGCGCCCGGCGAGGCTGCGGTGCTGCATGCAGGTAACCCACCAGGGCCTCATGGTCGCCGGCCCGCACCGCGGCGCGCGCCCAGTCAGTGAACGCCCGGACATATCCCTGGTCCTCGGCGCCGGCCTGGCGGAATTCATACAGGTTGTGCGTCAGGCTGCCGATCCCACGATGAGCACCCCCGCGGTCGACAGAGGCGCCAGGCTGCGTCCCAGGGCCCAGGCCCCGGCGGCATCCAGGGTGGCGGGCATCGACAACTGCACGACCGGCACGTCGGCCCGCGGGTACAGGTGCATCAGAGGCACCCAGGCACCGTGGTCCAGGCCGCGGTCGGGGTCCAGCAGTGCGGCTTGCCCCTCGGCTGCCAGCAGATCGGCCACGCGCGCTGCAAGCGCGGGGTCGCCGGCGGCGGGGTATTGCAGGGCATAGAGCTCCGCCGGAAATCCGCCGAAATCATGGATGGTGCGCGGGCGGTGAGCGGCGGTCAATGCCAGGCCCGGCGTCATCCAGTGTGGCGAGACAATCAGTACGGCGGCAGGCCGGGGCAGGCGCTGCCCCAGAGCGGTCAGCAGGGCCCCCGCGCGACCCGGCTCCAGCGCGAAAGTTGGTGCGCCGTGCGATACAAACAGGGTAGGCTGGGTAGACATGAAAAAATCCTTAAGTGAGGCAGGTCGCTTGCGGCGACCGTCGAGGGTGATCTCACTGTAATAGTGTGTTGAAGCGAGATAAATAGCTGGTTCGTGGATGCATTGTTCCAGTACGGTGTTGAATATGGACCGATTCGAAGAAATGCGGGTGTTCACCGCCGTGGTCGAGGCGGGTAGCTTCGTGAAGGCGGCCGAGTCCTTGCGCATGTCGAAGGCGGGCGTTTCGCGCCACGTCACCGACCTGGAGACCAGGCTGGGTGTGCGCTTGATGCAACGCACGACGCGCCGGCAGTCGCTTACGGAAGAAGGGCAGCTGTTCTACGAACGCTGCAAGGTGCTGCTGGCCGAGGTCGAGGATGCAGAAACCGAAGTCACCAGCCGCAGTGCCGAGGTGGGCGGGTTGTTGCGCATCAACGCGCCGCTGACCTTCGGCGTGTGCCACCTGGCCCCGCTGTGGGCCGAGTTCAAGGCGCGTCATCCCAAGCTCGTGCTGGACATCACCTTGGCTGATCGCCTGGTCGACCTGGTGGACGAAGGCTACGACGTCGCGGTGCGCATCACGCAGTTGGCCGATTCGGCGCTGGTCAGCCGGCAACTGGCATCCACGCGCATGGTGCTGTGCGCCTCTCCGGAATACATCCGCTCGCGCGGCATGCCCGAACATCCGCGTGAACTGGCAGCGCATGCCGCCATCGCCTACAGCTACTGGTCGGGCCGCGACGAGTGGCGTTTCCACGGCCCCGACGGCGAGGTGGGCGTGCGCATCCAGCCCGTGATGCGAGCCAACAATGGCGATACCTGCATGGCGGCCGCCCTGGCACATGTCGGGGTCATTCTGCAGCCGACCTTCCTGGTTGGCGAATCGCTGCGCGAGGGCAGGTTGATCGAGCTGATGCCGCAGTTCCGCAGCGCCGAGCTGGGCATTTATGCGGTGTATCCGACGCGGCGCCATGTGCCGCCGCGAGTGAGGGCAGTGCTGGATTTCCTGGCCGAATATTTCTCGCAGGCGCGCTGGCCCGAGTAGCGGCACGCGCCTGCACCCGTAGACGTCGCCTCGGCTCAGCCTGGCGGCGCGGGCTGGAACGGCCGCGCCACCTTCGTGCATGCGCAACACCGGGTTCAGCGCTGGGCCGTGGCGGCGGGGGTGCGCAGGAAGGCAAGCATCTGTGCGGCATAGGCAGGCAAGTCTTCGACGCGACGCACGCAGAGCAGCAGCTGGCGCCGCGCCCATGGCGCATCCAGCGGCACTCCCTTGATGCCGGCGCTTCGCGCGCAGCGGCGCACCGCCGCGTGCGGCACGATTCCCACGCCTATGCCGCGCCCGACCAGCAGGCAGATCGCATCGAAGCTTCGCAACCGCACTCGGTCGTTCAGAACAATGCCGGCGCGCCGCGCCTGTCGGGCAATGTGATCCTGCAGCGCGCTGCCCGCGGCCAGGCCGATGAAGTCCTGTCCCGCGATGTCGGCCAGCGCGACGCGTTTGCGCACCGCCAGGGGGTGACCGCGCGGCACCGCCACCACCAGCGGGTCGCCGCGGAAGGGGAACGCCTGCAAGCCCTGCAGATCGGCCGAATCCGCCACAATGCCGATATCGCCGGTTCCCGCGCGAAGGGCGTCGGCGATATCGGCGCTGGGCCGTTCTTCGACGTCGACCGAGATGCGCGGGTGCGTGGCCAGAAATCCGGCCAGTGGTTCCGGCAGATGCTCGCTCAATGCGGCGGTGTTGCACAGCAAGCGAACGTGGCCTTTCACGCCTTGCCCATATTGGTCCAGTTCGCCGCGCATGCGTTCGACCTGCGCGAGCACGCCGCGGGCATGGTGCAGCAGCGTGCGGCCCGCGGCGGTGGGATGCACGCCGTGGCGCTTTCGTACCAACAAGGGCACACCCAGTGCGTGTTCCATGCCGCGCACCCGCTCGCTGGCCGAAGCCAGGGTCATGTGAGCGCGGCGGGCGGCGCCGGTTATGGTCCCGGCCTCATCAATGTGCACGAACAGCCGCAGGTCGGTCAGGTCGAATCGCATGCTGCCGATGCTAGCACGCAGAATCAGGGCAGGCCTGAGTCTGGCTGCGGAAAATACCGAGGCTTGCAGCCATTCGTGCGGAAGGTTAGCGGCTCATAATGCGATGAAATTCCTGGCGCTCCCTGCCCTGGATCAGGCTGAACCATAACCATCCTTCCATGTCTCTCATCGATATGCTTTCCAACGGTGCCACCGGCGTTGCCATCGCTTCCGTGGCCGTTTTCTTGCTTGCCGGACTGGTGAAAGGCGTGGTCGGACTGGGGCTGCCCACCATCGCCATGGCGTCGCTTGCATTGTTCATGCCGCCCGTCGAGGCGGCCGCCCTGCTGGTGGTGCCCTCGCTCATCACCAATCTATGGCAGGCGGGGCCCCTGCGCACCTTGGGCGGCCTGCTGCGACGCATAGGCACGCTGCAGTTGGGCGTCTGTGCGGGGACCCTGGCCGGCGCGGCGATGTTCGGCCCGCCCTCAGGCAACTGGGGCGTCACCGCGCTGGGTGCTGCCTTGCTGGCGTATGCAGGGTGGGGCCTGCTGGGCAGCCCCCGCGTCATTCCCGTCCGTGCAGAGCCTTGGCTGGGGCCTCTCGTGGGGTTGCTCACCGGGTTCGTCACCGCGCTGACCGGTGTATTCGTGGTGCCGGCGGTGCCTTATCTGCAGTCGCTGCGGCTGGACAAGAACGCGCTCATCCAGGCCATGGGCATTTCTTTTACTGTCTCGACCGTCGCGCTGGCTGCGGCGCTGTGGATGAACGGCCGCTATGGCGCCGGGGCGGCCGGAGCTTCGCTTGCCATGCTGGCACCGGCGCTCTTGGGCATGTGGGCCGGACAGCGTCTGCGTCGCGCCTTGTCGCCCCTACTTTTCCGGGTGTGTTTCATGCTGAGCCTGGCCGCGCTGGGCGCCTACCAGCTGGCCAAAGGACTGATGGCAACTTGAGCCGGCTAGCGGTGAAAGCCGTGCGAACGCATGACCTGGGCGACTTTCGGCCCCTTCAGGTAGAACAGGAACGAGCGCGCGGCGAGGTTGTCTTTGCCGTCTTGCAGCAGCACCGCATCCAGCCGGATCGGATCGTATAGCGAAGCCGGCACGATCCATGCCGAGCCCCGTTCGATCTGACTGTTCTTGTACACATACGACAGAGTCACGAACCCGAGATCGCTGGTGCCGCTGTTGACGAAACGGCGCGTGTCCGACAGGTCGTGCCGTTCGACGAGCTTGCCGGTGACCGTGTCGCGCAATCCCAGGCGGTCAAGCACCTGCATGGCCGAGCGGCCATAGGGCAGGATTTCCGGGCTGGTGATCGACAGGCGCCGGAACCGGTTGTTCTTCAGCACTTCGCCTTGCGGGTCGACGTAGCCTTCCAGCGGTGACCACAGCGCCAGCACCCGGGTAGCGTAGGTATAGCGCGTGCCGGGTACGGCTTGCCGGTCGGCCTCGAGCCGAGCCGGCGTCACATCGTTGCCGGCCACCAACACGTCGTAGCGGGCCCCTTGCTGGATCTGCGCATATAACACGCTGGTGGGCGCGGTGGTCAGCACGACCACATTGCCGGTCTTGCGTTCGTATTCGGCGGCAATGATGCGTATGGGAGCCTCGACGCCTGTGGAGACGGCAACGCGGACTTGCCCGGCATGCGCGGCGGCGGCGGCCATACAGGCCAGCGCGGCGGCCAGGTATTTCAGGCATGCATTCATGACAGTGTGGGGGCGCCGGCATGGCGCTTCATCTGTGTGGCCAGGCGTGGATTTGAGCATATTCCTGGCCCGGTGCACACCCGGTGCATGGGCTTGCGGGGCCATCCGCCAGGGTGCTACGCCCGCAATTGAACGGACAGAGGCCAATCCGGGGCCTTGTTGCGCTGAACCGTCGCGTGCGAAAAAGCGTCACATATGCGGCTGAGCCTTTCACCCCCTCAACGGAGCGTAGCCATGCAGGAAGATCAGTCTGAATTGCAGCCGATGAAATGGCCTGGAGACTTTCCGGCCAAGCACTGAGCCTTGACCGGAGTCAGTCCGGCATCGGCCTCGCAGCGATGGCGAGGCCGGTCGTGGCGGTTTCCCCGGGCCCGACCGTCAGGGCGTCGTCCAGGGCGCGGGCGGTTTCGATGCACACCATGTGCCGCCAGCCGTCCCGCGAGAAGTCACCCAGGCGGGCGGCCTTGTCGGGGCCGGGGTTCCACACCACCGTCGTGCGCGATCCGCTCGCGGTCAGTTGCAGCGAACGTCGCCAGCCCAGGTCATGCAGCGTCACGGGAGCATCCGTGTCCTGGTAGAGGCGGTCGGTCTCCCCTTGCAATGTGATCGCGCCCGCCTGCCGATGCGGCGTCCAGCCGCGCGCCATGTCCAGATAGGGACAGTCCTGCAGACCGTGGATTTCCACGCGCTGCACATCGGATATGGCCAGATAGGTGTGCAGCGCGAGCGCCGCGGTGAACGGCTCAGGCCCCGCATTGCGGATCGACAGGGCCAGACCGAGATCCGCACCGAACTGCATGCGCAGCTCGAGCTCGGCGCGGTGGCGCCAGCCCGGATGCTGACCGGGCGATACGCTATGGCGCAGAACGAGCTCGGCGGTGGCGCCCTGGGTGTTCTGCACGGCCAGTTCCCAGTCTGCCAGGCGTACCCAGCCATGCGACGGCGCGTCGCCGGGAGCGTTCACGCTGTTGCGCACCGCGGGCGGGTTATGAGCGTAAACCGCAAACCAGGGCCAGCAGATCGGAACGCCCCCGCGCGCCGCGCGGCCGGGCGCGAGGCGGGCCTGCTCGGACAACCAGACCAGCGGCGGCCCCTCGGCGGGCGTATAGCTGAGCAACTGGGCTCCTTGTTTGGCCACCAGGGCAGTGCCGTGAGGCGTCTGAATACGCCAGCCGGAAAGAGTGCCGATGGTCGTGGGTTCGATTCGAGTGCCTGAGGTCATGGTGCCGCCGCCTGGCCAAAGCACCATTATCGCGGGCCTGGCGCGAAAGGGAAGTCTGCGGCATTGTCGGGGTGCATTGCGCCGCGTAGCGCAACCATTGGCATCTGACGTAAGTAATTTTGTAGGCCCGCTGAAAAATGTACCGGCAACGCGGCGGAGAGACGGTAATTTTTCCCGGGCATGGCGCTTGCGCTAAGAGGCTGGCCCCGGCTGAAGCACAGGCCGGGTCTTGATCCAGCGCCTCCACTTCCATTCTGCCCATGCCCGATCATACCGCCCCCCCACGCCGCATCTTCCTCAAGCGCACCATGGCGCTGGTGCCAGCAGGCGCGTTGGCCACGGCCGGTCTGCCTGCATCCGTGGCGGCCAGCCGTGCAGAACCTCCAGTTGCTGCGGCCCGTTCCTACCAGCCCCGCTACTTCTCTGCGGCGGAATGGGCTTTTGTTCTTGCGGCCTGTGATCGGCTGATACCGGAAGACGACATCGGCCCGGGCGCGATCACGCTGCGTGTGCCCGAGTTCATCGACAGGGAGCTGGAGGGCGGCTTCGGCCATGCTGCGCACTGGTATATGCAGGGGCCCTTCGTAGAGGACGCGCCACCGGAGCTGGGTTACCAGTCGAGGCAGACGCCACGCGAGGTGTATCGCCGCGGCATTGCGGCGGTCGATGCCGAGTGCCAGCGGCGCCACGGAGGGCCGTTCGCCCAGCTCGCGCCCGCCATCCAGGACGAGGTGCTTGAAGCCTGTTCCACCAACCAGTTCGCCCCCGAAGCCGAGCGCCTGGACAGGTTCTTCAGCTTTCTCTGGCAGAACGTCCGCGAGGGTTATTTCGCCGATCCCATACATGGCGGCAACCACCAGATGGGCAGCTGGCAGATGATCGGCTTCACAGGCGCGCGCGCCAGCTACACCGAGTGGGCCGAACGGCACAATCGTCCCTACCCCCTGGGTGCCGTCAGCATCACCGGACAGCGGGCCTGACATGACGCAAAAGCGCAAGCCTGTAGACGTAGTGCTGGTCGGCTTCGGGTGGACCGGTGCCATCATGGCCAAGGAACTCACCGACGCCGGCCTGGACGTGCTCGCCCTCGAAAGAGGTGAGTCGCGGGATACCAATCCGGACTTCTCGTTTCCGCGCATCGCCGATGAGCTCACGTATGCCGTCAGGCACCGCCTGTTCCAGGACCTTTCGCGCGAGACGCTGACCATCCGCCACCGCATGGACCAGCGCGCGCTGCCGTACCGGCAGCTCGGCTCTTTTTTGCCGGGCGACGGCGTGGGGGGCGCCGGCGTGCACTGGAACGGTGTCCATTGGCGCGCCTTCGCGGAAGAACTGCGGCTGCGCTCGCACATCATCGAGCGTTACGGTGCAGGGTTCATTCCGCCCGACATGACGATTCAGGACTGGGGCGTCAGCTATGAAGAACTGGAACCCTACTTCGACCACTTCGAACAGGTCTGCGGCACCTCGGGCCAGGCCGGCAACATACAGGGGAAAGTGATCGAGGGTGGCAACCCTTTCGAGGCTCCGCGAAGCCGGGACTTTCCGCTGCCCGCGCTTCCGGCCCTGTACGACAGTGCCTTGTTCGCGCGTGCCGCGACCGAACTCGGTTTCCATCCGTTCCCGAGGCCCGCGTCCAACGCGTCCAGGCCGTACATCAACCCGTACGGCGTTCAACTGGGTGAGTGCAGTTTCTGTGGCTATTGCGAACGCTTCGGTTGCTACAACTACTCCAAGGCCTCACCGCAGAGCACCATCTTGCCAGTGTTGGTACAGCGCCCCAACTTCCAGTTGCGCACCCAGTGTTATGTGACGCGGGTGAATCTGAGCCGCGATGGCAAGCGGGCCACGGGTGTGACATACATCGACCCCACCGGCAACGAAATCGAGCAGCCCGCCCAGATGGTCGTATTGTGCGCGTACCAGCTGCACAACGTGCGTCTCATGCTGTTGTCGGGCATCGGGCAGGCCTATGACCCGGTGGCTGGAACGGGCGTGGTCGGCAAGAACTACTCGTACCAGATCATGAGCAGCGTCGACCTGTTCTACGGCGACGATCAGATTTTCAATCCGTTTGTGGGCGCGGGCGGTGCGGGTCATGTCATCGACGACTTCAATGCCGATAACTTCGACCACGGACCGCTGGGCTTCATCGGCGGTGCGTATATCGGGCCGGGGCGTACCGGTGGAAGGCCCATCGAGCAGATGCCGTTGCCGTCCGATGCGCCTGCGTGGGGGCCGGGGTGGAAACGCGCAGTGAAAGACCATTATCTGCACAGCATGTCCATCGGCACGCATGGTTCGGTCATGTCATACCGGGATTGCTACCTGGACCTGGACCCCACCTACCGAGACGCGTTCGGCTTGCCATTGTTGCGCATGACATTCGACTGGAAAGACAACGAGCTGCGCATGACCCGCTACGTGACCGAGCAGGCGGCGCGCATCGGCCGCCACATGCGGCCGCAGAAGATGGAGGTCTCCTACAACAAGCCCGGCAGTCATTACGATACGCGGCCCTACCAGACGACGCATAACGTCGGAGGAGCGATCATGGGGAGCGATCCGCGCAGCAGTGCGCTGAACAAATACCTGCAGAGTTGGGATGTGCCCAACGTATTCGTCATGGGGGCCGGCGCGTTCCCGCAGAATCTCGGGTACAACCCGACCGGCATCGTCGGGGCGCTGGCCTACTTTTCGGCCCATGCCATACGCACTCAATATCTGGCCAACCCAGGGCCACTGGTGGCGGCATGAGACGCAGATCGAAGCTCGCGCTTGGCATTCTTTTTGCGGCGGGCGTCATGGGCGGCGCAGCGGCCTGGCTGTTCGCTCCGGTTGATGGGCCGGCGGCGCCTTACATCGCGCCGTCGCTGCCGGCCACCATGGGCGCCAGCCCGCCGGTGCAATCACAGGAAATGGTGCTGCGCGGGCAATACCTCTCGCGCGCGGCCGATTGCGCCGCCTGCCATACTGCCAAGGGCGGCACCAAATACGCAGGCGGACTGCGCATGAATACGCCCTTCGGCGCGATCCATTCCACCAACATCACGCCCGACGTGGTGCATGGCATCGGCGCCTATACCTACGCCGACTTCGAACGGGCCGTACGGCAGGGCATACGGCGCGATGGCAAGCATCTCTATCCTGCCATGCCGTATCCCGAATATGCCGGCATTACCGATGAAGATATGCAGGCGCTGTATGTGTATTTCATGAATGGCGTGCAGCCCAGCGGTCAGGCGAACCTCGACAACGCCTTGCCATGGCCCTTCAGTATCCGGGCCGGCATGCGCGCCTGGAATGCATGGGCCAAGCCACCTGCTCCCCCCGAGCCGGACAGCGGCCGTGCCGCAGACTGGCGGCGCGGCGCCTATCTCGTGCGTACGCTGGGTCATTGCGGTTCGTGCCACACGCCGCGCGGCATGCTGGGCCAGCCCAAGGCCATGTCCGAAGAAGATGGCGCTGACTACCTGGGCGGCGCCGTGCTCGACGACTGGTACGCGCCGGGTCTGGCGCGTTCGCTCAAGACCGGTCTGCGGCCCTGGACCCAGGACGACATTGTCGAATACCTGGAGACGGGCCGAACTGAACACAAGGCCGCGTTCGGTCCCATGGCCGAAGTGGTGCAGCACAGCACGCAATACCTGACCGACGCCGACCGACGCGCCATTGCGGTCTACTTGCTGTCGTTGCCGGTGCCCGACAGCGCCGTCGATACAGACCACGAGCGTCTCGCCTCGCCGACGCAGGCGACCAATGAACTCTCGGACGCCACACCTCGCAGCCTGGGTGCGCGGCTGTACCTGGACAACTGCATAGGATGCCACCGCGCGGATGGCTTGGGCGATCCGCGCACATTCCCAGCGTTGTCCGCCAACAGCGCCATCACCAGCGATGACGCCACCTCGCTGATCCATGTGATCCTGGCGGGATCGGCCATGCCGTCCACGCAGAAAGCACCAACGGCTCTGTCCATGCCCGGATTCGCTTGGCGGCTCGACGACGAAGAGGTCGCCGAGCTCGCCACCTTTGTGCGCACCAGCTGGGGCAACGGCGCCAGACCGGTGTCGCCCGACGACGTGGCCGACTTGCGCGCCAGTACCGGACTGCCGCGCCCGGGCGGCGGCAACATGCAGTAGCAACGCGGGCGCATCCCGGGCAATCTCCACACTTGACGGTGTAAAACGATCGTTTTACATTGCCAGTATGGATACCAAAGCCAGATTGCTCGCCGCAGCCGAACGCCTGTTTGACCAGCAGGGTTTCACCCGCACCGGAATGGACCAGCTGGCGCAGGCCGCCGACATGTCCAGCCGCACGCTGTACAAGCACGCCAGCAGCAAGACCGAGCTCATCGCGTCGGTGCTGGCCGAGCGCGAGCGTCGCTTCATGCAACGGCTCGAAGTCGACAGCGTCGACGCACTGTTCCGTGCCCTGGCGGACTGGATGCGTGCAGAGGGAAGCCGTGGCTGCCTTTTCTTGCGCGCCATGGGCGAAACCGGCGGCGAGCTTGCCCCGGTTGCCGCGGTGGTCGCCGCGCACAAGACCCGTCTGCAAGCGAAGATCCGACAAGTGGTCAGGCTCGAAACCGGGGGCAAGGGTGGGGCGGCGTTGGCCGACCAGGTTTTCCTCTTGTTCGAAGGCGCCACGGCAGCCAGCGCCTACCGGGGGCCGGATGCAACCGACACCGCGCGCCGCGCCGCCGCGGCGTTGATACAGAGGGCGCTCGGTTGAGCCGGAACTGGCGGTTCGAGGCCGCGGGCTTCGCCCTGATCGCCGTCTGCTATGGCCTTGCCCGCTTTGCCTATGGGTTATTGCTGCCGAAGATCGATGCGGAATTGAATCTTTCCGCCAGCCTGGCCGGCCTGATCTCGGGCGGGTCTTTCCTGGCCTATTGCATCGCACTCGTGGTGGCGGCCTGGCTCACTGAACGCTGCGGCGCGCGGACAGTCTCGGTGGGCGCGGCCATTATCGCGGCGCTGGGCATGCTGGGCATCGCGGTGGCACAGTCGGCTGTCTGGCTGGCGGCTGCGGTCATGATCGCAGGGCTCAGTACCGGTCTGGCATCGCCGCCGCTCGCCGCAGCGGTAAATGGCGTCGTGCAACCGCAGCGAAGGAACTCCGCCAACACGTTCATCAATGCCGGGACGGGCGCCGGTGTGGTGTTGTCCGGCCCGCTGGCCTTGCTCATGGGAGGGCAGTGGCGAATGGCCTTTGCGTTGTTCGCCGCCCTGGCTTTCGGCGCTGCGCTGGCGATTGCCCGTTCCATCCCGCCGGGGGTGGGGGTGGCGCGTCGCGTTCGCGCGGGCGGCCCGCGTCTGGGCGCGGCTCTCAGGAAACCCGCCGCGGCGGCCCTGCTTGCCGGCGCGGCAAGCACGGCGATATGGTCGTTCGGCAGCGAGCTGGTGCGGCTGCGCCTCGAGTGGGGCACGGCAGGCGCCAGCCTGCTGTGGATGATCATCGGCGCAGCGGGCATAGGTGGCGCATGCGCCGGTACGTTGATCACCCGGGTCGGCCTCGACCGCGTGCATTGGTCATCGCTTGCCGCCATGGCCGCAGGCATCGTACTGATCGGTGCGGGCCCGCCGGGGGCGGCCCAGGCAGTCGCGGGGGGCGCCTTGTTCGGGGCCGCCTACATCGTGCTGACCGGGCTCTATCTGGTATGGGGCGTCGCCGCGGTCCCCGACCGGCCGGCCACCGGCCTGATGGTCAGCTTTCTGGGGCTCGCGATCGGGCAGACGCTGGGAGCGCCGTTGTTCGGTCTGATGATGAGCCACGCCAGCGTGGAGCACGCGGTGGTCGCTTTCGCCGTGCTGGGCCTTGCCGCGGGCTTCATACGAGCCGGCCCCGCGCGTCTGAAACCCGCCTAGGGCCCGCCGGCCGCGCGCGCTAGCTTTCCGCGGCGCAGTCCAGGCCGAACCGGGCGCGGATCTCGCGCCCGCAATTCGAGTCCGCCACGGTATAGGCGTCGCCGATCTCGGCGCAATATTCGGCCACCGCCAGCGCAAACGCCAACACCTCGGTCGTGGTCTGCGCTCTGGGCAGACCCGCGCCAGCGGCCATGCGAAAGATCGCCGAAGGATCGACGCAGACGGGCTCGAAAGGCGGCTTGATCAGGCCGCTGCGTACCGGGGCGTCGTTCATGGCCGTGCGACGTTCTTGGCGATGTGCTCTCGCACCTTGTCGACCATCGGGCCCACCTGGTCGACTGCCGCCCGCAACTGCTCGGGTGTCGCGCCGAGCGAATTGCTCCAGTAACGCAGTTCCCACTCTTCATTCACGTTGATGCGGCTGCGGTCCTGCGGTCCGCGTTCATTCAGATTGTCAGCCATGGTGTCCTCCCGAAAAAACCGGCGTGGTTGCAAACGCCGTGCCCGGGGGAATACGTGTTTATCCCTATATGGCAGTAGCGCGTCACACACTACCATGCGTGCATTCAGTAGCGCGTCACGCATCACACTGCTTATGAATTCACAGACAATCCCTGGCTATTGCACGTTGTGCAGATCCCGTTGTGGTGCGGTCAATCACGTGCAGGATGGCCGCCTGGTGGCGGTGACCCCGCTGGCGGCACACCCCACGGGAGGGGCGCTCTGCGCGAAGGGCCGCGCCGCGCCGGAGATGCTCGCTCCTGCACAGCGGCTGTTGCGTCCCATGCGGCGAACCAACCCGCGCGGCGCGGCCGATCCCGGTTGGCAGCCCATCAGCTGGCAGGAGGCCCTGGATGAGGTCGCGGCGCGGCTGGCAGCCGCACGCGCGCGCGACGGCGCCGAAGGCGTTGCATTCGCCGTGACGACGCCCAGCGGGACGCCCATGGTAGACAGCTTCGAATGGGTCGAGCGCTTCATCCGCCTGTTCGGCAGCCCCAACCTGATCTACGCAGTGGAAGTGTGCGGCTGGCATAAGGACTATGCGCATGCCCTGACCTTCGGACGCGGCATCGGCGTCCCTGACATGGACTACGCCGATACGGTGCTGCTGTGGGGGCACAACCCGGCGCGCACCTGGCTGGCGCAGGCCGCGCGTATTGCCGCGGCGCGCCAGCGCGGCGCAAAGGTGGTCGTGGTGGACCCCCAGCGAGACGGCTCCGCACAGCAGGCCGACCTGTGGCTGCGCGTGCGGCCGGGCGCGGATGGCGCGTTGGCCATGGGAGCCATTCGCCACTTGCTGGACACCAGGCGTTTTGATCGCGGCTTCGTGACCCGCTGGACCAATGCCCCGGCGCTGCTGAACCTGGAAAGCGGCGATCTACTGCGCGCGGCAGACCTATGGCCCGATGCGGGCTCCGCCGCCAGAGTCGGCATCGTCGACGGTCGTCCCGTCGCCCTGGACGCCGTGGATGCCGACGCGGCACCCGAACTCTTTGGTTCCTGGAAACTGCGTGCCCACGACGGCCGCTTGTACTCTTGCGTCACGGTGCTGCAGGCCCTCGCGGATCGGGTCGCGGCCTATACGCCCTCGGAAGTCGCCAGGCTCGCCTGGCTCGACGAAACCGACGTACATCGGTTCAACACCATATTCGAAAATTCGCCGCGCCTGGCCTATCACGCATGGACAGGGGTCGGGCAGCACACCAACGCCACGCAGACCGAGCGCGCCATAGCCTCGCTGTACGCCCTGACCGGGGCGTGCGACCGGCAGGGCGGCAATCTGTGGACCGTTGCGCCGCCATATCGCGCGGTGAACAGCTATCGTGAATTGCTGCCAGAGGCGCAACGCGCCAAGGCGCTGGGCCTGGATGAGCTGCCGCTCGGCCCGCCCAGTATGGGATGGATCACCGTGCGCGACTTCAGCCAGGCGGTGTTGCGGCACGATCCTTACCCTGTTCGAACGCTCATGACCTTCGGCACCAATCTGCTGGTGTCCCAGGCCGACGCGGCGCGCAACATGGCCGCACTGCAGGCCCTGGATTTTCACGTGCATGTCGATATGCATATGAATCCCACCGCGTCGAACGCCGACATCGTGCTGCCGGCCAGCATGCCCTGGGAACGCGAAGCCCTGAAGCTGGGATTCGAAATCAGTCAGCAGGCCGTGGAACACGTCCAGCTCAGGGCACGGGTCGTTGCACCGGCCGGCGAGTCGCGCGCCGACTATGAAATCGTCCTGGCGCTGGCCGAGCGGCTCGGTCTGCGCGACCGGTTTTTCGGCGGCGACATGGACGCCTGCTGGAATCATCAGTTGGAGCCGCTGGGCATCACGGTGCAGGACCTGCGTCAGCAGCCCGAGGGCATGCGATTCCCGCAGGCGTTTGCACACGAAAAATATCGGAATCCGGCTCACGGCGGGGCGCCCGGGTTCCCGACGACGGACGGCCGGGTGCAGCTTTTCTCCGAGGCGCTGCACGCCATAGGCCAGCCAGCCTTGCCGGAGTATGTCGAACCCGCCGACACGCCGGCTGTCCATGACGGTCGCTATCCGCTGGTGCTGACCACGGCCAAGACCGGCTGGTTCGTCCATTCGTCCCACAGGCATGTGGCCGCGCTGCGGCGCAAGTCACCCGATCCGCAGATTCATATCAGCGCGCGCGCGGCGCAGAACCGCGGCGTCACGACGGGCGACTGGGTGCGTGTGAGCACGCCCTACGGCGAGGCAAGCCTGCGGGCCAGAATCAACAGCGATCTGCATGACGATGTGGCGATCGCGGAATTCGGCTGGTGGCAGGGCTGCGAAGCGCTGGGCCGCGCCGCCAGTCCTATTGTGGGCGCGGACTCCAGCAACATCAATGCGTTGCTCACCGATAGCCATCGCGATCCCGTCAGCGGATCCGTGCCCCTGCGAGCCTCGGTGTGCGAAGTGGTGCGCGATGACGCGCGCAATGTCGGCCGTTGGGCGGGCGAGCGAGAGTTTGTCGTGGCGCACAAGCGCAAACTGTCTGAAGACGTGGCGGAATTCCGGCTCGAACCGGCCGATGCCGGCAGCCTGCCCGATTTTCTGCCTGGCCAGCATGTGATCGTTTCCTTGCCGCAAGGCAATGCGCGGCGCGCCTATTCGCTCACCGGGCCTCACCGAGCTCCCGGCCATCTGTCCATCGCCGTGCGCCGCGTGCATGGCGGTCCGGGCCCTGACGGAGTCATGTCCACGGCAATGCACGGCTTGCACGAGGGCGCGCGCGTCCTGTTGAGCCCGCCGTCGGGCGTGTTCACTCCACCCTTGCAGACAAAGCGCCCGGTGGTGCTGATGGCGAGCGGCATAGGCATCACTCCGTTCCAGGGATACCTGGAAGCGCTGGCCCTGCACAACCGGTCCGCCCCACAAGTGTGGCTGGTGCACGCATGCCGGGACGGCGTGTCGCATCCGTATGGCGATGCGATTGCGCGCCTGGCGAACCGCGTGGGTAGTGTCCGCCTCCACACGGTTTATTCGCAGCCCGGATGCCACGATGTCCAAGGACGCGATTACCACCAGAGCGGCCAGCTGGAGTTCGGCTGGCTGGATGCGGCGCTGATCGCGGCCGAGCCTCTCGTGTATCTGTGCGGGTCCGCGGGATTCATCGCGCATTGCACCGAGCAACTGATCGCGCGAGGCGTTCCCCGCCATGACATTTCCACTGAGGCATTCGCCAGTGAAGCGCGCGTGCCCGACACGCTCGCGCCGCAGCCGGTTCAGATCCAGGACGAGGGCAAAGCCTACACCTGGAAGCCGGCCGATGGCAGTTTGCTCGATGCGGCAGACCGGCACGGCTTGAACCTTCCCAGCGGCTGCCGGGTAGGGCAATGCGAAAGCTGCGCCATGCGCATCGTCTCTGGCGAAGTCGCACACCTCACCACCTTCGATGGTCCTTCCGACATCTGCCTGACCTGCCAGGCAGTGCCCATTACCCCCCTGATATTGCGCAGGTAACCCTAATCTCCCTTTCCACCGGAGTCTGCCATGCCTAACGATCAACTTGTTGCCCCTGCGCCCGCCGAGCGCATGCAGCCACCCAGCAGCGTCATTGAGCGGTTCTCGCAGGCTATTGTCGCCTGGTCAGAAAAGTGGTTTCCCGATGCCTACGTGTTCGTCGTCGTGGCGTGCGTGGTCGTGGCCTTGGGTTCGATTCTGCATGGCGGCGATCCGCTGGCCGTGAGCCAGGCCTTCGGCGCTGGCTTCTGGAGCATCATTCCCTTCACCATGCAGATGGCGCTGGTCGCCATCACGGGATATGTGCTGGCCATGTCGCCGCCGGTAGCATGGATGCTGCGTGCCCTCGCGCGGGTTCCCTCCACGCCGCGCGGCGCCGTCGTGTTCATCGGCACGCTCAGCATTCTGCTATCCCTGGTCAACTGGGGCCTCAGCCTGATTTTCTCGGGGCTGCTGGTGCGCGAAATGGCGCGCCGCACCGACATGCGGCTGGATTACCGGGCGGCTGGCGCTGCCGGTTATCTTGGGCTGGGCTGTGGCTTCACACTGGGCATGAGTTCCTCTGCCGCGCAGCTGCAGGCCACGCCGGCGAGCATCCCGGCGTCGCTGATGCCCATCACCGGGGTGATCGAGTTTTCCGAGACCATACTGACCTGGCAAAACCTGGTGGTGGTGATCCTGGTGACGGTCGTGTCTGCGCTGGTGTGCTATTTCACGACGCCCAGCCCGGAGCGCTCGAAAACCGCGCAGGACCTCGGCGTGGACCTGACCCAGGACAAGCTGCCCGAAGTGCATCGCCAGCGTCCGGGCGACTACCTTGAGTTCAGCCCCTTGCTGACCGTGGCCGTGCTCGTGCTGGCGGCGGGATGGCTGTACACGACGTTCCGCAGCGGCAATCCCTTGATCACCCTGTCGCAGTTGAACACCTACAACTTCGTGTTCCTGATGCTGGGGCTGTTACTGCACTGGCGCCCGCGCAGTTTCCTGGAAAGCTTTGGCCGCGCTATGCCCAGCATCGGGGGCGTGCTGCTGCAGTTCCCGTTCTATGGCGGCATCGGCTATGTGCTCACCAAAGTGGTGAACGAACACGGGCACTCGCTTTCGGATGCCATTGCCACGTGGTTCGTCAGCCTCGCCCATGACAGCACGGTGTTCTCCATACTCGTCAGCATCTATTCGGCGTTTCTCGGCTTCTTCATTCCCTCGGCCGGAGGCAAGTGGATCATCGAAGCGCCCTACATCATGGAAGCCGCCAACCAGATCCAGGCCCACCTGGGCTGGACGGTCATGGTCTACAACATCGCCGAAACGCTGCCGAACTTCATCAACCCGTTCTGGATGCTGCCGCTGCTGGGCATCCTGCGGCTGAAGTCCAAAGACCTGGTGGGATATACCGCGATTCAGTTCCTCGTCCATTTCCCCATCGTCATCGCGGCGGCCGCCATCCTGATGCACACCTTCACCTACGTTCCGCCGGTCATTCCGGGCCAATGACGTCGACTTCCGGACATAGAAATGAACACCTCGCATATTGCCAACGAACCCGTCCTGGAATACCGCTGCGGCAGCACAGAGCGCCGCCAGCTCGAGCAAGCGCTCGACGAGCTGGCCCGGCCGTCGCAGGTTCCGCTGGTCATTGGTGGGCGGCGCCATCATGGCGCAAGTTCCCGCACACTTTGCTGCCCGCATGATCATGCGCGCACGCTGGGCACCGTGGCGCAGGCCGACGAAACGCTCAGCGCCGGGGCAGTGCAAGCGGCGGTGGACGCCCAGCCTGGCTGGGCCGCCATGCCCTTCCATGAGCGGGCCGCCGTGTTCCTGCGCGCCGCCGAGCTTCTCGCGGGGCCGTGGCGACAGAAGCTCAACGCGGCCACCATGGCAGGGCAGAGCAAGACTGTGCATCAGGCAGAGATCGATTCGGCGTGCGAATTGATCGACTTCCTGCGATTCAACGTCGCTTTTGCGGAACGCCTGCAGCAGATCCAGCCGCTGTCGATCAACAGCGCGCAGAACCGGCTCGATTACCGCCCCCTCGAAGGGTTCGTTTACGCGGTCTCTCCCTTCAATTTCACCGCGATCGGCGGCAACCTGCCTTGTGCGCCCGCGCTGATGGGAAACACGGTGGTCTGGAAACCCGCCTACACGGCCTCGCTGAGCAACTACTTTATCCTGGAACTGCTCGAGGCGGCGGGCCTGCCGCCTGGCGTGATCAATTTCGTGCCGGGTGATTCCGCCGCGGTTTCCGCAGCGGTGCTGGGCTCGCGTGAATTCGCCGGGCTGCATTTCACGGGCTCCACCGCCGTATTCGACAGCCTGTGGCAGCAGGTGGCCCGCCAGTTGCCCAACTATCGAACCTATCCCCGCCTGGTGGGAGAAACCGGCGGCAAGGATTTCATACTTGCCCATGCATCCGCCGATCCCCGGGATCTCAGCGTTGCCATGCTGCGCGGGGCGTTCGAATACCAGGGGCAGAAGTGCAGCGCTGCATCGCGCGCATATGTGCCCGCCTCGCTGTGGCCCCGCGTCCGGCAGGCGCTGCTCGACGACCTGGCCACCGTGCGCATGGGCGACGTCGCCGACTTCGGCGTCTTCATGGGGGCGGTCATCGACCGCAAGGCCTACGACCGCATCATGCGGTACATCGGCCAGGCTCCGTCGCAGGGCTCCACCGTGCTGGCAGGCGGACGTGGCGACGACAGCGTGGGATTTTTCATCGAGCCGACGGTGATCGAGGTGTCCGATCCCGACGCGGCAACGATGCAAGAGGAAATTTTCGGCCCGGTACTGTCGGTATACGCCTACCCGGACAAGCAGTGGGACGACGTGCTGGCCCTGGTGGATCGCACCAGTCCCTATTCGCTGACCGGCGCGGTGTTTGCCAACGACAGGCATGCCGTTGCGCAGGCCACGGCCGCCTTGCGGCACGCGGCGGGCAATTTCTACATCAACGACAAGCCCACCGGCGCCGTCGTCGGGCAGCAGCCGTTCGGCGGAGCGCGGCGCAGCGGCACGAACGACAAGGCGGGCTCCATGCTCAACCTGCAGCGCTGGGTGTCGCCTCGCACCATCAAGGAAACCTGGGTTCCGGCTCGGGAATACGGCTATCCCTCCATGGGGCGGGCGAGTTGAGAGCTCATGGCCATGCGTGCGCGCCAGCAACGATGGGCGCGTCACGCGCTACTGCGGCGGGTTTGCTAAAGTAAGCACTGGAATCAGCACCCAAACGTAGGAGGTAGTACGCATGGCCACGATGGCGCCGCCCGCTAATCTGCGCGAAACTGTGATCGCACAGTTGCGCTCAGAGATCGTCACCGGCGCGGTGGCGCCCGGGAAAATCTATTCGGTTCCCAGCCTTGCCAGCGAACTGGGCATTTCCACGACGCCCGTGCGAGAAGCGCTGCTCGAGCTGAGCCGCGCCGGGCTCGTAGAGCCCATGCGCAATCGCGGCTTTCGTGTGCAGGAAACCACGCCGCAAGACCTCGAGAACCACTTCGACGTGCGCGTCATGCTTGAATCAGGGGCGTTGGTGGCGCTGGCGCGCCGTGGCCTGACCGATCCCGAGCCCCTGGTGGCGCTGGCTGACGAAGTGGCGCAGGCGGTCCAGGACGAGGACGTCGGCCGCTACATCGAAACAGACCGCTGCTTTCACGAGGCCCTGGTCGGACGTGCGGGTAATCCGCTGCTCACCCGCATGATCATGAGCCTGCGTGCGGACATGCGCCTATATGGCATCAATTCGGCCGAGGGGCGCGAACGGCAGCGTGCCTCGGTGAGCGAACACTACCAGATGGTCGAGCTGGCGGTGGCGGGCAAGGCCGACGAGATCTCGGCCCTGATCACTCGTCACATCCAGTCGTGGAAGCCGCTGTTCGCGGCGGCGCTCAAGCCCCGGGGCGCGGGGCGATAGGCGGCCATCAGAAGGCGGGCGCTACGTGGGGCGCACACCCTGGATCGTGATGCAGTGCATCTCGCGTCGCTGTCCGGGGTAGTCATTGATGGCGTAGTGCATGGTGCAGCGGTTGTCCCAGAAGGCCATCGAGCCTTTTTGCCAGCGGAACCGGCAAGTGTTTTCCGGCATGGACATGCGCTCGCCCGGTTGAAACCGAGCTTTACCGCAACAACAATCCCATGACCGCTGGCCGATAGCCGGCGAGTCCTTGCAATTCCCTGAGGCAACCCCGTGGGCGCTCAACATCGACGGCGCAAGCGTCGAGGCGGGCGATGCGCCGCCGCTTGCGCCTGCCGAGCGGGCCTCTGCATCGTCCCGCGCCTGTTGGCTGCGCGATCGCGCCCGCGCGGGTATCATCGGCGCGCCCGCCGCGCGGTGCGCGCTTTCATTCACTTTAAAGGTCCACGCCGGACCACTCATGGAGATCTTATGGCCGTCATACTTCTTTCCCAGACTGCTGGCATCCGCGATCTGGACGACGCGGGCACGGTGGGAAAGCCGCTGTCACAGCCGGCATGCACGCTGCGCGCACAAGAGCTGGACATCCCCGGCGCCGACTCGCTGGGCCAGGCTATCTGGGAATGCACGCCGGGGAAGTTCAGGCGCGAAGTCAAATCCGCCGAGGTCATGCATATTCTTGCTGGCCGCGGCGTTTTCACGCCTGAAGGCCAGGAGCCCGTGGTGTTCAAGGCCGGCGATACCCTGATGATGTCGCCATGTACCGAAGGGGTCTGGGAAATCCAGGAAACGGTGCGCAAAGTGTACGTGTTGCTGCCAGCGGCCGCTTCCTGATCAAACCGGCGCGGCCGCGCCGGCGGCGCTTTCGCCCGGCGTGCCGCGCAGGCTCGGGCTTTCCCGAATAGTCTTTTTTTTCGAAATTAGCGAAGGTTCGGTTTGTGAATTTACTGTAAATAGTAAATTTGTTTTCCTTCACTTCGAGATCAATATGCTGCGCTTCATGACGTCCCGGTTTGCGCGCATCCTGGGGCGAACGCTTCCGGTTGCGCTCCTCTGCATCAGTTCTTCTGCCCAGGCCGCATATCCCAGCCGTCCCGTGACACTGGTGGTGCCGTTCCCCACTGGCGGCAATTCAGATATCGTGGCCCGCCAGGTTGCCGAGCGGCTATCGGCCTCTCTGGGCCAGCCGGTCATTGTGGAAAATCGCGCGGGCGCAGGGGGGCTCGTCGGCAACCAGGCGGTTGCCCGTGCCCAGCCTGACGGCTATACCTTGCTGCTGGGGGGCATGTCGACGCAGGTGCTGCTGGCCGGCACCGCTGCCGAACTGCCGTACGACCCGGTGCGCAGCTTCTCGGCCGTTGCACTGATATCCAAAGTGCCCTTGGTCCTGGTGGTGCCGGCTACGTCGCCGGCCAAGGATCTGAAGAGCTTCGCGGAATACTTGAAGCAGTCACCGGGCAAGTACAACTTCAGCTCGGCCGGCATCGGCACTTCTGGCCATATCACTGCGCAGTATTTCGCCAATGCGATCGGAGCGGAGGTGGTGCACGTGGCGTACCGGGGCAGTTCCCCGGCCCTGGTGGACCTGGTCGAGGGCCGCAACGCCTTTCTCGTCGACACGCCTCCCGTGATTAAGGAACTGGCCAAGGCGGGCAAGGTGCGCGCGCTGGCGGTATTCAGCGAAAGCCGTCTCGAAGAACTGCCCGACGTGCCCACGGTGGCCGAGGCCGGCCTGGGCGACGTGGTCGAGCATATGCTGCAGCCTTGGCAGGCGATATTCGTGCCGGGCGGCACGCCCGCGGCGGTCGAGGCCGTCATCCATAAAGCCGTGGACCAGGCCGTGAGCGACCCGGAGTTCCAGGCCAGGCTGCGCCAGCTGGGTCTGATCCCCATGGGAGGGTCGCTGGCCGAAGCAAAAAGACTGTTCGAAGTAGACTACGCAAACTGGTTGCCCATCCTCGACAACATGGGGTTGAAGTCATCTCCTTGATTCCTGCCCCTTCGTTCGCATGAACCACGACGACTCCGAATCCATCGGACAGGCCATCCGGCGTATCCGCAAACACAAGAAGATTTCGCTGCAGGCGTTATCTTCCGCCTCCGGTGTCGCGATTGGCATGCTCAGTCAAATCGAGCGGGACCTGGGCAATCCTTCGCTGAAAACCCTGATGCGCATCCAGCAGGCGCTGGATGTGCCCCTGAGTGCGCTTTTCGACGGCGCCCGGGAACCCGGCTCGCCATCGGATGATCTGGCCGCGCACGTGCGGCGGCAGGGCACGCGTCGGGCGGTGCAGTTCGGCACACCGCTCATGACCAAGGAAATGCTGTCGCCGCCGGCCGGCGAACGCCTGCAATTCATGGTTCTGAACATCCAGCCCGGGGGCAGCTCAGGCGCCTCTCCGTTGAGCTACGCTGCCGAGAAGGGCGGGATGGTGCTGCATGGCACGTTTGAACTGAATCTGGCCGGCAAGGTTTTGCAGTTGCACAGTGGCGACAGCTTCCAGTTCGACGGTGCCACTCCGCACACCTTCAGCAATCCATTCGACGAGCCGGCCAGCCTGCTTTGGATCATCTCTCATGAGCCAGCGAGCAGCCGGCATCTGTAGACCGGGCCTGCGCTGAACACCCTACCAGCGCTGCCTGGGCGCGGGCAGTTCCAACGCCTGGCGCAGGGCATCGCACAACAGCTGGAATTCCGCTTCCGCCACGGCGCTGTATCGGCGTGCGCGCAGGAAACCGTGGATCATCCCCACACCGACGCGCACCTGCGCGGACGTTCCTGCCGCGGCCAGCTTTTCGGCGTAGCGCAGCCCATCATCCAGCAGGGGGTCGTGGTCCGCCAGCAACAGGTACGCCGGCGCCAGTCCGGCGTGATCGGTTGCGCGCATCGGCAGCGCGTAGCCGTCGGTGGTGCCCAGTCCGCCGGGCAGGAAAGCGTCCAGCGCAAATGCCATGGCATCCCGAGTCAGGAAGGCATCCTGCGTGTTGTTGCGATAACTGGGCGTTTCCAGGTCCGCATCCAGGGTAGGGTAGATCAGCGCCTGCATGCGCAGGCGCGGGCCTGATCTGTCGCGGGCCAGCAGGGCGCATGCAGCGGCGAGGTTGCCTCCCGCGCTGTCGCCGGCCACCGCGAGGCGGTCGGGGTCGACCCCGAGCATAGGGGCCTCGCTGTGCGCCCAGCACAGGGCATCGTACGCATCCATCGTGGGCGCGGGGTAGGGGTTTTCCGGCGCGCGGCGGTAATGCACGCTGAAAACCTGAGCGCCCGTGTTGCAGGCCAGGCTCGCCGTAATGAAATCGTGGCCCTGCGGGCTGCCCGCCACGAAACTGCCTCCGTGCAGATAAACAATCGTGGGCATGGGCCCATCGCTGCGCGGTCGATAGACGCGCACCGGGATCTCGTGGCCCTGCCGCACGATGTACGTGTCGGAAACCTCCAGGAATTCCGGGTAAGGCTCCCGCACCAGCGCTGCATACTGGTCCGCCCGCATTCGGCGTTGGGCCAGCGTGATCTGCAGTCCGGCCATCTTGCCGAGCGCACGCCTGGCCTCATCTACGTAAACCTGGATGCCTGAGTCGTATGTCATGCCCGCCTTCGCCGTGTGCCTCTGATGGGCTGGCACTATATCGTTTTTTTTTGTTTATATAGAAAAAACACGCTTTCTGCTGCGTGCCCGCCCAGCCCGGCGTGGTGCCAGACTGTCAGCCTCGCTCTTGCGGATGACGCGTCCTTGCCGATACAGCGTTGCGGCTCAACGGCCGGCCACCAGGTCGGCGAGGCGGCGTCCCAGGGGGCGGTCGGGGTTGGCCAGGTCGAGCACGACATTCATGTGGTTCGCGCCATTCACCGGCATCAATTCAGTGGGAAGCCCCGCTGCGTCATGCCTGGCGTACATCTGTGCGGCCTGGTCGACGAAGGGCGCGGTCTCTTCCGTGCCGTAAGCGTAGATGCGGGCGGTTTCCCCTAGCGGCTCGGCATCGAGGGGCGTCCAGTCCCGCGCCTCGGCAGGGGTCATGCGCGCTTCGTGCTTCAGGAAGCTGGCCGGAATGCCGGAAAGCTCGTATATGCCGCTCACCAGCAGCAGGCTCTGCATGGATGGCAGCGGATCTTGTGCGGGTTCGCCGGGGGCGACGGCTGCCAGATAAGAGGCAAGGTGGGCGCCGGCCGAGTGCCCGCTGGCCGACATGCGGGCGGGGTCGCCACCGATTTCGCGGGCATGCGCATGCAGCCAGCGGGCCGCCCGGCGGACCTGGGCCACCAACTGAGGCAGACGGACCTCGGGCATGAGGTCATACTCGACCACGGCCGCAATGCCTCCCGCGGCAATGACCGGTTCGGCCACCAGGCGGTAGTTGGCCTTCTCGCCGGACCGCCAATAGCCTCCGTGCACCAGTATGTGCAGCGGTGCGCCGCGCGCCGGCTTGTCCGGAAAAATCAGGTCCAGTGTTTCACGCGGGCGCTCGCCGTAGGCGACATCGCACTTCAGCGTCGCCCGCGCGGCAATGGCGCGACTGCGTTCGGCACATTCCGCCGCGATGGCGTCGAAGTCGGGCACGAAGTCCCGGATCAGATAGGCGTCGCTGCCCTTCATTGATTCCTCCGTTGTGGCAGGATGGCAAGGCCCTCGCGGGTCTAGAGCGTTACCGCGTAATACTTCGGCTCAGTGAACTCCAGTATGCCGGTGACGCCGCCTTCGCGGCCCAGTCCGCTTTGCTTTACACCGCCGAACGGGGCTGCCGGATCCGACATCAGGCCGCGATTGATGCCCAGCATACCCGTTTCGAGTCGTTTGCCCAGGCGCATGGCCCGCTGAAGGTCTGCGGTGTACAGATACGCGGCCAGACCATATTCGGTGTCGTTTGCCAGGCGCACCACTTCGTCTTCAGTATCGAATCGGTAAACGGGCGCCACCGGGCCAAAAATTTCTTCCCGTGCGATGGGTGCGTCGGTCGGTACATTCACCAGAACGGTCGGCGGATAAAAGTAGCCCGGCCCGCGCGCGGGAGCCCCGCCGGTGGTGGCGCGCGCGCCCATCCGTACCGCCGTCGAAACCAGGTGATCGATCTTCTCGATTGCGCGCGGCGTGATCATCGGCCCGCATTGCGTTTGCGGGTCATAGCCGGGGCCCACGCGCAGCGCCGCCATGCGCTCGGTCAGGCCTTGCACGAAGTCGTCGTGTATGCCCGATTGAACATAAAAGCGGTTGGCGGCGGTGCATGCTTCGCCCGCGTTGCGCATCTTGGCCACCATGGCGCCATCCAGCGCTGCATCGAGGTCTGCGTCGTCCAGTACGATGAATGGCGCATTGCCGCCCAATTCCATCGAGCAGCTCACGACGTTCTTGGCGGCCTCTGCCAGCAGGATGCGGCCCACGCCCGTGGAACCCGTAAACGAGAGTTTACGCACCCGGGGGTCCGCCAGCATGGCGTTGGTGATTTCGCCGGGCTGCCGCGTGGTCAGTACATTGACCACACCGGGGGGAACGCCGGCCTCTTCCCCCAGGCGCGCCATGGCATACGCCGTAAGCGGGGTTTCCAGGGCCGGCTTTAATACCACGGTGCAACCCGCCGCCAGGGCGGGACCGATTTTGCGTGTAGCCATTGCCGCCGGAAAGTTCCAGGGAGTGATCAGCACCGCGATGCCGATCGGTTCGTGGTCGACCAGTATCTGGTGCGAGCCGGATGGGGTGTGCCGGTATTCGCCGCCGATGCGCGTTGCTTCCTCGGCATACCACCGGAAAAACTCGGCGGCGTACCCGACTTCGCCGCGCGCGTCGGGGAGCGCCTTGCCATTTTCCAGCGATATCAGCATGGCCAGGGATTCGGCGTGCTCGATCATGAGCTGGAACCATCGCCGCAATATTTCAGACCGCTGGCGTGCAGGTGTGTTGCGCCAACCGTGGGCGGCATCGGCAGCTGCCGCGACTGCCTGCATGGCGTCATCGGTGCTGGCGTCGGCCACTTCGGCCAGGACCTCGCCGGTAGACGGGTTGACCACGGGTACGCCTGCGCGTTTGTGCCACCTGCCGCCTATATAGAGGCCTTGTGCGTGCAGGAGAGGATCTGCGTAACCGGTCAGTTCGGGAATAGCCATGGTGGGGTGGGGCTCCTGGTAGTTAGCGCAATGCGTCGCGGTCGCCGGTGTACGCGGCCGTAACGAGGGTATGCATGTCGGGCAGCGGCAGCGCGCGGGGGTTGTTCTGGATGAGCCGCGCGATACCGCAGCTTTGCTCCGCGACCCAACCGAGCTTGTCTTCGGCCAGGCCCAGGTCGCGCAGTGTCGGCGGGATTCCGATGCCGGCGAAGAGCGCCGCCAGGGCGGGTATCACAGCCGCGGCGTCGTGCAAGTCCACGGCGCGCGCGATCTGTGCGAGTTCGGGCTGAATGGCGGGCGCGTTCCACGTCATGACATAAGGCATCAGGCACGCGACTCCCGCGCCGTGCGCGGTATGGGTCAATGCGCCCACGGGATACTGGATGGCGTGGGCGGCGGCCGTGCCCGCCACGCCAAAAGCCAGCCCGGCAAGGGTTGCGCCCATCATTACATTGGCGCGTGCCGTGCGGTCCGAACCGTCGCGGCAGGCGGCGGCGAGCCCTTGCCACAGCAGGGCAATGGCGCGCAAGGCAAACTGATCCGACAGTGCATTCTTGCCCACGAAGACGCGCTCTTGAACAATGCCGGGAACCGGGTCGCGCCGGATGGCGGTGTATGCCTCAATAGCGTGTGTCATGGCATCCGCGCCCGCGATCGCCGTCAGGCTCGGCGGGCAGGTCAGCGTCAACTCGGGGTCGCAGATCGAAATCGTGGGAATCAGGTAGGGGCTGGAAATTCCGACCTTGAGGCTGCGCTCGGTGTCGGACAGCACGGCGACGGGGGTCACCTCGGAGCCCGTGCCGGCCGTCGTCGGGACGGCGATCAGGGGCATTACCGGGCCAGGGACCTGATGTTCGCCGTAATAGTCCGAGGGGTGGCGGCCATGCGTCAGCAGCAGGGCCACGCACTTTGCCATGTCCAGGCACGAGCCCCCGCCGACTCCGATGACCAGATCCGGTGCGAAAGCCCGGGCCGCGGCGGCGCTGGCGACGGCCGATTCGATGGGTACGTCGGGAAGGGTGGAACTGTCCAGCCGTACGGCGAGGCCCGCGGCCTCGAGGTCACGCTGCATCGCGTGCAGGTCGCCATCGCCGGCCAGGCGCGTGTCGGTGACCAGCAGGGCGCGCTTGCCAAGGCGAGCGGCTGCCTGTCCCAGCGCGTGCCGCTGCCCGTAACCGAAGATCAGTTCGCGGGGGGCCCTGATCGTGCCGAACGCGTTCATGGGGGTTCCTTTATATAAGAAGGGCGCGGCCTCGCCGCTACACAGCCCCCAAGCACCGAACTTGAGCGCCGAATTATCTGATATCGGATCGTATAGGATATTTTATTTGACATCAAATATCCTATCTGCAAGAATTTGCTCGCGTCTATGCCGTATCAGGAGAATCAATGTGGCCCCCGCAGCCGAACCGATAACCAAGCCGATTAATGTCAGGCCCAGCAGCATGGTCGACGGCGTGTACGACCACATCTATCACAAGCTGATGGCCCTCGAGATCGCGCCCGGCGCCCGGATTCCCATTGATGTGCTGGCACGTGAACTGGGAGTCTCGCAGACCCCCGTCCGTGAAGCGCTCAGCCGCCTCGAACGCGAAGGGCTGGTGCGCAAAGAGCATCTCATCGGCTATCACGCGGCGCCGCAGTGGTCGCGCAAGCAATTCGACGATCTCTATGCTTTCCGCCTGCTGCTCGAGCCCGAGGCGGCCCGGCTGGCGGCGCTCCACATGACCCCGGATGATCTGCAGTCGCTGGAAAATTCCGCCGCCGATATGGGGCATGGCGAAGCCCCGGTCGACCGCAATACGCGTTACTCGCGTTTCGCCCGCGCAGATGCCAATTTCCACGATGAGATCATGCGCATCGCCGGCAACGAGGTCATCCGCACCACGCTATACAACCTGCACGTTCACCTGCATATCTTTCGCCTCATGTTCCACACCCGGGTGACCCAGGAGGCCCTGCAGGAACACGAGACCCTGCTCGCGGCGTTCCGGGCCAACGATCCTGACGCGGCGTACACGGCCATGCACGAGCACATCCAGCGCTCTCGCGACCGTCTGCTGTCGGCCTTCGAATGAACGCCCCGGCGCGCCTCATGCCCGACCAGGCCGGATTCGATTCGGCGCCGGCCACTTTGCGGGCCGAAGGTCTGGGCAAGGCTTACGGCCCTATCACGGTGCTGTCGGATATCACGCTCGATATCCGGGCCGGCGAAGTCCACGCCATCATCGGCGAGAACGGCGCAGGCAAGTCCACCCTGATGAAACTGCTGTCCGGCCATGTGGTTCCCACCTCGGGCAAGTTGGTGGCCGAAGGGCGCGAGGTGGCATTTTCCGACGCTGTCGCCGCCGAGGCTGCGGGTATCGTGCTGATCCACCAGGAAATTCTGCTGGCGCCCGACCTTACCGTCGCGCAGAATCTTTTCCTGGGCCGCGAGCTCAGGCGCGGGCTGGCCGTGGACGACCGCGAAATGAATCGACGCGCGGCCGACTTGCTGGCGCGCGTGGGCTCGGTGGCGCGCGCGCGCGATCGCGTGGGCGACTTGCCCCTGGCCCAGCGCCAGCTGGTGCAGATCGCGCGAGCGCTGCTCTACCAGCATAAGGTGGTGATCTTCGACGAACCCACCGCCGTGCTGGCCAACGATGAAGTCGCCGCGTTGCTGGACATCGTGCGCAGCCTGCGTTCCCAGGGGGTCGCGGTGTTGTACATTTCGCACCGCCTCGAAGAAGTGCAGGCGCTTGCCGACCGCGTCACCGTGCTGCGCGACGGACGCATGGTGGGCACCTGGCCCGCGGCCGGCATGGGGCAACGCCAGATGGCCGAGCTGATGGTCGGACGGTCGCTCGAAATGCTCTATCCCTCCAAGCGGGACCAGGTCCACGCCGAGCCCATCCTGTCGGTGACCGATCTCGAGGTCGACCGCGGCGCCCGCAAAGGTTCGTTCAGTGTCAGGCCCGGCGAAGTGCTGGGACTGGCCGGAATGGTCGGGGCGGGCCGCACCGAGCTGATGGAAGGTCTGGTTGGCTTGCGGCCCGCCCAGGCGGGCAAAGTCGTGTTGAACGGGCGCGAAATTTCCGGCCGCTCCGTGCGCAGCATGATGGACGCCGGGCTCGTATACCTGACCGAAGACCGCAAAGGCAAGGGCCTGCTGCTGAACGAAAGGCTGGGGCCCAACCTGACATTGCAGGCCCTGGATCGCGTCAATCCTTCGCCGGTGCTCGACCGCAAATCGGAACTGACCGCGTTGCGCAAGGCGGTTGCCGACTATGACATCCGCGTACGGGCCCTGTCGCTCGAGGCGGGCAAACTGTCAGGAGGCAACCAGCAAAAGCTGCTGCTGGCCAAGGTCATGATGGCCGAACCTTCGGTGGTCATCATCGACGAGCCCACTCGCGGCGTGGATATCGGAAACAAGAGCCAGATCTACGAAGTCATCGACGCCCTGGTGCGGGCGGGCAAAGCGTGCATCGTCATTTCATCTGAAATGCAGGAACTGGTCGGCCTTGCTGATCGCGTGCTGGTGATGCGCGCGGGGCGCATTGTCGCCGAGTTCGCGGGTGCAGACATCAACGAAGAAAACATAGTCTACGCCGCGACTGCCGGCGCAACAGACAGCCGAGGGGAGACAACACATGAACACCGCGACCGCAACCATCCCGAGCACTGAGCGCGGCAGCCGCATTCGCTGGGCGGACCTGGCGCCGTTCATCGCGCTTGCGGTCATTCTGCTGCTGGGCGCGATGATCAATTCCAATTTCATCTCTCCCGCAAACCTGGCCAATGTGGTCACACGCAGCGCCTTCATCGCCATCATCGCGGTCGGCGCCACCTTCGTGATTTCGTCCGGGGGCCTGGACCTTTCAGTTGGATCGATGATGGCGTTCGTGACAGGCATCATGATCATGGTCATGAACAGCCTCGCGCCCTCTTTCGGAAATTGGGCGATTCCCATGGGGGCTTGCGTGGCCATCGTCGTCGGAACGCTGTGCGGGTTGTTCAACGGGCTGATCGTCACGGCCGGGCGCATAGAGCCATTCATCGTGACACTCGGCACGATGGGCATATTCCGCGCTTTCATCACTTTCATGACCAACGGGGGCTCGCTTCCCATTGACCGCAGCTTGCGCGAAGCATATCGGCCCGTGTATTTCGGGAATTTCCTGGGCATTCCCTATCCCGTATTGATCACTCTGGTGGTCGTGCTGATCGGTGCGTTCCTGTTGTATCGCACCAAGTACGGCCGACACCTGACATCGGTGGGTTCTAACGCCGAGGTCGCGCGCTTTTCGGGCGTCAACGTCAATCGGGTACGTACGACCGCCTATGTCGTGCAGGGCTTCTGTGTCGCCGTTGCTGCCATCTGCTATGTGCCCCGGCTCGGAGCGGCCACGCCCACGACAGGCCAGCTCTGGGAACTGCAGGTGATTACGGCAGTCGTGATCGGAGGCACGCTGCTCCGGGGCGGTCGGGGCCGCATCTGGGGAACCGTTGCCGGTGCGTTGATTCTGGAGGTAATCGCGAACGTGATGGTCCTGTCCGACCTGGTTTCCGAGTATCTCATCGCCGCGGTGCAGGGCGCCATCATCATCATCGCCATGCTCGCACATCGCTTCACCAACAGCCGTTAACAAGGCGTAGCAGTCCATCCAGAGGAGAACAGAACATGAAAGCAATCAGGGCATTGTCCGTAGCCGCGCTAGCGGCGGGCATGACGTTCGGCAGTGCGCAGGCTCAGGCCAAGGACGTCACCATCGCCGTTTCCATTCCCGCCGCCACGCACGGCTGGACCGGTGGCGTGGTCTACCATGCCGAGCAGGCCGCGAAGGAAATCAAGGCTGCATTCCCTCACATCGACGTAGTGGTCTCGACGTCGCCGTCGGCTACCGCACAGGTGTCGGCCCTGGAAGATCTGTCCGCAACCCGCAAGCTCGACGCGCTCGTTATTCTTCCGTTCACTTCGGAAGAACTGACCGGCCCCGTGGAGCAGCTCAAAGCCAAGGGCACGTTCATTTCGGTGGTGGATCGCGGTCTTACCGATCCCTCCGTGCAAGACCTCTACGTCGCCGGCGACAACATCGCCGTGGGCGCGAATACGGCGCGGTGGCTGTCTGAACAACTTGGCGGCAAGGGGCAGATCGTGGTGTTGCGCGGCATTCCCACCGTGATCGATGACGAGCGCATCAAGGGCTTCACCGATGTCATTTCCAAAACCGACATCAAGATCCTTGATATCCAGTATGCCAACTGGAATCAGGATGAAGCCTTCAAGCTGATGCAGGATTACCTGTCCAAGTACTCCACGATCGACGCGGTTTGGGCCAATGACGACGACATGCTGCTGGGCGTCATCGAAGCCGTCGACCAGGCGCGCCGCACAGACGTCAAGTACGCCTTGGGTGGCAATGGAATGAAGCAGGTCATCGAGATGGTCAAGGCCGGCGACAAGCGCACGCCCATTTCGACCCCTTACCCTCCTGCGATGATCAAATCGGCCATCTACATGACAGCCGGCCAATTCGCCGGGCAGGCGCCCATGCGTGGCAGCTTCCTGCTCGACGCGCCGTTGATCACCGCGGAGAACGCCGACCAGTTCTATTTCCCCAAATCTCCGTTCTAACCTACAGGCGCGGCGTGCCTGCACGACACACGCCGCGCTTCTTCACCACAGCAGGAGACACACAATGAGCGGTAAAAAAATTCTTATGCTTACCGGCGAGTTCACCGAGGAGTATGAGATCTACGTATTCCAGCAAGGCATGGAGGCTGTCGGCCATGTGGTGCATGTGGTGTGCCCCGACAAGAAAGCGGGCGACCGGATCAAGACCTCGCTGCACGACTTCGAAGGCGACCAGACCTACACCGAGAAGCTCGGTCATTACGCGGACATCAACAAAACGTTCTCCGAGGTCAACGTCGAGGAATACCATGCGGTGTATGCGGCGGGCGGCCGGGGTCCGGAATACATCCGTACGGACCCGCGCATCCAGGCCATGGTGCGGCATTTCCACGAAACGGGTAAACCCATCTTCACCATCTGCCACGGCGTGCAGATCCTCATGGCCGTGCCCGGCGTGCTCAAGGGCAGGAAGGTCGCGGGCCTGGGAGCGTGCGAGCCCGAGGTGACCGCGGTAGGAGGCACCTTCATCGACGTCAAGCCCAATGAAGCCTATGTCGACGGCAATCTCGTTTCTGCGAAGGGCTGGACGGGTCTGGCCGCGTTCATGCGCGAATGCATGAAGGTGCTTGGCACTCGCATCACGCACGAATGAACCTGCGGGGCCGGCCCGCCCGGGCCGGCAGGTTCAGGCCAGGCTCTGCGCACTCTGGGCCGAGCGCGCCACGGCCAGTTCATGGTCGGCGCGGCTGCGCTCGCGATCTTCCAGAAACCAGGCGTTCGACAGGCAGCGCGGGCCATTACCCAGCGCGGCAGGCGCCCGCGTTCCAACGCAGCGCCCGCTACAACGCTATCGAGCCCGCACGCGCGATCACAGGAGCCGGCGGCTACTCCCGCGGCTGCGGCGTGGCGGCCAGTGCGTCGGCGGGGTACGGCGCCAGCAGGTCACGGACGTCCGACGGGCTGCCCTCCAGCCAGTCGCCATAAGCCCCATCGGGCAAAATCACGACCATCCGCTTTTCTTCGTTGGGACGGTGGTACTGCTGGAACAGGGGGTGGGCATCGGCATTGATGGTCAGCATCGTATATGACAGGCGCCAGTTGCCCTGGGCATCCTTGTACTGGTCCCATAAGCCGGCAATGCCCATCGGCAATCCGTCCAGGCGTGTGAACCGGGTGGCTATCGCCTTGCCCGATCGCCAGTCCGGCTCGTAGATCGCTTCCGCCGGAACAATGCAGCGCTGCCCCTTGCGCCAGGCGTTGCCGAACGTATACGACCCGGGCGCGGTCTCCGAGCGGGCGTTGAAGGTCGATAGCTTCTCAGCCTTGGCAAGGCCTTCCGCCCGCGTCATCGAAGATATCAGCCCCCAGCGCCCGAGCTCGACTTCACGATCGGGTACGGCATCGTCGCCGGCGTCCCATTCCGGCGGCCTGCGCACAAATTCGCCCAGGCGGCGGGGCCACATGTCCCAGTTCGGTGGCAGCGGGATTCCACGTGCCCTGAAATACTTTTCAAGCTGGTCGCGCTTCTTGATGCCTTGGTAATGGCTGCACATGGACCTGATTGTCGAGAAACCCGGTAGTCCAGTGTAAGGGCAGGCCTTATCCGGGCCAAGCCGCGCCGCCCGCCCGCCTGACCCGATCCAGCTCGACCCGTTGCAGGGCAATCCCGAGAATGCGGCGATCGGCGGAGCCCGTCAGCAGCTCGGGCGACGTGGCGCCGCTTACGGCGATCTCAACGGTTCGCGTGCGCCCGGTTCCGCTGAGCGGCACGTTGATCGACATGGCATCTGAAGAGCGGGTTGCGATTTCCTGGGACCAGTTCCATTCCTGCTCCGCGCTGCCGAAATGCACCCTGACCTCACGCTGTGGGCTGGCGCCGAACACAAAGAAGGTCAATTTCGCCTCGCAATAATCCGAGCTGCAGTCTTCAGGTATGGGCAGCGTCAGTCTGGCGGTCTCCATGGACCAGACATGTGCCGCCTCCAGTTCATGCCATCCATCGCTCAGCACATAGGCTGATTGCTCGAAATCGGGCCCGATGGAGATCGGGTACGTGCTGCTGGCAACGATGGTGTCGCGCAAGGCGCGACGGCTCGCTTCGGTGGAAAGGTCGGCGCGCAGCCTGACCGTGGCAAACAGCGGCGATTCCACGACATCTAAAAAGGGCACAGCCCGCAAGGCGGCAAGGGTGGGCCGAAGCTGGGCCTGGCGTTCGGCGGGACACACGAAGCCGGGAATTCTGCGGAAGCTCTCCGTGATCCTGGCCGTCGTTTCATCGACGCAGGGCCACAAATGGGGCGACCACAACATGTCGAAATACGGAACAACGACCACATCGGCGTGGCCGTCGAGCAGCAGCTTCGCAACCTGAGGCGCCTTGTACGCCTCGACCTTGTCGCCCAGGCCGTGCATGCCCGCCGGCCACGCCAACTGGGCGGCGGCAAGGTTCTTGTCACCGCCTATATTGAACGTGCGAAAGCCGGTTCTTGGCGCCAGATAGTTGGCGATGAAGTCATTGCCCCACGGTAGAAATGCCACCCTTTCGGCCGGGCGGATATGCTGGCGGAGTTGCGACACCAATACCTGGTCGATCTGTTCAAACATGCTTCGGTTGTCGATACCGCGATGCCAGTTTATCGTCGGATGGGGCAAGTTCAGCAAAATCACTGCAAGCAGCAGGGCCGACCACACCCGGGCGCTTTTCCCGTCAGATTGCGCCATACGGATTGCAATGAGCAGCCACAGGGCAAAGATGCCGAGCGCAGACCAGCGATAAGCGGCACGCATCACATTGAAGCCGGGCAGGTTCGCCGAGATCCACGCGTTCCCCGTCGGGGCGATGGCATATTCAGCGGCCATCGTGGAGACATGGCGAAGTGGTGCGTTCGCCCCTTGCTCCGCGCCAGGCTTGGTCGAGTTGATCTTCAACGATGGGCCCAGCGCCATATAGAAGCCAAACAGCGCGATGAGCAGAATGCCGGTGGAGATTCGCGTCCGGTGCCTGAGGCGCAGCCAGGCGAGCAGGCCGCAGATACACAGCGGAAGCGCAAACGTCGTCTGCCATACAGAGCCATCCCCGAAGTAGCGCTCGCCCGTGCGCTCCAGGCTGAAACCCAGCATATCGGGCAGCCAGAGCATGCCTTTTGTGGGTATGGCAAAAAAGGCCAGGTCCAGGCCCCAGCCCCGGAAGAAATCGACCGGGTGCGCCTCGAAGCTCGATTTGCCGATATAAGCACTGAAAAGCAGGTAGGCCAGCGCGAAGCTGCCCACGTGGGCCGGTATTGCGATTCTGGCCAGCACGGGCCTGATATCTGGCCGTGTCAACAGCACATAGGCCAATAGGCAACTGGCGCCGATGGCAAACATCATGAAGGTATAGCCATCCATGAACACCGCGACCACGGCCGCCCCGGCGTAGGTGGCCACCGCTGTGGCCGGGATTCGGGTGCTGTCGCGCCCGATCAGGAATAGCCCGAGCGCAGCCAGGAAATAAAAAGGCAACAACGCGATGCCCAGCGACAGCATGCTGTAGCCGGCATGCGCCCAGACAACCGGCATGGTCATCCAGACCACGGCCACCAACAGGGCCACAGGCCGCGTGCCGCCGAACCGGCGGGGGATCAGGTAAGCGCAGGCGAAGGAAAAGCCCAGCCAGAACGTCACCATACCGATATAGGCGTCGGCAGGCTGCAGTCCGATTCGTATCAACAGGCTGGCAGGCCAGGCGCCTGCCAGGCCGAATGCAATGGCTGCAGGCTTGGGGATTCCGAAATCACGCGCGTAGAAGTCGAATAATGAGCCATTGGCCAGCGACTGCGAAAACCCTGTAGTCCATACGGCCTGGCCCAACGTAGGCAACATGACGAAAGGCACTGCGGCATTCACGTACAGGACGATGAAGACCGCCGCGAATGCCAGGATCAGCTCCCTGGTGTTCCAAGCGCTCTTTGCTGCCATGGTTACTTACTCTCGATTTCGCAGGAAGGGGACGCGATGGCGTATGCGGCCATGAAGAACAGGAAGTCGCCCACGACGGTGACGAGTCGGCCCAGCAGCACGGCCATCAAAAGCTCCGAGCCGCCCACCATGCCCTCAAGCAATAGCAACACGACCATTTCACGAACCCCGACACCCGCCGGCGCACCGGGCGTCACCAGCCCCACCAGCCAGGCGGCGATGTAGACGCCTCCTATGGTCAGCCAATCTCCGGCTGTCAATCCGTTGCCGCCCGTGATCATCGCCAGCAGCACGATGAAAACCGCCCCGGAGCTCACCAGGAAAAGCGTCTGCAAAAGGAACGCCCAGGCAGCGTCACGGCCGGCCACCGCTCGCAGTACCACTCCGGACAGTGCGACCGACGCCAACAGTATGAATACGGCACCGGCCTGGGGCAGGGCGGGCGCCAGCAGCGGCACTATCAGCCAGCTGAACTGTGCCCCCGCCATGGCGAGCAAGCCCAGTTCCCAAACCATTGACTTGGCCAGCGCTCCGGCTGCCATGCCCTGGGCCATGCCTAGAGCCTGTCTGCCGGCAAGCTGAAAAATATTGCCTGGCACGTACTTGGCCAGTTGCGATAGTCCGTAAACCCTGACGGCCAAGGGGCGTGGAATCGAAACGCGGAGGCGGCGCAGCAAATGCCACCATGCGATGGCAAGCAGCCAATTTGCCGCGCCATACGCCACCGACAGCGCGGCGATGATACCCCAGGCCATCGGGGTCAATTTCGACAGATCGAGATCAAGCCAGTAATCGTGCAGCCGCGCTCCCACGAACCAGATGGCTGCGAGGGCCAGACCGCTTCCCGCCCAATGCAGCGCACGCCGTTGTGCCGGGGACATTTTCATCGATACGGACGGCAGAGCAGCATGGTCCACGGCAGGGGACTTCTCGTTTCGACGACCTCGAAGTATCTGGACACCATGCGCACGAAGCCATGCCTGGACCAGTGCTGGATGTGTCCGGGCGTATTGCCCCAGCGGGTAAGGTATTTGCCGCGTGCCATGTTCAGGGCGCACCACAGCGGTTCGCGCGGAACACTGACGATGAGATGGCGCCCGACCACGCGTTGCAATGCCTGAAGACCGGCCTCGGGGTCCTCGAGATGTTCCAGCACCTCGCAGCACACGATCAGGTCTGCGCTGTCTTGGACCGCGTCCAGCTCATAGATGCTGCGAGCCTCGAACAAGGCGGCCGGCAACCCGCGCTGTGATGCGTTCTCCCGCGCGATATCTACCACCTCGTGCGAAAAATCGCACCCTCGTGCGGACAGGCCTTGTTCGTTCCACCGCAATACCCAATAACCTTCGCCACAACCGATTTCATGAATCGAGCCCGGGGCTGCCACATTCACGAAGTCGCCAAGCGCGGTGTGGAACCCCTTCATCATCCATTTGACGATCGGGTTGCGCGAGCCGTATTTGTCATAGGTGTTGCCGATGACGACTCCGCCTTCTTCAGCTCCGCCAGCAATCTTGATACTCATCAGGCCGTTCTCTCATGTCGGGCGGGCGCCGTCGTCGAGGCCGCTGTTTCGAATTCGGTGTGGCCGCGCCTTTCCTGAGGCGCCGAGGCCGTGGCCCTGAAGCGTATGTCTTCCAGAAGCTTGCGGTTTGCCGCCAGCAGATCGGCGACAAACGCCACGAGCAGAGTCTGAAAACCCATGCCCAGCAGCACCGAGGCCAGTATGAGGGATTGAATGTGCCCCGCGCCGTTGCCCTGCAGATAGTTCCACAGAAAGCGCACGCCGATCAGGAAGCCGGCAAGAAAAAGCACCGAGCCTATGGTCCCGAAGAACCGGAACGGCCGATAGATGACGAATATCCGAATAATGGTGACGATGCTGCGCTTCACATACGAAGGAATGCTTTTCACCAGCCTCGATGGGCGCAATTCGCCATTCACCCGTATTGGCACCGACACAATGGCCATGTTCTTCTGGCCGGCCTGGATGATGGTTTCCAGTGTGTAGGTGTAATCGCTGAACACGACCAGCCGTTGCGCGGCCGCTCGTGTCATCGCCCTGAATCCGCTTGGAGCATCCGGGATATCGGTCTTGCTGGCCACACGAACCACCCAGCTTCCCAATCGTTGAAGCAGCTTCTTGATGGGTGAGAAATGCTCTATGGCCTCTATGGGCCGGGCGCCCACCACAATCTCGGCCCGCTGCTGCAGGATCGGGCGCACCAGTGCCGGGATATCGTCGGCGTTGTACTGATTGTCGGCGTCCGTATTCACGATCACGTCCGCGCCCAGGCGCAGGCTCGCCTCGAGGCCGGTCATGAATGCCCGCGCCAGGCCCTTGTTGCCCAGATGCCTGACGACGTGATCAACCCCGTGCGCCTTAGCCACGTCCACTGTGTCGTCCTGGCTGCCATCGTCGATGATCAGCCATTCCACGCAATCGAAGCCCGGCACGGTGCGCGGCAGCGCCGCAAGCGCGATGGCCAGCGTCTGGGCTTCATTGAAGCAGGGGATCTGGATGACAAGTTTCATTCGGCGGCTCCCCTGAATAAGACCGCGGCTCCGCATTCGATGTCAGAGCCACTGAACAAAAGCCAGGCGCGGCGGTCGTCGGCGTGGTATCGCGACTTGCGCACGCACCGCGGTGTGCAACAGGCCTGCTGAGTGCGGCACGGCGTACGTCGCGCTGCACGAGCCGATTGGGTCTGCCGTGCGCCGCGACCAGCGCGCCGTGTTGCGTCCCCAAACGATACGTCTACTCCAGGTGGAAAGCATACGCCGAGAAGGGCAGTGCCAATGGGATACATCGCTTTCCTCCTGAGCGCGAGGGCCGCTGGCGCTCAGCGCTGCTTTTTGATAATAAAGTACATATATTATTACAAATATTGGGGCCCGGGGCCGGTGATTGCCCCCTCGTCGCCTTGTTGGGTGCCGCGGGGGGACTACGCCTGGCTGCTCCGATCCGCCGGCACTATGGTCCGGTACTTTGGTGAAAACCCCAATAGCGCCGTGCATGCGACGGACCTATATTGCGTGCGACTCACCTGGATTGCATACAAAACGATGAATGGCATACAAAAAAAGCCCGGCGGGCAGTCCGTGTACGAGGATGTCAGCGCGCTGCTGCGGGACATGATGAAGGACATCACCGAGCCTGTGCGGGTGCGTGAGGAAGACCTCGCTCAGCAGCTTGGCGTCAGTCGTACCCCAGTTCGCGAGGCACTGATCCGGCTCGAGAGCACCGGCATGGTTCACCTGCGCCCGGGCCGTGGCGCCCTGTTGTCGCCCGTGACGGACGATGAATACCTTGAGTGGTTGCAATTGCGTGAGCAGCTTGAGGGTTTTGCCACGCGCGAGGCGGCGTTGAACGCGTCGCAGCGCGACGTTGAACGGCTCCGCGCTTTGTTCACCCCGTTTATTGGTCTGGAAGAGGGGGAGTTTCCTGCATCGTCTTATGGACAGGCCAACGTCGCTTTCCATAAGCAGATCATTGCGTTAGCCAACAATCGATTGCTCGAACGCGTATGGGCAGCATTCGGGCACCGTCAAACTACGTATCGCCGTCAAACCATCAAGCGGTTGCATCGATTCGATGCGTCGTTGCGCGAGCACCTGGCCATCATCGAGGCCATCGAACGTCGGGATGCCGAGCTGGCAGAAAAGCTGGCCAAAGCCCATGTTCGCACGCTTTGCGACACCTTTATAAAGTCCACGAAGCCGGTGGACAGCGCCTGAGTCCAAGCCAGGCTTCGCCCTTTCCAACCATACCGAATCGAGCCTGAAATGAAATTTCTGACATTCTCCGTGCAGCAGCAGTCCCGCCTCGGTTTGTTGCTGGATCGCGACCGTGTTCTGGATCTGAGCGCCGCGCTGGCGGCGCGCACCGACCTTGATCTGCCTGGGCCGGTCAATAGTGTTGGTGAGCTGATCGCGTTGGGTGATGCTGTCGTCGACCGGATCATTTCTGCCCGTCTGCACGAGTCGGTGAAGGTGGACGCGCTACCGACGCTGGATTCGCTGCAGCTTCTGCCGCCCATCGCCATGAAACGCAACGTGTTCTGCGTGGGGCGCAACTATCGTGAGCACATCATTGAAGGCAATCTTGCACGCGGCCGACCAGCCGACCTGTTTCCCGAGGCCATTGAGTTCTTCACCAAGGCGCCCACAGCCGTCATCGGCCACGGCGGCAAGGTGAAACGCCATACGCAGCTGACCAATAGCCTTGATTATGAGGTGGAACTGGCAGTTGTGATCGGTCGAGCAGGCGCAGATATCACCCGCGACAAAGCGATGGAGCACGTCTTTGGCTTCACCATTGTCAACGACATCACCGCCCGCGATCTGCAGGCGCGTCATGGCCAGTGGTTCAAAGGAAAAAGCCTGGACACCAGCTGCCCGATGGGACCCGTCGTGGTGCATCGATCCGCGATCGCCGATCCCAATAATTTGACCGTGTCGCTCACGGTCAATGGCGAAGAGCGCCAGCGTGACAACACGTCGGACATGATTTTTGATGTGGCCGCGATCATTGAGCAGCTCTCGGCAGGCCTGACCCTGCAACCTGGCGATGTGATCGCCACGGGCACGCCGAAGGGGGTGGGTTTTGCGTTGAGCCCGCCGCGGTGCTTGGAAGCTGGCGATGTGGTGTCGGCAACCATCGAAAACATCGGCACCTTGACGAACGAGATCGTCGCTTGACCCAGGGCGGTGCCGTGCACGCCCGCATGAAGGAGAAATAATGAGTATTCCTGAAAGCTTGAAGCCTTATGCCACCGGCGACTTCGCATCGCGTTACGTGAATGTCGACGACCTGCCGTGGAAGCCCACCCCGACACCGGGCATCGACATGAAAATCTTGCTCGACGTGCCGGAAACCGGTTTGCTGACCGCGCTGTTCCGCTGGGCACCCGGCACCGCACTGCCCTTGCACGAGCACGTCGAAATCGAGCAAACCTATGTGCTGAGCGGCAGCATCGTCGACGATGAAGGCGAAGTCCGTGAAGGCAATTATGTATGGCGGCCGAAAGGAAATCGCCACATTGCACGCTCGCCAAATGGGGCGCTGGTGTTGTCGTTCTTTCTCAAGCCGAACAAGTTTCTGGAAGGCGAGCTGGCCGGACAGGAACTGAAGTGAGCAAACAATAGACCATTGAAGTAATCCACAGGAGAGACAAAATGAAATTCAAATATAAGGGTGTTGCAGCAGCGTTGGCCGTCGGACTGCTCGCTGGGATGTCCATGCAAGCTTCGGCCGCAGATATTCAAGAGCGTCGCGCCAAGTTCAGCTATCCAGTCAGCAAGACCAACCCGGTTGGCATGGCGACCGATAAGTTCATCGAGTTGGTCGACCAGAAGTCCAACGGCAAGATCAAGATCACCGGCTATCCCGACGCACAGCTGGGTAACGAACTGCAGGCGATGTCTTCTGCCCAGGGCGGCATCATCGAACTGACCGTCGTGTCGACGGCCGGCGCGGCCAACAACGTGAAAGAGCTGGGGATTTTCGACCTTCCCTTCATGTTCAACTCGGTGGCCGACGCCGACGCCGTGGTCGATGGACCAGTCGGTAAAGAGCTGCTCAAGAAATTTGCCGATAAGAACCTGGTGGGATTGTGTTACTGGGACTTCGGTTTTCGTCAGGTCTCGAACAGCAAGCATCCCATTCAGAAGCTCGAAGACTTTCAAGGTTTGAAGCTGCGTGTGCTGCAAAACCGCATCTACATCGATACGTTCAAGGCGCTGGGTGCCAACCCGTTGCCGCTGCCGTATCCCGAGACATACACGGCGCTGGAAAGCAAAGCGATCGATGGTCAGGAAAGCAGCTATTTGGTGACCAAGAGCAGCGGCTATCAGGATATCCAGAAATACATGACCGAAACCAACCATGTCTTCCTGCCTGCCGTGGTCATGGCCAGCAAGCGCTTTTGGGATCGCCTGAGCAAGGATGAGCAGGCCCTCATCCAGCAGGCGTGCGATGAAGCCGTGATCTATCACCGCCAGATCAGCCGCGAGATGGAAAAGAAGGTGGTTGGTGAGCTGGGTGCCGCAGGCTTGGCAGTCAATAAACTGGAGCCCGCCGAGAAAGAGCGTTTGATAAAGGCAACGGCGGCTGTGACCGAGAAATATAAGGCAGAGCTGGGTGCCGATCTGGTGAATCGCGCTCAAGATTCCATTAAGCAGGCTCGTCAGTAAGCCGCAACACCGGCAGGCGGCCTGAGTGAGCCGCCTGCGCTCTCAATGAAAGGGACGTCGACGATGTCGAGAATCGTGCACGCCTACTACAAACTATTGAAAGCCATCATCGTGTTGTGCCTGGCCGCGATGGTCGTGATGGTGTTTGCCAACGTGGTCATGCGCTTCGTGTTCAACACGGGTATCCCCGTTTCTGAAGAGCTGTCGCGCTGGTGCTTTGTTTGGCTCACGTTCCTCGGCGCCATTCTGGTGCAGCAAGAGCGCTCGCACTTGGGTGTGGATGTGGTATTGCAGGCGATGGCACCGACTTTACGCCGCATCTGCCTGATCGTGGCCAATCTGCTCATGTTATACGCCACTTGGCTGATCCTGATCGGAAGTATCGAACAGACATCGCTAAACTTGGGTGCCAGCGCACCAGCCAGTGGTCTGTCACAAGGATGGTTCTTTGGAGTGGGCGTTGTCTTCGCGGCGTCCACGGGTGGCATCTTGCTGTACCAGCTCTATCAACTGTGCACCCTTCCGGCAGCCGAGTTGCAGAAACTCATCTCGCCTCATGAGGCAGGAGTCGAATAATGACGCTGGCCATATTTGTCGCAGTGCTTCTCGGCGGGCTGGCGATTGGCTTGCCGGTCGCCTACGCGCTCATACTGACGGGCGTCGCCCTGATGTACCACCTGGATTTCTTCGATGCACAGATCGTTGCGCAGAATCTTTTGAATGGCGCCGACAGTTTTCCCTTGATGGCCGTGCCATTCTTCATGTTGGCCGGCGCGGTGATGAACGCCGGAGGGCTATCTGCCCGTATCGTGGATCTCGCACTGACCTTGGTGGGTCATATCAAGGGTGGCCTGGGCTACGTCACCATTCTCGCTGCGTGTATTTTGGCCAGCTTGTCCGGTTCGGCCGCGGCTGACGCCGCCGCGCTCTCTGCCTTGCTCGTTCCCATGATGATGAAAGCGGGGCATAGCCGCGCACGATCGAGCGGGCTAGTGGCCTCTTCGGGCATTATTGCCTTGGTTATTCCACCGTCGATTGGTCTGGTGCTGATCGGTGTCACGGGGAATATCAGTATCACGGGGCTGTTCATGGCCGGCATTGTGCCGGGCATCATGATGGGTTTGTCCTTGGGTGTGGCGTGGTGGCTGCTCTCGCGCAAAGAAGATTTACAGCCTTTGCCCAGGGTCGAAAGCGGCGTGCTGCTGAAAACGTTGGCGAAAAGTTTCTGGGCCTTGTTGTTGCCCGTGATTATTGTTGTCGGTCTGCGGTTTGGCATCTTTACGCCAACAGAAGCGGGCGTGGTGGCTGCGGTATACGCCATCTTTGTCGCCACCTGCGTCTATCGCGAGTTGTCTATGCCTCAGCTGTACCAAGTGTTTTTGACATCGGCGAAAATGACGGCAATGGTCATGTTCCTCGTGGCGGGAGCATTGGTATCCGGATGGATGATTACTATCGCCGGCCTTCCCGCGCAGGTTACCGAAATTGTGAGTCCGTTCGGCGACAGCCCGACTCTGTTGATGCTGGTGATCATCGGTCTGGTGATCGTGATTGGCATGGCAATGGACATGATCCCCATTGTGCTGATCCTGATTCCCGTCTTGCTGCCATCGGTCATTGCCGCTGGCATCGATCCGGTCTATTTCGGTGTGGTCTTCATGTTGGCTTGCGCCATTGGCCTGGTCACACCTCCGGTGGGCGCGGTGCTTAACGTGGTGGCTGGCGTAACCGGGGTGCGAATGGTCGATCTCATCAAGGGCGTCTGGCCCTTCTTGCTGGCTCAATGCGTGACCTTGCTGCTGTTGGTTCTGTTCCCCCAACTAGTGCTCGCGCCGTACCGCTGGATCATGGAGTAACGCGTGTCATCAACGAATCAGACGCCCCTGATGAGTAGTCACGACAGCTTCTCGGGCTGCCGGGTCATGGTGACGGCCGGCGCGGCCGGCATCGGCCTGGCCATCGCCCGAGCGTTCCACGAGCACGGTGCCCGGGTGCATGTGTGCGATGTGTCGCCTGAGGCACTTACGCGCGCAGGCGACAGCCTGCCGGGGCTAGGCACATTCCGGGCCGATGTGTCGTCCGAGGCCGACGTCGATGCCTGGTTTGCGCAGGCGTTGGACGAACTAGGGGGGCTGGACGTGTTGGTCAATAACGCCGGAATCGCAGGCCCCACCGCCGAAATCGCCGATATCAGCGTTGCCGATTGGGATCGCACCATGGAGGTGAACGTGCGGGGCCAGTTCCTGTGCGTGCGGCGAGCGGTCGCGCCACTGCGCGAATCCGACCGGGCCACCATTATCAACCTCAGTTCCGTGGGCGGACGGATGGGCTACCGTATGCGCACGCCCTACGCGGCCTCAAAGTGGGCGGTAGTCGGTCTCACGGAAAGTCTGGCCATCGAGTTGGGAGACGACGACATCACCGTCAACGCGATTCTACCGGGTATCGTCGAAAGCGAACGCGTGAATCAGGTGGTCGCAGCCAAGGCGAAACTGCGCGGCATTCCCGAGGCGGATATGCGTGCCGAGGTATTGCAGCACGTTTCCCTGCATAGGACCGTGCCCATGGATGACATTGCCCGGACGGCGCTGTTTCTGGCGTCGCTTACCGGGCGCAGCATTACTGGACAGTGCATGAACATCTGCGCGGGCGTACAGACGCTACGCTGAGCGCAGTCACAGAACTTGGGGAGGGGTCAATGGACCTGCAATTCATGAACACGATGTTCGGTCTGCAAGGGAGAACCGTTTTGATCACCGGCGGTGCATCCGGATTGGGACTATGCATGGCTGCCACGGTGGGCAAGGCGGGGGCCCGGGTAGTCGTCAATGACGTGCGCGATGCCGCCTGCGACCAGGCGGTGGATGCCCTCCGGGCGCAGCGCATCGACGCCCGCGCAGCCGTGTTCGACGTGTCCAATGCCGCGGCCGTCGCCGATGCGGTGGCAACGCTGTCGGCCGAGGGTTGGAGTCCGGATGTGCTGGTCAGCAATGCGGGCAATCAGAATCGGGCGGCTGTGGTCGAGCAGTCTCCAGAGGTCTGGCAATCGATCTTGAACGTGCACGTCAACGGGGCCTTCAACTGCACGCGCGCCGTGCTGCCGGGCATGCTCAGCCGAGGCGAGGGCCGCATCATCATCACTTCTTCGGTGGCAGCCTTGGTCAGTATGCCAGGTATTGCGGCGTACTCTGCAGCCAAAGGGGCGTTGGCGTCCTTTACGCGCGCGTTGGCAGTGGAATACGGCAGCCAGGGAGTCACCTGCAACGCATTGGCGCCGGGGTTTGTGCGCACCGGTTTCACGACGGCCCTGCAAGAACGTGAGCAGTTCAACGCCTTCCTGCAGAATCAGGTGCCCCTGGGCCGTTGGGCCGATCCTGAAGACATCGCGCCCGCGGTGGTGTATCTGGCTTCGCAGGCCGGCAAGTTCGTCAACGGTCATCTGCTCGCGATCGACGGTGGCCTGTTGGCCCACATGTAGCTTTGATAGTGCAGAGAATCCGATGTTCTTGCATATTGTGATGATGGAATTCGACGACCGCGTCGATGACGAATTTTTCCGAACGGTGAATGACTACGTCGAGCGCATGAAGCGCGAATGCGATGGGTTGCTTCTTTACCACTTTGGTGAGAATGTGGCCTCGCGTTCGCAAGGCTACACCCATGCTACCAGCTCGGCGTTCACCGACTCGGCGGCTCATGATGTCTACCAAGTCTGCCCGGCGCATATGGCGATGAAGGAGTTCATGGGCCCTCACATCAAGCGCGTGGTGGTTTATGACGGCGTCATGCCGGGACTCGCAGGCAGCTCAACCTAGCTGGTTGCCACAAAGGGGACATACTCCGCGACACGCCAAAAATCAATCTCAGATGGACCCGGTGACTCAGCAAAACGCAGTACGGGTCGAGGAAGCGGCTGTCGCCTCCTCGTCGCTGGAAGATCAGGCAAAAGCCTTAGCCAATGCCGTCGCTGTGTTCACGGTTTTCGACAGATAGATACGGGGTAACCCAAGGTTGTCTTTGCCTACCTGAGTCGGTCGCGCGGGGTACAAGTTCTCGGATCAATAGCCGGCGAAGGAGCAGCCTGCGTGGTGACTAGGGGCCAGACTCGGGCAGAGCATGCGGCACAGATCAATCTTGCGCGAGACCATTATCTTATGGCTAGCTGATCAAAAACTTTCACTGCTTGCTCGACGTCCGCAAGCCCGATGTGCCGATGCGTGACACACCGCAAGGAAGATGTTCCCCAAGGCCGCACTAATACCCCGCGCTCGTGCAGCAGTGATACCCATTCCGGAGCGGTTCGGCCAGTCTGGGCAATGTCCACCAGGACGATATTCGTTTGCGGCACACTGACCCGAAGTGCTGGAATGTTCCGCAGCCCAACACTTAAACATGCGGCCGTTGCATGATCTTCGCTTAGCCGTGGGGCCATGACCTGGATGGCGGCTAGGCCGGCGGCGGCGGCAATGCCGACTTGCCGCTGATTGCCGCCCAGCGCACGTCGCAGTGCTCTGGCCGAGGCCAGCGTGGCACTGTCCCCCACAAGAACGGCTCCCATCGGCGCGCTCAGGCCCTTCGACAGGCAGACCGCTACGGTATCGCAATGATCGGCGATCGCCTTAGCCGGCACTTGCAGGTAGGCCGCGGCATTGAACAACCTGGCGCCATCCAGGTGCACGGAAGCCCCGGCCTGGCGGGTCATGCTGAAAACTTGTTCCATATAAGCCAGCGGCAACACCGCGCCGCCGGCGCTATTGTGGGAATTTTCCAGGCAGACGACAGCGGTGCGCAGCTTGCTTCGATTGGCTGTCAGGGCCTCGTGTAACCGGCCGGTGTCTATTGTCCCGTCGGGGCCTGGCAACGGTACATAGAAGGCCCCCGAAAGCCCAGCCCCACCCCGCTCGGCGCAGTAGATGTGCGAGTCTTCCTGCGCCAGCACAATTTCCTGGCGCCCTGCCTGTGCCATGATGGCTGCCAGGTTTGCCATCGTCGCACTGGGAAAGTAGACGCCGGCCTGCTTTCCTAGAAGCCGAGCAGTCACCTCTTCCAGTTCGCGCGCCGTGGGATCGCCATCCAGCCCGTCGTCGCCGAGCCTCGCCCGGGCGATGGCCTCGTACATTTCTGGAGTCGGCGTCGTAACGGTGTCACTGCGCAGATCGATGGCGTCGCCCGCGGCTCTTGCAATATCGGTCTCCATGCATTACTCCTGGAGTTTGATATCAGCGTCTTTAATGAGCTTGGCAAATTTATTGACCTCTGCCTTCAAGAAGGATGCAAACTCCGTTGGGCTTTCATAGCTGGGTTCGCCGACCTTGTTTCGCAACATGGCCGTAAAGTCCGGCTCGCGCACGATTTGCACAGTCGCCTTATTGAGTGCATCGACGATTGTCGAATCGGTTCCGGCTGGCGCGAATAGGGCAAACCAACTTTCCAGTTGGTATTCCTTGACGGTTTCTCCGATAGCGGGAACATCAGGCAAAGTGGTGATGCGGTTCGGCGGGGTAACGCCCAGGGCGATCAACTGGCCCTTCTCCATAAACGGCTTGACGGCGGCGGGGCTGGCGTAGGTGATGGCGACCCGCTTGGATATGACATCCAGCACCTGCTGGGAAGACCCTTTGTACGGGATATGCTCGATCTGCGCGCCGGTCATGCTGTTGAACAGTTCGCCGGCAAGATGCTGAGCCGTGCCGATGCCGCTCGTAGCGTACGACAGCATTTTGGGCTTGGTGCGCGCGTAGGCTATCAGTTCCGACACATTCTTTGCCGGTACCTCTGGATGCACAACCATGACATTGGGCGCCCGCACCACGATGGCGACCGGCGCCAGATCCTTCAGCGGGTCGTAGCCAATCTGAGGATTGAGTGTCGGGGTAATGGCGACCTCTCCGGCGGTGGCCAACACAAAGGTGTAGCCATCAGCAGGCGACGAGATAAGCGTACGCACACCAAGCGCCCCTCCGGCGCCCGGCCGGTTCTCCACCACGACGGGTTGGCCGAATCGCTCGCTGAGCCGATGGGCCAGTTCGCGCGCCGTCTGGTCGACACCGCCGCCCGGAGCAAAGGGAACAATCAACCTGATAGGACGTTCAGGCCAATTGGTCTGGGCAAAGGCGACCGGGGCTACCAGCGCCCCGGCAATCCATGCAAGACACACCTTAACAAGCACTCGATACAGACGATTCATAACTACTCCCCCTATTAAATAAGCCCCCGATTTCGGGTGGCCGTTTAAGCTTCGGTCCCGTAGCCGCCTCCACCAGGCGTGCACACGCGCAGCACCTGGCCGGCGCGCAACCTGATTTCCGCCGCGGCGGCTGGAAGCTTCTGTTCATTCGGCGTGCCGGGATCCAGTACGAACTGGCCTAGCCCGCCATCGCCGCCACCGTCGGCACCGGTCGCGGCGACGTGCTGGCGTTCGGACGACAGGCTGAGCACCGTGTTCTCTCCCAGCACCCGGTAATCGCGCAATATGCCGGCGCCGCCGCGATACCGCCCGCGACCGGCGCTCGTCTGGTTGATTTCGTAGCGCTCGATCATGAAAGGATAGGCGTGCTCCAGCGCTTCGACCGGCAGGTTCGAAGAGCCCGACGCATGGACGCGTACGGCATCCATGCCGTTGCGATAGGATCTTGCACCCATGCCCCCGGCGAGCGTTTCATAATTGACAAAGTAGCTGCCGGTTCGCGGGTCGTCGCCGGCCAGCACGATCAACTGGTGCGGGCCGCTGCGTGCCAGGCCTTTCCCGGGCATGGCTTGCGACAACGCGGTTGCGACCACGTCGCCCAGCACCGCGCAAGAAATGGCACGCGCCCCGATCGCCGCGGGGGCCACGGGCCCGACTACAGTGCCCGGGGGAATCCGGACGTCGATTGTTCGGAAATAACCCGCATTGGCCGCAATGTCGGGGTCCAGCATGCTCTTGACCACCGTGTACACCGTGGCGATCAAGGCGCGATAGGGAATGTTCCTGGCCGATTGCAATTGCGGGGCCGAGCCAGCGAAGTCCAGGATCAGCCTGCCTTGTTCCACGGTAAGCCTGAGTTTTATCTCCGCCGTCTGTCCTGGTTCATCGCCATCGAGAAAATCGCTGGCCTCGAACGACCCGGCCGGCAGCTTTTCGATGGCTCGCAGGAATCGGCGTTCGGTGAAATCAAGATAGCCTGCGATGGTGTCCTGCAACAATTGGACGCCGTAACGCTCGAACAGCGCTTCCATGGCACGCAGGCCTACGGTGTTCGCAGCGATCTGCGCCCGCAGGTCGCCGGACCGTTCGTCGGGGGTACGCGAGTTCAGCAGCACGATGTCCAGCACGTCGGTCCTGAGCTCGCCGGCGGCGATCAACCGTACCGGCGGGATTCTGAGCCCCTCCTGGAAGATCGACGTGCAGATGGCGGCTTCCGACCCGGGCACCATGCCTCCGACATCGGCGTGATGCGCAATGTTCGCCACGAAAGCCACTATCTGCCTTCGTAGAAGACGGGCGCGATCATATTGATGTCTGGCAGGTGCGATCCGCCGCCATGGTATGGATCGTTCGCGATGAACATGTCCCCGGGCTTGATCTCGTCGCGTGGGAACTTTTCGACAATGGCCCCGACGACGCCCACCATGGACCCCAGGTGAATCGGCACCCGTTGTGGCAGCGCGATCACGTTGCCCTCGACATCGAAGACCGCGGTCGAACAATCGTGCCGCTCTTTGATATTGGGAGAGAACGCCGCACGGGTCAGTGCCGCGCCCATTTCTTCAGTCACGCCCAACAGATACCGGGCGACGACCTCCGCACGTATGGGATCGATCGGTTGCTTCATGCCTGACCTCCTTGCTGTTCCAGAATGTCTGCCAGATCGATATGCAGATAGCCGTATTGGTCCACTTCGACACGCGCAGCCGGCGGGACCACGGTGGTCGTGTCCATTTGCTCGATTACCGCGGGTCCGACGAACTTCGCCCCGGCGGACAGGGCGTCGCGCCTGACGATTGGCGTGCCGACGAAGCCGGTCGCCGGGAACCACACTTGGCGCTCCCCCGTAATGGCGGATTCGAACGTGCGGCCCGGCGGTATTTTGGCGGTCTCCGGCTTGGACGTTTCGATCACCACCGACCCCCGCACGTTCACCACCTGCACGGCATGCGAAGGCAGCTGATAGCCGAGCACTTCTTCGTGCCGACTGTGGAAGCGGGCGCGCAAGCTTTCTAATTGCGCAGCATCCAGCTCCCGCGAATCCGTGGTGATTGTCAGTTCCGAACTCTGGCCCTGGTAGCGCATGTCGATCTGCCACGTATAGGCGATGCTGCCCGACCCCTCTCGGGCTTCGTCTGCCAGCCAGGCCTGTATCCGCCGGTCGAGCCCGTCAAAGCCGGCGTTGATGCGTGGCAATTGGTCGTCGTTGGCGGGCACCAGGCAAGTCATGGCGAAATCGCCCCGCTGATCGGCCTGCAGCAGGCCCTGGGCCGACAGCAGGCCGGGACGGGGAGGCACGATCACATGGCGCATGCCCGCGGAAAGGGCGACCTCGGCGGCATGCAGGGGGCCGGCGCCGCCAAATGCGACCAGCGCGTAGTCCCTGGGGTCTTCCCCCTGTTCGACCGATATCACGCGCACTGCGCCGGTCATGTGCACCGTGGCGATCTTCAATATACCGATCGCTGCGTCCTGCACGTCAAGGTTCAACGGCTGGCAAAGCGTATCGCGGATTGCGCCGGCCGCATTTTCCGGATAGACCTTCATCCTTCCATCCAGCAGCGATACCGGGCTTAGGCGCCCTAGCAGCACGTTCGCATCGGTAACGGTCGGGGCTTTGCCGCCACGCCCGTAGGCCGCCGGGCCCGGATAGGCACCCGCGCTTTGTGGCCCGACTTTGAGCATCCCCCCCGCATCGATCCAGGCAAGACTTCCCCCACCGGCGCCGATGGTGTGGATATCGAAGGTCGGAGCCCGAACCGGCAGCCCGCCCATCGGACGTTCTCCCTTCATTGTGGGACGAAGATCTTTCACCAGGCACACATCCGTGCTGGTGCCGCCCATATCGAATGCCACTAGACCGCGACGGCCGACATCCTTGCCGACGGCCACCGTGGCCATCACGCCACCGGCAGGGCCGGAAAAGAATGTGTTGATGGGCAGTTTCCGGACTGTCGCGGCCGTCACGGCTCCACCGTTGGACTGCATCACCCGGGCCGGCCGTTCCACGCCTAGGTGGCGCACGCCATCCTCGAACTGCTGCAGGTAGCGATCCATGACGGGCATCAGGCTGGCATTCACCGTGGCAGAGATGAAACGCTCGTACTCGCGCATCTCAGGCAGTACGTCACTCGAGGCGCAGACGTAGGCGTCGGGCCAGACCTCGCGAACCACTTCCAGGGCACGATGCTCATGCGCCGGATTGGCGTAGGCGTGCAGAAAGCACACCGCTATAGCGCCGACGCCCTGGCCGCGCAAGGACTGGACTGCTTCGCGCAGCGCTACTTCATCCAGCGGGGTCACCACCTCGCCGTTATATTGAATGCGCTCAGTAATTTCGTGGCGGTCGGCCCGCGTCGATGGCGGGACCGGCTTGGGAATATCCAGGTTGAAATAATGGGGGCGGCGTTGCCGCGCGATATCGACCACATCGCCGAAACCCGCGCTCGTCAACATGCCCGTACGGGCCCATTTCCTTTGGAGCACGGCATTGGTCGCCAACGTCGTGCCGAGCACCACGAAATCCACGTCGCGCGGGTCGACGCTGGCAAGCTCCAGCAGTTCGCTAATGCCGTCCAGAATGCCCCTAGCAGGGTCTTGTGTTTGCGTCGGCACCTTGTGGTAGATGCAGCGGTCGCTTCCTGTGTCGCGAAGGACAAGGTCGGTGAACGTGCCCCCTGTATCGATACCTATCCAGAAATGTCCCATGATTCTCGCTTCGTCCTGAGTTGGATGTCGCTGCGCGCCAGCCTGTGAAAGGCCGTCATCTTCCAACGAAGACGGGTTAATGACAATTGGAACTTTATTAGCTATTCTTAAGTAATGCGTAATAATTTCAAGCTCAGACAGCTGCAAGGATTCGTGGCGGCGGCCGAGCTGGGATCGTTCGCGCTGGCCGCGTCCCGAATGTCGATGACCCCGCCGGCGTTCTCTCAGTTGATCCGGGAACTGGAGTCGAGCCTAGGCGTTTCTCTTTTCGACCGCACCACTCGTCGCCTCGACCTGACGGCGGCGGGCGAGCAACTGCTTCTCAGCGTACGGCGCCCGCTGCAAGACCTGGACCATGCCAGCGCCGACATGCGCGCGCTGGTGGAGGGCAAGCGCGGCAGGGTTGCCTTTTCGATTCTGCACTCCTTGGCTTTTGGCATCGGGACTCGCGCGCTTGCGGCTCTGCATGCGAAGCATTCAAACATCGCTGTACAAATGATCGAGGACCAGAATGACGTGCTGATCGATCGTGTGTTGAATCGTGAAGTCGATTTCGGCCTGGGAATGTTCACCCAGGTCATGGACGAACTCTCTTTCGAGCCGCTCTTCTACGACGAACTGGTCGCGGTGTTCCGAGACGACCATGCATTCGGTCAAGGCGAGTCAATCGATTGGGAACAGCTGGCGCGGCATCCCTTGATCCTGCTGCAACCGAAGTCGAGTGTGCGCCGGCTGGTCGAGGCTTCAATATTGATGACGGGCATCCCCCGTGAGCCGGGGCACGAAGTCGTAAGTATGATCACTGCCATCAACATTGCCGCAGCCGGGCTTGGGGTCACTGTTTTACCAAGGCTGTCGCTGTCATCATTGAAGATGGAAGGCATGACTTACCGCGCCATCAGGAATCCCACGCCCTATCGCCAGATAGGCATCATCCGACGAGCCGACCGGCCCACCCCCGAGGTCGAGAAAAACGTTCTCGACCACATCCGGCAGGAAGCGCTGTCGACGGAAGGGTGTTTCATAAATTGCCCGCTTACTTAGAGCGTAATGAACAAGGGTGTGGCGGTTAGTGTCGCCTGGCGAACTTTGTGTCTTGTATCGCGATACACAAGGTAGGTAGCCGCCATTGAGATATTGGCTGAGCGCGAAGCCGAACTCGTCCCATCACTCCAGGATGAGTACCGGATGGGCGTGCCTTTCACATGGCCCACCGTGGCGCCGTCGCTCATCAGTCGAGTCGGGGAACCCTCCACGGGGACTGGTCATGTGGCGGACGATGGACGCTTTGAGTGGATCGTTGCAGGCCTGCGGGCTGCAGCCTGCTCCTGAGGATCTGTACCGTCCTGTCTGGCGATGGAAGATTCAGGGCAGAAGACTTGTGCGAGCTTGACGAGAGGCCAGACCGCGTGTGGGATTGGGTGGTAGCCAGCGCGCCCACAGAGCCCATCGGTGACGACGGCTCGCGCCCCCTAGGAGAAGCGCTCTTTGCCGCGCTGAGCACCCCTAGCAACCGAATGAGCGAGAAGCTTGAGTTCGTCGACAGGATGCTGCACATCGTGCAAGCGGGTCTGGCGGCTTTACCGCCAAGCCGGCTTGAGCGTTCGCAAGCGTCGCCGCAAGCGCATTGCTCCCGCAGAACGGGTAGTTCGCCCCGTTGCGACGGCGCCGAATCAGAGCTGGTCGATGGACATCGTGTACGACGGTTTGGCCTATGGCCGCAGGTTCCGGTGCTTAAATATCGTCGATGACTACATGCGCGAGAGTCTTGCCATCGAGGTCGATACATCACTGCCGGGATTGCGGGTGGCGCAGGTGCTGCAACGGCTTGCGGAACTGCGTGGGCTGCGCAAATCCATCACCGTGGACGCGCCCCGGAATTTGCCGGCAGGGCCTTGGACGCTTGGGCCTATCAGGTCGGCGTGTAGCTGTCGCTCATCAGACCAGGCAAGCCCGTGCAGAATGCATACATCGAGAGCTTCAACTGAAAATTCCGCGATGAATGCCTGAGTGAGCATTGGCTAATGCCGCTGCGTCGACCGGATCCTTGATCGAAGACTGGCGCGCCGAGTACAACACCGGACGCCCGCAAGGCGCGCTGGGGTACTTAACGCCAGCGCAGTTTGCTCAGGCGCATCGGCAATAACGGTTTTAACCTGGACTCTATGTCGGTGCCGTACTAAGTCTAGGGCAGGTCACTTGGCCGATGCCTTCCGGATTTCGCACAGGCGCGCGGCGTCCAGGGGAGGATTGCGGCGGGGCCTCATACTGAAATACTGGGCGTCTGCTCAGTAAATGCCCTAGGAAAAGTAGATCAAAAGTTGAACGCCCAGCCCAAAACAGCCCCAAAAAAATAGCCAGCTTTTAGGGCTGGCTAGTTCGTAAAGTAGTGATGAATAACGGAATTCTGGTGGAGCCGGGGGGAATTGAACCCCCGTCCGCAAGCCCTCCGCAACCAGTTCTACATGCTTAGTCGGCCTATTTGGTTTTAACCCTGGACTTAGCCAACCGACAGGCCGGACCAGGGCGATTCACGTAATTTAAGCCTGAACCGTGTGACCCCAGTGCAGACCGATTCCTTGTGAATGTCGCTGCTGCGGTTCGGGGTTGCCCCCTAGGAAGTTGCCTTCCTCCGCCTGACCCAAGGACAGATCAGTGCAGCGGCTCACCGCTTAAGCGGCGAGAGCGAAACGCTCGTCGTTGGCGTTTGTAGTGTTCCAGTGGATTAACGAGCTTACTGGTGCTCGGCATGCCCTGAGTTGTTTCGCGACCCACGTCGAATCCGGATCGGCCCCAAGTACGCCTATTGTACTCCCAATACCCCGCAAGGGGTGGGGCGCTCAGGCATCGCAGGCTTCGGGGCAGCGCAGCAGCCGACTCGGACGCAGGGCAAGCAACGCGCCCAACACCATGGCCGACATCACGATGCCCGCTGCAACCAGGCCCACCGTCGCCAGGCCGTGATGGTCGATGACATGGCCGCCGGCCATGGCGCCGATCCCTATGCCGATATTGGCGCCCGAAATGTTCAGCGAGGCCGCGAACGCGGGTGCCGCGGGGGCCGACTTCATGACCCGTACATGGCACACGGTGAACAGCGCGGCCTGGGCAATGCCCCAAACTCCCAGCGCGACGGCCAGCAGGGCGGGCGTGCGCATCACTTGCCCGAGTACTGCGAGTCCGGCGGCCATCAACACGGCGAAAAGCAGTGTGGCGCCCAGCGCGCTGCGGTCGGCCAGGCGTCCGCCCAGCCAGTTTCCGAGCAGCCCTATGGCCCCAAAAGCCATCATCGACCAACCGACCCATTGTCCGTTGAAGCCGGCCAGGCGCTCCAGCATGTCGGCCAGGTAGGTGTAGGCCGTGAACATGCCCGTGAAAATCAGCAGCGAAAGCAGCACATGCCCCACCACGCGGGGGTCCCGCAGGATACGGAGTTGTGCCGTCATTCGTACGGGCGCGGCGCCCGGGGTGGGCCGGGGAAACCATAGCCACAATAGTCCGGCCTTGGCATACGCCACTGCCGCAAGTACGCCGAACGCCATACGCCAGCCGAACGCATCGGAGATCAGCACGCCAATGGGGATGCCGAACACCGTGGCAGCCACGACGCCGAATGCCACCATGGAAACGGCACGGCCGGCGCGCGCAGGGCCCGCGAGTTCGACGGCGGTCGCGCTTGCCAACGACCAGAAGACCGGCAGCGCGAGCGCGGGCACGAATCGCGCGACAGCCATCACACTCATGTTCGGCGCCAGCGCGGCTACCGTGTTGGATAGACCGAACAGCAGCAGTACCACGATGAACAAGCGCTTGCGATTTACGTTGGCCATCAATGCCGTCAGCAACGGGCCCGTCGCCGCGACGGTGAACGCGAACAGGGTAACGAGCAGTCCTGCCTGGGCGATGGATACACCCAGGTCGCGGGCCAGGGGCGGTAACAAGCCGACGATCAGGAATTCCGTTGTCAGAACCGTAAAGCCGGCGGCGGAAAGCAGGAATATGGGCAAAAGCATGCGCTGGGCGCGCGCAGCAAGGCCAGGGCGCGACAGGGGAAAACTGCAAGGGGGGCCGGCAATGCCGTGAACCGGACCACGCCGCGAGAGAGGAGGAGCGGCGGGCCGGGCGGCAAATCGTCACATCAAGCCGGTACTGTACGTACATCGACTGATGCGATAAAGAGGGCTGAGTCGGCATGACTGTTCGCGCCGCCTGAACAATCTGCTGCCTTTTTAGGAGCGGGGTGGGCGCACGCGGCGCCAGCCCGCTGATTGATCAGCGCTGCGTCCGGGCACCGAGCCACAGCGGAGCATAACGCCTGGGCGGCCTGTCAGCGCAGGTCGCTCGGTAGCAGCGGCTCGATTGCGGTCCAGAGCTGGTCGGGTGTTTCCACGCACGCTTCGGCGGCCCAGGTGGTGACGTTTTCGTCTTCGCCCAGGTAACCGTACGCTGCCGCAATGGCGGGCATGCCCGCGGCATGCGCAGCCTGGATATCGCGCAAATCGTCGCCCACGTAGACACAGCGCTCTGAAGCATACCCGGCCTCGCGGGCCGCGTACAGCAAAGGCGCGGGGTGAGGTTTTGCGTGTTCGGTCGTGTCGCCGCAAACCAATACCGCGCTGTCGCGCGTCAGGCCCAGGAACTCGACGATGGGCAGGGTCAGGTGGGTTACCTTGTTGGTCACGATGCCCCAGGCCAGCCCGCGCGATCGTATGTCATCGAGCAGCGCCGGGATGCCGGGAAACAACTGGCTGTGTACCGTCGACTCGGCGGCATAATCTGCCAGGAATTGCTGGCGCGCGGCTTCATAATCGGGGTGGTCGGGCAGCAGCCCCAGCGCAACGCGCAGCAGCCCCCGGGCTCCTTGCGACGCGACGGGCCGCAAGGCCTCGTAGGGCAGGGCTTCCATGCCTCGCCGCGTACGCTGGCGGTTCGCGGCGGCTGCCAGGTCGGGGGCGGTGTCGGCCAGAGTGCCGTCGAAATCGAACAGAATCAGCGCGCTCATTTGCGAGTAGCCATCAGATAGTTCACCGAAGTGTCGCCGCTCAGGCGGTACACCTGGGTGACGGGGTTGTATTCCATGCCTCGCATGCCTGCCGGTTGCAGGCCCGCCTGGCGTGCCGCCGCGGCCAGTTCGCTGGGCTTGATGAACTGGTCATGGCTGTGGGTGCCGCGGGGCAGCAGGCGCAGAACGTATTCGGCCCCGATAATGGCGTACAGGAAAGATTTGACGTTGCGATTCAGGGTCGAAAAGAATACCCAGCCGCCCGGCTTGACCAGGGCGGCGCAGGCGCGCACCACCGAACCCGGATCGGGCACGTGTTCCAGCATTTCCATGCAGGTCACAATGTCGTACCGCTCGGGCTGCTCGGTGGCCAGTTCTTCCACGGGCACGGCGCGATATTCCACCCGCACACCCGATTCCAGCCCATGCAGCCGGGCGATTTTCAGGGAACGCTCGGCCAGGTCGATGCCGGTCACCTGGGCCCCGGCCACAGCCATGCTTTCAGACAGAATGCCGCCCCCGCAGCCCACGTCGAGCACTGTTTTGCCCGCCAGGGTGCCTGCGCATTCCTGGATCCAGGCCAGGCGCAAGGGATTGATGGCGTGCAGGGGCTTGAATTCGCTTTCCGGGTCCCACCACCGAGCGGCCAGGGCGGCGAACTTGTCGAGTTCGGCCTGGTTGGCGTTGACGCCGGAGGGTGCAGAGGCGGAGGCTTGAATTATCATGGTCACCAAGGCGCGGCCGCGCCGGAATGAAAAAAGGGCCTCGCAGTGCGAGGCCCTTCATTGTAGCGGTTAGCTCGTCGATTAACGGCGGCTACCGACCACTTCAATCTCAACGCGGCGGTTCTGGGCACGGCCTTCACGCGTCTGGTTGGAAGCGATGGGCTGCAGTTCGCCCTTGCCTTCCGTGTAGATGCGGTTGGGGTCCACGCCGAGGCTGACCAGGTAGGCCTTGACCGAAGCGGCACGGCGCTCGGACAGACCTTGGTTGTATTGCTCGGTGCCGATCGAGTCGGTGTGGCCGACGGCGATGATGGTTTCGAGGTTGATGCCCTGGGCTTGTTGCGCAACTTGTTGCAACAGTTGGCGGCCTTCCGGCTTCAGGGTCGACTTGTCGAAATCAAAGAAGGTGTCGGCGTTGAAGACAACCTTGGTGGCCATGGGAGTCGGCTTGGCGACGGGCGCTTGAGCAACCGGAACACCATCGCAGCCGGGGATGCCGGTGGCGGGGGTCCAGAAGGCATCGCGCCAGCACAATTCATTCGTGCCGTTCATCCACACGTCGCCGAACGGATTACGCCAGTTGTCCACGGTTTGCGCGGAAGCTGCACCAGAGGCCGTAATGGCGGCGAAGGCGAGCGCCAGAGCGAATTTGGAGGGTTTGTTCATGTTTCTCCTCGTTGAGCTTGAAGCTGGATAAGTGACTCGCAGCGAACCCCCGCCGCATATCAGGAAAACGGGGCCAGTATAGCAACGCCCAGAAAAGGTTCAAAGGATCGCTACTGGGTCTCCTGCGTGCTGGAAACAATCTTAAGGCATTTGATGGCCTTTGGCTTCCTCGGAGAGCCGCATTGGTGCTGGATATGATCTTTTCTTCCCTGTGTCATGCAGGGATGTTGGTTTTTGGCAACAGGCAGGAACGGGACGGTTTGGCAGGCCACGGGTCGCCCCCGCAAACCCGGCCCAGGGGGGCATCGGGCAATCGGATGATAGAATTTCCTGTTTACCCGGCTCGGGTTACCACCTTACTGATTCAGTCGCTCTATATATATGGATTCCTTCGCCAAGGAGACGCTTCCGGTATCGCTGGAAGAAGAGATGCGCCGCAGCTATCTGGATTACGCAATGAGCGTGATCGTGGGACGGGCGCTGCCAGATGTACGCGACGGGCTCAAGCCGGTGCACCGGCGCGTGCTTTACGCCATGCACGAGCTCAACAACGACTGGAACCGCGCCTATAAGAAGTCGGCTCGTATCGTGGGCGATGTGATCGGTAAGTATCACCCCCACGGTGACCAATCCGTGTACGACACGATTGTGCGCATGGCGCAAGATTTCTCCATGCGCTACATGCTGGTCGACGGGCAGGGCAACTTCGGCTCGGTCGACGGCGACAGTGCCGCCGCAATGCGTTACACCGAGGTGCGCCTGGCCAAGATCGCCCATGAGCTGCTGGCCGACATCGATCAGGAAACGGTCGACTTCGGGCCCAACTACGATGGCAGTGAGCAAGAACCGCTCCTGTTGCCGTCGCGACTGCCCAACCTGCTGGTCAACGGCAGTTCGGGCATCGCCGTGGGCATGGCTACCAATATCCCGCCGCATAACCTCCAGGAAGTCGTCGACGGCTGCCTCTACTGCCTGCGCAATCCCGATTGCACGGTCGATGAACTCATCGAGATCATCCCGGCGCCCGATTTCCCAACGGGGGGCATCATCTACGGCATGTCCGGCGTGCGCGAGGGCTACCGCACCGGCCGCGGCCGCGTCGTCATGCGTGCGAAGACGCATTTCGAAGACATGGAAAAGGGCAACCGTCAGGCCATCGTGGTCGACGCCATTCCCTACCAGGTCAACAAGAAAACGCTGCAGGAACGTATCGCCGAGCTGGTCAACGAGAAGAAGATCGAAGGCATTTCTGACATCCGCGACGAGTCCGACAAGGACGGCATGCGGCTCGTGATCGAGCTCAAGCGCGGCGAAGTGCCCGAAGTCATACTGAACAATCTCTACAAGAATACCCAGCTGCAGGACACCTTCGGGATGAACCTGGTGGCGCTGGTCGACGGCCAGCCGCGACTGCTCAACCTGAAACAGCTGATCAGCTATTTCCTGCAGCACCGTCGCGAAGTCGTCACCCGCCGCACCGTGTTCCAGCTGCGCAAGGCGCGCGAGCGCGGCCATGTGCTCGAGGGGCTGGCCGTGGCGCTGGCCAATATCGACGATTTCATCGCCATCATCAAGGCGGCGCCCACGCCGCCGGTGGCCCGCCAGGAATTGATGGCCCGTACGTGGGATTCGTCTCTGGTGCGTGAAATGCTGTCGCGTTCCGATCTCGACGCCGTGGGCGGACGCGCCGCTTTCCGTCCCGATGACCTGCATGAAAGCTTCGGTCTGCAGGGCGATGGCCTGTATCGCCTGAGCGATACCCAGGCCCAGGAAATCCTGAACATGCGCCTGCAACGCCTGACCGGGCTCGAGCAGGACAAGATCGTCGGCGAATACATAGACATCATGGCCACGATCGCCGACCTGCTCGACATTCTGGCCAAGCCCGAACGCATCACCGTGATCATTGGCGACGAACTGCAAGCCATCAAGGCCGAGTTTTCCACCAACGTCAAAGACACGCGCCGTTCGGAAATCGAATTCAACGCCACTGAGCTAGACACCGAAGACCTGATCACACCCACCGACATGGTCGTCACCCTGTCTCATGCCGGTTACATCAAGAGCCAGCCGCTTTCCGAATACCGGTCGCAGAAACGCGGCGGGCGCGGCAAGCAGGCGACGGCCATGAAAGAGAACGACTGGATCGACCAGCTCTTCATCGCCAACACGCACAACTACCTGCTGTGCTTCTCCGACCGGGGCCGCGTGTACTGGCTGAAGGTCTGGGAGGTTCCGCAAGGCACGCGCGGCTCGCGCGGTCGGCCCATCGTCAATATGTTCCCGCTTGCCGACGGCGAGAAGATCACTGTCGTGCTGCCGGTCAAGGAATTCAGCGAAGACAACTACGTCTTCATGGCGACGTCGCGCGGCACGGTCAAGAAAACCCCGCTCTCCGATTTCTCCAATCCGCGCAAGGCGGGCATCATTGCGGTGGCGCTCGACGAAGGCGACTACCTCATCGGTGCCGACCTTACCGACGGCAAGCACGATGTCATGCTCTTCTCGGACGCGGGCAAGGCCGTGCGCTTCGATGAAAACGACGTGCGTCCCATGGGCCGCAATGCCCGTGGCGTGCGAGGCATGACGCTCGAAGATGGGCAGACGGTCATTGCCTTGCTCGTGGCCGGCGACGAATCGCAGAGCGTGCTCACCGCGACCGAAAACGGCTACGGCAAGCGCACGTCCATCGCCGAATACACGCGCCATGGCCGCGGCACCAAGGGCATGATCGCCATCCAGACCAGCTCGCGCAATGGCAAGGTGGTGGGTGCCGTGCTGGTCACACCGTCCGATGAAATCATGCTCATCACGACCGGCGGAGTGCTGGTGCGCACCCGCGTCAGCGAAATCCGTGAAATGGGCCGCGCCACGCAGGGTGTAACGCTGATCAGCGTCGACGACGGCAGCAGCCTTTCGGGCGTACGTCGTGTCGTCGAAAGCGACGCCGACGTCGATGACGAAGATTCCGATGCGCTGGACGCCGGCGACGGCGAGCCCGACGCAACGGCCGAACCGAGTGAACCGACTGAACCTACGGAGCAATAATGGCTCGCCCCTGGAATTTCTCGGCGGGGCCGTCGGCCCTGCCTGAGCCGGTGCTGCAGCAGGCAGCCGCCGAAATGCTGGACTGGAATGGCAGCGGCATGTCCGTGATGGAAATGAGCCATCGGGGCAAGCACTTCGTACAGATCTGCGACCAGGCCGAGGCCGACCTGCGCGAGCTGTTGAACGTGCCTGCGGACTATGCGGTGATGTTCATGCAGGGCGGGGGGCTGGGCGAGAACGCCATCGTACCGATGAACCTGATCGGCCGGCGTGGCAACCCGGCGGCCGACTTCGTTTTGACGGGGCATTGGTCCACGAGGTCGCACAAAGAAGCCGGCCGCTATGGGCAGACGCACATTGCCGCCAGCGCCGGCGAGGCCGCCGTGCTCGATGGGCACGAACAGGCCCCCTGGACCTGGGTTCCGCCGGTGGAGTCCTGGCAGGTGCGGCCGGACGCCGCCTACCTGCACCTTTGTAGCAACGAAACCATCCACGGCGTCGAGTTCACCGACTGGCCCGACCTGGCCGCGCTCGGCGCGCCAGATGTACCGCTGGTGGTCGATGCATCGTCGCATTTTCTGTCCCGGCCCATGGATATCACGCGCACCGGCCTGCTGTTCGCCGGCGCCCAGAAAAATGCCGGCCCGGCGGGTGTCACCATGGTTGTCGCGCGCCGCGATCTCCTCGGCAAGGCCTTGCCCATCTGTCCGTCTGCCTTCGACTATGCCAATGTGGCGGCCGAACATTCGCGCTACAACACGCCGCCGACATTCGCCATTTACATCGCGGGGCTGGTGTTCAAGTGGGTCAAGGCGCAGGGGGGCGTGGCGGGCATGGAAGCCGCCAACCGCGCCAAGGCCGACCTGCTCTATGGATACCTCGACAGCACCGAGTTCTATCGCAACCCGGTGCACGCCGCAGTGAGATCGCGCATGAACGTGCCCTTTGTGCTGCGTGACGAATCGCTCAACGACGCCTTCCTCCAAGGAGCCGAGGCGGCGGGGCTGATGCAGCTCAAGGGCCACAAAAGTGTCGGCGGCATGCGCGCGTCTATCTACAATGCCATGCCGCTGGATGGCGTGCGCGCGCTGGTCGACTACATGAAGGATTTCGAGCGCCGCCATGGCTGATTCGCTGCAAGACCAACTCAAGCCCCTGCGCGAACGCATCGACGCGATCGACGCGCAGATCCTCGACCTGCTGGGGCAGCGTGCCCAGGCGGCGCTCGAGGTCGGCGAAGTGAAGCACGCCGCGGCGGCGGATGGGCCCGTGTTGCGCCCCGAGCGCGAAGCCCAGATCATCCGGCGACTGCAGCAAATGAACGGCAGTGCGTTTCCGCGCGAAGGCGTGGCGGCCGTCTGGACCGAGATCATCTCGGCATGCCGCGGTCTCGAGCGCGGCATGACTGTCGCCTATCTGGGCCCCAGCGGCTCATTTTCCGAGCAGGCGGCGTTCGAGCATTTCGGCCGTGCCGTGCGCGCACTGCCTTGTCCGTCTTTCGACGAAGTCTTTCGCGCCGTCGAGGCGAGGCAGGCCGACGTGGGCATGGTGCCCGTGGAAAATTCCACCGAGGGGGCGGTCAATCGCAATCTCGACCTGCTGCTCAACACGCCGCTCAAGATTCTCGGCGAGCGCTCGCTCGATATCCGCCATTGCCTGATGACGCAAAGCGGCACGATGGAGGGTGTCACCGCCATCGCGGCCCATCCGCAGGCGCTTGCCCAATGCCAGGCCTGGCTCAATCGGCACTATCCCGGCCTTGAGCGTGTGGCGGAAAGCAGTAATTCGGAAGCCGCGCGCGTGGCTGCGGACAATCCGGCCATCGCGGCCATTGCCGGCGAAAGCGCTGCGCCCGCCTGGGGCCTGCAGGTCGTCGCGGCAGGCATCCAGGACGACCCGAACAACCGCACGCGCTTTCTGGCCATCGGCGAGTTCCAGCCCCTGCCGTCCGGTAAAGACAAGACCAGCCTGATCCTGGCCGTGCCCAATCGTGCCGGCGCCGTGTACGACATGCTTGCGCCCATGGCGGCCAACGGGGTCTCCATGACGCGCTTCGAGTCGCGGCCGGCCCGCACCGGCGAATGGGAATACTACTTTTACGTCGATGTGCTGGGGCACCGTGATGACGCCAATGTCGCTCGGGCCCTGGCCGATCTTCAGGAACAGGTTGCTTTCATCAAGGTGCTGGGCTCGTACCCGGCACAGTAACTTCCACGCGTGCGCGCATTCTCATGAACTCCGCTTCCAAGCCGTTGAACGCTCCCGCCCATATCAGCGCCATTGCGCCGTATCAGCCGGGAAAACCCATCGAAGAACTCGCGCGTGAGTTCGGCCTCGATCCCGCCGGCATCGTCAAGCTGGCCTCCAACGAGAATCCGTTGGGCATGCCCGGCGCCGCGCGCGATGCCCTGGCCGCCGCTGCCACATCGCTGGCGCGCTATCCCGACCCGAACGGCTTCGATCTGAAGGCCGCACTGGTGCGGCGCTATGACGTCCCCATGAACTGGGTCACCCTGGGCAATGGCTCGAACGACATTCTCGAGATCGCGGCCCTGGCGCTGCTCGAGCCGGGCACCTCGGCGGTGTATGCGCAGCATTCGTTCGTCGTCTACCGGCTGGCCACGCAGGCCCGTGGAGCGCGCCATATCCAGGTGCCCGCGGTCGATTACGGCCACGACCTTGACGCCATGTTCGCGGCCATCGCGGAAGATACTCGCGTCGTTTTTATTGCCAACCCGAATAATCCCACCGGCACCTTCGTGCCGGGCGCCGACGTGGCGAAGTTCCTGGCGCGGGTGCACGCCGCGCACGGCGACCGCGTGACCGTCGTGCTGGACGAGGCCTACAACGAATACCTCGACCCCGAGCTGCGTTTCGACAGCGTGGCGCTGGTGCGCCAATATCCCAACCTCATCGTGTCGCGGACCTTTTCCAAGGCGTACGGCCTGGCAGGCCTGCGGGTGGGCTATGCCGTGGCCCAGGCGGCGCTGACCGACCTGCTCAACCGCGTGCGGCAGCCGTTCAACGTCAACACGCTGGCGCAGGCCGCCGCCGTCGCGGCGCTGGGCGACACTGCGTTTCTCGAACGTTCCTACGAGTTGAACAAGGCGGGCAAGCAGCAGCTTTGTGAGGCATTCGATGGCCTGGCGCTGCGCTATGTGCCCAGCTATGGAAATTTCGTGCTCGTGCACGTGGGCGATGCTGCTCGCGTCAACCTCGAGCTCCTCAAGCGCGGCGTGATCGTGCGTCCGGTGGGCGGCGACGGCTTGCCCGAATGGTTGCGCGTCACGATCGGCCTGCCTGAAGAGAACCAGCGGTTCATCGCCGCCCTGACCGAAGTCCTGCGCGCATGACCCCCCCGTCGACCGGCACCTCGCCGTCGCAGGCCGATGGCCTTTCGATTCCGGTGCTGGCGGTAGTTGGCGTAGGCCTGATAGGTGGTTCGGCCGCGCTCGCGTTGCGCCAAGCGGGCCGGGTCGGGCGTGTGCTGGGCGTCGGGCGCAATGCCGCGACGCTGGCGCGAGCCCAGGAACTGGGCCTGATCGACGCCTGCGCCAGTCCACAGCAAGCGGCGGAACAGGCCGATATCATTCTTCTGGCCACGCCCGTGGGCGGTCTGGCGGGTGTATTGGAGCAATTGCGCCCGCATTTGCGCGATGGCACGGTGCTGACCGATGCGGGCAGCACCAAGGCCGAGGTCGTGTCGGCCGCACGGGCCGCACTGGGCGAGCGCGTCGCGCAGTTCGTCCCCGGGCATCCGGTGGCCGGCGCCGAGCGCAGTGGTCCCGATGCCGCCGATGCCGGGCTGTACCGTCGGCGCACCGTCATCCTGACGCCGATTCCCGAAAACGGACCCGCGGCGGTGGCGCAGGTGCGGGCGATGTGGCACGCTTGCGGAGCGCAGGTCATCGACATGGATGCCGATGCCCACGACCAGGTACTGGCTTCGGTAAGTCATATGCCCCACCTGCTGGCGGCGGCATATATGGCGCAGGTGGCGGCCGCCGACGACGCGGCCGGGCGCCTCGCATTGGCGGGTTCGGGATTTCGTGATTTCACCCGCATCGCGGCAGGTTCGCCCGAGATGTGGCGCGATATCTTTCTATCGAATCGCGACGCGCTGCGCACCGAGCTTGCAGCGGTGCGCGCAGTTCTCGACCAGGCCGAACGCGCCATAGCCGATGGAGATGGCCAGGCGCTCGAGATGCTGCTGGCGCGCGCCGCTCAAGCGCGTCGCGATTGGCGCAAGGAGTAGTACCGCATGACCGGACAGCCCTATCTCGATCTGCCGCGGGCCCGCCAGGCGCGGGGGCAACTGGCCTTGCCGGGCTCCAAGAGCATTTCCAATCGCGTGCTGCTGCTCGCCGCATTGGCCACCGGGCGCACGGAAATCTCGGGCCTGCTCGATTCCGACGACACGCGCGTCATGCTGGCTGCGTTGCGGCAGCTGGGCGTTACGGTCGACGACAGTCCCGCAGGAACGGCCGCCGTCACGGGCGCCGGCCGCTTTCCGGTCAGGCAGGCCGAACTGTTCCTGGGTAACGCCGGCACCGCCTTTCGCCCCCTCACGGCGGCGCTTGCATTAATGAATGGCCATTTTCGGCTGTCCGGCGTGCCGCGCATGCACGAACGCCCCATCGGGGATCTGGTCGATGCCCTGCGGCAGTGGGGCGCGCAGATCGAATACCTTGCCCAGGAGGGCTTTCCGCCGCTGAGTATCGGCGCAGGAAAGGTCCGTGCCGGAACGCCCGTGAAAGTGCAGGGCGCCGTGTCCAGCCAGTTCCTTACCGCGCTGTTGCTGGCGGCGCCAGTGCTCGCGCAGGATAGTGACCGTCCCGTCATCATCGATGTCGTGGGCGAGCTGATCTCGAAGCCCTACATCGATATCACCTTGAACCTGATGGCGCGCTACGGCGTACAGGTGCAACGCGACGGCTGGCGCCGTTTTACGGTCGAAGGCGGCGCAGCCTATCGCAGCCCAGGCGTCATCGCGGTCGAGGGCGATGCCTCGTCGGCGTCGTATTTCCTGGCCCTGGGAGCCATCGGCGGCGGGCCGGTGCGCGTCACCGGCGTCGGCGCCGACAGCATCCAGGGCGATGTGGGCTTCGCCCGCACGCTGGCCGAAATGGGCGTGCATATTGAATACGGCCCTGACTGGATCGAGGCCCGTGGCGTGCGGGTCGACCAGGGAGGGCGGTTGAAGGCGTTCGACACCGACTTCAATCTGATCCCGGACGCCGCCATGACGGCTGCGGCGCTGGCCTTGTATGCCGACGGGCCTTGCCGGCTGCGCAATATCGGCAGCTGGCGCGTGAAGGAGACCGACCGCATCCATGCCATGCATACCGAGCTGGCCAAACTGGGCGCCACGGTCGAGTCCGGCCCCGACTGGCTGCAGGTTACGCCCCCCGCGGCGGGGGAATGGCGCGATGCGCACATCGGCACATACGACGACCACCGCATGGCGATGTGTTTCTCGCTGGCGGCTTTCGGACCGGCTTCCGTGCGCATCATCGATCCCGGTTGTGTCAGCAAGACCTTTCCCGACTATTTCGATGTTTATGGCCGCCTTGTCTCCGGCGGCGCCGATCGCCATGACGACTGATTTCTCTGAAGGGGCCCGTGCCTTCGTGCCCGTGATTGCCATCGATGGCCCCACGGCTTCCGGCAAGGGTACGATCGCCCACCGGGTGGCGCGGTCCATGGGCTGGTCGGTACTCGACAGCGGCGCCCTGTATCGGCTGACCGCTCTGGCCGCCATCAACCGTGGCTTGGCGGCCGAGGACGAATCCGGGCTCGCCGGCGTCGCGCGCGACCTGGACGCCCGCTTCGAGGGCTCGCACATCTTCCTGGACGGCGACGAGGTCGGCGAGGCCATCCGGCACGAGCGGGTGGGCAATTTCGCGTCTCGCATTGCTGCGTATCCCGGCGTACGCCAGGCGCTGCTCGAACGCCAGCGTGCATTCCGGGTCGCCCCCGGCCTGGTGGCCGACGGCCGCGACATGGGCACCGTGGTGTTTCCCGATGCGGCCCTGAAGGTATTCCTGGTCGCCGATGTCGAGGCGCGCGCCGAAAGGCGTTGTAAGCAGTTGATCGAAAAGGGTATTTCTGCTAATCTAACCGACCTTTTGCGCGATATGCGCGAACGCGATGCGCGCGATATGCAGCGCAGCGCGGCGCCGCTGGTGCCAGCGGCCGATGCGCACGTGATCGATTCTTCGTACCTGAACATCGATCAGACGGTGCAGGCAGTACTCGATTTATGGAAAAGTTCCGTCCCTGGCGGCGGGTCGTAGTCACCGGGCAAAGCCCCGGGGCCAACGGGCCCTGCCAGGTTCATTCACTCCACTGTCGCGGGCAATCCGCTTCGGTGTGTTTTTAACGGCCGTTTTGGCCTAATGGATTTCAACCCCATGTCTTCCGTTTCCACCCCCGCCACCGGCGGCGAAAGCTTCGCCGACCTCTTCGCCGAAAGCCTCAAGAGCCAGGACATGAAGTCCGGCGAAGTCATCAGCGCCGAAGTCGTGCGCGTCGACCACAACTTTGTCGTCGTCAACGCCGGCCTGAAGTCCGAGGCACTGATTCCCCTGGAAGAGTTCCTGAACGACCAGGGCGAACTCGAAGTGCAACCCGGCGATTTCGTCTCGGTGGCCATCGATTCCCTGGAAAACGGCTACGGCGACACCATCCTGTCGCGCGATCGCGCCAAGCGCCTGTCGGCCTGGCTGCAACTGGAACAAGCCCTCGAAAACGGCGAATTGGTCACCGGCACCATCACTGGCAAGGTCAAGGGCGGTCTCACCGTCATGACCAACGGCATCCGCGCGTTCCTGCCCGGTTCGCTGGTCGACCTGCGTCCCGTCAAGGACACCACCCCGTACGAAGGCAAGACCCTCGAATTCAAGGTCATCAAGCTCGACCGCAAGCGCAACAACGTTGTGCTGTCGCGCCGCCAGGTGCTGGAAGCCAGCATGGGCGAAGAGCGCCAGAAACTACTCGAAACCCTGCACGAAGGCGCAGTGGTCAAGGGCGTGGTCAAGAACATCACCGACTACGGTGCGTTCGTTGACCTGGGCGGCATCGACGGCCTGCTGCACATCACCGACATGGCCTGGCGCCGTGTCCGCCATCCTTCCGAAGTGCTGCAGGTGGGCCAGGAAGTCGAAGCCAAGGTCCTCAAGTTCGACCAGGAAAAGAGCCGTGTCTCGCTGGGCGTCAAGCAGCTGGGCGAAGATCCGTGGGTGGGCCTGGCTCGCCGCTATCCGCAAGGCACCCGCCTGTTCGGCAAGGTGACCAACCTGACCGACTACGGCGCGTTCGTCGAAGTGGAAGCCGGCATCGAAGGCCTGGTGCACGTGTCCGAAATGGACTGGACCAACAAGAACGTCGATCCGCGCAAGGTTGTCACCTTGGGCGAAGAAGTCGAAGTCATGGTCCTGGAAATCGACGAAGACCGTCGCCGTATCTCGCTGGGCATGAAGCAGTGCCGCCAGAACCCGTGGGAAGAGTTCGCCACCAACTTCAAGCGTGGTGACAAGGTCCGCGGCGCCATCAAGTCGATCACCGACTTCGGCGTGTTCGTCGGCTTGCCTGGCGGCATCGACGGCCTGGTGCACTTGTCCGACCTGTCCTGGACGGAAACCGGCGAAGAAGCCGTGCGCAACTTCAAGAAGGGCGACGAGCTCGAAGCCGTGGTTCTGGGCATCGATACCGACAAGGAACGCATCTCGCTGGGCATCAAGCAGCTTGAAGGCGATCCCTTCAACAACTTCGTGGCTACCTACGACAAGGGTGCCGTGGTGCCGGGCGTGATCAAGTCGGTCGAGCCCAAGGGCGCCGTCATCACGTTGTCCGTCGATGTCGAAGGCTACCTGCGTGCCTCCGAAATCTCGTCGGGTCGTGTCGAAGATGCCACCACCGTGCTAAATGCCGGCGACAACATCGAAGCCATGATCGTCAACATCGATCGCAAGACGCGTTCGATCCAGCTGTCGATCAAGGCTCGCGACAACGCCGAAACCGCCGACACCATCCAGCGCATGTCCGAAGCCAGCGCCTCCTCGGGTACCACCAACCTGGGCGCGCTGCTCAAGGCCAAGCTGGATCAACAGCGCAACGACGGCTGATAGTGACCAAGTCGGAGCTGATCGCCGCACTGGCGGCCCGCTATCCACAGCTGGCCGCCCGCGACACCGATTACGCCGTCAAGACCATGCTCGATGCAATGACCCAGGCCCTGGCCTCGGGCCAGCGCATCGAGATTCGTGGCTTTGGCAGCTTTTCCTTGTCGCAGCGCTCACCCCGCATCGGGCGCAATCCCAAGTCGGGAGAGCAGGTGTTGGTGCCCGGCAAACAGGTGCCGCATTTCAAGGCTGGCAAAGAACTGCGCGAGCGGGTCGACCTGGCCAGTGGCACCGTCATGCCGATCATCGACGAAGCGCCGGACGAGCCGCAGTCCACGCTGCTTGGCGTACACGCCATGTAGCGGGCCTGCACTGCTGCCGTTACCGGCGTGCCCGATCACAAAGCCCCTTGAGGTATCAAGGGGCTTTGTTTTTGCGCGTGCACCCGGCCGGGGCGGGAATGAAGCAGGCGCCGGCCCGCAACGCACCTACGCCCGCCGTTCCGACGACGACGAATGCGGTATTGCTGACGGAGCGGTCCGGCTTCCGCTTACAATTGAAATCTCGAATCCATGGAGCATGCGCCATGCGTTACTTTGTCTGGGCCCTGCGATTGCTCGTTTTCATCGCGGTGTTGATGTTCGCCTTGAAGAACACCGACCCCGTCGAGGTCAAGTTCTATGCCGACTATGTCGTGCAGGATGTCCCGCTCATCGTGGTGATGCTGGCCACTTTTGTGGTGGGTACGCTTTTCGGGCTGCTGTTGACCGTTCCGGCCGCCATGCGCCGCCGCCGCGAAGCCGTGCGGCTGCGCCGTGAGCTCGAGCGCGTGCAGGCCGCCGCCAATGGCGCGCAGCCGGTGGTCGCACCCGAAGCCATCGCCCCCATGTCGCCGCTGTAAGCGCGGCATGCATCCCCTACGACCGGAATAGAGCACGCAGCGTGGATTTTGAACCTTGGTGGCTGATTTTCGTGCCGGTGCTGTTCGCACTGGGCTGGCTGGCGGCGCGTTTCGACTTCAGGCAGATGCTGCGTGAAACCCGCACATTGCCGGACTCTTATTTCCGCGGCCTGAATTTTCTCTTGAACGAGCAGCCCGATCGCGCCATCGATGCCTTCGTCGAGGTTGCCAAGCTCGACCCGGAAACCACGGAGTTGCATTTCGCGCTCGGCAGCCTGTTCCGCCGGCGCGGCGAGATGGAGCGCGCCATCCGCGTGCATCAGAGCCTGCTCAGCCGTTCCGATCTGCCTGAAGCCGAGCGCGAGCATGCGCAGCACGAACTGGCGCACGACTTCCTCAAGGCCGGCATGCTCGACCGGGCCGAGGCAGCGTTCGAACAACTGAAAGATACCCGGTATGCCTTGCCGGCGCTGCGATCCCTGATCCGGATCTACGAATCCGAACATGACTGGCCACGCGCCATCGAGGCGGTCAAGACCCTGCATGGCCTGGTCGACGAGCCGGTGCCGCAGATCGTGCACTATTACTGCGAACAGGCGCAGACTGCCCTCGCGGCCAAGCCCTTCGATGCCGATGCGGCCCACACCGCGCTGGATGCGGCCGACCATGCCGCGCGGCAGGCGGGGCAGGGCGACGGGGCAGGTAAATCAAGCAAGGTGCGCACGGCCATGCTGCGCGCCCGTATGGCGCAACTCGAGAACGACCCCAAGCGCGAGCGCATGTACCTGGAGTCCATTCTTGCTGATGCGCCCGAGTTCGCGGGCCTGGTCGCCGAGCAATTGCTCGCCAACTATCGCGCGGCGGAGCAGGCCGCGGCGGGCCTGGAAGTGCTGCAGAAGCAGTATGCCAAGCATCCCTCGCTGGACCTGTTCAACGTGGTGTTCCGCGAGCTGCGGGTGCAGCAGGGCGCGGCGCCGGCGTGGGCCTTTGCGCGAGGCGCATTGCGCCATCATCCCTCGCTGCTGGGGCTCGACCGCCTGCTCGAAGCCGAACTCGGCAGCGCCGACGCCGCGCTGCAAGACCACGGCCCCGTGCGCGGCGCCGACCTCAGCCTGCTACGCAGCCTGATCCATAAACACACCCAGCGCCTGGACCGTTATGCCTGCCGCAATTGCGGCTTTCAGGCGCGACGCTATTATTGGCAGTGCCCGGGCTGCAACGCCTGGGAAACCTATGCGCCGCGCCGCCTGGAAGAACTCGAATGAAACCATTTCCCGCCGAGGCCATCGCGCGTAGCCGCGTCCTGGTGGTGGGCGACGTCATGCTGGACCGCTATTGGTTCGGTGAAGTCGACCGCATTTCGCCCGAAGCCCCCGTCCCGGTCGTGCGAGTCGCGCGCCGCGAAGACCGCCTGGGCGGTGCGGCCAACGTGGCCCGCAACGTTGCCGCGCTGGGAGGGCAGGCCACGCTGGTCGGAATCGTCGGCGCCGACGAAGCGGGCAGCAGCATCGAGACCCTGTCAGGGCAGGCGGGCGTGCAGGCCGACCTGGTAGCCGACGCCACGCTTCCCACGACGCTAAAAATGCGTGTCCTGGGCCGCCAGCAGCAACTGCTGCGCGTCGACTTCGAAGACCAGCCGGCCGCCTCTACGCTCGACGACCTCGAAACACGGGTTGCGCGTTATCTGGCCAGCCACGACGTAGTGGTGTTGTCCGACTACGCCAAGGGCGCGCTCGACCGCGTCGAATCGCTCATCGCGCAGGCCAGCGCCGCGGGCGTGCCGGTATTGGTCGATCCTAAGGGCGACGACTACACGCGGTATCGCGGCGCGACGCTCATGACGCCAAACCGGGCCGAAATGCAGCAGGCCGTGGGCCGCTGGAGCTCCGAATCGCAACTGACCGAACGTGCGCAACAATTGCGGGCGGCGCTCGATATCGAAGCCTTGCTGGTGACGCGCTCCGAGCAAGGCATGACTCTATTCACCGCGGAAGGACGCGAGCACGTCGACGCGCAGGCACAGGAAGTCTTCGACGTGTCAGGCGCCGGCGACACCGTGCTGGCCGCCCTGGCAGCCATGCGGGCCGTCGGCCTTTCGTGGGCCGACGCCATGGTGTGGGCCAACCGCGCTGGCGGCATCGTCGTCGGCAAGCTGGGCACCTCGATCGTCACCGCCGCAGAACTCGCAGGAGAACCCACATGATCGTCGTTACAGGCGCCGCCGGCTTCATCGGCAGCAACCTGGTGCGAGGCCTGAACCGGCGCGGCATCCAGGACATCATCGCAGTCGACGACCTGACCGAGGGCGACAAGTTCCTCAACCTGGTCGACTGCCAGATTGCCGATTATCTCGATAAAGACGAGTTCCGCCGCAGGGTGCTGAGCGGCGGCCTGCCTCAGGTGCGCGCCGTGCTGCACCAGGGAGCGTGCTCGGACACCACCGAACGCAACGGGCGCTACATGCTCGACAACAACTACCGGGTGACTCTGGAGTTGTTCGAGTACTGCCAGGCTCAGCGCATTCCCTTTCTGTACGCCTCGTCGGCGGCCGTATACGGCGGGTCGTCGGTCTATGTCGAAGACCCCGCCAATGAACGTCCGTTGAACGTCTACGGCTATTCGAAGCTGCTGTTCGACCAGGTGCTGCGCACGCGCATGCAAAGCCTGACCGCCCAGGTGGTGGGCCTGCGTTACTTCAACGTGTATGGCCCTCACGAGCAGCACAAGGGGCGCATGGCTTCAGTGGCCTTCCACAACATGAACCAGTTTCTCGCCGAAGGCCATGTGCGCCTGTTCGCGGGCTGGGACGGCTACGCCGACGGGGGACAAAGCCGCGACTTCATCTCGGTAGACGATGTGGTCGCGGTGAACCTGCATTTTCTCGATCATCCCGAGGTATCCGGCATATTCAACTGCGGCACGGGTCGCGCGCAGCCGTTCAATGATGTGGCTGCGGCGGTGGTCAACACCTTGCGTGAAGAACGCGGCGAATCGCCCTTGCCGCTGGACAAACTGGTCGAGCAGGGCCTGTTGCGCTACATACCGTTTCCCGACGACCTGAAGGGGCGGTACCAGAGCTATACCCAGGCAGACGTCACGCAGTTGCGCGCCGCCGGGTTCACGGCCGCCATGCGCACCGTCCAGACTGGCGTGGCTGAATACGTGCGCTACTGGCGGTCGCGCCAGCCCTGACCCGAGGCGGCCGCGCTCCGTAGTAGCCGCGGCGGACCTTTTCATTCACCCGCTACGCGCGGGGGGCAGAGGCGCCGCATCATGGCGGGGCAGGCGGATCTGTCGGTCCGCCCATCCAGAACGGAGCCCTGCCATGAACCCCTTCCTGCACGACCCGGTGGCCGCCCCCTTGGCGGCGCCGCCCATTGCGTCGATACGCCGCGCCCCGCGCTGGCCGCTGGTCGGCCCGTGTCATCCCGGCCGGGCCGGTATGACCGCAAGGCGCCCCCTGGCCAGCACCGTAGGCCGTTTCGCCATGGCTGGCGGGCTCAGTCTTGCCGCCTGGCCCGCCCAGCCGCTTGACGTGAACGGTGCGTCGGCGCAGCAACTCGAGGCGTTGCACGGAGTCGGTCCACGCACCGCGCAGATCATCATCCGGGAGCGCGAGCGTGCCGGTCCGTTCGAATCCTTGGAAGACCTTTCTGATCGCGTACGCGGCATCGGCGCCAAGCGCCTGAGCAGCCTGCGTGCCGCCGGCCTGACGGTTGGCGCTGGCGTGCCAGTATTGACGCCGGGCAGCACGGCGACGCCGCAGTTTGCTCCCTCCATGCCGGGGCTTACAGCGCCCTGAAAGCGGGCACCCGGTATCCCTGGCGCGAGCGCGGCTTTGCGGCTGCGCCGCCGTGCCAGCGGTTATTATCGATCGCATGGCTACCTCTACTTACCCCACTATCGAACAGACTGTCGGCAATACGCCGTTGGTCCGCCTGCAGCGTATTCCCGGCCCGGCGGGACAGGCGCGTGGCAATGTCATCCTGGCAAAGCTGGAAGGCAATAATCCCGCCGGCTCCGTCAAAGACCGGCCCGCGCTGTCGATGATTCTTCGGGCCGAAGAGCGTGGCGAAATCCGGCCCGGCGACACGCTTATCGAAGCCACCAGCGGCAACACCGGCATCGCACTGGCCATGACCGCCGCCATGCGTGGCTATCGCATGGTGCTTATCATGCCCGACAACCTGTCCGTTGAACGGCGTGCCGCCATGGCCGCCTATGGCGCCGAGCTCATCCTCACCCCGGCCAGCAAGGGCGGCATGGAGTACGCCCGCGATCTTGCTACGTCGATGCAGGCCGAGGGCAAGGGCAAGGTGCTGGACCAGTTCTCCAACCCCGACAATCCGCGCGCGCACATCGAGGGGACCGGGCCCGAAATCTGGACCCAGACGGAAGGGCGGGTCAGCCATTTCGTCAGCGCCATGGGGACCACGGGCACCATCATGGGGGTATCAACCTACCTGAAATCGCGCAACGCGCAGGTGCAGGTCATCGGTGCGCAGCCGGCCGAGGGTTCGCAGATTCCGGGCATCCGCAAATGGCCCGAGGCTTATATGCCGAGCATCTTCGATCGCAGCCTGGTCGATGCGTATGAATCCATCGGGCAGGACGAGGCCGAGGCCATGGCTCGCCGTCTGGCCGCCGAAGAAGGCATTTTTGGCGGAATTTCCTCCGCCGGCGCGCTGGTGGCCGCCCTGCGCGTGGCCGAGCGCGCCGAGAATGCCACCATCGTGTTCATCGTGTGTGACCGCGGCGACCGTTACCTTTCTACCGGCGTATTCAACGAGGTCCGGCCGGCCGCGTAACCCTCGGCAGCGTTTCAGCGCCCCATGCGCGCTTGCAGGGCGGCGGCCAGGTCTGCCACTGCGGTGGCATAGAAATAGCTGCGGTTGTATTGGGTGAGCGCATAGAAGTTGGGCGTGGCGGTACGGTACTGAACGGTACCCCGCGCTTCTTCCTGCAGGTCGACGACACCCAGCGGGCGGTCGATCCAGCCTGCACCGTCGGCCCCCGGCGCCAGGCGTGCGCCAGCTGCCTGCAGCGTCGACCAGGTCTGGGTCGGCTGCAGGCCGCCCGTGGCCAGTGCCGACGGGTCCGCGGGCAGCACCACAGGCGCAAATACCGGCAGGCCGCGCAGCCAGCCATGTTCCACCAGGAAGTTGCCCACTGACATCACCGTATCGGACACGCTGTGCGTCAGGTCGATATGGCCGTCGTGGTCGCCGTCTACGGCGTAGCGCATGATACTGCCCGGCATGAATTGAGGCATGCCGATAGCGCCGGCGTACGACCCCTGTGCTTCCATGGGCAGTTTGTCCTGCAACGCCAGTGTGATGAAGTCGCCCAGTTGGCCGCGGAACATCTCTGCGCGCTCGGGACGGGTGGGGTCGGGGTAGTCGAAGGCCAGCGTGGCGAGGGCGTCGAGCACGCGGAAACGTCCCATATTGCGCCCGTACAGGGTTTCGACGCCGATGATGGCCGTGATGACCGACGCCGGCACGCCATAACGCTGCGCGGCCTGCTCAAGCAGGGTCTGGTTTTCCTGCCAGAACTGCACGCCCCAGTTGATCCGCTTGGGCTCGACGAATCGGGCACGGTAGGTGACCCAGCTGCGCCATACCTTGCGTCCCGGCGGCGAGGGAGCGATCAGGCGCGCCACCGTCGCGTTGTAACGCGAATCGGCCAGGGCGGCCACGACGGGGTCCAGTGGCAGGCCGCGGTCGGCCGCCAGCTTCTGGGCGTAGGCGAACGCTTCCGGGCGCAGTTCGCCCGTGGGCGTCGCGGTGGCGGAAGGTTCTGCGGGAGGCTGGGCCGGCCCGATGCGAATCGGGACGGCGCCCTCTGGCGAAGGGGCGGCCGCCAGGGCCTGGGCCCGTGGCGACCCGGGCGGGGGGGAACTGGCACAACCGGCCAAGGCCAGGGCAAGCATGCCGATTTGCAGGAATCGCCGACAGATGAACATAATCTTCCTTATGGAGACCATGTATCTTACCCACCCGTCGTGCAGGCTGCATGAAATGGGCAGTTGGCATCCCGAAAGCCCCCAGAGGCTGGACGCCATCGCTGACCAGTTACTGGCCAGCGGACTGATGCCTTTCCTGGCCGAACACGAAGCCCCCGCCGCGAGCCGCGAGGCGGTGCTGCGCGTCCATACCGCCGCCTATCTCGACAGCTTGCGCGAGCGCACGCCAGCCGAGGGTTACTGCAGCATCGATCCGGACACCCTGATGAACCCGCACACCTACGAGGCCGCGCTGCACGCGGCCGGGGCAGGCATCGCGGCGGTGGATGCCGTGATGGGTGGGCAGGCAGCGAATGCGTTCTGCGCGGTGCGACCGCCAGGGCATCATGCGCGTCGCGAAGAGGCCATGGGTTTCTGCTTCTTGAACAACGTGGCTATTGCGGCGCAGCACGCCATGCACGCGCACGGGGTGAAGCGGCTGGCCATCGTCGATTTCGACGTGCACCACGGCAACGGCACCGAAGAGGCGTTCGCCGGCGACGACCGGGTGCTCATGTGCAGTTTTTTCCAGCATCCCTTCTTTCCCAACAGCGGCACCACACATCCGGCCGCCAATATGGTCAATGTGCCGGTGCCGGCCTACACTGACGGCAAGGCGGTCCGGAACTTGGTGCGCGATGCCTGGCTCCCCCGGCTGGAAGCCCATGCGCCCGAACTGGTGCTGATTTCCGCCGGGTTCGATGCCCACCGCGAAGACGATATGGGGCAGCTGGGGCTGGTCGAGGCCGACTACGCCTGGTTGACCGAATGCGTTTCCGAAGTGGCGTCGCGCCACGCCCAGGGGCGCATCGTCAGCCTGCTCGAGGGCGGCTACAGCCTGTCGGCCCTCGGACGCAGCGTGGTGGCCCACATACGGGCCTTGGCAAAGTTGTAGAATCAACGAATTGTGCAATGCGGGGCCGGCGCGCGCCGGCCGCTTACTCATACCTAGGAGGCTGCTGGATGAAGGTGCTGGTACCAGTCAAGCGTGTCGTTGACTACAACGTCAAGGTACGCGTCAAATCCGATCAAACGGGCGTGGATATCGCGAACGTGAAGATGTCCATGAACCCGTTCGACGAGATTGCCGTCGAAGAAGCCACGCGCCTGAAAGAAAAAGGCGGGGTCACGGAAGTGGTGGCGGTGTCCTGCGGGGTGTCGCAAAGCCAGGAAACGCTGCGCACGGCCATGGCCATCGGCGCCGACCGCGGCATTCTGGTGCAGACCGATGCCGAACTGCAGCCGCTGGCGGTGGCCAAGCTGCTCAAGGGTCTGGTCGACAAAGAGCAGCCGCAGCTGGTCATCCTGGGCAAGCAGGCCATCGACGACGACGCCAACCAGACCGGTCAGATGCTGGCCGCGCTGCTCGACTGGCCGCAAGCTACGTTCGCCAGCAAGGTCGAGCTGGGCGAAGGCGAAGTCACGGTCACGCGCGAAGTCGACGGCGGGCTGGAAACGCTCAAGCTGAAGTTGCCGGCCATCGTGACGACCGACCTGCGCCTGAACGAGCCGCGCTACGTGACGCTGCCCAACATCATGAAGGCCAAGAAAAAGCCGCTGGACACGGTCACGCCGCAGGACCTGGGCGTCGATCCCGCGCCGCGTCTGAAGACCCTGAAGGTCAGCGAGCCGCCGGCGCGCAAGGCAGGCATCAAGGTGGCCGACGTGGCCGCGCTGGTCGACAAACTGAAGAACGAAGCGAAGGTGCTGTGATGACGACGCTGGTTATTGCCGAACACGACAACGCCCAATTGAAGGGTGCAACGCTGAACGCCGTGGCGGCTGCCGCGCAGCTGGGCGGCGATGTACACGTGCTGGTGGCGGGCAGCAATGCGCGCGCGGTGGCCGAGCAGGCGGGCCAGGCCGCGGGCGTGGCCAAGGTGCTGCTGGCCGACGCGCCGCACCTGGCCGATGGCCTGGCCGAGAACCTGGCCGCACAGGTGCTGGCGGTGGCCTCGAGCTACAGCCACATTGTGTTTCCGGCCACGGCCTCGGGCAAGAACGTGGCCCCGCGGGTGGCCGCCAAGCTCGACGTGGCGCAGATTTCCGACATTATCGCGGTGGAATCGCCGGACACCTTCCAGCGGCCCATTTACGCGGGCAACGCCATCGCCACGGTGCAGTCGGGCGACGCGGTCAAGGTGATCACGGTGCGCACCACGGGTTTCGATGCGGTCGAGGCCACGGGTGGCTCGGCGGCGGTCGAGGCGCTCGAGGCGGTGGCCGATTCGGGGCTGTCGTCGTTCGTGGGCCGCGAAGTGGCCAAGAGCGACCGCCCCGAGCTGGCGGGCGCGCGCGTGGTGGTCTCGGGCGGCCGCGGGCTGGGCAGCGCCGAGAACTTCAAGATCCTGGATCCGCTGGCCGACAAGCTGGGTGCGGCGCTGGGCGCCTCGCGCGCGGCAGTGGACGCGGGCTACGCGCCCAACGACTGGCAGGTGGGGCAGACCGGCAAGATCGTCGCGCCGCAGCTGTACGTGGCGGTGGGGATCTCGGGAGCCATCCAGCATCTGGCGGGCATGAAAGACTCCAAGGTCATCGTGGCCATCAACAAAGACGCTGAAGCGCCGATCTTCGGTGTGGCCGACTACGGCCTGGTGGGCGACCTGTTCCAGGTCGTGCCCGAGCTGGCCGGCGCGCTGTAAGCAACGCGCCGCGCAGGCGTGCATGGCGATGCCCGGCCCGTATGGGCCGGGCATTTTGCATTCACGGCAGGCGGGCTCCTGACTTGCCGCGCGTACCGGCCATTGCCCCCAAGCCCGGCGCGCCATGCAGGGCGGCAAATGGATAGGCTGGCGCCGAAGGGTTTAAGATGAGGGCCAGAAAATCCTCATCATCGCCGTCTCGGAGACACAATGGCTTACGTTACCCCGCTGCAGGACTTTCGATTCACGCTCCAGTCGCTGGCCGACCTTGACGACGTGCTGGCGCTGCCCGGCTTCGAAGAGGTCACGCCGGATCTGGTCGACGCCATCCTGGACGAGAACGCACGCTTTGTCGAGCAGGCCATCGTGCCGCTGAACGTGGCCGGGGACACCCAGCCGCCGACCTGGAAAGACGGGCAGGTCAGTACGACGCCGGGTTTCCGCAAGGGATTTGCCGATTATGCCGCGAGCGGCTGGCAGGGCTTGCAGCATCCCGTGCAATGGGGAGGGCAGGGCTTGCCCAAGCTCGTCGCCACGGCCCCCGGCGAAAATATCCAGGCTGCGAGCCTGGCATTTTCGTTGTGCCCCATGCTGACGGACGGCGTGATCGAGGCCTTGCTCACCGTGGGGTCGGATGCGCAGCGCCAGACCTATGTGCCCCAGCTGATCGCCGGCAAATGGACCGGCACCATGAACCTCACCGAGCCGCAGGCGGGTTCCGACCTGGCGCAGGTGGCCACACGTGCCGTGCCGCAGGCAGACGGCACATATCGCCTCAGCGGACAAAAAATCTTCATCACCTACGGTGAGCACGATCTTGCCGAAAACATCATTCATCTGGTGTTGGCGCGTACGCCTGACGCGCCGGCGGGGGTGAAGGGCATCTCGCTGTTCATCGTGCCCAAATACCTGGTCAACGACGATGGCAGCCTGGGTCCGCGCAATGACGTGTGGTGCGCTTCGCTCGAACACAAATTGGGCATCCACGGCAGTCCCACGGCCGTACTGCTGTACGGCTCGGGCCATGGCGAAGTGGGCGAGGGAGCCGTAGGCTACCTGGTGGGCGAAGCCAACCGGGGCCTGGAATACATGTTCATCATGATGAATGCGGCCCGCTTCAGCGTGGGCCAGCAGGGCATTGCGATCTCGGAACGTGCCTACCAGCACGCGCTGGCCTACGCGCAAGAGCGCGTGCAGGGACGTGCCATCGAAGGATCGGCCGGCCCTGTTGCCATCGCCCGGCACCCGGACGTGCAGCGCATGCTGCTCACCATGCGCGGGCTGACGGAAGCGGCGCGGGCCGTGTCCTTCGTGGCCGCCGCGGCGCATGACAAGGGCGTGCATCATCCGGACGCTGAGGTGCGGGCGCGCAACCGCGCGTTTTATGAGTACCTCGTGCCCATCGTGAAGGGCTTTTCAACCGAGTCGGCCGTCGAGGTGGCTTCGCTGGGCCTGCAAGTGCACGGCGGCATGGGCTATATCGAGGAAACGGGCGCGGCCCAGCACTACCGGGACGCCCGCATCCTGCCCATTTACGAAGGCACCACCGCAATCCAGGCGAACGACCTGGTAAGCCGCAAGACCTTGCGCGATGGCGGCGCAACCGCTTATTTCTGCATTGGCGCCATGCGCGATACGTTGAAAGCGCTCGACGCGGCAGTCAAGCGTGCGTCGTCTGCCGAACGCGACGGGCTGAGCCTGTTGCGATCCAATTTCGACCTCGCCATCCAGGCTTACGAAGGCGCCGTGGCGTTCATTCTCGAGCACGCGCAGTCCAACATACGCGCCGTGTACGCGGCCAGCGTGCCTTACCTGATGCTGGCCGGCACCGTGCACGGGGGGTGGCAGATGGCGCGCGCCGCGCTGGCGTGCCTGCAATCGGTGGCTGACGGTGACACCAACCCGTTTTATCGCACCAAGCTGTCCACGGCCCTGTTCTATGGTGCGCAGATACTGCCGCGTGCGCTCGCACTGTCGGCCGCGGTGCGCGCAGGGGACGTGGCGGATGCATGTGCCGCCCAGGCCGATATTTCATAATGTAATTAAGCAATGTCGCTTAAGTATTTCCAGTGATACTGCTTTGGTGTAAGAATGGTCGGTCCCGGTCCCGTCAGCAACGGGACCGCCTTTTGCCCTGCTGGCCGCGATGGCCGGCAGCAACCACCGCACGGAGACATCCATGAGCCAACTTCGCCTGGGCGACGCCGCCCCCGATTTCGAACAAAATTCGTCCATAGGCCCGATCCGCTTCCATGAGTATCTGGGCGACAGCTGGGGCGTACTGTTTTCGCATCCGGCCGACTTCACGCCGGTGTGCACCACCGAGCTCGGCTATACCGCCAAGCTGGCCGACGAGTTCGCCAAGCGCAACGTGAAAGTGCTGGCGCTGTCGGTTGACGGTGTGGATTCGCACAACAAGTGGATCGATGACATCAACGAAACGCAGTCCACGACGGTCAACTTTCCCATCATTGCCGATGACGACCGCAAAGTGTCCGAGCTGTACGACATGATTCATCCGAACGCCAACGCGACCCTCACGGTGCGTTCGGTATTCGTCATCGATCCGGCGAAGAAGGTGCGCCTGATCATTACGTACCCGGCCAGCACGGGCCGCAACTTCAACGAGATACTCCGCGTAATCGATTCCCTGCAGCTCACCGACAGCCATAGCGTTGCAACGCCGGTGAACTGGCAGGACGGCGACGACGTCATCATCGTGCCCTCGCTGCAAGACGAAACCGTCATCAAGCAGAAATTCCCGAAGGGCTACAAGGCGGTGCGCCCATACCTGCGCATTACGCCGCAACCGAATAAGTAAATTACCCGAGGTATGGGCAGCGCATGCGCTGCCTACGCCAGGTGCCGCTTGCCGCGCCCCAGGCGCGGTTTTTTTTGGGCGCTCGCCGCGGCTTATGCCATATGGCGATGAGCAACCAAAAAATGATTCGTTCGGTTTGTCTGTCGCGGCCCGCAAACTTGCGTCCATTGCACATCATCATGGAACGCACGCAGCATGCTATTCAGACTCAAGACCTGGTTCGCCGCCCTGGCCACGCTTGCCGCCACATTCATGCTGGGCCTGCCCGCGCACGCACAAACGCTGCTGAATGTCTCGTACGACCCCACGCGCGAGCTGTATCGTGCAGTCGATGCGGAGTTCGTGAAGTATTACCGCGAACAGGCCGGCGCCGAAATCACCATCCGCCAGTCGCACGGCGGGTCCGGCAAGCAGGCGCGCTCGGTCATCGATGGCCTGGATGCCGACGTGGTGACGCTCGCGCTGGCATATGACATTGATGCCATCGCCGCCCGGGGACTCCTGCCGGCTGACTGGCAGGCGCGCCTGCCTCGTAACAGCTCCCCCTATACGTCCACCATCGTGTTTCTGGTGCGCAAGGGAAATCCGAAGCAGGTCTACGACTGGAACGACCTGGTCAGGGATGGAATCGAAGTCATAACCCCAACCCCAAGACTTCGGGCGGCGCGCGCTGGAATTACCTGGCCGCCTGGGCGTATGCGCTGGAACGCAACGGGGGCGACACCGAGCAGGCCAAAGCTTTCTTGAGCGAGTTGTTCCGTCACGTCCCGGTGCTGGATACGGGGGCCCGCGGGGCCACCACGACGTTTGTCGAACGCGAGGTCGGCGATGTGTTGCTGGCCTGGGAAAACGAAGCGTTCCTCGCGCTGCAGGAACTGGGGCCGGACAGGTTCGACATCGTGGTGCCCTCGCTGTCCATCCTTGCGGAACCGCCGGTCGCGGTGGTGGACAAGAACGTCGATCGCAAGGGCACGCGCGCCATTGCCCAGGCCTATCTTGAGTTCCTGTACACACCCGCCGCCCAGGAAATCATTGCGCGCCATTACTACCGTCCGACGGACGAGCAGGTCGCGGCGAAGTTCGCCGGCCAATTCCCGAAGGTGAAGCTCGTCAACATCGACGACCCGATTTTCGGCGGATGGCAAAAGGCCCAGCAGGCGCATTTCAGCGATGGCGGTACGTTCGATCAGATCTATCAGCCTAAATAACCGCGTATGCAGAAGCGTTGAATATGAGCACAGGCACCTACGCGGCGGGGGCAGCCGCCCCCGTCATCGCCCACCGCAGACGGCCCGGAGTCCTGCCGGGCTTCGGTCTTTCCATGGGTTATGCCGTCCTGTATCTGAGCCTGCTGGTGTTGATACCGCTGGCGTCATTGCCGCTCAAGAGCGCCGGCCTGGGGTGGGAAGGATTCTGGAATACGGTCACCGCGCCGCGTGTCGTCGCCTCGTATCGACTGACCTTCGGCGCCGCGCTGATCGCCGCATTGGTGAACCTGGTGTTCGGCATGCTGGTGGCCTGGGTGCTGGTCCGGTACCGGTTCCCGGGGAAAAAGATCATCGACGCATTGGTCGACCTGCCTTTCGCGCTGCCGACGGCAGTGGCCGGCATCGCCCTGACCGCGCTCTATGCCAGGAACGGCTGGCTGGGCGGACCGCTGGAATCGTGGTTCGGCCTGAAGGTGGCGTTCACGCCTCTGGGTATTGTGGTTGCCTTGATTTTCATCGGCATTCCGTTCGTGGTGCGCACGGTACAGCCCGTGCTGGAAGACATTGAACGTGAGATCGAAGAGGCAGCTTCCAGCCTGGGTGCGAACCGTTGGCAAGTGATGCGCCGGGTATTGCTGCCCACGATCATGCCGGCGCTGCTCACGGGCTTTGCGCTCGCGTTCGCACGAGCGGTGGGGGAATACGGATCGGTGGTGTTCATTGCCGGGAATCGTCCCATGGTGTCCGAAATCACGCCGCTGCTCATCATCGCCAAACTCGAGCAATTCGACTATGCCGGGGCGGCGGCCATCGCGACGGTCATGCTGGTAATTTCGTTTGCGTTGCTGCTGCTGATCAACCTGCTGCAGAGCTGGCAGGCGCGTCGAGGAGGCCGGCTGGCATGAACGACCGATCGCCGACGGGCGCCGCCGTGCGCCCTGATCACCTGACCGAACCTCGCTGGGTTCGCGGCATCTTGCTGGCGCTGGCCCTGGGATTCCTGGGTCTGTTCTTGCTGGCGCCGCTGGTGGCCGTGTTCGCGGAGGCCTTCAAGAAGGGGTGGCAGCTGTACCTGGCCGCCATCACCGAACCCGACGCGTGGAGCGCCATCAAGCTGACGATCGCGGTGGCGGCCGTGGCATTGCCGTTGAACCTGGTGTTCGGCGTCGCCGCGGCGTGGGCCATCACAAAGTTCCAGTTCCGGGGCAAGCAGTTCCTCATCACGCTGATAGACCTGCCGTTCTCGGTGTCTCCGGTGGTGGCTGGTCTGGTGTTCGTGCTGCTGTTCGGTTCGCAAGGGTGGATGGGCGAGTGGCTGCAGGCGCACGACGTGAAAATTGTGTATGCCGTGCCCGGCGTGGTGATCGCGACCTTGTTCGTGACTTTCCCGTTCATCGCCCGCGAATTGATACCGCTGATGCAGGCCCAGGGCAGCGAAGAAGAGCAGGCCGCGCTCACGCTGGGGGCGAGCGGCTGGCAGATCTTCTGGAGGGTCACCCTGCCCAATATCAAGTGGGGCCTGCTGTATGGCGCGATCCTGTGCAATGCACGCGCGATGGGCGAGTTTGGCGCCGTGTCGGTTGTGTCGGGTCATGTGCGCGGGCTGACCAACACCATGACCCTGCACGTGGAAATTCTCTACAACGAATATCAGTTTTCCGCGGCGTTCGCCGTGGCGTCGCTGCTGGCCCTGCTGGCGCTGGTGACGCTGCTGGTCAAGAACCTGGTGGAGTGGCGCGACGCGGGACCACACGGCGCGGATGCACCCGCCGGGAACGTGATGGCGCCCACGCTCGCGCGTGCGGCGGCCGCATGAAGGAGTGTTCTGCATGAGTATCGAGGTCAGGAACCTGTCACGCCGCTTCGGCGATTTCCACGCACTCGACGACGTGTCGCTGCATATTGATACCGGCGAACTCGTCGCGCTGTTGGGCCCCTCGGGTTGCGGGAAGACGACCTTGCTGCGCATCATCGCCGGCCTGGAAACGGCAGACAGCGGCAGCGTGTGGTTTGGCGGCGCCGATGCAACGGGCGTGGATGTCAGGCATCGGCAGGTCGGGTTCGTGTTCCAGCACTACGCCTTGTTCAAGCATCTGACTGTGTTCGAGAACGTGGCCTTCGGGCTGCGCGTTCGGCCCCGCGCTACGCGGCCATCCGAGTCGCAGATCCGCGCCAAGGTCCACGAATTGCTGAACCTGGTGCAGCTCGACTGGCTGGGCGACCGTTATCCGTCGCAACTGTCGGGCGGCCAGCGGCAACGGATTGCGCTGGCGCGCGCACTCGCGGTGGAGCCTCGGGTGCTGCTGCTGGACGAGCCTTTCGGCGCGCTTGATGCGAAGGTGCGCAAGGAACTGCGCCGCTGGCTGCGCCGCCTGCACGATGAGCTGCACGTCGCCAGCGTATTTGTCACGCACGACCAGGAGGAAGCGCTGGAAGTGGCAGATCGGGTGGTCTTGATGAATGCAGGCCGTATCGAGCAGGTGGGCACGCCGCGCGAAGTGTGGGAATCCCCCGCGACTCCGTTCGTGTACGGCTTTCTGGGCGACGTCAACCAGCTGAGCGGCCATGCCAGCCACGGCGTCTGGCATGCGCATGGGGTCGAGTTGCCGGCTCCCGACCTGGCGCAGCCGGAGCCGCGGCAGGCGGTGGCGTATGTGCGGCCGCATGAAATCGACCTCGCGCGCGACAACGGCATCGGGCAGGGCATTCCGGTCCGGCTGAGCCACGCCTACCTGGCCGGCTCCAGCGCCTATCTCGAACTCGAGCGCCAGGATATGCAGTCCATCATCGAGGCGCAGGTTCCCGAGCGCCTGTACCGTGAACTGAACCTTAGAGAAGGCGAGAGCCTGCTGGCGCGTCCGCGCCATGCGCGCGTCTTTGCCGTCCAACCATGACGACTGCCATGATCAAGCTGAATTCTGCATTGCAAGCGCGCTGGTCTGACTTGCTGGCCCGCCTGGCCGACATTGCGCGCCAGTATCCCGACGCGGCGCTGGCGTCTTCGCTGGGTGCCGAGGACATGCTGTTGACCCATGCCATCTACGACGGAGCCATCGGCCTGGAAGTCTTTGCGCTCGATACCGGCCGCCTGCACGCCGAGACCTTGGCCATGCTGGATATCGTGCAAGCGCGGTACGGCCGCGCCATCATCGTGTATCGGCCCGACGCCTGCGCGGTGCATGCGCATGTGCAGGCGCATGGCGCGTACGCGTTCTATGAAAGCGTGGATCTGCGCAAGGCATGCTGTCAGATCCGCAAGGTAGAGCCTTTGCAACGGGCCCTGGCCGGCCGCAGCGCATGGATTACCGGGCAGCGGCGCGGGCAGGCTGCCACCCGGGGCGAATTGCCGGAAGCCGAGCGGGATGCGGTGTTCGGCCTGCACAAGTTCAACCCGCTGGCGGCCTGGAGCGAGGACGAAGTATGGCAGGTCATACGGTCGCTGGGCATTCCCTATAACGCCCTGCATGACAAGGGTTATCCGTCCATCGGTTGTGAGCCATGCACGCGCGCGATCCGTCCGGGAGAGGATGTGCGCGCGGGGCGCTGGTGGTGGGAATCCTCCGACTCCAAGGAATGCGGCCTGCATGCGGGCAATCGTGTGATCGCCGTCGCTGCAGCGCCAGCGCGAACGGCTTCTGTGTAAAGGAACAACATGTCAGCAGTGATGAATCGCAGCCATCTCGATTGGTTGGAATCCGAAGCCATCTACATTTTGCGCGAGGTGGCGGCCGAATGCAGTAAGCCGGTACTGCTTTTTTCGGGCGGGAAGGATTCCGTGGTGCTGCTGAGATTGGCAGAGAAGGCGTTCAGGCCTGGCCGGTTTCCCTTCCCGCTCATGCATATTGATACCGGCCACAACTATGAAGAGGTGATCGCGTTCCGCGACCAGCGCGCCGCCGAGTTGGGCGAGACGCTGATCGTGCGCAGCGTCGAGGATTCGATACGGCGCGGCAGCGTCGTGCTGCGTCGCGAGAGCGATTCGCGCAACGCGGCGCAGGCCGTCACGCTGCTCGAAGCGATCGAGGAACTGGGCTTTGACGCCTGCATCGGGGGCGCCCGCCGCGACGAAGAAAAGGCGCGCGCCAAAGAGCGCATTTTTTCGTTTCGCGACGAGTTCGGGCAATGGGACCCGAAGGCCCAGCGCCCGGAACTATGGAATCTGTTCAACACGCGTGTGCACAAGGGCGAGAACATGCGGGTGTTTCCGATTTCCAACTGGACGGAACTGGATGTATGGCAGTACATCCAGCGCGAGCGGCTCGGATTGCCGTCGATCTATTACAGCCACCAGCGCGACGTCGTGCGCCGCAACGGGCTGCTGGTGCCCGTGACCGCGCTGACTCCGCCGCGCGATGGCGAGAAAGTCGAGCGCCTGGCAGTGCGGTTCCGCACTGTGGGCGATATTTCCTGCACCTGCCCGGTGGCCTCGGACGCGGCCGATGCCGCGGCCATCATTGCCGAAACCGCCGTGACGGATATCACCGAGCGCGGCGCCACCCGCATGGACGACCAGACTTCCGAGGCCTCGATGGAGCGCCGCAAGAAGGAAGGTTATTTCTGAACTGATTGAGTACCGGACCTCTTCCAATGAACGCAGTGAACGACTCTTTTCTTTCGGGCGCCGAGAACGGCGTGCTGCGCCTGATCACGGCCGGCTCGGTCGATGACGGCAAGTCGACCCTGATCGGTCGCCTGCTTTACGACAGCAAGGGCGTTTTCGCCGACCAGCTGGAGGCCATCGCCCGCGCCAAGTACAAGCGGGTGGCTGGCGATGGCATCGACTTCGCCCTGCTGACCGACGGCCTGGAGGCCGAACGCGAGCAGGGCATCACCATCGACGTGGCCTACCGGTACTTTTCAACCCCGTTGCGCAAGTTCATCGTCGCCGATGCGCCGGGGCATGAACAGTACACGCGCAATATGGTTACCGGCGCCTCGACCGCCGACGCGGCCATCATCCTGATCGATGCCACCCGCGCGGCCGATGGCCAGCTGCTGCCGCAGACCAAACGGCACAGCACCATCGCGCGCCTGCTGGGCATTCAGCACATCGTGGTGGCGGTCAACAAGATGGACCTGGTAGGTTGGGACCGCGCCGTGTTCGAGCGCATCCGCGAAGCCTACGCGGAACTCGCACGGCGCCTGGATATCGGCCGGTTCCATGTGCTGCCCTTGTCGGCCCTGCAAGGCGACAATGTGGTTCATGCCTCGGTGCGCACCCCGTGGTACGAGGGCCCGCCGCTGCTGCGCCTGCTCGAACAGCTCGAGCAGGCGAGTGCCGATCTCGAACGGCCGCTGCGCTTTCCGGTGCAATGGGTGGCGCGGCACGGTGGCGACCGCGCCGATGATTTCCGTGGCTATGCGGGCCGCGTGGCCAGCGGCGTACTGCGGCCCGGCGATGAGATCGTGGTCCAGCCCTCGGGCGTGGCCGCGCGCGTGCAGGCAGTCTGGGCTTTCGATCGCGAGGTCGACGCCGCCCTGGCGGGAGATTCGGTAACCGTGGTGCTCGACCGGGACGTCGACGTGTCGCGTGGCGACGTGCTCGCCCATGCCGCCACCGCGGCACGCGTCAGCCGTGCGTTCGAGGCGGAACTGTGCTGGCTGGATGCGCAGGCCTTGAACCCCGCGCGGCGGTATCTGCTCAAGCATGGAACGCGCCTGACGTCCGCGAAGGTCCGCGAGGTGCTGACGCAACGCGACATCCACGAGCTGCAGGAAGTGACCAATGCGAGCGGCACGTTGGCCATGAACGAAATCGGGCGCGTCACGTTGGTGACGCGTGAACCTTTGGCGATAGACAGTTATGCCGGCGCCCCCGCGACGGGCGCTTTCATCCTGATCGACGAGGCGACGCACCAGACGGCTGCCGCGGGCATGTTGCGCTAGCCGCAAGACCGGCGGCGTCCGGGCCGGCGCTGTTGTTTTTCGGCTAAACCCAACGTTCATGCGGGTTTGCGAGCGATTTCCGGGTGGTGGAATGAATTGTCCAGACGGGCGGCGCGTCTTGCGGTAAAGTGGGGCGTCGCTTTTTCAGGGCATGGGGCTTGCCGAAAGTACTGGTTTTTTGTACAGTACTTTCATGGAACGCGCCAAACACGTTTTTTCCGCCGGTTCTGGGTCCCCGGCTGCCGCCCCCGCCGCCTTGCGCGGCCGGGGAGCGGTTACTAACGTGGCGCACCGCTTCCAGCAGACCGACCGCGCGCCCGCCGACGATGGCTGGGCTTCCAGTCAGCTGCCGGCCGACGCCCTCGGCAACACCGATTGGCCCGGCTCCGCCGAAGCCGGCGCCTGCGCCCCAGTCTCGCCGTCCCGGCACATTCCCATCACGGCCGAGGCCTCCCTGAAAACCTCGGTGCAGGCCGAACAGGCCCGCAAGCTGCTGTCGCGCAACGATTCTCCCGACATCCCGTTCGACGTGGCGGTCAACCCCTATCGCGGGTGCGAACATGGCTGCGTGTACTGCTACGCGCGGCCCACCCATGCGTATCTGGGTTATTCACCGGGCCTCGATTTCGAAACCCGTCTCGTGGCCAAGTCCAATGCGGTCGACGTGCTGCGCGCCGAACTGGCGCGCCCGGGCTACCGGGTGTCGCCCATCAACATCGGCTCCGCAACCGATGTGTACCAGCCTATCGAACGCGAGTGGCAGCTGACCCGCGGCGTGCTCGAACTCATGCTGCAAACGGGCCATCCGGCCACGCTGGTCACGAAGAATGCCCTCGTCGAACGCGATATCGACCTCTTGCAGGCCCTGGCCGAACGCCGCCTGGTCACGGTGTATGTCAGCATCACCACCCTCGACGCCGACATGGCGCGCACGCTTGAGCCTCGGGCCTCCGCTCCCTGGCGGCGCATCCAGGCGGTCCGCACGCTGGCCAATGCGGGCGTGCCGGTTGGCGTGCTGGTGGCGCCCATCATTCCCTTCATCAACGACGAGTCGCTGGAACACATCCTGCAGGATGCCCGCCAGGCGGGCGCCTGCTATGCCAGCTATACCGTGGTGCGCCTGCCGTGGGAAGTCAGGGCCGTATTCGAGGAATGGCTGCACACGCATTATCCCGATCGCGCCCAGCGCGTGTTGCACCGCATAGAAGACCTGCGCAATGGTCGGCGCAACGACCCGAATTTCGGCAGTCGCATGCGCGGCACGGGCCTGTGGGCCGATCTTCTGCGCCAGCGCTTCAATCTGGCGGTGCGCAAGCTGGGGCTGAACACCACGCGGCCGCAGTTGGCTACCCATTTGTTTCAGGCGCCCCGCGCGCCGTCGCCCGCACATGGGGCGGGCACTTCCCACAAGAACCATCGGCAGGGTGGCGCTCAGCCGGGCCTGTCCATGCCGCAGCTAACGCTATTCTGACCGGAGCACCTCATGACCACCGCCACGCTAGACACCGATTCCGTCGCGACCCTGTCACCTTCGCGGCTGGGCGCATGGATGCCGCGCATGTTCGCCCAAGCCGCCGGGGGCGTGCTGCGGCAGCCGGCCAGGTGGCCGTTCTCATCAGGCTTGTCGCGCGAGCGCCGCCCGGCTGCCTTGCCGCCTTCGCCGGCTGCCTTGCCGCCTTCGCCGGCTGCGGCGCGCCCCGACGCCGTGGGCGCGCCGCAGCCGTCGGGTGCGGTGCATGAGGCGCCGGTTTGCCGCCCCGTCCAGTCCGACGCCGGTGTCAGTCAGGCCGGTGGCCTGGGGCGCAGCGCATCCAGCGAAGCTTCCCTGCATGCCGCACACGGCCAGTCGCTAGGCTCGGTCGCCCATGCATCGCGGCAAGGCGTCACTGTGCGCCAGATGGTTACCGACGTACTGCTCGTCGCCATGTGGGGCGCCCTGATTCCCGGGCTGATGTGGTTGGGAGCTGCCGCCGGTTTCTGATGCCGGCGTGGTGAATCCCGACCGGCTCGCGGCACGGCGGGGCGGTCCATCGGCAAACGGCGTGCAGCGCACCTGCCGGGAAAACGGCGCCGCGGCGATTGGGTTGGGGCGGCATCGGCCTCGGGCCACGCACGCCGCAGCATTCGGCTAGCTCGATCCCAGCAGAACGACGCCCGCCAGAATCGCGGCACAGCCCGCCAACCTTCCAGGGCCTACCTTTTCGCGCAACAGCAGCATACCGGCCAGTGTGCCGAGCATCATCGACATCTCGCGCGCGGGTGCGACCAGGCTCAACGGCGCGCCGTTGCGCAGGGCGTACAGCACCAATATGTAGCCCAGGGGCGACAGTACTCCTACCGCCAGTGCCAGATGCCAGTGGCCGCGCATGGCTCGCCAGTTCTCGGCCCGGCGCCGGAATATATGGGGGCCTATCATCACCGTGCGCGTCACACAGGTGAACCAGTCAAACAATACCGGCATGATGAGCAGCACCTTTACGCCGTAGGCGTCCACGACGGTGTACGCCGCGATAAAAAGACCGATGAGCACGCCCCATCGCACGCCCACCCAGGCCTGCGGCTGGCGGAACAGGGTCAGGCGTCCCTGCGTGGCGATCAGCAGCACGCCGCCTACCACGCACAACATTCCTGCGATACCTGTGGCGGACGCCGGCTCGCCCAGCAGCAGGAAGGCGCCGGTTGTCGACAACAGCGGGCCGGTGCCCCGCGCAATGGGGTAGACCACCGACAGGTCGGCAACCTGGTAGCCCCGTTGCAAACAAAGGCTGTAACCGAGGTGCAGCGCGCTCGAGGCGAGTATGCAGAGCACGACGGGCCAGGTCCAGGCCATGCCTTCGTGCACCAAGATCCATATCACCCAGGGCGCGTACACCAGTACAGCGCACAGGCCATAAGCGAAGACGAATACGGGCCCCACCATGGCGGCCCGCTTGGCCAGCAGATTCCAGGTGGCGTGCGCCATCGCCGCCAGGATGACCAACAGTAGGGAAGAATAGGACATGAGGCGCTGCGGCGGCCGGCGGCCGGACAATGACAGGTTTGTGACAGCGGGACAACGGCAGCCATCAAGCGTACTCCCATTCGCCGCCGGGCGCTCGCGCCCCTGATGCAGGCCGGCGCCCGGGGGGCGGGGCGGGCGCAGTGGTAGCCGGGATGGCGCCGTGGGCCGGTACCGCCGCGCGGACGGCGGCTTGGGCGCTCGGCCTTCGCCGTTAACCCTATGAAATTGCCGGGATTTTGATGTAGAATGCTGGGTTTACCAAACCTCATCCTCTACTTTGCGTACAGCAAAAGTGCCGGCCTCAACCCCAGCCCGCTGCGTACAAACACCGCAAAGCACGATGGTCTCGGAGTTCACATGAACCTCATCGCTATCCTGGAACAGGAAGAAATCAAGCGCCTTACCGGCGACAAGACCATGCCCGAATTCGCCCCTGGCGATACCGTGGTGGTCAGCGTCAATGTCGTGGAAGGCACCCGCAAGCGCGTGCAGGCGTACGAAGGCGTCGTCATTGCCAAGCGCAATCGCGGCCTGAATTCGTCTTTCATCGTGCGCAAGATCTCGTCGGGCGAAGCCGTCGAGCGTACGTTCCAACTGTATTCCCCGCAAATCGCCGGCATCGAAGTCAAGCGCCGTGGCGATGTGCGTCGCGCCAAGCTGTACTACCTGCGCAACCGCTCGGGCAAGTCGGCACGCATCAAGGAAAAGCTGATCATCAAGCAGCCCAAGTCGGCTTGATGACGCTGGCGCGGAACCGGCATTGCCGGGCCATTCCGCGCTAGTCAGCAATCCGGGTTAAAAAGGCACCTGCACAGGTGCCTTTTTTTATTGTACGCAGCAGGTATGCCAGACCCTACGACCCGCCCCCGCCGGCCTCCGGCCATGCTCTCGTTCGACCCCGCCGCGCAGGACTGGCAACCCGCCAACGCCAATCTTGCTGCGGTGCCGCCCGACTTGCTGGATCCCGAGTTGCTGCGCGTCGCGCTGACCCGCCCGGGGCCCTGGCCGCAAGATCCCCTCGGATCGGCCGAGCATCGTCACCCAGGCCGCGAAGGCGCGCCCGTGCTTGCCGCCGTGCTGATACCGATGGTTGCGCGCGCCAGCGGCGTGAGCGTCATGCTGACGCAGCGCACGGCGCATCTGTACGATCACGCCGGGCAGATCAGCTTTCCGGGGGGGCGCCTGGAAAGCAGTGATGCCTCGCCCGTGGCGGCGGCGCTGCGCGAAGCTGAAGAAGAAACGGGATTGTCTAACGACTTCGTCGACATATTGGGCAGCATGCCCCACTACCTGACGGCCACCGGCTTCTCGATCACGCCGGTGCTGTCGCTGGTGCGGCCGGGTTTCACCCTGGCGCCCGACGAATTCGAAGTCGCCGAGGTGTTCGAAGTGCCTCTGTCCTTCTTGATGGATCCGGCCAATCACCGCCTGTACCGCGCGCCTCTGCCCGATGGCCGGGAACGGCAGTATTACGCCATGCCCTGGAACGGCCATTTCATCTGGGGCGCCACGGCCGGCATGCTGCGCAACCTGTATCACCTGGTGCGCCAACGCGTGCTGCCGGGCCAGGCCTGAGCGGGGAGCGAGGTCGTCAGTAGCGCTGCTGAGCGGCTTCGCTTTCTTCAAGAATGCGGCGATACAACGCGTAGCGGCCGGTGTCGATCGTGCCGTGCTGTAACGCTGCCACCACACCGCACCCCGGTTCGTGGCGGTGCGTGCAGTTGTAGAAACGGCAATGTTCGATGTGCGGTGTGAACTCTGGAAAGCCGCGCAGGATGTCGGCGCCCGACAGGTGCTGCAGGCCGAAGGCCTGGAACCCGGGCGAATCGATCAGGTCGCCGCCGGGTGCGGGTAGATGATACAGGCGCGTGCTTGTGGTGGTGTGGCGCCCCATGTCGAGCGCCGTCGAGTGTTCGCGCGTCGCCGCGGCCGCGTCGGGCGCCAGAGAATTGAGCAGCGTGGATTTGCCCATGCCGCTCTGCCCCAGCAGCAGGGTGGTGCGGCCGGCCAGCCGGGGTGCCAGCAGCGCACGCACGGCTTCATGGTCGTGCGCGCTGAGCTCGATGACGGGCACGCCCAGGGCCTGTACGGACGCCAGGCGGGCCCGAGCCTCGGCCAGGCCCGCCTGCAGATCGATCTTGTTCAGGATGACGATGGGTTCGATGCCGGCGCTCCAGGCGCCAGCCAGGGCCCGGCCGGCGAGATCGTCGGAAAACGTGGGCTCTACGGCCACCACGATCAGCAGTTGATCGACGTTGGCGGCGAACTGTTTAGAGCGCGTTTCGTCGGACCTGAATAGCAGATTGGTGCGGGGCAGGATGGCATCGATGGCGCCTTCATCGCGGCCCTGAGGCGCAACCCGGACGCGGTCGCCCACGGCAGCGCCCGCCTTTTTGCCGCGAGGAAAGCAGTGGCGCAGCGAGCCATCATCGAACTCAACCACGTAATGGCGGCCATGAGCCGCGATGATGCGGCCCTCCAGGCCGGCGGCGGAGCTCATGTGGCCTGCATCAGATGGCGGATGCGCACGGCGGCGGGAGGATGGCTGTCGTAGAAGGCGGAGTGCACAGGATCCGGGGTCAGGGTGGCGGCGTTGTCATCGTACAGTTTGACGAGCGCCGACACCAGCCTGTTGGCCGAGCTTTGCGTGGCGGCGTAGCGGTCGGCCTCGAATTCGTCGCGACGCGAGTACCAGCTGGCAACCGGAGTCAGCATGAACGTGAAGACCGGTATCACCAGGAAGAACAGCAGCAGCGCCATGGCATCGTTGCGTCCGGAGAGGCGGGGCAGGACGCCCAGACCTTCGTAGAACCAGGGCTGCTGCGACAGCCATCCCAGCAGGGCGAAGAACAGCAGTGCCGCCGCAAAGCTGAGCACGATGCGTTTGATGATATGCCGCTTGGCGAAATGGCCCAGCTCGTGGGCGAGCACGGCCTCGATTTCATCGCCGTTCAGGCGCGCCAGCAGGGTGTCGAAGAACACGATGCGGCGCGATCGGCCGAAGCCGGTGAAATACGCATTGCCGTGAGCCGAGCGGCGCGATCCGTCCATGACGAACAGGCCGTTGAGCGCGAATCCGCAGCGTTGCGCCAGCTGCTTGATGCGGCTGGCCAATTCCGGGTCGGATAGCGGCGTGAATTTGTTGAACAAGGGCGCAATGAAGCTGGGATAGATGAACAGCAGCAGCAGATTGAAGGCCGTCCAGAGGCCCCAGGCCCATACCCACCACCATGTGCCCGCTTCGGCCATGAGCCACAGAATGGCGGCGGCCAACGGCGCGCCCAATACCAATGCCACCACGATGCCCTTGAACAGGTCGGCGGCGAACAGCCCGGGCGTCATGCGATTGAAGCCGAACTTTGCCTCGAGGCGGAATTGCCGCCACAGCGTGAACGGAAGCCCCAGCAGGCCCAGCAGCAGCGCCACGGTGCCCAGCAGCAGCAGTTGCCGCAGCAGGTCGTGCGAAGTGACTTGCGCCACCAGCAGATCGATGGCCTGCAGGCCGCCAAGCAGCGTCAGCGCGACCAGCAGGAAGGCGTCGTACACGCGTTCGAGCATGCCAAGCCGCACGCGCGCGACGGTGTAGTCGGCCGCCCGCTGGTGGCTGGCCAGCCCGATACGCGGTGCGAATTCGGGCGGGACCTGGTCGCGGTGGCGCGCCACATGGCGGATCTGGCGCGTGGAAAGCCACAAACGCACGCCGATATCGGCGAGCAGGAAGGCTACGAAAAGCAGGGTCAGATAGGTAAGCGGCACGGGTGGGTGAGGCGTATGAGAAAATGCAGTGTTTTAAAGGCAAATTATATGGCTGCGAACGAAAACCGCCTGGTCTGGCTCGATATGGAAATGACGGGGCTGGACCCCACCAAAGAACGCATCATCGAAGTGGCGGTGGTCGTCACCGAGCCCGACCTGACCGTCGTGGCCGAAGGCCCGGTGCTGGTCGTGCACCAACCGGAAAGCCTGCTCGACGCCATGGACAACTGGAACAAGTCGACCCACGGCAAGAGCGGGCTTATCGAAAAGGTGCGCGCATCCACCCTGACCGAGCCCGAGGCCGAGCAGATCCTGCTGGACTTCCTGGCGCCACTTGTGCCGGCAGGCAAGTCGCCATTGTGCGGCAACACCATCAGCCAGGATCGCCGGTTCATGTACGCCTACATGCCGAACCTGGAACGTTTTTTCCATTACCGCAACCTCGACGTCAGCACACTGAAAGAACTGGCGCGCCGCTGGGCGCCCTCGGTGTACAAGGGATTCGAAAAGCACAGCCGGCATGAAGCGCTGGCCGATATTTACGAGTCCATCGAAGAAATGAAGTATTACCGCGAGCACTTCCTCAAAGTGTAGACGCCGCGTGCGCGGCACCCCGCAATAGAGACACGAATGCGTGCCTGGCCGGTATCCCTGATTCGCCGCGCCGAAGAGCAGGCGCGGGCGCAGGGCCGAGCCCTGATGCCGCTGGCCGGCGAGGCGGCGGCACGCTTCATTGCGGCCCGTTACGCGACCGACCGCTCCGTGCTGGTCCTGGCGGGCCCGGGAAACAACGGCGGCGATGCTCTGGTGGCCGCCACCGCGCTGCGGGCACGGGGGCATGCGGTGCAGGTGGTCATGCCCGGCAGCACGGACCAGTTGCCGCCGGGTCGCCGGCCGCCGGGTCGCCGGCCGCCGGATCGCCGGCCGCCAGATCGCCGGCCGCCAGATGCGGCGCAAGCCTATGCCGCCTGGCGCGAACGAGGCGGCATCGAGCAGACTTCGCTGCCGCGGCGGCCCCGGTTCGATGTGCTGATCGATGGCTTGTTCGGCATAGGCCTGAATCGGCCGCTGGAGGCGGGCTGGCAGGCCATGGTGGATACGGTCAACGCCTGGGATTGCCCGAAACTGGCGCTGGACGTGCCCAGCGGCGTGGATGCCGACACCGGTCAGGCGCTGGGCCGCCCGGTGCAGGCGCGCTGGACGCTATGCTTCATCGGCGTTCCCCGTGGCCTGCTCGTCGCCGGCCCCGGTCGCGATGCCGCTGGCGAGGTGTACCTGGAAACCCTGGGGGTGCGTTGCGATGTTGAGCCGGACCGCGATCATCTTCCTGAATAGCTGAACAGCTGAAGGGCCCGGGCCGTCGCCGCACCGGGCCGCCGGACCGCGGCTGTCTGCGTTCCAGGACGCCGGTCGGCGGGCCGCCTGCCGCCGGATCGCCTGCCGCCGGATCGCCTGCCGCAGGTTCGCCTGCCGCAGGATCGCCTGCCGCCGAGCGCCCGGGCCGTCATGCGCTCGTGAGATGTTCCTGGAAGAGCCCGAACATGGTTTTTGCGCCCACGACCGCGCTCCGGCGCGCATCCGGATCCTGATCGAACTCGCCCAGCAGCCGCAGCACGGCCTGCCACTTGTCACGCGTGCCGGCGCCGTACCCGGAAAAGTATCGGAGTCCGGACGTGGGGGTCAGGCCGAATCGCTGGCCGAATTGCTTGGCCAGCACCGCGCCGCCCAGCATGGAACCCTCGATAACGTACACGGCGCCCACCAAAGCAGGCCGGGTGGAGTACTGGGTTTCCAGGCGTCGGTGCAACCGGGGCGACGCCTGCGCTTCGCCGTCGAACCCCAGGGCCTGCAGGTCGCTGGAGAGCCACGCGGCCTTCAAGCGATCGCGCCGGTAGAAGTCGGCCAGGGGCGAGAGGGCCGCTGCTCGCGTCAGCAGGAATTGTTCAAATGCTGCGTGGAACGACAGGTATCGTTTCAGCAGGCAAACGTAGTCGTGTCGCCCGAAATCGGCACGCTGCAGATTCATGCGGGCCTCGATGTCGTCGTGCTCGGCCCGGGTCGCCTCGCGAATGTGTTCGCGCAACGTGGCCGGCGGCGAGGGGGTGGGTGCAAGGACAGCCGGGTGGGCCGCCAGGCCGTGGGTATCAGTGCGTGAGACGGCCATCGCCGGCCTCACGATGCAATGGGGCGCGTGGGTGCGCCGGACACCTGCGCGGCCTGGACCGTAGGCAGGGTGAACAAGACCGTGCTGCCCGCGCCCGGCTCGCTTGCCGCCCAGATTCTTCCGTGGTGCCGCTGGATAATGCCTCGGCAGATCCAGAGTCCCAGACCCGTGCCATGCTGCCGCGCTTCTTCGGCCTGCCAGAAGCGTTCGAAAATGCTTTCGAGGTTCTCGGCCGGGATTCCCGTCCCGGTGTCGGAAACCATGAAAACCACGTCGTCTCCCTGGGCCTCGCAGGCGACCGTGACACGGCCGCCGTGCGGTGTGAATTTCACGGCATTGCTCACCAGGTTATTCAGCACCTGCAAAATGCGGATACGTTCGCAGGCCACCTCGGCAACGTCGAGCGGCTCTGCGGCAACCAGCGAGATCGCTTTCTCGGCGGCGAGCGATTGACCGGTCTCGACGGCCTCGCGCGCGATCGATGCCGCAGCTTCGGGCTTGAGGTCGAGCGCCAGCGTCCCGGCCTCGATTTTCGCCACATCGAGAATATTGGTGACCAGTTCGTTCATCATGCGCATGGCGCGCATGCCGCGATCGACCATCTGCTGCAGGGCCGGGTTATTGCGGGTGTGGAAGCGCTTGATGAACTCATAGCTCATGGCAATGACCATCAGAGGCGTTCTCAGGTCGTGCGAGACCATCATCACCACTTCATCTTTTTCGCGGCTGAGACGTTCCGCCCGCAGACGCGCTTCTTGTTCCTTGCGATATTCCTGCTTGAGCGCCAGGGCAACAATATCGTGGCGCAGGGCGGCGACAGCGGCGGTCTCGACCGGCTTCCAGGCCGAGGCCTCGCCCGTGACCACCTCTTTCCAGGATTCGAAAGAGACGCGCGGGTGCACGGTGAGGATGTCTCCCGAGGTGCGCACGGGCTTGGAAGGGGCTCCCGCCCAGGTCACGGTGGTGCTCTGCTCGGGACGAAACCACAGCACGTAGTCGCGTCCGGACCGGCTGAGCGACATGGCCAGCAGGCCGCTGGCGATGTCTCCGTGCGGCGCGGCTTCCGGAAAACAGGATGACAGGCGGCTGGTCTCGAAGACCGTCTGCACTGGAAAAGACTGTGCGAGCCAGTTCACCAGGCTGTCCAGCATCTTTACGGGAGGCGTGGGCCCCGCGCAGGTCCAGGTGTTGCCATAGCACACGGCGACCGACCCATCGACGCCCGCGGTCATGCGCCGCAACTCAGGCGCATGGCGGGCCAGACCTGCGGCCAGGTCGGGCTCGGCCTCGAGCAGGTCCATGACTTGCACCCGCGCTTGCGCGAGTGCTTCACGGTAATGCCTGTCCTGGAGTTCTTCCTGTATGCGCAGTTGCGATGACACGATCCGCCCGATCATCTCGACGGCGATCCGCTGGTCGGCATTGACCATGAGCGGTGTCGGATGATGACAGGCGATCAGGCCCCACAGTTCGCCGTCGTCGATCAAGGACACCGTGAGGGTCGCCTGCACGCCCATGTTGCGCAGGTACTCCAGGTGAATGGGCGACACGCTGCGCAGCAGGCTCTTGCCGAGATCGAGAGGATGCGACGAGCCCGGTTTCTGCGTGTCTGGCACGACGCGCGACGGCGTGTAGTCGACGTCGGGAATCATGCGCAGCCAATTCTGCAGGAACACGGCACGTGCTTGCGGTGGAATGTCCGAAGCCGGGAAATGATGCCCCAGGTACGCGGCCATGTGCTCACTGCGCGATTCGGCCACTACGACGCCGTGCCAGTCCTTGTCGAAGCGATAAACCATGACCCGATCAAAGCCGGTGGCGTTGCGCACCTGCTGCGCGGTACGGTCGCAGAGGTCTTGCAGGCCGCTGGCGCCCTGCAGCGCCCGCACCGCCTCGCGGATCGTGGTGTGGAAACGGTTGGACAAGGAAAACGACAGCGCAGGGGGAGCCGGTTCAAGCTCCAAATACAGCGTTCCAAGGTGGCAGTGCGCCCGAAGCTCCCATTCATTGGCCGTGTCGGCGACAGGCAGACGCAACGCGACGCGCAGTGTCTGCTCTTGCATCAGATCCGATTCGACGAGCTGCCTGACGCAATCGGGATCTTCGGTGGACAGCAGCTGCGGAAACGGGATGCCGATGAGGTCGGAAGCCGGCCGCTGCCAGACCGACGCGGCATTCTCGCTGATATTCTGGATGCGCAGGTCTTCTGTGCCCACGGTGAGCAATATTCCGAAGGGCTGGATGGTGCCTGGGATGTGAATGGGCTCCTTGCCGCACTGCAGTAATTGTTCGGATAGTGCGGCGGGATCAGGAACCATGTGTAAGCCCAGGGGGTGGATAGTGGCGTGGCGGGCACGGCGCCTGCGCGTTCGCCCGCGCCAGGCAGCCTGCCGTTCTTGCCCTGTGTGGGTCGGAGGCCGCGCGGCGGCACCGGGCAGCATGCCGGCTCCGTCCCCGTCTACGCTGGGGGCAGGCGGCCGGTTGCAAGACGATTTGCCAGATTAACGCACTTATCCGGCCGTGGCTAATATCGCGCCGGGCGCCGCGCTGGCCGGGCGGCCTCCGAAACGCGTGTAGACGTCGGAAGAAAGGGCGGTGTAACGCTCGTTGTCGCGGCCCGCGACGGCATCCAGATGCTCTTCGGACGCCGCGAACAACTTCCAGTAGAGGCGGCCGCACAGCTGCCGGGCCGCGTGTCCGGGCCACTGGTCGGGCAGCATCGGTACCGGCAACTGGGGGTCGTGCAGCACGATGCGGCGCCACGTGTGCAGCAGCAGCATGCGGGCCGCGAAGGCGTCGGCGGGTTCTGGCGGGCCGTCCAGCAGTTTTTCCAGCGGCCCGAATTGGCGCGAGAAGTGGCGGTACTGGGCTGCCAGCTCGTCGAGGCTCCAGCAGTGGGGCGCCAGGCTGGCGATCGGCAGTCCGCCCGCGCCGGCGAGGTCGCGCCCGGACAGCACCAGCGCTTTGTCCGGAATGCCCAGCTTCTGAAGCACATCGTGCGCGGTGCGTGCATCGGCCTGCGGGTGCGCAAACAGGCCCGGCGCAATCATGCCGAAACCTTCCCACGCCAGTTCGCGGCGCAGTTCGGTACGCTCCGCAAGCCCGTTGTTGCCCAGGCGCGGCAGGGCGACCAGGGTCCATTCGCCATTCCAGTCCGCCGCGGGGCCGACGTAGATGCGTTGGGAGGCGTGCGCGGTATGGCGCAGGCCCTGCTCGGACAGGCGATACAGGCTGCGGCGGCCGTGCCTCTCGGCCTGCAGCCAACCCTGCGCCACCAGGCGGAACACGCTGGTACGCAGCAGGCGTTCGTTGATGCCCAGCGGCTCGAGCAGCTCGATGATGCCCCCCAGCCAGATGGCGCCGCCATGGCAGGCCAGCGCGTCGCCCAGCAGACTGACGCACAGCGACTTGGCGCGGGGCGGGTCGTCTTTGAGCAGGCGTGCGATATACCGCCCGACAGGAGAGGGGGAGTCGGCCATCATTAGGGGGGTCGTCTGATGATGATCAACATGATACACATATCCGATGTGATACAAAAATAGGTTTGACAATTAAATTTGTGTATTAAATAATCGTCTCATGCTTGGCCAGGCTCATGGCCGGCGTGCGCCAGCTTCACCGGCGCCGACCGCACAGGAGACGATCATGTACGCTCAACTTGTTGAAACCGGTGTCACCCGGGTTCGCAGCCGCGACCAGCTCTCTGGCCCGGAACAAGAATTCCAGCGCCGAATCGACGAAGGCGTGCGCATCGAACCGCAGGACTGGATGCCCGATGCTTACCGCAAGACGCTGATTCGGCAGATCTCGCAGCACGCGCATTCCGAAATCGTGGGCATGCTGCCCGAAGGCAACTGGATCACCCGCGCCCCATCGCTCAAGCGCAAGGCCATTCTTCTGGCCAAGGTGCAGGACGAAGCGGGCCATGGCCTGTACCTGTACAGCGCCGCCGAGACCCTGGGCGTGTCCCGCGACGAGCTGGTCGACGACCTGCACGCCGGCCGCGCCAAGTACTCCAGCATCTTCAATTACCCCACGCTGACATGGGCCGACATCGGCATGATCGGCTGGCTGGTCGACGGTTCGGCGATCATTAACCAGATCCCCCTGTGCCGCTGCTCATACGGTCCGTATGCGCGCGCGATGGTGCGGGTGTGCAAGGAAGAGTCATTTCACCAGCGGCAGGGGTACGACCTGCTCATCCAGATGTGCCTGCACGGCACGCCGGAACAGAAAGCGATGTGTCAGGACGCCCTGAACCGATGGTGGTGGCCGGCGCTGATGATGTTCGGCCCATCCGACGCTGAATCGCCCAACAGCGCGCAGTCGATGGCCTGGAAAATCAAGCTGTTTTCGAACGACGAATTACGCCAGAAGATGGTCGACCAGACGGTGCCACAGGCCGAGTATCTGGGCCTGACGGTGCCCGATCCCGACTTGAAATGGAATGCCGAGCGCGGGCATTACGACTTCGGCGAGATCGACTGGAACGAGTTTTACGCGGTGATCAAGGGCCACGGCCCCTGCAATCGCGAACGCCTGGCCGCGCGCAAGCAGGCGCACGAAGCGGGCGCTTGGGTGCGCGAAGGGATGGCGGCCTATGCCGAGAAGCAGGCGCGCCGCAAGGCGGCCTGACAGGCGGCCCTCGTGCGGCAGTCCCGCGCCCGGGCTCAGGGGTCGGCGCTGGCCGACCGCATGCATGTGTGGGCGTGGGTGGTGCCGCGGGTCCGTGACCGGCATGCCGGGAATATATGCAGCCGCCGCGCGGCCTGGCCGCGCAGCATGGGTTTCCGGGCCGCTGGCTGGCCCGATCAGAAGGATAGGAACATGAACAAAGAATGGCCGCTGTGGGAAGTATTCATCCGCAGCCAGCACGGACTGGCGCACAAACACGTGGGCAGCCTGCACGCCCCGGACGCCGAGATGGCCATCAATCATGCCCGCGACGTCTACACGCGGCGCAATGAAGGGCTCAGCATCTGGGTCGTGCGCGCCGCAGACATCGTGGCCAGCAGTCCGGCCGATAAAGAGCCTCTGTTCGATCCGGCCAACAACAAGGTGTACCGGCATCCCACGTTCTTTCCCATGCCCGACGAAATCAAGCACATGTAGGCGCCGGATATGGACAAGCCTTTTTTTGAGTACCTGTTGCGCCTGGGCGATTCGACGCTGGTGTTGTCGCAACGCCTGTCGGAATGGTGCGGGCATGGTCCCGCGCTCGAGGAAGACCTGGCGCTGACCAACACCGCCCTGGACTTGCTGGGCCAGGCCCGCATGTGGCTGACGCTCGCCGGGGAGGTCGAAGGTGCCGGACGCGACGAGGACGCGCTGGCATATCTGCGTCACGCGCACGAATTCCGCAATGCCACGCTGGTCGAGCGGCCCAACGGACACTACGGCGACACGCTGGCCCGGCAGTTCCTGTTCGATGTGTGGCACTACTTCGTGCTGCAGCGCCTCGTGCAGTCGAAAGACGAGCGCGTGGCCGCCATCGCCGCGAAGTCGCTGAAGGAAGTCACCTACCACGTGCGCCGCTCGTCGGATCTCGTGGTGCGCCTGGGCGATGGCACGCAGGAAAGCCATCAGCGCATGCAGCAAGCCCTGGAAGCCGCGTGGCGCCACACCGGCGAATTGTTCCAGGACGACGAGATCGACCGCGAGCTGACCGAGCGGGGAATAGGCTGTGAGCTGGCCGCGCTGCGCGAACCGTGGCTGGCCCATGTACGCGAAGTGCTGGACGAGGCCACGCTGGCCATGCCCGATCCGGCAGAAGCGAATCACCCCGCGTTGCAAGGTGGCCGCCAGGGCCGGCACACCGAGGCCCTCAGCTATCTGCTGGCCGAGATGCAGTCGCTGCCGCGCGCCTATCCGGGAGCCGTGTGGTGAGCGCCGGTGCGCATGCCATTGCCACGCCGCGCCAGGTGATGGCCTGGCTCGAAAGTGTGCCCGATCCCGAAATCCCGGTGCTGTCGGTGGTAGACCTCGGCGTGGTGCGCGAGGTGGCCTGGGACGGCGCGACCTGCGTGGTCACCATTACCCCCACATATTCCGGGTGCCCCGCCATGCGCGAGATCACCCATGACATCGAGCGTACGCTGGCAGAGAACGGCGTCGGGTCCGTTCGAGTCGAGACGCGGCTTGCGCCGGCCTGGACCACCGACTGGATGAGCGAACGGGGTCGCCAGGCGCTCAAGGGCTACGGCATTGCCGCGCCGGCCGAGCGCGCCATCGATGTGTCCGGCATCAGCCGGCGCATGCCTGAACCGGCGGTGGCCTGTCCGCATTGCGGCTCTTCCCGGACCCGCCTGCTCAGCCATTTCGGTTCGACCTCGTGCAAGGCGCTGTACCAGTGCTCTGCCTGCCGCGAGCCGTTCGACTATTTCAAGACACACTGAGCAGGGCAGCATTACGCCATGAGCCAGACGACGTTCCATGCTTTGAAAGTTGCATCCGTGGCGCGCAATACCCGCGACGCGGTGGTGGTCACCTTCGATCTCCCCCCGGACCTGCGGCCCCGATTCGCTTTTCGCCCGGGGCAGTATCTGACCTTGCGCACCGAACTCAACGGGGAAGAGCTGCGCCGCTCGTATTCCATCTGCTCGGCCCCGGGCGACGGCGTCCTGCGCGTGGCCATCAAGAAGGTCGACGAGGGCGTATTTTCCAGCTGGGCCAACCACGAACTTCAAGTGGGGCAGACCCTCGAGGTCATGCCGCCGGCCGGCAGTTTCACGGTGGACTTCGCGCCGGACCAGCGACGCCACTACGTGGCCTTTGCCGTGGGCAGCGGCATCACTCCTGTCTTTTCGCTGGTGAAGACGGCCCTGTCCACCGAGCCACACAGCCGCTTCACCCTGTTCTTCGGCAACCGGGCATCGTCCTCGGTACTGTTCCGGGAAGAGATTGAAGACCTGAAGAACCTGTACATGGAGCGGTTCTCCCTGGTCTACATCATGAGCCGCGAAAGCCAGGACATCGACCTGTTCAATGGAAGGCTCGATGGCGACAAAGTCGATGAACTGCTATCGGCCTGGATGCGCGCCGACGACATCGATTACGCCTTTGTGTGCGGACCGCAAACCATGACCGAAAGCGTGGTGCAACGGCTGCAGGCCCGCGGCGTTGCGCCGTCGCGCATCAAGTTCGAGCTGTTCGGCGCACCTCGCGGCCCGCGCGCCCTTCGTACCGGGCGCGACGCGCCCGCCGCGCCGGGCAAGGGCCAGTGCGAGGTGACCGTGGTCCAGGATGGCCATCGCCGCAGCTTTTTCATCGACAAGAACAAAGACAGCGTGCTGGACTCGGCGCTCGCGCAGGGCATTGAACTGCCCTATTCGTGCAAGGGCGGCGTTTGCTCGACCTGCCGCTGCAAGGTCGTCGAAGGCGAGGTCGACATGGACGCCAATTTTGCGCTTGAAGATTATGAAGTGGCGCGCGGTTTCGTGCTCAGCTGCCAGAGCTTTCCCGTGACAGACCGGCTGGTGCTGGACTTCGACCAGGAAACCTGAACTGCGTCCGGCGCGCCCGATTTCCCATAACATTTATCCGGAGATAGCCTGTGTCATCAGAATTCTTTGAACGCCACCAGCCCTTGCTCGAGCGGGCGCTGGCGGCAGCCGGCGAGCGCGGCTACTGGAGCCCCTTTTCCGAATCGCCCAGCCCGCGCCATTATGGCGAGACGGCGGCCGACGACGGCCGCGCGGCGTTCCAGGCGCTGCGCGGCCAGACATTCGCGCTGGATCTCACCGGCGCGCAGGGCACCGTGGGCGGCGAGCAGTCTCCCTACGGTTTCGCGCTCGGCATCCAGTATCCGCGCGTGCCTGCGGCGACCCTGGTCAAGAACGCCGGCCGCGCGCTCGAGCAATGGCGCAAAGCCGGACCCAGGTCGTGGGTCGGCGTGTCGCTGGAAATACTGGCGCGCCTGAACCGGCGCAGTTTCGAGATCGCCCATGCCGTGCAGCACACGACCGGCCAGGGCTTCATGATGGCCTTTCAGGCAGGCGGACCGCATGCCCAGGATCGTGGCGTCGAGGCAGTAGCCTATGCGTGGCAGGAGATGGCTCGCATCCCCGATGTCGCGACGTGGGAAAAGCCGCAAGGCAAGCACGATCCCATCAAGATGGAAAAGCGCTTTACCGTCGTGCCGCGCGGCGTCGCCCTGGTGATCGGATGCTCTACCTTCCCGACCTGGAACGGCTATCCCGGCCTGTTCGCCAGTCTTTCCACCGGCAACACGGTCATCGTCAAGCCGCATCCGGGCGCGATACTGCCCCTGGCCATTACGGTGCAGGTGGCGCGCGAGGTGCTGGCCGAGGCCGGCTTCGATCCCGATGTGGTGCAACTGGCCGCGCATGCGGCCGACGACGAGACGGCGCGTGAACTGTCGCTGGACCCGGCCGTGAAGCTCATCGACTTCACCGGCAGCAGTGCCAACGGCGACTGGCTCGAACAGCATGCACGGCAGGCCCGGGTGTATACCGAGAAGGCGGGCGTCAACCAGGTGATCGTGGATTCCACCGACGACCTGAAGGGCATGGCGCGCAACCTTGCGGTATCGCTCGCGCTGTATTCGGGGCAGATGTGCACGGCGCCACAGAATATCTACGTGCCGCGCGGCGGCATCCAGACGCCAGACGGCCACGTCAGCTTCGACGAGGTGGCGGCGGCGTTGGGCTCGGCCCTGCAGAAGCTGTGCAGCGAAGCGGCCAAGGCGGTGGAGCTGACCGGCGCCCTCCAGAATGAAGGCATTGCCGAGCGCATCGACCAGGCGCGCGCATTGGGGCTGCCCGTCGTGTCGGATAGCCAGGCCCTGGCGCATCCCCAGTTCGAGGGCGCGCGAATTCGCACGCCCCTGCTGCTGCGAGCCGATGCCGACAGCGAGGCAATCTGGAAGGAGTGGTTTGGGCCGATCGCGTTCGTGGTCGCGACGGACGACACCGCCCACAGTATCGCGCTCGCGCGCGACAGCGTGATCCAGCACGGCGCCTTGTCGTTGGCCGCCTACACCACCGATGCGGACGTGGCGCGCGACGTGCAGGATGCCGCCGAGGTGGCAGGGGTGGCCCTGTCGCTGAACCTGACTGGTGCAGTGTTCGTCAACCAGACCGCGGCGTTCAGTGATTTCCATGGAACGGGCGCCAATCCGGCCGCGAACGCGGCGCTGTCGGATTCGGCTTTCGTGGCCAATCGCTTCCGCGTCGTACAGACGCGCCGTCATGTCTGAACGGGAATCGACCATGACCTACGAGACCATTCTGTTCGACCTTTCCGGAGGCATCGCGCGCCTGACGCTGAACCGCCCCGACAAGCTCAACAGCTTCACCGCCGCCATGCACGGCGAAGTGTCGGATGCGCTGTCGCGCGTCGAGAACGAGGGCGCCAGGGTACTGTTGATCACCGGCGCCGGCCGCGGATTCTGCGCCGGGCAAGACTTGAGCGAGCGGCAGATGGCCGCTGACGGCGTGCCGCCCGACCTGGGGGAAACGGTCGAGAAATACTATGCGCCCCTCGTGCGGCGCCTGCATGCGCTGCCGCTGCCCGTGGTGGTAGGCGTCAACGGCGTCGCGGCCGGGGCCGGCGCCAACCTGGCGTATGCGGGCGATATCGTCATTGCAAAGGAATCGGCCAGTTTCATCCAGTCGTTCTGCAGGCTGGGGTTGATTCCCGACACCGGCGGCACTTTCGTCTTGCCGAGATTGGCAGGACGCGCGCGCGCCATGGGCCTGGCGATGCTGGGGGACAAGATCAGTGCGCGCCAGGCTCAGGACTGGGGGTTGATCTGGCAATGCGTACCCGATGATGATTTCGACGCCACACTCGATCGCCTCGCCGCGCATTTCGCGGCCGCGCCCACGCGCGGCCTGGCCAGCACCAAGCAGGCATTGCAGGCGAGCCTGCACAACGATCTGTCGACCCAGCTCGACCTCGAGCGGGATCTGATGCGCGAACTGGGGCGCAGCGCGGACTACGCCGAGGGCGTGGCGGCTTTCCTGGGCAAGCGCGAACCGAAATTCAAGGGGCGCTGATGACGACGCCGGAAGCATTGACAGAAATTCCCGCCGACCCCCATGAACTGGCCCAGGTCGTGAGCCGGACCATGTTCGCGGCGGATGCCGCGACACAGGGCCTGGGCATCGAAATCCTGGAGGTCGGGCCCGGCTTTGCCCGGCTGACCATGCGCGTGCGCCCGGACATGCTGAACGGGCACAAGACCTGCCACGGCGGATTCATTTTCGCCCTGGCGGACAGTGCGTTTGCATTCGCCTGCAATTCGCGCAATGCGAGTACGGTGGCGTCGGGCTGCGGCATCGATTTCCTGGCGCCGGGGTTTGCCGGCGACCAACTGACGGCCGTGGCGCAGGAACGCTCGCTGGCAGGGCGCACCGGCGTCTACGACGTGACTGTCACCAACCAGGAGGGCCGGCAGCTGGCATTGTTCCGGGGCCGCTCGTACCGCATCAAGGGCCAGATCGTGGGGACGCCCGAGGCGTGACGGCCCACGCTCGGTCTTGTCCAGCTTTCAGATGATAAGCGGCGTTGCGCCGCACAGCATTTCCAGGAGACGACGTCATGTCCAACACCGACAGCCGGCCCGGGCTGGATCCCATCGAGCATGCCAGCCGAGACGAAATAGAAGCATTGCAGCTCGAGCGCCTCAAATGGACGCTGGCCCATGCCTATCAGAATGTGCCCCATTACCGACGCGCCTTCGACGCGGCGGGGGTGCAGCCGGACGACATGAAGCAGTTGTCCGATATCAGCAAGTTCCCGTTCACCACCAAGCAAGACCTGCGCGACAACTATCCCTTTGCCATGTTTGCCGTGCCGCGGGAAGACGTCGTGCGGGTGCATGCATCCAGCGGCACCACGGGCAAGCCCACCGTGGTGGGTTACACCGCCCGCGACATTGATAACTGGGCTGCGCTGGTGGCGCGGTCGATCCGCGCCGCCGGTGGAAAACGCGGCGACATCGTGCATGTGGCGTATGGCTACGGACTGTTCACGGGCGGACTGGGCGCGCATTACGGCGCCGAGCGGCTCGGCTGCACGGTGATTCCGATGTCGGGCGGCCAAACCGAAAAGCAGGTGCAACTGATCAGCGATTTCCGGCCCGACATCATCATGGTGACGCCTTCGTACTTCTGCAACATCATCGAAGAGCAGCGCCGCCAGGGAATAGACCCGCGCCAGAGTTCGCTACGGATCGGCATTTTCGGCGCCGAGCCCTGGACGGGCCGGATGCGGCAGGATATCGAAGCCGAAGCGGGCCTGGACGCGGTGGACATCTACGGCCTGTCCGAAGTGATGGGGCCGGGCGTTGCCAGCGAGTGCGTCGAAACCAAAGACGGCCCGGTGGTATGGGAAGACCACTTCTATGCCGAGATCGTCGATCCGGCCACGGGGCAACCGGTGGGCGAGAGCGAGCCGGGCGAATTGGTATTCACATCGCTGACCAAAGAGGCCATGCCCGTCATACGGTATCGCACGCGCGACCTGACGCGCCTGTTGCCGCCCACGGCGCGCAGCATGCGCCGCATTGGCAAGATCACGGGCCGCAGCGATGACATGCTGATCGTGCGCGGGGTGAATCTGTTCCCGACACAGGTCGAAGAGCAGGTGCTGAAGATCGCGCAGCTGGCGCCGCATTACCAGCTCGTGCTGACACGCGACGGGCACCTGGATGAGCTCGAGATACTGACCGAAGTGCGCGACGAGTTCGCGCACCTGGGCGAATCGGAACGCGAGGCGCTGGGCCGGCAATTGCAGCACGCCGTGAAGTCCTACATCGGCGTGACGGCGCGGGTGCGCGTTGCGGCCAGCGGTTTTGTCGAAAGAACGCTGACCGGCAAGGCGCGCAGGGTGGTGGACAAGCGTCCGCGCTGAACCCGTGCGGCGGGATGGGCGCGCCGCCGCGCCGCCTATCCCACGCCCAGCATGTCGGCGAGCGTGCGTTCGGAAGGCTCGTCCACGAGCCGGATGTGCGATTCCAGCTCGCGCAGGTGACGGTCCATTTCTGCGATGGCCTGCTGCACTCGGCCGTGTTCCAGGTGATCTACCACCCGCGCATGTTCGTCGTGTTCACAGGCTGCATTGCCAGGCGGCTGGAAGATCGCCACGACCAGCGAACAACGGGAAATGGTTTCGACCAGAAAGCGTGCCAGCAATGGGTTGCCGGACAATTCACCGAGTTTCAGGTGGAAGGCGCTGGCCAGTCCGGCCCATTCCGTCTGAGGCGCGTGGTGCATGGCGCGATGTTCGTCGCGCAACTGGCGCCGCAGCATGGCGTAGTCGGCGCGCCCCGCCGACTGAGCCACCAGCGGCAGTATCGCCGCTTCCAGCGCGCGCCTGGCCTCGAACAACTTTCCCACTTCTTCGCGGGTTGGCATCGCGACCGCGGCGCCCCGATTGGGCCGCAGCACGACGACGTGATCGTGCGCCAGACGCTGCAACGCTTTCTGCACAATGCTGCGGCCCACGCCGAACAACTCGCTGAGCGCGGCCTCGGGCAGCTTCGTGCCGGGCCGCAGGCGTTGGCTCATGACGCCATCTATGACTGATTGATAGATGCGGGTCTCGGCGTCATCGGCGGCCGCGACAGCGCGAGGGGATGCGGCTTTCTTCATGCTACGAAGGTTCCCGCGTGTGGCGTTGCCTCGGTGCCGAGGGCTGACAACCGTTTGCCCACGGTGACGGCCAGCCCGATCAGGGCGAGGTCGCTGCCCGCCGGGCCCAGCAACGAGACGCCCGCGGGCATGCCTTGCGCATCGATGAACGGGATGTTGACTTGCGGCAGCCCGGCCAGCCCGGCGATTGCCGTGATGCGGAAGGTGCTGGTTCGAATGGACTCGACCGTGGCCGGGTCGGCGTCGCGTGCGATGGCGGCGCTGGATGCGGACGGCAGGACGGCGACGCGGTCGTCCCCCAGCAACGACCGGATATCTGCGCTAAGCCGCGCCTGCATGTCGGCGGCACGCTGAGCGGCTTCGGCGGACACCTGCGACGCGGCCTGCCAGCGGGCCGCAATGGCCGGGCCGAAGCGCGGTCGCGTGCGCGTGATCCAGTCTCGATGAGTCTGCCAGGCATCGTAGGCGGACGCGGTGATGTAGGTTTGCCTCCAGATTTCCAGGTCGACGCTGGACGTGGCGGCGGTTTCCACGGGCAAGCCGGCCATGCCGCTCAGGGCCTCGGCCACGCGCGCGCCCAGGGGCGCGAACGCGGGGTCGGCCTGCGCCCAGGCATCGGTCAGCATGAAAGCGCCACGCCATGTCCGCGGGGCTTCATCCAGCAAGGCGAGGCCCACGCGCGTAAAGACATCGGCGCCCGAGGCGAGCCAAGTCATGGTGTCGAACCTGGGCGACAGCGGCACCACGCCGCTGGCGCTGAGCCGCCCGTGCGTGGTGCGCAAGCCCCAGAGTCCGCAATAGCTGGCGGGTACGCGCGTCGAGCCGCCCGTATCGGTGCCCAGGGCGAAATCGACCAGGCAGGCGGCGACCGCGGCGGCAGATCCGCTGGATGAGCCGCCGGGCACCCGATCAGGGGCACGCGTGTTCAGCGGCGTGCCATAGTGTGCGTTCTCTCCGTGGATGCTGTAGGCGAGTTCATCGGTCAGGGTCTTGCCGTGCAAGGTCGCGCCGGCGGCGAGCAGGCGCGCGATCAGTGCGCTGTGCGACGACGCCGGCGGATGGGACCCGAGCCAATCCGGATTGCCCGCGCCGGTCGGGTGGCCCGCTACGTCGAACAGGTCCTTGGCGGCGAAGCTCAGGCCGTCCAGGGGCCCCCGCTGTGTGGCCGGCACGGTGAACTGGCCATGGGGCACCCATGCACCGACCGAGTCGGCGAAGGGCAGGGTAGAGGTGCTAGAGTTCATGCGGGCGATTCCAGGTTGAGCTGTTCGATATGCGCGCAGATGGCGCCAGGCGTGGTCAGCCAGACGCGGCCGCCGTCGCGCTGCTGCGCGATGTGGGTCAGCGCGCGCCGCAGGTGTCGCAGGCGGTATGGCTGGCCCACCAGATAGGGGTGCAGCGCGATGCCCATGACCAGCGGCTGTGCGGCCGACTGGTCGAGCATTTCGTCGAAGTTGTCGATGATGAGTTGGGCGAAATCTTTGCCATCCATCTGGCGCGCCACGATCATCGGGATATCGTTGACTTCCTGTGGGTAGGGAATGGACCACAAGCCCGAACCGTTGCGGGTGCGCAGGCGCGTGGGCTGGTCGTCATGGCACCAGTTCAAGGTGTAGCGGTATCCGGTTTCGGCGAGCAGGTCGGGCGTGAGCGGCGATTCCGCGATCCACGGCGACAGCCAGCCTGCCGGACGCACACCCGCGCAGGCCTGGAGGCGGTCGGCGCAATGCGCGAGCAGCGCGCGTTCCGTTGGTTCGTCATGACCGCATTGGTGTTCGGCATTGGTGTGGCCATGCGCGATCAGTTCGTCTCCACGGGCCACGCAGGCCCTGATCAATTCCGGGCAATGGTCGAGCATCGCCGTATTGGCGATGATGCCGGCCGGCAAGCCCAGCGAGTCGAACAGGTCGAGGCAGCGCCACGCGCCCACGCGGTTGCCGTACTCGCGCCACGCGTAATTCAGTACGTCGGGCTCGCCCATGCTGGCTCCTAGGCGCGCGCCCAGGCCGCCGCCGAACGCGAAGTGCTCGAGATTGAAGCCCAGGTACACCGCCAGTCGCGCACCGTCCGGCCAGTGATAGTCCGGCCGGGAGTGGATCGGCGAGTAGTCGAATCGTCCGTGCGCGGGCAGGGGGCCGTACCTGGCCGCAGCGTCCTGGCAAGTCGTCATAGCGCCGCCAGCCCGGCCCTGGCCAGCAGCCATTCGGCGCTGTCGTTCCATACATCCATTTCCGTGATCAGGCCGTCGCGTACGACGTAACGATCGACATACCGGTTGCCCTCGAATGGCGTGCCATCCGGCCACGCGCCGTACAGGGTGCCGCGGTTGTAGACCACGGCATGCGCGTCGGTGGCGCCGGCCACCACGTCAGTCGATTCGAAACGCTTCTTCACCCATGCATAGCGGGATTTGTTGAACGCTGCGCACTCAGCGGGGTCGGCCATGGCCCGGCCTCCGGTAAAGCGTATGCGCAAATCCTTGCTGACGTAGCGGCGCGCGGCATCGGGGTCCGGTTTCATCAACAGCGTCAGGTAGGTATCGACCAGGGCGCCCGGGTCGAGTGGCGCTGGCTGCGTGGGCTGTTGTGGTGCATCGTGCATGGTTTGCTCCAGATATGCGCTGTTGTGGTGCATGGCGTTCATGAAAAAGAACCAGTCGAAGCGATGGCGCGACGTGGCGCAAGCGCGCCCTGGCCCCGGGGTCTTGCGAAATCGTCGTCAAACCGCAGGTGGGGATTGACGACAATTCTCTGCATGGAATGAAGCAAACAACATGCCAGAATCGCGGCAATAGTTTTCGAGTTGGCATGGGTATTGCTTGAAGCGGGTAGGGCCGCTCTGGCCACTTATCACGACCGCACTTCAGGAGAATTCCATGTCGAATCCGCTACGCCGCAGCTTCATACGTACCCTGTTCTCTTTGGCCTGCATGGGCGTGGCCACCGGTGTACAGGCTGCCGAGCCCATCAAGATCGGGCTGATCACAGCGCTGTCGGGCCAATCCGCGCTGGCCGGAGAGGCCATCACCAGAGGCTTGCAAGTGGCCATCGACCAGATCAATGCGGACGGCGGGTTGCTGGGCGGACGCAAGCTGGAACTGGTGCGTAGGGACGACGAGGCCAACCCGGCAAAGGGCGTGGTCGCCGCGCGCGAATTGATACACAAGGAGAAAGTGGCGGTGATATTCGGCGGGCTTGACACGCCGGTCTCGCTGGCGATCGTGCCGCTCGTCAACCAGGCCAAAGTGCCCTTCATGGGGCCGTGGGCCGCAGGCACGCCCATTACCAAGAACGGCGCGCAGCCGAATTTCGTGTTCCGCGTGTCCGCGGTGGACGAAATCGTCGATGAAGCCATGGTGGATTATGCCGAGAAGACTTTCGGCGCCACGCGTTACGGTCTCATCATGGTCAATAACCCCTGGGGCGAATCGAACCAGAAGGGTCTGGTCGCCGCGCTGGCAGCGAAGGGCATGAAGCCAGTGGGCAGCGAGAAGTTCGACGGCAATGAAGTCGACGTGGTGCCGCAGCTCAGCCGCCTTCGCAGCGCAGGCGCCGACGTGCTGATGATGGTGGGCAACGTCGGCCCGTCGGCGCAGGTGGTGAAGTCCCTGGACCGCATGGGGTGGAAGGTGCCGGTGGTGTCGCACTGGGGCCCCGCTGGCGGGCGCTTCACCGAGCTGGCCGGTCCCAACGCGAAGAACGTGCACTTCGTGCAGACCTATAGTTTCTTTGGCGAGCAGTCCCCGGCAGGGCAGAAGCTGATCGATACGTTCAAGGCCAAGTACTCCAATGTCCGCGGCCCTGAAGACATCACGCCGGCCGTGGGCGTGGCCAACGCTTATGACGCAATGCACCTGACCGCGCTGGCGATCAAGAACGCCGGCTCGACCGATGGCGATGCCATCCGCCAGGGCTTCTACAAGATCGATCACTACGACGGTTTGATCAAGCAGTACAAGCAGCCGTTCACGCCCGAGGTGCATGACGCCATCACGGCGCAGGATTACGTGTGGGCGCAGTTCATCGATGGCCGCATCCTGCCCGTCGGGCTGTCGAAGTAAGCCTCCGGAGCGTACGAAATGCAATTGATGGCGGCGCTGGTCACCGGCCTGGGGCTGGGCAGCATGTACGGGCTGATGGCCCTGGGGTTTCACATCACGCATTCAGTGTCCGGCACGGTGAATTTCGCCCAGGGCAGCTCGATGATGCTGGGAGCGGTGCTGTGCTTCACGTTTGCCCAGACCTTGGGCTGGGGGCTGGCGCCGGCCATCGTGCTGGCCCTGCTGTGCTGCGCCCTGTATGGGCTGCTGGTGGAGTTCCTGGCAGTGCGCCCGTTCGCATCGCGAGGATCAAACGCCTGGCTGATGTCCACCGTGGCGCTGGGCATCGTGCTGGACAACCTGGTCATGCACACATTCGGCAAAGAGCCGCGAAACCTGGCCTCGCCGCTGGCGGTGACGCCAATCGACGTGGCCGGCCTGGGTCTGGGCGTATACCCATTGCAGTTGGTGATCCCAGTGCTGGGCCTCGTGCTGGCGGCTGCGCTGCATGCGGTGGCGCGCCGCACCCGCTGGGGAACGGCGCTGCTGGCCGTGGCGCAGAACCGTGACGCGGCGCGCCTGATGGGCATTCCCATCAAGCGGGCGGTGGCGGCTGCGTTCGCCATGTCTACGCTGCTGGCCGGTGTCGCCGGGATTCTGATCGCGCCGCTGTTCAATGTCAGCGCCGATATGGGCACGCTGTTCGGACTGAAGGCGTTCGCCGTCGCCATTCTGGGCGGCATATCCAGCGCCTGGGGCGTGATGGTGGCGGGACTCATCTTCGGCGTGGTCGAGGCGGTCGTGACGGTCACGCTGGGGTCGGGACACACGCACATCATCACCTTCGCGCTGGTCATCGCAGTACTGGCCTTGCGGCCCAATGGCCTGTTCGGACGGGCAGAGGTCAAGAAAGTATGAACCCCAAGTATCTGATTTCGGGCATCGCGATGGCGGCCCTGGTGCTGCTGATGGCCTTCACGCTCAACAGCTACTACGTTTTCGTGCTGGCCAATGTCGTGTTGATCGCCATGGTGGGCATCGGGCTGAACGTGCTGCTCGGCCTGACGGGCCAGGTGTCGTTCGGGCATGTCGGTTTTTACGCGGTGGGTGCGTACGCCGTGGCCATTCTCACCACCAAGGCGGGCTGGAGCTTCTGGCCAGCCTGGGCCGCGGGCACGCTGCTCGCGGCGGGGCTGGGCACGCTGCTGGCCCTGCCGGCGCTGCGGGTCAAGGGCCCCTATCTGGCCATGATCACCATTGCATTCAGCTTCATCGTGCAGCATGCCATCGTGGAAATGCCGGGCCTCACGGGCGGGCAGAGCGGCATCATGGGCATCATGCCGCCGCAGATCAACGACGCATGGGGCGCGGAGCAGACCGTGACCGTACTGGCCGTGGCCGCGGCGGCCGCCTTGCTGGCGTGCTATGCCTTGTTGTCGCGCGGCGCGTGGGGCGCTGCGATGCGGGCAGTGAACGACAGCGAAACGGCGGCCCAGTCCATCGGGCTGAACCAACTGGTGATCAAGACCGTTGCCTTTACCCTGTCTGCCGCGGCGGCGGGCATGGCTGGTGGTCTGTACGCTTCACTGGCGGGGTTCGTCACGGCCGAGACGTTCAGCTTCATGCAGTCGATTCTGTTCGTCCTCGTGGTGATCGTCGGGGGTGCGGGGGCGCTCGCGGGGCCCATCATCGGCGCGGTGATCGTGGGCCTGCTGCCCGAAATGCTGGCGTCGCTGGAAGACTACCGGCTCCTGTTCTTCGGCGGCTTGCTGCTGCTGGTGCTGTGGGTGGCGCCGGACGGCGTGGTGGGCCTGTGGCGCCAGGTGCGCCGCCGCCCGCCCGTGGCTCGCGCCACGGACGACGAGCGCCCATCCGGCCAGCCGGAACTGGCGCACCGCCAACGGGCTTCCCTGAGCGCGGACGGATTGGGCATCACCTTCGGCGGCGTGCGCGCCGTCAGCGAACTGAGCATGCGCATGCCCGCCGGCGCCGTCACCAGCCTGATCGGGCCCAATGGGGCCGGCAAGACGACGGCGTTGAATATGCTCAGCGGATTCTATCGGCCATCGGCCGGTCAGTTCACGCTGGGCGCGCGTCAGCTGAATGGGTTGCCCGCTTTCCGCATTGCCCGCAACGGCCTGGCGCGCACCTACCAGACCTCACAGCTTTTCGGCTCGCTCAGTGTCGAAGACAATGTGGTGCTTGCAATGGGGCGTGGACGGCTGGGTGGGCTGTTCTCGGCCGGACGTTTTCGCGGCGCCGAAGAACGGCGGCAGGCGCGAGCCCTGCTGGCGTTCTGCGGTTACCAGGGCGCCCCGCACGCCAGTGCGGCCGGCTTGGCGCACGTCGACCGCCGGCTGGTGGAAATCGCGCGGGCGCTGGCCACCGACCCCGACATGCTGCTGCTGGACGAGCCGGCCGCCGGACTGTCCCGCGAGGATAAAAGCCTGCTGGCCGCGCTGCTGCGCCGCATTGCCGACGCCGGCATCGGCGTGGTGCTGGTCGAACACGATATGGGTCTGGTGATGTCGATCTCGGATCAGCTCGTCGTGCTGGACGCGGGGCGGCGCCTCGCGGTCGGTACGCCGGCCGAGGTGCAGAACGATCCGGCGGTCAAGCAGGCGTACCTGGGCGCCACGCTGGATGCCCCGGCTGGCAAGCCGCGCGCGCCGCGCCCGGCCGGTGCCGAGCTGCTGGGCGTGGACAGCCTGGTCGCGGGGTATGGCGCCGAGCCAGTGCTGCATGGCATCGATCTTCAGGTCCGCAGCGGCGAAATGGTGGCGTTGCTGGGCGCCAATGGCGCCGGCAAGTCGACGTTGATGCGCAGCTTGGCGGGCCTGCATCGCAGCCAGACCGGCTCCATGCATATCGACGGCCACCAGCTCGAAGGACTCGAAGCAGAGCAGGTGGTGGGGCTGGGCCTGGTACTGGTGCCCGAAGGCCGCCAGGTATTTCCCGAACTGTCGGTGCTGGAAAACATACGCCTGGGAGCGTTCCTCGATGCGCGGGATCGCGAGGCGCGGGTCGAGGAAATGCTCGGACGGTTCCCACGCCTGCGCGAGCGCCTGCATCAGCGGGCAGGCCTGCTTTCGGGCGGAGAGCAGCAGATGCTGGCTCTGGCGCGCGGACTGATGGCGCGGCCCAGGGTGCTGCTGCTGGATGAGCCTTCGCTGGGGCTGGCCCCCAAGGTGATCGCCGAGTTGTTCGCGGCGCTCGATGCTCTGCGCGACGAGCACATGACGATCGTGCTGGTGGACCAGATGGCGGGCCTGGCTCTGGCACTGGCCGATCGCGCCTATGTCATGGAGGGCGGCTACGTGGTGGCTCAGGGCACGGCCGCCGAAATCGCGGCCAACGACGAACTGGCAGAGGCCTACCTGGGCGGGCACGCCTGAGACGTGGGCGATAGCGGTACGGCGCTTGCGCGCCGCCGCTCAGCCGCCCAGCAGATCGTGGGAGTCGAGCAGTGCGTAGACGATTTCCGGCTTGCGTTCGAGACCGCGGCGGATGGCCGCGGGAACGGTCTGCCGCGTCTTGTTGCACAGGCCCGGCTGGTCGGCGATTTCGATGCGCAGGCCGCGCACGGTGCGCACTTCGTGCACGCCTGGTTCAATGGTGACCGACAGTCCGAGCTGGGCATGCATCAGCTGCTGCATGCGGCGCAGGTCTTCCAGGCTGGCTAGGTTTTCCAGCCGGGCCACCAGTTTTTTTTCTTCTTCGCGGGTCAGGCGCAATATGCGGATATCACCGCCCGGCGTGGCCAGCAGCGCGTCGCGGTCGCAAACGCAGGCCCCGGGCGGACATTCCTGGCGGATGGGAAAAGGAAGCTTCATCACGCCGGCAACGGTATCACATGCGCCCGCCTACTTGGCGTAGACCAGGTCGCGCAGCCCCAGAGACAGGCCCGGCCAATACGTGATGACCAGCAGGCAGGCGATGACCACCAGCACAAATGGAATCAGCGGTTTGATCAGGCGTTCCAGCGGCAGGCCGGCCACGGCGCAGGCGGCGAACAGATTCACCCCGAATGGCGGCGTAATCATGCCGAGGGCCAGATTCACCACCATCAGCACGCCGAAATGGACGGGATCGACGCCGAACTGCACCGCCACTGGCAATAACAGCGGAGCGAGCACCACGACGGAGGCCGAGGTTTCGATGAACATGCCGATCATGAACAGCGCGAAATTGACGCCGACCAGGAATGCTGTTTTGTCGTGGAACAGTTGCGCGAGCCAGGCGCCCAGGGCGTCCGGCACGCCGGCGCGGTTGAGCAGGAAGCTGAATACGCCCGCGTTGGCGATGATGAACATGATCACCGAGGTCGAGATCACCGAGCGGTGCAGGGTTTCGGACAGCGTGCGCCATCCCAGTTTCCCGTAAACGAACTTGCCCACCACGACGGCGTACACCACGGCCACCACGGACGCTTCGGTGGGAGTAAAAATGCCGCCGTAGATGCCGCCGAGAATGATTGCCGGCATCAACAGCGCCAGCCAGGCGCGTTTGAAGGCCTGCCACAGCGGCAGCCGGCCCTCTCCATCGAGCTTGCCCAGGTCGTGGCGCTTGGCGTATAGCCACACGTACAGCATCAGCGCTCCGCCGATCAGGATGCCCGGCACGACGCCCGCGATGAACAGTTCGCCGGTGGACGTGTCGGTGGACACGGCGAACAGAATCATGGGTATCGATGGCGGGATGATGACGCCGAGTTCGGCCGCGCTGGCCTGCAGGGATGCGGCAAAAGGAGCGGGATAACCGTGGCGTATCATCGCCGGTATCAGGATCGCGCCCACGGCGAACGTGGTGGCCACACTCGAGCCCGCCACTGCGGCGAAGATCATGCACGTCAGCACGCAAGTGCAGGCCAGGCCCCCCTGAACCCCGCCCACCAGGCTCTTGGCGAACTCCACCATGCGGTCGGATATGCCGCCGGCTTCCATCAGGTTTCCCGCCAGGATGAAGAAGGGCACCGCCACGAGCGGATATTTGTCGAGAGCCGCATACAACTGCTGTGCGATCACGAGCCAGGGCAGGCCCGCCAGGGACACCCCCGCGACGCTGGCCAGGCCGATGGCGACCGCCACGGGCACGGACAGCCCGAAGAAGATCAGCATCGTAAGAATCATCAATTGGGACATGGCATGCTGCCTTTAGTGTCTATGTCTCGCCTTGGCCCGGACCGGCGCGCGCAGCGCCCCGGACCATCGGCCTTCAGCCCTGGGCGTCGTTGCGCACCATGGCGGGCTCGTCGGCACCCAGCAGCCAGCGCATCAGCACGGCAAGCGCCGCAAGCGAACTTCCCACGGGTATCGCCAGGTAGATATATGAAATGGAGATGTTCAGGCTGGGTACGTTCTGGAAACGAACGCGGTAAGTCATCTGCCCGCCTATCCAGGCGATGAAGACCAGGAAGGCCACGCAGGTGAGGGCGATCAGGTGTTCCAGCAGGCGTCGCCGGCGCCCATGCAACAGGTTGCGCAGCAGTTCGACGCTGATCATGGCGCCGCGGCGAAATGCCAGCGCAACGCCCAACAGCACCGTCCAGATCAGCAATGCCCGGGTCAGGACCTCGCTCCAGTCGGCGGGCGACTGCAGAACGAACCGGGCGATGACCTGGTAAAACGCGGCGGCCGCGGCGGCCACCAGAAGGATCTGGGCGATGACCGATACGCCCTTGAACAGGGCGCCTTCGAAGAGTCGGAGATGACGCATGATGATTTCCGGATTCCGGCGCGCTTAGAGGCGGGAAGGCGATGAAGACAGGCCGACGGGGCGAGGCTGGCTTTGGTGCATCTGCGCCAGGGCCGGCGGTACTGGCCGGCCGACCCTGGCGGGCCGAAACGCGTGGGCCTGTATGGACGCCCTGGCCGGTCGCCCTGGCCGGTCGCCCTGGCCGGTCACCCCCGTCGTTTCGCCTGCCTCTTTCCCGTTCGTCCCGGGCCGGCACCCGGGCCGGCCTGGGGTGTCCTGGGTGCTTACTTGGTGTCGCGGATCGACTCGATGAGCTTCTTGTCGTATTTCTTGTAGTAGTCGGCATAGGCCGGTTCCACGGCCGCGGCGAAGGCGTCGCGATCGACGTCGGTGGTGACGTCCATGCCTTCCTTGCGCAATTGCTCGACACCGGTCTTTTCGATGTTGTCGACGTAATCACGCATGGCCTGTGCCGACACCTTGCCGGCTTCCTTGAAGGCGGCTTTCTGCTCATCGGAAAGCCCATCGTAGACGCTGCTCGACATCATCACCAGGGCCGGGCCGTATACATGGCCGGTCAGCGACAGGTACTTCTGGATCTGTGACAGCTTTGCCGACGTGATCACCGACAGCGGGTTTTCCTGGCCGTCGATGGTGCCCTGTTGCAAGGCGGTGGCCACTTCGGGCCAGGCCATGGGGGTGGGCAGAATGCCGATCTGGCGGAAGGCCGCGATATGGATGGGGTTTTCGGTGGTGCGGATCTTCAGGCCCTTGGCGTCGGCCGGCGTTTTCACCGGGCGCACGTTGTTGGTCAGGTGGCGAAAGCCCTGTTCGCCCCAGGCCAGGGCCACGATGCCGCGGTCGGGAAACTTGGCCAGCATGTCCTGGCCGATCTGGCTGTCGAGCACCTTGCGGGCGTGGTCCAGGTCGCGCAGCAGGAAGGGAATGTCGAACACGCCGGTTTCGGGTACGAAGTTCAGCGTGGCGCCCGTGGACACGATGGCCAGGTCGATGGTGCCGATCTGCAGGCCTTCGATGACTTCGCGCTCGCCGCCCAGGGCGCTGTTGGGGAATTGTTGTACTTTGTACTTGCCGTTGGTCGAGCTTTCGATCGACTTGGCGAATGCGTCGGCGCCGGCGCCGTAGTGCGACGACGTCGACAGCGCGTAGGCCATTTTGAGAGTGTTCTGGGCGGCCGCGGGCAGGGCGGCAGTCGCCGCGCAGGCGGCCAGGATGGTGGCGGCTAGCCAGTTCTTACGCATGTGTCTTCTCCGTGAACGAATCTGGATATTGGCGGTCGCATGTTACGCCCAGCGCGCATGATAGCGGCATTCCCCCGTCAAACCGACCATTGGTTACCATTGCAAAATGATGGATTTCCCTGATTTTTCTTCCCGCTTGCGTGCCGGGGGCCTGCGGGCCGCCCTGCGCCAGGGGGCGCGCATGATGTTGCGCGATGCCCGCTCGGGTGAATTGCGCCTGCTGGTGCTGGCGCTGGTGGTGGCGGTGGCCGCCGTCACGAGCGTCGGGTTCCTGGCCGACCGCGTCGGCCGTGCGCTCGAACGTGACGCCGCGCAGATGCTGGGGGCCGACCTGGTGCTCGATGCCGACGAGCCCATCGGCGCCGAGATTGTCGACGGGGCCAGGGAGCGCGGCCTCGAGGTGGCCCGCACCCTGCAGTTTCCGTCGATGGCCAGCGCAGGCGATGCCGCGCAACTCGTGTCGCTGAAGGCGGTCGAGCCCGGTTACCCGCTGCGCGGCAGCCTGCGCGTCACCAATGCGGCCCATGCGGCGGGCGAACCCACGCGCGACATTCCCGCGCCCGGCACGGTATGGGCCGATCCGCAATTGCTGGCGCTCCTGGATATCGAAGTGGGAGACAGCATCGGGCTGGGGGACAGCCGGTTGCGCGTGTCGCGCGTGATTACCTACGAACCCGACCGCGGCATGCAGTTCGTGAACGTGGCGCCACGGGTCATGATGCGCGTCGACGATCTGGCGGCCACTGGGCTGGTGGCGCCGGGCAGCCGCATCGGCCACGCCTTGCTGGTGGCCGGAGACCCGGACGCGGTGGCCGCTTATTCCCGCTGGCTGCAACCGAACCTGCAGCGTGGCCAGAAGCTTGCCACCCTCGAGTCCGGCCGGCCCGAGGTGCAGCGCACGCTTGATCGCGCACAGCGTTTCCTGTCGTTGGTGGCGCTGCTGGCGGTGCTGATCTCAGCCGTGGCGGTGGCGCTGGCGGCAGGGCGTTTCATGCTGCGGCACCGCGACGGCATCGCGGTCATGCGCTGCCTGGGCGCCCAGCAGGGCCAGATCACCCTGATGCTGCTGCTGGAATTCACGCTCGTGGGCTTGCTGGCTTCGGCGGCGGGCTGCCTGCTGGGCTATGCCGTGCACCAGGGCCTGGTGGCAGTATTGGCGGGGCTCATCGACGCTACGTTGCCGGCGCCCTCGGCGATCCCCGCCCTGCAGGGCCTGGTTACCGGACTGCTGCTGCTGCTGGGCTTTGCGCTTCCCTCTCTGGCGCAGCTGCGCCATGTACCGCCGGCGCGGGTACTGCGCCGAGACGCCGACCGCCTGCGCACCCGCAGTGCCGTGGGCTACGCGTTGGGCGCGGCGGGATTCGCCCTGTTGATTTGGTGGTTCGCGGGCAATGCCCGCCTGGGGGCCGTGGTGGCAGGCGGTTTCCTGGCCGCCTTCGCCGCCTTCGCCCTGGTGGCCTGGCTGTGCGTGCTGGGCCTGTCCAGGCTGCGCGGCCTGGCCGCGGGCATGCCGACGCTGCGCTTCGCGCTCGCGGGCGTGGTGCGGCGCCGCGCCGCCACCATCACACAGGTATGCGCGCTGGCAATCGGCCTGATGGCCTTGCTTCTGCTCGCCATGACCCGCACCGACCTGGTTGCGGGCTGGCAACGCACCCTGCCTCCCGATGCGCCGAACCGGTTCCTGATCAATATCCAACCCGACCAGCGTCAGCCCGTGCTCGACTTTCTCGGCGCGCGCGGGCTGGACGACGTGGCCCTGTGGCCCATGGTGCGCGGCCGCCTGGTCGCCGTCAATGGCCGGACCGTGGGGCCGGACGATTACGACGAACCGCGCGCCAAACGCCTGGTCAATCGTGAGTTCAACCTTTCCTACGGCGCCACGATTCCATCCGGCAACCGGATCGAGCAGGGCCGCTGGCTGCAGCCCGACCAGCCCGAAGTGTCCCTGGAATCCAGCCTGGCGTCCTCGCTGAAACTGGCCCCGGGCGACACCCTGACTTTCGATATCGCGGGCCAGCAGGTCGAGGTAGCCGTGGCTGGCACCCGCAGCGTCGACTGGGACTCCATGCAGGTGAACTTCTTTGCCGTGCTGTCGCCTGCTGCCCTGCAGGGGCTGCCCCAGAGCTGGATCACCTCGTTCCACCTGCCGGCAGACCAGGCCGACATGCCGCGTGAGTTGCTGCGGCAGTTTCCCAACCTGACCGTGTTCGATGTGGGCTCGATTTTGGGCCAGCTGCAGAGTGTGCTCGAACAGGTCACCATGGCGGTGCAGGTGCTGTTTGTGTTTACGCTGGCAGCCGGCGTGCTGGTGCTGGCAGCGGCGCTGACCTCGACCCGCGACGAACGCGTGCGGGAAGCTGCCGTCCTGCGGGCACTGGGCGCCACCCGGGCGCAACTGGCGCGCGCCCAGCGCCTGGAAGTGCTGGCGGTCGGCGCGTTGGCGGGCCTGCTGGCCGCCGCCGGTGCCGCCACGGTGGCCTGGGCCCTGTCGACCTATGTATTCGATTTCCGCATCACCCTCAGCGCCTGGCCATGGCTGGCGGGCCTGTGCGGGGGCATGGCGGCAGCCTGGGGCGGCGCGGCGCTGGCCCTGCGCGGCGTGCTGCGCGCCCCGCCCCTGTTGACTCTTCGAGAAGCCTGATGACTGCTACACGTGTTCAACCGCAGGTTGAATCGCTGCAAACTTCGACGACACTGTTCGACACCCTGGGCGGCGAACCAGCCATCCGCGCGCTGGTCGACCGTTTCTACGACCTGATGGACATCGAGCCCGACCTGGCCGTCCTGCGCGCCGCGCACGGGCCCAGCCTGGACTCGGCGCGCGAGAAGCTCTTTCTGTTCCTGTGCGGGTACTTCGGCGGCCCGAATCACTACATCGAACGCTACGGCCATCCGCGCTTGCGAGCGCGCCACCTGCCGTTTTCCATCGGCCGGGTCGAACGCGATCAATGGCTGACCTGCATGGGGCGGGCCATGCAGGACGAAGGCCTGGCGCCCGAACTGATAGACCGCCTGCTCGAGGCGTTCTACGGCGTGGCCGACTGGATGCGCAACCGTGAAGACTGAGCCCGGCATCGACCCGGTGTCGGGGGCCCGGCGGCTGGCATGGGCCGGCCCGCCCGGGGGGGCCATGCTGGCCGATGCAAGCCTGGGTGCTGCCGACCCGCGCTGGCTCGATCCGCTCTGGTACGGCGACCAGGCCAGCCCGGTGCAGGCCGGCGGCCGGCAATCCGCCTGGTTCGTGCAACACCCCGACCGGCCAGCGGTCTTGCGCGCTTACCGGCGTGGCGGGCTGGCGGCGCGGGTCAGCCGCGACGCCTATCTTTGGCAGGGCGAGTCGCGTGCCCGCAGCTTTCGCGAATTCCGGCTGCTGGCCTGGATGCGAGAGCAGGGCCTGAGCGTGCCGGCACCTTTGGCCGGGGGTTACTGGCGGCACGGCCTGACCTACCGGGCGGCCATCCTGGTCGAGCGTATCCCCCAGGTGCGTCCGCTGGCGCAACTGCTCGATGAGCCCATCTGGGACGCCGCGGCCAGCGCCATCGCCGCCATGCATCGGCTGGGCGTGTGGCATGCCGACCTGAATGCCTACAACATATTGCTCGACCCGCAAGGCCGCGCCTGGCTCATCGATTTCGATCGGGGCACCTCGGGCGGGGTGACGCCCCGGGCCCGGCGGGCCAACCTGTTGCGCCTCCGGCGCTCATTACAGAAAGTGGGCGGTGAGGCCGGTCTGGCTCTTTGGAATCGCCTCGATGCGGCTTATCGGGCATGCACGGGCTGAGAAAAATGGCCCGGGCGGCCAGGGCGTTCTTGCAAATGCCGGACGTTCGGTAAAGTTATGCGGCAAAAACGTCGGATACGCACGTGGTTCCCGGCCAACTGCGCCTGAAAAGGCTTTATGATTTTGCCCTTTGGCAAAACACTGCACGAACTGTAGCAAGGGGCTCGCGATGAAGGCAAAAATGAAATGGCATTGGGCGCTCGGTGCGGCGCTGCTGGCCGTGGCGACGGGCGCCGGGGCGCAGAATCAGGTCGTCAACGTCTATAACTGGGCCGAATATACGGCCCCCGATACCATTCCCGGCTTCGAACGCGAAACCGGCATCAAGGTTCGCTACGACGTCTACGACAACAACGATACGTTGCAGGCCAAGCTGCTTACCGGCAAGTCCGGTTATGACGTCGTGGTGCCGTCCACGCATTACGCTTCGCGCCAGATCCAGGCCGGGCTGTTCCAGAAGCTCGATAAAAGCAAGATTCCCAACTGGAAGAACCTCGATCCGGACATCATGGCGCTGGTGGCGTCGGTGGATCCGGGCAATGAATACGTCATCCCCTGGGGCTACGGCACCAACGGCCTGGGGTACAACGTCACCAGGGTCAAGCAGATCATGGGCGATGACGTCGATCTCGCCAACTGGGACATGCTGTTCAAGCCCGAGAACGCGGCCAAGTTGAAGGACTGCGGCATTTCGATGCTGGACGAGGCCGCGCAGGTTTTCCCGGCCGTGCTCAAGTACCTGGGCAAGGACCCCAACAGCGAGAACCCCGATGACTACAAGGCCGCGCTGGCGCTGCTCAAGCAGATCCGGCCGTACATCCGCCAGTTCAGCTCGTCCGGCTATATCGACGAGCTCGCGGTGGGCGATCTTTGCATGGTCTACGGCTTTTCGGGCGACGTCATGATCGCGCGCCAGCGCGCCATCGAGTCCAAACGGCCGTACGAAATCAATTACTTCATCCCGAAGGGCGGGGCGCCGGCGTGGTTCGATGTCATGGCCATCCCGAAGGATGCGCCGCATCCGGATGCCGCGCACGCGTTCATCAACTACATCGAGACGCCTGAAGTCCACGCCGCCATCACCAACACCATGTTCTACCCCAACGCCAACAAGGCGGCGCGCGAGTTCGTGGTGAAAGACGTCGCCGAGAACCCCATGATCTATCCGCCCGCCGACGTGGCCCGGACGCTCTACGTGATCCAGGCGCAGCCCCTGAACCTACAACGCCTGCAGACCCGCATGTGGGCCGAATTGAAGTCCGGACGATAGCCATCATGAGCGACAGCCGTTACACGGCGCAGCACTCGACGGACCCCGACGAATTCGTGCGGGTGTCCGATCTGGTCAAGATTTACGGCGACGTCGTCGCCGTGCGGTCAGTCAATCTGGCCGTCAGGCGCAACGAGATATTCGCCTTGCTCGGCAGTTCCGGCTGCGGCAAATCGACCCTGCTGCGCATGCTGGCCGGTTTCGAAGAGGCCACGTCCGGGCAGATCCTGCTCGATGGCGAAGACATCACGGCCGTGCCGCCTTACCGCCGGCCGGTCAACATGATGTTCCAGTCCTATGCGCTGTTTCCCCACATGACGGTCGAGGCCAACGTGGCCTTCGGCCTCAAGCAGGAAGGCGTGCCGCGGGCCGAAATCCACGACCGTGTGTTCGAGGCGCTCGACCTCGTGCAGATGGCGGGCTTTGCACGCCGCAAGCCGCACCAGCTTTCCGGGGGGCAGCAGCAGCGCGTGGCGCTGGCGCGCAGCCTGGTCAAGCGGCCCAAGCTGCTGCTGCTCGACGAGCCCATGTCGGCGCTCGACAAGCAGATACGCCAGAAAACCCAGATCGAGCTCACCAAGATCCTCGAGCAGGTGGGCGTGACCTGCATCATGGTGACTCACGACCAGGAAGAGGCCATGACCATGGCGCACCGCCTGGCCGTCATGACCGAAGGCCAGATCGTGCAATGCGGCACGCCGCAAGAGGTCTATGCCTTTCCCAGTTCGCGCTTCGTCGCCGGGTTCATCGGATCCACCAACCTGCTTACCGGCACCATCGTGATCGACGAGCCCGACCACGTGGCCATCGAATGCCCGGAGCTCTCGCGTCCGCTCTATGTCAGCCACGGCGTCAGCGAACCGCTGGGCATGGAAGTGCACATCTCCATCCGGCCCGAGCGTCTGGTCGTGTCCCGCACGCAGCCCGCCGGCGACTACAACTGGGCTCACGGCATGGTCAGCCACATGGCCTGGATGGGCAGCTACGCGCTCTACCAGGTGCGCCTCGACTCGGGCAAGATCGTCGAGGCCAGCGTGCCCAGCCGCCTGCTGGCCCAGATGGACGCCCCCGGCATCGATGAAGAAATCTTCGTCAGCTGGGACGCCGACAGCGCGCTGGTGCTGGCATCATGAAGGCGTTCGCGTCGCGGGGCTGGGTGCCGACGGGCCGGGCCCTGGCGGTCGTGCCGCCGTTCCTGTGGTTGTCGCTGTTCCTGCTGGTGCCTTTCCTGCTGGTGCTCAAGATCAGCTTCGCCGAGCTTGAATTCGGAATTCCGCCGTACACGGCGCTGGCCGAATTCAAGGACGAAGCCGTGCAGTTCAGCCTGCACCTGCGCGGCTACATCCTGCTGTTCACCGACAGCCTGTACCTGGCCACGTACCTGAATTCGCTGAAAATGGCGGCCATCACCACGGTCTGCTGCGTGTTGATCGGCTATCCCATGGCCTATTACATCGCGAGGTCGTCGCCCGCCGTGCGCAATTTGCTGCTGCTCGGCGTGATCCTGCCGTTCTGGACCTCGCTGCTGCTGCGCGTGTATGCCTGGGTGGGCATCTTGCGCAACGACGGCCTGCTCAATAAGTTCCTGATGGGCATGGGCGTCATTTCAAGCCCGCTTGAAATCTACCGCACCGATCTGGCCGTGTACATCGGCCTGATCTACGCTTACCTGCCGTTTTTCATCCTTCCGTTGTATGCCAACCTGGTCAAGCTCGACCTGCGCCTGCTCGAAGCCGCATACGACCTGGGCGCGCGGCCCTGGCGCGCGTTCTGGCACGTGACCCTTCCGCTGTCGCGCCCGGGTGTGATCGCGGGGGCCATGCTGGTGTTCATTCCGTCGGTGGGCGAATACGTCATTCCCGAAATGCTGGGCGGCGCCGACACGCTGATGATGGGCCGGGTCATGTGGAACGAATTCTTCAATAATGCCGACTGGCCCATGGCGTCGGCCGTGACCTGCATCATGGTGCTGTTACTGCTGGTTCCGCTGGCGCTCTTCCAGTACAACCAGGTGCGCCAGCAGGAAATCGCGCAACGGGGGCAGGCATGAAGGGTCCGAACAAGACCGGCCGCAGCATCGCGTTGGGGCTGGGGTACTTCTTCCTCTACGCTCCCATCATCAGCCTGATGGTGTTCTCGTTCAACGACTCGCCGCTGGTCACCACCTGGACCGGTTTTTCGCTGCGCTGGTATGAATCGCTGCTGAACGACGATGCCCTGCTGCGCGCCGCCTGGCTGTCGCTCAAGATCGCCACCCTCACGGCCACGGCTGCCGTCGTCATCGGCACCTGGGCCGGCTACGTCCTCGTGCGCATGGGGCGCTTCCGGGGGTTCACGCTGTATCTGGGCATGCTCAGCGCGCCGCTGGTCATTCCCGAAGTCGTGCTGGGCATTTCGCTGTTGCTGATGTTCGTCGAATTGCGCGGCACCCTGGGCTGGCCGGCCGAGAACGGCACATTCACCATCTGGGTGGGCCATGTCACCTTGTGCATGGCGTTCGTGGCCGTGATCATCCAGGCGCGTATCCGCGACCTCGACCGTTCGCTGGAAGAAGCCGCGCTCGACCTGGGCGCTACGCCGCTCACGGTGTTTTTCCGCATTACGCTGCCGCTGATCGCACCGGCGCTGATGTCCGCCTGGCTGCTGTCGTTCACACTGTCGCTCGACGACGTGGTGGTGGCGTCCTTCCTGTCTGGCCCGGGCTCGACCACGCTGCCCATGGAAGTATTCTCCCGCGTCCGCCTGGGCCTCAAGCCCGAGGTCAATGCGCTGGCCACCTTGTTCATCCTCGGCGTGGGCATCTGCGTCATCCTGCTCAACCGCCTGCAACTGCGCAAGGAATCCGAAACATCATGAAGCCGCAAGCGATTCTGTATGGCCTGAACAAATGCAGCACGTGCGTCAAGGCGCGCGAATGGCTGGCCGAACATGGCGTGCCGCACGAGTTCATCGATTATCGCGACCACCCCGTGCCCGGCGCCACGCTCAAGGACTGGGCCGTGCAGGTAGGCGGCTGGGAAAAACTGGTCAACCGCAGTTCCATGACCTGGCGCGGGCTGGCCGAAGAGCGCAAGTCGGCGCAGAGCGATGCCGAGTGGATGGCGCTCATCGCAGAGTTTCCTGCCCTGGTGCGTCGACCGGTTACCGTCACCTCCGATGGCGTAGTTACCGTAGGCTTTTCCGAGAAGCGCTACGGCGAGCGCTTCGCCTGAGCATGTCTGGGCGCGCTGCCCGTGGCGCGCAGGGCGGTGGCGGTCCGGCGCCGGGGCCGGCGCTGCCCGATGCCTTCTTCGATCGCGACCCCTGCCAGCTGGCGAGGGAGCTGCTGGGCAAGGTCATACGGCGGCGGCTGGACGGCCTGTGGTTGTCGGCGCGCATCATCGAGACCGAGGCCTATTATCTGGCCGACAAGGGCAGCCATGCCTCGCTGGGCTATACGCCCAAGCGCCGCGCATTGTTCATGGATGGCGGCACCATCTACATGTATTACGCGCGCGGCGGCGATTCGCTCAATTTCAGCGCGGGCGGCCCGGGCAATGCGGTGCTCATCAAATCGGCGCATCCCTGGGTTGACGCGGTATCCGGGCCAGAGGCGCTTGCCCGCATGCAGACGCTCAATCCCGACGCCCGCGGACAGCCGCGCGCGCCGGCCCGCCTTTGCGCGGGCCAGACGCTGCTGTGCCGCGCCCTGGGCCTCAAGGTTCCCGAATGGGACGCGCAACGCTTCGATCCCGAGCGCTTCTTCGTGGAAGATGTCGGCCAGGCGCCCGAACGCCTGATCTGCACCACGCGCCTGGGCATACCGGCAGGTCGAGACGAGCATTTGCGCTATCGCTTCGTCGACCCCGCCTACGCGGCGTTCTGCACGCGCAACCCGTTGCGGCGCGGGCAGCAGCCTGGCCGTGACTACGACTGGATGGACCTCTACGGCGCCATCGTGGCCTGAGCCGGCGAGGTTCCATACTGGCGTTGCATGCGAGCGCGCCACTGCGCGTACTTGCGCAGCATGCGCCGCCGGTTTAGGCGCTTGCTCCAGGCATACAGCGGGATCAGTGGCAGCACGCCGAAACCATCGATCAGGTACATGCCGGGCATGCCATCGGCGTTGCGGCCTAGCGCGATGTTCTTGGCCGACATGTCGCTGATCACCACATGGGCCTCGATGAGGGCGTCGAAAAACGCGTCGAGCTGTTTCACCAGTTCGGTGTCCACACCAGTGCGCGCGAAGACGTGCGCCAGCGTGGGCGCCAGCTGGCCGTCGTCGCCCGAGATCTTCTCCACGAGCTGGCCCAGCCCCAGCGACGTCTGCGCCAGACCCACCACCCGGGCCATGGGTACATTCCAGGCCGAAGCTGATGCAGACGTGGTCGACACATACTCGGAGAGCTCGTTCAGGTACACGCGCTGCGGCCCTTCACGCTGGAAACGCTTGTAGATGCGTTTGAGCGGCTTGCGAGCCAGATACGCCGCATAGGCCTCGGTATTGATCACCTTGACCAGCAGCGACGGCACATGCGGGTGCTGGAACACATAGCGGTCTGCGCCCTTGGCAAGCACCTGGGCGCCGGACAGGTCCAGCGGCCCGAATACGGTGGCGTAGTCGCTGGCGGGCACGCCTGCGGGGAAGGAAGATTCGATTTGCAAAATAGGTCGACGGCGATTCCGGTATCCCGCGATTGTCGAAGCAACCCCGCATTTGCGCAACCGGGCCTTTGCCTGCGGCGCATGGATGCGTTGTCCGGGGGGCAGGTAGCGGGCATCGTTCGTCGTCGGTCATTGAATCACAGGGGCGTGCTTCGCCATCGCCCGCGCCCTGACGGCCGTGCGCAGGGATAGAGGGGGCGGGAGCGGGCCGTCGGGCTCCTGTGGCCCGCCTACAATGGAGCTTTCGGGAGTCCTGCCCTTGATCGAAGTCTTGCCCTGGATTACCGCCGTGGCGGCGGTTCTGGCCTTGCTGGCGGCACTGAGCCTGTGGCTGCGTCCGTCTGCGCACGCACGGCTCGAAGAGAGCCTCGAGCGTCTCGAACGCGCCATGCGCGCCGAACTCGATGAAAGCCAGCGCGGCCTGCGCGCCGAGTTCGCCGAGTCCACCCGCGGGCTGCGCGCCGAACTGGCGCAGGGCCACGAAGCGCTGCGTGCCGTGCTGTCGCGCGACGCGCAGGCCGCCCGCGCCGAATATGCCGAATCGCTGGGGCGCTTTGCCACGCAGTTCGGCGAACGCCTCGAGGGTCTGGTGGCGCTCAATGACCGGCGCATGCAGGAAGTGCGACATACGGTCGATCAGCGGCTGCAGGCCCTGCAGGCCGACAACGGCGCCCGGCTCGACGAAATGCGCCGAACCGTCGACGAGAAACTGCACGCCACACTCGAGCAACGGCTGGGTGAGTCCTTCAAGCTGGTATCGGACCGGCTCGAGGCCGTGCACAAGGGGCTGGGCGAGATGCAGTCGCTGGCGGCCGGCGTGGGGGACCTCAAGCGCGTGCTCACCAATGTGAAGTCGCGCGGCGTCTGGGGCGAGGTGCAGTTGGCGCGTTTGATCGAAGACACCATGACATCCGATCAGTACGCCAGCAATGTGCGGCCCGTGCCCGGCAGCGACGCCATCGTGGAGTTCGCCATCCGCCTGCCCGGGCGAGAGGCCGGCGGCGCGCCGGTATGGCTGCCCATCGACGCGAAATTCCCCAAGGAAGAGTACGAGCGCCTCATGGATGCCGTTGACGCGGCGGATGCCGAGGCCGAACGCGCGGCGGGCGCCGCGCTGGCACGCGCCGTCGAAATCCAGGCACGCCAGATCGCCGCGAAGTATGTGGCCCCGCCGTATACGACTGACTTTGCGATCATGTTCCTGCCCACCGAGGGCCTGTATGCCGAGGTGCTGCGACGCCCCGGCCTGATCGACAAGCTGCAGGCACTGCGTGTCAACGTGGCCGGGCCCAGCAACCTGGCTGCCCTGCTCAACAGCCTGCAGATGGGTTTTCGCACTCTTGCCATCGAGCAACGTTCATCCGAGGTATGGCAGGTGCTGCGGGCGGTGAAGACCGAGTTCGCCAAGTTCGGCGACTCGCTCGCCGCGGTGAAGAAAACCCTCGAGTCCGCCAGCACCAAGCTGGGCCAGACGGAAGTGCGCACCCGCGTCATGCTGCGCAATCTGAAATCCGTCGAGGCCTTGCCCGATGGTCAGGCTCAGCGCCTGCTCGAAGACGCGGAACCGTCGCCGGACAGTTCGCGAAACGTCTGATTTCGAGGCGGTCGCTGCGTCAGCGGCGCGCAGCGAACCCAATGATTCGGGCGCGGCGCGCGCTGCCGCCCGTGCCGCCCGGCTCGCGCCGCGTGCACCTTGAATAGGGAAGACCAGGGGCGCAGTACCCGGTGGCGGCGGATCAGCCTTGCGCCCACTGTCGGAAAATGCTAACGGTGAGGCTTGGAATCGCCAGACCGGGAGGCTCCATGCCGCCGTTCCAGACCCACGCCGTCATCAACCAGGTGGCGCCCCTGACCGATTATTCGCTGTACGACACCGATATCGCGCTGGGCGAAGCCGTGCACCGCGAAGGCGGCGGCGGCCTCGAGCCGGCACTGCGCGAGCATGGCGTGTGGCTGGGCCGGGCATCGACACTGGCCGCGGGCGAACGCGCCAATCGCTGTGCGCCGCGCTGGCAGGGCTACGACGCCAACGGACACCGTGTCGACCAGGTCGACTTCGACCCCGCGTGGCACGCGCTGATGACAGGTATCGTTTCGCGCGGCCTGCACAGCCACGCCTGGCTGCAGCCGCTGCCGGGGGCCCACGTCGCGCGGGCGGCGGCATACCTCATGCAGGGCCAGGTTGAAGCGGGCACGCTGTGTCCCACCACCATGACTTACGCTGCGGTGCCATTGCTGCAGGAAGAGCCCGCGGGCGCGATCGATTTCGGGCAGGCCTGGCTTCCGGCGCTGTCGTCGGCGGATTACGATGCGGCCGACGCCCCGCTGCCCGGCAAGCGCGGCGCGCTGATAGGGATGGGCCTGACCGAGAAACAGGGCGGCTCGGATTTGCGCGCCATCACCACGCAGGCGGTGCCAGCGGGGCAGGGCGGGCGGGGCGCGGCGTACTGGCTGACGGGGCACAAATGGTTTTTCTCGGTGCCGCAGGCCGACGCGCATCTCGTGCTCGCCCAGACCGACGCCGGGCCGGGTTGCTTCTTCGTGCCGCGCTGGACGCCAGATGGCCGGCGCAACGCGGTGCGCATCCGGCGCCTCAAAGACAAACTGGGCAATCGCAGCAATGCCAGCGGCGAAGTGGAATTCGAACAGGCCTGGGGCATGCTGATGGGAGAGCCGGGCCGGGGCTTGCCCATGCTGCTGCAGATGGCCGCCACGACCCGTCTCGATTGCGTGTTGGGCAGCGCCGCCCTGCTGAGGCAGGCCGTGGTGCAGGCCGCTCATCATGCCGCCCACCGCCATGCCTTCGGGCGGCCCCTGGTCCAGCAGCCGCTGATGCGTCAGGTGCTGGCCGACCTTGCGCTGGAAAGCGAGGCGGCGATGACGCTTGGCCTGCGTCTGGCGCGCGCCGTCGACGAGTGTTCGCAGCCCGCTGCGCGCGCGCTGGCGCGCGTGGGCACGCCGGCAGCCAAGTTGTGGGTATGCAAGCGCGCCATCGGCGCCATTGCCGAGTGCATGGAGGTGTGGGGCGGCAATGGCTACGTCGAAACGGGGGCGCTGCCCCGACTGTATCGAGAAGCGCCGGTCAACTCCATCTGGGAGGGTTCCGGCAACATCATGGCGCTGGACGTCTTGCGCGCCCTGCAGCGCGAGCCTGATTGCCTGGCCGCGCTGCATGCCGAGCTGGATCCGGCACGCGGCGTCTGGCCGGCCTACGACCAGTCGTGGGACGAGTGGCAAAGACTGGCAGCGGCCCAGGCCGGGGCCGGCGCCGACCCCGGCCAGGCGCGTGGTGTGGCTGCAGGGCTGGCGCGCCTGTGGCAGGCCGCGCTGCTGATCCAGCATGCGCCGGCGCCGGTGGCCGACGCTTTCGTCGCCAGCCGCCTGGCTGGCAGAGGCGGCATTGCCGGAGAGCTGCCGCCAGGCGTCGATGCGGCAGCCATCCTGGCGCGGGCCTGGCCGTCGATCTGCTAAATTGCGTCTGGTTCCCCATCGACTCCGCGCGCCCCGGCGCACTATTGCAATATGCTCACTCAGCAAGAACTCAAGCAGCAGGCCGCAGACGCGGCCTTGTCCCTCATCGAACCTCTGTTGGGCCCTGACGTCATCATCGGCGTCGGCACCGGGTCGACGGCAGACCTGTTCATCGATGGCCTGGCCCGCTATCGCGGCCGCCTGCGCGGCACCGTGGCCAGCTCGGAACGCAGCGCGGCCCGCCTGGCCGGACATGGCCTGGCGGTGCTCGATCTGAACGAGGTCGACACCATGCCCGTGTATGTCGACGGCGCCGACGAAATCGATGCCCGCCTTCATATGATCAAGGGCGGCGGGGGCGCGCTCACCCGCGAGAAAATCGTGGCCTCGGTCGCCCGGCGCTATATCTGCATCGCCGATGAGTCGAAGCTGGTCGATCGCCTGGGCGCGTTTCCGCTGCCGGTCGAGGTCATACCCATGGCTCGCGAAGCCGTGTCGCGCGGCCTGGCCGCGCTGGGCGGGCAGCCGCGCCTGCGGGCCGACTTCATCACCGACAACGGCAACATCATCCTCGACGTCTCGGGCCTGCAGATCGACGACGCGCCCGGCCTGGAAGCCACCATCAACAACCTTCCCGGTGTGGTCACCTGCGGGCTGTTCGCCCAGGCTGGCGCCGATGTGGCGCTGCTGGCCACGCAGACCAGCATACGGCAGTTGCAAAGGCCCTGATGCGGCGGTGCGGGCAATGGCTTGCCGGCCGCCTGGCGGCGATTCATAATCCTGTAATACTCGAGTCATAACCTTGCGGGTCGGCAGGCCCATCATGCATTTGCACAACGGGGTCTCGCCATGTCTACACCTACGCAGGGAGTCCGGATGACGGAGCACACCAACAAGCAGTTCGACGCCGATTTGCAAAGCGTCCGTTCGCAATTTTTGCAAATGGGCGGCGTGGTCGAGGCCATGATCCAGGAATCGGTCGAAGCCGTGCCCACCGGCGACCTCGAGCTGGTCGAGAAAGTGCGCGAGCGCGAAAAACAGGTGAACCGGCACGAAGTCGAGATCGACGAACGCATCAGCCTGATCCTGGCCCGCCACCAGCCCACGGCGATCGACCTGCGCACCTTGCTCGCGGTGTCGAAAATGCTGACCGACATGGAACGCTGCGGCGACGAGGCCGAGAAAATCGCCAACGCCGTGCGGCGCATGTACGAGTCCGAGCAGCGTCACATTCCTGTCATCGAGCTGCGCCACATGGCGCTCAGCGTCAGTCGCATGCTGCACAACGTGCTCGACGCCTTCGCCCGGCTCGATCCCATCCTGGCCGCGCAGGTTGTCCGCAGCGACAAAGAGGTCGACCGCGAATGGAAGGGCACGCTGCGCACGCTGATCACCTACATGATGGAAGACCCGCGCACCATTTCGCGCGCCATCGACATGGTGTTTATCGCCCGTGCACTCGAGCGCATCGGCGACCACGCCAAGAACATGGCCGAACGCGTCATCTACATGGTGAAGGGCGCCGACGTGCGTCACACCGGCGTGAAGAACACCGAGCGCCTGGCGCGCGGCGAAGAAAGCACGCCCGCTCCGTCACAGCAACCCGCTGGCGAAAGCTGATCCATTGCGGCCGCAGCCGCGCATCCACCATCCCGGGCCCCATCCCCGGTCAGCTGGGCGGCGTGTTGCCGCCCGGGCTGCGTTTCGCGTGGATGTCTGGCGCGCGGGGCCGCATTCCCGCGACAGCAGGCTGTTCGTAGGGCGAGCCGCCCGTGAAGGTATGGCCTGCGTGAATACGGCGCTCGCGCCGGTGTAAGCGGTCCGGCCGCATTCTGGCTCCGCGACCGGCGCCATGATGCGCCACGCATGGCGCGGGCGAGGCAGGCTACGCGCGATAAGGGACGGGCGCCTCGGACGGGCACCCGTACAAGGGCGTCAGGCCGAAGGGGGCACGAAGCCCTGGGCTTCGACGCTGCCGTCTTCGAACAGATAGCGCTCCATCTGTTGTTGCAGGTATTTGCGCGCGCGGGCGTCGGCCAGGTTCAGCCGGTTCTCGTTGACCAGGCGCGTCTGGATCTGCTTCCATTCTTCCCAGGCTTCTTTCGAGATGCTTTGCCAGATGCGGGTGCCCAGTTCGCCCGGGTACGGCGGAAAATCCAGGCCTTCGGCTTCGCGCTTCAGTTTTACACAGTTGACGGTACGAGACATGATCTGCTGCCGGTAATCAGTGAGAGACAGGCCATTTTAGCGGCCTGGCGGTTTTTTGTTTCACGATGACTCCAGCATCGCATTTCGCTGGACTACGCCAAGGCTCGATACAGCAGGTTTATCAATCACTTAGGCGAGTTCAACATATGCCGGTGCTTTCCGAAACTTGACCCGGCTTCCCCTCGCGTGGCTCCCATGCGGCTCTTGTAAACCGGGCTTTCCTAGGAGTCATCATGGCGAAGATCAAGCTCACCAAGTCCGCAGTCGATGCGGCACACCCCCAAGACAAGGCCGTCGAACTGCGGGACACCTTGGTGCCCGGCTTCCTGTGCAAGATCACCCCGGCGGGCCGCAAGGTGTTCATGCTCCAGTACCGCACGAACGCCGGCGAGCGCCGCAAGCCTGCCCTGGGCCAGTACGGGGAACTGACGGTCGATCAGGCACGCACAATGGTGCAGGAATGGCTGGCCGAGGTGCGCAAGGGCGGCGACCCCAGCGCAGCCAAGAATGCCGCCCGCAAGGCACCGACGATGAAGGAGTTTTGCCACACCTTCATGGAGGACTACTCGAAGCAGCGCAACAAGCCCAGCACGCAGCGCGGCTATCAGGGCGTCATCGACCGTTGCATCATCCCGATCATGGGCCGGACGAAGGTGCAGGACGTAAAGCGCCCGGACGTGGCTGCGTTGATGAAGAAGCTGGCCTACAAGCAGGCCGAGGCCAACCGTACCTTCGGCGTGCTGCGCAAGATGTTCAACCTGGCCGAGGTGTGGGGGCTGCGCCCGGACGGCACGAATCCGTGCCGCCACGTCCCGATGTACCCGCCCGGCAAGGAAACCCGGCTTATCGTGGACGACGAGTTGGTACGGATCTTCCGTCACCTGGAGCATCTGGAGACCGAGGGACTAGAGAACTACGTCATTCCGCTGGCGATTCGCCTGCAATTCGAGTTCGCTGCCCGCCGCTCTGAAATCTGCCCACTCGAATGGGGCTGGGTTGATCTGGAGAATCGGCGGGTCGTCTGGCCCGACAGCAAGACGGGTGGCATTTCCAAGCCCATGAGCGAGGAAGCCTATCGGTTGCTGTCCACTGCGCCGCGCCGGGAGGGCTGCCCCTACGTCCTGCCGTCACCCAATGACCCGGCCCGGCACATGACTCACGGCGAACACTACGGTGGCTGGACGCGCGTGCTCAAGGCTGCCGGTGTCCCGCACGTCGGTACGCACGGCATCCGCCACCGTGCGACGACCGATATTGCCAATTCGGGCGTGCCGACCAAGGTGGGCATGAGGCTCACAGGCCACAAGACCGTGGCGATGTTTATGCACTATGTTCATACCGAGGATAAGCCGGTGCGGGATGCGGCCGAACTGGTGGCGAATCGGCGGCTGGCCATTACTGGGGCATCCCGTTCTATGGAGGCGACAGCATGACAAGGAAGACGCCTACGGCAGCGGGGAAACGCGCCGCCTTACCGACTGGCTATGCCGGCATCCACGGCGGCATTGTGGAGTTACTGGATGCTGCGCGGCAGGCAACGGCGCGCAGTGTCAATGCGCTGATGACGGCCAGCTATTGGGAGATTGGCCGCCGGATCGTCGAGGCCGAGCAGAAGATGCAGGCGGTTCGCAAGGATCTGGACGCATGGCGTGGCGCATCCGATGCCACTGATTTCGCGGAGTAAATTCGCACGAGGGCGGGCACGCGGCTGGATGCTGCGTGCCTCTCTGGTGCATCAGGAGATCACACCATGCTCAACGAGTTGCCTGCCGAAAAGGCCTACCGCATCCTCGAATCCGGCCCTATCGTGCTGGTCGCCACGCGCGATGCCGATGGCCGCGCCAACCTGATGACGATGGGCTTCCACATGATGATGCAGCACGATCCGCCCCTGGTCGGGGCCATCATAGGGCCATGGGACCACAGCCATCACGCCCTGTCGGACACAGGCGAATGCGTGCTGGCCGTGCCCACGGTGGATTTGGCCGAGGCGGTGGTGGACATCGGCAACTGCTCGGGCGAGTCGCTCGACAAGTTCGCCCATTTCGGCCTGACACCCGCATCCGCGCAAACCGTGGAGGCGCCACTGGTGCGCGAGTGTTGGGCGAACCTGGAATGCCGCGTCGCCGATGACGGCTGGGCACGCCGCTACAACCTTTGGGTGCTGGAGGTCCAGCGTATCTGGATCGACGCCGCGCGCAAGGAAACGCGATTGATCCATCACCAGGGCGACGGCCGCTTCAGCGTGGATGGCGATACGCTCGACCTGGGCGCGCGCATGACCAAGTGGCGCGACTTGATGGGATGAGGCCTCGCATGCGCCGCTGATTACCGGCGTGCTTCATCACTTCACAGCGCCAGCGCTGCTCTCCGACAAGGTCAGGTCAGTCCTGCGCGGTACGACGATCAAATGCGGCACGGGCTTGTTCAAGGGCCGGCCGGTTCTCTCGCGCCCAACTTGCCAGGGCTGCCAGAGGTTCTGTCAGGCTTCGCCCCAATGGGGTCAGGCAATACTCGACCTTCGGCGGGACGGTGGCATAGGCCTTGCGCGCCACCAGTCCATCGCGTTCGAGTCCGCGCAGGGTGATGGTCAGCATCCGGTGAGAGATGCCGGGGATACGGTGCTTCAACGCGTTGAAACGGTGGGTGCCTTCTGACAGATGGCCACAGACCATGACCGTCCACTTGTCGCCAATGCGTGCAATCACGTCTGCCAGGCCGCGACATTCAGCCTCCAAATTCTCCATGGCTTCTCCTTTGTGCCGACAGGAACATTGGTGTACCTCACGCATGAATTAGTGCGTTCTTGTTGGATTATAGGAACCAATTTATCCTAACGAACAATAAATAACTATGGAGTGTGATGATGAGAATAGGTGTGAGCGGTGCCAGTGGCCAGCGTGGCAGCGCAGTGGTCCAGGCATTGGTGGAAACGGTCGCGACCGAAGATCTGGTGGCGATTTCGCGCACGCCCAAGACCGATCGAGCCTATGCAGGCCGCGTGGGCGACTACGACCAACCCGAGACATTGGTGGCGGCCTATCAGGGCCTGGATCGCCTGCTCTTGATTCCCGGGCCTGATTTGCGGCCGGGGATCCGCTCACGCCAGATGCTGGCGGCCTTGGATGCGGCGGCACGCGCCCAGGTCGGCCACGTCTTCCTGTTGTCGGCAACCGGGACGCAACGTGAGGAGGAGCCAGCCGTTGGCGCGGCGTACTGGCACAGTGAGCAGGCGTTGATCAAGAGCACGATCCCGGCTTGGACGATTCTGCGAATGAGCTATTTTTCCGAGACGCTGGCCGAAGAGGTGCGGATGTCCTTGACTGCAGGCGGGCTTTCCGCGCTCGCGGACAGTCGCGTCAGTTTCGTTTCGCGCAGTGATGTGGCCAAAGCGGCAGCCGCTGCACTGACCAGTGAGGGCCACGAGGGCGCCATTTATCAGTTGACGGGATCTGACGTCCTGCGCAGTGAAACGGTCTGCAGGTTGATTGAGCAGCTTGTGCAGCGTCCTTTCGTCTTGAACGTGATGCCCGCCGAAGGACTGCGAGCCGGGCTGATCAAGGCGGGGCTGCCTGAGGTCATTATCGACGCAGTGATATCCATGAAGGCGCGGCAGGCGCGCGGCGCTTATGACCTCGTCAGCGGTGACATCGAGCGTTTGACTGGATGCGCGCCGTGTTCTCTGGCCGAGATTCTGGCGAGCACAGCCGGGGGACTGAGGCAGTCGTAGTCACCCGCGTGCTGGGAGCCTTCATCGCACAGGATCGAAAACTTGTAAGAGCGCAGAATCAGGGTGGAGCCGCAGGTCTTCAATGGCCAGTTGCATCACCACTGGCTTGATGCCCGCGCCACCACTTCGCTGCCCCAGTCGACGAAAGCCCGCACGACCGGGGAAAGGTGCCGGCTGTGTGGGTAAAGAACGGAAATTGGCTCCGGTTCGGCATGCGCCGCCTCCAGCACACGGACCAGTCGGCCTGCAGCCAAGTGATCTCGCACCATGTAGCTGGCCACGCGGATCAGGCCCAGGCCGGCGATACCGGCTTCCACGTAGGCGTCGGTGTCATCAACGCGTATGCATTCCCGCATGGCAATGGCAGTGGTCTGCGCGCCGTCCTGGAAATTCCAATGTGCCAGGCGGCCAGCGTGGCCGCCGAGGTAGCCTACCGCGACATGCTGTTGCAAGGCCTGCAGGCTGTCAGGCGTTCCGTGCTGCGAAAGGTAATCCGGGGCGCCGCAGACGATCCAGTGAAAGCGGCCGATGCGCCGGGCCACCAACTGTGAGCTGCGTAGGGTGCCGGTGCGGATGACACAGTCCAGTCCCTGTCGAACGACATCTGCCGTGGTGTCAGACAGATGCAGTTCCAGTTCGACTCGGGGGTGGCGGCGCATGAACGCCGGCAAGGCTGCAATCAGGCAATGCCTCGCCAGCGACGAGGTGGTGCCGATCTTGATCGTGCCGTGCAGCGCTTCGGCTTGTTGAGAGGCTTGGGCCTCTGCCTCCTGCAGTTCACGCAGGATCGCCTTGCAACTGTCGTAGAAGCGCAGACCCGCATCGGTGGCGCTGACAGCGCGCGTCGTGCGATTGAGCAGCCGCGTGCCGAGGTGCGATTCCAGTTCCTTGATGTTGCGCGTGACGGTTGAGGGAAGCACGTTCAGCGTATTGGCAGCCTGTTTGAAACTGCCGGCCTCGATCACGCGCACGAAAGTCTCCATGGCTTGCAGTCTATCCATGGTGAACATCTCCTTGTGAGGGTGGGCGCGCTAAGGCGCCAGGGTTGGAGCCTTCATCGCATCAGGACTGAAATGACTAATTATTGCATTTATTCAAATATTGAATGTTGCTTTGTCCGCTTTTTCATCTACTGCCATGGAACTAAACTTCCATGCATGTGACAAGTATGGAAGCACAATTTTGCGTGATTCTCGTCACGGAGTCGCTCGTTGACCGTTCTCGCGGGCTGGTGCGAAATCATTCATTTATTTGATTATGAGAAATTATGTCTATGTCAGCAAAAGAATCCAATCGCCGTGACCTGTTGGTCCTTGGCGCCGGTCAACTGGGCATGGCGGTGCTGCGTGCGCTCGCTCCGCGCGCGGCCGAGCGCCGACAATCGGTCACGGTTGTTGTCTCACCGCAGACTGTCTCTAGCTCCCGCCCCGGCGATATCGAAAGTCTCGGTATCCTGCAGGCGTTGGGCGTGGAGGTCATTGGCTTCGATCTGGCGGGCGATGCCGCCGCCCTGCAAGCCTTGTTTGAGCGCTATCGCACGGTAGTCAATTGCACCGGCTTTGTCGCTGGCCCCGGCACGCAGTTGAAAATCACCCGCGCCGCGCTAGACGCCGAGGTCGAGCGCTATTTCCCGTGGCAGTTCGGCGTTGACTACGATGTGGTCGGACAAGGCAGCGGCCAGCCGGTGTTCGACGAGCAATACGACGTACGCCAACTGCTGCGCGCGCAGCAGCAGACCGAGTGGGTGATCATCTCCACCGGCATGTTCACCAGCTTCCTGTTCGAGCCGGCGTTCGACGTGGTGAACCTTGCCGCCAGGACTGTCCATGGCCTGGGCACCTGGGACACCAGGGTCACGGTCACGACGCCGGAAGACATTGGCAGGCTCACCACGGAGATACTGCTGGCCGAGCCGCGCATCGCCAACGAGGTGGTGTATGTGGCCGGCGATACGATTTCCTATGGCGAGTTGGCCGAGGTCGTCGAGCGCGTCACCGGATATGCGTTCGAGAAGACGCTGTGGTCGCTGGATAAGTTGCGCGCCGACCTTGCATTGGCTCCTGATGATGTCATGACGCGCTACCGGGCCGCCTTCGCGCTGGGTGATGGGATGTGGTGGGACAAGGCCAACACCTTCAATGCAAAACACGGCATTGAAACAGTCGATGTCGCGCATTACCTGCAGCACCTGTTGGAAGCCTGACCCGGTCGCTTGCATGAGACTGTGCGCGTCCTCCATCAGGGGACAAGCCGAGCGTGGCGCTTTCCAACGCCAAGCGTGGATCCGAAAAATCGACTGGCCGGCTGATGCGCATTGCGTTCATCAGCCGGCATGAGTCGCCCGATCCCTTTGCAGCAATACCACACACCCGAAATCGAGCGGATGCTGGTCGCTGACTAAACGGATGATTCCTCGGGCGCGTAGCCCGAAGCTGCGCATTCGTTGTTCTGAAAAGTGACGACGTATTGGGCTACGATGAACCGATAAGCGCCGCTGTGTAGGCAATCGAGCCCTACGAAGCACGATGCCCCTTACTCTCCCGACGCTCCTATGTGGCTCCTAGCTCACAATACTGAGACCTCCCATAGCCGCCTCCGCAATAGATAACCTATTGTCCCACTTACCGTTTCATGCCGTCAGTCATTGGTACGAAGGGCTTGACACCAGCCCTTTTTTGCCCGCGGGCCGCCCCGAGGCGGGGCCGGCCGTTTACAGTTTCTTGATGAACACCAGGCTGTTGCGCGACCGGTTGTAGTTGTTCTGCTTCTCTCGTGGCAGGTCGGTCAGGCCGCCCTGTACGAAACCACGCTTCATGAACCAGTGCGAAGTGCGGGTGGTCAGCACGAACAGGCGCCGCGCGCCCATGGCGCGCGCCCGCGATTCCATGTGGCGCAGCAGAATCTCGCCTTCGCCTGATCCCTGCCATTCGGGGTGCACGATGAGGCACGCCATTTCGGCCATCTGTTCGTCTGCGTAGGGGTGCAGCGCGGCGCAGCCGTATATCACGCCGTCGTGCTCGAGCACCGTGAAGCGTTCGACTTCGCGTTCGATCACGCTGCGCGGCCGGGGCAGGAGGGTGCCATCGGCTTCCAGGGGCTCGATCAGACTCAGGATGGCGCCCACGTCGTCCAGTGTGGCGGGCCGCAGATCGTCGAGCGTGTCTTCGACGACCATCGTGCCGACGCCATCGTGGGTGAAAATTTCGAGCAGCACGCTGCCATCCAGCCCGAAAGGCACCAGATGGGCGCGCGCCACGCCGCGCTTGACTGCCAGCGAGGCGTGACGCAGGTAAAAGGCCGTGTCTTCGTCGAGTTCGCCCTTGGCAAGCAAGGCGTCGGCATCGACGCGGGCCAGTTCGGTGTCCACGCTGCCGTCGGCTGCCTGCACGCCGGCCGAGCTGGAAAGGAAGATGAGCTTCTCGGCGCGCAGGGCGACGGCCACGCTGGTGGCGAGTTCTTCCATGGCCAGGTTGAAGGCGTCGCCGGTGGGGGAGAACCCCAATGGCGACAGCAGCACCACGGAAGAGCCTTTTTCAATGGCGAACTTCAGGGCCTCGACATCGATTTTGCGCACCTGGCCCGTGTGCTTGTAATCGACGCCGTCCACCACGCCGGTGGGCCGCGCTGTGACGAAATTGCCCGATATGACCCGGATGTGCGAATGCGACATGGGGGTGTTGGGCAGGCCCTGGCTGAAGGCCGCCTCGATGTCCAGGCGGATTTCGCCGGCGGCTTCCTTGGCGCATTCGAGCGCGGCCGGGTCGGTGGGCGCCATGCCGCGGTCGAACTGCTGCGTAAAACCCTTCAGACGCAGCTGTTCATTGACCTGCGGGCGAGACCCATGCACCAGTACCAGCCGCACGCCCAGCGCCGACAGCAATGAGAGGTCTTGCACCAGCGCATTCAGCGCACCGGCTTGTACGAGCTCGCCGCCGAAGGCCACGACGAAGGTCTTGCCTCGGAATGCGTGCACATAAGGGGCCACTTCACGGAACCATCGGACGAATTGCGCAGCGGCGAATTCGGGGGCTTCTTGGGCGGAGACGGTGTCGGGTTCCTGGTCTGGCATGATGGAGGTGATGGCTTCCTGGAAAAGTGGCGCATCGAAGCGCTGCCGGCGCCGCCGTGGCAATGCTGCGGCGCTGACGGAAATTATAGGGCCGCCGCAACGCGGCCCGTACGCCCCAGGTGAAGTTTTCTGCGTGCTTGCCCGGCGGTACGGGCCCTGCCGCGTGGCCGCGCGCCGTGATCAGGTAGCGATCAGGTACTTCCCGGGTACAGGCCGCCGTCCATCACCAGGTTCTGCCCGATGAGGTAGCCCGCCTGGGCGCTGCACAGGAAGGCGCAGGCGTCGCCGAACTCGGCCGGATCGCCCAGCCGCCGCGCGGGAATCTTCGCCTTTCGGTCGTCGATGATGTCTTCGATGCTGCGGCCGGTGTTCTGGGCGAGCCTGGCCGCCGTCTCGGTCTGGCGATCGGTGGCGAAGGGGCCCGGCAGCAGGTTGTTGATGGTGACGTTATGGGCCGCGACCTGGCGCGCCAGGCCGGCCACGAAGCCGGTCAGGCCGGCGCGCGCGCCGTTCGAAAGGCCCAGGATGTCCATCGGCATCTTGACCGTGGCCGAAGTAATGTTCACGATGCGGCCCCAACGGCGTTCTATCATGGGGTCGATGGTGGCGCGGATCAGTTCGATGGGCGTCAGCATGTTGGCGTCCAGGGCCGCCAGCCAGTCATCGCGCGACCAGTCCCGAAAATCGCCCGGCTTGGGGCCGCCGGCATTGGTGACCAGAATATCGGGATCGGGGCAGGCGGCCAGCGCCGCGGCGCGGCCGTCGGGCGTGGTGATGTCGGCGGCCACGGCAATCACCTGCGCCCCGGTCTGCTGGCGGATATCCGCCGCAGCGGCTTCGAGCGCCTCGCGGCCGCGAGCCACCATCACCACCTGAGCCCCTTCGCGCGCCAGCGACAGAGCGCAGGCGCGGCCGAGGCCCTTGCTGGATGCGCACACCAGCGCGCGTCTGCCCGTGATTCCCAGATCCATTGCATTGCTCCGTGTCGTGGCCGCCAGAACGGCGGCATCGCAAGTTTTTATAATAGGCCTTCAAAGGATAATCCGTACATGCCTGAAGTCTCCCGCCCGTCCGCGCGCGGCGCCGCGCCGCGGCCCGAGCGGCCCATTCCCGCCATCGCCTATCCCGAAGACCTGCCGGTCAGCGCCAGGAGGGCCGAGATCGCTCGCGCCATCGAGGGCCACCAGGTGGTGATCGTCAGTGGCGAGACGGGGTCGGGCAAGACCACCCAGCTGCCCAAGATCTGCCTGGAACTCGGCCGTGGCCGGCAGCGCATGATCGGGCACACCCAACCGCGGCGGCTTGCCGCCACGTCGGTGGCCAAGCGCATCGCCGAAGAGCTGAACACGCCGCTGGGCGAAGTGGTGGGCTATCAGGTGCGCTTCAATGACCGCACGGGGCCCAATGCCTCGGTCAAGCTGATGACGGACGGCATTCTGCTGGCCGAGTCGCAGCGCGATCCTTTGCTGCGCCGCTATGACACCTTGATTATCGATGAGGCCCACGAGCGCAGCCTGAATATCGACTTCCTGCTCGGCTACCTGAAGCAGCTGCTGCCGCGCCGTCCCGACCTGAAAGTCATCATCACATCGGCCACCATCGATGCCGCCCGATTTGCCGAACACTTCGGCGCAGGCCCCGACCGGCCCGCTCCCGTCATTGAGGTGTCGGGCCGCCTGTATCCCGTCGAGCTGCGGTATCGGCCCGTGCGCGCCGAAGAGGCCGATGAAGACGCGCCGGCGCGGCCAAACCGCGAGCGGCTGGCCGGCGACGAAGAACGCGACCTGATCGACGCCATCGTCGATGGGGTCGCCGAATGCGCGCGGCATGGGCCGGGCGACATCCTGGTGTTTCTGCCCGGCGAGCGCGAAATCCGCGAGTCGGCCGAGGCACTGCGCAAACAGCATCCCGCGGGCACCGAAGTGCTGCCCCTGTATGCCCGCCTGTCCCAGGCCGAGCAAGAGCAGATCTTCCACCCGCGCACCAACGCTCGCCGCATCGTGCTGGCCACCAATGTGGCCGAAACCTCGCTCACCGTGCCGGGCATCCGCTATGTCATCGACAGCGGGCTGGCGCGCATCAAGCGTTACTCGTGGCGCAACAAGGTCGAGCAGCTGCACATCGAGCCCATCAGCCGCGCCTCGGCGAACCAGCGCGCCGGCCGATGCGGGCGGGTGGGGCCGGGCGTGTGCATCCGGCTGTACGACGAGCAGGATTTCAACACCCGTGCGCCCTTCACCGACCCCGAAGTGCTGCGTTCGTCGCTGGCGTCAGTGATTCTGCGCATGAAATCCCTGAAACTCGACGACATCGAGCAGTTTCCGTTCGTCGAGGCGCCTCCCGGACGAGCGATCGCCGATGGCTATCATCTGTTGCAGGAACTCGGCGCCATCGAGCTGGTGTCGGCCTCCGACAGCACCGACGCCGAAGGCGCCGAGGCCGCGCGTACCGGTTCGTCTTATGCCTTGACGCGTATCGGCCACCAACTCGCCAAGCTGCCCGTCGATCCCCGTATCGGCCGCATGATTCTCGCGGCACGCGAGCATCAATGCCTGGCCGAGATGCTGATCATCGCCGCGGCGCTGTCGGTGCAGGACCCGCGCGACCGCCCCATGGCCGAACGCGAGGCCGCCGAGGCCGCGCACGCCAAATTCGCCGACGACAAGTCCGAGTTCATTTCTTTCCTGAAACTGTGGCGCTGGTATGGCGAGCAGGTGCAGCACAAGGCATCGCAACGCAAGCTGGTGGCCCTGCTGCGGCAGAACTTCCTGTCACCCATCAGGCTGCGGGAATGGCACGATGTGCATACGCAGTTGGCGGCGCTGGTCGGCGAGCAGGGCTGGCGCGTGAACCAGTCCGAGGCCACGTACGAGCAGCTGCATATGGCGCTGCTGGCAGGCCTGCTGGGCAACATCGGGTTCAAGGGCGAAGAGGGCGGGCTATATCGCGGCGCGCGCGATATTCGCTTTCATATCCACCCAGGGTCGCGCATGGCGAAAAAGGGCGGCCGCTGGATTGTTGCCGCCGAACTGGTCGAGACCACGCGCCTGTACGCGCGCTGTGTAGCGCGTATCGAGCCCACCTGGCTCGAACGCGCGGGCGCCCACCTGATGCGGCGCAGCTGGACCGATCCGCGTTGGGAAAAGAAAGCGGGCCAGGTTGTGGCCAATGAGCGCGCCACCTTGTACGGGCTGGTCGTGTATTCGGGCCGCCGCGTTCACTACGGACGCGTCAACCCGCAGCACGCGCGCGAACTGTTCATCCGCCAGGCCCTGGTGCCGGGCGATATCGACACACGGCTGCACTTCATTGCGCACAACCGCAAGCTGATCGCGGGCATCGAAAAGCTCGAACACCAGACCCGGCGCCCGGACATTCTGGTGGACGACGAACTCATCTACGCTTTCTACGACCGCCTGTTGCCCGAGGGCATCTCGCAGACCACCGCCCTGGAAAAGTGGGTGCATGGCCTGGACAAGGCGTCCGCGGCGGCCCTGCTGCTGACGCGCGACGAGCTGATGCGCCACGAGGCAGCCGGCGTCACCACCGAAGTGTTCCCCAAGCAGGTCGAGTGGCAGGGCGTGTCGATGGCGCTGGACTACCATTTCGAACCGGGGTCGCCACGCGATGGCGTGACGCTCGCTGTGCCCCTGTTCGCCTTGAATCAGATCGATCCGGCGCGTTGCGAGTGGCTGGTGCCCGGCATGCTGAAAGAAAAGGTGCACCTGCTGTTGAAGTCGCTGCCGCAGAAACTCAGGCGCCATTGCGTGCCGCTGCCCGACTATGCCGCGGGGTTCTATGAACGCTGGTACGAACGGCTCGATGATCCCCAGGTTGGGCTGCTCGACGCATTGATCAACGACATGTGGGCCCAGGTGCAGGTGCGCCCGGCGCCCGCGGACTTCAAACTCGAGACGCTGCCGGCGCACCTGTTCATGAACTTCAAGGTGGTGGACGAGCATGGCCGCATGCTTGCCGCCGGCCGCAACCTGGCCCAGCTGAAGGCCGAATTCGGCAAACAGGCGCAGGCCACGTTCCAGCAGTTGGCGGTGCGCGACGCGGGCGTGGCGCAGGCGCTGGCGCACGAAAACCTCACTTCGTGGTCTTTCGGAGCCTTGCCCGACATCATGGAAATCCGCCGCAAGGGGCAGTCGGTGATCGGCTATCCGGCGCTGGTCGATCGCGGCGCCCATTGCGACCTGGATGTCTTCGACGACCCCGACGAGGCCCGGCGGCATCACCGTGCAGGGCTGCTGCGCCTGTTCCGGCTGGGCCTGCGCGACCAGGTGAAGTTCCTGGAAAAGAACCTGCCCGACCTGACCAAAATGAGCATGCTGTACATGAACCTGGGTACGCAGGAAGACCTGCGCGACCAGATCATCGACTGTGCTCTGGCGCAGGCTTGCCTGGCCGAACCCTGGCCGGCCGATGCACAGGCTTTCGAGGCGCGCCGCCAGGAAGGCAAGGGGCGTCTGGGCCTGCTGGCCCAGGAAGCCGCGCGCCTGGCCCATGCCGTGCTGGTCGAATACGGAGCCCTGCAGCGCAAGCTGCCGCAGGCCAAGCCGCACGCCGCGGCCTATGCCGATCTGCAGCAGCAGCTCGGGGCACTGATGCCCAAGTGGTTCGTCCGCGATACGCCTCACGCGCAATTGGCGCATTATCCGCGCTACCTGAAAGCCGCCGTGGCGCGTATCGACAAGCTCCGTGCCGACCCGGCGCGCGATGGCAGGCTGATGTCCGATATGGCGCCGCTGCTCACCCAGTATCAGCGCGCGCGCGTGGCGCTGAAGGGGGCGCCCGATCCCAAGCTGGACGAATTCCGCTGGTTGCTCGAGGAATTGCGTGTCGCCTTGTTCGCACAGGAACTGCGCACCCCGATGCCGGTGTCGGTGAAACGACTGATGAAAGCCTGGGAGTCGCTTCGACGCTAGTCCAGGCGCGCCGCCGGGCGCCTGGCGGCGCGCTCAGGCGGCAGGCGCGGGCAAAAGCGTCAGTCCTGCAAGGTGGTCTTGTCGACCAGCTGGTCTTTGCCGTAGAACTTGACGCCAATGTGTATGCGCTCGCGGCCCTGCGAACGCCGATGGCGGTTGGTGTCGCGCAAAGAATACACGCAGCCGCAGTATTCCTGCTGGTAGAAATTCTCGCGCTTGGAAATTTCTATCATGCGCTGCGAGCCGCCGCCCTTGCGCCAGTTGTAGGTCCAGTAGACCAGGTCATCGTAGCGGGCCGCCGCGCGCACGCCGCAACCGTTGATCTGGTTCATATCCTTCCAGCGCGAGATACCCAGTGAACTGGATATGGTGTCGAAGCCGTGCTCGTGGGCATAGAGCGCCGTGCGCTCGAAGCGCATGTCAAAGCACACCGTGCAGCGTTCGCCGCGTTCAGGAGTGTGTTCCAGGCCCTTGACGCGCTCGAACCAATTGTCCATGTCGTAGTCGGCGTCGATGAATTCGATGCCATGCTTCTCTGCGAAACGGATGTTTTCCTGCTTGCGGATCTCGTACTCTTTGACCGGATGGATGTTCGGGTTGTAGAAGAAGATGGAATAGTTGATGCCCGACGCCTGCATGGCTTCCATGACTTCGCCGGAACAGGGCGCGCAGCAGGAGTGCAGCAGCACTTTGCTGCGGCCTTCGGGCAATTCGAGTTTGGGACGCACGAGTTCAGACATTTAAACAACCGTATCGCAGCGGAAAACTCCTTATTTTACGCTGACTTGTGCGGTGTTGCAGGGGCGGCAGCGGGCGCCTCGCCCAACACGTATGTCCACAGCGCATGCACGGCTGCGCGCTCGTTCACCAGCTGGTCCTGGGGCACACGGGCTTTCTCGGTGCCCTGCAGGCGCAATTGGTGTTGCGCGCGGCGCAGGGTGCGATAGGCGTCGCCGGCCTGCTGTGCCAGGTCTGCGGGAATGAGGCCCGCTTCCGCAGCGAGCCGCAAGAGCGCGATGTTGCCCAGGTTGTTCACCAGGACGCGATGCGTGGCGGCGTGGCACAGTACCAGGTACTGGGTCACGAACTCTACGTCGACCATCCCCCCTCGGTCGTGCTTCAGGTCGAAGTCGCCGCTATGGTTGGGGTGGCCCGCGCTGATCTTGTCTCGCATGGCGAGTACTTCGGCGTGCAGCGCGGCGGTGTCGCGCGGCTGCACCAGCACCTCGGCGCGTATGCGCTCGAATCGGGCGCCCACGGCGGTGTCGCCGGCAGCGTAGCGCGCCCGGGTGAGCGCCTGGTGTTCCCAGGCCCAGGCATGCTTGAGCTGGTATTGCTCGAATGCCTCGACCGATACCGCCAGCAGTCCGGCTTCGCCATCGGGACGCAGGCGCAGATCGGTTTCGTACAGCCGGCCCGACGACGTCATGGTGGACAGCCAGGAAGTCATCCGCCGCCCCAGCTTGGCATAGATCTCGGCCGCGTCATCCCGCGGATCATCGAACAGATATACCAGGTCCAGGTCGGAGGCGTAGCCCAGTTCCTTGCCGCCCAGCTTTCCATAGGCGATGACGGCGAAGTGAGGCTCGGCGCCCGGCTCGCGGTTGACCACCGGCCAGACGCGCCGCACGGTCTCGGCGAGCAGCATGTCGGCCAGGGCCGACAACTGATCGGCCAGTTTTTCTACGGTGAGCTGCCCTTCGAGGTCCTGGGCCAGCAACTGGAAACTCACCTGGCGCTGCACGTCTCGCATCAGGTTCATCTGCCGTTCGATGTCCGGCTCGCCATCGGGCAGGGTGCAGGCATCGAGATCGGCCGACAACTGCTGCGAGATCTGGGCGAAATCCAGCGACTGGAACAGAGTGCGCCAATCGATCAGGCTGTCCAGCAGCAGGGGGTGTTGGGTGAGATACTGCGCCGCCCAGGGGCTGGCGGCCACCATGCGCGCGACCCGCGCCAGTGTGTCGGGATACTCAGCCAGCAGAGCCAGATAGGCGCTGCGCTGCGCGATGGTTTCAATCAGGTCGAACAGGCGGATGGTCGCCTCGCGCGGCGCCGGAGTCTGCTGCGCGGCCTGCACGGCGGCCGGCAACAGCGTCTCGAGGCGTCGCCGGCTGCTTTCCGGCAAGGCGCGTATCCGGTGGCTATCCAGCAGCGACTCGGCGCGGCGCAGCAGTTCGTCGGCCTCGTCGCCGTAGGCCTGGCGTATCTGCGCGGCCAGGCGGCTTTCGGCATCGTGGTCGGAATCGGCCGGCTCGCTGCCGGAAGCGTCAGCGGCGCATGGCGCGGGGTCGCCCGCATCGTCATCGCCCATGCCCGCCAGGCGGAAGGCATTGCGGAACATCCGGGCCACGAAGTGGCGGTGCTCGGCCAGCGTGCGCTCGAACGCCTCCGGTTCCATGCCCATGGCGCTGGCAAGCTGGGCACGCTGCGCCGGCTCGCCTGGCAGCAGATGGGTCTGCTCGTCTTCGCGGTATTGCAGCATGTGTTCCACACGGCGCAGGAACCGATAGGCCTGTTCCAGGTGCTGCGCGTCCGGGGCGCTGATCAGGCCCGCGTCGCGCTCGGCACCCAGGGCCGCGAGAAGGCCTCGCCGCTGCAGTGAGGGCATGCGGCCGCCACGAATCAACTGGAACAACTGCACGACGAACTCGATTTCGCGTATGCCGCCGTCGCCCAGCTTGATGTTGTTGGCGCTGTCGATCCCGTTGCGCGCCAGTGCGCGGCGCTGCCAATCCTGGCGGATTCGTTCCCGCAGCGCGCGCAACGACGCCAGCGCATCGAAGTCGAAATACTTGCGATACACAAAAGGCACGCGCAGGCTTTCAAGCTGGCGCGCCTGCGCCTGGGCATCGCTGTCGGCGTAGGCCTGCGCCGGAATCAGGCGCGCCTTCAGCCATGCGTAGCGTTCCCACTCTCGGCCCTGCGCCACCAGGTAATGTTCCAGCGCGTCCAGGCTCCAGGCCGGCGGGCCGGAGTCGCCGTCGGGGCGCAGCCGCAGGTCGGTGCGGAACACCTGCCCGTGGGCGTCGGCTTCAGACAGTACCGGCATCATGCGGCGTGTCAGCCTGCCGTAGAACTCGTGGTGGCTGATGCGGCGTGGCCCCTCGGTGTCGCCTTCCTCGCCGTAGAGCATGATCAGGTCGATGTCCGACGAGACGTTCAGTTCCCGGCCGCCCAGTTTGCCCATGCCCAGTATCAGCATTTCCTGGGCGGCGCCCGAGGCAGGGTCGCGCGGCACGCCATGCACGGCTGCCAGTTCGGTGGCCACACTGCGATACGCTGCCGCCACGGCCATGTCTGCCAGGGCAGACATGGCGCCCACGACCTCTTCCAGGCTGGCCAGCCCGGCCATATCGCGCACCAGCAGGGCGGTGAACACCCGCTCGCGCAGCTTGCGCAGAATTTCTCGGCACTGGGGCACCGGCAGGATCTCGGACGCATCAGCGCCGGCCAGCTCGGCTTGCCAGGCTGCCAGCGCATTGGACGTGACGGGATGACGGGCGGCGGTTTCCAGCCAGGCGGCCAGGTCGGGACGGGTATCGATCCGGCGACGCAGGTAGCCCGACCAGGCCAGGGCGGGGGCAAGCAGGGAAGCAGACATGGGGCGAAGAGGCAGACGGAAAGGCGCGTTTCAGGTATAAGGGGACGATACCCCAAGACGCCTGCCCCTGCCCACTGTTCTGTGTCTCTGCCTGCCAAAGCCACCCGTTACCTTTGCTGGTTTGTCCTGGCCGTTTATGTACTGACGGCTGCTGTGCTGCTCGGGTTGCGCTACTGGGTTCTGCCGCAGATCGACAACTGGCGGCCGCGCATCGAAGCCTACGCGAGCGAGGCGCTGGGTGCGCGCGTTGAGATCGGCCACCTGGCGGCCGACTGGCGCGGGCTCAACCCTACGCTCACCCTCAGCGCATTGTCCATCTATGCCGACGACACGACGCCCGTGGTGACTCTGCCCTCGGTGTCGGCCGTGCTGGGATGGCGCAGTGTGCTGCTGTTATCGCCCACCTTGCTCAGCCTGCGCGTCGACGGACCCGAATTGCAAGTGCGCCGCGACGCCGACAACCACCTCTGGATCGCCGGCCAGGCGGTGGATCTCGACGCTGAGCATGATGCGGCCAGTTCATCACGGCTGCTGACCTGGCTGGGAAAGCAGCGCGACCTGGCCCTGATCGGGGCGACCGTGCATTGGCAGGATGATTACCGCCAGGCACCGCCGGTGACGCTGGCGAAGGTCAGCCTGCGCCTGTACAACGGCGCACTGGCGCATCGCTTCGCCCTTCGCGCCGAGCCCCCCGCCGCGCTAGCGCGCGACGTTTCCGTGCGTGGCCGCCTGACGCGCAATCCGCTTTGGCAAGGACGGCAGCGCTGGACTGGCGAGCTCTACGCCGAGATCAATGATGCCGAGCCCTCGGCCTGGGCGCCCTGGCTGCCGGTGCCACAGATGGCCGGACGCGCGGCGGCGCGCGCCTGGGTAGACCTCGACAACGGATCGGTCACCGATCTCACGCTCGATGCCGCATTGCGTGGTTTGCGGTGGCAGGCGCCCGACGCCGCGACCTGGGTCGGGCTGGACCAAGGCACGCTGCGCCTGCAAGGGGCGCCGGGCGATGTGGTTCAGTTCGCCGATGTGCCGCTGGCGCGCGGAGACGAGGGCGCTGGCCTGGCGATGCGCGGCGAGTTCGCCGGCCTGCGCTTGAATCTGCCCTCGCTGTTCGACCCGGCGTTGCTGCAAGCCGATACGGTGCGGGTCGATGCCAGCCTGCGGCGGCCCGAAGCACAGCCCGCGGTCATCGATGTGCGCCAGCTCGACATCGTCAATGCCGATCTCGACGCACGCCTGCATGGGCGCTGGAGCAGCCAGGGCAAGACGGCGGCGGGCACAGCCGATTTCCAGGGCAATCTCGCGCGCGCGTCCATGCCCGCCATCTACAAATACCTGCCGCTCGAGGTCGATGCCGATGCGCGCGAATGGCTGGCGCAAGGGCTGCCCGCCGGAGAGGCCCGCAACGCCGCCGTCAGGGTGAAGGGCGACCTGGACGAGTTTCCCTTCGAAGACCCTGGCGACGTGGGGGAATTCCGCATTGCCGGGGCATATGCGGGCGCTATCGTCGACTACGCGCCGGCTCACGGCAACACCAAGGCTTGGCCGCGGCTCGAGAACCTCTCGGGCAACTTTGCGGTGGACAAGGTGGGCCTCACGCTCGACAGCCCCGGCGGCGCAATCGCGCATACTGGCGACGGGCATACGGTGACGCTCGGCGCGGTCACCGCTTCCATTCCCGATATGGAACACCGGGCCATCCTGCATGTCGATGGCCAGACGTCCGGCTCGGTACCGGCCTATCTGGCGCTGGCCGCCCATTCGCCGCTGGGCGAGTTGCTCGATGGCGCGCTCGAATCCGCCGAGGGCAGCGGGCAGTGGGAGGTGGGCCTGAAGCTCGAGGTGCCCCTGCTCAATGCCGAAGACACGCGGGTGGACGGACGCATCGCAATGGCCGACAGCACGTTCCGATTTGTGCCGGAAATGCCCATGCTCCGGCAGTTGCGGGGTGAACTTCGGTTTTCCGAGCGCGGGCTGCATACTGAAGGGCTGCACGCCGAGTTTCTGGGGGGGCCGGCCACGATCACGGGCCGGCTCGAGCAAAATGGCGACGCCTTGCGCATCGCAGGCACCTTGCCGGCCGCGGGCCTTGCGCAGTTGGGCAACCATCGCGTGCTCGAGCGTCTTTCCGGCCAGACACGCTATCGCGGTCAATTGGGCTACGGGGCCGCGCATGTGCTCGACATTTCAGTGGAGTCCGACCTCGCCGGGCTGGCCATCGACATGCCGGCACCAGTCGGCAAAGCGGCTTCCGACGTCCGAAACCTGACGGCGCGCTGGCAGCCAGTGAAGGCGGCGGCCGGCCGACGCGACCAATTGTCGGTGAATCTGGGCTCTGAACTGGCGCTGCTGCTCGAGCACGACCGCGCTGCGCCTCGTGGCGCGCCGTATTTTTCACGCGGCGCCCTGGCGGTGAATCGCGCGCCCAATCTGCCCGCCACTGGCATGGCGGCCGACATCCAGCTGCCCACGCTCGATCTTGATGGCTGGGAAACCGTGGCGAACGAAGCCGCGCCGTCCACCAAGGCCGGCAAGGGCGCCGGCAGGCCCCGTCCGCCGGTACTGCCCCCGCTCAACCGGCTGGACCTGCAGACCGATGAACTGCGTGCAAGCGGCTGGTCGGTGCACCAGCTGAAGCTCAACGCCACCCGGCCTGCCCCGCAGCAATGGCAGGTCAAGCTCGATTCCCGGGAGGCGGCCGGCACGCTGGCCTGGCAGGAGGCGTCCGGCAGTATCGCGGGACAGGTCACCGCGCGCCTGACGCATCTGGCGCTGGGCGAAAGAGACAAGGCGCAGGCCGAGTCCGGCGAGACGGAAGTCTCGACCGACGAGCTTTCCGATATTCCGGCCATTGACCTTCGGGCCGAACAGTTTTCGCTTTATGGGCACCCGTTGGGTACGCTGGAGGTGGTGGGCACCAATCTGGCGCGCGGCAAATCGTGGCAGCTCGACACGCTGCGCATATCCAGCCCGCCGGCCACGCTGGAGGCCACCGGCAATTGGCGTCTCGACGGAGCTCAGCGGGGCCTGACCGTCGACGCCCGGGGCCAGTTCGACAACCTGGGCGCTTTCCTGGATGCCATCGGCTACCCGCAGGTCGTGGCCGAGGGCAGGGGCAGCGTGCAGGGCACGTTTACCTGGCGTGACTTCCCCTGGACGCATGATCTGGCCAATATCCAGGGCGATGCACGCGTGAGTCTCGACAAGGGCCGCTTGCTGAGCGTGAATTCACGCAGCGCGCGCCTGCTCGAGCTGCTGTCGCTGCAGTCGGTGCAACGTCTGGCCAAGCTGGAATTCAATCCCGCCAATCTGATGCGCGAGGGGTTCCCCTTCGACACCATACGGGGCGACATGAAGCTGGACCGCGGCATCGTGCACACCGAAGGCTACAAGCTGAGCAGCTCGGTAGCCACCATTGTGCTCGCCGGCGACACCGATATCGTCGACGAGCAATGGAACTTGCGCGCAGTGGTCATCCCCAACCTGGACGCGAGCGGTGCGGCGGTGGTGACCGCTCTGGCGGTGAACCCGCTGATCGGGCTGGGCGCGTTCTTGACCCAATGGTTGCTGAAGCAGCCGCTGGCGCATGCCATGACCGTGGAATACACGGTAACCGGCTCTTGGGACGACCCCAAACTCCAGCCGGTCGAGACCCGGCCGCTGCCTCGCCCGAAAGCCGTGGACGACTACATCGAACACTGATGCCCGCCCCGCCGGCAAGAAACGAATCTGGCGGCCCGTGGGCCGCCAGCAAGGGGATCGCGCAGCGGGACCGGCCTTATTTCTTCATCATGTCGAAGAATTCGGAGTTGGTCTTGGTGGCGCGCATCTTGTCCAGGATGAATTCCATCGATTGGACTTCGTCCATGTCGTGAATGAACTTGCGCAGCACCCAGACCTTTTGCAGCAGCTCGGGCTTGATCAGCAGTTCTTCGCGGCGGGTACCCGACTTGTTCAGGTTGATGGCCGGGTAGACGCGCTTTTCAGCCAGGCGGCGCTCGAGGTGCACTTCGGAGTTGCCGGTGCCCTTGAATTCTTCGTAGATGACTTCATCCATGCGGCTGCCGGTTTCGATCAGGGCCGTACCGAGGATGGTGAGCGATCCGCCTTCTTCGAGATTGCGCGCCGCGCCGAAGAAGCGCTTGGGCCGCTGCAACGCGTTGGCGTCCACACCGCCGGTGAGCACCTTGCCCGAGGCCGGCACCACGGTGTTGTAGGCGCGCGCCAGACGCGTGATGGAGTCCAGCAGGATCACCACGTCTTTCTTCATCTCGACCAGGCGCTTGGCCTTCTCGATGACCATTTCAGCGACCTGCACGTGGCGGGTGGCCGGCTCGTCGAAGGTGGACGCCACGACTTCGCCGCGCACGGTGCGCTGCATTTCGGTGACTTCCTCGGGACGCTCGTCGACCAGCAGGACGATCATGACGGCGTCAGGGTAGTTGGTGGTGATGGCATGCGCGATGTGCTGCATCATGACCGTCTTGCCCGACTTGGGGCTGGCGACGATCAGGCCCCGCTGCCCCTTGCCGATGGGCGCGAAGATGTCCATGATGCGCCCGGTCAGGTTCTCTTCGCTCTTGATGTCGCGTTCCAGCCGCATGGGCTGGTTGGGATGCAGCGGCGTCAGGTTCTCGAACATGATGCGATGCTTGATCGCCTCGGGCGCCACGCCATTGACCTTGTCGACCTTCACGAGTGCGAAGTAGCGCTCGCCGTCTTTCGGCGTACGCACTTCGCCTTCGATGGAGTCACCGGTGTGCAGGTTGAAACGGCGAATCTGCGACGGCGAAATATAGATGTCGTCGGTGCTGGCCAGGTACGAGGTCTCGGGCGAGCGCAGGAAGCCGAAGCCGTCGGGCAACACTTCCAGCACGCCATCGCCGAAAATCTGCTCGCCCTGCTTGGCCCGCCGTTTCATGATGGCGAACATCAGCTCTTGCTTGCGCAAGCGGTTGGCGTTTTCGATTTCAAGGCCGGCGGCCATTTCCAGCAGCTGCGAGACGTGCAGCGCCTTCAGTTCATTGAGGTGCATCGCGGTGAAAGGGGGATATCAAAGAAGGGCTTTGGCGGCGGGCCACGGACGGGCCCGCGCGGTACATGGGCGCCGGCCGGGCCGGCGCGCGGTTCACGGCGCGTAGTTTACAACGCGCCGTCCAGGAAAGCGGTGAGTTGCGACTTGGACAGCGCGCCGACCTTGGTCGCGGCGGCCTGGCCGTCTTTGAAGAGCATCAGCGTGGGGATGCCGCGGATGCCATATTTGGCGGCGGTATCCTGGTTTTCATCGACATTGAGCTTGGCGACCGTCAGGCGGCCCGCGTATTCAGTGGCGACTTCTTCGAGGATGGGGGCAATCATCTTGCACGGACCACACCAGGCGGCCCAGTAGTCGACCAGCACGGGCTGGCTGGACTTGATCACATCGGCATCGAAGCTTGCGTCGCTGACGTTCTTGATTTGCTCGCTCATGGTGATTCTCGGTTCAGCAGCATGGGCCGCATCGCGCGGCTCTGCCGTTTGTTCTACTGAAGGATAAGGATTCAAGCATACCACTGTTGAAAACAACAGGGTTCGCCGCTTTTGTGTAGGATGTGGCGGCGCGGCCTCGGGGACCGCCGGCCGGTTGGGCCGCGGCAGCCCGGCTGCAGACTTCTCATCGTACCGAATTCAGGGCTGGTCAGGTCGTGCGCAACCCACCTCAGGCCGCGCAGAATCTAGACTTGTCCGTAAAATGTCGGTTTTTTTCCACAGATGTTGGGGATAACTTGGCTACACCACGTTACACCGAAGCGTCCATCCGCGTTCTGAAGGGGCTGGAGCCCGTTCGCCAGCGCCCGGGCATGTACACCCGCACCGAAAATCCCTTGCATGTGGTGCAAGAGGTCATCGATAACGCGGCCGACGAGGCATTGGCGGGTTACGGCAAGCAGATCCAGGTCACTTTGCATGCCGATGGCAGCGTGTCCATCGAGGACGACGGCCGCGGCATACCCGTCGGCCTGCACCCCGAAGAAAACGCGCCGGTGGTGGAACTCGTGTTCACGCGGCTGCATGCCGGCGGCAAGTTCGACAAACAGGGCGGCGGCGCGTACGCGTTCTCGGGCGGCCTGCACGGGGTCGGCGTGTCCGTCACCAACGCGCTGGCCAGCCGGCTGGAAGTCGTCGTCTGGCGCGAAGGCGCGACTCACCGCCTGGTGTTCCAGGGCGGCGACGTCGCCGAGCCGCTGGCGCCGTATTCCGAGGCGGGCCGCAAGAAATCGGGCACGCGTGTTCGCGTCTGGCCCGATCCCAAGTATTTCGACAGCCCGCATATCCCGCTGAACGAACTCACTCACTTGCTGCGCAGCAAGGCCGTGCTGCTGCCCGGCGTGAAGGTGACCCTCGTCACCGAAAAGACCGGCGATGTGAAAACCTGGCAATACGCCGACGGCTTGCGGGGCTATCTGGCCGAGTCGCTGGCCGGGGCCGAGCTGATGGTGCCGTTCTTCGAAGGCCAGCAATACGCCGATGCCGACCACGAAACCTTCGCCGATGGCGAGGGCGCCCAATGGGTGGTGGCCTGGACCGAAGACGGCAATGCCGTGCGCGAGTCATACGTGAACCTGATTCCCACCCCGGCGGGCGGCACCCACGAATCGGGCTTGCGCGAAGGCCTTTATGCCGCCGTGAAAGGCTTTGCCGAACTGCACGGCCTGCTGCCCAAGGGTGTCAAGCTGCTGCCCGAAGACGTGTTCGCCCGTGCCAGCTTCGTGTTGTCGGCCAAGGTGCTCGACCCGCAGTTCCAGGGCCAGATCAAAGAGCGGTTGAACAGCCGCGATGCCGTGCGGCTGGTCGGGGGCTTTGCCAAAGGCGCGCTCGACCTGTGGCTGCACAGCAATGTGGAATATGGCAAGAAGCTGGCCGAGCTCGCCATCCGGCAGGCGCAGGCCCGCGCCCGCTCTGCCCAGAAGGTCGAAAAGCGCAAGAGCTCGGGCGTGGCCGTGCTGCCCGGCAAGCTCACCGATTGCGAATCATCCGACGCCAGCCGCACCGAAGTGTTCCTGGTCGAGGGCGATTCGGCCGGGGGATCCGCCAAGATGGGTCGCGACAAGGAATTCCAGGCCATTCTGCCGCTGCGCGGCAAGGTGCTCAATTCCTGGGAAGTCGACCGCGACCGCCTGTTCGCCAACAACGAAATCCATGACATTGCCGTGGCAATCGGTGTCGATCCGCACGGACCCGACGACACGCCCGACCTGTCTGGCCTGCGTTACGGGCGCATCTGCATCCTGTCAGACGCCGATGTCGACGGTTCGCACATCCAGGTATTGCTGCTGACGCTGTTCTACCGCCATTTTCCCCGCCTGGTCGAGGCTGGCCATGTGTACGTGGCCAAGCCGCCGCTGTTCCGCCTTGATGTGCCGGCCCAGGGCAAGCGGCCCGCGCGCAAGATATATTGTCTGGATAGCGGCGAGCTCGAGGCCGCGCAGGACAAGCTGCGCAAAGAAGGCGTGCGCGAAGGTGCCTGGAGCATCAGCCGCTTCAAGGGGCTCGGTGAGATGAATCCCGAGCAGCTGTGGGAAACCACCATGAACCCGGACACGCGCCGGCTGCTGCCGGTAGGGTATGGCAGCCTTACTCCGCAAGACACCACCCGCATGTTCGACATGCTGATGGGCAAGGGCGAGTCGTCGCAACGGCGCGCCTGGATCGAAGAAAAGGGCAACCTGGCCGAGCTCGATATCTGACCGCCACGCCTGTTTACACGCCTTTAGCAAATCCGAAAACCAATGACAGACAGCAATCAACCCGGCCTGTTCGACGCGGCCGCCAGCGAAGCCGATGACGCCATCACGCTGGCCCGGTACGCCGAACAGGCATACCTGGACTATGCCGTTTCCGTCGTGCGGGGCCGCGCCTTGCCCGATGTGGGCGATGGCCAGAAGCCCGTCCAGCGCCGCATTCTCTATGCCATGCAGGACATGGGGCTGGGGCCCGGCGCCAAGCCCGTCAAGTCGGCCCGCGTGGTGGGTGACGTGCTGGGCAAGTACCATCCGCACGGCGACCAGGCCGCGTACGACGCCATGGTGCGCATGGCGCAGGATTTCTCGTTGCGCTACCCGCTGATCGACGGGCACGGAAACTTCGGCTCGCGCGATGGCGACAACGCAGCGGCCATGCGCTACACCGAGGCTAGGCTGACGCCGTTTTCCCGCCTGCTGCTCGACGAACTCGACGAAGGCACGGTCGATTTCGCGCCCAACTATGACGGCAGCCAGCAGGAACCGCAGATGCTGCCCGCGCGGCTGCCGGTGATGCTGCTCAACGGGGCTTCGGGCATTGCCGTCGGCATGGCCACCGAGATTCCGTCGCACAACTTGCGCGAGGTGGCGCAGGCCTGCGTGGCGCTCATCAAACAGCCCAAGCTGACCGACGAAGAGCTGTACGGCATGGTGCCCGGTCCCGACTTCGCGGGCGGGGGCCAGATCATCACCCCGGCAGCCGATATATCCAATATTTATGCCAGCGGCCGCGGTTCGCTGAAGGCGCGGGCCCGCTGGCGGTTCGAGGAAATGGCGCGTGGGCAGTGGCAGCTCGTGGTGTATGAACTGCCACCCGGCACCTCGGGGCAGAAGGTGCTGGAAGAAATCGAGGAAATCACCAACCCCAAGGTGAAGGCGGGCAAGAAAAGCCTCACCGCAGACCAGCAGCAGGCCAAGGCCGTCATGCTGAATCTGCTCGATGCCGTGCGCGACGAATCGGGCAAGGACGCCGCCGTGCGGCTCGTGTTCGAACCCAAGACCTCGCGCGTCGACCGCGACGAGTTCGTCAACACGCTGCTGGCGCAAACCAGCATGGAAAGCAGCGTTCCCATCAACCTGGTGTGCATCGGCACGGATGGTCGACCGCGGCAGAAGGGCTTGCGCGGCATCCTCACCGAGTGGATTGCATTCCGCACCGACACCGTGGTGCGTCGTACCAGGCACCGCCTGGATAAGGTCGTCGACCGCATCCATGTGCTGGAAGGGCGCATGGTGGTGTACCTGAATGTCGACGAGGTCATCCAGACCATACGCGAGTCCGACGAGCCCAAGACAGCGCTGATGCAGCGGTTTTCGCTTTCCGAGCGCCAGGCCGAAGACATACTCGAAATGCGGCTGCGGCAATTGGCGCGCCTGGAAGGCTTCAAGATCGAGCAGGAACTGGCCGACAAACGTGCCGAACAGGGCCGCCTGCAGGACCTGCTCGACAATCCCGCCTCGCTGAAGCGACTGCTGATCAAGGAAATCGAAGCCGATGCGAAGCAGTATGGCGACGATCGGCGCACCCTGATCGAAACGGCCGAACGCGCGGTGCTGGAGACCAAGGTGGTCGACGAGCCCGTCACTGTCATCGTGTCTCAGAAGGGCTGGCTGAGGGCGCGTCAGGGCCATGGCCACGATGCATCGCAGTTCGGGTTCAAGCAGGGCGATGCGCTTTATGGCGCTTTCGAATGCCGTACCACCGATACCCTGATTGCCATCGGCGACAACGGGCGCGTGTACTCGGTGCCCGTGGCGGGCCTGCCGTCGGCGCGTGGCGACGGCCAGCCGGTGACTTCCATGATCGACCTGGGACCAGGCACTCGCATCGTGCACAGCGTGGTGGCGGGAGCAGACAGCCGCTGGCTGCTGGCCACGCAGCGCGGCTTCGGTTTCGCGGTTCGGCACGGTGACATGATGTCGCGGCAACGTGCCGGCAAGCAGTTCATCACGCTCGAAGCAGGCGACGCGCTGTTGCGTCCGGTGCCGCTGTTCGAAGGCGCGCTGCAGCTGGCGCTGCTGTCGGCCAAGGGCAAATTCCTGGTGTTCGGGCTGGACGAGGTCAAGGTGCTGTCAGGGGGCGGCCGCGGGACCATCCTGATGGGGCTGGACGGTGCCGACAAACTGGCTCAGACCGTCCCGCTGGGCGCCGCAGGCCTGCGAGCCACGGGCATCTACCGCAACAAGCTTACCGAAGACGTCCTGGCTGGCGCCGCGCTGGAACCGTACGTGGGCAAGCGTGCGCGCAAAGGCCGCGCGCTCGACGTGAGGCCCAAGCAACCGGTGCTGTCGCCGGTGTTGTAGCGTTCGGCCCGGATCCAGGCGGTCAGGAAGTGCCGCGCGGCCGGGCCGGCGCGCACAGCGATTGCACGTGGCAATAGAAAAGGGGCCTGAAATCCGGCTGGATTTCAGGCCCCTTGATGATCCGGCCCGGCTGAGCCGGGGCGCGCCGGCGGCGGCGCCCCGGCCGCCGGCATGCCGGATCAGGCTGCCGCCAGGCCCGCGTTCTGCCGCTTTTCGCGGCGGCCCTGCATGGCCCAGACCAAAAACAGCAGTCCCAGCGCGGGCACGTATACCCAGAACTCCGACAGGCGGTGCGGATTAGGCGTCTTGACGCTGACCACATCCCATCCTTGTTCCCAGCCCGCGCGGCGCGCGCGGCTGCCAAACTGCACGGCGCCGATCTGCACCTGGTCGCCCAGGGCGGTGACCATCAGGCCTGCCTCGCTCAGGCGCTTGCGCCCTGCGGCCACGCCGGTGCTGGTATCGCCTTCAGGCAATGCGGGCAAGGCCACGGCCACGGTCTTGGTCAGCTCGTCCCCTTCGATGTTCATGCCCTGGAGCACTGCCACGAGGCGCCCACCGTCGGGCATATCGGCGGCGATGGCGGCCATTTCGGCGGGGGGCCGGTCGACATACTTGTCTGCCAGGTGGTTCATGAACCAGTCCGGACGGAACAGCATGAACGTGACGAGCAGCAGGACGCAGATCTCGAACACGGTGCAGCGCACCCGCATCCAGCCCAGGGTGGCCGCCGCGAAAGTGAGAGAAGCCAGCGTGGCCCCCACTACGACCAGCACCAGTTCGGCCCAGCCGTGCACGTCGATCAACAGCAGCAGCGGATTGAACACGAACATGAACGGCAGCACTGCGGTACGCATTGCGTAGGTCACGCCCTGGACGCCGGTCTTGATGGGATCCTCGCCCGAAATCGCGGCCGCGGCGAAAGTCGCCAGGCCCACCGGTGGGGTGATGTCGGCCATGATGCCGTAATAGAACACGAACATGTGCACGGCAATCAGCGGTATCACCAGTCCGTTCTGCGCACCGAGCTCCACGACCACAGGCGCCATCAGGGTCGCCATCAGGATGTAGTTGGCTGTGGTCGGCATGCCCAGCCCCAGCACCAGGCAGACCGCGGCGGTGAAGATCAGCATCAACAGCACGTTGCCCATCGAGACCAGCTCGACGAACGCCGTCATGCGCAGGCCCAGGCCGGTAAGCGTGATAGCGCCGACGATCAGGCCGGCGGTGCCGCACGCGATGGCGATGCCTATCATGTTGCGGGCGCCGTCTTCCAGGCCGCTTATGGCGTCGCGCCAGCCGCGTCGCGCTTCCGGGGCAACCTGCTGGCCGCGGAACCAGGCGATGATGGGGCGCTGCGTGACCATCTGCAACAGCATCGCGATCGCCGCCCAGAATGCTGACAGCCCGGCCGACAGTTCCTCGATACTCAGGCACCAGACCAGAATGCCGATGGGTATGAGGAAGTGCAGGCCCGCGCGTACGGTTGGCCAGGGCTCGGGCCGAACCGGGTTGGTGATGCTGATGTCTTCGGGCAGATCCGGGTGGCGGGCGGCAATGCGCAGCAGCCAGATATCCAGCGCCACCAGCATGGCCAGCAGTATCCACAGTGCGGCGTCGCCTGCGACGGCCTTGACCCCCATGCCGATCCAGTAGATCAGGCCCATGACGATCAATGTACCGCTGATGCCCATGCCCCAGCCGGCAAGTTTCTGCAGCGGCGTGCGCGGCTTGCCGCCTCCCATCATGGGTTGTATGCCCAGTTTCAGCGCCTCTAGGTGCACGATATAGAAAAGGGCGATATATGAAATGGAAGCCGGCAGGATGGCGTGTCGGATGACGTCGGTATAGGGAATTCCCACGTACTCGATCATGAGGAACGCCGCGGCGCCCATGACGGGCGGCATGATCTGTCCATTGACGGACGACGCCGTTTCGATGGCACCGGCCTTGATACCGCCGTACCCGGCCTTTTTCATGAGCGGTATGGTGAAAATCCCGCCGGTGACCACGTTGGCGACCGACGAGGCCGAAACGAGGCCGTTCACGGCAGAGGAGACGACCGCCACCTTGGCCGGACCGCCGCGCAGATGGCCCAGCAGCGCGAACGAGACCTGCATCATGTAGTTGCCGGCGCCGCACTTGTCGAGCAGCGAGCCCAATAGCACGAAGATGAAGATGTACGACACGGACACGCCCAGCGCCACGCCGTACACGCCTTCGGTGGTCAGCCACATGTGCGAGGCAAGGCGCTCGATGGAGGCACCTCGGTGGGCCAGGACGTCGGGCAGCCAGGGGCCGGCCAGCACATACAGCACGAACACCGCGCCCAGCACCGTCATGGGCAGGCCCAGCGAGCGACGCGTGACTTCCAGCAGCAGCACCAGGCCAATGGCCGCCGTGGTCACGTCCATGGTGGTGGGCTGGCCCGGCCGGCCGGCCAGCTCTTTGTAGAACAGGAACAGGTAGGCGCCGCAGAAGGCCGCAATGAAGGCCAGCACCCAGTCGTGCAGCGGCATGCGGTCGCGGGGCGAACTCTTGCGGGCGGGGTAGGCGAGGTAGCCCAGGAACATTGCGATGCCCAGGTGCAATGCGCGCGCCTCGGTGTCATTGAAAATGCCCCAGCTCAGGGCAAAGGGCAAGGGCGAGGCATACCAGAGCTGGAACAGCGACCATAGCAAGGCGCCGATGGCAAGGGTGGCGCCGGCGATGCCGCCGCATTGGCGTCCGCCGCGGTCGACATCGGCGACTAACTGTTCCAGATCGGCTGTCGTGGTGGACGGCTCGGTCTTCATTGATTTCCCCAGGATGTTCGGGTGGCCAGCCGGCACTGCCGCGATGGTGTACGGACAGTGCCCTGGCGTTATGGTGAAAGCTGACTGGCCGCGCCGCCGAGGCGCGGTCGGGCCAGTCGGGACACGCGCTTACAGCAGGCCTTTCTCTTTGAAATACTTTTCGGCGCCCGGATGCAGCGGGGCCGACAGGCCGTTCTTGGTCATGTCTTCGGCTTTCAGGTGAGCGAAGGCCGGGTGCAGCTTCTTGAAGTCTTCGAGGTTGTCGAACACGGCCTTGACCACGGTGTAGACCGTTTCATCAGGCACGTCAGACGAGGTGACGAAGGTGGCTGTCACGCCGTACGTCTTGGTGTCGTTGGGGTTGTTGGGATACAGGCCGCCGGGGATGGTGGCATGGGCGTAGTACGGGTACTTCTCGACGAGCTTGTCGACCGCGGGGCCCGTTACCGACACCAGCTGTGCGCCGCAGGTCGTGGTGGGGTCCTGGATGTTGGCCGACGGGTGGCCTACGCCGTAGAAGAAGCCATCGATCTTGCCGTCGCACAACGCCGAACCGTGTTCATCGGGCCGCAATTCCGATGCCAGCGAGAAATCTTTCAGGGTCCAGCCCATCGTGGCCAGCAGTTCTTCCATCGAGGCTCGCGTACCGGAGCCGGGGTTGCCGACGTTGAAGCGCTTGCCCTTCAGGTCTTCGAACGATTTGACGTTGGCTTCCTTGCGCGCCACCACCGTGAACGGCTCCGGGTGGATGGAGAACACCGAACGCAGCTTCTTGAACTCGCCCGCGTCCTTGAACTGGCCTTCGCCGTTATAGGCGTTGAAGCCGACGTCCGATTGCACGACGCCCAGGTCCAGTTCGCCGGCCTTGATGGTGTTCACGTTGAATACCGAGCCCCCGGTGGATTCCACGGAGCAGCGGATGCCGTGCGACGAACGGTCTTTGTTGACGAGGCGGCAGATCGCGCCGCCAGCGGCATAGTAAACGCCGGTGACGCCACCCGTGCCGATACTGACGAACTTCTGTTGTGCCGAAGCAGGCAGCGGCGCGGCAAAAGCCATCGCCACCGCCGCGCATGCAGCGGCCAGCCCCCACCCCTTTTTATTGCCCAAGGTGTGTTTGACAGACTTGCTCATACAAACTCCTTTTGAGGATTTTCCCCGTAAGAATACCGGTGATTCCGGCGATTTGGCGCGCCCGGGGATCGGGCGCGCGGCGTAGCGGCACCGGGATTATGCCCCGGGCGCGTAATGAAAACCTAAGCCTGCGACTGGGCGATGGCGGCATCGATCGCGCCGGCCAGCCGCTCTGCCAGCTGGTCCAGTTCGTCGTCCGAGATGATGAAAGGCGGTGCGAGCAGGACGTGGTCGCCGCGTTGGCCGTCGATGGTGCCGCCCATCGGATACACCATCAGGCCGCGGCCCATGGCTTCGCGCTTGATGCGTGCGTGCAAGTTCATTTTGGGGTCGAATGGCTGCTTGGTCGCGCGATCGGCCACCAGTTCCACACCCATGAACAGGCCGCGGCCGCGAATGTCGCCCACGTGAGGGTGTTCGGCAAGGGCCGCCTGCAGCCGCTGGCGCAGGCTGATGCCCTGGTCGCGCACGCGCTGCAGCAGGCCGTCGCGCTGTATCACCGTTTGCACGGCCAGCGCCGCGGCGCAGGCCGTGGCGTGCCCCAGATAGGTGTGGCCGTGCTGGAAAAAACCGGTGCCGGCGCTCATCGCAGCGACGATTTTTTCTTGTGCCATGACGGCCCCGATAGGCTGGAAGCCGCCGCCCAGCCCCTTGGCGATTGTGATGAGGTCGGGCACCACCTGTTCCTGCTCCACGGCGTACAAAGTGCCGGTACGGCCCATGCCGCACATGACCTCATCGGCGATCAGCAAAACGCCGTAGCGGTCGCACACCTCGCGAATGCGGCGGAAGTAGCCGGGTACGGGTGTCAGAGCGCCGGATGTGGCGCCCACCACGGGTTCGGCGACGAAGGCCATCACGCTGTCTGCACCCAGGCGTTCAATGGTGTCTTCCAGTTCGCGCGCCAGGCGCTCGCCATAGGCCTCGGGCGTTTCGTCATCGCGGCGGTCGCGATATTCATAGCAGGGCGAGACGTGGGTCACATCGATGAGCAGCGGCTTGAACTGCGCGCGGCGCCATTCGTTGCCCCCGACGGCCAGCGCGCCCAGCGTGTTGCCATGGTAGCTCTGGCGGCGGGCAATGATGTGGCGGCGCTGCGGTTGTCCGATCTCGACAAAATACTGTCGCGCCATTTTCAATGCGGCCTCGACCGCTTCCGACCCGCCGGACACGAAGTATGCATGGCTGGTGCCGGCCGGCGCGTTCGTCACGAGATGGTCGGCCAGCTGCTCGGCCACTTCCGTGGTGAAAAAGCTGGTGTGCGCATACGCCAGCTTGTCGATCTGCGCGTGCATGGCAGCCTGCACATCGGGATGGTTGTGGCCCAGGCAGGATACGGCGGCGCCGCCGGATCCATCGAGATACGCGCGGCCGGCGCTGTCGTACAGCCAGGCGCCCTGGCCGCGCACTGCCACAGCGGGGGTGGCGCGCAATGAACGGTGGAAGACGTGGGTAGTGCTCATGTCGGGTTACCAGAGGAAATGGCAAATAAAGGGCGCCGCGTGATGCGTCCGGCAAGACGCGGCAGTCAGGGGCTCTGCTGGCTGGCCTGGGTAGGCCAGAAAACCTTGTCGGCCTGCATGCGGTCTTCGATTTCGCTCAGACGGTTGAGCACTTCGATACCGCCCCGTGCGGTCAGGCGCGCAATGAGGTGCTCGGCCAGTCCCAGCAGGCCGGCCGTCGTGTGGAAGAACGATCCGGGGCCCCGCTGCATGGGCTGGTGGCGCACGCCTTCGCGGTCGGGCCGCTCGAACAGCAGCACGTGGCGCGCGTCCACGGCCAGAGGGGACAGCGCGTCGTCGGTCAGGGCAATGACCGCCACGCCCTGGTGCGCAGCCTGCCTTGCCAGCCGTACCGTGGCTGCGGGGTAGGGGGACTGGGAAATCGCGATCAGGGCATCGGGATCGCGCAGGTTGTCGACAGTCTCGGCCTCGAGCCCGCCCAACCCGTCGATCAGCACGCTGTTGCGCCTGACCAATTGGTACGCGTAGTGCATCTGGAAGGCGATGCCGAATGCGGATCGCGTGCCCAGGAAACCCACCTGGCGTGCGCCCAGCAGCGTTTTCACGGTGGCATCGAAGGCGGCGGAACTGTTCAGCGTGCAGACCGAGTGAATGGCACGGGATTGCAGGTCGGTCAGGGCGTCGTGCCCGTCCGGGCCGGATCCTTCCTGTGATGCCTGCAGCTCCGCTGCTCGCTCCCGCAAGCTGGCTGGGCGCTCTCCCGTGAGCGCCTTCTGGAAGGGCGCCCGAAAGTCTTCGTAGCGCTCATAACCGGCGGCGCGGGCCAGTCGCAGCATCGTGGCGGGCGCAACGCCCAACGCCTGCGCCTGGCGTCGCATCGACCAGAGCCCGACTTCCGCTGGATGGTCCGTAACCCAATGCGCGGCCCGCTGCAATTCAGGTGGCAGATTTTCCAGCAGACTTTGCAGGCGCTGCAATACCAGCAGAGGAGGCGAGGGCAACACGCGAAATGGGACGGAAGGGCCACAAAAAACACATGATAAATAAATCGTTCAGAAAAAAACATATGTTTCGGGATCTCCCCGGGTATACCCCGATGCGGGTCGCAGGCAGCCTGCCGCGCAACCTCCGGGCCGAAGAATTTCCCGGATAAATCTCAACGCGCAGATATTTTTCGTTAACTTCAGCAAATGTGAACGCATTTATTCACATTTTATTGGCTGGGCTGGTTGACCTCACGGGCCTCAGCGGATATTATCTGGGTAGAATCATTTGAGTAGAAATTAATCCTACTGAACTATTTTCAGTCATGAACAACCAGCCAGTTTCCGATCCGTCCCAGCAGTACGACCTGCGCATCCTGCGTGCCCTGCGCCGCATCACGCGCTCGATCGCGCTGCATTCGCGTCAGCTCGCCGCCGTCAGCCACATCACGGCGCCGCAGCTGATGTGCCTGCGTACGGTGATTGCCAATGGCCCGCTGACCGCCACGGCGATCAGCAGAGAAATCCACGTCAGCCCCAGTACGGTGGTGGGTATCCTCGACCGCCTGGAAGATAAGGGCCTGGTGCGCCGCGAGCGCGGTCGCGAAGATCGCCGCATCGTTTTCGTCACGGCAACCGATGCGGGCCGCCAATTGGCGATCGACTCGCCTTCGCCTTTGCAGAAGCATCTGGCCGACGCGCTGAACGCGTTGCCAGAGCTCGAGCAGGCCACGATCACTCTGTCGCTCGAACGCATCGTCGACCTGATGGAACAGGAAGGCCACGCGGCGGAGCCGAATGGCGACGTGGCATCGCCCATTCTTGAAGTGCCCACCGGCGGGGCGCCACCTGAATCGGGACTGGTCGTATGAGAAAACCCGAATTGCAATCCACACAACTTTCGTCGGCCGCCCAACCGGGCGCCGCCGACGCCCGGCTGCAGTTGCGCGCTCCGCGCCGCAGCGACGGGGCGGCGTTACACCGTCTGGTGTCCGAATGCCCGCCGCTCGACGTCAACTCTTTGTATGCCTATCTGCTGCTGTGCGAGCACTTCCCCGCCACCTGCGTGGTGGCCGAAAGCGCCGGCGGCCGCATCGATGGGTTCATTTCCGCTTATGTGCCTCCCAACCGTCCCGACGTGATTTTCGTCTGGCAGGTTGCGGTGCATTCCCGCGCGCGCGGCCAACGATTGGGCCGCGTCATGCTGCGCGAACTCTTGCAGCGTCCAGAGCTCGAGCATGTTCGTCATCTCGAAACCACGGTGGGGCCTGATAACCAGGCTTCGCGCCGCATGTTCGCCGGCCTTGCCAGCGAACTGGGGGCGCACATATCCGAACAGCCGTTCTTTGACCGGCAGCTGTTCGGCGGGGCCGACCACGATGACGAGATGTTGTTGAAGATAGGACCGTTCTCGCTGCCTTCCCGCTAGGGAGGGCGCCAGGGCGAGCCTATCGAATCGCGGCGCTCGGTTGCCCGGCCATGGCTGGTGGTGACCGATGTGCCTGTCAATTCATGAAATGAAGGGAGGATCCTATGGACTTGAAAATCTTTGACCGGATGGAGTCGGAGGTACGTGGCTACATCCGGTCGTTTCCGGTGATATTCAAGCAGGCTCGGGGCTCTGTCCTGATAGACGAAGAAGGCGGCGAATATATCGACTTCTTCAGCGGCGCCGGTACTCTCAATTACGGACACAACAACCCGGTATTCAAGGAAAAATTGCTTGAGTATCTGGAAGCCGACGGTGTGGTGCATGGCCTGGACATGGCCACCAGCGCCAAGAAGCAATTTCTCGAAACCGTCGATCGCGTGCTGCTCAAGCCGCGCAATTGGCAGTACACCTTGCAGTTCACCGGTCCGACCGGCACGAACGCGGTCGAAGCCGCGCTGAAGATCGCGCGCCAGGTAAAGGGCCGCCCCAACATCATTTCGTTCACCCACGGCTTCCACGGGGTCAGCGGCGGGTCGCTCGCTGCGACGGCCAATATGAAGTTCCGCGATGCGGCCGGCTATGCGCTGGGCAACACGACCTTCATGCCGTATGACGGCTACTTCGGCCCCGACGTCGACACTATCGCCTACCTCGAGCGCATGCTCGACGACCCGAGCAGCGGCATGGACAAGCCCGCCGGCGTGATCGTTGAAACGGTTCAGGGCGAGGGCGGCGTCAACGTGGCCACGCTGCGCTGGCTGAAAGAGCTCGAAAAATTGTGCCGCCGCCACGACATGCTGCTGATCGTCGACGACATACAGGTCGGTTGCGGCCGCACCGGCAGCTTCTTCAGCTTCGAGTCGGCGGGTATCCGTCCGGACATCATCACGCTGTCGAAGTCGCTTTCCGGCTTCGGGCTGCCCATGTCGCTGGTGCTGATGAAACCGGAGCTCGATATCTGGAAGCCGGGCGCGCATAGCGGCACGTTCCGCGGCAACAACCTGGCGTTCGTCACCGCGACCCAGGCGTTGGATACGTATTGGTCCAGCGATGCCTTCTCGAATGAGGTGCAGCGTAAAGAGCGCCTGGTGCGCGATTGGCTGGAGAACCTGGCGCACAGCTATCCCAACGCCGGGTTGGCCGTACGCGGCCGCGGGCTGATTCAGGGGCTGGTCGCCACCGCCGAGCCGGCACTGGCCAACCGAATCGCGCAGCAGGCGTTCAGCCGCGGGGTCGTCATCGAGACCTCCGGCGCGCATGACGAAGTGCTGAAGGTACTGCCGGCCCTCACTATCGAAGACGAGCTGCTTCGCCGCGGCCTGGAAGCGATCGAGGCCTCGGTGGCCGACGCACTTGGAGAAACGGGCCGGTCTGCCCGAGTACTGAATTTCGGAGGAAAACGTCGATGATCGTACGCAATGTGAAAGATGTGATCGGGACTCAGGACGAAGTCCGCACCGACACCTGGGTCAGCCGCCGCGTGCTGCTGAAAAAGGACGGCATGGGGTTTTCGTTTCACGAGACCACCATTTTTCCCGGCGGACGTACCCACATCCACTACAAGAACCATCTTGAAGCGGTGTGGTGCATCGAGGGCGACGGGTCGATTGAAACGGTTGCCGACGGCAAGACCTACGAGCTCGGTCCGGGCGTGGTCTACGCCCTGAACGAACATGACGAACATTGGCTGTGCGGCGGCAAAGAGCCGCTGCGCGTCATTTGCGTATTCAATCCGCCGCTGACCGGCCAGGAAGTGCACGACGCGGAAGGCGTCTACGCCTTGCCCGCCGAAGCCGAAGCGGCCGCATGAAACTAGGAGGCTGATTATGATCTCACCTGCGCAGGATCCGTACGCCTCGCGTACGGATCGCAGTTCCGCCATCATTGCGCGCCAGGACCCGGTGGTCTATGGCGAGGGCAAGTACGCCGACGCCCTGTCGGCCGAACAGGTCCAGAGCTACGATCAGGATGGATTCCTGTTGCTGGAAAATGTGTTTTCCCAGAACGAAATCCAGGCGCTCATCAACGAAGTCGAGCGCATGACCCGCGATCCGGCCATCGTGCGCCGTGAAGAGGCGATCACCGAGCCGGGCAGCAATGCCGTGCGCTCGATCTTCATGGTGCACGTGCTGAACCCGATGCTGGCCCGCCTGACTCGCGATCCGCGGCTGGCCAACGTAGCGCGCCAGCTCTTGGGCTCCGAAGTATACATTCACCAGTCGCGTGCCAACCTGAAACCCGGTTTCAAGGGCAAGGAGTTCTACTGGCACTCGGACTTTGAGACCTGGCACGTCGAAGACGGCATGCCGTCGATGCGTGCGCTGAGCTGCTCGGTGCTGCTTACCGATAACAACGAGTGCAACGGCCCGCTGATGCTGGTGCCCGGCTCGCAGCGGCATTTCATTTCCTGCGTGGGTGAAACGCCGCGCGATCACTATAAGCAGTCGCTGAAGAAGCAGGAATATGGGGTGCCGGATCCCGTCAGCCTGCAACTGCTGGTCGAGCAGGGCGGCATCCGCACGATGACGGCCAAGGCCGGTTCCGTGGTGTTCTTCGACTGCAACACCATGCACGGTTCGAACAGCAATATCTCGCCGTGGCCGCGCTCCAACGTGTTCATGGTCTACAACAGCATGGAGAACACCTTGAACCCGCCCAAGTACGGGCTGGCCCCGCGCCCCGAGCACATCGCGACGCGCAAGGCCTTCAAGGCAGTCACTCCGCTCGACAAGCTCAAGCTCGTCGACTGAGCGCGACCCTGGCGCATTTCGAGCCCCGTGGATGGCGATCCACGGGGCTTTTTCATTGAAGGGCCCGACGCTTGCGTCTGCGCGCATAGGGGATGCAGCCGATGCAATCCTGGTTGTCAGCTGTACGTACAGCCTGTACGTATCGTTGTACACTAGCCATTTTCGCGCCGGCGATGCCGGCTTACCCGGGCCGCAGGCCCCTCTGACAAAAAGGTACTGGAGACATTCCATGAACTCCGAAGTTTCCCGCTTCCCCATGTTCTCGGCCATGATGAAGGTGCCGGGCGGGCTGATGCTGCTGCCGCTCATTCTCGGCTCCATCATCGGCACTTTCGCCCCCGACGCACTGGCCGTGGGCGGCTTCACGACGGCGCTGTTCAAGAACAGCGCGCTGCCGTTGATCGCGCTGCTGATCTTTGCGACCGGCACGCAGGTGAACATGCGTACCGGCGGACCCATCCTCGCCACCGCAGGCACCATCCTGCTGACCAAGACCCTGATTCCTGCCACACTGATCGTGCTGCTGGGCAGCTACGTCGGCCTTGACGGCGTGCTGGGCGTGTCGATCCTGGCCATGCTGGCGGCATTCGACAACAGCAATGGCGGCCTCTGGCTGGCCTATACCGGTCAGTACGGCGACAGCCGCGATCGCGGTGCGTACGTGGCCAGTGCGGTGAACGACGGACCTTTCTTCAGCTTGCTGTTCCTGGGAGCTTCGGGTTTGGCGGATATTCCCGTCACGGCGCTGGTCGCGGCGCTGGTGCCGTTCCTGCTGGGCGTGCTCGTCGGCAATCTGGATGTGCAATGGCGCAACGTGCTCAAGCCGGTTCCCAACATCGTGATCCCGTTCTTCGCGTTTGCACTGGGCACGGGGATCAATCTGAGCGCCGTGGTTTCGGGCGGCTTGACGGGCCTGGTGCTGGGCCTGTTGATCAGCCCGATCACCGGCTTCCTGGTTTACCTGGGCTATCGCTATATTCTGCGCCGCGGCGGCAAGAGCGGCATCGGCTTCGCCGCGGGCACCACGGCGGGCAACGCCATTGCCACGCCCGCCGTCGTCGCGGCGGCCGATCCGACGCTGCTTCCCTACGTCAGCACGGCTACCGCGCAAGTGGCGGCCTGCGTACTGATCAGCTCGATCATGGCCCCGTTGCTGGCTTCATATTTCCTCAAGCGCGCGGGCGAGCTCAAGCCCGCCGATGACGTGGCGGTCGCCCTCAATGATCCGGGGCAGCCGATCCCGGACGCCAGGGTGTAAGCGTGGCGCCCTTCATCGCCATCGTTGCAGACGACCTGACGGGTTCGGGCGACACCGCCGTACAGTTCGTGCGTGCAGGGTGGCCCACCCAGTTATCGGTCGGGCGGGCCAGCCAGGCGCTGGCCGACCCCGCCGCCAGCCGCGCCGAAGTCGTTGCAGTCACGACGCACAGCCGCCCCCTGCCTGGCCCCCAGGCCGCCGCGGTGGTACGGGAGGATGTCGCGGCCTTGCGCGCCGCGGGGGTGCAGCGCCTGTACAAGAAGGTCGATTCCACATTGCGCGGGGCGTTCCGAGCAGAAATCGACGCGGCGCGTCAGGCCTGGCGCGACGACGCTATCGCAGTGGTGTGCCCGGCATTCCCCGCCACGGGGCGCACGGTTCGTGAGGGCCTGCTCTGCGTGGATGGCCGGCCGGTGACTGAAACGTCTGCGGCAACCGATCCCGTCACGCCCGTGACGCAAAGCCACATCCCCACGCTGCTGGGCGGCGCACAGCTCGGCATGCAAGAAGGCGAGACGCCCCGTGAACTGGCTGACCGCATCCTCGCCGCCGGCGAGGTGGTGGTGGTCGACGCTGAAAATTCGGCCGACATCGATCTGCTGGCCCAAGCCATCGTGCTGCTGGGCGAACGCGCCCTGCCGGTCGGATCGGGCGGGCTGGCGATACCCCTTGCCCGGCTTTGGGCAGGCGCGGAATCCAAAGGCGCGGTCATTGTCGTGGTGACCTCGCAGCATAGCGCCGCGCGCCGCCAGGCGCAGGCCTTGCAGGCAGCCGGCGCGCGCACGTGGTCGCCCACGCTGGCCCAACTGGCAGACCCGCAGGCATGGCTCGACTGGTCTGGGCAAGTGCGCCAGGCCACCGCAGCGCTTGCAGATCCGGTCACAGTGCTGTTGCTGGCCCCTGAAGGCCGGCGGGACGACCTCGATTCCGACGCGGTCGCAGCGCGCCTGGGAGAACTGGCCGGTCAGTTGATCCAGGGGGGCCAGGCCTGCGGCGTGGTGGCCACCGGTGGCGACGGTGCCAGCGCCGTATTGGCCGCCCTGCGAGCCGGCGGCATTGCGCTGGTCGACGAAGTAACGGGCGGCGTGCCGCTGGGCACGCTGACCGGCGGTCCTGCGGCGGGCTTGCCTATCGTGACCAAGGCCGGTGGCTTTGGCTCTGACGACGTATTGATCCGGGCCGCCCGCGCGGTCCGCGAACGGAGATTTCCAGCATGACACAAGACGCAACGCCCACCCGGATTCCCACCTTGGCGGTCACCCTCGGTGACGTCGCTGGCATCGGGCCGGAAATCACAGCCAAGATGCTGATGGGTCACGACGACCTCCGGCAGCGCGCGCGCCTGGTGGTGGTAGGGGACGCGGGGGCGCTGCGCAAGGCCGCGCAGGCGCTGGGCGCCGATGCCTCCATCGTGCGCGTGGTCGACGGACCGGAGCAGGTGCAGAACACGCCGGGTCTCATCGAGGTCATACAGGCCGGCCCGGCGCTGGACCATGTGCCGCCGGGCGAACTCAGCGCCGATGCCGGAGACGGATCCGTGCGATTCGTCACCACGGCATGCGCGCTGGCTCGGGCCGGTCGCATCGACGGTATCGTCACCGCTCCGCTGAACAAGGCGGCGATGCATATGGCGGGCCACAAATGGCCCGGCCATACCGAATTGCTGGCCCACGAATTCGGCGTCAAGACCTTCTCGCTGGTGCTGTCGGCAGGCGACTTGTACATTTTCCATGCCACCACCCATGTGTCGCTGCGGCAGGCCATCGAGGACGTCAACCCACAGCGCATGCGCGCGGTGCTGCGCCTGGCGGGCTCGTTTGCGCATGCGCTGGGGCGTGGCGACGAACCGGTCGCGGTTGCGGGCCTGAATCCGCACGCGGGCGAAAACGGCATCTTCGGCACTGAAGACGCCGAGATCCTGGCCCCGGCCGTGGCAGAAGCCAACGCCGCGGGCATCCGCGCGGCCGGCCCCATCCCCGCCGACGCGCTGTTTCCTCAAGCCGTGCGCGGCAAATGGAAGTTCGTCATCGCCTGCTATCACGACCAGGGACACGCGCCATTCAAGGCCGTTTACGGCGACGATGGCGTGAACATTACCGTGGGCCTGCCCGTGGTGCGGGTTTCGGTGGACCATGGCACCGCGTTCGACATCGCCGGCAAGGGCGTCGCGCGCGAAGAAAGCCTGGTATTGGCCGCCGAGCGCGCTGCCCATCTGGCGCCGGGGTGGTCGCATGTATGGGAAACTGCGCGGTCTACCACCGGAGGCTGATTCCATGGCGTTTGGCGCCGAACCCGACGCGCCGCTGGATCGTTCCAGCGGATTGCCGTTGCATGCGCAGGTCGCGCAGGCGTTGCGCCGCGATATCCGCGAGCTGCAATGGGCGCCAGGCACCATTCTGCCGAGCGAGGCCGTGCTGTGCCGGCAGTTCGGCGTGGCCCGCAGCGTCGTCAGGCAGGCCTTGGCCGCCCTGGTCGCCGAAGGCCTCATACGTCGTGATCCGGGGAGGGCGCCCACCGTGGCGCCGGCCCGGGAACATCATCGGATGGTGCAGCGATCCACCGGCTTGTTCGAGCAGTTTGCGCATTCGGGCACCGCGCTGCTGACCACGGTGCGCCAGTTCGGCCCGGCAGCGCCTCCGCCGGAAGTCGCCGCGTTCTTCGATTCGACGGACACCCTGTTGCTGGAACGCCTGCGCAGGGTCGATGACGAACCACTGGCTTTCGTGCGCACCTGGCTGCCGCGTGCGCGCCTGCCGGGGCTGGCCGCCGAGCATCTTCAAGACGCATCGCTGCATCGCACGCTGGCGCTGCGCTTCGGCCTGCAGCCCGGGCGTGGCCGCAATCGCATCCGGGCCGTGGGCGCCGATGCCACCCTCGCGGCCGAATTGCAGGTCCCGGCGGGCAGCCCGTTGCTGATGCTGGAAGGGCAGGGCTACGACCAGCATGGCCAGGCGCTCGAATGGTTCACCACCTGGCATCGCGCCGAAAAGCTGGTGTTCGACGTAGACGTCACGCCGGCTGGCGAACAGATTCACGCGGCGTTGCCTGGCGGGCCTGGAATCGGCGCGCCGCCGGAGCGCGCCACGCCCTCGGCGCAGTCCGACAGCCCTCGGGGCACGCTGGAATCGCTCGAGGCGAGCTTGCGCGACGCGTTGGATGCCGTGCGCCGCCTGCGCCGCGACGCCGACCCCGTGTAGACCGGCGCGCAGCCGCGACCGAGCTTACGCCAGCCTTGCGGGCGGCCCGCGCCGCCGGTGTCCCGACTTTTCCGGCGCGTTGCGCCGGAGCGGCCCGCTACCCGGCGGGCGCCGGCGAACCGGAGGGTGCGCAGCCCGCATTGGCCGGAACCTCGCCGAAGGGCGCCGACCACGGTGCTATGCTTGGCGGCCCAGTATTCTCCGTGCCCCCGCCGCCATGACCGCCCGCATCGCCAGCCTGCACATCTATCCCATCAAGTCCTGCGCCGCCATTGATCTTGCGGAGTCGACCGTCGACCGTGCTGGCCTGACAGGCGACCGCCGGTGGATGATCCTGACCGGGCAGGGCCACTTCATGACGCAGCGCCAGTGGCCCGCCATGGCTTTGATACGTCCGGCGATCACCGCCGACGCCCTGGAACTGCGCGCGCCCGACATGCCGGTGCTGCGTATCCCGCTCGACGGATCGCAACTGGCGGCCGACACGCGTCTCGTAAGAGTCTGGAACGATACGGTGCCGGCACGGCAGGAAAGCGCGCAGGCCGCCGAATGGATCAGCCAGGTACTGGGTCAGCCGTGCGTGCTGGTAAAGATCGATCAGCAGGCGCAGCGGCCGGCGCAGGCCGAATGGGTCGAGCGGTGGCGAGAAGCCCATCCCGACCTGGCCGGCGCATTCGCGGGCGACCATACTTTCGGATTCGCCGACGGATTTCCGCTGTTGATCGCGAACCAGTCATCGCTGGACGAGCTCAACCAGCGTCTGGTGGCGCAAGGCGCGACGCCCGTGCCCATGAACCGATTCCGTCCCAATATCGTCATCGACGGCGAGTGGGAGGCCTACGACGAAGACCACACCGCCCTGGTGTCGACCTCAACGGTCGGCATGGCCCTGGTCAAGCCCTGCACGCGCTGTCCCATGCCCAATATCGACCAGCAGACGGCCCAGCGGTACGACGAGCCGGGCCGCACGCTGGCCACGTATCGGAAGCTGGACCTCGGGGTCGTGTTCGGCGCCAATGCCATCGTCAGTGCGGCGGACGGAGCGCGCCTTCGCGTAGGCGACCCGGTGGAGATCGAACTCGCCTTCTGAATGCGAACGCCGTCAGGTCGACAGCTTCAGGCCGATCAGGCCGGCGGCGATCAGCAGGACGCTCGCCACGCGCATGGGGCTCAAGGCTTCGCCAAACAGCACGATGCCGGCCACGAAGGCGCCCAGGGCGCCTATGCCGACCCAGACGGCGTATGCCGTGCCCAGGGGCAGGCTTTTCATGGCGATGGCCAGCAGCCAGAAGCTGATCAGCATGCCCGTGAGGGTGATGACGGATGGAAGCAGGCGCGTGAATCCGTGGGTGTACTTCAGGCCCACGGCCCACACCACTTCGAACAGCCCCGCCAGTACGAGAATTATCCAGGTCATGAAACGCCCCATTCAGATGGTGCCGGCATGCATGCCGGCCAAGGGGCCGTCCCCGGAAATAATGCAACTGGCACAGGGCCGGTCGCCGCGCCGGGCCGTCCCGGAACGCTAAAGATTATAGAATACCAAATTGACCGCCGGTTGCCGCCAGGCGCGCTTGCGTCTCTGGCAACGCCGGGCGCCGCGCATCGTTTCCTTTAGATGGTACCCATGAGTTTCCAGGTCACCGTACAACCCAGCCAGCATCAGTTCCCCGTCGAGCCCGGGCAGACGGTACTCGACGCCGCGCTGGCCGCCGGCATCGTGCTGCCGTACAGCTGTCGCAACGGCGCTTGTTCCACCTGCAAAGGCAAAGTCGTCTCCGGCCAGGCCGAAGCTGGCGAGTATCCGGCGCAGATCCTGTCGCCCGAAGAGCTGGCGCAGGGCTATACCCTGTTCTGCCAGGCGCGACCGCAGTCCGATCTGGTCATCGAGTCCACCGAAGTGCGCCTGGCCAGCGATATCCAGATCCGCAAGCTGCCTGCCCGCGTGCAAGCCATGGAACTGGTTGCGCCCGACGTGACGGTACTGCGGCTGCAATTGCCGGCCGCTGATCCGTTCCGCTATTACGCCGGGCAGTACATCGAAGTCATCCTGAAAGACGGCAAGCGTCGCAGCTATTCCATGGCCTGCCCGCCTCACGCAGGCAGTCCGCTCGAACTGCATGTGCGGCACATGCCGGGTGGCGTCTTCACCGACCATGTTTTCGGTGCGGGCCAGACGCAGATGAAGGTGCGCGAGATCCTGCGGCTCGAAGGGCCCTTCGGGTCGTTTTTCCTGCGTGAAGACAGCACCAAGCCCATCATCCTGCTGGCGAGCGGCACCGGATTCGCGCCAGTCAAGGCCATCGTGGAGCACATGGCGCACCATGCCATCCGCCGGCCCGTTTTCCTGTACTGGGGCGGCCGCCGCCCGCGTGATCTCTACATGAACGACCTGGCGCAATCTTGGGCGCAGGCCCTGCCCGATTTCCAGTACATTCCTGTGGTATCCGACGGACTGCCCGAAGACGGCTGGAGCGGGCGCACCGGCTATGTTCACGCCGCCGTTCTGCAAGACCACCCGGACCTGTCCGGCTACCAGGTATACGCATGCGGCGCCCCGCCCATGGTCGATGCCGCGCGGCGCGAGTTCACGGTCCAGTGCGGCCTGCCGCCAGAGGAGTTCTACGCCGATGCGTTCACTTCCGTGGCCGACCTGGCCTGTGCCGGCTCCTGAAGCGGGCGCCAGCCAGCCGGAAATGACCCAGGGCGTGTCGATGCAGCCGCTGGTTTTACGTTGTAGGCGGGGGCCCGTTCGCGCAGTACACTGCCGCACCGGCATTCCTATCGGATCGAGCCGTGGCGGCAGGGGGATGGTCCCGCTGCGGCCGCCGGCGCAAGGAGCAAGGCGCGCATGAAAGTAGCGGTATTGGGTAGCGGCATCATCGGCATTTCCAGCGCCTGGTGGCTGCGCCAGGCGGGTCACGACGTCGTCGTCATCGATCGCCGCAGCGGCCCCGCCCAGGAAACCAGCCTGGCCAATGGGGGCCAGATCTCCGTTTCATACGCTGAACCCTGGGCCAACCCGCAGGCGCCGCTGAAACTGCTGAAATGGATATTCCAGGACGACGCGCCGCTGTTGTTCCGGCCGCAGCTCGACTGGCGGCAATGGATGTGGGGGCTGGCCTTCCTGCGCGAATGCCTGCCCGGCCGCCTGGCCCCGAATATCCGCGCCATGGTGCGGCTGGCCGAATACAGCCGTGCCACCCTGCAATCCATGCGCGGCGAACTGAACATCCCCTACGATCACCTCGAGCGCGGCATTCTCAATTTCTATCGCGATCCCCACGAGTTCGAGACCTCGCAGAAGGCCGCCGGCCTGATGCGCGATTTCGGCGTTGAGCGTCGTGTCGTCACGACTGATGAAGTCGTGGCCATCGAGCCCGCCCTCGCTCCGCACCGGGCCACCATTGTGGGGGGCGACTACACGCCCGACGACGAAAGCGGCGACGTCCACCTGTTCACCGCTGCCTTGGCGCAGCGATGCGAAGCCGCCGGGGTTGAATTCCACTATGGCACAAGCGCCACGCGCCTGCGGAGCGAAGGCGGACAGGTTCAGGCCATCGAAGTCATCCGGCCCGACGGCAGTTATGGGCGCATCACGGCGGACGCCTACGTCGTTGCGCTGGGCAGCTTCAGTCCCCGCCTCGTGCGGCCCCTGGGGGTGCCCTGCAATGTCTATCCCGCCAAGGGATATTCCGCCACCTTCGAGATCCGAGATGCCGCGCGCGCGCCGTCGGTCAGCCTGACCGACAGCAGCCACAAGGTGGTGTTCACCAGGCTGGGCAACCGGCTGCGCATGGCCGGAACGGCCGAACTCGCAGGCTATACGCGAGATCTGAATACCCGGCGCTGCCTCGCCATGACGCACCTGGCGCAAGAGCTGTTCCCCGATGCTCTCGATTTCGAAAGCGTCAGCTACTGGTCGGGCTTGCGTCCGTCCACCCCTTCGAACGTGCCTCTCATTGGTCGCACCCGCATCCCCAACCTGTATTTGAATACGGGGCACGGCACGCTGGGCTGGACCATGGGAGCGGGTTCGGGCCGGGCTTTGGCCGATCTGCTCAGCGGACGCACGCCGGAGCCCGAATTTCCCTTTCTTGGTTTGTGACCTATGAAGACACTGCAAATGGCGGGCCTTGCCCGCGCACTGGTGGCCAGCCGGCGTACCTGGGTTTTCGGCGCGGCCATGGCCGTCGCGGGCGCCGCTCATGGCGCCAACGTTGAAATCCAGGTATGGCACACGCTTTCGGGCCCCAACAAGGCCGAATTCGAAAAGCTCGCCAAGAAATACAACAAAGAACAGAAAGAAGTCGAGGTTTCGCTGCGCGATTTCTCGAACGAGCAGGCACTGCAGAAGGCTGCCGCCGAAGCCCTGAAAAAGAAGAAGGGCCCCAACCTGATCCAGCTGGCCGACAACCGCTCGCCCGAGGCGGTGTCCGAGCACAAGTCCATCCTTCCGTTGTACCAGTTGCTGGCCAAGTACCCCATCAAGGACCTGAACTGGTTCCTGCCTGCCACGTCCAGCTTCACGCGCGACGCCAAGGGCCGGATCCTGGCGTTCCCCTGGATGGCGGAAGTGCCGATCATGTACTACAACCTGTCGTACTACAAAAAGGCCGGACTCGATCCCAAGCAGCCGCCGCGCACCTGGGCCGACCTGCAGGCTGATCTGCTCAAGCTGCGTGACGTCGCCAATATCGAATGCCCCTATGCGTCGAGCGACCAGGTCAAGATCCACATCGAAAACCTGGCGCCGGTGAACAAGCAGCTGTTCACAAGCAACGACAACGGCCTGGCGAACGCCAAGGCGGCGCCCACCTTCCGCTTTGACACGCTGTACATGCGCCATATTTCAATGATGGTCAGCTGGAAGCGTTCGTTGCTGTTCATGGCGCACTCCGACAGCGATCAAAGTGACCAGCTGTTCGCCAAGGGCCAGTGTGCGGTGCTCACATCCGGATCGGGTGCGGCAGGGCTGTTCATGAACACGCGCTCGCTGTCATTCGGCGTGGCACCTTTGCCGTATTACGACCAGGCCACCAAAGAGGCCGGCAGCCCCTTCGTCAGCGGTTCGGCGCTGTGGGCGATCAACGGCCACACCCAGGCCCAGGAAAAGGCCACCGCACAATTCCTGGCCTGGCTCGCCAAGCCCGTCAACGCCGCGGAATGGCATCAGCGTACTGGCTACCTGCCGCTCACCGACGCAGCCTTCCGCGCCGCCGATGTGTCGTTCTACAGCAAGGTGCCCGGCGCGCAGGCCATCGTGCAATCCATGGCGGGCAAGGCTCCGGCCACCAGCCGCGGATTCCGCATGGCCAACTACGATCGCGTGCAGCTCGTGCTGAACCAGGAACTGAACGAAGCGCTCGACGGCAAGACGCCACCCGTGGCCGCCTTGAACCGCGCCGCCGACCAGGCTCGCAAGCTGGTGCAGCAGCGCTAGCGGTTACTTGCCCTGGCGGCGCGCCGCCAGGGCAAGCGCTCGACGTTTCGCGCAACGGCCGAGCCTTCCTACCCCAGCCGCCGCCAGATTCGCCGATCGCGCGCCCGATGGGCTCAGTTCGGTTTCCAGAAAACGTAAACGGCCTGGAACGGAACTTCCACTTGTTGTCCCGCCCCGGCGGCGTCACAAGCGGCCTGGGGCAGGCCACCGCCCGATTTCACCAGCCGCTGGATATAGGTCACTCCCGACAGAACACCGGCTGTACCGGCCGGATTCGCCATGACCAGTTGGTCGTGCATGCCGCCTGTGTCAGGCTTCACCCGTACGACTTCCATGCCCGTCAGGAATGAGCCGTCGGCGGCGCGCCAGGTTTCGGGCGGGCTGGAGTAGTTGCCGCGCTGGTTGTCGCCCGACAGGGTCGCCTGGGCGCGTTGGATCGACCAGGCGGCTTGTGGCGGGATAGCCGACGATTGCCGGCATACGTACGTGGCCGTGCCCTCGGCCGAAGCGCGCCAGGCGACGTAGTTCCCGGCAGGAACTTGCATGATCACGGGTACGTCCTGGCCGGAGGCCACTGCGCCGGTTGCAATGGTGGCCAGGCCCGCGGCCGCAATAGTCAGGCGTGCCAGATGCGAACGCTGCGTACGGGTTTTCATAAAAGCTCCTGTTTGCCCTGAGTGCATGTCGATGATTAGGGTGTCAATTCTATAGGCAGCGGGCGCTGTGGGGGGGCGGCCGCCCGATCAGGCGTCAATGCGCGGGCCTGGAAAGCCGGAATGAACGATTATCTCCGTCCGTATATGTCGGTCTAGATGCGCGGTCGTGGGCAGGCCACTATGCCGTCTGCGCGCTTCAATCCGGAGCGCGAACCGATTCGGGACGAGCATGGTTCGATTCGTTTTATTGGGCTTGCTGCCGCTGGGCCTGGCAGGCTGTGCGCAATGGCCGGGGGCCGTGCCGGGCTGGCGCGACAGCGCCCCGGCTGATCACTACGATTTCAATTGGCAGCTGTCCGGCGACCCCGCCGTGGCGCCCCTGCAGGTGTTCAGCGGGGCAGGGCGCACATGGCTGCAGTTTGCACCGGGACGCACGCCACCGGCGGTATTCGCGCAAACGCGGGCAGGGCTGCAGCCCCTGGCTTATGTGCGCCGCGAACCTTATGCAGTGGTCGATGGCGTCTGGCCGGCCCTGGTGCTGCGAGGCGGCCAGCACACCGCGCGGGTCGAGCGTCCGGGCTCATCCGTCCCGGCGGGTGTACCTGGCTCGCCCATGGAAGCGCCCGACGCTGCGGCGGCGGCAGAAGGGTCTTCGGCCGTAGCGGCGCCGGGTGCGCCTTCCCAGTCGCCGGCGCCCGCCGCCGACGCGCAGCCCGTTGCCGCACTCCCGTTTCGCGCGGGGCTTGCCGACGGGACGTTGCGATCCGTGCTGGATCGTTGGGCATCTCGCGCGGGATGGGTTTTCGAACCCCAGCACTGGGCGCTCGAGGTCGACATCCCCCTTGCTGGCGAGGCGGAGTTTCCCACCGATTTCAAATCGGCAGTGCGCCAGTTGCTGGCCTCCACTGAACTGGCAGACAGGCCCGTGCAGCCCTGCTTCTATGCCAACAAGGTGCTGCGGGTGGTGCCGGTGACACAAGCCTGTGACCGATCTGCGGCCGCAGGAGGTCGCTCATGAGGGCACGGTTGTTTTACTCCGGCGTCGCCTTGGTGACAGTGGCCGGCTGCTCGGCGCATCAATCGCTGCAGTCGTTGCGATCGGCCATCGCAGCCGCGCGTGTGCAGGTCGAATCGGGGCAGCAGGAATTCGCCGCTGCGCTGTCCGATCATGGGGCACGCCTTGCGGCGCAAGAGGTCGACAAACCCTGGCTGGCAGGGCGCCCTCAGCCCTTGGCGCGAGAGATAGTCCTGCCGCCTGCCTTGCGCGGCGACATCGATACTACTTTGCTGTTTGCCGGCCGGCTGGAACTTTCCGCGGTGGCTGAGCGCCTGACGCGTGCCACGGGCATTGCGGTGCGCGTGGCCCCCGACGCCATGCTGCCGCCCTCGCTGTTCCTGCCGAGGCTCGGCCAGCCGACGCCGGCCGACCTGTCGGCAGTGACCCGCGTACCGGTGCAGGCTGGCCCGCGGCCGCTGCCCGATACGCTCGACGCACTGGCCGCCAGCTTCGGGGTGCATTGGCGGTACTACCGCAACGCGATCGAGTTCTATCGCGTGCAGACCGGGGTTTTCGATGTGCGCGCACTGACACTGTCCAGTCGCGCCGATGCGCGCTTGGGCCGATCCGGTTCCTCCGAGGCCGGCGGGTTCGACAACACATCCAATACGTCGCTTTCATCAGGCGACCAGCACGCGCTGCAAAGCGTGCGCGCCCGCATCGTTCCGTTCCTGACCCAGGCCGGCACCGTGGCGGAACTCGACGGCGGCGGCAGCACCCTGGTCATTACCGATACGCCCGAGGTGCTCGAGCGGGTGGCCCAGTTCATTGACGGCGAGAACCAGGCCCTGACCCGCCGCGTGCGCTTGTTGTTCGAAGAGATTACCTTGCGGGTCAGTGATGGCGCCGAAGGCGGTGTCGACTGGAAGGCCGTCTATGAAAGCGCGCGGGCGGCAGTCACGGCCGCGATGCCGGTGGCGGCCAGCGGCGCGGCTGCGGCCCTGGGCGCCACGGCCCGCGATGGAAGCTTCCAGGGCTCGCGCGCAATCATCTCCGCATTGAGCCAGACAGGTGCGGTCCTGCGACACAGCAGCGTTCCTGTCCTGACCCTGAATCGTCGGCCGGTCACCCATGCCGTGCGCACTACGTTCTCTTATATCGATCAGGTGCAGAGCACGGCGGTCGCGGGCATAGACGCCGGCTTGGGCAGCGTGGGCCTGCCCAGTGTGTCCATCAGCCAGAAACAGGAAACCGTGGGCACCTTCCTGACACTGGTGCCCGATGCCCAGGCCGACGGCCGCATTCTGCTGTCGATTGCCTATGACAACACCGTGGCGCAGCCGATCAAGAGCATTACATTCGGCGAGCAAGGCAACCAGCTCCAGGTGCAACAAGTCACCATCGATGGCAATGGCACCGTGCAACAGGTCGCGCTCAGTCCGGGGCAGCCGGTCATTCTTTCAGGATTCGATCGTCGCCAGGATGAATACGACCGCCGTCGCCTGTCTGCCGACGCGCCCTTGCTCGCAGGCGGCCAGGACCGCGCCTCGAGCGAACGGCTCACCACTGTCGTGCTGGTCACGGCCATTGTGGAAGAGGGGGTCTGAATGGGGGCGCCCTCGGCTTCATCCCGGGTGCTGCTGCTCGACACCGAAGGCGGCGCGGGCACGCTGGCATTCGGCTTGTCCTGGTTTGCGCTTGTGGGCAGCCATGCGCCCAGCATGGCGCGGGCCCGAGCCCGCCGCTTGCGGGCCACCCATTTTGTCGTGGGCGGGCAGGGCGCCATGGCGGGTGGATGCGCCCGTCTCGCGCCGGGCTACCGCCGCCGCAGAGTGCACGCCGCGGCGCAGGCTTATGCCGAGCATCACCCGGTGGGCACAGTGGCGTGTGTGGCACGATTGCCCGCCGGGCAGTGGTGGCTGGTGGCGGCCCAGGATGGCGCCGTCCTGGCCAGCGCCGACAGGTTGTACGCCGACGAGTCGCAGGCACGGCTGGCCATGCAGGCCCTCGCGGCGCAACATCCCACGTTGCAAGTGCTCGATGGCGATCGCGCCTTGCAGGCATTGCTGGTGCGCGATGCTGCCGCAGCCCTGCTGCAGCCCGTCGGCACGTGGTGGTCGCGCTTGCCACTGGCCGTGCGCGTGTTCCTGGCCTTGCTGCTTGCCTCGACGATCATGCCCCTGGGCAGGCCGTTGATGAAGGCCTCCGCGCTTGTCGCCAAGCCCGTTGCCCCGGTTGATGCCGATGCGGCCTGGCAGCGGGCTACGGATCTGTTCCGACGGCAACGCATCGTGCATCCCTTGCCGGAACTGCGGCGCGTGCTCGCATCGTTGCATCGCCTGCCGCTGAATCTCCGGGGCTGGCTGCTGCGCGACGCGCGTTGTGTGCCAGTCTCGCTGGCCTGGTCTTGCACCGCCGCGTACGAGCGGGTCGATCCCGATGCCACCAACCTTGCATTTGCGCAATCCCTTCCTCCTATCTGGAAACCGCGTTTCGATCTGTTCGATGGCGCCGAGCTGGCCTGGAGCGTCCAGGGCAATCAAAGGCTGCTCGAACAGGTGCCCGTGCCGCGCGCCGCCGAAGTCGAGCGGTACCTCGCGAGCGCGCTGCAGAAGGCACGGCCTGTCTTCGGTCGATTGATGCTGGGCCGGCCGGTTGCAGCACCGGTCGTGGCACCGCGCGATGCCGCCGGGCATCCCATTCCGGCTCCGCCCGGGCATGGGGCGCTGCGTCAGCGTGCGGTGTCCGTTCAGGGGCCGCTGCGATCCTTTGCGGTCTTCTCCGACGCATACGCCTCCGCCATCTCCTGGTCATCGATTCTGCTGCGTGTGGCCGAAGGTCGCCAACCCAACACGGCGGTCAGCGCGCTGACCGCCGAGCTGCAAGGAACCCTGTATGAACAAGACGTGCAACATTGACTCCGGTCGGAGAGCCCCGGGCGGCTGCAGGCGCGCCGTCTGCGCGGCAACCTTGATTCTGGCCGGCATCGGCGTGGCGGCGCGAGCCCAGACAAATTTCGACGCTCGTGGTGCCGACCCCGCCACTGAAGCCTTCCCGGGCGCCACGGGCGACTGGCCCGAAGGCGACACCGTGCGTGAACTGCTGCGCGTGGATGCTCAAGCGGCCCTTGCATCGTCCCGCACGCCGCGACAGGCTGCCGATTGGCTCGGGCCATCCGCGCCGGACGGCCGGCCGCCGGCCGGGCACGGCCGCGCTGCGGGGGACACGGCAGAAGCACCTGCCGATCATATCGACCTACTGGCGATCTACGGCGTGGGCAATGTTCTGCAGGCCGACGTGTCGGTCAATGGGGTCGTGTCGCGCTACCGGTCGGGACGTGCCCTGCCATTGGCCTCATCGACCGGGCGCGCCCAGGGCTACACCCTGCAAGCCATCAAGGCGCCCTGTGTGCAACTGCAGAAGGCAGGTCAGGGCCACACCGTCTGCCTGGTATCGCCAGAGGTCGCCCATGACTGACGCGTACGAGCCGTCGGCGCTGGCGATGCCGCGCGCCATATTGTCCGGAGACTGCGCCGAGCCGCGGTGGCTGCACACGCCAGACGACCTGGCGCGCCTGCGCCCGGGGTTCGTGCGTACGCTCGATGAGATCGACCTTGCGCTGCTCAGCGGCCGCATCTGCCCCGTCATGCTGGACGGCAACCAGGTGGCGGTGTTCGCCTTGCACGAGTATCTGCACGGCGATGCCGTTGGAGAGGTGGAGCGCCTGCTGCGCATGCGCGGCTATCGTCTTGCAACGGCTTCGCGTTACGCCTTGCCTCCCTCGCTGCTGCTGCCGGTTGCGCGCGGCCAGTTGACGGCGGCAATGCTGCGCACGGGCAGCGGGACGCCAGCCGAGGCTCGCAATTCCAGCCTCGCCGCCGTGTTCCTGCAGATGGTGCGGTGGGGGCTCGAGCAGCGCGCCAGCGATCTGCACATCAACGTCGGCCATCCTCCCGCCAGGTCCGAAGTGCGCTATAGCATCGACGGCGCGTATGTGGAACCCGGCTGCTTCAGCAATATGTCTGCGGCCACGCTGCTGGATGTCCTGGCCGTGGCCTGGATGGACGTGCGCGGAGGAAATGGCGCGGTTTTCGACCCAAAGGTCGAGCAGCAAGGGCGCATCGCTCTTCAAGTCGAGGGGCGTCCCGTGACCGTGCGCTGGGCATCGCTGGCCACCGACTCTGGCCCCTCGGTCTGCCTCAGGCTGCTGCGCCTGGACGCAGCCGAAGGCGGGGCCAGCCTGGCCGAACTCGGCTACCTGCCGTCCCAGGTGGCGATGCTGGAACGCGCGCGCGAACAGAGTGGCGGCGCCATCGTCATGGCCGGAGTCGTGGAGTCCGGAAAATCCACGTCCATTGCGACGCTCATGCGAGGCATCGCCGCGACACGCAAGGTCATCACGCTCGAGGATCCCGTCGAATACCGCATTGGCAATGCGCTGCAGAACACCGTTGGCCGTCAGCTCGATACTGCCGCGACACCCGCGTTCGATGCCAAGCTCAAGACCGTCAAGCGGTCCGCCATGCACGATCTGCTGATCGGCGAGGTGCGCGATCGCGACACCGGCCGCGCTTTCATGGACCTCGCGGGTTCGGGGGTCAATGTCTACACCACCACGCATACCGGGTCGGCCCACATGATCCCGGAGCGGCTGGCTTCCGACTTCATCGGTGTTTCCCGTGATTTCCTTGCCACGCCTGGCGTGCTAAAGCTGCTGGTGTATCAGGCGCTGCTGCCACGGCTCTGCCGTTCTTGCGCGCTGACGTTCGACGCGCTGCCGGCGAGCCCTTCCGGCATCGACTGGCGCAGGTGGGCGGCAGGCTTCGCACAGCGCCACCAGCTGGACGCCGGCTCGTTGCGCGCCCGCAATCCCGCCGGTTGTCCGGCCTGTCAGCGTCAGCACCTGCCGGGCCTCAACGGCCTCCACAGCCGCACCGTGGTGGCCGAAATGATAGAACCGGCGCTCGATGACGGGTTTCTGCAGTACCTGCGGCGCCGCGACAATCTCGGCCTGTTGCGCCATGTGCGGGCACGGCCCCGCAGCGCGCTGCACCATGCCGACATGTCCGGAAAGTCCGTCGCGGAATGCGCGTTGTACAAGGCGTCGCAGGGCGAGATCGACCCCCGGCTCATTGCGTCGCAGTTCAAGTTGCCTGGCGATGCCATCAGCGCGACCGCCGTCATGCCGGGAGGCGATCTCGATGCTTGAGCATTTCACCGGCTCGGGCGCGGCCAGCTGGGTGCCATGGAGCGACGCGCGGCGATTCCGGCCGCACCGCGCCGATTATTACGAATACCTTGCGGATCTCATCGTCAGTCTGCAGGGCCGCAAGACCTTGCGCGACATGTTTGCGGACGATGCACAGCGCTATGGTCCGCGCACGGTGAGAGGTCGCCTGGCACGGCGGTGGCAGCAACGGTTCCAGGAATCCGGGGGAGACCTCGCCGATGCGCTGGCTGGCGCGCTGCCCGATGACGAAAACCAGCTGCTCGCCGCGGCGCAGAAAGCTGGCGGCGATGCGCTGCCTCATACATTGCGCGAACTCGCCCAGGCCACCCGCCTGGTGCAGCAGACGCGTGACGTGATGGCCGGCACCACGGCCGCGGGCGTCCTGGCGCTGCTGGTGGCCGCGGGTTTGGTGTGCGCCGTGCCGTTTCTCACGGTGCCGCGTCTGCAGCAGGTGTTTCACCACGTGCCCGCCGAATACTACGGAACGCTCACGCGCGCCTTGTTCTCATTGGCGCAGGCGTTGCGGCACTGGCTGGCTTTCTGGATGGTATTGCTGCTAGGTGGAGCTGCGCTGCTGGCATGGGCCGCGCCGGTATTCACGGGGCCGTGGCGAATGCGGCTGGATGCGGTGTTCCCATGGAGGCTGTATCGCGACTTCCATGCCATCCGCTTCCTCGCGATGCTGGCCACCTTGCTGCGCCAGCGAGGCAACATCGACACGAGATTGCGCGAGGCGCTCACTGCGCTGTGCTGGGGCGCGCGGCCTTGGCTCGCCTGGCACCTCGATTCGATGCTGGCGCGCATCGAACATGGCATCGTGGGGGCGGACACCTTCGATACCGGATTGCTCGATCGCGAAACCGCCTGGTTCCTCAGCGACGTCATTGCGGCGCGCGGCGTCGAGGCCGGCATCGCACAGGCGCGGCTACGCGTCGAAATGCGTGCCCTTGCTCGCGTCCGTCGCGAAGCCGTCGCCCTGCGCTGGGCGCTCTTATTGTCGTCCGTCGCAGCAGTGCTGGGCCTGACGCTATGGCACTACGGCGTGGTGGACGAACTGCGCAGATCGCTCACCAACTTCTATGCCGGCCAATAGGCGGCGCCATCCGCTCTCAGCATTCTTACCCGGAGTCTCTGCATGTTCGATCTACATCTAATTCCTCCATCGCGCCGCCAGGCAGGGTTCTCCCTGGTGGAAGTCTCCATCGTCACGGCCATCGTGCTGTTGGTGGCAATTATCGGCATACCCGCCATCGGCGCCTATGTCATCGAAAACAAAGTGCCCAAGGTCGGCGAGGAATTGCAGCGCTTCGTTGCCCGCACCAAAACCAGCGCCCAAGGCTCAGGCTCGGCGCCTTATCTCGACCTCAGCACCAGTTCGCTCGCCAACGCGCTCCGGGACTCCAGTGTCGTTTCCGTGCGCGGAACCGGAACGGGTGCGGTGGTGGCGCATGGCCTGGGCGGCAGCGGTACCGGGGGCAGCGGCGTCATCACGATTGCGCCGGCGTCCGTAGGCGGCGGCAGCGCAGGATCCGGCTTCGCCATCACGCTGACCAACGTCAGCAATGCGGCGTGCCCCGGACTGGCCTCTGTCATGCAGCGCATGTCGGACATCATCACCATCGAGGGGCGCAACGGCGCGGTAACGGTCAAAGACACGACCGCCGTGCCGCGAGCACCCTACAGCGCGCCAGCTGCCGAGGCGCAATGTGCCGAAGGCGACAACAACACCTTTGCCTTCACGGTGCGATAAAGGAACGTCCATGGCCGCCGACGAAAACCCGCCAGCCCGGCGCGGCCCCGCCGGACAGGGCGCGATCCTTGCCCAGTCGGGCTTTGCCCTGCTGGAGCTCGTCATTGTCCTGGCTCTGACCAGCATGGTGCTCATCTGGTCGGCGGATCGGCTGGTGCATCAGGTCAATGACGCCGCCAGCCGGGCGCACGGGGTGTGGCTGTCCGAACTCAAGCGCGGACTCGAAGCGTTGCTGAGCAGGCATTACGAGCGCCTTGCGGATGGCTTGCCGCCGATCGACGGGCAGGGACTGCCGCTCTACGCAGATCCGCTCGCCCCACGGCTGGCCGAGCTCCGGGCGCAAGGCCACCTGCCCGCTCATTTCCCCGACGCCGGCGCGTTGGGGCACGGGGTCGCCATCCGCATCCTGCGGGATGCGCGTTGCCCCGGCGCCGGTTGCAGGCTTGACGCCTTGGCCTATGGAAACGAGCCGGTCGCCGCGTCCGGCGGTGCGCCCGATCTCATGCGCCTGGGCGCTGTGCTCGAAGCTGCCGGCGGCCATGGCGGTTCGGCCACGGCGGACCGACTCAGGGGAGGCGGGTTCAGTTTTCCCAACCCGCCCGCGCCCGGCATGGCCGCCTTGCCGCCCGGCACGCTTGCGGTATGGGCGGGACTCAGCTCCAACGACTACGACCTGTACGTCCGGCGCCGTGACACGCGCGATCCTGAACTGCAGGGGCCGCTCACCGTGGCCGGAGGCGTGTCCACCCACGGGCGCCTGCATGCCGGCGAGTATCTGTCGGTGGCCGGAACGGCTGCGGCGGGCACGACCTGCCAGGCCGGCGCCGCAGGCTTGTATGCCCGAGGCACTGCGGGCGGGCTGCTCGAGTGCCGCAACGGACGCTGGACCGCCATGGGAGGGTCGTTCGGGGGCGCCTATGCCACGACCGGATCGCAGCATTGCGGGGCTTATGCGAGTGTCAATCCAGTCACCGGCAACTGCTCCTGTCCGGCAGGCTACGCGCCTGTCCGGGTGTCTACCGACCCCTGGTCGCCAGACGGCACCCTGTCCACGGCCTATGTCTGTGTCGGGCCCGGATAGAAGGCCGGGCATGCGCAGCCGGGGCGGGGGTCACGCCGGGCTGCCGAGCCTCTATAATCAAAAATTCGCCTAAATCCCGGTTCGTTCAGCATGAAATCCTCAGAGATTCGTCAGAAATTCCTGCAGTTCTTCCAGTCGAAGGGGCATACCATCGTTCCTTCGGCCTCGCTCGTGCCGGGCAACGACCCCACGCTGCTCTTCACCAACTCGGGCATGGTGCAGTTCAAGGACGTGTTCACAGGCAAGGAAGCGCGCTCGTATTCCCGCGCTACATCGTCGCAGCGCAGCGTGCGGGCGGGCGGCAAGCACAACGATCTGGAAAACGTCGGATATACCGCGCGGCACCATACATTCTTTGAAATGCTGGGCAACTTCAGCTTCGGCGATTATTTCAAGCGCGACGCCATCCAGTACGCCTGGGAATTACTCACCACCGTCTATAAACTGCCGGCGGAAAAACTGTGGGTGACGGTCTATCAGGAAGACGACGAAGCCTACGATATCTGGGCCACCGAGGTCGGCGTGCCGCGCGAGCGCATCATCCGTATCGGTGACAACAAAGGCGCGCGTTATGCGTCCGACAACTTCTGGCAAATGGCCGACACGGGTCCGTGCGGCCCTTGCTCCGAGATCTTCTACGACCACGGGCCCGATGTATGGGGCGGCCCCCCCGGATCGCCCGAAGAAGACGGCGACCGCTACATCGAAATCTGGAACCTCGTGTTCATGCAGTTCGAGCGCGACGCTGCCGGCAATATGGAACCGTTGCCCAAGCCCTGTGTCGATACCGGCATGGGCCTCGAGCGCATCGCGGCCGTCCTGCAAGGCGTGCATTCCAACTACGAAATCGATCTCTTCCAGAATCTGATCCGCGCCGCGGCCCGCGAAACCGGCGTCAGCGCTCTCGAAGACAACTCGCTCAAGGTCATCGCCGACCACATCCGGGCGTGTTCCTTCCTCATCGTCGATGGCATCATCCCCAGCAATGAGGGCCGGGGCTACGTGCTGCGCCGCATCGTGCGCCGGGCCCTGCGCCATGGCTACAAACTGGGCCAGACCAAACCGTTTTTCTACAAGCTGGTGCCTGACCTGGTCGCCGAGATGGGCGAGGCCTATCCCGAACTCGCCCAGGCCGCTGAACGCGTGGCGCAGGTGCTCAAGCAGGAAGAAGAGCGCTTCGGTGAGACGCTCGAACATGGCATGAAGATCCTCGACGGTGCGCTGGCCAATGTGCCGGCTGGCGGGCAACTCGACGGCACCACCCTGTTCACCCTGTACGACACCTACGGTTTCCCGGTCGATCTCACGGCCGACATCTGCCGCGAGCGTCAGGTCGAGGTCGACATGGCGGGTTTCGACGCCGCCATGGCGCGCCAGCGCGAACAAGCCCGGGCCGCAGGCAAGTTCAAGATGGCCGAAGGCCTCAGCTATGAAGGCGCCGATACCCGCTTCGAGGGTTACGAAAAACTCGAACTCGATGGCGTCAAGGTTGCGGCGTTGTACGTCGACGGCACTTCCGCACAATCCGTACAGGCCGGCCAGCATGCCGTCGTGGTGCTCGACGCCACGCCTTTCTATGCCGAGTCCGGTGGTCAGGTGGGCGACACGGGCCTGCTTGAAAACGACCGTGCACGCTTCGCCGTGGCTGACACCCTCAAGATCCAGGCTGGTGTGTTCGGCCACCACGGCACGCTCGAATCCGGCACGCTTTCGGTAGGCGACACGCTGCTGGCTCGCGTCGATGCCGTACGCCGCGCCCGCACCGTGCGCAACCATTCGGCCACCCATCTCATGCACAAGGCGTTGCGCCAGGTGCTGGGCAGCCATGTGCAGCAGCGCGGCTCGCTGGTCGACCCCGACAAGACCCGTTTCGACTTCGCACACGATGCGCCGTTGTCGGCTGAACAGATCGCCCAGGTAGAAGCCATCGTCAATGCCGAAATCCTGGCCAACCATCCAGCCCAGGCCCAGGTCATGGCCTATGACGATGCCGTCAAGGGCGGCGCCATGGCGTTGTTCGGCGAAAAATACGGCGATACCGTAAGGGTGCTCGACATCGGCTTCTCGCGTGAGCTCTGCGGCGGCACGCACGTGACGCGCACGGGTGACATAGGCCTTTTCAAGATCGTTGCCGAAGGCGGCGTCGCCGCAGGCGTGCGGCGCGTCGAAGCCGTTACCGGCGACAACGCCCTGGCCTGGGTGCAGAACCAGAACGCCGTGCTGCTGCGCGCGGCCGGCCTGCTGCGCAGCACGCCGGCCGATGTGCCTGAACGCATCGCTCAGGTGCAAGACCAGCTGCGCGCCCTCGAAAAAGAGCTCGAACAGGCCCGCAACAAGCTCGCGGCCAGCGCGGGCAACGACCTGGCGGCCAAGGCCGCCGAGATCAAGGGGGTCAAAGTGCTCTCCGCCAGTCTCGGTGACGTCGATCCCAAGGCGTTGCGCGGCATGGTCGACAACCTCAAAGACCGCTTGAAGCCTGCCATCGTGCTGCTGGCCAGCGCGGGCGGCGACGGCAAGATCAGTCTCGTTGGCGGCGTTACCGCCGACCTCACCGGCAAGGTCAAGGCGGGTGAGCTCGTTGGGTTCGTGGCCGCGCAGGTGGGCGGGAAGGGCGGTGGCCGGCCCGACATGGCCATGGGCGGCGGTACCGACGCGCACGCATTGCCGGCTGCGATCGCAAGCGTCCAGGAGTGGGTCGATGAGCGCCTCTGAACCCGCAGTCGCACTGCCGGACTTCCAGCATGAAGTCGACGCCAGCGGGCTGACCTGCCCGCTGCCGATCCTGCGCGCCAAAAAGGCGCTCGCCCAGATGGACAGCGGCCAGGTGCTGCGGGTCACCACCACTGATCCCAAGGCGGTGCGCGACTTCCAGGCCTTTGCGAAGCAGAGCGGCAATATTCTGCTTGCCCAGCACGAAGCACCCGGTTCGGCGTTGCATTTCCTGCAGCGCCGCTGAGGCGGCGCATCAGGCGTGCGCCGGGTGTATGCTTGCCCCTGGCGCATAAATCAAAGGCTTTCTTGCCAGGGCCTTCGTTTCAATGCTAGAATCTTCCGTTTTTCACAACTAATTCAAGGGATTACCTATGGTGGTGATTCGCATGGCCCGCGGTGGGTCGAAGAAGCGTCCGTTTTACAATTTGGTAGCCACCGACTCGCGTAACCGCCGCGATGGGCGCTTCATCGAGCGCGTGGGTTTCTACAATCCTGTCGCCAGCGAAGGCGCAGAAAGCCTGCGTATCGCGCTTGACCGCGTTCAATATTGGACCGAAAGCGGTGCGCAACTGTCGCCCGCCGTTGAGCGTCTGGTCAAAGAATACTCGGCCAAGGTTTCCGCCGCCGCCTGACGGCGCGTCGGATTCAAGCTTGAGCCTGGCCGTGCCGGCTGGCAGCATGCCTGATAACGCAACTTTCGGCGCGGTGCCCGACGACCTGGTCGAGCTGGGCCGCATTGTCGGGGCCTATGGCATCAAGGGCTGGGTCAAGGTGCAACCGCATTCTGCCCAGGCCGATGTACTGCGCCAGGCTCCAACCTGGTGGCTGACTCGCCTCGCCCCGGAAACGGCGCGGGGCGTTGTCACGTCTGCCGCTCGCGCGTGCAAAATCGTCCAGGCCAGATCGCAGGGCATCAGCGTGGTGGCCCAGCTCGACGGCGTCCTGGATCGCGATCAGGCCGAAGCCCTGCGAGGCCATGCCGTAAAGGTGTCGCGCAGCCTGTTTCCGGCTGCCGCCGACGACGAATACTACTGGGTCGACCTGATTGGCTGCGCGTTCTATACCAATGCCGAGGGCGAGCCTGCACGCGTGGGCGTGGTCGAAGAAGTCTTCGACAATGGTGCCCATGCCATCCTGCGGGTCGTATTGCAGCGCGCGCCCGCACCGGGGGCCGAGCCTGAGCCGCGGTTCGATGCCAAGGGTCGTCCATTGGAAATGCTGGTGCCGTTCGTCGCCGCGCACATCCTGTCGGTAGACCTCCCCGCACGCCGCATCGACAGCAGCTGGCCCACGGAATTCTGATGCGTTTCGACGTCGTCACGCTTTTTCCGGACATGTTCGGAACCGTGCGCGACCTGGGTGTCACAGGGCGCGCGCATGCGCAGGGCCTGTGGGCCCTGCAGGCATGGAACCCACGCGACTTCACGCTCGACCCCCATCGCACGGTTGACGATCGCCCCTACGGCGGGGGGCCCGGCATGGTCATGATGGCGGCCCCACTCGAAGCCGCCGTGGCCGCCGCTCAGCTGGTGCGTACGCAGCAGGGGCTGAAGACCGCTCCGGTGGTGCTCTTGTCGCCCACCGGGCGCCGCTACGATCAGCAGGCCGCGCAGAGCCTGGCGGCGGGCGAGGGCGCCATACTCATCTGCGGCCGTTACGAGGGCGTCGACCAGCGTTTCATCGATCGCTGTGTTACCGATGAGATTTCTCTGGGCGATTTTGTGCTTTCGGGCGGAGAGATCGCTGCGCTGGCGGTGATAGACGCCGCTGTCCGGTTGCTGCCGGGCGCCTTGAACGACGGCGACTCGGCGCTGCAGGATTCGTTCAACGACAATTTGTCCGGGCTGCTCGACAGCCCGCATTACACCCGTCCGGAAGTGCACGCCGGCCTGCCCGTTCCGCCGGAGCTCCTCAGTGGCCATCACGCCAATATCGCCCGGTGGCGGCGTGAACAATCATTGCGCCTGACCGCCACCCGCCGGCCCGAGCTCATCGATCACGCCCGCAAGCAAGGGTGGCTGAGCAAGGCCGATGAACGCTATCTGGCCGAGCTGCAGACCAGCGTCGGCGACTCGCGCACGTAAGCCCCGCATATCAGGCACCCCAACCTCGGTGTGGCGGCAAGCGCATGCCTGCACGCGAACAGTGTCCGGGGCCAACTTCACCCGCTTATCCGCCAGGGGCCGACGTGTCCTGCTCGTCCGCTCGCGTAAGCCCTCGCACTGCTTGGCGCTGCGGTAAGCCGACGTGCTCTCGGCTGCGCGTGCAACTCATCGCTGCCGAGGCCCGGGGTTACGGTCTCGCCGTCGCATCCCATATCCGTTTTGGCACTGGACGCCTGGCAGCATCTCTCTGCCAGGTCCGGGCAAAAAAAGCCTTTACATGTCTGCAAAAAGTGTCATACACTTTTTGCAGACATTAAGCAGGAGGCAGGCATGACCACTCTCAAGGCCCGGCTGGCGCAGGGCGAATTCATTGCGGCGCCGGGCGTGTTCGATTTGATATCCGCGATGCTGGCCGACCGTACGTCGGCGCCCGCGCTCTATGTGACCGGTTACGGCACGGTTGCGTCGCATCTGGGCCTGCCCGACGCGGGGCTGGCCACCTATTCGCAGATGCTGGATCGTATTGCCACCATCTGTGAGCGCGTGACCAAGCCCGTGATCGCCGACGCTGACACGGGCTATGGCGGCTTGCTCAATGTGAGGCATACCGTCCGGGGCTACGAAAAAGCCGGCGTGGCCGCTATCCAGATTGAAGACCAGCAGTTTCCGAAGAAGTGCGGGCACACTCCCCAGCGCCAAGTGGTGCCGGTCGCCGACATGGTCCAGAAGATCCGCGTGGCCGCTGATGCGCGCAGCAGTGAAGAATTCCTGATCGTGGCGCGTACCGACGCACGTTCCGGCCTCGGGCTCGACGAGGCGCTGCGCCGCGGCGAGGCCTATGTCCGCGCAGGTGCCGACGTGCTGTTCATCGAAAGCCCCGAATCCCGCGAGGAGCTGGAAGCGATAGGCCGCAACTTCGACGTCCCTTTGCTGGCGAACATGGTCCATGGCGGCAAGACGCCATTGCTGTCACAAGAAGAGTTGAAGTCGCATGGTTTCCAGGTGGCGATCTATCCCTCGATCGGATTCCTGGCCATGGGCCACGCCCTCGCGCAGGCGTATGCCGCGGTGGTCGAGGAACGTCCGATCCCGGTGGGGCTGTATGACTTCCCCGCATTCCATGAACTGATGGGCTTTCCCGATGTATGGGCGTTCGAGCGCCAGTACGCCGAGGGTCCCGAATCTACCCAAGGAGAATTCCATGCGCGTTAAAGGCAGCGCGACGCTGTTGGGCGACGACGTCGACACCGATACGATCTTTCCGGGGCGCTACCTCGCCGTGCTGCGGCCTGAGGATCAGGCCAAGCACTTGTTCGAGCCGCTGGACGCCGACCTGCGCGCGCGCATCGTGGCCGGAGGGGTGGTGGTAGCCGGCTGGAACTTCGGCTGCGGTTCGTCGCGCGAGCATGCGGTCACCGCCATGCTGGGCGCAGGCATACGCCTGGTCGTGGCCAGATCGTTTTCCCGCATCTTCTTTCGCAATGCGGTCAATAACGGGCTGGCGGTAGTCATCAGCCCCGAGGTCGTGGACGCCGCGCAAGACGGCGGAGAGATCGAGGTCGATCTTGAGCTCGGCCAGGCTCGCGTGGGCGCGCGAGAAGTCCCGTTCACTTCCTTGCCCGCCGAAGTACTCCAGATACTGGTTGCCGGAGGCCTGTGGGCCGCCAAATCCAACAATGCTGAATCCAAGGTGGTGCAATGAGCTATACGCTTGCGGAAAAAATCATGGGTCGACTGGCCGGGCGCGCGGTGCGCGCCGGCGAAATGGTCGAGATCAGCCCGGACTGGACCTTCGCGCTCGATGACGGCATTGGCCTGATCGATCAGAATTTCAAGCGATATGGCATAGAGACGCTGGCGCATCCCGAGCGTATTGCCCTGTTCTATGACCACTACGCACCGGCCGATACGCCGCTGCATGCCCATGTGCAGCGAGTGGGGCGCCAACTGTTCGAACGCTTCGGGTTGCCGCGTGAACGCCTGTTCGACGTGGGCGAGGGCATATCCCACCAGATCGCCGTCGAAAGCGGCATGGTGCATCCCGGCCAGATGGTCACCAATATGGACTCGCACACCATCACGATCGGCGCGGTGGGAGCCGTGGGCTGTGGGATTGGCGGCGCCGAGATGGCCTACCTCTGGTCGAAGGGAAAGTTGTGGTTCCGCGTGCCCGAAAGCATCAAGATCGAACTGACCGGCAGCTTGCGGTCGGGCGCCTCGGCCAAGGATATCGTGCTTGCGATCTTGCAGAAGATCTCCGCGCGGGGGGCCATCTATTCGTCCATTGAATACCATGGCGACGCGATACCTGCGATGAGCATTCCAGAGCGCATGACCCTGTGCAACATGGGTATCGAGATGGGCGCCAAGTTTGCCGTCGTGCCAGGTGATGCCGTCACCAAAGCCCACTTCGACGCGCTGGGCGTGGAAATCGGCGAGATGCCCCAGCCAGATGCAGATGCGCGTTACGTGGCGCACCACCGCATCGATCTCTCGACGTTGCAGCCCCTGCTGGCCGCGCCGAACCGGGTCGATAACATCCATCCGGTGGAGGACTACGCACAGGTCCGTATCAACCAGGCGTTTCTTGGCACTTGCACGAATGGTCGGCTGGAAGATTTTGAAATCGCTGCCAATATCCTGCGTGGCAAGCGCATCGCAGGCGGGGTTCGCATGCTCGTCACGCCCGCTTCGCGCAAGGTCTACATGAAGGCCATGGCGGCGGGTTACATCGAGACCCTCGTGAATGCCGGGGCGACGGTCACCACGCCGGGCTGCGGCGCCTGCGCGGGCATGCACCAGGGCGTGCTGGCCGAACAGGAAGTCTGCATCTCGTCGTCGAGTCGCAATTTCCTCGGCCGCATGGGGCATCGTGATGCTTCCGTATACCTTGGCTCGCCAGCCACCGTCGCCGCCAGCGCGCTGACAGGTTTCATTACCGATCCCCGAACCGTGGCCAGCTAGGCTGCTCAATCCAATAAAACAGGAGACAAATCTATGTGGGACACCTTCACTCAGCACCTGCGCCCTGCGATGCGCAGCGCGATGGCCATGGGCGCTGCGGCGCTGGCCTGTACGCTGGCGCTGCCGGCAAACGCCAAGTATCCGCAGCAGCCGGTCCGTCTGGTGGTGCCGGCATCGCCGGGCGGCACCACTGATATCGCCGCTCGTCTGTTGGCCGAACCATTGGGACAACGGCTCGGCCAGCCGGTGGTGGTGGAAAACCGGCCCGGCGCGTCGGGTTCCATCGCGACGCAGGCCGTGGCGCGCAGTCCGGCTGACGGCTACACGCTGTTATTCCAGAACTCGTCTTTCCATGTCATCACGCCGCAGATCACCAGCAATACGCCATGGGATCCCAAGAAGGACTTCGAGGCGGTTGCCCATGTCATGCTCGCCCCGCAGGTGGTCGTCGTCAATGCCGAGCTGCCCGTCAACACACTGGCCGAGCTGGTGGAGTATGACAAGAAGAATCCCGGAAAACTGAACTACGCCTCATCCGGTATCGGCTCGATGCAGCATGTCGGCGCCGAGTTGCTCAACCAGATGGCAGGCACGAAGTTCATCCACATTCCGTACAAGGGTACCGGCGCGGCATTGGCCGATCTGTTGGGCGGGGCGGTCTCGTTCTCCATCACGACGCCGCCTCCGCTGCTTGGCTACCTGCAGCAAGGCAAGCTGCGCGCGCTGGCCGTGACCAGCCAGCAGCGTCTGCCCAGCCTGCCTGACGTGCCCACGGTGGCAGAGGCGGGCATGCCCGACCTGCAGGCGTCGTCCTGGCTGGCTGTGTATGCGCCGGCGGGGACGCCACGCGATGTGGTCGCCACCTTGAGCAAGGCGATCGGAGAAGTCGTGGCCACCCCCGAGTTCCGTAACAAGGCCGATACCCTGGGCGCGCAGGCCATCTACATGGATGCGCAGGCGCTGTCCGATTACACTCTGGCCGAATACGACAGGTGGGGCGCCATCGTGAAGTCCGCCGGGATACGAATGGAATAGCCCGAGGCCCAGGCCGGCCCTCAGGCTGGCTTGAATACGCCGTCTGGAAGCTCGAGCGTCCAGGCGCCCGAACGCCGCAAATGCCTGCGCATTGCGGCGTCGGCCTTTTCTGGCGACCCTTCGAGTATGGCGTGAATGATATCGGCGTGCTCTTCAGTGCTCTGGGCAATCTGCTCGGCGCCCAATGACTGATTGACCTGTGCCATCACCAGGGGCAGGTGAATGCGCCCCAGCAGCTGAACCAGCTGATCGTTGCCGCCGATCTTCAGTATCGTGCTGTGTACCAGCTGGTTATGCAGCATGAATTCTTTGTTCGAGGCAGCGGGGCCACGCTGCACATCGCGCATAGCGGCTTCCATCAATTGCCGGTTGCCGTTCTTGTCGATCTGTTCTGCCGCGAGTTGAGCCGCCAGCCCTTCGAGCGATTCGCGGATCTGGAACAACTGGCGCATTTCGGTGCGGGTCATGCGACGCACGGCGGCGCCGCGGTTGGGCGTCAGCTCAAGCAAGCCGTCGGCCGCCAGCTGCCCGAACGCCTCTCGCAACGTGCTGCGCCCCACGCCGAGTTCGGTCATGAGTTCGCGCGCGATCAGCCTTTGCCCCAACGCGAAGCGGCCGTAAAGAATGTACTCGCGGATTTTCTGTACGGCCAGGTCGACTGTCTCGCCGCGCCGTTCCGTTCTGCCGCTCACGTCGTCACCATAACCAGGGGCAGCCTCAGGGCGAAGGATAAGACCGCGATTCTAGTTGAACTGCCTACGCGGCGCAAAAGAAACGGGCCCTAGGGGTAGTCCCCATCTTGCCGCGCGGAAGCTCGCTGCTAGCATTGAAAATTATTTCTTCATGAAATTTTCATATGACGCGTCCCGCCTACGCGCCGGCCCCGGGGGCCGATCTCGAGCCGGATATTCCCGTGCCGGCCGGGCCTGCCTCGGTCATTGATTTCTGGCTCGGGCAGCAACTTCGGCAACTGCGCAAGCAGCATGGGTTGTCGCTGGTGACCGTCGCCAAGTCTTGCGGAATTTCAGTGGGAATGCTCAGTCAGGTCGAGCGCGGCCTGAGTTCGCCGTCGGTCAAGATGGTGACTACGCTGGCGGCGCAGTTCAATGTACCCGTCGAGTCCCTGCTGCGCAGCGCGCATCGCTCGGGCGACGATGGCGCGGGGCGTGTGGCCCGTGCGGGCGCGCATCGTCGCATCGACCTGCATGACAAAGGCATCTGGAAAGAAATGTATACGCCGCCGGCAGGCCGCAGCCTGGACCTTTGCCGCGCCCGTATTGCGCCCGGCGGCTCTACGGGAGATGACCTGTTCTCCACCAGCATGGGAGAACAGGTCGGCCTGGTGCTGCGGGGCACGCTGGAACTCTGGATCGAAGACCAGGTCATGCTGCTGCACGCTGGCGACAGCTTCAGCTATTCCAGCCGAACGCCGCGACGCTGGCGAAATCCCGGCTCGGATGTGACGGAGGTCATCTGGGCCATCAGCCGCTTCGACCAAAAGGAGAACTGTCCGTAACCTGCACGCATCCGCCCAGCCAGGCTGGCGGTCAATCGTGCATCGCTTTCCACAACAGCAGGGGAATACCTATGAAACTGAAGATCCTGATGGCCGCTCTGGCCACCACGCTGGCACTGGGCGGCGCAGCCCAGGCGCAAACTGTCCTGAAGGTGGGTTCCACCCCGACGGGCAGTCCATTCACGTTCCTGGACACCAAGACCAACACCATAGAAGGGGTCATGGTCGACATCATCCGGGCCGTGGGCAAAGAGGCCGGGTTCGAGGTTCAGATCGAGCCCATGGCTTTCTCGGCGCTGATCGGTTCGCTGACATCCAAGCGCATCGACCTGATTTCCGCGGCCATGTTCATCACCGAGCCGCGCAAGAAGGTGGTCAGTTTCTCCGAGCCCGTGTATCGCTATGGGGAAGGTTTCATGGTGCCCAAGGACGATGACAAGGCCTACAAGTCGTTCGCCGATATGAAAGGCATGACGGTAGGGGTGCAGGTGGGCACGGCCTTCGTCGAGCCCATTCAGAAGAGCGGCGTATTCAAAGAGGTGAAGCTCTACGACAACCCGCCCGACATGATGCGCGATGCCAATGCGGGCCGCATCCAGGGCGGCTTTATGGATTACCCCATTGCTGCCACCATCATCGCCAAGGGCGCGTATCCCAACCTGAAAATGGCCAAGAGCTACGAACCCACCGTAATGGGCAGCCTGGGAATCGCCACGCGCCAGGAAGACACCGAACTGCTCGGCCGGATCAACAAGGCCCTGGAAAAACTGAAGTCGGATGGCACCATCGACGGCATTTTGAAGAAGTGGGGCCTGGCGGACTGATCCGGACCGCCACGGCAGACCGGCGGCCCCAGGCGGCCGCCGGTGTTATTGAAGCACCACCAGGACGGACTGAACGATGATGGAGTTTTACAACGACGCGCGCGAATTCCTGCCGATTCTGTTGCAGGGCGCCACGCTGACGATACTGGTGACCTTCGGGTCGCTGGTGTTGTCCACGCTGCTGGGCATGGTGTGGGCGCTGATGCGGGTATCGGGCATCAAGCCCCTGGCCAAGTTCAGCGCCGGCATGATCAACGTGCTGCGCGGCATACCCATCATCGTTCTGCTCTTCTACATTTATTTCGTGATGCCGGACATGGGCATCGCGCTGACCGCGGTACAGGCGGCGATCATAGGCCTGGGCATCGCGTATTCCGCCTACCAGGCAGAGAATTTCCGCGCCGGCATCGAAGCCATCGACCGTGGCCAGATCGAGGCCGCCATGGCCATGGGCATGAGCTGGAGCATGACCATGCGCCGCGTCGTGTTGCCCCAGGCAGTGAAAATCGTGCTGCCGCCCTATGGCAACATCATGATCATGATGCTGAAGGATTCTTCGCAGGCGTCCACGATCACGGTGGCCGAGCTGGCATTGCAGGGCAAGCTGATCGCGGTGTCCACCTTCAAGAACGCCACCGTCTTCAGCCTGGTGGCGCTGATGTACCTGGTGATGTGCGTGCCGCTCATCCTGCTTGTACGGCATCTGGAAAAAAGGAGCACGCTCAAATGATCCTGATGAAGGATGTGCGCAAGAGCTTCGGCAAGCTCGAAGTACTGAAAGGCATTGACGCCGAAGTCAGCAAGGGGGAAGTCGTCTGCATCATCGGGCCATCGGGCTCGGGTAAATCGACCATACTCCGCTGCATCAACGGGCTCGAGCGCTACAACGGCGGCAGCATAACGATCGATGGCGTGCCGGTCGATTGCGACGCCCCGTCGATCGTGTCGATCCGTACCCAGGTGTCCATGGTGTTCCAGCGCTTCAATCTGTTTCCCCATCGCACCGCGCTGGAAAACGTGATCGAAGGGCCGGTGTACGTCAAGAAAGAGCCGCGCGCCCAGGCCATCGAGCGCGGACGCGAGCTGCTGGCCAGCGTCGGCCTGGCAGACAAAGAGCACGCGCATCCGCCCCAATTGTCGGGGGGGCAGCAACAGCGGGTGGCGATTGCTCGCGCGCTGGCCATGCAGCCCAAGGCCATTCTCTTCGACGAACCCACTTCCGCGCTGGACCCGGAGCTGGTGGGCGACGTGCTGGGGGTGATGCGCAAGCTTGCCGAGGCCGGCATGACCATGGTGGTCGTGACGCACGAAATGAGCTTCGCGCGCGAAGTCGCTGACCGCGTGCTCTTCATCGATGGCGGCGTCGTGGTGGAGCAGGGCGCCGCCCGGGAAGTACTGAACCAACCGCAGCATCCGCGTACCCAGGATTTCCTGCATCGCGTGCTGCATCCCATGTAAGGAGCCTCCTCATGGCGCATGCGCCATATCCGCTATCGCATTCGTTATGGGCGGCCACCGCCGCGCCGCCACCTGAAACCACTCCTTTGCAAGGCTCGGCGCGCGCCGACGTGCTGGTCATCGGTGGCGGGTACGCCGGGCTCAGCACGGCCCTGCACCTGGCCGAGCGGGGAATCGATACGTTGCTGCTCGAGGCGCGCGAGATCGGTTTCGGCGGTTCGGGGCGAAATGGCGGGCAGGTGATCCCGGGCCTCAAGTACGACCCCGACGACCTCATCCAGATGTACGGCGCGCAGCAGGGCGAGAGGCTCATCCGCTTTGCCGGCTCCACCGCCGACACAGTGTTCGGCCTGATCGAACGTCATGGCATGGACGTTCCGCGCAGGCGAGCCGGCTGGATACAGGGGGCGCATACCGACGAGGCGCTGCAGGTGGCGCATCGGCGAGCCGCGCAGTGGGTCCGCCACGGCGTGGGCGCGCAGGCGCTGGATCGTGCCCAGATTGCGGCCCTCTTGGGCACGGATCATTACCTGGGTGGCTGGGTCGACCCGCGGGCCGGCGCCATCCAGCCGCTGAGCTATGTGCGTGGCCTGGCCCGGGCGGCAATGGCGGCGGGCGTGCGCGTGCACAGCGGCACCCCGGTCGTCAGCCTGAAGCGCGACGCCGCACATTGGGCGGCCACCACCGAAAGCGGCGGCCAGGTGCAGGCGCAGCGTGTCGTGATGTGCACGAACGCTTACGGCACACATCTGTGGCCCGGCCTGCAACAGTCCATTATCGACGCGAACACTTTCCAGGTCGCGACCCGCCCGCTGCCCGAGGACGTGCAGGCCACCATTCTTCCCCAGGGGCACGTGTGTTCGGATACGCGCAACCTGCTGCTGTACTTTCGGCTCGACCATCAAGGGCGCCTGCTCATGGGCGGGCGCGGGCCTTTCCGGGAACCCAAAGGCCCTCAGGATTGGGCGCATCTCGAGCGCGTGGTGGGCAAGCTGTTTCCCCAGGCAGCGGGCATGCCGTTCGAGTATCGGTGGTGCGGCCGGGTTGCGGTCACGCGCGACTATCTTCCCCACTTGCACGAGCCGGAGCCGGGCCTGCTTATCGACATCGGTTGCCAGGGTCGCGGCGTCGGCCTGCAGACGGCCATGGGCCGGGCGCTGGCCGCTTATACGGCGGGAGAGGGCGCGGAAGCCCTGCCGGTGCCCATTACACCCATCAAGGGCTTCCCGCTGTATTCGTTGCGCCGCGTATACGTGAATGCCGTCGTCGCCTGGTACCGCATGAACGACGGAGGGGTGTAGCGCTGGCGGGCGTATTGCGCCGGCGCGTCGGCCCGCGTATGCAGGCGATGCCCGGCGGTGCCGTCATCCCAGCTTCGCGCGTTGCTCGCGCACTTTGGCCAGGGTTTCGTTGAACTGCGCCAGCCGCGCCTTCTCTTGTTCAACCACGGCAGCGGGCGCGCGCTCGACGAAGCTGGCGTTGCCCAGTTTGCCGCTTGCCTTGGCGGCTTCGGCCGCCAGGCGGGCAATCTCCTTGTCGAGCCGCACGCGTTCGGCCGCCACGTCGATTTCCACGTGCAGCATCAGGCGCGCATTGCCCACGACCTGCACGGGTGCACCGGCGTCGGGCAGGGCGTCGACCACGTCAACCTGGCTGAGCTTGGCCAGCGCCGCCAGATAAGGCCCGTTGCGCTTGAGCGTGGCCGCATCGCCCTGCGCCACCAGGGGCACGCGCTGGGCAGGCGACAACCCCATTTCTCCGCGCAAGGCGCGCACGGCTTCCACCTGTGCCTTCAGCTCGGCCACGTCGGCCTCGGCCGCCGTATCGATGGCATCGGCATTGCTGCGCGGATACGGCTGCACGCTCACGCTGTCGGGAACGTCTGGCTGACGCTTGCCGGCCACCACCGATACCTTTTGCCACAACGCCTCGGTGATGAAGGGAATGATGGGATGCGCCAGGCGCAGCACGGCTTCGAGCACCCGGATGAGTGTGCGCCGGGTACCCAGTTGCTGGGCCGGCGTGCCCTGCTGGATCTGCACCTTGGCGAGCTCAACGTACCAGTCGCAGTACTCGTCCCAGACATAGCGGTACAACGCATTGGCCACATTGTCGAAGCGGTAGTCGGCAAAGCCGCGTTCGACTTCGGCTTCCAGGCGCTGCAGCTGGCTGACGATCCAGCGGTCGGCGAACGAAAGCTCGGCAGGATGTTCGCCGGTGAGCTCGTGCCCCTCGGTGTTCATCAGTACATAACGGGTCGCGTTCCACAGCTTGTTGCAGAAATTGCGATACCCCTCGCAGCGCTTCAGGTCGAAGTTGATGTTGCGGCCCAGCGTGGCGTACGCGGCCATGGTGAAGCGCAGGGCATCGGTACCGAAGGCCGGAATGCCGTCGGGATACTGGCGGCGCGTGGCTTTCTCGATGGCGCCGGCCTGCTTGGGGTTCATCAGTCCGTAGGTGCGCTTGGCCACCAGACCGTCGAGGTCGATGCCGTCGATCAGATCGACCGGGTCCAGCGTATTGCCTTTCGACTTGCTCATCTTCTGGCCGTCGGCATCGCGGATCAGGCCATGCACATAGACATGCTTGAAGGGAATCTGTCCGGTCAGGTGGGTGGTCATCATGACCATGCGCGCCACCCAGAAGAAAATGATGTCGAATCCCGTCACCAGCACGCTGGACGGCAGGTATCGCTTCAGGTCCGGCGTCTGTTCGGGCCAGCCCAGGGTGGTGAACGGCACCAGCGCAGACGAGAACCAGGTGTCCAGCACGTCAGGGTCGCGTTTCAGCGGCCCTGTCACGCCCGCGGCGCGCGCCTGTTCCACCGCTTGCGCTTCCGAATGCGCCACAAACACCTGGCCGTCTTCCGAATACCAAGCGGGAATCTGGTGGCCCCACCACAGCTGCCGCGAAATGCACCAGTCCTGGATGTTGTTCAGCCACTGGTTGTAGATGGTGGTCCAGTTTTCCGGATAGAACTTGATGCTGCCGTCGGCCACCACGTCCAGCGCGACGTCGGTGATGCTCTTGCCGGGGTGCAGCGTGCCTTCGGGCGCCGGCTTGCTCATGGCCACGAACCATTGGTCGGTCAGCATGGGCTCGAGCACCACTCCGGTGCGATCGCCCTTGGGCTGCATCATCTTGTGTGGTTCGACCTTGACCAGGTAGTTCTCGGCCTCCAGTTGAGCCACGACGGCCTTGCGCGCCTCGTAGCGCTCCATGCCCTGGAATTGCTTCGGGCCATTTTCGTTGATATGCGCATCCAGCGTGAAGATCACGATCATGGGCAGATCGTGGCGCAGCGCGCACGCGTAGTCGTTGAAGTCGTGGGCGCCCGTGATCTTCACGCAGCCCGTGCCGAATTCGGGGTCGACGAAATCGTCCGCAATGATCGGAATGTTGCGGTCGCACAAGGGCAGTTCGACCATCTTGCCGACCAGGTGCTGGTAACGGGGGTCGTCCGGGTGCACGCACAGGGCACCGTCAGCCAGCATGGTTTCGGGCCGCGTGGTGGCGATGGTCATGCCGCGCAGCGTCACAGTCTGGCCGTCCTTGTCGACAATGGTCTGCGGGCCGTCGACGAACGGATAGAGGATGTGCCACATGTGGCCGTCGACCTCTTCCGACTGCACCTCGAGGTCGGACACAGCCGTCAGCAGCTTGGGGTCCCAGTTGACCAGGCGCTTGCCGCGATAGATCAGCCCCTGCTGATACAGCCGCACGAAGGTCTCGACCACGCCGCGCGACATGCGCTCGTCCATGGTGAAGTACTCGCGCGGCCAGTCCGCAGAGGCGCCCAGCCGGCGTACCTGTCCGGTGATGGTGCTGCCGGACTGTTCCTTCCATTCCCAGACTTTCTCGATGAATTTCTCGCGGCCCAGGTCATGGCGCGACACCTTTTCGGCATCGAGGCGGCGTTCCACCACGATCTGCGTGGCGATGCCGGCGTGGTCGGTGCCGGGTACGAAGACGGTGTCGTCACCCCGCATGCGGTGATAGCGCACGAGCCCGTCCATGATGGTCTGGTTGAACGCGTGGCCCATGTGCAGCGTGCCCGTGACGTTGGGCGGCGGAAACTGAATGACGTAAGGCTCGGGGTCCGACCCCGTTTTTACGTGCTGGCCGGCGGCGAAGTAGCCGCGTCGCTCCCATTCGGCGTACCAGCGGGCCTCGAGCTCGGCGGGCTCGAAGCTCTTGGGCAGATCGGAGGAGTCAGTGTCAGGCATGGAATTGGCTGCAGCGTCGGTCATTACGGGGTTCCGGCAAATACGGGGGCAGGGCCTGCGCGAGGCTCGGCGAACCCACAATTTTAAGATGTATTGGGGACTTGACGGCGTGTTAGAATGCCGGGTTACTGTAAACCTTTCAGAAGTCCCTGTTTTTATTAAGAAAACGGCGGCCGCCGGAACCTTCCGGTAAGGGTCCAGTCTCGAATCCAGTCCCGGAACGCAGCGCCGGGGGCGCGCCGACGTGCACTCAGTCACGGTTCGGCACGCCGCGGCGGCGTGCACCCGCCACTGAAAAAACAGTCAAATCCAGTTTGGAGTTTCCATGTCCGTCGAACGCACTCTCTCGATCATCAAGCCCGACGCCGTCGCCAAGAATGTCATCGGCCAGATCATCGCGCGCTTTGAAAATGCCGGCCTGAAGGTCATCGCCGCGCGCCTGCAGCAACTGTCGCGCGCCGACGCCGAGCGCTTCTACGCCGTCCACAAAGAACGCCCCTTCTTCAAAGACCTGGTCGACTTCATGGTGTCAGGCCCCGTATTCGTGCAAGTGCTCGAAGGCGAAGGCGCCATCCAGAAAAACCGCGACCTGATGGGCGCCACCGATCCGAAGAAGGCCGCCCCGGGCACCATCCGCGCCGATTTCGCCGACAGCATTGACGCCAATGCCGTGCATGGCTCCGACGCCGCCGAGACCGCCGCCGTCGAAGTGGCGTTCTTCTTCCCCGAAATCAATATCCACAGCCGTTGAAGCGGATAATCTGCGCCTGATGCAAGTCATGGAAACCGAACGCGTCAACCTGCTGGGCCTCGATGGCGCCGCCTTGTCCGAGCTGGTCGGGCAATGGGGCGGCAAGCCGTTTCGCGCTCGCCAGTTGCAACGCTGGATGCACCAGCGCGGCGCAGACTCGTTCGACGCCATGACCGACCTGGCCCGTGACTTCCGCGGGCAACTGGCGCAGCACTGCAGTATCCAGGCGCTGCCGGTGAATACCGAGCAGCGCTCTTCAGATGGCACGCGCAAGTGGCTGTTTGATGTGGGGCAGGGCAATGCCATCGAAACCGTCTTCATTCCCGAAGACGATCGCGGCACGCTGTGCGTGTCCAGCCAGGCGGGCTGCGCGGTCAACTGTCGCTTCTGCTCCACGGGTCATCAGGGTTTCAATCGCAACCTGACCGCGAGCGAGATCATCGGGCAACTGTGGTGGGCCAAGCGCGTCCTCGAGGCCGATGCCGGCACGGCCCGGCTTGGCGGGGCGGCGGGCAACGACACGCGTGTTGTCAGCAATGTCGTCATGATGGGCATGGGCGAGCCCCTGCTCAACTACGACCAGCTGTTGCCCGCGTTGCGCCTCATGCTCGACGACAATGCCTACGGCCTGTCGCGCCGGCGCGTCACGGTGTCCACTTCGGGCGTGGTTCCCATGATGGACCGCCTTGCCAACGACTGCCCGGTGGCGCTTGCGGTTTCGCTGCATGCGCCCACCGATGCGTTGCGCAACGAACTCGTTCCGCTCAACAAGAAATACCCGCTTGCCGAGCTGCTGGCCGCGTGCGAGCGCTATCTGGCCAGCGCCCCGCGAGACTTCATCACCTTTGAGTACTGCATGCTCGACGGCATCAACGACACCGATGAGCACGCCAGGGCGCTCATCCAGGTGGCGCGCCAGGTTCGCAGCAAGCTCAACCTCATCCCCTTCAATCCGTTTCCGGCATCGGGCCTGAAACGTTCCCCGGCGGCTCGCGTACGTGTGTTCGCGCAGCGGCTCATGGACGCCGGCATCGTCACCACGGTGCGCAAGACGCGCGGCGACGATATCGACGCGGCCTGCGGCCAGCTGGCCGGAGAAGTCCGCGACCGCACCCGCGTGGCCTTGCGCAACGCCGGTCGTACCATCCCCATCGCACAGGTGCAGGCATGACGCAACAGCTCAATCCGGCTGTCGACGCAAGCGTATCCCCGTTGCAGGCGCAGACCCAGGCCGCCACGGTGGGGCAGGCATTGCAGGCCTTGCGCCTGGCCAAGGGCTGGTCGCTGGAAGAAGTCTCCAGCCGCATCAAGTTTTCAACCCGCCAGATCCAGGCGCTCGAAAACGAACAATGGGGCAAGTTGCCCGGCGGTGTCTCGCTGCGCGGCCTGATCCGCAGCTATGCACGCCTGCTCGGCGCCGACGCCACCGCGATCGTGGCTTCACTCGAGGCCCAGATCGGATCGGGGCCTGGCCCGGCGCCTCGTACACGCCCCATGGCGGTTCCGGTGCATCCGCACGACGACGACCGCGCCAGCATGCCCTGGGGTTGGTGGCTGATCATTCTTGCGCTCCTCGTCGCCTTGCTTGCCTACGCGTTCTGGCAAGGCTGGCTGCCTGCCGACTGGCTGCCGTCCGGGTGGTCGTCCTCGGCCAATCCGTAAACCGTAGACGCATGCAAGAGTTGTCTCCGCCTTGCCACGACGCACCGCCGCCCGCAGTGGGTGCCGCTGCACGCCGGGCCACACGCGCCGTTGTCGTCAAATGGGGCGACCGCCAAGTCGTCATCGGGGGCACGGCGCCGGTCGTGGTGCAGTCCATGACCAACACCGACACGGCCGACGCCATCGGCACCGCCATCCAGGTCAAGGAATTGGCCCAGGCGGGTTCCGAAATGGTGCGCATCACCGTCAACACCCCCGAGGCCGCGCGCGAGGTCATCGCGATCCGCGAGCAGCTCGACCGCATGGGGGTCTCGGTCCCCCTCGTGGGCGACTTCCACTACAACGGGCACAAGCTGCTGACCCAATTTCCGGATTGCGCCCAGGCTCTGTCCAAGTACCGCATCAACCCCGGAAACATGGGAGGCGGCAAGCGCCGTGACGACAACTTCGCCCAGATGATCGAAGTCGCGTGCCGTCACGACAAGCCGGTGCGCATCGGCGTGAACTGGGGCAGCCTCGATCACGAACTCATGGCGCGCAAGATGGACGAGAACAGTCGGCGCGCGCAGCCCTGGGAGGCCCAGGCCGTCATGCGTGATGCCCTGGTCGTGTCGGCCATCAGCAACGCCCTGCGCGCCGAAGAGCTCGGCTTGCGCGGCGACGCCATCGTCCTGTCGTGCAAGGTGAGCCACGTGCAGGATCTCATCGCGGTCTATCGCGACCTGTCCGCCCGCTGTGATTACCCGCTGCATCTGGGTCTGACCGAAGCCGGCATGGGCAGCAAGGGAATCGTCGCCTCGACCGCCGCCTTGTCGGTGCTGTTGCAGCAGGGCATTGGCGACACCATCCGGATTTCACTCACGCCCGAGCCGGGCGGCGACCGCACGCGCGAAGTGATCGTGGCCCAGGAAATCCTGCAAACCATGAATCTGCGGGCGTTCACGCCCATGGTCGTGGCCTGCCCGGGGTGCGGTCGCACCAGCAGCACGTTCTTCCAGGAACTCGCCGACAGCATCCAGTCGTACCTTCGGCGCCAGATGCCGCTGTGGCGTGCCAGTTATCCCGGCGTCGAAAGCATGAATGTGGCGGTCATGGGCTGCGTGGTCAACGGGCCAGGCGAAAGCCGCCACGCCGATATCGGCATCAGCCTGCCGGGCACGGGTGAAGTGCCGGCCGCGCCGGTATTCATCGACGGCGAACGCACGGTCACCCTGAAGGGCGACCATATCGCCGAAGAATTCCAGAACATTGTCGAAGACTACGTCGCGCGCCGCTATGGCGCGCAGGCCAATCACTGAAAACAAGGGTTGAGCCGCCAGGCGCGCCCCCCGGTGCGAGCCATCGCGGCATGAAGAAGATGACGCAAGCTTTCCAGAAGGTTGCCGCCATTCGCGGCATGAATGACGTACTGCCTGGCGATGGCGCGCGCTGGGAACAATTCGAAGACCTGGTAAGGGGCTGGTTGCAGGCGTACGGCTATCGCAACCTGCGTACGCCCGTGCTCGAGCACACGCGGCTCTTCACGCGCGGCATCGGCGAAGTCACCGACATCGTCGAAAAAGAGATGTACTCCTTCACCGACGCGCTCAATGGCGATTCGCTGACGATGCGGCCCGAAATGACCGCCGGCGTGGTGCGCGCCAGTATCGAGCACAACTTGCTCTACGACAGGCCGCAGCGCGTCTACAGCATCGGACCCGTCTTTCGCCACGAACGCCCGCAGCGCGGCCGCTATCGGCAGTTTCACCAGATCGACGTCGAAGCGCTTGGCTTCTCCGGCCCCGACGTCGATGCCGAACTCATCGTCATGCTGGCCCGGCTCTGGAAAATGCTGGGGCTCACCGATATCCGACTCGAGCTGAATTCCCTGGGCCAGCCTGCCGAGCGGGCGGCCCACCGCGCGGCGCTCATCGCCCACCTGGAACGTCACCGCGATGTCCTGGACGAAGACGGCCAGCGACGGCTTTACTCCAACCCGCTGCGGGTGCTCGACACCAAGAACCCCGCCATGCAGGCCATGGCCGACACTGCGCCGCAGATGATCGACTTCCTGGGCGACGAGTCTCGCGCGCACTTCGACGGATTGTGCGCGCTGCTGGCTGACGCAGGCATCGAATACCGTCTCAACCCGCGGCTGGTGCGCGGTCTCGATTACTACAACCTGACCGTATTCGAGTGGGTCACCGATCGCCTGGGGGCCCAGGGTACCGTGTGCGGGGGCGGGCGCTACGATGGCCTGATCGAGTTGCTGGGCGGCAAGCCCGCGCCCGCCGTGGGTTTCGCCATAGGCATGGAACGGCTGCTCGACCTCTGGCAGCAGGTGGCCCCCGCGGTTGCCGTGCCCGAATGCGACGTCTATGTCGTGCACCAGGGGCCGCGGGCCCAGCGCGTTGCCGCGCGCGTGGGCGAACAACTGCGCGATGCCGGTCTGTCGGTCATCGTGCACGCCGGCTCGGCCGGCTTCAAATCGCAATTCAAGCGGGCCGATGCCAGCGGCGCACGGGTTGCGGTTATTCTTGGCAGCGATGAAGTGGCCGCCGGCAACGCCAGCGTCAAGTTCTTGCGTGCCGATGCAGCCGGCGAAGGCTCGCAGCAGCTGGTGCCGCTGGACCGTCTGGCCGACGTTTTGAAAACCAAGGGTTAGCATGGCATACGATCTCGAAGAACAGGAAAAACTCGACGCAATCAAGGCTTGGTGGGCCCGCTACGGCACCCTGGTGGCCACGCTGGCGGCCGTTATCGCGCTCGCCTGGGGCGGCTGGTGGAGCTGGAAGGCCTATCAATCACATCGCGCGAATCAGGCCATGGGCTATTTCGAGGCGCTCGAAGACGCCGCCCGCCTCGGTGGCCCCGATTCGGTCGTTCGCATCAAGGCCGCCGCCTCGACGCTGCGCACCGACTACGCATCCACCGGCTATGCCGCGCGCGGCGCGCTGGTGGCGGCACACGCCCTCGAGCAACAGAACGATGCCGCCGCCGCCCGCGAGCAACTCGAATGGCTTGCCGGGCAGTCGACCCATGCCGCTCTGCAGCCCGTTGCGCGGGTGCGGCTGGCGGGGCTGCTGCTCGACCAGAAGCAATACGACGCCGCGCTGGGTCAGCTCAACAATGCCCCGCCAGCCTTCGCGGCCCTCTACGCTGATCGCCGTGGCGATATCCTGGCGGCCCAGGGTAAGCACGAAGACGCCCGCAAAGCGTGGCAGGCAGCGCTCGACGGTCTGGCCACCACCGAGCCCTTGCGTCAGGCGGTGCAACTGAAACTGGATGCCCTCAGCGGAGCCTGAACGTATGCGTAACTTCCGTCCTGGCCGCGTGTTGCGCGGCATCGCCCTCGCCGCCGGCTTGCTGACTCTGGCCGGCTGCTCGATGTTCTCCAGCAACGATGATCGCTACGAGCCGGCGCCGCTGACCGAATACGCGCCGGGCATGTCGGTCCGCACGATCTGGTCCACTTCGGTCGGCAGTGGTTCGGGCTACGGTTTCGTGCCGGCCGTCGTCGACGACGCGGTCTACGCCGCCACGCCCAACGGATCCGTCGCCAAGCTCGATCTAGCCACCGGCCGCGTGCTCTGGAAGGCCTCGGCCGACACCAAGCTGTCGGCAGGGGTGGGCAGCGACGGCAGCACCACCGTGGTCGCTTCCCCGCTGGGCGAGGTCATCGCCTTTGACGACACTGGCAAAGTCAAGTGGAAAGCACAGGCCTCCAGCGACGTGTCCATTGCGCCCGTCGTCGGCTACGGCGCGGTCGTCGTGCGCAGCGGCGACTACCGCATTCAGGCATTCAACATCGAAACCGGCGAACGCCTCTGGAGCCTGCAGCGCCCCGGCCCGGCGCTGGCCCTGCGCAGCAACGCCCAGATGGTCATGGCCGAAGGCCTGGTCATTACCGGCCTGCCCGGCGGCAAGCTGCTGGCCATCAACGTCGGCAGCGGCAACGTTCAGTGGGAAGGCACGGTGGCCACACCTCGCGGTGCCAGCGACCTCGAACGCCTGACCGACGTCGTCGGCGCACCGCGCATTGCCGGCAACCTGCTGTGCGCGGTGGCATACCAGGGCCGCATCGTGTGCTTCGATGTCACCCAAGGGGGGCGTCCCTTGTGGGCCAAGGACTTCTCCAGCTCCAGCGGCATGGCGCTTGACGGGCAGTTCGCCTATGCGCCCGATCAGCACGGCGTGGTCAGCGCGTTTGCCCTGGACAGCGGCACCAATGTCTGGAAACAGGCAGCCCTGAAGAACCGTCAGCTCACTTCGCCCGCGCCGCTGGGTGGAGCCATCGCGGTCGGCGACCTCGACGGCTACGTCCATTTCCTGTCGCGCAGCGACGGCGGCCTCCTGGCGCGCCTGTCGGTGGGCGGCGGCGCCATCATCTCGCCATTGCAGACCACGCCCCAGGGCGTATTGGTACAGAACGGCAATGGCAATATTGTGCTGCTCGGCACCAACTAACTTTCAAACTGCCAGCCCTACCGTGTCTTTCAAGCCTGTCGTTGCCCTGGTCGGTCGCCCCAATGTGGGCAAGTCGACCCTCTTCAATCGCCTGACGCGGTCGCGTGCAGCGCTGGTTGCCGATTACTCCGGCCTCACGCGCGACCGGCACTACGGCGAGGGCAGGGTAGGCGAAACTCCCTTCATCGTCATCGATACAGGGGGGTTCGAGCCCGTGGCCAAGACTGGCATCCTGCGCGAGATGGCACGCCAGACTCGCCAGGCCATTGCCGAGGCCGATGTCGTCGTATTCCTGGTGGATGCGCGTGCCGGCGTGAATGCCCATGACCACGACATAGCCCGGTTGCTGCGCAAGTCGGGGCAGCAACGCGTCGTGCTGGCGGTCAACAAGGCCGAAGGTATGGGCGTGGGCAGCGCCACCGGCGAATTCCACGAGCTGGGCCTGGGCACGCCGCATCCCATCTCCGCTGCGCACGGCGACGGCATCGTCGATCTCATCGAAGAGGCCCTGAAGGGGCTCGCCGAGCCCGAACCCGAGCTCGATCCCGATGCCGCGGCCGACCAGCCGGTTGACCATCGCATCAAGCTGGCCATCGTGGGGCGACCCAACGTGGGCAAGTCCACCATGATCAACACGCTGATGGGCGAAGAGCGCGTCATCGCCTTCGATCTGCCGGGCACCACGCGTGACGCCATCGAAATCGACTTCGAACGCGACGGGCGCAAGTTCACGCTGATCGACACCGCCGGCTTGCGCCGCCGCGGCAAGGTCTTCGAGGCCGTCGAGAAATTCTCGGTCATCAAGACCCTGCAGGCCATCGAGGCCAGCAACGTCGTGCTGCTCATGCTGGACGCCCAGTCCGAAGTCTCCGAGCAAGACGCCCATATCGCCGGCTTCGTGCTCGAAACCGGCCGGGCGGTCGTCGTGGCCATCAACAAATGGGACGGGCTGGACGCCGACCAGCGCGAGCGCATCGAACGCGAATTCCAGCGCAAGCTGCGGTTTCTGTCTTTCGCTCCCGTACACACGACTTCGGCCCTGAAAGGCCAGGGCATCAAGCCGGTGCTCAAGTCGGTCGTGGCCGCGCATGCCGCGGCGTTCGCCAAGCTCTCCACCCCCAGGCTCACCCGCGAACTGCAGGCAGCCGTCGAACAGCAGCCGCCGCCACGCAAGGGCATCTTCCGTCCCAAGATGCGCTACGCGCACCAGGGCGGACAGAACCCGCCGCTGGTCGTGATTCATGGCAACGCACTCGACGCCATCCCCGACTCATACCGACGTTATCTGGAAACGCGCTTCCGTGCGGCCTTCAAGCTTGCTGGTACGCCCTTGCGCATCGAATTCAAATCATCGCGCAACCCTTACGCGCAGGAAAACTGATCCATGAGCCGCTACTGGAGTCCCGTCGTAGGGACACTCAGTCCTTATGTGCCGGGCGAACAGCCCAAGCTGCAAGACCTGGTCAAGCTCAATACCAACGAGCACCCCTTCGGCCCGTCGCCCAAGGTGCTGCAGGCGTTGCGGGCAGCGTGCGACGACTCGCTCAAGCTGTATCCTGACCCGTCTTCCGACCGCCTGCGGCAGGCCATCGCCACCAATTACAAGGTCTCGCCCGAACAGGTATTCGTCGGCAACGGATCCGACGAGGTGCTCGCACATGCCTTCCAGGCCCTGCTCAAGCACGACGGTCCACTGCTGTATCCCGATATCACGTACAGCTTCTACCCGGTGTACTGCGGCCTGTACCAGATCAATGGGCAGGCGGTACCGCTGACCGAAGATTTCTGTATCGATGTGCAAGATTACCTGCCGACTGCGGGGCGCCAGGCGGGCGGCATCATATTCCCGAACCCCAATGCGCCGACCGGCCGGGCGCTGCCCCTCGCCGACGTCGAGCGCATCGTGGCGGGTAATCCAGATGCCGTGGTCGTGGTCGACGAAGCCTATGTCGATTTCGGCGGCGAGTCCGCGGTAGGGCTGGTGTCCCGGTACGACAATCTGCTGGTGGTCCACACGCTATCCAAATCGCGGGCGCTGGCCGGATTGCGCGTCGGCTTCGCCATTGGCAGCCGGGTGCTCATCGAGGCGCTGGAACGGGTGAAGAACAGCTTCAACTCCTATCCCGTCGATCGGCTGGCCGAGGCAGGCGCCGTGGCGGCTATCGAGGATACGGCTTATTTTGAGCGTACTCGACAGGCTGTCATGACCATGCGCGACGCCCTGTCGGCGCAACTGCACGAACTGGGATTCCAGGTGCTGCCTTCGGCCGCGAACTTCGTGTTTGCACGCCATCCCGGCCACGACGGCGCGGCCTTGGCCACTGCACTGCGCGAGCGCAATATCATCGTGCGGCATTTCAAGCAGCCGCGGATCGACCAGTTCATGCGCATCACCGTCGGAACCGAGGCCCAGTGCTCGCGCCTGATCGAGGCGCTGAAGGCGATCCTCGCCTGATCCAAGCCGTTTTGCACCGGCTGGCAGCGGCGCGAAGCCAGGCCGGCGGCAGGCTGCCCCTGCGCGCCCGGGCGCGCGTCTGGGCCGTCGCGCGCTCGTTTGCGGGCAGACACCTTATGAAAGAAATTGCCCGACGGGCCGAGTGGCACGGCCCGGGAAAACCCTGTAGAGTACATATCTCGGCGTCTGCCACCACTCAAAACAATTAATTGGAGCCTGGCCAATGAGCAATAAAGGGCAAACTCTGCAAGATCCGTTTCTGAACACGCTGCGTAAAGAACACGTTCCCGTGTCCATCTATCTGGTGAACGGCATCAAGCTGCAAGGGCAGATTGAATCGTTCGATCAGTACGTCGTGCTGCTGCGCAATACCGTTACCCAGATGGTCTACAAGCACGCCATCTCCACCGTCGTACCCGCACGCGCTGTCAATTTCCAGGTGGATGTTCCCGCTGAATAATTCCCAGGCTCCGGCTGTACCTTTTCCTGCCCGCCACACGGTTCGTGTTGGCGGGCATTTTCGCTGTAAGGGGGCAAACTCATGCGCGCACTGATCATCAGTGTCGACCTGGGCAATCCCGACTTCACCGCCCACGCCGAAGAATTCGCCATGCTGGCGAGCGGGGCGGGGGCCGAAATCGTCGGCAGCGTCACGGTGCGCCGCGACCGTCCCGATGCCAAGTTCTTCATCGGGTCGGGCAAGGTCCAGGAGGCCGTGGCCACCGCCGGCGCCTTGCTGGCCGACATTGTCCTGTTCGACCAGCCCCTGTCGCCGGCTCAGCAGCGTAACCTCGAGCGCGAGTTCCACCTGCGCGTGGTCGACCGGGTTGCGCTCATCCTCGATATCTTTGCGCTGCGGGCAAAAAGTCACGAAGGCAAGCTGCAGGTCGAGCTCGCGCAGCTCCAGCATCTGGTCACCCGCCTCACTCGCCTCTGGACTCACCTGGAGCGGCAGCGCGGGGGTATCGGCATGCGCGGGCCGGGCGAATCCCAGCTCGAAATGGACCGCCGCATGATCGGTGCCAAGGTCAAGATGCTGCGCGAACGCCTTGACCGCGTCGAACGCCAGCGCGTCACCCAGCGGCGCGCCCGAGCCCGGGGCGGTGCGCTCTCGGTGTCACTGGTCGGTTACACCAATGCCGGCAAATCCACGTTGTTCAACGCCCTGACCCGCGCCGGCGCCTACGCGGCCGATCAGTTGTTCGCCACGCTCGACACCACCACGCGGCGCATCTGGATCGAGGGTACGGGGTCGGTGGTGCTGTCCGACACGGTCGGTTTCATCCGCGACCTCCCACCCAACCTCATCGCCGCCTTCCGCGCAACGCTGGAAGAAACCATCCACGCCGATGTGCTGCTGCACGTGGTAGACGCGGCCAGTCCGCAACGCGACGAGCAGATTGCCGAGGTCAACAAGGTGCTGGTCGAAATCGGTGCGGGTTCGATCCCCACCATTCTGGTGCACAACAAGATCGACCGCGCCGGCCTCGACCCCCGGGTCGAGCGTGATGCGCATGGTACGATTGCGCGAGTATTCGTAAGCGCTACCGAGCGCGCCGGTCTGGATGCGTTGCGCGGGGCAATTGCAGAGATCGGCCAGATTGTGGGAAACAATGCCTCGAATTATCAAACTCTTCAATCTGAATGACCCAGGCTGGGGTCGCGGCAACAACAATGGTTCCGAGCCGCCTAGACGCCCACGGGGTAATAATGACGGTCCGCCCGATCTCGACGAGGTCTGGCGCGACTTCAACAACCGTATTGGATCCTTGTTCGGACGCAAGGGCGGGGGCGGCGGCAATCGTCCCGGCAACCGGGGCTCGATGACGCCCCCTTCGCCACGCGGCACCCGGATCGGAATGGGCGTCATCGCGCTCGTACTGGTTCTGTTGTGGCTTGCCAGCGGCTTCTTCATCGTCCAGGAAGGCCAAGTCGCGGTGGTGACACAGTTCGGCAAATACAAGAGCACGGCCACGCCGGGCTTCCAGTGGAGAATGCCGTACCCCATCCAGGACGCCGAAACCGTCAATATTTCGCAACTGCGTACCTTCGAGGTCGGATTCCGCGGCGGCTCGCGCAATAAAGTGTTGCCCGAAGCCCTGATGCTCACCACCGACGAAAACATCGTCGACATGCAGTTCGTGGTGCAGTACCGGCTGCGCGCCGACGGCGCTCCCGATTATCTGTTCAATATGCGCGATCCCGACGAATCCGTGCGCCAGGCTGCCGAAACGGCCATGCGCGAGATCGTCGGCAAGAAGCCCATGGATTTCGTCCTGTACGAGGGCCGTACCGAGGTCGCTGTCGAAGTCCAGAACCTGATGCAGCAAATCCTTGACCGTTACAAATCCGGTATCCAGGTCAGCACTGTGGCCATCCAGAACGTGCAGCCGCCCGAGCAGGTGCAGGCCGCGTTCGATGATGCCGTCAAGGCGGGCCAGGACCGCGAACGCCAGATCAACGAAGGGCAGGCGTATGCCAACCAGGTCATCCCCATGGCGGGCGGCCAGGCCTCACGCATGAACGAGCAGGCCGAAGGTTACAAGGCCAAGGTCATCGGCGATGCCCGCGGTGACGCCGCGCGCTTCACGAGTATCCTGGCCGAATACGAGAAGGCGCCGGAAATCATGCGCGAGCGCATGTATCTCGAAACCATGCAGCAGATCTTCTCGCGTGCCAGCAAGGTCATGGTCGACACCCAGAGCAGCAACAACCTGCTGTACCTGCCGCTCGACAAGATCATGCAGCAGACCGCCCGTGACGTGCAGGTCAAGCCGACGGCATTGCCTGGCGCCAGCCAGCCCACTGTCCCGCAACCACCTCCACGCACCACCGGCACGAGCTCGTCCGGCAATAATGGCAGCAGCAACAACACGCTGTCTCGCGACCGCCTGTCGCGCTAACCGGAGTAGCCCAGATCATGCAACGTTTCATGCCTATCCTGGTCGGCCTCCTGTTGGTGGTGGCCGCACTTTCTTCCATGGTGTTCATCGTGCGCGAGCGCGATTACGCCCTGGTGTTTTCGCTGGGTGAAGTCCGCAAGGTCATCAGCGAACCCGGCCTGTATTTCAAGGCGCCGCCGCCGTTCCAGAACGTCGTCACGCTCGACAAGCGCATACTGACCATCGAGTCCAACGACGCTGAGCGCATCCAGACTTCCGAAAAGAAGAACCTGCTGATCGACTCCTACGTCAAATGGCGCATCGCCGATCCGCGTCTCTACTACGTCACATTCGGCGGTAACGAGCGTGCCGCGCAAGAGCGCCTGCAGGCCCAGATCCGGGACGCGCTCAACGCATCGGTCAACGTGCGCACGGTCAAAGAGGTCGTGTCCGCCGAGCGTGACAAGATCATGAGCGAGATCCTCACCACGGTGGCCAAGCGCGCCGAACCGCTCGGTGTCGATGTGGTCGACGTACGCTTGCGCCGTATCGAGTTCGCGCCCGAGATTTCCGAATCGGTTTATCGCCGCATGGAAGCCGAGCGCACCCGGGTGGCCAACGAACTGCGGTCCATCGGGGCGGCCGAAAGTGAGAAAATCCGCGCCGAAGCCGATCGCCAGCGCGAGGTCATCCTGGCCGAGGCCTACGCGAAAGCCCAGGCCATCATGGGGCAGGGCGATGCCGAAGCCAGCGCGATGTACGCCGAGGCGTTTGGCAAGAATCCCGACTTCTACTCGTTCTACAAGAGCCTGGAGGCCTACCGCTCGTCGTTCTCCGGTTCCGGCGACGTGCTTGTGGTCGACCCCAGTTCGGAATACTTCCAGTACATGAAGAATTCAATGGGGCAACGACCCGCGCCTGCCCAATAAGCGGGCGCAGCGGGGTGGGGTGCCTGCGCGGGCACCCTGCAGTGGCCGCCAAACCATGTACAATACCGCGTAAGCTAGAAAACATTCCGCAGCGGCTGAGCGGGCTTACGCCCTCTCAGCCGCTTTGTTTTGGGCGTTGCCCACGCATTTCAGGTGTCATTCAGGTAATAACTCATGGGTAACTGGTTGCTGCCCGAGAGCCTCGCCGACGTGCTTCCCGCCGAGGCCCGGCGTATCGAGGAACTGCGCCGCGAGCTTCTCGATCTGTACCGTACGTATGGCTTCGAGTTGGTGGCGCCGCCCCTGGTCGAATACATCGATTCGTTGTTGTCCGGTACCGGCAGCGACCTCGATCTTCTGACTTGCAAGCTGGTCGATCAGCTGTCTGGCCGTACTCTCGGCGTGCGCGCCGACATGACGCCGCAAGTCACCCGCATCGACGCGCACCTGCTCAACCGGGCAGGGGTGACGCGGCTGTGCTACTGCGGCAATGTTTTGCACGCCCAACCCGCCGACCTGCTTTCCAGTCGTGAATTGCTGCAGATCGGCGCCGAGATCTACGGTCACGCCGGTTTCGAAGCCGATCTCGAAATCCTGTCGCTGGTGCTCGATACCGTGGCCACTGCGGGAGTTCGCCACCCACGCCTCGATCTGTGTCATCCGGGCGTGGTACGCGCCATCCTTGACGCCGACCCGGCCGCCGCTGCGTGCGCCTCGCAAATCATTCTGCTGCTGCGCGAAAAAGACGTCCCGGGCCTGGCCGAGCTTGCCCGCAACGATTGCGCCATCCGCCCCGACACCCTCGCCGCGCTGCAGCGGCTGCCCGGTTTTTATGGGGGACCTGAAGTCATCCAGCAGGCGCGCCAGGATCTTCCCACGCTGCCGGGTGTCGCGGCGGCGCTCGACGCGCTGCAGGCCATCGTCGATGCCATGCCCGAAGTCGAGCTGGGTGTCGATCTGGCCGATATCGGCGGCTATGGCTACCATTCCGGCGTCACGTTCGCACTGTACGCCGAAGGCTGGCACGATGCGCTGGTCAGCGGCGGTCGCTACGATGACGTCAGCCGCGCCTTTGGCCGGGCGCGTCCCGCCACGGGCTTCAGCCTCGATCTGCGCAAACTGGCGCGTGGCTTGCCGCCCGCGGGCCGCGCCCGGGCCATCCGTGCGCCATGGGGCCAGGACGCGGCCCTGGTTGCCGCCGTGCGCCGCTTGCGGCAAGGCGGCGAAATCGTGGTTCAGGTCTTGCCCGGGCAGCAGCAAAGCCAGGATGAATTCATCTGCGACCGTGAGCTCGCGCTGCACGACGGTGCGTGGACGGTCCGAACGCTGTAACTGACTCCCTCTTTTCGCAAGAGGGCCGCAGGGGGATTTCCGGATTTCCCGAGAAACTCGATATTGATTCGCACAATGAGCAAGAACGTAGTGGTTATCGGCACCCAGTGGGGTGACGAAGGCAAAGGCAAGATCGTCGACTGGCTGGCCGAGTCGGTCCAGGGCGTGGTGCGCTTCCAGGGCGGCCACAACGCCGGTCATACGCTATGGATCAACGGCAAGAAGACCATTCTGCGCCTGATCCCCTCGGGCATCATGCATCCCGGTGTCACTTGTTTCATCGGCAATGGCGTGGTGCTGTCACCCGAAGCGCTGCTGCGCGAAATCGAAGAGCTCGAGGCCGCCGGACTGGATGTACGGTCACGCCTGCAGATCTCCGAGATCTGTCCTCTGATCCTGCCGTACCACATCGCCGTCGACCAGGCGCGCGAAGCTCGCAAGGGTGAAGGCAAGATCGGCACCACCGGCCGCGGCATCGGTCCCGCGTACGAGGACAAGATCGCGCGCCGCGCCTTGCGGGTCCAGGACCTGTTCAACCCGCAACTGTTCGATGAAAAGCTCGCCGAGTTGCTCGATTATCACAATTTCGTCCTGACCCAATACCTGGGGGCACCCGCCGTGTCGGCCGAAGAGGTGCGCGACCAGGCCATGGCCCTGGCTCCCGCCATCGCCCCCATGGTGCAGGACGTGTCCAGCAATCTGTACGCCATGCAGCAGGCGGGCCAACGCCTGCTGTTCGAAGGCGCGCAGGGCGCGCTGCTGGACGTCGACCATGGCACCTATCCGTTCGTCACCAGCAGCAACTGCCTGGCCGGGGCCGCTTCGGCCGGCGCCGGCGTGGGCCCGCAGTCCCTTGACTACGTGCTGGGTATCACCAAGGCCTACACCACTCGCGTGGGATCCGGTCCGTTCCCCACCGAGCTGGTCGATGAAATCGGCACGCGCCTGGCCACCATCGGCAAAGAATTCGGTTCGGTCACGGGCCGCCCGCGCCGCTGTGGCTGGTTCGACGGCGCCGCGCTCAAGCGTTCGGTCCGTCTGAACGGCATCACCGGCCTGTGCATCACCAAGCTTGACGTGCTCGATGGTCTCGAGACCATCCAGCTGGGCGTGGGCTATCGGGTCAACGGCGAATTCCGTGACGTGCTGCCGTATGGCGCGCACGCGGTGGCCCAGGCCGAGGCGGTGCTCGAAGAATTGCCCGGCTGGTCCGAGTCCACGGTGGGCATCACCGATTACGCCAAATTGCCGGCCGCGGCACGCCGCTATCTCGAGCGCGTCGCAGAACTCTGCGGTGTGCCCATCGACCTGGTTTCCACCGGGCCCGATCGCAACGAAACCATCGTACTGCGTCATCCGCTTAAGGGCTGACCCGGAGCTGGCCCGGGCGGGCGATCCGCCCGACGGGTTATTATTTAGAGGCCGCCGCCGGCCATGCCGGTGGGCGGCCTTTTCGTATTCTTGGAGACACCGCTACCATGAGCGCGCCCACCAACGACGACAGCCATCTCTGGGTTACCTGGGACGCCTATAACCGTCTCATCGAGCGGCTCACGCTGCAGGTGTACCAGTCCGGGTGGAAGTTCGACCTCATACTTTGCCTGGCGCGCGGGGGCGTGCGCGTAGGTGACGTCATGTCGCGCATATTCGATGTGCCGTTGGGCATCCTGGCCACCAGCAGCTACCGCGAGGCTGCCGGTACCAAGCAGGGCGAGCTCGATATTGCGAAGTTCATCACGATCACCCGCGGCGCGCCGGCCGGGCGGGTGCTGCTGGTTGATGACATGGTGGACACGGGGCTTACTTTCAACCGCGTGCAGGCCCATCTGCGTAGCCAGTTTCCTGAAATTACCGAATTGCGCAGTGCGGTGCTGTGGTGGAAGGGCCACTCTCAGGCCACCCCCGATTATTACGTCGATCGCTTGCCCACGAATCCCTGGATCCATCAGCCTTTCGAAGACTACGACAGCCTGCGGCCCCATCAGCTGGAAGCCTGGATACGTAAAGGCTCGAAATCGTCCTGAGTGGGCCGCCATCCGGCGGTCCCTTGTTGCACCCTTGGAACTTGCGTCTCGCCTATTTTGCGTCTGCATGTTAGAATCTCGGGTTACCAGTAAACCCCGTAGGGGTTGCCGGGGCGCAGGCGTGGTTTGTTGAAGGGTTTTCGGATTTCCGGGTCAAGTAGTGGCGGCGGTTGCCGTTTTGTCGATTCGGAACAAAAATCACCCAACAGACCATGCCGGGCTTGCAGTCGACGCGCCCTGTGTGTTCAACCTTTTTGTTACCCGAAAAGCAGGCCTGCCACTTTATGCCTATTGTCCGACTCAAGGAAAACGAACCGTTCGAAGCCGCCCTGCGCCGCTTCAAGCGCACCATCGAAAAGACCGGTTTGCTCACCGAACTGCGCTCGCGCGAGTTCTACGAGAAGCCCACGGCCGAGCGCAAGCGCAAGCATGCTGCCGCCGTCAAGCGCCACTACAAGCGGATTCGTAGCCAGCAACTGCCTCCCCGCATGTTCTGATTTGCCTGATTCCCGAATCTATTGATTCCCGAATCATTCATCCAGGATCTGCTCGCCCGTGTCGATGTCGTCGACGTCGTCGGGCGATACGTGCAGTTGCGAAAGGGCGGCGCCAACCTGCTTGGCCTTTGTCCTTTCCATAACGAAAAAAGCCCGTCGTTCACTGTCAGTCCGACCAAGCAGTTTTATCACTGCTTTGGTTGTGGCGCCCACGGCAGTGCCATCACCTTCCTGATGGAACACACGGGTGCCAGCTTCCCCGAGGCCGTGCGTACTCTCGCCGGCGCGGTGGGAATGACGGTTCCGGAAGAATCCCGCAGTCCACGGCAACAAGCCGAGCATGTGCGCCGCAAGGCTGAAGAGTCGCGCCACACGCAAGTGCTGGACGCCGCGCAGGCACATTACCTGCGCCAGTTGCGTGCTTCACTGGCCGCTATCCAGTACTTGAAGCAGCGCGGTCTCACGGGCGAGATTGCGGCCCATTTCGGCCTGGGCTGGTCCGGCACTGACCGCCATGGTCTGGCCAAGGTTTTCGACAACTACGATGATCCCACCCTGGTCGAGGCTGGCCTGGTCATCGAATCCGAAGACGGACGCCGCTATGACCGCTTCCGCGAGCGGATCATGTTTCCGATCCGCAACGTGCGCGGCAGCCTAATAGGCTTTGGCGGGCGGATCATCGGCAAGGGCGAGCCCAAGTACCTCAATTCGCCCGAAACCCCGCTGTTCTCCAAGGGCCATGAGCTATACGGCCTGTGGGAGGCTCGCCAGGCGATTCGTCAGGAAGGCCAGGTCATCGTGGTCGAAGGCTATATGGACGTGGTGGGTCTGGCGCAGCAGGGTATCGCCAACGCGGTCGCCACCTTGGGTACGGCCACCACCCCTGACCATGTCAAGAAACTGCTGCGCAGCAGCGACAAGGTCGTTTTCAGCTTCGACGGCGATGCGGCGGGACGCCGGGCCGCGTGGCGTGCCCTGCAGGCGTGCCTGCCTGTCCTGCGCGACGACATCACCATACGGTTCCTGTTCCTGCCGGCCGAGCACGACCCCGATTCCTATGTCCGTGAATTGGGTGCCGACGCGTTCCGCGCCTGCCTCGGCGAGGCCACGGCGCTGTCGCGTTTTCTGCTCGAAGAGCTGGCGTCGCGTCACAACCTGTCAGAGGCCGAGGGGCGCGCCAGCTGTCTGCACGAAGCGCGTCCGCTGCTTGCGGCCATTCCCGAATGCGCGTTGCGCCTGCAGATCGAGCGCGAGATGGCCCGCCAGGTGCAGCTGACGCCCGAAGAAATGGCCCAGATCATGGCGCAGGCGCCAGCCCGTCCCTACGCGCCGGCTGGCGGGGCGGCTGCGCCGGTATCCAGCATGGCGCCGCCGGCCGGTGCCGAAGATCCGGGCGACCCTGGCCATTACGATGTTCCTCCGCCCGATTTCGATTACGAGCCGGCCGGATTCGGCTTCGACGACGAGCCCCCCGGCCTGCCGCAGGGGCCCGCCGAAGGTCGGCGTGGCTCCGCCCGTGGCCCGGGTCCGGGCCAGGGCCAGGGGCAGTGGCAGGGGCAAGGGCGCAAAGGCGACTGGAAGGGCGCAAAGCAGGGCAAGGGGGATTGGCGCGGTCGCCGCGACGACGACGTGGGCGGGTACCAGGGGCGCCGGGCAATGCCCTCGCTGGCCAAGCGGCTGCTGGCGCTGCTGCTGGCTCACCCCGAACTCGTCGACGGCATGGGAGACCAGCAGCTTGAAGTTCTCGACAAGGGCCCCCATCTGGGTTTGGTAAGAGACCTGATCATGCTGGCGCAGGCCAGCGGTGCCCGCCATGTCGGTGCGCTGTTGCAGGCGGCTGATCCCGATTCTGACCTGGCGGCCGTGCTCAAGGGCATGCGCGCCGACTTGCTGGCCCAGGAAGACCTTCCCGAGCCACAGACCGAATGGGATGACGCCCTGCGGCGCATCGAGTTCGATTCCGCTCGCGCCGAGATGGCCCGCTTGGCCGAAACTGGTCTCGACTCCGAAGACGCCAGGCAGCGTTACCAGGAACTGTCTGCCCGCATGGCGGTCTTAAAGAGTGGTGGATTACGTTAAATGCGGTAGAATCGAGGGTTTTCCGGAATGATCTTCGGAAACATCAATACGGAAATCTGATACACAATCCAAGGCAGGGCTTACGCTACTGACGCGGCGTGGTAGGCACGAAAAATGCCGGCCCCGTGTGCAGTAGCGCTCTGTTTTGTTACAATTTGGTGGTAAGTTGCGCAGTTCGGCAGGGGTTCAGCCGGCGGCGTATTGCAGATGGAGCTGCGTCTATCGCAAGCAGCTTGGGGCGAGTCCCTTCAAGCTGGCAGAGCCTGTCTCAGGCAAGGCAGCTCCCGCAACGCCCGGTTTCCCCGCCGCAACGAACCCGCGATATCAGGCGCTTCTGGGCTGCAACGCCAGACGAAGCGCCGGTGGGGCCTCACCAGGGGCCAGTGCTGCGACCAACGCAGTGCGCGCGGCTTCAGCCGGCTTGCCTGTTTTACCCGCATCGGTCCCGTTGCGGCGCCATTGCGCGCCTGCACGGGCCCTTGTGGCAATGTACCCCATTACGGGTTGCGACGACCACGGAAGCGACTATGACCAGAACACCAGGCAAAACCTCCCCTGCAGACGATACGGTTGACACGCCGGTCGAGGCGGCCAAGCGTGCCGTGAGCAGGGCGGCGGAAAAAGCGCCTGCCAAGGCCGCAGTGAAGGTCTCGAAAACGGCGACGAAAACCGCGGCCAAGAAGGCCGTGAAGACGGCTGCCTCGGCCGACAAGCCCAAGGCTGCGCGCGCCAAGAAGGCCGAAGACAAGCTGGCTGACCTGGTCTCCGGCGGCGCGCGCCCGTCCAGCGGCCGCCGTCCGGGCCGGCCCGCCAAGAACGCCAACAACGATGCCGACGGCTTCGACGACACGATGGACGGCGAAGGCGAAGTCCTGCCCGACCTGAAACCGCCCAAGCGCGGCGGCAAGCGTGGCAAGGCCGATCCCAAGGATCTGATCGCGCGTGGCCCCGTCTCGCCTGAAGAGTACGAAGCCCGCCGCAACCGCCTGAAGCAGCTCATCAAGCTCGGCAAAGATCGCGGCTACCTGACCTACGGCGAAATCAACGACCATCTGCCTGACGATCTGGTCGATGCCGAAGCCATTGATGGCATCATCAGCACGTTCAGCGACATGGGTATCTCGGTCTATGACCAGGCTCCCGACGCCGAAACGCTGCTCATGAGCGAAAACGCGCCGGTCGCGTCCAATGACGACGATGTCGAAGACGAGGCCGAGGCCGCGCTGACGACCGTCGACTCCGACTTCGGTCGCACCACCGACCCCGTTCGCATGTACATGCGCGAAATGGGCTCGGTGGAACTGCTCACGCGCGAAGGCGAGATTGAAATCGCCAAGCGTATCGAAGACGGGCTCAAGCACATGGTCATGGCGATCTCGGCGTGCCCGACCACCATCAATGAAATCCTGGCGCATATCGCCCGCGTGCGCGAGGGCCAGGCTCAGATCGACGAAGTGGTCGATGGCCTGGTCGACCCCGAAGACGGCGAAGAATACGCGGGCGCCGGCGTCACGGCGGACGACGACGAGAATGACGACGGCCCCGCCGGCGGCATGTCGAGCAAGCAGCTCGAAGACCTGCGCGTCAAGGCGCTGGCCAAGTTCGACGAGGTCGGCAAGCAGTTCGAGCAAATGCGCCAGTCGTACGAGCGCGACGGCTACAAGTCAGACAAATACGTCCAGTGCCAGGAAGCCATCCTGAACGAACTGATGGGCATCCGCTTCACGGCCAAGATGGTCGAGAAGCTGGCCGATACACTGCGCGCCCAGGTCGAAGAGGTCCGCCAGCTCGAACGCGCGGTGCTGCACACTTGTGTAGACCGTGCCGGAATGCCGCGCAGCCACTTCATCAAGGTGTTCCCGGGCAACGAAACCAACCTCGATTGGGTCCTGCAGGAAGTCGCCAGTGGCCATCCGTACGCCGAGACCCTCGAGCGCCAGGTGCCCGCGGTGCAGGAACTGCAGCAAAAGCTCATCGACTTGCAGACTCGCGTCGTGTTGCCCCTGAAGGACCTGAAAGACGTCAACAAGCGCATGGCGACCGGCGAGGCCAAGGCCCGCAAGGCCAAGCGCGAAATGACCGAGGCCAACCTGCGGCTGGTGATCTCGATCGCCAAGAAGTACACGAACCGCGGTCTGCAGTTCCTCGACCTGATCCAGGAAGGCAACATCGGCCTGATGAAGGCCGTCGACAAGTTCGAGTATCGCCGCGGGTATAAATTCTCCACGTATGCCACGTGGTGGATACGCCAGGCCATTACCCGGTCCATCGCCGACCAGGCGCGTACCATCCGCATCCCGGTCCACATGATCGAAACGATCAACAAGATGAACCGGATCAGCCGCCAGATTCTGCAGGAGACGGGCGCCGAGCCCGATCCGGCCACCCTGGCGCAAAAGATGGACATGCCGGAAGACAAGATCCGCAAGATTCTCAAGATCGCCAAAGAGCCGATCTCGATGGAAACGCCTATCGGTGACGACGACGACTCCCACCTGGGCGATTTCATCGAAGACACGTCCACGCTGGCGCCTTCGGATGCGGCCTTGCATGGCTCCATGCGCGATGTCGTCAAAGAGGTGCTGGACTCGCTTACGCCCCGCGAAGCGAAGGTGTTGCGTATGCGCTTTGGCATCGAAATGAGCACTGATCAGACCCTCGAGGAAGTCGGTAAGCAGTTCGACGTGACGCGGGAACGCATACGCCAAATAGAAGCCAAGGCGCTGCGGAAGTTGCGTCATCCCAGCCGGGCAGATAAGCTCAAGAGTTTCCTGGAAGGGCAGTAAGTTTTCAGGGCCTCTAGCTCATGCCTGGTTAGAGCAGCGGACTCATAATCCGTTGGTGCTCGGTTCGACTCCGAGGGGGCCCACCAAAAAATATATTTGTGTAATCAAGAATTTACAGCCGCCAACGAAGGCGGCTGTTTTTTTGCGCGGCGTTTCAGGGCAAGACGCATGGCCCGTACAGCCATGCACCAGGTCAGAAAGGGCAGGCGCGGCCGCACGCCTGGGCGCATGGCGCATCCCCGCTGCTCCGGCCTGAATGGCCAAATTTGTTGCGTTGACGCAACGAATGGTCAATATTTCCCTCGGAACCTCGTCTCGCTGCCGTCGTCGCCCTGTCTGTTCTGGAACGAGGGATGAGCGAACCGCCACGCCGATTCCACCGGCGCGGTGCAGCGAGGAAACATGCGGCGCGTCAGCTGTGTGTTATGCGTTCGGAGGCTCGGCGCGGCAGGGAAATTCTCACGCTTTGTTGTTTCTCCATAGCCTTTGCGCAAAGGCACCGCAATAGAATCTCGTCGTCGCTACAACGCAGCTTCGCAGCTGTACTTTCATGCGTGAAATTGTCGTCTACGTACGTAGCCGCGAGAAATTCGGTGATCAGGTAGTTTCCTTTCCTGCTCTGTATCAGCTCAAGCAATGGTGGCCCAACGCACGGCTTCGTGTCGTGAGTGCCCACCAGGTCTCGACTTACTATCGGGCGCTCCCGTGGGTCGACGAATTCGTCCACGCACCGGGATTTGCCGCAATGCTGCGGGCCTTGCCGCCCCGCACTGACATGGTCGTGTGCCTGCACCACAGCAGCGAGCGCTATGGCCTTATCAGCCTGCTCAGGCGCCCACGGGCGCGGCTCGGGTTTCGCAACCACCGTCTGTCCGATGTCGCCTGGACGCATGCATGGCCGAAAAATATCAACGAGTACATCGGTCTGGCCAATTTGCAGGTGCTCAATTCGTATCGGCCGGTGCAGCCCGAGGCCACCGCGCGCCAATGCTTCGAGGCAATCGCGGCGCTCGCGCCCGGGGCTCCACCTCCTGCCGACGTCGTTCTGATTCCCGGAGGCGGTGACGGCGATTTCAAACGGTGGGGCATCCCGAACTTCGTGGCGTTGGCCGATCTGCTGAAAGCCAGGCTGGGCGCCGCGACGCGGTTCTCGTTCGTACTGGGCCCGGCGGAATCGGCGGAACAGGCGGCCTTGCAGGCGCTGCGCCGCCCCGACTTCGACCTCGTGAGCGGTAGGACGATTCCCGAGTTGGCGGCGCTGATGCTGCGGGCCCGGCTCGTCGTGGCCAATGATTGCGGGCCATCACATATCGGACAGGGCGCCTGCGTGCCGTATGTCGGCGTGTTCAACGAGGACAACCCTGAATGGTTCTGGAACCGTCCGTATTCGGCGCACGTGTGCCCACCGCCCGGGTGCAGCGATATTCAGCAGGTGGCGCCCGAAAAAGTGGCACAGGCATGCTTGGGCGTGTTGCAGCACGCGCCGGGGCCGGCTCAGGGAAGCGCGATTCCGGCGCGGCGCAGCAACTGGGCTGTTTCGTATAGCGGCAGACCCATTACGCCCGTATAGCTGCCCGACAGGTGCGCAATGAAGGTGGCCGCCAGGCCTTGTATGCCGTAGGCTCCCGCCTTGCCCCACGGTTCGCCACTGTCGCAATAACGGTAGATTTCGGCATCGCTGAGATCGCGCATGCGCACTTCGGACACCGATACCGCCTCATGCAAGTCGTCTGCATGCCACAGGGCGACGGCAGTATGGACCTGATGGCAACTGCCCGCCAGCCGCCTCAGCATGTGCGCCGCGTCGTCACGGTCGGCTGGCTTGCCCAACACGGTACCGTCCAATACCACCGTGGTGTCTGCAGCCAGTACAGGCAAGACTGGCAGCCGTTGCGAGAACATCCAGTGGCGTCCCCGCTCGGCCTTTTCCCGCGCGGTGCGACGTACGTAGTCTTCCGGACGTTCGCCGGCATGCTGCGGTTCGTCTTCGCCAGGCGGCGGCGGCACATTCAGCACAGTATGGGCCAGCCCGATCTGGGTCAGCAGTTCCCGGCGGCGAGGGCTCGCAGAAGCGAGATAAATCCGCCCGGTGGCATTGGGGGGAGCAGGGACATGTGCCATCGGCGGCTCAGGCGCGGTGATACGGATGATGGGTCAGAATTGCCCAGGCCCGGTAGAGTTGCTCGGCAAGTACAACCCGGACCATGGGGTGGGGCAGCGTCAATGAAGAAAGTCGAAATTGCCCGTCACAGCTTTGCTTCAGGCTCTCATCCAGCCCATCGGGGCCGCCCACCAGAAACACAACGTCGCGGCCGCCTGCCCGCCATTGTTCGAGCTGCCGCGATAGCGCGATGGTGGTCAGGTCACGGCCTCGTTCATCCAGGGCCAGACGCAAGGCGTTTGCCGGCACGGCTGCCTCGATGCGGCGCGCCTCGGCGGCCATCATCTGAGCCGGTGTCTTGCCCGTGGTGCGAGGCTCGGGTTTGATTTCGCGCAATTCAAGCGCGCAGTCCGGCGGGAGGCGCTTCGCATAGTCTTCCCAGGCGGTTTCCACCCAGCCCGGCATGCGGGTGCCGACTGCGATGACGATCAGCTTCACGGGTTCAGGCGTCGCTGTCGTCGACCCAGGAGGCGCCGGCGGCGGGTGCTGTGCCCGATCCGGGCAGAAGTTTCACGCGTACCGGCTTGTCGCCCCAGATTTCCTCCAGGTTGTAGTACTGCCGGATGGCGGGTTGCATGATATGGACGACGATGTCGCCCAGGTCGACCACCACCCATTCGCCGGTGTCTTCACCTTCGACGGTGATGCCGGACAGCTTGAGCGAACGCCCGCGGTCCGCCACGCTGGAGGCCAGCGCCCGGGTCTGTCGGTTGGATGTCGCGCTGGCGATCACCACCCGGTCGAACAGGCTGGTGATGTGGGTGGTGTTGAACACCTTGATGTCTTGCGCTTTGACGTCTTCAAGAGCGTCAATCACAGCGCGCTGTAGTTTCTGTATATCCATGTTCACAAATATAACCTGCCGCCGTCAGTGGCAGGAGAAAGCCGTTAAGGGCGGTTATCGATACAGGCCGTGCCTGGCGATGTAATCGGCAACCGCAGAGGGCAGCAGGCCCGCGGTGGACTCACCGCGAGCCAGTCTCTCGCGGATGTCGGACGCTGAGATCGCCATGGGCGTGAACGGCAACTGGGCCAGCATACGTCCGTGCGCCTGCAGCCAAGCCTGCAACTCCGAAGGCGGGGCAAGGGGAGTGCCAGGCCGGTTGGCAACGGCCAGTTCGACCCGCGCGACGATGTCCTGCCATCGATGCCAGGTGCAGAAATTGGCCAGTTGATCAGCCCCCAGCAGCCAGACGTAGACCGCATCGTCCGGCAAGGCCTGCAGTGTATCGATGGTGTAGGTGCGGCCGCCCCGCTCGAGTTCCGCTGGATTCACGGCCAGCCGGGCATCGGCGCCGATGGCAAGTTCGATCATGCGCAGGCGATGAGCGCCCGTGGCTCGCAATGGTGCACGCTGCCAGGGGTTGGCTGCGGGTATGAACTGCACCTGGTCCAGCTGCAATTCGTCGAGCGCGGCGCGGGCGAGCGACAGGTGCGCCCGGTGCACGGGGTCGAAGCTGCCACCAAGCAGGCCGATCCGCTTCACGCCCAATCTCGGGGTTGAAGAAACTCGGCCAGGGTGGCTTCATGCGTGCCCGGCGCAGGCTTCCATTCGTAGCGCCACTGCGCCAGCGGCGGCATCGAAAGCAGGATCGATTCGGTGCGCCCTCCGGATTGCAGCCCAAAGAGCGTGCCGCGGTCGAACACCAGGTTGAATTCGACATACCGGCCGCGCCGGTAGGCCTGGAAGTCACGGTGTGCCTGCGCATAGGGCGTGCTGCGGCGGCGCTCCACGATGGGCAGATAGGCCGGCAGGAAGGCGTCGCCCGCGGAACGCAGCAAGGCGAAAGATGCGTCAAAGCCAGGCTCGTTGAGATCGTCGAAGAAAATGCCCCCGACGCCGCGCATTTCCTGGCGGTGCTTCAGATAGAAATATTCATCGCACCAGCGTTTGTACCGGGGGTAGTAATCCCGCCCGTGCGGCTCGAGCGCAGCGCGGCATACCTGATGGAAATGGCGCGCGTCGTCCTCGAATGGGTAGTAAGGCGTGAGGTCGAGGCCGCCACCGAACCAGAAAACGTCGCTTTCATCGTGGCCGGGACGTGCCGCGGCCACGAACATGCGCACATTCATGTGCGTAGTGGGCACGTAGGGATTGCGCGGGTGCAATACCAGGGATACGCCCATCGCCTGCCAGGCCCGGCCCGCGAGTTCAGGCCGGTGGGCGCTGGCGGAAGGCGGCAATTGCTTGCCGTGCACGTGGCTAAACAGCACACCAGCCCGTTCAAACAGCTGTCCGCCCTCGATCAGCCGCGACACACCGCCGCCGCCCTCGGGCCGCTGCCAATGGTCGGTCTGGAACGACTCCAGGCCGGCATCCTCCAGGGCCTGCACGATTTGCGCCTGCAGGCCCGTGAGATACGCGTGGACATCGGAAACGGGAACAGCGTTCATGTTGACAGTGGAATTCAAGCCTGGGATCTGGGTTTTTGCTGCGAGGGGCGCAGGGCGCGCCAGCCGATGTCGGAGCGGTATTGGCGCCCCGGGAATTGCACCGAGTCGACCATGGCATAGGCACGCTCGCGTGCCATGCGCACCGAGTCGCCCAGCGCGGTTACACACAGCACGCGACCGCCGCTGGTCTTGAGCTGGTTGCCTTCAAGCCGCGTGCCGGCATGGAATATGGCGCAGTCCTCGGTTTCGGCGGGCAGCGCCGCAATGACGTCGCCGCTGCGCGGCGTGCCCGGATAGTTGTGCGCCGCCAGCACCACCCCCAGGGCGGTGCGTCGATCCCACACAATGTCGGCCTGGTCGAGCGTGCCGTCGACTGCGTGCTCGAGCGCCTCGAGCAGGTCGCTCTTTACGCGCATCATGATGGGCTGCGTTTCGGGATCGCCCATTCGGCAATTGAATTCGAGCGTCTTGATGGCACGATCGGGATCGTCGCCGGGGGCGATCATCAGGCCGGCATACAAGAAGCCGGTATAGGGAATGCCATCGCGCGCCATGCCTTGCACGGTCGGCAGGATGATCTCCCGCATGATGCGGTGGTGGAGCTCTGGCGTGATGATGGGCGCGGGCGAATAGGCGCCCATGCCGCCGGTGTTGGGGCCTTCGTCGCCGTCGCGCAGCCGCTTGTGGTCCTGGCTGGTGGCCAGCGCCAGCACGTTGCGACCGTCGACCATGACGATGAAACTGGCTTCTTCGCCGACCAGGCATTCTTCGATGACGACGCGTGCGCCAGCCTCACCCAGGCTGCCGTCACCCAGCATGGCATCGACGGCGGCATGTGCCTCTTCAAGAGTGGCAGCCACCACCACGCCCTTGCCCGCCGCCAGGCCGTCCGCCTTGATGACGATCGGTGCGCCTTGCTGATCGAGATAGGCATGCGCCTTGACTGGATCGGTGAAGGTCTCATAGCGGGCAGTGGGAATGCCATGGCGCACCATGAAGGCCTTGGCGTAATCCTTGGAGCTTTCGAGTTGCGCAGCCGCTTTGGTCGGGCCGAAAATCTTCAGGCCACGCTCGCGGAATACGTCCACGACGCCCGCCGCCAGAGGTGCTTCGGGGCCCACCACCGTCAGGGACACGCCTTCGCGCTGAACGAAATCGGCCAGATCTTCAGGGCTGGTGAGCGGCACGTTCTGCAGCAAGTCGCCGTGCTCGGTTCCGCCGTTGCCCGGCGCCACGTACACCTTGTGGACGCGGGGAGAGCGGGCCAGGCGCCAGGCCAGGGCATGTTCGCGGCCGCCGGAGCCGATTACCAGGAGTTTCATGTGTTGTTGCTTCTTAAAGTAGCCAGGGCGCAGCAGAAAACTCTCGCCAGGCGTGGGCCGGCGGCGGCATGCCGCGCTGCCGGGTCATTGGGCTTCGTCGAATACGACGGTCGTATAGACTTCCTGCACGTCGTCCAGGGCTTCCAGGGCGTCGAGCAGCTTCTGCATTTTCACGGCATCATCGCCGGTCAGTTCGGTTTCGTTCTGGGGCTTCATCACGATGCCCTCGACTTCGGCCTTCAGGCCCGCCGCCTCGAATGCCTTGCGCAGGGCGGCGTAGTCGGTGGGCGCGCAAATGACCTCGATGACACCTTCTTCGTCGGTAGCGACGTCTTCGGCGCCCGCCTCCAGGGCGGCTTCCATGACGGCGTCTTCGGCCGTGCCGGGCGCGAACACGAACTGGCCGCAATGCTTGAACATGAAGGCCACGGAGCCTTCCTGTCCCAGGTTGCCGCCGTTCTTGGCAAACGCATGGCGCACCTCGGCCACGGTGCGGGTGCGGTTGTCGGTCATGCAGTCAACCACCACAGCCGCGCCGCCTACGCCATAGCCTTCATAGCGCACCTCTTCGTAGTTGGCACCGTCGGCGCCGCCAGCCCCGCGCTGGATGGCGCGCTGGATGTTGTCCTTGGGCATGTTGGCGTCGGTGGCCTTGTCCCAGGCCATGCGCAGGCGTGGATTGCTGTCAGGGTCGGGGCCACCGGCGCGTGCCGCGACCGTGATCTCACGGATGATCTTGGTCCAGAGTTTGCCCCGCTTGGCGTCCTGGCGACCCTTGCGATGCTGGATATTGGCCCATTTGCTGTGTCCCGCCATGATGTTCCAGAAGGTGATATACGCGAAAGGGGCATTTTACCGTGCTTGAGGGCATGCGCGCGGCGTGGGGCGTGCGGATGCGCACAATTCGCTGCGCACGCAATACACTTGGGGCACTATTTTTGCCGCCCGGAGAGCCGCCATGCCAGAACCCATTGTCGTTGCCCAGAATGCCCAGGCACAACTGGCCTTGCTGCCGGCCCTGGCGAATCGCCACGGTTGCATCACGGGCGCCACCGGAACGGGCAAGACGGTAACGTTACAGGTGCTGGCCGAGGCGTTCTCGCGCATAGGCACCCCAGTGTTCATGGCCGACGTCAAGGGCGACCTCACCGGAATATCGCAAGCGGGCGCTTCCTCACCCAAATTGCAGGAGCGACTGAAGTCGCTCGGTCTGCCTGAGCCGGTCTGGGGCGCCAGTCCCACGGTGCTCTGGGACGTGTTCGGAGAGCAGGGTCTGCCCGTGCGTGCCACGGTTTCCGACATGGGGCCGCTGCTGCTTGCCCGCATGCTTGAGCTCAACGACACCCAGGAGGGCGTTCTGACCCTGGTCTTTCGCGTTGCCGACGACGAGGGCCAGTTGCTGCTTGACCTGAAAGACTTGCGCGCCATGCTGCAGAACGTGGCTGACCGCGCGGCGCAGCTCAAGACGCGCTACGGTAACGTTTCTGCCGCATCGGTGGGCGCCATTCAGCGCAGCCTGCTCAGGCTGGAGTCGCAGGGAGCAGACCGCTTCTTCGGCGAACCCATGCTAGACGTAAACGACCTGATGCGCACGAACGCCCAGGGCCGCGGAATCGTCAGCATTCTCGCGGCCGACAAACTGATGCAGGCGCCGCGGCTGTATGGCGTGTTCCTGCTCTGGCTGCTGGCCGACCTGTACGAGAAGCTGCCCGAAGTGGGCGACGCGGAGCAGCCCAAGCTGGTGTTCTTCTTCGATGAAGCGCATTTGCTGTTCGACGATGCTCCCAAAGCGCTGCTCGACAAGATCGAGCAGGTCGTGCGCCTGGTGCGTTCCAAGGGGGTAGGCGTGTTTTTCGTCACCCAGAATCCCCTGGACATACCCGATTCCGTCCTGGGCCAGCTGGGAAACCGGGTGCAGCATGCGCTGCGTGCGTTCACGCCGCGCGACCAGAAGGCAGTCAAGACCGCCGCGCAGACCATGCGGCCGAATCCTGGCCTGGATATCGAAGCCGCCATTACGGAACTGGGGGTAGGCGAGGCGCTGGTCTCGCTGCTCGACGCAAAGGGCCGGCCCACACCGACCGAGCGGGCGTACATCATGCCACCGGGCAGCCGCATCGGCCCCGCGACCGACGCAGAGCGCCAGGTGCTGCGGCAGGACGCCACCATGGCTGGCAAGTATGCGCAAGCCATCGATCGCGAGTCTGCCTACGAAGTGCTCAATGCACGGGCCAGCGCCGAAGCGCCTGCGGCCGAGGCGGGCAAGGCCGGGAAAGGCGCCGCAGCGACGCCCGGATCCGGTACGCAGCCCGATTCCGGGGGGCTCATGGGCGGACTGAGCGACGTGCTGTTCGGCTCCACGGGCCCACGCGGAGGCCGTCGGGATGGCGTCGTGCAGTCGGTGGTCAAGAGCACGGCCCGCACCCTGGCGCGGCAGCTGGTGCGAGGCATGCTGGGGTCTTTGCTGGGCTCGCGGCGGCGATAAGCCCCCTGTGGTTACCGGGCGACGAAGGCGCTGACGTCCTCCAGAGTCGCGGCAAAGCGCTGCACCATGTCGCGGACCTGTTCGGCTTCGATGATGAGCGGAGGGCAGAAGGCCACGGTGTCCTGAATGCCCCGCACGATCAGCCCGTGGGCGTGCGCACGTTCGTACGCATGCGCGCCGGCCTTGCCCAGCGGATCAAACGGCCGCCGCGTTGCTTTGTCGGCCACAAGTTCCACCCCGGCGATCAAGCCCAGCCCACGCACTTCGCCCACCAGCGGGTGGTCGGCCAGGGCGCGCAATTCTTGTTGCATCAGGGCGCCCATGTCCGCAGCGTGTTCGATCAGCCCGCGTTCGTCGATGATCTTCAGGTTTTCCAGGGCAACGGCGGCAGCCACCGGGTGGCCGCTGGCGGTATAGCCGTGGCCAAAGGTGCCCAGGCGTCCGCTGTGGGCCGCCACAGTGTCGGCAACCTTGGCATTCAACAGCAGCGCACCCAGTGGCTGGTATGACGAGGTGATCTGCTTGGAAAGCACCATGATGTCGGGCTCGATTCCAAGCACGTCCGATCCGAACCGCTGCCCCAGCCGGCCGAAGCCCGTGATGACCTCATCCGCGATGACAAGCAGGTCGTACTTGCGGCATACCGCCTGGATCTTTTGCCAATAGGTGCGTGGAGGTACGATGACGCCGCCGGCTCCCATCACGGGCTCGCCAATGAAGGCGGCAACCGTGTCCGGGCCTTCGCGCACGATCAGCGCTTCCAGTTCCGCCGCGAGACGCGTGGCGTAATCTTCTTCGGATTCGCCCGGCAACGCGTTGCGATAGTGGTGCGGACAAGCCGTATGCAGCATGCGAGGCAGGGGCAGGTCGAAATCATTGTGGTTGCCTGCCAGGCCGGTCAGGCTGGCTGACGCTACCGTCACGCCGTGATAGCCCCGCTGGCGTGCGATGATTTTTTTCTTGTCTTTGCGGCCCAGCGCATTGTTGTAGTACCACACCAGCTTGATGACTGTATCGTTGGCCTCGGAACCGGAATTGGTAAAGAAGGCCTTGGACATGCGGCCGCCGGTATAGCCTACGAGCCGCTCGGCCAGCTCGATGGCGGGCGCATGCGATTTGTGCGTGAACGTGTGGTAGTAAGGAAGTTTCTGCATCTGACGCGTGGCGGCATCCACCAGCCGTTGTTCGCCGAACCCTACCGCCACGCTCCAGAGGCCGGCCATGCCTTCCAGATACCGGCGCCCCTGGTCGTCGTACACATACACGCCTTCTCCGCGGTCGATCACGATCGGGCCGGTGCGCTGATGCGCAACGGCGTTGGTATAGGAATGCAGCTGGAATTGCACGTCGCGCAACTGGGTATCGTTCAATGAGCTCATGGTTCTGCCTGGAATAAGCGCCGGTCGATGCGCCGGCCGTGGATGGGCGTGTTATATCATCATCGGGTCGCTGCCGGTTCCGCGTGCTGCCTGCGCCACCGGCCCGGTTCACTCACCAACCCCCGCGCCCCATGAAAATCGTCTTCGCTTCCACCCATGAAATCGCCCCCCCCGAATGGATAGAACCGTTGGAGTCGGCGCTTCCTGGTTCCAAAGTCGTATTGTGGCGCCCCGAGCTCCCTCCACAGGACGCCGAGATCGCCGTCGTGTGGGGCCCGCCGGCGGCCCTGTTCGAGCGCGAAAAGAAACTGCGCGCCGTATTCAATCTGGGTGCCGGGGTCGATGCCCTGTTCAAGCTTCCCACGCTGCCGGCTGACGTACCCGTCGTCAGGCTCGAAGATGCCGGCATGGCCGTCCAGATGGCCGAGTACGCCGTGTGGGCAGTGGTACGGGCAAGCCGTCAACTTGACGACTACGCGGCCCAGCAACGGGCATCGTGCTGGCAGGCGTTGCCCGAGCTGGATCGCAGCCTGTGGCCCATAGGCGTGCTGGGCACCGGCGTCATGGGAACGCGGGTTGCCCAGGCCCTGGCCTCGCTCGACTATCCCGTGGCGGGCTGGTCACGCAGTGGCAAGGTTCCTGCAGGCGTCCAGGGCTTTGCCGGCATGGATCAATTGCCTGCCTTTCTGGCGCGCACCCGCGTGCTGATCAACACCCTGCCGCTTACCGACGAAACGCGTAATTTGCTGCGCCGCGACACGCTGGCGCAATTATTGCCCCAAGCCCATCTCGTGAACATGGGCCGGGGCGAGCATCTGGTGGAAGAAGATCTGTTGGCATTGCTCGAATCCGGGCACGTGCATGGGGCCACACTCGACGTCTTTCGCGAGGAACCGCTGCCAGCGGGACACCCCTTCTGGAATCACCCTCGCGTCACGGTCACGCCACACATTGCGGCGCTCAGTCTGCGGCGTGAAACCATCGCGCAGGTCGCCTCCAAGATCGGCCAATTCATCCGCGGCGAGCCCCTCACGGGCGTGGTCGCCCGCGACCGGGGTTACTAGCAGCCGTGATGCCCGCGGCGTCCGGGCGGGGCGCGGCAGCAGGGGCAGGGGTCCCGATTCCGCTGCAGGGACTCGGCCCCGGCAGGGCCCCGACGCACTTGATTTCTGACAATGCGGCGGTGTAAGACTGACTCCTACACTGCGGCATGGAAACGCGACCCTCTCCCCCAGAACTGGTAGCGCCAGCGGGCAGCCTTGCTGCCTTGAAAGCGGCGCTGAATGCCGGTGCCAGTGCCGTCTATCTTGGCCTCAAGAACGCCACGAATGCACGCAACTTCGCCGGCCTGAATTTCACTGAAAACGATGTGCGGGCAGGCGTCGACCTGGCGCATTCCACCGGCCGGCGAGTGCTTTTCGCCATCAATACCTTCCCGCAGGCGGGGCGAACACACGAATGGCGCGCCGCCGTCGATGCGGCTCACGCGTTGCAGGCCGATGCCGTCATCATGGCCGACCCGGGTCTCATGGCATACACCCGCGACCGCTATCCCGAACTGCGTCTGCATCTGTCGGTCCAGGGCTCTGCCACCCACGCCGACGCCATCGAGCTCATGCGCGAACAATTCGGCATCAGTCGGGTGGTGTTGCCGCGTGTACTCACCATGGCCGAGATCGGCCGAATATGCAGCCAGACGTCAGTCGAAATCGAAGTCTTCGGATTCGGCAGTCTGTGCGTCATGGCCGAAGGCCGCTGCCTGCTTTCGTCCTATGCCACCGGCGACTCGCCCAACAACAAGGGCGTATGTTCACCGGCCCATGCCGTGCGCTGGTACGAAACCGCCAGCGGCCTCGACGCCCGGCTCAATGGCATCCTGATCGACCGCTATGCGCCGGGCGAACCCGCGGCGTATCCCACCCTGTGCAAGGGTCGCTTCGAAGTTGAGGGAAAGCCCGATTACGCCATCGAAGAGCCCGCCAGCCTCAACGCGCTTGGCCTGCTGCCCGCCATCTGCAACATGGGCGTCGCGGCCATCAAGATCGAGGGCCGTCAACGCAGCCCTGCTTATGTCGCACAGGTTGTCGCCACGTTGCGCGCGGCACTGGACGCAGTGCATGCCGACTCGGCGCGATACTCCGTCAAGCCCGAATGGCTGGCGACCCTTGCCTCCCATGCCGAAGGGTCCCAAGTCACGCAGGGAGCCTTCGATCGCCCGTGGAAATGATGCTGATGCCTTACCAAATTTCACTGGGGCCCTTGCTCTACTACTGGCCCCGCCGCACCGTGCTGGACTTCTACGCCGCAGTGGCCGACAGCCCCGTCGACATCGTCTACGTGGGCGAAACCGTGTGCAGTCGCCGGCATGAGCTGCGAGCCGCCGATTGGCTCGATCTAGCGCGGGCATTGCGCGACGCGGGCAAGAGCGTGGTGTTGTCCAGCCAGACGCTCATCGAAACCAGTGCCGATGCCCACGCGCTGAAGCGCTGGTGCCAGCACGACGACTTCCTGATCGAGGCAGGGGAAATGGGCGCGTTGCGGCATCTTCCGGGGCGTCATTTCGTCGCCGGGCCACACACGAACGCGTACCATGCAGACACGCTGGCGTGGCTGGCTGCACAGGGCGCGATGCGGGTGGTGGTGCCGGTCGAAGTCGACCGCAACACGCTCCAATGCCTGTTGCAAGACCGGCCGCGTGGCATGCAGGCCGAAGTCATGGTGTGGGGGCGCCTGCCGCTGGCGTTTTCCGCTCGGTGCTTCACCGCCCGGCACTTCCGGCTCAAGAAAGAGGCGTGTGAATTCCGTTGTATCGAGCATCCCGATGGCATGACAATGCAAACGCGCGAGGGCCAGCCGTTCCTTACGCTCAATGGCATCCAGACACAGTCCGCGGCGTGCCTCGACCTTCTCGACCAAGCCGCGGAACTCAGCCGCATCGGCGTCGATGTATTGCGCGTCAGCCCCCAATCGCAGAATACTTTGCAGGTCATCCAGGCCCTCGAGCTTGTCCGCCGGGGGCTGCCGGCGCAAGACGTTCCCCCGCCGCCAGGAATGACGCGCTGCAACGGCTACTGGCATGGCCGCGCCGGCATAGACTATGTAGGCCCTCGATCATGAGCCGACCCACTGCATTCCTGGCGCGCGCTGAACGCTTCCTGCCGGCGCCCATGGTGTCCGCCCATTTCGCGCTGGGCCTCGAAGTGGCCCGCCATCTGAAGTGGTTGCAGCCGCCCGCCGAGATCGAGGGAAAGCGGTTTGCCATCAAAATAGAAGACCTGGGATTGCGCAGTTGTTTTACCTGTCGGCAGGGGCGCTTCCGACCGCTATGGGAGCGCGATGTCGACCTCGAGCTGGGCGCCAGCCTGGCCGACTACATCGCCATGGTCCGTGGCGCCAGCGACGCGGACACACTTTTCTTCCAGCGACGATTGCGCATAGCCGGCGACACCGAGTTAGGGTTGATCGTGAAGAATTGGCTGGATGCAACCGAACGGCCCGCCTGGCTACGGCGCATCGGACACGTCGGCCCATGAGCATTACACACAAGGGCCTCCCGCTGGTTTACTCGTGTTCGGGGTGTTCCAGTGTCGCGCAACTGGCCAACGAATTGGCGGTGCGCCTGGACCGTACGGGGATCGCGGAAATGTCGTGCATCAGCGGCGTAGGGGGAGGTGTGGACACGCTGGTCAAGCGGGCACGCAGTGGCCGGCCAATTCTGGCGCTCGATGGCTGCGTGTTGGCATGCGTGCAAGCCTGCCTGAGCAATGCAGGCGTGCAGGCTGACCGTCATCTACTGTTGAACCAATCCGGCGCGGGCAAGCGGTATCACAGCGAGTGTACTGAGGCTGAACGATCCGCCGCCTGGGCAGTGGTCGCCGACGCCGCGCGGCAGCTGCAGCAAACCACCCCGCCATCAGGCTGAATTGGGGGGCAGCCATGCTCCCGCCTTTGCCGATGCCGAATTCCCAATCCGGCCGCCGCGGAGTGTCGTAATTGAAGCTTGCCTTGCAACCTGGGTGGCATGCATTGAGCTCGGCTGCGCATGCGGGGGCCGCCACGAATTGGCGCTTCAGCAGCAGGCAGCGGAGGATCGAGGCGCGGTGGCCGGGGTCATTGCATCGGGCATGACCCCATGCAGCAGGTATTCGATCAGTTCGCGTACGGGGCGCACCGCGTCGCCGAAGGGCAGTTTGGACGTACCTCGGAAGAACAAGCCTTTCTCGACCTCGCCGCGAACGGCGGCAGCCAGCTTCAGATCGATGCAGAACTGCCCGAACCGGGCCAGTCCGTCGCGCAATCCACATTGAGTGAGGCAGTCCATGCGCTGTGTGCAGCGCCGCGGGTCAGGGCGAGCGTGTTGCTGCAGGCGCTCTTCCTGGCGCAGGTAGCGCAGCAACCATGGGGTGCCCACTGCGCGCGCCGGCAGGCCGGCAACGCTCACGAACTCCTTGAGGCCGTTTGGGTCGGCGTCGATCAGGACCCGCTTGAAATTGGGGTGGGCGTCGCCTTCTTCCGTCACGGCGAAGGCGGTACCCACCTGTACGGCATCGGCGCCGTTGTTCAGCCAGTATTTGACCTTGTCGTGGTTGCCGACACCTCCGGCGACGATAAGCTTGGGCGCGTCGCGGCTGAGCCCGAGTTCGTCGAACAGTGCGCGGCATTCGGCCAGGACCCGCCCGAAGCTGAAACGCTCATCATGAAGGTCCGACAGCTTGGTGGCGCCCAGATGGCCGCCGGCATGGCCGGGATGCTCGATGACGACCGCCGAAGCAAGGCGGCCTTTCTTAAGCCACTTTTTCAGCACGATGCCAACCCCGCGGGCTTCGGACAATATGGGAATGAGCGCGATCTTGGGGTGTTCGGCCGTCATGTCCGGAAGATCAATGGGCAGGCCGGCTCCCATGACGATGGCGTCGGTGCCGCTTTCGCAAGCTTGTTTCACCAGCGCGGCATGGTCGCGCACCGCCTTCATGACGTTAACGGCAATGAGGCCGCGGCCGCCAGAGCGGACTCGGGCGGCACGGATCTCGCGGTCGAGCGCTACGCGATTTGCCTGGTCGATGGCCGTGCGGTCGCGGCATTTGGCGGTTTGCTCGAGCAGATCGGGATGGTGATGGCGCAGGTCGACGCTGGCGATGGTGCCGACGGCGTTTTCGCTTGCGACCGTGCCGGCCAGGCGGTGTGCCGATATGCCCACCCCCATGCCCCCCTGGACGATGGGCAGCACCTCACGGCCGGCGAGAGTCAGAGTTTTGAACCACATGGAAAGAGAATCCCTAGTTTGGGCAACTGCGCAACGGTAGGCGATCACGCCAAGCCAAGTATTGCGCGAGATCAATTGGATCTAGCGATAAGCGAAGTTTGGAAACAACGATCGGAGCTCTGCCAGCGTGTGCCCGCTGAGCGTGGCGGTGGGCGCGGCGCCCGGTGAACTTCGGTGATTTTGCACCGCATAACTTGCCACGCCGCGCCGGCCGAGATCGCGCGCCAGCGCGAGCAATGCTGGTTCGGTCAGCCAGTCGGGGCTCCAGGTCGTGCGGCATTCGAACGGAACGCCGCTGGCCAGAAGAGTGTCCAGGCAAGCCTGAACGGCGGCATGGGTATTGGGGCGGCCAGTCAGGGCATCGTGACCCGCTGCGTCGCACTTGACGTCGAAACCGACCCAGTCGAGAAGCGGCAGCAAGTCTTGCAGCCGTGACGGATAGATGCCCGCGGTGTGTAGCGCCACGCGAAAGCCCAGCGCCCTGACCATGCGCACCATTTGGGGAAGCCTGGGTTCGCTCAAGGGCTCGCCGCCTGAAAACACGACTCCGTCCAGCAGTTTCTGTCGGGCTTGCAGGAAGTGCAGCGTAGCCTTCCATTCGTAATGGCCCCGGCGCAGTTGCAGGTGCGGATTGTGGCAATAGCTGCAGCGCCAAGGGCAACCGGCGATGAAGATGACGCAGGACAGCGTGCCGGGCCAATCGACGCTGGAGCAGGGCACCACGCCGCCGATGCAGGGGTCGCCTTGCGGCACCGATTGAACCGCGGCCGGAGCCGCGACCCATTGTGCCGGTGGGCAGGTGAAATCAGGCGGCACGTTGTTCGGAGAAGAAGCGGCGTTCATTGAATTCGCCTTGCTTGCCAATGTTGAATGAGGTCACCGGGCGGTGGTATCCCATGACGCGGGTCCAGATTTCGCAACGCACGCGTTGGCTGTCGGCCAGGGGAGCCGAGGCAGATAGAGGGAGGGACGAATCGAGGGGGTGCATGGAGACTCCTGATGAACGCGCCCGGCGAGCCGGGCATATTTGGCCGGGGCAGACTAGCCCTGGCCGTGATTGCAGGCCGGCTGCCGCGAAAGCAGCTCGGCATCGCACTTGGGGCAGAACTCGTGCCGGCCCGACAGGTACCCGTGCGTGGGGCAGATGGAGAACGTGGGCGTGACGGTGATGTAGGGCAGGCGGAAGTTCTCGAGCGCACGCCGCACCAGATCGCGGCACGCAGCGGCCGATGACACGGCCTCGTTCATGTACAGATGCAACACCGTGCCGCCCGTGTACTTGCTCTGCAGGGATTCCTGCATGGCAAGCGCGAGGAATGGGTCGTCGGTATGGCCCACCGGCAGTTGACTGGAATTGGTGTAATAGGGCTGCGCATCGGTGCCCGCCTGCAGTATGTCGGCCCAGCGCTTGCGATCTTCGCGTGCGAAACGATACGTGGTTCCTTCGGCGGGCGTAGCCTCGAGGTTGTAGAGGTGACCGGTGGATTCCTGGAATTCGGTCATGCGGGCGCGCACGTGGTCGAGCAGCCGAACGGCCATGGCATGCCCCTGCGGCGCCGTGATGTCGTAGGCATCACCGCTGAAATTGCGCACCATTTCGTTGATGCCGTTGACCCCTAGCGTGCTGAAGTGGTTGCGCAGCGTACCCAGATAACGCCGGGTGTAGGGGTACAGGCCCTGGTCGATATAGCGTTGCACGATCTTGCGCTTGACCTCGAGCGCGTCGCGCCCGAGTTCGAGCAGCGTATCCAGGTGCCGGATCAGTGCGGCCTCGTCGCCGGCATGCAGATAGCCCAGGCGTGCGCAGTTGACGGTGACCACGCCCACCGAGCCGGTCTGCTCTGCCGAGCCGAACAGGCCGTTGCCACGTTTGAGGAGCTCGCGCAGGTCGAGTTGCAGCCGGCAGCACATCGACCGGACCATGTGGGGTTCGAGATCGGAGTTCAGGAAGTTCTGGAAGTAAGGCAGCCCGTACCTGGCCGTCATTTCGAAAAGCAGTTCGGTGTTGGGGTGGTTCCAGTCGAAATCGGAAGTGATGTTGTAAGTGGGAATGGGGAATGTGAACACGCGTCCCTTGGCATCGCCGGACATCATTACCTCGATGTAGGCGCGATTTATCATGTCCATTTCGGCCTGAAGCTCGCCGTAGCTGAACGGCGTTTCCTGGCCGCCGATATAGGGAATCTGATCTCGCAGGTCGGCGGGGCAGGTGAGGTCGAATGTCAGGTTGGTGAACGGCGTCTGGGTACCCCAACGGCTTGGCACGTTCAGGTTGTAGATGAGTTCCTGCATCGCCTGCTTGACCTGCGCGTAAGACATGTTGTCGCTACGCACGAATGGCGCCATGTAGGTGTCGAACGAACTGAAAGCCTGCGCGCCCGCCCATTCGTTTTGCAGCGTGCCCAGGAAATTGACGATCTGGCCTATTGCCGCCGACATGTGCCGGGGCGGCGTGGCCTCGACCTTGCCGGGAATGCCGTTGAAGCCTTCGGTAAGCAACTGGCGTAGTGACCAGCCTGCGCAATAGCCGCTGAGCATGTCCAGGTCATGGATATGTATGTCGCCATCGCGGTGGGCCTGCCCCACGGCAGGGTCGTAGACGTGCGAAAGCCAGTAGTTGGCAGTGACCTTGCCCGCCACGTTCAGAATGAGGCCGCCCAGGCTGTAGCCCTGGTTGGCGTTGGCATTGACCCGCCAGTCGCGCTGGTCGAGGTACTCTTCCATGGCGCTTTCGACGTCGACCAGCGTGTGACGAAGGTTGCGCAATCGGGCGTGCCGCTCGCGGTACACGATGTAGGCTCTCGTGGTGTGCCAGCACCCCGCTTCAACCAGCGTTTCCTCGACCATGTTCTGAATGGTTTCAATGCCGGGGCAGGGGTAGGCCGAAAGGCGCGACGCTACCCGCGCGCCCAGGATCTCTGCCGCCGCCGCGTCGACTTCGCCGGTGGCGTGGCCAGCTGCGGCTATGGCGCGCACGATCTTGGCGCCTTCGAAGCTGACGACGCGGCCGTCGCGCTTGAGGATGTGTAGGGGCGTCATGGAAAGCACTTCATGTAGTGTGAGTGCGGCTAGACTACTACTACATCCTGTGGCCAGAAAGCTCGGGCGTGAGGGAATGCGGGGCTGCTTGATGCGACGCAATCAGCCTATTCTTCTGCCGATTTTTTGCGTCAGATCAAGTCGTCGGGAGGCCGTCATTTGCATAATGGCCTCATGCAATCGCCCCCTTCGTTCTCGCGCGACATCCTGGCCCGTCTCGACAAGAACGGTCCACGCTATACCTCCTACCCCACGGCCGACCGCTACGACGCCACGTTCGGGGCGCATCAATACCAGCGCGCCCTGGCAGCACGTGCGCGGTTGCCCGCGGCGGAGCCGCTCTCGTTGTATGTGCACATCCCGTTCTGCGAAGCGCTGTGCTACTACTGCGCGTGCAACAAGGTCATCACCCGGCATCACGAGCGAGCCGCCCGCTACCTGAAGGCCTTGCAGCGCGAAATGGCCCTGCATGCACAGGTGCTGGGCCGCCAGCAGCCAGTCTCGCAGCTGCACCTCGGGGGCGGCACGCCCACCTTTCTTTCCGACGCCGAACTGACAGAACTCATGGGCGCGCTGCGCAGCCACTTTGGCCTGTTGCCCGACGCCGAACTGTCGATCGAGGTCGATCCGCGCACGGCGACTCCCGAGCGCCTGGCGCACCTGTCCAAGCTGGGGTTCAACCGCCTTAGCCTGGGCATCCAGGACTTCGACCCCGCCGTGCAAAAGGCGGTGCACCGCATCCAGTCATATGAAAGCGTACGGGACTTGGTGCACAGCGCGCGCAGGCTGGGCTTCGAGTCCATCAACATGGACCTGATCTACGGCCTGCCGTTGCAATCCACCGAGTCGTTCGGGAATACGCTCGGTCAGGTATGCGAGCTTCGGCCTGACCGCATTGCCCTGTACGGCTATGCCCACCTGCCGGAGCGTTTCAAACCGCAGCGCCGCATCCTTTCGGCCGAACTGCCCAGCGGTGAAACCCGCATCGCGCTGCTGAGCGGGGCGATTGACCGATTCCTGGCAGCGGGCTACGACTACATCGGCATGGATCACTTTGCGTTGCACGACGATGCGCTTGCCCAGGCGAAGCGTGCGGGGCGGCTGCACCGCAACTTTCAGGGGTACAGCACGCAGCCCGACCGCGATCTCATCGCACTCGGCGTCTCGGCGATAGGCAAGGTGGGGCCAAGTTACAGCCAGAACGCCAAGACGCTGGACGGCTACTATGCGTGCATCGAAAACGATGCTTTCGCCGTCGAGCGCGGGCTGGCGCTGACCTCCGATGACCTGCTGCGACGCGACGTCATCATGTCCATCATGTGCCAGGGGCGCGTCGAGTTCAGGGCCATCGAAGTGCAGCATGGCGTCGACTTCGTAAGCTATTTTGAGACCGAACTGCGGGCCATGCAGGGCTTGGTTGGCATGGGCCTGGTGCGGTGCGAAGCTGGTGCGCTGCGCGTTACGGATATGGGTTGGTATTTTGTGCGTGCGGTAGCCATGGTGTTTGACCAATACCTGCGCGTGCGCGCTACGCAGGCGCAGTATTCACGCATCGTGTGAATCCGCGCCTGGCGGCGCCGCCCGCTGTTCAGGGCGGCGCCGAAGTGTTGCTGCGCCGCTGGGCCTGTGTCACCAGCGACAGGCCGGCCACCACGATCAGCACCATGCCGGCCATTGCCAGCATGTCGGGCGGCCGCGCGAACAAGAAGGTGCTGAACGCAACAGCCATCAGCAGGTGGAAATAGTTGAACGGAGCCAGAGTCGATGCCGGCACGCGGCGAAAAGCGGCGATCAGCAAGATCTGCCCCAGGCCGTTGCTGACGCCGAGCAGCACGATGAATGCCCAGTGCCCGGCGTCGGGCCAAGGGTCGGGCAGGAAGAACGGCGCCGGCAGGGCGGTCATGACCAGGCACACCAGGGCGGTGGATCCGTACTGGACATGGCTGGCCACTCGGCCTGAAAGCTTGCGTGTCAGGACCTGGAACAACGCATAGCTGACCGCTGAAATTGCCATCAGGACGGTGCCCAGCCGGGGCAGATCGCCGCCGGGGCGTACGATGAGCAGCATGCCGGCGCAACCCAGCGCAACGGCACCCCACTGCCGCGCACCCACGCGTTCGCTCAAGAGCCATGGTGACAACGCCACGACAATGAGGGGTGACGTGAAGTAGATGGCCGTGGCTTCTGAAAGCGGCATCCAGATGAGCGCCGTCATGAAGCAGGTGCCCACGGTACCCAGCGCCAGCCCGCGTGCCAATAACAGCCCCTTGTCGGGTACGGTCGACCAGCGGGGCAACCCGTGGCTCACCAATAGGCCCACGCCTATGGTCGCCACGGACAGATAGCGCATGACATTCAGGAACGGGGCCGGGTAGAAGGCCAACAAGTGCTTGATGGCGGCGTCGAAGCTGGCGAACAGCACCAGCGCCGCGAGGTACAGCGCGATGCCGGCGCCCGGGCTGCGCGAGGTATCCGGCAACGCGGCGGAGCGGGGGCTAGACATGAGGGGCGGCGGGCGGATCAGTCGGGTGCGCCCTGCGCCATGCCCTGCAGGAACGCGTCGAGCGCCGGCCCGATGGCTTCGACGAGGTAGCCGCCTTCCTGGACGACCACGGTGGGCAGCCCCAGGCCATTGACCCGTTCGCCAATATGGCGATAGGCGTCGATGTCGAGCTTGAGCACGCTGATGGGGTCATCGATGTAGGTGTCAAAGCCCAGTGGAAGCACGAGCGCGCGAGGCCGGTAGTCGCGCAGCGCCACCAGCGCGTTGTCGAGTGCGGCCAGAAACGTTTCGGTATCGGCACCGTGGGCCAGCGGGAAGTTGAGGTTGTATCCATGACCGCTGCCATAGCCGCGTTCGTGCGCATGACCGGTATAGAACGGGTAATAACCCGCTGGGTCGGCGTGGAGCGACAGCGTCATGACGTCGGGGCGTTGGTAGAAAATCTGTTGGGTGCCGTCGCCATGATGGGCGTCGACGTCCAGGATTGCGATCTTGCCATAAGTCTGCAGCAGACGTTGGGCGGCGGCGGCGCTGCTGTTCAGGTAGCAGAAGCCGCTGGCTCTGTCCCGATGGGCATGATGCCCCGACGGGCGGCAAAGTGCATAGGCCACGCCCTGATGCTGGTTCACCCAGTCGGCGGCAGCCACGGCGCTGTGCATGGAGCGCAGCGCGGAGCGCCAGGTGTGAGGGCCGATGGGGCAGGACAGGTCGCCCAGATAATAGCCGGCCTGCGCAACAATCGAGGTCGACGGGCAAGGCCCGCGGTCGGCCTGTTCGGCGCGGCCGCTGTGATAGGGGGCCAGGTTCGGCAAGACTTCATCGCCCGGGTCCATGCCCTGGGCACGCAGCGCCAGCCAGCGTGTATGCGCATGTTCCAGGAAATCGAGATAGTCGGGGCTGTGCACGCCATGCAGCGGGCCGCGGCCGTAGTCGGGCGGCCTTTCGATCGTCACCCCGCGCGCCGCGAGCGCGGCCTGCAGCGCCTGCGCCCGGGATGGCGTGTCGGTGGGTGCGCACAGGCGGCCCAGCCGCATGAACTGCATCGGCTGGTGCAGCATCTGTTCTTCGCAGAAAAAAGCCTTCATGAAGACTCCTAGGCTTGCTTGAGCTCAATTTCCACGAAGACGAATTCAGTGTCACTCGGGTTGATGACGTTGTGCTCGACGCCCACGGGGCGAAAGTACGAAACGCCGGTGCGCAGGTCACTCGTGATCGGCCCATCGGCGGTCTCGAGCAACAGCGGCCCCGTGGTCTGAGGCACCACGACATAGGGCATGCCATGGCGATGCCAGCCCGTTTCTCCATTGGGCGGAAACCGCCATTCGGTCACCCGCACATGTTCATTGTCGATCTGGACCGTGGGTACTGCGCCGGGGCGCTTCATGGGTTGTCTCCTGATAGGGTGCGGCTTCAGGCCGGCATCACTTGGGCGAGGATATCCATGGCTTCGCTCATGGTGTCGTCGCCAATGGTTAACGGGAATAAAAATCGGATGACATTGCCGTGCACGCCACAACTGAGCAGCAGCAAATGCTTCTCGAGAGCGCGAGCCTGGAGTCGGCGCGTGAAATCCGGACGGGGAGAGCCGTCGTCGGGGTCGCGGAATTCTGCAGCCACCATGGCGCCCAGGGCTCGCACGTCGGCCAGTTCGGGTACGCGTGGCCGCAAGGCCTCGAGGTGGCGGCACAGGCGAGCTCCCTGCGCCGCGCCTCGCGCGGGAAGCTCGTCTGCCTGCATCGCGCGGACCACTTCGAGGGCCGCTGCGACGGCCAGGGGGTTGCCCGCGTAAGTGCCTCCCAGGCCGCCTGGCGATGGTGCATCCATGACCTCGGCTCGCCCGCACACGGCGGACAAGGGCATGCCGCCAGCCAGCCCCTTGGCGATGGCCGTGAGATCGGCCGCGACGCCGTAGTGCTCCATGGCGAACATCTTGCCGGTGCGGCCGAACCCCGTCTGGACTTCATCGGCAATCAACAGGATGCCGTGTTCGTTGCACAGCGCGCGCAGAGCCTGCATGAACTCGGGAGGGCAGATGTTGAAGCCGCCTTCTCCCTGCACGGGTTCGATGATGATGGCGGCGACCCGGCGCGGGTCGACATCAGTGTCGAACAGGCTGCGCAGCCCCGCCAGAGCATCGGCCACCGAAATACCCCGGCCGGGGTTGGGGTAGGGAGCGTGATAGACGTCGGCGGGAAAGGGGCCGAAGCCCGTCTTGTAGGGGGCCACCTTGCCGGTGAGCGCCATGCCCAGCAATGTCCGGCCGTGGAAGCTGCCGCCAAAGGCGATGAGCGCGGAACGTCCGGTGGCGCAGCGAGCGATCTTGACCGCGTTTTCGACGGCTTCGGCGCCTGTGGTGAAGAGCGCGGTCTTCTTGGGGAAGTCTCCTGGCACCAGCCGATTCAGGTGCTCGGCGAGCTCGATGTAGCTGGCGTACGGGACGATCTGATAGGCGGTGTGCGTGAACCGCTTGATCTGGGCCTCGATCGCCTGGACAACGCCGGGATGACGGTGCCCCGTGTTGAGCACGGCTATGCCGCTGGCGAAGTCGATATAGCGGCGCCCCTCGATATCCCACAATTCGGCGTTGTCTGCGTGATCGGCGTAGAAGTTGCACATGACGCCTACGCCGCGCGGCGTAGCCGCTTCCTTGCGGCGTGTCAGGTCGGCGTTGTTCATAACGCAGGCTCCGGTTGCAGATCCGCCGGCGGGTCCCAGTGCTGGCCGGGAATGGCCGAGATCAGCTTTTGCGTGTAGGGGTGCTGAGGCCGATCAAAAATCTGCCTCGGACTGCCGTACTCCACAACCTTGCCCTGGTGCATCACCAGCACTTCATTGCATATCTGTGCGGCGACCCGCAAATCGTGCGTGATGAAGATCAGGGCGATCTGCAGGCGCTGCTGCAGTTGGTGCAGCAGTTGCAGCACCTGGGCTTGCACCGAGACATCCAGCGCGGACACTGATTCATCCGCCACCAGTATCTTTGGCTCCAGGGCCAATGCGCGTGCAATGCCGATCCGTTGCCGCTGGCCACCCGAGAACTGGTTTGGATAGCGATCGAATGCCGACGCTTCGAGGCCGACCAGTTCCAGGAGCTCGCGCGCGCGCGCCTCGGCGCGGCCGCGATCCTGGCCGCTTGCGACCGGGCCGTCGCTGATGATGCGGCCCACGGTGTGGCGGGGGTTGAGCGAGGCAAATGGGTCCTGGAAGATCATCTGTATGTCTTTGCGCAGGGGCCGGAACTGGCTCTCGCTCAGGCCGGCGATATCGCGGCCATTGAAGATCATCTGGCCGTCATCGATACCAATGAGCTTGAGCAGGCATTTGCCGATGGTGGATTTGCCGGACCCGGATTCTCCGACAATGCCCAATGTCTGGCCGCGCTGGATTGCGAAGCTGACGTCGTCAACGGCGCGCACTACGCGCTTGCGGCCCAGCCAGCCTCGGCCGGTGACATACGTCTTGCAAAGCCCGCGCACTTCCAGCACGGGCGGGCTCTGACCGCTGTTTGTGGCTTCGTCGGCACGGCGGCGCGGCACGGCGCCGATGAGCCGCTGGGTGTAGGGGTGGCGCGGGGAGTTCAAAATCTGGTCGGCCGGTCCTTGTTCGACGAGTTCGCCTTGTTCCATGACGGCCACGCGATGGGCGATTTCTGCGACCACGCCAAAATCATGGGTCACGAACATGACGCCCATGCCTTTTTCTTTCTGGATGCGCGCGATCAGTGCGAGTATCTGCGCCTGGGTGGTGACATCCAGAGCCGTCGTGGGCTCATCGGCGATCAGCAGCGCGGGTTCCAGCGCCAGCGCCATCGCGATCATGACGCGCTGGCGCTGACCGCCCGACAGACGGAACGGGTACACGTGGAAGAGCATGGCCGGATCGGGCAGGCCGACAAACTCCAGCAGTTCGAGTACGCGGCGCATGCGCGCCTCGCCCGGGTAAGCGTGGTGTACGCGCATGACCTCGGCGATCTGTTCACCTACGGTCATCAGGGGATTCAGCGCCGACAGCGGTTCCTGGAAGATCATGGCCATGTCTTTGCCGCGCATGGCCTGCAGGCGCGATTCGTCCTGCTGCAGCAGATCGGTGCCCCGCAGGAGGATCTGGCCGCTTTGCGGCGTCAGATAGCTGGGCAGCAGGCCCATGATGGCGTTCGCGCTCATTGACTTCCCGGAGCCGGATTCGCCGACGATGCACAGAATCTCGCCCGCATGGACGTCGTACGAAATGTCGCGCACGGCGTAGCGCCTGTCGCCACCCGCTGGCAGCGTGATGGTCAGGTTGCGTACGGACAGCAGAGGGGGGGAGTCGCTCATGTTGCCTCCTATTCGCCGCGCTTGCGCAGTTGAGGATTGAGTGCGTCGTTGAGGCCTTCGCCGATCAGATTGATGGCCAGCACCGTGAGCAGGATGGCAACGCCGGGCCAGACGCTCATCCACCAGGCTTCCCGTATCATCGTTCGCGCCGCGCCGATCATGAAGCCCCAGCTCATCAGGTTGCGGTCGCCCAGGCCCAGGAAAGACAACGCGGATTCGGTCAGAATGGCGGTGGCCACCATGAACGAGGCGGACACGATGATCGGCGACATGGCGTTCGGCAGAATCTGCGTGCAGACGATGCGCGAGGGGGTCTGCCCGATCACGATCGCGGCCTGCACGAACTCGCGCTGCTTCAGCGTCATGAATTCGGAACGTACCAGCCGCGCCGCGGGCGGCCATGACACCAGCGCAATTGCGCCCATGATGGAATACACCGACGGACTCAGCACCGCCACCAGCACCACTGCCATGGCCAGTTGCGGGATGGTCTGGAAGAATTCGGTGAATCGCATCAGGGCGTCGTCGATGCGCCCGCCGCAATAGCCCGCGACGGCGCCCACCAGGATTCCGAACGCAAGCGCCACGCCCGTCGACAGCAGGCCCACCAGCAGTGAGACTCGCGCCCCCCATACCAGGCCGGCGGTAATGTCGCGCCCCAGCATATCGGTGCCGAACGGATAGGCGGAATCGGTGAACGGCTGGATGAGCGGCTCGGCGACCATCATCCACGGTGATTCGGGGTACAACAGCGGCGCCGCCAGCGCAGTGAGCACGACCACGAGCATCACGGCCAGGCCTGCCACGGCCCCGTAATTGCGCATATACCGCTTCAGAAAAGGCTTCATGTCGCGGCCCCTTGCGAATCTGCCGAGATGCGTGGGTCGATCATGCGATAGAGCAGATCGGTCAGCAGGTTGAACACCACCACCATTACTGAGGTGACCAGGAATATTCCCAACAGCAGTTGGTAGTCGCGTTGCAGCAGGGCGTCGAACATCAGCCTGCCTATGCCGGGCCAGGCAAACACCGTTTCGGTGAGCACCGCCCCCCCGGCCATCTGGCCCAGCTGGATGCCGGCGAAGGTCACGACCGGCAGCAGGGCGTTGCGCAGTACGTGGGTGCGAATGACCCGATTGGGACTGACGCCCTTGGCGCGGGCGGTCTTGACGAAGTCCATGCCGATGACTTCAAGCATGGAGGCGCGAGTCAGCCTCACGTACACCGCCATGAAGAAGCAGCCCAGTGTGACAGTCGGCAGGACGAGATGCAGGGCGATGTCCTGCACGCGCGCCCAGCCGGTCAGGCCGGCTCCGACGGTTTCCATGCCGAACGCCGGCAACCAGCCCAGCATGACCGAGAACAGCAGGATGCCCATCAGCGACAGCCAGAACAATGGGGTCGCATAGAGCAGCAGCGCGCCGGACATGACTACGCTGTCGATCCAGCGGCGCTTGTTGTTGTAACGGGCCCGCGCGGCGATGACGCCCAGCAGAACGCCGAACACGATCGAGAACAGGAAGGCGCACGACATCAGCAGGAACGTGGCGGGCAGGCGCTCGAGGATCAGGTCGAGCACCGGCACGTTATTGCGATACGAGTAGCCCAGGTCGAGCTGCAGCACGCCTTTCAAGTACAGGCCGAGCTGCGTGAGCAGCGGTTGGTCCAGGCCGAAGTCGGCGCGCAGCGCTGCAAGATACGCGGGGTCTCCCGCGCCGGCTTGCCCGGCCAACACGGCCGCGGGGTCGCCCGGCGCCAGCCGGATCATGAAGAAATTGATGATGACTACCCCGAGCACGACAGTCAGGGCTTTGCCCAGGCGTGACAGGAAAAAGGACAGGAATTTCATGCAAGGCATCTCCGTCGGAACACCGCTGCCCGGCGGACGGCGGGTTGCGGCGGTCCGCCACGGGCTTTCCGTGGCGGACCGGGCGCGCCAGGCGCGCCCGCTTTTATTTCTGGATATAGACGTCGGCGAATGTTTCGTTCATGCCGATGGCGGTCTGCACCAGGTTCTTGACGTTGCCGCGATAGAGCGTCGGGAATTCCATGTCGACCAGGAAGCCGTTGGCCACATCGTTGACCAGAATGGTCTGGATCTTGGAATAGAGCTCTTGGCGCTTGGCCGGGTCGACCTCGGAGGCGGCCGCCGTCCAGAGCTTGTCGGCTTCGGGGTTGTCATAGCCCTGTACATTGGCGAAGGGCGAGCCCTTGACCATGTTCGCCGCGGCGTACAGGCGTTGCACGCCCAGCGCCGGATCGCCGTACTGGTAGGTGTAGTTCAGCGTCAGGTCGAAATCCCAGTTGCCCGTGCGGCTGGCCCAGCCACCCGCGTCCGTGGCTTCCATGGTGATCTTGAAGCCCAGCTGCTCCATCGACTGCTTGATGTACTCGCCCAGGCGGTCCCAGGTGGGGCCGTAGGGAAAGCCGAGAAAGCGCAGGTTGTACGCGCCGGGGTCGATACCCGATTCCTTGATGAGCGCGCGCGCCTTCTTCATGTCGAAGTCGATGGGCGGCATGTTCTTGTCGTAGAACATCTCAGTGGTGACGAACGGGCTGGTGGCAACCTGGCCCAGGCCGAAGAAGATGTTGTTGACGATCAGCTTGCGGTTCAGCGCGGCCATCACGGCCTGCCGCACCTTGACGTTGTCCAGCGGCGGCGTACGCATGTTGAACATCAGGTAAGCCTGCGGCGAGAACATCTCCCAGCCCTGCGTGGTGTATTCGACGTTGTCGAGTCCGCGCAGGCGCTTGACGTCGACGTTGTCGACGTCTCCGCCGCGCAGCACATCGACAGTGCCGCGTTCAAAGGCGACCGCGCGCGATGCCGAGTCGGGAATGATGTTGAAGATGAGCTCGTCCAGATAGGGTTGCCCCTCTTTCCAGTAATTCGGATTCCGCACCAGCTTGATGTATTCGCCGCGTTTCCATTCCTGGAACATGAAGGGGCCCGTGCCCATGGGCTTCTGGTTCGCGGGGTTCTTCATGTATTCGGTGCCGGCATAGACATGCTTGGGCATCATCGGCGCGAAGCCGGGCTCGAACATCAGCATGAACGCGGGGAACGGCGTTTTGAGGCTGATCTTGACAGTGTGGTCGTCGATCTTCTCGACCTTGTCGAGATAGCGACCCAGGATGACACGGGCCCGGGCGTGGGTCTTGGGCAGCAGCTCGCTCAGCGAAAACACCACATCATCGGCGGTGAAGGGCTGACCGTCGTGCCACTTGACGCCTTCCTGCAGATGGAAGGTGTACGACAGGCCGTCCGGGGCGACTTCCCACGACTTGGCCAGGCCGGGCTGAGGCTTGAGATCGAACGAGTAAGTAAGCAGGCTCTCGTAGATTTTGCCGGCCACGAACTGGGTGGGAGCCTGCTGATTGAGCGCAGGCACGAGGATAGGCGGTTCGGGCTGGACGATCATGCGCAACGTGCCGCCGCGCGTCTGCGCCTGCACCACTGCCGTGGGGACGGCGGTGATCAGGGCGAGCGCGCCCAGGGACAATTTAAGGCGTGTTGTCAGTTTCACTGTGGACCTCCGGGCATTGAAAGATAGACGGGAGGGCAGCGCAGGGCTCCTGTGCTCTGGCAGCCGTGCCATCCCGCGACTCGGGTGCTACGGGTGGAACATGTAAAGCGTCTGGCCGGGCATCAGGCCGGCCAGGGCACGACAGTGGCAAGTTGCGGTGTGTCCGGTCGCACGGTTCCCCTTGGCGTTTATGTGGACGTTCTCTGCTTGCGCTGAAGCAGCGTATCGGATATTTGGTACTCTAAATAGGTCCAAATCGTTTTTTGTTTCTGGTGCCACTTTGAAAGAATTGATTCTGTCCGAGTGCCTGTTGCAGCGATTGGAACGAGGCGCCGCGGTGCCCTTGTCCCGGCAGATCTATGAGATCCTGCGCAGGCTCATTCTGGACGGCGATGTCCCCGCCGGTACCAAGCTGCCTGCGACTCGGGGGCTGGCGGCGGATACCGGGTTATCCCGCAATACCGTGCTGCATGCTTACGAACAGCTGCTGGCCGAGGGGTACCTGGTATCGGTATTCGGGAGTGGCACCTTCGTTTCCGACACCGTGCCCGCGGTGTCGCAATCCGCTCCGGCGGACCGCGCTGCGGAACGTGCCTTGCCCCCGCAGTTCGCGCTGTCCCGGCGCGGTTCCCAGTTGGTTCACGAGGCCTCCGCCTCGGATCGCCAGTGGGGCGCTTTTGTACCGGGCGTGCCAGACGTGTCGCTGTTTCCTCGCGCCGTCTGGGCGCGCCTGCAGGGCAGGCGCTGGCGCCAATCGCAGCATGAATTGCTGACCTATGCGCACGGTGCGGGATATCTTCCGCTGCGGCGCGCCCTGGCCGAGCACCTGCGCCTGTCACGCTCGGTCAAGTGCGAAGCCGACCAGATCGTGCTGACCAGCGGCATACACCAGTCGCTGAGCCTGCTGGCCAGGCTGCTGGGCGACCACGGCAACACGGCCTGGATGGAGAATCCCGGCTACTGGGGGGCGCGTTCGACCCTGATGGCCTGCGGGATCACGCCGATTCCGGTGGATGTCGACGCGGAAGGCATGTCGCCGAGCATGCAGCAGATGCGTGACCCGCCACGCTTTATTTTTGTCACGCCGTCGCACCAGTATCCGCTCGGCATGGTCATGAGCCTGGCCCGGCGGCGCATGCTGCTCGAGTATGCACATACGCGAGGCGCCTGGATCATCGAAGATGACTACGACAGCGAGTTCCGATTCGACGGCCGGCCCATCGCGTCGTTGCAAGGGCTGGACCAGCACGACCGCGTACTGTACCTGGGGACTTTTTCCAAGACCTTGTTCCCGGGTTTCCGCCTGGGCTACATGGTATTGCCCAAGCCCCTCGCCAGCCACATGGCCACCGGGCTGTCGGAGCTGTACCGCGAGGGCCGCCTGATGGATCAGGCGGTGCTGGCTGATTTCATCGAAGGCGGACATTACGCGAGTCACATCCGCCGCATGAAGCAGCGCTATGCAGCGCGCCAGGCGTTGCTGCGAGAGGCCATTACCGCGCGGTTCGGCCCCGACTGGCCCATCTCTACGCATGAGGCGGGCCTGCACCTGGTCATGCATCTGCCCGACGGCACTGACGACCTGGGCATTTCCATTGCCTCGCGCACGCTGGACCTGCACGTCCGGCCGCTGTGCCGCTACTATGCTGATGAGCACAGCGCCCGGCCGGGCCTGCTGATGGGGTATGCATGCGTACCCGAAGACGACATCCGTCCATCGTTCGACCGGCTGGTACAGGTGATCACCCCAGCGTTAGAGCATGTGCAGCGTACGCAGCAGCGTCCGGCTTACAGCGATAAACTGAATGCCGAGGCCTGGAGCGGTGCCTGAAAATATCCCGACACGGGCTGAACTTTATTGGAGAACATCGGTGGCAGGAAACAAACACAGAATCGCAGTCATTGCCGGTGACGGCATCGGCAAGGAAGTCGTACCCGAAGGGTTGAGGGTGCTGGATGCAGCGGCCACACGCTTTGGCATAGGGTTCCAGTGGGACCACTTCGACTGGAGCTGCGACTATTACGCCAAGCACGGCAAGATGATGCCCGATGACTGGGCCGAGCAGATCGGCGGGCACGAAGCGATCTTCTTCGGCGCCATCGGCTGGCCCGCCACCGTACCCGACCACGAAGCGTTGTGGGGGTCGTTGTTCCGCTTCCGTCGCGACTTCGATCAGTACATCAACCTGCGCCCGGTCCGGCTGATGCCCGGCGTGCCGTCGCCCCTGGCCGGCCGCAAGCCCGGCGACATCGATTTTTTCATCGTTCGCGAGAACACCGAGGGTGAGTACTCCAACAGCGGCGGCCGCCTGTTCGCTGGCACCGAACGCGAAGTTGTCATCCAGGAAAGCGTGTTCACCCGCGTCGGCGCCGATCGCGTCCTGAAATTCGCCTTCGAACTGGCGCAGAAGCGTGGAAAACACCTGACTGCCGCCACCAAGTCCAATGGCATCTCGATCTCGATGCCGTGGTGGGATGAGCGCGTGGCGGATGTCGCCAGCCAGTATCCCGACGTGCGCTGGGACAAATATCACATCGATATTCTGTGCGCGCACTTCGTGCAGCACCCCGATTGGTTCGACGTCGTCGTGGCTTCGAATCTGTTCGGCGATATTCTTTCCGACCTCGGCCCGGCATGCACGGGCACCATCGGTATCGCACCGTCGGCGAACCTGAACCCTGAGCGCAAGTTCCCTTCGTTGTTCGAGCCCGTGCACGGCTCGGCCCCCGACATTTACGGCAAAGGCATCGCGAATCCGATCGGGCAGATCTGGAGCGGCGCGCTGATGCTCGACTTCCTCGGTTATCCCGACGCCTCGCAGGCCGTCGTGGCCGCCATCGAGACCGTGCTGGCCGAGGGGCCGCGCACGCGCGACATGAAAGGCACGGCGTCTACCGCGGACGTCGGCAAGGCCATCGCTGAAATCGTCGCGGCCGGCTAGGGCCAGCGCTTGCTGGGAAACGGGCGCCCGCTGCCCGCTTCCGGCAAGGGCGCGTGCTCAGTGCGCGCCCGCCGCTGCGGCAGCGGCCCCCTCGCTGTCGGACGACTTGTCCTTGCCGTGCGCGAACCAGACCATGCCGACCAACAGCACGAATATCACGCCCGAGGCGTAAAACACGTCCACCGCCGACATGGTGAAGGCCTGCGTGTCTATCAGGCCGTTCACGCGCGTGATGGCTTCCTGGTGCGTGATGCCCAGACTGTTCTGCAGTGTGGCGACGGCTTGGTCGAACGGAGGGTGGCCGGGCGCCGCCACTTCCGTCAGGCGGGCATGGTGCTGTGCGGCACGATTGTCCCAGACCGTCGTGGCAATGGATGTGCCAAATGCCCCTGCCGTGAGCCTCGCGAAATTGGACAGTCCGGAGGCGGCGGGAATGCGGGAAGGGTCCAGTCCGGACAGTGTGATTGACGTCAGGGGCACGAAGAATGCCGCCATCGCCGCGCCCTGAACGACGGTCGGTATCAGCAGCGTACGGATATCGACTTGCGGGTTGAAATCCGCGCGCATGAAACACACCAGGGCGAAGACGAGAAAGGCGCCGGTAACCAGGATGCGCGCATCCTGCGTGCCCAATGCCTTGCCCACCAGCGGTGTCAGCAGAATGGCAAGCAGGCCCACCGGCGCGGTCACCAGACCGGCATAGGTTGCGGTGTAGTTCAGGTTGCTCTGCAGCCACAGCGGCAGCAGGACCACATTGCCGAAGAACACCCCATAGGCCACCGCGAGCGTCAGTGCGCCAACGGTGAAATTGCGTCCTTTGAACAAGCGCAGGTCTACCACCGGATTCGCGTCGGTCAACTCCCAGATGAGAAAAAAGACGAATGCGACGAAGGCCACCAGGGCCAGCCCCAGAATGACAGGGCTCGAAAACCAGTCCAGGTCTTTGCCCTTGTCCAGCATGATCTGCAATGCACCGACCCAGACAACCAGCAAGAACAGGCCCATCTTGTCGATGGGCAGCCGGCGGGTGGGCGTTTCGCGTTCGCGGTAAACGCGCCAGCTGACCCAGGCCGCGAGCAGGCCCACCGGCACATTGATGTAGAAGATCCATGGCCAGGTGTAGTTATCGGATATCCATCCACCCAGCAGCGGTCCCGCAACGGGGGCGACCAGCGTCGTCATGGCCCAGATGGCCAGGGCCATGCCTGCCTTGGATTTCGGAAAGCTGGCCAGCATGAGCGATTGCGACAGGGGAATCATGGGTCCGGCCACCGCCCCTTGCAGCACGCGGAATGCAAGCAAAGCGCCGAGCGAAGGCGCGAAACCGCACAGCCAGGACGCCAGCACGAACAGCAATGTAGAGGCCAGGAACAGGCGTACCTGGCCGAAGCGCTGGGTCAGCCACCCGGTCAGAGGCACCGTGATGGCATTGGCCACGGCGAACGACGTAATGACCCAGGTGCCCTGGCTAGTGCTGACGCCCAGATCACCGGAGATCGTCGGCAAGGAAACGTTGGCAATGGACGTATCCAGCACGTTCATGAACACGGCGGTGGACAGGGCCATCGCGCCGATGATGCGGGTGGCGCCCTCGAGGGGGGGGAGAGCGGCGCCCGCCTGTGCGGGACGGGGCGTAGTGCTCATGATGCAGTGTTAGCTTCGATGATGCGGGCGATCAGGGCGTCGGCCTCGGCCTGCGTTTCCGTGAACGCCTGGGTGGACCACGCGGGCTCGTGGCGCGGTGGCAAGGGGGCCAGTTCGTTGCCGCCTTTGCTGACGTCAACTTCGACATCCATGGACAAGCCGACGCGCAGAGGGTGCGCCTTGAGTTCTTCGGGGTCGAGCTCGATGCGTACCGGCACGCGCTGCACCACCTTGATCCAGTTGCCCGTTGCGTTCTGCGCGGGCAGCAGGGCAAAGGCGCTGCCGGTGCCGGCGTCCAGACCGACCACGGTACCGTGATAAGTGACCGAATCCCCGTACAGGTCGGCCACCAGCGTTGCCGACTGGCCCGGATGCATGTGGCGCAGCTGGCCTTCCTTGAAGTTGGCTTCCACCCAGACCTGATTGAGTGGCACTACGTTCATCAGCGTCGCGCCGGGTGCGACGCGTTGGCCCACCTGGACGCTGCGCCGTGCGATAAGGCCGTCGACCGGCGCGGGCAGTACGGTGCGCGAACGCGCGAGCCAGGCGTCACGCAACCTGGCGGCGGCCTGGCGCACATCGGGATGCTCTGCCACGGTAGTGCCTTGGGTCAGCGCCTGGTTGGTGGCCAATCTGGCCTGCGCCGCCGCCAGCGCGGCCTTGGCCTGGGCCAGTCCTGACTGCGCCGATTTCAGGGCGGTCTGTGCGTGCAGCAACTCTTCACCACTGACGCCTCCTGATTTGGCCAGGGCCTGACGGCGTTCCAAGTCTGCCTTGGCGCGGCTCAGATCAGCCTGGGCCCGGGCGATGTCTGCCTGCCGCACGTCGACATCTGCTGCCAGGGAGTCGTTCTGTGCGTACAGAGTGCGGACCTGCCGTACGGTTTGCGCCAGTTGTGCCTCGGCCTGCTGCAGCGCCACGGACGTGTCGGCCGGGTCGAGCCGTATCAGCGGCTGGCCGGCACTCACGTGTTCAGTGTCTCCGGCTTCGATCGCGACCACGGTGCCCGGCACCTGCGGCGTGATCTGCACCAGGTTTCCATGTACATAGGCATCGTCGGTGCTTTCGTAGGCCGACGCGAATACGGCCCACCATGCGGCGTACAGAATGCCCAGCAGTATGAAAGTGGCCGCGGCATAGATAAGCAGGCGTTTGCGGGCGGAGTGGGTTACGGAAATTGCAGTCATGACGTCGTATCCGGGTCGTTCATTCAACAGAAAGTGGGGGATCGGCCTGCGCGACGGCGGGCGGTGTGTAGCCGCCGCCAAGGGCGTAGGCGAGGTCGGCATCGAGTTGGTAGGCGCGGAAGTGAAGGTCGGTATCCAGGCGAGCCTGGGCGAGCACGCCGGTCTGAGCGATCAGCACGGTCAGGTAGTTGCCCAGGCCGGCGCGATAGCGTTGCACGGCCAATTCATACGCGGCGTCGATGGCCTCGCGCGCCTCGCGTTGCTGGATGGTCTCGCGGTCGAGCATCTTCAGTCCGTCCAGCGCGTCGGCCACCTGCCTCACCGCATCGAGCACGGTCTGGTTGTAATCGGACACCGCCAGGTCGGCGTCGGCGCGCCGTGCGGCCAGATTGGCATTGAGCGCGCCACCGTGAAAGATCGGCAGTGTGATGGCTGGGCCGATGCCGAGCGTGCGGCTGCTCGCGTCCAGCAGATTGCCTGTACCGATGGCCTGGAATCCGGCGAAGCCGATCAGGTTGACGTTCGGATAGAACTCGGCGCGTGCCGCATCGATATCATGCCGCGAGGCCTGAGCGCGCAAGCGGGCGGCGGTGACATCGGCGCGGTGCCCGAGCAGCTCCATTGGCACCTGATCCGGCACCACGCCCGCTGGCGCAGTCAGGGTCGCGGGTTGCAGCAACTGGCCCCGCGCAGGGCCGGCGCCGGCCAGGGCCGCCGCTTGATTGCGCAGCTGCGCGATGGTGGTCTCGACTTGCGTCAGTTCAACCTGAGCCGAGGCCAGCGATGATTCGGCCTGCTTGACCTCGACACGGGTGTCGAGTCCGGCAGCTTCGCGGCCGCGCGTCAGTTTGAGCAGGTCGGCCCGCTGCGCCGCTATGCGCTGCAGTACCCCTTGCTGCGCAAAGGCATTCTGCAGATTCAGGTAGCTGCGCACGATGGCGCGAGCCAGAAGGTTGCGTGCGGCTTGCGCGTCGGCCCGAGCGGCTGCTTGCTGCGATATGGCTGCATCGAGTCTGGCGCGGTTTTTGCCCCAGAAGTCGAGCTCGTATCCGAAGTCGAGCGCCAGCCTATTGTCGGAACTGACGGCGCCCGCCAGCGGCGGCTGATAGATCGAATGTTCGGGCAGGTGCTGGCGCGTGAGGCTGTAATTTGCATCGATCTGAGGAAACAGCGGAGCACGGGCCCCTCGCACTGCGGCGTTGGCCTGTGCCAGCCGGGCCTGCGCAGCACTCATCGATGGATTGCTGACCAGGGCTTCCGAGACCAGCGCATCGAGCTGCGCGTCGTCATAGCGGCGCCACCACTGGGTATCGGGCCACGTAACGGCGTTGCCGGACAGGCCCAGCTGCGCGGCGTCGAGCTGCGCGACCGGTTCAGGGGGGGGAGCCATCCAGGCGCAGCCGCCGAGGGCCAGCAATATCGCGAAGGAAAGGACGTTTTTCATGCTGACATTCTGCTGAAAGTACTTGATTAAACTGTATTTGCCTAGGCAATTATAAGGCGCAAAAAAAACCCGCTGGCAATATGCGGGCGGCGGGCGTCTGCCATCAGGGCTCGGGCGCGGCGCACCCTGCAGGGGTGCCGTTGGCTAGCATGCGACCCAGCAGATGGCGTAATTGCGCAAGTTCTTCGGCGGAAAAACCCCGCAAATGATGGTTGAGCACGCGCGCGATATTGGCTGGGATAGCTTTGGCCTGCTCTTGCCCCGAAGCCGTGAGCTCAATGCGGACGACCCGGCGGTCGACCTGGCAACGGGTGCGCCGCAACAGGCCTTTTGCTTCGAGCCGGTCGAGCGTGCGCGTCATTGCGCCGGTGTCTACACCGTGCAGGCGCGCCAGTTCGGCTGGCGTATCGGCGGCCCCGCGGGCCAGCAACGCGATGGGCCGCCATTGAGTGGCCGTGAGCCCCAGCGGCGCCATCTCGACATCGAGCATGCGATTGAGCGAGTTGTACACCAGCTTGATCAGGAAGCCGACGTTGTCATCGGTAGCCCGGGCATTGCCACGGTAATGCACCGCTGGCTCGGACGCAGGAGAGACGGGATCGGGAGTCATGGACGCCAGTTTACTGCCTAGGCAAATATTGTCAAGGGATAGATTTGTCAGCCTGCTCAGTTCATGGGGCGCTCTTGCGCAGGCCCGACCAGACGATGGCGGCCACGATCAGCGCGGCACCGGCGGCCATGCGCAAGGTCGGTTGCTGCGCGAACAGCAGCCAGGCGAAGCCTATGGCGTAGACGGGTTCAAGGGCGATGACGAGCCCGGCGCTGCGGGCGTTGAGCCGGGTGAGGCTGGACACAAACAGGAAATGCGACAGCCCGGTGCAGAACACACCCAGCAAGGCCAGCCAGAGCCAGTCGAGGGCGGGCAGCACGGGCAGCTGGCTGGCTGCGAACGGCAGCATGGCCAGCACCACGACGATGTTCTGGCCGCAGGCGACCTGCATGGGGTCGAGCCCGACCGTCGAGCGCCGGTTGGTCAGCGCGAGCAGGGCAAACGACAGCCCGGAAAGTATGCCCCAGGCCAGGCCGATGGTGCCCTCGTTGGCGAGATCGAACGAGGGCGTGACGAGCACCAGGCCCGCCGTGACCATGCCCAGCAACAGCCATTCTGCCGTTCCGACTCGTTCACGAAACAGCAGCGCTTCAAGCAGGGTGATGAACGCCGGAAAGCTGGCGAACCCCAGGGTGGCAATGGCGATGCCGCCGATCTTGACCGAAATGAAGAACGTGACCCAGTGCGCCGCCAGCAGGCCGCCCGCGACAATCAGCATGAAGAGCTGGGCCGGCGTCAACGCGCCGAACAGGGGGCGTCTCTGCATGCGCGCGAAAGCGGCCAGCGCCGCGACGGCAAAGCCGGCCCGGCCCAGGGTAATGACCGCTGCGCTGGCCTGGATCAGTTCGCCGAACACGCCGGTAAGGCCGAACAGTACGGCGGCGATATGGATGTATGCGAGAGCGCGTTGGCGGGTCATGGAAAGCGGGCAGCAATTGCAGGAACTGCGCCCCGGACGGGCGCTCGAGAATATAAAATCATCGCATGAATCGCCCAGCCAGGTCTTGGTCATCGTCCGTCGCCTCACCCCGCCTACTCGGTTTCTTCCTGGCTACGCTGGGCGCCGTGCTTTTCGCGGCAAAGGCCATCGTGGTCAAACTTACCTACCGGTACGGCATCGATGCCGTGACCCTGATCGCGTTCCGCATGATGTTCGCGATGCCATTCTTTGCAGTCGTGGCCTGGCGCGAGGCGCGCCGTGCGTCGCGCGGCCAGCTTCCGGTGCTCACTGCTCGCGAGCGGGTGCAATTGTGCGTCTTGGGGCTGCTGGGCTATTACTTTTCCAGCTTCCTGGATTTTCTCGGTCTGCGCTACGTGACCGCCAGCCTGGAAAGACTGATTCTGTTCCTGTCGCCCACGATGGTGGTGCTGTTGACGGCCTGGTGGCTGAAGCGGCCGGTGACGGGGCGCCAATGGTTCGCCATGATTGCTTCCTACCTGGGCGTGATCCTAGTCTTCGCTCAAGACCTGCAGCAGGGCGCCGGTTCCCACGTGGTGCTAGGGGCTTTCTTCATTTTCGGATCGGCGCTCAGCTATGCTGTGTACCTGGTTTGTACCGGTGAGCTCGTCAAGCGGGTCGGCGCGACGAGGCTGGTGGCCTACGCCATGCTGGTGTCGTGCCTGGCCTGCATCGTGCAGTTCTTCCTGGTCCACCCGCCATCCATGCTGGTGCAGCCTGCTGGTGTGTACGGATATTCGCTGGTGCATGCCACGCTCAATACGGTGGCGCCGGTGTTCATGCTGATGTGGGCCGTGGCCCTTGTCGGCGCGCCGACGGCGTCGCTTCTGGGCATGGTCGGCCCGGTGTCCGTCCTGTTCCTGGCGGCATGGCTGCTCGGCGAGCCGATCACGGTATGGCAGCTGGCCGGCACAGCGCTGGTGCTGCTGGGTATTTTCGTACTGATGGGACGGAGCGCGGCAGGCAAGGGGTAAGTCGACCAATCGCGGCGATGCGCCGCCAATGCAGTCCAAGAATTCAACACTGAACTCACACACGAAAGGAGGCCGCATGGCCAGCAATCTCGTCAAGGCAATCCGCATCGAACAGCATGGCGGCCCGGAAGTGCTGCAACTCGTCGACGTAGAGTTGGCGGCGCCGGCTCCCAACGAGGTCACCATCCGGCAGCATGCCGTCGGCCTGAACTTCATCGATATCTATTACCGTAGCGGCCTCTATCCGCATCCGCTGCCGCACGGCCTGGGTTTCGAGGCAGCCGGCGTGGTGGAAGCGGTGGGGGCCGAGGTCAGGCACTTGAAAAAAGGCGACCGCGTGGCCTACGGGCAAAGCCCGATCGGCGCCTACGCGCAAGCGCGCAATGTGCCCGCGGCCCAGGTCGTCAAGCTGCCCAAGGGCGTGAGCTTCGACGACGCGGCCGCGCTCATGCTCAAGGGCCTGACAGTGCAATACCTGTTCCGTCAGACGTACCGCCTGCAGGGCAACGAGACCATCCTGTTCCATGCCGCGGCGGGCGGGGTTGGCCTCATCGCCTGCCAATGGGCCAAGGCGCTGGGCGTCAAACTGATCGGCACGGTGTCCAGCCCGGAAAAGGCCGAGCTGGCGCGTGCGCATGGCGCCTGGCAGACCATCGACTATTCCCGGGAGAACGTGGCGGAACGCGTGCTCGAGCTGACCGGGGGCAGGAAGGTGCCGGTGGTGTATGACGGCGTGGGCAAAGATACTTGGGAAACCTCGCTCGACTGCATCGAACCGCGTGGTTTGATGGTGAGCTTCGGCAATGCTTCGGGCCCGGTGTCGGGCGTCAATCTGGCGACCCTGAACCAGAAGGGTTGCCTCTATGTGACGCGGCCGTCGCTGGGACTGCACGTGAACACGCCCGAAAAGCTGAACGCGGCGGCTACCGAAATGTTCGACCTGGTCTTGAAGAAGAAGATCAAGGTTCGCATCGACCAGCGTTATGCCCTGGCCGATGCCGGTAAAGCGCAGACGGCACTTGCGTCGCGCAAGACCACCGGCGCCACCATTCTGACACTGGAATGAAATCAGCCGCCCGCGGCGCGGGCGGCTGCCGGATTACGCCACGCGCATGTGCTGCAGGGCGGCGATGCGGGCGGGAATGGGCGGGTGCGAAGCAAAGATCGCGGCAAGGCCGCCCTTGCCGGCAATGCCCGAGGCCTGGAAGGACTTCGGCAGTTCGCCCGCTTCCAGGCCGCCCAGGCGAGCCAGGGCGCGCATCATGGGTTCGCGTGAACCCATCAGCTGGGCCGCGCCGGCGTCGGCGCGGTATTCGCGTTGCCGCGAGAACCACGCAACGATAATCGACGCCAGCATGCCGAAGATGATTTCGCAGACGATCACGGTGACAAAGTAGCCGATCCCCACGCCGCGCTCGTTGCGGAACACGGTACGGTCAATGAAGTAGCCGACGATGCGCGCGAAGAAGACCACGAACGTGTTGACCACGCCCTGGATGAGCGTGAGGGTGATCATGTCGCCGTTGGCAATATGCGCGACTTCATGGCCCAGGACGGCAGCCACTTCTTCTTCGGTCATGCTTTCGAGCAAGCCCGTCGACACGGCTACCAGCGAATCGTTCTTGAAGGCGCCCGTGGCGAACGCGTTCGGCGGGCCTTCGTAGATGGCGACTTCCGGATGGCCGATGCCAGCGCGGTCGGCCAACTGGTGCACCGTATCGACGAGCCAGGCTTCGCGGTGGCCCTGCGGGGCTGCCGGATCGATGACCCGCGCGCCGGTGGACCACTTGGCCATGGGCTTGCTGATGAGCAGCGAAATGATCGAGCCGGTGAAGCCGATGACCACCGACAGAATCAGCAGCGCCTGATAGTTGATGCCTTGCGCCGTGATGTATCGGTCTACGCCCAGGATGCGCAGCGTGGCCGAGAGCACGACCATGACGGCCAGGTTGGTAATGACGAACAGGAAAACGCGTTTCATGCTGGTTGGTGTCCTATGCGAGCAATTGCGCCTTTTTGACCGCCGCGCGGCATTGCGGTTCCCGCGCGGGCGCCAATAGGCGTTCTGGAGCGGGAGTATAGTATCGCTTTCCCCTATTTTTCTTCTATTTCCGTTACCTGGCCCCTCAATGCAGGCTCTTTGGATGTTGGTGGCGTCCGCCATGTTCGCCATGATGGGGTCTTTCGTGAAGCTCGCCACCGAACACGGCGCGTCTTTACCTCAGATCGTGCTTTTTCGCGGCTTTCCGTCGGTGATTCTGCTGCTGTTGTGGGCGCGCGCGGGGCGGCAGTCCATCGTGCCCGTCAGCTGGCGCCTGCACCTCTGGCGCAACCTGGCCGGCGTCACGTCCATGTGGCTCGGGTTTTTCGCGCTGTCGCGCCTGCCCCTGGCCACCGCCACCAGCCTGAACTACACCGCGCCGCTGTTCATCGCCTGCTGGATGCTGGGCTGGGGTGGGGCGCAGCGTGACCGCATCCGCATCGCGGCCGTGGCCCTGGGGTTTATGGGGGTCATCGCCGTGCTCAGGCCCAGCATCAACGATGATCAATGGCTGGCAGCCGCGCTGGGGCTGACCGCGGGCGCCATGTCGGCGGTGGCCATGTTGCAGATTCGCCAGTTGGGCCGCATCGGAGAACCCGAGTGGCGCACCGTCCTGTTTTTTTCGCTGGCTGTTTGCCTGAGCAGCATGGGCGGCCTGGGGCTCGAGGGCTGGGGGCACGCCGATCCCCTCGGCTACGCCGCGTTGGTGGGGATAGGGCTGGCGGGGCTGTTCGGCCAGCTGGCCATGACCCGCGCTTTCGGTGTCGGCTCGGCGCTATTGACGGCTGCGCTGCAGTATTCCACGATCATCTTTGCCGCCTTGCTCGGCATGGGGCTCTGGGGCGACCATCCCGATGCCCTGGCCTGGGCCGGCATGGGCCTGATCATCGCGGCCGGCCTGCTGTCGGTCTGGCGTACCATGCGCATGCCCCCCGAGGCCTGAATCAACTCAGTAGGAGCTTGCATGACCACAACGCTGATTACTCCGCAAGAACTGGCTGATTGTCTGCAATCATCCAGCCTGCGCATATTCGATGTGCGCCATGACCTGACCGATCACGCGGCCGGGCGCCGGGCTTACGACCAGGGTCACATCCCGGGCGCACGCTTTCTCGATCACGAGACCGAGCTGGCGGCGCCTCGCACGGGCACGAACGGCCGCCACCCGCTTCCGTCGCGCAGCGAGCTGGCGGCATTGCTGGGTTCGCATGGTGTGCAGGCCGACACGCGGGTGGTGGCCTACGATGCCAGCGGCGGCATGTTTGCCGCGCATTTGTGGTGGATGCTGCGCTGGCTAGGGCACGAGCGCGTGGCCGTGCTCGACGGCGGCTGGCAGGCCTGGAATGCCGCCGGGTTGCCTGTTGCTACCGAGCAGCCTGAGTCCGGCGCGCAAGGCGCGTCGTCCGCACCGCTGGCTGAACCCCTGGTGGGCACCGTCGACGCGCAAGCCGTGCTGGCCAATCTGAAACAGCCCGTGTTCACTGTTATCGACGCCCGCGCCGCCAATCGGTATCGCGGAGAAGTCGAACCCATGGACCCGGTCGCCGGACACATTCCCGGCGCCCTGAACCGTCCCAACGTCGAGAACCTGCAGGCCGATGGCCGGTTCAAGCAACCGGAACAGTTGCGTGCAGAGTTCACGCAGCTGCTGGGCGACCGGGATCCGGCTTCCGTCGTGCATCAATGCGGATCAGGCATTACCGCATGCCACAACTTGCTTGCAATGGAAATCGCCGGGCTGCCCGGTTCGCGTCTGTATCCGGGGTCGTGGAGCGAATGGTGCAGTGACCCCGCGCGGCCGGTGGCGCGCGGAGCCTAGGCCGGCGGGAGTCCGCCCGGACGGCCGCACCTCGGCCGCCGCACCGCGCCGGCCGCACCTTGCCGGCCGCACCTTGCCGGCCGCACCTTGCCGGCCGCACCTTGCCGACCACCCTCGGTCATGCGGGATCGGGTTCCTGCATGATGCGCCGATACCATTCGTGGAAGTGCTGCATGCCGTCTTCCATGGGCGACTGGTATGGGCCCGCTTCATTGACGCCGCGCAGCATCAACGCCTTGCGTCCGGCGTCCATGCGTTCGGCGATCTCATCGTCTTCGATGGCGGTTTCCATATAAGCCGCGCGCTGCGCCTCGACGAATTCGCGCTCGAAGGCTACGATTTCTTCGGGGTAGTAGAACTCGACGACGTTCACCGTTTCCTGCGGGCTTTTCGGGTACAGGGTCGACAGCACCAGTACGTGCGGGTACAGCTCGATCATGTGTGTGGGGAAGTACGTGACCCACACTGCACCGAAGTCGGGGGATTCGCCCGCCCGGTAGTCGAGCACGCGGTCATGCCACTGCCTGTATACGTCCGAGCCGGGCTGTGCCAATGCTTTGTGCACGCCGACGCGCTGCAGGCTGTACCAGTCGGAAAATTCCCAGCTCAGGTCGTCGCACGTGACAAAGCGGCCCAACCCGGGATGGAACGGCCCGACGTGGTAGTCCTCGAGATAGACCTCGATGAAGGTCTTCCAGTTGTAGTTGCACTGGTGAACTTCGACGTGGTCGAGCACGTAGTCGCCGAAATCGAACTCGGGTCGGGCAAAAAGCGGCGCAAGATCAGCGCTCGGGTCGCGCGGACCTTCAAACAGCAGGCCATGGCAATCACGCAGGCGAAAACGCTGCAGGTTCATGCAGGGCGTGGATTCGAACTGAGGCGCGCCCAGGAGCTCGCCGCGATTGTTGTACGTCCAGCGGTGCAGCGGGCACACGATGTTGCCCCCTGTATCTTTCAGGTTGCCATGTCCGGCGGCATGACCCGTGACGTTGCCGGCCTGTCCGCCCAGCATCAGGGCTTGGCGGTGCCGGCAGACGTTCGAGATCAGTTCGACGCCCTGGCCATTTCGTACCAGCACACGCCCGCCGTCTTCCTGGGGCAGGGTGCGCCAATCGCCGATTTCGGGAACCAGCTTCTGGTGACCGACATACAACGAGGATTGCTTGAAGATGAGTTCTTGCTCGCGGTGAAAGCGGGCTTCGTCAAAATATGCGCTGACGGGAAGCTGGGTGCGAGCCGGCACGACATGCGCCATCCGACCAATGTCGGTCATGATTCCCTCCGCTCGGATAAAAAAGCCAGGACGGCAGAGTTTCCGTGCTGGCGCGAAGAAAAATCGGGCTGGCCGATCAAACCGTGAATTGTACCCTATCCCTCGTGCCGCACTGCGCGTGTTGCCGCCGAACCAGGCGCCGTCAAACCAATCGCCGGGTCACCGGGTGCCTGCGCAATAACCAGCTGCTCGCCGCCGACAGTACGAAGACCGTGGCCGCAAGCAGTGGAACGTTCCACGCCGCCCCGGGCAGGGCCGGAGTGGGCGCCCGATCAGCCAGGTCCAGGAACAACGGATGGATCAGGTACACCCCGAACGTCAGTGGGGCCAGCGTGGACAGCGTGGGCAGGCGCGGCGAGTCCAGGATGAGCTGGAACACCGCCAGCGACATGAATGGCACCGTGATACTGAAATAGTCATAGAAATACAGATTGAGCTGACCCGCATCGGACAGGAAGTCGACGCCCCAAGCTGTCGCCAGCACGCTCAAAGCCAGCACCAGCGCAGGGCGGGGTACGCGCAATTCGCCGTCATAGATCATGCGGCCCGCCAGAAAATAACCCAGGTAGGGCAGGAACCAGGTCAGGAAGAACCCGTGACCGGCGTCCATGGCCTGCCGGTACAGGGCATCCAGGATGGCCACGCCAAGAATGCCCAACACCCACAGGCGTCGCGCAGCAGGCTGGCTGCGCTGGTACAGCGCGCGCACCAGCGGCGCGAACAGGTACAGGCCCACGATCATGTACAAGTACCAGAGATGGTAATACGGGGCGCCTTCGGCCACCTTGCGAGGCCAGAAGGAGAAATCCGCGCCAGCGCCGTCCCACCAGTCGAGCAGCGAACGCCAGCTCAGGTAGAACAGCGTCCAGAACACCAGGGGTACGCAGATGCGCATGGCACGCCGCTGGTAGAAATGTCGGGCGTCGCCGGGTCGGTTGGCATCAAGCAGCAGGGCGCCGCTGACCATCACGAAGACCGGCACGCACCAGCGTACCGCCGAGTCGTAGAAATTCGCAGTCGCCCACTCTGCCGTGCCGTACGCGCCGGCGTCGGACACCGACTGCGCGGCGCTGTGCAGCAAAACCACCGCCAGCGCCGCCATCCATCGGGCGGCATCGAGTCGGTTCAGGCGGTGTGGATCTTCTGCAACGGGCTGAGGCATGGGCACTTGAGACGGCGTTCCGGCTGACTAGGGTTGTCCCTAGCTTAGCCGCACCGTCTCGCGCCCATGTTTCGAACCGTTAACCCCGGCTTGCAAACGCAAACCTGCGCGTGAGGCAAGCCGGGACAGGGGCATTTTGTTGCAACTGATGCGCTTACTGACGTTCCAGTCCGGCCTGTTCCACCAGCTTTTCAATGATGGATTGTTCGTTGCGGATCTGGTCCGACAGTTCCTGCGCGGTGCCCGACCGAGGCTCGATGCCCATGCCCAGCATCTTTTCGCGGACCTGCGGATCCTGCAACGTCGTGACCAAGGCATTCTGCAAAGTGGTCAGTACATCGGCCGGTGTGCCGGCGGGCGCCACAAAGCTGAACCAAGCCGTCAGGTCGAAGGCGGGGTAGCCCTGCTCGGCCAGCGTGGGCAGGTCGGGCAGTGTTGCCAGCCTCGCCTTGCTGGTGATGCCGAACACCTTGAGTTTGCCGGCCTCGACCTGGGGCATGCCCGTGGCCACCATGTCGAAGAAGAGGTCGACATCGCCGTTGATGACGGCAGGCAGCGCCTGGGTGGCCCCTTTGTAGGGCACATGGAGCAGGTCGATGTCGGCCTCTTGCTTGAATAATTCGCCGGCCAGGTGCGACGAGGTGCCCGGACCGAAGGTTGCGAACGTCAGCGCGCCCGGGCGTTGCCGGGCCCGTTCCACTACATCGGAGGTGCTGTTGAACCCGGTCTTGTTGCTCGACAGCAGAATCAGCGGGCCTATGCCCACCATGCCGATGGGGGCGAAGCGGTCGGGGTCGTAGGGCAGGGATTTATACAGAAAGCGGTTGGTGACCAGTGTCGAGTTGGTGGCCATCAGCAAGGTATAGCCGTCGGGTGTGGCGCGGCTGACATAGGCAGCCCCGATCGTCGTGCCGGCGCCGGCCTTGTTCTCGACGATGATGCTCTGTTGCAGCGCCTTGCCCATGCGGTCGGCCAGGATGCGCGTGAGCACATCGGTGGCTCCGCCCGCCGGGAACGGAGAGATGATGGTGATGGGCCTTTCTGGATACGCGGCGTGGGCCAGGCTGGCGCACACCGATAAGGCGAACGCGGCGGCGTAGGTGGTGACTCGTTTGAACATGTTTTCCCCTGTAGCAATCATGGACGAGATGGTCGACTTCGAGTAAATTCCGTATCGTGGAATTCAATTTTGTTAGCCGAAATAAACTATAAGAACGAAAGCGTCCCCATGCAAGCCCCTTTCGATCCCTCCGTACCGGATTCCGACCCCACGCCGCTCAGCGGGCCGGCACGACGCCGGCGCGGCCCGGCCCAGGGGCGCGCCGCGCCCGAGTTCATTGCGGCATTGGCTCGGGGGCTTGATGTGTTGCGCTGCTTCGGCCGCGGCGCGTCCACGCTGGGCAACCAGGACCTGGCCAGCCTGACGGGGCTGCCCAAGCCCACCATCAGCCGCCTGACCTACACGCTCACAGAACTGGGCTACCTGCGATACCACGCCGACAGCGGCAAGTATTCGCCGGGCCTGGGCGTGCTTGCGCTCGGATTCGGGGTCCTGGCGGGTCTGGAAGTGCGCGAACTGGCTCGCGACTCCATGGTTCAACTGGCCCGGACCACCGGGGGCGCGGTGGCGCTCGGCGCATTCGACAACGATGCCATGGTGTACGTCGAAGCCATCCACGGTTCTTCTCAACTGTATTTGCGCCTTCCGGTCGGCTACCGCGCCAGCCTGGACAGCGCCATGGGTCGTGCTTACCTGGCTGCGCTGCCCGACGCGCAACGCGCTGAGTTGCTGGACCGGCTGGGGCAGGAGGCCCCTGCGCCCGACGTGGTGCGGCAGGCGCGCGCCGACCTCGCGGCCACCGGCTGCTGCTATGCCTTGGGCGCATGGCGGGACGACATCAATGCCGTCGCCATTCCGTTCCAGTCCGTCACCGGCGAAGGCCTGTTCGTCATGAGTTGCGGTGGGCCTGCGGCACTGCTGCCCACGGCGACCTTGCGCGAGCGCATCGCACCCGCGCTTCGCGAGGTGGCCCGCCAGTTGTCGGGCTGCCCCTGAGTCGTCGGGCAACCGTGGGGGTAGGGCGCAGCATCGTACAATTCGAGAATCACCCCCTTTATTCCCGCGCACGGAGCCCCTGTTTGGCTACTTCTTCGCAAACTGATCCCCGGCAAGACGACCGCCCTTTGCCCCAGGATTTCGAAACGGCGCTGGCCGAACTCGAAACGCTGGTCGCCGCCATGGAAGACGGATCGCTGCCCCTTGAACAATCACTGGCGGCATACCGGCGCGGCGTCGAGCTGACGCGCGTGTGCCAGGAGCGGCTGGCGCAGGCGGAACAGCAGGTCAAGGTACTGGAAGACGGCCTGCTTCGGCCGCTGGACCCGCGCGCGCTCGACGACGAATAAGCGCATGAATCCCAAACATATTGCGTTCGAAGACTGGCTGCAGGGCCGCGCTCAGCACATCGAATCGGTGCTGGACGAATGCCTGCCTGCCGCCGATGTGCTGCCGGTGCGCTTGCACGAGGCCATGCGCTATGCCGTCCTGGGCGGCGGCAAGCGGATCCGCGCCGCGCTGGTCTACGCCGCAGGGCAGGCGTGCCCGATCAATGGCAGCGCAGTCGCCATCGAGGCATCGATGGACCGCGCGGCCGCGGCGGTCGAACTGATCCATGCCTATTCATTGATTCACGACGATCTTCCCTGCATGGATGACGACACGCTGCGGCGCGGACGTCCTACCACGCACGTCCAGTTCGACGAGGCTACCGCCATGCTCGCGGGCGATGCGCTGCAGCCTTTGGCCTTCGAACTGCTGGCGGCCATGCCGATCGCGCCCGCGTTGGTGGTGCAGGCCACACAGGCGCTCGCCCGTGCGGCCGGAAGTCTCGGCATGGCAGGCGGTCAGGCGATCGATCTGCACAGTGTGGGCCGTACGTTGTCGCGTGACGAGCTGCAGACCATGCACAGCATGAAGACCGGCGCCATGCTGGCGTGCAGTGTAGCCCTCGGTGGTATCGTGTCCGGGGCCAGCTCGAGCACTCGGCTGGCGCTCGACAATTACGCCGAGGCCATAGGCCTTGCCTTCCAGGTGGTCGACGACATCCTCGATGTGACGGCCGACAGTGCCAGCCTGGGCAAGACGCCCGGCAAAGATGCCGCCGGCAACAAGCCTACCTATGTATCGCTGCTGGGCCTGGATGAGGCTCGTGCGTTTGCCGAAGAACTGCGCGCCACGGCGCACGCCGCCCTGACCCCGCTGGGCGATGCCGGCTCGATGCTGGCGCGCCTGGCCGACTACATCGTACTCAGAGACCGCTGATACCAAGCATGACGACAGAATTGCTGGACCGCATCCAAACGCCGGCCGACCTGCGCCGACTCGACCGACGCGAACTCAAGGCATTGGCCGCCGAGTTGCGTGGCTTCGTGCTCGAGTCAGTATCCAGAACGGGCGGCCACTTGTCGTCCAATCTGGGCACGGTCGAACTCACGCTTGCCCTGCACCAGGTATTCGACACTCCGCATGACCGCATAGTCTGGGACGTCGGCCACCAGTCCTATCCGCACAAGATCCTGACCGGCCGGCGTGCCGGCATGGCTCAGTTGCGCCAGGCTGGCGGCATCTCGGGTTTTCCGAAGCGCAGCGAGTCCGAATACGACGCCTTCGGCACCGCGCATTCGTCGACATCGATTTCCGCGGCGCTGGGCATGGCCGTCGCATCGCGCAACACGGGCGTGCAGCGCAACCATATCGCTGTCATCGGCGATGGCGCCATGTCGGCCGGCATGGCGTTCGAAGCGATGAACAACGCGGGTGTCACGCCGGATATCAACCTGCTGGTGGTGCTGAACGACAACGACATGTCGATTTCACCGCCAGTGGGCGCGTTGAACCGCTACCTTGCTCGCCTGATGTCCGGGCGCTTCTATGCCACGGCCAAGAATGTCGGCCGCGCCGTGCTGCAGCACGTGCCGCCCGTGCTTGAACTGGCTCGCCGGTTCGAAGAACATGCCAAGGGCATGGTCACGCCGGCCACGCTGTTCGAAGAGCTGGGCTTCAATTACGTGGGCCCCATCGATGGCCACGACCTCGATGCCCTGGTTCCCACGTTGCAGAACCTCAAGGCGCTGCAAGGCCTGCAGTTCCTGCATGTCGTCACGCGCAAGGGGCAGGGCTACAAGCTCGCCGAGGCCGACCCCGTGCTGTATCACGGTCCGGGCAAGTTCGATCCGGCGGTGGGCATCCAGCAGGGCAAGCCCTCGACGCGCAAGACCTACACGCAAGTGTTCGGGCAGTGGCTGTGCGATATGGCCGAACGCGACGCACAGCTGGTGGGCATCACGCCGGCCATGCGCGAAGGCAGCGGCATGGTCGAATTCGAACAGCGCTTTCCGCGCCGATATTTCGACGTGGGAATCGCCGAGCAGCACGCCGTCACCTTCGCTGCGGGGCTGGCCTGCGAAGGGCAGAAACCGGTGGTGGCCATTTATTCCACGTTCCTGCAGCGTGGCTACGACCAGCTCATCCACGACGTGGCCCTGCAGAACCTGGACGTCACCTTCGCGCTCGATCGCGCCGGGCTGGTGGGTGCCGACGGGGCAACCCACGCCGGCAACTACGACATCGCCTACCTGCGTTGCGTGCCTAACATGGTTGTCGCCACCCCGTCCGACGAGGCCGAGACCCGCTTGCTGCTGTCGACCTGTTATGAACACCCGGGTCCGGCGTCGGTGCGTTATCCGCGCGGTGCCGGTTGCGGTGCCGCCGTGTCGCCCGGCCTGGAAACCGTGCCGCTGGGCAAGGGCCTGGTACGCCGGCAGGGCAGCAAGATCGCCATCCTGGCTTTCGGCACCTTGCTCCAGCCCGCGCTGGCCGCGGCCGAATCGCTCGGTGCCACAGTGGCCGACATGCGCTTCGTCAAGCCCATCGACCGCGAACTCATTCTCGAACTGGCTGCCTCGCATGAAGCCCTGGTCACTGTCGAAGAGGGTGCCATCATGGGCGGCGCCGGCAGCGGCGTCACCGAAGTGCTGAACCAGGAAGGGGTTACCGTGCCGGTGCTGCAGCTGGGCCTGCCCGATCGCTTCATCGACCATGGCGACCAGGCTGCACTGCTGGCGGGGGTGGGCCTGGACGCGGCGGGAATCGAAGGTTCGATCCGCCAGAGGTTCGGTTCCAATCACGGATAACGCCGGCGCGGCGCGGCAACCGCCGGGGCCTCGCGCGGTGTGGTCATCGCGCCACCAACCTACTAGTAGGAGGGTTTTCCCCACCTCCTGCTGTGCTTTTCGGTAATAATGGCTCCGCTAACATATTTCAGGGCCTAGCAATTCTTCTTCCCGGCCCTGACAGGTAACCTTATGAATTCTCCGATCGATCCCGTCCTGGTCATGCCCGATGTCCAAAGCTCGGCTGACACGCGGCACATTCCCATTCAGCGCGTTGGCATCCGTGGCGTGCGGCATCCCATGCTGGTGGCGGGCGCCGACGGCGCGCCGCAGCCCACCGTGGCCAACTGGACCCTCACGGTGGCCCTGCCCGCCGAAGAGAAGGGCACCCACATGTCACGCTTCGTGGCGCTGCTCGAGAAATACCGCAGCGTACCCATGACGCCGGCGCTGTTTGCCGACATGGCGCGCGAAATGCTGCCTTTGCTGCACGCCGAACGTGGCGACCTCACCGCGGCGTTTCCGTACTTCGTGAACAAGTCGGCCCCTGTGTCCGGCGTGCAGAGCCTGCTCGATTACGAAGTCCAGTGGATCGCGCGGGCGGCCGGCGACCAGGCGGAATTCGAACTCGTGGTCCAGGTTCCGGTCACCAGCCTGTGCCCGTGTTCCAAGGCGATTTCGGAATACGGTGCGCACAACCAGCGTTCGCACGTCACCGTGTCGGCCATTTTCAATGGCGAGGTCGCCATGGACCGCATCATCCGCCTCGTCGAAGACGAAGCATCCTGCGAACTCTGGGGGCTCCTGAAGCGCCCCGACGAAAAATACGTGACCGAACGCGCCTACGACAACCCGAAGTTTGTCGAAGATCTGGTGCGTGACGTGGCGGCTCGGCTGGCAGCCCACCCGGGTGTGGCGCGCTATCGGGTCGAGGCCGAGAACTTCGAGTCGATCCACAATCATTCTGCCTACGCTGTCGTCGAAGGCTGATTGCTGCAAGGGGGCGGGGCAGACGACCCCGCCACTTGCAAATCACGCCCTAACAGGCGATAATCGAGGGCTTTCTTTGCTCGACCGTGCTCTATCGGGGCGGCGGGCTGCCCCTTGCGGGCGGGTGGTGGCGCCTTTCGTGCCCCCTTGCAAGCAAGACATCCTCAAGGAGTTTTACCCATGCGTCACTACGAAGTAGTGTTCATTGTCCATCCGGACCAAAGCGAGCAAGTGCCCGCCATGGTCGAGCGCTATCAGGCGCTCGTCACCGGCCAGAGCGGTACGGTGCACCGCCTGGAAGATTGGGGTCGCCGTCAGCTGGCCTACCCCATCCAGAAGCTGGTGAAGGCCCATTACGTCTGCATGAACATCGAATGCAACCAGGCCACGCTCGACGAGCTCGAGCATTCGTTCCGCTACAACGACGCCGTGCTGCGCCATCTGGTCATCAAGACCAAGAAGGCCCAGACCGCGCCCTCGATCATGATGAAGTCGGTCGAGCGCGAAGAGGCCCGCAAGGCCAGCACCGAAGCGTCGGCGCCGGCCCAGGCTCAGTAAGCCGGCAACGCTGTACCACCTACGCTCCGGCCGGATGAACACCCTGGAACTCAGCGCCCGCGTTCTCGAATGCGAGCCTTTGCGCCATACTCCTGCCGGCGTGCCAGCGCTGGAAATGCTGCTGGCCCACGAGTCGGAAATCGTCGAAGCAGGCCATCCGCGCCGCGTCGAGCTCACAATTACCGCCGTGGCCCTGGGCGATCTGGCACAACTGCTGGCCGGCACCCCTCTGGGGACCGAACTGCACGTGCAGGGCTTTCTGGCTGCTGCGCGCAAGGATTCGGTGAAGGTCAAGCTGCACATGCAGCTGGCCCGCAAGATCGGCGGCAGTGCAGGGCGCGACCCGTTGGTGGCATGACGGTACACCGGAACCAGACACAGATTCCGGGCTTGCGGAACCAGTCCGCGGCCCGACTAGACTAAGAGGCACATCATGGCTTTCTTCGGAAAACGCAAAGAGAAACGCAAATTCACGCAGCAGAACCCGCTGTTCAAGCGTCGCAAGTTCTGCCGCTTCACCGCTGCCGGCGTCGAAGAGATCGACTACAAAGATCTCGACACCCTGCGTGATTTCGTTCAAGAAAACGGCAAGATCATCCCGGCACGCCTGACCGGCACCAAGGCACACTACCAGCGCCAGCTGGACACCGCCATCAAGCGCGCGCGCTTCCTGGCCCTGTTGCCTTACACCGACAACCACAACTGATCCGGGGTTACTGAAATGCAAGTCATCCTGCTCGAAAAAGTCGTCAACCTCGGCAACCTGGGCGAAGTCGTCCGCGTGCGCGACGGTTACGCCCGCAACTTCCTGATTCCCCAGAAGAAGGCCCGTCGCGCCACCGACGCCGCCCTGAAGGAATTCGAAGCTCGCCGTGCCGAACTGGAAAAAGTCCAGGCCGAAAAGCTCGCCGCTGCCGAAGCCCTGGGCGCCCGCCTGGCCGGCTTCCAGCTGAAGATCCTGCAAAAAGCCGGTGTCGATGGCCGTCTGTTCGGTTCCGTCACCAACGCTGACGTGGCCGAAGGCCTGAGGAAAGCGGGTTTCGACGCCGTTGAAAAGGGCCAGGTGCGCCTGCCCAACGGCGCACTGAAGGCCGTGGGCGAGTATCCCGTCCAGGTCGCCTTGCACGCCGATGTCACCGTCGACGTGAACGTACTGGTCGAAGGCGATATCGCCTGAGTCCCGTTCGGTACCCGTAAAAAAGCCGGCGGCCGTGCCGGCTTTTTTACTTGAAGGGCACATTGCGCCACTATCCAGCATGGGTCACCTGAACCAGCCATCCCAGCATGAGCAAGCGCCGGCCGGCCTGCGAGCCTGGCTCGACAGCGTCGACGGCTCGCGAGAACCTGCCGTGCGCGAAATCGTGATAGACGGCGTCGCGTGCGTGGTCAAACGGCGCAGGCCGGGCCTGCTGCGCGGTGCCAGCTACGCCGTGCGCTATCTGCGCGCGCTGTTGCTGGCGGTGGGCAGCAAGCTGTTCCTGGGCGAATTCCCGCGCCCCGGGGTACTGCTGCGCAATGGTCTGCCGTACGAGGCGGAGCGCCTGCGCGCTTTGTCCCAGGCGGGCTGCCGGGTGCCCGAAGTATGGTGGCACGCACCCGGACTGCTGGTGCTGGAACACGTGGGGGTCGACATGGCGGGGCTGGTGCGCCACGCCGATGCGGATCAACGCGTGCAATGGGTGCGCCGCCTGGCCGCCGACCTGGCGGAATTCCACTCGGCCGGCCATTGGCACGGTGGCGCGCAGATTCGTAACGTCACTCTGCGCGACGGCAAGTTGTGGCGCATCGATTTCGAAGAGAACATCGGCGGCGCCCTCTCGTTGCCGCTGGCACAGGCCTACGATCTCTATCAGCTGTTATCGTCCTTGCTGGGTCTGCGCAAGCTGCACGATGACAATTTGCCCGCACTGGGTAAACTGATGCTGGATGTCTATTTCGAGGCCCATCCCGCGCCCGCCGTGCGCAGCCGGCTCGTTCGCCTGGCGCGCGTCACGGGCGCGTTCGCCGCTGTGCTGCGCCCCGTGGCGGGCAGGTTGCCGGGGCGAGATGTCCAAGGTTTTTTCAGGGTGGCCGACACCCTGCGTACTCTTTACTAGATCACCCGATGACTACACCCGCCGACTCCCAGCTTGATTACCTGCGCGTGCCCCCGCACTCCATCGAGGCCGAGCAGTCGGTGCTGGGAGGGCTGCTGCTGGACAACGCTGCCTGGGACCGGATTGCCGACGTACTCGACGAAGCCGATTTCTATCGGCACGACCATCGCCTGATCTGGCATCACATCGCGCGGCTGATTGGCCTGGCGCGGCCTGCCGATGTGATCACCGTGAATGAATCGCTGGTAAGCGCCGGCAAGGCCGAAGATACCGGCGGCCTGGCTTACCTGAATGCGCTGGCGCACAACACGCCTTCAGCCGCGAACATCCGGCGCTACGCTGAGATCGTGCGCGAGCGCGCCATGCTGCGCAAGCTGGTTTCCATCGCCGATGAGATTTCGGCCGCCGCGCTCAATCCGCAAGGCAAAGAGGCCCGCCAGCTGCTCGACGAGGCCGAATCCAAGGTATTCAAGATTGCCCAGGAAGGCGAAAAGGGCTCGGCCGGCTTCCAGGAAATCCAACCGCTGCTGACGCAGGTGGTCGAGCGTATCGACGAGCTGTATCACCGCGAAGGCGATTCCGACGTGACCGGTGTGCCCACCGGGTTTTCCGACCTCGACAAAATGACGTCCGGCCTGCAGGCGGGCGACCTCGTCATCGTGGCCGGCCGCCCGTCTATGGGCAAGACCTCGTTCTCGATGAACATCGGTGAACACGTCGCCATCGAGCAAGGGCTGCCGGTGGCGGTGTTTTCCATGGAAATGGGCGCGGTGCAGTTGGCCATGCGTATGCTGGGCTCGGTGGGCATGCTCGATCAGCACCGCATGCGTACCGGCAAGCTGGTGGCCGATGACTGGCCTCGCGTCACGCATGCGGTGCAGCTGATGCAGGACGCACAGGTTTATATCGACGAAACGCCGGCCCTCAGCGCCATGGAAGTGCGCGCGCGCTCCCGGCGCCTGGCGCGCCAGTGCGGCCAGCTGGGGCTGATCATCATCGACTACCTGCAACTCATGGCGGGCAACGGCGGAGGTGAAAACCGCGCGACCGAAATCTCTGAAATCAGCCGCTCGCTCAAGGGTCTCGCCAAAGAGCTCAACTGCCCGCTGATTGCCCTGTCGCAGTTGAACCGCAGCCTGGAACAGCGGCCCAACAAGCGTCCCGTGATGAGCGACCTGCGTGAATCAGGCGCTATCGAACAGGATGCCGACCTGATCCTGTTCATCTACCGCGACGAAGTCTACAACCCTGATTCGCCCGACAAGGGCACCGCCGAAATCATCGTGGGCAAACAGCGTAACGGCCCGATTGGCACGGTACGCCTGACATTCCAGGGCTCCAGCACACGCTTCCTGAACTTCACCGCCGCCCCGCAGTACTGAGGCGCGGGGGTCCAGGGCTCGCCGCCCGCGCGGACACACCCGCGGGCATGGCCGTCGCGCTCTCGCACGGCTGGCGCAGGCGGCGGCGTTCAGGGCTCGGACTGCGGCTGGCCGTCGTTATTGTCGAGCCGGGCGTGCGTATCCTCGATGCCGAAGACCGAGGTGTAGGCGGGATAAAAGCTGCAGTACAGCACGCCACCGGCGGCGATGTTGAACGGAATCTGCAGCGTGCCCGCCAGCGATGGCGGTATGCCGGCGCTGACCAGCAGGCCTGCACAGAGATCGATGAACAGGAACACCAGCACCCACGCCGCGCCGTAGACCAGGAAGGGCCATTTGTTGCGCCAACAGGCGATGCCCGAATAGAACAGCGCCTGGCCGATACGCAGGCCGTGCCAGGCGACCAGCACGGGTGCGTGCCAGAACAACGCGGCGATGATGACGTACATCGCGCCGAACAGGATCAGCGGTACGCGCATCGCACTGATGAAAGGGGTCAGGTCCTGTTCGATCGAGGCCACGCGCATGCCTTCGGTGAGCGCGTGGGCAAACGGCATGAACGACACCAGGCCGGCCGAGATGCACAGACCCGCATACATGACCCCGATGAGCACCATTTTCTTGAAAACCCCGGGGCGCAGCAGCGGCTGGGGCCACATCGAGGGCAGCATGACGCGCCCGGCCTCGATATGTTTACAGGCAGCCAGCGTCATCAGCGTGATGACGGGCATCAGGGCGACAAACAGCAGAGGCCCGACGGGCGGGGTGAAGGTGGCGAAAAGCACCAGCAGGCTGATGACCAGCGCCCACGTAAAGACCGCCAGGGGTTGTTTCTTGAACAGCCGCAGGCCGTCGCGCACCCATTGCCAACCATACGATGCGGGTAAATATGCTGCTTGCATAAGGTTCTGTCGGGTCGTAAAGGGTTCTACACTCAATTATGCTGGCGTCGGGGCCTAGGGCAAGGCCGCCAGTCCGCCGCGGTGGCGCGCCTGCAACACTCTCTCAAAATGGCGGGGGTCGTGCGGCTTGAGCGTCTGAGCCGGGCGGGGCAGGAAGTAGTCGAACAGCCGCGATATCCAGAAGCGCAGCGCCGCCGCCCGCAACATGGTGGGCCATGCCTGGCGCTCATCTTCGGTGAACGGCCGTACCGCCGCGTAGGCGTTCAGCCAGGCCTGCGCCAGTGCGGGCACGAAATTGCCGGTTTCGCGTTCGATGCACCAGTCATTGACGCTGACCGCCACGTCGAACAGCCAGGCGTCGCAGCCGGCGAAGTAGAAGTCGATGATGCCACCCATCAGGGGGTCTTCGAACGTGCCGGCGAAAAGCACGTTGTCGCGGAACAGGTCGCAGTGAGCCGGGCCGGCCGGCAATGCCTGCCAGGCTGCGCTGGCCGCGGCCTGCTGCTGTGCTTCGATTTCGCTCGTCAGCAACTGCGCCTGGGCCGAGTCCAGGAAAGGCAGCACTTTCGGAGCCGTCTCTGTCCACCAGACCAGTCCACGCAGATTGGGCTGATGCAGCGGGAAATCCTGTGCAGCGAGGTGGGCGCGTGCCAGTGTGGCGCCCGCCAGGGCACAGTGTGCGGGCCCTGGCGCCGGTTCGTAGCCGCCAGGCAGGCGCGTCACGATGGCGCAGGGTTTGCCATGCAGTGAGGTCAGGCGGCTGCCGTCGCGCAGCGTCTGGGGCTGCGGCACCGGTACGCCGCGCGTCGCCAGATGGTGCATCAATTCGATGTAGAACGGCAGTTGGGCGTGGGTAAGCACTTCAAAAAGCGTCAATACGTACTCGCCGCGGGTCGTCGCCAGAAAGTAATTCGTATTTTCGATGCCGGCGGTGATGCCGCGAAGCGACACCAGCTCGCCCAAATCGAATTGCGTGAGCAAAGTGCGGGCGTCGGCGTCAGTAACAGGGGTGAATACGGCCATGGATCAGCGGATAGAAAGGGAACTGCCGGCGTGCACGCGGAGCGCACTGCGCGGGGCGGCGCCGGCAATTTTAGTCCACGGGCCGCGCTCGCTTGTCAGAACTCCGCTGCGGTGCGCCGCAGGGGGCCGTAAAATACCCGATTCCCCCCGATTTGCACGCAATGTTGAACGCTTCCGACTGGCGGCTCTGTGTCGCCCCCATGATTGACGTGACGGACCGCCATTGCCGTTATTTCCACCGGCTGCTGGCGCCGCACGCGCGCCTCTATACCGAGATGATCACCACCGGGGCGCTGCTGCACGGCAATGTCGGGCGGCACCTCGATTTCGACACGGCGGAGCATCCGGTTGCGCTGCAATTAGGGGGCAGTGAGCCCGATGCGCTGGCACACGCAGCGCGTCTGGGGCGCCAGTGGGGCTACGACGAAATCAACCTGAACTGCGGCTGCCCGTCTGAACGCGTACAGCGGGGCGCATTCGGCGCCTGTCTCATGGCGGAACCCGGCCTGGTGGCCGACTGCATCAAGGCCATGCAGGACGCCGTGGACGTGCCCGTCACCGTCAAACATCGCCTGGGCCTGGACTACGACGACTCTTATGCGTTTGTTCGCGATTTCGTCGGTGCCCTGCACGACACCGGTTGCCGCGTATTCATCGTCCATGCACGAAACGCCGTACTCAAAGGCCTGACGCCCAAAGATAATCGTGAAATCCCGCCGCTGCGCTACGACGCTGCCCTGCAACTGAAGCGGGATTTCCCCGACAGCATCTTTGTGCTCAATGGCGGCCTGGCCGATGCGGCGCTCGCTTTGCAGACCCTGGACTCATTCGATGGCGTGATGCTGGGGCGCGCGGCCTGGCATACGCCGCGCGTCTTGTCCGAAGTGTCGATGCCGCTCTGGCCGTCGGTGCGCTTGCCCACCGATGCGCAGGTCGTGGATGCCATGGTCCGCTATGCGGCGCAACAGGTCGGGCAGGGCGTTCCGTTGCGGGTGGTCGTGCGTCCGCTGCTGGGGCTGGTGAATGGTCAGCCCGGCGCGCGTCGCTGGAGGCGGCTGCTGTCGGATCCGGCTCGCCTGGCCGGCAATGACGCCGGGTTGATATTCGAAGCCTGGCACAGCCTGCGGGGCGCGCCTTCGGAACGCGCGCCTGAGGGCACGGTCAGTGCATCGCACTGACGCGGGTCGTCGCGTTCAGGGCTTGTTGCCGGCGGCGGTGCCGTCCATCGGCCAGTCGCGGATGTAGGCCTTGAGCATGTTGTTTTCGAACTGCTGGGCCGCCACGATGGCCTGCGCCATGTCGTAGAACGAGATCACCCCCATCAGCGTCGGCCCGTCCATGACCGGAATGTAGCGTGCGTGTTTTTCCAGCATCAGCCGCTGCACTTCATCGGCGCTGGTGTTGGGCGACACGCTGACCGGGGCGTCGTCCATGATGGAGCGTATGGTGCTTTCCCCCAGCTGGCCGCCGTGGTCGTGCAAGTGCCGGATGATCTCGCGAAAGGTCAGCATGCCGGTCAACATGCCCGATTCCATGATGACCAGAGAGCCGATGTCCTGCTCGCTCATGGTTTGCACGGCCGTGGCCACCGGCGTGTCCGGGGACGCCGTATAAAGCGTGTCGCCTTTTACACGCAGAATTTCACTGACTTTCAACATGATGATCTCCCGGGGCTCTCGCCCCCCTTTTGCTGCTTGTCTTCGCCTCGAGCGGTACGATCGCCGCGAGTGGTTCATTAGTATTGTGCGCCAGCCCGGCCACTTCTTCCAGCGTGGGGGCCTTCGCCTGGCTCAGCACGGCGGCCGCCACGCGCACCACGGCGGGGTCTTCGCGCACGCGCGGCTGGTTCCGGTCGAGCAGGAAATTGTCGACCACGAAATCCAGGCGGGTGTCGCGGGGGTCGCAGGTCAACACCCATCTCTGGTCAGTGGTGCGCGCGGCCAGCCCCAGGGTTTCCAGCCGTTCCAGTACCTCGTTCAGTTCGTCGTGATGCAGCTGCAGGCGCTTGGACAGGGCCGATACGCTGCGGCCGGGGGGGCGCATGCCCTGGGCCGATTGCAAGGCCCGCAGCACTGCCAGCGCATCGACGAACGCGGCCCCCGGGCACCGATTGATCTCCCAGCGCCCCAGACGAATCAGCGGGGCGCTGGCCGCCACGGTGGCGCCGAACAGCACGGCCAGCCATGACAGGTATATCCAGAGCAGGAAGATCGGCAGCGTCGCGAATGCGCCATAGATGACGGTGTACGTCGGGAAGCGGGTCAGGTAATAGGCGAAGGCGGACTTCATCAGTTCGAACACAATCGCCGAGCCGAACCCCCCGATGAGCGCGTCGCGCCAGTAGACGTGGCGATTGGGCACCACTACGAACAGCGCCGCGAACCCCAGTCCGGTCAGCACCAGGGGAGTGAAGGATATCGCCAGGCTGATCAGCTCGGGCACGTCGCGCACCAGCCCCATCGACTCGCGCGCCAGGAATGAGGTGGCCCACAGGCTGCCGCCGGCCACCACGGGCCCCAGAGTCACGACCGCCCAGTAGACCAGGGCGCGCTGGGGCAGGGGGCGCTGACGCGTGACGTGCCAGATGTCGTTGAATGACTTGTCGATGGTCATGATGAGCAGCAATGACGTGACCACCAGGAAGGCTCCCCCGATCGCGGTCAGGCGCGAGGCCTGATAGGCGAACTGGTTGAGATAGTCCATGATGTTGTCGGACACCGCCGGCGGCATCAGGCTGTTCGCCAGGAAATCTTCCAGGGCAAGTCGGAAATCCTGGAAGACCGGGAACGCCGTGAACAACGACAGCACGACGGCCAGCATCGGCACGATGCCCAGCACAGTGGTGAAAGTGAGGCTCGACGCGACCTGCAGCAGCTGTTCTTCGTCGGCACGCTGCGCCGCGAAACGAAACACCCTGCCCATGCGCGCGATCCAGGTCGCGCGCCGACGGGGAACAGCGGCCGCCGCCGGCTGAGCGGGGGCGGGCTCGGCAGAGTGGCTCATCAGGCGATAATAGCAGCATGAATCCTGATCTCAACCCCAATTTGCGGCGTGTGGCGGCCGCCGCGTTGCTGGCGCTCATCGTGCTTTGCGTGGCCTGGGAAACCTTTCTCGCCCCCATCCGGCCGGGCGGATCGTGGCTGTTCCTGAAGGCCTTGCCCCTGGCATTCCCGTTGCGTGGGGTGTTGCGTGGCGATGTCTACACATTCCAGTGGGCGTCGATGCTCATTCTGCTGTACCTGATGGAAGGTGCGGTGCGGGCCATGTCCGACCCGTCGCCCCTGTCGGCTGCGCTGGCTGCCATCGAGGTCGCGCTGTCGCTGGTGTTTTTCCTGGCGGCCATCATGTACGTACGTCCGGCCAAGCGCGCCGCGCGTGCGCGACGCACCGGAGGCGCCTCATGAAGCTGGTCCAGACCCTCGACGAGCTGCGGCTCGACAACAGCTACGCCGCACTGCCGCCCGCCTTTTACACCCGGGTGGCCCCGCAGCCCCTTACGGCCTCGCCGCGCCTGCTGCATGCCAATGAGCCGGCCGCGGCGCTCATCGGTCTGGCGCCCCAGGCGCTGCACTCCGAAGAGTTCCTGCAGATTTGCGCCGGTGCGCAGCCGCTGCCTGGCGGAGATCCCCTGGCCGCCGTTTACAGCGGACACCAGTTCGGCGTGTGGGCCGGCCAGCTGGGCGACGGCCGTGCGCATCTGCTGGGCGAAGTGGCGGGGCTCCTGGGCAACTGGGAATTGCAGCTCAAGGGGTCCGGCATGACTCCATACTCGCGAATGGGCGATGGCCGCGCCGTGTTGCGCTCTTCAGTGCGCGAATACCTGGCCGGCGAGGCCATGCACGGGCTGGGCATTCCCACGACGCGGGCGCTGGCGCTGGTCGTGTCCGATGACCCCGTCATGCGCGAGACGGTGGAAACGGCGGCCATCGTCATGCGCATGTCGCCGAGTTTTGTGCGTTTCGGGTCGTTCGAGCATTGGTCTTCGCGGCGCCAGCCCGAGCAGCTGCAGATTCTGGCCGATTACGTGATCGACAGGTTCTATCCGGAATGCCGCGAGACGCCTGCAGGCGGCGAAACCGGCGCCACCGGCCCGTTGCTGCGCCTGCTGGCCGAGGTCACCCGCCGCACCGCCTTGCTGATGGCCGACTGGCAGTCAGTCGGCTTCTGCCATGGGGTCATGAATACCGACAACATGTCCATACTGGGCCTCACGCTCGACTACGGGCCCTACGGATTCATGGACACCTTCCGGCTCGACCATATCTGCAACCATTCCGACAGCGAAGGTCGCTACGCCTGGAATCGCCAGCCCTCGGTGGCGTTATGGAATCTGTACCGGCTGGGCGGCAGCCTGCACGCGCTGGTGCCCGACGTCGAGGCGCTGCGTGGCGTGCTCGACGGCTACGAGGGCATTTTCACGCGTGCGTTCCACCAGCGCATGGCGGCCAAGCTGGGCCTGCATGCATGGCGTCCCGACGACGAGCCGCTGCTCGACGATCTGCTGCGTCTCATGCACGAGCAGCGCGCAGATTTCACGCTGACCTTCCGCAGGCTGGCGGATGCCGTGCGGGGCCAGCCCCAGGGCTTCCAGGACCTGTTCATCGACCGCGCCGCGGCGCAGGCCTGGTATGAACGCCTGGCAATACGCCATGCGCAGGACGAGGCGGGGGGCGATCCGAGTGCCCGCGCCCGGGCGATGGATGCGGTCAACCCCCTGTACGTGCTGCGCAATCACCTGGCCGAGCAGGCCATCCGCGCGGCGAAGGCGGGCGATGCCAGCGAAATCGACATCCTGCTGGGTCTGTTGCGCAATCCGTACGTGGCCCAGCCCGACCGCGAGGCCTACGCGGCCTTGCCGCCCGATTGGGCGGGCGGCATTGAAGTCAGCTGTTCATCCTGATGGCGCCTCGCCCGCTACGTTTGGTAGCGGGCCTCCGGCCGGTCAGTGTCATAATCCTCTTGCTTCCAACGCCTTTCCAAACCCCATATGTCCGGCAATACCTTAGGTAGTCTTTTCTGCGTCACAAATTTCGGCGAATCGCACGGCCCCGCCATTGGTTGCGTGGTTGACGGGTGCCCACCGGGCATGGCCCTCGATGCCGCCGATATCCAGGCCGAACTCGATCGCCGCCGGCCAGGCACCTCGCGCCATGTCACGCAACGCCAGGAGCCCGATCAGGTCGAGATCCTTTCGGGCGTCTACGAGGGCGTCACGACCGGCACACCCATCGCGCTGCTGATCCGCAACACCGACGCGCGCAGCAAAGACTATTCCAATATTGCCGATACTTTCCGACCCGGCCACGCCGACTTCACGTACACGCACAAATACGGTTTGCGCGACCCACGAGGCGGCGGCCGTTCCTCGGCCCGGCTTACCGCCCCCACCGTGGCGGCTGGCGCCATCGCGAAGAAATGGCTGGCGCAACAACACGGCGTGCGCATACGTGGTTACATGAGCCAGTTGGGGCCCATCCCCATCCCGTTCGTGTCGTGGGACGATGTTCCCGGCAATCCTTTTTACGCGCCCAACGCCGCCGTGGTGCCCGAACTCGAGGCCTACATGGATCAGCTGCGCCGTGATGGCGATTCGGTCGGCGCCCGTATCGAAGTGGTGGCCGAGAACTTGCCGGCCGGCTGGGGCGAGCCCCTGTACGACCGGCTTGATGCTGACATTGCACACGTGATGATGGGGCTGAATGCCGTGAAGGGCGTGTCCATCGGGGCGGGTTTCGACTGTGTCGCGCAGCGCGGTTCGGAACACGGCGACGAGATCACGCCTGAGGGTTTCATCGGCAACAACGCCGGCGGCGTGCTGGGCGGCATTTCCACCGGGCAACCCATCACGGTGTCGCTTGCCATCAAGCCGACCTCCAGCATCCGCATCGAACGGCGTTCGGTCAACCGTGCCGGCGAAGCCGTCATGGTGCAGACCCTGGGCCGGCACGATCCCTGTGTGGGCATACGGGCCACACCCATCGCCGAAGCCATGCTGGCATTGGTGCTCATTGACCACGCGCTGCGTCATCGGGGGCAGTGCGGCTGAATCGACATCGACCCGGAGGTCTCATGAAGGCGGGAAATCGAATGATTGCGCGAAAAGCGCTGGCTTGCGCAGCCGTCGTCGCCAGCCTGGCGCTGGCGGGGTGTGCCGGCGTCAGTACCACTCAATCGGGCGCCATCGGCATCGACCGTACGCAGTACATGTCCAGCATGGTGCCCGAGCAGGCGCTCCAGCAGGAAGCCGGGCAGCAGTATGCCGACATCATCCAGAAAGCCCGCGCCCAGGGTGCCCTCGACCGCGATGCCCAGCAGGTGGCGCGCGTGCGAACGATCTCGCAGCGCCTAATCGCCCAGGTCGGGACTTTCCGGCCCGACGCCGCCAACTGGCAGTGGGCGGTGCACGTGCTGTCGGTCAATGAGGTGAACGCGTGGTGCATGCCGGGCGGCAAGATTGCCGTATATACGGGTCTGCTCAACCAGATCAAACCCACCGATGCCGAACTCGCCGCCGTGCTGGGTCACGAAATCGCCCACGCGCTTCGCGAGCACGCCCGAGAACGCGTGTCGCAGCAGATGGTCACCAATCTGGGGCTTTCGGTGCTCTCGATCGCCACGGGCGTGTCGGCCGACCTCGGCAGCAAGCTGACCGACGTGATGTTCACTCTGCCCAATAGCCGTACGCACGAGACCGAGGCAGACCTCATGGGCCTGGAATTGGCGGCTCGCGCCGGCTACGACCCGCGCGCCGCCGTCACGCTGTGGCAGAAAATGGGCGCCGCCGATAGCGGCAATGCGCCGCCCGAATTCCTTTCCACCCACCCGTCTGCCGCCTCCCGGATATCTGAGCTGCAGGCCGCGGCCGAGCGCGTCATGCCTCTGTACGAGCAGTCCAGAAAGCAATAAGGCCTTGGGGGCGGGATGACTAAGGTGGTGGTAGTAATACTAGGATAATTGCTGCCGTTGTACTAGGTTCAGAGGCTGGGCATAATGGGGGCATCGGTTTTTCGATGTCCCCGTCCGGCGTGCCGGACATTGCACGAGTCCATCCATGGCCCAAACTCTCTACGACAAACTCTGGGACGCCCACGTCGTCCACCAGGAATCCGACGGTACCTGTCTGCTGTATATCGACCGGCATCTGCTGCACGAGGTCACCAGCCCGCAGGCGTTCGAAGGTCTCAATCTGGCCGGTCGCAAGCCATGGCGCACCAGCGCCAACCTGGCCGTCGCCGACCACAACGTGCCGACGATCAATCGCGCGCGGGGCATCGACGATCCCATCTCGCGTCTGCAGGTCGATACGCTGGACGCCAACTGTGACAAGTACGGCATCACCGAATTCCGCATGAACGACCTGCGTCAGGGCATCGTCCATGTCATCGGCCCGGAGCAGGGCGCCACGTTGCCCGGCATGACGGTCGTCTGTGGAGATTCGCATACCAGCACGCACGGCGCGCTGGGCGCGCTGGCCTTCGGCATCGGCACGTCCGAAGTCGAGCACGTGCTGGCCACCCAGACACTGCTGATGAAAAAGGCCAAGAGCATGCTGATCAAGGTCGAGGGCGACCTGCCGTTCGGCTGCACGGCCAAGGACGTGGTGCTGCATGTCATCGGCATCATCGGCACGGCGGGCGGTACCGGCCATGCCATCGAATTCGCCGGCAGCACCATCCGGAATCTGTCTGTGGAAGGCCGCATGACGGTCTGCAACATGGCTATTGAAGCAGGCGCGCGTTCGGGAATGGTCGCCGTCGACGACAAGACGATCGACTACTTCCGAGGCCGGCCGTTCGCCCCCACCGGCGTGCTGTGGGACCAGGCCGTCGCCTACTGGCGCACGCTGCACAGCGATGCGGGCGCCAGCTTCGACCGCGTGGTCGAAGTCAATGCACAAGACATCAAGCCGCAGGTCACCTGGGGCACATCGCCCGAAATGGTCTTGCCGGTAGATTCGCGCGTGCCGGATCCCGATCGCGAGAAAGACGATGTGCGCCGCAACGGCATGGAGCGGGCGCTGCAATACATGGGGCTCAAGCCGAATACGCCGCTCACCGACATCCGCATCGACCGCGTTTTCATCGGGTCGTGCACGAACTCGCGCATCGAAGACCTGCGAGCGGCCGCTGCCGTGGCGCGCGGCAAGCGCGTCGCCGCCAACGTGCGGCAGGCGATGGTCGTGCCCGGTTCCGGGCTGGTCAAGCAGCAGGCCGAGCGCGAAGGGCTCGACAAGATCTTCATCGAGGCGGGTTTCGAATGGCGTGAACCCGGCTGTTCAATGTGCCTGGCCATGAACGCCGACCGCCTCGAACCCGAAGAGCGCTGCGCCTCGACCTCGAATCGCAACTTCGAAGGCCGGCAGGGGCAGGGGGGGCGCACACATCTGGTCAGTCCGGCCATGGCTGCCGCCGCCGCCGTGGCAGGCCATTTCGTCGACGTCCGCAACTTCCGCTAATAGAGCCGATTCCCATGCAAGCATTTACCACTCACGAAGGCCTGGTGGCGCCGCTCGATCGCGAGAACGTCGACACCGACCTCATCATTCCCAAGCAATTCCTGAAGTCCATCAAGCGCACGGGTTTCGGCCCCAATCTGTTCGATGAGCTGCGCTATCTGGATCACGGCGAACCGGGCATGGACAACAGCAAGCGTCCGGTGAACCCCGACTTCGTTCTGAACCAGCCGCGTTATCAGGGCGCATCGGTGCTGCTGGCCCGCAAGAATTTCGGCTGCGGATCCAGCCGCGAACACGCGCCCTGGGCCCTGACGCAGTATGGCTTTCGCGCCATCATTGCACCGTCGTACGCGGATATATTCTTCAACAACAGCTTCAAGAACGGGTTGCTGCCCATCGTTCTGTCCGAACTCGAAGTGTCGCGGCTGTTCGACGAAGTGAAGGCCTTCCCTGGCTATAAGTTGCGTATCGATCTCGACCGCCAGGTCGTGGTGGCTGCCGATGGCCGCGAAATGCAGTTCGACATCGAACCGTTCCGCAAATATTGCCTGCTCAACGGCTTCGACGATATCGGGCTGACGTTGCGGCATTCCGACAAGATCCGCGCGTTCGAGGCCGAGCGTCTGGCCCGCCATCCGTGGCTGGAAAGCCGGCCCATTGCCTGAGCCCTGACCGCAGCCGCGACGCAAGTTGCCGACGGCGGCCTGTTTCGTCGGGCCGGCCTGGTCGGCCGAGGCGCCTGGCACGCTGGTGCTTGAGGCGCCACGCCGATCACGCCGGCGCGCGCTGGCCTCCATCGGACGGTTCAAGCATCTGTTTATTGAATATCTATAGGTTCCATTCATGACGCATAACATCGCAGTTCTGCCTGGCGACGGCATCGGCCCCGAAATCGTGGAGCAGGCCGTACGCGTATTGGGCGCGCTGAAACTGCCGCTGCAGATTCAACAGGCGCCGGTGGGCGGCGCCGCGTATGACCAGGCCGGCCATCCGCTGCCGCAATCGACGCTCGACCTGGCCCGCAACTCGCACGCCGTCCTGTTCGGCGCCGTGGGCGACTGGAAGTACGACAGCCTGCCGCGGGAACATCGTCCTGAGCAGGCCATCCTGGGCCTGCGCAAGGCATTGGGCCTGTTCGCCAACCTGCGCCCCGCCATTCTGTACCCTGAACTGGCCAGCGCCTCATCGCTCAAGCCCGAAATTGTGGCCGGGCTGGACATCCTCATCATCCGCGAACTCACGGGTGACATTTATTTTGGTACGCCGCGCGGGGTGCGCAGCGCCGCCGATGGCCCGTTTACCGGCGAGCGCGAAGGCTTCGACACCATGCGCTATGCGGACACGGAAGTGCGGCGCATTGCCCGCATCGGCTTTGAGTCGGCGCGCAAGCGTGGCAAGAAGCTGTGCAGCGTCGACAAGGCCAATGTGCTCGAGACCTCGCAGTTCTGGCGCGATATCGTCATCGAGGTCGCGCGCGACTATCCGGATGTCGAGCTGTCGCATATGTACGTCGACAATGCCGCCATGCAACTGGTGCGCAATCCTCGCCAGTTCGACGTCATTGTGACGGGCAACCTGTTCGGTGACATCCTGTCCGACGAGGCCGCCATGCTCACCGGCTCCATCGGCATGCTGCCCTCGGCCTCGCTGAATTCCTCCGGGCTGGGGCTGTACGAACCCAGCCATGGCTCGGCCCCCGACATTGCCGGGCAGGGCATTGCCAACCCGCTCGCGACGATCCTGTCGGCGGCCATGCTGCTGCGCTATTCGCTTGACCTCGCACCGCAGGCCGATCGCATTGAAGCCGCCGTCCGTGCGGTGCTCGCGGATGGCCTGCGCACCGCCGATATCCACGAGCCCGGCACGACCAAGGTGTCTACGTCGCAGATGGGCGACGCGGTGCTGAAGGCGCTGGGCTGAACCTCGCGCACTCATCCACATGCCCGCGGCGGGCGCGGGCGGCTTGCCGCCTGCCGCCGGCAGGCGCCGCGCGGCGGGTTGCCGGGCGGGTTGACCCCGATCATTTCTCGGTAAGTCGGGCCGTCCCGGGCTGGGACGGGTCGGCTTACGACCCTGCACCGCAACATTTTTCCCTTCATTCTGATAAATTGTCGGGATCCACGCCGTTTTTCCTTATTTTTCTACTTCAAGAGCATTGAACATGAAGCAAGCAGTAGGCCTGGTCGGTTGGCGCGGCATGGTCGGTTCCGTTCTCATGCAACGCATGCGCGACGAAAACGACTTCGCCCTGATCGACCCCGTATTCTTTTCCACCAGCAACGCCGGTGGCGCCGCGCCCGCTTGGGCCGATGGCGCCGGGCCGCTGCAGAACGCCTACGACATCGATGCTCTGAAAAAACTGCCCATCATCGTAACGGCGCAGGGCGGCGACTACACCACGGACGTGTTCCCGAAGTTGCGTGCGGCGGGCTGGAACGGCATCTGGATCGACGCGGCCAGCACGCTGCGCATGAAAGACGATGCCATCATCGTGCTGGACCCCGTCAACCGGCCTGTCATCGACGCTGCACTCAAGCACGGCGTGCGCAACTTTGTCGGCGGCAACTGCACCGTCAGCTGCATGTTGATGGGACTGGCCGGTCTGTTCAACAACGACCTGGTCGAATGGATGACTTCCATGACCTACCAGGCTGCATCGGGAGGCGGCGCGCAGCATATGCGCGAATTGCTGACCCAGTTCGGCCTGCTCAACCAGGCTGTCAAGCCCTTGCTCGACGATCCGGCGTCGGCCATTCTCGATATCGACCGCGGGGTCCTGAAGGCCCAGCAAGACCCGGCGCTGCCGCAGCAGAACTTCGGCGTGCCGCTGGGCGGTAATCTCATCCCCTGGATCGACAAGGATCTGGGCGACGGCATGTCGCGCGAAGAATGGAAGGCCGAAGCCGAAACCAACAAGATCCTCGGCCGCGGCGCCGGGTTCGGTACGCCGGCCACGCCCATTGACGGCCTGTGCGTGCGGATCGGGGCCATGCGCTGCCACAGCCAGGCGCTCACGATCAAGCTCAAGCGCGACATCCCGCTCGATGAAATCGGAGCATTGATCGCACAGGGCACGCAATGGGCCAAAGTCGTACCCAACACCAAAGAAGACACCGTGCGGGCGCTCACACCCGTGGCGGTGACGGGCACGCTCGACATTCCGGTGGGCCGCTTACGCAAGCTGTCCATGGGGTCGCAGTATCTGGGCGCCTTCACGGTGGGCGACCAGCTCCTGTGGGGTGCGGCAGAGCCGCTGCGCCGCATGCTGCGGATCGCCCTGGCCGAAGCTTGACTCGGCTCCGCGAGGCATCGCTTCCCGCGCCTGTACGGGCCGGGGCCAAGGCACCCGCGGGTGCCTTTGTTTTATCCCGCGCCGGTTCCCATGGGCCCGCGCGCCGATTTGTTAAACCAGGTCCATCCATTACACTTTCGCCCAGCACACGCCGGTAACCCGATACGTATTGCAGGATTCCCAACATGACCTCGCGTTCGCGCCACGTTTCCCATGCTTGCCGTCTAAACGCCCTGAACTGGGCTGTGGCCCTGGCCTTGGGAGCCTCGACCACCGTGGCCGCGCAGGCGGCCACCGTTGGCCATTCACGCGTGGTATCCGCGCCCGGCGCGCCTTTGCAGGTTGTGGTGCCCCTCGAGGCACTGACACCCGAAGAGGTGGCGTCGCTGAGCGTTCGCCTGGCTGACGCCCAGGCCTGGCAGCGAGCCGGGTTACAGCCGCCCGTGCCATTGCAGACCCTGCGGGTTGCCCTCCAGGACGGGCAGGCTGCCACCCGCAAGAACATACGGGTCACGTCTACGCAGCCCCTGGCTGCGCCTTCGGTCAACCTGTTGCTCGATTTGCAGTCCAGCCTCGGACAACGCCAGATCCAGGTCACCATTCTGGTGCCGCAACGCGGATCGGCCCCCGCTGTGCAGGCAGCCCGCATCGGGTCGGCCAGCGCGCAGCAGGGCACGGCGGGATCTGTGGTCGTGCGCCGTGGCGACAATCTGTTCCGCATCGCGCGGCGCAACGCCGTGGCCGACGCCAGCATGTACCAGATGCTGGTTGCCCTGTGGCGGGCGAATCCCCAGGCGTTCATCCAGAACAACATGAATCTGGTGCGTGCCGGTGAAACCCTGGCCATACCCGACGCTGCGACCGTACGCGCCATTGATCCTGCCGAGGCGCGTCGCATCTACGTTGAACAACTCGAAGCCTTCGAGCGTTATCGCGGTCGAGTTGCCGCGGATACCGGTGGCAATGCCGCCGTGGGGGCGAGCAGCGCCGCGGCGGGGCAAGTCACTGCGGCGCCAGCAGACCAGGGCACTGCGACCTCGCCCGCGCAGGACCGCCTGCGCCTCAGTGCCGGAACAGACGCGGACGCGTCGTCGGATACACGTACCTCTGCCGCGCGCGCCATGCAGGACACCCAGCAGCGCGTCGCCACGCTGGAAGGAAACGTCGATGCCTTGAACCAGGCCGTAGGAAGTGCGGGGGACACTGCTTCCACGCAAGCGGCCCCAGGCGCTCAGGGCGGAGCTGGCGCCCCAGGTGCAACCGGCGCTCAGGGTACTGCCGGTGCGCCGGGTAGCGGCGGCGCGTCGGGTCCGGCAGGCGCTCCAGGTGCGGCCGGAACTCCGGGTATAGCCGGTACTGCGGGTGCATCAGGCGCTCCCGGTACAGCGGGTGCTCCGGGTACGGCCGGTGCTCCAGGTGCGGCAGGCGTTCCGGGTACGGCCGGTGCTCCAGGGACGGCCGGTGCTCCAGGTGCGGCAGGCGCTCCGGGTACGGCCGGTGCTCCAGGTGCGGTAGGCGCTCCAGGTACGACCGGTGCTCCAGGCGCGGCAGGCGCTCCAGGCGCGGCAGGCGCTCCGGGTGCGGCCGGTGCTCCAGGGAAGGCCGGCGCTCCAGGCACGGCCGGCGCTCCGGGTACGGTCGGCGTTCCCGGTACGGCCGGTGCGCCGAGTACGTCAGGCGCTCCCGGCGGCACCGGTGCTCCAGGCACGACCGGCGCTCCCGGCGCAGCCGGAACGCCTGGTGCGACTGGCGCGACAGGCTCTGCCAGCATCGCCGGCGGCTCGGCCAACCCGGGCGCGGCAAGTTCGGAATCTTCGGCCCGCAATGCAGCGGATGCCGGCAACATCAAGGGGAATGCCGCCATGGACTCGCTGCCTGGCTGGTTGGCCAACAATCTGCTCGTGATGGTGACCGCGGCGTTGGCCATCATCGTGCTGATCGTGGCATGGGCGCTGCGTCGCGCCGGGGCGCGGCGCGCCGATGAGGACGAGGCCACCTACGGTGAGCCGGTGCTTGATACGGCCGCCCTGAACCGCAAGCTCGACGGCATCAATCTGGACCTGGATCAGCCGCCTACCGACGAGCCGCCGCGACGCGACGGCCAGCCCTGAGCGTATGCCCCGCATCGCGTTGGGCCTGGCCTACGACGGGTCGGCCTGGCAGGGCTGGCAGACGCAGCCGCATCGCCAGACTGTGCAGGATGTGCTCGAGGCCGCCCTGGGCCATTTTGCCGGTGCCGGCGGCAGCATTCCCACCGTATGCGCGGGCCGTACCGATACAGGGGTGCACGCCGCCATGCAGGTGGTCCACCTGGATACGGAACTGCAACGGCGCGCCGAATCCTGGGTGCGCGGGGTGAACGCCTTTCTGCCGCCTTCCATTGCCGTGCAATGGGCGCAACCGGTCAACGAAGCGTTCCACGCCCGTTTTTCCGCGCGTTCGCGCACTTACCGGTATCTATTGTGGCGAGGGCGCGTCCGCCCGCCGCTGTGGGCAGGCCGTGCCGGCTGGTGCTTTCAGCCGCTGGACGTGTCTGCGATGCGCCAGGCGGCCGAGGCGCTGCTGGGCGAACACGATTTTTCGAGTTTTCGATCGTCGCAATGCCAGGCCCGCCATCCGGTGCGCACCCTGCACAGGTTCGACATTGAAGAGCATGGGCCCTTCCTGGTATTTACGTTGCGCGCCAACGCCTTTCTGCATCACATGGTGCGCAATCTGATTGGCGCGCTGCTGCAGATCGGGCAGGGGCGCCAAGCCGTGCAATGGATACCCGAACTGCTTGCGGCGCGTGACCGCAGGCTGGCGGCGCCTACATTTTCCCCCGATGGCCTGTACCTGGTGGCCATCGAGTACCCCGCCGAATTCAATCTTCCGGACGTGGATGGCACCCTCCAATTGATGCCCGGCATTACTTTTTATTAAGGGTTATCAGCAGGGAGGCATCCATCGGGAATCCCTATATCATTGCGAGCGAAAAAATCGGGGCAGCCAATCCTGCGCCGGTTCGGCGGCCGTTTTACACGAATGGCACGCCTGCATTGATCCCAACAAGGAGACTTCCGTAATGCAACGTCGTTCGTTCCTCAAAAAGGCCACCCTGGGTGCTGCAGCCGGCGGTGCCGCTCTCGCCGCTCCTGCGTTCGCTCAAGAATCCCCCACGCTGAACTGGCGCCTGGCGTCCAGTTTTCCGCGCAGCGCCGACGCCATCTATTCCGGGGGCGAGAACCTCGCGAAGTACGTATCCGAAGCCACGGATGGCAAGTTCAATATCCGCGCGTTTCCCGCAGGGGAGATCGTGCCTGCGCTGCAAGTGCTCGACGCGGTACAGAACAACACGATCGAATGCGGGCACACCGCTTCTTATTACTACTTCGGCAAAGACCCGGCCCTGTGTTTCGATGGCGCCGTTCCTTTCGGCCTGAATACGCGCCAGATGAATGCCTGGATGCGCCATGGCAACGGCCTGAAGCTCACGCGCGAGTTGTTCCAGAAGTACAACATCGTCAATTTCCCTTGCGGCTATTCCGGCACGCAGATGGGCGGCTGGTTCCGCAACGAAATCAAGTCGGTTGATGACCTCAAGGGTCTGAAGTTCCGCGCCAGCGCCTTTGCGGGCGCCGTGTTGTCGCGCCTGGGCGTGGTGCCGCAGCAGATTGCCGGCGGCGACATTTATCCTTCGCTCGAAAAAGGCACGATCGACGCCGCCGAGTGGATCGGCCCGTACGACGACGAGAAACTGGGCTTCCACAAAGTCGCGAAACACTACTATTTCCCGGGTTGGTGGGAAGGCACCCTCCAGGTCTCGCTGTACGTCAACCAGGACGTCTACAACAAGCTGCCCAAGCATTACCAGGCAGTTCTGTCCCAGGCCGCGGCGGCAGCCACCAATGACATGATCGCCAAGTACGACGCTGAAAACCCGGCCGCGTTGCGCCGTCTGGTGTCGCAGGGCGCCCAGCTCAAGGCTTTCCCGAAGGCTGTCATGGACGCGTGCTACGCCGAGGCCAACAAGGTGTACGAAGAGTTCTCGGCCAAGGATCCGATGTTCAAGAAGATCTACGACGACATGGTGGCCTTCCGCAACAACGAAATCCCGTGGTTCCGTATTGCTGAAGGCAGCTTCGACGGGTTCATGGGAACCATCAACCGCGGCCAGTAAGCCAGGCTCGCCGGGGGCAGAATCGGGGGAGCGTTAAAATTCCCCGATTCTGCCTGCCGCAGCGCTTGTCACAAGCCAGCGTCGCCAAGGCGCCGCATGCACGAGACAGCCGCCGGGCACCCCGAGGCTCCGCATGCCCAGGCCTGCCCCGCACCGGGCGCCAGGCGTTTTTCCTTTCCGGATATTCCTACCCATCATGAATGCATTACTCGCTCTGTCGCGCGCCATTGACGCGCTGAATCTGCGGGTTGGCCGAGCCGTGACGTGGGTCACCCTGTTGGTGGTGCTGGTCAGCGCCGGCAACGCGGTGGTCCGCAAGGTGTTCGAGATGAGCTCGAACGCCTGGCTGGAGCTTCAGTGGTACATGTTTGGCGCCATGTTCCTGCTGACGGCTGGCTACACCCTGCTCAAGAATGAACACGTCCGGGTCGACATCCTGTCGTCGCGGCTCTCCAAACGCGCACAGATTTACATCGAAATCTTCGGCGTGCTGTTCTTCCTGCTGCCCATGGCTGTCCTCATCATGTACCTGTCGTGGCCGATGTTCATGGATTCGTACATCTCCAACGAGCAGTCGTCCAATTCCGGCGGCCTGGTCCGCTGGCCGGTCAAGCTGATGATACCGGTAGGCTTTGGCCTGCTGGTGCTGGCCGGGATCTCCCGATTGATCAAGTGTGTGGCCTTCCTGCGAGGGCAGGCACCCGATCCGCTGGCACGTGGCGAAGGCAAGAGCGCCGAGGAACTCCTGGCTGAAGAAATTGCCCGTGAAGCGCAAGCGCGCGAAGCGGCCCTGCAACAACAAAACAAGGGTCGCTGATCATGGAGTTCCTTATTGCGAACCTGGCGCCGATCATGTTCGGCACGCTGGTCATCTTTCTGCTGCTCGGCTTTCCGGTAGCCTTTGCGCTGGCCGCCAATGGCATTCTCTATGGTTTGGTCGGCATGGAATTGGGGCTGTTCAACGCCTCGCTGTTCCAGGCGCTGCCGCAGCGGGTGTTCGGCATCGTCGCCAACGACACCTTGCTGGCCGTACCGTTCTTCACGCTGATGGGGCTCGTGCTCGAGCGCTCCGGCATGGCTGAAGACTTGCTCGAAACCATCGGGCAGGTGTTCGGACCCCTGCGCGGGGGCCTGGCCATCGCGGTGGTCGTCGTGGGCGCCATGCTCGCTGCGACGACCGGTGTGGTATCGGCGTCGGTCATTTCCATGGGCTTGATTTCGCTGCCCATCATGCTGCGCTACGGCTATGACAGACGCTTGGCCACTGGGGTCATCGCAGCGTCGGGCACTTTGTCGCAGATCATTCCCCCGTCGCTGGTGCTCATTATCCTGGCCGACCAATTGGGTCGTTCCATCGGTGATATGTATCGAGGGGCCATGGTGCCGGGCTTTTTGCTGGCTGGGTCCTATATCGGCTACATCGTCCTGATGTCGCTGTTCAAGCCTTCATCGGCGCCTGCACTGCCCGAAGAGGCGCGTGCCTTCCGTGAGCCCAACGGTTCGCGCGGCGGCCGTTCGCTGTTGGTCCTGATGCTCGTCTCGGCGGTCTCGGCCTACCTGATGACACAGTGGCTCGAAAAGGCCGACGCGCCGGTTGACGAGAAAGTCGTGCTCAGCCTGCTGCTGTGGGGGCTGACCGCGTTTGTCATTGCCATCGTCAACAAAGTGTTCCGCCTGGGTGTGCTTTCTGCGCTGGCCGAGCGCGTCACATTCGTGATGATTCCGCCGCTGTTCCTGATCTTCCTGGTGCTGGGCACGATCTTTATTGGCGTGGCTACCCCGACCGAGGGCGGCGCCATGGGGGCCGTGGGCGCCATCATCATGGCCTTGATCCGTCGCCGCCTCACGCTCGATTTGTTGCGGCAGGCCATGGATACGACCACCAAGCTGTCCTGCTTCGTGGTTTTCATCCTGGTGGGATCGACGGTATTCGGGCTGACTTTCCGTGGCGTCAGTGGCGACCTCTGGGTCGAACATCTGCTCACCAGCGTGCCGGGCGGCCAGTGGGGGTTCCTGATAGTCGTCAGCGTGCTCACCTTCGTGCTGGCTTTTTTCCTGGATTTCTTCGAGCTGGCCTTCATCATCGTGCCGCTGCTGGGGCCGGTGGCCGACAAGCTGGGTATCGACCTGATCTGGTTCGGTATCCTGCTGGCAGTGAACATGCAGACGTCGTTCATGCATCCTCCGTTCGGCTTCGCGCTGTTCTACCTGCGTTCTGTGGCGCCCAAGGATGCCTATGTGGACAAGGTGACGGGCAAGCGGATTGAGCCGGTCACCACCGGGCAGATATACTGGGGTTCCGTGCCGTTCATCGCTATCCAACTGATCATGGTGGTGGCAGTCATGGTGTTCCCCGGCATGGTCATGCATTACAAGGCGGGCATGTCTACCGTGGACCCCGACACGGTGAAGATCGAAATCGAAACCACCTACGGCAGTAGCATCTACGGGAATGAAGCCGCCGATCCGGCCGCCGCATTCAAATAGCCCATGCGTACTCGCGTCAAGATCTGCGGTTTGACCCGCGAAGCAGACATCGCCTCGGCCGTGCAGGCCGGGGCGGATGCGATAGGTTTCGTATTTTATCAGGGCAGCAAGCGCTACCTGGCGCCCGCGCAGGCGGCCCGGCTTCGTCGTCAGGTTCCGGCCTTTGTCGACGTGGTCGCCTTGTTTGTCAACGCCACGACAGACGAGGTCCAGGCTGTTCTCGACCAGGTGCGGCCCGACCTGCTGCAGTTTCACGGCGACGAAACTCCGGCCGAATGTGCGCGATACGGGGTGCGCTACATGCGCGCATTCCGGGCGGGCGCGCCCGGCCTCGATTCCCCCGAGCGTCTGGCCGCATCCTGCAGCGCCTACACTGAGGCCGCAGCGTGGCTGTTCGACAGCTACAGTCCCGGGTATGGAGGCAGCGGGCGGGCGTTCGACCACGGCCTTCTGGCCGGTGTGCGTGCCGATGCGGCGGCGCGTCCTGTGGTTCTCTCCGGCGGCCTGAATGCCGCGAACATTGCACAGGCCATCGCCGACAATCGGCCCTGGGCCGTCGATGTCAGCAGTGGCGTTGAAACGGCTCCGGGCGAAAAATCGCCGGCCAAGATCCGCGAACTGTTCGATATCGTGCGCCTCGCCGATGCTCGCTTGCACGACGAATAAAACGTATATATAATCTCGCTTCTTTGCAGGCGGTTAGCTCAGATGGTTAGAGCGCTACGTTGACATCGTAGAGGTCGTTGGTTCGATTCCAATACCGCCTACCAGAATATTGCAGGTGCCCACGGGTGCCCCGAAAAGCCGCCAGATTGCCTGGCGGCTTTTTTCTTTGCATGGCATTGCGCGCCAGCGGCCGTGCAAGTCGCCATTCAACGATGAATCCGCGGATGAATCAGCGCGGCCGGGTCGGCCTGTTGCCCGCGTCGTTCCCATGCTCGCGCGCCTGTGATGGACCCTGCGTCGCGCCGTGGTCGGCGGCCGAGCGCCTTGCTGCGCGGCGCGGAACGAAACGCCGGCGAGCGGCCGGGGCGCGGCCGGGCGCGCTGTTCCGCGTGCATCATGCGCCGGCTTGCTGATCGAATTTTTCTTTCAGGTACAACGCCAGGGCCAAGTCGTCGGCCAGCCCCAGTTTCTTCATGGATCGGCGCTTGTGGGTGCTGATGGTTTTCTTGCTTCGCAGCAGCCGGGCGGCGATCTGCGTCACCGACAGGCCCTGGGCGATCTGGCGCAGCACTTCGATCTCGGCGGCCGTGAGGCGGGTGTCGGGATGCGCGGGGGGCGCCGTATGCAGGGCGCCGTTCTTGTGGGTGATGAACCGTTGGCCATGCTGCGGACTGCAGGCGGCCCGCATCACCTCTACCAGCACGGGCAGCGGGGCCGACTTGGGCAGATACCCGTGGGCACCGGCCCGGAACGCCGCATATTCGGTCTCGGCGGGCGCACCGGCCGAGAAGGTGATGACCACCATCTTGGGATGGTGCCGGCGCAGCCTGCGGATGAAATCCATGCCGTCCCATGCCTGGCGCGGCAGGTAAAAATCGACGATGGCAATATCGCAGGGCTGGCGCGCCAGCTTTCCGAGAAAGATCTCGGACGCAGTTTCGGCGTGCACGATATCGAAGTCGGGCTGCGACCTGAGATAAGCCGCCACGCCCAGCGTGATGACCGGGTGGTCGTCGAGTATGGCGACCCGCACACGCTCTTGCGTGCCGGACAGCAGCATGTAGCGGCGCCCCACCGGACTTGGCAGAGACGCCGGCGCGGCGGAAGTAGGGGAGCGGAAGGGCGGCATGATTCGAAATGGCGGGGCGGCGTGCCCACAGTAGGGCACGTAGTGCGCGGAGCGTATCGGGGTTGTGGCGGGTCAGATCGACGCCTGTTCAAAATAAGACTTTTCCGTGGCACAGCCGGATACGCGGCCGTGATCCTTCCGGCCGGCGCTCCGTCGCGCGCGGGGTTTGGGCACACGAAACGCGGGGATGCTACAATCTTTGACGACTGGCACGCCATCCCGCGTGCTCGCTTTCTTGGCCTAGCGCATGATTTCTCGCCCGACACGAACTACGACCGGAAACTTCCGCACCATGTCGCGTTAGTGCTTTCCAGCGTCGGGTTTCGCCATGTCAGGCAGATGGCAGTCCCAGCAAGCAACCAGACGGAACGCGGCGGACAGCCGCGTTTCTCGTTTCTCCCCAGGAATTTTCGATGGTACAGATCACATTGCCGGATGGTTCTCAGCGTCAGTTTCCGGGGCCGGTAACGGTCGCCGAAGTTGCGCAGTCCATTGGCACCGGGCTGGCCAAGGCCGCCCTGGGCGGGCGCATCACCGAGCCGGGCGGCGAACCCCGGCTGGTCGACACCAGCTTTCGCCTCGAGCGCGATGCGCAGCTCGCCATCATTACCGCCAAAGACCCCGATGGGCTCGACCTGATCCGTCACTCCACTGCGCACTTGCTGGCATACGCCGTCAAAGAACTGTTCCCGGATGCGCAAGTCACCATCGGCCCGGTCATCGACAACGGTTTCTATTACGACTTTTCGTACAAGCGGCCGTTCACGCCTGAAGACCTGACAGCCATCGAAAAGAAAATGGCCGAGCTCGCGCGCAAAGACGAAATCGTCACGCGAGAAGAATGGACGCGCGACGAGGCTGTGGCTTATTTCAAGAGCATAGGCGAAGCCTACAAGGCCGAGATCATCGCGTCGATTCCCGCGAACGAAACGCTCAGCCTCTATCGCGAAGGCAACTTCATCGATCTTTGCCGCGGCCCGCACGTGCCGTCCACCGGCAAGTTGAAGGTGTTCAAGCTGATGAAGGTGGCTGGCGCCTATTGGCGCGGCGACAGCAACAACGAGATGCTGCAGCGCATCTACGGCACCGCCTGGGCCACCAAAGACGAGCAGGACGCCTACCTGCACATGCTCGAAGAAGCCGAGCGCCGCGACCATCGCAAGATCGGCCGCGACCTCGACCTGTTCCACTTCCAGGACGAGGCGCCCGGACTGATTTTCTGGCACCCCAAGGGTTGGGCGCTGTGGCAACAGGTAGAGCAGTACATGCGGGCGGTCTACCGCGACAACGGCTACCAGGAGGTCAAGGCGCCGCAGATTCTCGACCTGTCGCTCTGGAAGAAGACCGGACACTGGGACAACTACCGTGAAAACATGTTCACGACCGAGTCCGAGAACCGCGTGTACGGTCTGAAGCCGATGAACTGTCCCGGTCACGTGCAGATATTCAACGCAGGGCTGCACTCGTACCGCGAGCTGCCCCTGCGCTATGGCGAATTCGGGCAGTGCCACCGCAATGAACCTTCGGGTTCGCTGCACGGCATGATGCGCGTACGCGGCTTCACGCAGGACGACGGCCATATCTTTTGTACCGAAGACCAGCTGCAGGACGAATGCGCCGACTTCACCGCGCTGTTGCAGAAGGTCTACCGCGACTTCGGTTTCAACGATGTGCTGTACAAGGTGGCCACCCGCCCCGAGAAGCGTATCGGCAGCGACGAGATCTGGGACAAGGCCGAAACCGCCCTGATGGAAAGCCTGCGGCGCACGGGCTGCGAATTCGAAATATCGCCGGGCGAGGGGGCTTTCTACGGACCCAAGATCGAATACACCCTGAAGGACGCCATTGGCCGCCATTGGCAATGTGGCACCGTGCAGGTGGATTTTTCCATGCCGGTGCGTCTGGGAGCCGAGTACGTCGATGCCCAGGACCAGCGCCGCGCGCCGGTCATGCTGCATCGGGCCATCCTCGGCTCGCTCGAGCGTTTCATCGGAATGTTGATCGAAAACCACGCCGGCGCGATGCCGCCCTGGCTTGCGCCGGTGCAGGCCGTGGTGTGCTGTATATCCGAGCCGTCAGCCGATTATGCCGCACAAATAACACAAACCCTGAAAAAACAAGGCTTTAGGGTTCAGTCCGATTTGCGCGGTGAAAAAATCACTCGTAAAATCCGCGAGCACAGCCTGCAAAAGGTGCCGTACATTCTTGTCGTGGGTGACAAAGAAAAGCAAAATGGCACGGTAGCCGTCCGCGGCCTGGGGGGACTCGACCTTGGCGTCATCCCGCTTGAAGCCTTTACCACCCGCCTGGCTGAAGACGTTGCCACCCGCCGCAATGTCGTGCAAGCCGAAGGCAGCGTTACTTAAATCTTTTAGGAGTCGTCAACATCGCCACTGAAAAAGCCAATCGCATCAACGGTGAAATCCGCGTCCCCGAGGTGCGCCTGATAGGTCTGGACGGAGAACAGCTCGGCATCGTCAAGCTGGCCGACGCTTTCCGTCTGTCCGAACAAGCCGACGTGGATCTGGTTGAAATCGCGCCCAACGCGGAACCTCCAGTCTGCCGTCTGATGGACTACGGCAAGTTCAAGTATCAGGAACAAAAAAAGCAGGCCGAAGCCCGCTCCAAGCAGAAGGTCATCCAGGTCAAGGAAGTCAAATTCCGCCCGGCGACCGACGAGGGCGACTACCAGGTCAAGCTACGCAACCTGCGCCGCTTCCTGGAAGAGGGCGACAAGGCCAAGGTCACCTTGCGCTTTCGCGGCCGTGAAATGGCTCACCAGGAGCTTGGCATGCGCGTGCTCGAACGCGTGCGCGACGACCTGACCGAACTGGCCCAGGTCGAAGCCATGCCCAAGCTCGAAGGGCGCCAGATGGTCATGGTGCTGGCCCCGCGCAAGAAGAGTCCTGCCGCTGGCAAGGGCGACTCGCCCGCCTGATCGCGAGTTCCATGCATGGCCGCAGGTATCCGCCTGCGCGGCCATGCGTGGCAGCGATCGGCATCAGCCGGTCATTTACGCTACGATGTCGGTTTGGCGCGCCGGTGCATGTCATCGCGCGCATCCCGGACGTCCATACCATGCATGTTCTCTTCATCATCGATCCCCTGCCGCGGCTGAAGGCCTACAAAGACACTTCGGTCGCCATGATGCGTGCGCTGGTGGCGCGCGGTCATACGCTCAGCGTCGCGCTGCAGGGTGACCTTTTCATAGACGCCGGCGTGGTCTGCGCGCGCACGACGCCCATCGAGCTGGTCGACGGCGCCGACCTGCACGGGCATGACTGGTGGCGCGAGACTGGCGCCGCGCAAGACGTGCCGTTGGCGCGCTTCGGCGCTGTGCTGATGCGCAAAGACCCGCCATTCGACATGGAATACGTCTACTCGACGCACATGCTCGAATATGCGCAGGCGCAGGGCGCGAAGGTTTTCAACGACGCCGCCGCCATACGCAACCATCCCGAAAAGCTGGCGATTACCGAGTTCGCCGATCTCGCCGCGCCCACGCTGGTCACCCGCGACATGGCGCGCATCAAGACGTTCCATGCCCAACATCAAGACGTCATCGTCAAGCCGCTCGACGGCATGGGTGGAACCGGCATCTTCCGCCTGCAGGCCGCCGAGCCGAACCTCAATGCCATCCTCGAGACGCTGACCGAAGACGGCACCCGCACGATCATGGCGCAGCGCTACATCCCCGAGATCGTCGACGGCGACAAGCGCATTCTGCTGATCGGTGGCGTTGCTGTGCCATTTGCGCTGGCGCGCATTCCGCTGGCGGGCGAAACCCGGGGCAACCTGGCGGCCGGTGGTCGCGGCGTGGCGCAACCCTTGTCCGAACGCGACCGCGAGATTGCGGCCGTGGTGGCTCCTCGGCTTGCTGCGCGCGGGCTGCTGGTGGTGGGGCTGGATGTCATCGGCGACTACGTCACCGAAGTGAATGTCACCAGCCCGACCTGTTTTGTCGAAATCGCCGAGCAAACCGGCTTCGATGTTGCCGACGCGTTTGCCCAGGCTCTGGAACGCGCAGCGAGTTAAAGGTTTGCCATGACCGGCATCGTTATTGTGGTGCATGCGCCACTCGGAGTGGCCATGCGCGAGTTCGCCGAGCACGTGCTTGGGGCTTCCGTGGGCGAGCAGATCGCAGTGCACGACATTCAGCCCGACGACATGCCGGATGACCGCGTGCCTATGGTCCTGCGCGACATCCGCGCGGCCGACACCGGTACAGGGGTGCTGGTACTGACCGATCTCATCGGTGCCACTCCCGCGAACATCGCCAAGCGCGCCGTATCCGACGCCCAGGCCCACGGCATCCAGTGTTGTGTGGTCGCGGGGCTGAATACCTCGATGCTGCTGCGCGCATTGACCTCGCGCGACCTCAGTCTGGCCGATACGCGCGAAAAGGCCCTGGCTGGCGGCGTCCAGGGCTGTCTGCGAGTAGACTGAACACCCCATTTTTGCCATATCATGTCGGTGCATGGCGCAGGTCCGATGGCGGCATGCCGCCTTCATCACGGGAACCGCCCGCGCCGGACTGTGCTTACCTGATCTCTATGCCAATTTCAGACATCGTCATTTCCAACAAGCTGGGCCTGCATGCGCGGGCAGCGGCCAAGCTCACCCAGCTTGCCAGTCAATTCGGCAGCGAGATCTTCATTTCTCGGGGCGCCCAGCGCGTCAACGCCAAGAGCATCATGGGTGTCATGATGCTGGCGGCCGGCAAGGGCGTGACCGTCCGGCTCGACGCCTCCGGCGCCGACGCAGACCAGGCCTTATCCGAAATCAAGAACCTGTTCGACAGCAAATTCGGTGAGCACGAATAGCACACCCCTGCGTCCCGCCGCGGCGCCCTGCGCCGTGGTGGCGTTGCATGGAAAAGGCGTCGCGCGCGGTTACGCCATTGGCCGCGCCGTAGTCATGGGTGCTGCGTCGCTGGAAGTGGCCCATTACCGGATAGCATCCGACGACGTCGCCGCCGAATGCGACCGCCTGACCCACGCCTTGGCGCGCGCCGAACAAGACCTGGTGCAAATTGTCGATACGCTGCCGTCCGATGCGCCGCGCGAACTGGGCGCCATGCTGAATGTGCATCGCCTGTTGATGGCCGATCCGTTGCTGGCTGAGCAGACGCGCGCACTGATCGCCGAGCGGCACTACAACGCCGAATGGGCCTTGGCCACGCAAGGGCAGATTCTGGGCGAGCAGTTCGATGCCATGGAAGACGAATACCTGCGTGAACGCGGGGCCGACGTCAGGCAGGTCATCGAGCGGGTGCTGCAGGTGTTGTCGGGCAGTGGCGCCATGCTTGCGGACGGCGTCGACCTCGACGGCAACGAGCCGCTGGTGGTCGTGGCACACGATATTTCGCCGGCCGACATGCTGCGCCTGCGGGGCGGACGCTTTGCCGCCTTCGTCACCGACCTGGGGGGGCCCACCTCGCATACCGCCATCGTGGCGCGCAGCATGGGGGTGCCGGCGGTCGTGGCGCTGGGCAATGTGCGCGACCTGGTGCGCGATGGCGATACGTTGGTCATCGACGGGGCCACGGGCGTGGTGCTCCTGAACCCCGCGCCGGCCATGCTGCAGGAATACCGCGGCCGGCAGGTGGCCTACGCCGCAGAGCGCGCCGAGCTGGCGCTGCTGCGCGACGAACCTGCCGTGACGCTCGACGGTATTGACATCGTTCTTAACGCCAATATCGAACTGCCCGACGAAGCCGCGGCGGCGGTGGCCGCCGGCGCCCAGGGCATCGGGCTGTTCCGAAGTGAATTTCTCTTCATGGGGCGGCAGTCGCTGCCGGACGAAGAGGAGCAGTACGAGGCCTATGCCTCGGTGGCACGCGTGATGGGTACACGCCCAGTAACCATACGCACGCTGGACATCGGCGCCGACAAAACCCTCGATGATGAGGCCACGGTGGCCACCAACCCCGCGCTGGGCCAGCGCGCCATCCGGTATTGCCTGGCGCGGCCGGAGATGTTCGCCACCCAGTTGCGGGCCATTCTGCGTGCCTCGGCGCATGGCAATGTGCGGCTGCTGCTGCCCATGGTCACGCACATGCACGAGGTCACGGCAGCGCTTGCCGCAATAGATTCCGCGCGCCGGGAACTCGATGCGCGCGGCCAGGCCTATGCCGAGCGCCTCGAGGTCGGGGCCATGGTCGAGGTGCCTGCCGTCGCGATAGCGATCGAACCCTTTGCCCAGGCCCTGGATTTCCTCTCGATCGGCACCAACGACCTCATCCAGTACACCCTGGCCATCGATCGCGGCGATCACGATGTCGCCGGCCTGTACGATCCCCTGCACCCGGCGGTACTGCGCCTGGTGGCCAATACCATCAACGCAGGCGCACGTTTGGGCAAGCCGGTGGCCGTCTGCGGTGAAATGGCGGGCGACGCACATCTCACGCGACTGCTGCTGGGTCTGGGGCTGACTGAATTCTCCATGCACCCGCAGCAATTGCTCGACGTGAAACGAGAGATCCGGCGCGCGCACAGCAACGAGTTGCGCGTCAAGGTGGCGTCGGCCCTGAACCGCGCCTTGCCCGTCGATCTCGATCTGCTCCACCAGGGCTGACCGCCGCCGCTCGAACTTCACGATGGCCCCGGTCGCACGGGCCGAGGTGGGCGATGCTTCGCAGCATCGCACGTTCGGGCCCTTGGGCTTGCCGGCGGCGACTATGGCAGCATCCCTGACGAACGGACACTGCGGCGTCACTCCGATTTGAAAGATGACGCCGTCTGCACAGGCCGACGCGGCCGGCGCCATTGATGCGCCTGCGCGTCCGGCGCCACCCGGACGTTGAGCTGACGGTACCCATCCTTGGCGGGCTTGCCGGAGTCGGGGTGCTATCCGGGGCGGGATGCCCGCGGCGTTCGGCCAGCGGGATATGCCCCCTGAGCTGCCTTTCATCGGCATGCTGCGTTGCACAATATTTTTTCTGCTGGTCGCAGCCCCGGCCGGCCGCCTTCGATAGAACCCGGATCTGTGCGTTAAATGCCACAAAATCCCTGATGCATCAATTAATGTTGTGTTGCAGCATCAACAGGTCTACGATGAGTGTGTGGTGCCCTTTCATTCTCTCAAGGAGCAGGTCATGGAAGATTCCACCAGCAGGGCCGCGAAACCGGGCCATCCGGAAAGTGGGGCGTCCAGTGCATGGCGCCTGATACAGTTGCGGGTCACCAGCTTCCTCGAAGCGGTGGGTGAAATACTGCGGGGCATGGACCACGCCAGGCAGGTGCATCCCACTATTTCGGCTTATCACGACCCGCACCGTTGATCTGGGCTTGCCCAGCCAGAACGAATGCCAGTCTCGCGACTGGCATTTTGTTATGTGCGCCTCGGGCGATAATGAGGTCCTTATCTGGAGGACCTGCATGTTAGTTATCGATACCGAAGGCACTCGTCGGGCCTTGACGTTTCCCGCCGTCATTCCCGCCTTGCGTGAAGCATTCCGTGCGGGGGCTGTTGTGCCGCCGCGCCATGTGCATGCCATTGAATCCGGGGGCGCTCAAGGCACGTCGCTGATCATGCCCGCCTGGAACGAGCAGGGCTATTTCGGCGTCAAGGTCATCAATATATTCCCGGACAACACCCGCCTGGGCCTGCCTGGCCTGCACGCAGCGTACACCTTGTACAGCGCGCGCACCGGCGTGCCGCTCGCGCAGGTCGATGGCGACGTGGTCACCGTCTATCGAACCGCCGGAGCCGCGGCCCTCGGCGCCTCGTATCTGGCGCGACAGGACGCCAAGGTCCTGCTCATCGTGGGCTCCGGGCGTATTGCAGGGCTGGTGGCCCATGCCATGCGCACGGTGCGGCCCATCGAAAAGGTGCTGGTCTGGAACGTGCGCGCTGCGGGCGCCCAGGCCCTCGCTGCGTCGCTCAACGAGCAGGGTTTCGACGCCCAGGCGATTGACAGTCTCGAGTCGGGCGTGCGCCAGGCCGACATCATCAGCTGCGCCACCTTGTCTACCGAACCCCTGGTTCGCGGCGAATGGCTGCAACCGGGCACTCACCTCGACCTAATCGGCAGCTTCAAGCCGGACATGAAGGAAACCGACCCGGCCTGCTTTGCCAATGCCGAGGTCTATGTGGACACCGAGGAAGCGCCAACGAAGTCCGGCGACCTGCTCGCCGCTTTCGAAGCGGGCGTGCTGTCGCCCGCTTCGATACGCGGGACGCTGACTGACCTGGTCACCGAACGGGCGCCGGGGCGCCGCGACGCCAGCGAGATCACGGTGTTCAAAGCGGTGGGCAGCGCACTGGAAGATCTGACCATGGCGGCGATGGTCTACGAAGCGAATCAGGGGCCCGCCAGCGGCGCGCCTGGGGCAAAATAGCGCCTTGCACGCCCGCCCTGCGGCTTTCTTCAACATTCTGCCGGACATCCCCATGCCCAATCCCGTGCTACGCCTGGCCGCAATTGCCGCCACCATTCTGCCGATGCTGTCCTGGTCGGCCCGTGCCGAAGTCGTTATCGGCGTCGATGTGTCGACCACCGGACCGGCTGCCGCCATAGGCATCCAGACCAATAACGCCCTGCGCCTTTGGCCCGCCACCCTGGGCGGGCAGCCGGCCCGCTACATCGTGCTGGATGACGGCACCGATGTCAGCCGTGCCGTCAAGAACATGCGCAAACTGACCTCGGAAGACAAGGTCGACGCGATTGTCGGCCCCAACATCACAGCCGCCGCGCTGGCGGGCCTGGACGTGCTGGCAGAAACAGGCACGCCCATGGTGGCCCTTGCGGCCTCGGCCGTCATTGTCGAGCCGGCCGATGATCCCAAGCGCCGCTGGGCATTCAAGATGCCGCAGAACGACTCGTTGATGGCCACCGCGCTGGTCGAAGACATGCGCAGCAAGGGCCTGAAGAAGGTCGCCTTCATCGGTTTCGCCGATTCGTATGGCGACAGCTGGTGGAGCGAGTTCAGCAAGGCGGCCGGCAACGACCTCGAACTCGTGGCGCACGAGCGCTTCCAGCGTAACGATGCGTCGGTGATGGGCCAGGTGCTCAAGGCCATGTCGGCCCAACCCGACGCAATCCTGATCGCCGGTTCCGGCACGCCTGCCGCCTTGCCGCAAAAGACGCTGGTCGAACGGGGCTACAAGGGCGCCATCTACCAGACACACGGAATCGGTACGCTCGAATTCCTGCAGGTGGGCGGAAAAGATGTAGAGGGCACTTTGTTCCCCACCGGGCCGGGAGTGGTCGCCCGTGAACTGCCTGACAGCAACCCCGTGAAGCAGGTGGCCGTTGAGTTCGCGGACAAATATGAAGCGCAATATGGCGCCAACACGCTGACTCAGTTTGCCGGCGATGCCTACGGCGCCTGGATGCTGCTCGATTCGGCCGTGGGCCGTGCCCTGAAGACCGGCGCGACGCCTGGCACTCCGGAATTCCGTGCCGCGCTGCGCGACGCGCTCGAAACCACACAGGATCTGGTGGTGCCGAACGGCGTGTTCAATATCTCGAAAACCGATCACCAGGGCTTCGATGAACGCGCCCGCGTGATGGGCGTCATTCGTAATGGCCGCTTTTCCTACGCACAGTAACAAATTTTGAAGGGCGCGGGCATGCAAGCCCGCCGCCCACGCCCGTTACACGTGATCAGCCGCGAGGCAGGCCATCGGCCTGCCTTTTTTGTCGCCATATGGTTTGTGTTGAAATGATTGATTGACGTACTATTTCGCGTGAATTGGTTTTGTACATAACTATCTTCAAAGGGAGTCGCGCATGGGACGCATACTGGGCACGATGAAATGGGCCGTCATGGCACTGAGTCTGGGGTTGATGGCGGCATGCTCGGATTCGGGATCTGAAGACCCGGCGGCCAAGGCGGGAGCCAGCGCGCCGCCCGCTACTGCCCAGAGCACGCTGGAGGCCGCCAAGGCAGCCGGCAAGATCCGCATCGGCTACGCCAACGAGGCGCCTTATGCGTATATGGACAGCGCCGAAAACCGCATTACCGGCGAAGCGGTCGAAATTGCGCGCGTGGTGCTCAAACGCATGGGCATCGATGAAGTGGAAGGGGTACTGACGGAATTTGGTTCGTTGATACCGGGGCTTCAGGCCAAACGCTTCGACATCATTGCGGCGGGTATGTATGTAACCCCGGAACGCTGCCAACAGGCCGCATTTTCGAATCCGACCTATGGTGTGGGCGAATCATTCCTGGTGCAGAAGGGCAACCCAAAGGGCCTGCACAGCTATGAAGACGTGGCCAAGCAGGACGGTGTGCGCCTGGGCGTGGTGGTGGGCGCCATCGAAAGCGAATATGCCCGCAAGATGGACATCCCGACCGACCGCGTCGTGGTGTTCCCGGACGTGGTGAGTGCGCTTTCCGGCGTCCAGGCGGGGCGGGCGGATGCCTATGCCGCCACGGCAATGACAGTCAACGACCTGATGAAGAAATCCGCCACGGGCGACCTGGAGAAGGCCGAGCCCTTCACCGATCCCGTCATCGACGGCAAGAGTGTGCGAGGTTATGGAGCATTTGCCTTCCGCAAGGACGACCAGGCCTTCGTCGACGCCTTCAACGCCGAACTCGCCAAGTTCATCGGGACGGAAGAGCACGCCAAGCTGGTCGAGCCGTTCGGTTTCACGGAGACGGAGCTGCCCGGCGATATCACGGCGGCGAAGTTGTGCGCGGCGAATGGCCAGTAAGGCATGGCGATCTCGATAGAAGGGATGGCCGGGCTGCTGCCGCCCTTGCTGGACGGCCTGTCGATGACGCTGCGCATCACTGTCGGTGCCGCGGTGTTGGCCGTGCCGCTGGCCCTGGCGGCGGGGCTGGCGCGGCTGTCGCCGCATCGGTGGGTCAGCTGGCCCGCGCTGGCGTACGTCGAGGTGTTCCGCGGCACTTCGGCGCTGGTGCAGTTGTTCTGGTTCTATTATGTATTGCCGCTGTTCGGCCTGAAGCTTCCGGCGGTGACGGTGGGCATTGTGGTGCTGGCCGCCAACGCGGGGGCCTACGGCGCTGAAGTCGTGCGGGGCGCCATCGTGGCTGTCGCCTCGGGGCAGCGAGAGGCGGCGGTGGCGCTGAACATGACCTCTGCGCAGATCATGCGGCGCATCGTCCTGCCGCAGGCCTTTCCGGCCATGCTGCCGCCTACCGGCAATCTGCTGATCGAGCTGCTGAAGAACACTGCGCTGGTCTCGCTGATTACGATCACCGATCTGACTTTCCGTGGACAGATGCTGCGCGCCGAGACATTGCGCACCACAGAAATCTTTGTGCTGCTGCTGGTGTTGTACTTTGCCGTGGCGCTGGTGATCACGATGGGCATCCGCCTGCTCGAGCGGAGGTTCCGGGTCCGATGAATCCTATCTTCGATTGGGCTTTTGCCTGGGAAATCCTGCCCGCGCTGGGTTCTGCGCTGATCATCACTGTGCAGGCCACCTTGCTGGGCATGCTGCTCGCCGTGGTTCTTGGCCTCGTGCTGGCCATGCTGAGACGCGTGCGGCTTCGCTGGATATCGGCGCCGGTCGCGCTGCTGATCGAGTTCGTGCGCAGCACGCCCCTGCTGGTGCAGATGTACTTTCTGTTCTATGTGCTGCCGCAAAGCGGGGTGCAGATGTCACCGCTGGCCACGGGCATTCTTGCCCTCGGCGTGCATTATGCGGCCTATTGCGCGGAAGTCTTCCGGGCGGGCATCGAATCCGTGCCACGTGGTCAGCTGGAAGCTGCAACGGCGCTGAACATGTCACCCTGGCGCACGGCGGTGGGCGTGCTTCTGCCGCAGGCCATTCCGCCGGTGGTGCCGGCGCTCGGCAATTATCTGGTGGCCATGTTCAAGGACACGCCGCTGCTGTCGGCCATTACGGTGGTCGAGCTGCTGCAGCAGAGCAAGATCATAGGATCGGCCACCTTCCGCTATACCGAGCCATTGACGCTGGTAGGCGTGCTGTTCCTGGTATTGAGCCTGGGCGCCGCATGGAGCGTACGCCGCCTCGAGGCCTGGTTGAAACAATTCGGAGGCTCGCGATGAGCTCAAGCATACGCCTGAAGAACTTGTGCAAACGCTATGGGGAAATCGAGGTGCTGCGCGGCATCAATCTTGAAATTCCCGCCGGGCAGACGGTGTCGGTGATCGGCCCGTCGGGGTCCGGCAAATCGACGCTGCTGCGCTTGCTGATGACGCTTGATCGCCCCAGCAGCGGCGAGATCCTCATCGACGATGAATCGATGTGGGTCGACGCGCAGGGGCGCACCGCCGGCCCGAACTCGGCCCACGTCCGGCGCGTGCGCGGCAAGATAGGCATGGTCTTCCAGCACTTCAACCTTTTTCCGCACAAGACCGCGATGGGCAATGTAATGGAAGCGCCCATGTACGTCGCGGGCCTGACCCGCAACGAGGCCGCGCAGCGCGCCCGCGAATACCTGGAACTGGTGGGGCTGGGTGACAAGCTGGACGCGTATCCCGCGCAATTGTCGGGCGGTCAGAAGCAGCGTGTGGGCATCGCGCGCGCCCTGGCGATGCGTCCGGAAATCATGTTGTTCGACGAAGTGACTTCGGCACTGGATCCGGAACTTGTCGGCGGAATCCTGCAGATTCTGCGCGACCTGGCCGCCCAACGCACCATGACCATGATCATCGTGACCCACCAGATGGGGTTCGCCGAACGCAGCTCGGATCGGACGTTGTTCTTTGACCAGGGCAATGTTGTCGAAGACGCCGAATCCAGCGTGCTGTTCTCGAACCCCCGGGAAGAGCGCACCCGGCAATTCCTGCAGACCGTGATCGAAGCCGCCTAGCGGCCGCGGGGGCTCGGCTGAACCCCCACGGCCGGGCGACCTGACAGCTCGCCCGGGCCGCCGCGCCAGATGGAACGGGACGCGCGGGGGCTCTTGCCTCGCCTCAGCGCAAGCCGGTGCGGCGGCCGGTCTAACGCGCTTGGCTGTAAGCCTGCCCCAGGCCGCCATGCAAGGCTTCGGCAAAGTCGGCCCGGTTGGGATCCAGGCCGGCCATCAGGCGGGCAAGCACTACATTGTCTTCTTCGCCCTGCCATATCTTGACGTAGGTGCCCGCCTTATAGCCGTTTTCCTGGCGGAAGATGTTCAGCACATTCTTCGAGACGTATTGGGTGAACGCATCGTTCCAGGTCAATCCGCAGCGCGCCATGGCGCATTCCAGCGTTTTATAGCTGGCGCGGCCGCATACCGCGAGGCCGCCGATGAGCTCGAGCAATTGCGGCACATCGAGTTCATCCAGCGCGTACGCGTTTCCGTCCAGCACGATGGCGTCCGGGGCATTCAGGTCGGCGACCAGCAGCAGGGCGGCATCGGCGGCCGAACCTTTCGCGGTCACGAGGGTGTGCGACAGATAAAAGTGCAGGATGTCGATCAGTTCCATCTGCACTTGGGGCAGGTCGATGGTCTGTTTTTTCCACCACTTCCACCCATAGTGTTCAAGCGCTTCGGCCGACTCGACGAATGCGGCCCGCAGGAAGCGGGCGCCGCCTTCGACCCACTGGGGGTTGATGATGCTGTTGAGGCGGTCCTGCAGTTTCAGCATGGTTGCCGCCTGGGCTTCGGTCAGTCCGGCCGGGATCTCGCTCACGTGTGCTCCGCAATGTCAGTTGGCGTGTCGCCAGGGGTCGGAAATGTTAGCACTTGGGCGCCTTCAGGCCCGGCGCTTGTCGGGCGGCAGCGTGGACAGGGGCGGCAGCGTGGGTAACGGGCTGCGCTGCTGGCCGGCGCGCAGACGGCTGCCGGCCTTGAAGAGCATGAAGGCGCAGATGGCCAGGAAGATCGCCGGGACCAGGTCGCCGAATTCGATAGGGTCGAACTCCAGCGCGTACATGAGCAGGCGCACCGCATGCCACAGCGCAAAGGCGCCAGCGACGGTGAGGCCCAGGGCGATGCGCCGTTGGGCGGTGCGGCCGGCCAGGGTGGCGGGTGCAGGTCGAGCATCCGCGTCGCCGGGCGCCGGCGCGGTCGGGACGGAAGCGCCCAACATCCCGGGAGGGGCAGGGCGCGCGCGCCGACCGCGGCTGCCTCGGCCCTTCTGCGAGGTTAAGACCTGCCCGGGGGAGCCCGCCTGCCGGTTCAGGTTCTCGATATAGCGTACGAAATCGCCGTCTTCGGGTTCGCCATCGATGGCCATGGGTTGCTTTCCTGGAAGAATGTTGTTGCGCGAGGCGCCGCCGGGCCTGCATGAAACCATCCTGGCCGATGCGGTATCTTAACGCCTGCCCGCGCCGCCCAGTTCGCGCCGTCACCGCGGGGCCGCCATCCCCTCTATAGAAGTTCACCACAAGCATATGGATTCCTTGACACAAGCGGTGCTCGGCGCCGGCATCCAGGGCACGTTGCTGGGACGCTACCAGGGCCGCAAAGCCTTGCTGTATGGCGGTTTGCTGGCCACTTTGCCCGACCTCGACGTGCTGATGCGCTATCCCGATCCGGTATCGCTCTTTACCTACCATCGCGGTTTTTCGCATTCTGTTTTTGTGTTGACGGCGCTGGCCGCTGTCCTGGCCTGGCTGACTCGAAGAAAGTGGCCGCAGGCCCCCTACAGCGGGCGGCGATTGTTTCTGACGCTTTTCCTGGTATTGCTGACTCATCCGATACTGGATGCGTTCACGGTGTACGGCACGCAGTTGTTCTGGCCCTGGCCCAGCATTCCGGAAAGCTGGTCGGCCGTATTCATCATCGACCCGGTCTACACACTGCCGCTGACGATAGCCGTACTCACGGCCGCCATAGCCGGCTGCACGGCCCGGGTGCGCCGGGTCGTGGCGGCCATGCTGGTGTTGACCACTGCCTACCTGGGCGTGTCGCTGGCGGGGCGCTGGCACGCCGAGCACCGGGTCGAGCAGGCGCTGCGGCAGCAAGGGGTAGAGCTCACGGCGGTCCTGGCCACCCCCATGCCCTTCAATACGCTGTTGTGGCGAGTCATCGCGAAAGACGGGCATGGCCAGTATTTCGAGGCGGTGAGCGGCTGGCTCGATCGGGATCCGCCCGAGATGCTGGCTTTGCCGCTGAATCTTGAGCAGGGGCAGGTTCTCGATGGCGTCGCACTGCACGAGCGGCTGCGATGGTTCACGGCCGACTGGCTGCGCTATGACGTATTTGGCAATGTGCTGGTGGTGACGGACCTGCGCATGGGTGTCGCCGGCCACTACACCTTCCGCTTCGTCATGGCCGAACGCGACGAGCAGGGAGTCTGGCGGGCCGTGACGCCGCGCCGTTGGCCCAGCGCGCGAGGCGGCTGGCCGCAGATGCAACAAGTGCTGGCAAGAATCGTTGACAGCGCGACGCCGCTGCCGCTGGCCGAATGGTCGGCAGAAGCCCTGCGCGTCGATCCCGCGCCGTAGCGCGGGTCGGGCCACGCTAAATGCTTATGCCGGGTTCGTGCTTGATGGTCTGCATCACGATGTGGGTGTAGAACGCCTGGACATTGTCGTCGCACTCGAAGAGCCGCTCGGCCAGCGCCAGGTAGTCGTCCATGTCGCGCACGTGCGCGATCAGTACGCAGCTGACGTCGCCCGTCACCATATAGCATTGGGTCACCGTGGCTTCCCTGCGCACGCGCGCCAGGAATTCCTGACGGTGCACCGATCCGTGGCGGGCGAATTCGACGGTCACAATGGCTGAAAGGCCATGCGCCACCCTGGCGGGGTCGACCACCGCCACGATGCGGCGGATGACGCCTTGCTTCTTGAGCCGTTCCACGCGGCGCAGACAGGCCGAGGGTGACAGGCCGATGCGCGCGGCCAGCGCCGCGTTCGAAAGATCGGCGTCGCGCTGCAGCTGGGCCAATATGCGGTGATCGAGCGCATCCAGGGTCATGGCGGCGAGAAATTGTGTCTGTACGGCAAGTTAGCACAATAAATGTGCGTCCTGCGCAATGTAATGCAAGCCTATTTCGTTGCGCCTGGTCTATGCTGGCGCCTGCGGATTTCCGCTTTCAACCCCGGATGTAGTCGTGCCCTATCTTGTCAATCTGTTCCGCCGCAGCCGTCATCTTTTCCTGGTTCTGGTCAAGGTCATGCTGCCTGTCATGGTGCTGGTTCAGCTGGGGCAGTGGCTGGGCTGGGTCGACGCCCTGGGCCGGCTGATTGCACCGGCCATGGCCCTGGTCGATCTGCCGCCCGAGGCGGGCATGATCTGGGTCGCGGGCATGTGCGTAGGCGTGTACGGCGCCATCGCCGCCATGATCAGCCTGGCTCCTCAGCTCGACTTCACGGTGGCGCAATTGAGCGTGCTGTGCGCGATGGTGCTGTTTGCGCACGGGCTGCCGGTGGAGCAAGCCATTGTGCGCCGCGCCGGTGCCAGCTTCTGGGGCACTGCCGCATTGCGCGTCGGCGCGGCCGTCCTGTACGCGGCCATTGTCGCGTGGGCCTGCCGTTGGGGCGGCTGGTTGCAGGATCCGGTGTCATTGGGCTGGCTCCAAGGCTCGGCCCTCGAAAGCGATCCAGGTGCGGGCGGCGTACTGGGGTGGCTGCGCAGCACGGCCGTATCGCTGCTTTTCACCTATGGCGTCATTGTTGCGTTGCTGGTTTTGCTGGACATCTTCGAACGTGTCGGCCTGACTCGCGCCATCACCGCGATGCTGATGCCGTTGCTGCGGGTGTCGGGCCTGGACGCCCGCGTGGCCCCCGTGACCACGGTCGGTGTCCTGCTGGGCCTGAGCTACGGCGGCGCGCTCATCATCGAAGAAGCGGACAAGAACCAGTTGCCGGCCCGTACCCGATTCCTGGCCCTGGCCTGGATCTCGCTTTCGCATTCATTGATCGAAGACACCGCGTTGCTGCTGACGCTGGGCGCCGATATCTGGATCATTCTCGTGGGTCGAGTCATCCTGACGCTGGCAATCGTGGCGCTGCTGGCCAGGCTGATCAAGGGGGGCGGTCCGGCCGACGCGAGGCTCAGTCCCGCTGCGGGCTGAGGCCGGTCCGGCCGCCGCCTTCAGGGCAGACGTGCCGCGATCTCGGCGATCAGGCGGCGGGCCACCTCCAGCTTGGAGCCTGCGGGCAGCGGATGGGTGCCCTGGGCGTCGAACAGCACCAGTTCGGTGGTGTCGGCGTCCATCACCTTGTGGGCCAGGTTGCCCACCAGCAGGGGAATGCCCTTGCGCAGCCGTTTGGCTTCGGCGTGTTCGGCCAGCTTCTCGGTCTCGGCAGCAAAGCCCACGCACCACGGACCATTGGGCAGTTTCGCGACCTCGGCCAGGATGTCAGGATTGGGTTCGAATTCCATGACCGGGGCGCCGCCGCCTTCAGAGGTCTTCTTCAACTTCTGCGTGCTGACGTTCTTGACGCGCCAGTCGGCCACGGCGGCGACGGCGATGAAGACGTCGGCGTCGTGCGCATTGGCCATGACGGCATCATGCATCTGGCGCGCGGTCGTGACGGGCAGGGCAGTCACCCCTCGAGGAATCGCCAGCGCCGTCGCTCCGGTGACGAGCGTGACCCGCGCGCCGGCTTCGCGCGCGGCGCGAGCCAGTGAATATCCCGTCTTGCCGGACGAACGATTGCTCAGGACGCGCACCGGGTCTACCGGCTCGGATGTGGGTCCGGCAGTCAGCAGCAGGTGCCGGCCGGCGAGCACTTTGGGTTGGAAGAAAGCCACCAGGTCGGCCAGCAGTTCGTGCGCTTCCAGCATGCGGCCATCGCCGGTTTCACCGCAAGCCTGCTCCCCCGATGCCGGCCCCAGCACTGCGACGCCGTCGGCGCGCAATTGGGCCACGTTGCGCTGCGTGGCCGGATTCGCCCACATCTCGCGATTCATGGCGGGCGCCACCAGAAGGGGACAGGCGCGTGCCAGGCATAGTGTGGAGAGCAGGTCGTCGGCCATGCCGTGTACCAGCTTGGCCATGAAGTCGGCGCTTGCAGGCGCCACCAGCACGGCATCTGCCCCCCGGGTGAGCTCGATATGCGCCATGTTGTTGCCGACGCGCGCGTCCCAGGCATCCAGATACACCGGCCGCCCGGACAAGGCCTGCATGGTGACCGGCGTGATGAAATGCGTGGCGGCCTCGGTCATGACGACGTCGACGACGGCCCCTTGTTCGGTCAGGCGGCGAACGAGTTCGGCGATCTTATAGCAGGCGATGCCGCCGGTCAGGCCGAGAACAATGCGTTTACGTGCAAGATCGAGCATGGCGGGCCGGCGCGGAGGCGCCGTCAGTCGGAGCGGTGAAGGAAATGTGGCAATTTTAAGCGCTGCGCGGGCGGCGTGCGCGCAGCAGCTCGTCAAGCACCAGCAGCACGGCGCCGCAGGTGATGCAGATGTCGGCCACGTTGAACGCGGGGTAGTACCAGTCGTTCCAGTAGAAAAGCAGGAAATCGACGACGTGGCCATAGGCCATGCGGTCGATTACGTTGCCCAGCGCACCCCCCAGGATGAGGGTGAGCGCCAGGCAAAAGCGCGGCTGGTCGCGATGGCGACGCAGCAGCCATACGATCACCACGGCCGCCACGATGCCCAGCGCTGTGAAGAACCATCGTTGCCAGCCGGGCTGGTCCGCCAGGAAACTGAACGCCGCCCCGCGGTTGTACATCAGCGTGAAGTCGAATATCGGCAGCACGTTCAGACGCTCGCCGTAGTCGAAAGCGGCGTCGAAATACAGCTTGGTGAGCTGGTCCAGAACGATGATGACGGCCGCCAGCGCAAGCCAGCGTCCGATGCCGCGCACCGGGCGGGCGGCGCCGGACGTAGGGCCGGCCGGGGTGCCTGCCATGGCGTCAGGCCTTGTCACGCGCTTCACCCGCGCCGAACAGGTTGCTCACGCAGCGGCCGCAGATGTCGGGATTCTCGGCATCTGCACCCACGTCGAGTCGCCAGTGCCAGCAGCGTTCGCACTTCTTGTGGGCGGACGGGGCAATTTCCACGCGCAGTTCTCCCGCGCCAGCGTGCACCGTGGCGCGCGAGACGATGAGCACGAAGCGCAGGTCGTCGCCCAGGCTCTGCAGCAGCGCGAGATCGTCCCCGTCGGCGTACAGGTCCACTTCGGCCTGCAGCGAGGATCCGATGCCGCCATCCGTGCGCACTTCTTCGAGCTTGCGCTGCACCTCGGCGCGTATGGCGCGCAGGCGGGCCCATCTCGAGACCAGGGCATCGGGATCGGCGTCGGGCGGCAGCGTGTGATAGACCTCGGTGAAGATCGTGACGCGCGCCACATCGGCCTGATGCTGAAGGGCCGAATCGGCCAGCGTCTTCCAGGCTTCCTCGGCGGTAAACGACAGGATCGGTGCCATCAGCTTCAGCAGCGCCTGCGTGATGTCCAGCAATGCCGTCTGGGCGGACCGGCGGGCCAGACTGCCGGCCGCCGTCGTGTACAGGCGGTCTTTGAGGATATCCAGGTAGAAGGCCCCGAGGTCCTCTGAGCAGAATGTCTGCAGCCGCGACACCGCCGGATGGAAGTCGTAGCGCTCGTAGTGGGCCAGCACGTCGGTCTGCATCTGCGCCGTCATCGCCAGGGCGTAACGGTCGATCTCGAACAGCTCGCCATAGGGGACCGAATGGTTCACTGCATCGAAATCGGCCAGGTTCGCCAGCAGGAAACGCAGGGTGTTGCGGATGCGTCGATAGCCTTCCACCACCCGCTTGAGAATCTCGTCGGAGATCGACAGCTCGCCCGAGTAATCGGTGGAAGCGACCCACAGGCGCAGGATCTCGGCGCCAAGAGAGTCGGACACCTTCTGGGGGGCGATGACGTTGCCGACCGACTTGCTCATCTTGCGGCCTTGCCCGTCGACCACGAAGCCGTGCGTCAGCAATGCCTTGTAAGGGGGCTGGCCGTACAGCATGCAGCCAGTCAGCAGCGAAGAGTGGAACCAGCCGCGATGCTGGTCCGAGCCTTCCAGGTAGAGGTCGGCCGGCCAGGCCAGTTCGGCGCCATGCGAACCGCCCAGCACCTGGTCCTTGCCGCCCAGAACGGTGGCGTGGGTCGTGCCCGAATCGAACCACACGTCGAGCGTGTCGCGGTTCTTTACGTAGTCGTCGGCTTCGTCGCCCAGCAGCTCGCGCGGGTCGAGCGATTGCCAGGCTTCGATGCCATGTTGTTCCACGCGCTGGGCCACCTGTTCGAGCAGCTCGGCCGTACGAGGATGCAACGCACCGGTTTCCTTGTGCACGAAGAAGGCCATGGGAACGCCCCATTGACGCTGCCGCGACAGGGTCCAGTCGGGCCGATTGGCGATCATGGAGTGCAGGCGAGCGCGACCCCAGGCGGGATAGAACGCCGTGGCATCGATGCCCGCGAGGGCGGATTCCCGCAGCGAGGGGCCGCCGTCCGCCGGCTTGACATCCATGCCGGCGAACCACTGGCTGGTTGCGCGGTAGATCACCGGGGTCTTGTGGCGCCAGCAATGCATGTAGCTGTGCGAAAGTTTCTGCACATGCATCAGCGAGCCCGCAGCCTTGAGGGTCTCGACGATACGGGGATTGGCATCCCAGATGCTCAGGCCGCCGAAGAGCGGGAGGCTGTCCGCGTACTTGCCGTCGCCCAGCACCGGGTTGAGGATGTCATCGTCGGCCAGCCCGTGGGCCTTGCACGAAACGAAGTCTTCTATGCCATAGGCGGGCGCCGAATGCACGATGCCGGTACCGGCGTCGAGGGTGACGTAGTCGCCCAGGTAGATGGGCGAGGTGCGCGCGTAGCCGGCATCGGCGTGTGCCAAGGGATGGTGGAAGGTCAGGCCCGACAGCGCCGCGCCCGGGGCGGTGGCGACCACTTCGCCCTGCAGGCCCCAGGCCTGCAGGCAGGTCTCGATGCGTTCGCGGGCCAGCAGCAGCAATGGGCCGTGCGCGGGCGCCGGCGACACCCGCACCAGGGCGTACTCGAGCTCGGGGTGCACATTCAGCGCCTGGTTGGCCGGAATCGTCCACGGTGTGGTGGTCCAGATCACGGCGGCCCCGTCGTCCACCGCATCGAGCCCGAAGGCCGCGGCCAGGCGCGCCTTGTCGGCGAACGGGAACGCCACGTCCACGGCCGGATCGACACGGTCGGCGTACTCGACCTCGGCCTCGGCCAACGCCGATCCGCAGTCAAAGCACCAGTTCACCGGCTTCAAGCCGCGAAACACGTAGCCTTTCTGCAGAATGGCGCCCAGCGCACGGATTTCGTTCGCTTCATTGGCGTGGTTCATGGTCAGGTAGGGCCGATCCCATTCACCGAGCACGCCGAGGCGTTTGAAGTCTTTACGCTGGCGGTCGATCTGCTCGAGCGCATAGGCGCGCGCCTTGGCCTGGACCTCGGTCACGGGCAGGTGCTTGCCGTGCTTCTTTTCGATCTGGATCTCGATGGGCATGCCGTGGCAGTCCCAGCCCGGCACGTAATGCGCATCGTAGCCGGCCATGTTGCGGCTCTTGACGATGATGTCTTTCAGGATCTTGTTGACCGCGTGCCCGATATGGATGTCGCCGTTCGCGTAAGGCGGGCCGTCATGCAGCACGAACCGCGGCCGTCCACGGCTGGCCGCGCGGATGGCCTGGTACACGCGGTTTTCTTCCCACTGGGCAACCCAGGCTGGTTCGCGCTTGGCGAGATCCCCCCGCATCGGGAAGGCGGTATCGGGCAGGTTGAGGGTTTTTTTATAGTCCATGAACGGCAAAATAGGCGCGCGCGTTTCGCGCGTCTTCGGCGATGGCGGCAGTCAGGGAAGGGAGATCAGGAAATTTTTCTTCGTCCCGCAATTTGTGCAGGAATTCGACACGCACGAGTTTACCGTATGCGTCGGCGGGCCCATCCAGCAGGTGGGATTCGAGCAGCACGCGTCCGTGGTCTTCCACCGTGGGACGCACGCCCAGGCTGGCCACACCCGGCCGCGGGCCTTCGCCCAGGCCGTGCACCCGCACTACGTAGATGCCCGAACGCGCGGCGCAGCGGGGGGCCACGCGCAGATTCAGCGTGGGATACCCAAGCGTGCGGCCCAGTTTCTGGCCGTGGATCACGTGCCCGCTGATCTGGAACGGCCGGCCCAGCAGGTCCTGGGCGCGAGCCAGATCGCCGACGGCCAGCGCGGTGCGGACTTCGGAGCTGGACACCCGATGGCCGTGCTGGTCGGTGATGTCGGCCAGCGTCTGCACCTCGAAGCCATGCACCATGCCCGCCTCGCGCAGCAGGTCGATGTCGCCGCTGCGCTTGCGCCCGAACCGGAAGTCTTCGCCCACCAGCAGCCAGCGCGTCTGCAGGCCCGTGACCAGCAGGTCTTCGATAAAGGAATTGGCGGACATTTCGGCCAGGCGCGCATCGAATCGTTCGATCACGACCTGCGCCATGCCCTGGCACGCCAGGGCTTCGAGTTTGTCCCGCAGGCCCGAGATTCGCGTGGGAGCGAGCTCGGGCCGCTGATTGAGCGTGGCGAAGTACTCGCGAGGATGCGGCTCGAACGTCATGACGCCGGGTACCAGGCCGCGGTCGCGCGCCGCCTGCCGCACGCGCGCAAGAATGGCCTGGTGCCCGCGATGCACGCCATCGAAGTTGCCGATGGTCAGGGCGCAGGGCAACCGCCGGCCGGGGGGCGGGGCGGAGCGATAAAAGTGCAGCGAGGTTTTCACGACCGAGAGTTTACAATTTTGGGTTGGCTTGCCTTTGGAATATCTCATCTTGCCTGAATCGTCACCCTCTAAGCGCCGCCTGGTCATCCTGATTTCCGGTCGGGGCAGCAACATGCAAGCGCTGGTCCGGGCCTGTCGCGACCAGGCGTGGCCGGCCTCGGTCTGCGCGGTCATCGCCAGCAGGCCCGACGCCGCCGGTCTGCAGTGGGCGCGCGAGCAGGGCATCGCTACCGGCGCGCTGTACCATAAAGACTTTCCCAGCCGCGAAGCTTTCGACACTGCGCTGGCCAGCGAAATCGACCAGCACCAGCCCGACTACGTACTGCTGGCCGGTTTCATGCGCGTGCTGACTCCCGCCTTCGTCAACCATTACGCGGGCAGGCTGGTGAACATCCACCCGTCGCTGCTGCCCATGTTCCCGGGCTTGCATACGCATGCGCAGGCTTTGGCCACCGGTGTGCGCCTGCATGGGTGCACGGTGCATTTTGTCACCCCCGTGCTCGATCACGGGCCTATCATCGCGCAGGGCTGCGTGCCGGTATTGGCCGGCGACACACCCGACACACTCGCGCAACGCGTGCTGCAGGTCGAGCACCAGGCCTATCCCGCTGCGGCGCGGTGGCTGGCCGAAGGTCGCGTACGGCTGACGCCCGACCAACGGGTCGAGGTCGACGGCGAGCCGAAACGTCTATTCACGGGATGCGGGCTGGACTGACCCCCGCATCTTTTGCAGTCTTACCGGCCCGCGCGCAGGCGCGCAGGCCTCCATTGGAAGCACCATGAGCAAGAATTCCGTTTCCCGGCCCCGCGCAGGGTCGTCATCCACGCAGCGGCCCCCGCGTGGCGGACAAGGCCGCGCACCTGAGCGACGCGCGGCTGAGCCCGGGGCATGGCAGCCACGCATGCCGCCCGCCGCCATACGCATCGATCAGGTCCACCGTGTGCTTGGCGAAATCCTGCAATGGCGCTACCCGGCGGACGCGGTGCTGTCGCACTGGTTCCGCGCCCATCCGGCACTGGGGGGGCGCGACCGTGGTGAAGTCGCCGAAGCGGTCTACGACGTCTTGCGGAATTTGCGCCGCTACCGGCAGCTGGCTGAAAGCGGCAGCGGGGCGGCTTCGCGGCGCCTGGCCATCCTGGGCCTGGCGGCCACGCGCGGGGTCGAGGCCCTGTCCGATGGCCTGGCGGCCGACGAAGACGAATGGCTGCGCCGGGTGGGGCGCATCGACCCCGCCACGCTGCCGCGCGCGGTACGCGCCAGCATGCCCGATTGGCTTGACGAACGCCTGGGTCGCCTCGAGGCTGCCGAGCAACTGATGGCCTCCCTCAACCGGCCGGCTCCGCTCGATCTCCGCGTCAATCCGATGAAAGCCGACCGCGACGCCGCTTTGGCCGCGCTGGTAGACAGCCCGGCCGCCCGCTACGATCCGCGGCCCACGCCGCATTCGCCGTGGGGTATACGGCTGGCCGGGCGGCCCGCCGTGAACCGCTGGCCGCAATTCGAGAATGGAAGCATCGAAGTGCAGGACGAGGGCAGCCAGCTGCTGGCACTGCTGGTCGGTCCCCGGCGCGGCGAGATGATCATCGATTTCTGCGCCGGCGCGGGCGGCAAGACCCTGCTGCTGGGCGCACTCATGCGCTCCACCGGCCGCCTGTATGCTTTCGATGTCTCTGCGGCGCGCCTGGCGCGCGCCAAGCCGCGCTTCGCGCGCAGCGGCCTGTCCAACGTGGTGCCCGTTGCGATCGACAGCGAAAACGACGCCCGCGTGAAACGTCTGGCGGGCAAGGCGCAGCGAGTTCTGGTCGACGCGCCTTGCAGCGGTATTGGCACACTGCGACGGAATCCCGACCTGAAGTGGCGGCAGCATCCCGAGGCATTGGCCGAATTGTGCGTCCTGCAGGAGCGCATACTCAAAAGCGCGGCGCGCTGCGTAGCCCCTGGCGGCAGGCTGGTGTATGCCACTTGCAGCCTGCTTGAAGAAGAGAACGAGGCCCAGGTGACGCGCTTCCTGGCGGCGCATCCCGATTTCGAACTTATCGACGCGGCGGCATTGCTGCAGGCGCGCTGCGCCGAACTCGACCTCGAGGGCCCGTACGTGCAGCTGCGCCCGGACCTGCATGGCACCGATGGATTTTTCGCCGCCGTTTTCGAGCGCAGGAAGCCGGCGGCAAGGCAGGATTCCACTGACGCTCAGGGCGCCGTCGGTACTCTCGAAGCCGACCCTGCAGCGGGGCCGGAGGCGGGCTGCCTTGCCGAATCCAGCGATGCGAAAACCGACGCCCCCGGGTCCCTTGAACCCTCAGGCGATTCATTGCAAGACCCTGACCCGTCAGTGGGGCGCGAGCCGTAGCCTTAGTCGGAACCGCCGGGCGTGACTTGCACCGTTGCGTCCACGCGCTGCGCCGGGGCGCCCCGCGTCTGGTATCGCACCTCCCAGGCGAGGGCATCGGTGCCCGGCCGCAGGGCGCGATAGCGCACCTGCACAACCGGCGCCGTCATGGTTGCGCAGCGGCCCCCGACCTGCACGGCCTGGCGCTCCACCCGCACGACCGTGATGCGTCCCAATGCGGGTCGGTCGATCACGGTTACCCGGGGCGGCGGTAGCGCGCGGCATCCCTGCGTCTGAATCTCGTAATACGTCGCCAACGGCAGTTCCTGACCGGCGTTCACGCGCGTGCTCAGGCCCGCGGCTTGCGTGGCTGTAACGCACAGACATGAGAAGAAAAAGGGCCACATGGTGCGGTGGGCTGAGCGCAGTATCATAGGTAACCGGTCCATGCGACGCTCGGCGAAATGGCCTTCAGCCGCCGAATTGATTTGTACAAAATTTTATTATCCCGTGGAACTTCGGCCCGGCATGGCATGCGCTGCTCAGTGCGGCGGGCCGCCTTGTGTGATGGGGCGAAACTCCAAAAATCAAGGCTTAGTCCTTGATTTGTCATTGAAAACTATTTTGAAACCAGGCTGTCATAAGCCAGGCAGGTAGGCTAAACTTCCTGCCACTATTCTGCGAGGGTCGCAAAAAACTATATGGATCAGTTCCTTTCCTTTCTTTCCGGGGGCTTTGCCCAAGCCAAGTGGTGGCAGATCGTCCTCTACACGCTGGCGCTGACGCACGTCACTATCGCGGGCGTCACGATCTTCCTGCATCGTAGCCAGGCGCACCGCGGTCTTGATCTGCATCCGGCCGTCATGCACTTCTTCCGGTTCTGGCTCTGGTTGACGACCGGCATGGTCACGAAGGAATGGGTAGCCATCCATCGCAAGCATCACGCCAAGTGCGAAAAAGAAGGCGACCCGCATTCGCCCATGCTGTTCGGTATCTGGAAAGTGCTGTTCCGCGGCGCCGAGCTTTATCGCCTGGAATCCACCAATAAAGAAACCATGGCCAAGTTCGGCCACGGCACCCCCGACGACTGGCTCGAGCGCAACCTGTATTCCAAGCACAGCCTGATGGGCGTGCTGATCATGCTCGGCATCGATGTCGCGCTGTTCGGCGCCGTAGGCCTGACAGTCTGGGCCGTGCAAATGGCCTGGATTCCCTTCTGGGCGGCTGGCGTGGTGAACGGCATCGGTCACTTCTGGGGCTACCGCAATTACAACAGCCCCGACACCAGCACCAATGTGTTTCCCTGGGGTATCGTGATCGGCGGCGAAGAACTGCACAACAATCACCATGCGCACGGCACGTCGGCCAAGTTCTCGGCCAAGTGGTATGAATTCGACATCGGCTGGTGCTACATCTCGATTCTCCGGTTCTTCGGCCTGGCCAAGGTCAAGAAGGTTGCGCCCAAGCTGAAGCTCGAGTCCAGCGCCAAGGCCATCGACCTGCGCACCCTGCAGGGTGTGATCACGCACCGCTACGAAGTCATGGCCCGCTACGCCGACATCGTCAAGTCCACCGTGCGCGAAGAGCTTGACAAGCGCAAGGCCCTGCAAGACGAGTCCGTGTCGCGCCTGCAGCGTGTGCGCCGCTGGTTGCATCGCAATGAAGAAGTGCTGCAGCCCGAACAGCGTGCCGAGGTCGATCAGGTCATTGCGCAGAACCAATCCCTGTCCACGCTGGTGCAGATGCGCCGCGAACTGGGCCGTCTTTGGGAAAGTTCCAGCGCGAGCAGCGAACAACTGCTGCACGATCTTCAGGCGTGGTGCCAACGCGCACAGCAAAGCGGTATTGCAGGGCTTGAGCAATTTGCGCATCGCCTGAGCCGCTACGCGGCATGATGCTAGAGCAACTCAATCCTGAACAACGCGCCGCTGTAACACTAGAACCGCAGCACGCCCTGGTACTCGCCGGGGCAGGCAGCGGCAAGACCCGGGTCCTGACGACCCGCATGGCCTGGCTGATTCAAACCGGCCAGGCCAGTCCATTTGGACTGCTGGCAGTTACCTTCACCAACAAGGCGGCGCGCGAAATGGTGGCGCGCATGTCGGCTATTCTTCCGATCGACACGCGCGGCCTGTGGATCGGCACGTTCCATGGTCTGTGCAACCGCATGCTGCGCGCACACCATCGCGATGCGGGCTTGCCCCAGGCTTTCCAGATTCTCGACACCACCGACCAGCTCGCGGCCATCAAGCGCCTGCTGAAGGCGAGCGGCGTCGACGATGAAAAGTATCCGCCGCGCGACGTGCAGCGCTTCATCAACGGCGCCAAAGAAGACGGGCAACGGCCGGGCGATGTGGAAGCGCACGACAGCCATCAGCGTCGGCTGGTCGAGATTTACCAGCTCTACGAAGCGCAGTGCCAGCGCGAGGGCGTCGTCGACTTCGCCGAACTCCTGCTGCGCGCCTACGAGTTGCTCACCCGCAATGCGCCGGTACGCGAGCACTACCAGCGTCGATTCCGCCATATCCTGGTTGACGAGTTCCAGGACACCAACACGCTGCAGTACAAGTGGCTGCGCCTGCTTGGAGGAGGCGGCGCCGCGATTTTCGCCGTCGGCGACGATGACCAGTCCATCTATGCGTTCCGAGGCGCCAACGTCGGCAACATGGCCGACTTTGAACGTGACTACGCGCGCGGCACGGTCATCCGCCTGGAGCAGAATTACCGTTCCTACGGGCACATCCTCGATTCCGCCAACGCACTCATTGGTCACAACAACGGGCGTTTGGGCAAGAACCTCTGGACCGAGCAGGGAGAAGGCGAGCCGGTGCGCGTCATCGAGCAGCCTACCGATGGCATCGAGGCGCAATGGCTCGTGGACGAAATTCGGGCGCTCATCAACGAGGGCAGCCTGCGTCGCGAGATTGCGGTGTTGTATCGCAGCAATGCGCAATCGCGCGTCATCGAGCATGCCTTGTTCTCGGCGGGCATTCCGTACAAGGTGTACGGCGGTCTGCGCTTTTTCGAGCGCCAGGAGATCAAGCACGCCCTGGCGTACCTGCGCCTGATGGCCAACCCCGACGACGATACGTCCTGGATGCGTGTGGTGAATTTTCCCACGCGAGGCATCGGTGCGCGCACCCTCGAGCAACTGGCCGATGCCGCCCGTACGCTCGATTCCAGCTTGTTCGGCGCCGTGGCACGGGTTCCGGGCAAGGGCGGTGCGAACCTGGCGCAGTTTGCCCAGCTTATCGGCCGCCTGGCGCACGAAACGCGTGACCTGCCGCTGCCCGAACTGGTCGGTCATATGCTCGAAGCCAGCGGCTTGGTGGCGCACTACAAGACCGAACGCGAAGGCGCAGAACGCCTCGAGAACCTGAACGAACTCATCACCGCCGCAACCGTATTCGCGTCCGAAGAGAACTTCGAGGGGCTGCCCGCCGGACGGGTACCCGAGGTGGGGCCGGATGTTCCATCCGACGGCCTCACTCCACTGGCGGCCTTCCTGTCTCATGCCGCGCTAGAGGCGGGCGACAACCAGGCGCAGGCCGGTCAGGACGCCGTCCAGCTGATGACGGTGCATGCCGCCAAGGGCCTCGAGTTCGATGCGGTTTTCATTACCGGCCTCGAAGAAGGGTTGTTTCCGCACGAGAACAGCATCCTCGAGCCTGCGGGCCTCGAAGAAGAGCGTCGTCTGATGTATGTGGCCATTACGCGCGCTCGCCAGCGACTGTATCTGAGCCTGGCCCAGAGTCGCATGCTGCACGGACAGACACGCTATGCGATGCGTTCGCGGTTCCTCGACGAAATCCCCGAGCAGCATCTGAAGTGGCTGACGCCTCGCGCGGTGGCCATGCAACCGCGTGCCGGTTTCGGCGAACCCTGGAATGCCCGTAACGACGCCTTCGGCCGTCGGCCGACCGGCGTCATTGCGCCTCGGCAGCCTCGCGGCGTAGCCAGTGGAGTGACTGTCGGCGACAGGCAGTATCGTATCGGGCAGGGGGTACGGCATGCGCGGTTCGGCGATGGCACCATTATCGGCCTGAGCGGGGCAGGGCAGGACGCCCAGGCGCAGATCCAGTTCCGCGACGTGGGCGCCAAGACATTGGCGCTGGGCATCGCCAAACTGGACATCATCCAGGGGTAACGACATGGTCACCGGCGACGACTCCCAGAGCGAACTAGAGGCGCTGCGCGCCGAGATCGACGAAATCGACCAGCAGATAATGTTGCTGCTGGGAGTGCGTTTCCGTTGTTCGGACATGATCGGCGAGATCAAGCAGGCCGAAGGAATGGAGGCGGGGGATCCCCGGCGTACCGAGCAGCAGCTCGAGCGTATTCGTCACCTTGCCATCGACGCCGGCGTGCCGCCGGAGCTCGCGGTGGGCATCTTGCGCTCCATCATCGACACGGTGATCGAGCATCACCGCCAGCGGCGCGAGCGTCCCTATTCGTGACCACCCCGGCCTCGGGCCTGTGCGGTGGCCGCCACTTGGGGCCGCCGCGCGGTCCCGCCTTCACGGTAACGCGATCGGGCAGCGGCCAGCGCTGTTGAGGCGCCGCCGCTAGCGTCCGCCTGCTGCTTCCAGCTCGTCCAGCGAGGTCTGGAGCTCCAGCCAATCCTCTTCGAGCGACTCCATGCGCTTGCCCAGTTCGCCGTGCTCCGCCATGACCTGCTGCCGTTCCACGCGCCGCGCGTCTGAATAGAGATCGGCGTCGGCAACCAACGCATCCAGTGCCTGGAGGCGCTCGCGCAGCCTGTCCATTTCAGCTTCCACCTTGGCCAGCCTGGTCTGCAATGGTTTGCGCAGGGCAGCGAGCTTCTGGCGCTGTTCAGCCTCGAGGCGCCGCTGGGTCTTGCGGTCCGTGCCGGCATTCTCCGGGTCGCGTGCCATGGTCTCGGCACGGGCCTCGGCCCGGGTCGCGGCGTTACGGGAGTTCAGCCAATCGCGATAATCTTCGAGATCGCCGTCGAACTCCTGCACCTGGCCGTCGGCCACGATCCAGAAGCTGTCCACGGTGGTACGCAGCAAATGGCGATCGTGTGACACCAGCAGCATGCTGCCCGAGAACTCGGCCAGCGCTGTGGCCAGCGCCTCGCGCGTTTCGACGTCGAGGTGGTTGCTGGGTTCGTCCAACAACAGCAGATTGGGCTTTTGCCAGACGATCAACGAGAGGGCCAGCCGGGCTTTCTCGCCGCCGGACATGGGGCCGACCAGCCCCGTGGCCGCTTCGCCTGAAAAACCGAAACCTCCCAGGTAATTGCGCAGTTCTTGTTCGCGCGCGTCCGGCGCCAGGCGGGCCAGGTGCGCCAGCGGCGTCGCGCTCACGTCCAGCATATCGAGCTGATGCTGGTGGAAATAACCGATCGCCAATCCGCGCGAGGCGCGCCGCTCGCCGGCTTGCGGCGGCAGTTCCTCGGCCAATGTCTTGATCAGGGTGCTCTTGCCGGCGCCGTTCGCACCCAGGATGCCGATACGGCTGCCAGCACGAACCATCAGCGTGACGTCGCGCAGAATGGGCACGGCCTGACCGCTCGCATCGGTGTATCCGGCAGAAAGCTTTTCCAACACCAGCAGGGGATCTGGCATATGGTCAGGCGAGGGGATGCGGATATCGATGCCGGATTCCGCGTGCAGCGGCGCCAGGGTTTCCATGCGCGCCAATGCCTTGACCCGGCTCTGAGCCTGTTTAGCCTTCGATGCCTTGGCCTTGAAGCGATCGATGAAACTCTGCAGGCGCGCGCTCTCGCGTGCCTGGCGTTCGTGCGCCAGGCTGGTCTGACGCAATCGCTCGGCGCGTTGCGTCAGGAAGTCATGGTAGCCGCCGCGATAGCGCACGAGTTTGCCATGGTCGAAATGCAGGATGATGCGCGCCACCGCATCCAGGAATTCAGTGTCGTGGGAAATCAACAGCACCGTTCCCGGATAGGCCGACAGCCATTTTTCCAGCCATAGCATGGCGTCCAGGTCCAGGTGGTTGGTAGGCTCGTCCAGCAACAGCAGTTCGGACGGCGCCATCAAGGCCCGGGCGAGCGCAAGGCGCATGCGCCAGCCGCCCGAGAAGCTCGCAACAGGCTTGAGCCATTCGTCGGGCGCGAATCCCAGGCCTGCCAGCAATTGTTCGGCACGGGAGTTCGCGCTCCAGGCGCCGGCTTCAGCCAGCGCTGCCTCGAGTTCTGCAATGCGCGTACCCTGGTCGTCCGGCACGGCCGCTCGCTCGGCTTGCAGAAGTCGCAGATGGGTATCGCCGTCGATGACGAACTCGCGGGCCGGACGGTCGTCGGCGGCGATCTCCTGTTGCACGCTGGCAATGCGCCAGCCTGCCGGAACGTCGAGATGCCCGGCATCGGCATCCAGCGCTCCCGTGAGCAGGGCAAAAAGAGAGGATTTACCGGCGCCATTCTTGCCGGTGAAGCCCACGCGTTCGCCCGGGTTCACGACAAACTCGGCGGCATCGAGCAACACCTTCGTGCCGCGGCGCAGGGTCAAGCCGTGGGCGCGTATCACGGGGCGGTGGCTTCCGTGGCAAGCTGTTCCCGTGGCAGCAGCAGAATTTGGTCGCTGGCGCCTTCGGTATCGAGCCACACGGGCGACAGGTTCGGGAACGCCGCTTCGAAATGGTCGCGCTCATGGCCGATCTCGAGCAGCAGAACGCCATGCGGCGTCAGGTAGCGCGGCGCGGCCGTCAGGATCCGGCGCACCAGGTCCATGCCGTCGGCGCCCCCTGCGAGCGCCAGGTCGGGCTCATGGCGATATTCTGCGGGCAGGCGGTCCATCGAGGCACTGTTGACGTAGGGAGGGTTGCACACGATCAGGTCGTACTGCCGATGGGGAAGGGCGTCGAACAGATCGCTGTGGTGCAGCGCGACCTGCGTGTCCAAACCGTAATCATTGATATTGCGGCGAGCCACTTCCAGCGCATCAGTCGACAGGTCCACCGCGTCCACCCGCGCGTGCGGGAATGCAAGCGCCGACAGGATAGCCAGGCACCCTGAACCTGTGCACATGTCCAGCACGGCTTGCACCGAGCCGGCATCGACCCAGGGCGAGAGCCCGTCTTCCAGCAGTTCTGCAATGGGTGATCGCGGAACGATCACGCGCGGGTCGACATAGAAGCGATGCCCGCACAGCCACGCTTCCTGGGTAAGGTAAGCAGCTGGAAGGCGCTCTGTCACGCGCCGGTCGAGCAATTCGAGCACGCGCGCGCGCTCGTCTGGCAATACCCTGGCATCGAGGAAGGGGTCGAGCGTGTCCAGCGGCAAGTGCAGCGCGTGCAAAACCAGGTACACGGATTCGTCCCAGGCGTTGTCGCTGCCGTGGCCCAGGGCGGCGCCGGACTCCCGCAGCCGCGACACGCCGTAGCGGATGAGGTCGCGCAGCGTCTGCAATTCGGGGCGTAAGTTGGATGGCATGAAAGCGGCTCAGCGCGGCAGAAGCAGGTTTTCCAGCGTGCGCCGGTAGATGTTCTTGAGGGGATCGAGCGAAGCCAGTTCGATGCGTTCGTTCACTTTGTGGATCGTCGCATTGCCCGGGCCGAATTCGATCACCTGCGGACAGATTTTGGCAATGAAGCGGCCGTCGGACGTGCCACCCGTGGTGGACAGTTCCGCCGTCACCCCCGTTTCGGCGTGGATGGCGGCGACCAGGGCATCGGTCAGGGGCCCACGCGGAGTCAGGAAGGGTTCGCCGCCCAGCTCCCAATCCAGCTCGTATTCCAGGCCGTGCTTATCGAGCAGCGCATGCACCTGCTGCTTCAAGCCGTCCGGCGTGCTGGCCGTCGAGAATCGGAAATTGAACAGCATGACCGCCTCGCCCGGCACGACATTGGTGGCTCCCGTGCCGGCCCTCAGGTTCGAGGCCTGGAACGTTGTGGGCGGAAAATACTCATTGCCACGGTCCCATTCGGTGCCGGCCAGTTCGGCCAGGGCCGGTGCCAGCTGGTGCAAAGGGTTGCGTGCCAGATGCGGATATGCCACATGACCCTGGATGCCTTTGACCGTCAGGCGGCCCGACAGCGAACCTCGACGTCCGTTCTTGCATGTGTCGCCCAGCACGGCGCCCGAGGTAGGCTCGCCGACGATGCAGTAGTCGATCTGTTCGCCACGCGCCTGCAGTTCATTGCAGACGATGACGGTCCCATCGACCGCCGGACCTTCTTCGTCAGAGGTCAGCAGCAGTCCTATCGAGCCGGCGTGGGTGGGGTGCGCCGACGCGAATTCCTCGGCGGCCACCACGAAGGCGGCAATCGAGCTTTTCATGTCGGCGGCGCCTCGGCCGTACAGATAGCCGTCGCGTTCGGTGGGCACGAAGGGGTCGCTGTCCCATTTGTCGCGTGGGCCGGGCGGCACCACGTCGGTGTGCCCGGCGAACACCACCAGCGGCCCCGCAGTGCCGCGGCGGGCCCATAGGTTCGTGACCCCGCCGCGCGATATGGTCTCGCAGCGAAACCCTGACTGTTCGAGACGTTGCGCCAGCATCATCTGGCAATCGACATCGTCGGGGGTCACCGAAGGGCGGGCAATCAGTTCGCGCACGAGCGCGAGTACGGCGCTGTCGGCGGTCATCAGGCCCTCAGCAGGTCATTGATGCTGGTCTTGGCTCGCGTCTGCGCGTCGACGCGCTTGACGATGACAGCGCAGGCCAGGCTATGCGAGCCGTCTTCGGAGGGCAGCGAACCGGGAACGACCACCGAGCCGGACGGCACGCGCCCATAAGTGATCTTGCCCGTCGCGCGGTCATAGATCTTGGTGCTTTGCGAGAGATACACGCCCATGGCCAGCACCGAGTTCTCTTCAACGACCACGCCTTCCACGACTTCGGAGCGCGCGCCGATGAAGCAGTTGTCTTCGATGATGGTGGGGTTGGCCTGCAGCGGCTCGAGCACGCCGCCGATTCCCACGCCGCCCGACAGGTGCACGTTCTTGCCGATCTGCGCGCACGAACCCACGGTGGCCCAGGTGTCGACCATAGTGCCTTCATCGACATACGCGCCGATATTCACATACGAGGGCATCAGCACGACGTTGCGGGCGATATAGGCGCCGCGTCGCGCTACCGCAGGGGGCACGACCCGGTAGCCGCCATGCTGGAAAGCACTGTCGCCGAACTCGGCAAACTTCAAAGGCACCTTGTCGTAGAACTGCATGGGCGCCTGGCCCATGATGGCGTTGTCCTGCAGCCGGAACGACAGCAGCACGGCCTTCTTGATCCATTGATGCACGATCCAGCCGGCATCGCTCTTTTCGGCCACGCGCAGGCGCCCCAGGTCCAGCGCGGCGATGGTCTGCTCGACAGCCTCACGCACTTCCGCGGTGGCGTCGACAGGCGACAGGTTGCTCCGGTTTTCCCAGGCATTTTCGATGGTGGTCTGCAGATCGAGAGTCATAACGGCTCAATTATTAGAAAAGGTTGATCAAAGCGTGGTGCGGGCAAAGTGCGCGATGCGGCCAGCGGCCTCGACGCATTGTGCCAGCGGGGCCACCAGGGCGATGCGAATGCGGCCCTGGCCCGGGTTTATGTTGCGCGCCTCGCGGGCCAGGTAGCTGCCCGGCAGCACCGTGACGCCGGTGCGCGCGTAAAGGTCGCGTGCAAAGGCCGTGTCCGAGCCGGGTACCGGCACCCACAAGTAGAACGAGGCCTGAGGATACTGGACATCGAGCGCGGACTGCAGCACGGGCACGACCGCGGCGAATTTTTCGCGGTACTGTCGTCGATTGTCGCGCACGTGGTCCTCGTCGTTCCACGCTGCGATACTGGCCGCCGACACGATGGGGCTCATGGCGCTGCCATGGTAAGTGCGGTAAAGCAGAAACCGGGCCAGCAGGCGGGCGTCGCCCGCCACGAAGCCGGACCGTAGTCCGGGCACGTTAGAGCGCTTGGACAGGCTCGAGAACACCACCAGGTTTCTGTAGTCGTCCCGGCCGAGGCGCCGCGCGGCCTGCAGCGCGCCCAGCGGTGCGTCGGCCTCGTCGAAATAGATCTCGGAATAGCATTCGTCGGAAGCGATGGCGAATCCATGGCGGTCCGAAAGCTCGAACAGCATGCGCCAGTCGTCAAGAGGCATTACGTTGCCGGCGGGATTGCCAGGCGTACACACGAACACCAGTTGGGTGCGTTCCCAGACTTCGGCGGCGACGCCATGCCAGTCGCAACCAAAATTTCGGGCCGGGTCGGCATGTACGTAATGGGGTTGGGCACCGGCGAGCAGGGCGGCGCCTTCGTAGATCTGGTAGAACGGGTTGGGGCACACCACAAGCGGTTGCTCGGCGGCGTCCACTACGGTCTGTGCGAAGGCGAACAGTGCTTCGCGAGAACCCAGTACCGGCAGCACCTGGCTTTCCGGGTCCGGCGCGGGAATGCTGTAGCGCCGCCCCAGCCATTGGGAGATAGCCGCACGCAGGGCGGGGTCACCTTTCGTGGCGGGGTAGGCCGACAGGCCGGCAAGGCTGTCGCATAACGCCTGCCCCACGCAGGCAGGCGCGGCGTGCTTGGGCTCGCCGATCGACAGGTCGATGGGCGCGATATCAGCGGGGGCGGGGCCGCCCGCCTCAAGCAGGGCTCGCAGTTTTGCGAAAGGGTAGGGGTGCAGGGCATCGAGGCGCGAGTTCATGGCGCAAGATTTTAGCAAGCAAGCTACAATACCGGGCTTGGCTTTGCGAAGGTGGCGAAATTGGTAGACGCACCAGGTTTAGGTCCTGACGCCGTAACAGGTGTGCGGGTTCGAGTCCCGCCCTTCGCACCAACTTGACTCCCTGGCATGGCTGGCTCTCTGCCAGTCGTGCCCGCCGCACCGGCAGCGGGGCCTCCCGAGGCTTTGCGCGATCCATCAGGCAAGCACGTCAAGGCTTGCCGATGCGGTCCCGGGTTGCGGTAGTGATTTTCCGTCGCTGCGGTGGCGGTCCGGGTTCGACCGGGTCTCAACAAGCGGATATCGCGTGCAACACTACGAAGACCTTTTCTGGGCCATGGCGGCCGTCGTCGCGGTTGCCCTGGCGGGCGGGGCGCTGCTGGGGCGCTGCGCCTCCGTGGGGCGCAGTCTCGCCTGGGTCGCAGGCGTGTCGGTAATGGTGCTGGCACTGGTGAGCTACCTTGCAGGCCGGGCTGGTCTAGGCGATATCGTGATCCTGCTGTCCGTGGCGGCCTTCATGTTTTCGCTGGTGATCGGAGCCGCAGCCATGCTGGTGTCGCGCAAGGTATGGCGGCAGCGCCGCGCCGCGTCTGCGCCGCCTGCCTCCAACTGAAACCGTCACGGCTCAATCGTCTTCGTCCTCCGGTTCGTCGTCTTCGTCTTCCTGCTGGTCCAGTGCGTCGTGGCCTTTCCAGGTCAGGCGCCAGTGAGCGTGGCGAGCCTGGCCATTCGCGGCCACTGCGGCAATTAGGCCCGCATCGGCCAGGATGTCCAGGTGATGCTCGACGGCCGCCGACGAAGGTGCATCGGGCATGCTGCCGCTGACTGCCGCTTCGATATCGCCCTGTGACATGGCGGCGGCATCGGCGTCGCGCAACTCACTCAAAATCGTCACAACCAGATCAAAATCGCGCTGCATAGGCCGCTCCTTCATTGGATGAAATCACACCATACCAGCACTTGCGCGACGGGGCGACAGGTCCAATGCCGGGCTGGTATAGTCGCTTCCCCCTGCAAATGGATGCATACAACATGGAAATCATCAGCCGACAGGTCGCGACCATCACGCAAGGCGTCGCGCTCGAAACCACGCTCGATGGCGAACGCATCGATGCTTACGTCGTGACCGGCGCTGCGGACCTGGAAATGGTGGCTGACATCGTCCCCCGCGAAAAGGTCGAAGCCGGGGCGGAAATTCATGTGGCCGCGGTCGATTCGATCGACTCCGCCCAGGAGCAGGTAGATCAGGTGCTCGAGAACGTCAATCCGGGCGATGTGGCGGTGTTCCTCTGCGCAGATGAAGACGCATACAACGCGGCGCTCGACCTGCTGGGACTGCCCGTCGCCTGAAACGCGCGCCCACGCGCGCAAGACCAGCCCGGGCCCGATTGGTTCTGCTTCCACCCGGATGTCGTTGCGCTTTGTTGCATTATTGGCACGTATTTTTGAGGATTATGTTGACTTGTGAGGGGAACCTAACGATAGTGTCGGCACACGATCTCAAGCGTTGCGATTTTCGTTCAGTGCAGTGCCTTTTCCGGCCAGCGTTATTGTTCTACTGTCCCCTCCTTGTTGATTCGTGACCCCCGGGCATGTGCCCATTATCTCTAGGAAATACAGTATGGAAACCGGCGTTGTTAAGTGGTTCAACTCGGAAAAAGGCTACGGCTTCATTACCCCTGAAGCGGGCGGCAAGGATCTGTTCGCGCACTTCTCCGAAATCCAGGCCAACGGCTTCAAGTCTCTGGAAGAAAACCAACGCGTCAGCTTCGTGACGGCCAACGGCCCCAAGGGCCCGCAAGCCACGAAGATCCAGGTGCTCTAAGCCCCTGGCGCTTTGAAAAAGCCCCTTCGGGGGCTTTTTTGTTGCCGGCGCCATCGTCTCGTGCCCCTGGCGGCATCTGGGGGGCATCGAGTGATCATAAAGGTTTGACGCCTTTCGGGGTTCGCCCCTACACTGGGCAGGCGAGATCTTCAAGCGACGCGGTCGCCACTCCTGTTGCCGACACCGGTACCCAGTTGCCCATCCCATCCTTGATCATCTGGCGTCCCGCGAGCAATCGCTATTCGAAGGTGAAGGACACATTCATGGCAACAGGCATCGTCAAGTGGTTCAACGCCGAAAAGGGCTACGGCTTCATCACTCCTGATGACGGCAGCAAAGATCTTTTCGCGCACTACTCCGAAATCAGCAGCGAAGGCTACAAGTCGCTGCAAGAAAACCAGCGCGTGACGTTCGAAGTGGGGCAGGGTCCCAAGGGGCCCAGCGCCAAGAACATCAAAGTCACGGCTTAAGCGCCGGCTCCGCCGACGCCCCGGACGCCCCCGCCGGCTTATGGTCGGCCGGGGCGTTTTTTGTCTCGCGAGGCCGAGCGTGGCGCAATATTGTGTAAGCAGATTTCACATTGCTGCGCGTCAATGCGGTGTATTGCGTCCTCTGTTTCGACCGGCGCCGCGGCCCCCGCCTGGGGGCTTCCCCAACTGAACCCACCCTCTCAGCAGGGTGCTTGAACTTTCCGGTAAAATACGCTGTTTACCTGTTCGTTCACTTACTTTCGGAAAATTTGATGCAGCCTGTGGTTGAAACCCTATCTGGTCTGGAACGCCGTGTCGATCTGACGGTTTCCGTGGCCGACGTCGAAAAGGAAGTCCAGGCGCAGCTGAAGCGCGTTGCCCGCACGGCCAAGGTGCCCGGGTTCCGCCCCGGCAAGGCTCCGCTTGCCATGCTCGAACGCAGCCATGGCCCCGGCATCCGCTACGACGTCATCAATGGTCAGGTCGGCCGTGCTTTCGAGCAGGCCGTCGATGGCGCCAAGCTGCGTGTGGCCGGCGCGCCCTCGCTCGAACCCAAGACGGAAGGCGTGGCTGACGACACGCTGGCCTTCACCGCCACGTTCGAGGTTTATCCCGAAGTCACCCTGCCCGACCTCTCCGGCCTCTCCGTGACTCGCTACACCGCTTCGGTCACCGACGCAGAAGTGCAGCAGACGCTTGACGTCCTGCGCAAGCAGCGCGCCAACTACGAAGCTCGCGAAGATCGCGCCGCCCAAGACGGCGACCGCGTCACGCTCGATTTCGTCGGTACCCTCGACGGTGTGCCGTTCGAAGGCGGCACCGCCGAGAACTTCCCGTTCGTGCTGGGCCAGGGCCGCATGCTGCCCGAGTTCGAAGCCGCCGCCACGGGCATGAAGGCCGGTGAAACCAAGGTGTTCCCGCTCAAGTTCCCCGACGACTACCAAGGCAAGGATGTGGCCGGCAAGACTGCCGAATTCACCATCACGGTCAAGGAAGTTGCCGAAGGCGTATTGCCGGAAGTCGACAGCGAGTTTGCCAAGTCGCTCGGCCAGCCCGAAGGCGACGTCGAGAAGCTGAAGGCCGACATCCGCACCAACATCGAACGCGAAGCCAAGGCGCGCACGCAAGGCCGCACCAAGGCCAGCGTCATGGACGCCCTGGTAGAAGCAGGCCAGTTCGACGTGCCGAAGGCGCTGGTCGACAGCGATGTGCAGAGCCGCGTGCAAGCCGCGCGCGAAGAGCTCAAGCAGCGCGGCGTACCCAATGCCGAATCGGTGCCGATCCCGGCCGAGGCGTTCACCACCGAATCCGAGCGTCGCGTACGCCTGGGCCTGCTGGTGTCCGAACTCGTCAAGCAGGCGCAACTGCAGGCCAAGCCCGAGCAGGTGCGCGCCCGCATCGAAGAGTTTGCTCAAAACTATGAGCAACCCGCTCAGGTGGTCAGCTATTACCTGACCGACCGCCAGCGTCGCGCCGAAATCGAGGCCATCGTGCTCGAAGACAACGTCGTGCAGCACGTTCTCGAACAATCCAAGGTCACCGAAGAGCAAGTGCCTTTCGATCAGCTGATGGGGATGGCGTAAGCATATGCAGCGTTTTACCGATTTCTATGCATCAATGCACGGTGGCTCGTCGGTCACGCCCACCGGCCTGGGTTATATCCCCATGGTCATCGAGCAGTCGGGGCGCGGCGAGCGCGCCTATGACATCTACTCGCGCCTGCTGCGCGAGCGGCTCATCTTCTTGGTAGGCCCTGTCAACGACAGCACGGCCAACCTCATCGTTGCGCAGTTGCTGTTTCTGGAATCGGAAAACCCTGACAAAGACATTTCGCTGTACATCAACTCGCCCGGCGGGTCGGTGTACGCCGGAATGGCAATCTACGACACGATGCAGTTCGTCAAGCCCGACGTATCCACCCTGTGCACGGGGCTGGCGGCCAGCATGGGCGCTTTCCTGCTTGCCGCGGGCAAGAAGGGCAAGCGCTTCACCTTGCCCAACTCGCGCATCATGATCCACCAGCCCTCGGGTGGCGCACAGGGCCAGGCATCCGACATCCAGATCCAGGCTCGCGAGATTCTCGATCTGCGTGAACGCCTGAACCGCATCCTGGCCGAGAATACCGGCCAGCCCGTCGACCGCATCGCCATAGACACAGAGCGTGACAACTTCATGTCCGCCGAAGATGCGGTATCGTATGGTCTGGTGGACAAGGTTCTCGCAACCCGCGCCGAGGCCTAGGCTGGCGGTCGCATCGGGCCTGTGCGGTGCCGTCACGTCCAAGTAAGCGTTGAATGCGCTTGCCCGAACCGGGCAGGCGCATTCTCACCAGAGATACCAAACACATATGCCTGACAAGAAGGGATCGGCCGACGCAAAGGTGCTGCATTGCTCGTTCTGCAATAAAAGCCAGCACGAGGTCCGCAAGCTGATCGCGGGGCCATCGGTGTTCATCTGCGACGAGTGTATCGACCTCTGCAATGACATCATCCGCGAAGAGGCGCAGGCGACCGCGCGTGCGGCCATACGGTCCGAACTGCCCACGCCTTCCGAAATCAAGACGTTTCTTGACCAGTACGTCATAGGCCAGAGCCTGCCCAAGCGCATGCTCGCGGTCGCCGTCTACAACCATTACAAGCGTATCCGCCACGGCGAGATCAAGGGTGACGAAGTCGAGCTCTCGAAGAGCAACATCATGCTCATCGGGCCTACCGGCTCGGGCAAGACGCTGCTTGCCCAGACCTTGGCGCGCATGCTCAACGTACCGTTCGTGATGGCCGACGCCACGACCCTGACCGAAGCCGGTTACGTGGGTGAAGACGTCGAGAACATCATCCAGAAGCTGCTGCAGAACTGCAACTACGAAGTCGAGAAAGCGCAGCGCGCCATCATCTACATCGACGAAATCGACAAGATCTCGCGCAAGTCCGACAACCCGTCCATCACGCGCGATGTGTCCGGCGAAGGCGTGCAGCAGGCGCTGCTGAAACTCATCGAAGGCACTGTCGCGTCCGTGCCGCCCCAAGGCGGCCGCAAGCACCCGAACCAGGATTTCGTGCAGGTCGACACGACCAACATCCTGTTCATCGTGGGCGGCGCCTTCGACGGGCTCGAAAAAGTGATCCGCGACCGCACCGAGAAATCGGGCATCGGCTTCTCGGCATCCGTGCGCGCGAAGTCCGAGCGCGGCGTGGGCGAGCTGTTCAGCGAAGTCGAACCCGAAGACCTGATCAAGTTCGGCCTCATTCCCGAGCTGGTCGGTCGCCTGCCGGTCGTGGCCACCCTCGATGAACTCGACGAGGCTGCCCTGGTGCAGATCCTCACCGAACCGAAGAACTCGCTCATCAAGCAGTTCCAGAAGCTGTTCGCCATGGAAGGCGCCGAGCTCGACGTACGGCCCGGCGCTCTGAAAGCCATCGCCGGCAAGGCACTCAAGCGCAAGACCGGTGCCCGCGGCTTGCGTTCCATCATCGAGGCGGCCCTGCTCGACACCATGTACGACCTGCCTTCCCAGGGCAACGTCAGCCGGGTCGTGCTTGACGAAAACGTCATCGAAAGCGATGCCAAGCCATTGCTGATTTACGCCGACGAGGCGGCCGCGCCAGATAAGCCGGCGCGCAGCCAGGTACGAGGCGCAGCGGCATAACTGAAGCAAAAGAACCCGTTCTGTAACGGGTTTTTTTGCCTATACCGGTTGCGCCCATGCCGGCGGCTTGATTTTTCGGCTATCGTTCCCATATCAGACGTAGCCGATACGGATAAAAGGGTCTCGCTGCCCAGGTCCGTTACCGATACGCCGAGTCTTACCAAGGAATCATTTATGTCTGCCAGCCAGACCCTGCCTTCAGAGCCCATCGACCTGCCTCTGCTGCCCTTGCGCGACGTGGTGGTGTTCCCGCACATGGTCATTCCGCTGTTCGTCGGCCGTCCGCGCTCGATCAAGGCGCTGGAAGTGGCCATGGAAGCCGGAAAGAGCATCATGCTGGTGGCACAGAAGTCCGCCGGAAAAGATGACCCCACGCCCGAAGACGTCTACGAGATCGGGTGCGTGGCCGGTATTCTGCAGATGCTGAAATTGCCCGACGGCACCGTCAAGGTGCTGGTCGAGGGTACCCAGCGTGCCCGCATCGACAGCATCGACGATGCTGAATCGCATTTTGTCTGCCAGGTGACCCCGGTGGCACCCGATGCCATGCAGGGGTCTGAAACCGAGGCCCTGCGTCGCGCCATCGTTGCTCAGTTCGAGCAGTATGTGAAACTGAACAAGAAGATCCCGCCCGAGATCCTGACATCGCTGGCTGGCATCGACGATGCCGGCCGCCTGGCCGACACGATCGCCGCTCATCTGCCCCTGAAGCTCGAGCAGAAACAGAAAATGCTCGAAATTCTGGGCACTTCCGAGCGCCTCGAAGGCTTGCTGACGCAGCTGGAAACGGAAATCGACATTCTTCAGGTCGAGAAGCGCATCCGTGGCCGCGTCAAGAAGCAGATGGAGAAAAGCCAGCGCGACTACTACCTGAACGAACAGGTCAAGGCTATCCAGAAGGAACTCGGTGAGGGCGAAGAGGGCGCAGACATCGAAGAACTTGAGAAGAAGATCATCGCCGCGCACATGCCGAAAGAGGCGCGCAAGAAGGCCGATGCCGAACTCAAGAAGCTCAAGCTGATGTCGCCCATGTCCGCCGAAGCCACGGTGGTGCGCAACTACATCGACACGCTTATCAACCTGCCCTGGAAGCGCAAGAGCAAGATCAACAACTCGATAGGCAACGCCGAGAAAGTTCTCGACGACGATCACTATGGCCTCGAGAAGGTGAAAGAGCGCATTCTCGAGTATCTTGCCGTGCAACAGCGCGTCGACAAGGTCAAGGCGCCCATTCTGTGCTTGGTCGGGCCCCCGGGTGTGGGCAAGACCTCGCTGGGGCAGTCCATTGCGCGTGCCACGAATCGCAAGTTCGTGCGGATGGCGCTGGGCGGCGTGCGCGACGAAGCTGAAATTCGCGGGCATCGCCGCACTTATATCGGTTCGATGCCGGGCAAGATCCTGCAAAACATGAGCAAGGTCGGCGTGCGCAACCCGCTGTTCCTGCTCGACGAGATCGACAAGCTGGGCATGGACTTCCGGGGCGACCCCTCGTCGGCGCTGCTCGAGGTGCTGGACCCCGAGCAGAACCATACCTTCCAGGACCACTACATCGAAGTCGACTTCGACCTGTCGGACGTCATGTTCGTGGCAACCAGCAACACGCTGAACATTCCCCCCGCGCTGCTCGACCGCATGGAAGTGATTCGGCTTTCGGGCTATACCGAAGACGAAAAAGTGCATATCGGCCGCGACCATCTGCTGCCCAAGCTGATGAAGAACAACGGCGTGAAAGATTCCGAACTGACCGTGGATGATTCGGCGCTGCGCGACATCGTGCGCTACTACACCCGCGAGGCGGGCGTCCGGGCACTCGAACGCGAAGTGGGCAAGATCTGCCGCAAGGTGGTCAAGGAACTGCTGGCGAAAGCCGACAAGGCCAAGGCCGAAGGCAAGCCGGCCGAGCTGGCGCCGGTTCACGTCAGTGCCGAGAATCTCAGCGATTACCTGGGCGTGCGTCGTTACACGTTTGGCATGGCCGAGAAAGAAAACCAGATCGGCCAAGTGACTGGCCTGGCCTGGACGGAAGTCGGTGGCGATCTGCTCACAATCGAAGTGGCCGATATGCCTGGCAAGGGCACGATCCAGCGCACGGGATCGCTGGGCGACGTCATGAAGGAATCGGTCGAGGCCGCCCGTACGGTGGTCAGATCACGCGCTCGACGCCTGGGATTTGCCGACAGCGTGTTTGAAAAGCACGATATGCACGTGCACGTGCCGGAAGGTGCGACGCCCAAAGACGGCCCGTCTGCCGGTATTGCCATCACCACCGCGATGGTGTCCGCGCTTTCTCGGATTCCGGTACGCGCCGACGTGGCGATGACGGGCGAGATCACCTTGCGTGGCGAGGTTCTACCCATCGGCGGTCTGAAAGAAAAGCTGTTGGCGGCGCATCGGGGCGGCATCAAGACGGTCCTGATTCCTGAAGAAAACGTCAAAGATCTGGCGGAAATCCCCGACAACGTCAAGAATCAGCTCGAAATCGTGCCGGTACGTTGGATCGACAAGGTGCTTGAATTGGCGCTTGAGCGTCAGCCCGAGCCCTTGGCCGAAGACGAAGCGGTCAAGGAGCCCCTCGTCGCCAAGCCGGCCGAGCCGGCTTCGAGCGATCCGGTCTTCAAGCACTAGGATTGATCCGCATGGCGTGCAAGCGCCATGAAAAAGGGCGTCGCGAGACGCCCTTTTTTATTTGTTCCGCTGGCGCGGTAGGGTGGCCAGCTGCGCCATAACGGTTGGACGGCGCGCGCTTGCACTGCAAATCCAACTTGATTGCGAGGTCTGGGCGGCGTGGCACAACTCGGTATGGCGCTCGTCCAGTGCGGGCTGAAATTCTGCCCGGGCGGGGTCTACGGGCAAGGTCCGGTGGGCGGACTGCGTTCCAGCGTGATTCGCAACATGCGCATGAATTGGCCGGAATCAGACAGTCCGGCGTCGCGGATGTTCGGCTACATCGCCGGGACACTGCCGGGTTGCGCAGTGGCCGGGGCGGGAAGCGCGAATCAATGCAACGCCTGGGTGCGTATCAGACCCACGGCAATGCCTTCAAGCGCGAACTCTTGCGTGCCGTCGACGACAATGGGTGAGAAGTCCGGGTTTTCCGGAAGAAGTTCGACGCGACCCCCTGAACGCTGCAATCGCTTGACGGTGACATCATCGCCCAGGCGGGCAACGACGATCTGCCCATTGCGAGCGTCTGCCGCCCGCTTGACGGCGAGCAGGTCGCCTTCAAGTATGCCGGCATCGCGCATGCTCATGCCGCGCACTTTGAGCAGATAGTCGGGCGCTTGCTCGAACAGGGCGGGGTCCACTCCGATTTCGCGTTCGACGTGTTCTGCCGCCAGGATAGGACTGCCGGCTGCCACACGGCCCACAAGAGGCAACAGCAGGCGCCCCACTGCGTCGACCATGCCGGTGAGCCCGGACGCAGACGAAGCGGTGCCCGACGCGGCGGTATCCACAGGGTCGTTCAGGCGTATGCCACGAGACGCGCCTGCGGTCAGCTCGATGGCGCCCTTGCGCGCGAGCGCCTTCAGATGATCTTCCGCGGCATTGGGAGACCGAAACCCCAGGGCGCGTGCGATTTCCGCGCGCGTGGGCGGGAAGCCGGTGCGTGCCACCGTAAGCCGGATGAGATCCAGGATTTCCTGCTGACGCGTGGTGAGTTTGGTGGCCATGGCGATGATCCGTAATGCGGACTGTATGGATATACAGCAGCGATTCTGGACGACACTGGACAAAAAAGCAAGTGAGCGCGATGGTTGCGAGCCTGCGGTTCTAGGCGCCGAGCGCTCGCAGGATATAGACGGCGGCAATTGTCCAGAGCGGAGTGCGGCATCGGAGGCGTGGACCGGACAAGGGCACGATAAGGCTGGCATGGCCGCTTCCCATTGGGCGGAAGGACATACTGCAGCGATTTGCTGCCCCGCGTTACGTCAGATGCGCGGGGCGGGCAACGTCGAGGCCCAGGCGAAGCGCGGCGGCAAGAAGATAGTTTTCAGGTGAAGTCAGCGGCTGCTGTATGCCCTTCAGTCGTCAGCATTAAAGGCCCACGGACGCGGTTTCGAAGTGACCGCTCGCGCGCACGGCGAATGGGCCCGCACGGGCTAACCTGGGGAGGAGCCGGGAGCGGACGACGCAAAACAAAAGGCCCGTCCGGGAGGACGGGCCTTTGGCGGGCACAGACGATTCGATTATTGCTTGATCACGGCGGCGATGGCCTCGGCCACGGTGTCGATATTGCGGCTGTTCAGGGCAGCGACGCAGATGCGCCCGCTGGCGACGGCGTAAATGCCGTGCTGCTCACGCAATACGTCCACCTGGGCGGACGTCAGGCCGGAATACGAGAACATGCCCCGCTGCTGCAGGACGAAGCCGAAATCCTGGGTGGCGCCGGCCGCTGCAATTTTCTCGACCAGTTGCTTGCGCATCAGGCGGATGCGATCACGCATGCTGGCCAGTTCCTGTTCCCACAGGGTGTACAGCTCGGGCGTGTTCAACACGGTTGAGACCACCGTGCCGCCGTGGGTGGGCGGGTTGGAGTAGTTGGTGCGGATGACGCGCTTGAGCTGACTGAGCACCCGCTTCGCTTCGTCCTGGTTGCCTGCGACCACGGTAAGCGCGCCGACGCGCTCGCCATACAGCGAAAACGATTTCGAGAATGACGAACTGATCAACATCGTCAAGCCCAGGCTGGCGAATAGCCGCACCACGGCCGCGTCTTCCTGGAGGCCGGCGCCGAAACCCTGGTAGGCGATGTCCAGGAAGGGCACAAGGTTGCGGGCCTTGACCACCTGGGCGATCTGTTGCCACTGTTCGGCGGTGGGATCGACGCCGGTGGGGTTGTGGCAGCAGGCGTGCAATACCACGATGGTTTGTTCAGGGGCTGCTTGCAGAGACGCCAGCATGCCATCGAAGTCCAGTCCATGCGTGGCGGCGTCGTAATAGGCGTAGGTGTCGACCGTGAACCCGGCGCGTTCGAACAGCGCACGATGGTTCTCCCAGCTGGGATTGCTGATCAGCACCTTGGAATTCGGCAGCAGCTGTTGCAGGAAGTCGGCGCCGATCTTCAGGGCGCCCGTACCGCCTAGCGCCTGCGCGGTGAGAACGCGGCCTTCGGCGGCCAGGGGCGAATCGGCGCCCAGCAGCAGGGCCTGGGCCCCCTTGTTGTAACCGGCGATGCCTTCGATGGGCAGGTATCCCCGAGCGGCAGCAGCCTCGATGCGGGCAATTTCCGCCTTGCGCACGGCTGCCAGCAGCGGAATGCGGCCGTCATCATCGTAGTACACGCCCACGCCCAGGTTGACTTTGCCGGGGCGGGTATCGGCGTTGTACTGTTCGTTCAGACCCAGGATGGGGTCGCGCGGCGCAAGTTCGACGGAATCGAAAAGAGAGCTCATGGGGTTCAGTAAGGGTATGTGGACGCGGGGGCGCGTGCTGTGGATAATGGGGGGTTTACCCTGAGACAGTCTAGCATGACCGCTCCTGGATTCGTCGATTTTCCCGACAGCCCCTTCCACCTGTACCAGCCGTACCCGCCGGCGGGCGACCAGCCCACGGCGATTGCGAGCCTGGCGCAGGGCATTCAGGATGGCCTCATGTATCAGACCCTGCTGGGCGTGACGGGGTCGGGCAAGACATACACCATGGCGAACATCATCGCCAGGCTGGGCCGGCCTGCCTTGGTGCTGGCGCCCAACAAGACGCTCGCCGCGCAGCTGTATGCCGAAATGCGCGAGTTCTTTCCCAAGAACGCCGTTGAATATTTCGTCTCGTATTACGACTACTACCAGCCTGAGGCCTACGTCCCCACGCGCGACCTGTTCATCGAGAAAGACTCGTCAATCAACGAGCACATTGAGCAGATGCGGCTGTCGGCCACCAAGAGCCTGCTCGAGCGCCGCGACACCATCATCGTAGGCACCGTCTCGTGCATCTACGGCATCGGCAACCCGGGCGACTACCATGCCATGGTGCTGATCCTGCGCGCCGGAGACCGCATTTCGCGCCGTGAAGTGCTGGCGCGCCTGGTCGCCATGCAATATACGCGCAACGACGCCGACTTCACTCGGGGCACGTTCCGCGCGCGGGGCGAGACGCTCGACATCTTCCCGGCCGAAAGCCCCGAATTGGCGGTACGGCTGACGCTGTTCGACGATGAAATCGAATCGCTCGAATTGTTCGACCCGCTGACAGGGCGCGTGCGCCAGAAAGTGCCGCGCTTTACCGTTTACCCGGGCTCGCACTATGTGACGCCGCGCGATACGGTCCTGCGCGCCATCGAAACCATCAAGGAAGAGCTGCGCGACCGTCTTAAACTGCTCACCGCCGAAGGCCGGCTGGTGGAAGCGCAGCGTCTCGAGCAACGCACGCGGTTCGACCTCGAAATGCTGCAGGAACTCGGTTTCTGCAAGGGTATCGAAAACTATTCACGGCACCTGTCGGGCGCTGCGCCGGGCGAGCCGCCGCCCACGCTCATCGATTACCTGCCCGCAGACGCGCTCATGTTCATCGATGAAAGCCACGTCACCATCGGGCAGTTGGGCGGCATGTTCCGAGGGGATCGCGCGCGCAAGGAAACCTTGGTGCAATATGGCTTCCGGCTTCCCTCGGCACTGGACAACCGGCCCTTGCGGCTCGAAGAGTTCGAATCCCGCATGCGCCAGTGCGTCTTCGTGTCGGCCACGCCTGCGGCGTACGAACAAGAGCATTCCGACAATGTGGTCGAGCAAGTGGTTCGGCCGACTGGTCTGGTAGACCCCCTGGTCGAGGTCCGGCCCGCCCGCACGCAGGTCGACGACCTGCTTGGGCAGATAAAACTTCGGGTCGCGGCGCAAGAGCGCGTCTTGGTCACTACTCTCACCAAGCGCATGGCCGAAGATCTTACCGACTATCTTGCCGAGCACGGGGTGCGGGTGCGTTATCTGCACTCCGACATCGATACGGTCGAGCGCGTCGAAATCATCCGCGACCTGCGGCTCGGCACCTTCGACGTGCTGGTCGGAATCAACCTGCTGCGCGAGGGGTTGGACATCCCGGAGGTCTCTCTGGTGGCCATCCTGGACGCCGATAAAGAGGGCTTTCTTCGTTCAGAACGCAGCCTCATCCAGACCATCGGACGGGCGGCGCGCAATCTCAATGGCCATGCCATTCTCTACGCCGACACCATTACGGCGTCGATGCGGCGCGCCATGGACGAAACCGAGCGCCGCCGCAACAAACAGCTTCAGTTCAATATCGACAACGGCATTACGGCGCGGGGCGTCAATAAAGCGGTGCGCGAGCTTATCGACGGCATTGTCGCGCCGGTGCGCCACGATACCCTGGAAGCGGCGGTGGCGCCCGAATTGCTGGTCGACGAAAAAGCCATGGCTCGCGAGATCCGGCGCCTCGAAAAGCTCATGACCGACCATGCGCGAAATCTGGAATTCGAGCAGGCGGCCGCAGCCCGCGACGCGCTCAACGCGCTCAAGCAGAGGGTGCTGCTCGGAGGCGATCTCTGACGTTTTGGCCGTTGAACGAGGCCGAATCGTGCCCCCCAATGCAGCGTTTCACGCCCCAAAGCGGGGCGGTGCGTGGGCCGGTGCTGCATTGCGGGCAAAACCTCGAATGTGTTACGTCTTGGACGAAAAAAACATCGAGTAAAACCTTAGATAATTAAGCTAATCTATTGATAAGATAGAAAAATATTATCCCGGCCGCTTGCGCCTGCACGCATGCGCAATTGCAAAAAAAACTTGCTATATTCCGGGTTTTCCCTCAGACTTACACCCATGATGACCAAGGTACTTTTCGTTTGCATGGGTAATATCTGTCGCTCGCCGAGCGCAGAGGGCGTGTTTCGCCATTTGGTGAACGATGCCGGCTTGAGTGACGTCGTGCGTGTGGATTCCGCCGGTACTCACGCCTACCACATTGGCGAGGCACCCGATGCCCGCGCCCAGGCCGCTGCGCGCAAGCGTGGCTACGAGATCAACCATTGCGTTGCGCGTCAGGTCACGGCCGACGACTTCCGCGAATTCGATCTCATCCTGGCCATGGATTGGGACAATCTTTCAGCGTTGCAGCAACAGTGCCCCAAGGCGTATCAGCACAAGCTGATGCTGCTCATGCGCTTTGCCAACGAATTCGAAGAAGCGACCGTACCTGACCCCTATTATGGTGGTCCCGAAGGTTTTGGCAAGGTCCTCGATTACCTCGAGGACGCCTGTCAGGGCGTTCTGGAACTGGTCCGCAAGCGCGCAACCCAATATCAGGCCGCCTGAGGCGGCTGCCGCAGCCAAAAAACCGCGCCCCGGCGCGGTTTTTTACGACTGTGAAGCCATACCAATTTACTCGGGAATTTGCTATACTTGAGGTAATTACTCAGGTATTGGTTGCCCACTCGGGTGGCCTGCCGGTCTTACAGGAAACCACCATGCGGCTTACTACGAAAGGGCGTTTCGCGGTCACCGCGATGATCGACCTGGCCATGCGGCAGCACAGCGGTCCGGTGACTCTCGCGGCCATCAGCCAGCGCCAGAACATTTCGCTTTCCTATCTGGAGCAGCTGTTCGGCAAATTGCGGCGTCATGAGCTGGTCGACAGCGTCCGGGGGCCCGGAGGCGGTTACTCGCTGGCCCGCCTGGCGCGCAACGTCACCGTCGCCGACATCATTTTTGCGGTCGACGAACCGCTCGATGCCACCAATTGCGGTGGCAAGCACGATTGCACCAGTGGCAATAACGGCAAGTCGGGCAAGTGCATGACCCATGAACTCTGGACGACCCTCAATCGCAAGATGGTCGATTACCTCGATTCCGTCTCCCTGCAAGATCTGGTGGACCAGCAGCGTCTGCGCCAGTTGCAGGAAGCCTCGCAAGCGGCCCAGGGCTGCTCGGCGGTGCGGGTAGAGCGTGGCGCTACGGCGTCCCCTGCCGCCTCGAGCCCCACGATAGCCGCAGGCGCCACCGTATAAGAAGCAGGAGCCTAGATTCCATGACCAACCGTCCAATCTATCTTGATTACTCGGCCACCACGCCGGTCGACCCTCGCGTGGTCGACAAAATGGTGCCCTGGCTTTACGAAAGTTTCGGCAACCCCGCTTCCCGCAGCCACGCATTCGGCTGGGAAGCGGAAGACGCTGTCGAGAATGCCCGTAAGGAAGTCGCCTCGCTGGTCAACGCCGATCCGCGGGAAATCATCTGGACCTCCGGCGCTACGGAATCCGACAACCTGGCCATCAAGGGCGCAGCGAATTTTTACTCGGAGCGGGGCAAGCACGTCATTACCGTCAAGACCGAACACAAGGCGGTGCTGGATACCTGTCGTGAACTCGAGCGCCAGGGCTTCGAAGTCACCTATCTTGACGTGCGCGAAGATGGTCTGCTGGACCTAGACGCGTTCAAGGCGGCGTTGCGGCCCGATACCGTGCTGGTGTCGGTGATGATGGTCAACAACGAAATCGGCGTTATCCAGGATATCGAGACGCTGGGCGAGATCTGCCGCGAAAAGGGCATTGTTTTCCATGTGGATGCGGCCCAGGCGACCGGCAAGGTGGCCATCGACCTGCAAAAGCTGAAAGTCGACCTGATGTCATTCTCGGCTCACAAGTCATATGGCCCCAAGGGCATCGGAGCGCTATACGTGCGCCGCAAGCCGCGTGTGCGCATCGAGGCGCAGATGCATGGCGGCGGTCACGAGCGTGGCTTCCGTTCAGGCACCCTGGCGACGCACCAGATCGTGGGCATGGGCGAGGCGTTTCGCCTGGCCCGCGAAGAAATGGGTACCGAGAACGAGCGCATCCGCATGCTGCGCGACCGGCTGTGGGCGGGGCTGTCGCAAATCGAGGAAACCTATCTGAATGGTGACCTCGAACAGCGCGTTCCGCACAATCTGAACGTCAGCTTCAACTATGTGGAAGGCGAATCGTTGATCATGGCCATCAAAGAGCTGGCCGTCTCCAGCGGCTCGGCCTGCACGTCCGCCAGCCTCGAACCTTCGTACGTTTTGCGTGCGCTGGGCCGCAATGACGAACTGGCCCACAGCTCGATTCGTTTTACGCTGGGGCGTTTTACCACCGAGAAAGAGATCGACTTCACCATCGAACTGATCAAGAGCCGCGTGGGCAAGTTGCGCGACATGTCGCCGCTGTGGGAAATGGCCCAGGCCGGCATAGACCTCAATACCGTGCAGTGGGCTGCCCACTGAGCGCGCACGCGACCGAAACAGGAGAATCACCATGGCTTACAGCGACAAAGTACTGGACCACTACGAAAACCCCCGTAACGTGGGTTCGTTCGACAAGGGCGACGAGTCGGTGGGTACCGGCATGGTCGGTGCCCCCGCGTGTGGCGACGTCATGAAGCTGCAGATCAAGGTCAGCGAATCGGGCGTCATCGAAGACGCGCGCTTCAAGACTTACGGGTGTGGCTCGGCCATTGCTTCGAGTTCGCTGGTGACCGAATGGGTGAAGGGCAAGACGCTTGACGAAGCCCTGAACATTCGCAACACCCAGATCGCCGAAGAATTGGCGCTTCCGCCGGTCAAGATCCACTGCTCGATCCTGGCGGAAGACGCCATCAAGGCGGCGGTGCAGGATTACAAGACCAAGCACTCGTCCACCGAAGAAACGGCGATTGCTGCCGCGGTGAACTGACATGCCCGTTACCCTCACCCAACAGGCGGCTTCGCATATCGGGCGCTACCTGCAGAAACGCGGGAAGGGCGTGGGTTTGCGGCTGGGCGTTCGTACGACCGGTTGTTCGGGCATGGCGTACAAGCTTGAGTACGTGGATGACCCGGCGCCGGAGGACATGGTGTTTGAAAGTTTTGGGGTCAAGGTGTTTGTCGACCCCAAGAGTTTCGCCTACCTGGAAGGTACCGAACTCGATTACGCGCGCGAGGGTTTGAACGAAGGTTTCAAGTTTCGCAATCCCAACGAAAAGGCGACCTGCGGCTGCGGCGAGTCGTTCACGGTGTAGCCTTTGGCGGCCGACGACCATTTCAGCCTGTTCGGCCTGCCGGCGCGGTTCGACATCGATCCTCAGGTGCTTGAACAGGCCTGGCGCAGCGTGGCGGCCCGAGTGCATCCGGACCGCTTCGCCACGGCAAGTCCGGCCGAGCGCCGCGTGGCCATGCAATGGGCAGCGCGTGCCAACGAGGCTTATCGCCAATTGCGCGACCCTCTGTCGCGCGCGCGCTATCTATGCGAACAGGCCGGCGTCGACCTGCAGACCGAAAGCAACACCGCCATGGAACCTGCGTTCCTGATGCAGCAGATGCAATGGCGCGAAATGCTTGACGACGCCCGCACCGACGCCGCCGTGTATGCCACGCTGCAAACCGAACTGGACGAGGCGCGTCGCGACATGCGCGCGACGCTGGCCACGCTGCTCGACGAACGCCACGACTATGCCGCCGCCGGTACCAAGGTGCGCGAATGGATGTTCGTTGAAAAGTTGGCGCATGAACTCGCCGCCGCGCATCCCTCCGGCTAGCCGGCCCACGCGGGCACGCGCCAAGCCGCTGTTTCGCTTTCCGACCTGAAGCACAATCATGGCCTTATTGCAGATTTCCGAGCCTGGCGAATCGCCCGCACCGCACCAGCGCAAGCTGGCGGTGGGCATCGACCTGGGCACGACCAATTCACTGGTGGCTGCCGTGCGCAGCAGCACTCCCGAAGTGCTGAACGACGCAGCGGGCCAGCCCCTGCTGCCCTCGGCGGTGCGCTATCTGCCCGACGGCAGGGTCGTCATCGGCCGCGAGGCCCTGCAGCAGCAGAGCGCTGATTCATTCAATACCGTCGTTTCGGTGAAGCGCTTCATGGGGCGTTCCGCCGACGATGCGCGCGCCAGCGGCGCGCCGTACGATTTTGTCGACTCGCCGGGCATGGTGCGCCTGCGCACCGTTCAGGGAGATCTCAGCCCTGTCGAGGTCTCTGCGCAGATCCTGGCCGTTTTGCGCCAGCGCGCAGAAGACGTGTTGGGCGACGATCTGGTGGGCGCAGTGATTACGGTGCCCGCTTATTTCGATGACGCGCAGCGCCAGGCCACGCGCGACGCCGCCCGCCTGGCGGGGTTGAACGTACTGCGCCTGCTCAACGAACCCACGGCGGCGGCCATTGCCTATGGGTTGGATCAGGCCGCCGAAGGCACGTACGCCGTCTATGACCTGGGCGGTGGCACCTTCGATATTTCCATTCTTCGCCTGACGCAGGGTGTCTTCGAGGTGGTGGCCACAGGTGGCGACACCGCACTGGGCGGCGACGATTTCGATTGGGCCATCAGCGAGTTCGCGCGCGCCAGCCTGGGTGATGCGCCGCTGACCCCGGGCGACCGCCGCACGGTCCTGGTCGCCGCACGCGCCGCTCGCGAGGCATTGTCGAATGGCGCCGAGGCGCCGCTGCGCGCCAGCCTGCAGGATGGCCGGCAGCTTGATCTGAACCTGACGCGCGACCAATTCGAACAGCTGGCGCAACCCCTCGTTCAACGCACGCTCGATCGGGCCCGCGCCGCGTTGCGTGATGCCGGGCTGCAGGTGTCCGAGGTCAAGGGCGTGGTCATGGTGGGCGGCGCAACCCGCATGCCGGTGGTGCGCCGCGCCGTCGGCGAACTGTTCCGCACTGAGCCCCTGGTCGATCTGGACCCGGACCAGGTCGTGGCCCTGGGCGCCGCGCTGCAGGCCAACTTGCTGGCGGGCAATCGCCTGCCCGGTGAAGACTGGCTGCTGCTCGACGTGACGCCGCTGTCTTTGGGGCTGGAAACCATGGGCGGCCTGGTCGAACGTATCATTCCGCGCAACAGTACGATTCCCGTCGCGCGCGCGCAGGAATTCACAACCTTCAAAGACGGGCAGGGCGCGATGAGCGTTCATGTCGTGCAGGGAGAACGTGAGCTGGTGTCCGATTGCAGGTCCCTGGCACGCTTCGAATTGCGGGGCATTCCACCCATGGTGGCCGGTGCCGCGCGAATCCGCGTGACGTTCCAGGTCGATGCCGATGGCCTGCTGAGCGTGACCGCGCGTGAACAGAGCACGGGGGTGGAGGCCGCAGTTACGGTCAAGCCGTCATATGGCCTGTCCGACGACGAGATCACGCGCATGCTGGCCGACAGCGTGGCCCAGGCCGACAGTGACGCGCAGGCCCGCATGTTGCGCGAACAGCAGGTCGAGGCCCGGCGCCTGGTCGAATCGGTTCAAGCCGCATTGGCCGCCGATGGCGACCTGCTTGATGCCGATGAACGAGCCCGGGTAGACCATTGCCTGCGGGTCGCCGCCGCCGTGCAGGACGCCGACGATGCCGACGCCGTTCGCGGCGCGGTGCAGGCCCTGTCGGAGGCCACCGAGGAATTCGCCGCGCGCCGTATGGATCGGGGTATCCGGGCCGCGCTGGCGGGCCGCAAACTTGACGAAATCGCCTGACCAGATCGCCGTATGCCAAAACTTACCGTGTTGCCCCATCCAGACGTCTGCCCGGAAGGCGCCGTCATCGAGAATGCGCCGCAGGGTGCTTCCATCTGCAGGGTGCTGCTCGACAACCATATCGAGATCGAGCATGCCTGTGAACTTTCGTGCGCATGCACAACGTGCCACGTCATCGTTCGCGAGGGCTTTTCGTCGCTAGAAGACGCCACCGATGATGAAGAAGACCTGCTCGACAAGGCCTGGGGATTGAGCCCCACTTCGCGCCTGTCCTGCCAGGCGCGACTTGCTCAAACCGACCTGACGATCGAGATTCCCAAGTACACCATCAACCACGCGAAAGAGGAACACTGATGAAGTGGGTCGATACATACGATATCGCCGCCGCGCTGGCGGATGCTCACCCTGATGTGGATCCGGCGGGCGTGCGTTTCACGCAGCTGCGCGACTGGGTGATTGCATTGCCGGGTTTCGACGATGACCCCGCGCGCAGCGGCGAGAAAATCCTGGAAGCCATACAGATGGCCTGGATCGACGAGGCCGCCTGAACGTCCCGTCCGTCGGTTTGCCGCGCCGCGCCGGCGCACAATCAATAATTGCCATAGTTCCGGACTGCCATGACCGCTTTGCGCTTCGGCCTAGCTGCCAACCGCCTGCATCACGAAACCCCTGACGCAGCCCTGTTCGACTGGCTGCGCGCCAGCTCGGCCGGCATACGCAAGCTTGACATGCAATTGCACACGGTGGGGCGCACGCATGACGCCATCATGCGCGAAGGCATGCTGCAGGGCTATCGGGGCCTGATACGCTACCCCTATGGGCGCGAGGGTGGGCTGATGAAGCTGGTCGCGCGGGTGACCGAAGGCCGCGACGGAGACGCCCCGTTCGATGGCGCTATCTACCTCATCGATCCGGTCGACCCATCGTCCATCTTTCCCGAAGCGCTGGCCCTGAAGCGACAATGCATCACCCACGGCCGCCCATTCATCTCCACGTTGGCTGGGGCCATTGAATGGGTAGAGATCGAATGCATGCTGGCGGGCCTGCCGCCAGATCCTGCAGTGTCCCGCTATTTTGACTTTGAGGGCCAGACCATCGCCCTGATCGCGCACGACGCGCTCAAAGAAGAAATGGTTGCTTTCGCGTCCGAGCATTTCGACCTGTTGTCCCAGTTCGCCGGACGCGTGGCCACCGGTACGACGGGCGGCCTGCTCAATGAGCTGGCGTGGTCGCGCGGCTGGCCTGCCGATCGGCCTTGGGTACATCGCTACCTGAGCGGTCCGCTGGGAGGGGACGCGCAGATCGCGGAATTGGTGCTGGAGCAGCGCTGCCAACGTGTCGCGTTTTTCGAGGATCCGCACGTGGCGCGTCAGCACGAGGCCGACATTCAACTTCTGGAGAGGGCGGTGCGTGTCGTGACGAGGGCCGCCACCTGCGTGACGTCGCCCGGCGTGGCGCGCCGCTGGGCCACGGGCGTCACACTGCGTCAGGCGCAGATTCGAAACTGAACTTCGGTGTCACGGCCCGCGCGCCTTGGAGCATGCGGCGAGCGTGCCACCCACGGCGCCATGACCGAGAGCGCCTGAATCAACGGCGCTGAACTACCGGCGCTTGAACAGCACGATGACGCCGCAAGCGAGCGACATCGCCAGCAAAACTGCGGAAATGCGCAGAAGGCCGGTGCCGCCCAGCACGTCGCCACCCCCCACGGCGTCCGTCATGCCGCCCAACCAGAGCAGGGCACAGAACAACGACAGGATGAACAGCACCACGCCCGCGCTGGCCAGCAGGGCGAGTGCGAGACGGCCGGCGCGGGCAGGCGCCGGCGTGGAAGGGCGGCGCTTGGGCAGTACGACGTACAGCACCAGCATGATGAAGGCCGCGATGATCAGTATCTTTACGAGCATGGCGGCTCCCGGGGGTCAGTCTTCGCGGCGCAGATGCGGGAAGAGGATAACGTCGCGTATGCTGGGACTGTCGGTCAGCAGCATGACGAGGCGGTCGATCCCGATGCCGCAACCCCCTGTGGGTGGCATGCCATATTCCAGCGCACGGATGTAATCGGCGTCGAAATACATGGCTTCTTCGTCACCGGCATCCTTGGCTTCGACTTGCGCGCGGAAGCGCTCGGCCTGGTCTTCGGGGTCGTTGAGTTCGGAGAAGCCGTTGGCGATTTCGCGTCCTGTCATGAACAGCTCGAATCGCTCGGTGATGCCGGGGCGCGTGTCTGACGCGCGCGCCAGCGGTGACACTTCGATCGGGTAATCGATGATGTACGTGGGGTTCCACAGCTGCGATTCGGCGGTTTCCTCGAACAAGGCCAGCTGCAGGGCCCCCAGTCCGGCGCGCGAGAGAACTGGTCCATCCACGTCGGCGCCCAGTTTCTTGAGTTCGGCGCGCAGGAAGGCGGGGTCGTCAAGCTGGGTCTGCGCATAGCCGGGCGCGTATTTCAGGATGGCTTCGCAGATGGTCAGGCGGTCGAATGGACGCGAGAGGTCGAGTTCGCGGTCCTGGTACGTCAGGACGGCGCTGCCGGTGGCGGCCACGGCGGCCTTGCGCAGGATCTGCTCGGTGAAATCCATCAGCCAGCGGTAGTCCGCATAGGCCGCATAGAACTCCATCATCGTGAACTCAGGGTTGTGCCGGGGGCTGACACCTTCGTTGCGGAAGTTGCGGTTGATCTCGAAGACGCGTTCGAAGCCGCCCACCACGAGGCGCTTCAGATAGAGTTCGGGCGCGATGCGCAGGAACATTTCCATGTCGAGCGCATTATGGTGCGTGACAAAGGGCTTGGCCGCGGCGCCGCCCGGTATCGGGTGCAGCATGGGCGTCTCGACTTCGAGAAACCCGGCATCAAGCATGACCTGACGGATGCTGCCCACCGCTTTGCTGCGCACCTCGAACGTGCGGCGCGTCGCCTCGGTCATGATGAGGTCGACGTAGCGCTGGCGGTAACGCAGTTCCTGGTCGGCCACGCCGTGGAACTTGTCGGGCAGCGGACGCAGCGATTTCGACAGCATGCGCGCCGTGGCAGCATGCACCGAGAGTTCACCCTTGTTGGTCTTGAATACTGAACCTTCGACGGCGATGATGTCGCCGATATCCCATTGCTTGAATGCGGCATAGGCCTCGTCGCCCAGCGTGCCGCGGTCAAGATAGATCTGGATGCGCCCGCTGCCGTCCTGGATGGTGGCGAAACTGGCCTTGCCCATGACGCGTTTGAGCATCATTCGGCCGGCGACCTTCACTTGCACCCCGGCGCCCGCAAGGGCTTCCTGGTCTTGGTCGCCGTATTGGCGATGCAGTTCCGCGGCATGCGCGTCCGGTACGAAATCGTTGGGATACGCGACCCCGGCTTCGCGCAACTTTGCAAGTTTGGCGCGCCGCTCGGAAATCAAGCGGTTTTCATCCTGGGCAGCCGGTACGGGCGAGTGATCGGTCATGGTGGGTCAGTCGTAATTGCGGATGTCGTCGATTTCGGTCGTGCCGAAATCTTCGCGTTCGAGATAGGCCAGAATGCGCTGGGCCACGGAGTCGGGGGAGGTGAGTTTGCCTGTGGCGTGCAGTTCCTGGAACCGGGCCAATGCGGGGAAGTTCGCCGGGTCGCTGGCGCGGATGGTTTCCTGCATGCCGGTATCCACCACGCCCGGCGCCAGCGCCACGGCGCGCACGCCGTGCGCTGCCTGTTCCTGGTTCAGCACCCGCGTGTACATGTCGAGTGCGGCCTTGGTGGCGCAATATACGCCCCAGCCCGCATTCGGATTTCGCCCCGCGCCGGATGATATGTTCAGTATGCGCCGCTGCGCCTGCAACCCCTGCACGGCAGCCACGAAGTGCGCCGTCAGCAGCATGACGGCCGAGACGTTCAGGTTGAACGCCTGCGCAATCGCGTCGCCGTCGGTCAGGCGATGCGCGGCCGCGACGGGCTGCACGGTGCCGGCGTTGTTGATCAACAGGTAGCGCCGCGCGTCGCGCGGCAGTTGCGCACTGAGGCGGCTGGCGACTTCCCCGGCCGAACGCAGGTCGGACAGGTCGACCTGGATCTGCTCGAGCTCGGCCCCCTGGGCTTGCGCATGCGACGCGAGTTCAGGGTCGGCTCGGCGTGCCAACGTCACCAGGCGCGTGCCGGGCCGCGCGAGTTTGCGAGCGAGGGCCGCGCCGATACCGCGCGAGGCCCCGGTCAGGATTGCAATCGTGTCGGTCATGCGCTTGCCCCTAGAGTGTTCATGAGTGAGATGCCGGCAGCGCCGGCGGGATCACACACCTTGCTTCAGGCTGGCCTGGATGAAGGTATCGAGGTCGCCATCGAGCACCTTCTGGGTGTTCGAAATTTCGACGTTGGTGCGCAAGTCCTTGATGCGGCTTTGGTCCAGCACGTACGAACGGATCTGGTGGCCCCAGCCTACGTCGGTCTTGGAGTCTTCCAGCTTTTGCTGTTCGGCCATGCGATTGCGCATTTCAAGCTCGTAGAGCTTCGATTTGAGCATCTGCATCGCTTCGGCGCGGTTGCGATGCTGCGAGCGGTCGTTCTGGCACTGCACCACGATGCCGGTCGGGATGTGCGTCAGACGCACCGCCGAGTCGGTTTTGTTGATGTGCTGTCCGCCCGCGCCGCTCGCGCGATAGGTGTCCACGCGCAGGTCGGCCGGGTTGACCTCGACTTCGAATGAATCGTCGACTTCGGGGTAGACGAAGACGCTGGCAAACGAGGTGTGGCGGCCGCCCGAAGAATCGAAGGGGCTCTTGCGCACCAGCCGGTGCACGCCCGTTTCGGTGCGCAGGTAGCCGAATGCGTAGTCGCCTTCGAGCTTGATCGTGGCGGACTTCAAGCCGGCGACTTCTCCTTCGGATTCTTCAAGGATTTCGGCTTTGAAGCCCTTGCGTTCCGCGTATTTCAGGTACTGCCGCAGCAACATCGACGCCCAGTCCTGGGCTTCGGTGCCGCCGGCTCCGGCTTGGATGTCGATAAAACAGTTCAGCGGGTCGGCCGGATTGCCGAACATGCGGCGGAATTCGAGGTCTTCGAGTTGCCGCTGGAATTCGTCGGCGTCGTTCTCGATGGACTGCAAGGTGGCGTCGTCGTCGTCGGCCGCGGCCAGCTCGTAGAGTTCGAGCGCGTCGGCAATGCCGCTGCGCAAGCCGGTCAGCGTGGCGACGACGGTTTCGAGGGATTTTTTCTCGCGTCCCAAGTCTTGGGCGTGCTTGGGGTCATTCCAGACGGCCGGGTCTTCAAGCTCGGCATTGACGACCTGCAGGCGTTCAGCCTTCAGATCGTAGTCAAAGATACCCCCGTAGCGCTTGCTCGCGCTCTGCATAGTCGGCAAGGCGGGCGGCGAGCTGGTTCTGGCGTTCGGCTTCCATGGTGCTTCCTGGCTGGATTAGTGCGAAACCCAACATTTTAGCGTGGATTATTCGGCATGCTCGACGACCAGTTGGGCCGACACGACCCCGTTCCAGACATTGGGTTCAAGGCGGTACGCCACGCGCACCCGCTCGGGCAGGGACTGGTCATGTCCGAACCAGATGCCGTCAAATCGCTGGTGGCCGCGTTCCAGCGACAGCTTCAGGTGCTTTTCGCCGACCAGGCGCTGGTTGCGCACCGTGAATTCGTCCAGGAACAACGGCGGGGCAAAACCGGCCCCCCACACCTGCTGCTGCAGCAGTGTCGCCACTTCGGCGTTTGCGTAGCCGGTTTCCAGCGAGCCATCGGTTTCCAGCAATGGCTCGAATGCATCGCGCCCGGTGAGTTCTCGTACGGCGGCGTCGAAGGCCGGGCCGAACGCCGGAAAATCATGACGGCCCAGCGTCAGGCCCGCGGCCATGGCGTGTCCGCCGAATTTCCGGATCAGGCCGGGATGGCGCTTGGACACAAGGTCGAGCGCGTCGCGCAGGTGCACATCGGGAATCGATCGCCCGGAACCGCGGATCTCGTCGTCACCGGCCGGGGCAAAGGCCAGGGTGGGGCGCCAGTATTTTTCTTTTAGCCGCGACGCCACCAACCCCACGACGCCCTGGTGCCAGCCCGGATCGAAAACGCAGACGGTGGCGCTGTTGTGCTCGCTGGCCGCATCCATGGCGGCCAGCGCCTGTTCGCGCATTTCGGCCTCGATGCCGCGCCGTTCGCGGTTGATCTGGTCGAGCTGCCGCGCCATGTCGAGCGCCTGTGCTTCGTCGTCTGTAGTCAGGCAGGCAATGCCCAGACTCATGTCGGCCAGGCGTCCGGCGGCGTTGATGCGCGGACCCAGCGCGAAGCCGAGGTCAAAGCCGCTGGCACTGCGAGGCTCACGAGCGGCGACCGCAAACAGCGCGCGAACGCCGGGCTGCATGCGGCCGCTGCGCATGCGCTGCAGGCCCTGCGTGACCAGCAGACGGTTGTTCGCGTCAAGCTTGACCACGTCGGCGACGGTGCCCAGCGCCACGAGGTCGGCCAGCGCGTCCAGGCGCGGCCCCCCGTCCCGGGCATAAGTGCCGCGCCGGCGCAGCTCGGCCCGCAGCGCCAGCATCAGGTAGAAAATCACCCCGACGCCCGCCAGGTTCTTCGATGGAAAGCCGCAGCCCGGCTGGTTGGGATTGACGATCGCCAGGGCGTCGGGCAGGGTGTCCCCCGGGAGATGGTGGTCGGTAACCACCACCCCGATGCCGGCGGCATTGGCGGCGGCAACGCCCTCGACGCTGGCGATGCCGTTGTCCACGGTGATGATCAGATCGGGCTTGCCGCGATGGTGCGAGCAGGCCAGTTCGACGACGGCCGGCGAGAGTCCGTAGCCGGTCTCGAATCGGTTGGGCACCAGGAAGTCGACGTCGGCACCGAACGCCCGCAGCGCGCGCAGTCCGACGGCGCAGGCCGTGGCGCCGTCGCAGTCGTAATCGGCCACGATCAGCATCCGCTTGCCCTGCGCGATGGCGTCGGCCAGAATGGCCGCGGCACGATCCACATGGGTCAGGCCGGCCGGCGGCAGCAAGGCGGGCCATGCCAGGCGCGTCTGGTCGGGGTGGCAAACGCCGCGCGCGGCCCACAGGCGGGCCAGCAGGGGGTGCACGCCCGCCGCCTCGAGAATGCGGCAAGCGTCAAAATCGGTCGAGCGTACAGTCAGACGGGGTGAGACCACCAGGCATTCCAGTTTTTCTTGCGTGCGGGCAGCCAGCCCAGCAGGCGGCCTCGCGGTTTCAGGGACAAATCGGCGCGCCGGTCGGCGCCCAGCAGGACCAGTTGCAGGCCCGTGGCCGGCAGGCGGGAAGGATCGGCCAGCGGGCGCAACCGGTGGCGGTCGAGCTCGGCCAGCGCCTCCAGCCAGGCCGCCCAATCGCCTGCGCGATGTGGAGCGTCGAGCTCTGTGGCGACTTCGGCGGGCGCAGCCGGCGTTGCCGGCCAGGCGCGCGCGCCTCCGTAGAGCCACAGGGCGTTGACGGGGGGCACCCCGCGCGCGACCCGGGCTTCGTTGACGGGGTGTTCATGCCATGCCATCTGGATTTCGTTCAGCAGCCGGCGCCACGGACGCATGGCGGGATCCTGGCTCCACCAGTCTCGCAGTGGCAGGCCTGCGACGGCTGCGGGACTTACCGTGGGCGGCGCCAGGCCTTCGGGCAGGCTCAGGCGCCAGCGCTGCGGACCCACCGACTGCGCCGAGAAGCCGGCCGCGGCAAGACTGGGTTGAGCCGTGTCCAGCAGGGCCAAGCCTTCTTCGGCGCGGACGTCCAGTCCCTCAGGGTCGAGCAGGACGGCCTGATCGGTGCCCAACGCGAGGTGGGACAATTCGGCAAGCCAGACGGGCTTGCCGTCATCGGCCACCGCGGGGGCGCGCAGCGGACCGAGCCCGCTGCCCAGCGGCGTACCCGGACCAGGCCGGTAGCCCGCCTGCACCAGTTGCCAGGCCTCGAACGGCGTGCACCCATGTACGCGCGCGTCAAACGCCGTGACATGGGCAGTGGCGCCTTGCAGCCAGGCATGCAGCACGGGGGCACGCTGAGGCAGCAGGCGTGCCAGTTCGGCGGCGACAGGCAGGGGAGGCAGGGCGCCCGGTATAGCTATGAGCATGGCGCCGATTGTAGTCGCTGGCAACGGCCCCGGCCGAGGCACCGGTTAATGCCATAATGCGCGAGTGCTGAAAATACCTTACGAACTCTGGATCGGCGCCCGCTACGCGGGTATGGCGCGCATCCGCCAGCGACGCGGCCGCCGCGATCGCTTCATCTCGTTCATCGCCGCCACATCGATGGCGGGCATTGCGCTGGGCGTCGCTGCCCTGATCGTCGTGCTGTCGGTCATGAACGGGTTCCAGAAAGAGGTGCGCGACCGCATGCTGTCGGTGCTGCCTCATATCGAACTGTATATTCCCGGCGCCGTTCCAGAACGGGTGCTGGAGCAATGGCGGCAGTTCGCCGATTCTGCCGAACGCAACAGCGAGGTCCGGGGGGCCGCGCCTTTCGTCGCCGCCCAGGCAATGCTGGCGCGGGGCCAGGCCCTGCGAGGTGTACAGGTACGCGGCATCGACCCCGCCACCGAGGGGCGTGTATCCGATATCCCAGGCCAGATGAGCACCGGAAGGCTTTCCGACCTGAAGGCGGGAAGCTTTGGCGTGGTGCTCGGTCGCGATCTGGCGGATGCCCTGGGGGTTCAGGTGGGCGATACCCTTCTGATGCTGGCGCCGCAGGGCTCGATCAGTCCGGCCGGCTTCACGCCGCGTATGCGTCAGTTCACGGTGGTGGGCACCTTCACCTCCGGCCACTATGAATATGATTCCAGCCTCGCCTTCATCGACGCACAGGATGCGGCGCGCGTGTTCCGCGACAGTGGCACTGCGGGCGTGCGCCTGCGCGTGCAGGATATGCAGCGCGCCCCCCAAGTGGCTGCCGAATTGAGCAAGGTGTTGCCGCCGTATGTCATGGCCAGCGACTGGTCGCGCAACAATCGCACCTGGTTTGCCGCCGTCCAGACCGAAAAGCGCATGATGTTCCTGATTCTTGCCCTGATCGTGGCTGTGGCCGCTTTCAACCTGCTCTCATCGCTGGTGATGGCCGTGAAGGACAAGCAGTCCGACATCGCGATCCTGCGTACCCTGGGCGCGGGCCCCGGCGAAGTGGCCCGGATATTCCTGGTGCAGGGGGCGCTGATCGGCGTGGTCGGCACGGTCGTCGGCGTGCTCGGCGGCATGCTGATTGCCTATAACATCCACATCATTGTGCCCTTCATCGAAGGTCTGCTGGGTATCCATTTCCTGCCTCGCGAGATTTATTTCATCAGCGAACTGCCGTCCGATCCGCAATCGGGTGACATCATCACCATAGGCGTGACTTCACTGGTGCTCTCGCTGCTGGCCACGCTGTATCCCAGCTGGCGCGCCTCGCGCCTGCAACCCGCCCAGGTGCTGCGCCATGACTGACGCCGATCGGACTTCCGCCGCCGACACGCCGGCCTTGCAAGCGTGCAACCTGGTCAAGGCCTACGACGAGGGGCCGTCGCGCATCCAGGTGCTGGACGACGTCAGTCTTACCGTGGCGCGGGGGGAAATGGTTGCCATCGTCGGTGCGTCAGGATCGGGCAAGAGTACGCTGCTGCACATCCTGGGCTTGCTCGACGTGCCGACGTCCGGCGAAGTGATGATCGACGGCGTATCCGGCGCCGGGTTGTCAGAGTCGCAAAAGAGCGCGTTGCGAAACCGCAGCCTCGGCTTCGTCTACCAGTTCCACCACCTGCTGCCCGAGTTCTCCGCCGTGGACAACATCGCGATGCCGCTGATTGTGCGCCGGGAGCCGCGCAACAAGGCGCGCGCCGCGGCACGCGAAGTGTTGTCGCTGGTTGGTCTGGCCCAGCGCGAACACCATTTTCCCGGCCAGTTGTCCGGCGGAGAGCGGCAACGCGTCGCGCTGGCGCGGGCGCTGGTCACGCGCCCGGCCTGCGTCCTGGCCGACGAGCCCACTGGCAACCTGGATCGCGGCACGGCGCACAAGATGTTCGAGCTGCTGACTCGGGTGAATCGCGAGTCCGGTACGGCGTTTGCTATCGTCACGCATGACGCCGAACTGGCCAGGCTGGCCGACCGCCAGTTGCTGATGGAGCGCGGGCAACTGGTTTCGGGCTAGGAAGGCGGCGCGGCCCGCCTCAATGCGGGCGCGCCGGCCGGGCGCCCGGCGCCCGGCGCAGCGTTCATCGACACGCCATGCTTATAGATACGCACTGTCATCTCGACGCAGCCGAATTCAGCGACGACCGTCTGGACGTGGCGCGCCGCGCACACGCGGCGGGCGTGCATCACATTGTCATTCCGGCGGTCGAACAGGCCAATTTCCAGATCGTGCGCGAACTCGCCCATGAGATTGAAGGCGGCGCGTACGCACTGGGAATCCACCCACTGTTCGTGGGGCGGGCGCAGGAATCCGACCTGGAGGTTTTGCGCAGTGCCGTGGTGGCTTCCCTGGACGATCCGCGTTTCGTCGCCATCGGCGAGATCGGGCTGGACTTTTTTGTGCCGGACATCGCGACCGGCGCGGCCCGCGACCGCCAGGAACGCTACTATGACGCGCAGCTTGCCCTGGCTGCTGAATTCGACCTGCCCGTGCTGCTGCATGTGCGGCGTTCGCAAGACATCGTTTTGAAGTACCTGCGCCGCCGCACGGGCGTGCGCGGCGGCATTGCCCATGCCTTCAACGGCAGCGCGCAGCAGGCGAGGGCCTTTGTCGAACGCGGGTTTGCATTGGGCTTTGGCGGCGCGATGACCTATTCCCGCGCCCTCCAGATACGGCGCCATGCCACCGATATCGGTCTTGAGCATCTGGTGCTGGAAACCGATGCGCCAGACATTCCTCCCGCCTGGCTGCACGCGCCTGATCGGCGCAACGACCCTGCGCAATTGCCGGGTATAGCCAAGGTCCTGGGCGACCTGCGCGGGCTGGACACGGCCGAAATCGCTCGCGTGACTTCGGCCAACGCGCGACGCGTCCTGCCGCGTCTCTCCGCTTAACACCTTTCCCCCCCGCTTGATTCGTGTCTTGTCTGGACGCAAGCCGTTGGTGCGCCTTAACACTAGTTTGTATTGACATAATTCTGAGAATCAATATCATTACGAACCTTACAGAAATCTGAAGTTCTTGGACGCGGCCGGGCGGTCTCCCGCCTGTGGCGCTTCTTCTTTTCGAATTGACCGGAGATCCTGACGTGACCGAACCGCTGCCAGTGCCGCGCCCTGTTTCATCGCTTTCCAGGCGCAGCGCGCGTTATTCCGCTTTGATGGCCGCCGCTGCCGCCGTGTGCGCGGCAAGCGCGCAGCAAGCCCCGGCGGAAGACACCATGGGGGTGGCGCAACTGGATACCGTCGTGGTCACCGCTTCGGGTTTCGAACAGGAGGTCAAGAATGCGCCGGCGTCGATTTCAGTGGTCACCCGGGAGCAGCTCGAGCAGCGGCCCTTTCACAACCTTGCCGACGCGGTGGCTGATATCGAAGGCGTGTCGGTCGAGCGGGGCGGCAAGACCGGTGGCATGAACATCAGCATACGCGGCATGCCGAGCGACTACACCCTGATCCTGGTAGATGGAAAACGGGTCAACCGCAACAGCAGCGGCTCGCGTCCCAACGGCTTCGGCGACGTGGACACCAATTTCATCCCGCCGATGGCGGCCATCGACCGCATCGAGGTGGTGCGCGGGCCGATGTCCACGCTCTATGGTTCCGACGCCATGGGCGGCGTGATCAACATCATCACGCGCAAGGTGGCGGAAGAGTGGGGCGGTCAGGTCACGGTGGACGGTACCGTCCAGGGAGATAGCCGCTACGGCAACAGTTACGGCACGGCGTTCTATCTGAGCGGCCCCATCAAGAATGACCTGCTCGGGTTGTCGCTGCGCGGCGGATTTCAGCGCACGCTGGGCGCCACTGGCGACTTCGCCGCGACGCAGGCGGAATACGACAGCGGCGATTACACGGGCGACCTGGCCAGCTTCAGCGGTCTGGGCGAAAGCAAGCTGACCAATGTGGGCATGCGCCTGGCGCTGACGCCGAACCGCAATCACGACATCCTGCTCGACATAGACCAGAGCTGGCAGAACTACGACAACTCGAACAGCCAGGTGGGCACGCTCAACAGCGAGATCGCTCCGGGCCAGGCCGGCGGCGGTTACTCGCCCGAAATCAAGTTCAACCGCACGCGCTATGCCTTGACGCATCTGGGCCGCTACGAGTCGGTCACGTCCGATACCAGCCTGGTGTATGACACCACTGAGACCAAGGGGCGTACCAACCCCATCAGCGCGCCGCCTCAGGCCTACGATGGCACGTCGCGGAAGCTGGAATACGACAACTGGGTCTTCGATACGAAGTGGACCATGCCGCTGTTCAACGACCGCCACAACCTGACCGTGGGCGGACAATGGCGCGAACAGAGTTTCGTCGACTCGCTGGCTTCGGCCCCGCTGGACCTGAAGCAATGGCAATGGGCGCTCTTTGCCGAAGATGAATGGCGCATTGTGGATGACCTGGCGCTGACGGTGGGTGCACGCTACGACCGCAACGAGCAATTCGGTGGCCAGTGGAGCCCGCGTGGCTACCTGGTATGGAACGCGGATCCCGCGTGGACGTTCAAGGGCGGCGTCAGCCGGGGATACAAGACCCCGGACATCAACCTGATGACCGACGGCATCATCGGACTGGGTGGGCAGGGCACCATTCCGCTGCTGGGCAATTCGCAACTCACGCCGGAACGCAGCACCTCTTCGGAACTTGGCGTGCTGTTCGACAACCAGGAAGGGCTGCGCGGCAACCTGACGTTCTTCCACACCAAGTTCAAGGACAAGATCGAGACCGAAGACGTGCCGAATTGCCGGGCCCCCGGCAATAATGTGCCTGGCTGCCTGGATCTGGGCGACTGGCAACGTCGTGGCGTGCCCGTGGCCACGTTCTCGCGCCGCGTCAACGTCGACTCGGCCACTATCCGCGGACTTGAATTCGGCGGCAGCATTCCGCTGTACGAAGGCGTGTCCTTCAATGGCAACTATACGTACACCGCCAGCGAGCAGACGTCGGGCGCGTCGCAGGGGCAGCCGCTGGGCTCGCAGCCTCGCCATGCCTTGAACCTGGGCCTGAACTGGCGTGTCAATGAGCGCGCCAATGCATGGATACGCGGCGAATACCGTGCGAAGCAATTCCAGGGCGTGGACTGGAACGGCAAGCAGGTGTTCTACAACCCGTACTGGCTGGCCAGCGCAGGCGGGTCATACGCGGTCAACAAGAACGTCACCTTGTCGGCAGCCGTGTTCAACCTCTTCGACAAGAACTTCGTGGACTACGGCGCGCCGCGCACGGGCACGACTACGCCGGCCGCCAACGCCAGCTGGACCAATTCCTATCGCCAGGTTCTCGAAGGACGGCGCCTCTGGGTGTCAGCCAACATCACATTCTGACCGCATTGTCGAGGTGGCGGACGGCCGCCTCGGGCGGACTATTCCGCCCACATGAGGCCCCTGATCGAGATCCCCGGGCTTACGCTGTGCGCTTTGGGAGAGCGCCATCGTCGGGCGTCTGTTTTTATCGGGTCTGGTGGCCGGCGCGGCGGCCGTACAGCAGCTTCCGGCACTGCCGCAGCCGGGCTGGGGACCGTCCTGGGCGGCCGCGCTCTTGTTGGCAACCGGGGTGTTGTTACGCTGCCCGACGACGCAGGCATGGGCCCGTCGAGGCGCCGCCCTTTGGCTGGGGATCGGCCTCGGCCTTGGTTGGGCGGTGTGGCAGGCGCAGGCCAGGTTGGATGCCGGACTGCAGCCGCAGCATAACGACGCCGTCAGCCGCCTGGTGGTGCGCGTGGCCGATCTGCCACAAGGCGATGGGTCGTCATGGCGCTTTACGGGCGAGCTCGATACCGACCGGCCATCGGGCATCCCGAAGCGCATCATGGTGTCCTGGCGCGCGCCGCCCGGCGCCCAGTTGCAGCCGCCCGTGCCGGGCCAGGTGTGGCGCATGGCATTGGTGTTGCGTCGGCCGCATGGCGCGCGCAACCCGCATGGGCAAGATGCCGAGGCCCGGTTGTTCGCCGCGGGAATCCGCGCTACCGCAACCGTTCGGGGACGCCCTGCGCTACTGAGCGACCAGCCCCGGTTTCACATGGGAATCCTGATCGAACGCCTGCGTCACCACGTGCGCGAGGGAATGCGCGCCGCGATGGGTGAGCGTCGCTATGCTCCGGTGTTGATCGCCCTGGCCATGGGGGACCAGGCGGCCGTGTCACGCGAGGACTGGCAGATTTTCAACCGAACCGGCATCACGCATCTGGTGTCGATCAGCGGCATGCATGTCACGCTGATAGCCGGGCTGGGGGGCGCCTTCGCCGCAGCGGTCTGGCGGCGCGCACGGTGGCGGCAGGCGGGCCTCGCGGAGTTTTTGCCTGCGCAAACCGCAGGGGCCGCCGCTGCGTTGCTGGTGGCATTGCTGTATTGCCTGTTGGCGGGGTGGGGCGTGCCCGCACGACGCACATTTTTCATGCTGGCCGTGGTCGCGATGTGTGCCATGCTCCGCTTGCCGCTGGCGGCGACGCGAGTGCTGGCCATGGCTGCGGCCGCCGTGGTGTTGATGGACCCCTGGGCCGTATTGGCTCCCGGCTTCTGGTTGTCGTTTGGCGCTGTGGCCATCCTGATGCGTGCGACGCCATCGGCAGCGCGTCCAGGCCCGGCGCGGCGCGACGCGTGGCCGGCGCGGTTCCGGCGGCTGCTGCGCGAGTTCACGCGGGTACAACTGGCCATCACTCTCGGCCTGGTGCCTTTGCTGGCGTATCTGATGCATCAGGTGTCGCTGGCCTCACCGCTGGTCAATGCCTTCGCCATCCCCATCGTCAGCTTCCTGGTGACTCCGCTGGCCCTGCTGTGCGCGGCATTCTGCGCGGTCCCCGGCCTGCAGCTGGCCGCCCAGGCATGCGGCATTGCCGGGCATGCAATCTTCGAAATCACGATGGTTCCAGTCGCCTGGATCGGGGCCGCCCGATGGGCCGTGTTTGACGTGCCTGCGGCTCCGTGGCCATGGGCGGCGCTCGCGCTGGCCGGCGTGGCCTGGGCATTGCAGGCTCCCGGCTTACCCGCGCGCGTCGCAGGTTGGATGCTGATGGTGCCCATGCTCTGCTGGCGGCCGGACCGGCCGCCGCCGGGGTACTGGACCCTGACCGCCCTCGACGTCGGGCAGGGCAGTGCCATCGTTGTCGAGACGGCCACGCGCGTCTGGCTGTTCGATGCGGGCCCGCGACAGGGGGATGCGACGGACGCAGGGGCGCGCGCCATCGTGCCCTTCCTGCGCGCGCGAGGCCACCGCGCCCTGGACGGCCTGGTCGTCTCGCATGGCGATGCGGACCACGCCGGCGGGCTGGCAAGTGTTCTCGCGGCGCTGCCAGTGCGGCAAGCCTGGGTCTCATTCGACCTGCCCGCGCTGCTGAGCAGGCAGCCCCCGTCTCCCTCATCCCGGAATCCGCCGCCACTGCCAGACCAGGTCCAGCCCTGCGTGGCGGGTCAGTCGTGGGAGGCCGATGGCATCACGTTCCGCATGCTGCACCCGCCCGCAGGCACCCGTTTGCAGGGAAACCAGCGCAGTTGCGTCGTGCTGCTGCAGGGGCGCGCGCATGCGGCCTTGCTGCCCGGCGATATCGGTGCGGCACAGGAACGCAGCGTGTCCGCGCAATTGCCGGCCGTGGATGTGGTGCTGGCGCCTCATCATGGATCCGCGAGTTCGTCCAGCGCGGCGCTGGTGCGCGCCGCGGGCGCGAAGCATGTGATTGCCCAGGTCGGGCACCTGAATCGTTTTCGGCATCCGGCGCCATCGGTACAGGCGCGCTGGCAGGACGCTGGCGCGCGGCTCTGGCGCACCGACCGGCATGGCGCCGTGACCATCGCGTCTACGGCCGCCGGGCTTGCTGCGCGAGCGCAGGCGCACGAGGCGCAGCGGTACTGGCACCAGGGCCGGCACGGATCGCTGCTATAAGATGTGATCCTCTCGACTGCGTACCTGGAGCCTTCATGGTGCAACCCCGATTCGATTTTGTCACCTGCGCCAGCCCCGCAGGACTGCACCGCATGGCCTATACCGAATGGGGCGACCCAGCCAATGACCGGATAGTGCTGTGCGTGCATGGCCTGACCCGGACGGGGCGCGATTTCGACACGCTGGCGCGGCGCCTGGCCGGCGATTTTCGTGTGGTGTGCCCTGATGTGGTGGGGCGCGGCCGGTCAGATTGGCTCGCCAACCCGGCCTTCTATACCGTCCCTCAGTATGTGTCCGACATGGTGACCCTGCTGGCGCGGCTGCAGCCTGCGTCACTGTCCTGGGTAGGAACATCGATGGGTGGCCTTATCGGGCTGGCCCTGGCGGGCGCCGCTGCCTATGCACGGCTGGCGCGCAGCGGCCAGCCTAACGCCGATGCCTGGCCGGTCACCCGCGACATCAGACTGGAACGCATGGTGCTCAACGACGTGGGGCCGCGTCTCGAGGCCGCCGCGTTGAGCCGCATCGGCCAGTATGTGGGGCAACCCGGGCAATTCGATACCTACGAACAGGCTGTCGAGGCAGTACGGCAGGTTTCCTCGACCTTTGGCCCGCATACCGACGAGCAATGGGATTCGTTGGCGCGCCATGTTTACGTCCAGCGTGCCGGGAAATGGGTCAAGCACTACGATCTGCGGCTCGCGCTGCCGCTAGCGACCCAGACCGCAGAAGCGTATTCGGCGGGCGAACAGATACTCTGGAACTCGTACGATTCGCTGAATTGCCCGGTGCTGATCGTGCGTGGAGCCCAGTCAGACTTGCTGACCGAGGCCACTGCGCACGAAATGCTTGCGCGCAATCCCCAATCGCGGTTGATCGAAGTTCCCGGGGTGGGGCATGCGCCGACGCTGCTCGACGACGCGCAGATCGACCCGCTGGTGGATTTTCTTCGAGCCCCGCGCGAGGCCTGAGACGGGTGCGGAGTGCCGTGGCGGTCGTACAATAGGCTTATGCAAGCTGCCCAGAACGTCGATCTGCACTGCCATTCCACTGTGTCCGACGGTGTGCTGCCGCCGGCCGAAGTGGCCGCGCGCGCCTGCGCCAATGGGGTGGATCTCTGGGCCCTGACCGATCACGACGAAGTGGGCGGACTGGCGCAGGCAGGCGCAGCAGCCGCCGAGTTCGGCATGCGCTTCATCACCGGTGTTGAAATCTCGGTGACCTGGGCTGGGCAGACCGTACATATTGTGGGCCTGGGATTCGACGCCGCCAACCAGGCATTGGTCGAAGGGCTGCGCGCCACGCGCGCGGGCCGCGCCGAGCGCGCCCGCCGCATGGGCCAGCGACTGGCCGATATGGGCATGCCAGGCGCCTACGAAGGCGCGCTGCCATTCGCCGGCAACCCTGAGCTGGTCAGCCGCACCCACTTCGCCCGTTATCTGGTTCAGGCAGGCTACTGCCCCGACGTGCAGACCGTGTTCAACAAATACCTCGGCGATGATTGTCCCGGGCACGTGCCCATGCAATGGGCGGCGCTTCCCGATGCCGTGGGCTGGATCCTCGGCGCGGGCGGGCGCGCCGTCATAGCCCATCCCGGGCGCTACAAGTATTCGCCCATGCAATTCGACGCGCTTTTCGACGAATTCCGGCAGTGCGGCGGAGTCGGCATCGAAGTCACGACGGGCAGCCACACGCCCGAAGAGGCCCGGCAATACGCGCAGGTGGCGCGGCGCTACGGTTTCCTGGCGTCGCGCGGGTCCGACTTCCACAGCCCGCGGGAAAGCCGCGTCGACCTGGGCGCATTGCCGCCGCTGCCCGACGACCTCAAGCCCGTATGGCACGATTGGCTGTAATCCATCCATGAACAAGGCTTTTGTCAAAGAGACTGATCGCGACGACGACGACGATCTGCCCGAGGCGCTTGCTCTGCCAGCGGGCACCCGCAACTACATGACACCCGCCGGATACGAGCGCTTGCGCGACGAACTTGCGCAGTTGATGAACGTCGAGCGTCCGGCCGTGGTGCAGGTCGTGTCCTGGGCGGCATCGAATGGCGACCGATCGGAAAACGGCGATTACCTGTATGGCAAGAAACGCCTGCGTGAAATCGACCGGCGCATGCGTTTCCTGACCAAGCGGCTCGACGTGGCCGAGGTCGTGGATCCCTCAATCCAGCCGAACCGTGACCAGGTTTTCTTCGGCGCCACAGTCACTTATCTCGACAAGGCGGGCGAAACCCATGTGGTCACCATAGTCGGGGTGGACGAAGCCGAGCCGCTTTCCGGCAAGATCAGCTGGATTTCCCCTGTGGCCCGAGCGCTGATCAAGTCGCGCGAAGGTGACACCGTCGTGCTGCGCACGCCCGGCGGGGTCGAAGAACTCGACATCCTCGAAGTTCGGTATCCCGACCCCGGCTGAGCGCCGGGGCGCTACGCCGTCGGCAAAAAAACACGGACGCCGATTCGGCGTCCGTGCTGGAGGCGGGTTCTGATGCCCGTCCGTCCGGTGGCGGCGATTGCCGCCGTTCTCCCCTGGGCTGCTGCTTATTTCTTGCGTGCTGCGATCGATTTCTCGGCCAGGTCGACCAGTTCTTCGCCGACGCGCGGCTTCCACTTGTCGTAAACCGGCTTGGTTGCCTTCACAAACTCGGCGTGCTGCGCCTCGGTGAGCGAAGTGACCGTGACACCGTGTCCCTCGATTTCCTTGAGCAACGACGGATCCTCGGGGGTGACACCCTTGCGGGCGATGGCGATCTGGCGCTTGCCGGCTTCCAGCGCTGCCTCGCGCACGATCTTGCGGTCTGCCTCTGACCAGGACTCCCAGACTTCGCGGTTCACGACGAAGACCAAGGGGTCGGCTACGTAGTTCCACAGCGTCAGGTACTTCTGGGCCACGTCGTACAGTTTGGCTCCGGTATAGATGGACAGCGGATTTTCCTGCCCATCGACCGCGCCGCTGGCCAAGGCAGGCTGGGCGTCAGCCCAGCTCATCTGCGTCGGATTGGCGCCCAGCGCGGTGAAAGTGTCGATATAGAGCGGCGATCCCACGACTCGCAGCTTCAGGCCCTTGAGATCCTCAGGCTTGGACACGGCGTGGCGCGAATTGCTGAGCTGGCGATAGCCATTTTCGCCCCAGGCCAGGGGGACGACGCCCGCCTTCTCGATGATCTTGAACATTTCCTTGCCGACTTCGCCTTGCACCAGCGCGTCGATGGCGGCGTAGTCCGGCATCAGGAAGGGCAGGGAAAACAGGTTCAGCTGCCTGACCTGCGGCGACCAGTTGATAGTGGACCCGACGGCCATGTCGATGACGCCCTGGCGAATCGCGGTGAACTCGCGGGTCTGGTCGCCCTGCACGAGCGAGGTTCCGGGATACACCTTGATGTTGATTCGGCCGTCAGTGCGCTCACGCACCAGGTCGGACCAGATCTGCGCACCCTGGCCCCACGGGAAGGTCGTACCCACGACGATGGACAGCTTGTATTCCGGCTTGTAGTTCTGTGCCTGTGCCGGCAGCATCGCCAGTCCGGTTGCCGCAAGCAGTGCGGCCCCTATCATGTTGCGTAGCTTCATTGCGTTCTCCTCGCGTAAAGACCTTATCGATTTTGAAATCTGCAACGGTTCAATAGCCCAGGCGTTGCGGCAACCACAGGGCAAGTTGCGGAAACGCCAGCACGGCTATCAGCACCATGAACATCGCACCCAGCAGCCATATCACCCACGGAAAGGTCGTTTCCATCGGTACGCGGGCAATGCGGCATGACACCATCAGATTCACCGCCAGCGGCGGGGTGAACTGTCCCAACGCCACCTTCAGCGTCAGGATGACGCCGAACCAGACCGGGTCCCAGCCATACGCGTTCGCGATCGGCATCAGCAGCGGAACAAAGATCAGGAAGATCGAGATCCCGTCCAGGAACATGCCCATGGTCATCAGCAGCAGAACCAGCAACGCCATGACGCCCCACTCGCCCAGGCCGGAATTCACGATGGCATGCGTGATGGGGTCGATGATGCTGAGCGTCGACAAAGCCCAGGCAAATATGCCGGCCAGGGCCACTACCATCATGATCACTGCCGACAGTTCGGCGGCCTCGCGCAGGATGACGAACAGGTCGCGCACGTGGATGGTGCGGTGGACGAACATGCCCACAAACAGGCCATAGAACACCGCCACCACCGCGGCCTCGGTAGGCGTGAACCAGCCCATGCGCATGCCGCCCAGTATCAGCACGGGAGCGGCCAGGCCCCAGCTGGCCGCACGCAGGCTGGCCCAGAACGGCGGGCGCGGCAGGTGGGCCTCGAGCATGCCGAGTCGATGTTTGCGCGCCAGCCATACTGCAGGGATCGCCAGGGCCAGTCCCGCCAGCAACCCGGGCACCATGCCGGCCGCGAACAGGGCTGGTACCGACGCGCCAGGCACGAGCACCGAATAAATGATGAAGGCGATCGAGGGTGGGATCAGTATGTCGGTCGCCGCCCCTGCGGCCACGACTGATGCCGAGAACGGTCCGGGATACCCCGCACGCGACATCGCGGCAATCATCACCGCACCGACCGCCGCCGCGCAGGCCGGGCCTGAACCGGAAATACCGCCCAGGAACATTGCCACCGCGATGGCGACCAGCGGCAGCATGCCCGAACTGCGGCCCACGATGGCTATCGCCAGGTCGACCAGTCGTCGCGCGACGCCGGACCGGTCGAAAATCGATCCGACCAGCACGAACATGGGAATGGCCAGGAGCGGATACTTCGCCAGCCCGGCATAGAAGTTCTGAGGCACTGCCAGCAGGCCGAACCACGCCACGTCCTGATTCGACAGCACAATGGCCAGCGTGCCGGCTACGCCGAGCGCCACGGACACGGGCACGCCTATGATCATCAGCACCGCAAACGACACGAAGAGCAGGGCGGCGATCATCGGCCTTGGCTCCAGGCGCGGCGCAACATGCCCAGTGCGCGCAGGCAGATGCCCGTGCCCAGGATCGGCAGCCAGATTGAATACCACCAGGTCGGTACGCCAATGGCTGGCGACGTTTCTTCGTAGCGGTATTCGTCCAGTACCAGGCGTGCCGACAACACGGTGAGCAGAACGAAGAACAGCAGCACCACGGTGTGGGAGATCAGCGCCAGCGGGCGCTGGCGCTGCGGCGGCCCCGTGTCGGCCACGGCTTCAATGCGTATGTGGTGATTGCGCACGAACGCGGCGCTGCCGCCGGCCAGCGTCAGCACGATCAGCAGGAACACCGAAATTTCTTCAGTCCACGCGAACGACTGGTCGGTGAAATAGCGCACGAGGACATTCGCGAAAGTCAGGACTGCCAATACGGCCAGCACGGTGACGGCCAACCCGTCTTCGAGGCCAAGAGGGACTTTTACGGCAGGGTCGCGTTCTGCGGGAAGAATGGGTTCAAGCGGCTCGGCCGGATCGGCGGGGGTTTCATGGCGGGACATGGATTTACTGCAGCGACAATGCGGGCAAGTCGGGATCGCAGCATCCTACCGTCGGCACGCTAACGCGTTAGTGCGTGTTTTCCCGCGGATGAAGGCCACTGGCAACACGCTGCAACGCAGCAAATCGTAGGGCCGGCCGGCGAACTCCGGGCGCCGTGCCCGTACGCGCGACCCGCAATAAGAGCTCGTGCTGCGTTGCGGCAGCGTCGGTATGCAGTGCGCGATTTAATTTGTAACAACGTCGGGCCGGCGAGTGGCCGGGAGCCGCCAGCCGCACGTCAAGACGCCGAACCCGGGAAATCCCTGAAAAGGTAAAATCCCTCTTTTGCTCCATCAATTTCAACGGCGCCCGCATCGTGTCCTTCGTCCAGCATTTGTCCGGTTCATCCGTCCTATCCGCCTTTCGCCGCGATCGACTGCTGGCACAGCTACGCGAAGCCGGGTTGCCCGTCGCCGACGTATCGGCCCGCTACGAGCACTTCGTCAACACCGACACGGCGCTTGGCGAAGCCCAGCAGCAGCAACTGGTGCAACTTCTCGACTACGGCACCGAGCCCGCAGGCGCCGCTCCAGCCAAGAGCCTCTCGCTCCTGGTCATTCCGCGACTGGGCACCATTTCCCCCTGGGCCAGCAAGGCCACCGATATTGCACACAATTGCGGCCTTGCCGCGGTGCGCCGCATCGAGCGGGGCGTGCGTTACTTCCTGGTGCCCGAGCGCGGGCTGCTGGGGGCCAAGGCATTCGACGAGGCCATGCTGGCCCGTGCCGCCGACTGTCTGCACGACCGCATGACCGAAACCGTCGTCAGTGCCGACTTCGATGGCCAGGCACTGTTCCAGCCCCTGGCGGGCAAGCCGATGCGGAAGGTGGCGGTACAGTCCGATGGGCGCGCCGCGCTCGCCGAGGCCAACATCACGCTGGGCCTGGCTCTGTCCGATGACGAAATCGACTATCTGGCGCAGGCATTCGGCAGCCTGGGGCGCGACCCTACCGACGTCGAACTCATGATGTTCGCCCAGGCCAACAGCGAACACTGCCGCCACAAGATCTTCAATGCGCAGTGGGTCATCGACGGCCAGCCGCAGTCCGACACCCTGTTCGGCATGATCCGTGCCACGCACAAGGCGCAGCCCGCGGGCACCGTGGTGGCTTACTCCGACAACGCCGCCGTCATGGAAGGCGGACCCGCACAGCGGTTCCAGGCCGGCGTGCCGCAAGGCGCTGCCTCGCAGGGGGCCGATGCCGCCCGTTATGTGCGTCGGGACGCGCTCGTGCATACGCTGATGAAAGTCGAGACCCACAATCATCCTACCGCCATCGCGCCGTTTCCAGGCGCCGCGACGGGGGCGGGCGGCGAGATCCGCGATGAAGGCGCGACGGGTCGCGGCTCCAAGCCCAAGGCGGGTCTCACCGGGTTCACGGTGTCGCACCTGCGCTTTCCCGATGCGCCGCAACCCTGGGAAGCCGACCACCACGGCTTGCCTGATCGCATTGCCTCGCCGCTGTCCATCATGATCGACGGGCCCATCGGCGGGGCCGCCTTCAACAACGAGTACGGCCGGCCGAACCTGCTGGGCTACTTCCGCACCTATGAGCAGACGGCGGGCGACACCCGTTGGGGTTACCACAAGCCCATCATGATCGCGGGCGGCCTGGGCAGCATCGACGCCGAATTGACGCACAAGGAAATCATTCCGCCCGGGGCGCTGCTGATTCAGCTGGGCGGGCCGGGCTTTCGCATCGGCATGGGAGGCGGCGCCGCTTCCAGCATCAGCATGGGAAGCAATTCCGCCGAACTCGACTTCGACTCCGTGCAACGCGGAAACCCCGAAATAGAACGCCGCGCGCAGGAAGTCATCGACCGCTGCTGGCAGCAGGGGACGGACAATCCCATCCTGGCCATCCACGATGTGGGTGCGGGCGGGCTGTCCAACGCCTTTCCCGAGCTGGTCAACGATGCGGGCCGCGGCGCCGTATTCGATCTGAAGCGCGTACCGGTCGAAGAGTCCGGGCTCTCGCCCGCGGAAATCTGGAGCAACGAATCGCAAGAGCGCTATGTGCTTGCCATTCTGCCGCAAGACCTTGACCGGTTCGACGCCATCGCCCGGCGCGAGCGTTGCCCCTATGCCGTGGTGGGGGTAGCCACCGAGTCGCGCCAGCTGCGCGTGGTCGACGGCGAGGGCCTGCCCGGCCTGGATACCGAGGCGCCGGCCAGCGCCGACGCGCGGCCCGTGGACGTTCCCATCGACGTCATCCTGGGCAAGCCGCCGCGCATGACCCGCGATGTGCAGCGCCTGCCGGGCGTGACACAGGCGCTCGACCTGGTTGGTATCGACCTCACCGACGCTGCTTACCGGGTGCTGCGCCATCCCACGGTGGCGAACAAGTCGTTCCTGATCACAATTGGCGACCGCACCGTGGGCGGGCTGTCCAGTCGCGATCAGATGGTGGGCCCTTGGCAGATCCCGGTGGCCGACTGCGCGGTCACCCTGGCCGACTACGAAGGCTTCCGCGGCGAAGCCATGGCCATGGGCGAACGCACACCGCTGGCCGTGCTGGATGCGCCTGCGTCCGGCCGCATGGCCGTTGCCGAAGCCCTGACCAACCTCGCGGCCGCCGACGTGGCGCGCCTGGAAGACATCAAGCTCTCGGCCAACTGGATGGCCGCCTGCGGCGTGCCCGGACAGGATGCCGCGCTGTTCGACACTGTCGCAGCGGTCAGTGAGCTGTGCCAGGCATCCGGGCTGTCCATACCCGTGGGCAAAGATTCGCTGTCCATGAAAACCACCTGGGAACACGAGGGCGAATCGCGGCAGGTGGTGGCGCCCGTCTCGCTCATCGTCACCGCCTTTGCGCCGGTGGGCGACGTGCGCGCCAGCCTGACGCCGCAACTGCGCACCGACGCGGGCGACAGTGTGCTGATCGTCATCGACCTCGGACGCGGCCGCCATCGCATGGGTGGCTCGATCCTGGCGCAGGCCTACAACCAGTTGGGCACCACCGTGCCCGACATCGATTCTCCGCAAGATCTGCGCGCGTTCTTCATCACGATCCGCACGCTGGCCGAGGCGGGCGTGCTGCTTGCCTACCACGACCGGTCCGACGGCGGGCTGTTCGCCACCCTGTGTGAAATGGCGTTTGCCGGCAGAACGGGCATATCGGTCAACCTGGACATGCTGACCTTCGATCCGGATTCGGCCGACTGGGGGGACTACAAGATCCGACCCGAGCAGGTCGCGGTGCAGCGCGATGAACTGACCCTGAAGGCGCTCTTTTCCGAAGAAGCCGGCGCGGTCATCCAGGTGCCGGCGGCGCAACGCGACGCCGTCATGCAGGTATTGCGCGGAGCCGGCCTGTCGGCCCATTCGCACGTCATAGGCGGGCTGAACGACGCCGACACCGTTGAATTCTTTCGCGACGGCAAGAAAGTCTGGAGCCAGCCCCGCGTCGATCTGGGTCGTGCCTGGAGCGAAGTCAGCTACCGCATCATGGCGCGCCGCGACAATCCGGCCTGCGCGCAGGCCGAATTCGACACCTGGAACGACGCCAAGGATCCGGGCCTGTCGCCGCGGGTGGCATTCGATCCGCAGGAAGACATCGCGGCCCCGTTCATCGCGACGGGCGCGCGTCCCCGCGTGGCCATTCTGCGCGAGCAGGGTTGCAACAGCCAGGTGGAAATGGCCTGGGCCTTCGACACCGCAGGCTTCGATGCGGTCGACGTCCACATGACCGACCTGTTGGCGGGCCGCATCGACCTGAGCACGATGCGCGGCCTGGTGGCGGTGGGCGGCTTCAGCTATGGCGACGTGCTGGGCGCAGGTGAAGGCTGGGCCCGCACCATTCGGTTCAATAGCCAGCTGTCGGATCAGTTTGCCGCGTACTTTGATCGTTCCGACACGTTCGCGCTGGGCGTGTGCAACGGGTGCCAGATGATGGCCGCCCTGGCACCCATGATCCCTGGCGCTTCGCATTGGCCGCGGTTCACGCGCAACCAGTCCGAGAAGTACGAGGCGCGCCTTTCACTCGTCGAGATCGCGGATTCGCCTTCGATATTCTTTGCCGGTATGGCAGGCACGCGCGTGCCGGTGGCGGTGGCGCATGGCGAAGGCTATGCCAACTACAGCCAGCAGGGCGACGCCGACCAGGTGCTGGTGGCCGCCCGCTTCATCGACCACCGCGGCAATCCTACCGAGGCTTATCCTTTCAACCCGAATGGCAGCCCCGGGGGCCAGACCTCGGTAACCACGGCCGATGGCCGCTTTACGGTCATCATGCCGCATCCGGAGCGCGTCACCCGCAACGTCATGATGTCGTGGGCACCGCAGAAGTGGGGTGAGGCCGACAGCGGTGGCGCCTTCAGTCCCTGGATGCGCATGTTCCGCAACGCTCGGGTCTGGGCTGGCTGAAGCACGCACTTCAAGGCTGGGCGAGCGCGGGCGGAGCCAGCCGGAGCCCGGCCGCCGCCGGGCCGCCCATTTTCCGTCGGGGGGCATAAAATCAAGATTCAGCCCGCCCAAAGGACTCGCCATGAACGCACGCATCCCCGACGACGCCTTGCCGCCCACGCTCGACCCGCAAGCCTTGCAAGCCTTCGTCGATCGCCAGTGGGACGATGAAATCATTCCGGCCCTGACCGACTACATCGCCGTGCCCGCCAAGAGCCCGGCCTTCGACGCCGACTGGGAAAAGAACGCCTACATCGAGCGCGTGGTGCGCGATGCGGCTCAGTGGGTCGAATCCCGCAGGGTGCATGGCCTGAAACTCGAGGTCGTGCGCTTGCCTGGCCGCACTCCCGTGATCTTCTTCGACGCACCCGCCACGCGCGCCGACAACGGCGACACCGTGCTCCTCTATGGCCATCTGGACAAGCAGCCCGAATTCTCGGGGTGGCGGTCCGACCTCGGTCCGTGGACGCCAAAGTATGAAGACGGCAAGCTTTACGGTCGTGGCGGCGCCGACGATGGCTACGCCATCTATGCGTCGCTGACGGCCATCATGGCGCTGGACGCGCAGGGCATACCCAGGCCGCGCTGCGTGGGCATCGTCGAGACCTGCGAGGAATCGGGCAGTTATGATCTCCTGCCCTACATCGACGCGCTGCGTTCCCGCCTGGGCAATGTCGCGCTGGTGATCTGCCTGGATTCGGGCGCGGGCAACTACGACCAGCTCTGGATGACAACCTCATTGCGTGGCATGGTAGCGGGCACGCTTGAAGTACAGGTGCTTGATGAAGGCGTGCATTCCGGTGATTCCAGCGGCGTGGTGCCCTCGAGCTTTCGGATTCTGCGGCACCTGCTCGATCGCCTCGAAGACAGTGGCACCGGTCGGCTGCTGCCACAAAGCCTGCACTGCGAAATTCCGGCCGAGCGCCGCGAGCAGGTGAAGGAAACCGCGCGCATCCTGGGCGACGAAGTCTGGCGGCGCTTTCCCTGGAGCTGCGGCGCCGACGGCGGCTTTGTGTTGCCCATGACGACGCAGCCTGAAGAAGCGCTGCTGAACCGCACTTGGCGTCCCACCTTGTCGGTAACAGGCGCCGAGGGTTTGCCGCCGCTTTCAAGCGCCGGCAATGTGCTGCGCCCGCGTACCGCTTTCAAGTTATCGCTGCGTTTGCCGCCGCTGGTCGATGCGGTTGCCGCGTCACAGGAGATCAAGCAGTTGCTTGAAGCCGACTCGCCGTACAACGCCAAAGTGATCTTCCACGCCAATCAGGGTGCCGCCACGGGCTGGAACGCGCCTGAGTCGGCGGCCTGGCTGACCCAGGCACTGGACGCCGCTTCGCGCCAATATTACGACGCCCCTTGTGGCTACATCGGGCAGGGCGGCACGATCCCCCTGATGAGCATGCTGCAGGAAGGCTTTCCCAAAGCGCAGTTCATGGTGTGCGGCGTGCTGGGTCCGAGATCCAACGCCCACGGGCCGAACGAATTCCTGCACGTACCCTATGGCAAGCGCCTGACCGCCGCCGTGGCACAGACCATGGCCGCCATGCCGGCCTGAACGAGAACGCATGATACATACCACGGGCGCCTATCAGCGCATCATCGACGAGACCCGCGCCTGGGTAGAGCGGGCCGTCATCGGCCTGAACCTGTGTCCCTTCGCCAAGGCGGTTCAGGTCAAGCAGCAGGTCCGCTATGCGGTCAGCGACGCTACCGATCCAGAGGGCGTACTGTCCGACCTCGAAGACGAACTCGTCTGGCTGTCGCAGGCCGACCCGCAGCATACCGACACCACGCTGCTCATCGTGCCTGACGCGATGGATGATTTTTACGAGTTCAACGATTTCGCCGATCTTTCCGACCGCTTGCTCAAGCGTCTGCGCCTGGTGGGCACCTTGCAGGTAGCCACCTTCCATCCCGAGTTCCAATTCGCCGATACCGCGCCGGACGACATTGAAAACTGCACCAACCGGTCGCCCCATCCCATACTGCATCTGCTGCGCGAAGACAGTATCGACCGGGCGGTCGAAGCATACGCCGACGCCGCAGAGATCTACGAGAAAAACATCGAGACGCTGCAGCGTCTTGGGTGGGATGGATGGCGCAGGCTGATGGCCGATTGAGCAGGCCGGCGGCACGCAGCATGCGGCGCGCCGCCGGCCGCTTTCCTTCGGCCCTGCGGATTTTCCGGCCCACCGCGTCTTGCAAGCCCCAAGCGGCAGGGCCCGTCTTGGGTTGCAGCGGGTAGACGCGTCTGGGCGCGCCATACGAACCAGTTCTATCCCGGCTCGACGGGCCTCGGGTCTTGGACGCGCGCGTGGCAGCGCGCCATCGCCACTTCAGTGAGGTCGTCTGGCGTAACGACCGGCCAATACGGCGCAGACCATCAATTGCAACTGGTGGAACAGCATCAGCGGCAGCACCACGGCACCCACGCCCTGGCCGGCGAAGATGATCTGCGCCATCGGGATGCCGCTCGCCAGGCTTTTCTTCGATCCGCCGAACAGCAGCGTGATGCGGTCTTCCAGGCGGAACCCGAAGAGCCGGCCCAACGCGACGCAGCCCAGCAGGCCCAGCGCCAGCAGCACCGCGCAGGTCAGCACCAGGCCCAGCAGGGCGGGGGCCGGCGTGTCATGCCACAGGCCTTCATTGATGGCTTCGGAAAACGCGGTGTAGACCACCAGCAGAATCGAGCCTTGGTCCACGAACTTCAACAATGCATTGCGGCGTCGTATCCACGCTCCGATCCAGCGGCGCAGGATCTGCCCCAGCACGAAGGGCAGCAGCAATTGCAGCATGATCTTGCCGACGGCATCGTATGAGACGGGCGCGCTGGCTCCGGCCATGACCACCGCGCCCACCAGCAACGGAGTCAGGAATATGCCCAGCAGGCTGGACGCCGAGGCACTGCAGACGGCCGCCGGCACATTGCCACGCGCAATCGAGGTGAAGGCGATGGCCGACTGCACGGTGGCGGGCAGGCAGCAAAGAAACAGCACGCCCGTATAGAGGTCCGGCGTCACCAGGGGTTGCAGCAGCGGTTGCAATGCCAGCCCCAGCAGCGGGAACATGATGAACGTGGCGGTGAATATGGTCATGTGCAGCCGCCAGTGCGTGACGCCCGCGATGATGGCTTCGCGCGACAGCCTCGCGCCATGCAGAAAGAACAGCAATGCGATGGCGATATTGGTGGTCCACTCGAACGCCGCCATGCCCTGGCCGCGCGCGGGAAGCACACTGGCGATGCATACGGTGATGATGAGGAACAGCGTGAAGCGGTCGGGCAGGAAGCGGGTAAGGCGGGGCATGAAGCGGCGGCGATGCGAGACCGCTAACGGCGGTCGAAGGGCCGTATTGTAGACCTGCGGCGCCGGCTCGACGTTCAGCTTGCTGTGAGGTTGGGCGCCTGCTGCCCGCAGTACCTGGCGGCGCGCGCGACGCCGCCTGGAGCCGACGGGCGGGCAGGGCTCAAGGGGTCATGGCCAGCGCCAGATCGAACGCAGCCACCAGCGACGCCGGATCCGCCAGGCCTTTGCCGGCGATATCGAAAGCCGTGCCGTGGTCGACGCTGGTGCGCACGAATGGCAGTCCGACCGTGACATTCACCCCCTCGTCCACACCCAGGTACTTGACGGGTATCAGGCCCTGGTCGTGGTATTGGGCGACCACGATGTCGAATTCGCCGCGGCGTGCGCGCATGAACACGGTATCGCCCGGCCATGGGCCCGATACGTCCAGGCCCTCGGCGCGCGCCGCGGCGATGGCCGGCCCTATGACATCGAGATCCTCGCGCCCGAACTTGCCGTCTTCGCCGGCATGGGGATTGAGCCCTGCCACCGCGATGCGCGGCCGTTCTATGCCCATCTGGCGGCAGGCGCGATCGGCCAGCCGGATGGCGCGAGTCTCGGCCTGCGGCGTGATGGCGCGCGGCACCTCGGAAAGCGCCATGTGGATGGTCACCAGCAGCACGCGCAGCTCGTTGTTGGCCAGCATCATGGCGTAGTCCGGCGTTTGCGTGCGCTCGGCCAGGATTTCGGTGTGGCCCGGCTGGTCGATGCCGGCGAGGTGCATCGAATGCTTATTCAGCGGCGCCGTGACGATGGCCCGGATAAGGCCGGCCTGCGCCGCGTCGATCGCCGCGCACAGATAGTCGTAGGCAGCCCGCCCCGCAGGCGCGGTGGCGCGCCCGATAGGAAGGTCTTCTGGCAGCGGCGCGCTGCACGACACGACTTCGATGCTGCCAGGCGCTCCCGTGGCCTGCGCGGCGGCCCCTATTTCGACGATGTCCAGGCGCGCGCCCAGCGCCGCCGCAGCGCGCCGCATGGCCCCGGCATCGCCAAACACGACGGCCGGGGCCTGCAGCCCCTGGGCGCACGCCTTGACTATGATTTCCGGGCCGATGCCGGCGGCATCGCCCATCGTGATGCCGACCGGCGCTTGCGTCGACATTACAGGACGTCACCTGCGTAATCGGCCAGGCGCGACCGCTCGCCGCGTTGCAATGTCACGTGGCCCGCATGCGGCCAGCCCTTGAAGCGGTCCACCACGAACGTCAGGCCAGAGCTGCCCTCCGTGAGATAGGGAGTATCGATCTGAGCGATATTGCCCAAGCAGACAACCTTTGTGCCGGGGCCGGCGCGAGTGACCAGGGTCTTCATCTGTTTCGGCGTCAGATTCTGAGCTTCGTCGATGATCAGGTACTTGTTGAGGAACGTCCGTCCGCGCATGAAGTTCAGCGACTTTACCTTGATGCGGGAGCGAATCAGGTCCATGGTGGCGGCGCGGCCCCAGTCGCCGCCATCGCCGTCGCCCATGTTGAGCACGTCGAGGTTGTCCTCGAGCGCGCCCATCCAGGGCAGCATTTTTTCTTCCTCGGTGCCGGGAAGGAAGCCGATGTCTTCGCCCACGGGCACCGTGACACGCGTCATGATGATTTCCGTATAGCGCTTGGTCTCCAGTACCTGGGTGATGCCCGAGGCCAGAGCGAGCAGCGTCTTGCCCGTTCCCGCCTGGCCCAGCAGCGACACGAAGTCGCAGTCGGGGTTCATCAGCAGGTTCATGGCGAAGTTCTGTTCGCGGTTGCGGGCGGTGATTCCCCACACATTGTTCTTGCCGTGGGTGTAGTCGCGCAGTGTGGCCAGCACCGCGGTCTTGCCGCTGACTTCGCGCACCTGCGCGTACAGCGGCATCTGCCCTTCGAAATAAACGAACTGGTTCACCACGAACTGCGCGCACAGCGGGCCGTGCACGCGATAGAACGTCGTGCCGCCTTGCTGCCACGATTCGACATCCTTTCCGTGGCGGTTCCAGAAGTCTTCGGGCAGCTGCATTACGCCCGAGTACATCAGATCGGTGTCTTCCAGAACCTGGTCGTTGAAGTAATCCTCGGCCGCCATGCCCAGCGTGCGGGCCTTCAGGCGCATATTGATGTCTTTGGACACCAGCACCACTTCACGTTCGGGAAAGCGCTCCTGCAGCGCGCGCACGACACCCAGAATCTGGTTGTCGGCCTTGCCCATGGGCAGGTCGGCGGGCAGCGTGCTGTGGATGGCCGTGGTCTGGAACATCAGCCGGCCCGTGGCATCCTTGTTGCCGAGCGCGCTCAGTTCGAGCCCCTCGTCGAGCTGCTTGGCATCGTTGACCAGCGCATCGAGCGAACGGCTGACCTGGCGCGCATTGCGCGCCACTTCCGACATGCCCTTTTTTTGGTGATCCAGTTCTTCCAGCGTCATCATCGGCAGGAATATGTCGTGCTCTTCGAAGCGGAACAGCGAGCTGGGATCGTGAAGCAGTACGTTGGTATCCAGCACGAACAGCTTCCGGTCGCCGGCGGCGGCGCGCGGTCGCGCTTTGCGGGCTGTTGGACGCTGCGCAGGTGCGGACGCCGGGGCAGGTGCGGCAGCAGTCGCGGGCGAGGGCGCCTTGGCCACGGGCGTGGCGGCGTGCGCGTTGGCCGCCTGGGACTTGAAACCGTCGAGTTCGGGTTGCACTGGCTGCGACGGTGCCGGCGAGCCAGATTCTTGCGAGCCGGCGCGCTTGGAGGATCGCGACGTTTTACGAGCGGCTTCGCCCGAGGGGAATGTCAGGATGGCTGCAGGGCGGGACGGCATCTTCGGTAGCGGCATATAGGTGATTCTCCTGGGGGGCCGGCTCTAGCGCCTGACGGGTGTAACGTGAACGACTCAGCCGATGCTGCGTGCCGCCTGCAGCACTTCGCTGGCGTGGTTGGGCACCTTCACCCCACGCCATTCCTGCACCAGCCGGCCTTCAGCATCGATGAGAAAGGTGCTGCGCTCGATGCCGCGCACCTGTTTACCGTACATATTCTTCTGTTTGATGACGCCATACAGGTTGCACACTGCCTCGTCGGCGTCGGAAATGAGCGGGAAGGGCAGCTGGTGCTTTTCCTGGAAGTTCGCATGCGACTTGAGCGAGTCGCGCGAAATGCCCACGACGACCGCTCCTGCCGCCAGGAACTCGGCATGCAGGTCGCGGAAATCCTGGCTTTGCGTGGTGCAGCCCGGGGTGTTGTCTTTGGGGTAGAAGTACAGCACCACGGCGCGGCCGCGGCATTGTTCCAGACTGATGGGGCCGATCGTGCTTTCGGCGGTGAATTGCGGGGCGGGCTTGCCTATGAGAGGCGTCATGCAGGGGGATCTCCGTGGGTAGGCAGCAGCGCGGCGACCACGCGTCGGCCTTCTGCCATCAGGATGTTGTAGGTACGGGCCGCGGCCTGGGTATCCATGACCTCGACGCCCACGCCGGCGCCGAGCAGGGGGCGCAACACGTCGGCGGCCAACAGCCGCTGCCGGCTCCCGGTGCCCACGAGCAGTACTTCGGGGCCCTGGCCGCGCGCGGGCGCAGCCGCCTCGGGCGCATCCAGGAACGCCATCGGGTCGCTGGCGGCTGCCGTGAGGCCGGCCGCCTGCTGCAGCAACGCTGCGGTGATGTCTGTGGCCGCCAGGACCGGCCATTCGGCGACGGCGCCTTCCGGGCCGAAGGCCACCGCGTGGGAAAATCGTACCTGGTTGACCTCTAAGTAACCGTCACCGTAGGCGGTGACGGTGTTCAGGGCCGATGCAGGGTCGGTATGCAGCTTCAAGAAAAACTCCGGCTTTATGCTTCCGATCATAGCGCATCGGAATCGGTGAATGTTGCAGGGTATCCACGGGCGTCGGATGCCGGACTCGCCATTTGCCGCACGGCCCGGCTTGCGCTAGATTACTAAGTTTTGCTGCACCGCAAACCGCGTTGTGCCCCAGCCCATATCCCAAGGAATTATCCCCATGAGGAAGTTCTCCCGCATCGAGCGTCTGCCTCCGTATGTGTTCAATATCACCGGCGAGCTCAAAATGGCCGCCCGACGGCGCGGAGAGGACATCATCGACATGTCCATGGGCAATCCCGATGGGCCCACGCCAAAGCATATCGTCGACAAGCTGGTCGAGGCATCCACCCGGCCCACGACCCACGGCTATTCGGTGTCGAAGGGTATCCCCAGGCTGCGCAAGGCCATCTGCGACTGGTACCAGCGCCGCTATGCGGTCGAGCTCGACCCCGACAGCGAAGCGATCGTCACGATCGGCTCGAAAGAAGGCCTGGCGCACCTGATGCTGGCCACGCTCGATCGCGGCGATACCGTGCTGGTGCCGAACCCGAGCTATCCCATCCATATCTACGGGGCGGTCATTGCCGGCGCCAATATCCGCTCGGTACGCATGACCCCTGGCATCGACTTCTTCGAAGAGCTCGAGCGGGCGGTGCGCGAGTCGATTCCCAAACCCAAGATGATGATCCTGGGCTTTCCCAGCAACCCCACGGCGCAATGCGTCGACCTGTCTTTCTTCGAACGGGTGGTGGCGCTGGCCAAAGAGCACGACATCCTGGTGGTCCACGACCTGGCCTATGCCGATATCTGCTTCGACGGGTATGTGGCGCCGTCAATCATGCAGGTCCCGGGCGCCCGCGACGTGGCGGTCGAGTTCTTCACCATGAGCAAAAGCTATAACATGGCCGGCTGGCGCATCGGCTACATGGTGGGCAACCGTGAACTCGTCAACGCGCTGGCCCGCATCAAGAGTTATCACGACTACGGCACGTTCACCCCCATTCAAGTGGCCTCCATTGCGGCGCTCGATGGCCCGCAGGATTGCGTGAACGAAGTCGTCGAGCAGTATCGCAGCCGGCGCGACGTTCTGGCGCGCGGTCTGCACGAAGCCGGCTGGAACGTTGAAATTCCCAAAGCGTCCATGTACATCTGGGCGCAGATCCCCGAGCCTTACCGCGCAATGGGTTCGCTGGAATTCGCCAAGCGTGTCCTGTCCGACGCCAAGGTCGCCGTGTCGCCCGGCATCGGGTTCGGCGAATATGGCGACGAATACGTGCGTTTCGCCCTCATCGAGAACGAGCAGCGCACGCGGCAGGCCGTGCGCGGCATCAAAGACATGTTCCGCAAAGACGGCCTGCTGAAGTGATGGATCCGCGTTCCGCGCGTTAATGATACCTTTGCCGGTTGCCCGGCAACTATCCTGATGCCGGACGCCTGCCGTACCTGGAAATGAGAAATGACGAATTCTGCAAGTAAGCCGTCGGCCGCGGCCGCCCATGCATCGCGCGCCGAACTCCAGCCCATCAAGATCGGCCTGCTGGGCCTGGGCGTGGTGGGCGGCGGCACCTGGGCCGTGCTGGCCCGCAACGCCGAAGAAATCGCCCGGCGCGCGGGACGGCGCATCGAGATCAGCCGTATCGCCGTGCGCGATGTACCCAAGGCACGCGCCCGCATTGGCGACGCCGCCCGGGTCGACGCCGACGTGCACGCGCTGGTGCGCGATCCCGAAATCGATATCGTGGTCGAACTGATAGGCGGCGATACCCTGGCGCGCGAGCTGGTGCTGGAAGCCATTGCCCATCGCAAGCACGTGGTCACCGCCAACAAGGCGCTGTTGGCCAAGCATGGCAACGAAATCTTCGCGGCGGCTTCCGAGCAAGGCGTCATGGTGGCCTTCGAAGGCGCGGTGGCGGGCGGCATTCCCATCATCAAGGCCATACGCGAAGGGCTCACGGCCAATCGCATCGAATGGGTGGCCGGCATTATCAACGGCACTACCAATTTCATACTTTCCGAAATGCGGTCGCGCGGTCTGCCCTTCGCCGACGTGCTGGCCGAGGCGCAGCGCCTCGGCTATGCCGAAACCGACCCCACGTTCGATGTCGAGGGCGTCGACGCGGCGCACAAGCTCACCCTGCTGGCATCTCTGGCGTTCGGCGTGCCCGTCCAGTTCGACAAGGCCCATATCGAAGGCATATCGCAACTCGCCCAGGAAGATATCGCGCATGCCGAGCGCCTGGGTTATCGCATCAAATTGCTGGGCATTACCAAGCGGCGTGCCGATGGCATCGAACTGCGCGTGCATCCCGCCCTGGTGCCGGCCGAACGCCTGATCGCCAATGTCGAGGGCGCCATGAACGCCGTGCTGGTGCGCGGTGATGCCGTGGGCCCCACCCTGTACTATGGGCAGGGCGCCGGAGAAGAACCCACGGCCTCTGCGGTGGTGGCCGACCTGGTCGACGTGACACGGCTTCATACGGCCGACCCCGGGCATCGCGTACCGCATCTGGCTTTCCAGCCCGACGCCCTGTCCGATCTGGCCATCCTGCCCATCGAGCAGGTCAGCACCTCTTACTATCTGCGCCTGCGCGTCGACGATCAGCCCGGCGTGCTCGCCGACATTGCGCGAGTGCTGGCAGACCATTCAATTTCTATCGGCTCGATGATCCAGCAACCGTCGCATATCGGCGGCGCCGACATCATCTTCCTGACGCATCAGGCGCTGGAAGGCAACGTCAGCCGGGCCATCCAAAGCATCGAGCAATTGCCGTTCGTGCGTTCCAACGTCACGCGCCTGCGCGTCGAGAACCTCACATGAAATACATATCCACACGCGGTGGCATGGCCCCGCAAGCCTTCAGCGATATTCTGCTCGAAGGCCTGGCTCCCGATGGCGGCCTGGCAGTTCCTGAGTCGCTGCCCCAGATTTCCGCACAAACGCTGGAAAGCTGGCGCGGCCTGCCGTATGCCGACCTCGCATTCGAAGTGCTGTCCCGATTCGTCACCGACATTCCCGAAGAAGACCTGCGCGGGCTCACGCGCGCGGCATACCGCCAAGGGGTGTTCAGCAGCGAAGACATCGTTCCCTTGCGGCCCCTGACCGACGGACTGCACCTGCTGGGCCTTTCCGAAGGGCCCACGCTGGCCTTCAAGGACATGGCCATGCAGTTTCTGGGCCAGGTGTTCGAATACGTGCTGACGCGCCGCAATGCCACCCTCAACATCCTGGGAGCAACCTCGGGCGACACGGGTTCGGCGGCCGAATACGCGCTGCGCGGAAAGAAGGGCGTGGCGGTTTTCATGCTGTCGCCGCACGGACGCATGAGCGCCTTCCAGCGCGCCCAGATGTACTCGCTGCAGGATGAGAACATCCACAACATCGCCGTGCGCGGCGTCTTCGACGAAGCCCAGGATATCGTCAAGGCGCTCGCTGGCGATCTGGACTTCAAAACGCGCTACCGCATCGGTGCCGTGAATTCCATCAATTGGGCACGCATCGCCGCCCAGGTGGTCTATTACTTCCACGGCTGGTTGCGCGCCACGACGGCACCCGGCCAGCAGGTGTCGTTTGCGGTGCCATCCGGTAATTTCGGCAATATCCTGTCGGGCCACATTGCACGGGCCATGGGCCTGCCGGTTCGCAGGCTCGTGCTCGCCACCAATGAAAACAATGTGCTCGAAGAGTTCTTCCGCACCGGCGTCTATCGCCCCCGCAGCGCGACGAACACCTACGCAACGTCCAGTCCGTCCATGGACATCTCGCGTGCCTCGAATTTCGAGCGCTTCATCTTTGACCTCACCGGTCGCGATCCGCAGCGCGTGCAGGCCCTTTGGGCCGACCTGGCTCGCGATGGTCATTTCGACCTGTCGGCAATGAAACCCGAGTTCGAATCGCGGTATGGGTTCGTGGCAGGCACCAGTACGCACGCCGATCGTCTGGCAGTCATCCGCAGCACTTACGACACCACGGGCGTCCTGGTTGATCCGCATACTGCCGACGGCGTGAAAGTGGCCCGTGAATTCGTCGAACCCGGCGTACCCATGCTGGTGCTCGAGACCGCGCTGCCGGCCAAGTTTTCTGACACCATCGAAGCCGCGCTGGGCCGCCCGGTCACGCCGCCGCCCGCGCTGGCCGGGCTTGAATCCCTGCCGCAGCGCGTCACGGTCATGGACTGCGACGCACAGTTGGTCCGGCGCTACATCGAGGCCAACGCCAAAGTGTAAGGGTGTATCCGCTGTGTAATATTGCAACCCCGGCCTGAACAGCCGGGGGTTTTTTCTTTCCGCCTGCTCGCGCGGCGTTTGCCCCGGCAGGCGGAACGGGCCCAGCGGCGTGCCATTACACACTTATGCACTTTGCCCACATCCCGTCACGGTCTGGGCATAGGGTCGGGGCCTACAGTAAAGCTTCGTTCAACACCAGACGGAGAAACGCCCATGAACATCAAGACCACGACGCTTGCCCTGATGCTTTCCGGAGTCGGCGTACTGGCGGGCTGCTCGTCGCCCTCCGTGGTGCATACACGCGATGGCGGCCAGGTCGTCACCCCGGATGAGCCCGAGTACAACAAAAAATCTGGCTTTTACGAATACGAGCGCAATGGCAGCAAGGTCCAGGTGAACAAGGACGATGTGAAATCGATCGAAGAGGTGGACTGAGCGCGCGGCGACGCGCTGCCATGGACAAGGCCGCCATTTCGGCAGTTTGGCAGCGGCGCCCGCCGGCGCGGCCGGCCGGGCAGAAGGGTCTGGCACGCAAGTGTCAGGCCCTTCGCTGCGCTGAAACCTGCGGTCAGTCGGTGCCCTGGTTTTCCGCGTGGTAGCGGCCCACGCGTTCCACTTCGTTCTTCGAACCCAGAATCACGCTGACCCGCTGGTGCAGTTTCTCGGGCTGGATATCGAGAATGCGCTGCGTACCATCGATGGCCGCGCCGCCTGCCTGCTCGACAATCATGCTCATCGGGTTGGCCTCGTACATCAGGCGCAATTTGCCCGCCTTGCCCGGTTCGCGCGCATCCCACGGGTACATGAAGATGCCGCCACGGGTCAGAATGCGGTGCACGTCGGCCACCATCGAAGCCACCCAGCGCATGTTGAAGTCTTTGCCGAGTGGCCCGGTGGACCCCGCCAGGCATTCATCGACGTAGCGCTTCACGGGCGGGGCCCAATGGCGCAAGTTCGACATATTGATGGCAAATTCCTTGGTATCGGCCGGCACGCTGATCCGTTCATGGGTCAACACCCACGAACCCATTTCGCGATCGAGCGTGAAGCCCACCACACCGTTGCCGATGGTCAGGACCAACATGGTTTGCGGGCCATAGACCGCGTAGCCGGCGGCCACCTGCTGGTTGCCGGGCTGCAGGAAATCCTGTTCACAGACTTCCTCTGCGCCCGCCACGCGTTGCGGGGCGCGCAATACTGAGAAAATCGTGCCGATCGAGACATTCACATCGATGTTCGACGAGCCGTCGAGGGGATCGAACAGCAGCAGGTATTCGCCCTTGGGATAGCGGTTGGGTATCAGGTGGATGGTTTCCATTTCCTCGGACGCCATCGCGGCCAGATGCCCGCCCCATTCGTTGGCTTCCAGCAGAATCTCGTTGGAAAGCACGTCGAGTTTCTTCTGGACTTCGCCCTGGACGTTCTCGGATTCAAGGCTGCCCAGGACGCCGCCCAGGGCGCCCTTGCTGACGGCATGACTGATGGCCTTGCAGGCTCGCGCCACGATTTCGATGAGCAGGCGCACCTCGGGGGCCAGCGCATTCGCCGAGCGCTGCTGCTCGACCAGGTATTGGGTGAGGGTTTTATGTTTCAAGTGCGGTCTCCGTAAGCAGCGAGTAGGGGCCCGGAATTCATGCGGCGAACTCCAGTGCCTTGGATACGATTTCGAATACGTTGCGCGACAGCCCCGCGTGCTCGCGAACCCGATGCAGCGATGCCTGCATGGGGGCCCGCAAAGCCGGAACGAAACGGCTCCAGTTGTCGAGCGCCCGGGCCAGCCTCGCGGCAATCTCAGGGTTGAGCGAATCGAGGGCCAGTACCTGCTCGGCCCAGAACGCGTAACCTGTTCCGTCGGCGCGGTGCAGGCCTCGGGCGTTGTTCAGGCAGAACTGGAACACCAGCGCACGTGCGCGGTTGGGGTTGCGCAAGGTGAACGCAGGGTGCGCCATCAGCGCACGCACGGCATCCACATCGGTACCGCGCGCAGTGGCCTGCAGCGTGAACCATTTGTCGATGACGAGCGGGTCGTCCTGCCAGCGCGCGTAGAAGGCGTCGAGCGCCTGGCTTGCGACTGCGGCATCGCCGTAGCTGACGAGCGCCGACAGAGCCGCCAGGCTGTCGGTCATGTTGCCGGCCTGCTCGAACTGGGCTTGGGCAAGCGCCTGGGCTCCGGGCGCGCCCGCGGCCATCAAGTGGCCGAGCGCCTGGTTTTTCAATGCGCGTCGCCCGGCGGGACCGGGGGCCGGGCTGTATTCGCCCGGCGTCTGGTTGGCGTCGAACGTGGCGCGCCATGACGCGGCCAGCTCTCGCCCCAGTTCGGCGCGAAGGTGATCGCGGGCCGCGGACAAGGCGGGCGGGTCGATCTGCTGCATGCGCTCGGCCAGCGTCTTTTCCGACGGCAGGGCCAGGGCACGCGCACGATAGCCCGCATCCAGTGCCGGGTCCGTGAGCAGGGCGCGCCAGGCGTTGATAAATGCCGCCTGCACCTGGAGCGCGGCGCCAGCCTGATGTTGAGATGCCAGCGAAAGGATCTGCCGCGTGGCGAGTTCCTGGCCGGCTTCCCAGCGGGCGAAGGGGTCGGTGTCGTGGGCCGACAGCAGAGCCAATTCGGCATCGGACCAGTCGTATTCCACCACGACCGGCGCGGAAAAGCCGCGCAGCAGAGATGGTATGGGCCGAGCCGGAATGTCTTCGAACACCCATTGCTGCGATTGCTGCGTCAGTTCGAGCAACACGGTGTCCTGGGCCGGGCCCTCGTCCAGACGCAAGGGCACTGCGTTGCCTTGCGGGTCGAGCAGGCCGAATGCAAACGGAATGTGCAGGGGTGGCTTGACGAGTTCATCGCCCGCGCGCCTTTCGACCCCGACGGGCGGGCAGCGCTGGGCCAGCGTAACCGTGCAGCGCCGCTGGTCGGGGTCATGGGCCAGCGTCACCGTAACGCGTGGCGTGCCGGCCTGGCTGTACCACCGGCGGAACACCGAAAGATCGCGTCCCGGATGCTGGCGCACATATACCGATTCCATCGCGGCCACGAAATCGTCGCACGTGACGGCCTGGCCGTCGTGGCGACGGAAATACTCGTCCATGCCGGCGCGGAAGCCCTCGGCGCCCAGCAGGGTGTGCTGCATGCGTATGACTTCGGCGCCTTTTTCGTACACGGTAGCGGTATAGAAGTTACCGATCTCCTGGTAGCTTTCCGGCCGGATGGGATGCGCCATCGGGCCCGCATCTTCCGGGTACTGCGCCGCTCGCAGAGTGACGACATCATCGATGCGCTTGACGGCCCGGGCGCTTGCCGCGGCGGACGCATCCAGGTCGCGCGCCATCATGTCGGCGGTGAACTCCTGGTCGCGGAATACAGTCAAGCCTTCCTTCAGGCTGAGCTGGAACCAGTCGCGGCAGGTCACGCGATTGCCGGTCCAGTTGTGGAAATACTCGTGCCCGATGACGGCCTCGATGCCTTCGTAATTTGCGTCCGTGGCGGTTTGGGGGTCGGCCAGCACGTAGGCTGAGTTGAAGATGTTCAGCCCTTTGTTCTCCATGGCCCCCATGTTGAAGTCGCGCACGGCGACCACCATGAAGCGGTCGAGGTCGAGTTCAAGGCCGAATCGCGTTTCGTCCCAGCGCAAAGCCCGCACCAAGGATTGCAGCGCCCATTCGGTGCGATCTTCCATTCCGGGATCGCTGTACACCTGCAACAGCACAGTACGCCCCGACGCCGTCTGCACAGTGGTTTCACGGTGCGTCAAACGCCCGGCCACCAGCGCGAACAAATAGCTCGGTTTGGGGAAGGGATCTTCCCATTCGGCTTCCTGGCGACCGTCGGGCAAGCTGCGGGTCGCAACCAGGTTGCCGTTCGATAGCAGTACGGGGTAGTCGGCCCCGGCGCGCAGCGTGACGCGGTAGCGCGACATTACATCGGGCCGGTCGGGGAACCAGGTGATGCGGCGGAATCCCTCGGCTTCACACTGGGTAAAGAAATTGCCGCCCGATACGTACAGCCCCATCAGGGTGGAATTGGCCTCCGGCCGGCAGCGGCTGACAATCTCAACGCTGGCGCGGGAAGGGAGTCCGTTCAGTGTCAGGGTGTGCTCGTCGAGCGTGTAGGCGCTTTCGGGCCACGGCCGCCCATCGACCTGCAAGGACACCAGTTGCAGTTCGGCGCCATCCAGGACCAGCGGCGCGTCCGGCGCGGCATCCGGCTGGCGTTCGATGCGCAGGGTGCTGTGCACCTGTGTGGAAGCTGGATCCAGGTCGAATGCCAACGATACTTCCGGAATGGCAAACGGGTAGGGCTGATAATCCTTGCGATAGACGGTTACAGGCGTTTCAGTGCGCATGCGAGGATCGGTCCAAAATGGGCAATGGCGTATTGTAGTAGTAGCCCGCAAGTGCCATGGCCGCGGAAATATCCGGTTGAAAACTTTCGGCGGCTGGCATGGTCGAAATGTACGTATGATGGCGCAATCGGAGAACCGCTCATGTCTCGAAACTGGTCGAATATCTGGCGCGGCGCCGCCGTGGCGCTGGTCCTGACTGCAGGGTTGCTCAGTGGTTGCACGTCCCCCACCGTACAGGCCAGGGTCACGTCCTTTCAGCAGTGGCCGGCCGGCGTAGAAGGCCAGACCTATCGTTTCGTCGATGCGGTGCCTGGGCAGGCCGGCAATCTCGAATACCAGACTTACCGGGACGCACTGCGCGCCAGTATCGGGCCCACCGGCCTCGTCGAGGCCAGGGCCGACCAGCACGCCCGCTTCAAGGTTTCATTCGATTATGGCGCCGAACAGACCCAGGTCATGGTCCGTCGGGCCTACGATCCCTATTTCTACGGCGGGTTCGGGGGATTTTATGGGCCGCCGTGGTGGGGAGGCGGCATGGGATACTGGGGGCCGGAATGGGTCGACGTACCCGCGGTGGCATATCGCAACCGGCTCAGTGTGCAGATACACGATACGGCGCGAGGCGGAGCCGAGGTTTATCGGGCAACGGCTTATATTGTGACCAACCAGGCAGATCTGGTTCGCGCGATGCCTTTCCTGGCCCGTGCCATTTTCGACAGCTTCCCCGGTAACAATGGATCGGAACGCCAGGTGGAATTTCCATTGGCACGATAGTGCCATTCCAGGTATTCCGGCATTAACCCGTCGTGTTGCGATGATTATCCCGGCTGAGGCCGGGATAATCAGGCAAACCCGGCAGGGCGCGAGTATTAATCGCCGATCAGGAAGGTTTCGCGATTGCGGCCTTCCGCTTCCTCGGCCGTCAGCCAGCGCGGTGCCTTGCCGCGGCCGCTCCAGGTTTCGCCGGTCTTGGGGTGACGATATTTGGGCGCGACCTGGCGTTTGGCGGCGGGTGCCGGCTTGCGGGCGGCCGAGGTGCGCGCAGTTTTGGCATTACCATTGAATGCCGCCGCGATTTCTTCAGGGGTAATATTGTATTCACGCATTGAAGCTACGATTGACGCTATAACAGGTTTGCGGCGCTTGTTTTGCAGCGCTTCTGCTTTTTTTTGCAATTTGTTTATTTCTTTTTCTATTTTTGCTTGCAGAGCTGAGTAGCTTTCTCGGGGCATGAGCAATTCCTGGGTTTTAAACAGATTAACAGGCATAGCATCGCCTACAGGGCTGAAGTAGCGGCTACGCTCTCCATAATACATAGTCGTTCGCCCTGAGCATTATGTTGGACTGATTTTCTTAATTGCAGAGGGCAGATAAATGGACATTTCCGGGTCGAATTCAGTGCGCGTCGCAGCCGTTCAAATGGTATCCACCCCCGACGTAACCGATAATCTCCGGCAGGCGGCCGATTTAATACAGGCAGCCGCGCGATCCGGGGCCCGGCTGATCTCGCTGCCCGAATATTTCTGCTTTATGGGTAAGGGCGATCTGCAGAAGCTGGAAATCAAGGAGCAACCGGGCGGGGGTCCCATCCAGGATTTCCTGTCCGACCAGGCGCGCTGCCACGGCGTGTGGCTGGCCGGTGGGACGCTGCCGCTGGCCTGCCCGGATCCCGGGCGAGTGTTCAACACCACCTTTGTGTATGGGCCGGACGGGCAATCGGTGGCGCGCTACGACAAAATCCATTTATTCAATTTCCAGCGTGGCGGCGAGGCCTACGATGAGTCGATCGCCATTCGGCCCGGCGACACCGTGCGCGCGTTCGACGCACCGTGGGGCCGGGTAGGCCTTTCTGTGTGCTATGACCTGCGCTTTCCCGAGTTGTACCGGGCCCTGGGGCAGGTCGACCTTATCCTGGTGCCTGCCGCATTCACGTACACGACAGGCAAGGCACACTGGGAATTACTCTTGCGGGCCCGCGCCATCGAAAACCAGTGCTACGTGCTGGCGGCTGCGCAGGGCGGGCACCACCCCAACGGTCGGCGCACCTGGGGCCATTCCATGCTGATCGACCCCTGGGGCGAAATAGTCGACGTGCTGCCCGAAGGGCCGGGCGTGGTCAGCGGTACCATAGAGCCTGAGCGTCTGGCGCAAGTGCGGGCGTCGCTGCCCGCATTGAGCCACCGCGTCCTGTAGAAACAGAGACACACATTCATGAACCTGATCGATCCCGATATCCAAGCCCTCGCCACCGCAAAGTCATTGCTGCTCGACCCCTGGGGATTGGACGAATCCCATCTGGCCCGCGCATTGGGCGAAATCTTTACCCACAAGGTCGATTACGCCGACCTCTATTTCCAGTACACGCGCAGCGAAGGCTGGAGCCTGGAAGAGGGTATCGTCAAGACCGGCAGTTTTTCCATAGGCCAGGGTGTGGGGGTGCGCGCCATCAGCGGCGAAAAGACGGCCTTCGCCTATTCCGACTCGCTTTCTGCCGACGCGCTGCTTTCGTCGGCGCACGCCGTGCGGGGCATTGCCCGCCGCGGCGCCGGCAAAGTCAAGGTGGCGGCGCAGGTGCCGCCTGAGGCGGGGCGCAGCCTGTACGCAGATCTCGATCCGCTGGCTACCCTGAGCGCGCCCGAAAAAGTAGCGCTGCTCGAGCGCGTTGAACGCATGGCGCGCGCGCGCGACCCGCACGTCATCCAGGTGATGGCCGGCTTGGGTGCGGAATACGACGTCGTGCTCGTGGCGGGTAGCGATGGTCGCCTGGCCGCAGACATACGCCCCCTGGTCCGGCTGTCGCTCACGGTGATCGCCGAGCGCAATGGCCGTCGCGAGATGGGCCATGCCGGCGGCGGAGGCCGACTGGGGCTCGCTTATTTCTCCGATGACATGTTGTCTGGCTACGTGGACCGGGCCGTCCATGAAGCCATGGTCAATCTCGATGCACGACCGGCGCCAGCTGGCGAAATGACGGTCGTGCTCGGCTCGGGATGGCCGGGGATACTTCTGCACGAAGCCGTGGGCCATGGCCTCGAAGGCGACTTCAACCGGAAGGGCTCCAGCGTGTTCTCGGGGCGCATCGGCCAACGAGTGGCTTCAAAAGGCGTCACGGTGGTGGACGATGGCACGCTGCCCGACCGCCGCGGCTCGCTGAATATCGACGACGAAGGCAACGCCACACAGCGCAATGTACTGATCGAAGACGGCATTCTGCGCGGATACATGCAGGACACGCTCAACGCGCGCCTCATGAAGACCGCCGCCACCGGTAACGGTCGACGCGAGTCGTTCGCACACCTGCCCATGCCCCGCATGACCAACACCTACATGCTGGCTGGCGAGACGCCCGCCGAAGAAATCATCGCGTCGGTCAAGCGCGGGCTGTACGCGGCCAATTTCGGGGGCGGCCAGGTAGACATCACCAACGGCAAGTTCGTGTTCTCGGCGTCCGAGGCCTACATGATCGAAAACGGCAAGATCACCTATCCGGTGAAGGGCGCCACGCTGATCGGCAATGGCCCGGATGCCATGAACCGCGTCAGCCTGATCGGCAACGACCTTCAGCTGGATTCGGGTGTGGGTACCTGCGGAAAGGACGGGCAGAGCGTGCCGGTGGGCGTAGGCATGCCCACGGTTCGCATGGAAGGGCTCACGGTGGGTGGCACGGCCTGAGCGCGGGCCGCCTCAGCCTCCGGTAATCCAGCTGCCCACGCTGGCGGGATCGACGCGTATCAGTTCGTGCTGCTGTCGGCCCCGCCATATCGTCAGACTGTCGCCGGCCTGCATTTCCACGTATTCTCGCGGGCCGGCGGTGGCGGTGCGTACCTTCAGACTGCCGCTCTGCACCTCGACCTGCATGGCGTCCTGGGTCACCCGAACGTTGAACCGGATGTCGGGTACACGCTCCCGCGTGCCGACGATCTCTACCGCTTCCTGACCGCTGCTGACTTCAAACGCGACGCGGCGCTGCCAGCGCACGTGAAAAAATGCCTCGCCCGTGACCAGCGTCACGTGGCGACGGCGCGCGTAATAACTGACTGCCAAGGCAGTGCTGCGATTGAGCGCCACCGTGGAGGCATCGGGCAGTGTGAGTTTGAGCAGTTCCGTGGCGCCGGTGCGCACCTGGTTGCTGTATTGCGCGGACGTGTCACGCAGCACCCAGTTCGCAGTCAGGGCGAGCGCCAGGCCCAGCAGCACGACGCCGGCCGTGATGGCCAGCCAGCGCCGGGCACGTGTCGATACCGCCAAGTCCATATCGCGTCGCATCAGTTCATGAATAAGCGAGAGTGTAGCGCCGGGCGCGCTCAGCGCCCGCGCAGCAGCGGATACGGATTGATGGCGCCGCCGGACTGGTAGATGCCGTAATGCAGATGAGGCGGCGTGGTGCGCGCGTTGCCGGTATTGCCGACATAACCCAGCGTGTCGCCGGCGGCGACGAGCGCGCCCTGCTCGAGATCCGCATAGTCGTCCAGGTGAGCGTAATAGTGCATCTGGCGTCCGGGACCCAGGACCCAGACTACCTGTCCACCTAGATTATTGGTGCCCACGCGCGTGACGACGCCTTCGGTGGTCGACAGCACGGCCGTGCCGCGCGGGGCGAAGATATCTATGCCTTCATGAGTGCGGCCGGCCGAGCGGGATGCGCCCCATGTGTCGGTCAGCTGCCTGGGTGAAATGCCTGCCACCGGAACGGGAAGGTCCGTGGGAACGGGTTGCAGCGACAGGCGCATCATGTGCCAGGGGGCGCGAAAACTGTCCGGCAGGCGGGGCCATCCCCACCATGCAAGCCAGCCCAGCGCCGCAATAAAAATGAGGCGCGTCATTGCGCGCAAGAGACCATGCCGTCCGTTCGATTGTCCTGTCATGTAAGTTTGATGGGCTGGGGTGAGCGCAGTTCGCCCGAATATTCGTGGACGAGTAAAAAAGTTTGTGCTAGAGTTTCTCGCTATGAAATTCGCGTCCCCCGCTTTTTATTTTTATTTTTTTGGTTTTCTGAAGCCGCTGGCGGAGGAAGGGACGCGCTCAATCTGAAGTTCGAACAAAATCCCTCGAAAAAGCCGCCAGCCCCCTGGCGGCTTTTTTGTGCCGTCAGCCTGGCGGGCAACCAGGAGTCACACCGTGTCGCACAATACCGACGATCTTCGCATCCGCGAGATCAAAGAGCTGAACCCGCCGTCCCATGTGATGCGCGAATTTCCCTGCACCACACAGGCTTCGGAAACCGTCTACGCCGCCCGTCAGAGTATGCACCGCATCCTGCACGGCATGGACGACCGCCTGATTGTCATCATCGGGCCTTGTTCCATTCACGACACCCGGGCCGCAATGGAATACGCCTCGCGCCTGAAGGCGGTGCGCGACCGACTGCATGGCGAACTCGAGATCGTGATGCGTGTGTATTTCGAGAAGCCGCGCACCACGGTGGGCTGGAAGGGCCTGATCAACGATCCCGGGCTGGACGGAAGCTTCGACATCAATCGCGGCATCCGGGTGGCGCGTGAACTGCTGCTCGACATCAATTCCCAGGGTTTGCCCGCCGGGTGCGAGTTTCTCGACATGATCACCCCGCAGTACATCGCCGACCTGGTGTCCTGGGGCGCGATCGGGGCGCGCACTACCGAAAGCCAGGTTCATCGCGAGCTGGCTTCCGGGCTGTCGAGCCCCGTGGGTTTCAAGAATGGCACCGATGGCAATGTGAAGATTGCCGTGGATGCCATCAAGGCGGCATCGCAACCCCATCATTTCCTGTCGGTGACCAAGGGGGGCCATTCCGCGATCGTATCGACGGCCGGCAACGAAGATTGCCACGTCATTCTGCGTGGCGGCAAGGCGCCCAATTACGATGCAGCCAGCGTCTCCGCAGCCTGCCAGGACATGGCCAAGGCCGGGCTCGCCCAGCGCGTCATGATCGATGCCAGCCACGCCAACAGCAGCAAGAATCCCGAGAACCAGCCTCAGGTGATTGACGACGTGGCGCGCCAGATCGAAAACGGCGACGCCCGGATTGTCGGCGTCATGGTCGAAAGCCATCTGCTGGCGGGGCGCCAGGATATGGTGCCGGGCGAACCGCTGGTGTATGGGCAAAGCGTCACCGACGGATGCATCGACTGGGACGCCTCGGTGCAAGTGCTCGACAGGCTGGCGCGCGCGGTCAAAGAGCGCCGCAGGACGCTTGCGACGGCAGGAAAGTAAGGCAATCCGCGGGGCCGTGCTGCGCCTGCCGGCCGGCCAGCGGGAGGCTCTCCGGCCCACGCCGGCGTAGAATGGCGTATTACCGTTTTCTCAGCGTTGATGTCGCCATGAATGCTCCCGCCGTCCCCGAACCCTTGCGTCGCCCCGTGCCGGCTGCCTGTCTGGACGCCTTGCGGGCGCAGTTCGCCGACCGGCTGTCTGAATCGCACGCGGTGCGCGAGCATCATGGCCGCGATGAATCGCCGTACCCGCCCATGTTGCCCGACGCGGTGGTCTTTGCCGAAACAACCGAAGAAGTCGCCGCAGTGGCGCGCCTGTGCAACGAGCATCGCGTGCCGCTCATTCCCTACGGCGCCGGCTCGTCGCTGGAAGGGCATTTGCTTGCCATCCAGGGTGGCATCAGTCTGGATCTTTCTCGCATGAACCGGCTGTTGGCCGTGAACGCCGAAGACCTGACCGCCACGGTGCAGGCGGGCGTCACCCGCAAGCAGCTGAACGAACAGATCCGCGACACCGGGCTCTTCTTTCCTATCGACCCCGGGGCGGACGCCAGCCTGGGCGGCATGGCCGCCACCCGTGCCTCGGGCACCAACGCCGTGCGCTACGGCACCATGCGCGAGAATGTGATGTCGCTGACGGTCGTCACGGCCGACGGCCGCGTCATCCGCACGGCCGGGCGGGCCCGCAAGTCCTCGGCCGGCTACGACCTGACGCGCCTGTTTGTGGGCAGCGAAGGCACGCTGGGCATCATCACTGAAGTCACCGTACGTCTGTATCCGCAACCCGAGGCCGTATCGGCGGCGGTCTGCAATTTCTCGGCGCTCGACGACGCCGTTAGAAGCGTCATCGAGATCATCCAAATGGGCGTGCCGGTGGCCCGGGTCGAGTTCATGGACGCGGCCGCGGTGCGCGCCGTCAACCTGCACAGCAAATTGAGCCTGCGCGAGAGCCCCATGCTGGTGTTCGAGTTTCACGGCAGTCCGGCGGCGGTGCAAGAGCATGCCGAAATCGTACAGAGCATCACGGCCGAACACGGCGGCATGGACTTCGAATGGGCCGAGCGGCCCGAAGACCGCAGCCGTCTCTGGACGGCGCGCCACAACGCTTATTTCGCCGGGCTGCAGTTGCGCCCGGGATGCCGCGCCAGCACTACCGACGTGTGCGTTCCCATCTCGCGGCTTGCGGATTGTGTCCGAGAAACGGTCGAGGAACTCGAACGCGCAAGCTTTCCGTACACCATCGTCGGCCATGTCGGCGACGGCAATTTCCATGTGCTGATGTTGCTTGATGCCGACAGCGAAGCCGAATGGCAAGAATCTGAAACGATAAATCACAATTTGGTGCGACGCGCCATTGCGGCCGATGGAACGTGTACCGGCGAACATGGAATCGGATTGCACAAGATGCAGTTTCTGGCGGATGAGCACGGCCCGGACGCCCTGGCCCTCATGCGCAGCATCAAGCATGCGTTCGACCCGAACAATATCCTGAACCCGGGCAAGATCTTCAGTTGGTAAGTTCGCACGACCGAGGCGGCCGCGACCCTTGCGGGTGCGGGTAAATCCGCTCTGCCGAGAATGATAGCCTCGCGCTATCGTTGCGCTCATGAATTCACTGGCTGAAGCTAACCTGAGCCACGCTGAGCATCCGTTCTCTGCGACGCGCGTCATCGACGCGCTGCATGGGGCCTTGCCCGCGCATTGCGTGCTGTACCGCGAAGAAGACACGCGCCCCTACGAGTGCGATGGCCTTTCGTTATATCGCGCCTTGCCACCGGTGGTGGTGCTGCCCGAAACCGAAGAGCAGGTGGTTGCGGTCATGCGCCTGTGCAAGCGGCTCAACGTTCCGCTGGTGGCGCGCGGGGCGGGCACCGGACTGTCCGGTGGCGCCATGCCCCATGCCCAGGGCGTGCTGATGGGCCTGTCCAAGTTCAATCGCATCAAACGCATCGACGCAGACAGCGCCACGGCCGTGGTGGAGCCGGGGGTGCGAAACCTGGCCATTTCGGAAGCGGCGGCGCCCTACGGCCTGTATTACGCGCCCGATCCTTCCAGCCAGATTGCATGCTCCATTGGCGGGAACGTCGCCGAGAACTCCGGCGGCGTGCATTGCCTGAAATATGGTCTTACGGTGCACAACGTCCTGCGGGTGCGCGTCGTGACCATCGATGGCGAAATCGTCGAGCTGGGCTCCGAGGCGCCCGACGCGCCCGGCCTCGATCTGCTGGCGTTGTTCATCGGCTCGGAAGGCATGCTCGGCGTGGCCACCGAGATCACGGTCAGGCTGATTCCAGCGCCCGCGAGCGCCCAGGTCATCATGGCGAGCTTTTCCAGTGTCGAGGCTGCGGGGCAGGCGGTCACGGACGTCATCGCCGCGGGCATCATCCCGGCCGGTCTCGAGATGATGGACCGGCGCGCCGTGGAGATGGTCGAGCCTTTCGTCAATGCCGGCTATGACGTGACGGCGCAGGCCATCCTACTGTGTGAATCCGATGGAACGGCCGAAGAAGTGGCGCACGAAGTGCAGCGCATGGAAGCGGTCTTCCACCAGGCTGGCGCCACGCGCCTGCAAGTGTCGCGCGACGAGGCAGAGCGGCTCAGATTCTGGGCCGGCCGCAAGAATGCCTTCCCGGCGGCGGGCCGCATCTCGCCCGACTATTACTGCATGGACGGTACGATCCCGCGCCGCCATCTGGCCCGCGTGCTGGGCGCCATCGAGCAGATGGAGGACGAATACGGCTTGCGCTGCGCCAACGTGTTCCATGCCGGCGATGGCAATCTGCATCCGCTGATTTTGTTTGATTCGAACAAGCCCGACGAAGTCGAGCGGGCAGAGAAGTTCGGCGCGGCGATTCTCGAGCTGTGCGTGCAAGTAGGAGGCACCCTGACCGGCGAGCACGGGGTGGGAATGGAGAAAATAAATCAAATGTGTGTGCAATTTTCGCGTGATGAACTCGACGCGTTTCTGGCAGTGAAGCGAGCGTTCGACCCCCCTGGCCTGCTGAACCCCGAAAAGGTCATTCCAACTCTGGCGCGTTGCGCCGAGTACGGCAAGATGCACGTGCACGCCGGACAGATCAGCTTTCCCGACCTGGCGCGCTTTTAGGGCGGCGTCATATGGAATTCGTCCTGTCGGAGTTGTGCGACCAGGTCATGACGGCGCGCGCGGGTCACAAGCCCTTGTTCGTCATGGGAGGGGGCAGCAAATCGTTCTATGGGAACTACCGGCCCGTCAGGCCGCAGGATGGCCATTGCCTGCTCGACATGACACCGTACAGCGGCATCGTGAGCTACCAGCCGTCTGAACTCGTCGTGTCGGTGCGGGCAGGAACTCCCCTGTCCACGCTTGAAGCCACGCTGGCAGAACAGGGGCAGATGCTGGCCTTCGAACCTCCGCACTTCAGTCCTGCCGCCACGGTGGGAGGCTGCGTGGCGGCCGGCCTGGCCGGGCCGCGCCGCATGGCCGCGGGCGCGGTGCGCGATTTCGTGCTGGGCGCGCGCCTGCTCGATTCACAGGGCCGCATCCTGTCGTTCGGGGGCGAGGTCATGAAGAACGTCGCGGGCTATGACGTGTCGCGCCTGCTTGCCGGGTCGCACGGCATATTCGGCGCGCTGCTCGATATATCGCTGAAAGTCGTTCCACGGCCTCAGGAAGAGCGTACGCTGCGCTACGAAGCGACCCAGGAGCAGGCACTGCGCGATTTCACCGCATGGCGCGGCCAGCCGCTGGCCGTTTCGGCAAGCTGCTGGACCCCTGCGGAGCAAGGCCCGGGTCAGGTTACCGTGCGCCTGTCGGGCGCGCCGCCTGCGGTTCGCGCCGCTGCGGCCCGCATCGGCGGCGAGGTGCTGGACGAAGGCGAGGCTGCCCGTTGGTGGACGTCGCTGCGCGAGCAGACGCATCCGTTTTTCAACCGGGGCCAGCCTCTGTGGCGGCTGGCATTGCCGCCGGCGACGCCGCCGCTGCCCCTGGACAGGCCAGTGCTGGTCGAATGGGGCGGCGGCCAGCGCTGGGTCAGCGGAGGCAAGGATGCGCATGCCATGCGCGAATTGGCACAGCAATGGGGCGGGCATGCCACGCTGTTCCGTGCCAACGGCATCGACAACCCGGCTGACGGCGTCTTTCACCCGTTATCGGCGGGCGTTGCGGCGATCACGCGGCGCCTGAAACACGAACTCGATCCGGCCGGGCTGTTCAATCCGGGCCGGTTGATACACGAGCTATAGGCGGGTATGCAAACCAATCTTGCGCCCTGGGCACGCAATTCGGACTATGGCCGTGAGGCCGACGAGATACTGCGCCGCTGCGTGCACTGCGGATTCTGCACTGCAACGTGTCCTACCTATCAGGTATTGGGCGACGAGCTCGATGGGCCGCGCGGCCGCATCTATCTGATCAAGCAGGTGCTCGAAGGTGCCGAGCCCACGCAGTCTACTCAACGCCATCTCGACCGATGCCTGACTTGCCGGAATTGCGAAACCACCTGTCCCTCGGGAGTGCAGTATGGGCATCTGGTGGATATCGGCCGCCGAGTGGTCGACGAAAAGGTACAGCGTCCGTGGCGCGAGCGCGCGCTGCGGCTGATGCTGCGCAAGGGAATGAACTCGAGCCTGTTTGCGCCCGCGATGCGGGCCGGACAGATGCTGCGGGCCGTGTTGCCGGCCGGGCTGAAGCGCAAAGTGCCCGCCTGGCGCAGTCCGGGCCTCTTGCCGGATGCGGCGCGGCATTCGCGCCAGGTGCTGATGTTGTCCGGCTGTGTGCAGCCTGCCATGATGCCCACCATCGATGCCGCCACAGTGCGCGTGCTGGACGCCCTGGGCATCGGTGCGCGCATCGTATCCGGGGCACGCTGTTGCGGGGCCGTCAATTTCCACCTGGATGCCCAGGCCGAAGCCCTGGACCAGATGCGGGCCAATATCGATGCCTGGTGGCCCCTGGTGCAGCGTGGCGAGATCGAAGCCATTGTCATGAACGCGTCTGGCTGCGGAGCCATGGTCAAGGAGTATGCGCATCACCTGCGCAATGATGCGCAGTATGCCGAGAAGGCCGCGCGCGTCGTCGCCCTGGTCAAAGACGTTGCGGAAGTCGTGGCGCCGCATGCACAGGCCTTGCGCTCCAGGATGACGCCGGCGGGTAAGGCAGTGTTTCACCCACCGTGCACCCTGCAACACTGGCAGGGCTTGCGGCCTCTGAGCGAACGCTTGCTGTCCGACCTGGGTTTCGAATTGCTGCCCTTCAGCGACAGACACCTGTGCTGCGGCTCCGCAGGCGCGTATTCGGTGTTGAACCCGGGCATGGCCCTCGAACTGCGCGACCGCAAACTGGGCGCGATCGAGCCTCACGCGCCGCCGGTCATCATTTCATCGAACATCGGCTGTATTACGCACCTGCAAAGCGGGACCGATACGCCGGTGCGTCACTGGATCGAAGTCGTGGACGAACGCCTGCGCCGGTAAACGGCGTGGCCGTATTCGCACCACTGCGCTTATCTGGCTTTGGACGGGGCGCCTGACAGGAACTGATCGGCGCCGTGTTTTTTCAGCGCGGATGCCAGGGCGCGTTCGTAATCGGGATGCGCACTGGCCAGGCGCGCGCTGCCCTGGTCGGTCAGCACGGCGTACACGCCGCGCTTGTCGTCCGGACACAGGTCGCGCACGGCCAGGCCGCCGCGTTCCAACCGTTCAACCATGCGCGACACCGAACTTTGATTCAGGCCCAGATGGGTGGCCAGTTCCTGCATGCGCAGTTCGGTGTCCGGCGATTTCGCCAGGATGGCCAGCGCGCGGTATTCCGACAGCCCCAGGCCATGTTCGGACTGCAGGGCCCGAGCCAAATCGGACTCGACAAGCGCTGCCGCCTGGATGAGGTGCAACCATGCATCGCTTTTCTTCGTCATTGCGCAAGGTACCTGTGCAAGTGGATATCCCGGCATTTTCGCATATGCATGCTCATGCAATGATGGCGGCTTCGCCTCAGGGCAGTGGCCGGCGCGCGCTGTACGCCTGGAATGGCTCCAGGGCGCGCGGCACGGTGTGCCTGGCGACGGCCAGGCCGGGCCAATCGAGAGGTTCGCGCGCCAACAGCGAGTACGTGCCGCGATAATCGAAACCGTGGGCGGCAGCCTCATCCCGATCGACGGCAAAGCGGATGCGCGGAATGCCGGCGGACAACGCGCTCAGATAGCACATCGCGCATGGTTCGCCCGAGGCCAGCAGTGTGGCCCCGGAGAGGCGCGTGGCCCCCGCGCGCCGGCACGCCTCTCTGATCGCCTCGACCTCGGCGTGGGCGGTGGGATCCAGATGCTCGCGCACCCGGTTGACCCCGCGTCCGAGCACCATGCCGTGCTCGTCGATCACCAGGGCGGCGAACGGGATGCCTCCGCCCTGGACGTGCCTCAGCGACAGGGCCACCGTGTCTTCCATGCGCGCATCCCAAGAAGAGGACAGGTCGGCGCTCATCAGTGCGCCCCGGCCGGCGCTGTTGCGCCGCGTTTGCCCAGCTTGGCGCTGTCGGCCAGTTTCAGCCACACGACCCCGACGATGATGACGGCCAGCCAGAACGCCTGCGTCCAGCTCAGGGGTTGATGCATCACCACACTGCCCAGAACGGCGGCCCCTACTGAACCGATGCCTGCCCACACTGCATACCCGATGCCGACGTCGATCGTGCGCAGCGCGACGCTGAGCGTGTATAGCGTCAGCAGGAAGAAGACGACGGCCGCCACAGACCAATCCAAGACCGTGAATGCCTTGCTGCTTGCTACGCTGAGGGCATAGCCGATTTCGAAAACGCCCGCCAGCATCAGCATCAGCCAGGCGCGCCCGTTCGTTGTGTTGTGCTCGATAGTCATGATGATGGTCCTTATATTTACGCCGCGCCGCTGAGCCGCAGGCCCACGACGCCACCGATTACCAGAAGAATGCCCAGGAGTTTCTTGCCATTGAGCGGTTGCCCGAAGAACAAGGCCCCGAGCACGACAATTCCGACACCCGCAACCGAGGTCCATATCGCATACCCCACGCCGACATCGAACGTCAGCAGCGCGAGGCTCAGAAAGAACGTGGCGATCGCGCCGCTCACCAACGTGGCGGCGGTCCAGCCGACACGGGTAAAACCCATGGCCTTGCCTGCCGATACGGCCACCGCGATTTCAAAGACCACTGCAATACCAAGATAGATCCAGTTCATGAGAAGCTTCCTTTGTCAGATACCGAGGGCGGTCGCAAGGTCATCCGCGGCAGGGACGCCGCGGATCACTCGCTCTCCCACGATCAGGGTGGGAACAGAGTTGATGCCCAGCACGGTGCGTGCATGAAGCTGGGCGGATTGGTGACGTTCGGCATAGGTGCCGTCCGCCAGGCACCTGCGCGCGGCGTCTGGGTTCAGCCCCGACTCGGCGGCCAGTTGCGCCAGTACGTCAATATTTCCGATGTCCAGGTCTTCCTGGAAGAACGCGCGCAACACCCGTGTGGCATAGGCGTGGTCCACGCCGCGCTCTTTTGCCATCAGCAGCAGTTCCGACGCCCGTGCGGTGCGGGGCTGCGGCGAAATGGACGGCAGGCGGATCGTTACGCCCAGCCGGGCCGCCATGGGATATACCGAGCGCTGCCACACTGCAGGCAGGTACGGATCTTCAGGCCGCAGGGTGGGAACGGGGGCCGGCCGCAATTCAAAGGCGCGCCAGTCGATTTGAAGATCCCGGACTGACGCCAGGTCGGATAACACCTTTTCCGCCAGTAGACAGTAAGGGCAGACGAAATCGGAGTAGAGGGTAATGGTGGGCATCGTTCGTACCTGTGTAAATGCATGTGCATGCATATTAATGAGCGTTCCTGGTCTTGTCAATATGCATGCATGCGCATGCATTTAATAGTTCAGGGCTTCAGACTCGCGGGGAAGGGTGGGGCTGAGGGCGCGGGGAAGCAGGGGGGCGACCGGGCATGCCCCGTACAGGGGCGAAGTGGCCGCCGGGCGTGCGTTGCCGGGCGGCAACGCGGGCGGGATGGTCTGGCCTTCGGGGAACGAGGTCTGGCGTCCGGTGGGCGCCAGTTCGTCAGGCCAGTTGTGTCCGGATCCAGTCGAGCAGGGCGCCCGTGAGCTCGCGCAGGTCGGTCTTCAGCTTGTCATAGCCGGCGGACGGACGCAGGGTGGTTTCATCCATGTAGAGCTTGCGGTTGATCTCGATCTGCAGGCTGTGGCGGCCGTCGGCGGGCCGGCCAAAGGCCCGCACCAGTTCTACGCCCTTGTAGGGGTCGTTGACGGTCACTTGATAGCCGCGCGAGCCGAGCCAGGCTGCCACGAACTCGCGGAACGCCGGGTCGCTGGTCGAGCCGTCGCGATCGCCCAGCACGAAATCGGGATGCACCAGTCCGGGTTTGTCGGTGGCATAGGCGCCGGCGACACTGGGCATGGAATGGCAATTGATGTGCCAGACACGGCCATGGCGGGCGTGTGCCGTATCGATCAGGCGTCCCAGCTCGGCATGGTAGGGCTTCCAGCAGGCATCGATGCGATGGCGTACTTCTTCGAGGCTCAGTTTGCGCTGGTAGAGCGGTGTGCCGTCATCGAGCATGCGCCAGATCAGGCCCTTGCCCAGCCTGACCTTGGCCGAATCGGGTAGCGCATCAGGCCAGGGCTCGGCCAGCAGTTGGGGGTCGACCTCGTCAAGCGAGCGGTTGGCGTCGATATATGCGCGAGGGAAGGTAGCGGCGATCAGCGGCACGCCCATTGCCACGGCATCCCCCCACAGGTCATCAACCCACGTGTCTTCCGCCGTGCGCAGCGCCGCCAGCGGCGCCGACGACGCGAAGTCTGGCGGATAAGTCGTGCCGCTATGCGGCGAGTCGAGCACCAGCGGAACAGAAGCTTCGGGGTGGGCGGCTGGCAGGGCCAGGCGATAGGACAGAGGTTTATTGATGAGCATGGGGTAGGGATACGGCGGCAATACAGGAAACGGCCCCCGCCACCGGCGGGGGCAGACCGATCAGTCGATCCTCACATTGGCTTCTTGGGCGACGCGCTTGTTCTTCGCGATTTCCGCGGAGATCTGTTGCGCGTATTCGTCCGGCGTGTTGGCGACCGGCGCCGCGCCCAGGTTCTCGAGGCGTTGCACCACCGACGGATCGGCGCTCACCTGGACGACCGCGGCGTGCAGCTTGTCGAGAATGGGCTTGGGCAGGTTGGCGGGACCCACGAGCCCGAACCAGGACGAGTCGTTCACGGCTTGCAGGCCGGCCTCGGCAAATGTGGGCACATCGGGCAGGGCGGCGACGCGCTTGGGCGCGGCGACCGCCAGCGGCACCAGCTTGCCGGCCTGCACGTGCGGCAGCGACGAGGGCAGATTGTCATACAGGACGTCGACCTGGCCGGCCAGCGTATCGTTGAGCGCGGGGCCCACGCCACGGTAAGGCACGTGCATCAGGTCGGTGCCCGATGCCATCTTGAACAGTTCGCCCATCATGTGCGAAACGGATCCATTGCCCGCCGAGGCGTACGCCAGCTTGCCCGGATCCTGTTTGGCCAGTGCGATGAACTCGGTGATGTTCTTGGCCGGCACCTTGGGGTTGACCACCATGATGTTCGGCACGGCGGCCAGGTTCGAAATCGGCGTGAAGTCTTTCTCGGCGTCGAACGGCAGGTTCTGGTAAATGGCGGGATTGATGCCGTGCGTGCTGACGGTGGCAATACCGAGCGTGTAGCCGTCGGGTTCGCTGCTGGCCACCTGGGCGCTGCCGATTGAACCGCCGGCGCCTGCCTTGTTTTCCACCACGACTGTCTGGCCCAGCGCTTTGCTGAGCTGGTCGGCGAACAGGCGGCCGACGATATCGGTGGTGCCGCCGGGCGGGAAGGGCACCACGAGGCGGATGGGCTTGGTGGGATAGGCATCCTGCGCCAGGGCGACGCCGGCCGTCAGCGGCGACGCCGCGACGGCGGCAGTGAGGGACAGACCCAGGATGAAATTGCGACGTTGCATGAGTTCCCCTGTAGAGATGATCGATATGTTGCATTGCGCAAGCTGTACGATTCTGGTTGGTAAGGCGCGGTTTGCGCAAACGAAAGATTCTCCGTAAGCTATTCCTTTTCCTCATGGTCACGGTTGCATTTACTTGCAATTGGCCCGCGCCTTCATGCGCCGATTCTGCCCCTCCCTCACTGATTTACAGGCTTTCGAGGTGGCTGCTAGGCATAGCAGCTTCACCCGCGCCGCGCAGGAACTCTGCGTCACGCAGGGTGCCGTCAGTAAACAAGTGAAACATCTTGAGGCCTTTTTAGGCGTGGAGCTATTCCTGCGTATCAGGCAAGGGCTGGTGCTGACCGAGGCGGGGCAGAGCTATCTGAAGAAGATCCAGGCGGGGCTGAGCCAGATCGAGGCGGCCACCGTCGAGTTGATGGCGCATCAGGGGCAAGGGGGCACGCTCTACCTCACCTGTATGCCTACTTTCGGCGCCCGTTGGTTGATTCCCCGTCTGTCCGCCTTCATGCGGATACGCCCTGACATTCACGTGGAGTTCCTGCCCCATCGCCAGGGCTACGATTTTTCCAACCAGGAGCTCGATGCCGCGGTGCGTTTCGGCGACGGCATCTGGCCGGGCAGCGGCGCCGACTATATCGTGGGGCGGGATATCGTGCCCGTGTGCAGTCCGCGTCTGGTCAGCCCGGCATGCGACCATGCCGAAGAACTGCTGCGTTATCCGTTGTTGCACCATACCTCTGCGCTCGAGGGCTGGCGCGACTGGTTCGAACAGGCAGGCTGCGATGCGCGGCGCGCCCTCGAAGGCGCCCGTTTCGATCAATATTCCCTGCTGTCGCAGGCGGCGGCCGCGGGCTTTGGCATTGCCCTGATACCCCGCTGCCTTATCGAAGACGAATTGCGCGATGGCCGGCTTGCCGTGCCGCTTCAATTGCCGATACGCGCCCGCCAGGGCTATTACCTTTGCTACCCGGAGCAGAAAGCCAACCTGCCCATCCTGCAGGCGTTCCGCGCCTGGCTGATGGAGGTCTCGGCAGCGGCCGAGCCGCGTCCCGCCGAACCCGCCGCCTCGCTCTAAAATGGCCGCCATGTCTCTTGCATCTTTTACCTCTGTGTCGGGCAAAGGCCGCCGCGTAGTCGTCGGCATGTCGGGCGGCGTCGATTCGTCGGTAACGGCCTGGCTGCTCAAGCAGCAGGGCTACGAGGTCATCGGCCTGTTCATGAAGAACTGGGAAGACGACGACGATTCCGAATACTGTTCCACCCGCCAGGACCTGCTCGACGCCGCCAGCGTGGCCGACCTGGTCGGGGTCGACTTCGAATACGTCAATTTCGCCGCCGAATACAAAGACCGCGTTTTTTCCGAGTTTCTGCGCGAGTATTCCGCCGGCCGCACGCCCAACCCCGATGTGCTGTGCAACGCCGAGATCAAGTTCAAGGCATTCCTCGACCATGCCATGGCATTGGGCGCCGAACACATTGCCACCGGGCACTATGCGCGCGTGCGCTCGATCGCCGGGCCGCATGGTCGTGAATATCAATTGTTGAAAGCGCTAGACGGCAGCAAAGACCAGAGCTATTTCCTGCATCGCCTGAATCAGGCCCAGTTGTCGCGTACGCTGTTTCCGCTGGGCGAAATCCAGAAGACGGAAGTGCGGCGCATTGCGCACGAGATCGGCCTGCACAATGCGGCCAAGAAAGACTCCACCGGCATCTGTTTCATCGGCGAACGGCCGTTCCGGGAATTCCTCAACCGCTATCTGCCCACCGAACCCGGCGACATCCTCACCCCGCAGGGGCAGCGCGTAGGGCGCCACCACGGGCTGTCCTTCTACACGCTGGGCCAGCGCAAAGGCCTGGGCGTGGGGGGCGTCAAGGGCAGTCAGCGCGACGACGGCACGGCCGACGCCTGGTACGTGGCGCGCAAAGATCTGCAACGCAACATTCTTTATGTGGTGCAGGGGCATGACCACCCCTGGCTGCTTTCGAGCCGCCTGCAGGCCATCGACGCCAGCTGGGTGGCCGGCCGCCCGCCGGAGCCCGGCGCCTGCGGCGCCAAAACGCGTTATCGCCAGGCCGACGCGGCCTGCAGCATCGAATCGGCCAGCCAGGGCGACTTCGAACTCGCGTTCGCCCAGCCACAATGGGCGGTGACGCCCGGGCAGTCGGCCGTGCTCTATGACGGCGACATCTGCCTGGGCGGCGGCATCATCGCCTGAACGGCCCGGATGACGGCCGAGGCAAGAATTTCTATCAAACTAAGGAGTTTCAAGTGGATGTAGCAATGTTGGTTTGCCTGCTGGCGCTGGGGGCCGTGGTCGGGTTCGCGGCGGGCCTGCTCGGCATTGGCGGGGGCATGCTGCTGGTGCCTTTCCTCACCATGCTGTTTACCTGGCAGGGTATGGCGCCCGAACTCATCGTGCACGCCGCCATTGCCACTTCCATGACATCCATCCTGTTCACTTCGGTGTCCAGCGTGCGAGCCCATCAACGCAAGGGCACCATTCAATGGAAAATCGTCTTTGCGATGGCGCCCGGCATCATAGTCGGCGGCCTGCTTTCCGGAGGCGCTGCCTTCGCAGCCCTCAGTACCGCCTGGCTGTCGCTGTTTTTCGCGCTGTTCGTCGGCTATTCCGCCTGGAGCATGTTGCGCAACAAGAAGCCCAAGCCATCGCGCCAGATGCCCGGCGTCGTTGGTACTACGGCGGCGGGTGCAGGTATCGGCTTCCTGTCCGGACTGGTGGGGGCGGGGGGCGGCTTCTTGTCGGTGCCGTTCATGGTGTGGTGCAACGTCGCACTGCACGCCGCTGTCTCGACGTCGGCGGCGCTGGGCTTCCCCATCGCGCTGGCCAATAGCGTCGGATACGTGATCTCGGGCTTGAACGAACAGGTCAGCCGGCCCGGTATGCTGGGCTACATCTATTGGCCTGCGTTGCTGGCACTCGTGGCTACCAGCGTGCTTACCGCGCCCGCAGGGGCCCGCATGGCGCACCGCCTGCCCGTGGGTACGCTCAAACGGGTATTTGCCGGCCTCTTGTTTGCCCTGGCCGCGTATATGCTGACCAAGGCCTGGCAAGCCTTCGGCATGTGAATCACGCTATGGCGTCCGCGGGCGCCATGGCACTCGGCTGCCAGGTGCCTGTGCGGGCGCCGCGCGGTACACCGAAAGCCCGGCGGCGCGATGGCGGCCGGGCAACGGAGCAGGGTGGACGCGGTTCGCGCGGCTTACTTGGGGGGCGCGCTGTCGATGAACGACACGCGGGCCGAGAGCTTGTCGTAATGTCGCGCCAGGTTTGCGTGATCCGCCCGCCAGTCCAGGTCGGCGAAGCGGAAGTCCAGATAGCCGAGGGCACAGCCCACCGCGATGTCCGCCAGGCTGTAATTCACGCCCATGCAGTGGGCCTGGTCGCCCAGGCTGGTGTTCATCGCTTCGAGGCCCGCATGGATCTTGCGATATTGACGTTCAATCCATTCGGCGCTGCGCTGCGCTTCGGGGCGCAGTCTTTCGCGAACGATGATCACGCACGCATCGACCACGCCGTCGGCGATGGCTTCCCAGCACTTGACGGCCGCCCGTTCGCGACCCGGCTGGGGAATCAGGCGGGCAACCGGCGAGAGCGTATCGAGGTATTCGACGATGACGCGCGAATCGAACAGGGCGCCGCCGTCTTCCATCACCAGGCAGGGCACTTTGCCCAGCGGGTTGTAGGTCTGGATCTTCGTGTCGGGAGACCACACGTTCTCGAGTTCGAGCTGGTAGTCCAGCTTCTTCTCGGCCATGACGACCCGCACTTTGCGGACATAGGGACTGGTAAGCGAGCCGATCAGTTTCATGGAGGCCACAAGCGAAGTCGGAAAGCGGGCGCAGTATAGCAGGCGCAGTAAGGGCAAATGTACGAAGTTCGCTTTATGCAACGTTTTTTTGCCGGATTGTTACATCCGCGTGGGTGATAAAATCGGCACCCCGCCCATTATTCGCTATTTTCGCCTCCACGCCATGCAAATCGCCGACCAGATCAGTTACCTCAATGCGCTGTCCCCCCTGGACGGCCGTTATGCCGCCCGGGGCGACGCATTGCGAGGGCTGTTGTCCGAAGCGGGCTTCATGGCGCACCGTGTCGAGGTCGAAGTCGCCTGGCTGGTGGCGCTGTCCGACGCAGGTCTGCCCGAGCTCCCGTCGTTCACGCCCGGCGCGCGCGACCGCCTGGCGCAACTCGTGCGCGACTTTTCCGAGGCCGACGCGGCCCGCATCAAGGATATCGAACGCGTCACCAACCATGACGTCAAGGCGGTCGAATACTGGCTGAAAGAACAGGTGGCCGAAGATCCGGAACTGGCCCGCGCGGCCGAGTTCATCCATTTCGCCTGCACCTCCGAAGACATCAACAACACTTCGCACGCCCTGATGCTGACGCGTGCTCGCTCCGAGGTGGTCGTGCCTCGCCTGCGCCAGATTGCCGACACGCTCGCCGCCATGGCCGGGCAGTACGCCGATCAGCCCATGCTGTCGCGCACGCACGGACAGCCCGCCAGCCCCACCACGCTGGGCAAGGAATTCGCCAATGTTGCGGCGCGGCTCAAGCGCGCCATCGAAGCCATCGAGGCCGTCGAGCCGCTGGCCAAGCTCAATGGCGCCACGGGCAATTACAACGCACACCTGTCGGCGTATCCCGAGATCGACTGGCCGGCGTTCAGCGCCCGCGTGCTGGCCGGCCTGGGGCTCACGCAGAACCGCCACACCATCCAGATCGAACCGCATGACTGGATGGCGGCACTGTTCGACGCCGTGGCCCGCGCCAACGTCATCGTGCTCGACCTCGATCGCGACATCTGGGGCTATGTGGCCCTGGGCTATTTCAAGCAGCGGCTGAAAGAAGGTGAGGTGGGTTCGTCCACCATGCCCCACAAAGTCAATCCGATCGACTTCGAAAATTCCGAAGGCAATCTGGGGCTGGCCAATGCGGTGCTGCGCCATCTGTCCGAAAAGCTCCCGGTATCGCGCTGGCAGCGCGATCTCACCGATTCGACCGTGCTGCGCAATCTGGGCGTGGGCCTGGGTTACAGCGTGGTGGCCTGGGATTCCTGCCTGCGCGGGTTGGGCAAGCTCGAAGTCAACACTGCCGCGATCGATGCCGACATCGATGCGTGCTGGGAGGTCTTGCTGAACCGGTCCAGACCGTCATGCGCCGCTATGGCCTGCCGCAGCCGTACGAACAGCTCAAGGCGCTGACCCGCGGCAAGGGCATCACCGAATCCGCGTTGCGCGAGTTCGTCAGCGGCCTTGAATTGCCGGACGATGCGAAGGCCCGCCTGCTGGCCCTGACCCCGCGTGCCTACGTGGGACTGGCGGCCCAGCTGGCCCGGGCGGTATAGTCGCCACTGCCGGCTGGGCCGGCTTTGTCGTACTTATCGGGAGATTCTTCATGAAGCAGTTCCCCCTGCTGGTCGCCGCTGCCTGTGTCAGCGTCATGTCACTCTGGGCCGCGCCTGCGCAAGCTCAATTCGCCAAACCGGCCGATGCCATCAAGTATCGCCAGTCGGCGCTGACGCTGATGGGTTCGCACTTCGGGCGCATGCAGCCCGTCATCAAGGGTCAGGTTCCTTACGATGCCGCCCAGATCAAGGCGAACGTCCAGATCCTGAATACGCTGGCAGCACTGCCTTGGGCCGCATTCGGTCCCGGCACCGAGGGTGGAGATGCACGCCCCGAAGTCTGGAGCGATGCAGCCGGTTTTCAGCAGAAGCGCGAACGCTTTGCGGACAGCATGGTCAAGCTGACCGCGGCTGCCGACTCAGACGATCTGGACAAGCTGCGGGCGGCATTTGGCGACGTGGGCGCCAGCTGCAAGGCCTGCCACGACTCATACCGAAAGAAGAAGTAAGCCGCGCCGGCCTGCTGCCGCGGCCGGCCAGGCAGGGGGCGCGCATCCCGACGGGGGGCGCCCCGCGTGCAGCTTGGCCGGCAGCGAGCGTCTGGCGGCTGGGCCGCGTCAGGAAAACGAGAAATCGGCCACGACTTCAAGCGACTGTATCCAGAAGACGACGCCTGCCGCGATGACGGCCACGACCACCGCCCGCAGCCAGATCCGCGGCCCGTCTTCGGAGGCCGGCGTGCCGGGCGGAACATCCTGCGGGCGCGCATCGCCAGTGATCATGGGGCGCACCAGGCGCTTGCGGCGCACCCCCGCATACCATGCCACCGCCAGGACGTGCAGGCCGACCAGCCCAAGAATGATCCATTCGTTGGTGCGGTGCCAGAACGTGAACCAGGAGGCCAGGGACGGGCCGACACGCGCATAAAGCGGGCCCTGCGTCATGATGTCGTCGGTGGCGAACAATCCGCTTACCGACTGGAACGCCACCAACGCGATCAGCGCAATCACCGACCATGCCCCAAGCGGGTTGTGTCCAGCCGGCGCGGAGTGGCCTTGCAGGTATCGTTTGATGGCCGAGGGGCCGCGCACGAAAGTGGCGAACCTGGCGTAGCGGGGGCCCACAAACCCCCAGATCACGCGGAAGATGACCAGGCCAAGGGCTGCCTGGCCAAACCGCACATGCCATTCCATGTTCAAGCCGCCAAGCTTGACGGTGATATAGGCGCCGATCAGGCAGGCGGCCAAGGTCCAATGGAAGATGCGGGTGGGAAGATCCCAGATGCGTATGGATGCGCGCGTGTGCTGCATGGTGGTGCAAAGTAAGGCGATGACGCCGAATTTAGCACGCGGTCCCGCCGCAGGTGAACGTCAGGAAGCCAGGGCGGCTCCGCGGCGCAACGGTTCGATGCGATGCACGTGTTCGTGCCGGAAACGTATGCGTATGCCGGGGCCGGCCGACTGGCCGCACGGCCGCACCACGTCGGTGGTGTAGGTCACCGTACCATTGATGGGCGCGTTGAAGATCACCGTGGCGCGGATTTCCGGGCCATGGGCAGGTTTCAGGTGCACGATGTCACCCACGTGGATGGGGGTCTGGTCGAGCTTGCTATGGTGGACGCGGGGCAACAGGTGCGTGGCGCTCAGGACAGAAGTGGATAGGTTCATGGTTTTCCTCTTTCGAGTTCTCGTTATGGGAATGCAGTACCAGCGGGCGCACACAACCGAGCGCAACCTGCATGGACAGGGAAAGGCGATCTGGAGTGATACGCAAGCGCGGTGCGCTTCAGGGGGCCCGGTTGGAATGGGCTGATTGCGAGGCCGGGTAGATGGCGAGGCGCCTGGTGCTTCGGAACACCGTAAAACCGGTGGCTTCGCTTTGCGGCACAACAACCAGCTTGCGAGCTGGCGGGGCGGGATTTGTAGAATGGCCGGTTGGCGAAAGTTGCCATACCAGGCTTTCTTATAGAGGCCCTGTCTCGAAGAAATGCCGCAAAGATCAAAGTCTAAGCGTAAATGCCTGTTTTGTCAATACTTTTTACACCGGTCAGTGCCGGGTGGCCGCCTGGGCGTGAGCCAGGCGCTGGGCTTCGATGATCTGGTCTTCGAGTTCCGGTGACATTTCAAGCGCCACCTGGGGCGGTTCGCCAGGCGCGAGGTCGAGCTTGAGCAGGATGCGCTGGCCATCGAATGCGGCTGGAGCGGCCTGGATATCGATATAGCGCTGTACCAGCGCGTCTACGGCGTGCTGCGCGCGCGCCAGAGCGGCGTCGTCAATGGGCGGCTGAGCCAGTTCCTGGTTGACCACGCGGGCCAGGTCTGAAGTGAAGAACAGGAAAGCCGTGGCACCACGGCAGTCGGGATGTGCGTAGCCCCAGGGTTCCGGGGTGGTATCGGTATTCGCAGTCATCCGGCAATTGTAGGGCAGACCCGCCGGCGCCGTCGGCAAATGCTGTCACATATCGCTTCCCAGGCAACAATTCCTACATAGGTGCCCTGGCGCGCCACAGTTCAGTTAATGTTCGACCCGGCGCCTGACGCCGTCGTGATGGGCAGAGCCCGGGAGCAAGTGAACTGTGTTTCGGATTTTGATGCTGATGGTGGTGTGCCTGGGGGTGGCGGGGTGTGTGAACAAAGAGCCCGAGCATCGCGCGGCGTTCATTGACTGGCTGCAGACGCAGGACACCGAGGCGGCGCTTTCCCCTCTGCCTCGCCTGGATCGTAGCGAGCGTAACGGTTTTGGCGACTATGCCGAGCACTACGAAGTGCTGGCCGACTTCGACGAAGTGGCCAGGCAGGCGTATGCAACCGTGGCGCGTGCGCTGGGTCACGATGAACTCCATACCCTGGCGGCGCTGCTGGCGCGGCAGGAACCCCTGGCAGAAGATGAGCAGGCGCTGGCAAGGGCGCGCGATTCTCTGCTGCAGGCGCGGCAGCGCGCCCAGGCCCAGCGTCTCGCGCTTGAACAGCCTTCAGACTTGCAACCCGTGTATGCGCAGGTTTTTGAACGGGCCGTCACGCAGCGGGCCGCGCAACTCGAGTCGCTGCTTGCAACAGCGTCGGCTGCCGTGGGCGACGCATTGCGTGTTGCCCAGTTCGTGGACCGCCACCAAGAGCAGATAACGATCACCCCCGACTCGGCAGCCGTGCGCGATCCCACGGTTCAACAGGAACTGAACCGCCTCATCGATGCGCTCAATGGCCATGCCAACGCGGTCGCCGGGGCCCAGAGCCACCTCCGCGATCAGGAGGGCCAATGAAACCGTCCCTGTTTGTACAATGCGCCACAGACGGCAGCCGCCGGACACGAGGTCAAATATGAGCGGAATCAGCCTGCAATACCGTTGCTTTCTACTGTTGCTGGGTTTGGTAACGATTGCCTTTTTGGGGGTGCTATGGCCGTTTTACGGCGCCGTGTTCTGGGGCGCGATACTGGCCATCATCTTCGCGCCCGTACATCGCCGCATCGCGGCCAAGCTGGGCGCGCGCCGCAATCTGGCCGCGTTGATATCACTGACGATGGTATTGCTGGTGGTGATCGTACCCGTGGCGTTCATCGCCGCGTCCATGGTGCAGGAAGGGGCGTACCTGTACCAGCGCGTCAAGTCGGGCAATCTCGACTTCGGCGCTTTCATACAGCAGATCCTGGACGCAATGCCGGAATCGATCCATAACCTGCTGGCACGCTTCGGCATGGCCGACATCACGGGCCTGCAAGACAAGCTGACCGCAGGCGCCATGGAGGGCAGCCAGTTCCTGGCGACCCAGGCCTTCAACATCGGCCAGAACACGTTCCAGTTCGTCATCAGCTTCGGCGTGATGCTCTATCTGCTGTTTTTCTTGCTGCGCGACGGTTCGCTGCTGTCGGCGCGACTGCGCGAAGCTATCCCATTGAGCAAGGGCCGCAAGACCCACCTGCTGCGCAAGTTCACCACCGTGATACGCGCGACCGTCAAGGGCAACATTGCGGTTGCCGCCGTGCAGGGGGCGCTGGGCGGGGCGATTTTCTACGTTTTGGGCGTGCAGGGCCCAGTGTTGTGGGGCGTGGTCATGGCCTTCCTGTCGTTGCTGCCCGCCATCGGCGCCGGACTGGTGTGGGTTCCCGTTGCGATTTATTTCCTTGCGACCGGGGCGATCTGGCAGGGTGTGGCGTTGATCCTTTTCGGCGTACTGGTCATCGGCATGGTCGACAACGTACTGCGCCCCATACTGGTCGGCAAGGACACCAAGCTGCCGGACTACATGGTGTTGATCTCCACGCTGGGCGGCATGGCTTTGTTCGGCCTGAACGGTTTTGTCATCGGGCCCCTGATCGCGGCGCTGTTCGTGGCCAGCTGGGATCTTTTCAGTTCCGATATGTCGCGTGCCAAGGAGCGTGACGATGGCGCGCTGCCGCCACCTTCGGCGCCGTGACGCGTCAGCCGCCGTATGTAACGCCCCGGTAACGCTCTTCAAGGATTGCAAGGTTACGGTCCTGGGCACGTGTTTTGCTCTACCCTGGAACAGTGGTACTTCTCAGGGAGATCAGCCATGGACACGTTTTCCGCGTTTGCTTCCCGGGTGAGTTATTCCATCCGGCCGCGCGTCCACGAAGTGGGTTTTGGCGAGTTCCGCGGGTGCGTCGACATCATTGGGCGTGAAGCTTCGCGCACGTTCAGCTTCACGCGCTTCTGCGACATGGTGCGATCCGGACGCGACCGCGCCGAGTTGGACGCGCTCAGATTGGCGCGGCAACTGCAAGCCACCGAATGCGCAAATGGCAAGAGCTGGATATTGCCGGGCCAGGTGAGCGTACGGTGCGAACCTGAATTAGTGGAAGACGTACCTAGCAGCCTGCTGCGCCCCGCCAAACCCGGGCCTCAGCGCCGGCATCTGCGCGTGGCTGCCTGAGTTCCAGCGGCCGCTCGCAGCCGGGCGAGGTGCGAGTGCCCGGCTGCGAGCGGCCGGCTGCGAGCCACCCGTTGCGACCGGCGAGGTGCGGCCGGCAGGAGTCCCTTGCGAAGCCCGGCTGGTGAGCTTCTGCGGGTGACCTTCGGCCGGAGAACGCGACGGGGCAGGGAATCGCTCGGCCGAACCTTGCACACCGCACTGAATGACTGCACCAAACGCAAAACGGCCCGCATCGCTGCGGGCCGCATAAATCTTGGTGGCGCATCCCTGATTCGAACAGGGGACCTGCGGATTATGATTCCGTCGCTCTAACCGGCTGAGCTAATGCGCCTTGCCTGAGGCAGCGTTGCGTACCTGCGATACGCGTACTGCCTCTGACTTCTTTTTACCTTTCTTCTACTTGCTTCTTGCCAGGCAACGCGTGCCCAGGCAAGAACGAAATTCTAGCACGACAAAATCTTTTCTTGCAAACGTGTCAGGCGTCCCGGGCCAGTCGGATGCCGGAAAACTGCCACCGCGCTTCCGGCGGGAAGAAATTGCGATACGACGCGCGCACATGGCTGGCCGGCGTGGCGCAAGAGCCGCCGCGCAGCACGAACTGATTGCACATGAATTTGCCGTTGTACTCACCCACGGCGCCGGACGCGGGGGCGTATCCAGGATAGGCATCGTAGGCGCTGCTGGTCCATTCCCAGGCGTCGCCAAAAAGCTGCGTGGGACCGTCGTTGGCCGGTTGGGAAACGCGCCTGGGCTGGAGATAGCCGGAGTCGAGCAGGTTTGCCGACGCGACGTCGGCAACGGCCCGGGCGGCATGCTCCCATTCCGCCTCGCGCGGCAGGCGTGCCTGGGCCCAACGGGCATAAGCGTCTGCCTCGAAGTAACTGACGTGCGTCACCGGAGCGTCGGGATCGATGGGTTGCATGCCGCCCAAGGTGAAAGCCTGCCATTCATCGTCCTGCTCCTCCCAGTAGAGCGGGGCGTGCCATTGATCGGCACAGACTTTGTCCCATCCCATGGACAGCCAGAGTTCCGGACGCCGATAGCCGCCGTCGCGTATGAACTCCAGGTATTCGCCTTGCGTGACCAGCCGATTTGCCAGGGCGAACGGTCGCAGCAACACGTCGTGGCAAGGGCCTTCATTGTCGAAGGCGAATCCAGGCGGCTCGTGCCCGACGCGTACGCACCCGCCCTCGAACCGTGTATATCCCGCGGATAGCCGGGTGGCGGGCGGCGCGCTGCTTCTCGGCGGCTCGGTATAAGCAGGCCGCAGTGGATTCAGCGACAACGCATGCTTGATATCGGTCAGGATGAGCTCTTGGTGCTGCTGCTCATGGTTGATACCAAGTTCAACCAATTCCAGGCACGAAGCGTCGACGGACCTGGATTGTGCGAGCAATGCCGTCATGGCGGCATCGACATGTTCGCGATAGTCCAGCACATCGGCCAGAGTGGGCCGCGACAACATGCCGCGCTGCGGACGCGGGTGTTTTTCGCCGACCGCGTTGTAGTACGAATTGAACAACATGCGGTACTGGGGATGGAATGCGCGGTACCCGGGGTTGAACGTCGAGAGAATGAAGGTTTCGAAGAACCACGTGGTATGCGCCAGGTGCCACTTGACTGGGCTGCAGTCCGGCATGGACTGCATCTGACAGTCTTCGGGACTGAGCGGGGCGGCCAGCGCGCGGCTCAGCGCCCGCACCTGGGCGTAGCGTTGCGCCAGAGCGGGCACGGCGCGCGGGTCGGGCATTACGTGATGGCTGGCAAGGTCCATGATGTGTGGGGCGATGTACGTTGCGGATCAGGCCCGCGCGCTGAAGATCGAGAACCAGTCTCGCGCGTCGGTCCAGTGATTGATCTGGCGAAACCCGGCTTGTTCGAGCATGCCACGAAAGCGGTCGGGCGTGTATTTGTACGAATTCTCGGTGTGGATGCGCTCGCCTGCCGCGAATCGGCGATGCTTTCCCGGCCAGCGGATTTTTACGTCGCGCTTCGCCTGCAAGAACATCTGAATGCGCGTGTTGTCTTCATCGTAGTGCGCGATGTGGTTCCAGTCGCGAATATCGAAATCTGCGCCCAGCAGCACGTTCACGTGACGCAGCAGGTTCAGATTGAAGGCTGCGGTCAGCCCCAGGGCATCGTCATAGGCAGGCTCGAGAATGTCACGGGGTTTCGCGCGGTCCACGCCAATCAGCAGCCCGCCCTCTTTGCAGGCCGCGTGAATGCGCGACAACATGTCGGCGGCCTGGGCGGGGGCCAGATTGCCTATGCTCGAGCCGGGATAAAACACCAGCCTTCCCGCGTGGGGCAGGCTCTGCGGAATGTCCAGCGCCTGATGGAAATCCTGGCCCAGCGCAAGGATCTCCAGGTCGGGGTGTTGGTTCTCCAGCCGCCTTACGGCGGCCTGAAGATAATCCACGGAAATGTCGATGGGCACATAACGACGCGGACGCAAGCTGGCGAAAAGGCGTTCGGCCTTGACGCAATCTCCCGCGCCCAGGTCGATCAGCGTGTCGACCGAGCCTATATGCATTGCGATGTCGGAGGCGTGCTGGCGCAGAATCTCGGCTTCGCAGCGCGTTGGGTAGTACTCCGGCAACTGGGTGATGGCCGTGAACAGGCTGGAGCCCAGCCGGTCGTACAAATACTTGGGATCGATGCGAGGCTCAGGGGCCAAAAGGCCGGCCTGAAGTTCCTGGACATCCTGCGCCGCCGCTCCCGGTGTGTTTTCCATCAGAGCGGGCGAAGCAGGGGCGAACATGCTGCGGGGCTGGACCATGCGGTGGCTTCCTTGCAGTTGCGCGGAATTTATTGTGGCCGCTTACCCCGCTTCAGTGTCAAGCGTATATCGCCGGTTGCAAAGCTTTTTAACGAATGGAAAGCCCGTGCCGGGATTTGGCGCAGAAGTGTTTCCAATTTCCGTGCCGCGAAATACCGCATTACTGCTGGTTGCCAACGCAGAAGACACAGGGGCCGGTGGGGCGCGCAGAATAGGCTTGGTGCTATATGCCAAGGGACAGCGTATGTCGTCGATGATTGTTGCGCGTTTCGATAGCGTGCCCTCCGCCAAGAGCGCGGCGCACGCTTTGTTTGCCGAAGGCTTTCCCGAAGAAGCGGTAAGCCTGTTTCGCGGAGGCCGCCGCACCGGGCAAGTGCAGTCCTGGGACGACGACCCTGAAGCCCAGGCGGGGCAGGCCCGCTATGGTATGGCGTGGCGGGCGGCCGCGCTGGCTGCGGCCGGCGCGTTGCTGGGCACCGTCGCGGCGATCTTCCTGTACGACGGCGACATCGCGGTGGTAGCGGGCGCGGTGGTGGGTGCCTGTGCCGGATCGGCGGTCGGAGCCTTGTGGGCCGGAAGCAGGCTGGTGGCCAGGCGCAACGCCCGGCTTCAAAGCGTGCCTGCGGCAGAACAAGCGGTCCTGCTGGCCGTACGCGTCGACGCTGATGAGGAAGACGCGGTAATGGCGCTGTTGCGCGATGCAGGCGGATTTCAGGTCGACCGCGAACATGGCCGCTGGCAGGGCGGGCGCTGGATGGACCGCGAGACGACGCGCCGGGCGCCGGTGCGCCGGGCGCCGCAGCGCCGGACCACCGTGTCCCACCGTACGCAGTGGCAACCCTGATCGAACGCCATGAAGATGCCCGTCGTCGGCTTTGCAGAAACGGCGCGCGCAGCGGCGTGCCTGTGGGTTTTGAGCGTTCTGGCGGCCTGCGCAACCGTGCCCGATGCGCAGGAGCGCGAAGCGCGCAAGGCTCAGGCGGGCCTGTCGGCCGATACGGGCTGGGCGAGCTACGAACGCGGCAAGGAGATTGCAGCGCGCGCCCCCCAGGCGCGGCCGCAGGACTTCCTGGCGCGCCATCAGGCTGTCGAAGAAGCGATCAGCGGAGCGCCGCTGGTGGCGGGCAACGACGTGGCTTTGTTGGCAGATGGCGAAAGCACGTACCGCGCCATGCTCGAATCCATCGGGCAGGCGCAACGCTACGTGCATATGGAAACCTATATCTTTGACGACGACGAGGAGGGGCAGCGCTTCGCTGACGCGCTGATCGCCGCACAGCGGCGCGGTGCTTCCGTGGCCGTCATGATCGACGCCGTCGGCACGCTGGGCACCGCGGAGTCCCTGTTCGACCGAATGCGCGACGCGGGCATCCAGGTTGTGGTGTTCAACCCAGTCAATCCGGTGCAGGCGCAGGCGGGCTGGTCGCCCAACCAACGCAATCATCGCAAGCTGCTGGTCGTGGATGGGCGGGTGGGCTATCTGGGGGGCCTCAATATCAGCAGCGTCTACTCATCAGGTTCGAATCCTGGGGGCGCCGACCGCGAGTCGCAGCCCTGGCGTGATACGCATATCCGGGTCTCCGGCCCAGCGGTGGCCGAACTCGAGCGCGTGATACTTGCCGGTTGGGAATCGCAAAAGGGGCCGCCGCTGGCGCACGCCGATTTTTTTCCCCGTGTCGAGCGTCAGGGCGACCTGTCGGTGCGCATCCTGGCCAACCAGCCGGATCGCAGCGACGGGTACACGGTGTACCTGACGCTGATGTCGGCGTTCGAAAGTGCGCAGAAGTCCATCCACATCACCATGGCGTACTTCGTGCCGGATCCCGCGTTCATCGAAGTCCTGCAGAGCGCGGCGCGTCGCGGGGTGGACGTGGCGCTCGTGCTGCCCGGGTTCAGCGATTCGTCGCTCGTGTTCCACGCCGGCCGCTCGCATTACGAGGGCCTGCTCGAGGCCGGAGTGAAGATATACGAGCGTCGTGATGCCTTGTTGCACGCCAAGACTGCCGTCGTGGATGGTGTGTGGTCCACGGTGGGATCCAGCAACATGGATTGGCGCAGCTTCGCCTTGAACTACGAGATCAATGCCGTGATCCTGGGGCCGGACTTCGGCGCCGAGATGGAAGCCTTGTTCCAGCGTGACGTCGAAGCCGCGCAACAAGTCACATTGGAAAGCTGGCGCCAGCGCGGGCCCGATGACCGTTTCATGGAGTTCTTCTCGCGGCTGTTCGAACGCTGGCTGTGAAGGCCGCCGCATGACGCGGCGGCACAGGCCGGTGCGTCCCGGGGTTGGTGGCCCCGGTCGCGAGCGGTCACGCGTGGGCGCGGGGCGCCTTGGCCTGCCCGTTGAATCAGGGTGTGTGCAGCGTCTGGGCGCGATGGATGGCGGCAAGCGCCACCGTGACGTCGTGCGCGGGCTGGAACGAGTCCGCACGCGCCATCGACCAGCCAACTTTGAACACCGTATGCCGGAATTCACCCCGCAGCAGCTCGCCGGGCTCGAGCTCGGGGAACAACGCCGATAGCAGGCGTATTTCGTTGGTGGATACGCGGCGGGCAATATGATGCGGCCGCAGCTGGTTGGGATGAGTCAGCCCGGCCGCCTGCAGCAGCTCGGCCAGGGCATGCAGTGTGTTGCGATGAAAATGCGCGGCGCGCTGCGCCTTGTCAGGAACGACCAGCGCGCGCTGGCGCAGGGGGTCTTGCGTTGTGACCCCGGTCGGGCATTTGTCGGTGTGGCACGCCTGCGCCTGGATGCATCCGATGGCAAACATGAAGCCGCGCGCCGAGTTGCACCAGTCCGCGCCCATTGCCATGGCGCGCGCCATGTCAAAGGCCGTGATGATCTTGCCGGAAGCGCCGAGGCGGATGCGGTCGCGCAGATTGACCCCGATGAGCGTGTTGTGCACCAGGCGCAGCGCCTCGCGCAAGGGCGTCCCGACGTGATCAACGAATTCAACGGGGGCCGCGCCGGTGCCGCCCTCGGCACCGTCTACCACGATGAAATCGGGCGTAATGCCGGTCTCGAGCATGGCCTTCACGATGGCGAACCATTCCCAGGGATGGCCGATGCACAGCTTGAAGCCGACCGGCTTGCCTTCGGACAATTCGCGCAGGCGCGCCACGAAATGCAGCAGCCCGATGGGGGTATCGAAAGCACTGTGGCTGGGGGGCGAATTACAGTCCTGCCCGGGGGCCACGCCGCGCGCCTCGGCGATTTCGATGGTGACCTTGGCCCCGGGCAGGATGCCGCCGTGGCCCGGCTTGGCGCCTTGCGACAGCTTGATTTCGATCATTTTCACTTCAGGCGTGCAGGCGTTGCGCACGAAGGCGGCTTCGGAAAATGTGCCGGTCTCGCCGCGGCAGCCGAAATAGCCCGAGCCGATGTTCCAGATCAGTGCGCCCCCCGCCTTGCGATGGTGCCGGCTGATGCCGCCCTCGCCGGTATCATGCGCGAAGTTGCCCTGTCGCGCGCCCTCGTTCAGTGCCAGGACGGCATTGGCAGACAATGCGCCGAAACTCATGGCCGAGATATTGAAGACGGACATGGAATAGGGCTGGGTGCAGTCGGGGCCGCCCACCATGACCCGGAAATCGGCGTCGTCGATGCGAGCCGGCGCCATGGAATGGTTGATCCATTCGTAGCGCTCGCCATAAACGTCTTCTTGCGTGCCGAACGGGCGCTTGTCGATTTCTCGCTTGGCGCGCTGGTAGACAATGGAACGCTGGGCGCGCGAGAACGGCGCGGCGTGGGTGTCGTCTTCCAGGAAATACTGACGCACTTCGGGCCGGATGAACTCGAACAGAAATCGCAGATTGCCCAGCACCGGGTAATTGCGGAGTATGGCGTGGCGGGGCTGAAGCAAGTCGTAGAAGCCGAGAAGCGCAAGGAGCGCCAGCGGCACCGCCGCCCACAACCAGGCGAGCGAGGTGGCGACGGCAAGGGCCGTGGTCAGGGCGGTTCCCAGCAGCACCAGAAAGAAAGCGGTAAAGCGGCCTAGCATCCATCTCATGCGGATCTCCTGTTGCGCATGACGGCAACCATACCACTAGATGCCGGTGGCTCAGGAATAACTCAGCCGCACGGCCAGCGCGGCCAGCGTGACCAGCAATACGGGCAGCGTCAGCACGATGCCCACTCTGAAGTAGTAGCCCCAGGTGATACGTACGCCCTTGCGCGCCAGCACGTGCAACCACAGCAGGGTGGCCAGGCTGCCGATCGGCGTGATCTTGGGTCCCAGGTCGGTGCCGATCACGTTGGCGTAGATCATGGCATCCCGCACGGCGCCGCTGGAATCGGTGTCTGCAATGGCCAGCGCGCCGACCAGCACCGCAGGCAAGTTGTTCATTACCGAAGCGAGAAATGCAGTGACCACCCCCGTGCCCAGCGCGGCGCCCCATATGCCCAGTTCGGCAAAGCGCTCGAGCAGGCTGGTGAGATTTGCGGTAAGTCCGGCGTTGCGCAGGCCATACACCACCAGATACATGCCGAGCGAGAACACCACGATGTGCCATGGCGCCTCGCGCATGACGCGTCGCGTGCCTACGATATGCTGGCGGCCAGCCACCAGCAGCAGGATCAATGCGCCCGCAGCCGCAATGGCGCTGACGGGCACGCCCATGGGTTCGAGCACGAAAAAGCCGATCAGCAGCAGTACCAGCACGGCCACGCCCGCGCGGAATGTGACGGGGTCGCGCACCGCCGAGCTGGGCGCGGGAAGCTGTTCAACTTCATAGCGCCCAGGGATGTGCTTGCGAAAGTAGACAAACAACACCGCGAGCGTGGCCGCCACCGCGGCGAAGTTCACCGGCACCATCACCGATGCGTATTGAGCGAAACCGATGCCGAAAAAATCGGCCGACACGATATTGACGAGGTTCGACACGACCAGGGGCGTGCTGGCCGTGTCGGCGATGAAGCCGGCAGCCATCACAAAAGCCAGCGTGGCGCCGGGGCCGAAACCCAGGGCGAGCAGCATTTCCATGACGATGGGGGTAAGGATCAGGGCGGCACCATCGTTGGCGAACAGCGCGGACACCGCGGCGCCCAGCAGCACGATCAACGCGAACAGCCAGTGACCTCGGCCGCCGCCCCAGCGCGCCACATGCAGTGCCGCCCACTTGAAGAAACCGGCTTCATCCAGGATCAGGCTGGTAATGATGATGGCGATGAACGTGGCCGTGGCGTTCCAGACGATCTGCCATACGGCGCCGATGTCGGCAAGGTGCACCACGCCGGTGGCCAGGGCCAGCGCGGCGCCGGCGCTGGCGCTCCAGCCTATGCCCAGGCCTCGGGGCTGCCAGATGACCAGAACCAGCGTCACGACGAAAATCAGAATGGGCAGGAACATGGGAAAGGGCAGGTCTACAGGTTGGTCCGGGTGCTGATCCAGGCCACCAGCAAGCTCACGGTGAATACTGATAGCACTGTCGACACCAGGATGGCGCGTGACGTGGCACGTGCATCTCGGCCGTACATCTGGGCCAGCATGAAGGGCCCGGTGCCAATGGGAAGCGCCGCCATCAGTACGGCGCACCATGCCCACAGGGGCGGCAAGGGGAACACGGCAAAGGCCAGCACGGCCGTCGCGGCGGGTTGCAGCAGCAACTTGGCGGCTACCAGCTTCACGACGATAGCGTTGCTGCCCCCGGGTCGGGATTGCGCCAGGAACAGGCCGATGGTGACCAGCGCGCAGGGGCTGGCCGAGGCCCCGAGCAGCTCGACATAACGGTCCAGGCCCGATGGCATTGCCACGCCCGACCCATTGACGGCCAACCCCAGCAGGGGAGCGATGAGCAAGGGATTCCGTGCCAGTGCCCGACCGACCTTGAGCAGGGTTGCCCCCGGACTGCGGTCACGATGCTGGTCGAATTCGATCAGGGCTATTGCTGCGCCGAACAGCGCGCATGCCGTGAGCAGTGTCGTGATGACGGCGGGCGCCAGGCTCGCGGGTCCGAACAGGGCCAGGCAGAGCGGAATGCCCATGTAACCGGCGTTGGTGTACGAGGCAGCCAGTCCTTCTATGCCACGGTCGGTCAGGCTCTGCCTGCCCCTTCGCACGGGCGGGCAAGCCGCCAGGAAGGTGATGACGATGCCGCCCGCGAAGGCGCCCACGAAACCCCAGTGCATCTGGCTGCCGTCGGCATGCGCCATCGCGCGAAAGAGCAGGGCGGGTAGCGACAGATACACCACGTAGCGATTCAGCGCCTCGGTGGCGGCCGGCCCCAGCACCCGCAGGCGGGCGGCCAGCCAGCCTGTCAGGATCAGGGCAAATACCGGCAGGGCTGCGGTGACGACGGCTTGCATGGGCTGGGCGGGATGGAACGAGCGCACATTCTACTTGGCCGGGAATTTTGCGCCAGCCGCGCAGCCTGCGAGAATCACGGCTGTGCGGGACACCCCGTCACGCCCTTCAACGCCTACCGGAGACTCCGCCATGCCCGCCACGCCCCCCATTCGCATCGTTCTGGGAACCTGGGACCGGCTGCGCGATGATGCCTATGTCGTGCGGCACGAAGTCTTCGTGGTAGAGCAGGGCGTGCCGCGCGATATTGAACTCGACGACTACGACGCGCTGTCAGTGCATGCCGTCGCCTACGACCGCGACGGCAGTCCGGTCGCCACCGGCCGCCTGCTGCCCGATGGGCACATCGGGCGGATGGCTGTGCGCAAAGCGATGCGCGGCGCGGGAGTGGGCGGGCAGGTGCTGGACGCGCTCATCGCTCAGGGGCAGGGCGACGGGCACCGCATGCTGGTGCTGCACGCGCAGACACACGCGCGCCACTTCTACGAGGCCCACGGATTCGTGGCCGAGGGCGAGGAGTTTTTCGAAGCCGGCATCAGTCATGTGGCCATGACGCGCACCTTGGTCGGCTGAACCGGGCTGCGGCGTGCTGGAAAGGGCGCCCGCCCGGCGGCCTTCCATGCGCTGGACATGCGTCGGCCGCAAGGAGGTGCGTGCGGCATTGCCGGAATCGCTCGCGGCTGCCCGCGTGGTGTTCACGGCAGCCAGGTGTGGGGCCGCTGGCGTGCCGGCCAAACGGCGGGGCGGTGGGCGGGAACGAATCGTCAGGGCGGCCGGGATCGTGCACGCGCCGTGGAAACAAAAAAAAACCCCGAACACCGGGAAGGGCGATCGGGGTTTCTGGCGCGTCGTGAAGGTAAGCCACGACGTATTAATTGGTGCCCAGGAGAGGACTCGAACCTCCACACCTTGCGGCACATGGACCTGAACCATGCGCGTCTACCAATTCCGCCACCTGGGCGCTGGTGTTCTGGCGCGTTGTTGTCTAATCGCGTTTGAACATCAGAGGACGCGCATTATGCACAGTTTTCAGGACGCGCGCAACTTGCGGTCGGGCACGAGCCGGCCGGCCTGCGCTCGTTGCCAGCGGCCAGCCACCCACTGCCTATGCCAGTGGATCCCGTCGCTCGCCAGCCGCACCCGAGTCGTGGTGCTTCAGCACCCGACCGAGGCGCGCCATGCATTGAATACCGCCAGGTTGGCCGTGCTGGGCTTGCGCAACGCGAGCCTCCATGTAGGCACGGAGTTCGATCAGGCGTTGTGGCAGGTGGCGCAATACGAGGCCTTCCTGCTGTTTCCGGGCGACGGCGCCGAGGTGCTCACCCCGGCGGCGGTGGCTCCCCCGACAGGCGGCCGGCGGCCCAGGCTGCTGGTGGTTCCGGACGGTACCTGGCGTCACGCGCGCCAGCTGATTTCGCGTCACCCTGGCCTGGCGGCATTGCCCCGCGTCACATTGGCCCCCGGTCTCGCGTCGCGCTACCGGGTACGCCATGCCGGCATGCCCGACGCACTATCGACGATCGAGGCGGTGGCCGCCGCACTGGACGCGCTGGAGTCGCCCCAGTCGTACAGCGAGCTGCTCAAGCCGTTCGAGCGATTGGTGGCGGGGCAGATTTCGGCCATGGGCCCCGAACGCTATGCGCTGCACCATGTGCAGCGTTCCGGCAGCCGAGCCGGGCGCGAGTGAGGCTAGGCGCCGTCAGGCAGCGACCAAAACCGGCCGAGCCCGCCTGGCGCAAGGCGCTTACCCGGAATATCGCGTGCGGAACAGGCAGACTCGCAGGGCGGGCAAAAACAAACCCCCGGAAGCCTGAGGGCTGCCGGGGGTCTGGGAGTAATCGGGGAACCCCGATTTACTGGAATTCTGTGGTGCCCAGGAGAGGACTCGAACCTCCACACCTTGCGGCACATGGACCTGAACCATGCGCGTCTACCAATTCCGCCACCTGGGCACTGAGCAAAACTTACGACAGTAGTGTGATACGCTGAAAATTACTCGCAACACGCTACATGGTTTACCATAAGGTCTCGCCGCAGTGATCAGCCTCGGGCAGACCACAGAAGCAAAAGATTATATACAGGATTTCCAACTTTGGCAAAACGATCGAGTAAAGATTCGAACAACAATAACAACGGCAGATCAGGATCCGTATTGCCCGAAACGCCCCCAGACTTCGACCCCGATGTCCCCTCGCGCGAGGACATTCTTACCGCCCTGCGTTCCGCAGGAACGCCGTTGTCACCCGCCGAACTGGCCGAGCGCATGGGGGTGCAGCGGCCCGGTACCCAAATTGGCTTTGACCGCCGGCTTGCCGCCATGGAACGCGACGGCCAGCTGTTGCCCAATCGCAAGGGGGTACTGCTGCTGGCGACCAAGCTCGACTTCGTGGCGGGCAAGGTGCAGGGCCATCGAGACGGATTCGGTTTCCTGCTCCGCGACGATGGCGGTCCCGATCTCTTCCTGTCGCCGCGCGAAATGCTCAAGGTGCTGCACGGTGATCGCGTGCTGGTGAAACCCTCCGGGGAATACCGCGGCAAACCCGAAGGCACCATCGTCGAAGTCATCGAGCGCCGCACCAATAAACTGGTCGGGCGTTTTCTGCATGAGCATGGCCTGTCGATCGTGGCGCCTGAAGACCAGCGCATCAAGCACGACATCCTGATTCCCCCCGGCGACACCAATGGGGCCCAGCATGGCCAGGTCGTCGCGGTACAGATCATCGAGCAGCCCACCCGTCACACACAGCCTCTGGGGCGCGTGGCCGAGGTGCTTGGTGAGATCGATGACCCAGGCATGGAAATCGAAATCGCGGTGCGCAAGTTCGACGTGCCGGTCGAGTTTTCCGAGCCCGCAGCCCGTCAGGCGGCCCGCCTGCCCGACGTGGTGCGCAAGACCGACTTGAAAGACCGCATCGACTTGCGCGATGTTCCGCTGATCACCATCGATGGCGAAGACGCGCGCGACTTCGATGACGCGGTCTATTGCGAGCCGGTTGAACTCGGCACCGGCCAGCGCAAGCGGCCGGGCTGGCGTCTGCTGGTCGCCATTGCCGATGTCAGCCACTACGTGACGCCGGGCGATGCGCTCGATGACGATGCGCTCGAGCGTGGGACCAGCGTGTATTTTCCGCGCCGCGTCATCCCGATGCTGCCGGAATCGCTGTCCAACGGCCTGTGTTCGCTGAATCCGCAGGTAGACCGCCTCGTGTTGGTATGCGACATGGTGATCCCGGCAACGGGTGCCAAGGCAGGCACGATTACGGCCTACCAGTTCTACAACGCCGTCATGCATTCGCATGCGCGCACGACCTATACGCAAATCTGGGAAGGCCTGCAGCAGCCGGCGGGGCCCGTCGCGCAGGCGCTGGGAGCCATCATGCCGCATGTGCGGCACCTGCATGAGCTCTACCAGCTGCTGGTGCAGCAACGCAAGAAGCGCGGCGCCATCGACTTCGATACCGTCGAGACCAAGATTCTTTGCAACGAACTCGGGCGCATCGAACAGATTGTCGGCGTGGTGCGCAATGACGCCCACCGCCTCATCGAAGAATGCATGCTCGCGGCCAATACGTGCGCGGCGGACTTCATGGCACGCAGCAAGCACCCCGGCCTGTATCGCGTGCACGAAGGCCCGACGCCCGAGCGCCTGACTTCCCTGCGTGAATTCCTGCGTACCATGGGGCTGTCCATGGGGGGAGGCGACGAGCCCACCGCCAAAGATTACGGCGAATTTCTCGACAGCGTGCGCGCTCGCCCCGACTTCCAGCTGTTGCAGACCATGTGCCTGCGTTCGATGCAGCAGGCCATCTATAGCCCGGAAAATGTGGGCCACTTCGGTCTGGCCTACCCGGCGTACAGCCATTTCACATCGCCCATCCGGCGCTATCCAGACCTGCTGACCCATCGGGTCATCAAATCCCTGCTGGAGGGTCGCCGTTACGTGCCCGGGCTGGATGATCAGCCCATGGTGATCGGACGCACCCAGCGTGAGCACGAGCACGCCACGTGGGAAAAACTGGGCCTGCTCTTGTCGGCCAGCGAGCGCCGCGCCGATGAAGCGTCGCGCGATGTCGAGGCCTGGCTGAAATGCTGGTTCGTCAAGGAGAGAGTCGGGGAGGACTTCAGCGGCACCGTGACCGGCGTGGCGAGTTTCGGCGTGTTCGTCACGCTGGACACGCTGCACGTCGAGGGACTGGTGCATGTGTCCGAACTGGGCGGCGAATACTTCCAGTTCAATGAGGCACTGCATGAGTTGCGTGGCGAACGCACCGGCATGCGCTATCGGTTGACCGACAAGGTGCAGGTGCAGGTGTCGCGTGTCGATCTCGAGGCCCGGCGCATCGAGTTCCGCCTCGTCAGGGGCACCAGCTTCGAGGCCTTGCGCAAGGCTGCGTCCCGCAATCCCGACGAGCCTCGCAAGATCAAGAAGGCGGCGTCGCCCAAGCCCGAGGCACTGAAAGGGCAGACCGCCAAGCAGCGGCGCGCGCAAGCCAAAAAGGCGGCCAAGGCCGCGCCCGCGGCCAAGAAGCACGCCGCCAAGAAGGCCGCGCCGCGCGCGCGGCACTGAGTCGGCGGGCGCAGCGCGCCGTGCGCGCGCTCGAGCGCCGCACGCAGTAACATGACGTATGCCGTCCCGGGCGCCTTGCCCGGGCAAGCCGGCCCATGGCCGGCCTTTTATTACCCAGATTAAGGTGAATGTCGATGGCTTCGGCCCAAGTCCTGGCGGGATTCCATGCTGTGGTGGCGCGCTTGCGGCACGCTCCCGAGTCGATCAAGGATATTTATGTCGAGGCCGCGCGCCGCGACAAACGCATGCAGGCATTCCTGGAGCAGGCCGAACGCGCCGGCCGGCGCGTGCACCCCGTGGCGACCGAACGGCTGGACGGCCTGGCGCGCGGTACCCGGCACCAGGGCGTGGTGGCGCTGGCCGAAGAGCGCCTGCTGGCGGTCGATGTGGACGAGGTGCTCGACACCATCGAAGGTCCGGCATTGCTGCTGGTGCTCGATGGGGTGACCGACCCGCACAACCTGGGAGCCTGCCTGCGTACCGCTGACGCGGCGGGCGTGCATGCGGTGGTGGCGCCGCGTGATCGCGCGGTGGGGCTGAACAGCACCGTGCAACGCGTTGCATGCGGCGCGGCCGACACAGTGCCCTACATCACGGTCACCAATCTGGCGCGTACGCTGCGCGCCATCAAAGAGCGTGGCGTCTGGGTCGTGGGCACCGATGATCAGGCCACGGACAGGCTGCAAGCCGTGGATGCCCGCCAGTCCATCGCCTGGGTGATGGGCGCCGAAGGCGAGGGCATGCGACGCCTCACGCGCGAAACCTGCGATCAGCTCGTGAACATTCCCATGCTGGGTTCGGTAGAGAGCCTGAATGTCAGCGTTGCCAGCGCGGTGTGCCTGTACGAAGCGGTGCGCCAGCGGCAGGAGTAAACTTTTCCGGGCAGTCCGGGCGCGCGGCGTCTGGGTGCCAACATCTGCGATTTCATCATGCACCAGAACGGCTTCACCACTTCGATACTCCATTCCGACCGCCAGCAGGCCGTCGAGCACGGCGCCGTGCACCAGCCCATACACCCGTCGTCCGAATTCGCATATGCCGACGCCCGCGAGCTGGCGGCGGTTTTCCAAGGCAAGGCCGGGTTCACGTATGGTCGGCAGGGTACGCCCACGACCGCTGCGCTCGAGGCCAAGATCACCCGTATGGAAGGCGGCGCCAGCACGGTGACGTTCTCCACCGGCATGGCGTCCCTGGCCGCGGTGTTTACCACCTTGCTGCGCAAGGGCGACCATCTCTTGTCCAGCCACTACGTCTTCGGCAATACCAACAGTCTGCTGGGCACGCTGGCTGAACTGGGCGTCGAGGTGAGCTACGTCGACCCCACCGATGCCGATCAGGTCCGGGCTGCCTTGCGGCCCAACACTCGCATGGTGTTCACCGAGACCATCGCAAATCCGGGTACGCAGCTGGCCGACCTGGCCGGCATAGGCGAGCTCTGCCGCGAGCATGGCCTCGTGTACGTCGTCGACAACACCCTGACCTCGCCCTGGCTGATGCAGGGGCGCTCGGTGGGCGCCTCGCTGGTCATGAATTCGCTGTCGAAGTACATCGGGGGGCATGGGCACGCCCTGGGCGGCGCGATCACGGACACAGGCCTGTACGACTGGTCCGGGTACCCGAACATCTATGACAGTTATCGCAAAGGCGCACCCACCGGCTGGGGCCTGTTGCAGATCAAGAAGAAAGGCCTGCGCGACATGGGCGGCACCCTGTCGGCCGATTCCGCGCACCGTATAGCCATCGGGGCCGAAACCCTGGCCCTGCGCATGGCGACGCACTGCAGCAATGCGATGGCGCTGGCGCAGATGCTTGACGCGCACCCCGGCGTATCCAAGGTGCATTATCCGGGGCTGCCTCATCATCCGCAGCATGAGCGCGCCGCCCGGTTGTTCGGCGGGCGATTTGGCGGTTTGCTGGGCATAGAGCTGGCCGACGGCGTGGATTGTTTCGATTTTCTCAACCGGCTGAAAGTCGTGCTGATGGCGACCCACCTCGGTGACACGCGCAGCCTGGCGTTGCCGGCCGCCCATACCATTTATTACGAAATGGGCGCTGCCCGTCGGGCCGAAATGGGTATTTCCGACAGCCTGATCCGCGTGTCGGTGGGCATCGAAGACCAAGCCGATCTGCTGCACGACTTCGATCAGGCACTGCACGCCTGTCTGGCGTAGTCCCGCGCCGTTCGTCCCAGCAGATTGCCATGATCATAAACATTGCCGATGTCTTCAGCGCCGATGAAGCGGCGCAGCTACGCCAGCGCCTGGACCAGGCCGACTGGGTCGACGGCCGGGTCACGGCCGGCCTCCAGTCGGCCCAGGTCAAGCACAACCGTCAGCTATCCGAGCAACACCCGCTGGCCGTGGAGCTGGGCAAGCACATTCTTCAGCGCCTCTCAGGCAACAATCTGTTTATGTCGGCGGCCTTGCCTCGCAAGATATTTCCGCCGTTATTCAATCGCTACGAAGGCGGCGAAGCCTTTGGCTACCACGTGGATAACGCCGTGCGGCCGATACCGGGTACGTCCGAGCGCGTGCGTACCGACCTGTCGGCGACGCTGTTCTTTTCCGACCCCGACTCGTACGACGGTGGCGAACTGGTCATTGACGATACTTACGGGCCACGCGCGGTGAAGCTGCCGGCGGGCCACATGGTGCTGTATCCCGGCACCAGCCTGCACAAGGTGACTCCTGTCACGCGGGGCGCGCGTGTCAGCGCGTTCTTCTGGATCCAGAGCCTGGTGCGGGAAGACGGGCAGCGCAGCCTCTTGCTTGACATGGACGTTGCCATCCAGCGATTGAACCAGGATGTTCCCGGACATCCTTCCATTGTGCAGCTCACCGGCACCTATCACAACCTGCTGCGCCGCTGGGCCGACGTCTGATCGCAAGCCGGCGCGCCGACAAGAATGCGCGTACGCAAATGTGCTTATGCATCGTGCGGCTGTCAGCCAGTATTGGCGCGGCTTTTGGCTAGTTATCCTCTTGACAGCCGCTTCCGCGCAAGGCCTAATACGTCTCTGCGTCGCTGACGCTTCACCACGAAATCGTGCCGTGAAGTCTCCGCGACGCAGCAATTTTGCAGTTGCGCTTGGTAGTGCCCAGAAGCATTCCACTCGTCCGTTCTCCGTCTGCCGGTATCGAGTCCACGCTCCGATGCCAGGGCGCGCCTGACAGAACCAAATACCGTGAGGGGTAAACCTGAATGAACAAAACCGAACTCATCGATCATATCGCCAGCAAAGCTGACATTTCGAAGGCTGCTGCTGGCCGTTCGCTTGACGCCCTGATCGGTGCTGTCAAGACCACGCTCAAGAAGGGCGGTACGGTCACGCTGGTGGGCTTCGGCACGTTCGCCGTTTCGGCGCGCGCTGCGCGCACGGGCCGCAATCCGCGCACCGGCGAAACGATCAAGATCAAGAAAGCCAAGGTGCCGAAGTTCCGCCCGGGCAAGGCCCTGAAAGACGCCGTCAACTGATCGACGTCACCGCGCGGCGCTGGCGCCGTGAAAGAACAGCCCTTGAATGGCGCGCTGCGCCGGAATTCAAGGGCTTTTGTGTTTTTTGGGCTTTTATTTCGGGCTTATGCATGGGCACGCCTGACAAACCAGGCGGCCATGGCAGGCGGTAGCGGCATGCTGCGCCGGCCGCAAGGGCGGGGCGGCCGCCCGTGGCCAGGAGATTGCCCGATGGCGGCGAGCGCTCAAACAAAAAGGCACCCGGAAAACCGAGTGCCTTGATGCGAGGGGGTGGTGGGTGCTACAGGGGTCGAACCTGTGACCTACGCCTTGTAAGGGCGCCGCTCTACCAGCTGAGCTAAGCACCCCCGGTGCCGCAGTGCGCCGATGCATGACTGCAGCGCGGACCGCAGTATACCGGAGCCCAGGGCACGCCGCAAATGGCGTGCGCGGCGGACGCGCCGGCGCCACTGCATGCATGTCTGCGCCGCGGCTGCTGGCGTGCCTCTGCCATTACATGCCTGCGGGCATGGCATGCATCATGTTGGCGTTCATGTTGTGCAGCACCCATGCAGAGCCGCCCACGATGATCGCGATGATGAAGACGGCGAACACGAATGCCGCCAGATTGTCCCGCTGCGAGCGCGACGCGCCCATATGCAGGAAGTACACAAGCTGTACCAACAGCTGAACCACGCAGAGGATCACGATGCCCGGCAGCGCCACGCCATGTGGCACGGCGTCGCTCATGACCAGGCCGAACGACAGCAGGGTGAGCACCAGGGAAAGGCCGAAGCCCACCAGATACGATTTCAGCGTGCCGTGGGCGGCGTCGTCATGGCCGTGCTCATGGGCGGTAGCTGGGCTTGCATGGTGCATCATCAGAGCGCTCCCATCAGATAGACGAAGGTGAAGACACAGATCCAGACGATGTCCAGGAAGTGCCAGAACAGGCTGAGGCACGCCAGGCGCCGGGTGTTGACGGGTTCCAGGCCGTGGCGGCGCAGCATGTCGATCATGATCGCGATCCAGAGCAGGCCGAAGGCGACGTGCAGGCCGTGGGTGCCGATCAGCACGAAGAACGCCGACAGGTAGGCGCTGCGCTGGGGGCCGGCGCCCATGCTGATCAGATGATGGAATTCGTAGACTTCCATCGCGATGAAGCCGGCGCCGAGCAGAAAGGTGGCGCACAGCCAGCCGATCACGCGCGGCAGGTTGCCTTTGTGCATGCTCAGCATCGCCATGCCGAAGGTGAAGCTGCTGATGAGCAGCAGCATCGTCTCGCCCAGCACGAACTTCAGATCGAACAGTTCTTTGCCCGTCGGCCCGCCGGCCGTCGCCTGGGACAGCACGGCGAAAGTGGCGAACAGCACCGAGAAGATGAGCAGGTCGCTCATCAGGTAGATCCAGAAACCGAATACGGTCTTGGATCCGTCATCGTGATGGTGCGCGGCGTGGCCGTGCCCGTGGGGAAGGGTACTTACAACTTGCGTCATGGCTCAGGCAGCTTTGGACAGATTGGCGAAATGGGCGGATTCGATGCGAGCGACTTCCTGTGCCGGCACGTAGTAATCGACGTCGCGGTCATAGGCGCGCACGAGGAAGCTGCCGATCATGCCGACCAGCCCGACGATGGCCATCCACCAGATATGCCAGATCAGGCCGAAACACATGGCCAGGCCGAGGGCGCCGATATAGACGCCGGCCGCGGTGTTGCGGGGCATGTGGATGTCTTCGTAGCTGGCGGGCGCCTTGAAGGCCACGCCTTGCTCTTTGTTTTCCCAGTGCTGGTCCAGGTGCTCGACGTGGGGCACGTGCGCGAAGTTGTAGAACGGTGCGGGCGAAGGAATGGCCCATTCCAGCGTGCGGCCGCCCCATGGGTCGCCGGTCGTGTCCAGGTTCTGCTTGCGGTCCCGGATGCTGACGAACACTTGCTGCAGCAGGAACCAGATGCCGAGCGCCACGAAGCAGGCGCCGACCAGCGCAACGATCAGGTAGGGCTGCCAGTCGGGGTTGTCGTAATGGTTCACGCGGCGGGTCATGCCCTTGAAGCCCAGGATGTACAGCGGCATGAAAGCCAGGTAGAAACCCACCAGCCAGCACCAGAACGAATACTTGCCAAGCCGCTCATTGAGCTTGAAGCCGAAGGCCTTGGGAAACCAGTAGGTCATTGCGGCGATGCAGCCGAACACCACGCCGCCGATGATCACGTTGTGAAAGTGGGCGATGAGGAACAGGCTGTTGTGCAGCACGAACGATACGGCAGGTATGGCCATCAGCACGCCGGTCATGCCGCCGATGACGAACGTGACCATGAACCCAATGGTCCAGAGCATGGGAGTGGTCATTTCCACTCGGCCGCGGTACATCGTGAACAGCCAGTTGAAGATCTTCACGCCTGTGGGCACAGAGATGATCATCGTCATGATGCCGAAGAAGGCATTGACGTTGGCGCCGGACCCCATCGTGAAGAAATGGTGCAGCCACACCAGGAACGAAAGCACACCGATGGCTGCGGTTGCGTAGACCATCGACTTGTAGCCGAACAGCGGCTTCTTCGAATAGGTGGCCACGATCTCCGAGAACGCGCCGAAGCAGGGCAGGATCAGGATGTAGACCTCGGGGTGGCCCCAGATCCAGATCAGGTTCACGTACATCATGACGTTGCCGCCCATGTCGTTCGTGAAGAAGTGCGTATCCAGGTAGCGGTCGGCGGTAAGCAGGGCAAGCGTGGCGGCCAGTACCGGGAACGCCGCGACGATCAGCACGTTGGTGACGAGTGCCGTCCAGGTGAATACCGGCATCTTCATCAGGCTCATGCCGGGCGCGCGCATGCGCAGGATGGTTACGATGAAGTTGATGCCGCTGAGCGTCGTGCCCAGACCCGATATCTGCAGCGCCCATAGGTAATAGTCCACTCCCACGCCGGGGCTGTAGTCCAGTCCGGACAGCGGGGGATACGCCAACCATCCGGTGGCGGCGAATTCGCCCACGAACAGCGACAGCATCATCAGCACGACGCCAGCCCCGAACAGCCAGAAGCTCAGTGAATTCAGGAACGGGTAGGCGACATCCCGGGCGCCGATCTGCAAGGGCACTACGATGTTCATCAGACCGGTGATGAAGGGCATGGCCATGAAGAAGATCATGATCACGCCATGCGCGGTAAAGATCTGGTCGTAGTGGTGCGGGGGAAGTATGCCCGCGGCGTCGCCGGCGGCGACAGCCTGCTGCGTTCGCATCATGATGGCGTCGGCGAAGCCGCGCAGCAGCATCACCAGCGCCACGATGATGTACATGACGCCGATGCGCTTGTGGTCGACCGACGTCAGCCATTCGGTCCACAGGTACGACCACTTGCGGTAGTAGGTTACGGCGGCCACCAGTGCAATGCCCAGAATGGTGCACATGACCAGCGTCCCCAGGATGATGGGGTCGTGGTAGGGTACGGCGTCCAGGGTGAGTTTGCCGAACATCAGTTGTTTCCTGCGATCAGATTCTTGGAGGTGGGCGTGCAGGTGGCGGGATCGAGGCCGGCCATCTGGCTCATCTGGTTATGCATGATGTAGTCGAACATGCCGGTAGGCGCCGTCGAATAGCGCGTAACCCCTTGGTTCGTGCTGGGCTGTGCCAGTGCCTGGTAGACCTGCGGCGTCAGCGGGTTGCCGGACGCGCGCGCCTGCTGCACCCAGTCTTCGAAGCCCTGCTGTGTCGTTGCGATGGCCTTGAAGCGCATGCCGGAGAACCCGCCGCCGCTGTAGTTCGCTGAAATGCCGGCGTAGGTGCCGGCCTCGCGGGCGATCAGGTGCAGCTTGGTTTCCATGCCCGCCATCGAATAGATCTGGCTGCCAAGCTGCGGAATGAAGAATGAGTTCATCACCGAGGCCGAAGTGATGCGGAACTGCACCGGCGCGTCCACCGGAAAGGCAATTTCATTCACCGTGGCGATGTCGAAGTCCGGATAGATGAACAGCCATTTCCAGTCCAGCGACACCACGTCGATGTTCACCGGCGTCACCGTGGATTCGATGGGGCGGTAGGGGTCCAGGGCGTGCGACGAGCGCCAGGTAAGCACGGCCAGGATGGCGACGATGATGCAGGGGACGGTCCACACCACGATCTCGATGCGCGTCGAGTGCGCCCAGCGCGGCAGGTACACGGCTTCGGTGTTCGATGCGCGGTATTTCCATGCGAAGTACAGCGTCATGATGATGACGGGCACCACGACCAGGAGCATCAGCCCCAGTGCAGTCAGGATCAGTGTTTTCTCTTGGGCGCCGATGTCGCCCTTGGGGTCCAGCACTTCCATGGTGCAGCCGCCGAGCAGCATGAGCGCACCCAGGGCGAGCCAGCGCGCGCAGGTGGCAAAGTGGGGGTGTTTCACGTACAGCCTTGAGGGATGAATCGCCGTAACCGGCATCAATGCAGTGGCGCTTTGAGTAAGCGCAAAGCAGCGGGGAAGGCGCATGCTAACGGTTTGTTGCATCGCAAACATGCGACGAAAAGTCGCATCCACATCGCGGCTTAGCTGCAAAACAGCAGGAGCAACGGTTTGTGCCCCCGGCAGGCCAGGCGCGCGCCCGGCGTTGAGGTGCGACAACGTGTCGCACCCCCGAGTGATGCCGACGCCTCAGTCGGGGCTGAAATCGCGCTCGGGCCCCGGCTTCTTTGCCAGCTTGCGTTGTAGCGAACGCCGGTGCATGCCCAGCAGCCGGGCGGCGGCGGACACATTACCGCCGCTCTCGTGCAAGGCTTGCTGGATGTGTTCCCATTCCAGTCGGTGCAGCGGCGTCATGGTGGACTCGATGGCGACTGACTCGGGTTTGGCCAGGCCCAGTGTGCGCAGGATCATGGGTGCGGTGGCCGGTTTCGGCAGGTAGTCGTCGGCGCCTCGCTTGATGGCTTCCACCGCCGTGGCAACGCTCGCGTAGCCCGTCACCAGCAGAATGCGCATGTCGGCGCGCAGGGCACGCAAGGGCCGGATCAGCGTCAATCCCGAGTCTTCGCCCAGCCTCAGGTCTACCAATGAAAATGCGGGAAGAATTTCTTCGGCAACGCGCAAGGCTTCGGCGATGCTGGTCGCTACGCGGGTTTCGAGGCCATGACGCGTCAGGCTGCGCTGCAGGGTGCGCACATAGAGTTCGTCGTCGTCGATCAATAGGCCAATGTCGGAGGGGCTCATGCTGGGGTTTCCGAGGCAGCCGCGGCGCCTGGCGCCAGCGGCAGGTAAAAGCGGATGCGGGCGCCTCCTCCGTCGGCCGCAGTCATTGTCATTTCGCCGCCCAATTGTTCTACGGTGGCGTGCGATAAAGCCAGGCCCACGCCCAGCCCGCCAGGCTTGCCGCTGTGAAACAGGCTGGTGGCGGGCAGCAGGGAATGGTCCGGGTCGAAGCCGCGTCCATGATCACGCACTTCACCCTGCAGGGCGCCGGCCCGGTATTCCAGGTGCAGGTCGATGCGCGGGTTGCCCGCGGCTTCGCCGGCGTCGGCGGCATTGTTCAGCAAGGCCTGCAACAGGTGGGCAATGGAGGGTTCCACCCTGAGGCTGGCAGGCAGCTCTCCGGTGCGGTGCAAGTCTATGGTGGGGCGCACCAGGCGCCACTGGCTGACCACGCGCACCAGGTCGACCTCGGTGGGCACGGCCAGGTTGCGGATGCGTTCGCGGCACAGCGCCAGCAATTGCCCCAGCAAGGCGACATCGGCGCGTAATTCGTCGGTGCGCACCTCGGCGGCGATTTCATCCGCAAGCAGGGCCATGGTGGCCAAGGGGGTATTGAGTTCATGCGCCATTGCGGCGGCGTGCGTGGCCAGCGCCACAATGCCTTCGTTGCGCGTGAAGCGTTCGCGCAGCGCCGCGAGTTCACGTTCCCGGCTGCGCAGGTCGGCGGCCAGTCGCGTCGTGAAGTACAGCACCACCATGGCCGAAATGAAGAAACTGGCTACGATGCCCCACAGTATGAGTGCGTAAGGGTTGTGATGGCCCTCGAGCGGCTGGCCCAGCATGGCCGAGGCCGAGTAGCCGGCCAGGCAGGCGATCGCCGCGGCCAGCGCCCAGGCGCGCGGCAGCGCCAGCGCCGCGAGGGCGATCAGGATCAGGAACATCAACCCGAAAGGGTTATGGATGCCGCCGCTCCAGCCCACCATCCAGGCCAGCACCGCGATATCGACCAGCAGGTGGGCGAATGCGATGCCCGGGGCGATTTCCGTGCGGCTGCGTCGCACCCGCACGCTGGCGTACAGGTTGAAGGCCACCAGCAGCGCCACGCCGGCCCAGAGCGGCCGCAGCGGCAGGTCCAGGCCCAGCATGCCGCTGGCTACCAGCACCGTGGCGGCCTGCCCGGCAATGGCAAGCCAGCGCAGGCTGCAGAGCGTGCGTAGAAAGGAATTGGCGGAACTACCGGACATGTCAGAAACCAGGGGCCGGGAAAGGCTGGCCCGCGGGGGCCGTGCCGGGCGAGTGCGAACCCCCGCGGCGTAGAAGAAGATGGCGCCCGCGGCGGCGCGCAAGCGGGCTGGCGTCCGGGCATCGGGCGCGCAGGCGCATTGTATTGCGAATCCGGCAGGCGTGCTGCAGTGCAGCGTAAACGGCTTGCGCCGCGCAAGCAGGGGCGAGCATACTGGCAACCGGGGCGCCGAGCGCGGCGGCCCATGGCATGGCCCGGAATAATCCCATGAGTGAAACGAACCGTCCTCGAATCAGTATTACGTACTGCACGCAGTGCCAGTGGCTGTTGCGCGCCGCCTGGATGGCGCAAGAGCTGCTGTCGACATTCGCCACCGACCTTGAGGCGGTGACGTTGGTTCCCGGGACGGGCGGCGTCTTTCGCATCCACTACAACGATCAGTTGCTGTGGGACCGCGCCGCCGACGCGGGGTTCCCGGATGCGAAGGTGCTTAAACAGCGCGTGCGCGACCGCCTGGACCCGACACGCTCGCTGGGGCACATTGACCGAGCGCGCACCGAAAGGCCGGGCCCCCCCTGACCTAGTTTTAAAAGTATGTGCGAATCATTCGCATTTAATATAATATGTCGGACTTGGAATTCGCCGGCCTTGGCGTTCCCCGGCGTGGTGCCGGCGCGCGGCCGGCCGACATCGACGCTTTTCGGCTAGTTCATGCCCGGTCCTCAACTCGGTTGGTCTGCTCGTTCGCAAACACCTTTGGCTTTACGGGCCGGCGCCGGTCTTGCCGTGCTGGCGGCGCACGTTGCGGTCGTTGCGGCAATTTACTGGATGCCGGAAGAGGCCCCGCCTCAACTGCTTGAACCCGAAGCCGTCATGGTGAGCGTGATCGAGGCGCCCATACCTCAGATTGCCAAGGCCGAGCCTGCCGTCGAGCCGGCGCAGCCGGAACCCGAGCCGGAACCCGAGTCCGAGCCCGAACCCGAGCCCGAACCCGAGCCGCCTCCACCAGAGCCGGAGCCCGAGCCCGTGGTCGAACCCGAGCCCGCGCCGGTTATCGAGCCGGAGCCCGAACCCGAGCCTGTGGTGGAAAAGGCCGCCGAGCCGGCTCCCAAGCCGGAACCCAAGCCCGAACCCAAACCGAAGCCCAAGCCGAAGCCCAAGCCCAAGCCGGAACCCAAGCCGAAGCCCGAGCCCAGGCCGGAAAAGCCGGTTACGCCGCCGAAGGCGCCCACACCGCCAGCCGGCGCCCCGGAGGGTGCACAGGAGACGCAGGCGCCGGTGCAGGGCCCGCCGCCCGACGAACCTGTCATGGTGTCCAGCGTCGAATACATGGGCCGCCGACCTTTGCCGGTCTATCCCATGACCTCGAAGCGTTTGCGCGAAGAGGGCAGGGTCGTGGTACTGGTGGAAATCAATACCCAAGGGTTGGTCGAGCGTGCCACAGTCGCCCAGTCTTCCGGCCACTCCCGGCTTGACGAGTCGGCCCTGACCGCCGCGCGCAAGGCGCGTTTCAAGCCGCTGATGCGCAATGGCGTGGCGTACCCGGCCAAAGCCCGATTACCGTTCGATTTCGTAATGAGGAACTGAGATGTCCAACGCTATGCATAACGCCATGCTGGTGGCGCAGGCGAGCACCGCCCCCTCTGCCGCTGGCGCCGCCGAGGCAGTGGCGCCCGTGGCTTCCGGTGCGCTGCCAGGCGCGCAGCAGGCCGCCGATGCGCTGAGCCAGGCCGGCGCGGCGATGGCTCAGGCGGCCGTCGCGCCGCCGCCCCCGCTGCCGGTGACGGCGGACATGGGCTTTCTGCACTTCATCGCGCAGAGCGACTTCGTGGGCAAGGGCCTGTTCGCCATCCTGATCGTGATGTCGCTGCTCACCTGGTACCTGATCCTGGTGAAGTTCGTCAGCAATATGCGCATGCGCCGCCGTTCGGCCGAGTTCCTCAACAAGTTCTGGAACTCCAGTTCGCTGGAGCAGGTCGAGAACGAAATCGTCACTCATGGGGCGCGTGACCCGTTCTCGCACCTTACCAGCCACGCCATGCATGCTCAGGCGCATCACGCAAAGTTCGGCGCCACGAAGCTGGAAGAAAGCGGCGGCAATGGCGAGTTCGTCACGCGTACGATGCGCAAGGTGATCGATGAAGAAACCGCCAAACTCGAAAACGGCCTGACAGTGCTGGCCTCGGTGGGTTCCACTGCCCCGTTCGTGGGCCTGTTCGGCACCGTCTGGGGTGTGTACCACGCCCTGGTCGGTATCGGCCTGGCCGACGGCGTCACCATCAATCGCATCGCCGGTCCAGTCGGCGAGGCGCTGATCATGACCGGTCTGGGCCTGGCCGTGGCCATTCCCGCCGTGCTGGCCTATAACGCCTTTGTGCGGGGCAATCGGGTCTTCCTGTCGCAGCTCGATGCTTTTGCCCATGATATGTTTGCATTCCTTAGCACGGGCCAACAGGTGGTGCTGTCCGACGGCAAGGTGCGCGCGTTGCGGCGTCATAACGCGTCCGCCGGCCACCGGGGAGCCGAATAATGGCTTTCGGCAGCTTCGACAGCAAGGGGCCGGGCAGCCACACCGTGTCCGAGATCAACATGGTGCCGCTGATCGACGTGATGCTGGTGCTGCTGGTGATCTTCATCATCACGGCGCCACTGATGGCGCACTCGATCCGCATCAACATGCCTCAGGTCACTGCGGAGCAGGTCGAGGAAGAGCCCAAGACGGTGGATCTTGCCATCGATGCGGCGGGCGCCCTGTTCTGGGACGAGCAGCCGGTTGCCATGGAAGACCTGACAAACCGGTTCCTGGGCATCGCCCAGTCCAAGCCCCAGCCTGAACTGCGCATCCGCGCCGACATGAACACGCGCTACGAAACCCTGGCCCAGGTGATGGCTGCCGCGCGCCGATCGGGGGTCTCGCGCATCGGCTTCATTACCACTCCGCAGCCGGGTGGCGCGGCTTCGGCCGACGCCGGCTCGCGCGGCGCTGCGACCGAAAGCCCCGCCGCTGCCACCGCCGGCGCCCGCGCTGGTGCCGCCGCTTCGGCATCCACACCGGCCGCTGCAGATTGACCCTGCTGGCTTATAAGACGTTACCAGGCCCAGCCGCGCTTCGCGCTAGAATCGCCGCATGCGAGTTCTCGTAATCGAAGATGACACCACCCTGGGCCACGCGCTGCAGGAGTTCCTGGCCGATCAAGGGTACGCTGTCGACTGGCTCACCGAGGGCGACAAGGTGCTCGGTGCCCTGGCCGGGCAGTCTTACGATCTGCTGCTGCTCGACCTAAACCTGCCAGGCCGCAGCGGTCTCGACGTTCTGCGCCAGCTGCGCCAGGACGGCAACCAAGTCCCCGTTCTCATCGTCACCGCCCGCGACGGGCTGGACGACCGCGTCGCCGGGCTGGATGCGGGCGCCGACGACTACGTCACCAAGCCGTTCGACCTGCCGGAATTGGCGGCGCGCGTGCGCGCCTTCGGACGGCGGCGCGTCGGCCAGGCGCAGCCCCTGATCGAGACCGGACCGCTGGTATTCGACACGGTAGGGCGCGAAGTGCGTGCCAACGGTCAGCGCCTGTCGCTATCGGTGCGCGAGTTGTCGGTGCTGGAAATGCTGATGGCGCGCGCCGGCCGCGTCGTGACCAAACGCCAGATCGTGAATTCGCTTTCCGCCTGGGACGCCGACTTCAGCGAGAACGCGGTCGAAGTCTACGTCTATCGCCTGCGCAAGCGCCTGGAGGGTACCGGCGCCAGCATCCAGACGGTGCGCGGATTCGGCTACATGCTGGATTCCGAACAGGCGTGAACACGTCCGGCCGGCCCGCGCGCCACGCCGCCCGGCCGGCGCCCGGCACCGTGCCATCCCCGCTCACTGAACCCGGCCCCAGCTATGCGCGCTGGCGCCTGCGGCGCGGCTCGCTCGCACGCTACCTGGTCAAGCGCCTCCTGCCGCCCATCCTGCTGCTGGTGGCGCTGGATCTGCTCGCCACCTGGGTCATCAGCCACAAATTAGACATGTCCGGCTGGATGCTGGAAGATTTCTTCTGGCTGATGGTTGCCGGCCAGTGCGTGCTGGTGGCCGTGTTCGCAGGCGTGATCGTGCAGGGGATCCGATCCGGTCTGCGCTCGGTGAATCACTTGTCCGACGAGATTCGTCAGCGTTCCATCGACGACATGCAGCCGCTGGAAGTCGCAGGCGTCCCGGTCGAGATCGAGCCCTTGGTGACCCATACGAACGATCTCCTGCGGCGCCTGGACGCCTCGCTGGCGGCGCAACGCCGATTCATCGGTCACGCGGCGCACCAGTTGCGCACGCCACTGAGCGGGTTGCGGATGGAATCGGAACTGATGCTGGCCCGCCCGCTGCCCGATGACGTGCGGGCCCGCGCCGAGCGGATCAAAGCCGTCAGCGACCGCATGATCAGGCTGGGTCAGCAATTGCTGGTGCTGGCGCGCGCCGACCCCAATGCGCGGCCGCAGGACAGTTTCGTGCGTATCGATCTGTGCGAATGGGTCCGCTCCAGCGGCGCAGAATGGATACCTCACGCGCGCGCGGCGAATTTCCAGATCGACCTGGTGGCGCCTGACGAGCCGGTGTGGATAGACGGCGATCCGCTGCTGCTCGACGAGCTGCTTGGCAACCTCATCGACAACGCGGTGCGTTACGGCAAAACCGCGGGACGCATTACGCTGACGGTGGGTATCAATCCGCCCGCACTCACCGTCGAGGACAACGGCCCGGGAATTCCGGGCGACGAGCGCGAACGCGTGTTCGAAGCGTTCTACCGCTCGCCAGGCAGCACGGCCGGCGGTTCCGGGCTAGGGCTGGCCATCGTGCGCGAGATCGCCCATGCGCATGGGGCCTGGTGGAAACTCACCAGCCGGCCCGAGTATGCCGGCACCCGCCTGTCCGTGGTATTTCCCGGCCCGCGCAAGGGCGCGCAACTGACCCGCCACGACCGAACTTCATGAGTGCCGACCTTCCGGGCCGTGAAGTCCAGCCGCAGGCCCCTTCGTCGACGACCTTGCTGATGCTGGGCGCGCTGGGCGTGGTGTACGGGGATATCGGCACCAGCCCGCTGTACACCTTGCGCGCCTGTCTGGCGGGCTTCAGCGACCTGTCGCCCGAGCACATCCTGGGTGTGCTTTCGATCCTGTTCTGGCTCGTGATGCTGGTGGTATCGTTCAAGTATGTCGCCCTGGTGCTGCGCGCAGACAATCGGGGCGAGGGCGGGACGCTCGCGTTGCTGGAACTGGCTGTGCGCGGGCGGCATGGGCGGGCGCGCTGGCTGCTGGTGGTGCTCGGCATTTTCGGCGCGGCGCTGTTCTACGGCGACAGCATGATCACACCCGCGATATCCGTACTGTCCGCTATTGAGGGAGTGGGTGTGGTGTCGCACCGGCTCGATGCCTGGATCGTGCCCCTGTCGGTCGCGGTGCTGGTGGGCCTGTTCGCCATCCAGTCGCATGGCACAGGCGCCATGGGCAGGCTGTTCGGGCCGGTGATGGCGGTGTGGTTTCTTGCGCTGGCGGCGCTGGGCGGCTGGCAAATCTGGCAGGCGCCGCAGGTGTTGCAGGCGCTCAACCCCCTATGGGGCTGGCGGATGATAGGCGAGTTTCCCCTGGCCAGTTTCCTTTTGCTCGGGGCCGTGGTGCTGGCGCTGACAGGCGCCGAAGCCCTGTACGCCGACATGGGCCACTTCGGCAGGCCGGCCATCCGGCGTGCCTGGTTCTCGATGGTGCTGCCGGCCCTGGTGCTGTGTTATTTCGGTCAGGGGGCGCTGCTGTTGCGTGAGCCCCAGGCGATACGCAATCCATTTTTCCTGATGGCGCCCGACTGGGCGCTGGCGCCGCTGGTGGTGCTGGCCACCGTCGCCACCGTCGTTGCGTCGCAGGCCGTGATTTCCGGCGCCTATTCGGTCACCCGCCAGGCCGTGCAACTGGGATACTGGCCGCGCATGCAGATTCTGCACACCTCGGCGGCCGAGAAGGGGCAGATCTACCTGCCGCAGGTCAACGTGCTACTGCTGCTGGCGGTGCTGGTGCTGGTGATGCTGTTCCAGAATTCCGAGAGCCTGGCTGCGGCTTATGGTTTTGCCGTAACCGGCACCATGCTCGTGACCACGGTGCTGGCCTTTGCTGTTCTGCCACGCGAGGCGGCGGGGGTGCGCCGCGCGCTGTGGCTGGCGGTACTCGGGGTGCTTCTGCTCGTCGACCTGCTGCTGTTCAGTGCCAATGTGTTCAAGATTCATGAAGGGGGCTGGCTGCCGCTGATGGTCGGCGTGGTGATCTTTGCCTTGATGATGACGTGGCGTCGCGGGCGGCAGCTGCTCGCTGTGCTTCAGCAGCGCGACCACCAGCCGTTGCAGGCTTTCCTCAAGGGGCTGGAAGAGTTTCCCCCGGCCCGCGTGCCGGGCACGGCGGTCTTCATGACCATGAGCCCGGGCATGGTGCCCGCTGCCATGCTGCACAACCTGAAACATAACAAGGTGCTGCATGATCATGTGGTGTGCCTGACCATACACGTGGTGGACGTGCCGTACGCGGCACAACACGAGCGGCTCGACGTGACGCAGGTCGGCGTGTCGTGCTGGCAGGTCGTGGCGAATTACGGGTTCAAGGAAGACCCCGATGTGCCGGCGGTACTCAGACAGGTGGCAGAGGCGTTTCCCGAGATAGGCCTGGAGCCCATGCGCACTTCGTATTTCCTGTCGCGGCAAACTGTCGTGGCGGCGCAAAGGCCGGCCATGCAACGATGGCGCAGGGCGGTGTTCTCGTTCATGGCGCGCAATGGCATGCGCAGCACCAAGTTCTTCAAGATTCCGCCGAACCGGGTGGTCGAGATGGGCATGCAGGTGGAACTGTAATGCCCGCAGGCCGCCTGGCGGCGGGGCGGGGCGGGGCGGGGCGGTGCTGGCCGCACCGCGTCCGCCCCGGTGGGCGCCTACTTCTTGGTGTCTTTCAGCTGCGGCAGCGCGGCGCCGCCGGAAGGCGCCAGCAGGCCGGTCTGCACGTAGGTGTAGAGCTTCTCACGCGTGTCGATGATGTCGAGGTTGCGCATGGTGAGCTGCCCGATGCGGTCGGCCGGCGAGAAGGTGGAGTCGCCTTTCTCCATGGTCAGGCGTTCGGGTTTGTACGTCAGGTTGGCCGATTCGGTGTTCAGCAGGGAATAGTCGTTGCCGCGGCGCAGTTCCAGCGTGACTTCGCCAGTAATGGCGCGCGCCACCCAGCGCTGGGCGGTTTCGCGCAGCATGATGGCCTGCGGGTCGAACCAGCGGCCCTGGTAGAGCAACCGGCCCAGCTTGCGGCCGCTTTCGCGGTATTGCTCGATGGTGTCTTCGTTATGGATGCCGGTAACCAGGCGCTCGTAGGCGATGAACAGCAAGGCAAGCCCCGGCGCTTCGTAAATGCCGCGGCTCTTGGCTTCGATGATGCGGTTCTCGATCTGGTCACTCATGCCCAGGCCGTGGCGGCCGCCTATGCGGTTGGCTTCCAGCAGGAGCTCGACCGGATCGGCATATTCGACGCCATTCAGCGCCACCGGCTGGCCTTCTTCGAAGCGCACGCGCACTTCCTCGGCCTTGACCACGACGTCGTCACGCCAGAACGCCACGCCCATGATGGGCTGGACGATCTTGATGCCCGAGTTCAGGTGTTCGAGGTCCTTGGCTTCGTGGGTGGCCCCCAGCATGTTGGAATCGGTGGAGTAGGCCTTTTCCGCCGACATTTTGTAGTCGAAGCCCGCTTGCTGCATGTATTCGGACATCTCGGCGCGGCCGCCGAGTTCGTCGATGAACAACTGATCGAGCCACGGCTTGTAGATTTTCAGCTCGGGATTGGTGAGCAGGCCATAGCGGTAGAAACGTTCAATGTCGTTGCCCTTGTAGGTGCTGCCATCGCCCCAGATGTTGACACCGTCTTCCTTCATGGCCGCCACGAGCATGGTGCCCGTCACGGCGCGCCCGAGCGGCGTGGTGTTGAAGTAGGTGACGCCTGCCGTGGAAATATGGAAGGCGCCGGCCTGCAGGGCCGCAATGCCTTCGGCCGCCAGCTGGGCGCGGCAGTCGATCAGGCGTGCGTTTTCGGCGCCATATTCCATGGCGCGACGCGGAATGGCCTCGTAGTCGGATTCGTCGGGCTGGCCCAGGTTGGCCGTGTAGGCGTACGGAATGGCGCCCTTGTTGCGCATCCAGAGCAGCGCAGCGCTGGTGTCCAGGCCGCCCGAAAAGGCAATGCCGACCTTCTGGCCGACGGGAAGGTGGGGAAGAATAGTGGTCATTGTGTGATCTAAAGCCTACGGACAGACAGTGCCGGCGCGGCGGCGTGGCGCGCTCGCTGCGATTGAACCACGGATTTTAGCGCGTTTGCGTGGGGTGGACCGCCTGCCGCGCGCAGGCGCCAACTGGAATGTCTGATATCGAAGGCTGCGACCTGCCGGCTGATAGGGCGGGGCGTTCAGGCGGATCAGAGGCGGCCCAGCAGCAGGAACTCCATCAGCGCCTTCTGCACATGCAGCCGGTTCTCGGCTTCGTCCCACACGACGCTTTGCGGTCCGTCGATGACTTCGCCGGTGACTTCCTCGCCGCGATGGGCCGGCAGGCAATGCATGAAAACCGCCTGCGGGTCGGCGACGGCCATCATTTCGGCATCGACGCACCAGTCGGCGAAGGCGGCGCGGCGCGTCTCGTTCTCGGCCTCGTAGCCCATGCTGGTCCAGACGTCGGTGGTGACCAGATGCGCGCCGCGGCAGGCTTCCATGGGGTCGGCAAACTGGCGCAGCACACCCTCGGGTGGCGAACCGACACGCGCGGGGTCGAGTTCATAGCCGGGGGGAGTGGATACATGCAGGGTGAAGCCCAGCATCTCGGCGGCCTGCAGCCACGTGTAAGACATGTTGTTGGCGTCGCCGATCCAGGCCACTGTCTTGCCGGCAACGGGCCCGCGATGCTCGATATAGGTGAACAGATCGGCCAGGATCTGGCAGGGGTGGTATTCGTTGGTCAGTCCGTTGATGACAGGCACGCGCGAATGCGAGGCGAAGCGCTCGATGCGGGTCTGCTCGAAGGTGCGGATCATGACGATGTCGACCATGCGCGAAATGACGCGCGCCGTATCTTCGATGGGTTCGGAACGGCCGAGCTGCGAATCGTTCGACGTGAGATTGATGACCGACCCGCCCATCTGGTACATGCCAGCCTCGAACGAAACGCGCGTGCGCGTGCTGGCCTTCTCGAACACCATGGCCAAGGTGCGGTCATGCAGCGGCATATGGGGCTCGTAGCGCTTGAACTTGTCCTTGATCAGGCGAGCGCGGTCGAGCACATAGGCGATTTCTGCGGGTGAGAAATCCCGGAACTGCAGGAAATGCCGCAAGGGGCCATTCTGGTGCGTGGGAGGAGTCATGGTCGAAACGGCGTGGCCAAAAGAGCAATCATATACAATTCGCGGCGCGGGCCGCATCTTTGGTGCCTGGCCAATCTGGACCCTGCACACGCAGCCCGTGGTGAAAACACATGGCAACTCGCGTCAAACAATTCGTTATCCACGGTGTCACGGAAAGTGGCGCCCGGTTCCGTCCGAGCGATTGGGCGGAACGCCTGGCCGGCGTCATGGCGCAGTTCCGCCCTCCCGGGTCCACCGGCAGCCATCTGACTTACTCGCCTTACGTGCTGCCGGTCATGATAGACGGCGTGCGCGGGGTCGTGGTCGACCAGCGCTTGCGCGAACTGGAACCGCTGGCCTACAAGTTCGTGATTGACTTCGCGCACGACAATAAACTGAAGACCGAAGAGCGCGAAGTCTGAGCAAGCCTGTGGCCGCACATGCCGTGCGGCGCGGATTCTGAAGCGGGCGCCAGCCGCCCGCAGCCTCAGGGACGCTGGGCGCGGACTGCGGCGCCGCCTGCGGCAGGGGGCTACCCGGCCTTACTCGACCGGAGTGACCAGCTTGCCGGTCTGGAAGAACGACTGCAGGTTTTCCAGCATCAGGTCTTCCATGGCCATGCGGGTTTCGTACGTGGCGCTGCCGATGTGCGGCAACAGCACGCTGTTGTCGCTGGCTTTCAGGGCATCGGGCACGTTGGGCTCATGCTCGAACACGTCGAGCGCCGCGCAACCCAGTTTGCCGCTGTCGAGCGCCGTGACCAGTGCCTGCTCGTCGATGACCGGTCCCCGCGCGATATTGACGATGATGCCCTTGGGGCCCAGAGCCTCCAGGACCTCGCGGTTGACCAGGTGCCGCGTGCCCGGACCGCCCACGGTGGCCACGATCAGGAAATCGGACCAGCGCGCCAGTTCGACCAGCGAAGCTTCGTACCCATACGACACGTCGTCGCGCTGGCGGCGATTGTGATAGCGCACTTCCATGTCGAAGCCCTCGCCCCGGCGGGCGATGGCCTGGCCTATGCGTCCCAGGCCGATGATGCCCAGTTTCTTGCCGCTGACGCGCGTGCCCAGCGGAATGCTGCCATGCACCTGGCCCCAGCGGCCGGCCCGCACGTAGCGATCGCCCAGGCTCATGCGCCGCGCGCCGGCGATCATCAGGCCCCAGGCCAGGTCGGCCACACAGTCGGTGAGCACATCGGGCGTATTGCTGACAAGCACGCCGCGCGCCTGCGCTGCCTGGACGTCGATGGTTTCGTAACCGACGCCCCAGCTGCAGATAGCCTTCAGGTCGGGCAGGCCTTCGATGAGTTCGGCATTGGCGCCCATGGTGGCCGAAGTGACGACCGCCGTGATGCCTTTGCCATGTTCGGCCAGGGCGGCCTTGCGGTCGCCGTGCTTCCAGAGTTCGAAGACATCGTAGGAATCGGCCAGCCGTTGGTTGGCGCTGGGAGAGCCGGACAGGGAGCCGACCTGGAGTATGCGTTGCTTGGTGGTCATGTCGTGAGCGCTTGTCAGGGAAACTGCAAATGCTACTTGATTCCGACGGCGCATGGGCAATCTGCCGCCCATGCGCGCCGCCGCCTACTGCAGCTGTATGCCGCCATCTTTGATGACCTGTTTCCAGCGCTTGACTTCGGCCTGCTGGAACGCGGCGAATTCTTCGGGTGAGTTGGCCACCACCTCGAAGCCGAGCCCCTGCAGCGTCTTGGTGACTTCGGGCTCGCGAAGGGTCTGGCGCAAGGCGTCGGACAAGGTCTTGACCACGGGCGCGGGCGTATCTTTGGGTACGGCGAATCCCTGCCACGAATACACGACCATATCCTTGATGCCGGCTTCCGCCAACGTGGGGACGTCAGGGAGTTCGGCGGCGCGCGTCTCGCCGGTGATGGCAAGCGCTTTCAGCTTGCCGGCAAGCACATGCTTCTGCACCGCCCCCAGATTCTGGAACGACACGTTGACCTGCGCGCCCAGCAGGTCCGCGATGGCAGCGGCGCCGCCGCGGTAGGGCACGTCGACGCCGGTGGTGTCGGTGCGCTGGCGGAACAGGATTGCCGAAAGATGGTCCGACGAGCCCGTACCGGACGACGCATACGACACTTCGCCCGGATGCTTCTTGGCATATTCCACCAGCTCGGCCACCGTGTTGGCCGGGAACGACGGCGGAGCCACCAGCAGGTTGGGATTACGCACGGCCTGGGTCAGATACTGGAAGTCCTTGCTGGGGTTGTAGGCCAGTTCTTTGTAGAGCGCCTCGTTGATGGCGAAGGTGCCGATCGAGCCGACCATCATGGTGTAGCCGTCGGCGGGCGCGCGAGCCAGTGCCTGCGCGCCGATGGCGCTATTGGCGCCCGGCTTGTTCTCGGCGACGAAGCTCTGGCCCAGCAGCTTCTGCATGCCGGGCATGACCGAACGGGCCGTAATGTCGGAGGATCCGCCGGGAACGAACGGCACGATGATGGTCACCGGCTTTTCGGGAAACGTGGCGGCGTGGGCGGCCGGTGCGCCCAGAAGGGCAAGGCCGGCGGCGGCGATGGCGCTGATCAGTTTATTCACGATGTCTCCTGGTGCGCGTGTTGTGGGATCAGCCGCCGGCCACGCGCGCCAACGGCCTGGGAATGCCTGAGTTCAGTCGACCCGCGCGCCGGATTGCTGCACGGCCTTGGCCCACTTGGCGGTTTCGCCGGCCATGAAGGTCTTGAATTCGTCGGGCGTCATGGCTTGAGGTTGGGCACCCAGCGCCTCGAAACGCTCGCGCACGGCCGGATCCTGGAGGATCTTCGCCACATCGCGCTGCACCCGGTCCACGATGGCCGGCGGTGTGCCGGCCGGAGCCAGCAGGCCGAACCAGCTGGACGCGTCATAGCCGTCTACCCCAGCCTGGGCGATCGTGGGCACGTCCGGCAACGCGGGGGATCGTTCGGCGCTGGTGACGGCCAGGGGGCGCAATTTGCCCGCTTTCAGAAAACCCATCGAGGACGGCAGGTTGTCGAAGATCAGGTCGGCGGAACCACTCATCACGTCGGTCAGCGCAGGGCTGCTTCCCTTGTACGGCACATGGGTCATCTTGGTGCCGGTCATGGCCATGAACAGCTCGCCGGACAGGTGGGTGGACGTGCCGTTGCCGGTAGAGGCCATATTGACCTTGCCCGGGTTCGCCTTCAGGTAGGCGATCAGGTCGGCGACCGAGCGGATGTTGTGCCGGTCGGCGAAGGCCGGGTTCAGCTCCAGGACGTTGGGCACCGGAATGACCATGGTGACCGGCGTGAAATCGCGCACCGGGTCATAGGGCAAGTTGCTGTAGACGGATTGATTGATGGCATGGGTGCTTACCGTGCCCATCAGCAGGGTGTATCCGTCGGGCGCGGCGCGCGCTGCCTCGGCAGTGCCGACATTGCCGCCGGCGCCGGCCCGGTTCTCGACCACGACGGGCTGCTGCCAGGCCTTGCCAAGTTCGGCTGCCACCACGCGCGCGGCGATGTCGGTGGTGCCGCCTGCGGGAAATGGCACCAGGATGGTGACCTGGCGCGCGGGATAGGCATCGGCGGCATGCGCGGGGGACCCCCACAGTGCCGCGCTGGCGGCCAAGGCGGTGACGGCGGAACGGAACAAGGAACTGACAGGCATCGCGGTGTCTCCTGGTGCGCGGGGCGCATCGGGTGTTATTGGAATGACACGCCCGCGCGGTACGTTGCAGAGCTTGTGCGCGGCGCGCGTATCTGGCAACCGATTTGTTGTAAGACAAATATAGGTATTGAGCTTTTACTTGTCAACCAAGTATACTTTTTTTGTTGATGAATCCGACCACCGGCTCCAGGAGTCCATTGCCATGAAAACCACCCCGGTCACCGCCGCCGACCTGCAGCGATCCGTGATAGCCGTTCCGCCGCTGGCGCGCCGCGCCGATCTTTCGTTCGACGCCGCGGGAAACCAGGCTTTATTGCGCCATCTCGAGCAGGGTGGCGTGCGCAGCGTGATGTACGGCGGCAATGCCAATTTTTATAACCTCGCCGTCAGTGAATATGCGCATGTGGTGGATTCCCTGGCCGAAGCGGCAGGGCCCGATACCTGGGTGTTGCCATCGGCAGGCCCCGACTACGGCAAGCTGATGGACCAGGCGGCGATCCTGCGCACGCGCGACTTTCCCACCGCCATGCTGCTGCCCATGTCTTTCCCCTACACCGACGCGGGCCTGGCCGACGGCATCCGACGCTTCAGCGACGCCCTGGGCAAGCCCGTGGTGGTCTATCTGAAAAGCGCGGGCTACATCGAGCCCGCCACGCTGGCCAGTCTTATCGGCGAGGGCCGCATCGTCGCGCTCAAATATGCAGTGGTGTGCCCTGACGCGGCCGACGACCCTTATCTGCACGCGCTGCTGCAGGTCATCGAGCCTCGCTGGCTGGTCAGCGGCAGCGGTGAGCGCCCGGCCATCACCCACTTCCGCAAGTTCGGGCTCAAGAGCTTTACCTCGGGTTCGGTTTGCGTGGCGCCCAGGGGCGCAATGCATATGCTTCATCTGCTGCACGAAGGCAAGTTCGACGAAGCCGAGCAAGTGCGCCAGAAGTACCTGCCCCTGGAAGACTGCCGTGACGGCATCAGCCCCATCCGCGTGCTGCACGACGCGGTCACGTTGGCCGGAGTGGCTGACATGGGCCCCATGCTGCCTCTGGTCACCGGCCTGTCCGAGTCCGAGCGCCAGCGCGTGGCGCCGGTGGCCCGCGCGCTGTTGCAGTGGGACCAGGAGCTCGTGCCCGCCTGAAAACGCATGCCTGCGCGGTTGACGCCGGCGTTCGATCTTCCCGAAGGTCCACCCACCGGAGAATCACATGCAGAATGCCGACCTGCGGCCAGGCCGCACTGAAGCTCAGGAAGCGTCACACGCCGGCCCGGCCGTCGACGGGCCGCGCCGCCGGCTGCTCGCTGGCGCGGGCGCTGCAGCCATCGCCGCACTGCCAGGCCTCGCGCGGGCCTGGAAGCCTTCTGCCGCCTACCCGGACCCCGCGATCGAAGTCCTTGACCCGGGCTTCGAGGCCTACCGGTTGTTCAACGCGGGCATCGAGCGCATTGCCACGGGCATGCGATGGGCCGAAGGACCGGTCTGGTTCGGCGATGGGCGCTACCTGCTTTGGAGCGATATTCCCAACGACCGCATCATGAAATGGGACGAGCAGACCGGCGCGGTCAGCGAGTTTCGCAAACCGTCGAATTATGCAAATGGCAACACGCGTGATCGCCGGGGCCGGCTGGTCACGTGCGAGCATCTCACGCGGCGCGTGACGCGTACCGAGTACGACGGCTCCATCACGGTGCTGATGGACAAGTATCAGGGCAAGCCGCTGAATTCCCCCAATGACGTGATCTGCCATACCGATGGCGCGGTGTGGTTTTCGGATCCGCCCTTCGGCATAGGGGGCAACTACGAAGGCCGCAAGGCCCAGGCCGAACTGCCGCACAGCGTCTACCGCATCGACCCGCAAACGGGCCAAGGCAATGCCGTGATCACCGATCTCAAGGGCGTCAACGGCCTGTGCTTCTCGCCCGACGGCATGCTCTTGTATGTGGTCGAGGGGCGGGCGACGCCCAATCGCCTGATTCATGTGTACGACGTCGTCGAGGGCGGCCGCGGGGTCGCCAACCGACGCGTGTTCCTCGACGCGGAGGGCGGCACGCTCGATGGCATGCGCTGCGATGTGGACGGCAATCTGTGGTGCGGGTGGGGCATGGGCGAAGGCAAGGACGGCGTGATGGTGATATCGCCCAAGGGCAGGCGTCTGGCGCATATCCACTTGCCCGAACGCTGCGCCAATCTGTGCTTTGGCGCAGCACAGCGCAACCGTCTTTTCATGGCTTCCTCACATTCCGTGTACGCCTTGTATGTGAATACGCAGGGGGTGCCAGGCGCTTGAGCCGCTGCCCGGCGACAGTGGTATACAGATGACTGGCGCGCATGGGCGCCTGAAGGCGGGCGGCGCGCATGGCGTGCGCGACGTCTGCATGTGCAAAGGAAAGCAAGGTGAAACGCAAGAAATCGGCGGGGCCCACGGCTCCCGCTGTGGTGGCAGAAACGGGCGCCGGCACGCTGGTGCTGGAGCGCGGGCAACGGGTGCGCCTGGCCGATCAGCTGTACGGCCAGATCTTCGAACAGATCACTGCCGGACACCTCAACGTCGGAGACAAGCTGCCGTCTGAACACGAGATCTGCGAGCGCTTCGGCGTTTCGCGCCCGGTGGTGCGCGAGGCCCTGCTGCGCTTGCGCGCCGACGGCCTGGTGACCGCGCACCAGGGGCTCGGCACGTTTGTCAGCCAGCAACCGGCGCCACGGCTGAAGACGTTCAGCGATGTGCAGCATGTGGGCGCCTATCTGCGGGCCCAGGAAATCCGCATGGCTCTGGAAGGGGATGCCGCGCGCCTGGCGGCGTTGCGCCGCACAGACGAAGAATTGCGCGCCATTGGCGATGCGCATGCCGCCTTCATCGACGGACTCGAGCGGGGCCATGTGTCGCCCGAAGCCGACCTGGCGTTCCATGCGAGCATCGCACAGGCCACCGGCAATGACTATTACCTGGGGGTGCTCGAATCGATCCATGAGTCCATCAGCGGCTTCATGCGCCTGACGCTGAGCCTGACGCGTACCGGATCGCGGCAGCGTGCCCAGCGCGTGGCGGACGAGCATGCGGCGATCCTGGGGGCCATACGCGAACAAGATGGCGAGCGGGCTCGCGTCGCGATGCAGTTTCATCTGGGGCAAGCCCGTCATCGGCTGGTGGATCGCGAGCGCGATTGATCCGGGCCGGCGGCAAGGCATTGATAACGGGTCCGACCCAAAGGAGACAAACGGTGCAGTGCAGCAGCAAGGAATCCTCGTTCAGGGTGCGCGCCGCACAGGTGCGCGAACAGATACTGGCCATCCTGGTGGCGTGGGGCATGCCACGCGACCTGGCGGCCATCACGGCGGAACTCATGACCGAGACCGATCTGCTGGGCGTCGATTCGCACGGTATTTCGATGTTGCCTGCCTACGAAGCGAAGTTGCGCGCGGGCACCTTGCGTATCGACGCGCGGCCGCGCCTGGTGCGTGAAACTGCGTCCACGGCGCTGCTCGATGGCATGGCGGGGCTGGGTTATCCGGTGGCCGCGCAGGGCATGCAACTGGCCGTGGACAAGGCGCTCGAAGAGGGCGTCGGGGCGGTCTCGGTGCGCAACTCGCATCACTTCGGGGCGGCCGGGGTCTACGCGCGCATGGCCGTGCGGCGCGGGGTCGTGGGACTGGTGACCAGCAGCGCCACCACGCTGATCATGGTGCCCACCCATGGCGCGGCGCCAGTGCTGGGCACCAATCCCATAGCCTTCGGCGCGCCCGCGGCGCAGAACGAACCCTTTGTGCTGGACATGGCCACCACCACTGTGGCCGCCAACAAAGTGAAGGTGTACGACTTTCTCGGCAAGCCGCTGCCCGATGGCTGGGCCGTCGATGGCCAGGGCCGCAGCGTGACCGACGCCGCGCAGGCCATGCAATACATCTTCGACCGGCCCGAAGGCGGTCTGACGCCCCTGGGCGGCACGGCCGCCATGAGCAGCCACAAGGGCTATGGGCTGGCGGTCATGGCGCAGTTGCTGGGCGGCACGCTTGGAGGCAGCGCCATGGCTGCCCGCTACGCCGCGCGCCGGCGGCCTGGCGACCCGGACGACATCGGCCATTTCTTCCTGGCCCTGAATCCCGACGCGTTTCGTGACTCGGGTTCGTTTGAAGACGATGTGGACGAAGTACTGGATACGCTGCGCGACACGCCGGCCGCCGACCCCAGCCAGCCCGTGCAAGTGGCGGGCGACCCCGAGGCGGCCGAGTGGGAGCGGCGCCAGCGCGATGGCATACCTTTGCCCGCCGCGCTGGTCGGGCGGCTGCGCGAGCTATGCGATCGCAGCGGCGTGCCCTTTCTGCTGGGCTCCTGACGCACGGCCTCGACCCGCGCACCCCCCCTTTTTTGACGACTATCGAAGGACATTTCCGCACCATGACTGACAACTCGCAGCGCAAACGGCCCGAAGAACTGCGCAGCCACCGCTGGTATGGCGTGAAAGACCTGCGGTCTTTCGGACATCGTTCGCGTACCGCACAGATGGGGTATCACCGCTCCGACTACGCGGGCAAGCCGGTGATCGCCATCATCAACACCTGGAGCGACATCAACCCCTGTCACAGCCATTTCAAGCAGCGCGTCGAAGAGGTCAAGCGCGGCATCTGGCAGGCTGGTGGTTTTCCGGTGGAAATGCCCGCCATGAGCCTGTCGGAGCCCTTCCAGAAGCCCACCACCATGCTCTATCGCAATCTGCTCGCCATGGAAACGGAAGAGCTGTTGCGTTCCTATCCGGCCGATGGATGCGTGCTGATGGGCGGTTGCGACAAGACCACGCCAGCGCTGCTGATGGGAGCGGCGTCGATGGACCTGCCCACCATTTTCGTGCCGGCAGGCCCGATGCTGCGCGGCAACTGGAATGGCAACACGCTGGGCTCAGGATCGGACACCTGGAAGTACTGGGCCGAACTGCGGGCGGGCAACATCACCGAGGAAGACTGGCAGGGCGTCGAAGACGGCATTGCGCGTTCGCCCGGCCATTGCATGACCATGGGCACCGCATCCACAATGACGGCGGCGGTCGAGGCCCTGGGCCTGTGCCTGTCCGGGTATTCATCGATTCCGGCGCCCGATTCGCGCCATGCGCAGATGGCCACGTTGTCGGGCAAGCGCATCGTCGAGATGGTGTGGCGCGATATCACCCCATCGAGCCTGCTGACGGCCTCTTCGTTCGATAACGCCGTGCGCACCGTGCTGGCCCTGTCGGGTTCGACCAATGCCGTCGTGCATCTGATCGCCATGGCGCGTCGTTGCGGCTTTTCCCTGGACCTGGACCGCTTCGACAGCCTTGCGCGCAGTACCCCGGTGCTGGCCAACCTGCGCCCCGCGGGCAAGTATCTGATGGAAGATTTTTACTACGCCGGTGGCTTGCGCGCCCTGATGGTTCAGCTCGGCGACCTGCTGGATACGAGCCAGCAGACCGTCGACGGCCGCACGCTGGGCGAGAACATCGCAGGCGCGCGCGTTTTCAACGATGACGTGATCCGCTCGCGTGAACAGGCGCTGGTGGCATGCGACGGCCTGGCTGTCCTGCGCGGCAACCTGGCCCCCGACGGCGCGGTGATCAAGCCGCCGGCAATGGAACCGCGCCTGCAGGTCCATACCGGGCGCGCGGTGGTATTCAAGGACTACAACGACATGGCCGCGCGCATCGACGATCCCGATCTGGACGTCGGTGCGGACAGCGTCATCGTGCTGCAGAACGCCGGCCCGCAGGGCGCGCCCGGCATGCCCGAGTGGGGGCAGTTGCCCATACCGCAGAAACTGCTGAAGCAGGGCGTGCGCGACATGCTGCGCATATCCGATGCGCGCATGAGCGGCACCAGTTATGGCGCCTGCGTGCTGCATGTGGCTCCCGAGTCGTACATCGGCGGGCCGCTGGCGCTCGTCCGTGACGGCGACTTGATCACGCTGGACGTGCCGAACCGGCGGCTTGACGTGCAACTGACCGATGCCCAGCTGGCCGAGCGCAAGGCGTCATGGCAGCCGCCGCCTGCCAGGTTCGAGCGCGGTTATGGCGTTCTGTACCTGAAGCACGTGGGCCAGGCCAATACCGGTTGCGATTTCGACTTTCTGCAGACCGAGCAGCAGGCGGGCGGCGCTGCCGAGCCCGAGATCCACTGAACCCGCGGCTCACCCGCCGCGCATACCTAAACCAAGGAGACACATCCATGCAGAGATTCCGTCAAACCACATCGGCCCGACTGGGCCGCATCGCCGCCGCGATGGCCACTGTTTCGGCCCTGCTGGTGGCGGCGCCGTCAACCGCAGCCGCGCAGGCATGGCCGTCGCAGCCCGTGCGCCTGGTGGTGCCGTTCCCTGCCGGCGGCAGCACCGATTCGGTCGGGCGCCTGTTGGCGGCCGAACTGGCCAAAGACCTGGGCCAGACCGTCATCGTCGAAAACAGGGGAGGCGCGAACGGCAATATTGGTTCCGATGCCGTGGCCAAGGCCAAGCCGGACGGATATACGCTGTTGCTGTCGGGCGTCGGCTCCAATGCCATCAACTACGCGGTCTATTCCACGATGCCTTACAGCGACGCCGATTTCGCGCATATCTCGCTGCTGGCCAAGGGGCCCAATGTGCTGGTCGCCAACCCGGAATTCCCTGCTCAGAATTTCGCCGATTTCATCAAGCTGGCCAAGGCCGACCCGGGCAAGTACACCCACGCCAGCTCGGGCAATGGATCGTCGGGTCACCTGGCCATGGAAATGCTGAAACAGGCGGCCGGCATCGACCTGATGCATGTGCCGTACAAGGGCGGCGCGGCGGCCATCACCGATACCATCGGCGGACGCGTATCGGTGCTGTTCCTGAACCAGGACAATGTGCTGCCCCATGTGCGTGCCGGCAAGCTGCGCGCCCTGGCCGTCGCCAGCGACAAGCGCAACCCTGCCTATCCCGACACGCCCACGGTGGCCGAGTCCGGTTATCCGGGCTTTGCAGCCGAATCCTGGTTCGGCCTGTCGGCCCCGGCCGGAACGCCGCCTGAAGTCATACAGCGGCTGCAGCAAGCCACCGTCAAGGCCCTGAATGCGCCCGAATTGCGCGAGAAGCTGGAAAGCGTGGGCTTCGTGGTGGTGGCAAGCGATCCCCAGGAATTCACTTCGTTCGTGTCCGCCGAGATTGCCAAATGGGGCAAGGCCGCCAAGGCCTCGGGCGCCCGCAACGACTGACATGCCTTTGCAAGGAACCTCATGAATACTCCGCTACCCAACCGATTCCGGCAGCGCATCCTGGCGCGTGAACGGCTGATCGGCTTCTGGATGAGCATGTCCAGTCACATTACGGCTGAACTGGCCGGGCTGGCCGACTTCGACTGGTTACTGCTCGACGGCGAGCATTCTCCCAACGAAGTGCCCATGTTCCTGCAACAGTTACAGGCCCTGCAGGGAAGTGCCAGCGCCCCGGTGGGCAGGCCCTCGTGGAATGACCCCGTCGAAATCAAGCGCCTGCTCGATATCGGGTTCTACAACCTGCTGATCCCGTTCATCGAATCCGAGGAAGACGCGAGGCGCGCGGTGGCGGCAACGCGGTATCCGCCGCAGGGCATGCGTGGCGTGGCGGGGCTGCAGCGCAGCAATCGCTATGGCACCGTGCCCGACTACCTGCACGTCATCAACGACAACATCTGTGTATTGCTGCAGATCGAGAGCCGGCCTGGCATCGAAGCGGTGGACGACATCGCGGCGGTCGAGGGCGTGGATGGCGTATTCATCGGCCCGTCTGACCTTGCTGCCGCGCTGGGCCACCTGGGCAATCCCGGGCATCCGGAAGTGCAGGAAACCATCAGGCACTTGTACCAGCGCGTCAGCGCGCAGGGCAAGGCCGTGGGTATCCTGGCCCCGGTCGCCGCGGACGCGCGCCGGTACCTCGACATGGGAATGCACTTCGTAGCCGTGGGCACCGACCTCGGCGTGTTCAAGCAGGCAACGTTCGCGCTACGCGAGGCGTTTCCGACCTGATCACGGGGCAGGGCGGCTGGCCACCGCCCGCCGCCCAATACAAAAGGGACGCCCGAGGGCGTCCCCTTGCTTGCCGTATTCATGCCGCCCCGGGGGGCGCGGCAGAATGGCTCAGGCCAGCGCCTTGATGGCGGCGGCCAGGCGGCTCTTGTGGCGAGCGGCCTTGTTCTTGTGGATGATGTTCTTGTCGGCCACGCGGTCGATCACGCTGGTGGCCTTCTGGAACACTTCGCCAGCCGCAGCCTTGTCGCCGGCAGCGATGGATTGGCGTACGCGCTTGATGGCGGTGCGCAGCATCGAGCGCAGGCTGGAATTATGCTTGTTGCGCTCGACCGATTGACGAGCGCGTTTGCGTGCTTGGGCGGTATTGGCCATGTTGCGATATATAGTGAATTCGGCAAAGTCCAATATTCTAACAACTCTGCCGAGGATTGCAAGATATTTGCCTACGCGGGCCGCAAGGCGGCTTCATGCGGAGGCGACTGCGATGGAAACCAGCCACGGGGTATAGCGCCGCACAGCAATGGGCATGCGGGTTTGAAGGGTGCGCAGGGTGGCCGGCACATCGTCGAGCAGGTAACGCCCATATACAGGCAGGCCGCCGGCGGCCATCGAGACGCGCAGGGTGCCGTGATAATAAGGGCGCAAGGTCTCGACGATCTCGGCCAGCGGCTGGCCTCGGGCGTCGATCAGGCCGTCTTCCCACGCTGCCTGGGCGGCCAGGTCGGCGCGGGGAGGGCCCAGGCGCACGGAGTCGAAGCGCACCCCCAGGCCGGGGTCGAGCTGGTCACGCATGCCGGCGTGGGTTTCGACGGTAACCGGGTCTTCATGCGCCACCACCAGCGTCCGGTGCGGTTGCTGACGCACCATATAACGGTTTCCGGCGGAATGGATGCGGCCCTCGGTGGTCTCGACAATGAACGGGCGCTCATCGCGGGCGCTGGCCGTGATCATGACGGCGCCGCTCAGCAATTTCAGCTTGCGGACCTGGCCGGTATAGACGAGGTCGACGCGGCTGCGCGCATCGAGCAGGAGTTCGCTGCCGTCCGACAACATGTAGCGGCGCCGCTCGGCCGTGCCCGTGGCGGCGTCGGAAGCCAGATTGCCCAACGGGTAGAAAATGTTGCCGACGTAGGCGGCCGAGGCCCCGCCCGCAGCCAGCAGGGCTGCACCGGCCAGGAAGCGGCGGCGGGTGCGAGAGACCGGTTGATCGTGAACAGGGGGGTCGACGCCCTCGTAGCCCTCGGGGTAGGCATCGCCCAGTCGCCCGTACGCGCCGCCGCCCAGGGTCACCGTAAGTTGTTGCCAGGCCGTATCGTGCTGTGGATTGGCGTCTCGCCAGGCCAGGAACTCGGCATAATCGCGCTGGGTGGCACGGCCGGAACGCAGCAACAGCAGCCAGTCTATGACCTGGTCTGACAATGGCGTGGGCGTGTTGGACGAGGTATTCGGTGCCATGAGCGAACCCGAACGACTACCGAGGAGTTGCATCCACAAATAATAATGCTTTTTTTACTTTAGATTACATCGTAGGCGGAAAAATTCTCGTTTCTTTACGGTCTGGCGCATTTGCGTGCTTAATTGTGACCTTTCGCGTCGCGCGGATCAACCCCGTCGGCGGGTGAAATCGCGTAGCCGGAAGCCGCATGCGAACAGGGCCGCGAAATACGCCACGCCGCTCGCAGCGATCACCGCCCCCAGCCAGGCCGCGCGCTGCCCCGGCACGGATTGCAGCGAGACCCAGTCGAGGTGCCGGCCGGCATAGAGCAGTACGGCGGCCAGGGCAACCAGGGCGGGCACGATGCGCAGCAGGAATTTGGGCCATCCGGCCACGGGACGGTACATGCCGCGCCGCCGCAGGCCAACGAGCAGGGCCAGTGCATTCAGGGTGGCGCCCAGTCCGATCGCCAGCGCCAGCCCTGCATGCGCCAGGGCCGGAACAAGCGCGACATTCAGCAATTGCGTCGCCACCAGTACCATGATGGCGATTTTGACGGGCGTACGGATGTCTTGCCGGGCGTAGAAACCGGGGGCGAGGATCTTAACGCCCAGCAGGCCGACCAGGCCTACTGCATACGACACCACGGCCAGGCGGGTCTGGGCCACATCGTCGGCCTGGAATGCACCATAGTGAAAAAGAGTGGCAACCAGGCCGTCAGACAGCAGGGCCAGGCCCAGCGCGGCCGGCAGCCCCAGCAGGAGGGTCAGGCGCAGGCCCCAGTCGAGCAGCGCCGAGTACCCTGCCGCGTCCTGGCGCGCGTGCGCGGCCGAGAGACTGGGCAGCAGCACGGTACCCAGCGCGACGCCCAGCAGGGCGGTCGGGAATTCCATCAGGCGGTCGGCGAAGGACAGCCAGGTGACGCTGCCAGGCGTGAGCCAGGTGGCGATGTTGGTGTTGATCAGCAGTGAAATCTGGGCGACCGACACTCCAAGCGTGGCGGGCGCCATCTGCCGGAGTATGCGCTGCACGGTAGGGTCGCGCCAGGCCTGCGGCAAGCTGGTGCCCAGCCGCGGCAGCATGCCCAGGCGCGCGAGCGCCGTCCACTGGATTGCCAGTTGCGCCACGCCGCCGGCCATGACGCCGATAGCCAGCGCATAGATGGGCACATCCATGCGGGGGGCCAGCCAGAGGCAGGCTGCGATCATGGACAGGTTCAGCAATACGGGCGTGAACGCCGGTACGGCGAACCGGCGCCAAGTGTTGAGCACCCCCGAGGCGAACGCCACCAGCGACATGCACACGATGTACGGGAACATGACGCGTGTCATCCAGATGGCGGCGCCGAACTCGGTGCTGCGGGAAGCTTCCCGCATGCCGCTGGCCATGGCGCTCACGACCCAGGGGGCTGCCACGATGCCGAGTACGGTGACGGCCATGAGTGCCAGCGTGAGCAAGAGCGCCACGCGGTCGAGCAGGGTACGAACCTCGGCATCGCTGCGATCGTTGCGGGCCGCTCCCAGAATGGGCACGAAGGCCTGGGCGAACGCGCCTTCGGCAAACAGCCGGCGCAGCAGGTTGGGAATGCGAAACGCCACCCAGAAGGCGTCGGTGAGCGGGCCCGCCCCGAAGGCCCGCGCGATGAGTATGTCGCGGACCAGGCCGGTGACGCGCGACAGCAGCGTGAAGCTGCTGATGGTGGCGGCCGAGCGGAAAAGACCCATGGGCGATAGTGGCAGTCGCGCCGCCAGGCGGCGCGACACGGCGTGATTACTTGGGCGGCATGCGGATCGCGCCGTCCAGGCGGATCGTTTCACCGTTGAGCATGTCGTTGGTGATGATGCTGTGCACCAGCTTGGCGTAGTCTTCGGGGCGGCCCAGGCGTGCCGGGAAGGGAATGCTGGCCGCGAGGGAGTCCTGAACTTCCTGGGGCATGCCGAAGATCATGGGCGTGCCGAAAATACCCGGCGCAATGGTCATGCAACGGATGCCGGTCTTGGCCAGGTCACGCGCGATGGGCAGCGTCATGCCGGCGACTCCCGCCTTCGAGGCCGCGTAGGCGGCCTGGCCGATCTGGCCGTCGAAGGCGGCCACCGAGGCCGTATTGATCAGTACGCCGCGCTCGCCGGTGGGTTCTGGCGTGTTCGCGCTCATGGCCTCCGCGGCCAGCCGCATCATGTTGAAGCTGCCCACCAGATTGATTGCGACGACTTTCTGGAACAGCTCGAGCGGGTGGGCGCCATTCTTGCCGACGATCTTGGCCGCCGGCGCAACCCCTGCGCAGTTGACCAGGCCGTACAGCGCGCCCAGTTCCAGCGCGGCGGCTACGGCTTGCCGGCCGTCGGCTTCCTGGGTGACGTCGCAATGCACGTAACGCTGGCCCAGTTCGCTGGCCAGCGCCTGGCCGGGCTCGTCCTGGAGGTCGGCGATGACGACCTTCGCGCCGTTGGCGACCAACATGCGGGCCGTGCCGGCGCCCAGGCCGGAAGCACCGCCGGTGACGATGAATACCTTGTTCGCTATTTCCATGGGAAGATCTCTGAAGACGAATGCAAAAGGGATGGTGCGCCGCGGGCCGGCCGCGGCGCCTGCGAGGCTTTGCGGCCTAGCTGGCCAGCGCCTGGAACAGGCGGGACTTGATGTCGTCGACCGCGCCGACCCCGGAGATCTTGCGATACTTGGGAGCCTGCGAGTCGCCTTCCTGAGCCCACGAGGCGTAGTAGTCCACGAGCGGACGGGTCTGCTTCTGGTAGACGGCCAGGCGATTGCGCACGGTGTCTTCGCGGTCGTCGTCGCGCTGCACCAGCGGCTCGCCCGTGACGTCGTCGATCCCTTCCTGCTTGGGCGGGTTGAAGCGCAGGTGGTAGCTGCGGCCGCTGGCGGGGTGTACGCGCCGGCCGCTCATGCGTTCGATGATGTCTTCTTCGGGGACTTCTATTTCGACGACGTAATCGAGCGCCACGCCGGCGCTCTTGAGCGCGTCGGCCTGCGGAATGGTGCGCGGAAAGCCGTCGAACAGGTAGCCGTTTGCGCAGTCGGACTGCTTCAGGCGGTCCTGGACCAGGCCGATGATGATGTCGTCGGACACCAGGCCACCGGAGTCCATGACCTGCTTTGCCTGCAGGCCCAGCGGCGTGCCTTGCTTCACGGCTGCGCGCAGCATATCGCCGGTTGAAATCTGCGGGATGGCGAAATGCTGGGTGACGAAGGCCGCCTGGGTACCTTTACCGGCGCCGGGAGGTCCGAGCAGGATGAGACGCATGGGTGCTCCTGAATGATGGGTAATTTTTATGGCCGGGAAGATTATGCCGCAATGCAGCACCCCTTGTGGCCACGCGTATCAAGGGAAACCCCTATAAAGCGGCGTAAATCTGCCGCACGCGCTCGAGATCGGCGGGCGTGTCCACCCCGGCCATCGGCGCCTGCGGCGTGCGGTGCACGACGATGGCATGCCCGTGTTCCAGAGCCCGCAGCTGTTCCAGCGCTTCATAGCGTTCGAGCGCACCTTGCGGTAGTGTCGGAAAACGCCGCAGGAAGCCGGCGCGGTAGGCATACAGTCCGATGTGGTGCAGGGCTGGCAGGCCGGGCGCCAGCGTCCGGGGGCTGGCAGCCAGCGCATCGCGCGCCCACGGAATGGGGGCGCGCGAGAAGTACAGCGCGCGACCGTCGCTGGCACAGACGACCTTGACTACATTGGGGTTGAACAGCGCCTGTGCGTCGGCCAGGGGGCAGGCGCAGGTGGCGATGGCGGCGTCGGCGTGCGCATGCAGCGCGCCGGCAACCGCGTCGATGAGCGCGGGTTCGATCAGCGGTTCGTCGCCCTGCACGTTGACGACGATGGCATCGTCGGCCAGGTCGAGCTGCTCGATGGCCTCGGCCAGCCGGTCGGTGCCTGTGGGGTGGTCGGCGCGGGTCAGCAGTGGGTGCTGGCCATGTTGGGCCGCTGCCTCGGCAACGCGCGCATCGTCAGTGGCGATAAATACGCGAGCGGCACCTGACAGCGCCGCGCGTTCAGCGACCCGCACCACCATGGGCTTGCCTGCGATGTCGGCCAGCGGCTTGCCGGGCAGGCGCGTGGACGCCATGCGGGCAGGGATCAGGGCGACGAATTCCACGGTTCAGGCAGAATCGGAGCGCGCCACGTCGAGCTGGCGCGCTTCGGATTCGAGCATGACGGGAATGCCGTCGCGTACGGGGTAGGCCAGACGGTCGGCGCGGCAGATCAGTTCGGCCTGGGCACGATCGAAGTCGAGGCGGCCCTTGCATAGCGGGCACACGAGGGTATCGAGTAGACGGGATTCCATCCCGCGATTCTAAAGCAGTTTCGCCCGGATCAGCGCGCCCGCGCGGCGGCCAGCGGCCGCAGCCGGGCGTCGAGCCAGTCGAACAGCCCAGGGTCGGAGAAGCGGGCCTGCACCGGCACTTCCCACAGTCGTGGATCGTTCAGCGCCCGGCACTTGATGGCGTCTTTAGAGGTGATGAGGATGGCATCTGCCGCTACCGACCCGAAGGGAGACCGGCGGTAATCGTGGTGATCGGGCAGCGCCAGGCAGGGATCGGGCCGCACCCCCGCTGCCCGCAGCGTGGCGAAAAAGCGTTGAGGGTTGCCGATACCGGCCGCCGCGGCGACCGACCGGTACCGGGTTGCATCTGCAAACGCCGACAGCGGCAGGCGCGCATCGCTTTGCAGGTGCCGGGCCTCTGCAGGCTCGAGCCGCATATCGGCGCGGCGCGGTGGCCCGTGATGATGCGAAGAGGGCGCGCCGGCTGCGCAATTCGTGATGACCACGTCAACCGCATCCAGGCGGGTTGCAGGCTCGCGCAATGGCCCCGCCGGCAGCAGGCGGCCGTTGCCCACGCCGCGCTCGTCCTGCACCACGATTTCGACGTCGCGCGCCAGCGCCAGGTGCTGCAGACCATCGTCGGAAACAATCACATCCACCTCCGGATGGCGCTGCAGCAGCGCCTGCACGGCCAGCGCGCGGCGCGGATGGACGGCGACCGGCGCGCCGGTGGTGCGGGCGATCAAGGCGGGCTCATCGCCAAAATCGGCCGGCGAAAGCTCGCCGTGGCCCACCCGGGGCTGGGCGCCTTGCCGCGCTCCGTAGCCCCGGCTGACGATACCCGGCGTCCAGCCACGCTCGCGCAGTGCCTGCACGGTGGCAATCGCGACGGGGGTCTTGCCCGTGCCCCCGACATAGATATTCCCTATGACCACGACGGGCACTGCCGCCCGGTAGACAGGCCGCCGCCCAGTGCGGTACTGGGCCTGACGCCGGGCCACATGCCAGCCGGCCAGGCCCGCCAGCGGCGACAGCAGACGGGCCAGCCAGCCATTGCGTTGCCAATGGTGCTGTGCGAATGCGGCGCGGGCTGCGGGCTTCACCGGGCGTTCTGGGCGGCGAAATTGACGCGCCCGATGCCCGCCAGGCGGGCGGCTTCCATGACGTTGACCACCGCCTGGTGCGTCGCCTGGGCATCGGCGTTGATGAGCAGCAGCGGCTGGTTCTTTCCGGCGGCCGCTTGCGCCAGCGCTTGTGCCATGTCGGCGGGATCGGGGGCATCGACCAGCGTGCCATTGACGGCGTAGCGGCCGTCGCGGCTGATCGCCACCTCGATGGCGGGCGGGTTTTCCTGTTCGATGGAGGCCTGCGGCAATGTCACTTTCAGCTGCGTGTAGCGCGCGAAAGAGGTCGTGGCCGCCAGGAAGATCAGAATGACCAGCAACACGTCGATCAGCGGGATAAGGTTGATCTCGAGATCTTCGCTTTCGGTCCGCCTGCCGCGGAAATTCATGGCCGGCGTCCGGCCGCCGCAGGCGCGCCGCCGGCGCGCGCGACGCGGGCGGCGATCTGTTCCATGGCGACGAGCAGGCTGTCGACCCGGCCGCGGAGATAGCGATGGGCGACCATGGCGGGAATCGCGATCAGAATACCGAAGGCCGTGTTGTACAGGGCGATGGATATGCCGCGTGCCAGCTGGGCGGGGTCGCCTCCCGAGGGCGTGTACGACCCGAAGATCTCGATCATGCCGACGACGGTGCCGAACAGGCCCATCAGCGGTGCGATGACGGCAACCGTACCCAGCGCCGGAATATAGCGATTCAGGTCATGCGCCACGGCCCGGCCCACGTCCTCGACCGCGGCACGTTGCAGCTCTGGAGGCTGCTGGCGTTGGCGCAATACTTCGGCCAGTATCCGGCCCAGGGGAGAATTGCGTTCGAGACGCGCCAGCGCTTCGGGGGCATCCTGGCCGTTGCGCAGCATGTCCAGCACCTGGTCGGCAAGACCACGCGGCAGGATCAGTCCGCGCCGCAGCGTGAGCATGCGTTCGACGATCAGGGCCAGGCCCAGGACGGACGTGGCAAGCAGCGGCCAGATCGGCCAGCCGGCTTCTTGAATGATGGACAGCAAGACGGGGACTCCAGCTAGGGCTGCGCGCGCCGGCGCAGCCCGATTCAAGGGCGAACTGTAACGGGCCAACGGCGGTCGTGGCAAGGCCGCAGACCGCCAATGCAACTATCCACAGATTTTGTGGATAATTCTGTGCAGAACTTCCCCGAAACGTGGGTAAATGCTGGCTCTGCGCTGGATTGGGTCCGTGGCGTCCAATGTGCCAGATCCGATTTATTTATAACTATCAATCACTTAGTACGAATTCTTTGGCTCTGCGGGCCGTTGCGGCTGCTGGAGCGGGCTGAGATATCATCGGGGCCCATTCTTCAAGGCCTGTGGACAGGTATCCCTTCGGAAACCCTTATGACAGTTGAATTTCCCGTAAGAAACCACGTATTTACGCGGGATATCCTGACGGTTGCCCAGCTAAATCAAGCAGTAGGCCAGTTACTGGAAAGCAATGTCCCGCTGCTGTGGGTTCGCGGCGAGATCTCGAACTTCACCCAGGCCGCATCGGGGCATTGGTATTTCACGCTGAAGGACAGCCGGGCCTCGGTGCGAACGGTGATGTTCCGCAGCCGTGCTGGCGCGGTGGGTTTCGTGCCGCGCGCAGGCGACCAGGTGGAGGTGCGGGCGCGGGTGTCCCTGTACGAACCGCGCGGCGACTACCAACTGCAGGCAGACGCCATGCGCCGCGCCGGGCTGGGCAATCTGTATGAAACTTTTCTGCGGCTGAAGGCGCAGCTCGAGTCCGAGGGCCTCTTCGACCCAGCGTCCAAGCGTGCGCCCGCGGCACTGCCGCGCGCCATAGGCGTGATCACCTCCCTGCATGCCGCAGCCTTGCGCGACGTGCTGTCGGCGCTGGCGCGGCGGGCTCCCCAAGTGCCGGTCGTGGTGTATCCGGCCCCCGTCCAGGGCGCCGACGCGGCGGCCCGCCTGGCTGCCCAGCTGCAACTCGCCAACGCCCGGCAAGAAGTCGATACGCTGCTGCTGGTGCGCGGCGGAGGCAGTATCGAGGATCTCTGGAGCTTCAATGACGAGGCGCTGGCTCGCGCCGTTGCAGCGAGCGCCATTCCGATCATCAGTGGAGTAGGGCACGAAACGGACTTCACCATCGTCGATTTCGTGGCCGATGTGCGTGCGCCCACTCCCACGGCGGCAGCGGAGCTGGCTTGTGTGCCGCGCGCCGAGTTGCTGGGGCAGGTGCGGCAGGCGGCCCGTGGTCTGGCGCGCGCGCAACAGCGGCGCCTGGAAATGGCTGCGCAACGTCTCGATCGCGCCGCGTCTCAACTGGTGTCGCCCGGACGCCGGCTGGCGCACCAGGCGGAACGGCTGAACACGCTGCGGCATCGGCTGGTGGCGGCCTGGCGCGGCCCGCACGCCCGCCGGGTGGCGCGTGTGGGCCTGCTGTCCCAGCGGCTGGCGCATGCCACGCCCGACCTTGAACGCTCCCAGGAAAGACTGCGTGCCCTGGTGCGCCGCCTGGGCCAGGCGCAGAGTCGTCAGGTGGCCGTGCGGCAGGCGCGCGTGGCGGCGGTGGCGGCACATCTGCGTGCGCTCGATCCGCACCACACTTTGGCGCGCGGCTACGCGATTGTGCGCGGTGCCGAAGGGCGCATCCTGCGCGACGCGGCCTTGCTTGCGCGCGGCGACCGACTCGACGTCACGTTTGCACAGGGCGCAGCGCAGGTGCAGGTGGTCGACGCCAGCCCGCCCGTGAGCGACACGTGAACGGCGCGGCGGCTCCGGGGCGTGCACCATTGCGGCCGCCGCTGGTTTTGCCAGCCCTATACCCGCGCCAGATCAGGGTTAAGCTGCCCCATGGCTGCCAAGGTCGATACAATGACATCGCTTGATCGTGCACTCAACAAAGAAGGAAACCCACATGGCACATACTCTTCCCCCCCTGCCTTATGCTCTGGATGCTCTGGCTCCGCACATCTCGAAAGAAACGCTCGAGTTTCACTACGGCAAGCACCACCAGACCTATGTCACGAACCTGAACAACCTGATTCCGGGTACCGAGTTCGAAAATGCCTCGCTCGAAGACATCGTCAAGAAGTCGTCCGGTGGCATTTTCAACAACGCTGCCCAGGTCTGGAACCACACGTTCTACTGGAACAGCCTGGCTCCGAATGCAGGCGGCGCACCCTCGGGCGCCCTGGCCGACGCCATCAACGCCAAGTGGGGCAGCTTCGACGCCTTCAAGGAAGCGTTCAATAAATCCGCGGCCGGCAACTTCGGTTCGGGCTGGACCTGGCTTGTCAAGAAGGCCGATGGCTCGCTCGACATCGTGAACACCAGCAACGCCGCCACGCCGCTGACCACGTCCGACAAGCCGCTGCTCACCTGTGACGTCTGGGAGCACGCCTACTACATCGACTACCGCAACGCGCGTCCCAAGTACCTGGAAAACTTCTGGGCGCTGGTCAACTGGGACTTCGCCGCGAAGAACTACGCTTAAGGCTTCCAGCCCCAGTAAACGCCCGGCCCGACCGGGCGTTTTTGCGTGCGCGGCGTCCGCGACAGGCCGCCGGCTGCACAGCACTTCCTGGCGCGCAGGTATCTCGACGGCCGACGGCCCGTGGTGCCCATGCGCGGCAAATCCGTCTCGTCCGGTGGTAAGGTAGCGCCTGGCTGCGCCATGCCGGGCGCAGCGTCTGCTCGGTGGTGCCTTTCCATGCCGATGTTGCGCGTCCTGATTTCACGCCTGTCTGTTATTGCGCGCCGGAAGTTGCGCCAGAGCCGGCGCCTTTCCCGCAAGAGCCTGCCGATGCTGCTCTTGCTGGGCGGTGCCGGGTTGGTCGCTCTGGTATCCCTGGGCTTCGCACGCCTGGCCGACGTAGCCCTCGAATGGAATCAGGCCTGGACGTCCCGCAACGGATGGCTGGCCTTCGTGGTGATTCCCCTGGCATTCGCAGCGTTGCGGTGGGCCACGCTGCGGCTGGCTCCCAACGCCGCGGGCAGCGGTATTCCGCAGGTGATCGGGGCGCTGTCGCTGCCTCCCGGTCCGGCACAGACCAGCCTGGTGTCGGTCAGGCAGACTTTCTGGAAAATCCCTTTGACATTCCTGGGCCTGGCGGCGGGCGCCTCCGCCGGGCGCGAAGGCCCATCGGTGCAGGTCGGCGCTGCAGTGATGCTGGCGTGGGGCCAGTTCTGGCGCCGCAAGGGGCTGCCCCTGCGCGGCTTTCATGCCAACGAACTGATCGCGGCGGGCGCCGCCGGCGGGCTGGCCGCGGCGTTCAATGCGCCGCTGGCGGGGGTCATCTTCGCCATCGAAGAGCTGGGGCGTGGCACGGTATTGCGCTGGCAGCGCCTGGTGTTGATCGGCGTGCTGGCCTCCGGCTTCCTGGTCGTGGCGGTAGCTGGCAACAATCCCTATTTCGGCGTGTTCGCCGGCCAGGAGCTTGCGCATTACATGTTGCTATGGGTGCTGCTGTGCGGACTCGCAAACGGCATACTGGGCGGACTTTTCGGGCGCCTGCTGGGCAAAGGCGCCGCCGGCGCTGCGCCGGCGGGCTGGCGTGCGTGGATACGCGCGCACCCCATCTGGACGGCGGCCGCCATGGGCCTGGCGCTGGCCGTGCTGGGCGCACTCAGCCACAACACGGTCTACGGCACGGGCTATGGCGTGGCGGGCGGTCTGCTGGCCGGTGAGACCGAGGGTCCGGCGGCATTCGGGCTGGCCAAAATCGCGGCCACCGTGGTGTCGTACTGGGCGGGCATTCCGGGCGGGATTTTCACGCCTGCGCTCACGGCCGGCGCCGGCGTGGGCCAGCATCTGTGGGAAATGACGGGCGGGGAGGTCGACCGACGCGTACTCGTGCTGCTCTCGATGGCCGCCTTCCTGGCAGCGGCCACGCAGTCTCCGCTGACGGCCAGCGTGATCGTCATGGAGATGACCGGCAGCCAGCCCATGCTGTTCTGGTTGCTGCTGGCGTCGTTGTCGGCCTCGCTGGTGGCAAGGCAGTTCTGTCCACGGCCGTTCTATCATTTTTCGGCGGGCCGCTATCGCCGGCAGGCGCAGATCGACACGGCCCGCAAGGACAGGATGCAGGCTTAGTGTCCGTCGGCTAGACAGTGTCCGTCTTGCGGACAGATGGCAAGGTCGGCATGCCGGGCGTCGCCACGCTGGCGTAAGATCGAAAGTTGACGATTTTCTCTACCTCTACTTAGTCGAGCTCCGATCCATGACCGTGCATGCTTACATCTGCGATGCCATCCGCACTCCTTTCGGCCGCTATGGCGGCGCCCTGGCGCCGGTACGCGCCGACGACCTCGCCGCCGTGCCGATCAAGGCGCTGATGGCGCGCAATCCGGGCGTGCAATGGGACGAACTGGCAGACGTGATCATGGGTTGCGCCAACCAGGCCGGTGAAGACAATCGCAACGTCGCTCGCATGGCCGCACTGCTGGCGGGGCTGCCCATCGAGGTGCCTGGCGCCACGCTTAACCGGCTTTGCGGTTCGGGCCTGGACGCCGTGGGCACCGCGGCCCGCGCCATACGCGCCGGCGAGGCCGGCCTGATGCTGGCCGGCGGGGTGGAAAGCATGAGCCGCGCGCCGTTCGTCATGGGCAAGGCCACGTCCGCGTTTTCGCGCGATGCCGCTATCTATGACACCACCATCGGCTGGCGCTTCGTGAACAAGCTCATGAAGGCGCAATATGGCGTCGATTCGATGCCGGAAACGGCCGAGAACGTGGCCGACGATTACAAAATCAGTCGTGAAGACCAGGACAAGTTCGCACTCGCCAGCCAGGAAAAAACCGCTCGCGCACAGCAGGAAGGCTATTTCGACGCCGAAATCACGCCGGTAACCATCGCGCAGAAAAAAGGCGACCCCGTGGTTGTTTCGAAAGACGAGCACCCGCGTCAGACCAGCCTGGAAGCGCTGGGGCGCCTGAAGGGCGTGGTGCGCGAGGGCGGCAGCGTGACGGCAGGCAACGCCTCGGGCGTCAACGACGGTGCCGCGGCGCTGTTGCTCGCTGACGAGAGCGCTGCGGCCCGACACGGGCTCACCCCGCGCGCCCGCGTGGTGGGCATGGCCACTGCTGGCGTGGCGCCGCGCATCATGGGCATGGGCCCGGCGCCGGCCACGCGCAAGGTGCTTCAGCTCACCGGGCTCACGCTCGATCAGATCGACGTCATCGAATTGAACGAAGCTTTCGCCGCCCAGGGCCTGGCGGTGTTGCGCGACCTGGGCATCGCCGATGACGATGCTCGCGTCAATCCCAACGGGGGCGCCATCGCGCTGGGCCATCCGTTGGGCGCCAGCGGTGCGCGCCTGGCTACCACCGCCATCAACCAGCTGCATCGCACCGGTGGGCGCTATGCCTTGTGCACGATGTGCATCGGCGTGGGGCAGGGCATCGCACTGGTGATCGAACGCGTCTGAGTCGGGCGCACACAAAAGAGCCGGCTTGCCGGCTCTTTTTTTTGCGTGATGCGGGCCGCAAGCAGTTCTCAGGCCGCGTTGCAGCAAGTGCGCAATGTTTGGCGAAAGTGCGCGCCGCATCGGCCGCACGAATGCCACGGGTCAGGCCCAGGTGTGCCCATCTGGCTCACCGGGGGGGCGTACCAATCGGCCGTCAATTCAGGGCAGGCCGCGGATCCGGTTGCCGGCCTGGATTCCATGCGTGGCGAACCAGCCCTGGGCCATCTCGAGCGCATACCGCACGGGGCGAGCCGAGCAGTGCGCGTCGTCCGTGTAGGGCGCCATGTCGGCGATGTTCACGATGGTGCCGTCGTCAGCGATAAATGCGATGGAAAGCGGCAGGGGAGTATTGCGCATCCAGAAACACTGCAGGTCAGGCACTTGGAACACAAACAGCATGCCATTATTGTCGGGCAGGCTCTGACGATGCATCAGGCCGGCTCGGCGGGTCTCTTCCGTGTCGGCCAGCTCGGCCTTGATGATGTGGATTCCAGCGCTCAGCTGCACGACAGGCAGCCTCTGCTGGGGGGCGGCGGGTGCATATTGCGCAAGCGCCGTGGAGGATATGCCGCAGCACAACGCAGTGGCGAACGCCGCTTGGGCCAGCAGACGTGGCAGGGACAGCAGGGAAAGGGTCGACATGAAGCGGGAAAACGGCGGACAATAACAGGGCGGGGCATTGCGCCCCGCCCGGGCAATGACGCCGCCCGGAGCCGGCTGGCCGGCGCGCGGGCGGCGCTGTATGGATACTGGGCGTCAGGCCGAGGTGATATTCAGAGCCTGTTTGCCTTTAGGGCCCTGGATGATCTCGAAGGCGACCTTCTGGCCTTCTTTCAGGGTCTTGAAACCGTTCATCTGGATGGACGAAAAATGCGCGAACAGATCTTCACCGCCGTCATCGGGCGTAATGAAGCCGAAACCCTTCGCATCGTTGAACCATTTGACGGTACCCGTCGATTTGGGATTGTCCCCTTGGACGGCGGTTGCGGTCGAATCAGACATGCGGACTGCCTCATTGAATCGTATATTTGACAGAAGGCATGCGGCCTGGGCCGGTGGCCTTCCGGCTTCCGGGTGCATCCTGCCGCGGCAAGGAGCCCCGAATGCGTGGATAATGCTCCGCTTTTATTTCGTACGTCAAGTGTGGAAACTACGCATTTCTGCCTGTAATTGTGCGTAAGTGCTGGCCTTGTCTGCCCCTGTTGAATAGAATCCCGCCCTATGAGTTCGAGCTTGGATACCCAGCATGACCTGGCAGTCGAAAAGGCGCCGGCCCGTACCGCGCCGCCTCCGATGTATCAGGTGCTACTGCTGAACGATGACTACACCCCGATGGAATTCGTGGTGAAGGTCTTGCAGAAATTCTTCAACAAGAACCAGGAAGATGCCACGCGCATCATGCTGCAAGTGCACCACGAAGGCCGCGGTACCTGTGGGGTGTACCCGCGTGATGTCGCCGCGACACGCATTGCGCAAGTCGCGCAGTATGCGCGTGCGCGCCAGCATCCGCTGCAATGCGTCATGGAACCGGTATAAGAAGAACGGCTGCTTTCAACCGCTACCCGCCGGCGAGCCCAGGCAGGTGCATTCAGGGCGCACCGCGCTCGCGTACGCTGCACAAGGCATGTCATGAGTCAGAAGAAGGGTGCTGGTGGAATCCTGGTGTTGTTGCTGGTCATCGCACTGGGGTTGGGTTGGTTGGCGGGACGTACACACGGGCGGGATACCGCGGCAGCGCCGGCAGCGACTGCTTCGCCTGCTGCGCAGCGCGCTCCTGCTGCGACAGAACAGCCCCGAGCCGCGACGGTGGGGCGAGCGGATCCGTTTGGCGTCGTGGACTGCCAGGCGCGTGAATTCAACGATACGCTGGCATTGGCCATCACCTTTACGCAGCCCGTCGACCGCAAGGCGACCCTGGATCCTTATCTGACGGTGGTCGATACCGGGGCCGCCCGGCTCGAAGACGCCGATGACGACGCAACCCCGCCTGGCAGGTCAGGCCATGCGGCCGAAAACCTCGCGCAGGCGGGCAAGCCGGTGCAGGGGGCCTGGGTCGTGGGCGACAACCCCCGCATGGTCTATTTCCCCTATGTGCAGCCGCAGCGCAGCTATGCGCTGCAGGTGCGCGCCGACTTGCCGGCCGCCCAGGGCGCCGCGCTGGACGCCGAGCACCGGTGCAGTGTGCAGACCCCGGCGATGCCGCCGTCTTTCTATTTCGCGAGCCGGGGCGTCGTGCTGCCTGCCGGGCAGAATGGCGGCTTGCCCGTCACGACGGTGAATGTGCCCGAGATCGATGTGCAGTTCCTGCGCGTGGCGCCAGAGCGGATGCCCGAGTTCTTCGATAACGTGCTGGGCTTGAAGTCGCGCGCTTCCGACGGCGATGACGACGACGACGAAGACGAGTGGCGCTATGCGGACAATCGCAGCCTGAAGGGTTCGGTCAGCAACTGGGATCTCGACCGACTGCACCGCCTGACCACCAGCGTGTACCAGGGCCGCTTCCTGACCGACAACCGGCCCAACCGGCGGCACGTCACCTTTCTGCCCGTCGAGGCCATCGCCGAATTGAAGCAACCGGGCATTTATGTGGCCGTGATGAGCGAGCCCGGGCGGTTCCGCTATGAATATCAAGTCACGTACTTCTATGTCAGCGATATCGGCTTGCACACCCGGCGCTACGACGATCGCATCGAAGCCTATACGATATCGCTGCAATCCGGCCAGCCGTTGGCTGAAACCGAGGTCGAACTTATCGACAGCGCGGGCAAGGTGCTGGCGCGCGCGCGGGCAAACCAGGAAGGTCATGTCCGCTTCGACGGAGACACCGCCCAGGGCCGCCTGCTCAGGGCCTCACGCGGCGCCGAGATGACCGTCCTGGCATTGGGGGAGCCGGCGCTGGACCTGTCGGAATTCGATATCGCGGGTCACCCGGCGCGCGCCAATAATTTATTCGTCTATGCCGGGCGCAACCTGTATCGGCCCGGCGAAACCTTCCAGGTGTCGGTGCTGCCGCGAGACCGCGATGGCCGGGCCTTGGCCCCGGCTCCGCTCACCGCCACGTTGAAGCGTCCCGATGGCAAGGTGGTGCGCAGCGAGTTGTGGCAGCCCTCTGAACAAGTGCAGGCCTACGTGCAGCATCAGATCGATCTGCCCGGCGATGCCCAGACGGGCAAATGGTTGCTCGAATTGCGGGTCGATCCTGCCGCGCGCGTGGCGGACGCGTCATGGTGGTTTCAGGTTGAAGAGTTCATGCCCGAGCGCATGAAGCTGCGCCTTGAATCCACACAGTCTGTGTTGGCACCCGGCGAAGCCTGGCGCATCGATGCGCAGGGTGACTATCTATATGGCGCGCCGGCGGCAGGCAACCGGCTGCTCGCCAGCTTCCAGGTGCGGCGCGATCGATATGCGCTGGCCCAGCAGTGGCCCGGCTTCATCTTCGGCGATGCGGATGACGACACCTTGCGTCACTACGAAGAACTGCCCGAGCATACGCTGGACGACCAGGGTGCAACCCGGCTGCAGATCGACCCGCAGGGTGCGGGCGCCGCGCGTTCGCCGATGCGAGTCCGGTTGTCGGCGAGCTTGCTTGAATCCGGCGGGCGGCCGGTGGCGCGTTCTATCGAGCGAAGTGTCTGGCCCGCCGGGCAGTTGATCGCGGTACGCCCCCTGTTCGACGGGGATGTCACAAAAGAAGGTGCGCCGGCGGCATTCGAGGTCGTGCGGGTCGCCCCGAATGGCGACGTCAAGCCACTGCCCGAAGCGCAGCTGCGGCTGTATCGCGAGCATCGCCGTTACTACTGGCGCTATGACGACCAGCGAGGCTGGAACAGCGGTTATACCGACACCGAGGAGCTGGTCGAGTCGCGGATGATTGCGCTGCCGGACCGCACGACGCTCAGTCTGCCGGTAGGCTGGGGCCGTTACCGCCTGGAAATCGCAGACCCGCAAACCGGGCAGACGACCCGCTATCGTTTTTATGCCGGTTGGGGCGCGCAAGATGCCGAGGCCGTGGGTAACCGGCCCGATCGGGTGCAGATGAAGCTCGACGGCGTGCCGGCGCGGCCCGGCGAAAGCGTCAACCTGACCATTGTGCCGCCGCACGACGGGCAGGCGCTGGTCACCGTCGAAGGTGACCGCATGCTGTGGTCGCGCTGGGTACCCGTGCAGGCGGCAGGCACGGCGGTTGAAATTCCAGTGGACCCCGCATGGAAACGGCACGACCTGTACGTGTCGGCCGTCGTGTTCCGGCCCGCAAGCGCGGGTGATCGCGTGACGCCGGCGCGTGCGGTCGGCCTGGCTTTTCTGCCCGTCGCCAGCGCAGAGCGCAGGCTTCAGGTGAGTCTGTCAGCGCCCGGCAAGGTCGAACCGGAAAAGCGCACCGAAGTTCGCATCAAAGTTGAAGGCACGCGTGATCAGCGCGCCACGGTCACCTTGTCTGCGGTTGACGTGGGCATTCTCAACATCAACCAGTACGCCACGCCTGATCCGCTGGATTTCTTCTTTGGCAAGCATCGCTATGCCGCCGAGCTGCGCGACATGTATGGCAAGCTCATCGAGAAGATGGACGGTACCACCGGCCGCCTGAAATGGGGCGGCGACGCTGCGCTTCGCGGCGACAGCCGCAGCCTGCCTCGCAAGGTGAAACTGGTCGACCTTTTCTCCGGCCCGGTACGGCTGGATGAACAGGGGGAAGCAAGCATTCCGCTGGACCTGCCTGATTTCAACGGCACCTTGCGCCTGATGGCGGTCGCCTTCACCGACGACAACTACGGCAACGCGGATGCCGAGATGGTGGTCGCGGCGCCTATCGTCGCCGAGCTCAGCACGCCGCGCTTCATTACCCCGGGCGACGAGGCCGCGGTGGCGCTCGACCTCACGAACCTTAGCGGCGCGACGCAGCAAGTGAAGGTGGACTTGCGGGCCCTTGACCCGCTGGCCATTGCCGATGGCGTGCGAACGGTCACGCTCAAAGACCGCCAGCGCACCACGCTGCGCTTCGTGGCAACCACTACGGGATCCTATGGCCTGGGCTTGATGCGCCTGCAGATTGACGGCAGCGGCGGCGCCCAGCCCGTGCACATCGTGCGGGAGTCGGTGCTGCAAGTCCAGCCGGCCCATGCGCCCGAGAACCGGGTCCGGCGAGTGCGGTTGGCGCCCGGTGAAAGCTACGCGCCGGGAGCGGAGCAGGTGGCAGGGTATTTCTCCGACTCGATAACGGCCAGCTTCAGTATGTCGAACCGGCCCCCCATCAACGTGACGCGCCTGGTGCAACGCCTGCTGAGCTATCCGTATGGCTGCACCGAGCAGACCATCAGCGCCGCGCTGCCATGGGTGCTGATCGACGAGTCCCAGGCCGAGCGTTATGGCTTGCCCCCGAGCACGCAGCAGGTGCGCGCGGAGAAAGTCGCCTCGGCCATGGCGCGACTGTCCGGCATGCGAAACGCGGCGGGAGCTTACTCGCTGTGGGGCGATGCGTCGTCGCAGGACATCTGGCTCACCGCCTACGCCTTCGGCTTCATGCTGGACGCGCGCGATCGCGGCTTCGCCGTTCCGGACGCTCCCATGCTGCGCTCGCGGCAATGGCTGCTCGAGCGGTTGCAGCAGAGTGCTGGCCAGTTCGGTACCTGGCCCGATCAGTTGCGCACCGACCTGCGCAGCGGCCGAGTGAACCGGGACAACGCCGCCACGCTGCGCAACGACCATCGGCGTTTCGCTGGCTTTGCCGCCGCGGCACTGGTGCTCGCGCGCGATCGGCAGGCGCCGCTTTCGACGGTGCGCCAGCTTTTCGACCGCTACCAAGAGCGCGCTTTGTCCCCGTTGCCGCTGATCCAGCTGGCGGCCGCATTTCAATTGATGGGCGATTCGGCGCGCATGGAGCAGGCGGTTGCGCATGCGCTCGCGCGGCCTTACGGGTATCGCCAGCATGGGGGCTCGAACGCCGACGCCTGGCTGGGAGACTATGGCAGCGCGGTACGCGATTACGCGCAGGCCTATGCGCTGGCGGCTCAGTACCAGCTGGCGCCGCAGGGCCGGGAACGTTGGCTGTCCGACCTCGACAGCCGCATGCAGGGTCGTTCGTATTTTTCGACGCAAGAGCAAATGGCCCTTTTGCTGGCGGCCGAGTCTGCCGGCGGCGATCCGGCCCAGCCGTGGGCGGCGGTACTGTCTGCCGGCGGCAACTCGAAGAACCTGGGCGGCACTGCCGACCGCACCGTCGCGTTGGACGCGGCCGACCTGGGAAGCCTGCGGATCACCAACGCCGGTGCGCAGCCGCTGTTCGTCGAGTTCGACCTGCAAGGCACCCCGGCACTGCCCCCTGCACCCCGCAGCGACGCCATCCGTTTGCAACGGGCCTGGTACACGCCCGAGGGTCGGTCCTGGGACGGCGGTGTGCTGCGAACGGGCGACCTGCTGGTCGTAAAGCTGCGCGTATCATCCGACCAGGCCCTGCCGGACGCGCTGGTGGTGGATCGCGTGCCGGCGGGCTTCGAAGTCGAGAACCTCAATCTCTCGCAAAGTCCCGACATGCGGGATTGGGAGATCGGCGGTACCCGGGTGGCCGACGCCATGACGGACCCTGCGATCAAACACCGCGAATTCCGCGATGACCGGTACGTGGCGGCGCTGGCCTTGCACCGCCAGCCCGTCGACGTGTTCTACATGGTGCGCGTGGTCACGCCGGGCCGCTATGCCGTGCCGTCCAGCGTGGCGGAAGACATGTACAGGCCCGAATTGCGAGGCGTAGGCGAGCGATGGAGCCCTATCGAGATCCGCGATCGCGGCGTGGCGGAGAAATAGCGTCGTCCCGCACGCGCGCTCGAGCGGCGCGCTGGGCCCTCGGGCTGCTGGCGGCCGCGCTCTCGCTGGTCGCGCTGGACCACGAATTTCCCCTGCCGGCCACGGCCAATGGCGGCGCGGCGGTCGTGGTGGCTTCCGACGGGACGCCGCTGCGCACTTACCCGAGCCAGGATGGTGTGTGGCGCTATCCCGTGACCCCGGGGCAGGTGGCGCCCGTTTATATCGAGACGCTGCTGGGCTACGAAGACCGCTGGTTCTATTGGCACCCCGGCGTGAATCCGGCCGCGCTTGTGCGAGCCGGCTGGCAATGGCTGGTGCATGGGCGGATCGTTTCCGGGGGTTCGACCCTGACCATGCAGGTGGCTCGACTGCTGGACGCGCGACTGGCGGCGCGTCCGTCGCGCTCGGCGGCCGCCAAGCTGCATCAGGTTGCGCGGGCGCTCCAGCTCGAATGGCACTTCAGCAAAGACGAGATTCTTGCCATGTATCTGGCGCGCGCGCCGATGGGTGGAATCGTGGAAGGCGTGGAAATGGGCGCGCGGCTATGGCTGGGCAAGTCGGCACGCGACCTCAGCCCGGCCGAGGCCGCGCTGCTGACGGCTCTGCCGCAGGCGCCGTCGCGCCTGCGCCCGGATCGTCACCCCCGGGCAGCGCAGGCCGCGCGCGACAAGGTGCTGGACCGGATGCGCGCCCGGGGCTGGAGCGCTGCCGCCGTCGCCGACGCCAGCATCGAAACGGTCGTGTCGCCGCCCTTGCGCGCGCGGTGGCTTGCGCCCCTGGCCGCGCAGCGGCTGCTGGCCGAACAGCGGCGGTCGGGACGGCAGCCCGCCATCGTGACCTCTACGCTGGACGCCAACCTGCAGGTCATTGCCGAGAGCATGCTGCTCGACCGGGTCGATGCATTGCCGCCCAAAGTTTCAATGGCGGTGCTGGTCATGGACAACGATACGCTGGAGGTCAAAGCCTATGCCGGCTCGGCGGATTTTTCCGACGCAAGCCGCTATGCCCATGTGGATATGGTGCGCGGGGTGCGTTCGCCCGGCTCCACGCTGAAGCCTTTCCTGTACGCCCAGGCCCTGGACGAAGGGCTGGTGCATTCCGAAAGCCTTCTGATGGACGCGCCCCTGTCGTTCGGCGGATACGCGCCGGGCAATTTCCAGGCAGCGTTCTCGGGACCGGTGAGCGTGGCGCAGGCGTTGCAGCGCTCGCTGAACGTCCCGGCGGTGGATCTGCTCGACCGCGTCGGACCGGCGCGTTTCGCCGCCATGCTGCAGGCGGGCGGAGTGAGGCTGCGCCTGTCCGGCGGTGCGGTGCCCAACCTGAGCTTGATATTGGGCGGGGCAGGCACCACATTGGAAGAACTGGTGGGCGCGTACCGGGCGTTGGCGCGGGATGGTCTGGCGGGACGGCCCCGGCTGGCCCCGGAACAGCCGCGTGTCGAATCCCGTATGATGAGTCCGGGAGCCGCCTGGATCGTGCGCGACATCCTCGAGCGCGGCGGCCACCCCGACCGTCCCCTGGTGCAGGGAGGCCGCAGGCTGGCATGGAAGACCGGCACGAGTTTCGGTTTTCGCGACGCCTGGGCATTGGGCGTGACCGATGCATGGACCATCGGCGTGTGGGTAGGGCGCCCCGACGGAACCCCGAACCCGGGTTTTTTCGGTGCGAACGTGGCGGCGCCGCTGCTGCACGATATCGCGACGGCCTTGCCCGAGCGCGCCGCGGGCCGGGCCGCCCGGCCGGCCAGCGTGCAGCCGGTCATCACCTGCTGGCCTCACGGTCGGCGCCAGGACAGCGCTGCGGGTGGCGCCTGTGCGCAGCCGCGTGCGGCCTGGGCGCTGGACGACACCGTGCCGCCAAGTTTCGCCGGCTATGCCGATGTGGCCGAGGGACCGTTGCGCGTGGTGGGGGTGTCCAACGGATCCGTGTTGCGGCCGGTGCCGGGACAGCAAGAAGTAGTACTGGATGTAAACGTGCAGGGCGCACGCGGCCGGGTATGGTGGATGCTGGATGGCCGCGTACGCAAGCAGGACGCGGCTGCGGCGCCACTGACATTGTCAATAGTGCACAATGGTCGCTATAGCTTGACCGCCATGGATGAGCAAGGCCGTTACGATCGAGTGGTTTTTGAAATCGCTGGTGTTACGCCCTGATCAGCTTAGAATATGAATCGTGTATTTCGACCGCTTCGATGCGTTACGGAGGAAGCGTGATTTCCCAAGAACTTGAAGTCAGCCTGCATATGGCTTTTGTCGAGGCCCGTTCGGCCCGGCATGAATTCATCACCGTCGAGCATCTGCTTCTGTCGCTGCTCGACAACGCGTCGGCCGTAGAAGTCCTGCGTGCCTGCGCGGCCAATCTGGATGACTTGCGCCGTAATCTGCGTCAGTTCGTGTCCGAGAACACGCCGGTCATCCCTACCGGCGCCGAAGTCGACACGCAGCCCACGCTCGGGTTCCAGCGTGTGATCCAGCGCGCGATCATGCACGTATCGGCGGGCGGCACGGGCAAGAAGCCCGTCACCGGCGCCAACGTGCTGGTGGCCATCTTCGGCGAAAAGGACTCTCATGCGGTGTACTACCTGCAGCAGCAGGGCGTCACGCGCCTGGATGTCGTCAATTTCCTTTCGCATGGCATCACCAAGCAGCCCCAGGAGGATCCGGCGGCCGCGCCCAAAGAGCAACCGGGGCTCGACGAACCGGCCGAGTCGCGCCAGTCGCCGCTGGACCAATATGCCAACGACCTGAACGCCGCCGCGCTGGCCGGCCGCATCGATCCGCTCATCGGCCGTGAACACGAGGTCGAGCGCGTCATCCAGGTGTTGTGCCGCCGCCGCAAGAACAACCCGCTGCTGGTGGGAGAAGCGGGCGTGGGCAAGACTGCCATCGCAGAAGGCCTGGCCTGGCGCATCACCCGTGGCGAGGTGCCCGAGATCCTCCAGGGCGCGCATGTCTATGCGCTCGACATGGGCGCCCTGCTGGCGGGCACCAAGTACCGCGGAGATTTCGAACAGCGGCTCAAGGGTGTGCTCAAGCAGATCCGCGGCAATCCCGATTCCATCCTGTTCATCGATGAAATCCACACGCTGATCGGTGCCGGTTCGGCCTCGGGGGGCACGCTCGACGCATCCAATCTGCTGAAGCCGGCCCTGTCGTCCGGCCAGCTCAAGTGCATCGGCGCCACCACCTACACCGAGTTCCGCGGGGTCTTCGAAAAAGATCATGCCCTGTCGCGGCGGTTCCAGAAAATCGATGTCTCCGAGCCCAGCGTCGAGCAGACCGTCCAGATCCTGCGTGGTCTGAAAAGCCGTTTCGAAGAGCATCACAACGTGCGCTATTCGGCGGCGGCGCTCAGCGCCGCAGCCGAACTGTCGGCGCGCTACATCAACGACCGCCATCTGCCCGACAAGGCCATTGACGTCATTGATGAAGCGGGGGCCGCGCAACGTCTGTTGCCCCGCTCGCGCCAGAAAAAAGTCATCGGCAAGATCGACATCGAGAACATCGTGTCGAAGATCGCGCGCATTCCGCCGCAGTCGGTCTCGAACGACGACCGCAGCAAGCTGGCCACGCTCGAGCGCGACCTGAAAACCGTGGTGTTCGGCCAGGACGACGCCATCGAGGCCCTCGCTGCCGCCATCAAGATGGCGCGCTCGGGCCTGGGCAAGCCCGATCGTCCCATCGGCTCGTTCCTGTTTTCCGGTCCGACCGGCGTGGGCAAGACCGAAGTGGCGCGCCAGTTGGCATTCACCATGGGTGTCGAGCTGCTGCGCTTCGACATGTCCGAATACATGGAACGCCATGCGGTGTCGCGCCTGATCGGCGCGCCGCCGGGGTACGTGGGATTCGACCAGGGCGGCCTGCTCACTGAAGCCATCACCAAGCAGCCGCATTGCGTGCTGCTGCTCGATGAAATCGAGAAAGCGCATCCGGACGTCTTCAACATCCTGCTGCAGGTCATGGACCACGGCACCCTGACCGACAACAACGGACGCAAGGCCGATTTCCGCAACGTCATCATCATCATGACGACCAACGCCGGCGCCGAGACCCTCAACCGTCCGGCCATCGGGTTCTCGAATACACGCATTGTCGGCGACGAAATGGCCGAAATCCGGCGCATGTTCACGCCGGAGTTCCGCAACCGGCTCGATGCGATCATCCCTTTTGCGCCGCTGTCTCGCGAGATCATCCTGCGCGTGGTCGACAAGTTCCTCATGCAGCTCGAAGACCAGTTGCACGAACGACGCGTAGAAGTCGTGTTCACCGATGCGTTGCGCGAGCACCTGGCGAAAGAAGGCTTCGATCCGCTGATGGGGGCGAGGCCGATGCAGCGCCTCATCCAGGACACCATCCGCCGTGCGCTGGCCGACGAACTTCTGTTCGGCAAGCTGGCCGATGGCGGCACGGTCACTGTCGAACTCGACGATGCAGGCAAGGTACGGCTGAGCTTCGATGGCGCAGGCAAATCGCCGGATTCCGGTGCGCCAGACAAGCAGGAAGTCGAGCTGGTCGATTGACTTTGATCCGCGAGCCTCTGATCTCGTGCGAACATTGCGCCAACATCTTCAGGCGCCACCAGTTGCAGCCGGGCGAGACTGCGTCTTGCCCGCGTTGCGGCACCGTGCTGTGGCGCTATAGCCGCATCACGGCGTCCGGGTGGCTGGCGCTGGCGTTGGCCGCCTTGATCACGTTCGTGGTGGCCAACGCCTATCCCGTGGTGACCATGTCGGTACGCGGCATGGAGCGCGAAGCGTCGATGCTCGATGCCGTGGTCATGACCTGGCAGCACGGGTACATTGCCACCGCCGTCATGACCGGCCTGGCGGGATTCCTGCTGCCGCTGGTTCAGATATGCCTGCTGATATGGCTGTTGTGGCCACTGGCCGCCGGCCGCGAGCCTCGGGGCCTGCGCCTGTTTGTACGCATGCTGGGCCTGGCACGGCCGTGGTGCATGGTGCCGGTTTTCCTGCTGGGGGTGGTGGTTTCAGTCGTCAAACTGGCCGGCATGGCCAAAGTCGGGCCCGCTCCGGGGCTTTATGCGTTTGGCGCACTGACGGTGTTGTTGACCATGCTGGACCGGCTGTCGCCCCACATGATCTGGCGGCTCGTCGAGCAGGCTGGCGTGGTGCCGGCCAATGAGCCAAGCCGCAAGACTGGTCATGCGCTGGCGGGCTGCCATGCCTGCGGCCAGGTTCAGGGCATGGTTCCCGATCCGCATCGGCCTGTCCATGCGCGGTGCGTGCGTTGCCACGCCTTGCTGCACTACCGCAAGCCGAATAGCCTGGCGCGCACCTGGGCCTTGCTTGCAGCCGCCATCGTGCTGTACGTGCCCGCCAACGTCCTGCCCATCATGAACATCAGTTCGATATTCCTGGGCAACAGCGGTCATACGATCCTGGGCGGCGTGGTCGAACTCTGGGAAACCGGATCGTGGGACATCGCCCTGATTGTCTTCGTGGCCAGCGTCGTGGTGCCCCTGACCAAGATTCTCGCGTTGGTCGTGCTGGCCTGCGCGGTTCAATGGGGCAGTGTGCTCAACCTGCGACCTCGTACGCGCCTGTATGAAATGATCGAGTTCATCGGGCAGTGGTCGATGCTCGATGTCTTCGTCGTGATATTGTTGTCGGCGCTGGCGGATTTCCGGGGCGTTCTCGAGATTTCCGCCGGCCCCGCGGCCGGGGCATTCGGGCTGGTCGTCATACTGACCATGCTCGCGGCCATGAGCTTCGACCCGCGGCTCGCCTGGGACCGCGCCCGGCCGGGTGCCGGGCAGTCTCAGGGCGGCGGCCGGCAGGCCTGCGCCGGCGGACCCAACACGGCATAGCCCCACCAACAAGAACCACATTCCCATATGGCCGACGACACGCGTTCACCTGCCGAAGATGGCATCGATGTCCCGGAAGTGGCGCGCAAGAAGCAGCGCCGGATTCCCTGGATATGGCTTGTGCCCGTTGTGGCATTGCTGGCGGGCTTGTCGCTGGTGGTGCGCACCTGGATGGCCGTGGGCCCGGAAGTCTCGATCGAGTTCAATACTGCGGAGGGCATCGAGGTGGGCCGGACGCAGGTGCGCTACAAAGACGTGGTGGTTGGCACGGTCGAGACGATCCGATTCAACAAAGACCGCTCCAAAGTCATCGTCAAGGCGCAACTGGTCAAAGAGGCCGCCGGCCTGGCCACCGAAGGCACCAACTTCTGGGTGGTGCGCCCGCGGCTGGGCATCAGCGGAGTGTCGGGCCTTGGCACGCTGTTGTCGGGTGCCTACATCGGCGTAGATGCCGTGGACGGCGCCGGCGCTGCAACCACCGCCACCAAGTTCGACTTTGTCGGGCTGGAAACGCCTCCGGCCGTCACCCATGATCGTGACGGCAAGCGCTTCATGCTGAAGGCGCACGATCTGGGCTCGCTGGATATCGGTTCGCCAGTCTATTTCCGGCGCATCAACGTCGGCCGAGTCATCGGCTACAAGCTTGACGACAGCGGTAAAACGGTCAACGTCGAAGTGTTCGTCGACGCTCCCAACGACAAGTTCGTCACAGAAGGAACACGTTTCTGGAATGCCAGTGGGGTCGACTTGTCGGTCGACGGCAATGGCCTGAAGCTGCATACGCAATCCCTGGTGTCGCTGGCGCTGGGCGGCGTGGCTTTTGCTCCAGTCAACCTCAGTGATACCGAGCAGGCCAAGGCGGGAACGGCGTTCCAGCTCTACCCCAGCGAAAGCGAAGCGAAGGCCAACCCCGACGGCGACCCGGTGCCCATCCGCATGCGCTTCGATCAGTCGGTGCGCGGACTGAGTGCGGGCGCCACCATCGATTTCCAGGGTATCGCGCTGGGCGAGGTCACTCACGTCACTGTCGACTACGATTCCAACACCAAGCGATTCTTCGCCGTCGTCGATGCGGCGCTGTACCCCGAGCGCCTCGGTCCGGTCTACGACCGCGTGCATGAAAGGGCGATACGCGACGGCGACAACACTGAAGGCAAACTGCTGGCATCGATGATCAAGCATGGCCTGCGCGCACAGCTGCGCACCGCCAACTTGCTGACCGGGCAGTTGTACATCGTGATGGAGCATTTCCCCAAGGCCGCGCCGGTGGACTTCAAGATGACCGACCCGATCATGATTCCCACGGTGCCCGGCAATCTCGAGCAGTTGCAGCAGCAACTGACCAATATCGTCGCCAAGATCGATAAGATTCCGTTCGAGGAAATCGGCCGCGACTTGCGCAGCACCCTGTCCAGCGCTTCGAAGCTGATGAACAATCTGGACAAGAGCCTGGCGCCCGAGGCGCGCGCCACGCTGCGCGCGGCGCGCCAGTCGCTGGACAACATCAACCAGTTGCTGGCCAACGATGCCAGCTTGCCGGTGAATGCCGAACGCGCCATGCAGGAGCTGGGCCGTGCGGCGCGCTCGTTGCGCGCCCTGGCTGATTACCTGCAGGCCAATCCCCAGGCCCTGATCCGCGGTCGTGGTCCGGATCAGCTGCCCGGCGCACCCAGGAACTGATCAATGCGAAATTCCCGACGCCTTCCGCTTCTCTTGGCTGCTTCGGCGCTGCTGGCCGCATGCGGCACATCGCCGCCTGCCCAGTTCTATACGCTGCAACCGGCCGTTCAGAGCCAGCCGGCGCCTGTCGCCCCAGTCGATTTCCAGATCGAGATCACCCCCGTGTCCGTGCCCCTGCAGGCCGACCAGCCCCAGATCATGTTGCGCGAGCGCGACGGAGAGGGCGAACTCATCCCCCTGTATTCACATCGCTGGAGCGCTCCCTTGGCCGATGAAATCGGCAGCGCCTTGTCCGACGCGCTGACCCGCAAGTTGGGCGCGCTGAACGTCCAGACGCTGCAGCCCGTCAGCGGCACGCCCGTCTGGCGCGTGCAGGTTGACGTGCAGCGCTTCGACATGGTGGCGCAAGGGCCGGCACGGCTGGATGCCACCTGGCGGGTGCGACCGGTGAACCACAAGAAGGGACGGACGCTGGTCTGCCGCAGCGCGGTCGAAGTTGCGCCAGTCGGGGCCGGGGTCGCCGCGCTGGTCCAGGCCCAGCAGGGCGCGGTGGCTCTGCTAGCCGACACCATTGCTTCGGCGGTCCAGGCTCAAGGGCAGCGGGCCACCGCCCCGAATGGGCAGGTCGCACTACTCGGTTGCACGTGATTAGGGTAAACCCTTAAAGGTTAACCATTATATAAACCGGGTTGTATCTTCCTTAGTATTCGGTTGTACCGCCGCGCCCTCGCGTGGCAAACTGTAATGCGCGACACCTGCGTCCGGCCAGGCCTGACTACGGCGCCGCGCTGTAATCACCGAGTCAAGGATCCGATACATCATGGCCAGCACGACACTGGGCGTCAAGGTGGATGACACCTTGCGCGACCGCCTGAAAGCCGCGGCGCAAAAATTGAGCTGTACGCCACATTGGCTGCACAAGCAGGCGTTGCTGGCTTATCTAGAGAAAATCGAACGGGGGCACTTGCCGGCCGAGATTTCGCATTTGTCGCAGGAAGAGGGCGACGCGGAAAGCCACGATGCTGTCGGACCGCCGACCACGCCGCCATTCTTCGAGTTCGGCCAGGATGTGCAACCGCAGTCGGTGTTGCGCGCCGCCATTACGGCTGCGTATCGGCGGCCCGAGCCGGAATGCGTGCCGCTGTTACTGGGCCAGGCGCGTATGCCGCAGCCCGAGAAGATCCATGCCATGGCCGCGCGGCTGGTGCGCACCCTGCGCGACAAGGGCCGAGGCGGCGGCGTCGAAGGGCTGATTCACGAGTTTTCGCTGTCGAGCCAGGAAGGCGTCGCGCTGATGTGTCTGGCGGAAGCCCTGCTGCGCATTCCCGACAGCGCCACGCGGGACGCCCTCATCCGTGACAAGATTTCGCGGGGCGACTGGCGCTCGCACATGGGCGGGTCCCAGTCGCTGTTCGTCAACGCCGCCACCTGGGGGCTGATGCTCACGGGCAAGTTGGTGGCGGTGAACAGCGAGCAGTCGCTCTCCAAGGCCCTGACGCGCCTGATCGGCAAGGGCGGTGAGCCCCTGGTGCGCAAGGGGGTGAACCTGGCCATGCGCATGATGGGCGAGCAATTCGTCTCGGGCCAGTCGATTTCCGAAGCGCTGGCCAACAACCGCAAGCTCGAGGCCAAGGGCTTTCGCTATTCGTACGACATGCTGGGCGAGGCCGCTACCACCAGCGCCGATGCGGACCGCTACTACGCGTCGTACGAACAGGCCATTCACGCCATCGGCAAGTCGGCGGCCGGCCGCGGCATTTACGAGGGCCCGGGCATTTCCATCAAGCTGTCGGCGCTGCATCCTACTTATTCGCGCGCGCAGCGCGACCGTGTCATGACCGAGCTGCTGCCGCGCGTGAAAGCGTTGACGGTGCTCGCCCGCAGTTACGACATCGGCTTGAACATCGACGCCGAAGAGGCCGACCGCCTGGAGATATCGCTGGACCTGCTCGAGGCATTGTGCCTGGCGCCCGAACTGGAGGGCTGGAACGGCATCGGCTTCGTGGTGCAGGCCTACCAGAAGCGTGCGCCGTTCGTCATCGATTATGTAATTGACCTGGCGCGCCGCAGCCGTCACCGCATCATGGTGCGTCTGGTCAAAGGCGCATACTGGGACAGCGAGATCAAGCGCGCCCAGGTCGACGGTCTGGAAGGTTATCCGGTCTATACGCGCAAGGTATATACCGACGTGGCCTACCTGGCATGCGCACGCAAGCTGCTGGGCGCGCCCGAAGCGGTGTATCCGCAGTTCGCGACACACAATGCCTATACCTTGTCGGCGGTATATCACCTGGCCGGCCAGAACTACTATCCGGGGCAATACGAGTTCCAGTGCCTGCACGGTATGGGCGAACCGTTGTACGAAGAAGTCGTGGGACCGGTCGCGCAGAACAAACTCAACCGCCCGTGCCGCATTTATGCTCCGGTGGGCACCCATGAAACGCTGCTGGCCTACCTGGTGCGCCGCCTGCTCGAAAACGGCGCCAACACGTCGTTCGTAAACCTGATCGGCGACGAAAGCATTTCAGTGGACGAGCTGGTCGCGGACCCTGTCGAGTTGGCGTCGCGCATCTCGCCCCTGGGCGCTCCGCACGAAAAGATTCCCTTGCCGCGCGACCTATATGGCCCTCCGGGCAGTGGCGCGCGCGCCAATTCGGCCGGCCTCGACCTGACCAACGAACATCGCCTGGGCTCCCTGGCGGCGTCGTTGCTGGCCAGTGCCGCCACGCCGTGGCAGGCTTTGCCGCTGTTGGGAGAAGGCGAGGCCTGCTGGGACGCCGAACGTGCCGTAGAGGTGCGCAATCCGGCTGATCATCGCGATGTGGTGGGTCATGTGATCGAGGCCGGGGCCGATGATGTTCGGGCCGCCGTGCAGGCTGCCGACAATGCAGCGCCGATCTGGCAGTCGACCCCGGTGGGGGAGCGCGCGCAATGCCTGCGCCGCGCCGCGCAACTGCTCGAAGAAGGCATGCAGCCGCTGCTGGGCCTGATTGTCCGCGAAGCGGGCAAGTCCCTGCCCAACGCCATCGCCGAAGTGCGGGAAGCCGTGGATTTCCTGCGTTATTACGCCGACCAGGCCGAGCGCGAGTTCAGCAACGACACCCATCGGCCGCTGGGCACGGTGCTGTGCATCAGCCCCTGGAATTTCCCGCTGGCGATTTTCACAGGCCAGGTGGCCGCGGCCCTCGTGGCGGGCAACACCGTCATTGCCAAGCCGGCTGAACAGACGTGCCTGATCGCCGCGCAGGCCATACAGATATTGCGCGAGGCAGGCGTGCCGGCCGGCGCCGTGCAACTGCTGCCCGGGCGTGGCGAAACCGTGGGTGCGCAGCTGGTCGCGCACCCGGCGATCGACGGGGTGATGTTCACGGGCTCGACTGACGTGGCGCGCCTGATCGCGCGCACGCTGGCCGGCAGGCTCGATGACCGCGGCCACACCATCCCCCTGATCGCCGAGACCGGGGGGCAGAATGCGATGGTGGTGGACTCCTCCGCGCTGGCCGAGCAGGTGGTGTTCGATGTACTGGATTCTGCCTATGATTCGGCGGGACAGCGCTGTTCGGCGCTGCGCGTACTGTGCCTGCAGGAAGACAGCGCCGACCACGTGCTCGAGATGCTTCGTGGCGCCATGCGTGAACTGCGAGTCGGCAACCCCGATCACCTCAGCACCGACGTCGGCCCGGTCATCGACGCCGAAGCGCGGGAAAGCATCCTGCAGCACATCGACACCATGCGTGCCGCCGGCCATCGCGTCGACCAGGTCGAGCTCGACCCGGCCTGCCGTCACGGCACTTTCGTGCCTCCCACGCTGATCGAGATCGGAAGCATCAGTGAACTGAAGCGCGAGGTGTTCGGCCCCGTGCTGCATGTGCTGCGCTATGCGCGCACCGAACTGGACCAGGTGCTGGATCAGATCAACGCCACGGGATATGGACTGACCTTCGGGGTACACAGCCGCATCGACGAGACCATAGGTTGCGTGACGCAGCGCGTGCATGCCGGCAACATGTATGTCAACCGCAATATCGTGGGCGCCGTGGTGGGCGTGCAGCCCTTCGGAGGCGAGGGCCTCTCGGGCACCGGGCCGAAGGCGGGTGGCCCGCTGTATCTGTACCGCCTGCTGGCCACCCGTCCGACCGGGCTGCCGGCAAGCGTGGCCGGGCCGGATCCCTTGCCGCGCGCTCTTGCGCTGCCAGGCCCCACGGGCGAGCAGAACACCTACACCTTGATGCCTCGCGGCACCGTGCTGTGCATCGCCGCTACCGAAGCTGGCGTACGCGCCCAATATGCGGCCGTGCAGGCCACGGGCAACGCAGCACTGTTCCTGGACACGCCGGCGGCACGGTCCTGGCGGGACTGGGCGGGGGCTCAGGCCGCGGCGAGCCTGGTGGCTGACGCCGGGGTCGACGCGGTCGAGTTCCATGCCGTGTTGTTCGAGGGCGACGGCGACGCGCTGCGGGCGTGGAACCAGCGCATTGCCGAGCGTGGCGGTCCGATTCTGACCGTCCAGGGCCTCACGTCAGACGCGGTGGCGAGCGGCGCGGCCTACGTACAGGAGCAATTGCTTGCCGAGCGGTCCGTCAGCGTCAACACTGCGGCGGCAGGAGGCAATGCCAGCCTGATGTCCATCGGGTAGCGCGAGGGAATCAATGCGCGAAATGAAAAGTCGGTTGTACGCGGGTTATCGCCAATAGCGTGTCAGGTTGCACCTGATCGAAAATCCGGTGCAACTTTTGCAGGTCCGCCGATCCGGCGGAGTAGGGCTTACCGCCCGAGCATAGACAGGTCGACAATGACAAGGCTCTTGCGCCACGAGCGCACGGGCCATGTATTACCCCATTCACACAGGAGGGTTCATCATGAAACGCGCATTTTCCCGCACGGCCTTGCTGGCCGCTCTGGCTGCCGCCTGCATCAGCGGCGCCGTGCACGCCGAAGACATCAAGTTCGGTTTCGCCGCGCCGCTTACCGGGCCTCAATCGCACTACGGCGAAGACATGCAGAACGGCTTGACGCTGGCGCTGGAAGAGGCCAACCAGAAGGGCATCAAGATCGACGGCGAGACAGCACGATTCGTGCTGGTGTCCCGCGACGACCAGGCCGACCCGCGCACAGCCGTGCAGGTGGCTCAGCAACTGGTGGATGAAGACGTCGACGGAATTCTGGGCCACTTCAATTCCGGCACCACCATCCCGGCCTCGCGTGTGTACAACGAAGCCGGGTTGCCGCAGATTGCCATGGCGACCTCGCCCGAATACACCAACCAGGGCTATGACACGACGTTCCGCATGATGACCAGCGACACCCAGCAGGGTGCTGCGGTGGGTCAATTCATCGTCGAGAAACTCAAGGCCAAGAAGATCGCCATCATCGACGATCGCACGGCCTACGGCCAGGGCCTGGCCGACGAGGTCGAAAAAGCCGTGAAGAAGGCGGGCGGCGAAATCGTGCGGCGCGAGTACACCACCGACAAAGCCAACGATTTCACGTCGATCCTTACCAACATCAAGGCGGCGAACCCCGACGCCATTTTCTACGGCGGCCTTGATGCCCAGTCGGGGCCCATGAAGCGCCAGCTGGTGCGGCTTGGGCTGCAGGCACCGCTGGTCTCCGGCGAAATGACGCGCAGCGACACCTTCATCAAGCTTGCCGGCGATGCCGCCGACGGCACCTATGCGTCGCTGGCGGGTGTGCCGCTCGAGAAAATGGCGGCTGGCAAAGACTTCGCGCAGCGGTATGAAGCCCGCTTCAAGAAGGCGCCCGGCGTGTATGCGCCTTATGCCTACGACGGTGCGTGGAACATGATCACCGCCATCGAGCAAGCCGACTCCGCCGATCCTTCCGACTATCTGCCCAAGCTGGCCCAGCTGCAGCGCAAGGGCGCCACCAGCGAGCACATTGCCTACGACGCCAAGGGCGACCTGAAAGAAATTTCGGTCACGATCTATGAAGTGAAGAATGGCAAGTGGGAAATGGTCGAAACGATGGTGAGCCAGGCGAACTGAGCCGAGCGGCCCTGTGCGAGCGTATTGCGCCCGCGCCGCCGGATGGCTGCCTCACTGGTCATGTGCCACGGGGCCAGGGCCGGAATCACGGCCGGCGCGCCTGGCTCGCTCGCGGGCGGCCCGCGTGATCCGGCCAGTGCGGCCCCGGCGCGCGTGGCCGGGCGGCATGCATGTGACATGCCGCCCGACTGCGCGGCTCACCTCCGCGGCCCGACCTGCGCGGCCCGACCTGCACGGCCCGACCTCCGCGGCCCGTTATCTGGAGGGGCCGCCTTGGCCGGCCCCACGATCTTCTCTTCGGTATGCACCTGTAATGCGCGGGCCTTATGGATATCTTCATACAACAACTTATTAACGGCCTGACGCTGGGCAGCGTCTACGCGCTGGTGGCGCTGGGCTACACGATGGTGTACGGCATCATCGGACTGATCAATTTCGCGCATGGCGATGTCGTCATGATCGGGGCCATGGCGGCAACCATGCTCGCCGCGGCCCTGGTGGGGGGCGATCCCACTGTGTCGGCGTTCGCGGTGCTGGGCCTCGGGCTGCTCGTGTCGGTGCCTCTGTGCATGGGCGTGGGCTGGACGACAGAACGCCTGGCCTACCGCCCGCTGCGCCGCGCGCCGCGTCTGGCCGCGCTCATCACCGCCATAGGTGTTTCGATCATCCTGCAGAACGTGGCCATGATGGTGTGGGGCCGCAACTATCTGAATTTTCCGCAGGTGCTGCAGCCCGAAGTCTATGAGCTGGCCGGCGCGCGCATGAGTTCGCTGCAGATGGCCATTGTGCTGATCGCGGCGCTGATCATGGGGGCGCTGCTGGCGGTCGTGCACAAAACGCGGCTGGGTACTGCCATGCGGGCCACGGCGCAGAACCGCGAGGTGGCCGGCCTGATGGGCGTGAACATCAATACCGTCATCTCGGCGGCGTTCCTGATCGGCTCGGCGCTGGCCGCAGTGGCGGGCATGATGGTCACCACCTACTACGGTGTCGCGCAGTACACGATGGGCTTCATGCTTGGCTTGAAAGCGTTCACGGCGGCCGTGCTGGGCGGCATCGGCAATCTGGTGGGGGCAATGGCCGGTGGCCTGTTGCTTGGCATCATCGAATCGCTCGGTGCCGGCTACATCGGGGATCTCACCGGCGGCTTCCTGGGCAGCCACTACCAGGATGTGTTCGCCTTCGTGGTGCTGGTGCTGGTACTGGTGTTCCGGCCGTCGGGCCTGCTGGGTGAACGCGTGGGAGACCGTGCATGAACGCCATACTCAGAAAACAGGGCATGTCGCCTCGTGCGCTCGCCGGCGTGATTCTGATCGGCGTCGTGCTGGCGGTGTTGCCATTTGTGCTGGGCATGGCCGGGCAGAGCTGGGTGCGCATCCTCAATTTCGCGTTGCTGTACGTGATGCTGGCCCTGGGCCTGAACATCGTGGTGGGATTCGCCGGCCTGCTCGACCTGGGCTACATCGCGTTCTACGCCGTGGGCGCCTATACCTGGGCTCTGCTGGCCTCGCCACATTTCGGCCTGCACCTGCCGTTCTGGGCCATACTGCCCATCAGTCTGGCGCTGGCCTGCCTGTTCGGCGTGCTGCTGGGCGCGCCTACGCTGAAACTGCGGGGCGATTACCTGGCCATTGTCACGCTGGGGTTCGGCGAGATCATCCGCATCTTCCTGAACAACCTCAATGCGCCCGTGAACATCACCAACGGGCCGCAGGGCATCAACCGCATCGACGGCTTCAAGGTCGGCGAATTCATGTTCGGTCGCACCGAATCGCTGATGGGCATCCGTGTGACCGGCCCCGAGAAGTATTACTACCTGCTGCTGGGGCTGACGCTGCTCATCGTGCTGGTGTGCGTGCGCCTGCAGAATTCGCGCATCGGCCGCGCATGGGAAGCCGTGCGCGAGGACGAGGTCGCGGCCAAGGCCATGGGCATCAATACCCGCAACGTGAAGCTGCTGGCGTTCGCCATGGGCGCGTCCTTCGGCGGCGTGGCGGGTTCGCTGTTTGCTTCGATGCAGGGGTTCGTCAGCCCGGAAAGTTTCAGTCTCACCGAATCGATATCAGTGCTCTGCATGGTCGTGCTGGGCGGCATGGGCAACATCCCGGGTGTCATCCTGGGCGCCATCTTGCTCGCCGCGCTGCCGGAATTCCTGCGCGCGGTGGTCGAACCGGTGCAGAGAATGGTGTTCGGCGAAGTGGTGCTTGACCCCGAAGGCATACGCATGCTGCTGTTCGGCCTTGCCATGGTGTGCGTCATGCTGTTCCGTCCGGCAGGGCTCTGGCCCTCGGCCGTGCGCAAGCGCGAGCTGGCCGGCCATACCGGAGGCCAGGCATGAACGCGATACTTCACGCCGAGGGGCTGGGCAAGCGTTTTGGCGGACTGCGCGCGCTGAGTGACGTCAGTTTCGACATACGCCGGGGCGAGATCTATGGGCTGATCGGCCCCAACGGTGCGGGCAAGACCACGCTGTTCAATGTGCTGACCGGCCTGTATATCCCCGAAGAAGGGCGCTGCACGTTCGACGGCGCGCCCCTGACGGGGCTCAAGCCCCATGAGGTGGCTCAGGCCGGGCTGGCCCGCACTTTCCAGAACATCCGTCTGTTCGCCAACCTGAGCGCCATCGAGAATGTCATGATAGGCCGTCACGCGCGTACGAGCGCCAGCGTGCTGGGTGCCATATTGCGTACCCGCGCCGAGCGCGCCGAAGAGGCCGCCATCGAACGTCGCGCGCACGAGCTGCTCGATTATGTGGGCATCGGATCGCGCGCGAATGACGTGGCGCGTTCGCTTCCGTATGGCGATCAGCGGCGGCTGGAGATCGCACGCGCGCTGGCCACCGAACCCAAGCTGCTGGCGCTGGACGAGCCCGCCGCCGGCATGAACGCCTCTGAAACCCTGGTGCTGCGCCAGCTCATCGAAAAGATCCGTAGCGACGGCATTACGGTGCTGCTCATCGAACACGATATGAAGCTGGTGATGGGGCTGTGCGACCGCGTGCTGGTGCTGGAATATGGCAAGGTGCTGGCCATGGGCAAGCCTGCCCAGGTGCAGCGCGATCCCAAAGTGATCGAGGCCTATCTGGGCGCGGGCGCGGCCCACGATGCGCCCGCCCAAGCAGAGCGAGCGGCAACATGAGTGTCTCCCAACCTTTACTTGAATTGCGCGGCCTGGCGGTGGCCTACGGCGGTATACGCGCGGTGCGCGGCATCGACCTGCGTGTCGACGCGGGCGAGCTGGTCTGCCTGATCGGAGCCAACGGCGCGGGCAAAAGCACTACGCTGCGGGCGATCTGCGGGCTGGTGCCGCCGTCTGGGGGCGACATCACCTATGACGGGCAGCGCATCAACGGATGCAAGTCATTCGAGCTCGTGCGGCGCGGCCTCGTCATGGTTCCCGAAGGCCGCGGCATTTTTGGTCAGCTGACCATCGAAGAGAACCTTGCCATGGGGGCCTACGTGCGGCGTGACACCGCGCAGGTGCGTCGGGATACCGAGCGCGTATTTACGCTGTTTCCGCGCCTGGCCGAGCGGCGCAAGCAGGCCGCCGGCACCCTGTCGGGCGGCGAGCAGCAAATGGTGGCGATGGGGCGCGCGATGATCGCCCGACCCAAATTGCTGCTACTGGACGAGCCTTCCATGGGGCTGGCGCCATTGATGGTGGAAAAAGTGTTCGAGGTGGTACGTACGGTGGCCGCCGAAGGGGTCACCATCCTGCTCATCGAGCAGAACGCCAAGCTGGCGCTCGAGCACAGCCATCGCGGCTATGTGATGGAGTCCGGATCGCTCACGCTTTCCGGCCCGGCGGGCAAGCTGCTCACCAATCCCAAGGTGCGGGCCGCCTACCTGGGCGAAGTCGAAGATCCCGCCTGAGCCGCGCCCCGAGCCGGGGCCTGGCGCGAGTCCATGGCGCGTTCCCGGCCGGCTGCCGACATGCGCCGCAATGGCGACACATCCCCATGCTGCCGCGGCGGCGGGCAGGGTTGTCACTGCGTGCCGCTTGAGCGCACCCCAGGTGCCGGGTGCCCCCGAACTCCGGCAGTGGCACGTTCCTCAATGGACAAGGCCCGGTGGCCTGCCGCGCGGGGCGGTCGGACACCGGGCCTTGCAGCCGTACAGGTCGATCAGCTGTGGTACGCCGATTCGCCGTGGCTGGTGACGTCCAGTCCTTCGCGTTCCTGGTCTTCAGGCACACGCAGGCCGCAGAGAGCATTGGCGATCTTGTAGGCAACCCAGGCCACGACGCCCGACCATACGATCGTCAGCAGCACGCCTTCGAGCTGCACCCATACCTGGCCCAGTATTTCACCAGCATCGGCCAGGCCGGGGCCGCCCAGGACCTGGGCGTTGAACACGCCCGTGAGCAGCGCACCCACAATGCCGCCCACACCGTGCACGCCGAACACATCCAGCGCGTCGTCGGCGCGCAGCATGCGCTTGAGGCCGTTGACACCCCATACGCAGACCACACCCGCGGCAATGCCGATGATCAGCGCGCCGCCAGGGCCCACCAGGCCGGCTGCGGGCGTGATGCCGACCAGGCCGGCGATGGCGCCCGACGCGGCGCCCAGCATCGACGGTTTACCTTTCACGGCCCATTCGGTGAACAGCCAGGCCAGCACGGCGCCTGCCGTGGCGATCATGGTGTTGAAAAAGGCGAGGGTGGCGCCACCGTCGGCGGCCAGGGCCGAGCCGGCGTTGAAGCCGAACCAGCCCACCCACAGCAGGGCCGCGCCGATGAAAGTCATCGGCAGGTTGTGCGGCTGCATCGCTTCACGGCCATAGCCCAGGCGCTTGCCGACCACATAGGCGCCCACCAGGCCGGCCACACCGGCGTTGATGTGCACCACGGTGCCGCCGGCGAAATCGAGCGCGCCGCGGGCGTTGAGCAGGCCAGGCGCGGTGTCGGACGCGAACCAGACCATGTGCGCGATGGGCACGTAGGCAAAGGTGAACCAGATCACCGTGAACACCAACACGGCCGAGAAGCGGGCGCGCTCGGCAAAACTGCCGACGATGAGTGCGCAGGTGATCCCCGCGAACGTAGCCTGGAACGAGGCGAACAGCAGTTCCGTCAGGGTGCCCGACATGGCGAACGAGCCGTCGGCGGGCGTGAACATGCCCGAGAAGAAGGTGCGCGACAGGCCGCCGAAGAAGGCATTGCCTTCCGTAAAGGCCAGGGAATAGCCGTAGGCAAACCACAGGACCACGCCCAGCGCGAAGGTGCACAGCACCTGCAGCAATACGGACAGCACGTTCTTGCTGCGCACCAGGCCGCCGTAGAACAACGCCAGGCCGGGCACGGCCATCATCAACACCAGCAGGGTGGAAACAAGCAACCAGGAGATATCCGCTTTATCCATTTTTCAGGCTCCAATGCATTTTCTTTATCGTTGTGGTTACAGCGCGGCCTCGCCGGACTCTCCGGTCCGGATCCGGATCACCTGCTCCAGGGGCGCGGTAAAAATCTTTCCGTCCCCGATCTTGCCGGTACGGGCGGCCTGCTCGATGACGTCGATGACCTGATCGACCAGGTGGTCAGGCACGGCGGCCTCGACGCGCAGCTTGGGCAGGAAATCAACGGCGTATTCCGCTCCCCGGTAAAGTTCGGTATGGCCCTTCTGGCGGCCGAAGCCTTTGACTTCCGTCACGGTCAGGCCCTGGACGCCGATACCGGACAGAGCCACCCGCACTTCGTCGAGCTTGAAGGGCTTGATGATGGCGATGATGAGTTTCATGGCAATTCCTCTCGTGGTTGCACTCAGGCAAGCCCAATCAAGCAACATCCATGCCAAGTCGGTGCCTGACCTTCTGCCGTGGCCGTAGGGGCAGGGCCACTCGGGTGAGTCCGCAGGCGCTCCATATCGGTGCGCGTCGGCGTGCATGATTGCCCCATGGCGGTGCATGGCACCGCGGCGGGGCGTCCTGCAACAAAATATTCGTCCTACCTTTGTGTTGTATCGAATTGCTGCCCCTCCGGCCGCCTTGCCCGACAGGCAAGCCGGAAGCGAGGCGCCGGCAAGGCGGGCCGACAGCCTTGTCCGGCGCGCTTTGCCGCCGATCGACGGCCCGAATTACGTCAGAATTGGCCCGCAATTCGACACAGATGTGTCGTCGGCATTGAAACGCCGGATTACATGCGGCGCTTGTGGGTCGGGCCGGCCTCAGCAAGAATCAACTCATGCCGCATCGGTTGCGGCCAGCACCTCAGGGTGTGATTGCTTCTGGGAGTCGCCAGATGGCGATTCGGTTTTCTCCTGTGCTTTGAGGCGGTGCCGCGTGCGGCCCGCCCATTTTTTTGCCCGGCCGACGCCGGCGTGCGGGGGCGTTCGCCTACACGTTCGCCTACACTGTACGCACTGAACATGAATGCGAGGATGTCATGAACCGCACGCAATGGCTCGAAGATCTCCAGAAGAACCTGTCTGACCTGATCGCACGCAGCCCGGCCGCCGATCTGGAACGCAATGTCAAGGCCATGATGGGGCAGGCGTTCACCAGGATGGACCTGGTCACGCGCGAAGAATTCGATGTGCAGGCCGACTTGCTGGCGCGCGCCCGCGAGCGGGTCGACCAGCTCGACGCTCAGGTGCGCCAGTTGGAACTGCGCGTCGCGGCGATGGAAAGCAAGCCTGACGCGGGTTAGGCGGGCGTGACATTCGGGTCGCGCCGGCACTGCCGCGCGGCGGCCTGACTCGCATACTGGCGGTTTTCCCGGAAAGGGGGGCCGCCATGACGCTTTCCATACTCTCCAGCCGTGCCCTGGCGGGCGCCGAGGCGCCCGCCGTGCGGGTCGAGACCCACCTGGGTCCGGGCCTGCCCGCGTTCACGGTCGTTGGTCTGCCGGACACCGAAGTGCGCGAAAGCCGCGAGCGGGTCCGGGCGGCGATTGTCAACAGTGGGTTCGAATTTCCGAACGGCCGCATCACGGTCAACCTCTCTCCGGCCGATCTTCCAAAGGCGTCGGCGCGTTTCGACTTGCCGATTGCGGTGGGGGTGTTGCTGGCGTCAGGCCAGGTAGCGGTGCCCGGCCCGGCGGGTGGTCTGGCGCCCTCCGGCCTGCAGGACTTCGTCCTGGCAGGCGAGTTGTCGCTGACCGGCGCCCTGGTGCCTGTCGGCACGCCATTGCCGTTGGCCTTGGCCGTGGCGCGCGAGCAGCCCGGCGCGATGCTGGTGCTTCCCGGTGCCAGCGCGGCGGTGGCCGCCTGGGTCCCCGGCTTGCGAGTGCTGGCAGCCGGAACGCTGGCCGACGTCGTGGCGCACCTGACCGGCGCGACGGCCTTGCCGCAGGCGCAGCCGGGGGAGTGGCCCGCCGCCGAGCCCTTGCCCTGCCTGGCTGACGTGCGAGGCCAGAGCATGGCGCGCCGCGCGCTCGAAGTCGCCGCCGCGGGCGGGCACAGCCTGCTCATGGTGGGTCCGCCCGGGGCGGGCAAGAGCATGCTGGCGCAGCGGCTTCCCGGATTGCTGCCCCCGCTGTCGCGGACACAGGCGCTGGAGGCGGCCGCCCTGGCAGGGCTAGCCGCTCCGGCCGGGGTGGCGCCGGCGCTGCAGGGTCACCCGCCTTTCCGGGCGCCGCACCATGGCGCCACCGCCGCCGCCCTGATCGGCGGTGGGGCGCGGCCGCGCCCGGGCGAGGTCAGCCTGGCGCACAACGGGGTGCTGTTCCTCGACGAGCTGCCCGAATTCGACCGGCGCGCCCTGGAATCACTGCGCGAACCGCTCGAGACGGGCAGGGTGGCGATCGCCCGCGCGCGGCACACGGTGCAGTATCCTGCGCGCTTCCAACTGATAGCGGCCATGAATCCCTGTCCGTGTGGCTGGCGAGGGCATCCGGCGCGTGCCTGCCGGTGCACGCCTGACCAGGTGGCCCGCTACCTGGGCAAGATTTCCGGGCCGCTATTCGATCGGCTGGACCTGGCGATCGAGCTGCCGGCCGCGGCGCCCGACTGGCTGGAGGCGCCCCCCGGCGAACCGTCCGAGGCGGTGCGTGCGCGGGTGGCCCATTGCCGCGCGCTGCAGCAACAGCGCCAGGGCGGTCCCAATGCCGGGCTGCACGGCGCCGCGCTAGAGGATTTCTGTGTGCTGGAGGCCGATGGGCGCAACCTGTTGCAGCAGGCCATGCAACGCCTGCACGGCTCGGCGCGCGCGGCACACCGGGCATTGCGGGTGGCTCGTACGGTGGCCGACCTTGACGCGAAGCCGCGAATTCTGCCGCGCCATGTGGCCGAGGCCCTGCAGTATCGCTGCACCTTGCGCTAGCCGGGGGCTCGATTCGACAAAAATCTCGAAATCACCTTATAATCAAGGGCTTTTCCTGGTTTGCCAGTCATGCAAGCCGGGTGAAGTACGCTTTGACCGCTATCGTGGTCTTGCTGGTCGGAACGGCATGGTTCTGGCCGGGGCGCACGGCCGTGCAGGCCACGCCCGCAAGCCGCATGCGGATCGAGGCACCCCCAGAAGTGGGCCCGGGTTCGGCAAGTCTTGCCTTCGTGCAAGCACCTGAGGTTCATGTAATCATCAACAATGTAGGAATCATCATGCCCAAGATGAAGACCAAGAAAAGCGCGTCCAAGCGCTTTAAGGTTCGCGGCAGCGGATCCATCAAGCGTGGCCAGGCTTTCAAGCGCCACATCCTGACCAAGAAGACCACCAAGAACAAGCGTCAACTGCGCGGTTCGGCGGCGGTTCATGAAACCAACGTGGCCTCCGTCAAGGCCATGATGCCTTTCGCTTGATAAAGGAGATCCACTATGCCTCGCGTTAAACGTGGTGTTACCGCCCGTGCCCGTCACAAGAAAGTCATTGCCGCCGCCAAGGGTTACCGTGGCCGCCGTGGCAATGTATTCCGCATCGCCAAACAGGCGGTCATGCGCGCCGGGCAATACGCCTATCGCGATCGCCGCAACAAGAAGCGCACCTTCCGCGCCCTGTGGATCACCCGCATCAACGCCGCCGTGCGTGAGCAGGGCATGAGCTACAGCGTGTTCATCGCCGGCCTCAAGAAGGCCTCGATCGAGCTCGACCGCAAGGTGCTGGCCGACCTGGCCGTTCGCGACAAGGCCGGCTTTGCCGCGATCGTGCAGCAGGCCAAGGCGGCGCTGTCTGCCTGATCGCGCATCGCATCGCGCATCGCTGCAAACGGGGCTGTAGGCCCCGTTTGCGTTTTGCCGGGCCGCCCCCAGGCAAGACGGCCTTCGGGCTTGCAGGCAAGGCGTGGCGTGGGGGCGTTGTTTTTAGGCTGTGAATCCATGACTCTACTGGCTGACGACCTGGTTTCCCAGGCCCAACAACGCTTTGCCGCGGCCACCGACGCCGCCGCGCTCGAGAACGCCAAGGCGCGCTTCCTGGGCAAAGAAGGCGCGCTGACCACGCTGCTCAAGGGGCTCGGCAAGCTCGAGCCCGAGCAGAAGCGCGAAATGGGCGCCCGCATCAATCAGGCCAAGCAACAGATCGAGGCGCTGCTGAACCAGCGCCGCTCCGAGCTGGCGCAGGCCGAGCTCGATGCCCGTCTGGCGGCGGAAACCATTGATGTCACCCTGCCGGGCCGCGGCCGCGCGCCGGGCGGCATACATCCTGTGGCGCGCAGCTGGGAGCGCGTCGAGGAAATCTTTCGTTCCATCGGTTTCGACGTGGCCGACGGCCCCGAAATCGAAAACGACTGGACCAACTTCACCGCGCTGAACAATCCGCTGGATCACCCCGCGCGTTCCATGCAGGACACGTTCTACGTCGACCTGCAAGACGGTGACGGCTTGCCGCTGCTGCTGCGCACGCACACCAGCCCCATGCAGGTGCGCTATGCGCGCATGCACAAGCCGCCCATCAAGGTGATCGCACCCGGACGCACGTACCGCGTCGACAGCGACGCCACCCATTCGCCCATGTTTCATCAGGTCGAAGGGCTCTGGATCGCCGAAGATATCTCTTTCGCCGACCTGAAAGGCGTCTACACCGATTTCCTGCGGCGGTTCTTCGAAAGCGACGACCTGGTCGTGCGGTTCCGGCCGTCGTTCTTCCCGTTTACCGAGCCCTCGGCCGAAATCGACATGATGTTCACGTCCGGCCCCAACCGCGGGCGCTGGCTGGAAATTTCCGGTTCAGGCCAGGTGCATCCGCAAGTGGTTCGCAACTTCGGTCTCGATCCCGAGCGCTACATCGGCTTCGCGTTCGGCTCAGGCCTCGAGCGCCTGACCATGTTGCGCTACGGGGTCAACGACCTGCGCCAGTTCTACGAAGGCGACCTGCGCTTCCTTCGCCAGTTCAACGAATAACCGACGGCTGATCATGCAATTTCCCGAATCCTGGCTGCGCGCCCTGGTCAATCCCGAGATTTCCACCGACGAACTGGCGCATCGGCTCACCATGGCCGGCCTTGAAGTCGAAGAAACGGCTCCCGCCGCGCCGCCTTTCAAAGGGGTCGTGGTCGCGCGCATCACTTCGGTGGCGGCCCATCCCGATGCCGACAAGCTGCGGGTGTGCCAGGTGGTTGACGGCTCCGGCCAGCCACTGCAGATCGTGTGCGGCGCGCCCAACGCGGCGCAGGGCATCACGGTGCCACTGGCGCGCGTCGGCGCCGAATTGCCCGGTGGCATGAAGATCGGCGTGGCCAAGATGCGCGGCGTGGCATCCGCCGGCATGTTGTGCTCGGCGCGCGAGCTGGGCCTGTCCCAGGATCACGGCGGCTTGCTCGAGCTGCCGGGCACCTTGCAGCCCGGCCAGTCGCTGCGCGAGGCGCTGGATCTCGACGACACGCTGTTCACGCTGAAGCTCACGCCCAATCGTGCCGACTGCCTGTCGATCCTGGGCGTGGCCCGGGAGGTCGCGGCCCTGACCGGCGCGCCGCTGTCCGTGCCCACCGCGCAAGCCGTGCCCGTCACGCTCGATGAGCGGGTACCCGTGGCCATCCAGGCGCCCGACCTGTGCGGGCGGTTCGCCGGCCGCGTGATCCGCGGCGTCGATGCGCGCGCCGCCACGCCGGCCTGGATGAAATCGCGGCTGGAGCGCGCCGGCCAGCGCTCGGTGTCCGCACTGGTGGATATCTCCAACTATGTGATGCTCGAGCTCGGACGTCCGTCGCACGTGTTCGATCTCGACAAGATCCATGGCGGCATCGAGGTGCGTTGGGCCCGTGAGGGCGAAACGCTCGAGCTGCTGAACGGCCAGACGGTCGAGCTTGCCGGCAACGTCGGCGTGGTGGCAGCGGGCGAGCAGGTCGAGAGCCTGGCTGGCATCATGGGCGGCGAAGCCACCGCCGTCACCTTGGATACCCGGAACATCTACGTCGAAGCGGCGTTCTGGTGGCCCGAGGCGATCGCCGGGCGCGCGCGCCGCTTCAAGTTCAGCTCTGAAGCCAGCCATCGCTTCGAGCGCGGTGTCGACTACGCCAGCATTCCCGAGCACCTCGAGTTCCTGAGCCGCCTGATCATCGATATCTGCGGCGGCCAGGCCGGCCCCATTGATGATCAGATCACGCGTCTGCCCAGCCGCGATCCGGTGCGCATGCGGCTGTCGCGTTGCCACAAGGTGCTGGGCGTGCCCGTGACCCAGGATGAAGTCGGCCAGATATTCGCCCGGCTGGGCTTGCCGTACCAGGTCGTGGGCGATGACTTCATTGTCGAGCCGCCGTCGTATCGCTTCGACCTGTCGCTCGAAGAAGATCTCATTGAAGAGGTGGCACGCATCTATGGTTTCGAGCGCCTGCCCGACGTGCCCCCGATGGCGCGCGCGCAGATGTTCTCGCAGCCCGAGCAGCGCCGGGGTCCGCACGCCTTGCGCCGCATGGCTGCCGCGCAAGACTACCAGGAAGTGGTCAACTACAGCTTCGTCGAGGCCGACTGGGAACGTGACTACGCAGGCAACGAACAGCCGGTTCGGCTGCTCAATCCCATTGCCAGCCATCTGTCGGTCATGCGTTCCAGCCTGATTGCCGGGCTGGTTGCCAACATCCGCTACAACGCCAACCGCAAGCAAACGCGCGTGCGGGTGTTCGAGCTGGGGCGCGTGTTCCTGCGCGATGCTGCGCACGCTGATGGCCCACTCGACGTCGCGGGCGTGCGGCAACCCTTGCGCCTGGCGGGTGCCGCCTGGGGCCCGGCCGTCGAAGAGCAGTGGGGAACGCCCGCTCGGCAGGTGGATTTCTATGACGTGAAAATGGATGTCGAGGCTCTTTTTGGCGCCCGGGCGCGGCAGCTGCGTTTCGAACCCGCGACGCATCCGGCCCTGCATCCGGGGCGCAGCGCCCGCATCGACCTGCATGGCCAGACGGTCGGCTGGATCGGCGAGCTGCATCCGCGCTGGGCTCAGCAATCCGACCTGCAACATGCTCCGGTGGTGTTTGAACTCGAAGTCGAGGCACTGTCTCAGGGCCGCCTGCCTGAAGTCCGTGAATTGTCCCGCCAGCCCGTGGTGGTGCGCGACCTTGCCCTGTGGGTCGATCTGTCGGTCAGCGCGCAAGCCATGCTGGACACGGTCGCGGCCGCCATCCAGGCCGATCCGCAACTGGCCGTGGTGCAGGACGCCCGGGTGTTCGACGTGTGGCGAGACCGCCAGCAAGATGGCAAGGCTGTTACCGAGAAAAGCCTTGCGTTCCGCTTCTGGCTACAGGACACTGAAGTCACGCTGGACGAAGCCCGGGTGGCCGATTGCCTGGCCCGTATCAACCAGGCGCTGGTCAGCGCCCACGGCGCGCGCCAGCGCACTTGAACCAGGGAAACACCATGCTCGTCGAGCCGCGTACGCTTACCAAGGCCGAACTCGCCGAACTGCTGTTCGAGCGAGTGGGCCTCAACAAGCGCGAAGCCAAAGACATTGTCGATACCTTCTTCGAAGAAATCCGCGACGCCCTGGCGCGTGGCGAGCCGGTGAAGCTTTCCGGCTTCGGCAATTTCCAGGTGCGCAACAAGCCGCCACGCCCTGGGCGCAACCCCAAGACGGGCGAAACCATTCCGATCGCGGCTCGCCGCGTAGTGACTTTCCACGCCAGCCAGAAGCTGAAAAGCGTGGTCGAACAGGCCGATCCGGCCACAGGTGCCGACCAAAACGGGGAGTGATACCCTTTGTCGGTAATTGTTATCGGAGCGCCGGCGTCAGCCGGCATAAAATCCTGATATGACTCGTCCTGAAACCACTGCCGCGCTTCCGCCCATTCCCGCCAAACGCTACTTCACCATTGGCGAAGTCAGCGATCTATGCCAGGTCAAGCCGCACGTCCTGCGCTACTGGGAACAAGAATTCACACAGCTCAAGCCGGTGAAGCGCCGGGGCAACCGCCGCTACTACCAACATCACGAAGTCCTGCTGATCCGCCGCATTCGTTCGCTGCTGTACGAGCAGGGCTTCACGATCAGCGGCGCGCGCAATCGCCTGGGTGACGCACGCGATACGCCACACGACCAGGACGCAGCGGTACGCCTGAGCGCCACCGAAATCCAGGCGCTGCGCGCCGAGCTCGGCAATGTATCGGCAATGCTGGGCGAAGCATTGGGAGGCGCGTCGCAGACGCAAGCCTCGGCTTGAATCAATATGCGTTTTGAACAAAAAAACCTGCGTCGCTGATGCAGGTTTTTTTCAGTTCTGATATACTCTTTTTCTTTCGGGGCGTAGCGCAGCCTGGTAGCGCACTTGCATGGGGTGCAAGGGGTCGCGAGTTCGAATCCCGCCGTCCCGACCAGCAGTTTGAAGGCCGTCAGTGGTTGCCACTGACGGCCTTTTTCATTGCAGGCGCATGTGGCACCCCTTTGTTTTGGCGGGCAGGAGGCCCGCCGCAAGCCTAGTTTGCCGCGGCCTTGCGATGCTGCTCGAACACTTGCGACAAGGCTTGCGAAGCGGCGATCGCTCGCGGAAAACCCACCGGCACAGTGATCAGATAAATCATTTCCTTGAGCTCGTCTTCAGACACGCCGACGTTCAGTGCATAACCCGCGTGCACGCGCATCATTGCCGTTTCGCCCAGCGCCGCCATGACGGCCACCGCTGCCAGCTGTCGCGTTCGATGATCCAGGCCCGGGCGGCCCCAGACATCGCCCAGCGCGTAGGCTTCGGTGGCCTCCGCCAGGAACGGGAATTCCTTGCGCAGCGCTTCGAGATTGCCCTGGGCCTGGCCCCGATTCAATTCAAGGATCACTTCGGCGCCTCGCTTTGCGCGCGCTTCGGTCGTGGTGGCGTGCGAAAGGGACGGGGCCAGGCCGGCCAAAAGCAGGCCGGTGAGCAGGGTTCGGATACGAGTCATGACATTCTCCTTGAATGAGGGCAAGTTCAAACGCCGGCGGTGGGCCGCACCACGATTTCGCTGGTGTCCACGTCGGCGGGTTGGTCGATCACATGCGCGATCGCAGAGGCAATGGCATCGGGCTTGAGCGCGATGCGGCGGAAGCTTTCCATGGCGCTTGCCGCGGCGGGGTCGGTAATGGTGTTGGCCAGCTCCGACTCGACGACGCCGGGATATACGCAGGTGACGCGCAGCTTGTCATTTTCCTGACGCAGGCCATCGGAAATGGCCCGTACGGCGTATTTGGTGGCGCAATACACCGCGGCGGTGGGCACCACCGACAATCCTCCGATCGAGGATACGTTGATGATCTGACCCGAGCCTTGCCGCTGCATGCTGGGCAGCACAGCGGCCACGCCGTGCAGCACGCCCCGGATGTTCACGTCGATCATGCGATCCCATTCGTCGACCTTCAGCGAGGCCATGGGCGACAGGGGCATGATTCCCGCATTGTTGACGATGACGTCGATACGGCCGTGGGCTTGCAATGCGTGGTCGGCGAAGGCCTGCACGTCTTCGCGGGAGGTCACGTCAAGCGCGCGGTACTGCACATGGCCGCCGGCGGCGTTCAAGGTGTCGGCCAGTGCCTGCAGGCGGTCGGTGCGCCTGGCGCCTATCACCAGGTGATGGCCGCGCGTCGCCAGCAGGCGGACGGTGGCTTCACCGATGCCGCTGCTGGCGCCGGTGACGAGTATGACTTTTTCGTTTGAGGGGGTGGACATGGGTATTTCCTTGATCAATAGTGGACAGGCGGGGCGGCAACCGTTACGCCATGACAAGCATGCTAGGGCCGCGAGCGTGCCGCGGTAAGACCCATTTGTCTTCCAGGTTTGCCTGAAACTATTCGATCTTTGCGATACGTGCTGCAAAATTGGTATCTTCTGTCCTGTTCCTCTTCTTCCCGGGATCACACATGGACAGAGCCCCTGAGGCCCGCTCGCCGAGGCAGGCGCGCATGGTCGAACTGTTGAAGCAGCTGGCGCCCTCCGAGGGCTATACGCGCTCGTTACTGGACGGGGTCACCTTCATGCGATCGAACGCGCCCCTGGCCTGCACGGCGGCGCTGTATGAACCGAGCATCGTCATCGTGGCGCAAGGGCGCAAGCGCGGGTTCCACGGAGGTGCCATGTACGTGTATGACGCGCAGCATTACCTCGTGCTGTCGGTGCCGCTGCCCTTCAATATCGAAACCGAGGCCAGCGAGTCAGAACCCTTGCTGGGACTGGCGCTGCGCATCGACGCGTCGATGACGGCTGAGCTCGTCATGGGCGTGGACGCGTCCGGTCCGGAATATGCAGCCCAGCCGGTCAGCATGTATGCCTCGCGCATGGACGGCAAGCTTGAAGACGCCACGCTGCGCCTCCTGGAGGCCCTGGGTTCGCCGGTCGAAGCCAAGCTGCTGGGGCCGTCGATCTACCGCGAGATCACATATCGTGTATTGATGGGCGAGCAGGGCGGCGGCTTGCGCGCGGCTTTACTGCAGGGCGGCAGCTTCGGACGCGTCGCCAAGGTGCTGCGTCGTATTCACGCCCAGTATCAGCGTGAACTGGATGTTGCGACGCTGGCCCGTGATGCGAACCTGAGCGTGGCCGCATTTCATGTGCACTTCAAGGCAGTGACGTCAACCACGCCCATCCAGTACATCAAGGCGATACGCCTGCACCAGGCCCGCCTGATGATGGTACGCCAGGGGCTGAGCGCCGCCAGCGCCTGCGCGCAAGTGGGCTACGAAAGCGCCTCGCAGTTCAGCCGTGAATTCAAGCGCCTGTTCGGCCGCAGCCCCACGCAAGAAGTGCGCAGCCTGAAATCGGTGCTGGGCCTGGCTTCGCCTTCGGTGTATCCGGAAGGCTATCTGCGCAGGTCCGGCGAACTGGGAGCTTCGGCTTCTCAGGTCGCCTGAGCCCGTTGCGGTAATAATGCGCGAAGCCGCCGGGCATCGCGCTGGCGCAACCTACGCGGCTGCTTCTTTATCCACACCAAGGAATCACGATGAAATCCATCTTAAGGCCACTGGTCGCGGGATGCCTGATGACACTGGCCGCCTGCGCGTCCGACCCCATTGCGGAATTCAAGGCCGACACGGATGGCCGCGAGACGCGCGACAGCAGGCTGGGCGCCCGCGCGCTGGCGGAGTGCATGCGCCCACATCTCGAGAAAACCACTACGGCGGGCGCGAGCACACCTGAATTGCGGCTCCATGCGTTCGAGGATCGGTGGGAGGCCTGGCGCCTGCAAGCCACCAATGGCTCGCGCACGGTGTACCTCACAGAATTCGAACCCCGCGGGGATAACGGAAGTACGGCCCGGCTGTACTACGCTCGCCAATTCCAGCACATCGATGCGTTGCGCGCCAACTTCAATGAAGGAATGGCGGCCTGCCAGGGATAGCGCGCCACGTGGCCTGGGCGGCGGTGATGGCACAGATGGCCGCGCGCACGTCCGCACCATTTCGCCGGCATGCTCATGCCGGTTCAGGCACGGCTTCAGCTGGTACGACCCGATGCCGGCGTAGCCAGGTAATCGCGTACGGTTTCGACTGCCGGGCCCACCTGGTGCACGGCCTCATCGAGCTGGTCCATGGTGACCCCGAGCTGCTCGCTCCAATAGCGACGGTCACCCTCGTCATCGATAGCGATCTTCGACGGGTCGATCGGACTTGATGGCTGCTTGCTGTCGTTCATATGCGGTTCCTATTACAGGTTGGTCGTAATGTCGGTTCAGCAAGCGGCGTGCCCCCGCAGCCCTGTTCGCAAGCGGCAGTCGCCAACGGAGTGGATCGCCGGAGCCAGCCAGACGCAGCGGGCCGGCCGCAGGGGCCGGCCGGCGGGTCAGTAGGGCCCGCCTGCCCGGGGTGCCGTCGTAGCCGGCTTGCCCTTGAAGTCCTGCGCAAGCTTTTCGGCCGCACGGGCGAGAAGGGTGGCATCGACGCCCACCGCGACAAAGGTGGCGCCCAGGTCCAGGTAATGCCGCGCCTGGACGGGATCGGCGTGCAGAATGCCCGCTGCCTTTCCCGAACGCACGATGCGCACGATGGCGTCGTCAATTGCGGCCCGCACATCGGGATGCCCAGGGTTGCCCAGGTGGCCCATGCTGGCAGACAGATCGGCCGGGCCGATGAACACGCCATCCACGCCTTCGACGGCGAGAATTTCATCGAGCGCCTGCAGCCCCTGGGGCGTCTCGAGCTGCACCAGCAGGCACATCTCGTCGTTGGCGCGTTGAATGTAGTCGGGGATGCGATTCCAACGCGACGCGCGGGCCAGCGCCGCGCCCAGGCCGCGTATGCCGGCGGGCGGGTACCGCATGGCCGACACGGCCGCGGCTGCCTCTTCAGCGGTCTGGATCATGGGAACCAGCAGCGTCTGCGCGCCGGCGTCCAGCAGTTGCTTGATCTGGACGAAATCGTTCCACGGCGGGCGCACCACGGGGGCGACGGGGTACGCCGCGACCGCCTGCAACTGAGCCAGCACGGTCTGCAAGGTATTGGGCGCGTGCTCACCGTCGATCAGCAGCCAGTCGAAGCCGGCGCCGGCGCAGATTTCGGCGGGGTAGGGGTGAGCCATGCCGGCCCACAGACCGATCTGCGGCTGTCCGGCGCGCAGGGCGCGCTTGAATTGGTTCGTGAGAATGTCCATGGCGTGCTCAGACGAAGTGGCAGTTGACGCTGCCCAATGTGCCATAGTCGACGGCGAAGGTGTCGCCGGGCTTCGCGAAAACCGGTCGTGTGAAAGAGCCGGACAAGATGACCTGACCCGGTTCGAGCATTACATCGCGCGGGCCGAGTTTGTTGGCCAGCCACACGACGCCATTGGCCGGGTGGTTCAACACGCCTGCTGCCACGCCGGTCTCTTCGATGATGGCGTTGCGTGACATGATCGCGCCGACCCAGCGCAGGTCGAGGTCATGCATGCGCACCGGACGCCCACCCAGCACGACGCCTGCATTGGCGGCGTTGTCGGCGATGGTATCGAACACTTTGCGAGGACGCTTGGTATCGGGGTCGATCATGTGCGAGCGGGCGTCGATGATTTCGAGTGCGGGCACGACATAATCCACCGCATTGAACACGTCTGCCAGCGTGACGCCGGGCCCGCGCAGGGGCTTGGCCAGGATGAAAGCCAGTTCCACCTCCAGGCGGGGGGCAATAAAACGGCTGGATGGAATCTCGCCCTCTTCGAAGAACATGTCGTCGAACAGCGTGCCGTAATCGGGTTCGTTGATTTGCGAGGCTTGCTGCATGGCGCGCGAGGTCAGGCCGATCTTGTGGCCTTTGATGACGCGGCCTTCCGCCAGTTTCAATTCCAGCCATTGCCGCTGGATGGCGTACGCGTCGTCGATGGTGATCTCGGGATATTCCAGCGAAATCTGGCTGATCTGCGTGCGGCTGCGTTCGGCCTCGTGCAGGCGCGCGGCCAGGGCCTGGATGGTGGATGTGTCGAGCATGGCGGGTTCCGCAAAGTAGTTAACACGTTATCTATTATGCGGAAAGGCCATCGGGCTGGCAAGCCCGTTCGCCGGCTACGCCGGGGGATGACGCTTGATCTGCTCGATCGCCTCGTCGATGTCGCGGTACAGGCGCTCCAGACGTTCTTTTCCCAGAGAGGACTCGAGCCCCTGATAGCAGGCATCCACTTGCGGGCGCAAGGCATCGATGAGGCGACGCGCCTTGGGGGTCAGGGTGATGTCCTGCCGGCGCTGGTCGGCGTGCGACCGCGTACGTTGGATCAGGCCCGCCTGTTCCATGCCAAGCAGCATGCGGGTCAGGCTGGGGCGCAGGATCTGGCATTGCGCGGCGATCTGATTGGGCTCCATGGGCTCCAGTTCGCTGAGCGTGCGCAGCACGCGCCATTGCTGCTCGGTGATGCCGGCGCGATGCAGAATGGGCCTGAAATGCGCCATCAGGGTTTCGCGCGCGTGCAATAACAGGTGGGGCAGGTTGCGATGGTGGAACTGGCTCATGCGCGGCATGTTACCAAGACGCCCAACGGCCCGGAAAAATCTGCGCCGCGCGCCGGGGCACGCCCTGCGGCCTGTCCGCATGGGCCTGGGCACTATGGGCGGGCAATCGGAGCGTCACAACCGTGTATCGCGGGCGCTGCCACCGTGCGATGAGGGCGCGCAACGTGAAATGAAGGGCGCCGCAGACGCGCAATAAAGAGCGCCCCAACTCAGGGAGTGTGGGGCGCTCTTGCCTGGCTTCGCACGCATGGGTGTCAGAACGCCTGGCAACTTCAATTTAGTGCTGCAGCGTGCACGATGCAAGCGGAAAATCGTATCAGGCAGTACGATCCGCGACTGACATATACGGCAACGGGAACTGATGAGTCGATGGATAGTGCGCTGATCCTGGTTGTTGCCGGCGCGGCGGTGGCCGGTTTCGTGCAGGGCCTCGCCGGGTTCGGCTTCGGCATGGTCGCCATGGCATTCTGGGCCTGGTCGTTGGACCCGCGCCTGGCCGCCGTGATGGCGGTGGCATGCGGACTGGCAGGGCAGATCCTGGCGGCGCTCACCGTGCGCAGGGGGTTCGACCTGCGGCGCCTGTTGCCCTTCGTGGCCGGCGGCCTGGTGGGCATTCCGATAGGCGTGGCGATTCTGCCGCTGTTGAATCCAGCGTGGTTCAAGGCCCTGATAGGGGGCTTCCTGGCTACATGGTGTCCATTCATGCTTGCCGCGAGCCGGCTTCCGCGCGTAGAGCGGGGGGGCCGCGCGGCCGACGCCGCTGTGGGCGCCCTGGGGGGCATCATGGGTGGGCTGGGCGGGTTCACCGGCGTGCTGCCCACGCTATGGTGCACCCTGCGGGGCCTGGACAAAGACGCGCAGCGCTCCATCATCCAGAACTTCAACCTGGCCATGCTGGCCGCCACGCTGGCCTCGTATGGGGCCACAGGCCTGGTCACTGCCGCCATGGGCCCCTTTCTGGCCGTTGCCATTCTGGCGATGCTGCTGCCGGGATGGTTGGGCGCGCGAGCCTATCTGGGCATCTCGGATGCAACGTTTCGCAAGATCGTGCTGGGCCTGCTGACGGCCGCCGGCGTCGCGCTGCTGGCGTCGTCATTGCCGGAGCTGCTGGGGTGAATCGGGGGCAGGCACGCCCCATGCTATCGTACAGACAGCGTTTTTCCACTTAACAGCACGAGCATGGCGCGCATGAAAATTCAACAGGGCGAGTTGGCCCATTGGCTGCAGTTCGTGGCCGATGCCGAATCAGAGACGGTGGCAGCCGACCAGCTGCCTGCGCATGTGGCCGAAAGCTTGCTCATTCTTCGATGCGTGCAAGAGGCGGGGCAGGGTAGGCTGTCGCTTACCGGCAAGGGGCGTCTGGCCCTTCGTATGCAGGCGCCCGGCGCCATCCATCTGCAGTAGGGTGACGGCGGGCGTCCACGGCGCGGGCGCCCCGGCACGCCGGGGTATCCCTGTTGCGGCTGCGCCGTTAAGATGAACTTGCGTGTCGCTTGCGGGTCCAACCGATAGCGGACCTTTCCAACGGAACCCGCCAGCGCCGCGCGTGGATCCACGCGTTTTGGTAACCGACTGGGAGGCAGCCATGCAGCATCATGACCAGGAAGTACTGATCGACGTATCCACAGCGGCCATGGATACCGGCGGATACGGTGTACTGCTGACGGTGACGGCCGAAGGAGGCACCGAAGTCGATGCCGCCTTTTCGTATCTGGGCGACTGCGCGTCGTTGCACGAGGCGCGCGATCGCGCAGAAATCTTCGCCCAGAACTGGGTAGAGGAAAACATCTTCCGCTGACGACGCTCGTGGGGCGCAGGAAGCTGGCAGGGTGCGCGCGCCATGACCTGGTTTCGATACGTGGCCCGACGGCGGCACAAATCCGGGTTATCGTCGCTGCTTCGTCATTTCAGGCGCGCGCCCCCGCGCCAGGTATCGATGGGCGCTCCGTTGGCTTCCGATCTTCAGCTTACTGTCCAGACCCTGCGCCAGCACTTCAATGAAGTGATTCTGGCGCTATGGTGCGACGCCGGCTTCAACGCGAACGTGGGCCTGCCCTACGAGTCGCTGCACGGCGACAGCACCCTTGCGGTGCCGCCGCAGCGCTACCGGGCGATGGCGTGCGCGCGCCAGTTGTACATCTATGCGCGCGCTCCCGAGTCCGGTCACGTGCGGCACGCCGATCGCCTGTTCGAGGCCTTGCTGCGCCATTTTCGCGACGACCGCCATGGCGGCTGGCGATACAGCGTCGATCCGCACGGCGAAACGCTGGACGCTACGCAAGATCTATATACACACGCGTTCGTCATTTTCGCGTGCGCGGCGTATTTCGAACGTACCCGCAATGCGGACGCGCGCCATGCCATGTTGCAGACGGCCGAACGGGTCGAGCAGCATTTCCGCCGGCCCGACGGCTTGTACGAGGCGGCCCTGTCGTCCGACTGGCGCGAACCGCGGGCGGGGCCGGCGCAGAATCCCATGATGCACTTGACCGAGGCTTACCTGGCGGCCGCCCGCGTGGCCGAGCCGGCCTGGTTTGCGCAGAATTTGCGCCATATCGCACAAGGGGTGGCCGACGCCTTTCTCCATGCGGCCACCCAATGCATCGCCGAGGCCCCGGTGGGCACCCCTGGCAATCGCATCGAACCTGGCCACCAGTTCGAATGGTTTGTGTTGCTCGGCAGCGCCCCGGCGGTGTTCGCCGGACTTGAATTGCCCCTGGCCGTTCCGCGTGGTTGTGATTGGGCGAGGCGTCATGGCGTGGACCGCGACACGGCGGGAGTACTGGCGTCGCTACACGAAGGTGGGCAAGTGCTCGATTCCGTGCAGCGCCTGTGGGCGCAGACCGAATACGCACGCTATCTGGCCGTTACGGATCCCGCGGCACTCGGCGCCCAGCTCCAGGCGCTGCGACGCCGGTTCATCACACCGACAGGCTGGCGCGAATGCCTGGACGCCCATGGCGCAGTGGTGCGCGGCGACATGCCGTCCACGACGCCTTATCACCTCGCCACCTGCTACGAGAGTTTGCAATCTATTTAACTGCCTGGCATAACGCTACAGACTAATTCCTTTACAATTTGGCAACTATTGTCTAGAGGTAGGTCATGAGCGTAATGTGTGCAGGGTGCCAGGCCATCACGCCGGGCGTGCCGGGTATTCCTCCCCATGCGGGGCTGGGCCACCAAGGATTCGTGCATCCCAGCGTGAAGGGACGCGAAGGTTGCCGCGAGGACCACTTCCGCTGCCTGGAATGCGGCGCCAAATGGCTGCGGGAAACCGACAAATGGGGAACTGATCAGGGTTTCAAGCTGGCCCCCTAGCGGGGCAGTTGGGCGGCACTCTACCGGGCAGCGATCCGCCGGGCAGCGATCCGCCGGGCGGCACTGCGCTGGGCAGAGCGCCTAGGGGCAGCGGGCTCGGCCGGCGCTGATAAACCGGCCTCGGGCGCGCCCCGCGCGCCGGTTCAATCGACCTGGGCCCCGGAAGCCCGCACCACTTCACTCCACCGTTCCACGTCGGCAGCGAGTATCTGCGCGAACTCTGCGGGGCTGGTCGCGTAGGGTTCGGCGCCTTGCGCGGCGAAGCTTTCCGCTACTTTGGGTTCAGCGAGCGTGGCATTGACGATGCTGTTGATCTGATCCACGCGTTCGGGGGGAGTCCCCTTGGGCGCCATCAGGCCGAACCAGGGGTTTACGTCGAAACTCGTGAAGCCGGCTTCCGCAATGGTCGGGATGTCCGGGAACGACTTCGCGCGTTTTGCGCTGGTGACGGCGAGCGGGCGCAGGGCACCGCTCTTGATGGAGCCCGCGACAGACGGCAGGCTGGTGAACACCACGTCGATTCGGCCGCCCAGCAGGTCTTGCAGCGCCGGGGCGGCGCCGCGGTAGGGCACGTGCTGCATGGGAACTTGCGCGGCGGTGCTGAACATCTCGCCCAGCAGATGGTTCACCGAACCGTTGCCTGCCGACCCGTACGTCACGTGGCCCTGCTTGGCCGCCTGCACCAGGTCGCCAACCGACTTCAGAGGCGAATCGGGCCGCGTGATCAGCACGAAGGGAAGCGTTGCGAGCGTGGCCACCGGCACGAAATCGGTGCCTGGGTCGAACTTCAGCTGCTTGTACAGCGAGCCATTGATGGCCTGGGTACCCACGTAGCTCATCAGCAGCGTGTAGCCATCGGGCGGCGCGCCCAGCACCGCTTCCATGCCTACATTACCCCCGGCGCCAGCACGGTTCTCGACGACTACCGTCTGCTTCCATTTGTCGCCGAGTTGCTGCCCCATGATGCGTGCCAGCGTGTCTGAGGCGCCACCAGGAGTTTGCGGAACAATGATGCGCACCGGCTTGGTCGGGAAGTCTTGCGCGGCGGCGCCCGGCGCAGCGGCGCCCGGCGCAGCGGCGCCCGGCGCAGCGGCGGCCGGCGCGGCGGCGGCCGGCGCGGCGAGGGCGGGCGCGGCCAGCCCGGCCGACAGCAGCAGGCCCAGTGCCCAGGTTGCACGACGCATGTTTCTCTCCTTTGAGGATAACGGCCTTATGAATGGCCTTGGGTTTGTGCCAGCGCGGCAGGCAGCCGCGCCAGCTGATCTGGCAATGGTATCGAAAAGAACGTGCTGTCCCGGGCCGCGATGGCTCGGCGCCGCTTATCCCGAGCAGGCGGCGCGGGCGATGACGTGCGCGCTCGTCGGGAACGCGTTCGCGCTGTCGCGCTGACGCGAACGGGGCCTGATGTTGATCGACGGGGTCGGACAGAGCCCGGATAGTATCAGGCTGGCCGAGCGCGAGCCGTCATGCGGGCGGCATCCCGGCGTGCCGTTCGTGAAGCGATGCGTCGGGGACGCGGCGGATGTCGCCCGCCCGCGGCGAGACCGTCGCTGACAACCGGGCGGTCGCGTGGCGGCGAGTACTGAATCAAGAACCCTTTGCCGCGAGTTTCCGGAATGAAGCGCCGCCCGGGTCGGTCACGGCGCACTGCACAGTGCGCCGCTTGCAGCTTCTGTTGCGCCAGTCCCACGCCAGGCGCCGACGCGATTCCGTCGCTGGCAACGCCTGGTTGCAAGCCCGCCCCGATAGAGCGCTATCATGAAGTCATGTTGCCCCCCGCCCGCGGGGCGGTTCGCATACCCGCTAGTCAATTCGGAGGTCACATGGCGACAGTTCCCATCCTGAAATTGAACGACGGCAATACGATTCCGCAACTTGGCCTGGGCGTCTGGCAGATTCCCGACGACGAGGCCTCGCGCTGCGTGAAAGAGGCGCTGGCGGCCGGCTACCGCTTGATCGACACCGCGGCGATCTATGGCAACGAAAGCGGCGTGGGCGAGGGCCTGCGCGCGTCGGGTGTGGCGCGTAAAGACCTGTTCGTCACCACCAAGCTTTGGAATGACACACACGGCTACGATGAAGCCCAGCAGGCCATGGACGAAAGCCTGAAGCGCCTGGGCCTGGCATATGTCGACCTGTATCTGATTCATTGGCCGGTGGCGGGCAGCGACAAATACCTGGATGCGTGGCGCGCGCTGGTGGCCATGAAGGAAGACGGACGTGCGCGGTCGATAGGTGTCTCGAATTTTCCCCCGGCGCAGTTGCAGCGCTTGATCGACGAAACGGGCGTGGTTCCTGCGGTGAATCAGGTGGAACTGCATCCGGGGTTTGCCCAGAAGCCGCTGCGCGCCGTGCATGCGGAACAAGGCATCGCCACCGAGTGCTGGAGCCCGCTCGGGCAGGGCAGCGTCGTCGATAATGCCACGCTGGCCGCCCTGGGACAGAAATACGGGAAGTCGGCCGCGCAGGTCACGCTGCGCTGGCACGTCCAGAATGGCCTCATCGCCATTCCCAAATCCGCAACGCCGGCGCGCATCCGCGCCAACATCGATATCTTCGACTTCGAGCTGTCGGCCGACGACATGGCCGATATCGACAACCTGCCTCAGGGCGAGCGTCTGGGCCCCGATCCCGAACGTTTCCGCGGCTGACGCCGAACCGGCGCCGCCGGCCTGAGGCCGGCCTCAGTGCCTGGCGGGAAAGCACCAGTAACGTGCAATCACTAGCAGCAGCGCGCCCAGCGACAGCCAGGACGCCCAATGCCACGGGCCCGTGCCCAGCAACGCGGCCAGCAAGCCGAACACGCTGAGCACGCCCAGTGCGATGGGGGCTGCCCAGACGAACCAGAAACGTTGGCGAGGCGTCATGCGGGGCTCCGTTGCGGGGTGGCGTGCTGGTGCCGCCGCACCAGTTCGGCGATTCGGGCGTCGGTGGCTTTGCGCCGCGCGATCCACAGGTACAGGCCGCTGGCCAGAACCACAATGGTGACCAGGTCGAGCAGGGTCCAGAGAATCTTGAGCGGCATGCCACCGTAGTCGCCGAAGTGCAGGGGGCGCGAAAGTTCGAGCGCCGTCAGGTACCAGGGCATGCGCGCCACGGCGCTCAGCTGGCCGGTGACACCGTCCACAAGGACAGGGCTGTTCAATTTGGACGTCAACGGCGTACTGCCGCGCAACCACACAATGTAATGATGCGGGCTCCCGTAGGCATTGCCCGGATAGGCGATGAAGGACACCTCGCGCCCGGGCAGCGCCTTCATGGCGGTATCGGCGGCATGTTGCACCGACGACAGCGTGGTGGGCACGGGCTTGCCCTGGTAGGGCGCCAGCACGCGCGGCAGCTCGGTGGATTGCCACAAGCGGAACAGCGGCGTGGATAGCTCGTTGATGACCCCGGTGATGCCGACGACGAAGGCCCACACCAGCGTCACGATGCCCAGCAGATTGTGCAGATCCAGCCATTTCAGTCGGGTCGAACGCGCCGCGCGCACAGTGCCGAATTCCAGCTTTTTCATGAAGGGGCCGTACAGCACCACGCCCGATACGATGGCAACGACGAACAGCAAGCCCATGAAGCCCAGGAACAGTTCGCCGGGCAGACCGGCGAACAGATCCACGTGCAGGGCCAGCATGATGCCCATGAAGGAGAACCGGTCATCGGAGTAGGGTGGGCCGTCGTGCAGCACGTCGGCCGTGCGCAGGTCGACGCGTACCGCATGGCCTTTCTCGACGGCCTTGCCCAGTTCGGGCACGAAGCCGACAAAGGCCTGCGGCTCATGGTCGTCGATATAGACGTAGTCGATGTATTCGTCCGGGTAGAGCGTGCGGGCCTGCGCGACGATCCGGTCCAGGCTGGCATTGGGCGTGCCTTCCGGCAGTTCCGCTACGGGCTTGCCTTCATCGAACAGGTGTTCGATCTCATGATGAAAAATCAGGGGCAGGCCGGTCAGGCAGATGACCAGCAGAAACAGGGTGCAGACCAGGCTGGTCCATTTGTGTACCAGGTACCAGGTCTTGACGGTGGTCGCGGTGGTCATGGGCGCGCGTCGGGCAAATTGAACGAAACCTGAACGATATCATGAACAATATGTATTCTCATCATCATATTTGCACGGGGCGTAGCTCAGGCCCCTTGCGCTGCCCCGACCGAATCCCGCCGCCCGGGCTGCGGGCGGACAGCGGAATCAGAGCGGCCGGGCTTCCCCGGCGCCAGGCGCCTGGATAGGCTGCGCGCTGGCGGGGCCGGGCGCGGGCGGGATGGGAATGGTGAAGATGGGAGCTGCCTCGGTGCGCGGCGTGGGGGCCGGGGCGGTCGCAGGCACGGCGGGGGCCGCGGCCTGGCCTATCGGAGGCATGGACGGGGCCGCGGGCGACGGCGCCGAGGGCATCGGCTGATCCAGCGGCCGCACGCGGGTCGGCGCGCTGTCGCTGGGGCGCATGTTGTTCAGGAAGTCGGTAAGCTCATCGCCGGTGGAAAGGTCGAGCGCGGCCACCGCCTGGCCGGGGGGAAACTCGGAAAAATAATACTCGTCGTTGTGCACGATCAGGCCGCTGGGCAGGGGACGCTGGGGCTGTTCAGGAACGTCTTTCATGACCGGCTGCATGTAATCGAGCCAGGTCGACAGGGCCAGCCCGCTGCCGAAGGCATTGGTGCCCAGCGAGCGCGGCTGGTCGAAACCCATCCAGACCGTGGTGCTGAGCGTCGAGGTGTAGCCGCTGAACCAGACGTCGACCGCGTCGTTGGTGGTGCCGGTCTTGCCGCCCACGTCGGAACGCTTGAGCGTACGCTTGGCACGCGCGCCCGTGCCAATGGAGGCCACGTCGCGCAGCATATCGTCCATGACCCAGGCGGTGCGGGGGTCGATGGCGCGGACGGCTTCGTCGCCGGCCTTTACCGGCTGGGCCTGCATCAGTACCTTGCCCGAACGGTCGGTGACGCGGGCGATCAGGTACGGCGGCACGCTGTAGCCGCCGTTGGCGAATACGCTGTAGGCATTGGCCACCTGCAGCGGCGTGGCGCCCCCGGCGCCCAGGGCCAGCGGCAGTACGGCGGGCCAGCGTTCTTTCTGGAAGCCGAAGCGGGTCAGGTAGTCTTGCGCGTACTGCGGCGAAATGGCTTGCAGGATGCGGATGGACACCATGTTCTTCGAGCGGTACAGGCCCTGGCGCAAGGTCTGCATGGGCTCATAGCGGTTGCCGTCGTTCTTGGGCGACCAGGGCCGTGAACCCGTCTGCTCGACAGACAGCGTGAACGGCATGTCCGACACTTGCGTGGCGGGCGTCATGCCGCGTTCCAGTGCGGCCGCATAGACAAACGGCTTGATGGTGGACCCGGGTTGGCGCCAGGCCTGGGTGGCGCGGTTGAACGAACCCCGGTAGAAATCGAAGCCGCCTATCATGGCGCGCACCGCGCCATCCTGCGGCGACAGCGATACCAGCGCGGCCTGCAGCGCCGGCATGTTGATGATTTCCCAGGTGTCGCCATTGCGATGCAGGTACACGACCGAGCCGCGGCGCAGGCGCAGTTTGTCGTCGGCCTTGGGCGCCAGCGCCCGCGCCACGATGGACAGCGCCTTCTTGTCGGACACCGTGACGATGTCGGTGGCGCTGCGGGCCACTCTGACCTCGGTAGGGCTCGCCGACAGCACCACACCCGCGGTCAGGTCACCGCTGTCGGGGGTTTCTTCCTGCACGCCGTCGAGAATCTCTTCGAACGCCTGGCGATCGTCTTCGATGCCCTCCGGCAGGTCGATCTGGTCTTCCGGGCCGGGATAGGGCGCGCGCCGGGTGTAGTCGAGCACGCCTGCGCGCACGGCCTCGTAGGCGGCCTGCTGGGCCTTGGAATCGATGGTGGTGTAGACGTCCAGGCCCAGCGTGTAGGTCTCGTCCTGGAACATGCCATACATGAGCTGGCGGACCAGTTCGGCCGGGTACTCCCCGTGCACGGCGAAGCCGTTCGCCTGGGCGCCTTCGGTTCCGCGGATCAGCAGCGGCTGTTCGAGCGCGGCCTGGGTCTGCTCTGGCGTGAGGAACCCCAGTTTCTGCATGCGTCCGAGCACATAGTGCTGGCGCACCTTGGCGCGTTCAAGGTTGGTGATGGGATTGGAGCGTGACGGCGCCTTGGGCACTCCGGCCAGCAATGCAGCCTCGGCCGCGGTGATTTCGGACAAGGGCTTGCCGAAGTAGGTGCGCGAGGCCGCGGCGAAGCCATAGGCACGATGCCCCAGATAGATCTGATTCATGTAGAGCTCGAGGATCTGATCTTTGGTGAGCTCGGCTTCGATCTTGAACGTGAGCAGCAGTTCGTAGAACTTGCGCGAATAGGTTTTATCGGAAGACAGGTAGAAGTTGCGCGCCACCTGCATGGTGATGGTGCTGGCGCCCTGCGATTTCGACATGCTGACGACGTTGGCCAGCCCCGCGCGGATCATGCCCATCCAGTCGATGCCGCGATGTTCGTAGAAGCTGTCGTCTTCGGCCGCCAGGATGGCCTGCTTCATGACCAGCGGTATCTCTTCGAAATGCAGCACATTGCGGTGCTCTTCGCCGAATTCGCCGATCAGTACCTTGTCGGCGGTGTAGATGCGCAACGGCACGCTGGGCCGGTAGTCGGTCATGGCGTGCAGGGCCGGCAGACTGGGCCACGCCAGGGCCACGGCCAGGCCCACCGCAAGCAGGCCGCACAGGCCCAGCCCGGCCAGGGCGACGGCGGCCTTGGCCAGGAAGCGCTGTTGCAATAACGATCTGAAGCCCCGGCGAGGGGCGGAAGGGCGGTGTTCGGGGGTATTCATTGCTGCCGATTCTAGGCCAGATCCAGATAGACCCGCCCGCGGGCCATTAGGTTTCCGTAACCAAACGTGGCAGCGGGCGGGGGCGCGCAGGTCCAGGTGCGCGCACCCGGTGCATTATGGTTTCAGGTGTTCCACCAGAAACGCTTCCATGGCGGCGTAAAACTCGAACTTGTTTTCATCATTGTGAAAACCGTGCCCTTCATTGTCTTTCACCATGTACTGCACTTCAACGCCCCGCTGGCGCAGCGCTTCGACGACCTGATCGCTTTCGGCCTTGTTGACGCGGGGATCCTGGGCGCCCTGGGCGATGAAAAGCGGGGTACGGATACGGTCGACGTGCAACGCGGGCGAAGTGGCCGCCAGGCGCTCGCGATCCCGCTCGGGGTGGCCCACCATATCGTACATCTTGGCCAGCAGCGGCTTCCAGTAAGGCGGGATGGTGTTCATGAAGGTGAACAGGTTCGACACGCCGACGTAGTCGACCGCCGCAGCGTACAGGTCGGGCGTGAACGCGATGCCCGCCAGCGTGGCATAGCCGCCGTAGCTGCCGCCGTAGATGCCGATGCGCGCCGGGTCGGCAATGCCCTGGTCGATGAGCCATTGCACGCCATCGGTGATGTCGTCCTGCATGGCAAGGCCCCATTGTCCGAAGCTGGCCTCCCAGAACCGGCGCCCATAGCCGGTCGAGCCGCGGAAGTTGATCTGCAGCACGCAGAAGCCCCGGTTGGCCAGGAATTGCACCTCGGGGTTGTAACCCCAGCCGTCGCGCGCCCACGGGCCGCCGTGGGGGTTGATGATGCAGGGCAGGCCGCGTGGGGCGCGCCCGACGGGCAGCGTCAGGTAGCCGTGGATTTCCAGGCCGTCGCGGCTGGTGTAGCGCACCGGGCGGACCGGTGCCATGTCGGCTTCGGGAATGGCCGGATTGATGTCCGCCAGCTTGTGCAGCGCTCTGGTGTCGGTCTGGTATAGATAGCGCGCACCCGGGGTGCGGTCGTTGTAGGCGGCCACGATGCAAGTGTCTTCATCGCGGTTCCAGCCCTGGATGGCAAGATCGTAGCCGGGCAGCAGGGTTTCGAGCTGCTGGTACAGATCGCGCGTGGGTCCGTCGAAATAATGGCGGCGCGGCTTGTCGGTCTGGTAGGCGGCCAGCTTCAGCACGCGGCGCTTGCGCGAATACGTGGCTGCGTCGAGATCGACCTCGTCGGTGGCGTACACGAGTTCTTCGTCGTGGGGCAGTGACGGGTCGATGATGACCAGCGCGAGCTTGTCGCGGCCGCGATTGCTCAACGCGTACAGGGCGCGGTCGTCGAACGTGAAGAACAGCGGATGTACCGTCGTACGGTAATCGGTGGTGATGATGGGGCGAAACGGCGCGGCTTCGTCATCGCGGTACAGCAGGGTGGTGTCCAGACCATCGCTGGTGAGCGCGGCGCGCACCTTGCCGGCGTGGTCGGTCTGCCAGCCCATGACGTTGCCGGGGTTCTGCGCCACCAGGGCAGCCGCTCCCGTGTGCACATTGACGCGGTACACATCGAATACCTGCGGATCGCGCTGGTTGTGGCTGATCAGCAAGTGATCGGGATCGTCGGGCAGGTCGTCTTCGATGGTTGCGCGGACGCCCGGGTAAGGCGTCAGATCGTTGACCGTGCCGGTGCGGGCATTCACCGCAAGCACGTGGAAGTTCTCGTCTCCGCCGAAGTCTTTCTGGTAGAGCACGATGTCGTTGCCTTTCCAGAAGAAATCGCTGATATCGCGGGCGGTTTCGGCTGTGAGCCGGCGCGGCTCGCCCACCGGGCGGCCCTCTTGCAGCGGCTGCACGTAGATGTTCATGCGCGCCGGATGTTCGTCCAGCGCCACGGGCTGCATGAATCCCAGCGTCTTGCCGTCGTCGGCAAGGCGGAAGAAGCCTCGGTCGGGGTTGCGGAAGAAGTCCTTCAAGGGGTAGGCGCGCGGCGATTGCGCGGCGGGCGGCGTGGCGTGGGGCAAGGCGGTCTCCTGGGCCGGGCGGGCCGGCGCTGATTGCCGATCATGCCACAGGCCACGCCGGCGAGTCGAACCGGGGACAGCGCAGAACTGGCCTGCATGGCGTAGATTGCGGGATAATCGCAGCCACTTCAGGGAGTCGAGATGATAAGAGTTGCAGTTGCGGCGGTCTTGGCCGCCGCGGGCCTGGCGGCCTGCTCCACCGGACTGTCCAGCGGCGGCGGGCTGAATGACAGCCTGACCGTGCCCACGGATTACCGCGAGGTCTATCGTTCGGCCAAGTCGCAGGCCGAACGCTGCCTGCAAGGCTCGGGGGCGTACAAGGTCCATGGCGAGGTCGACGAGGTCGCGCGCACGGCACTGGTGCGCGTCGAGGCACCCATCTCCGGCGATGACGTGACGCGCGTGCGCATCGCGGCGACCGCCGCGCGCCATTCGCAAGTCGACATCGCCATGTGGGGCCGCAGCATCTGGAATCGCGACGCCGTGCGCGCCATGCGCGAAGCCATCATCTACGGCGTGCCGTCGTGCGTGGCCTACATGCCCGGCGACCCCAGACCCCAGGGGCGGCTGCCGCAGCCGCGCTGAGCGGGCGGCCGCGAGATGCTGCAGCGGTGGGCGAGCGAACCTCGACCAGCACGGCCTGACCGGAATCGGGCACGCCCGGTCGTGCCCCCGCGGTGGCGAGTCTGCCGTGTGCAAGGGCCGTCAGCGGCGCGCTCGCCAGTGCCGGCGGTCGGTGGCCGGGCAGTGTCGCACAGCGCAGGACGCGTTGCGCCGCCACGGCGGCACCGGCCGGGTCATTTGCCCCGCACACAGGCTGGCGCGCGGCAGGACCCGTGTCTAATCGCCTCCGGGGCGTCGCTTGATCACCTTGAAGGTGGCGGTGGCCCTGGCCACCAGTTCGCCGCCCGGCCCGCGTACTTCGCCTTCGCAGAAGGCGATGGAACTGCCGCGCCGCAGGCAGCGCGCTTCGATCACCAGGTCGCCTTGGCCGGGGGACATGAAGCTGGTGGTCATGTCTATGGTGGCCATGCCCAGGGTCGGGTCTTCGCCGCGTGCCGCCGCACTCAGCGTGAAGTCGAGCACGCTCATCAGAGTGCCGCCGTGGATATCGCCACGGCTGTTGGTCAGGTCGGCCCGCCAGGGAAGCACGGTGCGCGCATGGTCGGCGCCGATGCGGTCGGGCACCAGGCCCAGCAGTGCCATGAGCGGAATGTTCAGGCCGAAGTAGTCAGTCGAGGCGGGCGAGGTCATGGGTACGGCGGGTTCCAGGTAGTGCGCAAGAGCGCGTCATAATATTCTCTTTTTCGCCATATTGCCGTTGCGCGACGCCGCTCGCATCCGTCATGTCATCCGCCATACGCAAGATCGTACACATCGATATGGACGCGTTCTACGCGTCGGTCGAGCAGCGTGACAACCCCGCATTGCGCGGTTTGCCTGTGGTGGTGGCCTGGGAAGGACCGCGTTCTGTGGTGTGCGCCGCCTCGTATGAGGCGCGCCGCTACGGAGTGCATTCGGCGATGTCGGTGGCGCGGGCACAGCGCCTGTGCCCGCAGGCCGTCTACGTGCCGCCCGATTTCGGGCGCTACCGCGAGGTGTCGCGGCAGGTGCGGCAGGTCTTCGCACGCCACACCGACCTGATCGAGCCGCTGTCGCTCGATGAAGCTTACCTGGACGTCACCACCAACAAGTATGGCCTGGCTTCGGCCACCGACGTCGCCCGCACCGTCCGCGCCGAGATTCTGCACGAAACGGCGCTGACGGCATCGGCCGGCGTCGCGCCCAATAAATTCCTGGCCAAGATCGCATCCGACTGGAACAAGCCCGATGGCTTGTTCGTGATCAAACCGGCCCAGGTGATGGCTTTCTTGCAGCCTTTGCCGGTACGCAAGGTCCCGGGCGTGGGCAAGGTCATGCAGGCCCGTCTGGAGGCGCTGGGCGTGCACACAGTGGGCGACCTGGGCCAATTCGGCGCGGCCGAACTGGAGCATCATTTCGGTCGCTACGGCCGGCGCCTGCACGAGCTGTCACGGGGCATCGATACGCGGCCGGTACAGCCCGATGCCCCTTTGCAGCAGATATCGGCCGAGACCACTTTCGCGGTCGACCTGCCCCTGCACGAGCTGGGCGAAACCCTCACGCGCCTGGCCGCGCGCCTTTGGGAACAGGGCACGCGCAAGGGAGCCATCGGGCGCACCGTCGTGCTGAAACTGAAAACAGACCGCTTCCGCATTCTGACGCGCACGCTGACGCTGACGCGCCCGGTGGCCTCGGCTGACATGCTGGCCGAGGCCGCGCGGCAGCTGTGCACGCGCGTCGACCTGCCGGACAGTACACGCTACCGGCTGGCAGGCGTGGGCATGAGCAATTTCGACGACGCGGCCGCACTGGGCGTGCAGGCCGACCTGGAGCTGTTCGGGCAGTTGCCCGGCGGGAGCGCTACACCAGACGCTGCTTGACCTGCTGCGACACGACCGTCATGTCGGCGCGGCCGGCCAGAGCAGGCTTGAGAATGGCCATGATCTTCCCCATGGCGGGCCCGCCACTGACACCCTGGGCGGCCACGGTCGCGAGCGCCGCGCTGATGGCGGCGTCGATTTCTTCGGGGGTGGCGGCCTGAGGCAGGAACTCGCGCAGCACGTCGAGCTCGGCGGTTTCCTGGGCCGCGGTTTCCAGCCGGCCCGCCTTTTCGAAGGCCGCGATCGACTCGCGCCGCTGCTTGACCTGCTTTTCGATGATGGCCGTGATGTCGGCGTCGCTCAATTCCTGGCGCTCGTCGACTTCTTTTTGCTTGACCGCGGCAAACAGGAACCGCAGGGTCGACAGGCGCTGGGTATCGCGTGCGCGCATGGCGTCTTTGATGGCGTCGGACAAACGGGTTTTGAGCGAGATGCTGCTCATGGGTGGTTACCTTTGTGATGGATACGGCTGAACCGGTGTTTTAACCGGACGGCGGGCCGCCGCGCAAACGCGGGCAGGGGCGCACTGAAAGAGGCTGGGTGGCCATGCCCCCGCACGCCCATCGTGCCCGCAGGCCGTCCGGCGCGACTGCGTGGCGCAATACCGCAGGGGGCGGCCTTTCTGAGGCGCGGCGTCAGGCAAACCTTAAGTTATGGGGGCCCCCGGCATTGGCATTTGTGCCAGGCATGAAGGGGGCCGACAATGGATCACAGATCATCAATCAGGGTTTGCCATGAGAGTGTGCGTCATCGGTGCCGGGGTCGTGGGTGTGACCTCGGCCTATTTCCTGGCCCGCCAGGGGCACGAGGTCGTGCTGGTCGACAGCCGTGCCCAGCCGGCCACGGTTTCCAGTTTCGCCAACGGCGGGCAGCTCAGCTACAGCTACGTCGCGCCGCTGGCCGGCCCCGGCGTTCTGCCCAATGTGCCGGCTTGGCTGCTGCGCGCCGATTCTCCGTTGCGCTTCCGGCCGCGCCTGGACCCTCACCAATGGGCATGGTGCCTGCAGTTCGCCATGGCCTGCCGGGCAACGGTGGCGCAGGCGTCCACGGCCCAGCTGCAGTCGCTGTCGTACCTCAGCCGTGACGTGCTGCATGGCTTGCTTGCCGAAGAAGACCTGGACTTCGGCCATGTGCGCAATGGCAAGCTGATCGCCTACCGCAGCCCCGAACTGCTCGAGAAGGCGCGGCGGCTGGTCGATTACCAGGCCTCGCTCGGCGCAGAGCAGCGGGTTCTGGACGCCGTTGAAACCCTGCAGCTTGAACCTGCGCTGGCTGGCCTGGGCAAGAATCTGGCGGGTGCCATCTACACCCCCAGCGAAGAAGCGGGCGACTGCCGGCAGTTCACCGAGGCCTTGTTCGGCCGCTTGCGCGAACTCGGCAATGTCGAATGCCGCATGGCCAGCCCCGTGCACCGCCTGCGCCGCGACGGACGCAAGATCGTGGCGGTGGAGAGCGCCACGGGCGACATCGCCGCCGACGCCGTGGTGCTGGCGGCCGGCATGGGCGCGCGTGAACTCATCAGGCCGCTGGGCCAGGACGTGCCGCTGTATCCGCTCAAGGGCTACAGCCTCAGCGTTCCCATCGCTCCCGAGGACGCGACGGCACCTGCGATCAGCGTCACCGACTACGAACGGCGCATCGTGTACGCCCGGATCGGCCGCGTACTGCGCATCGCGGCCATGGTCGACATCGGCAGTCACGACGCCGACATCGACCCGGCGCGCATCACCCTGCTCAAACGCCAGGTCCACGAAGCCTTTCCTCACCTGGACCTGAGCCAGGCAGTGCCCTGGGCCGGCTTGCGGCCGGCCACTCCCACGGGCAAGCCGCTGATCGGCGCGAGCCGGGTGGCCGACAACCTGTGGTTGAACATAGGGCAGGGCGCGCTGGGCTTCACCCTGGCATGCGGCAGCGCCGCGCTGCTGACGGCTCAGATGTCGGGTCTGGAACTGCCGATCGATGGGCGCCCGTTCAAACCCTGACTCCTGCCCGGCCGGACGCATCGGCGTCGGCCCGGGCAGGACCTGGGCGCAATCAAGCACGCGTTGCGCTGAGCGTTGGCTGGGGACGCGGACCCCGCAGGCGCTTGTACGCGACGGTGGCCAACATCAGTATGGTGACGGCCATGAAGCTGCCGCTCAGGGGACGGTCGAAGAACACCAGCACATCGCCTCGCGACAACAGCAGCGCGCGCCTGAAGTTCTCTTCCATCATGGGTCCCAGGATGAAGCCCATCAGCAGCGGAGCGGGCTGGAAGCCGAGCGAGGCGGCGACGTATCCGAATACTCCGATAAACAGCACGACTCCGACGTCGAAGAGGTTGTTGTTGGTGCTGTAGACCCCCAGCGCGATCAGGAAGAGCACGGTCGGATAGATCAGGCGATAAGGCACGGACAACAGCTTCACCCAGACCCCGATGAGGGGAATGTTCAGCACCATGAGCATCAGGTTGCCCAGCCAGAAGCTGATCAGCAGCCCCCAGAACATCTCGGGATACTCCACCATCAGCTGGGGGCCCGGCGTGATGTTGTGGATCATCAGGGCGCCCAGCATCAGTGCCATGACCGCGTCACCGGGAATACCGAGGGTGAGAGTGGGAATGAAGGCGGTGATGGCGGCGGAGCTGTTTGCGGCTTCGGGTCCGGAGACGCCTTCCATTGCGCCGCGTCCGAAGCGTTCCGGCGTGCGCGAGGCCTTTTTTTCAATGGCGTACGACATGAACGAAGCCATCGTGCCGCCGGCGCCCGGCAGTATGCCCAGCACGCCGCCGATGGCGGAGCCGCGCCCGATGGAGGGCATGGCCCTGCGAATTTCGCCCTTGGCGGGGCGTACGGAGTGGCGCCCCAGTTTCCCTTCGGTCAGGAGCGTGCCGCCGCCCAGGTTCGCTGCGTTCGCCAGTACGTCGGTGATGCCGAACAAGCCCATGGCCAGCGCGACCAGCGCAATGCCGTCCTGCAGTTCCGGGACGCCTAGGGCGAAGCGCGCCACCCCGCTGTTGACGTCGGTGCCGATGACGCCGACGATCAGGCCCACCATGACCGAGGCGATGCCTTTCAGCGGCGAGCCGCTGGTCAGCGTAGAGGCCGCCAGCAATCCCATCAACATGAGGGCGAAGTACTCTGAAGGCCCGAACAGGAACGCCACGTCGACCAACATGGGGCTGAAGAACATCATCAGTCCGATGCCGAAGCAAACGCCCACGAACGAGGCGAACATTGCCATGAAGACCGCCTGGCCGCCCTTGCCCTGGCGGGCCAGCGGGTTGCCGTCCACACACACGACCGCGTGCGAGGCCGTGCCCGGCAGGTTGAGCAGGATGGAGGTCGTCGCGCCACCGAAGCTGGTTCCGTAATACAGCCCGGCAAGCATGAGTAGCGCTCCCGTGGGGTCAAGCCCGTAGGTCACCGGCAGCAACATCGAAATGGCCGCCAGGGCACCTATCCCTGGAAGCACCCCGATCAGGTTCCCGAGCACCACACCCGCGAAGGCATAGGCTAGGTTCTGCAGGGAGAAGGCCGTCTGAAAGCCCAATATCAGATTGTCGATCATGATGTCTCCCTTTCCTTACCACCCGGTGAACAGGGGAAACTGCAGCTGCAGTCCATAATGAAAAGCGAGAATCGCGAACGCGACGACGCCTGCCGCCAGCAGGAGGCTGGCTCTGATCGAATTCTTCGAGTCTCCCAGCGCGGCCAGGAAGATCAGGGCGAATGTCGCCGGCACCAGGCCGCCGTAGTTGCCCAGGACGATAAAGGCGACCATGCCCCCTACCGCGGCGCCCCAAGGGCGCATCCTGCGTCGGAAGACGTCGCGCAGCGGCTCACGCTTGGCATCCGCCTCTGCCTCGTCGGCTGAACTGGGCGTGACCGCAATCAGCACGGCAAGAACGCAGAGCGTGACGCCCAGGATCAACGGGAAATAGCCGGGGCCCATGCGGTCCAGCGTGCCCAGGTCGTAGCTTAGGCTGCCTAGGGCCGTCACCGCGCCGATCAGCAGCATGAAACCGGCGGAATAGTACTTATGCTTAAGCATCGATCTCCTCGTCTTTTGTATCTTGCAGAACGCGTCGGGCGGCCACGCGAGGGGCCGCTTGGGATCGTGCAGGATATAAAAGGCCCGCTCGGCCGTGGATGACAATTGCCTTACTTTTTGGTCAGGTGCGGATGCGGGCAGGAGCGCTGCGGCGCTACGGATCGCGCGTCGTCCCAAGTGGCAGGAAGAGCGTGACGTACAGCCCCGGCTGCGCATCAGAGAAGGTCATGCGTCCGCCATGCAGTTCGACGATACTCAGCACGCTGGCCAGGCCCAATCCATGACCCTCGAGTGAGGGGTCGAGTCGGTAGAAGTGCTTGCCCAGGTGCTCGTACTCGGCAGTCGGCACGCCTGGCCCGTCGTCTTCGATGACGACGCAGCCGGCGTCCTGTGCAGCCGTGACGGTGATATTGATCTGGCTGCGTGCGTACTTGACCGCGTTGTCGATCAAGTTGGCCAGGGCGCTTGCCAGCAGGTTCGGATCGCCCTGCACGGAAACCGCGTCGACGCGACGAACGCGCAGGGCGACGTTTCTGTCTTCGGCCAGTGACGAGTACATGTCGGCCACGTCGTTCACGATGGTGTCCAGCGCGCAGGGCCTGAACGAGCGGCGCTGGACGCCCGCCCGCATATCGGCGATCTGCAGCAGCTTTTCGAGCATGACGCCGAGGCGCTCGATCTCGCCAATGGCTTGGTGATGGGCCTGCAGGAGTTGCGTCGGGCAGGCCTGGGGAGGCTGAGCCTGGCGCAGGGTGCCCACGACGCGCATCAATGGCGTGCGCAGATTGTGGGCGACGGTATCCGAGATATGGCGGGCGCTCTTCATGAGCTGTTCGATGCGGTCCAGCATCGCGTTGATGTCACGATTGAGCAGGGTGAACTCATCGTTGCCGGAAACCACGGGAATGCGCCTGGAAAGTTGCCCCGCCCCGAGCTGTTGCGTGGTGCGCCGGATTTGCCCCACCCTGTGGTCCAGTTCCTGCCGGAATATGTAGGTGCCGAGCATCACCAATAGCGCGGCGAGAATCATTGCCGCCACGATCGCCTGGCCTATCATCGCGCTGATATCGCCCATTTCGCTCAGATCGTGCCCCACGACCAGCGTTTCGCCGCCCGCCATCGTCTGCATCTTCAGGTGGCCGCGAATCGGGACGCCCGCCTGGACGACGTCCCCTTCGAAAACGCCGGGGCCCGGCCGCAGCGGCACAGGAAGCCGGTCGAGATTGCCCGCGAGCTTTGCTCCTCGCTCGTCGAGCAATAGATAGATCTCTCGATCGGAGTCGATGCGGTCGGATAGTGTAAGTTCGATCGCCGCGATCAACGCGCTGCGGCCGCCTTCTTCGTAGGCGATGCCCAGCCGCTGCGCCGACGCAGTGATCTGGCGCGTGTACTCGGTGCGCAATGCGCCGATGCCTTGCACATACAGGAACGCGATCAGAATCAGGGTGGTGATAATCGCCAGCAGCCCGTAGTTCAGGGTCAGGCGAAACGAGATCGAGCCCCACAGATTCCTGGCGGCGCGGATCATGGTGGTTCAGGAGGCCGACATGGGCTCGTCGCGCATCTCAGCCAGCGTATAGCCTGAGCCGCGCACGGTGTGGATCAAAGGGCAGGGCGATCCCGAATCGATTTTTCGTCGCAGCCGGCTGACCTGGACGTCGATCACATTGGATTGCGGGTCGAAGTTGTATCCCCAGATGGTTTCGAGCAGCATCGTGCGTGTGATGGTCTGGCCGGTGTTCAGCATCAGGTAGACCAGCAGGCGGAACTCCTGGGGCTGCAGGACAATCGGTCGTCCAGCGCGCGTCACCTTCTGCGAGGCCATGTTCACCACCAGGTCGGCCACGCGCAGCTCCTTGATCTCCGGTCTCGGACGTGTCCGCCTGACCAGGGCGTCCATGCGGGCCACCAGTTCGGTAAACGAGAACGGCTTTACCAGATAGTCGTCGCCGCCCGCGCGCAGTCCGTCCACGCGATCATCTACCGCGGAAAGTGCGCTGAGGACGAGCACCGGGGTGGCCTTGCCCAGTGCGCGCAAGGTCGACAGGATGGACAGGCCATCGACGTGGTTGGGCAGGATGCGATCAAGGACGATGATGTCCCAGTGCTCTTTCATGGCGTGCTCTAGCCCGCTCACTCCATCCGGGCAGATCTTCACTGCATGGCCCAGTTCGACGAGGCCATTGGCCAGGTAGCGCGCGTTGTCTTTGTCGTCTTCAATAATCAGGCATTGCCACATCATCACGTCCCCCCGCGGGCCTGACGCGGCCCAGGGTCTTGCAATATAGCGGAACACAGCGTGCCGGAGGGCCTTGCGGGCGCTTCATTACGAAATGGTAAGGCTGGCGTAATACGCGCCGGCGGCGAACTGGCTAAGATGCGCGAACAGCGCGCAGCAGGGGCGTGTTTCGTGTCGAGGATCGCTATGAGCCTGTACGTCAATCCCATTCTGGATCCCGGTCAACGTATACGCAGGGTGTTCACCTTCTATGAGCTCGTAGAACTGACGACATTCGGAAAGTTGTTTTTCGACCGGCCAGATCGTCTGTCCGGACACGGTCAGTCATGGTGGCTGGTGGACGACAACGACGCGACTGACGTTCTCGAATGCGGGTCGGATGCGGTGATCGTGGTCGAGTCCTCGGTGCAGGGCCTGGCCCGCTCGTTTCTCGTGGGGGATGACGTGGACGTCGTGCTAGCCCCCTCGGACGCCCCGGGCGTGTCGGCTGCGGCCCGGCGGCGCGCCGCTGGCGACGCCTCGGGGGAACGCGAGTTGATGGTGGTGTTGCGTGCTCGCTGCCGGGCTCGCGGCGAGCCGCAACCTGCGCTCCAGTCTCTCTCGATCGACCTGAAGTCATTGCTTGAGCGGGTGATGGTGCCTCCCGCGGCGTCCACCCGGTTCTTGCGCGTGGTGGCAGACCTGGTGCAGCGCATTACAAATGCGCCGGTGTTTCGCGCCAGCACGTAGAACCTGGATTCGGTACAGCCCTGCCTGACTGCAAGTCCGTCGTGCTCCACAGTTCGCGACACATGCCCGCCGGACGCGCGCCTTGAGCAGATCAATGGAAATTGCGGCTGCGGGCCTCCAGGCCGCCCAGCAAACCCGACAGGTCTACGAGCCGCCGCGCGATCAAGTGTCGGACGCCTTCGACGCTTTGCCACACCCCATACACACCCAGCAGCGTGGCGCCCAGCAGTTCCCGCCGCTGGCGTTCGATGAGTTCATTGCGCACCACTACGTTGACGGGCCCGGTTTCGTCTTCGAGCGTGACGAAAATCGTGCCCTTGGCGGTCTGTGGCCGTTGCCGCACCGTGACCAGCCCGCATGCGCGCGCCAGACGGCGGTCGGGGTAGGTGTTGAGCACCGCGGCGGTTTCGAAGCGCAGTGCCTGCAGGCGGGGCCTGAGCAGCACCAGGGGGTGACTGCGCAGGGTCAGCCGCAGGCTGCGATAGTCGGCAGAGATCGATTGTCCTTCGGTGGGCTCGGGCAAAGTGGGGGCATCGTCGTCTGCGCTGTCGGCATCGCGCAGCAGATCGCGATGGGCCACGCTGGCGCTGGCTTCCCAACTGGCCAGGCGGCGGTGGCCCGCCAGGCTGTGCAGGGCATCGGCGGCGGCCAGCGCGTCGAGTTCCCGCCGCGTCAGCGCGGCGCGGCGGCCCAGGTCGCGGGTGTCGGTGTAAGGGCGTTCGGCGCGTGCCCGTACAATGCGTCGCGCCGTGTCTTCCGCCAGGCCCTGCACCTGGTTCAGGCCCAGGCGCACCGCGGGTCGGTCTGTGTGGCCGGGCCAGGTTTCCAATGACGCTTCCCAGCCGCTGGCCGCGACATCGGCGGGCAACACCGTGACGTCGTGGCGGCGGGCATCCTGGAGCAGCTGGGCGGGTGCATAAAACCCCATGGGCTGGGAATTGAGCAGGGCCGCCAGGAACGCCTCGGGTTCGTGGCATTTGAGCCAGGAACTGGCGTAGGCCAGTTGGGCGAAGCTGGCTGCATGGCTTTCGGGAAAACCGTATTCGCCGAAACCCTCGATCTGACGGATGATCGCTTCGGCGAATTCGGGGCTGTAGCCGTTCTTCAGCAGGCCCTTGACCAGTTTTTCGTTGAACTTGCCGATACCGCCCTTGCGTTTCCAGGCAGCCATCGAACGTCGCAGACCGTCGGCTTCGCCGGGCGTGAAATCGGCCGCCACCATGGCGATCTGCATGACCTGTTCCTGGAAGATGGGCACGCCCATGGTGCGCGACAGGACTTTTTCCACCGCTCTGCTGGGATAGGTGATGTCTTCCTTTTTCTGGCGTCGACGCAGGTAGGGATGCACCATGCCGCCCTGGATCGGCCCGGGCCGCACAATGGCCACCTGCACGACCAGGTCGTAGTATTCGCGGGGCTGCAGGCGCGGCAGCATGCTCATCTGCGCCCGGGATTCGATCTGGAATACGCCTACCGTGTCGGCTGCGCAGATCATGTCGTAGGTAGCCGGGTCGTCTTGTGGAATTTCGTGCAGGGCGAGGGGCTGGCCGCGCCGCTGGCCGGCGAGATCGAGGGCGCGATGCAGTACCGACAGCATGCCCAGCGCCAGGATGTCGACCTTTAGCAGACCCAGCGCGTCGAGATCGTCTTTGTCCCACTGGACCACGCTGCGATCGGGCATGGCGGCATTCTCGATGGGCACCAGGCGGGCCAGGTTGTCGCGCGCGATGACAAAGCCGCCGGGATGCTGCGACAGGTGGCGCGGAAAACCTATCAGTGTCTCGGCCAGCGCAGCCCAATGGCGCGCCACGCGCGAGGCGGGGTCGAGCCCGCAACTGCCCAGCGTGCGCAACATGGCCTGCTTGCCATCCCACCACTGGTGCGCCCGCGCCACCGCATCGATGATGCCCAGGTCCACGCCCAGGGCGCGGCCGGTGTCGCGCAAGACACTGCGCGGCCGGTAGGAGATCACCACGCCGGTCAAGGCGGCACGGTGCCTGCCGTATTTGTCGTAGATGTATTGAATGACTTCTTCGCGGCGCTGGTGCTCGAAATCGACATCGATGTCGGGCGGCTCGTTGCGCTCTTTGCTGATGAAGCGCTCGAACAGTGATTGGCTCTGTTCGGGGGATACCGAAGTGATGCCCAGGCAATAGCAGACGACTGAATTGGCGGCCGAGCCGCGCCCCTGGCACAGGATGTTCTGGCGGCGTGCATATTGCACGATGTCGTACACCGTGAGGAAGTACGGCTCGTATTTCAGTTCGGCAATCAGGGCCAGTTCTTTTTCGATCTGGGCCACGACGGTTTCGGGAATGTCGCCGCGGTAGCGGCCCCGCGCACCCGCATAGACTTCCTGGCGCAGGTAGCTGGCGGGGGTGGCGCCGGGCGGCACGATTTCATCCGGGTATTCGTAGCGCAGTTCCGACAATGAAAAGGTACATCGCCGCGCAATGGCCAGTGTCTGGGCCAGGGCATCGGGCGGATACAGGGCGGCCAGGCGCATGCGGGTGCGCAGGTGCTGTTCGGCATTGGCCTGCAGGTCATAGCCGCATTGCGCCACGCTGCGCTTGCTGCGTATGGCGGCCAGGGTGTCGTGCAGCGGTTTGCGTGAACGCAGGTGCATCTGCACGCAGCCCAACGCCACCACCGGCAGCCCGCTGGCCTGCGCGGCGTGCTGGACGGCCGCGCGGTGCAGGTCGTCGCGCGCATGATGCAGCAGGGTCAGGCCTACCCAGGCCCGGCCGGCGAAGTGCTGCGCCATCCAGCAGGCCTGTTCGGCCAGCACGTCGGCGTCGACGCCGACGGGAGGCGCCAGGATGGCCAGGCAATCGGGCATGCCGCGCAGATGGGCGTGGGCCGGTCCGGGTGCGGCAATGTCGTCGGCCATCAGGCGGTATTCGCCCTTGGGCGCGCGCGAACGCGCCAGGGTGATCAGTTCGGAGAGATTGCCGTAGCCTTGGCGGTTCTGCGCCAGCAATACCAGTGTCAGGGGCGGCGTGTCGGGACCGCGTTGCAGGGCCAGGGTGCTGCCTATGATGAGCGGCAGTTTGCAATCCTGGGCAGCGACGTGCGCGCGCACCACGCCTGCCAGCGAGCACTCATCGGTGATGGCAAGCGCGGTATAGCCCAGTTGGGCGGCCTGCCCGACCAGTTCGGCGGGATGTGAGGCGCCCTGCAGGAACGAGAAGTTCGACAGGCATTGCAGTTCGGCATAGCCCGGCAGCAGGTTGGACAAAGAAGGCGTCGCCATCATGCATAGCGCCCATGCAGGAACCAGCGGGCGTGTTCGGTGTCGCGTTCGCGGTAGATCCAGTAGCGCACGGTGGCGGCATCTTCAGCCACGAAATAATCGCGCACCGTCAGGGGGGCGTCCCACCAGCCGCTTTCGATGCGTTCGGGGCCGCGCACCAGCCGCAGCGCCTGCCCGGCATAGACCGGCCGATGCCCCGCTTCCTGCAGCAGGGTCGGAGGGTCGAGCAGCCAGAAAGGCCGGTCGAGCGGGCCCGGGCCGGTGTCAGCGCCGGCAGGACCGTCTTGCGCGGCCTGCCAGCCGTTGGCGGCCTCGGGGCGATGGTCAGCCACGGGATGCGCATGCAATACGCGGTGGCGGCCCAGCCGGGCGCTGAGCAGATCGAGCAGCCGAGCGTGTTCGGCCGGCGTGCCGCCGGGCTCGGGGAACAGGCAAGTGCTGGCGGCCGGCTGTTCCACCGTGTCGTCGACGCTGAGCACCAGCGCGATGACTGGCGCTTCCAGTTGCAGTCGGCCGAGTTTTTCGCGTAGCAGATCGAGCAGGTGCGATTGCTGCCAGGCGGGCTGGGCCAGGCTCAGGGGCAGGGCGGTGGGAGGGCGTGCGCGCCGGCCGCGTTCGTGTTCGAGCAGCAGGTTGAGATGCTGCACTGCACGCCGCCTGGCTGCCAGCCAGCCGCATAGCGGTTCGAGCAGGCGGCGGGTCCAGGCCAGCACGGCGTCGGCGTGCTCGATGTAGTCGGGCAGTTCCAGGCGTTGATGAAAGCGTGCGGGCGGCTGGATCCAGGCATGGCATTCCGGGCGGGAGCCATAGGCGGCATCGAGTTCCTGTGTCAGCGTGGTGCCGCAGCGCCGTTGCAGGCCGGCGCGAGGCAGGCGGCGCAGGGCGCCCAGGGTGTGGCAGCCCAGGTCGTTGAGCCATTCCAGGCGCGGCTGGGCGCTGGGCAGCAGGGCGCAGGGCAAGACATCGAGCCGGCGCGCGAGCGTGGAGGTTTGCAGGACGCGGCGCGGCGTCTGCGCACGGGCGTGGTGCGCCAGCAGCCAGGCGCCCTGCGCGGTGGGAGCCATGCCCAGCCGGGCGTGCAGGTGCATGGCGTGCAAGGTAGCGGCCACGCGCCGATGCAAGGCGCGCGGGCCGCCAAAATAGGTGAGGCTCGCGCCTACCTGCAGCAGCAGGGTATCGGAGCCGGCCAGGGCGATGTCCGGCGTGTATTGAAGCAGGGCCAGCGCCGTTTCTTGCAACAGGTGATGTTCGGCGGGGGCGTCGCGGCCTAGCAGCGGAATATCGGGCGCCAGGGCGGCCGCGCCCGCGCGGCGCATGCCGGACCGCAGCCCGGCGGCGGCCGCTGCGGGTGTCAGGGCGGCGATGCGTTCTTGTTCCAGTACCGCAAAAGCCGCATCATGAGGCCATTGCGGGCGTGCGGCGTCCAGCGGCAGGCAGCGCAGGAAGACGGCGATCCAGAGGGGCATGGCGAGGGGGTACAGAAGCCGGCAGCGAGGCAGGCTCGAAGACAATATGTAGCGGTTCGGCGCAGGCCGGGCCGCGCCGTTTCAGGATATGGACCGACAGCCCACCCGGAGCGGGTGCAAGGGCCAGCCGCAGAGGCGCGGGCGAAGCCTGTTGCGCGGCCGTGGCCGGACGCAGCACGAAACACAGGGTGTCGTGCCCCTGGGCCGCCAGGTGCAGGCGGCGCAGCGCTTCGGGTTTTACCCGTGGCAGCCAGCACAGCAGGGCGCCGCAACTGCCATGCTTCAGGATCTGTTCGGCGGCCCACAGGGCGTCGGCGGGGCGTTCGGGCGCGACCCACAGCAGTTGCCGCGGGTCCAGGCGCCAACCCTGCCAGCAGGCCAGGTGCGGCACATGGGGGGGCTGTACCAGCGCAATGACATGGCGGCGGTCGAGCTGGGCCAGGGCGGGCTGCAGCAGGCGGATTTCACCGATGCCCGGATGGGGAGCCAGCAATTCGACCAGCGCCCCTTGCGGCCACCCGCCACCGGGCAGCTGCGCGGACAGCGCGGCATGGCCGGTAGGGACGCCACGCTGGGCGCCGCGCGCCAGTTGCGTGGCGCGCCACAGGGAGGGGTGGATGTGTTCGGGTTGCATGGGGTATCGATATCTACTGTACAAATATACAGTATTTTGGGCGAGGCCATCCCGGTTTTGCAGATGCCATGCGCCTCCCGGCGCTCTACAATGACCCATACCCCCGCCCGCCGCCCCAGGCCCCGTCATGTCCCACAGCGCAGCCCTCGAATTCCTTCCGCAGACCGAGCCCAAGCAGTTGTTCATCCTGCTGCACGGCGCGGGCGACGCGCCCCACGACATGCAACCGCTGGCCCAGGCGCTGCGGGCGGCGTTTCCGCAGGCCGCCATTCTGGTGCCGGCCGGTTTCCAGCCCTGCGACGCCGCCGCCCATGGCCGCCAATGGTTCTCGATAAGCGGCATCAATGAGCACAACCGCGCCGAACGCGTCGCTGATGCCATGCCGGCGCTGGTCGACTACATCCGTGCGGCCCAGGCACGGCTGGGCCTGCTGCAATCCGATACTGCGCTGGCCGGCTTCTCGGAAGGAGCCATCATGGCGCTGGAAGCCGTGCAGGCGCACGATGGGCTGGCCGGCCGCGTACTGGCTTTTTCAGGGCGCTACGCCGAGTTGCCCAAAAGCGCACCGCAATACACCACCATTCACCTGCTGCATGGCGCCGACGATACCGTCATGACGGTATCGCACACCCAAGCCGCGCAGGCCCGGCTCGATGCGCTGCATGGCGATGCCACCATCGACGTGGCTACGCGGGTGGGCCATACCCTGCACCCCGCGCTGATCCAACGCGCCATTGAACGGTTGCAGACCTGCGTGCCGTTGCGCAGCTGGGAAGCGGCCCTGGGCCTGAACCAGGCGCCGCCGCAGGGTTCCACACTGCATTGAGCTGCAGGCCAGCCGCCTGAAGCAGGTTCAGGACTGCCCGCTGGCGATGATGACCAGCGCACGGGCGGTCTTGCGCCCTTCAGCGCTCAGGCTGTGAGGCAGGTAACCGGGGAAGCGCACGCTGTCGTCGCGCTCCAGCAGTACGGTATGTTCGCCGAACTGTACCCGTACCCGGCCTTCCAGCACGAAGATCAGTTCGTCGCCAGAATGGTGTGCCACGGTGTGTTCGCCCTGCATCCCCACCTGCACCACCATCACCGACAGGCCGCTGTTCGGGGCGCCCATGGTGATGGCTTCGTAGGCATGTTCGCGGGCGTCGGTAAGCGGCGAGGTCAACCGATGGCGCTCGCCGGAGCGCACGATATGGATTTCGTCCTTCGGGTCGGTTTCACCGAGCAAGGCCGATATCGACGTGTTCAGCGCCACCGCCACAGTGTGCAGCGAGCCTACCGAGGCCGATTTTTCACCTCGTTCCAGACGCGACAGGAAACCTTTATCGAGCTGGGTGAGTTCCGACAACTGGGCCAGCGTGAGTTTGCGGCGACGCCGCATGGCCCGTATGCGCAGTCCCACCTGCGGGGCATCGGGAGCGGCGGCGATCGGGGACAGCGGGCGTTTCGGCGGCATGGAAGGGCGGGTCAGACTGGCGAAGGCTGCATGATGCCATTTTTGCGCGCAGGGGGCAGGGCAGGACTGCGGGTTTTCCCCGATTTGAACGGAGGGGCAATTGTTTGTACTTTAGGCAACGAGTTGTCTATAAGGCAACATAAAACAGAAGGCAGTCCACGCTGCCTCAGCCATTACCAGGATGATGTTGATGTCGGAATACGCTTCCCAGGACAAGGACGCATTGCGCCGCCGCGTCGATCGCGAGATCGAAGAGCGCGCCACGCCCCAGGCAACCTGGACCTCGGCCCAGAAAATGGCGCTGGCCTGCCGCATGCTGGCCGCGCAAGGCCATTGGCACGGCGGCCTGGCCGGCCAGATCACCGCGCGGGGCGACCAGCCCGGCACCATCTGGACCTTGCCGTTCGGCATGGGCGCCGACGAGGCTCGCGCCAGTGAACTGATTCTCATCGATGAAGACATCAATCCGCTGGATGGGAAGTCCCTGCCCAATCCGGCCAATCGCTTCCACGCCTGGATATATCGCCACCGCCCCGAAGTGCAGTGCATCGTGCACACCCATCCGCCGGCTGTCTCTGCCTTGTCGATGGTGGGCGAGCCGCTGGTGGTGGCGCACATGGATGCCACCCCGTTCTTCAACGATTGTGCCTACCTGGCCGAGTGGCCGGGCCTGCCCATCGGCGACGACGAGGGAGAGATCATCTCGGCCGCGCTGGGCGACAAACGTGCCATCCTGCTGGCCAACCATGGCATGCTGACCGCCGGCAAGTCCATCGAAGAAGCCACCGTCATGGCGATCTGGCTTGAACAGGTTGCCGCCTTGCAACTGCGCGCCCGCGCCATCGGGCCGGTCAAGCCGGTGCCGGCCGAACTGGCCCGCGAGTCGCACGATTTCCTCGTCAAGCCCAAGATCCTGGGGTTGACGTTTGCCTACTTCGCCCGTCGCGTCCTGCGCGAGGCGCCTGACTGCATCGAATAAGGAGCCGTGCCATGCAACGACGTCGATTCCTGACTCTGGCGGGCGCCGGTGGCGCCGCGCTGGCCGCGCCGGCCGTGGCGCAGGATGCGCCGGTGGTCAACTGGCGCATGCCCAGCAGTTTTCCCCGTTCCCTCGATACGGTATGGGGCGCCGCTGAATTCCTGTGCGCACGCGTCGCCGCGCTGACCGATGGGAAGTTCAATATACGGCCGTTCTCGGCTGGCGAAATCGTCCCGCCGCTGCAGGTGCTGGACGCGGTGCAGAACGGCACCACCGAATGCGGCCATACCGCAGGCTTTTACTATGTAGGCAAAGCGCCCGCGCTGGTGTTCGATACCGGTGTGCCGTTCGGCTTGACTCCACGCCAGCACATGGCCTGGGTATTGCACGGCGGCGGCGGGCCCCTGCTCGACGAGCTGTATGCCGGCTTCAACGCCCTGGCCATTCCCTGTGGCAATACCGGCGCGCAAATGGGCGGCTGGTTTCGCAAGGAAATCAACAGCCCCGCCGACTTGAAGGGGCTGCGCATCCGCACGCCGGGCCTGCTCAGTATGGTGTATGAAAAACTGGGGGCGATTCCCCAGCAGGTGGCGGGCAGCGACATTTATCCCGCATTGGAAAAGGGCTCGCTGGATGCCGTGGAGTTCGTGGGCCCCTACGACGACGAGAAACTCGGTTTTGCCAAGGTGGCGCAGTTTTACTATGGCCCAGGGGTGATGGAGCTGGGCGCGAACCTGTGCCTGGCCATCAATCGCAACAGCTGGGACAAGCTGCCACCGCGCTACCAGGAAGCGCTGCGGGCGGCCAGCGCATTGGCCGCCGACGACCTGCTCGCGAAGTACGACGCCAATAACATCCCGGCGCTCAAGCGCCTGGTGGCGCAGGGTGTGAAGCTGAAGTCCTGGCCGCCGGAGGTGATGCACGCCATGCAGCAGGCCACGCGCGATGTGCTCGAAGAATACGCGGCGAAGAACCCGGCCTTCGCCAAGGTGCTGGCGTCGTGGCGCGCATTCCGCAGCGACCAGCTGCTGTGGGCCAGCGTCAATGACGGGGCAGCCGAAAACTACCTGATGGCCACCCGTCAGAAAGGCCTGTAAAGCGGGCCCCGCCTGGCCGCTAGCCTGTGCAGTCTGCCCAGCAATTGGGAGTTTCGTACAGGCGCACGCGCGCCAGGCGCAATTGCGCGCCGTAGTGGCCGTGATAATGCGGCGCCAGAACGCCGAAGATGACCCGCGCCAGATTTTCGGCGGTGGGTATGCAGTCGAGCACCACGGTCTTGTGGTCAGGCATGCTTTCAAGAAACCCGCGCACCGCCGTATCGCCGCGATAGACCAGGAAGGCGTGGTCCCAGGGGTCGACGATGTGGCGCTTGGCGATGGCCTTGATCTCGGAGAAGTCCATCAGCATGCCATTTTCGGATTGCCCGGGCGCATCGATGACATCGCCCGACAGCGTCACTTCGAGGACGTAGCGGTGGCCATGCAGGTTTCGGCACTGGCTGCGATGGTCGGGAATGCGATGGCCAGCGTCGAATTCCAGCTTGCGGGTCACCGAAATCATGCCCGCCCCGGCACGGCAGAGTAGCGAATCATGGAATGCCTATGTATTTGTGGGTTTGCAGGCTGAGCCGCCATTGCGGGTGCTGCATGCAGTACTGCACAGCCTGCTCGGTATGCGTGGCGCGCCGAGGGCCGTCCATGGGCTGCAAGAAAAAGTGCTGGAAGTCGAGATGGGCGTAGGCTTCGGGACGGGCGTCGAGCTGGGGGTAGACCAGCTTCAGCTCATTGCCGCGTTCGATGACGACCTTGTTGCGGCCCTTGGGGCTGACGCAGATCCAGTCGACGCCCTCGGGCGCGGGCAGCGTGCCATTGGTTTCGATGGCCGCCATGAAACCGTGCGCATGCACGGCCTGTAGCAGGGCCGCGTCGAGCTGCAACAGCGGCTCGCCGCCCGTGAACACCACATAGCGGTCTTGCGTGCCTGGGCCCCAGGTGGCGGCGATGGCATCGGCCAGCAGCTGCGCGGTGGCGAACTTGCCGCCACCCGGCCCATCGGTGCCGATGAAATCGGTATCGCAGAAGGTACAGGCGGCGCTGGCGCGATCGGCTTCGCGGCCCGACCACAGGTTGCAGCCGGCAAAGCGGCAGAACACGGCTGCCCGCCCGGCGTGGGCACCTTCGCCCTGCAGTGTCTTGAAGATTTCTTTGGTGGAGTAAGTCATGCAATGGCTGCGGCACGGCGCCGGCCTGATCCAAACCGCTATTTTACCGGCATGGCGCGGGTCGCGCCGGACGGCGGCCTGGCGTAGACTGGCGGCCTATGTATTACGTTCAAGACGACCTTTACCTGGACGAGCGCGATATCGAGTTCGGCATGATCCGCGCGCAGGGGGCGGGGGGCCAGAACGTCAACAAGGTGTCCAGCGCCGTGCACCTGCGCTTTGACGTGCGCGCCTCCAGCCTGCCCGCGCACATCAAAGAGGCGCTGTGCGCGCTGGCCGACCGCCGGGTGTCCAAGGATGGCATTATCGTCATCAAGTCGCAGGCCTTTCGCAGCCAGGAGAAAAACCGCGGCGAGGCCCTTGAAAGGCTGGCCGAGATGGTGCGAGCCGTGGCCCAGCCGGCCAAGACGCGCCGCCCCACGCGCCCCACGCGGGCGTCGCAGCGCCGCCGCGTGCAGCGCAAAGTGTTGCACGGCGAAGTCAAGCGCCTGCGCGGCCGGATCACCGATGATTAATACCCGGCCTGCTCAGGTCCCAGGCAATGGGGGGGCCGCTTCGTGAAAGCGCCGGCCCGCCAGACGTATCTGCGGGTACTGGCCGCACTGTATGCGGCGTGGTGGGTGGCGCTTGCCATTCACCCGCACAACCGTGCCGACTGGCTGCTCGAAAACGCGCTGGTATTGCTATTTGCGGCCGTGCTGGGCATCACGCGCCGGTGGTTCGCGTTTTCGCGTGTGTCCTACACGCTGATTTTCCTGTTCCTGTGCCTGCATGCGGTGGGTGCCCACTACACGTACTCGCACGTTCCCTACGATGCCTGGTGGCGCGCCCTGACGGGCCATGGCCTGAATGAAACGCTGGGCTGGGACCGCAACCACTTCGACCGCCTGGTGCATTTTTCCTACGGGTTGCTGTTGGCCTACCCGATCCGCGAGGTTTTCCTGCGCGTGGTGGAGGTACGCGGATTCTGGGGCTACGTTCTGCCGCTCGACGTGGCGCTGTCGACCTCGGCCTTGTACGAACTGATCGAATGGGGCGCCGCAGAGGTGTTCGGCGGCGAGCTGGGGGCAGCCTACCTGGGCATGCAGGGCGACATCTGGGACGCACAGAAAGACATGGCGCTTGCCGCAGCAGGCGCCGGTATTGCCATGCTGCTCACCGCATTGGCCAACTGGCGCGCGCGACGCGACCTGGCGCGCGAGTGGGCCGACAGCCTGAAGCCGTCTGCGGCCGGGCACCCATGAGGCAGGCCAAGCCCGCTTGATGCGCAGGGCCGTGGATACAGTGGGCTTCGCGCTCAGGCGTCCCACCGGAAGGTGACGCGCGTGGCCCCTTTCCCCGACACCGAGACCTGGCGCGTCTGTTCGTTGTCTTTGAAGCGGGCCGATATGGTGTAGCGGCCGTCGGGCAGTTTGACGAGCAGGTAAGGCCCCTGGGCAGTGGTGTCGAGCACGGCCGACCCCTGGGCGTCGGTGATCACGACACGCACGTCCGCGAGATAGGCGCCGCCATGCACCGAGGCAAAGGTCAGTGCCAGGGGATACTGGCTGCTTGCGGCCTTGATCGCTTCGGATTCGTCGTAGCCGAATCCGCCGGTCAGGAATTGCACCGCGCCTTGTTGCTGAACGGGCGGCAGGGCGCCGGCGGCGGGCTGCGCGCCGGCCGGCACGGTGCCCAGGGCCAGGCTGGCGGCCGCCAGGACGGCGGCCAGGCGCATCGGGTGAAGGCAAGCTTGCATGAGCGTGGCTCCAGATATCCCGGCACCTGCCGCGGCCGGGTCTGCGCGGCCGCTCCGTCGCCACGGAGCGAGTGTATGGATCTGATGATATTGCGGACGGGCCGAATGTCCCGGCACAGGATGCAACCGGTGTTTCGGCAGGTGTCCGGCTTGCTGGCGATCGGCCAGCCGGCTCGGCGGGCGCTCGGGATACCGTCTCAGCGCTTGCGGTGTGGATCAGCGTCCGGCTTGCTGGCCGCCGCCGGATTCGTTCCAGCGGAATTCGAGATCGCTGTCGCCCATGGGGGCCCCGTCGGTGCCGTAACGGCGCTCGTGCAATTCGCCGCGGCCGTCGGCGTGCAGCGCCAGCACAGTAGAGCTGCGCGTGCCGTAGTTGGGGCTCACGATGAACGGACTGCTCAGCAGGCGTTCGCGCTCGCGTCCGATGCCGGTGTCAGGAAGGCTTGCGTCATCGGCCGGCGTGTCGTCGCGCAACGTGGCGTACAGTCCGTCGAGATCGGGCTGCGCGGCGTGGCGCAGTCCGCGCTCGAATGCCTCCTTGGTGCGGGCCAGCTTGGGCCAGGGCGTATCCAGCAAATGGTTCGACACGGCATAGATGCCCGGCGTCAGCCGGCGCGGAGCGCCGTCACGATTGGTGGCATACCACGCGGCGCCGGCATCCCCCACGATCAGGTTGAAGCCGTTGTACCGCCCGCCACGCGCGTGCACGTCCGCGGCATAGTCGGCGGGCGCCGCGTCGCCGCGCAGATAGTGTTCGACCAATTCTCCCCGCGAGCGGGCGTCGGGAAGCAGATGCGCGGGATCTCGGAAATTGGTGACGATGGCGTAGCGGCCCCGTTCATCCACGCCCATCCAGGTACCTCCTGCGCGCAGGTCGCGGCCGGCAAAAATGGTGGGCCGTCCCGGCCAGGCGCCAGCCGGCAGGGTGGGTCGGTCATGAAACTCATCGCGGTTGGCGGCAACAAGCACCGGCAGGCCGGCAAGGGTGTGCAGGGCGAGCACGGCAAGACACATGGTGCTCTCCTTCAGCGGCCGATGCCGTCCGGCCGTTGCGACGCAGGCGGAAGGGGGGGGATTTCAGCGGGGGGGATGGCTCTGGAGCAGGCAGGCATGGCAGGAATCAGGGTCGACAGACTGCAGGGATGATACCGCTAAGGGCTCGTTCCACCAGCCGCCGCCCAGCGCCTGCAGCAACGCGGCCGTGTCGGCGTAACGGTCGGCCTGGGCCTGGATGCGAACGGCGCGCGTGCGCCACAGTTCGCGCTGGGCGTCCAGCAATGCCAGCTGGCTGACACCACCCGCCCGGTACAGCCGCTCGGTAATCCGGTAAGCCTCCTCGGCATGCTGGTCGGCGTCCGTGGCGGCCTGCAGCGTGTCCGCATCCGCGTGCACCGCGCGCAGGGCATTCGCCACTTGCTGGAACCCCTGCAGTACGGTGTCGCGATAGGCCGCCGCCGCACCCTGCAACGCGGCCTCGGCGGCGCGCTGGCGGCCCAGCAGCTCGCCGCCGCGAAACAAGGGCTGCGTCAGCCCCAGCGCCAGGCTCCAGACATTGACGCCGTCGGCGACCTCGCCCGCCCGGGTGCGCTGCGAGCCGAAGCTGCCGGTGAGCGTAAAGCGCGGATAGCGATTTGCCGTGGCAACGCCCACATCCGCGGAGGCGCGCTGCCACAGCGCCTCGGCGGCCAGGATGTCGGGGCGCTGCCGCACCAGCATCGATGGCACGCCGAGCGGCACATCGAGCGGCAGCTGCAGCTCGTCCAGCGACAGATCGGGCAACGTGGCCTGCGATGGCATCTGCCCCAGGTACACCGCGAGCTGGTGACGCGAGCGATCCAGCTCTTCTTCCAGGGGGGGTAGCGTGGCGCGAGTCTGCGCCAGCAGCGTGGCCTGCCGCCGTACCTCGAGCGCCGAGACGCCTCCCGCCTGCTGGCGAGCGCGCAGGATGTCGAACTGCCGCGCCTGCGCTTGCAGCAGGCTGCGGTTGGCGTCCAGGCGCGTCTGCAGTCCGGCGAGCTGGATGGCGGTGGTGACGACATTGCCGGCCAGCATCATGCGTACACCCTGCATTTCGTGCCGCTGATAATCGACCTGAGCCTGCAACCCCTCGAGCGCACGCCGATTGGCGCCGAAGAAGTCCAGCGTGTACGACACTTCAACCGAGGCGTTGTACAGCGTGAAGGGCGGCGGCAATTCCGCGACCGGTACCCCGTAGGCCGATGGGTCGACCTTCTGCCGTGCGGCCGACACCCCGGCATCAGCCGCAGGCAGGGTACGCGCGCCGGTTTCGGCGCGCAGCGTTTCCCGAGCCTGCTGCAGCGTCGCGCGTGCCTGCGCCAGCGTGGGACTGTTGTCCAGCGCCTGGCGCACCAGCGTGTCGAGCACTGGCGAGCGGAACAGTGTCCACCACTGGGCCGGAATATCCATGCCCGCCTGGAGCCGTTGCGCGGGAACGCGAGCGTCGCCGGACGTTGCCGAGGCATCTGGCGAGCCCGAATAACGCGCCACGTCGGGGGGCGGAGCCCGCTCGAAATCCGGGCCCACGGCGCATGCGGAAAGCGCCAGGGCCAGGGCGGCGCACGCCCAGGTGGTGCGTGGGCGGGGCGGGCTTTGCGCGGGTAACGGGCAGGGGCTCATGGCTCAGTCCAGCGTGCGGCGATAGAACTTCACCGCCAATGTGATGACCAGTACCGTGAACAGCAGCAGGGGCCACACGTGCGGCCACAGGTCGGCCCAGCCGCTGCCCTTGAGCAGAATGCCGCGGATAAGCCGGTTGAAATACGTCAGCGGCAGCAGATTGCCCAGGTGCTGCGCCCAGACAGGCATGCCGTGGAAGGGGAACATAAAGCCCGACAGCAGGATGTTCGGCAGGAAGTAGAAGGTGGTCAACTGCATCGCCTGCAGCTGGTTCTGCGCCAGTGACGACAAGGTGATGCCCACGGTCAGGTTCGCAGCCACGAACAGCAGGGCGGCCAGGTAGACCGCCACCAGGCTGCCCATGAAGGGTACGTGGAAGACGTAGCGGGCCGCCAGCAGGATGATGGTGGCCTGCGCCAATCCGATGAAGATGTAGGGCACGATCTTGCCCGTCATGACTTCCAGCGGATGCACGGGCGTGGCCAGCAGGTTTTCCATGGTTCCGCGCTCGCGCTCGCGCGTCATGGCCAGGCCCGTCATCATCACGAGCGTCATGCTCAGGATCACGCCCATCAGGCCGGGCACGGTGTTGTACTGGGCGATCTGTTCTTCGTTGTACAGCCGGTGCACGCGGACCTCGAACGGCGGCTCGCCGCCGGCCAGGTGGGCAAGCGGGCCCGTCAGGTCTTTGCGTGCGACGGCCCTGCTCAGCTGTGTGGCGGCGGCCACCGCCATGCCGGTGGCCGTGGGATCGGTTGCGTCGGCTTCGATCAAGAGTGCCGGCCGCTCTCCGCGCAGCAGGCTGCGGGTGAAGTCGGGCGGGATGGTCAGCACGAACAGCACGCGGCCTTGCGCCAGCGCGGCACGGCCCGCCTCTTCGCTGGGCAGTTCCTCGACGATATTGAAATAGTCCGAGGTCTTCATCGCCGCCACGAACGTACGCGTGAACTCGCTGTGGTCCGACGCGATGACCGCCGTGGGCATCTGCTTGGGATCGGTATTGATGGCGTACCCGAACAAGGCCAGTTCCATGATGGGTATGCCGACGATCATGCCGAAAGTGAGGCGGTCGCGGCGCAACTGCAGGAATTCCTTCAACACCATGCTCCACCACCGCAGCCAGGAAAACCGCCTTTCGCGCTCGCTCATGGCCGGCTGCCGTAGTTGTCGGTAGAGCGGTTCATCAAGTAGATGAACACGTCTTCCAGGCTCGTGTCGACGGGTTCGGCGCGCAGGTCGGCGCCTCGTGCGGCTTCTCGCACCGTGCGTTCGAGCAGATCGTGGTCAGTGCCGCTGACGTGCAGCGCCGCGCCGAAGGCCACGGTCTGGTCTACGCCTGGGCTGCGGCGCAGACGTTGCCCGAGCGCCACGAGGTCATGTCCGTGAATGGCCCACGTGGCGAGCCCTTGTTCGGACGTGACGCTGGCTGCCGTGCCTTGTGTAAGCAGCCGCCCATAAGCGAGGTAGGCCAGTTTATGGCAGCGCTCGGCCTCGTCCATGTAATGCGTACTGACCAGGACCGAGATGCCGCGCGCCGCGAGCGCGTGCAATTCTTCCCAGAAGTCGCGCCGCGCGGTGGGGTCGACGCCCGCCGTGGGTTCGTCCAGCAGCAGGAGTCGAGGCTCATGCAACAGGCAGGCCGCCAGGGCCAGGCGCTGCTTCCATCCGCCGGACAGCGCACCGGTCAACTGGTTGGCGCGGCTCTGCAGGCCCAGGCCCTCCAGCGCCTGATCGACCGCATCGCGGCGGTTGGGCATTTCATACATGCGCGCCACGAAATCCAGGTTCTCGCGTATGGTCAGGTCTTCCCAGTACGAGAACTTCTGCGTCATGTAGCCCACATGCCGCTTGATGTCGGCGCTTTGCGTCAGGATGTCGTAGCCCAGGCACGTGCCGCTGCCGGAATCGGGCGTCAACAGGCCGCACATCAGGCGTATGCAGGTGGTCTTGCCGCTGCCATTCGGCCCGAGAAAGCCGAAAATCTCGCCGCGCCGCACCTGCAGGGACACGTCGTTGACCACTTGCTTGTCGCCGAACCGCTTGTTCAGCCCGCGCACGTCGATGACCAGTTCTTTTGCCGGGATCTCGCTCATTGCGGCGTGACCTCGACGGGCTGGCCGGGGTGCAGGCGTGCGGCGTCCTGCGGCGCGGGATGCGCTTCCACCATGTACACCAGCTTGCCACGGCTGTCGCGGCTGTAGATGATGGGCGGGGTGTATTCCGCCTCGAGCGACACGTAGCTGACGGTGGCAGGTATTGCCTCGCCACACCCATCGCATCGCACGAGCACGCGTTGACCGTTGCGCAGTCCGCCCAGAGCCGGTTCCGGAACGAAGAAGCGCAACTTGATATTGCCGGGCGGCAGCATGCGCACGACGGGGTTGCCGGCGGCTATCCATTCGCCCGGCCGGAACATGGTGTCGAACACGCGCCCGGCCTGAGCGGCGGCAACCCGCTTCTGCGCCAGGGCCCATTCGGCTTGGGCAAGCGCGGCGCGAGCCGCTTCCACCTGTGCGTCCTGGGCTTTCAACTGTTCGCTGCGGCCCGGCAGCTCGGCCACTTGCAGCTGCGCGCGCAATTCGCGCGCGCGTGCCGCGCTTGCCTGCGCCTGCGCACGGCTGTCATCGAGCTGCGCCCGTGCGATGCCGCCGGCCGCGAACTGGGCGCGATCACGCTTGTACTGCGCCGCCGCACGGGCCGCCTCGGCTTCAGCCTGCACCCGCTGCGCGCGCACCACCTCGATTTCCTGCGGCCGCTTGCCGCTGTCCAGATCCAGGCGCTGTGCCTGTGCGGCGTCGAGCCGGGCCCGCGCCTCACGATGGGCCGCGGCTTCCGGTACGGCATCCAGAGAAAACAAGGGCGTGCCCGCGTCCACCTCGTCGCCGCGCGAGACGTGCAACGTCTGCAGCCGGCCGGGCCGCTCGGGCGCTATGTAGACGAATTCGCCTTCGACATAACCCTGGTAGTACGGGGGCGCCGGGTCGCCGCAGGCCACCAGCAAGAGGGGAAGGCAGGCGGCCGCCATCAGATGGCGCAACACATATCGGCGATTCGCGGACGGGCGCGACCGGGCGGGCATATCAGGCTCCAGAGCGAGGCGTGGCAGAAGGCGGGGCGGTGGAATTGAAAAGCCCGCAGGACAGCAGGGCGAGCGTGTGCGCAATAATCGTGCCGCCATCGGCGCCATGATCGTCCTGCCACAGGCGCTGCGACAGAGCCCGCGTTGCCATGGGCAGCATCGTGACGCCCAGTATCGACAGGAACACCAGGCGGGGATCGATGCCGGGGTTGACGGTGCCCGCTGCCTGGCCCGCACGTATCGCATCGGCAAACGCGTGCAGCCGATCGACCGGCAGCCGGTTGAACACTTTTTCGCGCAGCATCCCGCCCTCGTTGACCACTTCGCGCATCCATAGCGGCGCAAGCCACGGCCGTTCGCTGGCGCACTGGACAATGCGGGTCACGATCTGCGTGACCATGGCGCGCGGTTCGGCGCGCGCATGCGGCGCCGCAGGCCCCCACACATAGTCGATGACGGGGGACAGGCGTTCGGCCACGACCACGTCGATAAGCTGCTCGCGGCTCTTGAAGTAGTAATGCACCATGGCCGATGTGACACCGGCCTGCTGGGCAATGTGGGCCAATGTGGTGCCGGCCACCCCTTTCGCCGCGAACAGCCCTGTTGCGGCGTCGAGCAGCACGTCGCGGGCGTCGGGCCGGCGGGGACGGCCTGGCTTGGGGGGAGAGCAGTCGGCAGGCGTGGACATGCCGCTGAGATTAATTAACTAATTAGTTAATTAATATTGCGTATATGCAATGAGTCGTATGCGTCCGTGTCTGGCCCCGCCGGCCAGAAGCCGTCTGCCACGCCGCAGACGGCGGTGCGGGCCACGCACGGCGCGGGCGGCGGCTTCGCGGAATCAGTCGAGGCGGTAATGCGCGGCAGTGCGCGAGAAGTCATCCAGCGTGGCTTGCTGCCACGCGGCATCCAGGCCCAGTTCCTCGGCCAGGATGCGGGCGACTTCGGGGGCGGCGAGCAGGGCGGCCTGGCTGTCCAGGAACAGGGCGCGGTTGCGCCTCGCCAGCACATCTTCGACGCTGCGCGCAAGCTCATGGCGGGCGGCGAATCGGACGTGGGCTTCGGTCAGGCCGCTGGCCTTGACCAACGGGTGGTCCACCGGGCAGGGCGCGAAGCGCCGGCAGGTCGGTGCCGTAATAGCTGTCGGGCGTGCCATGCGGGACGCCATCGGGCAGGGCGCCCGCGCCGTGCAGCGGCAGATCCGCCGTGCGGCAAAATGCCTGCGGCAGCAATTGGTGCTGGATGGCCGTATCGACCACATCCTGCGCCATCTTGCGATAGGTGGTCCATTTGCCGCCCGTCACCGTCACCAGACCGGCCCGCGACACCACGATGGTGTGTTCGCGCGACAGGGTCTTGGTAGCGGTTTCGCCCGTGGACTTCACGAGGGGCCGCAGCCCGGCCCAGACGCTGGTCACATCGGCCCGCGTCGGCTTGCGGCTCAGATAGCGGGAGGCCGTCTGCAGGATGAAATTGATCTCGTCCTGAGTGGCGGGCGGATCCAGCGGCAGGTCGCCCCGCGGCGTATCGGTGGTGCCGACGATGGTGTGGCCGTTCCAGGGCACGACGAACAGCACGCGCCCGTCATCGGTCTTGGGGATGAGGATCGCCTTGTCGCCCGGCAGGAAATCGCGCGGCAGGGTCAGGTGCACCCCCTGGCTGGGTGCCACCATGACCTTTGCCTGGGCGTCATCCATGCGCCGCACACTGTCTACCCAGACGCCTGTGGCATTGATCACGCAGCGAGCCCGCAAGGTGTACTGGCCTTCGCCGGCGGCGTCCTGCACCAGCACGCCGTCGATGCTGCCCTTCTGGTTGCGCAAGAGCCCGCTGGCGCGCATGTAGTTCACTGCCGTGCCGCCAAGATCGAACAGGGTGCGCATCAGCGCCATGGCCAGACGCGCGTCGTCGAACTGGCCGTCGTAATAGAGCACGCCGCCGCGCAGGCGGCGTCCGCCCACGGTCTCGGCCACGGTGCAAGCCTGTGACAGCGTCTCGCCGCGTGACAGCCAGCGGCTGGGCGACAGATTGAGCCTGCCCGCCAGCATGTCGTACAACTTCAGGCCCGCACCATAGAAGGGCTGGTCCAGCAGTCCATACGCAGGCACCACGAAGCCCAGCGGCCACACCAGGTGCGGCGCGTTGCGATTGAGCAGTCCGCGCTCGTGCAGCGCTTCTCGCACCAGGCTGATATTGCCCTGGGCCAGGTATCGCACGCCGCCATGCACCAGCTTGGTGGCCTTGCTGGAAGTGCCTTTGGCGAAATCGGCCGCTTCGACCAGCAGCGTGCGATAGCCCCTGGCCGCGGCATCGACCGCAGTGCCCAGCCCCGTGGCGCCGCCGCCTATCACGACGACATCCCAAGGAGCCGGATCGTTCAGCGTTTCAAGCAGGGCGTCGCGGCTGGGCACAGACAGGGAGGCGGGCGTGGTGGTCATGGCAGGATGGCGACGGGGGGCGGTAGATCAGGAACCGACACGCGCGGCGTCGCCGGCGTGGGCTTGCGCAGCGTCGACGGCAGAGGCGATTTCGCAGCGCACGCCGGATTCCTGCAGCACTTGCGCCAGGGGTTCTTGCGGATAGGCGTCGGTGAAGAAGCGATCGATCTGCGAAATATGGGCCAGTTCGACCATGGCCTGCCGCTGGAACTTGCTGCTGTCGGCGGCCAGCCAGACCTCGCGCGACTGTTCGATGATGCTGCGCGCCACGCGTACCTCGCGAAAATCGTAGTCGCGCAGCGTGCCGTCGGCTTCGATGCCCGATATTCCGATCAGGCCGATGTCGACTTTGAACTGGCGTATGAAATCGACGGTGGCTTCGCCCACGATGCCACGATCGCGCGGGCGCACCACGCCGCCGGCGACAATGACCTCGCATTCGGGGTTGTCGGAAAGAATGTCGGCCACGTGCAGGTTGTTCGTAATGACGCGCAGGCCACGGTGGTTCAACAGCGCCCGTGCGATGGCTTCGGTTGTGGTGCCGATGTTCAGGATCAGCGAGCAGCCATCGGGCACGGCCTGCGCGACGGCATGCGCAATGCGCCGCTTGGCTTCGGCATGCAGGCCCTGCCGCTTGCGGTAGGCAATATTCTCGATGGTCGACGCCTCGATGCGCACGCCCCCATGAAACCGCGACAGCATGCCGGCTTCGGCCAGCAGGTTCACATCGCGCCGCACCGTCTGCAGGGTGACGTCGAAGTGGCGGGCCAGGGCCTCGATGGTGGCCGACCCCTGGGATCGGACCATCTCGACCAGGGCGCTTTGGCGTGGATTCAGAGTCATATTCGCATCATAAAACAACAAAAGCGAAAAATAATGACGCGCTGCAAGATTGTTTTTCTTTCGCTTGTTAGGTAAAACGCAAAAAAGCAAAAAAACAACGAAAGCGCGTGCATCCCGCCCACCCGGAGGAGAACGATGCAGTTGACGTTGGACGAGATCGGCCTCCAGGCGGGTTCGCAAACCCACCTGTACCCCATGACGCTGTCCCCCGTACCGGGTGCAATGACCGTGCTGCTGGGAGCCACCCAGGCGGGCAAGACCACTCTCATGCGCATCATGGCCGGACTGGACCGGCCTACGCGGGGGCGCGTGTGGGTCGACGGCACCGATGTGACCGGGGTGCCGGTGCGGCGCCGCAACGTCGCCATGGTGTACCAGCAGTTCATCAACTACCCCTCGATGTCCGTGTACGACAACATCGCCTCGCCGCTGAAGCTGCGCGGCGCTGCGGACATTCCGGCTCGCGTCGAGGCCATGGCCGGCCGCCTGCACATCGAGCATCTGCTGTCGCGCTATCCCTCGGAACTGTCCGGGGGTCAGCAGCAACGCGTCGCGCTGGCGCGCGCCCTGGCCAAGCAGGCCCCGCTGGTGCTGCTGGACGAGCCCCTCGTCAATCTGGACTACAAGCTACGCGAGGCATTGCGCGACGAGCTGGCAGGCTTGTTCGCCGATGAAGGCGCCACGGTGGTTTACGCGACCACCGAGCCGGCCGAGGCGTTGCTGCTGGGGGGCTATACCGCCGTGCTCGATGCCGGCGAGCTGCTGCAATACGGTCCTGCCGCGCAGGTCTTCCACCAGCCCGCCTCATTGCGGGTCGCCCAGGCGTACAGCGACCCGCCCATGAATTTGTTCACCGCGCATCGCAGTTCCGACGCCATCGTGCTGGCGGGCGGCGTGACCGCTGCTCGCCGCCTGCCCGAACACGCGGGCGGGCAGGAGCTGACTGCGGGCCTGCGCGCTGGCGCTTTCCACCTGGAACCCGCTGCGGGGCGGGTCGCCTTGCCGGGCACGGTGAAGCTGGCCGAGATTTCCGGGTCCGACACCTACCTTCATGCCGAGACCGCCGCCGGCAGCGTCGTGGCCCAGTTGGCCGGTGTGCACCGCTATGCACTGGAAGACTCGCTGACTCTGTATTTCGATCCGGCCAGCCTGTATGCCTTCGACGGCGAGGGGCAACTGCTCGCGGCCGGCAGTGCTGCGGGGGCGCTGTGATGGCGGCCATCGAGCTCGACCTGGCGCATTCGTATGTGGCTGATCCACGCTCGGACGATGACTATGCCCTGTTGCCGCTCCGATTTACGTTCAGCGACGGCGGGGCCTACGCGTTGCTCGGGCCGTCCGGCTGCGGCAAGACCACGCTGCTCAACTGCGTCTCGGGGCTGTTGCGCCCTTCGCAGGGCCGAGTCCTGTTCGACGGGCGCGACGTTACCGGCCTGACGCCACAGCAGCGCAACATCGCTCAGGTGTTCCAGTTTCCGGTGGTGTACGACACCATGACCGTGGCACAGAACCTGGCGTTTCCGTTGCGCAATCGCGGCATGCCTTCCGAGCAGATACGCGAGCGCGTCGGGCGTATCGCAGAAATGCTGGAATTGTCGGGGCAACTCGATCGCCGCGCCAGCGGCCTGGCCGCCGACGCCAAGCAGAAAATTTCGCTGGGACGCGGCCTGGTGCGCAGCGATGTGTCGGCAGTGTTGTTCGACGAGCCGCTCACAGTGATCGACCCGCACCTGAAATGGCAATTGCGGCGCAAGCTGAAAGAGATCCATCACGAGCTCAAGCTCACGCTGATCTACGTAACGCATGACCAGACCGAAGCGCTGACCTTCGCCGAGCAGGTTGTCGTCATGTCGCGCGGCAAGGCGGTGCAGATCGGCACCCCGGATGACTTATTCGAGCGGCCGGCGCATACTTTCGTGGGGCATTTCATCGGCTCACCGGGTATGAACTTCCTGCCGGCGCTGTGGCGAGACGGCGCACTTTACGTGGGCGGCCACCGGCTTGCGGCATTGCCGTCCGGCGTGGCCGACAGCCTGGCCGCGGCGGCGGGCGAGGCCGTGCAGTTGGGCGTCCGGCCTGAAACCTTGCAACCCTGCGCGCCGGCCACACCGGGGGCAGTGCCGGTGCAGCTCACCCGGATCCAGGACCTCGGCACTTATCTGCTGCTGACGGCCGAGTTCCAGGGCCATACCCTCAGGGCGCGCGCCGCCGCCTCCACCGCCGTGGCCGTCGGCGACATCGCCTGGCTGCCTGTGGTGAATCCGCACACCAGCTTCTACCGCAACCAGGAGCGCCTGCCGTGAAGCCCATCAATCAACGTGCCTGGCTGCTGGTGCTTCCGGTGGTGATCTGCGTGGCGTTCTCGGCCATCCTGCCGCTGATGACGATTGTCAACTATTCCGTGCAGGACATTATTTCGCCGGACCGGCGGGTGTTCGTGGGCACGGAGTGGTATGCCATGGTCCTGCAAGACGAAGAACTTCATGGGGCGCTGTTGAGGCAGATCGGCTTCTCGCTGGCCGTACTGGCCATCGAGATCCCGCTGGGCATTCTGCTGGCCTTGTGCATGCCGGCCGCCGGCTGGCGCGCTTCCGCGGTGCTGGTCATCATCGCGCTGTCGCTGCTGATTCCCTGGAACGTGGTGGGAACCATCTGGCAGGTGTTCGGCCGCACCGATATCGGCCTGCTGGGCGCCGCGCTGGCGTGGATGGGCGTCGACTACCACTACACCGGGCATCCGCTGGATGCCTGGCTCACGGTGCTGGCCATGGATGTCTGGCACTGGACGCCGCTGGTCGCGCTGCTGTGCTATGCCGGCTTGCGAGCCATTCCAGAGGCTTACTACCAGGCCGCGCGCATCGATGGCGCCTCACGCATGGCGGTATTCCGCTACATCCAGCTGCCCAAGCTGCGCGGCGTGCTGATGATCGCGGTACTGCTGCGCTTCATGGACAGCTTCATGATCTACACCGAGCCCTTCGTGCTGACGGGCGGCGGGCCGGGCAACGCCACGACCTTTCTGTCGCAGTACCTGACCCAAAAGGCCGTGGGGCAGTTCGACCTGGGGCCCGCGGCGGCCTTTTCGATCGTGTATTTCCTGATCATCCTGCTGCTGTGCTTCATTCTGTACAACTGGATGCTGCGCGCCGGCACCGCGCCCGAGGAGACGGCTCATGAATAAGCGGCCCACTTTCTGGCGCACCGCGTTCCTGGTGCTTTACCTGGCGTTTGCCATTCTGCCGCTGTACTGGATGCTGAACATGTCGTTCAAGTCCAATACCGAGATCGTCAGCACGCTTACCCTTTGGCCTCGCGATTTCACGCTCGAACACTATCTCACTATCTTTACCGACCCCGCCTGGTATTCGGGCTACATCAATTCTCTGATCTACGTCGGGATCAATACCGTGGTGTCCCTGGCCGTGGCGCTGCCGGCCGCCTACGCCTTTTCGCGCTATCGGTTCATCGGTGACAAGCATGTCTTTTTCTGGCTGCTGACCAACCGCATGACCCCGCCGGCGGTGTTTCTGCTGCCGTTCTTCCAGCTGTACAGCTCCATGGGCCTGATGGACACTCACCTGGCGGTCGCGCTCGCGCACCTGGTGTTCAACGTTCCCCTGGCGGTATGGATTCTTGAAGGCTTCATGTCCGGCGTGCCTCGCGAGATCGACGAGACCGCGTACGTCGATGGCTATTCTTTCCCGCGATTCTTCTTGACGATCTTCCTGCCGCTCATCAAGTCGGGCGTCGGCGTGGCGGCCTTCTTCTGCTTCATGTTCAGCTGGGTCGAGCTGCTGCTCGCCCGCACGCTCACGTCGGTGAACGCCAAGCCCATCGTGGCCACCATGACGCGCACCGTGTCGGCATCGGGCATGGACTGGGGTGTGCTGGCCGCGGCCGGGGTGCTGACCATCGTGCCCGGGGGCATCGTGATCTGGTTCGTGCGGCACTACATCGCGAAAGGTTTCGCGATGGGGCGCGTCTGAGCCCGCGGAGGTAGACATCATGTTCGATTGGATGGTCTGGACCACACCGGTCGCGGTGTTTTTCGGTTGCATCGTCCTGATGCTGGCTGGCATGACGGTATGGGAGCTCAAGTCGCCGACGCGCCTGCGCAAGGGCTTCCTGCCCATTGCCACCACCCGCGGCGACCGCTTGTTCATCGGCCTGATGGCGGCGGCCTGGGTCAACCTCGCCTATGTTGGTCTGGGCACCCATCTGATGGATTGGTTTTCGCTGGAAGATCCGCCCACCGTATGGATCAGCTTCGCAATGTCGATGCTGGTGCTGGTGTGGATCATGCGCAAAGGCTAGGCGTGTTGATAACGAGTTGTAGGCAACGACCCCGGCCTATGTCTTCCCAGGCCCCGGTCCGCAGCAAGACGGGAAGGTACATCGAGGAGCAAGGTCATGAAATTGCGCATGCAAGCCGTGGCGGCAAGCATAGCCCTGATGGGGTGCTCAGCCGCCTGGGCAGGAATGCCCGAGGCCGAGAAATGGGTGGACTCCGAGTTTCAGCCGTCGTCGCTGTCGAAAGACAAGCAGATGGCCGAGATGCAGTGGTTCATCGAAGCGGCCGCCAAGCTCAAGGCCAAGGGGGTCACCGAAGTCAACGTGGTCTCGGAGACCATCACCACTCACGAATATGAATCCAAGACGCTGGCGCGTGCCTTCACTGAAATCACCGGCATCAAGGTCAACCACGACCTGATACAGGAAGGCGACGTCGTCGAGAAGCTGCAGACATCGATGCAGTCCGGCAAGTCGATCTACGACGGCTGGATCTCCGATTCAGACCTCATAGGTACTCACTACCGGTATGGCGCCATACTGCCGTTGTCGGACTACATCGCCGGCGCCGGCAAAGACTGGACCAATCCTGGGCTGGACCTGAACGATTTCATCGGCACCAAGTTCACCACCGCGCCCGACGGCAAGTTGTACCAGTTGCCGGACCAGCAGTTCGCCAACGTGTACTGGTTCCGGGCCGACTGGTTCGAACGACCCGAGCTGCGCGAAAAATTCAAGGCCAAATATGGCTATGAGCTGGGCGTGCCCACCAACTGGTCAGCCTATGAAGACATTGCCGACTTCTTCACCAATGACGTGAAGGAACTCGACGGCAAGAAAGTCTACGGCCATATGGACTATGGCAAGAAAGATCCGTCTCTGGGCTGGCGGTTCACCGATGCGTGGCTGTCGATGGCAGGCGCGGCGGACAAGGGCTTGCCCAATGGCATGCCGGTCGACGAATGGGGCATACGCGTGGCCGATGATAAATGCACGCCCGTGGGTGCCTCGGTCGATCGGGGCGGGGCCACCAACAGCCCGGCCGCGGTGTACGCGCTTACCAAATACATCGACTGGATGAAGAAGTACGCCCCTCCGCAGGCCATGGGCATGACGTTCTCGGAATCCGGGCCGGTGCCGGCGCAGGGCCATATCGCGCAACAGATATTCTGGTACACCGCCTTCACGGCAGACATGACCAAGAAGGGGCTGCCAGTCGTCAATGACGATGGCACGCCCAAGTGGCGCATGGCGCCGTCGCCTTACGGTCCTTACTGGAAAGACGGCATGCAGAACGGCTACCAGGATGTGGGGTCATGGACCTTCTTCAAGTCCACCGATCCCGATCGTCTCGCGGCGGCCTGGCTGTATGCGCAGTTCGTCACTTCCAAGACGGTGTCGCTGAAGAAGTCGATCACGGGGCTGACGTTCATACGCGACAGCGACATCCATAGCGACTACTTCAGCCAGAACGCCGACCGCTACGGCGGCCTGGTCGAGTTCTACCGCAGCCCGGCGCGCGTGGCGTGGACGCCTACCGGCAACAACGTGCCCGACTATCCGAAGTTGGCGCAACTGTGGTGGAAGAATGTCGCGACGGCTGTGACGGGCGAGCAGACACCGCAGAAGGCCATGGATACCCTGGCCGACGAGATGGATCGCGTCATGGCCCGCCTGGAGCGCGCAGGCATGGCGCAATGTGCTCCCAAGCTCAACAAGAAGAGCGATCCGTCCGAGTGGCTGTCGGATGAGCACGCGCCGTGGAAGCAGCTGGCCAATGAAAAGCCGCAAGGCCAGACCATTCCGTACGATCAGCTGTTGCAGGCCTGGAAAGCGGGCAAGGTGCGCTGACAGGGGGTGCCCGGCGGCCGCCGGGCCGCCGGCCGCTGCGGGAATTGCCGCGCCGCGTTGCGCAGCAGGGGGCGCGGCGCTGCACCTGTCTCATCACGCCGGTGCGGCGCCATCGGGCAGCACTATCTGCGCGGTGCCCGGCAGTACCCATCGGGCGCATTCGCGCGTCGCGTCCATGCAGCCGCCTTCAGCGTAGACGCCCTGGGGATCGCGCAGACGCAGCATGCGCGCGAGCACCGCGCGCAAGGCCTCGGGATCTTGCAGCGTTCGCGCCGCGCGCGATTCCACGATGCTTTCATCCAAAATCAGCCTGCCGTCCGCATCTCGCCTTGCACCGTCGCGCCAGTGGTAGATTTCCACGCATTTTTCGGCAAGCGTATAGGGCCGGTCGCGTTTCCAGAAATTGTTGAACAGGCCGCCGCCCAGGTAAAACACCCAAGACCCTTCGTAGCCTTCGACGTTCGAAGATAGGGGGTCGGGGTTGCGAAACCACAGGCGGTCTCCCGGCACGTAATAGCGGGGCGGCAGCGGCGCGTCCATCGAGCCGTACTCGCGCAGGAACACCTCGTGGAACTGCCCGGACATGATGGCGCGCGCTTCCCATTGCCTCTGCAGGCTGGCGTGCAGGGCAGGGTGGGCAGACTGAAGCTCCTGGGCGATGCCCAGCAGCGTCACGTATTCGGTGGCGCGATAGCACGAGAATGCATACAACTTGCCCGAGACTTCCGGCTGCGTCGCCTTTCGCAAGGCCTCGATCAATGACACGCCGGGTTCGATGGTGAATCCGCGGTCGGAGTCGTAGCGCCAGTATCCGGCCGGCCTTTCGGCTTGCTCAGTGTCGAAAGCCAGCGCGGTCTTGCGCGCGGCCTGCACGATATGCCTGCGGATGTGGACGGCGCTGCGCAACTCGGCGGCGCTGGGGAAGGGGAAGGCGACCGGGCCCAGCAGCATGGCGAGCACGATTGCGCGTTCCAGGTCGGCGTGGCCGGCATGCGTGTCCAGGCCCAGCGAGGCGCACAGCCCGGTGGTGTCGCACTGCGGCGCCAAATCCCGCAACGCCGGATTTGCTTCCCAATGCAAAGCGCGCGGGCCCTCGGCGGCAACCTGGCAGTATCCGAGAACCTTCCATTGCCTCAGCAGCGCCTCGGCGGCCTGGCGTTCGGCGTGCAGGGTGCGCATGTCGGCAGCTTCGAGCCGGATGCCGCCGCGCGCGGCGTTCGATGGAAAACTTGCGGGTGCGGGCATGCATCGGCTCCGAAGCTGGCGCGCCGCCGCATGGCTGGGCGAAGCGCGCCGTCAGGCGCCAGATTCTACTGCCGCGCGGCGCCCTTAGGTATCCCCGCCGGCATCAGGCGGGCGAGCGCTTCGGCGTCCATGAACCGGATGTTGTGGCGCGCTGCGAAGTCGCGGGCCGGGGCGGAAGGCGCGCCCAGCGCAACGTAGATGCCTTCGCTGGCGCCGGCGTCGGTGCGGGCCGTGTGCAGCCGTTGCAGCGGCTCGACGCCGGTGTGCGCGGCTTTCCAGCGCCGCGCGGTCAGCAGCGCGCGGCCGCCGCCCTTGCGGGTCAGTTCAAAATCGGCTGCCTTGCCGTCCAGTCGCCGAACGTCGCAGCCGTCGCGGCGCAGCGCGGCTTCGAGGGCGTCGGCGAAGGCTGGCCAGGGCAGGGCGGCCAGCGCTGCCGCCGTGTGCTCCACCCGTTCGGCCGATGGCTTGCCGCGCTGCTTCCAGGCCGCAACGGCTGAAATCACCAGGAAAGGGATCGCCCCGAATATTGGAAAGGGGGCATAAGCCGGCGGCAATGCCGCCAGCGCCAGCACGATCAGGCCCGCCGCCACCAGCAGGCTTATCCACCACGGCGAGCGCAGCAATATGGCAAACAGCGAATTCTTGGCCATGAATTTCATGGAGGTGTTCCGTGGGGATGTTGGCGCAGGGGGATCACGACTGCTGGGTGTCGGACGCCGCCCCGGCGGGGTGGTTTGCCGAGGGGGCGGGCGCCTGCGGTGTTGCGGCATCGCCCGCCGGCGCGGCCGCATCATGATCCGCCGGCTGGCCGGGAGCGGGCGCAGGCGAGGCGGGACGCGGTGCGGGCGCGCCTTCGGCGCGTGCCATCCAGGCGATCAGCGACGCACGCATGGCTTCTTCGACCGACATGTCGATGGGGGTGACCCATTCGACCGGTACGAAAACCGTGTAACCGCCGATCATGTAGCCCATGGGCAGGTATACCGCCACGCGCTCGCCCGGCAGGAAGCCTTCGGGCAGGCCCGCCGTGCCGCGCCGGGTGATCAGGCCCACCAGTTCGAGAGCCTGGCCCGGAATCCGCAGCACCACCACGTGCTGGGTGTCGGTCTTGGCGCTGGGCGAAAAATAGTCCGCGAAACTCTTGAGCGACGAATAAATGCTCTTGACGACCGGCAGATTGGTGAATGGCATTTCGACCAGCAGGAACACCCGCTGCACGCGCTCTTTGGACACCAGGTATCCCACCAGCAGGATGCCCAGAATGCCAAGCACCAGTCCCATGCCCGGAATATAGAAACTGCCGATGAACGGGCTGAGCAGGGCCATGGCCATGCGTTCGGTCCAGTTCAGCACGATATACAGAAGGTAGATCGTCAGGGCGATGGGCAGCAGGGTGATCAGTCCGCGGAAAAAATAGCGGGACAAGCGGGTCATGGATATAAATCTCAGGTAAGGCTTCGATGCCGGCATGTCACGGACCTTAATGGCTGTAGGTGGGCAGGAAGAGGGACTCCTTTATCTCTTCCATGACGACATAGCTGCGCGATTCCGCCGAAGCGGGCAGCCGCTTCAGTATCTCGCCCAGCAGCCGCCGGTACTCGTTCATTTCGGCCAGGCGCGCCTTGACCAGATAGTCGAAGTCGCCCGACACCAGGTGGCATTCCATGACCTCGGGAACATAAAGCAGTTCCTGCTTGACTCTTTCGAACATGTCGCCCGACTTGGCGGACAGTTTGATTTCCAGGAACACCAGCAGATTCCGGCCCAGCGCGGCCGGGTTGACGCGCGCATAGTAGCCGGTGACCACACCCTCCCGCTCGAGGCGCTTCACCCGCTCGGAGCACGGGGTGGCCGACAGGTTCACGCGCTCGGCCAGGTCGGTGATGGAAATCCGCCCGTCGCGCTGCAGGATGTCGAGGATTTTCAGGTCGATACGGTCGAGTTCGCGCATTTCACTCTTTGAGGGCGTTTGCAGCCCATGCCGCCAGTCAAAAATTGGATTGGGGCCGCTGATTTTAGTGCTTTTCACTGGCAGCTCGCTTCTAGACTAACTGAATATCCCTGTGACCTGTCTAAAACGGAAATTCCCCATGCATGTCATCGTCCTGGGCAGCGGCGTGATCGGCGTCACCACCGCTTATTACCTCGCCCGCCAGGGCGCCAGCGTCACGGTGCTGGATCGCCGGCCCGAGGCGGCGAGTGAAACCAGCTATGCGAACGCCGGCCAGGTGTCGCCGGGCTATTCAACGCCCTGGGCCGCGCCGGGCATTCCGTTCAAGGCGCTGAAGTGGCTGTTCCAGAAAGACGCGCCCCTGGCGATTCGTCCCGATGGGACGCTGTACCAGTGGCGCTGGATGGCCGCCATGCTGGCCAATTGTTCTGCGGCGCGGTATGCCGTGAACAAAGAACGCATGTTGCGTCTGGCGGAATACAGCCGCGATTGTCTGCGCGAGCTGCGGGCCGACACCGGCATCCAGTACGAAGAACGGACCCGCGGCACCTTGCAGCTGTTCCGAACGGCGGCACAGTACGCCGCCGCACAGCGGGACATCCAGGTGCTTGAAAGCTGTGGCGTGCCATATGAACTGCTCGACCGCGGCCGTCTGACCACGGCCGAGCCGGCTTTGGCCCGCAGTGCACACAAACTGGCGGGTGGATTGCGCCTGCCCAACGATGAAACCGGCGATTGCCGGCTGTTCACGCGCCGTCTTGCGCAACTGGCCCAGCACCTGGGCGTGCAGTTCCGCTACGGCAGGGCCGTCCAGGGGCTGCAGGTGCTCGATGGCCAGGTCCGCGGCGTGCGGCTCGACGATGAGATCGTGGCGGCCGACCGCTACGTCGCGGCTTTTGGCAGCTATTCGCGCGGCTTTCTCGAGCCGCTGGGGCTGGACCTGCCGGTATATCCGGTGAAGGGATACTCGCTGACGATACCGTTGGCGCGCGCCGACGCCGCGCCGGTGTCCACTGTGCTCGACGAAACCTATAAAGTCGCGGTCACCCGTTTCGACAATCGCATCCGCGTGGGTGGCATGGCCGAACTGGCGGGCTTCGACCTGAGCCTGAACCCCGCGCGCCGGCGCACGCTCGAACATGTCGTCAACGATCTCTACCCCGGATGCGGCCACCTGACTCAGGCCGAGTTCTGGACGGGGCTGCGTCCCATGACGCCCGACAGCACGCCCATCGTGGGCGCGACGCGCTACCCCAACCTGTATCTCAATACGGGGCACGGGACCCTGGGCTGGACGATGGCGTGCGGATCAGGGAAGCTCCTGGCCGACCTCCTCACCGGCCAGCAGCCTGCCATCCGCGCCGACGACCTCGACCTGTCGCGCTACGGCGCCGCCCCGGCACGAATCCGCCGGCCGGCGCTGGGCGAGCGCTCCGCCGCATAGCGCGGCGCAGGGGCGCGACGCCGTCGCGCCGGCGGCGCAGCGGCCCCGCCAATCGGCCTGCCGCCCTTGTGCCACAATCCCGCATGGTCGCCGTCGGGCGCAGGCACTATCCGGGTAATTGTCGTGATCCATCTCTTACATACCGCCGACTGGCAGGTCGGCCGGCAGTACGGCCAGTTCGAAACCGATGACGCCGCCATGCTGGCCGAGGCGCGCTACGAAGTCGTGGCGCGCATCGCGGCCCTGGCCACGCAACGGCAGGTCGACGCCGTGTTGGTCGCCGGCGACGTTTTCGATACCCAGGCGGTGTCCGACCGCAGCATCCGTCGCCTGTTCGATGCCCTGGGAGCCTATGCGGGCCCCTGGGTGCTGATCGCAGGCAACCACGACGCGGCGCTGGCCGACAGCGTATGGTCGCGGGCGCACCAGCTGGGTTGTATCGGCCCCAATGTCCATGTGCCCCTGCGGCCCGGAGTGGTCGACCTGCCCCAGCTGAACCTGGCGGTGCTGGCCGCACCGCTGACTCAGCGTCATACCTATGATGACACTACCGCGATCTTCGATACGCTGGCGTCCGAGCCGGGGCGCGTGCGTGTGGGGCTCGCGCATGGCAGTGTGGCGGGCCGGCTGCCCGAAGCAGTCGACTCCGCCAATCCGATCGCGGCCGATCGCGCAGCGCGCGCCGGGCTCGACTATTTGGCGCTGGGAGACTGGCATGGCTGCCTTCAGATCGATGCCCGCACGTGGTACGCGGGCACGCCAGAACCCGACCGCTTTCGCGCCAATGCCTCCGGCGGCGTGCTCGACGTGCGGCTGCCCGGAGCCGGCGTCGACCCTGTGGTCGAAATGCTGCCCGTCGCCAAGTACCGTTGGGCGCAATGGGTGGAATCGATGAGCTTGCCGTCGGATGCCGAGGCGCTGGCCCATCGTCTGCAGCAGGTCGGTGCCGACGATGTACTGCGCCTGGAACTGTCCGGCCAGTTGCCGCTCGAGGCCTGGGACGCGCTCCAGGAGGCCATCGGCCGGGCCGCGGCGCGCACGCGCGCCTTGCTGCTGGACGCCACCGACGTCGCACTGGTGCCCGATACCAGCGACCTGGCTGCGCTGGGCGCCAGCGGCTATGTGGCCGAGGTGGCTGCCGAATTGCAGGCGCTGCAGGACGACCCCGGTCAGGCTCCGGCTGCGCGCCAGGCCTTGCGCCTGCTGGTGCAGTTTCAGCGCGAGCGCTCGGAGGCGTCATGAAGCTGCGTCGTATCGCCCTGCAGGAATTCCGGCGGTTTCGCCATTGCGCGGTGCTGGATGATCTGGCCGACGGCCTGAATGTGATTGCCGGCCCCAACGAGGCCGGCAAGAGTACTTTCGTCGCCGCCATCCGCGCGGCGTTCCTTGAGCGCTACAAGACCACCAAGGTGGGCGACCTGGCGCCCTGGGGCATGCAGGGCGCCAGGCCATCGGTCGAGATCGAATTCGAGCATGGCGCCCACCGTTATCTGCTGCGCAAAAGCTTTCTCAGCCGGGCCCGGTGCGAGCTGCTCATCGACGGCGGCACCGAACGCCATGAGGGCGAAGCCGCCGAACTGGCGCTGGCCAGCCTGCTGGGGTTCGAGTTTCCGGGCAAGGGCAGCAGCCGTCCCGAGCATGGCGGCATACCCGGCCTGCTCTGGATTTCGCAGGGCGAAGGCCAGAACCTGGCCGAGCCCGCGCTACACGCGCAGGCCCATCTGCGCGACGCCCTGACGCGCTTGACCGGAGAACTGGCCTCGGCCGACGGCGATTATCTGTACGATCGCGTCGCGACCGAGCGCGCGGCGCTTCGCGATGCCCGAAGCGGCCGCCCCAAGGGGCCCTACAAAGAGGCAGAAGATGCCAGCTTGCGCGCCTCTCAAGCCGCCGACGCCCTGGCCGCAGCCAAGGCTGCCCTGGACACCGACGTAGACCGGCTGGCGGCACTGCGCCGCGAATATGACAAGGCGCAGCGCGAACAGCCCTGGCTCGAGCTTGAACAGCGCGCGGCCCAAGCCCGCGCCCGGTTGGCCGAGATTTCCCGCGAACGCGAGGCCCTGTCCGGACTGCAACGCGAACTGGCGCAGGCCGAACAGACGCTGGCCCTGCTGCACGAGCAGGTCGAACGCGATCAGCGCGACAGCGGGGCGTTGAGCGCATTGCGGCAGCAAGCCGAGGCCGCCGCCGCCGAACTCGCTCCGGCCACCGAGGCGCTCGAGCGCGCTCTGCAGTTGCAGCAGCAAGTCACGGCCCGGCTCGCGCATTGCCAGGCGCAGGTGGCCGCTGCGCAGCAGGCCGAGCACCGGCGCGATTGCGACGAGCAAATGGGGCGCATCGACCAGGATTTGCAGCGCCTGCATGGCGCCATCATGCAGGCTGGCAGGCTTGCCCAGCAAATCCGCGACCTCCAGCGTAACGAAGCCGATCTCGCCATTGATGTCGACGCGCTGCATGCGCTGCGCGAGCTCGAGCAACGTATCGCACGACTGCAGGCGCAGCAGCAGGCGGGGGCGACCAAGCTTCAGTACAGCCTGCTGGCGGGCCGACACATCGAGCTGGACGGCGCCGCGTTGACGGGCGCCGGTGATGCTCTGCTGTCCGAGGCTGCCGAGCTACATCTGCCGGGCATGGGCGTGCTGCGCATCGAACCCGGCGGCCACGACCTGCCCGCGGCATTGGCCGCGCTGAAGGCGGCGCGCGAGCAGCGTGCGGGGTTGCTTGCGCGCTTGAAAACCCAAGATCTGGGGCAGGCCGAGAACCGCGCCGCGGCGCACGAGCAGGCGCGGCGCGAGCTCGATATGGCGCGCGAACACCTGCGCATTCAGGCGCCCGATGGCATCGACGCCTTGCATGCCGCGCAGGCGCAAGCCCAGGCGCGGCTTGAACAGTTGCGCGCGCAGCGGGCGAGTCTGCCCGACAGCGCCGCTCCCGCCGATCCGGGGCAAGCGCAGCAGGCATTGACAGACGCCACGCTGGAGTCCGACCATGCGGCACAGGCCGTCGTGGCGGCCCGTACCACGCTGGACACGCGGCGCGCACGCGCTCAGGTGCTGCACGATCAATGGACAGCCCAGCAGGCACAGTTCAGCAGCGCCGGCAGGGCCGAGCAGCGTGAGCAGCGCAGCGCCAGGCTGGTCGATGCGCGAGCGCATCGGGATACGCTGGCGCGGCGCGTGTCCGAGGCGCAGGCGGCGCTGCAGGCGCTGCAACCGGAGCTCATCGAACAGGACGCTCAGCGCTATGAGCAGTCGGCGGTGCTGGCGCGGACCGAGCAACACCGGCGCCATGCCGAACTGCTGCAATTGCAGGGCAAACTCGAACAAGCCCAGGCGCAGGGCCTGGGCGAACAGCTATTGCAGGCGCAGGCCGAGGCCCAGAGGCTCGCCAGGCGGCGCGATGAATTCGCCACCCGCGCCCAGGCGCTTGATTTGCTCTGGCATCTGCTGTCCGAGCGACGGGCCGCCGCCACGCAGCGCCTGCTCGACCCCCTGGCGAGGCGACTGCAGCATTATGTGGGTCTGTTGTTTCCGGGCGCGCAATGGCGTCTTGATGACACTCTGGCTCCCGCCGCGCTGGTGCGGGGGCAGGGCGACGACGCCCTCGACGCCCTGAGTTTCGGTACGCGCGAGCAGTTGGGCGTACTGGCGCGCCTGGCTTACGCCGATCTGCTGCAACAAGCGGGCCGGCCGGCGTTGCTGGTGCTGGACGACACGCTGGTGCACGCCGACGAAGGGCGGCGCGAGCTCATGAAGCGGGCGCTCTATGATGCCGCCTCGCGACACCAGGTGCTGCTGTTCACCTGCCATCGTGAATCGTGGCAGGACATGGGAGTCGGGGTGAGAGACGTGCCGGCGGTGTGAGCGGCTTCCGGCCGGCATCGGGCTCGCAGAGCCCGGATCTGTCCTGCATCAGGCCGAACGCAGGCGTCCGGCCCGGCGCAGCGAGCGCACGGGGCGGAATCAGTTCAGTTTGATGTTCTGCTCGTTGGCAATGCGCTTGCGCAGTTCGAGTTCGCGACGGATCACCTCGGCATACTGTTCGGGCGTGCCGCCATCGACCAGCGAACCGCGGTCTTGCAGGCGCTGGCGCAGCGCCGGGTCTTGCAGGGCACGTGCCGCGGCGTCGTGAACCCGCGCGACGACCTGCGCAGGCACGCCGGCGGGCGCCACCAGGCCATACCACGCCATGTTGTCCATGGCGGGCAGGCCGGCCTCGGCGAACGTGGGCACGTCGGGCAGGCTGGCCACACGCTCGGTGGACGCGACAGCCAGTGCGCGCAGCTTGCCGGCCTGAATGTGGGCCAGCGACGACGGCAGATTGTCGAACTGCGCGCTGACCTGCCCGGCCAGGGTGTCGTTCAGCGCAGGGCCCGAGCCGCGGTAGGGAACGTGGATCATGTCGGTGCCCGTCAGCGACTTGAACAGCTCGCCGTCCAGGTGCGAGATGCTGCCGGTGCCGGCCGAGGCATAGCTGTATTTCGCGGGGTTCGCTTTCAGCAGCGCGATGAATTCCGCCAGCGTGCTGGCCGGTGTGTTCGGATTGACAGTCAGCACGTTGGGCACATTGACCAGGTTGATGATGGGCACGAAGTCCTTCAACGGATCGTACGGCGTTTGCGCATTGGTGGCCGGGTTGGTGGCCATGGTGCTCACGGTGGCCACGCCGATTGTGTAGCCGTCGGGCGCGGCCTTGGTCAGGGCTTCGGCGCCTATGGCCCCGCCGCCGCCGCCACGGTTCTCGACCACGACGGGCTGGCCCAGTTCTCGTCCCAGGCCTTCGGCCACGATGCGTGCGACGATGTCGGTGGTTCCCCCAGCGGCAAAGGGAACCAGCAGGCGTACGGCGCGGTCAGGGTATTCTTGGGCATGTGCCGCGGCCCCCACGACGCACGTCAGTGCGGCAGCTGCGAGGGCAGCCCGGCGGACCATGTCGACAACGTTAATCTTCTTCAAGGTAGTGTCTCCGGAGTACCTGCCGTCCGATCGGCCGGCATGACGGGTTCTAATTGCACCGTGCGAACCTTACAAGAATCTGATATTTTTCGGGGTGGATTCCTGGCCGGCCTCGTTGACGCCCCTGGCGCCGCGGCCGCGGCGTTGCTGCAACGGCAAGCCATTCCCGGTTTCCGAGTAATGTCATCCCGGCTATATGCCTGGCTCATGCCCGCGAGTCAGGCCGCTGGCCTTCCCGGAACGCCATGTCGCTGATTCTCATCCTCGCTCTGCCGTTCGCCGGCAGCCTGTGCGCCGCGCTGCTGCCGTCCAACGCCCGCAACGCCGAGGCCTGGCTGGCCGGCCTTATCGCGCTGACCTGCACGGTGTTGGTGGCCTTCCTGTATCCGCAAGTGGCCGACGGCGGCGTCATCCGCGCCGATCTCCAATGGGCGCCGGCCCTGGGTCTGCAGTTCACCTTGCGCATGGACGGCTTCGCCTGGCTGTTCGCGCTGATTGTTTCCGCGATGGGCGCGCTGGTGGTGCTGTATGCCCGGTACTACATGTCGCCCGACGATCCGGTGCCGCGATTTTTCTCGTTCTTCCAGGCCTTCATGGCCGCCATGCTGGGGGTGGTGCTGTCCGGCAACCTGATCCAGCTGGTGCTTTTCTGGGAAATGACCAGCCTGGCGTCATTCATGCTGATTGCCTACTGGCATCACCGCCTCGACGCCAAACGCGGCGCGCGCATGGCCTTGACGGTCACGGGCGGCGGCGGTTTGTGCCTGCTCGCCGGCGTGCTCATTCTGGGCCATATCGTCGGCAGCTATGACCTCGACCAGGTGCTGGCCGCCGGCGACGTGGTGCGTGCAGATCCCTGGTACCCCGCCGTCGTGGCGCTGGTGGCGCTGGGGGCCCTGACCAAGAGCGCCCAGTTCCCGTTCCAGTTCTGGCTGCCCAACGCCATGGCGGCCCCCACGCCCGTGTCGGCATATCTGCATTCGGCCACCATGGTGAAGGCGGGGGTGTTCCTGCTGGCGCGCTTCTGGCCGGTGCTGTCCGGCACCGAGGAATGGTTCTGGATCATCGGCGGGGCGGGGCTGTGCTCGCTGGTGCTGGGTGCGTATGCCGCGATCTTCCAGCAGGACATGAAAGGCGTATTGGCCTACTCCACCATCAGCCACCTGGGACTGATCACGCTGCTGCTCGGCATGAACAGCCCGCTGGGGCTGGTGGCCGCCATTTTCCATATGGTGAACCACGCCACCTTCAAGGCGTCGCTGTTCATGGCGGCGGGCATTGTCGATCACGAAACCGGCACCCGCGATCTCGGGCGCCTCAGCGGACTGCGGCGCGCCATGCCCATCACCGCCACGCTGGCCATGGTGGCGGCCGCGGCCATGGCCGGCGTGCCCTTGCTCAATGGCTTCATCTCGAAAGAGATGTTCTTTGCCGAAACCACTTTCGTCAGCGGCGATCCGGTGGTTCAGTATGGCCTTCCGGCCATGGCCGTGCTCGCCAGCGCGTTCAGCGTGGCCTATTCGCTGCGCTTCATACTGCAGGTGTTTTTCGGGCCTCCAGCGCAGGATCTGCCGCGCGCGCCCCATGAGCCGCCGCGCTGGATGCTGGTTCCAAGCGGGCTGCTGGTGCTCTGCTGCCTGGTGGTGGGCGTGATCCCGGGGTTCACCGTCGGGCCTTTCCTGCACACGGCCGCGCAGAGCGTGCTGGGCCCGGACATGCCGGCCTACAGCCTGTCTGTGTGGCACGGGCTGAATCTTCCTCTCATGATGAGCTTCGTGGCCATGATTGCCGGGGTGCTGCTCTATCTGGCGTTGCGGGCGCGCCAGCGCGCCTTGCCTGGCCGGGTGCCGTTCATCTATCGATTCGATGGCCGCCGCTCTTTCGAATTCCTGCTCGACTATTCCAGCGTGGCCGCAGGCTGGGTGCTGGCACGGGTGGCATCGCCGCGCCTGCAGGTGCAGATGCTGCTGATCGTGCTGGGAGCGCTGCTGGTGGCGTGGCTGCCTTTGCACAACGGCGTCTGGAACGACGCCCCGGCTCCGGTCACTCCGCTCGATCCGGCCTTCGCCGTGCTCTGGATCGTAGGGGGCATCTGCGCCGTGGGCACGGCTTTCCAGGCCAAGTATCACCGGCTGGCCGCGCTCATTCTGGCTGGCGGCGCGGGCCTGGCCACCTGCATGACCTTCGTCTGGTTCTCCGCGCCCGACCTGGCGCTGACCCAGCTGGCCGTGGAAGTCGTCACCGTGGTGCTGCTGTTGTCGGGCCTGCGCTGGCTGCCACGGCGCATTGAAGGCAGCCTCGACGGAGGACGCCACGAAACCCGTGCGCAGTTGCGCCGCACCCGCGACCTGATCATTGCGGCCGCCGCGGGAACATCGGTCGCGGCATTGGCCTATGCCATCCTGACGCGCGGGCCCCAAGATACCATCTCTTCGTTCTTTGTCGACAAGGCTTTGCCGGAAGGCGGCGGCACCAATGTCGTGAACGTCATCCTGGTCGACTTCCGGGGCTTTGACACCCTGGGCGAGATCACCGTCGTCGGTATCGTCGCCCTGACGGTGTACGCATTGTTGCGGCGCTTCAGGCCGGCGCCCGAAAGCGCCGACCTGCCGCCCCAGCAGCGCGACCCGGCCAGCGCACCCAGCGCCACGCCCGATATCCATGCGCCGCTGCCCGAAGGCCCGCTGGCGCTGCCCGCGGTGCTGGTCAGGCTGCTGCTGCCCATCGCGGCCATGGCCTCGGCCTACCTGCTGCTGCGCGGTCACAATGAACCGGGCGGCGGCTTCGTGGGCGGGCTGGTGATGGCCACGGCCGTCATTCTGCAATACATGGTCGGGGGGGTGTACTGGGTGGAATCGCGCAGCCGGCTCAACCCGCAGCACTGGATCGCGCTGGGCCTGCTGTGCGCAGGGCTGACGGCCATGTCGGCCGCTCTGGCGGCGCGGCCTTTCCTGTCCGCGCTGGCCTGGGATGTCGCCGTGCCTTTCATCGGACATATCCATTTGTCCACGGTGCTGTTTTTCGATATAGGCGTGTATATGCTGGTCGTGGGGGGCACCTTATTGATCTTGGTCGCGCTGGCTCACCAATCGCTGCGCGCGCAACGCAAGGCGGCTGCCGAAGCTCAGGCGGCCCTAGAATCCGGGAGCGCTGCCTGATGGAACTGATTTATGCCGCGGCAATAGGCGTGCTGGCCGGCTCGGGCGTGTGGCTGATCCTGAGGCCCCGCACGTTCCAGGTCATCATGGGCCTGACGCTGGTTTCATACGCCGTCAACCTTTTCATTTTCGGCATGGGCCGACTCATGGTCGGCCGGCCTCCCGTGCTCGACCCCAACAGCACGCCCGACCCGTCCACGCTGGCCGATCCGCTGCCCCAGGCGCTGGTGCTTACCGCCATCGTCATCGGCTTTGCGACCACCGCGCTTTTCCTGGTAGTTCTGCTCGCTTCGCGCGGACTTACCGGCACTGATCACGTCGATGGCAGGGAGTCCGAATCTTGATCGATTGGCTGCAACACGCTCCCATTTATCCCATTGCGGTTCCGCTGCTGGCCGGCGCGGCCATGCTGCTGCTTTCGGACACTCGTCGCAAGACACGCGCGGGTATCGCAGTCGCCTCGGTGCTTGCGCAACTTGCTGCCGCAGTGGTGCTGCTGGCCCTGGCGGCCGGTGCCGGCGGGCTCTGGCCCAACGGCATCGGGGTGTATCTGCCCGGAGATTGGCCGGCGCCCTTTGGCATCGTCCTGGTCGTCGACCGCCTCGCCGCCATCATGCTGGCCCTGAATGCCGTACTGGGTCTGGCAGCACTGATTTATTCGCTGGCGCGCTGGGACCGTCTCGGGGTGCACTTCCATCCCTTGTTCCAGTTCCTGCTCATGGGTCTGAACGGGGCCTTTCTTACCGGCGACCTCTTCAACCTCTTCGTCTTCTTCGAGGTGCTGCTGGCGGCCTCGTATGGCCTCATGCTGCATGGTTCCGGCGTGGCGCGGGTCAGTGCGGGCCTGCATTACATTGTCGTGAACCTGGTGGCGTCGTTCCTGCTGCTGATCAGCATTGCGCTCATCTATGGTGTCACCGGCACGCTCAACATGGCCGACCTGGCGGTGCGGGCCGGCACGCTGGGCGGCAGCGAGCGGCTGCTGTTCGAGGCAGGCGCGGCCGTGCTGGGCCTGGCATTCCTGGTCAAGGCCGGGGCATGGCCGCTGAATCTCTGGCTGGTGCGCGGCTACGGGTCTGCCAGCGCACCCGTCGCAGCGGTGTTTTCCATCATGACCAAGGTGGGTATCTACGCCCTGTTGCGCATCGGATCGCTGCTGCTGCCCACCGGGGCGCCGGCCGCCTTCAGCCTCGACTGGATGTTCGCTGCGGGCCTGGCCACACTGGTGTTCGGCGCCATCGGACTGCTGGCCACGCAGCAGCTCGAACAGATGGTGGGCTATTGCGTCATCATCTCGGCCGGAACGCTGCTCACCGCGCTGGGTATGCCCGGCGTGGCCCTCACAGGTCCCGCGCTGTTCTACCTGCTCAGCTCGGTGCTGACCACCGGCGCCTTTTTCCTGCTGGTCGAACTGGTCGAGCGTACCCGCACATTCGGCGCCAACGTGCTGGCGGTCACAATGGATATGTTCGACCTCGACGACCCCGAGGCCCCGAACCGGTCCGACGACGTGGTGGGTGTCGCCATTCCGGCGGCCATGGCCTTTCTCGGCCTGGCGTTCGTATCGTGTGCCCTGCTGGTGACGGGGCTGCCGCCACTTTCGGGCTTCGTTGCCAAGTTTTCGCTGCTGTCGGCGGCCGTGACGGCCGCCAATGATTCGGCGCAGCCGGCCGATGCGTGGATCCTGGTTGCCGCGGTGTTGGTCTCGGGCCTGGCCGGCATTGTCGCGTTCGGGCGCGCCGGCATCCGCATATTCTGGAGCGCCGATGAGCGCAGCACGCCGCGTCTGCGCATCAGTGAAGCGGGCCCGGTGGCTGTGCTGATCCTGCTGTGCGTGGCACTGGTGGCGGGGGCCGGGCCGGTGTCGGCCTACCTCGACGATGCAGCGCGATCGCTGGACCAGCCCGCGCAATATATCGATGCCGTGTTGTCCGCCAACACGGTACGCAGCCTGGGAGTCCACTGATGCGGCGCTTGTACTGGTTCTTCCTGCCCGCGGTACTGCTGGCCCTATGGTTGCTGCTGAATCAATCCTTGTCGGCGGGGCAAGTGGCGCTCGGCCTGGTGCTGGCCCTGTGGCTGGGCTATGCGTCCAGCCGTTTGAGGCCGGTGCGCAGCCGTCCGCACAAATTGTGGCTGCTTCCCGGTCTGCTTTGGCGCGTGGCGGTCGACATCGTGCGATCGAATATTTCGGTGGGCAAGCTCATCATCCAGTACCGCCGCGAGTTCACGCCCGGCTATGTACACGTTCCTCTCGACCTGAAGGATGCGCACGCCCGGGCGTTCCTGGGATGCATTCTGACCTATACGCCGGGTACGGTATGGGTGGATGTGTCAGACGACACGCTCACCCTGCATGTGCTGGACCTTGAAAACGAACAGGCCTGGATCGATCTGATCAAGCTGCGCTACGAGCGCGCCCTGAAGGAGATTTTCGAATGAACACTGTGCTGTATTGGGCAGCCTCGTTCGCGATGGTTTGTTTCGTGCTGGGCATGGCATGCGCCACCGTGCGCATGGTGCGCGGCCCCACGGCCCAGGATCGCGTCCTGGCGCTGGACGCGTTTTATATCAACGGTATGCTGGCCATCCTGACCTTCGGCATCCGGTCGGGCACTGCGGTGTATTTCGACGTGGCGCTGCTGATCGCCCTGTTCGGCTTCGTGGGCGCCACGGCGATGGCCAGATTCCTGCTGCGCGGCGAGGTCATCGAGCCATGAACGTTGACATTCCTCTGTGGGCGGGCATCCCCGCCACCATCCTGCTGGTGGCGGGCGGCCTGCTCGCGCTGATCGGCGCGCTGGGCCTGATTCGCTTCGACCATTTCTATTGCCGCATTCACGCGCCCACGCTGGGCAACACCCTCGGCGCCGGCTGCGTGCTGGTGGCTTCGATGCTTGTGTTCTCGGCCGTGCAGCAGCGGCCCGTGGTGCATGAAATTCTCATCACACTGTTGCTGTTCGTGTCTTCGCCGGTCACCGCCATGATCCTGATGCGGGCCGCGGTGTATCGCGCCCGCCGCAAGCGCGGCGAAGCCTATCCGGCAGACGCCTCTCCCCGGGTCCGTTACGGCCGGACCGATCTGTAACATCTGCATTCCGCTTGGGCACGGGCTTTCCCGTACCTTAAATGCACCGCCGCGCCTGGCGCGGCGCAGCAAAAAGGAGCGGAAGATGAACATGCGACGTATGCAGAAACTGTATTGCGCCCTGGCCCTGGGCGCAGCGGGCCTGACCGGCGTTCCGGCAGCCCTGGCAGCCGGCGCGGCGGCGTCCGGTTCCGTCCAGTCCCAGTATGAGCTCGATGTGCAGCGGTGCAATACGGGTCAGACCCACCAGGATCGTGCCACCTGCCTGCGTGAAGCGGGCGCGGCGCGGCAGGAAGCGGCCCGCAATCGCCTGGACAATAACCAGTCGGCCAACTTCGGCGCCAATGCAACGGCGCGGTGCCAGCAGTTGCCCCAGGCCCAGCAAGCCGATTGCTTGCGCCAGATGGCAGCTCCCAGCAGTGTGCGGGGCAGCGTGGAAAGCGGCGGCGTATTGCGGGAAACCGTGATCCCGGTTCCGGCGCAGCCGTCGGGCGCGGCGCCCGGCATGGCTACCCCGGTCACGCCGCCCGCGGGCACCCCGATGCCGACCACCCCGACCCCCGGCGTGACGACGCCCGGCGTACCGACGCCCGGCGTGACCACGATGCCGGCGCCGGTGCCGCCCGGCGCGGCCCCCGGGACGGTGGCGCCTCCACCGGCGCCCGTCACGCCCGTGCCTGTGCGATAGCGCTCGGGCAGATTGCGGCCTCGGGCGCGCCCCTGGCCGCAATCAGGCAAAATGTCGGCTATTGCCGACTCTGCGCCGCACCCATGTCCGACGTCATCGCACTGATTTTTGATTTCGACGATACGCTGGCCCCCGACAGCACGTCCGGATTCCTCGATAGCCTGGGGGTGGATACCGCCGCCTTCTGGAAAGACAAGGTCGGTCCGCTGCTGGCGGACCAGGACTGGGATCCGGTGCCGGCGTATCTCTACCAGATGATTGAACTGTCGCGCAGTGGCGTACATGGCCGCATCACGCGCGAGCGGTTGACCGAATGGGGCAGGGCGCTTCCTCTTCACGACGGCGTGCTCACCTTGTTCCAGCGCCTGCGTGCTGCGGTTCGCGCCGAGCACCCGCAGGTGCAGCTCGAGTTCTACCTGATCTCCAGCGGTATCGGCGACGTAGTGCGCGCCACCCCGATCGCCCATGAATTCACAGAAATCTGGGCATCAGAGTTCGTCTACGGCAGTGACGGCGGCATCGAGTTTCCACGGCGCCTGGTCAGCTTCACCGACAAGACGCGCTATCTTTTTCATATCCAGAAGGGGATCATCGGGCGCGAGTTCCGCAACAAGCCGTTCGAGGTCAACCGCAAGGTGCCCGAAGACCGTCTGCGCGTCCCGTTCGACCAGATGGTGTTCGTGGGCGACGGCTACACCGACATCCCTTGCTTTTCGCTGATACGTCGCGCGGGGGGCTTCGCCTTCGGCGTCTGGGATCCCAAGCATCGCGACAAGCGCAGCCGCGCCTGGGGCTTCATCGAAGAGGGCCGTGTGTCCAACCTCAATCAGGCGCGCTATGACGAACACGCCGAGCTGTATCAATGGCTGGAAGAGGCGGTCGTGAGCCTTGCCGGCCGTATCGCCCTGAAGTCGCGGGTGTATCGTGGCTGAGGCCGGTACGACCGCCACGGCCGCCAACGCCGCGCCGCAAACCCGAGATCACGACCTGATGGTGCTGGCCCTGCAGCAGGCCGAGCTGGCCTCGCAGGCCGGCGAAGTACCGGTGGGCGCAGTCGTCGTCGATGCGCAGGGCACCGTGCTCGGCGCGGGTTTCAACCGCACCATTACCGACAGCGATCCCACCGCACACGCCGAAATCGTGGCGCTGCGCGCCGCGGCGCGCCATCTGGACAACTATCGCCTGCCCGGGCTGAGCCTTTATGTGACGCTCGAGCCATGTGTCATGTGCATGGGCGCGATGCTACATGCCAGGCTGGCGCGGGTGGTATACGGCGCCAGCGATCCCAAGACGGGCGCTTGCGGCAGCGTACTCGACGTGGGCGCGCTGCCGCAGCTCAATCATCACACAACCATTATCGGCAACGTGCTGGCCGAACCCTGCGGCGACCTGCTGCGGCGGTTTTTCCGTGCTCGCCGCGCCAAGGATTCCTCGACATGAGCTCCCCGCAACATCCGCACCACGACCACACCTGCACCGCGCAATGCGACCATGACTCTCTGCCACCAGCCGGCGGCATCTACCTGGTTTCGCCTTCGTCGGCGGTGGCCGATCCGGGCGCGCTGGAACGCGCGTGCGGCCGGCTTGCACAGCAGGGTTTCAAGACCACCGTCGATCGTGCCGCGCTGGCGGTGCAACAGCGATTCGCCGGCACCGAAAAGCAACGTCTGGCCGGGCTGACCCGTGCCATCCGGCAGAAGCACCCCATCGTGATGGCCACGCGTGGCGGCTACGGCCTGAGCCGGCTGCTGCCTGCCATCGACTGGCGCGCCATGGCCGATAGTGGCAAGCGTTTCGTCGGCATGAGCGACTTCACGGCGTTCAACCTGGCCCTGCTGGCGCAGACCGGCGCCGTCAGCTACACCGGCGCCACGGCCGTCGCCGATTTCGGCGGACGCAAGGTCGATGAGCTCACCGCCGCGCTGTTCGGCGAACTCATGCGCGGCGAACTCGAAATACTCAGCTTCGAGACACCCGACGCCGACCCTGTCGATTGCCGCGGCATATTGTGGGGCGGCAACCTGGCCACGCTGGTGGCTTTGATGGGCACGCCTTATTTTCCCAAAGTGCGGGGCGGCATCCTGTTCCTGGAAGACGTGGGCGAGCATCCCTACCGAATCGAGCGCATGCTCGCGCAATTGTGGCAGGCCGGTGTTCTGCAACGGCAAAAGGCCCTCGTGCTGGGTCATTTCAGCAACTACCGCCTGGCTCCGCACGATGCCGGCTACGACATGCCTGAAGTGCTCAAGTGGTTGCGTCGTACCGTCAACGTCCCGGTCGTCACGGGCCTGCCTTACGGGCACATCGACACCAAGGCCACCGTGCCCATCGGCAAGAAGGTGGGGCTTGCAACCGAGCCGGGCATGGCGCACCTGGTCATCGACGAACACCAGCACTAGCCTGCCATCGCCGCGCCGCCACGAGCGGCCGCGCTAAGCGTCGCCGTCCTGCATTTCCGCCGGCACCCAGCCTGGCGCGCGCTTTTCCAGGAAGGCCGCGATGCCTTCGCGGCCCTCGTCGGTGGCGCGCTGGGCGGCCAGCCGCGCCGCAGTGTCTTCCATCAGCTGGCCATCGATGGGGCGGCCCGACACGTCGTGGATCAGGCGCTTGGATGCTGCCACCGCGTGCGGCGAGGCCAGCATGAAAGCACCCAGCAAGGTGTTGATCCGGGCATCCAGTTCATCGGCCTCGCAGAGTTCGTGCACGAGGCCCAGGCGCCAGGCCTCGGCGGCTTCGAAGACTTCGGCGGTCAGGAACCAGCGGCTGGCGGCGCGCGGGCCGATTGCGCGTATCACGTAGGGCGAGATCATCGACGGGATCAGGCCCAGGCGGGTTTCCGTCAGTGCAAATCGCGCCTCGCGGGCCGCCACCGCAATATCGCACGCCGTGGCCAGGCCCATGCCACCCGCGATGCATGCGCCGTGCACGCGGGCGATGGTGGGCTTGGGGCAGGTGTAGATGGTGTGCAATAAGGTCGCCAGCCCCATTGCGTCGGATCGGTTGTCGGCTACGCTGGCCTGCGCGCTGCGCCGCATGGCGTTCAGGTCGGCCCCGGCGCAGAACGCCTTGCCGTGCCCGGCCAGCACGATGGCCCGGATCCCGGGGTCTTCACCCAGCGAGGCGTAGACCTCGGTGAGTTCGGCTATCGTGCGTGCATCCAGCGCGTTGCGCACATCAGGCCTGGCCAGCCAGACCACAGCGGTCTGGGGGCCGTACGCAACTTCAACGTTTTCCAGCATCTGCGGCATTCCTTTATGACGTTGGATTTCAGCGGTACAGCACCGTGGGCAACCACAGGCCGATGCCGGGGAACATGTACAGCAGGAAAATGGCCAGTACCTGGATGCCCATGAACGGCATCATGCCCAGGAAGATCTGGTTCAGGGTGACGTGCGGTGGCGAGATGCCTTTCAAGTAGAAAGCCGACATGGCCACCGGCGGAGACAGGAAAGCCGTCTGCAGATTCAGCGCCACCAGCAATCCGAAAAACAGCGGATCAATATTGAACGTGACCAGCAGCGGCACGAAGATGGGCATGAAGATCACGATGATCTCGGTCCATTCCAGGGGCCAGCCCAGCAAGAAAATTATCACCTGGGCAAGCAGCAGGAACTGGATGGGCGTCAGGCCCAGCGACAGCACCCAATCTTCGATGATGCGCTGGCCGCCCAGCAGCGCGAAGGCCGCGGAAAATATCGACGACCCCACGAACAGCCAGCACACCATCGCGGTTGTCTTGGCTGTCAGGAAAACCGATTCTTTCAGCATCGGCAAATTCAGGCGCCGATATGCAAGCGCCAGCAGCGCCCCACCCATTGCGCCCATGGCCGCGGCCTCGCTGGGCGTGGCCAGCCCGAACGTGATCGACCCCAGTACTGCCGCGATCATGACGGTCAATGGGAAGAACGACCCCATCAGCATCTTGAATATTTCCAGGCGGGCCCAGGTCAGCAAGGAATAGAACAGGATCAGCAGCGCCAGGCATATGCCAAAGAAAATCCAATAACCGGCCGGGGTCGGCAGCCGCTGCGCGCCGGTGTCGGCGCCGCTGGCGGGTTCCGGCGCGGCTGCCGCGGCGCCAGGCGGCTCGGCGATACCGGCCGCTGCAGGAGGTTCCGCCAGCCCGCCATCCTCTGCAGGAGGCTCCGCCAGCCCCCCATCGTCTGACGGGGGTTCTGCCAGTCCGCTGTCGTACTCGCCGCCGCTGCCCAGGCGCAGTTCGTCGGGAATTTCGTACACCACGGGTGGCTTTGTCACGGCGTAGTGCACCGTGCCGGTCAAGGCCACGAAGATCAGCAGCGGTACCAGCGCCACGGCCATATTGCGCGACAGGAAGCGCATGCTCACGCCGCTGTTGCGTCGGCCTTTGAACAAGGTGGCGAGCATGCCCGTCATGGCATGGGTGTAACCCTGCCCGGCAATCGTGCTGGCGCCGGCGGGCAGCGCGAGCTGGCGTTCCTCTTTGCTCAAGGGCGGCGCCATGTCAGGCCGCAATTTGGCCACCAGCATGACGTAGCCGACATAAAGGCCTGCCAGCATCAGGCCGGGGAAGAAGGCGCCGGCGTACAACTGCACGACCGAGACGCCCGTGGTGGCGCCGTACACGATGAGCATGACCGATGGCGGCAGCAGGATGCCCAGGCAGCCGCCGGCCGTGATCGAGCCTGCGGTCAAGCGAACGCTGTAGCCGGCTTTCAGCATCGCAGGCATGGCCAGCAGGCCCATCAAAGTCACCACGGCGCCGACAATGCCGGTGGCCGTGGCGAAGATCGCACAGGTGGCCAGCGTCGCCACCGCCAGTGCGCCGGGCAGTCGCGCCAGCGCCAGGTGCATGGAACGAAACAGCTTCTCGATGAGGTTGGCCCGTTCGACCAGGTAGCCCATGAAGACGAACAGCGGCACCGAGATCAGCGCGTCGTTGGTCATGGTGGCGTAGGTGCGTTGCACCATGAGGTCCAGGGTCTGCCTCATCGACTGCTGGGCGTCGGCATTCTGCAGGAAGTAGGCCAGAAAGGTGAATATCACCCCCATCCCCATCAGCGTGAACGCAGTCGGGAAGCCCAGCATGATCGCCACGACGATGAGCGCCAGCATCAGCAGCCCGATGTGCCCGGTGGTAATGTCGCTCCAGGGGGTCAGCAAGCCGATCAGGCCCAGCACAATGCCTATGCAGGACAGGCCGAACCACAATGCTTTGTGGATTTTCATTTGGCCTTCTCCCCATCGACGACATAGCGGTCGAGCTCGACGATGTCCTCGTCCTTGACGTGCACCATCTCTTTCAGCTTGTCGACGTCGACTTCCTCAACGTCTTCTTCCCGGGAGGGCCATGCGCCGTGGCGCAGGCACAAGGCGCAGCGGGCGATTTCGGCCAGGCCCTGCAGCAGCAGCACGGCGCCTGCAAGGGGAATGAATGCCTTGAAGGGGTAGATGGGTGGGCCATTGGCCATCAGCGATGAATGCTCGCGGATGGCGATGGATTCGCCGGCGTAATACCAACCGGCCCATACCAGGGCCACGACGCCGGGTATGAAGAAGGCGATGTACAGCACAATGTCCAGCGCGGCCTGTACCCGCGGCGGCAGAAAGCCATACAGAATGTCGCCGCGCACATGCCCGTTCTTGGCCAAGGTATAGGCGCCGGCCATCATGAACAGCACTCCGTAGTACATGAGCTGCAGGTCGAACGCCCACGCGCTGGGAGTGTTGAACAGATACCGGGCCATCACTTCCCAGCATATGTGCACGGTGAGTACTACGATAAGCCAGGCAAAGGCCTGGCCCACGAAGGTGGACAGACGGTCCACCAAACGTATCAGCTTGAGCATCGGGTGCAGTCCACATCAGGATAGGGGCGCCAGAACGGCGCACCCGCCCGCCGGGCCGGGGTGCGAATCCGGCCACGGAACCAGGCGGGTGCGGGGTCGCGGCAGACCATCAGCCGGCCGTAACTCAGGCCGACGGCTTGCGGGCGAAGTAGTGGTTGAACGCCATCCGGAAGTTGACGGACACGTCGTTTTGCCAGCGGCCCGCGCGTTGCGCGAAGGCGCGTTGCGAATCCAGCACCTTCTTGAACAGGGGGTTCTCGGCCGAGCGCTTTTCGATCATCTCGTCCCAGATCTTGAGCTGCTGCTGCAAAATGGCGTCCGGCGTCTTGTAGAACTTGACGTTGTGATCCTGCTGCAGCTTGATGTAGTCGGCCGAGTAGCGATCAGCGGCCTTCCACGACATATCCGCGCTGGCGGCCTGCGCGGCGTAGGCCAGCACATGCTTGAGGTGCTTGGGCAACGATTCGTATTTTTTCTTGTTGAACAGGATCTCGAACTGCTCGGCGCTCTGGTGAAAGCTCTGCAGCATGCAGATCTTCGACACGTCCTGGAAACCCAGCGCCAGGTCCGATGACGCGTTATTGAATTCGGCGCCGTCCAGCAGGCCGCGGTCGAGCGCGGGTACGATTTCGCCGCCGGGCAGGGCGTTCACCGCCGCGCCCATGGCCGAATACATGTCGATGGCCAGCCCCACCGTGCGGAACTTCAGCCCCTTGACGTCTTCTGCCTTGGTGACGGGCCGCTTGAACCAGCCGAAAGGCTGGGTCGGCATGGGGCCATACATCATCGACACCACGTTGACGCCCATGGCTTGCTGGATCTCGGTCAGCAGTTCTTTGCCGCCGCCATATTCGTGCCATGCCAGCAGCATGTTGGCGTCCATGCCGAATGACGGGCCCGAGCCCCACAGGGCCACGGCCGTATTCTTGCCGTACCAGTACGCCACCACACCGTGGCCGCCGTCCAGGGTGCCGGCCGACACCGCGTCGAGCAGGTCAAAGGCCTTCACGACGGCTCCCGCGGGCAACACTTCGATCTTCAACTGGCCCTCGGCCATGTCGTTGACCTTGCGGGCGTAGTCCTGCGCGAACTCGTGAAAAATATCGTTGGAAGGCCAGGTGCTCTGGAATCGCAGTGACACAGGCGCGTTCTGGGCCCGGCTCACCGCCGGAAAACCCAGGGCCGCCGTGCCGGCGATCGATGTCGCGCCGGCAATGAAACGGCGACGGGAAGTAGTGGGGTGTTGCATGGCTTGTTGTCTCCTGATTGGACTGCGTGAACCAGCTTGTTGTGAACAACTTGTTGGTGCAAGAACAAAGCGCAATGCATGGTGCGGGCGACCCGGAAGCGAGCGGACTGATGCGGATGGGTCGCAAGGCGATTAAACCGTGCTGCACGTGATCTGACAATTATCTGGCGCTCGGTGATAACCCGTACGGCAGGAAAAAGAGCAGGGCACGCTGCATGGCCCAGGCGCATACTGTGGACGGTGACTTTGTGTCGCCGCGGTTCGCCGTCGCGCAGCTCGGGGCTCGCGGCTCGCGGCGCGGCCGGATTTCCGCGGGGGCATGCCCGGCTGCTACACTACCCGGTTTACCCAACGCGTCCGTCTGACGCCTGTCTTCATTCCACATCCGTGATTTCTACCGCCAATCTCACTATCCAGTTCGGTCCCAAGCCCCTGTTCGAAAACGTCAGCGTCAAGTTCGGGGAAGGCAACCGATATGGGCTGATCGGGGCCAACGGCTCGGGCAAGTCGACGTTCATGAAAATCATCGGCGGCGACCTCGAGGCGTCCGCCGGCAACGTCTCGCTCGAACCCGGAGTGCGGCTGGGCAAGCTGCGCCAGGACCAGTTCGCCTACGAGGACCTGCGCGTGCTCGACGTCGTGATGATGGGCCACACCGAAATGTGGTCGGCCATGACCGAACGCGACGCCATCTACGCCAACCCCGAGGCCACCGAAGACGACTACATGCGTGCGGCCGAGCTCGAGGCGAAGTTCGCCGAATACGACGGCTACACCGCCGAAGCCCGTGCCGGCGAACTGCTGCTGGGGCTCGAATTCGCCGTCGACCAGCACCAGCTGCCCATGCGCGAGATCGCGCCCGGCTGGAAGTTGCGCGTATTGCTGGCCCAGGCCTTGTTCTCGAATCCCGACGTGCTGCTGCTCGACGAGCCCACCAACAACCTCGACATCAACACCATCCGTTGGCTCGAGACGGTGCTCAATGGCTACCAGAGCACGATGATCATCATCAGCCACGATCGTCACTTCCTGAACCAGGTGTGCACGCACATGGCTGACGTCGATTATGGCGATATCCGCATCTATCCGGGCAATTACGACGACTACATGCTGGCCTCCACGCAGGCGCGCGAGCGGCTGGTGGCCAACAACGCCAAGGCGAAGGAGCGCGTGGCCGAACTGCAGGATTTCGTGCGGCGCTTCTCGGCCAACAAGTCCAAATCGCGCCAGGCGACTTCGCGACTGAAGCAGATCGACCGCATCAAGTCCGAGCAGGTCGAGGTCAAGCCGTCGTCGCGGCAGAACCCTTACATCCGCTTCGAGCAGAACAAGGTCATGCACCGTCTGGCGGCCACCATCGAGCGCCTGTCCAAGTCGTACGACGCGCCCGTCATACGCGACTTTTCCGCGATGATCGACGCTGGCGAGAAAATCGCCATCATCGGGGCCAACGGCGTGGGCAAGTCAACCCTGTTGCGCATGCTGGCGGGTGATCTCGCGCCCGATTCCGGCTCCATCAAGTGGTCAGACAACGCCGATCTGGGCTACATGGCGCAAGACGTCTCCGACCAGTTCCAGCAGGGCGACATCAACCTCTTCGACTGGATGGGTGAACACCGCCAGCCTGGCGATGACGACCAGTCCATCCGCTCGGTGCTGGGGCGCCTGCTGTTTTCGGCCGACGACCTGCCCAAGGCGCCGCGGGTACTGTCGGGCGGCGAGAAAAACCGCATGACCTTCGGCCGCCTGATGTTGGGCAGGCACAACGTCATGTTGCTTGACGAGCCCACCAACCACCTCGACATGGAATCCATCGAGTCGCTGCAATTTGCGCTCGAGAAATACCAGGGCACGCTGATTTTCGTGTCGCACGATCGTGAATTCGTGTCGGGCCTGGCCACTCGCGTCATCGAGATCCTGCCTTCGGGAGAGATCGTCGATTATCGCGGGGGCTATGAAGACTATCTCTCGTCGCGCGGTATCGAAGGCTGACAGCCGGGTGGAGCAGTCCAGGCGTCTGCCCACCTCTCACTTATAACCAAAAGTTGTTAAAGAATTATAAAATTATTGTTTGGATTCATATAACGGATTGTTAGATTAGGGCTTCCGTTTCCACGCCAGCGCGCGAGCCCGTCTTCATGAATCTGACTTTCGACCACGTCCACAAGAACTTCGGCGCATTGCAAGTCGTGGACGGGTTCTCCAGTGAATTCAAGACCGGCGAACTGGTCGCGCTGGTGGGTCCGTCGGGTTGCGGCAAGTCCACCTTGCTGCACATGGCGGCCGGCCTCGAATCCCCCAGCCAGGGCAGGGTGCTTGCCGACGGCAAGCCCATCACGGGCCCGCATCCCAGCCGCACCCTGGTATTCCAGGAGCATGCGCTCTACCCCTGGCTGACACTGCGCGACAACGTGTCGCTGGCTCTCGAATTCCAGAACGTGGCCAAGGCCGAGGCCCGCGAGAAGGCGGTGGCCTGGCTGGCGCGCGTGGGCCTGACGGGCTTCGAACACTACTATCCACAACAGGTGTCGGGGGGCATGCGCCAGCGGGCCGCGCTGGCCCGTGCCTTCATCGCGCAACCGCAGACCATGCTGATGGACGAGCCTTTCGGCGCGCTTGACGCTCTTACGCGACTGAGCCTGCAGGATGTGCTGCGCCAGTTGATCCAGCAGGAAAAGCCCTCGGTGCTGCTGGTCACGCACGATGTCGACGAAGCGCTGTTCCTGGCGGACCGGGTCGTGGTGTTCAGTGCGCGCCCGGCCAAGGTGCTGCGGGAGTTCAACCTGCAACACCGCCGCAAGACGCACGACCTGGCCGACCTGGCCGGCGAAAAGCGCGAAATCCTGAGACTGCTGGGCATCCAGGTCGCCGACGGCGACGTCGCGCTGGCCGCCTGAACGGCCTGATGGTGCCGTTGGCCGTCGGCACCGTCCCGTTGATCCTGATTCCTGATCGTTGACGTACCGGAGAGCAAGATAATGAAACTCAAGCACTGGCTGGCCCTGACGCTGGCCACCGCCCTGGCTGCGGCTGCGCCCGCCATGGCCGCCGAAAAATTCCGCGTCGGCTACCTTCGCGTCATGGATGACGCGCAAGCCATCGTGGCCCAGGAGGGCGATTTCTACAAGAATGCGGGGCTGGACAGCGAACTGGTCGAGTTCAAGTCGGGCACCGACCTCATCAAGGCCATTATCGGCGGGCAGCTCGACATAGGCGTGCTGGGCTTCACCAACGCCGTGGCCTGGGCGTCCAAGGGTGCCGACCTGAAGGTCGTGGGCGGCGCCCAGCAAGGCTATCACTCGCTGCTGGTGCGCGAAGGCACCGGCATTGACGACATCGCCGGCCTGAAGGGCAAGACGCTTGCTTCGCAAAGCGAAGGCAGCACCGCCGACGTCGTGCTCAAGGGCGTGGTGCTGAAGCAGGGCGGCCTGCAGCCTTCGGACGTGAATATCATGGGCGTGAGCCCGGCCGTGGCCGTGCAGTCGCTGGTGGGCCGGCGCGTGGACGCGGCGTTCCTCTTCGAACCCTATGACCGCATCGCGCAACTGGTGGCGCCCGTCAAGCAGATCTACGAGGTCGGCCAGGCCTGGCCCTTTCCGTGCATGGTGGTGATCACTTCAGGCGAAGTGCTCGCCAAGCGCAAGGACGACGTCTGGAAGGCGCTTGATGCGCAGAAGGCGGCCATCGACCTGCTGCAGCAGGATCCCGAGCGCGCAGCCGGCCTGATTGCTTCGTACTTCATCGCCGAACCCACGTTGAAGACGCTCAAGCGCGGCGAGCTTGCACGCGAAATCGTGATCACCGAGGCCATCAAGACCCAGGAGTTCACGGCCAAGCTCACCGACAAGGATACGGCGCGCATGCAGGAAATCGCCGACATCCTTCAGGCGCAGGGCTCGCTGAAGACGCGTGACGGCAAGCCGTACGATGTCTCGACCATTGTCGATCTGTCCTGGCAAGAGGCGCGTCAGCTTTGAGCTCATCAACCCGTGTCACCGGCCTGCGCAAGCACCTCGCGGGGGTGCTGGGCGTGGCCTTCATTCTGTTGCTGTGGCAATCGGCCGCCTGGGTGCTGCCTGATTTCCTTATGCCTGGCGTGCCCACCGTGGTGATGCGCCTGGTGCATGACCTGGGCGAACCAGCCTTTCACCAGAGCCTCGCGGGCACGCTCGGCAGGCTGGGCGCGGGTTATGGCCTGGCCCTGCTGGCCGGCATCGGCTTTGGCCTGGTGGCCGCCGTGCTGTATTTTTTCCGCGAAGTGCTGCGCAGCGCCATCGTGATTCTGCAGTCGATTCCATCGATTGCCTGGGTGCCGCTGTTCTTGATCGTGATGGGCTTCGGCAGCACGCCGATCATCGTGGTTGTCGCGCTCGCCGCGTTCTTCCCGGCCGCGCTCAGCGTCATGAACGCCACCGAATCCGTACAGCGGGTGCACGTGTCGGCGGCCCGCGTCATGGGCGCGACACGCTGGGGCCTGATCAAGCGGGTATATCTGCCGGCCGTCATGCCCGAACTCATCACCGGCGCCCAGCTGGCTTTCGGCAACGCGTGGCGCGCGCTCATTTCGGCGGAGATGCTGATCGGTTTCGGCAAGGGCCTGGGCAGATCGCTGGCGTATTCGGGCGAGATTGCCGATATGACCGGCGTCATGATGAACATCCTGGTAATCGCGATTCTTGCGGCATTGATCGACCAGTTCGTGCTCGAGAACCTCAAGCACCGCCTGCTGCGCTATCAGTACGTCTAACGGGGAGGCGGGCGCAGAGCCCGCCGCGAGCCATGATTCCTGGGTTGAATTTCCTGTTTCGTTGTCTGCGGCCGGCACTGGCCGCATTTGTCGCGGGCGGCCTGTCGGTCTCGCAGATTGCTTTGGCCGCCGGCTCGTCCGGCCTGCCGTTCAAGCAGGCGCGGGATCGCGGCGAGCTGGTGATCGGTGTGCCGTTCCTGGCGCCGCCGGCGGTGGCCGGCGCCAAGGTGCGCACACCCGAACGCCTGGATACGGTCGTGGCGGCACGACTGGGCGAGCAGATGGGCCTGCCCGTCAGGGTCGTGCAGATCGAGCCGGGGCGCCGCGCCGAGGCGCTGGCCGACGGCACGGTGGACGTGCTGCTGGCCGACCGTATTGCCGGCCAATCCGTGCCCGGCCTCGACCGTGACCGCGTCATCGCCGTGCCCGCCCGTTACACCACGCGCCCCAAGGCCGTGATTCGCAGCGATACCGATCTGCGCCAGTGGCATCAATTGCGCGGCCATAGTGTGTGCATGTCGACCGCCGCCTTCCAGGCGCAAGCGCTGGCGGCTCGTTGGGGCGCCACGGTGCGCACGTTCCGTGTGCCTTCCGATGCCTTGGTCGCCGTGCGCGAGGGCACCTGCGACATTGGTCTGGTCGACGACACCGTATGGAGCCCCCTGATGCAATTTCCCGAGTGGAAAAAGTTCTCGGCGACCTTGCCCGTCTCAGGCGTCAACGCCGCGGAACTGGTGTGGCTGGTGCGCGCCGGAGACGACGCTTCGTCGCGCTGGCTGGCCGCCGTCATGCGGCAATGGCAGGACCAGGGAGTTTGGCAGGCCATGGCCGGCAAATGGGCGCGTGACGTGGCGTTCGACGTCTACCTCGACCAGGAAGTACCCGACTGCCACGGTTGATCTCCGGGCCGTCCCGGCACCGCCACGAGATGGGCCGCCGCGAGGCGAAGCGCGCCCCGCAGCAAGTACATGCCTCATGGCCATCGCTTGCGCGGCAAGTCCTACAATAGCCACGTATGAGCCAAACATTGGACGCGGCCTGCGCGTATCACGAAGACATCAAGAAAAGCCGGTTCCAGGTTTATGCGGCGCCCGTGGCCAGCGTAGACGAGGCCATGGCGTTCTTCGCCGCGCGCAGCGATCCGGCCGCCACCCACAATTGCTGGGCATATCGCATCGGGCAGGCCTATCGGTTCAATGATGATGGCGAGCCGGGCGGAACCGCCGGGCGTCCCATACTGCAGGCCATCGAAGGGCAGGGGCTCGATCGCGTAGCCGTGCTCGTCGTACGCTGGTTCGGCGGCGTGAAGCTCGGCGCGGGCGACTCGTGCGCGCCTACGGAGGCTGCGCGGCGCAGTGCCTGCGGCTGGCGCCCAAGGTTCCCATTATCGACACGGCCACCGTGGCCTGCCGTTGCAGTTACGCCGAACTGCCCCTGCTCAAGGCGCGTTTCGCCCAGGCTGGGGCGCAGATAGCAGCCGAGTCGTTCGACGGCGAGGGCGTTGCGCTGACCCTGGCCGTGCCGCGCAATGCGCTAGCGGGGCTCGCCGCCCAGGTGGCCGACATCACGCGCGGCCGTTCAGCCTGGCAGGCGCAAGACTAGCTGCCGGCACGAAACGGCACGCCACGGCGCGGCTTGACGCCGCGCCTGCGCGCAGCGTCGCGACGGCAGCCTCTCATCACAGTCCCGGATCACAGTCCCGGATCACAGCCCCGGATCACAGCCCCGGATCACAGCCCCGGATCACAGCCGCCGTTCTGCCCGCCTATTCTTCGCTGTTGCCCTGCGCGGCGGCGATTTCCTGGTGGACTTTTTCCATGTCGACCGCCTTGATCTTCTCGAGCAGTTCGTCGAGCTGGCCGGCCGACAGCGCGCCGGGCTGAGAGAACATCAATACCTGCTCGCGAAACACCATCAGCGTGGGAATAGAACGGATGCCGAGGGCGCCCGCGAGTTCCTGCTCGACGTCGGTATTCACCTTCGCGAACGTGACATCCGGGTTTTTCTCTGCGGCTTGCTCGAACACCGGTGCAAACCCTCGGCAGGGGCCGCACCACGGCGCCCAGAAGTCGACGATCAGGGTGTTGTCGGGCTGGATGGCTTCCTGGAAGGAGTCTTTGGTGAGTTCAACAATGCTGCTCATGCTGGCGTCCTTGCCGCCGGGTGGGCGGCGTTGATGGCCGGATCGGCCGATTGGGCGGTCGTTCGGGCCTTTGCCCGCCGATCGCACGGTGTCCCGCCGCTGCCGGCGGGTCGGACAGGCCTATGCGGCGGCCTGGTTGGAGGTTCCTGAACCCTGTTTGAGCGAGGCCAGAATCTCGTATGAACGAAGGCGGTCGGTATGGCGATAGAAGTCGGAGACAATCATCACTTCATCGGCTTCGGTCTGGGCGACCAGCGCCTGCAGGCCCCGTCTGACGGTATCCGGGCCTCCCACGATCGAGGCCCCCAGCTTCTGGTGCACGGCCTGGCGTTCCCATTCGTTCCACAGGCCGTCCATGCTCTCGACCGGCGGCTGCAACTGCAGGCGGTTGCCACGGATCAGCGACAGGAACTTCTGCTGCTGAGTGGTGGCCAGATGTTGCGCCTGGGCGTCGGTGTCCGCCGCAATGACCGGCACGCCGATCATTGCGTAGGGGCGTTCGAGCGTCGACGAGGGCTTGAACAGGTGGCGGTAAAGCCGCATGGCGGCCATGCCTTCGGGCGAAAAATGTCCGGCAAAGGAGAACGGCAAGCCCAGCTCGGCGGCCAGCCTGGCGCTGAAATCACTGGATCCCAGCAGCCAGATCGGGATATCGAGGCCGGCACCCGGAATGGCGCGCACCGCCTGGCCCGGCCGTTCGGGCGCCAACAGGGCGCGCAGTTCATCGAGCAGCGCGGGAAATTCCAGTCCGCTGCGCGGACTGCGCCGCAACGCCTGCTGGGTCGCGCCGTCGCTGCCGGGCGCCCGTCCGAGGCCCAGGTCGATGCGTCCGGGGAACAGGCTTTCCAGCGTGCCGAACTGTTCCGCGATGATCAGCGGAGCGTGGTTGGGCAGCATGATGCCGCCCGATCCGACCCGCATCGTCTTGGTGTGCGCGGCAACCTGTCCGATCAGGACGGCGGTGGCGCTGCTGGCGATGCCCGTGATGTTGTGGTGCTCCGCCAGCCAGAACCGCTGGTATCCCCAGCCTTCGACATGGCGGGCCAGGTCAACCGTATTGCGAAACGCGTCCGCAGCCGTACAGCCCTGCACGATGGGCGCAAGGTCGAGCACGGAAAACGGTACGCGGGCCAGATCGGTCATGGGGAGCCTCCGGGGAATTCATGACAATAAAGCGCCCGAAGCAGGGCGCCTATGCGAACACAGACAGTGTATCGGTGAATCGGGCTCCGGGCGCGATCAACCGCACACTCGATCGGGTCGATAGGCTGCGTCAATGGGCACGCAAACCGCATGCCGCCGATCGAGGCGGGGTCGGCACGGGCGAGGCGCCCGGCGTGCCGCGCGAGGCAGGCGAACGCGTCGCGGGCAGCCGGTGCACGGCTGCCCGCGGCGGGCATCACTCAGGAAAGAACGCGTACCGTATGACGAACAGTACGGCCACCAGCCAGGTGGCGGGATGCACTTCGCGCATGCGGCCGGTGCAGGTCTTGAGCACTACGTAGCTGATGAAGCCGAATGCCAGGCCGTTGGCGATGGAGTAGGTGAACGGCATGATCAACGCCGTGAGCGCGGCCGGCGTGGCCTCGGAAACTTCATTCCAGTCGATGTCGATGAGTTCCCGCATCATCAGGCCGGCCACATAAAGCAGCGCGGGCGCGGTGGCATAGGCGGGAACCGACCCGGCCAGCGGCGAGATGAACAGGGCGGCCAGGAACAGAAGCGCCACCACCAGGGCGGTCATACCGGTACGGCCGCCGGCTTGCACACCCGAAGCACTTTCGACAAAGGCCGTGGTGCTGCTGGTGCCCAGTGCCGAGCCGGCCACGATGGCCGTGCTGTCGGCGAACAGCGCGCGGCCCAGGCGGTTGAGCCGGCCTTCGGGCACCAGCCCGGCGCGCTTGGCTACGCCCATCAGCGTTCCGGTGGCGTCGAAGACCTCGACCAGCACGAACACCAGGATCACGTGCACAAAGCCCGTGTGCAGCGCACCCATGATGTCCAGTTGCAGGAAAGTCGGCGCCAGGCTGGGCGGCGCTGAAAACACGCCGTGGAATTCGTTGTAGCCCAGAGCCATCGATAGCAGCGTCACGGCCAGGATGCCGATGAGAATGGCGCCGCGCACCCGCAGAGCGTCCAGGGCGGCAATGATGAAGAAACCCAGTATGGCGAACAGGGGCGCATGGCCGCGCAGGTCGCCCAGCGTGACCTTCGTGGCCGGATGCGCCACCACAATGCCGGCGTTGGACAGGGCAATGATGGCCAGGAACAGCCCGATGCCCGCGGCAATTGCGCTGCGCAGCGAATGGGGAATGCCCTGGATCAGCCAGCTCCGCACTCCGGTAACGGTAAGCAGCAGGAAGATGACGCCGGAAATGAACACTGCGCCCAACGCCTGTTGCCAGGAATATCCCATGGTCGCGACCACGGTGAACGCGAAAAAGGCATTCAAGCCCATGCCGGGCGCCATGCCGATGGGCCAGTTGGCCACCAGGGCCATGATGAGGGACCCGAGCGCAGCGGCCAGGCAGGTGGCCACGAACACGGCGTTGCGATCCATGCCGGTGGACGACAGGATGTCCGGATTGACGAAGATGATGTAGGACATCGTCAGGAAGGTCGTCAGGCCGGCAACGATTTCGGTACGCGGATTGGTACCGTGTTCGCGCAGTTGGAATAGCTTCTCCAGCATTTTTCAGTTCCCCGGTAGATGGAATGCTCGGTGTTATAAAGCCGCCATTTTCGCACCAGATGTAAACTTCCGCCCATGATCATCCTTGGCTTCGAAAGTTCGTGCGATGAAACCGGCGTGGCCGCCGTCTGCACCGAACGCGGCCTGCTCGCGCACGCCCTGCATACCCAGATCGCCATGCACCAGGAATACGGGGGCGTGGTGCCCGAACTCGCGTCGCGCGACCATATCCGGCGCGCGGTGCCCCTGGCGCGACAGGTGTTGGCCGATGCGGGCCTCGGCCTTGATGATGTGGGGGCCGTGGCCTACACCGCTGGGCCGGGCCTGGCGGGCGCCTTGCTCGTGGGCGCCAGCGTCGCGCAGGCTTTTGCCTGGGCCCGGGGGCTGCCGGCCATTCCCATCCACCACCTCGAAGGGCATCTGCTGTCGCCGCTGCTCGATGATCCGCGTCCCGATTTCCCGTTTGTGGCGCTGCTGGTTTCGGGCGGGCACACACAGTTGATGCGCGTGGACGGGGTAGGGCGCTATACGCTTCTTGGTGAAACGCTCGACGACGCGGCCGGCGAGGCGTTCGATAAATCGGCCAAACTGATGGGCCTGGGTTACCCCGGCGGGCCGGCCCTGGCGCGTCTGGCGGCCAGCGGTGATGCAAGCCGGTTCACCTTGCCGCGTCCGATGCTGCACAGCGGCGACCTCGACTTCAGCTTCAGCGGCCTCAAGACCGCGGTGCTGACCCGAGTCAAGGATTGCGAGCGTGCGGATGCCTTCGACGAAGCCGCGCGCGCCGACCTGGCCGCCGCCACACAGGCCGCGATTATCGAAGTGCTGGTGGCGAAGGCGGGGCGGGCTCTCAAGCAGACCGGCCTGAAACGCCTGGTGGTGGCAGGAGGCGTCGGGGCCAATCTCGCGCTGCGCGATTTGCTGGCCAGAACGCTCAAACCGCTGGGCGCACGCGCGTATTTTCCGCCGCTTGCGCTGTGTACCGACAACGGCGCCATGATCGCCTACGCGGCGGCAGAGCGTGTGAAGGCAGGCCTGGTCACCTTGCAGCCCGGTCACCATGCGTTCACCGTTCGACCCCGCTGGGACCTCGCCGACATCAGCGCCGACGCCGCCCTGTAGGGGGCTACGCCTTTTTCTTGCCCCCGATGCGGCTTTCCGTGCCCGCCAGCAGCCGCGCAATATTGGCACGATGGCGGTAGAACAGCAGCGCGGTGATGATGGCGAGCGCGACGCTGACGGGCGCCTGCGCGTACCAGGCCACGCCCGACCCGAACAGGTAATACACCGGGGCGAAGAAGGCTGCGATCAATGCAGCCAGCGACGAGTACCGGGTGAATACGGCGACGATGATCCAGGTGGCGGCGGTGGCCAGCGCCAGCCCGGGGTGGATGGCCAACAGAATGCCCAGCGCGGTGGCCACGCCCTTGCCGCCCCGGAAACCCAGGAACACGGGGTACAGGTGGCCCAGAAATGCCGCCAACGCCACCAGGGCATAGGTATTCCAGGTGAGGCCCGGCGCCAGCGCCTGGGCCAGCCACAGCGCAAACCAGCCCTTGGCGGCGTCGCCCAGCAAGGTCAGGGCGGCGGCGGCCTTGTTGCCTGTACGAAGCACATTCGTGGCGCCCGGGTTCTTCGATCCGTAGCTGCGCGGGTCTTTCAGGCCCATCAGTTTGCTGACCACCACCGCGAACGGAATCGATCCAATCAGGTAGGCCAGCGCAATCAGCGCTGCACTGAAGAAGAACGAAGGGGCTGTCTGCACCATGACTCGGGTCCATTGTTAGAACTTGTGGCTGCGGATTCTACCGCGCGGGCTGCAGCGATGTCTGGGGGTTATCCATGACGTACCTGGCGCAGCGCGTAGTGGTCGACCCACTTTAATGACCCTCGGGGCGGTACAATCGGTCGCGATTCATCAAGCGCGCTTTCTTCTGGATGCACAATGCGGATTCTGGTTTCCAACGACGACGGCTACACCGCGCCCGGTCTCGAGGCGCTGGTTCAGGCCCTGCAGGGTCTGGGCGAATTGACCGTCGTCGCTCCTGAAACCAACCACAGCGGCGCGTCCAACTCCCTGACCCTCAACCGGCCCCTCACGGTACGCACGGCCTCCAATGGCTTCATTTGCGTGAACGGCACGCCTTCCGACTGCGTGCACGTGGCTCTCACCGGCCTGATGGATACCCGGCCCGACCTGGTCGTGTCAGGGATCAACAATGGCGCCAACATGGGCGACGACACGCTGTATTCGGGTACGGTGGCGGCCGCGGCCGAAGGCTACCTGTTCGGTATTCCCGCCATCGCGTTCTCGCTGGCCGAGAAGGGGTGGGCACATATCGAGTCCGCGGCCCGCGTGGCCCGCCAGGTGGTCGAGCGCCAGATCGCCAGCCGCCTGGCGGCACCGGTACTGCTCAATGTCAACATTCCCAGCCTGCCGTTCGAGGCGCTCGATGGCTTCCAGGTGACGCGCCTGGGCAAGCGCCATCCCTCCGAGCCCGTGGTGCGTACCACCACGCCCTACGGTGAAACGGTCTACTGGATCGGGCCGGTCGGGCTGGCCGCCGACGCGACTCCGGGCACCGATTTCCATGCGGTGGCCCAGGGGGCGGTATCCATTACCCCGTTGCGACTGGACCTGACGCAGCACAGCCAGCTGGATGAAGTCCGGAACTGGGCGGAGCCCCTATGCGCAAGCCAGTAAGCCCCGGCGGCCAATCGCCGCGCCCGCGTACGAATCAGTACGGATCGACGGCCCTGGCGCCGGGCATCACTGCGGCCAACAGCAATACCCGGATTTCTCCGCCCACGCTCGCCCGTCCCGCGCCGGCCGGCGGACCCGCGGGCGCCGCGGGCAACCTCGGCCTCAATTCCGATCGTCTGCGCCAGGCCATGGTGCAACGCCTGCGCGCGCAAGGCATCGCCGACGAACGCGTGCTGAACGCAATGGCCGCCGTGCCGCGGCACCTGTTCGTCGACGAGGCTCTGGCCAGCCGGGCCTACGAAGATGCGGCCCTGCCCATCGGGCATTCGCAGACTATCTCTCAACCCTGGGTCGTGGCCCGCATGATCGCCGCCGCCTGCGAGGACCGCACTCCGACCCGGGTCCTGGAAGTGGGCGCCGGATGCGGTTACCAGGCCGCGGTGCTTGCCCAGTTCGTACGCGAAGTGCACGCCATCGAGCGCATACGCGGTTTGTTCGAGCTGGCCCGCACGCATCTGCGCGCATTGCGCCTGGCCACCCGAGTGCGCCTGGTCTATGGAGATGGCATGCTGGGCCTGCCCGGCGTGGCTCCGTTCGATGCTATTGTTGTGGCTGCGGCCGGGCTGACCATTCCGCCCGCGTTGCTGACGCAACTGGCGCCGGGCGGGCGTCTGATCGCTCCTGAAGGCGGCTCCAGCCAGCGGCTCGTCCTGATCGAGCGTACGGGCGCGGCCAGCTGGAAACGCACTGAACTCGAAGCGGTGCGGTTTGTCCCTCTGAGGGCAGGAATACAATCTTGAGCAACCAGGAGAAACACATGCTCAACGGGCAGTTGCCACTGACCGCCATTTCATTTTCCGCGGCGTCTGCCGCGCGTCTGCCGCGAGCCGTCCGGCTTGCTGGCATGCTCAGCCTGGCACTGCTGGCCGGGTGCTCGTTCAATCAGAACCGCGCCCCGGTCGTCGACTTATCGAAACAACCCGCGCCAGGCCCTGCACAGCCCGGTGGTACCTACGTGGTCAAGCCTGGCGATACGCTGTTCCAGATTGCCCGGTCGAATAACGTCGATATCGAGCAGCTCAAGCGGTGGAACAACATCAGCGACCCCAATCAATTGGCGGTGGGCCAGGTGCTGAAGTTGTCGGGCAGTGCGGTGTCGAACCCGCCACCCGTCAACCCGCCTTCGGTGCCGCCCGCCGATAACAAGCCCATCCCGCTCGACCCGCCGGCAGAAACGCCGCCGGCCGTCACCCCTCCGCCTGAAACTCCGGCTCCGGTGCCGACGCCGCCGCGCGCCTCGGATGCCAGCCTCATCAGCTGGGGCTGGCCGTCCAGCGGGCCGATCCTGCAGACTTTCAACAGCAGCACCAAGGGCATCGACATCGGCGGGGCCCTCGGCGACCCGGTATCGGCGGCCGCCGACGGCAAGGTCATGTACAGCGGCAACGGGGTGCGCGGCCTGGGCAACCTGATCATCATCAATCACCAGAACGGATTCATCACCGCGTACGCGCACAACCAGACGCTGCTGGTCAAGACCGGGCAGACCGTCAAGCGGGGGGCGAAGATCGCAGAAATCGGCCAGACCGACACCACCTCGCCCCGGCTGCACTTTGAAATTCGTCGCCAGGGCACGCCGGTGGATCCGCTGCAGTATCTGCCGCCGCGATGACGCCGACGCTGGTCTTCGATCTTGAAACGCTGCCCGACACCGACGGGCTGCGCAAGCTCAACGGGTGGGGCACCGACGTGCCCGATGCCGAGGTCGCCGAGCGCGCGTTCCAGGCGCGACGCGACGCGGTGGGGCACGACTTCCTGCCCCTGCATCTGCAACGCATTGCCGTCATCGGTTGCGTTTTTCGCGACGATCAGGGCTTTCGCGTCAAGACGCTCGGGCAGCCCGACGATTCCGAAGCCACCTTGATCAATCTGTTCTTCAAGACCATCGAGCGCTACACGCCCCGACTGGTCAGCTGGAACGGGTCGGGCTTCGACCTGCCGGTATTGCATTACCGCAGCCTGATACACGGCGTGCCCGCGCCGCGATATTGGGACACCGGCGAGGATGATCGCGAGTTCAAGTACAACAACTACATCAGCCGCTACCACACTCGCCATACCGACCTGATGGACCTGCTGGCCAAGTACAACGGCCGAGCCAATGCGCCGCTCGACGAACTGGCCAAACTTTGCGGATTTCCCGGCAAGCTCGGCATGGACGGCGGGCAGGTCTGGCCCGCCTGGCAGCAGGGCAAAGCCGATGAAGTCCGGGCCTATTGTGAAACCGACGTCGTCAACACCTGGCTGGTGTACTGCCGCTTCCGGTTCCTGCGTGGCGAACTCGATCACGCCGCTTACCAGGCCGAAGTGCAACTGGTGCGCGATACCTTGGCGGCCAGTGATGGCGCTCACTGGCGCGAGTACCTCGCGACGTGGGATGCAGGCGGCTGAACAGCGCAATCAACTGAAATATCGAGCGCTGCACCGGAAACCTGGTTGAAACGAGGCGCGCTCCACAATGGTCTCGCGTTCCACTTTTCCAGGAGACCACTATGTCCCGATTCGCGATCCGTTCCTCCCTCGCCGCACTCAGCCTGGCCATGGCCGCCACCGGCCTGTCCGCCACCGCGGTGGCGGCGCCCGACGCCGATGGCGCACGCCATGAACAGCGTCAGCATCGTGGGGGCAAGCATGGTCACCACCATGCGGGCATGAAAATGCAGGGTGCTTTCATGGTTCCGGGCGTTGGCCCGATCAGCAAGAAGCAGGTCGAAGCGCTGAAGCTCGACGCCAGGCAGCAGGCCGCTTTCGACGCGGCACGCGACGCGCAGGCCGAGCTGCGCAAATCCATGCGCGCCGCCGGAAACCAGCGTCACGAACTGCTGAATACCCAGTTGGCCAGCGGTAAGCTCGATCCCCAGGCGCTCGTCGCGCGCCAGGATGAAGGCAGGGAGCAGTTCCGCGAGCAAGCCGGGCAGGTTCGCGGCAAATGGCTGGCCGCATGGGACACGCTCAATGACACCCAGCGCCAGCAGGTTACGGAACTGGTCAAGGCGCGGCAGGCCAAGATGCAGGAGCGTCGGGCGAAGATGCAGGACCGCTACGCCAAGATGCAGGAACGTCGCGCCACGCTGAAAGACGGCCAAGATGCCAAGGCTGCGCCCACGCAGGCACCGGCGAACTGAGCCCCACCTGTTCCGCTGCGGCCCATGCCGTAGCGGCCGATCTTCACGCGGCCATGGGCCGCGTTTTTGTTGCCTGGGATATCGCGCGGCCCGCATGCCGCGCCAGCGGGAAGGGTATACCCAGTTTGGCGCAAGCGCCGGCGCGTCTTGCGCCTGAATCGTGCGCGGCCCCAGGTTTCTGCACTACGGCGGTGCGGCCGCGCGGCCGAAAGCAAGGGAAAGCCGGGAAAGCGGAGTTGGCACGAAAGGTGCTTTAAGCATAGTCAGCCGGTGCCGCGTCATACTCGCGCGCCGGCGCCAACAGACCGGCATCCCGCCGGCGTTCAGTCCCTCGCACAGGATCCGCACCATGAAACGCACGCTGCTTGCCTTGCCCCTGGCGCTTTGCGCCGGCTTCGCCGCTATTGCCCATGCCGAGACTGATTTGGGTGGCGGATTTTCGCTGAGCGGTAACGCTGCCGTCGTCAGTGACTACCGCTTCCGCGGGTATTCCCAGACCAATTTCCGGCCTGCCGTGCAGGTAGGCATCGATCTGACGCACAGCTCGGGCTTCTACGTGGGCAACTGGAACTCGAACGTATCCGACTTCGTGTTCCCCGAAGGCAATCTCGAAATGGATTTCTACGGCGGCTGGAAAGGGGACCTGGGCCATGGCATCGGGCTCGACGTGGGCGCCTTGTATTACTACTACCCCGGCTCGTCTTCGCCCAAGGGCGGCAACTACAACAACACCGACTTGTACATCGGCCTGAGCTATGGCAGCTATAGCCTGAAATACTCCTACACCCCCAGCGACTTCTTCAGCACCCCGGACAGCAAGGGGACTTGGTATCTGGACGGAACGGCCAATTTCGATCTTGGCGATGGCTGGGGCCTGGTGGCGCATGTGGGCTACCAGAAGTTGAAGCAGCAGGTGGACATGGATGGCAACTCCATCGGGCACTATGTGGACTACAAACTCGGCGTCACCAAAGACCTGAACGGCTGGGTGCTCGGACTGGCCGCGGTTGGCGCCACCAAGGACAACTGGCTGCCTACCAAGAATGGGCACCCCTCGGGACGCCTGGGCGCCGTGTTCTCGGTCGCTCACGCCTTCTAGGCAAGCGCCGCACGGCGGCGCGACGTGCTTCGGCCGCATCTTTTACAATGCCCGGCTGCCGTATTAGCCTGGAACGACCGAAGATGGCCGAAGTACTGAATATCGAATCCCTGGACCTCGAGGCCCGGGGAATTGCCCACCGCGATGGAAAGGTTCTATTCGTCGAGGGGGCGCTCCCCGGCGAGCGCGTCGTTGCAGAAACCGTGCGGCGCAAGCCTTCCTATGAAATCGCGCGCGTGACAGAGGTGCTGCGGCCGTCGCCGTTGCGCGTAGCGCCGCGCTGCCCGCATTTCGGCGTCTGCGGCGGCTGCGCCATGCAGCATCTCGAGCCCAGCGCCCAGGTGGCGATCAAGCAGCGCGCCCTGGAAGATACCTTCTGGCACGTGGGTAAATTGCGTCCCCGACGCGTATTGCCGCCGTTGCACGGCCCGACCTGGGGTTACCGATTCCGGGCACGCCTGTCGGTGCGCGTGGTGCCCAAGAAGGGCGGTGTACTGGTCGGCTTTCACGAGCGCAAGAGCAGCTATGTGGCCGATATGCGTGAATGCCATGTACTGCCCCCGCACGTCAGCGACCTGCTGTTGCCCTTGCGCGCCATGATCGCCCGGATGTCGGCGCCGACACGGCTGCCGCAGATCGAAGTGGCGCTCGGCGAGGGCGTCACAGTGCTGGTGCTGAGGCATCTGGAACCGCTCACCGACGCTGATCTGGCGGTGCTGCGCGAGTTCGCGGCCCGTCACGATGTGCAGTGGTGGCTGCAGCCCAAGGGCCCGGACACCGTACATCCGCTCGAGCGGGCGCATGCCGATACGCTGGCCTACACGATGCCCGAATTCGGCCTGCGCATGCCATACCGGCCCACGGACTTCACGCAGGTCAACCATGCCATCAATCGCGCCATGGTGTCGCGTGCTCTCACGCTGCTGGACGTTCAGCCTGAAGATCGCGTCGCCGACCTGTTCTGCGGCCTCGGCAACTTCACCCTGCCGCTGGCCACGCGCGGCCGCGAGGCCGTGGGTGTGGAGGGCAGCAAGGCGCTTACCGACCGTGCCCTGGAAGCCGCGGAACGGCATGGCCTGGGATCGCGCACGAGCTTCGCCACGCTGAACCTGTTCGAAGTCGACGTGGCATGGCTGCGCGGCCTGGGATACTTCGATCGCATGCTGATCGATCCGCCGCGCGAGGGCGCCCACGCAGTGGCGCAAGCCTTGGCGTTGCTCGAGCCTGCGGAAAGGCCCCGCCGCATTGTGTATGTATCCTGTAACCCGGCTACGCTGGCTCGCGACGCTGCCATCATGGTCCACGAGGGCGGCTATGTGCTCAAGAGCGCCGGCGTGATCAACATGTTTCCCCATACCGGCCACGTGGAATCGATCGCCGTCTTCGAATCGTTGGCCGCCGATGAGGTGCTGGCCGCGCAGCAGCGGGCACGCGACAAAGCCCTGGCGGATGCGCAGGCCGCGGCGCTGGCCTCAGCGGGCCAACCCATGCTCGAAGATTCGTGATACCGCAGGGGGGGCGCTGGCCGGGCCCCTGCGGGTAAATACCAATGAACAACTACTTGATCTGGCGCGCTGTCAGCAACATACTTACCTGACAGTATGTTTAATGGGGCGGCGGTTATTCTCTTGACCGACACGCCCATCTCGAACCGGATGCAGTACATGGTGACAGACCAGAAACGCCGCACTAAGCAGGAACAGCGCGATGCCAGCATTGAAAAAATCCTGGCAGCTGCGGAACGCCTTTTCATCCAGAAAGGCTTCCATGCCACGACCACGGAAGAATTGGGCGCGAAGGCCGGGCTGACGAAAGGGTCGGTGTATTTCTATTTCGGCGACAAGAACTCGGTATTGCTGGCCTTGCTGGAACGCGTTCAGGAGCAGGTGCTCGACCGGCTGCGAGTGAAACTCACCGACACCAGCGTGCCCCCGCTGGAGCGGATCCGCCACTTTCTCGTGCATCAGGCAAATCTGGCAAAGAGTTCACCCGCCATGCTGCTTCTGCCGATTATGGTATCGATCGAATTCGCGGGCACCGGCGAGGTGGCAGAAAAGCGCGTCAAGTGGGGCTACCGCCAGACAGCGCAGCTTTTGGCAGGAGTGATCGCAGAGGGCCAGCTGGATGGGGTGTTCCGCACTGACCTGAGCGCCGACGAACAGGCCTCGTTGATGCTCGCCCTCAACGACGGCACGATGCTGGAGTGGTGGAGAAGCGATCGCAATATCGCAGGCAAAGGGCTCTTCGATTCTTTGTACGCAATGCTGATGGCAGGCATCGCAGTGCCGGGCAGTGACACAGCTTCGTCCAAACTGGGTTCGGCCGCTTAGCACGCTCCCATTTCGCCAGTGCCTAGCCCCCGTTCGCAAAATGAGCCAAACACCTAAACCAAAATGGAGCCTCAAATGTACCGACACCCTATGGATCTAAAAGAGAAAGTGGCCGTAGTCACCGGCGGAAACAGCGGAATTGGCTTCGGCATTGCCAAGGGTCTGGCGTCGGCCGGGTGCAACGTCGCCATCTGGGCGAGAAACCCAGAGAAGAATCGCGCCGCCGCCGAGGCCTTGAAGGATCTGCCCGGTCAGGTCGAGACGTACTGCTGCGACGTGACAAACCCTTCCGAGGTCGAAAGCGCCGCCAGCGCGACCGTAGCGCGATTCGAATACATCGACGGCATGTTTGCGAACGCTGGAATGGGCGGGGGAAGCCGGGTACCCTTCCTGGAGCGGCAGCCAGCGGATTGGGAAAAAATGATTTCGCTCAATCTCTATGGCGCCTTTCATGTGTGCCAGGCGGCGCTATCGCGAATGAAGCTGCAAAGCGAACAAGGAAGAAAATCCGGCCGTATCGTGCTGATGTCCAGCATCGCCGCGCATTTCGGAACTGCGGCCAACGAGCACTATGCCCTCACCAAGGCAGGCCTTGCTTCGCTCGCGCGGTCAATCTCGGTCGAGTTCGCCCGGTACGGCGTCACGGCCAACGCGTTGTTGCCCGGGTATACCGCTACTGATATGACTGCAGGGTTGTTCGACAACGAAAAGTTCGTCAAAGCAGTATTGCCGCGAATTCCGTTGCGTCGCTTTGGTTCTATCGACGATTTTTCCGGTGCCGCGATCTACCTGATGAGCGATCTCTCGAGCTACCACACGGGGGACACCATGACGATCGACGGCGGTTACTCCATCTATTAATGCCGCGCATTTTTTTGTTTATCTGATACTGACTGAATAGTAAGTATTGATTTTATGCGCGTTGAACTGGGACCAACGATGAAGGTGACGGAAGTGATCACAAAGCAAACCGTAGCAGATGCATCGCCGGCTCGAGAAGAGGATGCAGTAGAGCGCTCGCTGCAGCTGCGCGTGAAGGCCGGCCATAAGCTCGAGTGCGAAGAGGAGATGACGCCCCGGTATCGGGAGGTGCTGACGCAAACCATGCTGATCGCAGCCGACCTGGAACTCATGACCTTGCCTTCGTATTACGGCGCGTTATGCACGGCTCCGACCCTGGATGACAAGATTGCTGTCGCGGCTTCCATCCAGGACGAAATGGGACACGCCCAGGTCATGTATCGCATGTTGGAAGATTTTGGATTCGATGCCCAGAAACTGATCATGGAGCGGCCCCCGGAAGCCGTCAAATCTTTTGAGCTCATCGAGCAGGACGTCGGCGATTACATCACCTGCGTGGTCATGATGGCCTTGGGAGATCGGGCCGGCTACACCACCACCCGCGACCTGGAGGCTCACTGCTCGTTCGGACCTTACGCGCGGTCGCTGCGCAAGGTCAATTTCGAAGAGCGATTCCACGTGGCGCACGGCGAACGCTGGGTCAGATACTTCTGGCACCACTCGGCACATGCGCGCGAACGCGTTCAGGCCGCGGTTGATCTGCTGTTTCCCATGGCGGCAAGCTGGTTCGGGACACCGGACGCCATGAAAAAACGTACCGATCAACTCACCTACAGCATCCGGGGCCTGAGTAATGATGAGTTGCGTCAGCAGTGGCTGGATGAAGTCGTTCCGTTCTGCGAGTCGGTGGGAATCCAGATTCCCGCTCACTTTGACCACAAACTGGGTCGCCACGTCTTGAGCTACGAGGAGCCCATCGCGTGGGATGAGCAAAAGAAGAAATGGAACTTCGGCGCTCAGATCACCTGGCCCGAAAAATTCGCTCACTGGAAAAAGGGCGGGCCCATCAAGAGGTCTGGGCTGGAACGTATCCAGAACGAACGATGGGGCAAGGACCTATGGTGAGCCGCGAAGAATTGCACCAGTTGGTCGGTGCCGTCAAAGACCCCCATTTGCCGTTTGGCCTTGCCGAGTTGGGAATGCTCGAACGGGCGGAGTTCAACGATAGCGATGGCATAGAAGTGGTGGTCAACGTTCCTTGCCATCATTGCCCTGGGCTGCAGATGCTTCGGGATGACATTCAAGCCGCTTTGCGTTCGGCCGGGGTCACGGAGCCCATATCCGTGTCTTTTCAGGGGGCCAGATTCTGGAGTCCGGCGGATATGTCCAGCAGTGCGCGCGCCGCCATGCGAGCGGCAGGCATACAAGTCAATTCCACGCCTAAAGGATCCGAATCATGACTCGTTCATATAAAGAAGAATTCTTTGAAGTTTTCGCACGCAAGGATTCGGAAGATCCACTGCAACACGTCGGCAGCGTGAAGGCGCCGAGTTCCGATATCGCCATCACGCGGGCCTGGTATGTCTATGACCAGCACCCTTGGTCGGAAATGTGTTTGGTCCCTCTGGCGTCGGTCATACCGATCACTGAGCGCACGAAGCGCGTCAAGATCAAGCCGATCTGAGCGCAGCTTCTTCCTTCACCGCATTTCCGAGAGTACGCCTGATGACGACTACTTCTTACGACATAGATGCATTGCTGCGCGTGGCCGATACCAAGCTTGTGCTGGGCAATGTTTGTATAGCGACTGTATTCAATGGCCGGTCCATTGGTGATTTCGCCACCTTGCTGGCGATTTCAGGCACCGCACTGGGCGCAACGCGGGCCCTTTACCGCCTGTTGGAGCAAGCCGGTAACGATTACAGCTGGCTCGAACGGGGCCGCGACGCCTCAGAGATTGCTTCAGCGGAGATACTGGATTCGGCCCCGGAATCCTGGGCCGACTTGATGATGACGATATATCTCGCCGAGGCCATCGCGGCCGTCGCCTCGGGTGAGTGGGAAGCGAGTGCCGATCGTCTGCTTGTCAATCAGGCGCGAATGATGCGCCGCGACTGTGCCTTCCATAGTGCCTACTGTCTTGGATGGTTGAAGATCGAGACCGAGCACAATCCGGACGCGGTCCGGTCAGCCTTCGCCAGGCGGATGCCGTTGGCAATGCGTTGGATACAGCAATGCGCGGCGTCGGCCCGGCCACAATTCCTGGCCGACGTGGCGCCGCTGCTGAACCTGCTCGGTGCGGCTGAACCTCAGGCGTCGGCCGCGGAGGTCTGGGACGAGCGGCTCGGGCGCGCCGCCCCGGCCCTCGGCGCTGTGGGATATGGTTCGGTTCAAAGATGCCGAGCTTGCAAGATGAAGTCCTGCACCAGATTTCCCAATGCAGCCGATTATGGGGTGGATACGAGCAGCGTTCAGTGCCCATTCTGCGCGTGCGCTGATAAGGTCGAATTTGAAAGCATGACGGGTGGCGCCGCCAATGAACTCCTCATGCGCTGCACAGCTTGCCGGTCGTTCTTTTATGTATTGAAGGATCCAGTCTTTCTCAGGCCTCTTGCGTCGTAGGCATCGTGCGCAAGCGGTCCGGGAAATATAAAAAAAGCGTTGAATCGCTACACATCACCTTGAAGAGGATGGAGATAATGAAGAGCACCTTGCTGAAATTGCTGGCGATATCCGCCGGCCTGCTGATGGGCGCAACCAGTGCGGCCGCGTACCCGGACAAGCCCGTGCGCATCATCGTGCCGTGGCCGGCAGGAGGCGGTGCAGATTTCGTCGCGCGCGCATTCGGAAAAGAGCTTTCTGATCTGTGGAGTCAGTCGGTCATTATCGAAAATGTGGGCGGCGCAGGTTCGGTCATCGGAGCGGAGAGAGCGGCTCGTTCGACTCCCGACGGCTACACGTTGATGTTGACCATCAATGGAACTATTACCAGCAACCGATTTCTGTATAAATCGCTGCCTTATGACCCGGATAAGAGTTTCGTGCCGGTGTCTCAGCTGGTGCAGAGCGGACAGCTTATCCTGGTGAGTTCCGCTGTCCAGGCGAGCTCGATGCAAGAGCTCGTGGATCAGATCCGCCGGAGTCCGAACTCCATGTCGTACGCCTCTTACGGCAATGGAACCCAGCCCAACCTTCTTTTCGAATTGATGAAGAAGCGGGAAGGGGTCGACATTCTGCACGTACCCTACAAAGGATTGGCCCCTGCATTGACCGCTGTGATGGCCAACGAAGTGCAGATGACGGTTGTGAGTCCGAGCAGTGCGACGGGCGCCTTGAACTCCGGACGAGCCAAGCCGATTGCGATTGGCTCGCCCTCGAGGTCCAGCGCGCTGCCAGACGTTCCCACCGTGAGTGAAGCAAACTTCCCGTATATGGCGGCCACTATCTGGTTCGGCCTGTTTGCCCCAGCGGGGACCCCGACGGACATAATCAAGAAGTTGCAAGGCGACATCACCAAGGTCGTCAGCCAGCCTGTGTTCGCGAAATCGCTCGAAGAGCGAGGGTTTGACATCGTGGCGAGCGACTCCGAGCAATTCGTCAGAGTCATCCAGGAAGAAACTGCTCGCACGGCTGAAATGGCCGAGGCGGCGAACATCAAGCCCGAGTAATTTCTTCAATCCCGTACGCAGGAGTTCACCTCAGCATGTACTCTCCATCAGCATTGGATGCATTTTTCCGGCCCCGCAGCATTGCAGTCATCGGCGCCTCCGGCGGCCATGGAAAAATGGCGTCGCGTCCGCTTTCCTATCTCCGCAAGCATGGGTTCGGTGGCGGCATATATCCGGTTAATCCGAAATATGACGAACTCGGCGGGTATCCTTGTTTCAAGGATATCGAATCGCTCCCGCCGGATGTCGATCTGGCCATGATATCGCTGCCAGCTGAAGCGATTCCCGACGCGGTTCGCCGCTGCGCGGCCAAGGGCATCAAGGTCGCCACCATCCTGTCAGGCGGTTTCGGTGAGCTCGGAACCGACGCGGGCCGGCAGGTCGAAGAGCAACTCAGGGCTGTCGTGCGCGAGACGGGTATTCGGGTGTGTGGCCCGAATTGCCAGGGAGGCATCAACCTGTTCGACCGGGTTGCTGCTACCTATTCCGGAGCGCTCTCCAGCGACGCATTGCAGGCGGGGCCGATCGCCCTCATCACTCAAAGCGGAGTCTTCGGGGGCCTGGTTTTCGCGGCCGCCCAGGAAGAGGGCATTGGTGTCGGTTATTGGACCAGCACGGGCAACGAGATCGACCTGACTTTCAGCGATTTCCTGGACTACATCGTGAAGGAAGACCGGATCCGCGTGATCGGCGGATACCTTGAAAGCGTCAAGGACGAAGGACCTCGCTTCGTGGAGGCCTTGCGTCGCGCACGCAATGCGGGAAAGCCCGTCGTCATACTGAAGACCGGCCGGACCGATGCCGGGCGTGCCGCCGCCGCATCGCACACGGCGGCGTTGGCCGGATCCGACGAGGGATACAGCGCGGCCTTCTTGAAGGCCGGAGCCGTGCGCGTCGATTCGGCGGACGCATTTCGGGATTTGACCGCAGCCTTCTCCACGGGGCGCATGCCACGGGGCCGCCGGGTGGCCATACTGTCCATTTCGGGAGGCGCGGCAACGCTGATGGCAGATGATTGCAGCCAGCAGGGGCTGGAGATAGCCGCGTTTTCTGACGCGCTGCAGGCCCGGCTTGCCGAGGTGGTGCCCAGTTTCGGCAGCGTGGTCAACCCCGTGGACCTGACGGGGCAGCTCGTGGCCGACGCCTCGCTTCTCGAGAAGGCGGCAGACGAAATCATCCAGAGCGGGGAGGCCGACATTCTGTCGATCTTTATCGGGATGTGCGACGGCAACAAGGACGCCCTGGTCGAGGTGATCGGACGGCTGGCCTCGCGCACCGAGCTGCCGATTGCCGTCACGTGGGTCGCGGCAGAAGATAAATCCATCTATTCCAGAATCAGGAAACACGGGGTGCCCGTCTTTAACGACGCCACCGCCTGCATCGGGACGTTGGCAAAGATGGCTGAATGGGCATTGCACCGTGATCACCAGCCGACAAACTCGCAGGCCGATGCCGTCGCAACCTGGCATGAGCTCACACAAGACCTCGCACAGGGCCCGGCCGGCGTACAGACTGAAGCCACTGTCAAAGCAATGCTGCGAAAGGCCGGATTGCCCGTGCCCGCGGGGCGGCTCGTGCACAGCGCCGCAGAGGCGCGACAGGTGGTGGCTACGATGGACGGAGACGCCGTCATGAAACTGCAGGCCGTGTCCATCCCGCACAAATCGGACGTCGGTGGCGTTCGAATCGGCGTGACAGTGCACAGCGCCGAGGCGGAATTTTCTGCTCTTCAAGCCTTGTTCCCGCCCGATGCGCAAGGGGTTCTGGTCGAAGAACGAGTGCGACAGGCCACGGAGTGTTTTGTAGGGGTGCAGCGGCATCCCGTGTTTGGGCCCATGATTGCCGTCGGCCTCGGCGGGATCTTTATCGAAGTGTTCCGCGATGTCGCAATCCGTCTGGCGCCAGTCAGTCTGGATGAAGCCCATCAAATGATCGAGACCTTGAAAGGCTTTCCCATCCTGCAAGGTGCACGAGGACGGGGAGCAGCCGACGTCGCCTCGCTTGCGAAGCTCGTGCAGCAAGTCTCGGAGATTGCCTCGGCGAATCGCGACAGCATCGAGGAAATGGATCTGAATCCAGTATTCGTGCGCCCGCACGGACAGGGCGCAGTGATCGGCGATGCGCTGCTGAAGCGATCCTGATCCCGGCGTGGCGTCGCATTTTCTAATTGTGTGTACTCAACGGAAGCAAGGCTGACATGACTGAAGATCTGATTACCCGGGTCGAAAACCGGGTGGGCTATATCACATTCAACCGCAGCGCGGTGCTCAACTCCTTCACGCCCGACTTCCTGGGCATGTTGATCTCCGCCGTCCAGAAATTCGAAAAAGATGACGAGGTCCGCGCCATTGTGCTGACCGGCGCAGGAAAGGCGTTCTCGTCGGGCGGCGATAAAGCCTTCTTGAACGAGCTTACCAAGATGACTCCCATCGAGATCCGTTCCACGGTCTACACCTATTTTGGTGGTGCCGCCAAGACCATCAAGCTCTGCTCGAAGCCAACCATCGCAGCCGTCAACGGACCCGCCGTCGGCGCAGGATGCGAGATAGCCGTCGCTTGTGACTTTCGTGTCGTGGCGCGGGAAGCGTTCTTCTGTGAGTCCTGGATAGACCTGGGCATCATTCCTCCGTTGGGCGGCATGTTCCTGCTGCCGCGCCTGATCGGGCTTGGGCGCGCCAACGACATGGTGATGCGCGGGATACGGGTGTATGGCGAGGAAGCTGCCGCCATCGGCCTGGCTAATCAGGTCGTGGATCTGGAATCGCTTGGAAAAGCTGCCCGCGAATTTGCGGAGGATCTTGCGCGCAAGGCGCCTACGGCACTGAGTGTGGCCAAAGAAGGGCTGCGCCGCGGCCTGGAATCAACCATGGAAAGTGAGTGGGGATTCAACATCTACGCGCAAAGCATGCTGTTGAATGGGCCGGACTTCGAAGAGGCAGTACAGGCCATGGAACAGCGCAGAGCCCCAAATTTCTGATCTGGCATTTTCGCGGCGTATTCGCCGCATCTTGGACTCAGGAACTTTACAGATGAAGCTTTACGGAAGCCAAGCCGACGTCGCGGTGATAACCATCGATGCGCCCCCGGTCAACAGCCTGGGGCATGCAGTGCGATCCATGTTGGTGGCCAGCATTCGCGAGGCGGTTCACGCCGAATCGGTTCGGGCGATTGTGCTGATCGGCGCCGGAAAAATGTTTTCGGCCGGCGCCGACATCAAGGAATTCAGCGGCGCCGATGTCTGGCGTGATCCGGATCTCGGCGCGGTCATCGATGTCGTCGAGAACTGCAGCAAGCCGGTTGTGGCGGCGATTCATGGCATGGCCATGGGAGGCGGACTCGAACTTGCCTTGGGAGCGCACGCGCGCATCGCGACTCGCGCCGCCATGCTGGCGTTGCCGGAATCGAAACTCGGGTTATTGCCGGGCGCCGGCGGAACGCAGCGACTCCCGCGGCTCGTGGGATTGGGGCGAGCGCTGGACATGATCGTCTGGGGTGAGGCGGTTCGCGCAGAAATGCTTGCCTCTGCGCCGCTGCTGGATGCCTTGGTCGACCGCGATGATGAGCTGCTTCCCGCCGCGGTCGAGTTTGCCACCGAAATGGCTGCCAGATCGGGGCATGCCCGGGTCAGGGACCTCCACGTTGACGGCCAGCAGGCCCAGGAGCTGCTCGCGGCCGCCCGAGAGCAGGTGCAGCGTCGGGCTTATGGCCATCCCGCGAAAAAGCTATGCATCGAGGCCATTGAAGGTTCTCTGACGCTTCCGTTCGATTCTGCGCTGCAGAGGGAGCACGAGTATTTCACTGCTCTGAATGACAGCCCGGAATCGCGTGCGTTGATCCACTTGTTCTTCGCGCAGCGCTCTGCAATGACCATTCCTGGCTTACCACGCCAGAACTCGACGTCTGCCATTGAGAGTGTTGCGGTGATCGGAGCCGGCACCATGGGCGCGGGCATCGCTCAGTGCATTGCCCAGGCCGGTATGCCGGTCATGCTCCTGGACGTCGACCAGGCCGCGTTGCGACGGGGTTTGGCGGCAATCGAAGATGGCTTCCGCCGCGCTCGCGACAAGGGGCGTCTCACCGCGGACCAGATGGCCCAATGTCTGGCGCGTATCACTCCAACCGAGCATTTCGAAGATCTGCGTGACGTCGACATCGCGATCGAAGCGGTCTACGAACAGTTCAGTATCAAAGAGGACGTGTTCCGAAAGCTGGATGCCCACCTGAAGCAGGGCGCGATACTCGCGTCCAATACGTCGATGCTTGACATCAACAAGATCGCCGCCACGACTTCTCGTCCCGATGCCGTCGTGGGAACGCATTTCTTCAGCCCGGCACATGTCATGAGGCTGTTGGAAATCGTGCGGGGCGAACTCACCAGTCCAGCGGTGCTTGGCGCCGTGATGCAACTGGCGAAACGCCTTGGCAAGACTGCCATTGTCGCCGGGGTTTGCGATGGCTTCATCGGCAATCGGATGATCGAGCAGTACTTGCGGCAGGCCGGATTCCTCCTCGAAGAGGGCGCATCACCCAAGCAGGTCGATGGCGCGATTGAACGTTTCGGTTTTGCCATGGGTCCTTTCCGGATGAGCGACATGGCGGGCAATGATGTGGGCTACGACATCCGGCAGCGCCGCCGCATTGACATGCCCGAGCTCCGATATAGCAGGCTGCCGGATCTGCTGATCGAGGAAATGCAACGGCGTGGCCAGAAGGTCGGACGCGGCTGGTACGACTACCAGGAGGGCAGCCATCGCGCGACACGGAGCACAGAGGTCGAGGCGATGATCGAGCGATTCCGCGAGACCTCCGGCATCCGGCCACGGGCTATTACCGATGAAGAGATTGTTCAGCGCCTGGTCTATGCACTGGTCAATGAAGGCTACCGAATCCTCGACGAAGGAATCGCGCAACGCGCCTCCGACATCGACGTGGTTTATGTCGCTGGCTACGGCTTTCCCGATTATCGCGGCGGGCCAATGTTCTACGCATCAGAATTGGGGCTTGGCAAAGTCGCCGAGAAAATGCGGGACTTCGCGGCGAATCCTATGGCCGATCCGGCGTTCTGGGTTCCAGCACGCGGCCTCGAGGCCGCGCTGCAGCAGGCCGCCTGAACGCGCTGCGACACCACATATGGGCATGAAATGAGCGATGTATTTGTGGTTTCGGCTGTGCGCACTGCTATCGGCGATTTCGGCGGGGCGTTGAAAGACGTGCCGCCCGTCGAGTTGGGGGCGACAGTGATCCGGGAAGCGCTGGCACGAGCGAACCTCGATGGTGGGGAAGTCGGCCACGTCGTCATGGGCAATGTCATCAACACCGAACCGAGGGATGTATTTCTTTCACGGATCTCGGCGGTGCAGGCGGGAGTCAGCTACGAGGTTCCTGCGTATAACGTAAATCGGCTCTGCGGGTCAGGCCTGCAGGCCATCGTTTCTGCCGCGCAGTCCATCATGCTCGACGATGTCGGCATAGCGGTTGCCGGTGGCGTGGAAAACATGAGCCGTGCGCCGTATCTGGCCAGCGGCCAGCGCTGGGGCGCCAGGATGGGCGACAGCACCATGGCCGATATGCTGCTCGGCGCCCTGACCGACCCTTTCAACCAGATTCATATGGGCGTGACGGCCGAGAATGTCGCCGCACGCTACCAGGTCACGCGGGAGGACCAAGACGCACTGGCGCTGGAGTCTCATCGGCGGGCTGCCGCAGCGATCGATGCCGGACATTTCCAACAACAGATCGTTCCGGTAATGTGCAAGACGCGCAAGGGCATTGTCAGGTTCGACATCGACGAGCATGTCAGGCGAAACCTGACCCTCGACGCGTTGAGCGCGCTGCGCCCCGTATTCAAGAACGAACACGGCACAGTGACTGCCGGTAATGCGTCAGGGCTGAACGACGGTGCCGCGGCAGTCGTGTTGATGGACGAGTCGGCGGTTCGCAGACATCGCTCCGAGCCTTTGGCCAGATTGGTGGCTTATGCCCATGCCGGCGTCGACCCGGCATTCATGGGAATAGGACCGGTGCCTGCCACGCGTAAAGCGCTACAACGGGCGGGGCTATCGATCGATCAGATCGACGTCATCGAAGCCAACGAGGCGTTTGCCGCACAAGCCTGCGCGGTCGCGCGTGAGCTGCGGTTTGATCCTGCGAAAGTCAACCCCAACGGCAGCGGCATCGGGCTAGGGCACCCCGTGGGAGCAACAGGAAGCATCATCACCGTCAAAGCGCTCCACGAGTTGCAGCGCATCGGTGGCCGGTACGCCCTGGTCACCATGTGCATTGGAGGCGGGCAGGGGATCGCGGCGATCTTCGAGCGTGCCTGATCCGGACCGATCGTCCGATGAACGCTCTATTTCGGAACGCATTGCCCCGATACTCAGCCCCCACCTTCGAGTCCTTCGATAATGGGGCAGGTCGGTCGCCCATCGCCATGGCAATGCCGGGCCAGGTGACGCAGGGTGTCGGCCATTTGCTGCAGCTCGGCGGCTTTGCGCTCCAGGCCTGCCACGTGGCTGAGCGCGATGCGCTTGACGTCGGCGCTCGCCCGATTGCGGTCGCGCCACAGCGCCAGCAATTCATGCATCTGCTCCACCGAGAAGCCCAGGTCGCGAGCGCGCCGCACAAAGCGCAATGTATGCAGTTCGGCGTCGCCATATACGCGATACCCGGCCTCGGTGCGCGTCGCCGGTCCGACCAGTCCGATGCTTTCGTAGTAGCGGATCATCTTGGCCGAAATGCCCGTCGCCTTGGCGGCTTCCCCGATGTTCATGGCCGTGATGCTCCGGTATGCCGTTCGGCGCCAGCGGCTTGCTCGCCGAAACGGCGCAGGCGCAGCGCATTGCCCAGGACGAACACGCTGGAAAGAGCCATGGCGCCTGCGGCGAACATGGGCGACAGTTGCCAGCCGAACGCCGGATACAGCGCGCCCGCGGCGATGGGAATCAGCGCAGTGTTGTAGGCAAACGCCCAGAACAGGTTCTGGCGAATGTTCGCCAGGGTGGCTCGGCTCAGCCCGATGGCCGTGGGCACGCCGCGCAGATCGTCGGCCATCAGCACGACGGACGCGGCTTCGATGGCCACGTCGGTGCCCGTGCCTATCGCGATCCCGACGTCGGCGGCGGCAAGCGCAGGGGCATCGTTGATGCCATCGCCCACGAACGCGAGCTTGCGGCCGCCGGCGCGCAGTGCATCGATGGCCCGAACCTTGCCCTCGGGCAGGACTTCGGCGTGCACTTCATCGATGCCCAGGTGCCGCGCCACAGCCTGTGCCGTGAGCGCGTTGTCGCCGGTGATCATGGCCGTCTTGATGCCCTGGGCATGCAGTGACGCGATCGCCTCGGCGGCGCCGGGTTTCAGCGGGTCGCTTACGGCGATGATGGCCGCCGCCTGGCCGTCCACCGCGACGTAGACGGGAGTCTTGCCCTCGGTCGCCCACGCCGCTGCGAGCTCGGTGAAAATCGCCACGTCGATGCCTTGCTGGGCCATCAGCCGTGCCGCTCCAGAGATGACGTGCCTGCCATCGACGGTGGCCTGCACGCCTGCGCCGGTGATGGCCTGAAATTGCTCGGCGTGGGTGATCGGCAACCGGCGATCCCGCGCCGCTGCAACAATGGCGCGCGCAATGGGATGTTCCGATCGTTGTTGCACCGCGGCCAGCCAGCCCAGGACCAGCTCTGCGTCGAAAGCAGGAGCAGGGCGCACGTCGGCAAGCGTGGGCGCGCCCAGCGTGAGGGTGCCAGTCTTGTCGAAGGCCACCAGGGCGACGTCGCGCAGGGCTTGCAGCGCGTCGCCCTGGCGGAACAGCACGCCCAGATCGGCGCCTCGGCCGGTGCCGACCATGATCGAGGTGGGCGTGGCCAGCCCCATCGCGCACGGACATGCGATGATCAGCACGGCCACGGCGTTGACCAGCGCGTGCGTCAGCGCCGGCGCGGGGCCCCAGGCCAGCCATGCCCCGAAGGTCAGCATTGCAACCACCATGACCACCGGCACGAACCAGGCCGTGACCTGGTCGACCAGCGCCTGGATGGGCAGCTTGGCGCCCTGCGCGGCCTGCACCATATGGATGATGCGGGCCAGCATCGTGTCTGCACCGGTATGCGTGACGCGCATCGTAAAGCTGCCCGACGTATTGAGCGTGCCGCCGGTGGCACGCATCCCGGCATTTTTTTCGACGGGCATAGGTTCTCCCGTCAGCATCGATTCGTCTACAAACGATACGCCTTCGACAATCTCGCCATCGACCGGGATTTTCTCACCCGGGCGCACCAGCACGTGCTCGCCTCGCTGCACCTGCTCAATGGGCACATCCTGCGCCTGGCCCGCGCGCAGCACACGCGCCGTGCGTGGCTGCAACCCGATCAGCCGCTGGATCGCCGCGCCGGTGCGTCCCTTGGCCCGCGCTTCCAGGGTGCGGCCCAGCAGAATCAGGGTCACGATGACGGCAGCCGCTTCAAAATACACATGCCGGGCATTCTCAGGCAGCCAGCCCGGCGCGAAGGTCGCCACCGTCGAATAGGCCCAGGCCGCGCCGGCGCCCACTGCCACCAGTGAATTCATCTCGGGTGCAAGGCGAGCGAGGGCCGTCAGCCCCTTGGTGAAGAACATGCGGCCGGGCCACGCCAGCAGCGCCGTGGTCAACACAAACTGCAGGACCCAGCTGGTTTGCCTTCCGATCGTGCCGTCTATCCAGTGGTGCAATACGGGGATGACGTGGCCTCCCATTTCCAGCAGGAACACCGGTACCGCGAGCAAGATGGCCATCACGAAGGCGCGACGCAACGCGCGCGCTTCGTCGTCGCGGGCCTGTTTCTGTTCGCCGCTGGGGTAATGCTGCTCATTGACGGGGTGAGCGGCAAAGCCGAGCCTGGCAACGGCCGCGAGCAGGGCGTGGTCGTCGGCGTCGGGGGCGTGATCCACCTGCGCCCGCGCTGTGGCCAGGTTCACACTGGCATTGGCCACGCCCGGCACGGCGGCCAGCGCCTTTTCCACACGTCTGACGCATGATGCGCAGGTCATTCCCTCGATGGCGAGTTCGGTTTGGTGCAATGCAGGGGTATTCACGCTGGCTCCGGCCTGACGACATGCCGTTAGTCTGATCCTTCCCATCATGGGAAGGTCAAGCCATTCTACGCTTGACCTTTCTATCGTGGGAAGGATTAAGCTGGCGAAATCCCTGCGCTATTCGAGCGCGTGATTTCAGGAGCTACCCATGGCCTATACGTTCAAGGTCCCCGACATGTCCTGCGCCCACTGCGAAGGCGCCATCACACAAGCCGTTGCGCAGGCCCTGCCGGCTGCCAGGGTCCGCGTCGACCTTGCCAATCGCCAGGTGACCGTCGATAACGCGCCGGCCGCCGGCCCGGTGCAGGCGGCCATTGTCGACGCCGGTTATGACGCTGAGCTGATTGACTAGGCTTGGGCGATTGTTTTTGACTATCAATCAATTTTGTTTATTAAATTTGATATATTGATAGTGCTTATTTATCATTCTCTACATGGTGGTTACCCCACCGACACTCTAGGAGATGATTGAATGCTGCAGAATCGCGAAGGCCAACGGGTCCCCAACGTGACCTTCCCCGTCCGCCAGGGCAATGACTGGAAACAGCTCAGTACCGACGATCTGTTCAAGAACAAAACGGTCGTGGTGTTTTCGCTGCCCGGCGCCTTTACGCCGACCTGCTCGTCGACCCACCTGCCGCGGTACAACGAGTTGGCGTCCGCGTTCCGCGACGCCGGCGTCGACGACATCATCTGCGTATCCGTCAATGACACGTTCGTCATGAACGAATGGGCGAAGGACCAGGAATCCGCCAACATTACGCTGCTGCCCGATGGCAACGGTGACTTCACCGAAGGCATGGGTATGCTGGTCGACAAGCGCGACCTCGGTTTCGGCAAGCGCAGCTGGCGCTATTCCATGCTGGTGAAAGACGGCGTAGTGCAAAAGATGTTCATCGAACCCGAGAAAGACGGCGACCCTTTCGAAGTGTCCGATGCCGATACCATGCTCGCGTACGTTGCTCCCGACGCAAAGAAACCTGACCAGGTGGTGGTGTTCTCGAAGCCGGGCTGCCCGTTCTGCGTCGAGGCCAAGGCACTGCTGGCCGAGAAGGGCTTCGACCCGATCGAGATTCCGCTCGAGCACAAGGTGCGTGGCCGCGTCATCGGCGCCGTGTCCGGCAAGGGTACGGCTCCGCAGGTCTTCATCAACGGCGCTCTCATCGGCGGTCTGGAAGACTTGAAGGGCTACCTGGCCTGAGCCTGCGCCGACGCCGCCCGGCGCCGGTAGGCAGGCGGCTGTCCCGTCCGGCGGAGGTCGCTCCGGCGCGGCCCCGCTGACGCGGCGTCGCGCCGTACACGGCCGCACTGCCGCGCGACTTCCCATTTCACACGGCGAGCACGCCGGCCTGGCGGCCGGCGAGCTTGAGGCGGGTGCGCGCGCCTGGCGCGCGGCCCCAGTACAGCAGGAATAGTCATGGAAACTTTGCATACTGACGTTGCCGTTATCGGTGCCGGCACGGCGGGCCTGGCTGCTTATCGTGCGGCGCGTGCCGCCGGCAAGCGTGCCTTGCTTATCGAGGGCGGGCCCTATGGCACCACCTGCGCGCGCGTGGGCTGCATGCCTTCTAAACTCTTGATCGCGGCGGCGGAAGCGGCGCATGCCGCGACCCATGGAACACCGTTTGGCGTGCATGTGGACGGCCCGGTTCGTATTGATGGCCGGGAAGTCATGGCCCGCGTGCGAAGCGAACGCGACCGCTTTGTCGGTTTCGTCGTGCAGGGCGTGGAAAATATCCCGGCGCAGGACAAGCTGGCGGGCTACGCGCGCTTTGTCGCCGATACGGTGCTGCGTGTGGACGACCGCGTAGAGGTGCGCGCCGAGCGCGTCGTGATCGCCACGGGTTCGCGCCCGTCAATACCCGCCGCATTCCAGGCGCTGGGCAACCGGATGATCGTCAATGACGACGTATTCGACTGGCACGACCTGCCACGCAGCGTGGCGGTCTTCGGGCCGGGGGTCATCGGGCTGGAGCTGGGCCAGGCATTGGCGCGCCTGGGGGTGCGGGTTCGGGTCTTCGGCGTCAGCGGCAGCCTGGGCGGCATTTCGGACCCCGCAGTGCGCCAGCGTGCGCGCCGCGTTTTGCAGGACGAGTTCTATCTTGATCCCGACGCTCGCGTGCTGTCCACGCAGCGGGTCGATGATCAGGTCGAAGTACGCTATCTGGCGCTCGACAACACCGAACGCACCGAGCGCTTCGACTATGCGCTGGTGGCCACGGGCCGCAAGCCAAACGTCGATACCCTGGACTTGCACCGTACCAGCCTGGAGCTCGACGCGCGTGGCGTGCCGCTGTTCGATCGCCATACGCTGCAGGCGGGGCAATCGCCGATATTCATCGCGGGTGATGCGAACGCCGAGGCGCCCCTGCTGCACGAAGCCGCCGACGAGGGGCGCATCGCGGGCGCCAATGCCGCCCGTTTCCCCGACGTGCAGGAAGGCCTGCGTCGTGCCGGGCTCGCGGTCGTGTTTTCCGATCCGCAAATCGCGCTTGTGGGTACCCCCTACGCGCGGCTGCAGCCTGGCAGCTTCGTAACGGGGGAAGTCGATTTTGGCGACCAGGGCCGATCGCGCGTGATGCTGAAGAACAAGGGCATGCTGCACGTCTATGCCGACATCGAGTCGGGACACTTCCTGGGCGCTGAAATGCTCGGCCCCGCCGCCGAACATATCGGCCATTTGCTGGCGTGGGCGGTGCAGCAGCGCATGACCATCGATCAGATGCTCGACATGCCGTTCTATCATCCGGTGGTGGAAGAGGGCGTGCGCACTGCATTGCGCGACGCCGCGGCACGCCTGCAGCAGGTTCGCGCATCGCAGCAGCTCGCGGCCTGATCGCTCGGCCGGGTTCGGGCGCGCGCGTCGAATGCGGGCGCCCGGCCTTGTAGACAGGGCTGACAGGGCACTGCTGGCGGGCCGTCGGGCGCCCATGCCGCCAGGCCAGCCGCGCCGGCCTGAAAAACCTCAGCCTGCCTAAGCCGCGCGCTGCGCGACGTCTTCGCCGGCCAGGGCGTCAAGCACGGCCCGCTCGAATTGCATCTGGGTGCGTGGGCGGTCGAACGCCGCTCCGGACAGGATGAACACGTCTTCGACCCGATCACCCAGCGTCATGATTTTGGCCATGCTGACGCTCACTCCGTGGTCCGCGAACACGCGGGTCAATGCGTGCAGCAGCCCGGCCCGGTCAGTGGCCGTGACCGACAGTCGCCATGACTGGCTGCGCTCGTCGGGTTGCAATTCGGCCTGCGGCATGACGGGGAAGACCTTCGACAGCCGCGATTGCCGGCGCCGAGACGGCGCGCCGTAGGCGCCCCGCGTGCCGACGGCATCGTGCGGGTCACGCAGTCGCTGCGCCAATTCATGCTCTACCAGTGTGGCCTGGGCGCGCAGATCGGTGCTGCCTTCCGGCAGCAGCACAATAAAGCTGTCCAGGGCCCAGCCGTGCCTCGTCGTGTGGATGCGGGCGTCCTGGATACCCAGCGATTTGGCATCGAAGTACGCGCATATGGCCACGATCAGCTCGGGCACGTCGCGCGTATACACCATGATCTGCAAGCCTTCGCCCTGTTCGGTGGGCCGGGCGCGCACCACCGGGGCTTCGGGCGCCACCTGATAGTAGAGATGGCGTGTATGCCAGGCGATGTCCGAGGCGTCGTGCCTGAGGAAATAGGCCACGTCGAGCTGATTCCAGAACGCTTCGCGCGCATCGTCGCGCAGGCCCGCCAGCCGGGTCAGCCGTGCAGCTTCTTCCTTGCGCTCGGTCAGGACGGTATGCGTATCGGCCGGCGAGCCGCCGAGCGCCGCCAGCGTCAGCCTGTACAGGTCTTCGAGCAGCTTGCCTTTCCAGGCGTTCCAGACCTTGGGGCTGGTGCCACGAATGTCGGCGACAGTCAGCAGGTACAGCGCGGTCAGGCGGCGCTCGTCCCGTACCACCGCGGCGAATTCGCTGATGACGGCGGGGTCGGACAGGTCGCGTTTCTGCGCCACTGCCGACATGAGCAGATGCTGGCGCACCAGGAACTCGACCAGCTCGGCGTCTTCGGGGTCCAGCCCGTGGTCGTGGGCGAAACGCCGCACCTCGCGGGCGCCGAGTTCTGAATGGTCGCCGCCGCGGCCCTTGGCGATGTCGTGGAACAGCGCGGCGACATACAGTAGCCAATGGCGTTCCAGATTGGCAATCAGCTGGCTGGCCAGCGGATATTCCTGCGCATGCTCCGGCATGGTGAATCGCCGGATATTCCGCACCACGGCCAGCGTATGCTGGTCGACCGTGTACGCATGGAACAGGTCGTGCTGCATCTGGCCCACGATGCGCCGGAACACGGGCAGATAGCGGGGCAGAATGTTCAGCATGGTCATGCGCCGCAATTCGTGAACAATGCCACGCGGCTGTTGCAGAATCTGCAGGAACAGTTTGCGATGCACCGGGTTGCGCCGGAATTGCGCATCGATGCGATGACGCGAATGCCAGATCGCGCGCAGGGTGCGGGGCGACAGGCCCGTAAGCTCCGGATGCTGCTGCATCACGAGAAACGCCCGCAGCAATAGCGTGGGCTTGCGTTCGAATTCGTCGTCACGCACCACATCGAGCCGGTCGCGCAGATTGCGAAAATCGACGTCGATTTCTCGCGCTTCGGCATCCGGCCGCGGAAAGAGGCGTTCTTCGATGCTCGGCACCAGAATGGCGTTCAGCTGCGTGACCAGCCGCGCGGCCCAATAATAGCGTTGCATCAGCAACTCGCTGCCGCGCCGCGTGGCCGTGGCCTTGATGCCGTAGATGTCGGCCAGCCCGGGCTGCAGGTCGAACAGGACGCGGTCTTCGCGGCGGCCGGTGAGCAGGTGCAGTTCGATACGCAGGCGCTTGAAGGCCTGCTCGGCGCGGCGCAGGTCACGGGCTTCGGCGGGTGTCAGCAAGCCGGCCTGGGCGACTTCGCGCCAGGTCCGGCCGAATCCCGCAGCGCGGGCCATCCACAGAATGACCTGCAGGTCGCGCAATCCTCCCGGCGATTCCTTGCAGTTGGGCTCCAGGGCGTAAGGCGTTTCGTGGTAGCGCGCATGGCGCTGCTGCATCTCGACCCGCTTGGCCTGGAAAAATGCCGGCGCATCGAGCTGAACCTGGATGGCCTCTTCGAACTGCTTCATCAATGCGCGGCTGCCGGCCAGCCAGCGCGATTCGAGCAGGGCAGTCTCTACCGTGATGTCGGCCTGCGCCTCTTGTTCGCATTCCGCCAGCGTCCGGACGCTGTGGCCAGGTTCCAGCCCCAGGTCCCAGAGCGCGGCCACCAGACCTTCTACGGCGCTGGCGTCGTCGGGCCCCGGTGCATGGGGCAGCAGTATCAGCAGGTCTACATCAGAATGCGGATACAGTTCGCCGCGGCCGTATCCGCCCACAGCCGCCAGCGTGGCGCCGACCGGCAGCGGATGCAGTTTGAGGAGTTCGCGCAGGGCCTGGTCGACGACGCGCCGAAGGTCGGTGAGCAGGGTGTCGGGGCGGCGGTGCTGGCGGAATTGCGCAATGGCGGCGGCCCGGGCGGCTTGCAGCCGCCGGCGCAGTTCAGGGAGCGAGGGCGGGGCGGCTGCAGTCATGGCGGGCTTCAGGCGGGCAGGATCAGGCGGTCGGCGACGAATTCGGGCGGCTGGCGCACCCCCGGAGACAGGGTCAGCACTTCATATCCGGTGTCGGTCACGCACACGGTGTGTTCCCACTGCGCCGACAGACTGTGGTCGCGCGTCACCACGGTCCATCCGTCGGACAGCTGGCGGATCTCGCGGCGGCCCGCGTTGATCATGGGCTCGATGGTGAAGATCATGCCGGTGGCCAGGCGCACGCCGCTGCCCGGCTTGCCGTAATGCAGCACCTGCGGATCTTCGTGAAAGTTGCGGCCGATTCCGTGGCCGCAGAATTCACGTACTACCGAATAGCCGTTCGATTCGGCATGCTTCTGTATGGCATGACCCACATCACCCAGCGTGGCGCCATTTCGCACCTGCTGGATACCTTTCCACATGCATTCGAACGTGATCTCGGCCAGGCGGCGCGATTGGATGGATGGCTCGCCGACGTGATACATGCGGCTGGTGTCGCCGAACCAGCCGTCTTTGATCACCGTTACGTCGATATTCAGGGCGTCGCCGTTCTTGAGCACCTTGTCACCGGGAATGCCATGGCACACCTGATGGTTCACCGAGGTGCAGATCGCGCCGGGGAAGGGCGGGTATCCCGGGGGCGCGTATCCCACCGTGGCAGATTTCACCTTCAGTTCGTCGGTCAGGTATTCCAGGCACAGGCGGTCGAGTTCGCCCGTGGTAACGCCGGGTTTGACGTACGGCGTGATGAAATCGAGTATCTGCGCCGCGGCCTGGCAGGCGGCGCGCATTTTGTCCAGGTCGGCGGGGTCGGTCACTATGCCCATGTATCGGCTTGAGTATGTGGGTGGAAAAATAGTAGAATTATAGGCTTGCCTAAAAAACCGGGCGCGCTGGGGGCTCTGAGCCTCGAGTCGCGGTCATGGCAGTGAAGTCAAGGCGGGGAATTTACACCGGCAGTCGCGGCGCAAGCCAGCGGCAGGTCGGTACAGGCACAAGGTCCGGTTGGCATATCCAGCGGGCATGTGTCGATTGTATTCCCTGCCTGTGGCCTCGGCCGATGTGCCTCGTCCCGTCGTGTTCGTGCGGCCGGCCGGCTCAACCGGTTTGTTAGGCAGTTCATCCTGATATCAGGAAATCGCGTGCTACGCCACCTAGGGTGCCAGCCGTGCCACATTGCATGGGCCGGTACGGGTGTAGCACAAGAACCAACCCTCGGAGAAACTCATGTCCCTGATGCGCGAAATGCTGGAAGCCGGTGTCCACTTTGGTCACCAGACCCGCTACTGGAATCCCAAGATGGCCCCGTATATCTTCGGCCATCGCAACAAGATCCACATCATCAATCTCGAACAGACGGTGGCCAAGTACCAGGAAGCCACGAAGTTCGTCAAGCAGCTGGCTGCCCGCGGCGGCAACATCCTGTTCGTCGGCACCAAGCGTGCTGCCCGTGAACTGGTTGCCACCGAAGCGGCGCGTTGCGGCATGCCCTTCGTCGATGCCCGCTGGCTCGGCGGCATGCTGACCAACTTCAAGACCGTCAAAACCTCGGTCAAGCGCCTGAAGGAAATGGAAGCCGTCGTCGCCGAAGGCGGCGCCGAGCGCATGATCAAGAAAGAAGGCCTGTTGTTCCAGCGCGAACTCGACAAGCTGAACAAGTCCATCGGCGGCATCAAAGACATGAACGGCCTGCCCGACGCGCTGTTCGTCGTCGACGTTGGCTACCACAAGATTGCCGTCGCCGAAGCCCGCACGCTGGGTATCCCCGTGGTGGCCGTGGTCGATACCAATCACTCGCCCGACGGCATTGACTACGTCATCCCCGGCAACGACGACTCGGCCAAGGCCATCGCGCTGTATGTCAAGGGCATCGCCGACGCCGTCCTGGAAGGCCGTGAGCAAAACCTCAACGGGCTGGTCGAAGAAGCCGGCGAAGGCTCGGAAGAGTTCGTCGAAGTGCAAGACAACCAGGCTTGATACAGGCTGGCGTCGCCGCTTGGCGGCCGGCCCGGTTCGTGTTGCGGCACGGGTCGGCCTGGTTTTCCTGCCACGCGGCGCGGGCCGGTGTTCAGCAGTCTGTCTGGAAGGCGGTGCGTGGGGCGGTGTCGCCCCCGCAGTCCGCCGCAAAAATGTCGAGACGGGTTCCCGTCTCAGGGCCCGCCAGCGCGGGCGTCTAGTCGAATCAATCCGCGTGTTCCGGTGCCGCCGGAATGCGTCTTAGCGAAACTGGAGCAATCATGGCTGAAATTACCGCTGCCCTCGTCAAGGAACTGCGCGAAAAAACCGACGCGCCCATGATGGAGTGCAAGAAGGCCCTGACCGAAGCCGAGGGCGATCTGGCCCGTGCCGAAGAAATCCTGCGCGTCAAGCTGGGCAACAAGGCCAGCAAGGCGGCCGCCCGTGTCACGGCCGAAGGCCTGATCGGCCTGTACATCTCGCCCGACGCCAAGCAAGGTGCCGTCATCGAAGTGAACTGCGAAACCGATTTCGTGGCCAAGAACGATGATTTCATCGGCTTTGTGAACACCTTGGCCGAACTCGTCGCCACCAAGCAGCCCGCCGACGTGGCCGCGCTGGCAGAACTGCCCATGGGCGAAGGCACGGTCGAAACCACCCGCACCGCGCTCATCGGCAAGATCGGTGAAAACATCTCGGTGCGTCGCTTTGACCGCATCGAGACAGCCAATGCGCTGGCCAGCTATGTGCACAGCGGCAAGATCGGCGTGCTGGTCGAATACGCCGGCGCCGAAGAAGTCGGCAAAGACCTGGCCATGCACATCGCCGCCACCAAGCCCAAGGCCCTGAATGCCGACGGCGTGCCGGCCGATGTGATTGCTGCCGAGCGTTCGGTGGCCGAGCAGAAGGCCGCCGAGTCGGGCAAGCCCGCCGAAATCGTGGCGAAGATGGTCGAAGGTTCGGTGCAGAAGTACCTGAAGGAAGTGACGCTGCTGTCGCAGCCCTTTGTCAAGAACGACAAGCAGTCCGTTGAGCAGATGCTCAAGGAAAAGGGCGCCACCATCAACAAGTTCGTTTTGTTCGTGGTCGGCGAAGGCATCGAGAAGAAGACCAACGACTTCGCAGCCGAAGTCGCTGCCGCCGCCGGTCGCGGCTAAGCGGTCGTGGTACACGGGGCCGGCTAGATAAAAGTCTAGTCCGGCCCTATTTCTTGTCTTACACTTTCGTCGGATCGTTCCCTGGGACATCTCCAATGAGCAGCAGGCTATACAAACGGGTTCTCCTCAAATTGTCCGGCGAGGCGCTGATGGGCGAAGATGCGTTCGGCATCAATCGCGGCACCATCGTGCGCATGACCGAAGAAATCGCTGAAGTGGTGGCGCTCGGCGTCGAGCTGGCCATCGTCATCGGCGGAGGCAACATCTTCCGTGGCGTCGCCCCGGGCGCGCAGGGCATGGACCGCGCCACTGCAGACTACATGGGCATGATGGCCACCATCATGAACGCGCTGGCGCTTCAAGACGCGCTCAAGCACAAAGGGGTGGATACCCGCGTGCAGTCCGCGCTGAACATCGACCAGGTGGTCGAACCCTACATCCGGCCCAAGGCGCTGCGGTATCTCGAAGAGGGGAAGGTCGTCATCTTCGCGGCCGGCACCGGCAACCCATTCTTCACCACCGACACGGCTGCCGCGCTGCGCGGTGCGGAAATCGGTGCCGAAATCGTGCTCAAGGCCACCAAGGTCGACGGTATATACAGCGCCGACCCCAACAAAGATCCCACGGCCACGCGCTACGCCCGCATCAGTTTCGATGAGGCCATCGTGCGCCGTCTCGAAGTGATGGACGCCACGGCGTTCGCGCTGTGCCGCGACCAGAAACTGCCCATCAAAGTGTTTTCGATCAACAAGTCCGGCGCGCTCAAGCGCGCGGTCAGCGGCGAAGACGAAGGCACATTGGTACACGTTTAAGCAAAGGAAATCCTCATGAGCGTCGCAGAAATCCGCAAATCCGCCGAAACCAGGATGGCCAAGTCGCTGGACACGCTTAAGGTCAACCTGTCCAAGATCCGTACCGGACGCGCCCATACGGGCATCCTGGATCACGTTCAGGTCGAATATTACGGTTCGCCGGTGCCCGTGAGCCAGGTGGCCAACGTCAACCTGGTCGACGCGCGCACCATCAGCGTCCAGCCGTACGAAAAGCCCATGGCGCAGGTCATCGAGAAAGCCATTCGCGAGTCCGATCTCGGCCTCAACCCCATGAGCATGGGCGACTCCATCCGTGTTCCCATGCCTGCGCTCACCGAAGAACGCCGCCGCGACCTCACCAAAGTGGTCAAGGGCGAGGGCGAAGACGCCAAGGTTGCGGTGCGCAATCTGCGTCGTGAAGCCAACGAAGCGCTCAAGAAGCTGGTGAAAGACAAGGAAATCTCCGAAGACGACGAACGTCGCGCCCAGGACGACATCCAGAAGCTCACCGACCGCAATGTGGCAGAAATCGACAAGCTCATCACCCAGAAAGAAGCCGAAATCATGACCGTATAATCGGTCCAGGTACCGACTTCACGCGCCGCCAGTGCCGTACCGCTGCTTGCTTGCCCAGCGCGGTGGGGGCCGGCGGCGCGGTTCTTTTGGTTCGCTGGCCTGCACGGCTTCAACGGCACGACGCTTCTGCTCATGGTTATCAGTTCTACCCAGGCGATTCCCGCTCCACAGGCGGTCCCACAGCACGTTGCCATCATCATGGACGGCAACGGGCGCTGGGCAACGCGCCGTCACCTGCCTCGTACGGCGGGGCACGCCAAGGGCGTGCAGGCCGTGCGCCGCGTCGTCGAGGCCTGCGGACGGCAAGGCGTGCGTTACCTCACCCTGTTCGCATTCAGTTCCGAAAACTGGCGCCGTCCGCCTGAAGAGGTCTCTCTCCTGATGCGGCTGTTCGTGCAGGCGCTCGAACGCGAGGTCGACAAGCTCAACGAACAGGGCGTGCGTCTGCACGTGGTGGGCGACATGTCGCGTTTCGAACCGCGCCTGCAGAACCTCATCGCCGATGCGCAGGCCCGCACTGCCCACAACGACCGGCTTCATCTTACGGTGGCGGCCAACTATGGCGGGCGCTGGGACATCCTGCAGGCTACGCGCGCCTTGCTCAGCCAGCACCCCGAGCTTGCCCGCGACCCGCAGGGCATCGACGAAAGCCATTTGTCGGCCCATCTCTCGATGGCCTGGGCACCCGAGCCGGACCTGTTCATCCGTACCGGCGGCGAGCAGCGCATATCCAATTTCCTGATCTGGCAGCTGGCCTACACCGAGCTGTACTTCACCGACCAATACTGGCCGGATTTCGGTGCGGCCGAGCTCGATGCGGCATTTGAATGGTACCGTTCGCGCGAACGCCGATTCGGGCGCACCAGCGAGCAATTACGCGGCGACGACGCCCGTTGACCCGGAGGATCCCATGCTAGGCCAACGAGTTCTTACCGCTGTGATATTGCTGGCCGTGCTGGCTGCCGCGCTGGCGTCCGGCAACCCCTGGTGGTTCATCGCCTTGCTGGCTGCGGGCGCCGCCTGCGCCTGCTGGGAATGGCTGCGCCTTACCGTTGCGCAACCCCCGTCGCGGGCCTGGTGCGTGGGTAGCGCGGCAGTGCTGCTGGCGTTGATGTTGTGGCTGGCCTGGGCCTGGCTGTCAGGGCAGGCGGCCGGCGTGCTCGGGCAGGCGGCCTTAGTGAACTGGCTGGTCCCGGCCGTGGCGCTGGTATGGTTGCTGGCCGTGGTGCCGGCAGTGGTGCGCGGCCGGGCCGACGCGCCGCCGGCCAGCGTGGGGTGGTCGTTGTTCAGCGTGCCGGCCGTCCTGGCGGCGTGGGCGGCGCTGGCCCTGATGTTCATGTCCCGGGGCGCCTGGTTCGTAGTGTCCTTGCTGGCCCTCGTCTGGGTGGCCGATATCGCCGCCTATTTTGCGGGGCGGGCGTTCGGCAAGCATAAGCTGGCCCCGCGGGTCAGCCCCGGCAAGACGATCGAGGGTGCGGTGGCCGGCGTTGTTGCAGCGATCGCATGGGTGTGGCTGTCCAGCCTATGGACGGGCAGCTTCGGCGCTACGCTGGTCGAGCGCGGCACGTGGTGGCTTGCGCTGCCCGCGGCCGCGCTGCTGGGGGCCATATCCATCGTGGGCGATCTGTTCGAATCCCTGCTCAAGCGCCGCGCCGGCCGCAAGGATTCCAGCGCGCTGTTGCCTGGGCACGGCGGTGTCTACGACCGCATCGACGCCATCCTGCCCGTCGCGCCGTTCGCCATGCTGCTGTCTGGAGTGTTGTCTTGATTCGTTTCCAACGCGTTGCAGTCCTGGGCTCGACCGGTTCTATCGGCGAAAGCACGCTGGATGTCATCGCCCGCCATCCCGAAAGGCTGGCTGTATTTGCACTTTCCGCGCACAGCCGCATGGAACGCCTGGCGCAGCAGGCGGCCGCTTGCGACGCGCCGGTCGTGGTGGTGCCCGATGACGAGGCGCGGCAACGGTTCCTGGCCGCCTGGCCCGCCGGCCGCAACCCGCCTGAGGTACGCGTCGGCCCGCAGGCGCTGGCCGACACTGCTGCCGACCCGGGCTGCGATACGGTCATGGCCGCGATCGTGGGCGCCGCGGGCTTGCCGGCCGCCCTGGCGGCGGCCCGCGCCGGCAAGCGCGTGCTGCTGGCCAATAAAGAGGCCCTGGTGGCCGCCGGCGAACTGTTCATGCGCGCCGTGAGCGACCATGGCGCCGAGCTGCTGCCTATCGACAGCGAGCACAACGCCATTTTCCAGTGCCTGCCGCACGGTACACGAGCCGATGCGGTTCGGGCGCCGGCGCCCGGCGTGCGGCGCTTGTTGCTGACCGCCTCCGGTGGGCCTTTCCGCCGCCACGATCCGCTGGACCTGCACGACGTCACCCCGGCCCAGGCCTGCGCCCATCCCAACTGGACCATGGGACGCAAGATCTCGGTGGATTCCGCGACCATGCTGAACAAGGGGCTCGAAGTCATCGAAGCGCATTGGCTTTTCGCAATGCCGCCCGACCGCATCGAAGTCCTCATCCACCCGCAAAGCGTCGTGCATTCGATGGTCGAGTACGAAGACGGTTCAGTGCTGGCGCAATTGGGCCAGCCCGACATGCGCACGCCCATCTCGTACGGGCTGGGCTTTCCGGAGCGGCTCAGCAGCGGCGTGGGGCCCCTCGACCTCGCGCGCTGCGGCAAACTTGAATTCGAGGCCCCCGACATGCAGCGCTTCCCCTGCCTGCAATTGGCCTTCGACGCGCTGCGCGCAGGGCAGGCCGCCTGTGTCGTACTCAATGCGGCCAACGAAGTGGCCGTCGAGGCGTTCCTGGCAGGGCGCCTGCGTTACACCTGGATCCCCCGGGTAATTACCGCCGCGCTCGAATGGCAGCAGCGGCAGTCTTCTGTTACGCTGAATGATCTGGCCGACGTTCTGGCCCTTGATGCTGCCACGCGTGATTACGCCGGCAATCTCGGGCTGGCCTGAGCCCGCGGCGCCCCTATACACCGATCCATGCTTTTCACCCTGCTTGCCTTCGTCGTTGCCCTGGGCATACTCATTACGTTCCATGAACTGGGTCACTATTGGGTGGCGCGCCTGTGCGGCGTGCGCGTGCTGCGATTCTCGGTGGGCTTCGGCAGGGTCCTGATCCGGCGTACGGATCGCAACGGCACCGAATGGGCGGTCTCGGCCATTCCGCTGGGCGGCTACGTCAAGATGCAAGATGACCCGCCGGCCGGCGCCTCGCGCGAGATCGCGGCCCAATCTTTCAATGCCCAGCCTGTGGGTCGGCGCATCGCCATCGTGGCGGCGGGCCCGGTGTTCAACCTCATCCTGGCGGTCATGCTGTACGCCGGCCTGAACCTGGCCGGCACGCAGGAACCTGCGCCCATCCTCGCGGCCCCGGCCGCCGAGTCGCCGGCCGCCCAGGCGGGCCTTCGAGGCGGCGAGCAGATCGTGGCCGTGGACGCGAGGCCAGTCGCCTCCTGGAATGACGCGCGATGGCGCCTGCTCGACGTGCTGTCCACCGGTGGCCAGGCGCAGGTCGAAGTCCGCACTGCCGACGGCGCCACCCGGCAGCACCAGTTGCACGTGCCCCCCAATCGCATGGACCCTGCCCAGGGCGATCCCCTGGCGGATGCCGGCCTGCGCCTGGCCATGCCCAAGCCCTTGGTGCGCGATGTGATCGCCGGCGGCGAGGGTGAAAGTGCCGGCCTGCGCAGTGGCGATCTCATCGTGCGCGCGGGCGAGGTCGCCGATCCCGATACGGGCCAGTTGGTGCGCATCATCCAGCAGCATGCCGGCCAGGCTCTACCGCTCACGCTCGTACGAGACGGCGCACAGGTGTCGGTCAGCGTCGTGCCTCGGGCCGAAACCGTCCAGGGCCAGACCATCGGGCGCATCGGCGTGCAGTTGGGCGGCGAGGCGCCCATGGTCACCGTGCGTTATGGGCTGTTCGAAAGCATCAGTCGTGCCACTGTGCGCACCTGGGACACCGCATGGCTATCGCTGCGCATGATGGGGCGCATGGTCATCGGGGAAGTCTCGTGGCGCAATATCAGCGGCCCGGTCACTATCGCCGACTACGCGGGCCAGACCGCGCGGATCGGCATTGCGGCCTATATCGCCTACCTCGCGCTCATCAGCATCAGCCTCGGCGTCCTCAACCTGCTGCCGATTCCCATGCTCGATGGTGGCCATCTGCTGTACTATTTCGTCGAAATTGTGCGCGGCAGCCCGCCGCCCGACCGCTGGATCGATATCGGCCAGCGTGCCGGCATCGGGCTGCTGGCCGGTCTGATGGGGTTGGCCCTGTTCAATGATTTCGCCCGCCTGTTCACCTGACGTGCGATCGAATAAAATCGTCCGCCATTTGCTCCACCTAGGATAGCCAAGGACATGTCTTTTCGGATGTTTCATCACAAGAAGGGCGTCATGTCGAGCCTGCTCGCCGCGCTGCTTATGCCGGCCCTGGCTCACGCTTTCGACCCGTTCGTCGTGCGGGATATCCGCGTAGAAGGCATCCAGCGCACCGACGCCGGCACTGTGTTCGGGTACCTGCCTGTCAAGGTTGGCGAAGAATTCACGGATGCCGAGGCAACGGAAGCCGTGCGTCGCCTGTATGGCACCGGGTTCTTCAGCGACGTTCGCATCCAGACCGACAACGATGTGGTCGTGGTGGTGGTCCAGGAACGGCCCACCATCGCGTCGGTCACGTTCAACGGCATGCGGGAGTTCGACTCCAAGGCCATCACCACGTCGCTGCTGCAGGTGGGCTTTGGCGAAGGCCGCATCTTCGATCAGTCGATGCTCGAACGCGCCGAATACGAACTGAAAGAACAGTATCTGGGCAAGGGCAAGTACGGCGTAGAAGTCACCGCCACGGTCACGCCGTTGCCGCGTAACCGCGTGGGGGTCAGCTTCGACGTCTTCGAAGGCGAGGTCGCCAAGATTCGCCAGATAAGCGTCGTGGGCAACAAGGCCTTCTCTGAAAGCGAACTGCTCGACCTGTTCGACCTCACGACGCCGGGCTGGCTGACCTGGTACACCAATACCGACAAATACTCGCGCGAAAAGCTCGAAGGCGATATCGAGCGCCTGCGGTCGTTCTATCTCGACCAGGGCTACCTCGAATTTTCCGTCGAGCCGCCACAGGTCACGATTTCGCCCGACCGCAAAGACATCTACATCACGGTCACGCTTCACGAAGGCGAGCCCTACAAGGTGCGCAACGTCAAGCTTGCCGGCAACCTACTGGGTCTCGACAAGGAAATCAGCGGCCTGGTTCAGGTCAAAGAAGGCGAGGTCTTCTCGGCCGCGCAGGCCAACGATTCCGCAAAGGCCATCACCGATTACCTGGGCGACCTGGGTTATGCGTTTGCGAACGTCAATCCCAACCCCACGCTCGACCGTGCCGCACATGAGGCCGACGTCACGTTCTACGTCGACCCCAGCCGTCGCGTATATGTGCGCCGCATCCAGATCGGCGGCAACACGCGTACGCGCGACGAGGTCGTCCGGCGCGAAATGCGCCAGGAAGAGGCGGCTTGGTATGACTCGGGCGATCTCAGGATCTCGCGCGACCGCATCGACCGCCTGGGTTACTTCAGCGAAGTCAACGTTTCCACCGATCCGGTTCCCGGGTCGCCCGACCAGGTCGACGTCAACGTCGACGTCAAGGAAAAACCCACCGGCATGATCAACCTGGGGGTGGGCTACGGTTCGTCCGAGAAGGCCATCCTGTCCGCGGGCATCAGCGAAGACAACGTGTTCGGCAGCGGCACCAACCTGACGCTGCAGTTCAACACCAGCAAGACCAACCGTGCCGCGGTGCTGTCGCACACCGATCCGTACTTCACGAAAGACGGCATCAGCCGCACCACGTCGGCCTACTATCGCGTTACCGAGCCCTGGGACAACAACGACGGCGACTACCGCGTCAAGGCGCTGGGCCTGGGCATGAACTTCGGCGTGCCCATTTCCGAATACGACCGCGTGTTCCTGGGCGCCACGTTCGAACGCAACCAGATCGACCTGTACGACAACTCGCCGCTGGCCTACCAGGACTTCGTCGACCAGTATGGCGACAGCACCAATGCGCTGATCTTCAACGTGGGCTGGTCCAAAGACACCCGTGACAGCGCGCTGGCGCCCACCAAAGGCGCCTATACCCGCCTCAAGGGCGACTTCTCCACAATGGACCTCAAGTACTATCTGCTGACGGCTCAGCAGCAGTACTACATCCCGTTGGGCCGCAGCTATACGCTGGCGCTGAATGGTATGGTCGATTACGGGCGCAGCTACGGCAGCCTCGACTACCCGGTCATCAAGAACGTCTACGCCGGCGGCATCGGCACGGTGCGCGGCTATGATGGCGCCTCGCTGGGCCCCCGCGACCCGCTGACGGGCGATTATCTGGGCGGCTCGCGCCGCATCGTCGCCAACGCGCAGCTGTACCTGCCGTTCCCCGGCGCCTCGAAAGACCGCACGCTACGCTGGTTCGTGTTCGCCGATGCCGGCCAGGTTTCCGCGGGCAGCGGCATGAAGTGCACGGGTGGGGAACCGGGCAGCGAGGTCGACGATCCCTGCGGCTGGCGTTATTCGGCCGGCGTTGGCCTGTCCTGGCAATCGCCGCTGGGCCCATTGCAACTGTCTTACGCCCGTCCCCTCAACGCCAAGTCGGGTGACGACCAACAAAGCTTCCAGTTCCAGATCGGAACCGGATTCTGATACCTGCCGGTTACGCCTGATCACACGGGCAGGGCACCGCTTCCCGGTGTTCTGCCCGTTTAGTGGCACAATATTGGCTTTGCTTTACCTCATTGGAAGGTGAGATTTTCATGATGTCTGATTTCGCACTCAACACCTCGAGCCCGGCGCGCGTCCGACGTGCTGGCAAACTGCGCGGTACGCTGGCCTTGGCGGGTGCGCTGCTCCTGGGTTCCGTCGTCTCGCTTCCCGCGAACGCACAAGGCACCAAGATCGGCTTCGTGAACACCGAGCGCATCCTGCGCGAGTCCGGTCCGGCCAAGTCGGCACAAACCAAGATCGAATCCGAATTCAAGAAGCGCGACGACGAACTTCAGCGCCTGAGCAACAATCTGCGTTCGCAGGCCGAGAAGTTCGACAAGGACGCGCCGGTGCTGTCCGAATCCGACCGCACCAATCGCCAGCGTGACCTGTCGCGTCTCGACACCGAACTGCAGCGCAAGCGCCGCGAGTTCCAGGAAGACTTCAACCGTCGCCGCAACGAAGAATTCTCGGCAATTGTTACGAAGGCCAACCAGGCCATCAAGCGCATCGCCGAACAAGAAAACTATGACCTCATCGTCCAGGATGCGGTTACGGTCAATCCGCGTGTCGACATCACCGACAAGGTGATCCAGGCCCTCGGCAAGTAAGCGGCGGCGCCGTACGCATGCCGATCCTGCTGGACCCCGCCCGCGCCCCGGCTCTCGACGCGCTTCTCGCGGCCGCCAACACCAAGGGGCTGGATTGGCGCATCGAGCCCGCCGCGGCCGAAGCCGGCCTGCCGCGTATCCGGGGTATAGGCACCCTGGCATCTGCAGGCCCCGAAGAAATCAGTTTCCTGACCAATCCGCGTTACCAAAGCCAGCTGGCCACGACGCGGGCGGCGGCCGTCATCGTCACGCCGGATGCGGCGCAGGCGTTGGCCGGTGCCCCCGACGCGCCGCAGTGCGTGCGGGTGGTCTGTCCGCACCCGTATTTGCTGTATGCCCGGCTGGCACAATGGTTCGACGCGGCCCGGCAGCCTCGGCAGCCGGCGAGCGTGCATCCGCTGGCCGTGGTGGCCGACGATGCCGTGGTCGAAGACGATGTTCGCATCGGACCGCATTGCGTGATCGAATCAGGTGCGCGTATCGGCCGGGGCAGTACGCTGGGCGCGAGTTGCGTGATCGGAGCCGGGTCGAGCCTGGGTCCCGATTGCCTGCTGCATGCCCGGGTCACCCTGTACCCGAATGTGCGCATCGGCGCGCGGGCCATTCTGCACAGCGGCGCCGTGCTTGGCGCCGATGGCTTCGGTTTCGCGCCAGATCCGACGCTGGGGCAGGGCGCCTGGGGCAAGATCGCCCAACTGGGCGGCGTGCGCATTGGCGATGACGTCGAAATCGGCGCCAACACCACAATCGACCGGGGTGCGCTCGAAGACACCGACATCGGCGACGGTGTGAAACTCGACAACCAGATCATGCTGGGCCACAACGTGCGCGTCGGGGCCCACACCGCCATGGCGGCCTGCGTGGGGGTGGCGGGCTCCACCGTCATAGGCGCACGGTGCACCATCGGCGGAGCCGCAATGTTGTCGGGGCACCTGACCCTGGCCGATGACGTCCACATATCGGGCGGCACAGCGGTTACGTCGAGCATTGCCCAGCCTGGGCGCTACACGGGCGTGTATCCTTACGCCGAGCACGGTCAATGGCAGCGCAACGCCGCCGTCATACAACAACTGTCACATCTGCGCCGCCGCTTGCGGACGCTCGAAAAAGCCTGAGCCGCGGCCGGTTGCCCATCGGCGCGGCCGCATTATCAAAACGGTAGGAAACCTTAGCAAATGGAACTCGACATCAAGGCGATCATGGAGCGCTTGCCGCATCGCTACCCGATGCTGCTCATCGATCGTGTGCTGGACATCGTGCCTGGCAAATCCATTGTCGCCATTAAAAACGTGTCTATCAACGAACCGTTCTTCGAGGGCCATTTCCCCCATCATCCGGTGATGCCTGGCGTGCTCATAACAGAAGCCATGGCCCAGGCCGCGGCATTGTTCTCGTTCACCGATGAGAACGGCGGCCTCAAGTGCGACAGCGCCACGACCGCCTATTATTTGGTGGGCATCGACGAGGCCCGGTTCCGTCGACCGGTGGTACCCGGCGACCAATTGCGCCTGGAAGTGCAGGCCGAGCGCCTCAGCCGCGCCATCTGCAAATATCAGGGCAAGGCCCTGGTTGACGGCCAGGTGGTGGCCGAGGCCAAGCTGATGTGCGCCATTCGCAGCCTGGAAGCGTAAATGTCCGGAAACATCCATCCCACTGCTCTCGTAGACCCCGCCGCGCAGATCGACGCCAGTGTGCGCATCGGGCCCTATTGTGTCGTGGGGCCCGGAGTGACCATCAAGGCCGGCACCGAGCTCGGTCCGCATTGCGTTGTTGACGGTGCTACCAGCATTGGGCGCGACAACCGCTTCTACCGCTTCTGCTCGATCGGCGGCATGCCGCAAGACAAGAAGTACGCGGGCGAGCCTACCCGCCTGGTGATCGGCGACCGAAATACGGTGCGGGAATTCACCACCTTCAACACCGGTACCGTGCAAGATGGGGGGGTGACCACCGTGGGCGATGACAACTGGATCATGGCCTATGTGCACATTGCGCACGATTGCCACATAGGCAACAACACCATCCTGGCCAATTCGGTACAGCTGGGGGGCCATGTACACGTGGGCGATTGGGCCATCGTGGGCGGCTTGACCGGCGTGCACCAGTTCAGCAAGATCGGCGCCCACAGCATGACGGGCGGCAACAGCTCGCTGATGCAGGACATGCCGCCCTACGTATTGGGGGCGGGCAACCCTTGCCGGCCCGTGGGCGTCAACGTCGAAGGCTTGCGACGCCGCGGCTTCAGTGCGCCGGTCATCTCGGCGCTGCGAGATGCCTACAAGATCATCTACCGGCGCGGCCTGTCGCTGGACGAAGCCCGGGCCGAGCTGCGCGCACGTCAGCAGTCGAACCCCGAGGCCACGCACGCTCTGCAGGTGTGGCTGGACTTCATCGACGCCTCTACCCGAGGAATCATCCGGCCATGAGCCTTTCGGTCGGCATGGTGGCGGGCGAACCTTCGGGCGATCTGCTCGCCAGCCGCGTCATCGCGGGCTTGCGTCAAAGCGATCCCGGGTTGGCATGCCAGGGCATCGGCGGCCCGGCGATGCAGGCGGCCGGTTTCGATGCTTGGCATCCCATGCACGCCCTGACGGTCTTCGGCTACGTCGATGCGCTCAAGCGGCTGCCCGGGTTGCTGCGAACCTACCAGGACGTCAAGCGGCGCTGGCTGGCGACGGGGCCCTCGGTGTTCGTGGGCGTCGACGCGCCTGACTTCAACCTGAAACTCGAGCTGCAGCTGCGCCATGCAGGGATCCCGACGGTGCATTTCGTCGGCCCGTCCATCTGGGCCTGGCGCTACGACCGTATTCACAAGATCCGCGCCGCCGTCTCGCACATGCTGGTGCTGTTCCCGTTCGAGGAAGAGCTGTACCGCAAGGAAGGCATACCGGTGACCTACGTGGGTCACCCGCTGGCAGACGCCATTCCGCTGCAACCCGACCGGCAGGCGGCGCGCCGCCGGCTGGGCCTGGACGACAACGCGCGCGTACTGGCAATTCTGCCGGGTAGCCGCGCGTCCGAGATACGGATCCTGGCGCCCCGTTTCCTTCAGGCAGCGCAGCAACTGCAGCGCCGAGATCCCGGGCTGGTCTGCGTCGTGCCCATGGTCAACGCGCAGCGCCGACAGGAATTCGACGCCGTGCTCGCGCAATATCCGGTGCCGGGCCTGCGCTGCCTGACCCTGGACGACCTGCCTTCGGGGGATGGCCAACCGGTTGCCTGGAGCGCCCTGGAGGCCAGCGACGCGGTGCTGGTGGCCAGCGGAACCGCCACGCTCGAGACGGCGCTCTTCAAGCGGCCGATGGTCATTTCGTATTATCTTTCACCCTGGATGCGACGCATCATGGCGTGGAAGTCGGGCCAGCAGCGCCCGTACCTGCCGTGGGTGGGCCTGCCCAATGTCCTGCTGCGTGATTTTGCGGTGCCTGAGCTGCTGCAGGACGACGCCACGCCGGACAAACTGGCCGATGCCACCTGGGCGGCCCTGACCGACGACGCGCATGCCGCCCGGATCGAAACCCGCTTCACCGCATTGCATCGCGACCTGACCCGCGATACGGCCCGCCTGGCCGCGCGAGCCATTACCGAGGTAGCCCATGGCGCAGCATAGCCTGTTCGCCGCCACGCCCGATTTCACCGGCATCCTGATGGCCGGTGTAGACGAAGCCGGGCGCGGGCCGCTGGCCGGCGGCGTATATGCCGCCGCCGTCATACTCGATCCCGACCGTCCGGTCGACGGGCTGGCGGATTCCAAGGCGCTGACGCCCGAACGCAGGGAAGAGCTGGCTGTATACATCCAGCAACGGGCCTTGGCCTGGTGCGTGGCCAGTGCCACGGTGGCAGAAATCGACACGCTGAACATCCTGCGGGCCACCTTGCTGGCCATGCAGCGCGCCGTCGACGGCCTGGCGCATATTCCGCAGGTCGCCATGGTCGACGGCAACCAGGCGCCGCCCCTGCGCTGCACCGTACAGACCGTCATCAAGGGCGATGCGCTGGTGCCGGCCATCTCCGCGGCCTCTATCCTCGCCAAGACGGCTCGCGATGCCGATCTGCTGCGGCTGCATGCCATGTATCCGCAGTATGGCTTCGACCAGCACAAGGGCTATTGCACGTCGCTGCATATGGAACGCCTGCGCGAGCATGGACCATGCCCCGAGCATAGGCGCAGTTTCGCGCCCGTGCGCGAGCGCCTGGCCGTGCTGCCATGAAGCAGATCACATCGCGCGACAATCCGGCTTTCAAGCAGTTGCAGCGCCTTGCTGCACACGCCGGCCGCCGCGGCGCTCCCGCCATACTCGAAGGCGTGCACCTATGCCAGGCCTGGCTGGCCCGGGCTGGCGCACCAACGCAGGCCATATTCGACGCCGAACGGGCGCAACAGCCCGAACTGGCCGACCTGCTGGCGAAACTTCCGCCAGGGCGGGCGTTGCTGGCGGACGCCAGGTTGCTTCGACAACTCGAGACCGTTGAAACTGGCCAGGGCGTATTGTTTGTCGTGAACCCGCCCGCGCCCGAACTGCCGCCGCGCCTGGCCGATCCCATGGTCTGGCTCGACCGCGTGCAAGACCCGGGCAACGTCGGCACCATTCTGCGCATATGTGCGGCGACTGGCGTAGAACGCGTGCTGCTGTCGCCGGGATGTGCTGCCGCGTGGTCGCCCAAGGTGTTGCGGGGCGGCCAGGGTGCCCATTTTGCGCTGACCGTGCACGAACAGGCCGATCTGCAGGCCTGCGCCCAGCGGCTGGAACTACCCCTGGTTGCCACGGCCCTGGACGGCGCCCAGGACCTCTATGCCACGACCTTGCCCCGGGCATGCGCCTGGGTGTTCGGCCACGAAGGGCAGGGCGTGACGCCTGCTCTGCAACAGGCCGCCGCATTGCGCGTGCGGATCGAGCATGCTCCGGCGGTCGAATCGCTTAACGTTGCGATTGCGGCTGCGCTCTGCCTGTTCGAGCAGCGTCGGCAGCTGAAGGGCTGAGTATCTGCGTGCAGCAGGCGCTGCGCAATCTCTTCGCAGGCGCTGCGGCGTCCGGCTGGCCCAAAGCCGCCGCGAACATCCAGACCCGGATGCACAGCGGCCGATGCCGGCGGGGCAACATCGGCGCGGTGCCATGGCGGGTCCGAGCGTTATTCGGTTTGCCGATGACGGCGCCGGCACCCTGGGCGCGAAACGCCGGCGGCCCGCCCGCCGAGACGGCTCGCGCTACGGGGCGGTCTCGGCCCGGGCCGCGGTCTGAGACCCGGCGCCCCGGCGGTCAGTTGGAGCGTCCCAGACCGACTTCCTGCATGACTGTCGTGGCGATCTCTTCGATAGACTTGGTCGTGGTGGACAGCCACGAAATGCCTTCGCGCCGCATCATGCGCTCGGCCTCCGCCACCTCGTAGCGGCATTGCTCGAGCTTGGCGTACTTGCTGTTGGGACGGCGCTCATTACGCACTTCGGCCAGGCGCTCGGGCTGGATGGAAAGCCCGAACAGCTTGGACCGATAGGGGGCGACGGTCGAGGGCAAGGTGCCTCGCTCGAAATCATCTGGCGTCAAAGGGAAATTGGCGGCCTTGATGGCGTACTGCATGGCCAGGTACAGGCTGGTCGGGGTCTTGCCGCAACGCGACACTCCCACCAGGATCACATCGGCCTGGTCGAGCTGGGTGATGAACTGCCCATCGTCGTGCGCCAGGCTGAAATTGATGGCGTCGATGCGGTTGCGGTACTGCTCGGAATTCGCCGCCATGTGCGAGCGGCCCACCGAATGGCTGGATTTCAGCCCCAGCGCCTGTTCGATATGCCCCACGAATGTGCCGAACAGGTCCAGGAACACGCCGTTGGCCGATCGCACGCATTCCATGCTGGCAGGATCGACCAGGGTGCTGAACACGATGGGCGGCACGCCGGTTTCCTGCGCATTGCGGTCGATGCGCGCTGCAACGTCGCGCGCCTTCTCCAGAGTGTCGACAAACGGCAGCCGCACCGGCTTGAAATGGACTTCCTCAAATTGCGACAGCACTGAGTGGCTGAAGGTCTCTGCGGTGATGCCGGTACTGTCTGAAACGATATAGACAGTCCGTTCGATAGTGGGCGATGCCATATGTAAAATATTCCAACCAAAGGGGAAAGCCATGGTGCCCGACCGGGTACAATCTGCCCCCGAATAAGTCACCCCAAGAGCGGTCCAAGGCCAGTTTGGTCAGCGCATCCTGATGCATTGACCAAACTCGCTTTCTCTCCATTGTAAAAGGTGACTTCAATGTCGTACGTCGTTTCGTTCGAGCAGCTCCGCATGACGGATGTGGACTCGGTAGGGGGCAAGAACGCATCACTCGGTGAAATGATCAGCCAGCTGTCCGGCGCGGGCGTCCGCGTGCCGGGCGGCTTCGCCACGACCGCCGAGGCCTTCCGCGACTTTCTGAAGGCTTCGGGCCTGGACAAGCGCATCGCCGAGCGGCTCACCACCCTGAACCCCGAAGACGTCCGCGAACTCGCAACCGCAGGCGCCGAGATCCGCCAATGGATCATCGACGCGCCATTCTCTGCGGAATTCGAACAGCAGATCCGCACCGCTTTTGCCGCCCTGGATGCCGACGGCAAGGGTTCGTTCGCCGTGCGCTCTTCGGCCACGGCCGAAGACCTGCCCGACGCTTCGTTCGCCGGCCAGCAGGAAACCTTCCTGAACGTCGTCGGCATCGATGACGTGCTGGACAAGATCCGCCACGTGTTCGCCTCGCTGTATAACGATCGCGCCATTTCCTACCGCGTGCACAAAGGGTATGCGCACGCCGAAGTGGCCCTGTCGGCCGGTGTGCAGCGCATGGTCCGCTCCGACAAGGGCAGCGCGGGGGTGATGTTCACCATCGACACCGAATCCGGTTTCCAGGACGTGGTCTTCATCACGTCTTCGTACGGCCTTGGAGAAACCGTGGTGCAGGGGGCGGTCAACCCCGACGAGTTCTACGTTTTCAAGCCCACGCTCGAGCAAGGCCACTATCCCATCGTCAGCCGCCGCATCGGCTCCAAGCTGATCAAGATGGAATTCGACCCCGAGCGCCCGGAAGGCCGGGCAGTGCGTACCGTGGACGTTCCCGTCTCCGAGCGCAACCGCTATTCGCTGACCGACGATGAAGTCTCCGAGCTGGCACGCTACGCCGTGATCATCGAGAAGCACTATGGCCGTCCCATGGACATCGAATGGGGCCGCGACGGCATCGACGGCAAGATCTATATCCTGCAGGCGCGCCCGGAAACCGTGAAATCGCAGCAGGGCGCCAATGACGTGCAGCAGCGCTACCGCCTGAAGGCGACCGGCCAGGTGATCGTGACCGGTCGCGCCATCGGGCAAAAGATCGGTGCCGGCCGCGTGCGCGTGGTGGGCGACATCTCCGACATGGACAAGGTCCAGGCCGGCGACGTCCTGGTTACCGACATGACGGATCCCAACTGGGAGCCCGTCATGAAGCGTGCCTCGGCCATCGTCACCAACCGCGGCGGCCGTACCTGCCACGCAGCCATCATTGCGCGTGAGCTTGGCATTCCCGCCGTGGTGGGCTGCGGCGAGGCCACCGACCTGCTCAAGGACGGGCAGGCCGTCACCGTGTCGTGCGCCGAAGGCGACGAGGGCCGCATCTACGACGGCCTGATCGAAACCGAGGTCGAAGAAGTGCGGCGCGGTGAAATGCCGCCCATCGATGTCAAGATCATGATGAACGTGGGCAACCCGCAACTGGCGTTCGACTTCGCCCAGATACCGAACTCGGGAGTGGGGCTGGCCCGCCTGGAGTTCATCATCAATAACAACATCGGCATCCACCCGAAGGCGGTGCTCGATTATCCGAATGTCGATGGCGAACTGAAAAAGGCTGTGGAGTCGGCCGCCCGTGGCTATGCCAGTCCGCGCGCCTTCTTCGTCGAGAAGCTGGCCGAAGGCATCGCCACCATCGCCGCCGCGTTCTGGCCGAAGTCTGTCATTGTGCGCATGTCCGACTTCAAGTCGAACGAATACCGCAAGCTGGTCGGCGGTTCGCGTTACGAGCCCGAGGAAGAAAACCCCATGCTGGGCTTCCGCGGCGCATCGCGCTATATCGCGGCCGATTTCGCCGAATGCTTCCGCATGGAATGCGAAGCCCTGAAGAAGGTGCGCGATGAAATGGGCCTGACCAACGTCGAGATCATGGTGCCCTTCGTGCGCACGGTGAACCAGGCTGCGCGCGTGGTGGAATTGCTGGGCTCGCACGGCCTGGCACGCGGCGAGAACGGCCTGAAGCTCATCATGATGTGCGAGGTGCCGTCGAACGCCATCTTGGCCGACGAGTTCCTGCAGTATTTCGACGGCTTCTCCATCGGCTCCAACGACATGACCCAGCTGACCCTGGGGCTGGATCGCGACTCGGGCATGGAGTTGCTGGCAGCCGATTTCGACGAGCGCGACGAAGCCGTGAAGTTCATGCTGCGCCGCGCTATCAAGGCTTGCCTGGCCGCCAACAAATATGTGGGCATTTGCGGCCAGGGCCCCAGCGACCATCCCGACTTCGCCCAATGGCTCAAGGACGAAGGCATTCTGTCCATGTCCCTGAATCCGGACACGGTGGTTGATACCTGGCAGCGCCTGGCGAAGTAAGTTCTGCCACCGCGTGCGGCGTCCTGCGCGGCACGCCGGCGTCAGCCCGGCCATTCAGTGCCTGGCCCGTGCAGCGGGCCGGGCACTTTTCATTGGTGCGAGGCCGGCGTGGCGGGCTGTCGTGACGGTGCAAGCGCGCCCCATGCGCCAGTGGGCCCGCGCCCGCTGCGGCACGCCAGCACGCGCCTGCGCCCGCCTGCGCGGCGCTAGCGCCCCGTGCGCGAGGTGGCGGGCAGGCGCAGGTGCAGGAATCGCCGCAGCAGGCTGGCCGCGGTAGGGGTGGGCTTGAGCTGGTCTGCCAGCATGGGGGCGTCAAGCCCTTCGCGCGCATAGGCGGCCTGGTTGCGAAGCAGGTGGGCGCGGATGAATTCGGGGCCGAGTTCCGGGTGGAACTGCGCCGAATAGACCCTTGGGGCGAACCGTACCAACTGGTGGGCGTCGAGCTGGGACCTGGCCAGAACCACGGCGCCGTCCGGCAGGCGCGTGACCGTCTGGGCGTGCAGGGTCTGCGCCGGAAAGCTCACGGGCAGGCCGGCCATGAGTTGGTCGCCATCGGCGGCGGGCAGGCATTCTATGGTCTGGGTGCCCAATTCGCGGCCCAGCGGGTTGTAGTCGACCGCGCCGCCCAACGCATGCGCCAGCAATTGGTGGCCGTAGCAGACACCGAAGATGGGCAGGCCCGCCGTCACCGCCTGCTTCAGCCATTGGGCGGTCTGCTCGCTCCAGGGCTCGCGGTCGGTGACCATGGCCGGAGAGCCCGTGATCAGCGCCGCGCGATATGCCGCCGGAGGGGCGGGCAGGTCTCCTGTGTACACGCGCACGATATGCACGGCGTCTGGAGCCAGCCCGGCCGCGTGGCGCATCATCTGCGCGTAGTCTCCGTGATGGCGGCGCAGGATCTCGTCGGGATCGCCGGTATGCAGGATCAGTACCGGCAATTCAGGCTGGGCAGTAGCGTTCATGCCGTCATGATAATCGGAGCCGCTGCTTCCCGCGTTGCGCGTCGCGCGCGGGGTGAGGCGGAAATCCGTACAATCGACGCGGTATACAACTCAGGCAACGAATATGACCATGTGGATCTGGTTCGGGCTCGCCGCCGTGGCGCTGATCGGTGAAGTGGCCAGTGGCACGTTCTATCTGCTGCTGGTGGCACTGGGCCTGGTTGCCGGCGGCATTGCGGCCTGGCTCGCGGTGGGTTTCGAGTGGCAGCTCGTAGCCTGCGCCGGGGTGGCGCTGGTCGGCCTGCTGGTTCTGCGCCGTACTGGCGTGCTCAAAAAGCGTGAGATTGACGCCGGGCGCAACGCCGACGTGCACATGGATATCGGGCAGACCGTGCGGGTCGAATCGTGGTCCGAGGGCGGCTCGGCCCGAGTCTGGTACCGCGGCGCCCATTGGCAGGCCGAGCTCTCCGCCGGCCAGCCGCGAGCGCCCGGCCCGCACATCGTCACCGAAGTGCGTGGCAACAGCCTGGTGCTGGCGCCCAAAGACACGGCCCGTCGCTGACACCACTCAATCATCATTCACTCAGGGACTCCCCTTCATGATGCTCGATACTTCCACCATAGCCCTGATCGTACTGGTCGTCCTGGCCTTGCTTATCATCATCAAGGCCATCGCCATCGTTCCACAGCAGCACGCCTGGGTGGTCGAACGCCTGGGCAAGTTCGACCGCGTACTCTCGCCGGGCGCCGGATTCGTCATCCCTTTCATCGAGCGCGTGTCCTATAAGCACTCGCTGAAAGAGATTCCGCTCGATGTGCCCAGCCAGGTCTGCATCACGCGCGACAACACCCAGTTGCAGGTGGACGGAGTGCTGTACTTCCAGGTCACCGACCCCATGCGAGCCTCGTACGGCTCGTCCAACTATATTTCTGCCATTACCCAGCTCGCGCAGACCACGCTGCGCTCGGTGATCGGCAAGCTCGAACTCGACCGCACCTTCGAAGAGCGCGAATTCATCAACAGCACCATTGTCAATTCACTGGACGAGGCGGCGTTGAACTGGGGCGTGAAAGTGCTGCGTTATGAGATCAAAGACCTCACGCCGCCCAACGAAATCCTGCGTGCCATGCAGGCCCAGATTACCGCCGAACGCGAAAAACGCGCGCTGATCGCGGCATCCGAAGGACGCCGGCAGGAACAGATCAATATCGCCACCGGCGAACGGGAAGCGGCCATCGCGCGTTCCGAGGGCGAGAAGCAGGCGCAGATCAACCAGGCGCAGGGTGAGGCGGCGGCGGTGCTGGCCATTGCCGAAGCCACGGCCAAGGCCATCGCGCAAGTGGGCGAGGCAGTGCGCCAGCCGGGCGGAATGGAAGCCGTCAATCTGAAAGTGGCCGAGCGCTACGTCGATGCGTTCAGCAATGTGGCCAAGGAAGGCAATACCTTGATCCTGCCGTCGAATCTGGCCGATGTGGGTGGCCTGATCGCATCGGCCATGACCATCGTGAAAACCGGCAAGCCGGCCTGAAGCGCCGGAGGGGCGGGGCTTGCGCCCCGCCTCAGCCGTCTTTGCGCGAGTTGCGCGTGTCGTGTTTCATCATGCGCTCTTTTTCGCGCTGCCAGTCTTTTTCGCGCGAGGTGTCGCGCTTGTCGTAGAGTTTCTTGCCCCGGCCCAGTGCAAAGTCGAGCTTGATGCGCCCATTCTTGTAATGCAGGTTAAGCGGCACCAGGGTATAGCCGCGCTGCTCGACCTTGCCGATCAGCTTGCTGATCTCTTCGGCCTTGAGCAGCAGCTTGCGGGTGCGCAGGGCGTCGGGATGGATGTGGGTGGACGCGGTTGGCAGGGGGCTGACGTGCATGCCCAGCAGGTACAGCTCTCCATCGCGTACGATGACGTAGCTTTCTTTCAGTTGCACGCGCCCATCGCGGATCGCCTTGACTTCCCAGCCCTGCAGAACCAGGCCGGCTTCGTAGCGGTCTTCGATGAAATAGTCGTGCGAGGCCTTGCGGTTGTCGATGATGCTCATGAGGCGGAAAATCCGGAGGTAGCGTCGCTACCGGTAAAATCTGAACATTCTAGCCATTTGCGATAGCCGATGCACAAAGTACAGCGATCCGTCCTGGTTCCCTATAGCGCCGCGCAGATGTTCGATCTCGTGGCCGACGTAGAGAAGTATCCCGAATTCATGCCCTGGTGTGGCGGCACCGAGGTGCAGTCGCGCACCGAGCACGGCATGCAGGCATCGATCTTGATCAGTTTCGCCGGGATGAAACAGCGCTTCACCACGCGCAACACGCACAACTATCCCGAGCGCATTGAACTCGAGCTCGTCGACGGCCCCTTTTCGATGCTGGTGGGGCACTGGGAATTCCAGGCCCTGGCGCCCGACGCCTGCAAGGTCTTGTTCACGCTCGAATACGCCTTCTCGAACCGTGCGCTCGAAATGGTCGTCGGGCCCGTATTCAACCGCATCGCCAGCAGCTTCATTGACTCGTTCACCAAGCGCGCACAGGCTGTTTATGGTGAATGAGTCCGGCGCGCTGCGCGTGTTGGTGTGCCACGCCGAATCCCCGCAATCGGCATGGCAGTGTACGGTCACTCTGCCACCCTCGGCTACCGCCGCCGACGCCCTGCGCGCCAGTGGCTTCGCGCTTCGTTTTCCGCAGCTCGATGCATGGCAATCGGGCGTAGGCATATTCGGCAGGCTTTGTCAGCCCGATACGCCACTGGCGGACGGCGACAGGCTCGAAATCTACCGGCCTCTGGCCTTCGATCCCAAGGTCTCGCGGCGCCGGCGGGCAGAGCACCGGCGGGCCAAGGCCGCCCGCCAGGGGCGCGAACGGCCGGCCGGCCTGCTGTAGGACGGCGGGGGCCTGCCCACACCCGCGCGTCATTGTCGCCAGCCCGACAAAAAACGGTGTGCATACGAGCGTAATATATCGTCAGCTGGTTTACGTTTACGTTAACGTCATGCAAAATCGGCACTGGCAGGCGCGGTCGCTCACAAGGCGGCTGTGCCTCCATCAAGACCGACCGACAGGAGACAACACCTTGGATCTGGAACTGACTGACGAGCAGCAGGCCTTTGCCCAGGCCGCGCGCGACTTCGCCGAGGGCGAACTGGCGCCTCATGCGGCACGCTGGGACGCCGAAGGCATTTTTCCGCGCGAGGCCTTCGCGCGAGCCGGCGAGCTGGGCTTCTGCGCCATTTACGCCGCTGAAGAAATCGGCGGCCTGGGGCTGCCGCGGCTGGATGCCACGCTGGTGTTCGAAGAAATGGCCGCGGTCGACCCCTCGACCACGGCTTTTCTCACCATACACAACATGGCCACGTGGATGGTCGGTCAATGGGGCAAGCCTGCCGTGCGCGAGACCTGGGGCGAGCTGCTTGCCAGCGGGAAGAAACTGGCTTCGTATTGCCTGACCGAGCCTGGCGCCGGTTCCGACGCAGGATCGCTTGCCACGCGCGCGCATCTTGACGGCGGCGAATACGTACTGAACGGATCCAAGGCCTTTATCTCGGGCGGCGGCGACACCGACCTGCTGGTGGTGATGGCGCGTACCGGAGCGGGCGGGCCTGGCGGCGTCAGTGCCTTTGCGGTGCCGGCCGACAGTGCCGGCATCAGCTACGGACGCAAAGAAGAAAAAATGGGCTGGAACAGCCAGTCCACCCGGCCCATCACCTTCGAGAACGTGCGCGTGCCAGCCGAGAATCTGCTGGGCGCGGAAGGTGAAGGCTTCAAGATTGCCATGAAGGGCCTGGATGGCGGCCGCATCAATATCGGCACCTGCTCGGTGGGGGCCGCGCAGGGCGCGCTGGATGCCGCGCGGCGGTACATGCATGAACGCAGTCAATTCGGGCGCCGCCTGGCCGAATTCCAGGCCTTGCAGTTCAAGCTGGCCGACATGGCCACGCACCTGGTGGCGGCCCGCCAGATGGTGCGCCTGGCGGCATGCAAGCTGGACGCGGGGTCGCCAGACGCGGGCACATACTGCGCCATGGCCAAGCGCTTCGCCACCGACATGGGATTCCAGATCTGCCTTGATGCGCAGCAGATCCACGGCGGCTATGGGTACTTGCGCGACTATCCCCTCGAGCGCCTGGTGCGCGATACTCGCGTACATCAGATTCTCGAGGGCACCAACGAAATCATGCGTGTGATCGTCGCCCGCCAATTGCTCGACAAAGGAGCCGACATCCGATGAATTCCCCGGTGCTTTTCGAAGAAAAAACCGCAGCCAATGGCATGCGTCTGGGCTTTGCCACCCTGAATGCGCCCCAGACGCTCAATGGCCTGTCGCTTGAAATGGTCGACATGCTCGCCGAACGGCTCGACGCCTGGTCGCGCGATGCGGGCCTGGCGATGGTGGTGCTGCAAGGAGCCGGGGGCAAGGCCTTCAGCGCGGGCGGTGACCTGCACGGGCTGTACCGCAGCATGCAACAACACCAGGGGCAGGGCGCCTGGGCCAATACGCTCGCGCGCGAATTCTTCGAGCGAGAGTATCGGCTCGACTACCGCATCCACACCTATCCCAAGCCCTTCCTTTGCTGGGGCCATGGCATTGTGATGGGCGGCGGCGTGGGCCTCATGATGGGGGCCAGCCACCGGGTGGTCAGCGAAACCTCGCGCATCGCCATGCCCGAAATTTCCATTGGCCTGTTCCCCGATGTGGGGGGCAGCTGGCTGCTCAACCGCATGCCGGGCCGCACCGGTTTGTTCCTGGCCCTGACAGGCGCGCAGCTGAACACCTCCGACGCGTTCTACGCAGGGGTGGCCGATTTCCGGCTCGATTCGGCCGATTGGCCGAAGTTCATCGAAACCTTGCTCGACACTCCCTGGGCGGGTCAGGCGGGCGGGCCGGGCGACGGCGGGGCCCCGCCGCGCTCCATCAACGACGGTTTGTTGCGCCGCGCACTGTTGGCGCACGAGCCGGCCGCCACGCTGTCGCCGGGTCCGCTGCGCCAGCACGCCTTCCAGATCAACAGCCTGTGCAGTGGCAATGACCTGGCCGAGATCTACGAGTCCATCGCTGGCCTGAAAGACCACGAAGACCCCTGGCTGGCCCGGGCGGCAGCCACGATGCTGGCCGGCTCGCCGGGATCGGCGCGGCTGGCGTTCGCCCTGCAGCAGCGCACACGGCTGCGCTCGCTGGCCGACGTGTTCCGCACCGAGTATGTGGCGGCGCTGGCCTGCACGGTAGAAGGCGACTTCGCCGAGGGCATACGTGCATTGCTCATCGACAAGGACAAGCAACCAAGGTGGAATCCGGCCACGCTGGACGCCGCTTCCGACGGCTGGGTGCGGCGTTTCTTCGAAGCCCCCTGGCCCGAGGGTCAGGCGCATCCGCTGGCCGACCTGGGGCCCCCGGAAGACTGACCACCGGCAAAGCGCGTGTCGGGCCCGTCTACCGGGCCGGCCGCGCCCGATCGCAAGCCGTGCCCGGCGTCGACGTTTACTGGAAGGCGACGGCAAGGTTCACGCTATAAGACCAAGGAGACCAAACATGAGCACTATCGCGTTTATCGGCCTGGGCAATATGGGCGCCCCCATGGCCCACAACCTGATCAAGGCAGGCCACCAACTTACCGTTTTCGACCTGGTGCCAGCGGCCGTGCAGGGGCTGGCCGATGCAGGCGCCCGCGCCGCCGCCAGCGCAGCCGATGCCGTGCAGGGGGCGGAAATCGTCGTGTCCATGCTGCCGGCCAGCAAGCATGTCGAGTCGCTGTATCTGGACGACGACCTGCTTTCCCGCATCGACTCCAGCGCGCTAGTGATCGATTGCAGCACCATTGCGCCCGACGCGGCTCGCAAGGTCGCCGCCGCGGCGCAGGCGCGCGGCCTGGCCATGATCGACGCCCCGGTCTCCGGCGGTACGGGTGGCGCGGTGGCGGGCACGCTCACCTTCATCGTGGGCGGCGAGGCGGCGGCATTGCAGCGCGCCATGCCCGTTCTCCAGGCCATGGGCAAGAACATCTTCCATGCCGGCGAGGCGGGAGCGGGCCAGGTGGCCAAGATCTGCAACAACATGCTGCTGGGAATCCTGATGGCGGGTACTTCCGAGGCGCTCGCGCTGGGCGTGGCCAACGGACTCGACCCCAAAGTGCTGTCGGACATCATCGCAAAGAGTTCCGGGCGCAACTGGGCCACTGAACTCTACAACCCCTGGCCCGGCGTCATGGACAACGCGCCGGCTTCCAAGGGTTACGCAGGCGGCTTCGGCGTCGATCTCATGCTCAAAGACCTGGGGCTGGCTGCCGAGTCGGCATTGTCGTCGCGTTCCTCCATCCCGCTGGGTGAACTGGCCCGCAACCTGTATTCGCTGCACAGTGCGTCCGGCAGTGGCAGGCTCGACTTTTCGAGCATCGTCAGGATGTACACGGACAAGGCCGAATGAGTGCCACGACCGGCGCCGAGGCGGCCGCCCGGCGCGTGCGCGAAAGTTTCGCGCGCCAGACCGTCATGGCCGCCTTCGGCGCTCGGCTCACGCGTGGAGCCGGGGCAGGTCGATATCGAGCTGCCGTTCCAGCCCAGCCTGTGCCAGCACAATGGCTATCTGCACGCGGGCATTTCCACCGCCATCGCGGATACTGCTGGCGGGTACGCCGCGCTGTCACTGTTCGATGCCGGCGACGATGTGCTGACATCTGAATTCAAGATGAACTTCCTGGCGCCGGCAGACGGCGAGCGCTTCGTGGCCAACGGCCGCGTCATCAAGCCGGGGCGGCGGCTCTCGATATGCCAGGTCGAAGTGCACGCGTACCGGCACGGTCAGCCCACCCTGTGCGTGGTGGGGTTGATGACGGCCGTGCGCGTTAGGCCGCGCTAAGATGGCGAATCGTCCCCGGTCAACCCGCAGCTGCCACACATGCCCGCACGAGAACACCATCGCATCTTTCGCTCGGGCTGGCTGCGTGCCGCAGTGCTGGGGGCCAACGATGGCATTGTTTCAACTGCCAGCCTGATCGCCGGGGTGGCTGCGGCGGGGGCTTCGCACGAGGCCATCCTGACATCGGGCCTGGCGGGCCTGGTGGCCGGGGCGCTGTCCATGGCTGCCGGCGAGTACGTATCGGTGCGGTCGCAGGCTGACACCGAAGCCGCCGACCTGCGCCTCGAGCAGCGCGCGCTGGCCGGCAACTCGACCCAAGAACTGCAGGAACTCACCGACATCTACATCGGGCGCGGCGTTTCACCCGAGCTGGCCCATCAGGTGGCCGAGCAGCTTACCCGCCACGATGCACTGGATGCGCATGCCCGCGATGAACTGGGCATCGTGCTGCACAACCGTGCGCGGCCGGTGCAGGCTGCGGTGGCGTCAGCCGTCTCGTTCGCCAGCGGAGCGGCGCTGCCCCTGCTTGCAGCGGCCGTGACGCCGGTCAGCCAGATGTTGCCCGTGGTGACGGTCACGTCGGTGGCGTGGCTGGCGCTGCTGGGGGCGCTGGCCGCACACGCAGGAGGCGCACCCATTGGCCCCGCGGCCTTGCGAGTCACCGCGCTGGGCGCACTCGCAATGCTGGCCACCGCTGGCGTCGGGGCATTGTTCGGGGTGGCCGTCTAGGCCCGCACCGGCTCAGCCGGCTGCGCCTTCGATCAGCGCATAAGGCAGGGGCGCCACGGCGATGTGCGGTCCTTCAGGGCTGCCCACGCGCAATTCGCCGGCCGCCAGCGCGGACAAGGTGATCTCGAACAGCACCCCCTCGCGCGAGGCGTCGATGACACGCCCGCACGGTTCGTTGGGCTGCGTGGCATCGTAGACGTCGGTGCCGGGGGGCGGGGCGTCGCTCTGGCCGTCCAGGCGTCCGTAGGCGGCCCGGCGTTTCACCGTGCCCCGGTAATGGCTGCGCGCCACCACTTCCTGGCCGGGATAGCAGCCCTTGGTGAAACTGACGCCTCCCAGCAGATCGAGATTGAGCGTCTGCGGGATGAAGAGGTCTTGCGTGGCTGCGGCCACCCAGGGCAGGCCCGCGGCCAGGTCGGCGCCGCGCCACGCGTCGGCGTCGCCCTGCGCCAGGACGGGCGCCAGGGCGCCGGCCTGCGACAGTTGTTCGTCGCGGGCGATCCACCACCAGCGCAACGCGGTCCCCGCCGATGGCGCCGAAATCCAGGTGCCGCAGGGCAACTCGGCCCGTTGCCAGGGTGTGGCGGGCAGACTTCCGCCAGCCGCAGCTTGCAGGGCCGGCAACTGGGCCGGCTCACACCACACGCCGGCCGCGTGCAGCGGCGCCAGTGCCAGCTTTGCCTTGGCCCGCAGCACGAACATCGACAGGCGCTTGACCAGGGTTTCAGCCAGGTCGCGGCGCACCAGGCCATAGAGCCGCGGCGCGTCGGCCGGCGGCGCCGGATGGTCCGTTACGCTCGCCCGCCATACCACCAGCGTGGCAAGTAAGCGCCCCTTCGCGGTGCAGTAGCCCGCGAGCCTCGAGCCATCATCTGGAAGACCTGTGACGTCCTGGGTCAACTGGCCGTGCAGGAAGGACAGCGCATCGTCGCCGGACGCCGAAATGATGGCGTACTCGGGCAGGGGAACACAGAACGCCGAACCATCGGCCCGCGCGGGAATCGAACTGAAGAAATCATGCATGGCGTAAACCGGAAACAAGGGCGGGGCGCCGGCAGGGCGCCCCCACAGACCTGATGATACCCGTGGCGCCCGCAGGCGGGACGCAATCCCGTGCCTGCGTCAGGGTGGCCGGCCTGCCCGGGGAGCGTTCATCCATTAAACTGCGCAATCTTATGAAAAAGCTCTCTGTCTATTTTCTGGTCGCCTGCCTGGTGTTGGCGGTGCTGGCCGGCACGCTGGCCGCAGGGGCGTGGCTGTGGGTCAACCGCGCTCTCGATCTGCCCGCGGAACGCGTCGAGTTCATCGTGCCACCCGGCAGCACGCCGCGTGCCGTGGCTCGCGCCATGGCCGAGGCCGGCATCCCCATCTGGCAGGATGGCTTTGCGTGGCTGGCGCGCCTCTCCGAGCGCGACAAGCTCATCAAGGCCGGGGGCTACGAGGCCCGTGCCGGAGACTCTCCCTGGACACTGCTCGACCGCCTCGCGCGTGGCGACATGGTGCAACGCCAGATCACTTTCGTTGAAGGCTGGACCCATGCGCAGTTCCGCCAGGCGCTGCGGGCGCACCCTGACATCAGGCAGACGCTGGATGACGTGACCGACGCCGAGCTGATGAAACGGCTGGAATCGCCCTTTACCGCCCCCGAAGGGCTGTTCTTTCCGGACACGTACGTCTTTACGCCGGGCACCACCGATTTCGACTTGCTGCGACGGGCGTACGACCAGCAACAGCGGGTGCTGGCCCAGGTGTGGGCAGAACGCCAGCCCGACCTGCCACTGAAAACGCCGTATGAAGCACTGATACTCGCTTCCATTGTCGAAAAAGAGACCGGCCACGGCCCCGAGCGTACGCGGGTGGCCGGGGTGTTCATCAATCGATTGCGCATCGGAATGATGCTGCAGACCGATCCCACCGTGATCTACGGCATGGGCGAACGCTATCAAGGGCGCATCCGGCGCGCCGACCTGCAGGCGGATAATCCCTGGAATACCTACACACGGGCTGGCCTGCCTCCGACGCCCATCGCGGCTGCCGGCCGGGCGGCCCTGCTGGCGGCAGTGCAGCCCGAAACGCACAAGTTCCTGTACTTCGTTTCGCGCGGCAACGGAACCAGCGAGTTTTCGGCTAACCTGTCCGAACACAATCGCAACGTTGCCCGCTACATCCTGGGCCGTAACCAATGACTGCACGTGGACGCTTCATTACTCTCGAAGGCGTCGATGGCGCCGGCAAGAGCACACACGCGAAATGGCTGGCCGACACCTTGCGGGACTGGGGGTACACCGTGGTGTCCACCCGTGAGCCAGGCGGCACGCCGCTAGGGGAAACATTGCGCGGGCTGGTGCTGAACGAACCCATGTCGCTGGACACGGAAACCCTGCTGATGTTCGCGGCGCGCTGTGAGCATCTTGCACAGGTGATCGAGCCCGCCCTGGCGCGTGGCGATTGGGTCGTGTGCGATCGCTACACCGATGCCACGTATGCCTATCAGGGCGGCGGGCGGCAGCTGGGCGCCGATCGCGTGGCCGTGCTCGAGCAATGGATGCGCCCCGCCGTACAGCCCGATCGCACCTGGCTGTTCGATGTGCCGCTGGAACTAGCCCGCGCCCGCCTGGCCGATGCCCGCCAGCCCGACCGCTTCGAACGCGAGGAAGCCGCTTTTTTCCAGCGGACTCGGGCGGCTTACCATGCGCGCGCGGCCGCCCGCCCTGACCGCATACGGATGGTCGACTCGAGCCGCTCGGTGCAAGAGGTGCGTGCCCAACTGCAGGCCGAACTTCGGGCGCTGGCCGAAGCTCCATGAGCGCCGCCGCATTTTTGCCCTGGCAGCAGGATACTGCCCGCGAATGGCTGGCCGGCCGCGAGCGATTCGCCCATGCCTGGCTGGTGCACGGCATGGCCGGCATAGGCAAGCTGGAATTCGCCCTGGCGGCGGCCGCCAGCCTGCTGTGCGAGTCGCCGCGGGAACATCTAGCCTGCGGACAGTGCCCGGCTTGCACCTGGGTTGCCAGCGGCAACCATCCGGACCTGCGCCGTATCCGCCCCGAAGCGGTTGCCGTGCAAGAGGGCGCCGAGGCGTCCGAAGGCGCGGAAGATTCCGAGCCCGCGTCTGGCGCGGCGGCCAAACGCGCGCCGTCAAAAGAAATCCGCATCGACCAGATTCGCTCCCTGGAATCCTGGTTCAACACCGCCACGCACCGGGGCGGCTGGCGGGTGGCGCTGCTGTACCCGGCGCAAGCCCTGAACGTCATATCCGCGAACGCCTTGCTCAAGGTTCTGGAAGAGCCCCCGGCGCACACGGTGTTTCTGCTGGTGGCCGACGCTCCTGATCGCCTGCTGCCCACTCTGGTGTCGCGGTGCCGCAGGCTGCCGCTGCCGGCACCCGGCCCTGAGCAGTCGCTGCAATGGCTGCAGGAGCAGGGGGTAGAGCAGGCATCCGACTGGCTGGCTGCCTCGGGCGGTGCGCCGCTGGCGGCGCTGCGTCGTTCGCAGAGCGGTGGGCAGGCCTGTCCCGAATGGCTGGCCCAGTTGGTGGAACCTCTGGCGGAAGGCCGCGCGCCTGATATCGGCGCCTTGGCCGAGGGGCTGGAGAAAACGCCAGCAGCCGACTGGATCGATGCCTTGCAACGGCTGTATGCCGACCTGATTCTTGCCGGCGCCCGGGCGCCGGTCAGGTATTTCCCCTCGCTGGCGCACCCGGTGGCCCAGATGGCCGCACGCGCCGATGCCGTGCGGCTGGCCGACGGCGCCCGCTGGCTGACCCAGCAGCGGCGCCTGGCGTCCCACCCCCTCAATGCCAAGCTGATGGCCCACGCGACGCTGCAGCGCGTGGTGCTATCCTGCATGGGCTAGGGGTTGTCGCGCCGGGGCGCGTCGCACCCACCCGTTTTGAGTCGTCTTTCATGTACGTTGATTCGCATTGCCATCTGAACTTTCCCGACCTTGCCCAGGAACTGCCAGACATCCTGCTGCGCATGCAGGCGAACAAGGTCACGCATGCCCTGGTGGTAAGCGTCGATCTGCCTGATTGGCCAGGCCTTATCGAGCTGGTCGAGCCCCATCGCAACCTGTGGGCCTCGGTGGGTGTGCATCCGGATTACGAAGCCGCGTCCGATCCCACCGAAGCCGAGCTGCTGCAGTTATCGCAGCATCCCAAGGTCGTGGCCATAGGCGAAACCGGCCTGGACTACTACCGACTGAGCGAGCCGCTGGATTGGCAGCGCGAGCGATTCCGGCGCCATATCCGGGTGGCGCGGCAGGCCAACTTGCCGCTCATCATCCATACCCGGGAATCGGTCGCCGATACCTTGCGTATTCTGCGCGAAGAAAACGCCTCCGAAGTAGGGGGCGTGATGCACTGCTTTACCGAGTCTTGGGAAATGGCACAGGCCGCGATGGACCTGAATTTCCATATCTCGCTGTCGGGCATCGTCACGTTCAAGAACGCGGCGCTGGTTCATGAAGTGGCAAGCAAGATGCCCCTGGACCGCCTGCTGATCGAAACCGATTCGCCATATCTGGCTCCCGTGCCATTCCGCGGCAAGCGTAACGATCCTTCCAAAGTGGTCCATGTCGCCGAGAAGATTGCGGAGCTGCAGGGCCGGCATGTCGCGGAAGTGGCCGAAGCATCTACAGAAAATTTCTTTCGTCTTTTCAATAAGATAGACAGATAATTTGAGGTATTTTAATTAAAGTGAATTCTTTAATGTAACTTCGCAAGTCGATCTTCGTGAGCCGCTCTTCCTGCACGGAACTTGAAGTAACACTTTTAAAGCTCTTTATAAAGTCGTTTTATTGAGGTGGCGCCCATGTCGCAACGAACCCGTAGATTCTTACCGGCCCGATCACTGGCAGGTGCCTGCGTCGCTGTGGCACTGGCCTGTGGAGCCATCGCGCCCGCCCACGCCGCGGAGCCGCCGCGCAATTGGTGGGTCTACGTGCACAACGACAATGCCGCGGATTTGCGCAAACTGCTGGCACAGGGCGCCGATCCCAATGTTCGATACAAGAACGGGCAACCCGCGCTGATGCGGGCCGTGGTCGACGGGGCCTGGCAGGTGTTCGATCTGCTGGCGGCGGATCCGCGAACCGATCTCGAAGCCGTCAATCCCGCCAATGAAACGGCCCTGATGTACCTGGCAGTCGCGGGGCAGACGCAACGCGCAAGCGAACTGATAGCGCGAGGCGCGCAGGTCAACCGCCTGGGATGGACGCCATTGCACTATGCGGCTTCGAAGGGCCATGTGGACACGGCCAGGCTGCTGCTCAAGCACGAGGCCATGGTCAACGCGCCTTCTCCCGACGGCACGACGCCCCTGATGATGGCGGCCCTGTCCGGCAACCGCGACATGGTGCAACTGCTGCTGGACTCGGGGGCCGACATCACCACGCGTAATCTCAAGGGTCAGAATGTGGTCGACTGGGCGCGCCAGGGCAAGGCCGGCAAACTGGCGGCGGAACTGACGACGCTGGTTGCCGCCGCCGAACAGCGGCGTCAGTCGCTACGCGGTGGACAGCCGGCGGATGCGCCGGAGAGGGCAGCGTCAGGCAACACCGCGGCGACAGTCGTGGCACCGCCCGCGCCGGCACCGGCCCAGACTGGCCAAGCGACCGAATCCGATTCGCCTACGCTTTCCGGCGTGTCAGGGGTAAGGTTGAACAAATACTGAAGGGGCGCCGCCAGTCTGGTAGCGGCGGCCCGGGCCTCAGTTCAGGGCCAGCGGAAATTCTCGCTCGGTCGTGGCGGGCAGGGGGGTCAAGATGCCCGCCGGCGTCTGCAGTTGGTAGCCAGCGCTGATGACCAGCGCCACGGTCTGCCCGTGGCGTATTTCGGGCAATTGCCAGGTGGCGGCGCCGATACGGGTGTATCCGTCGGCAGCCGGCTGCGGCGCAGCCGGTGCGGCCACCAACGCATGTTCCTCGCCGCGCTGACCATCGATCTTCAGGCATGCGGCGGCAAAAAAAAGCGCTGACCCGGCTTCGGTGCCCGAATGCGCGCCCATGGCGGAGACGGTAATGGCGCCCTGTTGCACTACATAGTCGCCCTGGAGGAAGTACGAACCGGCCACTGGCCCGCTCTCCAGCGCCAGGTAGGCGAGTTGCCGCAACCGGAAGGGGTAGGTCCCGTCAGCGAAAGCCGCCGGTTCGCCCTGGCGCGCGGCATAGACTTTCCCGGCGGCAATCAGGCTGGCCATGTGGCGGGCAGCGTCGGCGGGCGTCTGGGCCGGGGGCACGGTGTACCCGGGCTCCACCGCGTGACACAGGCGCATGATGGCCAGCCGGTTGCTGTCATCATTCAAGAAGTCGCGCAACATGGACTCCGCCCCGGAACGGTCGGCGGGGCGCCCCGCGGAGCGTCCGCTGCGCGCTTGCCAGGGAGTGAGCGTCAGGACGTCGCTGGAGTGCCGCAGGACGACCGTAGGAGCGTGCATACCAATGGACATGAGAGGCCTCCCGCAAAATAAAAGCGCACCGGACGGCGCGAATAGCTGAGCCATTCTATCGGCCGAGTATTGCTGCGCTAACTCAGTGGGCAACATGATGTAATGGCCTTGTCTGCGCTGCGCTTTGCGCCGCGCGAGCACGCGCAAGGCTTCGGCCTTCCTGCCTATGCGTGCCCCTGTGACGTGTTGCAACGCACTGAAGTGAAACGCCATGACGCATCGGGCTGCGCACCCGCGGCCTGCGGCAAGAGAAGCATCTGCGCGCCTGGAACACGGCGCCCGCAGCGGGCGCGTTGCCCTTGCTGAAGTGCAGGGCAGCAGGCCGTGTGGCTTCCGACGCCTCGTCTGGCAATCCCCGGAATGGTCCCGCGCAGCCTGCCTGTTGCAGGCAATGCAAGAAGGGCTTAAGGTGCCTTGCACGCCTCGGGCACGCCGGTCCAGTGCGGGTTTATATGCGTCCCTAATTAATTTTTTTCTTTTTTAATGGGGACGCTATTAGGTTTGCTCGCTACAATGTGCTCAGTCCTAGCCTGGAGATTTTTCTCATGTCCGAAAGCACCGCCCACGCTTTGCCGTCATACCTGGATGCCGCCCACCTGGGCCCCTGGGGAATCTACCTGCAGCAAGTCGATCGCGTCACGCCTTATCTGGGGCCTCTGGCGCGCTGGGTTGAAACGCTGAAACGTCCGAAGCGGGCGCTGATCGTCGACGTGCCCATCGAACTGGACAACGGCAGCGTCGCGCACTTCGAGGGCTACCGGGTACAGCACAACACGTCACGCGGGCCGGGCAAAGGTGGGGTGCGCTACCACCAGGACGTCACGCTATCGGAAGTGATGGCCCTGGCGGCATGGATGTCCGTCAAGAATGCGGCCGTCAACTTGCCGTTCGGCGGCGCCAAGGGTGGTATACGGGTTGATCCGCGGCAGTTGTCGCCCGCCGAGATCGAACGCATGACGCGCCGCTATACCTCGGAAATCGGCGTGATCATCGGACCTACCAAAGATATCCCGGCCCCCGATGTGAACACCAACGCGCAGACCATGGCGTGGATGATGGACACGTATTCCATGAACGAAGGTTCCACGGCCACGGGCGTGGTCACGGGCAAGCCGATCTCCCTGGGCGGCAGCCTCGGGCGGGTCGAGGCGACCGGCCGCGGGGTGTTCGTGGTGGCGTGCGAAGCGGCCCGCGACCGCAACATCGATGTCTCTCAAGCCAAGGTCATCGTGCAGGGTTTCGGCAACGTAGGGGGCACCGCGGCTCGCCTGTTCCACGAGACCGGGGCCAAGGTCATTGCGGTTCAGGACCATACCGGCACGGTGTACAACCCGGCCGGTCTGGACGTGCACAAGCTCCTGTCGCACGTATCGCAGCGAGGCGGCGTGGGCGGTTTCAGCGCGGGAGAAGCGCTGGATAACGAACAATTCTGGGAACTGGAAACCGATTTCCTCATTCCGGCGGCCCTGGAAGGCCAGATCAACGCCTCGAATGCCCACAAGATCCGCGCCAAGATCGTGGTCGAAGGGGCCAACGGCCCCACGACCCCCGAAGCGGACGATCTGCTCAGCGCGAACGGCGTATACGTGGTGCCGGACGTGCTGGCCAACGCCGGCGGCGTCACGGTCAGCTACTTCGAGTGGGTGCAGGACTTCTCCAGCTTCTTCTGGAGCGAAGAAGAAATCAACCACCGGCTCGAGCGGCTGATGCGCGACGCTTACTCTGCCGTGTCCCAGATGGCCAAGGAACACAAGGTCACGCTGCGCACCGCAGCCTTCATCGTGGCCTGCACGCGCATCCTGCAGGCGCGGCAGGTGCGCGGCCTCTACCCCTGAGCTGCACAGGCGGGTCGGTCAGAAGGCCGGCGCCTCAGGGCGCCGGCCTTCCGTTTCATGGGGCAGGCAGGAACTGCGGCTGCAGCACGTGGGTCAGCTCGCTGTAGGGAATGAGCAGCTCGGGCTCGCCATGGGAATACGGCGCGATGGAATAGGCGTCGTACTTCACCACCAGGCCTTCGGGCGTCAGCGCGAAGTTGTCGCTTTCCTGGAATGGCCACATGCGGTCATAGGCCGCCGGGTCGCGCTGCGCGTCGACGTTGCCCGCCAACCACGCCGTGTGGGCCTTTCTGAGCGCTTCGGTGTACGCGGGACGGGCACCGGGCAGCAGTGCTTCGTTTAGTGCCAGCACCCGGCCCCGGTCGCGTTGCCAGTTCAGGTACTGCGTCGCGGGAATGCCATGGGCCGCCCCCGTCAGGTATTGGCCGGTGTGCAGCTCGAGCGCCACGATATTGCCCGTGACCGCTTTGACGCTGCCCTTGAACACCGTGCTGTCGCGCGCCTGCGCCGTCTGCCAGAAGTATTGCGTGTATTCCGACAATGTGCGGTAAGGGCGCGGGCGGTCGGGGTCGACGCCGGTCATGTAGGCCAGTATGTGGTCGACCAGTTCGGTAAGTTTCGGGATGCCAGGAAAGGCGACGCTGTCGATCTGGATGCGAGGGCATTGGCCTTCACAGCCGGGCTTGACGCCTTCCCACTGGATTTTCTCGACGACCAGGTCGCCGATCTGGGCTTCGGTGGTGCTGGGCTGCGGCGTGGAAGCCGGCAGGCTGATGTCGGCCGGGGAGCTGGCGCAACCGGCCAGCACGACGAGCGCGGCGCCAGCCGCGCACCCGGACGCGCGCCGCAGGAGGTAAGACAGGATAGATTGACGTGGCATCACGGTACCAAGGCTGTCCATTCGGGGGTTGAGAACTTTTCCTGGGCTTGCCGACGCGCGCGCTCCAGGGTGCTTTCGGCCAGCTGCACCGGCTGCAGCGGCGCCAGTCTGCGGAAGGTCTGCAACATTCGGTCGATGATGACTTCGCGCGCCAGGCCGGTCTGGCTGCGCAAGGGGTCGACGCGCTTCTTGGCGCTGGTCGTGCCCTTGTCCGACAGCTTCTCGCGGCCGATACGCAGCACCTGAACCATTTTATCGGCGTCGATGTCGTAAGACATCGTCACGTGGTGCAGCACCGCGCCGGCGCGGCGTGCCTGCGCCGCGCCGCCGATCTTGCCGCCTTCGGAAGCGATATCGTTCAAGGGCTGGTACCAGGCCTTGATGCCCAGATCGTGCAGCGCGCGTATGACCCAGCCATCCAGAAATTCGTACGAATGCTGGAAGCTCAGGCCGTGCACCAGGGCCTGCGGCACGCTCAGCGAATAGGTGATGGTATTGCCGGGCTCGACGAACATGGCGCCACCGCCGCTGACGCGCCGCACCACGGTTACCCCATGGCGTTGCGCGCCTACGGGATCGACTTCGTTCTTCAGGGACTGGAAGCGCCCGATGATGACGGCAGGTTCGGACCATTCCCAGATGCGCAGGGTGGGCGGTCGCAGGCCGGCGCCGACCTCGTCGGTAATGACGGCGTCCAGGGCCATGTGCAGCGCGGGCGGCTGAGCGCCTTCGTGGATCAGCTGCCACGAGTAATCATTCCAGTACGTACGGGTGCTCATGCCAGGGCTCTTTGAACGGTGATGGCGACGGCCTGTGCAGAGAATCCGAACAGTTCGGCGTCGCGCGGCAGGGCCGCCTGCACGGCCTGCGCCATGTGGGCTTCGCCGGCGTCGGCGGGCAGTCCGCACAAAGCCTGGTTGATGCGATCCAGGGCCTCGGGCGGCTCGAGAAAGAAATCGCCGCTCAGGCGCACATTGGCCAATCTGCCGCCTGCGACGTCGAGGTCGACGACCACCAGTTTGCCACCGGGTACTTTGTATTCGCCATGCATAGGAATCGGACTCCGTTTCAGCCCGCCAGTTCCAGCTTCATGCCTTCATGCGTGGCTGCAAATCCAAGGGATTCATAAAAACGCCGGGCGTCGGCGCGCGTTTTGTCGGTAGTGAGCTGGACCAGTCCGCAGCCGCGTTCGCGGCAAACGCCGATGGCCCATTCAAACAGTTGGCGACCCGTGCCCGCGCCGCGTTCGCCGGCGGCGACGCGGACGCTTTCGATCTGCCCCCGCCACAGTCCGCGTCGCGACAGGCCGGGAATGAAGCTGAGCTGCAGGCAACCGACCACCGCGCCCTGGCGTTCCGCCACCGCCAGCAACTGGTTGGCGTCGTGTGCTATCGCCTCGAACGCCTGCACGTAGCAGGCGCTGGCCGGCACGGTGGGATCTTCCCGGTTGCTGCCCAGCATGTCATCGGCGAGCAGCGCGACGATGGCGTCGAGATCGTCGCGCCGCGCGCGCCGGAATTTCAAGCTGGGGCCAGGCGCCGTGCTGCTGCCGGCTGCTGCAGAGGCAGGCTGCATCTACCGCACCTGCTGGGCCGTCTGTCCGAACAGAATGCGCCGCGACTCGTCCGTATGCACCGAAGGGGTCCGGTTGATTTCGTCGGCCTTGGCATAAGCGCGCTGCGTGGCCTGGCGCTCCTGGATGGCATGGAACCAGCGCTGCAGGTGCGGAAAATCGTTCAGGTCCTGGCCCTGGCGTTCGTGGGGAACGATCCACGGGTAGGCCGCGATGTCGGCGATGGAGTAGGCGCCCGCCACGAACTCGCGGTCTGCCAGGCGCTTGTTCAGCACTCCGTACAGGCGGTTGGTTTCGTTGACGTAGCGGTCGACGGCATACGGAATGCGTTCAGGCGCATATACCGAGAAATGATGGTTCTGACCGGCCATGGGACCCAGTCCGCCCATTTGCCAGAACAGCCACTGCAGCGTATCGGCGCGGCCGCGCAGGTCGGATGGGATGAGCTTGCCGGTTTTTTCCGCCAGGTACAGCAGAATGGCGCCCGATTCGAACAGCGACACGGGCTCGCCGCCGCCGGCCGGTTCGTGATCGACAATGGCGGGAATGCGATTGTTGGGTGCGATTGCGAGGAACTCGGGTTTGAACTGGTCGCCCTTGCTGATGTTGACGGGCACGATCCGGTAGGGCAGGCCGGTTTCCTCGAGAAACATCGTGATCTTGTGGCCGTTCGGTGTGGTCCAGTAATAGAGATCGATCATGGAGAGATTCCTTGCGCAGTGCCGCCGTGGCACGGCGGCGACATAAGAGCCCATGATAGCGGCTCGCCGCCTCGCCGCTGCACAAGCCCCGGCCGCGCAAGTGGATTTACCGCCGCGTGCCTCGGACGCCTATGATCCGGTCGCACACGCGCCCGGGCCGTGCGCCTCTTTGCGCGCAAAGAGCCGCCAGTTCAGGCTGACCCCGGCCGCAGCCAGCAGAATCAGGCCTACGCCGGCCATCTGCGACCACGCCATGCGCTGGCCATACACCACGTAGTCGAGCAGGATGGCCATTGCGGGGTAAATGAAGGCCAGCGCCGCCACGGAAGTCGTGGGCAACTTCTGGATGGCTGAATACAGCAGAATATACGTGAGGCTGGTATGCACCAGGCCAATGGCGACCAGGGTGCTCCATTCCGCCGGCGCGGTGGGCAGCGCTTCCCAGTCGACCATGGGCAGCAACAGCAAGGCGCCCAGACTGACCTGAACCAAAGCCAGCACGTGAGGCGCAATATGCCTGAGACGCTTGACGATGATAGAGGTCACGGCGTACAGCGCGCCGGCGCCCAGCGCCAGGCTCAGCCCGAACAGATACTGGCCCGCCTGGGCCAGTTCGGCGGGTTCAATGCGCAGCACCAGGATCAGTCCGCCGAAGGCGAGTATCGACCAGCTCAGCTTGCCCAGCGTCGGCCGCTCGCCGAGGAATATCGCGCCGAGCGCAATCAGGAAGAAAGGCTGAAAGTTGTATACGGCCGTGGCCAGCGATATGGATGCCAGCGGGTAGGCAGAAAACAGCAGCACCCAGTTCAGCACGATGGCCACGCCCGCCAGCAGCGTCCAGCCCAGCGTGGCCAGGGTGAAGAGGCCGGGTTTCAGCATGCCTCGCGCCAGGCAATAGACCAACAGCCCGAGGGCGCCGAACACACAGCGCAGGAACACCACATTCCAGGCGCTCTGCCCGGACTCCAGCACGAAGATGCCGACCGTACCCGATATCGCCATGGCGGCGGCCATCTGGGCCAGGCCACCGCGCTCATTCGATGTGTTCATCGCTACACTCCCGCAAAATGCATCGGCACTCCGATGCCATGTGGAAATTATCCCAGGCGGTGTAGCAGCTTTACATGCATGAAGCGTGGTATTTTTCTGGGTGTGACCTTTTAAATATCGGTTTAATTTCCCATGAGCCTAATTTCTGAAAACAGCGTCCTGGATGCCGTCGATCGTCGCCTGCTGCAGATGCTGGCGTCGCACGCGCGCATCACCACCGCGGAATTGGCCCGGCAGATCGGCATGTCGGCGCCCAGCGTGGCCGACCGCATACGCAGGCTGGAAGAAGTCGGCATCGTGCGCGGATATACCGTGGACGTGGACCCGGTGGCCCTGGGCTATACCTTGACCGCCATCGTACGGATTCGTCCGTTGCCCGGACAGCTGCGCAAGGTCGAAAAGCTTATCGCGGGCATCGGCGAATTCGTGGAGTGCGACAAGGTCACCGGCGATGACTGCTTCATCGCGCGGTTGCTGCTGAAGTCCATCTCGGATCTGGACGGCATGCTCGATCGCATCACCGAATTCGCCGAGACGAACACGGCGATCGTCAAAGCCAGCACGGTGAGGCGGCGTCTGCCCCCGCTGCAGGGGCCCCGGGTCGCGTCGAACGCGTGACGCGCAGGGTCAGGCGGCCGCCGCGCAGGCGCGTGCGATATCGTCTTTCAATGCTGACGGCTTTTCGGTAGGAGCGTAGCGCCTGATCACGTGTCCGTCGCGCCCCACGAGGAACTTCGTGAAGTTCCATTTGATGGCTTCGGTACCGAGCAGGCCGGGCCGTTCGCCTTTGAGCCAGCGGAACAGCGGGTGTGCATGAGGGCCGTTGACATCGACCTTTGCGAACATCGGAAAGGTGATGTCGTATTCGCGGTTGCAGAACTCGCGTATGGTCGATTCATCGCCAGGTTCCTGACGCCCGAACTGGTTGCACGGAAAACCCAGCACCGCCAGGCCATCGGAACGATGGTCCCGATACAGCGTTTCGAGGCCGGCGTACTGCGGTGTGAAGCCGCATTGCGAAGCCACATTCACGATCAGCAGCACCTGCCCGCGGAACACTTCCAGGCTTTGCTCGTGGCCACCGATATCGATGGCGGAAAAGTCATAAATCGTGGTCATGGAATGCCTTTGCTGTGACGGACGCCCGGCGCACTGCCTAGCGTGGCGCCAGTGTAGCCGGGCGCCGGGGCAGGGCTAGATCAATTGCAGATCCCGGGGCTGCACACCCGGGAACACGGTGTCCAGGCGCTTGGCATCCAGCCCGTACAGGCGCGAAAAAAGACCGGCAAATACCGACCGATAGTCGTTGAGCACCGGGTAGTCCCGATCCTGGAACAGGGTATCGCGCCGCACCTCCACCTGACGCCCGGCGAGGCGGCCGCCCCGTACGCCACCACCCAGCACCCAGTACACCGTTCCGTGGCCGTGATCGGTACCCTTGTTGCCGTTCTCGCGAAACGTGCGGCCGAACTCGCTGAGGACGACGACCGTCGTATCGCGCCACGCGGGTCCCAAGGCCGTTTTGTACGAGACCAATGCACGGCTGAGTTGAGCCAGCTTATTGGCGAGCGAGCCTTCGGCGCCGCCCTGCGCCACATGCGTGTCCCACCCTCCGACGTCGATGAAACCCAGGTTGTAGCGATCTGCCATGAACCGGCCGACCCGCGCGGCCTCCCGCTCGAGCTGGCTGGCGGGCATCGCGGACCCATTGGCCTGTTGCATTTCGAGTTCCAGCTCGCGTCGCGCCATGACGTTCAACTGTATGCCTTCACTCACGGCGGCGCCGAGCTCGGTGTCCCGGTACATTGCTTCGATGGCTTGGGCGCGCCGGCGGTCCAGGGCCGATCGGCCGGCCGAGCCGCCGAGATCGACGTTGGGCACGCGGGACTCGCCTCGCCATATCTGCGGAAGATCGGCGGTGAACGAAACCGGCTTCGTCGTATCGTGGTTGAGCGCATGGGCAAGGCGATTGAGAAAGCCCGTTCTATAACTGTTGTCCGGATCACCCGGACGCCCCAGTTCGATGCCATTCTGCGTGGCGAAGTGACTCCGGCTGAGGTCTGCGGTACCCGCAAAGGGAACGAAAGCCAACTCGCCTGATTTGTACAGCGGCAGCAGCGTGTCCTTCAGGGCCGGGTGCAGGGCCCAGCCATCGGCCAGTGGGAGGGCCGCACCCGTGCCGCTGCCAGGGCGAGGCACGGCAATATTGGGCCGTGCCTCGTAATAGAAATCGCTGGAAGCGGGGATCAGGAGCCCATTGCTGTCATAGGCTCCACGCATGAAGACCACCAGCAGGCGCGGCGTGCTGCGCGGGGCCGCCAGCAGGCGGGTCGAGATCAACGCCAGGGGCGCGGCGGCGGAGAGTTTGAGTAGATGGCGTCTATGCATTGCGATGAATCCGGCGGTGGTGCTACCTGCGCATGAAATCGGGAGACGCCAGTAAATAGATGTTGGCGTCCAACACCGATCTGGCGTTCTCGATGGCATGGCGCGTGGCGGGAGATAAACCCGCATAGCGATTCGCCTTTTTGTACAACTCGGGAAGATCGGGAACAGGCGCAAGCTCCACCGCGGGCTTCTCGTCGGCGGGCTGGTAGAACGTACGCGACGCGGCCACGATGCGGCGCGCCCAGTCGAAGCGCTCGGTCATCTGGCCGGATCCCGACCAGTCGGACTGCGTCAGTGGGTAGCCATCCGGGGTAATGCGCCTGTACAGCGGCTGTCCCAGGCGCTTCAGCCAATTGTTCGCGGTGTCTACCCGTGCAATGGCCGGCAGATCGCCGTAGGCAAGGCGCAAAGATGAATAGACATAGTGCACCGGGTCCTTGAACTTCCCCGACTGCAACGATGCGCTGAATGCTTCCGACGAGAACATCGTGCGCAGCGTCGCGGTGATGTCGCCATCGCTGGATTGAAAGGTCTGAGCCATGGCGTCGACCAAAGCTTTCGGAGGCCGATCGGCGACGAAGAACCGGGCCAGTTTAGTGCTGATATGGCGGGCCGTCGCCGGATGCCGTGCCAGGATATCGACCGCCTGATCGATTTCAGCGTATCCGGTGCCCGGGATATCGTGGCCCAGCAAATGCTTGTCTCCGAAGTCGTGGTACCGGGGGTTGAAGAGAAAGTTGCCCTGCAGCACGATTTCAGCACGCAGATCTGCAGGCACTTTGGGTGGTGTGCCGGTGTACGTGATGCCTGAACCGTCAAGACGCGGGCCAGTTCCTGCACGTCTTTCTGTGTGTAGCCCCCGTCGACGCCGAGGGTGTGCAGCTCCATCAATTCGCGGGCATAGTTCTCGTTGACGCGGCCTTTGCGGTTGTACTGGTTGTCCAGGTAAATAAGCATGGCGGGCGAACGCATGGTCGCCGCCAGCAGGTCGCGGAACTTTCCCAGCGCATGCGGCCGCACCGCGCGGTCCTCGTAGTCGGACAGCGCGGCGCCCGCATTGCCCTTGGGGGCATAGACATTGAAGTGATTCATCCAGAGCCAGGTCATCTGGTCATGCAGCTGATTCGGCGCATACACCGCAAGCCATATCGCCCGTCGCGCGGTATCGGCGGCGCGCACGTTGCTGATTTCCCGTGCTTTTTTGCTGATCGCTTTCTTCTCGGGGCCATCCTCGAGTGCGCGCCTGGCGCTCAGGAATTGCTCGATCCTGGCGAAGGCCTTTTCGGAGGTTTCTCGGGAAATCGACAGGGCATCGATGCGCTCCTGGACCTCGCGCGGCAGCGGGGCCCGCAGATCGGGTGTCAGCTGGGCGTCGATATAACCCTTGACGCCCAGCTTTCGAGCGCGTTCGAGCTCTTTCGGCGTGAAGCCCCAGGTCAGGCGGTCGACGATCGCCGGAAGGTCTTCCTCACGCAAGTTCGAATCAGCCGCCATGGCGGACGGACCGGAAAGCATCAAGGTAAAGCCCAAGCACAGCGTGAGCAGGAAAGGGCGGACATACATCAAGCCGGAAATCCTTGCAAAAAGGTTGGCAACCATCAGGCGAAATTTCGGTTCAGACTATCATGCCCTCAGTCGGTGAATGCCGGATCTGATACTCCCTGACACAGTTGGTTTGGCCTTGCTGCGCGGCGGCGCCGCGCCCGGCCAGGCGGAGAGCGACATGAACGAACTGACAGAAAGACTGGAAGCCCTGCTGGCGCGAGGGCAGGACAACCTGCTGTTGCGCTATTCCCTGGGCAAGGCCTACGCCGAGCGGGATGAATTCTCCACGGCAATCCCGCATCTGCGGGCGGCGCTGGAATTCGACCCGTCTTATTCGGTTGCCTGGAAATGGCTGGGCAAGGCCTTGCACGGGCAGGGCGACATCGACGGCGCGCGCGCCGCCTGGCAATCGGGGGTGGATGTTGCCACCGCGCGCGGCGACCAGCAAGTCGTCAAAGAGATGCAGGTTTTTCTGAGACGCCTGGAGCGCGCGCCCAAGGCGTGAAAGCCACAGGCAAATGGGGCGCGTGCCGCCACGAGCAGGTTCGGTGATATTGACGCGCCGGCGCCCCGGCTCTGTAATCAGGTGGCTGGTGTTTGATGCAGAATGGAAACGCTGATGGATGCTACTAAGTTGTACCCCGACGGTCAGGGCCGCCAGGCCAGAACGGGGCGTGACGCCTTGCTGGGTCTGTGGCGGCTGCAGGCCATGCCCGACGAGGCCATGGATTACATCGATCTGTCCGGCCGCGAGCCGGCCTTGCCCTCATCGTTCGCGGTGGGTGTCGCGGCACAGGCGAGCATGGCGGCCGCCGCCCTGGCGGCCGCCGAGGTTTGGCATATGCGCGGCGGCAAGCGCCAGCGCGTGGCGGTCGACATGTTGCACGCGGCGCAGGAATGCCGCAGCTACTTCACGCTGGACGGCGTGGCGCCCGACGTTCACGACAAGCTCACGGGGATGTATCGATGCGGCGATGGCGGCTGGGTACGCATCCATGCGAACTTCGCGCATCACCGCGACGGCGCGCTGAGCCTGCTGGGCTGCGCGCCCGGCCCCTCCACGACGCGTGAACAGGTCGAACGAGCCTTGTCGCAATGGCGAGCTCTGGATTTCGAGCAGCAGGCGGCCGAGGCGGGCCTGGTGGTGGCTGCGATGCGCAGTTTCGACGAATGGGACCACCACGCCCAGGGCGTGGCGCTGGCTGGCCAGCCAGCGCTCACGGTCGAGCGCATCGGCGATGCCGATCCTCGGCCGCTGCCGCGCTATGGCCAGGACGCACGCCCCCTGAAGGACATACGCGTGCTCGACCTCACGCGCATCATCGCGGGGCCGGTATGCGGCCGCGCGTTAGCGGCGTACGGGGCCGACGTCATGCTGATCAATGCTCCCCACCTGCCCAACATCGACACCATCGCCGAGACCAGCCGCGGCAAACTGTCCGTGCATGCCGACCTGCAAACCGCAGACGGACGTATCGCGCTGGCGAACCTGCTGCGCAGCGCGCATATTTTTGTACAAGGCTACCGTCCAGGTGCTTTGCAGGCGCTGGGATTCGGGCCGGAAGAGGTCTCCGCCCTGCGTCCGGGCATCGTCTACGTATCGCTGTCGGCCTACGGCGAGAGCGGCCCATGGGCCGCACGCAGGGGTTTCGATTCGCTCGTCCAGATGGCCACCGGCTTCAATCACGCAGAGGCGCTGGCTGCCGGGGCGTCGACGCCCAAGCCGTTGCCGGTGCAGATCCTCGATCACGCGTCAGGTTATCTGATGGCCTACGGCGCACAGGTGGCGCTGGCCCGGCAGGCTACCGAGGGAGGCTCGTGGCACGTGCGCGTGTCGCTCGCGCAGACCGCGCGGTGGCTGCGTTCGCTGGGGCGCGTGCCGGACGGCCTGCAACGTGCCATGCCGCCGATCGAGGGTTACCTGGAAACCGGCGCCTCTGGTTTCGGTGAGCTGGCCGCGGTGCGCCATGCGGCGCAGTTCTCGCAGACACCGGCGCGTTGGGCGCGGCCTTCGATGCCCCCCGGGGCGCACCCCACGGTCTGGCCGTTCAGCTAGGGTTTGTCGCCTGCCTGAGATGCGTCCGATTGGGTAGACTATCTTTTTGGCTCAGGAGCTCGTATGTCTGCCACCATTTATCACAATCCACGCTGCAGCACCTCGCGTAACGTGTTGCAGATGATCCGCGATGCCGGCATAGAACCTACCGTCATCGAATACCTGAAGTCGCCGCCATCCCGCCAGACCTTGGCGGGGCTGATCCAGCAATCGGGCCTGACGGCGCGCGAAGCCATACGCGCAAAGGAATCGCTTTACCAGGAAATGGGGCTGGACGATCCCGGCGTCACCGACAGCGAGTTGCTGGACGCCATGGCGGACAACCCCATACTCATCAACCGGCCGTTCGTGGTCACCGAACAGGGGGCGCGGCTGTGCCGGCCGGCTGAGCGGGTATTGGAAATTCTGCCCGGGGCCACTCGCTGACATTCTGCGCGGCGGCCCGGCGGGCGCCAGGCCGCGGCACGCGCATCACGGGCGGGCAGGCGCCGACGCGGCACGCCACTCGCGCAGGGCCTGCATCGTATTGCCGACATGGCGGTCGGGGCTCATGTCGGTATAGGCATACAGGATCTTGCCATCGGGCGTGATCACATAGGACACTCGCTTGGCGTATTCGGGTCGGCGGTCATGGACGGCGTCGTACGCCTTCATGACCGACCCGTCTTCGTCGGCCGCCACTGCAAACTTGCCTCGGCATTCGCTGACCGAAAACTTCTTCAGCGTGTCGATGTCGTCGGCGGACACGCCGATGACGGTCGCGCCCAGCGCCTTGTAGTCATCAGTGGCTTGCGCAAAATTCCGCGCTTCGATCGTGCAGCCCTGGGTAAAGGCCGCCGGATAGAAGTACAGCACGACCGGGCCATGGGCCAGTGCATCGGCCAGATCGAATGTGTACACCTGGCCGTCCAGGGACGCGGGCGCCGAGAAGTTGGGGGCCGGCGCTCCCACGGGCAGTTCGGCACGAACCGCGCCCGCCCAGGAGAAAGCCAGTGTCAGGGCCAGCAGGGCAGCAGAACGTTTCATGGCATGCTCTCGAACTAGGATGATCGGCGCCGGCTTTCGCCGGAAATGCCGTGGGGGATGCAGGCACTGTACGATAACGGGGCCGCGCGTGCGATCCCGATGACTCAACCCTGGCGCATGCTCGGGCTCAGTTCCAGCGGCCCCCGGAACCGCTCAGGGCGAACCGGCCCGCGCCCATGAATGCCAGCGCCAAGGCTCCGAACAGGAACATGCCCTGCAGTTCGAGCGCCCAACCCCCTTGCGGCGTAATGCTGGCCAGATGCCCCATGTGAGCCAGGAAGATGGCCACCAGCATGTTCAACACGATCAGCAAGGCGCCAAGCCGGGTATAGATGCCCAGAATCACCAGCAATGGCCCGATGATTTCTCCGACGTAGGCGCCATAGGCCAGGAATCCCGGCAGGCCATGCGAAGCAAGCATGCCCGAAATGCCGCCCACGCCTCCCGACAGCTTGGCCAGGCCATGCATCAGCACCAGGATGCCCACGCTCAGGCGCAGGATAAGCTTGCCGGTATCGTCGGATTTGATCATGAAGACTCTCTTTCGTCTGTAGTTGAGGACCGCGGGCTGGACTGCCTGGGCTTTGGGCCGCCAGGCGGGTGCGCCACGGGCGGAGTCATTATTGCAAATCTTTCATGAATGGCAAGCAGCGCGGCAGTGGGCCGGCGCCGCATCGGGCCGGCCGGTGTCCATTTCTGCTAAGGTCATGACGAGGCAGTTTCAATCGCCCTTCGGAGGCCCGTTCATGTCGAGCGTCATGTACGACCCGTGGTGTTCAGGCGTAATTCCCCCATACATGCTGGACCGGTTGGCCCATCATGCCAGTGCCCGGGTACGCGAGCGTGTCAGAGCCACATTGCGCATCGAGCAGCACGAGCGCAGCCTGCGGCCGTCCAGGCCGGCCGCCTCGCCGGCCCTGCGCGCGCCGATGGCGGCCACGCGGGCGCCGGGCCAGGTCGAGCGCGCGGTATACAGCGCGGCCAACGGTATCGCGCTGCCCGGCCATCTGGTGCGCGGCGAGCGCCAGCCGCCCAGCGGCGACCCGGCCGTTGACGAAGCCTATGCGCACCTTGGCGCAACCTACGATTTATTCTGGAAGGTGTACCGGCGTCACTCGATCGACAATGGCGGCTTGCCGCTGGTGGGCACCGTGCATTACGGCGATGACTATGACAATGCCTTCTGGAACGGTTCACAGATGGTGTTCGGCGATGGCGACGGCGAAATCTTCAATCGCTTTACCGTCGCGGTGGATATCGTCGGGCATGAACTGAGCCATGGAATCATCGATCACGAGGCGGGCCTGGTCTATCAGGGTCAGTCCGGCGCACTGAACGAGTCGCTGTCCGATGTCTTTGGTTCGCTCGTCAAGCAATATCAGGCCGGCCAGACCGTGGAGCAGGCCGACTGGCTGATCGGTGCGGGCCTGTTCACGTCAGAGGTGAATGCCCGGGCGTTGCGCTCGATGGCGCGGCCCGGGTCTGCCTATGACGACCCCGCGTTGGGCAAAGATCCGCAGCCGGCCCATATGCGCGACTTTGTGCGCACCGACGATGACAACGGCGGTGTGCATATCAATTCCGGCATTCCCAACCGGGCGTTCTACCTCACGGCGACTGCGCTGGGCGGCCACGCCTGGGAACGCGCCGGACGGGTCTGGTACGACACGCTGCGCGACAAGCGGCTGGGGGCGCATCCCGATTTCACGACCTTCGCGACCTTGACGCTCGGCGCCGCCAGCGGCGACGCGGCTGCCCGCCAGGCTGTCCATGAGGCCTGGCGAGAGGTGGGAGTCTTGCCGTGATCGACCTGCCATCGCTGGACGATGCGCGGCGGGTCCGTGTGTCGCGCCAGGGCGGCCTGGCCTATCTGCCGGCGCGCGTGGCGCCGCGTGAATTCGACCTTCAGGCTTGCCCCGACGATACGCGGCGGGCAGTCTGCATGGCCCTGCGCGAGGCCGCGCCGCACGGTTCGCTCGAAGGGGCGGCGGGCGGCGACCAGCGCTATTTCCGCATCGAGATCTGGTTTGTGGAAGAGGCGCCCCGCGTCAGGTTCCAGGTACCGGAACACGGAGCGCCCGAGGCTCTGGTGCAGTTGTGGAAAGAGGGCGGCGTCTAGGCGCCGACGCTACTTCACCAGGGTGACGGGCATTTCGGCCAACGCGATGACCTTGTTCGCCACGGATCCCATCAGCATGCCCGGCAGGGCGCTCAGGCCGCGCGTGCCCATCACGACATGCGAGCATTGCTGCGCCTGGGCATAGGAGGCGATTTCCTGGGCAGACTGCCCGGGCTGCACGGCGGTCACGATGGGCACGCCCGATTGTTCGGCGATCTGCCTGGCCTCGGCCAAGGCCTTGTCGGCCTCGTCCTTGTAGTAATCCTGGATTTCGTCCTGGTTCAGAAACATGCGCGCGTGGCCGGACAGCACGGGCACGGGCACGTTGAGCAGATGCAACTCGGATGCGTTCTGCTGTCCGGCCATGGCGATGGCCACTTTCAATGCGCGCAGAGCGCAATCGGAACCGTCGACGGGAACGAGGATTTTGTACATGGGGGCTCCTTGCGTAGACGCAGTTGATGATTGTGGGATGTCCCCCAGCCAGGCGATCCACCACATTTGTGGCGCGCCAGATCATCTACCGCCAGGATGCGACGGCAAGCCCGGTGGCACGCGCGGCTGCAAGCAGGCCGCGAGCGTCGCCTCGATCCGGCGCCGCGAGCGCCGCCCGGCTGGGGACGCACAACCAGACGCAAGCGCCATGCCGGCCTGGTCGCCGCGTGGCGATGCCATCCGCAACGGACGCCGGCGGGGGTGCGGTGCGTCAGCCTGTCTCAGTCTTGCGGGCCCGCCTGCAGACGGGTGTCGTCGCGCAATGTGCCGGTGTCCAGGTACGCGGACGCCTGGCCGGTTCCCAGCGAATTGCGCACCCATACCAATTCGGCGGCCACGGCGACGGCAATTTCGGCTGGCGTGCGGCTGGCGATGCGCAGGCCCACCGGGCCGTGCAGGCGTGCAATCTGCGCGTCGTCGAGATCGAACTGCCTCAAGCGCTCTCGACGTTTCGACTGGTTGGGCCGCGAACCCAGCGCGCCGACATAGAACGCCGGCGATTTCAAGGCCTCCAGCAGGGCCATGTCGTCGAGCTTGGGGTCATGGGTCAGGGCGACGATGGCGGTGCGGGCGTCTACGCCGATTTCGACGACGGCGTCGTCGGGCATCGCGGTCAGAAGTGTGGTGTGGGGAACCTCCCAGCCTTCGTGCAGTTCTACGCGCGGGTCGCATACGAGCACGCGGAAGTCGAGCATGGTGGCGATGCCCGCCAATGCCCGGGCCGTCTGGTTGGCGCCGATGATGAGCAGGCGCCACTGCGGACCGTACACGGCGCGCAGGATGCGGCCGTCGAAATCCGGCCCGTCCGCGGGGCCCGCAGGCGCCACGGTGCAGGCGCCGGTTTGCAAATCGAGCGTACGGGCCACCAGCTGCTGGGCATCGATGGCATGTAGCACCCCCGCAAGCCAGCCGGCCTCGGCCAGTGGCTCAATGACCAGGCGCAATGTGCCGCCGCACGGCAGGCCGAAGCGGGCAGCCTCGTCGCCGGTTACCCCGTAGGAGACACGCTCCGGCCTCACACCGAGCTGGCCGGCCTGTGCACGCGCGATCAGGTCGTCTTCGACGCATCCGCCCGAGACCGAGCCGACGATGCGGCCGTCGGCGCGCAGGGCCATCAGGGCACCGGCCTGCCGCGGCGCAGAGCCCCAGGTCTGGGCCACGGTGGCCAGATGCACGGTGTGGCCTTGTTCGACCCAGTCGCGCGCCTGGCGCAAGACATCCATATCCAGAGGGTTCATCGCGAGGAGTTTCCTGTGAGCAGATCTTGTGGGGTGTCGATGTCGAGCAGGACGCCGGCATCGCCGCATTCAACTTCCAGCGCGCCATGTCGCTGCAGCAAGGCTCGCGCGCCAGTATCGCCGCCGATTTCGGCCAGTTCGGGCAGGAAGGCAGCACCGAAAACCACGGGATGACCCCGCCGGCCCTCGTGAACGGGAACGACGATACGATCGTCGGTGGCGCACTGCAGGATGCGCTGCAGGGTTTCGCTGCGTAGCCAGGGCATGTCGGCCAACGCGACCGCACAGGCTGGCCGCCTGCCGCCGGGCGCCGGGCGATCCAGCAAATGACGCGCAGCGGCGGCGAGCGACACACCCATGCCGCGCGGCTGCGCTGGCGCCTTCACAATGCCGCAGCCAGCGCGCGCCAACAATGCGGACAGCTCGGGCATATCATCGGCCACCACCGCGACGGTATCGGGCACGACGCTCAGCAGTGTGACGGCGCTGGCCTGAGCGACCGGGCGTCCGTCAGGAAGAGGTGCCATCAGCTTGTGCGCGGCATCGGGGTGCAGGCGCGCGGCGCGCCAGCGCTGACCGGCGCCCGCCGCAAGCAAGACTCCCACGCAATGATGTACCGGGGCTATCGATGTCACCATACCTTCCACGACCTGAACCTCGTTCGAGGTTAGGCCGGCCGGCAGTGCGGCGTCAAGCGGGGCGAGGTGGGGCGGCGATGGTGCGGTGGGAGGGGGATTGCCGGTCCCGTGATGAAAAACGGCGAGGCCCGGTATCCGGGCATCGCCGTATGCTGCCAGAAGGGCCCGTCAGGCCTGCATCATGCAGGGTCTTTCAGGCTTTGGTCATGCTGGGCGTGTTGATGCTGTCCGCCAGACCGGCCAGGCGCATGCCGCCCGCATACTGGTCTTGCGCCGCCAGGGCAGCCAGGCGCCGGTTGTCCCCGAACGGTACGTCGGGCACGGCAGCCAGGGCGGCCAGGGCCATGTTGCCGTCTTGCTCGTTGGCGGCCAGGGCGGCAAGCGCCATGTTGCCGTCCTGCTCGGTGGCGGCCAGAGCAGCCAGGGCGGCCAGGGCCTTCCCGGTGTCCGGCTGGCTGGCGGCCAGGGCGGCGAGGGCCATGTTGCCGTCCTGCTCGCTGGCGGCCAGGGCAGCCAGCGCGGCGCGGCGGAAATCCATGAACTGCTCATCTTCATACGAGAAGCTGGCCTTGGTCATATTGCTCTTGAGCGGCGTCTCATAAGAGAGGGCGGCTTTTTTCATGGTGGCTTTTTTCATGTCTTCGTGAGACATGCTGGCTTTTTTCATCGTGCCTTTCTGTACGTCGTCACGCGAAAGGGCGGCCTTCCTCATGTCGTACTTGCTGAAACCCTCGGAGGCGGCCAGGGCGCTGCCGGCGGCCAGGATCAGGCTGAGGGAAACGGCGAAGGTAAGGGTCTTGTTCATGATCGACTTCTCCAGGTGTTCGCGGCGCTGCCGCTAGGGGGTTGGGTTGCGGCCTTGCCGCGGTTTGGTCTTCGGCAACGCGATGACGTTTCGTCGTTGCTTGGGAGCATGTTAGGAAGCCGATATTGAGGCGCCGTTAAACGGCAACGCCCAAACCATCCCGCCTTCAACGTCCCATTCAACGCAAATTCAACGCCTGGCGAGCGTCCGGACGACGCCGTCAGGCGGGGGGTAATGAGCGGCTAGGGGGCGCTCGCGCCTCCAGGGCGGCCACGTCGCGGCCCCGGAGGCGTCCCGCCGGACCTGCGTGCCCCTTCCCGAGCGGCGCTTCCGACCGCCCGGCGGGTGCAGGACGTCATAGGGCTGTGGGGGTGTATGGCAGGCCGCTGCGCTGCGCAGCGAATCCACGGCGCGCGGCGCCCGCCCGGGCAGGCGCGGTGAGGCCCGGTGCGGGGTGAGTCCGACGATTCGTGGCTCAGGCCTGCGGTGCAGGTTCGACGGGAGCCAGGGGCAATTTCAACAGGCGCGCCAGGTTCCGGGCGTCGCGGGGCGCCTTCACCTTGATGTCATTGTCGAAATAGCAATAGACATCGCGTCTGCCGTACGGATGGGAAGGGCGCGGGCCGGCGCGGCGCGCGTCGCGTGGCTCGCGTCCGGACGACCACGCGCGTATGCGGCTTGCCCAGCGCTGCAGCGCCTTGTCGGTGTAGCCGCTGGCGTACAGTTCCTTGTCGCCGTGCAGTCGCAGATAGGCAAAGTCGGCCGTTGCGTCCTCCAGCAGGGGCCATTTTCCCGCCGTATCGGCGGTGACCAGCGCTACGTTGTGATCGCGCAGCATCTGCACGAATTCGGCACAGGCAAAGCTGTCGTGGCGGATCTCCACTGCGTGGCGAATCGCACCGCTTTGGCCCGGCTTCAGCGCCGCGCGACCCGCTACCCGGCCGTCATGGCGGGCGGCAAGGCGTGCCGCCTGGTCGGTATCGCGAGGCAGAAGCGAGAGGAATGGCCCGAAGAGTTCGGGGTCGAAGCGCATGGAAGGCGGAAATTGCCAGAGAATGGGGCCGAGCTTGTCGCCCAGTTCGAACAGGCCCGACGCCAGGAAATTGGCGAGCGGTGTTTCGATGTTGCGCAACCTCAGCCGATGTGTGATGAAGCGTGTGCCTTTCACGCTGAAGACGAAGCCACCCGGCGTGGCTTCGCGCCAGCGGGCGAACCACTCGGGCCGCTGCAGTGAATAGAAGGTGCCATTGATCTCGATGGTAGGCACCTGATGCGAGGCATAGCTCAGTTCCTGCGCCTGGGGCAGGTCGTCGGGATAGAAGGTGCCGCGCCAGGGGGGATATCGCCAACCCGATATCCCGATCCGTATGGCGCTTGCATGCGAGTCCGAAGAAGTCATGGCAGGGCAGGCTGGTCAGGAGCCTACACCCAGCAAGAATCGCGCCGCGCCGCGCTGGGCGCCTACAGCTCCAGCACGATCTTCCCGCCCGCCGCACGCGAGCAGCACGACATCATCTTGGTATTCGCTGCGCGCTCGGCGCGCGTCAGCACTACATCGCGATGGTCGACCTCGCCTTCCAGGACCCGCACCTCGCATGAGCCGCACAGGCCTTCTTCGCAATCGCTCTGAACGTCGATATTCGCGGCCCGCAAGGCCGCGAGCAGGGTCTGTCCGGCACCGACCTGCACGACGATGCCCGAGTCCTTCAGTTCGGCCTGGAAGGCATGTTCGCGCGTGGGATCCAGTGCGCCCACCGTGGAGTGAAAATGCTCGACACGCAATGCGTCGTCGGGCCAACCCTTGATCGAGCACGCCTGGGCCAGGGCATCGAGCATGCGCTGCGGACCACAGGCGTACAGCTGTGTGTGCGGGGCCAGGCGATCCAGCAGGGCGGTAAAGTCGTTGCGCTGCTGCTGGTCCGATATGTAGACATGCAGGCGGTCGCCGTGCAGTTCCTGGAGTTCGTCGAGCAAGGCCATGCCGGCGCGGGAACGGCCGCTGTAGTGGAGCTGATATTCGATGCCGCGGGCGCGGGCCCGCCGCGCCATGGCACTGATAGGTGTGATGCCGATGCCGCCGGCAATGAAAACCGCCCGGGTCGCATCCGGGTCGAGCCTGAAGTGGTTGCGCGGTCCACGCAGGCGCAGCCGGTCTCCCGCCTTGAGCTGCCGATGGATCCAGGCCGAGCCGCCCCGGCCCTGGGGTTCGTTCAGTACCGCGATCTCGTAGGCGGATGTGTCGTCCGGATCGCCGCACAGCGAATACTGGCGCGACATGCCCGTGTCGCCGCATTCGATGTCGATGTGCGCGCCCGGCGCCCAGCGCGGCAGCGGCTTGCCGTCGGTGCCGGCCAGTCGCAGCCTCAGGACGCCGTGGCAGGCCGGATCGGCACGTTCCACCACGACGGTACGCGTGATGGCGTGTACGGTGGGCTCGCCAATGCGTGCGGGATGGCATGCCTGCAGCAATTCGGGATGTCGTCGTTCCGGGTTCATAGCCGGATCCCATTCGACCCACAGATGCTCGGGTCCGCGGAACGACGTATTGGGCACGTAGGTGAAGACCTGGTCGCAAAGGCGCATGTGCGGCAGGCGGCGGGTAAGCTCTTGAAGAAAGATCTGCATTTCCATGCGCGCGAGATTTTTTCCCATGCACTGGTGCGAGCCGTAGCCGAACGTGAGCTGGTCGGTGGCGTTTTCGCGGCGGATGTCGAACAGGTCGGCGTCCACGAAGTGGCGTTCGTCATGATTGGCCGACGATGACACGATGAGCAGTTTGGCGCCCGCGGGGATGCGCACGCCGGCGATTTCCACATCTTTCGTGGCCAGGCGGCGCCAGGCGGCGACCGAACCGTTATGCCGCAGGCATTCTTCCACCGCGTTGGGGATGAGCCCGGGGTCTTCGCAGATGTCGCGCCACGCATCGGGATGTTGCAGCAGCAACTTGATCGCGTTGGCGGACGCATTGGCCGTGGTTTCGTGGGCGGCGACGATGCCGGCCATCATCATGGAATGCAGATAGGAGTCGGTGACGATGTCCGGGTGCTCCTGCTGCTTGCGTATCCCGTACTGCATCCAGCCAGGCCCGGACGGATCGCGCCGCATCTTGTCGAGCACCTTTCCGGCGAACTGCCAGAAATTGCCCACTGCGTGTGCCACGGCCACCTGTTCTTCCGGCCGGGGCCGGCCCCAGGTGTTCACGGTGTGCGCGATGGAGTACTTGCGCAGCATGTCCATGTCTTCTTCGGGTACACCGAGGAAGTGCAGTGCCACGGTCAGCGGCACTTCCCAGAGCATCTGGTCGACCAGGTCGGCCCGTCCGTCATCGATAAAGCGATCGACATATTCGCGCGTGAGCCGGCGCACCATGGGCTCGTGATGCTTGAGTTCGGCTGGCGTGAACGGGTCCATCAGCAGGCGCCGCCGGGGCATGTGCGCGGGTTCGTCTTCGTTGACCAGCGTGCGGCTCATGCCATAGCCGTAAGATTCGAGCACGGCATTGGCTTCCGGCCCGGTGGGTGTGATTTTTTCGAGTGCGATGGAAGGACTGAAGGTCAGGTTGTCGCGGAAGATCGCCTTGATGTCGTCATAACGCGTCACGACCCAATACCCTAGCTTGGGGCTGTAGAACACCGGCTCCTGCTCGCGTGCCCAGCGCACGTACTCGGGCGGGTCCTGCTGGTAAGCATCGCCAAACGGGTCGAATTCGGCCGCACGCGGGCTGACGGGGCAGCCCGGGCCCGGCGCAGCAGTATGGTCTACAGGGCAGCCCGTCGGGCGGTCCGTTGCGGTATGGGTCATGACGCGCAAACCTCAGTCCAGCTTGATGTTCAGATCGGCGATCAGCTTGTGCCAGCGGGCGCGTTCACGCTCGAGCAGGGCGTTGAACTCGGCGGAGGTGTTGCCCACCGGTTCAACACCGAAGTCGACCAGACGCTGCTTCACCGAGGGTTCGTTGATCGCGGCCACGACCTGCTTGTTCAGGGCATCGATCACCGTGGGCGGTGTCTTCCCCGGCACCACCAGCCCCACCAGCGCGGCAGCCTCGACATTCTTGTAGCCCAGCTCGGCAAAGGTGGGCACGTCGGGCAATTGCGGCAGTCGGGTGGCGTTGGCCACTGCCAGCGGCCGGACCTTGCCCGCCTTGATGAAGCCGGCGCCGGCCGCCATGTCGACCATCATGGCGGGCACCTGGCCTGCCGCCACGTCGGCCAGGGCGGGGGCGGCGCCTCGGTAGGGCACGTGCACCATGTTCAGCCCGGTCTCGACCTTGAAGAGTTCCATTGCAAGGTGGTGCGGGCTGCCCGCGCCAGCCGAAGCGAAGTCCATGCCCGACTTCTGGTTGCGTGCCTCTTCAATGAACGACTTCACATCGCTGGCCTTGCTTCCCGGACCGGCAACCAGAATCATCGGGAAACGGCCCATCAGTGTGACGGGCGCCAGATCCTTGCTGGCGTCGTAGGACAGCTGCGAGTACAGCACCGGATTGAAGACCAGGGTGCCGTTGTCTGCCGACAGCATGGTGTAGCCATCCGGCGCCGCGCGCGCGGTCTCGGACGCGCCGATCGCGGTGTTGCCGCCGGGTTTGTTGTCGACCACCACGGGCTGCCCGATGCGCTCGGACAGGCCCTGGCCGATGGTGCGGGCCAGGAAATCGGAGCCGCCGCCTGCGGCATACGGCACGATCCAGCGCAACGGCTTGCTGGGGTAATCCTGGGCGTGGACGCCGGTGGTCGCCAGCAGGGGCAAGGCCAACAGGCCCAGCGTAAACAGGGACTTGCGTAGGGACATGGTCTCTCTCCAGAGGTGCGCATCGGAACCGCGCGGTTCTTCTTGTTGCGTAAATGATATACGCTATGCGTAATTCAATGAAGCCGCAAATCCGTGAGGATTTTCCCTACCCGACAGGACCCCGCATGCCCACGAAATTGCCTCGGCCGCTCTCAGCGCGGCCTGATTCCGCATCGAGTTCCGACCGCCGGCGCCAGCGCGTGCAAGCTGCCGAAACGGGTATGGCCGTGCTGAAGGGCCTGGCGCGGCTGGGTGGCCGGGCCTCGCTCACCGCGCTGGCAACGCACGTGCAGGAGAGTCCGGCCAAGGTGCATCGTTACCTGGCCAGCCTGGTCGAAGAAGGCCTGGTGCAGCAGGATTCCGGCACGCAGCAGTACTACCTGGGCCTGCAGACTCTGCTTCTGGGTGTGGCGGCCATGCGCCAGGCCGATCCCATACGCCTGTCCGAGCTCGCGCTGATACGTCTGCGGGAATCACTGGAGGTCACCTGTTTCCTGTCGGTCATGGGCAACAAGGGGCCCACCATCGTGCGATTCGAAGAACCGGGGTTGCCGGTTACGGTGAATGTACGCGTCGGGTCGGTCATGCCCTTGTTGTGGTCTGCCACCGGGCGGGTGTTCCTGGCGCAACTGGATGAGGCGGCAGTGCTGGCTCGCGCGCAGGCCGAGCTCGACGCCGCGCCGCCCGAGCAGCGTGCACAGCTGCCAAGTGGCGACCCGATCCCGGCATTGCGGCATGCGGTGCGCGCGGACGGCTGCGCCACGGTTCGCGATACGAACCTGAAGGGCATCAGTGCGGTGGCCGCGCCGGTCTTCGACTACACCGGGCACACTTGCGCGGTGCTCACGGCGCTGGGAGCCACGGGCGGGTTCGATGCGTCTGTCGAGGGGCCCATCGCCACGGCCGTCAGGCAGGAGGCGCGCGCCATCAGCACGCTCCTGGGGTTCCAGGAATAGGACGCGGGCCTTGGCACGTCGTTCCCGATGATTCAACATGTGAACGTTCGACTGGGCGAGGCTTCGCAGCGGGAGTCCGCCGGCCGCTGTGGGCCGCGCCCGCGGGCGCGGCCGTCTACGCGCAGCCGGCAAGCCTGTATAGTCAGCGGACGAAAAAAATTCGGGAATTGCTGCGGGGCACCGGCCGCACGCACCAGCCCGAGCCTCACAGTCGATACGCGAAGCCACGGAGGAGGGGGGAGCATGGATTTCGAAGACCTCGCAATGTCGCTGCCCGCGCGGGCGGCCACCCCCGACCGCACGGGCACCCAGAGCCTGGGCCGGGGAATCAAGCTGATGCGCATGATCGCGACGCGGCCGGATTTCGGCTGGCGGCTGTCCGATCTGGCGGCGGCCTGCCAGCAGGACAAAGGTACGGTGCATCGCATGCTCGCCTGTCTGGTCGAAGAGCGCCTGGTGGTGCAACGCGCCGACGATCGCCGCTATCTGCCGGGGCCGCTGATGTACGAACTGGGGCTGGCGGTACCCGCGCGCGTGCAGTTCCAGCGCAGGGCAGAGACCCTGCTGCATGCCTTCGCGCGCCGCATGGGGGGAATCTGCCTTTTGCTGATGCGCAGCGGGACGGAATACGTCTGCAGCGTCAGGACGGGCACCCTGCAATTGTCCGGCCTGATGGTGCAGGTGGGCACGCGCCGTCCTTTGTTCACTTCGGTCGGGGGCGTCGCCATCATCCAGACCCTGCCGCCCGAAGAAGCCCGAGTCGTGTTGCGCAGCAACGTCGCGCAGGAGGTGTCCGGCCATGGCACGCAACGGCTGCATGCGTTGCAGAGAATGCAGGAACGTTCGGACCGGCACGGCTGGGGCGTGAATCTCGGCGACGTGGTGCCGGGCGTGCACGCGCTGGGAATGCCCCTGCGTGACGCGCGCGGCGATGCCTACGCCGCGGTCTGCCTGATTGGCACGGCAGAACTCTATGGCGAGGCGCGCCTGCCTGAATTGCGCGTCGCGCTGCAAGACATCGCGGCGGCGCTGGAAAGCGAAGCGGACAAGTTCAATATATGAAATAGACGCCGCGCCAGGCCGCGGCGGCGCGCGCAAGCTCGCTTATGGTAACGGCGTTGCCATTTCACCCGAGCCGTACCGTGAACGTAGAATCCGCCATCAACCTGGAAGACCTGCGCGTAATGGCGCGGCGCAAGTTGCCGCGCATTGCCTTCGATTTCATCGATGGGGGGGCAGACGGCGAGCTATGCCTGCAGCGCAACCGCGCGGCATTCGAACGCTTCTGCCTGGTGCCGCGCTACCTGCGCGACGTGTCCCACCGCGATCAGTCCGTCGAACTGTTCGGGTGTCGCTATGCGAGTCCCATCGGCATTTCACCCACCGGCCTGGCCGGCCTGTTCCGGCCCGGGGCGGACCTGCTGCTGGCGGCGGCGGCGCGTCGCGCCGACGTGCCGTTCCTGCTTTCCAGCGCCAGCAACGCGGCCTGGGAAGATGCCATCGCCGTCGCGCCCGAGCACGTCTGGTTCCAGATGTATTGCACCAGCGACGAACGCATCAACGACGACCTGGTCCGGCGTGCCCGTGAAGCCGGCTCGCGCGTGCTGGTGGTGTCCGTCGATGTGCCGGTCAATTCCAACCGCGAACGCAATCGTCGCAATGGGTTCTCGCGGCCATTCCGCATGACGGCCGGCGTCGTGCTGGAAGCGTTGGGACATCCGGGATGGGTCATGCGTTATCTGCGCACCGGCGGGATACCCATGATGCAGAACTGGAAGCCGTATGCGCCCGCGGGCGCCGACGCCGCAGCCGTGGCCGATCTGTATGGCACCCTGACGCCCGCGCCCATGATCAGCTGGGAACACATGCGGCGTATTCGCAACGCCTGGGACGGCCCGCTGGTGATCAAGGGCCTGCTGCATCCGGAGGATGCGCGCGATGCGCAGCGGATGGGGGTGGATGGGCTGGTGGTGTCCAACCATGGCGGCCGCCAGCTCGATGCGGCGCCGGCGCCGCTGGATATGTTGCCCGCCATCCGCGACGCGGTTGGCGATCGCATGACGCTCATCCTGGACAGCGGAGTGCGCCGGGGTTCGGACGTCGCGATTGCGCGCGCGCTGGGCGCCTCGTCGACCATCTTCGGCAGGCCCACGCTGTACGCCGTCGCGGCGGGCGGCCAGGCGGGCGCGGAGCGGGCATTGCAGATCGTGCGCAGCGAGCTCGATATGGTGATGACACAGATCGGCTGCCGGTCATACCAGGAACTGGACGGCAGCTATCTGTGGTCGCCCCAGCGGCCGTCCGGCGCATGGCCGCCGCCTGGCGCGGCCCGCCTGGCCTCTGCCTGATCCGGCGGCAACGGATCCGTCGACGCCGGGAACCGGGTGAAATGTTGATGCAGCCCGCAAGTATTCGGTACACTCGTCGGGCACTCAACGCCAACTGAGCGTTGATGCGCTGCACGCCGGCACTTTAGCGATCGATTTTCAACCGAGAGAAACTAAGGCCCAGCGCGGTATGGGGCAGCATGGCAGGCAGGCTTGGCCCTGGACTGCCTTGGCGGGTCGCAAGGTTCTCGTCATTGGGTCCGCTATGCACCCGAGCCTGATTCGGCCTGTCCACCTGCGGCTGCTCGGCGAATTCGACGTCACCATTGCCGACGTCAACGGCCGCCACGCGATCAGCTATATCAAGCCCAAGCTGCTGCTCGCCATGCTGGCGCTGGCGCAAGGCAGGCCGCACTCGCGCAGCGAACTGGCCAACATGCTGTGGCCGGCGGATACGAATGATGGCCGGGCCAACCTGAGGCATGCGCTGTTTGTCCTCAGGCGCCTGTTCGAATCCGTACCCGACGCCTGGATCACCACCAGCAGCACCCTGGCCCTGAACCCGGAAGTCATCACGGTGGACGCGCTCGCCATCATCGGCGCGAGCGGCTACGAATCCTTGACGCTCGAGCAGCGTCTGGGGTACGACCGCGGCGCCTTTCTCGAGTATTCGGACCTGCCAGACAGCGAAGCCTTCACGGCCTGGAAGACCAGCTGGCAGTCACGCATCGAGCGCGATATTTCCGAGTGCCGCAGTGCGTTGCTGGCCCGGCTGGCCCAGACGGGAGAGCATGAGCAGGCCCTCGAAATCGCCCGGCAGTGGGTGCACCATCATCCCGAAGACGAAAGCGCGCATCGCCACCTGATCCGCCTGCTGCGGGACAGCGGCAACCGCGAAGCGGCCATGCTTGCCTATCAGCATTGCGCCGGCATCTTGCGAGACCGCTACGATTCCGAACCCACGGAGCAGACGCGCGCGCTGATCGAGTCGGAGCCGGTACTGGCCAATGCCGCATTTCCTGCGCAGCGGGCCGCGCAGCCACCGCAGCACCAGCCCGTGGCCGTCCTGGCGCTGGCCCTGTCTCTGGATGAGTCGGCCGGCTGTCACGAGCAAGCCCTGCAGAGCCTTCAGGCGGCCCGCGGACAACTGCTCGAAGCGATACGCGGCGATGGGGCCAGCGTGCAGGTCGGGGCGGACAGCAGTCTGGTCGTCGTCTATGGTTATCCCAGGCTTGCGGAAAGGCCGGCGCATGCCGCCGCCAGCCTGGCCTGCGCCATTCGGCAGATCACGCTGCCCGATGGGGTACATGTGGGCATGGGGATGCACGCCGAGATCGCCCTGGTGGACGCAGGCTCGGGGCCGAATGCCTGTGCACTCGTCAGCCTGCGCGCGATGCGCCTGGCCTATCTTGCGGATCCTGGCGACATCTTGCTCAGCGCATCGGCCCGGGATCGTCTGGCCGGGGATTTCGCCACCCGCGCCGACAAGCGGCACGGTCACCAGCGATACTTGCTGCACACACAGCTCGAAGCAAAACTGGTGCGGCGCATGTTTGGCCGGGCTCGCGAGTTCGACCACCTGACCAGCCTCTGGAGCCGGCTGCCGTTGACGGAGTTGCCGGCGGTCACCCTGGTGCGAGGCGAGGCCGGCATTGGGAAATCGCTGCTGACCAGGGTCATGATGGAGTATGTGCGTCACACGCGAGGCGAGGTCAGGTCGCTGGCCTGTACCGAAGGCCATGACCATACGCCTTTTCACGCGGTGCGCGAATGCATTGTGCGCAGCTTGGCGGCAGAGTGGGGCGGTATCCAGGACGCCCTGGCGCAGCCCGATGCCCAGCGCGAGTTCGTCGCCTCGGTGTGCCAGCGCGTGAGGCTCGACGAGTCGATACGCGGCAGTCTGCGCCGGATGCTGTTTCCAGAGCGCGGACACGAACGCGGCGCGCCGGGTGAATTGCTCCGCGGGGCTCTGATGCAGGCCCTGGCCGCGATCGTGACGTTCCGCAGCGAGCCGCGGCGTCCATTGCTGCTCGTCTGGGAAGACCTGCACTGGGCGGACGCGTCCAGCGTCGAACTGATCGAGTTGCTGGCGAAACAGGGGCAATCGGGCCCCACCATGCTGCTGCTCACGGCACGTGAAGAGTTCAGGTACGACGGGCCGGCGCATGAGCTGTTGCTCAAGCCCCTGGAGCGGCAGGCCATGGCCGAGTTGGTCGCCCATCGTTCCCGGGGCCAGCGCCTGTCGCCGAAGTTGCGCGCCCGGATCGTGGCGGATGCCGACGGGATACCGCTGTATGCGGAAGAACTGGTGCACCAGGCCGAACTGGGCGCCGAGATGGGCGTCGCGCCCGTCGTTGCCGACCTGATTGCGGCGCGGCTTTCCGACCTGGACCCGGTGGCGCGAAGGCTGATCCAGTTTGTCGCCACGGCCGGGCAGGTCGATCAAGCGCTGTTGCCGCGCGCGGCGCAGGCCGCGGGTGTTGAAACCGGTAGTGTCGCCGAGGTGTTGCACCAACTGCGCCACCGGGGCCTGATAGAGGAGGGCATGCCCGCCAGGTTCCGCCATGCGCTGGTGCGCGAGGCCATTTACCACACGCTGAGCGCTGCCCAGCGCCGCGACCAGCACGAGGTCCTGGCCCACTCCCTGATCGAGCTGGGGTCTGCGGCCGGGTCGATCGAGCCCGCCTACATTGCGCGGCATCTGGAACTTGCGCAGCATGCCAGCGCGGCCCGATGGTGGTGCCTGGCCGCGCGGGACGCGCTGGCGCAGTCCGGCATGGCCGAGGCGCACGCGCTGACCGAACGCGCCTTGCAGGCGCTGCAGTTCATCTCCGATGGGGCCGCGCGTCGCGCGGCCGAACTCGAGGTGCAGTTGTTGCGTGGCTCGGTATTCGCGGCGCTGAAGGGGGGCGGGGCGGCCGAAACCTCGCAGGCCTATGCTCGCACCGCCGAGTTGCAGCAGCACAATGCTGATGCGGGTACACAATTCCTGCAGCTCTGGGGCGCGTGGACGGTCGCCTTGAGCACGCGAACCCATTCCGAAAGCCTGCATCATGCCGAACGCATGCGTCGCCATGCGGAACAGAGCGGCGATGCCGCCATGCTGAGCCGTGCGCAATATGCCTGCGGCTTCAGCAAGCTGCTGAGCGCAGACATGGTGGCCGCCGAACGATGGTTGCGGGCCAGCATTCATACCCTGGGCGGGCAGCCCGACCATTCCATGCGCTTTGCCCGCTGGGGCGCTGATGGCGTCTGCGCCGCGAAAGCCGTGCTGGGCTGGGCGCTGACGCTGCAAGGCCGTGAGGACGAAGGCCTTGCGTCGGCAAAATCGGGATTGGCGGACGCCGACAAGCTGGCGCACGCGGCCAGTCGCGTGCTCTGCCTGTCGATGCTGGGCGAGATCCATCGCCGCCGCGGCGAAGACGAAGCGGCGCTGCGCACCGTAGAAGCGGTTCGCGCCACAGCTCACAGCGGCGACTTCGCGCTCTGGTATGGGTTGTCCGACGGCCTGTCAGGATGGGTGAGGGCGCGGCAGGGCATGCCCGAGGCGCTCGACGAAATCAGGCGCGCCATCGAGGCCGCTCGCACCGGCATGCCGGTTTTGCAGTGCGGACTGGAATTACTGCTTGCGGGGGCAAGCCTGGAACTGGATCAGGTGGACGAGGCCACCAACGCCGCGCACCGCGCCGCCGACGCAATGGAGCGGTTCGGCAGCTTGTTCATGCGCGGCGATTATTTGTGCTTGCGGGGCAATGTGGCGGCGCTTCAGGGCAATCACGACCAGGCGCGCGAATATTGGCGGAGCGCGGTGGCGGAAAGCCGCAGGCTGGGCTTGATGCTCGCGGCGCGCAAGGCACAAGCCAGCCTGGATGGCGTCACGCAACTTGCGACTTGACCGGGTCGGCCGGACGAAAGCAGATCAGAACACACTGCGAGTGACGACCGCGCCTTTGGGGCGAAAGCCGACTCTGAAGCTCTTGGCTTCCGGTATCAAGGTCTGCGGCTGGCTGACGTACATCCAGGTTGAGTTCCGGTAGTACAAGAAATTGAAGGCGTTGGGATGGGCGTCAGCGCCGTAATCCTCGAAAGAAAAGCAGGATTCCAGCGTATCTCCGGATTCGCGCTTGATGAGATCGGCGATGGAACGACTGTGAGGGTGCTGGTTGTGATAGACGCGAAACCATTCTCTGCCCAGGGGTGAGTTCGTCACCACGAAAGCGCAGCCATTCATGGCAGGCGTGAACATGAATCGGTGTTGCGGGCTATGGCGCGGAATATCGACCCAGCCCGGCAGGATGTTGCCGGAATAGTAGGGACACCAGTAACCCGTGATGGGCGTGTCATTAGTGACGGCGGAATTGCCCATGCAGAGGTCGTGGACGATGCGCCCGTCATCCACCTCTTGCTGGACAACCAAATCGAACTGGGCTTGCTTGCGAATATTGGCGGCGGCGATGAGGCTTGCAAGACCCGTGCTGGATGCTTGCCCCGGGGTCGCGGACAGGCCTCGGATCGTGTTGACCACATTGGCCTGCAGGAACAGGTCTGGTGCATTAATAAATTGCCCATTTCTTCCATTCATCGCTGCTTTTCCTATCGCGTGCTTTCGGGAAACGCCTTGCCACGTTCGTGGAACGTGCCGGGCCTGATGTCGGGGATCGAATGCTCCAGATAGCCAAACCGGCGAAGTGCCGGGGCCTTTTTGGACGCATTAGCGTACGGCAGCTCGCACCCATCAAGGCGTTACCGATTATTGGTCCATGTAAGCCCGCGCCATGGCGGTGCACCGGCGGCGCCTAAGTTTCGGGTGGAATTGCGTGCTGCGACGATGGTCCGGACGTTACGAGCGCCAGCGGGGCGCGGCCCGTGAGACGGCCATTTTTGCCAGAGGTACGGCGACAATCAAATACGCATAATGTGTATTATGTAAAGCAGTGGTTATGAGCAGCCCAAGCCTGGGCCCGCCCTGACCGCTTTCGCCCCTAACCTGAATCGCTGGGCGGCCAAGCAGCCCGCATGATGGCGCGGGCCGTCGATAGCGCGGCATCGGGTGTGGGCGCACCCGGGGTCGGGCCCGCGCTGTTGCGGCCTCAAGCCGCCCTGTTGCGCGCTTGCGCCTTTCCGGTCAGGGTTTCGGAGTGCCGGTGACCGTGAACGGAGCCTTGTCTTTGGTTGTCTTTACCGTCCACGCTCCCGACTGCCGGAACGAACTGGCCGAGGCGTAGGTATCTTCCATGAACTGGAAGTACGTCATCTTCCCGTCGTGCACCTTGGCATGGATGGAAAACGGCGAAGTGAACGCCGTGCCGACGGCTACCGACCTATAGGTGAACTTGCCGAAGATCGCCACCGTTTCTTCAGACGCGATGCTGTCGGTGATGGCGAAGTCTTCGATGTTCCAGTAGTTGGCGACTTGCATGAAAACGCTGCTGAAGGCCGTCGGCCCCTTGTTCGTGCCGGTCCACGGAAGAATCTGCTTGAGCTCGGGATTGTCGAAATTGAGAGACACGTACGTGGCGTCCGGCGCCACCAGCCTCTGAGCGGCGGCCTCGACCTTGTCGGGCGCGGTGTTTTCCAGAAACTCCATCACCACGGCCAGCGAAGCGGCGGATTGGGACGCCGGCGCGGGCTGCGCCCGTTCGGTCGCCCCAGCACCTGCCGCCGCAACGGTCAGGCTGGCTGCGACGATGGCGGCAGCAAAGTTTGATTTCGGTGTTGTCTGGGTCGTGGGCATGTCTGGGTCCGTAGAAGGAGATTTTCCGATTCCGGACGGTACTTGCCGAGGAAGATCATGGATAGAACAAACACCGCGCGACAGAACCAGACTACGGCGGCGGCGCTTTTATGTCGCTCGCCGGTGGAGTTCAGAACGCATATGACACCATCATGCCTGCGCTCCAGTTCCTGCCAGCCGCCGGCTCGAAATACCGGCCATTTCCATCGTTGACAATGACCGAGCCGATGTAGTCGCGGTCGAACAGATTGTCTACCCGCGCGTAGGCGTCCCAGGTCCACGCCTTGTGCTGCCAGCGGTAGCCGGTGGATGCCGCAGCCACGAAATAGCTCGCGGCGGCATCGCTGTTGGCGTCGTCCACATATATCTTGCCCAGGTACCTGCCCTCGACCCCCGCACGCCACCCCTGCGCCGGGGCCCATTCCAGCGCGCCGTAAAGCATCTGCCGCGCGATGCCGGGAATGCGGTTGCCGGCGCGTATGTCCGAGCCGGCGATATCGTCGCGGTAGCGGGCATTTATCCAGGTGTAGGCCACGTCGGCCCGCCATTCGGATGCGAGGCGGCCGCTCCAGGCCAGCTCGACACCGTTGCGGCGGGTACGCCCGCCGTTCCGATACGAGGTGCGCCCGTTGGCACTGCCCGCTGCCACGATTTCGTTGCGTGTATCGGTGTGGAACGCCGCCACGGAAAACAGGCCCGCTCCCCATTCGGACTTGTAGCCCACTTCGTAGTTATGGCTGATGGCGGGCTGCAGCCCCAGGTTCAGCCCTGCCCTGCCATCGGGCCGGTATGAAACTTCATTGGTCGTGGGCGTCTCGAAACCCTGGCCATACGAGGCATAGACGCTGCTGCCGGGCGTAGGCGCGTAACGCACCGACGTCACGGGCAGCGCCCTGCGATATCGCGCTGAACCGCTGTCGTCCGCGTTGCCATCCTCAACATAGTGGTCGTCGGAATCGAAGCTGACCGAGCTGTACCGCAGCCCGGCGTCGACGGTCCAGCTCGGCGCGACCTGCCACGATGCCTGCAGATACGGATCGACGTTGTAGACGCGATTGGTTTCGTCGCGGCGCAGGCGCCCCTTCACACCAAGTTGGCTGGGTGCGAGCGCCGGACCGAGAAAGTTCTCGTATCCTTTTCGGTCTTCGTGCAGATGGTCATATGCGAGGCCACCTACCAGTGTGAGGGGCCGGCCGGCCAGCTCCATGCGCGTCGTCCAGCGCAGGTCCATGCCGGCGTACTGGCGTTCCAGGCCGATCACCCCGCCCGCCTGCCCCGGATTCAATTGGACGGCCGCGGGGATGGACAGATATTGCGTCATGTCGCGTTGCCCGAAGTACAGCATGGCGCGCAGTTCGTTGTCGGCATCGACCTGTCGCTCATATAGCAGACCGCCCTGCGTCTGCCGCACGGATTTGCGCGTGTTGTACTGGCTGGCCTGCGGGGTAGCCTGGCGCGGGTCCTGCTCATACTGTTCGCGCGTGAGGCCCATGGGATCCTGGGCATGCAGGTCCACGCTGTTGACCACCAGCGTGAGCCGGCCGGCATCGTCGAGTTGCAGTCCCAGCTTGGCGTTGCCCAGGTTCTTGCGCGCGCCGCTGTGATCGCGATAGCCCTCGGTAGTGAGTCGATGGGCGCTCAGCACGTAGTCGAGGCTCTGCGTGGCGCCGCTGGCCTTGACGCCGAAGTTGTAGGTGCCATAGCTGCCCGCCGACACTTTCCCCTGCACCCGTGGCGGGCTCTCGCCAGTCTCTGTGAACACTTGCACGACCCCGCCCGAAGAATTGCCATACAGCGCCGAAAAAGGGCCGCGCAGCACTTCGATTCGTTGCGCCGAGGCCAGATCGATGTTCGACGTCTGGCCTTGACCGTCCGGCATGGTGGCCGGAATGCCATCGACGTACAGCCGCACGCCACGCACGCCGAAGGTAGACCGGGCGCCGAATCCGCGAACCGACATCTGCAGGTCCTGTGCGTAGTTCTGGCGGTCCTGGATTTGAAGGCCCGGTACGATGCCCATGCTTTCGGCCAGGCTGATCCCTGGCGAGTCGAAGCGCAGCAGATCGCCCTGGACCACGTTGACCGAGGCCGGGGTGTCCAGCAGCGACGCGCTGTAATGGACGCTGGTCACAATCACCGGCTCCAGGGTCGGGGCCTCGGCTGCAGTTTGCGCCGACGCCTCGCTGCTCATCGCTGGAACCAGCGCGCCGCACAGCACGAAGGCCGCGCGATTCGGTCCGGAAGTCAGGCTGCGGGGTATCACCATGGGTAGACGGGCCAGCGATAGAAGTCAGGGGCGCATGTCATCCGCGCCCGGCGCGCGGCGCGCCCGGCCCCGAAGCAGGGGCCGGCGCGGCCGGTGAAGAATAGCCCAGGGATGCGGGCTCAACTGTTTCCGGCTGGCGCCGGAGCTACCGTGGCCGGCGGCTGGTCCGGGCTGGCCGGCGTGGGCTGCGCGGGGGAATCCTGCTGCGGCGGGGTCTGCTGCTGCGGCGATGGCTGCGAAGGCTGCGGCGGCGCGGCCTGGTTCGGCGTCACGCGCCAGACCGTATTCGATAGGTCGTCGGCAACGATCAGGGCGCCGCGCGGGTCCAGCGTCACGCCCACCGGGCGTCCGCGCGTCGTGCCATCGTCGTCGCGAAAGCCGGCCACGAAATCCACCGGGATGCCGGATGGCCGGCCGTCCTTGAACGGGACGAACACCACCTTGTAACCCACGGGCTCGCTGCGGTTCCAGCTGCCGTGCTCTCCGACGAAGGCGCCGTCGGTAAACTTGCCGCCCATGCTGCCGTCGGAAAATGCGACCCCCAGCGCGGCGACGTGTGCGCCCAGGCTGTAATCGGGCTTGATCGCAGCCGCGACCTTGGCGGGGTTCTGGGGACGCACGCGGTCGTCGACATTCTGCCCCCAGTAACTGAACGGCCAGCCATAAAAGGCGCCCTCTTGAACCGACGTCAGGTAGTCCGGTACCAGATCGGGGCCGATCTCGTCGCGCTCATTGACCACCGCCCACAACTGGCCGGTGCCCGGCTGGATGGTGAGCGCTGTCGGATTGCGCAAGCCCGTGGCATATACCTTATGTTCGCCGGTGCGGGCGTTGACCCGCCAGATCATGGCGCGGTCGGCCTCCGCGGTCATGCCTCGCTCGGTGATATTGCTATTGGAGCCGATACCGACATAAAGGTATTGTCCGTCGGCGCTCGCGGTCAGAGCCTTGGTCCAGTGGTGGTTGATCTCGGCGGGCAATGGCGTCAGCGTTTCGGGGGGGCCGCTGGCCTTGGTCTGGCCCGGCTGATAATCGAATCGCACCAGGGCGTCCTGGTTGGCCACATACAGATTATTCCCCACCAGGGCCAGCCCGTAGGGTGCGTTGAGGTCTTCGGCAAATACCGAGGCCTCGTAGGTGCCGTCCCCCTCGGGGTCGCGCAGCAGGGTCAGGCGGTTGCCTCCCTTCACCGAACTGGTGCCACGCGACTTCATGATGCCCGCGATCACGTCCTTCGGTTTGAGCGCCGGCGCGTTGCCGCCCCTGCCCTCTGCCACCAGGATGTCGCCGTTGGGCAAGACCAGGGTCTGCCGGGGAATCTTGAGGCCTGTCGCGATGGCCTGGATGGAATAGCCGTCCGGCACGGTGGGCAGCTTGTCGCCCCACTCTGCCGGTTCCGCAATGACCATGTCCGGCAACACGCCGCGCTGTGGCTTGGGCAGTTTGGGATCGGGACCATATTGATCGGGGCTCAGCTGGGCGAGGCATACGCCGGCTGCGGCCATTAGTGGTATCAGGGCGATAGCGGTGATATTTTTCATACGGCGCCCCTCAAATGCGGCGCGCGGAACCCCAGCCAGGTGGCCAGGCAAGCCAGCACGACCGTGATGACGGACATCACCAACCCTGTGGGCATGCTTGCCCAGGCATCGCGGGCATGCATCAGGGCGTTGAAGAAACCCACGATCCACATCGCCAGCAACACAAGCACGTAGACGGCCGCGCCGGGCCAGCGGCGTCTAGGCATGCAGACGTCGATGATCGCGAGCACCAGCGCCACGGCGCCGAATACCAGGCCGCCCACCAGCAGCCACGATGCGAAGTTGCTCCATTGGATGTGGTAAGTCTTTGCATAGGCAAGGTCGGCCAGCATGGTGCCCAGGAACAGGGGAATCACGCCCGCCAGGAAGACGGCATGCAGTGGATGCACCGTCAATGCATATCGATGTTGAACGAGTTGGGTCACGCGATTGCCTCCTTCCAGTGACGCGGGTTGGGCCAGGATATCGGGGACGGACAGCAAGAATGATGCCTGGCGGCCTGGGGGGTCGCTGGTCCGGGTGCCCTGGCTCGCGCCGAGGCGCGACACTCGCATGGGGAGCACTGCACGCCGGCCCAGGCATGGCACCCGGCGGCAGGTTTTGCCGGCTGCCTGAAAAAACGGGCGTCGCCAGGGGCGCCGGAGTTTGCTAAAACGCTAACCGGACCGTCGACTGGAATGGTCCGCCCCACTTCCGGAGACCCGTTCTGATGAAGCTTTACTACTACCCCGGCAACGCGAGCATGGCGCCGCATTGCCTGCTCGAAGAAATTGGCCAGCCCTTCGAGCTGAGCCTGGTAGATCGCGCGAACAATGGCCACAAAGACCCGGCCTACCTCGCCCTCAACCCCAACGGCCTGATCCCGGTGTTGGTCGACGGCGATCTCGTGTTGTACGAATCGGCAGCCATCTGCCTGCATCTGGCCGACCGATACCCCGAAAAACAACTGGCCCCTGCGCTGGGTACGGCGGAGCGGGCGCAGTGCTACAAGTGGCTGATGTGGTGTACCAACACGCTGCAATCCACCGCCCTGCTCTATTTCTATCCGGACCGCTGGGTCGAGGCAGGCAACGCGGACGCAGCGGCACAGGTCAAGGCGCACGCCGAAGCGCGTATCGACGGCTTGCTCGAGCAAATCGACGCGCATCTGGCGCGCGCCGATGGACCTTGGTTCCTTGGGCAGCGCTATTCGGTGCTGGACCCCTACGTGCTGATGCTGTGCCGTTGGACCCGCGGCTTCAACCGCCCGGCTCGCGGTATGCCGCACATCGGTCCCTACCTGCAACGCGTACTCGAGCGGCCTGCGGTGCAGCGCGCGCTGCGCACCGAAGGGCTGCAAGCGCCGTACGTGTAAAGGTCACGGCGTAACAGGCGAGCCTTGTGCGACGTCGGGCCAAACGTCGCGCGGACCGCATCGGTGCTGCTAGTACCGCCAGCTCGCCTTCAGAGAGCCCCCGTGGCTCTGCACATGGCTGGAGTAGAGGCCGTCGTACTGCAGGCGCACGTCGAAAGCCTCGCCGCCGAATATCTGCATGCCGGCGGTGACCCGGCCGAATGTGCGGCCCGATTCCAGCGTGGACCTGGCCGCGCGGCTGCCCGCAGGCGCCGCTTCGAGCCTGGCATAGCTGTCCCAATGATCGGTGCTGCTCAGGCTGAGCCCCAGGTTCAGATAGGGACGCAGCACGTGGTTTCCGGCCAGGTCGATCCGGCCGCCAATCTCCACGCCAGGCGTCAGTATGGCCGTCCACTTGTCGCTGGCTTCGTAATTGAGATTCAAGGCGCCCGCTCCATGTTCCGAGTACGACGGCATGCGGGTGTAGATCAGGTCCAGGTCGACCATCGGCTTGATGTAGGCCCGGCCCAGGTCGTGCGTGTATGCGGCCCGAAGCCTTTGCCCGAGCGAGAAAACATCCGGCGAGCTTTTCGCGCTGACGTCATCCGAGGACGAACTGATTCTGCGGGTGCTGTCGTAGCTGCCATAACTTCCCGTCAGAGAGCCCGCCAGCATCCAAGGGCCATCTTCGTATTTCAGCGTGGCGCCCAGGTAGCCAGTGTGGCCGCTGAGTTTCTGGCGGCCATCGGTGGCACGCATATGGCCGTTTTCGTAGGCCGCCGAGACGCCCACGAACCATTTTGGCGCGACCTGTTGCTGCACGCCGAGCTGATACGTGACGCCGCTCGCCTCGAACGACGAGGTGCCGTGGCTGCCGTCGACACGGGTGCTGCGTGCACCGATGTTGCCCCATACGCAAGACGTTTCACCCAGGCGCGGGTCTGCCCCCTGGAACTGCGGGCAGCTCTGCAGGGAGCTTGCGAATCGCGCCATGTCGGCCTGCTTCAGGGCGGCGGGCGCCGCGGATATGCCGGGTGCCAGGTTCGATAAAGCCTGATTGAAGCTGGCCGCGCCCTGCCGGGCGGCCTGGTCGAAGCCAGCATAGACTTCGGCCAGGCGCTCATCGCCGCCGCGCGCCCAGATGTCCTGCAAGTGGTCACCAAGTTCGCGCAGATTCCGGCCCGCGCCGGACTGCTGCGCCACCGTATCGAAATGGGCGCTGCCCAGCGCCACCGTCGCGTGGTCCTGCGAGTACGTCGTCGTGTAATCGAACAGCGGGGACCCGCCGCGCAGTGCGGTGCGTGGATCGATCTGCGCCGACCGCAGGAACACCACCGGTCGGTCCGGCATCAGGCGGGTGCCCTGAATACGCAGCGTCCCGCCGAGCGTCGCCGTGCCATCCACCTGCAGCAGGTCGGCCGACTGGCTGATGAAGTCGGCGCCGATCTGCAACACGCCGTCAGAGGTCTGGTCGAAATTGCCGGTGACCTGCGTGCGTGTCGTGGTCAGGGAATGTCCAACGAGGAACTCGCCGTGGTTGATCACTGACCCATCGATCGTGTCCGCCTTCAGTACCTGGCCCTGATTCTGCAGGGTGCCTGCCCCGTCGCGACCGTTCAGGTATTGGCTGCCGGCGACGCTGCCGTGGTTGGTCACGTCCACTTGCCGGATGCCTGTATTGTTGATGGCGGTGGCCGCCGACAGCGACGCGCCCGAGTCGATGGTGACGGTATTTGACTGCGCCGTGCCGTCGATCCACACCCCGCCGCCTGTGGCGGCGGTTGCCGTCACAGTTCCGCCGATCGACACGCTGACCTCACTCGAGTTGCTGGTGTTGCCGTCGCTTTGCGCGAAGATCGCGTAGGCGTTCTCGCCGCCTACACTGAGCGTGCCGCTCTGCGTGATCGATACGTTACCCGCTCCGTTACCCATCGCGTCCGGTGCGGCGTGATCGTACGCCGAACCCGCGTAGCTGCCTGTGCTGTCTCCGGCCAGTCCGCCGCCATCGGCAATGGACTGGGCGATGATTCCGAATGCGCCGTCGCCCGCCGTGGTCAGCGTGCCCGTGAACTGCAGTACGACGTCACCGCCGGTGCTTTCGTCGCTGCGCGGCGCGGTGACGGCCGTGCCATTCCATTCGGGCGACAGGGCGCCGTTGGCAGTGTAGCCGGCGATGCCGCCTCCGCCTCCGATGGATTGCAGAACGATGCCATGCGAGCCGGCTCCGCTGGTCGCAATGACAGCCGGATTCGACGAACTGGCCTGGCTGCCGAAGTTTCCAATCGTGATGCTGAGTGAGCCGCCCGCCAGCGCCTGGGCAGTGTTGCCTCCGCCGATTCCGATCTGCGCAACGTTGGCCGCCGCGCCCGACGCCACGATACCGCCGCCGCCGCCTATGCTTTGCGCCACCATGCCGAATGCATGTTCGCCGGTCGTGCTGATGTTCAGCCAGGCTTCCATGCCGATCGGCCCGCCTGAACTGTTCGACACGGGTGAGGCGATGCCAGTGTTGTAGGCGCCGCCGCCGCCGCCCAGGCTGAGGTCGAAATTCGGCGTAGAACCGTCGCCCGACACGCCAACCGATGCCACGCTGGCCGTGCCGCCGCCTCCGCCGATCGACTGCAGCACGACACCGTGCGAGTTGAATCCGGCGGTCGTTACCGAAAATACGCTGGCGGTGCTTCCATTGCCGGTGGTGATCCGGCCGCCCGAGCCGCCATTGGGCGTGGCGCCGGTGGCGCCCAGCGTGACGCTGGACGTAGAGTCGCCTGGAGGGGCCGAGTTGGCCGAGCCGTCGGCGCCCTGCCCGCCGCCGCCGCCGATGCTTTGCGCGAGCAGACCATAGGCGACGGCGCCCGTCGTGGAGATCGCCGCCTTGTTCATGGTGCCGTCGCCCTGCAGATCCAGGTAGACGGTTCCCCCGTTGCCTGCCGCCCCGCCTGAGCCGCCGACGCCCATGATCACGTTGGTGGCGCCGGTCACACCCGACGCCGTCGCCGTGCCCCCCGCGCCGCCGCCGCCGCCGATCGACTGCAGCACGATGCCGTCCGCGTACGTGCCCTGGGTCGAGACGGTACCCGAGAAGCCGTTCAGGGTAACGGCGCCGCCGCCTCCGGCCGCACCGCCCTGCCCGCCCACCGTCAAATTCATGTCATAGGAGTTCGAATCGTCGTCATCGTCCGACGCTGTGCTGCTGGCGCCGCCTGAGCCGCCCGCATCTGCGCCAGCCGAGCCGGCGAGGCCGCCGCCGCCGCCGATCGACTGGGCGAGAATGCCGTCGGCATCCCCGCCGGCGGTCACGATGGCGCCCTGCGCCGTCACGGTCACCGCGCCGCCGTCGCCTGCAGTGGCCCCGTTGGCGCCCACCGAAACGCCCACGGACGCCTGGTAGCCGTCGTCGTCGTCATCGTCGTCTCCGCCGCCAGAGACAGACAGCTGGACTGTGCCGCCTTGCGATGCGCCGCCGCCGCCGCCGATGGATTGCAGCAGCATGCCGCGCGAGCCGGACCCGTAGGTCTGCAGCAGCGATCCGGCATCCAGCTGGGCGGTCATCTCGCCGCCGTTGCCGCCGTCGCCGCCCGTGCCGCCGACCCCCACGGTGGCTTTGATCAGTTGTCCCGAGCCGCCCGTCTTGCTGCTGCCGATCCCGGCATTGCCGCCGCCTCCGCCCAGGGTCTGCGCCATCAGCGCGTTGGAAAAATCATCGTAGGTGGTGATGGACGAGCTGCCATCCACATACAGCTCGACCTTGCCGCCATGCCCGCCATCGCCCGCGCTGCCGCCCAGCGCCACACTTACTGTGATCTGGAGGGTGTCATCCGGCGCCGCCGTGGACGTGGTGCTCAGCGAGTGCGACGCGCCGCCAGCGCCACCCCCGCCACCGATCGTCTGCGCCAGCACGCCATGCGAACCCACTCCGCCGGTGGCCACCTTGGTGCCCTGCTCCAGGCCGACTTGCAGGATGCCGCCGTTGCCTCCGCTGCCGCCCGCGCCGCCCAGCGCCAGCGTGGTCGCAATGGCAATCGAGCCGTCTCCGGTAGGAATCCCCAGGTCCAGATCGCTGGCCTGTGCACTGCCGCCATTGCCTCCTCCGCCGCCGATGGCCTGCGCCAACACGCCATAGGAGTCCGAGATCGCCGTGTTCGACTGTCCGCCGGCTGTGGTGACGTTCGAATTCTTCAGGCCCACCGCGACGGTGCCGCTGCCGCCCCCATCGCCTGCCTTGCCGCCGATCGTCACGTCGGTGCCGAAGAAGGCGTTCAGGCTGGAGCCATGGGCGGCCCCGCCGTTGCCCCCGCCTCCACCTATCGATTGCGCGGTGATGGCGGGCGCGGCAATGCCCTGCGTGCTGACGGTGGAGCTTTCCAGGCCGATGGTCACGTTGCCGCTGTTGCCGCCTTTCGCGCCCGCGCCGCCGATCGACAGGCTGACGAAGTCGATGCCATCCTGGGTCGACGAGCCGCCCGTGCCGCCGCCGCCACCGATGGACTGCGCCAGCACGCCTATCGCTCCGGCCCCTTGGGTGGACAACGATGCCTGGTTGCCCAGCACCTGCACCACCTCGCCGGTGCCGCCGCCGCTGCCGCTGCCTCCCAAGGCCGGGGGCGCTTCGGACGATCCGGCGGACAGGCTGAATACGCTGCCGCCGTTGCCGCCGCCGCCCCCTATCGACTGGGCAACGGCGCCATGCGCGTAGAGCCCGGATGTCTTGATTGCACTGCCGCCCTGCAAGTTGATATTGACCGTTCCCGCGTCGCCCGCGGCGCCGCCCTGGCCGCCTACCGCCGACACCCCCAGCGCCGAGCCCGCATTGCCGCCGCCGCCGCCGACGGACTGTGCCAAGATTCCTATGCCGGCTTCGCCCGTGGTCGTGACCGCGCCGCTCAGGGTGGCGACGACGCCGCTGGCGGTGCTGCCGCCGCCGGCGGTGCCGCCCACCGAGATTATGCCCGAGGCGCTGCCTGCATTGCCGCCGCCGCCGCCAATCGACTGCAGCAGCGCGCCGATGGATCCGGTACCGGTCGTATTGATGGTGCCGCCCAGCTTGCCGCTTACTGAACCGCCATTGCCGCCCCCGCCGCCGCTGCCGCCCAGCGCAATCACGCCTCCGGCCGTGGCGCCCGTGCCGCCGCTGCCCCCGAGGGATTGCGCCAGCACGCCATGCGCGTACTGGCCCGAGGTGGTCACCGCGGCGTCGCTGTTCACGTCCGACTGGCCTCCGCTGCCCCCCACGCCGCCATCGCCCGAGTTGCCGTCTATCCAGCTGGTCCAGGCGCCGCCGGAGCCGCCCGCCCCGGCCAATGACTGGGTCACGATCGCGATCGCGTAGTCGCCGCTGGTGTTCACCTGGGAGGCGCTGTCCAGGTTGGCGGTCGCCACACTGCCGTTCGCCCCTTGGCCCCCCTGGTTGGTACCCACGCCTCCCAACCCGCCTATGCTTTGCACCAGCACCCCGTACGCGCTCGCGCCGGTGGTGGACACGGTGCTGCTGCCCAGCGTGGCAGTGGCGGTGCTGGCGGCGCCGCCGTCGCCGCCGTCGGAGTCGTCCGGCAGCGAGTTGTTCGAATCCGTGCCGCCATTGCCGCCGCGCGACAGCACTTGCACACCGCTCAGGCCGTCGCCCAGGCTCTGGACTTGGGTGTTGTAGACATTGGCGGCGGCGCCCAGGGAATCGCCCCCCCTGCCGCCGGTGCCATCGTTGGTGCCGTAATCCCCGCCATGGCCGCCCACCGACATCGCGAGGATGGCGGCGCTGTCGTCCTGGGTGGCCTGCGTTGTGGCGGCCGTGATGGTGGTGAGACTGCTGCCTGCAGAGCTTGCGCCGACGTTGGCCGTTGCCTGGCCGGCCTGTCCGCCATCGCCGCCTATATCGCCGGTAAACAGATTGACCCCGCCTGTCCCTCCGATACTGCTCGCGACGACCGCCGCGACGCTGCTGCAGCGGTTCACGTTGAACGTGGCACTGCAGGCGGTCTGGGCCGTCGGTGCCCAATATACCGACACGTCGCCGGTGACGTTGGCGGTTGCCGTCGAGGCGCTACCGCCTGCACCAGTGGGTTCCCCGTCGGTATTCTCGCCCTTGGTCAGATCACCGCCTTTGCCGCCCAGGCTCTGTGCGACGACGCCCCATCCCATATCGTTGCCGGCCAGGTAGGCCGACGCGCTACCCAACTGAACGCTGGCACCGCTGGTGACAGTGACCTCGGACGCGTTGCCGCCGGTGCCGCCGTAATGGTCGATGACCGCGGCGTTCGCGTCGGCGCCCGCGCCGCCGCGCGAGCTGCCCAGCACCCCGATGACGCCATGCTGCAGGTTCGCGCCGGACGCTGTGGGCGACGATATCGTGATGTCCGCTCCAGGCGAATTGGTCAGGGTCACCTGTGCGCCACTGCCGCCGTTGCCGCCGTTGTCATGCGAATCGGGCGTATAGCCCGCGCCGCCGATACTCGCGGCCCGCACCCCGATGACCAGAGTATCGCTGCTGGTCGGCGTGACTGCGACCGCCCCGCTGGTGGTGTAGGTGACATCACTGGCCCCGCCCCCGTCCAGGTTGCTTTCGGTGCCGGCGGCGCCACGGCTGACCTGCTGAACGCCCACCGTAATGGTGCTGGGATCGGCGGCCAGGGCCGGAGTGGTCACGAGCAGCGACAGGGCCAGGGGGCTTGCAATTGGTTTCATTGTTTATGTCCGATAGGGGCGGGCTTGCGGACGCCAAAACGGGCGCAGCCCGCAATGCTCGGCCGCGCCGCCGCTGCTGTCTATCGGTTAAACGCCGTGGCCCGACGAAAAAGCGCTGTTTTCAAGCGGCAATGATGAGTAATATGTCGTCACTTTGCATCCCGCGAGACGCGATGGCCCGATCTCTGTTCGCCCAAGTGCGCTTCGAGCATTACCGCGTGGTCAGTACGACTGATCCGGAAGAGGCACGGCACCAGATCGGCCAATTGCTCAATTCATACCAGCTCCGTGTCGAACACGGACGCCTGCTGCACAGCTACCTCGACCTGGTTCCCTGTGGCGGCCTGTCGCTCATCCGGATGCAGCATGCGCGCGGCGCGCAGGTCAGCGTCGACCCGGACTGCCAGTGTCTGGACGGCTATTACCTGCTGGTGCTGCCGACACAGGGCAAAGCCTTGTTTTCCTTTGACGGGCAGGCCCTGGAAGGGACGCCCAACCAGGCGTTCCTGATCAGCCCGGACCGGCGCTTCCATTTCAAGGCCAGCCCCGATTACGAGCAGGTGCTGCTGAGGTTGGAACGCAGCACCATTGCACGAGCCTGGCAACGCCTGACCGGGCAGGATGAAGCGCCCTCGATTTTCTTTGATGCAGTCATCCCTCTGCATTCGGCGAGCTGGCAGGCGCTGCTGCCCGTGCTGCAATGGGTCGTGCGGTGCGCCGGGGCCGGGATCACCCCCGATGCCCCGCATTTCGCCTTGCTGTCGGAAACCGAAATGATGGTCGCCACCACTCTGCTGTTGCACCAGCCGCACAATATGGCGGCCCGCCTGTGGCCGGCGCCGCCGCCATCGGCGCCGCAGGCGATCCGCCGCGCGCAGGCCTATATGCTGGAGCATCTGGGCGAGCGAATCCCGGTGGCCATGGTCGCCAGCCACTGCGGGTTGTCAGCGCGGCGCCTGCAGGCCCTCTTTCAGGACGAATGCGGGCAGTCGCCCCTGCAATGGCTGCGTCATCAGCGACTGCAGGCCGTGCGGCTGGCGCTGTCCCAAGGTGGCGGGTCGACAATCAGCGAAATCGCCGCCCGCTTTGGCTTCACGCACCTGGGCGAATTCTCGCGTGCCTATCGGCAGGCCTACGGCGAAACGCCGCAGCAGACGCGCGCCGTGCGATAGCCCGCGTCCAGAGCAAAGCGCGTCCGGGCCTGGGACGAGGCTCGCCTCGACTTCAGTTTGCCAACGCTTCGCGCGACGTGTCGGGTGGCGCGTGCGCGGGCGGGCTGACCGCCTGGATGTCCCAGAGCTTGCGAAACAGGCCGTCGGCGCGGCGCAGCTCGTCGAGCCGGCCGTCTTCCACCACCCTGCCGCCGTCCAGGACCACGATGCGATCGTAGCGTGCCAGAGAAGACAGCCGGTGGGCAGCCGCGACCACGGTGCGGTTGCGCATCAGCTCGATCAAGGCTTCCTTGATCAGCAGCTCTGAGTGACTGTCCAGCGATGACGTGGCTTCATCCAGCAGCAGGATGGGCGCGTCTTTCAAGAACGCGCGGGCAATGCCGATCCGTTGGCGCTGGCCTCCGGACAACATGGCTCCCCGCTCGCCGACCTGGGTATCGTAGCCATTGGGCATGCGCCGGATGAAGTCGTCGCAGTGGGCCTGCCGTGCGGCGTCGAAGACTTCCGCATCCGTCGCCGCCGGACGGCTGTATCGGATGTTCTCCATAATGGAGCGGCGGAACAGGCTGATGTCCTGCGGTACCACCGCGATCGCGGCGCGCAGGCTATCGGCGGTCACGTCGCGGATATCCTGGCCATCGATCCGTATCACGCCGCGCTGCGGAATGTCCGCGCGCTGCAGCAGCGACAGCAAAGTGGACTTGCCGGCCCCCGACGGGCCCACCAGGCCCACCTTCTGGCCGGGTGGAATCAGCAAGTCCACCTCGCGTATGGCCTCGTGCCCATCGGGGTACCGGTAGCTGACCTGGCGCAGTTCCAGTTTGCCCTCGCGGCAAGTCAGGGGGCGGCTGTGGGGCGAATCGGGCGCGGTGTGCGGGCCAGCCACGACGGAAAGCATCTCGGCAATCACCCCGAACTGCTGCGCCGTGCCGACCAGCGCCAAGGCGAGATCTCGCGAGCCGTGCAAAATGCGGAACGTCAGCGCGCTGACCACCACGACATCGCCCGGGCTGGCCTGGCCGGCCTGCCACGAACGCAGCACCCATACCAGCATCGCGGCCGCCATCAACCACAAGAAGATGTCGTGGATCACCCTGGCCTTCTCTACATACATCCAGCTTCGCCGCTGCGCGCGCGCTTCGTCGCCCAACTCGCGCGCCAGCCTGGCCCGCTCGCGCTGCTGGGCAGAGAACGCCTGCACCGCCCATATGTTGGAGATGGCATCGACGAGCTCGCCGCCAACCCTGGCGGCCTGTTCGCCGTACTGCCGATGCAGGCCTCGGCCGCGGGCGCCGAATACGACAATCACACTGCTCACGATGGCCACGAAAATCAGCAGCGCGACCGCCATGCGCCAGTCGACGAGCAGCAGTACGATCACGGCGCCGATGAAGTCCACGCAGGGCGGCACGATGTTCCAGGTCAGTGCGCCATAAATCGCGCCCGCGGCCCCCGCGGTGGAAGAAATTCGGTTGCCCAGGGCCCCGGAATGGTGGCGTTTGAAGTAGCTGAGGGCGTGATGGCTCAGGTGCTCGAAGAGGTCGACGCGCATGTCTGCGCAGGCCGCCACGATGCATCGGCAGCCCTGCCAGCCACCCAGGCGCCACAGGGCCGATTCGGCGGCGATCAGCCCCAGAAACAGCCCGAGCGGCAGCCACACCCCTGCATCGGCGCGGCCGCCGCCGGCCATGGCGTCGACGATCAGCTTCATTGCATACTGCACCGCAACGGCGCAGGATCCCGCGGCAACGACAATCAGGAACAGCGTCGAAAACGCCCAGGGGCGTGCGCCGGCATAGCGCCAGAGAAACGCGGCCGGTCGCCGGGGAATCGCATGCTCATGGCGCATCGGCGTCGTTCCGTTGCAGACCCGGCTCGGGGGGCGCCGCCGCGAGGGCGTCGGCAAGATGCCCCGCCGGAGCGGCTGGCGTGTCGGCGGCGAACGCGGCAAAGCGGCGCATCTGCCGCTGAATCTCCGCATCGTAGGCGCCATGCATGCTGCGCTGGCCGTCGGCGGTGGGCGCACCGAACAGTCCTGTGGGGCACGCCCGGTCGTCCTCCCAACCGGGGTAGTCGGTAATGGGATAGAGGCAGATACCCACCAGAGGCACGCCTTGCAATATCGCGTGTGCCGCCTCGTCGGCAACGTAACGCAGCCACGGCGCCCTCGCGTCGCCTTCCGCCCCGGTTTCGGCGATGAGGGTCGGACGCCGGTAACGCTGTGCGGCATCGGCCAGCAGGTCGCGCAGGGGGCGGTACTGCGGGGACTGCATCGGTATCATCGGCCCGTCCAGAAACCATTGATTGTGGGGGTAGTAGTTCAGTCCCAGTATGTCCAGGTAGCGCTCTGCGCCACCCAGTTCCGGTTCACGGCGTCCGCACAACATGTCCCAGGCCTGGAACTGAGCACAGTGGGCTTCCTGCGCCTGGGCGGCCCGCGACGCATCGAGCGGGTGGATGGCGATCAGCGGGTCCGCCGCCACCATCCGGGCTTCCGGGTCCACTTCCAGGATCGCGTCGGCCGCCTGGATGGCAGCGCGCACCAGCTGACGCTTCAGCTCGGCACCGCGTCCGAACGCGCTCGGGCCGAAATGCCCGACCTCGCCGCCTGCCCACGCCCAATATGAAATCTCGTTGATCGGACAGTACAGCGGCGGAACGGCAGACTCGTTGGCCAGCAGCCGCGCCGCCGCCGCCGCATAGCGCGCAAACTCTTCCGGAAAGCGGGCCGACCAGATGTCCAGCCAGTCCGGCCAGCCGTAGTGGCATAGATCCCAGATAACCTGCGTGCCTTGGGCCTTGGCCGCCGCCACCTGGTTGCGCAGGCTGCTCCAGTCATAGCTGTTGGGCGCTTGCCCCACTTTGTGCCAGCGAACGCCGTCCCGCACCGTGCGTAAGCCCTGGCGGGCCGCCGCCGCGTAGTCCTGGGCGGCCCATATCTCGTGGCCGGTCGAAGCGACCAGATCCAGTCTTCTTCCATCCGGGAACAGATGGCACGAACATTCGAAGCCGGCCTGGATGAAACTCTGGAACGTACTGCGCATGACCGGCCGCCTCAGGCTGCGAGCGCCGCCCCGTCCGGCTGCGCTGACACGATGCCTTGCGCGGCCAGTGCCGCGTAGCGAGCCAGCGCCTGGCCCACGACCTGATCCATGTTGTAGTACCGGTAAGTGGCCAGGCGTCCCACGAAATGCACGCCCGGGGTCCGATCCGCAAGTTCTTGATAACGCCGGAAAAGCGCCGCGTTTTCGGGCCGCGGAATCGGATAGTAGGGGTCGCCCTCTGCGCTCGGGTACTCGTAAGTGACCGCCGTGCACGCGTGCTGCTGTCCGGTCAGGTGCTTGTATTCGGTGATGCGGGTGTGCGGGACCGAAGCGTCGGGATAATTCACCACCCCCACCTGCTGCAGCCAGGCGCGTGGCAGCGTTTCGTGCCGGAATTGCAATGAGCGGTACGGCAGGCGGCCGTAGCAGTAGCCGAAGTATTCGTCGATCGGGCCCGTATAGATCAGATGGCGGAATTGGAACTCGCGTTTCGCCTGCTCGAAGCTCATGTCGAGCGCCAGGGCGATATTGGGATGGTCGAGCATGCGCTCGAACATGCGGGTATACCCCTGCGCAGGCATCTGCTGAAACGAGTCCGTGAAATAGCGGTCATCGTCCGACAGCCGCGCCGGCACGCGGGCGGCAACGGTGTGATCGAGTTCCGAGGGGTCCAGGCCCCATTGCTTGCGCGTGTACCCGCGAAAGAACTTCTCGTACAGTTCACGCCCCACCTTCGAGACCACCACGTCCTCGGAAGTGGCCACCGTGGCCACCGCTTCCGCGCGCTCATCGAGAAAGGCCTGCGCCTCCTCCGCGGAAAAGGGGCGCCGGTAAAGGCGAGCCAGCGTCGTCAGGTTGATAGGCATGGGCACCAGCATGCCGTCAACCTGCGCCAGGACACGATGCTCGTAAGGCCGCCATTCGGTGAACCGGGACAGGTACTCGACGACCTTATCGGAATTCGTATGGAATATGTGGGGTCCATAACGATGCACCAGAATGCCGTGCTCGTTGTAATAGTCGAACGCATTGCCCCCGATGTGGGGCCGCTTGTCGATCACCAGCACACGCTGCCCGCTTTGCGCGGCCAGCCGTTCGGCCAGCACCGCGCCGGCAAAGCCGGCACCCACGATCATGAAGTCGTATGGCTGCGCGGACGCGGTGCCCGCTGCGCCGCGTCCCGACCGCTGCTCGGCCGTGGCGCCGGAGGTCTTGCGCACGCGGCTGTTGTGCGCGCGGCCCATGGCATCGTGCATCGCCTGCCAGGACCTGTCCCACGACATGCCGTCCAGCGCATCGTCGGCCCGCCGCAGCACCCTTCCCGGCTCCTTCATGTCACGCATCGCCGCCTCGGCGGCGGCCACCATTTCCTGGGCATTGCCGGCGATGCGCACCACGCCGGACTCCCCGTAGGTGCGCACGACATCCACGATGGGGGTCGAGACCACCGGCCGCCCTCCCGCAAGGTATTCGGGTGTCTTGGTCGGGCTGATGTAGCGGGTGGAGTCGTTCAGGGCAAACGGCATCAGGGCGACTTGCCAACCCGCCAGATACGCTGGCAACTGCTCGTATGAACGCTGCCCCAGGTAGTGAATGTTTGGCGCGCGCGGCAGAGTCGCCGGATCCACCTTCACGATCGGCCCGACCAGCACGAACTGCCAGTCGGGGCGCAGTGCGGCCACCTTCCGCATGAGTTCGGCGTCGAAGCGTTCGTCGAGCACACCGAAAAACCCCAGGCGCGGTTCGGGAATGCCCGATTGGTCGGCCGGCGCATCGGTGCGTGTTCGTGTGGTCGCGAAGTGGGCCACATCGACGCTGCTGGGTACGGCGTGCACATTGGGATGCAGCTTGCGCTTGGCCTCATACAGGCTATGGCCGCCGGTGAACACGACATCGGCGCGGGCCAGCAGGTCGCGTTCACGGTCCAGCAGTTCGCGTGGCGCGCCCAGAAAGGCCGACAGCTCGTCCATGCAGTCGTAGACCACCAGCGACGCCTGCAGATGCCCGGAGTAACCCAGGCTCATGGGCGTGTAGTACCAAAGAATCGGGAGCCGGATCTCCCGTTCGCGCATCAGGGCGTCCAGCAGTCTGCGCTGCCGCGCATCGGCATCGTCGCTGCCGATATGAGGCGTGACGATCTGCACGCCGTCGGGGGAGGCTTTGATGTCGAGACGATCTTCATCTGTGGTCCAGATGGGCTCTTCCACGTAATAGACCTCGTGTTCCCGCGCCCAGCGCGCCATCAGGTGCTGCGGCCGCTGGTACACGAAGTTCCACCGCAGGTGCGAAAAGCACAGGATCGCCGGGCGTTCCAGGTCCAGCCACTGGGCGCCGGTGCGCGCAATGGCAAGTGGCTCGATGTTTTTCATTTGATCTCTCCGGCCGCAGCGGCCTTAGAAAGTTGAGACAACAAGGCAGCCGGGACCGGCTCCTCGATAACGTCCGCGTCGTAGCCCTCGGCATACCCGTGCGGGTGGTGACGCTGCCAGCGCCAGCCGTCGGCGCACATCTGGTCCAGCGAGCGCCGCGCCTTCCACCCCAGAATGCGCGTGGCCGCCTCCGGGTCGGCCCAGATTTCGGCAATGTCGCCCGGTCGCCGGGGTGCGTATTCGATGGGAATGTGCAGACCGCTGACGCGTTCGAAAGCCCGCACCAGCTCGAGCACGCTGACGCCCCGCCCCGTACCCAGATTCAAGGTCAGGCAGCCCGGCGCCTGCAGGGTGTGCTCCAGTGCCAGTACATGCCCCTCGGCCAGATCCATGACATGCAGGTAGTCGCGCACGCCAGTGCCGTCGCGCGTCCCGTAGTCATTGCCGAAGACCGACAGCGCGTGGAGGCGCCCGGCAGCCACCTGCGTGATATAGGGAAAAAGATTGGCGGGCACACCGTGCGGACATTCGCCCATCAGGCCGCTGGCGTGTGCGCCGATCGGATTGAAGTAGCGCAGCAACGCCACGCCGACATGCGGATCCGCGTCGACCTGATCGCGCAGTATGTCTTCGATCATGAGCTTGGTGCGGCCGTAGGGATTGGTGGGTGCCAGCGCGCACTGCTCGGTGACCGGAACGACCGAAGGGCAGCCATACACCGTGGCCGAGGAACTGAACACCATGCTGCGTATCTGGTGGCGCTGCATCGCGCGCAGCAGATGTACCGTGGCGCAGACGTTGGCCTGGTAGTATTCGAGCGGAATGGCCACGGACTCCCCGACGGCCTTGCGCCCCGCCAGGTGTATGACGCCAATGAACGGCATGCCCGCAGCCTGGTATTGGCTTATGACCCGGTCGGCCGCTCCTTCCTGCGCCAGATCAGCGATTTCCAGCGGAATCGGTCTGCCCGCCAGGCGCCCCGCCCGTTCCACTGCCATTGCGCTCCCGTTGCTGAGATCGTCTACGGCAACTGGCTGATATCCTGCCTCCGCCAGACAAACCAGCACGTGGCTGCCGATATATCCCGCCCCGCCCGTGACCATTACCACACCACTCATGACTGACCCCTGATCGGCGGCCCAGCGCCGCGCCGGGGGGCAGTCGCAATCGGTGTGCCATGGCCGCCGGTCGGGCGCGAATGGGGGCCGGCATGGCGCTTGCGACACGGCAATAACCGTCGTGCAGAAAAATTCGGTGCGCGATGTAGTTTGTTCCCGCGATCGTCGCGCCCGACTCCTCTCACCCGTTCGCCTTCGCCTGCATGACGCTGCCGCCGTCTTCAGCCCGTGTTTTTTCCCCCGCGCCCCTCCCTGCGCCAAATTCCAGGGGCGGCGAGGTGGTCGTCATCGGGGCCGGGGTCGCGGGCCTGGCATGCGCCACCTGGCTGGCCCATGCCGGCGTGCGGGTGCTGTTGCTGGAAGCCAGCGCGGTGGCAGGCGGGCGGGCGCGCAGCTGGAGCGGTCCCAGTACGGGCGACACGGTCGATATCGGCCCGCACGTGCTGCTGAACTATTACGCGAATTTCCGTGCCTTGCTGAAGCTGCTGGGCACCGACTCGCAGATCGCCTGGCAGGCGCGCCCTCTCCTGACCGTGTTGGATGGCCCGCGATCATTCCCTGTGCGCACCGCGCCGCTGCCGCCACCGTTGCATTGGTTGCCGACCCTGCCGGGCGCCCTGCCCAGCGCGGGCGCAGCCGGCGTCGCCTCGAACCTGCGCGTGGCGTGGCGCGCCATGCGTGGCAATGAGGCGGATTTCCTGCGGCTCGATGCCCAGCCGGCACGCGAGTATCTGCTGTCCCTGGGCGTGCGCCCAGCCATCCTGGAATGGTTCTGGGAATCCGCGGCGCTGGCTTTGCTCAATGTCCCACTGGCGCATTGTTCCGCGGCGGCCGTCATGCGTCTGGCCGCACACTTGCTGGGGCATCGCGGGGTTGCGTTCGGCATCCCGGGCGTTGGCCTGAGCGAGCTGTATGCACACGCCTGCACCCGACACGTCGAGCAGGCCGGCGGCGAGCTGAGGCTGCAGTGCGCTGCGGGCCGGCTGCGTCCCGACCAGGACGGCTGGCTGATTCCGCTGGCCGGCGGCAGCGCCGTGCGCGCCGCTCAGTGTGTGCTTGCCGTTCCACCCGAGGCCATGCAGGCGGCCCTGCCCACGCAGGTTTCCTTGCCGGCCGCTTCCTGGTTCGAACCGAGCCCCTACATCAGTTGCTACCTCTGGTTCGATCGTGCCCTCACCCGTGAACGGTTCTGGGCCTATCCGTGGTCTAGAACCGGCCTGAATACGGATTTCTACGAGCTCAGCCAGGTACGCCCGTTCGCCTATAGCCCAGGGTCGGTGATCGGCTCGAACATTATCTGGAGCCATCGCGCCAGCGACCTCACGGATGACGAAATCGTACGCGCCACGCTGGACGAACTGGCGCCCGTATGCAGCGTCACCCCGCACCGCCACCTGGTGGCCCAGGCGCTGCATCGCATTCCCATGTCGGTGCCGGCGATGCGGCCGGGCGCCGAAACCAGAAGGCCTGGCACCCGCGCCGCTCCTGGTCTTTATCTCGCCGGCGACTGGACGCGCACGGAGCTTCCTCCGTGCATGGAAAGCGCGGCGCGCTCCGGGGCATTGGCGGCCGAAGCGGTGTTGGCCGACCGTGGCCAGCGACACGTCATTGCCCATGATCCTCCCCGCCCCGACGGCCTGGCCGGCTGGCTGCGCCGCAAGGACTCTTGATGCCCGATTCCATGACAGAGCCCCGCCACGACTACTCCTCGATCCCGCCCGCGCCGTGGCGCCTGCACGGCAGCATGCTCGTCAGCCTGTGGCGCGTGCCTTCGGGCGAACTGTATATCCCGGTGGCAGCCGGCGCGCGTCCCTTGGTGGTGGCGGGACACGCCCTGGTTGCAACCGCGTGGGCGAGCTACGAACCAGGCGGAACGCTGAGTTATGGCGAGCTTCTGCACGCCACCGCGGTGAAAGCGGCCGGGTTGCTCACACCATCGTGTACCGTTGCGCCCATCTGGGTCGACGACGCCACCGCTGCCGAAGGGGGCCGTGTGCTGTGGGCGATTCCCAAACAGCTTGCGGCTTTTCATGGCGGCCGCTCGCCCACGGGCGTCCATCGGCACAGCGCCGCCTGCGACGGCCAGCCGCTGGCCACCGCCGAAGTCAGCGGTTGCCGGCGCTGGTCGCTGCCCTTTCGAAGCACCCTCTGGACATTGCAGGACGGCGAGTGCGGCGTGGTACGTACCCGATGTCAGATCCGCGCGCGCCTGCGTTTCTGCAAGGCCGCCTGGGACTTTGCGCCGGGCGCCGGCCTCGACTACCTGCGCGGCCGCGAACCCCTGGTCAGTGCGCGGTTGGAACGGCTGACCGCGCACTTTGGTGTGTAGGCGATCAGCGCCCTGCCGGCCGTGGCCCGCTAAAGTGAAGGCGTCGCGAGGACGCGGTCGGGTATGAACACGGCCCGCAGGCAGTTGTCATCCTTTTTCTTGAACATGGCATACCCTTCGACCGCCTGGTCCAGCGACATCGGATGCGTCAGCATGAACGAGGGGTCGAGCTTGCCGGCCTGGATCAATTCGAACAGCTGCTTCACATAGCGCTGCCCCTGTTGCTGGCCCGACCGGACGGTGAGCGCCTTGTTGACAATGGCCCCCATGGGAAACTTGTCCATGAAGCCGCCGTAGACGCCCATCACCGACACCACGCCTCCCTTGCGGCAGGCTCTTATCGCCTGACGCAGGGCAATGCCGCGGTCGTTCTGAAGAAAGGTCTGCTGCTTGAGATAGTCGTACCAGTACTGCGGGCCGTCTCCATGCGCTTCCATGCCCACGCAGTCGATGCAGCGGTCGGGACCTCGGCCGCCGGTCATTTCCTTCAATGCCTCATGGACATCGGTCTCTTCGTAGTTGATCACCTCGGCATTGCACTGGCTGGCCGCCAGCCGCAGTCGCTCGGGCAGCCGGTCGATGGCGATGACCCGTTCGGCGCCCATCAGGTATGCCGAGCAGATCGCCATCAGCCCGACTCCTCCGCACCCCCACACGGCCACAATATCGCCGGGCTCGACGCCCGCGAGGTCGGCGCCCATATAGCCCGTGGGCACCGCGTCCGAGACGAAGACCGCCTGCTCGTCGCGCACGCCTTCCGGTATCTTGAAGGCGTTCACGTCGCCGTAGGGCACGCGGATGTACTCGGCGTGACTGCCCGCATAGCCGCCGAAGGCATGGCTGTAGCCGATAATGCCTGCGCAGGCGTGGCCATACGCCACTTCGGTCATGTGGGGCTTGGGATTGGTATTGTCGCAGCACGAAAAGGCCTGCCGCAGGCAGTGCTCGCATGCGCCGCAGGCCAGGATGGACACCACCACCACGCGGTCGCCCTTCCTCAATGTGGTGACGGCGCTTCCGGTGTCCACCACCTCGCCCAGGAATTCGTGGCCCAGAACGTCGCCTGGCTTCAGCGCCGGCACATAGCCACTGATCAGGTGCAGGTCGGACCCGCAGACCGACGACATGCCCACTTTCACGAGAATATCCTTGGGATTCAGGATCTCCGGATCCGGAACCCGTTCAACAGCCAATTCGTTGGTGCCCTGCCAGCAGAGTGCGCGCATGGGTGATCTCCTATTGTGGCCGCGACTGCGACACGGTGGTCTCGCCGGTTTCCATCAGTTGCTTCAGGCGCCTGAGGTCGTCGGCCATCTGGTTGTGCGGCGTTTCCGGCAACAGCATGCGGCTGGCCAGCCGGCCTGCGTGTCCAAAGGGCGGCTGGTAGGCAATCTCGGCCCGTACCTCGGTGCCACGGCCGCCCGGTGCATCGCGAAACTCCACCCATCCCGCATTCGGCACATCGGCGTCGGCTTCAGACTCCCAGGCAATGCGTTCGTTCTCTCGCTCGTCGATGACGTACGAAACCCAATGAACCGTCCGCCCCATGGGCGCTTTCACGGTCCAGCATGAACGCTGCGGGCTCGTGACCTCGACGCGTTCCACATGCTTCATGAAGGCGGGCAGATTGCTGAAATCGCGCCAGAATCGATAGAGCTCGTCGCGGGGCCGGGCGATCGTGACGGCATAGTCGGTCACCGTGGCTGCCGGCCAGCCCCGCGCCTGGGCGACGCCCCGTTCGTACGGCGAAGACTGCACCGCGCGCTTGGCCAGGCTATGGCCGGTTGCGGCCCGGCAGAAGAAGCCCATTGCGCCTGCGGTGGCCAGCGTGGCGCCGGCGCCTCGCCGGCGCGCCGCCCAAGCCAGCAGCAGCAAGCCTGCCGCGCCGGACAGGATGCGGCCGCCTGGTGTGACGTTCGCGCCCTTTTCGCGGCGCGCAAACGCCGGTGCATGGTTGATCCACCCCGTCGTGCCATCCGGTTCGTCCCGCGGCGCTTGCGCGTTCCGCCATTCGTAATCGCCCATAGTCATTCCTGTCAGTGTGAAGTCCACCCGCAAAGGCCCGCTTTACCGCAGCCCGAGGCTCGCGTGCTGCGGCAGCAATCCCCATGCCGACGCGCCGCCGGCCAAACGGCATGCCGCAGCGCCGCCTCGTCGGCGAGCCGCTCGCCCGCTGGCGGTAGTCCGCGCGGCGCGCATGGCAGGAACATCAATTGCTATGGGATCGGCTTTCGGGAGATCACTTATGGGCATGATCAACAATCTGTGGGACAACGCAGGGGTTCCGCTGGACCGCCAGCGCTTCACCTGGCGCGACATGGTCGGCAAGCCGATCAGCAAGCTGGATGACGATGCCTTCACGCGCATACGCATCATCCTGCTTAACGGTCTGGAGCTGGACGCTTTGCGCATCAAGCATATTGCCGCCCGCTTCAATGGCGAGCTACGCGTGCCGCTGGCGAAGTTGCGGCGCGTGGAACAACACCAGGCAACCATGATCAATTGGCTACTGTCCGCCGATCACTCGCCGCTCGAAACCACCATTGCCTACGAACAGGTCGCCATCGAAGTCACGGCGGCGGTGGCGCAGGCGGAGCCCGACCCCTACCAGGCCCAGAGTTATCGCTTCGGCCTGTTGGAAGATTTCGACCACTTGTACCGTTACAGCGCGATGCTTGACCGGCTGGAGGGCAAGGACGCCAACAACATCCTGCAGGGTTACACCGACATCGTGCCCGGCCGGCCCACGGTGGACGAGCATCGAGACCCGGAAGACGACGTGCGAAATGCCTACCAGCGCGACCAGGCCCATCTGCTCACCAAGATGCACGCGACGCTGATCACCGCCGCCGAATACCAGACCCATGATTACTACATGAATATCGGCCCGCTGTTCGCCGATCCGTTGGCGCGGCAGCTGTACGCCGAAATCGCCTCCATCGAAGAACAGCACGTCACTCAGTACGGTTCGTTGCAGGATCCGGACGAGTCCCTGCTGGAGAAGCTGCTGATCCACGAGGCCACCGAGGTCTACACCTATTACAGCTGTGTAGAGCAGGAAACCAATCCGCGCATCAAGGCCATATGGGAAAGGTTCCTCGACTACGAACTCGGCCACCTGGAATACATGAAATCGCTCTTCAAGCAGTACGAGCGCCGCGATCCTGAAGAGATCCTGGGCACGGTGATTCCCACCATGCTGAGCTTTGCGCCTCAACGCGATTTCGTTCGCAGCGTGCTCTCCAGTGAAGTCGATCTGCGCGCCAAGGGCACGGCCTTTGTGCCCGCCGACCAGGAAGGCGATGCGTCCATCGAGGCGCGTCGCATCCTGAACGCGGAAGGTTCGCCCAGCAGCATCGTGTCGGCCGGCTATCAATGGTCGCCCGGCACCGAGTTGAACCGCCCCAACCTGCGACCCTGACCGAGGACGATATGGAAAAGACAATCAAGACCGGCATGAACCGCACCGGCATGCAGATGGCGCCGCTACAGGGCCCGCTGCAGGTCAAGTACGCGGCCGAACAGGGGCCGGCGCCCGGCAATATGGACGCCGCCATGGCCGAGCGCATGGCGTATATCGCCGAATCCGACCGCATCGGATCGGTACCCATACCCGGCACCGGCAAAGGCCTGGTGACCACAGCCGCCGGAAAGATGACGGGCAACAACCCCGAGGTGCTGCTCGACAAGCTCGGGCAACGCCTGGCCTATGAGCGATCCGGAACACGGCTCTACGAGGCGGCGCTTGCCAAGGTGCAGGCCGGCACCGACGACCGAATCACGCGGCTGCGCATGGACCTGATGGAAATCCGCAACGAAGAAGAAGCGCATTTTCACCTGCTCGTAGAAGTTATCGAAGGGCTGGGCGCCGATCCCACCGCGCAGACGCCCGGAGCCGACGTCAGCGGCGTGGCCGCGATGGGTTTGATCCAGGTGGTCACCGATCCACGCACGTCGATTCCGCAGTGCCTGGAGGCCCTGTTGACCGCAGAACTGACTGACCACGCGTCCTGGGAACTGCTCATAGAGCTCGCGCAGCAACAAGGCCATGACGACCTTGCCACGCGCTTCACCGAAGCCTTGACCGCAGAGGCTCGCCACACGGTGACCATCCAGCAGTGGCTGCGCGAGTGCCTCGCGGACGAGGCTACCTGAACTGCCCGGGCCGCGAGGTCTCCGTGGCTCTGCCTTCGCGGCGCGGCCTTCGCAGCCGGGCCTGGGTGGCCCCCCTGCGCGGTTCGCCCTGGGCGGCCCCCTGCGCGGCCGACCTGGGCGGACCCACCTGCGCGGCCCGACCTGGGCGGCCCCACCCTTCAAGGGCGGGTTGGGTAGTGGTGCGACGCCCTGCCAGGCAACGGGTCAATGCGGGCGCGTGCAGAATGTGCCGGTGGCGGAAAGATCTACCGCTGGACCGTGACGCGGAGACCTTTCCGCGGATGTCCGGAACCGCCAGGCGCTGACGCGGCCGTGTGCCACCGATTTGCCATACGTATGCACGCCTCCCCTCCCGCGGCGGTCAGGTGGCCCGGGCTGACGCCGGAACCGGCCTATTACTCCGTCCCGCCTGCCGTATGCCGAATGTCGCGCGGCGCGGCAGTGGTCCGGGCGGCCAGGTCGCCGTCACCACCGTGCGCCCGGTTCCGAGCGCGCCTCGGCTGGGTATGGGCCTTGCTCCTGGGCGCGGGTCCGCCATACCTTTGGAGCCATTCATGAAACCGACGTCCCCGACATCCCAATCCGACCACCCATCGCCCAGCCCGGATCCGGGCGCCGAAACCCGGCAAGCCGGGCGCGACGTCGAACCTTCGACCGAAAGCCAGGCGGATGTGGCCCATCGCGTGCAGGAAGGCATTCAGGACGCCAACAAGCGCAACGACGAAACCCAGCCGACCCAGGCGACCGATGCCGATCCCGCGCAGCCCGGCCTGACGCGTACGGGGCTCCATGGAGAACCGAAAGTCGATGGCAATCCCCACCCTGAAGCGGACGCGGAAGGCGGCGTGTTCAGGCCCGCCGACGACACGCCCGCCGTGCTGCGCAAGCGTGAAGGTCCGCGCGAGCCATGAGCCAGCCTGCCACGACAACGGAACCGCCGCGCCGGTCCCTCTGGGGCGGCTACCTGCTGGGATTCAGCATGGGCGGCTTCTTCGACGGCATACTGCTGCACCAGATCCTGCAATGGCATCACCTGCTGTCCGGATACCAGACGGGAGGGCTGGCCGACCTGCGTGTGCAGGTCCTTGCAGATGGGCTGTTCCATGCGCTGATGTATGTCGTGGGCATGGCCGGCTTGTTGATGCTGTATCGGGGAAGGAAGCAGCCTGCGCTGCCCCGCAAACCGTTGCTGGGCAGCTTCCTGATCGGGTTTGGGGTCTGGCATGTGGTGGACGCCGTCCTGTCGCATTGGCTCGCCGGCATTCATCGCATACGCATGGATGTCTCGAATCCGTTGCCATGGGACCTCGGCTGGCTCGCCATTTTCGGGCTGGTTCCCCTGTGGGCCGGGCTGGTACTGCGCCGCCGCGATGGCCCGCCCGCTGAGGGTCCGGGCGGTGGGCACGGCGTGGCCATCATGCTGGGCGCGGTCGTCGTCAGCGCCGCGTTCGCAAATCTGGTGCCGCTGCGGGCCGCCCCGCAGGACAGCACTGTCGTGGTGCTCCGTCCGGGCGCACCCGCTGCTGCACTGTACGCGGCCCTGGACGGCACCGCCGCCAGCGTCGCCTGGGTCGACAATGATGGCGCCGTGTGGGTGCTGAACGACCTCCCGCTGCGGCAGCGGCTGTCCCTGTACCGGTCGGGAGCCATGTATGTCAGTGGCGCAGCGGCGCCCGCCGGGTGCGCGGCGTGGCTCTCCTCCGCGCCCGCGGGCGGGGCCACCTGAAATTTTCGCAGAGGGTGCGCCTTCTATACCGATGGTGCATCATGCGGCCAGATCGCGGCATCCGGCTGCCTGGCAAGGTTGACAATTCCAGGGTCTATACCGATACTCGGCACGACTTCAACCGCGCCAGTCCCGCGATCCTCCCGGAGCCGTACTCATGAAATTCACAACAGGCGGTACCCTGGCGCGTTCAGCGCTGATCTCTGCATTGCTGTTTGGCGGCGCCACGGCCACTTGGGCTCCCGGCGCCGCGGCGGCTACCGCGGCCGAGATTTCCCGTGACGCCACGCAAGCCCTCAAAGAGCTGCAGGAACTCGAGCCCCGGGCCCGCACTCTCGCCGAAAAGGCCACGGCAATCCTGGTGTTTCCCAAGATCGTGAAGGCCGGCATGCTGATCGGCGGCGAAGGCGGTGAAGGCGCCCTCATCAAGAACGGCAAAGTGCAGGCTTACTACAACCTGGGCTCGGTTTCGTTCGGCCTGCAGGCCGGCATCCAGACTTTCGGCTATGCACTCTTCTTCATGAATGAGCAGGCATTGCAGTACCTCGATCGCAGCGACGGCTGGTCGATCGGCGCCGGGCCGTCGGTGGTGGTCGTCGACAAGGGCGCCGCAGCCAGCCTGACCAGCACCACGCTGTCACAGGACGTCTACGCCATTCCGTTCGGTCAGAAAGGCCTGATGGCCGGTATCGGCCTCGAAGGCTCCAAGATCACCCGCATCAATCCCAATTGAGGTGCTGCGCGGCCTGGCGCCGGGCGCGTTAGCCGGCATATCCGGCGCGGTCATGGTTTGCTGACGCCGACGTGTTCTAGGCGCCCATGCCAGCGGGCCAGCCATGCTCCCATGGCGGCCCAGGCCAGCGCGAGGCCAGCGCCCAGGCTCAGCGCCAGGGCTGGCTGATCGGCGATCAAGTCCACGCCGCGCTTGACCCAGCCACTTACCGCATCCGCGCCGCGATATACCACGGTGTCATTGAAGTTCTTGGCCTTGTACTTTTGCTCGGCGGGCAGCACGGTATAGAGCATCTCACGCCCCGGGCGGACCAGCGCGTACTCCCCGGCCCGCCGCAGCACCATCACCACCGCCAGCACGGCGAACACAGGCGCCACCGCCAGCCACAGGAAACCCGCCACCAGCAGCAGCGGCACCGCAGTCAGCAGCACCCCCACCCCCAGCCGTTGGGCGATGCGCCCCGTCAAGAACACCTGGGTCAGTATAGCCAGCGCCTGTACGATGGCATCGATCAGGCCGAACACCTGCGTCTGGCGGGCCCTGTCGGGAAAATACTCGGCCACCATGCGAGCCTGTTCGAAGTACAGGAAGGTATTCACGCTCGCCAACAGAACGACAAACAAGCCGATTCCCAGCAGATAAGGCGATCGCGCGAGTGCCATCGCGCCAGCGTAAGGGTTGCCCCCCAGGGGGCGATGTCGTTGCCGTGGGTCGGCCGACGGGGCACCGGCGTCAGGGTGCCGGTCGCGCCAGCGGTGCAGGCAGGCGGCAGCGCCCGCGCTGGCGGCAAGCAGCAACGCCGCGAGCGCCAGCAGCCCGTCGTGCCCCAGCGGCGCCACCAACAGCGCGCCCAGGATGGGCCCCGTCAAGCCGCCCAGGCTGGCGCCGCCCGCGATCAACCCGAACAGCCTGCGCGCCTCTTTGCCTGCGTACAGGTCGGCCAGCACGCTCCAGGCCAGCGAGATCGCCGTCAGGTTGAACACCGAAAGCCAGATATAAAACGCGCGCCCCGCCCATACGCTGTCGGGCTGCACGCGCATCAATGTGGCAAAACCGAGCAGGTTCAGGACGAAGAAGCCGTACACCCACGGCAGAATCTGCCGTCGCGGCGCCTTGGCGGCCACCCAGCCGAACAGGGGCAGCACGGCCAGCGTGGCAACAAAGGTGCCCGTGAACAGCCATTGCAGGTTGTCCACGCCGCCTGCGATACCCACGGTCTCCCGCACGGGGCGCAGCATGAAATAGGCCGTGAACAGCAGGTAGAACATGAGCAGGCCCGCGATGACGCCCGGCAGTTCTCCGGGACGCACATTCAGCAGGCGTTGCACCCTGCCCGGCATGGCATCATCGGCCGGCATCGCGGCTCAGGAAAACAAGGCTTGCAGCGACCGCCGCTGCTGCGCTGTAAGGGCCGGGCCCGTTCCGGCCCTCAGGTTGTCACTCTGCCGATCGGGCCGACTCGTCGCCGGAATGACCGCCGTCACGGCGGGATGGCTGCTCGAAAAGCGCAAGAATGCCTGCGCCCACGAGCTGATGCCGGCATCGGCGGCCCAATTCGGCAATGGCTTGCCGGCCACCTGGCGGAACAAGCGTCCGTCGTCGAATGCGCGGTTCACGAGTACCGCCACGCCCTGTTCCTGCGCCAGCGGAAACAGACGCGTCTCGGCCGCCGTGGATATCACCGAATAGTTGATCTGAAGAAAATCCGGCCTGCCCTCTCTCACGGCGTCGGCCAGTGCGTCGTGTCCGCCTTCATGGTAGTGGGTCAAGCCCGAATAGCGCACACGTCCCTGCGCCTTGAGTTCGTTTATCAGGGCAAGCTGCGTTCGCCAATCGACGAGATTGTGCACCTGCAGCAGTTCCACCTGCTCGGTCCGCAGGCGCCGCAGCGATTGCTCGAATTGCGCCATGCCCGCCTCGCGCCCGGTCGCGCCGATTTTGGTGCACAGAAACGCGCGCTGGCGCAGGCCCAGCTCGGCCAGCAAGTCGCCCAGCACAGTTTCGGACTGACCATAGCTGGGCGCCGTGTCGATCAGGGTGGCGCCGCCGTCAAAAAACCGCCGCAACACCTCTCGCAACGGGGCGCGTTGTGCTGCTTCGCCGCCTACATTGAAGCTGTCGGCGGTGCCCATGCCAATCACCGGCACTTCCTGCCCGGTGGCGGGAATGCGGCGAGTCTGCAGTGTTGCGCCATGCGGCTGCGCGGCATGGGCATGGCGCGCCAGCGGGCTGCCAAATGCCAGAGCCGGTACACCGGCAAGAAAAGCGCGTCGGGTCATCATAGGCGGCTCCAGGATTGGCGAGGTCCAGTGATTCTGGGCCGGGATGGGCTTGCGCGCAATGGCTGGCGCCGATACAAGAGCGGGCCCATACCCACGTACCGGCACGCCTCTTGCCCCTCGTCCCTGCCCCGGCATTACGCGGAGACCCGTTTTAACGCCAATTTACAAATCGCCTTGCTTTGTCGTAAATTTTGCCGTCTACCCGGAAACGTCCTTTCTAAACGGACAGGCTGCGTGACTCATGAAATGGTGGATACTGGCGTTATTCTGCGTTAGCGCGATCGCCGTGCACTTCCGGGGCAGCGTTCGGCATCGCTTCAGCCGGCAGCTGCTGGACCACTCTACCTTCACCGCTCCGATCAACTGTTTCATGTACGCGTTTTCGCGCGTACCGAACAAGCCTTATCTCGATCTCGCAGAGTTTCCCGACCTGCAGCGCCTCATTGCGCGCTGGCCGGAAATCCGCGCCGAGGCCGAACGGTTGTTCACCGACGGGCACATCCGGGCTTCCGACAAATACGACGACGCCGGCTTCAATTCTTTTTTCAAGAGTGGCTGGAAGCGGTTCTACCTGAAATGGTATGGCAGCGATCCCGCTTCGGCACTGGCGCTTTGTCCGCTGACCACGCGGCTGGTGGCCGACCTGCCCAGCGTCAAGGCCGCGATGTTCGCCGCCCTTCCCCCGGGCAGCCGTCTGCCGCGTCATCGCGACCCCTATGCCGGTTCGCTGCGATTCCATCTGGGCCTGATCACGCCCAACAGCCCCGATTGCTACATCAATGTCGATGGACAGACCTACCATTGGCGTGACGGCGAGGCAGTCGTGTTCGACGAAACCTTCATCCACTTTGCCGAAAACCGGACTGACGTCAATCGCATCATTTTCTTTGCCGACATCGAGCGGCCTATGCGCTACCGTTGGGCGCAGGCCGTGAACCACTTCTTTGGCACCCTGCTGCTGCGTGCCGCGGCCTCCCCAAACCGCGAAGGCGATCCTACCGGCGGAATCAACCGCATATTCGGCTCGGTGTATGCCGTGCGGCGATTCGGAAAGCGCGTCAAGAAGCGCAGCAAACCGCTCTACTACGCCATGAAATGGACGCTGGTGCTGGGTATTGCGGCACTGATCTTTCTTTGATTCCGCGTGCTGCCTGCACGTCCGGGCGCGAGCCACGTCCAGCCATAAGTCCCACCCCGAACATGGCGGCGCCTCGTCGCCCGCCTGATGCAGTACGCCACACCGGCCCGCCAGGGCACGCGCGGCGGGCGCTTATCGCACTCGATATGGCGTCCTGGACACACACCCCTCAAGGACGCTCACGCCACCCATAACTAGGCATGCTCGTGCTCGGGTAGCCGAAGTTGCGCGGTTCCAAGCCAGACTGGAACCAGCGAACGAAGGTATAGACATCGTAGACGGGAATCCCCAGCTCGTTCTGGAGTCGCCACGAATAGGGCGCCATGTTATGGCATTCGAGCACGAGAGCGCCTACATCCGGATGCTGGCGCAGCATCTCGTGGCCGGCCGCTATCACGTCACGCTCGGCTTTTTCGTAGTCCATTTCCAGCTCGTCGCCGAGCAATACACGAGTGAACTCCTCCCCTCGTTCCGTACCCACGATGGGGGTGTCCAGGGGTGCGCCGACGGCCTCCAGATGCTCGGCGTCCAGCCGTCCGCCATGCACAGTCAATATGCCGACGCGCTTGCCGCTGGGCAACATGGCCTGGACCAGAGGAATTTGCATGAGCGAAGAACTTGCCACCGGCACTCCGGCATAATCCGCCAGTTCTTTCTGCAAGATGCCCAGAAACCCGCCGGTGGTCGTGATGCCATCGGCTCCTTCCCGGACAAGCTCGCGCGCCGCATCAAGGAAAGCTTGTTTCAGGCCTCTGCTTTTCTCGTGCACGACCACGCGGGCCGAACTGCCCTTGACGACCTTGTAAAGTACTGGAAACGGCCAGGTCGCCGCGTGACCGGTGTCGCCCGGTACGCGAGGCCACTTTGTTTCCAGCATGAGAATCCCCACGCGGGCGCCGTACACAGTTTTGCCACCGCTCGCATGGCGCGAAATCGCAGTCATAAGCTCTCCTCTTGATTAACAGTTACTCGACAGCCAGCTTGACGGACTTGGACAAGTCTCGCCAACGTGCCATGTCGGCAGCGATCATGTCCCGGAATTGCGTGGCCGATCCTCCCTTGACCTCCAGTCCCAGCGGTTCCAGCCGCGCACGCATCTCGGGTCGGGCTAGCTCCGCGTTCACCTGCGTGGACAGCGTGTCGATAATGGACGGCGGCGTTCCGGTCGGCGCCATAAGCCCGATCCACAGTTTGGCAACGATATTCTTGATGCCCAGTTCGGCGAATGTTGGCACGTCGGGAAGCGCGGGCAGCCGCTGCTCGGACGCCACGGCAAGAGGCCGCACCCGCCCCGCTTCAACCATGGGCCGGGCACTGCTGATGAAAGTAAACAGCAGGGGAACCTGCCCACCAGCGAGATCGCCGATCGCAATGCCGGCTCCCTTGTAGGGAATCTGGACGAACTTGGCCCCCGTCTCGTGCTGAAGGAGCTCGAGTGCCAGATGGGACACGCTGCCGTTGCCGGTGTGCGCAAAGTCGATCTTGCCAGGGTTCGCTTTTGCTTCGGCGATCAGTTCCTCGACGGAGCGATACGGCGAACCGGCGTTCGTGTACAGCACAGCGGTGCTGTCGACGAGGTGCACAATGGGTAGCAGATCTGTCAGCGGGTTATATGGCAGCGACGGATAGACGAAGGGTGCAGTTGACACCTGCCCGCTGCTCGCCATGAGCAGGTGATAGCCGTCTGGCGGCTGGCGCACGACCCGAGTGGTGGCAATGGTCCCCCCTGCCCCACCCAGATTCTCGATGATCCATGGTTGCCCGTAGGCTTTTCCGTAAGCCTCGCCCAACGGACGTGCCACCGCGTCAAGCGCGCCACCCGCTGCGAATGGCACCAGCACGGTGACCGGCTTGGCTGGGTAGCTACCCTGTGCGCCCACACTGCCTGCAGCAAGCGCCAGCACGGCAAGTGATACCAGCTGAGCGCAGCGCGATATTGCCTGAGTGATGCTCATCGTTCTTCCCCTTGTTTAGTCCGCGCTCAATGCGCCGCGCGGAGAATGAAAACCATCACGTGCCACGACCCGCTGAGCGTAGCAAGCCTCGCGAACGAACAGAACCACAGCCTTTGAGCGTTGCGACGGAAAGCGCGGGATATCCCTAGGCCTGTGTAAAGGGATGCTTAACAAAGGCAAACCAGACTCGCCCAATGCCGCGCGTTGCCCGGTAGACGAGGTTGTGGGTAGTATTTATCGACCTCGTACACGATGAACCTGGCGAGTTGCCCGGCTGTCGCGCGTGACCCGTCCTGACCAATAAAGGAGACTGAAATGAAAAGAACGCGACATACGGCTATGGGGTTGACGGCCATTGCCGTTGCCTTATTTGGAATGTCGGCTCCGTTGGCCCGTCCCGACGCACCAGCGCGTCTGCCCCTGCGTCATCATGGCGCACTCCCAAGGTGGCAACTTCGCCTTCACCGCCGCCTTGCGCGCGCCGGACAAGGTCAAGGCAGTCATCGCAATCGAACCTGCCGGCACACCGGACCTTTCCAAGTCCGACCTGGGCCCCCTCAGGAATGTTCCCCATCTGTTTGTATGGGCCGCCTACATTGAAGCCTCGCCATTCTGGCAGAAGGTCTATAGCAACCTCAGGAACTACCGCCAGGCGCTCGACGGCCAAGGTACTGCGACCGACTGGGTCGACTTGCACGCTGTCGGCATCAAGGGAAATTCGCATATGCCGATGATGGACAAGAACTCCGACCAGGTGGCCGGAGTCGTCCAGAAGTGGATGGGCGACAAAGCCCTGATGCATTGATGCCGTGTCAGACCTGACTGTCTCACTCGCAGGCCACTGGGAACAGCGGCAGGCGGCATCCGAACGGGCTCGCAAGAAAGTCCGGTCCTCTGCAAGTCGTCCATACTATTCCCGATGCGACTGCCAGAGCAGTGCGGGTTCGATGCCCAATGCGGAGCCAATCTCGTTGCTCATTAATTGGGCAGCCCCGTCGCGGATGAATGCTGCGGAACGCCGGCGGATCGCCGGCGGCTCATTGTCGCGATATCCCAGGTAAAAAGTTCGCTCCGGCGGCGACAGGCGATGGCCTTGCCTGGAACGCAGCGATGAAATGGGATGAATCTGCACCTGCCCGATGAAATGACGCACCTCCCACAGGCAAAGCGGCGTCGTAATGGCAAAGCCGATACCGGCCGCCACTAGGCCTAGGATCGGCCCGGCGGTATCGAACGCAAACGTACGTGGAATATGTGTACCTAGCAGTTCGAGGTAGACGTCGATGTCATGTCCGATCACCGACCTGGAACTGTATCGGATCAGTGGCAGCTCAAGTCCCAGGTCATCAAGCGTGAGCGGCGGACCCGCGTCGTATTCCTTCGGCAGCACGAGCAGGTAGCGCTCGGAAAAAAGAGCGCCTTTACGGATGGACCCCTTGCCGACTGCCGGGCTTGTTGTGACCGTCATGTCTACGAGGCCTTTTTCGAGCTGCAGCTCCAAGTCCGGCGTCAGGCCGGAAGACAGGCGAACCATAGGCATGCCCGCCTGCCCTAGGTCGCGAATGAAGCGGGCACCGAGGGTCCCGGCAAATGATTCCACCGTGCCGAAGCGCACGGTACGCCGTTTTTCAACATGAAATGCACGCATCGCGTCGCGCATGACCAGCGCCTGTCGCAGCAGGCGTTCTGCGTGATCGTAGAGTTCACTGCCTGCCAGCGTGGGCTGCACCGGGCGCTTGCCTCGCACCAGCAATTCAGTTGCCTGGCTCGCCTCGAGCTGTTTAATCCTTTGGGACACCGCTGCACGCGAAACGCCCAGCCGTACTGCTGCCTGGGCTAGTGAACCCGTCTGCATGACGTACGCCCACGTCAGCAAAAGGTTCCAGTCGGGAACGTCACTGAAGTCGTCGTCCAGGTCGGCTTTGAGAGAGGCTTCTGGCATGGCGGACGCACAAAGGCACAAGCAACGAACGCTTGCCCGGATTGGGGCGCTCTATCTTATTCGCTCGCCCTCGACCTGCGTTTGCGCAATTACCCTAATACGCGGCAGCCAATCTTCCCGGCGCGGTTATCGCATGTGGGATGAACCGTTACCCGGTGGCGAACGAGCCCGCAGACCATGAAAAGCGCGAAAACGGTCGGCCGGCCAGTCTCCGGATTTGCCAGGACCCGCCGCGATGAAGGTGCCCCTCCATGCCATGGTCGGCATGGTGAACTCCCATACCGCTTGGTGCGTGATGTCATGGAGCCGCTGACGATCTGGGCGCGTTCAGTTGGCCTCGATTCAATCTTCCCCTGGTCCTCTTGCTGATAACCGACCAACATGTCTGCAAGCCACGCGAACCACCGGCGCATCTGGCGCCCGGCCCACGGACGACGCCGAACCCCGGTGTAAACTGGCCGTTTCGTACCGAAGGTGGATCGCGCCATGCGCTTGTTGATTGCCCTGCTTCTGCCCTGGTTGGGCTTTTTCACCATAGGCCGGCCCATTGCCGGCATCATCTGCCTGATTCTTCAGGTCACGCTCATCGGCTGGATCCCGGCCGCGATCTGGGCGGTCTACGCCCTGAGTCAGTACAACACCGACAAGAAGATCAAAGAGGCCATGCAGTCGCGCTGACGGCCGAGGCCGCCGCACAGGCGGCCTATTTTTCAGGCGTACCGCCCCGCCCTTCTCCGTACAGATCTTCCTTGTCTTCGATGTCGCCGAATTCGCCGTGCCGCGCATCGAGGTATCCATCGCTGCGTTCAGTCAGCGGGTCTGGCTCCACGCCATAGCCCCGGTTGAAGCCGTCTCCCTCATAATCGCCGCTGGCGGCGCCCGTCTCGTAAGGTTTCGCGTCGGCGCCCGTTCCGCTGCCGTGCGTAGTGGCGGGTGCATCCTCTCGCGAGTGCGGGGAGGTTTGCGCTGGTTTGCCCGAGTCTTGCCGCTGCTCACGCGCCTCGCGAGGGCGCCCGCCGGCGTCGCCAGCACGCCGGTCGCCCGCCAGTTCGTGCTGGTCGCTGCCCGATGGCGCGACGCCCACGCCGTTTGTGCCTTCCGCGAGGCCCCAATCGCTATGGGGCACCTGGGCGCCTTCGGACAGGGGCGATTTGCGGCGGCCGGCGGCGCCGACTTCCGGTTGGCCCGCCGGGGTGACGGAAGTCTTGGACATGGTTGTTCTCCTTGGAGCTTATGGGTTCGACAAGCCTGGTTCGCAGGCAGGCGCCAGCAAGCCGCGTACCCTGCCACCACGATCTGACGGCTCGTCGAACCCTGGCCACGGGGGCCAGGGCACCTATTACGCAGGCTCAGCGCGGCTGCAGCACCAGCGTGTCGCCCAATTCGTTTTCCACTTTTTCACGGCTGAACGCCATGGGTATGTATTTACCCGTGGCCCAGCCCTCCAGCAGATCGCGGTAATGCGGGCTGCGGGGATCGGCCGACTGCCCCGGCATGTTCTGCATGCGCGAGTTGTCCCATGCGCCCACATCGATGACCTGCCGGTACGACGCGCCGCTGATCTGGCGGAAATCCGATTTGCGGAACGTGGCGCGGTGCACCGTATCGTTGTCGCCGCTAACGGCATAGCGGGGCGTGCCCCAGGCGCGCGCCGTCTCGGGCGACAGCAATGACGCCAGCGCGTGTTCGAATTGCACGTGATGCAGGCGGCCCCATTCCCATTGACGCGAGTCGGTGCCCAGCTTGGCGGTCAGCTGTCGCATGCCGTCGGCCAATGCTGCAAGCAGCAGCGCGTCGCGCCCCTGCTCCGGTCTTGCGCCGAATGCGGCATCGGGCGCGGCGAGTTTATCGAGCACCTTGCGGGTGGACAGGTCGCCGTATACCGAGCGGCCCTGAGCGGGCACATAGAGGTCCGAAACACGCTTGACCACTTCGGGCAGCCAGAACTCGTACACGGTGGCGGCTTCGGAGTCGACTTCGGTGCGGAAGTCCCAGTCTTTCAGCAGGCGCAGAGCCTCGCCCACCACGGGATCGGTGGAGTTCAACCGTTGCGCATAGCCTGTCAGAGTGCGGGCCGGTATGGAAAGATTGTCGAACTGCAGTTGTCGCGAGGCTTCCAGGTCCAGTCCGCTGCGGTCGGCCAGCACTTCCCGGATGCGTTGCACTCTATAAGGCTCGGACCACGCCCGCGCAGCCATGTCTTTGTACGGATAGTCGTACGGCAGGTTGTACTCGTTGGCGGTGGCCACATAGCCTTCGGGCGGATTGAGGGCCTTGGGCAACGAGCTGGTGGGAAGGAAGCCGTTCCATTCGAAATCGCCGTTGCCCGGCACCGGCAGCATGCCCGACCAGTCGGCGCGCGTGCGCATCGGCGCGATGCTGCCGCCAAACCAGCCGATATTGCCATCCACGTCGGCGTACACCATGTTTTCACTCGGGGTGTAGTGTTTTTCCATGCCCGCCACAAACTGTTCCCAGTTCTGCGCCTGGTTCAGCCGCAAGCTGGCCAGGTAAGCCGCAGTACCCGGAAACTCCAGATAGGCTGCGCGCAAGGCATAGGCTTTGCGACGCGACGGATCTTCGTGGATCACCGGGCCGTGGCGCGTGAACTTCAGCTGACGCACGGCCGACGCCTGACCGCGCACGGGTATGGTCTCGTCCAGCGTGCGCATGGTTTCCCAGCCACCGCGATACCGGTACTGGTTGGGATTGGCCGGATTCGTATCGTAGACGTACAGATCTTCCTCGTCTGCGAACGAGAATATGGTCAGGCCGAATGCTATGCGGTCATTGTGCCCCATCGACACGCCGGGCAGCGCCGGCTCGCCCGCCCCGATGACATTCCAGCCCGGCGCATTCAGGTGCACCATATACCGCAGTGACGGCATGGCGATACTGCGGTGCGGGTCGCCGGCGAGTATGGGCCGGCCGGTGCTCGTGCGCTGGCCGCTGATCACCCAGTTATTGCTTTCATAGCGGGGCTCCATGGGGTCGAAGTCCGGATCGAGCTCGGCCAGCAGGTGGGAAGACAAGCTGCGCGCCAGCGCCTCGCGCTCGGCCTGGGCCAGCGGGCTGCGGGGGAAATCGCCTGCCTCGAACTTCTGCCCTTTGCGGGCAAGATCATAGTTGGCCAGCACGTCTTTGGTAATGTCCTGCACATTCCAGCCGGCGGGCACCTGCAATGCAATAGGCGGTTCATACACGCCCAGGTCCTGCACGGCGTTGATGCCCAGCGCGGCGATCTGTTGGGTGAGCTTGACTTCGCTGGCTACGTTGCGGGTCAGGCCATAGATGCGTATCAGAGAGGTCTGGGGGCTCCAGTAGCCCGGCTCGGTGCCCGTCAGCTTGAACTCGGGAGGCATGTGCTCGGGGTTGGCCTTGACCCAGTCTACATAGGCGTTGATGCCGTCCGCGAAGGCGGTCAGGATGGCCTGCCCGTCGGGATGGTAGCTGGCGAACTCGGTCTGCAGATCACCACGGTACAGGAAGAGCCGCGCGGCGCGGTCCTGCTCCACGAAGCGAGGCCCGAACTGCTCGGCCATCTTGCCCTCGCCCTGCCGCCGCCAGAGGTCCAGTTGCCACATGCGGTCGCGCGCCGCGCTGAAGCCTTGCGCGAAAAACAGGTCGTGCTGGTTCTGCGCATAGATATGCGACACGCCGTACTTATCGCGCAATATTTCGACGGGCTGTCTCAGCCCCGGCATCGATATTGTGTCTTTCTGCCCCCCGGGCGCGGCGCAACCGGCCAGCAGAGCCATTGCGCCGCACATGAGCCAGGCGGCGATCCTGCGTTGAAACGTACGCATGCCCTTCTCCTCTGTCTACCCCAAAGGCGTCAGAATTTTGCATCTGGCGCAACATTGTTAAGGTAGTCAGATCGCGGAGAAATGTTGTTTTATTTTATGAGCGCGTGCTTCGACTGTAACGGCGTATCGCGTTGCGGGCGCGTCTACAGCATCTGTCCCAGGAACTGCCGCGCGCGCGGGTGGCGCGGCGCCTCGAAGAAAGCCTTTGCGGGCGATTCTTCTACCACGCGGCCCTCGTCCATGAACACTACCCGGTGCGCCGCCTCGCGTGCAAAACCCATTTCATGCGTCACGACCAGCATGGTCATGTGTTCATCGGCCAGCTGGCGCATGGTGCGCAGCACTTCGCCCGTCAGTTCTGGGTCGAGCGCCGACGTCGGTTCGTCGAACAGCATGATGTCGGGCTCCAGCGCCAGCGCACGGGCGATCGCCACGCGCTGCTTCTGTCCGCCGGACAGGCGCGATGGATAATTGTCACGCTTGTTCAACAGGCCAACCTTGCGCAACAGGGCCTCGGCCTTGGGTATGGCCACATCGCGAGGCACGCCCTGCACCGTCACCGGCGCCTCGATGATGTTCTGCAGCACAGTCATGTGCGGGAACAGGTTGAACGACTGGAACACCATGCCCATTCGGCGACACAGGCGGCGCACGTCGGCGTCGCGCGCGTACACGCTGGGGCCGTTCGCCACGGCGGCCGCCAAGGTCTCGCCCTCGATGCGGATACTGCCTTCGTCGATGGTTTCCAGGTGGATGAGGCAGCGCAGGAACGTGCTCTTGCCCGACCCGGACGGACCGATCACCGCCACCACTTCGCCCTTGCGCAGCATGAGCGACACCTGATCGAGAACCCGGGTGGCGCCGAAGGACTTGCCGATGCCCATCGCCTCGATCATGACGGGCCGTGAATCTGCAACTGCCGCCACGGCATCGGCCGCCGCGGCATTGGCCGCCACGGCATCGGCCGGCGCGGCATCGGCCGGCGGGGGATGATGGCCGGTGCTATTGGTCGTACTTGGCATAACGTTTTTCCATGTGCTGGAACAACCAGGTGAGCATCAGCGTCATCAGCAGGTAGAATGCCGCGGCCACCAGGAACGGCGTCGTCGTGAAATCCCGCTGCACGATGCCGCGCGCCGTGCGCAGGATGTCGTTCAGCGCCAGCACGTAGATAAGCGAGGTGTCTTTGACCAGGGTGATGGTCTCGTTGCTGAGCGGCGGCAGCACCCGCTGCACCATCTGCGGCAGCACGACGCGGCGCAGCGTCTGCAGATAGCTCATGCCCAGAACCTTGCTGCCTTCATACTGGCCCCGGTCCACCGACTGGATGCCGGCCCGGAAGATTTCGGCAAAATACGCCGCATAGTTCAGGGTGAATGCCACGACGGCCGCCGGAAAATCGGGCAGGCGTACACCCACCACCGGTACGAACGGCAAGGCGAAGTAGATGAACAGCATCTGCAGCATGAGCGGCGTACCGCGCATGAGCCAGATATAGCCGTTGACCAACTGGCTCAGCAGGCGCCAATGTGAAATGCGCGCCAGCGCCAGCACCAGCCCCAGCGGTATCGCCAGGGCCAAGGTAATGAAGAACAGCGTCAGGGTGGTCTGGGCACCCTGTGCCATCGGCCCCAGCAGGGAGATGACGTAGTCCATGCGGAGATCCCGTCAGCCGGCCCCGGGGCGGTGCACCCCGGACCGACTTATTTGATGATGTCGGCGCCGAACCACTGCTGGGCGATGCGGGCTGCCGTGCCGTCCTGCTTCATGGCGTCGAGGGTCTGGTCGAGCTTGGCCAGCAGCTCGGGTTCGTCTTTGCGCAGGCCGACGCCGTAGTCTTCGGTGCCGAAGTTTTCTTCGAGCACGCGGTACTGCCCTTCCCGCTTGCTGGCCAGGTAACGACCCACCACTTCATCGACCACGACGGCGTCCAGGCGCCCCGCGGAAAGGTCCATCAGCGCCGTGACGTTGTCGCCGAACAGCTTGAGCTCCTTCAGGCTGGCGGCCACCTGCTCGTCTTTCTTGATGGCATCGATGGCACTGCTGCCATCCTGCGCGCCCATCACGCGGCCGGCGAGATCGGCCTTGTTCTGGATGGGCGACGCCTGCGCCACCAGGATGATCAGGTGGTTGGCCATATACGGCGCGGTGAATGCGATGTTCTTCTTGCGCTCTTCGGTGATGGTCAGGCCGTTCCAGAGCACGTCCACACGCTTGCCATTGAGCTCGGCTTCCTTTGCGCTCCAGTCGATGGGCTTGAACTCGACTTCGATACCCATGCGACGGCTGGCCTCGCGCGCCATGTCGATATCGAAGCCGACGAGCTGGTTGCTTTCGTCGCGGAATCCCATGGGCGGAAAGTTATCGTCCAGCCCTACGACGATTTTCTGGACGGCGCTGGGTGCGGCGGCCTGCGGTGCAGGATCGTCGCTTTGGCCGCAAGCGGCCAGCAGCGTCGTGGCGCAAGCCAGGAAGACAGCAGTGAGTTTTTTCATTTGAGATCGGGCGCTAGCTGCGCCTTGAAGAAACGACAGGCAGCCAAAAAAATGGCCGAACTGGCAATTATAGCCAGTCCGGCCGGGGTGATGCCCGCGCGCCCGGGCCGCGGCTCAGCGATAGACCAGCACGGGGATCTTGGACTTGGCCAGCACTTTCTGGGTCTGGCTGCCGAGCACCATGGCGGCCATGCCGCTGCGGCCGTGCGAACACATGGCGATCAGGTCGCAGCCGGCACGCGTGGCATATTCGACGATGGCGGCATAAGGCTGGCTCTCGTCGTGCACATGCGTGGCGCAGGCCACGCCGGCCTGGCGCGCCTGTTCGGACGCGGCATCGAGCGCAGCCTGAGCCCGCTCGCGTGACTGCTGGCGCAACTGCTGTTGCATGCCGGCCAGGCGCACACCTTCCGAGGCCGACAGATGAAAGGGCTCGAGCACGGTCAGGATGGTGACCCGGGCGTGCAGCGCCCGGGCAAGGTCGACGCCCCGTGCCAGGCCGATTTTGGATAGGTCGGAACCGTCGATGGGGATCAGGATGTGTTGGTACATAAGAGGCCCTTGGGAAATGGCGGCGAAAGCTCCGCCTGCATCCCAGGGTAGTGCCGCGGGTCCTGGCGCAAATTGACTGCGCTCAAACGCCAGCATGCCCGTCGCGAGTGGGCCCCGGCCCGCGCGGGCTGCGGCCGCTCAAGCGTCCACGGCGGCCTGTATCTTGCCGAACAACGTGTCTGCGTGCGCCGAATCCAGCCAACGCACGATCACGACCATGCGCCTCTGGGGTTCGACCCACGTGAAGGAGCTGCCGGCGCCTATGCCGAAGAAGCTGGATTCGCTGACGCTGGGGAAGATGCGGCGGCCCTCGTTCAGCCAGATCAGGAAGCCGTAGTACGGCGCAAGGTCGCATGGCGCGCGCATGGCGCGCAGCCATTCGGCCGAGACGATCTGGTGTCCGTTGGCACGGCCGTCGTCAAGCAGCATGCGGCCTATCAGGGCCTGGTCTTCGGCGCTGATGGACATGCCGCCACCCCAATGCGAGCCGCCAGGCACCGAGGGCATGAGCTCGCCATCGATCTCGACCCATGCGTTGTCATAACAGGCCCAATGCCAATCATCGCTTGCGCCGAGCGGGCGCATGATGGCGTCGCGGAAAATCTCGGGCAGCGGCTTGCGGAACAGGTGCAGCAGCGCGTACGAAAGCTGGTTGATGCGTACGTCGTTGTATTCCCAATAGGTGCCTGGCTCCTGCAGCGGCCGCGCATCGCCCTTCTTGCCTTGCGGCGGCGCACCGAACGTGACCGCGCGGTAACGGTCGACCTGGTCGGGCACGCCGAATCTTTCTCCTTCCCATTCGCTGGTCTGCTGCAGCAGATGCCTCCAGGTGATCTGGGCGTTGCGGCCCTCGTCGAACCCGATGCCCGGCACGCGGGCCCTGACGGGCTCGTCGACGTCGGGCAGCAGGCCCCGGTCATGCGCGACGCCGGCCAGCAGGGCCAGGTACATCTTCGCCACGCTGAAGGTCAGGTCGGCGCGCCGGGGCTCACCCCAGATTGCCACGGTGCGCCCATCGACCACCACCAGCCCGGTATTCGGACCGCGCCCATGTACCGGGCCGAGCAGCCGGTTCCAAGGCGGAGGATCCTGCTGGTGCACACCCCATACGCCGTCGACATCGCGGTCCCAGGAGGTTTCGTGTTCTTGGGCGAACTGGATGGCTTGCTGCATCAGAGCTTCTTGCATGCTGGTTCCTTTGGTATACCGGTGGGGCGAACACCAGGGAGCATCATACGCAAGCACCCAAGCTCGGGCAATGCGTGGCGCGTGCCTAACGCCATCGACCTTCCCCGGAACGCGCCACATATCCGCCGATCTGCAGGGTATTCCCCCATGCGTACAGCCCTGTGCGCTGATTTATAGTGCTTGGGCGCCAGACTCGATTTGGTATACCAAATGCATGACGCCGTTGTCCCGACGCCTTGGTCTGCGAGCCGCGCAGCCCGGCCGCTACAGGATTCCCCAACCCGGCGGGTTGGATGCTTTCTGGCGGATCGCCGGACCGCCTGCACGGCCCGGCGGGCCGCCGACGACTGCGGGCACGGCTGCCCGAGGCTGCATCCGGCATATTGTCGCGCCCGACCGTGGCCTGCATGAATGGCCGGGCCAGAAGGAACCTGACCTCCGCTGCGGCTGCCAGTACCGCGCCGGAACCACTAACGATTCACGCAACACCGCAGTATTCCGCTTATTGACCATCTTGGTTTACAGGAGTCTGTTATGGCTGAACGTCGCGTTAGTTTCGTTGCACCGCTGTCTTTTGGAACCCGTGCCGCGGCATTGCTGCTGGCCGGCGCCGCCATCGCCGCAGGTCCGGCCTGGGCCGGCAAGCAGGACGACACCCTGCGCATGGCCTACGACCAGGCGCCCGAAAGCGTGGACCCCTACTTCAACAACGTGCGCATAGGCGTCATCATTGCCGCCAATGTCTGGGACACGCTGCTGTACCGCGATCCGCTCACCAACGAGTACAAGGGGCAGTTGGCGAAGAGTTGGAAGCAGGTCGACGACAAGACCCTGGAATTCGAACTGCGCGAAGGCATCAAGTTTCACAACGGAGAGGACTTCGACGCCGACTCGGTGGTGTACACCCTGAACTTCGTGGCAGACCCGAAGAACAAGGCCACGACCCAGCAGAATGTTCGGTGGATCGACAAGGTAGAGAAAATCGACAAGTACAAGGTCAGGATCACCACCAAAGAACCCTTCCCGGCCGCGAAGGAATACCTGTCGACCACGGTGGCTATCCATCCCGCCAAGTACTATGCCGAGGTCGGGCCGCAGGGCATGAACGCCAAGCCGGTCGGTACGGGGCCATACAAAGTCGCCGAGTACGTGCCGGGCAAGTCGATCACGCTCGAGGCAAACAGGGAATATTTCAAGGATTCGCCCAAACAGCAGCCCAAGATCGGCAAAGTGGTGATCCGCTTCATCCCGGATCGGCAGACCCAGATGGCCGAGGTCATCTCGGGCGGTGAAGACTTCATCATGCACGTGCCGAAAGACCAGGCCGAGCAGCTCAAGACCCTTCCGCAACTGCAGGTCAAGAGCGGCAATACGATGCGTATCGTGTTCATGCAGATGAACATCCTGGACAACACGCCCGCCCCGCAACTCAAGGACGAGCGAGTGCGCAAAGCCATTCTGCACGCCATCGACCGCGAGTCCATTATCAAGAACATCGTTGGCGAAGGGTCGGAGATCCTGAATACGATCTGCACGCCATCTCAGGAAGGCTGTACCGACGAGGGTGCACCGGTATACAGGTACGACCCGGAACTGGCCAAGAAACTCCTGGCCGAGGCCGGATTTGCCAATGGCTTCGACATCGACATCGTGGCCTACCGCGAACGCAACCAGACCGAGGCCATCATCAATTATCTGCAGGCGGTCGGCATCCGCGCCAAGCTGAATTTCCTGCAGTATGCCGCCATGCGCGACATGATCCGGGCCGGCAAGGCTTCGCTGACCCACCAGACCTGGGGATCCAACCTGGTCAACGACGTGTCGGCCTCGACGCCGGTGTACTTTGCCTTCGGCAATGACGACATCACCCGCGACTCCGAGATACGCGACCTGCTCGACAAGGGAGACCGCACCATCGACAGCGCCGAGCGCAACGCGACCTACAAGCAGGCGCTGACCCTGATCGCAGAGAAGGCCTACGCGGCGCCGCTCTGGTCGCTGCCCGTGTATTACGTCGCCAGCAAAGACGTGGACTTCAAGGCGTATCCGGACGAACTGGTTCGGTTCTGGGACATGAGCTGGAAATAGGCCGGCGCCGCGGCAGCAAGGAGGACAGTGATGCTTGCATTCATGATCCGGCGGCTGGGGCTGGCCGTACTGGTGGCCCTGACCGTGTCGATCCTGGCTTTCCTGCTGCTGCATCTTTCGGGTGATCCCGCCATGGCTCTGGCCGGCGAAGGCGCGCGCCAGGCAGATATCGATATGATCCGCCAGACGTACGGCCTGGACCGGCCCATCGTCGTGCAGTACGCCGATTGGCTATGGAACATACTGAACGGCCATTTCGGCACATCGGTATATTTCAAGACCGATGCGGGGCCGCTGATTTTTTCCAAGCTGCAGACCACACTCGTGCTCGGGCTTGCGGCACTGGGGGTGGCGCTGTCGATTTCCATCCCGCTGGGTGTGCTGGCCGCGCTGTACAAAGGCAGCCTCGCCGATCGCCTTTGCCTCGCGGTCGCCGTGCTGGGGCAGGCCCTCCCGAATTTTTTCTTCGCTCTCCTGCTCATCATGCTGTTCTCGATAACCTGGCGGATATTGCCGGTATCCGGCAGCGGAACGTGGCAGCATTTCGTGATGCCCGCCATCGCGCTGGGTTATTACGTGGCGCCCGCCTTCATGCGTCTGATCCGCGCAGGCATGATCGAAGTTCTGGACGCCGACTATATACGCACGGCGCGCGCCAAGGGGCTGCCCGCCGGTTCAGTGATCTTCAAGCACGCGCTGCGCAACGCCATCGTTCCGGTGGTCGCGCTCGCCGCAGTGCAGCTGGGCTATCTGTTGGGCGGCTCGGTGGTCATCGAAACCATTTTCGCGCTGGACGGGCTGGGCTACCTGGCCTATCAGAGCATCACATTCAAAGACTATCCCGTCATGCAGCTGATCGTGCTCTTGCTGTCGGTACTGTATGTGTTGTTGACGCTGGCCGCCGATGTGGCCAACGCGTGGCTCGATCCGCGCATCCGGGTATCCTGATCATGGCCGCACCCTTGCCCCCCGTGATTGGCAACGTGCCGGCCCCCGTGCCATCCGCCGGCGTCGCGCCCTCGAGGCTGACCTGGCGCCGCCTGCGCCACAACCAGGCGCTGCTCGCGGGCGGATCGATCCTGCTGCTGATCGTGCTGGTGGCAGTGTTTGCGCCATGGCTGTCGCCCCACGACCCCTATTACCAGGACCTGACGCATCGCACCGTTCCCCCGGTCTGGGCCGAGAAAGGCACCTGGCTGCATCCGCTGGGCACCGACCAGCTGGGTCGCGACTACATGTCGCGCCTGTTCTACGGGGCACGGATTTCGCTGCTGATCGGCATCAGCGTGGCCCTGATCTCCGGGCTGATCGGTACGACGCTGGGCATGGCGGCGGGTTACTTCGGCGGACGCGTCGACATGGTTGTGTCATTTCTGATCACTACCCGCCTGTCCATGCCGGTGATACTCGTGGCGCTGGCAACCGTCGCCATCGTCGGCGGCTCGCTGTGGGTCGTGATTCTGGTGCTGGGACTGCTGAAATGGGACCGTTACGCCGTGGTCATGCGCAGCGCCACGCAACAGGTCCGATCTCTGGAGTATGTCGCCGCCGCGCAGGCGGCCGGCGCGTCCACCTGGCGCATCGTGCGCGGCGAGGTCCTTCCTAATGTGGTGCCCCACCTGATTGTGATTGCGACGCTCGAGGCCGCGAGCGCCATCCTGCTGGAAGCGGCGCTTTCCTTCCTGGGCCTGGGCGTGCAGCCGCCCCTGCCGTCCTGGGGCCTCATGATTTCCGAAGCCAAGGCGTATATGTTTTTCTCGTTCTGGCTCATCGCCATCCCGGGCAGCGCCCTGGCATTGCTGATCTTCGCCATCAACCTGGCCGGCGACGGCTTGCATCAATGGCTGACCCCAGACGACAAGGCCTGATTCATGAACCCTGACGATATCGTGCTGGATGTGCAGGACCTGAGGGTCGACATCGACACTCCGCGGGGCCCGGTCCATGCTGTGCGCGGTGTTTCATTCCAGGTGCGCCGCGGTGAAACACTGTGTCTCGTGGGCGAGTCGGGCTGCGGCAAATCCATGACCTCGCTGGCCATCATGGGCTTGCTGCCGCGCGCCGCGCGCCGCAGCACGTCCCGTCTGGCCGTCTTGGGCGAAGACCTTTCGCGCGCCGGACGGCGCCGCATCAACGCCTTGCGTGGCAACAAGATGGCCATGATTTTCCAGGAGCCCATGACAGCCCTCAACCCGGCCTATACCATCGGCGCGCAGTTGGCCGAGCATTACCGGCACCATCGTGGCGCCAGCGCGTCGCAGGCGCGCGACCGCGCCGTCGAACTGCTGGAAAAGGTCGGCATCGCGTCGGCAGGACAGCGGCTGGGCCAGTACCCCCACCAGTTGTCCGGCGGCCTGCGACAGCGCGTGATGATCGCCATGGCATTGATGTGCGGTCCGGAACTGCTGATAGCCGATGAGCCCAGCACGGCGCTGGATGTGACCATCCAGGCGCAGATCCTGCGGTTGCTGGCAGAGTTGCAGGCCGAGCTCGGCATTGCCATGGTGTTGATCACCCATGACCTGGGCGTCGTGGCGCGCATCGCCCGGCAGGTCGCCGTGATGTATGCGGGGCAGATCGTCGAACAGGCTTCGGCGGCCGAGCTGTTCACCGCGCCGCGCCATCCCTATACCGAAGGCTTGCTTGCCTGTATTCCGGTGCCGGGGCGCACCTTGCCAGGCTCGCCGCTGGGGACGATCCCCGGCGTCGTACCGCCCCTGACCGGCGAGTTGCGCGGCTGCGCATTCCGCGACCGGTGCCGTCATGCCCGGCCGGAGTGCCTGCACGACGTGCCGCTGCGGCAAACGCCACCCGGCAGACAGTGGCGCTGCGTCCTGGAGGCCGCCTGATGAACGCCCTGCTACAGGCCGAGGACGTCAGCCGCAGCTTCAATGTGAAGACTGGCATGTTCCAGCCACGCCGAACCCTGCATGCCGTCAATGGCGTGGATCTGCAAGTCGAGCGAGGCGGTGTACTGGGCGTCGTGGGTGAGTCGGGTTGCGGCAAATCGACATTGGCCCGACTGTTGCTCGGGCTTCTGCCGACCACCAGCGGCAAAGTCAGTATCGAGGGCCAGGATATTCGTGCCATGTCGCGGCGTAGTGTCGCCCGCCGGGTACAGCCGGTCTTCCAGGACCCGTATTCGTCGCTGAACCCGCGCCGCGACATTGCGTCGATCGTGTCCTTGCCGCTGGAGGTGCATGGCATCGCGAACCCGCGCCGGCACAAGGCCATCGAGATGCTGGAAAGAGTCGGCCTTCCGCCTCGCCTGGCCTCGAACACGCCGGGCCAACTGTCCGGAGGCCAGCGGCAGCGCGTGGCGATAGCACGCGCCCTGGTCATGAATCCCGAGATCGTCATCTGCGACGAGCCCACCTCCGCACTGGACGTGTCCGTACAGGCGCAGATCATGAATTTGCTCATGGCCTTGCGCCAGGAGTTCAACCTGACCTACGTCTTCATCAGCCACAACCTGGCGGTCGTCGAACATATCGCCACCCACGTCGCGGTGATGTACCTGGGGCGTGTCGTCGAATCCGCCCCCGCCGGAGAACTCTTCCGGCAGCCACGCCACCCTTACACGCAGGCCCTGCTGGCGTCGGTGCTTACCCCCGAGCCAGGGCTGGGGATTCCTGATACGGGTCTGGGCCTGTCGTTCCCCGACCCCATCAATCCTCCGCCGGGGTGTCCATTCCATCCGCGCTGCAAGCATGCCATGCCCCAATGCCGGGACGAGCGCCCCGCCCTGCTGGCGCAACAGCAGGCCCTGGTTGCCTGCCACCTTTATCCACCGTCTCCAGAAGGAAGCACCCCCACATGAGCCGCGCCGCCGCCATCGCCAGTGCCGAACAATGCTTCGATTCGGGTGCCTTCCGTGCCTTGCTCGCCCGCCGCCTGGCGCTGCCCACCGAAAGCCAGAACCCGGAACGTTCCGACGTACTGTCTGACTATCTGGAGAAAGAGATCCGTCCGGCGTTCGAAGGGATGGGCTTTGTCTGCACGACCTTGACCCATGCGCGCGCCAGCGCCCCGTTTCTCTATGCCGAACGCATTGAAGATCCGGCCCTGCCCACCGTGCTCGGCTACGGGCACGGAGACGTCATACGCGGCCTGGATCGCGAGTGGAGCGCCGGCCTTACGCCCTGGGAACTGACCGAACGCGATGGCCGCTGGTACGGGCGCGGCATTGCCGACAACAAGGGTCAGCACAGCGTCAATATCGAAGCGTTGCGCCTGGTGCTCCAAACGCGGGGGAACCTGGGCTTCAATGTGAAATACCTGGTCGAAATGGGCGAAGAGACAGGGTCCATGGGGCTGCGAGAGCTGTGCGCGGAGCATAGGGACCGCCTGTCGGCGGACCTGCTCATCGCCTCCGACGGGCCGCGATTGAGTGCGAAGCGGCCCACCGTGTTCCTGGGTGCGCGCGGCAGCCTGAACTTCGACCTCAGCATCGAGGCCCGCGATGGCGCGCACCACTCCGGCAACTGGGGCGGCCTGATCTCCAATCCCGGCATTCAGTTGGCACACGCCATTTCCACTCTGGTTTCGCCCTCGGGGCAGATCCGGGTGCCCGAATGGGTGCCGGCGCAGCTTCCTGACGCGGTGCGCCGTGCGCTCGCCGACTGCCAGGTCGACGGTGGCGCGGATGGCCCCGAAATCGAACCTGATTGGGGCGAACCCGGCCTGTCGCCCGCCGAGCGTGTGTTCGGCTGGTGTTCTTTCGAGGTGCTGGCGTACAAGACCGGAAACCCGGAAACGCCCGTCAATGCGATCCCTGCCCGCGCCTGGGCGCGATGCCAGCTTCGCTTCGTCGTGGGCGTGGATCCTGACGCCCTGCTGCCCGCGCTGCGCCGCCACCTGGACCGCCAGGGCTTTCCCATGGTGCGGATCCAGACCACGCGCGAAACCATGTTTCAGGCCACGCGCATCGACCCCGATGATCCGTGGGTGCGCTGGGCGGTCGAGTCGCTGGAAGCCACCAGCGGCAAGAAAGTGGCCATACTGCCCAATCTCGGCGGATCGCTGCCCAACGACAATTTTACGGATGTACTTGGCTTGCGGACCATCTGGGTGCCGCATTCCTATCCGGGTTGTTCACAGCACGCGCCGAACGAACACCTGCCCCCGGAACTGCTGCGCGAAGGGCTATGCCTGATGACGGGCCTGTATTGGGATCTGGGCGCCGGCGGCACCCCTGCGTTGCCACGATAGCGGGATCTGCCTCGTCGCACGCGTGCTTCCGTTCAGATGAACCCAGCCCGCGAAGGCGGCGGACTGAGTCCCCGTGCCGCGCTGACCCCATGGGTGGCCCGGCATCCCGCGCCCGTACGGCGCCTGGAGCTCCGCGTAGCGGCGGCGTGCCTCGTCCCCTCGCATTGAAACTGATCGTCTCGGTGCAGCATGCATGCAAGGAGCGGCCCCGGGCGCCCGTTGGGCTTCTGCTCGCAGCGACCCCGCTGTGCGGCCGGCTGCCTCTACGATATGCAAGCCGCCTACGGGAAAGCATGCGTGGCGGCGCACGTCCCTCATCGATTAATATTCAATACTTGTTATTTATATTCAATCACCGCTTGCGATGACGTCCGAGTTCCTTCCCGACAGTTCACCCCAGTCAGAAAACCCATTGAACGTGAAATCCCTGGGCAAGGCGTTTGCCATACTGGAAGCGTTCTCGGCAGGTGAGCGCACCATGAGTCTGAGCGAAATAAGCGCCGCCACGGGGCTGGATCGCAGTGCCGCACAGCGTTTCACCTACACCCTGAAATCCCATGGTTATCTGGAGCAGGATGCGGTCACGCGACGCTACGCATTGGGCAAGAAAGTATTGAGCTTTGCCTTCAACTTCCTGCGCGTGCATCCCCTCGTCGAGAAAGCTTCCCCGGTGATGACGGAACTGCGGCGGGCACTGGGCGAGCGGGTCGACCTGACCTTGGTCGACGGCAATGCGCTGCTGTATGTATTGCGCATGCGCACCAAGCGAGAAAGCCTGGCGCACGCACACATCGGATGCCACGTGCCCATGTATTGTTCCGCGGGCGGGCGCGCCGTGCTCGCGCGTTATCCGCAGGCACGCGCCTTGGAGATAATCGAGAGCTCGCAACTCGTGGCCTACACACCCAAGACCAAAACAAGCCCGAAGGCCATACTCAAGGAACTTGATAAAGCCCGCCGCGACGGCTACGCGTTACAGTCCGGCGAATGGAAGATCGACGAACTGGTGATCGGCGCCGCCATCACCGACCGCCATGGCGTCCCCCTGGGAGCGATACATGTGGCGGCCTCCGCAAGCGAATGGGCGGAAGCCGACTTCATCAGGCATGTCGTGCCGCAACTGCTTGCCGTATCGAATGATCTCAGCGGGCAATAACCCGGTCAGGGATAAGGCGTCAAATCGCCCCGCTGTACCCGGGCCTTGAATTCCAGCGCTGCCTGCTCCATGGTCAGGAAAGTGGCTTCCTGGGCGATGAGCCCCTCTATCAGGCCTTCCAGCACCAGCATGCGGTGGCCCCGGCCAGTGACGTACGGATGGAAAGTGTAGGTCAGTACGCCCCAGGATTCGACGCGACGCATGTATTGGAAATCGGCGAGCCAGTTCTCCAGCACCAGTCTGCCGTTCGACAGCCCCTGAAGGATGTGATTCTGCGTGCGCAGGAATTCGAAATGAGGGTAATCGTCCAGCGACCACGAGATCGGCATTTCCACCAACGCAGTGTGCCTGCCGAACGTGGGGGCCTCCGTCTGCGAGATTTGATCGCCCTTCCGGACAAAATAAGGACAGTGATCATTTCCCATCAGGCTGCTTTCGTAGAGGAACTGGTGTTCAAGCAGCAATTCCACTGTTCGATCGCTGATATCCCAGGCCGGTGACCGGTACCCTGCGGCGGTGCGGCCGCTGATGCGGCGTATGGCTTCATTGGCTCGAGCCATTTCCTCTGCTTCGACGTCCGGTGCAAGGTCCGCTGGCGGCCGGTGCGTCCAGCCGTGATGGCCGATTTCGTGGCCATGCGCCACGATGTCATGGCACAAGTCAGGGTAGGCCTGGATCACCATGCCCGGGACGAACCACGTGCTCTGGATGCCGTGCCGCTTCAGCAGCTCGAGTATGCGGCGTACACCCACCACACCGAACTCTCCGCGCGAGATGGGAGTCGGCGTGGTGAGGCCACGGGCGACAAAGCCCGACCAGGCGTCGAAATCGAAAGTCAGGCATGCAATGTGCCGCTTCATGACGCACTTGCTTGCGCGACACCTACATCATGCACGGCGCCCGTGACGTAGCCGCCTTTCACGCCGGGAGCCAGCGGGCGACCGGGCTCGCACTTGAGCCACAGCCGCAGCATGAGGCGCTTCCGGGTGTAATCGTCCGGATCCTGCCATCCGCTGCGGCAATGCAAAACGGTGTAGTTGTTGAGCAACTGCAGGTCTCCGGTCTGCAACGACATGCTATAGGCCAGATCCGGATGCGTCGCCAGGCGGATGACGGTATCAATGGCGTGCTGTTCCGCTGCGGACAGCGGGCGCCCCAGCTTCTGGGCCGCGGCCTCGACAGTCTTCGAATTGAATATGCAGCTGAGGTGACCTTCAAAGTAGCTGAAGGCCGGTATCTTGTGAGGTGTCAGCTCTTCGCCCGGCCTGACGGACTGCTTGCGCAGGTCATGGTAGAAGCCTTCGTAAAGCGTATCGAGGACCTCGGGATGATCGGACAGGATCTTGTTGTAGATCGCGGTCGAACTCACAATCTGGCTCACGCCACCTCCATCCTCGGCGGGCCGGATGCACAGTAGCGCCACCAGATCGGACGGGTCGCAGTGCGGCCTTTGTTCTGCGCTGGTCGCTGATCCATGGACGTTGAGCTGCGTGTAGTCCATGCCCTGGTTGAGGATATGCGCAATGAGGTTGTCGCGATATCCGCCCACATTGACCTGTGCGTGCTGTTTCATCGCGCGTCCCAGGTACAGCGTGACACCCCAGAGCAGGATGCCGGCCTTTTCCTCGTCCTGAGGGTCAAACGGCAGGCCTCGAAGCAGGACGGCACCACGCCCATCCTGCAACGCACTCAGTACTGCGTCAAGAAGCGGCTGCACTGAAGGCAGCGGGAAGTCATTGCGCGTGAATTCGGCGGCACGCAGTCCGCGTTCCCTGATGCGGTCCGCAGCATCGGAAAGTTCCGCTGCCTGGCTCGGCGTCAGCTCGATGATCCAGGACGTGTCCCGCACCAGATCCGCACGACGCCATACGCTGGCGTCGCTCACGGGTTCCAGAAGTTTTTCAGCGCTCATGTTGCCCTCGGCGATTCGTTCGGAGTGGATTCGATCACTGCATGCTCCGTCCGCGCCCTGGCCCCGATCGTGGGGTCGGGTGGAAGTACGGAATCGAGCAGCATGCGGGTGTAGGCTTGCTCGGGCCGCGCAAATACCTGCGCCGTCGGCCCGGCTTCAACGATCTTGCCCTTGTGCATTACGCACACTTGGGTGGACATATGTTCAACTACCGCGAGATTGTGACTGATCAATACGTAATTCAGGTTGAAATCGCGCCGCAAGTCGATCAACAAGTTGAGAACCTGTGACTGCACCGACACGTCGAGTGCCGATGTGGGTTCGTCGCAAATCAACAACCGGGGGCGAACCATTAACGCCCTGGCGATCGCCACCCGCTGACGTTGGCCACCGGACAATTGGGCGGGGTAGCTTTGTGCGTACCGGCGCGCCAGTCCGACGGCGTCCATCGCATCGGAGACGCGCGCACGGCGCTCGCTGGCGTCACCGATGCCGTGCACGGTCAGCGGCAGCATCAGCGACTGCTCGATAGTCGCGCGCGGGTTGAGCGACGCGTATGGGTCCTGGAACACTGGCTGCACGAGTCTCGCGATCTGCTTGCGCGCCAGGTGCGCGATCGGCTGACCGTCCAGGCGGATGGACCCGCTGGTGGGTTCGAGCAATCCCAGCATCATGAGGGCGAGCGTCGACTTTCCGCATCCTGATTCCCCCACGATGGCAAGCACCTCATCGTCGTCCACGCGAAGACTGACTTCATCGACCGCCCGATGCGTCCAGCCCCGGCGGAACATGCTGCTGCCTGACACAAAACTTCGCGTCAGTTTGTCTGTTTCCAGTATGGGCGGCTTCATGACGACGCCTCCGCGGCAATATGGTCCGGAGCCACCACACACCGGTAATCATGCCCGCCCTGTCCGGAGTGCCTGAGGGCTACTGGCAGGCGGCACTCGGGCATGGCAAACCGGCAGCGGTTGCGAAAGGCGCAACCCTCGAATTCCGCGGTAAGACTCGGCACCTGTCCGGGTATGTGACCCAGATGCTCCCCCGGCCTGACCTTTCCGGGTATCGGAATGCAGTCCAGCAAGCCCTGGGTATATGGATGCAGTGCTGATTGGAAAACCGCGTGAGCCGGTCCGGACTCGACGATCTCGCCGGCGTACATGATCGCCACCTCATCCGCGACCCTGGCCACCACGCCCAGGTCGTGCGTGATGAGAAGAATGGCCATGCCGAACTCGCTCTGCAAGTCATTCAAGAGCGTCAGGGTCTGGGCTTGAACCGTCACGTCCAGCGCCGTAGTGGGTTCGTCGGCAATAATGAGCTTCGGCGAACACATCAACGCCATTGCAATCATCACCCTCTGCCGCAGTCCGCCTGATAACTGGTGCGGATACTGCCGCAGGCGTGCTTCAGGAGACGGGATCTTCACCTTCTCCATCAGATAAAGAGCGCGTTCGCGCGCTTGCGCCCTGTCCCCTTTCCCGTGCCTGACATAGCCCTCGAGCAGTTGACGCTCGATAGTGAGAGATGGATTCAGCGACGTCATGGGCTCCTGAAAGATCATCGCGACCTCGTTGCCGCGCATTGCGCTCATGTCGTTCTCGGGAAGCCCAAGCATGTTGCGGCCGTCGAAGCTCAGGAGGCTCGCCCTGCGCTGCGCGTTCCGGGGCAGCAGCCCCATCAGCGCAAGTGACGTCATCGACTTGCCGCAGCCCGATTCGCCGACCAGGCATAAAGTCCGGCCGGCACGAATGTCAAACGAGATACCGCGCACGGCCCGCACGGTTCCGTGTGCCGTAGCGATATCCACTTCCAGGTCCCTGACCGAGATCAGGGGGGAATCCGCGGGCCTGCCCGAATGCCTCTCGTTCATCTCGCTCTCACAATTCGACAGGACTGCGGGGCATGATGCGCTGCGGCGTCCAGACGGTATCGGCATCCAACGGATAGACCGGCCGCTGTAACGCTTCGAAGCGAAACTGATCGTAGTTCGAACTCGTGACGCCGATCCCGTCGCATTCAATGACAGCCCGCGCGAGCGGCAGAAACCCCGCGCGATAATGCATCCGGGATTTCAGCAGGATGTAGCGCTTCGACGTCGGCTCGATACCGACAGAACGCAGGCACCCAAGGTCCCATGGCTCGTGGTTGCGTTCGCACACCACGATCTCGGCCTTGTCGGTTTCCAATACAGCGGTGCGGCCCATGGACGCCTTCATCCCCGTCATCATGGGGCCGCGTACGATGAAATGCCCGTCGGTAATGGCCTTGACGCGGCCCGTTATCGGCAGGGGCTGGCCTGGCAGGCCGATCTGATGCATATCGAGCTTGCCGCCGAGTGCCAGGGTCACTTCATGCCCTACCCCGGCCGCGATCATCCTTTGCACCGACTCCGGATCGCAGATCGCAAAGACCGCAACGTCCTCCAGGCCTTGTCGCATGGCTTCCTTGAATACGGCCATCGTGTCCTGCGTGCCGCCGGACGAACAATTGTCGGCATGGTCGATCAACAAGACCGGCCCTTCAGTCATGCGGCTTGCGCGCGCTATCGAGCTCTCCAGCGGTTCCGGACGGTAGACGAAGTCGGCGCGACGTTCCCACGCGAGCGCGAGTATTTCATCGACGACCGCCCGCGCGTGTTCTGCGTTTCCGTCGGTAATGCAGCACGCAGAAAAGCAGGGCCGAGGGATGTCGGCCATCGAAAATCCGCTGAATACCGAAGCGTCGAGTGCTCCTGCCCGCACGGCTTCGGGCAGCTTGGCGATCAGGCTGCGGAACGGCTCGGATTCAGTCTCCATGCATAACGTGTGAATCAGCGCCGGCATCTGGCTCCACGCCATGACGGGGCGGATTCTCCCCGCCATGGTGTCGATGAGCATGCGCCCGGCTCGCATGCCTGTGGCTCGAATATCCACGTGCGGATAGGTCCGATAGCCGGAGATGACCGTACAGTTCTCGACGAGCTCCCGGGTGACGTTGGCATGCATGTCAAGGGAAACAGCGATCGGAACCTCGGGAGCAATGGCGCGTATACGCCGCAGCAACGCGCCTTCGGCATCGTGTTCGCTGGGGGTGACCATGGCGCCGTGCAGGTCCAGCATGACAGCATCGCAACCGCCCGCCACTGCGGCGCAGATCCGCTCGGCGACATGGTCGAATACCTCGTCCGGCACCAGTCCGCTGGGACGCGAATCGGCGACGATCGGCGTATCGATCTCAATTGCGTGTTCCTTGCAAAGATCGATGTAGGCGCCGATGGCCGTATTCGTGCCGCGCATCGCTTCGAGCGCTGCGCGGCCGTAGTAAGGCCCCTGCGGTCCGAAGCGGGACAGGGGCGTAGGCACAGGTGAAAAAGTATTCGTCTCGTGTTTGAACAGCGCCAGCACAGCTTTTTTCATTTCACAGGCTCCGTCGCGGTGGGCCGGACCTTGGCCCTGCGCGACATGGTGGCTTTCAGGCGTGAAGGTGGCGGTCAGCGGCAGGGAATCGTCGCGACAGAAATGACAAGGCGTCAGCCACGCACATGTCTGCGACAAAATCGCTGATGTTGTGCGGCATGCCGGAATAAGTCAGCATTTCGACGTCGCGGATGTTCTTACGCATCACGTCGTAGGTGCTCGCGGTCCCCACCGTTTCGGCTCCCGGTCGCACCACCAGCGTCGGGCATTGCACCCGGGTCAGTTCGCTGCCCCAGTCCAGCGGCGATGCGAACTCGAGCCATCGGCAGATGAAGTCCTGGTCGTTCTTGATGGCTTCCTGCAAGAACCATTCAACCAGCCTGGGATCTGCGCAATCTGCACGGAACCGGTCCGCGATGGTGACCCGCAGGAAATGCTCGAGCCCTTCTTCCTGGATTCGGGGAATCCACGTATTGGTCTTGCTTTCGGCGAGGCCGGGGGTTGACCCGAACAGCATGAGGCTTTTCACGCGGGCGGGCTCGTACATTGCCAGATACTGCGCTACGTAGCCGCCCGATGAATTCCCCAATACATGCACCGCGCCCAGATCCAGCGCATCGAACACTTCCACTGCATCCTTCAGCAGGCGGTCCATGCTCAATTCGAGATGGGCGGCCGGGACATCGGATGCGCCGTGGCCACGCAGATCGACCCGAACGACACGAAATTTTCGGCTCAACGCGGGAACCCATGAATAGAAGCGCTCGGCGCTGCCCATCATGGAATGCAACATGAAGATTGTGTCCGGCTTCGTCCACGGATCGGTGAAGTCGTCGATGTAATAGGCGAGCTTGACGCCGTCGCTGGCAGTCACGAAATCAGGCATGGGGGAACTCCTTGGAAGTAGCTGGTGGTTATTCGGAAGGCTGGCGTCCGACGGACAAGCCCCCGCATACGAACAGAAGCTGACCGGTGATGTACCCGGCGTGCTCGCTGAGAAAGAACGAGACCGCATCGGCGACTTCCTCCGGCTTTCCCATGCGGCGCATGGGTATGGACGCATTGGTACGTCTGGTCAGTGCGGCATCCTGATCGCTATAACGTCGATAAAGCTCTGTGTCGACCACACCTGGCGCCACGCCGTTGACCGTGATCCCCAACTCGGCAAACTCCAGCGCCCAAGCCCGGGTCAGGACATTGAGTCCCCCTTTGGTGGCGTTGTAGGACAGCCGGTGCTCCTTGCCATAGGCGCTGCGGCTGCCGATATTGACAATGCGGCCGAAACCCGCTTCGCGCATCGCTGGAAGGGCCGCCTGTGCACATAGGACGGGGCACTTCAAATTCACAGCGGTCGTCGCAGCGAGATTGCTCAGGCCGTCCTCTTCGATCGGCATGGCTTCGCAGTGAGCCGCATTATTGACCAGGCGGGTCAGGCGGAAGTCGCTTGCAATCCGCTGAAGCGCCGCGCGGGTTGCGTCCGTGTCGCGCAGGTCGACCTGCACGGCGGTCGCCGCACATGTCTCGGGCACGTCGTTCTGATCCAAAACAACCACCGTCTGGCCATCCGCGATGAGCCGGTTGACGATCGCCAGCCCGATACCGTTCGCACCACCTGTCACAAGAGTCGCTTGTTGCATGAGTCGTCCTATTGGATTGATCCGGCGTCAGGAAGGCTGTACGCCCAGGGTCTGGCCGCCGCAGATCATCAAGATCTGCCCCGTGACGAAGCTGGCTTCCTTGTCGAGGAAATATGCAGCCCCGTGCGCGATTTCCTCTGGCGTACCGAAACGTGCCATCGGAACAGAGCGCAGGTTGCGCTCTGTCTGCGGGTGGCCGGCCGGATTCCCCAGACGGAACAATTCGGTTTCGATCGGGCCTGGCCCTATCGCGTTAGCCGTGATGCCTTCTCGGGCAAACTCCAGCGCCCAGGTCCGGGTCATGGCCAGCAGGCCGCCTTTTGTCATCCCGTACACGGTGCGCGTCGCCCGGCCGGTGACGGTCCGGCTGCATATGTTCAGAATGCGTCCGAACTTCGCGCGCCGCATCGCCGGCAGCGCCGCGTTCACGCACAGCATCGCGGCGCCCAGATTTACCGCGATGCCCTTGTCCATGTCTTCGACGGTTGTCTCTTCGAATGGCTTGGCCAGCACCACCGCGGCGTTGTTGACCACACGCAGGACTGAGTACTTGGCCGTGATTTCGCTCAGCACATTCCGGGTGGCGTCATGGTCTGCCAGATCCACCTGGTAGAAGTGCTCGTCCCCGCCCTCGGACGGCGGACGGATATCAAGGTTCAGCACGGTCTCGCCCTGCCCTTGCAACCGTCGCAGAATTGCTTTGCCGATGCCGTTGCTGGCGCCCGTGATCAAGGTGGCTGTTGTCATCTTTGCCAAATCCGTTTCCGAAGGGTTGTCATCGGTCAGCGCGTACTGCGACGCGCCGACATGTCGCGCAAACTGTCGCCCACCAGGCTGATCGCCATGATGAGCGTGAAAAGGCAGATGCCGGGAATGGCGATGACCCAAGGCTTGAACAGCATCTGGGCTTTGCCTTCGGAGATCATCAGACCCCACGATGCCAAGGGCGGCTGAACACCCAGGCCCAGGAAGGACAATGCCGACTCGAGCAAGATGGCGTGCGCCATTTCGATGGTCGCCACGACCAGCAGCAGGTGCCGGATATTGGGCAGGATCTGGGTGATGATCGTGCGGAAGTGTGAGCAACCGGCAGCACGCGCGGCCACCACGTACTCCAGGCCGCGCAACTCCTGTACGGCGCTGCGAGTCACCACCGCGAATCTGTCCCAGAGCAGACAGCCGAGCACCAGAATGACCACATTGAGCGAGCTGCCCATGATGGACGCGACGACGGCTGCGACCAGGGCGACGGGCATGCTCAGTCGGGTCGTGACAACAAAATTGATCAGCATGTCGGCTCGCCCGCCAAAGTAGCCGCCTATGACCCCCAGCGTGACGCCGATGACGCCCGAAAGAACCATCGTCAGCGCCCCGATCAGCAACGAGATGCGTGCCCCATACATGAGGCGGCTGAGGTAATCCCGCCCATGGCCGTCGGTACCCAGGACGTGCGCCCAGCTCCCCTCCGCATGCCAAACGGGCGGAACGAAACGTTGGCTCAGGTCGCCCTCGTAAGGGCCATAGGGCGCGATGAGCGGCGCGAGCAGCGCAACTGCGACAACGACCAGCAGCAGCACGCCTCCGACTACCATCGCCGGATTACGCAACGCTCCGCGCCACGGACTCGGAACAGCCACGGGAAGTGCGATGGTTTCCTCGGCCGCGGGCACCAGTGCCGCCGGTGTAGTAGACAGGCTGCTCATTGCATCCCCGTGCGCAGTCTTGGGTTCAAGATCGCGTTAAGCACATCGGCCATAAAGGTCAACAGAATGTAGACAGCGGAAGCCACCAGAACGACGGCCTGCATGACCTCGAAGTCGGAGCGCTGTATGGCCTGCCAGGCCAGCAAGCCTATGCCATTGAGTGAAAAGATCGCCTCTACGATGATCGAGCCGCCCAGCAGGAATCCAAACTGCACGGCGGCCAACGCGACTACCGGAATGACCGCGTTGCGAAGCGCATGACCGAAAACAATGGCGGGCATGCGCAGGCCCTTTGCCCTGGCCGTGCGGATGTAATCAGACGCCATCGCGTCGATGATTCCCGCGCGCGTCAGGCGCATCAGCGCCGGCGTAATGTAGTAGCCAAGCACGGCGGCCGGCATGATGAAATGCGCGAACGTCTCGCTGCCACTGATCGGCAGCAACTGCCAATACAGTCCGATGTACACAATCATGATCAGCGATAACCAGAACGTCGGCATGGCCTGTCCCACGACAGAAACCGCCAGCACGATCCGATCGACGACCGAATGCGGGCGCAATCCGGCCGCCACACCCAGAGGAAGCGCAAGCGCCAGCGCGAACACGAGCGACAGTGAACCCAACTTGACGGTCACAGGCAGGCGCTCCGCGATGATTGCCGAAACCTCGGCATTCAAGTGGTGCGACCTGCCGAGGTCACCGCGGACGGCGTTCGTGATCCAGTCCCAATAGGCCAACACTGCCGGCCTGTCGAGCTGATACTGCACCCTCACCCGCTCGACGTCCGCGGCCGAGGCGCCTTCGCCGGCAAGGGCCACCGCGGGGTCCCCGGACATGCGCAGGAGCGAAAACGTCACGAGGGAGACGGTGATCGCGACCAGCACCGAGACGAAGAGCCGTCTGATGACAAAGTTGAGCATTGCTGTTCCTGCTACCCGGGCCTATTTCCAGCGCGCGGCGTAGAAACGCGGCAGATCATCGAAATAGGCGCGCGAGTCCAACCTGTCGCTGAAGGCGTAGTACCGCACCAAGGTGAACATGGGCGCCCAATAGGCCTGCTCGGCAATCCGCTCTTGCGCCTTCTTGTAGTTTTCGAGACGGACCGAAGGGTCGACACTGGTATCGGCCACCTTCAGGGTCTTCTCTACTTCCGGATCTCGCGCCAGGTCGTCCGGGCCGCCCGCGAAGAAGTAGCTGGTGCTGGCCGACGCATCGCCCAGGCCGAAGGAACCCCAGCTCAGAAAGGCAAGACCGGCTTCCCCACTGCGCAGCAGCGGCCTCAGCGCGTTGTACTGCATGAATCGCAGGTTCGCCTTGATGCCCACCGCCCTCAGGTCATTGATGACCGCTTCGGCCAGTTCCCGTTCCCGATACGCGTAGATGTCGGTGGTGAATCCGTCCTTGTAGCCGGCTTCCGCCAGGAGCTGGCGCGCCTTCACCGGGTCGTAGGGATAGGACGCCACATCGGTATGGCACCCGAACTGTTTGGGATAGCAGGACGTGTTGAGCGCCTCGGAGGCCGGGCCAACCAGGTTCTTGGCGATCATCTCGCGATTGATGGCGTGATTCACGGCTCGCCGTACGCGGATGTCCTGGAATGGGTTCGACTTGAACTTGCCACTGGCGTCCATGCTGACGTAGCTGAATCGCTGGATGGGCGCCTGCACCACCTGGACCTGCTTCATGCGCTTGAGCCCTTCCGCTTTCTCGGGACGCAAGTCCCAGATCCAGTCGATATTTCCGCCCATGATCTCCACGATCTGGGCGTCGGGATCAATGATGGTGCGAAAGCTCAGGTTCTTGATAGTAGGCTTGCCCTTGCCTCCGCCAAAGTAGTTTTCGTTGGCCTGCAGCTCGATGGATTCGCCCGCGCGAACCTGCGTGATTTTGTACGGGCCGGTGCAATCTACCGGCACGCTCCCGTAGTCCTTCTTGCCGTTACGCGTAGGTGCGTTGTCGTAATGCCCGGCAGGCAAAATGGGCGTCGCGCTGGACAGATACTCCAGCGCCATCGGAAACGGGCGCTGCAGATGAATTCGAAGTTTTGTGGGGCTTTCCACTTCAACTGACTTGATCCAGTTGAAATGGCTGGCAGCAAGTACACCGCTATCGGCTGCGGCGATGTGTTCGAACGTGTACTTGACGTCGCTCGCCGAAAGTTTCTTGCCACTATGAAAGACCACGTCTTCCCGCAGTGTCATTTCGAGCGTCAGGTCATCGAGCCACTGGTATGCGCTGGCGACATGCGGGCCATACTGCCCGGTGTCGACATTCTTGTGCAGCAGTGAATCGCAAACCTCGTCGGTAAGAATCACTACCGCCCGGCTCATCGCGTAGTACGGGTCCGCCACAGAGACTTCCTGCTCCATTGCCCATACCAGGGTGTCCTGCTTGGCTGCCATCGATGCGCCGACCGTCAAAACCATGGCCAGCGCGCTGGTTACGCCGGCGAGGCACGCGCGCGCCTTTTGGTTTGCATTCATTGGGTACCCCTGTATTGTTAGTTGAAGTATTACAATGCAATGCGACAACTTCTTTGTGATACTGGAGACTAACGAAGCAGCGGCCCCTGTGCAAGCAGGGTAAACACCGACTGGCGGCGCTGCACAGGTTCAGTCCTCCCCCTCACGGCGCCGCGATCGGCAGCCGCACGCTGCCGCCGCCTGCGCGGGAAGTGACCATGCTTGGCGATGACTTTGAGGCCCTGGCGGCCAGGCTGCAGACAGCGCCGGACCGTTCTCACGCCCGAAGAAAGCCGGTCGGCGTCGCAGGCGATGCGATGGCCGGACGTTTCTGGAATTATTTTTGCGTCGCCGACCCAGGCGGGTTTGTGCGTCGGTCACCGAATCGCGGGCTGGCCGGCCAGTGCCGGGCCGGGTGCCCGGAGGTTCCCAAATGAAGCCAGGTATGCAAGGTGGCCGCCCTCGAGCGCACGCGCACGCACATGACGTTGCAGCGCCGCTTGGATCGCCCACTGGGGCTCGGCGCGTCGTCGCACGCCCCGGCAGACGGGCGCGGCTGGCGGAGTGCGGCGGCAGCCCTGGCGCGTCCCTCCCTGGGACTCAGCTATACGCCTGGAACACGCGGGTGAGCCCCCAGCGGCGCACCAGCAATACCTCGTAGGGGTGTTTCCGTCCTTCGTATTCGGGGCCGTCCATGCCCGGCGACCCCAGGGGCATGCCGGGAACGGCGAGACCGATCGCAGCGGGTCGTTCTCGCAGCAGGCGCTGTATGTCGCTGGCCGGCACGTGGCCTTCCAAGGCGTAACCCTCGACCAGGGCGCTGTGGCAAGAGGCGTACTCGTCGGGCATGTTGAGCCGGCGCCGTACCTGCGCGGTGTCGTCAACCTCTTGCACTTCGACCTCGAATCCGTATTCGTGCAAGTGGGCGATCCAGTCTTTGCAGCAACCGCAGCTTGGCGACTTCCATACCTGCACGCGCAAAGGCGCGGGGTTGGCCCAGGTCATCGCAGGCGAGAGCACGAGCCCGGCCAGCAGCCTGCGCCGCGTTGACTGGGAAACAGCATTCTTTGATGACATAGGATTCGCACTCTCAACTGACCTGCATCAGGTCTTCATCGTACGCCGGCCGGCGGCCGGCGTACTTGCACAATAATCAGGTGGCCGCCCTGGGATCGTCCGGTGTCTCCGGCTCTTCCACCACGCGGTCCAATTCATTGCCCAGCACATCTTCGCCCGCCGTGCCGGTTTCGCGGGACAGGCGCCGGCGTGTCTGGCCTGGCGCCCGCGCGCTGCCGTGCTCTTCGGGCCGGTCGGTCTGCATGAACACATTGGCTGCCGGCGCATAGCCGTTCTTGTCCTGTCCGAAATAGACCACGGTATGCGGGTATGGCAACTCGATGCCCGCGGCGTTGAAGTGCTTCTTCACCAATCGGTTGTATCCGCGTTGCACGGCCCATTGCATGCCCGGCGTGGTCTTGATCAGCACGCGTATGGTTACGCCTTTCTCGCTGAGCGCGGTGACGCCGGGAATGCTGATCTCCTCGAGCACTTCTGGCGCCAGCAATTCATCCTGCATCAGTTCGTCGAAGGCATGCCGCAGATGCTGGATGGCATCGTCGACACTTTCGCGATGAGCGATGGTGTACTCACCCAGATGGTAAGAAAAGTCGCGCATGTGGTTGGACACAACGTCGACGGATGAGAACGGAATCAGATGATAGCCCCCATCCAGCGTGCGGATTCCGACTGAGCGGATGGTGATTTTCTCGACCGTCCCGAAGATGCCGGCCACCTGCACCACATCGTTCTGGTTCATGCCGTTTTCCAACTGGATGAACACGCCGGTGATGATGTCTTGCACCAGTTTCTGCGATCCGAAGCCGATTGCCAGGCCCACCACCCCTGCCCCGGCGATCAGGGGTGCGATGTCGACGCCGATCTGGGACAAGACCACCAGGACCGTTAGCGTCACTATCACGATCAACGCGGCGTTGCGGAACAGCGCCAACAGCGTTCGTTCGCGTGCGGTCGGCACGCCCGTCCCTTCGCTCAAGCTGAGCCGGTGCTCGATGATGCTCGCGATCAGCGTCCAGGCAACCGCGGCAATCAGCAGGATGATCGCCACGTTGATCACCATGCGCACCGCCGCCGTGCCGGCATCTGACACCAGCCAGCTCGACAGATCGAACACACGCCACGCGTCCAGCACGAACAGCGCCACCACGATGCGTATGAGGATGCCCACGCCGCGCAGGGCGGCGGGCACATAGGCATTGACGCGGGCTTCGAGCATGGGCAGCTTGCTGCTTACGTCTTGCGGCAAGGTAATGCGGCGAGCGAGTGCACCGTGCAGCATGATGATCAACAGCGCCCCGGCCGCCAGCGCCAGCAGTGACTGGATGGTGGCCTGAACCATGAACGGCAGCGCGTGCTCGGTGTCCACCTGGCTGACCACCAGCAGCACGGTGAAATAGGCGATGGCCAGTACATGCCAGGTACGCGCCAGCAAGCGGAACCAGGTGCCGAACGTGGAAGAGGCCTGCGACGCCCGGCGTTCCAGACGTTGCCGCAGCGCCTGGCGGTTGCGCCAGATGGTACGCACCGCGTATAGGTACGCCGCCAGCATGATGATCAGGCCCAGGAGCTCACCGATGGACGTCGTGAGCAAGGATTTGGCCAAGGGCTCGGCCAGCAGTAGCCCGTAGCCGATTGCCGTCGCGATACGGCCCAGGCGGCTGTTCCAATAGCGCGCCAGGTCGTCTTCCATGGCGAACAGTCGCAGCATGGGATAGCGCGTGGCAAAGACACCACGGATGAACGCCTTGGCGAATTCCACAGCGATGAACGCGTACACGAACATCGATTGCGGCACGCTGATGATGCTCCTTGGGCTGGAGCTGTACAGGGCGACCACGTAGCCGGCCAAGCCGGCCAGCAACACAATGGCCAGGTCGATCGCCAGCGCGCCCAGCATGGCCGCCGCGCGTCGCATCATGACCGTCAGGGCGACATTTCGCCGCGCGCCGCCAGCGGCTACCGGCTGGCGCGCCACCCACCGGTCTATGCGGGCATAGGCGCGCGCGGCCACCGCCCGCAGCAACCAGAATGCCGCCAGGGTGCCTGCAGCGGCTATGGCCAGTCCGAGCAGCGCTTCGACGAGCGCGCTGCGTTGCGGCGGCGGCATTCCCCCGCGGGCCAAGGCCGCCAGTTCGTCCACCGCGCGGCCCGCATGGCTGGCCATGGCCGCCAGGAACAGCTGCGCGCTTTGCGCGACGCGCGCGGGCACGGATGGCGCGGCGGCGTTCGCAGGCACAGCGGCGTCCGGGCTCCCTGGGGCCGGGGCTTCGCTGCGCAAGCGCTCGATCAGTTGTTGCCGGGTGGCCGGATCGTCCAGCAGGTCCGCGAGGCGGGAAGGCGTCAGTTCAGACGCGCGGTCGTTCGAGGCGGCGGCATCCGGAGCGCTGGCGGACTGGGATTCGGCGGCGTCCGCCGCATGGCCCGCCGGGGCCAGGATGACAATCAAAAGCAGGAACAACGCGCAGCACGCTAGCCTGGCCCATGGACGGCCGACCACGCGCGCGGCAGTGCCGATTCGAGATACATGCCCAAGGGTCTGGTGTTGCGTGATTGCCGGGCCAAGTGGCGGCCTCCGTGCGAAGGCGGCCACTGATGCGCGGGCCGCGGCGACGCGGCTCTCCACTGCGGAGAGCCGCCGCCATGATAAAGCGCCGGGCGGCGGCTCGCCAAACCGCACCGAGCCGTTGCAGCCCGGCGCGCGCGCCGCGCCGGTGACGCAGCGATGAGGCTGGCCGCGCTGGCGGTCAGCCCGCCCGACAATCGTCAGGCGTCTTGCTGCGACACCGCCGGGGTAGCGGCTGCGGCCCTCTTGCGCGAGGCGATCCAGCGGCCCACGCCTACCACCAGCAGAGCGCCGGCGATTTCCGCGGCGATCTTCATGGCGCCCGACACTTCGCCGAAATGCTCGACGACCACGACGTCGGTGACCAGCATGCCGCCAGCGATCCAGCCCAGCAGTGCCGCGCCGAATGTGACCACCATCGGGAACCGGTCGATGAGCTTGAGGACCAGGGTGCTGCCCCAGATGATGATGGGCACACTGACCACCAGGCCGAAGATCACCAGGCCGAGCTGGTGCGACGGGTCAGCCATCTGTGCGGCGCCAGCGATGGCGATCACGTTGTCCAGGCTCATGACGAAGTCGGCTACGATAATCGTCTTGATGGCCGACCATATCGATGCGCCACCCTGAATATTCCCGTGTGCGTCTTCATCGGGAATCAGCAGTTTGATACCGACCCACAGCAGCAGCATAGCGCCGACGATCTTCAGGTAAGGAATGGTCAGCAGGGTCAGCGCGAACGCAATCAACAGGACGCGCAGGCCGATGGCCCCAGCAGTGCCCCACAGAATGCCCTGCATGCGCTGCTTGGCCGGCAGGTTGCGGCAGGCCAATGCAATGACTACAGCGTTATCGCCGCCGAGCAGGATGTCGATAAGAATGATCTGGAACACGGCGGCCCAGCTGAGGGTTTGCAAAAACTCAAGCATGCAATCTCCGAGGTTTGAATGAGGTAAGGCGGGGGTTTAGCTTTCTTACAAGAAGCTGAATATTAACCCGGCTTCGGGCGGGCGCGTAACGACCCCCGAAAGGACGCACTCGGCAACGCCTGGGCGCCGCCATGCCGCCCCGGTGATTCCTGTTTTTATCAATTTATTCAATGGCTTATATTTTTATCGGCTGGCCGGATGCCTAACGGGCCGGGGCTTTCCGCCCCCGGCACCGCGATCTGCGCATCGGATTGGAGTGGGCGCCGCCGGCGCCGTGGCTGAACGCTTGAGCCCCCTGCCTGGGCGGGCCGGGCACGGCGTATGCGTCGCGGCCTTCCCAGCCCAATATCGAGGCCTGCGATGCCCCTTCTGCCCGCGAACGGCGAGATGGCTCCCCCCGCAATGGTCGTGGCGTACCCCCGGCGATTGGGCGCTTCGACCCAAGACCGTGCCAGCCATCACGCCCTGACGAGCCGGCTCGCCGCACTTCTGGGAAGTCGGTGCGAGCTGGATTACGAGCCCGCGCGCCGTCCGCGCGGGATCAAAGGCCGCATCTACTACGTCCCCGCCATCACGCTCGGGTTGCCCGCCGCCGAACGGCTCGGCATCCATCACGAAACTGACCTGTATGGCGGCGTCGTGCCCTTCGAGTTTCTCGCGACCAAGGCGATCACACACCCGGCGCTCAAGGGCGCGCGCGCCGCGCCTCTGCCGGGCTGGCGCCACCAACTGGGTGCGCGCCTGAACGGATGCGTGCTGGCGGGATATACCGTCTTTTCGACTGAAGATGCCATGCATGCCGGTTCGTTGCTGTTGCGCGAGGGTGACGTGCGGATCAAGCCGGTTCTGGCGACCGCCGGAAGGGGCCAGATGACAATCCGGGACCCGGCTGAACTGCGCGAGGCGCTGCGAGGCGTCGATACGGCCGAGATGGCGCGATGTGGCCTGGTCCTCGAAGAACACCTTGACGAGGTCGTGACCTACAGCGTGGGCACGGTGAGCTTGCCCGGCCTGTGGGCCAGCTACGTAGGTACGCAGCGCCTGACGCCGGACAACCATGGTGAGCCGGTCTACGGCGGCTCGGACCTGTTCGTCGTGCGCGGCGGCTTCGAGGCGCTGGGCGCTCAGGATTGGCCAGACGCCATGCGCGTAGCCATCGAACTGGCGCGGCGGTACGACGCCGCAGTGTCGCAGTGCTACACGGATTTCTATGCCTCGCGCCGCAACTATGACGTTGCCGAAGGACTCGGCGCGGACGGCGGACTTCGCCGCGGCGTGCTGGAACAGTCGTGGAGAGCAGGCGGCGCCAGCATGGCCGAGATCTGCGCGCTCGAGGCATTCTGCGCCGATCCCGCTCTGGTACGGGTACAGGCCCGCACGACCGAGACCTATGGACGGGGCGGCGATCCGTCGGGCGGCGATCCGTCGGGCGGCGATCCGTCGGGCGGCGCCACGCTGATCTGCGACGCTGACGACCCGGTGGTGGGCCGCCTGCGGAAAACCGCCGGAATCATTCGATATGGCGACGCGTAAACAAGCCGTTTCAATAGAGGTGGAAGGCCAGGAACTGTCCGGCACATTCCTGGCCCCTGCGACCCAGATACCTGGAGTTCTGTTCATTCATGGCTGGGGTGGCAGCCAGGAGTTCGACTTGGTGCGCGCGCGCAGCATTGCGGGGCTGGGCTGCGTCTGCCTGACTTTCGACTTGCGCGGCCACGCTGCCACGGAAGAGCAGCGCACCCGGGTCTCGCGAGAAGACAGCTTGCGCGATGTGCTGTCGGCATATGACCGGCTGCTGAGCCATCCTTCCATTGACCGTGACGCCATTGCGGTGGTCGGCAGCAGCTATGGAGGCTACCTCGCCGCGATTCTGTCTGCCATGCGCTCTGTCCGGTGGCTCGCCCTGCATGTTCCTGCGCTTTACCGTGATGAAGAATGGGACAAGCCCAAGGGTGCGCTCAATCGCGCCAGCCTGGCGGCCTACCGCCAAAAGCGGGTCGGCCCCCGCGAGAATCGCGCCCTGGCGGCGTGCGAACGCTTTACCGGAGATGTGCTGATCGTCGAAGCGGAGCATGACACCTTCATTCCCCACTCCACCATCATGAATTATCGAACCGCCTTCCTGCGAGCCCATTCCCTGACCCATCGCATCGTCGATGGCGCCGACCACGCGTTGACTGACAAGGCGGCGCAGCGCGCCTACACGACCATCCTCCTGAACTGGGCGACCGAAATGATCGTCGGGGCGCGGGCGGGAGGCGAGCCGATCGACAGATGAGTGCCCGGGCACGCCATTTGCTCGGTGAGACGCATCCGGAGTCAGCAGATATGAACGAGATTGAACGCGTTGCCCGATACATGAAGGAACATTCGCTGGTGTTGGTGACGGCGGAATCGTGCACGGCCGGCCTGATTGCCGCCACGCTCGCGGACGTGCCGGGCGCCGGCAGCTTGCTGGACTGCGCCTACGTCACCTACGCGCCGGAAGCCAAGATGCGTTGCCTGGGCCTGGAAAAGTCGTTGCTGCAGCGCTGCAACCTCACCAGCGAGCCAGTGGCGCACGCCATGGCGCTGGGTGCGAGCCGCCTGAGCCCCGCCGCCGTGGCCATATCCAACACAGGAGTGTCCGACGCCACCGATGATGATATCGAACCAGGTACCCAATGTTATGCATGGCTGTTCCGTTCCGGGCCAGCCGATGCTCGACCCGTGATCTACACCGAAACACGCGTGTTCTCCGGCAGCCGCAACGCCATCCGCCAGGCAAGCGCCCGGTACGCGCTGTCACGCCTGCCGCATTACCACGGGGCATGGCAGGCCGGTGAGCCTCCTACCCCAGGCCTATCCACCGAGGAGCCAAAATGAACTCGACGAAGGAACCCGCTCAAAAGCCGGACCCTACCAACGATGACACGTCGCGCGACGAGCAGAAGAGCCACGGCGATCAACAAAACCGCACGAAGAAAGATGGCCATGCCAGCCAGGTGGGTACCGGCCAGGATCAACAGAGCCAGCGGCAGCGCGGCGGCGGCGCCCGCCGCGCTTGAACGGGCGCGAAGCCGGGGCAGGGTTCACCCGGACTCCCGGCTATGCGCTTTCTATCGATGCTCTTGAATTGCGCGCAGCATCTCGCGGTTGAAAGCGGGGATGTCGTCGGGCTTGCGGCTGCTCACCAGCGTGCCATCGACGACGACTTCCTCATCTACCCACTCGGCGCCGGCATTGCGAAGGTCGTCCTGCAGCGACGGCCAACTGGTCATCCTGCGGCCCTGCACCAGCCCTGCGGACGCAAGAATCCAGGCGCCATGGCAGATCACCGCGATGGGCTTGCCCTGCTCGGCCATGCCCCGCACGAAGTCGCGCGCGGCCGGATGCATGCGGATCTCGTCGGCGTTGACCACGCCGCCTGGCAACAGCACCGCGTCGAAGTCGTCGGGCCGGGCTTCGGCGAAGATCAGGTCTACGTCGAATTTATCGCCCGGCTCGGTGTGGTGCAGGCCCTGGACGGGATCGCGCCTGGCCGAGACAAGCGCCGTCCGGGCGCCTTGCCCCGTGAGCGCGTCGCGGGGTTTCGTCAGCTCGACTTGCTCAAAGCCATCTACCGCGAGGATCGCAACGTTGACGTCTTTTAAAGAACCTTCCATGTGCACCTCCGTGTCCACTGATTCGAGAGGCTATGGGCAGCAACCCCTGTACCCGGGCAATCCGGACAACGGGCTGGTGTATGTTGACGACCGCAGGCCGGGATACACCCGCAAGAAAACCCGCGCAGGAAAATTCTGCTACTACGATACGCGTGGGAAGCGCATCACCGATCCCACGGTGATCCGCCGCATCGACGCTCTGGCGATTCCTCCGGCGTATGCCGACGTATGGATATGCCCCTCCGCAAACGGCCACCTGCAGGCAACCGGCCGCGATGCGCGCGGGCGCAAGCAATACCGCTACCATCCGGATTGGACGGCGGTTCGCGATGCCAGCAAGTACGGCCACCTGCTCGAATTTGCCGCCGGCTTGCCCCGCATTCGGCGTCGCGTCGAACGCGATATGCAGTCGCGGGAGCTGTCTCAGGAAAAGGTGTTGGCCGTTCTGGTACGCCTGCTCGAAATCACTTTGATCAGGATAGGCACGAAAGAGTATGCGCGTGCGAACAAGTCGTATGGACTGACCACTCTGAAACGTCGGCATACAGCCGTGGCGGGCGATCGCCTGCGCCTGCGCTTCATAGGCAAGAGCGGTGTGCCACATGACGTCACCGTGACTGACGGCCGCATCGCGCGTACCGTGAAGCGCTGCATGGACCTGCCGGGCCAGCAACTGTTCCACTATCGCGATCCGGACGGCGAGGCCCGGCCGGTCAGCTCAGAAATGGTGAACGCTTATTTGAAAGAAGCGGGCGGAGGTGGCTTTACCGCAAAACACTATCGCACCTGGGCCGGCTCGGTCATGGCCTTCGCGCTGTTGCAGGAGCACCCGGCCGCCAGCGAGAGCCAGGCTCGCCGTATTGTGGCGCAGGTGGTGAAGCAGGTGGCCGGACGTCTCAGCAATACGCCGGCCGTCTGCCGCAACTGCTACATACACCCCGCCATTCTCGACGCCTATCTGCGGGGCGAGCTCCCGGCCCGCGGCGCCGCGCCGCTCACCCCTCGCGGGCTCAACGCCGACGAGCGACGCTTGTGGCACTTCCTGCAACCACACAAGCCGTGACCGAGCGCGCACGATGAATGGCGGGACAGCCATGGGCCGCCAGCCGGCGTGGCCTTCCCGAGACGCGAGCAACTGGCATCGCGGCCCAGGGCCGCCCATGGCGCCCCGTGCATTCTGGCGCCATCGTCGCCTCCTCAGAACAAATGCGAGCGCGCGTTCTTGGCGTTGGGCCTGGGCTTGGAACTGTCGGCCCAGTTCGATTCGTCGTCCGGATCGGCAGGCGGATCGCTGGCCTGCCCCGCTGCGTCCGGAGTGCCCGCATCCGGCTTGGCGGGTTGTCTTGGCACGTCGACCGGTGCGCTCGGCGCGTGCACCTTGCCCGACAAGGCGTCGGCAGACCGAGCGGCGTCGGCGTCCTGGCCGCGAGACGCGCGCTGCGGGCGGGCGGCCTCAGCCGTCGTACCCGCGCGCCCCGCTCCGTCTGCTGTCGCGTCATCGGCAGCCCGCCCCTCATCGGTGGCGGGAATGGTCTGACTATCAGGTGATCTGTTGGCTGTCATTGGGGCTCCTTCACGCCTGGGGGCTGCTGGTGGGCGCACGCGGGCTCAAGCCACCTGGTGCGCGCTGGGGCGGAGCGAGCGGGTCGAAATCCTGCCACTTGCCATTCATCCAGCGGCCGTTGGCGCGCTCGACATCGGTACCACCGGCTTCGCGCAGCATGGCCGCGACGCGCGCCTCCTGGTCCGGTTGCACGTGCAGTGCGAGCAGCACGCCAGCCTGACGCACCTCAGGGTGCTCTTTGGGTCCGGCGGGATGGCGGCGCCGTCCCCGGCCCGCCACCCATAGTGCTCCGCCCAGCGCGCCAACGTAGGCGCCTACGCCGCCCGCAGCGGTGACGGCGATGGCGGAGGGCTGGAACTGCCACGCCACCGCGCCGCAGACCAGTGCAAATACCACGCCCAGCGCCGCGGCGCCAAGCACTGCCCCGCCCGAGGCGCCCCGAGCGTCCGGATCGGCCTTGCGGTCGCCGCCCACCGGATAGCGGCCGTGCTCGCCGGCGATGCCCACGTAGAACGTGTGCATGTCTTCGTCGCGAAAGCCGGCTTCAAAAAGCCTGTGCGCGGCAGCCTCGGCGAGATCGAAGGTCTGGAACCGCGCTGCAACTATCAATGACATCATGGCCTCCTGCTGGGGTGTTGGCGTTCAGCACAGGCAAGCAATTCCTGTACCTGAGCCGACACGATCCGCCTGCGCGCCAGCACAGCGCGCAGCCCATGGCTCACATCTCGCGCCAACCGCAGTCGCGCCCGGCCCGACGCTTGCAGGCGAAACTCGCGCGCCGTCGTGCGCCACGCCATGGGCGCGGGCAGACGCAGCCATGCCGTCCACACCGCGTTTCGCGACAAGAGGCGCTGCCGGAGGCCGGCGTCGCGGGCTCGCGATGGCCAATGGCGGGTGCATACGGCGGGCGCATAGACAATGCGCCAGCCGCGTTCCAGCACATCGAGGGCCAGCAGGGCTTCCTCGCCCCCTATCATCAACGGTGGCCAATAGCCTCCCGCCGACCGAAATACATGGGTACGCATGACGCAGGCGCCTGCCATGAACCCCATCAGGCATGGCCCCACGCCGGGTTGCTCCGGCAACGGGCTTTCTTCCATGACGTTGCAGGCGGGGTCGGGCGTGCCCGCGCTCCCGACGAGAATACGGGCGTTGAGGATGCCCACTTCGGGCGATGCGTCGAGTATGCGCATGGCGGTCTGCAGCGCGCCCGGCTCCCAGCATGTGTCGTCGTCACAGAAGGCGACATATTCGGTGCCGGCCGCATGCACGCCCAGATTCCGTCCGGCTGCGCCCAGGTTCGCCGGCGCCCGCACCAACTGAACCTGAGGCATGAACTGCCGCACGGCCTCGGAGGTGCCATCGGAACTGGCGTTGTCGACGACGATGACCGGATAGCGCGCAGGTTGGTCCATCAGCCGGCGCAAGGTGCGCAGCAATTCGGCCCGGCGGTTGTACGTCAGCACCACGACCGACAGGCGCGCGCGACTCATGGTGTAGGCTGGCCCATGGTCAGGTGCCAATAGTGTTCCGGCGCCGCGTCATCGCCCTGCCCCGGGATCAGCCCGAGCGGCTCCAGCTGGCTGGCGTAAGCCGCAACCGCCCGGGTCTTGCGATCGCCGCGATACATCGGTCCGGCCACGGGCGTGGCGACGATACCCAGCGACGAGAACTCCAGAAGACGCTGTTGCACCAATCCAGGCCGGCGTCGGTACAAGGCTTCTTCATACATCAGCCAGGTGTTCGCCAAAGGTTGTTCGAACAGGCGCCAGACTGTCAGGGCGGCGTCCGACACACGCTTGTGATCTTGATGAAACAGCCCCATGGGCGCCAGCACTACCGAGGGATTCAGGGTCGTCAGCGCGCTGGCCAACATTCCCGTCAGGCGGCCCGGTTCAGCCTGCGGCCCGTCATATTGCTCGTCCAGCAGACCCAGTTCGAGTCCGCGCGCGCCGAGCACGGCCATTGCCGCGCTGTTCTCGGCCTGGCGAACCATCACGGCCTGGTCGGCCCGCTGGAAACCGCAGCGGCGGTCCCAATCCGGCAGGGGCGTCGAGCTGGGCGGCACTCCGGAATAAACCGTCAGGACGGTACTGCCGGGACACGCCGCCAGCCACTCGCCGCAGCTGAGTACCGCGTCATCAAAGTGCGGCGAGATCACCACCGCATTACCGGAAAATTGCATCTGTGCTCCTTCTACTGCGCAGCAACGGCGGCGGCCGCAGCCTCGGGCAAGAAAGGCCGTCGCCGGAAGTAATCGATGGTGCGCTCGAGACCGGTGGCCAATGTCGTGGATGGTTCCCAGCCCAGGCGTTGACGGGCCAGCGTGATATCCGGGCATCGTTGCATGGGGTCATCCTGCGGCAATTCGCTGAACTGCAGTGGCGCACGGCTGCCAGTCAGCTCGCGCACCAGCTCCGCCATGCCCCGCACGGTGATCTCCGTCGGATTTCCCAGGTTCACGGGCTGGCTCAGTTCAGCGGGGCTTTCCATCAGCCGTACGAGCGCGTCCACCAGATCGTCTACATAGCAGAATGACCGCGTCTGCCCGCCGTCTCCATAAATCGTCAGCGCCTTCCCGGCCAATGCCTGCACGATGAAGTTAGAGACGACGCGCCCATCGTCTGCGGCCATGTTGGGCCCATACGTGTTGAAAATGCGCGCGATCTTTACCGTGACGCCACGGCGGTGGCCGTACTCGGTGAACAGGGTTTCGGCGCAACGCTTGCCTTCGTCGTAGCAAGACCGAGGACCCACGGGATTGACGTGGCCCCAGTACGCCTCGCGCTGCGGGTGCTCGAGGGGGTCGCCGTAAACCTCGCTGGTCGAGGCCTGCAGTATGCGCGCGCCGGTACGCACTGCCAGGTCCAGCAGCTGGATCGATCCCTGCAAGCAGGTGCGCAGGGTGGCGACCGGGTCCGCCTGGTAATGCACCGGCGACGCCGGGCAGGCCAGGTTGTAAATGCGGTCGACGCGGATATCGGCCGGCAAGGCAAGCGAGATATCCTGGCGCAGCACCGTCAGCCCCGGGTGGGCTGCAAGGCCAGAAAGATTCTCCGCTCGACCGGTATAGAAATTGTCGACGCAGAGCACGTCCCAGCCGTCCAGCAGCAGACGTCGGCACAGGTGCGAGCCCAGAAAACCCGCGCCGCCTGCCACCAGGGCCCGTCGCGCCGTGGTCGTGCCGTCTTTCATGATGTCTCCGTCAGCGTGGCGAACACGCGATTCCAGTCGTCGGTGAACCGGGCCAGCGCAAACCGGCGCAATGCGGTACGACGCGCTTCCTGGCCCCATGTGCGGGCCAGGTCCGGTTCGGACAGCAACTGCCGCGCCACCTCATGCAGTCGCTCGGGCCGGCTGTCCACGTACCCGTCATGGCCGCTGGTAATGACGCAGGGCAACTCCGTCGCCGCGAAGCCGACCACCGGCAGGCCGCAGAGCATGGCCTCTACCAGGGACAGGCCAAGGCTGGCGTAGCGCACCGGGCTGAAAAAAAACCGGTAACGCGCAATGAACGGCGCGACCTCCATGTTTGGCACCTCGCCCAGGCCCCCTGCTTCTTCCGAACCCATGCCGATCAGATCCAGTGGCAGTCTGGCAGCCGCCTGTGCATACAGGTCGGCTCCCACCCTCCGGCCGCGGCGAGCCAGGTGATTGATCACGACAATGCCTCGCGCCAGGTCGCCGCGATACAGCGGGCCGGGATCCGGAAGGCCGTGCTCGACCACCTGATGCGGCATGCCTGCGGCATCCCACATCACCGCATTGTGGTGGGTCACGTGGACCAGCAGGCCGCGATCATGTCGGAAGGGATGGACCGTTTCGGCGGCCAGCGGCGCTGGCGGATTGTGCTCGATATAGGCGCACGGCAGCCTTCTTTGCGCCTGCGTCAGCAGCTGGGGGGCGTCCGCCAGATTGGGCCCCGACTGGTAGATGACCAGATCGAATTCCAGGTTGCGCACGTGCCTGGCCTCCACGGCGTGCACATTCGGGCCCCATGGGATCTTGCGGCCCAACGGACCGTACCCCGGGCGGCCGTCGTCTTTCTGAGGGACATAAAAGTCGTGTGGCGCGTGTGTCAGCGCGTACAGGTAATTGCCGTGCACGTGCCATACAAGGATGCGCAGGCGCCGCGCTCCTGCGGCCTGATCAGGTCGCAACATGATGGGGCTCTTCGAGATGACGCTGCACGCGTGAGATCACGGCTTCTGCCGACACCCCCAGCGCGCAGGGATGGCCGATGGGGCAGATCTCGTGACTGCAGGGCCTGCAAGGCAGATTGACGGCCATGACGCTGTGGCGCCGGCTGTCCAGCGGCGCCCACCGCCGTACGTCGCTGCCAGAGGCGATCACCACGCTCGGCGTGCGCATCGCTGCCGCCACGTGCGACATTCCGGTGTCGTTGCAGACCACCAGGCGACTGCGTCGCACCAGTGCCGCCAGCTCGCCCAGCGTCGTGCGCCCGCATAGGTTCGAGGCGCGCATGCCACTATCGCGCCATGCTGCGGCGACCAGTGCTGCCTCGTCCGCAGTGCCGGTCAGCGCAATCTGCCAGCCTTGCGCGGCCAGTGCGTTGGCGACCTCCGCGAATCGGGCTACGGGCCAACGCCGAGATGGCAGCCTGGCGCCGACATGCATCACGAGCGTCCGCTGCGGGTCCAGGTTTTCCTGCCGCTGCAGCCGCGCCGCGCCGGCCTCCTCCTGCTGGGTGACGGGAAGTTCCAGGCTGGAGTCGATCGCCGGGAGTCCAAGGAAGCGCAACAACGACAGGTACCGGAGCGGCTCGGGCATGCGATCCGGCCAGGGCATGCGGCTGCCCGGCACTGCCTCGGCCGGCGTGGGCACGAAGCCCGCCCATTGACGCGTACCCAGGCACCGAACGATATCATTCGAATGTTTTCCACTGCCGTGCATCTGCAGCGCCACATCGAAACGCCTCGCGTGAGCCTGCGCGTAAAACGCGGGCAGCGCCTGTTCGCGCGCCGCCTGCTCAGGGAAGTTCGCCGTTCCGGGGAACTCGAGCAACTCATCGATGTACCGGTCGAAACGCCGGACAAAATCGCGCGCGTTCGGCAGGCCCACGAGAGTGATGTGCGCCGCCGGGAAAGCCTGGCGCAGGGCGCGCAGCGCCGGCACGGCGCAAAGCATGTCACCCAACTGCAAGGCGCGGAATACCGCGATGCGCGGCGTTGCGCTGCTGGACGGCCCGGTTATCTTCATGGGAATCGCAATCCGAAGCGGCTCATGCCGACCAGTCGCCATGAGATGGAAAGAATGGGAATGAACACCGAGGTGAGTGCCAGATCGGCCAGATGAACAGGTCGATGCGATACGCCGCGAGCGCGGCTCAAGAAAAAATAAATCGTCATGCCCAGCCACACGGTCGCGAAGGCGGCCGCGGCCTGGCGGTGGCCGGCGACCCCAGCCGATACGGCTGCGACGAGCGACAATACGCCGGACAGATAGAACCAGGGAGGCCCGCGCCGGATGCGGCTGCGGTACATCTGGGGGTACTTGCTGTACAGCAGCACGTCGAACATCACCTTCTTCTGCATGCCCAGGCCGGCGGCGAATGCGGCGGGCCGCACGGGATGCAACACCCGCGCATGAGGCGTGCGCACAATGACCATACCGTGTTCCAGCAAGGCGAAATACAGATCCGAATCCTCGCGCCACGCCATGGTGTAGCGCGTGTCGAACCCTCCCACCGCTTCGAGCGCGGCTCGCCGTACAAAGCAATTCGCCGTGATGAACTCTGCACGAGTCAGGCCGGCGGCGTCGCGTTCATAATCGGTGGGCACATCGGGAATCGGCATTTCGGTGGCGCCCGCTGCGGCATGTACGCCGGGCCGAAGGGCAAGCATGCCCTGCCAGAGCCAGTCGGCCGCGGGAATCGTATCGTCGTCGGTAAAGGCGATTATTCCCGCTTGCGCGGCACGCCATCCGAGATTGCGCGCCGCGGCCGGCCCCTGCGTATCCTTGGCCGCCAGGTAGCGCACCCGCGGCCCCTGCCCCTCGGGCGCGTCGAAGGCCATCACCTGCGCGCGCGTGGCGTCCTCGGCGCCGTCGTCGCACACAATGATCTCGAACGAACGCCCCGGAAAGTCCTGCGCGACCAACGCCTGCAGACAACGTTGCAGCAAATCGCGGCGCCCGCGGGTCGGTACGACCACGGACATCAACACCGATGGCCCGGTGGTCATCATCGCGGCTTCTCCAGCAGATACGATCCGATCACCAGGGCGTCCAGCGGCGACGTCCAGAAGCATTCGATCGCGTCGCGGGGCGTGCACACCACAGGTTCGCCGCGCGTATTGAACGAGGTGTTCACCAATACCGGCACGCCGGTGCGCCGCTCGAAGGCGGCGAGCAGGTCGTAATAGCGTTCATTCTGGTCGCGCCGCACCGTCTGGACCCGGGCCGTTCCGTCGATGTGACGCACGGCTGGAATCTGCGTCGCACGGTGCTGCAATACGTCATACACGAACAGCATGAACGGCGCGCATAAAGGATTCTCGCCACGCGCGTCGAACCATTCGGGCGCCTTTTCCTGCATCACGACGGGCGCCACCGGGCGGAAATCCTCCCGGTCTTTCAGTTCGTTCAACCGCGCCTGCATGGCGTTATTCAGCGGAGACGCCAGGATGGAACGCGCGCCCAGGGCGCGCGGTCCGAATTCCATCCGTCCCTGGAACCACCCCAGTATCTTTTCTTGGGCGAGCAGTTCGGCGGCTTCTTCGGCCACATTGTCGAGCTTGCGGAACGACAGGCGCGAGCGTTCCAGAAACCGTTCGATCTTATCGTCGTCATAGGCGGGGCCCAGGTAGGCATGCTCCATGACCCAGCGGCGGGCGTTACCCCGGCGTTGCTGGTCCACATACAAGGCTGCCCCCAGCGACGTGCCGGAATCTCCGGCGGCGGGTTGCACCCACACCCCGTCGAAAGGACCGTCCCGGCTGATGCGCGCGTTCATGACACAGTTCAACGCCACGCCACCGGCCATCGAGAGATGGCTGGCCCCGGATTCGCGATGCAGCCATCGCGCCATGTGCAGCGCGGCTTCCTCCAGCACGTACTGCAGCGTGCTGGCCAGATTCTTGTGGTGGTCGTCGAAGGGCTCGCCCCGGCGGCGTGCGGGGCCGAATCGTTCCGCGAGCCGGGCAGGTTCAATGCGATACCCACCTGCCTCGTCCAGACGGACGATCTCTCTCATCTGAGGCAGGAACTCGGGCTCTCCGTAGGAAGCGAGCGCCATCACCTTGTACTCGTCCGACGAGTGCAGGAAGCCCAGATAGCGCGTCATATCCTCATAGAGCAAGCCCAGGGAATGCGGCAGTTCAATCTGTTTCAGCCGGGTGTACTTGCCGTCGCGGTACACGCCATAGCTCGTGCTCGCACGCTCGCCGCGGCCATCCAGGGTCAGCACTGCCGTCTCGTCGAAGGGGGACGCCAGGAATGCGCTCGCCTCATGGCTCAAGTGATGGTCCAGATACATCCAGCGAGACAGGATGTCGTCCAGCGAGAGGCCCTCGAAACGCGCCTTCAGATGATGGGGCGCGCCATCCAGCAGTTGGCGTGGCGCATTCTGCACGTACGACGTGAAGAGCGGATCCCAGGGAGAGCCCTCATAAGCGCGGTCGGTGGAGCGGGACGGTTCGAGGGGCAGAACGATCTGGCCGTCATGCTGCGGCGGGTCGGGCAAAAGCGCAGGGTCGAAGGCATAAACAATGTGGTCGACATCACGCAGGACGATGTCCGCCTCGGCCAGGCAGTAATCAATGGCGTGGTACGGCAACTGCCAGGTAGAAAACGGCACAGGCCGCTTGCCATGCTTGATGCGCGTGAAGCGCTCTTCTTCGGCCGCCGCCAGCACAACGCCGTCGCGCACCAGGGCCGCGGAACAATCATGAAAAGCGGCATTGATTCCCAGGGTGTACATCGGATTTCCTTTAGATTTCCTCACTGCACGCCGCGGCACCCGGCAGCAGCGCAGGGACACCCGAGGCAAGCAATTCGCGGGCCGCGGCCGCCACGCGCTCCGGCTCGACCCTTGCCAGGCAGGCGTGGTGGCCCTCCGGACATACGCTGCGGTAGCAGTATTTGCAGGGCACGTCGTGATAAAGCAGCTTGTGTCGCACCTGCCAGGGGGTGTGCTGTGGGTTGGTCAGGGCGTACAGGTCGACCACCGGCACCCCCAGAGCCGCAGCGATGTGCGCGGGGCCGCTGTTGTTGCACACCAGCACCGCCGCGCTTTCGATGGCCGCGGCAAGTTCGCCCAGCGCGAGTTCTCCGCTGAGATCGATCAACCCAGGCACCCGCGGATGCTGCGCCGCCAGCGCGCCATTCAGGCCGCGCTCGGCCTCGGTGCCAAGAACGACGATCCTGCGGCCTTCATGGCGCATCGCGGCTATCGATCGGGCGTACAGCTCAAGCGGGTAGCGCCGGGAAGCCGCGCTGGCACCCGGATGCACGGCTATCCACCCCCCCTCATCGTCCACCCCGGCCGCTTTCAGGCGCGCTCGCAGTCTCTCGCGATCGACACGCCGTACCTGCCAGCGCATCGCCGTATCCGGCGCGCGCGCGCCGACCGTCGCTACGAGGTCCAGCTGACGCTGGACCTCGTGACGCACGCCCTGCTCGGGTTCCTGCTCGCGGATCCAGTCGGTGAGCAAGCGGTACGGGTTTTCACGGCTGTGGGCCAGAACGCGAGGTATGCCGGCCAAGTGGCACAGCAGCGCCGCGGGAAGCGCGCTCTGGCTGTACACCGTGAAAATCACCGCGGCATCGAAGCCTCGCGACCGCAGTTGTTGCACTGCGTCGAGGTCTTGCCGGTTGCCCGTCGAATCGTTCTTTACCCAGGCGGCGTCGTAACGGAGCACCTCATCGACGTCCGGCAGGAACTCCGCCGCGGCCGCCCCGGAAGAGCTGGCCAACAGCGTCAGGCTGGGCCGTCCGGGTAACGCTTTCAACGCCCGCAACGCCGGGGTCGTCATGATGACGTCACCGAGATTGTCGAGCCGCACGCACAGGATGCGGCGCGCACGGGTCCACCCGGCGGCGCTCATGCCGCCTCCCGTGCGCTGCGCCGCCCCGGCTCCAGCACCAGGCGTGCGGCAGCGGCGAGGTTCGCGGCTCGCGCGGTCGGCGTGCGCCAGGGGCCGCGCTGCCATAGCGTCTCGTTGCCCACGTCCAGCAACAGGGTGCTGCAGCCCGCCCGATTGCCCGCCTCGACGTCGTCGAGAATATCCCCGATGAACCAGGAACGCCCCAGGTCGATTCCGCGCTCACTGGCAGCCTGCACAAGCAGACCTGGCATGGGCTTGCGGCACGCACACGTGCATGAGTATCGTGCCACCCTGCCCGCCGGGTGGTGCGGACACCAATAGAATCCGCTCATCGTCGCCCCGGCCGTGACGAACATTTCGCGCAGGCGTTGCTCCACGGCGCCCAGCGCATGGGGCTCGAAGTAGCCGAGCGCCACCCCCGGCTGATTGCTGATCACCACCAGCGGCCATCCGGATGCGGCAAGCATCCTTAGGCCCGCCAGCGCACCCTCTGCGAATCGCATCCGCGACGGATCGACGTTATACGGCACGTCGGCCAGCAAGGTGCCATCCTTGTCGAGAAAGATTGCGGGCGTCAGGGCCACGAGGTTTCCTTCATGGGCAGAACCATGACTTCTGGAACCACCGTCTCGTCGGGCTGAGTCAGCACGAAGCGCACGGCGCGGGCGACGTTTTCGGGGTCTTGCAGGCAGCTCGCGTCGATGTCGGGAAAGCGTTCCAGCAGGAACGGAGTGCGCATGCCCCCCGCGATCACCGCGCTGACCTTCAGACCCATGCCGCGCAGTTCGGCGTGCAGGGCGTGGGACAAGCCCATGAGGCCCCACTTCGAGGCGTGATAAGCGCTGGCGTTGGGCCACGCGCGGCGGGCAGCCGTCGACGCAATGTTCACGATATGGCCGCGCGGCGCCAGGCGGTTCTTGGCCAACTTGGCCAACAGAAATGGACCAGTGAGATTGGTGCGCAGCACGCGCTCCCAGTCCCTCACCTCGAGGTCGTCGATCGAAGCCGTGACGTCGATTCCTGCGTTGTTGATGACGGCATCGAGCTTGCCGTAGCGTTCGATGGCCATGTCCAGTGCCGCGGCCACCTGTGTTGCGTCGCCCACGTCCATCGTCACGGCGCTCGCCAGCGCCCCGCTGTCGGCGATCCGCTGGGCGGCTTCACGCGCACGCCCCTCATGCAGGTCGGCCACCACGACGCTCGCGCCCTCTTCGCCCAGCATCTTGCATATCGCCGTGCCCAACCCGCTGCCGCCGCCCGTCACTAACACGACGCGGCCCGCCAGACTTTCGTTTTCCCTCATCACGCTTCTCCGTGTATCAATGAAAATTGCGGGCGCAGGGCGCCCGCCACTCTGCTCGGCGACTGCAGCGTTACCAGTACGGAGGTTGGTCGTAATATTCGTAGAGTTCCTGGGCCCATTGCCGGTCGCCCATGCTGGGCCAGTGGTCCTTGTCGAAGCCCTGCGCGTTCTTCAGCCTGTCCTTGGCAACGTCCAGTACAAAGCATTTGCGATCGGTGTCCAGCACCAGGGCGCTCCAGGGCACGGCGTAAAGCTTGTCGCCGACGCCCAGTACCCCCCCATGCGAGAGCACGGCGTAGGCCACGCGCCCGTGCGGTACGTCGAGCATGATGTGCTGGATCGTTCCCAGCTTTTCATTGGCGGTGTTGAACACGTCGTTGCCCGTCAGCGTGTCCGCTGCCATGACCTCCGGGCCTGGGCCGTCGGCCGTTGCGCGCCCCTTGCCGATGATACGGGTTTCGCTGGACTGGGGGCTCTGCCCCCCGGTGTTGCTGTTCATGTCAGCTCCTTCGAGTGGCGAGGCCACTCATTGCATGCGCGTGTTGTCAGGATGACTGGTGCCGCCGACACGGACCTGGTTCTGGATATCCTTCACACCCAGGCAGTCATCCACGCAATCTTCGATGGCATGTTTCACGCGGCGGCTGGGCACAGTGCCTTCGAGGGTCACCGTGCCGTCGCTCACTTGCACGGATACGTCACTGACGTCCAAACCGCTGTGGCTCAGGCGTTCGCAGACGTCCTCGCGTATACGGTCATCCGAGCGCACATATCCCTTGGGCGAAATGCGCTGGGAGCGTTGCAACGCGGTATCGTTCGCGCCGCGATAGCGGTCTTCCCCCCAGCGCTGTCCGGAGTGGCCATGGCGCTCATCGGAGCGCTCGTCGCCGTAGTGAAACTGCTGGCGCTGGTGGCGCGTGTCCTCGCCACGAAACCCGCCGTAGCTGCTCTGGCCGGGATCGGCGCTGCGGCTGCGCAGGTTTTCGTTGGGGCCGGTCTCCCGCGTGCCCGGGTACTGGCCACCCTGCTCGTATTGCGGGCCTCGATAATTGGGGTTGCCCCCGCCTACCGAATCCTCCGGGCGTTCGCCGTACTGGCGGCCGTACGACGGTTCGTCGCCGCCCCAGCGCCCGCTTTGCCGGGTGTAATGTTCACGGCGGTATCGACGGGCGTCGTCGCTTTCCCCGCCCCAGTCGTCGCGGCCTCGATTTTCCTCGTCCGCGTCATAACGTTGCGTAGGCCTGTTGGAATGTTGCATGGCTCGTCTCCCTGCGTGATATCGTCGGCACGGCGGAGGATCCATCCCTGCCGGAACCTACAGGGCAAGCAATCACTGTGCCGATCGGGCGGGAGACCCGAGCTCTGCCCGCGCGAGCGGCGGGAAAACTTACACGCAGCAGTAAGAATGCGGGATGGCTAGGGCAGCCGTGGGGTACGGACCATCGCCGCCACCGTCGCGAGCAATTCCCGCGGATCCACGGGTTTGGCCACATGAATCTGAAACCCGGCCAGCAGCGCGCGCAAACGATCTTCAGGCCCTGCGTGCCCCGACAGTGCGATTGCGGGCAGGCGCGCCGCCAGGCGGGCGCCGCGTTCTGCCTCCAGGGCGCGTATGCGCCCGATCACCTCATAGCCTTCCAGGTCGCCCAGCGAGATATCGCAGACCAATAGGTCGGGCCAACTGTCACCAGGCTGGGCCAAGGCAGCCAATACTTCAGCCCCGCTGCCGCAGGTACGCACCTTTGCGCCCCGGTCGGCCAGCACTTCGGCCACCAGATCGCGCGCGTCGGGCTGGTCATCCGCGACCATGATTTCGACACCGGACAGGTCGACGCCCGTGGCCTCGACCACTGCGGCGGGCACTTCATCCACGGCCCGAACGGGAAACTCGAGCGTATAGACCATGCCGCCGGTCGGAGCGGCGACCCAGTGCAACGTGCCGCCCAGCCGCTCCGCCTCGGCCTGGTTCTGGGCCGGGTCGATGGCCGCCATACTGCGCAGCACCTCGGGCTGTTCGACCATGTGGGCCTGGGCCACGGCGTCGTCCGAGGGCGCCCGCTCGTCCGCGATACTCAGCCGGGTCGTCGGCCCCGCGCGGGTGAGGCGCAGTTCAATACGGCCCCCGGGCGGAGTCACCGCCACGGCATGGGCGTAGAGCGTCCAGATGAGATGCTGCAGGGCGCTGGGATCCCCTGTAATGCGCGCGGAATCGTTGCCTATCTGGGTGTACAGGTTCACCCCCTTGGCAGCCAGCAGCGGTCGGGCGGCATCCATCACTCCGGCCACCATGGCCACCAGGTTGACCGGCTGCCGACTCAGGCGCGTCGTCGCGGCCTCCAGCGCATTCTGCTGACGTTGCAGGTTCCACATCTGGGCGTACATGCCCTGTTGCGCCAGCAGCGCTTGGTGGGTTCCCTGCTCCACCACTCGCCCATGATCCATGACGAGAATGAGATCGGCGTCCACGATGGTCGAGAGCCTATGGGCGATGACCAGCGTGGTGCGCCCCTGCGAAATGCGCGTCAGTTCTGCCTGGATCGCGCGCTCCGTCCGCGTATCGAGTGCAGAAGTCGCCTCGTCGAAAACGAGAATGGGGGGATTCTTCAGCAAAGCACGGGCAATGGCGATGCGCTGGCGTTCACCGCCGGACAACTTGACTCCCCGTTCACCGACGCGCGTGTCGTAAGCCGCAGGCAGGCTGGCGATGAACTCATCCACGCGTGCGCCGCGCGCGGCTGCTATGACGGCCTGGCGCGACGCACCTGGATCGCTGTAAGCAATGTTGTACGCAATGGTTTCGTCAAACAGCAGCGTATCCTGCGGCACGATTCCCAGCGCGCGCCGCAGGCTCGCGGGATCGACGGCGCGTAAATCCTGGCCGTCGATCGACACCCTGCCGCTGTCCGGATCGTAGAGCCGAAACAGCAGCCGGCCCAGTGTCGATTTGCCGGAGCCGCTGCCGCCCACCACGGCTACCGTGGCGCCGGCCGGAATGCTGAAGTCGACATTCCATAGAATCTGCCGTCCTGGCTCGTATCCGAAACTCACGTTTTCGAATCTAACGATTCCCTCGCGCACCTGCAACGCCGGCATGCCGTGCTCGTCCGGGACCTCGGGGGGAATCTGCAACAGCGCGCCGACGCGTTCTGCGTTGATGAATGCCTCTTTCGCCTGTCGGAAGATCAGGCCCAGCGTATTCAACGGCAGGCATATCTGGATGATATAGGCGTTGACCAGCACGAGGTCGCCCACCGTCATGCGCAGATTCACGACCTGCTGGCCGGCCAGGAGCATCACGCCTGCCACCCCGAACGCAATAATGCCGCTTTGTGAAATGTGCAGTACGGAAAGCGAACGCTGGTTGATGATGCCCAGCCCCACCCACTGGTTGAGGATGCTCGACAGCCTTTGGGATTCAAGACTTTCGTTCGCATAGAGTTTCACTGCCTCGTAGTTCAGCAGGCTGTCCACCATGCGGCCACTGGCCTGCGAATCCAGCCCATTGATCTGCCTCTGCAGCGGCGCGCGCTTCTCGGTCAGCACGGTGGTCACGATCGCGTACGCGACGAAAGTTGCCAGCACGATGACCGCGAACCACAGGCTGTATCCGGCCACCAGAATGATCACCACCGACACAATTTCCACCAGGGTGGGCAGCAGGGTGAACAAGGCTGTACCCAGCAGGAACCCCACACCGGCGGTGCCGCGTTCAACGTCCCGAGCCATCACCCCAGTCTGCCGCGTGCCGTGGAACCGTGCCCCCAGGCGATGCAGATGTTCGAACATGCGCACCCGGAAATCCGCGACGGCCATCTGGGTGACACGAACGAAGACCACGTCGCGCAATTCGGTGAACAGGCTGCCCCCAAAGCGCAGCAAGGCGTACCCCAGCAGCAAAAAAACCGGTACAACCAGGATGGCGTCAGGGCTGCTGAGCGCATCGACGATGCGCTTGAGCACAGCCGGCACCGCCACCATCAGCAGTTTGGCCACCACCAACAAAAACACCGCCAACGCGGTGCGTCGGCGGTGCTTCCATAGCGCCTGAAGAATGCTGCGGTTGACTTCGCGGCGGGCGCGCCTTGCGCTGTTCGCATCAGGCATGGGAACGACGGGGCGGGAGCGCGTCGCCCCCTCGCCCGCTCAGAACTAAGCGACCGGGCTCAGCGGCGCCAGTGGTCGGAGGCCAGGCAGGCCCCGATCGCGATGCCCACCAGTATGGCCAGGCCCGCTGTCTTCCAGGCATGATCGTGCACATAGCCGTCGGCGGCCGATGAAACTTGCCGGTAACGTCCCACGGCGGAGCTTTCCCAGTCTTTCGCCTGCTCGCGGGCCACCTCGAGCTGCCGCTTCAGCCGGTCGCGAGTGGCTTCGACTTCCGCGCCGCTGTACGAAGCCGTGGCGCGCAACAAGTCTTCGACGCCGGCCACCATGTCGCGCAGACCGCCCTTGATGCGCTGCGTGGACTCGTGGTTGTCGTGGTTAAGCATGCTCATGTAGACCTCCTTGTAAAGATCGCCGATGACACCGGCGCTGGTCAGCGGGCACGCAAGCAGCGTGCCCGCCCGGCTGAGAGGCCGTGGCCGACCGGTGCTGTCATTCCGGCAGACGGCTGCGGGCCTGGGCTACCGCCTTGAGTGCATAGGCAATGGCGCCGGCGTAGGCCTCATCGAACCAGGGGTTCGCGCCACTCACGCCGACCACGATGCCATCGACACACGCACTGCCCCACACGGTGCCGTCCTGCGCGCGCAGCAGATGCGGGCGCGACTCGCATACGACCTGGCTGGGCAGTCCGGTGCGCCAGGAAATCGCGGCCTTCGAGCGGGCATATGCCGCATAATCGGCGTCCCAGGCGGAACGATCCCCCACGCTATGCTCGTAGAGTATGGCGGTTTCGAAGGGGTCGACTGCACTGTTGGCGGCCGGGTCCATCACGACAATGTGCAGGAACCCGCTCTCGCCGATGCGGCTGTCGGACAGCCCAGCCTCAATCATGGGCAGCACCATGGCGACGGCCTGGGTTGCCGCCTCGCGGTCAGCGTACATCGCCCGGCCCTCGCGCTCACGCGGCATCAGAGTTCCCGCGTGATGCGGCGCCAGGCGGCCTCGAAGGCCTCATCCTGATAGTGGTCTATACCCGGGGTCTGTTGCGGATCGACGCCCGGCATCGGATCCGGAATACTGTCAGGCGGGTAAGGCTGCCGTTCGGGTGTCGGCTGCGGCACTTCGTCCGGGTTGCGCGGCGGGTCTTGCACAGGGTCCGTCGGCATGGGCGTATGCATGCGGCGGTCGTAGGCGGGCATGGGATGGGGGGTATAGATCATGGATGACTCCTTCAAATTAGCGATGGGAACGGCGATAAATCACGTCAGCCGGCCCACCATTGCTTGATCGTCGCGCGCAATGCGGCGCCACCTGCGGCGTCCTGCCGCAGCGCCTTCAGATAGGCCTGCACCTGCTTCAGCGGCACATGCGGCGGGATGGCCGGGACTTCCGGGTCAGTGACCATTTCGAGCAGCACCGGGCGGCCGGCGGCGAGCGCCTCATCCCACGCCGGCCCAACCTGGTCGGGGTCGTCAACCCGTATCCCTTCCAGCCCAAGCATCCGGGCGAAATCCGCATAGGCAAACGGCGGCAGGCACTGTGAAGCCTCGAAGCGCGGGTCGCCCGCCATGCGCTGTTCCCAGGTCACCATATTCAGGTCGCCATTGTTCAGCACCATCACCACCAGCGTCGGATCGGCCCAATCGCGCCAGCGATGGGCTATGGTGATCAGTTCGTTGATGCCGCTCATCTGCATGGCGCCATCGCCCACCAGCGCCACAACGGGCCGATCCGGGTGAGCCAGCTTGGCTGCGAGCGCATAAGGCACCGCACAACCCATTGTGGCCAGCCCCCCCGATAGAGAACCCATCATGCCCTCGCGCAAGCGCAGACTTTGCGCATACCACGCGGCGGCAGAGCCGGAATCGCACGTCACGATGCTGCGCTCCGGCAAGCGCGGCGACAATTCCCAGAACGGCCGCTGCGGATTCATGGGCTTGGCCGACACCATGGAGCGGGCCTCGACCGTCTGCCACCACTGCGTCACGTCTTTCTCGATTTTTTCGCGCCAACGGCGAGAGGCTTTGCGCTTCAACATGGGAATCAGCGCGCGCAACGTGGCCTTGCTGTCGCCGACGAGTCCCTGCTCGACCGGGTAGCGCAAGCTGATCATGCGGCCGTCGCGGTCTATCTGCACCGCACGCGCCTGCCCCTCGGCCGGCAGGAATTCACTGTATGGGAACGCCGTGCCCACCATCAGCAACGTATCGCAATCGTTCATCATGCGCCAGCTTGCCTGCGTACCCAGCAGGCCGATCGAGCCCGTGACGCATGCCTGGTCGTCAGGCACCGCCGACTTGCCCAGCAATGCCTTCGCGATGCCTGCGCCCAGCAGATCGGCCACTTCAACCAGCTCTTCGCCGGCCGCAGCGGCGCCCGCGCCCGCCAGAATGGCGACGCGCTCGCCCTTGTTGAGAATATCCGCTGCATTCAGCAGCGCGGTCTCGCCCGGTACCCCGGCGTGCGAGGTCACGCCAATACCGGTGTGCACCGTGCCGTGCTCTCGCGGCGGCGTGGGTATGGCCGGCAAGTCCTGCACATCGTTTGGCAGGATCAGGCAAGTGACGGCCCGGCGCTCAAGCGCGATTCGGATCGCCCGGTCGATCAGGTGGCGCGCCTGCATGGGGGTCGATGCCACGTGCACGAAATCGTGGGCCACGTCCTTGAAAAGGCTGACGAGGTCGACTTCCTGCTGATAGTCACCACCCAGCGCGCTGCGCGCCTGCTGCCCCACCAACGCCACCACGGGCTGGTGATCCAGCTTTGCGTCGTACAGCCCATTCAGCAGATGAATGGCGCCCGGCCCGGAGGTTGCCATGCAGACGCCAACCTGGCCGGTAAATTTGGCATGCCCGCATGCCATGAAAGCCGCCATTTCCTCGTGACGCGCCTGGACAAACTCGAGTTCGCTGTTGCGGCCGAATGCGCCGATCAGGCCGTTGATGCCGTCCCCCGGATACCCGAAGACGCGCTTGATGCCCCATTGCGCCAGGCGTGACAGTAGGAAATCCGATACGGTGTCTTGCATGTCTGTGTCCATAGACGGGTTCTATGAACGCAGACACAGCAAGCGCCATGCCTGTCGGCGGGCGCCTAGAGTTCGGCGGGCGGCTTGCCTTCGTCGGTCAGGACAATATGCCCGGCGCGCGCATACTCTTCCAGGCGGTTGTACAGCGTCTTGGCGCTGATCCCCAATACGGCGGCCGTCTGCTTCTTGACGCCGCCGCAGCGCTCGAGCGTGGCGAGTATCAGGCGGCGGTCGGCTTCTGCGAGCGTGATGCCCAGCGGAACCGTGACACGTGCGCTCTGGTTGCCCCCGTCCGGCGCGATTTGCGGCTGCAAGGCATCCGCGGCCAGGAGGCCGTCTTCGGCCAGAATGTAGGCACGCCGCACAAAGTTCTTCAGCTCGCGCACATTGCCGGGCCAGGCATATTCATAAATGGCCTGGCGCGCCTGATCTGAAAAGCGCTTGTTTTCGCCGTACTTCTCATTGAGCGCCGCCAGGAACCGGTCTGCCAGGAACAGAATGTCGGTGCCGCGTTCGCGCAGGGGCGGCAACTCCACGGGAAACACGCTCAGGCGGTAGTACAGGTCCTCGCGCAGCTTCCCTTCCTGGATCGCCTGTTCGGGGCTGCGGTTGGTTGCGGCCACGACGCGGATGTCGCACGCGACTTCGCGGTGTGTGCCCACCCGCATGAATCGCCCGGTTTCCAGGACCCGCAGCAGCTTCACCTGCAGGTCCAGCGGCATTTCGGTGACCTCGTCCAGGAACAGCGTGCCTGAATCGGCGCGTTCGAAGTAGCCTTTGTGCTGCCGGTCGGCGCCGGTGAAACTGCCGCGCTCATGCCCGAACAGTTCGCTCTCGATCAGGTGCGGCGAAATGGCGCCGCAGTTGACTGCGATGAAGGGCTTGTTGCGCCGGTTGCTCAGCTCATGAATGGCATGGGCGGCCAGTTCCTTGCCGGTGCCGCTTTCGCCAATGAGAAAAGTGGTGACGTCCGTGGCGGCGACCCGGGCCAGCTGCGTGTAAAGGCGCTCCATGGTTTCGGATTGACCCAGCAGCTTGCCGAATCGGCCGGGCTCCTGGAAGGGCCCTGTGTCCACCGCCGATCCGCAATTGGACGCCACGCGCGTCATGATCTCGGAGAGCCGATCCATGCATACGGGCTTCACCAGATAATCGGTGGCGCCCAGCCGCAACGCCTCGACGGCGTTGTCCATGCTGCCATGGCCCGTGATGACGACCACTTCGGCATCTGAGTTCGGCATGCGCCCGAAGATTTCCATGCCGCTTGAACCCGGCAGGCGCACGTCGGTCAGCACCAGGTCGGGCTGCTGGCGCTGCAGCTGAATGACGGCATCTTTCATGGTGGCGGCCTGCGCAACCGAAAAACCGTGCTCGCGGCCTATTTCGGCCAGAACTTCGCGCACTGCCGCATCATCGTCCAGCACAAGCAAATGTGGCATCGTTACTCCGTTTCAGGGTCGGGCGCCGGCTCATCGTGGCCGGTCTATCATAGCTGTGGAGCATACCGCGGGCGCGTAAGTTGCGGCGCGCTGACCGGGGTGTCTTCCACCAACGTTTGCCAATGTTTGCACATGGTTGCAAATCCGATAATCGCCTGCCGTATGATCCAGTCCAATCCATCCATCGGGCTCCGGCCCTATTAAATACCGGGGGAAATTATGCAGGCCATTTCGCCCGCGCCAGCGCGTCAGCCTGCGGGCTCGACACCCTTATCGGAAGAGGCGTTCGCCGGCATGTGCGCGCTGATGCGGGACTTCGGCGCGCAAGTCCTGCGCGCCGCCCGCAGCGACGCCACCGTCTTCATCACCGGCGAAAGCGGCACCGGCAAAGAAATGGTGGCGCGCGCCATACACGAGGCCAGTGAACGCAGCAGCAAGCCGTTCATCGCAGTGAATTGCGGCGCCATCAGCAGTTCTCTGGTGCACGCGCAACTGTTTGGGCACGAGAAAGGCAGCTTTACCGGGGCGCTCGCGCAGTCTGCGGGCTATTTCGAATCCGCCGGCGGCGGCACCCTGTTCCTGGACGAGGTCACCGAAATGTCCGACGCCTTGCAGGTGCAGTTCCTGCGGGTGCTGGAAACGGGTACTTATCAGCGCGTGGGCGGCAGCGAACTGCTCCACACCGATGTCCGGATCGTGTGCGCTACCAATCGCGACCCCATGGCCGCCGTCGAACGCGGTGAATTGCGCCAGGACTTCCTGCATCGCCTGCTCGTGATTCCCCTGCGCGTCCCTCCCCTGCGTGAGCGCGAAGGCGACGTACGCATCCTGGCGCAGCGGTTCCTCGATGAATTGAACCAGGCTCACCAGACGCACAAGCGTTTCTCGCCGCGCATGCTGGATCTGCTGGCCAGCTACGATTGGCCCGGAAACGTGCGCGAACTGCGCAATGTCGTGCAGCGATCGTTCATCATGTCGGACAGCGTGATCGAAGCCGAGATCCCTCGCCGCGGGACGCGCGGTTCCACCCCTGAAGTGCGCGACGGGACTCTGTGCTTTCCGGTGGGCACCCCCTTGAGCGAAGCGCAACGCGACCTGATTCTCGCGACGCTGGAACACCATGGCGGCGACAAGCATCTCGCGGCGGCAACACTGGGTGTCAGCCTGAAGACGCTGTACAACCGGCTGGGCGCCTATGGCGCCGATTCTGGCTCCAGCCCGGGCGATACGCGCTGACGGTGGCGTCCCGCCGCGCGGCAGGTATGTGACTTGCGACCTTCCCCGCCAACTTTTGTTGGCGGAGGATGCGCGTGTTTCTACATGACCTGACCCACTACTCCCTGGCCGGCAGCCCCCTCTGGGCGTGGGCACTGACGGTCTTGCTGGCGGCCATACTGCTGTTGGCGATGCGCCTGGTATTGGGCATGGTCAGGGCGCGGATGCAGAATCGCCTGCAGGCCGGACCCCGGCCAGCCATTTCGGCCACGCTTGAGATCCTGGCGCGCACCAGCTGGCTGATCCTCTTCCTGATTGCCGTGCTCCTGGCGGCGCGCATCAGCGGCGTGATCGCGGCGTGGTCGGTGGCGGCTTCACATCTCTGGTTCGTCCTGGCGGCGCTGCAGGTTGCCCTATGGCTGGATCGCGCCGTGTCGGTCGGCCTGGTGCGCGCCCTGGTCGGCCGGGTAGGCGGCCGCGCCGTCACCGCCATGCTCATGGCGCTGCTGCTGCGCATCGTATTGTGGACTATGGTCATCCTGGCCATGCTCGATAACCTGGGCGTCAACATCACCGCGCTGGTGGCCAGCCTGGGCATAGGCGGCGTTGCCGTCGCGCTGGCGGTACAGACCATCCTGAGCGATCTGTTCGCCTCGATTTCCATCGGGCTGGACAAGCCCTTCGAGGTGGGGGATTTCATCGTCTTTGGGTCCGTCGCCGGAAGCATCGAGCACATCGGCCTGAAGACCACCCGCATCCGCAGTCTGGGCGGCGAACAGATCGTCTGTTCCAACACTGAACTGCTCAAGCAGACCATCCAAAATTACAAGCGCATGCAACAACGGCGCATCGTCTTCGGCTTCACACTGTCTTACCGCACCCCGGCCGATCAGGTGGCCGCGGTGCCCGATATCGTGCGGCGCCAGATCGAGGCTGCACCAGATACGCGCTTTGACCGGGCGCACCTGGCCAGTTTCGGAGAAAGCGGGCTGGTGTTCGAGTCGGTGTATTACGTCATGAGCGCCGACTACAACCGATATATGGATATTCAGCAACAGATCAATCTGGGGCTGCTGCGCGAACTGGGCGATGCCGACATCGCATTCGCGGTGCCCGAACGGCGGATACGAGTGTCTCGCGACATGTCGGCCGCGGCCTCCGGCCCGACGTCGCTGGCCATGGCGCGCCCCGTCTGAACCTGACCAGGCGGACACCGCGAACATGCCGCAGCCATGCGAATGCGCCGGGTCATCCGGCACGCCGCAACCAATGCACGCTGGCGGGCGGCCGCACCGTTTTGGGGCGCCGGAAGTCCGCGCCCATTCAATCGCCAATTGGGCACGCTGTTTGCGTACTGGGCGCCGGGCCTTCGTCAGGGCCCGTTTCCCCTGAAACATATGACCCTCGCATGGGAGCAGTCATGGCGCGAACAAGAAGCTTGATGGTGACATCCGAAGCGTATCCCCTGGCCAAAAGCGGCGGATTGGGCGATGCGGTAACGGGCCTGGCTCGAGCGCTGGGCCAGGCCGGCACCGAAGTCAGCCTGTTGATGCCAGCGTACCGCGGGGTCCTCGACCGCGTCGTCGGGGTGCGCCACGTCGCCCACCTCGCAGGCATGCCCGGCGGTGAGGCCACGCTGCTGGCGGCGTTGTGCCCGGAATCCGGCCTGCCGGTCTACCTGTTACGTAACGACGCGCTTTATGACCGCCCCGGCCTGTACCTGGACGAACATGGACAGCCCTACGCCGACAACTCCCTGCGTTTCGCCGCATTGGCGCACGCCGCGACCCGCATTGCGGGCGGACTTCCAGGCGTACGCCCGCCCGATATCCTGCATGCACAGGACTGGCATGCCGGCCTGGTGCCCCTGCTGGTTCGGGCGGCCGGGCTTCGTTACGTGAAGACCATACTGACCGTGCACAACCTGGCGTTCCAGGGGGTTTTTCCGCTGGCGTGCGCCCGGGAACTGGGCGTACCTGAAAGCTACTGCACCGACGACGGCGCGCGCTTCTATGACCAGCTCAGCTTCCTGAAGGCAGGCCTGCGCTATGCGGACCGCATCACCACCGTGAGCCGCAATTACGCCCGCGAAATCCTGACCCCCGAATTCGGATGTGGACTGGACTCCCTGCTGCGCGCCCGCGCCGACGACCTGGTGGCAATACCAAATGGCATAGACGACAGCCTGTGGAATCCGGCCACCGATACCCACCTGGGCCATCTTTGCTACAGCGCACGCAATCCTTCCAAGAAGGCCCGCGCCAAGGCCGCACTGCAGAAGTCGTTCGGCTTGCAAGTCGAATCGGGCGCTGCGGTGCTCGCCATGGGAAGCCGGCTGACCGAACAGAAGATGGCGGATGTGGCGGTCCAGGCCCTGCCACTGGCGCTTGAACGACATCCCGAGCTGCAGGTCGCCGTGATCGGTTGCGGAGACCCCCGCTTCGAGCAGGCGCTGACGAATATCGCGTCTGCGTTCCCCGGCCGTTGCGCGGTGCGGATAGGCTACGACGAGGCCACTGCGCATCGTTTGCACGCGGGCGCCGACATGCTGCTGCACGGCAGCCGGTTCGAGCCGTTCGGCCTGACCCCTTTGTACGCGATGCGCTATGGCGCCGTGCCGATAGGGTCGCGTGTGGGCGGCATGGTCGACACGATCGTCGACCCTGGCACGGATGACGCAGGCGACGCGATGATGACCGCGACGGGCATTCTTTTCGACGGCGATCGCCCCGAGGACATGGATCGCGCCATCGCGCGGGCTTTGCGCCTTTACGCACAGCCCGCGGTCTGGCAACGCATGCGGCGCAACGGGATGGAATGCGATTTCGGTTGGGCATCGGCGGTCAAGCCTTATCTCGAGCTGTTCGACAGCCTGGTAGGCAACACGCGGCGCGGCCAGGTGCCCGCCCCTGCGTTGCGCCCGGCGCCCGTCCCCGCCTATGTCGGCCGGCCGCTGGACGGCATGGCCGTGCCTGTTGCGTACTGAGGGCTATGCGCATGGAGAGCAGTACGCGTCCTTCTGGCTTCAACGCCGCCTCTGCCGGGGGCGTGCAGCCCCCTCTGCGCCTTTACTACGCCAGCGCGCCAGAGCTTGGACCGCAGGCGCAGGGGTGGGACGCCTTGTGCGCACAGGCGCGCCAGGCCGGTTTCAACGGCTTGCTGATCGAGCCGCAATGGCAACGCGCCGTCGGCGCCTCGAAGTGGCCGGCGCCGCGCGACCCCGACCGTCCGGACCCGCGCATCGCGCCCGAGGGCACGATGACGGACCTGCTGAAGCGTCTTGCTGAAGGCGCGGGCCGGCATGGCCTCGTGGTGTACATGGACCTGGTGCTCGACCGCGTCGCCGCAGACTGTCCGGAGCAACGACAGCATCCGGACTGGTATCAGGCCCCTGCAGACGACCCCGCGCGCGACCCGCGTAGCGCACTCAGCCAGCGTGGCATCCGCTATCTGCGTGACGGCCCGCTGCCGACCGGGCTCCTGGATACCTGGCGTGAACGCCTGGCCGCGTGGCTCGACGCGGGGCTGGCTGGCTACCGGATAGACGCGCCCCAACGCATCCTGCCTGGCGACTGGCAGGCCCTGCTGGGCCCGCTGCGCGCGGCATTTCCGGAATGCCGGTTCCTCGCCTGGACGCCCGGGCTCGATCCGCTTCAGTTGAAAGCCTTGCGCACAGCCGGCTTCGACGCGGTTTTCTCCTCGCTGCCGTGGTGGGATTACCGCTCGCCCTGGCTGGCGGAAGAACACGATCGACTGAGTGCGGTGGCGCCTGTTATTGCCATGCCGCCTGAGTTGCCCGACGACGCGCAGCAGGATTTATTGATACGCGGCCTGTGGGCGGCGGCGGTGAGCGGCGACGGTATCCTCCTTGCGGGTGGCCTGGCCGACCGCCAGCAGCTGTATGCCATGGTCAATGCCTGGCTGGGCGAGCTGCCCCCGGCCGGCGCGCTGCGTGTCGCGCCTGGCCTGAATGGCCAGTGCACCGTGCTGGTACACCATGACGCCTGGACAGGAAACGCGTCGCCCGGCGCGCGGGTACTGCTGGTCAACCCGTCGAGTCGTGCCGGCGCACGGATAGACTGGCGCCATGCAGGGTCCCTGTTGCCCGCCGGCACGCCCGAGTATGACACTGTGCCTGAGGCGCTGCGGATTCAGGGCGATGACCTGGCGCCCGGCGGCGTCGCCGCCTTCATCATCCGCGCTGGCGCTCCGGTTCAGGCGCCGGCAGCGGGGCGTCGCCCAGGGGCCAGGGCGCAGCGCGGCGGGCGCATTGTCGTCGAGAACGTTGCCCCTGCCGTGGATGGCGGGCTGTATCCCGCCAAATGCGTCGCGCAGGAGACGGTGTCCATCCAGGCCGATATCTACACCGACGGCCACGAGAAGTTGACGGCTGAAGTGCTGTGGCGCGCCGCAGACGAGTCGACCTGGCACGCCGAGCCCATGCGTGCCCTGCCCAATGACCGCTGGGAAGCCGACATCCGGCCGTATCGCATCGGGCGCCACGAGTTCATCATCAGCGCCTGGCGCGACACCTGGCAGACCTTTCGAGCCGATCTGGTCAAAAAACGCGATGCCGGTCAGCCGCTCGCCGCCGACCTGCAGGACGGCGCCGTGCTGCTGAAGGACGCCCTCGCGCGCGGCCGCGACCAGTCTGCCGACGACACATTGCTGGATCCCCTCAACGCCGCGTTGCAGGCCTTGGGCGGCAAGCAGGACGATCCGGCCCTGGCACTGCTGGGTGAACCGCTGGCGCAGGCAATGCATGCGCTCAGCGACAAGCCATTCCATTACGTCAGCCCCTCCGCCTACCCTTTATGGGTCGACCGGCGCGCAGCCTGCTATGCCAGCTGGTACGAGCTGTTCCCGCGTTCGCAGGCCGTCGAGCCGGGCCGCCATGGCACCTTCGACGACGTGATCGCCCGCCTGCCCGATATCAGGGATATGGGATTCGACGTGCTGTACTTCCCGCCCATCCATCCCATCGGGAGGGCGCACCGCAAGGGGCCCAACAACAGCCTCAAAAGTGTGGAAGGCGACGTGGGCAGCCCCTATGCGATAGGCGCGGCCGAGGGTGGGCACGATGCTATCCATCCCGAACTGGGCAGCCTGGACGACTTCCTGCGGCTGGTCGAACAGACGCGTCGGCACGGCATGGAACTCGCGCTGGATTTTGCCATTCAGTGCTCGCCCGACCACCCCTGGCTGGCACGCCATCCCGAATGGTTCGAGCGCCGGGCCGACGGCACGATACGCTATGCCGAGAATCCGCCCAAGAAGTACGAGGACATCGTCAACGTTTCGTTCTATGCCGGCAGCGGTCGCCGCGCCCGCAAATCGGCACTGTGGCTGGCCTTGCGCGACGTGGTGCTGTTCTGGGTAAGCCACGGCGTGCGCATTTTCCGGGTCGACAATCCCCACACCAAGCCGCTGCCTTTCTGGGAATGGCTGATCGGCGAGGTTCAGGGCCGCCACCCGGATGTGATTTTCCTGTCCGAGGCCTTCACGCGGCCCAAGATGATGTACCGGCTAGCCAAAGTCGGCTTCACGCAGTCATACACGTATTTCACCTGGCGCAACACGCGTCGCGAACTGACCGAGTACCTGCGCGAAGTCTCCACTCCCCCCGTGGCCGACTTCTTCCGGCCGCACTTTTTCGTCAATACGCCGGACATCAACCCGTACTTCCTGCAGACCTCCGGAAGGCCGGGCTTCCTGATACGCGCAGCCCTGGCTGCCACCACCTCGGGTCTGTGGGGCGTGTACAGCGGTTTCGAGCTATGCGAGTTCCAGCCGGTGCCGGGCAAAGAGGAATACCTGGATTCCGAGAAATACCAGCTGCGCCAGCGCGACTGGCACGCGCCGGGCAACATCGTTGCGCAGATCGCGCGCCTGAACGCGGTACGCCGGGCGAATCCCGCCCTGCAGACCCATCGCGGGTTTCACGCCATCGATGCCGGCAGCGAGCACGTGCTGTGTTTCTGGAAAGCCACGCCGTGCCGAGGCAACGTCGTACTGGTCGCGATCAACCTGGATCCGCATCGCGCCCATGAAGCTCGTATCGAAGCGCCCTTCTGGTTGTTCGACCAACCCGACGACGGCCATCTGCACGCTGACGACTTGCTGGACGGCAACCACGAGCGCTGGCATGGCAAATGGCGTGACGTCACGCTGCATCCCGACCAGCCTTACCGCCTGTGGCGGCTGTCGGCAAACGATTGATACGCGAGTACTTATGTCATCAGCATCATCTGCCCTGCCCCCGCATGACGAGACGCCCCTTTGGTACAAGGACGCGGTCATCTATCAGTTGCATATCCGCTCATTCTTCGATGGCAATAATGACGGCATCGGCGATTTCGAAGGCCTGACCGCCAAGCTGGACTACATTGCCAGCCTGGGCGTAGACACGATCTGGCTGCTGCCCTTCTACCCTTCGCCGCGGCGCGATGACGGATACGATATCGCCGATTACCGCGATGTGCATCCCGACTACGGCACGATCGCCGATGCGCGCCGTTTCATACGGGCGGCCCATGCCCGCGGCCTGCGGGTCATCACCGAACTGGTGGTCAACCATACCTCCGACCAGCACCCCTGGTTCCAGCGTGCGCGCAGGGCCCGCCCGGGGAGCGCGGCGCGCAACTACTACGTATGGTCAGACAACGATCAGGCGTACGCAGGCACGCGCATCATCTTCTGCGACACCGAGAAATCCAACTGGACGCGCGACCCTGAAGCCGGTGCCTACTACTGGCATCGCTTCTATTCTCACCAGCCGGACCTGAACTACGACAACCCGCAGGTGCTGAAGGAAATCCTCGCCGTCATGCGCTACTGGCTGGACATGGGCGTGGACGGCCTGCGGCTCGACGCCGTGCCGTACCTGATGGAACGCGAAGGGACCAACAACGAAAACCTGCCCGAAACGCATGCGGTGCTGCGCCGGATACGCTCGGTAATCGACGCCGAATACCCGGGCCGCATGCTGCTGGCCGAGGCGAACCAATGGCCCGAGGACGCCCAGGAATACTTCGGCAACGGCGATGAATGCCACATGTCTTTCCACTTCCCGCTGATGCCGCGCATGTACATGGCGATCGCGCAGGAGGACCGCTTTCCCATCACCGACATCATCCGCCAGACCCCCGAAATTCCGCCTGCATGCCAATGGGCGATTTTCCTGCGCAATCATGACGAGTTAACGCTCGAAATGGTCACCAGCGAAGAACGCGATTACTTGTGGAATGTGTACGCGGCCGACCAGCGGGCGCGCATCAACCTGGGTATACGCCGCCGTCTGGCGCCGTTGCTTGAACGTGACCGCCGCCGTATCGAATTGATGAACAGCCTGCTGCTGTCCATGCCTGGAACCCCGGTGCTCTACTACGGTGACGAACTTGGCATGGGCGACAACATACACCTCGGCGACCGCGACGGCGTGCGCACGCCCATGCAATGGTCGCCCGACCGCAATGGCGGCTTCTCGCGTGCGGACCCCGAACGACTGCCGCTGCCGGTACTGATGGGCCCCCTCTATGGCTACGAGGCCGTCAACGTCGAAGCCCAGCAGCGCGATCCGCATTCGCTGCTCAACTGGACCCGGCGCATGGTTGCCAAACGGCGGCAGTCCCGGGTGTTCGGGCGGGGGACGCTGCGCTTTCTGTATCCGGGCAACCGCAAGATCCTGGCCTATCTGCGCCAGGAAGCCGACTGCACCATACTGTGCGTGGCGAACCTGTCGAGCGCCGCACAGCCGGTTGAACTCGACCTGGCTGAATTCGCCGGCAAGGTACCGGTAGAAATGCTGGGCGACAGCCCATTCCCCGACATCGGTACGCTGCCTTATCTGCTGACGCTGCCACCGTATGGCTTTTACTGGTTCGACCTGAGCACCGACCATGCTTCGCCGGCATGGCACACGCAGGCGCCCGAGCAGATGTCCGACCAGCACACGCTGGTCCTGCGGGGCCGCGGCAGCTTCACGCTCACCGAGTCGTCACGGCGCGCTTTCGAACATGATGTGCTGCCGGAGTTCCTGCAGCGACAGCGCTGGTTCCCGGCCGAGCACCGCGTCGGCGCCGCAAGGTTGGCGGAGATGGCCACGCTGGCCGGCAAAGATGGAGAAATACCTGGTCACCGAGGTCGAGACGGGTACGGGCGACGCCCGCATACGCATGCATGTGCCGTTGGCGGCAAGCTGGCGGCCAGCCGGTCCGCAAGACTACGTCCTGGCCCGCATGCGCCGCGGCGCCGACCTGGGCGTGCTCACCGATGCGTCGCGCCATGAAGGTTATGTCCGCACCCTGCTGTCCGCCCTGCAGGCGGGCGCCGAACACCCCACGCAGACGGGCTCCGACGCTTCGATCTGCTTCCTGCCCGAGGCCGGACTGCGCAGCCTTGACCTTCCAGACGACGTGCCGCTGCGCTGGCATGGCGGAGAACAGAGCAACACCTCGGTCACCGTCGGCGACCAGGCCATTCTGAAGATCGTGCGCCGCATCGAATCGGGAATCTCACCCGAAGTGGAGATGTCCCGTCGGCTGACTCAGGCAGGCTACGCCAACACGCCTGCGCTGCTCGGCGAAGTCGCCCGGCGCGACGCCGATGGCTCGATGCGGACCCTGGCTTTGCTGCATGCATACCTCGTTCACGAGGGCGACGCCTGGACCTGGACCATGGATTACCTCAAGCGCGTCCTGGATGACGCCCTGGCGCGCAACGCAACCGTGGATGAATTCGACGAGATGCTTGCCGGCTACGCCACCGTGGCCGGGACGATCGGGCGCCGCCTGGCCGAGCTGCACAATGCGCTCGCTCAACCGGTCGATGACCCCGCCTTCAACCCCAAGCCTGCGGATGAAGAAGACGCCCGGGCGCGCACCGAAGCTATCGTCGAAATGCTGGATCGCGCCCTCGGTCTGCTGTCGCAGATCGAAGATACGCTCGACGCCACCACGCGCGCCTGCGTCATCTGGCTGCGTGAGCACCGCGACCGGCTGTCACGCCAGTTGGCCACCCTGGCGCAGGCCGAGGTCGGGGCGGCGCAAATACGTATTCACGGGGATTTCCACCTCGGCCAGGTGCTGCTGGCGCAGACCGATGCTTATCTTATCGATTTCGAAGGCGAGCCCGCCCGCCCGCTTGCCGAGCGGCGCACGCTCAGTTGCGCGCTGAAGGATGTGGCGGGCATGTTGCGTTCCTTCGATTACGCCGCCGCGACAGCCGGCCGGGCCGAGCTGCCCGGCGCCGTGGCCGCCGACATCGACTCGGGGTCGGCGGGTGAAAGCCTGCAGGACCGGCGCACCACCCTGCTCGCGCACTTCCGCACGCGCGCCAGTCAGGCTTTCCTGCAGAGCTACCGGGCCGCGGCGGCACCCGCGCTGAGCTTGCCTCCGGAGCGCGAACGAGCGCTGCTTCAGGCGGCGCTGATCGAAAAGGCCGCCTATGAAGTGTGCTACGAGGCCCGGTACCGGCCAGACTGGGTTGCCATACCGCTGTGCGGCCTGGCGGAACTGGCCCGCGGGGAATTGATGGCAAGCGCCATCGACAATGAGGAGCACCGTTCATGAGCAAGACGGCGAAGACCGATCGACCTGGCCTGGCACCTTCGGTGCAGGCGGCCCTGCTGGCAGGTGAATATGCGGACACGTTCGGCGTGCTGGGGCCACACATGGAGGACGGCCGAAATGTCCTGCGTGCGCTGCTGCCAGGCTCGACCGGCGTCGAAGCCCTGTTCGGCGACGGCGCCTCGTTGGTTCTGCCGCCCGTCGGCGACGGACTCTATGTCGCCGACATCACCGCCCATTGCCCGGCGGGCGCGCGCCCCTCGTACAGACTGCGGGTCAATTGGCCCGAGGGCATCGAAGAGCTGCATGACCCGTATTCATTCGGTCCGTTGCTCGACGACGAACACCTCGCCATGCTGGCGCAGGGCTCCTGGCTTTATGCAGGCCAATTGCTGGGCCCTCGCCACTGCGAGGTCGACGGCGTGCGCGGCGTGCGGTTCGCCGTATGGGCGCCGAACGCCAGGCGCGTCGCCGTCGTAGGCGATTTCAATGGATGGAACGGACTGCGCCACGGGATGCGCCTGCGCCACACCGCCGGCGTCTGGGAGATTTTCATCCCGGGCGTCGGGGCGCAAAGCCGGTACAAATACCAGATCTGGGGTTCCGATGGCGTGACGACATTGCGCGCCGATCCCATGGCGAGGCAGACGGAAGCGCCGCCCGCCACGGCGTCGGTGGTCCCGGATTCCGTTGAGTACAACTGGAATGATGCGGCCTGGATGGAGGGGCGCGCTGCGCGGCAGCGTCCCGACGCGCCACTGTCCATCTACGAGCTGCATGTGGGCTCCTGGCTGGGCGAGTCCGGGCCGGGGCCACTATGGGACCGCCTGGCCGACCGCCTGCCTGCCTATGCCAGGGCGCTGGGGTTCACCCACATCGAAGTGATGCCCATCATGGAGCACCCGTTCGGCGGATCGTGGGGCTATCAGCCGCTGGGCATGTTTGCGCCCAGCGCCCGGTATGGAAGCCCCGCGGATTTCGCCCGCTTCATCGACCAATGCCATGCCGCCGGCCTGGGTGTGATTCTGGACTGGGTGCCCGCGCACTTTCCCAATGACGCCCACGGGCTGGCGCGCTTCGATGGCACCGCTCTGTATGAATACGCCGACCCGCGCGAAGGCTTTCATCCGGACTGGAACACCCTGGTGTACAACCTGGGACGCAACGAGGTGAAGGCGTTCATGATCGCCAGCGCTCTGCATTGGTTGCGCGACTTCCACATCGACGGTCTGCGTGTCGATGCCGTGGCTTCCATGCTGTATCGGGACTATAGCCGCGGGCCTGGCGAATGGATCCCCAACCGCTACGGCGGCCGGGAGAACCTCGAGTCGGTGGAGTTCCTGCGAGAACTCAATACGGTCGTTGCGTGCGAATGCCCGGGCGCCATCACCGTGGCCGAAGAATCCACAGCATGGCCGGGGGTGACCGCACCCGTGACAGACGGAGGATTGGGCTTCGACTACAAGTGGAACATGGGCTGGATGCACGACACCCTGCGCTACATGCACCACGATCCCGTGCACCGCCGTTTTCATCATCACGACGTGACGTTCGGCATGATGTATGCGTATTCCGAGCGCTACATCCTTCCGCTTTCGCATGACGAAGTGGTGCACGGAAAGGGATCGCTGCTGGGCAAGATGCCTGGGGGCGACGTCGACCGGCTGGCACACCTGCGCATGTACTACGGCTATATGTGGGCACATCCGGGCAAGAAACTGGTGTTCATGGGCAGCGAAATCGCCCAGGAAAAAGAGTGGGATCACGATACGCCGATCGACTGGGGCCTGCTTGATGACCCTGCGCGCCGAGGCGTGCAGCGGCTGGTGGCGGACCTGAACCGCATCTATACCGAGTTGCCGGAGATGCATCGCCGCGATGCGGATCCCTCGGGGTTCGCCTGGATGGTGGGCGACGACGAGGCCAACAGCGTGCTGGCCTTCTTGCGCACCGACGGTCAACACCAGGTGCTGGCGATCTGCAACTTCACGCCGGTGGCCCGCCATGACTACCGGATAGGCGTGCCCACGGCCGGACGCTGGCGCGCCCGCCTCAATACCGACGATGCCGCCTATGGCGGCACCGGAATGGCCGGGCCCATTCTCGTCGAGACCCACGAAACGCCCGCCCACGGGCAGGCGCAATCAATATCGTTGACGCTTCCGCCGCTGTCGACGCTGCTGCTCAGACATGAAGGATGATCATGGCCAATTCCACGCAGTATCGCTTGAGCGCCGGCTCGCCCTACCCCCTGGGCGCGACGAGTGACGGCCTCGGTATCAATTTCGCTGTATTTTCGGCCAATGCGACACGCATCGAGTTGTGCCTGTTCGACGAGCAGGGGCGCAAAGAGCTGTGCCGGCTAACGCTGCCCGAATGCACCGATGAGGTCTGGCATGGCTACCTTCCCGACGCCCAGGCCGGCCTGGTGTACGGTTACCGCGCCCACGGCCCCTACGACCCCGCCAACGGCCATCGCTTCAATCCGCACAAACTGCTGCTGGATCCTTATGCGCGCAGGCTGACAGGTCCCGTGCGCTGGTCGGACGCGCTGTTCGGGTACCGCCTGCAGCATGCCAAGGCCGACCTGAGCATGGACCGCCGCGACAGCGCGGTAGCAATGCCCAAGGGCGTGGTGGTGGACGATTATTTCGACTGGGGGCGCAGTTCCCCGCCCGGCACCGCGTGGAACGACACTGTGATCTACGAAGTGCATCTGCGCGGCGCCACCATGCAGCGCGAAGACCTGCGCGCCCCGTTGCGCGGCACGGCGAGCGCACTGGCCGACCCCCGATTTGTCGATCATCTGCACAAGCTGGGCGTGACAGCCATCGAGCTGCTGCCGGTGCATGCCTTCCTGCAAGACCGCTTCCTGCTCGAGCGCGGGCTGCGCAACTACTGGGGCTACAGCACGCTGTCGTTCTTCGCGCCGGAACCGGCCTACGTGCCCCACGGCGGGCCCAACGAACTCAAGCAGGCCATCCGGCGCCTGCATGCGGCCGGCATCGAAGTCATCCTGGATGTGGTTTACAACCATACCTGCGAAGGCAGCGAACTGGGTCCGACGCTGTCGTGGCGCGGGCTCGACAATGCCAGTTATTACCGCCTCATTCCCGGGCAGGAACGGTACTACGTCAACGACACGGGATGCGGCAACACGCTCAACGTGTCGCACCCGCGGGTCCTGCAGATGGTGATGGACTCGCTGCGCCACTGGGCCACCGCCTACCAGGTGGATGGGTTCCGCTTCGATCTGGGCGTGACGCTGGGCCGCGAAGGAACCGGCTTCGACCCGGGCTCCGGATTCTTCGACGCCATTCTGCAGGACCCGCAGCTTTCGCGGCTGAAGCTGATCTCCGAGCCCTGGGATATCGGGCCGGACGGGTATCAACTGGGCCAGCATCCGCCCGGCTTCTCCGAGTGGAACGATCGTTTCCGCGACACGGTACGCCGCTACTGGCGCGGCGACGATGGAATGATCGGCGACCTTGCCGCACGGCTGGCCGGCTCGCGTGACCTGTTCGACCGGCGCCACCGGCACCCGTGGGCCAGCGTCAATTTTATTGCTTCCCACGATGGGTTCACGCTGCGCGACATCGTCAGCTACGAGTCCAGCCATAACGAAGCCAATGGCGAGAATGGCAACGACGGGCACTCCGAGAATTTCAGCGCGAACTGGGGCCATGAAGGGCCCACCGATGACGCCGATATCGAAAGCCTGAGGCGCCGGGTTCAGCGCGCCATGCTGGCCACCGTGCTGCTGGCCGATGGCACCCCGATGCTGCTGGCGGGCGATGAGTTTGGCAACAGCCAGGACGGAAACAACAATGCCTATTGCCAGGATGGGCCGATCAGCTGGCTGAACTGGGACGATCTCGAGCAGGATCCGGGTGCCGGACTGGCCAGTTACGCCTCGCGCGTGGCCGCCCTACGACGGGCCCACGCCAGCCTGCGCACGGCGCGGTACGGCGACGCAAGCCAGGAAGTGGTTCCTGGCGTCGCCTCGCTGTCCTGGTTCACCGAATCCGGCCAGCCCATGGACCCGCCGGCATGGGAAGACCCGGGGAGGCGCACGCTGGCCATGCGCCGCGCCGCCGCCGCAAGCGAATCGACCGCCGACATCACCCTGTTGCTGATGAACGCGGGCAATGACGCAGTGAGCTTCCAGCTGCCCGCCCCGGCTCTGCGTTGGACGCTCGAGATCGACAGTGCCCAGCCCGGACAGGCCGCGCGCCACCTCGAGGGCGAGACCGTCGAGGTGGTCGGACATAGTGTCGTCGTACTCGGTGCCAGCGAGAAGCGGAGCGCGTCATGAACTCCCGACCCACCCACACCGCGCCGGATGCCCGGCCCGCTGGTGCCCGGAACCTGGCCGAAGATGCCCTGCCCCAATTCGGCGCGCATTCCATGCCCGACGGAACGACGCGCTTTCGACTATGGGCGCCCTCGGCCCCGCCTACCCTCGCACTCGAGATCGAGGGCCTGGCGCCCATAGCGCTCGAGGTCGATGCTGAAGGATGGGCTGAGGCCCGGGTGGCTTGCGCGCCGGGCGCGCGTTACCGGTATCGGCTCGACGCGCATCGCACGGTGCCCGACCCCGCCTCACGGCTTCAGGCCGACGACGTGCATGGGGACAGCGTCGTCACTGGCCAGGGCGGCTATGCGTGGTCGCATCCGGACTGGGTGGGCCGGCCTTGGGAACAAGCCGTGATCTATGAGGCCCATCCCGGCCTGGGCGGCGGCTTCGCGGGACTCCAGCAGCGCCTGCCGCAACTCGCCGCCCTGGGCGTAACCGTGCTTGAGCTGATGCCCATCGCGGATTTTGCCGGGCAACGAAACTGGGGGTATGACGGGGTACTGCCCTATGCGCCCGACCGCAGCTATGGCACGCCGAATCAGCTGAAAGCGCTCATCGACGCCGCGCACGGTTTGGGCATCTGCGTCATGCTGGATGTCGTATACAACCATTTCGGGCCTGACGGCAATTACCTGTCGCAGTATGCGGAGGAATTCTTTCGCGACGATATCCAGACGCCATGGGGCCCCGCCATCGACTTCCGGCGGCCCCAGGTCTGCCGGTACTTCGAAGAAAACGCACTTTACTGGCTGACCGAGTACCGTTTCGACGGCCTGCGGTTCGATGCCGTTCATGCCATCGCCAATCCCGAGTGGCTGCCTCGGCTGGCGCACTACGTGCGCAGTCGCATTCCCGCTTCGCGGCATATCCATCTGGTACTGGAAAACGATGACAATCGGGCCTCGCTGCTCACCGAGGGCTTCGATGCCCAATGGAACGACGACGGCCACCATGTGCTGCATCACCTGCTGACCGGCGAGACCCATGGCTACTACGTTGACTATGCCCGCGAGCCGGCGGACCTGCTGGCGCGCTGCCTGGCCGAAGGTTTTGTCTATCAGGGACAACCTACCGTGCGGGACCCGCAGCGCAAGCGCGGCGAGCCCAGCGCAGACCTGCGGCCGACGGCTTTCGTCCTCTTCCTGCAGAACCATGACCAGACTGGCAACCGGGCATTCGGCGAGCGTTTGCGCACCCTGGTAGGCGGGCGGCCCGACGCCCTGCGCGCGGCCGTGGCGCTGCAGTTGCTGGCACCGCAGATACCGTTGATCTTCATGGGCGAAGAATGCGGGTCGTCAGCACCATTCCTGTACTTTACCGACTACAGCGACGCGGCCCTGGCCCAGGCCGTGCGAGAAGGCCGCCAGCGCGAATTCGACCTTGCGGCCCAGGCTGGCCAGGGCAACGCCGACCCGCTGCCCGATCCGAACGCCCCTTCGACCTACATGGCCAGCCATCCGTGGCCCGACGATCCCGAGGCCCAGCATTGGTTCGACTACTACCAGGCCTTGCTGGCAGTGCGCCAACGCATGATTGCGCCGCGTCTTGCGGGCGCCCGCAGCGAGGGAGCGTTCCCGCTCGGATCCTGGGCTGTCGCGGCTCACTGGCGCATGGGTGACGGCGCGCGCCTGTCGCTGTACGCCAACCTGGGCGCAAACGAAGTCGTCGTTCCCCACCTGTCTCCGCCCGGAGAAGACGCGATCTTGCTCTTCCAGAGTTGCGCGGGCGCCTGCGATGCGCTCATGAAGGGATGCGTGCCCCCGCATTGCACCCTGTGGCTGCTCGAGGAATCGCCATGACTGCCGCCCTTCGCGAGAATGCTCCCTTGGCCGAACTCGCCGCGGCGGCGGGTATTGCGGTCGATTGGGTGGATGCGCGCGGCGGGCCGCAAACGGTGTCCGACGATACGCTGCGGACCGTGCTGCAGGCGATGGGGATGCCTGCGACGACGTCCGCGCAGATTCGCGAAAGCCTGGACGCCGTGCGGCAGGAGGCGGCCGGCCCGCCGTCCCTGACCATCGCCGCTGCAGGCGAAACCTTGCGACTGCCAGGCGCGCGTGCGCGCCGCTATGTCATCCACTGCGAAAACGGCGACCAGATCGAAGGACAGGCAGGCGGGGACGACCGGGAGGTACTGATGGACGTTCCCGACTGTCCTGGCTACCACACGCTGGAACTCGATGGCCAGCCGTCGCGCCTGGCCATCGCGCCGGCACGGTGTCCGACGCCGGCACAACTGCTCCAGCATGATCCGCCGCGCGCCTGGGGCATGGCTGCTCAGATCTACAGCTTGCGACGCAGTGACTCCGACCATCCGTGCGCGGCCGGTTACGGTGACTTCGGCGCACTGCGCGAGCTTGCGGTGCAGGCCGCGCGGCTGGGCGCCGATGCCCTGGGCATCAGTCCCGTGCATGCCATGTTCAGCGCCGAGCCCGCGTCGTGCAGCCCCTACTCGCCTTCCAGCCGCCTGTTCCTCAATGTTCTGTATGCCGACCCCTGCGCGGTATTCAGCAACGACGAAGTCAGCGCGGCGCTGGCGGCCGTGGATCGCGATGCGCGCCGCGCTTCGCTGGAAAAGGCCTCGCTGATCGATTGGGACGCAGCCGGCCGTTTGCGGCTGGCCTTGCTGCGCAAGCTCTACGATGGCTTCGACCACGCGCCTGTCCCGTTGCGCGATGCCTATGCAAATTTTCGCCAGGCCGGCGGCGATGCCTTGCAGAGCCACGCCGTGTTCGAAGTGCTGCATGCGCGACATGGCAATGACTGGCGACACTGGCCGGACGCCTTGCGTGATCCGCGCTCGCCGCGCACCCATGGATTCGGTGCCGCGCACGAACGTGAAGTGGGTTTTCATATTTTCGCGCAGTGGCTGGCTCGCGCCAGTCTGTCGCGAGTCCAGGCCGATGCCCGCAAGGCCGGCATGCGGGTGGGCCTGATCGCCGACCTGGCCGTGGGCACCGACCCGCGCGGCAGCCACGCCTGGAGCCGTCAGGCTGACATCATCGAGGGCCTGGCCATTGGCGCGCCGCCCGACATATTCAATCCGGCTGGCCAGCAATGGGGCCTGGCGGCGTTTTCACCGAGGGCCTTGCAGCAGCACGGCTACGGAGCCTTCATCGAATTGCTGCGAGCCGTATTGGCCGACACGGGCGGCATGCGCGTAGACCATGTGCTGGGACTTGCCAGGCTCTGGGTCGTGCCGGACGGCGCGACGGCCGCCGACGGCGCCTACCTGCGGTACCCCCTGCGCGACATGCTGCGGCTGGTGGCGCTGGAGTCATGGCGGCATCGTGCATTGGTGGTCGGCGAGAACCTCGGTACGGTACCCGAAGGCTTCAACGATGAACTTGCGGCCCATGGCGTATTGGGTACCAGCGTATTGTGGTTCCAGACCGAATCCTTGCCCGAGGGCGCGTCTGCCGAATCCCAGCCGGGGTTTCTGCCGCCGGCGGCATGGCCCGACCATGCGCTGGCCATGCCGGATACCCACGACTTGCCCACGCTGCGCGGCTGGTGGGAAGGCCGAGACCTGCAGTGGCGGGACCGCTTGCATCGTGACGTTGGCGCAGCGGCCGCCGAGGCCGCCGTGCACAATCGCCGCTCGGCCATGTGGGAGGCCCTGCGCGCCGCCGGGCTGGCGCGCGCCGGCGAAGCGCCGGATGACGCGCCGGTGGCAGCCATGCTGGGCCTGGTGGGGGCCAGCCCCGCCCCGCTGATGCTGGCTCCGCTCGAGGACCTGGCCGCGCTGGCCGACCAGCCCAATCTTCCCGGCACGATCCGCGAGCACCCCAACTGGCGTCAGCGTCTGCCTGCCGTCAAACAGGGCTTGCTGCAGGAGCCTCGGCTGCTGGCCCGCATCGAAACCATCAAGGCCACACGGAGCAGATCATGACGCCGCGCGCCACTGTACGCCTGCAGCTGCACGCCGCATTCACCCTCCACGACGCACGCGCGCAAGTGCCTTATTATGCGCAGCTCGGCATCAGCCATTTATACCTTTCACCTGTTACCACGGCCTGCCCCGGCTCCACCCACGGCTACGATGTGGCGGACCACCGGCAGGTCAATCCCGAGCTGGGCGGCATCGATGCGCTGCGACGCCTGGTGAGCGACCTGCGCGCGCACCAGATGGGCTTGATCGTCGACATCGTGCCCAACCACATGGCCGCGCACACGTCCAATCCGTGGTGGAACGACGTGCTCGCCCACGGCCCCGATAGCCGCTACGCCGACTGGTTCGACATCGACTGGCAGCCGGCCGATCCAGCCCTGCACGGCAAGCTGCTGCTTCCCCAACTGGGCCAGGCCTACGGCGCCTGCCTGCGCAACGGGGATATCCGCCTGGTCTACGACCCGGACACCAGCGAGTATGTCATCGAGACCGGAGGTGCACGCCTGCCGCTCGCCGAGGGCACCCAGCCCGCGCAGTCGGCGCCCGGGGTGCCGCGCGACTCCCACGATCCGGGTTCCCCCGAAGGCCGCGAACGCCTGCACAGACTGCTGGAGCAGCAGCACTACCGTCTGGCATGGTGGCGCACGGCCGCAGACCAGATCAACTGGCGGCGTTTTTTCGAAGTCTCCTCTCTCGTCGGGGTCCGGGTCGAACGCGCCGAAGTCTTCGACGCGGTGCACGAGCTGACGCTTCAGCTGTATGCCGACGGACTGATCGACGGCGTCCGCATCGACCACGTAGACGGTCTCGCCGACCCCATCGGATACTGCGGGCAACTGCGCGCGGCCCTGCGATCCCGGGGCCAGGCGCGGCTGGCCGCCGACCTGCCGCGCGACCCTTACCTCATCGTCGAGAAAATCCTGGGTGCCGGCGAGGCGCTCGACGAGCGCTGGGACATCGACGGAACCACCGGATACGACTTCATGGACCAGGTGGGCGCGCTGCTGCACGACCCCGCCGCGGCCTCGGTGCTGGTCCAGGCATGGCAAGTATTGACCGGGGATTCACGCCGCGTCGGCCAGCAACTGGAAGCCGCGCGCCTGCGCATGCTTTCTCGCCACTTCGCTGCCGAACGGCGAGCGCTCGCGCGCGCGCTGCTGCAGGTGGCACGGCAAGATCTCGACACGCGGGACTGGAGCGAGGACGCGATCGACCGCGTGCTGACGCGGATGCTGGCAGCATTCCCGGTGTACCGCAGCTATGCCGGGCCTGCCGGGCGCAGCGCGGCGGATCAGACTTACTGCCAGGCTGCCGCCACCCGGGCGCAGCATCTGTCCGGACCTACCCTGACGCGAGCCGACCTGGAACTGCTGCGCCAGATCGACCATTGGCTGTCCGGGGAGGCGGGGCCGGGTGCGGCAGAGCTGGCGGTTCGCCGGTTTCAGCAACTGACCCCGCCGCTCGCCGCCAAGGCACTGGAAGACACACTTTTCTACCGCTACGGCCCCCTGCTCTCGCGCAACGAGGTGGGAGCGTCTCCCGAACAGTTTGCGTTGTCCACCGCTGACTTCCATCGCGCCTGCGCCGCCCGTGCCCGGCGTTTCCCGTCCGCCATGCTGGCCACGGCCACGCACGACCACAAGCGGGGCGAAGACGTGCGAGCCCGGCTGGCCGTCCTTTCCGAGATGCCGCTGGAGTGGCTGCGGCATGCGCAACAATGGCTGGGAGCGGATGACTCGGCGCCCGCGACGGCCGACCGCTACATGCTGCTGCAAACTTTAGTCGGTGCCTGGCCGCCGGGGCTGCAGGCCGATGATGCCTCGGGCGTGGAGGCATTCCTGGAAAGGGTGCGGGCGTGGCAGATCAAGGCCGTGCGCGAGGCCAAGCGGCATTCCAGCTGGACTGAACCGGATGAAGCGTACGAGGCCGCGTACGGCGCCTATCTGGATCGCCTGCGCGAACCGGCCGACTCCGGTGCGGCCCCGCTCGAGCAGATTGCCGATTTTGCCGGACGCATCACACCCGCCGGCATGGTGAACAGCCTGGTGCAGACCACGCTGCGGATGACGGTGCCCGGAATGCCCGACCTGTACCAGGGCACCGAATTCTGGGACTTCAGCCTGGTGGATCCAGATAACCGGCGACCCGTCGATCATGCCGCGCGAGCGGCTGCGCTGAGCAATACGTCCGCAGCCAGCCAGTTCGAAATCGCCGGCGGCCCGGGTTGGCCGGATGGTACCGTCAAACAACGCCTGATTCACTGTCTGCTGCAACTGCGCGCCGCGCATACCCTGCTATTCGATCACGGCAGCTATCTGCCGCTCTCGGTGCATGGCACGCAGGCCGTCCACGTGGTTGCGTTCGCGCGCAGCCACGGGGAACATCATCTGCTGGTGGTGGTGCCGCGGCTGTGCACGCTGAAACTGGCGGAGCCGGGCGCGGGCCCCGGCTTCTGGGACGACACGCGGCTGCGTCTGCCCGCGGGCCTGGCGCGCCTAGCCTGGCGCGACGTGCGCACGGGCGCCGTACAGCGCGCCGATGCGCATGGCTACCTCGAGCTAAGCGCCTTACTGTGCAGCGGCCCCGTCGGAATCCGGTTGGGCTGATGCCGACGGGCCCAGCCGTGCGGCCGGGCTGGCAGTCTGATTCTTCGCGAGCAGACGGCGCACGCGCCGCAGCATTTCGCCCAATGAGAACGGCTTGAGGATGACTTCCAGGCCCTCGCCTTGGAATTCGCTGCCATCGACGACGTTTTCGGCATATCCGGTCATGAACAACACGTTCAGCCCCGGATGGGATTCGCGGGCAATGTCCGCCAGCTGGCGCCCGTTCAGTCCCGGCAGGCCGACATCGGTCAACAACAGGTCGACCCGCGCCGCGTCGGCCAGCAGTCGCGCGCCCGCTTCGCCGTCGGCGGCGGCCAGAACCTGCACCCGCAGACTGGAAAGGCTCTCGCGAACCATTTCGCGGACATTGGTGTCGTCCTCGACAAGAACGATCACGGCCCCCGCCGGGAGGAATCCGGCATCGGCAGCGTCCTGGCCGGCAACCTGCACCTGGTCGGACGCCTCACCCGCATGGCGAGGCAGATACAGGCGTACCGAGGTCCCTTTGCCTTCGGTGCTTTCCATGGTGATCAGCCCGCCCGCCTGGCGCGCGAATCCGTAGATCATCGAAAGCCCCAGGCCCGTGCCCTCACCCAAGGGCTTGGTGGTAAAAAACGGCTCGAACGCGCGCGCCAGCACCTCGGGCGACATGCCGCAGCCCTGGTCCTGCACATGCACTTCGATAAACTCGCCCGGCTCGACGTCGGGATGCTGGCGCAGAAAATCGGCATCGAGCCGATTGTTGCGGGCTTCCACTGTCAGATGCCCGCCGTCGGGCATGGCGTCGCAGGCGTTGATCACCAGATTGAGCAGCGCGCTTTCGAACTGGTTGGCGTCGCACTTGACGATGTGCAGGTCGGGTTGCGAACGGCAGCTCAGCGTGATGCCTTCGCCCGTGTAACGCCGGAACAGGTCTTCCATCGACGCCAGGGTGATGGCCAGATCGAGCGGCTTCGGGTCCAGCGGCTGCCGCCGTGAAAAGCTCAGCAAACGCTGCGTCAGCCGAGCCGCCCGGCTGGTCGAATCCATGGCGGTGTTCACGAAGCGGCTGGCCTCTTGGTATTTGCCAGCTTCGAACTTGCGCTGAATCAGGTAAAGCGCGCCGCTGATCCCCTGAAGCATATTATTGAAGTCGTGGGCAATACCGCCGGTGAGGCGGCCCACTGCTTCCATTTTCTGAGCCTGCAGCAAGGCGGCTTGCGCCTGGCGCAACTGTTCGGCCTGCAGCTTGAAGTCGGTGTCATCGCGGCCAACGAGGTAGAAGTTGTCGTGCGCCCAGGAAACGGTCCAGGCTATCCAGCTGAACGTTCCGCGCTTGTTAAGCAGGCGGCACTCAATGTGGCGCGCCTTCTGGCCCTGATCTGCCGGCAGCGACAGACTTTTCCTGAAGCCCGGCAGGTCGTCACCGTGCACCAGGTCTTCCAGCGACATTCCCAGAAATTGTTCCGGTGTCCAGCCCAGAATCATGCGCACCGCGGGATTCACGCTCACGAAGCGCCCCCGCTCATTGGCCACCGCCAGCAGCTCCGGAGACAGGCGCCATATCCGGTCGCGCTCGGCTATGGCCGATTCCACACGCTGTTCGAGTACTCGCGCGTACTGCGAGCGCTCGATGGCGTCGCACAAGCGTTCGGCCACTTCCTCCACAAAGGCGATGTCGGGTCCCTTGAGGGGGTTGTCGCGATGCGGACGCACGTACAGCACACCTGAAGGCCAGCCCCAACGACGCAGGGGGATGGCAATGGCCATCGGCGTGGCGTCGCCGGCGGCGTTGGCCAGCAACGGCGGCAGGTACGCCGTGCGGCCGCTCTCATAAGCCTGCGCGCACTCGGGATTGATCTGCTCGGCAGTGAATGTCTCGCCCTCGGCCTGCGCCTGGTCGGACATCCAGTGCATCGCCGTCCGCGAGAGCGCGCCTCCGGCTCCGTACTCGAGCACGGCAACCACGCTGAGGCTCAGGTGCCGGCCCAGAGCCTCGCAGGCGACATGTTCAATATCCGACTGCTGATGAATCTCTCGCATCTGATCCACGAGCGACAGCAGAAAATTCTTGCGATGCTGGCCGGCCCACAGTTCGTCCTCGGCGGCCTTTCGGGCGGTGATGTCGAACACCAGCACAGTAATGCGTTCCGGCCCTTCCTTGTGAACGTGCGCCTCGTACCAGGCGTTTCGCCCCTGGTGCGGCGCGGCCAGTTCAAACTGCGTCGACGCGCCTGTCTCGACGACGTTGGCGAAGGTTTCCATGATCATGTCGGGCACCCCCGGGATCATCTCGCGCAGGGAATGCCCCAGGGTGTCTCCCGCCTGCAGCCCACTCTGCCGCTCAAAGGCAGGATTCACTTCCAGGAACCGGAAGTCGACGATCCGGCCGTCTTCGCCCCGCATGGCTTCGCTGAGGAAGAAACCTTCACGCATGCGCTGGAACATGCCGCGCCAGCGCTCGCTGCTTTCACGCAGCGCCTGCTCGGTACGATGGCGCTCGATCGCGAGCGCCGCCGTACGCGCCACCACGGCCATGGCGTCGATATCCTGCGGTGTCGGCATGTGCTCGACGCCGTAGTAATTGGAAAACACCCCGAGCAGCTTGCCGTCCGTGCCCTTGATAGGGGTCGCCCAGCAGGCCCGCAGGCCATGCGCCAGGGCCTGATCGCGCCAGGGTTCCCAGTTGGGGTGGTTGGCGATGTTGCCGACGTAGATGGGGGTATCCAGATACGCGGCCGCCCCCCACGACGCCGTGGTCGGCCCGATGGGCACTCCGTCGATTGCGGCCAGGAAGTCGGCAGGCAGGCTGGGCGCCACCAGGTGCCGCAGTCGTCCGCACTCTTGGTCGAAAGACATGATGGACGTGCGCAAATCCACACCTGATTGCTGCTCCACGGCTCGCAGTACGTAAGCCATCACCTCGGCCAGGGGCATGCCGTCGGCAATGCGCTGCAGCATCACCCGCTCGTCCTCAAGCCGGGCACGGGTTTCGGCCCAGGGATTGCGCACTCTATCTTGTTTGGTGAACATTCAGCCTCACACACACATACGGCCCAGGCCCGCGCTCGCTCGGGCGCTGGGCGCAGTATGCCCGACGACACGCCCGCACGGCTAACCCGCGCGACTCCGCTTCGACGCGCCGCTCAGCACGTGCCGTGCCCGGTACAGGCACTCCCTGGGAAAACGAGGGAATATTTTTCGTGTCCGGGTAAGAAATACGTTGCCTCCGCGATTCGCGCCCGGCCGGCCACCCCCCGGCACGCTTCTTGCATGAGCTTCGGCATGCCACTGGAGACCTCTATGCCCGGTCAGGAAGCGTCCGCTCGAGACGGCGCCATCGTCAAACTGCTGACGGTCAACGTACACAAAGGCTTCACAATATTCAATCGCAGCTTCATTCTGCACGAACTGCGCTCCGCGCTGCGCGATGCCCAACCCGACATCGTGTTTCTGCAGGAAGTCATCGGCAACCATCACCGGCATGCCAGGCGCCTGGCATCCTGGCCCGCGACGTCACAGTACGAGTTCCTGGCCGACAGCCTCTGGAGCGACTTTGCCTACGGACGCAACGCCGTGTATCCCGATGGCGACCACGGCAACGCCGTACTGTCGCGCTGGCCCATCGTGGAACACCACAATCACGATGTATCCATCGGCAAACATGAAAGCCGGGGAATGCTGCATTGCAAAGTCCGCCATCCATCCGCGGGGGGCGATCTGCACGTAGTCTGCGTGCACCTGGGCCTGCGCGAAACACATCGCCGCGCCCAGCTTGGACGCCTGTGCTCGCTGGTCCACGGAATTGAAGAAGGTGCCCCCGTGCTGGTGGGAGGCGACTTCAACGACTGGCGTCGCCGCGCGGGCCAGGCATTGGCGGCCTGTTCGATGCACGACGTGTTTCGCAGCGTCCTCGGTCGTGAACCGCGCACGTTTCCAGCCCGCTGGCCCATGCTGGCGCTGGACCGCATCTACGTTCGCAATGTCGCTGCAGCCCGGCCCGTGCCCCTCGCCTCGCGCGTCTGGCGCCACCTTTCCGATCACGCCCCGCTGGCGGCAGAGGTGAGGCTATGACGAGCGTATGGCGGCACGGCAATTCCGTGCACTTGCTGGAAAACGGCGAAGAATTCTTCCCCCGGGTGTTCGGCGCCATCCGGGCAGCCAAGAAAGAGGTGTTTCTTGAGACTTTCATACTGTTCGACGACGAAGTCGGGCGGGAGCTCAGGGAAGTGCTCATCGCGGCCGCGCAAAGAGGGGTCGAGATCGATCTCACCGTCGATGGATATGGCTCGGATTGCCTGGACGAAACATTCATTTCAGGGCTGACGGAAGCGGGTGTGCGCTTTCATATCTTCGACCCCCAGCCCCGCATTTTCGGCTTTCGGGTCAATGCGTTGCGGCGCCTGCATCGCAAATTGGTGGTGGTGGACGGCGAGATCGCCTTCGTGGGCGGCATCAATTACTCGGCCGACCATCTGGCGTCGTTCGGCCCGGAAGCCAAGCAGGACTATGCCGCTGAATTCCGCGGCCCCATCGTGGACGACATTCGTGCCTTTGTCCGCAATGTGGTCCAGCGCGGACGCCGTCGCCGCTGGGCATTGCGCCGCGGCGCCGCGCACGGCCCGACGGGCCAGGGCGCGGCGCTGTTCGTCACCCGCGACAACGACCGCCACAGCACCGACATAGAACGGTACTACCGTGCGGGATTCCGCACGGCCCAGCAGGACATCATCGTCGCCAATGCCTACTTCTTCCCGGGCTACCGCCTGCTTCGTGACCTGCGCAATGCCGCCCGCAGGGGCGTACGGGTCCGGTTGATCCTGCAAGGCGAGCCCGATATGCCCATTGCCAAGCTCGCCGCGCGAACCCTATACGACTACCTGATGTCGGCAGGCGTCCAGATCTACGAATACTGCGAGCGTCCTCTGCACGGCAAAGTCGCCTGCGTCGACGAAGAATGGGCGACGATCGGATCCAGCAACCTGGATCCGCTCAGCCTGTCCCTGAACCTGGAAGCCAACGTCGTGGTCCGTGACCGAGAGTTCACTTCAGCGCTGCGCGCGTCGCTCGAGCGCCTGATGCAACGTCACTGTCGCCGCATCGTGCCGCAAGAGGGGGTCAAGCGTGCCTTGCGCCGCCTGTGGTTTGGCGTGGCGGTTTTCCACGTCCTGCGGCATTTCCCCACCTGGGCATCCATTTTGCCGTCGCATGCGCCGCGCTTCGAACACATCGAACCCGCCCAGACTGCGGCGACTGCCAAAGAGAACAATCATGAATAAATTGCGCCGCCTGTTTCACCATTCTGCCTGGCGCGCGCTGCGCCGCTTCTGGAAACGCACCCGTCGCATCTGGACGGGTGTTTTCATGTTGGCCGCCATCGCGCTGCTGGCGCAATTGGCCCGCGACGTCGAATGGCAGGAGGTGTGGGGCATCCTGCGCAAAATGCCCAGGTCGGTGCTGATCGAAAGTGCCTGCCTGGTGCCGGTGGCATATCTGGCCTATACCTCCTTCGACCTGCTGGGCCGGGCCTATACCAAACACAAACTCAGCGCCGCCACCACGATGACGGTGGCCTTCGTCAGTTACTCGGCCAACGTGAATCTGGGCGCGCTGGTCGGCGGCGTCGGCCTGCGCTTCCGTCTCTACAGCAAGCTGGGCCTGCGGCTTTCCGTCATCTCGAAAGTGGTGGCAATGAGCATCTTCACCAATTGGCTGGGTTACCTGTGGCTTTTTGGTGTCTTGTTCGCCATGCATGAAACGCCGACCGCCTGGGACATGAGCCCGCTTCTACTGCAGCTGGCCGGGTTTGCCATGCTGGCTGTCGCAGCCGCCTATCTGGCGCTGTGCGCTTTCTGGCCCCGCCGCCATGTGCATGTAGCGGGCCGGCGGCTGCCCCTGCCCACCCTGCGAGTGGCCATTCTTCAATCTGTGCTGTCGGCCATCTGCTGGGGCGCCATGGGCGGCATCCTGTACCTGCTGTTCGAGCGCGAGGTGTCGTACGCCCTCGTCCTGGCCGCGTTGCTGCTCAGCAGTATCGCCGGCGCCATCGTCCACATACCGGGCGGCGTGGGCGTGCTCGAGGCGGTCTTCGTGGCCATGCTCGCCGGGGACGTGTCCAAGTCGCAGGTGCTGGGCACCCTGCTCGCCTATCGCGCCATTTACTACCTGGGTCCGTTGGCGTTGGCCACGATCCTGTACGCCATGCTCGAAGCCCGGCTGCGTAAAAGCGGCAAGGCAGGCGGCTCGGAAGTGCAATCGGAAGGCGTCGCCGGCAATTCCGGCGCAGCCAGCTGAGCGATACAGTACATGGCGTCAGGGTTTTCAGGATGTTGTCAGCGCCACGCGCGCTCAATAACCGAAGCCGTCATGCGATTGCCCTGGGCGCACTGATGTAAACCTGGCGCGCCAGCCGCGGCAGACCCTCCCATTTCTTTCGGGGATACGCCAATGAACACCCTGACCCACGATGCTCCCCACGGGCACGACCCGGCGCAAGGGTGGCGGCGCTGGCTGCTTGCCACCAACCATAAAGACATCGGGACGATGTATCTCATCTTCTCGTTCGCGATGCTGCTCGAAGGCGGCCTGCTGGCCTTGCTGCTGCGCACCGAGCTGTTCGAGCCCGGGCTGCAGTTCTTCCAGCCTGAACTGTTCAACCAGTTCACCACCATGCATGGCCTGATCATGATTTTCGGCGCCATCATGCCGTCGCTCGTCGGCTTCGCCAACTGGATGATACCGATGCAGATCGGCGCGGCTGACATGGCTTTTGCCCGCATGAACAATTTCAGCTTCTGGCTGCTGCCGGTGGCCGCCATCATGCTCACCGCCTCGTTCTTCGTACCCGGGGGTGCAACGGCCGCGGGCTGGACACTCTACGCACCGCTGTCCACGCAGATGGGCCCGGGCATGGATCTGGCCATCTTCGCCATCCACCTGATGGGGGCATCATCCATCATGGGCGCCATCAACATCATCGTCACCATCCTCAACATGCGTGCACCGGGCATGACGATGATGAAGATGCCGATGTTCTGCTGGACCTGGCTGATCACGGCGTTCCTGCTCATCGCCGTCATGCCGGTCCTGGCGGCCGCCGTCACCATGTTGCTGACCGACCGCCATTTCGGCACGGGCTTCTTCAATGCCGCCGCCGGCGGCGACCCCGTGATGTACCAGCACGTGTTCTGGTTCTTCGGCCATCCCGAGGTGTACATCATGATTCTGCCGGCGTTCGGCATCGTATCCATGATCGTCCCCGCGTTTTCCCGCAAGAAACTATTTGGCTACGCGTCGATGGTGTATGCCACGTCGGCCATCGCCGTGCTTTCCTTCATCGTGTGGGCTCACCATATGTTCGCCACTGGCATGCCGGTGGCCGGACAGCTGTACTTCATGTACGCCACCATGCTGATCTCGATACCGACCGGCGTGAAGGTCTTCAATTGGGTTGCCACCATGTGGCGAGGATCGCTCAGCATGCAGACGCCCATGCTGTTCGCCATCGGGTTCATCTTCGTATTCACCATGGGCGGCTTCACGGGCCTGATACTCGCCGTGGCTCCCATCGACATCCAGGTGCATGACACCTACTACGTAGTGGCCCATTTCCATTACGTGCTGGTGGCGGGCTCGCTGTTCGCGCTGTTCGGTGGCGCGTATTACTGGGTACCCAAGTGGACGGGGCGTATGTACAACGAGAAACTGGGCAAGGTCCACTTCTGGTCAACCATGATCTCGTTCAACATTACCTTTTTTCCCATGCATTTTCTGGGGCTGGCCGGCATGCCGCGTCGCTATGCCGATTATGCCGCGCAGTTCACCACCTTCCACCAGTGGGCCACCATCGGCGCGTTCTGGTTCGGCATTTCGCAGCTGCTGTTCCTGTATCTGATGCTGCAGTGCTATCGGGGCAAGGGCGCCGTGGCGGCGGCCAACCCCTGGGATGGTGCCGAAGGCCTGGAATGGACCGTGCCCTCGCCCGCGCCGCATCACACCTTCGCGGTCCCTCCCGACATACGCTGAGGGCCGCAGCCATGTCATCCGCCCCTGCGTGCGCGGGCGCCCTGCCTTCCGGGGGCTGCGATACCTCCTCCCCGCAGATACCGCCGGCCACCGTCGAGCGGCGCTGGGTCCTCAAGCGCACCTGCTGCGTGATGCCTGGGCAGTTCCTGGGCCACATGGCCGCAACGGCCGGCCTCGTCCTGGTGATCAGCCTGGTGTTCAGCTTGCGCGGATTATGGATGGTTGCCGTATTCGGAGCGCTCGAACTTACCCTCATCGTCGCGGCCACATTCGTATTCGCCCGCCATGTGCGTGATGGCGAGACCATCACGCTGCTCGACGACGGCCGCATGCTGGTCGACGTGTGCGTCGCCGGGCGCACGACGCGCCATGTCTTCAACCGAAACTGGGCACGCCTCGTGCGTCCCGTCGACACGCCAGATGGACTCTGGCTGCATTACGGCTCCGCTCGATTACGGCTGGCTCAACATGTGCCGCCCGAGTGGCGCCGCGACTTCGAAACCGAACTGCGACGTTCGCTGCCCTGGCGCGGTCCTCCCGGCGCGTGCCGGCCGGCGTCCGCGCCCCTCACGGGAGATAGACATGAACGTCCGACTGAAGAAACTACATGATCAGGTCATGGTGATTACCGGCGCCAGCAGCGGCATCGGCCTCGCCACAGCGCGCATGGCCGCGCGCCAGGGAGCGAAACTCGTCCTGGCCTGCCGCAATCAGCAGGCGCTGGACGATCTCGTGGCCAGCATCCGGCAAGAAGGAGGCGACGCGCTCGCCGTGCAGGCTGACGTGGGCGTGGCGGCCGATCATGACCGCATTCTCGGCGCCGCAATCGACCAATATGGCCGCATCGATACCTGGGTCAACAATGCCGGCGTCTCGATTTTCGGCCGGCTCGAAGATGTGCCGCTCGAGGACCAGCGCAAGCTGTTCGAGACCAATTTCTGGGGCGTGGTATACGGATCGCTTACCGCCGTGGCGCACCTGAAGAAGAATGGCGGCGCGCTCATCAACATAGGCAGCGAGGTCTCCGACCGTGCCGTCCCGCTGCAGGGCGCGTATTCCGCGTCGAAACATGCGGTCAAGGGCTATACCGACGCGCTGCGCATGGAACTCGAGACCGAGGGCGCCCCGGTGTCCGTCACCCTGGTCAAGCCGGCATCCATCGCCACAGGCTTCGCCCGGCACGCGCGCAATTACATGGACGTGGAGCCGCGCCTGCCACCGCCGCTGTATGCGGCCGACACCGTCGCGCGCGCCATCCTGTTCGCCGCAGAGCATCCGCGCCGCGACATTTTCGTAGGCGGCGCATCCAAGGCCATCTCTTCCATGGGCTGGCGCATGCCCCGCCTCTCGGATCACCTGGCGGGCTGGCTGATACGCAACCAGCGCAGCGACACTGCCGCCGGCGACCGGGCTGATGCCCTGTACGACGCCGGCGCGCCAGTCCAGGACGATACGGCGCGCGACGGGGTACAAGCGCCCAACGTGCGGCGGCGCAGCATGTACACCCAGCTTTCCACCAGCGGTCGTGGTCTTGTGTGGGCCGGTGCCGCCGCCCTGATCTGCGGAACCGTGCTGACAGCGGCCCGCGGCCGGCGCTGGCACTGAGCCCCCTTCTTTTCGGCGGCGTTGCAGTCTGCAGACGCGTCGTCGTGCGGGCCCCGCGCGGCCGTTCCAACCCGCCCCGGGGCCGGGCTGGTCTGCGCCCGCCCGCGGCTTGTATGATCTATACCAGTCCCGCCGCGATCGCGGCCTCTTCCACACGCGTGCAACGAACTCATGAACAGCAATAAAGACACCATCGGCATGATAGGCGTTGGCCTGATGGGCCACGGCATCGCAAGCAACATCGTCAAGCATGGCTATCCCCTGGTGGTCCTCGATCACCCGGGCAACCAGCCCATCGACAACCTGTTGGCGGCCGGGGCGGCGAAGGTCGCCAGCCCGGCCCAGGTGGCGCGCCAGGCGAACATCATCATCCTGTGTGTCACAGGCACGCCGCAGGTCGAAGACGTGCTGTTCAGCCCCGATGGCCTGTTGCAGGGCTTGCGGCCGGGCGCGGTCGTCATCGACTGCTCCACAGCGATTCCCTCGTCCACGGTAAAAATTGCACAGGCGGTGACCGATGCGGGCGCGCAGTTCCTAGACGCGCCCATGACCCGCACCCCCAAAGAAGCAGCCGAGGGTCGGCTCAACCTGCTGGTAGGTGGCGAACGGGCCCTGTACGAACGTTGCGAGCCCTTGCTGCGCTGCTATGCCGAGAACATCACCTACGCCGGACCCGTCGGTTCCGGACACCGTATGAAGCTGGTGCATAACTATGTATCGCTGGGATGCGCCGCCATCATCGCCGAAGCCGCCGCCTGCGCACAGCGCGCGGGCATCGATGCGTCGGTGCTGATCGACGTGCTCGCCAAGGGCGGCGGCGGCGGGGCGGCGCTTGACCGCATGCGGCCGTTCCTGGAATCGGGCGACGACACCGGATTGCGATTCTCGCTGTCGAACGCGCGCAAAGACCTGAACTACTACACCACCATGGCGCAGGAAACCGGTGCCGTGCATGGCGCTGCCGACGCCATCGAGAAGTTGTTTGAACGCGGCGCTCAGAACAGCCCTCCCCAGACCACCGTCCCGCGCCTCGTGGAACTGCTGGCGCGCGACACGCCCTGACGCACGACGGCGTGCCCCCCCGGCCCCGATGAGCCGCGTGGGGCGCGCCTTGTAGTGAGCCGGCTCAGGCACTACCATGGTCACAGGGCCTGTACGGGGGCCCCTTTCAGGAGGCCGCCATGACGCACCGCCGGTCATGTCGTCCGTACGCGGACGGCAGTCTTGTTCGCCTGCTCCAGTCCCTGGCCCGGTTCTGCCTGGCCATCGCGCTGATATGCCCGCCCGCGCAGGCCCAGGCTCCCGATGCACCGCAGGCGGCCCCGGTCATGCTGCTTCATCTGCACGGGGCGGTCGGGCCGGCCACCACCGAGTACTTGCAACGAGGGCTGGCCGACGCAGACAGGCGGCGCGCCGCCGCTGTCGTGCTGCGCATCGATACGCCGGGCGGGCTCGATTCCTCCATGCGCGACATCGTGCAGGCGATCATTGCGTCGCCGGTTCCAGTCATCGGCTATGTCGCGCCGGGCGGCGCCAGGGCGGCCAGCGCGGGCACTTATATCCTGTATGCCTGCCATGTCGCGGCCATGGCGCCCGCGACCAACCTGGGAGCTGCGACGCCGGTGCAGATGGGGCCGGCCCAACGCCCCGATAACCCGCCCGACCGCCCCACGGGCGCTTCCGGAAGTCAGGCAGGTTCCGACGGCAAGACCGCCCCCGGGGCAAACCAGCCGTCCACTGATGCCGACGCGCCCGAGCGCAAGGCCGTGAACGACGCCGCGGCGTTTATTCGTGGCCTGGCCGAACTGCGCGGCCGAAACGCGCAATGGGCTGAGGAAGCGGTGCGTGGTGCCGCGAGCCTCTCGGCCCGCGAGGCGCACGAACAGCAAGTTGTGGATCTGCTGGCCAGCGATACGCAGGATTTGCTGGATCGTGTGCACGGGCGCGAAGTGCGGGTGAACGCCAGCACCATTGCGCTGGCTACGCGCGACGCCCAGGTCGTGGAACTGCAACCCGACTGGCGCACGCGCGTCCTGGCCGTGATCACCGATCCAAATATCGCATACCTGCTGCTCCTGCTGGGTATTTACGGGATCCTGTTCGAGATGATGAATCCTGGGGTCATCCTGCCGGGCGCACTGGGCGTGATCGCGCTGGTCACCGCCCTGTTTGCCCTGAACATGCTACCCGTCGGCTACGCCGGCCTGGGCCTGGTTGTGCTCGGCATCGCCTTGATGGCCGCCGAGGCGCTCACCCCGACACTCGGCCTGCTCGGGGTCGCGGGACTGGCTCTGTTCGCCTACGGATCGTTCTTTCTGTACGACACGCCTTCGTCGGAATTCGCGCTGTCGATCCCGTTGGTGGCTGCCGCCGCCGTCGCCAGTGCGCTGGTGCTGTTCCTGATTTTCTATGTGGCGCTGCGCTCGCGGCGCAATCTGACGGTTTCCGGCCACGGCACGCGCACGGGTCAGGCCGTGGAGGTGTTGTCGTGGCACGGCCATTGCGGGCTGGTACGCGCCGGCGGGGAAACGTGGCAGGCGCGCGCCGAGGGGCCGCTCAGGCCGGGAGATCCCGCTGTCATCGAATCACGCGAGGGCCTCGTGTTGCATGTGCGCGCAAGAGCCCCCACCCACAAGGAGACCCCATGACGATGATCGCATCTTTGATCGCAGTTGCAGTACTGGTATTGCTGGCCATGTCCATGATCCGTGTGCTGCGCGAGTACGAGCGTGGTGTCGTTTTTACGCTGGGACGCTTCAGCGGCGTGAAGGGCCCGGGATTGATCATACTGGTCCCCCTTGTGCAGCAAATGGTTCGCGTCGACTTACGCACGGTCGTACTGGACGTTCCCACGCAGGACATCATTTCGCGGGACAACGTATCCGTCAAGGTCAACGCGGTGCTGTACTTTCGCGTGGTCGACGCGGATCGCGCCGTGATACAGGTTGAACGGTACATGGACGCCACCAGCCAGCTGGCGCAAACCACGCTGCGCTCCGTACTGGGCAAGCATGAGCTCGATGAGATGCTCTCGGAACGCGACAAGCTCAACGCAGATCTGCAGACGATTCTCGATCGCCAGACCGAAGACTGGGGTATCAAGGTCGCAAACGTGGAAATCAAGCACGTCGATATCGACGAAAGCATGGTCCGGGCAATCGCGCGTCAGGCGGAGGCCGAACGCAATCGCCGCGCACGCATCATCAATGCGGAAGGCGAGCAGCAGGCGGCCGAAAAACTCGTCGAGGCAGCCCGGGTGCTTGCGTCCGCTCCCGAAGCCATGCAGTTGCGCTACCTCTCCAGCCTGTACGACATTGCCGGAGACAAGTCATCAACCATCGTGTTCCCCGTTCCCATCGACTTGCTGCGGGGCGTGTTCGACAAAACGGGGGCGCCTCGACCCGAGCCCGGGCGCGCCCCCTGATTGCTGCGGAACAGCTTGGCGCTGGCGCTGGGCTGCGCCGGTGCCGGCGTGCGGGCAGCATCAATCCGCCATCTCCACTGCCGCGACCATGCTCGCCGTGTTGCCATGCCAGTATTGCTGACCCTGCAGCTCACGCGCCTTTTCCAGGTGGCGTTGCAACATGGGCACCACGCTGGCGGCATATGCCTGGATCTGCGGGTCCCGACTGTCCCGCACGGTTCGCTTGAACAGGCGCAATACCGCCGCCTGCCCCTCGAGCGCGACCTTCTTCAGGTAGAGCTCGTCGAACTCGCCGGGTGCGGCCGACTGCAATTCGCCAAGTACGGCATGCTGCTCCGCGCCCACCGCAGTGGGTACTGCGCGGGACTTCGCGGCAGCCAGTGCGAGAAGATCAGCTCGTGCCACCGCATGATCTTCCATGACCGCGCGGGCGTACGCGCGCAGTTCAAGGCTGGATGCGCGTTGCGCGGCCATGTCGCCGGAGCGCAGCTCGAACAGGCCCGCCCGCGTGGCGGCTTCCATGAACAAACGGTCTTGTTGATCCAACGCTGCCGAAGAGGCGTAAGCCTGTATACCGACTATCACCGCCGCTGCAGCCACGGCGGCAATGCCTGCCATTTTCCACGGATTCATGTCGTTCCCCTGGGGATACCCGCAGACTGCGGGCGCCGTTACATAGCAACTGGCATGCCCAGGCGGTGAATGAACCCACGAGCCATCGGCCCGGCCCCGAGCCAAATGGCCTAGGAGCGGTTATCCACCGGCGGAGCGTCGGGGGTCTGGTTGCCGGGGTCCCACAGGTCCTGAGCGTCGACGCCGGGCGGGATGCGGACCTTGGCCCCTGCCCTGTTGGGATCGGCGGGGCGGTCGTTCAGCGTGCGATCGGTATCTCCTTCGCGCACGCGCTCGTCCTGCTTATCGTCCTTGGAAGGCCCTGAACGAGTCTGGCGGGGATCGGACATGGTTTTCTCCTGAAAGCACAGAAAGAATGAGGTGGACGCGCCAGCCCGCAAGCTCCATTCCCGAGACCCCGGCACGATAATTGCAGCAGGCGCCTCGAGCGCCGCCGCGCGCCCTTACATAAAGGAGCCCCGCCATGCACCAGCAATTGTTCCGTGTCTCCCCATTTGCCATCCAGGCCATGCCACGCCCGCCGGGCCTGGGGCCCAGCGACTCTTCGGATTCCGGAAGCGACCTGCCCGGCACGGCCGGCGATCTCGACACCGACTCGCAAGGCACGGGTGAACGGGAAAGCGTGAACCCGACCTTGGACGACGATAGTGGTTCCGATATCGAGGCAGACCGGATCGTCGATGAAGACGAAGCCGGCCTGGCGCACAGCCGGCCCGATCCTGCGCGCAACGGCGGCGAGCCCGGCTGAAGCGTCGCCGTCACCGGCGGCCCTGAAGTGAGGCCGCCGACATTGCCTCAATTGGAGTTTCGACCATGGACGTCAATTGGTCAGACCTGTTTCGTCTGACAGTTCCGCCGCTGGAGCTGATCGTGCGCGGCTCCGCCATGTACTGGTTCATATTGATTCTGCTGCGCGTCGCGGGGCGCCGCGATATCGGGTCTTTGGGCGTGGCAGACATGCTGGTCCTGGTAATGATTGCCGACGCAGCGCAGAACGGCATGGCTGGCAATTACCAGTCCATCACGGACGGGGCCATCCTCGTGAGCGTGATCGTGGGTTGGGTGGCTCTCATCGATCGGCTGACCTACTTCCTGCCCTGGCTGGCCCGGCTGCTGGAACCGCATAAAGTCTGCCTGGTGCGTGACGGGCAGCTTCAACGCCGAAGCCTGCGCCGCGAGTACATCACCCTCGAAGAGCTGATGAGCGAACTACGGCAGAAAGGCTGCGACGATCTGGCGGACGTAAGGCGTGCTTACATAGAACCCGACGGGACCATCAGCGTCCTGAAACGGCGCGGCGCCGCGTGAAGGCACGCCGGACCCGGTCGATCCACCCTGCCTCGCAACCGCTCCGCCTGATGGCGGCCCCGGCCCTCGGCAACCACGATCGGCGGCCAGCATGACCGCCGGGCTTCAGGCCGCCCGCACCTGCGGCGCAGCGTACACAGGCCGCATTACGCGCGTGCCGGCGCTCAGTTCGTCATAGACCCTGAGCAACTCTTTGCCGACATGGGACCAGGTGAACAGGCGCCGCGCGCGGCTCGCGCCCGCTGCCCCCATCTTCCGGCAGAGTTCCGCATCCTGCGCCAGCTGCGCGAGGCGGCTTGCCAGCGCAGCGGGGTCACGCGCCTGCACCAGGAACCCTGTCTGGCCATCTTTGATGGTGCTGCGTATGCCGCCGGTATCGGCGCCCACGACGGGTCTGCCGCACGCCATGGCTTCCACGGGAGTAATGCCGAACGGCTCGTACCAGGGCGTGGTGACAAAGACATCACTGGCACCGTAGTACCAGCGGAGTTCCTCGCGACCCTTGCGACCGACGAAGTCCACGCACGCGGAAACGCCCGATTGCTCTGCCACAGACTGTAGGCGTGCGAGCTCCAGCCCATCACGCTCGTCGCCCCCCACGACGCATAACCGCGCCGCAATGCCATGCCGCCGCTTCAGTAGCCCCACAGCCTCGATGACATTGTCCACGCCCTTGCGAGGCACCATGCGTCCCAGCTGCAGTACCCGGAATTCATCCTCCCTCCAGCCGAGGCGCTGTCGCGCTGCCCGTCCGTCCACGGGGCCCATTTCCAAAGGATCATAGCCACACGGCACCACGCGGATGCGGCGGGGATCCGCGCCATACAGATTGAGCAGGTCGCGCCTGTCCTGCGGGCACTCGGCCACGATCAGATCCGCTTCGCGCACGATTTCGCTTTCGATCTCGAAGCGGCTGTCTGGAAATCTGTCTGCCTCGCGTTGATGCAGTCGCCGCACACGGCCCAGTGCGTGGAAGGTCACGGCCAGCGGCACACCGTAACGCCGCGCCACCGCAAGGCATGCGTGCGCCGACATGAAGAAGTTTGCATGGACTACGGCATAGGGCCGTTCCTGCTTGCCAAAATACCTGAGCAGGAACGCGGCAAAGGTATCCATATACGGAAGCAGCTCTTCCTTGGGCACGTACGTGGCCGGGCCGGCCGGTACATGAATCACGCGTATCCCGGGTTGCCATTCGAGTTCCGCCAATTGCCGTGCATCGTCACGACGCGTGAAGATGTCCACCTGATGTCCCGCCGCGGCGAACTGCCTTGCTGTCTGGGCGACATAGATATTCTGGCCGCCGCTGTCCACACTGCCAGCCAACGCCAGGGGCGACGCGTGTTCGCTGACAATCGCAATCTTCTTCATGAGCCATTCTCCATACGGAAGCTCCCGGGGCATCCGGGAACCAGGGCCGAGGCAGCCCGGCGCGGCACGTCGGAGAAGCAAGCACTATGCCGTCTGCCGCAGCCCCCGGGGGGCTGTGCCGCGCCCCGGCCCGTTCCGGCACTTCTTACACGGCGCCGTAAGAAAAACTCGCACGCCCCACGGCCAAACACCGCGCTTCCCTATGAAAATCGGGTTGGCATGGATCTTGCATCAACCAACGTGTTCGATGCACACGGCTGTTCAGAAAGGAGACGACTTTGATTCACGCCGCCCACGAGTTGCGCTTGCACCAACAAACCGCTCTGACGCCCCGCCTGCAGCAGTCGGTGAAGCTGCTGCAGATGTCAGCCCTGGAGTTCAACCAGGAGGTACGGCAGGCGCTGGTCGAGAACCCGTTTCTTGAGGAGGACGAGGAAAGCGTACCGGCCTACGGCCATGACGGGGAAATAGAAGGCACCAACACCCCGGTCGAACCCGAGCAGGCGATCGCACCGTCAATCATCGCTTCCGAAGGCGGCCCGATAGAGTATTCGGGCGATTATCCGGCTTCCCGCCATACCAACGACGGCGCGCCCATGGACATGGGCCAGTGGGTCGGCGCGTCGGTATCTCTGCAGGAGCGGCTGGACCAGGAACTCCGCACCTACCGCCTGTCGCCCCGCGACCGGCTGCTGGCCCAGTACATCGTGCAAGCGCTGGACGAGGACGGTTACCTGCGTCAGCCGCTGGACGAACTCGCCGACAATTCCGTGTTCGGCGCGGCTCCCGATGAAAGCGAGTGGCGTGCGGCGCTGCGCCTGGTGCAGCAATTGGATGTGCCCGGACTGGGCGCGCGCGATCTGCAGGAATGCCTGACGCTGCAATTGCAAGCGATGGACGCGGAACGCCCGGGCGTGCCGCTGGCCCGCCGGATCGTCGAGCAGCACCTGAATATCCTGGCGCGCCACGACTATGAGGCGCTGCAACGCGCGCTGGATTGCAGCGAAGCAGAGCTTCGCCAGGCATGCGATGTGGTGCGGTCGCTCGATCCCCGCCCCGGCCGGCGTTACGACCAGGCTCCCCCGGCGTACATCGTGCCCGACGTTATCGTGCGCAAGGAAAACGGAGTCTGGAAGGTGCACTGCAACCGTGGCGCCGTTCCGCAGCCCAGGCTGCATCGTGCTTACGCCGATCTGTTCCGCACGACGCGCTACCGCGACCGGGGGCCGATGGCGCAGGAACTGCAGGAGGCGCGCTGGCTCGTGCGCAACGTGGAACAACGCTACAGCACCATCCAGCGCGTCGCGGAGGCCATTGTGCGCTTGCAGCACATGTTCTTTGAATATGGGCCTGTCGCCTTGCGCCCGCTCATGCTGCGCGAGGTGTCGGCAGAACTCGACATCCATGAGTCGACAGTGTCGCGCGCCACGGCCAACAAGTACATGGCAACGCCGATGGGCATCCTGGAGTTCAAGTACTTCTTCTCACGCGAACTCGCCACCGACACGGGGGGCTCATGCTCGGCGGGCGCAGTGCGCGCCCTGATAGCGGATCTCATTGACAATGAAGACCCCCGCATGCCGCTTTCCGACGTAGCGCTTGCCAGCAAACTGGCCGCCGACGGCATCGTGGTGGCGCGCCGCACAGTGTCGAAATACCGGGCCCAGCTGAAGCGGCCTCCCGCCGAAATGCGGCGGCAATACTGATTGCCGCACCGCACTGTCTGCACTGACGGCCGCCGCGAGGCGGCCTTCTCGCTTATCGGCAGCACATCACGCAATGCGCGACGCTTTTCGCTGAAGCATGTGCGGGAGCACGTCCAAAGCTTCCTAAGGCGGCCGAATGCAAAGAGGTCGGCGCTCAAGCGCCGGCCTCCGGGACATCGACCGCTATGGCGAAAGGTCCGCCATCCGGCGATTACTTGCCGCCGGTATTCGGCATCTTGGGATCGGTCGTTCCCGGTTCATTGCGATCAGGGACTTGGTTCTGCGTGGGCGGCATGCCCGTGGCACTGCCAGGCGTTCCGGAGTGGCCGGCGCCCGTACCAGCGGTGCCATGCGTGCCTTGCGTGCCCATCGTGCCCTGGCTGCGATGCGCCGGGTTGGTTTCACCGGCAGGCGGGATCTGCCCCGCAGGCACCGGCGTGTTGGGGGGCACCGCCGTGCCGTCGTTGGGCGTCGTGGACGGCGCCGTGCTCGAAGGCTTGCCGGTGTCGGGCGTGGACTGCGCATAAGCGCCGCCCGCCATGGCACCCATCAACGTAACAGCCGCGGCCAAGGGAAGAAATTTACGCTTCATGTGAGTCTCCTGAAATGGATGAGTCTGCTTATACGCAACCGGCATGCCTGGGCTATGAAGCCTGCATGTCCTCTTGAATGCAGTACGCGCGGCTTCATGACGGCCCAGGTTTGCAGTGGTCGGTAAATTCGCATCACGCTGGCGGGCACGCCGCTTGCTCAAGACGTCCCGGGTGATTGAACCCGACAACTAACAGGGAGTAGCCATGAAAAATATCCGCCTTCTTCGCGTACTGGGTGCAACCGTTCTCGCCGCGACACTGGCCGCCTGCGCCGGACATGATGGTCATCGCAGCGCGGGCCAGTACACGGACGACACGGCCACCACGGCGCGCGTCAAGGCCGCGCTGGTGCAGGCCGACGGCGTGTCGGCCACGGATGTTCAAGTAGAAACGTACAACGGCGTCGTGCAGCTGAGCGGTTTCGTACCCAGCCAGAATGCGGCCAGCCAGGCTGTGCAGGCCGCCCGCGGTGTCGACGGCGTGAAGGAGGTGCGCAACGACATCCAGATCCGCGGCAAGTAAGCCGCCTCCACCTTCCGGCCTGACCGATACGAGTACCGGCACGGGGCCAGGCCACTTCAGGCCTGGCCCCTGCTTCAACCCGCCGGCTGCCGGCGCTCAACCGTTGACGATCTGGCCGCCGTTGGGATGCAGCACCTGCCCGGACATATAACTGGCATCGTCGCTGGCAAGAAAAACAAAACAGGGAGCAACTTCATCGGGCTGGCCCGGTCTTTCCATGGGGGTATTCTTCCCGAAAGACTCCAGGCTGTCGGCGGGAAAAGTTGAAGGTATCAATGGCGTCCAGATTGGCCCCGGAGCCACGGCATTGACACGGATGCCCCGCCCGGCCAGCGCCGTCGAGAGCGATCGTGTGAATGCCACGATGGCCCCTTTGGTCGACGAATAGTCAATCAACTTCGGATTGCCATGATAGGCAGTCACCGACGTCGTGTTCACGATGGCGGCCCCACGCTGCATGTGGGGCAGCATTTCCTGGGTCAGGCGGAACATCGCGAAGAAATTGGTGCGAAAGGTGCGCTCGAGTTGCTCGCGCGTAATGTTCTCGAAGTTCTCGATGACGTGCTGCTCCGCCGCATTGTTCACGAGCACGTCTAGTTTTCCGAACTCGTTTCTCACCAGATCGACCAGGCGCCGGATCTGCGCTTCATCGCCCAGGTCACCCGCCATCGTCAGGCAGCGTTGCCCGGTTTCTGACACCAGACGCTCGGTCTCGCGCGCGTCTTCATGCTCTTCCAGATACGTGATCACGACATCGGCGCCTTCCTTCGCATAGGCCACCGCCACGGCCCGGCCAATGCCGCTGTCTCCACCGGTGATCAAGGCGCAGCGGCCGCGCAGCTTGCCCGCGGGCAGGTAGTCTCGTTCCTCGCCGCGCGGCGGGGGATCCATACGATCCTGGCGTCCCGGCTGCGCCTGCTCGCGCGCTTTGCCGTCGTCGGTTGATTGGGGGATACGGTCGGACATCTGAAATACCTCGCTTGGGGTTGCAAAGTGCCTTGGCACGATGCGGATCGGCCGCAAGGTGCGTGCCACCTATGGTTTACCCCAGTGGGAAAGCCACACGCGCTTGTGTAAAGTCAGTGGCCTGACCACTAGACCACCAGGCACCCGGGCCCATGAGCACCTTCCAAGCCGTCGCCGTGACTCGGCTCTACCGCATGATTGCCGACCAGATCGCCAGCCGCATTCGCGCTGGCGACTTCGCCGCGGGAAGCCGATTGCCCGCCGAGCGCGACCTGGCCGAACAATTGCAGGTCAGTCGTTCGTCCATCCGCGAAGCGCTCATCGCCCTCGAGATCGAGGGCTACGTCGAAGTACGCGTGGGCACCGGTGTGTTCGTGCTTTCGCCGCCTGAAGACGGCAAGTACGGCTCCCAGTCGGCCGAGGCGCCCGCCGCCGAGCCCACCGACATCGGGCCCTTCGACTTGCTCGAAACCCGCCTGCTGCTCGAACCCGAGTGCGTGGCCCTGGCTGCCCAGCGCGGCTCGCCCGCCCAGATCGCGGCCATACAGGCGGCCCATCAAGGCATGTCACTGACCGATTCGCCCGGCGCACACGACCGTGCCTTCCACAGCGCGATCGCCAACGCCTGCGGCAACGCCGCCCTGGCAGCGGCCATTTCGCACATCTGGCAGTTGAGCAGTGCCAGCCCGGTTTTCAGCCGCCTGGAAAAGCATTTCGTCACCACGCAGGTCTGGAAGGCCGCGCACCACGAACACGAACGCATCCTGGCCGCGATCGTCGACCGCGACCCCACACGCGCGCGCCACGCCATGCACGACCATCTGGTCGGCATCCTGGCCCGGCTGCGCGAAGACTTCGGCAGCGGCGGTATCCGCTAGCCAGCCTCCACCGCCGTGAAAGGCATTTCTTCCGCCACATCAACAACATATCAAGGTGAAACCATGCAGCTGACCCGTACATTCGCCGCCCTTCTGGCCGCCGCCGGCATGACACTGGCCGCGCCGGCCGCCCAGGCTCTGGACATCAAGCTGGGCCACGTGCTGGCGCCCAGCCATAGCTGGAACAAGGCGGCCGAAGGTTTCGCCGCCGAGGTAAAAGAGAAGACCCAAGGACGCGTGAATTTCGTGCTGTTTCCCAGCGGCCAGTTGGGCAACGAGAAGACCATGCTCGAAGGGCTGCAGATCGGCAGCCAGGGCGCGGCCATCATCGGGTCGGGCTCGCTGCAACCCATCGAACCCAAGTTCGGCATCGTCGAGTTGCCTTACACCTGGAACACGGCGGAACAGGCCTACGCGGCGTACGACGGCGAACTGGGCGATGCGCTGGCCAAGCTGGCTGCGGCAAAGAATCTGGTCATCGTTTCCTGGTGGGAGAACGGCTTTCGCCACCTGACCAACAACCGAGGCCCCATCAACACGCCGGCTGACCTGCAGGGCCTCAAGACCCGCGTCACGCCGGACAAGATGCGGCTCGACACCTTCACGGCGCTGGGCGCGAACCCGGCCCCCCTGGCTTTCGGCGAACTGTACTCGGCGCTGCAGCAGAAGGTATTCGATGCCCAGGAAAACCCCTTGTCCATCATCTACACCTCGTCCTTTTTCGAAGTGCAGAAATTCTTGTCCCTGACCGGGCACGTATGGGGGCCGGCCAGCCTGGTCTTCGCCAAACACACCTGGAACCGCATTTCTCCGCAAGACCAGAAGATCGTTCAGGCCGCGGCCGACAAATGGCGCGACGAGCAGCGCAAGATGATCACCGAGGGTGACAAGGAATTCGTGGCCGCGCTGAAAGAAAAAGGCATGCAGGTCAACGAGGTCGACAAGGCACCCTTCATCGCGGCGGTGGCGCCGGTGTGGAAAACCTACGAATCCATCTACGGCGCTGACCTGATGGCCGCGCTGCAGAAATACCGCTCGGGCCAATAATGCTGCTTCGCCTTGCCGATCTGCTGTCGTGGGCCAGCAAGGCCATCGCCGCATTGGCGGTGGCCCTGTTGGCCATATTGATCACCTATGTCGTGTTCCAGCGATTCGTCACGCACCAAACGCCACACTGGGCAGAGGAATTGCCCCGCCTGGTGCTGGTGTGGGCGGCGTTCGTGGGCGGCGTCACCTGCAGCCATGAGCGCACCCACCTGCTGGCCGGCCTCCTGCCGTTTTTTGTCCGCAACGAGTGCGCGCTCGATCGCATACAGCGCCTGAACCAGATCCTCATCATCATCGGGCTGGCCGTGCTGGGCTACGCGGGTTGGCAGCTTGCCCAGCTGACCATGGACCAGACCTTGTCTGCACTGTCCGTGTCGGCCGGCGTTGTCTACCTGGCATTGCCCGTCGCATGCGCGGCGGCGGTCGTGGTGCATCTGGCACAACTGTTCTCGGCCCAGCCGGCCGCCCGGAAGGAATAACAAGATGTCTATGGGTGCCCTCTTTCTCATGGGCGTGTTCACCGTCACGGTGTTGATCGACATGCCCATCGCCTTCGGGCTGGTGCTGTCATGCCTGATATATCTGGCCGTCTTCGACACCGCTCCGATGATGCTGGCGGCGCAACAATATGTGGGCGGCCTCGACAGTTTCACGCTGCTGGCGATTCCGCTGTTCATCCTGGCGGCTCAGTTGATGAACGGCGCCGGGCTGACGCAACGCATCGTGCGCCTGTGCGCCGCGATAGTCGGCGACATCCACGGCGGGCTCGCGGTCGTCGCGGTGCTGGCTTGCATGATGTTCGGCGCGCTGTCCGGCTCGGGCGTCGCCGATGTCATCGCCATCGGCAGCCTGCTGCTGCCCGCCATGGCGCGCAGCGGCTACGACAAGGGCTTCAGCTGCGCGCTGGTCGGCAGCGCGGGCGCCGCGTCCACCATCATTCCGCCCAGCATCGTCCTGATCGTCTACGGCACCATCACCAACACTTCGGTGGGAAAGCTCTTTCTGGCCGGCATCGTTCCCGGCATCCTGCTCGGCTGCTCTCTGATCGTGGTTGCGCTGTGGCAGGCTCGCAAATACAACTGGGGGGGCGGCGCCCCGTTCAGCTGGGCCGAGCTGCGGTCGGCGTTCGCAGGAGCCCTGCCCGCGCTGATGGTGCCGGTGCTGATCGTGGGCGGCATCCGCATGGGTGTCTTCACCGCTACGGAAGCCGCTTCCAGCGCAATTGTGTACGCGCTGATCATCGGCCTGTTCTGGTACCGCAGCCTCACACTGCGCACCATCTGGGACAGCCTCAAGTCCACTGGCGAGGGCAGTGCCGCAATCCTGCTGCTGATCGGCGCATCGGGCCTGTTTGCGTGGATCCTGGTGGCCGAACAAGTCCCGCAGGCCTTGTCGCAACTGCTGGTCAACTGGACAGACAGCAAGACCACCGTGCTGCTGATACTGACGGTCGTGCTGCTGCTGCTGGGCACGTTCATGGAAGCCATCCCGGTCATCATCATCGTGGCTCCGGTCGTCATGCCCGTGCTGGCCCACTACAACATCGATCCGGTGCACTTCGGCATCCTCCTGTCCATCAACATGGCAATCGGAGCCAACACGCCGCCAGTGGGGGTGGACCTGATGGCGGCCTGCAAGATCGGCGGCATCAACATGATGCAGACCCTGCGTCCGCTGTCATGGATGATGCTGGCCATGACGGCGGTGATGCTGCTGCTGACCTTTGTTCCCGAACTCGTTCTGTACCTGCCCAGGCACGTCCAATGAAACCTGCTCCCTGCCCCTTGCGGCCCCCGCGGCTGCGCCGTAGCTGGATGTTCGTGCCGGGCCTCGACGTCGAGGCCCAGCATGCCGGCCTCAACAGCGGCGCGGATGTGCTGGTGGCCGACCTCGAAGAATTCACGGCGCCGCAAGACCGGCCTGCGGCGCGCCAGCGCATCGTGGCGCTGTTCGAGCTGTGCCGCGCCCGCGGCACGGTGGCCGCGGTTCGCATCAACACGCTGTCCGGCGACGGTCTCGACGACCTGCGCGGCGTGATGGCCGGCGCACCGGACGCGATCCTGCTGCCGCACGCCGAAAGTCCCGAACAGATCCTGGCGCTCGACCAGGCCATCGGGCAGTGCGAAGCGGCATCAGGCCTGCCCGCCGGCCGCACCGAAATCGTTCCCACCCTCGAATCGGCACGCGGCGTCTGCCGAGCGCTGGACATCCTGTCTGCCAGCCCGCGCATCAGCGCATGCCTGCTTGCCGCCGAGGACCTCACAGCCGACCTGGGCGCCGAACGCGGCCCCGACGGCATCGAGCTGCATGCACTGCGCAGCCGCTTCCTGGTCGATTGCACCGCGGCCGGCTGCGTGGCCATCGATTGTCCGTTCAACTATCGCGACGCCCAGGCCCAGGCTGCAGACTTGCGCTGGGCGCGGCGCATCGGCCTGAAGTCCAAGTGTGCGGTATTTGCCGAACAGGTCCAGGCCATCCATGCCGCCTTCACACCCAATGCCGCCGAAGTGCGCTCGGCCCAGGCCCTGACACTGGCGTATGAGGCCCAGAGCCGAGGCGAACCCAATGCTGGCGCCCGCATCGATCCGCCCGACTACAACACGGCCCGCCGCCTGCTCGCCCGCCACGCCGAGTTCGAAAATTGGCACGCCGCCACGCACGCGGCGTCCTAGGAGACCCTGAATGCCCCGCCCAATCCCACCCGCGCGCAATGGCGGACAGATCCTCATGCAGCAGTTGCGCATCCATGGCGTGCGCCGCATTTTCATGGTGGCCGGCGAGAGTTACCTGCCCTGCATCGACGCACTGAATGAGCATACCGACGTCATGCAGCCTGTCGTGTGCCGTCAGGAAAGCGGCGCCGCCTATATGGCCGAGGCCCACGGGAAACTCACCGGCGAACCTGGCATCTGCTTCGTCACGCGCGGCCCGGGTGCCACCAACGCCAGCATCGGCGTCCATACGGCCTTCCAGGACTCCACACCGATGATCCTGTTCGTTGGGCAGGTGGGCAACGACTTCTACGAACGCGAGGCATTCCAGGAGATCGACTATCGCCGCATGTTCGGCCAGATGGCCAAATGGGTGGCGCAGATCGATCGCACCGACCGCATTCCCGAATACATCGCGCGCGCCTTCAGCGTAGCCACCAGCGGGCGTCCGGGCCCGGTGGTGCTCGCGCTTCCGGAAGACACGCTCTGGGGCCGCGCAAGCGTGCCCGATCTGCCTCGTTATGTGCGCACCGAGATTCATCCCGGCGCCGGCGATCTGGATCGCATGGTCGCACTGCTGGACCAGGCCCAGCGCCCGTTCCTGCTGCTGGGCGGCAGCGGCTGGAACCGGGCCGCCATCAACCAGATGGCGGCGTTCGCCGAGCGCTTCGCGTTGCCGGTCGGTACCGCCTGGCGCCGCCTGGAATGCTTCGACCAGCGCCACGATCATGCCGCCGGGCAGGTTGGCTGGGCCATGACTCCGGAACTGCGGCGGCGGGTACAAGAGGCCGACCTGGTGCTGGCGGTGGGCACCCGGCTGGGTGAAGCCACCACCGAGGGCTACACCCTGATAGAAAGCCCGCTGCCACGCCAGCAGCTGGTGCATGTCTATCCGGATGCTGCAGAACTGGGGCGGGTCTACACGCCGACCCTGGGTATTGTCAGCACAGTGAACGCGTTCGCGGCGGCGGTCGGTACATTGCAACCGCGTTGCGTGTCCCACCGCGCCGATGTCGTGCGCAGCGCGCGTGCGGAATATCTGGCCAGCCTGCAACCCATGCCCGCACCCGGGGCCCTCAGCCTCGACGAAGCAGCCGTGCACGTCAATGCGCACATTCCGGCCGACGCCTGCATCACCGTGGGCGCCGGCAACTATGCGCTGTATCCGCACCGCTATCGACAGTTCACCGGACCGGGCACCAGCCTCGCGCCCACGGTGGGCTCCATGGGGTATGGCCTGCCGGCTGCCATATCCGCCAAACTCGAAAATCCGTCGCAAACCGTCATCTGCTACGCCGGCGACGGCTGCTTCCAGATGAACATGCAGGAACTGGGCGTGGCCATGCAATACCGGCTGGGCATCGTCGTCCTGGTGTTCAATAATGGCATGTGGGGCACGATACGCGCGCACCAGGAACGCGACTTCCCCGGCCGCTCGATCGCACTGGGATTCGACAATCCCGATTTCACGCAGATCATCAAGGGCTATGGCGGATATGGCGAAGCCGTCGAGCGCACCGAAGATTTCGCCGCGGCCTTCGAGCGCGCGCGCGCGTTTGCCGACCGCGAGCGACTGCCTGCCCTGCTCGAACTGCGCTACGACCCGGACGGCATCGCCCCCGGACAATCGCTGGCCGCCATACGCGAGGATGCGCTGGCAGCCCAAGCCCAACCCGCCCTATCCTGAGGACCCTCTCGATGACGACTCCGAATATCTCCATCAACCGCCAGCGGCTGTGGCAGTCGCTGATGGACCTTGCAAAAATCGGCGCCACGCCCAAGGGCGGCAACTGCCGGCTTGCCCTCACCGAACTCGATGGACAGGGCCGCGACTTGGTCGTGAGCTGGATGAAAGACGCCGGTCTCGCCGTGCGCGTCGATCAGGTCGGCAACATCTTTGCGCGCCGTGCAGGGCGCGATGACAGCCTGGCGCCCGTGATGACGGGCAGCCATATCGACACGCAGCCCACCGGCGGGAAGTTCGACGGCTGCTTTGGCGTGCTTGCCGGCCTCGAGGTCATGCGCGCGCTCAATGACGCCGGCGTGCAGACCGAGGCGCCTCTGGAACTGGCCATCTGGACCAACGAGGAAGGCTCGCGGTTCGTGCCCGTGATGATGGGCTCAGGCGTGTTCGCCGGCAAGTTTTCCCTGGAAACGGCGCTGAATGCCAAAGACGCGGCGGGAAAATCGGTACGCGATGAACTCCAAGCCATCGGCTATGCCGGCGCGGATCCGGTCGGAGGCCGGCCGGTCGACGCCTATTTCGAAGCACACATCGAGCAGGGCCCCATCCTCGAGCACGAAGACAAGGTCATCGGCGTGGTCACCGGCTCGCTGGGCCTGCGCTGGTACGACGTGGTGGTCACGGGAATGGAAATGCATGCGGGCCCCACGCCCATGCCCATCCGCAAAGACGCCTTGCTGGCGGCGAGCTACCTGGTTCAGGCCGTCATTGATATCGCCAATGCCAATCAGCCGCATGGCCGCGGCACAGTCGGCGAGATCCATGCGCACCCGGGGTCGCGCAACGTGATTCCCGGCCAGGTGCGCATGACCGTCGACCTGCGGCATGAAGACGAAGCCACCCTCACCCGCATGCACGAAACCTGGCATAAAACGGCCCAGGATGTGGCGGCTCGCCACGGCGTAAGCATCGAGGTGAAGGACGTGCAGTATTTTCCGCCCACGCCGTTCGATCCCGACCTGGTCGGCAAGATCCGCGACGGCGCCGCCGCCCGCGATCTGCCGCGCATGGACATCGTGACTGGCGCCGGCCACGACGCCGTCTACATGGCGTCGGTCGCCCCCACAGCGATGATCTTCGTTCCATGCAAGGACGGCATCAGCCATAACGAAATCGAAGATGCGCGCCCCGATCATCTCGAGGCGGGCTGCAATGTACTGCTCGACGCCATGCTCGCGCGCGCGGGCGCGGCACGCTGAATCCGCTTCCACGGAGACCCTTCCATGTCCCTGCACGATCTCGAATACTGGCGCGCCAAGGCTGCCGGCCTGCGCCTGCGCGGCCAGGCCTATATCGACGGCGCGTATGCCGATGCCGCCGATGGCGCCACCTTCGCCGCACATAGTCCTGTGGACGGCCGCAAACTGGCCGATGTTGCGGCCTGCGGGCCGGCCGACGTCGACCGTGCCGTGCAGGCCGCGCGCCGCGCCTTCGAGGCTGGCGTCTGGCGTGACCTTGCTCCTCGTGAGCGCAAGGTCCGGCTGCAGCGGCTTGCTGCCCTGATCACCGAAAACACCGAGACACTGGCATTGGTCGAAACGCTGGACATGGGCAAGCCGATCCGCGACGCCCTGGCCTTCGACCTGCCCGAAACCGCGCACTGCTATGCCTGGTACGGTGAGGCTATCGACAAGCTGTACGATGAAATCGCCCCCACAGGCGGGCAGTCGCTGGCCACCATCACGCGCGAGCCCCTGGGTGTCGTGGCCGCCGTGGTGCCATGGAACTACCCGCTGATGATGGCCGCCTGGAAGGTCGCCCCGGCGCTCGCCGCCGGCAACAGCGTGATTCTGAAGCCGGCTGAGCAGTCATCCCTGAGCGCCATCATGCTGGCCGACCTGGCCGCGCAGGCGGGCATACCGGCAGGGGTTTTCAACGTCGTACCGGGCACAGGGGCCCAGGCCGGCCAGGCCCTCGGCCTGCATCCCGATGTCGACTGTGTCGCATTCACAGGCTCCACGGCCACCGGCAAACGCTTCATGCAGTACGCCGGCCAGTCCAACCTCAAGCGGGTCTGGCTTGAATGCGGCGGCAAATCGCCGCACATCGTATTCGACGACTGCCCCGATCTGGAGCGCGCCGCGATGGCGGCCGCGGCCGGCATATTCGTCAACCAGGGTGAAGTCTGCATAGCCGGCTCGCGCCTTTACGTGCAGGCAGGCATCTACGATCAATTCCTGGAACGGGTGGCCGCGCACGCCCGCGCCATGCAGCCTGGCGACCCGCTCGATCCGGACAGCGTGCTGGGCGCCATGGTCGATGAAAGACAGATGCAGTCGGTGCTGGCGCGCATCGAGGCCGGCCAGCGCGAAGGCGCAACGTTGCGCATGGGCGGCAAGCGCGTGCGTGATGACAGCGGCGGGTATTACATCGAACCCACGATCTTCGACTGCGCGGGCCCCGATAACTCGCTGATGCGCGAAGAAATATTTGGCCCGGTGCTTGCCGCGCAGTCTTTTGCGACGGAAGAAGAAGCCATCGCCCTGGCCAACGACTCCATCTACGGCCTGGGCGCCGGACTCTGGACTGCCAATCTGGGCCGTGCACATCGCCTCTCCAGGCAACTGCGGGCGGGCCTGGTCTGGGTCAACTGCTATGCGGAAGGCGATATCACGGTGCCGTTTGGCGGCGTCAAGCAGTCGGGCTTCGGCCGCGACAAGTCCCTGCATGCGCTCGACAAGTACAGCGACTTGAAGACCACCTGGTTCAGTCTGGCCTGATCGCGTGGGGGCTCCGGCGGCATGTCATATGCCGCAGCGCCCGCCCCGGACGGTCGTGATCGTGCCGGCGGCGGCGGGCCGGGCTAGAATCGGCCCTTCGTTCCCTGCCTCATTGCGCAATGTCTGATGCAGCCCCCTACACGCCGACCATCCTGCTCTATACCGAAGAGCAGCGCGGCAAGATGTTGGTGGAATCCCCGGTAGTGGGAATGATTTCCGACATTTCCGGGTCGAACAAACTGATTGCCGTTCGCGACCCGCACAGCCTCATCACTTACTTGTACCGAGTCGACCACGCGACCGGCAATCTGGATGCTGTCGCCATCATCGACCAGGACCCCACCCACTTCGACGGCAGACACGGCATCACCCTCGACGGCAGCGGATATCGTCTGGGCACGCCCGAGAACGCCATGCGGCTATTGCAGGGCAAGACCCGCTGGATACAGGACAAGGGCGCCCTGCTTTCGGTGCTGCTGCGCAACGCGGCCAGCCGGCATACCGGTTTCGCCACCCGCGCGATCCATCGCGAACGCCTGCATCACATTCCCGACGGCGTGCCGATCGAGCCGCTGCCCCGCGGCTGAAGGGGCGCCTGGCGCGGGGGGGCCATAACAAGTAACATTCTTAACCTTCCGGCAGTACCATTCCCAACGGATTCCATGCTCTTCAAAGACCAGCTTTTCCTTGCCAGCCAGTATCTGGCGCCCCATCACCTGGTGTCGCGCCTCATGGGCTGCGCTGCCGACTGCCGCACGCCCGCCATCAAGAACTGGATGATCTCTCGCTTCGTCCGCCAATACGGCGTCGACATGAGCGAAGCCCTGCTGGAAGACCCTCTGGCCTACGAAAGCTTCAATCAGTTCTTCACGCGCAAACTCAAGGCGGGCGCGCGCCCGCTGGACACCGAGCCCGGCGCGGTCCTTTGCCCGGTCGACGGGGCCATCAGCCAGCTGGGGCCCATCGAGCACGGCCGTATTTTCCAGGCCAAGGGCCATTCATACAGCCTGACCAACCTGCTCGGCGGCGAGCCCGATCGCGCCGCGCCGTTCGTGGGCGGCGATTTCGCCACTGTGTATCTGTCGCCGCGCGACTATCACCGGGTGCACATGCCGTGCGCGGGCACGCTGCGCGAAATGGTGCATGTGCCCGGCAAACTGTTTTCGGTCAATCCGCTGACGGCCAGCCATGTGCCCGAACTGTTCGCCCGCAACGAGCGCGTGGTCTGCCTGTTCGACACCGAGTTCGGCCCCATGGCCATGGTGCTCGTCGGCGCCATGATCGTCGCCTCGATCGAAACTGTCTGGGCGGGGCTCGTCACGCCATACAAGCGGCAGGTGCGCAGCTGGCGCTACGACGCCGAATCGCGGGCGCCCATCCACCTGGACAAGGGTGCCGAAATGGGCCTGTTCAAGCTCGGCTCCACGGTCATCATGCTGTTCGGGCCCGATCGCGTCCGCTGGACCGACACCCCCTCGGTGCGCGGACCGGTACGCATGGGCGAACTCATGGCCATGCCGGCCTGAACGCTACCACGGGAAGTCGATCAGCTCGCCGTACAACTGCCGCAGCTTCGCCTTCACTTCCGGCGATTGCTGATAGATGCGGATGAACTCCAGCAGCCGCGGATCTTGCGCCTGCTCGGCGCGAGTCACCCAGCGGATCGCGTAGCGCCGTACATTCTGCGGATCGGTGTTGTCGAATGCGAGCCCGTCTTTCTCGTCGATGCCCGCATGCTTGGCGAAGGTCGTATAGGTGACCGACGCGGTAACGTCGTCGAACGTGCGCGCAGACTGCGAGCCTTCAAGTTGGATGATCGCCAGTTCGTGCGGATTGGCGACGATGTCCTGCATCGTGGCCTGGTGATCCGCCCCGGTCCGCAACACCAGCAACCCCATCGATTGAAGCAGGAGCAAGGCCCGGCCGGCATTGACCGGGTCGTTCGGGATTCCGATGCGGGCCCCTTTGGGCACAGGATCGCCGCGCTTCAGGCGCTTCGAGAACAAGCCTATGGTCGTCGAGTATCCATAGGCGATCGGAACCAGGTCGGTGCCACGGCTTCGGTTGAACAGCTGCAGAAACGGCTCGTGCTGAAAGAAGTTTGCGTCCACCGAGCCCTCCGCAGCCGCGATGTTGGGCATCACCCAGTCGCTGAACTCCACCAGTTCCACCTTCAGCCCCTGCTTGCGGGCCTGCGCAATGGCGATCTCCGTGGCTTCATTGGCGACGCTGGGAATGACTCCGATGCGCAGCGGGCGCTCAGACGCCGCGCCTGCCGTCCCGGCCATCATCAACATGCACATCAGCCCGGCAATTCGCAACTTCAGATTTGTGAACATAGTCGGTATGCGCCGTATCGGCGGTAGGAAAGCCCCCATTGTGCCGCAGGCCGGGCGCCCGCCTGCCGATGTCCCTGCGGGCGACACGGGCACCGTGTGCCCGGCTTGCGTTGCCGGCACACATCGTTAAAGATAGCCGTACCCCAATCTGCGCCAGCGTCGCGCCTTGGAGTCCGCCGTCGTGACCCATTCCATCCCGCCCAATCCCGCCCAGCCGCTCGCACTGACCTTGCTGGGCGCACCCACCGATATCGGCGCTGGGTCGCGGGGAGCCTCCATGGGGCCCGAAGCGCTGCGCGTCGCGGGCCTGGGCCCCGCCCTGCACGCCCTGGGTCACGACGTTGAAGATGCCGGCAACCTGGTGGGCCCGGCCAATCCCGGCCTGCCGGCTCGCGGCGGATACCGGCACCTGGATGAAGTGGTGGCCTGGAATGCGCTCGTGCACGAAGCGGTGCACACGGCGCTGGACAACGGCCGATTGCCCGTTCTGCTGGGGGGCGACCATTGCCTGGCAATAGGCTCCATCAGCGCGGTGGCGCGCTATTGCCAACGCGCGGGCAAACCGCTGCGCGTGCTCTGGCTCGACGCCCATATCGACTTCAACACCCACGCCCTGTCGCCGTCTGGCAACCTGCACGGCATGCCGGTGGCGTGCCTTTGCGGCCACGGCCCGCCCGCGCTCACCGAAATGGCAGGTCATGTGCCGGCCCTGCGGCCGGCCTGGATACGCCAGATCGGCATACGCAGTGTCGACGCCGGAGAAAAGCAGTTGATCCGCGAGTCGAATATCGAGGTCTACGACATGCGCACCATCGATGAGATCGGCATGCGCGCCGTGATGGAATCGGCCTTGGCCGACCTTGAGCCCGGCACCCACCTGCACGTCAGCTTCGATGTCGACTTTCTCGATCCTGAAATTGCCCCGGCCGTGGCCACCAGCATTCCCGGCGGCCCCACTTACCGGGAGGCGCAACTGTGCATGGAAATGATTGCCGACACCGGCCTGCTGGGCTCGCTGGACATCGTTGAGCTGAATCCCGCCCTGGACGTGCGTAATAAAACGGCGGCGCTCGCCACGGAACTCGTGCAAAGCCTGTTCGGCAAATCAACGCTCATCAGACGAAACTAGGGCGCGCCATTCAGGCAGACCGGCGTGCCCGTGCGGCAATCGGGCATTCCGGTCTCACGCGGCATAATGCGCTCTGATGGCGGCCTTTCTGGCCGCGCCCAGGCAAAGGAAGGCACACATGACCGATCGACAACTCACCGTACTGGCCGCACTGAACATGATCGCCGCTGTGGGTGCCGGCGCATTCGGGGCGCACGGCCTCAAGCGTGTGCTGTCGCCCGACATGCTCGCGGTCTGGCAGACTGGCGTGCTGTATCACCTGGTCCACGCACTGGGGCTGTTCGTGGTGGCGTTGCTGGGCGCCCGCTATGGCTCGAACCTGCTGTCGACGGCTGGCGCCATCATGTTCGCCGGCATCGTGCTGTTCAGCGGCAGCCTGTATGTGCTGGCCTCGACCGGCACGCGCTGGCTTGGCGCCATCACGCCCGTGGGCGGTGTGGCGTTCCTGCTGGCGTGGGCGCTGGTGGCCTGGGCCGTCTGGCGCGCCACGTGACGCCATTGCGGGCGCGCCGGTCCGGCTGCGCGCCCTGGCTGCAACGCGGTGCCTTCGGCCTGCCCTATTCCAGAGGCGGGTCGAAATGGCGTGCCAGAACGCTCCCGACTTCCTTGCGGGTTGCAGCCTGCACCGCCGCGGCGTACAGCGCTGGGCATTGGGCCTTGAACCATTGCGGTCCGGGGCGCCATCGGATCATCACCGCCGCATACAGGTCCAGTGCGCTGAAGCGCTCGCCCAGCACGTGTGGTGCGCCCGCAAGCCGATCGAACTCCTGCCACAGCTCGGCGCGCCGATCATGCACGCGCGTGCGCAGCAGCTCGGCCGCTGCGCCTTCCGTAGTCCACTTCGCAGGTTCGTCGGCATAGGTGAACGTCGGATATACCGCCCCGACCACGCGCATCAGCAGGTGCCAGAAGGCCGTGCGCTCGCGGCTGCCCGGCGGGGGTATCAGGCCGGCCTCGGGTGATGCGTCGTTGATGTGCAGAATCATGGCCGCACTCTCGGTCATCACCTCCCCGTCCGGCAATACCAGCGTCGGTACCTGTCCGGTCACGTTCAGGCGCAGCAGGCGGTCGCGGCCCGGCCCCGGCTTGAGGTACGGCAAGTCGGTCACCGTATACGGCAGTCTGGCCAGATCCAGCGCCATCTCGATGATGGCCGACCCGCAGCCACGCGAGCCTATCAGTTCATAAGTGTTCATTGCCTGCTCCCTTGGTCGGACGGGGCGATGCGCAACAAGGCGCCGCTACCCGCATCGGTAAGCACGTACAGATGCCCATCGGGCCCCTGCCTGACATCGCGAATGCGCGCGCCCAGGTCTTCGAGCAGGCGCTCTTCGCCCTGCACCTCTTTGCCGTCCTTCAATGGCAAGCGGATCAGGGCTTGAGCGCCCAACGCGCCGATGAACAACGAGCCGCGCCAGGCAGGATGCCGATCGGCATCGTAAAAGGCCATGCCGCTGATGGCCGGGGACTTCTTCCACCAGTACAGCGCCCCCTGCATGCCCGGCGCGCTTTCGCCCTTCGCCTCGGGTATTGCGAAGCCGGAATAGTTGACCCCGTAGGTCGCTACCGGCCAGCCATAGTTCAATCCCGGCCGGATGATGTTGATCTCGTCGCCGCCCCGCGGTCCGTGTTCATGTTCCCACAGCTCGCCCGTCCAGGGATTCAAGGCCATGCCCTGCGGATTGCGCATGCCGTAGGTCCAGATTTCGGGCCGCGCGGCGGCTTCACCCCTGAACGGATTGTCGTCCGGCACCGACCCATCCGGCCGTATGCGCACGATCTTGCCCTGCAACTTGTCCAGATCTTGCGCGGTGGGTCGCTGATTGTTGTCTCCCAGGGCGATATACAGCATTCCGTCAGTGCCAAACACCATCCGCCCGCCGTAGTGCTGCCCGCTGGACAACTTCGGAGCCTGCCGGAAGATCACCTGGAAATTCTCGAGGCCCCGCCCATCCTGACTGAGTCGTCCGCGACCCACCGCCGTTCCGCTTCGGCTGCCATCGACTTCGGCATACGACAGATACACCAGGCGGTCCTGCGGGAAACCCGGCGAAAGCACCACATCCAGCAAACCGCCTTGCCCGCGAGCGTACACCTCGGGCACCCCTTCGAGCGGCGCAGACAGCGTTCCCCGCGCGTCAAGGTGCCGCAGGCGTCCGGGCCGTTCCGTGATCAGCATGCCGCCATCGGGCAGAAATGCCAATGCCCAGGGGTGTTCCAGGCCATCGGTCACCTGGGTGACGACGGCCTTCCCCGACGTCGCTTCGGGCGCCTGCATTTGCGCCCAGGACACGCGGGGAACACCGACCATGAGCACGGCGGCCCACACGGCAGCGGCGCCGACAATCGACGCGCGCCATGAAAGGCCAATGGGAAATCTCGACATGAAGCACCTCACCGCATCGCAGACTGGGTGAAGGCACGAACCGGCACCGGGCGGCGGCCGCGCAAGTGGCGTACCATGGTTGCGATCGACGCATGAGGCGTCCGGTCGTACCAGAGAAGACATGCCATGAAACTGTACTACATGCCCGGCGCCTGCTCACTGGCGGCCCACATCGTTCTGGAATGGATAGGAGCGCCCTACGAGGTGCACGCTCTGTCGCGCGCAGAGCTCAAGGAACCCGATTTCCTCAGAATCAATCCGCTGGGCGCAGTGCCCGCGCTGGTCGATGGCGACCTCGTCCTGACGCAGAACGCCGCCATACTGGAATACCTGGCCGAGCAGGCGCCGCAAAGAGCGCTGCTTGGCGACGGCAGCGTGGCCGGCCGCGCCCAGGTCAGGCGCTGGATGGGCTACATCAACTCCGACGTACACCGCACGTTCACGCTGATCTTCGGTGCCCCGCGATATCTGCCCGATGACGAAGCCGCACAGGAAAAACTGCGCGCCGGGGCGGCAAGCCAGCTGAGCACGTTGTTCTCCCAACTGGACAAGCAGCTCGACGGCAAGCAGTTCCTGGCGGGCGACCAGCCGTCGATCGCCGATGCCTACTTGTACGTGGTGCTGCGCTGGGCTCACGCCAAGCATATCGATCTGGCCGGCATGAACAATCTGGCGTCGTTCTTCCAGCGTATGGAGGCCGACTCCGGAGTCCGGGCGGCGCTCAGCGCCGAGGGCCTGGCCTGAGCCACGCCTGAACCACGCCTGGACTGGCTGGCCACCCGTGGCAGGCACGATGCGCAGCGCCCTGCTGCTGGCAGCACCGCCCACCGGCAGCAGCCATGCGCCGCCGCCACGGCTAAAAACGTAAGGCGGCGCACCCGCGTCGCTCACCCGCCCAGATAGGCCTTGCGCACGTCCTTGTTCACCAGCAGATTGGCGCCCGTGTCCTGCAGCACGACCTGGCCATTCTCGAGCACATAGCCGCGGTCGGCCACCTGCAGGGCTTTATTGGCGTTCTGCTCTACCAGGAACACGGTGACGCCCTGCTCACGTATGGTACGGATGATGTCGAAGATCTGCGCAATGATCAGCGGCGCGAGGCCCAGTGTGGGCTCGTCCAGCAGCAGCAGTTTGGGCCGCGTCATCAGGGCCCGCCCTATGGCCAGCATCTGCTGTTCGCCGCCCGACATCAACCCCGCCCGCTGCCCCGCCCGTTCTTTCAGGCGGGGAAACAGTCCGTAGACGTGCTCCAGCCCAGACTGGATTTCGTCGCGGCTGGCGAAGAAACCGCCCATCATCAGATTCTCGGCCACGGTCAGGTCTTTGAATACCCGGCGGCCCTCGGGTGAGATCGCGATGCCCGAGCGCATGATGTGGTGGGTCTCTTTCCGGGTGATGTCCTCGCCCTCGAACGTGATGGTGCCTTCGCGGGCACGCGGGTTACCGCAAACTGTCATCAGCAGCGTGGTCTTGCCGGCGCCGTTGGCGCCGATCAGCGTCACGATCTCACCCTGCTTCACCTCCACGGACACTCCGTTCAAGGCCTGGATGGCGCCGTAATACGTATGGATATTGTCCAGCTTCAGCATCATTCTTCCCCCAGGTACGCCTTGATGACCCGCTCGTCCGAGCGCACCTGGTCGGGGGTTCCGGTAGTGATAGGTTTGCCGTGCTCCATGACCAGAATGCGGTCGGAAATCCCCATGATCAGGCTCATGTCGTGCTCGATGAGCAAAACCGCCACGCCGAATTCACGGCGCAGCTGGTCGATCAATTGCTGCAGATCGCGTTTTTCCTGGGGGTTCAGCCCAGCCGCCGGCTCATCGAGCATCAACAGGCGCGGTTTGGTGATCATGCAGCGCGCGATTTCCAGGCGGCGCTGATGCCCATAGGCCAGGTAGCCGGCTTCGCGGTTGGCAAACTCGCGCAGGCCCATGAAGTCCAGCCATTGCGCCGCGCGCGCCAGCGCGTCGGCTTCTGACTTCCGGTAAGACTTCAGCTTCAGAAGCCCGGGAAGCAGGCGCGATTCGACTTGCGTGTGCTGAGCCACGAGCAGGTTTTCCAGCACGGTCAATTGCTTGAACAGCCTGACGTTCTGGAACGTGCGCACCAGGCCGTGATGAGCCACCTTGTGACTGGGCAGGCCGTTGATGGGCTTGCCATCCATGATGATCTCGCCTGCCGTGGGCTTGTAGAAGCCCCCCACGCAGTTGAACACCGTGGTCTTGCCGGCGCCGTTGGGACCGATGATGGCGAAGACCTCGTCACGCTTTACTTCGAAACCCACGCTGTCCACGGCCAGCAGGCCGCCAAAGCGCATGCTCAGCCCGGACACTTTCAACAATACTTCACTCATTTGGCCAGCTCCACGTGAGGACGCTTCATGGGCAGCAGCCCTTGTGGACGCCACATCATCATCAACACCATGACCAGGCCGAAGATCAACATGCGGTATTCGGCGAACTCGCGCGCCACTTCAGGCAGCACCGTCAGCAGAATGGCCGCGAGAATCACGCCCACCTGCGAACCCATGCCGCCCAGCACCACAATGGCCAGGATCAGCGCCGATTCGATGAACGTGAAGGATTCCGGATTCACCATACCCTGACGCGCCGCGAAGAATGCGCCGCCAAAGCCGGCGAACATCGCGCCCAGCGTGAACGCCGACAGCTTGATGCGCGTAGGGTTCAGCCCCAGGGAACGGCAGGCGATCTCGTCTTCGCGCAAGGCTTCCCAGGCGCGGCCTACCGGCATGCGGATAAGGCGAGTCGACACGAACAGCGTCAACAGCGCCAAGGCCAATGCCATGAGGTACAGGTAATTCACCATGTGCTGGTTGCTGAAGGTCCAGCCCATGACCTCGTGAAAGGTGCGCGTACCCTCTTCGCTGGCGCGGCGAGTCATTTCCAGGCCGAAGACCGTCGGCTTCGGAATGCCCGAAATGCCGTCGGGTCCGCCGGTGATGAAGTTCAGGTTGATGAGCAGCAGGCGAATGATTTCACCGAAGCCCAGCGTCACGATGGCCAGATAGTCGCCGCGCAGGCGCAGCACCGGAAAGCCCAGTATGAAACCGAACAGCGCCGCCATCGCGCCCGCCAGCGGCAGCGCCTCCCAGAACCCCCATCCAGCCCAGTGGAACAGCAGCGCGTACGTATAGGCGCCCACCGCATAGAAACCCACGAAGCCCAGGTCCAGCAGGCCTGCGAAGCCCACCACAATGTTCAGGCCCAGGCCCAGCATCACGTAGATCAGTACCAACGTGGCGATGTCGACCGAGCTGCGGCCGCTGAAGAACGGCCAGATCACCGCCGCCGCGATCAGCAGCGCGATCAGCCACTTATTGCCCTTGGCCGGCGCCGCGGGCAGCACCGGGATGCTGGTCTTCAGCTTCTGGAACGGCTTGGCCAGCCACGGACGGATCAGCTGGAATACGAAAACCACGGCGGCCGCCAGGGCCACCATTTCCCAGTGGGCTTCCAGGTGCGTGCGGGCGCCCTGGCGAACCAGCTGCAGCCCGAACACCGGCATGACGATAATGGCCGTCAACACGGCCGCCATCGTGGCGTTTTTGAGTGTGTTGTTGGCCATCAGACTTTTTCCACTTCAGGTTTGCCGAGCAGCCCCGATGGGCGGAACAGCAGGATGAGCACCAGCAGCGAGAAGGCGACGATGTCCTTGTACTGGGACGAGATATAGGCAGCCGCCAAGGTCTCGGCCAGCCCCAGCAGTACGCCGCCCAGCATCGCACCGGGAATGCTGCCTATGCCCCCCAGCACCGCGGCCGTGAAGGCCTTGATGCCGGCAAGGAACCCGATGAACGGGTTGAGCTTGCCTATCGTGATGGCGATGAGTACGCCGCCCACCGCGGCCAGCATGGCGCCCAGCACGAAAGTGAAAGAGATGACCCGGTTGGTATCAATGCCAAGCAGGTTCGCCATATGCATGTCCTGCGAGCAGGCACGCGATGCACGGCCCATGCGCGAATGCTTGATGAACAACGCCAGCGCCACCATCAGCAGTACGGTAACCACGATGATCATCATGCGCGAGTATGGCAGCGTGACGTCGAAGTCGGAGCCCAGGTGGAACTGGACCGAACCGGATATCAGCGAAGGAACAGCCATGTCGCGCGCGCCTTGGCCAAGTGCAACCCAGTTCTGCAGGAATATCGACATACCGATGGCCGAGATCAGCGCCACCAGCCGCTGGCTGCCGCGCACCGGACGATAGGCGACACGTTCAACGCTGAAGCCGTAGACGCCGGTGACGGCAATGGCCACCAGCAGCATCGCCGCTATGATGAACGGCAGAGGCAGGCCGCTGTTGGTGCCGATGGCGGTAAGCGTGACCAGGCCCACGTAGGCGCCGATCATGTAGATCTCGCCGTGGGCGAAGTTGATCATACCGATGATGCCGTAGACCATTGTGTAGCCAATGGCAATCAGCGCGTAGATCGCTCCCAGCGAAAGGCCATTGAAGACCTGCTGGGTAAGTTGGGGGATAAGGTCTGACATGGATGTACCTATGCTCCAAATAGTTCCGGCTCCGGTAGGACGACCCGGAGCCGGAAACCTGGGCGTGCGTTCAAGCCCCGGCGGATAGCCGGGGGGGCGCGAGTTTACAGCTGGGTCTTCTTGCCGTCCTTGTCCCACTTGAAGACGGCGAATTCGAAGTCCTTCAGGTCGCCCTTGGCGTCGTATTCGACCTTGCCGATGGCAGTATCGAACGCCGTCTTGTGCATGTAGTCAGCCACCTTGTTGGGGTCTTCGCCGACCGCTTCGATGCTCTTCACCAGAATCTGCACGGCCGCGTAGGCAGGCATCTGGAAAGCGCCGTCGGGATCGCGCTTGGCGTCATGAAACGCCTTCACGATGCCTTCGTTGCCGGGCAGCTTGGTGAAATCGGAAGGCAGCGTCACCAGCAGGCCGTCGATGGCCGGGCCGGCAATCGCGACCAGATCCTGGTTGGCGGTACCCTCGGGGCCCATGAATTGCACGTTCAGGCCCTGTTCGCGCGATTGGCGCAGCAGAAGGCCGAGTTCGGGGTGGTAGCCGCCGAAGTAAACCAGGTCGACGCCGGCCGACTTGAGCTTGGTGATGACAGCCGAATAATCGCTATCGCCCACATTGATCCCTTCGAAGAGGGCAACGTTGACCTTGTTCTGCTCGAGAGATTCCTTGACCTGAGTGGCGACGCCCGAACCGTAGGTCTGCTTGTCGTGCAGTACGGCCACTTTCTGCGGCTTCAGGGTTTCGGCAATGTAACGGGCCGCGAACGGGCCTTGCTGGTCATCGCGGCCGATCGTACGGAAGAAGAAATGCGGCTTGGTGGTGTCGGTCACCAGGGGCGACGTGGCGCCCGGGGTGATGGCCACGATGCCCTCTTGTTCGTACACATTGACGGCGGGCACCGTCACGCCGGAGCAGGCGTGGGCCACGGCGAACTTGGCGCCGGAGTTGACCACGCGGTTGGCGGCCGGGACGGCCTGCTTCGGCTCGCAGCCGTCATCGATGAGAATGGGTTCGAGCTTCTTGCCTTTCACGCCGCCCTGGGCGTTGATGGTTTCGATCGCAGTGAGGGCGCCGGCCTGAATCTGCGTGCCGTACTGCGTATTGGGCCCGGTCATGGGCTGCGGGATGCCGATCTTGATGGTGTCGGCGGCTTGGGCGGCGCCGGCCAGGAGCAGCGCCCCGAAAGCCATGGCGACTGGGGTAACGCGTTGCAGAAGCTTCATTCGGATTCTCCAGCGATAGGGATGGACAGCTCGGGACGGGTCGGAGGCGCTGGGGGATACCCGGCGGGCCGATGCGGCCGTTGCTGGCTTCTTGGGCAAAAGTACAGCGTGGGCGGTATTCTGCGAGCAGCACCTTGCGGTGTCACTGCGTGTATTCCCCAATATTTGTGGCAATTTAATTAACGGGGACGCGCTGTGCTGGCGCGCCTCTTTTGCGCCGGGTGGGTGCTTGCGCCACAGGCCCTGCATGCTTACATCAGGGGCCAGGCAGTCCGCCACTGGCGCCGCAAGTATCTGACAGAATCCTTACACCGCGCTTGCGCAGGCCAGCAGCCGCCCCGGCTACAATTGCGCCCCATGGACTCTCAGCTTTCTATTGGCTTTATCGGCGGCGGCAATATGGCCACCGCCCTGGCGGCCGGCCTGGCCGGCAAAACGTGTCCTGCGGGCAATCTGCACGTGGTCGACCCCAGCCCCGGCGTTCAGGAAACCTGGCGCGGCCGCGGCGCTACCGCCGCCGCTCACCCCGATGCCGCCCTGCAGGCCTGCAGGGTCTGGATCTACGCCGTCAAGCCGCAGCAACTTCGCGACGCAGTCGCCGCCACGCGCCCCTGGCTGCGGCCCGGCACGCTCGTCATCAGCGTGGCCGCCGGCATCCGTGGCGACACGCTGGCCGACTGGCTGGGCGAACCCGGCGCCCCGTGGCAGAACCTGGTGCGCTGCATGCCCAACACGCCCGCGCTGGTCGGCGCCGGCGTCACCGGCCTGGCGGCCCTGTCCGGCGTCGATACCGAAGGCCGCCAGCTGGCCGAGAGCCTGCTGGCCGCAGTCGGCCAGGTCGTCTGGGTCGATAACGACGAAGCGCTGGACGCCGTCACCGCTCTGTCGGGCAGCGGGCCAGCGTACGTGTTCCTGTTCCTGGAAGCCCTCATCGCCGGCGGCGTCGCCGTGGGGCTGACCCACCATCAGGCCCGCCAGCTCGCCCTGGGCACGCTGGCCGGCGCGACGCAGCTGGCCGCGCAGTCTGCAGACTCTCCGGACATACTGCGCGAACGTGTCACCTCGAAGGGCGGCACCACGGCCGCCGCCCTGAATGTGCTGCAGCAGGCCGACTTTCCTGCCATCGTCGAGCGGGCCCTGCAGGCTGCGGCGCAACGTTCCCGAGAACTCGCCAGCGAGTTCGGCAAATGACTCAGGCCAGGCGATATCAGCCCATGACGCCGCGGCAGATCGCCGTGGCGATATTCTGCATGGGCTTGATCGTCGTCGGCTCCAACGTCCTGGTCCAGGTTCCACTGAACGACTGGCTGACCTGGGGCGGCCTCTCGTATCCCGTCGCATTCCTGGTTACAGACGTGCTCAACCGCCGATTCGGCCCGGCGGCGGCCCGTCGCGTCGCCTGGGCCGGCTTCGCGGCGGCACTGGTGGTTTCTGTCTGGGTGGCTTCGCCGCGCATTGCCTTGGCGTCCGGCCTGGCCTATATATGCGCGCAACTGGCCGATATCCAGGTCTTCGACCGGCTGAGGGACCGGCGGTGGTGGCAGGCGCCCCTTCTGTCCGGCACCGTCGGCGCCGTGCTCGACACCGCAATATTCTTCAGCGTGGCATTTGCGGCCACCGGTACGCCGTGGGTCACGTGGATGCTCGGCGACCTCGTGATCAAGCTCGCCGTCAATCTCAGCATGCTCGCGCCATTCCGTGCGCTGATGTGGAACCTCGCCCGACCGCCGGGGCTGCCGCACGGCACCCGCTGAAGGCGCTTGCCGGTGCCGAGCGCGCCTTTGCGGCGCGGGCGCACCCTGGCGTGACGCCGGGCAGCCAGCGAACGCCACGCGCGCAGAACCGGATACCTTCGAAAACCCCTGGAATCCCCGTCCCGGAGTAGTCTAGCGGGTATTTGACAGCGCTAGCGCGGGATGTAAAAGTCACGTCTCTGTCACAGACCATACATAAGGTGTCGTGATTTCCGCGGACGGACACCCTGTCCACGGCAACGCAACCCGGAGGACCCTTCCATGCGATCGCACCGTTTAGCCATGACTTTTGCCGCGCTGTGCGCGGCGTTTGCCGCCACTACGGCCCAGGCAGTCACCGATATCCAGTTCTGGCACTCCATGGAAGGCGCCTTGGGCGAGCGGGTCAACGAACTGGTCCAGGACTTCAACAAGCAGAATGCCGACTACAAGATCAACGCCGTCTACAAGGGCAACTACGGCGAATCCATGAATGCCGGCATCGCCGCCTTCCGGGCGGGCAACGCGCCCGATATCCTGCAGGTTTTCGAGGTCGGCACCGCGACCATGATGTACGCCAAGGGCGCCATCATGCCCGTCCAACAGATGTCCGAAGAAGCTGGCGAGCCGCTCGACCCCAAAGCGTTCATCGGCGCCGTGGCGGGTTACTACTCGTCGCAGGACGGCAAGCTCGTGTCCATGCCGTTCAACAGCTCGACCGTGGTCTTCTACTACAACAAAGACGCTTTCAAGAAGGCCGGCCTCGATCCCGAGAAGCCGCCCAAGACCTGGGAAGAGCTGGCTGAGGCGGGTCAGAAACTGAAGGCCGCCGGCCAGGAATGCGGCTATACGACCTCGTGGCCGTCGTGGGTGCAGCTCGAGACCTTCTCTGCCTGGCACAACGTACCGTACGCCACCCAGGACAACGGATTCGGCGGCCTTGACGCCCGCCTGGCTTTCGACACGCCTCTGCATGTAAAACACCTCGACAACCTGGCCAAGCTCGCCAAAGACGGCATCTTTATGTACGGCGGCCGCGGCGACCAGCCCAACTCGCTGTTCATCGGCGGCAAGTGCGCCATGATCACCGGCTCCAGCGGCTTGCGCGCCAACATTTCCAAGAACGCAAAGTTCGAATTCGGCACATCGACCCTGCCCTACTACGCCGACGTGGCGGGCGCGCCGCAGAACACGATCATCGGCGGCGCCTCGCTATGGGTGTTCGCCAAGAAGTCGCCCGAAGTCTACAAGGGTGTGACCAAGTTCTTCCACTATCTGGCCAGCCCCGAAGTCGCGGCACGCTGGCATCAGCAGACGGGCTACGTCCCGGTCACCAAGGCCGCCTACGAACTCACCAAAAAGCAAGGCTTCTATGACAAGAATCCGGGCACCGAGGTGGGCGTCAAGCAGCTCGACGTAGAGACCACTGCGCAATCCCGTGGCCTGCGCCTGGGATTCCTGCCGCAGATCCGCGAAATCGAGGATCAGGAGATCGAACGCATCATGGCCGGCAAGGCCAGCGCGCAGGACGGGGTCAAGACCATGGTGACGCGCGGCAACGAATTGCTCGAGAAGTTCGAGAAGAGCATCAAGTAAACGGCCCGGTACGGCGCCCGCTCCTCGAGCTGGCGCCTTTTTTCAGGCTGCCTTTCCGCGGCGACCCTTGCGTCGCCGTTGGCACAAACGGCGAACATTCATGGAAAAACGCGTCGTCTTCCGGCACAAAACCCTTCCCTACCTGCTGCTGGCTCCCCAGATCGCCGTGACACTGGTGTTCTTCTTTCTGCCGGCTGGCCAGGCCATGTGGCAGTCGTTGCAGCTTCAGGACGCATTTGGCCTGTCTTCGGAATTCGTCGGCCTGGCCAATTTCATCGAACTGTTCCGTCAGGCTGACTACCGGAATTCTTTCCACGTCACCGCCGTCTTCTCGGTGCTGGTGGCCTTCGTGGGCCTCGCTGTGTCGCTGCTCCTGGCCGTCATGGCCGACCGGGTCATGCGCGGCGCAAGCCTCTATAAAACGCTGCTTATCTGGCCTTACGCCGTCGCGCCCGCCGTAGTGGGCGTGTTGTGGCTGTTCCTGTTCTCGCCCTCGGTGGGCATACTCGCCGTCGCGCTGCACAATATGGGCGTCGGCTGGAATCCCCGCCTCGACGGCGACCAGGCCTTGACCCTGGTCGTCATCGCCGCCATCTGGAAGCAGATCTCGTATAACTTCCTGTTCTTCCTCGCCGGCCTGCAGTCCATTCCGCGATCACTGATCGAGGCGGCAGCCATCGATGGCGCCACGCCCGCGCGGCGCTTCTGGACCATCGTGTTCCCGCTGCTGTCGCCCACCACGTTCTTCCTGCTGGTGGTCAATATCATCTATGCGTTCTTCGACACCTTCGCCATCGTTGACACCACCACCCAAGGTGGTCCGGGAACATCTACCTCGATACTGGTCTACAAGGTGTACAGCGACGCATTTCACGGGCTGGACCTGGGCTCATCCGCGGCCCAGTCCGTCGTACTGATGGTCATCGTGGTCACCCTGACCGTAGCGCAGTTCCGCTACATCGACCGGAAAGTGCAATACTGATCCTTAAGGCACCGACACCATGGTTGAACGCCGTCCCTGGCTCGACATACTGGCTCACGTGATACTGCTTTGCGGCGTGGCGCTGGTGGCATTTCCCCTTTACGTCACCTTCGTCGCGTCGACGCAGACCGCGCAGGAAGTCGCGGCGGCGCCCATGTCGCTGCTGCCCGGCCCTCACTTCGCAGACAACTACGCACGAGCCCTCGCCGGCGCCGGAGTGGGGCGCATGCTGTATGTCAGCCTCGTCATGGCCCTGGTCATATCGATCGGCAAGATTGCCATCTCGCTGCTGTCGGCCTTTGCGGTGGTGTACTTCCGGTTTCCCGGACGCATGTTCTTCTTCTGGATGATCTTCGTCACGCTGATGCTTCCGGTAGAGGTGCGCATCGCGCCCACCTACAAAGTCGTCGCCGACCTGGGACTGCTCAACAGCTACGCCGGCCTGACGCTGCCCTTGATAGCGTCCGCCACCGCCACCTTTCTGTTTCGCCAGTTCTTCATGACCGTGCCCGACGAACTCGTCGAAGCTGCGCGCATCGACGGCGCCGGCCCGCTGCGTTTTTTTCGCGACGTACTGCTGCCGCTGTCGCGCACCAGCATCGCCGCGCTGTTCGTCATTCAGTTCATTTACGGCTGGAACCAGTACCTGTGGCCGCTGCTGATCACCACACAGGAAAACATGTACCCGGTGGTCATCGGCATCAAGCGCATGATCAGCGGGGGCGACAGCGTCACGGAATGGAACATCACCATGGCCACGGCCATGCTGGCCATGGTCCCCCCTGCCCTCGTGGTGATCCTGATGCAGAAATGGTTCGTCAAGGGCCTGGTCGACACCGAGAAATAAAGCGCGCCCCGCTTCGCTAACAAAGAACCCTCCATGGCTACTCTCAGCTTTCGCAACGTCAAGAAAACCTATGCTGGCGACGTCGCCGTCATTCATGGCATCGATGCCGAAGTGCAGGACGGTGAATTCATCGTGATCGTCGGGCCGTCGGGCTGTGGCAAGTCCACCCTGATGCGCATGGTCGCGGGCCTGGAAACGGTCACCAGCGGCGAAATCCTGATCGACGGCAAAGTGGTGAACAACCTCGAGCCTGCTGAACGCGACATCGCCATGGTGTTCCAGAACTACGCGCTTTACCCGCACATGAGCGTGTTCGAGAACATGGCCTACGGGCTGAAGATCCGCAAGTTCTCGAAAGACGACATACGCAGGCGCGTCGAGGCCGCCGCGCAGATCCTCGAACTTGACCAATTGCTCGACCGCCGGCCGCGCCAGCTGTCCGGTGGCCAGCGTCAGCGCGTGGCCATGGGCCGCGCGATAGTGCGCGAGCCCAAGGTGTTCCTGTTCGACGAACCGCTTTCCAACCTGGACGCAAAGCTGCGCGTGGCGATGCGGCTCGAAATCATGAAGCTGCACCGGCGCCTGCGCACCACCAGCCTGTATGTCACGCACGACCAGGTCGAAGCCATGACGCTGGCACACCGCATGATCGTCATGTACCAGGGGGTTCCGGAACAGATCGGAACGCCCATGGAAGTCTTCGACCGACCGGCGTCGACCTTCGTGGCCGGATTCATCGGATCACCCCCCATGAATCTGCTGCCGGTGCATGTCTCGGGCGATGGCACCATGCAGACGCACGACGGGGTGCCCCTGGATCTCTCGCCCCTTCAAGTGCCCCCACCTGTGCGAGGTCGCTCCGTCATTCTGGGCATGCGGCCAGAACACATGATGCTCAACGCCCAGGGATTGAACGCCGAAGTCGAAATGGTCGAGACACTGGGTTCCGAACAGCTGGTGCACTGCCGCAGCGGCCAGATAGCGGTCGTCGTGCGCTGCGCAACCCGCCAGCTGGCCGAACACCCCGCCCGGCCCGGCGACCAGATCAGCATCGGGCCGGATGGCCGCCATGCGCTGCACTGGTTCGAAAGCGACACCGGCCGCCGAGTACAGGACACCTGAACATTCACAGGCGCTTGCGGCCAGCCCTGGCCCGCGTGCACGCTCAACGGGACGCGCCGGCCTCCAGCGCAGCCGGGACGGGGGACACGCGGGGCAGAGGCGCCGTCACGCGCCACACTGCCCGGCGCCGCAGCGCCGACAGCAGCTTGAGACCTTGCGGCCAATCTTCCAGGCCGCTTTCTTCGTTCAGATGACCGCCCTGCGGCACCAGCTCGAAACGGCTGCCCCAGGCGGCGGCGAATTGGCGCGCCCGCTCCAGCTTGCAGTACGGGTCATTGTCGCTGGCCACCACCACCGACTGGAAAGATAGTGATCGCGCCGGCACAGGCCCGAAGATCCGAAGGCATTCGGGCATGCCGGCTTGCTCGACGTCGGCCGGGGCCACCAGCAATGCGCCGGCCACCTTGGTACGCAGCGGAACCGGCAAGTTCACTACGGCCAGGCAGCCCAGACTATGGGCAATCAACAGAACCGGACATGACGCGGCATCCACATGGGCCGCCACCGTGGCCGTCCACACGGCGGGAACAGGCGCGAGCCACTCTGGCTGCCGAACGCGCTGGGCGTTCGGCACGCACTGCTGCCAGCGCGTCTGCCAATGGGCGGGCCCGGAGTCTTTCCAGCCCGGAACGAGGATCGGTTGGAATCTCATGGCGCCCATGATGCCGCGCCCGCCTAAGATCGCAAACGAATTAATCGTCTTTTGCATATACGCCTGGCGGCATATAGGAGCGCGCCGCACAGCGCTGTGGATCATCCCTCGTGGCACCGCAAGATCACCGATGTTTCATGTATGCTTGCCTCCACAAGCCGCGCGGGCCCACGCCCGGGGTCGGCTTACATAACGACGCAAAGGAGGTTTCCCATGACACAATCATTCCGCCTCACCCCGGTGCTGGCCGCATTCGGCCTGGCCGTCGGCGTCGGCCTATCGGCCGGCGCGCATGCGCAAAGCATCAAGATCGGGGTCGTCGGCCCCACCACGGGCCCGGTCACCCAGTACGGCGCCATGGTCCGCGAAGGCGTGGACACGGCCGTCGAACGCATCAATGCCGCTGGCGGCGTCGATGGCAAGAAGCTCGAAACCGTGGTCATCGATGACGGCTGCGAACCCAAGCAGGGCCCGGTCGCCGCCAACCGCGTGGTCAACGACGAAATCGGTTTCGTTGTGGGCCACGTATGCTCGGGTGCCACCATCGCCGCGGCCGACATCTACAACAACGAAGGCGTGGTCATGATTACCCCGTCTGCCACCTCGCCCGCCCTCACCGACGGCAAGAACTACGAGTTCATCTTCCGTACGATCGGCCGAGACGACCAGCAAGGTCCGGCCGCGGCCAAGTTCGTGCTCGACAAGATCAAGCCCGCCTCCGTCGCGGTGCTGCACGATAAACAATCCTATGGCCAGGGCATCGCCACCGCCGTCAAGGACAACCTCGAGAAGGGCGGCGTCAAAGTCGTCGTGTTCGAGGGCATCAATGCCGGCGACAGTGACTACTCGGCCGTCATCACCAAGCTCAAGTCCAACAACGTCGACTTTGTGTACTACGGCGGCTACCACCCCGAAATGGGCCTGCTGCTGCGCCAGGCCAATGAGCAAGGCGTGAAGGCCAAGTTCATGGGCCCTGAAGGCGTCGGCAACCCCGACATCAATGCCATCGCCGGCGACGCGGCCGAAGGCATGCTGCTGACCCTGCCGGCCGATTTCACGCAGAATCCGGCAAACGCCGAGATCGTCCAGGCCTTTGAAAGCAAAAAGCGCAATGCCAGCGGCGCTTTCCAGCTCACCGCCTACGCCGCCACGCAAGTCATCGCGGACGCCATCAAGGGCTCGGGCAGCACCGACCCCACCAAGGTGGCGCAGTACCTGCACGCGAATACCTTCGAAACCCCTATTGGCAAAACATCCTGGAATGAACAGGGTGACCTGAACGAATTCGAATTTCAGGTATTCACCTGGCATAAAGACGGAAGCAAAACGGCATTCAAATAAGGTTATTGCTGCGAACTGAACTGCCGTTATGTTTCAAGGCCCCGCCAGGGGCCTTTTCTTTTTGTTTCAAACCATATTTAAACCATCTAATACTTCCGAAACGAGGTATGTCTCGGCACCAGAATTTGGCTGTTTTATAACTTTTTGTTACCATTATCTGCCCATCCGCTTTCGCTTTTTTCCGCCTTGGGGTCTAATCCGGCCCCATGACGCGTTAAGTCCCGGCAAGTTCCGCAAAGGCCGAGGGCTGCGACAACGTTTTGTATCTGTATCTTGCAGTGCAGCGTAGGGCGGCGTGGTTATGCCAATAATCTGTAAAATCTCGCCACTCGAAATAGCTAACATCGTGGCGATAATGGGCACTCCGCTATCTGCTGGGACTGATCCGGCGCTTTATTCAGAAGCGTCGACAGGCCAAATTTTGCAAGGAAACTACCGATTTTCCCACTACCTTCCTGGCCCTCCACGGCACCCCGGCTGATGTCTGCCTGCAGACCAATCCAGCCCGACGCCAATGCCAACGGCTTCGGCATTGTCGATCCGTGGCCACAAAATAAATAAGAACACTGAGCTGTTTGTTCGAAGGAAGATATACATGGCAAAGCGTGTTGCCGTCGTGGGACTTTCGTTCCGTTTCCCGCAGACCGACACTGAACGGTACTGGTCCGACCTGCTCGATGGGCGCGATCTGGTTACCCAGGTAGACAGCGATCGTTGGGCGCAAGACGCCTACCTGCATCCAGCCAAAGACCATCCGGGCACTGCCTACACGTTTGCCGCTGGGTCCATAGGTGACGTGTCGGGGTTCGACGCGCAATTTTTCGGCATCTCGCCCCGTGAAGCCGCCCTGATGGATCCCCAGCAACGATTGCTGCTGGAACTATGCTGGGAAGCCATCGAACATGCGGGCATCCGTCCCTCTTCCCTGCGCGGCAGCGATTGCGGCGTCTATATAGGTATAGCGAGCGCCGACTACGCCTACCGCATGGCAGACGATGTGGGCGCCGTCGATGCGTCGATGGCCACGGGAAATACCTCCAGCATCGCTGCCAACAGGCTGTCTTACCTGTTCGACCTGCATGGTCCAAGCATGGCCGTCGACACGGCCTGCTCTTCATCCCTGGTCGCCTTCCACCAGGCCTGCCGCGCCATTGTCACGGGCGAAACCTCCATGGCAATCGCCGGAGGGGTCAGCCTGCACTTGCACCCTTACGGATTCATCACCTTTTCCAAAGCCTCCATGCTCTCGCCTGGCGGCAGATGCAAAGTCTTCGACGCCTCCGGCGACGGATATGTCCGTTCGGAAGGCGGAGGCCTGTTCCTGCTGAAAGATTACGACCAGGCCATGGCCGACGGCGATCGCGTGTTGGCCGTCGTGCCCGCGACCGCCGTGAACACTGACGGCCGCAAGTCCGGCCTGACCGTGCCCAATGCCGATGCGCAAGTGGCCCTCATGCGCCAGGTGTACGAACAGGCGGGCATTTCACCAGACGACATCGATTACCTGGAGGCCCACGGTACAGGTACCGCGGTCGGCGATCCGATCGAAACCCGTGCCATCGGCGCGGCGTTGGGGCAACAGCGCCGCCCGGACAACCCCTTGCCTATCGGGTCCATCAAGAGCAACCTGGGGCACCTCGAAGCTGCGTCCGGGGTGGCGGGCCTCGTAAAGGCCATCTATACCCTTCAGCATCGGGTCGTCCCGGCGACCATCGGCATCCAGGAGCTGAATCCGGCCATCGATTTCGAAAGCTGGAACATCGCCGTCACGCGGCAGAACTTCCCGTTGCGCCAGTCCGGTCCACTCACGATCGGCGTGAACTCGTTCGGATTCGGCGGTGCCAACGCGCACGTCATTCTGCAAAGCCCGCCCCGCACCGGTGACGAACACGCCGACAAACTGGCCAACACCGTCGCCCTGCCTGTGGTTGTCTCGGGCAAGACGCCCGAAGCACTGAAGGCGGCTGCCCGGCAACTTGCCGCCGTGCTGCGAGGCCAGTCGGCGCGCGCGCTGTACGACGTCGCCTACCACGCCGCCATGAGGCGCGAGTGGCATACCGAGCGTGCCGTGGTCTACGGCACCGAGAGCGACGCCGTCGCGCAGGCATTAACCCGGTTTGCGGAGGGTGACTCCGCGCGCTACACCGTTTCTTCCGGCAGCGCAGTTCCGCAGGCGCAGGGGCCCGTCTTCGTCTTCTCCGGCAATGGCTCGCAGTGGACCGGCATGGGGCGCCACTTGCTCACCGAACCGGCGTTCGCGGAAGCGGTACACGAGATCGACACCGTCTTCGAACCCCTGTCCGGGTATCGCTTGGCCGACGAACTGGCGAAGGAAGATCGTAACGATCAGTACGAACGCACCGAGATCGCGCAGCCCGCGCTCTTCGCCATCCAGGTCGGCATCACCCGCATGCTCGCCCAGCGCGGTGTCAGCCCCACCGCCGTCGTGGGCCATAGCGTCGGCGAAGTCGCCGCGGCCTGGGCCTGCGGCGCTTTATCCCTCGCAGACGCCGCGCAAGTCATCTTTCATCGCAGCCGCCTGCAGGGCACCACCAAGGGCAACGGCGCCATGACGGCTGTGGGTATCGACGGAGGCACCGCCGAGGCACTGCTGGCCGAGCTGCAGCTTGCCGACGCCGTATGCGTGGCGGGTTACAACAGCGGACGGGGTGCCACCCTGGCTGGCGACCCGAGCGCCCTGGCCGCCGTAGAAGCCGCCCTCGGCGAACGCCAGGTGTTCCATAAACGGCTCGACCTCGACTATGCCTTCCACAGTGCCGCGATGGACCCGATACGCAACGGGTTGCGCAAGGTCCTGTCCAATCTCTCGCCACGAACTGGCGAGATACCGTTCTACTCTACTATTACCGGCGACCAGCTCGACGGCACGGAGCTCAACGGCGAGTACTGGTGGCGCAACGTTCGCGAGCCGGTACGCTTCCAGCATGCCGTCGATCGGCTCGTCGCCCATGGCGAGAATGTGTACATCGAAATAGGACCGCACCCTGTACTGCGTTCCTACATCAACGACGCGCTGTCCAGCGCGGAAATCAAGGGCCGCGTGCTCCTTACCGCAAGCCGGGGCAACGACGATCCTGCAAAAATCCGGGACACCGCCGGCCAGGCGCTGTGCAGCGGCGCCAGAATCAATTGGGACGACCTGTTCCCCTGGGAAGGCCGCCATATCACCCTGCCGGCGTACCCCTGGCAGCGTGAGCGCCATTGGCACCCGGTCACCGCCGAATCGCTCGGGCAACTGCAACGTACCAAGGTTCATCCCCTATTGGGATATCCCCTGCGGCAGCACGAAGGGATCTGGGAAAACGAGCTCGACACCACGTTGTATCCCTGGCTGGCCGACCACATTGTCGGCGACGCCGTCGTGTTTCCCGGCACGGGCTTTGCCGAAATCGCGTTGGCGGCAGCCGTGCAATGGCAGCCCGGCGCATGGGCGGAAATCGAAGAACTCGAAATCCGCGCGCCGCTTCTGCTTGCGCAGAGCCCTTCCAAACGGCTTCGCATCTTGCTGGACACGGCCGATGGCGGCTTGCGCATCCTGGCCAAGGACGCAGGAGGCGGCGACCCGTGGACACTGCATGCGGCCGCCCGCATACTGCGGGAGCCAGGCTCGGCCTTGTTCACCGATGCCGCTATCCAGGCGCCTGAATGCGAGCCCGATTTCACCGGGGAAATCCACACGCAGCTGACGCACGCGGTCGGACTTTCCTACGGGCCGACGTTCCAGGCCATCAAACATGGATGGTGCCTGTCTCCTGACACCATTCTCGCCGTCCTTGAACCCGCCGCAGCGGACCAGGCTGGCCTGGACCAAAGTCATCTCCATCCAGCGCTGCTCGACTGCGCATTCCAACTCATTATTCAGCTCTTGCGCGACGATCCCGGCATGGGGCACGGCGTTGCGTTCGTCCCGGCCAAGATTGGCCGACTGTCGTTGCGCGCCGGTGGCGGCGCGCCGGCTTACGCTCGAGCCCGCCTGCTGCACCGCGGGCCACACTCGCTCACCGCCGAATTCGCGTTGTTCGATTCCGACGGCAGCCAGGTGGCCGCCGTGCATGAAGCACGCTTTCGAAGCATACGCCTATCCAGGTCCAGCGCCGAAACTCTCGACTTCCTGGACGAGGTCGGCACCCCCAGCCCCCATCCCAACGACCCGCGGGGTCAAGTCAGCACGCTCGACGCAGGCACCACGGCCGAAGAGCTTGCGAGTGCCGCCGAGGCCATCGCGCAAACCGACACGTATCTGCGCTATGCACGCGAGATCGAACCTTTGCTCGACAGCCTGTGCGACCGCTTCCTGGTGCGCGCCCTCCAAGCGCTGGCGCCAGCATCTTCGCACCTGTATGACGAGGTACTCGATCGGTGCCGACAGGCGTCGCCAGCCACGGCCCCCTTGCTGGACAACTTGCTGGCGCGCGCGGTGCATTCCGGTCTGCTCGAGCGCACGCCCTCGGGTTGGACGGTTGTCGTAGATGAGCACGCCAGCGCGCCCGACGTCATTGACATCTGGAACAGCCTGGTGCGCGAGTATCCCGACTACGCCCATGTGGTCCACGCAGTGGGTCGCGTCGGGCTACACCTGGCGGATCTGGTGCAGGGCCGTGTCAGCCTTGATGCGGTTTGTCCCGCCGCCGCCTCACCCGCCGCCTTGAAGCGGAAGATCGTCGGATCACAGGCGCGCGTCCAACTAGGCAACGCATTGCGCCGGGTGCTTACACGCGCGCAGCAGGCACTGCCCGCAGGCTCTCGCTTCGGCGTCCTTGAGATCAGTGCGCACGAGCCCGCATTCGCAGCCGACTGCTGCGACACGCTCGACTTCGGCCTGGCTGATTATCACTACGCGTCACCCAATGCCGACGCGCAAGAGCGCGCCCAGCGCCTGCTTGATCGGTACCCTGACGCCAGTTGCAGCCTGCTAGCTCCGCAGGCGGTGAACCCCGATCAACTTTCGTACCGCGGACACGACCTGGTCATTCTTCACACCGACGCGGCGAGCGCGCACGATGCGCAGCAGATGCTGGAATACGCGCGGGCCCACCTCAAGACTGGTGGAACCCTCGTCATACTCGGTACGCATCCCATCATTTGGCTCGATTTCATTGCCGGCGCACGTCCTGATTGGTGGAGCGCGCAAGCGCATGACGGCTCGCCGAGTTCTTGCCAGTATTCGGCGCAATTCTGGCAAGACGCGCTGACACAGCGCGGATGCACGCCGCGCATGTTCGCCGAATTCAGTCCCCACTCCCTCAGCGGCCCATACATCATTACCGGAGAAGCGCGGCCGGCCGGTGAAAGCGTTCCCGCCGTGCTCGCCAAGGTTCCCGCCCCACCGACGAATTGGCTGCTGCTGGCCGGGCCGACAGCGCGTGAATCCGCGTTGGCAAACGCATTGGCCGCACGCCTGGTCGACCTCGGGCACAAGGCGTTGATCCAGGGCGAAGTCCGCCTGGAGAACCTCGAGCAAGTGTACGTACAGGCCTGCGAGCGATTGGAACGTGTCGACGGAGTCATCCACCTCGACGGCCTGTCGCTCGTCCGCGACGCTGTCGACCCAGCGGGACTGCTCGAAGCCCAGGTCCGGCGGTGTTCTGTGGCTGCCTCCATCGCGCAGATCCTTGAACGCCACAATAGCCCGGCCACGCTGTGGCTGCTGACGGCCGGCGCAGGCCAGCACCTGGCCAGCGAAGCGGGCGCGGGAGCACCGGGCGACTCCGCCCTATGGGGATACGGCCGCACCCTCATCAACGAGGCGGCACAGTTCAATGCGCGCCTGCTCGATCTGCCGGACATAGAACCCGACGCCACAGTGCTGGACGCCGTGGAACGCGAACTGTGCTGGCCCGACGCCGAACAGGAAGCCGTCATCACGTCACAGGGGCGACGCTACGCGCCGCGTCTGCGAACGCGCCCTCACCCCGCAAGCCCACCCGCTGCCGCCGCGAACTTCAGCCGCCTGCGGCTCGGCTTCGAATTCCCAGGCCAACTGCGCAACCTGCGCTGGGAAGCATGCCCGACCCCTGAACTGGAAGACGACGAACTCGAGATAGAGGTCCACGCAACGGGTCTCAACTTCCGAGATGTCATGTACGCGCTGGGGGTGCTGTCCGACGAAGCCATCGAGAACGGTTTCGCCGGCCCCACCCTGGGACTTGAATTTGCCGGCACCGTGTTGCGCGTGGGCTCCAACGCCGGCGAAGAGTATCGCCCGGGTGACGCCGTTGTCGGCTTCGGACCTGCCAGCTTCGCCAACCGTGTCAACACAAAGGCAAGCGCCATTTCCCGCATACCGCCCGGCATTTCGTTCGAGGCGGCGGCAACGATACCCAGCACCTTCTTCACGGTGTATTACGCGATGCACCACCTTGCGCAACTCGAAGAAGGCGAAAAAGTGCTGATTCACGGCGCCGCGGGCGGTGTGGGCATCGCGGCCATCCAGTTCGCGCAATGGCGTGGCGCTGAAATCTACGCCACAGCAGGTTCCGACGAAAAGCGCGACTTCCTGCGCCTGTTGGGCGTGCGGCATATCTACGACTCGCGCTCGCTTGCCTACGCCGACGCCATTCTGGCCGACACCGACGGCCAGGGCGTCGACGTGGTGCTGAATTCGCTGGCGGGCGAAGCCATCAACCGCAACCTGCGCGTCCTGAAACCGTTTGGCCGATTCCTTGAGCTGGGCAAGCGCGATTTCTACGAGAACACGCGAATCGGGCTGCGGCCCTTCCGCAACAACATCAGTTACTTCGGCATCGATGCCGATCAACTGATGCGCGAACGCCCTGCCCTGACCCGCAGACTGTTCGGCGAGATGATGGAGCTGTTCCTGCAGGGCGTGTTGCATCCGCTGCCCTACCAGGAATTCGACGCCAACGACATCGTCGGAGCCTTCCGCCATATGCAGCAGGCGCGGCAGATCGGAAAAATCGTCATTACGTACCGAAACGGCATACGCGGCGCACACACCGGCGTGCGCTCCAGCGCCGACCCGGCCGCACTCGTCCTGCACAGCGACGGTACCTACCTGGTCACGGGGGGCCTTGGCGGGTTTGGGCTCCGCACTGCCCAATGGCTGGCCGACAAAGGCGCCCGGCACCTTGCACTGGTCAGCCGCAGCGGCCCGGCATCCGAAGCAGCCCAAGTGGCGATCGCCGATTTGCAGGCCCGTGGCGTCAACGTATTCGCGACTTCATGCGACGTGACGAGCCCTCAGGCTGTCCGCGAGCTGATGCAGCAGATCGACCGGGCCATGCCCCCATTGCGAGGCATCGTGCACGCCGCCATGGTCATAGACGATGGCCTGGTGCGCAGCGCCACACCCGAGCAGATACAGCGCGTCCTGGCCCCCAAAGTGCTTGGCGCCGCCAATCTGGACGCCGCCACTCGCGCCCTGCCGCTGGATTGCTTCGTCATGTTCTCGTCGGCGACCACGCTGTTCGGCAACCCCGGACAGGCCAACTACGTCGCAGCCAACGCGTATCTTGAAGGGCTCACGCGCGCCCGTCGCGCGCTGGGCCTGCCGGCAACTTGCGTCCGGTGGGGCGCCATCGACGACGTGGGGTACCTCGCTCGGAACAAAAAAGTTAAAGATGCCCTGCAAAGCCGCATGGGGGGTTCCGCGCTGAACTCGGACGCCGCGATGCAGGCACTGGAGTCCATGCTGCTGGCCAATGCCAGCGACCTGGGCGTCCTGGAGCTGGACTGGCGCGCGCTGCGCCGCTTCCTGCCCAGCGCCGGCACACCAAGGTTCAGTCTGCTTGCGCGCCGCACTCATGACGCTGGCGATGAAGAAAACGATACGCACGATATCGTGCAGTTGCTCGCCACAATGGACGATGACGCGTTGCACCCTATTTTCGTCGACTTGCTCAGAGCCGAAGTCGGTGAAATTCTTCGCGTCCCCGCTGACAAGATCAATCCCGACATGTCCGTGTACGACATGGGACTCGATTCCCTCATGGGAGTCGAGTTGGTGGTCGCGCTGGAAAGCCGCTTCGGTATTCGCCTGCCCGTCATGGCACTGAATGAAAGTCCCACCTTGTCGAAGTTGGCCAGCCGCCTCATTCAGCTGCTGCGCAACGACGAAGATGCGGGTGCACGAGACACCGTGCTCGCCCAAGTCGAGCAGGTGGTGGCACGACACACCGACGAAGTGCCTGCGGAAGCACTGGCCAAGTTCGCCGACGAATTGAAGTCGGGCGCGGTCGACACCAAACAACGCATGATCCACTAACACTGTGAGCCAAGTCAAAAAGGGACTGCCGGGCCTATCCGCCAGCATCAAAGACAGACTGATCCAACAAGCGCTGGACAGAAAACTGCGTCAGGCAGGCCGCGAACCCACTGCTCGCGCCTTGCCCTTATCCTCGGCGCGTAGACAGTCCATACCGGAAGAGTTCTATCGGTTCGACCTGCACCCGGGATATCGACAGCTGCGCATCATGAACGAAGGCGCGGCCCGCATGGGGGTGCAGAGCCCGTTTTTTAAAACGCATGAAGGTACCGCCGGCGCCGAGACAGTGATCGGCGGTAAGACGTACGTCAATTTCGCCAGTTATAACTACCTTGGCATGTCGGGCGACCCCGTGGTCCAGGCCGCCGCGCGCGAGGCGATGGAAAAATACGGAACGTCGGTTTCGGCAAGCCGGCTGGTCTCGGGAGAACGTCCGATCCACCGGGAGCTAGAGCGCGCTCTGGCGGAAGTTTACGAAGTGGACGATGCCATAGCATTCGTGAGCGGCCACGCCACCAATGTCTCCGTAATCGGCTACCTCTTCGGCCCGCGCGACCTGATACTGCACGATGAACTGATCCACAACAGCGTTCTACAAGGCGCGCAGCTTTCGGGGGCTCGGCGCCTACCCTTTCCGCATAATGATTGGGCGGCACTGGACTCGCTGCTGACAGAACAGCGACACAAATTCGAGCGAGTGCTAATAGTGCTGGAAGGTATTTACAGCATGGACGGCGACTTCCCCGACCTGCCTCGCTTCGTCGAAATTAAAAAGCGCCACAAAGCATTTTTGATGGTCGACGAGGCACACTCCCTGGGGGTGATGGGCAAACGTGGCTATGGCATCCGAGAACATTTCGGATTGAAGGGCAAAGACGTCGATATCTGGATGGGGACGCTCAGCAAGTCGCTCGCGGGATGCGGCGGTTACATCGCCGGAGAAACGGCACTGGTGGAACACCTCAAGTTCCTTGCCCCAGGTTTTCTATACAGCGTAGGCATGCCCGCCGCGGTCGCTGCCGCCTCACTTGCAGCACTGCGCAGAATGCAGGAATCGCCGGGTCGCGTCGCGATGCTTCAAGCGCGCGGCAAGTATTTCCTTGAACTGTCGAAGGCAGCAGGGATTGCAACGGGCAAGAGTGCGGGCTTGGCGGTGGTGCCTGCCATCACCCAAAGCTCTCTCAAAGCAGCGCGCTTGTCAGCGGCGCTATTCGAGCGCGGAATCAACGTACAGCCTATTCTCTACCCGGCCGTGCCCGAAAAATCTGCGCGTCTCAGGTTCTTCATTTCGTACCTTCACACAGAAGCACAACTGCGGCACGCCGTGGATACGCTCAGTATGGAATTCCCATAATCTTTTTGCGCTGGCCGGGCTGTATGCCGACGCCAGCCAAGACCGCTTTCAAGCTATCGCCACGGCCTCGGGTTCTGAAAACTGTGCCGAAAGGCGGGCGATCAATTGCTCCACATGCGAGCGCAATTCAGGAATTGCGGTAACCTCCCAGAACTTTCCTTTGAGCAACGGCCCGACATACGACAGCCAGTCATGCGCTTCATCGCGGGCATCCAATAGGCGATACTGATCGTCCACGCGCAATCCAAATTGGTCTGCCGTCGCCAGGCCCGCGTTGCGCAACTGTATTAGCAATGGGTTCTGCAACAGCCCCGACGGTGCTCCGGTGCAATTAATCAAGTAATCCGCCGTCATCGCCCCGGCTTGATGTTCATGTCGTCGGCGTGTCACCAATTCAATTTTCTCGCCGGCGGTCCGTACGTTCAGCAGCCGCGCAGCCTCGATTGTCAGCCGCCCTTCCGCACGCAAAGCCTGGAGCATTTCGTTGGTGCTTGTGGGACAGCGGTGACGATGCACCTCCCAATAAGGTGCCGCATGCTCCACGAACTGCTTCTTTTCATCCGTGGACCAGGATTGCCAGATCCGGGGCACTAAAGGACGCAGGCGATCGATCACATCACGCCAGTCGCCTCCGAGCGATTGATAAAGGGCGGTTATTCTGCGCAGGGCGCGCATCGTGTCGGTGACCCCGCTGCGCACGCACGGTTCAAGCAACGCTGTAAGTTCAACGTCAGGACGGTACGCAGAACTGCCTCCATGGGGAAGCGGCAGCAGCCCCCGCCGCGATACCAGGTGAAAACGCGCCTGCCGTACATGCCGCCGCAACGAACTGACTACATCGAGCGCGGTGAGGCCTGTGCCCAGTACGGCGAATAGGGCACCCGGCGACGAGTCATACAATCTCTGAACGTTCCATGGGTCATGCAGATAACGCTCGCCCAAACTCCTGAACTCAGCCTTGGCCTCGGCTTCTCGCGAGACCGCACCCGTCGCCAGAACGACATGGTCCGCCTGCAGCACTTGTCCGTGGTTCAGCCTTAGTTCAGCCCGGGTGGCATTACCGCCGCCCGCAATCGAATCGACTCGGGCATAGACCCGATATAACCTGTGGCGCAAGGTCGACGCGGCCGTCTTGTCCAGCAGATCTTCAAGGTACGCGCCATATACCGCCCGGGGAATGAACGCATCTTTCGTGGGGTCGATACCAATTTCCCGGCAGAAGCGGTTGAAATCGCCCGGTTGCCCGCTGGCAGCACCCAGGTGAGCCGCACGTGCGTTCAGCAGCCACCCTTCATTGTTGCACTGATACGCCACGCCACGCGCAAACTGTGACCGATCGTCAATCAAGGCAATAGCAAGGCCGTCCGGCACAGACGCTCGCGCAAGCTCGCATGCAATCATGGTGCCGCAGAACCCCGCGCCAATTACGGCAATCGTCCTGGTCATGTCTCGTACGCTAAAACGGAAAGAACAGCGGCACCAGAATCAGCACGCAGGCCGAGTACACCATGCTGACCGGCAAGCCTGCCTTGAAAAAATCGCGGATCCGGTACCGCCCGGGGGAATAAACCATCAAGTGGGTCTGGTAGCCGAACGGCATCAGGAACCCCGCGCTGGCCCCATAGGCCACCACCATGACAAACGGCATGGGGTCCACGCCGAACGCGCGCGCCGTGGACAACGCAATGGGAAACGCCAGCGCCGCTGCGGCATTGTTTGTGACGAGCTCTGTCAGAATCAACGTCATCAAATAGATTCCGACAAACGCGCCGATGACGCCATAGCCATCGAAAACGGCGCGCATTCCGTTGGCGATCAATGCGGCTGCGCCGGTCGTTTCAAGCACTGTCGCCATGGCAAGCGCCGACCCGATGATCAGCACCAGATCAAAGGGAAACCGACGCCGCAGCTCGGAGATTTTCAGAATTCCGGTTGCCAGCAATGTCGCCAGCAACGCCAGCATCCCGCTGAGCAACGGCACCCATTCCAGGGCCGACAGGGCGATCACCAGCGCAAACCCGCCCACGGTGACGTAATTCTGCACGCGCCCCAGCCGCGGGCGCCAGCCGTCGCCATTGAGAATATGGAAGTTGCGATCCAGATTCCGGTGGTTGCGAAAATCCGTGCCTACCGCCAGCAACAGGCTGTCGCCGGTGCGCAGCGGAATACGCCCCAGCTGGCCCGTCAGGCGGCGCTCTCCGCGGCGTATGGCCACCACCCCTGCGTCGAACATGGTGCGGAAATCCACTTCCCGCAACGTGCGGTTGGCAAGTTCTGATTCATTGGAAATCACCACCTCAACCAGGTTCGATGACAACAATGAAGACGCCTGCGCGCCAAACACCTGCAATCCGTCGAACTGCTGGATGACCTGCAGTTTTTCAACTTCGCCCGAAAAAATAAGCAGGTCCCCTGCTTCGATGATCATGTCCGGGGTCACCGGCGAAATCAGGTGGCCCGCGCGCAGAATTTCAACCAGGAACAGGCCATCCAGGTTCCGCAGCCCATTGTCTTCCACCGATCGCCCTGCCAGCGACGAGTCCGCAGCCACCTGGGCCTCCAGGAAATACGATTGAACGCTTTCCTGGCTATCGGCCTCATGGGCAGGTAAAACACGGGCCGACAGCGTAATTGCAACAATGCACACCAACGCCAGCGGCACCCCTACCCAGCTGAACTGAAACATGGTCAAGGCGGGCAGCCCCGCATTGACCGTGAAAGAGTTCACGACCAGGTTCGTGCTCGTGCCTACCAGCGTGGTGACGCCGCCGATGATCGACGCGTACGACAAGGGAATAAGCAGCTTCGATGCGGGCACCCGCGTCTGCTTTGACACCATTCCCAGAAATGCCCCCACCACTGCCGTATTGTTGACAAAGGCCGATGCGGCCGCGGCGACGGCCGTCAACTTGAAAACGGCATTCGTCGAAGACCCTTTCTTGATCAATACGCGAGAGAGCTTGCCCAGGATCGGCGAGCGTTCCAGGGCCAACGACACCAACAACAGAACGACCAAGGTCGCCAGGGCAGGATTGGTAAAGCCCGCAAGATAGGTTTTCTCATCAACCAGGCCCGACAAATAATAGACGCCGCCCCATACGCTGAAAAGTATGGCGGGCGAGATCCGCCCATGCACCAGCAGCGCCAGCAACAGCGCAATTGACCCCAAAACCAGCCATGCGGTCATCATGTATCCAATAGGCAAATGTTTGCTAAGCGGAATTTCCGGGCGCGCACGCGCGCAGGCTACAGCCCCGACGCCACGAAATGCGGGTTTTCATAGCCGGGTTTTCCGTATCCCAGCACTTGCCCATCCAGGGTCGTGACCCGCCCGCCGGCGGCGGCCAACACCGCATGCCCGGCAGCGATATCCCATTCCATGGTGCGGCCCAGCCTGGGATACAGGTCGGCCTCGCCCGCGGCAACGAGGCACAGCTTCAGCGACGAACCCGCGCTGCGCACTTCGGCCAGCTTGCGGCCATTCAAGAATGTTTCCAACGCCTCGGCGTCGCCATGCGAGCGGCTCGCCACGACCGTCAGCCCATGTTCGGGGGCGCACCGGCAGGAAATCGCCCGCCGGCCCTCGGCCGTCTGCACATGGGCCCCGCATTCTTCTGCACCCAGATACAACTGGCCCAGGGCTGGCGCCAGCACCACCCCCAAGACCGGCCGGCCGTCTTCTATCAGCGCCACGTTGACCGTGAATTCGCCGTTGCGGCTGATGAATTCCTTGGTGCCATCCAGCGGATCGACCAGCCAGAAGCGACTTTCGGGATCCGGCATATCGCCGGCAGCCACGGCTTCTTCGGCCACCACCGGAACCCCGGGCAGCAATTCGCGCAATGCCGGGACGATCACATCCTCGGCGCGCTGGTCTGCCAGCGTCACGGGGGAAAGGTCCGCTTTGGATGCGGCCACGAATTCCGTCCGATATACCTGCATGACCACCTCGCCGGCGGCGCCAACGACCTGGCAGACACTTTCAAGCAATTTCATACGGTTCTGGGTGGGCATAGGGCTGTCGTTTCCTGGAAATAAGTGCAGTGCAGAAGCAAATCGCCAATACGTATATCCGAGCACGTATTGTTACACCAAATGCTTTTACGATTTGAACCATTAAAAAATTGTTTAATAACCGCATCGGCCCGTAATTTTGCCCTAAACTACTCGCCGTAATCCACATAGAACACATAGTTGGCTTGACCCAGACCGACACCCCCTCGCAACCCAACAGCCAAGACAGGCGGCGCACAGCCGTCACCATGCGGCTGGCCGGCGCCACGCTCGCGGCAATCCGCGACGCCACGGGGCTGAGCATGCCCACGATTATTGCGGCGCACAAAGCCTACATGGCGGGCGGGTGGGAAGCGGTAGCCAGCGGCAGACGCGGCCGGCCGGTACGCGGGCAAGAACAGCTGTCGGCCGACGCCGAGGCCGCGCTTCAGCAAGCCCTGTTTTGCAGCACCCCCGAAGGCGAACGCTTGCCCGGCCATTTTGTGTGGTGCCAGGAAGCCATCGCCGCATGGGTGCATAGCCGCTATGGACAGGACATTCTTGCCCGCAGCACCGCACGCCTGATACATCGCTGGGGCCTGGCCGCCCCTTCCTTGCTGGAAGACGCCCGGGCGAGCTCGCACCCTGCAATTGCCCAGTGGCTCGACGGCGAATATGGCACCGTGCGCAAACGGGCCAGGCAAGACAGCGCGCAAATACTCTGGATAGCGCAACGCACCCTGCGCAAGGGCGGGCACCAGCTCTACGCCCATACGCCCCGCGGCCGGCTGTTCTGGCTGACCACCGACGCCGCCCCCGCGGCCGCCGACTGGCAGCGCTTTCTGCAGGGGCTGCTGCGGCAGATTCCCCAAAAAATCCATGCGGTGCTTGCCAACAGGCACCTGCGGGATCCCGCCATTCTCGGCGACTGGCTGGCCACCCAGCATAGCCTTACACCCGTTTTTTTGCCCCCGGACTCCCCGCCCGCAACGGGCGCGCATCCCGGGCGCCCCGGTTTGTTGAACGTTCCATTGGATATCACCACGAGGCCCAATATGCCGTTAACACATTTACAACGACTGGAAGCCGAGAGCATCCACATCATGAGAGAGGTGGTTGCAGAAGCCGAGAATCCGGTCATGTTGTATTCCATCGGCAAAGACAGCGCGGTTATGTTGCACTTGGCGATGAAAGCGTTTTATCCCGCCGTTCCGCCATTTCCCCTGTTGCACGTGGATACCCGCTGGAAGTTCCGCGACATGTACGCATTTCGCGACAAAATGGCCAAAGAACTGGGGATGAAGCTGCTCGTGCACGTCAATCCCGACGGTATCGCCAAAGACATCAATCCTTTCACGCATGGGTCCGCCATCCATACGGACATCATGAAAACCGAAGGCTTGAAGCAAGCCCTGGATCTGCACAAGTTCGATGCCGCCTTCGGGGGCGCGCGCCGCGATGAAGAAAAATCGCGGGCGAAAGAACGAATTTTCTCGTTTCGCACCGCGCAGCATCGTTGGGACCCGAAAAACCAGCGTCCCGAACTCTGGAAGCTCTACAACGCCCGCAAGCATAAAGGCGAGTCCATGCGGGTGTTTCCGTTGTCCAACTGGACCGAGCTGGACATCTGGCAGTACATCTATCTAGAGAACATCCCCATTGTCCCGCTCTATTATTCGGCGCTGCGCCCCGTCGTTGAACGCGACGGCGCTCTCATCATGGTGGATGACGAGCGCATGCCGCTGAAGCCGGGCGAGGTGCCCATGATGAAAAAGGTGCGGTTCCGCACCCTGGGCTGCTACCCGCTGACCGGAGCCGTTGAATCAGAAGCAGACACCCTGCCGGCGATCATCCAGGAAATGCTGCTGACCCGCACCTCCGAGCGCCAAGGCCGCGTCATCGATCACGATTCGGCTGCTTCCATGGAAAAGAAAAAGCAAGAGGGGTACTTCTAAATGGCACACGTCTCAGACCTTATCGCAACCGACATCACGCAATACCTGAAGGCGCACGAACAGAAGAACCTGCTGCGCTTCATTACCTGCGGCAGCGTCGATGACGGCAAAAGCACCCTCATCGGGCGCCTGCTTTACGAATCCAAGATGCTGTTCGAAGACCAGCTGGCCGCTGTCGAAGCCGACTCCAGAAAATGGGGCACCCAGGGCGACGCCATCGACTTCGCGCTGCTCGTCGACGGCCTGGCGGCCGAACGCGAGCAAGGCATTACGATCGATGTGGCCTACCGCTTCTTTTCCACTGACAAGCGCAAGTTCATTGTGGCCGACACACCCGGGCATGAACAGTACACGCGCAACATGGTCACCGGCGCATCTACCGCCGATGTCGCCGTTGTCATGGTAGACGCGCGCAAAGGCGTACTTACCCAAACGCGCCGCCACAGCTACCTGGTGTCGCTCATCGGAATCCAGCACATCGTCGTCGCCATCAACAAGATGGATCTGGTCGACTATTCCGAGGCCGTCTACCAGAAAATTGTGGACGACTATCGCAGCTTCGCCGAGCGCATCGGGATCAAGAACGTCACGTTCATTCCCATGTCCGCTTTCAAGGGCGACAACATCGTCACCCCCAGCGCCAACATGCTGTGGTACCACGGCTCGACCCTGATGGGCTATCTGGAAACCGTGGAAATCAACGAGCTGCGGCTGCAACAACAACCGTTTCGCCTGCCGGTGCAGTGGGTCAACCGTCCCAATCTCGACTTCCGCGGCTTTACGGGCACCATCGCAAGCGGCAGCGTCAAGCCGGGCGATCGCATTCGCGTACAGCCGTCCGGCAAAGAAAGCACCGTCGCCCGCATCGTGGCTCACGGCGGCGACTTGCCGATGGCCGTGGCCGGGCAATCCATCACCCTGACGCTCACCGACGAAATCGATATTTCGCGCGGCGACGTCATTTCAACCAAAGACGATCCGTCCGAGGTGGCCGACCAGTTCGAATCCACCCTGATCTGGATGCACGACGAGCCGCTGCTGCCTGGCCGCCCCTACTTGATGAAGATCGGCACGCGCACCGCCACCGTGACCGTCACAAGCATCAAGCACCAGGTCAACGTCAATACACTGGAACACATCGCAGCCCGCAAACTCGACCTGAACGAGATCGGCGTCTGCAACATCAACATAGACCGGCCGATCGCCTTTGATTCTTACGCCGACAACCCCGAAACCGGGGGGTTCATCCTCATTGACCGGCACACCAACAACACGGTGGGCGCCGGCCTGCTCAGCTTCGCCCTGCGCCGCAGCTACAACATCCACATCCAGCACGTCGATGTAAACAAGGAGGCCCGCAGCGCCCTGAAACAGCAGCAGGCTTGCGTGCTGTGGTTTACCGGCTTGTCTGGCGCCGGCAAATCCACCATCGCCAACCTGGTCGAGAAAAAGCTTCATGCAGAAGGCCGCCACACCTACCTGCTGGACGGCGACAATGTGCGTCACGGCCTGAACAAAGACCTGGGCTTTACCGACGCCGACCGTGTAGAGAACATCCGACGTGTCGCCGAAGTGGCCAAGCTGATGATCGACAGCGGGCTCATCGTCATCACCTCGTTCATCTCGCCGTTCCAGTCCGAACGCGAAATGGCGCGCGGCCTGCTTGAAGACGGTGAATTCATCGAGATCTATGTCAACACCCCACTGACCGTCGCCGAAAGCCGCGACACCAAGGGGCTCTACAAGAAAGCGCGGTCCGGCCAACTGAAGAACTTTACGGGCATTGATTCGCCGTATGAAGTTCCTGAGAATCCGGAGATCGTAGTGAATACAGCTGATAGCACCCCAGAGGCGTCGGCTGATTTGATTATCGCTGCCCTGAAAGAACGAGGTATTTGCTAGCGAGTTATCCTGCTCGTAGTCGCAGATACTCTCGTTCGCCCCCTTGCAGCATTACGCTGACAAGGGGGTTTTTCTTGCCCTTAGCGTCAATACCCGGCCATCTTTCGCTGCGCTTGAAAGGCAAAAATAATGTCAAATCAAAATAAGTTTGCTAACATCGACCGGCTTCTTCTGCCACTTTCCCCCTGGCATAGCAGGCCCGAATAACAAAGCCCTACAGGTCGGTTGAATTGCCATGAACAGATACGTGATCGGGATCGGCGCCCAGAAAGCCGGAACGACATGGTTGGCGGATTACCTGTCACATCACAAGCAGGTATACATGTCGCCTATCAAAGAACTGCACTACTTTGATGCTACATATGTGCCGGAGCTGAGCAGCGATAACGGGTTGCGCCAGCGTTTGCGCGCGGTAGCAGCTGCCAACCTGCGACAGAAGTCCTACAGTGAGCAGCGGGCCAGAATGCTCAGCGCGCTCGCCGACCGGGTTTCGTTCCGCTCCTTGTCCGACTATCGAAGATATTTCGAGACGCGAGCCGGCAACAAACAGATTTACTGCGAATTTACCCCCAGCTATGCGGTACTGAATGAAGAGGGGTTCACGGCCATGAGGCAATTGGCTGACGATGTGAAGCTGATTTTTCTGATGCGTGACCCAGTGGAAAGGTTCTGGTCCGCTGCGCGAATGTACGCACGAAGTCAGAATATTCCTGTACAAAAGATTGACACCCTGAAATTGCTGGACAACCCTCAATTTTCATTTAGAGCAAACTACCAAAGAACACTGGACGCGGCTTACAAGGCCTTTAACCCTGAACACGTACACGTTGAGTTCTACGAAAGGCTTTTTACTCCGGAAGCCATCCAGCGAATAAGCAGCTTTATTGGCATCGATTATGTACAGCCAGACTTTCAGAAAGAGGTCAATAAAGGTGAAATGGCTGATATGCCATCCCGTGTCTGTGAAGCAGCCCGCCAGAAGCTCGATTCCATCTATCTTTGGGCTCGGGCGACGTACGGTGATCAGGTTCCGCCAACTTGGCGACGTTAACCATGCATTGGGCCTCACCCCACAGAATTTTCCAGCCTGATCCTGTCCAGTTCGCGGGAGGAGGTCAAAGTCTCGCGAACCGCCCTACGGATGGAGACACGCAATGAATCGATGCATCGTCCATTTTGGTATGCATAAAACGGGGAGCACATCCATTCAACGGTCCCTATATGCGCATTTACCCGATCCTCGCTTCCGTTATATCAGCATCCTGGGCGCTAATCAGAGCATTCCATTAATTACGCTTTACGGAAAAAAAGAATCCGCTATCGCCGTCAATGCTCATGTTGTACAGACACTCCAGAAGCGGTTCGCGGATGCGCTGCGTACGTGTGAGGGCCGTACAGGAATCCTATCGGGCGAAGCCATCTCTGCGCTACCGCACCATGGATTGCAACGTTTGCACGAAACATTGCAAGCGCATTTCGCAAGTGTAGAAGCGGTCGGGTACGTTCGTAGTCCGGTAGCTTACATGGAAAGTGCGTTCCAACAGAGGGTAAAAAGTGGGCACGCGCAGCTTGATCTTGAGAAAGTATGGCCCAGGTATCGGCAAAGATTCCAGAAATTTGACCAAGTTTTTCAGCGACACACCGTACAACTCTGGAAATTCGACCCGGCAAGTTTTCTGAACCGCGACGTCGTGCTCGACTATTGTTCCCGCATAGGGATTGCCTACCCACCAGAGCGCACAATCCGCGTCAATGAAAGCCTGTCCACCAACGCTGTGAAGTTGTTATATACCTACTTCCGGCATCGGCCCCCACGTGGTTTGGATCGCAGGCTCGAACCCGCAGGGGCGGCATTAGTCCGAAAGCTCAGCACCATACCTGGGCCGAAGTTCCGCCTGAGTTCCGAATTGACTGCTCCGCTTATTGAACGCCATCGAAGTGACATCTGCTGGATGGAAGAGCGAATGGCGACTGCTTTGACTGAAGACTCATCGTCCAGTGATTCCGTGGCAATCCGCCACGAAGGTGATTTACTTCAGTTTGATGAGCAAAGCATTGACTGGATTAGCGCCGAATCCGGGCTACCGCTACCCGCTCAAGCACGCCACGACCCTGAGACCCTGGCCACGTTCCTGGAGCAGTGGGGCGTCAAACTGGCAGCCAGGAGGTCGCGAACAGATCGCGACAAACGCCCCACTTCCGTCGCGGCATTAGTCAGGGCGTCGTTGCACGCTGATTCTGCCGGTAGCTACGCAGACGTTCCTGCGGATTCACTATCTACGGCCGTCACTGCCGTCCTGCAAGAGTTGGTGGCGCAATTGGCCGAAACCGAACACGGCGTCATAAAGGTCGAACATCTGGGCCATTTTCGTCGCGTGACGGGGCCAGCGGGCCAGAACGGCCCTCTTTTTATCTTCAGCGGCAACGGCACGATCCCAACGGGGAGCAACTCATGAAACTGGCTTCTTCGCGACGGCAGGCCTCGGTGCGGCAGGCCGGGCAGGCTGTCTCTTCTGCCCCTTCTTGATCCGATCACGAATGTTCTGCAGTGGCACGGATGCTGGGCGTAATTCGCAGGCGCGCTCAATAAATTTAAGAGCGGTGTTCGCGTCGCCGACCTCTTCATGCGCCACTGCCAACTCACGCAGAAATTGGGGCACCGCGACCTTGTCGCCCGTCAACCTTGCCACTTGCTTGGCATTCAGAAAAGTCGCGCGAGCGCCGTTCCCCGCAGGTGCGTTCAGGCTGATTCCCACGAGATTGGCCAGCGCAAACTGCTCAAACCCCCGCTGCTGAGTGGACTGGCAGTAAGCCGTCACACACTCGGTGACGTATCCGATCAGCTCTTCGTTACCGGCGAATGCAGCATTTGCCACATGCGAGATAGAAAAATCCCCTGCCACCACGAAGGGCGGCAATGCATGGTCGAATTGATCATGATCGGTCAGAAAGCTGATATTTTGATCGGGATAGAATCGTGCCCGAATGGCGTCATTCGACGTGCGGAATTTGCGAGCAAGCGCTTCGTAAATGTCGGGCGGAATAAGTTCGCCCAAGCTGATTCTGCGCTCGGGATTGTGGTCGGAATAGTGCTGCAGACACCTGTCAATCTCGTCGTTCAGCTTGCTGCGTTTCGGATCCAAGGCTAGGTTGAGCAGTCGCTTGAGCGCGAGCGCAGACCGGGAATAGCTTCCGTTCACCGGTCTATCCAAAAATTGAAACTTCGAATAATTGCCATCCGGGATAGACAACTTTGATAAGAAGCGTCGTTCTATGCTCTCTTTGGTAAATAATGCGGCGTCGTACGGCAATACCGATACGTGCTCATCCCCGAAAAGGTCTGCCCATTTCTCGTGCATCGCGCCACCCATGCTGACGACAGGCTTGCCAAGCAGATTTCGACAATAACTGGGCAGCGTGCCAGTCATGAACGCACGCTTTACCAACTGGTTATAGCTGGACAATATCAGGTCAAGTGGATCTCGGTGAAACCCAATAACCTTGACCGACAGCCCTTCGGTCAGGGCCCGGAAAGCTTCTGGCTGGATATACAGCGATTCAGCCGACAGCAAAAGAGTCAGCCGCTTCGATCGCGCGTCGGCAAGATACTCTGCGAACAATCCGCGTGCTTCATCTTGCTTGCCCGCATCCAGCAACGCATGTCCCAGGCGAGAATGCCCCCCCGACACCGCATTGCGATCGTGCGGATGAGGCGGATAGTAATACCCGCACTCTTCCGCTGCTGACCGATTCTGCACGAGAAAATACTGTATTGCCGAGGAACCGGTTTTGGGAGCGCCGTAATGGACAACCACATCGTACATGCTGAATCCTGTCTAATTAAGCTACCGTAAAGGGTGAGTTAGCCAAGTCCCTGACCTCATCACTTACCCGGGCACGGACCACGTCTCCAGCCTGCAGTGCCGCAGGAAGGGCAAAGGTGAAGCCGCAGGGCACGCCAAGCCGCTCCACCAAGTCGCGTCGACGCTCGCATGCCTTGATGCTGCCCACGCACGCATCGTTGACATAAATATCTACAGAGGCAACCTTGTTGTGATGCAGATACCGAGCCCAGCCTGCGACGACCTTATCGCGAGCAAGGTCAAGCCGCCCTTGCGCTTTGGTGATTCGTGATGCGTCCAGGTAGGCGGCTGGCTCGGGGTTAATAAAATCCAATGCCGCTTGCAGTTGGGCTTCGTTCGCGTCTACGCCGCAGAATTCGTTCAGCGCTTGCACGAACTCTTGTCTATAAGCCATGGCTTTTTCGTAAGACACCAACATCGCCGATGGTTGGGCGTCACGCAGAAACGCCACTACACGCTTATACTGGTCCAACGCGCGGTCCATGCCCGACAGCATTTCTGCTCGCATCGAAATGGAGTTTCGGTTGGCAATGGCGAACACATCCTTGAACACAAAGATGTAACGTGGTTCGCGAAACAACTTGTGCACTCTTTCAAGTTGATCAATGGACGAAGGACGTTTCCATCCGAACTTCCGCCCGTCTGCAGCGTACCGCTGCAGAATTGCGTCAACGTCCTTATCATTGCCTGCCTCGAATGCGCCTGAAAGCGTGGTGTCTTCGTATACCGGCGCGACAGCCGCATCCCCCATAAATAGCCCAAGATGCGCAAGCGCGCCCGCCACCATGGATGTACCGCCGCGAGCCGTGCCAACCACTACCACCGGAACATCCGGACGAGCCTGGCTGCCGATGACGGTCACCCCTTTATTTATCAATGTGTCAATCATTGTTATATCCACCGAGCCGAAGCCCTTCTATGCTTGCCTAGGCGATCGAAAAATCCTCACGCGCGGTAGTCAAGTTCTTACTGTAATAGGGGTCGGCCTGCAGATGAGATCCCCACTTTTCCTGCATGTAGGCCAACTCCGACATAAACCTGGCCTGCTTTTCGGGCGTGTCTTCGGTGCCTCGGGATTTGGACTCATGATGATAGAGTTCTGCATAAGGCGTCCACAAATTGCGATATCCGGCCTCACGAACTTTCAGGCAAAAATCGACGTCGTTGAATGCAACACGCAGCGCCTCTTCTTCCAGGCCGCCCACCTGCATGTACACAGACTTGCGCACCACCAGACACGCAGCGGTTACGGCAGACAGGTTCTGCACGACTTGCAGGCGATGGAAGTAACCGGTGGCCGAGCGCGGGAAGTATTTGTGCGAGTGGCCCGCCACGCCGCCTAGCCCAAGAATGACGCCGGCATGCTGAAGGGTGTCATCGCCATAATAAAGCTTGGCTCCAACGCATCCAATCTCTGGGCGCATGGCGTGGCTTACCATTTCGGTCAGCCATTCAGAACTGATAACCTCGACATCATTGTTTATCAATCCCAGAACCTCACCCCGGGCTTCTTGTGCGCCAAAGTTGTTAATAGCCGAATAATTAAACGGCTGATGATAGGGAAGCACCCTTACCCGCGAATCGGCCTGCTGCACGGCTTCGAAATATTCCAGGGTTGCCTGTTCTATGCTCTCGTTATCCAGCACCAGAATTTCGTAATTCGGGTAGGTGGTCTTTTGCAAGATGCTTTCGATGCAGGCTCGCAGCAACTCCACTTTGTCGCGCGTGGGAATCAACAGGCTAACAAGCGGCGCCGGATGCGGTACCGGGTATCGCACACGGTAGGTGTTGGGCACCAGCCCCTCTTCTACCACAACCTGTTCAAGACCCTGCGCCTTGAAGTGATCTTGCAGCGCCTTGACTCCCGCCCGAGTGGTGTAGCTCTTTCCGCTGGCTGCCTTGGCAGTGGATCCCTGCGTAATGCGCCAGTGATACAGCACCATGGGCACGTGCACGATATCCGCTGGGTCAACAAGAGGCAGGCAGCGAAGCAATAGATCCTGGTCCTGGCTTCCCTCTACGCCCAGCCGAAACCCGCCAATGTGTCGCAGCAACGCATGCTCGTACACGCCCAAGTGCGACACGTAATTCTGAGCGTAGAACAGATCAGGGTTCCAGCTCGACTTGAAATGCGGTTCGCAGCGCGAGCCCGTCTCGTCGATCTTGTCTTCGTCGGTGTAGATGATCCTGGCAGCGGGATGTCGGTTGATGGCGTCGACAATAAAATGCAACGCATGCATCGATAGCTCATCGTCATGATCGAGCAATGCAACATATTCGCCGGTGGCCAACTCAAGCGCGGTATTGGACGCCGCAGAAATGTGGCTATTCTTCTCTCGAAACACCACCTTGATCCGTGCATCGCGATCTGCATACTGCTGCAGCACCGCGCGCACCTGGGGGTTGGGTGACGCATCATCGGCAATGCACAGCTGCCAGCTCGCATAGCTCTGCGCCAAGACGGAATCAATTGCCTTGCCAAGCAATTCGGGATCAGGGTCGTACACCGGCATCACAATGGATACTGTCGGCTTGTGCTTAAACCCGTCTCGGTGTTGCCGCAGCCGGTCTACATCGCTGAACAGAGGCCTTTCGTTGCGCTGTATCCATTCTGCGTAGTCAATCGAAGAAGGATCATGTCGAAAAGTCGCGTCGTACATCTTCCGCAACTGCAGGTCGGCGTCCCCGCCGCTGCGCACGCCGCTATCCCCCATCAACTTATCGAGTGTCGCGCTGTCGGCTTCTGCATCGAGCGATTCGCGTACCCGCTCGGCCATGAGCCTGTTCGCATGGCGGGCCGAAATACGCTCGATGTGCAGGCGGGCAACAGAAAACGCCGTAACGCACTCAACGGGATCGAATCGAACGGCGCGTGGCGTTGAAGCCAGATACACCACCCTTGATACGGGCACCCCGCTGCGAAAAGGCAAGGCAATAGCGCCGGACTCGCTGAAGCCCTGGCCATAGTCGATATATAGCTTGGCGATACTGCGATCTACCTCGGCATCGAGCTGAAGGTCGATCATGAACCACCCCTTTCGCGCGCCGACCAGCCCTGCCCCAACCTTGAACCACGGATCGATTCCATCCGAGCGCCAGGCATATCCGGGCAGATTGCTGCGGCTTATCAGATGGCCCGGCGCCAAAGCCGCCGCGGTGCCCGTCGCTCCGCCCATCGCCGCGTATGCGTGCATGATCGCCTGCATGCCTTCCGGCACTGCTGGCGCCTCGCGCAACGCGTGTAGCGTGATGCGTTCAAGCCGGAACGAACCTGGACGGCTACACGGATCCAAACGGATATGACGGCAATCGACCGGTATGTATAGCGGAACACGAACCAGGCCGCGCTGCGGAAGTTCAAAGCTGACGGTGTGATCGGGCGAAAAACCGTGCCCCAGGTCGAAGTACAACTGCGCATCCAGCGGCGCGCCGCCGTCTACCTGGATCTCGAACCAATGCCAGCCGCCAAGACGGGGCCAATTGATATCTGCCACCAGCAAGAACTGGGGGTCTGCCCCCACCGCCACCCACTGCCCTGCGTCGCCCGCCTCTAATTGATAAAGCGGCACTACGTCGACCCGTTGCTTACCCGTCACGCGTCGAACGATCGATCGAAACAAGCGCAAGGGCGCCAGCAGCGTCGCCTCGGCGCCTTTGCGGTACCGGTTCAATCGGTGGTTGGCCCGCAGTACGCGCATACGCTGATACTGCAGTTCGTCCTCGAGTCGCTTCAGGGCGTGCCGTGCCTCGGCCAGTTGTGCTTCCCGTTGCTCTATGACCGAAGCATCCGCCAACGTATCAGCATCGTCTATTTGAATTGAGTTCGGATTGTCGCCCATGCTTCAGTTTTGATTAATGTACTACCGCTGGTTCTGGCGAACACGCGCACCAATGTCAAGTCACGAGAATGCACGGCGCACTTCGGCTTCTGTATAAATGTCTTTCCATTGTGCCAGCATACGCCAGGCCAAGTCTCGACACGCGGCCGGCGAATCTATCGCCTCAACAGCCTGAAGCAGTACGCTCGGCAACTCCTCCGGGCTCAGGTTATTGCGCAGCCGCTCGTTCAGTTTCGAGCGCGCCCCTTTCGCATCCGATGGCAACGACAACACAGCCAACAGATGATTCCAGGCATCGGCGTGCTGCGGGTGGGCGTCTGCAATGGCCTGGATTCTAGCTCTGGCCTCATCGTGCCGGCCAGCTTCCATCATCCAGGCCATCCACCTTCTGGCCACGTTCACTCTGGGTCGGGCAGAAAGATCTGAATCCAGTAACGATAACGCTGTGTCGAAATCTCCGTTCCTGGCCGTCATGGCGGCCAAAGCCAACAACCCCTTGGGGTCGCCCGGCTCAAACATTATGGCCTGCTGGTAATGCCGCTCGGCCCGCTCCCAATATTCCATGCATTCATAGGCCTTGCCAAGGTGGTACCACCCCGCCGCTTGCTGCGGCGCCAGCGCAATCGACTGCAAGAACGCTTGTTCCGCCTGCTGGTAAAAACCATGCTGTAAAAGGTACTCGCCGTACGCCTGCCAAATGCCGCCATCGTCTCGTGCATGATCTTTGATCCAGGCAACAATTCTGACCAATGCCGCCTCATCAGGGTTGGCGCATTGCTCAAGAGCCTGGGCAAAGCTATCGAGCCCCAACAGTTCATACCAAGGCGACTCATGCGACGGCTCGAGCTTGACCGGCTGCCCCCAGGTACGTAGGGCATCCCGTTCAAGCCTACGCAGGGCACGAGACAGCAAGGGGCTTTCTTGCTTATGCCATTTCAGTTCCAACTGCGGATCCGAAAGGTGAAAACCCAATTGTTTGCTGGCAGCGCCAATCAGTTGATCCCACACAAGGGCCAGCCTGCTTCGAAGCACCGGCGTAAGCATCGCCAGCACGCGATCATCTACCTGGTCGGTCAGAAGATCGGGCTTGATCACGGTGCTGGGCGGTGCATTTAAGCCGGTACCCCAGTGCTCGTTCATCCAGCCATTCGGCTCAAAGCCATTCATCAGCAGCGGCTGGGGCAACACAAGCACCCGTTCGGGATGCTGCTGAACGAAATCCAATATACGCGAGCAGTATGCGATCCACATGCGCGCCGCCAGCCCCGATTGCACCCAGAACGAGCGGTGCGCTTCCCGATCGCCCGCCTGGGCAGAGCCATGCTCGATCAGAATGCGACTATGGCGGTTCAACAGCGATTGGATCGACGCCGCCCAATGGCGGATCACCAGCAGATAGCGTGCGCGGTCGCCCAACAATTGATCCCACGCCGGAAGAAAAAGCGAGATGCGTGGGTCTTTGACGCCCCAACCGGCTACCCGATGCGTGGCATCTCGTTTATCGATATACGTCTTGAGGCTTGCGAGATCGCCACCACTGAGCGTCAAGGGCACTTCGTCATGGAACCGCCAGTCCGTACCGCAACGTTTCAAGAACGTATCGGCCAGCGCGACCGCCTCGGCGTCTTCAAAATGGCCATCGGGGTTAGAAAGATGACTGGGAACCAGCCTGGTTCCCATATGCAGCCCCCCGGCATACATGATCTGGGCTACAAGAGATGTCGCGCTTCGATGAAATCCCGTGCAAACGATAACCGGACCAGAAGTGGCGTGGTTGGCGGCAAGGTCGTTGGCACTCATATAAATTGAATCAATCCCTGTAGATAACCGCGAGAAAAGGGGGGGCAAATTTGGTGCGCAAACTTATCCCCCCACCGTACCGCCGTCAACTATGCAGTGGCCTCCGAATTTTTCGGCTTCATCGGCCTGAAGACTACGCGCCGAGTAACGGATTTTTCATTGTCGGCGCCTACCTTCTCAACCGTCCTCACTACAAAAGTGCCAAAACTGGGGATACGTAGTGAGCCCTCCGACGTACCATCAATGTCCTGGCCGAGTTGGCTGATCACCGCGCGAACGAGACCCTCTACCTTTTTATCAGGAATATTGCCGAACAACTGTGGCTTTTCAGCCCGAGCACGCGTCACCAAATCCGCGATCTTCGCCACAGCGGCCGCTTTAGGCGCCTCGTTAGCCGGTTTTACTACTTTCGTCATTTCGTCGTCCCTTATGTAAAAAACTACCCAAGCAAACCCTTCCTTGCCAGCACCCGCCGTAGCGACTGCCATTGCGGAAGAATCTCATTTGCTACGTCCCTACACACTTCGGAATCATCCTGCCTCTCAAACCATCGTATAGCGTTTGCCAGAGACTCCGGCAAAGTGCGAGCCGCGAGCTCTTGCTTCAACTCTTCCAACCTTTGCCATTGCGCACGCCACCGGAAAAACTCCTCGATCTCCTCTGTCGTAAGTAGAGACCTGACCTCGTCATCCAACGAAGGCGCCTCGTGGCGTACAGTGCCAACAATCGTGTTTACGCCCCGCTTCTTCTGCGGGTCATACGTCGTACGAATCAACTGGATTACGTTCTTGCGTGCCCTGAAATGCATGTCGTCTCGCCCTAAAGCAGGCAGTATATTGCCCGGAATGACAGCGTGCAAAGTCGACTTTGTGTCTGTTCGTATCGTAGGGTCCCCCGTCAAGTAGACGACGGCTGATAGAGATTCGGAGCAAGGGTTAGCCGAGGCATAAACTGCACCGGCGGAACACGGGCCAAACCGCTCTGCGGAAGTTCAAAGCTGACTACATGGCCAGGTAGAAAACCTTGGCCCAGATCGAAGTACAACTGCGCATCCAGCGGCTCGCTGCTGTTGAGCTGGATCTCGAGCCAATGCCAACCAGTAAGACGTGGCCAGTTGATATCGGCCACCAGCAAAAACTGAGGGTCTGCTCCCACAGCCATCCACCGCCCTGCGTCGCCCGCCTCCACTTGATAAAGCGGCACCACGTCGATCCGGTGTTTACCCGTGACACGTCGAGCGATTGATCGGAACAAGCGCAAGGGCGCCAGCATCGTCGCCTCGGCGCCTTTTCGGTACCGGCTCAATCGGTGATTGGCCCGCAGTACGCGCATACGCTGATACTGCAATTCGTTCTCGAGCAACGTCACGGCATGCCGTGCCTCGGCCAGTTGAGCTTCCCGTTGCTCAAAAATTGACGTGTCCACCGAAGTATCGGCACCGTTTATATTGATCGAGTTCTGATTGTCGCCCATGCCTCAGTTTCGAATGTGTGTGCTACAGCTGGTTGTGACGACATGAGCACGAATGCCAGGTCAAGAGAACGCACGGCGCACTTCCGCTTCTGTATAGATGTCTTTCCATTGCCCCAGCATACGCCAGGCCAGATCACGGCAAGCGGCCGGTGAGTCGATCGCGTCAACGGCCCGAAGCAATACGCTCGGCAACTCTGCCGGGCTCAGGCCATTGCGCAGCCGCTCGTTCAATTTCGAGCGTGCCTCTTTGGCATCAGACGGCAACGACAACACCGCCAACAGATGACCCCATGCGTCGGCCTGTTGCGGGTGGGCCTCTGCAATGGTCTGGATTCTAGCCCTGGCTTCATCGTGCCGGCCTGCTTCCATCATCCAAACCATCCACTTTCTAGCGACGCTCACCTTGGGGCGAGCGGAAATGTCCGAATCCAGTAACGATAAGGCTGCGTCGAAATCGCCGTTACTGGCCGTCATAGTGGCCAACGCCAACAACCACCTTGGGTTACCCGGATCAAGGATTATCGCCTGCTGGTAATGCCGCTCTGCCCGCTCCCAATGCTCCAAGCATTCGTTCGTCTTGCCAAGGCCGTACCATCCGTCAGCTCGCTGGGGCGCCAAAGCTATCGACTGCAAGAACGCTTGTTCCGCATGCTGGTAAAACCCATGCTGTAAAAGGAACTCGCCGTACGCCTGCCATACGCCGTCATCGTCTCGCGCATGATCTTTAATCCAGGCAAGAACTCGCGCCAATGCCGCGTCGTCAGTGTGCGTGCATTGCTCCAATGCCTGGCTAAACGTGTCGGGCGCCAAGCGTTCATACCATGGTGATTCATGGGCTGGATCAAGTTGAATGGGCTGCCCCCAGGTACGTAGCGCATCCCGTTCCAGCCTACGCATGGCACGAGAAAGCAAAGGGCTTTCGTTCTTATACCATTTCAGCTCCAACTGAGGATCTGAAGGGTGAAAACCCAATTGTTTGCTGGCAATGCCAACCAGCTTATCCCACAGATAACTCAACCTGCTTCTAAGCACCGGCGTAAGCATCGCCAGTAGACGGTCATCCACCTCGTCGGTCAAAAGATCCGGTTTGATCACGCCACTGGGCGGTGCACTTAAGTCGGTACCCCAATGTTCATTCATCCAGCCGTTAGGTTCAAAGCCGTTCATCAGCAGCGGCTGGGGCAACAATAACACTTGCTGCGGATGCTGCTGGACGAAATCCAGTATTCGCGAACAGTACGCAATCCACATCCGGGCCGCCAGCCCCGGCTGCGCCCAGAACGAACGGTGCACGTCCCGATCTGATGCTTGGGCAGAGCCATGCTCCACCAGGATGCGACTGTGGCGGTTCAATAGCGATTGGATCGACGCCGCCCAATGACGAAGTACCAGCAGATAGCGCGCGCGATTGCCCAACAGGCGGTTCCAAGCCGGAAGGAAAAGCGAGATGCGCGGATCCTTGACGCCCCAACCGGCTCCCTGATGCGTGGCATCTCGCTTATCGATATACCCTTTGAGGCTTGCGAGGGAATCCCTAGTGAGCGTCAATGGCACTTCGTCATGAAACCGCCAATCCGTCCCACAACGCTTCAAGAACGCATCACCGAGCGCAACCGCCTCGGCGTCCTCGAAATGGCCGTCGGGGTTGGAAAGATGACTGGGAACCAACCTGGTTCCCATGTGCAGCCCCCGGAATACATGATCTGGGCCACAAGAGACGTTGCACTTCGATGGAATCCGGTGCAAATGACTACCGGATTCGAGGGAGGATCATCCGCCATATTAACCCTTGCGCCAATAGCAGCATTCGAAATAATGAATGCGAGAATGCCTCCCTCGAAAAGGGCCGCTCTGCCTACTCGTTCGTGGCAACCGCTTTCGGCTTAGCCGGACGGAACACCACTCGACGTATCACCGCATCCCCACTATCGCTTTTCTTGTCGACTTGCCTCACCACAAAATTACCAAACCCCTGAACCTTCAGCGACCCCTCAGCAAGCTGGGAAACATCTTGATTGAGTTGCTGCATAACCAGTCGGGCAAGGCCGGCGACTTTCTTGTCGCTGATATCTCCAAAAACCTTAGGATTAGATGCACGTGCCCTTTCGACTAGATCGACGACGCGAATGGTTGCAACGGGAACTAAAGACTTCGATACCATAGTTTTGTTCATGATTCACCCCTATAAACGAACAATTACTAATCAAGAATTCCATTCTTAACAAAAACACGCCTCAACGCCTGCCACTGAAACATGATGTCATGCGCAACCGCCCTAGCGGCGCTGGAGTCTCCGTTTCTCGCGAACCATCCATAAGCCGCCGAAATGGAACTCGCAAGAGTCATCGCGGCCAACTCTTGCTGGAGTTCTTCGACCCGCCGGTGCATAACAAGCCAACGCTCAAACTCAGCTATCTCCTGTGCGGTCAATCGCTCTCGCAGGCTTTCCGGCAACTCGGGATTCGCCAAGCGAACCGTCCCCAATATCGTATTGGTGCCGCGCTTCTTGTCAGGACTGTACTCAACCCGGATAAACTGGATAACGGTCTTTCGAACACGAAAGTGCATATCACCCCACTAGTCTTCGAGCAGTATATTGCCCAACAATCTAGGCCTCAAGTAACCATTTTCTTAATATAACGAAAAATCTAACATTCATACCAGATAAATCGGTGCCACTTATTTTAGTTCCGCCATTCACGCAGTCTGTTTGCTCACCGCTACTTGCCGCTTGAACATGGCTATCCGCCTGATAAGCGATTTGAACAATACGTCGACCTCATTTGGAACTTCGTCCTGCGTCACATTCTTATTCCGCTGACTCGCCGGATCTATGACGGTGAACGCCTCACATTGCGGAAAGGTGCTCCGCACCCACTCCACGTCATCATTAAACTTCTCGACCAGCATATTATGCACCCGCGGGTCGTATATAAAGCATGATTTGCCCGTCGGGTTAGCATAAATGAGCGCATCTGATAATACCCCCTTAAACTCCTGACCGGTAGCGCGCGCGTATTCATTTAATCGCAACAATAGTTGCAACTCATACATCGACATGCTTCTATTAATAACATTTACCCTCTCCAATGAGTCGAGCACCTGTCCACACCCAACGGTAGAAAAGAAAGAGCCAAGCAAATCAGACTTCACACTATCGAAGTGCAGCAGCGAAATTTTCGAGAAAAAGTTCGACCATATCTTTATACATTGGACCTGAGGATTCTGATACGACTCAGCATGTAAATCAAACTGACCCGCATAGCCACCCTTTTTCACACGCTGCTGATAGGCAGACCAGCAATGGTCATATATGTTCCTAATGTATGCGATAACCTCCACATCGATGCCTCGCTCAATGCAATAATCGGAAAACCAGCGAAGCGCCTGGGGAGAAGCCTTCGCGAGACTTTCTCCTGAGATAAGGGCAACGTCACTTCCTGTGAAGTATACGTCCTCAAATTGCTCGCTGAAGTCAGATGGAACTTCCGTACTTGCGGCCGCACCACATAACAGCGGAACCAAATGCTTTGCATTCCCGGAAGTAATCCGCCCCTCTTTCGCCTGAGGGGCAAGATCAGCGTAGGACAATCCACATTCAGCCAGGAGCGTCTGATGGTTCAATGACAAGGCCGACTGGATTGCGGAGGATCCCGTCTTTGGCAGGCCGATATGTATAAATAATTTCCTCATCAGTTTCCTTTGCGATTAGTAGTTTAGTCGTGGAGAATAAAATATTATGAAGCGTCAAGAGTTCTTTAGCCACTTTAAGAAAGTGGCACGTTCGTCCGACGAGAGTTTATCTCGCCTCGGCACCAAGCTCAGTTGCGATCAGCTGCAATATCTCGTCTTCGTACGTAAAGCCAAAGCCGTGCCGCCGACAGAAATTGTGAAATCGTTTTAGCCGTTTCACATAAGTAAGCGCAAAATGATCTAATCGTTCGGCAGCAAATAAAAGTTCGCAAAGCGATTCTGGCGTATGCTTGTCTGTCTCATCAAGCCTAATCGACGGAATACCGTAGAAATCCGCAATCTCCTTGACGCGCGCATCCTCGTATAAAAGAATTGCCGGAGTTCCCGCCAACAGAGCTGCTATTGAGGCATGCAACCGGTCACCGATAAACAAGTCGCACCTTGAGCTGAATTGAAACCATGAAGCACTATTAGTAAAATAGAAATACTCGTTAAATGGCGCCGGCTCTCTATGGATTTCCTGCAAACGTTTGGCTACAAACTCTTGATCCAACCGATTCGAGGCAGCGTCGAAGACATTGGCAGCATTCAGATGTTCATCCGAATTAAATACCGAGTAAAGATCATTCTGAAATATATACGCAACATCGCTATGCCTTGAGAACAACCTGTTCAAATAGCCATGCCTTATAGACGAATGCGCGTAACCAGCTGTGGCGAACTTCTCGAAGCGAAAATCCCTTGCCTTGTTAATCGCAGCCAGCACGTTTCGTGGATGTCTATACATGCTAGGACATCCGAGCGCAATCGCTTTACTAATACCGTGATCTCTTAACCAGTCTTCGGTTTGTTTGCCCCGTACGCCGATGAATGTCGCATGGCGTTCCGCAGATAACAATAATTCTCGCAGCTGCGGTGTCAGCTCATTCAAGTCACCTTCAATCGGCGCTTGCAGGCCGAGGCCAAAGATCGACACATTGATATTCAGCAAGGATAATAGCTCTGCTATTAACTGGTGATCTTCTTTACCCCAATCCCGTCTTATATCGTTCGCAAAGCTCAGAACTAATGAGTCGTAATTCTCATTCATGAACTCGGCGGTGGGCGACACCCCCCCCTTCGCTGCAATTAACCTAGACAGGTTCACTTTCGACGAAAGTTCCTTGTCGAATGCAAAAATTCGAGAAGGCGACTCTGAGTGGATAAGATTGCCAGGGTTCGGGGTGTAGGCACTAATGTTTCTTTTAACGGACCGAAGCGTGCCGTCAAAATCGGGGAAAAACGAAACAATGGGCGTACCGTCTCTTCCCGTAGCCGGGACCACACCTGAATGATGAGGATAAAACACTATCCTCTTTAGCTTATTTTTCATATGCGCGATCGAGAAGCGAGCGGCCCAAGAGCCAACTCACTTTTTGTCCTGTTCAAGTTGTTCCGTCAATTGACGAACTTTACGCTCCAGATTTTCGAGCTTGTGCGCCTGTGCCATTACATAACGAGCCAGAACCAGGCACAATTCATCAGAAGCGATGGTACGATCAGGTAGAGTTACGGGGTCAGTAAGCAGCGGACCTTGTCCACACGCTTCAAGCATAGAATTGATCTGCTCACGATCCTCTGCTGTCCGTTCAGTCACTTGCTGCAGATCGACACCTGAAGCTACCAATTCCGTCAGATAAGCCGTAGGTGTATCACCACGGATAGCGCCGTTTCCGACCACCCGGTCGAACAGGGCCGGCAGTACCGGCTGCTTATATTGATCATTAAACAGTGCGCGCAGTAGCAGTTCGGTATTACCGAGACTCTCATTTGTTCTGACGTTCGCCAATGGTATTTCAGATAGCCCACAGACCTTCTTGAAATCCTCCACGGAATCCTTGACGCGGTCCAGGTTGCGTAACTCGACTCTACCCACGTCGGCTTTCTGGAACACGTTCAACCGCTCGGCGAACTTCGGCAACCCCTGTTCGACCCATTCGCGAAACGGTTTAATGTTTCCTCGATATGTTTTGTGTTTGAGGCCCCACTGCACATACGCCGACTGTGCCCACAAATCATGCCTGCGAACGTACGCTAGCACTGTAACTTCGAATTCATCCTTTAGACCACCAAGCGCCGTTAGGATCTGATGATTTCGGTCGAAGAATGATTCGTTGCTCCAGATTAACGTATGTATACCGATTGCTCGTGCTTCAGCGGCAACACCGCGCAGCACTGCTGAGACCTGCTCGACGGCATCGGCTGGCTCTAGTGCATGAAAATCTTGGTTCACTGTAGTGGGACGCTGCCAAGCATAATGTTGGCGAGCATACTCGAGCATCAATCCAAGGTACCAGACCCCATTTTGGCGAAGCTTTTCTCGTCCATCTTTTAGCATATGCTGTATGGACGTTGTTCCGGTCTTTCCTGCTCCAACATGCAGGATTAATTTGAGACGCTGATCCCCAGTCATCATTTAACCTTTGCTCATGTTTGCAAAATACTTCAGATGCGCGTCTGCACACTCCGAATATGTCATGGGGCGTTGAATGTTTTCTCTGCACTGAGCCCATAGATCCGCATTATCTGCCGCCTCCAACAATTTCGATGCCCACGCGGATGGGTTCCCGGTACTGACATGCAGACCGGTAACGCCGTCAAGAATTTTCTCGGCCATCCCGCCAATATCTGAACATAACAATGGCCGTCCGCAGACATAAGCTTCCTGAATTACCATGGGAGAATTTTCCCACCAGATAGACGGCACCAACACCCAGTCAACGCCTGCCATGCGGGAGCGCAACTCGTGCGGTTGATAGGGGCCCACCCAACGCACCACGCCCTGTTCTATCAACGGCTTCCGCAACCGTTCAATTTTTTCTTGGTATTCTGGCGGTTGCCATTCCAAGTTCGCACCGTGCACTTCCACGACCAATCGTTTTCTATCCGATTTAGTCATTAGCGTGAGCGCTTCAAGTATGACGTCCAGACCTTTGAACTGCGTGATCTGACCAAAATATGCGAATCGATTTCGCTTTTCACCTTCAGTAATCGCACGTGGCGGCAACGGGGCCTCAGCCGCCTGGCCATTCTCAATAACTATGATCTTGTTGGCATCAATGCCCCACTGAATATAACGCTGCCGAAGGAACTCACTTGGCGCAACAAAAGCGTCGACCAGCTTGAAATGGCTTTGAAAGTAATGCTTCCGTAGCCAGAAGTCTTCGGCAGTCTTATGCGGAAAACATTGGCGGCAGTCATCGTAGGACTCGCGACTACAAAGCTGAAACCGCCCGGTCTTAACCATCTGCCCGTTATTCTGGCATATAGCCATGTACTCATGAAGCGTCATAAAAATTCGAATATCTGGGTTGATATTTTTTATGACACGCAAATGCTCCAAGCCAAGGTGCGCATAGTGGTGGCTATGAACAATAGTAGGTTTTATGGCGCCGATGAGATCAGCAAACCAGGTGGTCAACGATTCTTGGTGAGCTGCCTTCATTCGATCCCAATCATGAATCGCTTGCTCCCAGAGATACTCGTTCGGGCGCCGGAGACTAATGGTACCGTTCGCGCCGCGGCCACGATCAGCTCTACCGAGATACCACGTGTTCTCTACATTTTGGTGTGCTTGGTACGCTTTAAATAAATTGTATGCAGCGATTTCCCCTCCCCCTAAACTAAAGTCAGGGTGCCCATGAGCCGTTACTAGAATTCGTTCTTGGAGTTGGCTCGTGGTCATCACGATTGCTCCTTGATATTTTGAACTAATAGAGGAGACTCGATTAGTTTTTTCCATCGTTCTTGATGTCTTACGGCGTTATATATCACCACACGGCTGCGAAACTCGTTCTCGCCCAGCAGTTTGAATGACTGCCGCTCCAAATGGGTAAGTTGTACCGTTGGCAAGTAGGCAATCTTCAAACCGTCGTTTCTCAACTTCAAGCACAAATCAGAATCCTCGAAGTCGCCGATCAAGTAGCCAGTATCCCATCCCCCTATCCTCTCAAAATCTTTACGTCGCATTGCCATACATGCGCCGGTAATACTGGGCAAAATAGCCAATTCCTGATTCGGATCCAGAGCAGGATCCAACCCCATATATGGGTGGTGATTGATCCAGATACCCAGTTCTTCACGCCGCAGAAACTGCATGCCCGCGTGCTGCAAGGAACCATCTGCAAAGAGCAAACGTGGGCCCACTGCACCGATATCTGGATAGGACTGAAGCACCTGTATCAAAGGCTGAATCCATCCGTCATGCTGGGGAAATGCGTCGCTATTCAGAAACACCAGATATTCGCCACAAGCAAGACTGGCGCCCAAGTTATTGGCGCCAGAGAATCCACGGTTAACGCTGCCCCACACCCAACTCATCGGCACGTTATATATCCTATGGAGGGCTTCCGCTTCATTCATAAAACGTTCAGCGATTTGAGGGTCATCAACAACATAAATGAGCTCAACATTATCCATAAGCCAGGCGTCTTGAGAGAACTCGATAAGTTGATGCTCGACGAAATCTGTACGCCCATAAAGCGGCACAATTACGCTCACTTTGGGGTTGGCCAAAGAGGGGCCCAGGAATTTGCGTTTGACTGGCAAATCGGCCCACATTTCCTGACGATGAGCGATAAGGCGCTCGAGAACCTTTCGATCCACCAAAGATATGCGCTTTGCGGTTTCACTTAATGCCGTTCCAATCCCAAATAACCATTGCGCAGCTGCAACAGGGGCTGCCGGAAGCGCGGTGAGCTTTACTTCGCCGAGAGTATGGACGCCGTACTCGGACGAAGCCTTTAGATAAACACTCTGGCCTACCCCTCCCCCTTTGATACGGACGATGAAGCCCGCGTCTCGATTTGAATGCCCGAACTCCTTGTCGACGGCATCATTAACGTCTTGTCGGAATCGGCGATAAGCGTTTTTTAGCGTAAATATGCGGCCAGATTGATCTTCAAGCCAAACGGGCGTGCCCGAATTGTGCACCTCCCAGCCAACGATGACGCTATCGCCAGTAATGTCAGAAGAGACACCCGCTTCGATAAACCCTTTCGCGGTGGGACAAGGCCGTTCCGCGGCGGGGACCTTTTTAATCATGTTCCGCCACGCTTCGGTGTAGGGCCTCATCGTTGCGGCGATCATACCAATAGCCGATTCAAATAAACCCGTTGCCGAAAACTCAGCTTCCGCCTCTTCAATACACTCCACTGCATGTACTGATACGATTTCCCCTTCGGCGCTCTTATAGCAGAGCTCAATCGATGGTGGGCCTTCGCATCTTGCGGCGATTACGAATCCAATCCCTTCTGCATCGTTCAATCCCAAATTCTTAGCTACATCAACCCGCCGAGTACTTTTCTTACGGAACGGAATTTGTCGCTTGTTGCTGCGCAACGCGAAATCTTGGCGGCCGGATGTCCAGCCGGCAATCATTATCAAATTGCCGCTACAAACAGCTGCGTCAACTTTCAGTTTTATAATGTTACCCGACTCATCGTCGAATATGCTTACTGGTGCAGTCTGCACGGGCGGGTATGCAGTATGCTGTTGAATTTCAATATCAGATGGGTCATTCAATTCATCGTAGATATTATTGTCAATGTTCTCTGTAGACATCGTGGTCTCGATTAGATCGCTGTTTTCGATGGTATTGGCAAGGGGAAGGTGCCGATAGGCTGTCAGCGGTGTGCACAAACCACGCTACTGCGTCGAAGCGCTCAGCATTGACTTACGCTCCCACGCCCATGCATGGCTGACTATGTCTTGAAGTGCGGGATAGGCTGGTGTCCAGCCCAGTTGACGCCTTATTGCACTAGAGTCGGCCACCAGCGCGGGAGGGTCCCCATCACGCCGGTCGCCATACTTCACTGGAACCTCTTGGCCAGTGACTTGCTGAACCATGTCAATTACCTGTCTTACGGAAAACCCTTTTCCGTTACCGAGGTTGAATCGAAGGCTGCCGCCTTCATCTAGCAAATGATGCAGCGCCAACAAATGGGCATTACAAAGGTCATGGACATGAATATAGTCGCGGATGCAGGTTCCGTCGGGTGTGTCATAGTCGGTGCCGAACACCGTGATGTGAGAAGAACGCCCCGCCGCCGCACGTAGAACCAGAGGAATCAGATGCGTTTCCGGATCGTGCCGCTCGCCAAGCTCACCATCGGGATCAGCGCCAGCAGCATTGAAGTAGCGCAGGCAGACCGACTTCAGGCCATAGGCCGTGTCGTAGTCTTTTAGCATTTGCTCCACAAACAGCTTCGTACGACCATAAGGGTTGATAGGTTGCGTGGGATGACTTTCGGCAATCGGCGTTGTAATGGGATTACCAAAGATTGCAGCCGTGGACGAAAAAATAAACTTGTTTACGTCATGGCGCCGCATGGCTTCAAGCAGCGTATGCGTGGCATTGAAATTATTCTGGTAGTACTTGGCCGGGTCGCGCACCGACTCACCCACCTGAATAAAGCTTGCAAAGTGCATCACCGCCGCGGGCATTATCGTACGAATCGCCTCGTTGATGAAGGCCTCGTCGCCAAAGCTGCCTATCCGCAGTTCTGCGTCGCCTACCGCGTCGGCGTGGCCGCTGCTTAAATCGTCAATAACGACAGGCCGGTACCCTGCCCTGCCAAGCATCTTGACCATATGCGAGCCGATGTAGCCCGCTCCCCCCAACACCAATATTGGTATACGTTCCAATTTCACACCTTTCATCACTATTTTTCAAAAAATACCTGTACTTGCGCTATGCGCCGGCCAATTGCACCTGACGCGACTCGGGCGCGGCGCCTAGCTTGAGATATGCGCGTATGCCTTCTTCGACGTCATCAAAGCAGGTGACGTTACCGTTTTCGAGCAATGCGACCATGTCGCACATTTTGCGTACTTGCCCCATTCCGTGGGTGACCAGAATCACGTTCGCCTGGCCAACCTTGTTTTTGAACGCGGCGGCGGCCTTTTCGCGAAAGTGTGCGTCGCCGACCGACATTGCCTCGTCGATCAGGTAGTAGTCAAAATCGAAGGCCAGGCTTAAGCCAAAGGCCACGCGTGCCCGCATCCCCGTGGAATATGTTTTGACCTGCTCATCGAAGGCAGAGCCGATTTCCGCAAATTCTTCGACGAACTTGATGCGTCGGCGCATGTCTTCGCCTTCGGCCCCCTGGACCCGGCAAACGAATTTTGCATTCTGGCGCCCTGTAAGAGACCCCTGAAACCCGCCGGCAAGTCCCACGGGCCAGGAAATTTTCTTGTCGGTAATGATGCGGCCGCTGTCCGGGGCGTCCAGGCCGCACAACAGGCGCATCAGGGTTGACTTGCCGGCTCCATTGCGGCCGATCAGCGCAATATTGCGCCCCGGCGGCACGGTAAACGTAAGATTGCGGAATACGTACTTTCGCCCTTTAAGGGTCAGGTACGATTTGGTCAGGTTTCGCAATTCGATCATAGCGCCACCAGGTCATGTCGCCGCAGGCGATACAACGCCATGCCCGCGAAAAATGTCACCAGCGCCACCTTTGCGGGATAGGCATAGCTAATGCCATAGGTGACTGGATAAGGAACGAAAATGGATGACCGCAGGTTGTCGATAATGTGCAGATACGGGTTCCACAGCAGCCACGGCAGATATTCTTGCGGCAAGTTCCATATCGGAAAAATAACCCCCGAAATCAGATATACCGGCAGGAAAATTACGCGGATGAAGGTCTTCGCGTTAGGAAAGGCCTGCGTCCACACGCAAAAAATAAGCCCCAGGCCGACGGAAAAAACCAGGCCTGTGGCAAGCGCGCCAAACCAGGCCAAGGGGTCATGTAGCGCGATGGTGTAGCCCCCCCAGAATGCCAGGGCGCCTATGACCAGCACATATACGCAGGCGTAGAGCGAAAACTCGACAATCGTTCGGGCAATCAGTGTGTCCAGCGGCTTGATCTGCTGATAGGCAAAAAGCGCCTGGTTGGCACTGATGGCATCCATCAGGCGCAGGGCGATATTGCGCATCATGAAGAACGGGATCATTCCGGTAGCCAGGTACATCGGGAAGTCCATTCCCGGCACTTCGCGACCACGGATGGCCGTAAAAATGAACATGATGATGGCGACATGCAGGATGGGCTCGAACACCATCCAGAAGGCGCCCATGCGTCGCGTGCCGAATCGCGTAAGCATTTCGCGCAGTACCAGCGCGAACAGCACGGATCGCATGATCTGTAGGGAACTACGTTGCGGCAAGGCCATATCAGTGCACCCGCAGGCACAGAGAAAAATCTTCCCGGTGCAAGCTTAGATTGGGGTTGTAGTATGGGTCTCGATCTAAAAGCGCGGCCCAGCGGTCACGCATGTAGCTGCGTTCACTCTCGAACTGGCTTTGCTTGGCCGGTGTATTGTTGGCGCCCCGAGTCTTGGATTCGTGGTGCAGCAACTCTGCGTACGGCGTCCAAACATTTCGGTAACCCGCTTCTCGCACCCGCAAGCAAAAATCTACGTCATTGAAAGCCACAGGCAGGTGCGTTTCATCCATCCCGCCCACCTGGAAGTAAATGGCCTTTTTGACGACAAGCGCTGCGCCGGTAACCGCGCTGATGTTATGCACGATGCGCAAGCGGTTGAAGTAGCCCACGGAATCTTTTTCGGCGAACTGATGCGCATGGCCGGCCACGCCGCCTACGCCCAGGATGACGCCTCCGTGCTGCAAGGTGCCGTCTGGATAGTAGAGCTTGGCTCCCACGCACCCTACACCTGGCCGCATCGCCTGGGCGACCATTTCCCATAGCCAGTCGGGATTCAGGACTTCAATGTCGTTATTGACCAGGGCCAGTACCGTGCCTTGTGCATTGGCGGCAGCAAGATTATTTATTGCGGAATAATTGAAGGCCTGATCGTACTGATACACGCGCACCCGGCCGTGCATGGATTCCACCAGATCAGCCAGGTATGACGTCGTTTCGGGCAACTGCGACTGATTATCGATAATCAGAATTTCGAAATCGGGATAGCGGGTGCGTTGGATAATCGATTCTATGCATGGCCTGAGCACGTCCAGCCCATCGCGAGTGGGTACAACGATGCTGACCTTGGGCGGCGTCGCCATGGGCCAATGCTGCCGATACAGGCCCGGCGCGACAATCGATACCTGGGCTCCCGGCTCGTGGTGATCCAGGTATTCCTGCAAAGCTCGTTGGGCCGCGGCATAGGCATAGGGCTTTTGAGCCGGGTTCAATGCCGTCGAACCTGCGGTTTTGCGCCAGTGGTACAACACATGGGGAAGGTGCAGCACCTTGCCGCCGTCGGGAAGACGGGCCAGGCAACGCAGGATGAGATCGTAGTCCTGGCTGCCTTCGAACCCGACGCGAAACCCGCCAACCGCGCATACCAGGCTGCGGTTGAACACGCAGAAATGCCCAAAGTAATTCTGGCCCAGCAGCAGATCCGGCGAGAAGTCGGGCTTGAAGTACGGGTCGCAACGCTGGCCGGATTCGTTGAGCTTATCCTCGTCCGAGTACAGAAGCTGTACGTCCGGCTGCTCTTGAATGGCGCTTGCAACGCAGAACAATGCGTGTTCGGCGAGTTCGTCATCGTGGTCCAGCAGCCCGATATAGCCGCCGCCCGCCAAGGCCAGCGCCGTATTGCTTGCGTTGGCAATATGGCCGTTGGCCTCGCGGAATTCCACCTTGATGCGCGCGTCCTGGGCCGCGTACTGCTGCAGCACACGCCGCACATGTTCATCAGTGGAGCCGTCATCAGCAATGCACAGCTCCCACTTCGGATAGCTTTGCCGCAATACCGATTCGATGCAGCGGCGCAGCAATGTCTCGGGCGTATTGAACACCGGCAGTAGCACCGATATCAGCGGCCATCCATCCGCGTCATTCCACTGCCGGGGCGAGGCTTGCGCAATTTTCTGCGCAAAAAGCTTCGTTTGGATGTTTTCGACCGTGTTTTGCCAGTCTTCGTACAGAATCAGGCCCACGCCATCTTGCGTGAAAAGGCAGCAATACTCCTTCCAGAGCGCTTCCAATGTTGCTGGCAGCGCGAGCGCCGAAGCCGTATGTTGACGGTCGCCGCTGAGCTGGTAGCGCGGATGCACGCTACGCAGCTTACGCTGCATGCGCACGCGGGCCACCCGTTGCGGCACTCTGCGCAACTTGAAGTGGTCTACGGCGAAAGCTCCGGCGGTGGTCAAGGGGTCGAACCTCAGTTTCGCCGGACGGCACAGGCGAATCAGCCTCTTGCCCGTCCGGCCGGACCGTAACGGCAGCGCATGAGAATCGTCTTGACTCTCGCCCTGCCCCACATCGAGATATACACGCGCAATCGTGCGCGCCGTTGGAAGGCTCAGCTTCGCTTCCAGCCAATACCAGCCCGCAGGCACCACGCCCTGAAGACGGAACTGCGGATCCGGGCCTTCAGACACGAATCCGCGCTCCCGCCGCTGGACTTGATGTGCGGGACGCAACGCCCTTGCGCCCCAATACCAGCGCAGCGGATTGAACCAGCCAGAGAACACCGTCAACCCTTCACAGCCCGTCAATCGTGCGGCCCAGCACCAGCACCTGCACAATCGGCGAGATGATTTTCTGCGCTTCGTAGACAGTGGCGTTGGTTACGTAGATCGCGTCTTCCGGTTTAACCTGGAATTGTCTGGCCAAGAACATCGACGCCGGGTCTCGCATGTCCAGTCGAAACACCTGCGCCGCCGGCTCGCCTTCGGCGGGCCGGTCATTCAGACGAAACACGAATACGCCGCGGGCATCGGCCGATCTTTCGCTCAGTCCGCCGACGGTGCCCAGCACTTCGAGCAAGCTGGGGTTGCGCGATGGCAGGTCAAAAAGCCCGGGCTTGGTCACGGCGCCCATTGCCACGAACCGCTGACGGGCGCGTTCAACGATGATTTCGGATCGGGGAGGAACCGGCATATTCTTGCCCGCCAGGATCTCGTCATAACCGTAGCTTTTGACCTCGGATCCGGTTCGCACCACCACTCGTATCAGGTGCGGTTCCAGCGTGGGCCCGCCGGCTTGATTGATCGCATCGAGCAGCGTCAACGGCCCTTGCAAGGCGGAAAAGCGACCAGGAGACGCCACTGCGCCCGCCACCAGTACCGAGCCAGACAAATCGCCCACCATTTCCACATGCACTTGCGGATCGCTGGCCACTTTTTCCAGGCGCTTGCGCAATGCGTCTTCAACCGCGGGCAGCGTCAGCCCTTCGACCTTCACGCGCCCGGCGTAGGGTACCGAAATCGTCCCTTTGGAATCGACCCGCAGATTGGAGAATACGGTTCCTCCGGCCGACAACGGGGCAAATACCGCCCCTTCGATCGCGCTATCCGAAATGATCGCGCTTATCACATCGCCGGGCACCAAATGGATGTCGGGCGCAGGCGTGGCCGACACAGTCGTGCTCAGCGCCGGCTCGGCCGGGCGCATATAGGCTGCAATGGTGTCCGCCGACAAATCGATCAGATCATAGGCAACCTGCCCGTCGGCCCCGTTGAGGATGGCCCCCTTGGTCGGGCCGGCGCCAGAAAGAAAGCTTCCGCATCCGACCAGCATTGCAGATAGCCCGGCCGCCGCCGCCATCCGCGACCCACGCCGCATCCATCGCGCAAATCGTTTCCTGTTTCCGGAAACGACTTCTTGATGACGGATGACCGCAGCAGCCATATCAGTGTTCTTTTCTATAGTTATCATGGAATTCGGCGCCCCTGGCTTAATCATGATGATCTCTGACCGACGCTATGATGAAGCGGGCCATGCCATACAACAGCAGCAAACCTATCAGAAGGGTGACCAGGTTATATAACCGCGCCGGATAGATCGGCTCTTGCGCCAGGTTGGGGCTGACCACCATGATCAAGGTACGGATTTTCTTCCCGACCTCGATTCGCGCATTTTCGACGGCCACGGTACTGGCCTTGTAGGCCTCTTCTGCGATACTGACGTCGATCAGCAGGTTTCGATACTGCGACGCCACGACATTGAGTTTGTCCCCGCCCGATGACGACACCAGCGCCTGCTTCTCGGCCCGAAGCTGGTCTTCTATGGCTCTTATGCGCGTGCGCTGCTGCCGTACCTGGGGGGTGTCCACGCCCAGGGATGCCAGCAACCCTTTGAGCCTGGCGCGTTCGGTGGTGAGCTCGGCCTCCAGCGTGGCGATAATGGTTGCGCGCGACTCCGCAGCCGCCTGCGCGTCCAGCAGCTCGCTGTTGCTCTGGAACTCCAGCATTTTGTGGCGCTCTGCCTCATAGCGCTTACGTGCGAGTTCCAATTCCCCTTCCGCAAATCTCATGTGTTCGCGAGACATCTTGTGCGACATCTCGTTGACGAACTTTTCGCTTTCGGCAAGGATCAGATCCAGCGTCTGCTTGGAAAATTCCGGGGTCAAGCCCTGCACTTCGACAGTCAACAAACCAGTTGTGTCGTCAAAATGCGCTTCTACCATGCGGTTGTAGAACTCAAGCAGTTCTTCCTGCGAGTCGCTGTCGCTGATCCATAGCCAGGGATCGCGCCACTGGCCCGTAAAGTGCTCGCGCCATTTCAGCCGTTCTTCAAGCACCTTCAACATGTCAAGCGACGTTATGAATTCCCGCAGATACAGCGTTTCTTCACGCGACGCCGGATTCAGGCCGGCCATCATCAATGCGATGCTTGGCGCACTTTGTTCGAGGGTGTCCTGGCTGGGCTGCCGCACAACCACTTGGGCAGCCGTCACGTAGCGATCTACGGCAAAAAATGCGTAGTAAACGATCGCCACGGCCAGGGGCACCACGACCATCGCAACGAATAAAGTCTTTTTTCTTAGATTTTTAAGCGCCATTTCGGGGATTGTTTACCTATTCGAACGGATACGAACACCAGGGGCCCGGCGCCCCTGGAATGAAGTGCACAGCAGATTAGGCCATTTCGTCGCGGGCGTGCAACGATTTGCCTATACCAGTTTCAGATCGATCGGCTTGACGTCGCCGCACACTTTGCGTTGCCGGCTTTCGTCCAGCCCATAAACATCTTTGAAAACTCCCCCCAGCACTGCTCGATAATCATTGAGCACGGGGAGATCGCGCGCCTCGTTCAGATCTTTTTCGCTTCGCAATAGCGTTTGCTCCCCGACAAGACGCCCGCCCTTCACGCTGCCGCCCAGTACCCAGTAGGCGGTGCCGAAGCCATGGTCGGTACCCTTGCCGCCGTTTTCTTTCATGGTGCGCCCGAATTCCGAAACCACCACCACCACCGTGCGCTTCCATTCCGGCCCCATGGCCTTGGCAAAAGACGCCAGGCCGCCACCAAGGTCTGCGAGTCGCGTGGCCAGCACCCCTTGCACGCCGCCCTGGGCGACATGCGTATCCCAACCGCCGACGTCAATAAATGCAAGGTTGAATTTGTCTCGCATCAACCCCGCCACACGCACGCTTTCCTGCGCGAAGCCCTTGGCGCTGTTGGCCCCCCTGTCTGCGGCCAACTGCTCTTCATCGAACACCTCGCTGACGTCGCGCTGTAATTTAAGGCCTTCGTTCAGCGTGGCTTCAAGCGAAGTGCCGCGATAACTTTGTATCAGCTGCTCGCGTAATTCCTGGTTTTTCTTGCCCAGATTCGGGCGACGATCCAGCCCGATGTTGTCAATATTGCGCGGCCCCTTGAACGTGCTGGGAAGGCTGTCGGTAAAAGCCACCGCCCGCGCCCCTCCGCCCACGGCGTCGGCCAGGCGGTACAGCATTCCCAGCTGCGGCAACTCGCCTCGCTCGACGTCTGCCGCGCCAAGCTCCAACCATTCTTGCGCTTCAAAGTGGCTGCGGGAAACTCCGGGAATACCCACAAATGGCACAAACGCAATCTGTTTTTCAGTCCAGATTGCGCCGAGCGACTTGGCCAACGCAGGATGCAAACCCCAGTCGCCATCTATCTTCACGGCCGCGTCGGGGCCTTTGCCCCCGGGTTTAGGGATCGCTATCGTGGGCCGTGATTCGTAGTAAAGGTTGCTCGAAATGGGCACCAGAGTATTGCAAACGTCGTACGCTCCTCGCAGAAAGACAAACAGCAGGCGCGTGTCCGTCCCCGGCGCGGCGAACAGCTTGGTGGCGTACCAACTGCCCGCAAGTGCAGTCCCATTGATCAAGAAACGTCGTCTGTCCATGGCCGGCTCCTATCGATACATGAACCCAGGCCCAGCAATATGCAAAAACAGCTCTTGCTGCGCCGGCCCCGCCTGGGCAGGGCCCGCCGCGTCGCGCCGCGGCGCCTGCATGGACATCGACGCGTTGCGCATCGCACCGTCGGCACGCTCGTTTTGCTGCTTTTTCCTGGGAACGGGTTTACCCCGCAAACCTGCCACGTTCTCTGCAATGGCTAGCCGGTTTGCCAACTGCCCCGTGCTGATCCAACTACTTCCCTTGAGTTCGTAACCATCGGGCGTCAGACGCCCATATAGCGGCTGACCTGCCATCGCCAGCGATTGCCGCACCACTCTGACGACGCGCTTTGGATCGTCGATATTGGCGATCTGCACGGCGGAAATCGCATACTGGTACGGCGACTTGAACTGCTTGCCGGCGTTTTCTTCAAAGTCGGCAGATTCAACCAGGAACTGGACGGTGGCCTTGATGTCGCCCTTGGTTTTGGAAAACACTTCGGCGGCGCCTTTGACCAAGCCCTTGGACGGCTCGTCGGCCACCAGGAACGTCGCGAGCTGCTGCGCGATATGCTGTGCCGTGGCGGGATTGGCCACCAGAATATCCAGCACCTGCTCCACTTCGGGCCAACCACTTCCTTTGATTGTGTGGCCAAGGAACTTCTTGTCTGAAAAGTCGTGGCGCCGGGGGTCGAACTGGAAGCCGTTTTCCGAGATATACAGCGGCGCAAGCTTCGCGGGAAGCTTGGGGTCGCCCTCGCGATAATCCACGCTGACCCCGGTCAGGATTTTCGCCAGCGCCTGAACATCTGCCTGGCTGTATCCGCCGTTTACGCCCAAAGTGTGCAGTTCCATCAGCTCACGGGCGTAGTTCTCGTTGGGCTTCTCTTTGGTGCTTTGGGCATTGTCCAGATACATGATCATGGCGGGATGCTTCAACGAAGCCTCGACCAGATCGCGAAAGTTGCCCAGCGCATGCTTGCGCAGCGTGTTCTCGTAATCGGCCAGCACAAAAGGGATGTTGGCCTTGCTATGAAACACGTTGAAATGGTTTACCCAGAACCAGGTCAATTGTTCGCGCAGTTGCCACGGCGAGAACGTGGCGCGCAGAACGGATACCTCAGACGCTTCGCGGATGTTCTGTTGCTTGGTTTTGGCAAACTTTGTCCTGAGTTTCGCGCGGGTCTCGCCATCCGCGTCGGCAATGGCGCTTGACTGCGCCCGCGCGTCCAGCAGCGCGTCGGCCGCGGGCACTTGCACGCTGGACAACCGCTCGATATAGGCCTGAACGGGGCGCGGCAGGTCATCCGAGGCCGGGGGCGACAGCTGCTGCTGCAGATAGGCTGTTCTTCCCTGCTCCTTCAGCGCCTGCAGCGCCGCCGGCTGGGCGCTGAAGCCCACGCGGGCAAGCCAGGCCTCGTCGGAAGCCGGCGCCGAATGCACAGTCGACGCCATGGCTGCCACGAACGCAACGAAGCAATGTAGAGCCAGGCGCTTACGGAAGCTTTGAAACATCGTCATCTGCCGTGATCACTGAACGAAGCCATCAGGGTATCAATTCTCTGTTGCAGGGAGCGTGACGTTACCGCCCGGGATATTGCTGAACGTTGCGCGCCACCCGCGTCGCGTTATATCTCGATACGTTATCTAGATAGCGTGCTGCAGCTCCTCCAATGGCGACCTGTCGCTTAGCAAACGCCCTACGGCATTCTGAACGGCCATCTGGATGCCGGGCTTTGTATAAAAGCCTCCGTTGACCTGCGTGGTGTGGATGACCACGTTGCGAAACCGGTTGAACAGGCCCATGTCGGGCGGCTCGCCTTCCTTCCAGAACGCGTCCAGCCCCCGCTGAAATGTCAGCCCCGCCATATCGTAAAGCGCCTGCCCCAGCGCGATCGTGGGACGGGCATGGACCAATGCGGAGCCGCCGACGGTGCTATTGACCACCACCACCCCTGCCGCGTGACTCAGCAGCGTGGGCAAGTGTCCTGATTCCAGGAATATGACGCGATCCTGAATGCCCAGGCGCCATGCCAGATTGAGCACGGTCAGCTCATGGTCGTCGATACCGGGATCCAGCGGGTGATTTTTTACGACCAACTGCGCGTCCGACGGCGCATGCATCGCGAACGACGGCAACACCCGATTGATGAGGTCGTCCATGTGCTTGAAGTCGGAATGCTGCTGAATCTGCGAGTCGCTGTTCAGTTGCAGGGCAAGCAGATAAAAACGCTTGTCTTGCTGGACCAGGTTGGAAATCTGCTGCGCATCTTTGCGCTGGCGCCTTTGCAGCTTCAGGGCCCGGCGTACATAACCGCCATACTCGAGCCACGCCGAATGCGTAGCATGGGAGCAATAGCCCGGATACGCCCAGCGGTCTCGCAAACCGTGGGCGTTATAGACCACATCATGCCAGGCGCGGGCGTAAAACGACGACTTGAACGTTTGCCCATTGCCATACCGGGGCACCAGTTTGCCGGCCTGGCGGTACCAGTCCGGCTCACGGGGAAGGCGCGAGTTGACATTCACCCCATCTCGCTCAAGCGTGAACCAGTACGGACGGAAGTAGCCTTCTTCGAAAACGTGGACGTGAAGGTTGTTCCGCTGGCATACCTCGATGGCAGTTCGATGGATGCGCCGGCTATCGCCGAACAGCACGACATCGGTGATCTCGTTCCTGGAAAAATAATCTTCGTAAAAAGACTCAAGCCCCTCTGGAGGGTCGCGGTAAGCAACGCTGGGCAAGGAGCGGGGCCAAAACGCGTCATCCCCGCCCGTGAAATTGACTTTATGGACTCGCGCGCCGTCGCGCGCCAGTCGCATACCGAGTCGCGAAAAAAAAGGCGAGCGCACGCCCTGAAGAAAAGCGAACGAAACTCCCCGTATGCGTCGAGCCATACCGTTTTAATTATGTTGTACAGGCCGTGCTCTCACACATGCCAAGCCTCATCCAGAGGGAAAATCGTTACCTCTTTCAAGCGAGTAATCAGGCCAGTTCGTGGTACTTCTTGCCCAAAGCCACCGTGGCAGAGAAAAACCCCTGCTTGTTTCCGCAATCGTAGCGGGTGCCCTCGTATTGGTAAGCAAACACCGGCCGCTGTTTGAGCATGGCAGCGATACCATCGGTGAGCTGGATTTCCCCGCCAGCGCCCGGCCGCGTCGACTCAAGGTACTCGAATATCTGCGGTTCCAGCACGTACCTTCCTACGACGGCCTGGGTCGTCGGGGCGTCTTCCGGGTGCGGTTTTTCAACCATGGAATCCACCCGCCAGGTGCACTCGTCGGTTTTCGTGCCGCTGATAATCCCGTACTTTCGGGTTTCCTGCCTGTCTACCTGCTGGATTCCCAGGACGCTACCGCCGCACGAATGCGCAATTTGCACCAATTGGCGGGTAGCGGGAATACGCGCGTCAATCAGGTCATCTGCCAACAGTACGGCAAAGGGCTCATTGCCCACAATAGGCGCGGCGCAGAGCACCGCGTGCCCCAGGCCCAGCGGCGCCGGCTGTCGGATATAAATGCACTTGACATGTGACGGCAAGATGTTGCGCACCAACTCAAGTTGTTGCAACTTGTCTTTGGCTTCCAACTCACGCTCCAGCTCGGGCATGGAGTCGAAATGGTCTTCTATCGCCCGTTTATTGCGTCCGGTAACAAAAATTAACTCGGTGATGCCGGCCGCGACGGCCTCTTCGGCGGCATACTGAATCAGCGGCTTATCGACGATCGGCAGCATCTCTTTCGGCATGGCTTTCGTCGCTGGCAAGAAGCGAGTGCCCATGCCAGCCACAGGAAAAACAGCCTTACGTACGGGTTTCATATGTCGCCTTCGTCAAATGGATAGTAAGCGGTAACAGTATTGCGTTGTTGCGGTGCGGTAAAGGAGGCATAGAATAGTAGCCCAATCAGTACACGCTTATTACCGGTAAATGTTTCAATAATTAACTATTACACGTTTTACAAAGATTACAGCGATAAAAGGAGTTTTTTTTGGCCACTTCGTTTCCGCCCCCGCTCACAGAACTCCCCGAATGGCAGGACTTTGCCCATGCGGCGCAAGCCGCAAAAATAGGCGTAAATTCACTGCGCATTCTGGAAGCGGCCGGCTTAAAAATTGATGTAAGCGCACAGCCGCACAGCGAAGAATTGGATGGCGCGTGCAAGCGGCTATTGGAAGCGCGTAGCTTCGAGCGGGCCCGTGCGGCGCTGTTTAATGGTGAAGTCGTCAACCCCACAGAGGGCCGTGCCGCCTGGCACACCATGTTGCGGGCCCCGTCGCCCGTCGCGGAAGTGGCAAAAGAGCGGGCCCGGCTTCTTGCGTTTGTCCAGCAGGCCGACACCGAACGTCGCTGGCAAAGCGTGTTACACATCGGCATTGGCGGTAGTGACTGGGGCACCCGGCTATTGGCTGCGGCCTTTGGATACCGGCGCTCGTGGCGCGACATCCGATTTGTGTCCAACATTGATGGCCATGCGATAGAAAGCGGCATCTCCGGCCTGGATCCTCATGAAACCCTTGTGGTGGTGGTGTCCAAATCTTTCACGACGGCCGAAACGCTGGAAAATTTCCGCCGCGCCGTGGAATGGCTCAGCGCGGCCGGCGTGCCCAACGCCTACGAACACGTAGTGGCCATCACCTGCCGACCCGATCTGGCGCAAGAGATGGGTATTCCCCCCGGCAACATCTTCCCTTTCTGGGAATGGGTGGGCGGACGGTTTTCATTGTGGTCGTCCGTGTGCCTGGCTACGGCCCTTACCGTGGGCGTGGATGTCGTCGGGGGCATGCTGGCTGGCGCCGCCGTCATGGACGATCACTTCCGTACCGCGCCAATTTCCGAAAATGCGCCGGTACAGATGGCGCTAACCGGCGTCGCCAACCGCAGCGTACGCGACTACAGCTCACTGAACCTGGCGGTATATGACTCGCGGCTTTTCTACCTGGTGCCCTATTTGCAGCAGTTGGAAATGGAGTCGCTGGGCAAATCGGTGGACGTCGCAGGCCGCCCTGTCACGGTGCCGACGGGCCCCCTGGTCTGGGGCATGCCCGGCACCGATGCCCAGCATACGTTCTTCCAATGGCTGCATCAGGGCACCGACGGCGCGCCCGTGGACTTCATCGTTTGCCAGCAGGCCGACCACGGGTGGGCCGACCATCACCAGCAACTGCTGGCACATTGCCTGGCACAACGAGAAGCGCTTCTCACCGGCAAATCGTACGAAATGGCGCTAAGCGAGAATCAGGATGCCGACCTGGAGAAGCGCCAGTGGCTGGCGCAGCACAAGTGCCACCCCGGCGGCCGCCCGTCGAATTTGATCGTGCTGCCACGCCTTTCGCCTTTCGCCTTGGGCGCCTTGGTGGCGCTGTACGAACATAAGGTGTTCGTACAGGCGCTGATCTGGGGCATCAACCCGTTTGACCAATGGGGCGTCGAGTTTGGCAAAGCCCTGGCACATCGCATTCGCAATGAATGGAAGGCCGGCACGGACAATTCCTTGGGAACGAACGAAAACCGGGACAAGTCCACGGCCTATTGGGTGGCGCAGTTCGCCAAACCCACGTCTACCAACTAACGTTTGCGAAACAGCTTGGCGACCAGGCGTCGCCAAGCCCCTGTCGGGGCGCCAGGCTCGCTGCGCCATTCCTGCAGCTCGCGCAGCGCGCCTTCGGGTGTGGTGAATCGATGCGTTTTTCGGCTGACATAGCTGGGGTACAGGATCAGCGTCGCCGCCACGAGCTCATCCAGACTCAGCCGCCGAGAACGGCGAGCGCGTACTTCATCGGCAAGCCCAAGGTCGCGGGTCAGCCCCCAGCCAGCATAAAAGGGCTGCCCGTAGGTCGTCACGGGCACTTCCCGCAGCAGCGCTTCGAAGCCCGCCAGCGACGTCAGCACATGTACTTCATCGACTGCGCCCAGCAAGTCGTGAAAGCTTGCATCGTCGATCACTTCGTCGCACCAGTCGATGGCAGCTGCCTCGCCGGCGCCGGGCGATCGCAGGCCTGCCTGCACGTCCGGATGACGTTTGTACAGCACATACGCGTCTGGATTGAGTTCCCGCACCAACTTCAAGAGCGACAGGTTCTGCCGTATGCGCGACGCGCCAAACTGGATGGACGCGTCGCTTTCGACCTGCCCGGGCACCAGTATGACCCGCCCTGCCGCGGCCGGCCTGGTCCAGGCCGCTCGGCCTTTCAGGTTGTACTTGGTGATTCCCGACGCCAGGATGGCGCGACGCAATGCCGCGGCACGCGTGATCAACGCGTCGTGAAAGTGCGCGTCGCGCAACAGCCGCTCCAGGCGGGATTCGGACGTCGCGTCGTAGTAAATGCCGCAGTCGTCCTGCACCCACGACAGCGGGCGTATCAGGTCGGCCCCCAGCCCCACGGAACGAATGAAGCCGTCTTCCAGTCGGATGACCGTTCCCGGCTGCCTTGCGCCTTGACGCAACCTGCTCAATGCTTCGTCGTGCTTGCGCCCCCATACCGCCACGCTGCCGCCCGGCCGGACGCCCCGCACGTTGCGCACGAACCGCACGGTACTGCCGGCGAAGAAGTCTCGCACAAATGGCTTTTTCCAGGCCGAGAAACCCACCGCCGTGACATGGGAGTCAAACCGCTGGCGCATCCGGCGTTGCAGGGCCAGCCAGTCAAGAACACGTTCGACTTCACAACGCACGCCGGTCTCGGGGTCGACGTACCGGCTGTATCCGATCAAGGCCCCGTGAACCAGCTGCTCGAAGGGGACAGCCGCCCGACGCGAAAAATCGTCGTGTTCGTCGTGCGTAAGCCCCCAGCCAGCGTAGAAAGGCTTGCCAAAAACGCGTACCGGCCTACCCCACAGCAAGGCTTCGAATCCCACTTGGGATGTCACGACATATACGGCCCTTGCCTGCGGCAGCAGGCTCGCAATGTGCATGTCGCGCTCAAGCACCTGCACCCTGGCCCGGGCTCGCAATTCCCCGATATCGAAATGGCCCTTCTTGCGACCGGATACAACATCGGGATGAACCTTTACAAGAACGGTGCTGTCCGGATATTCGGCCAGGGCCGCTTCCAGCATGGCCTGGAAGCTGCGAACGGTAGCGCCGCCGGCGCTGATCGACGCGTCGCCGTGCGTCTGGTCAACCACCAGCACGTAGTTCGATGGAAGACGGCTTTCGGCGTCGCGAGCATGGTTGTATTTGGAAACGCGACTTTCCCGCCACGCAGCCGCCAACGCCCGGGCGCGAGTCAGCTGCGAACCGTCAAGCGGCTGCCGGATCAGCGCTTCAAGGCGCGACGGCCCGTTCGAATCCAAGTACAGCCCTATGTCATCGACGATGATGGAAAGCGCCGGGTCATGCTGCCCCAACCCCACCGATCGAAGAAACCCGTCTTCGATGTGCAGCATGGCAAGCCCATGCAGCGCGGCATAACGACGGGCGTGCCCGGCGCTTGGCCGCTGGCCCCACGCCAGAACCGTATCCGTAGGCAAAGGGTGGGAAGGCTTGCCGAACACCAGCTCGAACTCGTCGAGCAACGTGGGCAACGCCTCCATCCGCCGCATGCCGGCGGACAGCACGATCAGGCGCGAAGAGCTCATATGGGCACGCCGTTGGCGGGCTCAGTGCGACAGCGCACGACCCCTTGCCTTCATCAGTCGAACATCTCGGCTTCGGCGAAGCTATGCGCTTGCGCGTCCTTATCGGACAACACAGGGGAAATGTCACGCGGCCAGTCTATGGCCAGCTGCGGATCGGACCAGATGATGGAACACTCGGCGTCCTTGGCCCAGAAGTCGGTCGTCTTGTACAAGAAATCGGCAGTGTCGGACAGCACCATGAAAGCGTGCGCAAAGCCTTCAGGAATCCATAGCTGGCGCTTATTCTCGGCTGATAGCGTCACGCCGACCCATTTGCCGAAGGTGGGCGAACTGCGACGAATATCGACGGCTACGTCATAAACCTCGCCCGACACCACACGCACGAGCTTGCCTTGCGCATGCGGCGGCAGCTGGTAATGCAGGCCTCGCAGCACGCCTCGCGTAGAGCGCGAATGATTATCCTGCACGAAATCGACCTTGCGGCCGACCGCGTCGTCGAACTTGCGTTGATTGAAGCTTTCAAAGAAAAAGCCGCGCGCGTCGCCAAATACCGCAGGCTCAAAGATCTTGACGTCGGGGATTGCGGTGTCGATGGCGTTCAAAGCTGCACCTCTGCCAAAACATTCAACAAATACTGGCCATAGCCGTTTTTCTTCAGGGGGTCGGCCAACCGCGTCAGTTGCGACGCGTCGATGTACCCCAACCGATAGGCAATTTCTTCCGGGCAGGCCACTTTAAGCCCCTGGCGCGCCTCGATGGTGGCGATGAACTGGCCGGCTTCAAGCATTGACTCATGAGTGCCCGTATCGAGCCAGGCATACCCTCGTCCCATTGTCACGACGTCGAGTTGGTCCTGGTCCAGGTAAGTTCGATTCACGTCCGTGATTTCCAGTTCGCCGCGCGCGGAAGGCCGGATGGACTTGGCAATATCCACCACCCGCGCATCATAGAAATACAGGCCCGTGACTGCGTAGTTCGATCGCGGGGAAATCGGCTTTTCTTCGAGGCTCAGTGCCCGGCCGTACTTATCGAATTCGACCACGCCATAACGTTCGGGGTCTTGCACGTGATACGCGAACACCGTGGCGCCTTTCTCGCGTTCGCCGGCCCGCTCGAGCAACTTGGCAAAATCGTGGCCATAGAAAATGTTGTCGCCCAGCACCAGGGCAGACGGCGCCCCGTCGAGAAAGCGCTCGCCGATGAGAAACGCCTGCGCCAACCCGTCCGGGCTGGGTTGTACCGCATACTGCAGGTTCATGCCCCAACGCGCGCCGTCTCCCAGCAGTTGCTCGAATCGCGGCGTATCCTGCGGGGTGGAAATGATCAGTACGTCCTGGATGCCCGCCAGCATCAGTGTGCTGAGCGGATAATAGATCATCGGCTTGTCATACACCGGCAGCAACTGTTTTGAAACCGCCAGAGTCGCTGGATACAGGCGGGTACCGGACCCGCCGGCCAGGATAATACCTTTGCGCTTCTTCATGGATGTCGTTTCCTAGATTTTCACTTGCCCCGCAATCAACTGCATGGCTTGCCGCACGCCGGCCTGCCATGCCGGCAATTCGAGCTTGAACGCCTCGCGCAGCTTTGCCGTATTCAGCCGGGAGTTGGCCGGCCGGGGAGCAGGCAGCGGATAGTCGGCCGTGGAAATCGCGCGAATCTGGTCGGGTTGCAGCTTCAATGCATAGCCTGCGTCGCGCGCCAATTGCGAAACCAGGCATGCATATCCGTGCCACGAGGTTTCTCCTGCGGCTGCCAGATGATATGTGCCGAACGGAAACTGGCGCCCACCGCCAGGTCGCAATGCCTGGTTGGCATATTCGGCCACGATATGCGCCGTCGTGTCGGCAATCAGCGCGGCGCCGGTTGGCGCACCGAACTGATCTGCGACGATGCCCAGCGAGTCGCGCTCGCGTATCAAACGCAGCACGGTTTTCATGAAGTTCAGGCCGTACGCGCCATATACCCAACTGGTGCGCAGGATGACATGTTTGCCGGTGGCTTGCCGAACCGCCTGTTCGCCGGCCAACTTGCTGCGCCCGTACGCGCTTTGAGGGCTGACCGGATCGTCTTCGTCGTACCACCCGTGCTTGGCGCCATCGAATACGTAGTCTGTAGAGTAGTGAACCAGCAATGCGCCGATCTTTTCGGCTTCTGCCGCCAGTACGCCCGGGCCTTGTCCATTGATTCGGTCGGCGAGTTCGGGCTCTTGCTCGGCTTTGTCTACCGCCGTATAGGCTGCAGCGTTGACTATGACATCGGGTTGATGCTGGCGCACGCACGCGCGCACACTTTCCGGTACGGCTAGATCACATTCGGCGCGATCAGTCGCCACCACCTGGCCGATTACGGACAGGCTGCGTTGCAGCTCGAAACCCACCTGACCATTCTTACCCGTCACAAGAATCTTCATGATCCGTCAGGCGCCATATTGTTTGTTTACCCAGTCGCGATAAGAGCCGCTGACCACCCCTTCGACCCATTCCTGGTTATCCAGATACCACTGCACCGTCTTGCGTATGCCGGTCTCAAAGGTTTCCGCCGGAAACCAGTCCAATTCACGCTGGATTTTGGTGGCGTCGATGGCGTAGCGACGATCGTGCCCCGGGCGGTCGGCAACGAAGGTAATCTGCGCAGAGTACGCAGCCCCGTCTTGCCGAGGCTGCAACTCGTCAAGCAATGCGCAGATCGTATGCACGACTTCCAGGTTGGATTTCTCGTTCCAGCCGCCAATATTGTAGGTTTGACCCGGTTCGCCACCGTTTAATACGCACCGTATGGCACTGCAGTGGTCTTTGACATAAAGCCAGTCGCGAATCTGCTGGCCGTCGCCATAAATAGGCAATGGCTTGCCCGCCAGCGCGTTCAGAATCACCAGCGGAATCAGTTTCTCGGGAAAATGGTAAGGGCCGTAATTGTTGGAACAATTCGTGGTGATCACCGGCAGTCCGTACGTGTGGTGCCAAGCCCGCACCAAGTGATCGGATGCCGCCTTCGACGCCGAATACGGACTATTGGGCTCGTATGGATTCTGCTCGGTAAAAGGCGCGTCTTCTGGCCCCAGTGACCCATATACCTCGTCTGTGGACACATGCAGGAATCGGAAATCCGCCTGAAGTTGCGGCGATAGCGAAGCGAAATAATCGCGCGTCGCCTCCAGCAGGTTGAACACGCCGACGATATTGGTTTGAATGAAATCGCCCGGGCCGTGTATGGAACGGTCCACATGGGATTCCGCCGCGAAGTTCACAACAGCTCGGGGCTGATGCTCGCGGAGCAAGGCCGTGACGAGATCTTTGTCGCCTATGTCACCCTGCACCAGCACGTGCCGCGCATCATCGTTCAATGTGGCCAGCGTGGCCGGGTTGCCCGCATAGGTCAGTTTATCCAGATTGATGATTTTTTCATCAGAAGAGGCGAGCCAGTCCAGAACGAAGTTGCCGCCAATGAATCCCGCACCGCCAGTAACAAGTAGTGTCATTTTGTTCGGTTACGTTGAAAATTACCCATGTGCCAGTCAATAAGAGCGCGTCACGTACACCGCTACGATGTTTCGCACGGTACAGTAACACCTTTGTTTTTCAGCTACGGTAAACGTTGTGGTCCTTACGCTACTTAACCGCTTATGGCGCAAACCGGCCTCGGGTCGGGCCGCACAGCATACGGTGCAACGTTGGCTCGTGCTGCAACAAGGTGCTAATCCGTCGACTGATTATTACATTTATCCACAATTGGCAGCGACCGGACTACCCATCCTCGCAAGGGATCTGGACAAGGATTCCCCCTGCCCTGATGATCTCGCCCAGGGAACGGGGGTCGTCATAGTACGCTATATGAACCCCGCCTGGATGCGCGCACTGAACGCTCGCCGCGGGTTGCTGGCCACCGTCGTTTACTTTATGGACGACGACCTGTTACAGCCCGCGCATTGGGCCGGATTACCTAAAACTTACATAAAAAAGCTCAATAAATATTGCCGCCCCTTTATTTCGGACATCCAGCAGCTCACGGCCGAATACTGGTTTTCGACACAGGCTTTGCGTGACGCTTACGCGTTCAAGAATGCCCGGATCGTATCGCCGCGCCCGATGAAGGACGATCTGCGCACAGATGATGCACAGTCGCCCGTGCGGCTTTTCTATCACGGTTCGGCCGCCCACGCCGCCGAAATCGACTGGCTGCTTCCCGTGGTGGCCGAGGCGCTGGATCGGTGCCCGCATCTTCAGTTCGAGATTATCGGCAACCATGACGTAAACGTGCGCTATCGCGGCCTGCCGCGCACGCGCATCCTGCACCCGATGTCGTGGGAAAACTATATCCGGTACTGCCGCACGTTGGATGGCCATATCGGCCTGGCTCCGTTATTGAAGTCTCCGTTCAATAAGAGCCGCTCGTATACCAAAGTATTCGATATCGCTCGCTGCAGGGCGGCAGGCATCTATACAAACTCGGCGCCCTACGACGAGATGGTGTCGCACGGGGAATCCGGCCTGCTGCTGGCAAATAGCCCCAGGCTCTGGACAGAGGCCATCGTTCGCGTGAGCCAGGACGCCGGAACGCTGGCGAAGCTGCGCCAAGGATCACAAGGCCTGCTGCAGCGGGCAGTTTCGGCGCCGCCGGGCGTCGGCGTGGGCCAGGTGGCAGGCTAAAGTTGCCGCAATAATATGTCCGCCAGATCCTGGATGGGAATATCCCGCCGGGGCCCGGCGCGGGTCTGGTCGGGCGCCCAGACCAGGTAGTCCGTCATGCCATCCGGATAGCCGAACTTGGCGTATACATCGGGCATTATGGGTACATGGTCGCCATATATGCACAGCAGGCCCGCCCTTTTGCGTGCCTGCAGCGCCTGGCTCAAGGTTAGAAAACTGGCATCGGCATTGCGCAAGTGCCTCGCGTAGGCGACGAGATCGTCGCATCCGGCCGGCAGCGGCCCGTTCAGCACAGCATGGGCATCGGCCGCGGCCACTTTTTCCCAATGCAGCGGCCCGTGATTTTCCATGGTGATGATATGCAGGTACAGCGGCCGCGCGCGCTCGTCGTCTTCTTGCAGGAAGCGAACCGCAAACTCGGCCAGCGCAATATCACCGACGTACGGACCGCAACGATGCGCCTCGCGAAATGCCGAAATATCGATGAACTCGTCAAAGCCCAGGTTCGGCAGCACCTTATGGCGCTGGTAGAAACTGGCATGGTAGGGATGTATGCAGATCGTGCGGTAGCCCAGGCTGCGCAGATGCGAGGCAAAGGTCGGCACCGGCGTCTGGGCGAGGCGCCGATATGGGTTGAACCGATGGATGCCCAGGTCTGCATCGTGCATCCCCGAAAAGAATGCGAACTCGGTGCGCACGGTGTTTGCCCCCCAACTGCCCACCCTGAGCCGGCCATGGCAAAGCGATTCCCGGCACAGACGGTCGTAGTTTTCGAGCACCGGCGCGCGCACTGCCGGATAGGCGCGACGAACATCGAAAAACGACTCGCTTTGTATGCAGACCAGGTCGCGGGGCCTGCCGGGCTGGCTGGCGGCGCCGGAAGGCTTGACGGACGAGCCCGCAAAGCGTGAGCGCCTGGCAATACGCGCCGCCGGCTGGCGCTCGTGATAGGCATAGCTGCACAACGTGGCAACAAGGCCCAGGTCACGCAGGTCTTGCACCGCCTCGAACGATACGCGCACGCGCCTGACCGACCACCGTGCCACGGCAAACCCCACCACCGCCAGGCCGATCGACAACGCGTAGAACGTGCCGGCAGGGATGGAGCCGGATGTCAGGGAGGGTTCCAGCGTCAGCCCCAGCCACATTGCCGCCCCATAACCGGCTGCCGCACCAACCGCCAGCGGCACGCTCAAGAACGGAAGATAAAGGCGTGGGTGCCGTAGCGCATCCAGGAAATATTCGAAGTCCGGAAAGACAAATGGCTCGCGTAGCGCCCGGAACTTTGCGTTGTTCACCAGCATCAGCAAGACCAGTAGGGCGAGCAGGTTGGCCATTGCGACGTAGGGGCGGCTGAACAGGATGAGCTCCAGCCCAAACCCGATGGTCCATATGGCTACGTGTGTGACGACCGCTGCACGGGGCCTGTGCCAGGGCGCCCGCGGGCGCGGGGTGAGCAGGCATTCCAGGAACCACGTGAGGCCCAAACCTCCCAGGAAAGGGGGGGCGACCTTCCCGAGTGCCTCAACCATAGCGGTAGCCCAGCCTCTTCAACACCCACCCCGACACAGCCGGGTGTATCACCGACAGCAGAAAACAGCCCAAATTCAAGGGGAATGGAAAACTGATCCGGGCCTTGTTCTTTTCGAGACCGCGGCGGATCGCCCTCGCTGCTCGGTCGGCTTTCCAGAGAAACGGCTTTGGGCCCGGCATCTCCGCGCACATTTGCGACTCTACGTAGCCGGGCATCACCACATTGATCCTGACGCCTGCCGCGGCCAACGAATCGCGCATGGCCTCGCCATAGACTTTGACGGCGGCCTTGCTCGCGCTATAGCTGGGCGTGTCGGGCAGGCCCCGCCAGGCGGCCAGTGAGCTGATCAGCGCGATTTGGCCGCTGCCGCGCGCTCGCATGGCCGGTAGACACGCATGCGCTGTAGCCATGACGGCCTTGATATTGACGTCAATCAGGCGATGCATATCGCTCCAGGACTCTCCCTGGTGCTCCGGCCCCGTGTTGATATTGACGCCAGCGTTGGCGATGACCAGGTCGGGCGCCTCGGCTGTACTCACGTCCGCGAGCCACTCCATCAAAGACTCGTGGTCACGGACGTCCTGCACATGCAGCACGATGCGCGCGCCAAGCGTAGCGCATTCCCTGGCAAGCTGGTCCAACAGTGTGCGGTTGCGACCGTGCAGGATCAGGGTGCGGGTTCCCGCTCGCGCGTATTCCAGGGCAAGCGCACTGCCTATGCCTCCAGTGGCACCAGTGATCAATACGCATGAGGGTGCACGGGAGGTAGTCATAACGGTAGCGATCATGCGGATTTTTCAGAGCGAAGCTAGCACGGTACTGCGCCCCGCGAAAATGAAACCGGCTTCCCGCACAGGGAAGCCGGCGAACAGCGGACACGAATCAGAGGCGCTTATTCAAGCAGGCTGCGCAGCATCCACGCGTTTTTCTCGTGAATGTCCATGCGCTGGGTGAGCAGGTCGGCCGTGGGCTGGTCGTTGGCGCCGTCGGCCTTATCAAAGGCAGCGCGGGCCGTCTTGGACACGGCTTCGTTGCCCTCGACCAGCATGCGCACCATTTCCATCGCGTCAGGCACTTTGGCCGGCTCGGCGATGGAAGACAATTTGGCGAATTCACGGTAGGTGCCCGGAGCGTGCACGCCCAGGGCGCGGATGCGTTCGGCGATGTCGTCCAGCGCCGCCCATTCTTCTGAATACTGGGTCATGAACATCTGGTGCAGGGTATTGAACAGCGGACCAGTGACATTCCAGTGGAAGTTGTGGGTCATCAGGTACAGCGTATAGGAGTCAGCCAGCACCTTGGACAGCTCGGCCGCGATGGCAGTACGGTCTTTGTCGGAAATACCGATGTTGATGCGTACCGGCGTGGTGCTGGCAACTTTGGACGACTTGGCCATGAAGTGCTCCTTTTTAACTGGATTGGGACCGAACAAGAATACCACTGGAAGAAAATAAATTTGAGTCAGACGCATGGATTATTGACTTGCGCCAGCTTTGCCTTTGACTCGGCCCGCTCATGTCGGGACGGCCTCTTTGTCCAGCATCGTTACCCCCGGCAGCCCGCATTCATATACGGCTTGGGCGAGGGCCTCGATGGCCGCCAGGCGCGGAAAGCTGCGCCGCCATGCCAGCACCACTCGCCGTACGGGGGGGGCCCCTTCGAAAGGCAGGTACTTCAACAAGGCCTTCGGCTCACGCGTTTCGGGAATCGCCGTAACGGGCAGCACCGTTACGCCGATGCCCGCCGCCACCATGTGCCGTATGGTTTCCAGCGATGAGCCTTCGAAGGTGCGCTGGATGCCATCGCTGGCGGCCGAGAATCGGGACAGTTCGGGGCACACTTCCAGCACCTGGTCGCGGAAACAATGGCCCGTGCCCAGCAAGAGCATAGTTTGCTGTTTGAGGTCTTCTGAACTGACGGACTCGCGGTCTGCCCACTCGTGGTCGCGGGGCACCGCCACCACGAAGGGTTCGTCATATAGCGGCTGAGTGACCAGTCCCGCCTCGGGCAGGGGCAAGGCCATGATCGCACAGTCAATCTCGCCTTGCCGCAGCAGTTCAACCAGCCTCAGCGTGAAGTTTTCCTGCAGCAACAGGGGCATCTGCGGCGTGCGGGCAATCTGCATGGGCACCAGGCGGGGCAGCAGATAAGGCCCGATGGTGTGAATGACGCCCACCCGCAGCGGCCCCGCGAGCGGATCATGCCCCTGGCGCGCTATTTCTTTGATGCTGGCGCTTTCTTCCAGCACCTTCTGCGCCTGGGTCACGATGCGCTGGCCTATCGCGGTGACGCCGACTTCGGTGCCCCCGCGCTCGAAAAGGGTCACGCCCAGTTCGTCTTCGAGCTTGCGTATGGCCACCGACAGTGTCGGCTGGCTGACAAAACATGCTTCGGCCGCCCGGCCGAAGTGCCGCTCACGAGCGACCGCTACGATGTACTTGAGTTCGGTCAGTGTCATGTGGATGCGTACCTTGCGATGCTGGGCTGTGGAAAGCGGGAAATAACAAGAGAATCATGTGCGCAGGAAGTCTTCACGACCGCGCATCCAGCGCGCCAGGTGGGCGTCGACCGCTTGGGGATGCTCGGTCCTGAGCCAGGCGGCGGCCTCGCGCGCTTGTTCAGCGATGCCTACATCGGACTCCAGATCGGCGAAGCGCAGCAGGGTCATGCCCGACTGTCGGGTACCGAGGAATTCGCCGGGGCCTCGAAGCTCGAGGTCTCGGCGGGCGATTTCGAATCCGTCAGAGGTCTCGAACATGGCGCGCAGCCGCTGGCGTGCGATCTGCGACAGCGGCGTCTGATAGAGCAATACACAGACCGATTCGGCAGTGCCGCGCCCTACCCGCCCGCGCAACTGGTGCAGTTGGGCCAGGCCGAATCGCTCGGCATGCTCGATGACCATCAGCGACGCATTCGGCACGTCGACGCCGACTTCAATGACGGTGGTGGCCACCAGCAGATCGATATCGCCATCGCGAAATGCCTGCATGACCGCTGCCTTGTCGGCCTGGGGAAGTCGTCCATGCACCAGGCCCAGCCTGAGGTCGGGCAGTTCGACACGCATGGCTTCGTAGGTGTCGACGGCTGTCTGCAGCTGCAAAGCTTCGCTTTCTTCCACCAACGGACAGACCCAGTAGGCCTGGCGGCCTTCGCGCACTGCGTGAGCGATATGGGCAATGACTTCGTCGCGGCGGGCGTCGGACACCAATTTGGTGACTACCGGAGTGCGCCCGGGCGGCAATTCGTCGATGATCGATACGTCGAGGTCGGCGAAGAAAGTCATCGCCAGGGTGCGGGGAATGGGCGTGGCGCTCATATTGAGCTGGTGGGGCACGGTCTGGCCCTGCGGTAGCTCGCCCTTGCGAGTCAGAGCCAGTCGCTGCCCTACTCCGAAGCGATGCTGCTCGTCCACGATGGACAGGCCCAGCCGATGGAACTCGACATGGTCCTGGATCAGCGCCTGCGTGCCCACGACCAGCTGCACGCTGCCGTCTGCAGCACGGGCGGCCGCCTCGCGGCGCGCCTTGGCGGTGAGACTGCCGCTCAGCCATGCCACATTGACGCCGAGCGGCTGCAGCCATGACACCAGTTTCCGGAAATGCTGTTCTGCCAGGATTTCGGTGGGCGCCATCAAGGCGACCTGGGAACCGCATGCAATGGCCTGTGCCGCCGCAATGGCGGCGACCACCGTTTTGCCGCTGCCTACGTCGCCCTGCAGCAGCCGGTGCATGGGATACGGCTTGCCCAGGTCTGCCGAGATTTCCTGCACGACCCGCTGTTGCGCCTGGGTGAGCTGGAACGGCAAGGCCTGGTACAGGCGCGCCACAAGGCCGCCCGGACCGCCCTGGGGGGGCAAGGGCACCGACCTGACGGTGCGCCGCGCAGCGCGCGCCGCCGCCAGCGACAGCTGCTGCGCCAGCAGTTCATCGAACTTGATGCGACGCCAGGCAGGGTGGCCCCGCTCGACCAGGTCTTGTTCGGACACGCCCGGCGGGGGGGCATGCAGCAGTCGGATGGCCGGCGCAAAAGGCATCAGCGCATAGCGCTCGAGCACGGCAGTCGGCAGCGTCTCGTCCAGATTGGCTTGCAGCAGAGCCTGGGCGATGGCTTTGCGCAACGAGGGCTGCGACAGGCCTTCGGTGCTGGGGTAGACCGGCGTCAGTGACTCCGGCAGCGCGGTATCGGCGCTGCTCATGCGGGGATGCACCATTTCGCGACCGAACAGGCCGCCGCGCACTTCGCCGCGCGCCCGCAGCCGGCGCCCTGCCGTCAGCTGCTTCTGCTGGCTTGGATAGAAATTCAACCACCGCAGTTGCAGTTCGCCGGTTTCGTCAGCCATGACCGCCGTCAGCTGTCGGCGCGGACGGTACAGCACCTCGCTGCGCAGGATCTCGCCTTCAACCTGGGCTGAGGCTCCGGGGCGCAGCGACGCAATCGAAACGATGCGGGTTTCGTCTTCGTAGCGCAGCGGCAGGTGCAGGACGCAATCGTCGGCCGTTACCAGGCCCAGGCTGTGCAGCTTGCGTTGCACGTCTGTCAGCGCGCGCCCGGCGGCGGACGGGCCGGATGCTTTGCGGGCTGCGACTGTAGCCGGCATGGAGTGGGACGGTGACTGCGCGGGACCGCCTTTACAGAACCAGGATGGCTTCGACTTCGAACTGGGCGCCCTTGGGCAGGCTTGCAACGCCCACCGTAGAACGCGCCGGGAACGGCTGCGGAATGATTTCAGCCATGATGGCGTTCGCGGCCGTGAACTTGTTCAGGTCGGTCAGGAACAGGGTGAGCTTGACGATGTCGTCGAGCGTGCCGCCGGCCTCTTTGATGACGGCCTCCATGTTGGCAAACGCCTGGCGGACCTGCGCGTCAAAGTTTTCGGAAACCAGGTCGCCGGTGCCGGGCTCGAGCCCGATTTGTCCGGACAGGTACACCGTCTTGCTGCCGGTCACTGCGACCGCCTGCGAGTACGGGCCGACCGCGGCGGGAGCCTCGTCGGTGTGGATGATCTGCTTGCTCATGGGCCGGTTCCTTGGAAGAACAGTCAGATTGACTGGACTATTGAAGTGTAATCATCAATAGGCAACTGCGAAAGGCGGAAGTTCCCGTGCAGGGCTGTGCGCACAGCACCATGCCGGCAGAGTTGACCGCCATCAACCCAAGCCGCCGCGCGCCGGCACACGAATTAATCCGCAATTTGAATAAATTAATCTTTTTTTTCGATTTAACTTATTGACCCCATCTGCCTATAGTGAAGCCTGTACAGGCGCCCACGCGCCCGTGGACGGACAGACACATGGCTGTGAATCCCTTATTGGTCGGATGTGCCACCGGATTTTCCGGCGATCGCACGGACGGCGCGGCACCCGTCGTGAAAACGCTGATTGCGCGCGGTGGCGGAACGCTCATATTCGAGACGCTGGCCGAACGCACCCTGGCGCTGGCGCAACTGGCGCGCAACGCCGACCCGGATGCCGGCTTTGAACCCCTGCTTCGCGAACTGCTGGAGCCCGTGTTGGCCGATTGCCTGAGCCACGGCATTCGCATCGTGGGCAACTTCGGCGCCGCCAACCCGCCGGGGGCCGCGCGCTGCATTGCCGCCATGGCACGCACACAGGGCCTGCGCGCGCCCCGCATTGCCGTGGTGCACGGCGATGCGCTTAACGCGCCGGAGCAGCGTGCGTTGTTGCGCGAGCGGCTTGGCCCGCGCCTGGATTCGATCGATATCGTCAGTGCGAATGCCTACCTTGGCGCGACTGAAATCGCCCAGGCGTTACGCGCCGGCGCCGATGTCGTGGTGGCCGGCCGAGTGGCCGACCCCTCGCTGACCGTAGGGCCGGTGCTGGCGCATTACGGGTGGTCACCGGATGACTGGGGGCGCCTGGGACGCGCCACCATGGCCGGGCATATGCTCGAATGCGGTACCCAGGTCACCGGTGGCTATTTCTGCGTGCCGGGGCTGAAAGATGTGCCCGACGTGCACGTGGCGGGCTTTCCCATCGCCGAAATCGACGCCGATGGCAATTTCGTCATCGGCAAAGCCGATAACACGGGTGGCATGGTGGATGCGCGAACCGTCAAAGAGCAACTGCTCTACGAGGTACATGATCCCGCCCGTTACCTGACGCCCGATGTGGTGGCCGATCTGAGCCGGGCCACCGTGGAAGTGCTGGGGCCGGACCGGGTGGCAGTGCACGGCGTAACCGGGCACGCGCGGCCCGCCGAACTGAAAGTCAATGTCTGCTACCGCGGCGGATGGCTCGCCGAGGCTGAGATCTCCTATGCGGGCGTACAGGCGGAAGCCCGCGCACGCCTGGCTGGGGACATCGTGCGGCGGCGCGTGGGCTCCCCGCTGCAGATACGCACCGACCTCATCGGCGTGCTGAGCATCCTGGGCGACGATCAGGGCACTTTGCTGAACCGCCGGCCAGTGGGCGTGTCTCGCGATGTCAGGCTGCGCCTGGCAGCGGAACATCCGGATGCGAAAGTGGCCGAACGTCTGTTGCGCGAAGTCACGGCCCTGTATACCTGCGGCCCTGCCGGCGGCGGCGGCGTGCGTACGGCCCTGCGCCCGCGGCTCAACACCGTGTCGTGCACCATTCCGCGCGAAGCCGTGAACGCCGGCTGGACCTTGATGGAGAACACGCCATGACCGTCCGCCTGCCGTCAACGCAGGTACCCCTGTACCGTCTTGCGCACAGTCGTTCGGGCGACAAGGGCGACATTTCCAATCTGAGCCTCATCGCCTGGGATCCGGACTGTTACGCCGTGCTGGCCGAACAGGTCACCGAAGCCCGTGTGGCCGCCTGGTTTGCCTATCGGCGCCCTACCCGCGTCACGCGCTATTTGATTCCTACGCTGCACGCGATGAATTTCGTGCTGGAAGGTGTGCTGGACGGCGGCGTGAACGACGCGCTGAATCTCGACACTCACGGCAAGAGCCTGTCGTTTCATCTGCTCGACATGAAGGTGGACGTTGCCCCCGAACTGGCCCGGCGCTTGCCGGACATTCCCGGAGACGAGCCCGCCGAAGGATTGCCCGCCTTGCCCACAGATTCATAGGCGGGGCTTTTGCAGTTCCACAACAACACCAGGAGACTCCATATGCGCACCACACCCTTACGACTGCTGGCCGCCCTGCTAGCGGCGCTGCCGCTGACCGTGGCGGCACAGGACTTCCCGTCCAAGCCCATTACCTTCATCGTGCCGTTCACCGCGGGAAGCGCCACGGACCAACTGGGCCGGGCCATCGGACAGGGTCTGGCCGAGCAGACCGGACAGTCGGTGGTGATCGAAAACAAGCCCGGGGCCAGCGCCATGATAGGGGCCCAGACTGCGGCGCGTGCAGCGCCGGACGGCTACACGGTACTGATCACGACCAACACGACGCAGGCAGCCAACCAGCACCTGTACAAGACGCTGCCTTACGACCCGGTGAAAGACTTTGCGCCGCTTACCCTGCTGGGCAAGGGCGGTCAGTTCATGGTGGTGAACCCCTCTTCATCGGCCAAGAGCGTGAAGGATTTCCTGGAACTGGCCAAAAAATCGCCGGGCAAGCTCAGCTTTGGCAGCGGCAGTTCCAGCAGCCGGATCGCGGGCGAGCTGCTGCAGCAAATGGCCGGCGTCGAATTGCTGCATGTGCCCTACAAAAGCAATCCGCTTGCAATCACCGACCTGCTGGGCGGGCAGATCGACATGATGATTACCGACAGCGCAACGGGCCTTCCACAGGTAGAAGCCGGCAAATTGCGCGGCCTGGGCTTTACCGGCGGGGAACGCTCGCCGCTTGCCCCCGACCTGCCCACCATTTCTGAAGCTGGCGTTCCCGGGTATGAAATGGGCTACTGGTTCGGCGCATATGTCCCCGCCGGCACCCCGGATGCCGTGGTCAGCAGACTGAATGAGCTGCTCATCAAAGCAACGCAAAGCGCTGCCGCGCAGCAGTTCTACAAGTCGACGGGCACGACTGCGGCCACGTCAACCCCGCAGGAACTGGCCAGCTTCCAGGATAGCGAAGCGAAGAAATGGGGCGACATCATCAAGAAGGCCGGTATCAAGCCGGAATAGCAGACCGGCGCATCCGCCTGGCGCGCCCCGGGCGCGCCAGGCGGGCCTGCATGAACGCTTCCAGGTGCCTCGCGTGGCGGCCTCGGGCGCCACGCGATTACGTGATTCCCCTGCTACCCCTGCAGTTGCCCCGGTGCTACAACGTCAGGGCAGCACTGACAAAAATTTCAGGGGATGCGCATGCCCACACCTTGCACGCAACACCGCGTCCGCGCCGCCATGGCCTTGTGTGCAGCACTGCTGTTTGCACCGGCCTGGGCCGACACCACGCTGCAGCTCATCAACGAATACCCCGCAACCTCGATCACGGCCGCCGCAGATCTGCGTTTCGCCGAGACGGTGCGACAGGCGTCGAATGGCAACCTCGCCATCGAAACCCTGCAGGAAGCACAAAACCCATACAAGGGCGACGAACAGGTCAGCGCCGTACTGGAGGGCGAGGTGCAAATGGGCACCTTGTTCGGTGGTGTCCTGGGCAACAAGGATTCGTTGTTTCTGTTGTCTTCCCTGCCCTTCGCCGCCAAAGACTTCAAGCAGGCCCGAGCGCTCTATGACTGCGCGCGGCCCGCGCTGGAAAGCCGCCTGCAAGCCTTGGGCGCACGCCTCCTGTACGTCACACCCTGGCCGCCTTCGGGGATATGGTCCACTGCACCGCTGCGCAGTGACGCCGATGTCAAGGCCTTGAAGATCCGCACCTACGACGCCACGAGCAAGTCGGTATTCGAACGGGTGGGTGCCCAGAGCGTGCAGATGCCCTATTCCGCGCTGGCGGCGAAGTTGGGTGCCGGGGAAGTGAACGCCGTGCTTACATCGGGCGACGGCGGCGCAGGGCGCGGCCTCTGGACCCATCTGCCCAACTTCACCGCGGTCAGCTATTCGATACCGCTCAGCTACACGATCATCAACGCCGCAACCTGGAATAGCCTTACCTCAGGTCAGCAAGCCCTACTTGGGGAGGCGGCGGCGAAGGTATCTGATGCTTCGTGGGCCGACGTGGAACAGCGAATTCAGGCCAACTACCAGCGCATGCGCGAGAACAAAATGACGCTCGATACGACGCCGGCGGAATCCATCATGGCGACACTCAAGCGCGCCGGTGCCGAAGAAACACAGGCCTGGCTGAAAGCCAACAGACTTACAGACCAGGACGCTGCATGCCTGTCGGCGGCTGCATCCTGACGACCGGGGCGCAGGGGGCCCGGGGGCGCACCGTCACTTCAGGGCTTGGTCAAGGCATGGAGACGCCCCGGCTCGCGCGGGACGATTGCGCTCACCCACAAAAATGCCCTGCCGCCGCGAGGTCGCAGGGCATGCGTTGGACGGCTGCCGCCTATTTCTCGACGAAAGCGCGCTCGACGACGTAATCGCCGGGCTCGCCCACGCCAGGCGATACCTGGAAGCCACGCGAATCAAGCATGGCGCTGATATCCGCCAGCATGTGCGGGCTGCCACAAAGCATGGCCCGATCAGTTTCGGGGTTGATCGGCGGCAGGCCGATGTCCTCGCACAGCTTGCCGTTTTCCAGCAGCTCGGTGATGCGGCCCTGATTCCGGAACGGCTCGCGCGTGACGGTGGGGTAATAGACGAGCTTCTCGCGGACGACATCGCCGAAGAACTCGTTGTTGGGCAGCTCTTTTTCGATGAAGTCGGCATAGGCCAATTCGCTGACCCAGCGCACGCCGTGCACAAGCACGATCTTGTCGAAACGCTCGTAGACGTCGGGATCTTTGATGATGCTCATGAACGGTGCGAGCCCCGTGCCGGTTCCAAACAGGAACAGGTGCTTGCCCGGTTTGAGGTCATCGACCACCAGGGTGCCTACCGGCTTGCGGCTGACCAGAATGGTGTCGCCTTCTTTAAGGTGTTGCAGCCGGGACGTGAGCGGCCCGTTCTGCACCTTGATGCTGAGAAACTCTAGGTTCTCTTCGTAGTTGGCGCTGGCGATGCTGTATGCCCGCATCAGCGGCTTGCCTTCGACTTCCAGGCCAATCATGACGAAGTGGCCGTTACGGAATCGCAAAGCCGCGTCACGCGTGGTGGTGAAGGAAAAAAGCGTATCGTTCCAGTGGCGCACGCTGAGTACGCGCTCGGTATTGAAAGCTGCCATGTCGCTGAAGTGGTACGACGCACCAGGTACGCCAGGTGAATTTCCGTGCAGCAGGAAAGCGGAAAGGGCCGCACGGGCTTAGGGTTATCCCTATTTTACCGCGAGTCCTTGATAACCGCTCTCATTAATCCGTAATGCCTTTATAACTATTTGATAGAAATCAGGCGGACGAAATTGCCATTGACCCCAAGTTGAATGCCCCCCGGCTTCCTGTTATTGTCGCACCTACTTGATAATCATTTTCGTTAACAGACGCGGTCAGCGCCCTCAGGCGGTTGTTCGTGTCCCCGACCTCGCACCGGAGCTCTACATGTCGATCCGACGCTTTTCCTTGGTCCCCCTGCTGGGCGCGCTGGCGCTGGCGGGTGGCGTCGTCGCCTCGCCCGCGGCCGCGGCTGACGAAGTCAGTCTGTACACCACCCGCGAGCCGAAGCTGATCCAGCCCATGCTGGACGCGTTCACCAAGGAAAGCGGCATCAAGGTCAACACCGTGTTCGTCAAGGACGGCCTGCTCGAGCGGGTCAAGGCCGAGGGCTCCCAATCGCCCGCCGACGTTCTGATGACGGTGGATATTGGAAACCTGATCGACCTGGTGGACGGCGGCGTCACGCAGGCCATCCAGTCTGAGACTCTGAATTCGGTGATTCCGGCCAATCTGCGCGGCGCCGACGGAAAGTGGTACGCCCTGTCGCTGCGCGATCGGGTGCTGTACGCGGCGAACGACCTGAAGCTCGACAGCTTCCACTACGAAGACCTGGCCGATCCGAAATGGAAGAACAAGGTATGCATACGTTCGGGTCAGCACCCCTATAACACCGGCCTGGTGTCCGCCATGATCGCGCACGACGGCGCGGAGGCGACTGAACAATGGCTGCGCGGCGTCAAGGCAAACCTGGCTCGCAAGGCAGCGGGCGGCGATCGGGATGTGGCTCGCGATATTCTGGGCGGCATCTGCGATATCGGCATAGCCAACGCCTATTATGTGGGCCACATGAAGAACGCCGAGCCTGGCACGGACGCCCGCAAATGGGGCGATGCCATCAAGGTGGTGCGCCCCACGTTCAAGAACGGCGGCGACGGCACGCACGTGAACGTCAGTGGCGCCGCAGTGGCCGCCCACGCTCCCAACAAAGACAATGCCGTGAAGTTGCTTGAATTCCTCGTCTCGGAGCCGGCGCAAACCCTGTACGCGCGTGCGAACTACGAATATCCGGTACGCAAGGGCGTGAAGCTCGACCCCGTCGTGGCCAGTTTCGGTGAGCTCAAGGTCGATTCCCTGCCCGTGGCGGAAGTCGCCAAGAACCGCAAACAGGCCAGCGAACTGGTCGACAAGGTGGGTTTCGACAACTGAGCGCAGGAGGGCTTTGACCGGGTTGCGGCAGTTCATGTCTGTTGCGATGCCTGCGCCTTGCACAGGCCAGGCGTCGATCCGGTCAGACGCATGAACCGGCGTGCGTCGGGCGCCTGCGGCAGCCAGGCGCTATGATGCGCCTCGGTGCAATTTTGCAATTTTCTTAACGGGTGCCTGAAAACGCGGCTGATTCTATCGAGCAACAGGCTGCGCAAGGCCGCCGGCAACAGCCGGCGGCCGAGTGCTGTTCAGGGCGACCCGCCTGCACGCCTTTCCTGGACGGCGGCCACGCAGCATCCACCGCGCAGACCTATCACTCAGACGCCTTCTTTCTTGAAGCATGCATACACAAACCTTGCCTCGCCCTTGGCGGCTGCGCGGCCCTGAACGCGGCGGCGGCTGGCTGGCGGGCGCCGCACTGGTGGCGCTGGCGGTGCTGCTGCCCCTGGGGGCGTTGGCGTGGCAGGCCACCCACGCCGATTTTTCGCATTGGTCTCATCTGGCGCGGTACGTGCTGCCGCAGGCATTTACCAATACGGCGATCCTGCTCGCCGGAGTAGGCATACTCGTGACCCTGCTCGGCACCGGCGCCGCCTGGCTGGTCACCGCCTTTGATTTCCCGAGCCGCCGTACCCTGACGTGGGCACTGTTGCTTCCCTTGGCGGTGCCGACATACATCATCGCCTTCGCCTACCTGGACTTGCTGCATCCCATCGGCCCCATCCAGACGGCGATACGCGCCTTGCTGGGCTATGACAGCCCGCGCGATTTCCGGCTACCCGATCTGCGCTCGATCTACGGCGCCATTTTCGTGCTGGGCTTCGTGCTCTACCCCTATGTTTACCTGAGCACGCGCATCATGTTCATGACGCAGGCGGCCAGCCTGCTGGAAGCGGCGCGCACGCTCGGGGCGGGCCGCGTGGGGGTCTTCGTGCGAGTGGCCCTGCCACTGGCCCGGCCGGCGATTGCCGTGGGGGCCAGTCTGGCCCTGCTCGAAACCCTGAATGACATCGGCGCGTCGGAGTTTCTGGGGGTCCAGACGCTGACCGTGTCGGTGTACACGACCTGGATAACCCGGTCCGATCTTGCCAGTGCCGCGCAGATCGCGCTGAGCATGCTGGCAATCGTGGTCGGACTGATCTTGCTGGAACGGCATGGCCGCAAGCGCCAGCGCTATGCCAACACCCAGCGCATGCGGCCGATGCAGCCCCGCCGCCTGCGCGGTGCCGCCGCGGCTCTGGCCGTCGTACTGGGCTGGATTCCGGTGATGCTGGGATTCGTGGCGCCGGCATGGTACCTGGTGGTGGAAACATACAAGCGCCTGCACCTGGTCGGCGGCGTGTCGGGCCAGTTGTTGAACGGCCTGGCCAATACGCTCATGGTGGCGTTTACCACCACGGTCGTCACGCTGGGGTGCGGTTTAATCGTGGCCTGGGCCGGGCGCACGATGCGCGAAAGCTCACGCTTGAACCCGGGCCGCGCCTGCGCGCGCATTGCCAGCCTGGGCTATGCAGTTCCAGGCACCGTCCTGGCCATCGGCCTGCTGGTGCCCTTCACGTGGATCGACCGGCAGCTGGGCTCGGTATTCGGCACGCAGGGGCTGTTGCTCATGGGTTCGATGGGGGCGCTGGTGTGCGCCTATACCATGCGCTTCCTGGCCATTTCGGTGGGCGGCATCGAGGCGGGGCTGGCTCGCATTCCTCCGTCGCTGGAGCAGGCCTCGCGCCTGCTCGGCGAATCGTCGAGCGGGACGCTGCGTCGCGTGCACCTGCCGCTGCTGCGCCCCGCGCTGGCTGCGGCCGCCCTGCTGGTGTTCGTGGATGCGATGAAAGAATTGCCGGCCACCCTGCTGCTGCGACCCCTGAACTTCGAAACGCTGGCTACCTGGCTGTATGCCGAAGCCGCGCGCGGCACCTACGAAGAAGGCGCGGTGGCTGCGCTGGCCATCGTGCTGGCGGGACTGCTGCCGGTAGTGCTGCTGGCACGCACCAATCTGAAAATGGGACATTGAAACCGTGCCGGATCTGCTTGAACTCGACCACATCCATCTGGCATACGACACCCCTTCAGGCCTGAAGGCAGTGGTGCGCGACTTGTCGCTGACGTTGCCAGCGGGCAATATCGGCTGCCTGCTGGGCGAATCCGGCTGCGGCAAGACCACGATCCTGCGCGCCATCGCCGGTTTCGAGCCGGTGCGCGCGGGCCATATCGCCGTTGATGGAACCGTGATTTCCTCATCCGCCGTACAGGTTGCTCCGGAACTGCGCCGCGTGGGCATGATGTTCCAGGACTACGCGCTGTTCCCGCACCTGACCGCCGCGCAGAACGTCGCATTCGGCTTGCGCAAGCTGGGACGCGCCGAACGCGCGCGACGCGTACGCGAAATGCTGGACCTGGTGGGCCTGGGCGCGTCGGCCAACAGTTATCCCCACGAAATCTCGGGCGGACAACAGCAGCGCGTCGCGCTCGCCCGCGCCCTGGCCCCCTCGCCCGACCTGCTGCTGCTCGACGAGCCCTTTTCGAACCTGGACGTCGACACCCGCGAGCGGCTTGCCTTCGAAGTGCGCGACATCCTGAAGTCGACGGGCCACACGGCCATCCTGGTCACCCACAACCAGGCTGAAGCCTTTGCAATCGCCGATCGAATCGGCGTTATGAGCGAGGGCAAGATTGTGCAGTGGGACACGCCGTACAACCTGCATCACCACCCCGTCGATGGCTTTGTGCGGGATTTCGTGCGGCGCGAAACTCTGGTCGCACAGCGCCAACAGGCGTACGCCCGGGGCATGTAGGCCGACGGCGCCCGGTATGCCGCGGGCGGACGCCCGGCGCGATCAATTGCGCGGGGGCGGCAGCGGGATGTAATCGGTCTCGTCGCCGGGCACCGTCTGATTGAAGCGATGCTGCTGCCAGTCGTGCTTGGCCTGCTCAATACGGTCTTTGCTGCTGGACACGAAATTCCACCAGACGAAGCGGGGCCCATCCAGCGGCTCACCACCCAGTATCGCAAAACGCGCGGCATCCCGCGCTCGCACGGCCACGGGCTGGCCCGCGGCGAAGACGAGCAGCTGCCCCGGTTGGTAGGCCTGCCCATCGATCTCGACTGAGCCGCTGGTCAAATAGGCCGCCCTTTCCTCATGCTCGGCCGGGATCACGATGGTGGCGCCCGGCTGCAGGCTGATATCGCCGAAGAACAGGGGAGACAGCGTTTTCACCGCAGAGGTCTTGCCGAACATCGACCCCGCCACCAGCCGCGCGTTCACCCCCTCGCCTTCGATGATGGGCTGGGCATCCAGCCCGTAATGCACAAAGCCCGGGTCGGTTTCTTCGTGGCGGCTGGGCAGTCCCACCCACAGTTGCAGGCCCGAAAGCCGGTAGCCCGATTCGCGCGCCCCAGGCGGCGTGCGTTCGGAATGCACAATGCCGCGGCCGGCCGTCATCCAGTTGAGCTCGCCGGGCCGGATTTCCTGGGTATGTCCGGCGCTGTCACGATGCATGATCGCACCTTCATACAGATAGGTGACCGTGGCAAGGCCGATATGGGGGTGCGGGCGCACATCGACGCCATCGCCAGGTTGGAACAGCACCGGGCCCATCTGGTCCAGGAAGACGAATGGGCCCACCGTGCGGCGCTGCGCAGAAGGCAGGGCCCGGCGAACTTCCAGGCCGCCGCCCAGGTCGCTGGTGCGAGGAACAATCAGTGTTTCGACGGTGGGCATGGCGTTTTCCTCAAGGTGGTGAACATTCGTGCCGCAGGCGCGGCAGGTGGGATGGCGTCGATGAAGCCACGGACCGGGCGCCAGCGCCGCAACTGACGCCCGACGCCCGTTGAACTGCAGCGATCGGGCGTCAGGCGCCGCTGGCGCAGGACCGCCGCATGGCAGCGTCAACGCCGAAGATACTGCTTACGGCAGGTCGAATACCAGTACATCGGCCTGCGTACCCTGGCTGATACGCACCGCGGCTTCATCAGTCAGCGCGACCGCATCGCCCGCGGAAAGCTCGATGCCGTTGACGCTGGCCGTGCCCCGAGCAATATGCACCCAGGCACGCCGACCTGCCGCCAGCGGCAACTCGAACTGCTCGGCGCCGTCGAAAAGCCCCGCGTACAGGCGGGCGTCCTGGTGAATGCGCATCGAACCCTCGGCGCCGTCGGGCGAGACCAGCTGCCGAAGCCGGCCGCGCTTTTCGCTCTCGGGCACGCGCAGTTCTTCATACTCGGGCTCGATGCCGGTGACATCGGGCTCGATCCAGATCTGCAGCAAGTGGGTGAACTGATTGTCGAGCGGGTTGAACTCGGAGTGCAGTACTCCCCGGCCGGCGCTCATGCGCTGCACATCCCCCGGCCGTATCGTGGACCCGCTGCCCATGCTGTCTTTGTGCGCCACCGCGCCATCGAGGACATAGGTGATGATTTCCATGTCCCGGTGGCCGTGCGTGCCAAAACCGCGGCTGGGGGCAACGCGGTCATCGTTGATGACGCGCAGCGGCCCGAAACCCATATGCGCAGGATCGTAGTAATTGGCGAAGGAAAACGTGTGATAGCTGTCCAGCCATCCATGGTTGGCATGGCCTCTTTCCTCGCTACGGCGCAGGGTCAGCATGGCAATCTCCTTTAAATCAAATGAACTGGCAGTCCGGCGATGTCCGCCTTTGAAACCGCCGATGAGATGCATTGTGCGCGTTGGAACTCCGCTTGAGGCTGAATCTGTTTGATGAGATCATTCACTTTTATTGAACGATAATTGCGATGCAAGCTATTACGCCCGAACTGCTATATATGGTGGATGCGATTGCCCGGCACGGCAGTTTCGCCAAGGCTGCCCGTGAACTGGGAAAAGTGCCATCGGCCGTCACGTACGCGGTGCGCAAACTGGAAGATGCCCTGGATGTGCTGCTGTTCGACCGCAGCGGCCACCGGGCCCAGTTGACCGCGGCCGGCCAGACCCTGCTCGACGATGGACGCCAGGTGCTGCAATCGCTGGACGCGCTGGCCGGCCGGGTCAAACGCGTGGCAACAGGCTGGGAACTCGAATTGCGCGTGGCCGTGAACACGATACTGCCCATGGCGCCGCTGTACGAGGTGCTGCGAGAATTCCGTGCCGTGGCGGCCGTGACCACCCTGCGGGTCTCGACCGAAGTGCTGAGCGGCAACTGGGACGCCCTGGCCACGGGCCGGGCGGATCTTGTCATTGGCGCCGACGCCAACGGCATTGCGCCGGCGGCGTTCCGCTCACAGCCGATGGGTGAAGTGCAGTTCGGATTCTGCGTTGCGCCAGACCATCCACTGGCGTCGTTGGGGCGCCCTCTGCGGGCCGACGATATTGCCGCGTATTGCGCGGTGGTCATCGCCGACACGTCGCGCCACCTGCCACCCCTGACGCGCGGCCTGCTGAGCAAGCAGCCACTGATCGTGATGCCGACCATGCAGGCCAAGATCGACGCCCAGGTGCGTGGTTTGGGTTGCGGATACCTGCCACTGACATTGGCGGCCCCTTATCTGATGCGAGGCGAACTGGTGCAATGCGATATTGGCGACGGCGTTCCCATGACGGAACAGCTGGTCTATGCCTGGCGCGACCACGCCCCGGGTGCAGCGCTGAAGTGGTGGTTGCAGAAGCTGCGTTCACCCCGCCTGTGCGAGAGCCTGCTCGGGTTGCAGGAACGGCGCTGACGCGGCCCATCGCGCCGGTCCGGCTCTCCCAGGCAGTCAGTGCGGGCCAACGTCGGTCTGCGCTGTACCGGGTTGCCCGTTACGGACACTCCGGCCAGCCCCGCTAGTCTTCGATGCCGAGCTCGCGCAGCTTGCGCGTGATCGTGTTGCGCCCTATGCCCAGCCGCGTGGCGGCCTCGACCCGGCGACCCCGGCTGGCGTCCAGAGCGCTCTGCAGCAGAATTTTCTCGAACTGACGAGTCAGCGTGGCCATGACCGCCGGCTCTCCGCGTTGCAGCCGCTGCTGCGCCTCGCGCAACAAGGCGGCTTGCCAGTCTGCGGCGCCGACATCGCTGCGCATCACCGGACTGGTCGTCGTGGTGCTGGGAGGCGGAAAACCGCCCTGCACAGCCAACACCCCATGATGCCCTGAGTGCCCGTGCAGATCCATGGCACGGATTTCGGGCGGCAGGTCGGCACGTTCGATCGTCTGCCCCGGCGCCATGACGGTAAGCCAATGGCAGAAGTTTTCCAGCTGGCGAACATTGCCCGGAAAGTCGAAGCGGGTAAGCGCCGCCATGGCATCCGGCGTCAGCCGCTTGACCGGCACGCCCAGCGAGCGTGCGCTGGCGGCCAGGAAATGATTGGCCAGCGCGGGAATGTCTTCGACACGCTCGCGCAACGGCGGCAGGCGCAACCGAATGACGTTCAGGCGATGGAACAGGTCTTCGCGAAACAGGCCTTGTTCGACACGCTGCTCGAGCGGCTGGTGCGTTGCGGCCACGATGCGCACATCAACCCGCACGGGTTGCGAACCCCCGACGCGGTAGAAGCTGCCTTCGGCCAGCACGCGCAGCAGCCGGGTTTGCAGCTCGATCGGCATGTCGCCGATTTCGTCGAGAAACAAGGTGCCGCCATGCGCCTCTTCGAAGCGGCCGCGCCTGAGGGTATTGGCGCCCGTAAAAGCGCCCCTTTCATGGCCGAACAGTTCGGCTTCTAGCAGATCGCGCGGGATGGCGGCCGCATTCAGGGCAACAAACGGCCCGCTCGCGCGAGCCCCGTGACCATGCAGCGCTCGCGCCACCAGCTCTTTGCCGGTGCCGGATTCGCCCGTGATGAGCACCGTCACCTTGGACTGCGCCAGGCGGCCAATCGCGCGAAATACTTCCTGCATTGCGGTGGAAGACGACTGCGTCATCATCCAGCGCTCGTTGTTCTGTGCGCCTTCGGCGCTATCGGCGTCACCGGCCCGCTCATCTTGCGGAGCCGATTCGTTCACCGCGCGCTCGATCAGCGCCACGGCTTCGTTGACGTCGAAGGGCTTTGCCAGGTAATCGAAAGCGCCGCCCTGGAACGCCGACACGGTGCTGTCGAGATCGGCAAAGGCGGTCATCACGATAACCGGCAGACGTGGATGCCGCTCTTTGATCTGCCGCAGCAGATCCAGGCCGTTGCCGCCCGGCATGCGTATGTCGGACACCAGCGCAGACGGCGTCTGGCTGTCGAGCGCGGCCAGCACGTCGGGCGCCTGCGAAAAGCTGCGAGTGGGGATCCCGGCGCGGGCCAGGGCTTTTTCCAGCACCCACCGTATGGCCTGGTCATCATCAACAATCCAGACGATTTTGCTCATATCGATTGCTCCATCGGCAGGACCAGGCGGAATTCAGTGTGTCGGGGACGGGATTCGAATTCGATGATGCCTCCGTGCTGCTGCACGAAATCCTGGGCGAGACTGAGCCCCAGCCCCGTACCGCCCGGCCGGGCGGTGACGAGCGGATGAAAGATGCGATCGCGTATTGAATCGGGCACGCCCGGACCATTGTCGATGACGGCAAGCTCCAGCGCCAGGCGATGCTGGCGATGCGCCAGCATGACCTGGCGCGCGACCCGTGTGCGCAACACGATCTGGGCCGGCGGGACGTCGGGCCCCGCCGCCTGCTGCGCCAATTCCTGCGCGGCATTGCGCACCACATTGAGGACGGCCTGCATCAGGCGCGGCGCGTCGCCCTTCAAGTCGGGCACAGAGGCGTCGTAGTCGCGCACCAATGTGACCTTCTCGCGGAACTCGGCCTGGATCAAGGCGCAGACGCGCTCGCAAACCTCGTGGATATTCACCGGCTGCGTGTTGAGAGGCACGCGCTGCGGCCCGCTCAGGCGGTCGACCAGCACTTGAAGACGGTCGGCCTCGGAGATGATTACCTGTGTGTATTCCGCCAGCGAGGCATCGGGCAATTCGGCTTCGAGCAGTTGCGCTGCTCCGCGCAGTCCACCCAAGGGGTTCTTGACCTCGTGCGCAAGGTTGCGCAGCAATTCGCGATGCGCTTCGATCTCATCGACGAGCCGGTGGTTGCGATCCGCGAGCACGCGTTGTTCGATTTCGCGAGCCTCGATCAGTACCGGCCAGCTCTGGCCCGCCAATGACACGGTGGTGACCGTGACTTCCACGGATTCGCCGGCCCGGCGCACCGAGGACAATTGACGCACATCGGCGAACTGTCCGGCGACCGCGCGGTCAACAGAAGATTGCAGGGTTTCGGGATGGCCGAACAGGTTGGCGGCCGCCACGCCCCGCAGCTGTTTGCGGGACCGGCCGAACAGGTCTTCAGCCGCCGCATTGGCATGCTGCACATGCCCGCGCTCATTCAGCAGCAGGATGGCCGTAGCCAGTAGGTCAAACGCATCGACATTTATCATTGGCAGCACCAGGGCAACGCACTAAGGCACAATTTGCAGGCCCATGAGCCAGCCCTTGCTCACGGCGCAACAATCCCTTCCCGCGCCCGGCACCAGCGTGCCCGGCATGGGTTGGAATCAAGCGGCCCGTGTAAAGCTCGGGGCCGACGCCCTCAGGCGTCGGGCACCCGGGAAAAATCCCTTGGAGCTGGATTACAGGCTGTAGTACATGTCGAACTCGACCGGGTGCGTAGTCATGCGCAGACGCTGCACTTCGCCTTCTTTCAAGGCCAGATAAGCGTCGATCATGTCGTTGCTGAACACACCACCGCGGGTCAGGAACTCGCGGTCTTTGTCGAGCGCTTCCAGAGCCTGGTCGAGCGACGCGCAGACGGTCGGGATCTTTGCATCTTCTTCGGGCGGCAGGTCGTACAAGTTCTTGTCGGCGGGGTCGCCGGGGTGGATCTTGTTCTGCACGCCGTCCAGGCCGGCCATCATCAGGGCCGAGAACGCCAGGTACGGGTTGGCCAGCGGATCGGGGAAACGCGTTTCGACGCGGCGAGCCTTGGGATTGCCGACATACGGGATGCGGATCGACGCCGAGCGGTTGCGCGCCGAGTACGCCAGCTTCACCGGTGCTTCGAAGTGCGGCACCAGGCGCTTGTACGAGTTGGTGCCCGGGTTGGTGATGGCGTTGAGCGCACGCGCATGCTTGATGATGCCGCCGATGTAGTACATGGCGAATTCGGACAGGCCCGCGTAGCCGTTGCCGGCGAACAGGTTCTGGCCGTCTTTCCAGATCGACTGGTGAACGTGCATGCCGGAACCGTTGTCGCCCACGACAGGCTTGGGCATGAAGGTGGCGGTCTTGCCATACGCATGCGCCACGTTGTGCACGACGTATTTCAGAATCTGCGTCCAGTCGGCGCGCTGCACCAGGGTGCTGAACTTCGTGCCGATTTCAAGCTGGCCGGGGCCGGCCACTTCATGGTGGTGCACTTCGACCGGCACGCCCATCTGTTCGAGCAGCAGGCACATTTCGGAACGCAGGTCCTGGAACGAATCCACCGGGGGCACGGGGAAATACCCGCCCTTGACCGCGGGGCGATGGCCCATGTTGCCGCCTTCGAATTCGATGGCCGACGACCACGAGGCTTCTTCGGACTTGATCTTCACGAAGGTGCCCGACATGTCGGTGTTCCAGGTGACGCCGTCGAAAACGAAGAATTCGGGCTCGGGGCCGAAGTAGGCGGTATCGCCAAGGCCCGACGACTTCAGATAGGCTTCGGCGCGCTTGGCCAGCGAGCGCGGATCGCGGTCGTAGCCCTTCAGATCGGAGGGTTCAACCACGTCGCAGCTGAAGATCAGCGTGGCTTCTTCACGGAACGGGTCGAGATTGGCAGTGGTCAGGTCCGGAATGAGCAGCATGTCGGACGCTTCGATGCCCTTCCAGCCCGGAATGGACGAGCCGTCGAAAGCCTGGCCGCTTTCCAGCTTGTCTTCGTCGATAGCCGAGGTGGGTACCGAGACGTGGTGCTCGCGGCCCATGGTGTCGGTGAAACGGAAGTCAACGAACTTGACCTCGTTGTCGGCGATCTGTTTCAGGATGTCTTTCGGGCTTGCCATGTCATCTCCATTGATAAAAGGCCGGGGGTGTACGCTGTCCGGCTGGCACGTACCCCATTAAAGCAAGATACATGCCAAGGACCAACTAAGGGCATGCAGGCCAGAAATGCTCGTGGCGGGGCGCTTATGCACCAGTATAGTGCAATTCATGGGGCATCAATGCACCAATTCGGTGCGATCGCCCCGGCCTGCGGCTACAGAAACATTTCCTGGAGGTCGTTAAGGAATCGCCAGCCCAGGGGCGTGGCGCGCAGGCGCGTGGGGTCCGCGTCGAGCAGGCCTCGCGCGGTGGCTTGTTGGAGCGGACGCGAAATGGCAGTCATCGACAGACCGGTCCGCTCGGAGAATGTGCTGGCGGCCACCCCTTCTTTCAGACGCAACGCGTTCAACATGAACTCGAACGGCAGTTCGTCGGGGCCTACCAGGCGGTTCTCGGCAATGTGGCTGCCGTCGCGCGCCATCGCGGCCGCCATCCAGCTGTCGGGATTGCGCAGCCGCGCCTCGCGGACGATGCGGTCATGGAACGACAGCTTTCCGTGCGCACCAGGGCCGAGCCCCAGATAATCACCGAATTCCCAATAGTTCATATTGTGGCGGCAACGCGCGCCCCGCCGTGCATAGGCAGACACCTCGTAGCGGTGCAGCCCTGCCGCTTCAAGCGCCGATTCCACTGCGTCCTGCATTGCCGCGCTGGCGTCGTCGTCTGGCAACTGAGGCGGATACTTTGCAAAGACCGTGTTGGGTTCGAGGGTCAGGTGGTAGAGCGAAAGATGTTCTGTCCCGAAGGAAACCGCCTGCCGCAGGTCATCCAGGCATTCGGCCAGATCCTGCCCGGGCAAGGCAAACATGACGTCCAGGTTCACCCGCGACACCGCGCGCTGGGCCATCTCGATGGCTGCTCTCGCCTGCGCGGCATCGTGGATGCGCCCAAGTTTCTGTAAATGCGCGTCGTTGAAGCTCTGGATACCGAGCGAGATACGGTTGACGCCGCTGGCCGCGTAATCCCGGAAGCGCCCTGCTTCGGCCGTGCCCGGATTGGCTTCCATGGTGATTTCTGCGTCGGGCAGCAGGTTGAGACAGGCCCGCAGCATCGCGAGCACTTCGTCCAGGGCCGCGGCGGACAGCAGGCTGGGCGTGCCGCCTCCCAGAAACACGGACACCACCTGGCGTCCCCAAACCGAAGGCAGCGCCTGCTCGAGGTCGGCACGCAGGGCGTCGAGATACGCGCGTTCAGGAAGTTCGGCGGGTAACGCGTGTGAATTGAAGTCGCAATAGGGGCACTTGCGCACGCACCATGGCACATGCACATAGACAGAAAGCGGCGGCAGACTGGTCAGCGTCGCGCCGGGCGGCGTAACCGATCGCCGGGCAGGAGCCGATCCGGCCGGGTGGATGGGTATGGTGATGGCCACGGTCTACCTATAGCGGCTGATGAGTCAGTTTGCGGCCAGCTTGTCCAGCAACTGGGCCAGCGCCCGCGCGCGATGGCTGACCTGGTTTTTTTCGGCCGGGTCGAGTTCGGCGGCCGTACGGCCCAGATCGGGCAGCAGAAAATGCGGGTCGTATCCGAAGCCATGCTCGCCGCGCGGGGAGTCGACGATCCCACCGTGCCACAGGCCTTCGCCTATCAGCGGTTGCGGGTCGTCGTGCGAGCGAACCAGCACCAGCACGGCGACATACCAGGCGCGGCGATTCGCGATGCCTGCCAGATTGCGCACCAGCAGGGCATTGTTGGCGGCATCGCTGCGCGGAGCATCGGGGTCGCCAAGTTGCGCATAGCGCGCCGAATATACGCCGGGCGCCGCGCCCAGCGCCGCCACGCAAAGCCCGGAATCGTCGGCGAGTGCGGGCAGGCCGGTAAGACGGCTTGCATGGCGCGCCTTGGCAAGCGCATTTTCAACAAAGGTGGGATGCGGCTCTTCTGCCTCGGGCACGCCCAACTCGCCCTGCGGCACCAATTCGATACCCAGCGGTTCAAACAGTGCGGCAAATTCGCGTAGCTTGCCCGGGTTGTTCGAGGCCAGCACGACCCGGCTCAAGGAATTGTCAGTGTTCTGGGAATTCATGCCGCCATTGTAGTCGGGGGCGGCGGCCCCGTCGGGACGGGGCGGACCGCCCAGCAGCCCCCGTGCACCGAGTTTGGGCTCGTTGCGGAACCGCTGCGCCGCTAAGCGGGACGGCGTCCGCGCGCGGTAGATTTCTTTTCTTGCTCGGGAACGTCGGCCACCAGCATATCGAGCAGTGCCCGGGCAAAAGCAGGAAGAGCGTCGCGATCGCGGACGCAGATCTGCAATTCACGCAGTGCCCAGTCGTCGGTCAGAGGCACGATGGCCATTTTCAGTGCGCGCGCGTAGCGCAGAGCGACGGATTCGGGAATGACCCCGATGCCGACGCCGCTTTCTATCATGCGGCATACCGCCTCGAAGTTGCCCACCTCGACCCGGAACTTGAAAGTGCGCCCCAGCGCCGCCGCCGCCTGCAGCAGGAACGGATGAATGGCGCTCCATTCCGACAGGCCCACATAGTCGTTGCCTAGCGTATCCGCGAACGCTACCGCGGATTCCCGGGCGAGCGGGTGGCCAACAGGAGCGACCAGCACCAGGCGATCTTTTCTATAGGGGATGAATTGGAGCCCCTGGTCGGCCGTGCACCCGGCCACGATGCCCAGGTCGGCGGACCCCTCGGCCACGGCACGCACGATCAGGTAGCTCAGGCGTTCGCGCAATTCGACGTTGACGTCGGGGTGCGCCGCCAGGAAGCGCCCGAGCACGGCAGGCATGAATTCGGTCATGGCGGTGGTATTGGCCAGGACCCGCACATGCCCTTTCACACCTCGGGCAAATTCCTGCATATCGCCGCGCAGTTGTTCGATCTGCCGCATGACGGTACGGGCATGCCGCGTGAGGGCTTCGCCGGACGGCGTCAGCGTGACCCCCTGGCTGGTGCGGTACAACAACTGTGTGCCGAAGTGTTCTTCCAGGTTCTTGATGCGCGTGCTGGCGGCAGGCAGCGACAAGTGCGTTTTCTCTGCGCCGCGCGTCAGGCTGTGCCAGTCGCCGATGTGCACGATCAGCTGAAGGTCGGTCAGATCGAAATGCCCCGCCATGAATTCCTCTACTTCTGCAATTGCTAACCCGGTATTAAGCAATCATAAATTGGCAAGTCAGCCCCGGTTGCGGCAAAGTGCCGGATTATCCGCAGGCCTCATCATAGAACCCGAATCATGTCTGACACCAATCTGCCTTTCCAAGATATCCGCGAAGCCGTGCGCGACCTGTGTTCGCAGTTTTCCGGCGAGTATTTCCGCAAGATCGACGAACAGCGTGGCTATCCCGAGGAATTCGTGAAGGCCCTGACCGACGCAGGCTGGCTGGCGGCCCTGATTCCGCAGGAATACGGCGGTTCGGGGCTGGGCCTGACCGAAGCGTCGGTCATCATGGAAGAAATCAATCGCAGCGGCGGAAATTCGGGCGCCTGCCACGGCCAGATGTACAACATGGGCACCCTGTTGCGTCATGGTTCCGAGGCGCAGAAGCGCGAATATCTGCCGCGTATTGCGAACGGCGAGCTGCGCCTGCAGTCCATGGGGGTGACTGAACCCACCACGGGCACCGACACCACGAAGATCAAAACCACGGCCGTGCGCCGCGGTGACCGCTATGTCATCAATGGCCAGAAGGTGTGGATCTCGCGGGTGCAGCACTCCGACCTGATGATCCTGCTGGCCCGCACGACGCCGCTCGAGCAGGTCACGCGCAAATCCGAAGGCATGTCGATCTTCCTGGTCGACCTGCACCATGCGGTCAAGAACGGCATGCAGGTGCGCCCTATTCCCAACATGGTCAACCATGAGACCAACGAACTCTTTTTCGACAATCTGGAGATCCCGGTCGAAAACCTGATCGGCGAAGAAGGCAAGGGCTTCAAGTACATCCTTGACGGACTGAACGCCGAGCGCACATTGATTGCGGCCGAGTGCATCGGCGACGGATACTGGTTCGTCGACAAGGTGGCCGCATATGCCAAGGAACGCGTGGTGTTCGGCCGCCCTATCGGCCAGAACCAGGGCGTGCAGTTTCCCATTGCCCGCGCCCACATCAACGTCGAGGCCGCCAGCCTGATGCGCTACGAAGCCTGCCGACTGTTCGATGCGCACCAGCCTTGCGGCGCCCAGGCCAATATGGCGAAGCTGCTTGCAGCCGATGCTTCCTGGGAAGCCGCGAACGCCTGCCTGCAGTTCCACGGCGGTTTCGGGTTCGCCAACGAATATGACGTGGAACGCAAGTTCCGCGAAACGCGCCTGTATCAGGTGGCGCCGATTTCCACCAACCTGATCCTGTCATATGTGGCCGAGCACGTGCTGGGCCTGCCCCGTTCATTCTGACTGCCATGGCCCACACACATCCCCATCCCAGCGCCGCACTGGCGGAGTTTGCCGCCAACCTTCGGTTCGAAGACATCCCTGCGCCAGTCCTGCGGCGCGCCGAAGACCTGCTGCTCGACTGCCTGGGCTCCATCCTGGCGGGCGCGAGCGCCCGCCCGGTACAGGCCATTGAACGCTTTGCCGCCGCCATGGGACCCGACCAGGGCGCCTCGCAGGTGTTGATCACGCGGCGTCGCACGACGCCCCTGTTCGCGGCCATGGTGAATGCGGCGGCCGCGCACGTCGTGGAACAGGATGACGTTCATAACGGCTCGGTGTTCCACCCTGCCGCCGTGGTGTTCCCGCCCGCCCTGGCTGTGGCTCAGGCCCTGGGACGCTCGGGCAAAGACCTGTTGGTGGCCTCGGTGGCGGGCTACGAGGTGGGCATCCGGGTGGGCGAATATCTTGGGCGTTCGCACTACAAGATTTTCCATACGACCGGCACCGCCGGCACTCTGGCCGCCGCGGTCACTGTCGGCCGGCTTCTGGGCTTGAACGCAGAGCAGATGCTGCACGCGCTGGGCTCGGCCGGCACCCAGGCCGCGGGCCTGTGGGAATTCCTGCGCGATGCCGCCGACTCCAAGCAACTGCACACCGCAAAGGCGGCCGCCGACGGGCTGACGGCGGCCTACCTCGCCCAGGAAGGCTTCACCGGGGCGCAACGCATTCTTGAAGGGGCGCAAGGCATGGCCGCGGGCATGTCCAGTGACGCCGACCCTGCACGCCTGACCGACCGCCTGGGCCAGCGCTGGGCGCTGGCGGAGACTTCATTCAAATTCCACGCTTCGTGCCGTCACACGCACCCGGCCGCCGACGCCCTGCAGCACGCCATGCGCGTACACAATCTGAGCGTAGAAGACCTTGCGGAAGTCGTGGCACACGTACACCAGGGCGCCATCGATGTGCTGGGCCCCGTAGTCGACCCCACGACCGTGCATCAATCGAAGTTCTCGATGGGCACGGTGCTGGCCTTGATTGCACGCGAAGGCCGGGCCGGCCTGGCTGAGTTCGATGCCGCGCTGGGCAACCAGGAAGTGGCCGCCCTGCGCGGCAAATTCCGCATGGAACTCGATGCCGAGGTCGACAGCGCCTATCCGGAACGCTGGATAGGCAAGGTCACGGTCACCACGACCGATGGCCGCGTGCTGCACGCCCGCGTGGACGAGCCCAAGGGTGACCCCGGCAACACGCTCAGCCGCGCCGAGATCGAAGAAAAGACCTTGAGACTGGGTGTGTACGCGCAAGCCGCCACGCAAGCCGAAGTGCGCAGCCTGATCGAGACGGTGTGGAATCTGGAAAACCTGGCGCGCGTGGACGCGCTGCTGCCAAACTCATAGTTGCGCAGACCGGCACGTCCGGCACAGGGCCGGACCCGTGCAGCCCCACGGCCAGCTCAGGCCGCGCGGGCTTCGTTGCGCCGGAGATCAGTCCAGCGCGGCGCGCTGGGCTTGAACCAATTGCGCAATGCCGTGCTGGGCCAGCGCCAACATTGCGTCAAGATCTGAACGGGTGAACGTGGCGCCCTCACCCGTACCTTGCACCTCTACAAAAGCACCGGCGCCCGTCATGACGACGTTCACATCGGCTTCGCAGGCGGAATCTTCCTGGTAGTCGAGATCCAGCACCGGACGCCCCGCCACCATGCCCACGGAAACGGCGGCGACCGCATCGCGAATCGGGTTGACCGACAATTCGCCGCGTTGCATCAATAGGGCTACCGCATCGGCGGCCGCGACCCATGCACCGGTAATGCTGGCGCAACGCGTGCCGCCGTCGGCCTGCAGCACGTCGCAGTCCAGGTGCAGGGTGCGCTCGCCGAGGGCCTTCATATCGAACACGGCGCGCAGGCTGCGGCCGATGAGGCGCTGGATCTCCTGCGTGCGGCCGCTTTGCTTGCCGCGGGCGGCCTCGCGGTCGCCTCGCGTATGGGTGGCTCGCGGCAGCATGCCGTATTCGGCCGTCACCCAGCCTTCGCCGCGCCCCTTCATGAACGGCGGCACCTTGTCCAACACACTGGCGGTGCAAAGAACGTGTGTGCCCCCCGCGCACACGAGCACGGAGCCCTCGGCATAGCGGGTGTAGCCGCGCTGGAGGCTGAACGGGCGCAGCTGGTCTACATTGCGGCCCGATGGACGCGGCACGGCGGTAGCGGAAGACGAGGTCAAGGGCGACTCCATAAAACAGACATATTGCGCCGCATTGTACGTGGGGGATTGAGGTATTCTGCCGAAAAGCGCTTTAATGGCGCCCGCACATCACGGAATTTCTACAGGACACCCCATGATTCGCAGCATGACCGCTTTCGGCAACGCCCGCGCAGACCTCGAACAAGGCACCCTGGCGCTCGAGCTGCGCAGCGTGAACAGCCGTTACCTGGATCTGCACTTTCGCCTGCCGGACGAACTGCGGCATGTCGAGACGCCATTGCGCGAATTGCTGACCGCGAACCTCGGCCGGGGCAAAGTCGAAGTCCGCGCCTCATTCGCCCGTAACGCCGGCACGGAACTCACCAAGCTGGATCCGGAATGGCTGCGCCAGCTCGCCGCGCAATTGCAGGCGGCGCGCGCCGTGCTGCCCGAAGTGGCGCCACCCCGCCTGGCTGAACTGTTCAATTGGCCCGGACAACGCGGCAACGACGCGCTCGACCCACAGATCTGGGGCGCGGCCTGTGTCGAGGCGGCCAGACAGGCACTGGCCCAGCTGCAGGAAGGCCGCGAACGCGAAGGTCAGCGGCTGGCGGCCACCATGCTCGAGTGCGCAGAAGGCGTCGCGCAGATCGTCCAAACCGTCGAGAAGCATCTGCCTCAGTTGCTCGCGGACCATCGCGAGAAGCTGGCCACCAAGTTGCGAGAGTCGGTCGAGGCGGCGTTCCCCGGCGGTTTCACCCATATTACCGGCCCGGAACTTTCAGAACGCCTGGCGCAAGAAGCCAACTTGTTCGCCTTGCGCATCGATGTCGCGGAAGAGCTGGCTCGGCTGCGCTCGCACCTGGAAGAACTGCGCCACCTGCTCGGTGGCGGTGGCAAGTCGAAGGAAGGCAAGCGTGGCGGCGGCAGCGCCGGCAAGCGGCTGGACTTCCTGTTCCAGGAAATGAACCGCGAGGCAAACACGCTGGGCTCCAAGGCTGGCAGCATGGACGTCACGCGCGCGGCCATGGATCTGAAGTTGCTGATCGAGCAGATGCGCGAGCAGGCGCAGAATATCGAATAACGCATCCAGCATCCAAAACAATGGCGGGCCTCGCCTATGCGCCCGCCACGCATTTCCGCAGCCCGCCACATCATGAATGAGGTTCACGCGCCGGGCTTTCCATCTCTGCGCCGCGACCCGGGCGCGCTCGGGCGCGGCTGTGGCCGTGCAACAGCGTCTCCGCGTTCCGGGCACGCCGCGATCGAGCCGCGGCGACGCCGGCACGCTGCCGCCCCGAGGCCGGTTGCCCTCCCTCACCTGGCTTCAAAGTTCACGTTGTGAAAATGTAGGGCGCTCGCTGGATTCAAATTGCCGGGCGACAGGGATATGGTGGAACCCTGATTTCGATAACTATAAGGAGACACCATGATCATCAAATCGATCGGGCTGGCCCTGGCCTCGGCGGCGCTGGCGCTGTGCAATGCGGCGCTGGCCGCCACGGCCCCGGCAACCTCATACCCGGATAAACCCGTACGTATCATCGTCGCGTCCGGCACCGCCAGCAGTCCCGATTCGATCAGCCGCATCGTGGCGGAAAAGCTGGCCGCCAAGTGGGGACAGCCGGTGATGATCGAGAATGCCGCAGGCCTGGGCGGCATCATTGGCACAGAACGCGCCTCTCGCGCCACTCCGGACGGCTACACGCTGCTGGTCAGCACCATCGGCGCGATGGCCGTGGGGGTGAGCCTCATGGACAACCTGCCCTATGATCCTGTCAAAGACTTCAAGCCGGTGACGATGATCATGGCCATGCCCAATCTCTTCGTCGTCAACCCCGGCGTGCCGGTGAAGAACCTGAACGAGCTCATCGCTTACCTCAAACAGAACCCGGGCAAGCTGCGCTACGGCCACCCTGGCATAGGAACCACGCCGCACCTGTCGGCCGAACTGTTGAAGCAGATGACCGGCATCCAGATGGAAGGCATTCCGTACAAGGCCAGTTCGCAGATGACGACGGACTTCCTGTCGGGCCAATATGAGGTGCTGTTTCACAACGCCTCTGTGCTGCTGCCGTATGTGCAGGCAGGCAAGGCTACCCAGATGGGGATCACCAGCCCCAAGCGCGTGAACTCGCTGCCCGATGTCCCCACCATTGCCGAAGCGGACAACGCCCTGCGGGATTTCTCAGTTCACGCGTGGTGGGGCCTGCACGCCCCGGCCGGCACGCCCGATGCCATCGTGCAGAAGGTAAGCCAGGATGTGTCCGAGATTCTGGCCACGGCGGAAGTCACTAAGTGGATCGAAGACCGCGGTGGAGAGGTGGGAGGCGGCACGCCCGAGGATCTGCGCAAATACCAGGCTGCAGAAACTGACAAATGGCGCAAGCTCATCAAAGAGGCCGGCATTCAGGCGGAATGATCCGTCATCACGCCACGCGCCTCGCGCATCCGCATTGACGAAAAGTTCGACTGCATCGGATCGCGCGCGCGCCGGGCGTCCGGCGCTGCACGCGACGGTCATCGTCAACCTGCGGCCTCGCGCAGCAACTGCACGATGGACTGGGCTTCATCGGCGCTGCCCACCCCGACAGGCAGGACGCCATTCTCATGGGCTGCCGTAATTTGCGGCACTGCAACCAACCTGCCTCGTATGCTCAACAGCAAGTAGTTGCCCATGGCTTCGCGTGTGACCTGCGCCAGCTTGGCGGCGCCAGACTGGTTGAACTCGAAGCGCAGGAAAATCTGCCCCGTGCTGCTTTGTACCGGCACCACCTGTTGCAGGTCTGCCTGAGTGAACACAGGTTGGGGAACGGCGAAAAGAGCCGTCTCAGGGTTGAGCTGGACTCGAGCCAGGCCTTCCGCCTGCTGCAGCTGCGCCAGGTGGAATGTGACGCTGGGCGCCGCGCTGCCATGCGGAGCAGAAGCCGGGGGGGGCGCCGTCGCGGCAGGCTGCGCAGCGGCTGCGGCCGTTCGGGAACCGGCGTCGGGGGTCGAGGTGCTGCGCTGGGGTGCGGTCTGCTGGCAGGCGGCCAGGGTCACGGCGCCCATCAGGGGCACCAGCATTCGCAACATCCGTTTTACATTGACAGTGTTCATGGCTGATCAAGGTCCTTGGTCTGCATCGCTGCGAAAAGGGAGAAATGTCGGAGGGCCGAGGGATAGGGCCCACAACCCTCCGGCGGGTGGCACGACGGTTCAGCGCGTACCGCTGGCCTGTATCTCGACCCGGCGGTTGGGCGCAAGGCAGGCGATGAGTTCTGCCCGATCTGCCTGGTCGCACTGCACCAGAGGCTGGCGCTCGCCGTACCCCGCCGCGGTCATGCCGCTGGCCGGGATACCGTTCGCGATCAGCGCCTGGCGTACGGCACTGGCCCGTTGCGCCGACAGCGCGTCGTTGGCGCTATCGCTGCCGATGCGATCGGTATGGCCTGCGATTTCCAGATGCTCGATGGTTTGCGCACTGCGCAACTGCGCGGCGATCTCGGCAATGCGGGCCTGTCCCGCTGACGTCAGCACGGCGCTGCCAAAGCCGAACGACACATCGCTGCCCAGGGTGTATTTCTGAGGCGCCGGCGGCTGCGCGCCCGGGCGGCAGTCTTCGGGGGCCCAGTGGAAACTGCGCGCGATCTTGTCACGGTCGAACAGGACCTTGAACTGGCACGTACGCACGCCCTGCGGCGTACGGAAGTGGAAAAGATAATCCCACTCGCGCACCTGGAACCCTTCGGCGAAATGGGGCCGGCCGATCAGGTCGTACACCTGGTCGCGCGTCACGCCTTCCTGCAATTGCGCGACGTTCTCCAGGTTGGGAAATGTGCCGGATGAAAGCGATACTTTGCCTGGGTCAGGGAATACGGGCTGGTCGGTTTTTCCATCACGGCTCACGTCGCTGAGCGTGCCGCATCCGGCCAGCAGTACGGCCGCGGCGCAGGGGGCTAGCCAGCGAACATGGCGGTTAGAAGCGGATTTCATGCAAGTTTCCTTTAAGTCGAGAATGTGGAAATTGGCCGCCGGAGCCACGCACGTGGCGCGGGCAGCCCGGTCCGGACCGGACCGGGACATTCATGAGGTTCGCGTGCTTACCACTGATAGCCCACCCCCACCGCGCCACCGTAGTCACCGCGCGAGTTCGTATTGCCCGACAGTTTCAACACCCACTTGCCGTTATCCGAAATGGTCGACACGCCCAGGGCGAAGCCCGATTCACCGTTGTAGGTGCCGCCGGCAATCGCGGCCATGCTCTTGCCCGGCAGATATGCCTGCGGCAGGCCCGCCGTGGCCATGGCAGCGGCTACGCCAGCGCTCAGCTTGTTGTCGAGCCTGCTCAGATCGCCGCGCACCTGGTTGACCTGGTTCTGCAGCCCGCTCGTGGCGGCTTCAAGCTGACCGAGATTCACCGCGTCGCCCCGCGATGTGCCAGGCGCCAGATTGGTGATCTTCTTGTTGTTCATATTGATCCCGCTCTGGTTGATCGTCGGACCGTTCTCGATCGCCACTTCCTTGGTCCGTACTTTGTCAGCCTTGACCTCCTTGGCCGTTACGGAATTGACCTTGATATCGGGCGAGACGCTGACCTTGACCGTGTTGTTGCCGTCGGCCGAAGTGGTGCGGGTGATCTGGACGTTGTCGCCATTGGTGAATTCCACTTTGGCGCCCGGCGCCACCTTGCTCGCCCCGTCGCCATTGGCTTCGATCTGCCAGCCAGCATTGGCGATCTGCTCAACGTTCTCGATTTTGTTGGTCAGGTCGTTGTTCACGCCGTTCAACGCATCGTTCACGTTGTTGTAGCTCTTGGAGCCCACGTTCAGCTCGGTCACCAGCTTGCCATTCTCATACTTCGAGTTGCCGCCGAGTGCGTCCGCCACTTGCGTGCCTTGCTCGTGCAATTGCGCGCCGTTGATCGCATCGGTGCTGGTGGCCGAGATTTCGCCCTGCGCCAGGTTGGTGATACGGGTGCCGCCGGTCTTGCCGCCATCGGTCGAGGGCGTGCCTTCCAGGGTGATGGAATTTTTCGGATCTCCCTTGTTGCCGTCATACTTCACGGCACGATCGTCGAGATTCTGGACATTCTGCTCGACATCGCGCAACTGGCTCACGTTCACCGCATCAGTGGGATCCGTGCCCGGCGCGACGTTGGTGATCTTGAATCCGCCTGCGTTGATACCGGTGCTGGCCGAGATGATCACGTTGCCGGCCCTCAAGCCGTCGTTGCCGACGAAGACATTGTTGCCGACGCCCAGCCCCGCGGCAGTCAAGGCCACATCATTGCCGACCTTCACGCCATCGTTGTTGAGCACGGTATCGCCGGCAGTGACCGAATCGACCTGCAGGTCCGGATTCAGATTCACCTTGACGTCATTGCCGTTCTTGGCGATTACAACGTTGCCGTCGTCGTTGGCGAAGTCGACCACATCACCCGGCTTGACCTGGGTCTGGTCCGCTGCCGAGTTGCCATTGACGGACAGCTGCCAACCCGCGCGCGCCACCGTCTCCACGCCCTTGAGCTGGCTCACGTTGACCGCGTCGGTGTCGTTCACCCCTGCCGCGACATTGATGATGCTGGACCCGCCGGCATTGATCCCGCCCCGTGTGATGCTCGGGCCACCGGCAATGGTCAGTCCATTAGACGCCACGCTGGTATCGCCGAGCTTGATGCTGCCATCCGGGCCCAGGTCGAGATTCCTCGCCAGCGCGATCTGAATGCCGCCGGCATTGGTCGTGGTCGTGATGTTGGCATCCGCCCCATTGAACGCGACGGCTTGGCCCAGCTTGCGGTCCAGCGGCGCGCCTGCGTCGGCCGTGAACGTCAGCGGCTTGTCGGCCAGCTCGGTCAGCTGCTCGACGTTGACCGCGTCGTTGTTGTCCACGCCCCTTGCGACGTTCGTGATGCGGTTGCCGCCCATGTTGACGGCGGTGTTGCCGCCCACGGTGAACTCGCCCGGCCTGACGACCAGCGTGTTATTGCCCAGGTTGGTGGTGCCGCCCACGCTCAGGTCATTGGTCACCGCAACGTTGGTCACGTTGATCTGGTTGGCCAGTCCGAACTTCACATCGGCGTCGGCCGCGCCCTTGGTGATCACAATGTTGCCATCGGACGAGGCCAGGTCTACCGCACCGCCCGGCGCAACGTTGGACTGATTGCCGCCTTCGGCCGTCAGGTTCCAGCCGGCATTGGCCACGTTTTCCACGCCTTTGAGCTGGCTCACGTTGACCGCGTCGGTGGCGTTGACACCGGCGGCCACATTGGTGATGGTCGTGCCGCCGGCATTGATGCCGCTGGTGGTGACGCTGGGGCCGTTGGCGATGGTCAGCCCGGTGTTGCCCAGCGCCACGTCCGGCCCGACGGCGACACCCGCGTTGTTGACCAGCGTATCGCCGGTCTTGACGCTGCCGGCCGGGCCCAGATCCAGGTTCTGGGCCAGCGCGATCTGCACCCCGGTTGCCGTGGTCTGCGTCGTGATGTTGCTGTCCGCGCCATTGATTCCCACCTGCTGGCCCAGCTTGCGGTCCAGCGGTGCGCCTGCGTCGGCCGTGAACGTCAGCGGCTTGTCGGCCAGCTCGGTCAGCTGCTCGACGTTGACCGCGTCGTTGTTGTCCACGCCCCTGGCGACGTTCGTGACGCGGTTGCCGCCCATGTTGACGGTGGTGTTCGGGTTCACCGTCAGGTGATTGCTGATGGTGGCGCCACCGGTCAGGTTGGTGTTGCCGGCGACGTTCAGCGTACCGCCCAGCGTCGTGTTGCCACCCACGCTCAGGTTGTTGGTCACATTGATGCTGTCGCCCAGGCCGATCTGCACCTGACCATTCGCGACCTGGGTGACCACGTTGGCGTCCGCGCCCACCACTTGAACGGATTCGCCCAGTTTTTTCTGCACCGTCTGGCCGTCGCCGGCTGTCAGGCCGAAACCCTTGTCGGTCAGTTCCTGACCCTTGTCAGTGAGCTGGCTCACGTTGACCGCGTCGGTGGCGTTGACACCGGCGGCCACATTGGTGATGGTCTTGCCGCCGGCATTGATGCCGCTGGTGGTGACGCTGGGGCCGTTGGCGATGGTCAGCCCGGTGTTGCCCAGGGCCACGTTCGGCCCGACGGCGACACCCGCGTTGTTGACCAGCGTATCGCCGGTCTTGACGCTGCCGGCCGGGCCCAGGTCGAGATTCTTCTTGAGCGCGTAGTCGATGACCGTGTTGCCGTTGGCGGTGCTGCGGACCACCGTCATGTTGTTTTCGCCATTCGCCAGGCCAATATCCACGGTGTGGCCCTGGCCTGTGCTGACGTGCGTTGCCGCGTCGCCATCCGTGCGCACGTTCCAGCCGGTGGCTTTCAGCTGCGCGACGTTGACCGCATCGGTATCGGCAGCGCCAGCCGCGACGCCGGTGATCTGGCGCCGTACGCCGTTGCCGCCGACCGCGACCGCGCCGGTGGTGCTGCGCGTGGCGGTAATGGCGTTGTTGGCGGAACCGCCATTCGCGTTGGGCACGTAGCCCGCCACATTGGCACCGGTGGTCGCCGCACTTCCCGATCCCAGGGCCACGCCGCCGGCGACCGTTACGCTCGATTGATTGCCCATCACGAAAGCGTCGGCTACGGCCACACTGTTGTTATTGCCGATCACGCGGCTGCCCGTGGCGCCGTTGCTCAACACATTATTGTTGCCAAAGGCGCCGGTGTTGCCAGCCGTCAGGACGTTGCCGTTGCCCACCGCCTGGGCACTGGCTCCGCTCACCACATTGTCGTTACCCGTCGCGCTCGAGCCAGCGCCATTGATGGCGTTGGCCGCGCCCAGCGCCAGCCCGCGTTCACCGCCCACCGAGTTGCCTGCACCGAGAGCGGAGCCTTGCCGGCCCGTCACGGCCGTTCCGTCGCCCACGGCCAAGGACTGCTCGGCAGTGGCCTGCGCCGCCCGGCCCAATGCGGTGGAGTTCTTCGCTTCGGCGAGCGCCAACGTGCCGATGGCCACCGCGTTCACATTGTCGGCCATCTCGTCCGGCCTCAGTACCGCCTTGCCGGCCTGCGAGCCCCGGCCCATGGCGATGCCGCTGTCGGCATAGCCCCTGGAATCGGCGCCCGAAGCAATGGCGTTGGCGCCAGAGGCAACCGCCCGGGTTCCGCTGGCGCTGGCATTAACGCCCGAGGCCAGCGAGTTGCTGCCGATGGCGGTCGCGTCGCGTCCGGACGCTTCCGAGTCGAAACCCTGGGCGATGGCGCGTACCTCTGAAGCCAGAGCTCGCTCACCGACGGCAATACCGTTATCGGCGCTCGACTCGGCCTCGGTACCGATCACCACTGAGTTGTGAACGGTCTGGTTGGGGTCCTTCGGATCCGACTGGGCCTTGGTGCCGATGACGATGGAGTTGTCACCCTGGCTGCGGGCCTGGTCGCCCATGGCCACGGCGCTGGCGCCGTATGCAAACGAGTTATTGCCCACCACGGTGGAATTCGCGCCGAGCGCATTGGTATTGTGACCCAGCGCCAGGGCCTCATCGGACTGCGCGTAGGCCTGGTAACCCACTGCCATCGAGGCATCGCCCGTGGCGCTGGCCTCCGGTCCGATGGCCATGGCGTCGCTGCCTGTCGCATTCGAGTTGTCCCGATTGCCTGGTCTGACCGAGTTGACGCTGTAGTAGCGCGACGCGTTGGCGTCGATGCTCTCGTTCATCTGCTGCAGATTGACGGCTTCGCTGGCGCTGGTAGCCGCGGCGACGTTGAGCGTGCCGTCGGCGTTGTACCGGGCTGCATCCGGGGGCAGCACGCTGATTCCACCGCTCGTCACCGCGCCCAGGGCGTCCACCACCGTACCGTACTGGTGAGAATCTCCGTTGGTGTCGACGAGGGTGATCTGGCCGAACTTGCCATCGGCGCCGACCGTGACATTGCCGCCTACCAGGTTTGCGACTTCTTGCTGGGCGCCGCGCAGTTGCCGCACGTTGACGGCATCGTGCTGCGCAGAGCCATCGGCCACGTTGACGATGCGGCGTGTGCTGCCGGTGGCCGTGTTGCCCACCGACACCACGCTGCCGCCCATGAAGCTGCTGCCTGTCAGGTAGCCCACGCCATCTGCGTCGCTCGCTACGGCCGCCGAATTTGAACCCAGGGCGACACCCGTGCCGTCCGAGTACGCGTTCTTGCCTACCGCCACGCCCTGCCCGGCCGCCACGCGTGCCTGCGTGCCCACGGCCACGGCGCCTTCCGCTTGCGCGCTGGCCTCATAACCCATCGCCACGGCGTCGCGCCCGGCATAGCTATTGGCGCCCACCGCGGTGGCATGGTCCACCTGGTTCGCGCTGCGGTTCGCCTGGAATCCGATGGCGACATTCATATCGCCTTCGATACCGCTGCCCGCTTGCGAGCCGACCGCGATGTTGTGATCGCCCTGCACATTCGAACCGGCCTCAAAGCCGAGCGCCAACGATTGGTTCCCCGTGACGCTCTGGCCGGCACGAGTGCCGATGGCGATATGCGAAGTGCGATCATTGGCGGGCGTTCCGAACGTGTTGACCCCCGCACCGGTTCCCAGGGAAATGCTGTTGGCCGCGTGCGCGTGCGCGCCGTCGCCAGCTGCCAGGGTGCTGGCGCCCTGCGCCCGCGATGCCCCCAGGGCGACCGACGAAGTCCCCGAGGCGGCAGACCCTGCGCCCAGCGCTACTGCATTCGCCGCGCTGGCCGCTGCCCCTGCTCCGATCGCTGTTGCGCGAGAGCTGAAGTCGCCGCTGACCGTGGCGCTCGTGCCGACCGCGATGGCGTCTTCCACGAATTCCGAGGTCACCGCCGCCCGGTCGCCGAGCGCCACGGCGCTTTTGCCAGCGGCGCTTGCCTCGCGTCCCACGGCAACGCCGCCTTCAGCGGTAGGCTCGGTCATTGCACCGTCGCCCATGGCGATACTCGAGGCGCCATTGGCTATGGCAGCCGGCCCCACGGCAATAGAGTCTGCACCCGCCGCCAGCGCGTCCGGCTTGGCCGACTGCACGCGGAAGTACTTCACGCCGGTGTAGGGCGCCGCCACGCTGCCCAATCCCAGCTTCGCGAGATGCTGGTTGATGGTGGAGACTTCCTGGTTGGTCACGAACAACTGGCCGCCAGTCACGGCTTCCTTGCTGCCTGCGGTCACTGCGCCATTCTGCAGGTTGGTGATCCGGGCATTGGCCACGTCGATGGCCGTCTTGCCGGCGTTGAATTTCACCGCGTTCGCGTCCAGCGTGGTGATCGCGTTCTGCGCGTTCTGCGCCTTCTGATCGACGGTATGCAGCTGTCCGCCCGTCACGGCATCCTTGCTGCCGGCGGCCATGGTGCCGTCTTGCAGGTTGGTGATTCTTGCGCCCTGCGCGTCGATCTGCGTGCCGGCCGCGTTGAACTTCACGGCGCTATTGTCCAGATCCGAGACCGCGTTCAGCGCGCTGTCGGCCTTCTGGTCTACGGCGTAAACCTGGCGGCCGGTTACGGCTTCGGTGCTGCCCGCATTCAAGGCGGCGTCGTTCAAGCCGCTTACCGTGCCGCCCTGGTCGAACACGATACTGCCGGCGCCGCCGCTGAACAAGATTTCGTTGCCATCCCATTGGCCGGGTGTACTGCTGTCCGGAATGGTCACATCGGCTTGCGCTGCACCCATGGCGCCCGCGACTGTCATCGCCAGGGCGGCTCGCGCCAATATGCGCGCCCCGGAAGACCGTTTGCCACGGGCCTTGACCGTTTCGGCGACGGCAACAAAGGTACCCGTCTTTTCGCACCAAACACTGCGGTATGTCTTGTTCATGCTCAGCTCTACTCTATTCAATGATCAATAGGACGGGGTAAAGCGGCGCCCCGGAAGGCAGATTGGTTATCAGTTGCCGGTTTGCCGCCCGACTTTTGAAGGCGGCATGGGGTCTGTTAGGTCAACTTTGAATCTGCATACCGCCACGCCTGGACGTTGCGGAAACCGGTTAATGAGCACTGGCTGAAAAACCGACGCGCTCATTTACGCGGCGGTTGTATGTTCTCTTTCGCGCGCCTTTATTGATTAGTTTTTTTGCGCACGAAACTGGAGTCAGAACGCATCACAAATACAAGCATTGTTAATGTGGTGCGTGGAGTAATGGTACGGGGCTGGCATTAATGCCAATTCAGTATCCGTACGGTTTCAAGCTTCAATGGCGAAGCCTTGACGACGCGCCTGGCCAGGGGTGATTCCGTAGAGTTCGCGGAATACCTTGCCAAAATAAACAGGATCGGCGAAACCACAGTTCCAGCAGATCTCTGCGATGCTCTGATGCGAGTACTTTGCGTCCATGAGCATCTTCATTGCTTGCCGCAGGCGTCTTTCACGCAGGAAAGAAACGAATGTGACCCCCTGGCCGTAACGGGAGAAAAGATTCTGTATATAACGGGGCGACACCTGGAAGTGACTCGCGACCACGTCAGAGCTCATGTCCGGCATTGCGTGGTGGTCGGACACCCAGGCACAGATGTTCCTGTACAGCAATTCCCCGCGACTTTGCGCGCGCTGCTCTACGTCGTCGCGCCTTATCCACGAACGTGAGCCATTGAGCCGCTCACGCAACGCCCGACGCAACAGGGCCATGAGTTGCTGCTCCACCAGCGCCTCTCCGGATTCCTCGCGGCAGACGAACGTCAGCGTCGCCGCGTCCAGAGTTTCCAGATACGCCTGCAACAGGCGGCCCCAGGCGTTTTCGAGCGGAATATTTTCTGTGCGCTGTGTAAGCAGTTTGCGGTCGTGCGGCGACATGGCCGCCTCGCGCAGCAATAGCGCCGTACCTCGAAAATCATGGAAACTCGCGGGGCTGACATCGTCGCCCCGGATCAGCGTCAGTTGGCGTTCGTCCAGCGCCAGAAGCGTATCGCGCGACAGCACGCTGATACGCTGCCGCGAGTAGACCAATAGCCAGGTTCCCGGCGATCGCAGGTGCTGCAGCGCCACACCGGCGCCCGCATAGCGCGCCGCGTCGGGCGCCGAGCGCCACGGGGTGCCGGCGGCATCGGCGGCGTCGAATCCATTGGAAATCAACACAGCGAAGTCGCTCTGGCGGATATTGAATACGGCAGCGCCCGATTCCTGGCCGCACTTTGCGGCAGCGGGCGGGGAGAGAGAATAATCAAGAGATGCTCGCACGGCGGGCCACCTTCCACTTTCTACGAAAAACCGCGGCGGTGACCGCGGCAAGCCGCTGATTCTTGTAAGAGTGGATTATTATGTCCTGCAGTGGATAGTTCTGTACGCACAAAATTGCGTTTTGAAGGGCTATAAACCACAGGAATTGCAAAGCCGGGCTGCAGAAAATGAATTTAACCCCGCTAAAATATATTTGACACTTGAATAATCGCCGGGTCAATTTAATTAATCGTTAATCTGGCAATATTTACAATGTTTGAATGCCGCCCGTCTCCGGGCGGCGGCATTCCATGGTTTTCACGCCAGGTCGATGCCATCCGGTGAGGCGGGATTCGGCCCTTGCGGCGTACCCGGTATGCGCTCCGGGTCGAACGGAGGGGTGTCGGTGTCGGGCGTCGGCTTGTCCGGCGCGGGCTGGCCCGGCCAGTTGGGTTCGCCTGGGGGCACCCCTGGCGGGCCGGCAGGTTCACGGTGATTCGCCAATTTCATATGAGTCTCCTTGTTGAACGTCGGAATCGCGGGTATCAGCGCCCGCCCGCCCCCAGCTTGTGTCCGCCAGACCCGGCGCGCCCCCCGGGGACCTGCTTATCGGCATCGGACTTACCACCCTCGACCGTTCCCTGGCCGCCGGGCATGGGTTGGGACTGGCCCTGGGCGGGAGCGCGTTGTTCACCGGGCGCCGGATTCGGCGGTTGCAAGCGTTCGCCCTGACTGGCGCTGGGCCGTTGCGGGTTCGAGTCGCTTTGTCCTTGGGTAGAGGACGAGCCGTCCTGGGTGCGTGCGCTGTCGGGCATAGGCCGCGATCCGGGTTCGGCGCTGGCTGGGCCCGCCTGCCCGGGCGGCTGGCTCGCGCCGGTTACCAGCGGCGCCGCGAGGATCAGCCATCCGCCCAGCAGCGCGGCCATCAACTCTTTACGTGAAGTCTCGACCATCGTGTGCTCCTTATCAAAGGCGGCCGACCGAGGGCCGCGGTTCCTGCTATCGGCCTGCCCTGCGCTCGCGGGCCGCCACCGCCAACCGGCGGTACTTTTCGACGATCTCATCAAGCTCGTCTTCTTCCATGTCTTCGATGTCCACCAGCCGTTCATTTGCGCCCTTCATTGACATCAGCAGCTCGTCCAGCTTGACGTGCACGGCGCGGCTGTCTTTGTTCTGGTTCTGCTGAATCAGGAAGACCATCAGGAACGTGATGATGGTGGTGCCCGTGTTGACGACCAATTGCCATACTTCGGAAAATCCGGCCCAGGGACCGGCCGCGGCCCACATCACGATCATCAGCACGGCGATGCCGAACGCAACCGGCGAACCGGTGGCTCGCGCGACCGAACTGGCGAAATGGTCGAACGCGCGAGTGATGCGCGACTGCGTACGCCCAGCCGACTGCCGAGGCGCTTCAGGATCGTAGCCAGCGACATTCGGTTCGCCGGTATGCGTCAGGTGCTTCATGTTTCCTCCCGAACACACGCAAATCGGGGGTTGGCGGCCCCCCTGCATGAATCAATCTCCTCCCACCAGCACGGCGTCGTCCGCCTTGACGCCCAAACCGTGGTATTTGCGCCCAAGATCCATCGTGGCCTGAAAAAATCCGGCTTTGCTGCCGCAGTCGTAGCGCACGCCTTCGTATTGATAGCCGAACACGTTGCGCTCACGCAGCAGGCGCGCGATGCCGTCTGTAAGCTGAATCTCTCCGCCCACGCCGGCCTGAGTGGCTCGCAACAGGTCGAAGATTTCTGGCTCGAGTACGTAGCGCCCGACCACTGCCAGCGTCGTCGGAGCCCGAGCCGGCTGAGGTTTTTCGACGATGCCCTGCAGGCGCGAGGTCCGCGCGTCGACGCGGTGGCCCGAGATGATGCCGTACTTGTCGGTCTGGTCGCGAGGCACGCTCTGGATGGCGAGCATGCTGCCGTCATGGCGGCGGGCGGCGTCTATCAATTGCGCGGTGGCTGACACATCCGCATCGATCAAATCATCTGCCAGCAGCACGGCGAACGGCTCGTCGCCCACGATATGGGCGGCGCAGAGCACCGCATGGCCCAGGCCCAGCGGGGCCGCCTGGCGGGTGTAGATGCAAGTCACATGCGAAGGGATGACATTGCGCACGGTCTCGAGCAGCGCCGTTTTGTGCTTGGCCAGCAGGCCGGCCTCAAGCTCGGGAACGCTGTCGAAATGGTCTTCTATGGCTCGCTTGTTCCGCCCTGTGACGAAGATCAGTTCCGTAATTCCGGCCGCCACCGCCTCTTCCACCGCGTACTGGATCAGCGGCTTGTCTACGATGGGCAGCATCTCTTTAGGCATGGCCTTGGTCGCTGGCAGGAAACGGGTGCCCATGCCCGCGACAGGGAATACGGCTTTGCGGATTGGTTTCATGACGATCTCGACAATGGGATGGTGGCCCGATCTAGCAAACCGCGTGCCCGAGCGTTATGCCAAAAACCATGAGGCTGGTATGCACAGAATGAGGGCATGGCTGTGCACCCGAGTGGCTAGTATCGGATGAGCCCGAGACAGGGCGACGGGCGGCACAGCGCTGTGCAAGTGCCGGGCCCGGGATTACCAAGGAGACTCGACATGTTGCGCTTACTTGCAAGTTGCATGGCCGCCTTGACTTTGGCCGCCCCCGTGGCGGCTCAGGAATTTCCCACCCGACCGATCACCATTATTGTGGGCGTCGCACCAGGCGGCACACTGGACACGCTGGCACGCCTGATCGGCAATTCCCTGTCCAAGACGCTCAAACAACCCGTGGTGGTCGAAAACACCACCGGCGCGGGCGGTCTGATAGGCATGCAGCGCCTCATGAAGTCCGAGCCGGACGGCTACACGCTGATGTTCAGCAATCTGTCGATGGCCATCATTCCCCTGCTGAATCCGGACGCCGGCGTCGATCCGGTGCGGGATCTGGCCACCGTGGGCACCGTGGCGACCGTACCGATGGTGCTTGCGGTGAGCAACAAGAGCGGCATCAAGAGCCTTCCGGACCTGCTGACACGCATGAAGTCCCCACCGCGCCTGAATTTCGGCTCTGGCGGCCCCGGCACCACGGCTCATCTGGCGGAGGGGATGTTCCTGCACCTGTCCGGCAGTCAGGGGGAACTTATCCAGTATCGCGGGTCCGGGCCCGCCTTGGCTGACCTGATGGCCGGCGTCATCGAGGGGGTGCTGGACCAGACCGTGACCATCATGCCGCTGCACCAGGATGGCCGCGTTCGCGCGGTGGCCGTGTCCACCCCGCAACGTCTGCCGCAGATGGCCGACGTGCCGACTTTCGCGGAAGGCGGCCTGCCTCAATTCGACCTGTCGATCTGGAACGGCGTGGTCGCGCCCAAGGGCACACCACGCCCCGTCATTGACAAGCTGGCCGAGGCACTTTCGGTGGTCATCGACAGCCCGGAATTCAAGAGCCGCCTGGAACAGCTCGCGGCCCAGGCTCCCAGTCCGGCCGAGCGCGGCCCCGACCCCTTTGCCAAATTGCTGGCGCAGGACAGCAAGCGGGTGGCCGACCTGGCCCAGCAAATCGGCCTGCGCCCCCGTTGACCTCGATCAATCACCCACGAAGGAATAGACATGCCTGAAACCACCTATGGCTTCATCGGGCTGGGCAATATGGGCGGGCCGATGGCCGGCCGTCTGCTCGACGCAGGCTACACGCTGTCGGTCTATGACACCCAGCGCGCCGCCGTCGACGCCCTGCAGGCAAGAGGTGCGCGTGCCTGCGCCGGTGTTCGCGAGCTGTGTGACAGCGTTGATACGGTGTTCCTGAGCCTGCCCACCCCCGAAATCGTGCAGCAGGTGACGCTGAATGCTGACGGCGTGATCAGCGGAACGCGCGCGCGCCGCATTGTTGACCTTTCCACCATCGGGCCGCGCGTGGCGCGACTGGTGGCGCAGGCGCTGGCCGAACGTGGCATCACCTACATCGACGCGCCGGTGAGCGGCGGCGTAGGCGGGGCCATCCGCGGAACCCTGGCCGTGATGGCGGCGTGTCCGCGCGCCGACTACGACGCGCTGGAACCCACGCTGAAGCATTTCGGGCCCGTGTTCTACCTCGGCGACCAGGCCGGCATGGGCCAGAGCATGAAGCTCGCCAACAACCTGCTGTCGGCGGCGGCGGTGGCCATTACGTCTGAAGCCATGGCCATGGGGGTCAAGGCCGGACTGGACCCGGCAGTGATGCTTGACGTTATCAATGCGGGCTCGGGGCGCAACACGGCCACGCAGGACAAGTTTCCCAAAGCCGTCCTGACCGGCACATTCGATATAGGATTTGCCGCTCGGCTTGCCTACAAAGACGTACGCCTGTGCGTCGATGAGGCCGAGGCGATCGGGGTACCCATGGTCGTGGGTTCGGCTGTACGCGAAATGCTCGTGCTGACCACGGCGCTTTGCGGCGAACAGGCCGATTTCACTCACGTCGCCAAAGTGGTGGAAACCTGGAGCGGCGTACCAATACGCGCGCGCCAGTCCTGACGAGCGGGCAGGCGCAGCAGCGCCCGCCGGGGAGCCGGCCCCGGCGGCCCGATCCCCCGCGCCGCCCCGGGGTCGTGCGCGGCGCTCACGCCGCACTGCCGCCTCGTCGGAAAGCCGGCACAACCGCGATATCCGCCGCTATGAAAACACCGAAGCGGCGGGTGTCCAGCGTCCCTGTTCCACCAGGTCGCGGATCTGGCGGCGCAACAGGGTGCCGAGGGCCCGCACCGCGTGGGTTGACGGGCGCTGGGTCGACGTGGCGATGACCAGCGAACGCGTGATGGTGGGCTGCACGATGCGCCAGATGCGCATGCGCCGCTGCGCAATCTGCGACGCCACGCAGGCGTACGACAGCACCGCATAGCCCAGCCCGCTTTCCACCAGCCGCAGCATGGAGTGCATGGCGTCGATTTCCAGCTCGACGTTTGGTGACAGCCCAATGCTTGACAGGGATTCGTCGACCAGCACGCGAATGCCGTGCGGCCGGCTGGGAAGAATCATCGGTATGCGGCTCAACCGCGCGGCGGGCACCGGGCCGCTGCCTACGCCCGCGGGATCGCTCGCCGGCCCGAGCAGGAACAGTTCGTCAGTCAGCAACGCCTCGGTGGGCAGGGTCGGGATACTCAGGCGCGGGGCGTCGTACAGGACCGAGATGTCGGTACGCCCGGCGGCAAGCCATTCCAGCACGTGTCCGCTGTACCCCTCCATGAACTTCAGCGACATGCCCGGATAGGCACGGCGAAAGGCTTCGATCAAGGACACCGACAGTACGGTGGAAATCGAAGCGGGCATGCCCAGCACGACCGGGCCGGCCGGCGCGCCGCCAATCGCCCTGACGGCAATGGCAGCGCCCCGGGCGGTATCGACCAGCCCCCTCGCATATTGTTCGAGCAGGGCCCCCGCCTCGGTGAGCGTGACGCCCCGGCCCGTACGGTGGAACAGCGCCACGCCCAATTCGTCTTCCAGCGCCTTGACCTGTCGGCTGAGTATGGGCTGGCTGATGGACAAACGCATCGCCGCGCGCGAATAGGCGCCCGCCTCGGCGATCGCGATGAAAAGTTCCAGTTGCCGCAGTTCCATGTCGCGCCCTGCTCTCGGGTAAGCTGCCGTCTCAGAGTAATGGCACTTTACTGCAACGTGGGCCTTCCCCGGTGATCCAGTACGATGCCATCGACGCCGTTCCACCCAGACCCCAAGGCTGGCATGCCTACTTCGCTTACATGACCGCATTTGATGTTTTGATGGCGGGCTACTATCTCGCGGTCGATCCGCTGCTGACGCGCTGGCGCAAGCCCGCCCGGCTGCGCGAGTGGCCGGCCACCCATCCGCTGCCGTCCATCCCCTTGGCCCTGCGCGCCGACGAGGCCACCGGCAAGGCCGCGCAACAGACGTTGCGCCGCTTCAGCCGTATCGCAAAGCGCTACGACATGCAGCCCATCCAGCATCAGTCCAGCTCGCCCGGATCACGGGCCACTCCGATGCTGCTCGACTTGTCGGCCTGTGATGGCCGTCCGGGGTTCGAAGCACTGCTGCGTCGTCGGTCCAATCGAACCCTGGCCAAGATCCGCCATGCCGAGCGCCTGGGCTACCAGGTCGCCCGGTTCGCTCTGCCGATGCATGTGCATGACGTGCATGCCGTCAAGACCTCCATGGCCGTACGCAGCGGCGGTCCGGTGCTGGCGCGCTGGCTGCTGAAACCGGGGCATATCGCTGAACCCGCACGATCGGCGTGCAGCGTGCCCGAACCGGACTGTGCCACCCACTGGACTCTCTGGTGGGGGGTCTTCCTTCCCGAGCCGGGCCACCGCAACGGCCCGCTGCAGACCGACCGCCGCCTGGTGGCCTACGTGAAGCTGGCACGCTGCGGCGACATCGTGCATTACCTGGATCTGATGGGCCATAAAGACCATCTGGCCCAGGGTGTAATGCCCTTGATGCATGCCGCGATCGTCAATTGGTTGCTCGATGCCGAGCAGGCCAGTTCGGCGGGCGCGCGTGCCGTCTGGTATGGCGCGCTCGAGCATGGCGGCCCGGGCCTGCTGACTTGGAAAAAGCGGTCTGGCTTCCAACCGGTACGCGTAGTATTGCAGCCCTGACCGGTCCGGACGGCCCCGGGGCCCTGGCGCTCGTGCGCCGCCGGGCGCCCCGGGTGTCAGTTCAGTTGACGGCCTCGGGGCGACGCCCGTACCGATTTCACCATGGGATGCGCGCGAAAATGGGCCAGCAGATTCTGCCGCTGCCGAGGCGTGAGTGGTGCCGTTTCAATCATGCCTGGCCAGCGCGCATGGGCCGCCTTGACGCAGTCTGCCACGGCGCGCGAGGCGGGTTTCTCGGGTATGCCGAGGCCGGCGCAGAAAGCGCGCAGCATCGCGGGCGACAGGCCCGGCTTCGAACCCCATGCCGCATCCGCGCGGCGCCGTGGTTGCAAGTGGGCCGGCACGATATGCAGGGCGTGCCCCTGGCAGGCATGATAGGCGGCGTATCCGACAATATCGTAGGCCGGCGCCAGCCGGGGTGTCCGTCCGTCGGGATACACGACGCCCAGGTTCTTCAGGTGCATGTCCGGGTTGCCCAGCATTTCGTTGACCGCCATGCGACGCAGCAGTTCATGGACGGCCGGCTCACCCATCGAATCGAAAGCCAGCAGCACGGCGGCCACGTCCAGATACGTTGCGGCGCGGTATTTTTCTTCGGGCATTGCACCCAGGATCTGCGCGAAGTCTTCGCAATGCACGCGCCGCCCCGGCTCGCGGTCGTAGCGCACTACGGCAAGAAACTGCGTGCGGGCGTCGGCGGCGCCCAGGTCGTAGCCATGCTCGGCTGCCAGATTCTCGAGCGGTTCCAGATAAGCGTGGCACACGTCGACGCCAGCGGCTGCGGCGAGCTGCAGCGAGAGCGCTTCGAGCTCGGGCAGCAAAGGCTGCCCCACCACGGGCAGCTTGGCGATGATGTGAGTATCGTGGTCGCGCGTGCGCCCCACATAACGCTGCCCCTGCTTGATCACGCCCAGTTTGGGCTGCACCCCCGACAGCGACACGCCCTGTTCCATAGGATCGGCGGTGACCGTCATTTCGAGCGCGTCCTGGTCCTGGGTGACATAGTGCGCCAAGGCATCGCGCGAGAGTTCCACGGGCCGGGCGTATACATTGCCCGGCAGGTCGGCCCCGCACGCGGCCAGCATTTCGAAATGGTCTCTGGGATCGCATCCGCGTATGCGGGCCACGTGGTCGCGGAATACCCCTTCGGGAAGCAAGTTCTGGAAGAAGGCGGGCAGCAGCCAGCCGTTCTGGGACGAATAGCGCCCGTTGAGCGGCTGGCTGCGCACATCTGCCCAGAAAGCCGACTGATCCTGGGCCGAGGCCGCCAGATACGCGGCCGACAACACCGGTGCGTCCTGAAGGCGTGCGAACGCATCGTCGGCCACGAAGCGGGTGACGACCTCGGCGCCCGGCATGCGGTATTGAAACAGCACGCCGACGCGCTGCAAGCCGATGAATACGGCCAACGCCTGGACATTCATTCAGATCCCTCGCGCAGTTGTCGGCGGGCCAGCTCCACCCGCGTGGGCACCTTGGCCGGCTCGGGCTCAACGCGGTCAATCGCGCCTGCAGCGCCCTTGGGCACCAGGGCCAGCCGCAAGCCGAGGCGGTCGGCCAAAGCCAACAGCGTGCTGAGCTTGAAGTCTTGCTCACCGCTGAGCACATTGGTCAGCGTACGCTGGGACACCCCCGCGGCTTCCCGCAAAGCGAGTTGCGTCAGCCCCTGTTGCTGCAGGCGCACGCGCAGGGTGTGCGCGATGTCGGACAAGGTGTTCATGGCATCAAAGTAGTGAATTCGCAATAATTACTACTATACTGCCATACGGGCCTGCCGGCCATCGCATATTGGCAATAAAGTAGTGTTTTCTATGAAATTACTACTTCATAGCCATCACTGGAAGGCGGTTTCCATGAAGGTTCGAAGCTTGCGTGAATGCAGGCGCTCCGAAGGCATGTCTCGCAGGCGTTCCAGCGCGCGTATGCCGATTTCGAGATGCTGGTTGACCTGGTCGCGATAGAACGCGCTGGCCATACCGGGCAGCTTGAGTTCGCCATGCAACGGCTTGTCGGACACGCACAGCAGCGTGCCGTAGGGCACCCGAAAACGGAAGCCATTTGCCGCGATCGTGGCCGATTCCATATCGAGCGCAATCGCGCGCGACTGCGTGAACCTCTGTACCAGCTCATCGTGATCGCGCAGTTCCCAGTTGCGATTGTCGATGCTGGCAACCGTGCCGGTTCTCATGATGCGCTTCAGTTCCCAGCCCGACAGACCGGCAACCTCTTCCACCGCCTGCTCCAGCGCCACCTGCACTTCGGCCAGCGGCGGCACCGGCACCCAGGTGGGCAGGTCGTCGTCCAGCACGTGGTCTTCGCGCACATAGCCGTGCGCCAGCACGTAATCCCCCAGCCGCTGCGAGCCGCGCAGGCCCGCGCAGTGACCCAGCATCAGCCAGGCGTGGGGCCGCAGCACGGCAATGTGATCGGTAATCGTCTTCGCGTTGGACGGCCCCACGCCGATATTGACCAGTGTGATTCCCGCATGGTTGGGGCGCACCAGGTGGTACGCCGGCATCTGGGGCAAGCGCAAACCGCCGGTCGGAGGCGACTGCGGCGTGGTATCGCCGCGATGTGTGACGCGATTGCCCGGCTCTACCAGTGCATCGTAATCGCCCTCGCCACTGGCCATCAGGGCACGCGCCCGGGCGCAGAACTCGTCTACGTAGAACTGGTAATTGGTGAACAGGACGAAGTTCTGGAAATGGCTGGGCGCCGTGGCCGTATAGTGCTGAAGCCGATGCAGGGAATAGTCAACGCGCGGCGCGGTAAACGGCGCCAAGGGCCGCGGTTCGCCGTCGCGGCCCCGCCACGAGCCATTGACGATGGCATCGTCAGTAACGGCCAGGTCCGGTACGTCGAAAAGATCACGCAAAGGGCGTCGCATGCTTTCAAGACGCTCACCTTCGACGTACGCTCCCTCGGGAAATGCGAAATGCAACGGAATGGGCGAGTCCGACTCGCCCACTTCAACGGGCACGCGATGGTTCTGCAGCAGCAGCCCGATCTGTTCCACAAGGTAGTCGCGGAACAAGTCGGGCTGTGTCACGGTGGTCTGGTAGATGCCGGGTTCGGCCACATGCCCGAACGACAGGCGCGTGTCGATCGGATCATAAGTCGCCACTGCGATCCGTATGGCCGGATAGCAGGCCCGTACCGGCCCGGGCAGGTCTCGCCCATTGACCACGTCCTGAAAGGCGCTGCGGATATACGCCGTATTGCGGGCGTAGATCTCCACAAGCCTTTCGACCGCCGCGGCGGCGTCCTGGAAAGGCTCGAAAGCCCGGGGCTCCGGGCGATGGATAAAAGCGGCTGAAAAGTCAACTGTCATATTGCGGGTCCGGAAGGGAATCGTGCCGTGCGCGCCATCGGACGATTATGCCCTACGCGCCTGTGACGACCCTTCAGAGGCTCAAGCTGCCCGCATCTGCGCACATTCCCCTAGTAATAACCCGCAAATGCAAAAAAACGTCAATCCTGTAAAATGCGGCGAAGCCTGTTGCAAAGGCGCCACATTTCGCCGGCTTGACGCAGTCAGCCATCTTCGCCCGCCCGATTTCCGAACTGTCGCAATGACTCCACCGACGCGAAAAGTCCGTTCCGTCCTGTCCGCCCTACCCGCTTTCCTGGCCGCGCCTCTCCTTGCCGCCAGCCTTACCTGGTCTCCCCCCGCCCAAGCCTCCATCGCCACCGATGCCATTGCATCGTTGCATGGGCTGCGCCTTTTCGATCCCCTCACCGTCCCATCCCTTTCCGAAATGGTGGTGCGAGCCGGGCTCGAAACGCTGGGCACGCCCTACGTCTGGGGGGGCGACGACCCCGCCGCCGGCTTCGACTGCAGCGGTCTGACGCAATTCGTGTACCGGGAAATCGCCGGCGTGGAACTCCCACGCACGGCGCGTGCCCAGCGCCTGGAAGGCACTGCCGTCAGCAAAAAGCAATTGCAACCCGGCGACCTGGTGTTTTTTGCCACGCGCCGGCGGGGCGGCGTGTCGCACGTCGGGATTTATATCGGCCAGAACCAGTTCGTGCACGCGCCGACACGTGGCGCCCGCGTCCGCGTCGACAGTCTCGACAACCGGTACTGGTCGCGCAATTACGTTGCGGCCCGACGGTACCTGGATACCGCACCCGGCGCCCAACCCCAGGGCCAACTGCTCGCTTCGGCGAGCGCGTCGCGCTGAGCTTCACGGACGGCTGCACCGCCAGCAGCCGGCCTGCTTTTCATTCGTGGGCCATCGCCTTCACGGCCGCGTGTAAATAACGCAGCACGATGTCGCGGTTATTGCATGGCGGCCTGGCCTTGCACCAGACGGCGCCAATATCCATGGTGGGCACGACCTCGCTGACATTGCACCGCAATATGCGGCGACCCTCCAGCGACCATGGCCTGTAGACCAGGTCCGACAGTATCGCAATGCCTTTCTGAAAGGCCACCATGCTGCGCACAGCCTCCAGCGATTTGCTCTGGAAATACACGTTGGGCCTCAGCTGGTGCCGCACCCAGTACTTTTCCATGGTGTCGATGTGCTCATCCATGTCGAGCAGGACGTAGTCATAACGCGCCACGTCGTGCAGGCTGACCTTCGACCTCTGCTGCAACGGATGATCTGGATGGGTCCAGAGCCGCCGCGGCGATTTGAGCATGATGTCGTATTCCAGATCGTCGTTCTCGGTCAGGTTCGACACAATGACCAGGCCCAGGTCCAGGTCGCCCTCGAGTAGCGCGCGCTCAATGCTGGGCCGGTCGGTTTCCACCATCTGCAGGCGCAGATGCGGGAAGCGCTGCTCGGCCGTGGAGATCACGCTGGGCACCACATAGGCCGAAATAGTTTCCGTGACACCGATCCGCAACTGGCCGGTGACGTCGCTGGGCGCCGACCGTATATCGTCGATGGCGCGCGCGGCCGCGTTGGCCACATTGCGCGCATGCGACACGAACCGCTCGCCCGTCTCGGTGAGCCGCAACCCTTTGGCATGACGGACGAACAGCGACACGCCCAGCGTCTGCTCCATGCCCCGCAACGCCACGGTCACGGAAGACTGCGACACATTGCAGCGCAGGGCAGCCTTGGACACCTGCCCCGTTTCTGCAAGCGCCAGAAAGTACTCGAACTGCCGCAGGGTAACTGCGCGCCCTGGCCCGTCGACAATATTCATGCTATCTATATTGCATATTAAAGAATATATATTAGCAATAACTCTGCAACTCTTTTAGGATACCGGCGCTTAGATGCCCGATGGGCGGGAGGAAGTCGGAACCATGTCGGCGCAGATCAATGGCTATTGCACTCTTTGTCGTTCGCGCTGCGGAACGCTTAACACCGTACGCGACGATGCGTTGATTCGCATCGACCCTGACCCTGCCCACCCCACGGGCAGCGCGACCTGTCCGAAGGGGCGCGCGGCACCCGAACTGGTGCACAGCCCTCACCGCATGCTGTACCCCATGCGTCGTACCACACCCAAGGGATCGCCCGACCCGGGCTGGCGGCGGATCACCTGGGATGAGGCGATGGACGAAATCGCGACCCGCTTCGGCCAGATCAAGGCGGAAAGCGGGGCCGAGGCCGTCGCGTTTGGCGTCACCACGCCCAGCGGCACGCCATTGTCGGACAGCATCGACTGGATCGAACGCTTCGTGCGTGCTTTCGGCAGCCCGAACATTGCCTATGGCACGGAAGTCTGCAACTGGCACAAAGACCACGCGCACGCGTTCACCTTCGGCTGCGGCATCCCGGTGGCCGACTACCCGAACGCGGAACTCATCATGCTCTGGGGCCATAACCCCAGCAATACCTGGCTGGCGCAGGCCAATGCCATCGGCGTAGGCCGGCGCGCGGGCGCCCGCCTGCTGGTCGTGGATCCGATGCGCACGGCGCTGGCCGCGCAAGCTGACGCCTGGCTGCAGGTCAAGCCGGGCACCGATGCGGCGCTGGCGCTGGGCCTGGCCCACCAGCTGCTCTCCACCGACCGCTACGACCACGCGTTCGTGCGCAATTGGACCAACGCGCCACTGCTGGTGCGGGGCGACACGGGCCAGCTCCTGCGTGCCTGCGACGCCGGCGCGTCCGCGGAAGACGCACAAGCCTGGGCGGCCTGGGACCTGCGCGCCATGAAGCCCGTGCGCTACGACACCCGCTACCCTGGCACGGACCAGGGCGCTGACGCGTTCGCGCTTCGAGGCGAGTTCATCGTCAATATCGACGGCCGGCCCACCCTGTGCCGGCCCGTACTGGAAACGCTGGCGCAGCGCTGTGCCCAGTACACCCCGGCGCAGGTCGAAGCCGTGACCGGCGTGGCGCCATCCGCGCTGCAGAAGGCCGCGGACCTGATTGCTCAGAGCTCCTCCATCGCCTATCACTCGTGGTCCGGGGTGGCTCAGAGCACCAACGCCACGCAGACCGACCGGGCCATCGCGGTGCTCTATGCATTGACCGGCAGCTTCGACCGGCCCGGCGGCAATCGCGTCTACCCCAAGCCAGCCGTCAATGCCGTCAATGGGCTGGACCTCATTCCTGCCGCGCAGCGCGAGAAGGCCCTGGGCCTGCAAGAACGGCCCCTCGGCCCCGCCGCGACGGGATGGGTGATCGCGCGCGATCTGTATCGGGCTATTGTGAATGCACAGCCGTACCGAGTCAGGGCCTTCATGGGTTTCGGCACCAACCAGCTTTCCTCGCAGGGCGATGTCGAGCTGGCGCAAGCCGCCTTGCAGCAGTTGGAGTTTCATGTCCATTGCGACCTGTTCGACACCCCCTCGTCCCGGTACGCCGACATCTACCTGCCGGTGAACACTCCCTGGGAACGCGAGGGCCTGCGCATCGGATTCGAAATCAGCCAGGCGGCCCAGGAACGGGTACAGTTCCGCCCCCGGATGGTCTCGCCGCGCGGCGAATCGCGCTCGGACAACGACATCGTGTTCGATCTGGCATGCCGTCTGGGGATGGCGGACACATTCTTCAATGGCGACCTCGAGCGCGGGTGGGACCATCAATTGGCGCCACTGGGCCTGACGGTGGCCGACCTGCGACGCAGCGAGGCCGGCACCGTGCACGTGCCGCTGGTGCACCGGGACCAAAAGTACGCGCTGCCCGCCGAGACGGCCACGCCAGGTGCAGCCGGAATGGTCAACGGATTCAATACGCCAACTCGCAGGGTCGAGCTCTATTCAGAGCAGTTGCTGCGCCACGGCTACGATCCGTTGCCCGGCCATTATGACCTGCTGAGCAACGCCGCACACGACGAACGCAGCTACCCGCTGACGCTCACGTCGCGCAAGAACGGCTATTACTGCCACAGCCAGCATCGATCGCTGGCGTCGTTGCGCAAGCGCGCGAACCTGCCGACGGCGAGCGTCCATCCGGAGATCGCCGCCGAGCGCGGCATCGAGGCGGGTGACTGGGTACGCGTTACTACGCCGGCCGGCACTGCGCGGTTTGTCGCGACGCTGGACCCGCACCTGGACAGGCAGGTGGTCTACGCCGAAGTCGGCTGGTGGCAAGCCTGCCCGGAACTGGGCGAACCGGGCTATCCCGTCGTCGGCCCGGCGAACAGCAATTACAACGGGCTGATTTCCGCCGAGTTCGTCGACCCGATCAGCGGGTCGGTGCCCATGCGCCAGTTTCCTTGCAACATCGCGCGCGATCCGGCGTTCGATCTGCGTCAACGCCGCTGGCAAGGGCGACGCGAGTTCCAGGTATGCGCGCTGCACCCCGTCGCGGACGGCGTACTGGAACTGACGCTGTCGCCGCAAGATGGCGCACCCCTGCCCGACTACCGCCCCGGCCAGCACATCGCGGTCGAAGTCGCGCGACAGGACGGCAAGTCCGTGATGCGCAGCTATTCGCTGATCGGGCCGGCCGCTCTCGCGTCGCGCAAGACCTACAAGATCGCGGTGCGCCTCCAGCGCGGCCAGGATGAGTCCGGCCAGCCATGGGAAGGCGCCATGTCGGGCCATCTGCATGGTCATATGCGCGTGGGCTCCGCGATCCGTGTGGGACCGCCGGGGGGCTCGTTCGTCATGCCGCTGCAGTCGGCGCAGCCTGTGGTCCTGTTCGCGGGCGGAATCGGCATTACGCCGTTTCTGTCGTACCTGGAGTCGCTGCTGTATGTGGAAGACGCTCCGGAGGTCTGGCTGCATTACGCCAACCGCAGCAGCCATAGCAAGGCTTATGGCAAGCGCCTGCAGGAGCTTGCCGCGCGCCTGCCACGCCTGCACATCCGCGACTATTATGGCGACCCGCTGTCCGGCGAGCCCGACCCCCGCGACGTGCTGGGAGCGCACGTGGTGCCGGACACCCTGATCCGCGCGCGGGCGCGCTTCTATATGTGCGGCCCTCCGGCCATGATGGACAGCGTCCGCGCCGGGCTGTGCGCAAGGGGCGTTCCGGCCTTCGACATCTTCAGCGAAGTGTTCCGTTCGCCTCCCACTGTCGACCCCGACAGCACGGCTCAATACGAGGTGCGGTTCAGCCGATCGGGAGACGTCAAGGCGCAATGGAGTCCGCCGCGCGGCACACTGCTGCAGTTTGCAGAGGATATGGGGGTGTCGGCGCCCAGCGGCTGCCGCGTCGGACAGTGCGAGAGCTGCGCGGTCAGGATCATCTCGGGGCAAGTGCGTCATCTGCACGGCGTCGAGCCGGATGATCCCGCCGTATGCCTGACCTGCCAGGCCGTACCCACTTCGGACCTGGTGCTGGACGCCTGATCCGCAGAAAGTTGTCGATCTATAAAGAAGAACGCGCGGTCCTGGCGGGCCGCGATCAGCACAGGAGGAACTGGCCGTCGCGAGGATGATTCAGAAACAGGGGAAGCGGAATCAATTATTCTCCGATTTCGCAAGTGGATTCACCGGATTCCGGTATTTACATAATCACAAGGCACGCAAATGTCACAACACCATCATGCCAATGCCCGCTCTTCGGGACTAATGGGGCCGATCAACAATTTTCTCGAGCGATGGATCCCGTCCGCGATGACTTTCGCGATGGCGCTGACCATCATAGTGGCCATCATGGCTCTCTTCCTGACTGATACGGCGCCCACCGAGATTGTCCGATTCTGGGGTAACGGCCTCTCGGGCATCCTTGCCTTCATGACACAGATGTGTCTGATTCTGCTTCTGGGCCACATCCTGGCGAACACCGGCCCGATCCGCAAAGTGCTCATCGCTCTAGCCCGCATTCCGTCGAGGCCCGCAACGGCATACATGTTTGTCTTCATCGTCAGCGCTGTACTGTGTTTTTTCGTCTGGGGCCTGGGGCTGATCGCCGGCGCCGTGCTCGCCCGCGAAGTCGCCGTACAGGGCCGCGCGCGAGGCATCAAGCTGCACTTTCCGCTGCTGGTGGCCGCAGGATATTCCGGGTTTATCGTCTGGCACATGGGCTATTCCGGCTCGGGGCCCCTGACGGCGGCGACCCCAGGGTCCTTCCTGTCCGGCGCATTGGGCGGCGGCACGATCCCCGTGTCCGACACCATATTCGCGTCGTGGAACATTGCCGCGGCAGTACTGGTCATCGTGGTCTGCGCCGCTCTTTTCTGGCTGGTGGCTCCCAAGGGCGACGCCCGTGTGTACGAGTTGCCTGAGGAAGTTGGCTCGGAGGAGCACAGCGTCGCCAAGTACGAGGTAGTGACGCCGGGCGACCGGATGGACGCCTCCCGCATCCTTGTGTTCATTTTCGGCCTGGCATTGGTGGCCTACCTGGTGATCCATTTCGCGCGCGGCGGCAGCATCACCCTGGACATCGTGAACTGGTCATTGCTGGCGCTGGTGCTGCTGTTCACCAAGAATGTCTTCGAACTGGTGCATCTCACCCGGAATGCCGCATCCAGTGTCGGCGAGATCCTCCTGCAGTTCCCGCTCTACGCGGGCATCCTGGGCATCATGCAGCATTCTGGGCTGATAGCCTTGCTCTCGGATGCCTTCGTTGCCATCTCGACGCAGCAGACCTTCGGTATCCTTGCCTTCCTGTCGGCCGGCATCGTGAACTTCTTCGTGCCTTCGGGTGGCGGCCAGTTCGCGGTCCAAGGGCCCATCATGCTCGATGCGGCCCGCCAGCTCGGCGTGGACCCCGCCGTTGCCATCATGGCCGTCGCGTACGGCGATCAGTGGACCAACATGCTGCAACCCTTCTGGGCGCTTCCCATCCTGGCGATTGCCGGCCTGAAGATGCGCGACATCCTGGGTTACACCATGGTCACGCTGGTCGGATCGGGCGTAGTCTTCATGGGTGCGCTGTGGCTCGCGTCTTCCATGTGAATGCGCTGAGCAAACGCGTGCGCGACGTTGCGGTTCCGCTCGTAGCGCACGCGTCGACATGAAAAGCACCCCGGAGCTTGGATTCCATGTCCGGCTTCCGGGGTGCAGCAAAGGCCCTGCGGCCTTTTTTGCTTTCCGAACCTTACCCTGATGCTTGGGTTGTGGAATCAGGCGCCTGTCTCGTTCAGGCTTTCGGGCGCTTGGCGGTCTCGGCGAGGGGCTTCACAGAGGCCCCTCGCGTCGTGTCCGCGGCCCGGTCAACCGCGGCCGACGAATGGCATATTGGTCGCCATGATGGTCATGAACTGTACGTTGGCGTCCAGCGGCAGGTTCGCCATGGAAAGCACGGCCTGGGCCACATGCGCCACGTCCATGCGAGGCTCGGCGCGACGGCTGCCGTCGGCCTGCAGGATGCCGTCGGCCATGCGCTGTGTCATGTCGGTCGCGGCGTTGCCGATGTCGATCTGGCCACACGCGATACCGTACTGGCGGCAATCGAGCGAAATCGACTTGGTGAGCCCCGTGACCGCATGCTTGGTGGCGGTGTAGGCAATGGAATAAGGGCGCGGCGCATGCGCTGAAATCGAGCCGTTGTTGATGATGCGGCCCCCCTGGGGCTGCTGCGCCTTCATCAGGCGGATGGCCGCCTGCGCACACAGGAACATGCCGGTCAGGTTCACGTCCACCACGTCGCGCCAGGTTTCTACGGGCAGGTCTTCGATCGGCACGGCCGGCGCATTGCGGCCCGCGTTGTTGAACAGCACGTCGAGACGGCCGTAGGCACGCTGCGTTTCGTCAAACAGCGCCCGTACGGCCTGCTCGTCGCTGACGTCCGTAGGCACCACCAGGGCTCGCACCCCGTCGTCGCCCGCGGCGGTACGCGTCTGCTCAAGTAATTCGCGGCGCCGGCCAGCCAGCACCACGCGGTACCCCTGGGCGAGGAATTCCAGGGCCACGGCGCGGCCTATACCGGTGCCTGCACCTGTGACCAGCGCGACGCGTGCGCCGGGTTGCTCATTCGATTGCATCAGTTTCTCCCTCTGACTGAATCGCAGAATCCTAACGCAATTGCAGGCCCAGGTATGCAAGCGCCGGTGACGGGGCGTGCCCAGGCCGGAAGCTGCGCCGCATATAATATTTAGTTATCCGAGTGCTTCCGCCCGTTATCCGGCCACGCTCACCCGCGTGTCGCACGGCCAGCGCCGGCCGCCATGCCCCGGCCAAGGCCGCGCGCCCGGCCAGACGCCAGGCGCGGCCGGCCAGTAGTCGGGCCATCGGCTCGGCCTATTTTGCTATCCTTCGCCTCTTATCTGCCTGCCTTTCCGATCCATGTCCGAAAACCCCGGCAACGTATTCATGGTCGTCGCACCCAGCGGCGCCGGCAAATCCAGCCTGGTCAGAGCCTTGCTCGACCACGACCCGTCCCTCGTGCTGTCGGTCTCGTGCACCACCCGCGCCCCCCGTCACGGCGAGGCCGATGGTCGCGAGTACCGCTTCATCAGCGTCGAGCAGTTCGAAACGCTGCGGCGCGAGCACGCGCTGCTGGAGTGGGCCGAAGTGCATGGCAACTTCTATGGCACGCCGCTCGACCTGATCGAGCAGTCGACGCGCGACGGCAAAGACGTGCTGCTGGAAATCGACTGGCAGGGCGCGCGCCAGGTGCGCCAGCATTATCCGCAGGCCATCGGCATCTTCATTCTGCCGCCATCCATCGAAGAGCTCGAGCACCGGCTCAAGGCTCGGGGCCAGGACGCCCCCTCGGTCATCGCACGACGGCTGCTGGCCGCGGGCGGCGAAATCGCCCATGCGCCGGAATGCGAATATGTTATTATTAATCAAGAATTTAGCGTAGCCTTGGCGGAACTTTCGCAGATCATCAGCGCCGCCCGGCTACGTTTTTCGTCTCAGGCCGTCCGCCATGCGCCCCTGTTCGCCCAGTTGGGCATTCCGGCGGCACACTGAAGCGACCTCTCTATTCACAGCTTGTTCCAGGTGTAATCCATGGCTCGAATTACCGTCGAAGACTGTCTGAACCAAATTCCGAATCGCTTCAAACTGACGCTGGCCGCTACCTACCGTGCCCGTGAGTTGGCCCAGGGCCACGCCCCCCGCATCGACAGCAAAGACAAACCCACCGTCACCGCGCTTCGCGAGATCGCCAGCGGCCATACCGGCCTGGAAATGCTGCGCAAAGTCCCGACCTGATCCGGTCCTGGGGGCGGCAACATGGCTTTTCCCCGGCTGAAGTACGCGTCCACGGGATTGCTCGCCGCTCTGCGCGCGGGCTCCCGTCTGGGACGTCGCCCGGGCAAAAAGAGCGCCACCACGCCGGCGCCGGCCGCCACGGGCGCCCACGATGAAGCGCTTCCGGCATCATCGCCGGTTGCCTCGCTGGCGCCACTCACCGAGATCATCTCGGGCTATCTCGATAAAAAAGACGTCGAGCGGGTACGCGAAGCGTATCGGTTTGCTGACCAGGCTCACCTGGGCCAGTTCCGCGCCAGCGGATCGCCCTATATCTCGCACCCGATCGCGGTCACCGAGATCTGCGCCGCCTGGAAACTCGACGCCAACGCCCTGTCGGCCGCACTGCTGCACGACGTCATCGAAGACCAGGGCATAACCAAGCATGAACTGGCCGAGAAGTTCGGCCCGGAAGTCGCCGAACTCGTCGACGGCCTGTCCAAACTCGACCGCCTCGACTTCGCCACCAAGGCGGAACAGCAGGCCGAGAGCTTCCGCAAGATGCTGCTGGCCATGGCGCGCGATGTGCGCGTCATCCTCATCAAGCTGGCCGACCGCTTGCACAATATGCGCACGCTGGACGCGGTCAACCCGGAAAAGCGCCGCCGCATCGCCCGCGAAACCCTGGAAATCTATGCCCCGATCGCACATCGCCTGGGGCTCAATGTGCTGTTCCGCGAACTGCAGGACCTCTGTTTCGCGGCGATGTATCCCAACCGATACCAGGTGCTGTACAAAGCGGTGCTGGCAGCACGCGGCAATCGGCGCGAAGTCATCAGCAAAATCGGCGACGCCGTCTGCGCCGCCCTGCCCGCCGCCGGCATCGAAGCCGAGGTATCGGGCAGAGAGAAAACATTGTTCGGCATCTATGCCAAGATGGTCGAACAGAAGAAGTCCTTCTCGGAAGTGCTGGATATCTATGGGTTTCGCGTGATTGTGCACACGCTGCCCGAGTGCTATCTGGCCCTGGGCACGCTGCATCAGCTGTACCGCCCGGTGCCGGGCAAGTTCAAGGATTACATTGCCATTCCCAAGGTCAACGGCTACCAGTCGCTGCACACGACCCTGGTGGGCCCGTACGGCACGCCCGTGGAATTCCAGTTCCGCACACGCGACATGCACCACATCGCCGAAGAAGGCGTCGCGTCGCACTGGCTGTACAAAGGGGCCGACGTTTCGCTCAACGACCTGCAGAAGCGCACGCACCAGTGGCTGCAATCATTGCTGGACATCCAGAGCCAGACCGGCGATTCCGGCGAATTCCTGGAACACGTCAAGGTCGACCTGTTTCCGGATGCTGTCTACGTATTCACGCCGCGAGGAAAGATCATCTCGCTGCCGCGAGGTGCCACGCCGGTCGATTTCGCGTATGCCATCCATACCGATATCGGCAACCAGGCAGTGGCCGCCAAGGTCAATAATGAGTTCGTGCCCCTGCGCACCGAACTGAGCAGCGGCGACGCCGTCGAAATCATTACGTCACCAGCTTCGCGGCCCAATGCACAGTGGCTCAACTACGTGCGCACCGGCAGGGCGCGATCCGAAATCCGGCACTACCTGCGTACGGTCCGCTACGAAGAATCCGTCGCCTTTGGCGAGCGGCTCCTGGAACAGGCCCTGCAAGACCTGCACCTGGACCTGCCCGCGTCGGACGATCCGGCCTGGCAAAAGCTGGCGCGCAGCACCGGCGCCAGTTCGCGCGATGAAATCCTCGCCGATATCGGGCTGGGCAAACGCCTGGCCACGGTGGTGGCGCGGCGATTCGCCCCCGAGCATCAACTGGTCGCCACGACGGCCGCCGCAGTCGATGAAATCACGTCTGCCCGCAGCGCCCCCATCCTGATTCAGGGCAACGAGGGCCAGGCGGTACAGCTCGCGCCCTGCTGCGGCCCCCTGCCCGGTGACACCATCGTGGCCGGACTGCGGCTGGGTCAGGGGCTGGTGGTGCATACCGCCGATTGCCTCATCGCCGTGCGACAGCGTGCGCGTGAACCGGAACGGTGGGTCAACGTGGCTTGGGACGCCCAGACTGCCAAGCACCTGTCCACCCGGCTCGATGTCATCACGCGCAACGAGCGCGGCGTTCTGGGCCGTCTCGCCGCCGAAGTGACCGCCGCCGATGCCAACATCGTCCAGATCACCATGCACGACGACGCGGTATCCACCGTGTCGCTGCACCTCACCATCCAGGTCGACAGCCGCAAGCACCTGGCGCAGGTCATACGCGCCATCCGGCATGTGCCCCAGGTGCAGAAGATCGTGCGCGTCAAGGGCTGAAGCCGCCGCTGCGGCGCGTCGTCGTCGCCCTATTCCACCTTGCCGATACGTTGCACCGCCTGCGCCATGGCCTGCGCATCGGCTTTCCAGTAGGCAGCGAACTCAGGGGCGTCCAGGTACTGCACCGGGCTGCCCGCCCCCAGGATGGTCTGTTGCACCTTGGGGTCGTTCAGCACCACGCGGGCCGCGTCGCGCAGGCGCTGCACCACGGCTTCTGGCGTGTCCACCGGCACGAAGATGCCCGACCACTGCACGAACTTGATATCGTAGCCTTGCGACGCCAACGCCGGCACGTCGGGCAGCGCGGCCAGCCGGGCATCTCCCCAGTGGGCCAGCGCGCGCAGCTTGCCCGCCTGTATCTGCGGCATCACGCTCGAGGGCCCGCTGGAAATGGTCTCGACCTGCCCGCCCAGCAAGGCCGCTACCGCCGGGCCCGCACCGGTGAAAGGCACGTGCGTCAATTCTATGCCCGCTGCATTCTTCAGCATTTCCATGGGCACGTGCATCGAACCGTAGATTCCCGAGCTGCCGTAGTTCAGCGTGCCAGGTCGGCGCTTTGCATCGGCGACGAAATCCTGCAGGCTGTGCCAAGGGGAATCGGCGCGGACGATGAGCACGGTGGGATCGGCGGTAATGCGTGCAATGGGCGTGAATTGGTCGATCTGGAACGCGGCCTTGCGACCCAGGATGCGGTCCGCCTCGGGCAGGATGGATATCGAGGACAGGCTGAGCAGCACGGTATAGCCGTCTGGTGCGGCGCGCGCGGCCTGACCGATGCCCACCGAGCCGCCCGCCCCCGCCTTGTTCTCGACCACCACCGTCTGCCCAAGCTCGCGGCCCAGCGCCTCGGCCACGGGTCGTGCCACCGTGTCGGCCACGCCTCCCGGGGGAAACGGAACGATCATGGTGACGGGACGCTCGGGATACTGCGCCTGTGCGCTCCATGATGCCGCCCATGCCAGCATCAGTCCGGAAGCCCACCTGCTCGCGGAAAAAGCCATGTCTCGAACCCTCCGTGTACGGCACCGGTGCGATGGCCCGCCAAATGCAGGCCGAACCCGTGTACCAATTGGATCTGCATGCTGCGTTATTCTGGCGCGGGCCGCTGCAACATGGCCGCGCAAAGGCCACTCTAGAACCGGGGCTCGGCCCTGGCAAGACCTTTCTGCTGAACATGAACGACCAATTGGTTCATAATGGCTGCCCACGCCAGACGATGGGAAGTTACCGTGAACGACATCCTCACCGGCACCAGGGTACGCGCCGCGGGCGCCAAGGCGCTCGCTCGCCACCTGAAGGATTCGATAGCCGGCGGCCAGCTTCATGCCGGCATGCGCTTGCCGCCGGAACGCGAACTGTGCCGGCGCTTTGGTGCGTCGCGCGGGTCGGTGCGTCGCGTGCTGGCCGAGTTGCGCGAACTGGGCCTGATAGTTCAGGCTGTAGGCAGCGGAACATTCGTGGCGGAGGGGGTCGGATCCGGTGCAGCAGCGGCCGGCAGAATGGCTGGATTGCAAACGAGCCCGGCCGAATTGATGCAGGCACGACTGCTGATCGAGCCTCTGATGCCCACGCTCATCGTGCGCAATGCCACGAGCGCCGATTTCGCGCGCATGGCGCTATGCCTGGCACGCTCGGAAGCCGCGTCCAGCATCGAAGAATTCGAACAGTGGGACGGCGAACTTCACAAGGCCTTTGCGCAAGCGACCCACAACACGTTCTTTCTGCAGATAATGGAATTGGCCAACCAGGTCCGCGAGCAAGGCGAATGGGGCCGGCTGAAACGCGAATCCCTTACCGCAGCGCGTCGCGGGCAATACCAGCTGCAGCATCGGGCCATCGTGGCCGCATTGAAAGACCGCGATGCCGGCCAGGCCCGCGTGCTGCTGCACGCGCACCTGGAACAGATCCAGCAGAATCTCTTCGGCGGCTGACCCGGCGCGCGCCGGCCGCGGGGCACATCAGGCCACGTGCTGCAGGAAATCGCGCAGGCGCTGGCTGGGCGGGCTCGACAGCAATTCCGCCGGCGGGCCGTCATGGGCGACCTTGCCGCCATCGATGAAAATCAAGCGGCTGCCGACCTTGCGCGCGAACTCCATCTCGTGCGTGACGACCACCATGGTCATGCCCTCTTCGGCGAGGTCGCGCATGACTTTCAGCACTTCGTGACGCAACTCGGGGTCGAGTGCCGAGGTCGGCTCGTCGAACAGCATCAGTTTGGGCTTGATAGCCAGGGCCCGGGCAATGGCCACGCGCTGCTGCTGCCCGCCAGACAGCTCGGCGGGATAATGATTCATGCGTTCGGCCAGCCCGACTTTGCCCAGCAACGCCTGGGCCTGCTGACGCGCTTCCTCGCGCGAGGCGCCGCGCGTGTGCACGGGTCCGAACATCACGTTCTCCAGCGCCGTCATCTGGGGAAACAGGTTGAATTGCTGGAACACCATCCCGGCTTCACGGCGTATGGCCCGGACCTGCGCGGGCGGACCCTTGACGCTTTGGCCGTCGACCAGCAGGTCGCCGCCTTCGATGGTTTCCAGAACATTGATACAGCGCAGGAAAGTGGATTTCCCTGAACCGGAAGGCCCCACGACCACGACCACTTCGCCGGCGTCGATGTTCAGCGAGATGCCGTCCAGCACCGTCGTGGCGCCGAAGCGCTTGGTGACATTGCGGAATTCGACCATGCTCATAATATGCGCATCCGTTTTTCAAGCAGGCGCAGCGCCAGTGCCAGCGCGCCCGTCAGGATCAGATAGATGATGGCCACGGCTGACCAGATCTCGACCGCCCGGAAATTGCTGGCCATGATTTCCTGGCCCTGGCGTGTCAGCTCGGCCACCCCGATCACGATGAACAGTGACGAGTCTTTCAGGCTGATGATGCACTGGTTTCCCAATGGCGGAATCATGCGGCGGAAGGCCACCGGGCCGATGATGTGCACCAGGATCTTGTGAAACGGCAGGCCCATGGCCTGCCCGGCCTCTTTCAGGCCCTTGTGCACGGAAAGCAGCGAACCGCGCACGATTTCGGCGATATAGGCGCCGGAGTTGATCACCAGGGTGGCGATCGCTGCCCACAACGCATCGATCCGCATTCCAGGCACCAGCATCGGCAAGGCGAAGTAGATGAACATCACCTGCACCACGATGGGCGTGCCACGGATGATCGCCACGTATACCTGGGCAATGGCTGACAGGGGCCGCGGACCGTAGGCGCGGGCCACCCCGGCCAGCGCACCCAGCGCGAAGCCGCCAACCAGGCCCCAGAAAGTGATCTTGACGGTCATCAGCGTGCCGTCGAGCAGATTGGGCATCGATGCCCAGATGACAGACCAGTCGAATTGCACGGTCTTCCCCTCTAAGGTGTTGCCTGCGGCGGCGCGCCAGCGCTGCCACCGCGACGCCGAAGCTTGCGGTAGAGCCGCAGCCCCGGCCTGTTATCGCGGCGCGACGGCGCTCAGGGCTGCTTGCCGAACCACTTGGTGTAGATCGCGTCGTACTCGCCATTGGATTTCAAGGTCGCCAACGCCTCGTTCACCTTGGCAACCAAGTCACTGCCCTTCGGGAAGGCAATGCCATAGAAGTCGCCGCTCTTGACGGTGCCCACCACTTTCACGCGGCCCTTGCCCGCGGTATTGGCGTAGTACTGCACATTGGGGGTGTCGTGCACAGCGGCATCCACGCGGCCCGTCGCCAGTTCCAGATAGGCGTTGTCGATATTGGGGAACAGGCGCAGCTCGGCACCGGGCACCTGCTTCTTCATGAAATCTACAGTGGCCGTGCCGGTCTTTACGGCAACGCTCTTGCCCGAAAGATCCCCCGCCTGCTTGATGTCGCTGTTGTTTTCGGCTACCAGGATGGCCAGGCCGCTCTCGTAATAGGGGTCAGAGAAATCGATGACCTGCTTGCGATCGTCGCGGATGGTGATGCCGGCCAGCGCCACGTCGATGTTCCGGGTCTGCAGGCCCGGAATGATGCCGTTGAAATCCATGGGCTGCAGCTTGTATTTCAGATTCAGCTCTTTCGCGATGGCGGCCCACAGGTCGATGTCGAACCCGACATAAGTATTGCCCTGCTTGAATTCGAACGGGACGAACGCCGTGTCGGTGGCGACGATCAGTTCTTTGTCCTGGGCTGTGGCGGTGGCCATGGCGCCGATCAGGCTCAGGCCCACCAGCGCGGCAGCGAATTTGCGCTTGATCATTGAATTCTCCTGTAGAGATGACTTGCTCACCGGCGTGTGCCGGCCTGGACACTGGCGTGCCGTGACGGTGGTCTGGCGCGCCTCGCGATTCATCTTACCTCATCCGTCCCCCAGCCAAGTATCGGTGCGCAAATTACAATCGGATCACCCCCTGGGAGATTTTCATGCCTTTCAAGCCCGTACGAATCGCCGGCAGCCGCCGCCAGATTGGCCTGGCGCTGGGCAAGCTGGCACGGCCCATCATGACTGTTTACCTGGATCAGAGCGCTACCTGGCAGGCGCTGCGCCCGTGGCGCGGTCACGCCTACCTGCGGGAACTGGCGGGACACGCACAAGCGTCGCTGCCCGAGGTCTGGGCAGAATTCGAGGGACTGGCCGAGGGCCTGCGCATGCCTGCCGACGACCTGCTCCTATGGCATTGCCGAGGCGACCTGCTGCACAAGACCACTGACGGGTGCACCACGGTCGCGCTGCAAGCGGCCGCGGGGTCTTCCTGGATCGCCCATAACGAAGATGGCGATCCATATCTGTACGGACGGTGTCACGTCGTGGACGTGCAACCCGAGAACGCGCCGGGTTTCGTCAGTTTCTACTATCCCGGCTCGTTGCCTGGGCATACATTCGGCGCCAATCGGGCCGGCATTGTGCAGACCATCAATAATGTGCGCATCCGTGGCCGGCGCGCGGGCATACCGCGGATGTTCCTGGCGCGCGCGGTGCTCGACTGCCGCACTCTGGACCAGGCCGCCGAGTTGCTGGCGCATATGCCGCGCGCCGGCGGCTTCCACCATACGCTGGGCGCCGCCGCCGACGGGCGCTTGCTGAGTATCGAAGCCACGCCGGGAGCATGCTCCATCGAGACCATCGCGCGCCGGTACGGGCACGCCAACCACCTGATCCACCAGGGCACGCGCGACATCGCGCAAACAATCAGCGACTCGTCCGCCGCGCGGCAGAGCCGCATCGACACCCTGATCGACACCTGGAACGAGGGTACGGGCGAGACTGCACTGGTCAACGCCCTGCATGACGCCGAAGGTTCGCTGCCCATCCTGCGGCAGGCGCCCGACGATCCGGACGAGGAAAACACCCTCGCGACCGCCGTGTTCGCAATCGCCGACGGGCGCGTCACGCTGCGCATCTACGACCGCAAGCCACGGGCCGCGCAGGAAATCGTCATCAATTAAAGAAGCCGGGCGAAAGAAGCCGGGCGCGAAATGCGCCCGGCCTTTCCGAGGGCTACGCCTGGCCGTAGCCACCGCCTCCGGGCGTTTCCACGACGAATACGTCGCCGCTGCGCAGGGTGGCGCTGTCTTGCGGACCGAGGTGTTCAACTGAACCGTCGGCGCGCTCGATGTAGTTGCGGCCAACCTGTCCTGGGGACCCTCCCGCCAGGCCGAACGGCGCATAGACCCGGTTGTTGGACAGAATCGCGGCAGTCATGTCTTCCAGGAAGCGTACCCGCCGCACGCCGCCGTCACCGCCACGATAGCGCCCCGCGCCTCCGGACCCATGGCGGATCTCATACGATTCCAGGCGAACCGGGAACCGCAGTTCCAGCACCTCCGGATCGGTAAGCCGCGAATTCGTCATGTGCGCCTGAACCACAGACGCCCCGTCAAAGCCCTCGTCATGCGGCCCGGTGGCGTCGATGCGCAGCGGGCCTGCGCCGGTACCGCCTGAGATGGTCTCGTAGTACTGGTAGCGCGCATTGCCGAACGTGAAATTGTTCATGGTGCCCTGGCTGGCCGCCAGCACGCCCAGGGCGCCATAGAGGGCGTTCACAATGCACATCGACGTCTCGACGTTGCCCGCCACGACCGAAGCGGGCGGGTTGGGACGCAGCATCGAGCCTTCGGGCACGATGATCTCCAGAGGCTTCAGGCAGCCCGCATTCAACGGGATGTCATCGTCCACCATGGTGCGGAAGACATACAGCACCGCGGCCACCGCGATCGCGCCGGGCGCGTTGAAGTTGTTGTCGAGTTGTGCCGAAGTGCCCGTGAAGTCCACTACCGCGCTACGCGATTCGCGATCGACACGCACCGCCACGCGGATGACCGCGCCATTGTCCAGCGGGTACTCGTAGCGGCCATCCTTCAGCACCGAAATCACGCGGCGCACCGCTTCTTCGGCATTGTCCTGTACGTGGCCCATATACGCCCTCACCACGTCCAGTCCGAAGTGGTCGCACATGCGCAACAACTCCTGCACGCCTTTCTCGTTGGCGGCAATCTGGGCATGCAGGTCGGCAATGTTCTGGTCTGGATTGCGGGCCGGCCAACGGCCAGAAGCCAGGATCTCGCGGGCGGCCGCTTCGCGGAATTCACCATCGCGCACCAGCTGGAAGTTGGTGAACAGCACCCCCTCGTCTTCCACCGTCCTGGAATCGGGCGGCATGGATCCGGGCGTGGTTCCGCCGATATCCGCGTGGTGCCCGCGCGACCCTACGAAGAACAGGATGTCGCGCCCGTCGCGGTCGAACACCGGCGTAATGACGGTGACATCCGGCAAATGCGTGCCGCCGTGGTAGGGATCGTTCACCACGTAGGCATCGCCGGGACGCATGGCGCCCGCGTTGGCCTGCATGATGGTCTTGATCGACTCGCCCATGGAGCCCAGATGCACCGGCATGTGCGGCGCATTCGCAATGAGGTTGCCCTCCGCATCGAAGATGGCGCACGAAAAATCCAGACGCTCTTTGATGTTGACGGAATAGGCCGTGTTCTGCAGCCGGTAGCCCATCTGTTCGGCGATGGACATGAACAGGTTGTTGAACACTTCCAGCATGACCGGATCGGCCCGTGTGCCCACTGCACGACGCTCGGGGCGCGCCTCGACGCGCTTGAGCACGATGTGATCCAGCGACGTGAGCTCTGCTTGCCAGCCCGCCTCGACGACCGTGGTCTGGTTGGGTTCCGAAATGATGGCGGGTCCGGGCAGCACGTCGCCGGGCACCAGGTCGGCCCGCACATACAGCGGCGTGTCGCGCCATGCGCCCTGACCGTACATCTGCACCCTCTGGCGCGGTTGCGGCGCGCCGTCGCGCTTGCGGTCGACCGGCGCCTCGGCGGCGGTCTCGCCGCCGCCGGTGGCCTCGACCGATATGGTCTCCACGACCAGCTCGCGGCCCGGCATGAGGAAGGAATAGCGCTGGCGATAGGCTTTCTCGAAGTCCTGGCGCACTTGTGCCAGTTCCCCGTATGGCACCTCGAGCGCGGTGTCGGTGCCACGGTACTTGACGTGCAGGCGGCGCTGAACCCGGATCAGTCCGGCGGGAACATGCTGGCGCAGCAATTCGCCACGGGCCTGCCCGGCCAGTTCTTCGAGTTCGGCCTGCAGCGATTCCATCAACGCGGCATCCAGCACTTTCTCTACGGTTTTCTGCCGCATGTCGGTCTGGTCGGCCAGCCCCATGCCGTACGCCGAAAGCACGCCGCCCAATGGATGGGCGAACACGGTGGTCATGCCCAAAGCGTCGGCCACCAGGCAGGCATGCTGCCCGCCGGCTCCGCCGAACACGGTCAGCGCGTACTCGGTGACGTCGTGGCCGCGCTGGACCGAGATACGCTTGATGGCCTCTGCCATATTGCCCACCGCAATTTCCAGAAAGCCTTCGGCCAATTGCTCGGGGCTCATTTCGCGCCCGGTGGCCTCGCGGACTTCAGCGGCCATGGCGGCAAAGCGTTGCCGAACCGCCGCGCGGTCCAGCGGCTGGTCGGCGGCGGGGCCGAACACTCGCGGGAAGAACTCGGGCTGAATCTTGCCCAGCAGCACATTGCAGTCGGTGACCGCGAGCGGGCCGCCGCGCCTGTAGCAAGCCGGACCGGGATTGGCTCCGGCCGAATCGGGGCCCACGCGCAGGCGCGCGCCGTCGAAGTGCAGGATGGAACCGCCGCCGGCCGCCACGGTGTGGATGCTCATCATGGGCGCGCGCATGCGCACCCCGGCTACCAGGGTCTCGAATTCGCGCTCGAACTCACCGGCGTAATGCGAGACATCCGTCGACGTGCCACCCATATCGAAACCGATGACGCGTTGCATGCCGGCCAGTTCGCTGGTGCGCACCATGCCGACAATGCCGCCCGCCGGACCTGAAAGAATCGCATCTTTGCCGCGGAACCGGTGCGCATCGGTCAGGCCGCCGCTGGACTGCATGAACATCAGGCGTATGCCCGGCAGCTCGGATGCCACTTGGTCGACATAGCGCTTCAGAATGGGCGACAGGTAGGCATCGACCACGGTGGTGTCGCCGCGAGACACAAACTTGATCAGCGGGCTGACTTCGTGCGAAGCGGAAACCTGGGTAAAGCCGATTTCGCGCGCCAGCGCCGCCGCCCGCTGTTCGTGCGCGGGTGCATGCCACGCGTGCATGAACACAATGGCCACTGCACGTATGCCGTCGTCATACGCGCGCTGCAGGCTCAGGCGCAAGCCATCGGCGTCGAACTCCCGCACCACCTTGCCATGGGTATCGACCCGCTCGTCGGCCTCGACCACGGACTCGTACAGCATTTCGGGCAGGCTCACGTTGCGGTCGAACAGGCGTGGCCGGTTCTGGTAAGCGATACGCAACGCATCGCGAAACCCGCGGGTCGTGACCAGCAACGTCCGTTCGCCCTTGCGTTCCAGCAGGGCGTTGGTGGCCACCGTGGTGCCCATTTTCACGCATTCCACCTGGTCGGCCGGCACGGGTTCGCCCGGCTTCAGGCCCAGCAGTTGCCGGATACCCGCCACCGCGGCATCGCGGTATTGCTCGGGATTCTCGGAAAGCAGTTTGGCGGTTGCGGTGCTGCCATCGGGGCGCCGCGCCACGATGTCGGTGAAGGTACCCCCACGGTCAATCCAGAATTGCCACTTCATCATTTCCTCGTTGTCGGTCAGGGGCTGAACCGCACATTGCCGACGCAGCCCTTTGGTTGTCAAAGCGACGTGGCCGCGCGCGCCGCCTGGTCGTACAGGCCCGAGAGCGCACGCAAGGTCTTGGCCAGCTGCCGATTGAATTCGACTCCTGAGCCCGCCCCTGCCTCCAGGCCGTCGATCAGGCACTGCTCTCGGATTTCGGTATATCGCTTGATGTAAGCCGCGCCCTCGTCGGTCACGCTGTAGAAAACTTCCTTGCCGTTGCGCTCGCCCGCGACGATGCCCAGGCGCTCCAGCTTCTTCAGCGAGTAATTCACGATGTGCGTGTCTTCGACATTGAGCGTGAAGCAGATGTCGGCCAGCTTTTTGCTGCGTTGGCGGTGATACACGTGGTGCAGCACCATGACGTCGGTGGAAGTCAGGTCGGGCAGACCGGCCGCCGCCATGCACCGCACGATCCAGCGCTCGAAGGCATGACCGGCAATCATCAGGCCGAACTCGACTTCGGAAAGGTCGGGAGCACGACTGCTGACCAAATGGGCAGACGACGCGATGAGATGAGCGCCCATAAAACCTCCTCAGCGGAACATGGATGAAATACTAATAATTTATCAACGTTTTATCAACATATAATTGTGGCGCCAAGCCTCATCATTTAAGCGTCAAGCATTTGTCGCGAGGCTGGCCGCAGCGTCATCGCCGTTGGTGTGTCACCCTAGGAATTACCCCTAAGCCACGGATTCTGAGACCTGCACGCGCTGCGTGCGTCTTAGAATTGCACGGTTTGTGACGACCGCGGCGCACACGCCGCGATGCTTCCACGGTGCCGCAAGGCCTACTGCCCATGAATCGCTACAAGGGGTCCATCATGAAAAAACATCTTTCTCTGCTGGCTGCCAGCTTCGCGCTCGCTTTCAGCGCCGGCGCCGCCGCCCAGACCAAGTGGGACCTGCCCACCGCCTACCCCGCCAGCAACTTCCATGTCGAGAACCTGACCACGTTCATCAAAGACGTCGAAACTCTGTCGGGCGGCAAGCTGAAGATCACCCTGCACAACAACGCGTCGCTGTACAAGGCGCCCGAAATCAAGCGCGCCGTACAGGGCAACCAGGCGCAGATCGGCGAAATCCTGCTGACCAACTTCGCGAACGAAGATCCTGTGTATGCACTGGACGGCCTGCCTTTCCTCGCGACCGGCTATCCCGCATCGTTCAAGCTCTACCAGGCGCAGAAACCCTACCTGGAAAAGAAGCTGGCCTCGCAGGGCATGACGCTGCTGTATGCCGTGGCCTGGCCGCCGCAGGGCATCTTCGCCAATAAAGACCTGCAGAAGCTGGAAGACCTGAAGGGCCTCAAATGGCGCGCGTACAGCCCCGTCACGGCGAAGATCGCCGAGCTGGTGGGCGCGCAGCCCGTGACTGTGCAGCAAGCCGAACTGGCGCAAGCCATGGCAACGGGTGTCATCGATTCGTACATGTCATCCGCCTCCACCGGCTACGATACCAAGACCTACGAGTACATCAAGAAGTGGTACGACACCCAGGCCTGGCTGCCCAAGAATGCCGTCATCGTCAACAAGAAAGCCTTCGATGCACTGGACCCCGCCACACAGGACGCCTTGAAGAAGGCCGGTGCGCAAGCTGAGGAGCGCGGCTGGAAACTGTCCGAAGAGAAGAACAAGTGGTATCAGCAAGAGCTGACCAAGAACGGGCTGGAAATCATCACGCCGACGGCCGACCTCCAATCGGGCATGACGAAGGTAGGCGAACGCATGATCGATGAGTGGCTCGAACGCGCGGGCCCGGATGGCAAAGCCATAGTCGAAGCGTATCGGAAGATGTAATCGTCCATGCGCCGTTTTCTCGACACTTTGTACAGCACCGCCGGCATCCTGGCCGGCGTGTGCATGATAGGCGTGCTGGTATCGGTGCTGGCCGCCATTCTGGCGCGCCAGGTGGGCTGGAATATCCCGGGCACCGATGCCTACGCGGGCTATTTCATGGCCGCCGCGGGCTTTCTCGCGCTGGCCACCACGTTCAAGCACGGTGAGCACATCCGCGTCACGCTGTTGCTGAATTCGCTGGCGGCCCGCAATGGGCGCCGCCTTGATCTCTTCGCCTTGGCGATAGGCACGGTGCTGGCCGCGGCTTTCGCCTATTTCAGCATCAAGCTGGTGCACGATTCGCACCTTTATAACGATATCTCCACCGCCAACGACGCCACGCCGCTCTGGATTCCGCAGGTCGCCATGGGTGTGGGCACTGTTCTTTTCCTGGTGTCTCTAGTCGATGAACTGGTGCGCCGACTGCGTGGCATGCCCGCACCCTCTTCGCAGCAAACCCATGAATGAAGTCCTGGTAATTACTCTGCTGATCGTCTCGATCTTTGCCTTGCTGGGATGCGGCGTCTGGGTGGGGCTGACACTGGCCGGCACAGCCTGGATCGGCATGGAGATCTTCTCGAGCCGCCCCGCCGGCGATGCGATGGCTGTCACCATCTGGGGCGCTGCTTCGAGCTGGACACTGACCGCCCTGCCCTTGTTTCTGTGGATGGGCGAGATCCTGTTCCGCACGCGCCTTTCACAAGACCTGTTCAAGGGACTCGCCCCTTGGCTGAACCGTATGCCCGGGCGTCTGCTGCACACAAATGTCATCGGGTGCGCGATCTTCGCAGCGGTTTCCGGTTCATCCGCCGCGACCTGCGCCACCGTGGGCAAGATGACCATTCCCGAATTGAAGCGGCGCGGTTACCCGGAAGACAAGGTGCTGGGTTCGCTGTCGGGGGCCGGTACGCTGGGCCTGCTGATTCCGCCCTCGATCATCATGATCGTCTACGGCGTGGCGGCCGACGTGTCGATCGCCCGGATGTTCATCGCGGGCATCCTTCCCGGCATACTGCTCGCCGCGCTATTCATGGGCTACATCGCCCTCTGGGCCTTGCGCAACCCGACGAAGGTGCCCGCGGCCGACACGGAAATGAGCTTGCGCCAGAAGCTGTACCAGTCGCGCCATCTGATTCCCGTATTGCTGCTCATTGCAGCCGTGCTGGGCTCGATCTACGCAGGCATCGCGACGGCCACCGAAGCGGCTGCCATCGGCGTGGTGGGCGCCCTCGTGCTGTCGTTGATGCAGGGGTCGCTCACGCGGGCGTCTTTCATGCAGTCGCTGATGGGCGCCACCCGGCTGTACTGCATGATCGCCCTCATCCTGGCGGGCGCGCAATTCCTGACGCTCTCGATGGGCTACATCGGCCTGCCCCGTGCCTTGGCCGAATGGATCGGCAATCTCGGCCTGTCGCAGTTCTGGCTGATCATGGCCCTGATGGTGTTCTTCATTTTGCTGGGCTGCTTTCTCGACGGCATCTCGATCGTGGTGCTGACCATGGGTGTCCTGCTGCCCACTGTGCAGGCCGCGGGCATCGACCTGATCTGGTTCGGCATCTTCGTCGTGTTCGTCGTGGAAATGGCCCAGATCACCCCGCCCGTGGGCTTCAACCTGTTTGTGCTCTCAGGAATGACGGGGCGTGAATTGCCATACATCGCACGGGCCTCGCTGCCGATGTTCCTGCTGATGACGGTGGCCGTGCTGCTGTTGTACGGTCCCCGGTATCGCCACGTGGTTGCCCCAGCACATGCGCATGTAGTAGTGCAGTGAAACAGGCGCCGGCCCCTCTACAAGGGGCCGGCGCTCTTTTTGGCCCAGGCGGGGCAGCCTACCGATGCAACGCCTGATATCTGCAGGCACCGGTCACGAACCGGGCAGGCACCTGAAGCCGCAAGGACTCACCATGAAGAAAACCGCAATTGCAGTGCTGGCCCTCGGCGGGCTGGCATCCGCCGCCGCAGCGGCCCAGAGCCATGTCACGCTGTACGGTATTGCCGATATCAGCGTGCGCTACCTGAGCCGCGGCAGCCAGGACGATGGCAGCCGGTTCGGGCTGGCCAACGGCGCCATTTCGAACAGCCGATGGGGCCTGCGCGGCACCGAAGATCTGGGCGATGGCATGAAGGCGTTCTTCCGCCTGGAGAATGGGTTCAGCCTCCAGAACGGCAACGGCTCCAACCCCGACAAGACCTTCAGCCGGCTGGCCTACCTGGGGCTGGATGGCGGCGCAATAGGAACGCTGACCCTCGGCCTGCAGAACACCCCCATGTTCAATCTGCTGGCCGATTACTTCGATCCGCTTACCGTCGGCAACTATGATCAGAACGCCTGGCTACCCGCTGCAATGTCGCGCGTGCGCACCGGCAACATGGTCACCTACGCCAATACGCTGGGCGGACTTGCCCTGGTACTGTCGTACGCCAACGGCGAAGACTATGACGACCACAAGGTGGGCTCGCAATACGGTGCGTCGCTGCGCTACAACTTCGGACAGTTCGCCATCGGAGGCGCCTTCCAGCAGACGTACTCGGAGACGACGTCCGACGACCGTCAGCGTGTCTGGAACCTGAACGCGTCGTACCAGTTCGAAGCCACCAAGGTATTCGCCGGCTACTTCAATGGCCGCGACGAAACCGGTTTCGTCAACGCCGTGATGGGCAGCGCCCCCGCACCGGGCCTCGACCGCAAGGACCACGGCTACTTCGCCGGGGTCACCTGGCAGGCGACGCCCCGTTGGGCCATCACCGGTGCGGCCTATTACGATCGCAGCAAGAACGTGGTCGAATCCGGCGACAAGGGCAAGCGCTACGCGCTCGTGGGCGTGGCGGAATATTCGTTGTCCAGGCGCTCGCAGGTATACGCCACGGTCGATTACAACAAGGTCAAGGATGCCGCCAGCGAAGAGATCGATGGCGGCAGCAACCAGGTCGGTGCGGCAGTGGGCTTTCGCCACATCTTCTGAGGCATGCCGGACGCAGCGCGCCAGGCGCCCCCCGGATCTTAAAACACCGCCATGCGGCTGTTGAGCAGATCGGTCACGAGCATGTGGCCCGGCGCATGCGTGATGCAGAACTCCGGCCGCACGGCCGCCACCACCGACTGTGGGGTGACCCCGCATGCCCAGAACACGGGTATTTCATCCGGCCCGATCCGGACCGGGTCGCCGTAATCGGGCCGGCTGATATCCATAATGCCGATCAAGGCGGGATCACCCAGGTGCACCGGCGCGCCATGTACCGAAGGGAATCGCGACGTGACCTGTATGGCTCGTATGGCGTCGGCTGCCTTCAAGGGCCGCATCGACACCACCAGCGGTCCGTGGAAAGGACCGGCGGGCTCGGTGGGGATGGACGTCCGGTACATGGGCACGTTGCATCCCTGCTCGATATGCCGCACCGGAAGGCCGTTGTCGAGCATGGCCTCTTCGAAGGAGAACGAGCAGCCGATCAGGAACGCCACCAGGTCGTCGCGCCAAAGGTCGCGCACGTCGGTCGGCTCGGCGACCAGCTCACCATTGCGCCATACCCGGTAACGCGGAATATCGCTGCGCACGTCGATATCGTGGCCCAGCGCAGGTAATGAGGGATCGCCGGGCTCGGAAACGGCCAGCAACGGGCACGGCTTGGGGTTGCGTTGGCAAAAGCGCAGAAAATCGCCCGCCACATCGACGGGCAGTATCGCCAGATTGGCCTGCACATGGCCTGGCGCCAGATTGGCGGTGGGCCCGGTAAGCCGGCCGGTCCGCGCGTCAAGGCGTGCCTGATGGGCCGCCGTCAGGGGGTTGGAGGTTTTCATGAGCGTGTTCTCTGCGGCCTGCCCAGGCATGCCGCTCAGGTCGCCACTAGGGCTGCAACAGGTCTTCCAGCGCCATGCCGATCGACAGGATGCGGCGGTCAGTCCCATTGGGCCCGGCCACCATCAGCCCCACGGGCGCGGTGCCTGGCGCATGGCATGGCAGCGACACCGCGCAGCCATCGAGGAAGTTGATGAAAGTGGGATTGCGCAGAATGAGGCCGTTGGCGGCATAGTAGGCCTCGTCGCTGGCCGTGACCTCGGCCAAGGTCGGAGCGACCACCGGAACCGTGGGCAACAGCATGGCGTCATACCCGGCCATGCGATGCTCGACGGCGGCCACCCAGGCCTCGCGCGCATCGAGCAGGTCGATGTAGTCGGCCGCCGACATCTCGGCGCCGCGCCGGATGCGTGAGACCACACGTGGATCATAGCGATCGGCGGCGCGAGAAATCAGGTCACGGTGCCAGGCCCACGCCTCTGAAGCCGTGAATCCGCCTTTGGCGTTGATCGACGCCAGCTGGGCGAACTCCGGCATCTCGATTTCGTCGATACGCGCGCCAGCGGCGGACAGCCGCGACAGCGCCGCGGCGAAAGTCTCGCCTACGTGCGCATCCATACCGTCCATTACGAGCGTGGTGGGCACAGCCAACCGCAAGCCGTCAAGATGGGCCGGCTGGCCGTCGCTGAGCTCGTCGCCCGCCAGGATGGCGTCGAGGGTGGCGCAGCACCGCACCGACGCGGCCAGCGGGCCGATCGAATCCAGGCTGGCAGACAGCGGCAGCACGCCCGCCATGGAAACCCTCCAGGCGCTGGGCTTGAATCCAGCGAGGCCGCATAGCGCGGCCGGTATGCGCACCGAGCCGCCGGTATCGGACCCGATGGCGGCCAGCGCCATGCCATCGGTGACCGAAACCGCGGCTCCGGAAGACGAACCGCCGGGAATGCGGCCTTGGGCACGATCCCAGGGGTTGAGCGGCGTACCGTAGTGCGGATTGACGCCCAGCCCCGAGTACGCAAATTCGACCATATTGGTGCGGCCGATGATCACGGCGCCGGCCGCGATCAGCCGCTGCACCACGACTGCGTGTTCGTCGGCGGCCGGTTCGCCTTCACGGGCCACCGATCCCGCCATGGTGGTCTCGCCGGCGACGTCGAAAAGATCTTTGATGGAAATGGGCAGCCCGTCGATCGGAGAACGCGTCCAGCCGGCGGCGCGCAAGGCGTCGGAGGCCTGCGCCGCGGCGCGCGCCTGTTCGGCGTACAGCCGCGTATAGACCCGCGCGCCCTCCCCCGCCGGATCCTGCGCGCGCGCCAGCGCGGCTTCGGTCAACTCAACGGAACTGGTGCGGCCTTGCTGCAGGGCCGCGGCGGTATCGTTCAGGGTAGCAAGCATAGGGTCCTCGTGCCGCGGCGCGGCGTGCTGATCATGTGGGTGGGTGCCTGCGGGATGGCACGCGTCAGGCCACCTCAGGCAGTACGTCGACATCATAGCGGTGCCGCAGCACGCGCTGGCGGCGCAGGTCGGCGAGTTCCATGATGAACGTGGCCGACGGGCGTATGCCGCCGATGGCCGCGACCGTGCCGCAGGTCATGCCGGTGCCTTCGGCCAGCTCACCGCCCTGGGTGTACCCGGCGATCAGGTCGGCGGGCGTGCGCAGCGCGGCCAGCGTGCCCTCCTGGTACAGCACCTCGGCGCCGTTCTCGACGATATAGGCGCGCACCACCAGTTCGTCCCAGTACTCGGCCACGTCGGCCATGCGCCACGCCGTAGTGCCGACCGGCTTAGCGCAGACCTGCTTGGACAGCGCCACGCTGTGCGCCTCGAGCTTTCGGTCGGTGTGGTCGGACGCAATGCTGACGAACATTTCTCCATCGACCGCGAACACGAACGTCTCGACCTCGCCCGACGACGCATCGCCCACCACCTGAATGCGGGGCTCCTGGGTCAGCTGGTTGTCGGCAATGCGGTAATACAGCGGCACGCTGCTGGGACGCGGCACGCCCAGCGCGGCAAGCTCCTCGATATGGTGCTCGATGGCCGCGCGGTCTCGCCCGGCCCAACCGGCAACCACAAGTTGCCTGATATCGGTTTCGACGGTGCGCGCCGCACCGTCCGCTTCCACTTGAAATACAGCTTTCATGACGATTCCTGCATGAGATTCGTTAAAGAAGGCAACGCGCCATCAACTGAAGACGCGGGGCAACCACAAAGCCAGGTCGGGGAAGAAGGCCAGCAAGGCCAGCATCGCGAACATCGCCACCACGAACGGCAGGCTGCCCACGATGACGGCGCCCATGTTGCCGCTCTTGCGCAGGCTTTGAACCACAAACAGATTCAGCCCGACCGGCGGAGTGATCAGCGCGGCTTCCACCAGAATGATGATGACGATGCCGAGCCAGATTGGATCGAAACCCAGCGCAATCATGATGGGTGCCACGATGGGAATCGTGGTGATCATCATCGACAGCGTTTCCATGAAGCAGCCCAGCACCAGATAGAACACCACGACGATCAGCAGCATCCAGGCCGGTGACAGTCCCAGGCCGGTGATAGAGCGGGTCAGCGCATCGGTGATGCCAGTGGCCGAAAGCACGAAGTTCAGGAAGCTGGCGGCGATCACGATCAGCATGATCATGGCCGTGGATCGCATGGTGCCTTCGACCGCTTCTTTCAACATGCTCAGCGTCAACCGGCCGAAACACGCGGCCAGGATCAACGCGCCCAGCACACCCAGCGCAGCGGCCTCGGTTGGCGTGGCAAGACCGGCGTATATGGACCCCACCACCAGGAAGAAGATGCCCATGGGCGGAGCCAGATGGATGAGGCTCAGCAGTCGCTGGGCAGCCGTGGCGCTGATCTTCCGGCCGCCCCATTGAGGCTTGATCATGCACGCCACCACCACGGTCAGCATGAACAGCATGGCCAGGCCGAATCCGGGCAGTATGCCGGCCAGATACAGCTTGGGGACGGACGAATTGGTCAGCACGCCGTAAATCACGAGATTGATCGACGGCGGAATCAGGATGCCGAGCGTACCGCCGGCGGCCAGGCTGCCGAGGAACAGCGACTCGTTGTAGCCATAGTTCTTTATCTGCGGAATGGCCACGGTGCCTACTGTGGCGGCCGTCGCAACGCTCGAACCAGAGGTGGCCGAGAACAGCGTCGATGCCCCGATGTTCGCGTGCATGAGCCCGCCCGGCAACCAGGACAGCCACAGGCTCATGGCGCTGTACATGCGCTCGGCGAAGCCAGACCTCAGCAGTATCTCGCCCAGCATGATGAACAAGGGAATGGCCACCAACAGGAATTCGTTGTTGGTGCTCCAAGATATTTCGCCGATCGCCCGGGTAAGCGGCAGCATCGAAAACATCGGATCGAGGATGAGGCCGAGCACGCCCAGGGCAGCGCCCACCGGGATGGAGATGCCGATCAGCACCAGCAGCAGGATAAGGGAGGTGGAAATCATGTTGCGCCCCCGTTGACCATGCGTGCTCCGGCCGCGGCCTCTTCTTCGGCTTCCTCCAGAGTGGAACGCACGCCGCAGATCTGCTGGACCAGCTTCAGGTCGCCAGTCACCAGCGCGATGGATGCACGCACCAGCATCAGCGCCACAGTGAGGCACATCCACAGCAGACCCAGCGCCCACAGCCCCTGCGGAATCCATAGCGGCGTGGCCAAAGGCGTGTTGGCCGCCGAACTCTGGGCCCATGACGTCTGCGCCATCTCAAGGGCAAAGTAAGTGAGATAGACCATGAAGACGCCCAGCGCGACGAGCGATACCCAGTCCAGCACCGCCGCCACGCGCACGGGCAGGTGCTGATAGATCACGTCGACGCGCACGTTGGCGCGCTGCAGCGTGGCAAAAGCCAGCGCCCACGAGGTGCTGATCGCGAACGCGTAGCTCGAAAGCTCGTCCGCCCCGCCGGTCGTAAAGCCGAAGAATTTACGCGCCAGCACATCGAAAGAAATCAACAGCACGCTGGCCACGGTGAGCGCGCCGCCCACCCAGACCGCCACGCGCGAGAAGGACTCGGCCCGGCGCAGCAATGCGCCGAGGGTTCGGATTTGTTCAGGTCGGGTCATCAGTGTGTCTCCGTGGCCGCGCGCAGCGCTCCAGACCCCACTGGGCCCGAGCGGCGCGCGGCACTTTGCGACGGCTTACTTCTTGGCCTGCAGGCCCAGTTCCTTGCCGATGGTGGCGTTGAAATCCTGGACGCATTGCGCCGAGCAGCGCGCGGCCCACTTGGGCAGCACCGCGTCGTTGAGCACCTTCTTCAAGGTTTCGCGGTCGGCGTCGGTGGGTTGCACCAGCACCATCTTGCCCTTCACGGGATACGGGCAAGCCTCTGCACCGGTGTTGCAGTCATAACCCTCCTGGGTCTGCCGAGCCGCCGCGTCCCAGATGTCGTCGACCAGCTTGTCGATATTGGTCTGCAGGAAGCTCTGCACCTTCGGATCGAGCTTGTCCCACGCCTTCTGGTTGACGGCATGGATCTGCTGGTTCCAGTTGATCGGCAGCGCGTACAGGTGGGTAGAGACTTCGTACCACTTGGCCGAGTAGCCTGACAACGATCCGGTAATCGCGCAGTCGACCACCCTGTTCTGCAGTGCAGGCACCACTTCGCCGAAAGCCATGGTCACGCTGGCGCCCCCCAAGGCCTCTACGAACTCGGCCGTCGTGCGGCTGCTGGTGCGCACCTTCTTGCCTTTGATATCGGCCAGGCTCTTGATCTCGGCATTGCAGAAGAGCACTTGCGCCGGATAGGTGGAGATGCCCAGCAGCTTGACGTTGGCGCCGTCACCGTACACCTTGGCGTATACCGGTTCGAACGCCTCGGTCACCGCGCGAGCCGTCTTGACATCGGGCGCCAGGCCCGCCAGGTCGATGGCCTCATTGATGGGATTGTCGCTGGCGAAGTACGACAGTGTGGCGGTGCCGAACTCGATGACGCCTTGCGACATCAGGCGCAGCAGCTCCGGTCCCTTCAAGCCCATTTCGTTGAAGCCCTTGATGTCGGCGGTGACCTGGCCTTTCGAGAGCTCGGGCACGGTCTTGGTCCAGAAAGGCTTCTCGTAGTCGTTGTAGGCGGTCAGGTTGCTGAGTCCACCCACCACCTTGAGGTGGGTCTTGGGCAGGTCCTGCGCCTGGGCAGCTGCGCCCAGCAGCGCCGTGGCGGCGATGATCAAGGCCTTCTTCATGCGACTTCTCCTTGCAGGCGGGATTCGAACGCGCGCCGGGCCCCGTTGCCTGGTGGCGCGCTGCGGATAAACAGGGCCATCGGCCTTCAGGCGATGCAACCCCTGCCGGGCATTCCACCGGCCAGGGCTGCCCCTGTCCAATCGTAAGTTCGGATGCCAGGCTATAAAAAATTTTTAAGGCTCTTCGGGCGCCGCTCGGGATTCGGGAACGGAATCGGCGCAAATGCAGGCGCCATGCGGCTTTGCGGGCAAGCTGCCACAGAAACCGCAAATCAGCCGCAGCCGGGCGGAACAGCCGTGCGGCGCCCTGCCATCAGGGAAAGTCCTAGGCCCTGCGATCGCCTTACAGACTCGCCGACAGCGGCGTGAGCCGCCCGACCGCCGCCTGCTGGGCCAATTGGGCAATGGTGCGCGCCATATGGCTGTCGGCGCCCTGCACCCATGTTGCCGTGAAGGCCAGGTCCGGCAAGGGGTCCGCCTGCACGTTCAGCAGACGCAGTTCGCCGCTGGCGAGCTCCTTGTCCAGGAACACCGGCGAGATGACGCTGGTACCTATGCAATCCTGGGTCATGCGTACGACCATCGACAGAGACGCGCTGCCGTACATCCGCGGCTCGCGCACGCCCGCGCGGGTCAGCATGTCGCGCACCAGCTGATACGGACTGCTGCTTGAAGGATAGGTGATCACCGGCAGCGTGCCGATGCGCTGCAGCGTAAGGGGCTCGGGCCCCAACGCCAGCCGCGGGCTGGCGACCCACGCCAGCGGATACGCACACAAAGGCAGGTTCTCGAAACGGGGCTCGAGCAAAGGCCCCATCAGGAAAGCCAGGTCGATCTGCCGGGCCGTGAGCTGGGTGCGCAACACCGGCGTCGTGTCGACCTCGATCTGCAGCACCAGCGCCGGATACGCGGCGTGCAAATGTTCGACCAGTCGGGGCAGCCAGGTCTGCACGATGGTCTCGGCCACGCCTATGCGCATCGGGCCGCGCATCACGTTCTGTTCCCGCGCTGCCTGCAGCATGTCGCGCCGCAGTTGCAGCATGCGTTCCGCATGCGACAGGAGTTCAAGCCCCTTGGCCGTCAGCGTCACGCCGCGTGCATCGCGCTCGAACAGGCGTACGCCCAGGTCGCGCTCGAGCGAGGCGATGCGCTGCGACACTGCAGGCTGCGTGGTGCTGAGCTTTTCGGACGCGGCGCGAAAACTGCCCAGCGTCGCCACCCAGAAAAATGTTTCTATATTGCGCAGCTCTAGCGTCGCCTGGTCCCGTTTCGCGTCGATCAGCGTATCATGTGCACCGCCTAGCCGGGCAGGTGCAATCCTGCCCCACCCCACCAGGAGACCGCATGAACCGGGCTAACGCCGGGCCCGCTCCCGCCCCCGCGCCTTCCGCCACCCGCTCGCACTCGGCGCGCCCCGTGGTGGGCATCGTACTGTTGATCCTGTCCACGTGGGTACTTTCCTGCCTGGATGCCAGCGGCAAATGGGTCATGGAAGCCGGCGTCCCGCTGCTGTTGCTGTGCTGGGTACGCTATCTGGTACACCTGCTGCTGGTGCTGGCCCTGGTGCTGCCCCGGCGCGGCCTGGGGGTGCTGCGCAGTGTACGCCCTCGCGAACAGCTGTTGCGCGGCAGTTCCATGTTGCTGGCCACGCTGGCGTTCTTCACCACCCTGAGTTACATACCGCAGGCCGAGGCCACGGCCATCAACTTCCTGGCGCCGCTGCTGGTGCTGGCGCTCGCCCCCTGGGTGCTGAAAGAGCCGCCCCGCATATCGCGCTGGGTCGCTGCCGTGGTGGCATTTGGTGGCGTTCTGATCATCGTGCGGCCCGGGGGAGGCCTGCATCCCCTGGGTGTCGTATTCGGCCTGCTGACAGCCTGCTGTTTCGCGGCGCAATTCATCGCCACCCGCAGGGTGGCCCGCGACGATCCCTATACCTCGCTGATCTGGAGCGGCGCGGTGGGCACGCTATGCCTGACCCTGGCACTACCGTTGATCCTGCCTCCGGCCATGCCGGCGCTGGCCGAGCTCAGCCTGGCCAACTGGGTACTGCTGATATCCACCGGGGTATCGGGCGCCCTGGGGCATCTGCTGCAGATCGGCGCCTACCGCAATGCGCCGGCGTCGACATTGGCGCCATTCGTCTATTTGCAGATTGTCAGCGCCACCGCCGTGGGCTGGCTGGCCTGGGGGCACTTCCCGGACGGGCTGACATGGGTGGGCATAGGCATCATCTGCGCGAGCGGAATTGTCATCGGCATACTTGAATGGCGGCGCAGCCGCGCCGTCACACGCCAGGCCGCCTGAAACGCCGGCCGGCCTCCTCGGGGCATCAATCCGCGAGCCGGCCGCCCGCCAGTACCAGTTGCCGTCCGCACCGAGCCGCCAGCTGGGCATCATGGGTCACGAGCACCAGGGTGGTGCCATGCTCGCGGTGCAGGTCGAACATCAGGTCGATGACGGTGGCGCCGGTCGCGGCGTCCAGGCTGCCCGTGGGTTCGTCCGCGAACAGCAGGTCCGGCTGCACCACGAATGCGCGCGCCAGCGACACGCGCTGCTGCTCGCCGCCGGAGAGCGTGCGTGGATAATGATGCAGGCGTTCGCCCAGCCCAACGCGTTCGAGCATGGTCTGCGCCGGCTCGCGCGCCGGCTGTCCGGCCAGTTCCAGCGGCAGCATGACATTTTCCAGCGCTGTAAGATTGGGCAGCAGCTGGAACGACTGGAACACGAAGCCCACATGCCTGGCCCGCAACCTGGCCCGGCCGTCTTCGTCCAGCGAAAAAAGGTCCTGGCCGGCCAGCCTCACCGTGCCCGACGAAGGAACATCCAGCCCCGCCATCAGTCCCAGCAGAGTGGACTTGCCGGAACCCGAGCTGCCGGTGATCGCCATGGCGCTGCCGGCGGCCACCGTAAAATCGATACCTTCCAGTATCGAAAGCGTGCCGCCAGCGTCGGACACCTGCTTGCCCAGCCCAGCCACTTCGATCGAGACCTTGCTATCCATGCGTTTTTTCTTCCGTTTATGTGCCGCCGCCGCCATGGCCGCCGCGCTTGCCGTACCCGCCACCCAGGCTCAGACCGACGCCGGCACGCCCAGTTCCACATCCGGCACGTTGCTGGTGGTGGGAGACAGCCTGTCTGCCGAATACGGCCTCGCCCGGGGTACGGGCTGGGTGGCCCTGCTTGCCCAGCGGATGTCGCAACAATACCCCAACTACCAGATCGTGAATGCCAGCATCAGCGGCGACACCACCAGCGGCGGAGCCAGCCGGCTGCCGGCGCTGCTCGAGCGCCATCGGCCCACGGTGGTGGTGCTTGAACTGGGTGCGAACGACGCCTTGCGGGGCCTGTCTTTGACGATGACCGAACAGAACCTGCGCAACATGGCGCGGCAATCGCGCGAGGCCGGCGCCCGCGTACTGGTCGCGGGCATGCAGATCCCGCCCAACTACGGCCGGGACTATACCCAGCGATTCGCCGCCTTGTTTCCAGCCGTGGCACAGGCCGAGCAGGCCGAGCTGGTGCCCTTCCTGCTGGACGGCATGGCCACCGATCGCGCCATGTTCCAGGCAGATGGCATACACCCCAACGTACAGGCTCAGCCCGTCCTGCTGGAAAACGTATGGGCCGCATTGCGGCCCATACTGGAAAAACATCAACCTTCCGACTGATCCGTGCTCTGCAGCACGGCCGCCGCTTCGGGCAGAATCTTCACCTCGTACTGCTGGCGCAAGATCTTGAGCACGGCGGCATCTTCTGCCTGGCCCCACGCCGCGTCCAGCTGGCGCGCGAGCAGCTCGCGCGCTGAAGCGTCGGCCGACCCCGGCTCGACTTTTTCCAGGCGCACGACGACATAGTCGTTGCCATCGGCGACACTGGCGTAGGCCGGCAGGTTCTGCGCCGGCAGCTTCATGGCCGCTTCCAGCACGGCCTGCGACAGCTGTTGCGGCTGCTGGCGCGACACGACGGTGGGCTCATCAAAGCCATCGGGCAAGGTGGCCGCGTCGGCCTTCCAGCCCTCGACGGCAGCCGTGGCCGCCTGCTGCGCCGCCTCGGCCGCCCGCTCATCGGTCAAGCGCGCCCGTATGGTGTCAGTGACTTTCTCCAGGAGCGGCACCTGTTCAGGCTGCAACTGGCTCACCCGCACGGCCAGCATGGTATCGGGAGACAACTCGATGACGCCCGAATTCTGCTTGTCGCGCAGGACTTCCTGTGAAAACAGGGCCTGGCGCACACGCGGATTGTCGAGCAATGCGGCGTCCGGGCTCGAAATGGCGGCATCCGGGCCAGCCTCGTCGGCCGGCAACAAGCCTTCGCGCGTGATGCCCGACGCGGTGCGCAGCTTCAGGCCCAATGCATCGGCAGCGGGCTGCAGACTGTCGCGTACGTCGTACACCGTTTCGGTGAGCTTGGTGGCCATTTCGGCAAAGCGTTGCGCCGCCACCTGTTTGCGGATTTCGGCGGTGATCTCGTCGCGGACCTCGTCGAGCGCCTTGATGGCGGCGGGCTGAAGGTCGGTGACCATGATGATGTGCAGGCCCGAAGGGCTCTCGACCACCGCCGAGACCTCGCCCTTGCCCAGGCCGAATATGGTCTCTTCCAGCGGGCCGGCCAGCATGCCTCGCGCCAGCCAGCCGAGGTCGCCGCCCTTATCGGCGGACCCGGCGTCCTGAGAATTGGTGCGCGCCAGCTCGGCAAACTGGCCGGGATCGGCGGCCGCCTGCTGGGCCAGGGATTCGGCCTTGGCGCGCGCGGCCTGGCGCGCCTCTTCGGAGGCGCCGGCCGGCAATTCGATCATGATGTGGCTGGCGCGACGGCGCTCGGGTTGCCCGAAGCGCTGCTTGTTCTGCTCGTAATAGCCGGCGACGTCGGCATCGCTGACTTGAACGCCCTGCGTGGCGGCGGCCTCGTCAAGCACCAGGTACTCGGCGCTGACATGCTCGGGGACTCGCAACTGCTGCTTGTTGGCGTCGTACCAGGCCTGGATGTCCTGTTGCGACACCGACACCTGCGCGCGATAGTCGGCCGCCGCATAGCGCCGCACTTGCACGGTACGTTGCTGGGTCAGCGCGGATTCGAGCGAGGCGGTAACCGAATCGGGCACACTGGCCGATTGCGTCACGGGGTCGAGCACGCGGCCGACGGCCAGGTCGCGTCGCAAGCCGGCCTCGAACGATGTGGGGGTCATGCCCTGCGCGGCCAACACCTGGCGGTAACGCTCGGGCGAAAAGCGGCCGTTGTCCTGTACCTGCGGGATGGCGGCAATGGTGTTGCGCAAGGTGCCGTCGGAAACCGAGAAGCGGTTGTCCATCGCGACTTGCACCAGCAGCCTCTGGTCTATGAGCTGATTGAGCAGTTGCTCGCGCATGGCGGGCGTATCGATCAGGGCCGGATCGAACTGACTGCCCAGGCGCTGGCGGAACTGCTCGAGCTGGTTGCGGTGCGCCATGTCGAACTCGCCGCGCGTAATGGGCTGGCCGGCCACCGTAGCCAACTCGGGCTCTCGGCTCATGAAGCTGTCATAGCCCTGCATGCCCACCAGGAAAAACGACGGCACGATCAGGACCAGCAGTATGAACTGCATCCAACGACGGTGATTGCGTATTAGTTCGAACATGGATTCCCTGATTGCCGTACACGGAGCGCGACGCACCTGACGCCGCACCGCGAGAAAACGCATAAAAAAAGGCGAACCGATTCGCCCTCGCCAGGTGCCGGAATCGTACCTGGTCAGCCGCCGGAGTTTACCATTTTCGCCCTGCGCGCTACAGGCAGCGCGCCGCCGCGCGCAGCGGCCCGCGCCCGGCGCATCACGGTGCCGCTGGCTGGCGCCCCGGCCCGGCCAGCCCGGACCGCCTCGCAAGCGCGCGTACACCGGCTTGGCGCAGGATGCCCGACCCGCGCAAAGGGGTTATTCTTGCAGACTCGCGCCCGTCAACCCGCCCCCGTACACATGCCTTCGTTCTGGCCCTATCCTGCTCACATCGCCCACCGCGGCGGCGGCCACCTCGCCCCCGAAAATACCCTCGCCGCGATGCGCACCGGCGTGCGCCACGGGTTTCGCATGGTCGAATTCGACGTCAAGCTCAGTCACGACGAAGTCCCCTTCCTGATGCACGACGACACGCTGGACCGCACCACCGATGGCCACGGTCCTGCCGGCGCCCTGGCCTATGGGGAACTTGCGCGGCTGGATGCGGGAAGCTGGCACTCGCTTGCCTACACCGGCGAACCCGTCCCGACTTTCCGCTCGGTGGCCCGCTATGCCATCGCCAACGGCATCGCCTGCAATATTGAAATCAAGCCCAACCCCGGTCAGGAAGTCCTGACGGGCGCGACGATCGCCCTGGCCGCGCGCGAGCTGTGGCAGGCGGCCCAGCCCGCCCCGCTGCTGTCATCATTTTCCGAGGCCGCGCTGGCGGCGGCCCAGGCAGCCGCGCCCGAGCTGCCGCGTGCATTGCTGGTGGAGCACGTTCCGGCCGACTGGCAGCAGCGGCTGCAGCGCTACGATTGCGTGGCGCTGAACATCAATCATCGCGATGCCACCCGCGAACTCATCGAGGCGGTACACGACGCCGGCTACCGCATTGCCGCCTGGACCATCAATGACCCGGCACGCGCCCGGTTGCTGCTCTCCTGGGGCCTTGATGCCCTTTTCACCGACGCGCTGGCCGACATCGGCCCGCCCGCGTAAGCAGGATTACGATTTGTTCAGTTATCGACACGCCTTTCACGCCGGCAACCATGCCGACGTCCTCAAGCACGCCGTGCTGGTCCACGTTCTGGATTACCTCAACCGCAAAGACGCTCCCTATTGGGTCGTCGATACGCATGCGGGCGCGGGGCTCTACGCCCTGGACGGCGATTGGGCGTCCAAGAACGCCGAGTACGCCGACGGCATCGGCCGCTTGTGGCAACGCGACGATTTGCCGCCACTGTTGGCCGATTATGTTCAGCGGGTCCAGCATTACAACCCCGCTTCCCGCCTGCGCTATTACCCGGGATCGCCCTGGCTGACCCTGGACGCCCTGCGCCCGCGCGACCGTCTGCGCCTGTTCGAAATGCACCCCTCCGAATCGGAGGTGTTGATCAAGAACCTCGAGCAGCTCGACAAGACTGCATTGCGGCAGACCACCATTTATGGCACCGACGGCTTCGAAGGCATGAAAGCCCTGCTGCCGCCGCCCCCACGGCGCGGCCTGGTGCTCATCGACCCGTCGTATGAAGACAAGCAGGACTACAAGCGCGCGCTGAACGCCGTGAAAGAAGGCGTCAAGCGCTTTGCCACCGGCACCTACGCGGTCTGGTATCCCCAGGTGCAACGGCGCGAATCCAGTGAGCTGCCCAGACATCTGGAGAACTTGCCGGTGAAGAACTGGCTGCATGTATCGCTGACCGTGAAAAAGCCGTCGGGCGACGGCTTCGGACTGCATGGCAGCGGCATGTTCCTGGTGAATCCCCCCTGGACGCTGCACGGGGCGTTGCAACAGGCCATGCCCGTGCTCAAGCGTTTGCTGGCCCAGGATGACCGCGCCGGTTACACCTTGCAGCACCGCGCCGCCTGAGCAGGCGACGCGCCTGGCGCTCAGCGGCGCAGCAATGCGCCGCGCAGCCCCAGTATGACCAGCACGGCGAACAATCCCAGGCTCCACAGCGCATATTCGACTCCCAGCACTTCCACGCTGGCGTCCATGCAGCTGGCGTAGATGCCAAACAGCCAGGGCATGGCGGCATCCAGGCCCGAACCGCTCATGAAGCGGTCGGCGTAGGTCTGGTCGCAAGAGAACATGTGGGCCGCCACATCGTATTGGTACCACGCGGCCGCAATCCCGGTTGTGGCCAGCACCGCGCAGAGCGCCAGGCACAGCCGCGCGATGGCGGCCGCCCCAGCTCCCGCCAAGGCAACCAGGCCGATCACCAGAAAGATCAGGCGCTGGAGCACGCACCACGCGCAAGGCGGCATATTGAATACGTGTTGTGATACCAGCGCCACTCCGAGGGCGGTGAAACACAGGACGGCAATGATCAGCAGCTGGCGCTGGCGTGAAGAGGACATGGCTGGATCCGATGGGGGAAAGCCCGCCGGGCCGCTATGGGCCCGGCGCCGCGACGTAGGCACGATCAGGCGTCGTTGGACCTGTAACCCAGATTGAATTGCAACCCGCCGGCCGACTCTTCGTCGCTGGAACTGCTGCGGGACTGGCCCAGCCTTTCCAGGTATTCGGGGGTAATGTCGCCGGTGATGTACTGGCCGTCAAAGCACGACGCCTCGAAGCGGGTCAATGCCGGGTTGATGTCGGTGACCGACTGCTGCATATCCTGCAGGTCCTGGTAGATCAGCCCGTCAGCCCCGATAGTGCGGGCAATTTCCTCGTCGGACCGCCCGGTCGCGATAAGTTCGCTCTGGGTGGGCATGTCGATGCCGTACACGTTGGGGTAGCGCACCGGTGGCGCGGCCGACGCGAAATACACCTTATTGGCGCCAGCGGCCCGGGCCATGTCGACGATCTCTCGGCTGGTGGTGCCACGCACGATGGAATCATCGACCAACAGCACATTCTTGCCCTTGAACTCCACGCCGATGGCGTTGAGCTTCTGGCGCACCGATTTACGTCGTACCGCCTGGCCCGGCATGATGAACGTGCGGCCCACGTAACGATTCTTGATGAGCCCTTCGCGGTAATCGAGGTTGAGCCGCGCGGCCAGTTGCATGGCTGCCGGCCGCGACGAATCGGGAATGGGCATGACCACGTCGATATCGCCCAGGCGCATGTTGCGCGCGACCTTGTCGGCCAGGTATTCGCCCATGCGCAGGCGCGCTCCATAGACAGACACGCCATTGATCAGCGAGTCGGGACGCGCGAAATAGACGTATTCGAAGATGCAGGGAACCAACTGGGGATTTTCGGCACACTGACGGCTGTACAGGCGGCCGTCGAGGTCCACGAACACCGCTTCTCCGGGCTCGACGTCGCGAACAAAGGCAAAACCGCTGCCTTCGAGCGCAACGGACTCCGAGGCAGCCATCCATTCGACGCCCTCATCGGTTTCCTGGCGGCCAATGCAAAGCGGGCGAATGCCATGGGGATCGCGGAATGCCAACATGCCATAGCCTGAAATCTGCGCCACCACCGCATAGGCGCCGCGCACGCGCTTGTGAACGGCGGCCACGGCGCGGAAGATGGTGTCGTCGTCCAGCGAGACGCCGTTGGCGGCTGACTGCAGTTCGTGCGCCAGCACGTTCAGCAGGACTTCGGAATCGGAATTGGTGTTGATGTGGCGGCGATCGACCCGGTACAGCGATTCGCGCAATTCACGCCAGTTGGTCAGGTTGCCGTTGTGGGCGAAGGTGATGCCGAACGGCGCGTTCACATAGAACGGCTGCGATTCTTCCTCGCTCTGGCTGGAACCGGCGGTGGGATATCGCACATGGCCCACCCCGCTCGAGCCGGGCAACGAGCGCATGTTGCGCGTGCGGAATACATCGCGCACCAGGCCGTGAGCCTTGTACATATTGAAGTGGTTGCCCTGCGACGTGGCGATGCCGGCCGCGTCCTGGCCACGATGCTGCAGCAGCAGCAGACTATCGTAGAGCAGCTGGTTTACCGGCCCGCGCCCCACGACCCCGATGATTCCACACATGGTGATTTCCCGTTTAACGAAACTTAGTATGGCAGCCACGTCGCCAGCGACGGCGGCAGCCACAACTTGATATGCCTGACGGCCTCGGTGGCCGAATGCGAAAACATGGCGTCCTGCCACCAGGACTCCTGGGGCAGCGGCGTATATCCGCCCAACGCCACCAGCACAAGAACGAACAGCAGCCCGCGCGCCAGACCGAACAGGGCTCCCAGGCCATGATCGGCGGGCGTCAGCCCCGTGGTGCGAATAAGTGCGGCCAGCGTCATGTTGACCAGCCCCACACCCAGCAGCACCACTATGAACACTGCCGCGTAAGCCACGCCCATGCGCAGCATCGCGGTTTCAATATAGGTTTCCAGCCAGCCGTAAACGGTGGGCCCCCACCAGATTGCCGCCACGAAGGCCAGCACGAAGGCCAGCAGCGACAGCACCTCTTTCAGCAGGCCGCGCACCAGACCCAGCAGCGCCGACACCGCCAGGATCGCCAGGACGACGAAGTCGAAGCCGGTCACTGGCTGGCGATAAAGCCGTTGTCGTAGCCCAGCGTGCGCAGGCGCGCCTGGGCCGCCTGCGCCGCATCACGCGACGGGAACGGCCCGACGCGCAAGCGATATTGCTGCTTGCCGCTGACTGAAGCTTGCTCTACGAAGGCATTGGTGACTCCCGCCTGGTGCAGCTTGGTGCGACGCGACTGGGCGTCGGCCTGGTTGCTGTAGGACGCGATCTGCAGGACGAAGTTCCCCTTCGCGGCCGGCGCGCGCGTGGGCGGCGCGCTGGTCGTGCCGGGAGCCCGGCCCTCCAGCAACGCCAGGGCGCGGGCGCCATCGTCGTCACGCGGCGGCTTGGGTTGCGCCGGTGGCTTGGGCACCGCCGGAGGGGGCGCCGCGGACGGCTCGGATGCCGGAGCCTTTGCCGTGGCCGGCGGCTGGGGTGGCTGCGTGGCCAGGTCGGGCGGTGCGGGCGGGTCGGCAGGCGGCTGGGCAGCGGGCGGCGCGGCGGACGACTGCGCCGGCGACGACGTGCTGCCATTGGGCGTGCCCGCATCCGCCACGGCGGGCGGCGTGACCTGGGGCTGGTATGGCGTATTGCGGTCGGGAATGCGGATGGGGATGTCGTCGGCGACGGGTACGGGCTCGGAATCGAGCACCATGGGCAACACGATGACGGCTGCCAGTACCAATGCTACCGCCCCTGCCAGCCGACGCCGGGCGCGCGCACGGAGTTCCGCCGCCTGGGCTTCGCTCGAGACCGATGGACGCGGCCGGGTGGGCGATGCCTGCGAGGCGGAATCTTTGCGAGAAAACAATCCCATGGACAGGAATCCTTGACCTGGACGAGGCTGGCGCCTCGCCTGCCCGAGCCCTATGCTTTGCGGCCCAACGACTGCAAAACCGAGGCAACGGTGAGAAATGAGCCGAACACCACGATTCTATCACCCTCGCCCGCCCGTTCGCGGGCGGCAGCATAGGCGGCGGCCGGGTCGGCGTACGCTTGCACGGTAGGCGCGTCGGCGCCTGCCGGCGCCGCCTGGATGGCGGCGGACACGTGGCTGGCGAGCTCCGCACCCGATCCGCCGCGCGGGCCGGTCAGACCCGCGCAATACCAGTGGTCGACACGGCTGGCGAGCTTGGCGATCACCCCATCGACATCTTTATCGTTGAGCATGCCGACGACTGCATGCGTATACGGGTGAAAGCCCATGTTGTCGAGATTCTGCGCCAGCACGGCCGCGGCATGGGGATTGTGGGCCACGTCGAGAATCACGGCAGGCTGGCCTGGCAGAATCTGGAAGCGGCCCGGCAGCGAGGCCTGCAGCAAGCCGACGCGCACCGCCTGCTGAGGCACAGGCAGTCGGTCGCGCACCGATTCCAGCGCCGCCAGGGCAGCGGATGCATTGAGCAATTGATTGGCGCCACGCAGCGCCGGATAGGCCAAGGCGCTGCGGCGCTGCGCGCGCCCGCCATAAGCCCATTGCTGGCGGTCGCCCGAATAATTGAAGTCGAGGCCGAAGCGCCAGAGGTCGGCGCCGATGGCCTGGGCATGATCCAGGAGCGCCTGCGGCGGCTGCGGGTCACTGCAGACGGCCGGGCGCCCGGCACGGTAAATATGGGCCTTTTCCAGGCCGATCTGGTCACGCGTGTCGCCCAGGAAATCGGTGTGGTCGATGTCGACGCTGGTGATGATGGCGCAGTCGGCGTCCACGATATTGACGGCGTCGAGGCGGCCGCCCAGCCCGACTTCGAGCACTACCGCATCCAGCCTGGCCTGTGCAAACAATCGCAGGATGGCGAGCGTGGTGAACTCGAAGTAAGTGAGGGTGACTTCGCCCCGGGCCGCCTCGACGGCGGCGAACTGTTCGGTCAGTTGCGCATCCGTCGCCAGTTGCCCGTTGATGCGGGCGCGTTCGTTGAAATCGATGAGATGCGGCGAGGTGTAGAGCCCGACCCGATAACCGGCCGCCAGCAGTATCGCTTCTAGCATGGCGCAGGTAGAGCCCTTGCCATTGGTGCCGCCCACGACGAACTTCACGGCCTCCAGGTTCAGCGCCAGGCGGTCGGCGACCTGGCGGACTCGGTCGAGGCCCAGGTCGATGGCCTTGCCATGAATAGACTCGAGATACTGCAGCCACTGAGGCAATGGGGACGTGGCATCGAGACGGGCGGTGGACATGACAGCATACAAAAAGGGCAGAGGCGGCAGTTTAGCAGTCGAGCCCCGGCATCCCAGGGATAAACCCCGCGTCGTTACTGCCATCAGGGAAAATCCGCTTGCCACACAAATTCATATGTATAAAAATGAATTCATACTGACGAAAAACAGGAGCATCCCATGTCCGCGTCTCCCCGATGGCTGGTGCGCGAATCCGAGGTGCCCGGGTACCACCCCGCCAACCATACCGGCACGCTGAACCGGCGCCTGATCGGCGCCGAGAACGTAGGCGCCCGCCATGTCGAGGTCTTGCTGGGCGTCATCGAAAAGGGCCAGGGCGCCCTGCCCCATGCCCATCCCGGCATCGAGCAAGTCTGCTATCTGCTGGCCGGCACGGCGCGTGCCCAGGTCGGGGACGAGACCGCCGACCTCGTCGCCGGCGATTGCTGCTATTTCCCGCCCGATATCCCGCATGTGTTCACGGTGACCAGTGAACAGCCCGCACGCCTGCTGGTGATCTACACGCCCCCTTATGAAGAATCGCCCGACCGCGTCGTACGCGGCTTCACGGCGTCCACCGGCGCGCCCTGAGCGGCGCGGCGTTCTTTCCCAGGCGGCCGTCAGATGCCGTCCATATGAGGAGACTCACCCATGTTCCTACGCACACTGCGGGCCGCCGCCATGCTGGGCGCGGCGCTTTCCATGGCCGGCCCTGCCCTGGCCGCCTATCCCGACAAGCCCATCAGCCTGGTCGTCCCGTTTCCGGCAGGCTCAGGCACCGATGCCGTGGGCCGCATCTTCGCCGCCGAACTGGGCAATATCCTGGGCCAGCAAGTCGTCGTCGAAAACAAACCGGGCGCCAACGCAACCATCGCCGCGCATTATGTGGCGCGCGCCAAGCCAGACGGCTACACCCTGTTTGTCACCACCAACACATCGCACTCTGCGGCGCCCTTCCTGATGAAGAGCGTGCCCTACGACCCGGTCAAGGACTTCACCCCCATCGCGCGCGGCGGCAACCTGCCGTTCCTGTTGGTTGTGAACCCGAAACGGCCTTACAAGAGTGTCCAGGAACTGATCGACTACGCGCGCAAGAACCCTGGCCGCGTCACGTACGCCACGGGCAACAGCACCGGCATCGTGGCAGGTGGCACGCTGGCGCGCCGCGCTGACATCGATATCCTCCATGTTCCCTATAAAGGCACGCCACAGGCGCTGACCGACCTGGTGGGTGGCCAGGTCGACTTCATGTTCACCGACCTCGCCTCGGGCCTGCCCTTCGTGCAGTCCGGCCAGTTGCGAGCGCTCGCGGTGTCCACGGCCGATCGCAGCAGCATCGTGCCCGATCTGCCGTCCATGCGCGAGGCAGGCGTGGCCGATTTCGACCTCAACTCATGGAATGGCTACTTCGGACCAGCCGGCATGCCGCCGGAGATCGTGGCCCGGCTCAACGCCGCGATCAACAAGGTTGTGTCGGACCCTGAGGTCCGCAAGCGTCTGGCCGGGCTGGGCTTCGATGCCTTCAGCGGCACGCCGGAAAGTTTCGCCACATTCGTGTCCGAGCAAAGAGACCTGTGGGGCAAGCTGATCAAAGATGCAGGTATCCAGCCGCAATGACACCTGCTGTTGACAAGGCCGGTCCGCTGGCCGGCATACGCATCCTGGACCTGAGCACGATCGTGATGGGCCCCTATGCGACTCAGGTGCTCGCCGACCTGGGCGCGGATGTGATCAAGGTCGAGCCGCCGGCGGGAGACACGCTGCGCGCGGTCGGGCCCATGCGCAATACCGGCATGGGCCATCTGCACCTGCATCTGAATCGCAACAAGCGCTCTATCGTGCTCGACCTGAAAAGCGCGCAAGGGCGCGACGCCTGCCTGAAGCTGGCAGAAAGCTGTGATGCGCTGCTGTACAACATCCGACCCCAGGCCATGGCCAGGCTGGGACTGTCGTATGAAGCCGTCGCCGCGCACAACCCTCGCCTGGTCTATCTGGGCGCCTATGGATTTGGCGAGGCGGGCCCCTATGCCGGCCGCCCCGCTTACGACGATCTCATCCAGGGCCAGGCAGGTATTGCCGACCTGTACTTGCGCCAGGGTGGAGATGTGCCGCGCTACGCGCCGCTGACCCTGGCCGACCGGGCCGTGGGCCTGCACGTGGCCATCGCGCTGCTGGCGGCGGTGTTGCATGCGCGCGCCGGCGGGCGCGGTCAATCCGTAGAGATTCCCATGTTCGAAGGCATGGCCCACATGGTGCTGGGCGACCATCTCGGCGGCTACACTTTCGACCCGCCGCAAGGGCCCACGGGATATGCGCGCCTGCTGGCTTCGCATCGCCGTCCTTATGCCACCGCCGATGGCTATCTGTGCCTGCTGATATACAACGACAAGCACTGGCGCAATTTTTTCGCGCTGATAGGCCGCCCCGAACTTGAACATGACGCTCGCTTCAGCTCGCATACGGCGCGCGCCCGCCATATCGATGAGGCTTACGCTTTCGTCGCAGAGGTCATGCGAACCCGCAACAGTGCGGATTGGCTCGATGCCCTCGTGGGTGCGGACATCCCGGCCGCCCGCCTGTATTCGGTCGATGACTTGCTCGTGGACCCTCATCTGCAGGCAACGGGCTTTCTCAACACACTCGAGCATCCCACGGAAGGACGTCTGCGCACCCCCGCGCCGCTGGGGCGCTTTGCCGGCACCCCCACCTCAATCCGCCGCCCCGCACCGCGCCTGGGCGAGCACAGCAGGGAAATTCTGCGCGAGGCTGGCTGCACCGACGCCGAAATCGATGCCCTGATCGCCGCGCGCGCCACTCAAGAAGGAACCATTTGATGGATTTCGAGTTTTCTGCCGAACACCTGACGCTGCGCGACGCGATCACGCGCGTCTGCGAGCGCTTTCCCGACGACTACTGGCTCACGCGCGACCGTGAAGGCGGCTTTCCGCATGAGTTCCATGCCGCGTTGGCGTCGGACGGCTGGCTGGGCATCGCCATGCCGCCGGAATTCGGCGGCGCCGGCCTGGGCATGACCGAAGCGGCGCTGATGATGCAGACCATCGCTGCATCCGGCGCGGGTTTCGCCGGCGCGTCGGCTGTCCACATGAATATCTTCGGCCTCAATCCGGTCGTGGTGTTCGGCAGCGACGAACAGCGTCATCGCTGGCTCGAGCCGCTGATCGCGGGACGGGAGAAAGCCTGCTTCGCCGTGACTGAACCCGATGCCGGACTCGACACCACGAAACTGACCACCCTGGCACTGCGCCAGGGTGATGAATACGTGGTGCATGGCCGCAAAATCTGGATTTCGACGGCCCAGGTCGCCCAGAAGATGCTGTTGCTCGCGCGCACCACGCCACTGGCCGAGGTGTCCAAGCCCACTGAAGGACTTTCGCTCTTCTATACCGACCTGGACCGCAGCATGGTCGAGGTTCGCGAAATCGACAAAATGGGCCGCAAAGCAGTCGATTCGAACATGCTGTTCATCGATGGCCTGCGCATTCCGGTTGCCGACCGTATCGGCGAAGAAGGCCGCGGGTTCGAATATATTCTTCATGGGCTGAACCCCGAACGCATCCTGATCGCGGCGGAAGCGGTCGGCATCGGGCAGGCCGCGCTGGATCGCGCGGTCAAGTACGCCGGTGAACGCAGCGTATTCGGCCGGCCCATCGGACAGAACCAGGGCATACAGCATCCCCTGGCGCAAGCCTGGATGCAACTCGAGGCGGCCAACCTGATGGTGTACAAGGCGGCCAGCCTCTATGACCAGGGCCGTCCCTGCGGGCCTTATGCGAACAGCGCCAAGTATCTTGGCGCAGAGGCCGGGCACAACGCCTGCCAGACGGCGGTGCTGACCCTCGGCGGCATGGGCTATGCAAAGGAATATCACGTAGAGCGCCTGCTGCGCGAAAGCTACATCGCCCGCATTGCGCCCGTCAGCCCACAATTGATCCTGTGCTTCATTGCAGAAAAGGTGCTGGGCCTGCCCAAATCCTACTAGACGGCGCGCGGCGGTGCACCTCGTCCAACCCGCATTCAACCGGGCGGCGACACGCCGCCGCGATCAGCCCAGCTGCTCCAGCGCGGTGCAGGCCGCCCGAAGAATCCGGGCATATTCCTGCTGTTGCGGCTCGATGCGATAGACCGGCCCGCCTACAGATATTGCATAGGGGATGCCCGACAAGGTCACAGGCCAGGCAATGGCGCAGACGTCGGGAATGGACTCGCCCAGGTTCATGAACCAACCGCGCTGCCGCGATTTTTCCAGATCGGCATCCACAGCCTCGGGGGACGTCAGTGTGCGTTCGTTGTGACGCTTCAGCGGACGGGCCGCCAGCAGGGCCTGCCTTTCCTCCGGTTCAAGTATCGAGAGCAAGGCCTTGCCCAGCGAATTGGCGTGCAGCTCGCGAAACTCGCCTGCCACCGGGGCATACCGTATCGTGTGCGGCGAATCCAGCACTTCGAGATACACCACCCTGCCGTCGCTGAGTTTGCCGAACACCACGGTTTCCTGGGTGGCGTCGCGCAATTCCACCAGGCTGGGATAGACACGGTCGAGCACCGGGTCGGCGCGGGCGATCCGCTGCGCCATGGCCAGCAGGCGCCCCGTCGGGTAATAGCCCTGCCGCCGGCCGGTCTCGTACAGATAGCCCAGGTCGGACAAGGTACGAATCAGCGCCAGGCAACTCGACACCGGCACTTCCAGCAGCCGCGCCAGCTCGGTCAGCGGCAGGGCACGCCTTTCGCGGGCGTAAGTCTCGATGATTTCGATGACGCGCAGGGCCGTTTTGACGCTCATGGGCTTGGCAACAAAGGGGAAAGGTTACGGCAGGCAGCCTAAAGTTCGGCCCGTAAGTGCCGTAATGGTAGCTGAGAATTTCCCGTTAAACCTGTGCCGCGCCCTGGCGCCGGCCCACTGGAGTGACCATGGCTGTCAGCCCGCTCGCCCCCGCCCCTCTTGCGCTAACCACCGTGACCGTCGCGCCGGCTCCGCCAGAGCCGGCCATGGCCGTCACCCCGGCTGCCGCCTCCACCGACAGCGGCGGCGCGCAAGATGCGGCGGCGGGCTCCGGCCAACCGCCCCTGCCCATGGATCGGGCGCTGGAGGAGCTGAACGACCAGCTTCGCGCCTGGAAGACCCAGTTGCAGTTCGAGATCGACCCGCACGTCCACCAGGTGGTGGTAACGATCGTCGATTCGGAAACGGGCGACACGATTCGCACCATTCCGTCGGAAACCCTGCTGCGCATCGCCCGAATGATAGTGCAGATGCAAGGCAATGCCGTCGCCACGACGGCCTGAAACTCTCAAATTAGACCGGCGTTGTGCCCTTGCCCGGCCGATCGCAACACGCGCCGATTTGACAGAATCGCACAGCTAGCAAGGAATTCGATATGGCCTCCATTACTTCACTGGGCGCCGGGTCGGGCCTGACCAACCTGGAAGACATGCTCAAGCAGCTCCAGGCTTCGGAAGAGGTCCGCCTGTCCCGCATTACGTCTCAACAGAACAGCTACAAGGCGCGCATCTCCGCTTTTAGCAAGATCCAGGGCGGCGTCGAGGCCGTTCAGAAAGCGGCCGCGGCATTGTCAGATCGCGCCACGCTGGACGCCGTGAAGAGCTCGGTGTCGGGCGAGGGGCTGTCGGTGAAGACCGCTCCGGGCGCGGTGGCGGGCGACTACAGGATCGCAATCAGCGACCTGGCCCTGGCGCAGAGCCTGAAGTCTGAAGCCGTCGCTAGCCGCACTGCCCAGATGGGAACGGGCGGCTCGATCGAAATCACGCTCGAGTCCGGCGCCAGCGCGACGATAGAGCTCGGGTCGGACACTTCGCTCAATGGCATCGCTAAAGCCATCAATGGCGACGACAAGGCGGGCGTACGCGCCACCATCATCACCGACGGCAATGGCAGCAGCTATCTGATGCTGACCAGCAAGGCAACGGGCCTCGAGGCCGCCGTGCAGGGCATCACCTCCGACAACGCTGCCGTGCAGAACGTCGTCGGCTACCAGGCGGGCGCCGCCTCGCCGATGAGCGAGCAGCAGGCCGCAAAGAATGCCAAAGTCACCATCAATGACATCGAAGTCGAAAGCCAGTCCAACACACTCGCGGGCGCGATCGATGGCGTAACGCTGGAACTGAGCGCCACGACCGAACCCGGCAAGTTCGTGACAGTGACAGTCACGAGCGATCCGGCGGCGGTGTCGAAGGCCGTCAAAGGCTTCGTCGACGCGTACAACGCACTCCAGACCACCATCGGCAGCCTGACCGCCTTCAATGTGGAAGAAGAGACCCAAAGCGCACTGACCGGCGACGGCACGGCCCGTGCCATCCAGTCGGCCATGGCCGCCGCGCTGCGGGTGGCGACGGGTGAAGGCGCGTTGCAGACACTGTCCCAGCTCGGCGTGACCACCGACCCGACCTCGGGCAAACTGCAGCTCGACCAGGCAAGGCTGGACCAGGCGCTGGCCGACAATCCCGCCGATGCAGCCCGCGTACTGGGCGGCAGCGGCGGGTTGGCCGAAAAAATGAAGGCCACCACCGAAGACATTCTGGGCACGGACGGCGCGATCAAGGTCCGCAGTGATGGCCTGCAGAAAACCGTGGACACGCTGCAGGATCAGTACGATCGCACCAAGGTGTCCATTCAGGCCACCATGGACAATTACCGCGCACAATTCACGCGGCTCGATGCCCTGGTCAGCCAACTGAACAGCATGAGCGCCTATCTGACCCAGCAATTTGCAGCGCTGGGCGGCAACAAATAACCGACTCAACAGGCCGCCACCATGACCTACGCAGCCCGCCGTCCCGCGGCTTATTCAGCCCGTTCCTACACCGACATCGGCCTGGAAACCCAGGTATCGAGCGCCAGCCCGGAACGATTGATCATGTTGTTGTTCAATGGTGCCCGCGCAGCCATTGCCCAGGCTCGGCTTCATCTCGCAGCGGGGCGCGTGGCCGAACGGGGCGCGGCCATTTCAAAGGCGATCCGCATCGTCGATGAAGGGTTGAAAATGGGCCTCGATATGGACGCCGGCGGCGAAATCGCGGCCAACCTGGCCAACCTGTATGACTACATCGTACGCGCCCTGCTGCAGGCGAATCTGAAGGGCGACGCGGAGCAGATGGAGTCCGTCGACCGCCTGCTGGCCGAACTGGCGCAAGCCTGGCAGTCCGCCAACGACCCTTCCGCCGGCTTGGTCCCGGCCTGATCTGCACGGCTGCACGCCGCCCCACATCGCCACCTGCGCGAGACTCTTATGACGTCCCCCCAGCGCCACGCCTCCGTCCTGGACATCTACCAGGAGATTGCCACCTTGACTGATGACATGTACGCGGCCGCCCGGGCGGGCGACTGGAGCCGTGTGCTCGTTCACGGTCAACGCTACTGTGAATGCGTCGAGCGGCTGCGCCGCATCGAACCCGGTACACCGCTGGACAACGCCGGCCGTGAAACCAAGTACGAACTGTTGGTGCGCATTCTGGCAAACGACGCCGCCACCCGTGACCTCGCGGTGCCGCAGATGGCTCGGCTGAGCGACCTTCTGGGCCGGATGAAGCGGCAGCAATCGTTGATGTCGGCGTACGGCGTACGGGCTTCGGCCGCATGAGCGCCGGCACCGCCCGCGCGAATCATCCGGAGCCCTGCGCATGAGCGTCGGTCCTTCGGCGTTGGGTACCGTGTTGGTGCAGCGGCTGGACGCCGTGCTGGGCACCACCATGGCGGCACACGCCAATCTCATCAGCGGAGCAAGACCCGATGCCGTGGCGCAGCCGGGAGAAGCCGCGCGGCCCGGCCAGACTGACCACGCCAGCCGTTCACCACGTTCCCCCGTCGACCCGGCCGCCGGTCGAGGCGAACGAGGATCCACCGTCGGGGATACCCGGCAGACCGATGCCTCGGGCCAGACCGAGCGCAGCCTGGTTACTCGCAGCGATACCACAGCATCCGCGCCGACCACCCTGGGTCAGACCGCACGCAGCATTCTGGCATTACTTGCGCTCTATCCGGAGCAGGCGCCACCTGCCCGGGGCCGGAGGCCTTTGTGGCTGGCGCCCGCCGGACCGCCCGACGCAGGCATTGTCCGCAGCTCTGCCCACGACGCAGCCGCAACCCCCAGGGCCGGCGCGTCCCATCCCACCGCGTCGCAGCGTTTCGCGGGCGCGGCGACCGTCGGGCCGGCCGCACTCCCATCCGGAACCGCCCCCGCGGCCGGGGCCGGCGAAACCCGTCCTGCCCCCGCCCTGCCTCCCGCCGCCGCCCTCGCCACAGCCCTGCGCCAGGCTTTGCAAGGCAGCGGCCTGTTCTATGAGTCGCACCTGGCCGACCTGGCCTACGGAAAGCGCTCCGCAGAGGAAATCCGCAGCGAGCCGCAAGCGACCCTGCCCCGCGCGCCGCAGCAGTCCAATGTGTCGGCCCCACGGACGCAGGCATCACCCCCTGGCCCGGCCACGCCTGCCGGGGCAACGGCGACTTCGTCGCCGGCGCCAGTGCCGGCAGGAATCCATCCCGACGCCGCTCCCCTGGTACGACAGCAACTCGATATTCTGGCCAATCACACGCTGAGTTGGCAGGGCGACGCTTGGCCGGGCACGCCCATGGAATGGGACGTCTGCAGGGAAGCCGCCCATGAGGGCGCCGATGGCGTTGCGCACTGGGCCACCCGCCTGAAATTGGACTTGCCGCGTCTGGGTCTGGTCGAGGCTCGCCTCAGCCTGGCCGGCGATCAGCTTGTCATGCAACTGGTTGCGCCGCGCAGCTCCCGGGAAATCAACGGGGCTGCGAAATCGCTGCGCCATACGCTGCAGCGCGCCGGCCTCACGCTCAGCCACTTGTCGGTAAGCGGTGCGGCCGCGTCCGGGTCGGCGCCATGAACGGCGGCGAAGGATTCGGTTCCTCTGCATCGCGCGGCGCCGCCGTGGCGCTGAGTTACGGCGAACACGACGCGGCGCCGCGCGTCGTGGCCAAAGGCTATGGCCAGATCGCCGACACCATCGTGCGCACCGCGCGCGAGCACGGCCTGTATGTACACGAATCGCGGGAACTGGTGAGCTTGCTCATGCAGGTGGATCTGGACACGCAAATACCGCCGCAACTCTATGCGGCCGTAGCCGAATTGCTGGCCTGGCTGTATCGCCTGGAAGCTGGCGCGCCGCCCGAAGCCGAGCCGGACGCGCTCGCGGCCGCGCAGGGCTGAATGCTCGGTGACGCCATGAAACCCATTGCCGCAGGCGCACTGCTTTGCCGCACCGACGAGATCCGCTCCATCTTGCGTGAACTCGCCCACCCGCAAGGGCGGGTGAGCGTGTGCGCACCCCGGCCTCTGAGCGCGACCGACCAGTGTGTGGCACGCATCCTCGGGCCAGATTGGCGATTGCGCCATTTTTTCTGGCGTCCCGAAGACTTCGGCGGGTTTCCCGAGCGCCTGTGCGCCAGCCGCACGCTCGATGACATCCTGCTGGATTTCACCGGCATCACCCCGGACGGAGGCGAGGTCCGGTTCCGCGTGAATCGCTCGCTGGCCATGCATTTCGTCGACAGCAGCGCCGCCATGCTGAGCGGCTTTCCGGAAGTCATCTGGTTTCAACACCCCCGGCCGCCTGCATCCGGCTGAGCCGGATCCGGCGCTAGACCGCCATCGACGAAATCTCCTTGTACGCAGCCACCAGTCGGTTGCGCACCTGCACGGCCGTCTGGAAGGCGATCGAACTCTTCTGCAGGTCGATCATCACGTCATTCAGGCTGATACCCGGGGCGCCCAGTTCGAAGGCCTTGGCCTGATTGCTGGCGGCATTCTGCGTAGCAGAGACTCTCTGCAGCGACCGATGCAGTTCGGCGGCAAACGTCGCCGGTCTTGGCGACAGGTCAGTGGCGGTGACGCCATTGCCCTGCGCGGTTTCCACCACGGCCCGCATCTGCTGCAACATGCTCTCGATTCCTGCCAAACCGGACACTGCCATGGCCCTCGCTTCCTTGCGCTCGAATGATGACGAGCTTGCAAGACTACGCCCGCGCGAACCGACCCGGTACGCCCAACAAGCGCCAAAAATCCCCGCAATTTGACCCTTGGCTGCAGGCCACACGGGTGGATGGCCACGCCGCAAGCGGGGGACACATAGAGAACAAGTAACGCCAAAAACCGCTTGTTTTCGTCGATTGGGAAGTCGGCATGCACGGCCATAATTCACGCTCCCCCGATACCAAGCATGTTGCATGCGTAACCTGCCACACCCGCCCATGTCGTCCGCCACCATGCTCCGCGAAGCTTGCCGGAGCCCCCGATGAACCAGCAGGCCACTTTGAGTACGCTGCTGACCCGGTTTCCGGCGCTCGAGAAAGTCCGGGCCCTGCCCAAGCCCTTGCTGATGGGCGCGGCCGCAGCGGTTGTAGCGGTCATCGCCGTGCTGGTGCTGTGGGGCCGCGAGCCCGAATACAAGGTCCTGTTTTCGAACCTGGACGACAGAGATGGCGGCGCCATTGTCAGCGCGCTCGGGCAAATGAACGTGCCCTACCGCTTCAGCGCTGACGGGCGTGCCCTGCTCGTACCGCCCGACCGCGTTTATGCCACGCGCATGCAATTGGCAAGCCAGGGCCTGCCCCGCGGCGGCTCTGTGGGCTTCGAGCTGCTGGACAACACGCGATTCGGCGCCAGCCAGTTCGCCGAACAAGTGAACTACCAGCGCGGATTGGAAGGCGAACTTGCCCGCTCGATCGAAGCGATGAACACGGTCCAGAGCGCCCGCGTGCACCTGGCGCTGCCACGGCAGTCGCTGTTCGTGCGTGACAGGCAGGCCCCGACCGCGTCGGTCCTGCTGCACCTGTATCCGGGCCGCAGCCTGAGCGACGCCCATGTGTCTTCCGTGGCTTGGCTGGTGGCTTCCAGCGTGCCGGATCTCACCGCCGACAACATCTCCATTGTCGACCAGAACGGCCGCCTGCTGTCTGCGCCGCAGGGCGAAGGTCGCGGCATGGAGCACGACCATTCGCGCCTGCGGCGCGATATCGAGCAGCGCACCGTCGAACGCATACTCACCATCCTGAATCCCCTGGTGGGTCCCGGCAATGTCCAGGCGCAGGCCAGCGCAGAGGTGGATTTCTCGCGCCGCGAGCAAACCTCAGAGGTCTACCGACCGAATCAGGAACCGGGCCAGGCGGCCGTACGCAGCAAGCAGACCAGTGACTCTTTACAGACTGGCGTCGATCTGGCGCAAGGGGTGCCCGGCGCGTTGAGCAATCAGCCCCCGGCGCCGGCCCAGGCTCCGCTGGTCAATTCGCAGCCGCCTGCCGCCGTCCCGCCCCAACCCGGACAAGCGCCTGCCACCGCAGCTCAGACCACCGCCACGTCGGCCCCCGCCGCTGTGCCTACCAACAATCGCAGCGACGCCACGATCAATTACGAGGTCGACCGCACCATCAGCCACGTCAAGCAGCCGGTGGGCCAGCTCACGCGTCTTTCGGTGGCAGTGGTGGTGAACTACCTGCCGGACAGCAGTGGTGAACCGAAGCCCTTGCCGCCAGAGGAACTGAGCAAGCTGACCAATCTGGTGCGCGAGGCCATGGGGTATTCCGAGGCGCGCGGCGACTCATTGAACCTGGTCAACAGCCAATTCAACGATCAGCCCGTGCAGCCTCCCGTCTGGCGCGACGCTCAGTTCATCGATCTGCTCAAGACGGTGTTCGCCTGGGTGCTGGGACTGGTGCTGGCGCTGTGGCTGTACCGCAGGCTCAAGCCCGTCGTGAGAGATTACCTGTATCCGCCGGTCGACCCGGTAGAAGCCGAGGAACGGCGTCTGGCGGCACAGCGCGAAGCCCAGGCGGCGGCGCGCGCCAAGGAGGTCGATCGCTACGAAGACAACCTGCAACGCGCTCGCGACATGGCCACCAAGGATCCGCGGGCCGTCGCCATGGTGATGCGAGCATGGATGCAAAGATGAGAAATGACGCAAAGCCTCTTGACGGCATCACGCGCAGCGCGGTGCTGATGATGTCGCTGGGCGAGGATGCCGCGGCCGAGGTGTTCAAGTATCTGACGGCACGCGAAGTGCAGCAGGTGGGCGCCTCGATGGCCAACCTGAAGCAGGTCACGCGCGGCGACGTGGCCGTCGTGCTCGAAGAATTCCGCCAGGAAGCCGATCAGTTCATGGCGGTCACGCTGGGGTCGGACGAATACATCCGGACTGTGCTGACCAAGGCGCTGGGCAGCGACCGGGCGGCCGGCCTGATCGAAGACATCCTGGAGGCGGGCGATGGCGCCAGCGGCATAGACGCGCTGAACTGGCTGGATCCCCACACGGTTGCTGAACTGATCGGCGACGAGCATCCGCAGATCATCGCGACCATCCTGGTGCATCTGGAGCGCGACCGGGCAGCGGGTGTGCTGGCTTTGCTGACCGACCGTCTGCGCAACGACGTCATGTTGCGCATCGCCACCTTCGGCGGCGTGCAACCGGCTGCGCTATCAGAACTGACCGACGTGCTGAACTCAGTACTGGCCGGCCAGGGTGCCAAGCGCAGCAAGATGGGCGGGGTACGCACGGCGGCCGAGATCCTGAACATGATGAACTCTTCGGACGAAGAGGCCGTGGTGGAAAGCCTGCGCGAACGCGACAACGACCTCGCGCAGAAGATCATCGACGAAATGTTTGTGTTCGATAACCTGATCGACGTTGAAGACCGGGCTTTGCAGCTCATCTTGAAGGAAATCGACAACGACGGACTCATGGTGGCGCTCAAGGGTGCTTCCGAGGACCTGCGCAACAAGTTCCTGCGCAACATGTCCAGCCGTGCAGCCGACATCCTGCGCGAAGACCTGGAGGCGCAAGGGCCGATCCGCATGTCGAAGGTCGAGGCCGAGCAGAAGAAGATCCTGCAGATCGCGCGGCGCCTGGCCGAGAGCGGCCAGATCGTGCTGGGCGGCCAGGGAGACGATGCCTATGTCTGAGGCCCGCCGGCCCGGACACGATGCGCCGCCCCGCTCTGCCTGGCGACGCTGGCAGATGTCCTCATTCGACGCGTCAGCATCCGCGGCGCCCGATCTCATCGAAATCGAGCCGCAGCCCGAACCCGGCCCCGATCCCGAGGAGCTGTTGCGCGAGGCCCTGGCCCAGGCGCGCGAAGAAGGCTACAGCGCCGGTCTGGAGCAAGGCCGCGACGCAGGCACGATCGCGGGCCGCGCGGAGGGCCATGCGGAAGGCTTTGAAGCAGGCCGCCAGGCCGGACGCGAAGAAGGTCTTGCGCAGGGCCGCGAGCAGGCGCGCCAGGAGGCCCTGCGCCTGCATGCCCTCGCCGACTCGTGTGCAGCGTCGCTCGCCGCGCTTGAAGCCCAGATGGGACAGGCCCTGTTGACCCTGGCCCTGGATATCGCCGGCCAGGTGTTGCGCACGACACTGGCCGAACGACCGGAATCCATGCTCGCCGGGGTACGCGAGGTCCTCCACATCAACCCCCCTTCGTCCGGCGTCCTGCGGCTGTGGGTGCATCCCGCCGACCTGGAACTGGTCCGCCTGCACTTGGCCGACGAGCTGCAGGAAGGCAACTGGCGCGTACTGGCCGATGAATCCATCCTCCGGGGCGGCTGCCGCGCCGAGACCCCGTATGGCGACATCGACGCCACCCTCGAGACCCGCTGGCGCCGCATCGCGGCTTCGCTGGGCCGCAGCGCCTCATGGGAGCCGACGCCATGAGCTCGGCCGCCCAGGTGCCCGTGATCGATCGCTGGGATGCACAGCTGCGCATCGGTTCGATACGCGCGGCCTCGACCGAGCCCTGGCTGGCCAGCGGACGGATTACCCGCGCGACCGGGCTCGTGCTGCATGCCACCGGGCTGCGGCTGCCCGTCGGTGCCGCATGCCGCATCGAGCTCGCCCGAGGCCATGACCTCTGGGCGGACGCAGAGGTGGTCGGGTTCGATGGTCATGTGCTCTACCTGATGCCGCAGGCCGATATTTCCGGTTTGCCGCCCGGCGCCCGGGTGATGCCCAGCGAGCCCCCCGTGCAACGCGCCATCCCGCTGCCCCGCACCGCAGAGTTGAACGGCAATGCAAAACCGCAACTGGGCCGCCACCTGCCGGTGGGCGATGCTCTGCTGGGCCGCGTGCTCGACGGGGCCGGGCGGCCGCTGGACGACCTCGGCCCATTGGTCGGCGCCGAACTGGCACCGCTGTCTGCACTGCCGATCAACCCCTTGTCGCGAGCCCCCATCGATTCGGTCCTGGACGTGGGCGTGCGCGCCATCAACGGCTTGCTGACGGTGGGCCGCGGCCAGCGCATGGGACTCTTTGCCGGATCGGGCGTGGGCAAGAGCGTACTGCTCGGCATGATGGCGCGTTATACGAAGGCCGATGTGATCGTAGTCGGCCTGATCGGCGAACGGGGCCGCGAGGTCAAGGAATTCATCGAACTCAACCTGGGCGCAGAAGGACTGGCGAGGTCGGTGGTAGTAGCCGCGCCAGCCGATGTGTCGCCGCTGCTTCGGCTGCAGGGCGCGGCCTATGCCACGCGGCTGGCCGAACATTTCCGCGACCAGGGCCAGGACGTGCTGCTGATCATGGACTCGCTCACCCGTTATGCCATGGCACAGCGCGAAATCGCACTGGCCATTGGCGAGCCGCCTGCGACGAAGGGGTACCCGCCGTCGGTGTTTGCGCGGCTGCCGGCGCTCGTCGAACGCGCCGGCATGGGCGCGCCCCGGCAGAACGGCAAAGCGGGGTCTATCACCGCGTTCTATACCGTTCTGGCCGAAGGCGACGACCAGCAGGATCCCATCGCCGATTCCGCGCGCGCGATCCTGGACGGGCACGTCGTCCTGTCGCGCCACCTCGCCGAAGCCGGCCACTATCCGGCCATCGATATTGAGGCGTCGATATCGCGCGCTATGACGGCGCTGATTCCCGACGCGCAGTATGCCGTGGTGCGCCGCTTCAAACAGACACTGTCTCGATATCAACGCAACCGAGACCTGATTGCCGTGGGCGCCTACACCGCGGGCAATGATCCGCAACTGGACGAAGCCATTGCGCGCTATCCGCGCCTGGAAGCCTATCTGCAGCAGAACATAGGCGACCGCGTGTCATACGACGACGCCGTGGATCAATTGCGCGCGTCCTTCGAGATCAAGGAAACCTATGTCTAGCCAATTGCCCCTGGACGCGCTGATCGGGCTGGCCAAGGAAAGCGCCGACGAAGCCGCACGGATGCTGGGGCGGTTGAACGCCGAACGCAATCATGCGGAACAGCAGTTGAGCATGTTGCGAGACTACCGGCAGGACTACCTGCAAAGGCTGCAGACCGCCATGCAGTCCGGCATGTCCGCGGCCGACTGCCACAATTATCAGCGATTCATCGCCACCCTGGACGACGCCATCAGCCAGCAGCTGAGCGTATTGCGCCAGGCCGACACGCACCTGGCACAGGGCCGGGTGCATTGGCAACAGCAACAGCGCAAGCTGAACTCCTTCGATGCGCTTGCCGAGCGCGAACGGCGGGCCCACGCCATACGCGAAACACGGCGCGACCAACGCGCCAGTGACGAATTCGCGGCGCGCATGAGCGCCCGCGCGCATCCGATTTAACCGATGACCAGGATGAGCCATTGACCGCCACCCCGACCGCATCCGCGCTGACACTTCCTGCCAATACCCTGACGCCCCCGCGCACGACGCCCCAGGCGAACGTGAAGCAGGGCCAGAGCTTCGCCCAACACCTGGCGCGCCATGGCCACGCGTCCGACGCGAAGGACCGCAATGGCGGCGTCACACCGGACAGGTCCGCCACGGCGGAACCTGCGGCGCCCGGCAAGCCGGGCCATCGCCCCGAAGAGGGTCCGGCCGAAACACAGCACGAAGTTGCGGCCGCCGAGTTGGCCACGGCGGCGGCCGTGCCGCCGGTGCTGCTGACCCCGCAGACGGCCACACCGCCGCCGGCGCTGCCAGCCCAGGCCCTGGAGATCGCTGCGCAGGCGACGGCGTTACAGCAAACAGTCGCAGCGCAGCTGCCCACCCAGGCCGCCGTCGCTACGCCCATGGGCATCACGGCGCCCGCTCTACCCGTTGCGCAGTCTGAGCCTGTGGACGACACCGGCATGGCCAAGCCGTCGCCCGCACCGACGCATTCGATGCAAGCCCCTCCGCTTGGGGCGGCTGCTTTCGCCTCGCTGGCCTCCCCGCCGGCTGGCCCCGCTGAATCGCTGATGCGGCATACCGCCGCCGACTCGCAGCCCGAAACGCCTCTGGACGCGCTGCGGCTGTCCAATGCGTCGGGCGAGGCGAATCTCGCCAGCACCGCGCCTGAAGCGGCCCTGCCTGCCGGGACCACCGCACCTGCTCCGGAATGGTCAGGTCTGGGTGTGGCAACCGCCGCGCCGATGCGGCACGACACCATCGCCCCGCCCGCGCCTGCGTCCGGGCCCTCCACCATGACATTGGCCGTCGGTACGCCCGTAGCTGCCACACCAGCCTGGGGCGCCGATCTGGGGCGGCAGTTGCTCACCCTGAGTCATGACGCCACACAAGGCCGGCACACTGCCGAGCTTCGACTCGATCCGCCCGACCTGGGGCCGCTGCGCGTCACCCTCAGCGTACATGACGGTGTGGCCAGCGCCAGCTTCGTATCGGCTCACGCCGCTGTGCGTCATGCCGTGGAAGCCGCGCTGCCTCAGCTTCAGCAGGCGTTGGCACAGGCGGGGCTGTCGCTCGGCCAGGCCGACGTGGGCGAGCATGGCGCAGAGGCTGGCGCCGGGACGCCGCAGCAGAACTCGGGCGGCGGCCGGCGTGGCGGCGCCGAGTCCGGCGGGAACGGCGCCTTGCCGCCGCAAGCGGCCGATGCCCCGGCACGCCGTGGCAACGGACTGGTCGACACCTACGCCTAGACGGCCTCCCCGGCCGCGCCGCCCTGCGGCCTTGCCCATGACGCCAGGCACCGGCGGCAGGGCAATAGCCTGAGATACGCGGCTTTCGCCCTGCTTTTCGCATGCAATCGGCAACGGACTTTGGGGCAGAATCCCTCCACTACCAAGTATCGATACCCTGATGGCCACTTCCAAGAATTCCTCCATGCCTGCTCGTAGCGGCCTTCCGCTGCGCTCGTCTGGCGGCAGCACCATCATGCGCACGCTGCTCTGGCTGCTGATCCTGGCCGCCGTCGCGGCGACCAGTGTTGCGGCAACCTGGTTCATCATGCAGCGCCAGCATGCGCAGGACGTCGCGCAAGTGCGGCTCGAAGTGGGACAGCCCGATACCGGAGCGGCGCCCTCACCGGCTCAGGCCGTTTTTGTCGCTCCCCCCGCCCGGCCGTCCCCGGTGCCGGCACCAATCTTCATCCCACTGGAAGCCTTTACCGTCACCCTGCTGAGCGCCGACAGCGAGCGCCTGCTCCATGTGGGGATTACGCTGCGCGCCCATGATGACCAGACTCGCCTGCGCATCGAAAAGTACATGCCGGAAGTACGCAGCCGCATCCTGATGGTGCTGTCGGCGCAGTCGCCCGTCGCCGTACAGACCGTGCAGGGCAAATCCGAAATTGCGCGCGCCGTCGTCGACGCAGTCAATCAGCCGTTCTTTCCCTTGCCCGACGGCCAGCATGTAAGCGACGCCCTGTTCACCGCCTTCGTGGTGCAGTAAGCATGGCCTACGAGGCGTTTCTTTCGCAGGACGAGGTTGATGCGCTGCTGGCCGGCGTCAACGGCGAGAGCGACAGCAAGCCGCGGGAGGCGGCCGACCAGCGGGGCGCGCGGGCATACGATCTGAGTTCGCCCGATCGCGTGGTACGCCGGCGCATGCAGACGCTGGAGCTCATCAACGAACGTTTCGCGCGCCACCTGCGCAACCTCTTGCTGAACTTCATGCGTCGCAACGCCGACATTACGGTCGGCTCGATCCGGATACTGAAATACGCCGACTTCGAACGCAATCTGCCCGTACCGAGCAATCTGAACATGATTCAGATGAAGCCATTGCGGGGCACGGCGCTGTTCACGTACGACCCGAACCTGGTCTTTCTGGTGATCGACAGCCTGTTCGGTGGCGATGGGCGTTATCACACACGGGTGGAAGGCCGCGACTTCACCACCACCGAGCAGCGCATTATCCGGCGCCTGCTCAACCTGACCCTGGAAAGCTACGGCAAATCATGGGAAGCGGTGTATCCCGTCGAGTTCGAATACGTGCGTTCCGAGATGCATACGAAATTCGCCAGCATCACGGGCAATAACGAGGTCGTCGTGGTGTCCTCGTTCCACATCGAGTTCGGCGCGACCGGCGGAGACCTGAATATCTGCCTGCCCTATTCCATGATCGAGCCGGTGCGCGATCTTCTGACCCGGCCATTGCAGGAAGCCACGCTGGAAGAGGTTGACCAGCGCTGGACTCAACAACTGTCGCGCCAGGTGCGCAGCGCCGATGTCGAGCTGACGGCCGAGTTCGCGTCCATACCCTCGTCCATTGGCGAATTGTTGCGGCTGGAAGTCGGCGACGTCCTGCCGATCGACGTGCCCGGCAACGTCATCGCCCGCGTCAACGGCGTGCCGTTGATGGAATGCGGCTACGGCGTTTTCAACGGCCAGTACGCACTACGCGTCCAGAACCTGTTTTCCCCCGAAATCGAAACTCACGAGGCCCCCGACCATGACTGACACGAACAAGCCCGGGCAGACCGGCGCCGGTTCGTCCGCCACCCCGGCCGACGACTGGGCCGACGCACTGGCCGAGCAATCCTCAGCGGCCCCGCCTCCCACCCAGGCCGATGGCTTGAAGCCCTCCGACGACTGGGCCGGCGCCATGGCCGAACAGGCCGCCGCAGCCCCCTCGGCGGCTGCAAGGCCCGCCGCCGGCTCGGTGTTCAAACCGCTGGCGGATGCTCCGGGCAGCAAAGTCAACGACATTGACCTGATCATGGATGTGCCCGTCCAGCTCACGGTGGAACTGGGGCGCACCCGCCTGACCATCAAGAACCTGCTGCAGTTGGGTCAGGGATCCGTGGTGGAACTCGATGGACTGGCCGGAGAACCGATGGACATCTTCGTGAACGGCTACCTGATTGCCCAGGGCGAGGTCGTGGTGGTGGATGACAAGTACGGCATCCGCCTGACCGACATCATCACCCCGTCCGAGCGCATCAACCGCCTGAACAATCGCCGCTGACACCATGAGCGACTCTGGCGTGCTGCGCGTGGTGATCGGCCTGCTGCTGGTGCTGGCGGCCATTCTGGCCTGTGCGTGGCTGGCACGCCGCGCCGGACTGGCGGGGCGTCAGGCTGGCGGGGTGCTGCGCCAGGTCGCAAGCCTGCCGCTGGGGCCGCGCCAGAGCGTGACGGTCCTGCAGATCGAAGACACCTGGCTGGTGGTCGGCGTCACACCGACCCAGCTCACCGCGCTGCACACCCTGCCCGCAGGCCCGCTGCCCCCCGCTGAGGCGGACCTCGCCGCATTCGCCGGCAAGCTCAGCCAGGCGCTCAAGCGCCGCGGCTGAGCCCGGCTCCACCCGACCATGCCGCATACTCTATCGATTCCCGGCAGGCGCCGCCCGCGCCCCGCCTGCGCGGTCGCGCTGGCCGCCCTGGCCCTGCTGCCGTCGGCTGTGCTGGCGCAGGCCGCGTTGCCCGCGCTTACGGCCACCCCCGGCGCGGACGGCTCACAGACGTATTCGCTCAGCATGCAGACCCTGCTGCTGATGACGTCGCTGTCATTCCTGCCCGCGGCGTTGCTGATGATGACAGGCTTCACCCGCATCATCATCGTGCTGGGGCTGTTGCGCAGCGCAATGGGCACCGCCATGTCGCCGCCCAACCACGTATTGATCGGCCTGGCCCTGTTCCTGACCTTCTACACCATGTCGCCGGTGTTCGACCGCATCTACGTGGAAGCTTACCAGCCGCTGGCCGCGGGTACCATGCCGTTCGAAACCGCCGTCGAGCGGGCCTCCGTGCCGCTGCGAGGTTTCATGCTGAACCAGACGCGCGAGAACGACTTGCTGCTGTTTGCAAACCTTGCCAATCACCCTCCGCTGCAAGATGCGTCCGAAGTGCCGCTGAAGATCCTCGTGCCGGCGTTTATCACCAGCGAACTGAAAACGGCCTTCCAGATCGGCTTCACCATCTTCATTCCGTTTCTCATCATCGACCTGGTCGTGGCCAGCGTGCTCATGGCGCTGGGCATGATGATGGTGCCGCCGGTCACCGTGGCACTGCCGTTCAAGCTGATGCTGTTCGTGCTGGCCGACGGCTGGAACCTGCTGCTGGGATCGCTGGCCGGCAGCTTCTACCAATGACCGGAGCCTGCGATGACCGCTGAAACCGTCATGTCCATGACTTACCAGGCCCTGAAGATCGCTCTGGCCATGGCCGGACCGCTATTGCTGGTGACGATGATCGTGGGGCTGGTCATCGCCGTCTTCCAGGCGGCCACGCAAATCAATGAAATGACACTGTCCTTCATCCCCAAGCTACTGGCGATGTGCGGGGTGCTGGTGCTGCTGGGCCCCTGGCTGCTGGGGCTCATGACCGATTACATCCGTCAGCTGCTCGGCCAGATTCCGCTGCTGGTTTCCTAGCAGCGTGGCCGCTCCCATCCCCCGTCATGATTGCGTTCACCCAGCAGCAGCTTGACGCGTGGCTGTTGCAGTTCCTGTGGCCCTTTGTGCGCATGCTGGCGCTCGTGGGTACCGCGCCCCTCTTCGCCGAATCAAGCGTGCCCGTGCGGGTCAAAGTCGGGCTCGCCTTCGTCCTTGCGCTCGCGGTCGTGCCAGGACTGCCGCCACCCCCGCCGATCCCCCCCGGTTCGTTTGCCGGCCTGATGTTGCTGGGGCAGCAAGTGCTGATAGGCGTGGCCATGGGATTCACCATGCGCGTGGCGTTCGCGGCGGTCCAGACTGCGGGCGAATTCGTCGGCCTGCAGATGGGGCTGTCCTTCGCGTCGTTCTTCGACCCCGGCACGGGCGCCAACACGGCCGTACTGTCGCGCCTGTTCAACATCGTGGCCATGCTCGTTTTCCTGGCTCTGGATGGCCATTTGCTGGTGCTGGCCGGCGTCGTGCATTCATTCGATTATCTGCCGCTGGCCGATGCCCCGCTGCATCGCGACGGATGGGCCATGATCGCCCAATGGGGGCAGACTATTTTCGTATCGGGCCTGCTGCTGGCACTGCCTCTGATCTGCGCGCTGCTGACCATCAACCTGGCGATGGGCATTCTCAATCGCGCCGCGCCGCAGTTGTCGGTGTTCGCCGTGGGCTTTCCCGTCAGCCTGCTTTCGGGCTTGCTATTGCTGTCGGTCGTGCTGCCCCGGTCTGCCGCCTTTCTCGAGAACCTGCTGCGCGACGCACTGCGCACGATGAGCGAAGTCGTGGCGGGCCTCGCGGGCATGCTCTGAGCAAGCCGGCCGCAGCCTGAAGCGATCACGCCGCGGGTCAGCCGCGGCGTGACGCCCCCCGGCATCAAGCCTGCGCCACTCGGGGCGGTACGTAGCCCGTCAGCTGCTGCGCAGGAACTTCGATCACCTCTCCCGCGTTGATCTTGAATACCGCCACCGCCTCGGCCAGCTGCTGCGCCTGCTCCTGCAGCGATCCCGCCGCCGCGGCCGCCTCTTCCACCAGCGCCGCGTTCTGCTGCGTGACTTCATCCATCTGCGACACCGCGCGATTGACCTGGTCTATCCCGCCCGACTGCTCTTCCGAGGCCGCCGATATCTCGCCCATGATGTCCGTCACCCGCTTGACCGAGGCCACGATCTCCTGCATCGTCGCCCCGGCACGCTCGACCTGCTGCGAGCCCGTGCCCACCTTGCTCACCGAGTCCTCGATCAGCACCTTGATCTCTTTGGCCGCCTGCGCACTGCGCTGCGCCAGCGAACGAACCTCGCCCGCCACCACCGCGAACCCCTTGCCCTGCTCGCCCGCCCGCGCCGCTTCCACCGCCGCGTTCAGCGCCAGAATATTGGTCTGGAACGCGATGCCATCAATCACCGACACAATCTCCGATATCTTGCGCGAACTCGCCGATATCGCCTGCATCGTGTGCACCACCTCAGATACTGCCGAACCGCCACGCTCGGCCACGTCCGACGCGCTGGCCGCCAGCTGGTTCGCCTGGCGCGCGTTGTCCGCGTTCTGCTTGACCGTCGAGGCCAGCTCTTCCATCGACGCCGCCGTCTCCTCCAGCGACGCCGCCTGCTGCTCCGTGCGGCTGCTCAGGTCGGTGTTGCCCGACGCTATCTCGCGCGAGCCCACGTTGATCTCATCCACCCCGCGGCGAACCTGCGACACCGTACGCGCAAGGTTCTCCTGCATGCGCTTGAGCGCCGCGAACAGCTGCCCGATCTCGTTGCCGTTGCGCACTTCCACGCGCGCCGTCAGGTCCCCACCGGCTATCTTGTCGAAATGCTGGCCCGCTTCGATCAACGGTCGCACGACCAGGCGCCCGAACACCATGCGCGCCACCAGCATCAGTACCAACGCCAGCAGAACCGCGACGCCGACCGCCGCCACGGCACGCTGGAAACTTGACTGCGCTGTGGCAACGTTGGCGCTCTGCTGCTGTTGAATGTAGTCGCTGAACTCGCGGATCGCCTCGATGAACGTGGCGCTGCGCGGCGTACCATATTCGTTGTTCACCATGTAGAAGGTCGAATAGTCTTCACTGCGAAGCGCTTCCACCATCGTATCCACGCCGTCGTCAATGTAGGCGCGATAGCGCCGAACCAGGTTCATTGACAGGCGGCGCCCTGTATCGTCTTCAAGCATGTTCTGCTGAAAATCCGAAAAGCGCTTGCGCACACTGTCGAGCCGGGCGGTGGCGCCGTCCAACGCTTCCTTGGCGCCTTGACCGGCGTTTTCGCCGCTTCCCCAGCCCGACTCTTGCTGGAAGCGCGCCGCCACCATCAAGTCGACCCGGGCGCGCAACATGTCACTGTTGATGATCTCCACCTGCTTGGCCCGATCCGTCAGGTCCTGGATCATGCGTATCGACTGGTAGTTCGTCTGCAGGAAATAGGCAGCCAGGGCACCCACCCCGGCAATCAGCAGCGCGAAGAACATCATCACGACCAGCAGCAGCGTACCGACCCGGGCATCGCGCACCTTCCACGAGCGCTTCTGCTTCGGGACCTTGCTCCGCTTCCTGCTTTTAGTCGGTTTGTTACCGGTATCGTAAGTCGCTTCCATTGCTCTCCCCGTCCATCAGAAAATTCGCATCGTCAATGTCCGCCAGCTGGCGCCGGCGTGCGTCAAGCCTGGCAGGTACGCCGAGGCCGTTATTGCGCCGGCGGAACTGGCGCCTCGCGACTGCCGGCCAAATCCGGCAGTCCGTCCAAGCCGGACGGCGGCGCGCCCGACAACTTTCGGCGTTCCCAGGGTTGCAGCAGCACGTTGTTGCTGTCCACCAGGCGAACCAGTCGGCCGTCAGGCCCAAACTGCAGCAATGCCTGTTTTTGGCTGTACAGGCCGTCGGTAATCCACGTGACGCGGTAAGTCCAGAGCGCCAGGACCCCGCCGTCGGACTGCCCATATACCAATGCGGGCGCGACTGCCAGGGCATGAGTCGCATCGGCCAACGTTGACGTCCCGGGATCGAGCCTGGCCAACTGCGCTCCGTCGAAGTTGCGTCCCGCCGTGGTGCAGCCCGACAGGACCGTGGCCAGCCCAAGCATCGTCAACAGTGCTCTCACATCCACGGCTGCCCCCTTTCCCTCGCGCACAAGCGTCAAAAAGATTCCCAGTCGTCGTCGGCGGAAGTCGTGCGCCGTGATGCAGGAGCGATCGCGGCAGGCGCCGCAGCGAAGGTGCGCCCTGGCCGCATCGCGGGAACGCCGTCCGACACGGCATGCGCGGCCACCTTGCGGCGCGTGGTTGCCCCCGAGGTCCCCGTCCCTGGATGGGTCGAGCCTGTGCCATCGGCCCCGCGCTCCATCGCCTGGCGAGAGCGGTCTGTAGCAGCCCGGCCGACACTCAATAAAGTTCTGGCCGTATTCGCGGCAGCTGCTTCGGGCGGCGCCGCTCGTGCCGCCGTCAAGGGTGCCGGATCGCGCTCACCCTCGCCGCGGCTTTCGCGCCCGTCGGCCTTTCGCGCCGCCCGCGGCGCCTCGACTGCGCGCGGCGCGTAGCCCGCCAGCCGCTGCGCGGGAACTTCGATCACCTCTCCCGCGTTGATCTTGAACACCGCCACCGCCTCGGCCAGCTGCTGCGCCTGCTCCTGCAGCGATCCCGCCGCCGCGGCCGCCTCTTCCACCAGCGCCGCGTTCTGCTGCGTGACTTCATCCATCTGCGACACCGCGCGATTGACCTGGTCTATCCCGCCCGACTGCTCTTCCGAGGCCGCCGATATCTCGCCCATGATGTCCGTCACCCGCTTGACCGAGGCCACGATCTCCTGCATCGTCGCCCCGGCACGCTCGACCTGCTGCGAGCCCGTGCCCACCTTGCTCACCGAGTCCTCGATCAGCACCTTGATCTCTTTGGCCGCCTGCGCACTGCGCTGCGCCAGCGAACGAACCTCGCCCGCCACCACCGCGAACCCCTTGCCCTGCTCGCCCGCCCGCGCCGCTTCCACCGCCGCGTTCAGCGCCAGAATATTGGTCTGGAACGCGATGCCATCAATCACCGACACAATCTCCGATATCTTGCGCGAACTCGCCGATATCGCCTGCATCGTGTGCACCACCTCAGATACTGCCGAACCGCCACGCTCGGCCACGTCCGACGCGCTGGCCGCCAGCTGGTTCGCCTGGCGCGCGTTGTCCGCGTTCTGCTTGACCGTCGAGGCCAGCTCTTCCATCGACGCCGCCGTCTCCTCCAGCGACGCCGCCTGCTGCTCCGTGCGGCTGCTCAGGTCGGTGTTGCCCGACGCTATCTCGCGCGAGCCCACGTTGATCTCATCCACCCCGCGGCGAACCTGCGACACCGTACGCGCAAGGTTCTCCTGCATGCGCTTGAGCGCCGCGAACAGCTGCCCGATCTCGTTGCCGTTGCGCACTTCCACGCGCGCCGTCAGGTCCCCACCGGCTATCTTGTCGAAATGCTGGCCGGCCAGACGCAGCGGCCGCAACACACTGCGCTGCATGAAAGCCCAGCACAGCGCAGCCAGCAGTAGCGATACCAGCACCAGAGCGATGGATACGCCACGCGACACGGTGTAATCGGCCTGAGCGTCCACCACCAGCTGGTCCGTACGCGAATCAACGTAGTCCAGATACTCCGCCACCGCCTTCTCGAAGGCGGCTGCCGCCGACTGCGTGCCCGAGTTCTGCTCAATGAAGCCGCGGAGATCCTGCCGTCCTACCGCTTCAACCTGGCGTGCGCCGCTGCCCGCGTAGCGCTGATACGCCGCGTTCAAGGCCTGCGCCTTCTCCGCGAGTCCAACGCTCTTGTCCGTGTCAATGAATGCATTCATCGACTGCGCCGCCGCGCTGCCGGCCGAACGCGCGTTGTCCAGGTACTGCGCGGATTCACGCAATCGGCCTTCCTGCAGTTCCAGCAGGGCCGCGGCCGCGTACAGGCGGGAACGCTGCAGCATGGTATACGCGGTGTACACCGGCGTAACCTGGTGCGAATACACCGCGTTGACCCGATCGAGCTTGTCATTGCTGGAATACATCGCCAGCCACGCGGCCCCGTTGGATAGCAACAGGGCCAGCAAGAGAACGCCTAGCACGAGGACGATGCCCGTGCGTACCTTCAAATTCGACAGCATGATCTAGGGCTTTATTGAGGTGAAAGGCAAAGGGTGGCCACCCGTCAGCGACCACGGCTGAACAGGCTGGATCCCTGGATGGTCGAGAACGAGGCGGCTGCGGCGTCCAGCGCCACTTTGCGCAGCAGCAACTGTGAAGTGACCGAATAAACGTCCACGTCTTCAAGGTCGGACAGCTGCTTGGTGTATGAAAGATTGCGCTGAGAGCCCACCGCGTCCAGGGCGTCGATCTCATTGAGGCGCGCGCCCACCGATGCCTGCACGGTCAGGACGTTGTCGAGAGTGAGCGTGAGTTTCTTGTTGGCGGTAGCCAGCATGTTGGTGATGGCTGCCGACGCGGCCGGGTCCTCCATGGCGGGCCGACCCAGCGTGTCGATGAGCCCGTTGAGCGTTTCGAACATATCCATGTTCGACGGCTTGGGCGTTTCGACCGTGAACGTGTCGCCCGCCGCGGGCCTGCCCGTAATGGCGACACGGACCCCGCCCATATCGATGGCCTCGCCCTCCGTGTAAGGCACAGGCGCCGGCGGGGGCACCGACCCAGGCACCGTGTCGGCGATATAGCTAAGTACGCCACCGTCGTCCACGAAACTGATCGAGAAATCCTGCCCCACGTTGTTCCCGGCAGCCGGCGCGCTGAACGCGACTTTTCCGAACTGCCCCGTGCCGGTGTTGGCTGCGCCTGCCTGCGCGATGTACGCCAGCGAGCCATTGGCGGACTTGCCGAAGATGTCGGCAATCACATCACTGCCCGCCATCTGGCGGCTCTGGTCGACCTGGATGATGCGCTGGCCGTTGTCGCCGCCATAAGTCACCGAACCATCGGCATTCAGCGTGACGGGTTGCGCATAACCATCGTGGCCCGAGAACAGATACTGCCCATTGCCGTCCGTGGAATTGGCCAGGCCCACCAGTTGCTCGCGGGCGCCCTGCAGTTCGGCGACCAGTGCCTGCCTGTCGGCATCGCTGAGCGTACCGCCCGCTTGCACCACGCGCTGCAGCACCGACTGCAACGTCGTGACGGTGGAAGCCAGCGCATTGCTTTCCAGCCCCAGTGTCTGCTTGGCCGTGTTGCGATTGGCCGCGTAGGTGGCGTTCATGCTCGACGTCTGCGACACGTTGACGGCCAGCGACGCCGCCAGGGGGTCGTCTGCCGGAGTCAGCACGCGTCGTCCGCTGGCAAGCTGCTCTTGCAGACGGGATAACGTTGCTTCTTGCTTCAGTATGCCGTTCAGGCCATTCTGGTAGATCAGTGAAGTGCTCAGGCGCATCATCGGGCTCCGGATCGGGTCAGTCGGCAGTGGCGGTTCAACGCAGGCCAAGCAGGGTATCGAACACCGTGCTGGCCACGTCCAGGATCCGGGCGCTGGCCTGGTACTGTTCCTGGTAGATTGTCAGGTTGACGTATTCTTCGTTCAGGTTCACGCCCGAAACGGACAAATACGCCGAGGTCTGCTGCGTGATGAGGTTTGCCTGCGCCGTGTTGGCCGTCTTGATCTGCTGAGTCTGCACGCCGACGTTATTGATCAGTTGCGAGAATTGACCGCTGAGGCTCAATGTGCCGCCGGCCAGCACCTTCCTGGTCTGCAGTTTCGCGAGTTCCAGGCCGTTGGCTCCGTTCGTCGTTCCGCCGGTGGCATCGGCAAGCGCAATCTTGGCCGGATCCGTGATCAACATGGCCAGGTCGCGCGCGGCGTCGCGCGTCGGTTGCAACATCCAGGTATCACCGGCCATGGGCGTGCCGCCCAGATCGACGGTCATGCCATCGAACTCGATCACAGGAGGCGTGCCGGCGGGCGTCAGCGTCTGGGTGCTGCCATCCGAGCGACGCGTGACCTGGTATTGCGTGCCGTCGAAAACGATGTCATACGAGGTCGCCTGGATTTCGCCCACGCTGGTGAACGCCGCGGCAAGGGTCCCGTCGCCGATATTGCCTGCATTCGGAATGCCCGCAGGATTGCCCAGTCCGAACAAGGGACCACCCGGGTCGCCGTTCAGGTCCCGTCCAGCCTCGTGCTGAGCATTGAACGCCAGCGCCAGGCCCACGGCAAGTTGCCCCAGCTGGTCCTGTACCGCATCCAGCGAAGCGCTCCGGAACTGCAGAAATCCACCCAGCTTGCCGCCGTCGATCTCGCTGTCCGACAGTTCCACCCGCGTCGTCGATCCACCACCTGCCGGCAAGGTATAGGCCAACGCCATGCGGGTGGGATCGGTGGCGGACTGCACTGCGGCCAGCGGATATACCGTCGTGCCCGACAGCAGGGTCTGCCCGCTCTGCAGCGTGATGTTAAGGCTGTCGCCCTGGGCGTAATAACGGATGCCCGCTAGCTGGTTCAGCTCGGAAAGTGTCTGGTCGCGCTGGTCCAGCAGGTCGTTCGGCGCGTGCCCCGATTTGCCTTGCGCGACCACGATCTGCTGGTTCAGATCATTGATGCGCTCGAGATAACTGTTGACCTGGTCCACCGTCGTGGAAATCTGCGTGTTCACGCCATCGCGCAGATTCTGCAGTTCTCGATATGCGGTGTTGATCTGGGTGACCAGCGAGTTGGTCTTGCCTATCATGTCCTGGCGCACGGCCGGGTCCGCAGGATTGCTGGCCCCCGCATTGATGCTGGCGAACAGGCCCTCCAGCGCCGGGGTGATGCCGACGGTGCGGTCGGCGAACAAATTGTTGATCTGCGAAACCTGATCGTACTGGGTGGCCAACTGCGCCCCAGACCCCTGCGCTCCCACCATCTGGCGGTATAGAAAGCTGTCGTACTGGCGCTTGACCGTGTCGACCTGCACGCCGCGCCCGAAATAGCCCTGGCCGGTTGCCGTGGCGCCGGCGGTCGAGGTCACGACGCGCTGGCGACTGTAGCCCACGTTGGCCGAATTGTTGATGTTGTGGCTGGTGACTTCCAGCCCCGCCTGCGAGGCGTTCAACCCGGTAAGCGCCAAGTTGTACAGATTCATTGTGCCGTTATCCCGTAGAAAACCGCGTCCGGTCCAGATACCCGGTTAACGGCACCCGCCCCGGTGAATTTAGCGAGCACCGGAAATTTCTCCGGCTGCGCCCCGCAGCTGGGCCATGACCGCTATGAGCTTGTCGGCATACGCCGGATCGGTGGCATAGCCAGCCGCCTGGATTCGGCGCGCTGCCTCGATCTCGTCGCGTGCCTGCAGCACGGATTCATAACGCGGACTTCCGCCTATCAGGCGCGCGTAGTCGGCGAACGCCGCCGCATACGAACTGTAGGCACGGAAAGGTTCCACTACCTTGCGCGGCACACCGTCCCGGTATTCAGTGGTCAGGACCTCGACCACCTTGCCCGTCCACCCGGATCCGGCCTTTATGCCGAACAGGTTGTGACTGGTCGCGCCGTTCTCGTACTTGAGCTCGCGACGGCCCCAGCCCGACTCCAGAGCCGCCTGGCCCAGTATCAGCCGCGCTGGCACACCGGTCTGCTGCGCCGCGTGCCGGGCCGCGTCCGCCATGCGAGAAACGAAATCCACGACATGCGGCGGCGCCCCCTCGGAGGCGGCGAGCACGCGGTCGCGCGCGCGATTGCGCTGCAGAACGTCGAGCAGCGCGGCTATCTGCCGTGGCGGAGCTCCGTCAGCCCCTTTCTGTGCCGCTGCGGCCCCTGGCGCTCCGATGGCGCGCTCACGAACGTCCCCCTGCAACTCCGATGGATGGCTCTGATGCATCTGCCGCAGCATTGCATTCGCCAGGCCTACCCCCGGGTCGGCCAGCTGCAGCGCCAGCTGCTCGTCGCCCATCGTGCGCAGCATCTGCGATTGCTGCGAATCGAACAGGCCGCCCTTGGGCGAGGCTTCGCGCATGCGCTTAAGCAACATCTGCAGGAACAAGGCTTCCACTTGCGTGGCGACCTGCTTGTGTTCGGCAGCGGTAGCAGATGATGCAGAGACGCCGCGTTTCAGGTCGGCCAGGCGCCCAAGATCAAACACGGACTGCTGGCTGCCGGGCCTGGGGGTATAACTGACGAACGCCATATCGATCAGATGATTTCGAGGTCGGCCCGCAATGCGCCGGCCGATTTCATGGCCTGCAGGATCGCAAGCAGATCCTGCGGCGTGGCGCCCAGGGCATTCAGCGCCTTCACCACATCGGCCAGGTTGGCGCTGGTACGCAGGCGATGCAGCGCGCCGTCCTCCTGCCGAACCTCGATCTGCGTGCTCGGAACCACCACCGTCTGGCCGCCCCCGAAGGGCGTATCTGGCTGGGATACCTGCGCTTGCCGGTTGATGATGACGGAAAGACTGCCGTGCGCCACGGCCGCCTCGTCGATCATGACAGTCTGGTTCATGACCACCGAACCGGTGCGCGCGTTGATGATGACTTTGGCAGTGGCCGGCGCGCGCCGCACCTGCAGGTTCTCGACCTGGGCCAGAAAGGCGGCCTGATCGCTCGCTCCCAGCGGCGCGCGCACCTGAACCACGCGCCCGTCCACGGCAGCGGCGGTACCCGGGCCGAACGCCCGGTTCAAGGCCGCCACGACATTCTGCGTCGTGCCGAAATCCGTCACATCCATTTCAAGGTAGATGTGACCGTCATGCGCGAACGACGTGGGGACGCTGCGCTCCACGATGGCGCCGGCCGTGATCCGGCCGCCGTTGAGCTGGTTGATCTGCACGCTGGAGCCGCCGGCGGAAGCCCCCGCGCCGCCGACCAGGATATTGCCCTGCGCAATGGCATACACCTGGCTGTCGGCGCCCTTCAGGGGGGTCATCAGCAGCGTGCCGCCGCGCAGGCTCTTGGCATTGCCCATCGACGACACCACCACATCCAGGCGCTGGCCGGGACGCGCGAACGGCGGAAGCGTGGCGGTCACCATGACGGCCGCCACGTTCTTCAGCTGCATATTGCTGCCCGGCGGCACCGTGATGCCCAACTGCGACAGCATGTTGGTCAGGCTCTGCTGGGTGAAAGGCGTCTGGCGCATCTGGTCCCCGCTGCCGTCCAGGCCCACGACCAGACCGTAGCCGATCAGCATATTGCCGCGTACGCCCTGAATCGAGGCCAGGTCCTTGATTCGCTCGGCGTGCACTGCACCGCACAATGCGAACAGGGATAGCGCCAGAACGGCCACACGGCGGGCCACTGCGAAGATCAGAAACGAGCGGTTCATGGTCAGAACGGAGAAGCAATCAGGAAAAACCGTTGCAGCCAGCCCATGGTTTGCACCTCGTCCATGACCCCCTTGCTGCGGTATTCGATGCGGGCGTCGGCGACCTGCGTCGATGACACGGAGTTCGCGCCCGTGATAGAACGCGGGTCCACCACGCCCGAGAACCGCACGTACTCGCTGCCGCGGTTGATCGCAATCTGCTTTTCTCCGGCTACCTGAAGATTGCCATTGGGCAGCACACCGATCACGGTCGTGGTGATGGTGCCGGTGAACGTATTGTTGGCGCTTGAATCGCCCTTTCCGGACGCCTTGTTCGAACCGGCCGCTTCGGTGTCCAGCTTGGCGTTGGCCCAGCTGTCCATGAAGCCCGGCGCGGCCGCCACGCCCAATCCGACGCTGCCGCTGCGGTCGGTATTGGTGGCCACATTCTTCGCCGCATTGGTGCGCTCATTGAGTACAACCGTCACAATATCGCCGACGTTGCGCGGCCTCCGGTCTTCGAACAAGGGGTAGTTGCCGTAGACGCGCGGTTGGTAGATCGAGCCGTTGGGTTGCGCCGCGGGCGCCGGTGGCGCGGGAGGCACGGCCGTCACCGGCCCGATCACGATGGGCTCTGGAGGAATCATCGCGCAACCGGCGGCCGCGCCCACCAAGCAAACCGCAGAAAGTATGCGCAACACATTCATGGACATCACAGCTGCGTCAGGCGGGCCAGCATCTCATCCGAGGTTTTCACAGCCTTGCTGTTCATCTCGTAGGCGCGTTGCGTGGAGATCATGTTGACCAGCTCTTCGGCCACATTCACATTCGAGGTTTCGACGTACTGCTGCAAGATCGATCCCGCCCCGTCGATGCCCGGCTGCAGGATATTCGCAGGGCCCGACGAATCGGTTTCCAGATACAGGTTCTCGCCAATGCTCTGCAGGCCCGGCGGGTTGATGAAGGTAGCCAGTTGCAACTGGCCGATCTGCACGTTCAGGCCGGCGGCGCCGGGCTGGGTGATGGATACGGTCCCGTCCTTGCCGATCGTCAGCGACAGCGCATTGTCCGGCACATTGATGGGCGGCTGAATCACATACCCGCCTGCGGTGGTCAGCTGTCCGTTCTGGTCTACTTGCAGTGCGCCATCGCGAGTGTAGGCTTGCGTGCCGTCCGGCAGGTCGACTTGCAGAAATCCCTTGCCTTCGATGGCAATGTCCAGCTCGCCGCCGGTGTTGTTCATGTTGCCCTGGGTGAACACGCGCTCGGTCGATGCGACCCGTACACCGGTGCCCAGCTGCAGTCCGGTAGGCAGCTGGTTGGCATCGCCCACCTGCGCTCCAGGCTGGCGCAACGTCTGGTACATCAAGTCCTGGAAGATGGCCCGGCCACGTTTGAAACCATTGGTCTGGACGTTGGCCAGGTTGTTGGAAATCACGTCCATCGAGGTCTGCTGACCTTCCAGGCCCGTCTTGGCGATCCAAAGCGAACGCATCATGATGAATACTCCTGGGGCGGCCTGTCAGCCGGCCCACAAAAAATTGACTGCCTCAACTCGTCGCCAGCAGGCTGTTGGCGCGCTCGGCATTCTGGTCGGATTCGCTGATGACCTGCATCTGCATCTCGAACCTGCGCGCGTTCTCTATCATGCCCACCATAGCCTTGATGGGGCTGGCATTACTGCTTTCCAGCACCCCCGCCATGATCCGCAAGGCCGGGTCGGCCGGCAGCGCGATGGGAGGCTGACCCGGCGCCTGCGCCAAGCGGAACACACCGTCATCGCCGCGCACCAGCGCCTCCGGCGGCGGATTCACCAGCTTCAGGCGTCCCAGGTTCAGGATATTGTTGGGCGGGTCCCCCGCGCCGAGCGCCGTGATCGTGCCATCGCCGGCGATGGTCAGCGTGGCAAGCTCGGGCACGTCGACCACGCCGTTCTGGTCGGACAGCACCGGCTGACCCTGCGCCGTCTGAAGCAGTCCGTTGACCCCGACCTGCAAATTGCCCGCGCGAGTGTAGGCCTCGCCTAGCGGCGTCTGCACGGCAATCCAGCCGGGGCCCGCCAGCGCCACATCCAGGGCGCGGCCGGTGGCGTCCATATTGCCTGCCTCGAAATTGCTGCCCGGCGTCGATGCCACGGTTGAAACCCGGGTCGGCAGCGAAGTGCCATCCAGCACCGGCACCGCCCGGTACATCGCCAACTGCTCGCGAAATCCGGGTGTACTGACGTTGGCCATGTTGTTGCTGAGCACGGCCTGCTTTTCGCCGATTCGCGCCGCGCCGCTCATGGCGGTGTAGATAATTCGATCCATGCCTGTCTACCGTGCTCCGGATCGCGCGTCAGCGCATATTGATCAGCACTTGCATGACTTCGTCCTGCGTCTTGATCGTCTGGGCATTCGCCTGGTATGTGCGTTGCGCAATGATCATGTTGACCAGTTCACGGCTCATGTCCACGTTTGACGCCTCGAGGGCCTGACCCACCACCGGACCCAGGCCGTTGGTGCCCGGCTGGCCCAGCATGGCCTGGCCCGACGCGGAGGTCTCGGCCCACGCGTTATTGCCCACGGGCTGAAGGCCCTGAACGTTGTTGAAGTTCGCCAGCGCCAGCGTACCCACCACCGCGTTCTCGCCATTGCTGTAGTTGGCTTGCAGAGAGCCGTCCTTGCCCACGGAAATGCCGGTGAACTCGCCACTGGAATAACCGTTCTGAACGACCTTGGGCGAGAAGTCGCTGCCGTACTGCGTCACGCCGTCATAGCTCATCGTGATGGCCAGGGGTTCGGCAGGAGAGGTGGCGCCGCCCGGATTTGCGAAGCTCAGGTTCACGGTCGGCGCCGAGGTCAGCCTGCCGGCCGAATCAAAGGTCAGCGGCTGGCCGCCTCCCCAGGCGCCCCCGGCTTCCGTGGTCGGCGCCATGGCTTCACCGTCCAGCGCGTAATAGACCTCGTACACACTCTCGCCGGCCGCGTTGGCGGGGCGCTTGACGAAATACTGCGTGACCTGATGCGCGTTGCCCAACGAGTCATACACGGTGGTCGGAACCGAGTCCGTGTAGGTGGATGCCTGTGCGGGGTCGAACCCGACGGCGGGATCAATGGGCGCCGCGTTGGCGTTCAAGTTGGTTTGCAGGCCCGCTGTGGTGGTGGCGTTGGGCGCGATATTGCCCTGGGGCAGCCGCAGGTCCACCGGAGCCGACCCCACCGCGCCGGCCGCGTAGCCGGTCAGGCGGTAGCCCTGCATGTTGGTGATGTAGAAGTCTTTGTCTACCAGGAACTCGCCGTTGCGTGAATAGACCACCCCGCCGCTGGGATCGGTCAGGCGAAAAAAACCCTTGGGGCCGTCGATGGCAATATCGTACTCACCCCCCGTCGTGGTGACGGTGCCCACCGTGAAGCGCTGATTGATGGCCGCCACCTTCACGCCCAGGCCGACGCGCGAGCTGGCGTAGACGTCGGCGAACGAGGCCGAGGCAGACTTGAAGCCCACCGTGCCCGAGTTGGCAATGTTATTACCGATCACGTCCAGATTCTGTGCCGCTGCATTCAGGCCGCTCAATCCTTGTCCGAAACCCATGTGTGTTCTCGCTCGTCTGTGAGTGTCTAGTATTGCCGGCACGCTACGCGCCGGCAGCCATGACCAGGTACCGTCAGGTACCCAGCACCTTGCGCACGTCCAGTACGCTGATCTGCCCTGCCAGGCCCAGGTCCAGGCGCAACCCCTCGGTGGAGTACGCGACGCTCTTGACCTGCCCATAAGTCAGGGCTTCGGCCTTGACCTTCTTTCCATCGGCATCGGAGGCCACGATATTGACCGTGTACTTCCCGTCCGCCAGCGCCTGTCCGCCGTCGTTCGTTCCATCCCATTCCAGAGTCAGCACACCGGCGTCCTGTGCGCCCAGTTCGACAGTGCGCACCACCGAGCCGGATGCGTCGAGAATCTTCACCGTGACCTTGGCCGCATCGCCTTGCACATCCACGCCGAACGGCGTGGCCACCCGTTTGGAGGGATCGTTCACATCCGTACCCAGCGATACCTTTGCACCCGGAATGAGCACGCCCTTGCCTATCATCGCCACCGCGTTCATGGACTGCGAAACGTCTATCTGCCCACTGATCGCCAGCAAGGTGTTTTTCAGATTGTTGATCCCTTCCACGGTCGAGATCTGCGCCAGCTGGGACGTCAGCTCGGCGTTCTCCATGGGGTTCAGGGGATCCTGGTTCTTGAGCTGGGTGACCAGCAAGGTCAGGAAGCGGTCCTGCAGGCCTTGCGCGCTACTGGCGCTGCTCTGCGCCAGCGCCATCGCCGTGGTGTCCGTGTAGTTGTTGACCGTGGTCATCCGAAGGCTCCGATCCGGGTTACGACTGACCGATGGTCAGCGTCTTCATCATTAGCTGCTTGGCCGTGTTCAACACCTCGACGTTGGCCTGATACGAGCGCGACGCCGCGATCATGTTCACCGTCTCTGCCACCGGGTCAACATTCGGCATGTTCACGTAGCCCTGGGCATCCGCCAGCGGATGGGCCGGGTCATAGAGCCGCTTGAAAGGCGCAGGGTCCTGCACCACGCCTGCCACGCGCACGCCGCCTATCTCCCTGCCATAGGCCTGGCCTGGCGGCGGGTTCACCTGGAATACGACTTGCCGGGCTCGATACGGCTGTCCATCGGGGCCAACCGCGCTTTCGGCATTGGCCAGGTTGCTCGCCGCCACGTTCATGCGCTGCGACTGGGCCTGCAGGGCAGAGCCGGCGATACTGAAGATGCTGGTCAGTGACATGGCTGTTTGGCGCCCTATTCCTGGATGGCGGACATCATCGAGCGGATGCGGCCGGACACTAGTTGAAGCGTGCTTTGATAATGCATGGTGTTATCGGCGAACTGCACGCGTTCGGCGTCCATGTCCACCGTGTTGCCATCCACACTGGGCTGGAAGGGAAGCCGATACTGCAGCTCCACCGGATTCGGCGTGACGGCCTTCCCGGGAATATGCCGAGCGGAGGTCAGCGCCAGGCTGGTGTCGGGCAATCGCATGCGCGTATCCAGCGCGTCGCGCATGGCGGCCTGGAAATCGAAGTCCCGCGCCTTGTAGTTCGGCGTGTCCGCATTGGCAATATTCGAGGACAGAACCTCCTGTCGTTGCGCACGCAAGGCGAGCGCCTGCTGGTAAAAACGGAAGTCCTCGTTGAGCCTGTCTAGCATCTTTTAGCGCTTGCCCGGTTGGTTGGCATGGAAATGGACGCACATCCCACTTCTTCGGCATGACGGCATATTAGGGGCGGCGTCCGCCGCACAATCATCCAAATAACCCGTTATTTCCGAGCCAATTCGCGTCTTGCGCCACCGTCCTCACTTCTACAATCCCGACATGCCATCGCGAACTCGCATCCTTGCAGGACTGGTCCTGGGTGTCCTGATGTCGGCCAGCTTGCCAAGCTGGCCGAAGCCGGGACCGGAAAGTGCGCACGCCCCCGCCATCTCGCGGGCGGCCGAAGCGTTTCTGCGCGAACAACTGGCCTCCGTACCCGGCGAGCTGAGCATCACACTCGACCCGATCAACACCGACCATGCTGCGCCCTGCACGGGCTTGGCGCCGTTCATGCCTGCCGCGTTGCGGTTGCGGTCCCGCATGACCATCGGTATGCGCTGCACCGCGCCACGGCCCTGGACGCTGTACATACAGGCCACGGTCAGCGTGCAGGCTCCGTACTACGTGGCCGCACACACGATTCCGCCCGGCCAGGCCATTCAGCCCGGCGACCTCGCCTCGCGGCAGGGCGACCTGGTCACTCTGCCGCGCGACGTGGTCGTCGACGCGGATGCCATCCTGGGCAGGCGCGCGCGCTACCGCATCAGCGCCGGACAGCCGATCAAGGCAACCGCGCTGCGCAGTGGCGACGCCGTGACTAGAGGCCAGCCCGTTCGTATCACGGCACGGGGGCCGGGTTTCGTCGTCAGCAGTGAAGGCGAAGCGCTGGGCGACGCGCCGCCCGGGGCACCCGTACAGGTACGAACCAGCTCGGGCCAGATCGTCAGCGGCATTGTGCGCAATGCCGCTCTCGTGGAGATTGTCCTCTGATGTTACAAATCGCGAATCGGAATGGGCACTTACCGCTAAAGTTCGGCTTCCGGCGGCCGTTACAAAGACCACAGCCGGCAGACCTGTTGCGCGCCTGCCGGCGCCACGCCTCGCGGAGAACTTCTTGAAAATCACACCCCCCGCTTCCCGCCCGATCGGAAGCCAGGCGCCCAGCGGGCGCGCCGACGCGCTGGGCCCGGCTGGCCCGCTGAGCGGAGCGCCTGTTGCCTCCAGCGCGCAGGTCGCGCTCAGTCCTGCATCGCGTCAGCTGCTGGCATTGCAGGATGGCGGCAAAGATATCGACATCGAGCGCGTGGCAGCCATCCGCGCGGCAATTGCATCGGGCCAGTTGCAGATCGATGCGGGCCGGATCGCTGACAGCCTCATAGCCAGCGCTCGCGACCTGCTCAAATAACTTTCGCCTCAAGCCCCCGTTCATGGACATGCCCGAAAACCTGCTCGACTGCCTGATTCGCGAAACCGCGCTGGTCAGCGAATATTCGGCCCTGCTCGACAACGAAACCCAAGCCCTGGTCGACCGTGCGGCTTTCGACCAGCTCGCCGAACTGGCGCCTCGGAAAGAGGCGCTGGCCTCGCAACTGGCCGCGCTGAGCGATCATCGCGACGCCTTGCTGCACAGCCTCGGACTGCCTGGCGGACACGAGGGCACGGAACAGGCGGCTGCCGTCGACGCACAAGTGCGCACGGCCTGGCGGACCCTGCTTGAAGAGGCAAGCAGCGCCCGCGAGCGCAACAGCCGCAACAGCGCGCTGGTCGAGCTCAGTCTCAGGTATACACAGCAATCGCTGGATGCCTTGAGCGCGCTGGTCGGTGTGGCCGGCGCGGGAACCTATGATGCCCAGGGCCGTGGCCGGCGTGGTTACGGCGTCAAAAGTATTGTGGCGGCCTGAGTTCAGGCAGCCGCTTCAAGCATAGAGAAAATCTTCAGCAGGACTTCGGGGGCATTGCGAGCATTCAGTTTGCGGCGATGCCCGACTGCACCGCTCAGCAAAGGCCCGAGCACCGCGGCGCCGGGCGCGTAGGCGGCCTGCCAGCAGGCCGCACCCAATTGTGCCGCCACGCTTGCCTTGCCCGGCAGGTCCACAGCGCATGTCGCGCCGAGCAACGCCGACCACGCGTGCGCCATGCCCCGGAAAGCACGCCGTGCCTGCTCCTGCCTGGCGAGCCAGCGAGCCACCGTGGCGGCGTCGGCCGCGTCGGGCGACAGATTCGTCAAGCCGAACAATTGCCCCAGCACCGTGCCATCCGAGGCCACCATGCGCGCGCACACCAGTCTCGTTCGGCGGGCGGGACCGGCCCGCTGAATCACCGTGACCTCGGTGCCGGAAGCCCACAACGTTGCCGGCCCGGCTTGGGAAGCCTCCCCATGCAGACCTGGAACTCCGGCTGGCGCGGGCCATTGGCCCGCAGGCAGATAGCCCAGGGCCTTGCCCACGGCGTTGAGAATGGTCGGGCAATCATCGTGCAGCACTTTCAAGGTGCCGGTATGCCGCGCTACCCACAGAGCGCCGTGCGGAAGCCCGCGCCACAGCGGCTGGGTGCCATTATCCAGTACGTGCACAAGTGGAACGCCAGGCAAGCCCGCCGCCAGTGCCGCCACTCGGGCTTCCAGCTCGTCGCTTCCACGGCGACGGACGGCGGAGTCTGCCATCGCGGCGCCTGGGCCCGGCCAATCGACGACGGGCAACGCCGCGCCCAGGGCCAGCCCCCGATCGCTGAGCATCAGGGCGGCGTGCAGGCGACCGCCCGGTAGATCGGCGGCACGCAAGGCAGTGGCGCCGTGCACCGCCAGCATATGCCGGTCGCACGACGCCGAAAAGGCCTGCTGGATGGACCTGAAGTCGGCGCCGGCCGCAGCAGGCGCGGACGGCGATTCGCCCCTTGCGCAATGATGGCGCCAGGCGCTGCGTGCCCGGGTGCAGGCCGCGTCGCGATCCATCCACGATGTGGCTTCGGCCACTACAGCCGGGCCCCGCGCCTGGTTCGGCAACAGCGCGGCCGCCAGCCACAGCCTGCGGTGCCGCGCTTGAACACCGGCGGTCTGGACCGCCGTGGACGCGCGCAGCAGCGCCGCCATGTCGGCCTCGCTGGGTGCGTACAAGGCTGGCATGCGCTGCGGCGCGGCCAGCGCCTGGTCCACCAAAACATCGGCGCGCGCCAATTCCAGGTCCTCCGGCACCTTCTGTCCCACGCATACGTAATGCACCGGCAGACGGTGGCGGATGGCTGTGTCCAGCGCCGGCCCCAGGCGAGATGCTTCATCCAGCTTGGTCACGATGCAGCCGGCCACATCGACGTCGGCGCCAGTGCGGTACGCATGGGCCACCTCGTCCAGCGTATCGCCTTGGCTGGCGGCATTCAACACCAGCAGGCGCCGTACCGGCATGCCCGCCCCGCACAGCAACGCCGCTTGTGCGGCGACTTTCTGGTCGCGCTGGCTGATGCCGGTCGTGTCGATGAGGATGAACCTGCGCCTGCCCAATTCGGCCAGTGTGGTGCGCAATTCGGCCGCGTCACGCACCGACCGGGCCGGCACGCCCATCAGCCGGCCATAGATCTGCAGTTGTTCCAACGCGCCGATGCGGAAGTGGTCGGTGGTCAGCATTGCGACCTGTTCGCGGCCCTCGCGCGCAACGCATCGCGCCGCAAGCTTGGCCAGCGTAGTGGTCTTGCCCACCCCGGTCGGTCCTACCAACGCATAAACCCCCCCTCGCGAGAACAGGTCTTCCTCGTGGGCCAGGACCGGCAGGTGGGTGATGAGTTCGTTGCGCGCCCAAGCCTGCGCGTGGCGCAGCTCCAGGCCGTCAGGCAGGCGCTCAAGCATGGCGCGCACCAGTCGGGCGCTGAAGCCGGCGTCCAGCAACGTCCGGTACAGCGTCGCCCTGAGCGGTTCGCGCCCGGGCCCGTTGGCGCCGCCCCACAGCAGGCCGTCAAGCCGGGTTTCCATGGCGCCGCGCAACGCTCCGATTGCGGACTCCAGCCCGGCGACCACGTCAGTGCTGCGGGTATCGCCGGTCGGCAATGCCGTCGACAGCGTACCGATTGCGGAAGGCTCCACAGATTCGGACAGCGGCAAATCAAGCGCGGCAAGCACTTCAACGCCTTCGGGCACGCTTCGATTGGATACGATCAACGCGTCCGGACCCAACGCGTCGCGCACCTGCCGCAAAACTTGCCTGCTGGTCGCGCCGATGAAACGGCTCAGCTTCATGCCCCCGCCCCGATCAGGCTGGTGACGCGCAGCATCCGCTCATCGGGAATCTCAGCATTGGAAAGTACGCCGAGCTGGGGCAAGTGATGCCGCAGGAAGCGAGCCAGTGGCGCGCGCAGCGGCGGCGATACGACCAGCACCGGCGCATCGCCCTGGGCCTCCTGGCGGGCCACGCTGCTTTGCGCTTCGCGCAGCAAGGTATCCGCCAGGCCGGGTTCCAGTCCCCCGCTGGTGGTCAGCGCCTGCACCAGCACACGTTCCAGCTTGACGTCCAGGCCAATGACGCGCAGCTCTCCATCGCCGGGGAACCATTGCTGCGTGATGGCGCGCCCCAAGGCGCGCCGCGTCAGCGCGATCAATTCGGGCACGACGTCCGCCTGCGCGCCGGTCGTTGCGGCTTGCGCCGCCAGTCGCGGCGCGTGCTCGGACAGCGTATCGACGATCGAACGCATGTCGCGGATCGGCACTTCCTCGGCCAACAGGCCCTGCAGCACTTTCTGCAGCGTCGTCAGGCTGAGTGTCTTGGGCACCAGATCCTCTACCAGCTTGGGCGCCTCGGCGGCGATCCGGTCCAGCAGCTGCTGGGCTTCCTGGCGGCCAAGCAGACTTGCGCCATGGCGATGCATCATATGGTTCAGGTGCGTGGCCACGACCGTGCTTGCATCGACCACGGTGTAGCCGGCGGCTTGGGCCGCGTCTCGCTGGGCGCTGTCTATCCATGTCGCAGGCAAGCCAAACGCGGGATCCGTGGTGGGCGTGCCTTTCAGACTAGTCGTCACCCCGCCCGGGTCGATGGCAAGCCATTGATTGGGCATCGCCACGCCGCGGCCGATCTCCACGCCAGACAGCAGGATGCGGTAGTCGTTCGGCTTGAGCTCCAGATTGTCGCGGATATGCACGACGGGAGGCAGAAACCCGACGTCCTGCGCAAATTTCTTGCGCAGGCTGCGGATACGATGCAGCAGTTCGCCGTTCTGGGCGTGATCAACCAGCGGAATAAGGCGGTATCCGACTTCGAGCCCCAGCGGATCTACCATCGACACGTCGTCCCAGCTGGCTTCCGCGGCAGCCGCCTGGGCCTGGGCGGCCGCCTGGGCAGGCTTGCCGGCCGATGCCCGCGCGGCCTCCAGCGCCCTGCGCCGCAGAGTCCATCCGGTGGCTGCGAGCAAACCCGCGAGCGTCAGGAAGGCCAGGTGGGGCATGTTGGGAATCAGGCCCATCATGCCGATGATGCCCGCCGTCAGAAACAGTACGCTGGGATTCGAGAACAGCTGCGTCAGGATCTGCTGCCCCACGTCCTGGTCGGTGGATACGCGAGACACCACGACACCCGCCGCAGTGGAAATGACCAGGGCCGGGATCTGCGCCACCAGGCCGTCTCCGATGGTCAGCAGCGTGTAGACGCGCGAAGCGTCGCCGACCGACATATCATGCTGGGCCACGCCGATGAACAAGCCTCCCAGCACGTTGATCACCATGATCAGCAGGCCGGCGATGGCATCGCCCCGCACGAACTTGCTGGCGCCATCCATCGAGCCGAAGAAGTCGGCTTCCTGCGACACTTCGGCTCGGCGCCGGCGGGCTTCGTCTTCGCCTATGAGCCCGGCATTCAGGTCGGCGTCGATCGCCATCTGCTTGCCCGGCATGGCGTCCAGCGTGAATCGGGCACCCACTTCGGCGATGCGTCCGGCCCCTTTCGTGATGACGATGAAGTTGATGATGGTCAGGATGACGAAGAGAATCAGCCCGACCGCGAAATTGCCGCCCACCAGGAAGTGCCCGAAGGCTTCAATCACCTTTCCCGCCGCGTCCGGACCTGTGTGCCCATGCAATAGCACCACCCGGGTCGAGGCGACGTTGAGCGACAGGCGCAGCAGCGTGGCGAAGAGGAGCACGGCAGGGAAGGCTGCGAAGTCCAGCGGCTTGCGCGTGAACATCGCCACCAGCAGGATCATTACCGAAAGAGCGATGTTGAAAGTGAAAAGCAGATCGAGCAGGAAAGTGGGCAGGGGCAGCACCATCATGCCCAGCACCAGCACGATCAATACCGGGCCGGCCAGCAGCCTGGCGTTCGCCGCGCCGTGGGTCTTAAAAGCGGATAGCAATTCACTCATGCGTATGACTCTCTCGGGCGGTGGCGCGACGAAGCGTCAGCCAGCGGATCCAGGTCGGCAGGTACGGGCAGGCTGGCTGGGGCCGTGGGCTCTGCACCCCACTCGGTCCGCCAGCTGCGCAACTGGAAGACCCAGGCCAGCACCTCGGCAACGGCGGTGTACAGGGCCGCCGGGATCTCCTGGCCTATGTCTACATGCTGGTGCAGGGCGCGGGCCAGGGGCGGGGCCTCCAGAACAGGAACGCGGTGCTCGGCGGCCAGTTCACGGATGCGCGCCGCCACCAGTCCCCTGCCCTTGGCCACGACCCGCGGCGCGGCCTCGCCCTCGGCATATCGCAATGCCACCGCGTAATGCGTCGGGTTCGTGACCACCACATCGGCTCGCGGCACCTCAGTCATCATGCGCCTGCGGGCCATGGCGCGTTGCTGCTGGCGGATCCGGGCCTTGATGTGAGGGTCCCCGTCGCTTTCCTTGTGTTCCTGCCGCACGTCCTCTTTGGACATGCGCAATTTCTTCAGATGGCTCCACATCTGCCAGGGAACATCCAGCACCACGATGATTGCCAGCGATGCAACAATCAAGGCGGCGCACAGCGCCACCAATTCCAGGGCACGCGCCAGCGCGGCGGTGGGTGCGGCATGCATCAGCCCCAGCATCTCGTCGCGATGACTGGAAATGACGGCTACAGCCACACTGCCGACCAGCAATGCCTTCGCTATGGCTTTGACAAGCTCCACCACAGTCTGCGCGGACGCCATGCGCTTGAGGCCCGACCACAGACTCAGTTTGGACAACTTCGGCTGCAAAGGCTTGCCCGACAACACAAAGCCTCCCAGCAGCACACTGCTCAGTACCGCAACCACCATGAGCACGGCAAAAATGGGCATCATCAGCCACAAAACCTGTCCGGCGCTATTGACGGCCTGTGCCACCATGATTCCGTCGTCGCGCGCCAGTCGGGAATCGAAACCCAGCCCGGCGCCCAGCACGCCGGTCAGGCCTCGATACAGCAGAGAACCGCTGAGCCACAGCGCGCCTGCGCCCGCGGCCAGCAGCAGAAAGGTACCGAGCTCGCGCGAGCGCGCGATCTGCCCTTCTTCGCGCGCCTTTTCCAGGCGCCGAGGTGAAGCAGATTCGGTTTTCTCAAGATCGCTTTCGTCGGCCATGCTCGCGGTGTCTTTCGCCGTCCGCGCATCGAAACGGGACGGCCCGCCGAGATTCTAGAATCCCGGGCTCGCGAACGATCAACCAAGAAGCAGGCGTAAACCGCTGCTATTCGGCGCCGCTGTGCAGAAATACTAGAAACCCAGGCTTGCCAGCAGATCGTCGACCTGGTCCTGGCTGGTCACCACGTCGGCCTTTCCCGCTGGACTGACCTGTGGTCCGTTCAGCAGCGTCTGGGCCTCGTCGCGCCGCTCCTGAGGCACGTTGTCCAGCAGCACTTGCAGCAGTTCCCGCTCTATTGCGCCCACAACGTCCATCATGCGCATGATGACCTGTCCGGTCAGGTCCTGGAAATCCTGGGCCATCACGATTTCCATCAGGCGGTTCTGGGTTTGCTGAGCATGGGCGGGGACCTCCCCCAGAAAGGCTCGCGTATCCTTCACCAATTCGCGCGCCTCGGGCAATTCCAATGGCTGGTCGAACCATTGTTGCCAGCGTGCGTCCAGCGCTTGAGCCGAGCGTGACAACTGTTCCTGCAGCGGCGTAGCCGCGTCCGTGGCGTTCAACACCCTGTTGGCCGCCTGCTCAGTCATCTGGGCGACATAACGCAATCGGTCACGCGCGTCAGGTATGGCCTGCGCCGCGTCTTTGATCGCCTGGTCCAGACCCAGCTCGCGCATACTGTCGCGCAGCATGCGCGTCAGCGAGGCGATTCGGTGGATCAGATCGCCAGGGTCTCCGGTATTGCTTGATTCCAATGCGCTCATACGTCCCCTCAGGCGGCGAGTTTCTCGAAAATCTTGTTAAGTTTTTCTTCCAGGGTGGCGGCCGTGAAGGGCTTGACCACATAGCCACTGGCGCCCGCCTGAGCGGCAGCCACAATGTTCTCTTTTTTTGCCTCGGCCGTCACCATCAGTACCGGCAACTTCTTCAGCGCGGCATCCGCCCGGATCTGCTTGAGCATTTCCAGTCCGTCCAGGTTTGGCATATTCCAGTCGGAAACGACGAACTGGAAATCGCCATTGCGCAGCTTCTCGAGCGCGATGGCACCGTCTTCCGCCTCGTCTACATTTTCGAAACCGAGCTCTTTGAGCAGGTTTCTGATAATGCGCCTCATGGTAGGAAAGTCATCCACCACGAGAATCTTCATGCCCTTGTCGATCATTTTTCACTCCAGTAGTTGTTCGTTGATCCACGCCCGCCATCCGGACCGTCGAAAGCCATGACGATCCTGGGAGTCGGCAGGCCTGGTCAGGTTGGTCGGCCCCGGCCTCAGACGCGGGTTGCGCGGTCGCCCAGCCTGCTCAAGATGCGCTCACCCATGGCCCATAAGGGCACGACCTCGGCGGCGGCTCCCAGCGCGATGGCCTCGCGCGGCATTCCGAATACCACGCAGCTTGCTTCGTCCTGCGCCAGCGTATGTGCCCCCGCCTGCTTCATGGCCAGGAGGCCGGCGGCTCCGTCCTTGCCCATGCCGGTCAGGATGACGCCGATCGCGTTGGCCCCCGCCGCTTGCGCCGCCGACCGGAACAGCACATCCACCGACGGCCGATGGCGGTTGACCGGGTCGGTCGCCTCGAGCTCGATGATGTAATTGGCACCGCTGCGTCCTAGCTTCATATGGGTTTCGCCCCCCGGCGCAAGATACACATGCCCTGGCAGAACCCGTTCGCCATGCGTGGCCTCGCGCACCGTCACGGCGCACAAGGCGTCGAGGCGCTGCGCGAATGAGCGCGTGAATCCGGCCGGCATATGCTGGGTGATCAACATGGCGGGGCTGTCGGCTGGCATCGGCATCAGCACTTCGCGTATGGCTTCGGTGCCGCCCGTGGATGCGCCCATCATGACAAGCTTTTCCGAGCTGGCGTATGGACTGCGCAGACGTTGGGGGGTATTCGCCACCGGGGCGACCCGCGCAGGCGGACGCAGCCGCGCCCGCGCTGCCACGCGGATCTTGTCGGCAATCAGTTCCGAGTACTCGAGCAGCCCATGGCGTATGCCCAACTTGGGTTTGGTCACGAAGTCGATGGCGCCCAGTTCCAGAGCCCGCATCGTCGTTTCGCCTCCGCGCTCGGTCAATGACGACACCATGACAACCGGCATGGGTCGCAGCCGCATCAGCTTTTCAAGAAAGTCGAGTCCGTCCATGCGTGGCATTTCCACATCCAGCGTCAGGACATCCGGATGGTGCTGCTTGATCAGTTCGCGTGCGACCAGGGGGTCTGGGGCGACAGCCACGACCTCCATGTCAGGATGCGCGTTGATGATCTCGGTCATCAGCCCTCGCACCAGGGCTGAATCGTCGACGCACAGAACCCGGATCTTCTTCATTCTCGCAGCCTCAACGGTGCGGGTGCGTGGCCACGCACTCGTAAACGGTCTGGCCGCGCAGGCGGAAGTCGCGGCTGATATAGGTGAAATTTTCCGAATGCCCGGCAAACAGCAGTCCGCCCTCTTTCAGCAACGGGACGAACCGGTTCAGAATGTTGGCCTGAGTGGGCTTGTCGAAGTAAATCATGACGTTGCGGCAGAAAATCGCGTCGAAGCGTTCCGTGTGCGGCCACGCAGGAGCCAGCAAGTTCAGGGACTCAAACCGCACCATCGACGCCAGCTCCGGGCGCACTCTCACTTGTCCGGCATTCGCGCCTCGTCCGCGAAGGAAGAACCGCTTCAACCGGTTCGCGTCCATTCGAGCAACGCGTTCCGCGGCATATACGCCAGTTCGCGCGCGATCCAATACCTGTGTGTCGATGTCAGTGGCCAGGACACTGGCGCGGGTGGCCCGCGCGCCGAGCGTCTCTGCCAGCGTGATCGCGATGGAATAAGGCTCTTCGCCTGTGGACGCGGCGCAGCACCATACCGAGATGGGGTCGGAACGGTTGCGAACCAGATCCGCGAGTATGGGAAAGTGATGCGATTCGCGGAAGAATGCCGTGAGATTGGTCGTCAGTGCGTTGACAAAGTCTTCCCACTCCCGTGCCCTGGGATCGCTTTCCAGATGGTCCAGGTAGCCTGCAAAATCTTGCCTGCCCAATGCGCGCAGCCGGCGGGTCAGCCTGCTGTACACCATCTCGCGCTTGTGCTCGCCCAGCGAGATGCCTGCGCGCTCATGGATCATGCGGCGCACGCGCGCAAAGTCGGCTTCCTGGAAGTCGAAAGGCCGTTCGGCTTGTAGAGCGGCACCCGCAGCGGAACTTGCCATGGCGTCAGTGCTGCAAGGCCAAGGCGCCCCTGGGGCCGGCCGCCCGACTCCCCGGGGGCTTGATGGCGGTCCGGGCATCGCCCACCTGAGGGGCGTCCACTTCGATCACCTCTCCCGCGTTGATCTTGAATACCGCCACCGCCTCGGCCAGCTGCTGCGCCTGCTCCTGCAGCGATCCCGCCGCCGCGGCCGCCTCTTCCACCAGCGCCGCGTTCTGCTGCGTGACTTCATCCATCTGCGACACCGCGCGATTGACCTGATCTATCCCGCCCGACTGCTCTTCCGAGGCCGCCGATATCTCGCCCATGATGTCCGTCACCCGCTTGACCGAGGCCACGATCTCCTGCATCGTCGCCCCGGCACGCTCGACCTGCTGCGAGCCCGTGCCCACCTTGCTCACCGAGTCCTCGATCAGCACCTTGATCTCTTTGGCCGCCTGCGCACTGCGCTGCGCCAGCGAGCGAACCTCGCCCGCCACCACCGCGAACCCCTTGCCCTGCTCGCCCGCCCGCGCCGCTTCCACCGCCGCGTTCAGCGCCAGAATATTGGTCTGGAACGCGATGCCATCAATCACTGACACAATCTCCGATATCTTGCGCGAACTCGCCGATATCGCCTGCATCGTGTGCACCACCTCGGATACTGCCGCACCGCCACGCTCGGCCACGTCCGACGCGCTGGCCGCCAGCTGGTTCGCCTGGCGTGCGTTGTCCGCGTTCTGCTTGACCGTCGAGGCCAGCTCTTCCATCGACGCCGCCGTCTCCTCCAGCGACGCCGCCTGCTGCTCCGTGCGGCTGCTCAGGTCGGTGTTGCCCGACGCTGTCTCGCGCGAGCCCACGTTGATCTCATCCACTCCGCGGCGAACCTGCGACACCGTACGCGCAAGGTTCTCCTGCATGCGCTTGAGCGCCGCGAACAGCTGCCCGATCTCGTTGCTGTTGCGCACTTCCACGCGCGCCGTCAGGTCCCCACCCGCGATCTTGTCGAAATGCTGGCCGGCGAGTTGCAGCGGCAGCAGAACGCGCCGCCGTAGGAAGGCATACGTGGCCCAGACCAGCAACCCCGCCATGCCGCCGCCCAGCCCTACCGCGATCAGTACACCCTGGTAGCGCTGCGTTGCCTTTAGATAACGGTCCTGAAGCAAAGCAGAGCGCCAGGAATCAAAAGCGCCCACCGCCTGAGAAAAGCGCCCTTCCAGCGTATCGTGCAGCAATTGCGCAGTTGTCTGGTAAGCCGCCAGATCGGCCTGTTCCAGCGCGCGGAGCATCGGAACGACGCCCTGATTCACCACGGCGCTATAGGCAGCGTCGACCTCGGCCAGGATGTCGTGCGAGGCTTCGGGGCGCGGAAGGCCCTTGAAATGCTCAAACTCGGACTGGGTTTGCGTCATTGCCACACTGGCCGCTTGCAGCAGACCTCGCGCGTCCGGGCCCGGGCGGCTGCCTGCCGCGGCCGTCGCGCTGACTCGCTCGGCATAGCGGGCATTTTCCGCCCGTGACACGGCGTTCACCCCCTCTTGATAGCGATTGAGGGCGCGTGCCAAGGCATCCCCGACGTCCTGGGCCTGCCGGATCTCTGCCAGGGTCGTGTTACTGACCCGCAACGAAACGACGCCGAGCGCCGCGCCTATCACCAGCAGCAACGAGAAAAAGGCCAGCACGATCAGCAGGCTGGTGCGTATCTTCATGTCGGCCAGGAACTTGCGCATGATTGAAACCGATCTCCAACGATGAACGGCAGGGGGCCTGCACCAGGCCCTGCCGCCCGCCCCTTACGATGCCGCCTTCTCGACCAGCGCCATTTCGTCGCTGGTCATCAGCTTTTCGATGTCGACCAGAATAAGCATGCGGTCGTCGACAGTGCCCAGGCCGGTGAGATACTCGGTGGACAACGTCGCACCGAACTCTGGCGCCGCCCTCACCTGCCCGGCATTCAGCATCAGTACATCCGAGACCCCATCCACCACGATCCCGACCACACGATGATCCAGGTTGAGGATGATCACCACGGTTTGCTCGTTGTACTCCACGCGACCGAGGCTGAACTTGATCCGCAGGTCAACGATAGGCACGATGATGCCGCGCAGGTTCGTCACCCCCTTGATGAACGTGGGCACGTTGGCGATTCTGGTCACGGTGGCCGCGTCATACCCCCGAATCTCCTGCACCTTCAGGATATCGATGCCGTACTCTTCTTCGCCCAGCGTGAACACCAGGAACTCACTGCCGACGTCTTCGACGCGCGCGGCCTGCGTATGCGGTTTGGCTGCCATGATGATTCTCCGTCAATTCAGTACGGCGTCGGGTTGCGCCCATTTCTCGCGATTCGCACGCGCCAGCGCAAACACATCCACGATGAGTGCCACACTGCCGTCGCCCAGAATGGTCGCCGCCGACACGCCGGGAACTTTGCGATAGTTCGATTCCAGATTCTTGACCACGACCTGGTGCTGCCCCACCAGGTGATCCACCAACAATGCGAACCGGCGGTCCTGCGCCTGCATGATCACGGCAATCGCCTGCGTGGGGTCAGTCTGCGCACCCGCAACGCCAAATACCCGATGCAGTTCCACCAAAGGGAGGTACTCGCCACGGACCTGCATCACGCGCTCGTCGCCGGCCACGGAATACATCTGTTCCGGCACGGGCTGCAGGGACTCCGTGACATGGTTCAACGGCAAAATGAAGGTTTCTGCTCCGACCCGCACTGACATTCCGTCCAGGATGGCCAGCGTCAGGGGAAGCACGATGCGCGTGGTGGTGCCTTCGCCCGGCACGCAGGAAAGCTGCACATGTCCGCCCATGTCCTGGATGTTGCGACGCACGACATCCATGCCCACGCCGCGGCCCGAGATATCCGTGATCTGTTCGGCCGTTGAGAAGCCCGGCGCGAAGATCAATTGCCAGACCTCTTCATCGGGCGTGTTCTCATTGACCGCCATGCCCTGCGCCATGGCCTTCTTCAGGATCCTCTCGCGGTTCAGGCCGGCGCCGTCGTCACTGACCTCGATCACAATATTGCCGCCGTTATGCTCGGCCGACAGAATCAGCTGTCCCACCGGGTCCTTGCCCGCGGCGATCCGCTTTTCAGGCGTCTCTATGCCGTGGTCCAGACTATTGCGCACCAGATGGGTCAGCGGATCGATGATGCGCTCGATCAGGCTCTTGTCCAGCTCTGTCGCCCGGCCATAGGTCTGCAATTCGATCTGCTTGCCCATCTTGACGGCGATGTCGCGGACCAGCCGCGGAAAGCGGCTGAACACGTAGTCCATGGGCATCATCCGGATCGACATCACCGCTTCCTGCAGGTCGCGTGCATTGCGTTCGAGCTGCTCCATGCCGTTGAGCAGGCGGTCGTGAAGCACGGGATCCAGCGTCGAAGCCGTCTGGGCCAGCATCGCCTGAGTGATGACCAGTTCGCCCACCAAGTTGATGATCTGATCGACCTTCTCGACGCCCACGCGTATCGATGTTGATTCTTTGTCGGCGCTGGAGGCCGGCGCAGCTCGGGCTGGCTTTCCCGCGCCCCCGCTGGCTCCCTTCTCGCTGGCGGAACTCCCGTTCGCCGCTGCGGGACCGGTGCCCGCCTGCGGTGAGGCACAGATAACAGAGACTGGCGCGGCGTCTGCAGGCATGTCTGCCTCGCCCGGTTTCGGCGGTGCACCCCTGCGCAGCTCCAGCTGGCTGGCGTCGACAATAAAGCAGCACACCGCCTCGATGTCGCCCGCCGAGCAAGTGGTGTCGACCCACACGGTCAGGCCGCCATCCTCGCGCTCATGCCCGAGCACCTTGCCCAGATTGCCCATTTCTTCCACCAGCGCCTGGGCATCCCGGTCTGATATGCCTGCAATGCTTAGCTGGTATGGCAGGTTCGACCCACCCGTGGTATCCGCGGCCGGCAGCGGCGCTGCCGTATCGACCGGCGTCGGGTTGGCCGGCGAGGCGGGCTCGCCAGTCATCGCCACCGGCATATCTACGCGGGTGGCGGAAGGATTCCGCTCGTGCTCGTGAGCCAGTTGCCGCAGGACTGCACAGATCCTTTCATATACAGCCTCTTCCGGCTCTTCCGAAGCGCGGTAAGTGTCCAGTTGGCTCTTCAGCACGTCTTTGGTTTCCAGGAAGATATCCACCATGTCGGAACGCAGCGCCATCTCGCCGCGCCGGATCGCATCCAGCAGGTTTTCAAGCAGATGGGTTGTGCCGGCAAGATGCTGGAAACAACCGAACGTCGCCGCGCCACCTTTGATGGAGTGCGCCGCCCGGAAGATGGCGTTCAGCTGCTCGACGTCAGGGTTGTTGACGTCCAGCATCAATAACAACTGTTCCATCTCGGCGAGCAGTTCGTCTGCCTCGTCGAAGAACGTCTCGTAGAACTGACTGAGATCCAGACCGCCGCTCATAGACCGTTTGCCTTTATTCGTTCATGCTCGTGCGTCGGGCTGAGCGCCGAGCAGTTCAGATGCCAGCTCCAACAGCACGGCCGGATCCAGCGGCTTGTTCAACCAGCCCGAAACGCCCAGGTCGCGTGCAGCGCTCTTGCATTGCCCGTCATCTTCGGTGGTCAGCACCAACACAGGCAGATTCCGGTATCGCGGGTGGGCGCGCAAATTCTGTATGAGCGCCAACCCGCCCATCACCGGCATGTTCCAGTCGCTGACCAGCATATCGACAGGGCTGGAGTCCGCGATTTCCAGCGCCTTGCTTCCGTCGCTGGCGGTCAGCACGCGCCAACCAGCCTCGCTCAATGTCGCCTCGACGATCATGCGCATCGTTGCCGAGTCGTCCACCACCAATATCGTTGCCGTCATGACTACCTTGCCGTATCGCCGGGCGTGGCCTGATCTGCCAGAGCATCGCCGATCTCGCCGGCATTGCGGCCGCTCAGGTCGGCCGCAGCCGCGTTCTCCTGCTCGATCTGTTGCTGGGTACGTCGGTTCAACACCACCAGGCTGATGCGACGGTTAACGGCAGCATACGGATCATCTTTAACCAGGCTCATGCTGGAAGACAGCCCCTGAATGCGCATCAGCTTGCCCTCGGCCATACCGCCGGCCACCAGTTCCTGACGTGCCGCGTTGGCACGGTCGGCGGAGAGTTCCCAATTGCTGTAGGCGCGTTCGCCGCGTGCATACTGGGTGGCATCGGTATGCCCGGCGATGCTGATTTTGTTGGGAAGCTCGTTGAGCACTGGCCCGAGCTCGCGAAGAATATCCCGCATATAGGGCTGCACCTCGGCGCTGCCGGTGGCATACATCGGCCGATTCTGGTTGTCCACGATCTGGATGCGCAACCCTTCAGTCGTCATGTCGATCAGCAGTTGCGGGCGGAAATTCTTCAGTACAGGGTTTTCCTCCAGCATGGCGTCCAGCCGCCGCTTCAGGCGCTCCAGGGCATGGCGATCGCGGCGTTCCGAGTCTGGCTGCACCTGCGCCTGCACGCGCTGACCGTCGGCCTTGCGCACCTCGCCCTCATCGCGCAACGGATCGCGCCCGCCGCCCGGTATGGCGCTGGTCTCGGCCGACTGGTTGGGCCCGCCGGTCAACGCCACCTTCAGCGGCGTGCGGAAATATTCGGCCAGACCGCTCAACTCTTCCTTGGGCACGATGGCAATCAGCCACATGACAAGGAAGAACGCCATCATCGCGGTGATGAAGTCCGCATAGGCGATCTTCCAGCTGCCGCCGTGGTGCACGGGCCGGGCAATGCGCTTGCGGCGCACCACTACCCTGTGATTGTTCAGCGAACTCATCTGCCGCCCCGTCAGGCGCGGCCGGTGGCGGCGGACTTGGCCTGGCGCACGTGCTCTTCCAGCTCACCGAACGAGGGACGCACCGAAGAGAACAGCACCTTCCGGCCGAACTCCACGGCGAGCTGGGGCGGATATCCGTTCATACTGGCGAGCAGCGTCACCTTGATGCACTCGAGCACCTTGACCGATTCGGCGGTGCGCTGCCCCAGACGGGCCGCCAACGGTCCAACGAATCCATAGGCCAGCAACACGCCCAGGAACGTACCGACCATGGCCTTGGAGATAAGATCGCCCAGCACCGCGGGCGGCTGGTCTACCGAGCCCAGCGCCTTGATCACGCCCAGCACTGCCGCGACGATACCGAAGGCCGGCAACGCATCGGCTACCTGCTGCAGGGCGTGGCAAGGGACATCGCGTTCATGACGATAAGTTTCGATTTCCTCGTCCATCAGCGTTTCGATCTCGAAGGAGCTCATGTTTCCGCTGATCATGATGCGCAGGTAATCGGTAATGAACTCCATCAGGCGGGCGTCTTGGCGAATGCGCGGATACTCGCTGAAGATAGCGCTCGCATCGGGATCTTCGATATGCGATTCGATGGCCATCAGGCCCTCGCGGCGCGCTTTGTTCAAGAGGACGTACAAGAGGGCCATGAGTTCCATGTAGACCTCTTTACTGTATGGGGCTCCCTTGACGGCCTGCGGCAGCGCCTGTCCCATCAGCACCAGCGATTTGCGGCTGTTGCCCGCCAGGAACGCGCCAAGCGCAGCGCCCGCGATCAGTGTCAACTCAAACGGCTGGTACAGCGCGCCCAGATGGCCGCCCAAAGCTACAAAGCTGCCTATCACGGCAACGAGCACCACCGTATAACCAATAACAATCAACACATCGGGCCTCTGCCATCGAATCTGGAGTTGGCGACAATGATCACCCGTCAACCCGTGCGTAAAAGCACGGGTTACGGGGATTTTTCAGGGGCTTTTGGACTTATTGCCGGCCACTCAGGCGCGGCCGGTGGCAGCCTGGGTGGCCACTGGATGTCCGTCTCGCTGCGCTGCACGGGCGCGGGCCGCTGCCCGCGTTTTGCCCGCGCGAGGCGGCGGACGGCAGATCGCACAGATGAAATCGCCCTGCGGATCATGCGCGTGCGCGATGAAATGCCCACCGCACTGCCGGCATGGCGACAACTGGAGCATGCCGCTATCGAAGAAGCGGACCAGCATCCATGCGCGGGTAAAACTGAGCAGGGGCTCATCGCCCTGGTTCTCCACGCCGGCGTGTTCCAGATACAAGCGGTAGGCGTCGATGGTCGCCCGAATGCCGCGATTGGCGGTACGTGTATTCAGGAACGAGTACACGTTATAGAACAGCGAAGAATGGATGTTGGGCAGCCAGGTCATGAACCAGTCCACCGAGAACGGCAGCATGCCCTTGGGAGGCGAACACCCACGGATTTCGCGATAAAGGCGGGAAAGCCGGTCGTGACTGAGCCGGGTTTCGGCCTCCAGCACTTGCAACCGTGCACCCAGTGAAATCATGGCGCTGGCAAGAAGGATGTCGTCGGCTTCCTGCGAAACGCTTTTGGCTGGCATGGTGGCACGCGACATCACGCCAACTGCTCAACGGGTTGCTTGGCCAGCAATATGGTCGCATGCGCTTGCTGCAATGCGCCGCCCAGCACGTCGTGGGTCAAAGCCGACAACAGGCTGTAGTCATCGAAGCGGAACCGGCACAACAAAGAACTGGAGCTGGCCAGCTTGACGAGCTGGGCCGGTGACAGGCGCATCAGGATGTCGGCCACTTCGTTACTGAACCCAAGGCGGAACATTGACGCCGCATAGTCGTCGCGCAGCATGCGCTGGGCGAGGAGCAGGTACGAGAGATTGACTTCCCGAATATCGGCGAGCAAAGAACTATCTGCTGTGTTCACGCTGTGGGCTCCTAAAAAGCTTGTGTAACATTTTCTATGGAATTGCAAATTCCCCGCTTCCCTGGGGTAACCTGCACGCCGTAGATACTAAATGTATCTATAATTGCCAATATGCGTTCAATTTATCATGCATATTGTCAGTTTCTATGACATTTCCCACTCATTTCGACTGTTGAAGATAAATTTGGCATAAAAGATACAGTAACGTTACATTTTCAACGGTTTTTGCACCCGTCAATCCTGAAACAACCCGTAAAAAGCTTTCTTTTTTGTACGAATGAAATACGCAGGGATGGCCACAATCGTCGCTTGATCTAGAGGTCGACGAAAACGCATGTCCTACGCCGATGACGCCCTGGTGCGCTACGCCCCGCTGGTGCGCAAGCTGGCGCTCCAATTGCTGGCCCGGCTGCCGTCCAGCGTGCAACTGGACGATCTGATCCAGGCCGGCATGATTGGCTTGCTGGACGCCGTGCGGCGCTATCAGGAAACCCCAGACGCGCAATTCGAAACCTATGCGACCGCACGGATCCGGGGCGCCATGCTGGACGAGTTGCGCAGCCAGGACTGGCTGCCACGCAGCGTACGCAGCAAAAGCAAGCGCATCGAAGCGGCAATCCAGCGAAAAGAACAGGAACTGATGCGCGCGCCGTCGGAAGGGGAAATCGCCGAAGAGCTGGAGTTGCCGCTGGCCGAATACCAGTCCATGCTCAATGACGCGCGCGGCATTCAGATACTTCATTATGACGATCTGGATTCCGGAGACAGCGAGTCGCACTTCTGGCATGACACCCCTGCCGACACCTCTGCAGACCCGCTGGACGCGTTGCTGGCCGGCGATCTGCGCCGAGCTCTGGTGGAGGCCATCGAGGTGCTTCCAGAACGTGAGAAGCTCGTGCTTTCGCTCTGCTATGAGCAGGGCTTGAACCTGAAAGAAATCGGCGCCGTGCTCGAGGTCACCGAGGCCCGCGTCTGCCAATTGCGCAGTCAGGCCACCTCGCGCATCCGCGCGCGCCTCAAAGCCGGCGCCTGGCATCAGCTCCCGGCGCAAGGCAAGCTCGCCCAAGTGCTGTAGCGACATCCGTCCGAGACCGCCGCAAATTTGCGAGCAAACGCACTTAAGTTGCCGATTGTCGCGCCGTTACCCAGGGCAGCGGGGCATGAAGCCTCGCGTAGTGGGCGGCCTGGCTGCCCGGTTTGAAGAAGCCTTTCTCTCTTGGGAGCTATTCATGGCTGCTGTTATCAACACCAATTACCTGTCGCTGGTTGCGCAAAACAACCTGACGAAGTCCCAATCCGCCCTGGGTTCGGCCATCGAGCGTCTGTCCTCCGGCCTGCGCATCAACAGCGCCAAGGACGATGCGGCCGGCCAGGCGATCGCCAACCGTTTCACCGCGAACGTGCGCGGGCTGACCCAGGCTGCCCGCAATGCCAACGACGGCATCTCGATCGCCCAGACGACCGAGGGCGCCCTGAACGAGATCAACAACAACCTGCAGCGCATCCGCGAACTGACCGTGCAGGCCACGAACGGGACGAACTCGGGCTCGGATCTGGAGTCGATCCAGGCTGAAATCCAGCAACGTCTCGGCGAAATCGATCGTGTGTCCGAGCAAACGCAGTTCAACGGCGTGAAGGTCCTTTCGAGCGACCAGGGCCTGACGATCCAGGTCGGCGCCAACGACTCCGAAACCATTACGATCGACCTCAAGCAGATCAACAGCTCGACGCTGGGCCTGGGCGGCTTCTCGATCGCATCGTCGTCGCCGACGCTGAGTGCCAAGATCACCGAACTGGGCGACGGCGAAGCCGCGCCTACCGCGGTGAACCTGGACGACGTCGCGACCTCGCTCAGCGCTGCGCTGGGTAAAACGGTGAACGCCAGCGAGCTGTCGCTGCATAACGTACAGGACGCGTCCGGCGCCGGCACCACGCAGTATGCCGTGAAGCATGGCGATGATGTGTATGCAGTGGACATCGACGCCGGCGCGGTGGCCCTGGTCACCAACGACCTGACCGTCACGACCGCCGACGGCCTGACCGGCACCGTGTCGGGCGCTGCCGTCAAGCTCGCGGCAGACGGTACCTCCGGGTACGTGACGTATGGCGGCAAGAACTACGCCGCTGGCGCCGTCACTGGCACCGCCGGAACGGTGACGATCGATGTGGGCACGACCGCCGAATTCGACGGCGCATCGTCGGCCAACCCCCTGGCCAAGCTGGATTCGGCGCTGGCCACGGTGGACTCGCTGCGCAGCGACCTCGGTGCCATCCAGAACCGTTTCGAATCGACGATCGCCAACCTGAACAATACGGTGAACAACCTGTCGGCCGCGCGCTCGCGTATCGAAGACGCAGACTACGCCACGGAAGTGTCGAACATGACCAAGGCGCAGATCCTTCAACAAGCAGGCACCTCGGTCCTGGCGCAAGCCAACCAGGTTCCGCAGACGGTGCTGTCGCTGCTGCGTTAATCCGCGGCAGCAACGCCCAGTCGGGACAAGGTGGCGGCCCACGAGGCCGCCTCCTGAAGGAACGGCCGGATGCCATGCATCCGGCCGTTTCCATTGCGCGCGCAGTCCAACGGATGTCACGAACGGCCATGAAAAAGCCGCCTGGAAGGCGGCTTTTTCAGGCCCTGCACCAGGCGCTACTTCCGGCGGACCGGAGGAAGGTCGGTGCACACACCCTCTGCCACTTCGGCCGCCATGCCCACGGATTCCCCGAGCGTGGGGTGCGGGTGGATGGTCTTGCCGATGTCGACCATGTCGGCGCCCATCTCGATTGCCAGCGCGACCTCGCTGATCAGGTCGCCGGCATGGGTGCCCACGATGCCGCCACCCAGGACGCGGTGCGTTTCCGCATCGAACAGCAGCTTGGTGAAGCCTTCGTCACGTCCGTTGGCAATGGCGCGGCCCGAAGCCGCCCATGGGAACAGGCCCTTCTCGATCTTGATGCCCTGCTTCCTGGCTTCGTCTTCCGTCAGGCCCACCCAGGCCACCTCGGGATCGGTATAGGCTACCGACGGAATCACGCGGGCGTCGAAGAACGACTTCTGCCCGGCGGCCGCTTCTGCGGCAACATGCCCTTCATGCACGGCCTTGTGCGCCAGCATGGGCTGGCCCACGATGTCGCCGATGGCGTAAATGTGTGGCACATTGGTACGCATCTGCCGGTCGACTTCGATGAAGCCACGCTCGGTAACCGCCACGCCGGCCTTGTCCGCACCGATTTTCTTGCCGTTGGGACTGCGCCCGACGGCCTGCAGCACCAGGTCATAGCGTTGCGGCTCAGAGGGAGCCCCCTCGCCCTCGAAGCTGACGTAGATGCCGTCCTTCTTGGCTTCGGCGCCCACCGTCTTGGTCTTGAGCATGATGTTGTCGAAGCGCCCGGCGTTCATCTTCTGCCACACCTTGACCAGGTCGCGGTCGGCGCCCTGCATCAGGCCATCGAGCATTTCCACCACATCCAGGCGCGCACCCAGCGTGGAATACACCGTGCCCATTTCGAGGCCGATAATGCCTCCGCCGATGATCAGCATTTTCTTCGGGATGCCTCGCAACTGCAGTGCGCCCGTAGAATCGACGATACGCTCGTCATCCGGCAGGAACGGCAGTTTCACCGATTGGCTGCCTGCGGCAATGATGGCGCTCTTGAAACGGATCGTCTGCGTTTGGCCGTCCGCCCCCTTCACGGCAAGATGGTGCGGATCGAGAAACTCGCCCACGCCAGTCACCACCTTGACTTTGCGCGCCTTCGCCATGCCCGCCAGGCCGCCGGTGAGCTTGGCGACAACACTGTCTTTGTAGCCGCGCAGCTTGTCCAGGTCGATCTTGGGCTCGCCGAAACTGATGCCATGGGCAGCCAGGGCCCGCGCTTCGTCGATGACGGCAGCGTTGTGCAGCAGTGCCTTGGATGGAATGCAGCCCACATTCAGGCAGACTCCACCGAGCGTGTCGTAGCGCTCGACCATCACTGTGGACAGGCCCAGGTCGGCGGCGCGGAACGCGGCCGAATAGCCCCCGGGGCCGGCGCCCAGCACGAGCACATCGCACTCTACATCGGCAGAGCCTGCGTGCGACGCCGCGGCGGGCGATCCCGCGGCGGGCGCCGCTGCCTTGGGCTTGTCATCTGCGGGGCGCACCTGCTGAGCGGCGGACGGGTTGCCGCCCCCGGACTTCGTGCTCGCACCGTTGTCGGCGGAGTCCGGCGATTGGCCGGCGCCCGATTTACCGGCATCGGCGGGGGCAGCCTGAGCCGATTCCGCCGCCTCGACTTCGAGAATGACCTTGCCTTCCGCAATCTTGTCGCCGACCTTGACCTTGACCGCCTTGACCACTCCTCCGGCCGAAGCCGGGATTTCCATCGAGGCCTTGTCGGATTCGACCGTGATCAGGCTCTGCTCGGCCTTGATGGTGTCGCCTTCGGCCACCAGCACTTCAATGACTTCCACTTCCTTGAAGTCACCGATGTCCGGAACCTTGATTTCCACGAGTTTGCTCATACGGCCCCCGGTTACAGCGCGATGCGACGGAAGTCGGCCAGCAATTGGCCCAGGTACGCGTTGAAGCGCGCGGCGGCAGCGCCGTCTATGACCCGATGGTCATATGACAGCGACAGCGGCAGGATCAGGCGCGGAACGAACTGCTTGCCATCCCATACTGGCTTGTGGACCGAGCGCGATACGCCGAGGATGGCAACTTCCGGCGCATTGATGATGGGTGTGAAGTGCGTGCCCCCGATACCGCCCAATGACGAGATGGAGAAACATCCGCCTTGCATGTCTGCTGGCGAGATCTTGCCATCGCGCGCCTTTTTGGACAGCTCGCCCATTTCTTTGGCGATGTCGATGATGCCCTTCTTGTCGGCGTCGCGGATGACCGGAACCACCAGCCCATTGGGCGTGTCGGCGGCAAAGCCGATATGGTAGTACTGCTTGTAGACCAACTGGTCGCCATCCAGCGAGGCGTTGAACTCCGGGAACTTCTTCAGCGCCGCAACCACGGCTTTGATCAGGAAGGCCAGCATCGTGACCTTCACACCGGACTTCTCGTTCTCTTTATTGAGCGTGACGCGCAACGCTTCCAGGTCGGTGATGTCGGCTTCGTCATTGTTGGTGACGTGCGGAATCATTACCCAGTTCCGATGCAGGTTGGCACCGGAAATCTTCTTGATGCGCGAAAGCGGTTTCGCCTCGACCGGCCCGAACTTGGTGAAATCGATCTTCGGCCACGGCAGCAGACCCAATGCCGCGCCATCGGCTTGCGCCCCGGCGGCGGCCGCCGGAGCAGCCAGCGCCTGTTTGACGAAGGCGCGCACGTCGTCGGCCAGGATGCGGTCTTTGGGGCCAGTGCCCTTTACCTTGCTGAGATTGACCCCCAGTTCGCGCGCGAACTTGCGCACCGAGGGCGACGCGTGGGGCAACTGCCCGGGCTTGAGGTCCGCGTCTTCAAGCGCCGCGGTTGGAGCGGGCTTCGCGGACCCGGTGGTGCCGGGCGCGGACGCGCTCGAGGCGCTGCCGGAGGGCTTGTCTTCCGATGCCGCCGCCTGGGCGGGCTTGGGAGCCGGCTGGGCGGCCTTCGGGGGGGCGTCGCCCGCCGCCCCCTGGCTTTCCGCGATCACGATGACGGTGCCCTTGGCGACCTTGTCGCCCACCTTGACCTTCACTTCCTTGACCACGCCCCCGGCGGATGCAGGGATTTCCATCGAAGCCTTGTCGGACTCGACTGTGATCAGGCTTTGCTCGGCCTTGATGGTGTCTCCCACGGCGACCATCACTTCGATGACCTCGACCTCTTTGAAATCGCCGATGTCGGGTACTGCGATCTCGACGACGCCCCCGCCCTGCCCCTGGCCCTCGCCATCGGCAGGCTTCACGTCCGGATCTTCCACGGTCTGGCCTTGAGTCGTGGGCACGTCGCCGGAGGATTTCTCGTCGCCGCCAGCTGCCTCGGCGGCCGGCTTTTCGGAGGCATCGCCAGCCGGCTCGGCCGCCTCGCCCGCTTCGATTTCCAGGATGACTTTGCCTTCGGCGATCTTGTCGCCGACCTTGACCTTGACCGACTTCACCACTCCGCCGGCCGAAGCCGGAATCTCCATCGAGGCCTTGTCGGACTCGACGGTGATCAGGCTTTGCTCGGCCTTGATGGTATCGCCCTCGGCCACCAGCACCTCGATGACTTCCACTTCCTTGAAGTCACCGATATCCGGAACCTTGATTTCCACGAGTTTGCTCATGTCTGTTTACCTTCAGGCGTGATGCGGGTTGGCTTTGTCAGGGTTGATGCCGTATTTCTTGATGGCTTGCGCCACTTTGGCAACCGGGACCTTGCCTTCGTCGGCGAGGGCGCGCAAGGCGGCCAGCACCACGAAGTGGCGGTCGACTTCGAAATGCTCGCGCAATTTGTAGCGGAAGTCGGAGCGGCCATATCCGTCGGTGCCCAGCACCCGGAACGTGCGGTCTTTAGGCACGAACGGACGAATCTGGTCGGCGAACAGCTTCATGTAGTCGGTAGACGCGATGATCGGGCCATCGGTCTTGGCCAACTGCGCGGTGACGTAGGGCACCTGAGGCTGCTTCTGCTCGGGATGCAGCAGATTGTGGCGGTCGGCATCGAGTCCATCGCGGCGAAGCTCGGTGAAGCTGGTCACGCTCCAGACGTCCGAAGCGATACCCCAGTCGGCTTCCAGCAGATCCTGGGCCGCCATGACCTCGCGCAGGATCGTGCCCGAGCCCATGAGCTGGACCCGCAGCTTGCCCTTGCCATGCGACTTCAGCTTGTACATGCCTTTGATGATGCCTTCCTCGTCGCCCTTGGTCAGACCGGGCTGCGGGTAGTTTTCGTTCATCACCGTCAGGTAGTAGTACACATTTTCCTGGTCCTCGACCATGCGCTTCAGGCCATGCTGGATGATCACGGCAAGCTCGTGCGCGAACGTCGGATCGTAGGACACGCAGTTCGGAATGGTGGAAGCCAGGATGTGACTATGGCCGTCTTCGTGCTGCAGGCCCTCGCCGTTGAGCGTGGTGCGCCCGGCGGTGCCGCCCAGCAGGAAACCGCGCGCCTGCATGTCGCCGGCTGCCCAGGCCAGGTCGCCGATGCGCTGGAACCCGAACATCGAGTAGTAGATGAAGAACGGGATCATGATGCGATTGTTCGTGGAATACGACGTTGCCGCCGCGATCCACGAGCTCATGGCGCCCGCTTCGTTGATGCCTTCCTGGAGCAACTGCCCATCGGCCGATTCTTTGTAGTACATGACCTGGTCTTTATCGACCGGCGTGTACTTCTGCCCTTCGGGTGCGTAAATGCCGATCTGGCGGAACAAGCCCTCCATACCGAAGGTGCGCGATTCGTCGGCGAGGATGGGCACCACGCGCGGGCCCAGATCCTTGTCGCGCAGGACCTGGTTCAGCACCCGCACGAAGGCCTGCGTGGTCGAAATCTCACGTCCCTCGCTGGTGGGCTCGAGCACGGCCTTGAAGGCATCCAGCGCCGGGACCTTCAGCTGTTCATCGGCCTTGGGACGGCGCTTGGGCAGATAGCCGCCCAGCGCGCGGCGCCGTTCATGCAGGTACTGCATTTCCGGTGAATCGTCCGCGGGCTTGAAATACGGCAGCTTCTCGAGCTGGTCGTCGGGAATCGGGATGGCGAAGCGGTCGCGGAATTCGCGGATTGCATCCAGTTCCAGCTTTTTCTGCTGGTGGGTGGGGTTCTTGGCCTGGCCCACGTGGCCCATGCCGTAGCCCTTGATGGTCTTGGCAAGAATGACGGTGGGTTGGCCCTGGTGGGTGGACGCCGACTTGAAAGCGGCATACACCTTGTGCGGATCATGGCCGCCGCGGTTCAGGCGCCAGATGTCTTCGTCGCTCATGCGCGACACGGCTTCCAGCAGCTTGGGATGCTTGCCGAAGAAGTGTTCGCGCACGAACTTGCCGTCGTTGGCCTTGTACGCCTGGTACTCGCCGTCCACGGTTTCTTCCATGATCTGGCGCAGAATGCCTTCTTTGTCGTGCGCCAGCAGCGGATCCCAATAGCCGCCCCAGATCAGTTTGATGACGTTCCAGCCCGAGCCGCGGAAATCGCCTTCGAGTTCCTGGATGATCTTGCCATTGCCGCGCACCGGGCCGTCCAGCCGCTGCAGGTTGCAGTTGATGACGAAGATCAGGTTGTCGAGTTTTTCGCGCGCGGCCAGCGAGATCGCGCCGAGCGATTCGGGTTCGTCCATTTCGCCATCGCCGCAGAACACCCACACCTTGCGCTTGCTGGTGTCGGCAATGCCGCGGGCGTGCAGGTATTTCAGGAAGCGCGCCTGGTAAATGGCCATCAGGGGGCCCAGGCCCATGGACACCGTGGGAAATTGCCAGAACTCCGGCATCAGCTTCGGATGCGGGTACGACGACAGCCCCTTGCCATCGACCTCCTGGCGGAAATGATCGAGCTGCTCGGCGGTGAGGCGGCCTTCCAGATAGGCGCGGCCATACATGCCGGGCGAGGTGTGGCCCTGGAAATAGACCAGGTCGCCGCCATGCTCCTCAGTTTCGGCGTGCCAGAAGTGATTCTGGCCGCAGCCGATCATGGTGGCCAGCGACGCGAACGACGCGATGTGGCCGCCCAGGTCGCCGCCATCGGGCGGATTGTGCTTGTTGGCTTTCACGACCATCGCCATGGCGTTCCAGCGCACGTAGGAGCGTATGCGGGATTCCAGCTCGAGGTTGCCCGGGTGGGCGGGTTCGAGCGCGTGCGGAATGGTATTGACGTAGGCCGTATTGGGCGAAAATGGGATATGCGCCCCCGAGCGGCGGGCGGCGTCTATCAGGCGTTCCAGCAGATAGTGGGCGCGCTCGGGACCTTCGCGATCGAGCACGGCGGCCAGGGCTTCGAGCCACTCCTGGGTTTCCAGGGTGTCTTCGTCATTGGCGGCAGATAGCGCGCGAGCCTGGGCGTTAGAGGACATCGTGTGTCTCCTGTGAATTCTGAGCACGCCCACCCGTGGATTGCGGATGGGGCAGACCAATGTTCCGGCACATGCCGGGTTTATCCCTCGCCGTGCCACTCGACCCGATAGGGTACGGCAAGGAACGCTAAACGCGAAGATTAACCCGACCACGGGAAAATTTCATGTTGCGGTACGGCATTTCGTAATATGGAAAATTGACAATAAACTGAATCGCGGCAAGCCCGGCAGCAACCCATAGACGGCCTTAATCGCACGGAGGGCGGCAACAGGCACTAAAATGCCCGCTCGATACGGCCCGAACCCCATGTCCAGCCAGCACAAGTCCAATATCCCCAACTCGTTTCACGACCACGCACGCCAGCGGCGGCGCGGCGTGTACTGGGTGACGCCGGCGGTAGTGCTGATCCTGTACCTTTGCGTCATGGGCGCCTTCTTCTGGCTGCAGCGCCTGCACGACGACAGCGTCATGTTCGTGACCATCGACCAGGAAGTGCGCCAACAACGGCTGCTGTGGGTGGTGCTGGCCCTGTCGTGCGTGATCATCATCAGCCTGCTGATGCTCTGGCGCTATACGCGCTTTCGTTCCACCGCCGAAGCCGCCCTGATTGCCGAAACCGGCTTCAGGCGCGCGATGGAGAATTCCATGTCGACCGGCATGCGCGTGCTCGACATGGAAGGACGCATTGCCTACGTGAACCCGGCCTTCTGCCGCATGATCGGCTGGAACGAAGCCGACCTGATCGGCCGCAGCCCGCCCTTCCCGTATTGGGTGCCGGGCCGCCACGAGCAGCACCAGCACACGCTGGACGTGCTGACCTCGGGCAAGACCCCCAGCAGCGGGCTCGAGGTCGAGGCGCAGCGGCGCGACGGCTCGCGCTTTACCGCCCGCATGTATGTATCGCCGCTGCTCGACCCTAACGGCACGCAGATCGGCTGGATGACTTCGATGACGGACATCACCGAACCCAAGCGTATCCGCGAGGCCCTGACCGCCGCCCACGAACGCTTCATGACGGTGCTCGAGGGCCTGGACGATGCCATCTCGGTGACGGCCGACACCCATGACGGACTGGAGCTGCTTTTCGCCAACCGCACCTATCGTCGCGTGTTCGGCGCGCAGACGGGCGGACACGACGAACTGCTGGCCGGGCGCCGCGGCCGCTTCACTGACGAGTCGGTTGAGGTTTTCGCGCCTTCGGTACAGCGCTGGTTCGAGGTGCACCATCGCATGCTGGCCTGGACCGACGGCCGGCGCGTGCGCATGCAAGTGGCCCGCGACATCACCGAACGGCGGCAGCACGAAGAAGCGTCGCGGCTGCAACAAGAGAAAATCCAGCTGACCAGCCGCCTGACCACCATGGGCGAAATGGCGTCGTCGCTGGCGCACGAACTGAACCAGCCGCTGACGGCCATCGCAAACTACAGCATGGGCGCCGTGGCGCTGGTGAAGGCCGGCCACACCAGCCCCACGATGCTGCTGCCCGCACTGGAAAAGGCGGCGGCGCAGGCCGAGCGCGCCGGCAAGATCATCAGCCGGATCCGGGAGTTCGTCAAACGCAGCGAACCGCGCCGCCAGCGCGTACCCATCAGCCGCATCGTCGACAATGCCATCGGCTTCGCCGAAATCGACGCGCGCAAGCGCCGCATCCGCATTGAGCCGTTCGTGCCCTCGAACGCGCCGGACGTACTGGCCGACCCCATCCTGATCGAGCAGGTGTTGCTCAACCTGCTCAAGAATGGGCTGGAAGCCATGGAAAACAGCGAATCCGACGAGCTCAAGGTCGCCGTGATTCTGCACGAACAGCAGATCGAAGTGGCGGTCGTCGACCGGGGCCACGGCCTGGCCGAGCCCGAACGGCTGTTCGAACCTTTCTTCAGCACCAAGTCGCAGGGCCTGGGCATGGGGCTGAATATATGCCGTACGATTATCGAGTCGCATCACGGCCGCCTGTGGGCCGACCCCAACCCCGCCGGCGGTACTATCTTCCGCTTTACACTGCCCTGCGCCACGCCCGATCGGCTTGCGCAGAGTGATCAGCCCGAGGAGTTGCACGCATGAACACCCCCCACCAGTCGAGCACGGTATTCATTGTCGATGACGACGAAGCGGTTCGCGATTCTTTGCGCTGGCTGCTCGAGGCCAATGGCTACCGAGTCCGCGCGTTTGCCAGCGGCGAGACATTTCTTGAAGAATACGACGCGTCGCAGGTCGGCGTTCTGATTGCTGACGTGCGCATGCCGGGCATGAGCGGCCTGGAATTGCAGGAGCAGATCCTGGCGCGCAATGCGCCCCTGCCCATCGTGTTCATCACCGGCCACGGCGATGTGCCCATGGCGGTGTCCACCATGAAGAAAGGCGCGGTCGACTTCCTGGAAAAGCCGTTCAACGAATCCGACCTGCGTGAAATCGTGGCGCGCATGCTGGAGCAGGCCACGCAGCGCGTGAGCCAGTTCCAGGCCCAGAAAGACCACGAAGCAATGCTGGCGCGCCTGACCGCCCGCGAGCAGCAGGTGCTCGAGCGCATCGTCGCCGGCCGCCTGAACAAGCAGATCGCCGACGATCTGGGCATCAGCATCAAGACCGTCGAGGCGCACCGCGCCAACATCATGGAAAAACTTGAAGTCACCACGGTCGCCGACCTGATGAAGGTCGCCCTGGCCAAACCCGAGGCACATGCATGACCCAGCAGGACCCTTCCACCGCGGTGCGCACCGACGCACGCATCATCGATGGCGCCGCCCTGGCGCAGCGCATACGCGAAGACGTCGCCCAACGTGTACAGAAGCTTGCGGCGCAAGGCGCCCGGCCCGGACTGGCCGTCGTGCTGGTGGGCGATGACCCCGCTTCCCAGGTCTATGTGCGCAACAAGGTCGCTGCCTGCGAAAAGGCGGGCCTGCACTCGATCAAGGAACAGTATCCGTCAGAGATGTCCGAGGCCGAGCTGCTCGAGCGCATCGACGCCCTGAACCGCGACCCGGCCATACATGGCATTCTGGTGCAGTTGCCGCTGCCGCCGCATATGAGCAGTCACAAGGTGATAGAAGCCATCGCGGCGGAAAAAGACGTCGACGGCTTCCATATCAGCAACGCCGGCCTGCTCATGACGGGTCGGCCCCTGTTCCGGCCCTGCACGCCTTATGGCGTCATGAAAATGCTGGAGGCCGAAGGCGTGGCGCTGCGTGGCGCCGAAGCCGTCATCGTGGGGGCCAGCAACATCGTGGGCAAGCCCATGGCCATGCTGCTGCTGCAGGCCGGCGCCACCGTCACCATATGCAACTCCAAGACGCGCGACCTGGACAGCCAGACGCGCCGCGCCGATGTGCTGGTGGTCGCCACCGGCAAGCCCGGCATGATCAAGGGCGACATGATCAAGCCCGGAGCCGTCGTGATCGACGTGGGCATCAACCGCGGCGCCGACGGCAAGCTCTGCGGCGACGTGGACTTCGCTTCGGCCCGCACGGTGGCCGGGGCCATTACGCCGGTACCCGGGGGTGTGGGCCCCATGACCATCGCCATGTTGCTGGTCAATACAGTCGAGGCCGCCGAACGCGCCGCAGCCTGACGGCCCCTGGCACGCCGCAACGGCTGCCGTCGATGGCCTGCAGCGGGCGCAGTGCCGCGCGGACGCGGCCCCCCTACCCCGGCTCGGGCCGTTCGGGACGGCCATAGGACAACGCCGGGGGCTGCCGCCCCCGCCCGGCCCCGCCGTGGCGCTTGATTTCGGCGGCGCCGCCCTTACCTGTAGTTCTACCGTTCCTTCATCTATCCGCGCAGCGACCCCTCCATGACCCCAAATCCCCTGCTTGCTCCCGTCTCCGGGCTGATCGACTATGCGGCCGTGAAACCCGCGCACATTGTGCCGGCCATCGAGGAACTGCTCGCCGTCGCCCGCCAGGCGGTGGACAAGGCCGCGGATCCCTCCCTGCCCGCGAGCTGGGAAGCGGTTGTGCAACCGCTGGACACCGCCACCGAACGGTTGTGGCGCGCCTGGTCGGTGGCTGGGCACCTGAATGCCGTGGTCAACACCCCCGAGCTGCGCGAAGCGTACAACGCGGCGCTGCCCCTGGTGACCGAGTTCTCGACCTGGGTCGGGCTGCACGAAGGCCTGTACAAGCAGTACCAGCGCCTGCGCGAGTCCGAATCATTCGAGGCCTGGGATCCAGTCCGGCGCCGCATCGTCGACCTGGCCCTTCGCGATTTCCGGCTCAGCGGTGTCGAATTGCAGGGCGCGCCGCGCGAGCGCTACGCCGCCATCTCCGACCGCGAAGCCCAGGTCACCCAGAAGTTTTCCGAGAATGTGCTCGATGCCCGCGACACCTGGGCGCTCTTCGTCGACGAGGCAGCGCGCCTGGACGGCCTGCCGGCCGACGTGCGGCAGGCCGCAAGACAGGCGGCCGAGGAAGACGGCAAACAGGGCTGGAAGCTCACGCTGAAAATGCCGTGCTATCTGCCGGTCATGCAGTACTCGCGCGACCGCAGCCTGCGTGAAGCCATGTACCGTGCGTACGGCACCGTGGCATCGGAACAGGGCGACGCCCGCTACGACAACTCGCCTCTTATCGAAGAACTGCTTGCCCTGCGGGCCGAAGAGTCCAGTCTTCTGGGTTTCGGCACCTTCGCCGAACTGCGGCTGCAAACGCGGATGGCCCGGGATGCCGGCGAAGTCGTCGAGTTTCTGCGAGACCTGGCGTCGCGCGCCAAGCCGCACGCCCAGCGGGACCTGGCCGAACTTCAAGCCTACGCGGCGTCCGAACTGGGACTGGACACGCTGCAACCCTGGGATATTGCCTACGCCTCCGAGCGGCTGCGCGAATCGCGATACGCGTATTCCGAAGACGAGATCAAGCAATACTTCACCGAACCGCGCGTGCTGCAAGGCCTGTTCGAGGTCATCGAGACCTTGTTCGATGTGCGGCTGCGCGAAACCGAGGTCTCGCGCTGGCATGATGACGTGCGCGGCGTGCGGGTGGAAACCCCGGACGGCGCGCAGGTCGGCCACCTGTACCTGGACCTGTATGCGCGCTCGGGCAAGCAAAGCGGCGCCTGGGTCGACAGCGAACGCAATCGGCGCCGACTGGACGGCCAGCTGCAGACGCCGGTGGTATACCTGACCTGCAATTTTGCGCGCCCCGGCGACGGCAAGCCGGCGCTGCTGACGCACGACGACGTCATCACGCTGTTCCATGAAACCGGCCACGCCTTGCACGCACTGCTGTCCGAGGTGGACGAGCCGGCCGCTTCGGCGTTTGCCAGCGTGGAATGGGATGCCATCGAACTGCCATCGCAGTTCATGGAAAACTTCTGCTGGGAATGGCCTGTGGTGCAGCGCCTTTCGGCACATGCCGAGCACGGGCGGCCGCTGCCGCGCGAACTGTTCGACAAACTCGTGGCGGCGCGCAACTTCCAAAGCGGCATGCAGGCCGTGCGACAAGTCGAATTCGCGCTGTTCGACATGCTGCTGCATGATCGCGCCCAGGGCGCTTCCATTGCCGATACGCTTGCGTTGCTGCAACAGGTGCGCGATGAAGTCGCCGTGTTGTTCCCGCCGGCATGGCATCGGCTGCCGCACAGTTTTTCGCACCTGTTCGCAGGCGGGTACGGCGCGGGTTACTACAGCTATAAATGGGCCGAGGTGTTGTCGGCCGACGCCTACGAGGCATTCGAAGAGGCTGGCCAGGCGAGCGGCAACGGCACGCTGGACGCGGACACCGGCGCTCGATTCCGTAAAGAAATTCTTGCGGTGGGCGGCGCGCGCCCTGCGGCCGAATCGTTCCAGGCATTCCGGGGGCGAGAGCCTCGCATCGATGCGCTGCTGCGCCACAGCGGCATGGCCACCACCTGAGCGGCGGGTGTGTCGCGCGCTGCCATCGCAGCGCGCGTTACGATGCCGGGCGGCCCGCCATGAAGGTACGCAGAAGGTCCAGCAGGTGCGGCTGCAGCGCGGCTCCCTTGGTGGCGTCGTAAGCGTACGGCGGCGTTTCGTCCATGTAGGCGATCTGCGCCAGCTCGAGTTGCATGGCATCGACGCCCTGAGCGGGGTCGCCATAGTGGCGCGTGATATAGCCCCCCTTGAACCGGCCATTCAGCACTGCGCTGTGCCCGGGTATGCGGTGCGCCACGGCCATGACCTGATCGGCCAGTTCCGGCCTGCAACTGGCTCCGTCGGCAGTGCCGAGATTGAAGTCCGGCAGCCGTCCCTCGAAAAGCCGGGGAATCTCGCAGCGGATGGAATGCGCATCCCACAGCCGCACGTAGCCATGCCGTGCGCGCAATCGGCTCAATTCCCCGGCCAGCGCCTGATGATAGGGACGCCAGAAAAATTCTACGCGATGCGCGATATCGGCATCGTCGGGTTCCTGGCCGGCCAGGTAGAGGGGGTGCTGGTCGAAGGTGTCGACCGGGCACAGCCCCGTGGTATTGCGGCCTGGATACAAGTTGGCATTGTCGGGCGGACGGTTCAGGTCGACCACATACCGCGAATGAGTCGCCATGAGCAGCGTGGCGTCCAACTCGACGGCAAAGCCATAAAGCCTATCAAGGTGCCAGTCGGTGTCGTGGCACGCGACGGCATGCGGCGTCATCCGGCCGGCCAGCGCACCCGGTAATTCCGTGCCGATGTGCGGCATGGAGATCAGCAGGGGTGAGCTTCCCTGGCGCAGGGTGAAAACTGGCAGGTTCGTACTCATGATGTCGGTTTCGCTGACATAGAATTTCTCAACGGCATGGCCATCGGAGAAGACGGCCACAATATGCGGGCCCGCGACATGCACCCTGCCCTGCCAGCCGGCATCTTCTGCGAACATCAGGTTGAGGACACGGCATGGCCCGCCGCGCGGCGTGGCGAGCACCGAGGCCGCCCCGTCAAACTGACAGCAGTCACCTCGGCCATCCAGGCGCACCAGGCCCTGACCGGCAATCTGCAGCTCGAGCGCCTGGCCGGACAGCAGGACCAAGGCGCGACGTGCGCCCGGGAATGCGGAAAACGGCCGGGCCTGTTCAATTTCGGCGATGCTGAGCCGCCATTGGAATGGCAGGGTGTCATCACGCGGATGGCGGGCCACCTCGCGCGTGCGGCCTCCCCCATTGCGCCATCGTTGCACGGGTAGCGAGTCCAGCGTCATGACAGGGGCGAAGGCGGTCATCGTATCTCTTCATAGCCGTGCGCCACGGCCTGCCGCTCCAGGTCGATGAGGCTCGCATAGCGGGCGGTATCGACGGCCACGAATCGCGCCACCCGGGCGGCGGCGAGCAACGCGGCATTTTCCGGAGCATCGTGCAATGCGAGCAAGGCGTCGGACAACCGGCGCGCCACTGACACGTCTACGTCCGGCCCGGCGACCAACAAGGGGTTGGGCGTCCAGGGCGTGAAGGCCAGACTGCGCAGACCGGCCAGCGCAGCGGGATCATGTACGCGCAAGAGGTCCAGGTACCACCCGTCCACCGCCGTGAGATCGATCTCGCCGCCGGCAAGTGCGCGCAGCAGCCCGCGCGGGTTGCCATAAGGCCCGCTGACCTGCGCGAACATTGACTCGCCCGGCGCCGACAGTTCGGCCAGCATCGCGCGCGGTGCGTTCCAGCCCGATTGCGAGTCGCGCACCATCCAGCCGTAGCGGCATCCGCGAGCGTCGGCCAGCGAGGCCCAGGCGCAATCGTCGCGCACGAGGAACTCGCTGCGGTATCGCGGCAGGCCTTCGTAGCCCGGCAGATCGGGCACCACACTGGCAAGCGCGATGAAAGCGCGCCCAGCCTGCAGGGCCGTGGCGTACGGCCAGCCGCACATGAATGCACCGCACAAGCCAGGGCGTTGCCAGAGCTCGCCGATGGGGGTGGGCCAGCCATGCGGGACAAACGCTATGTTCAAGCCGGCACGCCGGTGGGCAGCGCCCAGCAGCGCATGCCACGCGGCCTGCGCGGCCGGGGCCACGTCGTACATGCGAGTCGAGGCAATCAGCGTCACGGCGCCTCTCAGGCGAACTTCAGGACCTGGCCCAGACCCATGCCACGCGCTTTCTCGAGCATGGCGTAGCCAAGCGCGATGTCCGTCGTGGAAAGGCCCCGGTGCCAGAACAGTATGGTTTCATCGTCGCGCTCGCGGCCCGGCTTGAGCCCGGCGACAACCTGACCGATTTCGGCATGCAGGTTTTCTTCTGTGATCCGGTCGCTGTCGACGTGGGCGCGCAGCGATCCGAACGGCAGCCCCTTGCGGCACTGACCCCAATCATCGACCACCACTTTGCTCATGATGTCCGTCAGGCTCAGTTCAACTGCGCTCATGGTGCCATAGGGCATTACCAGGGCCCCGGGCTTGATCCATTCAGTCTTGAGCAGCGGAGTCGGTTCGGGCAAGCGCGACGCTTCCACGACAATATCGGCGCCCCGCACGCAGGATTCCCAGTCATCCACGACACGCACCGGCTTGTCCAGATCCCTGGACAGGCGCTCGCCGAACGCGCGCTGGCTTTCCGGCCGGCGGGAATGCACGCGGATCTCGTCGAAGTCGAAAATGCTGTCGAGCAGCCGCACATTCCAGTACGACGTGCCACGCGATCCGATATGCCCCAGCACTTTACTGTTCTTGCGGGCCAGGTACTTCGCGCCGAGCGCGGTGACGGCACCCGTGCGCATATCGGTGATCGCGGTGGCGTCGACCACCGCGAGCGGCTTGCCTGTGACCGGATCGAAAAGATTCAGCAGAGCCATCTCGGACGGCAGGTCGACTTTATAGTTGTCCACGAAGTCGCTCACCACCTTGACGCCGGCGACATGCAGCGGTTCGATATAGCCGCGCAGCACATTGAAGTGGCCCTTGGTCGAGGACTCCGGCACCAGGTGCACGCGCGGCTCGATGACGGTCTTGCCCCGGCCCTGGGCATCCAGCGCGCTTTCAACGGCCTTCAGGATCTCGGCATCCGACAGGTTCAACTTCCGGATGTCCGGGCCGTTCAGGTAAGTAATGTCGATGGATTGCATGGTGTCTCCGGGTTACTGGATGGGTTGGATGCCGGCTTGCCTGACGATGGTGGCCCACTTGGCGCTTTCTTCCTGGATCATGCGGGCGAAGTCGGCGCGTCGGTCGCCTGCCGGCGTCACGCCCAGGCCGGCGAACCTCTGGCGCACCGATTCTTGCTGGACCGCGGCGGCGATGTCGGCCTGCAGTTTGTCGAGGATTGCCGGCGGAACCTTGGCAGGCGCCACGATGCCGTACCACGAGGTCACGTCGAATCCGGGGTAACCGCTTTCGGCCACGGTGGGCACATCCGGCAATTGCGCCAGGCGTTCAGGCCCGGCCACGGCCAGCGCTCGCAACTTGCCGGACTGGATGTGCGGCAACACCGTCGAGACGCCCGCGAACATCATGTCGACGGTGCCCGACACTACGTCGTTGACTGCAGCAGCCATGGCGTTATACGGAATGTGGCGGGTGGCGATGCCGGCTGACTGGTTGAGCAGCTCGCCAGCGAGGTGCGCGCCGCTACCCGCCCCCGGCGACGAGTAATTGAGCTTGTCCGGATTCTGGCGCGCGTAGTCGACCAGTTCCTTGAACGTTCCGGCCGGCACGCTGTCGTTGACCACGAGCACATTGGGCGAAGTCGCCAGCAAGGTTACCGGCGCGAAATCTTTCGCTGTATCGAAGGGCAGCTGGGTATAAAGCAATGGATTGACGGTCAGGTTGCCCGCGGGCGCCAGGCCCAGGGTGTAGCCGTCCGGCTTCGCCCGTGCGACCTGCGCCATGCCGATGTTGCCCGAGGCGCCGGCCTTGTTCTCGAGGATGACCGGCACGCCCCATTTTTCGCTGAGCTGCTGCCCCACGATGCGGGGCAGCGCATCGGCGATGCCGCCTGCCCCGAAAGGCACGATGATGGTCACGGGTCGATCGGGATACTGGCCATCGGCGGCGTATGCCGGCGCGGCGGATGCTGCACCCGCCAGACAAGCGGCGGCGATTCGTAGGGCGAGAGACGTTTTCATGGTTTTCCCCTATATAAGTCTCACTGCGGTATCGGGACGGCGCTCAAGGTGCGTGGGCGTTCGTCCGCTCGAGAAACTGGTCGGCCCGCGCGATGTCATCGGCAAGGCGGCGGTCTTCCGACAGGAACGCCACTTGGGCGCGGAACGCATCCAGCAAGGCGCCAGTCCCCTTGCCCAGCGGGCGCTGGGGGTCGGCGAGCGTGCGCAGTTCGGTAGCCTGGGCGGCATGGATCAATTCGATGCCCAGCAGCGTGCGCAGCCGCCGCACCTGCTGGGACACGCGCTGAGCCACCAGCGGCGCGTTGGTTGCGACGTCTTCGATATGCCCCGCCACCACCAGCGCATCGGACGATACCGGTTGCGACAGCGAGCGGATCTCGGTGGCCAACACCGACACGGGTTTCTGTATCGTCGTGTACGCAAGAGTCTTGTCGTTCGGCGACAGGAAGCGCGAGAGACGCGTGAATGCCGGATCGCCCAGGCGCAGCACGCGCTGCGCGGACGACTGCGCCACATGCGAAAGCGCCACACCAACGGACTGCAGCGGCACCACCCATACTGTCGGATCGAAGCCGGCGCTGGGCACGATCGCGCCACGCACCTGGCCCCGAGTCACGTAGTAGCGCGACTCCTGCGGAGTGGCGCCGTCGGGCGGTGCAGCGTCCAGTGCCACCGTCGGGTTGTCGTCGGAGCTGTTGATCTGTATCAGCAACTGCGACTGGAGGGCCTGCAATGCCGTGCGCGCCGCGCCGTGCACCTGGCTTACGGTACGGAAACTGAGCGGGTCCTGCAGCGAACGCTGCTCGTCTCGTTGCCAGAGCGCACTGCCCTCCAGCATGGCCAGAATGCGCCGCGCACTGTGTTCCTGCCCGGGGTATGGGCGCTGCGTTTGCGTCACCGGCAGCAGCGGCGCGACATTGCCATTCAGGCCCTCCAGCGACAGGGCGGCGACTTCGTCGGCGCGGTCGATGAGGCCCGCAACATCGTGCGCAGCCAATATGGCCAAGGCCGCGCCGTACGCGTTGGAGCTGAGCAGCGACAGCGAATCCTTCGCATAAGGCTGCACGGGCTCTATGCCGGCCTTGCGCAAGGCTTCCCGAGCCGGCAGCACCTGGCCGCCAAGCTCGATCTGGCCTTCTCCCATCATGGCCAGGCCGATTTGCGGCAGGATGGTGATGTCCGCCTGCCCGACCGAGCCTTCACCCAGGATCACCGGCGTCAGGCCCCGGTTCAGGAATGCCTCGTACTGCCGGACCAGCGCCGGGCTCATGCCCGTGCCCCCGAACAGGGCCGTGTTCAGGCGCACCAGCATGGTTGCACGCACCACGTCGGCGGGTACGGGCTCGCCGTAGGCCACGGTGTGCGACAGCAGCATGCGATGATTGAAAGCCTCGGACAACGCACGGGCTTCGTCCGATATGGTGTCGCCCGAGAAAATCGTCTGGTCTTTATTCTGCCCCACGCCGCGGTTCAAGCCATACACGGGCTGCCCAAGGCGCGCGTATTCCAGCAGCAGTTCATGCGAGCGCCCCACCCGCTGCCACGCAGCATCCGCGGCGGCGACGGTCGCGGCCCCGCGCGCCACGGCGACCACCTGTGCCAGGTCGAGCGAACGGCCGTCCAGGGTAACCGGCGCGGCCCTTGCCGCCTGGGTCTGCGTTGGGCTGGCAGCGGCATTGGCCGACATGGCCGTGCCCGGAGGAGCCGCAACCATCAACAAGGCAAAGAAGATCACGCCGGCCCGAGCGGGCCTGACTGCCAGGGTCGAAGTCCGGCTCGGTCGGCTCGGGCTCGCAAGGGGATGACGCATCACGACTCCTTGGGTGACATGCGGCGGTCTGCCGCGAATTCAGGGCTTGAGCATGGGCAGGTCCAGCCCGACCTCGCGGGCGCAGTCGATGGCGAGGTCATAGCCGGCGTCGGCATGGCGCATGACGCCGGTGCCCGGGTCGTTGCGCAGCACCCGCGCCAGCCGCTGGTCGGCTTCCGGCGTGCCATCGCACACGATGACGACGCCGGCGTGCTGTGAGAACCCCATGCCGACGCCGCCGCCGTGGTGCAGCGACACCCAGGTCGCGCCGCCCGCCGTGTTGAGCAGCGCATTGAGCAATGGCCAGTCGGATACGGCATCGGAGCCGTCGAGCATGGACTCGGTTTCGCGATTCGGGCTGGCCACGGATCCCGAGTCGAGGTGGTCACGGCCAATCACGATGGGGGCGCTCAATTCGCCATTGCGCACCATCTCGTTGAATGCCAGACCCAGCCGCGCACGGTCACGAACGCCAACCCAGCAGATGCGCGCCGGCAATCCCTGGAAGGCGATACGCTCGCGGGCCATGTCCAGCCAGTTGTGCAGATGCGGATCGTCCGGAATCAGCTCTTTGACCTTGGCATCGGTCTTGTAGATATCTTCGGGGTCGCCGGACAGTGCGACCCAGCGGAACGGGCCAATGCCCTGGCAAAACAGCGGCCGTATATAGGCGGGCACGAAACCGGGAAAATCGAAGGCGTCCTGTACGCCCTCTTCGAGCGCGACCTGCCGGATATTGTTGCCATAATCCAGCGTTGCCGCGCCGCGCTCTTTCAGGGCAAGCATGGCCCGAACGTGCACCGCCATCGATTGCCTGGCTGCCGCCACCACCGCCTGAGGGTCGGATTGCCGCTTGTCGCGCCAGGCCTCCATGGTCCAGCCTTGAGGCAGGTAGCCGTTCAGGGGATCGTGCGCCGAGGTCTGGTCGGTGAGGCAGTCGGGGGTGATATTGCGGCGTACCATTTCCGAGACCACATCCGCGGCGTTGCCCAGCAGGCCCACCGAGACCGCGCGGCCCTCGGCGCGGGCTTGCTCGACGATGGCCAGCGCCTCATCCAGCGAAGTCGCCTTGACGTCGATATAGCGGGTACGCAGGCGGAAGTCGATGCGCGACTCATCGCATTCGACCGCGATCATGCTGAATCCGGCCATGGTCGCAGCCAGGGGCTGCGCCCCGCCCATGCCTCCCAGGCCCGCGGTCAGGATCCAGCGCCCCTTGGGGTCGCCGCCGAAATGCTGATTGGCCACCGCATAGAAGGTTTCGTATGTCCCCTGCACGATGCCTTGCGAACCAATGTAGATCCAGCTTCCGGCCGTCATCTGGCCATACATCATCAGGCCCTGGCGATCCAGCTGGTGGAAGTGTTCCCAGGTCGCCCAGTGCGGCACCAGGTTCGAATTGGCAAACAGGACGCGAGGCGCGTCGGGGTGCGTCTGGAACACGCCCACCGGCTTGCCGGATTGCACCAGCAGGGTTTCGTGGGGCTCGAGCCGGCGCAGCACTTCGAGGATCTTGTCGTAGGCGGGCCAGTTGCGCGCCGCACGGCCGATTCCGCCGTACACCACGAGATCGTGCGGATGCTCGGCGACTTCGGCGTCCAGATTATTCTGGATCATGCGATAAGCCGCCTCGATGAGCCAGTTCTTGCAGCTGAGAGTATTGCCACGCGGTGCGCTTATGCGGCGTGTGGCATCGTGGCGTAGGGACGTGGTGTCGCTCATGGCGTGTCTCCGTCGTGGTTCTGTCTATTTGGCTTGGGATGCGCGGCCGGCCCCCGCGGGTACGGTTGCGTAGCCGCTGAGGCGATAGGAGTCGCCCGGATGGATCAGCCGGGCGAAGGTCGCGATATGCGGATCCGCCCAGGTACGGCGCAGGACCTGCAGACATGCCGCAGGCGGCTGCAGGCCCAGCCAGCCACTGACCTGGGCGTTCGGCAGGATGGCTTCGATCGTGTGCTCCACCGCCGACAGCGGTGCGACGCGGCTGAGGTAGGAGTTCGGCGTTTCGCTGCTGAAATCCTGGTCGAGGTAGCCGGGCGCGGCCTGGGGGTTGACGTAGCGGTCTTCCAGTTGCACGGCAATCTCGTTGTCCATGTGCAGAATCACCGAGTGAAAAACCGTGCTGCCCGGGGCGATGCCCAGCGCAATGGCGATGCCTTCGGTGGCGATCTCGGCGTTGAGCACTATCACGCGGTTGCTGTACCGGTGGCCCCGCTCCATGATCTCGTCGGCGATATTGCGCACTTCCAGTACGGGCAGCACCGGGCGGCGTTCCGCGACGAAGGTGCCCAGGCCCTGGGAGCGCACGAGCATGCCGTCCTGCGTCAGTTCCAGGATTGCCCGGCGCGCGGTCATGCGCGATACGTCGAACTGGGCGGCCAGCTGATTCTCTGAAGGCACCTGTTCATTCACGGCCCACTGCCCGGATTCGATGTTTTCGATGATGTGGCGCTTGATGCGGGCATAGGGAGCCAGGGGCTGGTCGCGTGTCGCGGCGTTCATGGCGGTTTCCGTGAAGATTCAACGAGCGAATTAAACTTGGATATACAAGTATAGTCAAGTAAACTTTCGTCCATGCTCGATGAAAAAAAGGCACCCCTCATGGTCCGTACGCCCTTGCATCAACCCTGGGACACCCTGATCGTCAATGCGCGATTGGCCACCTTCGATCCCTCACGAGACGCCGAATACGGCGCGGCGCCTGAGGCCGACGCGCTGGCCATCAGCCAGGGGCGGATCGTGTGGCTCGGACGGGCCGCCGAGCAGCCCGGCGTAGCCACGACCACGATCGATGCCGAGGGGCAATGGGTAACGCCCGGCCTTATCGACTGCCATACGCATTTGGTGTACGCCGGAACCCGCGCGCACGAATTCGCGATGCGGTTGAAAGGCGCCAGCTACGAAGACATTGCCCGCGCGGGAGGCGGGATAGCCTCCACGGTGCGCGCCACCCGGGCATCCAGCGAAGCAGAACTGTGTGCCGCGGCGCTGCCGCGCCTGCGGGCGCTCATGCGCGAAGGGGTGACCACGATCGAAATCAAATCCGGCTATGGACTGGATCGCGACACCGAGCTGGCCATGCTGCGGGCCGCCCGTCGATTGGGAGCCGCCGAGGGTGTCACGGTGCGCACGACTTTCCTCGGCGCACATGCCGTACCGCCCGAATTCACGAACCGGCCGGACGATTACATCGATCTGGTGTGCAACGATGTGCTGCCCACGGCTGCCCGCGCGGGCCTGGTCGATGCGGTAGATGCATTCTGCGAGAACATCGGCTTTGACGCCGGCCAGACCGAGCGCGTGCTGGCGGCGGCCACCGCTTTGGGCCTGCCGGTCAAACTGCACGCCGAGCAGCTCAGCAATCTGGGCGCGAGCCAGCTGGTCGCCCGGTATGCCGGCCTGTCTTCCGACCACCTGGAGCACCTGGATGCGCAGGGCGCGCAGGCCCTGGCCGAAGCCGGCACGGTGGCAGTGCTGCTGCCGGGCGCTTATTACTTTCTGCGCGATACCCAGACTCCGCCCATCGAGCTGCTGCGCCAGCATGGGGTGCGCATGGCAGTTGCGACGGACTGCAATCCCGGTACCTCGCCATTTGCTTCGCTGCTGCTGATGCTCAACATGGCCTGCACACTGTTTCGGCTGACGCCTGCAGAAGCCTTGAACGGCGTCACGCATGCGGCGGCGTGTGCGTTGGGCATGGCAGACCAGATCGGCAGCCTGGAACCAGGCAAGCGGGCCGACCTGGCCTTCTGGGAAGTGCCGGACCTGGCCGAACTCTGCTACAGCTATGGCACCCATGTGCCCAGCCGCGTCCTGCGTGCCGGGATAGCCGCCGGCGGCGTTTCCACCACTTCCTGATTAGCGGGATTTCAGATGCGATACTTTGCTCGCAGTGCCTTATTGCCCCAGGGCTGGGCCGAGGATGTCGTGCTGCACGTCGATGACAGCGGCAACCTGCAAGCAGTTTCCGCGGGCCAGCAATGCCCGCCGGATGCCGACCGGTTGGCCGGACCCGTCGTTCCGGGCATCGGCAATGCGCATTCGCATGCGTTTCAACGCGCCATGGCGGGCCTCACGGAATACAGGGGCCATCCGCAAGACAGCTTCTGGACCTGGCGCGATCTCATGTATCGCCATGCCGCGCATATCACACCCGAACAGATGGCCGACGTGGCCCGATGGCTTTACATCGAAATGCTTAAGGCGGGCTACACCGGCGTTGCCGAGTTTCACTACCTGCATCACGACGTGGGCGGAAAGCCGTACGCGCGAACCGGTGAAATGTGCCATGCCCTACTGGGCGCGGCGGCGCAGGCCGGCATTGCACTCACACTTTTGCCGGTGCTTTATACCTACAGCGGATTCGGCGGCAAGCCCGCCACGGAAGGCCAACGGCGCTTCGTGCACGAGCTCGACGGCTACGCCGATCTGCTGGCTCAACTGCATGGCCAGATGCGCGGCAGTCGACAGGCACGCCTGGGCATGGCCTTCCATTCGCTGCGCGCCGTCGACGCCGCCCAGATCTCTGGCGGACTGCAGGCGCTGCAAGCGCTGGACGCAGAAGCCCCCGTTCACATCCATATCGCCGAACAGACGGCCGAAGTGCAGGATTGCGTCCGTTGGTCCGGCCTGCGGCCGGTGCAATGGCTATACGCCCATGCGCCCGTCAACGAACAATGGTGCCTGGTCCATGCCACGCACCTGGATGAAGATGAAATTCGCCAGGTCGCGGCCAGCGGCGCCGTAGTGGCGATCTGCCCCAGTACCGAAGCCAACCTGGGCGATGGCTTCTTCCCGGCGCGGACTTACCTGGATGCACCCGGCCCCTCGAACTGGGCCGTCGGCTCCGACAGCCACATCACGGTCGACGTGGCTGACGAACTGCGGCTGTTCGAGTACGGCCAACGGCTGGTCCATAGGCAGCGCGCGGTGCTCGCCAGCGCCGGCACGCCATCGGTGGGCCGCAGCCTGTACACAGCCGCGGCTGCCGGCGGCGCCCGGGCACTGGGCCGGCGCGGCGGTAGCCTCGCAGCGGGCGCGCCCGCCGACTGGGTGGTGCTCGACCCCGACCATCCTGCACTGCTTGGCCGCAGCGGCGACGCCCTGCTCGACAGTTGGGTCTTCAGCGGTCTGAGCAGCTGTGTCCGTGATGTGATGGTGCAGGGCCAGTGGCAAGTGCGCAATCGCCGCCATGCGCGCGAGCAGGCCGCCTACGAGGCCTTCCGCGCCATACTGCAACGTGGCGCCCCGCGAAGGTGACTCCGGCGGCGTGGCAAGGCGGAACGGAAGATTTCCCGCAGGTTAGAATGGTCTACACCGTAGTCCTGACTGCCGCGCCTGTGCGCTCACCCTGATATGTTTGCTTCTTTCCCTGGCCGCCTCGCGCGCGCCATGTTGTTGGCCGCCTGCACCCTGCTGGCGGCATGCGGCGACAAGGCCGCCGACTGGACTTTATACGACATCAAGGGCCATCTGCCCGACCTGCGGTTCGAACTCGACGGCGCGCAGGGCCGGACGGTGACGGCCAATGACCTGAAGGGCGAAACCGTACTAATGTTTTTCGGATACGCCAGTTGCCCCGACGTCTGCCCGACCACCATGGCGCAACTGAGCGCCGTGCTGCAACAGCTGGGCGAGCAGGCTGAAAAGGTGCGCATTCTGTTTGTCAGCGTCGATCCGCACCGCGACACCCCCGACGTGCTGCAGGCCTATGTCGATGCCTTCAACAACCAGGCCGTGGGGGTCACGGGCAGCGAAAAACAGATTGCTGACCTCGCGCGGCGCTATCGCGTGGCGTACCAGATCGAGAAACCGCGTCCGGGTGCTTCGGCCGAGCAATACGAAGTGACGCACAGCCGCGGCGTGTATATATTCGACAACGCCGGCAAGGCCCGCCTGCTGGCGTCGGATACCGACAGTGTCGACGCCATCGTGAAGGATCTGCGCCAATTGATCAATATCACCGGCTAGTTTCAGCCGCCGCCCGCCGCTGCGCCGCGGGTGTTGCGTATAAGCCCCAAATACGTGTTGTTACAGTCGCGGCATGCGCACGGTGGGTATCATCCAAACGCTTACCCCTACATCTGAAAGAGGAGCACGCGCATGAGCATTATCATCATGATCATCGTCGGCTTTGTCGTGGGGCTGATCGCCCGCGCCATCATGCCCGGCGACCAGAACATGGGCATTATCATGACCACCATCCTGGGCATCATCGGTGCGGTCGTCGCCGGTTTCCTGGGCCAGTCCCTGGGCTGGTATGCACCCGGCGAGCCCGCTGGCTGGATCGGCTCGGTAGTGGGCGCCATCATCGTGCTGTTCGTGGTGGGGCTGGTCTTCAAGAAACGCGCCTAGCACGCGACTCGTCCAAAGGGCGGCCACTGGCCGCCCTTTTGTTTTATACCCGCATCAGGCGCTTGCCGCGGGTCAGCGCGCGGCAACGGTGTGCTCGGTCCAGCCGCCGCCCAGGGCACGATACAAGCCGACCAGGTTCGACAGTCGCGCCAAGCGCGTTTCTACCAGCACTTGTTGCGACGAATACAGCGAGCGCTGGGCGTCGAGTACGCTCAAGTAATTGTCGACCCCCAGGTCAAATCGCTGCCGGGACAGGTCGTAGGCTCGCTGGCTGGCCTCCACCAGCTGCTGCTGCGCCACGATCTGCGTCTGCAAAGTGCCGCGGCCGGCCAGCGCATCCGACATTTCGCGGAATGCCGTCTGGATCGACCTTTCGTACTGAGCCACCTGGATGTTCTTGCGTACCTCTGACGCTTCCAGACTGGCGCGCAGCGCCCCGCCTGCGAATATAGGCATCGTGATGCTGGGCGCGAAGCTCCAGGCGCCAGAACCGGCATCGAACAGCCCGCCCAGGCTGGCGCTGGCGGTACCGGCGCTGCCGGTGAGGCTGATACTGGGAAAGAACGCAGCCCGCGCCGCGCCGATGTTGGCGTTCGCGGCCTGCAACTGATGTTCGGCAGCCCGTATGTCCGGGCGGCGCGCCAGCAGATCGGACGGCAGGCCGGCCGGCAAGGCGGCCGGCATGAGGCCATCGGGCAAAGTGGTCGCCCGATCCAGCTGCGCCACCACGTCTTCGGGCAGCGGCTGGCCCACCAGCAGGACCAGTGCGTTGCGGTCCTGAGCCACCAGGCGTGTGTACTGCGACAAGTTGCGTTCCGCCGTCCGTAGCGCAATCTCGGCCTGGCTGAGGTCGAGCGCCGTCGCCACGCCCAGGTCGTAGCTTTGCTGAGTCAGCTTGAACGAATCCTGTTGCGCGGCCAGGGTCGAGCGCGTCAGGTCCAGCAGCTCCTGGTCGGCACGCAAGGTCAGGTAGGCCGCGGCCGTCTCGGCGATCAGCGCCAGCTGGGTGGCGGTGCGCGTCTCGTCTTGCGCCAGGTACAGCTGCAGGGCCTGCTCGCTGAGGCTGCGGATGCGGCCGAATAGGTCGAGTTCCCAGGCCGGAATGATGCCTCCGACCTGATAAGTGCGGCTGATGCCGGACTGGCCGCTCTGAGTCAGATCCCCCGGCACACGCTGTACATTGCCCTGCCCGGCGACACCCAGCCCTGGCAGCAAGTCCGCGCGCTGGATGCGATACAGGGCTCGGGCTTCATCGACGTTGAGCGCCGCCACGCGCAGATCGCGATTGGCGTGCAGGGCCATGGCGATCAGCCGCTGCAGCAACGGGTCGGCAAAGAAGTCGCGCCACCCGATGTCGGCCGCCACCGCGCGGGGCGCTGCGCCCTGCCCCGTCGCCGGTTCCGGCGCATAGGCCGGCCCGGCCGGATAGGCGCCGCTGACGGGGGCTGCGGGGCGCTCGTAGGCGGGGGCCAGCGTACAACCCGCCAGGATCGACGCGAACCCGACGCTCAGAAGGAATCGACACGTGTGCGAGTTCATTGCGGTTGCTCTCCCGGCTGCGCCGAAGGGGCGATCGGCAGGACTTCGGCTGGTTCGGCATCGACGTCGCCGTCATCGTCATCGTCGTGGCGTTCACTGTGACGCTTCACCTTGAACAGTTGCAGCATCACCACGAAGAAGGTCGGAACAAAGAAAATCGCCAGGACGGTGCCGGCCAGCATGCCGCCGATCACCCCCGTGCCGATGGCATGCTGGCTGCCCGATCCGGCGCCCGTGGATATCGCCAGCGGCACCACGCCCAGTATGAACGCGAGCGACGTCATCAGGATGGGACGCAGGCGCTGCCGGGCCGCATGCACGGCGGACTCGATCAGGCTGGCGCCTGCTTCGTAATGCGCCTTGGCGAATTCCACGATGAGAATGGCGTTCTTGGCGCTGAGCCCCACCGTGGTGAGCAGGCCGACCTGGAAGTACACGTCATTGGACAGGCCGCGCAGCAGCGTGGCCGCAAGCACCCCGATCACCCCCAGGGGCACCACCAGCATCACTGCAGTGGGAATGGCCCAGCTTTCGTACAGCGCGGCCAGGCAGAGGAACACCACGAGCAGCGAAATGGCATACAAGATCGGCGCCTGCGCCCCCGACAGCCGCTCTTCGTACGACAGCCCTGTCCATTCGAAACCCACACCGGGTGGCATGGTGGCGGCGATGCGTTCCATCTCGGCCATGGCTTCGCCCGAACTGTAGCCGGGCGCGGCCTGGCCCTGGATGTTGAACGAGGGCACGCCGTTGTAACGGTCGAGGCGCTGCGGCCCGTAGGTCCATTGGGCCGAGGCGAAGGCCGAGAACGGCACCATGCCTCCGGCCTGGTTGCGCACATACCACTTGTCGAGGTCCTGCGGCAACATGCGCGCGGCGGCTTCGCCCTGCAGATAGACCTTCTTCACCCGCCCCCGGTCAAGAAAGTCGTTGGCATATGCCCCGCCCCAGGCGATCGACAGGGTGCTGTTGATGTCGGCGACGGCAACGCCCAGCGCGCGCGCCTTCTCGCGGTCGATATCCAGCTGGTATTGGGGAGCATCCTGCATGCCGTTCAGCCGCACGCCCACCAGCTTGGGACTTTTGGACGCCTCGGCCAGGAAGTCATCGCGTGCCTGAATCAGGCGTTCGTGCCCCAGGCCCGCCTGGTCCATGAGCTGAAAATCGAAGCCCAGTGCGTTGCCCAGTTCCATGACCGCGGGGGGCGCGAAGGCCGTCACCCGCGCATCGTGCAGATGCTCGGCGAAATAGGCATTGGCACGCGCGGCCACCGCGTCGACTTTCAGGGCCGCATCTTTCCGCTCGGCCCAGTCGCGCAGCTTGATGAACAGGATCGCGGAATTCTGCCCCCGGCCGCCGAAACTGAAGCCGTGCACAGCGAACACCGACACCACCGCGTCTTTCTCGTCTTCGAGCAGGTAACGGGTGGCCGCCGTAACGGTCTTGGCGGTGCGCTCGGCCGTGGCGCCTGCCGGCGCCTGCACCTGGGCGAACACGATGCCCTGGTCTTCGTTGGGCAGGAACGACGTCGGAATGCGCGTGAACATCCAGCCCATGACCAGCAGCAGTACCAGGTAGATCAGCATCAGCCGCCTGGTGCGGCTCAGGCCTCGCGCCACCGAATTCGCGTATCCGTGCGCCGAACGGTCGAAGAACCGGTTGAACCAGCCGAAGAAACCGGTCTTGACGCCATGGTGGCCCTTTGGCACGCGCTTGAGCATCGTGGCGCACAGGGCCGGCGTGAAGACGATGGCGACCAGCACCGACAGCACCATCGACGACACGATGGTGATAGAGAACTGGCGGTAAATCACCCCCGTGGACCCGCCGAAGAAAGCCATGGGCACGAACACCGCCGACAATACCATCCCGATGCCGATTAGCGCGCCGGTGATCTGGCCCATGGATTTGCGCGTGGCCTGCCGCGGCGACAGGCCTTCTTCGGCCATGACGCGCTCGACGTTCTCCACCACCACGATCGCATCGTCCACCAGCAATCCGATGGCCAGCACCATGCCGAACATGGTGAGCGTGTTGATGGAATAACCGAAGGCGGCCAGCACGGCAAAGGTGCCCAACAGCACGACCGGCACCGCCAGGGTGGGTATGAGCGTGGCACGGAAGTTCTGCAGAAAGAGGTACATCACCAGGAACACCAGGATGATGGCCTCGATCAGCGTATGGATCACGCTTTCGATCGACAGCGACACAAACGGCGATGTGTCGTACGGGTACACCACGTCCATGCCCGGCGGGAAGAACGGCTTGAGGCGATCAATGGTGGCGCGCACCGCATCGACCGTGTCGAGCGCGTTTGCCCCGGGCGCCAGCCTGATGGCCAGGCCCGAGGCCGGCTTGCCGTTGTAGAAGCTGTCGATGGCATAGCTCTGTGCGCCCAGAGCGATACGGGCCACGTCGGACAGCCGCACCTGCGATCCGTCCGGATTCACCTTCATGAGGATCTGGCCGAATTCCTCGGGGGTCTGAAAACGGGACGGACCGATTATGGTGGCGTTGAGCTGCTGGCCCTGCACGGCAGGCAGGCCGCCCAGTTCGCCGGACGACACCTGCACGTTCTGTTCCCTTACCGCATTCATTACATCGAGGGCGGTCAGGTTGAAAGACAGCAGCTTGTCCGGATCCAGCCAGATTCGCATGGCGTATTGCGACCCGAACAGCTGGAAGTCGCCGACCCCCGTCGTGCGGCTCACAGGATCCTGCACGTTCGCCGCGACATAGTTCGCGAGGTCTTCCTTGGTCATGGAGCCATCGGTGGACACGAAGCCCGCCACGATCAGGAAATTCTTCGTGGCCTTGCTGACCCGTATGCCCTGCTGCTGCACTTCAAGCGGCAGCAGAGGCTGCGCCACCGCCAGCTTGTTCTGCACCTGGACCTGCGCCGTATCGGGATCGGTGCCCTGCGCGAAGGTCAGCGTGATGGACATGCTGCCGTCAGAGTTGCTTTCGGATGCGATGTAGTTCAGGTTGTCGATGCCGTTCATCTGCTGCTCGATGACCTGCACCACGCTGTCCTGCACCGTCTGCGCCGACGCGCCGGGATATACGACCCGGATGCTGATGGCCGGGGAAGCGATGCTGGGATACTGCGCCACCGGCAGCTGCAGAATCGCGATGACGCCGGCCAACATCAGTACGATGGCGATGACCCAGGCGAATACCGGCCGGTCGATGAAAAACTTGGCCATGCCTGCTCCTTACCGAGCCGCGCCAGGCGCGGCGGGCGTCGCCGCCGCAAATTCGCTGGCCTGCACCTCGACGCCGGGTCGCACGCTCTGCAGTCCCTGCACGATGAGCCGGTCGCCAGCCTGCAGGCCGGCGGTCACCAGCCATTGATCACCGATTGCGCGATCAACCTGCAGCACGCGAAATTCGACCTTGTTGTCGGCATCGACCACCAGGGCAGTGGGTTGGCCGCGCTGGTCACGGGTAATGCCCCGCTGCGGCGCCAACAGGCCTTGCGGCACCGTACCCTCGATCACGCGGGCACGAACGAACATGCCGGGCAACAGTTTGCGTTCGGGATTGGGGAAGACGGCCCGCAGCGTGACCGAACCCGTGCCCTCGTCCACCGTGACCTCCGAGAACTGCAGCTCCCCCTCGTGACCGTACTTCGAGCCATCAGCCAGCGTCAGCGAGACCCGGGCGGAGTCGCTGCCGGCCTCGCGCAGCAGCAGCCCGCTTTCGAGCGCGCTCTTCAGGCGCAAGAGATCGACGCTGGATTGCGTGACGTCTACATAGATAGGGTCGATCTGCTGGACAGATGCCAGTGCCGCGGGCTGGTTGGCCGTGACCAGGGCCCCTTCGGTCACCGACGACCGGCCAATGATGCCGTCGATGGGCGACAGCACTTTTGTATACACAAGGTTGATGCGGGCGGTCTCGAGCGCGGCCTTGGCGGATTGCACATCGGCGGCCGCCTGGTCGCGCGCGGCCACCGCGTCGTCGTACGCCTGCCGGCTGACCGCGCGGCTTTCCGCCAGCGGCTTGTAGCGCTGGACCAGCAAGGTGGCCGTCTTCAACTGTGCCTGCGCGCGCGCCAAGGCAGCCTTCTGGCTATCGAAGCTGGCCTGGTACAAGGCAGGGTCGATCTGGTAGAGCTGCTGGCCAGCCTGCACCTGCCCACCTTCGGTGAAGAGGCGCCGGGTGATGATCCCGTTGACCTGGGGGCGTACTTCCGCCACTCGATACGCTGCGGTGCGGCCGGGCAGTTCGGTCGTGAGTTGCACGGGCCGCGTGGCCAGGGTCACCACGGCGACCTGCGGCTTGCCTCCGGCAGGCGCTTCGGCGCCCTTGCCACATCCGGCCACCACCAGCGCAGCCCCGATGACGGCTGCAAATGCGGCACTGAGCCGCGTCCCGTTGTTGTTCATGCGTATTTTTCCCAGCTGTGCGATGCCCGCCCCGCCTTATCCACGGTGGGTGCGGATCTGTTTGGTATCACCCGCGGCGCGACCCAACGCGGTCGGCGCGAAATCCGAAATTGTCCTTTATCCCAATTCAGAAACAAATAGGCTAATCACGAAAACTTCATCCCATTTATGGGACAATCGTCCCGTTGCCACCGCGGAAGATCCAGCATGAAACGCCTGCAGGGCATGGAATACTTCGTAGAGGTTGCCAAGACGTGCAACTTCGGTCGGGCGGCAGCCATATTGGGCGTGCCCAAGTCGACCGTGTCGCGCCAGGTGGCCGAACTCGAGCGCTCGCTGGGCTTGCAGTTGCTCAGCCGCACGACCCGGCGCGTTGAACTCACCGATGCGGGCAAGCTGTACTTCGACCGGTGCCAGCGCATCGTGGCCGAAGCGCAGGTGGCGCATGAAGAACTGCAGAAGCTGGTCGAGACGCCCGCGGGGCCGTTGCGCGTCAACATGCCTGCCGACTTTGGCACGGATTTCCTGGCCGAAGCCTTCATGGAGTTCTCTCAACGCTATCCCGAAGTCACGTTCTACCTAGATCTCGCCAGCCCGGAACACGCAGGCCGGGTCTTCCAGAGCTGCGATATCGCTATCGAAATCGGCGCACTGCCCGACTCGACGCAGATTGCGCGCCTGCTCGGCCGCCTGTCGGCCTATCTGTACGCCTCGCCCGACTACCTGCAGCGACACGGCATGCCACAGCACCCCAGCGACCTGACGCGCCACGAGTGCCTGGAATTCCGGGCCGACAACGCCAAGGTCACCCGTTGGCCGCTGGCCCGTGGCGACGAACGCCTGGAAATCACGCCGGGCAAGCGGTTTTCAGTGAACAGCGTGGCCATGGTGCGCAGCCTGGCCTCGCTGGGCGCCGGCATCGCCATTCTGGCGCCCGCCCGCAGCGTACGACAGGACGTCGAGCAACAACGCCTGCAGCGCGTGCTTCCGGACTGGCAGGCGGGGCCGTTTCCGGTTTACGCAGTCACCGACACGCGGCTGCTGCCCGCCAAGACTCGAATATTCATCGAGTTCTTGATGGAGCGTTTGAGCGACGCCATGCTCGCGCCCGAGGATAGCGCGTCGCCGCTGATGTAGAGCGGTGTCCGAAACCGACTGAAACGCTGGCGTCGCTAGAATCGCTCATCGTCACGCAGGTAGCGCCATTGCCCCGGAGGCAGGTCGCCCAGCATTACCCCACCGATGCGTACGCGCTTGAGCCCGACCACCCTCAGGCCAACCAGTTCGCACATGCGCCGGATCTGGCGCTTCTTGCCCTCGCGCAGCACAAAGCAGAGCTGATCGGCGTTCTGCCACCGCACCTGCGCCGGCCGCAGCGGCTTGCCGTCGAGCGAAAGGCCATGGTTGAGCAGCGCCAGGCCGCGGGCGTCCAGCCGGCCCTGCACGCGTACCAGGTATTCCTTGTCCACGCCGGAGTCTTCTCCGATGAGATGACGGGCGATCCGGCCGTCCTGGGTGAGCACCAGCAAGCCCTGCGAATCGATATCCAGGCGCCCGGCCACGGCCAGGCCCTGCAGATGGGCGTGGCTGAAGCGCAGGGGGGAACGATCGCGCGCATAGCGGCTGCGCGCGTCGATCAGCGCGGCGGCGGGCGTATACCCCTTTTCGGCCTGGCCCGATACGTAGCCGACGGGCTTGTTGATAAGAATGGTGACCCGCGCGGTCTGCCGGGCCTGGGCGGCGCGCTCCAGGGTGATGACCTGGTCTGGAAAAGCGCGCGCGCCCAGTTCGGCCACCACGACGCCATCGACCTTGACCCAGCCCCGCTCGATATAGCTGTCGGCCTCGCGGCGCGAACACAAGCCGCGCTCGGCCATCAGCTTCGATATTCGTACTTTTTCCATATTGCGCATTATCGCGCACCCTTGGCGGCATGCCGACGGCATTGCATCGCTGCCGTAGGCCGGTGCACCACGATTCGCGGCCAGGCCGGCCCTGGCGCGCGCGCGCTCTTGGCATAATGTCGCCATGAAAGTATCCGCCCCCCTGGCAGCCGGCTGGCTGCCTGCCGTTCCGCCTTCGTTATCGCCCGCTCACAAATACTGGCTGATGCGCCCCGGCGCCCTCACGGCTGGCTTGCGCCAACTGGGACAGGTTCGCTTGAGGGTGCTGCGCGAATACGCGCAGGGCGCGCCGGCCGACGAGGCCCGCGCCATGGGTCTTCCCCTCGCCCATCCGGTGTGGGTGCGTGAGATCCTGATGTCAGTCGATGGCGTCGATAGCGTGGTCGCCCGCAGCCTCACACCACTGTCGGCGTCGCACGGCACGTGGCAGGGCATGCGCCGGCTGCGCACTCGGCCGCTGGCGGACATGCTCTATCACGACCGCAGCATTGAACGTTCGCCCTTTGTTTGCCGTCGCCTCGCCTGGCCGGTGCCGTTTCATGCCACGGTGCGCGCGGTGCAGGAAAAGCCCGCAGCGGGCGCCTTGTGGGCGCGCCGGTCGGCGTTCTGGCGGCAAGGCCAGCCCCTGTTGGTGGCGGAGTGCTTCCTGCCGGCCTTCTGGTCCGAGGTCGAGCGCCATCCGGCGCGCTGAGGACGCAGTGACTCGCTGAGTCCCGCGGGGGCCGCGCCGGCGCGCACGGCGCGCTTGGAGGCCGCCCGGTCAGCGCCAGGTTTCCGGTTCTACTGTGACCTGGCCCGATGGCGCCGACACAAAAGCCGTACCGTCCTGCAAATTGACGTGCAGGTCCATCGTGCGCTCGGCCAGCAAGCCAAGTTCACGGGTCTGGCCGCTGGGGAGGTTCACCACGCTCAGATTGCGGGCCCGCGTCAGTTTGTTGCGCACGCCTTCCCACCATATGCTGCTGGCGTGCCCGCCGTAGCAATACACCACCACCCGGTTGGCGCGACCACAGGCCTTCAGGATGCGGCGTTCGTCGGGCTGGCCCACTTCAATCCACAAGTCGATGGCGCCCGTCAGGTCCTTGAGCCAGATATCAGGTTCGTCGGTGTCGCTGAGCCCTTTGGTGAAAACCAGCCCTTCCTGGGCATGCAGGGCAAAGGCCAGCAATCGGACCATCATGCGCTCGTCGGTCTCGGACGGATGCCGCGCCACTGTCAGGCCATGACTGCCGTAGTAATGGCGATCGCTGTCGGCGACGTGCAGATCGGCTTTGTAGATGGTTGCGCGCAGGGCCATGGGAATCCGGCGGCGGGGCCGCGAAAAATCGGTAATGATACTCGCGGCGGCTCGCGTGATGCTGGCGGCGTCCCCCCCGGAGCACGCCATGACCTCTGACCGGCCTGGTGTTCCTGACCTTCGGCCTGTAGCTGGCGCTGGAACGGCGCTAACTTGCGGCGCGCAGCGGCGCGGCGTCCGCATGGCGCGGGGCCGCGCTGAGGCCCCGCGCCGGCGTACGTCCGCGTGAAAACCGGCAGGAGGCGCGCCTAGGCGTATACGCCGATCGGGTGGCGAGCTACGTAATGGCCTTCAGCCACCTTGACCAGTGGAGCCACGACCGGTTCGTCTCCCACCTTGCGCACCGGGCTGGGAATTTCATCGACCAGCAGCGAACGCGCGCGATGCCTGCGCGCGGGGTCTGCAATCGGCACGGCGTCCATCAGCTTGCGGGTGTAGGGGTGCTGCGGGTTCTCGAAGATGGAACGGCGCGGACCGATTTCCACAATCTGGCCCAGATACATGACGGCCACCCGATGGCTGATGCGCTCCACCACGGCCATGTCGTGCGAGATGAAAAGCAGCGACACGCCAAGCTCGCGCTGCAGGTCGAGCAGCAAGTTGACGATCTGGGCCTGGATCGAGACGTCCAGCGCAGACACTGATTCGTCGGCGACGATAACTTTGGGGTTCAGCGCCAGGGCGCGCGCAATGCAGATGCGCTGGCGCTGTCCGCCGGAGAACTCATGCGGATAGCGGTCGATCATGTCGGGCGCCAGGCCGCATTTTTCCATCAGCCAGCGCACGCGCTCTTCGGCCGCCCGCCCCTTGGCCACGCCGTGGATCAGCAAGGGCTCCATGATGGAATAGCCCACCGTCATGCGTGGATCGAGCGACGCGAAGGGATCCTGGAAGATGAACTGGATGTGGCGGCGCAGGTGCTGCATGGCGGCGCCGCGCAACGCGCCGATATCCTGGCCGTCGAACTCGATGCGCCCGCCCTGGCTCTTGACCAGCTGCAGCAGCGATCTGCCCGTGGTGGTCTTGCCGCAACCCGATTCGCCCACCAATGCCAGGGTCTCGCCCGGATAGAGGTCGAAACTGACGCGCTCGACGGCATGCACGCGCTTCTGCACGCGCCCGAACACCCCGCCGGCGATGTCGAACCGCGTGACCAAATCTTTGACGCGCAGCACCGGGCGGCCATCGCGGCGGACCGTGCTGACGGGCACGCGCATATCGTCCGGTTTTTCGCCCGAAGCCGCGTCGTCGACCCGCAGCAACGGGAACGGTGCGGGCTCATCGGTGCCCTGCATGGCGCCCAAACGTGGCACCGCCGACAGCAGCGCGCGTGTGTAGGCGTGACGCGGCTGCGCAAAAATCTCGTCGGATCCGCCCTCTTCTACCTTGTCGCCGCGATACATGACCAGCACCCGATCTGCCACTTCGGCCACGACGCCCATGTCGTGGGTGATGAAGATCACGCCCATATCCATTTCTTCTTGCAGCTGGCGTATCAGTTGCAGGATTTGGGCCTGGATCGTCACGTCCAGGGCCGTGGTGGGTTCATCCGCGATCAGCAATTGCGGCTTGCACGACAAGGCCATGGCGATCATGACGCGCTGACGCATGCCGCCCGACAGCTGGTGCGGATAGCGGTCGAGTATGGCGCGCGCCTCGGGGATCCGCACGCGCTCGAGCATGCGCAAGGTCTCGGCGCGCGCGGCGGCCGCATCGAGCCCCTGATGCAGCTGCAGGGCCTCGGCGATCTGATCGCCCGCGGTAAAGCTGGGGTTCAGCGAGGTCATGGGCTCCTGGAAGATCATGGCCACGTCGGCGCCTCGCACGCGCTGCAGCACTGTTTCGTTGGCCCGGCCCAGGTCCAGGACTTCGCCGCTGCGGCGCCTCAGCCGCATCTCGCCGTTCACGATGCGGCCGCCCCCGTATTCGACCAGCCGCATCAGGGCCAGCGAGGTCACCGACTTGCCGGAACCCGATTCGCCCACGATGGCAAGGGTTTCGCCGCGGTCAACGTGAAAAGAAACGTCGCGCACGGCCTCGACGACGCGGTCAGGCGTGGTGAAACGTACGGTCAGGCCCTGTACCTGCACTACTTTTTTGTCGTCCATGCTTGTCATCGCGTTCACTTGTCTTGCCTCGGATCCAGCGCATCGCGCAAGCCGTCGCCCAGCAGATTGAACCCGAGCACAGCCAGGAAAATGGCCGACCCAGGGAAAATCGACATCCAGGGCGCCTGGGTCATGAAATTCTTGGCCGTATTCAGCATCGAGCCCCAGGACGGGTTGGGCGGTTGCAGCCCTAGCCCCAGGAACGAAAGACTGGCTTCGGCGATGATGGCGGTGGCGATGGTGATGGTGGCCTGCACGATCAGCGGCGGCATGATGTTGGGCAATATGTGCCGCACAATGATGCGGGTATCCGACGCGCCCAGGGCGCGCGAACTCTGAACGTAGTCTTCGCCCTTCACCGCCAGCACCTGACCGCGCGCCAGGCGGATGAACTTGGGCGCGGCCGACACGCCGATGGCGATCATGGCGTTGGTCAGGCTGGGGCCCAGGAACGCTGCCAGCGCAATGGCAAGGATCAGGAATGGAATCGCCAGCAAGGCTTCGGTGCAGCGCGACACCACACTATCGATCCAGCCGCCGAAATAGCCGGACACCAGGCCGAAGGGCACGCCCACGATCATGGCGATCAGCACCGAGACCAGGCCCGCCATCAACGATGCGCGGGCGCCGTACAGCATGCGGCTGTAGATGTCGCGGCCCAGCTCGTCGGAACCCAGCCAGAACGCGGCCGAGGGTGCCTTGCGGATGGACATGAAGCTGGTCTGCAGCGGATCGTGAGTGGCCAGCAACGGTGCAAACAGCGCCAGCACCACCACTGTCAGCACGATGAAGGCGCCCAGCAGCGCGACGCGGTTGCGTTTGAACTTGCCCCATGCGCGGTTGCGGCTGCGGGGCGGCGTGACGGCCATTGCCGTAGCAGAATGTGCGCTCATGCGTGCCTCAGGCGGGGATTGACCAGGATATACAGAATGTCGGCAAGCAGGTTCATGACAATGAAACCCACTGCCACGCACAGCACCACGCCTTGAACCACCGCATAATCACGCGTGAACACGGCATCGACGATCAGCTTGCCGAAGCCAGGAATAGTGAATACCTGCTCGGTCAGGACGGCGCCGGCGAGCAGCTCGCCGAACAGCAAGGTAACCAGCGTGACGATGGGCATGAGCGCATTGCGCAGCGCGTGCCGCAGCACGACGCGGCGAGGCGACACGCCCTTGGCGCGCGCCGTGCGCACGTAGTCAGCACTGAGTGCCTCGAGCATCGCCGACCGCGTATGGCGCATGAGATACGCGGCGATGGCCGTCGACAACACCAGCGACGGCATCAGCATGGTTTTCATCGACATCCAGAAATCGTCGAAGGGCGACACGTAGCCCGAAGCGGGCAGCAGACGCCATTTCACCGATACCAGCATGATGAGCAGGATGCCAAGCCAGAAGTTGGGGATCGACATGCCCGAGAGCGCCGCGACGTTGGCCCCCATCTCGGTGGCCGTACCCTTGCGCACTGCAGCCAGGATGCCCATGGGAATGCCCACGATCAGGGCGAAGAACATGGCCATGGCGGCGAGCTGCAGCGTCACAGGCAGCTTCTGGGCGATGAGTTGCGTGACCGGCACATCGGTGCGCAGCGATTTGCCGAGGTCGCCCTGCACGACCTGCAGCACCCACGCACCGTACTGCACCGGCAGCGGGTCATTGAGGCGGTACTTGTCGCGCAGGTAATCGAGCACGGCGGGATCGCGCTCTTCGCCCGCCATGGTCAAGACCGGATCGCCGGGCAGGATTTTCTGCAGCATGAAGACGATCAGGGACACGAGGATCAGCGTCGGGATCGACACCAGCACGCGGCGCAGGATGATTTTGAACATAGGCGAAACCTGGAATTCCGTGTAGTGGACACCGCGCGAAACGCGCGGGCCGTGCGCGATGGCACGGCCCGTTGCTCAGGCGCGCAGCCACCTTCGGCTTATTGGGCGAACGTAACACCCTTGAGACGAATCATGCCGTCGGGATAGGGCTTGAAGCCCTGCACCTTCTTCGCCAGCACGAACGGCCAGGGCTGGTAGTAGATATACACCGCCTGCGTTTCCGCCTGCAGGATTTCCTGTGCGCGGTCATAGATGGCCTTGCGCTTGGCCTCGTCGGGCACGGTGCGGGCTTCGGCCAGCAACTTGTCGACTTCAGGGTTGCAGTAGCGGCCATCATTGAGCGAGCCCTTGCAGGTCACGAACTGATAGATGTTGCCGTCAGGGTCGACGCGCCCCGACCAGCCACGCATCAACAATTCGAAGTTGCCGCTCTGCGCTTCGTTCAGCAATGCCGCGTACTCGGTCGGCCGCAGGTTGAGCTGGAACCCGGCTTCGGCGGCCATGGCCTGCACCATTTCCGCAATGGCCGACGTGGTGGTGTTGTTGCCGAACGCCAGTTCTGCCTTCACCTGTTCCTTGCCGGCCTCTTTGAGCAACGCGCGCGCCTGGGCGATATCGCGCCCAGGCACCGGGAATTTGTCGCTATGGTAGGGGCTGGCCGGCGGGAACGGCTGGTTGGCCGGGTCAAAGATGCCGCCCCCGACCACTTCATTGATGATGTTGCGATCGAGCGTCAGCTCGAACGCGCGCCGCACTCGAGCGTCGGTAAAGGGATTGTTCTTGGCGCGTTCGCCATTGGCGACGTTGAAGTAGAACTGCTGGTAGCCCAGCCCCGACACGGTGGCGAACTGCAGGCTGGAATCGCCCTTGACCTGCTGGGCATCGGACGGGTTCATGCGTTCGAGGATATCCAGCCCCCCCGAGCGCAGATTGGACAGCCGCACGGTGGAGTCGGGAATGGGCAGGAAAGTAATCCGCTTGAAAGCGTAGTCCTGCGCGTTGTAGTACTTGTCGAATTTCTCGAGCACGATGCGGTCGTTCTGCACGCGCTCGACAAACTGGTACGGGCCCGAGCATACGGGCTTGCGAGCCACCGAGCCCAGGTCGTCGGAGAAGATCCGGGGCGACATCATCATGCCGGCGCGGTCGGACAGCGAGGCCAGCAAGGTGGCGTCGGGCTGCTTCAGCGTCAGGACGAGCGTTTGCGCATCGGGCGCCTCGATCTTGGCGATGGACGCGAGTTCACCCTTGCGCATGCTTTCTTTCAGGGTCATGGCGCGTTCGAGGTTGGCCCGGGCGGCCTGCGCGTCGAACTTGCTGCCATCATGAAATACGGCGTCGCCGCGCAGCTTGAATGTCAGTACGGTGTTGTCGTCATTCCAGGACCAGGACTCGGCCAACTGCGGTACGAACTGCAGCTTTTCATCAACGTCGACCAACTTGTCGCACAGGGACGTGAAAACAATACGCCCGACATAAGTGCGGGCGCGGTGGGGGTCGAGCATGTCGGGATCTTCTTGCAGGCCGATGCGGATGTTCTGGCCGATGGCTGCGGCGGAGGCGGCCGCAAGCAACGCGGCGAAGGCTCCCAGCTTGAAGTGCTTGAGCTTCATTTGGTCTTTCCCTTGTGAATGTTCTTGAGCAAGGACCGGTGCCGCGGCACGGCACCGGTCCAGCATGCCATGGTCCTGCCTAGAAACCAACTGCCTGGCCGTCGCGGCGCGTGTCGCTGGCGGCGACATAGCCGAGCTCGTGATCGGTCTCGTGCATGCGCCAGATGAACTGGCCTGCGCCGAAGTCCATGTACGGGTCGTCGACCGATTTCATCGTATGGCCCAGGGCGCGCAGGCCGTCGACCGTGGCGCGGCTCATGGTGGATTCGATATCGAGCGAGAAGTCGCGGTTGACCTTCCAGCGGGGCGCGCAGCACGCCGCCTGCGGCTGCTGGTCGTAGTCGAGCATGCGAATGACGGTTTGCAGGTGACCCTGGGGCTGCATGTCGCCGCCCATCACGCCGAAGCTCATCACCGGCTTGCCGCCCCGGGTCAGGAAGCCGGGGATGATCGTGTGGAAGGGGCGCTTGCCGCCATCGACCACGTTGGGCGACTTCGGGTCCATCGAGAAGCCCACGCCGCGGTTCTGCAGGCTGATGCCCGTACCGGGCACGACCACGCCGGAACCGAAGCCCATATAGTTGGACTGGATGAACGAGATCATCATGCCGTTTTCGTCGGCGGCGGTCAGGTAGATGGTGCCGCCGGCATGCGGGCGGCCAGCTTCGAACTGCGTGGCGCCGTCCAGGCGGATGAGCTTGGCGCGGCTGGCGAGGTAGTCATCGGACAGCATCTGCTCGGGCGTGACGTCCATGGTGCGCGGATCGGACACGTATTTGTACAGATCGGCGAAAGCCAGCTTCATGGCTTCGATCTGCACATGCTGCGACTGAACCGTATCCACGCCCATGCCCGGCAGGTCGAAATGCTCGCAGATGCCCAGTGCCATCAGCGCGGCAATGCCCTGCCCGTTGGGCGGGATTTCGTGCAGTTCATAGCCCCGATACGACTTCGAAATGGGTTTGACCCATTCAGGGCGGTAGGCGCGCAGGTCTTCGAGGGTCATGGCGCCGCCGCACTCTTTGCTGAATGCGGCGATTTTCTCGGCCAGTTCGCCTTCGTAGAAATCGCGCCCGCCGCTGGCGGCGATGCGCCGCAAGGTGTAGGCGGCCTCGGGAATACGGAAATGCTCGCCCGGCTTGGGCGCCCGTCCATTGGGCAGGAAGGCCTGGGCGTAGCCCGGCTGGTCGCGCAGTTCGTCGACAGCGGCTGCCCACTTGTGCGCGACCACCGGAGGCACGGCATAGCCGCGCTCGGCGATCTCGATGGCGGGCTCGAAGAGGTCGGCAAAGGGCAGCTTGCCCAGCTTTTCGTGCAGGGCGGCCCAGCCGGCCACCACGCCAGGCACCGTGGCCGCGTCCCAGCCGCGCTTGGGCTGCTTGGCCAGGCCATCCGGACCGGTACCGTATTTGCGCTTGAAGTATTCGACGTTCCAGGCCGCCGGCGCCACGCCTGAAGAATTCAGGCCATGCAGCTCTTTGCCGTCCCAGACGATGGCAAAGCAATCGCCGCCCAGACCGCACGAAACCGGTTCGACCAGCACAATGGTGGCGGCGGCCGCAATGGCCGCATCGACGGCGTTGCCGCCCTTGAGCATCATGCGCAGGCCGGCTTGCGCGGCCAGGGGATGCGACGTCGACACGACATTTCGGGCGTACAGCGGAATCCGGAACGAAGGATAGGGGTTGTTCCAGTCGAAGGTTTTCATGGGCGCGAGCTCGAAGTTGGAAATGCAAGGGAAAGACAGACGAAATTACTCTTGTGGTCTAATTAAATCAATTTGAATATTTGATTTAACGCACAAAGTTTTTTTATGAGTAGCATACGCTTCCTGCGCAGCTTCCTGGCCGTGGCCCACCACGGCTCATTTTCCGAGGCCGCCGAGCAGGTTGCGCTCACCCAGGCCGCCATCAGTTTCCAGATGCGCTCTCTCGAAGCCGAACTGGGTAGGGAACTATTCGACCGCAGCGGGCGGCTGGCCATCCTGAATGCAGCCGGCCGCGAACTCCTGCCCGATATCAAGCACCTGGTCGATCTCTACGACCGCCTGAAGCTGCCGCGCAACACACCGGGCGAACTGGCCGGCGCGGTGTCGATCGGCGCCGTGGTGTCCTGCATGGGTCCCCTGTCCAAGGTGGTATCCAACCTGAAACGCGAGCATCCGGGGCTGGATGTGCGCGTGCTGTCGGGCAAAGCGAGCGAACTGGCCGGCAAGGTCGAGGCGGGAGACCTGGACGCCGCGTTCGTGGTCGAAAGCCGCCGGAAAATGGCCAGCACGCACTGGACTCCGCTATACGAAGAACCGTTGGTGGTGGTGGCGCCGCCCGCCGCGCCGGGCGATTCCGCGCTGGCGGTACTTGCGGCAAACCCCTTCCTGCGTTTTGACCGCACCCAGCGCACCGGACGGCAGATCGATCGCGTGCTGCGCCGCCTCGGCATTCCGGTGAGCGAATTCCTGGAGCTCAATGCCATCGAAACCCTGGTCGAGCTGGTACGCCAGGAAGTGGGCGTGGCGTTGCTGCCGCTGCTCAATGGCGCGAACTGGCAGGCCAGCGCCGACCTGCGCGTGCTGCCCCTGCCGCCCGAGGCGGGCCAGCCTACGCGTTGCCTGGGCATGCTCGAGCGCCGCGATCACGCGCGGCAGGACGTCACGCGCGAGATATGCGCCCAGAGCCTGGCCATGTTCCATCTGCGCAAGCAGGCCCTGCCCGCCTGAGCCGGGGCCCACCGGGCCGTATTGCTTGAACGCTGCCTTTCCTGATCATGGGCGTCCTGGTGCCGGCGATCGTGCAGGCCGTGATGAGGCCGATGCTGCAGATGAATCGGCTCGTGCGCCGAGGCTCAGAATGCGGCGTAGCCGCCATTGGCCGCAATGGCTTCACCGGTGATCATCCGCGATTCATCGCTGCTGAGAAACAACGCAATGTTGGCGATGTCTATGGGGTCGCCTTCGCGATTCGGATAGCGCGCCGCCAGTTCCAGCGATGTGGGACGCCCGGCGTCCTGGTTGAGCAGGATGCGTTCGGAGCGTATACGGCCCGCGCAGATGGCGTTCACCCGCACACCGGCCGGAGCGTATTCCGCGGCCAGGGCGCGCGTCAGCGAAATCACGGCGCCCTTCGCCGCCGTATAGGCATGTCCCGCGAAGCTGCCCCGCAGGCCGGCGCCCGAAGACATGTTCACGACTGTCCCGCCTCCTGCACGCACGATCGCGGGCACTGCGTGCCGGCAGCACAGCATGGTGCCGTTCAGATCGAGCTGCAGCGTGCGGTCCCACAGCGCGAGATCGACCTTATCCACCGCGGCATCGCCAGCCTGAGAGCCCCCCGCGCAGTTGAACAGCAGGTCCAGTTTGCCGAATGCCGCCACGGTGGCATTCACCGCGTCTCGCACGCTGTCCTCGTCCGTGACGTCCCCGGATACTGCAATCGCCTTCCCACCGGCCGCGACGATCTGCCGCGCCAGCTGCTCGAGCGTATCCGCGCGACGATCGAACAACGCAACCTGCGCACCCTCGTCCGAGAAACGCCGGGCCGCCGCGCTGCCTATGCCTCCGGCCGCTCCGCTGATCAAGGCCACGCGTCCCGCCAGGCGGCCCGTCGCGGAGTTCCGGGCGCGGCTCACTGCCGCATCTTGGGGGCGCGTCATGCCTTCGTCCTGCCGTCAGCCCCGGAGGGCGAGCGGCCCGCCCACGGGTCGGCCCGTTCCAGTGCGGCCGACAGGCGCAGCACCAGGTCGTCGCGCCCGAGGGCGCCGATCAGCTGGACTCCGATCGGCAGCCCTTCGGCCGACATGTACAAGGGCAGGCTGGCTGCTGGCTGGCCCGAGGCGTTGATGACGGCCAGGAAGGTCGTATAACGCGCGACGTGGGTGCGGAACGACGTAAAGTCGCCAGCCATGCTGAGTTCACCCAATGCCGCCGGTGGCCGGGTCAGCGTGGGCGACAGGATCAGATCGTAGCCTTCCATGGCCGCCGCCATGGCACGTCCCACGGCATGCAGTGTCTGGATCATGGCGGCGTAGTCCGTTGCACTGAACTGGCGGGCCATTCGGTAGCCATCAGCAATCGCGGGCTCCATGTCGTCGGGATTCAGCCCACGCTGCAGGGCAGCCAGCCGCGCATCCACCGCAAGCGCGATATGGGTGCTGAGTATGCCGATGTGAGCCCGCACGAATGCGCGGTAATCCAGAGCCGGCGCCGCGATGGTTTCCGTGGTGTGACCCAGCTCGCGGCACAGACGGCTGGCGTGATCGACGGCGGCGAGGCAGGCGGGGTCGACTTCGATGTCGTCCCACGCGTCGCGCCATACGGCAATTCGCAACGGGCGCTCGAATGGCCGGTCCAGCCCGGCAAGGTAGCCGCCCGGCGGCGCCACGGGAGCTGCGTACGGCGCGCCCGGCTCCGCGCCGGCAATGGCGTCCAGCGCCGCGGCGGTGTCGCGCACGCTGCGGCTCAACACGCCATCCCCCGCCATCCCGCCCCAGGCCTCGCCACGTGCCGGGCCCAGTGGCACCAGGCCCCGGCTCGGTTTCAAGCCGTATACGCCGCAGCAGGATGCCGGGATGCGTATCGAGCCGCCGCCGTCACTGCCGTGCGCAAGCGGCACCACGCCCGTGGCAACGGCTGCCGCCGCCCCCCCGCTGGACCCGCCGGCCGAACGGTCCGGCGACCAGGGGTTGCGGGTGGGGCCGCCATTGACCACGGCTTCGGTTGTGGGAGCCATGCACAGCGCGGGCACCGTCGTGCGGGCGAAGGGCAGCAGCCCGGCGGCATCGAAACGCCGGACCAGCGTGGCGTTGCTGGAGAACCTGATGTCCTTGAACAGTCCCATCCCGATGCTGGATGCCAGTCTGTCACACGCGAGGCCCGAATCCTTCAGCAGGAACGGCAGCGCACCGAACAAGCCCGCCGGCTCGGCTTCTGCGGCGCGCTGCAACGCGGCATCGTAATCCGCGTAGCAAATCGCGTTCAGCGGCTCGGCCCGCTGACGGGCGAGCTGGATGGCGCATTGCATCAATGTCTGCGGGCTGGTGGCTCCCGCGCGCAGCAGCGCGGCCAGCGAAAGGCCGTCGTGCCGCAAGTACTCTTCGATATCCATATCGGCAGTCCAGGAAGTGCGGCTCAAGGCCAGGCAGGTCCGCCGTGGCGCGCCAGGAAGCTGCGCAGGTCGGCGACGCAGCGATCGGGAAGGTATTCGCAGATGCTGTGCCGTTCACCCTCGTACACGAGGATTTCCGCCCGCTTCAGGTTGTCGCGCATGGGCTGGTAGGCGTCCATGCCGCCGATGCGCCCGGCGCCGGGAATGACCACCAGGGTCGGACACTGGATGCGGTGCAACTGATCGCCCCATTCCTGTTGCGCCATGTAGCCCACGAAACGGCCGATATAAGCCATGTCGTGGTTCGACAGCGCATCCAGGAACTGCTCGCAGCGCGGGGTGCCTACGTACTCGGGCGGGAACCGGTCGTCGATCGTGTCAGCCAGGAACTGCCGCAGACCCTGCTTGGCAACCCGTTCAATCCACCCCGAGGCCTGGCTGTTGCGCAGGCCGGGAGCCGAACCGAACAGTGCCAGGGTTTCGACGCGATCGGGCTGCTGCATTGCCAGGTGCTGGCCTACGTACCCCCCCGCAGAATTGCCGGCGATGTGCACGCGATCGCAGCCCAGGTGGTCCAGCAACGCCGAAATGTCGTCGGTCAGCACCTGCAGATCGAGCGGCTGATCGGGAGCGGGCACTTCGGAAAGGCCGTGGCCACGCAGGTCGGCGCGCACCACTCTGTAGTGGCGGCTGAGTCCCGGCACCCAAGAATAAAATCGCTGCGCGTTGGCCATGGCCCCGTGCAGCAGCAGCAGAGTCGGCGCCGTGCTCCACGGGTCGGTGAAATCGTCCAGGTAGTAGCTCAGGCGCAGTCCGTCGCGCTCGTAGTAGTGCTGCATGTGTGTCCTTCTATGTTTGCTCAGGGCTGGGCGGCGGCGCCGGCCTGCCTTTGCCGGTAGGCGTCCACCACTTCCGCCATCCTCAGGAACGTCGCGCCTTCATCGATCAGCCGTCGCAGCAGGCGTTCGAGCATGCGCATGCGGTGGCCGCGACCGATGACGAATGGATGAAAGGTGTAGGTAATGACGCCCCAGTCGAAGTTCTCTTTCAGATACAGGAAGTCTTCGACCCAGTTTTCCATGACGCCATTGGCATTCATCAGACCGGGAATCACAGACTGGCCGGCGCGCACGAACTCGAAGTGCGGGTAGTCGTCGAGCGACCAGCTGATGGGCACTTCGATCAGGTTCGTGGGCGTTCCGAACCGGGCAGGCTCATCCAGCGGGAAGGAATCGCCTTGCCGCACGGGGTACGGCAGGTAGTCGTGACCCATCATGCTGCTGTCGTAATCGAAGCCCTGCTCGAGCAGCAGGCCCAAGGTGTTGGGGCTCAGATCCCACGAGGGCGACCGGTAGCCGCGTGCGGGCTTGCCTGTGAGATCCCTGATGGCTTCGTTGGCGCGCACCAGGCCTTTCAGTTCGTCCTCGCGCGACATGAGGTTCGGGGCCACATGCGTCCAGCCATGATTGCCGATTTCATGCCCGGCCTCGTGTATGCGCCGGCAATGATCGGGATAGCTGGCCAGCGTGTGGCCCGGGATGAACCAGGTCGAAGGCAAGCCCAGCCGGTCCAGCAAGGCGAGCACCCGATCGGCGGCAACCGCGCCGAATTCGCCGCGCGAGACCGGCGTGGGGCTATCCATGCCGCGCGCCAGCCAAACAGAAATCGCATCGAAATCAAAGGTCAGGCACACGTGGGCTTGCTTGGCGACCATGGCTTACTCCAGTCGGATATCGGCTTCTTTGACGAACTTGCCCCAATCTTCGATCATCTGGCGCATCTGGGCGGTGTGCGCGGCGGCGTCATTGCCGATCAGGCTCAAACCGAGATCCTTGGTGCGCTGCTGCACGGTCGGGTCCTTCAAGGCGCCGGTGTAGTAGGCATTCAGCTTCTCGATGACTGCATCGGGCGTCTTGGCCGGTGCGTAGATGCCCCAGTAGGTATCCGCATTGACGCCGTTCACGCCCCGCGAGACGAAGGTCGGCACTTCAGGCAGCAAGGGGCTTGCCGTATCCCCGGTGACTGCCAATGCGCGCAGGCGGCCAGACTGGATGTGCGGCAGCCCCGTGGTGGTGCCGCCAAAATAGATCTGGACCTGCCCGCCCAGCAATGCCGCCATGGCGGGCGCGACGCCCTGGTATGGCACGTGCACGATATCGACGTCGGCTGCACGGCGGAACATTTCGCCCGCCATGTGCGTCGAGGTGCCATAGCCGCCCGACGCGAAATTCAAGGTGCCGGGCTTTTCCTTCGCCAGGGCGATCAGCTCTTCCAGCGTGTTGGCCGGCACCGACGGATGCACGAGCAGCACCAGGGGTGCCCGGGCCAGCATTGTCACTCCGCGGAAATCACGCGTCGTGTCATAAGGAATTTCTTTCAGCAAAGACGGATTCACCAGGATGGATAGATCTCCACCCAGCACGGTGTAGCCGTCAGGGGCAGCCTGCGCGACATGGGAAGTTCCGATGACGGAAGCACCGCCCGGCCGGTTGTCGACGATCACCGATTGGCCGGCGGCTTCGGCAACCGGCTTTTGCAGCATGCGGATCAGCACGTCGGTCGTGCCGCCGGCCGGATAGGGAACCACGACGCGCAGCGCGCGGTCGGGGAAAGCGTCTGCCATCGTGGGCATTGCCGCCCCCAGGGCCGATGCCGCCAGCAGGGTTGCCAGGATGCGCCTAATACTCATGTATGACCTCGCGTGTAGAGATGGTATGTGGCCGGATTCTAGGAAGCGGCTCGTTCGGCGAATATGACCTACATTACAATCTGCAAACTCGAGACTCCGCCCGACTGCGAAATGAGCCCGGCACGCGCCACGCCAGATCCCACGCCTTGCGGACAATCAGCCGCCCTGGAGCTGTTGCGGGCCAACGCTTGCTTCGGCCAGATGGCGCCCGCCGTGCTCGCCGCTTTTGCCAACATCGCGCAATGGCGGCGCCTGGCGCATGGCGAGCTCCTGGCAGCACGGGGCACGCCCGCGCCTGGCGTCGTGCTCATCGTGAAGGGCGCCATACACACCAGTTCCTATTCCGACGACGGCCACGAGTTCGCGCTGTCGATGCTGGAGTTCGACGGTTTGTGGGGGGTGGCGGCGGTACTCGACGGCGGCGGCATGCTGCGCGACAGCCGGGCCTACCAGGAAACGGACATCCTGCTGCTGCCCCGGGCGGCCTTTCTCGGCGTGCTGGCCGATTCACCCGAGCTATATGGCCATTTCGTCACGCTGCTCTGCCGCCGCATACGCACGGCACATGCCATCATCGATGAACTGGCGCTGCGCAGCCTGCCCCAGCGCCTGCCACGGCTGCTGGTCGCCCTGTCGGCCGGACTCACCGCAACCGACAAGGGCATCGCGGTGGCCCAGACGCAGGACGCGCTGGCCAGCCTGCTCGGCGTGTCGCGCCCGGCGGTGAACCGCGAGCTCAAGCAACTGGCAAGCTGGGGGCTGATCGGACTTGGGTATGGAGAAATCTGGGTACGCGACGTGGAAGGGCTGAAACGCCGCTGGCAGGAACAGCCGCCGGCCCGGGCCTAGCCCCGGGCGGGCTACAGGGCCTGTTCGCCGGTTTCACCGGTGCGGATACGTATGGCCTGCTCAACGGGGGTGACGAAAATCTTGCCGTCGCCGATCTTGCCGGTGCGCGCGGCCTTGATCACGGCCTCGATGGCGGGCTCGACCATGTCGTCGGCAAGCACCACCTCGACCCGGATCTTGGGCAGGAAATCGACCACGTATTCGGCGCCGCGGTAGAGTTCGGTGTGCCCCTTCTGGCGCCCGAACCCCTTGACTTCGGTAACCGTCAGGCCGCTGACCCCCACTTCGGCCAGCGCCTCGCGCACTTCGTCGAGCTTGAACGGTTTGATGATGGCAGTGACTTGTTTCACGTTGTTGTGGTCCTGGGAAGTATCGAAAGGCGCAAGCGCGGATCAGAGGGTTTCTCGGAATCCGTTGGTGACAGGATAGCGCCAATCCCGTCCGAAGGCGCGCGGCGTGATCCGCGGCCCCGGCGGCGCCTGGCGTCGCTTGTATTCGTTGATGCGGATAAGGCGCACGACCTGCTCGACCGCTTCGGCGGGGAATCCGGCAGCCACGATTTCGGCGGCCGATTCATTGCGCTCCATATAGCGTTCCATGATGCCGTCGAGAATGTCGTACGGCGGCAGGCTGTCCTGGTCGGTCTGGTCGGGGCGCAGTTCGGCCGAGGGCGGCCGCGTGATGATGCGGCGCGGGATGACCTCATGTTCGCGGTTGCGCCATTCGGCAAGCCGGTACACGAGCGTCTTGGGCACGTCTTTGATGACGGCGTAGCCGCCCGCCATGTCACCATACAGGGTGCAGTACCCGGTGGTGAGTTCGGACTTGTTGCCGGTGGTGAGCACCAGCAGCCCGGTCTTGTTCGACAACGCCATCAGCAGGGTGCCGCGCACGCGCGCCTGGATATTCTCTTCCGTGGCATCGACCGGCAGGCCGGCGAATTGCGGCGCCAGCATGGCCTCGAAGGCATCGACGGCCGAGCCAATGGCGATATCGTCGTGGCGCACGCCCAGGCGCTGGGCCATGTCGGTGGCGTCGGTCTGCGAGATATCTGCCGTATAGCGCGAAGGCATCATGACGGTACGGACGTTCTCGGCGCCCAGCGCATCGACGGCCACTGCCAGCACCACGGCCGAGTCGATGCCGCCCGACAGGCCGATGATGGCCCCTGGAAAGCCGTTCTTGCCCAGGTAATCGCGCACGCCCAGCACCAGCGCGTTCCAGACCTGCTCTTCCAGGCAGTAAGGCGCAACGTCGGCATGACGCGACACGGGACGCACCGATCCGTCGGCGCCCGCCTCGACCACGTTCACGCCTTCGGAATAATCGGGCAGGCGCGCGGCCGGCTGGCCCTGCGCGTCGAGAGCAAAGGAAGCGCCGTCGAATACCAGTTCGTCTTGCCCGCCCACCATGTTCGCGTAGATGACCGCGCAGCCCGTGTCCTGCGCGCAGCGGCGGGCCACGGTCAGCCGTTCATCCTGCTTGCCGGTATTGTAGGGCGACGCGTTGGGCACCAGCAGCACCTGGGCGCCCGCCTGCGCCGCCGCGCGCGGCGCGGGCTCGAACCAGATGTCTTCGCAGATGTTCACGCCAAAACGCACCCCCTTGACCTCGAAAACCAGCGGGTCGTGGGCCGGGGAGAAATAGCGCTGCTCGTCAAAGACCGAATAATTGGGCAGTTCGCGCTTGCAGTAGACGCCCACGGTGCGCCCTTCGCACAGGACGGTGGCGGCGTTGTAGAGCCGGCCATCGCGCGCCAGCACATGGCCCACCAGCAGATGCAGCCCCGCCATGCCGGCGGTGTCCTGACGCAGCTGGTCGAGCGCGGCTTCCTGCGTCTCGACGAAGTGCGGCCGCAGCAGCAGGTCTTCGGGCGGATAGCCGGTCAGCACGAGCTCTGGCGTGACCAGCACGTCGGCCTGCTGGGCATGGGCCGCCTGCGCGGCTTTCAGCACGCGGGCCATGTTGCCCTTGATATCGCCTACGTGGGCATTGATTTGCGCAATTGCAACCCGGGCAGCGCTCATGGAAGACGTTCCAGACTGGTTGGATATAGAAGAAAAATTATCGCATGTCCGCGCGCGTATCGGCGTCCTGCAGCGCGGCGCCCGAGTGGTCCAGGGCGCGCTCGCGAGCCATGTCGCGCCTGAGCGCCTGGCCCAGGCCCTCGCCTACCGCGCCGATATCGGCGCCGGAAGGCTGCTGGTACAGGCGCAGGCCCAGTTCCGGAAGAATCGCGAGCAGGTGGTCGAACACGTCGCCCTGGATACGCTCGTACTCGACCCAGGCCGTGAGCGCGGTAAAACAATAGACCTCGATGGGTATGCCATCGGACTGGGGTTCCATCATGCGCACCATCATTGACATGTCCTGGCGTATCTCGGGGTGGCGCTTCAGATAGGCCAGGGCATAGGCGCGGAACGTACCGATATTGGTCAACCGGCGCCGGTTGGCCGGCAGTTGCGCCAGTTCGGCCTCCAGCGCGCTGTTGGTCTGCTGCAGGTCGGTCTGCTTGGCGGCCAGGTAGTCGTGCAGCAGCCGGAAACGCATCAGGCGCGCGGCTTCGTCGTCCCTCAGAAAGCGCACGCTGGTGGCATCGACCCGCAAGGTGCGCTTGATGCGCCGGCCTCCCGATTCGAACATGTGCCGGTAATTGCGATAGCTTTCCGAGAACAGCTTGTACGTGGGCACCGTGGTGACGGTGTTGTCCCAATTCTGCACTTTCACGGTATGCAGGGCGATATCGCGCACGAAACCATCGGCATTCGATTGCGGCATCTCTATCCAGTCGCCGATGCGCAGCATATCGTTGGACGTGAGCTGGGTGCTGGCCACCAGCGACAGCAGCGTGTCCTTGAACACCAGCAGCAGCACGGCAGAAAGCGCGCCCAGACCGGAGATCATCCATAGCGGCGAGCGGTCGAGCAGTATGGACAGCACCAGCACGGTGCAGATGGCGACCAGCATCAGCTTGCCGATCTGGATATAGCCCTTGATGGAACGGGTCTGCGCCCGCGTGGTGGCCGAATAAGTATCCTGCCAGGCGCTCAGCACGCCGCTCGCCGCCATGAATAGGCAGATCCAGGCCCCGGCGTGCGCCAGCCGCCCCACCACCGCCGCCGCCCGGTCGGCATGCGGCACCAGGCCTATGCCCAGCGAAACCACCGCAAACGGAACGGCATACCAGAAGTTCTGGTACGCGCGCCGCTTGCGCAGCGCCTTGTCCCAATCTTCCCGGCCGGTGAGCACCAGCAACCGATGCGCGCACGCCAGCACGATACGGGCCCCGACCCATTGCGCGACCAGCGCGGTCAGGACCAGCGCGCCAATACCCACCAGTGTCTGTGCCCAGGGCTGGGTAGGCACGTATTCCCCCAACCGGACCACCAGCCGTTCCCATTGCAATGCCACAAGCGGGCTCCCAAGTTTACCTGCATGGATTATCCAACAAGTCGCGGCGGCCGGCCGCCACGACGGCCGTCGGCCCCGGCGCCTGGCCCTATAATCCTTCCATCATGGAAAAAACGCCCTCTCCCGATCAAAACCAGTTTGCCAACAAGGCGCAAGCCTGGTCCGCCCGCTTCTCCGAACCGGTATCCGATCTCGTCAAACGCTACACCGCGTCCGTGGACTTCGACCAGCGCCTCGCGCGCCACGACATCCAGGGTTCGCTGGCTCACGCCGAGATGCTGGCCGCGCAAGGCATCATCCCGTCCCAGGACCTGGCCGATATCCAGCGTGGAATGACCCAGATCCTGTCCGAGATCGATGCCGGCACCTTCCAGTGGCTGCTCGATCTCGAAGACGTGCACCTGAACATCGAGAAGCGCCTGGTCGAGCTGGTGGGCGACGCCGGCAAGCGCCTGCACACGGGGCGCTCGCGCAACGACCAGGTGGCCACCGACATCCGCCTGTGGCTGCGCGACGAAATCGACAACCTCATCCAGCTGCTGCGCAAGTTGCGCCATGCGCTGGCCACCGTGGCGCTCGAAAACGCCGGCACCATCATGCCCGGCTTCACGCACCTGCAGGTGGCGCAGCCGGTCACCTTCGGCCACCACTTGCTGGCTTACGCCGAAATGTTCGGCCGCGACGCCGAGCGCCTGGCCGACTGCCGCAAGCGCGTCAACCGCCTGCCGCTGGGCGCGGCTGCGCTGGCGGGCACCACCTTCCCCATTGACCGCGAGCGCGTGGCCAGGACGCTGGGCTTTGACGGCGTATGCCGAAATTCGCTCGACGCCGTGTCCGACCGCGACTTCGCCATCGAGTTCTGCGCCGCGGCGGCGCTGATCATGACTCACGTGTCGCGCCTGTCCGAAGAGCTGGTGCTCTGGATCAGCCCTCGCGTGGGCTTCATCGACCTGGCCGACCGATTCTGCACGGGCAGCTCCATCATGCCGCAGAAAAAGAACCCCGACGTGCCTGAACTGGCGCGGGGCAAGACCGGACGCGTGAACGGCCACCTGATCGCCCTGCTGACCCTGATGAAAGGCCAGCCGCTGGCCTACAACAAAGACAACCAGGAAGACAAAGAGGGGCTGTTCGACACGGTGGATACCGTGCGCGACACGCTGACCATCTTTGCCGACATGGCCGGCGGCATCAAGGTCAAGGCGGAAAACATGCGCGCGGCCGCATTGCAAGGCTATGCCACCGCCACCGACCTGGCCGACTACCTGGTCAAGCAGGGCGTACCCTTCCGCGACGCGCACGAGGTCGTGGCGCACGCCGTGCGCGACTGCGAGCAGCGCGGTTGCGACCTTGCCGACCTGCCGTTGGCCGACCTCAAGGCCTACCACCCCACCATCGGCGACGACGTGCACAGCGTGCTGACGCTCGAGGGTTCGGTGGCGGCGCGCAAGCATATCGGCGGCACCGCGCCAGATCGGGTGCGTGAAGAAGCCGAACGGGTGCTGCGCGAAACCGCCTGACCTCGGCCAGACCGTGCAGCCCCGTCGCCGGCAGGCGCCGGGGCTGCCGGCCTCTTTCTTGCTATTCGTTATTACTCGCCCGTCCACTCGGTGACGAATTGGCGATAATCCGGCCGCTCGGCCGGCGGCACGGCGCAAGCCGGCGTGCCTATCGCCAGAAAGCCCAGAAAGCGATAGTCCAGCGCATCAAGACCCAGGGCCTCCTGCACTTCGTCCAGGTAGGTGCCCATGCCGGTGCTCCAGAAGGCGCCGTAGCCGAGCATGTGTACCGCATTCAAAATGTTCATCACCGAGGCGCCGGTGGCGAGCAATTGCTCTTGCTCAGGCACTTTGGGGTTGTCGTGGTCGATTTTCTGCGCCAGCCCCACGAACAAGGGCACTTCGCTCATCCATTGCCGCACAGATTTTTCTTTTTCCGGCGTCATGCGCTGATCGCCGCTGCGCTTGACGGCGCCCAGCGCCATGTCGGCCAGCCGTCCAATGGCTTCGCCGCGAATCAGTACGAAACGCCAGGGCCTCAATCTGCCGTGATCGGGCGCGCTCATGCCGGCCTGCAGGATCTGGTCCAGCTCTTCCTGCTTGGGCGCGGGCGCTCGCAGGAATTTGACGGAACGGCGGGAAGTCAGGGCATGCAAAGGAGATACAGTCATGGCAGCGAGGTGGTTTGGCAATCTCTAGTCGAGAAACATTCTCATTATATGCGGGCATGCCCGCGGCCGGTCGCAATCCCGGGCGCGGCGCAAGGTCGTCGGAGTTCAACTCAGATGGGTGTGGCGCTCGGGACGCTCCTCTACCTGCATTTCCGACAGGCCATGCAAAATGCCGCAGTCGTCGGCGTCCGGACGTGCGGACAGGCAACGCCGCCGCAAATCGGCCAATTGGGTTTTCAACTGGGTAAGTTCGGCAATGCGCGCGTCGACGTGGGCGATATGTTCGTCGAACAGCTCATTGATAGGCCCGCAGCCCGCCCCATGATGGTCGGCCAGCTGCAATATGGCCCGGATCTCTTCGTGCGTCATGTCCAGGGCGCGGCAATTGCGCACCAGCCTCAGCCGCTCGAGATGCTGGGCTCCGTAGCTACGGTAATTGTTCAGGCCGCGCCCCGGCTCGGGCAGAAGGCCCTCTTTCTCGTAATAACGCACGGTTTCGACGCTGGTGCCGGCCGCTTTGGCGAGTTCGCCGATTTTCATGGCTCCCTCCAGTAAACCTGCGCACCGGGAAATCCGGGCGCCTTGACCCTATAGTAACTCCAGGGTGTGCAATCGTGGGGTCATTCGGCCTTCCCGGAACTCGCCCCATGCCGACATTCGCCTCCAAGACCGCTACGTGCTGTGCCCGCGAGCACGGCGCCGCCGCTGTCCGCGAGGGTCACGACCCTTGCCACAGCCATCACGAGCTTGCGCACGATGATGGTCACCACGACCACAACCACGACCATGCGCACGGGCCCGACTGCGGCCATGCGCATGGTGGCGGCGAATTGCCAGGCGGCGCTCCGGATCTGCAGGCTGGCCCCGGGCAGCAACGGTCTCGCATCCGCATCGGCCAAATGGATTGCCCTACCGAAGAAGCGCTCATCCGCAAGAAGCTGGCCAGCCTGACGGGCGTAGGCGACACGCATTTCAACCTGATGCAGCGCGTACTGACAGTGGTGCATGCCGACGGCGCGCTCGAGTCGGTGGTGCGCGCCATCCGATCGCTGGACATGACGCCGGAAGTATTGGCCGAACGCGAAGACGCGAACCTGCCTGCGCCCGCCGCCGCGCCGCGCCGCGCGCGATACCTGCTGGCCGCGGCCGGCGTGCTGGCCGCCCTGTCGGAAGCCGCCCACTTCGCAGCCTGGCCGGCAAGCGTGCCCGCCGTGCTTGCCATCGCTTCCATCCTGGCGTGCGGGATGGGTACCTACCGCAAGGGCTGGATTGCCGTGCGCAATGGCAACCTGAACATCAATGCCCTGATGAGCATCGCCGTCACTGGCGCGCTGCTGATCGGTCAGTGGCCCGAGGCAGCCATGGTCATGTTCCTGTTCAATGTGGCGGAACTGATCGAGGCACGTTCGCTGGACCGCGCACGCAACGCCGTGCGCAACTTGCTCGACCTGGCGCCGCAGGTGGCCAGTGTGCGCCAGGCCGACGGCACGTGGATGGAAGTGCCGGTGTCGCGATTGCGTCATGGGGACCGGGTGCGAGTGCGCCCAGGCGAACGCATTGCAGCCGACGGCACCATCGCCGAAGGCAGCTCCTCCGTTGACCAGTCCGCCATTACGGGCGAGAGCCTGCCCGTCGACAAAACCGTGGGCGACCTGGTTTACGCGGGCACGGTGAACGCGCACGGAGCCTTCGACTATCGCGTGACGGCTGCGGCGGGCGATACGACCCTGGCGCGCATCATTCGCGCGGTGGAGCAAGCTCAGGGCGCGCGAGCGCCGACGCAGCGCTTCATCGACCGCTTCTCGCGCATCTATACCCCCGTGGTGGTCGTTCTGGCCGTGCTGGTGGCCGTGGCGCCGCCGCTGCTGTGGAGCCAGCCCTGGCTGGATGCGCTGTACCGCGCCTTGGCGCTGCTGATCATCGCGTGTCCTTGCGCGCTGGTCATCTCCACGCCTGTGAGCATCGTCAGCGGACTGACCGCGGCCGCGCGCCGCGGCATTCTGATCAAGGGTGGGGTTTACCTGGAAGAAGGACGCAAGCTGCACTGGCTGGCCTTGGACAAAACCGGAACGTTAACGCATGGCAAGCCGGTCTGCACCGACTTCCAGCAACTGTCCGAGCGGCCGGGTCCGTCCGCCGCGTTGCTGGCGGCCAGCCTGGCAGGCCGTTCCGATCACCCGGTGTCGCGCGCGGTCGCGCAGGCGCCCGGCATGGCGGCCGCCTCCGATCTGCTGGACGTACAGGACTTCGTTGCCCTGCCCGGCCGGGGCGTGCGTGGCCGCATCGGTGAAGCCACGCTGCACCTGGGCAACCTGCGGCTGATGCGCGAACTGGGCGTGGCCACGCCCGACCTGCAGGCTCGCATGCAGGCTTATGAAGCCCGCGGGCAGACGGCCATTGCGCTGTGCGACGGCCAGGGTGCGCTGGCGGTGGCCGCGGTGGCCGACACTCTCAAGCCGGGCAGCGCCTCGGCCGTATCCGATCTGCACGAACTCGGTGTTCGCACCATGATGCTCACCGGCGATAACGAACGCGCCGCCCGCGCGGTGGCGCAGCAGGCCGGCATCGACGAAGCCCATGGCGATCTGCTGCCTGATGACAAACTGCGGGCCGTGCAGGCCAAACTCGGCAGCGGCGGCAAAGTCGGCATGGTGGGCGATGGCATCAACGACGCCCCGGCGCTGGCGCGTGCCGACATCGGTTTCGCCATGGGCGCGGCCGGCACGGGGGCCGCCATCGAAACGGCCGACGTGGCGCTCATGGATGACGACCTGCGCAAGATCGGGCAGTTCGTCCGGCTTTCGCGCGCCACCCATCGCATTCTGGTGCAGAACATCGCCCTGGCGCTGGGCATCAAGGCTGTCTTTCTGGTGTTGGCGGCCACGGGACACGCCACGCTGTGGATGGCGGTCTTCGCCGATGTGGGCGCCAGCCTGCTGGTGGTGGCCAACGGGCTGCGCCTGCTTCGCGCCCGCTGATGCGGGCCATGACGTTCAGCGGCGCCGGGAGCACAGACGCCGTCCCTCCGAAGCAAGCGCCGGTTCGCGCACTCTGCCCGGGCTTCGGTGCGCCTCATTACCAAAAGAAATAATCTTAAGATCGCTCATGCTTTGTGGAAAAATAGGCGGCTTGTTACAGTGCCCTATTCCTGCGGCGGGCGGCTCACAAGGCCGCTTTTGCTTGCGTGTCGACACCCACTGGAGCATGACATGAAACCCTTACGCTCGATTCTGCTGGCCGGACTGCTGCCTCTTACCGTAGCCGTCGGCGCCCACGCTCAGGACGATCTCGCCGCCATCAAGTCAGCCGGCGTCTTCAAGATCGGCACCGAAGGCACTTACGCCCCCTTCACCTACCACGACGCATCGGGCGCCCTGACCGGCTTCGACGTCGAGATCGGGCGCGCGATTGCCGACAAGCTGGGGGTCAAGGCCGAATTCGTGGAAGGCAAGTGGGACGGCCTGATTGCGGGCCTGGACGTCAAACGCTATGACGCGGTCATCAACCAGGTGGGCATTACCGACGCCCGCAAGGCCAAATACGATTTTTCCGACCCCTACATCGCATCGCAGGCCGTACTGATCGTCCGCGACGACAACACTGCCATCAAGAGCTTCGACGACCTGAAGGGCAAGCGCTCGGCCAACACGCTGACCAGCAACTTCGGCAAGCTCGCGCAGAAGTACGGCGCCCAGGTCGTGGCGGTACAGGGATTCAATGAAAGCATCGACCTGCTGACTTCGGGCCGTGTCGACGCCACCATCAACGACAACCTGTCGTTCCTGGATTTCAAGAAGCACAAGCCCGCCGCGAAGGTCAAGGTGGTGGACAGCGACAAGAGCGCTGAATTCAGCGAATCGGGCGTGCTCATCCGCAAGGGCAACCCCGAACTGCAGAGCGCCATCAACAAGGCGCTTGCCGACATCAAGTCGGATGGCACGTACAAGACGATTTCGGTGAAGTACTTCGGCACCGACCTGTCCACGCAGTAAACCTGTACGGCGCATTGCGCGCCGTGCCCCCCTCGACACCAAGGAAGCTCCGCCATCGTGCCCGCCTGGCTGCAGTTGATGATCGATTCGTTCTGGCCTCTGCTGCACGCAGGGCTGGTGTTCACCGTACCTTTGGCCTTGTTGTCATTCGCCGCGGGCCTGGTGCTGGCTTTCGTGGTGGCGATCATCCGCCTCTTCGGACCGGCACCGCTGGTGGCCGTGGTGCGCTTCTATGTATGGCTCATACGTGGCACGCCGCTGCTGGTGCAGCTGTTCGTCATCTTCTACGGCCTGCCCAGCGCGGGCATTGTGCTGGACCCCCTGCCCGCCGCCCTGATCGGATTCACCCTGAACGTGGGGGCATACAACTCTGAAGTCATCCGCGGGGCCATCGAGTCGATTTCCAAGGGCCAATGGGAAGCCGCCTATTCGCTCAGCATGACCCGTGGCCAGGCCATGCGGCGCACGGTCCTGCCCCAGGCTGCACGCGTCGCAGTCCCGCCCCTGGCCAACTCATTCATATCGCTCGTGAAGGACACCTCGTTGGCCGCCGTACTGACCGTGCCGGAAATCTTCCAGGCCGCCCAGCGCATCGCCGCCGTGACCTACGAGCCGCTTATCCTGTATACCGAGGCCGCCTTGATCTACCTGGTGTTCTGCTCGGTGCTGTCCGCCGCGCAAGTGCGGCTTGAGCGCCGTTTCGGCCAGCATGCGGTCTTTTCCGAGGGCAACCGATGATCGCGCTCACGCAGATCGACAAATTCTTCGGCGGCCATCATGTTCTGGACAAGGTCGATGTCGTCATCCCTGAAGGCTCGGTGACCGCGCTGATCGGGCCTTCGGGCAGCGGCAAGAGCACCCTGCTGCGCTGCGTGAACCTGTTGGAAGTGCCCGACGGCGGCACCTTGCAGCTGGGCAGCGAGACCCTGCATTTCGAGGCCCGCCGCAAGCCCGCGCGCGACGCCGTGCAGCGCGTGCGCAAGCAGACCGGCATGGTGTTCCAGAACTTCCAGCTGTTTCCTCACCAGACCGTGATCGACAACGTCATGGAAGGCCTGGTCACCGTGCAGAAATGGCCGCGTGCGCGGGCCCGCGAGCGCGCGCTGGAATTGCTGGGCAAAGTCGGCATGCAGGCAAAAGCCGACGCCTGGCCGCTCAATCTGTCCGGAGGGCAGCAGCAGCGGGTGGCCATTGCGCGCGCACTCGCCCCGTCGCCGCGCGTGCTGCTGTGCGACGAGCCCACCTCGGCGCTCGATCCGGGGCTGGCGGCCGAGGTCGTGGATGTGCTCAAGCAACTGGCCAGCGAAGGCATGACCATGCTGATGGCGACACACGACCTGCGCCTGGCTGCCGCCATCTCGCGCAATGCGGTATTCCTGCAGGACGGGCGAGTCGTCGAATCGGGCCCGTCGGCCCAGCTGTTCGGCCGGCCCCGCGACGCACGCACCGCGGCGTTCATTTCGACGCTGTCGCAATAGCTTGTTCACGACACCCAAGTAGCCGAGCCAGGGCAACGCGCTGCCCGAGGCCGAGGGCGTGCATTGATTCGTGAACCGGGGGGCATGGCGGCGGCCGCACCGCCCATCCGGATGGGCGTGGCGTCCCGCCACGCCGCGTACAGCGCGGCCTAGTTCACCTTCGCGCCGGATCGGCGCACCAGGTCGGACCACTTGGCCATCTCGGCTTGCTGGAAGCTCGCCAGATCGCGTGTTGATTCACCGCCCTGCTCCACGCCCTGGCTGCTCAGACGTTTGAGCACCTCTGGGTCGCTCAGGGCCTGCTGCGCCGCCTTGCGCAACGTGGCGAGCACGGGCTCGGGCGTCGCCGCAGGCGCATACAACATGAACCAGGCCACCAGGTCGAAATCGCTGCCCGTCTGCTCGGCGATGCTGGGCACATCGGGCGCCGCCTTGCTGCGCGCCGCGCTGGACACACCCAGGGCACGCAGCTTGCCGGCCTGGATGTGCGGCAATACGGCTGCGGGGTGATAGAACATGAATTGCACCTGGCCCGACATGACGTCCGAAACGGCCAGCCCGCCTTCCTTGTAGGGGACATGCAGCATTTCCCCGCCCAGCCGGGCCTTGAGCAGCTCGCCGGCCAGGTGACCCGACGTGCCGCTGCCGGCTGAAGCGAACGCCACGCCCGGCGACTTGCCGGCGGCCGCAGCCAATTCCTTCAGCGACTGGATGCCCGAACCGGTGCCGGTGACCAGGAATGTCGGCGTCTGTCCGACGAAGGCCACGGGTGCGAAATCCTTCACCGGATCGTAGCCCGGGTTCTTGTACAGCGCCTGGTTGATGGCGTGTGTGCCCACCGTTCCCATTACCAGCGTATAGCCGTCGGGCGCGGCGCGTGCGACCTGCGACGTGCCGATGGTGCCGCCGCCGCCCGCCTTGTTTTCCACCACGACCTGCTGCCCCAGTGCCTTGCCCAGCGCCTCGGCGATGACGCGCGCGATGGTGTCCGTCGTCGTCCCGGGCCCGAAGGGCACCACCATGCGTACCGAGCGGTCGGGGTAGGTGGAAGCCTGGGCGGGCATGCCGGCCAGGCTCGCGGCCGCAGCCAGCATGGCGCCCAGCAGGCTGCGGCGCAGCCGCGAGTGGTGGAACAAGGGGGTAAGGCGTTTCATGGTTGTCTCTCCTGTATTGATATTGAATGCGCGCCCTTCCGGGCGCGTGGGCCGGCAGCGCTATGGACGCGCTTTCCCGAACCCTGGGGGTACCTCACCTTGGTATTGCACTTCGCGCGTCGCCTGGTACGACAGCGCAAACCCAATCGGCATCTCCTGCTCTTCCGTCAGGTGGGCGATCAATCCGGCGGCGCGCGCAAGTATCGGCACCCCCTTCAGGGCTGGCAAGGGGAAACCGATGCCCAGCAACACGGCGGGGATGGCGGCAGACACGTTCAGTCGCAGATCCTTGCCCACGACGTCGGGAATCACCTGCTCTACCGCCTCGGCGATCGCCACGTACTGCATACCAGCCCCGCTCTCGCGCGCCACCTCGAACAAGCGCGCCACTCGCGGATCCCGGGCCTTGTGCAAGGGGTGCCCGTAACCCGGGATGGCGCGGCGCACGGCGCGGTATTCCCCCACGACGGCCCGCGCGGCGCCGACGACATCGCCGCCCGGCCCGGCCCGCGACTCGATCTCATGGAACAGCCGGCCGGCCGTTTCCGACGCGCCCAGGATCACCGAACCGCAGCCGAGAATGCCTGCCGCCACCGCGCCCTGCAGCGCATCCGGCGCCGCCGCCAGCGTCATGCGGCTGGCTTGCACGCTGGGCACCAGCCCATGCTCGGCGATGGCCACCAGGGTCGCATTCAGCACCGCGCTGGCCGGGGCATCGGGGCGGCGTCCCGTCACCAGCAGGTAGAAATAATCGCCGAATGGCATCTTGCCGATGAGGTCCTGGCACAAGTCCGCGCCGCGTACCACGATCGTGTGTTCGTCAGACGTGCAGATCGCGGTGCGAGGCACGGTTTCCTTGCCGATTTTCATGGTTCGTTTCCTTCGAGAAGTTGCTGCGGACTCACAGCGCCTGGCTGGCGCGCAATTCAGCCCGTATTTCATCGTTGTGCTCGCCCAGTTCGGGCGGCGGCTGCACCTGCGTTGGAAGTTCGCCATCGAAGGATACGGGCGAGCGCACCGTCTTCCACGGACCACGGGTGGGATGCATGCCTTCGATTTCGATCTTCAGGTGACGCGCCTGCGGGTCCTGCAGGGCTTCGCTGGTGTCGTACATCGGCGCATGCGGCACGTCCTGCGCCTGCAGGCGCGCGCACCATTCTTTCCTGTCGCGGCTGGCGAAGATGCCGCCCAGCAGCTCGATGAGCTGGTCCTGGTGGGCTATGCGGCCTTCGCGCGTCGCGAACCGCGCGTCATCGAAAATGTCCGGCATGTCGATGGCCTGGGCCAGGCCGCGCCAGAATTTTTCGGGCGATGACATGTGCAATGCCACCCATTTGCCATCGGCGCAGCGCAAGGTGTACGACTGCGAAACGCTCGGACGGCTGTATGGCCCCATGACCTCGCCTTCCGAAAAGAGGTGGGTGAACGCATCCAGGTTGAAGTGGCACATGGCCTCGAGCATCGACACGTCGACGCGCCGGCCCACGCCGGTGCGCGCCCGTTCCACCAGCGCGCCGAGAATGCCGTAGGCCGCGTAGAACCCCGTCAACGCATCCGCGATCGCCGGACCCACTACGCGCGGGTTGGCCGGATTGACCAATAAATTCAGGAAGCCACTGGCCGCCTGCGCAACCGTGTCGTAGGCGGGCCTGGCCGCCGCGGGCCCGGTTTGCCCGAAGCCGCTGATCGCGCAATAGACCAGCCGTGGATTCAATTGCCTCAACCGGGCCTCGCCGGCCCCCAGCCGTTCGGCGGTGCCCGGCCGGAAGTTCTGAATATAGACATCGGCGCGCCGAATCAGGGCGTCGAATACCTGCGCGTCGTCGGGGTCGCGGGCATCCAGTTCAATGCTGCGCTTGTTGCGGTTGTAGGTCTGGTAGTGCGGGCTATAAAGCCCGCCCTTGAAAGCCCGGAACGGATCACCCGTGCGCGGCTGTTCAACCTTGATGACATCGGCCCCCAGGTCCGCCAGCATCATGCCGGCAGCGGGGCCGGTGATGAATGTGCCCTGCTCGATGACCTGGATGCCTTCCAATACTTTTCCCATATGGGCTCCCGCAGCATGATTCTGTGTTGCCGCAAGACTAGCGAGTGCTGACAAATGATGGAAATGATTAATTTCTTCACATATCATTGATGCCATCGATCAATATGGCGTTACCATGGAATTGCGACACCTGCGATATTTCATCGCTCTGGCGGGCTCCTTGAACTTCACGCGTGCCGCCGAACGCGTGCACGTCACGCAGTCCACGCTGTCGCACCAGATCCGGCAGCTCGAAGACGAAATCGGGCAGCCGCTGTTCGACCGCGTGGGCAAGCGGGTGGTCATTACCGCGGCGGGCGAGACCTTTCTAGACTACGCCACGCGCGCGCTGCGCGAGATCGACCAGGGTCTGAGCGAACTGAAGCAAAGCAGCGCCTCGATGACCGGCGAACTTCGCATGGGAACCACCCATACGTTCAACCAGAGTTTCATACCCGATTGCGTCGCCCGATTCCTGCAGCACCATCCCACGGTGCAGGTCATCATCGACGAGCTGGCGGCGGACACCATCGCGGCACGGCTGGAAACAGGCCAACTGGATCTGGGGGTGGCGTATAGGCCGGAGTCGAACAGCAGCCTGCGCTTCGAGCCGCTGTTCAATGAAGAGCTTTTGCTGGTGGTGTCGGCCTCGCACCCATTGGCCTCGCGCAAACGCCTGCGCATGATCGAGCTGCACCGCGAACCGATGGTGCTGTTGCCAGCCAGTTTCTCCACCCGCCGCCTGCTTGATGAGTGTTTTGCCGCGGCGGGCGCCGAGCCCAGCGTGGTTGCCGAAACCAACACCATTGCCGCCATGCTGGGCATGGTGGCGCGCCTGCCCATTGCGGCGATCGCCGCGCGCAGCGCCGTTGCGCCCGATTCAGCCCTGCGCCTGATCCCGATGGAGAGCCCGACGCCCATGCGTACGCCCGGCCTGTTGTTCAACCCCGCATTACCGCAGAGCCGGGCTGGCCGCGCATTCGCGGGCCTGTTGCGCAAACATGCCATGGGTAGCGGGATGGGTGCAGCACCTGCACGGGCCTGATCGCGAATGGCAGATCCGCCGGCCGCGCGCCAGGGGCCGGCGAGCGCCGGACAAAATCAAAAGGCCGGCCCACTGTTTCAGCGGAGCCGGCCCGTCTTGCCAGGTTGCAGCCGTCGCTATGAGACGGCGCGGATTCAGATCACCTGAATCTGGGTTGCGCAGGGGCCTTTGGCGCCCTGACCTGCAACGAACGACACTCGTTGGTTTTCTTCGAGCGTTTTGTGTCCGCTGCCTTGAATTTCGCTGTAGTGCGCGAAAAGGTCCTTACCGCCGAGCTCGGGCATGATAAAGCCGAAGCCCTTGTCGTTGTTGAACCACTTCACGATACCGGTTTCTGTCTTCAATGTAGATCCTAAAATTTAATCAGGGGAAACATCCCCTCCGACACTATGGGGGGCTGGGCGGATTAAAGATATGCATGTTTCTAATTGACACATATCGGCGCGCCAACCCAGGGGCGCATCGCGCGCTGCGACGCATTACCAGTTGCGGGCAGGCGAGGCGAGCCACGGGGTATCATCTGCCCTGCCCGGCGCCCTTGCGCCACCCGCCTGGGCGCCTGGTCGCCCCACCTGGGTGGCATGTTGTGCCCCACCCTGCAAATACCGCCCGCAACCCAGCTCCGGCCAGGGCGTTGGAATAGTCATGCAATTAGCCACCTGGAATCTACACTACATTCATTCCAGATCACGCGGGTTCATCCTGATTCATCAAGGTACACCGGAAAGCTAGTATTCGCGCGGGTTTACGTCTTTCGGTATGTTCAAGATCGTCTAATGCCGATTATTGAAATCTAGATAAATTGGGGGTACCGTTGGGGGTATCTAACGGATCATCCCCTCATGAGCAAAGACGATTTCGCCCGTGCCCTGTCCGACCGTGCCGTAAAGAACGCCCGCCCCCAGGACGCGCCATATAAACTCGCCGATGGCGGCGGCCTGCACTTGCTGGTGCAGCCGAACGGGTCTCGGCTATGGCGCTACAAGTTCCGCCTGAGCGGACGAGAACAGACATTCGCCATCGGGCGATACCCGGACGTTGGCCTCGCCGAAGCACGGGAACGTCATCTTGCCGCGCGGCGACTGGTGGCCGATCGGATCAGCCCGACCGCGCAACGCCGCGATGATCGTGCGCGCATGGCGGAGGACGCCGCGCGCGCCAATGCCGGAACGTTCAAGGCTGTTCTCGAATCATGGAAGGCGACGCCAGCGCGCGCCCTTGCGCCGGCCACGATCCGTCAGCGGGATCGGGAAATCGACCGATACCTAGAGCCGAAACTAGGTGCGCGCCCAGTCGGCGAAATAACGCGCCGCGAACTGGCTGATTTGCTGAAGGCAGTGGCGACCGATACACCAGAAGTCGCGCGGAACCTGCGCACGCACATGAATTCGATTTTCGAGCATGCCGTCGACGTTGGACTGATTGCTGGCAACCCAACACCAGGCCCGCGCGCCCTGCCCGCCCGCAAACAGACCTCTCACCCCGCCGTGGCCATGGACGAGCTAGGCGCCCTGCTCGCGTCCATAGACGCCAGCGCCTGCCAGCCGGCGACAAAGGCGGCGTTTCGCCTGCTGCTGCTCACGGCATGCCGAAAACTGGAAATCACGTCCGGCCGATGGGACGAAATCGACCTTGATACGTGCGAGTGGCTAATCCCGGCGCATCGCATGAAAACCAGAAGTGCGCACTGGGTACCGCTATCCCGCCAGGCCGTGGATCTTTTGCGCACCCTCCGGGCACATTCTGGTGGAAGCGACTTCGTGTTCCCGCATCGGGACAAGGACAACAAGCCGATGTCCCCCACCGCGCTCAACGAACTGCTGCGCCGCGCGGGCTATCGTGGGCAGATGACGGTGCACGGCACGCGGTCGATTTTTTCCACCTGGGCGAATGCTCAGCCGGGTGCACACGTGGACGTGATCGAGCGTTGCCTGGCGCACGCTCCGCGGGACAAGGTTCGCTCCGTGTACAACCGCCACGCGTACCGCGACGAACGCCGCGCGCTGTTGCAGGCATGGGCGGACGCGCTCGATACCGCAGGATCCACAACTAAGTAACATTTTGTTACTGGAAAACCCACAAGGGGAACGCATCGGCTAAAGCGGGTGAAATCCGTATCGAGTCAACTCTAATTGGATTCGATACACCATGGAAAAAAATCTGCCTCAACTCTTGCGAATTGGTGACGTCGTTCGCGTGACCGGCCTAAGCCGTCCCAGCATTTACCTGCACATCCGCAAGGGCATCTTCCCGCAGCAGATCAAGATCGGCCCACGTGCATCGGCCTGGCTCCTGGACGACATCAAGGGATGGCTGAATCGCCGAATTGATGCTCGCGACCAAGCATAACGGGGCGCGGTCATCATGGACAAAATGAAAAAAGCCGACGCGGGAACGTCGGCTTCCAAACATACTACATCCGTAAACAGCTACTCGAATTCTACCGCCGCACAACCTGGCGATCAACAGCTTTTCACCGTAGAGGACTTCCTCGCGTGGCGTGCTGCCAACGCTGAACCGCTAGAAGCCAAGCGCGCCGCGGCCGAAGCTGTGCGCCAAGCTGAGCGAGCCGCGGAACTGCAAATCCTAACCGATCTTGTAATCCGGAAAGTGGCTGGCTTTCTTGAGCAAGGCCATGAGTTCCAGGACATCTGCCAGAGCATGCTCGGCAACGCATATCGCGATGGCGCGTCGCATGAGTCGCTGAACGTATTGGCGGAAATCTTGGCGTCAATGGGCCGGGAGGGTTCGGCATGTTGAGCCTTCACCAGGCGAGAGCTAAGCGCGCCGCCGGACAGCTGGCAGCGCCACCAGCGCCTAAACCTTCCCGCGACGATGCCAAGCTGGCACGCGTAGATCCACCGCCAAATCCAACCGACGAGCGACCAACTGGTGCCGCGGCTGCTACCCCTCGACTAATGGATTTCCGGCCGCTACCGGATGTCACTTCACGCGGCAGGCCTAAGGCGACAATCGAGAACACGGCCGAAGTGTGCCGGCGCCTGGGCGTGATCATTCGGTACAACGTCATCAGCAAGGAAGAAGAAATTCTGATTCCTGGCGCATCGTTCACGCTGGACAATGGGCAAAACGCCGCATTCCGCTGGTTAGAGTCGGAATGCGCGCGACTCGATATGCCCACCGGCAGCCTTGGTGGCGATGTCACCTACCTGGCCGACCAGAACCTGTACAACCCGGTGGCCCAGTGGATCACCAGCAAGCCATGGGACGGGAAGGACCGCCTGCAAGCGCTGTACGCCACCATTACGCCCGCCAACGACAGCATCCTGCCAGACGGTCGCTCGCTGCGCGACGCGCTGATTATGCGCTGGATGCTGTCGGCGGTGGCCGCGGCGTTCAGTCGCAACGGCGTCAGCGCTCAGGGCATTCTGGTTTTGCAGGGCGCGCAAGACCTGGGCAAAACCACATGGTTCAAAAACCTGGTTCCGGCCGACCTTGGCGTGCTGAAGGACGGCATGATCCTGCGCCCCGACGACAAGGATAGCGTGAAGCAGGTGTGTTCGTTCTGGCTGGTGGAGCTGGGCGAGATCGACGCGACGTTCCGCAGGTCCGACATCGCCGCCCTGAAATCGTTTATCACCAACGACAGCGACGTGCTGCGCCGGGCCTACGCGCGCAAGGAAAGCCACTTCGCGCGCCGCACAGTGTTTTTCGGTTCAGTGAACCCGCGGGAATACCTACACGACGAAACCGGGAACCGCCGGTACTGGACTATAGAGTGCGCCCGAATCAATGCGCAGCACGGCCTGGACATGCAGCAGGTGTGGGCGCAGGTGTACCAACTGCACCAGGCCGGTGAGTCGCACTTCCTGGAACCCGAAGAAAAGCTTGCCCTGAACGCGCGCAACGAATCGTTCACCGTGGTGGACCCTATCGAAGAACGCATCCTGACCCGCTTGGACTGGACCGCGCCAGCGCTCGAATGGACATGGCGCACGGCCACGGAAGTGCTCATCGAGCTGGGCATCGACAAGCCCACCCGGGCGGACACCAGTAAGGCTGGCGCAGTCCTGCGTAAGACGAACGGCGGACACGGACGGCGCTCGGATGGCAAGACTCTTTTACTTGTGCCCCCCGCGCGTATCACCAATAGCAATTGGGACCGGCCGTTTTAACACCAGCGGTGCAAGGGTACACGGCCGCTTTGGGAAATTTGGGCGTAAACAGTGCAACGAGGACAACCACAGGGCAACCGATCTCAAATAGGGTTGCACTGCCCGAAAGCTAGTGTTCATGCGGGTCTCAAGCCAACAGTGCAACCTAGGGCATCCTAGTTAAAGGAAAGTGGATAGTAGGTAACAGTGCAGTTACATAGCATAGCCTAATAGGAAATCGTGTTTTGGATGCACTGGTTGCACTGAATGGCCTGGAAGCCTTGATCCATGCGGGTTTCAGGGGAGTGCAACATACAAAAGTAAACAGGTTTTCAGTGCAACGTCCACCAACCAGGCCGCTTGGTGGAAATCATTCAGGCCCCGAACAAAGGAAACCACCATCATGCAAACAACGCTCTACAAAAGTCTCGCCGCCGAACTGGTGCAAATCGCGGTCGATCAAATCGAACCCCTGGCCGGCGCACCGATCCCCGCCGAAACCCGCCAGGCCATCGCCGCCGACTTGGCGGCATCCCTGCGGCGTCACCTGCCACCGCTGGCCAACCTGCAGGCCGCTGCTGGATAGCCTCGCCGCCGTTGGTGTGCCGGTGCCTGCGCATCGGCCCACACCGGCTGGTGGAGCTGCGTGGGTCCTTCCTGAGGCGTTGCGGGGGCGGGTGCAACGCCACCGCGCCGTTCAATATTTGGGTGGTTGCAAAAAACAACTACCGGACTGCCGTTCTTTGGAAAACCCACAAGGGGAAACGCGGTTCCGTTCGTCGGATACTGGTTCCGAACTCACCGAAAGGAACCCATCGCATGCTATCCAAACTCATCGCCCAGGCCCGCCAGGCAACTGGTGCCGCAGAGCATTACACGCCCGGTTTCACCGAGCCGACCCATATAACCGCGCAACGCGCCGCATCAGCTGGCGTCGTCCGATTGGCGGACCCCTTGCCTGAATACACGCTCGACCCCCAGCGCCCCACGCAAGCCCTGGTGCAACATCAGGCCGGCCGACGCGTGCCTATGTCAACAGCGATCCTTCAAAACTCCCGCGTCTGCCAAGCCGGCGCGCGCCTGGTGCCAGTCGAGGCTGCGCCTGATGCGGTGCCGATGGGGAATGGCGAAATGATGTGGCAGCGCCGTGCATCCCGGTTCAGCGTGATCGAGGCCGGCGTTTTCCAGCCAGTCGAAGACGGCGACGACGCGACGGCAACAGCACTACCGATCCTTTCGACAGAAATCGCCCCGGGTGATTCGGCTACACATGGCCTGCGCCTCGAGATTCCACGCACCATGCTGAAAGAACACGGCGACGAATGGGTCGAACACGTCGCCATGACCGCCCTTGCGCTGGGCTTGTCAAATCTCGCTGACGCCGTGTTGCTGGCCGCGATCAAATCCGCAACGCCTGGTGCATTTTCAATTGGCGCCGCCGCTGCACGTGGTCTGCGCTTCGGTGAATTGCGCGGCATCGTTGGCACGGCCGGAAACGGCGCCGCAGTCGGCGCTGATGGCGCCCTGCGCGCAGCTGGTGTTGCGGCTGAATTGAGCGACCAAATCGACGCTACGTTCGTCGGGTCGTTCGCCCGCGCCGGTGTGGCGGTCAACGAAGAAATTTTCTTGATTGTTGACCGCGTGAATGTCGCCGGCGCCATGGCGTTGACCGCCTGGGTCAATTTGCAGCCGCTGCTGCCCGACGCCACTGCGTTCTGGAACGTGCCGGCGGTCGAGGCAGCGTGATGACTGCGCCCACTGATAAAGGCCTGCCCGCCGACCTGGCCGACGCGATTGAAACCGCCTGGCCGCTGGTTCGCTCCGCTCAAAACGATGACGGGCTGCCGCGTGTGCTAATCCACATGGGCGGCGCGCGGTTCCACGCAGAGAACGCGGACCAAAACATCCGCCAGCTATGGCCGGGGCTTAGTGAAGGGCAGTACCGCCGCGCTGTGCGCTGGCTGGATTCTCGCGTCGCCTGGTGTTTACGCCCCGAAGCCCCGCAGCGTCGGCGCGGCTGGGTTCACGATTTTTGAGGGACATCATGCAAAACCAACACAGCCAAAAGTTCAGTATCGCGCTACCCGGTGACGTGCTGCGCGCCGTGCACCAGCGGCAGCAGCAAGTTGCCGAGCAGACCGGACTCCGACCGAGCCGCACCGCAATTATTGGCGCCATTCTGAGAAAAAGTTTGTTGTCCGACCCGCGCGGGGGTTAACCGCGACCAGTTCCGCGTTGCTGGTGGGGTTCAACGCGGGCGCGGCTGGCCACCGACGCGACATTTGAAACGGCCACGCCGGCCGGGGTTACCGCCCCGGTCGGCACACACCGAATACGGAAAGCCCATGAACACGCCCGACAGAAAGCGCCCCAGGTACCGATCACGCAAGACCCGCAACGCACGCCGCCACCCGCCGCCTGGTGTGCAGTTCCTGCACCCCGACGAACCGATCTTGGCGCAGATTCGCCGCTTAAAGGGGCAGAACGATGGTTGAACAGGACCTGTTCGGCCGCCTGGTCGGGTTGCAACGCATGGCCGAGGAAATCGCGGCCGATTCGAGGCTGGACCAACGGACACGGCAGGCCATCAAAAGCCTTGCCGGCGCTTGCGAGTCGTATCGTGGAACCGCCTTTGAACTTCGCTCATGGAGTCCCGAGAAATGAGAATCTTCGACAACGAACAGCTGGTGTGCTTGGCCTTTCTGGCATCTGTGATCTTGAGCCTGGCGCCGTTGTGATTGCACCAGACACAACAGTCACCGACATGCAACTTGCTGCTCTTGCAGGCGTTTCAGCGCGCCGTATCCGCCAGCTGGCCGAGCAAGGCACGCTTGAACGCGTCGGACGCAACGAATACGCGCTTGGCCCGAGCATCCGAGCATTGATCGACGACGCCGCCGGTACCGGAAGTGTCCTGCAGCGTGAGCGCACCCGACTTGTGCGCGCCCAAGCCGACGAAGCTGAACTACGGCTCGCAGAAGCCAAAAAACTGGTGGCGCCCGTCGAACAGTTCGCCGAAGTTTGGGCGCGCCGCTGCGGAATCATCCGCACCACATTGCTCAACGTACCCGGCCGCGTGGTATCGCAGCTCATTGGCGAAACCGACGAAGCCAGATTCAAGGCAACACTGCGAGCCGAAATTGCCGAGGCGTTGCGGGCTTCGGCCGACCCTAATTTCACTGGAGAACAAAGCTATGGATCAACGGATTGAAGACGCGCTGTACGCCGCCCGCGGTCGCCTGCTGGTACCACACGACAACCCCGAAGCGCGCCGCGATGCAGTCCTTATGGCCCGGGTGAAACTCGACGAAGCCATCGCCGCCATGCTGGAAGCGAGCCGCGAGCTATGCAAGGCGGATCGACACGACATCGCTCAACTGGTGGACGACGCTCGCCGCGCTGCTGGTCTGGCTGACGCGGTGATTTCCGACGTGGAGCCGCGCCATGAATAAGCGGCTATCGGCAACCATCACCATCGGCGGCGCTGTCGCTGGCTCGTTCAAGCGCACCGTCACCAGCGCCAAGACCAGCATCACCAGCTTGGGCAGTACTGTCAAGCGCTTGAACGCGGAGCAACGCACGCTCGGGGGCGCGATCCAGAAGCTGGGCCGATCCGGCGCCAACATTGATGGCCTGCGGTCCCGCTACGCGGCCGTTACTGCCGAACTGGAAAAGCAACGCGCCGTCCTGGGACGACTGCAGCACATCGAGGAACGCCGCGACGCCGCCCTGGCCAAGCGCCAGGTTTTGGTGGGGCAACTGACCCGAGTGCTGGCCGTGGGTGCCGCGTATTCAGCAGCGGTGTTCAAGGTGGGGCGAGACGCGGCCGCACACCAAAAAGAACTGGTGACGATTCAGAACACAGGCGGCCTGACCGACGCCGAAACCCGCGACCTCGACCGCCAGATATTCGAAACCAGCCGGAAAACTGGGCAGTCTGTTGAGAGCGTTACATCCGGTGTTGGCAGCCTGGTGGCGTCTGGCCTAGCCGTCGGCGAAGCCATAGCGACGGCCGAAACCCTCGGCAAAGCCGTTACCGCGACCGGCGGCACCATGGAGGATATGGCGCAGACCGCGTTCAGCTTGAACCAGCAGCTTGGCATCACCGCCAAGCAGGCCGGCGTCGCATTCGACATCTTGAACACTGCCGGCAAGGCCGGCAACTTCGAACTGTCGGAAATGGCCAAGCACGCCCCGAAGGTGGGTTCGTTGTTCAAAGCGCTGGGCATGCAAGGCCTTGACGCCGCCGCCAGCATGGGCGCTGCGTTCCAGATCGTGCGCACTGGCGCCGGCAGCAGCGACGAGGCCGCGACCAATCTAAGCAACCTGCTTGGCAAAATGGTGGCGCCGGAAACGCTGAAGCGATTCCAGAAGCTGTACGGCGTGGACATGTTCGGGGAGATTCAGGAGGCTCAGAAGCGCGGTGAGGATGTGCTGCAGTTCTTCGTTGACCGAACCCGCCAACTCACTGGTGGCCGTGCGGACCTGGTTGCCGAGCTGGTGCCGGATGTACAGGCCGGTAGCGCACTTCGGGCACTGATGACTGAGCGCGAACAGTATCAGCGCATCAAACGTGACGCGCTGAACTCTGCCGGCTCGGTAGACGCTGATTTCAGCAAGATGATGGGCACGGCGGCCACCCAGGCCGAGAACCTGTCGAACTCGGTGGGCCGTCTTAGCAAAACCATCGGCCAAACGTTGCTGCCAGCGATTGGCAACGTGGCAGGCGGGCTGGTCACCGTCATAGATCGAGTCACCGCCTGGACGGCAGCAAACCCGCGACTGACGCAGGGCATTGTCGCCGTTGGCGGCGCTGTGATCGGCTTGGGGGCAGCGTTCACTGCGCTGCGAATCGCCGCGACGTTCCTGTCGCCAGTTGGCGCGATCATCGGTGCCTTGGCTGGTGCTGCTGTGCTGGTCTACAAAAATTGGGAGCCGATCAAAGCTTTCTTCACCGACACCTGGAATTCGGTCAAAGCTACAACCATCGGCGTATGGGACGGGCTGAAAGGTTACTTCACCAGCCTGTGGGATAGCATCAAACTAACCGCGTCCGGCGCCCTGGATTGGCTGATCGATAAGATTTCCGCTGTCGGCAGTGCCTGGACCAAGACAAAGGAATTCTTCGGGGTCGGTGACGAGAATCCCAACGCCAGCGTGATGGACGGCTATACGCCGCCCGCCCCGCCTCAGGCACCGCCCATGGCCACGGCACGCGGCGGCGCATCGGGCACGTGGCAGGACAACCGGAGCATCACTCTGAATGTGAATCCGGCGCCAGGTATGGACGAAAACAAGCTGGCCGAACTGGTGGTGGACAAGATCAACCATCGGGACGCGGTTAGGCGGCGCAGCTTTATGTTCGATGGTGTGACCCAGTAGAGTGACGCGCTACACTATCAAGCAGCCTATACCCCCACCTGTTCCGGTGGGGGTATTTGTTGGGGTATCGACACCGACAACCAGAAGAAATATCCAGATTTCTTCTTTGTTTTCAATATATTATAAATCATATGAAACTCGCCACCTGGAACATCAATTCCCTGAAAGTTCGCCTGCCACAGGTGCTGGACTGGCTGGCGGCCAATCCGGTCGACGCGCTGTGCCTGCAAGAACTTAAGCTCACCGATGAAAATTTCCCGCTGGATGCCTTCACGCAGATGGGCTATCACGCGGTCTGGGCGGGACAGAAAACCTATAACGGCGTGGCAATTCTGTCGCGGGAACCCGGCTCGGCCATGGTGCGCAACATTCCTGGCATGGACGACCCGCAGCAGCGCCTGCTGGCCATCACCCTGCCCTCGCCCGCCGGCGACGTGCGCGTCATCAGTGCGTACTGCCCCAACGGGCAGGCGCTGGACTCGGATAAATACCTGTACAAGCTCGACTGGTACCAGCACCTGCATCGCTGGGTGGCCGACGAGCTGAAGTCTTATCCCCGCCTGGCCCTGCTGGGCGACTACAACGTCGCTCCTGCCGACGAAGACGTGCACAACCCGTCGAAGTGGGTGGGCCAGGTACTGGTGTCCGAACCGGAGCGCGCTGCGTTTCGCGCCTTGCTCGACCTGGGCCTGACCGACTCGTTCAGAATGTTCGAGCAGCCCGAGAAATCCTTCAGCTGGTGGGATTACCGCCAGTTCGCCTTTCGGCGCAATGCCGGCCTGCGCATCGATCACATCCTGCTGTCGCAAGCCCTTGCCGATCGCTGCGTGGCGTGCGTCATCGATAAAGCGCCGCGTTCGAATGAGCAGCCGTCGGACCATACCCCTGTGGTGGCCACGCTGGACCTGGCCGGCTGAGCACGCGCCGCAAGCCGCCGGGCGCGCGAAGAACGCCCGCTGGGGCCGCCGGATGCGGGGCCCGGACGGGCCCGCCACACATTGCTGGCCCTTTCCGGAATGTGCTATATTTCTGCGCTTGATTGGGGCGGTAGCTCAGCTGGGAGAGCGTCGCGTTCGCAATGCGAAGGTCGGGAGTTCGATCCTCCTCCGCTCCACCAAAATTCCAGACGGAAAAGCCTTGGAAACACCATGTGTTCCAGGGCTTTTTCTTTTCCACGGCCCCGGCCTCTGATCGGTTCATCCCTATGGCGAGCCCGCGCCTGGTCCCCGGGGGGCCAAACTCTGCCGTATCGATTATTGAACGGCGGGCCTCAAGGCAAGCGAAAGCCTCTCTTTTGGCGCGCGAAATTCCGTACGACCGTCCGGACGATCGCGGCAAACTCGTCCAGCTCTCGGCCCCTTGGCTTGTCGCTCGGCCACACCAGACCCATACCACGCTCGGGCGTGGGTCCTTCCAGCGGCACCGCCACCAGATCGTCGCGGTTCAGCAGAGCCGTCCTGGTCACGATTGCCGCGAGCTGCGTTCGCCTCACAATATCCAATATCAGTGAACTCGATACCGACTCGATGCGGACGATCGGCACGGCGTCCACACTGGACAGCAGAGTATCGATCAGCCGCCGCGTGGCGAATCGGCGAGTATGCAGGACCATCTCCTGGCGATGAAGCTCGGGCATGCGAACCTTGCGCAGCTTCGCCAGGGGATGAAGCGGATTCACGACAAGAACAAGCTCATCGACGCCCAGCAGTTCTACGTCGACACCTGGCTCATTATCGAGTCCGGTCTGCACGGCGGGCAGCGGGGTCAACCCCATGTCGAGCGCTCCCGAAGCCACATTTTCCGCCACGCCATCATGCGTGAACTCTTCCACGATCAACATCGTGGAAGGACATCGGATCATGAACTGCGCCAATGCAACGGGCATGATGTGCGCATTGAGGGTTTGCGTCGTACCAATCCTGAGTTCGATGAGGCGTGATTCCGAATGGTCGCGCAGGCCAATCAAGCTGGCGTGGACTTCATCGAGCACACGGACAGCCGTTTTCAGCAGCATTTCCCCCGCATACGTCAAATTCACTTTTTGCGTGTTGCGATCGAAAAGTTGCTGGCCTATTTCGTCTTCAAGCTGCTTGATCTGGTGAGAAAGAGTGGATTGCGTGACATGCATCGTGCGCGCGGCAGCCGTAAAGCTCATCGCTTCCGCCACGGCCCGAAAGTATCGCAAATGCCTCATTTCCATAAAGCTTCATCGATGTTGTCGATGCCCCCTAGTGAAGAAAACCATTTCCTAAAGCACTGTGCAGGCCCCTACGATTGAGCCGTCGATTCATGGGGCGAGCGTTTATGTATCCGCAATCTGTACACCCGGGGCCGGGTATTGGCGACGTCATCGCGCTTGCTTTGGAAAGGCACGCCGAGAAAACCGCCATGGTGAATCCGGATGGTACGTCGGTTACCTATCGACAGCTCGGCGGACGCATACAACAGATCATTCGACGCCTGTCCGATATAGGGCTGCAGCGCGGCGATACTGTCATGCTGCTGGCGCACAACCGGTTCGAAACGTTCGCCGCCACCGCAGCTTGCTACATTGCGGGTTATATCGCAGTTTCCCCGCATTTCAGTGGATCTCTGGAGGACCAGCTCTATATTCTCGAAAGCTGCAAAGCGCGCGTCCTGATCGTGGACGGCGATCTCGGCGATCGTGCATTGGCGCTGCGAGAGCGCTCCGGCCTGGAGCTCACTGTGCTCAGCCCGGACGCGCGTCCGGGCCTGGAATGGTTATGGAGCGCGCCCCACGAAAGCGACGGGGAATTGCGCGTCTTGAGCCACCCCCATGATGTGGTGCGCCTGATTTACACCGGCGGCACGACGGGCTCGCCAAAAGGGGTGATGGCCTCCAGTCTTTCCATTGCAATGAACGCCATGCTCCGCATGGCTGCGCACGACTGGAAGGGCATCAGCTATCTATGCGCCTCGCCCATGTCACACGCCGCGGGCCAATTGATTGTGCCGGTGATGTCTCAAGGCGGCACGATCCACTTCCAGGACGGCTTCAACGCCGACCGCCTGTTCGACGCGCTGGAAAGCGGCCAGATCAACGCTTTCTATGCCGTGCCGACCATGCTCTACAAACTGATGGACCATCCGCGGGCACGCGGGTCCGACTACTCAGCATTGAAGATGATTATGTACGGCGCGGCGCCAATATCGCCGGCACGGCTCAAGCAGGCGCGGGACCTGTTCGGACCGGTGCTCATACAGCATTATGGATTGAGCGAGGCTCCCAGTACCGTGCTCTACCTCGACGAAGATGATCACCTGAAAGACGAATATGCGTCGTCGGCCGGCCGGCCTTATGTCGGCGTGTCGATACGTCTGCTCGACGAGGCCGGAAATGAAGTGCAAGCCGGACAGGTCGGAGAAATCTGTATCCGATCTCCCCTGGTGATGACAGGCTATTGGAAAGCGCCCGAACTCACGGAAGAAGCCTTTCGTGGCGGCTGGCTGCATTCCGGCGATCTGGCATGGCGCGATCCGAACGGATATTACTTTCTGGTAGATAGAAAGAAGGACATGATCATCTCGGGAGGTTTCAACGTCTACCCGAAGGAGGTCGAAGATGTGCTGTCAAAGCATCCCGGCGTGGCCGACGTGGCGGTGATAGGCGTGCCTGATCCGACATGGGGAGAGGCGGTCAAGGCCTTGGTGGTTCCAAGACAAGGTGCCTTGCCAAAGGAAAGCGACCTGATCGACTTCGTGAAAAAGGCCAAGGGATCGATCCCGGCGCCCAAGACGGTTGAGTTCATAGACCGGATCCCCGTGACCCCGCTGGGCAAGCCGGACAAGAAAGCAATGCGGGCGATCTACTGGAGTCAGGCGGAGCGCAACGTGAATTAGTACGGCAACGCGAGGTGCCCGCATCACATACAGAACACATACAAAAATATCGGAGACAAAACCATGAAACTGAATCGAGAGTTCCAAGGGCTGTTAGCAGTGTTGGCGACGGCCTTGTGTTGTACCGGCAATGCCGCCGCAGCGACTTACCCGGACAGGCCCGTATCTCTGATCGTGCCCGCCCCCGCGGCGTCCTTCTCGGACATCATGGCCCGAATTCTCACGGAGTATCTCAGCGCCGAGCTGCGCCAACCGGTGGTGGTCGAAAACAAGGGAGGAGCGAGCGGTTCGGTCGCGTACACCTATGCCGCGCGGGCTCGGCCCGACGGGTACACCGTATTGCTGACGAATCTCGGGCCGTCGGCCGTTAATCCGGAACTATTCAAGTCAAAAGGACTGACCTACGACCCCATAGGGGATTTCGAGCCCATTACCGTATTCAGCCAGACGCCATTGGTACTGGTCGTCAACGGCAAGTCGAAGTGGAACTCCGTTGGCGATCTCGTCGCGGACGCGAAGCAACACCCGGGAAAAATCACATATGCCACGACCGGGCCGGGCCAGCTGAATCATCTTTCTTCCGCCTTTCTGAATTCCGCCGCCAGCATGGAAACGCTGCATGTGCCCTACAAGTCCGGGGCAGCTGCCATGACCGATATTCTGGCGGGCCGGGTGGACTTCATGTTTTACCCGCCCGCGAATGTGGGTGGTTTCGTCTCGTCGGGGGAACTCAAGGCCTTGGGGGCGACGGGATCCAAGCGTACTGTCGGCCTGCCCGATACGCCCACTCTGGCAGAACTGGGATATCCGCAATTCGACCTGAACGCCTGGTACGGCCTTGCCGTGCCCAAGGGTACGCCTGCGGACGTGATCGCCCGCCTCAGGGAGGCGGCGCGCAAAGTCGCGACGAATCCCGCGTTCATTTCAAAACTTCATAACGTCGGTATCGACGACTTGAGCGACATGCAGGCGCTTTCCGATGACGAGATCAGGGACTTCCATGTGAAAGAGATCGAACGTTGGGCCGCGATTGTCCGCATTTCCGGCGCAACGCCGGAACATTAGGAAAGACGAAATGGGACAAGGCTCAAGTTCGGCGTACGTGGCCGGTATTTATGAACACCCCCTGCGTATCGCGCCGGATAAATCGGTGGCGCAGCTGCATATGGAATGCGCGCGAGGGGCGCTGGCAGATGCCGGCCTGGAGTTCTCGGATGTCGATGGCTTCTTTGGCGGGAGGGATATACCCGGCAGCAACGTGAGCTGGCTCGTCGATTATTTGAACCTGAAACTGCGCCATATCGACACCACGGACACCGGCGGCTGCTCCAATCTCATTCACGTCGCCCACGCGGCGCAGGCGATTGCCACCGGCAAGTGTTCGGTCGCGCTGATCACGCAGGCCGGGCGCCCGCGAAGCGAAGGTCAGGCGACCGGCACCAAGCCGAGGCCGGGCGAATGCGAACGCCCGGACATGCCATGGGACATCGCCTACCGACCGGTCATCGCAACCCTGTACGGCATGATGGCCCAGCGGCACGCGCACCAGTACGGTACGACGCCGGAACAGCTGGCGTGGATCCGGGTCGCCGCTTCAGCGCACGCGCAGCATAACCCGCACGCGATGTACCGGACTCCGGTAAGCGTCGAAGATGTGTTGGCATCCCCGATGGTCGCCAACCCTCTGAGACGATTGGACTGTTGTGTCATCAGCGATGGCGGAGGCGCGCTCGTCATGGTCAACCAAGCCGTGGCGAGAACACTGCGTCAACCGCTGGTGCGGATCCGCGGTTGCGGCGAAACCATCTATACGCAGGACGCGGGGCGCTCCGACTTCACCACATCGGGCGCCTTGCGATCCGGAGCGGCCGCCTTCAAGCAAGCCGGGATCAGCGCGGCGGACGTCAAGTACGCGTCGATCTACGACAATTTCACGATCATGGCGCTCATGCAGATCGAGGATCTGGGCTTCTGCAAAAAGGGCGAAGGCGGCCCATTTGTCGCGGACGGCAACTTAATCTCTGGCAAGGGCTCCCTGCCCATCAATACCGACGGTGGAGGCCTCTGCAACAACCATCCGAGCAACCGCGGGGGCGTGATCAAGTTGATGGAAGCCGTGCGCCAATTACGCGGCCACGCCCATCCGGCAGTGCAGGTGCCGGATTGCGATATTGCTCTGGCCTGCGGCCCCGGAGGCTCGGTAGGCAGCGGCCATGGCCATGCCACGGTAATCATGGAACGCGTATGACCACGAAAAAGCCCTACGAAGCCGACCCGTACGTGTCGGCGCACCCCAGCGGCATACCGTTCTGGGAAGCGGCCGAAAGAGATGTACTGCTTCTGCCCAAGTGCCGGCGCTGCAGCATGTGGCATTGGTATCCCCGGCCGTTTTGTCCACATTGCCATGCTGACGATGTAGCATGGGAAGCCGCCAGCGGCTCGGGAACGATATACGCGGCAAGTGCCCTGAGCCGCGCGGACCCGCCTTATATCCTGGCGTACGTCCAGTTGCAGGAAGGCCCCCGAATGCTGACCAATATCGTCGGCTGTCCGCTGGAACACGCCATCATCGGCGCGGAAGTAACGGCCTTGTTCGAACGCAGCGAGGAAGGCCGGAAAGTGCCTGTGTTCCGCTTACGGGCTCCGTAGTCCGATCGCCGGGCCGTCGGATTCGTAGACCTCGCTCAGTATGGCCACCAACTGCATCAGTAGCTCATTGGCCGCCTTGGGAAGCTGTCTGCCGACGCGCGTAATGATGTGAGTCTTCGCGCCGGCCAGCGCGGGCTGGTCGATGGGGATGGCAACGAGCTTGCCCTCCCGTATCTCGCTGGCAACGACAAAGGCCGGCAGCAGCGTGATGCCGAGGCCGGCAAGCACGAACTCCTTGAGCACCGACATCGAATTGCACGTCAACACATGATTCAGCCGCACACGCTCCATGTGTTCGGCCTGCGCGACGAGCTGCCGTATCCCGAATGACTCTTTCAGCTGGCCCGTGGGATAGGGTGCGAGATCGGCCAATGTCGGTGCGCGCCGCATCATCGCCAGAGGGTGTCTCGGCGGAACGATCGCGCACATGGGCTGGCAGATTGCGGCCCGAGACCGGAACCGCCCGGTCGCGGGCGGATTGAAGACAATGCCGATCCACGCCGTATCGTGGTCAACCTGCCGGATGAGATCGTTGGTGCCGGCAACGGTGATTGCCATGGTGAGGTTGGGATAGCGTTTCCAGAACCGCTGGAACGACGATGTGATGACGTCGTTGACATAGGCTTCCCCGACGACCATCTCGATATGGCCGCGATCCAGGCTGTGGATCTCATCGAGCTTGCCTTTCAGGTCGTCGAGCGCCTTCATACGCTGACGCCCATAGTCCAGCAGCAGGTGGCCGGCCAGGGTGGGCTTGACGCCGCGGCCATGTCTCTCGAGCAACGCCACCCCCAGGTCGGATTCCAGTTGCGATATCTGGCGGCTGATCACGGACGGATTCATATCCAGCATGTCGGCCGCCGCGCGGATGGAACCTTCGTCTACGGCCGTGCAGAAGTAACGCACCCTTCGATCGTCGACGATAGCCTGGAAGTCTGCCATCTGTAATGCCGTCCTGCTAAGGAGAGGTGGCGGCAATGGTACAGCACCGCCCCGCCCTTTTGCCTGAAGCTACGAACCGGCGCCGCCCGCCCGTCGGGGACTCGCGACTCCGTTGCCTTCCAGGCAACACTCGTTCACCTTTCCGAGCATGGATCGGCCGCGTATTTGGCGTTAAGGTCTCGGTCAGCCTGAGCGCTGAGATATGCAGAAAGTCAAAATATTCCTGGGGGAAACCATGCAATTTCGGGTCGTCAAAGCAGTATTGGGGTGTGCACTGGTGGGCGTTGCGTCTTTTGTCGCGCCCGTTGCAATCGCTCAAACGAAGATCATTGCCAATGTAGCGTCCACCCACCCTCCCGGGTCGGCCGGAGACCGCTCCTTGCACAAATTCAAGGAATTGGTGGCTGACCGTTCGAACGGGCGCATCGTCGTCCAGGTTCATGCGGCCAGTGCGATGGGCGACGAGCGCCAGACCTTCGAGCAGCTCGCGCAGGGTTCGGTGGAATTCGGTGCGACGGGCATGGGCCCCGTCTCCACGTTCTTCCCCAAGTACTTCATTGCCGAAGTGCCCTACCTGTTCACCGGGCAGGAGGATTTCTGGAAATTCTGGAACGGTCCGGGCAAAGAGCTATTTTCGCTCATCGAACAAAGGCGTGGCGTCAAAGGCATGGGCGTCGTCTACCAAGGCGCCCGTTATCTGACGGCCAACCGGCCGGTGCGCACCGTTGAAGACGTTCGTGGCCTCAAGATGCGGCTTCCTCCCATCAGGACCTGGCAGACAGTCTGGTCGGGACTGGGAGCCATACCTTCGACGATCGCATTTGGCGAAACCTACATGGCCCTGAAGACCGGCATCGTGGAAGCCCAGGAAAATCCGCCTGAAACCATCCTGAATTTCAAATTCTACGAATCGCAGAAATACCTGATCGCCACGGAACACGTTCAAGCGGGCGGACTCTTCTGGGCGTCGAAGATGTGGTGGGACGGCCTGAACAAGGACGATCAGGATATGCTGGCCCGCGCGATGGAAGAAGGCCTGGCGTTCGGCAATTCGATCACCAAAGACGGCGACGCCAAGGACGTGAAGAAACTGCAGGAACTCGGCATGGAATTGATCGTGGTGGACAAAGCGGCGTTCCGCGCAGCCACGGCGCCCATCACCGAGAAAATGGCCAAGGAAGACTGGGACCAGGCATTCTATGAAAAGGTGAAGGCAGCGTTGGCCAACTGACGGCAGGCGGCGAAGGAGCTGGGTCATGAAACGCGTGCTGGAAATGCTGAATGTGCTGATCTTGCTGACGCTGCTCGGCATTGTGGTGCTGACGATCATCTATCGCACCTTGCTGGGGACTTCAACGCTGTGGTCGGAGGAACTGTCCCAGTTTTCTTTCATTTTCCTGGTGTTCGTCGGCTCCGCCGCGCTCATGGCCGATGACAGCCATCTCAGGATCACATCGATCTCGGACTTGCTCAGTGAACGAGGGAAGAAATTGCTGCGCATCTTCGAACGCGCAGCGGTATTGCTGTTTCTGCTTCCGTTCACGTACGGCGCGTATCTCAATGCGGTGGTGAATTGGGATGTCAGTCTGGATACCGCTCAGTGGATGAAAATCGGCTACATGTATGCGGTGCTGCTGGGCAGCGGCGTGATCATGACCTGCTACTGCGTCATGCACATCTATAACGACTGTCGCGGCGTTCCGGTGTCGCGCGCAGAGCCGGAGCTGGAAATATGATTACCGCACTGACCGCCGGAGCCCTGGCTTTCCTGTTTGCCGGCATCCCGATCGCCATCGCCCTGGGCCTGGCATCGCTGGCCGCGCTGCTGTTGGGCGGGGGCAACTTCAATCCCAGCATTCTGTCGATGAAGATGCAGTTCGGCCTGCAGAATTTCATTCTCGTCGCCGTGCCGCTGTTCATTCTGGCCGCCAAGTTGATGAATACGGCGGGCATCACCGAGAAGATATTCAATTTTTCGAATGTGCTGGTCGGCTTCCTGCCAGGCGGTCTGGGTCAGGCCAATGTCATGGCCAGCTTTCTTTTCGCCGGAATGTCGGGTTCGGCCGTAGTGGACGCCGCTGGACTGGGCACCACGGAGCTCGAAGCCATGAAAAAGGGGGGCTATCCGCGTGACTTCAGCGTTGCAATCACCAGCGCATCGTCGACGATAGGCCCTATTTTTCCGCCCAGCGTCCCGTTGATCGTGTTTTCGTTCGCATCCGGCGCTTCGGTCGGGAAGCTTTTCCTGGGAGGCGTGGTACCGGGCATACTCATGGCCATCGCCTTGATGGCCATGGTTGCCCTGATGGCCAGGAAATTGAACCTGCCGCGCGAGCAAGTTCCGTCTTTTGCGCGGGTGATGCGCAGCTTCATGGACGCGTTCCTACCGCTGATGACACCGGTGATCCTGCTGGGCGGAATCTGGGGAGGATTTGTAACTCCCACCGAGGCCGCGGCCGTGGCCGTCGTCTACGCGCTGTTCGTCGGCATTTTTGTTCTGAAAGAACTGGGCCTGAGGCAGATCTACGCGGCCGTGCTGGAAACTGCCCGTGAAACCGCCGTGATCTGCTTCATCGTGGCGGCGTCTTCCCTTTACGGCTGGGTGCTGATGCGTTCCGGCGTCACCGCCCAGCTGTCCGGCTTCATAGGATCGGTCAGCGCAGACCCGCTGGTCACGCTGTTTGTCATCGTCGGAATTCTACTGATCGTAGGCTGTTTCCTGGATGGCGTCGTGGCCATACTCATCCTCAGCCCTATCCTCATGCCCGTGATCGAAGGCGTTGGCATCGATCCCATTCACTTCGGTGTGGTGATGGTGGTCACGCTCATGATCGGACTGATCACTCCGCCCTTCGGGCTGGTGCTCTTTGTCATGGGGAGAATCTCCGGCCTCAGCTTCAACCAGGTTGTCAAAGCTGTGGCACCGTTCCTGATCCCACTTGTCGCGGTATTGCTCCTTATCGTGCTTTTCCCGAGCCTCGTGACGTGGCTGCCGAACAAGATGATGTCTCCAACATAGTGACAGCAACCCACTCATGGAAATTGCTATGGAATCGCAGGCCGAAACCGCATACACGAAGCGCGCCAGGTATGTAACGCTGGACAAGACGTTCGGCATATACCGGGCGCCCATCACGCCGCACATCTTCCTCAAAGAGCGAGATCTCGCCCTGCTTCCGAACGAAGATTCGGCCGTCATCGCCTGCGACCTGCGCGAGATCGTCGGGGGCAGCACGCCCGCCACCGTGCCCTTGCTGCTCGCTTCATATCTGCGCATCAAACCGGGCAATCCGCTGCGCGTCCGGTCCATGGCAAGCACCGAGTTGTACTACGTCATAAAGGGCAGCGGCGTGACTCGGTGGGAGGATGGCGAAATTGCCTGGCAAGAGGGCGATGTGATGATGCTGCCGGGCGGATTCGAACAGATCCACACGGCACAGTCGGCAGCCAACGCGGTGCTGTGGCAGGTCACCAACGAGCCGCAACTGGCGTTCGAGTCGGCGGTGCCGGGGCCGCGCGACCGGGGCGCGATCGAACCCACGCACTTTCCGGCGGCCCAGGTGCGTTCGCACCTGGCTGCCATACGGAAGACCACGCAGGTTGACGGGTCCAAATCGACGGCCATGCTGTTCTCGACCGACGCAATGGAACCCCGCGGAACCTCCACGCCTTCGTTGACGCTTGCGCTGAACTCCGTCGAACCGGGCGATTACCAGCCGCCGCACCTTCATAACTCGGTGGCCGTCACATTGATCATCCAGCAGGACGCTTGCTATTCCCTCGTGGATGGCGAGAGAATCGAGTGGTCGCAATTCGCCACCTTCATCACGCCCGCCAGGGCCGTGCATTCGCACCACAACGACTCCAAGTCCCTCGACTCATTGTTTCTCATCGTCCAGGACGGCGGCCTGTACTACCACTGCCGCACGATCGGATTTGCCAACGTCCCCGAACAGTAAAAAAGCAACCGAAGAATCGGGGTGCGGGCGGCATGACGGAAGCCGCCCCGGCCGTGCGCGGCAGTCTCGTCCATAGCCCGGCGCGTCCCCGTTCGCTCCGCAGAGATGGGCGCCATCACGCGAAGTGAGGGCCGCCCCGGTTCACGCGCAGACGAGTGGTCTGGCAGCCTGCCCGAGTACCGGGGCAGCGGATCGCGCTCCGCCCGGGAGCGCAAAATTTCCCGCTCGACGGGCGGGTCTGTCTATATACTAGTTGCCGTAGCATCACCATGTCAGGCAGCGAGTCGCCAGGCTTCAGGCTGCCCATGCCAGCCATGGGCAACCCAGAGAAATTCAATCGTCGATCCACGCAGGTGGTTCTTGCAGCTGAAGTTTCTTGGAAAGGGGAAAACCGTGAAAGCTCACAACACGTTTCTGAAAACCGGTTTGCTGGCTGTCGTCTGCGCGTCCGCGCTATCGATGCCCGCCATGGCACAAGTGAAGATAGGCGTCATCAACAGCCTGTCCGGCAATTTCGCCGCTTTCGGGCAGCGCTACAACACGGGCATGCAGGTGGCGCTGGAAGAAATCAACGCAAACGGCGGCATCAACGGCGAAAAACTCGAGCTGATTTCCCAGGACGATCGCTCTGATGCGCAGAGCGCTCTGGCTGCGGTGGAGTCGTTGAACAAACAAGGCGTGCCGCTCATCATCGGGTCATACGCATCCGGCATCACCGGGCCCATGTCCAAGCTGGCCACGCGCCAGAAGATCCCGCTCATTGTGCTGGGCAGCGCCGACGACTCGATCACCAAGCCTGGGTCGCAGTGGGTCTTCCGCGCCAAGCACAATTCGACCATCGTGGCGAATGTGTATTTCGACTACTTCGACTTCCTGCGCAAAAGCGATGACAAGCTCAAGAAGATCGCCATCATGCACGGCAACGGCGCCTGGCCTACGTCGGTCAGCGAAGAAGGTGCGCGGCAGGCGGAAAAACGCGGCTATGAAATCGTGGGCAAGCAGGCCTATGACCAGGGCACGACCGACTTCCGGCCCATACTGAACAAGTTCCGTTCCGACAACCCAGACATTCTCCTGACCAGTTCGTACGCCGACGATGGCATTGCCATTGCCCGCCAGATCAAGGAAGTGGGCCTGAACGCCAAGGTCGTTGCCATTGACACGGCATCTTCCATGATCAGCTTCATCCAGCAGGTGGGCGGACAGTCGGAGAACATCGTATCCGCCGTCAGCTGGAGCCCTGACGTGAAGTACGAAGGCACCCCGGAACTTTACGAGCGCCTGAAGGCCAAGGCCAAGGAAGAGCCCTCGTTCTATGAGGCCGAAGGCTATCTGGCGCTGACGGTGGCCGCAGACGCCCTGCGACGCGCGAAATCCACCGACCGCGAGAAGGTTCGCGAAGCGCTCGCCAGCACGGATCTGAAGACCCCCGTGACCGACGTCACGTTCGAAGATTATGACGGTTTCAAGGGGCAGAACCCGATCAAGAGCGTGATCATCCAGATTCAGGACGGCAAGCACGTCACGGTGTACCCGGAGAATCTGGCTTCGCAAAAAGCCCGGCTGTCAAACTGAAGGCACACCTGCGGCGGCACGTGGCCCCATGCCGGGCGTCATAGGCATGGGGCGCGAACCGGGCGTGCGCTCGCACATCTGAACATCCGGCCGGCACAAGGGCGATTCGATGGATTACGTTTCCTTTCTGCAGAACCTGTCCAACGGGGTGCTGATCGGGGCGGTGTACGCGTTGATAGGCGTAGGGCTGACCCTGGTATTCGGCGTGATGCGCACGATCAATTTTGCCCACGGCGATTTTGTCGTGCTGGGCATGTACTTCGCTGTGGTGTTCAACAGCCTGCTGGGCTGGGACCCTTACTGGACCTTGGTACTGGCCATCCCGCTGGGGTTTGTCGTCGGTGCGCTGATTCAGAAAACCCTGCTTGCCCGGGTGATCGACGCCAAGCCGGAAACCATGATGCTCGCCACCCTGGGCATTTCGCTGGTCATCGCCAATATGTTGTTGCTCGTGTTCGGCGGAGAGCCCAAGTCGGTCAATGTGCCTTATGCCGCCAGCACGTTGGCACTGGGCGAAATACGCGTGTCGGTCGTACTGCTGTTCGCCGGCCTGGCAACGATGGCGATGATCAGCGCCTTGTATCTGCTGCTCAACCGCACCGAGGTGGGGCGTGCCATCAAGGCCACGGCCGAAAACCGGCTGGGGGCCGAACTGGTCGGCATTGACACCAAGCGCATGCAGGCCATTGTGTTCGGGCTGGGCATGGCGCTGGCCGTGACGGCCGGCGTGTCGTTGATTCCGCTGCTGTTTGCGTCTCCGGCCACCACGGGAGCCCTCTTTACATTGAAGGCGTTCGTGGTGACAGTATTGGGAGGCCTCGGAAACATAGGCGCCGCGATCATAGGCGGGCTGGTGCTGGGCGTGGTGGAAGTGCTGGGCGCGTCGTATCTCGACTCGGCCTACCGCGATGCCTATGGACTGCTGGCCTTCCTGGTCGTCCTGCTGCTCAAGCCCGAAGGTCTTTTTGGCAAAACGGTGAAGCGCGTATGAACCGCCAAGTGCTGATCCTGGCGGTACTGACCATCGCGGCCGCCTGCTATCCCGCGATGGGTTCCGCGTACATCACCGTCGGAATTTCCGTGCTGCTGTTCACCGGTTGGGCCACCTCGTGGAACATCCTGGGCGGCTGGGCGGGCCAGCTCAGCCTGGGGCACGCCAGCTTCGTCGGCCTGGGCGCGTACTTCGTGGCGATCGGAGCCTCGCAGTTCGGCTGGGCGCCATGGTGGTCGATACTGCTGGCCATGGCGGTGGCGGCGCTGCTCGCGTTGCTGTGGGGCGCGCTTACGTTCGGTTTGCGCGGCCCCTATTTCACGCTTTCGACCATTGCCGTAGCCGAGATTCTTCGGTTGGTCGCCATCAATGAAGGCTGGCTGACGGGCGGCGCATCGGGCGTCTTCATCGACACCCTGGCCGAGCCATTCGGCCTCGACCTGTTCGACAAGACCTCGCAATATTATCTGGCGCTGGTGTATGCCGCGATCACCATAGGCGTGAGCATTTTCATCTCAAGGCGCAGGTTCGGCTATCAGCTCAAGGCGGTACGCGACAACGAAGAGGCTGCCATGGCCGCCGGCATCAACCCGACTGTGGTCAAGTTGAAAGCGTTCGTGCTGTCGGGCATGCTCACAGCCGCGGGAGGCGGCATTTTCGGCATCTTTCTGTCGTTCATCGAGCCGCACATCATTTTCAATCTGCTGTTTTCCGTGCAGATTGCGTTGACGGTGATTATCGGCGGGCGCGGCACAATCTGGGGCCCCGCCGTCGGGGCCGCGCTGCTGGTGATATCCGGCGAGCTCTTCAGAACTGCCTTCGCACAGGCCAACATGCTGGTTTACGGCGTGTTGATACTGGTCGTGATCCTGCTGTTGCCGCGTGGCATCGTCGGTGAATACGCGCACAAGATGATCAGGAAGAATTATGCAAAACGTGCTTGAGGCCGACAGCGTCAAGGTGCAGTTTGGCGGTCTGGTCGCGGTCAACAGCGTTTCACTGTCTTTGCGCCAGGGCCAGATACTGGGTCTGATCGGACCGAACGGCGCCGGCAAATCGACCTTGTTCAACGCAATCACCGGTTTCGCGCCCGTGGCGTCGGGAACGGTCAGGTTCATGGGCCGGGACGTGACGCGGCTGCCGCCCTACCTGCGCACCCGACAAGGCATGGGCCGCACCTTCCAGACCGAACGCCCCTATGAAGAAATGACGGTGCTGGAGAACGTGCTGGTCGCGGCGTTCCTTAAGCACCCCAGGCGGCCGGAGGCGCAGCGCGTGGCCTTGGCCACACTCGACCGTGTCGGTCTGCGCGACCGGGCCGAACAGCTATCCACGGACCTGAACCTGGCGCGTCTGCGCAGGCTGGAACTGGCGAAAGCGCTGGCGCTGGAACCGCAAATCCTGTTTCTTGACGAGATCATGGCCGGCCTGAATCCGCCGGCCCTGAAGGAGATGATCGAAGTGCTGCGCACGCTGACGAGCACGGGGGTTTCTATCGTGATGGTCGAGCACATCATGGAGGCCATTATTCAACTGGCCGACAATGTCATTGTGCTTGCCGGCGGCAACAAGATCGCCGAAGGGCCGGCCACCGACGTGATACGCGACGAGAAAGTCATTGAAGCGTACCTGGGCACGGACTGAACGCCATGAGCAACGAAGAATCCATATTGAGAGTCGAAGGCGCAGACCTGGGTTATGGGGCGCTGCAGGTGGTTTTCGATGTCTCGCTCGAGGTCCGGAAGAATGAACTCGTCGGGCTGGTGGGCGGCAATGGCAGCGGCAAGTCGACGATTCTTCGCGCCGTGTCAGGCATGATCAAACCCTGGAAGGGCCGGATCGTATTCAAGGGCGAAGAGATTTCCGCACTGGAGCCCCACCAGATGGCCGAGCGCGGATTGGCCCACGTGCCCATGGGCCGGCAGCTCTTTCCGAACCTGAGCGTCAAAGACAATATCGCGCTGGGCGCCTACCTGCCTCGCCTGCGCGCGCGCCGAAAGGCGAACCTGGACAAGGTCTTTGCCCTGTTCCCGGATGTGGAGAAGTTCGCGCACGCGACCGCAGGATCGCTGTCGGGCGGCCAACAGCAGATGGTGGCCATCGGGCGAGCGTTGATGCTGGAGCCCGATCTGCTCATCATGGACGAACCCAGCCTGGGCTTGTCGCCGCTGTATGTGAAACAGGTCATGCAAACGATACGGCGCGTGGCCGACCTGGGGTTTCCGGTGTTGCTGGTCGAGCAGAACATCAAGCAGGTACTGCAGTTCAGCGACCGCGCTTATGTGCTGGAGAATGGCAAGCTCGTGCTGGAAGGCCCGGCGCAGATGCTGGAAGGCCATCCCATGATCAGGAAGGCCTATCTGGGCCTGTAGGCCATACAGGTCTCGAAGCTTGTTTTCGGAGATTGACACCATGAGCCGTTTGCCTTTGGATCCCTTTCTTGAACGCGGGCTTGCCGGTTTCGCGCAGGACCTGCGTGCCGGAAAAGTGACATCGGAAGCAGTCACGAAGATCTACCTGGAACGCATCGCGCAGCTCGACTCCAAGTTGCTGGCCTACGAATCGGTGGCTGCCGAGTCTGCGCTGGCCACGGCCAGGGCGATGGATTCGCTGCTGGCGACAGGCACCGACCTCGGGCCGCTCATGGGCGTGCCCATCGCCATCAAAGACGTGTTTGTGATTCGCAAGATGCCCGCGCCCAGAGTGGGATCGCGGCTTGAACTGGCGCATATGCTGGGGGACGAAGAAGCCACGTTCATCCAGGCGCTGCGGCGGGCCGGCTGCGTGTTCCTGGGGCAGACCAAGGCCGTGGAACTGTGCCTGGGCATCACAGGCCACTCCAGCCCGCGCGGCACCCCCTGGAATTCCTCGGACATGCAGGACCAACGCGCACCGGGCGGGTCCAGTTCCGGGTCAGGCGTCGCCATGGGCGCGGGGCTTTGCGCGCTGGCAATCGGTACCGACTCGGGCGGCTCGGTACGGGTGCCGGCCGCGTTCAACGGGGTGTTCGGCATCAAGACCACGGCGGGCCTGTGGCCAGTGGATGGCGCATTCCCGCTGGATCCGCGCGTAGATTCCATCGGATTGATCACGCGCTCGGCGCAAGACGCGCTGCTGGCGTTCGACACCATTTCATCGATGCTGTTCGGCTTCCAGTACGACAAGCGCTCTACCGGACCACGGCTCGACCGGCTGACCTTTGGCGTGCCGCAGAACCATTTCGGCGACAACATCGATGCGCGCATCCACGATGCGTTCACGCGCGCCAATGACACCTTGCACGCCAAGGGATGCCTGCTGGAAAACATAGAGGTGCCCGAGGCGCCCGAGCGTGCAGCGTATTTCCCGGTATCGATGCCCGCGTCGTTGCTGTCATTACTGGGTCCAGCCAATTTCCAGGCCAACAAGCATCTCATGGACTCGGTGATCGCCAAGCGGGTCGAATCGGGGCTGGACGCGAAAGCCCACGAATATCTGGCTCTCGAAGATAAACGCAACCGAAGCTGCCAGAGCGCGGCGCAACGCTTCGTGGGCTATGACGCCTGGGTGAGCCCGACCACCGCCGACTTCCCGCCGCTGCTGTCCGAACTGGATGACCCCGAGAAGGGCCTGAGCCTGGCGCTGGGCATGACGCAGAACACGCAGCCGGCGAACTACCTGGGGCTTTGCGCTGCGTCGCTGCCCCTGCCCGTGGACGGCCTGCCGATAGGCTACCAGTTGATGGGCGCCGCCAACACTGATCGGCGGCTGCTGGAGATTGCGGTACAGGTAGAGCGGGCGCTCGCCGCCCCGTGATGGGCCGGCCGTCACGCGGTGCCGGCGCGGGCGTTGTGCCGCAGGACGCGGCAGGACGAGGCCCCTGCCGATGCCGGGCCTGCCATTGCTGGCGACACACGGGCGGAGTAACCTTTCGCAGCATGAGCGCTCGCACGTGTGGCAACGTTGCGAAGCCGTCGCCCTGTCACCGAAGGAGCAAGCAATGAAGATCCGGAACTCGCTGCGCACGATCTGCCTGGGGCTGTGCGCCACTGCCCTGCTTGGCGCCTGCAGCACGCCCGCGCCCAAGCAGTCGGGCTTCTTGTCGAACTACTCGCAACTGCGCAAAGTGCCCGCCCCCGGAGGCGGCGAACGCATGGCTTACCTGAACCCGAATTTCACCGCGGCGCGCTACCAGGCGGTATGGCTGGATCCGGTGGTGTTCTACCCGCAACCGCAACCCACCGAAGACGTATCCAGCCAGACGCTCGAACAGGTGCGGGCCGCGGTAGACCAGTCGCTGCGCGAGAAGATGGGAAGGCAGGTGCGCTTGACCGACCACGCGGCAGCCGGCGTTGTGCGGGTCAGCGTCGCCATTACCGCCGTTGGCACCGAAACCGAGTCGCTCAAGGCTTACCAGTACATTCCGGTTGCGCTGGTACTGACCGGGGCCAAAGCCGCGATGGCCGGCGGGCTGCCGCGCGAAGCTTCAATCGCGGTCGAGACGCGCGTGGTCGACAGTGTGACCGACGAACTGCTGTACGCAGCGGTGCGCGGGGGCACCGGCGAGCGCGTGGCGCACGCCGCGCAGGGACAAGGCGGGGTGCAATTGGCCAATTTGCAGCCTCTGATCGACGAATGGACGACCGGAGCTGCCAACGAGATCAAAAGGTTTGTTCTCGCGAAATAGCGCCCAGGGCCGTTTCGGCAAATCATCAGGCTCCTGTTCGATGGCTTCTCCGCGCCCTGCCGATGCACTCGTGGTCGAGCCCCAGGCGTCGGCTCATTCCTCGCACTGCGGCGATCCGCAGGCCTGGCTGCACCTGCTGGCTACCCGGCTGAACTGGTCGACCATATTGCAGGCGTAGGCGCGGGCCATTTCCTGTTTGGCGGACAGGCATGACGCAGACTTATACGTTATCGGGATGGTACTGGAGTGTCCGGCCGGACAACTGAAACTGTATTGCGTGGTCTGGCTGCTGCTGCCAGAGCCAGCCCCAGGCACGCCCGCAGGGCGCCCGCCCTGCCCCATGCCCATGCCGGCGAGCACCGCCCGGGCCGACGAAGCGCCTGCCGCGGTTCGCTGCGGTCCCATGCCGTATGCGCCCCTGCCGCTGCGGGCAATGCTGGCCAGTGCCTGTGACTGCCCGTCGGTCATTACGTGCTTGAACAATGCCGCGCCGATCTGCGCCACGTCGGCGCCCGGGATGTCCGCCGAAGACAGCATCAGTCCGCCAAGTCCCAGCGCCAGCAGGGAACCGAAGAGGCCACCGTTGGATGCGCGTTCGGCCTGCAACCTTCGCTCCTCTTCCTTCCGGAACGCCTGTACCTGCCCGGCGTAGCGCGAAGCCAAGGCATCGAGATAGGGACGAGTCGCCGGAATGAAATGCAGGGGCTGATCGGCCATGACGTTCTCGGCAACGTAAATTCCGACGTTGCGCACGCCGTCATGGCGCATGAACTCTCCGATCAGCACATACGTGCCCGTGCGTAACCGCCCCTCTCGCGGGGAGTCCACAAAATACTTGAAATCGCCGCTGTATTGCCCGTTGGCCGGCGTCGGGCCCATGCCGGCCCCGATTGTGGAACGATAAACCCCCTTGCCATAGACGGTGCGCAATCGATTGTCGTAGGGATCACGCTCGAAATTCAGGCTACCTTCAAAGTCATCCTTTCCACGAACGCGCACGCCATGGACGGGAGAAGTATTTCCCGACGCTATCCGGTGCGCCAGATGTTCGTTGTTCAGCGTTTCCCTGTCGAGCTGCTGCGCATGTCGCTGGCTGACTTCATCTTGCCACTGCTGCAGCTTGATCGCGTCATTGGCTTGCAGCTTCGCGCGCTCTTCCGGCGTGTACGCAGCGTAGGGGTCATAACTCACACACCCCGCCACGACCACACAACTCAGAACTGCCAGGGCGGCCCGACCCATTCGTCGCATATCCGATGTCCTCTTTACTGCCGCCGTCAATCCGGGCATTCTGTGGCTTTGATCAACTGTCCCCGCTGATAGCACTGGCGGCCGCCGACTGCGCGCACGACGACGGGGTCGAAATACTCCGTCCAGCCATGCAGCATGCCATCGCGCATGCGCATGAGGCTTGTGCGTCTGCCGCCCTCGATTTGGGTCACCAACGCGCGGCCAGGCCCGGTGGATTCCGTCACGGTCACACTGAGTTTGCCGGGCCTGTGACCCAGGTCGTAGGAAAACGAGACCGCCGGAGCCGAAAGCTCGCCCTTGCCGTCGCGGGTAAGGTAGGTCACCTGGTAGGTAGGCTGGTTGGAATCGTAACCCTGCACTTTTTGCTGGATGACCTCGCCGGAGTTCAGCCGTTGAAAGGTCTTGACGTACATGCGTCGCAGCGTCGTGTTTTCGCCCGTGGGCTGCCCACCCACGAAGACCGCTGACACCCGATTGGTGTGCAGCATGTCCGAATACATGTCGGCGCCAAACTGGTGCCGCTGGTGTTGGTGTTCGAGATACTCCACCGGTCCCGCAAAGACTGCTGCCTGCCCAAGACCCGCAAGCGTCGGGCATGCGCCGGAAATCATGGATACCTGATAGGCCAAAGGCGGCTGGGGTTCGCCATAGCCTTGCGCGCGAATCGCCTCGCGATCCTGGTCGCTCAAGGTCCATGGAACTGCGCAAGCCGCGCCTTGCGCCATATCGAACAGCGTCTCGCCTTCGGCGATCATGCGGTTGAGGTCTTGCAGGGCACGGGCCTCATGGCCCTTGAGAGCCGGATGCGGAAGCGTGCCCAGGGAATGAAGCGGCGCCGTTGGCGCCGAGGCGTGACCCGGCGTGGAATAGTTCGTATCGCTGGCACCGTGGGGCAATAGTGTGGCGCATGCGGTTACCGTCGCGGCCACGCCGCCCGTGCAGGTCAGGCGCACCAGGCGCGCGCAGATGAGGTGCGAAAAATCTACGCGGCGCGGCGCGTTTCGTACTGCGTTCGGCATGCCCGGAGTCCCCTTATTGGTATTTTTAGGATTGCGCAGGAGCCGGGCATGGGCCAGCCACTGGACACCGCGCCAATCGAACGCCAGGCGTAGATACGTACGCTGACGCATTTACTTTATTTACACAATATGAGGTTTTTTCTTACTTTGCAAGATGTGGACGGCGTGGCCCCTATGGGAAGCGACTCGCGACCTCAGCGCGCTCGTACTTTCTGACTCGCCGCAGGATGACGCATGCCTCGGGTTCCGGGCCGCAATAACTTGCAGCACAATCAGCATGGCGCGTGGCTCAGCGCACTCAAGGACCAATGCGACCCGCACTGGACCCCACTCACCCACCCCGAGGAGACTCGACATGCCCAGCAAGAACACCATCTGCCTGTGGTATGACAATGCGGCCCTGGACGCCGCGACATTCTATGCGGCCACCTTTCCGGACAGCTCGGTCGGCGCCGTGCTGCATGCCCCCGGCGACTATCCCGCCGGCCAGACTGGCGACGTGCTGACGGTTCAGTTCACGGTCATGGGTATTCCCTGCTTGGGTCTGAACGGTGGACCGGGCATCAAGCACAACGAGGCGTTCTCTTTTCAGGTGGTCACCGAAGACCAGGCCGAGACCGACCGCCTGTGGAACGCCATTGTCAGCCATGGTGGCGAGGAAAACGCATGCGGGTGGTGCCGGGACAAATGGGGGATATCGTGGCAGATAACGCCGCGCGTGCTGCTCGATGCCATCAGCGATCCGGACCGCGCAGCGGCCAAGCGTGCGTTCGAGGTCATGATGGAAATGACGAGGATAGACATCGCCCGCATCGAGGCGGCCTGGCGCGGATGAGTATCGAGCCGGCGGGGCCGTGCGTCTCCGGTACACTGCAGCCCCATGAAGTTGGCCGTATTGCTGTTCGCTGCAACCCTGCTGTCCCCCGGCGCGTCCGCCGAACTGGTCACCCGTGCTGCAGACACGGGTCATCGAGATTTCTCGCGGGCCAAGCAGGTAATGCCACGCGTTTATGGGGCCTCGGGCTCCACTTTCTATTGCGGTTGCCCCTACGCTGGCAAGAAGGTCGATCTGGGCGCTTGCGGCTATCGGGTGCGCAAAGACGCGAACCGCGCGCAGCGTGTCGAATGGGAACACATCGTGCCGGCCTGGGCCATCGGGCATCAGCGCCAGTGCTGGCAACGCGGCGGCCGCAAGCAGTGCTCGACCAGCGACGCGGTGTTTCGCAAGGCGGAAGGCGACCTGCACAACCTGGTGCCCGCCATCGGCGAGCTGAATAACGACCGCAGCAACTTCAGGTTCACCGTATGGGACCGCGAACCCCGCATGTATGGCCAGTGCCAGATGGTGGTGGACTTCAAGGCCCGCCGCGCCCAGCCGCCCCAGCGGGCGCGCGGCGCAATTGCACGCGCCACTTTCTACATGGTGGAGACCTATCGCCTGAATCTCAGCGCACAGGAACGGCGCTTATATTGCGTGTGGGCCCGCACCTATCCGGTAACGGCGCAGGAACGCGAGCGCGACCGACGAATACGCGCAGTGCAGGGCAACAGCAATCGTTTTGTGAGCGACCCGCGCGCCATCGCGACGCAATGCCCCTGAGCCCTGATACTGTGGTGCCCCAGCCAGCGTCGGCCAGCGCCTCGGGCGGATGCCCGCCGGGGACGACTGAATGCGCACCGGCCCGCCTCGAGGGCGTCAGAACGTTGACGCGCAGTGCCCGCCCGAAGGCGCCTGGCCCGAGCCCGCCGCGACCAGCGGAGGTTCGCGGCGAAGGTTGACCGGCTCGGACGCCGCCCAATCCCAGGCAAAGAATGCGGCCAGCGCCAACCAGAAGGCCACGCCCAACCAGGATACGTTTTTAGTCATATGGGTAGCTTCCCGTCAAAAGGCGTAATGACGGCGGATGCGCACGCCGATCAGCGACCCGCAGAATGCCAGCGGCACCCAGATCCAACCATGCAGGCTACCGGTCGAAATACCGCTGACCATCGCGCCGATGTTGCAGCCGAAGGCCAGTCGCGAGCTGTAGCCCAGCAGGAAGCCGGCAACAATGCCGACGACCCACTGCTTGGTTGTCAACGGGATGCGCTCTGTCGAGCCTGACGATTTGCGGGCGGCGATCAGCAAAGCTCCGGCCAGGATGCCGATGTTGGTGATGGAAGTGACGTCCAGGAATACCGACTGCGACAGATTGGCCAGGTTGACCGGCTGACTCCAGAACGCATTGGCTGCGGGGTCGAAGAGGCCGGCGGCGGTGGCGATCTTGGCGGCCCACAGCCCGAAGCCATAGACCACGCCCCAGGGCTGGCCGGCGATGAGCAGGTTCAGCATGGCCAGTATCGCCAGCAGCACGGCGCCGATGAGCAGCTGGCGAGAGAACCAGGAAGCGCCCTTGCCCACCCACACGCGCGCGGCCAGCCCCAGCAGCAGCAATCCCGCGCAGGTCAGTCCGAAGGCTTCCCAGGGGCCGAAACTGGCCACCAGGCTGACCGGGCGCGTGGCGCCCAGCTGCAGCCATTGGTCGAGTTGCGCGGAGCCCAGGAAGCTGCCGAATGCGAACATCGGCAATATCACCATGTTGAGCGGCACGCCCATGCCGGCTTTGTAAAGTGTGCCCGAGCCGCAGCCGTCGGCCACCTGCATGGCGGCCCCGAACACGAACGCTCCCACCAGCAAACTGATGCTGGGTGGCCCCAGCGCCGCACCCAGATCGGTGGGAAACGCTGCGAGCAAAGGCATGGACACCGCGGCGGCGAGCGCCAGCAGCAACAGTTGCGCCATAACGCCGCTGGGATCCCGCTGCTCGATCAGGCGCCGCCAGCCAGTGGTGAAGCCGAAGCGCGCGCCGGCCAGCACGCTCCCCATACCGATGCCGACGAGGAAGAGCACTGCCTGTCGCAACGAAACAAACCAGGCCAGGGCCAGAAAAAACGCGGCCAGCAAGGCCGCAAGCGGAAGTCGAGTCATGGTGGTTGCTGCAAAAAATATAAGAGGAAATGTGTCTGGCCGTGAATCCGGGCATGCCGCCTGTCGCCAGGCAACGCCCGCGGCGACAGCTGAGTTCGACGACGCGCCGAGGCGCGCGGCGACTGGCGCGCGGCGGCACTGCCGCCCGGCTGACGGCCAGACGGGAGACCGCTGCCCCGACGGGGCCCGCCGCCACGACACAGTCGCGGCCGCATGCGGCCTCAGCTCACCAGGTCTTTCAGGCTCTTGATGATTTGCTGGCCGCGGCTGGGAACGTTATCCATGGGCAGGGCTTGCGGGGCCTGGGTCCAGTCGGCCAGCGAGGCGGGATACAGCGTCACATTCTTCTGCCCCACGACCTCGGACAGGGCGAACCAATCGGTGGCGGCCCAGTGTCCAGTGTTGCAGAACGAGATGGTCTCGTCGGCCGGGTCGGGCAGCGAGCTGGCCGCGATGGCCCTGGCTTCTTCAGGAGACACGAAGATGGCCGTGCCCGGCTTGAACCACTTGCTGTGTTCCAGATTCAAGGCCTTGTGGATGGTGCCCGGCACTTTGGCGGTAGGCGCCTTCACTTCACCGCGGAAAAAGTTTGCGGGGCGCGCATCGACCAACTGCGTACGCGGGTTGTGGATTTGCGCCAGCACGTGTTCCTGCGTGGCGATCAACGACGTGTTGAGCACGGGCTGGTAGTTACTGGCCGCCACCCCAGGCACGGCCTGGTCTTGCGGCAAGCCGGCTTCTGCCCAGGCTTTCACACCGCCGTTGAGGATGGAAAGTTCGGACAGGCCCAGGTATTTCAGGGTCCAGTACACACGGGCGGAACTGCCGAAATCGGTGGCATCGGCCCCGGAGGACACCACCACGGCGTGCACGTTCTTGTCGATGCCCAGACTGCGCACCAGGTCGGCGAGCTTATCGGTCGGCGGCAACTGGCCCGGGTTGTTGGCGGGCCCGCGCCATTGCGCGTAAGGCGCCGAGACGGCGCCCGGAATATGGTTGGCCGCGTAATCCGTGGCGGGGCGGATGTCGATGATGCGCACGGCGGGGGCGGTACGCACGGTGTCCAGCTCGGCCGGCGTGAGCAGCGGCGCCGCGGCATGGGCGCCGAAAGCGGCGCCGGCTGCCAGTACGGCCGTGGCGAACAGTTGGGGAATGCGCTTCATAGAGTAAACACCAGAAAGAACGGCTCAAGGCCCATTCTTTCATTATTCATATGTATAAGAAAATACTATTTGATCATTTTTATATATATAAAAGTACGTACTCGGAAGCCATCAGAACGGGATGTTCACCTTCAACGAACCGCTGTTGCTAGAGGTGCGGCCGGAGAATTCACCCTCGTACTGCAGCCGCACATCTGCGCCGCCATGCGTAGAGATCTGCAGCCCTGCCCCTACCCGCGCCACCGCGTCGTCCATGGGCATCGAGGTCTGAAAACCGCGGCTGCCATCCGGCGCTCCTGCGAATCGCGCCTGGCTCTTCCATTCGTCGTCGGTCAGGAAGCTGCCGCCGACGTAGGCGTACGGTCGGAGTGTCGCGCCCCGGATATCGACGCGTCCACCGATTTCGAAAGTCGGCGAGAAGGCCAGCGTGAACTGGTCGCTGCTGTCGATCCGCAGGGCCAGGTCGTTGCCTTTTTCGCGATAGCCCGGCATGCGTGCATATATCGCGTCTATATCCAGGTAGGGCTTGAGGTAGAACGACGGGTAGGCGAAGGTGCGCGCCGCCCGCAGGCGCAAGGCGCTGCTGTAGACATCCGGATCGCTGCTGGCGCTGCGATCGTAGCCGGGGACGCCGACCTGCCGCTGCGTATCGTAGCTGCCGTAGCTGCCGCTCAGGCCCGCCGCCAACAACCAGGGACCGATTTCGTGCTTCAGGGAAATGCCCAGGAAGCCGCTGTCGCCCTTGCTGCTGACGCGCCCGCCGTCGCCGCGAATGCGTTCATTCTGATAAGCGGCCGACATCCCCACGAACCATTGCGGGGCAACTTGCTTCTGCGCCCCCACCTGATAGGTGGTGCTGTCCGAGGTGTAGTCCGCCGCGCCGTCGCTGGCGCCCTGACGCGTGTCGCGATGCGAAATCTGACCCCAGACGCATTCGGTTTCTGCGGCCATCGCCGTGTTGCCCGTGAAGGTGGGGCAGCTCATCAGGCTATTGCCGAACCGCATCATGCCGGCCTGCATCTGGGCCGCCGGCGCCAGCATGACGTCGGGCGACAGATGGGAAAGCAGCTTGCCGTACCCCCCCTGGCCCTGCGAGCTGACGTTGTCGATCGCCGCGTACAGCCGGCCGAAAGCGCCCGGCGCCCCGGCGTCCCAGATTTCCTGAAGGTGGCCGGCCAAGGCCGACTGGCGCTTGCCCAGCCCCAGCGCCGGCGCGGAGAAATTCGCGCCGTCTACCGACAGCCGGTAGTGCGGTCCCTCTCGATGCAACGCGTAGTCGAAGACCGGCGATTGGCGGGGAGTCAATTGGCCACTGGCTTCTCCGTCGACCGTCAGCACGGTGACGCGCCGCCCCGGCAGCAGCGACAGCGCTGCAATGTCCAGCCGGCCGTCGAGCCGCGCATTGCCCCGGACGATCAGCCGGTCTGCAATGTGCCGGTCGAAGTCGGCATCAACCATCAAGGTGCCCTGCGCTCCCTGGACGAAGTCGCCCGAGATCACAGTGCTGTCGATGACGGCATTCCTGCCCACGATAAGCGTGCCGTCATTGACGACGTTCGCATCGTAGCGACGCGCTCCCGCCAGTACGCCCCCACGCGCGGGCGACGCTGCGCGCGCCTGCGTCGCGGGATCGATCTCGCCCATGTTGTTGACGGTGCCCGCAGCGACACTGTCCAGGGCATGCAACTCGATATCGCCGACGATGGTGCCGTAGTTCTGGACCGTGGTCACACTGCCGGCATTGATGTCGCGTGTGCCGTCGTATCGAATGGCTGTACCCGACACGGCCGACACGTACGCACCCGACTGCACCGCAAGCCAGTTCTGGTTGCCGCCCGTCAGCCAGATGCCGGCCCCTTGCGCCTCGCCGCCCATGACATTGCCGTTAATGGTGATATCCATGCCGCCGTCGGCGGTCGGTCCCTGGCTTTGTGCAAAGATGCCGACCGAGTCGTATCCCGTCGCCTGCACGTTGCCATATTGGGCAAGGTGGATCATCCCACCGCTGCCGGTGCGGCCGGCCGCGGCAGATCCCGCCGAGGACGCTGAAGCGTCGCCGCGCAGCCCGCCGCCGCCGCCGATCGACTGCGCCAGGATGCCGAACGCCCTGTCACCGGTGGTGACGATGTCGGCATCGACGCTCAGCGTGACGACATTGCCATCGCCACCGCCGGCATCCGCTCCGCCATCCGCGCCCGCGGGCCCGACCGCCACCGGCGCGACCGAAGGGTCGCCGGCAATGCCGCCCCCGCCGCCGATGGATTGCGCGACCAGGCCATGCGCACCGCGGCCATTGGTCTGGATCTGGGTGCCGTTGACCAATCGGATGGTAACTTCGCCACCGTGGCCCACAGCGGCGCCCTGGCCGCCCAGGGTAACCTGCGACAGGCCTGCGGCGGCGCCGGCGGTTGCGATTCCACCGCCGCCGCCGATTGACTGCGCCACCAGGCCGAAGGCGCGGTCGCCCCCGGTTCCGATGCGCAGCGCCACGTTGTCGACGGTCACGATCTGGCCATTGCCATGATCGGTGCCGCCCACCACGATGTCACCCGCCACGCTGCCGCCATCGGCAGGCAGGCTCATGCCGCCCACGCCGCCGCCGCCGCCGATAGACTGCAGCACCACGGCATGCGCGTCGGCGCCGCGCGTGAGCACGGTCTTCGACCCGTAGAATCGCACCTTGCCGCCATCCTGAGTATGGGACGAACTCTCGGACTGCGTCCCGCCGACGTTCGTGGTGATACCCGTTCCAGCTGCGATCGCCGTCCCCAGGCCGCCGCCACCGCCGATGGACTGCGCCAGAATGCCGTAGGCGCCCGTGCCGGTCGTGACGAAGCCAGTGTCGGCGGAGCCATCAACCCGCACGGCAATGTCGCCACCGTATCCGTTGCTGCCCGCGCCGCCGCCCACCTTTACAGATCCTTCGGTGGACGTCGATTGGCCTTCCGTCATGGCGCCCACGTAGCCCGCGCCGCCGCCTCCGCCTATAGACTGCGCAAGCAGGCCGACGGCCCAGTCACCGCCCGTGGCGACGGAACCGAGCGCGGCAACCGACACCGCGTCCTGCTCTTTGAGCGGGTTGCTGTCGCCGATACCGTAATTGGCCTCGTCGAGGCCAGCCAGCGCTCCGCCCACCGTGAGAAATTGGGCAGACTCCAAGGGCAGGCCGCCCGTGGGATCGCTGGTATCGTCCATGGCGACCGGCTTGACCACCGAGCCTGCCACGCCCCCCCCTCCGCCGACGGACTGCGCCACTATGCCATGTGAAAAACCGCCGCGGGTCGCGATGTTGCCCGCGTTCTGCACGGACACCACGCCGGCGTCGCCGCCCTCGCCGTCGCTGCCGCCCAGGTGCACGGTGAAGCGGGCCGTCGTGTGTTCAGAGAACACGCCGTACTGCCATGGATATTCCGCCCGGACCGCCCCGAGGCCGCCTCCGCCGCCTATCGATTGCGCCAGCAGGCCGGGCGAAAAATCCCCGCCGGTCGTGATGTCGAATGTTCCTTCCACTGCCACGCTGCCGCCGTCGCCGCCAGCGCCCGCTTTGCCGCCGAGTTCGATGCCGGCGGTCACGTTGAACGGCCGGATGGCGCCCCAGAAACGTTTGGGATTCGAAATTGTGTTGACGCCGCCGACACCGCCGCCTCCGCCCACCGACTGCGCCACCAGCCCGGCAGCCTGATGTCCCGCCGTGGCGATGTTCACGCGCGAGCAATCTGACGGGTAGGCGCAGGCCGATACCGTGCCGCCATTGCCGCCATTGCCGCCGTGGCCGCCCAGAGACATCACCACGGAATAGTTGAAGAGGTAGGCGTTTGCACCGAAATCGGAGGTGCCGCCGGCGCCGCCCCCGTTTCCGACCGACTGCAGCACCACGCCGTGAGAACCGTCGCCTAAAGTTTGCACGAGGTGGCCGCCACTGGCCGCGAAATTGACCGCGCCGCCGTGGCTGGCGTCGCCGCCAATGCCGCCGACCGCCGTCCCCAGGTTGAAGGTGCCGCTGAACAGGGCCGTCCCTGTATTGCCTTGCCCGCCACCACCTCCCACGGACTGCGCCAGCACCCCGTACGCCGTGCCGCCTTGCGTCACGATGGACGACCCGTCATGCAGTTGAATATCCACCTGCCCGCCCTGGCCCCCGGCGCCGCCGCTTCCGCCGATGGACACTGTTCCGGAATACAGAGAAGACAGGCTATCGACGACGGCCAGTCCGCCCGCGCCGCCCCCGCCGCCTATCGACTGCGCCACGATTCCGTCGGCGTAATCACTGGCGGTGACAATGCTGCCCCGGTTCTGGACGGTGACATGGCCCCCTGTGCCGCCCACGCCTCCCGTGCCCCCGATGCCCACCGCCAGGCGACCACTGGTGTTCAGCCGAAGGCGATGACCGTTGGTTCGGAGATGCTTGAGCAATGCCGAGACATTGTTGAGGGTGGAATCATCGCGCGCGCCGACTGAGCCGCCCAGCCCCCCTCCGCCGCCGATGGATTGCGCCAGGATGCCGTCGCTGTTGCGCCCCAGTGTCGAGATAATGCCGGCGTTGTCTACGGTGGTCGCCGCAGCGTCGCCGCCGCCTGCCCCCTCGCGGCCCACCTGCAGGACCAGGTCGAGTCGAGGCAGCACGCTCTCGCCGGGGACCAGCTGCCCGCCCAAGGTCGCCGCGGCGGCGATGCCTTGGGATTCGCCCCCCCCGCCACCTACCGACTGCGCAACGATGCCGCGCGCGCCGGATCCCGTCGTCGCGATGTAGCTGCCAGCGTCCTGGCGCACCTGGACCGCTCCGCCATCGCCCCCCACCGCGCCCCTGCCGCCCACAGCCGTCGACGCCGCGATGTTGGCGAAGGTGCCCAACGCATAGTGCGAAGTAAAAGCGGACCCGCCCGAACCGCCTCCGCCGCCCACGGACTGCGCCAGCACACCCGATGCGTAGTCGCCTGCGGTCGAGATGGTGCTTTGCTTCAGGTCCACATTCACCGTGCCCCCGTCACCGCCGCCGCAATCCCCGTCCAGGCACTGGCCACCCACGGCCGCCAGCAACTGCACATTGAGGGCCGCCGGGTACGCCAGAGCCAACGAGTACACCGACGAATCGCCGCCGCTGCCGCCGCCGCCACCCACCGATTGGGCAAGAATGCCGCGCGAATACTGGCCGCTGGTCTCCAATACAGTCTGGGTCAGGTCAACTTCGACCGCGCCGCCATCTCCCGCCGAGCCGCCCGTACCCCCGACTCCGAGGTTGATGGGTAAAGACACGCCCACGCCTTCGATCGGTACGGCCACAATGAAGTTGTCAATGACGGAGTTTCCGCCATCGCCGCCGCCTCCCCCTATGGACTGCGCAAAGATGGCATTCGAGGTGTCGCCGTCTTCGGTATCTTCAGTAGGCGCGACGCTGGCAGTGGTCTTGATGCGCGTCTGCGCGAGCTTCACCGCGACCTGCCCGCCATCGCCGCCCACCCCCCCTGACCCGCCCACGCTCATGTTCAGTGCCATGCCAGCGGCCACGGTGGCCGTCAGGACGCCGCCGCCCACGCCGCCGCCACCGCCGATGGACTGAGCATGCAGGCCGGTGGCCCTTCCGCCCGCCGTTTCGATCTCGAGGTTGACGCGGTCTACCGTGACGTTGCCGCCCGACCCGCCGCCGCCGCCCACGCCACCGATCTGCATGGTCGCGTCCGCAAGGCCTGCCCCATTGCCGAAACCGCCAGTCCCCCCGCCGCCGCCCACGGAATGGGCCAACACACCCGTGGCCCCATAGCCCCAGGTCTGAATGCGTGCCGTCTCGGCGCCCGTGACGGTCACCTGCCCCCCATCGCCGCCGCCGTCGCCCGCGCCTCCAATGGCGACACCTGCACCGATTGCGAGGTCGAATGCGCCGCCACCGTCCCCGCCACCGCCGCCGATGGACTGAACCGCCACCCCGTGGGCAAATTCGCCGCGCGTCGTGATCGAGCCCAGTGCCGTCACATCGACCGCGCCGCCGTCCCCGCCCGCGGCGCCTTGCCCGCCAACGGCGATCAGCCCCATGGAAGAACCGCCATCGCCTTCATCGTCGTCATCATCGCGGCCGCTCTGGCCCGTACCGCCACCTCCGCCGATCGACTGCACCAGCAAGCCCTTGGCCGACTCGCCTGAGGTGAAGATGACGCCATGGTTGGCCGCGACGACTTTGCCGCCATGGGATTCATGGGTGGACGTCGCGTTGCCGCCGATAGCGAAGATGCCTCCGGCGCCGCCGGCCGCGCCGCCGCCGTCGGCGATCGAATGCGCCACGATACCGTGCGAGCCTTCACCGATGGTCGTGATCGCGCCCGTGTTGGTCACGGTGACCTCGCCAGGCGTTCCGCCCGCCTGGCCGTCGCCCCCAAGGCCGACCACCACGCCGGCAGCGACGCCGCCCGCCCCGCCGCCCCCGGAAATCGACTGGGCCAGAATGCCGTAAGAGAAGGCACCTGACGTGTTGATCTGCGCACCACTGACGACTTCCACCTGGCCGGCATTGCCGCCGTTGCCCCCATTGCCGGCCCCGCCGCCGATGATGCTGATGAATTCGCCGCCGGTACCTCCGCCGCCGCCCAGAGACATGGCGACCAGCCCGCTGGCAAAGTCGCCGCGCGTTGTCACGCGGACGCCGGCGTCCGCGCTCAATTGCACGTTGCCGCCATCGCCACCGAAGCCGCCCCCGCCCGATCGGCCTGCCACGGCCGTGTGGTCGGCGCCGTCGCCTCCTTCGCCGCCCCGGCTGATCGCCACTACGCCGTTCATGCCGTAACCTGACGTGGCAATATCGAAGTCGGATCCGGCCCGTTTCAGCGCCACGGCCACCCGCCCTGCGTCGCCGCCGTCGCCCCCCGTGTTGCCATTGGGCCCGGTGCCGCCCTTGCCTGCATGGCTTACGGCACGGACGGCCGCGCCGGAATCGATCTCGCCCATGACGTCCACCAAGATATCGCTGCTGACCGTCACGGTGACCGCGCCGCCATGACCGCCCTGGCCGCCCCTGTCGTCATTGTCTTCGGACCGGTACCCCTGAGCCCCTTCGCTGTCGGCAAGAATGCCATACACATTCTGACTCGCGTGTGTGGAATTCACCCGCACTTGGAGTTCGGCGCCCTCGACGTGTTGAACGTCCACCGTCCCGCCTGAACCGGCGTTGCCGTTGTAGTGTCCGCCGTAGCCGCCGAATGACCAGGCACGGATGCCGCTGACCAAGTCGGCGGAGCTGTTTAGCGGCGCTTGCGCGCCTACCTTGATAACGCCGCGGTTCTCTACCGTGGCCTGGCCGCCCGAGCCGCCTGTGCCGCCGCGCTGATTGCCGAACAAGGCGCTGTTCTGCCTGCCGCCCTGACCGCCGCCGCTTTGGGCCAGCACGCCTTCGAAGTTGCGGGCGATGGTGCCGTCGATGGCATAGGCGGCATTGACGCCGACCTGGACAGCGACCTGATTTCCGTCGGCGCCCCTGCCGCCATTCGAATCGTTGTCGTCGTTGTCGTCCATTTCGCCATCGCCGCCCTGCGAGATGCCCGTGACGAAGGCCCGCGGCGTCGCCACAACGACATTGCCGCCGGTGTCGACCGAACCGTTGGCGTTGATTGCCATCGCACCGTCGCTCGAGATACTGATGCGTCCGGCAGCACCGCCCTTGCCCGCGTCTTCGCCGGCGCCACCGAAGCTCTGTCCGTAGAGCACGCCGCGGTAAGTATCGAAACCGCTAGAGACGGTAAAGCTGGCGCCCGCGTCTGTGATAGTGATGTCCGGGCCGGGGCCGCCGTCGGTCGTACCGGCGCTGTGCGGCGGACTGTAGCCGGCTTGCGAAATGCCCTGCACCTGTGTGTAGGATTCGCCCGCCCCGTAGGTGCATTGCCAGCCGCCGGAGTCGCTGCACGCCGCCAGTGCCGGCTGCATGCTCGCCAGCAACCCCGTTGTCACCGACGACACGACAACATGGCGTCGATACACCTGTTTGCGACGTGTTTTCATCCCACCGGCCATACTGTCCTCCGCGTATTCAGCAAGGCGCGGGCGCACGAGCGCCCCGCCGTAACAATCCGACAGGCATGATTAATTCTTAAAATGCAGCGGGACGCAGCATTTTTTCGATGAATTAAGGGTTTTCCTCGATGAATCTGCCTTGCCGGAAGTCGGCGGGAGCGCGCCCGCCGCCGTCGCGCCCGGAGCATCGCCCGCGTGAGGGAAGCCGGAAGCCCCTCTGACATGGCGGCCGAAACTCAACGACTGTCTTCCGATCGCGAGCCAAGGAGCCGGGCGGCATAGACCGCAGCCGGTCACACTGATTTTCCAGCGCCTGGATTTCTTTTCCTGATAGAGCCAGCCGCTTTCGCTTCCCGCGCTTGCTGGCGAACCCGGCGATGGCTTGCCGGATCATGCAGCGCCGTGCACGGTATGTCCCTGCCGACGGCGCAAGGCCTCGCAGCCGTGAGCACGCCGTTTTTGGCTGATCTATGCGCCCAGGCCGTTGCGTTCCAGGGCCTTGCGAGGCGCACAGGCGCCGGCCACGTCACGGGCCGGTCCGCCGACGCGCGCCGGGCCATGGGCCGTCGCCGCGCCTGCAGGGACGACACGACGTGTCACGCGGGCATTTCGTTGCGCGCCTGCTCGATCAGCCTGTCGGCCTGCTGCCGCACCTGATCTTCCACTCGGCGCAACACCAACCATTCTTCATGCTTGTCGGGCTCGAGCACATTGTGGGCCTCATAAAAATCCATTACCGCGGTATGAGCCTCGTGCCATAGGCGCATGGCGGCTTGAACATCATTTATGTCGGTCATGGCGCGCTCCTGATGAAGGCAACGAAGCGGCCCCTTCGCAATTCGTGTACCCGCGCGGCACGGCACGACCATGCCTCGCGATGGCCGACCACTTCCGGGATAGGCCTTGAGCGCGACGGCCCGTGCGTCGTCGCGTCGAATACCCCCGGCATACCCACCGGGGGAATCGCGGCGTACGGAAGCCGCGTGCGTAATTCTTACGCTGGGCGAGCGGCACTCGCGGGATATTGCCAAGCGCGTTTACGCCCTGATAAGATTCGCGCTCGGGCAATTTCCTGCCCACCTCTTCCATTTCTCTACATCCACCAGGGAGGCGTTCGATGACCGCAGTTCGTACCGCATCCCCCAGCGTGGCCGCGCAACGCCATTAAGTCGTTGCTGGCGCTGGGCCGCCTGCTAGCCGTTACTGGCGCGTAAATCACACTTACGGCCGGCCCTTCGTCCGTCCCAAGCCGCTACACCCTGCATTCCGGCACCCCCGCCGGCGCGCATCGTGTCTGCTTCTCCCGTTTTCTACCTGAGCCCCGGCGCACGGCGCCGGGCGTGACAAATGGCTCGAAGAACAATTGATTTTCGTGGACAGGCCTTCAAGGATGTCCTGGGTTTCACGTTCCGGCACTGGCGTGAACAACCGTGGCGTGTCGCATTGATCATTGTGCTGGTGCTGCTGTCAGCAGCCACCGACATCCTGACTCCCCTGTACGCAGGACGACTGATCGACGCGGTCGCATCCGGCGCCGGCGGTCACGGCCCCGCCTGGGACCAGGCGGCCACTGCATTCTGGATACTGGCCGCGCTAGGCCTGGGTGGCACCGTGCTGTTGCAGGTGGTGTACTTCAACATCATTGCCCTCACGCTGAAAATGATGGGCGACGTCGCCGCGCGCGCATTTCATCGCGTGCAGCGGCTGTCTACCGACTGGCATGCGAACAGCTTTGCCGGCTCCACCGTGCGCAAGATCACGCGTGGCATGTGGTCGCTCGATCTGCTCAACGACACCCTGCTGATCGCCCTGCTGCCGTCCCTGGCCATGCTGGTGGGCGCCACCGTGGTGCTGGGATGGCACTGGCCGGTGATGGGAGCGGTGGTCGGCCTGGGTTCGCTGACCTACGTACTCGTCACGGCCGCACTATCGCTGGGTTTCGTGGCGCCAGCGGCGCGCCTGGGCAATGCCTGGGACACCCGCCTGGGCGGCGTGCTCGCCGATGCCGTGACCTGCAACCCGGTGGTCAAGGCCTTCGGCGCCGAACGGCGCGAAGAAGCCAGGCTGGGGTGGATCCTGAACAAGTGGCGGCACCGCACGCGCCGCGGCTGGGTGCGCGGTTCGGTCAACGGCGGCGTGCAGGGCCTCATGCTCGCGGCCATGCAGGCCGCCATCCTGGGTTCGGCGCTGCTGCTATGGCGCAAGGGACAGGCCAGCGTGGGCGACATCACTTTCGCGCTGACGATGTTCTTCATACTGCAAGGCTACCTGCGCGACATCGGCATGCACATACGCAATCTGCAGCGTTCGGTGAACGATATGGAAGAACTGGTCACGCTGCATGCCCAGCCGCTGGCCGTGGCCGACGCGCCGGGCGCCCGTCCCATGGTGGTCAGCCGGGGAGAAATTCGATTCGAGCACGTCGGATTCCGCTACGGGTCGCACGCCACCCCGCTGTACGATGACCTGAACATGCACATCGCGCCCGGCGAACGCGTGGGCCTGGTCGGACATTCCGGGTCCGGCAAGACGACATTCATCAAGCTGATACAGCGGCTATACGACATCAACACAGGCCGCATCCTGATCGACGGGCAGGACATAGCGCAGGTGCAGCAGTCCAGCTTGCGCGGACAGATCGCCATCGTGCAGCAAGAGCCGGTGCTGTTCCATCGCAGCCTTGCCGAGAACATCGCCTATGCGCGCCCTGGCGCCAGCCGTGCCCAGATCGAAGAGGCCGCTCGGCTCGCCAGCGCCCACGACTTCATCGTGGCGCTGCCCAAGGGCTACGAGACCCTCGTCGGCGAGCGCGGCGTCAAACTGTCAGGCGGCGAGCGCCAGCGGGTGGCGCTGGCTCGCGCTTTCCTGGCCGACGCGCCGATCCTGATCCTGGATGAGGCCACTTCCAGCCTGGACAGCGAAAGCGAGGGCCTGATCCAGCAGGCCATGGAACGTCTGATGGCGGGCCGCACCACGCTGGTGGTGGCGCATCGCCTGTCTACGGTGCGCGCCATGGACCGCCTGCTGGTCTTCGACAAGGGGCGCATTGCCGAGACCGGCAACCACGCTGAATTGTCAAGGCGCGAGCAGGGGCTCTACCGCCGCCTGCTCGACCTGCAGGCGCTGGACCACCATGCGGTGCCCGACCGACCCCCCGCAGCGAGGCGCCCGGCCGGGGAAAACAGCCCACCCATCGCCAATCTGCCTGCGGCCGGCTAGACCCATATGCATCGAACCGAACTTTCATCGCCCCCCATCCAGCGACGCGGCAAGCCCTTTGCGGAGCCTCAAATGATAGACCCCAACCTGATCATTCTGTACGTCGACAGCCCGGACCGCAGTGCCCGGTTCTACACCGATTTGCTGAGCAAAGAGCCGGTGCTGGCCACGCCCAGCTTCGCCAAGTTCAAGCTCGATTCGGGCCTCATGCTGGGCCTTTGGGCGCGGCAGACCGTGAGCCCGCGCGCGATCTCGGCCGGACGCGCCGGCGAACTGGCGATACCGGTGGCCAATCGTGCTGCGGTCTTTGCCCTGCACGCCGACTGGACCGAGCGCGGGATCCCGATTGCTCAACGCCCGACGGAACTGGACATCGGCCTCACATTCGTGGGACTGGACCCGGACGGGCACCGCCTGCGGGTGCTCACGCGCAGCGCCGATTGACGCGCCGGGGCTCGCGAGACGGCGGCCGCTACAATGTCGCTTTGCCATCCGGGGCCAGCCCGGAGGCACGTCAAATCCATTCACGCAGTTTCCCCATGACTACCCTTGTTTCCAGGCCACGTTCGCCCGGCCTGGTGCTGTTCGCTCTGGCCATCGGCGCCTTCGCCATCGGCACCACAGAATTCGCCACGATGAGCCTGCTGCCGTATTTCGCTCACAGCCTGCAGATCGACCCGCCCACTGCCGGGCACGTCATCAGCGCCTATGCGCTGGGCGTGGTGGTCGGCGCTCCTCTGATCACCGTCGCCGCCGCCAGTGTGCCGCGCCGGGCCATGCTGATCATGCTGATGGCCACGTTCACCGTGTTCAACGGCCTTTGCGCGTTCGCGACCAGCTACGAATGGCTGATGCTGCTGCGCTTTCTCAGCGGCTTGCCGCACGGCGCCTATTTCGGCATCGCCGCGCTGGTGGCCGTATCGCTGGTGCCCGAACAGCGGCGCACGCAGGCGGTCGGCCGCATGTTCCTGGGGCTGACGGTGGCCACCATCATCGGGGTGCCGCTGGCCAATTGGCTGGGCCACAGCGTGGGATGGCGCTGGGGCTTTGCCCTGGTTTCGGCGGCGGGCCTGCTCAGCATGCTGCTGTTGGCCCGCTTTGCGCCGGCCACCGCAGTCGATCCGCATGCCAGCCCGCTGCGCGAACTGGGCGCGCTGCGCCGCCCTCAGGTGTGGCTCACACTGGCCATAGGCGCAATCGGCTTCGGCGGCCTGTTCGCCGTTTATACCTATCTGGCCGACATCCTGCTGACCGTCACCGGCGCGGCGCCGGACACGGTGCCCCTGGTGCTGGGTGTCTTCGGCGTCGGCATGACCATCGGCAATCTGGTGATTCCGCATTTCGCCGACCGGGCTCTGATGCCCACTGCCGGCGCCATGCTGCTGTTCAGCGCCGTGTCTCTGGCGCTCTTCAGCTTCAGCTTGGGCAACATCTGGGCCATTACGGCAACGGTGTTCCTGGTGGGCATGGGCGGAGCGTTGGGCACGGTACTGCAAACTCGGCTGATGGACGTCGCCGACGATGCGCAGGGGCTTGCCGCCGCGCTGAACCATTCGGCTTTCAATACGGCCAACGCCCTTGGCCCCTGGCTGGGTGGCCTGGCGCTGGCCCATGGCTACGGCTGGCGCGCCCCGGCCTGGGTGGGCGTGCTGCTGGCATTGGGCGGACTGGTGTTGTGGCTGGCAGCCGTTGCGCTGGAACGCCAGCGGCCGCTTGAACAAGCGGCCTGAAACGGCGCCCCGCTGCCCGGGGCGCGCTAGGCAAAACTGCCTGCATTACCTATGATCGGGATGACCCGGCCACCGCATGGATCGACGCCGGGCCGGTTGTTCCGTCCATCGCTTCAATCCAAGGAGTCACGTCATGGCAGGTTGGTTTGAACTGAAGAAGGCAAGCAACGGACAATTCCACTTTGCCCTGAAGGCCGGCAACGGGGAAACCATACTCACCAGCGAGATGTACAACGCCAAGGCCTCGGCCGAGAACGGCATTGCGTCGGTGCAGAAGAACAGCGCGGATGCCTCGCGCTACCACCTGGCAACGGCGTCGAATGGCAAGGCCTATTTCACGCTGCGCGCCGCCAACAATCAGGTCATCGGCAACAGCCAGATGTATGCCAGCGAAGCGGCGCGCAACAGCGGCGTCGAGTCAGTGAAGCAAAACGGCATCACGCAGGATATACGCGACAGCAGCTGACGCTACGCGGCGCAAAGCAAGGCAGGGGCTCAGTGCGCACCGCCCCAGGCCGACGCGTCACGCGGCGCAGACCGCTCGCAGCGCCTGCATGTCCGGCTCGACGCCGATGCCGGGCGTGCCACCCAGCCGGGCGACGCCGTTTTCCAGATGCAGCAGCGGCTCGCTGAGCAGCGTGCGCAGCGGATTGTCGTTGGAGTCGATCTCCAGCAGGCCGCCGCGCCGCATGCCATCAACGGCGGCCAGCAGGTGCGCCGATGCCATCAAGCCCAGACCCGCCCCCAGGTAATGCGGGCAATAACGCAGTCCGGCCTGCCGTACGGCCCGGATGACGGGCAGGCAGCCCGAAATGCCGCCCCACTTGGCCAGATCGGGCTGTACGACCCCCAGGTAGCCGGCGTCGATGCCCTGCTGGAATGCCTGCGCTCCCAGGAAGTTCTCGCCGGCGGCGAGCGGCACGGGCGACACCCGGGCCAGCGCCTGCCATTCATCGATGGACCGATCGGCACGCAGCGGTTCTTCCAGCCAGCCGATATCGAATTCGCCCAACGCCTGGGCCATTTGCGCGGCGGCGATGGCATCCCACCCCTGGTTGGCATCGACCATCAAAGGCACTCCGCCACCCAGCATCTGCCGGACCTGCCGCACATTGCGCAGGTCGCGGTCCTGGCCGAAACCCAGCTTGAGTTTGAAGGCGCGATAGCCCTCGTCCAGCTTCTTCTGGACGACGGCTTCGGGATCATCGGGGTTGATGCCGCTGGCGTAGACCTCGACCTGGTCGCTGGCGCCGCCCAGGAATGCCCACAGCGGTTGTCCGGCCCGTCGGGCGCACAGGTCCCATAGCGCCAGGTCGACGCCCGCGATGGCTTGCGCCATGGGGCCGGGCTCGCCAGACTGCAGGGCCAGCACCTCGGTCGCAGCGCTCAGGTGCGCGTAAACCTCGGCCGGTCCGTCAAAGGCGCGCCCGACCGCCAGGGGCCGCAGTACCGATTCGACCAGCCGCGCCCGATGCTCGGCGCCGCATGAAGGAAAGTTGCACCACACTTCGCCCCAGCCATGCGCGCCATCTCTGTCCTGCACGCGCACGAACACCGCCGGGCGGTCGTGCATCACCCCGAATGAAGTGCGCACGGGAGTCTCTACCGGATAGCGCAGCACGTGCACGCTGAGGTCCACGAGATTCAAAGGATCGGCTACGCCCATGGCAGGCCTCAGGGAATCAAGTTCATTTCCACGTGGATGAAGTCGCCGCGGTAAGCCACTTCGCTCAAATAAAGGACCTGGTCGTCGGCGCCGACGAATACGCGGCGGACCTCGGCAATGGGGGTGTTGACGGCGACCTGCAACTGGTGCGCGAGTTCGGTGTCGGCGGTGCCGATGGTGAGCGTCTGGCGCGCCTGCGCGATGTGCACGCCCGGCATGGAGACCAGCAGCGGAATCACGGTTTCATTGCGGAACCGTTCGGCGTCGCGCCGGAACACGTGCTCGGCCAGGTAGATGTTGATCACGCAATACGGCTGGCCGGCGCGCTCGTGGATGCGCCGCATGAAAACATAGCGTTCGGCCGGCACGCCGTCATGCGGGGTGAGCGGCGCCGAATGAATCGCTTCGTCAATAGTGACGATCTTCGGCTTTGTGTCGCGATAGACCTTGGCCAGTTCAGCCAGCGTGGTCTGCACGCGAAGCCACCGGTCGTTCGGGGGCAGGCCGGTGACGAACGTGCCGCGGCCCTGCTGGGGCGAAACCAGGCCTTCGCGGGTAAGCACCTCGATCGCCTGGCGCACCGTCACCCGCGCCACGCCGAACTCGTTGACCAGTTCCTCCAGCGACGGCACCTTCTGGCCCTGTTCCCACACGCCGCGCGCGATGCGCTGGCGCATCAGATCGGCCAGCTGGAGATAGCGTGGGATTGGGCTGTCGTGGAAGTTGATAGCCATAAACAAATAGCCATATATTGTTTGCTGAACGTATGGTCTACAGTACGATTTGACCATTAAAAGGTCAAGCGCCATCTCAACCAAGATGGAGGAGACATGTTGCGTACCGGTTCCCTGCCCCGCCGCGCGGTATTGATCGCCGTGCCGTGGGTACTTATCGTGCTTGCCTGGTATGGAGTGCGCCTGAGCGGCCTCGTGAGTCCGGCGCTGGTGCCCAGCCCGCACGAAGTCCTGGCGAAATTCGCAACGCTGCTGCAGACGCGGCTGCCGCACGACATACTCATGTCGACCCAGAGAGTGGTGCTGGGCGTGCTGCTGGGCATCCTGCTGGCGGTGCCCGTGGGCTTTTTGCTGGGCTGGTACAAGAGCGTGCGCAGTTTTGTCGATCCGGTCATCAATTTTTTTCGTGCGCTGCCGCCCATAGCGCTGATTCCTCTGGTCATCGTGTACTTCGGCATCGGCGAGTCGGCCAAGATCGCGATTCTTTTCTACGCATCGTTCTTTGCGGGCGTCATCGTCATGTACGAGGGCATCGCACAGATCAACCCCATTTTCGTCCGGGTCTCGCGCACACTGGGCGCCAGTGACGGCGAAATATTCCGCAAAGTGATCGTGCCGCTCACGGTGCCGCACATGCTCACGGCGCTGCGGGTCGCCCTGGGCGTGGCGTGGGCCACGCTGGTCGCATCGGAACTGATCGCCGCGCAGCAAGGCCTGGGCGCCCTGATCCAGGATGCGTCGTCGTTCTTCCAGCTAGACATCATTTACGTGGGCATCATCTGCATCGGCCTGATTGCCCTGGTCATGGACCTGATCCTGCGCGCCGTGGCCCGGCGCCTGGTTGCCTGGCAGGAGCGTATTGCGTAATGTCCCAAGCCTCCGAAGCTCGTATCCGCTTTCGCAACGTATCTGTCGACTACCCGACCGCGCACGGACCCATGCGGGTGATCGACGGAATCGATTACGACATACACCAGGGCGAATTCGTGTCGGTGATCGGCCCTTCGGGCTGCGGCAAGACCACGCTGATGAACATCGTGGCCGGCTTCGTGCAGCCCACGCAGGGCGAAGTGCTGCTCGACGGCCTGCCCATTACCGGGCCGGGGCCCGACCGCGGCGTCATCTTCCAGGAATACGGCGTATTTCCCTGGCTGACGGTCAAAGAGAACATCGCCTTCGGACTGACCCTGAACGCCAACCGCACGAGCCGTGCCGATCGCGATGACATCTGCGACCGCTACATGACGCTGATGGGTCTGGCGGATTTCGCCAACCATCATCCCAAGCATCTTTCGGGCGGCATGCGCCAGCGCCTGGCACTGGCGCGCGCCTATGCGGTCAAGCCCCAGTTCCTGCTGATGGATGAACCCTTTGGCGCGCTGGACGCGCAGACCCGCTCGGCCATGCAGGACCTGCTGCTGCAGGTACTGCTCGCCGAAGACAAGACCGTCATGCTGATTACACACTCGGTGGAAGAAGCCATTTATCTGTCGTCGCGCATTGTCGTCGTGACGGCGCGGCCGGCGAGAATCCGCACCATCATCGATGTGCCGTTCGGATATCCGCGCGCCGAGAATCTGCATGAAGATCCGCGTTTCGGCCAACTGCGTTCGCAGATACGCAGCCTGGTCATGGAGGAATATGCCAGGCAAGCCAACCAGGTCGTGCGCCTGGCCGATTAGTCCCCCTTCACCCGTGAAAGGAATCCACCATGAATCCGCAGCGCAGAACCCTATTGAAGACCGGCGCCCTGGCGGCGGCTATGTCGGGCATCGGCATGCCCATGCTGGCGCGAGCCGCCGACAAAGTCCGCGTCGGCTACCTGCACACGCCTGCCGTGGATGGCCAGATCTGGACAGGACTGGAGACCGGCGCGTTCGCCGACCAGGGCCTGGACCTGCAGATGATCAAATTCACGACGGGCCTGGAACTGTTCCAGGCCATGATAGGGGGCAGCCTGGACGTGCTGTCCACCGGCGCGGTCGTCTCGAATTTTCCGGCACGCGGACAGGGCAAGGTCTTTCTGGTGAACAACGTCGAGTACGCCACGGCGCAGTTGTGGGTGCGCGCGGATTCCGGCATCAACACCGCGGCAGACCTGAAAGGCAAGAAAATCTCGACCACGGCCGGCACGACCGCGCATGTGTTTCTCGACCGGGTGCTGCGAGGCGCCGGCCTGCAGGAGGGCAAGGACGTGCAGATCGTCAATCAGCGCATGACCGAAGCCGTGACCTCGTTCATTTCGGGTGCGGTGCCTGCGGTGGCGCTGTGGGTGCCGTTCGACGTGACCGTACGTCAAAAGGCCGAGGGCGCCCGCAAGCTGGTCGACGCATCGGCGTTCTATCCCGAAGCTGCCATTGTGGGCGGATGGGCCGCACGCAATGATTACTACGCGCAGAACCCCAAGCTGATCCAGGCCCTGATCAAGGGCTGGGTAAGCGCAAACGATTACCTGCTGACCAACACCGACGCCGCCATCGCCACCCTGCAGAAAAAGCACTATCCGGAAGTGCCCCTGCCCGACTTGACCGAGCAGTTCAAGGCCTCGAAGTACTTCAGCTCTTCCGAGTGGCGGGACAAATACGCCGACGGCACCACCACCAAATGGCTGCAGCAGGTCACGGACTTCTTTGTGCAGACTGCAAAGATCGCGGACCCCGTGCCCGCCAGCACCTATTTCGATCCGAAACCGTACCTGGACATCGTCAAGAGCTGAGGCCAGGGGGCCGCGGCGCGGAAAGCTGCGCCGCGCGGTATGCGGCGATGCGGTCCCGCAATCCGGGACGGGCCGCCGAACGGACCAGCCTTGCGAGATCGTGCGCGTCGCCCTGCGCGCCTCTCGGCCGGCGCACCGCGTCGATGGCGCCGTGGATGGCCCTGCCGGTGTTCGCGTCGAGCCGGCTGGTGCGCGCCGCCAGCGCCTCCAGGGCCGCAGGCCACGCGCCGGCCTGTAGTTGCCGGGTGGCAAGGCCGGCCTGCAAGGCAGCCGCCGCGTCTATGGGCTGGCCGCTTTCCACCCAGGCGCTGGCATACAGCGGTCCGACCCGGTCGGCGAGCCTGGCCGTTCCCAACACCAGCCCGAAAGCCGCGCCCGGAAACGCGAAGGTGGGCGATTCGAGCATCCAGCGTTCAGAGCACGCGCAGAACAGATCCGCCCCCGCCCCCATGGTGCGTCCGTGGGCCACCGCCAGGGTGGTGAAGGGAGCCGCATGCAGGGCTTGCAGCAACAGTTCCACGCGCGTGAAGCGGGCCAGCAGCGTGTCGTCGGTTTCGTCATCGAGCCCCGACAGATCGAACCCGGTACAGAAGTGCCGGCCCGCGCCCGTCAGAACCAGCAGGCGCACGCTCGCGTCGGCCACCGCCGCGTCGACGGCCGCCCCCAGGGCCTTGACCAGCTCGGCCGACAGGGCATTGCCCTTGTCGGGGCGATTCAGCGTCAGCGTGCAGGTGGCGCCGTCGCGGGCGACGAGTACTGGCGAAGCCGGGTCCGGACTGGGCGTCGCGCCGCTCATGCGGGCTCCGGTTGCGCGGGCGAGGCGTAGGCCGCACGGATTTCGTCGGTGTGCTCGCCCAATGCCGGAGGCGCGCGGCGGATGGGGAAGCCCTGCCCGTTCATGCGCAGAGGCGACACGAAGGTGCGGGTTTGCGCGCCGCCCGGCAACGTCAGGTCTTGCACCCACTGCATGTGTTCGGTTTGCGGATCGGCCAGCGCGGCGGCGTAATCGTTGATGCGAGCGTGCGGCACACCGGCCTGCTGGAAGGCGCCGATCCAGTGGTCGACCGGCTGCGTCGTGAACACCTGCTCGAGCAGGTCGCGCAGCGCTTCCTGGTGCCGCGCCCGGTCGGTCGTGCTGACGAAGCGGGCGTCCTGGGCCAGTTCGGGCAGTTCCACTACGCGGCAGACCGCCAGCCATAATTTCTGGTTGCCGGCCGCGATGGCGAAGTACCCGTCGGCGGCGCGGAAGGCCTGGTACGGCGCGTTACGGGGGTGAGCCGAACCCAATTTGACGGGGCTGCGGCCATTGCCGAAATACTCGCTCGTCTGCAGCGCAGCCACGCCCAATGTGCAGCCGAACATGGGGACGTCGATATGCGCGCCGCTGCCACCCGCTCGAACGTGCGCGAGGGCCGCCGCGATGGAATACGCGGCATACAGCCCTGAAGCGAAGTCGGACAGGGGCACGCCGCACTTGACGGGCGCGCCGCCGGCTTCTCCGGTCACGCTCATCACGCCGGCGGCAGCCTGGATGGTCAGGTCGAAGCCGCCCTCGGATGCGCGTGGCCCCGACTGCCCGTAGGCCGAGATAGAGCAATACAGCAGGCGCGGGTGTTCTTCGGCGAAACTCTCATAGCCCAGGCCCAGCCTGTCCATGACGCCGGGCCGGTTGTTCTCGACCAGCACATCGGCATCGCATATCAGGCGCCGCGCCAAAGCCAGATCGGCCGGTGTCTTCAGGTCGAGGACCACCGAGCGCTTGTTGCGGTTGAGCGAGGCAAAATTCTCGCTGTAGCCCTCGGACAAAGGCGGCCACTGGCGCAAACCGTCGCCGCCCGGAGGCTCGACCTTGATGACATCGGCGCCCATGTCGGCCAGCAACAGGGCAGCGAAGGGGCCGGCGGCAGTGGAGCAGAACTCCACCACACGTACGCCGGCCAGGGGTTGCGGAGAAGGCAGCGCAGATTGGGACATGATCGCAGGGTAGATTCGGCAATGCGCCATGGTAGGCGAATTAGCGTGGCCCTGACAAAGCGTGCGGCGAGGGCGCGAGGCTCGACACCCCCCTCCGCGCCCCTATTCCGCCTGCACCTTCGCGTCGGCAATCACCTTTGCCCACTTTGCGCGCTCGGCGGCAATACGGGCCGCCGTGTCGGCGGGTGTCGTCCAGGTGGCCACGGCGCCCTGGTTCAAGAGGGCCGCCTTCACCTCGGGCTTGGCCACGATCTGCTTGAGCGCCTCATTCAGGCGCTCTACCACGGGGGCTGGCGTGCCGGCCGGCGCAACAATGCCGAACATGGAACTGACCTGGAAATTCGCCAGCCCGGCGTCTGCCGTGGTGGGCACGTCCGGCAGCGCCTCGGCGCGCTGGTCCGATGCAACCGCCAGGGCGCGCAGCTTGCCCCCTTTCACGTGGCCCTGCGCAGCGGGCACGGTTTCTATCATGCTCAACACCTGTCCGCCCATGAGGTCGGTCATGGCGGGACCGCTGCCCTTGTATGGCACGTGCAGCACGTCCACCTCGGCGATGCTCTTGAACATTTCGGCCGCCAAGTGCTGCGGTGAACCATTGCCGGCCGACGCCATGGTCAAGTACCCGGGCCGCGCCTTGGCCAGCGCGATGAAATCCTGCAATGACTGGGCCTGAACCGAGGGATGCACTACGAATACCAGGGGCACGGTACCCACGATGGAAACCGGCGCGAAGCTCTTCTCGATGTCGTAGGGCACACGGCCTTTGTACAGTTCGGCGTTGATCGAATGGCTCGTCAGCGCGCCCATGAGCAAGGTGTAGCCGTCGGGGTCGGACTTCGCGACCTGGTCGGCGCCGATATTGCCCGCCGCGCCGGCCCGGTTCTCCACCACGAATTGCTGGCCCAGCGCCGTCGACAACTCTTGCGCCAGCACCCGGCCGATCACGTCTGTTGCTCCGCCGGGCGGATAAGGCACGACCAGGCGCACCGCGCGCTCGGGGTAGGCTGCCGCAGCGGGAGCTGCCTGCCAGGCCAGGCCCGCGCACATTGCCAGGGCAGACGCCAGGAAGGCGCGGCGCGCGGGAGTGGTCTTGCTGAATGGGAACATGCTCGTCTCCTGGCCGGGATGGTTGTTGGAATGTGGCGTGCGCCCGGCTCTTGCTGCGTCAGTGTAGGATCGCCATCGTGATTGAGGAATCAGAACTTTTCTATTGAACGATCTGTAAATTCGATCAATCTGTGTGGCCGTTCGGGCATGCCATGATGGGGCGCGGCAAGCCGCTTGCGCCTGGCGAGGGCGCGCGGATATGATGCCCGGCAGAATTATTGATAATTTTATTGGAACGACCATGACTGCGAAGAATCCCCCCACACCTGCTGCCAGCGGGCTTGGCAAAGGCCTGACCAACTATGGCGACAAGGGTTTTTCGCTGTTCCTGCGCAAGGCGTTCATCAAGGGGGCCGGCTACACCGATGACGCGCTGGCTCGCCCGGTGATTGGCATCGTCAATACCGGCAGCAGCTACAACCCCTGCCATGGCAACGCCCCGCAACTGGTCGAGGCGGTAAAGCGCGGCGTGATGCTTGCCGGGGGGCTGCCGGTGGACTTTCCCACGATTTCGGTGCACGAGAGCTTCTCGCAGCCCACCAGCATGTATCTGCGCAACCTCATGTCGATGGACACCGAAGAGATGATCCGCGCGCAGCCCATGGACGCGGTGGTCCTGATCGGCGGGTGCGACAAGACCGTGCCGGCGCAGTTGATGGGCGCCGCCTCGGCGGGCGTGCCGGCTATCCAGCTGGTGACCGGCGCGATGCTGACGGGCTCGCATCGCGGCGAACGCGTGGGCGCCTGTACAGATTGCCGCCGCTACTGGGGCCGCTTTCGCGCCGACGAGATCGATGCGCCGGAAATCGCCGAGGTCAATAACCAGTTGGTTGCCAGCGTGGGCACGTGTTCGGTAATGGGCACGGCCAGCACCATGGCGTGCCTGGCTGAAGCCCTGGGCATCATGGTGTTCGGCGGCGCGGCCGCGCCGGCGGTCACGGCCGACCGCGTGCGCATCGCCGAACGCACCGGCACGACGGCCGTGGCCATGGCGGCCAGCCGCCTCACGCCAGACCGCATCCTGACAGGTAAAGCGTTCGAAAACGCGTTGCGCGTGCTGCTGGCCATCGGCGGGTCTACGAACGGCATTGTGCACCTGACGGCCATGGCGGGCCGCCTGGGCATCGATATCGACCTGGCGGGGCTGGACCGCCTCAGCCGCGAAACCCCCTTGCTGGTGGACCTGAAGCCATCGGGCCAGCATTACATGGAAGATTTCCACAAGGCGGGCGGCATGCCCGCGCTGCTTCGCGAACTGCGCCCCCTGCTGCACCTGGACGCGCTCACCGTGTCGGGGCGCACGCTCGGTGAAGAACTCGACTGCGCCCCTGCCCGTTTCGCGCAGGACGTGATCCGGCCATTCGAAACGCCCATTTATCCGGTGGGCGGCCTGGCGGTGCTGCGTGGCAACCTGGCCCCCGGCGGCGCCATCATCAAGCAATCCGCCGCCAATCCCGATCTGATGGAACACGAGGGCCGCGCCGTCGTCTTCGAAGATGCCGAAGACATGGCCCGGCGCATCGACGACGACGCGCTCGATGTGCGGTCCGACGACGTGCTGGTGCTCAAGCGCATCGGGCCCACCGGCGGGCCAGGCATGCCGGAAGCAGGCTACATGCCGATTCCGCGCAAGCTGGCTCGGGCAGGCGTGAAAGACATGGTGCGCATTTCGGACGGCCGCATGAGCGGCACGGCCGCCGGCACGATCGTCCTGCACGTCACGCCCGAGGCGGCGGTGGGCGGCCCCCTGGCCTATGTGCGCAACGGCGACCGCATCCGCCTGTCGGTACAGCGCCGTGAGATCGCCCTGCTGGTCAGCGATGAAGAGTTGGCGCAGCGCGCCGCCGCGCAGCCGATCAGGCGGCCGCACGCCGACCGCGGCTACCAGAAGCTGTATCTGCAATCGGTCACGCAGGCCGACCAGGGTGCGGATTTCGACTTCCTGCGCGCACCGCGCGCGCTGCAGACCGTGCCCGGAAAATCGCCGGACTGAACCGGGCGTGGCACCGGTGTGCCCCCCGCGGCCAAGCCGGGCGCCGGACGGCGGCGCGGCATCGGCCAAGGCGCCCGGTTCGCGCCGATAGCGCAGGGCCCGCCGGCCGAACGGCGCCCTCGCCCATGCGCTATCGCGACGCGTCGAGGTCGACGCGCAGCAGGTGCAGCAAGGCCAGCGCAGCCGGCGACAGCGTGCGATGACGCGCCGTGACCACGCCGATTGACCGCTCTGCCACCGGGCCCACAAGGGCCCTTTCAACCACGCCCGGATGAGCCACGGCTTCGGCGGCGATGGCGGGCAAGGCCGCGACCCCGAAGCCGCAGTCGACCATGGACACGATGGTCGTCAGGTGTTCGGCCTCGAAAGCCGGCTGGAACCGGATGCGGTTCTGCAGAAATGCCCATTCGGTGTACTGGCGCACGCTGCTCGGTTGCACCATGGTCACGTGGGCGGCCTTGACCGTATCGACCCATCGCAAGGGCCCCTTGCGGCGCGCCAGCGCATGATCGCGCGGGATCAGCAGCAGGAAACTGTCGGAAAGCATGGGCTCGTACTGCAGATCGGCCTGCTGCGGATCGGCGGCGGTAATGGCGAAATCCACCTCGCCCGCGCGTACTAGATCGAAGGCAGGGCCGGACAAGGTGTCGCGCACTTTCAGCGCGACATGCGGGTGCGCCTGCCGGTACGCCATCAGCACGCGCGGCAACATGCGCGCCGCCACTGACGGCAGCGCGGCCACCGCGACCGCGCCCTGCTGGGCGTTGGCGATGCCGCCTACCGCGTCGATGGCTTCGCGGAATGCCACCTGCAGATTGGCCGCCTGCTGCAAGAAGACCTGGCCCGCCGCAGTCAGCCGCACCGTACGCGTGGTGCGGTCGAACAGCCGGACCCCCAGGGCTTCTTCGATGCGCAGCACTTGCGTGGACAAAGCGGACTGCGACAAGTGCAGCTGCGCGGCCGCCTGCCGGAAATTCAGCGTTCGCCCGAGCAGCAGCACAGTATCGACATCGCGCATCGACAGATTGATCTTCATTTCATTGATCTCGATTTTTGATCATTCTATCTAAAGAATCTGCTTCTTCAATCAAATCGGCTTGCCTACACTGCGTGCGTAACGGTCCCCCACGAACCAAGGAAATCGCATGAACACGAGCCCCGCCGTCCGCTTGTCCAACCCCGCTGCAACGCACGCCGTCGTCGTCGGTGGCGGCACCATGGGCGCGGACGTCGCCGTGGTGCTGGCGCGCGCCCAGTGCCGCACCACGGTCATTGAACCGGACGAGGCACGCGCGGCCGCCCTGCCCGGCCGGGTGGCCGACAATCTCGCTGCGGCGGGCTACTCCCAGGCGGCACAGCCGGTGCAGGTAGCGCCGGGCCTGGATGCACTCGACTGGAGCGATGTGGCGCTGGTCATTGAATGCATACCGGAACGGCTCGACCTGAAGCAGGCACTGTTCGCCGACCTGGAACAGCGCGCGCCGGCCGACGCAATACTGGCGAGCAACAGTTCCAGCTTCCCGATCGGCGACATCGGCCAGGGCCTGGCCACGCGTGAACGCATGCTGGGTCTGCATTTCTTCATGCCGGCGCACCTCGTGCCCCTGGTGGAGGTTGTGTTGTGCGAGGCCAGCGCCATGCATTGCGCCGACGCGCTGATCGCCTTCATGCGACGCTGCGGCATGGTTCCGGTCAAGGTGCGCAAGGATTTGCCGGGATTTCTCGCCAACCGGCTGCAACATGCCTTGTCCCGCGAGGCCTTCGACCTGATCGACCAGGGAATCGCCTCGCCCGAAGACGTCGACGCCGCGGTGCGCTTTGGCTTCGGCTTCCGTTTTCTTGCGGCGGGGCCGGTGCTGCAGCGCGACCATGCGGGCATCGATGTGCATGCGGCGGCGGGGGCCACCATGTATCCCTCTTTCTGCAACAGCAGCGTGCCGGCGCGCTGCCTCACCGAGCGCGCGCAGGATGGCCGCCATGGCATGAAAACCGGCGCAGGATTCTACGAATGGACGCCGCAGACCATCGCGGCGGAACGCGCGCGTTACGACCGGCTGCTGCGCGCCGGGCTGGCGCTGATCGCCGATGAGTTGCCGCCGGTGCAGCCCTGACGCGCGTACATCGGCAGATCCAGCGCCTGGCGCCACGCCTCTAGTTTGTCGGCCCGGCTCATGGCGGCATGGGCCGGGCTGGTAGAAGGCAGGCTGAAGATCTGCAGGGCCCGCGCCCGAGGCGAATGGGGCAATACGCGCCGCCGGTACAGGGCGGCGGCCGTGCCCCCGTTCAGGCACACCCGCTCGATGCCGGGGTGAAGCAGAAAAAATGCCTCGAAATCATTGGGTTCGGCGGTGGCCGCATCGATGGCCGAGTCCAGGCTGCCGGGGCGCACGCAGGCTCGCAGCACATCCCACAGGCCGACGCCTGCGCGGACCAGTGCATTCACGCGCTGGTCGTACTCCGCCTGCGCGTCAAAGCCCAGTATGGCTGCCGCCAGCGGCCAGAACGCGTTGCGCGGATGGGCGTAATACTGCTGTTGCCGCAACGAGGCCAGCCCCGGCATCGAACCCAATACCAGCACACGCGTGGCCGGTCCGGCGATCGGCTCGAATCCCAGCACCGGCGGCGGTGCCTGATCCCGCGTTATTGGCGGGGCCGCCATACGCTCGCCAGCCATGGCTGCTGTTCGCGCGGCAATCCGGCGGGCCGGTAGTAATGTTCGAGCTCGTCGAAGCCCGCCTCGTGCAGAACGGCCCGCCATGCCTCAAGATCGTGGTAAGCCCCGTAGCGGCCGCGGTTCCATCCTTCCTGGTTGGCGCCGCGCGGGTTCGAACAGAACAGCGCCCCGCCCTCGCGCAGTGCCGCATGCAACTGGCGCAATACCCGAGGCAGTTCCTGGGTGGGTACATGGAACAGCACTGCATTGGCGTAGATGCCATCGAAGCGCCGCGCCGGAAGATCGAGGGCCAGCAGATTCTGGTGCCACACTGCGCAACCCGATGCCTGGCGCGCCATGTCGACGAACTGCTCGGCACCGTCCAGGCCGACGGGCCTGTGCCCCCGGGCCAAGAACGCCTGCAGATCGCGCCCCGGGCCGCAGCCCAGGTCGAGAATGTCGAATGGCGGCGTGCCCTGAATATGGCGCAGCAAGGCATCGATGTTCTGGCTGACGTCATGGTCGCGCGTGCCGGCCTCGAAGCTTTCGGCGTTCGCGTTGTAGTGGGCCAGGGTCTGGCCGCTGATGTGTTGCAGTTCGTCGGCGCTCAGGGGCATGGCGTCAATGGATCCCGTAAAGCCCGGGCGTCCGGGATCGCGCGCGCAGCCTGCCCGCGGATCCCGGCTATTCTTGCCCGGCACGCGATGGCGAGCCAGGCAAGGTCATGCCCGATCAGGCGGCCAGGCGGCCCTGGATGGCAGCCTTCACTTCCGGCAGTTCGCCCGGCAGGCGGTCGGCCAGTTGCTCGAACAACGAGTCGTGCAGCGCCAGTTCATCGCGCCACGAGACTTCGTCGACCGAGATCACTTGCTGGAACTTGTCGGGGCTGAACTCCAGGCCCGTCCAGTCGATATCCTGGTAGGTAGGCGAAACGCCGAACACTTGTTCCACCCCGCCCGCCGTGCCATCGATGCGGCCCAGCATCCACTTGAGTACGCGCATGTTGTCGCCGAAGCCCGGCCACACGAACTTGCCATCGGGACCCTTGCGGAACCAGTTGACGCAGTAGATGCGGGGCAGCACCGCGCCGGCATCCTGCAGCCGCTTGCCCAGCTTGAGCCAATGGTTGAAGTAGTCGCTCATGTTGTAGCCGCAGAACGGCAGCATGGCGAAGGGATCGCGCCGTACCACGCCTTGCTGGCCGGCCGCCGCGGCGGTGGTTTCGGATCCCATCGTGGCTGCCATGTACACGCCCTCGACCCAGTTGCGGGCCTCGGTCACGAGCGGCACCGTGGTCGAGCGACGGCCGCCGAAGATGAAGGCGTCGATGACCACACCCTCGGGATTTTCCCATTCGGGGTCGATCGAGGGGCACTGCGCCGCAGGAGCCGTGAAGCGCGCATTGGGGTGCGCCGCCTTGCGGCCAGTTTCCTTGGCGATCTGGGGGGTCCAGTCCTGGCCCTGCCAGTCGATGAGATGGTCCGGCGGCGTGTCCGTCATGCCTTCCCACCACACGTCGCCGTCGTCGGTGCGCGCCACATTGGTGAAGATGACGTTCGCCTTGAGCGTGGCCATGGCGTTGAAGTTGGTTTTCTCGCTGGTGCCCGGCGCCACGCCGAAATAACCGGCCTCGGGGTTGATCGCGCGCAACCGGCCATCGGCGCCCGGCTTGATCCAGGCGATATCGTCACCGATGGTGCTGACCTTCCAGCCGTCCATGCCTTCAGGGGGAATCAGCATGGCGAAGTTGGTCTTGCCGCACGCCGAAGGGAAGGCCGCGGCCACGTGGTACTTGCGGCCCTTGGGCGACGTGACGCCCAGGATCAGCATGTGTTCCGCCAGCCAGCCCTGGTCGCGCCCCATGGTGGAGGCGATACGCAAGGCGAAGCATTTCTTGCCGAGCAGCGCATTGCCGCCATAACCCGAGCCGAAGCTCCAGATTTCGCGCGTTTCCGGGTAGTGAACAATGTATTTGGTGGGATTGCAGGGCCACAGCACGTCGGCGTCGCCTTCGGCCAGCGGCTTGCCCACGCTGTGCACACAGGGAACGAACTCGCCATCGGCGCCCAGCACGTCGAACACCGCGCGTCCCATGCGCGTCATGATGCGCATGTTGACGACGACATAGGGGCTGTCGGAAAGCTCTACACCGATATGCGCGATGTCGGAGCCCAGCGGACCCATCGAGAAAGGCACCACGTACATCGTGCGGCCACGCATGGCGCCGTCGAACAGGCCATTGAGCGTGCCGCGCATTTCGGCGGGATCGGCCCAGTTGTTGGTGGGGCCGGCATCTTCCGCGCGTTGCGAGCAGATGAAGGTGCGATCTTCGACCCGGGCCACGTCGGATGGGTCGGAGCAGGCCAGGTAGGAATTGGGGCGCTTGGCCGGATTCAGGCGTTGCAGCATGCCCGACTGGACCATCTGTTCGCACAGACGATCGTATTCTTCTTGGGATCCGTCACACCAGACTACGCGATCGGGCTTGGTGAGCGCAGCCACCTGCGCCACCCACTCGATCAGCCCTTGGTGCTTGACGTACGCGGGAACATTGAGCGAAGCGATCCCGCCGTCGAACGGTTTATTCATCGGGCCCATCTCCTGTAAAAGACCATGCGGGCCCGCCAGGGACCCGCATCAATATGTGAATCAGTGCCGCAATATTACTTGCATGGGGGGTACCCAGGCCAGTCGGGGTCGCAAGGAATGAAACAGCGTATGTCAATTCCGTCCCTAAAAATAGCGTAACGGCCTCTATTGGCGCCTGATTCCCGCTGTGCGGCGCTGGCAGATTCACGCCGCACAGCCCTTGCCGGCTATCCAGGGGCCGCCATGCCCTCGTGCCATAATCTTTGGCCGCCATGCACGGGGCCACGTGGCCGCAGGCCTTGCACCCCGCGAGTCAAAGGATGTCCATGTCTTCCGCTTTCCCTCCCCTGAACGCCGTTCGCCTCTGGTCGCGCGTTGAAACCCTGTCCCGATATACCCTGCCCGATCAGCCCTGGACGCGCCGCGCGTTTACGCCCCTGTTCGAACAGGCTCGTGCCTGGCTCGCGCAAGAATTCGCCGACGCGGGGCTGGCGGTGCACCTGGACCCGGGCGGCAACCTGGTCGGCCGGCGGGCGGGCCGCAATCCGGCGCTCAAGCCCATCGTCACCGGGTCGCATTGCGACACGGTGATGCACGGCGGCCGCTTCGACGGCATCATCGGCGTGCTGGCGGGCATCGAGATCGCCCGCAGCATGCATGAGCATGGCGTCCCGCTTGACCATTCTTTCGAAGTGATCGACTTTCTGTCGGAAGAACCCAGCGACTACGGCATCTCGTGCGTGGGCAGCCGGGCCATCTGCGGCCAGCTCGACGCCAGCATGCTGGCCGCACGCAATCCGCAGGGCGAGACGCTGGCCGAGGGCCTGCGGCGCATCGGCGGCGATCCGTCTTCCCTGCAGGCCCAGCTGCGCGGCCCCGGCGATACCGCGGCGTTTGTCGAGCTGCATATCGAACAGGGGCCTGTGCTCGAAAGCCGCCGGTTGCCCATCGGCGTGGTCACCCACATCGTGGGCATCCGCCGAGTGCTGGTCACAGTCGAGGGCCAGCCCGATCACGCGGGCACCACGCCCATGGACATTCGCCGCGATGCCCTGGTGGGCGCGGCAAGGCTGATCGACGCCGCCCATCGCCAGGCCAGCCGGCTCAGCGGCAATCCGCATTACGTCGTAGCCACGGTGGGGCGCATCCACATCACGCCGAATGCAGCCAATGCCGTGCCGGGCCGCGCCGAATTGATGCTGGAAGTCCGTAGCGACAGTGATGCGGTGCTGGACAGTTTCCCCGAGGCCCTGATGACCGAGCTCGCGGACGATCTGGCAGCCCTGCGGCTCACGGCCAGTATGGCGCCGGTCAGCCGGGCGCATCCCACGGCGTGCTCACCACGGGTCATGCAGGCCATCGAAAGCTCGGCGGCCCGGCTGGGATACGCGTCGATGCGCCTGCCCAGCGGCGCCGGACATGACGCGGTGTACATGGCGCCCACCGGCCCTGTCGGCATGGTCTTCATTCCTTGCCTGGGCGGCCGCAGCCACTGCCCGGAAGAATGGATCGAACCCGAGCAACTGCTGGATGGCACGCGCGTGCTCTACGAAACGGTGCTGGAGCTCGACCGGAGCCTGACGCCCTGAAGCGCACGGCGCATCCCGACGCGTTGCGGGATGCGCTATCGTGCACAGTTGCCAACCCACCTTCTTGCCGCATGCAGCAGATCGAACTGACCGACAGCACCGCCGACCGCTACCTGCTCGACGCCCCAGGTTTGTCCCTGCTGGCGTTTTACAGCCGCACCTGCGCCACCTGCAGAATCGCGCGCGAGCAACTGCCGCTGCTCGACCTGCCCGTAGAGCGCCTGTGCTGGATCGATGCCGGCGACAACGGCGGGCTGGTGACGCGCTATGAAGTCTTTCACCTTCCCGCGCTGTTCCTGGCTCGCGACGGAGCGTACTACGGCGCCGTCAATGCATCGCTGGCCGAATGGGACCTGCGCCAGCAGATCGGGCTGGCGCTGGACAACTACCCCGCGGAACTGCCCTGATGCCTACGCCGGCCGTGCCGCGCCTGCCCCTCGATCATCGCGCCACCGGGTTGATGGTGGTGCTGTGCCTGTGCTGGGGCTTCCAGCAGATTGCCATCAAGCTGGTGGCAGACGATATTTCCCCGACGTTGCAGATCGGTCTGCGCTCGGCCACTGCCGCCGTGGTGCTGTGCCTGGTCGTCCTGCGCAAAGAAGGCCGCGCGTCGTTCAGCGACGGAACCTTGTGGCCGGGCCTGGTGGCCGGCCTGCTTTTCGCCGCCGAGTTTCTGCTCGTCGCGCAGGGGCTGCTCTACACCACGGCATCGCACATGTCGGTGTTTCTGTACACGGCGCCCATCTTCACCGCGCTCGGACTGCACCTGACCTTGCCCGAGGAACGGCTGCGCCCGCTGCAGTGGCTGGGCGTCGCGCTCGCTTTCGCGGGCATCGCCCTGGCATTCCTGGGCCGGGGCGAGCCTGTCGACTCGCCCTCGATGGTGTTCGGTGACCTGCTGGGCGTGCTCGCAGGCGCCGCCTGGGGCGCGACCACGGTAGCCATACGCAAGACCCGGCTGTCGGAAACTCCCGCCACCAAGACCCTGCTCTACCAGATGGCCGTGGCCGGCGTGGCCTTGCCGCTGTTTGCCTGGGCCAATGGGCAGGCAGCCCCCGTGTTCTCGCCCCCCGCGGTGGCGAGCCTGGCCTTCCAGACGCTGGGCGTGGCCCTGTTCAGCCTGCTGGTCTGGTTCTGGCTATTGCGGCGCTACCTGGCCACGCGCCTGTCCATTCTGTCGTTCATGACGCCCCTGTTCGGCGTGGCATTCGGCGTGCTGATACTCGACGAACCGCTGGACGCGGCCTTCGTGGCGGGCGCGCTGATGGTAATGGGCGGCATCTTCATCGTCATCCGCACCAAGGCGGCCGGGCGCTGACCGCGGCCCGCATATTGCGGGTGCGCGCGCGTCTGGAACGGCGCGGCGCGCGCCCTCCTCGCGCCGCTTGCGCAGAGCAGGCGGGGTGTCCACGCCTGCTTCAACGCGCCTCGTCGATCAACGAAGCCAGCGCACGCCGCTGCCTTCCCTGCGCATCGAAGTTTGCGGGCGCCAGCCAGGCCTCGAGACCCCGGCGCACGGCCGGCCATTCGGTATCGATGATGGAAAACCAGGCGGTATCGCGGTTGCGCCCCTTGTACACGACGGCCTGGCGAAAAATACCCTCGAACTGAAAGCCGAGCCGCAAGGCCGCGTCGCGCGACGGCGCATTGAGGCTGTCGCATTTCCACTCGTAGCGACGGTACCCCAGTTCATCGAATGCGCGGCGCATCATCAGATACTGGGCTTCCGTGGCGGCGGCCGTGCGCTTGAGCAAGGGAGAATAAGCGACGCTGCCCACTTCCATCACGCCATTGGCCGGATCGATGCGCATCGCCGCCAACGTGCCCACGGCGCGTCCGCTGCCAAGATCGATGACGGCGAAGTGCTGAGGGTCTTCGGTGGCCTGAGCGCTGCGTGCGTATGCAACATAACTGCCTTCGTCGGGGAACGGGCCTGCAAAGGTGTAGGTCCAGTCGCTGCCATCGGCGGCCAGGCTGAACGCCGCGTACAGCTCGGCGCCATGGCGCTCTGCATCCAGCGGTTCCAGCCTGCAGTAGCGTCCGGCCATGGGCTCGCGCGGCGGACGCGGGCGCGCCGTCCAATCGGGCACGGGCCGGCCCACGGGTTGTGGCGTTGAGTCATGTGGCATGGGTTGAGTCCTGTCGGGAGTTGAACTTGGCAGTGCTAAAGCTACCGAATTGCTGGCATGCTAAAAAGCGCCAATACCCAGGTATTTCGTGGTGCCATGAACCCGTCAACCGATTTGCTCGACAGTCCGCTTGCACCGCCCGCGGGGCGCCAGACGCTGCAGCACCAGTTGCTGCAGCGCCTGAAACAGTCGATTCTGGACGGGCGGCTGCCCGCCGGCAGCCGGCTGCCCGCCTCCCGTGCGCTGGCCGAGCAGATGGGGCTATCGCGCAACACGGTATTGCTCGCCTATGCCCAGCTGGCGGCCGAAGGTTATGTGCGCGCCGACCGCCAGGGCACGCGCGTGGCCCCCTTGCCGCGCGCCGTCGGCGCCCGCCGCGCCGCCCCGCCGCAGTCCGGCCTGCCTGCCGCCCGGCGCGTCGCCAGCATCTCGCCCTCTGGCCCGCTTGCCGACGCGGGCGCTGCACTGCGCCCGGGCACGCCTGCCCTCAGCCATTTCCCGCTAGGCGCCTGGCGCCGGGCGATCGACCGCAGCATGCGCGAGGCCTCAGTCAGCACCCTGGCGTACGGCGCACCGGCGGGCGAACCGGCGCTGCGTCGGGCCATCGCGCAGCATCTGGGCGTGTCGCGCGGCGTGCGCTGCGACGCAGAGCAAGTCATCATTACCGAAGGTACTCAGGAAGCCCTGGCGCTGTGCGTACGCCTGTTCAGCAACCCGGGCGACACGGCCTGGGTCGAGGATCCGGGCTATCGGGGCGCCAAGGCCGCCTTCCAGGCCGGCGACCTGCATATCGTCCCGGTGCCCGTCGACAGCCAGGGGCTGGCCGTGCCCGATGGCTGGTGGCACACACAGCCTCCCCGGCTCGTCTACACCACCCCTTCGCATCAATACCCCACCGGCGCAGTGCTGGCGGCCGCTCGGCGCCTGGAGCTGCTGGCACACGCCCGCCGCGCCGGCGCCTGGATCATCGAGGACGACTACGACAGCGAGTTCCGCCACCACGGCAACCCCATACCGTCCATCCAGGGTTTGGCCGACGATACGCCGGTGCTCTACGCGGGTTCATTCAGCAAGACCATGTTCCCCGCCCTGCGTACCGGCTTCCTGGTCCTGCCGCCGGCCCCGGCAGCGCAACTGGCCCCGGCGGTCAGCGAGCTGCTGCGGGGCGGACATCGACATGAACAACTGGCGCTGGCCGCATTTATCGACAGCGGCCAGTTCGCGCGCCACCTGGGCCGCATGCGGCGCCTGTATCGCGACCGGCAGCAGGCCCTGCGTGCCGCACTGCACCGCCACCTCGACTTCGAACATGAAGTCCTGGGGGGGCACGGCGGACTGCATCTGACGTTGCGCCTGCCCGTGGACCTGGACGACCGCGCCATTGCCGCGGCCGCCCATCGCGCCGGACTGGGGCCGGCCGCGCTCTCGACGTTCGCCCTGCATCCGTCTGCGAGCTACAACGGGCTGGTACTGGGCTATGGCAATACCTCGGCCGAGCTGTTCGACCCCCTGGTCCGCCGGCTTGCCGGCGTCATCGCGGGCACGCGCGGCCGCTAGCCTATCAGCCCGCCAAGCAGCAACATGGCCAGCAGCAGCCAGAAGATACCCGCCACGATGGCCCGGCGCAGAAAGGCCTTCACGGCGGCCCACAGCAGAACCAGGCCCAGCACGAGCAGCGCGAAATTGAATACGGACGGACTCATGCCCAGCGCGCTGGCAAGCCCGGAGAAAAAATCGCCCAAGGCCGACCCCAGGCCGCCGAATACGTAGCGCAACCCGGCGACGATGGCGCGGATCACCTCGCCCAGCATCGCCCCGGCCGAGCCGAAAAAGCTGTCTTCAGTCTGCATGTGTTCTCAATCCGGGGCCATCCCCTGAATGCGGCGATGCATGCGCACCCGCCTGCTCTGAAATGTATCCGATCCTCGGACAGGTCGCCCGATCGCCTGCAGGTGTGCGCCTTTAGAGGTTTAATACAGGTCTTGTCAGCGAGCGAGGCGGCGCGAAGGCCGCCCAGTACGTAGAGGAACGCAATGGCTTACGATTTTGACCTGTTCGTGATTGGCGCCGGTTCGGGCGGCGTGCGTGCGGCACGCTTCGCCGCGGGCTATGGAGCTCGCGTCGCGGTGGCTGAAAGCCGCTATCTGGGCGGCACCTGCGTCAACGTGGGCTGCGTCCCCAAGAAGATGCTGGTTTACGGCGCGCACTATCGCGAAGACTTCGCGCACGCCAACGGCTACGGCTGGACGGCCGGCACGCCGGGGTTCGACTGGCCTACGCTCATTGCGAACAAGAACCGCGAAATCGAACGCCTCAACGGTATCTACCGCAACCTGCTCGTCGGCAGCGGGGTCACGCTGCACGAAGGGCACGCGCGGCTGCTGGACCCGCACACCGTCGAAGTCAACGGTGAGCGTCACACCGCCGAACACATCCTGGTGGCGACCGGAGGGTGGCCGCAAGTACCCGATATTCCGGGCAGAGAACTCGCCATCACGTCGAACGAGGCTTTTTATCTGAAGGCCCTGCCGCGCCGGGTGCTGGTGGTGGGCGGTGGGTACATCGCCGTGGAATTCGCCTCTATTTTCAATGGCCTGGGTGCGCAGACCATACAGGTATACCGGCGTGACCTGTTTCTGCGCGGCTTCGACGACAGCGTGCGCACCCATCTGCGCGACGAACTGGGCAAGAAAGGCCTGGACGTGCGCTTCAACGCGGACGTGGCGCGCATCGACCAGCGGCCCGACGGCAGCCTGGCGGCCACGCTCAGAAGCGGCGACGTCATCGAGACCGATTGCGTGTTCTACGCCACCGGCCGGCGCCCCATGCTGGACAATCTGGGCCTCGAGAACACCGGCGTCACGCTCAACGACGAAGGCTTTATCGCGGTCGACGACGAGTACCGCAGCAGCGAGCCCTCGATCCTGGCGGTCGGCGACGTGATCGGACGGGTGCCGCTCACGCCGGTGGCGCTGGCCGAGGGCATGGCCGTCGCGCGCCGGCTGTTCAAACCCAGCGAGTACCGCAAGGTGGATTACAACCTGATTCCCACCGCGGTTTTCAGCCTGCCGAATATCGGTACCGTGGGCATGACCACGGAACAGGCCATTGCGGCCGGGCACCGCATCAAGCGCTTCGAGAGCCGCTTCCGGCCCATGAAGCTCACCCTCACCAACGATCAGGAAAAAACCCTCATGAAGCTCGTGGTCGACGCCGACACCGATCGGGTGCTGGGTTGCCATATGGTCGGGCCGGACGCGGGCGAAATCGTGCAGGGGCTGGCGGTGGCGTTGAAGGCCGGCGCCACCAAGCAGGTGTTCGACGAAACCATCGGCATTCATCCGACGGCGGCCGAAGAATTCGTCACCCTTCGCACCCCCGTGGCCGATTAGGCAACTGTTCCGATACAGATTTGCGCTACGCTGGCCGCACATTCCTGGCCGCCGCGGAGCGCAACATGCCTGAATTTTCAAACCTGCTGGCTTTTGCCCTGATCTCGCTGGGCATGGTGCTGACGCCGGGCCCCAATATGGTGTACCTGATATCGCGCTCGCTCTCGCAAGGGCCGCGTGCGGGCCTGGTGTCGCTGGGCGGCGTGGCGGCCGGCTACGTCTTCTATCTGTGGTGCGCCGCACTGGGCATTTCAGCCTTGCTGCTGGCGGTGCCCTACGCCTACGACATCCTGCGGCTGGGCGGCGCGCTGTACCTGGGCTACCTGGCCTGGCAGGCCTTGCGTCCGGGCGGCCGTTCGCCATTTCAGGTCCGCGCGTTGCCCCCCAGCAGCACCCGCCAGTTGTTCACCATGGGTCTGCTCACCAACCTGCTCAATCCCAAGATCGCGATCCTTTACCTGTCATTGCTGCCCCAGTTCATGACGCCCGGCCAGGGCTCCGCGCTGCTGCAGTCGCTCACCCTCGGCATGACCCAGGTGCTGCTCAGCCTGGCCGTGAACGCCTTGTTCGTGCTCGCGGCCGGATCGATCGCGGGGTTCCTGGGGACCCGGCCCTTATGGTTGGCTGTGCAACGCTGGCTGATGGGCACCGTGCTGGCCGGGCTGGCCGTACACATGGCTCTGGACGCGCGGCGTTGACGCCGGCCGGCATGCGGGCGCGGCCGGCGAGGCGCGGCCGGGGTGCGATAATGCGGCAGCCCTGTATTCCGCACTCTCGAGATTGCCATGATCCGCATCGACGACCCCCTCCATGACCGCGAAGCCGGCCATGCCGACGCCACCCAGGACACCACCCGCATCGACGACGTCCGCATCGGCGCAGTGCGCCCCCTGATTTCGCCCGCGCTGCTGCAAGACGAACTGCCCGTGCCCGAGGCCACGCAGAACCTGGTCGAGGACGCCCGGGCGCGCATCGCGGATGTGCTGCACGGCCGCGACGACCGCCTGGTTGTCGTGGTGGGGCCCTGTTCCATCCACGACCACGGCCAGGCCATCGAATATGCGCGCCACCTGAAGACCGCGGCCGACGCGCTGCGCGACGACCTGCTCGTCGTCATGCGCGTGTACTTCGAAAAGCCGCGCACCACCGTGGGCTGGAAGGGGTATATCAACGATCCGCGCCTGGACGGCAGCTTCCGCATCAATGAGGGCCTGCGCCGCGCGCGTGAACTGCTGCTCGAGATCGGCGAGCTGGGCCTGCCCATCGGCACTGAATTTCTCGACCTGCTCAGCCCGCAGTACATTGCCGACCTGATCGCCTGGGGCGCCATCGGCGCCCGCACCACCGAAAGCCCCAGCCACCGCCAGCTCGCCTCGGGCTTGAGCTGCCCGCTCGGCTTCAAGAATGGCACCGATGGCGGCATGCAGATCGCGGCGGACGCCATTGTTGCGGCGCGCGCCCGGCACGCGTTCATGGGCATGACCAAAATGGGCATGGCAGCCATTTTCGAAACTCGGGGCAATGATGACACCCACGTCATCCTGCGCGGCGGCAAACAGGGGCCCAACTTCGATGCCGTCAGCGTGCAGGCATGTTGTGCCGCACTGAAGGCGGCCGGCCAGCGCGAACAGGTCATGATCGATTGCTCGCACGCCAACTCGAACAAGTCGCACCTGCGCCAGGTCGACGTGGCGCACGACATCGCCTCGCAGCTGTCGCAGGGCGAATCGCGCATCATCGGCGTCATGATCGAGAGCCACCTGGAAGAAGGCCGCCAGGATCTCAAACCTGGCGTGCCGCTGCGCCACGGCGTATCCATCACCGACGCCTGCCTGGGCTGGCAGCAGACCGAACCCGTGCTGGCCGAACTCGCGCAGGCCGTGCGGCAGCGCCGGGCACACTCCCGCGCCTGAAGCGGCCGGCGATGTGCGGCCGGCGAGGTGCGGCCGGCAAGGTGCCGCCGGCGAGGTGCGGCCGGCGAGGCAAGATCGAATAAGAGAGGCCAGTGCGGCCGGCACGGGCGGTCCCGGGCCCGGCAGCCATCCGGTCCGGGACTCTCGCAGGATCAGGCAAGAATCACGGACTTATCGGTATTGCGGTAGCGGGGTCGATTTTCTATCCTGCCCTTCTGCGAGGCGCGTTGTCTCGCCGCACAGAAGGAATCCGCCATGCCCACGTTGAACATCAACGGCAATGACACTGCCCTGGACGCGCCCGACGAAATGCCGCTGCTTTGGGCACTGCGAGACGTCGCCAACCTGACCGGCACCAAATATGGTTGCGGCATGGCCTTGTGCGGCGCCTGTACGGTGCACGTCGATGGCGCACCCACCCGCTCTTGCGTGATGCCGCTGGCCGCGGTGGCGGGCAAGCAGATCACCACCATCGAAGGCATCGAGGCCGACAGCGTGGGCCAGGCCGTGCAGGCAGCATGGCGCAAGCTCGATGTCGCCCAGTGCGGCTATTGCCAGTCGGGCCAGATCATGGCGGCCATTGCTCTGCTCAAGCAGAACGGCCAGCCCTCCGACAGCGATATCGACAGCGCCATGAGCGGAAACGCATGCCGCTGCGCCACCTATCTGCGCATACGCGCGGCCATCCACGAAGCCGCCCGCACGCTGGCCTGACAGGAGCTCTCAATGCATCCCATCGTACGTTCCCATATCGCTGCGCTGCAGCCGCCGCGCAGCGTCAGCCGCCGTCGTTTCATACAGGGTGCAGGCGGGCTGGTCATCGGCATCGCCCTGGGCCACTCGGCCGTGCGTGCCGCGGCCGGGGCCGCGTCTCCGGCCGCAGGCCAGGCCGCCTTTGCCCCGAACGCATTCCTGCGCATCGGCACCGATGGTGTGGTCACGGTGCTGTCCAAGCACCTGGAAATGGGCCAGGGCGCGTTCACCGGCCTGGCGACGCTGGTGGCCGAGGAGCTCGACGCCGACTGGTCCAGCGTCCGTGTCGAGGGAGCGCCCGCCGACACCGAACTGTACAAGAACCTGGCGTTTGGCATACAGGGCACAGGCGGCAGTACCGCCATTGCGAACTCGTACGATCAGATGCGGCGCGCCGGCGCCACCGCCCGCGCCATGCTGGTGGCAGCCGCCGCCCAGGCGTGGCAGGTGGCTCCGGACGGAATCACGGTCGAAAACGGTGTGGTGCGCCATGCAGCCTCGCAACGGCAGGCAGGCTTCGGCGAACTGGCCGCGGCAGCGGCGCGACAGACGGCCCCCGACTCGGTGCAGCTCAAGGCGCCGTCGGAATTCAAGCTGATCGGCAAGGAAGCACCGCGCCGCGTCGACAGCTACGCCAAGACCAACGGCACGGCCATCTTCACGCAGGACATGAAATTGCCGGGCATGCTGGTGGCCATGGCCGCGCATCCTCCCCGCTTCGGCGCAAAGGTGGCCAGCTTCGATGCCACCAAGGCGCTGGCCGTGCCCGGCGTGCGCCACGTCGTGCAGTTTTCCGGCACCGGTCACAACTTCGAGGGTGTGGCAGTCCTGGCCGACAATACCTGGGCCGCCCGCACCGGCCGCGACGCGCTGCAGGTGCAGTGGGACGAGAGCCAGGCCTACCGGAAAGGGTCCGACGGCATCCGCGCGCAGTTCCGTGCCGCGCTCGACAAGCCTGGCGTGGTGGCGGGCAGCCGCGGCGACGCGGAAGCTGCCCTGGCGCAGGCCAGCCGCGTCATCGAGGCCGAATACGAAGTGCCGTACCTGGCTCATGCCGCCATGGAGCCGATGAACTGCCTGGTGCAATTGGGCGAAGACCGATGCGATATCTGGAACGGCGAACAGTTCCAGACGGTAGACCAGGCAGCGGTGGCGCGGGTGCTGGGACTGCCGCCCGAAAAGGTGTCCATCACCCAGCTGTACGCGGGGGGCAGTTTTGGCCGGCGCGCCTCCCCACAGGCCGATTACGTCACCGAAGCGGCGCACATCGCCAAGGCCGCACGCGACCAGGGCATACGCGCGCCCATCAAGCTGGTCTGGAGCCGCGAGGACGACACGCGCGGCGGCTCTTACCGGCCGATGAACGTGCATCGCGCCCGCATCGGCCTCGACCCCCAGGGCCGACTGATCGCCTGGCACGTGCGCCTGGCCGGCCAGTCCATATTCAAGGGCAGTCCGCTGGAAGGAGCCATCCAGAATGGCATCGACCCCTCTTCCGTGGAAGGCCAGGCCGACCTGCACTATTCGGTGCCCAACCTTCAGGTCGAGTCCTACACCCCCGACGACGTGGGCATCCCGGTGTTGTGGTATCGGGCAGTCGGCCACACGCATACCGCGTTCTCTGCCGAAGGGCTGATGGATGAAGCCGCCGTCGCGGCCGGGCAAGACCCGGTTGCCTATCGCATTGCGCTGCTGGACCAGCATCCGCGCCACCGCACAGTGCTTGAAATGGCGGTAGAGCGATCGGGCTGGTCAGAACCGCTGGCGCCCGGCAAGCCGGGCGAACGGCGCGGACGCGGCGTGGCGCTGCATGAGTCGTTCGACACCATTGTGGCGCAGGTGGCCGAAGTCACCGTGCAGCCCGACGGCGCCTTCAAGGTCGACCGCATCGTGTGCGCACTGGATTGCGGGCTCGTGGTCAACCCCGATGTGGTGCGGGCCCAGATTGAAGGAGGTATCGGCTTCGGGTTGTCGACAGCGATGCACGGCGCGTTGACCATCAAGGATGGGCAGGTCGAGCAAAGCAACTTCCACGACTATCCCATCCTGCGCATCAACGAAATGCCGGCCGTCGAAGTGCATACCGTCGCATCGGAAGAACGGCCAACAGGTGTAGGCGAGCCCGGGGTTCCCCCTGTCGCGCCAGTGGTGGCCAACGCGCTGTTTGCCGCCACCGGCCAGCGTATTCGCAGCCTGCCGTTCGCCCTGCACACCCAGACACTGGCCAAGCCGGTGTAACTTGACGGGGTATCCACCCGCATCGCCCGTCATGGCTGCCACTTCCGACGCCCGCTCGCCCTGCCCGCCCGCCCTGGCCCCAGGCCTGGGCGAGCTGGCGGCCCTGATCAACCGGCATGCCCGCGCGGAAGGTATGCAGTCGACGCTGATAGACGGCTTGTCATTTTTCCGCTCGTCGCGTCCCAATGCGCTGACCCCCGCCGTCTACCGGCCCTCGCTGGCCCTGCTGGTGCAGGGCGCCAAGCGCGTGGAAGTCGGCGAAGACATCTACGAGTACAACGCCTCGCACTACCTGCTGACCTCGATCGACCTGCCCGTGGCCTCGCGCGTGACGCTGGCCACTCCTGACACGCCCTACCTGTGTTTCGTGCTCGATCTCGACCCCCGGGATACCGCCAGCCTCATCGCCGAGACCCCCCTGGTGGCACCCGCGGAAACCTCGGCCGGCAGGGGTTTGGCCGTGGGCAGGCTGTCCGAGCCCCTGCTCGACGCTGCCTTGCGCATGGCGCGCCTGCTCGAAAGCCCTCAGGACATTCCAGTATTGGCGCCACTGCTGCGGCGTGAAATCTGCTACCGCCTGCTGACCGGAGACCTGGGCGGTCGCCTGCGCCACATTTCGCGGCACGAAGGCCCGATACAGCAGGTTCGACTCGCGATCGAATGGCTGCAGAACCACTACGATCAGCCGCTGCGCATCCCGCATCTCGCGCACACCGTGAACATGAGCACCTCATCGCTGCACCACCATTTCAAGTCGGTCACGGCCATGAGTCCGCTGCAATACCAGAAGCAACTGCGGCTGCAGGCGGCCCGGCGCCTGCTGCTGGCGGGCGTCGTCGACGCCGGCGCGGCCGCGCGGCAGGTCGGTTATGAAAGCGCCTCGCAGTTCAGCCGGGAATACAGCCGCCTTTACGGAGCGCCCCCGTTGCGCGATGTGACGCGGCTGCGGGGCACGCCGGTCGCTTCGGCCACGCCCGCGCTGGCCGTCGATACCGCGTGAGCCGGCCAGGCCGTGCGGTGAACGAACGGGCGCCCTGGCTGGTCTATCATGGACGTTCTCTGCTGCCTGAAGGAGCCTTCATGATACGCAAGCTGATTCCCGTTTTCCTCGTGGCCGGCCTGAGCGCCTGCGCTTCGTCCGGCCCCCAGCGCGCCACCCCCGATGCGCCCGCAGCCGATTCGTCCGCAATGCCCTCGGGCGCCGCCCAGGAATGCGATGCCCAGTTGGTGCAAGACCTGATCGGCAAGAAATATTCCGAATCGGTGGGCGATGATGCGCGGTCGCGATCGCATTCTTCCCAGCTGCGCGTGATGCGGCCCGGCCAGGTCATGACCATGGAATACAACCCCATGCGCCTGAATATCATCCTGGATGGTGGCGACCTGATCACCGCGCTGCGCTGCGGTTGATCGCGGTCGCAATTCAAGCGCAAGCAGCGGGGTGTGGCGTCCTGGCGCCCACCCTACACTGGGGCCATGAACACCGCCGACCTCATCGCCACATCCGCACGCCTGTCCGCGCTGGACTGGCACACCGCCGAGCACGCACTTGACGAAGACGGCTACGCAGTGCTGCCCGGTCTGCTCGGCGCCGACGAGTGCGCCGCGCTGGTGGCTGCCTATCACGACGAGGCGCGCTACCGAAGCCGCATCGTGATGGCGCGGCACGGCTTCGGACGAGGTGAATACAAGTATTTCGGCTATCCATTGCCCCCGTTGGTTGAACAATTGCGCCAGGCGCTGTACCCACGCCTGGCCCCGCTGGCCAATCGCTGGAATGAGGCCCTCGGCGTGGCCACGCGGTTTCCGGACACCCTGGCAAGGTTCCTGCACCGTTGCCACGCTGCGGGCCAGGAACGCCCTACTCCGTTGATCCTGGCCTATGGGCCCGGCGATTACAACTGCCTGCACCAGGATCTGTACGGCGACCATGTGTTCCCGGTCCAGATCGCCATCCTGCTGTCCGAGCCGCAGGCCGATTTCACGGGTGGCGAGTTCGTGCTGACCACCCAGCGTCCCCGCATGCAGTCGCGTGCCGACGTGGTGCCGCTGCGCCGGGGCGACGCCGTGGCGTTTGCGGTCAGCTACCGGCCCGTTGCCGGGATCCGGGGCCACTATCGGGTGCTGCAGCGTCATGGGGTGAGCCGGGTGCGCACCGGCACGCGCCATACGCTGGGCATCATATTCCACGACGCACAGTAGCAGCCCTGCACCCTGACCACATGAATCTGGATCTGTTCGCCGCCGACCAGGCGCCTCCCATCGAACTGGGGCCGGGCGCAGCTCTGCTGCGCGGCTACGCACTGCCTTATATCGACGCCCTGCTGCCCGCCCTGGAAGACGTGCTCGCGGCCGCGCCACTGCGGCACATGGAGACGCCGGGCGGCCATCGCATGTCGGCCGCGCTGAGCAATTGCGGCCGCTGGGGCTGGACTTCCGACCGGCATGGCTACCGCTATACCGCAGACGATCCGCTGAGCGGGCGCGCGTGGCCCGCCATGCCGGCGTCGTTCTCGCAATTGGCCCACGCAGCGGCCGAGGCTGCCGGCTTTGCCGGCTTCATGCCCGACGCCTGCCTCATCAACCGATATGCGCCCAAGGCACGCATGGGCCTGCACCAGGACAAGAACGAGCCCGACCTGCAAGCGCCCATTGTGTCAGTGTCGCTGGGACTCGACGCGGTGTTCCTGTTCGGTGGACTGCGCCGCAGCGACCCGGCCCGGCGCGTCCCGCTGCAGCATGGAGACGTGGCGGTGTGGGGCGGGCCCGACCGCCTGCGATATCACGGCATACTGCCCGTACCCGCAGGAAATCATCCGCAACTGGGCGAGGCGCGCATCAACCTGACCTTCCGCCGCGCCGGCTGACGCTGCCGCAGAGGTGCGGCGGCGCGACGGCGCGGGCCTGTCCTGTGCACAGCGATGCGGGGCAACGAAGCGCAATGGCCCGAACCGGGCGGTCAGCCGGGGTTGCGCGCCTCGGCCAGGGCCACAGTCAGGTGCATGACTTTCTTTTTCAGGGCATCCCGCTCTTCGGTCAGCGCCGCGACCAGGCGCTGCAGGCGCGCGACCTCGGCGGGATAGTCTTCAATGGTAGCGGCGGGTTCTGGCGCGTCTGACGGCGCACTATCGCCAGGATCGCGTGCGGCCGTCCTGGCCTGCCGGGCCTCGCGAGCCTGGCGCGCCAGTTCGCGCAAGGCCTTGCGGCCTTCGGCCGCTGCCGCCACCTGCCGTTCTGCGGGCAGTTCGGCCACTGCGGCCGCCGCGTTGATCGAGATGTCCCCCGCCTTCACCGCGCGAACCAGTTCGGGCGCCGCGGCTTTGTGAATTTTCTCGATCTGCCCCAGAGTGCTGCTGCTGACCCTCGCGGCTCGCGCCAGGGCCTGGCGGCTGAGCGGCGCAGCCTGCGGCGAAGCCTGGCCGGCATCCGCCGGTGCCTCGTGCGCAGGGCTGCCGGCTTGCTCGACCCGGTTCTTGCGCGTCTGCAATATCTCTTTTTTGCGCAGGGCCAGCACGCCCCGCTGGAAGTCGGAAACGCTGCGCCGCCCGAGGTGATTTTCGATCATCCACAACTTGACATCATCGAGCAAAGTAAACCGGGTATTCTGCGTGGTCTTGAACTCGATGCCGTGCTTGCGGCACAGTTCGTACCGATTGTGACCATCGACGAGCAGGTCACCCCACAGCACCAGCGCGTCGCGGCAACCTTCCGCCAGCAGGCTGCGCTCGAGGGCTGCATATTCGTCGGGACTGAGCGGATCGATATAAGTACGCAGTTCTTCGTTTATCTTGATGGTCATCGTGTTGCGGCATTCATCATTCAGTGGCGCAACTGCCATTACAACACCCGCGGCGCGCGGCTGGCCACACTGGCCTCGCCAGCGCGCCTCTACCGGAGACTCATCATGCCCCAGCTTTGCGCCTATCTCACATTCGACGGCCACTGCGCCGACGCCCTGCGCTTCTACGAGCAGACCCTGAGCGGCCGCATCGAGACCATGCTGACGTACGCCCAGGCTCCGAACAGCGCAGACATCCCCGAGTCCATGCACAACCGCGTCATGCATGCGCAGCTGAGCCTGGACGGCCAGGCCCTGATGGCGGCCGATGTCATCGAGGGCCAGCCTTACCAGGGCCAGCACGGCGTCTCGCTGGCGCTCGTGTTTCCCACGGTATCCGACGCAACGCGGGTCTTTCACGGCCTGGCGGAAGGCGGCAACATAACGATGCCCATGCAAAAAACCTTCTGGGCCGAAGCATTCGGCGCGCTGGTCGATCGCTACGGCACGACGTGGCTGATCAGCGGCGGACAGGTTTCAAGCTGAAAACAATGCGCCCGGAGTCTAGTTCATGAATCATTCTCTGACGGAACGACAACGCTGGCTGGCGCTGCTCGTCCTGTGCCTCGGCGTGCTGATGATCGTGCTGGACACCACCATCGTCAATGTCGCGTTGCCGTCCATCCGCGCCGACCTGCAGTTCACCGAAACGGCCCTGGTATGGGTCGTCAATGCCTACATGCTGACCTTTGGCGGCTTCCTGCTGCTGGGCGGGCGGCTGGGCGACCTGTTCGGCGCGCGCCGTGTCTTCCTGGCCGGCCTCACCGTGTTCACCGTGGCCTCGCTGGCGTGCGGCGTGGCGGGCACCCAGGAAACCCTGATTGCCGCGCGCGCCATCCAGGGCCTGGGCGGTGCCGTCGTATCGGCGGTATCGCTCTCGCTCATCATGAATCTGTTTTCCGAGCCCGCGGCACGGGCCAAAGCCATGGGAGTCTATGGCTTCGTCTGCGCAGGCGGCGGCAGCGTGGGGGTCCTGCTGGGCGGCGTGCTGACCAGCATGCTCAGCTGGCACTGGATATTCCTGGTGAATCTGCCTATCGGCGCGCTGGTATTCGGGCTCTGCCTGGCGCTGTTGCCGCCGGCCCGCGCGGTGCGAGGCGTCCGCCTCGATGTTGCGGGCGCCATCACGGTCACGCTTGCCCTGATGCTGGCCGTCTATGCAGTGGTGAATGGCAACGAAGCGGGCTGGACTTCCACCCGTTCCGTAAGCCTGTTGCTGGTCGCCGCCGCACTGCTCGCCGCCTTCCTGTTCATCGAGACGCGCAGCAGCGCGCCATTGATGCCGCTGGGGCTGTTCCGCCTGCGCAATCTGGCCACGGCCAATGCGGTGGCCGTACTGTGGGCCGCGGCCATGTTCGCCTGGTTTTTCATCTCGGCCTTGTACATGCAGCTGGTGCTGGGATACAGCGCCATGCAGGTGGGCATGGCATTCCTGCCCGGCAACCTCGTGATGGCGGCCTGCTCGCTCGGCTTGTCGGCGCGGCTGGTAATGCGATTCGGCGTGCGTGGGCCCCTGTCGGCCGGATTGACGCTGGGGGCGGCGGGCCTGGCGCTGTTTGCGCAAGCCCCTATCGATGGCAGCTTCGTCCTTCACATCCTGCCCGGCATGCTGCTGCTCGGCCTGGGCGCGGGCATTGCCTTCAACCCCTTGCTGCTGGCCGCCATGAACGACGTCCCGGCGCACGAGTCGGGACTCGCCTCAGGCATCGTCAACACCGCCTTCATGATGGGTGGCGCGCTGGGCCTGGCCATCCTGGCCAGCCTGGCAGCCGCTCACACCGCCGGGTTGGCGATGGCCGGCGCCATACTGCCGGAGTCCCTCAGTGCGGGGTATCGCCTGGCCTTCACGGCCGGCGCGCTTTGTGCGGCCCTTGCGGCGATGCTCGGCGGCCTGCTGGTGCGCAACTCGGCCGCCACCACGCCCCGGCCGGCGGCCTCAGGTGGTACGCTCTGAACACGTTATCCAGGAGCCGCATCATGAACTCTCCCGCCACGCTTTCCGACGAACTCTTCGCCCAGTTGCAGGGCGACCCCATGCAGCAGATTTCGCAACAATTGGGCGCCGACCCAGCCCAGACCCGGGATGCAGTGGGCGCCGCGCTGCCGATGCTGCTGGGCGCCCTGGGCAACAATGCGGCCCAACCGGGACAAGCCCAGGCCCTGTTCGGCGCACTGCAGCGCGACCACGCCGGCGGCAATATCGATCTCGGCAGCCTGCTGGGTTCATTGCTGGGCGGCGGCGGGGCGGCCGGTACGCCGCAAACCGACGGCGGCGCGATATTGGGCCACATTTTCGGGTCCAACCGCGAACGCGCCGAAGACAACCTGGGCCAGGCCACCGGCCTGGGAGGCAATAACGCAGCCAGCCTGCTGAAGCTGCTTGCTCCCATCGTCATGGCCTTCCTGGCCAAGCGCATGCAGGGCGAGGGCATGGATGCCGGCAGCCTGGGCACCACGCTCACGCGCGAACGCGACGCCGCGCGCCAGCAAGGCGGCCTGGGCGGTGGGCTGCTGGGGTCGCTGCTCGACCAGAACGGCGACGGGCAGGTCGGCCTGGACGACCTGCTCAAGATCGGCGGCGGGCTGCTCAACGGCCGCCGTTGACCGGATACGTCAGGGTCGGCGCGCCGCCATAACGGCCGCCCGCATCGCGGCGGCCATCACCACAGCGACCGACGCCACAGGCCGCAATGCCTCGGCGCCCGGCCACCGCTCATGCCACGGTGACGCCCCATACCGCGACGTGCGTGATGCGCAGCGACGCGCAGGGCTCAAGCGTCAGGCGGGGAATGCTGCGTTTGCCCGGCTCCGCCGGCACCAGGTTCATCCCGCCGCGCCGGGCTCAGGCCGCAGGCCAGCAAGGCCTGTTTCAGTGTGGCGAAAATAGCCTGCCCGCCCACCAGATCCACCAGCCCTGCCTTGGAAAGCTTGCCCATCACGCGCGCGTTGGCTTCGGCCAGCAGCACGCGCACCCCGCGCGCTTGCAAGCGGCCGACGACATCCTCCAGCATCTGCAGCCCCGTGACATCGATGAACGGCACACGGCGCAGCCTTATGATCAACACCCGCGGATCACTGCTGGTGTTGTCGAGCGCCTGCTCGAAATTCTCGACGGCAGCGAAGAACAGCGGCCCTTCCACCGTGAACACCAGAACGTCTTCAGGCAGCGCCGGCATACCGATGTCTGACAGCTCGTGGCGCAGTTCTTCGCTCTCGACCTGCTGAACGCCCACACTGGCGGCCATGCGACGCAGGAAATGCAGCGTGGCCAGGATCACGCCGATATTCACGGCCACCACCAGATCGGCGAACACCGTAAGCAGGAATGTGACCACCAGGATGACCACGTCGGCGCGGGGAGCACGTCGCAGCATTTTGGCGAAGTGCCGCACGTCGCTCATGTTCCACGCCACCACGAACAGGATCGCAGCGAGCGCTGCCAAGGGCACGTTCTCGGCCAGCGGGGCCAGCAGCACGACGATGGCGACCAGCGTAAGCGCGTGCACAATGCCGGCCAGCGGGCTGGTGCCGCCATTCCGGATATTGGTCGCAGTGCGGGCAATGGCGCCGGTGGCTGCGATGCCGCCAAACAGCGGCGCCGCAATATTTGCGATGCCCTGTCCGATGAGTTCCTGGTTGGACTGATGACGGGTGCCCGCCATGCCGTCGGCCACCACGGCCGACAACAGGGACTCGATAGCGCCCAGCATGGCGATGGCAAACGCCGGGCCGATCAGCTCGATCAGACGTTCCAGCGTAATTTCCGGCCATTGCCACGATGGCAAGCCTTGCGGCACGCCGCCAAAGGCGGACCCGATGGTGGCAACACCATCGAAACTGAAGGTGGCCTGCAATACGGTTGCCGCCACCAGCGCCGTCAGCGGACCCGGCACGCGTCTCAGGTACGGCAGGCGCGGCGATACGATCAGCAGCGCCAGGCTCGCCAGTGCCAGCGCCGTCGTGGCTCCGTGCAGCTGCGGCAAGGCCTGCAGCAGTTGCCAGAGTTTCTGGTGGAAGTGGCCCGCGGCCACCGCAGGCAGGCCGAAGAAGTCCTTCCACTGCCCGACCCAGATAATTACGCCGATGCCGGCCGTGAAGCCCACGATGACGGGCGCGGGGATGTACTTGATCACCACCCCCATGCGCGCCACGCCGAGCGCCAGAAGGATGATGCCCCCCATCAGCGTGGCCAGTTGCAGGCCGGCCACGCCATGTTCGGCCACCACAGCGGCCAGGATGACGATGAAAGCGCCGGTGGGCCCTGCAATCTGCACCCGGCTGCCTCCGAATACCGACACCGCCAGGCCCGCAACGATTGCGGTGTACAAACCCTGTTCGGGCTTGACCCCGGACGCAATCGCAAATGCCATGGCAAGCGGCAATGCCACCACGCCCACGATGACGCCGGACACGATATTCGGCAGCCAGTGCCGGCGTTGTAACAGCCCGGCCCGTCGGGCCTCAAGCAGCGCAATCACAATTCACCTATGCAAGCAACGAACAGAGCCGCCTACCCCAGCGCGGTGTCCAGGAACATCATGACGGCAAAGCCGACCATCAGGCCCACCGTAGCCGGCGTCTGGTGGCCGTTGCGGTGGGTTTCCGGAATGACTTCGTGCGACACCACAAAAATCATGGCGCCTGCGGCCAGGCCCATGCTTATGGGATACGCCAGCGCCAGGCCGCTCGACATACCCAGGCCTACCAGTGCGCCCAGGGGTTCCATCAGACCGCTTGCCGCCGCCACCAGGGTGGCGCGCCATGCCGTCAGGCCGGTTGAGCGCAGCGCCATGGCCACGGCCAGGCCTTCCGGGATGTCCTGGATCGAAATGGCCGACGCCAGCGGAACGCCCACCCGCATATCGCCGTTGGCAAAACCGACGCCTATGGCCATGCCCTCGGGCAAGTTGTGCAGCGTGATCGCCAGCACGAACAGCCAGACTCGATTCAGGCGTTCGGCCTCGGGCCCGCACGGCCCGGTGCTGTCGTGCTCATGCGGGGTGAAGGCGTCCAGCCCGAGCATGAGCAATACCCCCAAGGCCAGCCCCGCGACCACCACGCCGGCCGCCGCAGGACCTGCTCCCACCAGCTCCTGCGCCGCCGCGAGCCCGGGCAAAATCAGCGAAAAGGCGCTGGCAGCCAGCATCATGCCCGCCGCAAAACCCAGCATGATGTCCTGGGTTCGGGCGTGAATGCTGGTCAGGCACAGGGCGCCCAGAGCCCCCAGCGCCGTGGCGGCGAAGCCGGCGCTGCCGCCCAGGAAGGCGAGATGGATATAGTTGGTTTCTACGCCGGTCAGCCCGCGATACAGTCCGGCGGCCAACAGCAGCAGCACCGCCAGCGACGCGGCGGCGAGGCCCAGTGCGACCGACGGTCGGGCCTGCGCCTGTGCCACCCAGGCGGATCGCCACGCGCGCGTAACGGTTTCGGTCGTGTTCATCGTCGTGTCAGTCCACAAGCCCGGTGGGCACTACGTTACCGGCCGCCCCCGGGTGGACCGGCCGCTGCATATGGTATTGCGTGCCTTGGTCGTCCACGATGCGAAACCCCAAGCGTTCATACAACCGGCGTGCCGGATTGGCCCTGAGAACATCCAGGCGCGTCGGCAGGCCGGCGGCGTCGGCCTGCCGCAGCACCGAGAGCAGCAGGCGTTCGCCCAGGCCCTGCCCCCTGTAGGGCGCCGCCACCTGCACCTGGACCACATACCAGGCATCGTCGTCCCGATACGCCTTCAACAGGCCTGCCGCCGCGCCGTCCAGCATCACGATGCGGGCGTCTTCGAAGTGATAGAGGATGCGCGCCATGTGCGCCTCGTCGTCATGGGGCAGCCCGGCCGTGGCCAGATGCGCGTCCATGGTCTCGCGACGCAGCGCCAGCAGATAAGGCAGGTCGGACTCAACAGCAGAACGCAGCGTCAGCGCGGCCATATTGGGGTAGCTCGAGCGAAAAGCAAATAGTCTATCCGACCCGCGCCGGTCTCAGCCACATCACCCTTCCGCCGGCTTGCGCGAGCGTCGGCTGCGCGTGGCGGACTTGCGCGCCGGTGGCGCCGGCTCTTCCGGGGCGTCTGGCGACACGACTGCTTCCGTCAGCATCTCGGCCGTGCGTTCGATGGCCGCCTCCGCCTTGGAAGCGGTTTTCTTGCGCGCGGTCGACTTCCGCCTGCCTCGTCCGGCCGCAGCGGGCGCCGGCTCGGCGGGCTCGGGCGCGGCCCGATACACATACGCCCCTGATTTCTCGTCGCGGCCAAAGGCCAGCAAGCCTCGCACCTGGGCCTCCTCGAGCAGGTTGCCGAAGGTGCGGAAGCCGTAATATGACTCGCTGAAATCGGGCTTTCGACGCTTGATGGCTTCTTTCAGCACCGACGCCCAGATCTTGCCACTGTCACCCCGCTCGGACACCAGGTCTTCGAAGGTCTCGACCGCGATCTCGATGCCCTGCGTGCGCCGCGCCTCGAGTTCAGCCTTGCGCTTGGGGTCTTCTTCGTGCGCGCGCCTGCCGGCGGCGGCCGCATCGCGAACGGCCCCGTTCTTGTGATCGGGCCGCTGCCGCTCGCGCACCAGGTCATCGTAGAAAATGAACTCGTCGCAATTGGCGATGAGAAGATCCGAAGTCGAGCGCTTCACCCCTACCCCGATCACCTGCTTGGCGTTCTCGCGCAGCTTGGAAACCAGCGGCGAGAAATCAGAATCACCGCTGATGATCACGAAGGTGTCGACGTGCAGTTTGGTATAGCAGAGGTCCAGCGCGTCGACCACCAGCCGGATGTCCGCCGAATTCTTGCCGGATTGGCGCACGTGCGGAATTTCGATCAATTCGAAATTCGCTTCGTGCATGATCGCCTTGAAATCGCGATAGCGTTCCCAGTCGCAATAGGCCTTCTTGACCACGATGCTGCCCTTGAGCAGCAGGCGCTCCAACACAGGCTTGATGTCGAATTTCTGGTAATTGGCGTCTCGCACGCCCAACGCGACGTTTTCAAAGTCGCAAAAAACCGCCATGCTGATGCTTTCCTGGGGTGCGGTCATTAGTTTCTCCGAATGGCAAGACTTCGACGATACACCCGAACGCGGCCTGGCCTTCACAATGCGTCTTGCGCGCAGATAAACTGGAACGCGCCACCATGGCTTTCTTGCGGAGCTTTCATGCCGTACATGATGCTGATTGTCGAACCCATCGGCCAGCGGGCGCAGCGCGCACCCGACGCGGGCCGGGACGCCTATGACAGCATGCTGCGATACGCAGCCGAGCTGCAGGCGCGGGGCGTGCTGCAGGCCGCGCACTCGCTGAAGTCGGAATCCGAAGGGGTGAAGCTGCAGGTCCGCGACGGGCGCCCCCGCCTGGTCGACGGGCCATACGCCGAAGCCAAGGAAATGATAGGCGGATATTTTCTGCTGAACTGCACCACTCTCGACGAGGCCCTGGCCATCGCGGCGGAATGTCCGGCGGCGCAGTGGTGCACCGTCGAAGTTCGCGAACTGGGGCCCTGTTTCAGCTGAGCGGCACGAAACATAGGGGTTTCCCTAGGTTTACGGCAGCGCTGTCGATCCAAGGTGGCGCCGAACGTCGTCTGTCTGACGGTTCGCTCTTTGGCGCGCCGCGCGACCGGAGACCTTGCCGTGCGTTTCATTATCTTCATCAAAGTCCCGCCTGCCCCGGACGCAGTCCGGAATGCGGATGATTTCTGGTGCGCCGAGATGACGGCCTACCACGAGGCGCTTGCGCGCGCGGGCGTTCTGCTCGACGCGGCCACCCTGCAGCCCGGCTCGGCGGGGTGGCATCTGCATTGCGCCGATGGTCAGTGCCAGATGGTGGACGCGCCGGTGGGCGACGGGCCCACTCCGGTCGCTGCCTATACCGTGATCGAGGCCCGCTCTCGCGCCGAGGCCATGGAATGGGTCCGGCGATTTCCGGCGCCCATGGGTCCGCACGGCGCTGCCGACATCGAAGTCCGGCCCCTGCGTGGACGCCCGGGCGGGACGACCTTCAGCGGGTGGCGGTACGGCGAAGTGCCTGGCGCAGCATCGCCGTCCGACGGATCGCCGCCCGACGGGTCGCCTCCCCTGCATTGACCCGACTGCCGCAGTCCCGACCTCAACGAGTACATCCTCATGCATAAACAGATCTTCGTGAACCTGGCTGTTGCCGACCTTCCTCTTTCCATGGAATTCTTCAGGAAACTGGGGCGGGATTTCGATGCGCGCTTCACTGACCAGAATGCCGCCTGCCTCATACTGGGCGATAACTTGTACGCCATGCTGCTCACCCGCGAATACTTCAGGACTTTCGTGAATAAACCGCTGTGCGACGCCAGGCAGGCCACCGAAGTGCTGATATGCCTATCCTGTGAAAGCCGTGCCGAAGTCGACGACCTGGTCGCCCGCGCGGTCGCAGCGGGCGGCTCGGTGCCGCGTGATCCCCAAGACTACGGTTTCATGTATGGCCATGCCTTTGAGGATCTCGACGGGCATATCTGGGAATTGATGTACATGAACCCCGACGCCGAGATGCTGAAGCAATGAGTTCGCGCGATGCCGTCCATCAGGCCATCGAAGCCGTCTGGCGCATTGAAGCGGCCAAGCTGGTCGCCCACATTGCGCGCCTGGTGCGCGACGTCGGCCTGGCCGAAGAGCTGGCACAGGACGCACTCGTTACCGCGCTCGAGCGATGGCCCGCGGACGGCATACCCGATAATCCGGGCGCCTGGCTGATGACCGCCGCCAAACGCCGCGCCCTCGACCGGCTCAGGGCAGACAGCCTGCACGCCCGCAAGCACGAGCAGCTCGGCCACGAAATGGATGCCCTGCAGGCGCACGTCGAGCCCGACTTCGTCGACGCCCTCGACGCAGCCCGCCAGGACGACATTGGTGACGACCTGCTGCGGCTGGTGTTCACCGCCTGTCATCCCGTGCTGTCCACCGAAGCGCGCGTCGCGCTGACACTGAGGCTGTTGGGCGGACTGCGCACCGACGAAATCGCGCGCGCCTTCCTGGTGGCTGAGCCCACCATTGCGCAGCGTATCGTGCGCGCCAAGCGCACCTTGCGCGACGCGCGGGTTCCCTATGAAGTACCCCGCGGCGGCGAGCTCGCCGAACGGCTCGCGTCGGTACTCGAAGTGATCTATCTGATTTTCAACGAGGGATATGCCGCCACCGCCGGCGACGACTGGACCCGTCCCGCACTGTGCGACGAGGCCATGCGGCTGGGCCGCGTCCTCGCCGGCCTGGCGCCAGGGGAAAGCGAAGTTCACGGCCTGGTTGCCTTGATGGAAATTCAGGCCTCGCGCCTAAAAGCGCGCGTAGATGGCGCCGGGCGTCCGGTACTGCTCATGGACCAGGACCGTTCGCTCTGGGACCACCTGCTCATCCGCCGCGGCCTGGAAGCATTGCAGCGCGCGGAAGAACAAGCCCAGCCGCTGGGCCCCTATGCCTTGCAGGCGTCGCTGGCAGCCTGCCACGCCCGCGCCACCCGTCCGGAGGACACCGACTGGTTGCGGATCGTGGCGCTGTACGACACGCTGTCCCAGGTCGCCCCCTCGCCGGTGGTCGAACTGAACCGCGCCGTTGCGGTGGGCATGGCTTACGGCGCGCAAGCCGGCCTGGCGCTGGCCGACGGCCTCGCCGCCGAACCGGCGTTGGCCGGCTACCACCTGCTGCCTGCGGTACGGGCCGATCTGCTGGCGCGGCTGGGTCGCCGCAGCGAGGCGCACGCCGAATATCTGCGCGCGGCCTCCCTCGCACGCAATACGCCAGAGCGCGAACTGCTGCAATCCCGCGCGCGTGCGCTGATTTCCTGATCCCCCTTGAAACCCCCCGTAACGGTGGCCCCTGGCGCCCGACACATGCGCAAACATCCCAAAACTTGAGGCGGTGCCGCAGCGTTGTCATCATGAAGCTTATGTCCCAACTCGACCAAGGAGGCTTCATGCCGCGTAAGACTTCTACCTTTTTTGCCGCAGCCATCCTCGCCGCGAGCCTGTCCCCCATGGCCGCGCTTGCGCAAACCGCCCCGGCTGCACAGCCGCCCGCACAGACCCAGCCCGCTATCCAGCCCAGCGAGGCGCAACTGCAGAAGTTCGCCAGCGCGTCGCAGAAAGTGGCAAAGGTCGCCGACGAATATCGCCCCAAACTGCAGGCCGCCAAAGACGATGCAGCCCGGGAGCAGGTGTATCGCGAAGCTGACGACAAGATGGTGCAGATGGTGAATGCCGACGGCCTCACCGTCGATGAATTCAACGGCATCGGCCAGGCCGTGGAGCAGGATCCGCAACTGCGCCAGCGCGTCATCGCCATGGTGCAGCGGCAATCGCCTGCCGGCAGCGCCCCGCCACGATAATGGCGACTGATCCGGTGCATGGGCCCTGGCCGGCCCTGCACCGCTGCCCGCAGGCACGTGGGCGCCTCCACCATCAACGTCGGGTCTGAAGCCCCGGCGCGTCGAATCCCCATCTGGAGCCAGCCATCTCCGCGCGCCGCAGATCGGTGCCCCTGAGTGTCTGTGCCCTTAAATCGGCACTTTTTCTGCCGTTATCCACCGATTGAGCCGTGCCGGCGATTCCTAGAATGGGACCGGTGCGCGCCTTGTCCTGGCGCCAGGCTCATCGTCATGAATGTTTCCACTCTGATCGGCATCGCCATAGCGGTCATTACGCTTGCCGCCGCATTGGCCCTCTCCGCGACGGACCCGGCGCTGTATATCAATCTACCCGGGCTGCTCATGGTGCTGGGCGGTACCTGCGCAGCCTTGTTCATCAGTTATCCCCTCGGCGAAATCCGGCGCGTTTTCAGCCTGGTACGCGCCGTGCTGCGCGGCGAACGGCTCGATGCGCGACGCGATATCGACCAACTGGTCACCATGGCGCAGCTCTGGATGAACGACGATGTCCATAAGGTCGAGCAGGCGCTGCGCAACGTGTCGAACCCCTTCTTGCGCACCGGCGTCCAGCTGGTCATCGACCATACCCCCGAAGACCAGATCATCGAGTTGCTTCAGTGGCGCATCGCACGCTTGCGCGCGCGTGAACGGGCCGAGGCACAGATGTTCCGCACCATGGCCGGCTTCGCGCCGGCCTTCGGCATGCTGGGTACGCTGGTAGGCCTGATCAATCTCATGTCGGTGCTGGGCGGCGGCGATATGGTCGTGATCGGGCAGCATCTGGCGGTGGCGTTGATGACCACCTTCTACGGCATTTTGCTGGCAAATCTGATCTGCAAGCCTATCGCGGTCAAGCTCGAGAGGCGCACCGAGCAGCGCCTGATGCTGATGAATATGGTGCTGCAGGGCATCGCGTTAATGTGCGCGCGGCGCGGCCCGGCCGTCGTACGCGAAACGCTCAACTCGTTCATGGCGCACTTCGAAGACGAAATCCACGACGGCGGTCCAGTGGCCGCACAGCCTGCCCGCGCCCCGAAAGCGTCGAAAACGCCCCAGCCGGAACGCCCAGGTCTCTCGCGGCCCGCGCACGCGTCGACCGTCTCGACGCCGGCCGTGACCCGGGCAGCCGCCGCGCGCCCATGAGCCTGGCCGACCGCGTCGATGCGCTGCGCCGGCAGCACGAGCAACGCATGGGCCGCCAGCGCGGCGGCGTCCGCGCGGAAAGGCAGGCATTGCACGAGGGGGGCCGCTATGCCCGCTGGCAGGTGGACACCAACGTGGAGTCCGGCGCTGACGGATGGCTGCTGAGCTATCTGGACCTGATCACCCTGTTACTGGCCCTGCTGGTCGTGCTGTTGGGCGTGTCCCGACTACCCGCCAGCGAGCCGGCCTCGTCGCAACCCGTTCAATTGGTGGGCTTGATGGGGCCCGCCTCTTCCACGGCAACGCGTGTGGACCCCGTTGAAGCATGGGCGTCGGCCTGGGACAGCTGGTCTCTGCCGGAATGGGAAGCGGCGCCCGCCCCCGGGGCCGCCACGGCTCCGCCATGGTCAGATCCCGACGGCGGCTTGCCCGCGTCGCCCGATACGGCGGCAACCGTGGCCGACTCCGGCGTTGCGGATGACGGCGCACTGCCCTCCCCGTCGTCACCGCCGCAACGCATCCTGGCGGCCCAGGCGCCGGACGCCCCGGCCGCGCCCGACCCTGCACCCGAGCCCGCCATTCCGTCCGTCGCAGATCTCGGGCTCGGCGACCTTGGCGATGGCGTGGACGTCATCGTGAACGAGAAAACCATCAGCTTCCGCATCAGCAACGAACTGCTCTTTCCATCGGGCCAGTCCGTGCTGAGCCGCCCGGGGCTGGGCGTCGTGCGACGCATGGCGACCGTGATCAACCGCAACCCGCAATACCCCGTCTCAGTGGAGGGGCACAGTGATTCCGTGCCTATCCAGACGCGTCAATTCCCTTCGAACTGGGAACTGTCGGCCAGCCGCGCCACCAGCGTGCTGCGCGAACTGGTGCGCGATGGCGTAGACCCTGCGCGCTTGCGGGCGGTCGGTTATGCCGACACGCGGCCGCTCGAATCCAACGATTCCGACGCCGGGCGGGCCGCGAACCGGCGCGTGGAGCTGATCATGGAAATCGTCCCGCGACAGGAATCGTCAGCCGCCGGGCTCATGCAGCCGCATCGGGGCGCAACCTTTGCCCAACCCGAGTAGGTCGGCACAAGCCACCATCCAAGGCAAACAGCGCGGGGCGCGGCGCCAGACGCGGCGAACATCGCGTGGCTGGTGCCTCGTGTCTGCTGGAGCCTCGGCGAGACGTTTCGCGTATCGTGCATTCTGTGCCCGGCGGGCCGCAAGCGCACCAAGCCATTCAGAACGGGTTCAAGGGTAGCCCGGCGCTCGCCCGCAAGTATGCGATCGCCACCAGTGCGGCATAGCCCAGGGCAAACGCCGCCAGCGCCGGCAATGCCCGCCGCGGCATCGCGCGGGCCATCAGCGCGCCCGCCAGCGGCAAGATCTGCTGGGCGTGCACCCCCAGGAAATGGGCGACTCGATAATCGCCCGCCGTCGTTGACCATCCCACGATAGGCAGGCCCGGGCCCGTAGCCTCTCCGACCAGGGGCCCGCCATGAACGCTGATGGCCATGCCCACCCCCGCGCCTGCCACGAACGTGAATATCAGTCCGAGTATGGCTCCCCATCGATAGGCGGGCGCCATGCCATGCCCATGCCGCCACAACTGGTGCGCGACAGGCAGCGATGTCGCGGTGAACGCCAGAGCCGCGATGCCCATCAGGATGAACATCGCGGTGTGCAAGGGCGTGCTGGTATTGAAATGCGACGCCTGCCCCAAGGCGCCCTGCAAGGTGATGTATCCCGCTTCGAACGCGCCCGTCGCCAATGCGACCACAGCCGTGCGTCGCATCAGCCGGCCGTCACGGTGCCGCGCCGGCAATTCGCCGATCAGCCACGCCAGGGTCAGCGAATACAGGCCGATGGCAGCAAGAAACTTCATGGGCTTGGCCCAGGTGTCGACCCCGCCCAGCGTGCGTGGATCAAACCAGGCGGCCAGGGCCGCCGGCAGCAATGCCAGCAGCATGGCGAGGCCGAAGATGGCCAGCAGCCGTTGGCGCTGGACCAATACGGCGATCATGCGGCGCAGCCAGGGCAAGGCCCGCATTCCGAAAAACGCCAGCAGTCCAACCGGCCCGAACCAGAACGTGAGCGCCAGGCAGGGCAGCAGCGCTGCACCCGACATCCCCAGGCGTACGCCTTCTCGTGCCATCCAGCTGCCGACAAACAGATCGAACGCCAGGAAGTGCAGCCAGCCGGCCGTCAGCATGCCGGGATGCGCGAATAAGGCCGAGACCTGCCCGAGCGAACCGTAACCCCCTCCAGGAACCGGCCATGCCATTCCCACCAGGCCCAGGTAAGCGAGCGCCAGCGCCAGCGGCAGCACATAGCCCGTCGCCACCCACACCGATGCTCGCCCGCGCCGCATCCACGGCGATGCGCACAATGCCAGCCAGGCTGGCAGAACCGCCACCCCCGCCGCCTTGAAGATCAGTTCGGTCATGATGCACCCTGCATATCTGAACACTGTTTAGATAAGGTAGCATTCGATTTGAACAATGTAAAGATGATCAGCCATGAACCGCCCCCACGTCTCCGAGGATGCCTATCACCATGGCGCCCTGCGCCAGGCCCTGATCGACGCCACCGAGGCCATCCTGGCCGAAGACGGGCTGGAAGCCTTCACCCTGCGTGCCGCAGCGCGCCGTGTCGGGGTATCGCCCGCCGCGCCGTTGCACCATTTCGGCAGCGCCGCCGGCCTGCTGACCGAAGTCGCCATCCTGGGTTTCGAAGCACTGACCCGCCATCTGCGCGAAGGGGCCGAGGCCGGCGGCGATGACCCCGCCGCACGCCTGCGCGCGCAGGGCGTGGGTTATGTCCGCTTTGCTCTCACTTACCCGGCGCGTTTTCAGTTGATGTTCCGAAGAGACCGCCTGACCGACGACCCCCGTTTGCAGCAGGCCGGACACGCCGCATTCGCCGAGCTGGAACAGGCAATCCGCGCGCAGGCCGGCTTGGGCGCCGACGAACCTCTGGATGCGCAGGCGCATGCGCGCCTGCTGGGCGCATGGTCGGTCGTGCATGGCTTTGCGCATCTGGCGCTCGACGGCAAGCTGGACCCGCCCGCGGGTCCGCCGGCCGATGCGAAGCAGCTTGAAGCGACATTGCAGCGCATTCTGGAGCAAGGCTGGCCGTAATGACGCGCCCTGTCTGCCACAGGCAGGTGCTCCGCCGCGACGACGGGGGCCGACAGTCCAAGCCGGCGCGGCGCGGTGGGAAAACCTAGTCCTGCGGCACGGCGTCTGGCGTCTGAGCGGGCACGCCGGGACGTTCGCCGATCTGCTGGCGCCACATCGCGTAATACAGGCCCGTACGCGCCAGCAGCTCCGCATGTGTGCCGCTCTCCACGATACGGCCCTTCTCGAGCACGAAAATGGTGTCTGCGTGCATGATGGTCGATAGACGATGGGCGATCAGTATGGTGATCTGCGTACGGCTCGCCGAAATGCGCCGCACCGTGTCCGATATCTGCTCTTCGGTGAGCGAGTCCAGCGCAGACGTGGCTTCGTCGAAGATCAGCAGGCGCGGACGCCGGATCAAGGCGCGGGCGATGGACAGGCGCTGCTTTTCGCCGCCCGACAGCTTCAGCCCCATCTCGCCGATGGGCGTATCCAGCCCTTCCGGCGACTTCTGCAGCAGATAGGCGCACGCAGCCTGCTGCATGGCGGCGACGATCTCCTCGTCGCTGGCGTCGGCCTTTACCAGGCGCAAGTTGTCGCGCAGCGTACCCGCGAAAAGATAAGGCTCCTGGGTCACCAGCCCAACCTGGCGCCGCGCGCGGTTATATCGCAGCACCTTGGTCGAAATGTCGTTGTAGAACACTTCCCCCTGGGCCGGGGTGTACAGCCCCAGCAACAGCTTTACCAAAGTGGATTTACCCGAACCCGAAGGCCCCACGAAGGCAATGGTGTCGCCCAAGGCGGCCGAAAACGATACGCCGTCGAGCGCGTTGTCCGCCGCGCCCTTGTGGCGGAACACCACATCGGCAAACCGCAGATGCGTGATGGGACCACTGTCCTGCGGCGCTTCCGGCCGACGGTCGATGGGCTTTTTCATCAGCGCGTCGAAGTTGGCCAGCGAGGCTTCGGCTTCGCGATAGGCCAGGATGATGTTGCCCAGTTCCTGCAAGGGCGCGAAGATCGCCACCGATATGAATTGCATGGCGATCAGTTCTCCGGGGCTCAGCACGTCCCGGAAAATAAGCCATAACAGCGCGAACAGAATCGCCAGCTTCAGCATGCTGAGCGTCACGCCCTGCAGAAACGACAGCAGGCGTATGCGCTTGACCTTCTGCATTTCCAGCTCGAATATGCGCAACGTCTGCGCCTGCAGGCGGCGTATTTCGGGAAAAGTCAGGCCCAGGCTCTTGATCAGCTCGATGTTGCGCAGCGACTCGGTAATGAAACCCGAACTCCGGTTGGTCTCGCGCACGATCGACCGTTGCTGGGTCTTGATCTCGCGGCTGAGCAGGCCGGTCAGGCCGCCCAACACCAGTACGCCCACCAGGAACACCGGCACCAGCATCCAGTGGCGCGTCACGGCGTACCAGACCAGGAACCCCATGCCCACGACGGCCGCGAACACAGTGTTGATGAAGGCGTTGATGAAGCGCTCGCTGTCGCCGCGTACCTTCTGCAGCAGTGACAAGGTCTCGCCGCTGCGCAAGTCTTCGAATTCCTGGAACTTCAGACGCAGCGCCTGGCGCAGGCCGTCGTTGAACATCTGCGTGCCGAATTTCTGCACCACCAGGCGCGTCACGTATTCCTGCAGCGCCTTGGCCAACCGCGACACCACGGCGATGGCAACCGCCAGTGCAAGCAGCCGCAGTACGCCAGCCACCCGTTCGTCGTCGGTCTTGCCGGCCGCGTTGATGGCATATTCATCGATGATCTTCCCGAAGATGATGGGGTCTATCAGCGCCAATACCTGGCTGGCGCCGGCCAGCACCAGCGCCAGCATGGCCAGCCTGGCATGAGGCCGCAGGTAAGACCACAGAATGCGCATGGCTCAATAATGCGGGGGCACTTCGTCGGCGAGGTTGCGCGCGCCCGCGCCTGTACCTTCGGGCATCTGCTGGCGCAGATCGGCCACTTCTCGCAGCAGCCTGTCGATCTGCTGCTGCTGGCGAAACAGTGCCTGGTTGAGCTGATCCAGCATGTCGTCGGCCAGGCTCAGCTTGATCTCCAGGTCGACCAGACGGTTCTCGGTATTCGTAGCATCGTCCATATATTCATGTCCGTAAAAAATGCCACCGCCCCAGGTGGCGCGACCTGGCGCTGGCCGGGATCAGGTCACCGGGCCCGGGTTGAACAGGGCCAGCGCGTTGTGCAGCTTCAGCTTTTCGGCGCACGTCTGCTGCCTGCCGCTCGCCACGTCGAGCATAAGGTGGAACAGTTCCCAGCCCACTTCTTCGATCGAGGCCGCGCCGGTGGCGATGCGACCTGCATCGACGTCCATCAGGTCGTGCCAGCGGCGGGCCAGGTCACTGCGCGTGGCGACCTTGATAACCGGCACCTGCGCGAGTCCGTAGGGCGTGCCGCGACCCGTGGTGAACACATGCAGGTTCATGCCGGCCGCCAGCTGCAGCGTGCCGCAAATAAAATCGCTGGCGGGTGTGGCACAGAACACCAGGCCTTTGCTGCTCAGCTTTTCGCCGGGCGACAACACGGCGGAAATCGGCGCCGAGCCGGACTTCACGATAGAGCCCATCGCCTTCTCGACGATATTCGAGAGGCCGCCCTTCTTGTTTCCGGGCGAGGTGTTCGCGCTGCGGTCCGCCATGCCCAGTTTCAGGTAATCGTCGTACCAGGCCATTTCTCGAACCAGCGCTTCGGCGACGGCGGGCGTCGCGGCGCGCGCGGTCAACTGGTCGATGCCGTCGCGCACTTCGGTATTCTCGGAGAACATCACCGTGCCCCCGGCACGCACGATGAGGTCCGAGGCGTACCCCACTGCGGGGTTGGCCGTCAGGCCTGAAAACGCATCGCTGCCGCCGCACTGCACACCGACCACCAGATCCGACACCGGACAGGGCTCGCGTCGACGTCTGTCCAGCTTGGCCAGATGCTTCTCGGCCGTCTGCATAATGGAAAGAATCATCGACTCGAAACCGACGTGTTCCTCGTCCTGCAGGCACACCGTGTCCACGTCGGCGGCGCTGTCGGTTCCGGCGGAGATGGCAATCGAGCCGGCAGGCATCAAGCGCCCCGGCTGCAGCTTTTCGCACCCCAGGCTCACCATCATCGCCGTACCGCCGAAATTGGGGTTGCGGCTGATATTGCGCAGCGTGCGAATCGGCACGGCAGCGCCTGGCGCGTCGATGGCGACTCCACATCCATAGGTGTGCTCCAAACCGACCACGTCATCGACATTGGGGAAGCTAGGCAGCAGCTCTTCCTTGATGCGGCGCACCGCGTGTTCGACCACGCCCTGCACGCACTGCACTGTGGTGGTAATGGCCAGGATATTGCGCGTGCCGACGGTCCCGTCGGCGTTGCGATACCCCATGAACGTGTAGCCTTCGAGCGGCGGCAGCGTTGGAGCCGCCCGCGTGGCCATGGGCAGGTCATCGAGCGGCCGCGCGGCGGGCAGCACAGTGACACGCTCGTTGACCCAGCTGCCGCGGGGAAGCGGCCGCGCTGCATACCCCACCGTCACGTTGTAGCGAACCACCGGATCGCCTTCAGCCAGGTCCGACAGCGCCACTTTGTGCCCCTGCGGAATGCTTTCCCGCAACACGATCCCATCGGGCAGCTCGGCGCCGGCCGGCAGTCCGCCATCATTCACGATGATGGCCACGTTGTCGGCGTCATGGACCTTGATATACAGCGGACGTACGGCAGCAGTCATGCGGGTTCCCGAATTGCCAGGCGGCAGCACGCCGCCAACGGCCCATTATCGCAGTTCCCGCTTGCGCCATACCCCCGTGCGCCTTGACCCGCGCGGCCGGCGGGGCGCTATGCTCCGCCGCGCGCCGGCCTCAGCGCCGGCCTTCCAGGCTCATCGCCAGCCCCAGGGCGAGGCCGATGCCAATACCCATTCCGTAGTTGTCCATCGCCGCGCCGATACCCGCCCCGATGGCGATGCCGACGGCCAGCCAGGTCGCTTTTTTCATCCACCGAGGATACACCCGGCCCCCGGATGGGTGAACCCGAGCGGACTATTGCTGGCGGCGGAAGGCGTCGATTTTGCCCAGCAGCCACTGCAGGCCTGCCAGGTGCTGCTGGTCGTGGCTGCACAGGAAGTGGATCAGCCCTCTCACCGTGACCAAGCCGTACCCTTCGAATTCGGCGGTCCTGGCCAATTGCGAATCATCGAGCGGCGCGATGCGGGCCACGGTGTAGGCGCGCGCCCGCCGGAACGAAGCGAGCACCTGGGCGGCATCGGCATGCGCATAATCGCGCTCGGCGGCCAGCGCATCGCCGTCCAGCGAGGCAAGCTCGGGACGCGTCTCCTGCAGCGTCCGCGCCAGTCGCACATGATAGCCATCGGTCTCGATATCACGCACATGGCACAACTGGCCGATAGCCGGATAGGGCTCGCTCGGCACCCCCTCCCAGGAATCCGGTGACCAGTTGGCATAGCCGGGCGGCACGGCGGAATAAAAGCGTTCCAGCTGATCGGGAAACGCGCGCAAGGCCTTCAGGGTAGAGGGATCAATCATCGACTCGGCCGCGGATGGCGGTCCTGTACAACCGGCAGGCCATCATAAGCGTCAAACGGCGCCGGTGCAGTCCCCTTTTTACGACAACAGTGTTCCGTTTCGCGAACCAAGCTCTCCGCCGCGAATAGCCTGGACGCGTACGACGCCGGCGCCGTCCGGCTCCCGCGTCAGGGCGCGTGCCGGGCCCCGCGCCACGACAGCAGTACGGCCGCCGCCCCGGCCTGCATCAGACCCGCGGCCACGAACAGAAGGCCGTCGTGCCCGGCCATGGAGCCCCATTCGCGCAGCAGCCCGAAGGCGGCGGGCGCAAAGGCATAGCCTGCCTGCCCCATCGCAGTCACCCAGGCCACGACGCGTCCCACATCCGCCGGCCTGAAGTCGGCCTGGGCGATCAGCGGAGGCAGAGAAGTGACATTGCCGAGCGCCAGGCCGAACAGGCAGCATCCCAGCACCATCCCCGCCGGCGATGGCCCCGCAATCAGCAGTACCGCCGAACCCATTGCCTGCACGCCAAGGTTGCAGGCGGCCGCCATGCGTCGGTCGACACGGGGCGACATGAGTTTGCCCAGCACCATGCGCCCTGCGATGGCGCAGGCCGTGGCCAATCCCATCACCGCGCCCGCGCGCTCGCTACCCATCACCGGCACGAGCACGGAAAACAAATGCGCCACCAGGCCGACCTGCGCAAACAGCGCCAGCGAGGACCCAAACGCCAAGGTCCGCAGCCGCCGATCCTTGCGTGGTGCCACCAGCGCGTCGGCCTGCCGCGGAAGTCGCGCGGCGGGGGCCGGCGGTCGGGCCGTGGAATCACCATCCGCCACCTGCCCCAGCATTGCGGGTGTCGGGCGCAGGCGACTCCAGGCCAGCACACCTATGGGAGCGACCATCGCCAGTGCAACTGCCCACACGGCTGCCCCGAACCCCAGCGCCGCAATCAATGCCACCCACAAGGGCGAGAACACCACTCCGCCCAGGCTGGCGCCATTGAAAGCCATGCCCAGAGCCTCGGGCCGGCGGCGCTCGAACCAGGGCGCCACCATGGCGTTCAGCGCCGCGCCGCTGGTCATGGCCCAGCCCGCGCCGCTGAACAGCACAGCCACGAACAATTGCCAAGGCTCACGCGCGTAGCCCCAGCCCAGCAGGCCCGCCGCGGCCAGCACCGCACCTGCGGCGGTCACCGCCGCCACACCATACCGGTCGTGCATTGCGCCCAGGCAAGCGACCACGGCCGCGCCGCACAGAAAGTGCACGCTGATGGCCGCCGAGACCAGACCGACGGACCAGCCCTGCGTTGCATGTAGAACACTCAGGAAAATGGGAGGACCGTAAAAACCGATGCCCCAGCTGAACATCGCAATGACGAAGGCGGCTCGCACCACACGCCACCCGAAGAAGGCGCGCCCTGTCGCGGGGATGGGATATGGGCCGGAGCGTTGGTCTTCCATGCGATTTGCCTGAGCCTGAATGTCGACCCCGCAAGTCTGCCCGCAATACCCGCGGCGACGCTGCGGCCTGGAACGAGATATCCGCGCCCGGTGCAACGCCCCAGTGCTGGCTTCGGGTCAGCGCGCCAAGGTATGCCGCGCGGACAGCGCGCAGTTCCGTCGCGCGCGCCGCTGCCGGAGCCGGGGGCTACCCCAGGGATACGCTGCCATCATGACACGCCCGCCCGGGTGCTGACACCCGCACCTGCCATCCGCGGCAGGTTGCCGACGGTTCCCGTATTCAAGGCGCGCCCAGCCTCGCTACCAGGAACTCGACGACCGCCCTTACGCCGGGCAGTTGGCCGCGTCGATGCGGCATGATCAATGTGGTGTCCAGATAGCCCGCCACCCAACCGTCGAGGACACGCTGCAGCTCGCCGGCTTGCAGCGCGTCGCGGCACAGGCTGACGGGCAGGCAGGCAATGCCGAGTCCGGCCTCGGCCAGGCCCAGCAGTACCGTCGACTCGTTCGCCATGGCGCGTTCGCACGGGGTCACGGCAACCACGTCGTCGGGCTGCTCCTGATGCGAGAGGCGCCACGTTGCGTCCCTGGGCCGGGCGATCAAGCCCATGTGCTCCGCGAGCTGCATGGGATGCGTGGGCAGCGGCTGGTTTGCTGCATAGGCTGGCGCGGCGACCAATATCACGGGTTCGCGCGCGAGTGGCCGTTGCACCAGATCGGAGTCGGGCAGTGGCGCGAAATGATTGCGCACCGCGATGTCGTAGCCTTCCTGTACCAGGTCCACGTAGCGGTCCGTGACTTCGAGCCTGACCTGCAGGCTGGGGTAGGCCGCCGCCAGGGCCGGCAGGTGCGGCGCCAGGACATGCTGCGCCACGGGTACGGATGCGGTCAGCCTCACCCGCCCGCTGGGCTCGGCGGCACGGCGGCGCACGACCTCGACGGCTGCCTCGGCTTCTATCGTGGCCGCCCGCGCGTGTTCGTAAAAGGCCTGCCCGGCATCGGTCAGCGTGAAACTGCGAGAAGTGCGATGCACCAGGCGCGCCTGTAGGGCGCCTTCGAGCTCCGCCACGCGCTTGCTGACGGTCGATTTCGGAACCCCCAGGCGGCGGCCGGCCGCCGCGAAGCTCCCTTGCTCGACTGCAGCCACGAAAAATCTCAGGTCGTTCAGGTTCATGTGCCACCAACGTCCATATATATGTACTTCACGGCGCATTTTTACCCACTACCGCACTATCGTCCATAAACATATAGTCTCGCCGTGCTTGTTCCATGCCGGAACGAGCCTTTCGGAGCCTGACATGACCCCCATCCTTTTCTACGGCGTTCCTTCCGGCTGTTCATTCGGCAGCATCGTGGCGCTGGAATGGCTCGGTTCCCCATACCGACTCTGCCGCATCCAGATGCCTGAAGAAGTCCAGAGTGCGGCTTTCCGCCATATCAATCCTGCGGGCGAGACGCCGGCGTTTCTGACCGAGTCCGGCGACGTGATCACGGAAAGCATGGCGATCCTGAATCACATTGCGGCGCGCGGCATCGACGGCCAGCTGGGGCAGCCGCAGATCAGTGTGGCCTTCGACCGCCTGAACCAGATGCTGGGCTTTCTGAACACAAGTTTCTTCAGCGCATTCAGCCCACTGTGGTACGCCCTGGAATATCTCGAAGAGGGTCCCGACCGCGAGGCGCTGCGAACCTACGGCCGTGGCCAAGTCCGCCAGGCCCATGAGGTGCTGGAGGCCCGGATGGGGCAGCAGCCCTGGCTGCTCGGTGAGCGGCGCAGCCTGGCCGACGCCTACTTTGCGGGCGTTGCCCGTTGGTCCGATTACCACCAGGCCCTTGACCGGCGCGACTACCCCAGGCTGCACCGCCTGTACGAGACGCTTCAGGCCGACCCCGCCGTTCAATTCGCCACCCGGATCGAAGCGGGCGAGCCCGCCATGTCGGGGGGCGGTTATCAGGGCGAAATCTCGCTGGCCGAAGCGCTGACCCTGCTGCCTTCGGCGGGCCAAGCCGATCACCGGGAGCGCGCAATGGTATAAGCAGACATCCAGCCCATCTCAGGTGCGCCCATGCCTGCCGCGACCCGCCAGCCGTCCACTACCGCCGACTATGGCGACCCCGTCATGGCTCAGGCCGAAGCCTTGTCGAAATGGTCCGACCATCCTGGCAATCTCACTTGCACCTACCTCACCGCCGCGCATCGCGCCACGGCGCGGCAAATCGAGGCGTGGATGCAAGAAGCCGGTTTTGATACGGTGCGGCAGGACGCGGTCGGGAATGTCATCGGACGCTACCGCGCCGATCCCGCCGTCGGGCAGCCGCAACTGGTCGCCACCGGCAGCCATTACGACACCGTGCGCAACGGCGGCAAATACGACGGAAGGCTCGGCATACTGTTGCCTGTCGCGGTTGTGCGGCACATGCATCGGCGCGGCCTGCGACTGCCCTTCGACTTTGAAGTCGTGGCTTTTGCCGAAGAAGAAGGCGTGCGCTATGGCGGCTCTTTCCTGGGCTCATCGGCCTATATCGGCCAGTTCGATGCCACCCAGCTCGACCGCAAAGATGCTGACGGCATCACGATGCGCCAGGCCATGGCCGATGCCGGTCTCGACCCGGACCAGGCCGCACTGCAGCGCGTCGACCCAGGCCTGCGCCACTATTTCGAAGTGCATATTGAACAAGGCCCCGTCCTGCACCAGCGCGGCCTTCCGCTGGGGGTCGTCACATCCATCGCCGGCTGCGTGCGCCGCCGCCTGGCACTGACGGGCTCGGCGGGCCACGCCGGCACCACACCCATGGACATGCGGCGCGACGCCGCCTGCGCCGCCGCGGAGATCGTCCTGGCCGTCGAAGACCGGTGCCGTCGCCAGCCGGGGCTGGTCGGTACCGTCGGCACCTTGCAGGTGCCGGATGGCTCCATCAACGTCATTCCCGGTGCCTGCCACCTGACCCTTGACGTGCGTGCGCCCGACGACGCCGCGCGCGACCTCGCCCTGGACGACCTCGACGCGCGCATCCGCGATATCTGCGCGCAGCGTCGAATCGAATACACGGTCGAAGAGCTGATGCGCGTGCCGGCCTCGCCGTGCTCGCCGGCGCATCAGGCCATGTGGCGCGAGGCCGTGGCCGCCCAGGGTGTGTCCGTGCTCGACCTGCCATCGGGAGCCGGACACGACGCCATGCTGCTGGGCCGCCTGGTCCCGGTGAGCATGCTGTTCGTGCGATGCGGCAACGGCGGGGTCAGCCATAACCCGCAAGAAATCATGACCGCAGCCGACGCGCAACTGGCCGGGCAGGCCGTGATGCACTTTCTTGAGCGCTACGCACGCGCGCCGGCGCAGCCCTGAGCGGGCGCACGGCCCCAGGATCGGCACCGCCTCCATGACCGCCTGGCGCTCGCGCGCATAGCGCGCTCAGCGTGGTGGCAGCAGCCCGGCCCGTCCTTCATGGGCGGCATGGGCTTTGTCCATGATGAATTCGATCAGCATCGATATGGCGCGCGGATGGTGGCGGCTAGGCATGTACAGCAGATACATCGACCGCCCGAAAATGCTCAGCCGCCAGGCGTCGAGTGCCGTCAGCAGCCGGCCTTGCGCCACATCTTCGTAAACGACGTAATCCGGCAGCACGGCCACCCCCAGCCCCGCGAGCGCGGCATCTCGCAGGAACGGGTAGTTGCGCGACACGACGGTGGGATCCAGGGTGACCTGCTGGCGCTGGCTGCCCTGGTAGGCCGACAGCCGCAAAGGCCGCCCGATGACCGCGGCGCTGATGATCGGTACGCCGCACAGCGCCTCGGGGCGCTTGGGCAAGCCGCGCCGGGCCGCGTAGGCGGGCGATGCGCACGCGACATACCGTACCCTTCCAAGTTCGCGCGCCACCAGATGCCCCGGCGGCTCCGACGTAATGCGCACGGCGATATCCACTTCGTCGCGCAGCAGGTCTTCAACGCTGTTTTCGAACAGAACGTCCAGCACAATGCCGGGGTAGTTGCGCTTGAATTCGATCAGCCACGGCGACATGACGTAGTGGCCGTAGCCGCTGGGCACGCTCAGGCGCACCCTGCCCTGCGGCGTCTTGCCCAGCGTTTCCACCGACTCCTGGGCGGCCGCCAGCTCGTCGCGAATACTGCAGCCATGCTGGTACAGCTTCAGGCCGATCTCGGTCGGCTCGACCCGGCGCGTGGTCCGGCGCACCAGCTGCATGCCCACGGCGCGTTCCAGCTGACCCAGGTGGTAGCTCACGTTGGCGCGGGTCATCTTCATCCGGCGAGCGGCCTCGCTCAGGTTGCCCGCGTCCAGGATTTCCACCAGCAGGGTGAGTGATTTCGTGTCCATAACAGGGCGATTGTCAAAGTTTCTTGTACGCAGTGTCAACTCTTGATGCCATTGTCAAGATTAACTTGCTGATCAAGAATAAAGGGCACTAGACCAAACGCCCACACGACAGGCTGCAAGGCCTGCACCCGGAGACACCCCCCACATGGAAGAGCGCGCGCCCGCCGGCGCCGTTGCATCGCAACGGCACGATGACATCCTGGTTCTCGCCATCGACAACCCCCCCGTCAATGCCCTCAGTGCCGCCATCCGCCGTGGCCTGGCTGACGCGATCCAGTCCGCGCAAACTGATGCGGCAGTGCGCGCAATCGTAATCGTGGGCGCCGGGCGCAATTTCATCGCCGGCGCCGATATCCGCGAATTCGGCAAGCCGCCGCAGCCGCCCGCCCTGCCGGATGTCTGCAACGCCATCGAAGCCAGCGCCAAACCGGTGGTTGCCGTCCTGCACGGCGCGGCCCTGGGCGGCGGGCTTGAGGTCGCGCTGGCGGCGCACTACCGCGTTGCGCTTGCCAGCGCCCGGCTGGGTCTGCCGGAAGTCAACCTGGGCCTGCTGCCGGGCGCGGGCGGCACGCAGCGCACGCCGCGTCTCATCGGAGCATCGGTGGCGCTCGATCTGATGCTCACCGGCCGCCACGCCAATGCCGACGAGGCCCTGGCTTGCGGTCTGGTCGACCGCCTCGCGCCCGGGACCGACCCGCTGGCCGCCGGCCTGGCCTACGCCGCCGAACTGCTGCGCGACGGCGCCCAGCCGCGCCCCACCCGCGCAGCCACTGGCCTGCAGGACCGCGGCGCCGCGCAGGCCGCCATTGACGCCGCACGAGAGCAGTTGCCGTCGCGTCATCGTGGCCTGTACTCACCCGCGTGCATCATCGATGCCGTGCAGGCCGCTCTCGACCAACCCTTCGATGACGGCCTGAAGACCGAGCGCGCGCTGTTCATGCAGTGCCTCGACAGCCCGCAGCGCGCCGCGCTGGTGCATGCGTTTTTCGCCGAGCGTGAAACCGCCAAGGCTCCCGAAACCCGACAGGCGCAGCCTCGAGCGTTGCACCGCCTTGGCGTGGTCGGCGGCGGAACCATGGGCGCAGGCATTGCCGTGGCCATGCTCGACGCCGGCCTGCAGGTGGTCATGGTCGAGCAGAACGATGACGCGCTGGCGCGGGGCCGCGCCCGCGTCGAGCAGGTCTACGATCTCCTCATCAAAAAGGGCCGCATCGACCCGTCAGGCAAGGCTGAGCGCATGGCGCGTTATACCGGAGCCACGTCATACGGCGCTCTGGCCGATGCCGACCTGATCGTCGAAGCCGTGTTCGAAGACCTCGACGTCAAGACGGCCGTGTTCGCCGAACTCGACCGAGTCGCCAGGCCGGGCGCCGTCCTCGCCACGAACACCTCGTACCTCGATATCGACCGCATCGCCGACGCCACGCGTCGTCCGGCAGACGTATTGGGGCTGCATTTTTTTTCGCCCGCCAACATCATGAAGCTGCTCGAGATCGTGGTGGGCGCGCGCAGCGCTGCCGACACCGTGGCCACCGGCTTCGAACTGGCGCGTCGCCTGCGCAAGACGCCTGTACGAGCCGGCGTGTGCGACGGTTTCATCGGCAACCGCATCCTGGCGGCCTACCGCCAGGCCGCGGACCTGATGCTGGAAGACGGCGCGTCGCCTTACGAGATCGACGACGCCGTCCGCGCCTTCGGCTACCCCATGGGCCCATACCAGGTGGCCGATCTCGCCGGAGGCGACATCGGCTGGGCCACGCGCAAGCGCCGCGCGGCCACACGCGACACGCGGTTGCGCTACGTGCAGATTCCCGACCGCCTATGTGAGCGTGGCTGGTTCGGCCAGAAGACCGGACGTGGGTTTTATCTGTATCCCGATGGTTCACGCACGGGCCAGCCGGACCCCGAGGTGCTCGCTATCATCGACGCCGAGCGACAACGCGCCGGGATCGTCCCCACCCGCTTCTCGCCCGATGACATCCAGCGCCGCTACCTCGCGGCCATGATCAACGAAGCCGCCAACGTCTTGCGCGAGGGTATCGCCCTGCGTCCGCTCGACGTCGATGTCGTGTTCCTTTCCGGCTATGGGTTCCCGCGCTATCGCGGCGGCCCCCTGCACTACGCAGACCAGGTCGGGTTGCCGCGCATTCTCGCGGATATCCGCGAATTCGCGCCGCAAGACCCCTGCTTCTGGCAGCCAGCGCCGTTGCTCGTCGAACTGGCTGAAAGCGGCCAGACCTTCGCCAGCCTGAACCGCGCGTGACCCGCCCTCAACTCCAGCTCAAGAATCCCACCATGCGCGAAGCCGTCATTGTCTCTACCGCCCGCACGCCCATCACCAAGGCTCACCGCGGTGAATTCAACCTCACCCCGGGCGCCACCCTGGCGGCATTCGCCGTGCGCGCCGCCGTCGAGCGCGCCGGCATCGACCCTGAACAGATCGAAGACGCCATCATCGGCTGCGGTTACCCCGAAGGCACGACGGGGCGCAATATCGGCCGGCAGGCCGTCATCCGCGCCGGCCTGCCGGTCAGTGGCGGTGGGGCCACGGTGAACCGGTATTGCGCCTCCGGTCTGCAAGCCATCGCCAGTGCGGCCGCGCGCATTGTCATGGACGGCGCACCCGCCATGATCGCCGGGGGCGTCGAATCGGTGTCACACATACGCACGCGCGACGACCCCAATGCCGGCATCGATCCGTGGATCCTGCAGCACAAGCCCGAGCTTTACCTGCCCATGATCGAGACGGCCGACATCGTGGCGATGCGCTACGGCATCAGCCGCGAAGCGCAAGACCGTTTCAGCGTCGAAAGCCAGCAGCGCACGGCACAGGCCCAGGCTGCAGGGCGCTACCGCGACGAGCTCATTGCCGTCACCACCACCATGGCCGTCACGGACAAGGCCACGGGTGCGGTCACGCAACGTGAGGTCACGATCGACGCGGACACTTGCAACCGTCCTGGCACCACTTACGAAAGCCTGGCCAGACTCGAGCCGGTGCGAGGCGCCGGGCAGTTCATCACCGCTGGCAACGCGTCGCAGCTGTCCGACGGCGCTGCGGCCTGCGTGCTGATGGAAGCCCGCGCGGCCGAGCGTGCCGGGCTGCAACCCCTGGGCGCGTTCCGCGGCCTGGCAATCGCCGGCTGCGAGCCCGATGAAATGGGCATCGGCCCCGTCTACGCCGTGCCCCGTCTCTTGGCGCGCCACGGACTCGACATCGACGATATCGGCCTCTGGGAATTGAACGAGGCGTTCGCTTCCCAGGCCCTGTACTGCCAGCAGACCCTGGGCATTCCGGCCGAACGGCTCAATGTCGACGGCGGGGCCATCGCCCTGGGCCATCCGTTCGGCGTCACCGGCGCTCGCCTGGCGGGCCACGTACTCATCGAAGGTCGGCGCCGCGGCGTGCGCTACGCCGTGGTCACCATGTGCGTGGGCGGCGGCATGGGCGCGGCCGGCCTGTTCGAAATCTATTGATCACGAGACTCACATGGACCTGAATTTCACAGTTGAAGAAGAAGCCTTCCGCGCCGAGGTACGCGCCTTCCTGGCGGCCGAGTTGCCCGCAGACCTTGAACGCAAAGTGCGCGAGAACCGCCATCTGTCCAAGGCCGACATGGAAGCATGGCACGCCATCCTGAATGCACGGGGCTGGTTGGCCAGCCACTGGCCCGTTGAATACGGCGGCACGGGCTGGACACCCGTCCAGAAGTTCATTTTCGAAAATGAATGCGCCCTGGCTCACGCGCCCCGCATCGTGCCCTTCGGACTCAGTATGCTGGGGCCCGTGCTCATCAAGTATGGCACCGAAGCGCAGAAGCGCTACTGGCTGCCGCGCATTCTCGACGGGTCCGACTGGTGGTGCCAGGGCTATTCCGAACCCGGAGCCGGTTCGGACCTGGCGTCGCTCAAGACCAGCGCCGTGCGCGACGGTGACCACTACATCGTCAACGGCCAGAAAACCTGGACCACGCTGGGCCAATACGCCAACATGATCTTCTGCCTGGTCCGCACGCGTTCCGAAGGCAAGCCTCAAGAAGGCATCAGCTTCCTGCTCATCGACATGAACACGCCGGGAATCGAGGTGCGCCCCATCATCACGCTGGATGGCAGCCATGAAGTCAACGAAGTGTTCTTCTCCGACGTGCGCGTGCCCATCGGCAACCTGGTCGGCGAAGAGAACCGCGGCTGGTCCTGCGCCAAGTACCTGCTCACTTACGAGCGCACCAACATCGCGGGCGTGGGCCTGTCCACTGCCGCGCTGCAGCAGCTCAAGGCCGTGGCGGCCCGGCTGACGCGCAACGGCAAGCCGCTGGCCCAGGATCCGCTGTTCGCCGCTCGGCTGGCCCGAGTCGAGATCGAGCTCGACAATATGCGCATCACCAACTTGCGAGTCCTCGCCGCGGCCGCGCATGGTGCCGCCCCGGGCGCCGAAAGTTCGATGCTGAAAATACGCGGCACGCAGATTCGCCAGGAAATCACCGCGCTCTACCGGCGGGCCATGGGAGTCCATGCGCGGCCCTACGTGGCCGAGGCGCTCGAAGATGGCTATGCCGGCCCACAAATCGGCCCGGTCGGCGCGGAAACCGCTGCAGCCCAGTACTTCAACTATCGCAAGCTGTCTATTTTCGGCGGCTCGAACGAAATCCAGAAGAACATCATCTCGAAGATGATTCTCGGACTCTAAGCAAGGAAGCCACCCATGAATTTCGACCACACCGAAGACCGCCGCATGCTGTCCGACATGTTGAAGCGCTTCGTGACCGAGCAATACGGATTCGCCGAGCGCGAGCGCATCGCGGCCTCGCCTGCGGGCTACAGCGCCGAACTCTGGCAACGATACGCCGAACTGGGCGCCATCGGAGCCCTGTTCGCGGAATCCGACGGCGGCTTTGGCGGCACGGGCTTCGACATCGCCGTGGTATTCGAGGCCCTGGGCCGGGGCCTGGTCGTCGAGCCCTTTCTCGACGCCCTGATGGCGGGCGATGCCATCTCCGCGGCCGGCACGCCAGTCCAGAAGGCAATACTGGCCGAGCTTCAAGCCGGCTCGACCATCGTGTCGATGGCCCATGCCGAGCCAGAGGCCGGCTATGAACTGGCGCACGTCGAAACGCGCGCCGAACCCCTCCAGGATGGCGGCTGGCGTCTCGCCGGCCGCAAGGCGGTGGTGGCCCACGCCGAGCACGCCCAGCTGTTTGTCGTATCGGCGCGCACCGCTGGCCAGAATGGCGATCCCGACGGCATCACGCTGTTCCTCGTTCCGGCCGGGGCAGCCGGCCTGCATGTGCAGGGCTATGCGCTCATCGATGGCGGGCGCGCCGGCGACCTGACCCTCGCCAACGTGCAGGTGGGGGCCGACGCCGTGTTGGGCCACCCCGGCCAGGCGTACGCCGTACTCGAGCGTTGCCTCGGCAAGGGCGTGCTGGCCCTTTGCGCCGAGGCCCTCGGCGCCATGGACGCCGCGCGCGACGCCACGCTCGAATACCTGCAGACGCGCAAGCAATTCGGCGTTCCTATCGGCCGCTTCCAGGCCTTGCAGCACCGCATGGCCGACGTCTTGCTGGACATCGAACAGGCGCGCTCGGCCGTCATCAATGCAGCCGCGCATCTCGACCATCCCGACCGCAACACCCGCGAGCGTACGCTTTCGGCGGCCAAGCACACCATCGGCCGCGTGGGCATCCTGGTCGCCGAAGAAAGCGTGCAACTGCACGGCGGCATCGGGATGACCTGGGAACTGCCGCTGGCGCACTACGCGAAGCGCCTTGTCATGATCGACCACCAGCTTGGCGACGAAGACCATCATCTCGCCCGCTACATCGCCCTGTCCACCCAGGACTGACGCCATGAATCAAGCTAAGCCCCCTGCCGACACGCTGGACTTTCCCCTGGAAGGGGTGCGTGTCCTGGATCTTTCCCGCGTGTTCGCCGGCCCGCTGTGCGGGCAGGTACTGGCCGACTTCGGCGCCGAAGTGATCAAGGTCGAGCACCCCGTTCGCGGCGACGACACCCGCGACTGGGGCATGCGCATCGGCAAGACCGAGACCACCTACTACAACAGCATGAACCGCAACAAGCGGTCCATCACGCTCGACCTGCAGACGCGCGAAGGCCTCGAAATCGTGCACCGCCTGCTGCCCAAGTTCGACGTGGTGCTGCACAATTTCAAGAGCGGCGGCGCCGAGAAACTCGGCCTGGGATACGAACAGCTCAAGACCATCAAGCCCGACCTGATCTACTGCGCGATCGCGGGCTACAACAGTTCTGGCCCCGAAGCGGCACGCCCAGGCTATGACCTGGTCATACAGGGCGAGACCGGGCTCATGGCCATCAACGGCGAAGCGGGGCAGCCTCCGCTGAAGTTCGGCGTTGCCGCCGTCGACATGATGACGGGCATGTATGCCGCGCAGGCCGTCCTGGCCGCTCTGTTCAGACGCGAACGCACCGGACGGGGCCGCCTGATCGAAATGGCGCTGTATGACTGCGGCATCATGGTCACCAGCTACTACGGCCTGGATGCCATGCTGCTGGGTCACGACCCCCAGCGCTACGGCAACGCGCATCCTTCCATCGTGCCTTACGGCATGTTCGACGCAGCCGACGGCCCGCTCATCATCGCCGTGGGCACCAACGCCCAGTTCGACAAGTTCTGCCGGCAGGTCGTGATGCGTCCCGACATTGTCGAAGACCCCCGCTACGCCACCAACGTCGAACGCGCGAAGAACCGCCTCGACCTGCTGCCCATGGTCACGGACCTGATTCGCCAGTTCCCGCGCGACTTGCTGCTGCGGCGGCTGGCCGAATGCGGCATCCCTTGTGGCAAGGTGTTGGGCCTGCACGAAGCGCTGACCAGCGAACGCACGCGCCAGAGCGGCCTGCTGCACGACATGGCGCACCCCGTGGCCGGCACGACCTCGGTGCTGGCCCCGCCCTACAGGCTCGACGGGCAGCGCCTGCCGATACGTCACGCGCCACCCTGCCTGGGCGAAGGCTCGCGGCAACTGCTGAAAGACCTGCTCCAGATGACGGATGCCGAACTCGAAGCCCTGCGCGCGCAAGGCGTCGTTACCCTGCCAACCGACTGATGGCCGCTTTACGTCTGCACGGGAATTGCCCGTACCGATCCATCCTTCCCGGCGCCCGCCGGCCTGCTTTCTCCACGCCGTCGCATCACTGCCGACCAACTCATGAGTACCCGTATGCGCACCCGACTTTTCACGTATATCCTCAGCAGCGCCCTGGCCATGGCGGCGGGCCTGCTTCCGGCCGCAACGGCGGCCGCCCAGCCGTACCCCAGCAAACCCATCCGCCTGGTCGTGCCCTTTCCACCTGGCGGACCGACCGACGTCGCATCGCGGCTGGTGGGCCAGCAACTCGAAACCCGCCTGCAGCAGCCCGTCATCGTCGAAAACCGCCCCGGCGCGTCGGGCTCCATTGCCGCCAACCAACTCAAGCGCGCAGCGCCCGATGGCTATACGCTGATGATGCTGACCACCCCGACCCTGCTCGCGCCTTTCTTCTACAAGAATGTCGGCTACCAGACGCCGGAAGACTTCCAGGCCGTCGCCACCGTCTACGACCTGCCCATCGTCGTGGTGGTGAACCCGCAAAAATTGCCACAGGTCACCGACCTCAAGCAACTGGTCGAGTATGCGCGCGCGCATCCGGGCGAACTTAATTACGCCAGTTCCGGCGCCGGCAGTTTCGGCCACATGACCATGGAACTGCTGCAGGACCTCGGAAAATTCGACATGCAGCACGTTGCTTACAAAGGCGGTGTGCCGGCCATTACCGACACGTTGGGTGGTCAGGTGTCCATGATGTACGCCGACCTGGTGGCAGCCCTGCCCCATATACAGGCGGGCAAGCTGCGCGCACTGGCCGTGGGGTCGCCTCAGCGGGTTTCGGTGCTGCCCGATGTACCCACGATCAGCGAACAGGGGTTCGACGGCTTCAGCGCCGTATCCTGGGGCGGCCTCCTGGCGCCTGCCGGCACGCCCGACGCCGTCATCGAACGCCTGAACCGCGAATTGCGGGTCATCCTGGCCGAACCCGAGATACAGCAGAAACTGATCAGCGCCGGCACGATTGCGCATTTCGAGCCGGCACCCGAGATGGCGCAGCGCATCAGCAGCGATTATCAGAAGTGGGGCGCGCTCGCGCGCGACAAAGGCATGACGGCCGAATAGCCGGCAGCCCCAACCCGTAATGCCCGCCGCCAGGCGGAGCATCAACGCCAGGGGGGCCACGCCACGCGGCCCTTCCGGTAAGACACCAAAGGAGACAAAACGAATGCAACATCCCATCACCCGCCGTACCTGCGTGGGGCTGGCGCTAGCCGCCGCCGCTTGCACCGCCCTGCCCTTGCCGGCGCAGGCCCAATCCCGGTTTCCGAGCCAGCCCGTGACACTGATCGTGCCCTTTCCCGCGGGCGGGTCCACCGATCGGCATCTGCGCGCCGTGGCGGAAGACGCCAGCAAGCACCTGGGACAGAACGTCATCGTCGAGAACCGCCCGGGTGCAGGAGGAACGTTGGGGCCCGCCAACATGGCAAAGACCGCCAAGCCCGATGGCTACACCATCAGCCTGTTTCCATTGGGCATGCTGCGCATGCCCTACATGATGAAAACCGACTGGGACCCGATCAAGGATTTCACTTATATCGTGGGCCTGTCAGGCTACACCTTCGGTTTCACCGTCCGTTCCGATTCCCCCTTCAAGACGTTCGACGAGTACATCGAGGCAGCACGCGCAAAACCCGGCACTATCGATTACGGCTCGACCGGCATAGGCTCGTCGCCGCACCTGCTGATGGAAGAAATCGCCATCAATGCCAAGGTCAAACTGAACCACGTGCCATTCAAGGGTAACGCCGATATGCAGCAGGCTTTGCTGGGCGGGCACATCATGGCGCAGAGCGACGCCACAGGCTGGGATCAGTTCGTCGACTCGGGCAAGATGCGCCTGCTGGTGACGTTCGGCGAAGAGCGCACCAAGCGCTGGCCGGACGTGCCTACCGCGCAAGAGTTGGGCTACGGCGTGGTGTCCAGCTCGCCCTACGGCCTGGCGGGCCCCGCTGGCATGGATCCGCAGGTCGTGCGCGTTCTGCACGACGCCTTCAAGCAGGCCTTGTTCTCGACTCGCAGCATGGAAGTTATGAAGCAGCTCAACCAGGAGCCTGCCTACCGCAGCAGTGAAGACTACCGTGAGTGGGCCATTGCCACGTACGCAAAAGACAAAAAGCTGATCGAACAGCTTGGGCTGATGGCCCAGTAAGCTCGTGGCCCCCGCCTGCCCGGCGCCGCCCGGGGGCGCGGGGGCCCGGCAAGCATACGGGCGCGCTGGCGGCTTGACCGGCTGCACGCCACCGGTCAAGCCGCCACGCGGACACGCCCGGCGGCCCAGAACGAGAACTGTCCGAGCACCCCTGCGCCGGACAATACCAGCGCCGTCGACAGGGCGGGCGATGGGCCCAGGCCCGCCAAGGCGGCACAGAGGGCGCCAACGGCCATTTGAATCCCGCCGTACAGACCCGCCGCCGAGCCGATGACCGCAGGATTGACACTGATCGCCAGTGTCAGGGCGGTCGGCCCCGCCACGCCGGCGCCCAGGGTGTACAGGAACATCGTCACGATAATGGTCGCAACCGTGGCATGGCCAGTCAGCACCATCAGCAGGAAAGCCAGCGCCGACAAGGCGCTCAACGCATGCCCCGCCACCAGTAGCCGTGCCATGGGCAAGCGGCCAATCAGGCGCGCGGCGATGACGCTGCCCAGCCACACTCCCGACACCAGCACCGCCAGGTACAGGCCCACCTCGTCCGCAGGGCGCTGCAACTGGTCTACGAAGATGAACGGCGCCGCGGCCACGAACGCAAACATCGACGTCGTGGCGCATCCGCCTCCCACTGCAAGCCCTAGAAACCGGCGAGAGCCCAGCAGAGAGCGGTAATGGCGTGCCAATGTGGCGGGCGAAATACGAGCGCGAACAGCGCCTGTCTCGGGCAGGAGGCGCCAGGCAAACACCAGGTTCACGAACCCCAGCAGACACAGCACGAACAGTACGGCGCGCCACCCGAGCGCGCCGGCCAGGGCTCCACCGACGATGGGTGCAATGCCCGGAGCCACGGTAACCATCAGGTTCAGCAGCGCGAGACGCTTGGCAGCTTCGGCGGGAGCAGCCGTGTCGCGCACCATGGCGCGCCCCAAAACGAGGCCGGCGCATCCACCCAATGCCTGGAACAACCGAGCGGCGATGAGTGCATGGACCTGGGGCGCCAGGGCGGCTGCGAGCCCCGAAACCGTATAGATGGCCAGGCCCGCCATCAACACACGTCTGCGCCCAAAGCGATCGGAAAGAGGACCGTAGATCAACTGCCCCACTGCCAGGCCCAGGATGTAGAGGCTCACCGTCAGCTGCATGGCGCCATTGCCCGCCTGCAGGTCGCGGCCCGCCATCGCCAGCGCCGGCACGAAAATGTGCATGGCCAGCGTGCCGCTGAAGGTGAACAAGGCCAGCAGCCACAACGGCACATGGGCTGGAGCGCGCTCCTGAGCCAAGTCGGCGGCGCGCGGGCGATTGCGGCTCACCGAGCGGCTTTCGCCTTCCGGCGCCTGAGTACGCTGCTGCGCGGCGCCATGCGGGCCATCCGGTACATCAGGCATGGCAAGGCAGGCACAGGGCCAGACGCGCGACGCAGCTCTGGCCGGCATCTGAAATTAAATGATGCATCAAATAATTGTATCGCATCCCGCGCCGCCTCGACACCCTTCAACATTTCGCGGGCCGCGCAATGGACCGATAGGCACGCTGGCCGCGCCTGGGCGATTGTCGCTGGCACGGAATTACAAACGCGGAAAAAATCGCGCACGCATGATGAAGACTAGGAGCGCACGCCCCGGACGCTGGCTGGCGTGGCACGCTACATGCTGAACCGGTTGCACCTTAAACAACAGGAGGTTGTTATGAAGCTCAGACTGCTTGCACTGCCCATCGTTGCTGCCGGCCTGGCACTCGGCGGATGCACCGGCCACCACCATGACCGCGACACGCGCTACGACCGTAGCCAGACGCAAGGCACGACCCCGCCGCCACCGCCGGCCACGATCCCGGACAACAACTCCAACACTCCCAGCCCGCAGTATCCGGCCACTGGCGGCAGCCGCTGACCACAGGGCAACGATGGAAGCGCCGGGCCCGAGCGGAAACATTGCCGCACCGGGCGGCGCTTCCTCTGGCCCGTCTGTGGGCCGGTCTGCATGAGAGTTCGGAAGGCCCCGCGGTGAAGGAAGTCTGCATCTCGCATGGGGTTCAGCTACGATAGAAAGCCCCCGCCTCTCCAAGGACCGCAATGGCTGATCTCGGCGATTTTCCCATCACACGCAAATGGCCCGCCAGGCACCCCGACCGCATCCAGCTGTATTCGCTGCCCACACCCAATGGGGTGAAGGTTTCGATCATGCTCGAAGAAACGGGCCTGCCCTACGAGGCGCACCGGGTGGCTTTCGACACGCAGGACCAGATGTCGGCCGAGTTTCTTTCACTGAACCCGAACAACAAGATCCCGGCCATCCTTGATCATGAGGGCCCTGACGGCAAGCCGCTGGCGCTCTTTGAGTCAGGCGCCATCCTGGTGTATCTGGCCGACAAGAGCGGCCGTTTCATCGCGCACGATACGGCTGCCCGCTACCAGACACTGCAATGGCTCATGTTCCAGATGGGCGGCATCGGCCCCATGTTCGGACAACTGGGGTTTTTCCATAAGTTCGCGGGCAAGGACTACGAAGACAAGCGTCCACGCGATCGCTACGTGGCGGAATCGAAACGCTTGCTCGGCGTACTGGATGGCAGGCTCGCCGACCGCGCCTGGATCATGGGCGAAAACTACAGCATCGTCGATATCGCGACTTTCCCCTGGGTGCGCAATCTCATTGGGTTCTATGAGGCGGGAGATCTGGTAGGTATTGCACAATTCCCCAACGTAAGCCGCGCACTGGACGCCTTTGTAGCGCGTCCGGCGGTGCAGCGCGGGCTGGAAATACCCGCAGCACAGGGCTGAACATCGCCGGCGCGCCCGCCAGGCGCGCCGGTGGGCCCAGGCGCATCAAGCCTGCTTGGCTCGCGCGTCCAGGGTTGACGGCAAGGTGCGCCGATCAACGAGGCGCCGGGCGGGTGACCACCCAGATCGCGCAAGCAACCATGAATGCGCTGACCATCATGCCGAGCCACCAGGCGGGGCGGGTGGTGAACCAGAACACCCCTATACCCAGTGAAATTCCAGCCACCGCCAGCAGTTTTCCGCGCACGGAAATCGCCCCTTGCTCGCGCCACGCGACCAGCGTAGGGCCGAACTTCGGGTGCCGCAGCAGGTAGGCCTCCCAGCGCGGTGACGCGCGCCCGAAACAGCCGGCCGCCAGAATCACGAAAATGGTGGTGGGCATCACCGGCAGCACCGCACCCACGATGGCCAGCGCCAGCATCAGCATGCCCAGCGCCCAATATGCGCGGCGCTTCCAGCTTGCCGGCTGTTCGCGTCTGTCTTCTGTACGAGCCTTGCGCACAACCACCGTTCCTGCCCCCAAAGCTGCGGCCGACATGACGCCGTCCTGATCCGGAAGCAATGGTACCGCGCTGCGAGGCCAGCCCGAATAATGCCCCGGGCCAGCGCCCGCCCGGTTGCCGCGAGTACTGCCCCACGCGCCGCGCCGGCGCCCGCAGCGGGCAGGCAGGCCTCACTGCAGGCCTGGCGTATGAAGGCATTGGTTCTGCCCCGGGCTGACCGGCGCCGTGAGCCCGACGTTTCTATGTGGAAACCGCGGGCCGCGCACCGCACACGGCGTCAAACTCGCTCGCCAGATCCGCCAGGCTGATCGAAGCCAGGCGCTGTACCAGCAGAGCCTCGGCCTGTTGCAAAGCCTCGGCGAGGGCGGCATTCACCACGCGTTCAACAGCGCAATCGGGATGATCGCGATCGGCCCCGATGGCAAAGACCTTTGGCCCGCCAACGGCCTGGTGCACATTGAGCAACGTAATGTCCTGGAGGGGGCAGGCCAGCCGCCAACCGCCGTGATGGCCCTTGCCGGACTGCACATAGCCCGCCTGCCGCAGGCCGGCCATGGTCCGCCGGACGACGGCCGCGTTGGTATCCAGCATGCGTGCGATGTGCTCGGACGTCATGGGTTGCTCGGCGCGCGCCATATGCAGCAACACGTGCAGCATCCGGGAAAGTCGGCTATCAGTACGCATAGCGCTGACCAGGTCATGATGATGACCCGCCATTATCGACGATCCGGCCGGCCAGGCACCGGACTTGCCCGCCCTCAGGGCAGGCGCCGCACCGGCGGGTATTCAAAATCTCCATCCAGATGCACGGCCTGCGGCTGGTAGATGCGCAAGGTCAGGTAGAAAGCCTCATCGCGCGGGGCGGGCAACCAGTTGTGCCCCGCGCCAGGATCCTGCCCCTGGATGTGGATGCTCAGGCCGCCATCCGCGTCCAGTGCCAGGCCTGGTGTGCGGTCACCGATGGAATACCGGTGGATGGCATTCGCCACCAGCAGGCAGTCGCTGCGCCGATACAAAGTGATCGACCAGAAAGCGCCGACCCGAGGTGTGCCCCCAGGCGGAAACCGCAGCACATAGCGTCGCGCGCCGGTCAAGGGTTCGCCGTTCGCGTCGACCTCGGCCATGATGTACATGGCTTCGTCGATACCGAGTGTGCCTATCCAGTTGCGCGCCACTCGCGCGCGCGTCACGATGTCATCGCCGAAACTGGTTCGCACGGTGACGGCCGTGGTCCAGCCCCCGCCCAGTTCCGAGGGCTGAGCGACGTCGCGCAATTCGGTATAGACCTCGTCCAGCGCGTGCTGCAATTCAGCGCGGGCGGGCGGCCAGCCGGGCAAGCTGCCGGCAGGCGGATTACGTTCCAACATGGTCCGCAACACGCGCATGTACTCGTCGGCATCCGGTACGCCGGCGTCGCGGTTGTCGAGCAACACGTCCAGCCTCGACAATGCCGGACTGCCGTCAGGCCGCGTGATGGCGTAGGCGTCCTGCAGCGCGTGCACCCGCGCCAGGTCGTTGGGATCCGGATCGGCCAGTATGCGCCCTATCACCCATACATCGTGGCACGGCGCGCTTATTGGATGCATGCCCTCGGGAACATCGCCGTTCCAGCCTGGGCCGTGCACGAACAGACGCTGCGCATCGCCGCCTGTCGTGCGGCGGCCGGCGTAGGCCCAGGGATTCGTCCACGCATCGAGGAAACCCAATACCCAGTAGCGCTGCCCCATGGCCGGCACATCGATGATCAATGGGCCCTGCGCAAGATCGAGCCAGGCATTGGTGAACAGGGTGTCGTTGTTGGGCGTCACGACTTCCTTGTCTTCCGGGCCGCGCAGCCTGCGGGTATGCGTGAACTGGTTCACCCACCGCTGCCGCGACGCGGGGCTGTCGCCGGCGTAGCCGGCAACGGGGTGTTTGCGCGCGGTGTTCGAGGCCCGCATGCGTGCCATCTCGAAAAGCGGCAAGGTCGTCATGACTGCCTGCGCAGCGGCCGAACGGGTGTCGCGGGTATGCAGCACCGCATCCAGCGCGCACGCGCCCTGACCTCGCGGCAACACCGCGAATGGGTTCAGTTCGACGGACTCCAGCGTATCGCCCGCCGCGACGGCAAACCGGGACAGCCGTACCATCGCGTCTGCCAGCGCGTCCGTGTCCGCCGCGGGACTCCCGCGGTAACCCTGCAACAGCGGCGCCGTCTTCAATTCGGCGATCATCTCTCGCGCCTGGTCGTGGTCGATCGGGGCGAGCCGCAGACTGATGTCGCGCAGCAACTCGACGTGCACCCCACCCGCGCCGAGCATCAGTACGGGCCCCAGCCCGGCATCGCGCCGCACCCCCAGGATGCACTCCACACCTCCACCAACCATGGGCGCCACCAGCACCCCGCGGACTCTCGCCTGCGGCGCGCGGGTTCGGACGTCGTGCAGAATGCGATGGTAAGCATCGGCCACGCCCTGGGCATCGGCAATGTTCAAGTGCACGCCCCCGACTTCGCTCTTGTGCGCAATGTCGGCGGACAGCACCTTCATCGCTACCGGGTATCCCAGTGCCTGTGCGTGGTCGAGTGCCTGCTCAAGCGTGAGGGCGGTGCGCGCCACGACCATAGGTATGCCGTGCTCGGCCAGCAGCTGCATGGCCTCGGCCTCATCATGCGCATCGGCGCGCAGGCGCACCGGCGGGCAGGCCGGCGCCGGCGTCCGCGAAGCCGGAAGGTGGTGAAAGAAGCGCATGGCAGCCAGCACGCGTACAGCCCGTGCCGGATCGCTGTAGCAGACACACCCCTCGGCTTCGAGCGCCCGCTGGTGCGCGGCGTCGGCCAGCGTGCTGAACAGGATCAGTCTTCCCGGAAATTCATCGCGCAAGGTCCGCGCCAGCTGGAGCTGCCTCTGTTGCATGGCGGGCGTCGCGCCGAACGCGGCCAGGAAGATCAGCAGGCTGCCGTGCCCTGCTTCACCCAGCATGGCCCGCGCCGCCACCTCCAGCACCGACGGGTCGGCCGTGACCTGTCCGGTCAGGTCTACCGGATTGAGGGTGGTGGCCAGCGGCACCCGTTCGCGGATCAATGACTGCGCGGCCGGCGGAAGCTCGGCCACATCCAGCCCGGCTTCGGCGGCGTCGTCGGCCATCATCACGCCGACCCCGCCTGACACCGTCAGCAGTCCGACACGGGCATTCGGCGGGCGGACGGCCACCGCCAGGCAATGGGCGATATCGAAGAACTCTTCGATACCGCGCGCGCGCCAGGCGCCGTGCTGGCGCAGCAGTGCCTGGTAGATCGCGTCGTCGCCCGCCATGGCGGCGGTATGCGATTGCGCGGCACGGGCGCCCAGGGCCGTGCGCCCCACTTTCACCACAACCACTGGCTTGTCCGCGGCACGCGCCATTTCCAGCGCCTGCCTCAGTCGCGCGCCATCGCGGCAGCCCTCCAGATAGGCCATGATGACCCGGGTGGCGGGGTCGCTGGCCATCCACATAATGCAATCCGCCACATCGATATCCGACTCGTTGCCCGTCGTGATCCACATGGACAGGCCCAGGTCGCGCTCGCGGGCCATTGCATACGCATACGCGCCGAACGCGCCGCTCTGGCTCACCAGGCCCACCGGACCAGGCTTGGCCAGACCGGTGGACACCACCGGCGAGAAAGTGGCGTAGACCGAACGGCCGATATTCATGAACCCCAGGCAATTGGGCCCCAGCACCCGGATGCCGGCGCTGCGGGCTTTGTGCGCGAGCGCCCTCTGGGCGGCCGCGCCCGCGTCTCCCGACTCGGCATAGCCACCCGTGAACATGACGACATTCTTGACACCGGCGGCAATTGCATCGTCCAGCGCCGCGTCGGCCGCCGCCGACGGGATGGCCAGAATGGCCAGGTCTATCGGTGCGCCCACCTCGCGCAGCGTCGAGAAAGCGGGGCGGCCGCCGATCTCTGCCGCGCGAGGGTTCACGGCATACACCTGCCCCGGGAACCCATGCTGCGCCAGATAGCGCAAGGGCACCGCGCCAATCTTCTCAGGGTGCGACGACGCGCCCACCACCGCGATCGAATTGGGCGAAAGAAATGAATCCAGGGTTGAGTTCATGAGCGGCCGGCATGGTCATCATTGCCTTCGGCATCATGCAGGCGGCGCTCGCACAGGCAGGCGCCCGAAGGCTGCAGCCTAAGATACCGGTCGGACTTTTATCGAACAAGACGAGATTTCCGACCCATTTATAAGATGAAATTATCAATATCAGCGTCGCGCACTGCCCGCGGGCGTGCGCCCCGCCGGGGGCTCGACCTCCTGCGCGTCGGCCTGGGCGGTTGCCAATGCGTAATCCAGGAAGCTCTCCACGGCGGGCGACAGCGTCGAACGTTCACGTGCGAACAACGCGATTCGCCACGTCACGGTAGGCTGGCACAAGGGCCGGAACACCAGGCCAAACCCTTCCACCAGAGGCCGCGCCATGGCCGGACAAATCACATAGCCAGGCCGGACACGCAACAGCGATAGCGCCGTGTTGACGCGATGCACCGGCACGATATGTTCCGGGTGCTGGCGCGACGGCACATTGCTGAGCACATTGCGCACCAGGTTCGGCATGTAATTGATCAAGGGCCGGGCGCGCAATGCTTTCCAGCTGACCGAGGGGCGTTCGGCCAGCGGGTCATCGGGCCGCAGCGCCGCCCATAGCGGATCGACACGCACCAGGTGCGCGTGCAGGCTGTCGTCGGTCAGCACGCCCGCCGGACCGAAACCTATGTCGGAACTGCCGCTGTGCAGCCCAGAAAGCACCTGCTCGATGGGCACGTCGTCAAATCGGATGTCCACCCCCGGATGGCGTGCGCCAAAACCTGCGATCAGTTCTGGCAACAGCGTACAAGACAGCGTCTCGGGCGCCGCCACGCGCACTAGCCCCCGCCGCAGTTCCTTCAGGTTGGTGACGCTTTCGAGTGCCTCATCGAGGCTGCCCAACACGCGCCGGACCATGGGCTCGAATTCGGCGCCGACCACGGACGCGCTGACGTTGCGCGTGTTCCTGTCGAGCAAGCGGACCCCCAGGCGGCTCTCCAGTTCTTTGACCAGTCCGCTGAGCGCAGCCTGCGACAGGTGCATGGTATCGGCCGCCACCGAGAAGCTGCCACTTTCCAGTACGGTAATAAAGGCCCGCAATTGTCTGAGCGTGACTTCCATGGCCATGTCGGCGTTCCTGTCATAGTGGTGCGGCGGCTGCACCAATTTATAAGTTGAAGTTGTAGGTCGTCAATAATTTGAAAATTGTTCTAATAGAACACCCCCTCTATCATCGGCTCACGAGGTTCGCGCAAGCGGCGTGGGTGGCAGTACCGTGGCGGACGCTCCTTATTCAAACAATCAGGAGACAAGCATGACAATAAGCCGAAGAACGCTGTTGTATGCCGCCGCCGCGGCTGCCTGCACCGGTGCGCTGCCCCGGGCGTGGGCGCAAGACAGCTGGCCCTCTCGCACCGTGAAAATCGTGTCGCCGTATGGTGCCGGCGGTCCCAGCGACCTCTCGGCCCGGCTGCTCGCGGACTATCTGTCGAAGCGGCTGAACCAGCCATTTGTCGTCGAGAACAAGGCAGGCGCGGGCACACGCGTGGCCAATGAATTCGTGGCGGATGCTCCCGCCGACGGCTACACGCTTCTTTACGCGGCCGCGCCCTATTCCACCTTGCAGGCGCTCTACGGCCAGCTGGGCTACGACCCGAAGCAGGATTTGCAACCCGTTGCGATGGTGGCCACGGTGCCGCTGTTCCTGGTCGTCAATGCGCAGTCTCCTGCCAAAACCGCTCAGGAGCTGATCGCCTATGGCAGGACACGGCCCGATGGTCTGACCTTCGGCTCGCCTGGCAACGGTTCGCTTCCCCATCTGGCGGCGGAGCTCTTCTTGCGAGACGCCGACGTCAAGGGCCTGGTGGTGCAATACCGCGGCGACGTCATGGCGTACACAGACCTGCTGGCGGGCCGCCTGGACGCGACCCTGACCGCTATAACCGCGGCTTTGCCTCATATCGAAAGCGGCAAGCTGCGCGTGCTTGGCGTAGCTTCATCAGAACCCAGCGCGATCTATCCGGACGCGCCCACCCTGCGGAGCCAGGGGCTGCCGCGCGTCATTGCATCGGGTTGGTACGGGTTCATGGTGCCGGCCGGCGTGCCGGCGGCCATCACACAACGCCTCGACGCCGACATCAACCAGGCCCTGGCGGACGCCGACATCAGGCAGCGGTTCCTGTCTCAGGGCATGGACCCCAGCCCGGGCAATGCGGCCGCGTTCGGTCAGTTCATCGATGCCGAAATGCGCAAGTGGACCGAAGTGATCCAACAGGCCGACATCAAAGGGGGTTAGCAACCGCTGACCCGGTGCCGGCTGGAGGGCGTATGCCCCGAGGGGCAGTCTCGCCCTTCCGGCCAGCCCGCGTTACAGCCCCAGCTCGGTCAGGCCGGGATGGTCGTCGGGGCGCCGCCCAAGCGGCCAATGAAACTTGCGGTCCGCCGCCGTGATGGGCACGTCGTTGATCGACGCATAGCGGTTGCACATCAATCCGTCGGCGGTGAATTCCCAGTTCTCGTTGCCGTACGAGCGAAACCAGTTGCCGGAATCGTCATGCCACTCATAGGCGTACCTTACGGCGATTCGGCTCCCGCCATACGCCCATAGCTCTTTGATCAAGCGGTAGTCGAGCTCCCTGGCCCACTTGCGCGCCAGGAAAGCTCGGGCCTCGTCACGCCCGGTAATGAACTCCGCACGATTTCGCCACCGGGTTTGCGGGGTGTACGCAAGCGCCACCTTCGCGGGGTCGCGCGAGTTCCAGGCATCTTCGGCCAGCCTGACTTTCAGCCTGGCAGTCTCTTCGGTAAATGGGGGCGAGGGTGGGCGGGTGTGCTGGACCTCAGTCATGATGCTTTCCTTTTCAATAATCCGGACTCATGGATGGTCGGCCGGCGAGGCCTGCAGAAGCTTCTGCGCCGCGTCGCTGGCGGCCTGGGCAGCCTGAACCCCGCCGAAGATCAGCGCGTCGGCAATCGCGCCGTTGACCAGCATCAGCAGTTGCCGACCCAGGGCATCGGGGTCTGCGGCGCCATCGGCCCGCGCCAGGTCCTGCAGATAGGCCAGCAGACGCGCTTTATGCAGGCGCGCAATCTTGCGGATCTCGTTCCGGGGATCGCCGATTTCACCGGCTGCGTTCAAGAACGCGCACCCATGAAAATCGGGCGTACCGAACCAGGACTGCAATGCCGGAAAAACCGAAAGCAGGCGCGCGCGGGGCTCGGCAGCCGACGAGGTGGCGGCCACGAACCACGCCATCCAGCGTTCGTGGCGCCGTTGCAGAGCAGCAGCCACCAGCGCCTGCTTGGTGGGATATCGGCTGTAGATCTTCTTGCGCGCCACGCCCGAGCGCCGCACGATGGCATCCATGCCGGTGGAGTGGATGCCCCCCGAATAAATCAGTTGTTCGGTGGTGTCCAGCAGCGCCGAGTCGGGGTCGACGGCGTTCGCGGCCTGCATCATGGGCTTTTCGAGAATGATCGTTCTCACTACGATAGTGGGAACTGCCATCGGCGTCAAGTCACAGGCTCATCGCCACGAAGCGCGCACCGCGGGTGGATTTTCTAGTACTTTCGACTCTGCGGTCCCGGCGCGGCGTTTCGCACGCGCGGATTCGCGGAGGCGCATGAAACCACAGGCTACCGTCTTCACCCCAGAGCGTCGGCTGCTGCTGGACATCGTCAAGGGCCTGGTGGAAGGCATCATCCTGCTTGATACCGACCGCCACATCGCGTGGGCCAACGACACCGCCTTGTCCATGCACGGCGCGGCAAAACTGGCCGACTTGGGCGGCACCGCGGCAGGCTACCGCAAGCGTTATACGTTGCGCGATCTCGATCGGCGCAGGCTGGCCGCCCGGCAGTGTCCCATGGATCGCGCCCTCGCAGGCGAAACGTTCCAGGAGCTGGAAGTCGAAGTCAGCAGCAGGGACGACCCGGAGTTCCGGCGCGTTCATCAGGTCCGCAGCCTGGTACTGTCAGGTGCGGACGGGCAGCCGCAGGGCATGGTGCTCATACTGCTGGACATCACCCAGCGATACGCCGCCGAAGAGCGCTTCGAGCGTACCTTCAACGCCAACCCTGCCCCGGCGATAATCTGTTCGCTGATCGACATGCGCTTCGTGAAGGTCAACCCGGGATTTCTGCAAATGACCGGCTATCGCCGCCAGGACGTGCTGGGCAAGTCCTTGCGCGAACTGGACATCCTGGGCGATGCGGGTCGCACCGCGGAAACCCGCCAGAGGCTCAAAGAAGGCCGCACCATCCCCCAAATGGAATCGCAGGTGTCTCTGCCCGACGGCAGCAGCAATCGCGTGGTCGTGGCGGGTCAGCCCATAGAAATTGGCGACGACCTGCACCCCTGCATGCTGTTCACCTTCATCGACCTGCAGTCGCGCCAGCAGGCGGAAGACGCCCTGCGCCATAGTGAGGAACGGTTTTCCAAGGCGTTCCGGCTGGCCCCCGCTCCCATGTTGCTGAGCACGCCCGAGGGCGAGGTGCTGGAAGTGAACGACGCGTTCGTGACGGCCCTGGGCTTCACGATCGACGATCTGGCCCAGCATACCGGCACCTTGAGCAGGCTGTGCGTGCCACGCGAAGCCTATGACGCGGCACTGGCGCGCATCCTGCAGGACAACGGGCTGCGCAATCATGAAATTCGACTGCGCGCCCACGACGGCAGCGTGCTCGACTGCCTGCTCTCCGCCGAGCCCGTCACCATCCAGGGGCAGCGTTGCATACTGGCCGTTCTGCAGGACATCACAGAACGCAAGCGCAACGAAGCGGAGCTGATGGCGGCCATTGAAGCCGTCATGACCGACGCCTCTTGGTTCAGTCAGACCGTCATTGAAAAGCTGGCGCAGATCCGTCAACCCGACATACAGTCCAGGAACCACGCCGAGCTGGCCGACCTGACGGGACGCGAACGCGAGGTTCTCGAACTGATGTGCAATGGCCTGAGCGATGCCGACATCGCGCAAAAGCTCAAACTTTCACACCATACCGTGCGCAACCACGTGGCGTCGTTGTACAGCAAGCTCGACGTGCACCGACGCAGCGCCGCCATCATCTGGGCACGACAGCGCGGCATCGTGGGCAATATAAAGCCGCAACGGCGCGACGGGCCCGAAAAGTAAGCCGCGCCGCATGCCGGGCTCACACTGGCGAGCACGCGAGGTAATGCCTCACCAGCGGCCGCTGCTCGCCCTGATGAAACTGCAACACCTCTTGCTGGATGTCAGCGTCGGCCTTTGAAACTCGCCTGTGCTGGCGCAGATGCTCGGCCCACGACTCTACCTGGAACCATTCCAGCATCACGCTGGCGTCGGCGGAATCTTCCGCCACGCCCCAGGCATAGGCCCCATCACGCCTGCGTTCGCCGGACAACCTGGTCAGCGCGCGCAGAAAGGCAGGCCTGTCCTCGACGCGCACTCTGTACTCGATCTGGATCAGCACGGGACCCCGGTCCGATTCCACAGGCGTGGCCGTCAAGGGCTCGGGCCAATGATTAGACGGGACGAGATCGTCTTCGCCAGCAGGCAACTTGACACGGTGCGCGAACAGGCCGACCAGCACCAGCGCAACCGCGCTGGTCAGCAGGGTGAACGGCACGCCGATCGCCGTCGCCACCGCGCCCCAGCTGAGACTGCCTGCGGTCATGGCGCCATTGAACACGGTCAGGTAAACCGCCAGTGAACGGCCTCGCACCCAGTTCGGCAAGATGGCCTGCGCCACGCCGTTCAGGGTCGTCAGCGCAGTGATCCATGCGGCGCCCAATACCAGCAACATGGCCACGGCCAGGGCCTTCGGAGGAGCAAAGGCCAGGCCTCCCATGACGACGGCCGTCACCAGGGCGGACATCAGCAACAGCCCATCCGCGCTCAGCCGGTTGCGCAACCGCGGCAGGATCACCGCTCCGCCTACGGCGCCGAGGCCCACCGCCCCCAGCAGCATGCCGTAGAAATTGGCGCCGCCGTCCAGCAGCTGGCGGGTCACCAGGGGAAGCAGTGCCCAAACCGCGCTCGCCATGGCGAAAAACAGGAAGGCGCGCAGCAGCACGACGTGCAGTTCGCGGCTCGAACGCGCATAGCGCAGGCCGGCGCGGAAGGCGCCCGGAAACCGCTCGGAAAGCGGATCCGGCTCGGCCTGCGGCCTGCGCCACCAGACCAGGGCGGCAATCACGAACACGTAGGTGATCACGTCCACGCCGTATGTCAGCGCCGCCCCCAGTGTCGCCAGCAGAAAGCCGCCCAGCGCCGGTCCCACCGCGCGGGCAATGTTCACGCCCAGCGAATTCAGCGCGACGGCATCCTTCAGTTGCTTGCGGTCGACCAATTCGGGCACGATGGCCTGCCAGGTGGGCCCCATCAGCGCGGCTCCTATGCCGCCCAGGAACGTCAGCGCCACCAGGGAAGCCACCGTATGCATGTTGAACACTGACAGCAGCACCAGGCACACGCTGACACCGGCCAGCAGCAACTGAATGCCGATCAGCAACTTGCGACGATCCAGAATGTCGGAAAGCACCCCTGCGGGAATCGCCAGCAGGAAAACAGGCAGCGTCGCCGCCGCCTGCACCATCGATACAGCCACGGGCGAGGTGGACAGGTCCGTCATCAGCCAGGCACTGGCCACATCCCGGATAAAGCTTCCGGTGTTGCCGACGATCGTGGCCACCCACAACACGGCGAAAAGGCTTTGCTTCAAGGGAGCAAAGCCATTCGCCCGGGCCTGTGCCGGCCGGGACATTGGTTCGGTCATGGACGCCTCTCGTGCAGATCCAGCCAGGCCACGAGCAGGAAGCCGCCGACCAGGCCCAGGTGCTCATAGAACGCATTGGCGGCCATCCACCGGGCCTGCCCGGCGGGCATTTCCCAATAGCGCAGGGCGATGAACGTCGCCAGCAGCGTAAAGCCCGCCAGCGCGATGGCCCCCAGCCATCGCAGCCGCCCGGTCAGCACCATCGCCGACGCCCCCAATTCGAGCACGATGACCAGCACAGCGTAAAGCGATGCCGGCGCCAGCCCGAAGTGCGTCATTTCAGCGACTGCGCCAGGGAAATCCATCAGCTTGACGATCCCCCCTTGCAGGTATGCAGCGCACAAACCCAGATAGGCAACCATGCGGACAGCACGGCCGCCCAACCCGTTCTTCAGGGGTCCGGTCTGGGTTTGCTGCAGGGTGTTGAAAGTGCCCATGCCGCTACACCGCCCAGCACGCGCAACCCAGCGCGCCGAAGAAGCCCTGCAGGTCAGAGGTGGGCGCGTTCGAGGCCCACGCCCGGGCATGGTCGTGCCCGTGCAGACCGCAAGCCGCGGCGCAGCCGCAGGCTGCCATGGCGTGGTAGCGCGCTGCCTGCAGGGAGTTCCTTCCCGCACCCTCCGGATCGCCCCAGGCGCCATAGCCCTTGAACAGCCGCGTGGGCGACCAGTCTGGCATGGCCGGCGGTATGGGCCGGTCGTCGAGCGGTGCGAATTGATCGTCGGCGTAGACGACACGTCCCCCGACTACAGTCAGATGCGAGGTCAGGAAGGAGATCTCATCTTCGGGCACGTCAAAATAGCTCTTGCTCGGCACAATGAAGTCGGCGAACTGGCCTACCTGAATACGCCCTCGTTTGCCTTCCTCGTTCGAGAACCACGCCACGTTCTCTGTCCACATCCTGAGCGCCGTCTCGCGGTCAAGCAGGTTGCGGGCCGGGTACAGACGCAAGCCTCCCACCGTCTTGCCAGTGACCATCCACGACAGCGATACCCAAGGGTTATATGAGGCTACACGGGTCGCGTCGGTGCCGGCGGAGACTTTCACGCCCTTGTCGAGTATTTTCGCCACCGGCGGGGTCGCTTCGGCGGCTTTCGCCCCGTAGCGCTCCACAAAATATTCGCCCTGGTAGGCCATCCGATGCTGCACGGCGATCCCGCCTCCCAGCTCGGCGATTCGGTCGATGGACTTGTCGGAGATGGTCTCGGCATGATCGAAGAACCAATTGATACCGCGCAGCGGTATGTCCCGGTTCACCTTCTCGAATACGTCCAGGGCGCGCGATATGGTTTCGTCATAGGTGGCATGCAGCCGCCAGGGCCAGTTGTTCTGGGCCAGCACGCGCACCACTTCTTCCAGCTCGCCTTCCATCTCCGCGGGCAGGTCGGGCCGCGGCTGGCGGAAATCTTCGAAATCGGCCGCCGAAAACACCAGCATCTCTCCGGCGCCGTTATGCCGAAAGTAATCCGTGCCCTGCTTGTACTTGACGCTGCTCGTCCACTTGAGAAAGTCGTCTTTCTCTTCCTTGGGCTTTTGCGTAAACAGGTTATAGGCCAGACGTATGGTCATCTGATCTTCATCGGCCAGTTTCTGGATGACGGCATAGTCGTCCGGATAGTTCTGGAAGCCGCCGCCCGCATCTATCACGCCCGTCACGCCCAGCCGGTTCAGTTCGCGCATGAAGTGGCGCGTCGAATTGACCTGGTATTCAAAGGGAAGCTTCGGCCCCTTGGCCAGCGTGGCGTACAGAATCATGGCGTTCGGCTTGGCCAGTAGCAGCCCCGTGGGATTGCCGCTGCCATCGCGAATGAGTTCGCCCCCCGGAGGATTCGGGGTGTCTCTGGTATAGCCGACCGCACGCAGGGCGGCGCCGTTCAGCAGCGCGCGATCGTAGAGATGCAACAGAAATACCGGCGTATCCGGCGCAATCGCGTTGATCTCGTCAATCGTGGGCAGGCGCTTCTCGATAAACTGATGTTCGGTGAAGCCGCCCACCACGCGCACCCATTGCGGCGCCGGCGTAATCGCCACCTGGCGCCGCAGCATGTCCATGGCATCGGCCAGCGTGCGGACACCGTCCCAGCGCAGCTCCAGGTTGTAATTCAGCCCGCCGCGCACAACGTGCGTATGGTTGTCGTACAGGCCCGGCAGTACCTCTCGGCGCAGCAAGTCGACCAAGCGGGTGCGGGGTCTGCGCAGGGCCAGAATCTCGCTGTCACTGCCCACGGCTACAAATTTCCCGTCCGCGACGGCCACGGCGGTCGCGGCGGGATTGCCTCGATCCAGGGTAGTGATCCGGCCGTTGTAGAAAATGATGTCTGGGTGAACGTCAGCCACGGGGGTATCTCCTTTAAGCGTTGCACCTGCCAGGTTTGCGCCGCCGGACAAACCACTGAGGGCGGCGGCGGATGCGAGCTTGGTGGCCACGCCCAGTACGCTGCGGCGGCTCGTCAAATCACTTCCTTGCGGGTGGGCGTCCGGCCCGGCAGCTGGCCAAGCACGTGGTCGGTCGCCTGGGTCTCCGCGCAGGCCGTCGTGAACGCCGTGCCGGCCATCAGCCGCTTGCCCACCGGCACAATCTGCTCGCCCACCAGAATGCCGAGCAGTCCAATGAGGGCCACCAGGGGCGGCGCAGGAGAACGCACGCTGATCAGGCTATAGATCACGCCCACAAGCAGGCCCGCACCCAGGGAAAACAAATAGAGTTTCATCGCGCCGCCCCCGCTGGTTATCGTGTCGCGTGTTCCGGAGCCAGGGTCGGCCCATGGTTGCCGCGCTGCGGTGCCTTGTGCACCATGGTGTACGCGTAGTCCACGCCCATGCCGTACGCGCCCGAATGCTCCCTGACCAGGGCCATCAGCGCGTCGTAGGTGTCGCGGTTTTTCCAATCGCGCTGCCATTCAAGCGCCACTTGCTGCCAGGTGACCGGCACGACGCCAGCCTGTACCATGCGCATCATGGAATAATCATGGGCGGCCTGGCTGGTTCCTCCCGACGCGTCGGCTACCATGTAGATCTCGTAGTCGCCTTCCAGCATGGCGCTCAGGGCAAAAGTGTTGTTGCAGACCTCGGTCCACAGGCCGGACACCACGACCTTCTTGCGGCCGTTCTTCTTCAGGGCGTCGCGTACTTTCTGGTCGTCCCAGGAATTCATCGAAGTGCGTTCCAGGATCGGCGCCTCCGGAAAAACAGACAGCAGCTCCGGATACGTGTAGCCAGAAAAGCTCTCTGTTTCGACAGTCGTGATGATGGTGGGAATGTTGAAGATCTTGGCCGCCTTTGCCAGGCCCACCGTGTTGTTCTTCAATGTCTGCCGATCGATGCTTTGCACGCCGAACGCCATTTGCGGCTGCTGATCAATGAAGATGAGCTGGGAATTATCGGGGGTCAGGACTTCGAGCTTGGGGTTGGTCATTTTGGATCGCCTATAGAACTGGTTGGGCCGTATGGCGGTTTCTACTGCGTGAGCGCCTTTGGCACGGCCAGTGTCTTTCGTACCGCGACGCATTAATTGGACAATTCAACATTTATGGAACATTCGTGCCTTCGCGTGAATTGCCAGACCCCTAGGCCGCCCCCCAGACCGGGCGATCGGCTTTGTATACTCTCGCCGCATCCATCTCGCTGGCAGCCTGCGCGGCCGGCTCGGGCGGCAGGACGCCCCCGGTGCAGCCGGTCCGGAGCGCCGGAGCAAGGCCTCAACCTCGATCTGTTCTCGATCCCCGCCTGATGAGCGCTTCGAGCCCCATTTCGCTTTGTTCGTGCAAGCGAGCCCGGTCACGCCCCCTGGACCCCCTGGTGGCGTATGCGGCTCGCGTCGTCACTATGGTGCTGTTGCTTTGCTGCGCCGCGCCGCAGGCATCGGAATCGCGCCTGCACAGCTTCGAGCACCGGCGCTGGACCAACGCCGACAGCGCGCCAAGCCAGATAGGCGCGATGGCGCAGACGCGAGACGGGCACCTCTGGCTGGGTACGAACGATTCCCTGTATCGCTTCGATGGAGAGGCGTTCCGGCGCTATGAAACGCCCGAAGGCGAGACGCTCGGAATCGTCTCCGCGCTGAAGGCCGTGGACGGGGGGCTTTGGGTCGGCCTGCGAACGGGCGGCCTCAGCTTCATCACCGAGACCGGTATCAAACGCTATCCCCCCAGCTATCGGCTACCGCGCGGCGTCGTCTACGGCATCACCCAGGACCCTCGGGGCGCCATCTGGGCCGCCGCCAACGACGGACTGGCGCGATTCGACGGCCAGACATGGCAGCGTGTCGGCGCCGACTGGAATTTTCCCGGGCAGCACGCGCACGCCGTATTCGTCGACCGGGCAGGCACACTATGGGCCAGCAATGAAGAACGTCTGTTCTATCTTCCATCCGGGAGCAAGGCCTTCATCGACACCGGCATCGCGGTAGATCGGGTCAATCAGATTACCCAGTCGCCCGATGGCGCCCTCTGGCTGGCCGAGCGATATGGCGGAACGCTCAAGCGTATCGTCCAGCACGACCATCTGGCGGTCGAGGCCCTCAACGTCATCGAGGGCGCCAATACCCTGCTGTTCGACCGCAATGGCGGCATCTGGATCGGGACCAGCGCCGCCGGGATACGCCATGCGCCTGCACCACCGGGCAATGCGCCATGGCAGCTTCCGCGGCTGGATGCCACTCAGGATTTTTCATTGCGCGATGGCCTGAGCAGCGACGTCGTCCGTTCGTTGCTTGAAGACTCCGAGGGCAACATCTGGATAGGCACCAGCGCGGGGCTGGATCGCCTGCGCCACCGGGCTGCCATACTGGCCGACTTTCCGCCGCACGCCTTGAATTTTGCGCTGGCTCCCGGCGCCAACGGCAGCATCTTCGCGGGCACGAGCAACCTGCCGCTCTTGCGGCTCGACGGGGCGTCGCTGACCCAGCTCGCCGTTCCGCCGCCGATCCAGAGCGCCGTCACCACAACGGACGGCGCGACCTGGCTGGCGGGCAGCAACGGCGTTTGGCGCGTGCGCAACGACAACGTCGAACTGATGGCTCCTTTCCCCACCCCCGGAGAACCGGATTCGGCGGTGCGCGCCATGACTCTCGATCAATCGGGGCAGCCCTGGATCTCGATCAACCGCGCCGGGCTCTACCGCTTGCGCAACGGCCAGTGGCTCAAGCTCCCGCCCCCAAACGCCAACCCCGCCCAACGCATGCCGGTCAGCGCCAGCACTGACCGGACGGGCCGGCTGTGGTTCGGCTACCGCGACAATCTCATCATCACTTACGAGCGCAACAGAGACCGCGACGCAGGCACACGATGGGACAAAAGCGATGGATTGCAGGTCGGCCACGTCACCGCGATGCTGCACCAGGCCGACCGGACCTGGATCGGCGGCCAGCGCGGCCTGGCCTGGTTCGATGGCAAACGATTCCACAGCCTTCCGCTTCCGGACAACGGGCTGTTCGACAATATCTACGCCATCATCGCAACGCCCAGCAGCCCGCAGGACGGGGGCAACGCGTACGACCTGTGGCTGCACAGCAAGGGCGGCATCTTCCAGCTGGCGGCCGCCGAACTGCAGCGCGCGGTGAGAGACCCGGGGCATCTCGTCAGCTACCGCAGCCATGATCTCATGGGTGGGCTCGCCAACGACCCGCACCAGGTGCTGCCCATACCCACCGCCGTGCGGGGCACCGACGGGCGCCTATGGTTCAGCACCGCAGCGGGCGTCATCTCGATCGACCCTGCGCATTTCTACCACACCCATATCAGCGCCAGGCCGGTAATCGACGCTTTCACCGTCGATGGCCAGCAGTTTCCGCCGCTGAAGCCCGCTCGGCTGGATTCGCAACCCGAACGAATAGAGATTGCGTATTCCGCGCTGAACCTATCCGGCCACCCCGGCCTGCATTTCCACTATCAACTCGAAGGTGTCGACGCGGACTGGCAGCAGGTCGGGGCCGCACGCACGGCCGTCTACACCAACTTGGACGCCGGCGACTACCGTTTCCGGCTGCGCGCCACGAACCCGAACGGCCAGTTGAGTGCCGACGAGGCAGTACTGCACTTCAGCGTGCCGCCGGTTTTCTACCGCACACCCCTGTTTTTGCTGCTCTGCGGCTTTACCGCGGCCGCCAGCCTGTGGGCGCTCCATCGGTTCAAGATGCGGCGTTCGGCCGAAAAACTGAGGGCACGGCTCGAAGAACGCCATGCCGAGCGCGAGCGTATCGCACGCGAACTCCATGACACCCTGCTGCAAGGGGTGCACGGACTCATGCTGAATCTGCAGGCGGCCACCGAATCGCTGCCGCCCGAGCACCCCACCCGCGGCAAGATATCGAACGCCCTCGACCGTGCAGACCTGGTACTGATCGAAGCACGCGAGCGCCTGAACGAGTTGCGCGATGTGAATACGCCAGCCATCAACCTCAACGCCGCGCTGATTGCGCTCGCCGACGAACTCCAGGCCAATGGGGCAACGGCGTTCACGATTTGCAGCCGGGGGACACCGCGCCCTCTGCACCCAATTGTGGCCGAGGAAAGTTTCCGCATCGCGCGCGAGGCCGTCCTGAACGCCTTTCAGCATGCCAACGCCCTGAATGTCGAAGCACGGCTGACTTATACGCGCCAGTCCTTCCAATTGCGGGTGGCCGACGACGGTTCCGGCATCGACCCCCTGCACCTGCCTCCCAACACGCGTCCCGGCCACTGGGGCCTGCACGGCATGTTCGAACGCGCCCAGCACGTGGGCGGCAGACTGACCGCCGCACCGGGCACGCGTGGCGGCACGATCATCGAACTGACGGTACCCGCCTCGACGGCCTATCGGATACGCCGCTCCTACCTGATCGGATGGATCCGGTCACGCATCGGACTAGGAACCCCATAATGCAACCGCCGCCCACCCCCATTCGCGTCCTGATCGTGGACGACCATCCTCTGCTGCGCGAAGGCATCTGCGCGGTGCTCGAAACACAATCGGATATCTCCATGGTAGGCGAAGCAACCAATGGGCGTGAAGCCGTGCAGCAATATCGGGCATTGCGGCCGGATCTGACGCTGATGGATCTGCAGATGCCGTGCATGGACGGGGTCGAAGCGATACGGGCCATTCGGGCTGAAGACCCTCTCGCGCGCATCGCCGTCCTGACCACCTACCGCGGCGATGTGCGGGCCCTGAAGGCCATCAAGGCGGGAGCCGTCGGCTACCTGCTCAAGAGCACGCTGCGCAAAGAACTGCTGGATGCCATCCGCGCCATGGCGGCCGGCCGGCGGTATATACCGGCCGAGGTCGCCAATGAACTGGCTGCGCACCTGAGCCAGGAGCCCCTTACCCCCCGGGAACTGGAGGTTTTGCGCCGTGTCGCCATGGGCAAGCCGAATCGGCAGATCGCGGCTGAACTGGCGATTTCCGAAGAAACGATCAAGGGCTACCTGAAGAGCATCATGGAAAAAATGGGCGCGCAGAATCGGACCCACGCGGTCACCCTGGGCATTCAGCGCGGATTGATTACCGTATAACCCCCCTCTTTTTAGGGGGCGACTTCCCCCCCGGAGCAGTCTAACGCCCGACCTTCGCGCCCCCTACTATGAGCAGCAACAACAACGTTCACAGCTGCCGTAGCCTGAGGGGGCGCCATCATGCGGGTCATACAGGATCCAGTCGTATTGACGACGGGACACGAGGTCGATCACGAAGACAATCTGCGGACGCTGCTCGGCAGCGCGCTGGCCTGCCTGTCCACTGACCTGCACACCGCACGCTTGCACATTGGCCGCGCATGGGCGCTGCTGCAACATGAACAGGCATTGTCAAGACGCGGCTCGTGCCGGCTGGCCGGTTGGCAGGTCAGGCGCCTGCAGGACTACATCGACGCCCATCTGGACCGCCCCATCCGCACCGCCGAACTTGCGGCCGCACTCGATCTGAGCGTGAGCCACTTCAGCCACGTCTGCAAGAACACGTTCGGCATGACGCCCCTTGCCTACGTCTCCAGCCGCCGAATTCGATCCGCATGCCAGCGCATGTTGACGACAGACGCCACCTTGACCGCCATCGCGGTCGGCCACGGATTCTGCGACCAATCACACTTCATCCGTACCTTTCGCCGCCACATCGGCATCACTCCCCAGGCGTGGCGACGCCTGCGTGAATCCACGCAACGCGACACGGGCCAGGCGTCTGAGACAGAAGACGCCCCGCCAGGTTTCGAGCGCAAGCTCATTTCAGTGCCTGCACCAAGGAAAATCGACCATGTCCACCCCTGTTGAAAGAAAGCTGGGCTACCTGGGCGCGCCCTGGGAAGACGCGTATGGGTATCCCCAAGCCGTTCAGGTCGGCAACACCATATATGTGTCCGGCCAGCTGAGCCACGATAGCGAAGGCAACCTGGTGGGCCCCGCGCCTGTCGACGCGGCAGGCAACATCACCGACAGCGCCAACATGGAGCTGCAGATGCGCACCACCTATGCCAACGCTGCCAGGATCCTGTCCCAGTTCGGCGCCACCCTGGCCGATGTGGTCGATGAAGTGGTGTACGTCACGGACATGGACGCAGCCTTCGCGGTGGCCGGCGCGGTGCGCAAGGCCGCATACGGTACGCCCAAGCCCGCTTGCGCGAGCACCATCGCGGTCGCACCACGCCTGGCCTTCCGCGAGCAACTGGTGGAAATCAGCTTCACCGCCATTCTGAAGTAGCCGCCCTGCAGGGGCGACCAAAGGGGGCCGTGGGCATGCTTGCTGGCCTGGCGCCGCCGCAAGTCCCGTATATCCGATGTCCATCGGCCCAATCTGGAGAACACAATGAAAGCAGCTCTACTCAACTCGTTCGGCGGCCCAGCGTCGTTTGCGATTTGCGAAGTGCCCAAGCCTGTTCCGCGCGCGGGACAGGTGCTGGTTCGGGTCCACGCCACTTCCATCAACCCCCTGGACTACCAGGTTCGGCGCGGCGATTACGCCGATTACGTACCGCTGCCCGCCATTACCGGACACGACGTCTCGGGCGTTATCGAAGCAGTGGGACCGGGCGTGACACTCTTTTCGCCAGGAGACGAAGTCTGGTACACGCCGCAGATCTTCGACGGGCCCGGCAGTTATGCCGAGTACCACGTGGCTGCCGAGAGCATCGTCGGCATGAAGCCGCCGTCGCTCAGCCACCTCGAGGCGGCATGCCTGACGCTGGTGGGCGGCACGGCGTGGGAGGCGCTGGTCGTCCGCGCCGGGCTGCGCGTGGGAGAAAGCATTCTCATACACGGAGGCGCGGGCGGAGTCGGGCACGTCGCGATCCAGTTGGCGAAAGCCATGGGCGCGAGGGTCTTCACCACCGCCCGGGAGGCGCAGTTCGATTTCATACGGAACCTGGGTGCAGACGTTCTCATCGACTATCAGACAGACGATTATGTCGCCGTCGTCAATCGGGAAACGGATGGACGCGGGGTCGACGTCGTGTTCGACACCATCGGTGGCGATACCTTGTCGAAAAGCCCCGAGGCACTCGCGCAATTGGGCCGTGTCGTCACGATCGTGGACACCGCCCACCCGCAGAACGTCCTGCAGGCCTGGGGCAAGAACGCCAGCTTCCATTTCGTCTTCACCCGACAGAATCGCGGCAAGCTGGATGAACTGAGTGCGCTGGTGGCGCGCGGCCAGCTGCGACCGCATGTCGGGGCCGTCTATCCACTGGTCGACATCGCCGAAGCCCATGCCCGACTGGAAACCCCGAACAACGGACTGTTCGGGAAGATTGCGGTGGCCGTGGATCCCTCGGCGCTACCCGCCAATCCGGCTGTTTGATCATCGCTCCGGCGCAAGGGAAGATCATGATGCACACGATCGTCCATTCCCTTCATCGCCGGCGCTTTCCCCTTATCGAGTGAAGAAGTCTGCCGGAACCTGCAAGTCCAGGCATTGAGCATTTCGCCCTGCTTTCCGGCCCCACTCACATCATCGGCTCCATCTGGCTTGTCAGCCAGAGCCGCGGCGCGAATGCGCCACCCGAAGCGGTCTTCGACCCAACTATCGATCATCGATCCAACCATTGAACCCAAGGATGCACACCATGACACACATGCACGCCAACGCCCTCGCCCTCTCTTTAACCGCGCTGTTCGCAGGCCAGGCCACGGCTACCCCGATGGCTGAGCCGACACGCGCCCAGGTCAGGGCCGATCTGGCCGAAGCCGTACACAACGGCGACGTCGCTACCAGTCAAAGCGGCTTGACCTGGCGCCAGCAGTTTCCCCATCTGTACCCCGACCAGACGCCCGCCTCGAGCTTGAGCCGCGCGGAGGTCCGGGAAGAGCTTGCAGAGTCCATCCGCATGGGCGACGTGGTGATCGGCGAAAGCGCCGTGCGTGTCGCCGACGTATTCCCACAGAACTATCCCGCGCAAAGCGAGCCCAGCGCAAGCCGTGAACAAGTCAGGGCCGAACTCGCGGCCGCCGTCAGCGACGGTTCGCACTACCAGCATATTGAGCCGTAAGGCTCAGGGCCACTCCCCTTCCGCGGCAGACTCCGTGCGCGCGTCGAGCTGCAAGACTCGGCGGCGCGCTACGGGGATCGGCCTGGTCCGCATTCGCGTCGTGGTCGTATTCCAGGGCAGCGAACCCGCCTGATTCGACTCCATCAAGGAACGCCATGATTTATGAAATCGCGTTATTCCCCGTCCAGAAAGAGCGCGTTGCGATGTTCGCACGCGCCTTTTCCGAAGTCGCTCCCTTGCTTCGCCGTGCGAAGGGTTACGAAGGCCACGTCCTGGCGCAAGGAATCGAGACCCCCCGGCAATTTACGCTAATCGTGCGCTGGGAATCCTTAGAAGATCACACGCCCGGGTTCGAGCAAAGCCGCGACCATCAGGCGTTCATGATGGGTTTGGAGGACTACTTGTCGGACGAGCCTACCGTCTATCATATTGATGCCAAGGGATCGCCGCCGGCGAGCGTGGCGGCCAGGGTTCATCCAGAACGAGCAACGACGATTCCTTGTGCTTTTTTCTCCCTTGAAGGGCGGCGCAATGAGCCGTGCCAGACCGCTGCAAAGCAATGCAAGGATGAAAATGGGCTTGGCGAGCCGATGACGGCCCACCTCATGCGGCCAGGATCAGGATTTTCGGCTGGCTAGGCACCACCCGCATGCCCAGGGTATTGAAGCCGTTCTGCGTGTTGATCGAGGTGAGCCGCGTGGTCGGCGCGCATCGATTCAGGCAGGTGAACGCCCCCGTGCGTGGCGACGATGGTCCCATCACAAGATGCGATACCACCCCAGTGGCAATGCCCGGATTGTCGCCATTGGTAATGGGCGTAATCGTGAACAGGTTGTGCACCGGCGCGAAGCAGTGCAGGATGTTGAAGCACACCGGTATTGCCGTAGGGCTCAGCGCAAGGTCGGGATACGGAACCGGCAGCAGCGCCGGCGGCGTCAGGCAGACATCCGGAAAACCCAGATCCAAACCCATCATTTGCGTATTGCTGAACATGGCTGTCGCTCCGTATTGATCGCTACGTCAAATTTGCCCACCCGCCCGCAAGGTCCAGGCTTCAGCCTCATACAGTGCGGAGTCCGACACCAGGATGCCGCCGTGCCGGGGCAACTGGTTCGGATCGGTCCGCGCCCGATGAAACTTCGTTCGACTGAAACCGGCGCGTCCGAACGTGGCGCCTCGAACGTCCGCGTATGCAAAATCGGCATACTCCAGGTCGCAGCCGTCGAACCGGGCATCGGTCAGTCCGGCCCGGTGAAAGACAGCCTGCTTGAGCACCGCTCCGGAAAAGTCGGCGCCTGCGGCCCGACACTCGACCCACAGCGAACTTTCCAGGCGGGCATTGTCGAGCACGGCCCGGTCGAGCGTGGCCTCCGGAAACAATACTCCAGTGCCGTGCGCCGATGACAGGCTGGCTCCCGTGAGGTCACAGCCTTTGAAACTGCTCTGCGTCAGATCGCAGCCTGTCAGGTCGATTGACGCGAGGCCCGAGTCGATGAACTGGCACATCACGAATGCCACGCCCGGAAAAGCCAGTTCCTGCATCCCGGATTCCAGGAACACCGTTTTTTCGAATTGCACGTCTTCAAAAAGGCACGACGCCAGATCGTCCCTGAAGAAGATCAGCTGTGAGAAGTTCGTGTTCCTGAACACGGCCTTCGACAGACGGCACTCGTGGAACACGCCATGATCATTCCTGATATTCGCAAAGCAGGCCTGGTCGAGCACCGAGTCCTTGATGGCTGCGTGCGTCAGGTCGCAGCCTTCGATTCGGCTGGCGGAAAGATCGCTGGCCTGCCATATCGAGAGGCTCAGGTCGGCATTGCCGAACTCACAGCGGGTCGCATCGCACTCGTTGAAAATGGCGCTCTTGAGTGTCGTGGCCTCAAATGACGCCCCCTCGAAGCGGCAATGGATGAAGCTGGCCTCGGCAAGGTCGGCATGGCCGAAGTCGCACCCCGAAAAATCGACATTATCGAAAGTCGTCGCAGAAAGATCGGCGTCGCGCAGGTTCAGGCCCGCGAAAGACTCGTCCGAAACCGCCATCGCGTAGCGGGCGTTCTCCAGCAGTTCATCGCGCTTCATCGTCATCATGCACTCTTGCGCTTGGGATAAGTGTTGGCCTCTCTGGTGTATGCACCATCCATCAGCGTCGTGTGATCCAGACGGGTCAGCGAAAAATTGGCCCGAAAGACATTCGCGTGCGCCAGGTTTGCATGCCTGAGATCGGCCGCCTTGAAGTCGCTGCCGATGCAGTTCGCATTCCGGAGGTCGGCGAAGTTCAGCCTGGCGCGGATATACATAGACCCATTCGTGCAGCAATTGCGCAGATTGGCGTACCGCATGTCGGCCAGGGAAAAGTCGCAGACTTCCATGCGGGCGTTCTCGAAACCGACGGACGTCATGGGTGTCTCCCGGAAATTGCATTGCTTGAGCCGCGAAGCTTCAAACGAGCATTCCCGCAATTGCGTCTGGTGCATGAATGCGCTGTTGCTGATGTGGCTCTCATGAAAAAACACGTACGCCAGCTGCGAAATAAAGAAGGAACAGCCATCCAGCCGGCACTGGTCGAACACGGTCCTTTCAATATCCGCTTTCTGAAACGACACCTTGGTCAGTGTCACATCGTCCAGCCGGCAGGCAGTCATGCCCATCTGGTCCAGGATACTCATGCTGAACTCGGACCCCGCAAACTGGCATTGTTCGAATCGGATCTTGCTGGGCATCCATGAGTCGATCGTCACATGCTCGAACTTGCACATGACGAACACCGCGTCTTCCACGATGTTGTGCTTGAAACGGCAGCTCTCGAACGAGACACCTTGCGCCGTCAGGGCCGATAGGCTGGCGCCCTCCAGATTGCAGCCCGAAAACACGGCGCCGGCGAGATCGGCCCGAGCCATCACGGCATCCGTCAGGTCGCAGTCGATGAAGCGGCAGCCAGCCAGGTTGCTGTGCTCCAGCAAGGCGCGCCGGCAATCGATGCCATGGAAGATCATGCCCGATAAATCGGCGCCGGTCAGATCCAGCCCGTCCAGCGTCGCCCGCGTGCGGCACAACTCGTCCACATTGGCCCTCACCGGCCGGTTCTGCTCGGGGCTCAGCCGGTCCGGCGTGTCCTGATCGTGGGCCGACAACAAGTATCCCTGGTGCACCAAGGGCCGCAAGGACAGCAGCTTGCGGCGGAACGCTGCATCGTCCATCCAGTCCATGGTCTTTTTCATCTCCGGATGCCGGGCGCGGAATGCTGCGTAGTTCGGCAGGGCATGGGTTTTCCCCGCCGCCCCAGAGAGCTCCGGGTCGTCCGCCACACCGGGAATACGGCCGAAGTCAACCTCACCGGTCTTCAGGTCCACCACATCGCGCATCCGCCCCGGGTCGTCAAGCAGCGCGTACAACGCCTTCGGCGGTCCCGCCACCGATACGAGGCCATCGTGGGACACGGGTATCCCCCGCGCTTCATAGTCGGCTTTCAGGCGAGACTGATCCTCCTCCATGCGCTGTTTGACTTCCCGAGCCTCCTCTTCCAGGCGCGCCGTCTCTTCGGCCAGCACGGTAAGATCCCGGGCGCCGTACTTGCGATGAGGTCCGTACTCTTCAGGCAGATAGTCGTCTGGATTCTGCCCCGCATCGGCAATGACCTGGCGCTGTTCGGCGATCAGCTTGTTCTTGTAGTTCTGCGATTTGATCCATGTGGGCGTCTGGTAGACCGCTTCCAGGTCCAGGTTGATAGGTCCCAGAATGCCGGCGGTGATCAGCGTATCGTCGCACAGCACGTGTGACGCCCCTTTCTCGGGGTCTTCGCGCACCTGCATCGTCTGCCGATAATGTGCAATGTCGCGCACCTGATCGTTCGCTTCCAGCGCCGACATCAGACTGGCCACGTCGCTCGCGTCGTCTTCCCGTACTTCGATATTGCCGTGAAAGATCAGCACCAGGCGCTCCAGATGAGGCACGAACCACGCCGTCGTCGCGCGCATCTCCACCTCTTGCAGATCGTCACCCGGCGCTGCGGGCCGGATGAATGCCCTGGCCTGCCAACGAGGCAGCGTGCCCTGCCAGCAGGGGTGGGCCGGATGCATGTTCCAGAATGAGAACGCCGCGCCCAAAGGCAGTTCCGTGCGGGCATCCCACCTCTGGTCGGGCTCGGCCGCGTTGAACATCAGCGGGTTCATGTCCGGGAAAAACCCGGGGTACTCCTCTCGCTGCCATTGATCGGAATAGGTGCCCAGGTGGCGGAATCGGCGGGGAAACAGCATGTTCACCGGTCCGAACCCATAGGGCTGATTCCCGCGACGTCCATACTGATATCGATCCACCGGGCTCTCGACATTGGGCAGCGGCAATCTCCCTGGCGTTTCCGGCGACGTCTCGATTCCCTGTCCGCCAGGGTTGTCGGGATAGTCTTTTCCGCCATAGGATCTGGCCCAGGTAAGCGGCATGCTGTCGAATGGCTCGGGCTCGGTCGGCCTGTTGCCGATCCAGTAGCGGTCTCCAAATACCAGCAGCTCTTTGCGCAGGCCGGCGACGTCAGCCCGCACCATGACCTGGCGCTTGTCTTCCTGGTGTGCGGTATACGCATAGCCTCCGACCAGATACTCGGGCACCGCCTTGGGAAGCACGTGGTCCAAGACACCGTCGCAATCCAGCTCTGGCAATACCTCGCGCCACAGCTCGATGTCGGAGAGCAGCTTCGGATCCGCAGGGTCCTTCATGTCGGCCAGTGCGATGACGCAGACCGACAGGAAGTTCTTGCCGCGCCAGGAATAAGGCCGGTGCAATGTCGTCAGCCGAAAGGGCTTGATGGTTTTCATGGCGGCCTCGCCTACCAGTCCAGCACCAGCTTCTGGTCATTATCGGGATCCGCCAGGACCCCGATGTGTGCAGCCGGGCGAATGAAGGACAGGCGTTCGAACGGAATAGGCTGCTCGATTTCTCGGATCACCTCTTTCTGTCCATGCGTGTACTTGAGCTTGACTCTCAGGATAGGCAGCTCATTGAGGTACTTCGACGTTCCGTTGACCTCCAGGATGGTGGCTTGCAGCGCGACACCAGTCTTGCGCAACTCGCGAAGCAGCGCGTCGGCGCGCAGCACCGGCAAAACGGCAAAGAGGAATATCCCGGCGAACAACAGCAGCATGCCGGCGGCGACGGCGAAATGGCCGAACTCGCGCATATGAAGCAGCCAGCCACACCCTGCCGTTCCCAGAATGAAAATCAGCGCAAACAGGTATTTAACCCATCGCATGTGCCGCCTCGTCAGGCATGACTCTCGAGTGTCGAAACACGGTTATCCAGGCCGCTGACCTGGTTCTTCATCCCCGACATCTGCTGCTTGAGGCCAGTCTGGCTGGATTTCACCGTTTTCACGCTGCGAGCCAGAATGGTCACGCCGCTTTTCGTCCCCGCGATTTCCCGCTGCATGCCCTTGAGCAGGGTTTCTGTCGCAGCAGCTTCTACTTTCGACGCCTTCGCCTTGACGTCGTTGGCGATGAATGAATTCTGATAGCCTTTAAAATCTACCGTAACCCCGGCGATTGTCGTTCCTGCGCCTATGACAAAAGCGTTCAACGGATAAACCCCCAGGTTGCCGCCCGCCACGACGGTGCCCTTCACACCGTACACAGTCTCGAACGCCGCGGATTTGAACGTCTTGAAATAGGCGTTCGCTTCTTCGGTGATATCGCCCAGCACTGTCTTGTTCTCGTTGGCGGTGATGGTCACGTTGCGGTTCGCCTCGATCACCTCTTCTAGGTCGGATTTGTATTCGTGCAGCGCAGTGCTGTTGACGGTGACCTTCTGTTCGGCTTGCGTCACCCGGGTTTCTATACCGGTAATCGTCTGATTGAAATCGCTCTGGTACTTGTGGATGGCGTTACTGTTGACGGTGATTTTCTGCTCGGCTTTCACCAGCCGTTCTTCCATCGCCTCGATAATGGTCTGCAGGTTGTTGCCAACCTCCAGGCAATGGTTGTTGCCTACTGTCTGGCAATGGTCGTTGCCCACCCGCACTTCCTGGTTCTGGCCTACGTCCTGGCAATGGTTATTGCCCACATGATGCCTGTGATCATTGATGATGTCCGCGCACATATCCCGCTGGGCCCGCATTTCGAACAACTCGCAACCCAGCGTGTCATCGAACAGCATCAGGTTGCACATTGACGGGTCGCCACGCACCGACTGGCTGCGAAACCCGCTGCGCGTGGCGCCGCCCGGCAGGTCCACGGGGGGCATGTTGTTCGCGTTATAGACACGTCCCAGCACAATGGGGCGATCCGGCCAGCCTCCAACGAAGTCGATCACCACTTCATCGTTGATTCGTGGCAGTTGCAGTCCGCCAAAACCGCCCCCCGCCCACGGGCTCGACACGCGTACCCAGCACGAACTGTTCTCGCTGTTGTGCCCATAGCGGTCCCAGTGAAACTGCACCTTGATGCGCCCGTATCTGTCCGTCCAGATTTCTTCGCCCGCAGGCCCCACCACTCGCGCCGTCTGCGGCCCGTGCGTGCGGGGGATGGGCGTGACGCGAGGCGCGCGAAACTGCTGGGACGACGGGATTGAAACGAAAGAAGCCTCGTACTGGTAGCCGCCGTCGGTATCGGTCGCATATCCGCCTACGCCGATGCGATAGCTGGCGGCCACCACCAGGTACTCGTTATTCTCGGCAGCGCGGGGGTGATTCTTCAGATTGAACGTATATCCGGGCGCCAACGCCCGGGCATTGCTCATTCCACGGTTCTGCTTGCGCTTGCTTTGCAATTCCTGCAGGCGGATTCGGGAATACTGCTCGCCATGGTCAGGCTCTTGATAGCCGCCTTGCCATTCAAAAATTTCCAGATTGCCTGTTTGCGACCCGCCCGGCGCGCGCGAAATCGCTTCCAGGCTGGCCGCCGGCTTGGTGAAATCGTAGTCGGTGGTGGCGTACCCATCGGGCGCAATTTCCGATGACACCTCCCACACCGACACGTACTCTTGGTTGGGTCGGGTCAGCCGGTCGGGGCCATAGTACGGAATGTCGCCATAGCCCGGCATGGGCTGGTGCATGGAAGCATCGTCCGTCATCACCAGGGTGTGTTGCCCGTTGCCGTGCCTGAAGTAATAGTAGATGCCCTCATGCTCCATCAACCGGCTGATGAAGGCGAAGTCGGTCTCCTGGTACTGCACGCAGTATTCCCAGTTCCGATAGGTGCCATTCAACGCGGTTTCAAACGGAAAGCCGTATTCGCCCAGCACCTCCTGGATCACATCGGGCACGCTCTTGTTCTGGAAAATCTTGCTGTCCGAGGTTTGCGTCAGGTACCACAACCACGGACGCACCGTTGCCTTGTAGATGTAATAGCGCGACGTGGCATTTTCCCTGCCTATCAACTCGCAGCGTGTGATCTGCCCGTTCAGGTAGCGCGGCCCGGCCTGGGTCTCTATTTCCAGTGTCAGGGGCTTGCCCAGCAGGGCGTCCAGGTCGACGTTGTAGTTGTCGGCCACCAATTCGACGCCGAACTCGAAAAGCTGCGACACACCCTCGTGGCCGGTCATATGCCGGAAGCCCAGCTGGCCTTCCAGGGGTGTATGCGCCACAACAGGACGAGCGGTAAGCGAGGTGGGAATATCCATGATCAGCGTCTCCCTGGAACGGGCCGACGCCGAAGCGCCGCCGACGGGCTGAGCCGATGATCGGTGCCTCAGAGAACAAGGCAAGCGTCGAAAAGATGACGGCCCAGCAGAGGTCATTATTGAAAAGCGCGGTGCTGAAAAGAGAAAACGACCGCCCTGGCGATTGCCGATTGATCCTACCGTGATTTCAGACGGCGCCACAACGCGGATTCGCCGCATACTGTGCAACAGTATGCAACCCCCTTACCGCGGCATCGGCATGTCGTTCCAAAGGATGGGTTGCTTCCCATCACGCAACATTGTTGCCCTGTTTTGCGGCACCCGGCCCGACCGGCCTCGCTGACCCTTTGCGCCGCCGCCATCGGCTTCATGCATTACCGCGCGGCGATCATGAGCATCTGACTTCCTCAGGCGCACGAGTCACAATAGCGGATCCCCAGCTGCTGAATGGAAATGCTCGTGAAAAAATTTGCCCTTACTGCCGTGGCTGCTCTGGCCGCCGCGGCGTCGCCTGCCGTCGCTCAACATCATGGCCATGGAAGCAGCCATCAGGGCGGCGCGTCGCAACATGGCCCGTATGCGGGGCTGCAGGAACGCGCCATCAAAGCGCTCTCGGAACAGCAGATCGCGGGTTTGAAAAGCGGCCGTGGCATGGGCATGGCAATGCCCGCCGAACTGAACGGCTACCCCGGACCCATGCACGTGCTGGAACTGGCCTCCCAACTGAACCTGAGCGACGAACAGGCCGCGCGCACCAAGGCGCTGTTCGCGGAAATGCGGGCCGAGGCCATCGCGGCAGGCGAAGAAGTGATTGCAGCGGAAGCCGCCCTGGACGCCCTCTTTCGCAATAAACAAGCCGGCAGCGAAAACGTGTCCGCCGCCGTTGCTCGAGCCGCACGTGCGCAGGGCGAGCTCCGGGAAACGCACCTGCGTTATCACCTTGCCATGATGGACGTTCTGTCGCCCGAACAGGTCGCGCTGTACAACAAGGCTCGAGGCTACTAGCGCCGCTCGGCGCAGCCGGCGCAGCCGGCGCAGCCACGGGTAGTCGCACGCTCCGGCGCCGGCGCTTCGCCGCATCCGCCCCCGCCCGCCTGGCGCGCCGGTCGACACGTCGCCGCCGCGCGCCGCTGCGTCCCCCCTTTACTCCGCCTGCCTTGCACGCCGCGCGGCGCCGCTGGGCCGCCGATCGTTCACGCCGGAAATTTTGGTGTACGATTGGGATCCCAGAAGGATACAAACTATGGAAGTCCAGGAAGATACCGTCGAGAGCGCGCATGAGCGCAGTTACCGGCATCTGCTTGCAAAAATCATCTGCCGCGAAATCGGCCCCGGCATGGTGCTCGAAGAGCGCCGGCTGGCCGGCGAACTCGGCGTGTCGCGCACGCCGCTGCGCGCGGCTTTCAACCGGCTGCTCGGCGAAGGCATCGTGGCCAGGCTGTCAAACGGGTCGATCATCGTGAAGGCGTTCGGCCCCACCGAACTGCTGGAATTGCTGCATGTGCGCATCGTGCTCGAGCCCGAAGCCGCCGCGCTGGCGGCGGGTCGAATCCCGTCCGCGAAACTGGCGGCCTTGCGTCATGAGCTGGAAGCCATCCTGCAGAGCGCCGAAGTGACGCGCCAGCAAGACTGGTCGGCCGACAACATGCTGCATGAGCTGGTCGCCGAGCACTGCGGCAATCGAACCATGGCCGGGCTCATCTCGGATGCCCGCCTGCGCGTGCGCCTGTGCAACGTCGAACGCCTGGAAGAACGCCAGGTGAAGGCGCGCCACGAGCACATGGCGATTCTCGACGCGCTGGAATCTGGCGACGCCGATGCCGCACGGTCGGCCATGCAGGTTCACCTTACCAACGTACGTAAAGCCTACCTGGGTTCGCTAGGCTATCTGCATCAATGACTCACACGCCTTCCCAGCCTTTGCGTGCCATCCAGGCACGCCCCCTGGCCCCCGAAACCTTCGCGCCCTATGGCGAAGTCATCCAGCATTCCGGGGCCGAACGTCGCCATTTCATACGCTCGGCCTACGAGCGCTCTGACCAGGCCCTTGAGCCCCGGCTCTGGGTGTCCCGGGTCGAGGGGCAGGCGCAGTGGCCGCTGAAGGTCTGCGCCCTGGAACGGCATCCACACGCCGCCCAGACCTTTATCCCCCTGACCCGTAGCGCTTACCTGGTGATTGTTGCGCCCGCTCTGGCCGACGGCCAGCCGGACACCGACCACCTGGAGGCCTTCATTGCCTCGCCGGATCAGGGCGTGTGCTATGGGCGCGGCGTCTGGCACCACGGCCTGAGCGTACTGCAGTCGCCCGCTGAATTTGTCGTAGTGATGAGCATGGCTGAACAGGGCAACGACGAGTTCCTCGCGCTGCCCGAATCCCACCAGGTACTCGTGCACTATGCCGCTATGGAAGGCAATCCATGACTGATCACCATCCCCGCGACTTCGTCGGCTACGGCCCGACGCCGCCCGATCCACGCTGGCCGGGTGGAGCGCGCCTGGCGCTGAACTTCTGCATCAACTATGAAGAAGGCTCCGAACCTTCGATTCCCGACGGCGACGAGGCTTCCGAAACCGGCCTGACCGAGGGCGGAGCCGGCGGATTCTCGGGGCGTGACCTCGCCGCCGAATCGATGTTCGAGTTCGGCAGCCGGGTGGGCTTCTGGCGCGTCGCACGCCTGTTGCAAGCGCATGGTTTTCCCGCCACCCTGTTCGCCTGCGCCCTGGCACTGGAGCGCAACCCCGCCGTGTGCGACGCCGTACGCAACTACGACTGGGATGTCTGCGCGCATGGCTGGCGTTGGGAACGTCACCAGAACCTCGCGCTCGACGAAGAACGGCAGCGTATTGCGCGCGCCTTCGAATCCATTGAGCGCACGATAGGGAAACGTCCGGGCGGCTGGTACTGCCGCTACGGCCCCAGCCTGAATACGCGCCGGCTGGTCGTCGAGCACGGCGGGTTCCTGTATGACTCGGACGCCTACAACGACGAACTCCCCTACTACGTGCGGGTCCACGGGGCTGCCCATCTGGTCGTTCCCTACGGGCTCGTGAACAACGACGCCAAGTTCATCCGTGGCGGCATGGCCACCGGTGACGACTTCTTCAATTATCTGCGCGACTCGTTCGACGTGCTGTACGCAGAGGGCGAAACCCAGCCACGCATGATGTCCGTAGGTCTGCACCTGCGCCTGGCCGGCCACCCGGGTCGCGCTGCGGGGCTCAAGCGTTTTCTGGCTCATGTGGCCAGCCATCCGCACGTATGGGTATGTAAACGCGAAGACATCGCGCGCCACTGGCTCGCCACCCATCCACCCAGTCACGGCATGCCTGCCGAATAACCCTCATCCAAGCAGCGAGGTGAAAATCATGATCCATGACTTGAAGCGCGCCGGCATATTCTGCGCGTCTGCCCTGATCGCGTCGAGCGCGGCTTTCGCCGCGCCTGCCGTGGCCGACACCAACTTTCCGTCGCAGCCCATCCGCCTGGTGGTGCCGTTTGCGCCTGGCGGGGCGGCGGACACGCTGGCGCGGGCCTTGGCCAACACACTGGGCCAACAAACCTCGCAGACGGTCGTCGTCGAGAACCGCGCGGGCGCGGGAGGCACCATCGGCACCGCCAGTGTGGCGCGCTCGGCGCCCGATGGCTACACGCTGCTGCTCGGCAACGTTTCGACGCTGGCTACCGCGCCCAGCCTTTACACGAAACTGGCGTACGATCCGCTGAAAGACTTTACGCCGCTGACCCTCGTGGGCCACAGCCCTCTGGTATTCGCCGCCTCGCCGAAATTGCAAGCCAACACCTTGCACGAGCTGGTCAACGACACCAAGAACCTCAAGGACCTGAACTACGGTTCATCGGGCGCCGGCAGCATCACGCACCTGACCGGGGAATTGCTGAACAAGCAAGTCGATAACGCCATTGTGCATGTGCCGTACAAGGGCAGCGCGCCAGTACTGGTCGCCGTCATGTCGGGCGAACTCCAGCTGGGCGTGACGCAGGTATCCGAAATGCTGCAGCAGTTCCGTGCCGGCCAGCTGAAAGCGCTGGGCATTACAGGTAATCAACGCCTCCAGGTCATCCCGGACGTTTCGACCGCGGCGGAACAGGGCATCCCGGGCCTGGAAGCCACGACCTGGTATGCGGTCGTGGGGCCCAAAGGCATCCCCGATGACGTCGCCAGCAAACTCAACGCCATGCTGGTCAAGGCGCTTGACGATCCGGACTTCAAGAAGCGCTACGCCGAGGAGGGTCTGCTGATCCAGTCATCGACCCCGCAAGAACTCAGCGAGCTCATCGCCAAGGAAATTCCTGCCTGGGGCGAAGTCGTGCAGCGTGCGAACGTCAAGCTCGACTGATCCCCGACGTTGACCGCCCGGCAGGCATGCCGCCGTGCATGCCCGGGCTGCCGCAGCCGCGCGATTCGCCAGCAGCAATCCAGTGGCGCCGCGCGGCGCACCGGCCTTCCTCACCGCCCTTCCACCCGGGGCATCCGGGGCGCTGAACGTGTATCCTGGCGCATTTCGCCGCCTATGCGGCGCGGCCCGGAGCGGATTGATGACCCTGACCCTGAAGAAATTCGGCGACGACGACTTCGACGACTATTTCCGCCTCGTGGGCGACCCGCAAGTGATGGCGATGATCACCGAGCGCGCGCTCGCGCACGACGAAGCGCGCCAGGATTACCAGGCTCTGCTGGCAGCCAACGCCCTGCATCCGGACTTCGGCCAATACATGATCGTTGACGCCGACCAGGGGCACTTCATCGGCTTGGCCAAGCTGGCGCTCGATCCGGAAGAGGCTTCGAGCGCCGAACTCGGCTACATGATCCTGCCCGAACACTGGGGCCGGGGCATAGGCAGCCACATTGCGGATCAGTTGATCCGCAAAGCCGAGCAGCATCCCGCCTTGCAGAGGCTGTACGCCATCATCGATCCCGCCAACCTGCCATCCAGGAAGATCCTGCTGAACAACGGCTTCGCGACGCGCGAATTCAGAGACTTCGACGGCTTGCCCGGGGAAATCCTGGAACGAGCCTGCTAGAGCGCGGGCAGTCGCGGCGGCCCCGCCCCGGGGCGCCGTGCCGGACCAAGCCCGCCCGTACGCTACTGCTGCACGCCGGCGGTCCGCAACGAACGCACATGGTCCACCAATGCCCGCAGTTTGGGCGGCTGGTTGCGGCGGTTGGGGAAATACAGATAAAAGCCGGGAAACCATGGCAAGAACTCGCGCAGTAACGGCACGAGTTCACCGCTTTCCAGCCAGGGACGAAACGTTTCCTCCATCCCTATGGTGATGCCGCCCCCGGCCAACGCGGCCTTGACCATCAGCAGCATGTCGTTGGTCGTCACTTGCGGATCGACCTGCACGTCGAATTCTCGGCCGTCCTCGGCAAATTCCCATCGATAGGGCGTCACGTCGGGCGCGGGCCGCCAGCCTATGCATCGGTGATCGACCAGATCGGATGGCCGCAGCGGCCTGCCGTACCGCTGCAGATAGGCTGGTGCGGCTACGACCGCTTGCCGCTGCAGCCCGGACACTGGCACGGCCACCATGTCCTTTTCAATGACCTCGCCCAGGCGCACCCCGGCATCGAACCCTGCGGCCACGATATCGAACTCTTCATCGGTGACGGTGATGTCTAGCGTGATGCCCGGATAAGCATCGGCAAATCCGGCAATAAAGCCGCCCGACAAAAACTGCTCGGCGATTGAGGTAACCGCCACTCGCAGAAGCCCGCGCGGGGGCCCTGCATCCACGACGCTTTCCCAGGCGGTGGCCACGGTGGACAGCGGCTCCACCACCTGTGCGCGCAACCGCTCGCCCGCTTCAGTCAGGCTCACGCTGCGGGTGGTGCGGTGCACCAGGGCGATGCCCAGTTCGTCTTCCAGGCGCCGCATGCTTTGGCTGACGGCGGAACGCGTCACTCCCAGGCGGTCGGCGGCAGCGCGGAAATTCCCGGCCTGAGCCACGGCCAGGAAGACCTTGAGCAAATTGAGATCAGGATCCATTGGTTAGCAATACTAACCGATGCAGTAAGCGGCAGACCACTTATCTTATCTTCCGACCCTGCTTAGACTCTTTTGCATGACACCCTCCGTTGCCGGGCAGCCCGGCAATGCCGACAAGACCGCGCGCCTAAAGGAGTGCGACACCATGCAATTGATCCTTCAATCCCTCCCGAATTCCGCCGTGTCCGGTACGCGGGCCCGGGCAAGACCCCGCGCCGCCGCGCTGCTTACGCTCATGCTGGGCTCGGCGATGGCGGCACAGGCGCACACAGACGGCGCATCGTCCGGTCATCCCGCCTCCGCCCCGCATCCCTATGTAGGAATGTGGGTCACCGAAGACGGCTACATCCGCCACGAACTGCTGCCCAACGGACGTTATGACGAAGCGCGCGGCAATCGGCGCAGCGCATACCAGGGCCGCTACACGATCCAGGGTAATCACATCGACTACGTGGACGATACCGGTTTCACGGCAGATGGCGAATTCGTGGACGACGTGCTCTATCACGCAGGCATGGTCCTCAGGCGCGAATAGGCCTCTGTGCAATCCCCCTTCTGCCCGCCGCATGGCGGGCCCCTCACCAGGAGAAACGCATGAAAAACCCGCTGAAGTGCTCGAACTGGGCCGCCGTCTCGGCACTGTGCGCGGCATTCGCCGCGCCGGCCGGCGCATCGCCCTCTTCACCCGCCCCCGCGACCGCCAATGCTGCATTGGTGGCGCAAGCCTTCGACAACTGGAAACAGGGTACCGGCAGTGTTTTCGATCTGCTGTCCGACGATCTGGAGTGGACCGTGGCCGGCGTGAGCCCCGTATCGGCGACGTATCGCACTCGAGAGGTGTTCATGAAGCAAGCCGTGGCGCCCATCACCGACAGGCTCGCCACGCCGATCACTCCGGAGGTCAGACACATCGTTGCGCAGGGCGACCAGGTGGTTGTGCTGTGGGACGGCAAAGCCACCAGCAAGGACGGCGAAACCTATGAAAACAGCTACGCCTGGCATATGCAGGTGCACCAGGGGCAGATCACGCAGGTGCAAGCCTTTCTGGACACCTGGCGGTTGGCAAAGCTGATGGAGTGATCGGCGCGGCCGGCCCTCATCGTGCCGGGCAAGGGCTGCCTGGCTCGCTGCTGGATGCGAAGCGCAGGCTGTGCCGCCGGATACGCGTGGCGCGAGCGCTAGCCGGTGGTGGCAATGGGCCCCTTGAACAAGGGCGCTATCGTTCGTTCTTTCAACAGCCAGCGGCCCGACGAGTCCCTCACGAAATCGTCCGTCACATCCGCGATGAGATTCGGCACCGACGCGGGCAGGACAGGCACACCGTCATTGGCATGAATCAGCAGCACCCACACCATCTGCGCTTCTGTGTCGGTGTGGGAAGCCAGGTGCAGATTGTGCACAAGATGTCGTACGACGCGTTCTCCGCGTCGCTCGCGCTCCAGATAGAACTGTTGAATTTCGGCCCGGCCCGTCCGGCTTTTTTGACTGGTCGTGTAACGCCCATCCGGAATGAAGAACAGGTGGGCATTGCGCCCCCAATTCCGATCGACGTCGTGCCAGTACGCCATGATTTGCGCCTGGATCTCTAAAAAAATGGTGTTCATGGATATCAGCTCGCGTTGAGGCCGGTCACCGGATAGTCGGCCGCGTTCACGACCAGACCTTCCATGGCCAGAAAATCTGGTCGTGGCGGATGGAAAATATCGATCAGCCAGCCGGGACCTTCAATATTCTGGCTCGTATGCGTCACCGTTGGCGGTATCTCGAGCACCGAAGGGCTGTCCGCCACGACATGCTGGTCCTCGCGCCACTGGGCGAGATCCTTCGTCCAAGGCCAGCGCAGGTGATGCACGTAGCGCCCTTCCAGAACGAACGATATCTGAGCGAAATCGGCGTGGACATGCGGGCTCATCTGGGCCGTGTCCCGGGGCACGGGCCGCGATTTCAGCACATTCAGCATCAGCCTGTCGGACCGGAACACGCGAAAATTCGAATCGGCTCGAGTCGCCTCACGCAAGGTGAACCGCTTTATGCCGCGTGGCATGGCGGGCTTGCTTTCGCTTCCCTCGGGTGGGTTCCTCGGCGCCACCACCAGGACTCGCCCTGAACCCGAGAAGTTGGCGGCGCGTACGTCAGCGCCCATGACCAAGACCATGGGTTCGGCGATGCAGACCTGCTCATCAGCCACCTGCACGACCAGCCCCGCATCTGGAAAGAACATAATGCGCTCGCCATTGCCCTCGTCCAGATCGGCGCGTTCGCAATCGTCCAGCGACGCGTAGCATGTCACCACCTCTGTCAACGCGGACTTCCAGCATTGCAAGCCGGGCGCACATATGTCCGGCACGCGCTTCGCATAGTCATCGAGTACCACTGGCTCGTTCCTCACGGATTTCCCCTTGCTCCAAAAGCTTCGCGGGCTGCATGGATCAGCAAGGCCTGATCGGACCCTTGGATCAGCAGCGACGCACCCATACTGCGAAAATTCTCGGCCTCGGCGATAGCGCCGACCATTGCACCCAATGGTTTGCCTGCGGCTTTGACCGCCTCGAACACCTGCGCCACCGTCTCTACCACGATCGCACTCTTGGTCGACGTCTCGCCCAGCGCCACCGCCAGGTCCGCACGCCCGATGAACACGACGTCCACGCCCTCTACTCGAGCGATGTCCGCCGCATTGTGCGCGCCGGCGCGGTTTTCGATCTGGCAGATGATGAGCGGACGGCGATACCCCCGCAGAATCCGGTCCATGGGCTCTACGCCGAACCCGGCGCTGCGAGTCGATGAGGAAAACCCGCGGCAGCCTCCGATGAACCGAGTCGCCCTCACGATGGCCTCGGCTTGTTCCGCGCTCTCGACCTGTGGAACAACCAGCCCGGCTGCACCCATATCCAGCACCTGCTGAATGAACTTCGGCGAATGGTCCAGCACCCTGATGAACATAGGCAGGCCGCAGGCCCTGCCGGCCAGGAGCAGCGCATCGATATCGTTCAACGACAACGGGGCGTGTTCGGCATCGATAACCAGAAAGTCCAGTGCGGACAAGGCCAGCAGCTCTACCACCGCAGGTGCGGGCAACTTGAGGAAGGTGCCGCGCACCTGCGCACCTTCTCTGATTCTGTCGACGATGTCGTTCATGAATGCTCCTATGATTGCGTGCCGCGACTGCCGCCTCGGCATCCCGGCTCAGACGGGCAGAAATCCGCTCCAGAAGAGCGTGGTTCTCGACGTGGCGACTGGCTCCCAATGCCTATGGTGGGGCTTGCCCGCGCCGTCCAGTTCGTACACGTCGAATCCGGCTTCGACGCGTGTGGTGGTCCCATCGGGCGCCTTGATCAAGTGCGCCATCCAGCTTGAGGCCACCAGCCAACGGTCATCCGCACTGATCGATAAGTTGCGCGGGCCGATCCCGCTGACGGCCACGCGCTCTCCTGCCCGAAGCAGTCCCGTTCCGTGATCGACGCTGAAATGTGCGATGCTGTTCTCGCCGCCAACGAAAACACGCATGCCCGCTTCGACCGTATGCCCGTGCGCGCGGTTGGCCACGTACAGGCGCGTCTTTGCATGGTTCAGCTTCACGGCCCCGGCAATCTGGCCGGGCCGTGCGTCCTGGGGATCGGCAAGCAGCTCGACAGTCTGCAGCGGCTGAGGCAGCAGCGCCGAGCCGTTCCGCTGGTAAACCAGCAATGAATTCTGGCTCTCCAGGACCAGATAGATCAGCGGTTCATCCGGGTGGAAAAGCACATTGCGCGGCTCGAAGCCTCCCTCCCAGGGCGCCGTAACGGTCTGGCGGTGACGGGCATGCCCCTGCAGGTAGTCAAAAATTCGCATGGCCCCCGAAATCGGCGCACGCGTTCCAATCGCGTCATTGCCGCGTTCGCTGACAATCAGCATGCTGTTGTCGGGGGATATCAGACCCTGGTGAGGAGCGATTCCCAGGTTCGATTCGGCCTGGCTCTCCGTGGTGATCCGGCCGTCGGCGTCGATGGCGTATAGCCGGAACTCAGGCGGGCGGTTGAAGGTGACCAGCACATGATCACCCGTCGCATCGAGCCCCACATGGATGGGCCGCGATGGCAGGGCGACCGGGCCGCAAATCGGCACCAGCGGCTGCCCCTGACCGGTCGGCGCCAACGCGTGCAGATGGTGCCGCGACCCGGCTACAAAGGGCCCGCCATCGCTGGTGACGAAGTAAGAAACACCCGTACGTTCGTTCGCGCAGGCATACTGAACCGGCGCATCCAGGGTCAGCGACAATGTCGGCCGGATCTGTCCGCCTTCAAGGCTGTACAGCCGCACTTCAGATCCAACACAAGCACAGAATAGTTCTTTCATGGCATTTCGCTAGCGAGTTCCTGCATTCCTGCGGCCGGGCACGATGGCGGACGACCACGCCGCCCCCGTTCAGATCGCGTTCAGCCGCGCCGAGATTTCCGAGGAAGCCTGTAACAGAGGGGGAAGTAATTGCTTGACGGCTTCACGGGTCCCCATGGCCGACGTGATCCATGTAATGCCGATCGAAGCCAGAACGCGGTCGCCTTCGTATACAGGCACCGCGATCGTGGACGACACCGGACGAATGTCTGGATCCCGCAGCGCATATCCGCGTTCGACGACGCGCTCCAGCTCGCGCAACACCCGCTCGACCCGCCAGGCCGGCAGATTGCTGGCCACGCGTTGCCGGTTGACCAGGTTGACGATTTCGCGCTGTGATGCCGTATCGCAAAATGCCAGGTAAGCCTTGCCCAGCGCCCGTGAGATCGGGCAAAGCCGCATATTGATCGAAGACTGCAGCAGCGCGAGCGGTGAGCGAGGTATGGTGCTGTAGCGCACGACCATTGCGTCCACCTGTGGCATTGCAGCAGCCGCCGGCCACTTCAGCTGGGCCGTGAGCCGATCCAGCACGGGCGCCCCGCACGACAACAGCTTCGGCTCGCCATGAAAGCCCGCCGACAAGGTGCACACGTTCTCGGTCAGCGAATAGCATCCCAGCCCCGGACCGCGCCGCACCATGCCTTTCAATTCCAGGGTGCGCAGAATCCGCGACAAGGATGACTTGGGTATGCCCAGCTCTGCATTCAGCAAATGCAGGGTGGAGTGCGAATGCCGGTTCATGGCGGCCAGTACATCGAGGCCCTTCGCCAGGCCGGCCATCACTTCTTTGTCGGAGATCTCTGCGTTGTCGCTTTGCACACTCATGGCTATCCGGTTCAGCCCAGCAGGTAAGGCGCCCCGGATTCATCGGCGATTTCTCTGATGCGATTACGCAGATTCCTGTGCATGGGGATGCCATGCTGCAATCGTTCTGCGCGCGATGCGCGTTCCGGATCGCCGGGAATCAGCACGGGCCGTTCCGGATCGGCCGGCTTATTGGCCCGCAGCGTGGCTATCATATCGTCGAGATCCGAACCGAAATCGGCGGTGGGGCGTACGCGGCTGATGTCGATCGCCATGAAGAAGTGCCCGATGTTGTCGGGTTCGTCCGCCCGCTGGGTGCGATTGCGCACAGGCGAAAACGACCCACCGGACAAGGTACTGGCCAGGATGTGCGCGAACATCGACAGCCCGTATCCCTTGTGGCCGCCCAGCACTTCGTCTGCCCCGCCCAGCGTACACAGCCCGCCCGCGTCGTCCTCGGTGATGATGCGATAACCTTCGGCCGCGTCATGAACCGTCTCGCCATGCTGGTCAACGACCCAGCCCGCCGGAAGCGGCTTTTCACGCAGCGCGTGCACGCGCACTTTGCCGATGGCGGTCACCGAGGTGGCGATGTCCAGCGTCACGTCCGGATTTTCCCTGGCGGGCGCCGACAGCGCAATGGGATTGGTGCCCAGCACGGGCTCGGTCCCGCGCGGGGGCACCACCGCGACATATCGCGTCGACGACGTCACCATCGCCAGCATGCCGGCTTCGGCCGCCATCCGGGAGTAATAGCCCGCCGCCCCGAAGTGATGCGAGTTGAAGGCGCTTACCAGGCCCACGCCGAACTGACGGGCCCGCTCAATGGCCAGCTTCATGCAGTACACGCCGCAGGGATGCCCCAGGCCGGCGTCGCCGTCGACACGGGCCACCGCGCCAAAATCACTCACGATGCGCGGCCGCGCAGCCGTATTCAACTTGTTGGCCTTTCTCAGCAAGGAATACATGTGCAGCTGGGAAATGCCGTGTGAATCCACACCGCTGAGATCCGTCTCGACCATGACGTCGGTGGTGTCCCGGATAATGGCCGGGTCCATTCCCCAGGATGTCAGGATCGCCTCGATCTGAGCGCGCGCGAGATCCGATGGCACCAGGCTGGTTTCGGGATTAGACATGCGTTAGCACCTGCAATATTGTTATCGGAACGCGGGGTGCCCTTCAGGGGGCCGGCGGGGGAAGCAACTTCATCGTTTCGCCCACCTTCGCCCGTTCGACGGACAAGATCTGGGCCAATTTCTGTGAATCCGCGTAATCGGGCTGCACCCCGATCTGCTTGAACTGCGCGATCAGCTTGGGCTCTTGCAGCACTGCTTCGACCGTTGCGCTCATCTTCTTCACAATCTCCGCCGGGGTTCCCTTCGGAGCCGCCACCATGTAGTAGGTCGTGATCGTGAAGTCGATCCCCGATTCATTGAAGGTAGGTACACCGGGCAGGGAGTCGATGCGGCTCTCGGTCGTGACCGCGATGGGTACCAGGTTGCCGGCCTCGACGTGCTGGATAACCGTTGCCGGCGTCCCCACCACGAGCTGAGTATGCCCGGCCAGCGTGTCGTTCACTGCCGGCGCCGCCCCTTTATAGGGCACGACCGTCGCCTGGACCCCGGCCTTCTGCGTGAAAAGCATGCTGCTCAAGTGACCGTTCGAACCGTGGCCGGAAGTCGCGATACTCAGGTTGCGTTGCTTGGCCAGCGCAGCCACGTCCGCGGCGTTCTTCACGCCCAGCTTGGCATTGGCAGCCATCATGACCGACTCGCTGGCCACCAGAGCCACCGGGACCAGATCCTCGCGAGGCGAGTAATTGAGTTTGGGGTAGATGAATTCGGCGTTGACCTGATCCCCGGACACGCCGAGCAGGAAGGTATAGCCGTCGGCCTTGCTGGCGGCTACCGCCTGCGAACCGATGGTCCCGCCCGCCCCGGCCTTGTTCTCGACGATAACGGACTGGTTCAGGGATTTCGATATCGATTCGCCGAGTATCCGGGCCAGCGTGTCGGTGCTGCCCCCGGCAGCCCATGGCACCACCAGCTTGATCGGCGCGGAAGGCCAGTTGTCTGCGAAGACGGGGCCCGAGAGTGCAAGCGCCAACGCGGCCGTCGCACTGACTTTGACCAGATTTCTAACGTATGCCATGTCTCATCCTCTTATTAGCAGGCGGGATAACTCCGCCGCCGCCCGTGTACCGAAGTCATGGTTTTGGGCAGGGCGAACTTTACTGAGCGCAATGAAGATGTGTCTAGGAATATCTGGCGACTTTCCGCCTATCGGAAAGCCTTCCGGCATGTGGAAGCTGGCGAGGCATTCAGTCCCCACACCATGCGCATCGACGCCGCCTGCGCGCTCCGGGCGGCTGTGCCCACCGGGCACAGACACGCGCCTTCACTTCACCTGCAGTGCGGCGATCTTGCCGTCTCTGATCGTGAAGAGGAAATCCAACATGACCGGGCTGTTCGGAAAACTGCCGCTGACCTTCGCACATACCCGGACCACATCGCGCAGTGCGATTACTTCCACAGGTTCGGCCACGTGGCGGTACCGGCTCTTGGCCGCCACGAACCAATTGCGAATCGCCCCCGCTCCTTCGTGAACTGCGCCTTCATCATGAACCACGCCATCCGGCGCGAACGCCTCGACCAGCGCATCCGCGTCGCCATGCATGTCCGCTTCAAAATAAGCCTGCACGATACCGGGCATATCCATTGCCGTTCCTGTTCTCTGCCTGTCCGGCCGCCAATATAGTGCGGTACATTGAATAGATAAACGGGATTATTCGACACAATCTCATGAACAATTCAGGATAATGAAACGCGCTGCCCTGAACGACCTTGAAGCCGTCCTCGCCATCGCCCGGCACGGGTCTTTCCGCGCCGCCGCCGACGCCCTGCAGATGTCGACCACGGCGCTGAGCCACGCCATCGGCAAGCTCGAAGCGAGCGTGGGCGTACGCCTGTTCAATCGCACAACGCGCAGCGTCTCGTTGACCGAGGCCGGCAAGTTGTTTGTCGATCGGGTGGGGCCTGCGCTGCACGACATCCATGGGGCCTTGGAAGCGGTGCGCGAACAGCAAGAGACGCCATCGGGTACCCTGCGGATCAACGCGGCCCCCTTCGCGGCGCGTGACGTGCTCACCTCTCTGGTATTCGATTTCCTGGAGCGGTATCCCGACATGAACGTCGATCTGGTCACCGACGGCCGCTTGGTCGACATCGTCGCAGGCGGCTTCGATCTTGGCGTGCGGGTCGCGGACCTCGTGCCCAGCGGCATGATCGCGGTGCCCATTTCCCGGGTGCAGCGATATGCCATCGTGGCGTCCCCGGACTATTTCCGCAACCACTCCAAGCCCCGCAACCCCTCAGACCTGCTCAGTCATCGCTGCCTGCGGGTACGGCTGCCGGACGGCAGCCTGTTCCGCTGGCGCTTCGAAAAGAACGGCGAGGCCGTCCAGGTCGACGCAAGCGGACCCTTGACACTGGATGAAGCCGGGCTGGCCCGCATTGCCGTGCTGAAGGGTATTGGCATTGGCTGCTTCATGGAGCAGGACGTGATCGGCGATATCGATGCCGGACGCCTGATGCGGGTATTGCAGGACTGGACACCGCCCAACCCGGGCCTATGCCTCTACTATCCCAGCCGACGCAACCCGTCCGCCGGTCTCCGGGCATTCCTGAACATGGCCCGCGAGCTCACGGCTCCGCGTCAGCGCAGCGGCCGAGCGCGGCGCTAGACCTCAGGTGCGGCGAATCACGAGATTGCGTATTTCGGTCATATCCTGAATCGCGAAACGCACTCCCTCGCGACCCAGGCCCGAGTCCTTGACTCCGCCATAAGGCATGTTGTCCACGCGAAAACTCGGAACATCGTTGATCAGGACGCCCCCCACATCGAGCTGGTCCCAGGCATCGAACATCTTGAACAGGTCGCGGGTGAAAATTCCCGCCTGCAACCCGAACTTCGACGCGTTGACCTCGGCCAGCGCAGCGGAAAAATCCGTAAAGCTCGACAACACCGCGACTGGGCCAAACGCCTCTTCGGTGACGATCTTCGCATGGCCTGGCACGTCTTCGAGCAGCGTGGCCTGCAGCATGGCGCCGTTGCGTTCACCGCCGCACAGCAGCGTGCCGCCGGCGGCGCGCGCCTCTTCGATCCAGGTTTCCAGCCGCGTCGCTTCTTCGACACTGATCATGGGCCCGATGAACGTGTCGCGGTGTTTGGGATCGCCCGCCACGAGCGTCTTCGTCCTGGCGACCAGCATGTCGCGAAAGCGGCTGTACACGTCGGCATGGATGATGATGCGTTGCACCCCTATGCAGCTCTGCCCCGACTGGTAAAAGGCGCCGAAAAGCACGCGTTCCAGAGCGTCCTCGAGATCGGCATCCGCATCGATGATGACTGCAGCGTTGCCGCCTAGCTCGAGCACCACCTTCTTCTTGCCGGACCGCGCCTTGAGGTCCCAGCCCACCGCGGGCGAGCCCGTGAAAGAGAGCAGCTTGAGCCTGTCGTCCGAGGTGAACAGGTCGGCGCCATCCCGGCTGGCGGGCAGGATCGAGAATGCGCCAAGGGGCAGGTCGGTCTCGGCAAGCACTTCCCCGATCAGGATCGCGCCCAGCGGAGTGCGGCTGGCCGGCTTCATCACGAAGGGGCACCCCGCCGCGAGCGCCGGAGCGATCTTGTGCGCTGCCAGGTTGAGTGGAAAGTTGAACGGCGAAATGAACGAACAGGGCCCGATGGGTACACGCCTCCAGATGCCCTGATACCCTTGGGCGCGCGGGCTGATGTCCAGCGGCTGGAACTCGCCGGTCATGCGCACCGATTCCTCGGCGGCAATGCGGAAAGTGTCGATCAGCCGGCTGACCTCGCCTTCACTGTCCTTGATCGGTTTGCCCGCCTCGACGCACAAGGCGTACGCCAGTTCGTCGTAGCGCTCCACGAAACGGGCAACGCAATGATTGAGAACTGCCTGGCGCGCGTAACTGGGCATGCGTGCCATCGGCTCTGCGGCCTCGACCGCGCCGGCGATAGCCGCGTCTATGGTCGCTGCATCTGCCTGAGCAACACGAAAGGCGATCTGGCCGGTGAATTTGTCGGTCACGGCGAGGCTTGCGTTGGGTTGCTGCGCGACGTTGTGGAGGTATAGGGGGTAGCGCGGCTTGAGCATCGTCATCGTGGTTACTCCGGGCGTGATCTTCTGTCCGGCGAGGCCGGAAAACGGGGCGACTATTGCAATTCTCGCGACAGCTTCTTGATGTCGATGTTGAGAATCTGGTGATTGTCTGAATAGTCCACAGGGCAGTCGATCAGATGAACGCCCGGTGTTTGCAGGGTATGCGCGAGCAACTGCTTGAGATGTTCGGCGCTTTCCACGCGATGACCGGTCGCCCCGTAACTTTCCGCAAGTTTGACGAAGTCGGGATTGTCATAGGTGAGCCCCCAGTCCGCGAAGCCCATGTCCGCCTGCTTCCAGCGGATCATGCCGTAGCTGTTGTCATTGAGAATCAGCACGGTCAGGTTGAGCTTCAGGCGTACGGCGGTCTCCATTTCCTGGCTGTTCATCATGAAGCCTCCGTCTCCACAGACGGCCATCACCCTGCGCCCCGGGTGAACCATTGCCGACGCGATCGCCGAGGGCAGGCCGGCGCCCATTGTGGCAAGCGCGTTATCGAGCAGCACGGTATTGGGACGGTAAGCCGTATAGCTGCGGGCAAACCAGATCTTGTACACCCCGTTATCGAGGCAGATGATGCCGTCGGCGGGAACGGCGGCGCGGACCTGTTCGACCAGGTAGGGCGGAGCGATCGGGAAGCGGGCGTCGCCCGACAGGCTCTTGAAATGTTCGACCTCGGCCTGACGAGCCTTCAGCATCTTATCGAAACGCCAGGCGCCGCTGGGAATGATCTCCTGCTTGATCTGCCAGATCGCGTTCGCAATGTCTCCCACCACTTCAATCTTGGGAAAATAGACCGGATCGACCTCGGCCGACCTCGACGAGATATGGATCACCTGCGTCCCGCCCGGCTTCATGAAGAACGGTGGCTTCTCGATGACGTCATGACCGATATTCACGATCAGGTCGGCGGCGTCTATGGCACGGTGCACGAAGTCGCCCGCCGATAAAGCCGCGCAGCCGACGAATCCGGCATGGCGCTCGTCGAGCACGCCCTTCCCGAGCTGAGTCGTCACGAACGGGATGCCGGTTTTCTCGATGAACTGGTTGAGCATCCGGCAGGTCATGGTGCGATTGGCGCCCGCACCCAACACCAGGATCGGAGACCTGGCGCTTTCCAGCGCATGGACTGCCGCGCGTACGGATTTTGCATCGGCATTGGGACGACGCGCGTGACTGCGCACGAAGGGCGCCGCCTCGGTCGTCTCGCTGGCGACGTCCTCGGGAAACTCGATATGCGTCGCGCCCGGCTTTTCTTCTTCGGCAAGCCGGAACGCTTCGCGCACGCGGCTTGGAATATTGTCGGCGCTGGCAAGCTGATGCGTGGATTTCGTCAACGGCTTCATCATGCCGACGACGTCGAGAATCTGGAACCTGCCCTGCTTGGACTTCTTGATCGGCTTCTGCCCGGTGACCATCAATATTGGCATGCCTCCGAGCTGCGCATAGGCCGCGGCAGTCACCAGGTTGGTTGCGCCCGGCCCCAAGGTCGACATGCATACCCCGGCCTTGCCGGTATGCCGGCCGTAGGTCGCGGCCATGAACCCCGCACCCTGTTCGTGCCGAGTCAGGATCAGCTTGATCTTCGAAGAACGGCTGAGGCTGTCGAGCATGTCGAGGTTCTCCTCGCCGGGAACCCCGAAGATATACTCCACCCCTTCTTCTTCGAGGCACTGGATGAACAGATCGGATGCTTTGGTCATGGAAAATTCCTTCTGGGTCGGCCGCGAAGATATGAAAGAGGATGCGCTTGATGCGGGTTGAGGTGCCGCGTGGACGGTGGGCCGCAGGCCCGGCGGTATATCGAGGCCCGGAGGGGCCGGGGTGTGACGCTCTCCGGTCGAAGCAGGGCTTGCAGGAGCCACGCCGCGCAAGCGGGCGCATCATGCAAGCCTGGGCAATCCGATACGTTCGCGGACGGCGCTGGCACTATCGCATAACGCCACCGCACAATATTGGATAGCCGTCTGATAATAGGATGGGTGTACGTCGGAAACGTGCCTGCACGACGCCCGGTTCGTCCTGCCAGAGTCCTCCGCGATAGTCGCACCATTCGAACGCGTCCGTGGCGCGGGTTGGCCTGGGCACGCGCTGCAACCGTGCCGCGAGCGGGCAGCCATGAAGGCGCGTCCGGGCCGCTGCCGGGCTCGGCCCGCACCACTTTACACCGCATTTCACGGCTTTGCGACCGCTCTCGGCGCGGCCCGCATTGTCTGGACCGGCACTGGTATCAGCGGATGCGCGGTGGCGGGCGCCGGTGGTGCGTGCCTCGCTTCATCTCGCGGCATGCGCCGCGCAGCAACCGGAAACAGAGACGCGGGGCGCGGGCCCGAGGGGACTGGCCTGCGGCAGGCGCGAGCGCCAGCTGCTCGCGCCTCGGGGTGCGGCCCGCCCGCGTTCTGCATGGACAACAAGGCCGAAACCGACCGGAATCATCGACCGGCGACCTCGGAAGTTTCTTCAAGCTGGCCCATGACAAAACTCGTTCCCTCTACATGATAGACGCGGGGTTGGTCCGATAGACACTCCTGCAGGCCTGCCATGAACGTCTCATGGTCTTCACTCTCTTCGAATCCGGGGGTGTGGTCTTCCAGCGATTCCCATCGCACGATCAGATTGAAGAGTTCAGGCGTCTCCACTCCCTGCGCGAGCAGATGGCCACGGTATCCCGTGGCGCGTCCGAGCAAGGGGACGACCCTGGCAAATGCGCTTCGAAACTCTGCGCTGCGTTCGACGTGTACAGGCAGTACGGCGATCTCATAAATCATGTCGATCCTTTTTTCCTGGGTTGTACGGGTGCATGCGAGGACAGCACAACTACGGCACGAGCCGAGGGTCTACGGCGATCGCGATCTTTCCTTGCAAACCGTTGTTGGGGCTTTCCAGGCGAGCATGGGCACTGGCGATATCGGCCAGCGAATAGACCGCGCCGACATGCGGCCGCAGCTGGCCGCGTTCGATCAACGCGCTCAACTCGTCCAGTTTGCCGCGGTTCTGCCGCGTGAAGACGAAGTGGTAGCTGGCGTTCTTGCCCCAAGCCTGGATGAGGTTCTGTGGCTGTGCGACGTCCACGATCGAGACCACCCGCCCAAGTTGCGCGAGCGCATCGGGGCTACGGGACAAGGTCGTGCCGCCGATGGTGTCGAACACCACATCCACACCGCGGCCAGCGGTTTCCCGCATAATCGCTTCGACGTAGTCGTCTTGCTCATAGTCGATGACTACGTCGGCGCCCAGGCCTCGCACAAACTCGAAGTTCGCTTCGCGCACTGTCGTATACACCTTGGCACCCATGGCCTTCGCGACCTGGATCGCCACGTGGCCTACCCCGCCAGCGCCCCCATGCACGAGGATGCTTTCCCCGACGCGCAGCGCGGCGCGCACGACCAGGGCCTCCCACACGGTCCCGCCCACCAAAGTCAGGCTGGCCGCCTCCAGATGGCTCAGCGAGGCAGGCTTCTTGCCCACGATGCTTTCCGCCGCCACGTGATATTCGGCATAGCTCCCCTGCCCGTCGAAAATCTGGGGGGTGTACCAGACTTCGTCGCCCGGGGAGAAAGCGGTCACACCCGGGCCGACCTCTTCCACCACGCCGGAAACGTCGTGCCCGGTGATCGCCGGCAGCGGCACCAGATCCGCGTAATCTCCACGCCGCACCTGGTAATCCAGGGGGTTGATAGATGTTGCGTAGACGCGAACCAGGACCTGCCCCGCCAGAGGCACGGGCTTGGGAACGTCGCGCAATTCGAAGGATTCCGGGCCGCCAAATGATTTCAGTACTTGTGCTTTCATGATGCTCTCCATGTTTCGATAAAAAGGAATATCGGGATTTTTCGATATATCGGGTTAAAAAATTACAGCTCTTTGCCTATCAGCTCAGACAGGGTGCTGATGGCGCGTTCGTTCCGTTTGTAATACGTCCACTGTCCGATGCGCCGGACTTCGACCAACCCAGCCTTCTGCAGCGTGGCGAGGTAATCAGACACCGTGGATTGCGACAGCCCTACCCCTTCCTGGATGCTGCTGACGCAGACTCCGACGACATGAACATCTCCTTCGTCCTGAGGAGGAAAGTTTTTCGCGGGGTCCTTCAGGCCTTTCAGGATTTCAAGGCGTGTACGGTTAGAGAGGGCTTTGAATACTTCAAGCAGGTCCATGGCTCCATGATATCGGCATTTTCCGATATGTCAATATAAAGTTGCGGCTCCCGCTACAGACGTTGCGCCGGCCCTCATGCATGGAGAACGGCGAATTCATCCACCGCCACCCTGGGGCTTCTGAGCTGATTCGCCGGGTGCCGGGCATCTTCGTAGCCCAGAGAGACGCCGCACAGCAGGATGCGCTCTTGCGGTATCGACAAGGTCTCGCGGACGATACCCGGATAGCCGACCAGCGCGACCTGCGGACACGTATGCAGCCCGACAGCGCGCGACGCCGTCATGATCGCCTGCAAGAACATCCCCGCATCCAGCCAGCTGCCCTGCCCCATATCGCGGTCGATGGAGACGAACATCACAACCGGCGCGCCGAAGAAGTCAAAATTGCGCGCATGCTGCGCCTTGGATGCGGCCCTGTCGCCCTTCTCTATCCCCAACAGCCGGTACAGCGACCAACCGGCCTCGCGCCGCCTGCCCAGGTACGGGTCCCGCCAGGCGGAGGGATAGTAGGGGTAGTCGGGTTCCCATGGCGCGTCCGAATGATAGGCGTGGAGCAACTTTGCAGACAGCCGCTGGCGCGCCTGCCCCATGGCGACATCGACCCTCCAGGGCTGGATGTTGTTGCCGCTGGGGCAACGGGCGGCGGCCTCTAGAATGCTGCGCACCAGCGACTCCTCCACCGGATCCGGCAGGAAGCTTCTGACACTGCGCCGGCTGGTGAGCGCCGCCAACACGGGATTGTCTTGCAGAGTCATGGCCGCAGGTCTCGCCGTCACAGGGAAAGAATCGTCACAAGCGCCACAGCCGAGTCGCCCGCCAGCTGCCCGCCATTGTTTTCAGCAAGCGCCACTTTGGCGCCGGCGCGCTGGCGTTTGCCCGCCTGCCCACGCAATTGCCGGGTCAGTTCCACGATCTGCGCGGCGCCGGTGGCGCCCAGGGGGTGGCCCCGGCTGAGCAGTCCGCCGCTCGGATTCACCGAAATACGTCCGCCGATATCCGTATCGCCAGAGCGCAACAGCTTGGCTGCGTCGCCCGGCGCGCAGAAGCCGAGATTCTCGTAGTGGATCAATTCGGCCGGCGCAGAGGCGTCGTGCAACTCGGCGACGTGAATATCTTCAGGCCCGATGCCGGCCTGCTCATAAGCGGCCCTTCCCGCGCGGACGGCGACCACTTCCGGTCCCCCCGGTATGGCGGATACGATGCTGCTGGCCCGAATCAGCACCGGACGCGTGGCCAGCTTGCGGGCATAGCTTTCCGAGCACAGGAAGATCGCCGCGGCGCCGTCACCTATCGATGAGCACATGAACAGCGTGAGGGGGTCGCTCACCATCCGGCTGCCCAGCACCTCTTCCACGGTCGTTTCCTTGCGGAACTGCGCATGTTCATTCAACGCACCCGCGCGCCGGCTCTTTACCACGACGCGTGCGAAATCGCTCGCCTCAGCGCCACAGGCCTCCATCCAGCGTTTCGCCTTTGCCGCATACATATCCATGAAGATGGAGCCTGATCCGGTACCCACTCCGGCCGGCTTTGGTTCCTCCACGTCGACCGCTCCCGCGAAAGCCGAGAAGGACACCGCCTTGTCCTCGTGAGACAGCTTTTCCACGCCGACCACGAGCGCGGTTTCATACTGTCCGGACATGATCGCAACCCACGCCAGGTGCAGGGCAGTGCTGCTGGAGGCGCAAGCGTTCTCGACGTTGATCATCGGCTTGCCCGCCAGCCCGGTATTGCGCAGCGCGGCCTGGGCCCGGATCATCTCCTGGCCATTCACGGTGCCGCCCGCGGCATTGCCGAAGTACACGGCCTGCACATCGTCCACGGTGACATTGGCGTCCGCCAACGCCCCGCTCACTGCTTCTTCGCACAGCGATTTGACATTGCGGTCTAGAAATTTCCCGAACGGCGTCATGCCGACGCCACTGATAGCCACAGCCGTCATTCTGTCTTCCTTTATAAGCGTACGCCCTGCTCAGGGCTTCGATCCCGACGGCCTTCCGTTCAGCCGGGAGTTCAACCTGGATGTGAATTCGCAAGACCCGAAGCACGTGTCCTGATAGTCGCGTTCCTGGGCCAGGGCCGCGCCCAGCGTCGGATGCTCCGCGTTCAGCATTGCCTTGGTGAGCCCCCACGCCGTGGCCGGCAGCTCAAGGTATTGACGCAAGAGTGCCGTGGCGCCGGACAGAGCTTCACCAGGTTCCGCCAGTTCGTCCGCGATTCCCAGGTCAAGCGCAGCGCGGCCGGAAACCTCGGACGGACGCAACAGGAGCCGTCGCGCCGTCCCGTCGCCGACCTTGCTGCGCAACAGGTGTACGCAGCCCCAATCGGGCACGAGCCCGATGTGCAGGAAAGGCATGACAAACCGCGCGTCTGCAGCCGCCACGATCGCATCGCACGCCAAGGCGAGACCCACAGCGCCACCGGCGGCGCTGCCTTCGACGGCCGCCACGACAGGTTTATTCGACGTCCGGATCAGCGTGATGCACTCGTGGGCCGCGTCCAGCAGTGGCGCAAGGTCCTGTCGCGACATGCGCGCCAGCGCATCGACATCCCCGCCGGCGCTGAAGTGCCGCCCTTCTCCGGTGAGTATCAAGCCTCGGCATTCGGGGTCGGCGATGTATGACGCCAACGCCCTTGCCAGCGCTTCGCGTATCGCTTGATTGAAAGCGTTACGCTTCTCGGGACGCGCAATCGTGATAACCGCCACGCCATCTTCGAGTTCGGTCCGCACATTGCTCATCATGCCTCCGCAACGTCACACGAAACGCGACAAGCATTCAGGGATTGCATGGCCGCGGCCGCGCCATCGATCAATTCGTCGATAATCGATTCCACCGGCTTGATCTCGCGGGCGAACACACCTGCGGGCCCCATGTCGATCAGGCCGTTCGCATGATTTCCGTCCAGATAAGCCTGGCGAACCAGTTCACCTTGCAGCAAGGGCCGGTACACATCGAAGTCCTTCTCGCCGGCGCCTTCCAGTTCGGCCACGCGCCGCGCGGTCTCATTGTCCAGGACGCGATGCTGCTTTCCGAAACTCGACATGACCACGCGGGTCGCCGTTTCGTCTATGCGGGCAAGATGCTCTTTGTAGTCGCGATGAGCCCATATCTCTTCGGCGATCACCATGCGGGAGCCCAGCATCATTGCATCCGCCCCCATCGCCAGCGACGTCACCAAGTGCCTGCCGTCGCCCATGCCACCGCCCAGGGCGAGGGGTATGCGCAGCGCGTCGGCCGCCAGCGGACCTTGCACGATCTGGCTGTTCATATACTGGCCCGTATGGCCCCCGGCCTCGCTGCTGATCACCGTGACCGCATCGACGCCGAGTTTCTCGGCGCTCAGTGCGTAACGTACTGCTGGCACTTTATGAATGACGACGCAACCCGCGTCTTTCAGACGTCCAAGCAACCAGCCCGGATTGTTTCCGGACGTCTCGACGATACGGACTTGCTCCTCGACAATGACGTCGAGCATGGGGGTGAGCACTTCGACGATGTCCGGCCGACGGCCGATCGAGACACTCACGCCGAAGGGCTTGCCGCCGGTCAGTTCGCGGCAGCGCCGGATTTCGCGGCGAAACCGTTCTGGATCTCCGGGGAAGGACATGCAGGTGATGAATCCCATTGCACCCGCGTTCACCACGGCAGCCACATAACGGGCATCCGCGAGCCACTGAAGACCGCCGCAGAGGATCGGATGACGTATACCCAACAGCCGCGTCATACGCGTGGAAAAAATAGGCGCTCTCATGTCCGGTACGCTCGGGTTTGATCCATTGCCTTCGCAGCGCCCTGGCCGAGCCCGAAGCGCGACAGGATCTCGTCGGTGTGCTCGCCCACCGCCGGCGAGGGGCGCATTGCGCATACACCACGCGCCTGGCCCGCCTCGGCGTCATAAGGGGCAATCACGCTCACCTCGCCCGCCTGCGCATGGGCGAACTGCGCCACATAACGCCCGTCGAGAAAAGCGGGCGAGGCGGTCACGCCGGCATAGTCGGCCACTGGCGCGCAGATGATGTCTTCGGCCTCCAGAAGCGTCAGCCATTGCGCCGTGGTTTTCTCCCTCATCAGGGGACCCACCACGTCTGCCAAGGCGCGCCGATGGGCGACACGGTCGTTGGAAGTCTTGAACCGCGCGTCCGAAGCCAACTCGGAACATCCCAGAAGCCGGCAGAACGCTTCCCAGCGCTTGGGGTGGTACGCCGCTACCATAATCCAGCCGTCGCTCGTCGGATAGGCTTCATTGGGAGCCGAATACGGAGCCGCGCTTCCACAAGGCTGCGGCACCTCGCCTGTGGCCAGATACGACGCAATCGAAGTCTGCTGCAGCTGCATTGCGCTTGCAAACATGCTCACATCCAGCCATTGCCCTTCTCCGCTCGCGGCGCGGTGCAGCAAGGCATCCTGGATGGCGAAGGCAGCGAGAATGCCGGTGGTCATGTCGATCACCGGCGCCTGCACCTTGCTTGGTTCGGCGCCGGGCAGGCCGCACACGCTCATCAAGCCGGAAACGGCCTGCACGATACCGTCCACGCCCGGCTTGTGCCGTTCGGTGCCTTGCTGTCCGTAGGCTGAGATACTGCAATAGATCACGTCGTTCCTGAGACTGCGGGCGGTGTCGTAGCCCAGCCCGAGGCGCTGCATGACGCCCGGCCGGAAACTTTCGACTACGACATCCGCAGCGGCCATGAGACGCTTCGCCGTTGCCAGGTCATCGTCACGCTTGAGATCGAGCACGATGCTGCGCTTGTTGCGATTCAACGCCATGAAGATGACGCTCTCACCATTCTGCCAGGGCGGGCCCAACTGGCGGCCCAGATCGCCCTGCCGCGATTCCACCTTGATAACGTCCGCCCCACGGTCCGCCAGCATCATGGTGCAAGTCGGGCCGGCGGCCACCTGGGTGAAGTCGAGAATGGTGAGTCCTTCCAGCGTGCGTTTCATTACCGCCCCTTCCTCATTGGAAGCTGATGTTCGTCGCCTCGAGGATCTGTTTCCAGCGCGCCGCTTCTTCGTTGAAGGTACGTGTCACCTGTTCGGGCGTGCCGTATTGGGGAACGAAACCCTGGGCGGCGAACTGCGGCTTGATGGCCTCGCCGGTAATGATGGTCTTGAGCGCCGTGGTGAGCTTGGTCACGACCGGCTCGGGCGTTCCCGCCGGCGCCAGAATCGTATAGATCAGGGGCGCCGCGGCATCCGGCACACCCGCTTCGGCCATGGTGGGCAGTTTCGGATCCAGGCTGGTGCGCTCGCTTTCGAAGACGCCGAACGCTTTCAGATTGCCTTCGCGGATGTGGTTGAGTGTCGAAGACAGCCCAAAGATGCCGAACGGAATATGGCCCGCGATCACATCGGCCAGCGCAGGGCCCGACCCCTTGTAGGGTACGTGCTCGAATTTCTCGCCGGTTCTGAACGCCAGCAGTTCACCGGCCAGGTGCATCGGCGTGCCGACTCCGGCGGTGCCGTAGTAGAGGGGATTGTCCTTGCCGCGATTCGCCTCCAGCACTTGCTGCAGGGAGGTGTACGGCGATTTGCCATAGCCCACCAGCACCATGGGCGAGTTCGCGATGTCGGCCACGGGCGTAAAGGCCTTGGCGGGGTCGAATGGCAGGTTCTTGTACATCAGGTCGAACACGGCCAGCGTGTTCGCCGAAACGATCAGCGTATAGCCGTCCGGCTTGGCCCTGGCGACGTGGTCGTGGCCGATGGTCGCGCCAGCGCCCGGCTTATTCTCGACAATCACCGACTGGTTCAGCACCTCGCGCAGTTCCTTGGCCAGGATGCGAGCCACGCCATCCGTACCGCCACCCGCCCGAATAGGGAACAACCAGCTTGATGGGCTGGCTCGGGTAGTCCTGCTGCGCGACAGCGGCCTGGGCAACACCCAGTCCGACGACGAGTTTGAGAACGGTGGCTAATATGCGTGGGGTCATTGATAGTCTCCTGTGATGTTCGGGGCGGTGGCAATCAAGGCATCCGACACGCCCGACTGTTGTGATTATTGGCCTACGTATCTGGGAGGCCGCTTCTCGGCGAAGGCCTTGCGGCCCTCTATACGATCTTTGGTGTCGCGCAACATCCCCCAGTAAACGTCGTTCAGCCGAAGGGCTTCGTTCAAGGGCACATTCGCGCTGTCTTTCGCCAGCCGCTTGATCATCTGGACCGCCAGCGGCGCATTGGACGCGATGACACCGGCCAGCTTTCTGGCCTCGTCCATGAGTTCGTCGGGCTCGTACACGTCGCTGACCAGGCCATAGTCCTGCGCCTGCCGGGCGGAGATCTTCTCGCCGGTCAACAGCAAGCGCATGGCCACCGCGGAGGGAACGGCGCGCAACATCAACGGCACGCCTCCCACGGCAGGAATGCTGCCCACGACGGGCTCGGTCAGCCCCAATACCGCGTTCGATGCCGCCAGGCGGATGTCGCACTGCAGGGCGATCTCGAGGCCGCCGCCCAGGCAGTAGCCATTGATCGCCGCGATCATCGGCTTCTCGATGTCCAGGCTGGCGAAGTTGAACAGGCGGGCATAGTTGCCGGCTTCGTTGGCCTGATTCCTGGAAGAGAAGAAGCCATTCACGAAAGCCGTGTCCGGCGGCACAGTGCCCTTCAGGTCGGCCCCGGTGCAGAACGACCGCTGCCCGCCGCCAGTGATGAGAATGACCCGCACCGCAGAGTGATCTCGCGCTTGTATCAGCGCGTCGTTCAGTGCCTGCAAGGCTTCGGGGGACAACGCGTTCATCGCTTCGGGACGATTCAGCGTAAGTTCGGCGACATGGCCGCTGATCTGCAAATCGACGCTCATAGGGTCGTTTTCCTTACGCTCAGACGCTGGGGCTGGAGAGCGAACGGCCGCCACAGACATACAGCACCTGGCCGGTAATGTATGAGGAATGCTCGTCGGCGAAGAAGAGCGCAGCGCGGGCGACGTCTTCCGGCGAACCCACGCGCCGGGCCGGCACCGTCTTGGCCAGTTTGGCCCGCGTTTCTTCGGTATAGCTCTGCAGAAGCGGCGTATCGATGATGCCGGGGGCGATGGCGTTCACGGTAATGCCGTCCTTCGCCAGCTCGATCGCAAGGCTCCTCGTCAGGCTGACCACGCCACCTTTCGACGCCGAATAATTCGCCTGGCCGAATCCGCCCAGCCAGGCACGCGACGAAATGTTGATGATGCGGCCGTAGCCCGCCTCCAGCATGCCCGGCACCGCTTCCTTGCAGCACAGAAACTGCGACCGCAGATTCACATCGATGACCTGGTCCCAATCTTCTTCGGACATCTTGATCAGTCGGGTGTCGCGCGAAATTCCTGCATTGTTGACCAGGACAGTCACGCCTCCGATGCGCTCGCGCAGCGTGGCGAATGCGGCACGGACCTGCTCACCCGAAGTGACATCGGCCTGCAGGGTCAGGCACGACCCTTGGGCGCCCGCCAGTATCTCGCCGGCCTTTGCCAGCGCCTCGGCTTGCCTGTCGATGATCGCCACCTGATAGCCATGCGCCAGGAACTGCCTGGCGATCTCCAGTCCGATCCCGCTGGCCCCGCCGGTCACCACTGCTGTCTTGAAGTTGCCCACTCGATGTCTCCGTCCATCGCGCCATCGCGCGCCACCGCGAATTCCCGGTGCGAATTTATTTCCTGTTTACGGACGCCATCTTATGGGTCGCTCATGGGCAGATCAAACGAGAATTCGGCTATAGTTGTTAACTCAAAGTTAACAACCCACACTTTGCCAAGCGAACGATCATGGGCCCCTTGCCTCCCCTGAATGCGCTGCGCATGTTTGAAAGCGTGGCGCGATTCCTGAGCATGCATCAGGCGGCTGTCGCGCTGCACGTCACCCCCGCGGCGGTCAGCAAGCAGATCCAGGCGCTGGAATCGTATTTGGACGTACAGCTGTTCACACGCACGAAGCGCAGGCTTGCGCTGACGCCCGCCGGCGAGCAGTACTATGCCCATATCAGCACCGCCTTGAACTCCATCCGGCTGGCCACGCGCGAGCTGGCGCGCAGCTCAGGTTCATCGGCGCTGAAGATACGCACCTACACGACGTTCTCAATGTATTGGCTGATTCCGAGGCTCACCTCGTTTCATCGCCAGTTCCCCGAGATCAATACCGAATTGACCACGTCATTGCGATGGATCGATTTCGAGAGCGAGGATGTCGACGCGGCCATACGTCTGGGCGATGGCAAATGGCCCGGCCTGGTGGCGCTGCCGCTGGTGCCCAACATCCTCGCGGCCGTTTGCAGCCCTGCACTGCGCAAGACGCTGCGCCAGCCCGATGACCTGCGGCGGACCACCCTGCTGCATACGCTGGCGCGTCCGGACGACTGGCAGCACTGGCTGAAGTCGGCGGGCATCACGGACATTGACGGCTTTCATCATCGCAATTACGAAAGCTCCACCCTGGTATATCAGGCTGCGATTGAAGGCCAGGGGGTGGGCATTGCACAGAAAGCACTGGTCCAGCCGTTGATCGATAGCGGCGACCTCGTGTTTCCCTTCCAGCACGAGCTGGATATGAAGGACTACACCTACTATTTCGTCCGCCCGGCCAACCGCCCGATGCGGGCCGAACTCAAGACATTCCAGGATTGGTTGCTTGGCAGCGCCTAGCGAAGCGGCGCTGACGAAGCGTCGATGCGGCCGTGTCGACGCGAGGACGGCCATGCGGGGGTTCGGCCTGATACAGGTTCCCCGATACCAAGTGGCAGCCGAACTGGAATCAAAGCAGCTTGTCCCGGTACTCGACGACTTTCCTGCCCCGTCGCACGCCCCCCATCGGCCGCCAGAACAAAAAAAGCGTCCAAGGCGGGATGAACAGGCGGGCGCACGCAAGAGCTTGACGAAGACGCTGCGCTCTAGCGGTTGCAGGGGCCCCCGCTCAGCCAGTAAATTGGGTGCAACGGATCGCTGCGCGGAGGCTTCATGAGGTTAACCCCCAACCGCCCATGGCTCGGTATCGTATGCGCGCTATTGTTGCCGCTTTCGTTATCACCAGCGTCCGCGCAAGATTATCTAGGCAGCTTTCTTCAATCGCAGCAAGACGCCAATATTCGCGAGATTCAGCAAGATCGACGCAACACTGTGCAAGACAAGGCGGCCGGAGGCCAGCGCGACGCCTCCAGATTGTCGCCAGCGCAGCTGGCTGACGTGAAGGCCCACCTGAAAGTCGATTATGAGCGCCGCGTCCGCGAACAAGGGCAGGCCAAGGCAGACCAATGGTTGCGCGACACCGCGTATAGACTGGGTCAGCAGCAAGGGCGCAGCGCCCCTCGATAAGCGTGCCCAGCGTATGGCTGCCTGGCGTTATCCGAGCGATGGTATAACAACCGAAGCGAAGCGCCCGACTCGTGGGCGCTGCTGCTCCACGACGATGGAGGCAACTATGGTTCGATATCTCGCCGCATTCGCGCTTACCTGCGCGCTGCCGGCCTTGACGCCAACCGCACTCGCTCAGCTGATCGACGCCGGCCAGCAGGCAATGATCATGCACCAGGGCAATCTGCTGGAACAGCAAACGGCCCCCAACAATCCCCACTCGAATCGCAGGACGCCGAACAAAGGCAAGCAGGTGACCTCTACCGCCTCGTGCAAGAGTATGTCCCAAAGTCGAGAGGCGCTGAGACCCGAATATGAGCGCCGATTGCGCACCCAAGGTCAGGAAGCAGCCACCGCATGGCTACGGCAGGCCGCCACCGAGAGCGGCCGGCGGGCAGCCGAGGCGCAGAAGGCGGGTCGCTGCTGAATTGCGGCGCCGACGCATTGCGCGATGCTCGTCCCGTATGCAAGCTGCGTAGATGCTTTGCCGCCTGAAGCGAGTCGCTCGGTTGTTTGGTGGTCATGCGTATGGTCTCGTCTGGCTGGACGAGTGCGCCGCCGCGAAGGTTTCAGGCCCACCATTGCTTGAGTACGGCGGCCGACAGATAGAGACCGATACCGAAGATCGCATGCGTTGCCAGGCTGCGCAGTCCGTTCCTGAACGGCGTGGGCGTATGCGAACCGGCGATGCCGGCACCCATGGCGGGCTGCATCACAAACCAGGGAAAAATGACCGTCGTCATGCCCAGGGCCAATGCGAGGCCCCACGCAGGATCCTGCAGCCAGCTGATTCCGCAGAGGGCGATCAGCGCCGCCGAGAATGCGATACCCAGGGCGTAGTGAATGCCCCATCCCAGCGGCAATTCGCCCCGAATAGGCGCTGCCGCCCCGATGCTTCGATGCCACCACCGGCCGCGGCATAGATGCCCCGCCCATCGGCCGACCAGCCCGTAGTTCAGCGTAGGTACACCCAGCGCCTTAAGTAGTGCCGTCCATAGATCCATCACGAGGGTCGCCCCTACCCCGACCAGTATCACCCTTGCCCACTCGTCTGCCATTGCCATGTTCATTCCTCGTAGTTGCCACGACCTGCGTTTGGTGGCAGCATAGAAGTTGAAGTCAACTTCAAGTCAAGGGGTACCGTGGACATTTCAGAAGTCGCCCGTGCGACGGGTGTACCGGCCTCCACGCTGCGGTTCTACGAAAAGAAAGGGCTGATCTCGGCGACCCGCAGCAACGGCGAACGGCGGCAGTTCTCGCCGGAAGTGCTCGATCAGCTGGGGCTGATTGCCCTGGGGCAAGCCGGCGGACTTTCGCTGGATGAAATCGGGGCCATGCTGTCGCCGTCCGGCAGCCCAAGGGTGGACAGGAGCCTGCTCGTCGCGAAAGCGGATGAAATCGACGCCACCATCAAGCGCCTGCGAGCGATGAGCGCGGGCCTGCGACATGCAGCGGAATGCCCTGCTCCCAGCCATGCGCAATGCCCTACCTTCCAACGTCTGGTCAAGGCGGCCGCGGCGGCCCGACTGAAGGCAGGCCGCGCGACCAGCACTCGGGCAGGCCGGATATAGCTGCCAGGCTTCGCCTGCTTCGGCATGCATACACCCGGGGCCGGGCGACGGGGCATGCCGCGTTCAACGTGCGATGGTCCCGCCGCCGCGCACTCTCGCGGCGAGCCGCCGCCGCGGCTGCTATGTCGCCATGACTCCATGGCTGAGCGCCATGCCGTCGCCGCGCGTCGCGTAGACGACGCCGGTCAGGAGGCAGCCTAGGCCGCTGCCAGCAGGACACGGCATGACATCCAATTCGAAGCGATCACTTGCGATCTCTCCGATCCATTTCAGCTGCAAGCGGTTGCGCGGCGCATCCGGATCGGCACACCTGCCGGCATGCTCCTCAACAACGGGCACGAATGTTCCGGGTAGCTTCGTCGAAACGCCTGACGAGGAACTAGGGCGACTGATCCGCCTGAACATGACCGCACCACTTTGATGGCCCATGCTGCTGCTGCCCGAATGGCGTCGCGCGCTTCGGGCGGCATCGTCAACATCAGTTCGGCCATTGGGGTGGCCACCGGAATCGCCCCCGGCATTTAGGGGGCCACCAAGGCCGATCTGCTTACGTTGTCCCGGTCGCTGACGCATGAATTGGGTGCCGGGTCGCAAGACTTAAGACCCGCGCAACGATGGCTGCACCTGAACTGGGTTCTTCCAGTTCAGGACAAGATGCTCTCGATTGCAGCTTTGGTATATCGCACGAAAGCGTCCATTTCGGCGCCGCGCTGGGCCAAGTCGTCGCGCTCAGTGCCGAGGTACGCGCCGCGAGCATTCTGAATGATAGGTTGGTGCTCGGGCGGCAACCGATCCGACGCCCATGCCGCTGCAACGTCCTTGGGCGCAATAAGCCCTGTCGATGCGCTGTACCAGTTCCGCGCAAGGGCAAGAGCGATGTTCCGTTCATCGCCCTCCCAATCCGCTGCTGAGTGCCATTGCGCGATAGTGTCGGAAAGCGCCCTGGCGAAGTCCTCCTTCGGCACCGGATCAAAAAGCGTGGCAGCGGATGGGCCTAGCAAAGCTAGGCTGTGCTGCCTGACCTTGGTCAGCAGAATCGCAAGGTCATGATCCAGCATTGCGGGCTCGAACGTCTCTGAAAGAATGTCATCACGCAACCACTCTCCGAACTGAAGCTCACGGCGAGCTCGATAGCGCCAAGGTATCACTTCGCTCCGGGCGACAACCGTCACCTCCAGAGGTCGGTTCAAGCCGCCGCTTCCCGGCGGGGCTGAGGCCGTCAGCAAGTCAAGCATCAGCGCCCGCCTGGTCGATTCGTTAGGCGCGCTGCGAACTGTTACCAGCAAGTCAATGTCGCTTGCCGGTCTCAACCCGCCATCGAGCGCCGATCCAAACAAATGGATCGCCTCTAGGGTCGAGCCTAAATGCCGCTCGATCACTGCGCGCGCAAGCGATATCTGCTCGCTAATCTCTGACGGAACAAATTCACTCATCTCGTCTTGTTCCAGTTCTGCGACGGCGGCTTCCGCGTAGCTGGTGCATTTTCGCACCAGTGAATATTCCATGGAATGTTCATGCTTGGGCCTACCCGAGCGGCCTGGCTCTGCCAGAAGAAAGCATGAAGAAGCCCGCTTCTACGCGGGCTTAGCTGTGTTTGGTGCCTTTAGGTGCCTGGCATTGCCAGACGCGGCATCACTCCCACTCGATTATAAACAAAAGAATAATTTTCTTTATTTACAATCACTTAAAAACTCAAATCGTAGCAATGCCACGAAAAATACCATGCCAAGCTTAACCGGCTGAAAATGGCTTGTTCTGCCGGTACTTGCGCTCCTGGTCGGCAATCTCGCCCGGCTGCAGTGCCAATTCGGCATCGGTCAGGCGCTCCAGCACGTCGTGAAGTCGGCCAGTGCAGACAATCGGCGGTGGCTCAAACACATGCCCGGCCGCGATCAGCTCGGCCTCCACTTCCTCGGTGATGAAAAACGGCTCTTCGTTATGGTATTCCAACGCCATGTCTTCTCCTCATCACTTCCTGCTCTTGGCATCCGTGCAGCCCTATTCGTGCATCCGAAGCTGCCACCGCACTCACGCTGACATACGCCACCTTGACACGCCATAAAGCGTCTCGCGCACGATACTGACAACGTATATACTACATTAGTATTTATCTTCCAGAAAGGAGGTGCGCCATGTCAAAAGAAGCTGTTTTCACGATGAAACTGGAGCCGGAGTTGCGTGCCGAGTTTATGGCTGAAGCTGCCGGTGAAGATCGGCCAGCATCTCAGATCATGCGCGAGCTGATGCGCGGCTACATAGCTCAGCGCCGCCAAGTCCGCGAAAATGACGATTACTTGCGACACAAGATCGAGGACGGCCGCCCCTCGATCCGCCCCGGGCCAGGCCAGTCGAATGAGCGCAAATAGGTATGCATGAACTGAAAATAAGAAAGTATCAATGGGGGCGCCATCTGCTATGAATAAAAGCCAGCTCAGCGAGCGCGATATCTGCACAAAATTTATTACTCCAGCGCTTGAGCAGGCGGGATGGGACATCATCACCCAGGTGCGTGAAGAGTTTCCGCTCACCAAGGGCCGCATCATCGTCCGCGGCAAGTTGCACACCCGCGCTCAACATAAGCGGGCTGACTATGTGTTGTTTCATAAGCCCAACATACCCATCGCGGTCATCGAGGCGAAGGACAACAAACACTCGTTGGGCGATGGCATGCAACAGGGGCTGGGTTATGCCGAAATGCTGCAAGTGCCCTTCGTGTTCAGCAGCAACGGCGACGGCTTTCTATTCCACAACAAGATTGCCAAAGATGGCGTCATCGAACGGGAGTTGGCTCTTCACGAGCTGCCCAGCCCTGAGATGCTGTGGCACTGGTGGTCCGAGCACTTGGGCTTGAACACTGCCCAGAGCGAGTTGATCTCGCAGGACTATTACAGCGACGGCAGCAACAAAACACCTCGCTATTACCAGCTTCTGGCGATCAACAAGACCGTTGAAGCTATCGCTCGCGGACAGAATCGTCTTCTGCTGGTTATGGCCACCGGCACGGGTAAAACCTACACTGCCTTTCAAATCATCTGGCGTCTTTGGAAATCCAAAGCTAAAAAACGCATTTTGTTTTTGGCCGACCGCAATATCCTGGTTGACCAGACCATGACCAACGACTTCAAACCCTTCGGCTCGGCCATGACCAAGATCCAGAAGCGGCAAGTCAATAAGTCGTATGAGATTTACCTGTCCTTGTATCAGGCAGTCACCGGCACAGAAGAAGAACGCAACATCTACAAGCAGTTCAGCCGTGAGTTCTTTGATCTGATCGTTATCGACGAATGCCATCGCGGCAGTGCGGCAGCAGACTCAGCTTGGCGCGAAATTCTCGAATACTTTTCATCGGCCACCCAAATCGGTCTGACTGCCACCCCCAAGGAAACCAAAGAAGTCTCCAACATCGATTACTTTGGCGAGCCAATTTATACCTACTCCCTGCGCCAGGGTATCGACGATGGTTTTCTAGCTCCGTACAAGGTGGTTCGCATTGATCTGGATAAAGACCTTACCGGCTGGCGACCTGACAAAGGCATGGTTGATAAACACGGCAACGAAATTGAGGATCGCATTTATAACCAGCGCGACTTTGATAAGAACCTTGTGCTGGAAAAGCGTACAGAGTTAGTAGCGAAGAAGATCAGCGACTTCCTAAAACAAACCAATCGCTTCGACAAAACCATTGTGTTCTGCGACAACATTGACCATGCCGAGCGCATGCGTCAGGCATTGGTGAACGAAAATGCCGACCTGGCCACACAGAACAGCAAGTACGTCATGCGCATAACCGGCGATAACGAAGAAGGTAAGGCCGAACTCGATAACTTTATCTTTCCCGAATCCAAGTACCCGGTTATCGCCACCACATCCAAATTGATGACTACGGGTGTGGACGCCCAGACTTGCAAACTCATCGTGCTCGATCAGCGCATCCAGTCCATGACCGAATTCAAGCAGATCATTGGCCGTGGCACGCGCATCAATGAAGACTACGACAAATACTACTTCACCATCATCGATTTCAAAAAAGCGACCGAGCTATTCGCCGATCCTGATTTTGATGGCGATCCCGTGCAAGTCTACGAACCCGCAGCTGGCGAATCCCCGGTGCCGCCAGATGAAGTAACAGGCACTCAGGGTGACGATGGCTTTATTTATCCGCCTGCCGAGGAGTCGCCGTGGACGGGCGTATCTGAACCAGGCTCGCACGAAGAAGGAACCGGAGTTCGTCGCTATGTCGTTGCCAATGTTGAAGTCAAAGTGGCGGCCGAGCGCGTGCAGTATTTCGACGCCAACGGAAAACTGATTACCGAATCACTCAAGGACTACACTCGCAAGGCGCTCGCCAAGGAGTTCAGCTCTCTAGACGACTTCTTGCGTCGCTGGAACAGCGCCGAGAAGAAACAAGCCATCATCGACGAATTGGCCAATGAGGGCGTTTTCTTTGCCGCGCTGGCCGAAGAAATTGGCCAGCAATCAGGCAAGGAATTCGATCCGTTTGATCTTGTCTGCCACGTAGCCTGGGATCAACCACCGCTCAGCCGTAAAGAACGTGCCGATCAGGTTAAGAAACGCGATTACTTCACTCGCTATGGCGAGCAAGCGCAGCGTGTGCTGCAAGCTTTGCTGGACAAATACGCCGACGAAGGCGTTGGACCGATTGAGGAAACGCAAATCCTCACCATCGCCCCGTTCACCAGTTTCGGCACCCCTATGGAGATCATTCGCGCCTTTGGCGGGCTGGATCAGTACCAACACGCCGTGCACGAACTCGGACAAGCGCTCTATAGCCCATCGCAGCAGCGCGCATAACAAACACGAATTGGAACCTCACTCATGTCTATCGGCACCCTGATCAAAACCATTCAAGACATCATGCGTAAAGACGTAGGCGTTGATGGCGACGCCCAGCGCATCAGCCAGATCGTCTGGCTACTGTTTCTGAAAATCTTCGATGACAAAGAACAAGAATGGCAACTCACCATTCCTGGCTACAAGTCGCCACTGCAAAGCCGCTTCCGCTGGAGCAACTGGGCCAAGAATGCAGAAGGCATCACCGGCGACGAACTGATCGACTTCGTCAACAACGAGCTTTTTCCCTCACTCAAAAAGCTGGCCACCGCTGCTGGCGTGTCGCCAAGCGGCAAAGTGGTTGGCTCGGTGTTCGAGGATGCCTACAACTACATGAAATCTGGCACTTTGCTTCGGCAAGTAATTAACACCATCGAGATGGATGTTGATTTCAACTCATCGACAGACCGCCACCTGTTCAACGACATCTACGAAAAAATCCTGGCCGACCTGCAGTCCGCCGGCAACGCTGGCGAGTATTACACCCCGCGAGCCGTCACCCAGTTTATGGTGGATATTCTCAACCCACAGTTGGGCGAGAGCGTGCTCGACCCTGCTTGCGGCACGGGCGGCTTTTTGACCTGCACCATCGAGCACCTGAAGACACAAGTCAAAACAGCGGCAGACAAAATCACGCTGCAAGACAGCATCCACGGTGTGGAGAAAAAGCCGCTGCCGCACATGCTGGCCATGACCAACCTGATGCTCCACGGCATCGACGTACCCAGCAATATCCGCCACGACAACACCTTAAGCCGCCCGCTCAAGGACTACGGCCCGAAAGACCGTGTGGACATCATCCTTACCAACCCGCCGTTCGGCGGCATGGAAGAGGATGGCATCGAGAACAACTTTCCGCGTAAATACCAAACCCGTGAAACCGCCGACTTATTCATGGCGCTCATCATGTACTTGCTCAAGCACGCCGATCATAATGGAAATGGCGGCCGTGCCGCCGTCGTGCTACCCGATGGTTTCCTGTTTGGCGAGGGTGCCAAAACCACGCTGAAACGCGAGTTACTGGAAGAGTTCAACCTGCACACCATCGTTCGCCTGCCCAAAGGCGTTTTTGCGCCCTACACCAGCATCGCGACCAACGTGTTGTTTTTCGAGAAGGGCGAACCGACCAAAGATGTCTGGTTTTTCGAACATCCCTATCCCGAGGGCTACAAGAGCTATTCCCGCTCTAAACCACTGGACATCAAAGAGTTCGATCTGGAAAAGCACTGGTGGGGTGGCCCCACGCGCAAAGGCCGCAAAACCACGGAAAACGCCTGGAAGGTTTCTGCCGCCGATATCGCCGCACGCAACTACAACCTGGACTGCAAGAACCCCCACTCCGTCGAAGTGAGTCACGGCGATCCCGCCGAATTGATGGAGGAATATCAGGAAATCACCCGCCAACTACTTGATGCGCAAAACGCACTGAAGGCAGAGCTGATGCTCGCGCTTGGGGGCAAGTAATGGAACTGCTGGAGCAACACTTCGACACGGCATTTTCTGCACCAGAAGGTATTCAAAAGCTGCGCGAACTTATCCTGACACTGGCGATGCAGGGCAAGCTGGTGCCCCAAGATCCAAACGACGCGCCGGCCAGTGAATTGCTGAAAGACATTGAGGTCGAAAAAAAGCGGCTGGTTAAGGAAGGCAAGATCAAAATGCCGAAGCCGCTGCCGCCGGTGGCGGAAGAAGAAAAACCATATGCGCTGCCACAAGGGTGGAGGTGGGTGAGGTTAGGGGAAATCGGTATTTGGAAAGCAGGCTCAACACCCAGCAGAACCAACAGTAAATATTACGGCGGCAATATTCCATGGGTTAAATCGGGCGAAGTCAAACAAAGACTAATTACGAAAACGGAAGAATCAATCACTACGCTTGCGTTAAATGAGTGCTCGCTGGTATTGAACCCAAAAGGCTCTGTGTTGGTCGCAATGTATGGGGCCAACATTGGCGAAGTCGGCATTCTGGATATCGAAGCAACCACCAATCAAGCGATATGTGCCTGCAAAACGTATACAGCAGTCGATGAGCAATATCTGCTCAATCTAATTTCGTCGCTCAAGCCATATTTCATCTCACAGGGAGCTGGCGCTGCTCAGCCAAACATTTCGAGAGAAAAAATTGTTGCGACACCATTTCCACTTCCCCCACTCGCCGAACAACAACGTATCGTCGCCAAAATCGACCAGCTGATGGCACGTTGCGGTGCGCTGGAAAAACTGCGCAGTATGCAAGAAGAAAAACGCAAAGCCGTCCACGCCGCCGCGCTCTCGCAACTACTGGATACCACCGGTGATGGCAGTCCCGACGATGCTTGGGCCTTCATCACCAAGCACTTTGGTGATCTGTACGCAGTCAAAGAAAACGTCGCTGAACTGCGTAAGGCTATTTTGCAACTGGCAGTGATGGGCAAGCTCGTCCCGCAAGACCAGAGCGAGCAACCCGCTTCTGAATTACTGAAAGAGATTGAAGCCGAGAAAAAACGGCTGGTAAAAGAAGGGAAGATCAAAGCTTCCAAGCCACTGCCACCAGTCACAGATAAAGAAAAATCCCATGCTTTGCCCAAGGGGTGGGAGTGGGTGCGGCTAGAAGAATTAGGGACTACGCAAACAGGGACAACTCCTCCAAGTAAAGATCAGGGTAACTTTGGTGATCACATACCTTTTATTGGCCCAGGGGATATTAGAAACGGAGTGATTGATTACTCGGGTAAAGGACTATCAGAGTCCGGGCTCTCCTACAGTCGCTTAATCGAAAAGGGATCCGTGCTAATGGTTTGCATTGGGGGAAGCATTGGAAAGCACGCAATTAATGTTCAAGATTTGGCATGCAATCAGCAGATAAACACCATCACTCCATTTCATCCTATTCCGGTGAAATTCCTATACTGGCTAATGGCTACGAATCTATTCCAACGTATCGTTCTAGATTCGGCTGGCGGATCAGCAACACCAATAATTAACAAGCAAAAATGGTCATCGATAGCTATTCCGGTGCCACCGCTCTCTGAGCAACACCGCATCGTCAGCAAGATTGACCAGCTTATCGGATTGTGCAACACGCTAGATCAACAGATTGCCGCAGCCATTTGTAAGAAAACCGAGTTATTAAATGCCGTAATGGCAGAAGTTTGAGTGAGCTGCCATGCGCCTAAAATCAATATTCATCAGCCAGTACAAAAACCTTAAAGACTTCACGCTGAGTTTTGATGGAACCAGCTTTATCGATGTATTTGTCGGAAAGAATGGGAGCGGGAAATCTAACCTATTCGAGGCATTAATTGAAATATTTCGCCATCTGGATCAACTCGGCCGTGCGGATGATGACATCGCTTTCGATTACCGTCTGAATTACGAGATCGATGGTCAAGACACCGAAATTGAGTGGAAGGCTGGCAAGCTTCGCATCAACAACGACATGGATCGCAAGACACTTGGGCAGACGCCATTTCCCGATAACATCTTGATTTACTATTCCGGGCACAACACCACAGTGTCAAACTTGGTTGCCGAGTACGAAACCAAATTTCGTGGACGCATCAAAGGCGCCAATGCTGATGAGAGTCGCCGTTTTATCGGCATTGGCCAGGAATACAAGGCATTGCTATTGGCCGTATTACTGGCACAGCCCACAGATAGCAGAGCTCATACATTCATTCGTCAAAAGCTGGGAATAGCTAGCCTCGGCATTACCAAACCCGGTACTGACGACGTTTCCGAGCCCGTGCTTAGAATCGATTTGCAGCGGCCAGACTATGCACAAGGTAGTGAACGAGAAAAATACGACATCGACTCCGTCGATACTGCCACCCGATATTGGCGGCCTATCGGCATCACAAAGGAATTTCTCGACACGTTAAACGCTTGCATTTGGGACAACTCCGGAAAATTAACCGTCACAGAGGGCTATTTTCCAAATGATGATCGCTACGTTCTGTATCTATCCATCAGCAAGCTGCAAGAGAAGTTCGCCGGCAAGTGGCAAGAACTATTCCGCCAGTTCGACAACCTGAAAACATTGGGAACGCTCGACGCTATTTCTGTACCACTTCGTCTTACTTCAGGTACAGAAGGAAATATCAGCCATTTCAGCGACGGTCAGTTTCAATCCGTTTATATCTACTCGATTGTCGAGCTATTTAAAGACCGACATTGTTTAATCTTGCTGGATGAGCCGGATGCATTCCTTCACCCGGAGTGGCAGTTTGATTTTCTACAGCAAGTTTTCGACATTACCGATGCAGCAGCAAAATCAAGCCATGTTTTGATGAGCAGCCACAGTGCATCAACAATCACCTGTGCCGGCGATAGTGTTATCAACTTGTTCGAATTCGACGGCGAGAAAGTTGCACTGGCCAAAGTAAAAAAAGCCGACATCATCAAATCGCTGTCCGCAGGTTTGATTACTTTTTCCGAGAGCGAGGCACGGCTAAATATTCAGCACGTGCTGAAAAATACGAGTGGGCCTGTACTATTCACAGAGGGCATCACGGATGAAATGATCCTTGAAACCGCTTGGCAGAAACTGTATCCAGGCGTGAAGCGGCCCTTCGAGATACAAAACGCATTTAGCTGCGGCTTCCAGCGCAATCTTGTTAAAGACAATGCGCTTTATCAGAATCATCCTAACAGGACGTTTTTTGCGCTTTTTGATTTTGATGAAGCCTACAACGACTGGAACCAGCTGGGACAAGATGTACAAACCGACCCAACTCTATGCCTGACCAAGAAACGTAATGGCCATGAGAGTTACGCTATTTTGCTACCCGTGCCCACTACTGGTCCCATTAGACAACAAGTAATCAACCCACACACCGGCGGTAATTATGGAAATAGATCCCTACTGACGATAGAGCTTCTGTTTCATGGCATTGCCGGTATCAATGACTACTTCGCTATCGATACTGAACGTACAGACGGATTCATCAAGTTCGTCAGTGACGGCCAAAAAACAACTTTTGCCAAAGATGTTGTTCCGGCTCTTGAGGCGGGGCATTTCGAAGTTTTCAGGCCACTCTTTGATTTTGTTAGCTCAAAGTGTCTACACGGCGAAACATAAACCAAAAATCGGCCGCTATGTTCAGCTTGCTTACTCACATCGCACTGCTCGTCTAGATCCAGCCATCTGTTAATGGATCGAAAGCATCCTATCCGTTGATTCCTGGACACAATCAGTACATTGAAAAATTGGCGGATTTATTAACACACAGTCGTAGGGTCCCCCGTCAAGTAGACGACGGCTGATAGAGATTCGGAGCAAGGGTTAGCCGAGGCATAAACTGCACCGGCGGGACGTCGCCCAGTGATTCATGTGGGCGGTATTCGTTGTAATCGATTAGCCATTGTTCGGTGATGGCCTGCACCTGCTGCAGATTAGCGAACAGATGAGCGTCGAGCACCTCAGTGCGATACGTCTTGTTGAAGCGCTCGATGAACGCATTCTGATTCGGTTTTCCGGGCTGGATATAACGCACGGCGATGCCTCTGGCAGCAGCCCATTCGGTGAACGCCAGCGAGACCATCTCCGGCCCGTTGTCCAGCCGTATGGCCTCAGGAGCCCCATAGCAATTGATCAGGCGGTTGAGCACACGGATCAGGCGTGCCGACGGGATGGATGTGCCTACCTCGATGGCCAGGCACTCCCGGTTGGCCTCGTCGATCACGTTCAACGTCCGGAAGCGTCGGCCACAGTACAAGGCATCATGCATGAAATCTAATGCCCAGCAGCGATTTGGCTCCAGGAAATGGTCCAGCGGCTGACGGGGCCGGTCAGTCAGCCGTTTCTTGCAGCGTCGAGGCAAATTCAATCCCATCTCGCAGTACACCCGGTGAACCCGCTTTTTGTTCCAGCAATGGCCATCGAGCCGCAGCCGTGTGAAGCACTTCCAGAATCCCCAACGCCCATGCCGGGTCACGATGGCATTGAGCGCATCAATGACCTCGGCATCGCGCTGCTCTGCCGGAGTTGGCCTCTTGTAGTACGCCGCCCGCGACAGGCCAGCAATCTGACAGGCACGTGTGATCGAGAGCTTCGATTCCACCAACTGCTCGACGACCCCGCGCCTGGCTGACGGCGTCAGGATTTTCGGTTCAGCACATCCTTGATCGCTGAGTTCTCCAGGGCCAGATCCGCGTACATGCGTTTGAGCTTGGCGTTCTCCGCTTCAAGCTCACGCAGGCGCTGCAACTCGGACACCTGCACGCCCGAGTATTTGCTCTTCCACTGGTAGTACGTGGCGCTGCTGATGCCGTGCTTGCGGCACAACTCGACGACCGGGATGCCGGCTTCGCCTTCTTTGAGCACCGCAACGATCTGGCTTTCGGTAAATCTGCTTTTCTTCAAGGGAGTCTCCGATGGAAAGGAGGCTCCGAAATTCTACTGGCTGACGTCTACTCTGAGGGGGATCCTACGCCCCCAACTTGCTTCGCTAACACGTCCTGAAGGAGTTTATTGGAACCAAGTTTATCTTTCTCTGCATGAGACGACAGCTTGCGTAGTTCGCGAACGCTAAGGCGATCTGAAAAAACTCGGATTATCTCTTTTGCAAGTCGCAGCAACGAAGCCTGATCCCTACAGTGGAACCGCGATACTTGCTGCATCGCAGAGTCGTCATCAATTTGATGATTGAACAAATTGACTCCGAACCTACTCTCAAATCCCTTCTCTAGCATCCGCATACTCACGAAAAGCAACTCCTCCACGGCATGCGTGGAGGCTGGCTGGGTCCTGACTTGCGAAGCTAACAACTCACCGGAAACCTTACCGTCTGGTGGTACATTGTGCGCAGCCCAGACATGCTGCTCCCATGCTGCGAGGCGAGCAATGTCGTAAGCGTAGATGGTTAGCAAATCGGCGGAATTGACTCCAAAATGTGTAGCGTAGCCAGATGTAGAGATGATTGCACCCGTCTCTGCGGTGTACCACTTTAAGGCGAACCCACGGCGGCCAATAAGGTCCGTTACTACACTCGGGCGGAACCATAGCCATCGACCAACATCTTCAGAATCAAGCGCCGGGGACGCCATGCGTGTTCCATCGGTTTCAACTATGAAGTGCGGCAGGGATTGATCCGTGTCGCCACGGACCCTCACACTCAGAGCTCGGTGATCAATCCATTCATCTTTCCAGAACTCACTTTCTACACGGATGCCTTTGGGGCCTACCCGAACACCTTCTGACTGTTCGGACTCTGTGTTGTCATCCCTCTCCGGACCCAAAACCGGTGCGTCCTCTTCCTCATCAATGTCGGTCCTCCAGACGCGAAACGACGCCCAGCTTCCGCCATATACGTCATTGAGGCTACGCATGAGGAGTTCGAAGCGACCGTGATCTCTCTCACTCTGATGATTTGCAAGCCCCTCGTAATTGGTCCCTTCAACAACGGCAACATTCTCAACGCGTTGCCGGTAGTAAGACAGCCTTAACGCAAGCCCCCGGGCGGCGAGATAGTCAATAAGAAACTCTCGCTTGATCTCGATCAACCTATACCGACCATCGCTATCGAGAATCTCACGAGCAACTACCACAAAATCTTCTTCAGGCCTGACCCAAGTGTGCCCCTCCTTAACTAAACGGAGCGCAACGACGAGGTCAGGATTTAGTATCCAATTTTCCCCGCGTACAACAGGTTGATCATGTACGAAAACTAGTTCAACCCCGATAGGCTCTTTGTCGTTGCACTGATACTGGTCTATCGGCGAGTAGTAGCCGTCATCATAGGCGTATGGTCGTGCACTATGGCCAATTCCGATGTCACTCCAACTCAAATTCTCGGCAGTCTCTCGGTGCTGCGGAGAAAATGCAACCGACCCACATCCAAAGTACTCACTGATATGGCCAATTTCGGTAACCCGCGGGCCTTGCTCATCATCTTGGGATGCACGCAGCGGCACCCAAGTTGCATTCGCAAAGGACCGACGTGTTTCACGTGTTTGAAGAATCCAATCTCTATCCATTTTGTCGCCCCTCCTTAGCGAAGACTTCCAACAGTCCATTCGTCGATCATGTCCGCCCAGTCCTGCAACATGGCCGCCCGCTGCTCGCGGTATTCAGCCTTGTTGTATACGGCCCTCACGCCCTTTTGCTCGTGCGCCAGGCACTTCTCGATCCAGTCGGTGTTGTAGCCGGCCTCATGCAGCAGCGTGCTGGCTGTGCGCCGCAAGTCATGCGGCCCGAACTTGGCCAGCGACTTACCGTCTTTCTGCGCCGCCTTGTAAGTCAGGGTCAGCACCTGGTTGAGTGTGGCACTGCTCATCGGTGCATCCGAGTCGTACCGTGATGGCAGTACAAAGTCGGAACCACCAGCAAAGGTTTTCAGAGCAATGAAAATATCCAGTGCCTGCTGGGACAGAAATACCAGGTGCGGGTTACGGCGCTTCATCCTCTCCTTTGGAATCGTCCACAGCGCTTCACTGAAATTGATCTCGCTCCAGGTCGCATTGGTCAGCTCGCTTTTGCGCACCATCGTCAGTAATAGCAACTTGGCCGCCGCACGGTTTGTTGGGCTTGTACCCACCTGCTCCATGTACTTGTACATCAGCCCGATTTCTTCGGGGGTCAACGCTCGGTCGCGCGGCTCGAATCGGGCGATGCTGGTTGGCCGCACCAGCTCCGCCGGGTTTTCGACCTTCTGCCCACGCTCGGTTGCCCAGCGAAACACTTGCATAACGATTTCACGCACATGAACGGCTGTGGCCGGTGCGCCTCGCTCGACGATGGCGTCGGTCAGCGCCCGCAAGTCCTCATGGGTGATCTCCACCAGCTTCTGATTGCTGAATTTCGGCTTCAGCTCGCGCTCATAGACCGAACGGCGCATGTCGCGTGTGGAGTCGGCCATCTGGTAACCGCGCAGCCACTTCTCCGCCCAGGCACCGAACGTCTCCGCATCTTTCACCCGCGCCTTGTCGCGAGCCTTCTCCTTGGCCGGTGACTTGCCCGCCGCAACCATCTTCTTGGCGTCACCCAACTGTTCTCGGGCTTCTGCCAAGGTGATGCCACCGACGCCGTAGCGACCAAAGGTGATGGTCTCCTGACGTCCGTTGATTGAGTAGTTATAACGGAACGACACCGCCCCGGCAGGCGTGACGGCCACATATAGACCTTCCCGGTCATTCACCTTGTAGAGCTTGTCCCTGGGCTTGAGATTGCGCAGCTTGGTATCGGTCAGCATGTACCTTGTCCCTCTTCGTTTTTGATACCATGCTGAAAAAACATCAAATTTATGGTGTTTTTTCTATACAAAACAACTAGTTAGTGAAATTCAATACCATGAGAACACAAAAAAGAGCTGCATGGTATCGGCTTCCATCATGGCATCGTTAGTCGATAGTACCAGCTTTGATGCCATGCTCAAACGGTGCTTGGCGCTTCCTCCTGCTGCCAGATCGTGCCAGACACAAATACAAAAAAGCCCGCAATTACGCGGGCTTAGCGGCTTTTTATGCCTTCAGATGCCTGGCCGTGCCAGACGCGGGATCATTCCCACTCAATCGTCGCAGGCGGCTTGCTCGACACGTCGTACACCACCCGGTTGATGCCACGCACTTCATTGATGATGCGCGACGATACTCGGGCCAGCAAGGCGTGCGGCAGCGGCGCCCAGTCGGCGGTCATGAAGTCGAAGGTCTGCACGGCGCGCAGGGCCACCACATACTCATACGTGCGCCCATCGCCCATGACGCCGACCGACTTCACGGGCAGGAAGACGGCAAAGGCCTGCGAGGTCATGTCATACCAGGTCTTGCCGCTGGTTTCATCAATGGTGCTGCGCAGCTCATCGATGAAGATCGCGTCGGCGCGTCGCAGCAGGTCGGCGAATTCCTGCTTCACTTCACCCAGGATGCGCACACCCAGGCCCGGACCGGGGAACGGGTGGCGATACACCATCTGCGGGGGCAGGCCCAGTGCAACGCCCAGCTCGCGCACTTCGTCCTTGAACAGTTCGCGCAGCGGCTCCAGCAACTGCAGGTTCAAGGTGTCGGGAAGACCGCCCACGTTGTGATGCGACTTGATGGACGTGGCCTTGCCCGTCTTGGCGCCGGCAGATTCGATGACATCGGGGTAGATCGTGCCCTGCGCCAGCCATTTGGCGTTCTTGAGCTTGGCCGCTTCGGCCTGGAACACTTCGACGAATTCGCGACCGATGATCTTGCGCTTGGCCTCGGGGTCCGCCTGGCCGGCAAGCTTGCCCATGAACTGCTCGGTGGCATCGACGTGAATGATCTTCACGCCCATGTTTTCGGCGAAGGTCTGCATGACCTGCTTGCCTTCGTCCAGGCGCAGCAGGCCGTGGTCGACGAACACGCAAGTGAGTTGATCGCCGATGGCCTTGTGGATGAGCGCGGCAGCGACAGACGAATCGACGCCGCCCGAGAGGCCCAGGATGACTTCGTCGCTGCCGACTTGCTCGCGGATGCGTGCCACGGCTTCGGTGACGTAGTCGGGCATATTCCAGTCGCCTTGGCAGCCGCAGATTTCATGCACGAAGCGGGCAAGCATGGCTTTGCCCTGCACGGTGTGGGTGACTTCAGGGTGAAATTGCACGGCGTAGAAACGACGTTCTTCGTCGGCCATGCCGGCAATCGGGCATGAGGGCGTGGACGCCATCAGTTTGAAACCAGGCGGCAATTCGGTGACCTTGTCGCCGTGGCTCATCCAGACTTTCAGCATGCCATGCCCTTCGGGCGTGGTGAAGTCGGCCAGGCCGTCGAGCAGTCGGGTGTGCCCATGGGCACGCACTTCGGCGTAGCCGAATTCGCGGTGGTCGGAAAAGCTGACCTGTCCGCCCAGCTGCTGCGCCATCGACTGCATGCCGTAGCAGATACCCAGAACCGGCACGCCCAGCTCGAATACGGCCGCGGGCACGCGCAGCGAGTCGTCTGCGTAGGCGGACGCATGGCTGCCGGAAAGGATGATGCCCTTCAAGCCTTGCGAGGCCTGATCGCGGACGAACGCATCGTCGACGTCACCAGGATGAATTTCAGAATAGACACCGGCCTCGCGTACGCGGCGGGCGATCAACTGGGTGACTTGCGAACCGTAGTCAAGAATGAGAATGCGCTGGTGGTGCATGGAGACTCTGCCGGTTTGGAAATAAAAGCGCACCGGCCAGAACCGCGGGGTTCTGCCGGTGCGCGAAGAATTGCATTGTACTCAGGCCGTGGGGATCAGTCGGCGCGGTAGTTGGGCGCTTCCTTGGTGATCTGCACGTCGTGGACGTGTGACTCGCGGACCCCTGCGGAAGTGATTTCGACGAACTGGGTCTTGGTGCGCATGTCGTCGATGGTGGCGCAGCCGCAGTAGCCCATGGAAGCCCGGATGCCGCCCACCAGCTGGTAGATGATGGCCAGCACGCTGCCCTTGTATGGCACGCGGCCTTCGATGCCTTCGGGCACCAGCTTGTCGGCGTTGTTGGCCGGGTCCTGGAAGTAACGGTCGGCCGAGCCATCGGACATTGCGCCCAGGCTGCCCATGCCGCGGTACGACTTGTACGAGCGCCCCTGGAACAGCACGACTTCGCCTGGCGCTTCTTCGGTGCCGGCAAACATGCCGCCCATCATGCAGGCAAAGGCGCCCGCCGACAGGGCCTTGGCGATATCGCCCGAATAGCGGATGCCGCCGTCGGCGATAAGTGGCACGCCGGCGCCTTCAAGCGCCTTGGCGACGTCGGCAATGGCGGTGATCTGCGGAACGCCCACGCCCGCGACGATGCGCGTGGTGCAGATGGAACCCGGGCCGATACCGACCTTGACGCCGTCGGCGCCATGTTCCACCAACGCCCGCGCAGCGGCGGCCGTGGCGATGTTGCCGCCGATGACTTCAACCTTGGGGAAGTTCTGCTTCACCCAACGCACCCGTTCAAGCACGCCGGCCGAATGACCATGGGCCGTATCGACGATGATGACGTCCACGCCGGCGGCGACGAGTTTTTCGACACGCTCTTCGGTGCCGGCGCCCACGCCCACCGCGGCACCCACGCGCAGCTGGCCGTAGGCGTCTTTGTTGGCGACCGGATGCTCGGTGTTCTTGACGATGTCTTTGACGGTGGCCAGGCCGCGCAGCTCAAAGGCGTCGTTGACGATCAGCACGCGCTCGAGTCGGTGCTTGTGCATCAATGCCTGGGCTTCGTCGAGCGTGGCGCCTTCCTGCATGGTGACCAGGCGCTCGCGCGGGGTCATGATGTTCGAAAGGGGCTGGTCGAGCCGGTCTTCGAAGCGCAGGTCGCGGTTGGTGACAATTCCTACCAGCTTCTTGCCCTGTACGACAGGCAGGCCCGAAATACCATGCTGGCGCTGCAACGCGATGGCGTCGCGCACCTTCATCTCGGGGGTGACGGTCACCGGATCGATGACGATGCCGAATTCGTGGCGCTTGACGCGTGCCACTTCCTTGGCTTGCTCATCGGCCGACAGATTCTTGTGGATGATCCCGATGCCGCCCTCTTGCGCCATGGCAATGGCCAGGCGCGACTCGGTAACGGTGTCCATGGCGGCGGACACGAGCGGGATGTTGAGGGTGATGTTACGAGTAAGGCGGGTAACCAGCGAGGTGTCGCGCGGCAACACCTCGGAATACGCGGGCACCAACAACACATCGTCGAAGGTGAGCGCTTTTTGGACGAGACGCATGGGGAACTCCGGGCGCAAAGCAAGATTATACGCTTTTGGGTGCCATTTACTAGGTGTTACTACCTAGGAAAACGGCGCTAATGTCCCGTAGCAAAATATAACCCGGGTAATATTGATCTTGATTATTACCCGGCTGATAATTGGGAGGTCTGCCCGGAAGGAGATTCCATGGAATCGAATCAAACAGAACCCACCACTGTAGAACCCACTGTCACAACGCCAGTCGTGACACTGTGCACCGCGTTTGCGGGGCACCGGCGCATCGCAGCAGGCAGCCTGCCGGCGGTGGCGCTTGAAGTGAAGCGCGCTCAACAGACCGGCCTGACCGACGATATTCTGATTTATTGCGATCACACCGGTCGGCTGATCGACCTGGACCTGCGGGGCAGCGATGACGACATCCTGGCCCGGCTGCTTCCCGCCACGCCCCCGGCCGAACCGGCCGGCGAGCTCGCGCAGGGGCCGCGCGGCCGTGGGCGTCCCCGCCTGGGGGTCGTGTCCCGGGAGGTCACGCTCCTGCCCCGTCACTGGGACTGGCTCAGTGCGCAACCTGGTGGCGCTTCGGTGGCGCTGCGCAAGCTCGTTGAAGAAGCGCGGCGCGCCAATCACGATCAAGACCGGCAACGCCAGCAGGCCGAGGCCGCCTATCGGTTCATGTACTCGATGGCCGGTTCGATGGGCGGTTTTGAAGAAGCGACGCGCGCCTTGTTTGGCGGTGATCGGGAACGATTCGAACTCTACACCGCCCCTTGGCCGCAAGACGTGCGCGCGCACGCTGTACGGCTGGCGTTTGAGCCTGCGGAGACGGCCGGCTGACATTGCCGTCAGCCGACCGCGGTGGTTTGCGGCGTTACTTACCCGTTACAACTCCGCGCTGCTTCAGCTCTGAAGCCAGACGCGTCAGCGGCGCTTCGGCCGCGTCAATGTCGGCCTGCCATTCCGCGCCCGGCTTGTACGCCAGAATTGCCGAGAAGGACTTGGCCGCCTCGAGGAAGCCCGGATCTTTCAGGGCGGCTTCCAGAGCGGCCTGCAAACGGTCGCGCTGCTCGCCAGCCACGCCCTTGTCCACGGCCAGGCCGCGGTCGGAAGGCACCACCACGTTGAAGCCCTGCTCTTTGGCGGTGGGCACGTCGGGCAGCATCGGCGCGCGCGCATCCACGAATTGCGCCAGAATGCGCAGCTTGGTCTGTTCCCCGGCGGGGTTCGGCACGGCGGTATGGCTCGTGAAGATCATGTCCACATGCCCGCCCATCAACGAAATCTTCGACTGCCCGGTGCCGGCATAGGGCACTTCGGTGAACTTTGCGCCGCTTTCCAGCATGAGCATGTTAAGCGCGACGCCGCCATTGCTGCCCAGGCCATTCTGGCCGATCGAAACGCTTTCAGGCTTGGCCTTGACGGCCGCGACCAAGTCTTTCAGGGACGCATAGGGGCTGTCGTCGCGCGCAACCAGCAGCGTGGGGTCGCTAACCACGCGGCCGATCAGGGCAAACTGTGCTGGATCGTACGGAGTCGATTGCACCAGCGGCATGAAGTTCATGGGCGGGGTGTTGACCATGGCCACCGTGTAGCCATCCTTGGGCGCACGCTGCACATACGAGTTGGCGATAGCACCCGACGCGCCGGGCTTGTTCACCACCACGATGTTGGCGTTCGGCGACAGATGCTTCTGCATGAAAGGCGCCAGGGTGCGCGCCAGCACGTCGGTCTCTCCGCCGGCGGCAAAGCCGACGACCAGCTCGATGGGTTTGTCGTCCGGCCAGGCCGCCAAGGCCGGGCCGCTCGTGCCGATAACGGCCAGGCAGGCCGCCAAGGCGCGTATGGAAAACAGCATGATGATTCTCTCCTTTGTTTTTGGTATGGAATGCTTGGGCTGCGCGGCTCCGGTACGGGCCGCGCTGGCCCTGTCTTTTAAAGCAGGCAGTCCGGCTGCTCGCGCACGATGGTGTCGTAGATCGGCTGGAAGTGCAGCCATGCCATGAACGGCGTGGCAAGGTGCTTCTTGGAATGCAGCGCCGCCTCGCGGCTGATGAGCTTCAGTGGCTTGCCGGTGGCTTCAGCCTTGAGCTGGATTTCGCAGGCGCGTTCGGCCGCGATGAACCACCAGGCGGCTTCTTCCACCGACTCGCGACCGGCCGAGAACAAACCGTGATTCTGGTGGATGGCGATCTTGGCATTGCCGAAAGCTCGCGCCACCGCGTGGCCCTTGTCATTCTCTACCACGACCGCGCCGGCTTCTTCGGTGATCAGCGCCTGGTCTTCATAAAAGCCGCAGGCGGTCTGCGTAATGGGATCCAGCGGCCGGCCCAGCGCGGCCCAGGCCATGCCGTGCGTGGTATGCGCATGGCACGACGCCACCACGTGAGGGTTCGCGCCATGAATGGCGGAATGCAGCACAAAGCCGGCGCGATTGACGGCCCACCGCCCTTCAAGCACGGTACCCGCATGGTCGACCAGCAACATGTCGCTGGCGCGTACACGGCCGAAGTCCATGGCAAAGGGGTTCGTCCAGTACAGATTCGAATGCTCGGGGTCGCGCACGGTGACGTGTCCGGCGAAGCCGTATTCGTAGCCGAATTTGGCAAACACGCGGCAGACGGCGGCCAGGCGCTGGCGGCGGTGCCAGCGTTCAGCCTCGACCGATTCAAACTTGGGATATTTGGGGAAGTACAGGTTTTCCTGGCTGGGACGGTAAACCGTATCCGGCGTCTGGGACATGGGCGCTCCTGGTTATAGGTCAACGGTACGGCTGCGCGCCGGCCCATGCAAAGCGCGGACGCAGCCTGTATATCGTGCGGCGATTCTAGGCACTGGACTAACATGGCAGCCAATCACATAAACACTGCCGGCCATAAGACCGGTTTATGGAGTGCCCTTTCCCGCCATGCTCGCCCGCATCCAACTGCGCCACCTCGAGGCTTTCCATGCCGTCATGGTGTCCGGCTCGATCACCGGCGCCGCCAATCTGCTGCACGTGACCCAGCCCGCCGTCAGCGCCACCATCAAACACTTCGAGCAGCGCCTGGGTTTCACCCTGTTCACGCGACAGGGCGGCCGATTGATCCCCACACCAGAGGCCCGCGCCCTGTTGCCCGAGGTGCAGGATATTTTTGGCCGCGTGGCGGGTCTGGAACGCTTCAGTCAGGACCTCGCCGAAGGCCTGCAGGGCTCCTTGTCGATCGCCGCCAGCTCGCCGATAGCCAATGCCTGGCTGGCGCAGGCCGTGGCCCAATTCGCCAGGACGCGTCCCAACGTGCGCCTTACGTTGCAGTCGATGGATTCGAATCTGATCACCGAGCGGCTGATCAACGAACAGGTCGACCTGGGCCTGTCTTTCTCCGCCGGCGAACATGCCGCCATCCAGTCACTGCCCCTTCGGTCGGCCGAACTCAGTTGCATCCTGCCGCAGGACCACACTCTGGCCGCGCGCGAGCAGATCGCCGTCGACGATCTGCTGCCCTACCCGATCATCACCTATGTGCCCCAGGCACTGCTGCGCCACCACTTGAATGCTTTCCTGCAGCGCCCGCTCAATATCCAGATCGAGGTGGCAACCTCAATGACGGGCATCGTGCTGGCATTCCACGGCGCGGGCATCGCGCTGGTGGAATCGGGCCTGTTGGCGGCGCTGCCGGTGCCCGGACTGACCGCGCGACCGCTGGTCCCACAGATACAGGTTCGCAGTCACGTGCTCTGGAGCAACCTGCGCCCGCAGACGGCGCTGTGCCGCAGCTTCATCCAGCATCTGACCGACGCCTGACGCCCGGCCCCCCTAGCCGGCGAGGCGGGGGCCGGCGCCGGACATGTAGATCTTGGCGTAGGCCTCTTTGATGAACGCGCTGATCTGCTCTTGCCGGCGATTGATATGCTTTTCCAGCAACACGGCACATTGCTCGGCGTCGCGCCGCTTCAGCGCGTCGGCGATGGCATGGTGGTCGGCTGGCACGCCATGGCGCTTGTCGCCCATGTCGATGTCGATCCAGCGCACGAAGCGTGTACGGGCGTTGATATTCCCCAGCACCTGCTGCATGACGGCGTTGCCCGACATCGCCATGAGCTTCAGATGGAACGCCTCGTCCAGTTCGGCCAGCTCCTGTGTGGACAGGCCTGCCGAACCGGGGGTCGTGCGTTCCAGAAACCCCAGCAAGTCATCGATTTCGGCGTCGGTGGCCCGCGTGACGGCCAGGCGCGCCGCGCCAGTTTCCATGACCTTGCGCATCTCGTACAACGAGAATATTTCCTGCACATCGAGATCGCGGCAGAAGAACCCCTTGCCGGGCAAGGCAGTAAGCAGGCCTTCGGTGTTCAGGCGATTGAGCGCCTCGCGCAGGGGAGTACGACTGACGCCCAGGCGGCGTGACAGCTCGCCCTCGTTGAGCCGCTCGCCCGGCTTGAACTGATACGACACCGCCATGGCCTTGATCTGGTCATAGACGCGGTCGACGATACTGTCCGCTGTGAGTTCCACCCGACCTCCACAAAACCGGGGCACGGCGTGCCCCGGACGTTCCGCGCAGTATAGCGGCCCCCCTTATTCGGCGGCGATACCGGCGCGGTCGGCCACGTCCTTCCATTTGGCGATGTCGTCCTGGATCTGCCCGGCGAAATCTTGAGGCGTGCTGGCCACCGGGTCGACGCCCAGCCGAGCCAGCACGGCCTTGCCCTTGTCAGAGCCGGCGAACGCGGCCACGCCCGCCTGGATCTTGTCGACCACGGCCTGGGGCGTCCCGGCGGGCGCCACCACGCCATACCAGAAGGCTGCATCGAACCCCGGCACCCCGGCCTGCGCGAAAGTGGGCGTATCAGGCAGCAGGTCCGTCTTACGGGTCACTGCCAGGCCGTGCAGTTTGCCGCTCTTGATGTACTCGGCCGAAGCAACCGGATTGTCAAAGAACGCCTTGACCACTCCGCTCATCAAGTCTGTGTAGACCTGCGATGACCCCTTATAAGGCACGTGCATCATGTCGACTTGCTGCTCGAGCTTGAACAGTTCCGAAATCAGGTAGCCCAGGGTCGTCTGGCCGACCGACGCGTATTCGACCTTGCCCGGATGCTGCTTCAGGTAGTCCAGGAATGACTTCATGTCTTTCGCGGGGAAATCCGGTGTCAGCACCAGCACATAGCCCGTTCGCCCGATTTCGGACACCGGCACGAAGTCTTTCAGAGGGTGATACGGCGTGTCCTTCCTCAGGATATGCGACGTGACGTGCGTGCTGGACGTAGCCAGGCCCAGGGTATGACCGTCCGCAGTGGAGCCCGCCACCTGGTTCGCCCCCAGCGTGCCGCCGGCACCGGGCTTGTTTTCGACAATGACCGGCTGGCCCAGCGTCGTGCTGAGCGATTCAGCGATGGCGCGGCCCACCATATCCGTGCCACCGCCCGCGGGAAACGGCACCACCAGCTTGATGGGCCGCGCGGGCCAGTTCTCGGCAGCTTGGGCCATGCCGGTAAATGCGGTGGCACAGCACAGCGAGGCAGCGCACAGACGTTTGAAGCGCTTCAAGAATGCGGGCATGGGTGATCTCCGTAAGCTCTGGATGGCGCGGGCGCGCCTATTGGGTTGTCAGTTTTTCTTTTGGGCCACTGCCTTGGGGTACACCACGCTATCGCCGCGCGAGTACATCCATTCCATGTCCTCCTGCGACAGGTATTCCGGACGCGTTTTGTGCAGGCCGGACAGCGTCTCGACGATGATGTTGCGCTTGACCTCGGACACCAGCACATTGGTGCGGTGATAGCACTCGGACACGGTTCGCCCCAGCACCGTGAAGCCATGGCGGCGCATGATGATGCAGTTCGTGTTGGCGATGAAGGTCTTGATGGGTGCGACGTCTTCTTCCACGTTCAGATGTGCCGGCAAGTAATGCGCGGGCTTCTGCATCAAGTAGGAAAACGTCAACGAGGTGCTGCGTATTTCTTCAAAACCCGCCGCCAGGAAGGCGATGGTTTCGTCATGATGCAGGTGAATGACGCAGTTCACGTCGGGCCGCAACCGCAGGATCTCGCGATTCATCTGGTGTCCCACCGTCGTCGGGCGCTCGCCGTAAATGATGCGGCCATCCGGGATGTCGGTAATGACCAGGTCGTCCATGGTCATCTCTTCGAGCGAGACTGCCGACGGCTTGGCGTATGCCACGCCGTCGGGGTAATCGGGATGAGGCACCCGGATGACCATGCCGCCCAGCGAACTCTGCACGTAGCCGCGGGCGACCAGCATGCCTGCGTACTTCAGATAGGTTTGACCCACGGCCGGGTCGAACTGAACGGCAGGGTCGGGGGTGATTTCGTTGACGCGACTGGAAGACTCGGACATGGGGCCTCGCTGATTGGGATGCCGGGTACGCGAACCTCACGCCCCGACCAGGCGATTATGATCAAAATTCTGATCTGTATACAGATTAAAATACTATATACATCAATCGTTTGGATATATCCGGGTTTTCCCGGGCCGACATGTGCGAGGCGCGATCGCGGCAAGCGTGCGCCGGGCGCGAATGGTTAATCCGTAAAATAGGTGGTTTCTTTCCGGCCAGCGTGGCCCGCCCTTCTGTGTCCTCTCTTCCCGACCTCCGCCCCGGGCAGTCGATTGAACTGCTGAAAGAACTGCATATCCTCACGCGGGATGGCAAGCTCAATCAGGACAGCCGGCGCAAGCTCAAGCAGGTGTACCACCTGTTCCAGTTCATCGAACCGCTGCTGCAGCAGGTCAAGACGCAGCGTGGCGCAGTGACGCTGGTGGATCACGGCGCCGGAAAGTCGTACCTGGGATTCATTCTGTATGACCTGTACTTCAAGGCGCTGAAAGACGAATCGCACGTTTATGGCATCGAGACGCGTCCGGAACTCGTCGCGTCCTCGCAAGCCTTGGCGGCTCGGCTGGGCTTTGGCGGAATGTCATTCCTGAACCTGTCAGTGGCGGAATCCATCACTTCGAATCAGCTGCCCCCGCGGGTCGACGTGGTGACAGCCCTGCACGCTTGCAATACCGCCACCGACGACGCGTTGCGATTCGCCCTGGAAAAACAGGCCGCCCACATCGTCGTCGTGCCGTGCTGCCAGGCCGAGGTGGCTGCGGTGTTACGCCAGAACAAGTCGCGCGCGCTGGCCGACCCGCTAGCCGAGATCTGGCGTCACCCCTTGCACACGCGGGAATTCGGCAGCCAGATCACCAACGTACTGCGCTGCCTGCAATTGGAAGCCCATGGGTATCAGGTCACGGTGACTGAACTGGTCGGCTGGGAACATTCAATGAAAAATGAACTCATCATTGCCCAGTACAAAGACCTGCCCCGCCGCAAGCCGGCGCAGCGCCTGAACGAAATCCTGGACCGAATCGGACTGCAGGCGTTGCGAGACCGATTCTTCGTACCCGCGTCGTAGACACGCCGCTGCGCTTCCGGACGTCGCCCCCACACCTGCGGTCACACGCCCCGGGTAGCTCGTTGCAGACCGAACCAGCCACGGCCGTTCAATACGGACACTACGGTTCCGCGGCGGGCTGCCAACCACCGTGCAAAGGCGGGGCGATCACAACGGACGTGCAGACTCGCCGTCGCCGGACGTCAACGTCGCGCTCGACACAAGGCGGCTTGCAACTTGCGCCGATAGCGCAATGGCGTATCCGTGGTATTGACAGCCAGCTCGATGACCGATCGTGCCCCAGGGCAGTACAGCATGCGCCCCGGCGCCACATGCCGATCCACTCGCAGCACACGCCCGTGCGCCCCAACGAACGCCACATCGATGGGATAGCGCATGCCCCAAGTGTGAATCGCGACGCACGGCGACAGCCACAAGCCGGTCCGGGCGCAAGGCGGCGCCGGCCTGCAGAGCAGGCCCAGCATGCGCCCGCGCAAACCCTGCGCCAAGCGCAGGCGGAAGCGCCTGCGGGGCAAGGCCCTGGGAGGATGAGAGGTCATTGCAGAGCCTGCCACAACTGCACCGCAATCGGAAAAGCCAGCACGATGAAGGTGCACGGAAAGATGCAGCCTATCAGGGGAAGCAGCATTTTCACGGGCGCTTCCATGGCCAACTTTTCCGCACGCTGGTAGCGATCGGTACGGCATTGCGCAGCGTGGCCCCGGAGCACCGCCCCCAGACTCATGCCGAGGCTGTCCGCCTGATTGAGGGCCGCCGTCCAGCTGCGTATCGAGGGGATGCAGGCTCGTTCGGCCAGGGCCGTCAGCGCCTGCGCGCGCGGCATCCCCGCACGCATGTCAGACAAGGCATGCGCCAACTCTGACTGTAGCGGTCCGGGGGGGCCGTGTTGCTCTGCTTGCTGGAGCGCGCCCTGCAAACCCAGCCCCGATTCCACACACAAGGTCATCATGTCGAGTACGAACGGCAGATCGCGCGCGATGCGCAAGCGCCGGGCGCTGACGCGTTGCCGCAGCCATGCCGCAGGCCAGCCGGCCAGGAGGATCGCGCCTGCCATGCCCGCCAGGGTGGCTGCGGCAATCGAGCCGCCCAGGGCTGCGGCAGCCGCCACCCCTGCAAGCATGCCAACTGCCCCGGCGCCGGCCAGCACCGCGCAAGCATGCGACGCCGTGAAAGCCGGTGGCGTGCCGGCCTGCGCCAGCCATCGGGCCAGGTTGGCGCGCTGCCGCCACGCAAGCATATTCGCGCAGGCGGGCGCCATGGCGTCAAGCCATGGCCAGCAAATGCGCCACATCCATGGCATGCTCGACGGCAACGACAAGACGTGCGCACCGTTCAGAACGGGACGCACCGCCAGCCAGATTAGTGCAGCGCCCGCAGCGCCTGCCAACAGGATCGAAAAGGAAGAAAGCATGGCCGAATTCAGATATCAATGTCGACGATACGGCGGATGAGCAATACGCCCCCCGCCTCCAGCCCCGCCACCAGTACCAGGACGGCCCAGCCCACAGGGGTATGCCACAGCATTTCCATCGCCTGGGGCTCCAGGCGGTCCAGCACCCACATCAGCAACAAGGGCAAGGCTCCCACGATCCAGGCCTGCAGCCGGCCCTGTGCCGTCAAGGACCGGACCTTGCCCTGCAACTGCAGACGATCTCTCAGCGTGCTCGCAATACCATCAAGAGTTTCTGCAAGATTGCCCCCTGTATGCGAGGCGACGGCCATCGCGGCCACGACCAGGGACGACGCCTCGGTGGGCACCCGCTGCCCCAGATGATGCAAGGCCGCATCGAACGACACGCCGAGCCGCTGTTCTCGCAGCATCAGTCCGAATTCCTGGGCCAATGGCGCTTCGCTGTGATCGACGATGTGTCGCAATGCGGTGGACAGTCCCACTCCGGCACGCAGTGCCGCCGCCAACGCCAGAAGCGCTCCTGGCAACTGCTGCTCGAACTTGGCCAGCCGGCGCTGGCGCAAGCGGCCGATCAGTTGCCGTGGCGCCCGCGACGCCAGCACGCCGGCCACCGCCCCCAGCACAAGGCTGTCGCTGGCTACCCACGCGGCCAGGCCCGCCGAGGCGGCCAGCAATACCGAACCCAGCCATAGCTGGCCGGGGTCGATGAACAGGAATACCTCGCTGAGCTTGATGCCGGCATCCTGGGTGTATACCTTTCGGTATCGCTGCATTGCCGGGCCGAACCATGCCTGCATGCGCCATGCCAGCAGCGCCGCGCATGCCATCGACATGACGATCGCTAGCCAGATCATGCGCCCATCCCCGGCGACAACCCGGCTCCAGTCCCGCAGAACAGGCTCGCGTCGAACGCCACGCCAGCCTCTCGCCATTCGTCGGCGAAGCTGGGCTGCAGGCCGCAAGCCTGAAACCCCAGGCTAGCGTGAAAGCGGAACAGCTCCTGAACCTGGATTCGTCCGCTTTCAAGGCCTGTGATCTCGACGATCGAGGTCGCCACACGGCGCCCGTCCGACAGACGAGCCTGCTGCACAATGATGTCGATACTGGCACCAATGTGCTCTCGCACGACGCTCAAGGGCAAATCCATGCCTGCCATCAATACCATCGCTTCGAGCCGACCCAGCGCGTCGCGCGGGGAATTGGCGTGCAGCGTGGTGAGCGACCCTTCATGACCGGTATTCATTGCCGTGAGCATATCGAACGCTTCCGCGCCTCGGCATTCGCCCACGACGATGCGGTCGGGCCGCATGCGCAGCGCGTTGCGCACCAGGTCGCGGATATCGATGCGGCCGCGATTCTCGAGATTCGCTGGGCGCGCTTCCAGCGCGACCAGGTGGCCATGATCAAGGCGCAATTCGGCAGCGTCTTCAATGGTGACGATGCGCTCGCCCTCGGGAATGCCATTCGAAAGAATGTTGAGCAATGTGGTCTTGCCGGAGCCGGTGCCCCCGGACACGACGACATTCTTGCGGCTGCGCACGCAGAGATACAGGAATTCGGCCATGGCCGGTGCGATCGAGCCCGCCTGGATCAAATCGGCCATGCGTGGCCGCCGCAAGGGAAACTTGCGGATGGTCAGGCTGGCCCCCTTCAGGGCAACGGGGGGAATGACGGCATTCACGCGTGATCCGTCGGGCAAGCGAGCATCGACCATGGGCGCACTTTCATCAATGCGGCGTCCCACGGGGGCGACGATGCGCTCGATGACCCAACGCACGGACTGCTCACTGGTGAATACCGCATCATGGCGCTGCAGGCGGCCGCCGCATTCGACGTAGATTTCGTCGTGGCGGTTGACCATGATCTCGCTGATGGCCGGATCGGCCAGCAAGAGCTCCAGCGGCCCCAGGCCGACCGCCTCATCAAGCACATCTCGACACAGCGCGGCGCGATCCACGTGTGACGGTATGCCGGTGTCTTCGGCAGCGATGCCGTCGAGCAATTGCTGTGCTTCGTTGCGCAACAGGGTATCGCTCATGTTCGCCACGTCGCGCCGACGCAAGTCCAGCGCCTGCAGCAATGCGGCGTGCAGCCTGCGCCGATGAGGCAGCAAGGCCAGCGCCCCGGGGGCGCGTTCAACCCGCTCAGGATCAGGCTCGGCCGCGGCGGGTACGGTCTGTGAGTCGATCCTGGCGGGATCGGCGACCTGGTCATGGTCAAGCTCTGCGCCGACGAGCCGAATCCGCAGTCGGCAAGGCCCGATGACCACATCATCTTCCGGCGTCAACGGCCGATGCACTGCGATGCGGTGGCCATTGACAAACGTACCGCCGAGCGACCCCAGATCTTCGAGTTCGAGCACCTGCCCGTGCCGCACCAGTCGGGCGTGGGCCTTTGCAACTCGCCAGTTTGCAATACGCAACCCGCACTGCGTGCCTTTGCCGATCAGCAGTGGATCAGTGGCCACGACGGATTGTTGCTGCCCGTCCTCGAAGTTCATGTTGATGCGTAGTGTGTTCATTCGGCAGAGAAATGCAGGTTGGAACCGGCGGCCGGCCGCCATTGTGAGCCAGGCCCCATATAGGCTCCCCAGTCAGGGTCACCTGGCCCGGGAGCCGCTGTACCCAGCGGGGGCGCCTCGGGAAAGGCCTGCTTCAGCACATGACGACCACGCTGCACGCGCATGGCAAGTTCAGCGTGATCTTGTGATACGACGCGCGGCGTCACGAATATGGCCAATTCGGTTTCCTTGCGCTGATCGCGCTGCGACGAGAACAGCGGCCCCAGCAATGGGATGTGTTGCAGCAGCGGCAGGCCCGTGCGTTCCTCTGAACGCTCTCGCGAAAGAAAACCGCCTAGGACCAGGGTCTGACCAGAGCGCACGTTGAACTCGGTGGCGGCCCGGCGGGTACGCAAAGCAGGCCCGCCTGCCACGCTGAGCGAGGTATCGACGGAGCTGGCCTCGACCTCGATACGGGAACGGATGGCGCCATTGCGGTCGATGCGAGGGGTGATGTTCAACGACACCCCATACGGCTTGAACTCGGTAACAGTATTTCCTTGCGCATCGGTGGTGCTGTAGGGCACCTCTCCCCCAGCCAGGAATGAGGCTGTCGTTCCACTGCGTGCCAGCAGCTGAGGTTGAGCGAGCATCACCGCTTCACCGCTTTGCGCCATGGCGGCAATACGCGCCGAGATCAATGCGTTGACACCGAAATAACCGCCCGCCCCGAGCCCCTGCATCAGCAATGGCGCCGGCGCCGCGTCTGTCAGTTGCACTGCCGAGGCGGGCCGCCACACGCCCCCGGCGTGCAGCCCGCCTTGCGACGTGGCGTCCCATTGCAATCCGAACTCCCGCAATCGGACGCTGGGCAACTCTACGACCTGCACGTCCAGCAGCACCATGCTGTCCCAGCCTACTTGCCCCGTGAAATCCAGAATGCGTGGATATCGCTGCGCCAGCGCCGCAACCCGCGTCCGATCATCGTCGGCAAGATCGTCACCTTCGAGCACGATATTGCCCCCAACCACCGTGCTTCTTACATTGGGAATGTGCCGCAACAGCGCCTGAACCTCATCCTGCATCAGGGCCCAGCCTGCCGGCCTGACCTGTACTTCATACGAGGCGCCGACACCCGTTGGGGTCCAGATATGTACTGATGACGCGCCTTCCTGTCGCGCAAACAGCACCACTTCACGGCCGTCAACCGATACCGCGCTGATCACCTGCCCGTTGCCGACTGCCACGCGCGTTACTTTGGCATGGCGCAGCACCTGGGTCTGGCCCACCTCGAGTGTGAGCTGGGCCGGCTCGGCTAACGCGGCGCCGGGGATGAGTGACCACGCCGCCCACAGGCATCGCGCCCACCGGTGTAAGGGTCTCATGGTTCACCTCGGGCGTTGCGGGCAGGAATCTCCCGATCGTCCTGCGACTGGGGCGCGGCCTCGGCGTCGAGTCGATCGCCATACAGTACCGGCACCGCACGAGGCATAGCCGGCTGATGGGCATCGATGCCCATCAGCGCCGCCAGATCACCCGTCGCTGAGTCCGGCTGTGCCTCGCCGTCTCCGCGGTGCCGCAGGATCGCGGTCAAGGTCCCACTGTGCCGAGCTGCCACCAGCTTGACGGCGTCGCGGGCCGGGGCATCGAGCGTGATGGTGGAAGCGGCGTCGGCATTGTTGCCCATCGCAAGCACGCGCACGCCCTGCAAGAGCGGTGCGGTCAGGTGCTGACCGCGATGCACGAATGACACATACAGGTCGATGAGGTCCCCCGGCTGCAGCAGCCCGGATACGGCGTTGACCTCCCCCGCAGGAAGCGTGACGGCACGCCTGCCCGTCGCGACCAGGTCAGAGATCGGCGTTTCCGGCTGCTCCGCCGTCAGGTGCACATCAAGCAGCGCATCGCCCTGCTTGATGTCGTTGATCAGCATCGTGCCGATGACATGGTCTGCTGCACCGGGATCGAAGGTGCCATTGGGCACCCAGGGCACGGGGATGCCTCGTACCGCCAGATGGGCGGGCTGAAGGCGCGTGCCGGCTGGGAGATCGCTGGCCGCGACCAGACGGTCGACCGTCGCCACTTCCGCTTCGCGCTCGATCTCTCGAACCCGCGCCTGGATATGCTCACGCGCGGCCCACGCGGCCATCAAACCCGCGGCCAGCGCAAAGGCATAGACTCCATACGCGCGCACGCGCGGCAGGTATGCATATAACGCCTGTTTCATGGTGTGCTTTTCTCGTGTAGCTGCAACAGGAGGCCACTCCCGCCGTCAATGGCGGCGTAGGTGACGCCCAGCGTAGTGCCGCCTCGGTGCCACTGCCCGGTGTCGATGTCAGCGGCAAGGACCCGCCATCCATGCCGGAGCAAACCCTGCTCGGTAGACTTGCGGGCCTGCGCCAGCGGCATCGGCAGAGTCCAGATTTGCTGACGCGTGCGCAGATTGGCGTCAAGTTCGCTGAAGTCCATGCGCAACTGCGCCGGCGAAGGCAGCCAGTCCGGTGGCAGGGCCCCTCTTGCATGCCGGGCGCTCGCGGGATCGAGGGAGGTCACGGTACCGCGCGTCCGCCGGGGGCTCGCGGCCTCCAGAGTCACCAGCCAGAGATTCGTTTCGGCCTGGCCTGACAGCACGACCCAACCGGGGTAAATACCCAGGTCGGACAGCGCGGGATACCTGGCCGTCAGCGCCGCCACGGCGCGGTCTACCGGCAAAGGAATCTCGATCAGGCGTATGTCCACCGGCATGCCGAACAGACGCATGTTCTTGCCTAGCACGGCCTGCGTGCTCCCGGACGGCAAGTCCAGGGCTTCGGGCATGGTAGGCGCGGCCGCGAACGCCCCCGCGCTGATCAGCACCGCGGCGACTGCCAGCAGCGGCAGCCCGACCCGCCGTGCGCCTGGATATCGTGAAGAACGCTTCAGAGGATTCATGGCTCAGCGCCCTACGCGAAGGGGAGCCAGATCGGCCCAATTGGCAATCCAATCGGTCGACCACGCACCTCTTCCCCACGGAGCATCTACGGGCTGCATGCGACGATACAGCGCCCGCGCGGCCTGCTGCGATCGTTGGGCCGCGAGACGCCAACCGCTGTCGGACAGCGGCAGACGTTCCGCGGCGGCGGCGGCGCCATGCGCATGCCCGGCGCTGCGCATCAGAACGGTGTGACGCTGCACAGGCAAGCGCCAGGCGGGTTCATCGCGCCGCACGAAGGGGATCGCAGGCGGCGCATACACGCGCGCAAATCCGCGGTGCAAATGCGGATCGGCTTGCAGCCAATCGCGTGCCAGAGCAATGACCTGCGTGTTGCCTGCCTGCCTATGAGCGTCGGTGTGCGCGCTGATTTCGGTCGTGATCGCCGCAGCTGGCCATGGCGCCGTGTCAGGCTGGCCGCGCGCAGCGGCGAAGGCGGCGTGCCGGCCAAGTTGCGCAGCGTGCAGGCCACGCAACTGTGTGGTTCCTACCGCTGCCATGCCGTGCATCAGCACGCCCAACGCGGCCAAGGCGAGCAGCGCTTCCCACAGGGCCTGGCCGCGCATCGCATGACGCAAACGCCCACGGTTCATAACAGTGCCTCATATCTGGCCTGCCTTGGCACCGTACCCAGCCGCGCCTGCCAATAAGGGCGGAACAAGCCTGCCAGCTCGCCTGCCCCGCCAGTTGAAGGTAGCGCGAAATAGGTCTCGGCCGCGCTGTATACCGTGACAGCCTCGACGGCCCGAAGCGCGGAATAAGCGAAGCGTCCGGTGGGCGCACGCACCTGGCTGTTTGCCTCAGTGGTGCTCAGCGCATCAGCCCGTTGGCGAACCTGGATGGCGAACCGCAAAGGTTGACCGTCCAGTGTGTTGGCGAGCTCATGGTATGTCGGCAGTCCCTGGCTTGCCCATCGTTGCGCGCCTGCAATTGCATGCGAGTTGGCCATGGGGTTTGCGCGCCCAGAAAAGATGTCCCATGATGTGTGCTCGTGCACCCAGCGCCAGAAGTCTTGCTGCGAGAAGTCTGAAGGGGGCTTGTCGATGAATTCGTCTGAACTTACCGATGCATCGCCGCCCTGCCCCCAGCCCATTGCGTATTCCCGGTAGTAGCAGCCGATCCAGCGATTCGAACGCAGCGCGTGGTAGGAAAGCGTATCTTGGGCACCCCAACGCCCGTCCGCGCCCAGCCAGGTGCCGCCGCGCCGGCGAAGCTCATGGCGGCGCGTCGGGCAACGGCGTTGCACGATCCAGGCGCTGTGACGGGTCAGCGTTCGAGGCCGCAGAAAATCGTATCGGCTGGCGGCCAGTTCCACCATGCCTCGTAGATGAGTAGGACTATTGCCCTCGTGCCTAAGGACCGCCGCCGCCGCGACATCCGGCGTTTCGGCAAGTTGCAAGGGAGGCGACTGCTTGGCGGCTCGCTCGCCGTATGGCGGATAGAACTCCGGATAATTGGCATGCAACACTCGCAGCATGGTCTGCCCCCGGACGTCGGGCAGGTGTTCGACCGCCGACGCCGACGCCCTCTGCAGCACCTGATGCACGGCCTGGTCGTGCTGCTGGAAGGCGCTGGCCAGTTCGGGCAGTGCATCGCCCGTGGCCGTGGCGCGCGTGTATGCCAAGCCGAGTGATGGACCGAACAAGGCGCCGATCAGAGAAGCTGGCGGGTTGTCACGAGTGCGCTGGCCGGCCTGCGCTTGCCCGAACTGAGCCCAGGATGCCAGCGTGACCAGATGCGCCATGGCAACTTGATGGGCCACCTGAGCACGATTGATGTATGCCAGCAAGTTCAAGGTGCGCGCCTGCGCAAGCGCTCCGCTGTAGGCGGCCGCATCCGCAGCATGTGTGAGGCGCACGCGCGCCGCGGCCGTCTGACCCACGTTGTACAAAGCCACGAACGCCAACCCGCTTGCGGCGACCACCGCAAGCGCAATAGGCAACGCCTGCCCTGACTGCCGCCTGGCCGCGCATGACATGCCCCACGCAAGCCGTGTCATTTGGCGTTGCCCGTGAAGGACTTCAACGTGCGCGCCTTGGTCTGCGCGGCTGCCTTGCCCGCCGCGGACTGGGCGGCGCGAGATTCGGTGCTGCCATCTTCACCGGCCAGCTCCCGAGCCATTGCCGCCGTCTGGGAACGCACCACTTGACCGAACAGCTGGTATACCGCAATGGCGGCAACGGCAATCAATGCCACCACTATGATGTACTCGGTCATGCCTTGGCCGCGTTGGCGGATAGCGCTTCGGACCATATCAAGCCCCTTTTCAATGAACAGAGGCTGTAGTCTGTATTGGCCGCGAAACGGCGCCTATTCGCAAATACCGAGGTGGACGGAATGCGCACCCGCGAATGCGGCATCACGACGCCGGAAAATGACAACGGCCCCCGCAGGGGCCGCCGTGGCACTACTGATGTACGGTGGTGGCCGTGGCTTACCGTTCGGCAGCGGCGGTAATGGCACTGCCGGCGCGGGACATGTCTTTACCCATACCGGCCACCGTATTGCAGCCTTGCAGCACGACGCCGAAAATTATCAGCGCCGACAGCATGACTCTTCCACGCATGATTCATGCTCCCTTACTGTGCAGACGGGTTCAGGCAATGCGCACGCGCAGTTCGCCCAGGCCATCCACCCCGCCTACCAGGACATCACCTTGAACCACGGCCCCCACCCCCTCCGGCGTACCGGTGAAGATCAGGTCGCCGGCTTTCAGTTCGAAAAGGCCGGACAGGTAGGCGATGCTTTCGGGAATGTTCCAGATCATCTGGGAAATGTCGCTGGCTTGCTTGCGCTCGCCGTTGACCTCGAGCCAAATGGCACCTCGCTCGAGGGTACCCGTTGCGCTGCGGGGATGAATGGGGCCCAACGGACCGGAATGGTCGAATGCCTTGCCGACCTCCCAGGGACGCCCCTGTTTCTTCGCTTCGCCTTGCAAGTCGCGGCGGGTCATGTCCAGGCCCAGGGCGTAGCCCCAGACGCAATCGGCGGCCTGCTCGACGGGAATGTCTTTGCCTCCCTTGCCAAGCACGACAACCAATTCCATCTCGTAATGAAGATTGCTGGTCTTGGGCGGGTACGGGATGCTGCCCGTCTCACCGTCGGCCACAGGCACCAAGGCGTCGGCAGGCTTGGAAAAAAAGAAAGGATCTTCACGGCCCGTGAAGCCCATTTCTTTGGCGTGCTCGGCGTAGTTGCGCCCCACGCAATACACGCGACGCGCGGGAAAGAGCGCGCTGCTTCCGGCAACCGGCAGCCCCACGGGCGGTGACGGAGGAAACACGTAGTCCATGTTCATTGACCTTGTTGATCTCGCGCCGGCCGTGCCGGCGCAATCCCGGGCGCTGCCACGCGGCACCGCCCCCGTTGCTTTTCGGGCTTCAGGCCTGCGAATACCGCTCCGCACTGCGCACGATTTCTTCCTGGGCGGCTTGCACGCCTTTCCAGCCTTTGACCTTCACCCACTTGCCCTTTTCGAGATCTTTGTAATGCTCGAAAAAGTGCTGGATGCGCTGGACGTCTTCGGCCGGCAGGTCTTCGTATGACTTGATGTTGCGATAAGGCGGGTAGAGCTTGTCAACGGGGACCGCCAGAAGCTTGGCGTCGCCGCCTGCCTCGTCGTCCATTTCGAGCACGCCCAGGGCGCGGCAGCGCACGACTGCGCCGACCTGGATGGGGAACGGCGTGACAACCAGCACGTCGGCCGGGTCGCCGTCATCGGACAAAGTCTGCGGGATGTAGCCGTAATTGCACGGATAGTGCATCGCGGTAAGCATGAAGCGATCGACGAATACTGCGCCGGTTTCTTTGTCGACTTCGTACTTCACCGGGTCGGCGTTCATCGGGATTTCGATGATGACATTGAAGTCATCCGGCAGGTTCTTGCCGGATGACACGCGATCGAGGCTCATGATTCAACCTTGCTTGTTTGGGAAAGAGTGATGGCTGTCGTCGCCCTGCTCGGACTGCGATTCCGATGGCTCGGCCGGCCTGGGCGTTGGCGTGCTGTAGGTGGGCACCGGCACCTCGAAGGCGCTTACCGGGATAGGTGCACTGTCGAAGTAGTCGTCGATATCGGCACTGGATCGTGCCGGTATGGCGGCAACCGGTTCAGGCGCCCCGGAGACCGACTCTTCACGGCCGGCAACCCGGGCGTCAGGGTCCAGTACGTAATCGGCAGGAACGGCGTCCGGTATCGGATCGGAAGAATAGGCGGCAGGACTGCCCACCAGGCTGGCGTCGGGCGGGTAAGCGGAATACTCGCCTTCGGCATCGATGTGCAGCGGATCGGATGCGGTTTCGGCCGCCGGCAAGGCGTGATCTGCCGCAAGGACAGGAAGCGCCATGCTGGCCGCTGTAGCCAGGCGCCAGTGCCGCACGGCATCGGCCGGACGATCGAGACGATCGTAGAGGCTTCCCAGCAGGGCATGGGTATGGGAATCGTTGCGGAAACCCAGGCTGCGCTGAAGATAGCGTTCGGCCTGCCCCCACAGCTGTCCATTCAGGCACAACATGCCCAGGGCGGCCAACAGGGTCGCATCAGCGGGGCGCTTCTGCAGCCAGGCTTCGGCCTTGGCCAGGCGGCGCGGCACTTGTTCGGCATCGCAGCGCGCATAGGCGGCCACCAGCGATGGCGTGAAATGGACGGGCACCGCCGCTTCGAGTATGCGGGCGGCCTCGGCAGGCTCGCCAGCGGCCTCGAACGCAGTGGCTCCGGCCAGGGCAATCTCGGGCAGCACCCGCTCATCGCTCTTCAGGTCTTTCCAGACCGGGCGCCAAGCGTCGGTGCCCGAGGCGGCGGCCGCCCGCAGCCTCGCGGCGCCCGCGGTATCGATCAGCGTTTCGGCCTCGGCCTTGGACAAGGCGTTGCGGCGCAGCAAGCCGCGCGCCAGCGTGAAGACGCGTTCGTGATGGCCCAACCCGGCCTCGGCGCGCAACAGGAGTCGCATGGTGTGCAGGTGCCGCGCCCCCCCCTCTTGCAGGGGCGCCAGCACCGTGAGCGCATCTTGCGCCCTGCCCTGGTCCAGCAGTTGATCGGCCGAAACAGTGGCAATCGCTTCCTGCAGACCCGCATTACCGTTCGCATGCTCACGAGCCGCTTCGAGCAGACGGTCGCGGCGTTCGAATTCTCCGAGGCCGTGCGCAGCGCGTGCGGCGGACAATGCGGCAAGCACGCGTCGGCTCGGCACCCGTGTCTGTTCGAGCAATTTGGTCAGGTCTTTTTCTGCAAGGGCGAAACGGCCTTCCAGCAGCTCAGTCCAACCACGTTCGAGCAGTTCGTGGTCGCGAGCCTGGGCTCGCTTGCCGCGCCATGCGCGCATGCGATCGGGGATGGCGAGCAGCCAGGCCAACACCCGCAACCCGACATACAAGGCTACGAACAAGCCCAGAATGAGCAGCACGGCGAGCGTCAGCGACAGCTCGATGCGCCATGGCCACACGAGCACCATCACGTTGCCGGCATGGCTGCGCAAGACGACGGCAAGCGCAACGGCGACGACAGCCAGCAACAGGGTCCAGAACCAGGTACGCATGCGTCAGTCCTGTTTTACGGTATCGTCGAAGCCGGCAGCGCGCAGCGCCGCCACGCCTGCCAGGCTGTCGCCGAGATCCGGCAGGCGCACGGCAATGTCGGTCTGGGCCAAGTCTTCAGCCAAGCGCAGCGCGGCCTGAGTGTCGGGAGAGCGGCCATCGTAGTAGGTGCGAAGCGCCTGCACGACGTTATCGAGTTCATTTTTCCAGATTTCCGACTGGCGCATCAGCATGGCAAGCTGCGCGGTCATCAGGCGCTGTCGCAGCGCGGCGCGCGCCTGGCCCGCCTGTTCGGCGGACAACATCAATGCCTCGGGCTGGTCGACGCGCTGAATGCTGATCAGGTCGCCCAGCTCGTGCGCCAGAGCGCTGCCTGCGCGGCCAGGCCAGGACGCCACCTCGGCGCGCCAGACCTGCCACCACGGTGCGTCGGCCGGCAAGCTCGATTTCGGGTCAGGCGTGGCAGGCGGCGAGGCAGGCTGTTCACGCGTGGCGGGCTCGTCGGGCCGCTGCGCGGATGCGGCAGCGTCAGGCACCAGCATCGGAGCCTTGGACACCAGACCCGCCAACCGATCGATGCGCCCGGACTGGCTGGCAATATCGATCGTCGCGACGGCACGCAGGCGGTCGATATCGCCATTGATGCTCTGCTGCAAACTGGCAAAGCGCGGCCTGTCGGCCTGGGCCAGTCGTGACTGAGCCGTTTCAAGCGCCACTATTGCGTTATTGACGTTGCCGCCCAGCCGCAACTGCTGGTTGGCCAGCACCAGCAGGCGTTCGATATCGTTGGCCAGCAACTCGTCACTGGCGCCGCCGCTGAGCGTCTCCCAGGCCTGCTGCAGATCGTCGTAGCGGCTCTTGACCTCCTGGGCCTGGCTCTGCAGTTCGGCCACGCGCCCTGCCTGTGCCTGAGCCAGGGCCAGCGCTTCGCGAGACTCTTTACGGCTCTGGGCCACCGACTGGGACAGCGAGTCGAGCCGCGCTGCGACTTCGCGCCCCGCAGTCTGGAATTGCTGTCGCTGCAGCCACAAGGCCCAGCCCAATCCCACGGCAAGCAACACCACGATGACAAGTGCCACCGTCAGGACGCCGACCGCGCCGGCGGGCTTTTTCGACGTGGCCCGGGCTGCGCCCGCTGACGGCGAGGCGGGCGAGGAGGCGCCCGGGGCTGCCGCGTTGGCGGCCGGTTCGGTAGCTGGAGTCTGGTCTGTCATAGACGCGATTGTATTCGGTGAAGAAGCAAAACTTCGATTCAAGCCGCAACAAAAGCGGCGAGGATCGCTTCATCAAGCGGCAAGCAGATTTTTACCATCGGGGCCGGCGCGTCGCCACCCGCGTCTTGCTGCAGCCGCCGGGCCAACGCGGGGTGCGTAACGACATAGCGCGCCGACTGCCACCAAGCCTGCAGCCCCTGCTGCCGGATGTGGCCCTGCACGGCGGATATTCCTTCGCCGCTGGTCAACAGCCACGTGGGCTGGGTGCCGTGGCGCGCCCATTCATGCAGTTGCTGGGCGGCATGCGGGGGCCAGGCCGCCGGTTGGCGCCGGTAGACGGCATGCCGCTGGACATGGACGCCGGCGGCTTCGAGCTGCTCTCCCAGCCAGTCTCGCCCCTGAGTGCCGCGCACCAGCAGTACACGCCGAGGTAGCGGCCCGTGGCTGCGAAGCTGAGCCCACAAGGCTTCGGAGTCATGGCTGGGCGCGGTTGGAGGGGGGTGCAGGACTGTTGTATCCACGCCAAAGAAGGGAATCGCACGCAAGGCCTGTGCGCTGGCGGGCCCGACCGTGGCGGCGAGGGTGGCCGAGGGCCACCCGGACAGCCCAGCCACGGTTTCAAGTTGAGCCAGGTACAGACGCGCGGCATTTCCGCTGACGAACACCACCAGATCGTAGTGTTGCGGCAAGGGCAGGCCGCCAGCCTCTATGGGGAGCGGAAGGATTTCGAGCGCTGGCAGTTCCAACGCCTGCCAGCCGGCCTGGCGCAGTGAAACCGCCAACGCATCGTTGCGGCCGTCGGGCCGGGTCAGGATGGCGATGCGCGGCATGGGCACTTTCTCAGTGGCCCCCTCTTCCAGCCCGCTGGCCGGGCGGCTACGAGGAAGCGGGCGGATCTTGCAGTTCGGCCAGGATGGCGTCGGCACCATTGGCAAGCAGGTCTTGCGCAGCAGCCTGGCCTACCGCCAGTGCCTGCGACGCCGGACCCGAGCGCTGGCTACGGATGACACGGGATCCGTCGGGCGACGCTACCAGCGCGCGCAGGGTGATGGTGTCGGCGTCCAGCTGCGCATAGGCTGCGAGAGGCACCTGGCAGGACCCTCCCAATACCTCTGACACCGCCCGTTCGGCTACGGTGCAGGCGGTGGTTCCAGCACAGGCCAGCGGAGCCAACCACTGCTTCATGTCGTTGCGGTCGTTGCGGATCTCGATGCCCAGCGCTCCCTGGCCAGCAGCCGGCAGGCTGTCTTCAGGCTCGAGCAAGGAGCGAATGCGCTCGCCCATGCCCAGGCGCTGCAGGCCGGCGGCAGCGAGCACGATGGCGGCGTATTCGCCGCGGTCGAGCTTGCCAAGGCGGGTGTCGAGGTTGCCGCGCAGCGGCTTCACAGCAAGATGCGGATAACGCTGGCGTATCTGAGATTCACGGCGCAGGCTGGACGTACCCACGACGGCACCCGCCGGCAAGTCGGCCAGCGAGGCATATGAACCCGAAACGAACGCATCCCGCGGATCGGCGCGTTCGAGCACGGTGCACAGCTCGAAGGGGGCCTGCAGATCGACCGGGACATCTTTCAGGGAATGCACGGCCAGGTCGGCTCGCCCGTCAAGGAGCGCGGTTTCGAGCTCTTTGACGAACAAGCCCTTGCCGCCCACCTTGGATAAGGTGCGATCGAGGATCTGGTCGCCCCGCGTGGTGAGCGTCAGCAATTCGACGGAACACGCGGGGTACAAAGCGCGCAAGCGGTCGCGCACATGCTCGGCTTGCCATAGGGCAAGCCGGCTGGCGCGGGTGGCGATGACGAGACGTTGCGGAACAGACACGAACGACGTCAGGCCAGACTTGCAAAGATGATCGACGCGACGAGGCCGGCGATGGCCAGCACGGTCAGGCCTTGCAACAGGCTCAGGCCCGACTCGGGGTTATCGGATTTACGCAGACTCATGAGCGGACTCCTTCGAGGCATTCTTGCGGGCGGCAAGCCAGCGACCCAGGACGATGACCAACAGAGCGCCGATGACTTCCGCGGCGATTTTAACCGTAGTCGGTTGCTCGCCCCATTGATTCACCACCACCACATCGGTAATCAGCATTCCACCGGCAATCCAGCCCAGCAGGCCCGCGCCGAAGGTGACGACCAGGGGGTAGCGGTCGATGAGTTTGAGCACCAGGGTACTGCCCCAGATGATGATGGGCACGCTGACGACAAGGCCAAAGATGACGAGGCCAAGCTGATGACCTGCGTGCGCATTCTGGGCCGCGCCGGCGATAGCGATGACGTTGTCCAGGCTCATGACGAAGTCCGCCACGATGATGGTCTTGATGGCCGAGACGATGGAAGTGCCGCCGCTGATGTTGCCGTGGGCGTCGTCTTCGGGAATCAGCAACTTCACGCCGATCCAGACCAGCAGCAGGCCGCCGACGATCTTGAGGAAAGGGATGGACAGTAAAGTGAGAGCAAAGGCGATGAGTACGACACGCAGGATGATGGCGCCGGCCGTGCCCCACAAAATGCCCTGCATGCGCTGCTTAGGTGCCAGGTTACGGCAGGCAAGCGCGATGACCACCGCGTTATCGCCACCCAGCAGGATGTCGATGAGAATGATCTGAAACACTGCCGCCCAACTCAGCGTCTGAAAAAACTCGAGCACTTTAGACCCCCAGGGGATTATTGATCAAAATAGAATGCGGCGCCGGCCGCGCACCAGCGCGGGCGGAGCTTTTTGCCCCGACCAGAGTGCGAACCTATTATTGTAGTTCAGCTTTCAGAAAGGCTCTTTTGCCTGGCGAGGAAAATTTTTCCTATCGCAAGCACCAGGATCGCCCCCAGGGCTCCCGCGACCAGCGCCAATTGATGCTCGGTCACTCCCAGCACGGTGTCGATCCGCACCACCGAATCGTGCAAGGCGGGATCGCCCACCAGGAGTTCTCCGGCAATGAATCCCAGAAGCGCGGCCCCCACCCAGACGATCACGGGGAAACGTTCGATCACCTTGAGCAACAGGGTACTGCCGAAGATCACCAGGGGAATGCTGATCGCCAGCCCGACCACCAGCAGCGTGGTGTTGCCCATGGCGGCCGCAGCCACGGCAACGACGTTATCCAGGCTCATGACCAGATCGGCGATCATAATGGTACGTATGGCCGTCCACAGACTGCCCTGCTGACCGCCTGAACCCTCGTCATCGCCTTCAGGCAACAGCAGGGACACGCCGATATAAACCAGCAGCAGTGCCCCGATGAGTTTCAACCAGGGGAGCAAGAGCAATTTTGCAGCGACCAGAGTGAGGACGATGCGCATGATGATCGCGGCGGCCGAGCCGACGACGATGGCCTTTCTTTGTTGCGTGGGAGGAAGCGAGCGTGCGACGAGCGCAATGACGACGGCGTTGTCGCCAGACAGCAGGATGTTGACCCAGACGATTTGAAGAAGAGCTATCCAGAATGCAGCGGAGTTAAGTTCCATTACTCTCTTTCCTAGTGATCCCCTAGGTGTGAAATATGGACGCACAGGCCGCTGTTGGTCGCGCGAGCAAAGCGGACGGCCAGTGCCGGGTGCATTGCCCCGGCGGTTTGTTGTGGACGCAAGCGGATACCGCTGCCATTATATTTGACTACGGCGCAAACGAGGCCCGCACGAAAAAGCCCGCCGTAGCGGGCTTTTCCGGGCTGGGCCGAGTCGAAATTACAGCACGGACTTCAGCAGCTTGCCCATTTCGGATGGGTTGCGCGTCGTGCGGATGCCGCAGGCTTCCATGACTTCGAGCTTGGCATCGGCCGTGTCCGCACCACCAGAGATGAGCGCGCCAGCGTGGCCCATGCGCTTGCCCGGAGGCGCCGTGACACCGGCGATGAAGCCGACCACGGGCTTCTTCATGTTGTCTTTGGCCCACTCGGCGGCGTTGACTTCATCGGGGCCCCCGATCTCGCCGATCATGATGACGGCATCCGTATCGGGATCGTCGTTGAACAGCTTGAGCACGTCGACGTGCTTCAGACCATTGATGGGGTCGCCGCCGATGCCCACGGCACTGGACTGCCCCAGTCCGAGCTCGGTGACTTGAGCCACGGCCTCGTAGGTCAGGGTGCCCGAACGGCTGACGATACCGATGCGGCCCTTGCGGTGAATGTGCCCGGGCATGATACCGATCTTGATTTCATCGGGGGTGATCAGGCCGGGGCAGTTCGGGCCCAGCAACAGCGTCTTGCTGTTCTTGGCCTTCATGCGGTTCTTGACTTCCAGCATGTCGCGTACGGGGATGCCTTCGGTAATGCAGATCACCAGATCGAGCTCGGCTTCCACGGCTTCCCAGATGGCGGCGGCGGCACCCACCGGCGGAACGTAGATGACCGACACGGTCGCGCCGGTCTGGGCCTTGGCATCTTTGACGCTGCCGAAGATGGGCACACCCTCGAAGTCCTCGCCGGCCTTCTTGGGATGCACACCGGCCACGAAGGCGGCCTTGCCATTGGCATACTCACGGCACATACGGGTATGGAACTGGCCCGTCTTGCCGGTGATGCCCTGGGTGATGACTTTAGTGTCCTTGTTGATCAAAATCGACATTTGTGAATCCTTGGCAATTTATTTGACGGCGGCTACGACGCGGGTGGCCGCTTCGGCCATGGTGTCGGCGCTGATAATGGGCAGCCCCGATTCGGCCAGCATTTTCTTGCCCAGTTCTTCGTTGGTGCCCTTCATGCGGACAACCAGCGGCACGTTGAGATTGACGGCCTTGCACGCTGCGATCACGCCTTCGGCGATGACGTCGCAACGCATGATGCCACCGAAGATGTTGACCAGGATGGCCTTCACCCCCTTGTTGGCGAGCATGATCTTGAAAGCTTCGGTCACCTTTTCGGCAGTGGCGCCACCCCCGACGTCGAGGAAGTTGGCCGGCTCGCCGCCGAACAGCTTGATGGTGTCCATGGTGGCCATGGCCAGACCGGCACCATTCACCAGGCAGCCGATGTTGCCGTCGAGCTGGATATAGGCCAGGTCGAACTTGCTGGCTTCGATTTCAGCCGGATCTTCTTCATCGAGATCGCGGTAGGCCACAACTTCGGGGTGGCGGAACAGCGCGTTCGAGTCGAAGTTGAACTTGGCGTCCAGGGCGATGATGTTGCCCTTGCTGTCGCAGTTCAGGGGATTGATTTCGACCAGGGACGCGTCGGTATCCATGTAGCACTTGTACAGCTTCTGGAACACGTCGGCGGCCTGGTCGGCCGAGCCGCCCGTCAGGCCGATGGACTCGGCGACTTGTTTGGCTTGTGCCACCGACAGGCCGGTCAGAGGGTCGATGTACTCGGTGATGATCTTTTCAGGGGTGGAGTGTGCCACCTCTTCGATGTCCATGCCGCCTTCGCTCGAAGCGATGATGGCGACCTTCTGCGTGGCCCGGTCGGTGACCAGCGACACGTAGTATTCCTTTTTGATGTCGGCGCCTTCTTCGATGTACAGGCGGCGCACCTTCTGGCCCTGGGGGCCTGTCTGGTGGGTGACCAGCTGCATGCCCAGGATTTCGGAGGCCAGCTTGCGCACGTCTTCGATGGAGCGGGCCAGTTTCACGCCACCACCCTTGCCACGGCCACCTGCGTGAATCTGCGCTTTCACGACCCATACCGGTCCACCCAGCTTTTCAGCGGCAGCCACGGCCTCATCGACTGAAAATGCGGGGATCCCGCGCGGCACCGGCACGCCAAATTGCTTCAGCAGTTCCTTGCCTTGATACTCGTGGATTTTCATGTGTTACCTGTCAGGACGAATGAGAAAGAGAGGGGGTGTCGGAGATCGCGCCCGTCGCCGCTTCAGCGCTATCCCCGGTGTACCACTTGGGATAGTGCTCAAGGACCACTGCGCCGTCGGTGCGCAAGGCATGACAGCCATTCAACTGGAATGGACGCTCGTCCGGATTGCTGTTCTGGCGCCGGCGGTTGGCCATGGTCTGCACCGCCGCGGTGGGCAGCACCTGCGACAGCTCGGTCATGTGGGTACAGCCCGCCACCTGACCGAAGCGCTCTTTGACCTGGCGCCGAAACCCCTTGAGCAGGTTCATGCCTACGAGCGCTTGATAAGAGTGCTCGATGGCGGTGCAGTGCTGTTCGTAGGGAGCCGCGTCGTAGGCTGCCTGGGCCGCCACAATGGTGAACCCCGCATCGATGGTGATGCGCAGGTGCATGTGGTGGATCGGGCGGCCTGCCTTGAAAATTTCGCCGTTTTGCTTGGGAAAGTCGTAGGCCTTGAGGTCGATGAGTTCAGCTTCGAGGTCCCAGAGGCCGTCGTCGCGCTCGTACGACTGCACGCGTATCGTGCGCGTATGCAGGGGTTGGCGAGAAACGTTGGACGGTGGCAAAGGCATGGAGGGGGCCTGCGCTTCAGGGGTCTTGACGCAAAGCAGCAAATCCTGAGGAGTATAACGCAGCCCCCGAACCCCGTCCCCGCCGCACGCCCGTCAGACAGCGGCGCCCGCCCGCCGCGCACCTCCCGGCACGCCTCCCCGGTCGGTGGGGCGCCGGTCGGTGGGTCGCCGGTCGGGTGGCTGGGTCGGTGGCCCCGGTCGGCCGGGTCAGGGGGCTGTGGAGTTCGCCGAGTGCCGGCTTTTCCCGCTTGCCTGGCTGCCCTGTCGACCGGGCTGGCCGCTTCAGCGAATTCCGCTTATTGCACTACTTCGCTGAGTGAGTGTAGGTTGGCACGGACGGCCGTGACCGGCCGGCTCGGGCGGACCGGCTCGGGCGGACCGGCTCTGGCGGACCGGACCGGCTCGCGCGGACCGCCCCGGCATGGCCCATACGGTTGCCCGGACCTGAGGCATGCCTCAAGCCGCCCGCAGCGTCCTGGCGGCTTCGACCATGCTGGCCAACGCAGTCTCGGTTTCGGGCCAAGCCCGCGTTTTCAAGCCGCAATCGGGGTTGACCCACAAACGCTCGCGGGGCAGGCGTGCTGCGGCCTTGCGCATCAGGTCGACCATCCAGCCCACGTCGGGGACATTGGGTGTGTGAATGTCGTAAACCCCGGGACCGATGTCGTTCGGATACTTGAAGTCTTCGAAGGCCTTCAGCAGCTCCATATTCGAGCGTGAGGTCTCGATGGTGATGACATCGGCGTCCATGGCCGCAATGGATTCGATAATGTCGTTGAATTCCGAATAGCACATGTGAGTGTGTATTTGGGTATCGGTAGCCGCTCCCGCCGTGGCCAGGCGGAAGCAGTCCACCGCCCAATCCAGGTAGGCTTGCCAGTCTTCGCGACGCAGCGGCAGACCTTCCCGGATGGCGGGTTCGTCGATCTGGATGACCCGTATCCCCGCCTTCTCGAGATCGGCCACTTCGTCACGCAGCGCAAGCGCCACCTGACGGCAGGTTTGCTCGCGCGGCTGATCGTCGCGTACGAAGGACCACTGCAAAATAGTCACCGGACCGGTGAGCATCCCCTTGACCGGCTTGTCGGTCAATGACTGCGCATAGGAAGACCAGCCCACCGTCATGGGCGCTGGCCGAGCCACGTCGCCAAAAATGATGGGCGGCTTGACGCAGCGAGAGCCGTAACTCTGGACCCAGCCATTACGGGTGAAGGCGAAACCCGCCAACAGCTCGCCGAAGTATTCAACCATGTCGTTGCGTTCGGGCTCTCCATGCACCAGGACGTCCAGCCCTATTCTTTCCTGGAATCGAATAACGGTCTCGATCTCCTTTCGAATGGCCGCCTCGTACGCGGCGTCACTCACCGCGCCAGCCTTCCAATCGCGCCGCAGCGCCCGGATCTCTGCCGTCTGAGGGAAAGAGCCTATGGTGGTCGTGGGAAATGGCGGCAGGTTCAACCGCTGCTGCTGCTGCGCGATCCGCTCGGCGAAGGGGTGGCGATCGCGGCTGATTCGTCCCTCGTCGGCCATGCGACGGCCAACGGCCGGGTTGTGAATGCGGGTCGATCGGCGCCTGGCCTGCAATGCCGCTCGCTGTTGAGCCAGGGCTTGCTCGACCATCGGCGCCGCGCCGTCGGTCAGCGCGCGTCCCAGCAGCCCAAGCTCCTCGAGCTTCTGGGCCGCGAAGGACAGCCAGCTCTTCAATTCAGCGTCGAGATCGGATTCAGCATCGAGATCGACCGGGACGTGCAGCAGCGAACACGAGGGGGCCAGCCACAGTCGCTGGCCCAACCGGGCCCGAACCGGCGCCAATATCGCCAGCAGCGCGTCCAGATCGCTGCGCCAGATATTGCGACCATCAATCACCCCCGCGGACAGCACCTGTCCGTTCCGCAGGCTATCCGCGACAAGTTTCAATTGACCGGGATCCCGTACCGCGTCGATATGCAGGCCTGCCACAGGCAGGTCCAGCGCCGTGCTCATGTTGTCTTTCAGGCCGCCGAAATACGTGGCGACGAACAGCTTCACTGGCGCGGTTGCCAGGCGTTCGTAAACCGCACCGTAGGCGTCGCGCCAGTGCTGTGGCAGGTCGAGCACCAGGATAGGCTCGTCAACCTGTACCCATTCGACACCAAGTTCCGCCAGGCGCGCCAGCACCTGCTCGTATACGGGCAATAAGGCATCGAGCAGTTGTAGTTTGCCGGCGTCTGCCGGCCCGTGCGGATAGGCGTCTCCCTTGCCCAGCCACAGCCAGGTCAACGGGCCAGGAATGACAGGTTTGGCCTGATAACCGAATGCCTGCGCTTCACGAACTTGATCGAACAGCGCATCGCGTGCAATGCGGAATTCTTGATCTGGCACCAGTTCAGGCACGATGTAGTGGTAGTTGGTGTCGAACCATTTAGTCATCTCGCATGCTGCAGTGGGCGTGCCTGACGGCGCGCGGCCGCGGGCCATGCGAAACATCGTATCCAGCCCAACCGGCTGGGCGAGCGGCTGCCCGAAACGAGGGGGCACCGCGCCCAGCGTGGCCGTCCATTCGAGTATGTGGTCATACCAGGCAAAGTCTCCGACGGTTACATACTTCAGCCCCGCATCTGCCTGACGTCGCCAGTGGGCAGCACGCAATTCGCGACCGACGAGCTCCAGACTCTGCGCCGTCGCCCGTCCGGCCCAATACGCTTCCAGCGCGCGTTTCAGCTCCCGACGAGCCCCGACGCGCGGAAATCCCAAAATATGCGTAATATTCATATAACACCCCAGTATATTCAGTTCAATTCAACTAATGGGGTATTCTCACCCGACAATCAATTGCGTCAAAATCAATGTAGACATACATTAAATGAAAATAATTCATTCAATATGCGGACGCAGACTGCTCGCCGCGCAACCTGTCGTTGATGGCTCGTATGCTTGAGATTCGCCACCTGGAAACCTTGTCGGCCATCCGTGACGGAGGCAGCCTGCAAGAGGCGGCCGAAAGGCTGCATCTGACTCAATCGGCGTTGTCGCATCAGCTTCGCGATCTTGAAACTCGCCTGGGCACACCGCTGCTGAACCGCCGCACGCGGCCGGCCCGGCTTACCACCGCAGGCTTGCGGGTGTTGGCATTGGCCGACGAAGTGCTGCCTCGGCTGCGCAGCACCGAGCGTGAACTGCAGAAGCTGGCCGCGGGCCGCACTGGGCGCTTGCACATGGCCATCGAATGCCACTCGTGCTTTCAGTGGCTGATGCCCGCTCTGGACGCGTTTCGCGGGCAATGGCCCGAAGTAGCGCTTGATCTGTCGGCGGCATTTTCATTTGCGCCCCTGCCCGCCTTGGTTCGCGGGGACCTTGACCTGGTGATCACTTCAGATCCTCAACCATCGGAGGCGATCGAATACCTGCCGCTGTTCAAATACGAACTTGTACTGGCGGTCGCAGAATCACACCCGCTCGCGTCATTGCGCCACATTGAACCAGAGCACTTGGCCGACGAAACCCTGATCACGTATCCGGTAGACAGACAGAGGCTGGACATATTCACCGCGTTTCTCGATCCAGCGGGGGTCGAGCCTGCAGCGATGCGAAAGGCGGAGCTGACACCTATCATCGTGCAGTTGGTGGCGAGCAGGCGTGGGGTAGCCGCTTTGCCCAATTGGGCGTTGACGGAATATTTGCAGCACGGGTGGCTGCGCCTGAATCGCCTGGGCCACGGCGGAGTGTGGCGGACGCTATACGCAGCAGTGCGCATTGAAGATACCGACGCGCGTTATATCACTGACTTTCTGGCAATTGCGCGCGAAGTCTGCTTCAAGACACTGGAGGGCATACGGTCGGTAAAAACCTAGTCCCAGGCACTGTGGTGCAGTCTGCAACCGCAGTCACAATGAACAGACGCAGACCGCCGCTTCACGTTGGACCTGCGCTCAGTCGTCAGGATCAACGCCGAGCACTCGCCGGATGACCTCATGTGCGAACCCCCGCCCCGCCAGAAAGCGGGCTTGCCGCGCGTATTCCGAGCGGTCGACGGGCTTGCCAGCGTAGCGCTTGCGCCACACTTCGAGAGCGCGTTGATATTCCGTAGCACGCAGATCGTCGCGCAACTGCGCGACCTGATCTTCGGCCACGCCATGTTGGCGTAGTTCCTGGACGATGCGGGCGGTGCCCTGCCTGGCTGACCGCCGGTGCACCAGGCTTTGGGCAAAGCGCTCGGTGGACAGCCAACCCTCTTTTTCGAGAGCGTCAAGCACCCTCGTGAGTTCGTCTTCTTCGCCTGCGTACGGCTGGAGCTTTCGTGCCAACTCGTTGCGTGCGTATTCGCGTCGCGATAGGTAAGCCACCGCGCGAGCCTTCAGGCTGGGCCCCCGGGGCTTGGACGCAACGAGCGGGGCATCGTCGGCATCGGCTACTACCGGCTGGCTCAGGGTTTCGAAGCCGCCGTCATCGGATTCATGACGTCCTGGCCCGCGACGCGCGCCACGCGGCGAGCCTCCCGAGCCAGGCCTGCGCATCACGCCTGGGCGCTATCTTCGGTTTCGGCTTCGCTGGCCGGGAAGCTGGCAGCACGGCTGACAATGCCCTGGTGTTCGCGCACCTTGTTTTCGATTTCGATGGCGAGTTCTCGGTGCTCTTTCAGGTATTCGCGGACATTGTCCTTGCCTTGCCCGATACGGGTGCCGTTGTAGCTATACCATGCACCGGATTTGTCGACGACACCCGCCTGCACGCCCAAGTCGATGATTTCGCCTTCGCGCGAAATGCCAGCGCCGTACATGATGTCGAATTCGGCTTGCTTGAACGGTGGTGAAACCTTGTTCTTGACTACCTTCACCCGGGTTTCGTTGCCCACCACCTCTTCGCCCTTCTTGATGGACCCGATACGGCGGATATCGAGACGTACCGACGAATAGAACTTCAGCGCGTTGCCGCCCGTGGTCGTTTCGGGATTGCCGAACATTACACCGATCTTCATGCGGATCTGGTTGATGAAGATGACCATGCAGTTGGTGCGCTTGATGGTGGCGGTAAGCTTGCGCAATGCCTGGCTCATCAGGCGGGCCTGCAACCCTGGCAGGGAGTCGCCCATTTCGCCTTCGATTTCGGCCTTGGGAACCAACGCGGCGACCGAGTCGATGACGATGAGGTCGACGGAGCCCGAACGCACCAGAGCGTCGGTGATTTCAAGGGCCTGCTCGCCCGTGTCGGGCTGGGAAATGAGCAGGTCGGTCAGGTTCACGCCCAGCTTGTTGGCATATTGCACATCGAGCGCGTGCTCGGCGTCGACAAACGCGCAGGTACCGCCGATTTTCTGCATTTCGGCGATGACTTGCAGGGTGAGCGTGGTCTTGCCCGATGATTCAGGCCCGTAGATTTCGATGACCCGGCCCCGTGGCAAACCGCCGACGCCCAGTGCGATATCTAATCCCAGCGAGCCCGTGGACACGACCTGGATGTCGTGCTCGACCTCATTGTCGCCGTAGCGCATGATCGAGCCTTTGCCGAACTGCTTTTCAATCTGCGACAGCGCGGCGGCCAGCGCCTTGGCCTTTTCCGATGCGGCTGCTTTGCTGGATTTGTCGTTCATGTGGTGTCCCGTGGGTAGAAAGTGTGCAACGCTGCGCAATTCGCCAGCAGCGGCGATTATTGCATCGGATTATACTGTACATATACACAGTGCGCCACTTTTGTACACGGTTTCCCGGGTGGGCAATGCGTACGCGCTGTGCCAGAATGCCTGCATCCGGCGTCCTGCCGGGCTTGCCGCTTTCATACCGCATGCGCATCCTCATCGCCGAAGACGACAGCATCCTGGCCGACGGGCTTTCCCGCTCGTTGCGTCACAATGGCTATGCGGTCGATGCCGTCCAGGACGGAATTGCGGCCGACTCGGCCCTGGCAGCACAGGCTTTCGACCTGCTCATTCTAGACCTCGGACTGCCTCAACTTGCGGGCCTGGAAGTCCTGCGGCGGCTGCGGGCGCGAAACTCGCTGCTGCCGGTTTTGATTCTCACCGCAGCCGACAGCGTCGAGCAGCGTGTCAAGGGCCTGGACCTCGGCGCCGACGACTACATGGCAAAGCCGTTTGCCCTATCCGAACTCGAAGCGCGGGTACGCGCCCTGACACGGCGAGGCGCCGGAGGCGGCGCCACGCTGCTCAGGCACGGCCGCCTTGTCTTCGACCAGACCGGCCGCGTCGCGCTTGTTGATGATCAAACGCTCGACCTCTCCGCTCGCGAAGTCAGCCTGCTCGAAATTCTGCTGACGCGCAGCGGCCGCATGGTCAGCAAGACGCAGCTCGTCGACCATCTGTGCGAATGGGGTGAAGAAGTGAGCACCAACGCCATCGAGGTCTACGTGCATCGCCTGCGCAAGAAGCTCGAACCCAGCGGCGTGAAGATCATTACGGTACGCGGGCTGGGCTATTGCCTTGAACGGGACCAGGGTGCGGGCTACCTCTCCCACTGAACCCGCAGCGCACGAAAAGCTGAACCAGGAGGCGCTGGACGCGATGCGCGGCGGGGCCAAGGGCCCCAGCTTCGCGCCGCCGCAGCGCTCGCTGCTGGGCGAGATCCTCGACTGGATGCTCGCACCATTGTTCCTGCTCTGGCCCATGAGCGTCGCCATCACCTACGTGGTCGCCCAGAACATTGCAAACGTGCCTTACGACCGGGCACTGGCCAACAACCTGCATGTGCTGTCGCGACACGTGCACGCACAGGACGGTCGCGCGGTCCTGCACATGAGCGAATCGGTACGCGATGTGCTGCGGCCGGATGAAACCGACAGTGTGTTCTGGCTGGCCTTGGGCAGCCAGGGCGAGCTCCTGGGCGGAGACCGCGCCCTGCCCTTGCCGTCCGAACTCGGACAGCCACAACCTGGCACGATTCTCTATGCCGACGACACGCTGCGTGGTTTCGGACTGCGGCTCGCGTATACCTGGGTCGACCTGCATATCCCCGGTACCCGCCCGGTGCTCCTGGTGGTTGCCGAGACGATGGAACGCCGCACCGAATTGGCCAATGACATCATCAAGGGCGTCATCATCCCGCAATTCATCGTGCTGCCCGTTGCGGTCTTGCTAGTGTGGTTTGGACTGTCGCGCGGTGTCGCGCCGCTGAACGCGCTGCAGCAGCGTCTGCGAGCCCGGCGTCCCGACGACCTTTCTCCCATCGACGAGCGCGCTGCGCCCTCCGAGATTGCGCCGTTGGTCGGTGCCATGAATGACCTGCTCGACCGCCTGTCCGCCAACGTACAGGCGCAGCGGCGCTTCGTGGCCGATGCGGCGCACCAGTTGAAGACGCCTCTTGCGGGGCTGCGCACTCAGGCGGAGCTTGCCTTGCGCGACGCCAGTCCCGACGAAATGCAGTCCAGTCTGCGCCAGCTCGTCATGGGGTCCGAACGCGCCACCCGACTGGTCAACCAACTGCTGTTGCTCGCCCGTGCCGAGAACCCTCACTCCGCCGACCTTGCCCGTCTCGACCTGAACGCCCTTGGATACGAGCAGACGATGCTATGGGTGCCCCAGGCCCTGGCGTTGAATACCGATCTCGGTTTCGAGGCGGCCGACCAGCCGGTGTACATCGCGGGCAATGGCATTTTGCTTGCCGAACTTCTGAATAACCTGGTGGACAATGCGGTGCGCTACACGCCCCCCGGCGGCCACATAACGGTACGGGTCAAATCCACCACTGACTGCGCCACCCTTGAGGTCGAGGATTCGGGCCCCGGGATAGCGCCCGAAGAACGCGAACGCGTGTTCGACCGCTTCTACCGCGTGCTGGGTACGCAGGCCGAAGGCAGCGGCCTGGGACTTGCCATCGTTCGAGAGATCGCTCAAAAGCATGATGCGAGCGTTCAGATCCTCGAAGGCACTGCCCATTCGCAACTGCCCGGAACCTGCATTCGGGTGCACTTTCCGTTGTTTGGACGCACCCAAGGTACGCAGGATGCTACCTAGGGGATACCCTTCCCTGCAGTATGGTGCCTCTGGACGGAATAATTTTTTGTTTCAATTTTAAGATTCAAGTAAGCATCACGTCAGAACCTCGTCAGCCAGCCTTCTTACCTTGCAGGTAGCGCTGGACCGGCCTGTCCGGCAAAAGCCCGCACGGTGGATAACCACCGGCCCAGAAACGAGGAGACAACATGAGCACAGCATCGGTGGCCGAGCGCGGCCCATCCGCAAGTCCCCGCCCCATGACCAAGGAGGAAAGGCGCGTCATTTTCGCGTCTTCACTCGGCACGGTCTTCGAGTGGTACGACTTTTATCTGTATGGCTCGCTCGCGGCCGTCATCGCGACGCACTTCTTTTCTGGGGTGAATCCCACCGCGGCATTCATCTTCGCATTGCTGGCGTTTGCGGCAGGCTTCGCGGTGCGCCCGTTCGGGGCATTGGTGTTCGGTCGACTGGGCGATCTCGTCGGCCGCAAGTACACGTTCCTTGTCACCATCGTGATCATGGGCATCTCGACATTTCTGGTCGGTGTACTGCCCAGCTATGCGAGCATCGGTATCGCTGCTCCGGCCATCCTGATCGTCTTGCGGCTGTTGCAGGGCCTGGCACTGGGTGGTGAATACGGCGGCGCTGCCACTTACGTCGAGAACACGCCCCCCAGGGCCGTCGCGGTGCATACACCGCCTGGATCCAGACCACGGCCACTCTGGGCTTGTTCCTGTCCCTGCTGGTCATCATGGGCGTGCGCGGCATAATGAGCGAAGAAGCGTTTCGCGAGTGGGGCTGGCGTATTCCGTTCCTGATCTCCGTGGTGCTGCTCGGCATTTCGGTATGGATTCGGCTTCAGCTCAACGAGTCACCCACCTTCAAGCGCATGAAAGAAGAAGGCCGTGGTTCGAAGGCGCCGCTGACTGAATCCTTCGCACAATGGAAGAATCTGAAGGTCGTGATCATTGCGCTGCTTGGTCTGACTGCCGGCCAGGCTGTCGTGTGGTACACCGGCCAGTTCTACGCCCTCTTCTTCCTGACCAAGACGCTGCAGGTGGACGCGAACACCGCGAACATCATGATTGCACTGGCACTGCTGATCGGCACGCCTTTCTTCCTGCTCTTTGGCTCGCTGTCTGACCGCATCGGGCGCAAGCCTATCATCATGGCAGGCTGCCTGATCGCGGCGCTGACCTACTTCCCGTTGTTCCAGGGCCTGACGCACTTTGCCAACCCGGCGCTGGAAAAGGCACAGGCAACGGCTCCGGTGACAGTCATCGCCGACCCGGCAACGTGTTCGTTCCAGTTCAATCCGGTGGGCACCTCTTCGTTCACCAGCTCGTGTGACGTGGTCAAGTCGTTCCTCGCTGCGAACTCGGTGAACTACGCCAACGAAGCGGCTCCCGCCGGCTCATTGGCCAAAGTCAGGATAGGCAACGACGAATTCGTTTCGTTCGAAGGCACGGGCATGCCCGCAGACGAATTCAAGGCCAAGTCGGCTGAACTCAAGACGTCGCTGACCGCTGCGATTCGTGATCACGGCTATCCTGCCAAAGCCGACCCGGCGCAGATCAACAAATTCATGGTCGTGCTGCTGCTGACCATTCTGGTGATCTATGTCACCATGGTGTACGGACCGATCGCCGCCATGTTGGTCGAAATGTTCCCGACGCGTATCCGCTACACCTCGATGAGTTTGCCGTACCACATCGGCAACGGCTGGTTCGGCGGGTTCCTGCCGCCCGTTGCCTTCGCAATCGTCGCGGCAACCGGTAACATCTACGACGGCTTGTGGTATCCCATCATCATCGCGGTCATGACGCTGGTCATCGGTTGCCTGTTCGTACGGGAAACCAAGGACGTCGATATCAACGCTTGATGACAGTTGTTCCCCCGCCAGGCAGGACTGCTGCGCCTGTCTGGCTCTTCAAAGCTCCTTCGGGAGCTTTTTTTTGCTTGCTTTGGTCGTAGCGCCAGCCAGAGTCGCGGCGACATTCAGGCCTCTGTCAGACCCTTGAGATTAGACTTCAGGCTCAGATCACGGCCTTGCACTGCATTCCCGAGCTTTTGATCCCCTGTTCGGAAATCGTAGGGCCAGTTCTCTGACGCCGATGCCGCGCCCCCCGCGAGCCTTATGGCGCGGCATTGTGCGACCTTCCAAGGCCCGGCTTTCCAAAGCCGGGCCATTTTTTATGTGCGCATCGCATGCCAGAGCACGTGCTGGCGATACCCGCTTGGTCATGCGCTGACGCGGGTGTATCCGCCTGGCCGGAACCGGCCGGCCGATGCCGGTTATTGATAGAACCAAGCGCCCACGTATTCGGTCTGGCCAGTTTCATTGGCACATTGCCAGCGCAAGGGTCAAGCGCAGCATTGCCGCCCGCATGAGAGCCCGCAGCTGCATCAATATGCGGCAGGGTCCATGCAGACACCGAATCGAAAAGAAAATGGAGTCCGGCCGCATTGTGAGCCGATAGGCGGCAAGCGCCGGATAGCCTCGCGGCGCTCGACCCGCTACAAGCAGCAGTGCCGCGGGTGATGTACGGGCCGCTCGGAGAGCGAGCCTCTTTGATGCAAGCGCAGCCCGCAGCGGCCATTAACCGGGCGGGCGCGCGATAGTGTCAGCGGCGGCGCCCCAAACCTACCACCAGCACGCCCACCACAATGGCGGCAACGCCCGCCCACGTGGGAACCGAAACGGACTTCTCGGTTTCCGCTGTCGCCTTGACCGACCCAACCTGCAGTACGGTCTCCTCGCTGGTGTAGTTGAACCCTTTGTACACCAGTGCCGCCGCCCCCAACGCGATAAGCACGATTCCTACGATAGTCGCCGGTTTCATCGATGTATCCTTTTTATGGTTGACGTGGGCCGGAAGATACCCGAACCCCTTCCAACTGTCAGTGACAGAACGTGTCGTGTCAATGGGGGAACGACGGTAGGCGTGCGCGCGCCTGCACTCGTATAGAATCAACCCTTTTGCCCGACGCCATGTGGTTCAAGAATCTCAAGATTTACCGTCTCTCTTCGCCGTGGACTCTCACAGGCGAACAGCTTGAAGAAAGCCTGGCCCGGCATGCCTATCAGGCTGGCAACAACCTCGAAATGCAAAGCCTGGGCTGGATATCGCCTCGGGAAAACGCCTCGCTGTCGCACACCGTGAACCAGCAGATACTGCTGAGCCTGCGCGCCGAAAAGAAGCTGCTGCCTGCCACCGTGGTCAACCAGGTGACCCGCGCACGCGCGCAGGAAATCGAAGAGCAGCAAGGCTACAAGCCGGGCCGCAAGCAGATGAAAGAGATCAAGGAACGAGTCACCGACGAGCTCCTGCCCAAGGCTTTCAGCATTTACCGGGACACTCGGGTCTGGATCGATCCTGTGAACCATTGGTTGGTCATCGACGCGGCGGCATCGGCCAAGGCCGACGAAGTCATTGGCCTGCTGGTGAAAACCATCGACCCGCTGCCGCTTGAAAACCTTTATGTGGCCCAGTCGCCCGCAGCTGCAATGACAGGCTGGCTGGCGGCCGACGAGGCCCCCGACAACTTCAGCATCGACCAGGACACCGAACTGCGTGCCTCGGGAGAAAGCCGGGCGGCAATCCGCTATGTGAAGCACACCATCGATGTGGATGATGTGCGCCGCCATATTCAGTCGGGCAAGCAATGCACCCGTCTTGCCATGACCTGGGCGGACCGCGTGTCGTTCGTGCTCACGGAGTCCCTCGACATCAAACGCGTTGCGCCCCTCGACGTGCTTAAAGAAGGCACCGATAACGTCATGCAGAACGATGATGAGAAATTCGATTCCGACATGGCACTGATGACGGGCGAACTGGCTAAGTTGCTGGCAGACCTGACGCAGGCCCTGGGCGGCGAAAAGCGTATCTGACGCGTCATGGCAGCACGCCTGCCGGCTGATGCCAGCAGGCTCCCCGCGATATCAGTCCAGGCCGTGGAAGGCCGAGTCGTCAGGTCCTACATGCGACGGGTGTTTCCACGTAACGTCGCGCATCGAATGCTGAACCAGGCCTTCGACACCCAGCAAAACGGCAAAGATAGCCATCCGGATCGGAATCCCGTTGTCAGTCTGGCGAAAGATGGCCAGGCGCGGGTCATCGTTGAGGTCGACACTGAGGTCATTTGCACCCGGTCGGCTGTCGCGTGGCAGCGGATGCATCACGATCGTGTCCGGGCCGCAATATGTGTCGATGGTGGCGCGGCTGATCTGGAAATCGGGCGTATAGCCTTCGCTTTCGTCATTGGCGAACCGCTCTTTCTGCACGCGGGTGGCATAAATGACATCCGCGCCCGGAAGACCGTCGGACAGCGAGCTGTGCTGCTCAATGACATTCCCATTGCGGCTCGCCTGCTCGATGATATATGCAGGCATCTCGAGGCCGGGCGGCGAAATCAGGGTGAACTTGATTCCTTTGTACAGCGCCAGCAGTTTGATCAGCGAATGCACGGTGCGGCCGTATTTCAGGTCGCCGACCATGGCAATGTGGGCACCGTCTAGCAATTTACCCAGGCGCGAGAACTCGGTCAGGATCGTATACAGGTCCAGCAAGGCCTGACTGGGGTGTTCACCCGGCCCATCGCCACCGTTCACCACAGGAATATTCGTCGCACGCGCAAATTCTGCAACAGAGCCTTGGTCGGGGTGGCGTATCACCATGGCGTCGACGTATCCGCTCATGACCCGGCTGGTGTCGTAGATGGACTCGCCCTTCGCCATAGACGAAAAGGTGAAGCCTGTGGTGTCACACACCGATCCGCCCAACCGGCAGAAGGCGGCGCCGAAACTCACACGGGTGCGCGTGCTCGCCTCGAAGAACAGGTTGCCGAGGACGGCGCCCTCAAGCACGCGAGATACCTTCTGGCGTCGTGCGATGGGCTGCATCAGGTCGGCCACCCGAAACAGATCTTCCACCGACTCGCGCGAAAATTGATCCACAGAAAGCAATTGGTGCTTGCCTTCGACCGAGATGCGGTCGCGCAGGGGGCCGCCCTGTACGCTTTGCGTATATTTTTCGAGGAGCGCACCATTCTGGACGATTTCGCTCACGAAGCGTTCGACGACTTCGGGCATCGCGCGAAACTCCTGCGAGCCTTCGGGCAAAAGCCAGGTATCGAGTGCGCGCCGCTTGACGCCGATTCGCGTCGCGAAGACGTCACGCGTAAGGTTCAGGCGGCGCATCGCGTCGCGAAGAAAGGCTTGCTGGGAGATGGACATGGCGGCCCCAAAATAATATACGCAATGCGCATATTACTGCCGCTGTTTTACTGCCTGCAAGCGTTTTCAGCGCATGCTGACGTAGGCGACCGACGTGGCACTCAAAGACGCGCCGTCGGCGCCCAGGCCCAGTACGGCGGACGCCCAGCAGGCGGCAGCGAAGGCCAGCAGACCTGAAGCATAGGCAACCGCGCCGATCCAATTCGCCGCAGTCACCCGGCGACTGCAGGCGCGCCCTGCTGAACGCGACGCCTGGGCCATCCCCCAGCAGAGCATGGCAGACCCCGAAGCCAGTACGCCGGCGAGGAACAGTGCCAGAGGCAGGCTCAGATCGGGCGGTGCCACATCCGGGCCCAACAAGCCCAGCACAAATCCGACTTCGGCCAACGCGCCCACGGCGTTCAGGCACCCCAGCCAGCGGGCAGCCGCGCCCAGCACAGCGTAGCTCACGCCGGGCAATGGCTCAGTTTTGTCAGGCGTCAGCTCAATGGCCGGCATACCGGGGTGGCGCTCTGTATGGACGCTTGGGCAGCCTGTACTTCAGCCTCGTCCCAAGGAGCGTCGCCCAGTACCAGAACTGTGACCTGCGATGTGGTGGCCCCGTCGGCCTGCGCACGAATGATTTCGAGGATTTTGGCCGGTTCGGATCTCTTGTACACGCGGATTTCGTTCGGGGCTCCCTGCTGCCCCAAATTATGGTGCGACTGATAGACCACCCCGTACGGATGTCGGCGCTGCTCATGGCAAACACGCACGAATTCCCCGGCACGGCGGTATGCCGCTTCGAAATCGGTCTTTACCGGAAAAGTTGCCGTGGCTCCGGGGGGATCTCCGGACAGCAGCCCCTTGCTCGCGCAGCCGCTCAGGGCGATGGCGAGGGTCAGTCCTGCCAGACTCAAGATGCGCATGTTGTTCCTGCCGTATTGGTGCAATGTCGGCATTATGCATCACACGCGCCAGGAACCCGGCGGCCCTTTCGGGTCCGGGGCCGCAATGGGTACGCGCGCGCTACTGTGCCGCCTTCTGGATGTTCTCGCCCCCGCGTTCGATATCTTTGCCGGCGCCGGCAATGGTGTTACAGCCGGAAGAAACGGCCGCCACCGCCAGCAGTGCGGCGAGCAGAATTTTATTCTTCATGGTTTTCTCCTCGGTAAAGACGCTTTCGGCGTGATTGGGCACACAAGTCGCTTCGCAGCGACCCTGCCCGACAATCATGCGCGGTTTCAGAGCAATTCTCCAGCGCCCAGCGCGCCCGCCCGTCAGTGGCCGTCTGGCAACACCATGCCCTCGCATTGGTATAGCATGGGGTATGCAAAAGAACCCTTCGACGCAGCCCACCGACGATGCCGGCTGGGGCTGGCAACAAGCCCATGCGCATGGCCAGGCGGCGCTCGCGCTATTCATTGACGATCTGCATCGCGTGCTTCAGGCTCATGCCGCCCAACAGAGGGTGACCGTCACTCCACTCGCTGCCGCACAGGAGCAGGTCGATTCGCTGCTGGCCAATTATGTGGCCTCGGGCAAGGCACCTGAAATCTTTGATGGGCAATCGGTTACGTTGAAAGAAGGCGTTGACCGTGAGGGGGTGACACACGTGGTCCCCATTTTCTCGCCGCATCTGAAAAAGTCCCTGGTTGGGATGCTGGGCAGGCCCGGCGCCGCGACGTCATAGCTCAGGACGGTATCGATGCGTCGCTGCCGCGCTTGGCGGCGGGCCGCATCGGGCCGCTCCAGGGCTGGGTTTCGAGGGACAGCCGCGTTTCCTGGAATCCGCCCAGACCGTCTCTCAAAAGCCCGCTTTGCAGGGCCTGGCCGACCGCACGCCGGCATAAGGTTTCAAAATCATCGGCCAGCGACTGAAAGGCGCCATCAGGGATGCGCAGCCTCAGGCTGGCGTCAGGCCGTGCCGTGTCGGCATGGCCGATATGCACATGCGCGGGATACCCGTGCGGACACCATACACCGACGTAGTAGCTTCCCTGCGGCCCGATATCGGCGATATAGCCGGGATGGTCATATTTGGCAGTGCCCATGCACGTCTCCTGGAAAGCCGGCGGCCGGCTGAGTCATGGTAGCTCATGACCGGGCTTCCCGGAAGTCGATGGACGCAGGCGCAACCGCATCAAATGCGCGGGCGCGCAAAAACAAAAGCCCGGCGCATGCGCCGGGCTTCTGAAAACTGGTTGCGGGGGCAGGATTTGAACCTACGACCTTCGGGTTATGAGCCCGACGAGCTGCCAGACTGCTCCACCCCGCGTCTGATGAATGGAATCATAGCATACTTCGCGAGGCCTTGCAGCAGGCGAAGCCGCCAAACACGCCAGCGAGGCATGGCTTCAATGCATAACAGGGTCGCGTTGGATTCCGCCACGATGTGCAGCAGGCCCCCCTCTTCGCACCGGTGCGATTCGCCGGCCTGCATGGCCACCCGGACCGTACGCGGCCAGGGATGCTCGGGGCCCGCCAGTGCTGCATTGCGCATCAGTCGCCCTTCGGCACAGACGAATACGGCACCGCGCGTTCCCCAGACGCTCAGCGATGCTCCGGCCGGAAGCGTAAACCGGCGGCTGGTGAATAACGGTGGATTCATGACAGGCTCCGATGGGGCGTTGGCGACGTCTACAGATTAGGCGCGACGGCCTTTCCCAACCAGACACAATCATTGCCTTTCTGTACCGCAACAGACCGACGGCAGGCTATCTGTTATGGTTCAGATACCCGGGAACTGTGCCTTATTGCCTCACCTCTCCAGGTGCAAGATATCCGTATGGAAGCGCAACCCCTGTACCAGCGTCTGGCAGATCACTACCGGCGCGCCATCCAGAGCGGCGTATTGGCGCCGGCTGAACGCATCCCATCGATCCGCACGCTGGTGCGCACGCATCGGGTGAGCCTTTCCACTGCGCTGCAGGCCTGTCGGCAGCTTGAAGATGATGGCTGGGTAGAGGCCCGTCCGCGTTCCGGCTACTTTGTAAGGTTGCGACATCGCGGCGCTACCCTGCCCGCCTTGGAACCGGATCCGCGCCAACCGCTCGATCCCGCGGGCTACGTCGGCATTCACGACCGCGTGTCAGACTTTATCGCGCAGTGCGATCGTCATGCGACCCATACCGATTTTGCGCTCGCTGCCGCCTCGCCCGACCACTATCCGGCCGACGCCCTGAAGCAAGCGATGATCCGCGCCCTGCGAAATCACTCCGGCATGCTTGTCAGGCGGGTTCCGCCACGGGGGCATGCCGAGCTTCGCAGTGTGCTGGCGCGCAAGTCTCTTGAATTGGGCATGAATCTGTCCCCTGAGGAAATTCTGGTCACCCACGGCTGCATCGAGGCCGTGAACCTGGCTTTACGTGCCGTGGCTCGACCAGGCGACACCATTGCCGTGGAATCGCCGGTATATTTCGGCTTGCTTCAGATCCTGGAAAGCCTGGGCTTGCAGGCCCTCGAAATTCCCACCAGCCCGCAATATGGCCTGTCGGTCGACGCGTTGGAACTTGCGATGCAAACGCATCCGCACCTGCGCGCGGTGGTCGTGGTGCCGAATTTCCAGAATCCATTGGGCTGCGTCATGCCCGACACCGAAAAAGCCCGTCTCGCTGCGCTGTGCGAACGCAATCAGGTCGCATTGATCGAAGACGACACTTACGGTCTTCTCGCCGATGATGGCAAGCCGCGCGCAGCACTTAAATCATGGGATCGCACTGGCAACATCATCTATTGTGCGTCGACGCACAAGACCTTGGCGCCTGGCATGCGTGTGGGCTGGATGACGGGCGGCCGCTGGGGCGCGCGCATCGCAATGCTCAAATTTGCCCAGAGCCGCCCCAACGAAGGGATCGCCCAGATTGCCATGGCGGAATACATGGCGTCCAAGGCCTACGACCGCCATCTGACCTGGCTGCGCCAACAACTGAAACGCCAGCGCACGCGAATGGCCGAAGCCATCGATCAATATTTTCCATCCGGCACGCGTCTGAACTTGCCTGCCGGAGGCATGCTTCTCTGGGTAGAGTTGCCAGATCAACGCAGCGGCATGCGGGTATTCGAACAGGCGTTGTCCCAGGGTATACGCATAGCGCCCGGCAACATGTTTTCGAACTCTGAGCGTTACAACTCCTTCGTGCGGCTCAGTTGCGGCTCTGCGTACACGCCGCAGACGGATCAGGCCATGCGCACCCTGGGAAGCATCGTCAGCGGGGTCAACCGCTGACGCGTTCTGTCATGTTTTGACCGGTTTAACCAAGCGCTTGTCACAAAAGGATATTTTTCGTCTGTACCCAAGCTATCCCAAGACTTGTCCACAGAAGCTGTGAGTAAGACAAGCTTGAGGACCGGCGTCTATTTGAGTGCAGCGAGCACGCTGTCACGCACGCTCTCGAAACCGGCCACATATTGGGGGTTTTCGGAACGGGCCAGTAGGCTGGAGTAGTTTTGCTCCAGTTGCGCTTCAATTGCCTCGCGCAGCCCCGGCGTGCCTTTGGCGAGATGCAGCATCGACGCCAGCACTGCATTGAGCGCGTCGATACGCCCGCCCTGGTGCGAAATGGTGTGGACGATAACGGCAATTTGTTCCTGTGTTTCCATACAGCCTCGCAAGATTCGCTACTGGCGAGCATGCTAGCATGCGCACCTGCTTGGCAACGCCCGCACCGGCAGGCTAGCATTCGGACGACGCTGCCGGCCGGGATGCGTGCTGCGCCGTCGCTTGTCGCCCCCAGCCAAAGCGTGCAGCTGCAAAACGCCGTCATGTCTAACACTCTCGACGCTATCGACCGTCAGCTACTCAGCCTGCTGCAAGGCAATGCTCGCCTGCCGGTAGCCATACTTGCCCGTAAACTCGATCTGGCGCGCAGCACCGTGGTCGGGCGTTTAGCGCGCCTGGAACGTGACGGCGTCATCGCAGGCTACGGCGTGCGCCTGGGTCAGCGCCTCGAAGAGGCAGCCGTTCGCGCGTATTGCTTTATCAGCGTGCAGCCTAAGACGCCCGCGGCGGTCATTCGTGAACTGGCGAAGATTCCTGAAGTGGAAGAAGTATCGTCCGTAAGCGGCCAATTCGATTACCTGATCTTTCTGCGTTGTGACACCCACGAGCATCTGGACGATCTGCTCGACCACATCGGCTTGCTCGATGGCGTGAACCAGACGCAGACGTCAATCGTACTCAGTCGCAAGCTGGACCGCCGCAACACCCTCGCCCCTGCCTGACGGCCGGCCGGGGCCCTGGGTGACTTGCGTAACAGGCTCCAGGTGCTTTGTAATAATGCCGACACCACATACGAGACCCGAATGCTTCGCCTTTCCCTTTTTGCCGTGGCGCTCGTCCAGCTGGCTGCCTGCGCCAGCGTCAGCGACACCGTCGCCACAGGCGACCGCACCTATCGAGTCACCTACAACGCCGGCGCAAAGTGGCAGACTTGGGTCGAAGTGAAGAATATCGCGCGGCAGCAGGCTGAAGCGCATTGCTCAGCTATGGGGCTGCGCATGACGCAGCCTCGGGTAACTTCGAATCACGCCACGGGCTTGCTGCCCAAAGAGGCTACTGTGGACTTTAGCTGCACAGAAAAACCGAGTACCCAGACCTCCCGCACGCCGGCAGCGTAAACCGCAGGGCTTTCAGAGGCTGCGGCCTGCGGCGCCAGGGGGTTGCGCCGCAGGCGTACTGTCGTCAAGGCGTGCGTTGCGTCACGCCCACCCGTTACAGATCGAGCTTGACGATCTTGGCGCCTTCAAGCGACACCCCCGCCATAAGCCCGGCATTGGTCATTACGAAGCCGACAATCGGCTGCCTCACCGTGTTGGAATCGATCCGGCCGTTGGCACCGATATTTGCGACTGCGACCGAGGCGTCTGCACCAACGGTCCAACCGTTGCTGTTACGAAACTTCTGCAACGCTTCGTCCGTCATGAAAAGCAGGACCATCGCTTTAGACTGCGCGCCAGCCTGAAAGCCGATCGACCCGGCAGTGGTGCTGAAGTAGCCGGCATTCGCGCCACCCACGCGCAGCACGCCCTTACCATGTTCTGCTCCTACGACAAAGCTGGCACTCAACACAGATGGGAAGACCAGCACGCCCTTGGCGCGTTGAACCAGGGCCCTTGAATCCGGCGAGGTTTCGTAAAGGCGGGTCAGCGTCGCATCGGCACCGCTATTGATCTCGTCGCGCTGTTCAGTCGCGCTGGCAGATGCCTTGGGCGACGTTACCGTGCAACCTGAAAAAGCCAGGCTCGCCGCGGCAACCATCATGGCTGCCATTGCCGTACGGCGCAGAGTGGGTACGGTGTATCGCATGGGTATCTCCTGTTGTTATCGACGGTGTACTCACTGTACCCCCGCGCAATGCAACAAACCGTTCTAACGCGCAAGACAACCCTGCGAATTGCAACAAGGCAATTCCACCCTTGAATCTGGCGGCTCAAGGGCCACTGCCAGCCATATAGCCGGAGGCGACAAGCGAATGTCATACCTTCAGGCCATGGTGGCCCCTCTCACAGTGGCGTCTTGGTCTGCCCCAAATCCGAGTTGGCATGGACGCTCAGATATTGCCATTCGATTTCTTGATCCTGTGATTCGATTGATTTTTATCGTGCACTGCCCGCCTGAACGTCCCGAAACGGTCATGCACGGTGCTAATATCGCGCCTGATTTAGCGATCACTCTCGCCACCACGGCGTATCGCCGGAGCTCTACTCATGGCCGAATCCGCACTCTTCATTCAATCGCTGGAAAAAGGCCTGGGCGTTCTGCAGGCCTTCCGCAACAGCGAAACGCTAAACCTGCGCGAAATTGCACAGGCTTGCGGCATCACGAGCGGGTCTGCTCAACGTGTCGCCCACACCCTGGAACGATGCGGTTACCTGAAAAAAGATCCGCACAGCAAACGCTATCGAGTCACCGTGAAAGCGGTGGGGCTGGGTTACAGCTATCTGGCCCGCGAGCCGTTGTTCCAGCATGCCCACGCAATCCTGCATCAGCTGAATCAAGAGTGCGGCGAGATCGTGAACTTGGCGGTACCCGAAGAAGGCGGCAGCATGGTTTTCGTCATGCGCGTGCCCAGTTCAAAGCATATCCCCGTGTACATGCCCGTCGGCACTCACATACCGATGCATGCCTCGTCGTCTGGACGCGCGGTACTGGCCCACCTGCCGCGCGGCGAGGTGGAGCAGCTCTTGGCCGCAGGTTCATTGCAGAAATACACCACTCACACGATTACCGACACCTGCGTGTTGCTGGATCTTGTCGAAGAGGCCCGAGAAAACGGATACGCCTACGCGGACGAAGAGTTTTTTCAAGGCGACGTCAACGTGGCTGCGGCGGTATTGAACCAGGAAGGCAAACCGATGGCGGCAATCAACATCTCGGTGCCCAAGCCGCGCTGGTCGCTCGAACGCGCCCGAGAAACCCTGGGTCCATTGGTAATTCGCGCGGCTCGAGCCATCAGCAAGAACACTGCTTGACGCGCCTCAAATGAATCGCACCGAATCCAGCTCTCAGGGCAGCAAGATGGCGCAGCTTCATTTATCTTAACTTCTGTGTGAAGCACCTACTCTCTCCAGGTACTACGCACACATCTTGGTAATGCTTTTAACCCCGCCCGGCTCGCCGCGTGGGGTTTTTTTTATGGGTCACTGCTGCTGTCGCGCAAGGCGCAGGAAAGGCGGCTTTGACAAGTGTGCCCCGCCGTCCACGTACGCCTTATCCAAACCTGCCGCCGACTGCCCTGCCATACACGCTTTCATGCGACTGGCTCAACCCGCGTGGCGCTGTTTCGCCGAAACGGTACGCGCAGCGCGATCGATTGTGTCTGCGACCGCTCGTGGCTGAGTCAGGAAGGGAACGTGACTGGCGTCGACTTCGGTCACCTCTGCGCCAATCCGTTGGGCGGTATGGCGCAACAGTTTTGGATCGATGGCCTTGTCTTGTCTGGCCACAACAGCCCAACTGGGTTTGTGTTTCCAGGCTGCGTAGGTCACGGGCGTTTCAAATATCGCCATATTGATTGGCACCTGGGAGTCCCGCAGAAACGCCGCGTCCGCATCGTCAGTATCCGCTGCGAAGCCCAGCTTGAACTTCTCAAGATTTACGAACCCGAAGCCGTCGGACTGGGTCTCTATGATGAACTCCGGCGGCGGCGGAATCTCTTTGAATTGTGCGCCGGTGGATTCGCCCACATCAGGGGCAAGCGCCGACACGTACACCAGGCCGGCGACCTTCTCATGCGAGCCTGCTTCGGTAATCACGGTTCCGCCATATGAATGCCCCACCAGAATGGCCGGCCCGCTTTGTCGATCAAGAATGCGTTTCGTCGCCGCGACGTCGTCAGCCAGTGAAGTAAGCGGATTCTGTACGACTGACACCCGGTACCCCTTGCCCGTCAGTGCTTCGTATACCCCACGCCACCCGGAACCGTCAGCGAAAGCGCCATGCACGAGCACCACGTTGCGCACGGCCTGACTGTCGGGAATACCTTCGGCTGATTGGGCGGCCGGGTTCAATATAAGCCCTGCGACGACGGCGACGCCGGCGACCAAACTTCTGCGGTTCATGTAAAGCTCCAAGTTAGTTCGCGATAACTCTTATCACGATAATCGAATCCTAACCGCGGGCAAATAAAAAGTACAGCAGTAACTTATATCGCGACAATATATGCGAACTCATGGTACGCTGCGGTCTTGGAGATTCGCTATGCCAATTCCGAAAAACAGCGCGCCAGTCGGGCTCGACGACCAACTGTGCTATGCCGTGTATTCCACAGGTATCGCCATCCAGCGTATCTACAAGCCATTGCTGGACCAGCTGGGTCTGACATATCCGCAGTACCTGGTGCTCAATATTCTTTGGCGTCAGGACAGCCAAACAGTCGGCGACATCGCACAGCAACTCGCGCTTGAATCCAGCACGGTCACCCCCTTGCTGAAGCGGCTCGAGGTCACGGGTCTGGTCAAACGCACGCGCAATCCCAGCAACGAGCGGCAGGTGGTGGTCAGCCTGACCGAGCAAGGTCGCCAACTGCAGAACTCCGCAGGATGCCTGGGCGAAGCGCTGGCAGCCGCGTCGGGCCAGTCTGGCGCAGATCTCGCCCAACTGAATCGACAAATTCGGCAGCTGCGAGATGCAATATACGGCCATCTGCACGACTGGAAGGCGCCGGCCTGACCTTCTCCGGTCGCGGCGGGCGGCCTGCTTTCGGCGCTTAGTAAAACCCCATCATCCGCACTAGTATCCTGGCATCTTCCCAATATTTCGAGCCAAGAGCATGCTACAGGGCTGCTCAACTCGTCCGTACGGACACCGGCTTATTTATGGATATGGAAATCTGGCAACTCGGTGCGCAAGCTGCCCGAGCAGGTTTGGATTTACTGGATTGCCCGTTTTACCGAGCGGCCAACATGCCTGGCCACACAGGGGAATCGATACGGGAATGGCATGCGAAAGTACAGGCGTGGGAAGCCGGCTGGCGCGCCGTCATGGAAAGCTGGAACACCGCGGATCGTCCTGACTCCCAGGATTCGGGCAGCCAACGGGGTGAATCTGTCTGAAGCCAATCAAGGGGCTGCTCCCCTACAGCGCAGCATGCGCCCGCTCGATCGCTGCCCCAGCCGTAATGCAGGTCGCTCCGCTGGCCATGCTGGTTTCGCAGCTGGACTGCTCAACACAAATTCAGCGTGACGGGCAACGCTGGCCGATGATGGACAGGCCACGCTATCGCGCGGTGCACCGGACCCGACGGCCACGTGCCAGTGGATGAATGCGCCCCAAGTGGAGATGACTACGGCTGGTCGTGCCCCGGACGGCGTCGGCCGGCTGGCAGCAGCTCTACGCCGAGATCCGGCACTCCCCGAAGTCGCAGGCCTGCCAGATCGGTCAACGACTGGTAGTACCTCAGGAACTCGCCGCGATCGGCGTCATTGATGCCCATGGCCATCAAAGATCGCCACAACCGAGCAAGGTCCGACTGCGCGGCCCAGCGGGCCGACATGACATAGCGCGACACCTCCCAATCCAGCAGCACGACCTCCACAGTTGGCTCCGTGCGTACGAAGACTTCTTTCGGGTATAGATGGCCGTGCTTGCGGCCCGCCAGATGCAAAGGCGCGAGAACCCCGGCCAAAGTCTGCAGTATGGCGCGACGCACGGTACAGTTCCAACGCCCGTCGTTCAAGCCGTGTTCGAGACTGACGAATTGCTCGAGCGCCCGCGTGACGAGGACCGCTTCCCATCCCTCGCGCCCCTGCCGCATATCGAAAAATACCAAGGGAGCTGTTGGCACTCCCAACTTGGCGCAACGGCGAAGGTTGAGCCACTCTCGGTGCAGAGTCGGACGGCCACTGGGGTAGCGCACACTGCGATACAGATGATTGGTCTGGCGCTTTACGAAGTAAACATTCCCGGAGGATGCATCCGTCACACACTGCACCCCGCTGAATCCTACGTCGCTCGTTAGGTGGCTCCGCCCACTCGCCCTGCACTTCCCACCAGGAGCGCCCCAGGGCCATGGGAATTGTCGATTCAGCTGTCACAGTTCTCCCCGACCGACGAATCATGTCGGCGCGGGCGCAGTACATTGACTTGCGCCGTCAATTATTGTTTCAGTTAAATGACAATTATTAGACAAACTGGCTCGGCCGCCAAGCATTCGTCTGTCACCTGGCCTTTGACATCGCCAGAGTGCACTCAGGCGTTGCACGCATACGACTGCGGGCCGTCATTGCTCTCGTATCTGCTCTACCCAAGGCCACGATCGCGATGGGTGGCCAACCAGGAAGCCGGCCACTAGGTACGGTCGGGGCCTTGCTGGAAAACGCGCGTGCTATAGGGGTCTGCGGCAAGAAGCAGTGAGCGCGTAGCTCAGGACCGAGGATCAAATCGTTACAACGCCGCTGCGGCATGAGGCGGAAGCCGCAATAAACTTGCGCCACGTTCACTTTGGGAAGTCAGCATGAAATTCGCATGCGCCGCGTTGCTTACACTCAGACTTTTGGCAGGCTGTGCGGTCTACACACCCGATGGCGCGGTCATCGTGGATCCGCATGGCGGCGGCGGAGCTTTCTGCCCGCCCGGCCAGGCCAAGAAAGGCAACTGCTGATCCAAGCATTCGGTCGAGCTGACTAACGCTAGCGCACCGCCGCCTCGCGAGCCTACCGGCGAGGTGCGGCATGTCGGAGTGCCTATCCCGGAGACGACGGCCGCTTTCCATCTGCGGGAATACCTGGAGAATGGTGTATTCGCGGACGCCATCTCGCCGGAGTGGGCATGTTGGGCTGCCTCGGGAACAGCACACAACGCATTGAGTCCGGTGAAGCTCCTCCCGCGTCATGAACACGACGCCTACAGGTCGCGACATCCACAGTTCACGGCGCGCCCCGTGGCCCCGATGACACCCATCAGCGGGCTTCTCGCGGGCTCGCCGATCATGCTGGCACGTCCAGTGAACTGATCAGTCGAAGACTGGCAGCGTGCCACCAGCAGGTCTGCACACTGACCTGCCTCCCAGCTGCCGGGCACAGGCTGTTCGGCGCGGCTGCTAGGCGGCGGTGCAGACTACGCGCTGCCTGAACCCGTGCACGCTGGAATAGACTCCGCTAGCGGATGACTTGATCCACGGGATAACCCAAGGTTCCAGCGTAGTCGAGCAGCGCCTTCACTTTCGCAGGATCCGCATTTTTCTCGCGTGACAGCACCCACAAATAGTCGCGGTCAGGCGTGCCCACCAGCGAGTACTCGTAGTCGCCCTCGAGCTTCAAGATCCAATAGTCACCCCAGACCCAGGGTATCCACGAAGTCCATGCCGGCGCGAAGCGGACCTCGAGTTTCGCAGGGTCGGGCGGCTCTACAGATGTATTGAGCCGGCCTTCGGCTTGCGCACGCTTGGAGCCGCCTCCGGATGTCTTGCACTGGTTGGTCACGCCCAGTGTGCCGTCTGCCTTCAGTACATAGTCGGCCTGGACATCGGCGACACAGTCTTCCTGGAAACGATTCGGCAGGCGTGTTTGCTCGTACCAAGTGCCAGCGTATTTCTTCAGGTCGACGTCGGACTGAGTAGGCAGCGTCTGAGGCGTAGTGCTGCATCCCGTCACCAGGATGACAAGCGATAGCGCGGCGATCGTCTTCATGTCGTAGGGTCCCCCGTCAAGTAGACGACGGCTGATAGAGATTCGGAGCAAGGGTTAGCCGAGGCATAAACTGCACCGGCGGGACGTCGCCCAGTGATTCATGTGGGCGGTATTCGTTGTAATCGATTAGCCATTGTTCGGTGATGGCCTGCACCTGCTGCAGATTAGCGAACAGATGAGCGTCGAGCACCTCAGTGCGATACGTCTTGTTGAAGCGCTCGATGAACGCATTCTGATTCGGTTTTCCGGGCTGGATATAACGCACGGCGATGCCTCTGGCAGCAGCCCATTCGGTGAACGCCAGCGAGACCATCTCCGGCCCGTTGTCCAGCCGTATGGCCTCAGGAGCCCCATAGCAATTGATCAGGCGGTTGAGCACACGGATCAGGCGTGCCGACGGGATGGATGTGCCTACCTCGATGGCCAGGCACTCCCGGTTGGCCTCGTCGATCACGTTCAACGTCCGGAAGCGTCGGCCACAGTACAAGGCATCATGCATGAAATCTAATGCCCAGCAGCGATTTGGCTCCAGGAAATGGTCCAGCGGCTGACGGGGCCGGTCAGTCAGCCGTTTCTTGCAGCGTCGAGGCAAATTCAATCCCATCTCGCAGTACACCCGGTGAACCCGCTTTTTGTTCCAGCAATGGCCATCGAGCCGCAGCCGTGTGAAGCACTTCCAGAATCCCCAACGCCCATGCCGGGTCACGATGGCATTGAGCGCATCAATGACCTCGGCATCGCGCTGCTCTGCCGGAGTTGGCCTCTTGTAGTACGCCGCCCGCGACAGGCCAGCAATCTGACAGGCACGTGTGATCGAGAGCTTCGATTCCACCAACTGCTCGACGACCCCGCGCCTGGCTGACGGCGTCAGGATTTTCGGTTCAGCACATCCTTGATCGCTGAGTTCTCCAGGGCCAGATCCGCGTACATGCGTTTGAGCTTGGCGTTCTCCGCTTCAAGCTCACGCAGGCGCTGCAACTCGGACACCTGCACGCCCGAGTATTTGCTCTTCCACTGGTAGTACGTGGCGCTGCTGATGCCGTGCTTGCGGCACAACTCGACGACCGGGATGCCGGCTTCGCCTTCTTTGAGCACCGCAACGATCTGGCTTTCGGTAAATCTGCTTTTCTTCAAGGGAGTCTCCGATGGAAAGGAGGCTCCGAAATTCTACTGGCTGACGTCTACTCTGAGGGGGATCCTACGATGTCGGTACCCCGTATTGGATAACCCTCAGGATAACCTGCCGCCGGCCATTATCCGCCGCGGTTCCAAACCTGGATGCGGCCCCTTACACATCCTTACTCGCTCTTTGCGGGTTGATTCAACGGTTCATGCGGTGCAAGACCTGTTCGGCTCATCATGATTGCGCTCAGAGCATCCCCGGCCGCGCGACGGAACATCTCACGCCTCAGCCTACGGCTCTGCACCCACAGCAAGCCGCATGTCAGTGGACAGCACAACGCGGCAATCAGCAGCAGCTCGTCCAGCTCCAGATACTCGAATGTGTCCAGAAACTGAGTCACGTGCTCGTGCGCGTCCAGACCTGCGAACAGTCGATACAGCAGCCACAGCGTGCCGGTGGCGACGAAAGCGCCCTCGCCCCATGATCGCCAACCTTGGCGTAACCTGGCAAAAATGGCCATGCGTAAACTCCGATCCAATGGGCTGCCCAAGGCGGTTCGCCATGGCCCGCGCATGTTACCGGAACCATAGGTGCGTACACGGCGGAAATGAGGCATGAATAGGCCCGACACTCCCGCAGCGTGCACGCGGGAGGGCTCGATCAAGCACCGTCTTGCAAGTGGGTTCATGCAGGCACGCAGCCTGAACCTCGCTCGCCGAATACAGCTTCCTATTCGTACCTTGGGCGGATGTGACTGACATTCATCTGCGGATCGCGGCTGGGCGTGCCAGCGGGCTGGCCGGGGTGCGTTGCGTGCTCGCGTCGAGGGCACGGGCACGGTTCAGCATGCGATCGTGTCGAGGCAGCGGCCTGGCGCCGTGTTTGGACGCATCCGCCACGCCGGCTGCTGCGCGGTACGCGTTCGTATGGGTGGGACGGTTGGGTTTGGCGGGCGTGGACTGGCGCGCCAAAGACAAAACCCCAGCACGTATGGGTGCTGGGGTTTTGCGGGATAAGAGCCTGACGATGACCTACTTTCACAGACGAATGTCCACTATCATCGGCGCGAAGGCGTTTCACTGTCCTGTTCGGGATGGGAAGGAGTGGGACCACCTTGCTATGGTCGTCAAGCGTAAACGGTTGGGCGGGCAGACGGTGGGTCTGCGCACCCCAATTTGGAAGAAGCACATCGAGCTGTCAGGGGGGCAGCCCTGAGCAGCGATTGTGAAGGTTATTTCTTTGAACGGCACTTGTCGCTACGCGCTCATACCAGGTCTACAAAACCTGCAGAGTTATAGGATCAAGCCGCACGGGCAATTAGTATCGGTTAGCTCAACGCATTACTGCGCTTCCACACCCGACCTATCAACGTTCTGGTCTCGAACGACCCTTCAGGGGGATCAAGTCCCCGGGATACCTAATCTTCAGACGAGTTTCCCGCTTAGATGCCTTCAGCGGTTATCTCTTCCGTACTTAGCTACCCGGCAATGCCATTGGCATGACAACCGGTACACCAGAGGTACGTCCACTCCGGTCCTCTCGTACTAGGAGCAGGCTCCGTCAAGTATCCAACGCCCACGGCAGATAGGGACCAAACTGTCTCACGACGTTTTAAACCCAGCTCACGTACCTCTTTAAATGGCGAACAGCCATACCCTTGGGACCGGCTACAGCCCCAGGATGAGATGAGCCGACATCGAGGTGCCAAACACCGCCGTCGATATGAACTCTTGGGCGGTATCAGCCTGTTATCCCCAGAGTACCTTTTATCCGTTGAGCGATGGCCCTTCCATTCAGAACCACCGGATCACTATGTCCTGCTTTCGCACCTGTTCGACTTGTCAGTCTCACAGTCAAGCACGCTTATGCCATTGCACTATCAGCACGATTTCCGACCGTACCTAGCGTACCTTCGAACTCCTCCGTTACGCTTTGGGAGGAGACCGCCCCAGTCAAACTGCCTACCATGCACTGTCCCCGATCCGGATAACGGACCAAGGTTAGAACCGCAAACAAACCAGGGTGGTATTTCAAGGTCGGCTCCACCGAATCTGGCGACTCGGTTTCTGCGCCTCCCACCTATCCTACACAGGCCGGTTCACAGTCCAATGCAAAGCTACAGTAAAGGTTCATGGGGTCTTTCCGTCTAGCCGCGGGTAGATTGCATCATCACAAACACTTCAACTTCGCTGAGTCTCAGGAGGAGACAGTGTGGCCATCGTTACGCCATTCGTGCAGGTCGGAACTTACCCGACAAGGAATTTCGCTACCTTAGGACCGTTATAGTTACGGCCGCCGTTTACCGGGGCTTCGATCAAGAGCTTGCACCCCATCACTTAACCTTCCGGCACCGGGCAGGCGTCACACCCTATACGTCGACTTTCGTCTTGGCAGAGTGCTGTGTTTTTAATAAACAGTCGCAGCCACCGATTCTCTGCGGCCCCTTCAAGCTCCGCGCGCAAGCGCTTCACCCTAATGGGGCATACCTTCTCCCGAAGTTACGGTATCAATTTGCCGAGTTCCTTCTCCTGAGTTCTCTCAAGCGCCTTGGAATATTCATCCCGTCCACCTGTGTCGGTTTGCGGTACGGTCTCGTACAGCTGAAGCTTAGAGGCTTTTCTTGGAACCACTTCCAATCACTTCGGTCCACATGGGACCTCGTGCCACACCCTTGAATTACGCGCCCGGATTTGCCTAAAGCGCCTTCTCCAATGCAGCAACAGGGACTTCCAACACCCTGATGACCTTCCGCGATCCGTCCCCCCATCGCACTGTACGACGGTGCGGGAATATTAACCCGCTTCCCATCAGCTACGCATCTCTGCCTCGCCTTAGGGGCCGACTCACCCTGCGCCGATGAACGTTGCGCAGGAAACCTTGGACTTACGGCGAGGGGGCTTTTCACCCCCTTTATCGCTACTCATGTCAGCATTCGCACTTCTGATACCTCCAGCAGCCTTTACAAGCCACCTTCGCAGGCTTACAGAACGCTCTCCTACCGCGTGTACAAAGTACACACCCGCAGCTTCGGTTTATCGCTTGAGCCCCGTTACATCTTCCGCGCAGGACGACTCGATCAGTGAGCTATTACGCTTTCTTTAAAGGGTGGCTGCTTCTAAGCCAACCTCCTGACTGTCTATGCCTTCCCACTTCGTTTCCCACTTAGCGATAATTCGGGACCTTAGCTGGCGGTCTGGGTTGTTTCCCTCTTGAGTCCGGACGTTAGCACCCGGTGCTCTGTCTCCCAAGCTGGACTTGCGGGTATTCGGAGTTTGCCATGGTTTGGTAAGTCGCCATGACCCCCTAGCCATAACAGTGCTCTACCCCCCGCAGTCATACTTGAGGCACTACCTAAATAGTTTTCGGAGAGAACCAGCTATTTCCAGATTTGTTTAGCCTTTCACCCCTATCCACAGCTCATCCCCTAGTTTTTCAACACTAGTGGGTTCGGTCCTCCAGCACGTGTTACCGTGCCTTCAACCTGGCCATGGGTAGATCATCTGGTTTCGGGTCTACACCCAGCGACTAAAATCGCCCTATTCGGACTCGCTTTCGCTGCGCCTTCCCTATTCGGTTAAGCTCGCCACTGAATGTAAGTCGCTGACCCATTATACAAAAGGTACGCCGTCACCCCATAAAGAGGCTCCGACTGTTTGTATGCATACGGTTTCAGGATCTATTTCACTCCCCTTCCGGGGTTCTTTTCGCCTTTCCCTCACGGTACTGGTTCACTATCGGTCGATCACGAGTATTTAGCCTTGGAGGATGGTCCCCCCATCTTCAGACAGGATTTCACGTGTCCCGCCCTACTTCTCTTACGCCTAGTTCCACAAACCAGATTTCGTCTACAGGGCTATCACCTGCTACGGCCGGACTTTCCATTCCGTTCGACTACCTGATCTGCTAAATCGTAAAGGCTCTTCCGATTTCGCTCGCCACTACTTTCGGAATCTCGGTTGATGTCTTTTCCTCGAGTTACTGAGATGTTTCAGTTCACCCGGTTCGCCTCCACTGGCCTATGTATTCAGCCAGGGATACTGCATCGCTGCAGTGGGTTTCCCCATTCGGACATCTGCGGATCAAAGCTTGTTTGCCAGCTCCCCGCAGCTTTTCGCAGGCTACCACGTCCTTCTTCGCCTGTGATCGCCAAGGCATCCACCATATGCACTTAGTCGCTTGATCCTATAACACTG